>NZ_CP084876.1 GCF_020525925.1 Klebsiella quasipneumoniae subsp. quasipneumoniae
CCGCCGTGTCACTTTCGCTTTGGCAGCAGTGTCTTGCCCGATTGCAGGATGAGTTACCAGCCACAGAATTCAGCATGTGGATCCGCCCATTGCAGGCGGAACTGAGCGATAACACGCTGGCACTGTATGCGCCAAATCGTTTTGTGCTCGACTGGGTAAGGGACAAATACCTCAATAATATCAATGGACTCCTCAATGATTTTTGCGGTGCGGACGCCCCGCAGCTGCGTTTTGAGGTGGGAGCTAAGCCCGCCAGCTCGCTGCAGAAAGGGGCGGTAAGCCCGGCCGCAGCGACTATCCCGGCGGCGCAGGTGCAGACCGCGCGCGTGGCGCCGACGATCGTGCGCCCTGGCTGGGATAATGTCCCGGCGCCGGCGGAGCCGACCTACCGTTCTAACGTTAACGTGAAACACACGTTTGATAACTTCGTCGAAGGTAAATCTAACCAGCTGGCCCGCGCGGCGGCGCGTCAGGTGGCGGATAACCCGGGCGGCGCCTATAACCCCCTGTTCCTCTACGGCGGAACGGGTCTGGGTAAAACCCACCTGCTGCACGCGGTGGGGAACGGTATCGTGGCGCGTAAACCGAACGCCAAAGTGGTCTATATGCACTCGGAGCGTTTCGTTCAGGACATGGTTAAAGCGCTGCAGAACAACGCCATCGAAGAGTTTAAGCGCTACTACCGATCCGTTGACGCCCTGCTGATCGATGACATTCAGTTCTTCGCTAATAAAGAGCGATCCCAGGAAGAGTTTTTCCACACCTTCAACGCCTTGCTGGAAGGTAATCAGCAGATCATTTTGACCTCGGATCGTTATCCCAAAGAGATCAACGGCGTTGAAGATCGTCTGAAATCCCGCTTCGGCTGGGGGCTGACGGTGGCGATCGAGCCGCCGGAGCTGGAAACCCGCGTCGCGATCCTGATGAAAAAAGCCGATGAGAACGACATCCGCCTGCCGGGCGAAGTGGCGTTCTTTATTGCCAAGCGCCTGCGCTCAAACGTGCGTGAACTGGAGGGGGCGCTGAACCGCGTTATCGCCAACGCCAACTTCACCGGCCGGGCGATCACTATCGATTTCGTGCGCGAAGCGCTGCGCGATCTGCTGGCGCTGCAGGAAAAACTGGTCACCATCGACAATATTCAAAAGACGGTGGCGGAGTACTACAAGATTAAGGTAGCGGACCTGCTGTCCAAACGCCGCTCCCGTTCGGTGGCGCGTCCTCGCCAGATGGCGATGGCGCTGGCCAAAGAGCTGACCAACCACAGCCTGCCGGAAATCGGCGATGCGTTTGGCGGCCGCGACCATACCACCGTGCTGCACGCCTGCCGCAAGATTGAGCAGCTGCGTGAAGAAAGCCACGACATTAAAGAAGATTTTTCCAATTTAATCAGAACATTATCCTCGTGACGCTATGAAATTTACCGTAGAACGTGAACATTTATTAAAACCGCTGCAACAGGTGAGCGGTCCGTTAGGTGGTCGTCCGACGCTGCCCATTCTCGGTAACCTGCTGCTTCAGGTCGCGGACGGCGCGCTGTCGCTGACCGGTACCGATCTTGAAATGGAGATGGTGGCGCGCGTGGCGCTGGTTCAGCCGCACGAAGCGGGCGCCACCACCGTTCCGGCGCGTAAATTCTTTGATATCTGCCGCGGCCTGCCGGAAGGCGCGGAGATCGCGGTGCAGCTGGAAGGCGATCGCATGCTGGTGCGTTCCGGCCGCAGCCGCTTCTCGCTGTCGACCCTGCCCGCTGCCGATTTCCCGAATCTTGACGACTGGCAGAGCGAGGTGGAATTTACCCTGCCGCAGGCGACCATGAAGCGTCTGATCGAAGCGACCCAGTTCTCGATGGCGCACCAGGATGTTCGTTACTACTTAAACGGTATGCTGTTCGAAACCGAAGGCAGCGAACTGCGCACCGTCGCAACCGACGGCCACCGGCTGGCGGTCTGTTCGATGCCGCTGGAAGCGTCGCTGCCGAACCATTCGGTGATCGTGCCGCGTAAAGGGGTGATTGAGCTGATGCGGATGCTCGACGGCGGTGATACGCCGCTGCGCGTGCAGATCGGCAGCAATAATATCCGCGCCCATGTCGGCGATTTTATCTTCACTTCGAAGCTGGTTGATGGCCGTTTCCCGGATTATCGCCGCGTACTGCCGAAAAATCCGGATAAACACCTCGAAGCGGGCTGCGATATTCTGAAGCAGGCCTTTGCCCGCGCGGCGATTCTCTCCAATGAGAAATTCCGCGGCGTGCGGCTGTACGTTAGCGAAAATCAGCTGAAAATCACCGCCAATAACCCGGAGCAGGAAGAAGCGGAAGAGATTCTGGACGTGACCTACGCCGGCACGGAGATGGAGATTGGCTTCAACGTTAGCTACGTGCTGGATGTGCTGAACGCGCTGAAGTGCGAGAATGTGCGCATTCTGCTGACGGATTCGGTGTCGAGCGTGCAGATTGAGGATGCGGCTTCTCAATCCGCAGCCTATGTCGTTATGCCAATGCGGCTGTAGAATCGTAAAGGGGCTGGTTTACTTGCCATTTCGTCTTCCGGCAGTGCTCGAAATGCTCACGTACTTCGTGTACGCTCCGCTTTCTGCGCGCTGGCGGTAGACGAACTGGCTGCGACACCCACGCCCCTTGAATGATGATGAGCTGATATGTCGCTATCCCGACTGCTAATCAAAGACTTCCGCAATATTGAACATGCGGATCTCGCTTTATCTCCCGGCTTTAACTTCCTGGTTGGCGCGAACGGCAGCGGCAAAACCAGCGTGCTGGAAGCCATCTACACGCTCGGCCATGGCCGGGCGTTTCGCAGTTTGCAAATTGGCCGGGTGATCCGCCACGAGCAGGAGGCCTTTGTTCTGCATGGCCGTCTGCAGGGCGAAGAGCGGGAAACCGCCATCGGCCTGACCAAAGACAAACAGGGCGACAGCAAGGTGCGTATCGACGGCACCGACGGCCACAAAGTGGCGGAGCTGGCGCACCTGATGCCGATGCAGCTGATTACGCCGGAGGGGTTTACTTTACTCAACGGCGGCCCCAAATACAGAAGAGCATTCCTTGACTGGGGATGCTTTCATAACGAAGCCGGATTCTTCACCGCCTGGAGCAACCTGAAGCGCCTGGTCAAGCAGCGCAACGCCGCGCTGCGTCAGGTCAGCCGTTATGCCCAGCTGCGGCCATGGGATCTGGAATTAATCCCGCTGGCGGAGCAGATCAGCCGCTGGCGTGCCGAATACAGCGCCGCTATCGTCGAAGACATGGCGGATACCTGTCAGCAATTTTTACCGGAATTCTCGCTCTCTTTCTCCTTCCAGCGCGGCTGGGAAAAAGAGACCGACTACGCTGAAGTGCTGGAGCGGAATTTCGAGCGTGACAGAATGTTAACCTATACCGCCCACGGCCCGCATAAAGCGGATTTCCGTATTCGCGCCGACGGGGCGCCGGTGGAAGATACCTTATCGCGCGGGCAGCTTAAGCTGCTGATGTGCGCCCTGCGTCTGGCGCAGGGCGAGTTCCTCACCCGCGTCAGCGGGCGGCGCTGCCTGTACCTGATAGATGATTTTGCCTCGGAACTCGATGATGCCCGCCGCGGTCTGTTATCCAGTCGCCTGAAAGCGACGCAGTCGCAGGTTTTCGTCAGCGCCATCAGCGCTGAGCACGTTATGGACATGTCGGACAAAAATTCGAAGATGTTCCGCGTGGAAAAAGGTAAAATAACGGATTAACCCAAGATTAAATGAGCGAGAAACGTTGATGTCGAATTCTTATGACTCCTCCAGTATCAAAGTCCTGAAAGGGCTGGATGCGGTGCGTAAGCGCCCGGGTATGTATATCGGCGACACGGATGACGGCACCGGTCTGCACCACATGGTATTCGAGGTTGTGGATAACGCTATCGACGAAGCGCTCGCGGGTTACTGCAAAGATATCGTGGTGACCATCCACAGCGATAACTCCGTCTCCGTCCAGGATGACGGCCGCGGCATCCCGACCGGCATTCACCCGGAAGAGGGCGTCTCCGCAGCGGAAGTTATCATGACCGTCCTGCACGCTGGCGGTAAATTCGATGATAACTCCTATAAAGTCTCCGGCGGTCTGCACGGCGTAGGCGTCTCGGTGGTTAACGCCCTGTCGCAGAAGCTGGAGCTGGTTATCCAGCGCGATAACAAAGTGCACAAGCAGATGTATGAGCACGGTGTGCCGCAGGCGCCGCTGGCCGTGACCGGCGAGACCGACAAAACCGGCACCATGGTGCGTTTCTGGCCGAGCCTGGAAACCTTCACCAACGTCACCGAGTTTGAATACGATATCCTGGCGAAACGCCTGCGCGAACTGTCGTTCCTGAACTCCGGAGTCTCTATCCGCCTGCGCGATAAGCGCGACGGCAAAGAAGATCATTTCCACTACGAAGGCGGCATCAAGGCGTTCGTTGAGTATCTCAACAAGAACAAAACGCCGATCCACCCGAATATCTTCTATTTCTCTACTGAAAAAGACGGTATCGGCGTGGAAGTGGCCCTGCAGTGGAACGACGGCTTCCAGGAAAACATTTACTGCTTTACCAACAACATTCCGCAGCGTGACGGGGGGACTCACCTTGCCGGCTTCCGCGCGGCGATGACCCGTACCCTCAACGCCTACATGGACAAAGAGGGCTACAGCAAAAAAGCGAAAGTCAGCGCCACCGGCGACGACGCCCGTGAAGGCCTGATTGCCGTGGTATCGGTGAAAGTGCCGGATCCGAAGTTCTCCTCGCAGACCAAAGACAAGCTGGTCTCCTCCGAGGTGAAATCGGCGGTTGAGCAGCAGATGAACGAACTGCTGAGCGAATACCTGCTGGAAAATCCGTCCGATGCGAAAATCGTGGTCGGCAAAATTATTGACGCCGCGCGCGCGCGCGAAGCCGCGCGTCGTGCCCGTGAGATGACCCGCCGTAAAGGCGCGCTGGATCTGGCTGGCCTGCCGGGCAAACTGGCGGACTGCCAGGAACGCGACCCGGCGCTCTCCGAACTGTACCTGGTGGAAGGGGACTCCGCGGGCGGCTCTGCGAAGCAGGGGCGTAACCGCAAGAATCAGGCGATCCTACCGCTGAAGGGCAAAATTCTCAACGTTGAGAAAGCCCGCTTCGACAAGATGCTCTCTTCCCAGGAAGTGGCCACGCTGATCACCGCTCTGGGCTGCGGCATCGGCCGCGATGAGTACAACCCGGACAAACTGCGCTATCACAGCATCATCATCATGACCGATGCGGACGTCGACGGCTCGCACATTCGTACCCTGCTGTTGACCTTCTTCTATCGTCAGATGCCGGAGATCGTCGAGCGCGGCCATGTCTATATTGCTCAGCCGCCGCTGTACAAAGTGAAGAAAGGCAAGCAGGAACAGTATATTAAAGACGACGAAGCGATGGATCAGTATCAGATTGCCATCGCCCTCGACGGCGCCACCCTACATACCAACGCCAATGCGCCAGCGCTGGCGGGCGAACCGCTGGAAAAACTGGTTGCTGAGTTTAACGCCACTCAGAAAATGATTGGCCGCATGGAGCGCCGCTTCCCGAAAGCGCTGCTGAAAGAGCTTATCTATCAGCCGACCCTGACCGAGGCCGATCTGGCGGACGAACAGAAGGTGACCCGCTGGGTGAACACTCTGGTCTCCGAGCTGAATGAGAAAGAGCAGCACGGCAGCCAGTGGAAATTTGATCTTCATGAGAACAAAGAGCTGCAGCATTTTGAACCGGTTATTCGCGTTCGTACCCACGGCGTGGATACCGACTATCCGCTGGATAATGAGTTCATTATGGGGCCGGAATATCGCCGTATCTGTACCCTGGGCGAGAAACTGCGCGGCCTGATGGAAGAAGATGCTTACATCGAGCGCGGCGAACGCCGTCAGCCGGTAGCCAGCTTTGAGCAGGCTCTGGACTGGCTGGTGAAAGAGTCCCGTCGCGGCCTCTCTATCCAGCGCTATAAAGGTCTGGGCGAGATGAACCCGGATCAGCTGTGGGAGACCACCATGGATCCGGACAGCCGCCGTATGCTGCGCGTGACCGTCAAGGACGCGATTGCCGCCGACCAGCTGTTCACTACCCTGATGGGTGATGCCGTTGAACCGCGTCGCGCGTTTATCGAAGAGAACGCCCTGAAAGCGGCGAATATCGATATTTAACCTGCCTTAATCCCCGGTCTACCGCTGGTTGGCCGGGGCATCATGATGCTCATCTATATAGCTGAATAGAAACTCTTTAAAGCGCTTAGTGGCGGGCGTTTGCGCACGCCACGCATGGTAATACACGTTCATATTGCGTTGCAGCGGCGGCGTGAGTGAGCAGGTCGCTAGCTTATAACTTTTGGCGTAATGGCGGGAGAAGGTTCCGGCGATTACCACCCCTTCACATTGCGCCGCCAGAGACATGGCGGTCGCCATATGTTCCACCGTCATTTTAGGTTTAATGCGTACACCAGCGGTTGCGGAGATCATAGGGACAGATTCGTTGCCTACGGCAATCAGCTCTTCGCTCTGAATCTCTTCCCAACTCACCTCTTTTTTATGCAGACGATAGTCCGGATGGCAGTACAGGGCGATTTCCGTTGTAAACAGGGTTTGTTTGTCGATTTCTGGTTCCAGCGGCCGCTCCGGGCCGATACCGAAATCCGCTTCCCCCAGCATAATGCTTTTTTGCAGTTGAGACATAGGCTTATCGATTAACTGTACATGGGTATGCGGGTGCTGCCGCTTAAATGCATGGATAATTTGCGGCAAAAAGGCACAGGCGATTAATGGCGCGCCGACGACCCGAACCAGGGATTTTTTTATCTCTTTCAGGTCGCGAGCATAGTTTTCGGCTCGTTGAAACTCTTCAACAACCCGCATTGCGGAGGGTAAAAACTTTTCTCCATCAGGCGATAGTTTCACCACGCGTGAAGTTCGGTCGAAGAGGGAGACCTCCATCTGGCTTTCCATTTCGTTTATTAGACCGCTAACGGCACCCTGCGTGATGCACAGATATTTGCTGGCGGCGGTAAAACTGCGCAAATCTGCGACGGCCAGAAACGCGCGAAATTGCCTGATAGTTAAATTCATTTGCCACCTGTGTTACCCCTTTACTGAGAGGATTTTATCTCAGGCTGGATAAGGTCGCGTTGATACGACTCGCAAATACAGGGGGTCTGCCTGCGGCGCAGGCAGACAGTTGGCTTATTTTACGGTGATGGTCGGTGATTTTTTCATGGTTTCTTCGGTCAGCTCCTGGCCGATACCGGGAAGCTCCGGGACTTCGTATATGCCGTTTTTCGGTAGATAGTTGTACTTACAGGTTTGCGTATTTGGCTCCAGTAGCGCATACCGGTGCAGTTCGTGGATGATGAAGTTAGGGATTGCGGTTTCCATATGCAGGGCCACCGCCGTGGAAATTGGTCCGCCGCAAACGTGGATTTGCACCGTTTTGTCATAAACATGCGCCATATCGCAGATTTTCTTCACTTCGGTAATGCCGCCGCAGGTGCAGATATCGGGCTGGATCACGCTCAGGCTACCGTTTTCCAGGAAAGGACGGTATCCCCAGCGCCAGTAAATGCGTTCGCCAGCCGCCAGTGGGATATTAACTTTATCAGCTACTTGTTTCATTTGTCCGGGGTTTAACGGCATGACGGGTTCTTCGTAGTAGAAAATACCCAGTTCTTCTATCATGCGACCAAACTGAATTGCTGATGTAGTATCCGTAAAGGCGTGCATTTCGGCGATGATATCAACGTCCGGTCCGACCGCATCACGAATGGCGGCCATACGGTTGTAGCCCAGGCGCAGGATTTTGTCGGTGAGCGGTCCGTTGAGGTTTTGCTGGTTCCAGTTACCGTAGCGATCCATTGCGACGGTATCCACTTTTATCGCGTCATAACCTTCGCTGACGGCGGTCAGCGCGGCCTGCGCATACTGTTCCGGCTCGGTCAGCATATCTTTATCGCTGCCGTCCCCCCAGCCAAACTGTAACTGGCTGGCGTAAGTTCTTATTTTGTCGCGGCTTTTACCGCCGAGCATCTTATACAGCGGTACGCCCCACGCTTTACCTTTGATATCCCACAGCGCGATATCAATACCGCTCATCGCAGCGGAAAATATGCCGCCGCCGCCCTGCCCCCAGAAGGTTTTTTTGAGCATCTTTTCCCAGATAGCTTCGTTATTCATCGGGTCCATGCCGATGATAATGGCGGCTAAATCTTTTGCCATGCCGATGCCTGCGGAGGCGCCGACGCCGTAGGCCAACCCTACTTCGCCAAAACCGGAAATACCCTCATCGGTATTAATTTTTACCACCACCGGGCGCCATTTACTGGTCGCGGAAGCAAAGTCGTTAGCAACATCAATAATATCAACGCTGGTTATTTTCATTACCCTCTCCTCGTGATTAATATTTTTTAATCGTTAAGATCAAAGCAGACAATACGGCGATAGCGCTGATGAAGACCAGGCATAATAATCCACCGGCATAGGTTCCTGTAATCGCAATAAATAAACCAATAAATACGGGGGATAATGATGACAAGCCATTGGCGACACCGTTCATTACGCCGCTGGCGGCGGAAATAGATTTTCCTGGTATCATTCCCTGTAATAACGTCCAGGCAACGGGGGTACCCATCGTGCAAAAAGCCACGGCAAAGGAAAGGAGTACCGCAGACATATATTTATGTTCGGTTACTGTACCAAAGTAAATGCTAACCCCGGCAAAGAACATTAATACCATTAATATTGGTGCGCTACGTCCTATTTTATCGACGAAGATCCCCGCGGCGGCTTTTGAAAATATCGACAGGACAAAGGGAAGCGACGCCAGCCAGCCCATTTCCGCCCAACTGAAACCTCTGGCTGATTTCAGGTAAGTCGGTAGCCAGGTGATCATGCCCCAGTACAGGCATTGCAGACATAGGTACCACAGTACCAGCATCCAGTAGCAGTAATTGGTAATAACGGGCTTTACCCGCAGCATAAAACTTTCGCTATTGCCTTCGCTTTCCGTTTCCTGTCCGGCTTTGATATAAGCCAGTTCCTGTTCGCTGATACTTTTATGTTGTTCTGGTTTATCAGTAACATATCGCCATAGCAGCCAGAGTGGGATTAACCCGAGCGCGGCGCATAAAAAGAAGTTGGAACGCCAGCTGTGGGTGCCTATCCACCAGGTGAAGAAAGGCATTGCAATGGCGGGAGCGACTGACTGGCCGACGATCCACGCTGCGTTTGCCCGGCCACGCTCCTGCTTCGGAAACCAGTTTTTAATAAATACGCTTTGCAGCGGATAATAAAAACCTTCTCCGATACCCAGTAATATGCGGCAAATAATAATTAATGCAAACGATATCGCAACCCCGCCAATAATTAAGGCGATGGTCCAGATTAGGATACACAGCATCATCGCTTTTCTCGGACCAAGGTAGTCGCCAAGTGGTGATAATACAACATTAGCGATACCATAAGCGGCCAGAAAAACTGTCATCATCATGCCAATTTGCAAAGGCATGCCTTCAATACCCATATAGGCTAAGAAAGGTTCGTTCGCCGCTAATACAGAAACGTTAACGCGGTCGAGATAGGCAATGAATATTCCAATAAATAAACAGGCAACGATTAAAAATCTTTTCCTGGTCGGGGGGGCAGTAAGGGCCATCGACATTTTGCGATCTCCTTTAATCGGATATATTATTTTAAAAGCATAAAATTTTCGTTTATTTGTACATTTGATTGATTTATATCCAGGGTAGCAACACTCTTTCAATTAGAAAAACGGTATTTTCTGTTTGATTAATGAGATTATCTAATACATCAAAGTATAAGGAGAAGATAATCAGTCGTACGTAACATGCTTTACAGGGGAAAAGAGGATTTATTCTTCGTTCTTTGGCCCCTTTTCCCCGCTTTCTACTGCTGTTTTTTGAGCGGAATCGCGTTAGCATGAGTAAGGACTCATCTTACCCGGGGATTTCATGGCTATTAAACTGATTGCAATTGATATGGACGGCACACTGCTGCTGCCAGACCATACCATCTCTCCTGCGGTGAAAGCCGCCATTGCCGCGGCGCGTGAGCGCGGCGTCAACGTGGTGCTGACCACCGGCCGCCCTTACGCGGGTGTCCACAGCTATCTGAAAGAGCTGCATATGGAGCAGCCGGGTGATTACTGCATCACCTACAATGGCGCGCTGGTGCAGAAAGCCGGGGACGGCAGCACCGTCGCACAAACCGCGCTGAGCTATGACGACTATCGCTTCCTCGAACAGCTCTCCCGCGAAGTCGGCTCCCACTTCCACGCGCTCGATCGCAATACGCTGTATACCGCGAATCGCGATATCAGCTACTACACCGTGCATGAATCCTATGTGGCGACCATCCCGCTGGTGTTCTGCGAAGCGGAAAAGATGGACCCTGAGATCCAGCTGCTGAAGGTAATGATGATCGATGAGCCAGCGATCCTCGACAAGGCCATCGCCCGTATCCCGGCGGAAGTGAAAGAAAAGTACACCGTGCTGAAAAGCGCGCCTTACTTCCTCGAAATACTGGATAAACGCGTCAATAAAGGCACCGGCGTGAAGTCGCTGGCCGATGCGCTGGGTATCAAACCGGAAGAGATTATGGCGATAGGCGATCAGGAAAATGATATCGCGATGATTGAATTTGCCGGCGTCGGCGTGGCGATGGATAACGCCATTCCGGCGGTCAAAGAAGCGGCGAACTTCATTACCAAATCGAACCTCGATGATGGCGTCGCCTTCGCTATTGAAAAATACGTTTTAGCGTAAGCTTCCTTCAGGTCCGGCGTTCGTCGGGCCTGTCTTCTCTTTTTTCATGAACAGATGTTAATCCGCATTTAAATCCCTTATTCCGCACAGGGGATTCTATAAGCTACCCGCCCTCTTTTTTTGCAATTCAGAACTAACATCAGATTTTTCATGAATAAACGCCATTATTTGATGTTGGTTACGCTGCCATTCGCCTCTGTTCAGATTTGCGCGGCCGCGGAACCAACGACGCCGCTCGAACCAGCGTATGCCTATCACGGCGCCGAGCCCGCGGATCTGCCGGCGCCAGAAAGTCGCCAGCCTGCGGTGACAGCATCGTCCTCGCTACTCCCTTTGCTAGGCGACGAGGCCAGAAAGCGTGGCTACGTCCTGCCGCTGCCGTTTGGCGTCAGCATTAACTATATGGATATGCGGCAGAATATTAATGTCGACAGCATTAGCTTCACCGGCCTGTCGCTGGACGGCCGCAATATCGATTGCGGTAAGGATCCTGTTTGTAAACGCGCCGTGAAGCACATTTTCGGAAATGGGCCGGTCTCGCTGGACAACGCCTTCCAGATTGGCGTCGGTAATACGCGGGAAAGCAGCAAAACTGAGACGCTCAAGCTGGATGCCTGGCTGCTGCCGTTTATGAATGTTTATGGTCTCGTCGGACACACCGAGGGGCACTCCATTTCGCAGATTGCCGTCGGGCTGAAGGGGCCGAACGGCAAAGTGGTGCCGATGCCGGGGATGCAGGACCTCGACTTTCGCCTCGATTTTAAAGGCACCACCTATGGGATGGGCACCACGCTGGTGGGCGGCATCGGCAACTGGTTTACCGTACTGGACGCTAACTACACCCAGACGCGCTTTGATATCCTCGACGGCAGCATCGATGCGTTTACCTTTTCGCCTCGCGTAGGCTATCGTTTCAATACGCCATCGGTCGATGCGCTACATCTCCCGGCCGGAAAGTTGAATCTATGGGTCGGCAGCATGTATCAGGACGTGCAGCAAGAGTTTAAGGGTAGCCTTAACGATCTCTCGATGCCGTCGCCGATGCTGCAAAACATGGTCAACCTGGCCAACCAGGACAATCATGGCCGCTTTGATGTGAAACAGCATCTGCAGTCGCCGTGGAACGTGCTGGTGGGAGCGCAGTATGAGCTGACGCAGAATTTTAATATCACCACGGAGTTTGGTTTTGCCGAGCGTAACAGCTTCTTTATCTCCGGCGAGTATCGCTTTTGAGCCGACCGCTTAACCCTGTTCTGTTGCTTCTGACATGGGCGCTATGCGCACCGGTCCAGGCGCAGGCCATCAGCCGCGAGCAAATCGACGGCTGGCTGCAGCATCTCGGCGCCAGCGATGAATTCGACGCCAGCAAAGGCATTGACTGGGGCGTGATGCCCGGTCCGTTCTATACGCCGGAGTTGGGGCTGGGCATCGGCACTGCCGTCGTCGGTCTCTACCGTCCCGATCCGCAGGATACCACCAGCCAGAATTCCACGCTGACGCTCAGCGGCTACGCCAGCTCCACCGGCGCCTTCGGCCTTAGCGTGAAAAACTACGCTTTTTTTGACCACGACCGATGGCGAATTTTTGTTGATGGATCGATGGCCAACACCCCGACGTATTTCTGGGGACAAGGCTTTCATGCCGGCGATAAAGACAACGAAAAAGAGAAATATACCGCCCAGGTGCTGACCCTGCGCCCGACGGTCTACCGGCAGCTTATCGACAATGTTTATCTCGGCGCCGGATGGTCGCTGGCGGCACAGAATGCCGATGAGATGAACCATAACGATTTGCCGAAAATTGAAAATACCCCGCAGGGGCCGTCGGTATTCAGCTCGGGCGCCAGCGTCGCGCTCAACTGGGACGATCGCGACTTCGTCCCCAATCCGCGCCGGGGTCAGTATGCCAACTTCCGTTACACCCACTATGCGTCCGGCTTAGGCAGCGATACCCGCTTTGACGAATTTCAGCTGCACTATAGCCATTATCATGCCCTCAGCGAGAAGAGCGTCCTCGCCTGGGAGGCCGATGGCGCTTTCACCCAGGGCGATGTGCCGTGGAGCATGATGCCCCTGCTGGGCAGCGATGAGCGGATGCGCGGCTACTATCAGGGGCGTTATCGCGACAAAAACGTCGTTAGCAGCCAACTGGAATACCGCCGGCAGCTCACCTGGCGACACGGGATTGTGGCCTGGGCCGGGGCGGGAACCATGGGGCCATCCATGGATTCCCTGAATGACGGACGCTGGCTGCCTTCGGCGGGCGTCGGCTACCGCTTTGAATTCAAACCTCGCGTTAACGTTCGCCTCGACTACGGTATCGGCAAAGGCAGCAGCGGCTTTTACTTCCAGGTCGGCGAAGCGTTTTAACGCGTTCTCCCCTTCTTTTTCTCTCTTATCGCCTCTTGCCAGGGCCGCTGCGTTTTAATTTTCATGGATTGTTCTTTTTGTGATCCAAATTGTAGTACAACACAATAATATTGTACTACAGTACGCTCATGTTGATAACGTACAGCATCACGTTAGTAGTACAAACATGAGGCGAAATTCAGCAGCGACGGTAAAGTAGAGCAGTACACATAGAGCACAAGGACTCTCCATGACTCTCAATAAGACCGATCGCATTGTGATCTCGCTGGGCAGACAAATCGTCAGCGGTAAATACGTTCCCGGTTCGGCGCTTCCGGCCGAAGCGGAACTCTGTGAGGAGTTTGAAACCTCGCGCAACATCATCCGCGAAGTGTTTCGTTCCCTGATGGCGAAGCGGCTGATTGAAATGAAGCGCTATCGCGGCGCGTTTGTCGCCTCCAGAAACCAGTGGAACTACCTCGATACCGAGGTGCTGCAGTGGGTACTGGAAAATGACTATGACCCGCGTCTTATCAGCGCCATGAGTGAAGTGCGCAACCTGGTTGAACCCGCCATCGCACGTTGGGCGGCGGAACGCGCCACCTCAAGCGATCTGGCGGAAATCGAGTCGGCGCTGAATGACATGATTGCTAACAACCAAAACCGGGATGCCTTTAACGAAGCGGATATTCGCTACCACGAGGCGGTGCTGCAGTCAGTACATAATCCGGTTTTGCAGCAGCTTAGCGTGGCGATCAGTTCGCTGCAGCGGGCGGTATTTGAACGGACCTGGATGGGCGATGAAGGCAACATGCCGAAAACACTCCAGGAACATAAAGCGCTATTTGACGCCATTCGGCATCAGGATAGCGACGCGGCAGAGCAGGCGGCGTTGACGATGATCGCCAGCTCGACACGAAGGCTCAAGGAAATCACATGACGGCTCGCTACATCGCAATAGATTGGGGATCGACGAATTTACGCGCCTGGCTGTACCAGGGCGAAGAATGCCTGGAAAGCAGGCAATCTGAAGCAGGCGTAACGCGCCTGAATGGTCGATCTCCCGCTGCGGTGTTAGCGGAAATCACACAATACTGGCGCGATGGCGCCACACCGGTGGTGATGGCAGGTATGGTCGGTAGCAACGTGGGCTGGAAAATTGCCCCTTATTTGCCGCTTCCTGCCACTTTCTCGGATATTGGCCAGCAGTTAACTGCCGTTGGCGACAATATCTGGATAATTCCCGGCCTTTGCGTTTCCCGTGACGATAACCATAACGTCATGCGCGGGGAAGAAACGCAACTGCTGGGCGCACGCGCCTTAGCCCCTTCGTCTGTCTATGTGATGCCAGGAACCCACTGCAAATGGGTACTGGCCGATCGCCTGCAAATTCACGATTTTCGTACCGTTTTGACCGGTGAGTTGCATCATCTGTTGCTTCAGCACTCGCTGGTGGGCGCCGGCTTGCCGCCGCAGGAAACGTCCGCCGACGCATTCGCGGCCGGTCTGCAGCGCGGTATCAACAACCCCGCCGTCCTGCCGCAGCTGTTTGAAGTGCGCGCTTCGCACGTGCTGGGCGCGTTGCCTCGCGAGCAGGTTAGCGAATTTCTTTCCGGCCTGCTGATTGGCGCTGAAGTGGCCACCCTCAGCGCCACGTTCGCCGGAGAGCAGGCGATTACCCTCGTCGCCGGGTCATCGTTAACGTCCCGCTATCAGCAGGCATTCCGCGCCATTGGCCGCGAAGTCACTGCGGTTGCGGGCGATACGGCATTTCAGACAGGAATAAGGAGCATCGCTTATGCAGTGGCAAACTAACCTTCCGCTTATCGCTATTCTGCGCGGTATTACGCCAGACGAGGCGCTGGCTCACGTTGGCGCCGTTATCGACGCCGGTTTCGACGCGGTCGAAATCCCGCTGAACTCGCCGCAGTGGGAGAAAAGTATTCCGCAGGTCGTCGACGCTTACGGCGAGCAGGCGCTTATCGGCGCGGGCACCGTGCTGCAACCGGAGCAGGTCGATCGGCTGGCGGCCATGGGCTGTCGGCTGATTGTGACGCCAAACATTCAACCGGAAGTGATCCGGCGAGCGGTGGGTTACGGCATGACCGTATGTCCAGGCTGCGCCACCGCCAGCGAAGCTTTCAGCGCGCTCGATGCCGGCGCGCAGGCGCTGAAAATTTTCCCGTCATCGGCTTTTGGCCCGGATTACATCAAAGCGTTGAAAGCCGTGCTGCCGCCCGAGGTTCCGGTCTTTGCCGTCGGCGGCGTGACGCCGGAAAACCTGGCGCAGTGGATTAAAGCCGGCTGTGTGGGGGCTGGGCTGGGGAGCGATCTCTATCGTGCCGGCCAGTCGGTTGAACGTACCGCGCAGCAGGCAGCCGCATTCGTAAAAGCGTATCGAGAGGCAGTGAAATGAAAATAACCAATATCACCACGTACCGTTTACCTCCGCGTTGGATGTTCCTGAAGATTGAAACCGATGAAGGCATCGTCGGCTGGGGAGAACCGGTGATTGAAGGGCGCGCCAGAACGGTGGAAGCCGCCGTTCATGAATTTGGCGATTATCTGATTGGTCAGGATCCGGCGCGGATTAATGACCTGTGGCAGGTGATGTACCGCGGCGGCTTTTATCGCGGCGGTCCGATTATGATGAGCGCCATCGCCGGTATTGACCAGGCGTTATGGGATATTAAAGGTAAGGTCCTGAATGCCCCGGTCTGGCAACTGATGGGCGGGCTGGTGCGCGACAAAATTAAAGCCTACAGTTGGGTGGGCGGCGACCGCCCCGCCGAAGTGATTGACGGGATTAAGAAGCTGCGCGGCATTGGTTTCGATACCTTTAAATTAAACGGCTGCGAAGAGATGGGCATCATTGATAATTCCCGCGCGGTTGATGCCGCGGTGAATACCGTGGCGCAAATCCGCGAAGCGTTTGGCAATGAAATTGAGTTTGGCCTCGATTTTCATGGTCGGGTAAGCGCGCCGATGGCCAAAGTATTAATTAAAGAGCTGGAACCGTATCGCCCATTATTTATTGAGGAGCCGGTATTAGCCGAGCAGGCGGAATATTATCCGCGGCTGGCGGCGCAAACCCATATCCCTATTGCCGCCGGCGAACGTATGTTTTCGCGTTTTGAATTTAAACGGGTCCTTGAAGCGGGCGGGGTGGCTATTTTACAACCCGATCTGTCGCACGCAGGCGGTATTACCGAATGCTATAAAATTGCCGGCATGGCGGAAGCCTATGACGTTGGACTGGCGCCGCACTGTCCGCTGGGGCCGATCGCACTGGCAGCCTGTCTGCACGTTGATTTCGTTTCGCATAACGCGGTCTTCCAGGAGCAGAGCATGGGGATCCACTACAACAAAGGCGCCGAACTGCTTGATTTTGTGAAAAACAAAGAAGATTTCAATATGGAAGGCGGCTTCTTTAAACCATTGACGAAGCCGGGGCTGGGCGTGGAAATTGATGAGGCCCGCGTGATTGAGTTAAGTAAAAACGCGCCGGACTGGCGAAACCCGTTGTGGCGGTATGAGGATGGCTCTGTCGCCGAATGGTAAATGCGCGTCATACTTCGCGCTGGTGATGCGTTGGCTGCATTTTCTTACCTTGGTCACATACGATTGTATGCTCCCAGGGATGCGAAAATTTGCCGCCTTTCCCCAGCACAAATTATTTAGCGCATCGCAACATAGTTATTAATACAAAACAAAAACACCCTCTGTAAATTACCGGGCATGGTGAGCGGCTTCGCTATGCCCAAAATCTGGAGACAGATTGCGATGGATATTTCAGTTACCGCTGTAAAAACCGGGCGTCGCCGTTATCTGACGCTCATCATGATCTTTATTACCGTGGTTATTTGTTATGTTGACCGCGCCAACCTCGCCGTCGCCTCGGCGCATATTCAGGAGGAGTTTGGTATTAGCAAAGCGGAAATGGGCTACGTATTTTCCGCCTTTGCCTGGCTGTATACCCTCTGCCAGATCCCGGGCGGTTGGTTCCTTGACCGCGTGGGGTCCCGGCTTACCTACTTTATCGCCATCTTTGGCTGGTCTGTAGCCACGTTGCTACAAGGCTTCGCCACCGGCTTAATGTCGCTCATAGGCCTGCGCGCTATCACCGGGATCTTCGAAGCACCAGCCTTTCCAACCAATAACCGCATGGTGACCAGCTGGTTCCCGGAGCATGAACGCGCCTCCGCCGTCGGGTTTTATACCTCGGGGCAATTTGTTGGCCTGGCTTTCTTAACGCCGCTGCTGATTTGGATCCAGGAGCTATTGAGCTGGCACTGGGTGTTTATTGTTACCGGCGGTATCGGCATTATCTGGTCGCTGATCTGGTTCAAGGTTTATCAACCGCCGCGGCTGACCAAAAGCATCAGCAAAGCCGAACTCGACTATATTCGCGACGGCGGCGGCCTGGTGGATGGCGATGCGCCGGTGAAGAAAGAGGCGCGTCAACCGTTATCGAAAGCGGACTGGAAGCTGGTCTTTCATCGCAAGCTGGTCGGTGTTTACCTTGGGCAGTTTGCGGTAACCTCGACGCTGTGGTTCTTCCTGACCTGGTTCCCGAACTACTTAACCCAGGAAAAAGGCATTACCGCGCTGAAGGCCGGTTTTATGACCACGGTGCCCTTCCTCGCTGCGTTTTTTGGCGTCCTGCTCTCTGGTTGGCTGGCGGATAAACTGGTGAAAAAAGGCTATTCGCTGGGCGTGGCGCGTAAAACGCCGATCATCTGCGGACTGCTGATCTCCACCTGCATCATGGGGGCGAACTACACCAACGACCCGGTATGGATTATGGCGCTGATGGCGCTGGCATTCTTCGGTAACGGTTTTGCCTCCATTACCTGGTCGCTGGTCTCATCCCTGGCGCCGATGCGCCTGATCGGTCTAACCGGAGGCGTGTTTAACTTTGTTGGCGGCCTGGGGGGCATCACCGTACCGCTCGTGATTGGCTATCTGGCGCAGGATTACGGCTTTGGCCCGGCGTTGGTCTATATCTCCGTGGTGGCGCTGATAGGCGCGCTGTCTTATATCCTGCTGGTCGGCGATGTGAAACGTGTAGGCTAAATTTTTGCGATACGCTACCCTGATGCGTAAGTCTCGCATCAGGGTATCGTTATGAAACAAGTCACTTTTGCTCCCCGTCATCATCAGCTTACCAATGTTAATACCTGGACCCCCGACAGCCAGTGGCTGGTGTTCGACGTCCGCCCGTCCGGTGCGTCGTTCACCGGCGAGACCATTGAGCGAGTGAACGTAAACAGCGGCGCGGTGGAGACCATTTATCGTGCCACGCAAGGCGCGCACGTGGGCGTGGTGACCGTGCATCCAACCCAGGAGCGCTACGTGTTCATTCACGGCCCCGAGCGGCCGGATGCGCAATGGCAGTATGATTTTCATCACCGCCGCGGGGTGGTGGCCTTTCAGGATACCGTCGAGAATCTGGACGCCATGGACATCACTGCCCCTTACACCCCCGGGGCGCTGCGCGGCGGCAGCCACGTCCATGTCTATAGCCCCAACGGCCAGCTGGTCAGTTTTACCTACAACGATCATGTGCTGCACGAGCGCGACCCGGCGCTGGATCTGCGCAACGTCGGCGTGGCCGCGCCGTATGGACCCGTGACGCCGCCGGGCCACCATCCGCGCGAATACGGCGGCAGCCACTGGTGCGTGCTGGTGAGCCGCACGACGCCGACTCCCGCGCCGGGCAGCGATGAGATTAATCGCGCCTATGAAGAGGGCTGGGTGGGGAACCATGCGCTGGCGTTTATTGGCGATACGCTGGCGGAAAACGGCGACAAAGTCCCGGAGCTGTTTATTGTCGATCTGCCGCAGGATGAAGCCAGCTGGAAGCAGCCCGGCGGGGAGCCGCTGGCCGGTACCGCAACCACGATGCCCGCGCCGCCGGCGGGCGTCAGTCAGCGTCGTTTGACCTTCACCCACCATCGCCGTTATCCGGGGCTGGTGAATATTCCACGTCACTGGGTGCGCGCCAATCCACAGGCTACGAGCATCGCCTTCCTGATGCGCGACGACGCCGGTGTGGTGCAGCTGTGGCTGATTTCCCCACAGGGGGGCGAGCCGCGGCAGTTGACGCATCACACGTCGGGTATCCAGTCGGCATTTAACTGGCATCCGTCGGGAGAGTGGCTGGGCTTTGTACTGGAGGGGCGGATTGCCTGCTGTCATGCCGGCACAGGCGATATCACCTTTTTAACCGAGGCGCATGCTCATGCGCCCTCGGCGGACGCGATCGTCTTTTCGCCAGACGGTAAACAGATTGCCTGGATGGAGGAGGTGGACGGTTATCGCCAGCTGTGGGTCACGCAGACCGGGCGATAACTTACTGGGCAGGCATCGGCGCTGGCGGGATCACCGAGTTGGTCGCCAGCGTGGCCTTCTCGCTCTTTTCGACCCGAGATTTGATTGAGCTGTCGGTGCGGAACATATCCCACGGCAGCAGCAGGGTATCCATGACGGCGGTGAACGGCATGTCCAGCGCCACCAGCGATTTCACACCCCAGTTGGTATTGTTGTCCCCCAGCGTTTGCGCACTGGATCGCGTGCCCGGATAGGTTCCCTCTTTGCCACCGGTATGTGACATTACGCTGGAGCAACCGCTCAGGCTTATTATCCCGCTGAACAGGACCAGCTTTAACAGTCGTCTGCTTTTCATTGTTCTTCCATCGTCGTTTCGGGCGTTGAGATAACCTTTTAGCGGTTATATCGGGCCATCCCGTGAATGCATAGCGTTATTGCGCCGCACTGTGGCGGGCATCGCACTTTGCTTTTTGTGCTCCTCCCCCCAGTCTAAGCAATCATCGGCAAACTGCAAAAAAAAACGCCCTCAATCCCTTGAAAAGCACGGGGAGAAACCCATTTTATAGGTGTAACCCACTGAGAATACGCCTGAGGGGTATTCCGGATTACCGCGGCCTGTCCACGATGGAAGGTCATTTGATTCTCGCTGATTTTCAGGAGCTATTTATTATGCGTAACTTCGATCTCTCCCCGCTTTATCGTTCAGCCATTGGTTTCGACCGCCTGTTTAACCTGCTGGAAAACAATCAAAGCCAGAGCAATGGCGGCTACCCTCCGTATAACGTCGAGCTGGTAGACGAAAACCACTATCGCATCGCTATCGCGGTGGCTGGCTTTGCTGAAAGCGAGCTGGAGATCACCGCCCAGGACAATCTGCTGATCGTCAAAGGCGCCCACGCTGCCGAGCAGAAAGAGCGGACCTACCTGTATCAGGGGATCGCCGAGCGTAACTTCGAGCGCAAATTCCAGCTGGCGGAAAACATTCATGTCCGCGGCGCCAACCTGGTAAACGGTCTGCTGTATATCGATCTGGAACGGGTGATCCCGGAAGCGAACAAGCCGCGCCGTATCGAAATCAACTAATTGTCCCTCTCAGGCCGCGTGGCGGCCTGATGTAATAACCTGCTCGCCGTCAGGGAGCATATGCGAATTCGCGCAATTCGCAGATATTCACTCGCTTCACAGAAGGAGAAAACAGTATGCGTAACTACGATTTATCCCCCCTGCTGCGTCAATGGATCGGTTTTGACAAACTGGCCAGCGCCCTGCAAACCGCCGGTGAAAGCCAGAGCTTCCCGCCCTATAACATCGAAAAAAGCGACGATAACCACTACCGCATCACCCTTGCGCTGGCCGGTTTCCGTCAGGAAGATCTGGATATTCAGCTGGAAGGCACCCGCCTGGTGGTAAAAGGCACGCCGCAGCAGCCGGAAAAAGAGACCACCTGGCTGCACCAGGGGCTGGTGAGCCAGGCCTTCAGCCTGAGCTTCACCCTCGCCAACAACATGGAGGTCTCTGGCGCGACCTTCACCAACGGTCTGCTGCATATCGATCTGACCCGCCATGAGCCTGAGCAGATCGCCCCGCAGCGCATCGCCATCAGCGAACGACCGGCGTTAAATAGCTAATAAAGCAACCTATTGATAAAGCCCCGATTTTCGGGGCTTTTTTGTGCCGGTCTGTTTGCTGGTATTGTGCGCCAGGCTGCATACAACCCGTCTGGCAGCGGTCATAATCCCTGTTAATAATAATGTTATTCACAGGGACGATACCATGAGTGAGATAGCATTGACGGTCAGCGTACTGGCGCTGGTGGCGGTGATTGGGCTGTGGATCGGCAATGTCAAAATCCGCGGCGTCGGCTTTGGTATTGGCGGCGTGTTGTTTGGCGGCATTATCGTCGGCCACTTTGTCGATCAGGCGGGAGTCGCCCTCAGCAGCCCGATGCTGCATTTTATTCAGGAATTCGGCTTGATCCTGTTTGTCTACACCATCGGTATCCAGGTGGGGCCAGGCTTTTTCGCCTCGCTGCGGGTCTCAGGCCTGCGGCTCAATCTTTTCGCTATCCTGATCGTGATTCTTGGCGGCCTGGTCACGGCGGTGCTGCATAAACTGTTCAATATTCCTCTCCCGGTGGTGCTTGGCATCTTCTCCGGCGCGGTGACCAACACGCCGGCGCTGGGGGCCGGGCAGCAAATCCTGCGGGATCTCGGGGTGCCGTTAGAGGTGGTCGATCAGATGGGGATGAGCTATGCGATGGCGTATCCGTTCGGCATCTGCGGCATTCTGCTGACCATGTGGCTGGTGCGCCTGTTCTTTCGCATCAATGTCGAGAAAGAGGCCCAGCAATTTGAGGAGAGCAGCGGCAACGGCCATGCCCATTTGCACACCATCAATGTGCGGGTGGAGAACCCCAACCTCAACCAGATGGCGATTCAGGATGTGCCGATGCTCAACAGCGACAATATCGTCTGTTCGCGACTGAAGCGCGGTGAGCTGCTAATGGTGCCTGCGCCGGGCACCCTTATCCAGGCCGGCGATCTGCTGCACCTGGTGGGGCGGCCGGAGGATCTGCACAATGCGCAACTGGTGATCGGCCAGGAGGTGGCCACCTCGCTGTCGACGCGCGGCACCGACCTGAAGGTAGAGCGGGTGGTGGTGACTAACGAGAAAGTGCTGGGGAAGAAAATACGCGATCTTCACGTCAAACAGCGCTATGACGTCGTGATCTCCCGGCTTAATCGCGCTGGCGTCGAGCTGGTGGCCAGCAGCAGCGCCAGCCTGCAGTTTGGCGATATTCTTAACCTGGTCGGCCGTCCGGAGGCGATTGACGCCGTGGCCGCCGAGCTGGGTAACGCCCAGCAGAAGCTGCAGCAGGTTCAGATGCTGCCGGTATTTATCGGCATCGGCCTCGGGGTACTGCTGGGATCTATCCCGTTGTTTATTCCCGGCTTCCCCGCCGCCCTGAAGCTCGGGCTGGCCGGGGGGCCGCTGATTATGGCGCTGATTCTCGGGCGCATCGGGAGCATCGGCAAGCTGTACTGGTTTATGCCGCCGAGCGCCAACCTGGCGCTGCGCGAGCTGGGGATCGTGCTGTTTCTGGCGGTGGTCGGGCTGAAATCGGGGGGCGACTTTGTGGCGACCCTGACCCAGGGCGATGGCCTGAGCTGGATCGCTTACGGCATTTTCATCACCGCCATCCCGCTGCTGACGGTAGGCATTCTCGCGCGCATGCTGGCGAAAATGAACTATCTGACGCTGTGCGGCATGCTGGCCGGCTCGATGACCGACCCGCCGGCGCTGGCCTTCGCCAACAATCTGCACGCCACCAGCGGCGCGGCGGCGCTTTCTTACGCTACCGTCTATCCGCTGGTGATGTTCCTGCGGATTATCACCCCGCAGCTACTCGCCGTGCTGTTCTGGGGGCTGAGCTAGCGGGCTGTGCGCCTGGACGCGGCGCAGATGGTAGTCCACCTGATACTCGCTGGCGTTGCGGAACATGACCGAATAGTTAAGAAACTCGCCGCTGTCGCTGTAGGAAAGGGAGGTAATCCGCAGCAGCGGCATCTGCTCCGGAACGTTCATTGAGCGCGCCAGCTGCCTGTCCGCCAGCACCGGCGTCAGGGTCTCATAGTTCCCGCTGATGATGATCCCGCACTCCTTCTCAATATAATCAAATTTCGATCCCTCCAGATGGCTCAGCGACAGGTTACGAAACAGCTTCACCGGCATATAGCTATCCTCCAGCATCAGCGGCTTGCCGTCGACGAAGCGCACCCGCCGCGAGAAGTAGATCCGTTCATCAATTTTAATTCGCAGCAGGCTGGCGATGGCCGGCGGGGCAGGCATCACTTCGAAGGCCAGCACCTGGCTTACCACCTCTTTACCCTGCTTGCGCAGCACTTCCGCCAGGCCGGTGAGATTGCTGGTTTCATGATGGACGTCTTTACGCGCCACGTAGGTCCCCGAGCCGTGGCGACGGACCACCAACCCCCAGTCCACCAGCAGGTCGATGGCTTTGCGGATGGTCATGCGCGCCACCCCGAACTCCTCGGCCAGTTTTTTCTCTCCCGGCAGCGGGCTGCCGATGGAGAAGTCGGCAGAATTCAGCCGCAGCCGCAGGCGGTCAGCAATGGATTTGTAGATCACCAGTAGTCCTCTTGTACAGGAAAGAGCGAAGTTATTTTCTTCACCTGTTATTAAAAAATTAGTTTCAAAACAAAAGATTATTATCAATTCATTAGATCGATTTCATCCTTTGGCTTATCGATGTCTAACTTTTGTTAACGAAGTAGACAACTTTGGCCAAATTAAAACCATGAAAGCGATCACGAATCGCAACGGCGCGGCATGTTGTTGGACGGGCAAATTCCTATTCTCGAGTGAGGCCGGTAATCAAGAAAAAGAAGGCCATTCACCCTACGAGTTGTTACATGAGGATTTCCCAATGCTCAGTCAAATACAACGCTTTGGCGGCGCCATGTTTACCCCGGTTTTATTGTTTCCTTTCGCCGGGATCGTGGTCGGTATCGCCATTATGTTGCGCAACCCGATGTTCGTCGGCGAAGCGCTGACCGCACCCGACAGCCTGTTTGCACAGATCGTTCACATCATCGAAGAGGGCGGCTGGACCGTCTTTCGTAATATGCCGCTGATTTTCGCCGTCGGTCTGCCGATTGGCCTGGCGAAGCAGGCCCAGGGCCGGGCCTGTCTGGCGGTACTGGTGAGCTTTCTCACCTGGAATTACTTTATTAACGCCATGGGGATGACCTGGGGCCACTTCTTCGGCGTCGACTTTTCCGTTGAACCCACGGCCGGCAGCGGCCTGACGATGATTGCCGGGATTAAAACCCTCGACACCAGCATTATCGGGGCGATCGTCATCTCCGGCCTGGTGACGGCCCTGCATAATCGCTATTTCGATAAACCCCTGCCGGTGTTCCTCGGCATCTTCCAGGGCTCATCGTTTGTGGTCATTGTCGCCTTCCTCGCGATGATCCCCTGCGCCTGGCTGACGCTGCTCGGCTGGCCAAAAGTCCAGCTGGGTATTGAATCGCTACAGGCCTTCCTGCGCTCTGCCGGCGCGCTCGGGGTGTGGGTCTACATCTTCCTTGAGCGCATTCTGATCCCCACCGGTCTGCATCACTTCGTCTATGGCCCGTTCATCTTTGGCCCGGCGGTAGTGGAGGGCGGACTGCAGGTCTACTGGGCAGAGCATCTGCAGGCGTTCAGCCAGAGTACGGAACCGCTGAAGACGCTGTTCCCGGAGGGCGGCTTTGCCCTGCACGGTAACTCGAAAGTGTTTGGTTCGGTGGGCATTGCGCTGGCGCTTTACTTCACCGCCGCGCCGGAAAATCGCGTCAAGGTCGCCGGCCTGCTGATCCCCGCCACGTTGACCGCGATGCTGGTCGGGATCACCGAGCCGCTGGAGTTCACCTTCCTGTTCATCTCGCCGCTGCTGTTCGCCGTCCACGCGGTGCTGGCGGCGTCCATGGCGACGGTGATGTACATCTGCGGGGTGGTGGGCAATTTCGGCGGCGGCCTGCTCGACCAGTTCTTGCCGCAAAACTGGATCCCGATGTTCCATCACCACGCCTCGATGATGTTCATTCAGATAGGTATTGGTCTCTGTTTCACCGCCCTCTACTTCGTGGTCTTCCGCACCCTGATCCTGCGTCTGAAACTGAAGACGCCGGGCCGGGAAGAGAGCGAAATCAAGCTCTACAGCAAGGCTGATTATCAGGCGGCGCGGGGTAAAACCACGGCGGCAGCCGCGCCAGAGACCCGGCTGGGCCAGGCCGCTGGCTTCCTGCAGGCCCTCGGCGGCGCCAGCAACATTGAAAGTATCAATAACTGCGCCACCCGACTGCGCATCGCGCTGGTCGATATGGCGAAAACGCAAAGTGACGACGTCTTTAAAGCGCTGGGCGCCCACGGGGTAGTACGCCGCGGCAACGGGATTCAGGTCATCGTCGGCCTGCACGTTCCCCAGGTGCGCGACCAGCTGGAAAACCTGATGAAAGATTCTCTTTCGACCGAACATACCACCATGACGGAGGCAGTATCATGAAAAAATTCTCAGTTGTTATCGCAGGCGGCGGCAGCACCTTCACCCCGGGCATTGTCCTGATGCTGCTGGCAAACCAGGATCGTTTTCCGCTGCGGTCGCTGAAATTTTACGACAACGACGGGGCGCGGCAGGAGACCATCGCCGAGGCGTGCAAAGTGATCCTCAAAGAGCAGGCGCCGGAGATTGAATTCAGCTATACCACCGATCCGCAGGCGGCGTTTACCGATGTTGATTTCGTCATGGCGCATATCCGCGTCGGGAAATATCCGATGCGTGAACAGGATGAGAAAATCCCGCTGCGCCACGGCGTGCTGGGCCAGGAGACCTGCGGACCGGGCGGGATCGCCTACGGTATGCGCTCTATCGGCGGCGTGCTGGAGCTGGTGGATTATATGGAAAAATATTCGCCGAACGCCTGGATGCTTAACTACTCCAACCCGGCGGCGATTGTGGCGGAAGCCACCCGTCGTCTGCGGCCGAACGCCAAAATCCTCAACATCTGCGATATGCCGATCGGCATTGAAGGGCGGATGGCGCAGATTGTCGGCCTCAAAGACCGTAAACAGATGCGCGTGCGCTACTATGGCCTCAACCACTTCGGCTGGTGGACCTCGATTGAGGATCTCGACGGCAACGATTTGATGCCGAAACTGCGCGAATATGTGGCGAAATACGGCTATGTGCCGCCATCTAACGACCCGCACACCGAGGCAAGCTGGAACGACACCTTTGCCAAAGCGAAAGATGTGCAGGCGCTGGATCCGCAGACCATGCCGAATACCTACCTGAAATATTACCTGTTCCCGGACTACGTGGTGGCCCACTCCAACCCGGAACGCACCCGCGCCAATGAGGTGATGGATCATCGTGAGAAAAACGTCTTCAGCGCCTGCCGGGCGATTATTGCCGCCGGGAAATCCTCCGCAGGCGATCTGGAGATTGACGAGCACGCGTCGTATATCGTCGATCTGGCGACGGCCATCGCCTTTAACACGCAGGAAAGGATGCTGCTGATTGTGCCGAACAATGGCGCGATCCATAACTTTGACGCCGACGCGATGGTGGAAATTCCTTGCCTGGTGGGCCACAACGGGCCGGAGCCGCTGACGGTCGGGGACATCCCGCACTTCCAGAAAGGGATGATGAGCCAGCAGGTGGCGGTGGAAAAACTGGTGGTCGATGCCTGGGAACAACGCTCTTACCACAAGCTGTGGCAGGCGATTACCCTGTCGAAAACCGTGCCGAGCGCCTCGGTGGCGAAAGCGATCCTCGACGACCTGATTGCCGCCAATAAGGATTACTGGCCGGAGCTGCATTAATCCCCGCCGTTGACCGGCGCCCTGCGGGGCGCCGATGCTTCTCCCCGGTTCCTGATTTACGCTATGCTGAAGCCTGCTGCGCGATGAACAAGGAACCGTCATGAAAATCTCCCGCCTCGGCGAAGCGCCTGATTACCGCTTTTCGCTGGCTAACGAACGCACCTTTCTGGCGTGGATCCGCACGGCGCTCGGTTTTCTTGCCGCTGGCGTCGGTCTTGACCAGCTGGCGCCAGACTTTGCCACGCCGCTGATCCGTGAAATTCTCGCCCTGCTGCTATGCCTGTTTGCCGGCGGCATGGCCATCTATGGCTATCTGCGCTGGCTGAACAACGAGAAGGCGATGCGCCTGAAGCAGGATCTCCCCTATACCCGGACGCTGCTGGTGATTAGCATCCTGCTGCTGGCGGTGGTGGTCGCGGTGATGTTGCTGGTGCTGTATGGCGGATAAACGCCGGGCGCGGCGGGAAAGCGACCCGGGGCTACAGCCAGAGCGCACCTCCCTGGCCTGGTTTCGCACCCTGCTGGGCTATGGCGCGCTGATGGCGCTGGCGATTAAGCACAGCTGGCACCGCGCCGGACTGCCGTTCTGGCTGTCGATCGGCGTGCTGGCGTTAGTGGCGGGGATCCTTTGGGGCTATACCCGCCGTCGTCATCTGATGGACGTCGACGACAGCGATTTTTTACAGCCGCGGGCGGTTCGTGACAAATTTTTGATCGCACTCGCAGTACTTTCTCTGGCATTCCTGTTTGCTGTTACTCACCTTCAACAGATCGTTTCATTCATTAGGGATATGTCATGACAGGATGTCCGGCGAATTTGCCTCTCACTCATGCCCCCGGCCAGCAACATGACACTCCCTTTCAGGCGGTAGTGGTCGAGGCGGAGCATTGCCGCCAGCCGCAGGCGTTCTATGCGCAGCTGCGTCAACAGGGGCTTACGGCTATCCATTTTATTCCGCAGCTGGCGGCTGGCGACGCCGCGCTGTGGGGAGAGTTTCTCTGCGCGGTCTTTCACCGCTGGGTGCGGGAAGATATTGGCCGTATCAATATTTTGCTGTTCAGCGAGACGCTGAGCGCCTGGTGCGGCGAGTTGATAACGCAGGCGGGCGCGCCGGCGGCCAACAGCGCCTGCTACGGCTGTCCGTGGCTACGCCTGTGCCGCTGCGGCGAACAGGAAGACCCGCTGTGCGCGGGTTACCGGCAGTTCTACGATCTCAGCGGGCCCTATATGCGAGTGATGCGGGACCTGCGCCGACAGCAGCGGCCGCCAGAGGCGTTGATGCCGCTGCTGCGCTGAAGATTAGCGCCCCTTCGCCAGATACTGCGCCATCTCCTCTTCCGGCACCATTCCGCCGCCGGTGGCCCACACCAGGTGGGTCGCCTGCTGCAGCTGTTGCTCACTCAGCCCTTGCAGCTGATGGTACGCTTTGCTGGCGCAGACGCGCTGCGGCCCGGCCATCCCGGCCAGCGCGGAGGGCTCAAGGCGAATATTTTCCGCTGTCGCCAGCCAGCCCAACATGTCATACATCGTCTGGTCGTCAAGGGTATAGAACCCGTCGAGCAGGCGCTCCATTGCCCGGCCAACGAAGCCGGACGCCCGGCCGACCGCCAGACCGTCGGCGGCGGTCAGGTTATCAATGCCTAAATCCTGCACCGCTATCTGGTCATGAAGCCCGGTGTAGACGCCGAGCAGCATGCAGGGAGAGTGGGTCGGTTCGGCGAACAGGCAGTGAACGTGGTCGCCAAAGGCCAGCTTGAGGCCAAACGCCACGCCGCCGGGGCCGCCGCCGACGCCGCACGGCAGGTAGACGAACAGCGGATGGTCGGCATCGACCACCCGTCCGGCTTTGGCGAACTGCGCCTTCAGGCGCTCGCCGGCCACGGCATAGCCGAGGAACAGCGTGCGCGAATTTTCATCGTCGATGAAAAAGCAGTTCGGGTCGGATTCCGCCGCCTTGCGTCCCTGTTCGACCGCCACGCCGTAGTCCTCTTCATACTCCACCACCGTCACGCCGTGGCTGCGCAGTTTGGCCTTTTTCCACGCCCGGGCGTCCGCGGACATATGCACGGTAACCTTAAAGCCGATGCGGGCGCTCATGATGCCGATCGACATCCCGAGGTTGCCGGTTGAGCCGACGGCGATGCTGTACTGGCGGAAGAACTGTTTAAACTCCGGCGTCAGCAATTTGCGATAATCATCTGCGGTAGTCAGCAGCCCGGCCTCGAGCGCCAGCTTTTCCGCATGGGTCAGCACTTCATAGATGCCGCCGCGCGCTTTGATCGAGCCGGAGATCGGCAGATGGCTGTCTTTTTTCAGCAGCAGTTCGCCGCCAATCGGCTGGCCGAATTTTTGCTCGAGGCGGTGCTTCATTGCCGGAATGGCGACCACTTCCGATTCGATGATCCCGCCGCTGACGGCCGTTTCCGGGAAGGCTTCCGCCAGATAGGGCGCGAAGCGCTGAAGGCGGGCATGGGCGTCCTGCACGTCGTCGGCGGTCAGACCGACGTAAGGCAATCCCTCCGCCAGAGGGGTGGTGGCGGGGTTAAACCAGGTGGTTTCTTTCAGGGCGATCAGATCCTGCACAAGCGGGAAGGTCGCGGTCAAGGTAGTCAATTCAGCGTGTTTCATCATACGTCTCTTTGCGCTCAGATAATGAAAGAAAGCAGGAAGGTGGCGGCCAGTGCAAGTAGCGACGCGATAAAAGTCGCCGTCGTGTAGTACTTGAACGTTTCACTGAGGCTTGTGCCGCAGTACTGTTTGACCAGCCAGAAGAGGGAATCGGTGACGATCGTGCAGCCAATGGCGCCGGAACCGATAGCAATAGCGATGATCTCCGGGCTGACGCCGGGATAGAGCGGCAGCATCGGCGCGACGATGGCGGTGGCGCCCATCATCGCCACGGTGGCGGAGCCGACGGCGGCGTGCAGGATAAGCGCCACCAGCCAGGCCAGCAGAATCGGGTGCATATCGAGGTTCGACAGGATCACCGCCAGGCTATCGGCCAGGCCGCTGGATTTTAAGATCGCGTTGAACGCGCCGCCTGCGCCGATAATCAGCAGGATGTTGGCGATCGACCCAAAGCCATTTTCAGTATGGGTTAGCAGGACGCCCATCCCCATTTGCCGACGAATGCCGAGCATGTAATACGCGACAAAGACGGCGATAAACATCGCGGTGATGGGGTTGCCGATAAATTCCAGCACCGTATACAGCGTGCCGCCTTTCGCCATGTTCAGTTCGGCGACGGTTTTCACCAGCATCAGGCCAATCGGCAGCAGTACGGTAAACAGCGTGGCGCCGAGCGACGGCAGCGTCGACGCCTCGCGGACCTCAAGATTGGCAAATTCGGCCGGGACCGGTTTGTACGGCAGGCGGTTGCCTAACGCTCGGAGAAACAGCGGGCCGCCAACCAGCGAGGCGATCAGACCGACCAGCAGGCCATAGACAATTACTGTGCCAATATCGGCGCCCAGTTTGTTAGCGACAAACAGGGCCGCCGGATGCGGAGGGACCACGCAGTGCACCGCCATCAGCGCGGTACACAGCGGAATAGCCAGCTTCAGCAGCGAGGTGTTGGTTTTTTTGGCGATGGAGAAGGCCAGCGGGATCAGCAGGACCACGCCGACTTCGACAAACAGCGTGATGCCGCAGATCAGGCCGACCAGCACCATAATCACGTCCGCCGACAGCCAGCGGCAGCGCTGCAGCGTCAGGCCGATGCGCTCCGCCGCGCCGGAGACCTCCATCATCTTGCCGAGAATGGTGCCGAGGCCGATCACCGCCGCCAGGAAGCCCAGCGTGCCGCCGATCCCGCTCTCAATGGCGTTGACCATCTCCAGCGGCCCCATTCCCATCATCGCGCCGACGAAAAAGCTCGCCAGCAGCAGCGCCAGAAAAGGATGAAACTTCAGTTTGACGATCGTTAAGACGATTAACACGATGCTGATCAGCAGCGTGCTCACAACCCAGACTTGCGAACCCATATTCCACCTCGCCTGTGAATAATCTGGCCTTATTGAAGCGAGAAACCTCATGGGCTGACAAACGATATAAATGGGCTTTAAGGTGAGGAGAATTGAATCAAGTCGGTGATTTGGCTCAAAAACAGACCATTAAACATGCTGTGGGTCAAATTAATTCACCCTTTAGCGGCAAAACCGGCGTGATTTTTTTATCATCAACAGCCACTGTATTAGCCAGGAGCGCGTGATGGATGTGCTAAAAAACATAGGTACCCGGCTGCTGAACGGCTGGCAGCTTTCCAGGCTGTCGACCTTTGAAGTAGCGGCGCGGCACGAGTCGTTTGCCCTGGCCGCCGACGAGCTGGCGCTCACGCCTGGCGCCGTCAGCCACCGGATTAATCAGCTGGAAGCGGAGCTGGGGATCCTGCTCTTTGTCCGCTCGCATCGTAAAGTTGAGCTGACGCGTGAAGGTAAGCGGGTCTACTGGGCGCTGAAGTCGTCGCTGGATGGCCTCAATCAGGAGATCCTCGACATCAAAAACCAGGAGCTCTCCGGCAGTCTGACGGTCTACTCGCGGCCCTCTATCGCCCAGTGCTGGCTGGTGCCGGCTCTGGGAGACTTTACCCGCCGTTACCCGGCCATCTCCCTCACCGTGCTGACCGGCAACGAGAACGTTAACCTGCAGCGGACGGGCATCGATCTGGCGATCTATTTTGATGATGCGCCGTCGTCGCAGTTGAGCCACCATTTTCTGATGGATGAGGCGATCGTGCCGGTATGTACGCCGAATTACGCGCACCAGCGGCAGTTAATGTCGAATCCGGGCAATCTGCGCCACTGTACCTTGCTCCACGACCGCCAGGCATGGAGCAACGATTCCGGCACCGATGAGTGGTATAGCTGGGCGCAGCAGTTTGCGGTGGACCTGCCGCCATCGTCGGGCATTGGCTTCGATCGTTCCGATTTAGCGGCGATCGCGGCGATGAACCACCTCGGGGTGGCAATGGGGCGTAAGCGGCTGGTGCAGAAGCGGCTGGAGAGCGGGGAGTTGATCGCCCCGTTTGGCGATATGACGCTGAAATGCCACCAGCACTACTATGTGACCACCCTGCCGGGTCGCCAGTGGCCGAAAATCGACGCCTTTATTGAGTGGCTGCATAGTCTGACCTGAAAATGAGCCGGGCTACCCCTCAATGATGTTGGACAGGCCGGGTAAGGCGCCAGCCGCCACCCGGCAACATAACGGTACGGCGCCTGATAACCGCCCGGCGGCGCTGCGCTTGCGCGGGCCTACAGAGGACAGAACGGTAGGCCGGGTAAGGCGTCAGCCGCTATCCGGGGAGCGGCCGCCGCGCTTATACCGGCTGCTGATGATGGGTAAAGCGCGAGGCCAGCGGCAGCCAGCACAGCAGAATCAACAGGCCCATCAGCATCATCAGCAGCCCGAGACTGCCCTGACCGGTTTGCGGCATCATTGCTGACAGCCATGCCAGCACGCCGGAACCGATATTCTGCAAGCCGCCAACCAGCGCCCCGGCGGTACCGGCGAGGAACGGGAATGGCTCCATCGCGCCGCTGGTGGCCAGCGGGAACAGCATGCCGGCGCCAAAGAAGAACAGCGCCGCCGGCACCAGCAGGGTCCAGACGGTCATAACGCCCAGCAGCCCCGGGATCCACATCATCAGACCCGCCAGCAGGCAGCAGATAACCGATTGCCACATCAGGGTCGGGAAACGCTTGTTAGGCCGGCCGGCAAACCAGGCGCCGAAGAAGGCGGCCGGGATCGGCAGAATAAACAGAATACTCACCGCCATGCTGCTCAGGCCGAGCACCGCGCCCATCAGTACGCCGGAACAGGCTTCGAATACCGCAATCCCCGCCAGGCCGCCGATCAGCATGAGCAGGTAACAGTTAAAGGCGCCGGTGCCGAACAGCGTTTTGTAGCTGGCCAGAAGTTTGGTGCGCGGCGCGCCCTCCGGGCGCGTTTCCGGCATCCATTTCGCCATGCTAAAGGTCACCCCCGCGCACAGCACCAGCAGGAAGGCGTAACAGGCGCGCCAGTTCCACAGGGTGTCGAGGATGCCGCCGAGCAGCGGGGCAATCAGCGGGCTGACCAGAATGCCCATATTTAACAGGCTATTGGCATGACGCAGCTGGGCGCCTTCGTACAGATCGCGGGGCAGGGTGCGCGCCATCACGCCGCCGACGCCGGTGCCCATCCCCTGCATGGCGCTGGCGGCGATCAGCACCGGCAGGCTATGGGTGGTAATGGCTACCAGCGTCGCCAGCATAAAAATCGACATCCCGACGAGGATCACCGGGCGGCGACCCACGCGGTCGGAGAGCGGGCCGTAAAACAGCTGTGAAATACCGTAGGTCAGCAGGTAGGCCGCCATTACGCTTTGTACCGCCCCTTCGCGGACGTTCAGCGCGACCGCCATGTCGGCGATGGCCGGAATATAGATGGTCTGCGCCATCTGGCCGACGGCCACCAGCAGTACCAGCATCAACAACAAATTGAAGTTTTTATGCCGTTTCATGTCGATGAATACTTTGTGAGTAAATAAAAATTAAGAATATGTGACTGGCACACCCCGTAAACGATGGAGGAATCTACCATATAAAAATGACATAACAACTGCAAAGTGCCGATTGTTGAGGGAATTCCAGGCAGATTATGTAAACAGGAACGGCAACTAATGTTGCCATTTCAGGCTACGCGAGGCGCAGGAGGATCGCCCCGGCGGCAATCCCGCAGGCGGCGACGATGCGCAGCGGCATCAGTTGCTCTTTCAGGACGATAAACGCGATCAGCGCGCCGAACAAAATGGAGGTTTCACGCAGCGCGGCGACCACCGCCAGCGGCGCCTGGGTCATCGCCCACAGCGCCAGGCCGTAGGAGCCCATGGTGCCGATCCCGCCGAGGATACCTTTTCGCCAGTGCAGGCGCAGATAGCGGCTGGCTTCAGCGCGGCGGGTTATCATTGCCCAACTTAGCAGGCAGAAGCCGTTCATAAAAAAGGTCCACAGGGTGTAGCCCAGCGCCGAGCCCGCCAGCCGGACGCCGGTGCCATCCACCAGCGTATAGCCGGCGATAAAGCAGGCGTTGATCAGCGCCAGCACGATGCCTTTGCGGGAGCTGGCGAGGCCGTTAAAGGCCATCGCCAGAATGGCCAGACAGATGACGCCGATACCCAGCCAGGCCAGCGGCGACAAACGATCGCCGAGAAACAGCACGCTTATCGCCGCCACCAGCAACGGGGCAGTCCCCCGCATCAGCGGATAGGTCTGGCTCATATCCGACACCTGATAGGTCTTCGCCACCAGCACCGTATACACCACCTGTAACGCGCACGACGCCAGCAGATAGGGGGCGCTGGCCAGCGTGGGCTGCGGGGCAAAAGGCAGCATCACCAGGGCGAGCAGCGCGGCCGAGCCGCTGACGCCGATCGCCGCGTACATTTTATCGCCGCTGGCTTTGACAATAGCGTTCCAGCTGGCGTGCAGCAGGGCGGCGAACAGCAAAATGCAGAATACGGTGAGGGTCATCGCAGACAGGTTCAACAGTGAAGGTCACCGGACTGTAACACGCGCCCGCGCTGCCAGCCAGCGGGGCTACAGCGAACAAAACAGGCGATGCGTCACCCGCGGTTCATCGTACACCGGGCGAAAGCCAAGTCTTTCATAAAAGGGCCAGGCCTGCGCCGGAGCGTGGGTGTTGAGAAAATCGAACCAGGCGCTGGAGTGGGTGATAACCGAGACCAGCAGCTGCTGGCCGATCCCCCGGCGGCGGTAGCGCTCGCTGATGTAGAGGTGGCGAATACGCCCGGCCCGCGGCTGGGGGCTGAAGGGATCGCTATTGATGCCGCATACCCCAACCAGCTGGTGATTCACGAAGGCGCCCAGCAGCGTTTCGCCCGGCGCGGTAAAGCGGTTTTTGCCGCTCTGCCAGTTTTCCGCCAGGCGGCGCAGCATATTGAAATGCTGTTCAAGGCTTTCGGTGCGCAGCGCCGCGAACCCCGGGGCATCCGGCGTCGTGGCGGCAATTAACAGGGGTGGCATAGCTTCCTCCATCAAGTCATCCCGGTACGCCCGGCGGGCGCCTGCAGGGGGGCGGTTTCCCGCCCCCCTCAGGTGCGACTTGAACCTGAATCAGCGGAACTGTTTCAGGACTGCATCAAGTAGTTGCAACACAGCAACCATGAGTTTCAGGATTAAAATAATAATATCCATTCCGCCCATACGCGCGTCTCCTGTGGTTAAGGAGCACAATAAGCTGACGTACCTTTCCGCTGCCCGTTGTCAGCTTATCCCTGCCTGTCGCCGGCGGCGTCGCCCTGGCCTGTGGTGGCTCCTTCCGTGGACGGCTTCCCGGCCCGCCGCCTGCAACGACAGGGGTGCGCAGCGCTGAACCACGCGTTGCCGCGCGGGCCAGTGACTGCACGTTGTTGACGTAACACAGTGTGCTCTCTCGGGGTTAAGGCACTGACGGCACCACCCGTTTCAGCCAGGACTTCGTTGCGCCGGTCAAACTTGCGGCCCCCGAATGGCACACCATGAACACACCCAGTATAGATAAATACTGTATGGATGAACAGTATTTTTTGGACAAATCCGCCGCGCTATCCCATACTCTATGACAGAGAAAAACCGACCTTAAATTGCGCGAACTGCAGCGATCGCGTATACTTTTGGCGTTGACGTAATACAGTGTGCTTGCGGCTACCACCTGTAACCATGCTGATAAAAACCTCGCTCCGGCGGGGTTTTTTGTTTTCTGCCCTTTTGCGCCGAACTGTGATCTTTCGCGCAAATTTCCGTGGATGAAAATAAAACCATTGTGAAAACGTAAAACCTGTGTTTGTATAAATTCAGCTTATTTTTCGACACAACAGGTCCCTAATGAACGCAACCCTGATCGCTTCGACCCTACTAAAAACCGCGCCAGCCGCGGTGGTCGTCGTGTCTGTGGTGGTCGTCGTCGGCAATGCGCCGTAGGGTCCGGAACAACACGAATTCCAAACCCCGCCGGCGCAAACCGAGCGGGGTTTTTTGTTGGCGAGCCCCCCGGTAAAGTCGGCCCAGAAGAAAAGGACTGGAGCATGGCAAGTTCGGGCACCACATCAAACACAATGCGCTTTACCGGCGCGCAGCTGGTTGTTCATTTACTGGAACGCCAGGGTATCACTATGGTTAGCGGCATTCCGGGCGGCTCCATCCTGCCTATCTACGATGCCTTAAGCCAAAGCACGCAGATCCGCCACATCCTGGCGCGCCACGAGCAGGGCGCGGGCTTTATCGCCCAGGGGATGGCGCGTACCGAAGGCAAACCGGCGGTCTGTATGGCCTGCAGCGGCCCGGGGGCGACGAACCTGGTGACGGCGATCGCCGATGCCCGCCTGGATTCGATTCCGCTGGTCTGCATCACCGGCCAGGTGCCGGCATCGATGATCGGCACCGACGCCTTCCAGGAAGTGGACACCTACGGCATCTCTATCCCCATCACCAAACATAACTATCTGGTGCGCGACATCGCCGAGCTGCCGCAGGTGATCAGCGACGCCTTCCGTATTGCTCAGTCCGGGCGTCCCGGGCCGGTGTGGATAGACATTCCTAAGGACGTACAGTCGGCGACCATTGAGCTGGAAACGCTGCCGGAGCCGGGCGAGCGCGCCGCAGCGCCGGCATTCGCCCCCGAAAGCGTGCGCGAAGCGGCGGCGATGATCAACGCGGCGAAGCGTCCGGTGCTCTATCTGGGCGGCGGGGTGATTAACGCGCCGCAGGAGATCCGTGAGCTGGCGGAAAAAGCCAACCTGCCGACCACCATGACCCTGATGGCGCTGGGCATGCTGCCGAAGGCGCACCCGCTGTCGCTGGGGATGCTGGGCATGCATGGCGCGCGCAGCACCAACTTCATTCTGCAGGAAGCGGATTTACTGATTGTTTTAGGCGCGCGTTTTGATGACCGGGCGATTGGCAAGACCGAGCAGTTCTGCCCGAACGCGAAGATTATCCACGTCGATATCGACCGCGCCGAGCTGGGCAAAATTAAGCAACCGCACGTGGCGATTCAGGGCGATGTGGCGGAAGTCTTAGCCCAGCTGAACCCGCAGGTTGAGGCGCAGCCGCGCGAGGAGTGGCGCCAGCTGGTGGCCGACTTGCAGCGCGAATTCCCCTGCGCCATCCCGCAGGGAAGCGACCCGCTCTCCCATTATGGCCTGATTAACGCCGTGGCCGCCTGCGTGGATGATGAAGCGATCATCACCACCGACGTAGGCCAGCACCAGATGTGGACGGCGCAGGCCTACCCGCTCAACCGTCCGCGGCAGTGGCTGACCTCCGGCGGTCTTGGCACCATGGGCTTCGGCCTGCCGGCGGCGATCGGCGCGGCGCTGGCGAATCCGCAGCGCAAGGTTATCTGCTTCTCCGGCGACGGCAGCCTGATGATGAATATTCAGGAGATGGCCACCGCCGCTGAAAATCAGCTGGATGTAAAAATTATCCTGCTGAACAACGAAGCGCTGGGGCTGGTGCATCAGCAGCAGAGCCTGTTCTATCAGCAGGGGGTTTTTGCCGCCACCTATCCGGGGATGATTAACTTTATGCAGATTGCCGCCGGTTTTGGCCTGCAAACCTGTGATTTAAATAACGAAGCCGATCCGCAGGCGGCGCTGCAGGCGATCATCGACCGTCCGGGGCCGGCGCTGATCCACGTGCGCATCGACGCGCAGCAGAAAGTGTATCCGATGGTACCGCCGGGTGCGGCTAATACTGAAATGGTGGGGGAATAAGCCATGCAAAAACACTGTGATAACGTCATCCTGGAACTCACCGTCCGCAACCACCCCGGCGTCATGACCCACGTCTGCGGGCTTTTTGCCCGCCGCGCGTTTAACGTCGAAGGTATTCTCTGTCTACCGATTCAGGGCAGCGAACACAGCCGCATCTGGCTGCTGGTGAACGACGATCAGCGTCTCGGGCAGATGATTAGCCAGATTGAAAAGCTGGAAGATGTCACCAAAGTGGCGCGTAACCAGTCCGATCCCACCATGTTTAACAAAATTGCGGTGTTCTTCGAGTAAATCGCGCAAGGCTTGAACGGTAAGGTGCTTATGGTTAAGGTAAGCGCCTTTACCGGATGGCGCTGCGCTAATCCGGCCTTCAGGGAGTGAATCCGTAGGCCGGATAAGGCGTTTACGCCGCCATCCGGCGCTTTCAGGCACCAGGAAACACCATGACTACCATCGCCCTTATTGACGATCATTTGATTGTCCGCTCCGGCTTTGCTCAGCTGCTGGGGCTGGAAACTGATTTTCAGGTTGTCGCCGAATTTGGCAGCGGCCGCGAGGCGCTGGCGGGGTTGCCGGGGCGCGGCGTTCAGGTCTGTATCTGCGATATCTCGATGCCGGATATTTCCGGGCTGGAGCTGCTCAGCCAGCTGCCGAAGGGGATGGCGACCATTATGCTGTCGGTGCACGACAGCCCGGCGCTGGTCGAGCAGGCGCTCAACGCCGGCGCGCGCGGCTTTCTGTCGAAACGCTGCAGCCCGGACGAACTTATCGCCGCGGTGCGCACGGTGGCGGCGGGGGGCTGCTATCTCACGCCGGATATCGCCATGAAGCTGGCCGCCGGGCGCCAGGATCCGCTCACCAAACGCGAACGTCAGGTGGCGGAAAAGCTGGCGCAGGGCATGGCGGTAAAAGAGATCGCCGCTGAGCTCGGGCTGTCGCCGAAAACCGTCCACGTTCACCGCGCCAACCTGCTGGAAAAACTGGGCGTCAGCAATGACGTCGAGCTGGCGCGCCGCATGTTTGACAGCTGGCAATGAAGACCTTACTCCCGCGCCTGCTGTCGGTGATCGGCTGCGCCTTTATCTTCGCCGCCGCCTGGTTTTGTCTGTGGAGCATCAGCCTGCATCTGGTGGAGCGCGCCGATCTGGCGGTGCTGCTGTTCCCCTTCGGCCTGCGGCTGGGGCTGATGCTCCAGTGCCCGCGCGGCTACTGGCCGGTGCTGCTGGGAAGCGAGTGGCTGCTGATCTTCTGGCTGACGCAGGAAGTGGCGCTGGCGCATCCGATAATATTGATGACCGGAAGCCTGCTGACCCTTCTGCCGGTGGCGCTGATCTCGCGATATCGCCAGCAGCGCGACTGGCTGACGCTTCTGCGTCAGGGCGGGGCGTTAATGGCCGCCGCGCTGCTGCAATCGCTGCCCTGGCTGGCGGAGGGGGACGAGGGGCTTAACGCCCTGCTGTTGACGCTCACCGGCGGCCTGACCCTGGCGCCGACCTGTCTGGTGTTCTGGCACTACCTCACCAGCACCGTCTGGCGGCCGCTGGGGCCGTCGCTGGTGGCGCAGCCGGTAAACTGGCGCGGGCGGCATCTGATCTGGTATCTGCTGTTATTCACCATAAGCCTGTGGCTGCAGCTTGGGCTGCCCGCCGAGCTCTCCCGCTTTACCCCGTTTTGCCTCGCGCTGCCGATTATCGCTCTGGCCTGGCACTACGGCTGGCAGGGAGCGCTGATCGCTACGCTGATGAACGCGATCGCCCTGATTGCCAGCCAGACCTGGCACGATCACCCCGTCGATCTCCTGCTTTCGCTGCTGGCGCAGAGCCTCACCGGGCTGCTGCTGGGGGCGGGGATCCAGCGATTGCGCGAGCTGAACCAGTCGCTACAGAGCGAGCTGGCGCGCAATCGGCGGCTGGCGGATCGCCTGCTGGAGACCGAAGAGAGCGTGCGCCGCGACGTCGCGCGCGAGCTCCATGATGATATTGGCCAGACCATCACCGCAATACGCACCCAGGCGGGGATCGTCCAGCGGCTGGCGCCGGACAACGCCAGCGTTCGCCAGAGCGGCCAGCTGATTGAACACCTCTCGCTGGGGGTGTATGACTCGGTGCGTCGCCTGCTGGGCCGCCTGCGTCCGCGCCAGCTTGACGACCTGCCGCTGGAGCAGGCGGTACGTTCTCTGATGCGCGAGATGGAGCTGGAGGATCGCGGCATCGTCAGCCATCTCGACTGGCGGATTAACGAGGCGGGGCTGAGTGAAAACCAGCGCGTGACCCTGTTCCGCGTCTGCCAGGAGGGACTGAACAATATCGTCAAGCATGCCAGCGCCAGCGCCGTGACCCTGCAGGGCTGGCAGCAGGAGGAGCGACTGATGCTGGTGCTGGAGGATGACGGCTGCGGCCTGCCGCCGGGCTCGAGCGCGCAGGGGTTCGGTCTGACCGGCATGCGCGAGCGCGTGACCGCCCTGGGGGGCACGCTGACGATCTCCTGCACCCACGGTACCCGGGTGTGCGTCAATCTACCGCTGCGTTACGCCTGAGAGGATCGCCGATGTTCGCCTTTTTAAAAGCCCCGCCGGACGCCGCGCCGATTAGCGATAAACGCGAGCTTGATGCGCGTTATCGCTACTGGCGTCGCCATATCCTGTTGACCATCTGGCTGGGCTACGCGCTGTTCTATTTCACCCGCAAAAGCTTTAACGCCGCGGTTCCTGATATTCTCGCCAGCAACGTGCTGACCCGCAGCGATATCGGTCTGCTGGCCACGCTGTTCTACATCACCTACGGACTGTCGAAATTTTTCTCCGGTATCGTCAGCGACCGCTCCGACGCCCGCTATTTTATGGGGCTGGGGCTTATCGCCACCGGGGTGGTGAATATTCTGTTCGGTTTTTCTTCCTCACTGTGGGCCTTCGCCCTGCTGTGGGCGCTAAACGCCTTCTTCCAGGGGTGGGGCTCGCCGGTCTGCGCCCGGCTGCTGACGGCCTGGTATTCACGCACCGAGCGCGGCGGCTGGTGGGCGCTGTGGAATACGGCGCATAACGTTGGCGGCGCGCTGATCCCGATGGTGGTGGGGGCGGCGGCGCTACATTACGGCTGGCGCGCGGGGATGATCATCGCCGGGGGCCTGGCGATCCTCGCCGGATTATACCTGTGCTGGCGGCTGCGGGATCGTCCGCAGGCGGTGGGGCTGCCCGCCGTCGGCGACTGGCGTCACGATGCGCTGGAGATTGCCCAGCAGCAGGAGGGCGCCGGACTGACGCGTAAAGAAATCCTCACCCGCTACGTGCTGGCCAACCCCTATATCTGGCTGCTGTCGCTGTGCTATGTGCTGGTGTACGTGGTGCGGGCGGCGATTAACGACTGGGGCAATCTGTATATGTCGGAGACGCTTGGCGTCGATCTGGTGACCGCTAACTCGGCGGTGACCATGTTCGAGCTGGGCGGATTTATCGGCGCGCTGGTGGCGGGGTGGGGCTCGGATAAGCTGTTTAACGGCAATCGCGGGCCGATGAACCTGATCTTCGCCGCCGGAATTTTGCTGTCGGTTGGCGGCCTGTGGCTGATGCCGTTCGCCAGCTACGTGATGCAGGCGGCCTGCTTCTTCACCACCGGTTTCTTCGTCTTCGGCCCGCAGATGCTGATCGGCATGGCGGCGGCGGAGTGTTCGCATAAAGAGGCCGCCGGGGCGGCCACCGGGTTTGTCGGCCTGTTCGCGTATCTTGGCGCGTCGCTTTCCGGCTGGCCGCTGGCGCAGGTAATGGATATCTGGCACTGGACCGGATTCTTCGTGGCGATCGCGATTGCCGCCGGCATTTCCGCGCTGCTGCTGCTGCCGTTCTTAAACGCCCAGGCGCCGCGCGCCGCCAGTGAAGCGTGATGCATCTCACTCTTTCGCCGCGAATGGGGCAAAACTAGGAAATTTTCCCGGTTTCACCTGGACGCCGTCTCAGGCCAGACGGCGCGCTGATTTTTACAATGCCTGGCTATGACGCAGGCATAAAAAATCAGCTCAGGAGATACCCATGCTGGCCTTTCTGAATCAGGTTCGTAAGCCGACCCTGGATCTGCCGCTCGACGTGCGGCGCAAAATGTGGTTCAAACCTTTCATGCAGTCCTATCTGGTGGTCTTCATCGGCTACCTGACCATGTATCTGATCCGCAAAAACTTTAATATTGCGCAGAACGACATGATCTCCACTTACGGGTTGAGCATGACGCAGCTGGGGATGATTGGCCTGGGCTTCTCCATTACCTACGGCGTAGGGAAAACCCTGGTTTCCTACTATGCCGATGGCAAAAACACCAAGCAGTTCCTGCCGTTTATGCTGATCCTCTCCGCCATCTGCATGCTGGGCTTTAGCGCCAGCATGGGCGCGGGCTCCACCAGCCTGTTCCTGATGATCGCCTTCTATGCGCTGAGCGGCTTCTTCCAGAGCACCGGCGGCTCGTGCAGCTATTCCACCATCACCAAGTGGACGCCCAGACGCAAACGCGGCACCTTTCTCGGCTTCTGGAATATCTCCCACAACCTCGGCGGCGCGGGCGCCGCGGGCGTGGCGCTGTTTGGCGCCAACTATCTGTTCGACGGCCATGTGATCGGCATGTTTATCTTCCCGTCGATTATTGCGCTGATCGTCGGCTTTATTGGCCTGCGCTATGGTAGCGACTCGCCGGAATCCTATGGCCTCGGCACGGCGGAAGAGCTGTTTGGCGAAGCGATCAGCGAAGAGGACAAAGAGACCGAAGAAAATGCGATGACCAAGTGGCAGATCTTTGTTGAGTACGTGCTGAAAAACAAAGTGATCTGGCTGCTGTGCTTCTCCAACATCTTCCTCTACGTGGTGCGTATCGGTATCGATCAGTGGTCCACCGTGTACGCCTTCCAGGAGCTGAAGCTGTCGAAAGAGGTGGCGATTCAGGGCTTTACCCTGTTTGAGGTCGGTGCGCTGGTCGGCACGCTGCTGTGGGGCTGGTTGTCGGATCTGGCCAACGGCCGCCGCGCGCTAGTGGCCTGCATCGCGCTGGCGCTGATTATCGCCACCCTCGGGGTTTACCAACACGCCAGCAACCAGTACGTCTATCTGGCCTCGTTATTTGCGCTGGGCTTCCTGGTGTTTGGTCCGCAGTTGTTGATTGGCGTCGCCGCCGTCGGCTTTGTGCCGAAAAAAGCGATCGGCGCCGCCGATGGGATCAAGGGCACTTTCGCCTATCTGATTGGCGATAGCTTCGCCAAGCTGGGTCTCGGGATGATCGCCGACGGCACGCCGGTCTTCGGCCTGACCGGCTGGGCCGGCACCTTTGCGGCGCTGGACGCCGCCGCCATCGGCTGTATCTGCCTGATGGCCATCGTGGCTATCTTCGAAGAGCGTAAAATTCGCCGCGAGAAAAAGAACCGTATTTTGCAGACCGCCTGATTCACCAGGTATTGGGTAACCTTGCCCGGCCAGTGCGCCGGGCTTTTTTATTTCTTGCGCATTATGCCAGGTCCGGCAGTCGACAGCAGGCAAATTCCCATTATGATAGTCAGGCTGCGATTGGATGAGAGGATGCATGATCTGGATAGGACTGGCCACCCTGGTAGTGGTGTTTGTTGTGGGATTTCGGGTGCTTACCTCTGATTCACGCCGCGCGATCCGCCGCCTGAGCGAACGCCTTGGCATTACGCCCGTCCCGCTGGAATCGATGATCGATCAGCTGGGTAAAACCGCCGGCAATGAGTATTTGCGTTACCTGGAACGGCCGAATGAAGCGCATCTGCAGAATGCCGCGCAGGTGCTGCTGATCTGGCAGGTTGCGATTGTCGACGCCAGCGAAAAAAACCTGCATTACTGGTATCGCCTGATGCAAAAAGCGCGTTTAGCGGCGCCGATCACCGACGCGCAAATCCGCCTTGCGCAAGGGTTTCTGCGCGAGCTGGATCCGGATGTGAGCGATTTGCATAACCTTCAGCAGCGCTATAACGACCTGTTTCTCCCGGAAGACGGCGTGCACTGGTTGCACTGATATCATTGTTATCCGGCCTGTGGTTCAAAACCATATCTCCCTTACGTTCCTTGTAGGCCGGATAAGCGTAAGCGCCATCCGGCAGAATAACTACAGTAGGATTTTCAGGCCGTGTTTTTGTACGACGCTAAGCAATTTTAATGACGTTCCGCTCGGTCGTTTAGCGCCAGTCTCCCATTTTTGCACGGTAGACACACTGGTATTCAGATAACGAGCGAACACGGGTTGGCTAACATTGAGTTGTTCACGTAGCGCTTTAATTTCAATGGGTTGAAGTGCGGCTACGCTACCGAGACATGATTCATCAAAATGGCGCATTGTTTCCTGTGGGATTGCGCCAACGCTGAATAGCCCCGACGCAGCGCTATGGATCGCTTCGAAAGCCGGGCTTTTGTATTTATTTTTTGCTGTCATCGCAAATCTCCACCAATTCTTTACTTTTAACTAAGGCCGTCGTTTTCTCTTCAGAGAGATTGGCATAGTGTTTTGCTAACTCACGAAACCCCATTAATTCGCGATGGTTGATATTGGCCATATCCTGTTTGGCATATAGAAAGGTATAAAACCAATACCCTGCGCTTTTGGTAAGGATGATTGCGCGATCGCGATTCTTGTTGAGTCGCTTTTTATAAACCCCTCCTCCTAAATCAACCACTTTGCCCTGAAGCGCAGATTGAATTGCCTGATAGAGCTCGTCGTCGGTAATGCCATGAGAGCTAGCCTCTCTGGCGAACCATTTGGTTTTAAAGATGCGCATTGCTGACATCCTGTCGTTAAAAGTATAGCACATAGTGCTACATTAAATTCTCCTGAGATTTGTTAAAGCGATAGCAAGCATCGTTTTTTTAAACATGCGAGCAGCTACGCATCCTCTTATGAAAAGCGAGAAGAGTTGCGAAAACGTTAAATGCGTCACAAACAAAATGTTACACTGCGCAGCTTTCCGCCACTTTCTTCGCAGGTCACTCATGAGTCATTCAAATGAAGCCAAAACCCACGCACGCGAGCTCGCGCGACCAAACTGGTCGGCAGTTTTCGCGGTTGCTTTCTGCGTCGCCTGCCTGATTACCGTCGAATTTCTACCGGTCAGTCTGCTGACGCCGATGGCGCTGGATTTAGGCATCTCCGAAGGGATGGCCGGGCAGTCGGTGACGACGACGGCATTCGTCGCGATGTTTTCCAGCCTGTTTATCACCTCCGTCATTGGCAAAACCGATCGCCGCTACGTGGTGATCCTCTTTTCGCTGCTGCTGACCCTTTCCTGCCTGTTGGTGTCCTTTGCCGATAGCTTCACCCTACTGCTGCTGGGACGCGCCTGTCTGGGGCTGGCGCTCGGCGGTTTCTGGGCGATGTCAGCCTCGCTGACCATGCGTCTGGTGCCGATGCGCGTGGTGCCGAAAGCGCTGTCGATTATCTTCGGCGCGGTATCCATCGCGCTGGTGATCGCCGCCCCGTTGGGCAGTTTTCTTGGCGGGCTTATCGGCTGGCGCAACGTGTTTAACGGCGCGGCGGTGATGGGCGTGCTGTGTACGATCTGGGTGCTGAAAGCGCTGCCGTCGCTGCCGGGTGAATCGGCAGCTCAGCAGCAAAAAATGTTTGGCCTGCTGAAGCGGCCGGGGGTGATGGCCGGCATGTGCGCCATTTTCATGGCTTTTGCCGGACAGTTCGCCTTCTTTACCTATATTCGCCCGGTGTACATGACCCTCGCCGGGTTTGATGTCGATGGCCTGACGCTGGTGCTGCTGAGCTTTGGTATCGCCAGCTTCATCGGCACGTCGCTCTCCTCGGTGCTGCTCAAGCGCTCGGTGAAAGCGGCGCTGGCGATTGCGCCGCTGGTGCTGACCGCCTGCGCGGCGGCGCTGGTGCTGTGGGGGGAAAGCAAAATCGTCGCCTCGACGGTGGCGATCATCTGGGGCTTCGCGTTCGCGCTCATCCCGGTGGGATGGTCAACGTGGATCACCCGTTCCCTCTCCGATCAGGCGGAAAAAGCCGGGTCGATTCAGGTGGCGGTGATCCAGCTGGCCAACACCTGCGGGGCCGCGGTCGGCGGTATTGCGCTTGACCATTTAGGCCTGCTGTCGCCGCTGGTGTTGTCAGGGGTATTGATGCTGTTTACCGGCCTGCTGGTGGCGGCCAAAGTGAAGGTGAATTCACCCGCTTAAGGCCGCTCGCCTTTTGCCAGCCGGGCGTTGATATCCGCAATCACCCCCGGCAGGTCCGCCAGGGTATCAACCACATAATGCGCCCCGGCGGCATACAGCTTGCCTGCCGCCCGCTCGCGACGGGTGGCGATTTCCTCTTTCGACATCGCCTGATACGCCTCCCAGGTGGCGCCAAATTCATTTCCCGACACCGCCAGGCCGACGCTCCACATCCCGGCATGTAACCCTTCGCTGATGCCCGGCGCGGCATCATCGACCTTCACGCAGTGGGCCACATCGTCTATGCCCAGGGCAATCACGTTCTGCAGCGCCATCCACGGCCCGGGACGCCCGCCGGCGGCAAGGTCATCGGTGGCGACCCAGTGGTCCGGGGCATAGCCCTGGGCGGCGGCGGCTGGAACCAGTTTTTCCATCACCGGGCGCGGATAGCCCGAGCAGGAGCCGATCTTCAGTCCGTCGGCGCGCAGCGCGGCGAGGGTGTCGACCACGCCGGCGATCGGAGCGGAAAAATCGACAACCTTAGCGATTTGCAGCGGCATAAACGCGGCGTAGATCGCATCGATATCAGCGGCCGTCATCGCCCGACCAAATTTCGCCTGCCAGCGGCTGTCGACCGACGGCAGTTTGCCCAGCGCCTCAATGTGCTGCCATTTGCCAAGCCCCATCGGCACGCGGGCCTCTTCAAGGGTGATCTCAATATCGAAGGCCTGGCGGAAGGCCTCGACGAAAATTTGCGTCGGCGCGAAGGAGCCGAAGTCCACGGTGGTGCCGGCCCAGTCGAGAATGAGAGCGGTGATACGGTTCATGGCGGTTCCTTATTGTTTCCAGTACATGGCGTTGTCGATGGCCGCCAGCAGGGCGGTGATGTCGGCGTCGTAGACTTCGCCGATGTTGCCGATGCGGAAGCAATCGCTTTGCGACACTTTGCCGGGATAGATCACGAAGCCCTGATCTTTCAGCTTCTGGTAGAAGGTGTGAAAGCGATACTGCGGCGCATCCGGTGAATAAAAGGCGGTAATGATCGGCGAGTGCAGGCTGTCGTCGAGCAGCGGCCGGAAGCCGAGCGCGCGCATTCCGGCTACCAGTCGGCGCTGATTGCGGGTATAGCGCTGATGGCGGGCGCTGACGCCGCCCTCCTGGGCCAGCTCTTTCAGCGCCTGGGCGAAGGCCAGCACGGTATGGGTCGGCGAGGTGAAGCGCCACTTGCCGTGGTTATCCTCCATACAGCGCCACTGGGCGTAAAGATCCAGCGACAGCGAGCGCGAGCGGCCTTTGCAGGCGGCCAGCTCCGATTCGCGGGCGATGACGAAGGCGAAGCCCGGCACGCCCTGAATGCACTTGTTGGCAGAGCTTATCAGGTAGTCAATATTCAGCGCGGCGATATCCAGCGGAATGCCGCCGAAGCTGCTCATCGCATCGACGATATAGCGTTTGCCATACTCTTTCGCCAGCGCGGCCACCTCTTCAATCGGGTTGAGCATGCCGGTGGTGGTTTCGCTATGCACCATCGCGATATGGGTGATCGCCGGGTCATCCCGCAGGATCCGCGCGATCGCCGCGGCGTCCGGGCGGGCGACTTCGCCGCAGTCGTAAGGATGAAAGGCGATACCCATCCGCTGCGCCATCTCAATCATGCGCGCGCCATAGGCGCCATTGCTGACGATCAGCACTTTGCCCTGTTCGCCGATGACGCTGCCGAGCACCGCTTCGACCGCGTAGCTGCCGCTGCCCTGCAGCAGCACCGCCGTATACCCGGCGGCCGGGGTGGCCAGCTGTACCAGCTGCTGACGAATGGTCTGTACCACGCCGAGATTGTAATCATCATCCCAGGTGCAGCTATCGAATAACATCGCCTCTTTCACCGTGCGGGAGGTGGTTAGCGGGCCGGGGGTCAGCAGCAGGTAGTTCCGAGAAGTCATTTGTCTCACCATTTGGTCTATACCAGATTGGTATTTATCATGGAGACAAAGCCGGGGCAGGGTCAAAGGAAATGTGGCGCTGCAACAAAAAATTCATCTGGCTATGTATAATGAGCGCACCAAAAGTGGCTGCGAGTAAACATGAAATCACCCTCTGGCGAGATGCCGCAATACCTGATGATTAAGGCGCAGCTGCAGGCGCGTATTCAAAACGGCGCCCTCAAAAGCGGCGATAAATTGCCTTCCGAGCGCGAGCTGTGCGCGTTGTTCAACACGACCCGTATCACCGTGCGCGAGAGCCTGGCGCAGCTGGAGGCCAGCGGCGTGATCTACCGCGCCGACCGCCGCGGCTGGTTTGTGACGCCGGAGCGGCTGTGGCTGGATCCGACGCAGAACACCAACTTCCACAAGCTGTGTCTCGAGCAGGGACGTGAGCCGAAAACGGTGCTGCTTGATGGCCGGTTATCCGCCGTGCCGCTGGATGTGATGGCGCCGCTGGCGCTGCAGCCCTTCGATCAGGTCTACCTGCTGACCCGCCTGCGCTATGCCGACGGGCGTCCGGTGTGCTATTGCGAAAACCACTGCCTGCCGGCCCGGGTGCCGGAGCTGCTGCGCCACGATCTCAACGGCAGTCTGACCGAGATTTATCAGAGCCAGTACGACCTGATCTATACCAGTATGCATTTGTCGTTTTATCCCACCTCCATGCCGCCGCAGGCCGCAGCGGCGTTGGGGGTGATGGAGGGGCGCCCGGCGCTGCTGTTGCGCAGGCTGAATTACGATCAGCACGGGCGTATTCTTGATTACGATATCGAATACTGGCGGCATGACAGCCTACGGATCGAAGTCGATACCCATTGATTTTATTGCATTAACCCTTCCCGTGTCCCCGGTGGCGTCAGCGTTAACCGGGGCTATGCCTCCCCTCGTTTTAACTCTTTCGACACACTTCTTTCATCGTTTTGTCATAAACCCCCGGTAGCGTGAAGGCAAATCTGGTCTACACCAGAATAACTAACTGCGATGAGGCTAACACGATGAAACTCTCCCGACTTGCTCTGCTGTCCCTGTTCGCGCTGACCAGCTCCCCGGTTTGGGCGGACGGCGTCGTCACGGTTTACTCCGCCGACGGCCTGCATGACGGCGATAACAGCTGGTATCAGAGCCAGTTCGACGCCTTCACCAAAGCGACGGGCATCAAAGTGCAGTATGTGGAAGGCGGCTCCGGCGCGATTGTCGAGCGTCTGGCGAAGGAGCGCACCAATCCGCAGGCCGACGTACTGGTGACGGTGCCGCCGTTTATCCAGCGCGCCGCGAAAGAGCAGCTGCTGGCCACCTTTACTCCACAGGGCAGCGCGCAGATCCCTGGCGCCAACGACCGCTATTCGCCGCTGGTGAACAACTATCTGACCTTCATCTATAACGGTCAGTTGCTGAAAACCGCGCCGGCCAGCTGGCAGGATCTGCTGGATAGCCGCTTTAAGAATAAGCTCCAGTACTCCACGCCGGGCCAGGCGGGGGACGGCACCGCGGTGATGCTGCAGGCCTTCCACAGCCTTGGCGGCAAAGACGCTGGCTTTGCCTATCTTGGCAAGCTTCAGGCCAATAACGTCGGCCCATCGGCCTCCACCGGCAAGCTGACGGCGCTGGTCAACAAAGGCGAGCTGTACGTCGCCAACGGCGATCTGCAGATGAACCTGTCGCAGATGGCGCGTAACCCGAACGTTAAAATTTTCTGGCCGGCGGATGATAACGGCGAGCGCAGCGCGCTGGCGCTGCCCTACACCATCGGGCTGGTGCAGAACGGGCCGAACAGCGAAAACGGCAAAAAGCTGATTAATTTCCTGCTGGATAAACCGGCGCAATCCAGCGTCAGCGCGCGCTCCTGGGGCTTACCGGTACGCAACGACGTGGCGCCGGATGACGCTAACTTTAAGGCGGCGCAGGCGGCGCTCGACGGCGTGAAGCGCTGGGAACCCAACTGGGACGACGTTGCGCTTTCTCTCTCGGCGGATATCGCCCGCTGGCATAAAGTGACCGATAGCGAGTAAGCCTGATGTTAATGAAAACGACCGTCACGCCTTCCCCGTCGCTGGCGGGGACTTCCGGGATCACCCTGGGCTCGCTGCGCGTTTCCTACCACGGCAACGTGGTCTTAAAACCGCTGTCATTGACCATTGAACCCGGTGAGGTGCTGGCGCTGATTGGCCCTTCCGGTTCCGGGAAAACCACCGTGCTGCGGGCGATTGCCGGATTTGTGCAACCGGCTGGCGGGCGGATCCTGATCGGCGACACGGACGTCACCCACCTGCCGCCTTACCAGCGCGGGCTGGCGATGGTGGTGCAGAACTACGCGCTGTTTCCCCATATGAAGGTGGAAGACAATGTCGCCTTCGGCCTGCGGGCGCAAAAGCAGCCCAGGGCGCTGATCGCCGGGCGGGTGACTGAAGCCTTAAAAATCGTTGGTATGGCGGACTACGCCACCCGCTATCCGCATCAGCTTTCCGGCGGCCAGCAGCAGCGCGTCGCGATAGCCCGCGCCATTGCCGTGCGTCCTCGGGTGTTGTTGCTTGATGAACCGCTGTCGGCGCTGGATGCGCAAATTCGTCATAACATGGTGGAAGAGATTGCCCGTCTGCACCGCGAACTGCCGGAGCTGACCATCCTCTACGTCACCCACGATCAGACCGAAGCGCTCACTCTGGCGGATAAAATCGGCATTATGAAAGACGGGTCGCTGATCGCCCATGGCGAAACGCACGAGCTGTACCACTATCCGCCGAACCGCTTTAGCGCCGAATTCCTCGGCCGCGCCAATATCCTGCAGGCGACGGCGCTGACCGATAGTCTTCAGCCGGGTCTGGTTAACGTGAGCTGCGGCGGCGGCCTGGTTAACGCCTTCAGCCGGGGTGGGCTGCATGGCAACAACAAGCTGTTATGCATTCGCCCGCAGCATATGAGCCTGGCGCCGCGATCGGCAACCAGTAATCGCCTCAACGCCACCCTGACTTCGGTACACTGGCAGGGCGATCTGACGCATCTGCTGTGCGACGTCGCGGGCGAAGCGGTGCGGATCGTCATGACTCACGTCAACCCCCTGCCGCGCGCGGGCGACAAGCTGGCGCTCTACTTCGAACCTGGCGATGCGGTTCTGATCGAGGAGCAATGATGGCGCAAACCTTAATCCTTACGCGCCCGGCGCGAAACCTGCGCCCTTACCTGTGGCTGGCGTTGCCGCTATTGGTGCTGGCGACGCTGTTTTTCTATCCGCTGTTGCTGATCGCCGAACAGGCGCTGCGCGACGCCAGCGGCAAACTGAGCCTCGAAACCTTCTGGCAGGTGATTGACTCAAAACGCTTTATTGGCGCGCTGCTCAATACCTTACAGATTGCGGTGTTCGCTACCCTTGGCTGCCTGGTGCTCGGCAGCGTTTTGGCGCTGATTCTGGTTTTTATTCCGTTCCCCGGCAGCCAGCTGATTTGCCGGGTGATCGATACTTTTATTGCGCTGCCGACCTTCCTTATCACTCTCGCGTTCACCTTTATTTACGGATCGGCGGGGCTGCTCAACGGCGCCCTGATGGCGCTGTTCGCCTTTGAACTGCCGCCGGTGGACTTCCTTTATTCGATTAACGGCGTGATCCTGGCGGAGATCACCGTCTTTACGCCGCTGGTGATGCGCCCGTTGATGGCCGGACTGCGGCAGATCGATAAGAGTCAGCTGGAAGCGGCGAGTATTCTTGGCGCTCACCCGCTGCGGGTGATGACCCAGGTTATCTTCCCGGCGGCGCTGCCGGCGCTGATGGCGGGGGGCAGCCTGTGCCTGCTGTTGACCACTAACGAGTTCGGTATCGTGCTGTTTATCGGCGCCAAAGGGGTCAATACCCTGCCGATGATGGTCTACAGCAAGGCGATTCTGGAGTCGGATTACAGCGTGGCCTGCATGATCGCGCTGATGAATATTCTGCTGTCGCTGGGGCTGTTTATGCTCTATCGGCTGGCGGCGGCGCGCACTGGCGTAAGGAGTTAACGATGTTGATTTGGTCGCGTAAAGGCCGCGCGGCGGCGGGCGCGCTGGCGGTGACGCTCTTTGCCGGCATCTTCCTGCTGCCGCTGGCGGTGATTTTGCTCTCCAGCCTGAGCCAGCAGTGGAACGGCCTGCTGCCCACCGGCTTTACCTTTGCCCACTTTGTTAACGCTTTTCGCGGCGCGGCGTGGGATTCGCTGTTTTCCAGCCTGATGGTGGGCTTCTGCGCCAGCCTGCTGGCGCTGCTGTGCGGGATGTGGGCGGCGCTGGCGCTGCGCCAGACGGGCGCGAAGCTGCAGAAATATCTTGGGGTGATGTTTTATCTGCCCAGCGCCATCCCCTCGGTTTCCGTGGGACTGGGCATTCTGGTGGCCTTCAGCCAGGGGCCGCTGCAGATGAATGGCACCTTCTTTATCGTCCTGGCGGCGCATTTCGTGCTGATCTCGGCCTTTACCTTCAGCAACGTGACCACCGGGCTGGCGCGAATTTCCGCTGATATTGAAAACGTCGCCTCCAGCCTGGGCGCTTCCCCGTGGTACCGCCTGCGCCATGTGACGCTGCCGCTGATGACGCCATGGATGATCTCGGCGCTGGCGCTGAGTTTATCGCTGTCGATGGGGGAGTTGGGAGCGACGGTGATGATCTATCCGCCGGGCTGGACCACCCTGCCGGTGACCATTTTCAGCCTGACCGATCGCGGTAATATCGCCGATGGCTCGGCGCTGACCATCGTGCTGGTGGGCGTCACGCTGCTGTTGATGATGAAGCTGGAGCGCATCGCCCGTCGTTTGTGTCAGAGATAAAGAGTGGATGTCGTCATGCGGGGCTGGCGCCTGACCGCCCGGCGGCGCTGCGCTTGCCGGGCCTACAGGGGGAGCCCGCAGGAAGGAACGTAGGCCGGATAAGGCATGTATGCCGCCATCCGGCATAAATGGAGCGCACCAGTCGTAGCCCGGCTAAGCGTAGCGCCAGCCGGGAACGCTCCTTCGACAACGCTATCGCATCAGAACCACGCCTCAAACATCCCGCCGACGTTCAGCGAATCCAGCTGCTGGTCTTTGGTGCCGTTGACCTTCGCGGTATGCTCGTTGTCCACCTGACCGCCGGTCACGTAGAAGCGCAGCATCGGACGGAACTCCGGCCCCATGCCGATGGCGATGTTCTGCGACAGCGTCAGCTTCCAGCCGTGGTTATCCCCGCCCTGGTCGTAGTCCACGCGCTGGTAGCCCGCTTCCAGCCAGGTGGAGTGCACGTCGTTCCAGAAGTACATCGGCCGCACGATGGCGCCGTAGTTTTTGCGGTTGTCGGTATTATCTTTGCCGTTGTCGTAGTCGTGGAAGGCCAGCAGATATTCCACCTGCGCCTGCTGGGTGAACTTATGGCTGCCCTCGAAGCTGGCGTAGACCGTGGTCAGGTCGTCGGTTTTGTTGTAGACGCTGTTATCCGAGTTGTCGGAGTAGCGCAGGATCACCTTGTTCACTCCGCTGTCGTTGGTGTGGCTCAGCACCAGGCCGCCCTGCCAGGCTTCGAGACGCGCGTCGCTGTCCACCGCCTTCGAGTCAAAGCCGTAGTTGGCGTACACCTCGACGTCGATCGGCCCGGCCTTGATGTTGTGGGTTTTGGTGGTCAGCGCGTAGTGGCCGTTGTCCCCGGTGTCGGAGCTGCCGGTACAGGTGATGCGCGACGGGTTGGTCTCGTCGGCCATCACTTCCGGGCTACAGGATTTCACCTGCGAGACCGTCGCCACGTCGAACTGCACGCCGCCGATATCAAAGTTCTTCACCCCGGCGCCCTGGCCGTCGTGGTTCATCCAGAAGTAGTCGTTGATCCCCTGTTGCGGACGCTGGTGGAAGTCGCGGCCGGCCCAGATATAGGCGTTGGGGTTGGATTCCAGCACGTTGGTGACGCCGACGTAGGCCTTCTTCAGGTTAACCTCGTCGCTCCAGTGGTCGAACATGACGTTGAGATCCCAGATAGCCCCCTGCGCGCTTTTGAAGGCTTTGCTGATCTGGAATTCGCCGCCGTTGCTTTCGTTGCCCAGACGACCGATCGCCGAGGCGCCGTTATAGGAGCCGTCGACGCCGACATATTTCTGGTCGCCGGTCTGGAAATGGGCGCCATAGCGGGCATAGCCGCTGAACTTGAGGCCGAACGGAATGGCCATATCCGGCGAGGCGGCGGTGGTCTGCGGGTTGGTAATGACGTCGACCTTTTTGTCGGCCGCGGCGTCAATTTTCGCCTGGCGGTCGGCCAGCGCTTTATCAACGGCTTTGGCGACAATGGCGTCGATCTGTTCCTGAGTAAATTCTTGCGCCATTACGGAAATTGGGCACAGCGCGGCGACAACCGCCATGGCTAAAGGCAGTTTTTTCACAGTATTCATGGTTATCTCGCTTTAATAATTAATATATTTCAGATAATAACCATCCCATTCTGGCTAAAATAAATAACCAAAATAAGCTGATTTGTTTTTTTAGGGTACAGCGACGCCGGAGAGTAATATTCTCGCTGACGTTATTCCATATTAATTAACGCTGGTACAGATGGATTAATTCTTCTGAGAACTCGCGGGCCAGCAGCGAATTCATCAGATGATCCTGGGCATGTACCATAATAAGCGTCATAGGCTGACGCGCTTCACCGGCATCCTGCTCGATGAGCTGGGTCTGCATCTGATGCGCCCGGCGGGCGTAACCGTCGGCCTCATTTAAGAGTAAACGCGCTTCGTCGATATTTCCGGTTCGGGCCGCATGCAGCGCTTCAAAACATAATGAGCGTGACTGTCCCGCATTGACGATAATTTCCATTACCGCATCTTCTAATTCAATCATGTGTATTCCTGAGGTCTTTATTATTTAATAATGCAGTGAAAGTCCTTTTTCTGCATTATGACGCTGTCATCATATTATCTCTCCGGGGCGGAGAGGAATTAGCTAACGGTTTCTGCCACCGGAACGCTATTTTTGGTTTTCTCAACTTCGGTTTTCATTAAGGAACGTTCATAGGCGCGCAGGAACGGCAGGTAAATCACCGCCGACATCACCATGCAGATAAGGCACATCACTACCGGGCTCAGCGTCCAGTTGGCCGCCCACGAGGCGCCAATCGGTGCCGGCGTGGTCCACGGAGTGAGAGACACCACCTGGCTCAGCCAGCCAAGACGCGTCGCGCCGTAAGCCAGCACCGCGTTGACCATCGGTACGCAGACGAAGGGGATAAACATCATCGGGTTCATGATGATCGGCGCCCCGAACAGGATCGGCTCGTTGATATTAAAGAAGCTCGGCACGATGCCCATCTTGCCGATGGTGCGCAGATGAGTGGCCCGGCTACGCAGCAGCAGGAAGGCCAGCGGCAGGGTCGAACCGACGCCGCCAATCAGCAGATAGTGATCCCAGAAACCCTGCAGATAGACGTGCGGCAGCACCGTGCCGGCCGCCAGCGCCGCCTGGTTTGCCGACAGGTTGGCCATCCAGAACGGGTTCATAATGCCGGTGACAATCAGCGAGCCGTGGATCCCGGCGAACCAGAAAATCTGGCACATCAGAACGGAGAGCAAAATCGCCGGCAGCGAGTCGGAGGCGGAAACCAGCGGCTCCAGCAGATGCATGATCGCCTGCGGCAGGATCATCCCGGTCTGCGCTTCGATAAACAGGTTCAGCGGATGCAAAGTACCAATCACCACCAGCACCGGGATCAGGATTTCAAATGAACGGGCGACGCCGGTCGGCACCTCTTTCGGCAGACGGATGGTGATGTTGTTTTGCTTCAGCCACGCGTAGACGCGGGTGGAGTAGATGGCGGTGATCAGGGCGGTAAAAATGCCCTGGCCGGACAGATACTGAGTGGAAATTTTACCATCGGCATAGGGCGCGGCGACCAGCAGGAAGGCCATAAACGCCAGCAGACCGGACATCACCGGATCGAGCTGAAACTGACGACCGAGGCTGGCGCCAATGCCGACCGAGATAAAGAAGGTCATTACGCCCATGCTGAGGTTAAACGGCAGCATCAGCTGTTCGCGGTAGTGCTGGGAGAAATCGAGCCAGCCGCGGGCAAAGCCGTTGGTGGTATCGGGTGAAAACGGCGGAAAGATAAATACCAGCATGAAAGAGCCGATGATCATAAACGGCAATGCGGCAGTGAAGCCATCGCGGATAGCGATAACATATTTCTGCTGCCCAAGGCGTCCTGCCAGCGGAGTAATAGATTGCTCGATCACGGCAATCATGGACTGATACAGAGAACTCATTTCAACACCTCTCAGTGCGCCGCTGGGATCAGCGACAGAGCATAATTCAGGACGTTGTCTCCCCGCTGCATGCCGTAGTCCATCGTATCGATGGGCTGAACCGGAATGTTCAGGGAAGCCGCTTTGTCAGACAGGGTTTTCAACATGTATTTCACCTGGGGGCCAAGCAACACCACCTGATACTGCGGAAACTGGATGTCAAATTCGGAAACGCCATAGGCGTCAATCTGCACCGGCAGATCACGTTCATTCGCCGCCTCCACCATCTTTCTGACCAGCAGACTGGTGGACATTCCGGCAGAACAGCACAGCATAATCTTGTACATCGACGACCATCCTCAAAATGTAAAAAGTTATTGCGTGGATGATTTGATATCAGACGGAAACCGGTTTCCATTCATAAAAAGCAGAACTGTGATAGTGGTCAAGATCTCCTGCTTATGGGGCGGATTTATTGGATTTGGCTCACATTATTCTGTCGATTTGGCGATGTTTTGCGCTGAAATGGAAAATCGGTTTCCAAACAAATGGCGAAATGGATATACTGCGCTGGTCATAATTGAAGCGATTCAGGTTTACGGGATTTTAGCGGGGCGCGGCGCCCGCGCAGGGGAAAATGATGTCGACAATCAATGATGTTTCACGACTTGCCGGGGTTTCCAAAGCCACGGTGTCGCGAGTGTTGAGCGGCTCACGTGGCGTGAAGGAGGCCAGTCGTCAGGCGGTGCTGCAGGCGGCGGAAACGCTCAATTACCGGCCAAACATGATAGCCCAGTCGTTGCTTAGCCAGTCCACCGGCTGCATCGGCGTCATCTGCGCCCAGGACAATATCAATCAAACCACCAGCTATCTCTACGCCCTGGAAAAACAGCTCAGCCAGCACCAGAAGCACCTGCTGCTGCGCTTCGCCAACACCAGCAGCGGCGTGATGAACTCGCTGGAGGAGTTGACCTGCGGGCTGTGCGATAACGTGCTGATCATCGGCGCGCGTTTTCCTCTGAATATTAACCGCCCGGACGTAGTGCTGGTGGACTGCCTCGACAGCGAGGGCGAAAACAGCATTCAGTTCGATCACGCCTTCGCCGCCGAAACCGCCTGTCACTATCTGATAAGCCAGGGCAGAAGGCAGATTGCGCTGATCCATCCCCAGAGCAGCGGCTTCGCCGATCAGGTGCTGCTGGGCTACAAGCACGCGCTGGAAAAAAACTTTTTGCCGTTTAATCGCAATCTGGTGTTTCTGGATAACACCTCGCCGTCGGTGGCGGTGCAGGAGCTGGTCAATAACGCCACGACGCTGAACTTTAACGCGCTGCTGGTGAGCGATGAACAGCAGGCGCAGCGCGTGGTGCCGCAGCTGCAGGCGTTTAACCGCGCCGTTCCGCAAAATGTGATGGTGTTTAGCCTCGCCGGATCGTTAGAGCTGCCCGGTATCCCGACTATCCCGGCGATTGAATATTCCATGGACGCGATGGCGTCGCGGATCGTCAACTGGTTGACCGAGAAAACGGACAACCCGGGCGGCAGTCCGCTGCGCGGCGATTTAATTATTCCGAAGCACTGATCGTCGCTCTTGCCCTGACCCGCCGCCGTTGGCTGCGGGTTTTTTAATGGCTGTTTTTTGTCGTATCCTTCACATTATAAATAAAACTCATATCTGTCGCCGGGTTTTCGAACCGGACAGCCTGCGTGACCTGCCTTAAGTTGAGTACGAAAGTTCCACTCAAAAAACACTAACCAGAACATTCGTACCGCCTGCTTGAGGAAGTCACCCTATGAATCACATGAACGTTGTCGATGTGAAAGCGTGGATAGATGCCCGCCCGGTCTCGCGCTTTCAATGGAACGTGCTGCTGCTCTGTTTCATCATCATTATGCTGGATGGGTATGACGCCGCGGTGATGGGCTTTGTCGCCCCGGCGCTCATCGAGGACTGGGGCATCAGCCGGGCTGAAATGGGGCCGATTCTTGGGGCGGCCATGTTCGGCGTCGCCATTGGCGCGCTGGTGGCGGGCCCGCTTTCTGACCGCTACGGCCGAAAGCGCATTTTACTCTGGTCGGTGGCGTTGTTTGCGCTGTTCAGCCTGGCCGGCGCCGTGGCGCAAAGCCCATCGCAACTGGCGCTGATGCGTTTTCTTACTGGCCTTGGACTTGGCGCGGTGATGCCCAACTGCGTCACGCTGGTGGCGGAATATATGCCGGAGCGGCGTAAAGGGGTGATGATCACCCTGATGTACAGCGGTTTTAACGTGGGTTCCGGCCTCGGCGGCTTTATCGCCGCCGGATTGTTATCGCATTACAGCTGGCATTCGGCGCTGATTTTTGGCGGCGTGCTGCCGCTCGTGGTGCTTCCCTTTATGATCGTGATGTTACCTGAGTCGGCAATGAGCATGGTGGCGCGCCGATTACCTGGCGAGCAGATCGCCAGGGCGCTTAACCGGCTTGGGGGCCAGTTTACGGCTGAAACCGTTTTCCAGCTGAATGCGCCGCCCATCACGCGGAGCAGTAAAGTGGCGCAGCTGTTCCGGCATGGCTATGCCCGCGGCACGATAGCGCTGTGGCTGACCTATTTTATGGGCCTGTTCGTGATATATCTGCTGAACGGCTGGCTGCCAACCATTCTTCGCTCCGGCGGGTTGTCGCTGCAGCAGGCGGCGATGATGACCGGCTTGTTCCAGCTTGGTGGCCCGCTGGGCGGGATCCTTGTCGGTATGCTGATGGATCGTGCCTCGGCGAAAGCGGTGATTGCGGCAACCTATTTTCTCGGCTGCCTGTGCTTGATGTCCCAGGGGTTGATGGATTTCGGATCGGCGGCGCTATCGGTGCTGATTTTTATCAGCGGGATGTGCATTAACGGCGCGCAGAACGGTCTGCAGGCCTATTCGCCAGCCTATTATCAAACCGAAATCCGCGCCACCGGCGTCAGCTGGATGCATGGTATCGGCCGTACCGGCGCTATTCTCAGCTCCACGCTGGGCGGGATGCTGATGCTGGCCGTACCGGGACACTCCTCGATCTTTTTAGTGCTTGCGCTACCGGCCTGCCTGGCGGGGATCTGTATTTTGTTGCACCGTATGAATCACGCTAAGCCTCGACTCACAGAGGCAGAACTGGACGCTTTGTCATCCCCCCTGGAACACCGATAAGTGGAGTTATCAGATGGCTAACATTCTCGGCGGTATCGCCGTCTCTCATACCCCGACTATCGGCTTCGCGGTCGATCATCATAAACAGCAGGACCCGGCATGGTCGCCGATCTTCCAGAGCTTCGAACCGCTGCAGCGCTGGCTGGAGGAGAAAAAACCGGATGCGCTGGTGTACATTTTTAATGACCATGTGACCGCCTTTTTCTTCGATCACTATTCGACTTTTACGCTGGGAATCGACAATCAATATGACGTTGCCGACGAGGGCGGCGGACCGCGCTGCCTGCCCCCGGTACAGGGCAACGCGGCGCTCTCAAGGCACATAGGCGCCAGCCTGATGGCCGATGAGTTTGATATGTCGTTCTTTATGGATAAAAAGCTCGACCACGGCCTTTTCTCGCCGCTTTCGGCGCTGTTGCCCTGGGATGAAGAGCAGGGGTGGCCGACGGCGGTGATCCCGTTACAGATCGGCGTGCTGCAATTTCCGGTACCAAGCGCGCGTCGTTGTTACAAACTCGGCCAGGCGCTGCGGCGGGCGATTGAAAGTTTCCCGGAAGATATCAATGTGGCGATTGTCGCGACCGGCGGGCTCTCTCATCAGGTCCATGGCGAGCGCTGCGGATTTAATAATCCTGAGTGGGACGCCCAGTTTGTTGACATGCTGGTTAATGACCCGGAAAAGCTTACCGAAATGACCCTTGGCGAATATGCCGAACTGGGGGGAATGGAGGGGTCTGAGGTGATCATGTGGCTGGTGATGCGCGGCGCGCTATCAGCCAATGTCACCGAAACCTGGCGCGACTATTACCTGCCGTCGATGACCGGTATCGCTACGCTGATCCTTGAGAACAATGCGCGCATGCCCCCCGTCGATACCCTGACGCGCCATCGCCAGCATATGGCGCAGCAGTTGGCCGGGGTGGAGAAACTGCCGGGAACCTATCCTTTTACCCACGAGCGCAGCCTGAATGGCTTGCGGCTTAACCGTTTCCTGCATCGGCTGATTGAGCCTGCCTGGCGCGAACGTTTTCTGCAGTCGCCTCAGTCGCTTTATGCCGAAGCTGGACTGAGTGAGGAGGAAAAGCAGTTGCTCAACGCACGCGACTGGCGTGGATTGATTCAGTACGGCGCCAGTTTCTTCCTGCTGGAGAAAATGGGCGCGGTGGTCGGCGTATCCAACCTGCATATTTACGCCGCGATGCGCGGGCAGACGCTGGAGGCGTTTCAGCAAACGCGTAACCAACAGGTAACTTACTCAGTGGCGGGTAAACGTTAAACGGTCCCGCCCTGAACCTGCTGATAAATAAAACGCAACAGCGCCTGCGTCGCCGGGGAGGGCAGGCTGCCGGCGCGAAACGTCAGTCCGATACGCCGGGTGGTATCAGGCAGGGGGACCGGCAACACGCTGAGCAGCCCGTTGTCTGTCTCAAAACGCATCTGGCTGGCGGAAACCGCCGCCAGCATGTCTGAGTCCCTCAGCAACCCTCGCACCATCGCCGCATCCCCGGTCTCCACCGTCGGCTGAGGCAGCGGCAATCCTAAGGTGACAAACGCCCTATCCAGCAAATGGCGTGCCGGGGCGTTGGCGCGCGGTAGCACCCATTGCGCTGTCGCCAGCTGGCTACGCGGGTCTGGATGGCGTAGCAGTGGGTGGTTATTACGCAGTAAAATCAGCATATCCTCTTCGAATAACGCCTCGCTACAGAGGTCCGGTAGATCTTCATCCTGGCGCAGCGCACCGATAATAAAATCGATATTACCTGCCCGCATATCGGCGACCAGCGACTCATACGGGCTTTCATTGGTCATGAGAGTAATGCCCGGGTGCTGTGCCAGAAAGGCGGCGATGGCGGTGGGCAGTAGCCGGGTGCGACTCAGCGGCAGAGCGCCAATACGCACGGTGCCCTCCAGTACCCCACGACGGGCGGCGAGATCGCTCCAGATATTTTCCAGTTCGTTGAGCGCTCTGCTGACCGGCGGATAGAGCAGTTCTGCGGCAGGCGTGGGGCGTACCCCTTCTGGCGTTCGGCGAAACAGCGCCGAATCCGCCCCTTTTTCCAGGACCTTCAGCGCGGCGCTGACCGCCGGTTGGGTGATCCCCAACTGTTGCGCGACGGTTTGGGTATGGTTGACGTGATAGAGCTGAATAAAAATGGCTAACCGGCGGGTATTGAACAGCCAGCCGGCGTCCGCCAGGGGGCCGCTGGTGCGGGTATGGTGTTTCTGCAATAGCGCCGGAATGGCCTGCAGGTCGTCAATCGCCCGCCGGGCGCGCGGCAGGATGCACTTGCCATACTCGGTGGGCACCATGCCGCTGTAATGGCGTTCGAATAGCGTGACGTTCAACGCGGCTTCAAGATCGCGGATAGCCCGGGTTATCGCTGACTGCGTGCGGAATAAGTCATCGGCAGCACGCGAAACGCTTCCGCGCAGCGCGACCTGACAGAAAAAACGCAGCTGCATGATATTTATGATTTTATTGTGCATTCTCTTCAGCATTATTCGTCAGGCCTGATACAGTGAGTGAGTCGACAACATAAATAAAAATCATAGCCTTCGCAAGTTAACGAATTACCTCCCAACGGCGGGACATGACAAGCTGAAAAAAACAACAGAGGAAGCCATCATGTCTCATCCGGTTAGCGAAAAAAGTGCCCTTGTCGTCAGCGCCCACTCGGCCGATTTCGTTTGGCGCGCGGGCGGTGCGATAGCCCTGCATGCCCTGCAGGGCTATCAGGTCCATGTGGTCTGTTTGTCCTTTGGCGAGCGCGGCGAGTCCGCCAAACTATGGCGTAAAGGCAACATGACGGAGGAGGCGGTGAAGCAAGTCCGTCGCGAAGAGGCGCAGGCTGCTGCCGAGATCCTGGGCGCCAGCGTCGAATTCTTTGATATCGGCGACTATCCGCTGCGCGCCGATAAAGAGACGCTATTTCGTCTGGCGGATGTGTATCGCCGTATCCAGCCCCACTTTGTCCTGACGCACTCCCTGCACGATCCCTATAACTACGATCATCCGCTGGCCTCCCATCTGGCTCAGGAAGCACGGATTATCGCCCAGGCAGAGGGCTATCGCCCCGGTGAGAAAATTGTCTCTGCTCCCCCGGTTTACTGTTTCGAACCGCACCAGCCGGAGCAGTGCAATTGGAAACCCGATGTGTTACTGGACATCACCGCCGTCTGGGAGAAAAAGTATCAGGCCATTCAGTGCATGCAGGGTCAGGAGCATCTGTGGGAATACTACACCCGCGTGGCGCTGCAGCGCGGGGTACAGGCCAAGCGCAATATCGGCATCACGGCCGCGCGCGATATCGTTCACGGCGAAGCCTTCCAGAGCATCTTCCCCCGCGTAACGGAGAACCTGGCATGAACCTGTTAAATAAAAAAGGCCTTGTGATCCGCCATCTGCCGCGCCATGACGAGGCGGTTTTGCGCCGCTGTGAGGCGGCCGGGGTGGCGACGCTTCATGAGGCCTGGGATCGTCAGGGGCTGATGGGGCCGACAATCCGTCCGATTCAGCAGGGTGTCAGTCGGGCGGGCAACGCGGTAACCGTGCTGGTGACGCCAGGTGACAACTGGATGTTTCATGTCGCGGTCGAGCAGTGCCGCGCCGGCGATATTCTGGTGGTGGCCCCGACGTCGCCGTGCGGCGATGGCTTCTTCGGCGATCTGCTGGCGACGTCTCTACAATCGCGCGGCGTGGTCGGTCTGGTGGGCGATATCGGCATTCGCGATTCGCAGACGCTACGGGAGATGGGATTCGCCGTCTGGTCTCGTCAGGTGTATGCCCAGGGAACAGTGAAAGAGAGCCTCGGTTCGGTTAACGTGCCGGTGATTTGCGCAGGCCAGCTTGTGCAGCCGGGCGATGTCGTAGTGGCTGACGACGACGGAGTCGTGGTGCTGCCGCACGCTCAGGTTCGTGATGTGCTTGATAAAGCGGAAGCCCGCATGAGTAATGAACTTGCGAAGCGTGAGCGGATGCGCCATGGCGAGTTGGGACTCGATATTTACGCTATGCGCCCGCGTCTGGCGGAAAAGGGGCTGCGGTATTACGACAGTGCTGATGAGGTGGAGGAGTAAGATGGCGCAACGTGGGATCCCTTGTCTGTGGATGCGCGGCGGCACCTCGAAGGCGGCCTGTTTTCTTGCTGACGATTTGCCTGCCGATCCGGCGCAACGTGATGCGGTGCTGCTGGCGGTGATGGGCTCGCCAGATCCCCGGCAAATTGACGGGATCGGCGGCGCCGATCCGCTGACCAGTAAAGTGGCGATTATTCGCCGCTCTGCACGGCCTGACGCCGATGTGGACTATCTGTTTGCCCAGGTGAACGTGGCGGGGGCCACGGTGGATTACGGCCAAAATTGCGGGAATATTCTTGCCGCCGTTGGCCCTTTCGCCATCGAGCGTGGGCTCGTTCCCCACGATGCGCCGCTTACTCGGGTGCGTATTTATATGGAGAACACGGGGCAACTGGCGGTGGCAGAGATCCCCTGCGATGCCGAGGGAGTCAACTACGTCGGCGAGAGTCGTATCGATGGTGTGCCGGGCAGCGCCAGTCCAATCCTGCTCCATTTTCTTGATGTGGCAGGCTCCAGCTGCGGGACACTGCTGCCGACCGGCAGGGTCCGCGACCGTTTTGATGGCGTCGAGGTGACCTGCATCGATAACGGGATGCCTGTGATCCTGCTGCGCGCTTGCGATCTGGGATGCACAGGCTATGAGACACGCGAACAACTGGATAATGATGACGCGCTTAAACGTCGCCTCGAGTCGATTCGTCTGCAGGCCGGGCCACTGATGCAGTTGGGTGACGTCAGCCAGCGTACGGTGCCAAAGATGACCCTGATCGCCGAGCCGCGACACGGCGGCGCCATCAGCAGCCGCACCTTTATCCCGCATCGCTGCCACGCGTCGATCGGCGTTTTTGGCGCGGTGAGTGTCGCCAGCGCCTGTCTGATCCCGGGCACTGTCGCGCAGGGCATGGCGCAGGTCGCGCCAGGCGAGACGCCGCTGCTCAGCGTTGAGCATCCGACAGGTGAATTTAGCGTGACGCTTCAGCTTGACGCTGATGGCGCCCTGGCAGGCTGCGGCCTGTTACGCACGGCGCGACTGCTGTTTGCTGGCGAAGTTTTTATTCCGGCCCGCGTCTGGCCGTGTGAGGAGTAATGATGACGACAATCGCGTTTATTGGTTTTGGCGAGGCGGGTGGCATTCTGGCGGCAGATCTGGCCCGTGAGCATGCGGTGACCATTTGGGATTGCAAGCTCAATGGCCCGGAGCGAGAGGCAATGGTCAGGAAAGCCAGTGAGTCGGGCGTTCAGGTGGGGAGTTCGCTGGCGCAGGCGCTGGAGAGCGCCACGCTGGTTTTTTCTACTGTGACCGCCGGTGAGGCGCTAAAGGTCGCGCAGCTGGCCGCCGCGCTGCTGCAGCCGGGGCAATATTTCCTCGATCTCAACTCCGTGGCGCCGGAGACGAAACGGCAGGCGGCTGGCCATTTTCTTCCCGGCGTTTACATTGATGTCGCGGTGATGGCGCCGGTGCCGCCGGCCCGATTGCAGACACCGTTATTGATCGGCGGGCCGCAGGCGGAGGCGATGGCGCCGCGTCTGCAGGGGCTGGGGCTGAACGCCCGCTATGGCGCCAGTACGGTGGGCCAGGTGTCGGCGATAAAAATGTGCCGCAGCGTGATGATCAAGGGTCTTGAAGCGCTCACCACTGAATGTCTGTTCGCGGCCCGTGAATATGGCGTCGAGGAGGAGGTGCTGAGCTCCTTGCATCATAGTTTCCCCTCTCTGGGCTGGACGGGGACGTTTCCCGACTATCTGATCAGCCGGGTGGCGGAACACGGAATTCGGCGCAGCGAAGAGATGGAAGAGGTGGTGAAAACCCTGCGTGACGTGGGTAGCAGCGGGGTCATGAGCAAGGCGATCGCGAAAAGCCAGCGCCAGCTTCCGCACCAGATGGCTGCCCGTAGCCTGAGCTACAGGCAGTTGACGCCGTTTGACTGGAGAACGCTGGTCGCCAGGCTGAAATAGTCGCTATTTGGCCGGACAGACGATTTTGTCGATCGCGGCCTGGTAGCTTTTCTGGTTATTGCGCTCTTTCGCCAGCGTTGCTTCGCGGACCGCGTTCTTGTTGCCGTCGGTCGCCAGCACGTTATTGGCAAAATCGTTGTCGCTGAGGTGGCTTGCTGGCGCGCATTTTTCCTTCACCGCTTTAAGCACCTGCTGCTTTTGCTGTTCGAACTGCAGGCTTTGCAGCGGTGATTCAGCCCACGCCGACGTGGCGCTCAGGGCGGTGACCAGGCATACCATCCAACATGCTTTCATCAGGCTTCTCCTTCCGTAATCGCTTCCGTCAACTATATGCGCAGGCGGGAAAACACGCAAATAGCGGTTAATTTAACTTGTTGAAAAGGCGTTTGTTATCATCGCCTCAGGCGGCTCTCACCCGCCGCCGCGAGTCGATGGCGATCAGCACCACCGAGGCCAGGATCAGCAGCGTGCCCAGCCAGTCCGGCAGCGTGAAGGTGATCCCCAGCAGCAGAAGCGACAGCAGGGCGCTGCTCAGCGGTTCGGCGCAGCTGAGGATCCCGGCTTTGGCGCCGCCAATCTTCTGCGCGCCGTTAAGATAAAGGCTGAAGGTCAGCGAAGTACCGATCACCACCAGGTAGAAAAAGGCTAACAGCAGGCTGCCGTTAACCACAAAATCGGTGCCCTGGCCGCCATAAAACGGCAGCAGCATCGCGCCGCCGAACAGCATGCTCCATCCCACGATCGGCAGCGTCCCGTAGCGGGCAATCAGCGTCGAGGGATAGGTGGTATAAAACGCGGCGGCAAACGCCGAGGCGATCCCCCAGAACAGCGCCGCCGGCGAAATCGACAGCGTCGTCGGGTTGCCGTGGGTCACCAGCAGAAAGGTGCCTGCCAGCGAGGTGCAGATAGCCCCCAGCACCAGCGGAGTGGGGCGCGCTTTACGGGCGAGGGCGAACCAGGCGACGATGATCGTCGGGGACAGGAACTGCAGCACCGTGGCCGTGGCGGCATTCGATTTTTCAATGGTCATCAGAAAGGTGAACTGCACGGTTAACGCGCCAAACAGCGAGAAAAACAGCAGGCTGACGGCGTCGCGGCGGTTTTGCAGCACGCGGAAAATGCGGTCGCCGTGAACAAAGCCGAGCATCAACAGGATCAGCCCGGCGAACAGCAGACGCGTCATGGTCAGAAACGGCGACGACATCTGGCTTTCCTGCATAATAAACTGCGCGCACACCCCGGAACTGCCCCACAGCACGGCGGCAATCAGTACGTTCAGCATCCCTTTTTTGCTGGAGCCCATCTTTTCCTCTGGCGAAATATGACAAAGGGGAATCATAGCATGCGCCCGCCCGGGGCGGCGGGGCAGGAAATGGTAGTCGGGCGCGGCGGTACAACTATTTTGCAGGCCCGGTAAGGCGAAGCCGCCGCCGGGCATTAACCGACAAACGCGCTCTAACTTAAATCGACATTTTTACTGCCGAACAGCCAGGTGAGCGCAAAGCCGCACAGGTAGGAGACCGCCAGTCCGCCGGCGTAGACCGCCATCCCGGCGTAAATCCCGCTGCCGGAGGTCATCAGCGGCAGCGCCACCAGCCCGGACGGACCAAACACCGTGTTCAGGCCGACCGGCAGCCCCAGCCAGGCGATCAGCCCGACGAAGAAGCCGCCGCAGGCGCCGCCGAGGCAGGCGGTGACAAACGGCTTCATCCGCGGCAGGGTGACGCCGTAGATTAGCGGCTCGCCAATCCCGAGGAAGCCCGGAATAATCGCCCCCTTAATCTGGGTTCGCAGCAGCGAATCGCGCTTCGCCCGCCAGAACAGCGCCAGCGCCGCCCCCACCTGCCCGGCCCCGGCCATCGCCAGGATTGGGAACAGCGAGTTAAAGCCCTGGGCATCCACCAGCGCAAAATAGACCGGGACAAACCCCTGATGGACGCCGAACATCACCGCCAGCAGGAACAGACCGGCCAGCACCGCCGAGCCAAACGGATTGCCGTTAAGATGCAGGAACAGCCACGACATGCCGGTAAACAACCAGCCGCCAATCGGCATGATCACCGTAAAGGTCACCGCGCCCATGATCAGCAGCGTCACCGCCGAGGTGAGGATCATATCGAGGTTGGCCGGCATGACCCGCCGCACCTGGCGTTCAACCCACGCCCCAAGGATGGCGGCGATCAATACGCCGATGATATTGCCGCGCGGATCGATACCGTGGCCGAAGAAGGTGGAGATCCCGGCATAGACGCCGCTGGTCGCCTCCGGGTTGTAGCCCAGCACGAACAGCGAGGCGATAATCGCGCCGTTCACGCCGGAGCCGCCGAACGCCTTCTGGGCGTTATAGCCAATCAGGATACTCAGGAAGGTGAACATCCCTTTGCTGAATACCTTCATATAGCCAATCAGCGCCACCAGGCTGGCGTTCGGATGGGCGTTCTCCAGCACGAAAACCTGTTCCGCCAGGGTGGCGAAGCCCAGCAGCAGCCCGACGGCGATAAAGCCGGGGATCAGCGGCGTAAAAATGGTGGCGAATTTGGCGAGAAACTTCTGCACCGCGCTGGTCTGCTTGCCCTTCAGCGCCTGTTTTTTCTCCGCCGCGACGTCGGCCAGCGTCGGCGCGGCGGGCGCCTCCTCCAGCAGGCCGTTCATCATCTCGGCGGCGGTTTGCGCCTTGCCGGGGCCGAGCACCACCTGGAACTGCTCGTCGCTGACGATCACCCCCATCACGCCGTCAATCTGGCGTATGGCGGCGGTGTCGGCCAGGCCTTCATCGCGCAGGGTCAAGCGCAGGCGCGTCATGCAGTTGCCTGCCTGCGCGACGTTAGCGGCGCCGCCTGCGTGGGCGAGGATCCGCGCTATCATCTCTTTCGTTATTTTTGCCATTGCCCGTTACCTGTCTGTCGGCGCTCAGGTGTTGCTGAGCGCCTTGCGGATATAGCCGTTGTTCTTCGCCAGCAGCGACTGCGCCGCTTCGGCGCTTAAGTCCGCCAGCACCATCACGATCGCCGTTTTACAGTGGCGGCCGCAGGCCTCCAGCGCCTTCTGGGCTGTGGGACGATCGCAGTCGGTCGCCTCCATCACGATGGAAACCTGGCGCTCAATCAGCTTGGCGTTGGTCGCTTCGACGTCGACCATCAGGTTGCTGTAGACCTTGCCGACGCGGATCATCGCCCCGGTGGAGATCATGTTCAGCACCAGCTTCTGCGCGGTACCGGCTTTCAGGCGGGTCGAGCCGGTCACTACCTCCGGGCCGACCACCGGGGTGATGGCGACGTCCGCCAGCTGAGCCATTTCGCCATGCGGGTTACAGCTGACGATGGCGACAAAGGCATTCTGACGATGGGCATACTCCATGGCGCCAATGACGTACGGCGTGCGTCCGCTGGCCGCCAGCCCCACCAGTACATCGCGGTTGCTGAAGTTCAGGTTCTGCAGATCCATCGCCCCCTGCGCTTTGTTGTCTTCCACGTTTTCCACGGCGCTGAGAATCGCTTTATGTCCGCCGGCGATGATCCCCACCACCTGCTCCGGGCGGGTGCCAAAAGTCGGCGGGCATTCGCTGGCATCGAGGATCCCCAGACGCCCTGAGGTGCCAGCGCCGATATAAATCAAGCGGCCACCGGCCTGCAGCGCCGTCGCGACCTTATCCACCACCTCGGCAATCTGCGGCAGATAGGGCGTAATCGCCTGGGCCACCTGCTGGTCTTCCTGGTTTATCACCGTCAGCATCTCGAGGGTGGAAAGGGTGTCAATGTTGGCGCTGTTGGCGTTGCGTCGCTCGGTCAGCAGTTTGCTCAGGTCAATACTCATAGGAACCTCGTTATTCTCAGTCGTGCGCAGTATAAGGAATTATTTATTCCTTGCCTGTGAAGAGTATCACGATTAGTTCGAGGAGAATAATATGAGAATGGTAGAGATGGCGGGAAATAGTGCGGTAATCAAGGTGGAATATTTTATTACCGCACCTGGCGTTTAGCGCGCGCCGCGCGGCTGGCTGAGGCCCATCAGCAGCGCCAGCAGGTAGCAGATCGCCATCGCGAGGCTCATCTTCAGCATCGTTTCGCCGCCGAGGCCCGCCAACGGCGCGGCGATGCCGCCGAAAACAAACATCAGGGTGCCCATCAGCGCGGACGCGGTCCCGGACTGGGCGGCGTCGACGGCGCTCATCGCTTCCGCGCCGGCGACGGTACTGATGCCGCTCATCAGCGACACGGTAAAAAACAGGCCGACCAGCGCCAGAACCGGCAGCTGCAGCCAGGCAAACAGCAGCATGATCGCCGCGCAGCCCACCGCCAGCGTCAGGCCGCCGCGCAGCAGGCCTTCGGCGCTGAAGCGGCGCGCCAGACGGGAAAAGATCATCGTCGCGATAATCAGCCCGATACCGTTCAGACCAAACAGCAGGCTGAACTGCATGGCGCTCATGCCGTATTCGCTCTGCATTACGAAGGAAGAGGAGCCGATGTAGGAGAACAGCCCGGCCATCATAAACGCCTGAATCAGGCAGAAGCGCAGAAAACGACGATTCTTCAGCACCGGCTGGCCGGGCCGCTGGCGGGCGGCATGGGTCGCCGCGGCCGGGCGCGTTTCCCGCAGGATAGTCAGGCTCATGACCAGCAGCGCGCCGCCAATGGCGGCCATCGTCCAGAAGAGAATTCGCCAGTCGAAGGCGGTGATCACGTAGCCGCCCAGCACCGGGGACAGGACCGGCGCAATGCCGTTCACCGTCATCAGCAGGGCGAAAAACTGGGTCAGCAGGGTGCCCTGGTATTTATCGCGGGCGATGGAGCGCGACAGCACCGAGCCGCCGGCGCCGGCGAAGCCCTGTAAAAAGCGCCAGACAATCAGCATGTTGATATCCCGGGTCAGGGCGCACATCGCCGAAGAGAAGATAAACAACAGCAGGGACAGCGCCAGCGGTTTCAGGCGGCCAATCCGGTCGCTCAGCGGGCCGAAAAACAGCTGACCCAGGCCGAGGCCAATCAGCGCGGCGGTCAGCGACAGCTGGGTCTGGGTGCTGGTGGCCTGCAGCTGCTGAGTGATCTCCGGCAGAGCCGGCAGATAAAAATCCGTGCACAGCGGCCCAATGCCCGACAGCAGGCCGAGGATCAGCGCCCAGGAGAGGGAAACACGTGGCATAACGATTCCTTACAGAAGCCGGGCGCGGTCGCCCGGCGGGTGAAATTAACTGGCGCCGCCGCCCAGCGACTGCCAGAGGGTGATCCGGTTATTGAGGTCGGTCTGCTGCAGGGACAGCAGCGTCGTCTTCGCCGACCACAGCGTGCGCTGGGCGGTGAGCACCGACAGATAATCGCCGACCCCAGCCTGATAGCTCTTCATGGCGATATCCAGCGAGGTCTGCTCGGCGGCGACATACTGTTGCTGGGCATCGAGCTCTTCATTTAGCGTTTCCCGGCGCGCCAGCGCATCGGCAACGTCCTTAAAGGCGCTCTGAATCGATTTCTCGTAGGTGGCGATCAGCCCCTTCTTCTCCGCTTCCGCATAGCGCAACTGCGCCAGGTTGCTGCCGCCGGTGAACAGCGGCAGGCTGATGGAGGGGGCGAACGACCACACCTGCATCCCGTGGCTGAACAGCGACGACAGCGAGTCGCTGCCGACGCCGGCGCTGGCGGTCAGGGAAATCGACGGGAAGAAGTTCGCCCGCGCCGCGCCGATATCGGCATTGGCGCTCTTCAGATTATGCTCCGCTTCCTGAATATCCGGCCGGCGCAGCAGCACCGACGATGATACCCCCGCCGGCACCAGGGCGATGCAGTTATCCCCGAGACTGTCGAGGGTGCCGGGCAGCAGGCTCTCCGGCACGGTTTCCCCCGCCAGCAGGTTAATAGCGTTTTTATCCTGCGCCACCAGCGTGCGGTAGCTGGCGACGCTGGCGCGCGCCTGCTGATAGACGCTTTCCGCCGAGCTTAAATCGCCGGCGGAGGCGGTGCCCACCGCCATCTGACGGGCGACGATGTTGCGCGAGTTTGCTGCGCTGTCCATGGTCTGCTGCGCCAGCGCCAGATTGCTGTTATCCGTCGCCAGGGTCACCCAGGCGGTGGTCAAATCGGCAATCATCGTCAGCCGGGTATTCTGCGCGGTGAATTCGCTGGCAAGCCAGGTTTCGCGCGCCGCGCGCGACAGGCTCTGGTTCTTGCCAAACAGATCCAGCTCGAAGCTGGAGACCGCCCCGTCGGCCTGCGAAGCGGAGCTCAGGCCGCTGGCCACCGTTTTGCTGCGGGTATGGCTCAGCTCGGCATCGACGGTGGGGAACAGCGACGCCCGCGTCTCGCCGTACTGGGCGCGCGCGGCCTCGATATCGGCCAGCGCCTTTTGCACATCGCGGTTGCTGTTCAGCGCGATACTGACCACTTTTTTCAGCCGCGCGTCATTGACCACTTTCTGCCAGTCGCCGACCACCGCCGTCGATTCGCCGTGCGCCCCGGGCAGGGTAGCCGGCACCGGCGCGGCCGGGCGATCATAATGCGGGTCAAGCGAGACGCAGCCCGCGGTCAGGAGCGCGATAAACATAAAACTCAAACGAAACATACCTTACTCCTGAGAAGAACGTTGGCGGGTGAAGAAGCGTTTCACCAGCACGAAGAACAGCGGTACGAAGAACACCGCCAGCAGGGTGGCCGTCAGGGTGCCGCCGATGATGCCGGTGCCGATCGCCACGCGGCTGTTGGCCCCGGCGCCGGTGGCGATGGCCAGCGGCAGCACCCCGGCGATAAACGCCAGCGAGGTCATGACAATTGGGCGCAGACGGGTCTGCGCGGCGCGGATCGCCGCCCGGGAGAGCGAATAACCCTCATCCACTGCGGATTCAGCGAACTCCACGATCAGGATGGCGTTCTTCGACGACAGGCCGATGGTGGTCAGCAGCGCCACCTGGAAGTAGACGTCGTTGCTTAAGCCTCGCAGCGTCGCCGCCAGCGCCGCGCCGAGCAGGCCGAGCGGGATGACCATGATCACCGAGAACGGCACCGACCAGCTCTCATACAGCGCCGCCAGGCACAGGAACACCACCAGAATCGAGATGGCGTACAGGCTCATCGCCTGGCCGCTGGCCAGCTTTTCCTGCAGCGAAATGCCGCTCCACGCCCAGGTGGAGCCCGCCGGCAGGCTGTCGGCCAGCTTTTCCATCTTGTCCATCGCCGCGCCGGAGCTGAAGCCGGCGGCGTTTTCGCCCTGGATCTCAAAGGCGGCGGAGCCGTTGTAGCGCACCAGGCTTTCCGGGCCGTATTGCCAGTGGGTGGTGGCGAAGGCGGAGAAGGGCGTCATGCTGTTATCGCTGCCGCGAACGAACCATTTGCCGAGGTCGGAGGGCACGGCGCGCGCGTCGCTCTCGCCCTGGATGTACACCTTCTTCACCCGGCCGCGGTCGATAAAGTCATTCACGTAGGTACCGCCCCAGGCGCTGGAGAGGGTATCGGTCACGTCGCTCAGCGACAGCCCCAGCGAGACCGCTTTGTTGTTATCGATATCCACCTGCAGCTGCGGCATCTGCGGCAGGTCGTTGGCGCGCACCGACTGCAGCTCGCCGCTCTGGTTGGCCGCCGCCAGCAGCTGACTGCGCAGCTTCATTAGGCTGTCGCGGTCGGTACCGCCGCTGGCCATCAGCTCGAAGGTGAAGCCGTTGCTCTGTCCGAGACCGTCCACCGACGGCGGGGTCATGGCGAACAGGGTGGCGTCGCGGATCGTCCCCAGCTCTTTATTGGCGCGCAGGGCGATGGCCTGGGCGGTATTGTCGTCGCCTTTGCGCTGCGACCAGTTGTTCAGCGACACGAAGGCCATCCCGGCGTTCTGACCGCTGCCGCTAAAGCTGAAGCCGTCGACGGTGAAAATGACGTTGGTATTGGCTTTCTCTTTGGTCAGGAACCAGTCGGTGACCTGGCGACGCACCTCGGCGGTACGCACCGCGGTGGCCCCGGCGGGCAGGGTGTACTGGACCATGATCTCCCCTTGGTCCTCCACCGGCAGAAAGCTGCCCGGCAGTTTCCACATCGCCAGCGCCATCGCCCCGCAAATCAGGACGTAAGCGCCCATCATCACCGCGCCACGGCGCAGGCCGCCGAGCACGCGGCGCTGGTAGCCCGCTTCCGTGCGCCCCCACAGGCGGTTAAACGCGCCGAAGAACCCTTTGGTATGAGGCCTGGAGTGGCTGAGCAGCGCGCCGCACAGCGCCGGGGTGAGGGTCAGGGCCACCACCACCGACAGCATCATCGCCGAGATAATGGTCACCGAGAACTGGCGATAAATGACCCCGGTCGAGCCGCCGAAGAAGGCCATCGGCAGAAAGACCGCCGACAGCACCAGGGCGATCGCCACCAGCGCGCCGGAGATTTCGCCCATCGATTTTTCGGTGGCTTCCCGGGCGGGCAGCCCTTCGTCGCGCATAATGCGCTCGACGTTCTCCACCACCACAATGGCGTCGTCCACCAGCAGGCCGATCGCCAGCACCATGGCGAACAGCGTCAGGGTGTTAATCGAGTAGCCGAACAGCGCCAGCACGCCGAAGGTGCCGAGCAGCACCACCGGGACCGCTACCGCCGGGATCAGCGTGGCGCGGAAGTTCTGCAGGAACAGATACATCACGCAGACCACGAGGATAATCGCTTCGAAAAGGGTCTGAATCACGTCTTCGACCGAGATTTTGATGAACTCGGTGCTGTCCTTTGGATAGGCGATATCGTAGCCCTGCGGCATCTGACGCTGGAATTCGGCGATTTTGCTTTTCACCAGGGTCGCGGTGTCCAGCGCGTTGGCGCCGGGGGCCATCATCACCGCGATCCCGGCGGCCGGGTGGCCGTTGAGATTGGCGGTAGCGGTGTAATCCTCGCTGCCCATCTCCACCCGCGCGACATCGCTCAGGCGCACCACCGAGCCGTCGGCCTGGCTTTTCACGATGATCGCTTTGAACTGGTCAGGGGTTTGCAGCCGCGACTGCGCGCGCACGGTGGCGGTCAGCTGCTGGGCGCTGGACGATGGCAGGGCGCCGATTTTACCGGCGGAGACCTGCACGTTCTGGGCCTCAATCGCCGACTGGACGTCGGAAGGCATCAGCGAGTAGGAGGCGAGTTTAGTCGGGTCCATCCAGACGCGCATCGCGTATTCGGCGCCGAACACCTGCAGGCTGCCGACGCCCTCTACGCGCGCCAGCGGGTCCTGCAGGTTGCTGACCAGCCAGTCGGAGATATCGGAGCTGGTGGCGCGGTCGGTTTTGTCATACACCGCGAGGATCAGCAGGAAGCTGCTCTGCGATTTTTCCACTGTCACGCCGGACTGCTGGACTTCGCTCGGCAGCCGCGATTCCGCCTGCTGGACTTTGTTCTGCACCTGCACCTGGGCGGTGTCCGGGTCGGTCCCCTGCTCAAAGGTGACGGTGATGCTGACCGAGCCGTCGGAGCTGCTGGTGGAGCTGAAGTAGAGCAGATGGTCGAGGCCGGTAAGCTGCTGCTCGATCACCTGGGTGACGCTGTTCTCCAGGGTTTCGGCGGAGGCGCCGGTGTAGGTGGCGGAGATTTTCACCGCCGGCGGGGCGACGTCCGGGTACTGGCCCACCGGCAGAGTGCGGATCGCCAGCACGCCGGCGAGCATAATCAGAATGGCGATCACCCAGGCAAAGACCGGGCGACGCACGAAGAAACGGGAGAACATCAGGCGTTGCCTCCGTTATTGTTGACGGCAACGGCCTTCACCGTCTGGCCAGGGGCCACTTTACCCGTGCCTTCGACGATCAGCTTGTCGCCCGCTTTCAGGCCGCTCAGCACCAGCCATTTATCGCCGTAGGTGTCGCCGGTTTCCACGGCGCGCTGCGCAACTTTGTTGTCGGCATCGACCACCAGCGCCGTGGCGTCGCCTTTGGCATCGCGGGTAATCCCCTGCTGCGGGGCGAGGATCGCGTCGTTCATGATGCCTTCATCGATGCGCGCGCGGACAAACATCCCCGGCAGCAGGACGTGATGCGGGTTGGGGAAGATGGCGCGCAGGGTTACCGAGCCGGTGGATTCATCGACGGCGACTTCGGTGAGCGCCAGACGCCCTTTTTCGCTGTAGGTGCTGCCATCTTCAAGGATTAACGTCACGCTGAGGGTATCGCTATTGCTGGCCAGGCTTTGTTTGCGTAAACGCAGGAGATCGACGCTGGATCGCGTCAGATCGACATACATGGTGTCGAGCCCGCGGATCGTCGCCAGCGCGGTATCCTGATCGGCGGAAACCAGCGCCCCCGGCGTGACCGACGAGATGCCGATGCGCCCGGCAATCGGCGCGGTGACAGTGGTCCAGTTCAGGTTGATGCGCGCGCTCTCCAGCGCCGCTTTCTTCGATGCCACGCTGGCCTTGTCCTGGGCGCAGGTGGAGGCGGCGTCGTCGGCGTCCTGGCGGGAGACGCCGTTATCCCGGACCAGCGACGCGTAGCGCTGAGCCTTCTGGCAATCGGAGACCACCAGCGCCTGGGCCTGTTTCAGCGCCGCCGCCGCTTCATTCCAGGTCGCGCGATAGCTGGAGGGATCGATCTGGTAAAGGGCCTGCCCGGCCTTCACCATATCGCCTTCGGTAAACAGGCGCTTCTGGATGATGCCGCCCACCTGCGGGCGTACTTCGGCGCTGAGCGAGGCGGTGGTGCGGCCGGTGAGCTGGCTGACTACCGGAACCGGCTGGCTTTGCAGAGTGACCACGCCCACTTCCGGCGTGGGTTGCTGCGGGGCAGATGTCTGCGCATTATCGCATCCGCTGAGGAGAAATAATGCTGTCGCGATGGGAGCTATGATGTATTTCATTATATTTTCTCAAGATATAAGACGTCCGCCCCGTTTATTTAAAAACGAGGGAATAGGTTGGGCGCTGAGGCATTTTCGGCTAAGCGAAAATGACAAAAAAGGAACACAGATGTTCCTGAACGTGATTGTTATTGTGTCTCCGCTGAAGCCAACCTCTTCGGCCTTCAGGAGGTGAAAAGCGCATCTCCTCTGGTTTTGTGGTGAGAATGATCATTCTCATTTTTTTCCCATTATACGATCCGCCGCGATAATGGAAAGGTTTTTTTGCTTACTTTTAGAACGCAAAAAATTAAGGCAAATAATCATGGAGAAAATAAGAATTTTTTGTGAAAGTGGAGAGGAAAAATAACCTTTCGGCACCGCGATACTGGAGATAGTTAATGGCGTTAATTATTACAAAAAGCATTAATCCCGACGACCAACAAGAATTGTTTGTCGGTCTGCGGCACTATAATCAGCAGTATCTTGATGCGGCGCAGTTTGGCGATCTGGGCGTTTACTCCCGCGATGCGCAAGGGGTGATGCAGGGCGGGCTGATTGCCAAACGCAAGGGTAACTGGCTGTGCATTGAGTATCTGTGGGTCAGCGAAGCGACGCGCGGTCGCGGACTGGGGAGCGAGCTGATGCAGGAGGCGGAGCGGCAGGCGCAGGCGCTGGGCTGCAGCCATCTGCTGGTGGATACCTTTAGCTTCCAGGCGCTGCCGTTTTATCAGAAATTAGGCTATCAGCTGCAGATGTCGCTGCCCGACTTCCCGCATGCGGGGATGCAGCGTCACTATTTGTCGAAGGCGCTGTAACGGTCCTGATATCGCCGGGCGGTCAGGTACCGTACCTGTGATTGTGCCGGATGGCGGCATAAATGCCTTATCCGGCCTACATAGTTCTCCCGTAGTTTCGCCCCACCCAGGACCGGCAAGCGCAGCGCCGCCGGGCAGGATATCAGGCACGGCACCAGTATTCTTGCCGGGTGGCGGCTGCGCCTTACCCGGCCTACGGTTCGTGCTGTGCCCGCCATGATGCCGAGCGGCCTGTTGTTGATATACCCACTTGCGCGACTGAAACTGCCGGTGCTGGCGGCCTCAAAATCGCTGAGACGTTCCCGGAAGGCCGGGGCAGCCCGCATGGATGCGGGCTGAGGGCCGTGTTTTGCATGGACGCTGCCTCGGCCCGACCCGAAGCCTGCAGGGATAAGTCGAAGGTACCGCGTAGCGGCGATTTTGCTGGCCGGAGCCCGGGGGTACAGGGGGCGGCGGCGACTGGCCGCCCCCTGTGCGCTCCCTGCGCCATAAGAGACATAGCGCAGAAGAAATATCGGGAGCGCAATCTGCCCGGACATAACACGGGAGTGGTAGCCCTGCTAAGCGTAGCGCGAGCAGGGAAATTTACGGTTGTGCCGTTATTTCTGTAGCCCTGCTAAGCGCAGTGCGAGCAGGGAAATTTACGGTTGTGCCGTTATTTCTGTAGCCCTGCTAAGCGCAGTGCGAGCAGGGAAATTTACGGTTGTGCCGTTATTTCTGTAGCCCTGCTAAGCGTAGCGCGAGCAGGGAAAATCCCGGATGGCGGCGCGTGGCGCCTTATCCGGGCTACAAAAGCCTCAAAACCACGCCTTAACCCCCGACGCCATGGCCCATTAACGCCAGCGCGTGACTGACGATGGTCTGGCGGTCGACCGCCTGTAAACGCGGATCGCTGTGGATGCGCGAAAACGGCACCAGCACCAGGCTAATCACCGTGGTAAACAGCAGCTCCGGCGACAGCGCCGGGTTAATCTTGCCCTCCCGCTGCCAGCGGCGCACCGCCTCCAGCATCACCTGAAAACGCTCCTCGCCGAAGCGGGCGTCCATATGCTGACGCAGGATCGGCATCTCGCCGATGATCTCCTGCATCCACAGCGGCGCGAACCAGGCGTTTTTCTCCGCCATGTGCGCCAGCGTCTCGACCATCATCGTCAGCGCCAGCACAGGGTCCTGCGGATGGTCGACAAAGATGCGGCTGATGTGGTTGCGCAGCGGCATAAAGCGCTCTTCGATCAGCTGCGTCACCAGCGCATCCCGCGAACTGAAATAGTAATGCAGCATCGCCGGCGTCACCCCGGCCTCTTTGGCGATGGCGTTCAACGACACGCGGGCCGCGCCGTCGCGGGCAAACAGCGTCAGGGCGATGTCCATCAGCTGTTCGCGGTTGGCGGTACCCGGTTTTTTGCCGCGCGGCCGCCCCGGGCGGCGGGGGGCATCCTGATCCTTTTGTGCTGTCATGATATGGCGATCTCTTGACCCGACTCATTCTTTCACTAAATATTAATTATGCATTTAATTAATTTCAAGCGAGTGTTGTGATGACTTCTCAAGTCGCGAACCCACCGGGGCAGTCGATACGCCTGCTGTTTAGCGCCTTGCTGCTGGTGATGCTCCTCTCCGCGCTGGATCAGACCATTGTCTCCACCGCGCTGCCGACGATTGTCGGCGAACTGGGCGGGCTGGACAAGCTTTCCTGGGTGGTTACCGCCTATATCCTCAGCTCCACCATCGCGGTGCCGCTGTACGGTAAATTCGGCGATCTGTTCGGCCGCAAAATCGTGCTGCAGGTGGCGATTGGGCTGTTTCTTGTCGGCTCCGCCCTCTGCGGGCTGGCGCAGAACATGACCCAGCTGGTGCTGATGCGCGGCCTGCAGGGGCTCGGCGGCGGCGGCCTGATGGTCATCAGCATGGCGGCGGTGGCCGACGTCATCCCGCCCGCCAGCCGTGGCCGCTATCAGGGGCTGTTCGGCGGCGTTTTTGGCCTGGCGACGGTGATCGGCCCGCTGATCGGCGGCTTTTTGGTGCAGCACGCCTCCTGGCGCTGGATCTTCTACATCAACCTGCCGCTGGGCCTCTTCGCGCTGCTGGTGATCGGCGCGGTATTCCACAGCAGCAATAAACGCAGCCAGCATGAGATTGACTGGCTGGGGGCGATTTACCTCAGCATGGCGCTGATGTGCATCATCCTGTTTACCTCGGAAGGGGGCAGCGTTCATGCGTGGAATGACCCGCAGCTGTGGTGCATTCTGGCCTTCGGCATCGTGGGGGTCATCGGTTTTATCTACGAAGAGCGAATGGCCGCCGAGCCGATTATTCCGCTGTCGCTGTTCCGCAACCGCAGCTTCCTGCTGTGCAGTCTGATCGGCTTCGTCATCGGCATGTCGCTGTTTGGATCAGTCACCTTCCTGCCGCTCTATCTGCAGGTGGTGAAGGAGGCGACCCCCACCGAGGCCGGGCTGCAGCTGATCCCCCTGATGGGCGGCCTGCTGCTGACCTCGATTATCAGCGGGCGGATTATCAGCCGTACCGGTAAATATCGCCTGTTTCCGATCCTCGGTACCCTGCTTGGCGTGACCGGCATGGTGCTGCTGACCCGGATCACCATTCACTCACCGCTGTGGCAGCTGTACCTGTTTACCGGCGTGCTGGGGGCCGGTCTGGGGCTGGTGATGCAGGTGCTGGTCCTGGCGGTACAGAACGCGATGCCGGCGAAGCTTTACGGCGTCGCCACCTCCGGCGTGACCCTGTTCCGCTCGATCGGCGGCTCCATCGGCGTGGCGCTGTTTGGCGCGGTGTTCACGCACGTGCTGCAGAGCAACCTGCAAAAGCTGTTGCCGGAAGGCGCGGTACTGCCGCCGGGAATGAATCCGGTGGCGGTGCAGCACCTGCCCGCGGATATCCGCCTCGACTATCTCGACGCCTTCGGCGCGGCGATCCACGGGGCGTTCCTCATGGCGGCCTGCATTATGGCGGTGGCGTTTGTCCTCTCCTGGCTGTTAAAGGAGGCGCCGCTGAAGACCGCGACGCACTAAGCGGCCCCGGCGATGCGCAGCAGCGCCTGACGCAGCGCCGGCGCGGCAAAATCGATAAATTTTCGCAGCTTAAGCGGCGCCAGGTCCCGGGCGGTATACAGCAAATGGACCGGCGCCGGCTCCGGCTCGACGCGCTCCAGCAGCAGACGGAGCTCACCCTGTCGCAGGCCGTCCAGCGCCTGATAGTGCAGTAAGCGAGCTACGCCCACCCCCAGCCGCGCGGCATCGGCAGCGCTCTCCGGCGTGGTGACCGATAACGCCGGCGGCAGGTTAATCAACTGGTCCTCGCGCTCAGCGGCGCGAAAGCGCCAGCCGCGATAGGGCATCGGCGATTCAATGCGGATGATCGGCAGCGCCGCCAGATCGCGCGGCCGCTGCGGCTCGCCGTATTTCGCCAGCAGCGCCGGATGGGCGCAGGCCACGATGCGCATCCTGCCGAGGCGGGTGGCCACCATGCTGCTGTCCGCCAGGTCGCCTATCCGCACCGCCAGATCGATATGGTCGCCCACCAGGTCGGCGTTACGATCGCTGAGCAGCAAACGGACGTGAATCTGCGGGTAACGGGCGATAAATTCAGCGATCACCGGGAGAACGTGCTGGCGTCCAAACATTGTCGGCGCAGAGATCACCAGCTCGCCTTTCGGTTCCTGATACTCGCCCGTCGCCTGGCGTTCGGCGTTTTCCACCTCCTCAAGGATCCGCCGCGCGGCAGCGACATAATCGACCCCGGCGTCGGTGAGCGTCAGTTTGCGGGTGGTCCGCGCCAGCAGGCGCACCCCCAGCGCGTTCTCCAGCTCGCCGATATGGCGGCTGACGGTGGTCAACGGCATATTCAGCGCCCGCGCCGCCGCCGACATACTCCCCAGCTCGGTCACTTTCACCAGCAGCGCCATCGCGCTTAATCGATCCATTATTCTCCCGATTTTTGGAAAGATGATTGCCACTAAACCAGTATTATCATTTTTCGCAGTACAGTCCATGATGGCGCCAGACAACAGGAGGCGCTATGGCAGCAACCTTTCTCGATATCGCCATCACCCCGGACGTGATGGATGTGCAGCATGAAATGGGCAGCGACCAGCTGTGGCAAACGCCGCGCAGCCGACGCCAGGCCGACCGCTTCGGCGACAGCGAAGCGGGGATGATCGCCACCCGCGACAGCTTTTATCTGGCGACGGTGTCGCAGAGCGGCTGGCCCTACATTCAGCATCGCGGCGGCCCGCCGGGGTTTCTGCATCTGCTGGACGATACCACCCTGGCGATGGCGGATTTCGGCGGCAACCGTCAGTACATCACCACCGGCAACCTGCGCGGCAGCGACCGGGCCTGCCTGTTTTTGATGGATTATCCGCGCCGTGCCAGGCTGAAAATCTACGCCACCGTCGAGGTCGTGGCGGCAGAGAACCACCCGCCGCTGCTGGCGCAGGTGGCGCCGGCCAACTATCGCGCCCGCATCGAGCGCCTGTTTCTTTTTCATCTGCAGGCGTTTGACTGGAACTGCCCGCAGCACATTACGCCGCGCTACAGCGCGCAGCAGGTGGCGGAGTACAGCCAGAACCTGCAGCAACGTATTCATGACCTGGAGCAGGAGAATCAGCGCCTGCAGCAGCAATTAGCCCGCAGAGGAGAGTCAGCATGACCGAACAACGTCCCCCGTTACCGCCGTTTACCCGCGACAGCGCTATCCAGAAGGTCCGCGCTGCGGAAGATGGCTGGAACAGCCGCGATGCCGAAAAGGTCGCTCTGGCCTACACCATGGACAGCGAATGGCGCAACCGCAGCGAGTTTGTCCACGGCAGGGGGCAAATTGTCGAATTCCTGCAGCGAAAATGGCATAAGGAGCAGCAATATCGGCTGATTAAGGAGCTGTGGGCATGGCAGGAAAATCGCATCGCCGTGCGCTTCGCCTATGAGTGGTGCGACGACAGCGGCAACTGGTTTCGCTCGTACGGCAATGAAAACTGGGAGTTTGATCAGCACGGGCTGATGCAGACGCGCTACGCCTGCATCAACGACCTGCCGATCGCCGAAAGCGAGCGCCTGTTCCACTGGCCCCAGGGGCGTCGCCCGGACGATCATCCGGGGCTCAGCGACCTGGGGCTGTAAAACCGGCGCTGCGCGACGGATTAATCGGCTTTCGGGAAGTCGACCACCGTGTCGTTAACCCGGTTCACCATATTGGTGAACAGGATCGCGCTGATGGCGCTGATAATCTCAATCACCTGCTGGTCGCTAAAACCGGCGTTGCGCAGCGCGGCGACGTCGGCTTCCGGCAGCGTGCCGGTGGTGGTCACCAGCGTCTGCGCAAATTTCACCAGCGCATCAAGCTGTGCCTCTTCCGCATACTCCCCGCGGCGCAGGGCGTGGATCTGTTCGCTGCTGAAGCCGGCTTTTTTCGCCATCAGCGTATGTGCGGCCAGGCAGTAGTCACAGCCGGTGGCTTCGCTGACCGACAGGTTAATGGCTTCCAGCTGTTGGGCGCTGAGGCTGCCTTTATGTAGCATCGCATTGTGCGCCAGCGCCTGCTGCAGCGCGGCCGGCGAGTGGCCGCCGATGGCCAGGTAGGCATTCGGCACTTTGCCCATCGCTTTTTTGATCCCGGCGAAAATATCGGCGGCTTTGCCGGTGGCGTCTTGTTCACGGATATCAGCTAAACGGCTCATGGTTAACTCCTGTTGTTTTCGAGGGTGTGTGTTGGCATCGGGGTCATCTTAGGCGGTTGCCGCATGCTAGACTGGCGGTCTTCGTCTCACCTTTTTGTCTTATCGTCTCAGGAGAAGCATGGACAGTCTCAGTCATCTGCTGGCGCTGCTGGCGCCGCGCTGCGAAGTGAACCTGCACTGTCGCTTCGGCGGCCGCTGGCAGGCCGGGCACCAGCAAATGCGCAGCGGCGTGGTGCCATGGCACGTGGTGCTGCGCGGCGAGGGGCGGCTCAACGTCGGCGGCCAGACCCATCACCTGCGCGCGGGAGATGTGGTCCTCCTGCCGCACGGTTCGCCGCACCTGATGGAGAGCCTGGTGGAGTGGGGCCAGGTGCTGCCGGTGGCGCATCGCTTTAACGGCACGGTGACGGAAATGCGCGCCGGCCCGGCGGAGGGGGCGCTGGAGATGCTGTGCGGCGAATTCTATTTTGGTCCGCACGTCAGCTGGCTGTTCACTGAGGCGTCGACGCTGATCCATCTCCATACCGATGCGCGCGAAGACTGCCCGGAGCTGCAGCCGTTGCTTAACATACTGGTCCGCGAAAGTCTGGCGCAGCGTCCCGGCGGCAGCGCTATCGTGCGCAGCCTCGGCGATACGCTGCTGGTGCTGCTGCTGCGCATGCTGCTTGGCGAGCAGCAGCCGCCAGGCGGGCTGCTGCGTCTGATGAGCGATGAGCGCCTGATGCCGGCGGTGCTGGCGGTGATGGCGACCCCGGAGCAGCCGTGGACGCTGGAAACCATGGCCGCCCGCGCCTTTCTGTCGCGGGCCACCTTTGCCCGCCATTTTGCCCGCGTTTATCACCTGACGCCGCAGGCGTGGCTGTCGCAGCTGCGAATGGCGCTGGCCGCCCGGCTGCTGCGCCTGGAGCGTCAGACCAACCTCGAGGTCATTGCCGAACGCTGCGGCTTTCAGTCGCTGGCGTCCTTCTCGAAGCGCTTCAAAATGCGCTATGGCGTGACGCCGGGCGAGTGGCGACGGGGCTAGCGCTTCGCGCCTGGCGAAGATGATTTTATTTCCGGTTGCGCGGTTTGCTGTTTATTACCCCACCCGAAAGTCGCTATAGTTTTGCACGAAAAAAACAACGACAGTCAGGACGGACAGGGTGAAGAGGATGAGATTACGTTTACGTGCCGCCGCCGCGGTAATGCTGGCGGGTCTGGCGCTGGTCGGCTGCGACCAAAAGGGTAATGAAGCGAAGCACATTAAGGTCGGCGTGATTAACGGCGCTGAACAGGATGTGGCGGAAGTGGCGAAGAAAGTGGCCAAAGAGAAATATGGTCTGGAGGTTGAGCTGGTGGGGTTCAGCGGCTCGCTGTTGCCTAACGAATCGACCAACGCCGGGGATCTGGACGCCAACGTCTTCCAGCATCGGCCTTTCCTTGAGCAGGACAACAAAGCGCATAACTACCATCTGGTGGCGGTAGGCAATACCTTCGTCTTCCCGATGGCCGGCTATTCGCGCAAGATAAAGTCAGTCGCCGAACTGAAAGACGGCGCGACGATCGCTATCCCCAACGATCCGACCAACCTCGGGCGGGCGCTGCTGCTGCTGCAAAAAGAGAAGCTGATAACCCTCAAAGCCGGTACCGGCCTGCTGCCGACGGCGGTGGATATCACCGACAACCCGCATCATCTGAAAATTATGGAGCTGGAAGGGGCGCAACTGCCGCGCGTACTCGACGATCCTAAAGTCGACGTGGCCATCATCAGCACCACCTACCTGCAGCAAACCGGGCTGTCGCCGGTTCGCGATGGCATCTTTATCGAAGATAAAAACTCGCCCTACGTGAACATCATCGTGACCCGTGAAGACAATAAAGACGCCGAAAACGTGAAAGAGTTTATGCAGTCGTACCAGTCGCCGGAGGTGGCGAAGGCGGCAGAGACTATTTTCAACGGCGGCGCGGTGCCGGGCTGGTAAGCCAACTTACAGGGAGAGGCGCGTATGGTACGCCAACGGCAGGCCGATCTGCTGCTGATTGCCGCGACGGTGATTGCCGCCTGCGGCTGGATTTTTTCCCGCGAGGCGATCGCCGGCATGCCGGTATTCGCGTTCCTTGGGCTGCGCTTTTTCTTCGCCGCGCTGCTGCTGCTGCCGTTTTGCCGCGGGTTTCGCCCGCAAAAGCAGCACTGGCCAAAGCTCATCATCAGCGGGCTATGGTTTGCGCTCAACCTCTGCCTGTGGATCTACTCGGTCTCCACGACGGCGTCGCTCGGCGAAGGGGCGTTTATCATGAGCCTGTCGATGATGTTCGTCCCGCTGACCGCGTGGGTGATGATGAAGGTGCGTCCGCCGCGGGCCTGGTGGGAGTGCCTGCCGATCGCGGTGGTGGGCCTGGGCCTGCTCAGCCTGCACATGCCGATAGTCTTCCATCCCAGCCAGGGCTGGTTTTTGCTGACGGCGCTGGTGCAGTCCATCTGGTTCTGTTACACCAGCCGCTGCGCGCGCGAAGTACCGCTGATCCCCCTGACCACCGTGCAGCTGGCGATCACTGGTATCGTCGGGTTGACCCTCTCCGCTGCCGTTGAACGCTGGGACCAGCCGATGACCCTGCCGACCTTCGGCTGGCTGGTGGCCAGCATTGTCATCGCCACCAGCCTGCGCTTCGGTCTGCAGATGAAGGGGCAGAAGTACGCGGCGGTGGCCAGCGCGGCGATCATTATGGTGCTCGAACCGCTGCTGACGGTCATTGCCGCCGCGCTGTGGTATGGCGAACAGCTGCCGCTGCAGAAGATTATCGGCGGCGTGCTGATCCTGGTTGCCCAGCTGTGGTTCCGCTGGCGGATGCTTAAGCCGTAGCCTGCCCGGTGCGCGGCTGCGCCATCAATTGCAGCAGCGGCACCAGCGACAGCCCGTCCGGCATTTCGCCGCGGGCGATCAGCTGGTTTATCTCCTCAAAGGTAAACCAGCCGGTTTCCATCACTTCATCCTGATCCGCATCCATCCCCACCCAGCGTAAACCGGTGGCCAGCCAGGTGATAAACAGCTGATCGCTGCTGCCGTAGGAGGGGTTGAAGCGAATGATCTCCTCGACGCGTTGCGCCTGCCAGCCGGTCTCTTCCCGCAGCTCGCGCAGCGCGGCGACCGCCGGATCTTCCCCTTCGTCAACGCCGCCTGACGGAATGGCCCACACCACCTTGTCGATCAGGTAGCGGTAGTGGCGAATCAGCAGCACTTTCTCATCCTGAATGGCCACAATCCCCACCGCCGGGCGCGGATAGTGAATGGCGTAAAAGTCGCGGCGCTCGCCGGGGGCGATATCAATACCCACCTTGCGCATGCTGAACCACGGCGTCTCGGCGATGACCTGCGGGTCGTGCATATCGGCGGCGGTCAGTTTTTTCTTCATCCTGCCACTCCTGTCAAAAATGGAGCCTTCAGAACAACATAGCCGGAGGCGGATAGCAATCGCCACAGGTTGGCCCGATTTCATCGATCCTTGCCCAAATGCCCCTATTGCGCCAGGCTGGTACTCAGTACGATGTTCGTCAAATCACCCCCCCTGAGGAACGCCAACATGAACATCACCCATATCCGTAACGCGACCCAGATTATTGAATATGCCGGGAAAAAGTTTCTGATCGATCCGATGCTGGCGGACAAGGGCGCCTGGCCGGGTTTTCCGGGCACCGCGCGCAGCGAGCTGCGCAACCCGCTGGTAGCGCTGCCTTTTTCCCGCGATAAAATCATCGACGTTGACGCGGTGATCGTCACCCATACCCATGACGATCACTGGGACGAGGCGGCGATCGCCGCGATCCCGAAAACCCTGCCGGTGTTCGTCCAGCACGAAGCCGACGGCGCGTTGCTGCGCAGCCAGGGTTTCCAGGATATCCGCCTGCTGACGGCAGACAGCGAATTTGCCGGCGTGCGCCTGCTGAAAACCACCTCCGGCCAGCACGGCAGCGATCGCACCTACGCGGTGCCGGCGATGGCCGAACGCCTGGGCGAGGCCTGCGGCGTGCTGTTTCGCCATCCGCAGGAGAAGACGCTGTGGCTGGTGGGGGATACCATCTGGCGTGATGAAATTGCAGCCGACCTGCTGAAGCTGCGCCCGGACGTGGTGGTCCTCAACGCCGGCTACGCCCACGTCATCGGCTTTGGCCCGATTATCATGGGCAAAGAGGATCTCCTGAACGTACACTTCACCCTGCCGGAAGCGAAAATCATGGCGATTCACCTGGAAGCGGTCAACCACTGCCTGGTGAGCCGGGAAGAGATGCGCCAGTATGCGCTGGATAATCAGATAGCCGAGGTAGTGTGTATCCCGCAGGATGGGGAAACCGTGGTTTATTAACGTGCGCAAGGGGAAGGAACGATGAAACTCACCGACGTGGCGATTGTTGCCGTAGAGGGCTTTAGCCCGTTTCATTACGCCGTTCCCTGCATGCTGTTTGGCGATTCGGTCTCTGAAAGCAAACGCTTTAACCTGCACATTTGCGCCGAGCGGCCGGGGCTGCTGCGCGCCCGCGACGGCTTTGCGCTGTACGCCAGCGGCGATTACGCCGTGCTGGAACAGGCGGATATCGTGGTGGTGCCTTACTGGGGCGAGGTTGACCGCCGCCCGCCGCAGGCGCTGCTTGATAGCCTGGTGCGGGCCCGGAATAACGGCGCGGAAATCGTCGGTCTGTGCCTCGGCGCGTTCGTCCTGGGCTACGCCGGGCTGCTGGACGGGAAACGCGCGGCGACCCACTGGGAGTTTGAGCAGGATTTTCAGCGTCGGTTTCCGCAGGTGCGGCTGGATATCAACGCCCTGTACGTCGACGACCAGCGGATCATTACTTCGGCGGGCACCGCGGCGGCGCTGGACTGTTGCCTCTACATCATCCGCCAGCGTTTCGGCAGCCTCGCGGCCAACCAGATCGCCCGGCGGCTGATTGTTTCACCGCACCGCGAGGGCGGCCAGGCGCAGTTCATCGCCCAGCCGGTGCCGAAAAACACCCGCGATGCGCGAATCAACTGCCTGCTGGATTATCTGCAGCAGCATATTGCCGAGCCGCATAATCTTGATTCGCTGGCCCGGGTGGTGGCGATGAGCCGCCGCAGCCTGACCCGCCACTTCGCCCGGGCGACCGGGATGAGCATTACCGACTGGCTGACCGCCGAACGCCTGCGCCGCAGCCAGAGCCTGCTTGAGGCGGGCGATCTGCCGGTTGAGCAGGTGGCGGAGGCGGTGGGTTATCTCTCTGCCGTCACCTGGCGTCAGCAGTTTAAGGCGCGCTTTGGCGTCAGTCCGACCGAATGGCGGCGCACCTTTCGCCGCGGCGCTTAGCCGGCGAGGGTCGCGCTGTCGATCACGAAGCGGTATTTCACATCGCCCTTGACCATTCTTTCCCAGGCTTCGTTGATCTCATCCCCGCGGATCAGTTCGATATCGGCGACGATGCCGTGTTCAGCGCAGAAGTCGAGCATCTCCTGAGTTTCCGCGATCCCGCCAATCATCGACCCGGCAATCGACCGGCGGCGGATGATCAGATTGAACACTTCCGGCGACGGATGCGGCGTGGCCGGAGCGCCCACCAGCGTCATGGTGCCATCGCGCTTCAGCAGCGTGGTGAAGGCATCGAGATTATGCGGCGCCGCCACGGTGTTGAGGATGAAATCGAAGCTTTTGACGTGGGCCGCCATTTCGTCTTCGTTACGCGACACCACCACCTCATCGGCGCCCAGCGCTCTGGCCGCATTACGCTTGGATTCGGAGGTGGTAAAGGCCACCACGTGAGCCCCCATGGCGTGGGCCAACTTGATTCCCATATGCCCAAGGCCGCCGATGCCGACCACGCCGACTTTTTTACCCGGCCCGGCGTGCCAGTGGCGCAGCGGCGAGTACGTCGTGATCCCGGCGCACAGCAGCGGCGCGACGGCGGCCAGCTGCGCTTCGGGATGGGTTATCCGCAGCACGTAGTGTTCTTTAACCACGATCTGCTGTGAATAGCCGCCCAGAGTGTGGCCCGGCGCGTCCTGAGTCGGTCCGTTGTAGGTCAGCACCATATGGTCGCAGTAGTTCTCCAGCCCCTCAGCGCACTCCTCGCACTGTTGGCAGCTATCGACCATGCAGCCGACGCCCACCAGATCGCCGACGGCGTAGCGCGAGACAGCGTCGCCGACCGCGGTGACCCGGCCCACAATTTCATGCCCCGGCACGCAGGGATAGAGCGTTCCCGCCCATTCCGATCGCGCCTGGTGGAGATCGGAGTGGCAGACGCCGCAGTAGGCGATGGCGATCTGCACATCCTGCGGCCCCGGTTCGCGGCGGGTGATGGCCATTGATTCCAGCGGCTGGCTGGCGGAGTAGGTACCTATAGCGTTGATCAGCATAGCGAAACCTCTTGATCGAATAGAGCGGGAGATGGATGCGGGTGATCAGTGGCATCGATAAGGGTAGCCTGGACTGGGAGAGATGCGAGGGGGAAAGCGGCATCAGGTACGGCGTAAGCGAGCGAGTCGCCGGAGCCGCAATTTATAAGGCTGGTTTATCATTTAAGCGGCTAAGCCGTATAAATATTTACGAAAATTATTGTTTTTTAGTGATGTAAAATCGAGGTAAACCGCTTATGCCGATAATAATGCTTACACTCTTTTTATTATGGAAACGACTTGGTTTTTATTCATGATTGCGCGTGTTGATACTATTACCGCTGAAAATCATGCCCTTCAACCTGACTTAATGACACAACACGATGTCGAAACCTGACGCCAACGGCCAGAATTCCCGGTCATTACCCTCTTTTTTTTATGGACGACGAACAAAACCGTTACCTGCGGTGGAATCCTTATTATCCGCGTTCCGGCCTGTCAGCACCCCTTTTGAACTGGCGCAGTCAAACTATTACCATTTTCCCTTGGCCCAAAGCGAATCCGGCTTCATTCTCCTCGAAGAAGGCGTGGCTTCAGTTTGCTTTGCGGAAAATCAACTGGTGATATCGACGGTCCTCGCCCCGGCTATATTGGGATTAATTGATAATTATGGCGTGTTTAACGGACTCCCGGATATACGCCACAGTTCTCTGTTTGCTGAGACGGATTTAAGCGGGCGCTGGATAGCGCATCAGGCTGCGGTCAATATCCTGAATGAGAAAAACCTGTGGCAGGAGATGGCCCATATCCTGACGCAGCGGTTGATGGTGTTGAGCATGCGCGAGCGGGAGCTGCTGGGGGTGGACTCTTACCAGATGGTGCGCATCCTGTTAATGGAGCTGGCGGTCTATTCGGAGACGTACCGTAGACAGATCAATGTATTAAGGTTTATCCAGCGGCGTACCAACCTGTCGCGTAGCCGCATTATGTCGATTCTGTCGGAGCTGCGCAAAGGCGGTTATATTATTATCCACCGCGGGGTGTTGATGACTATCGCCCAACCGCTTCCCGCCAATTTTTGAGCCTGGCAGGCGAAGGGCGTGATTTGTCGCCCCCCACCTGCTGGTCCGCTTAGGGCTCAATCGCCGTCAGGTAGTCCAGCCGCAGCGGCTCAGCCAGCAGACGCTCCATCTGCGTAACAAACGCCTGAAAATAGGGCATCTCTACATGCGCATCAAGGGCGTCCTGCCCACGCCACGCTTCGCGCATGTAGAAAGTGTCCGGCGCGTCGCGCAGCTGGAACAGCGCGTAGTCGAGATTGCCCGGCTCCTGTCTCGTCGGCAGGAGCAGCTTCTGCAGGGCCTGGCGCAGCGCGTCCGTTTGGCCTGGTTTCGCCTTGAGCACGGCGAGCAGGGTTATCATCTTAAAATCCCTCCAGCACAATCTTGCCCACCGCGCGTCCGGTTTCCAGCTGGCGATGCGCTTTCTGCAGATTGTCGGCAGTGATGGCGCCGTAGTGTTCGCCGAGGGTGGTTTTGATCGTGTGGTTGTCGATCAGGGCCGCCACGCGGGTCAGCAGCTGATGCTGGGCGATCATGTCATCCGTCTCAAACATTGAGCGGGTGAACATAAATTCCCAGTGCAGGGAGAGGCTTTTGGCTTTCAGCGGCACCACGTCCAGGGTCTCCGGATCATCAATCAGCGCCAGCTTGCCCTGCGGGGCGAGGGCGTCAATCAGCGCGTTGAAGTGCTGGTCGGTGTTGGTCAGGCTGGCGACATGGGTCACCGCGTTGATGCCGATACGCGCCAGCTCGTCGGCGAGCGGCTTGCTGTGATCGATAACATGGTGCGCGCCCGCCTCGCGGACCCACCGTTGACTCTCCGGACGCGAGGCGGTGCCGATCACCGTCATGGCGGTCAGTTTGCTGGCCAGCTGGGTCAGGATCGAGCCCACGCCGCCCGCCGCGCCGACGATCAGCAGCGTGTCGCCCGCGTTGCCGCCTTCCGTGACGCCGAGACGGTGAAACAGCAGCTCCCAGGCGGTGATCGCCGTCAGCGGCAGCGCGGCGGCGGAGGCGTTATCGAGGGTGCGCGGTTTGTGCGCCACCAGGCGCTCATCCACCAGCTGATATTCACTGTTGCTGCCGGCCCGGCCCAGGGCGCCGGCGTACCAGACCTCATCGCCTGGCGCGAACAGCGTCACTTCCTCGCCGACGGACTGCACCACGCCAACGGCGTCCCAGCCCAGCACCCGCGGCGTGTCGCCCTGGAAGCCGGCGCGCACTTTGGTGTCTACCGGATTGACCGAGACCGCCTTCACGGCAACCAGCAGGTCACGCCCGTGGGCGGAGGGGACCGGCAGGTCGATCTCGGTTAAAAAAGGGATATTGTCGCCGTCAGCGGCGGCTTGAGTAATGGCGATAGCTTTCATAACTGCTCCGGTCTGTGAATCGGGTGAATAAAGCGATGACGCGATAGTAGACCGGTGCCGGGAGGGGAAAAACGGGTTAACGGCAATAACAGTTATATGCAGAAAGTGAAAATCAGCCCACCTGATAGAAATCGAGCATCACCCCATCCTGAGTACGCCCGCCAGCACAGATAAACAGCGAGGTGGTTAGCCAGCTGAGCGCGGGGGTATCCACCTCGAAGGTGGGGACGGTGCGAAAATAGATATCTTCCGGCGGAATAGTGCTAAAAAAGCGCATATCGTCGGCGAACAGTTGGTCATGATAGTGGGCCGGCACCCGGCGGATACCGTTGTTTTCCACGTACACCGTCCCTTCCTCCACCTGCAGGGCATAGCGGGCGGATAGCCTGCATGTGCCGTCGGGCCCGATAATCTGGCTATCGACGCCGCCGGGCAGCACGTGGCCGCGCAGTTGACCCGAGACGCTGCCGCCGAGAATCGGGATCAGCTGGCGCTTGCCGGTCTGCGGACTGCGGGAGACTATCACCGGTTTATCAACCTGGATGGTAATGGAAAAACAGTGTCTCAGTTCGGGGGTCATCATGGCTCTCCTGTTTCGGTTGGCAACGACACGCGGCCTTTGCGTCAGTGTAACGGGTTTGCAGGAGACAAAATAACGCAGGGTTTGGATGAAAATGATTGGCTGAGATGATGGGTTTTGCGACTCAGTTTGGTTGGGCGTGGCTGTGGGCGAGCAGAGGCAAACTGGCGGAAGATCACAGGAGTTGAACCTGCCCGGGACCGCTGGCGGCCCCAACTGGATTTGAAGTCCAGCCACCTCACCGGAGATGACGATCTTCCGCGCCTCGATTGCTACATGGAGGCGGGGCGCATTATAGCTACTTTCAGCCGTTTACCACATACCTGAACGCACTTTTTTACTGTTAAAACTGGACTTTGCAGAACAGTCTGAGACAAATCCGTTCAAAATCCATGAGTTACACTTTTTCATACTCTTTTCAGGCTAACGCGATCGCAAAATACATGAAACATATTCTGATAATGACCTAATTCATCTTCCTGCGGCAAAGGCTGATAAAAAATGTAACCGGTACCCATCTGTGGTGCCGCCAAGGGAATTGTGCCCATATGAAAGATCCTGTTTTGTCCGTCAAAGAGAAAAATGGCTACGGCATCATGGGCGACGGCGCCACCCTCCCCATTATTCTCGCCTTGTTCACCCTCATTTCGGCGGAGAGGGTTTTTTTATTCCATTTTTGTACAAAAAGTAACATTCATTTCAGTCTGGTGACTCAGGCCGCAGACGCTATTCCTGAACGGTGATAGCGTATGCTGCCGCTGAGAGGAGCCCGCCATGGACTTAGAAAATATCTTTCGTGACGTGAAGCTAAGCAAAACGGAAATGACCGTGCTGCGCTTTATCCAGAACGACCCGGAGCTGTGTATCCGCCAGGGGATCCGCGCCGTGGCGGAGCAGTGCTACAGTAACCCCTCCTCGCTGGTGCGGTTGGCGAAAAAGCTTAAGTTCAGCGGCTGGCTGGAGCTGGTCTATTTCATCAAGTTCAATATCACCATGCCGAAGCTCGATGTCACCAACGATATCGACTATATGAGCATTCAGCCGGCGGAGGCGCTGACGCCGCTGCTGGCAAGCCTTGCGCAGCAGCGCGTCCTGATCCACGGCAGCGGTTTTTCGCAGTTGATTGCCCAGTATATTTATAACAAGTTCCTCGTCACTGGGGTGAATGCCAGCCTGGCGCTGTGGCCGGATTACGAAATCCTTGAGCAGAAAAACGCCGCTCGCTTCGACTCCATCTGGATCATTTCTAAATCCGGGCGCAGCAGCTCGGCGCTCAACTGGGTGAAGGCCATGGAGGGGAAGGAGATCAACCTGGTCTGCTTTACCGGTGATTATCAGAGCCCGCTGGCGCAGGCTGCGGATACGGCGTTTATCATTCACGATCCGCAGAAGTTCGACGATGATATTTACTGGAGCAACCCGTTTTTCGGCTACTGCATCCTAGGCTTTGAGCGGCTACTGAAGATGTGGTTTACCCGCGCACCTGGCAATAGCTAGCCCCGCTAAGCGCAGTGCCGCCGGGCAATATATCAGGCGCCGCGCCGCCATGTTGCCGGGTGGCGGCTGCGCCTTACCCGGCCTACGCCTCCAGGTCCGGTCAGTGATTTACCGCCAGGCGGCGAACTGCTTATCGTCGAGATAAGCTTCGACCAGGGTTTTCGCCAGCGACCAGGAACCGATCAGCGGGTGCGCCATCAGCGCCCGCACCGCCAGCGACTTATCCTGCTGCAGGATCGCCGCTACCGCCAGCCGCTCATACTCTTTCACGCAGGAAATCATATTCTTCTGCGCCGTCGGCACCTTCGTCGGCGTGACCGGCCTGAGGCCCTCCCGGCTCAGGTCGCAGCTGATCTCAATCACGTCGTCAGGGCGCAAAAAGTCGAGCGTGCCATTATTCTGGATCGACACCACGATCCGCTTGGTGGTGGTGCTGTTCACCGCTTCCAGAATATCCAGCGCCACCCCGGCATAGCCGCCGGTGTCCGGCTCTTCGATAAACTGCCGCAGCGTCAGCGGCTCGCGGGTATGAAATTTCTCCTGCCGGGATTCGTTCTGCATATAGCTGTTTTCCCGGCGCAGGTAGTGCTGCATCCAGATATTGAAGGCGGCTTCCGGCTGCGTTCTGGCATCCACGGTGCGCAGCGCCTGGCGCATCTCCTGATTGATACGGGCGATCTGCTCCCCGCGCGTTTCGCCTGCCCCCTGAATCGCCTTCAGCGCCTCGTCGCGATAGTAGTAATAATAGAGATATTCGTTGAGTAACTGGTTATCGCACAGCCGCACCAGCTCGGGTGAGAAGTACTGCATCGCGGTCTTCTGGTACAGCGCCGGGCTGGCGATCAGCCGCTCGGTCACCGCTTCCCCGCGCACGGTGAAGTGGGTAAACCAGGAGAAATGGTTCAGCCCATAGCATTCCACGCTCAGGTCGCGCTCCTCACAGCCGAGGATCGCCGGCAATTCACGAATCAGCTCGGAAGGCGCATCGCAGATCCCATAGACCCGACGCTTAAAGCCGGACTTGACGATCGCTTCCGTCACCAGGCCTGACGGGTTGGTAAAGTTAAACAGAATGGCGTCTTCGGCGGCATGGGCTTCGATCAGCCGGCAATAGTCGAGGATCGCCGGGATCGAGCGCATAGCCATCGCGAAGCCGCCGGCGCCGGTGGTCTCCTGGCCGAGGGTGTTATGTTGCAGCGCAATGCGCTCGTCGCGAATGCGGCTTTCATCGCCGCCGACCCGCAGGGTGGTAATAATATAATTGGCGTTTTGCAGCGCCGCGACCGGGTCGGTGGTGGTCGTGAAATGAATATCCGGGCGAATGGTCGTAAATACATAGCGGGCAATTTCGCCAAATATCGCCAGATTATCCGCAGAGTTATCGAGAAAAACCACCTCCGTTAAACCAATGCGGTGAGCATTATATGCCAGAGATTTCGCTAAAAATGCAGAGCGAACGCCGCCCCCGCCTAATACGGTTAATTTCATACAAACTCCTCATTAATTTTCTGCTAACCAGTTATCAACCCGGGAACGTACCTGTCCCACTTTTACGCCATAAATAACCTGAACTTCATTACGATTGCGCACCACGCCGTTGGCGCCGGTATTTTTTAATTGCGCGTCATCAACTTGCGCCATATCGCGCACGGCTACGCGCAGACGAGTAAAACAATTATCGACGGAGAGAATATTCTCCTTGCCCCCGAGGCCGCGGATAATGTCATCGGTAACCGACTGCGGCTGCGCGACTTTCTGGCGGTACTCCGCTTTGCTGTAGAGCTTCACGCTCTCGTCATCTTCCCGGCCCGGCGTTTTCAGATTCAGCTTCACCACCAGGGTGCGGAAAATCACGTAGTAGACGGCGAACTGGCCGATCCCGATAAGGACATATCCCGGCCAGCGCGTTAAGGAGACCGGCAGCGGCAGGTTATAGATCAGAAATTCGATCAGGCCCGATGCGCCCCAGGGGCGTACGGTGAAGAGGTCGCAAATGGCCTGCGAGGCGGCGGTTAACGTCGCATGGATCACCCACAGCAGCGGCGAGACAAACAAAAAGGTGAACTCAATCGGCTCGGTGATGCCGGTCAGCATGGAGGTGATAATCGCCGGCAGCAGAATCGCCTTAGCCATTACTTTTTTCTCCGGCTTCGCGGTGTGGTAGAACGCCAGCGAGGCGCCGGCGAGGCCGAAGATGGTGGTCATCCCTTGCTGTGAGAAGCGTAGGGCCTCATTCATCACCGGGGTCAGATCCGGGTGGCGCATATAGGCGAGGAAAATGGCCTGGGTACCGGAGACCACCTGGCCGTCCACGTTCAGGGTGCCGCCAATCTGGGTGAGCTGGAAGGGGGACCAGACAAAATGGTGCAGGCCGGTCGGGATAAGAAATTTTTCAAAGAAACCATAGACGAAGACCCCGGCGACCCCGGCATTTTTCATAAAGCCGGTGAGGGCGGAGATGCCGTGGGTCATAAACGGCCAAATCCAGGTAAAGGCGATGGCGTAGAAGATAACCACCGGCGTCATCGCCACCAGCGTCAGCTTGGCGCCGCCGTACATCGACAGCGCGCCGGGCAGGTCAATGGTAGAGACTTTATTGTGCACCCACGCGATGGTGCAGCCGAGAATAATGCCAAGGAAAACGCCCATATCCACCACCACAAAGCCCAGCAGCTGGGTTTGCCCGGTGCCATAATATTCACCGTTAATTTTTTCGGCGAGTCCGTGGGTGTGTTCCAGCCAGGAGTGGTTGGCGCCAAGAAACATAATGAAGCACATCACCGCAACCAGCGCGACTTCGGTTTTTTTATCTTTTGCCAGACCATAGCTAATGCCGACGCAAAATAATAAGCCGAGGTTGCCAAATAAAGGCCAAAAGGTGTCGCCGAGCATCTGCCCAAGCTGGTGCAGGAAACTGGTTTCAGCAATTAATGTCGGATTAGTTAATACTGAACTGAGGGCCAGAATTAAGCCAATGACCGGCAAGAACAATACGGCGCCGATCATGGCCCGGGAGAATTTTTGCATATTCTCCAGAATACGCTGACGTATTTCAGGCATGATTGATCCTTTTATATTTTTGTAGGGACAGGGAGCGGTTTTTTATCGACTTCCAGTATTTTGGTTATAGCAACTCTGATATTTGAAGGGAACCAGTAGCGGTAAATAGGCACAGATAGGCGCTTATTGCACACAGGTTTCAGAATGCCTGCAGACCCTCTCCCTGACAGGGAGAGGGCGTAGCCAGAGCGGCGTTTTTGCAGAGAAGCCTTCCCTCTCCCGTGGGGGAGAGGATGATGGGATATCGCTATGGCGTGACGGGAGCGGGCGCTGGCGCGGCGGGGGCGGTATTGACCTCGCCGTTGCGCATCGTTTGCGCCACCTGCTGTTTCTCCATGTTCACGGCGCTAAGCTGTGCGTTGACCGTCGGCTTGAGCGGGGCATCGGCCTGCACGCTGCCGCTGGCGGTCAGCTGGAGATTGCCATCCCCGCTGATGGGGAGCGAAGGCCAGCCCCAGGCCTGCAGAATATTCAGCGGCACGCCGCGGCCGTTCAAGCTCAGATTGACCTGGCGCTGCGGCAGCTGGGATACCGCGGCGGTGGCCTGCAGGATACCGCGCTCGGTGAACGCGCTGAGCTCAGTGATATTGAGCGTCGACGCCGTGGCGCTCAGCTTGAGTGAAGGGCGGCGCACGTCAATTCGGTTAAAAGTCGCCGCCGCGGCGTTCAGCGTCGCGCTACCGTTCCACACCCCCCAGCTGCCGTTTTTCACCAGCTGAAGCTCGCCGCCATAGCCATCGAGAGCGGTAATTTGCCATGGGAAGGCAGGGTCCACATCGATGATCAGGTTGCGGCTGGCGCTGAATTTTTTCAGCGTCAGGCTTTGCAGCCAGGCCGGCAGCGGCGTCATCCACAGCGGCTTCCAGTTCGCCGGCAGCGTGTACTCCAGCCCGGCGAAGGCGGTGTCGTCGAGCACCAGCGCGTTACCGGCGCGCAGCCAGTTGCCGGAGGTTCGCACCATGCCGCCCTCCCAGCGCGAGGAGAACTGGCGCAGGGCAATACCCTGGGGTGAAAATTCGGCATTCACGATCGGGTCGAAAAAGTGCAGCGAGCCGTAGATAAATTCGCTGGCATTCATCGACAGCGTGCCGTCCTGGCTCTGCCAGCCGCCGTGACTGAGCGTCAGGTTGCGCAGGTTCAGGTCGAGGTCGGTTACCGCCCAGTCCGGCCCCTGCAGGCGGGCGTCGGTGATATCCAGGCGGCCAATCTGCAGAGAGGGGACCGTGGTTAAGGGCGCGAAAAAGTCGGCCAGCGAGGCGGCGCTCTGCAGTCGGATCTCATTTAGCTGAAGGTTATCCACCAGCCAGCTGCCGTCGGCGCTGCGTTTCGCATTGCCGGTTAAGGTGCCGCGGGCGACATCGGCGCCGAGGGTGGAGAGGGTGACTTCGCCCTGATCAATCTTGCCCTGAATCAGGACGTTGCTGGCTTCGACGCCGTTGAGCGTCATTGAACCCGCGCTCATCTGGATCTGCGCCGTTTTCCCCAGCACATTGCCTGCCTCCGGCGCCCATGGACTGACGCCGCCGGTGACGCGCTGCGCGCTGAGCGCCCAGCCGGTTTCCGGACTATTGAAAGCCATATTGCGCAACATCAGCCGGTCGGCAGCGAACGGCAGGTCGGCAGAGTGGGGGGACAGATTCAGGGTACCGTCGTTAAGGACAATCTCATCCGCATGCAGCGGGTCGCTAAACTGGCGGGTGCTGAAGCCAATATCGACCGTTTTCGCCACCAGGGTTGCCGGCTTGCCTTCCCGGCCAAAGGTGACGTTTTGCAACTGCACATGCAGAGGGGAGGAGAAATCATGATCCATCGCATCGAAGGAGACCTGCCAGCCGGTGCCATTGCTGAGCCAGGCGCTGGCCTGGCGGGCGCCCCAGTGGGTTTGCAGCAGGAACCACGCGCCAACCATGACGAGCAGCAGAGCGACTAGCAGCCAGAGAATCAGCTTTCCAAGAAATTTCATGGTCTTCCATTCTGTGAGATGCACATAACCGTGTTATGCCCGATTTAGGCGCACTTCTCAAGGCAGGCGTGGTTTATTTCCGTGACGGAGCAGGCGGTGGAGGACAACAGGGGGGCGTCCCGGCCGATGGCACGACCGGGGGCGCGTTAAATCAGGCTTTTTCCGGCGGGAAAATTAAATTCAGAACAATCGCCGTGATACCGCCGGCGGCGATGCCGGAGGAGAGCAGATTCTTCAGCCAGTCCGGCGCGAACTGCAGGATCAACGGCTGTTGCGACACGCCGAGGCCCACCGCCAGCGACAGGGCGATAATCAGGATCGCCCGGCGATTCAGCGGCTCGCGGGAGACGATGCGCACGCCGGACGCGGCGATGGTGCCGAACATCACCAGCGTGGCGCCGCCGAGCACCGGCTCAGGGATATGCTGTACGAAACCGCTCACCGCCGGGAACAGCCCGAGGACGATCAGCATCAGCGCTACCACAAAGCCGACGTAGCGGCTGGCGACGCCGGTCAGCTGGATCACGCCGTTGTTCTGGCCGAAGCAGGAGTTCGGGAAGGTGTTGAAGACCGCGGAAACAAAGGAGTTGAGGCCGTTAGCCAGCACGCCGCCTTTCAGGCGTTTCATATACAGCGGACCGGAGACCGGCTGCTCGGAGACATCGGAGGTGGCGGTGATATCGCCGATGGTTTCCAGGGAGGTGATCATAAACACCAGCATCAGCGGCAGCAGGAGGCTCCAGTCGATGCCGAGGCCATAGTACAGCGGCGTCGGAACGGTGATGAGGCTGCTGTTGGTCGGGGCGGTGTTGGCCGGCAGCATATCGAGGAACCACGCCGCCAGATAGCCCGCCGCCATGGCAATCACCAGCGAAGCGATGCGCAAATAGGGATTACGCTGGCGGTTGAGAATGATGATCAGCGCCAGCACGATGCCCGCCAGCAGCAGGTTCTTCGGCGCGCCGAAGGTGTGGTCGGCCATCGCCGCGTAGCCGCCGCCGATGGAGGTCAATCCGACCTGAATCAGCGACAGGCCGATAATCATCACCACCACGCCGGAGACCAGCGGGGTAATGATGCGGCGCGCCAGATGCAGGACGCGGGAGAGGACCATTTCCGTGCAGCTGGCCAGCATCAGGGTGCCGAACAGGGCGGCCATCATTGTCGGGACGTCGGCGCCGCCGGTTTTCAGCGCGGTGCCGCCCATGATGAGCGGGGCGACAAAGTTGAAGCTGGTGCCCTGGATGGAGAGCAGTCCGGAACCGACCGGGCCCCAGGCTTTGATCTGAATAATGGAGGCCACGCCCGAGGCGAACAGCGACATGCTGATGATATGTTGGGTATCTTGCGCCGGGAGACCGAGAGCCTGGCAGATTAACAGCGCCGGGGTGATCACCGCGACAAACATCGCCAGCAGGTGCTGGAAGGCGGCGAACAGGGTTTGCGGTAGCGGTGGGCGATCTTCGAGGCGGTAGATTAATTCGCTGGCTGGTTTATGCGCAACCGGTTGCGCATTTTCTGACTCTGCGGTGTTAACGGACATCACAAGCAATCCCAAGGTGGCAAAGCGGGAATTTTATCGGACTGTAGACCAAAAGCAAACGTTTGCCAGCGATTGCCCATAAAAATTTATGCCGTGAATATGCGCAACGAGATAATTAACATTTTGTATGCTAAATCGCATCATTCAGGATACAAAATATGTTTTCCTGTCATTTTTTCCGCCGTTCTGCGTAAAATCCCCCTCTGACTCCTCATGATGAGAAGCTAAAGACACCAGGAATATCGTCGCGTGTGAATGGATCATGCGCCATAAGGAGCTTTTTATGTTTCATCTCGATACCTTATCGACGCTCGTTGCCGCAACGCTTGTGCTGTTACTCGGCAGAAAACTCGTCCAAACCGTTCCCCTCCTCAAGCAATACACCATTCCTGAACCTGTTGCCGGCGGTCTGCTGGTGGCGCTGGCGCTGCTGGTGCTGAAAAAAAGTATGGATATCGAAATTGATTTCGATATGAGCCTCAAAGATCCGCTGATGCTGGCGTTCTTCGCCACCATCGGGCTAAACGCCAACCTCGCCAGCCTGCGGGCGGGCGGCAAGGTGCTGGGTACCTTTCTGATTGTGGTGGTTGGTCTGCTGCTGCTGCAGAACGCTCTCGGTATCGGCATGGCGAAGCTGCTGGGGCTGGATCCGCTGATGGGGCTGCTGGCCGGCACTATCACCCTTTCCGGCGGCCACGGCACCGGCGCGGCGTGGAGCAAGCTGTTCATTGAGCGCTATGGCTTTGCCAATGCCACGGAGGTGGCGATGGCCTGCGCGACCTTCGGCCTGGTGCTCGGCGGTCTGATCGGCGGCCCGGTGGCGCGTTACCTGGTGAAGCACTCTTCCTCTCCTGACGGGACGCCGGACGATCAGGTGGCGCCGACCGCCTTTGAAAAGCCGGACGTGGGGCGGGTGATCACGTCGCTGGTGCTGATCGAGAGTATCGCCCTGATCGCCATCTGTCTGACGCTGGGCAAGGTGGTTGCGCAACTGCTGGCGGGCAGCGTCTTTGAGCTGCCGACCTTCGTCTGCGTGCTGTTTATCGGCGTGATCCTTAGCAACAGCCTGGCGCTGGCGGGGTTGTATCGGGTGTTCGATCGCGCGGTGTCAGTGCTGGGCAACGTCAGCCTGTCGCTGTTCCTCGCCATGGCGCTGATGAGCCTCAAACTGTGGGAGTTGGCCTCCCTGGCGCTGCCGATGATTATTATCCTGGCGGTCCAGGCGTTGGCGATGGCGCTGTATGCGGTGTTCGTCACCTACCGGATGATGGGCAAAAACTACGATGCCGCGGTGCTGGCGGCGGGCCACTGTGGGTTTGGTCTGGGGGCAACGCCGACGGCGATTGCCAATATGCAGGCGATTACCGACCGTTTTGGCCCGTCGCACATGGCCTTCCTGGTGGTGCCGATGGTGGGGGCGTTCTTTATCGATATCGTCAACGCGCTGGTGATTAAGCTGTTTCTGCTGCTGCCGGTGTTTGGCTGATAAAAACCCGGAGGCGGTGCGCTACCTGATTATGTGGTCTGCGGGCTGTGTAGCCCGGGTAAGGCGTTTACGCCGCAACCCGGGGATACCCCGGGATTTATGCGCTGGCGCGGCTTCTCCCCGGCTCGCGCTGCGCTTAGCCGGGCTACGGGGTGTGCGGCCTGCTGGTTGTATCCCGGCCAAGGCGTTTACGCCGCCAGCCGGGAATACCTCAACAATCTTACGCTTCGTCGTGCTCTTCCCACGCCAGGGCGCGTTTCACCGCTTTCTTCCAGCCGCTGTAGCGATAGTTGCGCTCGGTGGTTTCAATGCCCGGGCGGAATTCGCGCTCAATCACCGCTTTCTCCTGCAGCTCATCAAGGTTCTGCCAGAAGCCGACCGCCAGCCCGGCCAGATAGGCGGCGCCCAGGGCTGTGACTTCGCGCACTTCCGGACGCTCCACACGGGTGCCGAGGATATCGGACTGGAACTGCATCAGGAAGTTGTTGGCCACCGCGCCGCCGTCCACGCGCAGGGCGTGCAGACGGATACCGGAGTCAGCCTGCATTGCTTCCAGCACGTCGCGGGTCTGATAGGCGATGGACTCCAGCGTCGCACGGATAATGTGGTTCGAGTTCACGCCGCGGGTGAGGCCGAAAATCGCGCCGCGGGCATACGGGTCCCAGTAGGGCGCGCCAAGACCGGTGAACGCGGGCACGACATACACGCCGTTGGTGTCCTTCACTTTGGTGGCGAAGTACTCGGAGTCGAACGCATCGCTGATGAGCTTCATCTCGTCGCGCAGCCACTGAATGGAGGCGCCAGCCATAAACACCGCCCCTTCCAGAGCGTAGTTCACCTCGCCGCGCGGACCGCAGGCGATGGTGGTCAGCAAACCGTGAGTGGAGGTCACCGCTTTTTCGCCGGTGTTCATCAGCATAAAGCAGCCGGTGCCATAGGTATTTTTCGCCATCCCTTCCTTGACGCACAGCTGGCCGAACAGGGCCGCCTGCTGGTCACCGGCGATCCCGGCGATAGGAATACGGGTCCCGCCTTTACCACCGATGTTGGTCTGGCCGTACACTTCGGACGACTTGCGCACTTCCGGCAGCATGGCGCGCGGAATATCCAGCGCGTCGAGCATCTTGTCGTCCCAGTCCAGGTCGTGGATGTTGAACAGCATGGTGCGCGAGGCGTTGGTGTAGTCGGTGACGTGCACGCGACCCTGGGTCATCTTCCAGATAAGCCAGGTGTCCACGGTGCCAAACAGCAGCTCACCGCGCTTCGCACGCTCACGGGAACCTTCGACATGGTCGAGGATCCATTTCACCTTGGTGCCGGAGAAGTAGGGGTCCACCACCAGGCCAGTGGCCTTGCGGATATACTCCTCCATCCCGTCACGCTTGAGCTGCTCGCAGATCTCTGCGGTGCGGCGGCACTGCCAGACGATGGCGTTATAGATCGGTTTGCCGGTCTCACGCTCCCACACCACCACGGTCTCACGCTGGTTGGTGATACCGATGGCCGCGATCTGATCGGAGTTGATATCCGCTTTGGCCAGCGCTTCGACCAGCGTCGAGCTTTGGGACGCCCAGATTTCCATCGGGTCGTGTTCGACCCAGCCTGGCTTAGGATAAATTTGTTCGAATTCTCGCTGGGAGACGCTGACGATATTGGCATCATGATCCATCACAACGGCCCGGGAGCTGGTAGTGCCCTGGTCAAGCGCAACGATATATTTTTTGTCGGTCATAGTCGGTGTCCCGTAGTCAGATTACAGCGAAGCTTTATGTTGAGTGGTGGAAGAGGAGGGGCTCTGTTGCTCTTCGTCCACGCAGGTGTCGCAAGGCAGGTGGCGGCCAATCAGCTTACGATAGCTGAACGCGCCCAGCGCCGCGCCGACCACCGGTGCGCACAGCGGCACCAGGAAATAAGGTATATCTTTGCCGCCGGTGAAGGCGACATCACCCCAGCCGGCCAGCCAGGCGAAGGCTTTCGGGCCGATATCACGCGCCGGGTTCATGGCGAAGCCGGTCAGCGGGCCCATGGAGGCGCCAATCACCGCGATCAGCAGGCCGATAAGAAGCGGCGCCAGCGGGCCGCGCGGCACGCCGTTGCCATCGTCGGTCAGCGCCAGGATGACGCCCATCAGGATAGCGGTAATCACCATCTCTACCGCGAAGGCCTGCACAAAATTGATATGCGGGTTCGGGTAAGTGGAGAAGATGCCAGCCAGATCAAGGCTTTCCACGCTGCCGCGTACCATATGGTGGGTGGTTTCATAATCGAGGAAAAGATTGTAATAAAGCCCGTAAACTAATGCCGCAGCGCAAAAGGCGCCAGCGAATTGCGAAATAATAAAAGGAACCACTTTGCGGCCATCGAAGCAGGCGAACAGCCAGAGCGCGATGGTCACCGCAGGGTTAAGGTGCGCACCGGATACCCCGGCGGTCAGGTAGATCGCCATGGCGACGCCCAGACCCCAGATGATGCTGATTTCCCATTGTCCGAAGCTGGCTCCCGCGACCTTGAGCGCAGCCACGCACCCAACGCCGAAAAAGATCAACAACCCGGTACCGAGGAACTCTGCGATGCACTGGCCTTTTAAGGTTGATGTTTGGCTCATAATCGAATCCTGAAGCGTGGTGATGATTATTGTATGTAGGGTGGTCACAGACGACCATATTGCCATGTAGGCATAGTGTTAATTTATCGTTAACGAGCAAAAACGAGAAATATCGAACTTCAAATGTGTGTACCACGTCAAGAAAATGAGCGTTTTCGCGCCATTTGCGCGCATTGAGCGCGCTGCCGGAGCGTTTCACCTCGCATTTTGTTAACCATAAAATTAACAATGGCTCATGAAGTACGAGCGAACTGCGCTGAAAGTACCAGGTAAAGACTGAAAAGTGTTGCAAACCGCAATCTGCGCGGCTTGCCGCTGGACAGGGGAGGCGGGGATTCATACAATCGACGATAACACCGCTATGTGCGCTAATTTTCGTTAAGGCGGGACCGCGTATACGAAACACCAGTTTCTATCAACGCCTTGCAAGTTCAGGAGAGGTATGACGATGTCATTAGAAGTGTTTGAGAAATTAGAATCTAAGGTTCAGCAGGCGATTGATACCATCACTCTGTTGCAGATGGAAATCGAAGAGCTGAAAGAAAAGAACAACACCCTGGCGCAGGAAGTTCAGAGCGCGCAGCATGGTCGTGAAGAGCTGGAGCGCGAAAACAGCCAGCTGAAAGAGCAGCAGCAGGGCTGGCAGGAGCGTCTGCAGGCGCTGCTGGGCCGCATGGAAGAAGTCTAATCGCTTCGCGCCCTCTCCCGCCAGGGAGGGGGTGATCCTTATCCCTTCCTTTATACTCGCAAGTTATAGCCAATCTTTTTTTATTCTTTAATCATTGAATCGCTTTCTGGCACGCTTAGCCCATCACAACACGACATAAAGAGAGCGGTGCGATGAATAAGTGGGGCGTAGGGTTAACTCTGTTGCTGGCATCCGCCAGCGTTCTGGCAAAAGACATTCAGCTATTAAACGTATCTTATGATCCAACGCGCGAGCTGTACGAACAGTACAACAAAGCGTTCAGCGCGCACTGGAAGCAGGAGACCGGCGACAACGTGGTGATCCGCCAGTCGCACGGCGGCTCCGGCAAGCAGGCGACCTCGGTGATTAACGGTATTGAAGCGGATGTGGTTACGCTGGCGCTGGCCTACGACGTCGACGCGATCGCCGAGCGCGGCCGTATCGATAAAAACTGGCTGAAGCGCCTGCCGGATAACTCCGCGCCCTATACTTCCACCATCGTGTTCCTCGTCCGTAAGGGCAATCCGAAACAGATCCATGACTGGAACGACCTGATCAAACCGGGCGTGTCGGTCATTACCCCGAACCCGAAAAGCTCCGGCGGCGCTCGCTGGAACTACCTGGCGGCCTGGGGCTATGCCCTGCATCAGAACCATGGCGACCAGGCGAAAGCCCAGGAGTTCGTCAAGGCGCTGTATAAAAACGTGGAAGTGCTGGACTCCGGCGCGCGCGGTTCGACCAATACCTTCGTAGAACGCGGGATCGGCGATGTGCTGATCGCCTGGGAAAACGAAGCGCTGCTGGCGACCAACGAACTGGGCAAAGACAAGTTTGAAATCGTGACTCCGAGTGAGTCGATTCTGGCTGAGCCGACCGTTTCGGTGGTCGATAAAGTCGTGGATAAGAAAGGCACCCGCCAGGTGGCGGAAGCGTACCTGAAGTATCTCTACTCGCCGGAAGGCCAGGAGATTGCGGCGAAGAACTTCTACCGTCCGCGCGATCCGAACGTGGCGAAGAAATATGCTAATGAATTCCCGAAACTGAAGCTGTTCACCATCGATCAGGAGTTCGGCGGCTGGACGAAAGCGCAGAAAGCGCACTTCTCCAACGGCGGCACCTTCGACCAGATTAGCCAGCGTTAAACCTCTCCAGCCCCGCTCCGGCGGGGCTTGCTGCCATCGCCCTGCAGTGGCTGTGCTTGCGCGGGCCTACAGGCTGCCAGCGTAGCCCGGGCAACGCGCCAGACGCCATCCGGAAAAGCGCCCCGCCCGTCATCTGTTTTCATTTAGTCATCAAATTACGTTACTCTTCCGCTTCAGGCTTAACAGGGAATGAAAATGAGAAGAGTAAGATACTTTTTGCTGGCGCTGCTGGTGGCGATCCTCGCGGCGCTGGCCGGCGGCTACTACTGGCTGCACTCTGGCAACCCGGACGCGTTGCGCAAGATTGTTCTGCAGCAGTGCGTTCCCCATCAGCAACAGCAGCAAAACCCGTCGCCGTGCGCCGAAGTGAACCTCAAGGGCGGCTATGTGCTGTTTAAAGACCGTAACGGCCCGCTGCAGTATTTGCTGATGCCGACCTACCGCATTAACGGCACCGAAAGCCCGCTGCTGTTGGATCCGCTGACGCCCAACTTCTTCTGGCAGGCCTGGCAGGGGCGTGAAATCATGAGCCAGCGCCACGGCGCGCCGGTCCCGGATAACGCGGTATCGCTGGCAATCAACTCGCGCAGCGGACGCACGCAAAACCATTTCCATATTCATATCTCTTGCCTGCGCCCCGATGTGCGCGCGCAGTTAGATAAGGATGCGGCGGCGATCAGCAGCCGCTGGCTGCCGCTACCGGGTGGGCTTGAGGGCCATGAATACCTGGCGCGCCGGGTGACGGAGGCGGAGCTGGCCCAGCGCAGCCCATTCCTGATGCTGGCGGAAGAGGTGCCGGAGGCGCGTCAGCATATGGGACGCTTCGCGCTGGCGATGGCCCAGCAGGGCGACGGCTCGCTGGTGCTGCTGGCGACGGAGCGTAACCTGCTCTCCCTGAACCGGGCCTCGGCGGAAGAGATTCAGGATCATCGCTGCGCCATCCTTAACGCAAACCACTAGTTCTGGCGTTTACCTGTCTTACCTGTCGTCGTATTCTTGCTGAAAAAAACGACAGGAGACAGGCATGTCGCTCTGGCTTACCCACCCGCTGTTCCTCCCTTCACTGATTGTCGGCGTCACCATTGTGCTCTGGGCGACGTCGCTGCTGCCGGAGTTTATCACCGCGCTGCTGTTTTTCGCTGCGGCGATGATGGCGAAAATCGCCCCGCCGGAGGTGATCTTTGGCGGCTTTGCCTCCTCGGCCTTCTGGCTGGTGTTCAGCGGCTTTGTGCTCGGCATCGCGATCCGTAAAACCGGGCTGGCGGACCGGGCGGCGCAGGCGTTGTCTGCGCGGCTAACCGACTCCTGGCCGCGGATGGTCGCCAGCGTGGTACTCCTGAGCTACGCCCTGGCGTTCGTGATGCCTTCCAACATGGGGCGCATCGCGCTGCTGATGCCGATCGTGGCGGCGATGGCCCGCCGGGCGGCCATTGCCGACGGTAGCCGCGGCTGGTTCGGCCTGGCGCTGGCGGTGGGATTCGGCACCTTTCAGCTGTCGGCGACCATTCTGCCCGCCAACGTGCCGAATCTGGTGATGAGCGGCGCGGCGGAAGGCTCGTACGGTATCCACCTGAATTATGTCCCCTATTTACTGCTGCATACGCCGGTGCTTGGCTGGCTGAAAGGGGCGGTGCTGGTGGCGCTAATCTGCTGGCTGTTTCCTGGTAAGCCGCATCCGCCGCGCGACCTGGCGCCGCTGCCGGCGATGAGCCGCGACGAGAAGCGTCTGGCGTGGCTGCTGGCGGTGGTCCTCACGCTGTGGGTGACCGAGAGCTGGCACGGCGTCGGCCCGGCGTGGACCGGCCTGGCGGCGGCGGTGGTAACGCTGCTGCCGCGGGTGGGCTTTATCAGCGGCGAGGAGTTTGCCAGCGGCGTGAATATGCGCACCTGCATCTACGTCGCCGGGATTCTGGGGCTGGCGATCACCGTCACCCAAACCGGGATTGGCGGCGTGGTGGGCAATGCGCTGCTGGAAGTGATGCCCCTGGATAAAGACAATCCTTTCACCAGCTTTCTCGCTCTGACCGGGATAACCAGCGCGCTGAACTTTATTATGACCGCCAACGGCGTGCCGGCGCTCTACACCACCTTTGCCCAGAGCTTTGCCGACGCCACCGGCTTCCCGTTGCTGAGCATAATTATGATTCAGGTGCTGGGCTATTCCACGCCGCTGCTGCCGTATCAAGCGTCGCCGATCGTGGTCGCGATGGGGTTAGGCAAGGTCCCGGCGAGGGCGGGGATGCTGCTGTGTCTGGCGCTGGCGGCGGTGAGCTATTTGATTTTGCTGCCGCTGGACTACGCCTGGTATCAGCTGTTGGGGAAACTGTAGCGGCAAAAAAAGCCCGGCTTGCGCTGTGCGAAGCCGGGCTTCAGAGAGTTATCAGTCATCCCGGTCGCGTGTCGCCGCCGGGAAAAGCGGATTAGGCTTTTTTCGCCGCTTCTGCAGCTTTCACGATCACCGCGAAAGCGTCTGCTTTCAGGGAAGCGCCGCCAACCAGCGCGCCGTCGATGTCCGGCTGGGTGAACAGCTCTGCTGCGTTGCCAGCGTTAACGGAACCGCCGTACTGGATGATCACTTGCTCAGCGATTTTGGCGTCAGCTTTAGCAATGTGGTCACGGATGAATTTGTGCACCGCCTGAGCCTGAGCCGGGGTCGCGGATTTGCCGGTACCGATAGCCCATACGGGTTCGTAAGCGATAACCACGCCTTCGAAAGCGGCAGCGCCCTGCGTTTTCAGTACCGCGTCGATCTGACGCGCGCAAACTTCTTCCGTTTTGCCCGCTTCGTTTTCCGCTTCGGTTTCACCGATGCACAGTACCGGAGTCAGACCCTGCTCTTTCAGCACGGCGAATTTCTTCGCGATCAGCTCGTCGGATTCTTTGTGGTAGGTACGACGCTCGGAGTGGCCGATGATGATGTACTGCGCGCCGATATCTTTCAGCATTTCGGCGGAGGTTTCACCGGTGAAAGCGCCGGACAGGTTCACGTCAACGTTCTGCGCGCCCAGGTGGATGTGGCTGCCTTCTGCCGCACGCTTAGCCAGGTCCAGATACATTTCCGGCGGGGCGATGGCAACTGCACAGCCGCTTACGCCAGCCAGCTCGGTACGCAGGTTCGCAACCAGTTCGTTTACCATGTGGCGGCTGCCGTTCAGTTTCCAGTTACCCATCACTAAAGGATGTCGCATTTTAATTCTCCACGCTACTTAAGCGAATTAAGGAATATAGCCGCCCCAGAGGGCAGCATGGTCTGTGAAACAGTATAGAGACTCGTCACTGGAAAGGCTTTGCTTTTTGTCATTTATTGTTACCTTCCAGCGTTTCAGATAGCGCCAGCTTAATCGGTTCAATAGCGAAGGTCAGACCCTTTTCGCCATGATCTGCCACCACATAGCGCACGGCGCCCTCGGTGTCGGCGAAGTAGCGTTTGCCTTTGCCGGCGGTCAGCAGTTTCTGCAGTTTTTGCTGGCTCTGCGCCGGGCTAAGGGTGGGCACGAAGGCGCGGATCATGGCGCTCATATACTCCAGCGCTTTGGCCTTCGCCGCTTTTTGCTCCGGCCCCTGGATCGGTAGCCAGGTGATCTGCATGGATTTGATCTTCAGCGTGCCGCGCTCCAGCGCGGTGGAGGCATAGAGATTTTCGTTTATCTTGCTGGCGGCGCGGGTCAGGTTAGCCCGATCGCGGCTGGTTGATATGGAACGGAATTCATTCAGAGGCAGCTTCGGGTTATCGGCGTTAAATTTTTCCCGGAACTGGCTGATCGACAGGTCAAAGCTCGGCGCGCCGGCGAGCAGGTAGGGAGCAGCGGTCGTCGATTCGCTTTCTGCGGACAACGCGTGCGGGCCGACGGCAAGGCCCATCAGCCCACTGAAACACAAGATTGTCCACTTCTTCATGCCCGTCGTTCCTTTTTTTGCCTGCTGACGATTAAATCGGGAAGCGCGGCGCTTGTCAAAAAGTCACGACGCCAGGGTAAACTACGCAGACGATGATGATAAGGAAAAACGCATGACCCTACAGCAGTGGTTATTCTCAATTAAAGGGCGCATTGGCCGCCGCGATTTCTGGATCTGGATTGCCATCTGGCTGGTGACCATGAGCGCTCTGTTCACCCTGGCAGGCAGCAATCTGCTTAATCTGCAGACGGCAGCGTTTATTATCGTCTGCCTGCTGTGGCCGACGGCGGCGGTGGTGGTGAAGCGACTGCACGATCGCGGCAAATCCGGACTGTGGGCGCTGCTGATGATTTTGGCGTGGATGCTGCTGGCGGGGAACTGGGCGATGCTGCCGCAGGTCTGGCAGTGGGGCGTCGGGCGCTTTGTGCCGACGCTGATTATCGTCATGATGCTGATCGACCTGGGGGCGTTTGTCGGCACCCAGGGCGAGAATAAGTTCGGCAAGGAGACCCAGGACGTGCGCTGGAAAGCGGACGCCTGATTACCAGTAATGCTCCGCCGTCATGTGGCCCGGCCGGCGACGCAGATGTTTGGTCATCTGCCGGGTCTCTTTTAACAGCTGTTGGGTATCGCGCACCATCTGCGGGTTGCCGCACAGCATCACATGGCTGGTGTCGTTGGTCATCGGCAGGCCGACCGCCTCCTCCAGCGCCCCGGTTTCAATCAGGAACGGCACCCGGCCGGTCAGCGAGCCTGCCACGGTTTCGCGACTGACCACCGTCTGGATGCGTAATTTGCCGGCGTAGCGCTGCTCAAGCTCGCGCATCAGCGGCAGATAGCTCAGGTCCGCGGCGTAGCGCACGGCATGGACCAGCACCAGATGGTTAAAGCGCTCAAGATCTTTGCCTTCCTGGAGAATCGACAGGTAAGGCCCAAGCGCGGTGCCGGTCGCCAGCATCCACAGGGTATCGCAATTCGGTACTTCCTCGAGGACGAAGAAGCCAGCCGCTTCGCTCACCACCTGGACCTCATCGCCCGGCTTCAGCGCCGCCAGACGCGGGCTCAGTTTGCCTTCCGGGACGGTGACCAGATAGAACTCGAGATCGGGATTGCCGGGAGCGTTGACGTAGGAGTAGGCGCGCTGCACGCGTTCGCCGTCGATTTCCAGCCCGAGCTTGGTAAATTGCCCGGCGGTAAACGGCTGAACCGGCGCCCGCACGTATAAACTGAACAAGGCGTCCGTCCAGTACTCCACTTTTGTCACTTTGCCGCTAACCCAGTCCGCCATCGTCTTCTCCTGTTGCCAAGCGATGCTTTATCTTCGGCCCAGACGGGCAAGATTTCCACCCCGCAGGCGCAAGAAAGCTCTATTGATCAAATATAAACGAAGAACAGGACAACCGCCCGCGGACGGTTGCCTGGAGGAGAGAAAGCGGTATTACAGGATGTGCTGCTGGACGTCCGGATCTTTACGGTCGAGGTAATGAATCGACTGGATCCGACGGATGGTGCGCGACTTGCCGCGGATCAGCAGCGTCTCGGTGGTGGCCATATTGCCCTTACGGGTGATGCCGTCCAGCAGATCGCCTTTGGTGATGCCGGTGGCGGAGAAGACGACGTTATCGCTGCGCGCCATTTCATCAAGGCGCAGCACTTTACCCGCTTCGATGCCCATGGTTTTGCAGCGCGCCAGCTCGTTTTCACCGATGCGACGATTCTCTTCGCTGTCGCCCTTCACGTGGTGACGAGCCAGCAGGCGGCCCTGCATATCGCCGTCGAGCGCGCGGATCACCGCGGCGGAAACCACCCCTTCCGGCGCGCCGCCGATGCCGTACAGCACGTCGACTTCGCTATCCGGCATGCAGGTGAGAATGGAGGCCGCGACGTCGCCATCGGGAATGGCGAACACGCGCACGCCCAGCTGCTGCAGCTGAGCAATCACCGCGTCGTGGCGCGGTTTCGCCAGCACGGTGACGGTCAGCTCGCCCAGCGGCTTGTTCAGCGCGCGGGCGATATTGCGCAGGTTCTCTTCCAGCGGCAGACTGAGGTCGATAGCGCCTTTAGCGCCCGGGCCGACAATCAGCTTTTCCATATACATATCCGGCGCGTTGAGGAAGCAGCCTTTATCGCCGACCGCCATCACCGCCAGGGCGTTAGCCTGGCCCATCGCCGTCATCCGGGTGCCTTCGATGGGATCGACGGCGATATCCACCGCATCGCCCTTGCCGGTGCCCACTTTTTCGCCGATATAGAGCATCGGCGCTTCATCGATTTCGCCCTCGCCGATGACGATGGTGCCGTCGATATTGACGAGGTTAAGCATAATGCGCATGGCGTTCACCGCGGCGCCGTCGGCGGAGTTTTTATCGCCGCGGCCCAGCCATTTATAGCCCGCCAGCGCGGCGGCTTCGGTGACACGCGAAAATTCGATGGCCAGTTCTCGTTTCATAATCCACTCATTGTGTAGAAAAATTGCCCGCAGCGCGGCAAAAGCGCGCTACGCGTTGGAATAGCGTTCGGTTTCCGGCATCCAGCGCTCGATCAGCGCCTGGGCCTGCAGCGGATAGCGTTCATGAATGTGGCGTGCAATGCGCTGAACGTCGGGGATCATCGCCTGATCGCGCAGTAAATCCGCCACTTTAAACTCGGCGTTGCCGGTCTGGCGGGTGCCGAGCAGCTCGCCGGGACCGCGAATTTCAAGGTCTTTCTGGGCGATGACGAAACCGTCGTTGCTGTCGCGTAGCACCTGCAGACGCTTCTGCGCCGTTTTAGAGAGCGGCGATTTATAGAGTAGCACGCAGTGGGAAGCGACCGCGCCGCGCCCGACGCGCCCTCTGAGCTGGTGCAGCTGCGCCAGACCCAGACGTTCCGGGTTTTCGATAATCATCAGGCTCGAGTTCGGCACGTCGACACCGACTTCAATGACCGTCGTGGCGACCAGCAGGTGCATTTCGCCCTGCTTGAAAGCCAGCATCACCGCCTGCTTTTCCGCCGGTTTCATCCGCCCGTGCACCAGACCGATATTCAGCTCCGGCAGCGCCAGCTTGAGCTCCTCCCAGGTGGCTTCCGCCGCCTGGGCCTCCAGCAGATCGGACTCTTCGATGAGGGTACAGACCCAATAGGCCTGGCGGCCTTCGTGGGTGCAGGCGTTGCGCACGCGGTCGATAATATCGCTGCGCCGGGTGTCCGGGATGGCGACGGTGGTCACCGGGGTTCGGCCCGGCGGCAGCTCGTCGATAACCGAGGTATCGAGGTCGGCGTAGGCGGTCATCGCCAGGGTGCGCGGGATCGGCGTGGCGGTCATGATCAGCTGATGCGGATGGAAACCCTGCTGCTGACCTTTCTCCCACAGCGCCAGCCGCTGGTGTACGCCGAAGCGGTGCTGTTCGTCGATAATCACCAGCGCCAGGCCATTAAACTGCACCTGTTCCTGGAAGATGGCGTGGGTGCCGACAATCATCTGCACCTCGCCGCTGGCGATCGCGTCCTGCTGCGCCTGGCGGGCTTTGCCTTTCTGTTTGCCCGCCAGCCAGCCGACTTCAATGCCCAGCGGTGCAAACCAGCTGCGGAAGTTATTGGCGTGCTGCTCGGCGAGCAGTTCGGTGGGCGCCATCAGCGCCACCTGTTTGCCGTGGGCGATAGCGCGCAACGCGGCCAGGGCGGCGACCAGCGTTTTACCGGAGCCGACGTCGCCCTGCACCAGGCGCATCATTGGCACGTCCAGCGCCATATCGCGCTCGATCTCGGCGGTGACCCGCGCCTGCGCGCCGGTGGGCTTAAAGGGCAGGGAGGCCAGCAGCTGATTTTTCAGGGTATCGTTGGCGCCGAGCGGCAGGGCGTGATAGCGCTGGGCGCCTGCCCGCAGCGCCAGCATGCTGAGGTTGTGCGCTAGCAGCTCTTCCAGAATCAGGCGCTGCTGCGCCGGGTGCTTGCCGCTTTCCAGCTCGCTAAGCAATAACGATGGCGGCGGACGATGCAGGGTGCGCAGCGCCTCCGGCAGGCTCATCATCCCCTGCGCCAGCTCCGGCGGCAGGAGTTCGCCGATAGCGCAGGTCTCCAGCAGCTCGAGCGCCTGATCGGTGAGCTTGCGCAGGGTCGCCTGCTTAATGCCCTCGGTAGTCGGATAGACCGGCGTTAGGGTCTCCTGCAGCTCCGGGGTGCTCATATCGCCCTGGACGCGATATTCCGGGTGGATCATTTCGGCGCCGTACTTCCCGCGTTTGGCTTCACCGTAGGCCAGCACGCGTCGACCGGTCGCGAGGCTGTTTTTCATCGCCGCGTTGAAGTTGAAAAAGCGCATGGTGAGGATGCCGGTGCCGTCGCTGATCTGGCAGGTCATCATTCGGCGGCCGCCGAAGGTGATATTGCTGTTGAGCACTTCGCCTTCCACGGTGGCATAAACGCCGGGAAGCAGATCGGCTATCGGATAAAGATGGGTGCGATCTTCGTAGCGCAAAGGCAGGTGCAGCAGCAGATCCTGTACCGTATGCAGGCCGATCTTCGCCAGCTTGCTGCTCTGCGCAGCCCCGACGCCGGTGAGTGAACTGAGCAGAACGGCATCTAACAGGCGGCCTGACATCGGGTTTACCTCGCAGCCTGCATGGTGGCCCACCACGCGGCATCGGCTTCCACTTCGCCCTGCTCGTTAACGTGGGGGTAAGGCAGCCCTTTTTGTCTCGCGACGCGGGCCAGCACCGGATAGCCGCCTTCAAACAGCAGGCGCTGTTGCTCTTCCGGCGGCAGCATGCTGTTGGCGCGTTGGTACATCCCGGCATTCTGTCGCTGCCGCTGGGCTTCATACAGGATCAGCGCCGAGGCGACGGAGACGTTCAGCGACTGCACCATGCCGATCATCGGGATAATAATGTCCTGATCCGCCAGGGCCAGCGCTTCCTGAGTGATGCCGGTTTTCTCCTGACCCATCAGGATGCAGGTTGGGCGCGTATAGTCGATTTCACGGAAATCGATGGCTTTGTCGGAAAGATGGGTGGCGAGGATTTGCATACCCTGGCCTTTGAGGTGGCCGACGGCATCTGCGATGGTACGGTGGGTTTTCACCTGCACCCAGCTGTTGCTGCCCGCGGCGGCGGAGGCCATGGTGCGCATCCGGCTGCTCGGCCAGACCGCGTGCACCTCGTGTACGCCAACGGCGTCTGCGGTCCGGATGACCGCAGAGACGTTATGGGGCTTATGGACCTGCTCCATGCAGACCGTCAGGTCAGGCTGACGCCTGGCGAGCATCTCGCAGATACGCGCATAACGCTGTGAATTCATTACTCTTAATCCTTCGAATTACCTCTTTAGCCGCTGCGGATCACGCGGCCCATCCCTGGGCCTCGCCCCTGACGGGGGCGCTGCAGGCAGCGTTCAAATCTGCTCCCGGCAGATTTGTCATTCGCTTGCCGCCTTGATGCAATTCGAATGTTTTGTCTAAAAGCTAATTTCGGTTACGGGTGACTTTAATCACGTCCGGCATGACGCGTATTTTGCGCATGATATTCGCCAGATGCACGCGGTCGCGGGCGGTCAGGCGGATAAAGGCGCTGTATACGCGGCCATCTTTCTCTTCCGTATTCAGGCTCTGGATATTGGAAGAGGCGGTGTTGATCGCCGCCGTCAGGTTAGCCAGTGCGCCCTGGTGGTTAAACATATCCACCTTGATCTCCGTAATGAACTCCTGAGCGGTCTCTTTATCCCACTCAACCGCCATAAATTTCTCCGGCTCTTTCTGGTAGCCGCGGATGTTACGACAGGATTCATGATGGATAACCAGCCCTTTGCCGGGACTGACGTGGGCGATAATCGGGTCACCGGGGATCGGGCGACAGCACTTGGCGAAAGTGATCAGCACGCCATCGGCGCCTTTGATCGGCAGATGGCCGTGGTTTGAGGCATTGGCCGGCACCGGCGCCGCAGCGGCTTCGCCCTGCTGCAGGTTTTTTGCCACCACCACGCTCATGGCGTTGCCCAGACCGATCTCCGCCAGCAGATCGTCAAGCGAGGCCAGCTTCATCCGGTCGAGCTCGCGCTGGATATTCTCCGGCGGGATCTCGGCGAGTTTGCGGCTACCGCCCAGCGCGTGGTTGAGCAGGCGACGGCCAAGGCTGACCGAGTCATCGCGCTTGAGGTTTTTCAGCAGCTGACGGATTTTGGCGCGCGCCTTCGAGCTGACGACAAAGTTCAGCCAGGCGGCATTCGGACGTGCGCCCGGCGCGGTAATAATTTCGACAGTCTGACCGCTGGAGAGCGGCTGCGACAGCGGATAGGGCTGGCGGTCGACGCGCGCGCCGACGCAGGCATGGCCGATATCGGTATGCACCGCATAGGCGAAGTCCACCGGCGTGGCGCCAGCGGGCAGTTCGACAATGCGCCCTTCCGGGGTGAAAACGTAAATCTCATCGGGGAACAGATCGGATTTAACGCTCTCGATAAATTCAAACGAGCTGCCGGCGCTCTGCTGCAGCTCCAGCAGGCTTTGCATCCAGCGCTGGGCGCGGATTTGCGCGGTGGTGCTGCTTTCGCCGCCGTGCTCTTTATAAGCCCAGTGCGCCGCGACCCCCATCTCCGCCATCTGGTCCATGTCTTCGGTACGAATTTGTACCTCGACCGGGACGCCGTGGGGGCCGATCATCGAGGTGTGCAAAGACTGATAGCCGTTCGCTTTCGGAATAGCGATGTAATCTTTGAAACGACCTGGACGCGGTTTATAGAGGCTGTGCATCTGGCCAAGCACGCGGTAGCAGACATCGGCATCATGGACGATAACGCGGAAGGCGTAGATATCCATGATCGAGTGAAAACGCTGCTCTTTAAGCACCATTTTGCAGTAGATCGAGTACAGATGCTTTTCGCGACCGCTGACGCGGCAGGGGATCCCCGCTTCCTGCAAACGCCCTTCGATTTCCGAGAGAATCTTTTGGATCATCTCTTTACGGTTGCCGCGCGCCGCTTTGACCACCTCTTTAATGACGCGGTAGCGGTTCGGGTACAGCGCCTCAAAGCCCAGCTCTTCGAGCTCGGTTTTGATGTGATGGATACCTAAACGGTGCGCCAGCGGGCTGTAGATTTCCAGCGTTTCGCGGGCGATGCGGCGGCGTTTATCCGGGCGTAGCGAGCCCAGGGTACGCATGTTGTGGGTGCGGTCGGCAAGCTTGATGAGGATGACGCGGATGTCCTGCACCATCGCCATGATCATTTTGCGAAAGTTTTCGGCCTGTGCCTCTTTCTTATCGCGGAACTTGAGCTTATCAAGTTTCGATACCCCCTCTACCAGTTCGGCGACGCTTTTACCAAAAAGCTGTTCCATGTCCTGGTAGGTGGCGGGAGTATCTTCAATCACATCATGCAGCAGCGCGGCCATCAGCGTTTCGTAGTCGAGCTTCATCTCGGCCAGAATACAGGCTACCGCGACCGGGTGCGTGATATAAGGTTCACCGCTTGAACGTGTCTGACCCTCGTGAGCGTCACGTGCAACGAGATACGCCTGCCGCAGACGTTTGATCTGGTCTTCCGGCAGGTAGTTTTGAATCAGCTGATTCAGGCTTTCAAACAGATACAAGGGCGACCCGCTGTGTGATTAACGACGACCTTCAGCAATCGCGGTAACGGCTTGTAATTCAGCGGCTTCCTGCTCTTGCTGTTCCTGGCGCTCACGTACGTCGAGGATCTGGTTGTTGATCAGACCTTCTTCGATTTCGCGCAGTGCGATTACGGTGGTTTTATCGTTTTCTTCCGGTACCAGCGGATCCTTTCCGCCTACCTGCATCTGACGAGCGCGACGCGCGGCGACCAGTACCAGGTCAAAACGGTTACCAATTTTCTCTACAGCGTCCTGAACAGTTACGCGTGCCATACTTAAAATGCTCCACAGGTGAAGAAATGACTGGGCATGATACTGAATGTGGGTTCAGTCTGCCAATAGTTTGGTGATTAAAGCGCCATGTCGCTGCTTTTGGCGGCTCATGCGCAGACGTTCAGCGCGGATGATATTTTTCAGGTCGCTCAGGGCGGTGTCAAAATCATCGTTCACAATCAGGTAATCATATTCGGCGTAATGGCTCATTTCCGCAACGGCCTGGGCCATTCGTTTCGCGATCACCTCTTCGCTGTCCTGGCCGCGGCCGCGCAGGCGACGGTCCAGTTCATCTTTTGACGGCGGCAGAATAAAAATGCTGCGTGCGCCAGGCATGCTTTTACGGATCTGCTGCGCGCCCTGCCAGTCGATATCGAGGAAGACATCAACGCCGGTCGCCAGCACCTGCTCGATCGCTTTACGCGACGTGCCGTAATAGTTGCCAAAGACCTCTGCATGTTCCAGAAACGCGTTTTCGCCAATCATCGAGCGGAATTCGTCGTGATTCACGAAGAAATAATGTTCGCCGTGCACTTCACCCGGACGCGGCGCCCGCGTGGTATGGGAAACCGATACCTGGGTGTCATACAACGGTTGGGTTTTTAATAAAGCCTGAATCAGGCTGGATTTACCCGCGCCGCTAGGGGCGGAAACAATATAAAGCGTGCCTTGAGCCATGAGTGTCTTTTGTATGTGGTTATCGAAAGAGGTCCTACATACGAGCCTATTATACACGTCGCCGCGGCGTGACGCAGTCCTTGTCACACTTTTTGCCGCTGTTTCTTTCATTTTGCCTGCCGTTTTCCTGAATTCGCCAGCCGTTGCTGCAACGAGGTGTAAATCCTGGAAGGCGCTTCGCAGGGTGAAAAAGCGCCCGTCGCGGTTTCCGGCATTCTGCCGCAGACTCTCCGCCAGGTGATGAAGGAGGGGACAGCAATGCGTAAAGGAGGAGGGTGGCTGGCGATAGGGATGTTCTCCGCCAGCGCGCTGGCGACGTGTCCGGACTGGCCGCCGGCCAAAGGCAGACAGGAGATCGCACGTCTACATCAGCAGATTGACGCCTGGAACGAGGCTTACTGGCGACAGGGCGCCAGCGAGGTGAGCGATGACGTTTACGACCAGCTCGCCTTGCGCCTGGCGCAGTGGCGGCAATGCTTTCCGGGCGCGACGCCTGAGGATGACGATCTGCCTCCGCCGACCGGCGATACGCGTCATCCGGTCGCCCATACTGGCGTGCGCAAGCTGGTGGATGAGGCCAGCGTGGCCCGCTGGATGAAAAATAAAGCCGACCTGTGGGTACAGCCTAAAGTGGACGGCGTGGCGGTCACCCTGGTCTATCGCCAGGGGCATCTGGTTCAGGCTATCAGCCGCGGGGATGGCCTGCGCGGTGAGTTGTGGACCGCCCGAGCGCGGCAGATCCCGGCGCTGGCGAAGCTGACGACCGGCGAACTGGCCAACAGCGTGCTGCAGGGGGAGCTATTTCTGCGTCGGGAGGGGCATATTCAGCAGCAGGCTGGCGGAATGAACGCGCGGGCGAAAGTCGCCGGGTTGATGATGCGGGCTGGCGCGGCGGCGGCGCCGCTCAGCCAGCTGGACGTTTTTATCTGGGCCTGGCCAGACGGTCCCTCGGATATGCGCCGTCGACAGCAGCTGCTGGCGCAGGCGGGGTTCGGCTACAGCGGACAATACACCCATTCGGTAACGCGCGTTGAGCAGGTGGCGGAGTGGCGCCAGCGCTGGTATCGCTCGCCGCTCCCCTTCGTCAGCGATGGCGTGATTGTGCGTGAAGGACGCGAACCGTCGGGGCGCGTCTGGTCACCGGGAAGGGGCGAGTGGCTGGCAGCCTGGAAATATCCTCCGGCATCGCGGGTGATGGAGGTGCGGGCGATCCATTTCAGTACTGGCCGCAGCGGCAGACTCAACGTAGTGGCTGAGCTTGAGCCCCAGCGGCTGGATGACAAACGCGTGCAGCGGGTTAACGTTGGCTCTGTGAGCCGCTGGCAGGCGCTGGATATCGGGGTTGGCGATCAGCTGCAGATCAGTCTGGCAGGCCAGGGTATTCCACGGATCGACGCTGTTGTCTGGCGGACGGTCGAGCGCCATAAACCGACGCCGCCGGCGGCGAAATTCAATGCGCTAACCTGCTATTTCGCCACCCCCGAGTGCAGCGAACAGTTTCTTTCCCGGCTGGTCTGGTTGTCATCAAAGTCGGCGCTGGATATCGATGGCGTAGGGGAAAGCGTATGGCGCGTTATTCAGCAGCAGCACCCGATGGAGCATCTTTTTTCCTGGCTGGCGCTCACGCCGGAGCAGCTGCAGGCGATGCCGGGGATCTCGGCTGCCCGCGGGCAGCACCTCTGGCATCAGTTTGATCTTATTCGTAAACGGCCTTTTATACGCTGGGTGCTGGCGATGGGGATCCCGGTGCCCCAGGGGGCGCTGGCGCAGCCTGGCAGTGAAAACTGGCGCCTCCTCACGGCAAAGAGTGAAGCGCAATGGCGCACGCTGCCGGGCGTGGGGGCGATCAGAGCCCGACAGTTAGTGGCTTTCCTGCATGACCCTGACGTGGCGGCGCTGGCGCAATGGCTTAGCAGGCAGCGCATCCCCGGGTTTTAAGGCGGTTAGTGGGCGTCGTGGGTGTAGTGGAAGACCGGTAGCCCGAGCTTCCAGCGCAGCGCCAGCATGCGGGCGGTAAAGCCGAACAGCAGCGTGGCCAGGACCACCACATCGTGGCTGCTGACGTAGTGTTGCAGCGCTATATAGAGTACCGCTGCGGCAAACGAGATCCCGGCATACAGCTCTTTCTGGAAGACCAGCGGAATGCGCTTGCAGAACATATCGCGCAGTACGCCGCCGAAAACGCCGGTGATGACCGCAGCAATAGAGGCGATAACCGGGCCTTCGCCCATATCCAGGGCGATCTGCGCGCCGATGATGGAAAACACGATCAGCCCCAGCGCATCCAGCACCAGGAAAAGCCGGCGAAGGTGCGGCATTACCGGGGCGGCAATTGTGGTAAGGACGGCGGCGACGGCGACAATGATGACGTATTCCGGATGCTTCACCCAGCCGAGAGGATAGTGTCCCAGCAGGATATCGCGAACAGAACCCCCGCCCAGCGCGGTCGCGGTGGCGATAATAATGACGCCAAACGTGTCCATCCGCCGACGACCGGCAGCCAGCGCTCCGGTCATGGCTTCCGCGGTGATACCGATTAAATACAGAACATGAAGCAGCATAGATCCCCCCAGACAGTGGCCGGCAGGTTAACGATTTGTGCGCAGGATCACGATTGATATTTTCTAAAGTGAAGTCGTTAGGCCAGGAAAAAGTAATGACAACATGGCTTAAATTGGCTTTATTTGGTGGTTAAGTATTATTTTTTGAATTTTTACAGATTAGAAAAAGTAATGTCTTATTCCCGATCGGTTATCTATATTGAAAACGCTATGAATACCTAATGTTTAAGTCCCGACCTTTATCCTTTTATTTTCTTTCTCGAGGAGATGAGAAAATGCGTGTCGCCGCCGGGAACAAACATTATCTGACTCGCCTGATGGCTGTGGTATTAACCGGGATTCTGGCCGGTCTGTCCGGTATGGCGCTGGCGCTGATTTTACATGCCATTCAGCACCTGGCTTTTGGCTACAGTCCAGCGCATATCGTTGGTTCGGTGTCATTTTTACAGGGCGTCACGGCGTCGCCCTGGCCACGTCGCATCGCGGCAATCGTGGCCGGCGGCATCGTCGCCGGATTTGGCTGGTGGCTGCTTGGTCGCTATGGGCAGAAGCGGGTTTCCATTGCCGCGGCGGTGGCTAACCCTTCCGTCCCCATGCCCGCGGGCACCACGACGATCCACGCTCTGCTGCAGATCGTCACCGTAGCGCTGGGTTCCCCGCTTGGCCGCGAAGTGGCCCCCCGGGAAATGGGCGCGCTGGGAGCGGGGATGGTGGCGCGTAAGCTGCGCCTGCTGGAGGATGAAACCCGTACGCTGATTGCCTGTGGGGCGGGCGCGGGCCTGGCGGCGGTGTATAACGTCCCGCTGGCAGGGGCGTTGTTCACCCTCGAGGTCATGCTGCTGTCGTTTAGCTGGGAAAAAACGCTGGCGGCGATAATGACCTCGGCGATTGCCGCCTGGACGGCCACCCTCGGGTTAGGGGATGAATCGCAATACCATTTTGTTTCCAGCGCGCTTCCGCACACCTTTCTCTGGTGGGCGATTCTGGCGGGCCCGATTCTTGGCGCCGGCGCCTGGCTCTTTCGCAAAGCGACCAGCGCAGCGCGTTCACGCGTGCGAAGTAACTGGCAGATGCCGGTGTTCTGTCTGCTGGCGTTTTCGCTTCTGGCCGTCCTTAGCCTCTGGTTCCCTGCGCTACCGGGCAATGGCAAGGGGCCGATGCAGCTGGCGCTCAGCGACGGGCTGCCTCACTCCATGGTCGCGATCCTGTTAGGGCTGAAGCTGGTGGTGATCCTGGCGGTGTTGCGCGGCGGCGCGGAAGGCGGGTTGTTAACCCCGGGGCTGGCGGTGGGCGGGTTGGTCAGCCTGCTGCTCTGCGCGCTCTGGCAATCAGGGTTCCCTGGCGGAGATGAAAGCAGTTTCGCCCTGGTGGGGGCAGCCGCTTTTCTCGCCGCCTCCATGCAGATGCCGCTGACGGCGGTGGTGCTGGTGATGGAGTTCACCCACATGGATCACAGCTATCTGGCCCCGACGCTGCTGTGCGCGGCAGGGGCGTTTTTGACCTGCCGGGTACTGGATAAAAGACATTGCTTTTGAAATGAATGAAAAAAGGCCGGTAAACCGGCCTTCAGAAAGGTATCTGAGATTACTCGATATTCTGGATCTGCTCGCGCATTTGCTCGATCAGCACTTTCAGCTCAATCGCAGAGTTGGTGACCTCGGCATTGATCGATTTTGACGCCAGGGTGTTCGACTCACGGTTGAACTCTTGCATCATAAAGTCGAGACGGCGACCCACAGCCTCTTTCTTTTTCAGAATGTTGTAGGTCTCTTTTACGTGGGCTTCGAGGCGGTCCAGCTCTTCGGCAACGTCGATACGCTGCGCCATCAGCACCAGCTCTTGCTCGAGACGGTTATTCTCCAGCTGCACTTCCGCATCTTCCAGCTTGGCGACCAGACGCTCGCGCTGCCACTGGAGAATTTCCGGCATATGGGCGCGAACTTTCGCCACTTCGCCGCTCACGCCTTCAAGACGCTGCTCGATAAGCGCTTTCAGCGCCTGGCCTTCCGTTTCGCGAGCGACGATGAAGTCATCCAGCGCGCCGTCAAGGGCTGCCAGAATATCGGCGGCGATGGCGTCAAGATCCTGTTCTTTGGCGGCCATCACGCCCGGCCAGCGCAGGATATCAACCGGATTGATTTCCCCTTCATCACTCTGCATTTTTACCCAGTTGGCGGCGTTAACCAGCTGTTTAGCCAGCTTTTCGTTGAGAATCAGTTCGCCCTGAGCGCTGGGGTCTTGTTCAAAACGCAGGGTGCATTCGACTTTACCGCGAGTCAGGCGGGCGCGAATGCGCTCGCGTACCACGGGCTCCAGGCTACGGAACTGCTCCGGCAGGCGGAAGTACGTTTCCAGATAGCGCTGGTTTACCGAGCGCAGCTCCCATGCGGCGCTACCCCAGTCACCCTTGATTTCACGGCGGGCATAGGCGGTCATACTGCGGATCATAGACGTTCCTGTTTTCGTAATAATGAATGCAAGGATTATAGCTATGCCGGCGGTGACTTAACAGGAATAGTGATGAAATACTTCAAGACTGATTTTTTAAGGGACATAGCTTCGGTGTATTTAATGCGATTACTTTGCTTAGTGAAATGTATCCTTTTATAGCAGATAGGAAATAAGCTTTGATTCTTTCGCGGCTTAAGCATCATTATGCTGTTAATTTTTATCAAATGAATTCTGTCTATTCGCAGTAAAGCTATCTCTCCCTGCTTTCAGGCAGAATAAAAAAGAGTGAAAAACCGTAGGCCTATTTTTATTATTGAATGTGAGTATGATCATCCACATGTTTTTGTATCGTCTTAAAGCTATATCGTGGTATTTTTTACAAAGTATAACCGCCAAAAATGTTATGGGGTATTACCTTTAACTATTATGTATGCTTTTTCTGAATTCAATATGACAAAAGTATTAATATCTCTGTTGGGTGCATTCTCTTCATGAATATAATCAATTTAATTATATTTATTTGTTTTGTAATGGCAATGATTTAACTTTATGTAGTATTGTCCGGCAGCAAGATCGCGAGTATAGTCATTTTAGATGAGTTCTATAAAAAGGATTTTAATATGGACACTATCTTTGATAAAGTCATTAGAGAATTTTTCCCAAATACAAATATACCCTTTTGGAAAAAATGGCTTTTCAGGTCCGCTTTCGGCAATAAGAAATTTACTCGCATAATATATAACGATCGGTTAGTTAATCAAAGTGGAGTCGAATGGGTTAATTCGGTCGTCGATCTCCTTGAATTGCAATGTGCAACCGAACAACATCAATTTAATAACATACCCGAAAATGGGGCAGCGGTTGTTATTTCAAATCATCCAACTGTCATCGATGGTCTTGCTTTAATACATACGGTCTCCCGGGTGAGGAAAGATATAAAAATAATTGCCAACCACATTTTGCCAATTATATTTCCACAGGTGGCAGAACTGACCATTGGTATTGAAAATATGGCCGGTAAGATGAGCCATAAAAAATTTAGAGAGATGAACAATCATCTGCGAGAGGGAGGCGTATTAATTATATGTCCAGCGGGTAAACTGGCTAACTGGTCTCTTTCAGGTTTACAGGAGCATAAGTGGAACCCCGGTTTTTTACAGCTGGCGATGAGAAATAATGCGGCGCTGGTGCCTATTCATATTACGGGTAAAAACAGTAACGTTTATTATCTTACTGCAACGATCTGGCGGCAACTGTCAAATATAATGGTTATTCGTGAAGCTCTCCGCCATCGTGGAAAGACCATGGGAATCAATATCGGACAGCAAATAACCTTATCTTCATTGCAAAAATACAATGAAGATCTTTCTGCAGCAGCTAATGTATGTTTGATGCACCTCCAGAGCATAGGGAAGAATGGAGCAGCTCTTGTCGATACGATTTCGCCACAAGGACTAAAAGAAGATAGAGAGGATTTAATAAGTGCGATAGATGAGTGCGAAATATTAAGACAGTTTGATGATGGAAGAAAATTATTGATTTATCGCTGCAATACTGGCCGTTTCTCACCAATTATTGATGAGTTAGGACGCTTACGCGAACGCTGTTATCGCGATATTGGTTCAGGGTCCGGTAAAGATAGAGATAATGATATTTTTGATGAAAGTTATTATCACATTTTATTGTGGGATCCTGCTGAAACAGAAATTCTGGGGGCGTACCGTCTCGTTCCTGTTGGCGAGCAACTCGCCCGCCATGGAATAGCTGGCCTCTATAGTAATAGCTTATTTAAATATCATGATAGCGCCTATTTGTGCTTAGAGCAGTGTGTAGAAATAGGTCGTGGCTTTATCCAGAAACCTTATCAAAAAGGTAATGTTCTTGATTATTTATGGCAAGGTATATTCGATTTTATAAAAAGATACCCCAACTATAAATATTTATTAGGTGTGTTGACTATCCCAGGATCTTTTCCTGAAGAGGTACAGAAACTGATTGTGAGTTTTTATAATATGTACTTTCCCACCACGACTGATTTTTGTACACCAATAGCCCTGTTCACGGTAGAAACTACACAAAGCGATAGTCCTTTTAGCGGAAACGATTTTAGCGAAGACTGGAGTATGTTAAATCATCTTCTGAGAGAAAAAGGTTATAAGCTGCCCTGGCCTTTTAAACAGACTGCTAAATGGTTCTCTCCAGGTGGGTCGTCGATTATTTCATTTACTAAAGATGAGGCTTTTAACTCGATAGCTGGGTTAAATCTGAGCGCTATTGATAAATTGAATGAAGTATACGTTAAACATTATTTAAAAGACTGAGTTGACGATGACTAGCGGGTACTGGAGTAATGATGCTTTAATCCAGCCGTCAGTAATAAGGGAAATGATATGCGTATGGATACGTTTTAATGCAAAAGTCAGTAACTAAATGCTTTGTCATGATTTCGATGCTAGTACTCTCGGGATGTGATAACAAACCGGATAACATGCTATCCGGTTATTCACATGGTGAATTTGTATACCTTTCTTATTCTGGTAATGAAAAAATAGAACGAATCTTCATTAATAAGGGCGATAATGTCATTCCAGGACAGGAGTTAGTGAAGATTGACTCCTTCGATGCACAAAATATTTTCCTGCGTGCTGAAGAAAAACTTTCAGCTGAGAGCGCAGTGTTACGAAATCTGAAATCGGGAGAGCGGCCAGAAGAGCTGGATATTATACGGTCACAGCTAAAAAAAGCCCAATCGGCAGAATCACAGGTAAAGCGGCAGCTTGGGCGATATCGTCATCTTTATGCCAACCATGCCATATCGCGGGCGGAATGGGAGGATATCAGGGATGAGTTAACGCAAAAAGGCGCACAGGTTGAAGAGTTAATTAATCAACTCAAGGCACGGCAACTACCGGCCCGTCAGGATGAGATTAGCCAACAGCTCTCGATGGTGGCCGCGGCAAAACTCGAACGTGATAAAGCGCTTCGGGATGTTCAGCAAACGACGATTGTATCTCCAATAAATGCCAAAGTTTTTGATATTATATATCGTGTCGGGGAGCGTCCTTCAGCCGGCAGACCAATAATCAGTCTGTTACCACCTGAGAATATAAAAGTACGCTTCTTTATACCCGAGGCGATGCTCGGTAAATTTTATATCGGGACGAAGGTAAGACTTTTATGCGACGGTTGTGCAGAACCTATTCCTGGCGTTATTAATTATATCAGTCCTGAAGCAGAGTTTACGCCCCCGGTTATTTACAGTACGAAACGCCGTGAAAAACTTATTTTTATGGCCGAGGCGATCCCTGTCCTGGAGCAGGCTGAACGGATGAAAATCGGTCAGCCGTTTGATGTGGAGATTATTGGCAATGAATAATCTTTGTATTGATGTGAAAAATCTCAATAAACATTTTGGCGAACATCATGTCGTAAAGGATTTCTCATTACAGGTGGCAAAAGGCGAGATTTATGGTTTTCTTGGTCCGAACGGTAGCGGAAAAACGACATCGATACGGATGATGTGCGGTTTGATTACGCCCGATTCAGGTGAAGGTTTTTGTCTGGGTATGGACATCTTCACTCAGCGGGAAAAAATAAAACAAAAGATAGGCTACATGACTCAGTATTTCTCGATGTGGGGAAATTTAACTATTCGGGAAAACTTATATTTTATTGCACGATTATATGGCCTTGACCAGCGTAAGGCCCGGGTTGAGGATGCGCTTACAGAATTAGGTCTTACTTCCCGGCAGCACCAGCTGGCTAAGGAACTTTCTGGCGGCTGGAAGCAAAGAATGGCCCTCGCCGCCTGCATGTTGCATGAACCTGTTTTGCTGTTTCTGGATGAACCGACCGCTGGCGTGGATCCAAAAGCGCGACGGGAGTTCTGGCAAATGCTGCATCAGCTCTCTGACAAAGGGATCTCAATACTGGTGAGTACGCATTATATGGACGAGGCAGAGCGCTGCCATAAAGTTGCTTACCTCTCTTATGGTCGGCTACTGGCGAATGGCACTATTGCATCGATTATCGCTTCGCAGAATCTTATTACCGTGAGAACCAGCGGCGCTGGGCTGACGGTGCTTGAAAGCCAGCTCCAGCGCTTGCCGGATATTGAACAAACGGTCATTTTTGGCAATCAGCTTTATGTTACTTCCAGAGATGAAGCGAAGTTAGCATCCGCGCTATTTGCTTTTAAACAACAGGGTTATGAGTTCTGCCAGGTCGATACCAATCTGGAAGACGCATTTACCTATTTGATGAAAAACAATTGTGAAAAAAATTAATTTAAACTTCTCTCTAATCCGCTGGTTCGGTGTGGTTATTAAGGAGATCCACGAATTACGTCGTGATAAAGTCAGTATCAGCATGGTACTCCTTACCCCTATTTTTCAGCTGATCATTCTTGGCTATGCGATAAATATGGACCCGCATCATCTTCCTACCGCATTACTGAATTACGATAGCGAACGCATGAGTCAGGTTTTTGTGACAGGAGCGCAAAATACCGGATATTTTTCGATGATACCAGTCGATTCTGAAGAGGCAGCTCAGAAAGCATTTGTTCGAGGTGATGTCACTTTTATCGTAACGATCCCCGAGGGGTTTACGCGCAAGATGCTGCGTGGAGAAAAACCTCAGCTGCTCATTCAGGGGGATGCTATCGATCCGATGACCACGGGAAATGCGTTAAGTGCTCTGGTGCAGGTTGCGAAATCGATGTTTCAGCAAGACTTGCCGGGTGAAATGCGTGTAGAGCAAAAAGAGGATGATTTTGAGCTTATTATCCATCGCATGTTTAACCCGGAGGGGATCACCCAGTTTAATACGATTCCCGGTATTATGGGGTCGATACTCAGTACAACCTTGATCCTGATGACCGCTCTGTCGATTACTCGTGAGAGAGAAAACGGTGCGTTAGAAAATTTACTGGTTTCTCCTTTGACGGGGCTTGAGGTCATTGTTGGTAAGATAACACCTTTTGTTATCATTGGCCTGTTTCAGGCGACGTTAATTCTGATTGCCGCCGTTCTGTTATTTGATATTCCTCTTCATGGCAGCGTTTTCCTGCTTTTTTTGGTGTTGTTAATTTATGTCTTCCTCTGCCTGTCAATCGGCATTGGTATTTCTGGCATAGCGCAAAACCAACTGCAGGCGCTGCAAATGTCGTCATTTTATTTTATCCCTTCCATTATGCTGTCTGGCTTTATCAGTCCTTTTATTAGTATGCCCGACTGGGCGAAAGCCATTGGCTCCTGTTTGCCGCTGACCTACTTCATCCGGTTGGTAAAGGGCATTATGCTGAAAGGGTATTCTGCGACGGCATTATTACCCGATCTGTTGCCGCTGATTGGCCTGGCGGTGATAGTGATCGGCGTAGGGTTGAAATCTTATCGGAAAACGCTGGACTGACATTATGTGCGCGCCCGGCAGGTGTTGGCATAGGCTTTTCGCCATGAAATTCGTATAATGCGGCCTTACATTCGTTTCAAGCCGGAGATTTCTATCATGCGTCCAGCAGGTCGTAGCGCCAACCAGGTGCGCCCCGTTACCCTGACCCGTAATTACACAAAACACGCTGAAGGCTCTGTGCTGGTTGAATTCGGTGATACCAAAGTGCTGTGCACCGCCTCCATTGACGAAGGCGTACCGCGTTTCCTGAAAGGACAGGGACAGGGGTGGATCACCGCTGAATATGGCATGCTGCCGCGTTCAACGCACACGCGTAACGCGCGTGAAGCGGCAAAAGGCAAACAGGGCGGCCGGACGATGGAAATTCAGCGCCTGATCGCCCGTGCGCTGCGCGCGGCGGTTGATCTGAAAGCGCTGGGCGAGTTTACCATCACCCTCGACTGCGATGTGCTGCAGGCCGACGGCGGCACCCGCACCGCGTCTATTACCGGTGCCTGCGTGGCGCTGGCCGATGCGCTGAATAAGCTGGTGGCGGCCGGCAAGCTGAAAACTAACCCGATGAAAGGGATGGTGGCGGCGGTCTCTGTTGGGATCGTTAATGGCGAAGCCATCTGCGATCTGGAGTACATCGAAGACTCTGCCGCGGAAACCGATATGAACGTGGTGATGACCGAAGATGGTCGCATCATCGAGGTGCAGGGTACGGCAGAAGGCGAGCCGTTCACCCATGAAGAGCTCCTCACTCTCCTGGCGTTAGCCCGAGGGGGGATCGAATCCATTATTACGACGCAGAAGGCGGCGTTAGCAGATTAGTTTTTAAGGCGACTGAGAAGTCGCCTTTTTTTTGACCGTAAAAAAGTAAGATGAGGAGCGAATCCATGAAGCCGTATCAGCGCCAGTTTATTGAGTTTGCGCTTAGCAAGCAGGTTCTTAAGTTTGGCGAGTTCACGCTGAAATCCGGGCGTAAGAGCCCCTATTTCTTTAACGCCGGCCTGTTTAACACCGGGCGCGATCTGGCTCTGCTGGGCCGTTTTTATGCCGAGGCGCTGGTGGATTCCGGGATTGAGTTCGACCTGCTGTTTGGCCCGGCCTACAAAGGGATCCCGATTGCCACCACCACCGCGGTGGCGTTAGCCGAACACCATGACCGCGACCTGCCTTACTGCTTTAACCGTAAAGAGGCAAAGACTCACGGCGAAGGCGGCAATCTGGTCGGTAGTCCACTGCAGGGCCGGGTCATGCTGGTGGATGATGTGATCACCGCCGGTACGGCGATTCGCGAATCCATGGAGATCATCCAGGCCAACGGCGCGCAGCTGGCGGGTGTGCTGATCTCCCTGGATCGTCAGGAGCGCGGCCGCGGCGAAATCTCCGCCATTCAGGAAGTGGAGCGGGATTACGGCTGCCAGGTTATCTCGATCGTCACCCTGAAAGAGCTGATCGCTTACCTGGAAGAGAAACCGGAGATGGCGGAACACCTGGCGGCAGTTCGCGCTTATCGCGAAGCCTACGGCGTGTAACGAAAAAGCCCGGTAAGCAGAGCGCTACCGGGCAATGCAAAAAAACTACTGCAGCTGTGCGGCGACCAGCGGCCAGCGGGCGTCGAAATCATCCGTCGGACGGTATTTGAACTCGCTGCGCACAAAGCGCGACAGCATGCCCTCGCAGAAGGCCAGCAGCTGGCTGGCCAGCAGCGTTTCGTCGAGAGTGTAGCCTTCGCCTTCGCGCATTTTTTTCTCGCGCATCACCTGACGCAGCTGCACTTCGATGCGTTCAAAAAGCTGGTTGATACGGCCCTGCAGCCGATCCTGTTCGAACATCAGCGCGTGTCCGGTGAGGATGCGCGTCAGCCCAGGATTACGCTCGCCAAACCCAAGAATCAACAGAACAATCAGGCGCAGGCGCGCTGATGTGTCCTTCTCATCTTTCAGAATCAAATTGATGCGCGTAATCAGACTGTCTTCAATGAACTCGATCAGGCTGTCAAACATGCGGGTTTTGCTGGGAAAATGGCGATACAGCGCGGCTTCAGAAACGCCGACGGAAGCCGCCAGTTTCGCGGTGGTAATACGTTGGCTACCATCGCTGGATTCCAGCATTAGCGCCAGAGATTGAAGTATTTCTTCGCGACGATTCCGTTTCGCAGTTTGCTTTTCTGCCATGTTTTAAAATACCCCTGAAAATAAGCACTTGTCAGGCAGACATCCACAACGCGACCGCAAACCAGAGTTTGCGGTGATGTTATTGCATTATGCGCGTTGGGATGCAGATTCCGTGTTGCTGGGCTTATTTACGCCCTGAGTGACCGAAGCCGCCTTCGCCGCGGTCGGTGGCATCGAAAGATTCCACCAGGTTAAATTCCGCCTGCACGACCGGCACAAAGACCATCTGCGCGATACGTTCGCCCGGCTCGATAATAAAGCTCTGCTGACCGCGGTTCCAGACGGACACCATCAGCTGCCCCTGGTAATCGGAGTCGATAAGGCCCACCAGGTTGCCCAGCACCACGCCGTGCTTATGACCCAGGCCCGAGCGCGGCAGGATCACCGCCGCCAGAGAGGGATCGGCGATATGAATCGCAAGGCCGGTCGGCAACAGCGTGGTTGCGCCCGGCGCCAGCTCTACGGCGTCGTCGAGACAGGCTCGCAGGTCAAGTCCGGCGGAGCCGGAGGTGGCATAGGTCGGCAGCGGAAATTGCTGGCCGACACGCGGGTCCAGAATCTTAACGTCGATTTTTTTCATCATAACGGGTCACGATCTCGTCGAGTAATAATTGGCCCAGGAGTTCCTTGCGCTCAAGTGGTAAGCGCTTTTCCCCATCCTGCCAGAAAAGGTGTAATGCGTTGCTATCGCTGTTAAATCCCTGATTAGGCTGGGAAACATCGTTGGCGCAAATCAGGTCGAGGTTTTTGCGGGCACGTTTTTGCCGCGCATATTCTTCCACATTATTCGTTTCGGCGGCAAACCCAACGACGTAGGGGCGATGCGATTTTAGCGCTGCAACCCCGGCGACGATATCCGGGTTTTTAACCATTTTTATTGTTAATTCATCACCTTGTTTTTTTATTTTATCTTCGGCGATGGCGGCGGCGCGGTAATCCGCCACCGCGGCGCAGCCAATAAAAATGTGCTGCTGCTGAGCGCTGGCCTGGACGGCCGCTTCCATTTCCAGCGCGGTAGTGACATCAATGCGCTGCACAAAGGGCGGTGTCGGTAGCGATACCGGTCCGCTGACCAGGGTCACGTTCGCGCCGCGCTGTGCGGCGGCGGCGGCAATCGCGAAGCCCATCTTACCGGAGCTGTGGTTTGAGATGTAACGCACCGGATCCAACGGCTCACGGGTCGGGCCCGCGGTAATCATGAGGTTGAGATGTTGCAAATCTTTGACAGGGGAAGCGAAATGCTGTGCGGCCATCTCCACGATGGTTAACGGATCGAGCATTCGCCCCGGGCCGACGTCGCCGCAGGCCTGGCTACCGCTGTCCGGTCCCCACAGCAGCAGGCCGCGGGAAGCGAGCGTCTGCAGATTATGCTGGGTGGCCTGCGCGCGATACATCTGCTGGTTCATGGCGGGCAAGACGGCAACCGGGGAAGGGGTGGCGAGACAGATCGTCGACACCAAATCATTGGCCATGCCTGCCGCCACGCGGGCGATCAAATCGGCGGTCGCCGGGGCGAGGATCACCAGGTCGGCCCATTTTCCGAGCTCAATATGGCCCATGGCCGCTTCCGCCGCCGGATCGAGCAGGCTGTCGGAAACCGGATAGCCGGATACCGCCTGCAGGCTGAGTGGGGTGATGAACGCTTTTGCCGCCTCCGTCATTGCGACACGCACTTCCGCGCCGCGTTCACGTAGTCGCCGTACCAGTTCCGGGGTTTTATACGCCGCGATACCGCCGCTGACGCCCAGGACGATTTTTTTACCCGCCAGAGTCATCATGATGTATTCCTGTTGCCGTAGACCAGAATCCGCGCATCTTATCACAATCCTGCCGCCGTCGTGCCTCTGACGGGCATTCACTTTGCGAGCGGCTACGCAGGGTGAAAAGCGGCGGGTCGGCAGCGTCGTCAGGTTGTGCCAGGATAGGCTGATTCACGCAGGAGGGCGCATGGACGGAACGGAAAATCTGATGCCACGGGAGAAGATGCTGCAATTCGGCATCGAGGCGCTGACGGACGTTGAGCTACTGGCGCTGTTTCTGCGCATTGGCACACGCCGTCAGGATGTGCTGAGCTACGCCCAGGCGTTATTGCAGCGTTTTGGTTCGCTCTACGCTCTGCTTTCCGCTGATAAAGCGCAACTGGTTGCCGTTGACGGGCTGGGGCTGGCGAAATATGCGCAACTGAAGGGGATTGCCGAGCTGGCGCGGCGCTATTTTAGCTCGCAGCTGGTTGAGGAGGCCGCGCTGGTCACCCCCTCGATGACGCGGGAATTTTTGCAAAGCCAGCTGACGGAAGAGGAGCGCGAGATCTTTATGGTGATCTTTTTAGATAATCAGAACCGCGTGTTGAAACATAGCCGCCTTTTTTCTGGTACTCTTAGCCACGTTGAGGTGCATCCGCGAGAAATTGTACGCGAAGCCATCAAAGTGAACGCCGCCGCCGTGATCCTTGCGCATAATCATCCCTCCGGTAGTCCGGAGCCGAGTCAGGCTGACAGGCTGATTACCGAAAGGGTGGTAAAGTGTTGTCGATTCATGGAGATACGTGTGCTTGACCATCTGGTTATCGGCCGCGGTGCGTATGTATCTTTTGCCGAACGTGGCTGGATTTAGCCCCGAACTGGCGATCCTTCGGGATCTTTGTCTGTTCGGGACTTGAGCACATCGCCGAGTCAGCGTATACTACGCCACCTTTGAGAATCTCGGGTTTGGCATTTGGGCCTGGCAGTCGAGAGTTCACATTGAACTGCGATGACCAGGCTGTAAAGCCTGACGAGGCGCCAATACCCCATACGAAGCTCGAGCTAATTTGATTTTTGGAGAATAGACATGTCCCGAGTCTGCCAAGTTACTGGCAAGCGTCCGGTGACCGGTAACAACCGTTCCCACGCACTGAACGCGACTAAACGCCGTTTCCTGCCGAACCTGCACTCTCACCGTTTCTGGGTTGAGAGCGAGAAGCGTTTTGTCACCCTGCGCGTATCTGCTAAAGGTATGCGTGTAATCGATAAGAAAGGCATCGATACAGTTCTGGCTGAACTGCGTGCCCGTGGCGAAAAGTACTAAGTACTTAGAGGAAATAAATCATGGCTAAAGGTATTCGTGAGAAAATCAAGCTGGTTTCTTCCGCTGGTACTGGTCACTTCTACACCACCACGAAGAACAAACGTACCAAACCGGAAAAAATGGAACTGAAAAAGTACGATCCGGTTGTACGTCAGCACGTTATCTACAAAGAAGCTAAAATCAAATAATTTTAGCCTCCTTGTATAAAAACCCCGCTCCGGCGGGGTTTTTTGTTTTTAAAACTCCCCCATATTGCTTTCACACACTCCCTTTTCAGCCACCTGTCCGTGAAGCACAATACGCCGGGTAAATGGAGGAAAATCATGCCTGAATTACCAGAGGTTGAAACCAGCCGCCGCGGCATTGAGCCGCACCTGGTTGGCGCAACCATTCTGCACGCCGTCGTGCGCAACGGACGGCTGCGCTGGCCGGTTTCTGAAGAGATTTATCGCCTGAGCGACGTTCCGGTGCTCAGCGTGCGTCGTCGCGCCAAATACCTGCTTCTGGAACTCCCGAACGGCTGGATCATTGTCCATCTCGGGATGTCGGGAAGCCTGCGCATCCTGAGCGAAGAGCTGCCTGCGGAAAAACACGATCACGTTGATCTGGTTATGAGTAACGGTAAAGTCCTGCGCTATACCGATCCGCGCCGCTTTGGCGCCTGGCTGTGGACCAAAGAGCTGGAAGGCCACCCGGTGCTGGCGCATCTGGGGCCGGAGCCGCTGAGCGACGCCTTCAACGCCGATTATCTCCAGCAGAAATGCGCGAAGAAGAAAACCGCGATCAAACCCTGGCTGATGGATAACAAGCTGGTGGTGGGCGTCGGCAATATCTACGCCAGTGAATCGCTGTTCTCCGCCGGGATCCACCCTGACAGGCTGGCGTCCTCACTGTCGCGGGACGAGTGCGGGCAGCTGGTGAAGGTGATTAAGCTGGTCCTGCTGCGTTCGATAGAGCAGGGCGGCACCACGCTGAAGGACTTCCTGCAAAGCGATGGCAAGCCCGGCTATTTTGCCCAGGAGCTACAGGTCTATGGCCGCAAGGGCGAACCCTGCCGGATCTGCGGCACGCCGGTTGTCGGGACCAAGCATGCCCAGCGGGCGACCTTTTATTGCCGCCAGTGTCAGAAATAGTCACCGGAACAGGAATGATTGTCGGCCAGGTCAGCGGACCTGCGGGTGCGCATCTGGTGGGCCGGGGACGTTTGTAGGCCAGATAAGCGCAGCGCCAGCCTGGCTCATGCCCCAGCAGATGCGTTACTTCAGCTTATTCAACAGCGCCTGGTGGACGTTGGCTGGCAGGAAGTGGGAGACATCGCCCTGGTGGCGCGCGACTTCTTTGACCAGCGAAGAGGAGATAAACGACCACTCTTTGCACGGCATCAGGAACACGCTCTCAAGGGTGGGCATCAAATGGCGGTTCATATGGGCCAGCTGCATCTCATATTCGAAATCCGCCACCGCCCGCAGGCCGCGGATCAGGATATTGGCCTGCTGCGCGCGCGCGAAGCTGGCCATCAGGTCGCTGAAGCCGACCACCTGAACATTCACCAGGTGGGCCGTCGCCTGCTCCGCCAGCGCAATACGTTCATCAAGGCTGAACATCGGCTTTTTACTCGGGCTGGCGGCGATAGCCAGCACCACTTTATCGAACATACTCGCCGCGCGGGTGACGATATCGATATGGCCATTGGTGATGGGATCGAAGGTACCCGGATAGATCGCTTTTGTGCTCATGATGACTCTTTCTCCGAGTAGCCGTGGCTCAGCGCCCACAGCTCGGTATATTTCGTAAACGTATACTGCGCGTTGACCATCGCCAGTAACCAGCCCTGCTTACCGTCCAGCACCCCACCGCGCAGCAGCAGCGTTTTCAGGAACGCGCCCAGCGTGTGGCTGAATATCCCCGCCATCGAGGTCTTCTTGCCCTTCCGGTGGCGTTCTAGCGCCCATGCGGCGGCGTAAGCCAGCTGTTTTTGCTGAAAGCCAGCGAAGTCGCGGCACGTCAGATGCAGGAGATCGCCGGTCAACGGAATGACCTCGGCGCCCAGGCTATCCAGCGATTCATGGACCAGATTATCGTTATAGCGGTAACGGGCGCGTTCGTACAGGCGCAGGACGCGATCGGGGTACCAACCGCTGTGGCGCATAAAGCGTCCGAGAAAATAGTTACGGCGGGCGATGCTGTAGATGGCGCCGCGCTGCGGGGCTGCCAGGACTGTAAGAATAGCCTGTCTGAGTTCCGGCGTGACGCGCTCATCGGTATCGATCATCAACACCCAGTCGCCGGTGGCGTAGTCCTGCGCGCGCTGGCGCTGAATGCCATAGCCTCGCCAGTCGGTATGGGTATAGACCTGCGCCCCGAGGCGGCGAGCCAGCTCGACGGTGCCGTCGGTACTGCCGGAGTCGAGGACGATAATTTCATCCGCCCAGCTAACGGAGTCCAGACAATCCGGCAGCAGGTCCGCTGCGTTTTTGGCGATCATCACCACGGAAAGCCGGTTCGACATTAATGACTCCGCTGCGGCAGGTAAGGTTGCAGTAACTGTAGCAGACGCGACAGCGCGCCCTGGTTCTGGTGCAGCACTTCCACCGCGTGACGGCCATACCACAGGCGGTAGTCTTCATCGGTCAGCAGCGTGGAAACCTCTTTGACCAGCGAGTTAGCGTCGGTGACGGTGATCAGGCCATCGTCCTGCTGCAGCTTGGCGCAGATATCTTTGAAATTGAAGGTATGCGGCCCCATCAGCACCGGAATGGCGTGTGCCGCCGGCTCGAGCGGATTATGGCCGCCGCGCTCCACCAGGCTGCCGCCGACGAAAGCGAGGTCGGCAATGCCGTAGAGCAGCATCAGTTCGCCCATGGTATCGCCAATGACCACCTGGGTACTGGAGGAGGGGATCTCGCCGGTGCTGCGCAGAGTGAAGCTCATTCCGGCTTTTTGCACCATGTCGCGGGCGTCAGGGAAGCGCTCCGGATGGCGAGGAACAAGGATCAGCAGCAGGTTCGGAAAGGTCTCCAGCAGCTTTTTATGCGCCTGGAGGATAATTTGCTCTTCGCCATCGTGGGTGCTGGTGGCAATCCAGACTTTGCGGTGCGGCGCCCATTGCCGGCGCAGCGTCACCGCGCGGGCCGCCAGCTCTGGCGTGACGGAAATATCGAATTTCAGGCTGCCGGTGACCGCCAGCTGGTTGCGCTTCAGTCCCAGCGCGAGGAAGCGGTTGCCATCTTCTTCATTCTGCGCGGCGATAAGCGTAATACGGCTCAACAGGCGGCGCATAAAGCCGCCCAGCTTGGCATAGCCTTTGGCGGAACGTTCGGACAGGCGGGCGTTGGCAATCACCAGCGGGATCTTACGCTTATGCAGCGCGGCTACCATATTCGGCCACAGTTCGGTCTCCATGACGATCACCAGCTTCGGCTGAACGGTGTCCAGGAAGCGGTTCATGGCGCCGGGCAGATCGTAGGGCAGATAGACGTGATGGACATCTTTGCCGAAGGCCGACATGGCGCGCTCGGAGCCGGTCGGCGTCATGGTGGTGACGGTGATCGGCAGAGAAGGGTAGCGGTGGCGCAGGGCGCGAACCAGCGGGATGGCGGCTAAGGTCTCGCCGACGGAAACGGAGTGCAGCAGAATGCCATCCGGCTCTACCTTGTTCTGACAGAAGCCATAGCGTTCCGCCCAGCGTTTACGGTAGGCAGGAGCCTTACGACTGCGCAGCAGCAGCCGCAGCCACACCAGCGGCTGAATAAGGTAAAGTAGGGTGGTATAAAGCAATTCCAAACTATTTATCCGTTCTCTGTTTTGGCGGGCAAATTCTAAGCATTTAGCCCGCGTAAAGCTATCTCTTTGGCGGAAACAGCGGGTTTTTGGTCTATCCCGCGTGGCGATAACGCTTAATACGCAGATAACGGCGTCCCAGGCGCCAGCGTAAACGGAAAGTACAGGCGTTTTTCCAGATTAACCGCCAGATACCGCGGTCGAAGAATTCTTTAATGATAACATGCTTTTTCGACTCATCTTTCATACTGTCGAAGGTGTGGATGATCCCCAGGCCTTCTTTGGCGATCTGCCAGCGACAGGCGGCGATATGGCGCACTTTGTCCGGGTAACGCTGGTTGATCGCCTCCAGCATCTCCAGAATTTTCATGTAATGGCGCGCCGAGCGCATCAGCGTGTCGTCGTTGTCCGGCTTATGCGACACCGACTCAGAGTGGATGTAGTAATCATAGAATTGCTGACTGGTGTACTGCACGCGCTCCGCGGCCAGCAGCGCCTCTGTGGTCCACGGGATATCCTGATGGCGCAGGCCGGGTTCGAAATGGAAGTGATGCTGGCGGATAAAATCGTGGCGATAGATATTGAGCCAGGTGACGTGCAGAAATTTCCGCGAGTCCAGGGCCTGCTTGAGCCAGACATGGCCCGGCAGCACACCGGTCGAGGGCAAGCGATCCAGCGGAAAGATCGGGTGGCTCTCGCGGCGCTTTTCGTACACGTAGGTGCCGTTGCAGGTGGCGACATCGAGATGTGCTTTCTCCGCCATCTCCAGCAGCGTGCGATACATGCCCGGATAGAGTTTATCGTCGATGTCCGGAAACGCGAGATACTTGCCGCTGGCAACCGCCAGGCCGGTATTGCGCGCGACCGAGACGCCCTGGTTTTCCTGCTCCAGCACCTGGACGTTCTGCAGCCGATCCCGCCATTCGGCGATCACCGCCAGGCTGTTGTCCGTCGACCCATCGTTCACCAGGATCAGTTCATAGCTGTCCAGCTGCTGCTGTTCAATGCACTCAAAGAATTGCGCAAGAAATTTCTCACCGTTGTAGACGGCAGCCACGATGCTCAGTAAAGGCGTTTGACTCATAAATCTTCGATCCTGGTTAACTAACGGCGTCAGATGCGCTGCAGCTGACGGTACTGCTGACAAATGGACACGACGCTGAATTTTTCCAGCGCGGCATCGTCGATGGCCGGCGGGTTATGGTAAATGCTTTGCATCGTCTGAGCCAGCGCCGGACTGGTGAGATCCGCCAGACCGCGGGCAAGTTCGCCGGTGAGGATCTCGGTGACGCCGCCGGGGCAGCGGGTGCTGGCGACCGGGGTATGCAACAGCAGCGCCTCCACCACCACATTGCCGAATCCTTCGCTATCCGAGCTCAAAACCAGCATCCGCGCGCCTTTGATCCACGGTAAGGGGTTTTCCTGAAAACCTTTGAACCACACCCGGTCGTCAATCTGCAGCGTTTTGGCCAGCTGGCGCAGGCGCTGCTCTTGCTCCGGTTTCCCCTGGCCTAACAGCACCAGCGGCGCGTCGATGCCGCTTTGCGCGTAGGCTTCGAGCAGGCGGTCGTGGCGTTTGCCGGGATGGAAGCGGCCGACGTGAATCAGGTAGTCGCCGTCCGGGCGCTCGCTGTCGGCTTCCGCCCCGGCGCGCAGGGCGGCGATATCGAAGGGGTTATAGATGGTTTTCAGCTGCGCCGGGCGCAGGGCGAAGGCGTCCACCAGATCGCGCCCCACGGCGTCGGAAACCGCCACCACGTTGCGCCCCTGGTAAATCCGCTTAATTTTCTGCTGCTTCATCCAGCGGTCAAAGCCGGTACGGTGACCAAGATAAGAGGCCGAGAAGACGCCGTGCAGGCAGAACCAGACGTTGTGCTCGCGCAGCGCCCGGCTGCGGGCGACGATGCGGTCGGTTTTGTGCAGGTTGGAGAGCACAAGGTCAAATTGTCCCTGCTGCTCGGCCCGGATGACCGCGGCGTCCAGCTGGCGGGCGCGGCGGGACAGCTCGGTCAGCTTGCGCCACGGTTTGCGGCAGCGATCGGCCACCACCTGGTAGTCGAGCCCCTCGGGCAATGGGTACTCGCAGACGTCGCGTAGCGAAATGAGCGAGACCCGATCGCCGTCGCGCAGGAACTGCGCTGCCAGGGTGAGAACGACTTTCTCCGCGCCGCCGCCGGGCAATCCGTCAATCACAAATAAGATGCGCATCGTTATTTCACCAGATCCTGATAAAGGGAAAGCAGCTGGGTTGAGAGGCGCTCGCTGGTGCAGGTCATGATGCGCTCGCGGGCGCGGTCGCCTTCCGCGGAGCCCAGCGCGCGGGCAGGCAGGGCCATCACCGCCTGCTGCAGCGCCGGGATATCCAGGGCGTCGCAGACGTAACCGTTGTGGCCGTTGACGATAAACTCCGCCCCGCCGCAGCCGGTGGTGGTGATCACCGGCAGACCGCAGGCCATTGCCTCAAGGATAACGTTGGGGAACGGATCGTAGAGGGTCGGCAGCAGCAGGCCATCGGCCATCTGATAGAACGGCAGCGTCTCCGACTGCATGCCGAAGAAGCGCACCCGCGCTTCGCAGCCGAGACTCTTCGCCAGCGCCTGATAGCGCGGCTGATCTTTATCTTTGCCAACCACCAGCAGATAGCGATCGGTCGGGGCGATGGCGCGGATCGCCGCCGCCAGCCCTTTACGCTCAAAGCCGGAGCCGACGTAAATCAGGCAGGTCGCCTGCAGCGGCAACTGCCATTTGGCGCGTAAGGCGGCAAAGGTTTCTTCGCCCGGCGGCAGGAAACGCTGGTTATCAATGGCGTTATAGATAACGTGGATCTTGTCCGCCGGCAGGCCAAAGTCTTCGATGATCTCGCGTTTGATCATCTCGGCGTTGCAGATCACCCCGCGCAGATGCGGGTCTTCGTACATCTCCCGTTCCGCTTGCATCACATAACGGTGGTAGCGGTCGGCAAACAGCAGGCGGCTTTTCCAGGCCGGTAAAATGCGCGAGCGCTGTTGCAGCCAGCGGCGATGAACGCCGTCGCCGGCGCGGTAGAGATCGCAGCCGGGAATACGCTCATGGCTCTGCACCAGGTCGAAGGATTCGCGCTGCCAGAGCGCCCGCGCGGCGTTGGCAAACCCGCGCTCGCGGCTGATGCGCCCCCATTTGCGCGGATTACAGATATGGATCTGCCAGTCCGGTTTCACCGGCCCCTGCCATTCGCGGGTGATGACGTTCAGCTGCAGATGACTGCTGTCGAGGGCTTCCAGCGCGCGGGAGACAAACCGTTCTGCGCCGCCGTCCGGGCGGTACTTCTGCCGCACCAGAGCCAGCCTGAATTTACTCATGCCAGTACCTTTTTCGCCGCCGCGATCACGGCGTCGGTAGGAATTAAATCGAGATAACGTTCGTCGGTGTTGGTGTTGATGGCGTCCGGGTCGGGCAGCGGACCGAAGTCGCCTGCCCAGATCACCTCGCCTTTCGCCTGCCATGGACGCCAGAAGGTCAGCTTCGAGGGGCCGAACAGGGCGACCAGCGGGGTGCCGAGAGCCGCAGCCATATGCATCGGCACCGAGTCGACGCCGATAAACAGCCGGGCGTGATCGATCACCGCCGCCAGCTGGCGCAGCGTTAACTGGCCGGCTAAAGAGTGCAGCCGCGCCTGCGGGCAGCCGGCGATGATGGTCTCCACCATCTTCTTCTCTCTATCGTCGGGGCCGGAGGTGAGTACCACCGGGTACCCTTCGGCGGACAGCGCGTTGATCAGCGCGCTCATCCGATCTTCGCGCCAGCATTTAAAGAACCAACGCGACGTTGGCTGGATGACGATGTAGTTATCCCGGAAGTCCTCCGGCAGCAGGGCGCGGCTGGTGGCCCAGTCTGCTTCGCTGTAGCCCATCCGCGCCGGGGCGTCGTTCAACTGGATACCGAGCGGAGCGAGGATAGAGAGATTCTGCTGGACCGTATGCAGCTGATTATGCTGTTGGGTGGCGGCCAGCGCGGTGTGGCAATAGCGCCAGAACGGGTGGCGACGCTTCGGAAAATCAAAGCCGATCCGCGTCGCGGCGCCGGTCAGTTTGCTGATAATCGCGCTCGGCCACTGGTCGGCAAGGTTGAGCACCATATCGTATCGCTGCTGGCGCAGCGTCTGAATGAGCTGCCATTGCATCTTCAGCTGATGCTTTTTCCCCTGCTTTTTCCAGCGGCGGTCGAGACCATAAATTTGGTGGATATCGGGGTTGGCGGCGAGCATATCCCGGGTCTCTTCATACAGCAGGACATCCACGCTGGCGGCGGGATACTGCTGTTTCAGCGCGTGAATAAGCGGGGTGATCAGCAGCATGTCGCCATGATGGCGCAGCTTAATGACCAGGATCCGCGCCGGGTTCAAGGGGCTGCGGGAGAGGGTTTCAGGCGTCATACTCTGTTCTTCATCCAGGATAAGGGTTCCGATTCTAGGGGATCAGACAGATTGAGAGAAGCGTTGTATTGCTCTACCATGACCCGATACGTATGGCCTGAGGACGTTTTCGTGCACAATCCCGCATTTCTCATCACGATTGATACAGAGGGCGATAACCTCTGGCAAAAACATGACAGCATCACCACCGAGAATGCGCGTTATCTCCCGCGTTTTCAGCAGCTTTGCGAAAAGTATGGCTTTAAACCGGTCTATTTGACCAATTATGAAATGGCCATCGATCCCTTTTATATCGAATTCGCCAGAGACGTGATTGCCCGCGGCACCGCGGAAGTCGGTATGCATCTGCATGCCTGGAACAGCCCGCCGACCGAGCCGCTGACCGCCGATGACTGGCGGCATAAGCCTTATCTCATTGAATACAGCGATGCCATGATGCGTGAGAAGGTCGACTATATGACGCGTCTGCTGGAGGACACCTTCCAGACCAAAATGGTTAGTCATCGCGCCGGGCGCTGGGCCTTTGACGAGCGCTATGCGCGTCTGCTGGTGGAGTACGGGTATCAGGTGGATTGCTCGGTGACCCCGCGGGTGAACTGGAAGACCGCCAAGGGGGCGCCGCAGGGCGATGGCGGGACCGATTATCGTCGCTTCCCGCAGCATGCCTATTTCCTCGATGAAAATGACATCAGCCGCGAGGGCCGCTCGCCGCTGCTGGAAGTGCCGATGAGCATTCAGTACAAGCACTCCGCGTGGATGAACAGCGTGAAGCAGGGCTACGACCGCCTGCGCGGCAAAGTGCGTTCCCCCTCCGTGCACTGGCTGCGTCCGATGGGCGGCAACGTGGAGACGATGAAAAAAGTCGTCGAACAAACGTTGACGCAGGGCAATGACTACGTGGAATATATGCTCCACTCTTCAGAATATATGCCCGGCGGCAGCCCCACGTTCCAGAATGAACGGGATATTGAGCGTTTATACGCTGACCTTGAAGCCTTTTTTAGCTGGCTGGCGCCGCAGGTGAAGGGCATGACGTTGGCAGAATATTACCAGCGGAAAATCACACAGCGCTAACACAGCTCAAGGTACCGTATGCGTATCCTTAAACAATTGACGCGGAAAAAGAACGCTTTTTTCCGCGGTATTAAATTTAATTTAATTAACTATCGATACAGAAATAAGCCGGCGCGCAAACCCTTCGACCCGGCCCCCGTGCGCCGCGTGCTGCTATTGCGCCTGGACGATAAAGTCGGCGATATGGTGGTGACCACCGGCTGCGCCAGAATACTGGCCGAAAGGGGATATCAGGTTTCGGTGTTAACCGGACCAATATGCTGCGAAATATTAGCCGGCTCAGAATTCATTGAGCAAGTATATTTATATCGACCACGCATGTCCTTAAATACGTTACGGGCGGCGGGTTTTGATGCGGTTATCGATTTTGATGACGTGACCAGCTATGAACGCTTTAAATTACTCGCCGATTTACGGGCGACCAGCGTGATTGGCTTTAATAAAGAGCCCTATAAACTTTACGATCATTCGATCGCTTTTTTTGACAGCAACAGCCATATTTCCCTGCGCTATCAACAGGTGGTGAAGCTTTTTGGCGTCGTTGACGACCAGCCATACGACTATCATCTCCCCGGCTGTCGCCATGAGCGGGAGAAAGTGGCGCGCTTGCTTTCCCAGGCCGGAGAGGTCGCACTGCGCGTCGCCATTAACCCTTTTACCGCCTCCGAGGATAAAGACTTCTGTCGTCATCAGGTGGCGACCCTGGTCGAGCGGCTACATGCTCTGCCTTACCGGGTCTGTATCGTGATGGTGGGTCGCAGCGAGAAAATTCAGCAGCTGGGGCTGGATATGGCGCTGTACGTCGCCGACAGCACCATCAACTCCGCCGTGGAGGTGATTCGCAGCTGTGATTTAGTCATTACGCCGGACACCTCGATCGTGCATATCGCCCGTGCTTTCGATAAACCGATGGTGGCGGTCTATAACAAACGCAAACTCAAGGATACCGGGCTGCCCGGCTATCATATCTGGGCGCCGGGCTATGACAAAGCGAGGCAGATCGTTTGTGAAGAAGCGAATGTCGCCGATGTGGCGATTGAGTCGGTATGGCCGGTGATTAAAGAGCAGGCCGACCGGCTGGTCGCCGCCCGCAGTTAATAGAAAAGTGAATATAAAAAAGGGCCGTCAGCGGCCCTTTCTTGTTAACGCTTTTCCGCCAGCCCTTTGCTGAGCGCAATGCCCAGCGGCAGCCAGAACAGCACCCAGGTTTCCCGGGGGTTGCTGATGATAAACATCCCCTGCGAGGCCATAAACACCAGCGCGTAAAACAAGATCGCCAGACTGTAGCGGCTGTCGGAGCGGCGCTTGCGCCACGCCTGCCACAGTCCGCAGGCAATGACCGCCAGCAACAGCAGTAAACCCACGATGCCGCCTTTCAGCAGGGCGCCCATATATACGCTGTGGGTGGTGGTGATGTGTTCGCCGCTGTAGTTGATGAAATCCAGTTCATAGCTAAAACCGCGTCCCAGCCAGGGCTGGCTGGCCATCTCCGACAGCGTATGGTGCCAGATGCTCAGGCGCAGCCCGCTTTGGGTGCCCAGCTCTTCGAAACGGGCGAGCAGCATGTCGCCCACCGGCGTCATGACCAAAAGCAGAGCCACCAGCACGGCCAGCGCCGCGGCGATCAGCAGGTTGCGGCGGGTGAAGACGTGCAGGTGCAGCGTACAGCCGACCGCCAGCACCAGGGCGATGATCGGCCCGCGGCTTTGGGTCAGCAGCATCATCACCAGCATGATGGCCACTGGCAGATAGAGCCAGTGGCTGGCTTTTTCTTTCAGTAGCATGCCGCAGATTAAGATGCCGATGCCGCAGTATCCGGCAAGGTCGATAACGTTTGTTGGCCCGGGGTTCTCGGGGGAGACCGCTCGTTCGGTGAGGACCAGGGTGTGGTCGAACATCAGCGTCCACAGCGAGAGCACGGTGATCCCGCCAACCACCGCCAGCATGGCCAGGCGGCGGGTTCGTTCGTCGCTGAGCAGCATCGCCATCAGCAACAGATAGCCCGTCAGGTACACGCCGTGGGTGATCGGCGAGTCGATATGCTGCGGCGTATGGCCCCACAGGTTACTGAGGGCGTAATAGATAAAGAAGACCGCCAGCAGCGCCCAGGTCTGCCACTGTTCGCGTAACACGCCGGCCAGCGCCTGGCGGTTTTCCGGGCGTATCAGCGAGAGCAAGAGCAGCAGGATCGATAAATGCAGCAGGTTATTGGTCCGGGTGGACATGCAAAAAATCGCGCTGAAAAATAAAAACAAAGGAAAAACAATCGAGTAACCCTGTCTGGCGTAGTTACTCATTTTTAAAGTACTCATTAAACGCAACCTTTTCGAAAATAGTGTCCGGCACAGCGCTTTCTGGTGAAAAATTAATTACCCGGATCTGGCGTTGCTGCAGTACCTGCGCGGCATGCGCAAAGGAGGGCATGACGAGGGTATCCACTTTTGTTGCCAGGTACGAAGGCAATTTTTCTTGTTGTGTTTCGTAGAATCGCGGCTGGTTGAAGTTAGTCATATCCAGACCGCTCACCAGGATAGTGCTGAAGCCCAGCCAGGCGAGGATCTGCAGCGCCCAGTAGACCACCGTGCCGGCATCAAAGACGCCCTGGCGAATATCGGTGCTAAAACAGATATCCGGGCGCTGGGGATGAAAGCACATCGCCGGATTCTGCTGGTAAGTGCGCTTTATCGCTTCGCTGGCGACTTTCGGCTGGTAAATCTTATAGCAACCGTCCTCAATCAACGCCAAACGGCAGCGCAGCGCGTCCGCATGGCGATCGACGATTTTGGCGATCCCATGCATGGTGGTGAACAGCAGAATGTCCGGCTGACTGACGATGGCGCGGATAATGTCCGGCTTCTTATCGAAAAACTCCATGTCGACGATGGTATAGAGCGAAAAGTGCAGTCGGTCGGCAAGATGCCAGGCGCCATTGACGCCCATCACCGGGATCGTTTTCGACAACAGGGAAAAATCGATATTGCGGGTCGAAGGGCCAGTGGCGGTCAGCAGGACTTCGCCCTGCATGCTGTTTTTCAGCGCGCTCAGGCTGACCAGCGGCACCGTTTTCCCTTTATAACGCAACGCGCTGATTTCGCCGCTCGGCGCGCGGGTGATGCGGGTAAAAGGCCACAGATTTTCATTGTGACGATAAGCGCGAGGGCGGGTGTAGCGATAGATCTGCTTAAACAGGGATCCCATCAGAGCAGCCCCTGATTTTGCAGAAGAAGATGAACCCGGCTGGCGGTAATATCGCCGGTGCTGGCGCTGTTTTCCGGCCGCACGATGTGCTGGTTTTTACCGTATCCGCCAATCAGCCCCGGATCGGTCGGGCCGTAGAGCGTGAAGTTCGGTTTATCCAGCGCGGCGGTCAGATGACTCAGGCCGGTATCGACCGAGACGACGGCCCGGGCGCTGGCCAGAACCTGCGCCACCTGCTCAAGGCTCAGGCGCGGCAGCACTTCAACATACTCCCGGCCTTCCGCCAGCCGCTTCGCCCGCGCCTCTTCGTGCGGGGCGCCCCACGGCAGCTTAATGCGGACGCCGCTGTCGGCCAGCAGATCGAGCAGTTCCTGCCAGCGGTTTTCCGGCCAGTGCTTATCGTCGCGGGTGGTGGCGTGCAGAAACACCAGATAGGGGGCGGCAGCGCTAGCCTCGTGCTGCAGGAAATGGCGCGCAATGGCGTAATCCCCCTGGGTTTGGGGTTTCGCGTAGCCGAGGCTTTTGGCGAACAGCTCGCGGGTACGCTCCACCGCGTGCTGCTGTTTCGCAATGTGGTGGCAGCGGTTGTAAAACAGGCTGGCCAGCGGCTCGCGGGCCGTTTGCCAGTCCATACCATGCTTGACGCCGTGCGCCAGACGGGTGACCAGCGCAGCGCTTTTCACCAGCCCCTGGGCGTCGATAATGGCGTCATACTTGACCGCCTGGACGGCCTCGCGAAAGGCTTTACGCTCCGCTTTGATCGGCGCGGAGAACCAGGCTTTACGCCAGCGGCGGATCGCCACCGGGATCACCCGCTCGACGCTGTCATGCCAGGAGGGGATCTGCGCGAAGCCTTCTTCCACAACCCAGTCGAAGCGGATGCCGGGGATGGCCTGCGCGGCGTCGGTCAGCGCGGGCAGCGTGTGCAGCACGTCGCCCATCGATGAGGTTTTTACAATCAATACCCGCATCCGCTACGCTTCCTCGTGCCCGGTTTTTTCCGTCAGCAATTCGTTCAGCTCTTGCAGGACGCGCTCTGGCGTAATGTCGATCAGGCTCTGATGATAACCTTCCGCGGCATCGCCTTTGCGCACCTTGTGGTAGCCGGTAATCAGACGGATCACGCGCGCTTTATGCGACAGCGGCGGGGTAAAGTCCGGACTGCTCGGGCCATACAGCGCCACCAGCGGACGGTCCAGCGCCGCGGCGACGTGCATCAGCCCCGAATCGTTAGTCACCACCGCTTTACAGGCGGCAATCAGGATCACCGCCTGCTCCAGCTGGGTTTCACCCGCCAGATTCCGGCACCAGGCCTGCTGCTCGCTGCTGAGGGCGGCGATGATCTCTTTGCCGGCCTCGTTATCTTTTGCCGAGCCAAATAGCGCAATCTGATAACCATCGTCGATGAGCTTTTTCGCCAGCGCAGCATAGTGATAGTGCGGCCAGCGTTTTGCCGGGCCGAACTCCGCGCCGGGGCAAAAGCCGATGATCGGCCGATCGTTGGACAGGTTAAAGGCGCTGCAGGCCTGCGACTTTTCCCCTTCGTTGACCTGCAGCTGCGGCCATAGCAGCGGCTGCGGCAGATCTTTGGCGCAGCGCATCACGCCGTTGTCGTAGGCCAGCGCCACGTAGCGTTCCACCATCAGCGGCCAGGCGTCTTTGTCCAGCACCCGGGCGTCGTTGAGCAGGCCGTAGCGCATCTCGCCGCGCCAGCCGGTGCGCAGCGGGATGTTGGCGAAGAAGGGGACTAATGCCGATTTAAACGAGTTTGGCAGCACGTAAGCGCGATCGTAGCGACGCTCGCGCAGGCTGTGGCCGAGCTTGCGGCGTTCGCCGATAGCCAGCGCGCCGTGGCCCAGCGGCATCGGGATCGCTTCGTTCACTTCCGGCATGCGCGATAACAACGGACGACACCAGGCTGGCGCCATCACGTCGATAATCGCCTGGGGATAGCGCGCCCTGAGCGTACGATAAAGACTTTGCGACATCATCATGTCGCCCACCCAAGACGGGCCTACCACCAGAATTTTCATGTTATCTCTTACGCATCCCGATTCAGCCAGGCCATATACTCCGTTACGCCTTCGGCAACGGTTTTGAACGGTTTGTCATAGCCCGCTTTACGCAGGTTAGTCAGATCCGCCTGGGTGAACGCCTGGTAGCGGCCTTTCAGTTTGTCCGGGAATGGGATGTACTCGATGCTGCCTTTTTTGTGGTACGCCAGGGTCGCGTCGGCGACGGCCTGGAAGGATTCCGCGCGGCCAGTGCCGAGGTTGAAGATGCCGGAAACGCCGTTTTCCCAGAACCACAGGTTGACGTCAGCCACGTCGCCGACGTAGACGAAGTCGCGCTTGAAGCCGTCGCTGCCTTCGAACAGTTTCGGACTTTCGCCATTATTCAGCTGGGTGTTGAGGTGGAAAGCGACGCTCGCCATGCTGCCTTTGTGGCCTTCGCGCGGCCCGTAGACGTTGAAGTAGCGGAAGCCGACGATCTGCGAATTGGCTTCCGGCAGGATCTGACGAACGTATTCATCGAACAGGAATTTGGAGTAGCCGTAGACGTTAAGCGGCTGCTCATACTCGCGAGACTCGATGAAATCGCTGGTGCGCCCACCGTAGGTGGCCGCCGAAGAGGCGTACAGGAACGGAATTTCGCGCTCCAGGCAGTAGTGCAGCAGCTCTTTGGAGTACTGATAGTTGTTGTCCATCATGTACTTGCCGTCCCACTCCGTGGTGGAAGAGCACGCGCCTTCGTGGAAGATTGCGTCAATGTCGCCGAACTCTTCGCCTGCCATAATCTGGATCAGAAAGTCTTCTTTATCCATGTAGTCAGCGATGTTCAGGTCAACCAGGTTCACAAACTTGGTGCCGTCTTTCAGATTGTCGACAACCAGAATGTCGGTAATGCCCTTGTCATTCAGCGCTTTAACGATGTTGCTGCCGATAAAGCCTGCGCCGCCGGTTACGATGATCATAACTGTACCTTTGAAGTTGAGAGCCCGGAGACAATCCGGACATGAATGCTCATATCATATCACCACATGAGCAAGCCTACAGCCATTCGCAGAATAAGGTGCTGGGCTGACGTGATTTATGCTGCAAATAATTCATTCAGGCCTGCATCATCTCGTATCAGCGTATAGCTTTGGGTAATATGTGCCAAATTTTGCCGAATCTGGAGAGTTGCAATGCGTGGTGATTTCTACAAACAGTTAACTAGCAATCTGGAGACCGCTCGGGCCGAAGGCTTATTTAAAGAAGAGCGCATCATCACCTCGGCGCAGCAGGCGGACATTACCGTCGGCGACAGCCACGTGATTAACTTCTGCGCCAATAACTATCTGGGTCTGGCCAACCACCCGGCGCTGATCGACGCGGCGAAATCCGGTATGGACAGCCACGGCTTCGGGATGGCCTCGGTACGCTTCATCTGCGGCACCCAGGATACGCACAAGCAGCTGGAGAAGAAGCTGGCGGATTTCCTCGGTATGGAAGACGCAATTCTCTACTCCTCCTGCTTCGACGCCAACGGCGGCCTGTTTGAAACGCTGCTCGGCCCGGAAGACGCCATTATCTCCGACGCCCTGAACCATGCCTCGATCATTGACGGCGTGCGCCTGTGTAAAGCGAAGCGCTTCCGCTATGCCAACAACGATATGCAGGAACTGGAAGCGCGTCTGAAAGAAGCCCGCGACGCTGGCGCGCGTCACGTGCTGATCGCCACCGACGGCGTCTTCTCGATGGACGGCGTGATCGCCAACCTGAAAGGCGTTTGCGACCTGGCGGATAAATACGATGCGCTGGTGATGGTCGATGACTCCCACGCCGTCGGCTTCGTCGGCGAAAACGGCCGCGGCTCCCACGAATACTGCGATGTGATGGGGCGCGTCGACATCATCACCGGCACGCTGGGTAAAGCGCTGGGCGGCGCCTCCGGCGGCTACACCGCCGCACGCAAAGAGGTGGTCGAGTGGCTGCGCCAGCGTTCCCGTCCGTATCTGTTCTCCAACTCTCTGGCGCCGGCCATCGTGGCCGCCTCCATCAAAGTGCTGGAGATGGTCGAAGAGGGCGCAGACCTGCGCGATCGCCTGTGGGCCAACGCGCGTCTGTTTCGTGAAAAAATGACTGCGGCAGGCTTCACCCTGGCGGGCGCCGACCACGCCATCATTCCGGTGATGCTGGGTGAAGCGGTGGTGGCGCAGAACTTTGCCCGCGAACTGCAGAAAGAAGGGATCTATGTCACCGGCTTCTTCTATCCGGTGGTACCGAAAGGCCAGGCGCGTATTCGCACCCAGATGTCGGCGGCGCATACCCCTGAACAAATTGAGCGTGCGGTGGAAGCCTTTACCCGCATCGGCAAACAACTGGGCGTCATCGCCTAATAAGGGTGTGAGATGAAAGCGTTATCCAAACTGAAAGCGGAAGAAGGCATCTGGATGACCGACGTACCGGAACCGGAAGTCGGCCATAACGATCTGCTGATTAAAATCCGCAAGACCGCCATTTGCGGGACCGACGTGCACATCTACAACTGGGATGAGTGGTCGCAGAAGACCATTCCGGTGCCGATGGTGGTCGGGCACGAATATGTCGGCGAAGTGGTGGGGATTGGCCAGGAAGTGCGCGGCTTTAAGATTGGCGACCGCGTCTCCGGCGAAGGGCATATCACCTGCGGTCACTGCCGTAACTGCCGCGCGGGCCGTACCCACCTGTGCCGCAACACCATCGGCGTGGGCGTCAACCGCCCGGGCTGCTTTGCCGAGTATCTGGTGATCCCGGCCTTTAACGCCTTTAAAATTCCCGACAATATCTCTGATGACCTGGCGTCCATCTTCGACCCATTCGGCAACGCCGTGCACACCGCGCTCTCCTTCGATCTGGTGGGGGAAGACGTGCTGGTCTCCGGCGCCGGTCCGATCGGCGTGATGGCGGCGGCGGTGGCGAAACACGTCGGCGCGCGTAACGTGGTGATCACTGACGTTAACGAGTACCGTCTCGATCTGGCGCGCAAAATGGGCGTCACCCGCGCGGTGAACGTGGCGAAAGAGAACCTCAACGACGTGATGGCCGAGCTGGGGATGACCGAAGGTTTCGACGTGGGTCTGGAGATGTCCGGCGCGCCGCCGGCGTTCCGCAGCATGCTGGATACCATGAACCACGGCGGCCGTATCGCGATGCTGGGTATCCCGCCGTCGGATATGTCCATCGACTGGACCAAGGTCATCTTCAAGGGGCTGTTTATCAAAGGGATCTATGGTCGCGAAATGTTCGAAACCTGGTACAAGATGGCGGCGCTGATCCAGTCTGGCCTGGATCTTTCGCCGATCATCACCCACCGCTTCGGCATTGACGACTTCCAGAAGGGCTTTGACGCCATGCGCTCCGGTCAGTCCGGTAAAGTGGTTCTGAGCTGGGAATAACGCCTCCGGTCTGTTGTAAACATCAGCAAAAAAGGCGCCTGCGGGCGCCTTAATTTAGATTTGGATAACATTTTTAGCCTGCTTAATATCAAGCGCACAATTTCTACATCGATTTTACGGTTATTCGCTTATACAGTGTGTTTAGTCGCGGTTTAACTTTGAAACGATCATGCTTAAACTCTCCGTATGCTTACTGACCTGTAACTCCGCACGTCTGCTCATGGAGGTGCTGCCCCCGCTGCTGAAGGTGGCCGATGAGTGTATTGTCGTCGACTCCGGTAGCACCGACGAAACGGTCTCTATTTGTCAGCAGTTTGGTCTCACCGTCCATCACCATGCCTATAAAGCCCACGGCGCGCAGATGAACTATGCCATCGGGCTGGCCAGCCATGACTGGGTGCTGTGCATGGACAGCGATGAAATTCTTGATAACGACGTCGTGGCGGCCATTCAGGCGCTAAAAGCGGGGGAGGAGCCTGACCCGGCCTGCGCCTGGCGTTTGCCGCGCTACTGGTTTGTCCTCGGCACGCAGGTGCGGACGATCTACCCTATTTCCTCGCCGGATTACCCGGTGCGCCTCTTTAACCGCCAGCAGGCGCGGTTTAACGACCGGCCGGTGGATGACCAGGTGGTCGGACACGCGCGCTCCGTCAGGCTGCCGGGCTTTGTACGCCATGACACCTTTTATTCGCTGCATGAAGTGTTTAATAAGCTGAACAGCTATACCACCCGGCTGGTGAAGCACCAGCAGATCACACCTTCGCTGACGCGGGGGATCGTCAGCGCCATTGGCGCTTTCTTTAAGTGGTATCTGTTCAGCGGGGCGTGGCGCTATGGCAAAGTCGGCGTGGTCACCGGCCTGTACGCCACGTTTTACAGCTTTCTCAAATATTTTAAGGCGTGGTACGCCCACGAAGATAACCAGGCGCCCGTCGCGCAAAAGCGAACGGACCCCTGAGTGGTCTAGCTGCCGGGATTGTCCCAGCCCTGCCATTTGAGGCGATAGTACTGGACCAGCGCGCTCTGGCTAATGCTGTCGCTGAGGATAGTGAAGAAGCGGCTGGCGTTCACGGGCTCCAGCGGGCGCTTCGGCTTGCAATACTTCACGCCGTGGAACGGATTACGCGGCTTCTGCTGCTGCGGCGGCGTTTGTTGCACAGGCGGCTGAGCGTAGTTTGGCGTCGAGTTGTCGACCTGCGGCTCGTTGAGCAGGCTGCTCGGGCGCACCAGCGTGATATCCGGCGGCAGGTTATAGACCATCTGCTGCAGCACCCGCACCGTCGTCGGATGCGGATGGCCAATGGCTATCGCCGAACCGTTACGCCGCGCCAGGGCGATGGCGCGGTTGAACTGGGTGCGGATATCGGCTTCATTCTGCGTATCGTCCAGAAACACCTTACGCTTAATCACCTTCACCCCGGTGCCCTGCGCGGCGCGCATGGCCTGGGTATTGCCGATGGTCACGCTGTCGAGAAAATAGAGATTGTAGCGCTCCAGGGCCTGCATCACCTTCTGCATGCCAAACAGGTTGGAGGTCATCGCGCTGCCCATATGGTTATTCAGCCCGACGGCGTAGGGGACTTTGCCATAGGCCTCGCGGATGATGCGCTCGATCTCCTCGCTGCTCATTTCGGGACGCAGGGTGTCTTTTTCCAGCGGCTGTTTGCTGAGCGGCGCCATCGGCAGGTGGATGAGCACTTCATGGCCCAGATTATGCGCTTTCGTGGCCATTTCCCGGGCGTGCGGCGCGTTCGGCAGCACGGCGACGGAGATAGTGGACGGCAGCGCCAGCACCTGATTTTCGGTCTGCGGGCGGTAGCCAAAATCGTCAATAACGATGGAGAGTTTGCCAGCGAACGCTGGCGCCGCCAGAGCCAGCGAACCGGCTACGGCAAGAGCAATTGCGCGAAATTGAAGCAAAACTTATCTTCCCAACCACGGCTGTGGATTGACCGCCTGACCCTGGCGGCGAATTTCGAAATAGAGCGACGGACGGCCCTGACCGCCGCTGCTGCCTACGAGCGCGATAGGCTGACCGGCACGCACCTGCGTACCGACGCTGACCAGCGCGCTTTGGTTATAGCCATACAGGCTCATGTCGCCTTTGCCATGCTCGACCACCACCACCAGACCATAGCCCTGCAGCCAGTCGGCCAGAATGACCCGACCATCGGCAATCGCTCTGACTTCGGTGCCTTCAGACGCGGCGATAACCATCCCTTTCCAACGTAGTTCACCTTGCAGCTGTTCGCCATATCGATGAAGGAGCGGACCGCGAACCGGCCAGAACGCCTGACCGCGCGGCGAGCCCAGCCCACCGGTGCGTGACATCAGCGAACGCTCGCTTTCCGTTGGTTTATAGGTGGTGCCTTTGCGCGATGCTTCCTGCTGGCGGTCGCGCACCGCCTGCGCATCGCGAGCTTCCCGATCGGCACGGGCTTTGGCGGCAGCCTCCGCCTGGGCGATACGACCGCGTAGGCGCGATTCGTTAGCCCGCAATTCACTTAACTGTTGCTGACCCCGCTGAATGGAGGACTCCAGGCCGGAAAGGGTCTTTTTCCGTTCGTTACGCGCCTGCTCCAGCTTCGCCTGCTGGGCTTTTTGCTCGTAGACCAGCGTCTGCTGCTGGCTCTGCTTCTCTTCGAGCATCGACTTTTGCACCGCCATCTCTTCGCGCGTTTTCTTCAGTTCCGCGATGGTTTCCTGGCGGGCCTGGTTGAAATAGCTGAAATAGACCTGCATCCGCTGATTGCGCTGACCCTCTTCACCGCTCAGCACCATCTGGATGCCGGTATGCGGCCCCTGGCGGAACGCCGCGTCAAGCTGCGCGGCGAGGTTACGCTCCTGAGACGCGCGCTGGCGCTCCAGCTTCGCGAGAGAAGCGTTCATCTCGTCAATCTGCTTATTGAGCTGGTTCAGGCTGTCCTGGGTTTCGCGCAGTTTGCGGGCCGCGGCGGCGATCGCCTCTTCCTGCGCTTTGAGCTGAGCGAGCAGGCTTGCGCGCTGCTGCTGCTGTTGCTTAATCGCCCGCTGCCTGGCGGCGATGTCGGCCTGGATGGACTTTAGCTGATCGCGATCGTCGGCGTGCGCAGATGACGCGCACAGTAATACGCCAGCGCTGAGCGCGCTGGCGTAAAGGACGGATCGAACTGCCGTTGCGATCCATGTAGTTGAATACGTCGCCTTTCCCCTCATGGGGAAGGATTATTCCACGATGAACAGCGGCTTGCCAGTCATCTCTTGCGGGATTTCCATTCCCATCAGCGACAGCATGGTCGGGGCGATGTCTGAAAGTTTGCCGCCATTGACCGCTTTGACCGCTTTGTTACCGACGTAGATCAGCGGAACCGGCAGGTTAGTGTGGGCGGTGTGCGCCTGACCGGTGGCCGGGTCGCGCATCTGTTCGGCGTTACCGTGGTCGGCGGTGATCAGCAGCTGGCCGCCAACGGATTCCACCGCCTGCGCCACCTGATCGATACAGTGATCCAGCGCTTCAACGGCTTTCACTGCCGCTTCCATCACGCCGGTATGGCCAACCATATCGCCGTTCGGGTAGTTACAGATGATGGTGTCGTACTGGCCGCCTTTGATGGCCGCGACCAGTTTTTCGGTCAGCTCGGCGGAGCTCATTTCCGGCTGCAGATCGTAGGTCGCCACTTTCGGCGAGTTAATCAGAATCCGCTCTTCGCCTTTGAACGGCTCTTCTACGCCGCCGTTGAAGAAGAAGGTGACGTGGGCGTATTTCTCGGTTTCGGAGATGCGCAGCTGGGTTTTATCGTGCTTCGCCATCCACTCGCCGAAGGTATTGGCCAGCGAGGCGGGCGGGTAGGCGCAGGCCACTTTGATGTCGGCGGCATATTCGGTGAGCATCACGAAGTCGAGGTTAACCACTTTCTTACGCGCAAAGCCGTCGAAGTCGGCGTTGACGAAGGCGCGGGTGATTTCGCGTGCGCGGTCAGCACGGAAGTTCATGAAGATCAGCGCATCGCCATCTTCCATCGCGGCGTCGGCCTGGCCGGCGGCGCGGATCACGGTCGCTTTCACGAACTCGTCGTTTTCGTCACGGGCGTAGGCAGCCTGCAGGCCGGCGACGGCGGTATCGGCCTGGAATTCGCCTTTCGCCAGCGTCATCAGATCGTAAGCCTGCTCAACGCGATCCCAGCGGTTATCGCGGTCCATGGCGTAGTAGCGGCCAATGAGCGACGCGATGCGGCCCTTGCCCAGCGCGGCAAATTTGGCTTCGAATTTTGCCAGCGTTTTTTCCGCGCTGCGCGGTGGGGTGTCACGACCGTCGAGGAAAGCGTGCAGGTAGATCTTCTCAGCGCCGCGCTCTGCCGCCAGCTCCACCATCGCCATGATGTGATCCTCATGGCTGTGAACGCCGCCCGGAGACATCAGACCCATGATATGTACCGCTTTACCCGCGGCAACCGCTTTATCGACCGCGGCGGTCAGTACCGGGTTGGCGAAGAAGGTGCGTTCTTTAATTTCCACATCGAGACGGGTCAGGTCCTGATAGACGATACGACCGGCGCCCAGGTTGACGTGGCCCACTTCGGAGTTCCCCATCTGACGGTCCGGCAGGCCAACTTCCAGGCCGGATGCATCGATCAGGGTATGCGGACGTTTGGCCCACAGGGCGTCCATTACCGGCGTTTTAGCGCTGTAAATGGCGTTATCCTGTTGGTCTTCGCGATAGCCGTAGCCATCCAGAATCACCAGTACCATAGGTTTTTTAGTAACCGACATTGCGACAACCTCATGCTCAAAGACAGAAATTTTGCGTAATTTTACTACAGCTGAATCGTTTAAATCCCCGTGAAAGATCAAAGAAAGGGAGCGGCCGGGCCGCGGCGCGTCAGCGAGAACGGCTTTTTTTCGCCGCCGCCCGCAGAAAATACATTACATCGCGCTCACTGGCTGTAATTGCCGCAAGGCACAGGTATACTCCTTTCCTGGTTTTTTTCTCACTTAGTCGGGAGTTGTAACCCCCCATGCAAGAAATTATGCAATTCATCGGCCGTCACCCTGTTCTGAGCATCGCGTGGATCGCGCTGCTGGGGGCGGTGCTGTTCACCACCTTCAAGGGCCTGATGTCGAAAGTTAAAGTCATCACCCGTGGTGAAGCGACGCGTCTTATCAATAAAGAAGACGCGGTGGTGGTCGACCTGCGTCAGCGTGACGATTTCCGTAAAGGCCATATTGCCGGCGCCATCAACCTGCTGCCCAGCGATATCAAAGCGAATAACGTCGGCGAGTTGGAAAAACACAAATCGCAACCCATTATTGTGGTAGACGGTTCCGGCATGCAGGCGCAAGAGCCAGCCAGCGCGCTGAACAAAGCCGGGTTTGAAAAAGTCTTTGTACTGAAAGAGGGCATTGCTGGCTGGAGCGGCGAAAACCTCCCTCTGGTACGCGGCAAATAACTTACCTCGCGTGGTGATGCCGCCGCGTTTTCCCCTTCGCGCCTGACGTGAGGGGAACACAGGCTGCGGCGTAAAACCCTCAGGGTAATAACAGGAGTGAAGTCATGGCCAATATTGAGATCTACACCAAAGCGACCTGCCCGTTCTGCATCCGCGCGAAAGCGCTGCTGAACAGCAAAGGCGTAACGTTCCATGAGTTGCCGATCGATGGCGATGCCGCGAAGCGTGAGGAGATGATCCAGCGCAGCGGACGGACGACGGTTCCGCAGATTTTTATTGATGCGCAGCACATTGGCGGCTGTGACGACTTGTATGCGCTTGATTCACGTGGTGGACTTGATCCCCTCTTGCGCTAATTTTTGCGCGCTTTCCCTGCCGGAAGCGCGTATTTAAGGACAACACGAAAGGGTTTTACTATGTCAGAACAAAACAGCACCGAAATGACCTTCCAGATCCAGCGTATCTATACCAAAGATATCTCTTTTGAAGCGCCGAACGCGCCGCAAGTTTTCCAGAAAGACTGGCAGCCGGAAGTTAAACTTGATCTGGATACCGCCTCCACCCAGCTGGCTGAAGGCGTTTATGAAGTGGTGCTGCGTGTAACCGTGACCGCCGCGCTGGGCGAAGAGACCGCGTTCCTCTGCGAAGTACAGCAGGGCGGTATTTTCTCCATCGACGGCATCGAAGGCACCCAGATGGCGCACTGCCTTGGCGCATACTGCCCGAACATTCTGTTCCCGTACGCGCGCGAGTGCATCACCAGCCTGGTTTCCCGCGGTACCTTCCCGCAACTTAACCTTGCGCCAGTGAACTTCGATGCGCTGTTTATGAACTATCTGCAGCAGCAGGCTGGCGAAGGTGCAGAACAACATCAGGATGCCTGATGAACGCACTTAATGCTGCAATGACTGTGATCGGTGCCGGCTCTTACGGCACCGCTCTTGCCATCACCCTGGCAAGAAATGGCCACCACGTTGTGCTCTGGGGCCATGACCCGAAACATATCGCGACGCTGCAACACGATCGCTGCAACGCCGCGTTCCTTCCCGATGTGCCTTTCCCGGATACGCTGCATCTTGAAAGCGACCTGGCCACCGCCCTGGCCGCCAGCCGCGATATTTTGGTGGTGGTGCCAAGCCATGTGTTTGGTCAGGTGTTACGCCAGATTAAACCGCTGATGCGTCCTGACGCGCGTCTGGTATGGGCGACCAAAGGTCTCGAGGCCGAAACCGGTCGTCTGCTGCAGGACGTGGCGCGTGAAGCGCTGGGCGATGATATCCCGCTGGCGGTGATCTCCGGGCCAACCTTCGCCAAAGAGCTGGCCGCCGGCCTGCCGACGGCGATTTCGCTGGCGGCGACGGATCCGCAGTTTGCCGAGGATCTGCAGCACCTGCTGCACTGCGGCAAGAGCTTCCGCGTCTACATCAATCCGGACTTTATCGGCGTCCAGCTCGGCGGCGCGGTGAAAAACGTCATCGCCATCGGGGCGGGGATGTCGGACGGCATCGGCTTCGGCGCCAATGCGCGGACGGCGCTGATTACCCGTGGCCTGGTGGAAATGTCTCGCCTTGGCGCGGCGCTGGGCGCCGACCCGGAAACCTTTATGGGCATGGCCGGTCTCGGTGACCTGGTGCTCACCTGCACCGACAACCAGTCCCGTAACCGTCGCTTCGGCATGATGCTCGGCCAGGGGATGGACGTGCAAAGCGCCCAGGAAAAGATTGGCCAGGTGGTTGAAGGCTACCGCAATACCAAGGAAGTTCGCGTTCTGGCACAGCGTTTAGGTGTCGAAATGCCAATAACCGAGGAAATTTATCAGGTATTGTATTGCGGAAAAATTGCGCGCGAGGCAGCATTGACCTTATTGGGTCGCGCCCGCAAGGACGAGCGCAGCAGCAATTAGCTTTCCTTTGTCACCTGAATGACCCTGCCAGCGCAGAACTGGTAGGTCATTACCATATCGCCTGGAGTATGCAATGCCGTGTGAAGAACTGGATATCGTCTGGAATAATATTAAAGCCGAAGCCCGGGCTCTGGCGGACTGTGAGCCAATGCTCGCCAGTTTTTACCACGCAACGCTACTCAAGCATGAAAATCTGGGCAGCGCGCTGAGCTATATGCTGGCCAATAAGCTGGCTTCCCCGATTATGCCGGCTATCGCCATTCGCGAAGTGGTGGAAGAAGCCTACGCCGCCGACCCGGAAATGATCGCCTCGGCGGCCTGCGATATTCAGGCGGTGCGCACGCGTGACCCGGCGGTGGATAAATACTCGACGCCGTTGCTCTATCTGAAGGGTTTCCATGCCCTGCAGGCCTATCGTATCGGCCACTGGCTGTGGACTCAGGGCCGGCGTGCGCTGGCGATTTTCCTGCAAAACCAGGTGTCCGTCTCTTTCCAGGTGGATATCCACCCGGCGGCGAAAATCGGCCGCGGGATTATGCTCGACCACGCCACCGGTATTGTGGTTGGCGAAACGGCGGTGATTGAGGATGACGTCTCTATTCTGCAGTCGGTCACCCTTGGCGGTACTGGTAAAACCAGCGGCGACCGTCACCCGAAAATTCGCGAAGGCGTGATGATTGGCGCCGGGGCGAAAATCCTCGGCAATATCGAAGTCGGGCGTGGGGCGAAGATTGGCGCCGGTTCGGTGGTATTGCAGCCGGTTCCGCCTCACACCACCGCCGCAGGCGTGCCGGCGCGTATCGTCGGCAAGCCGGAGAGCGACAAGCCGGCGATGGATATGGATCAGCATTTCAACGGCATCCACCACACTTTCGAGTACGGCGACGGGATTTAACGTCTTGCCCGGTGGCGCTGCGCTTACCGGGCCTACGATCTCTCCCCGCCCAGCATGTCGCCCGGATAAGGCGCGGTGCGCCGCCATCCGGGAAGGGGTCAGTTAGCTGCGCAGCACGGCGCCTGGATACCCCAGCTGCCGCCAGGCCTCGTACACCACCACCGACACCGCGTTTGACAGGTTCATGCTGCGGCTGTCCGGCATCATCGGAATCCGAATTTTCTGCTCCGGCGGCAGGGCATCAAGGATGCTGGCCGGCAGACCGCGGGTTTCCGGACCAAACATCAAGAAATCGCCATCCTGATAGCTCACCGCGCTGTGCGCCGGCGTACCTTTGGTGGTCAGGGCGAACAGACGCTGCGGCTGCGCGCTGGCGATAAACGCCGCGTAATCGGCGTGGCGCTGCACGGCGGTGAACTCGTGATAGTCCAGTCCGGCGCGTCTCAGGCGCTTATCGTCCCAGGTGAAGCCCATGGGCTCAATGATATGCAGACTGAAGCCCGTGTTGGCGCACAGGCGGATAATATTCCCGGTGTTCGGCGGGATCTCTGGTTCGAATAACACGATGTTCAGCATACTGCCCCCTTAATTGCGGGGGGCAGAATAGCAGATATTTGGTCAACCCTCACCCCGGCCCTCTCCCTGAGGGTGAGGGCCGGGGGAGAGCAAAACGGCGCAGCTTATGCCGCGTTATGCTGCTTCAGCGCATCGAAGGTCTGCAGCGCCTCCGCGTTCTGCACCAGCGAATCACGGCTAATGTCCGCGATGGTTTTTGCGCCGGTCAGGGTCATCGCCACCTTCATCTCTTTCTCGATCAGATTCAGCAGATTCGCCACTCCCTGCTTGCCATGGGTCGCCAGGGCGTACAGGTAAGCGCGGCCCAGCAGTACGCTGTCGGCGCCCAGGGCGATCATGCGCACGACGTCGAGACCGTTGCGGATGCCGCTGTCGGCGAGAATGGTAATGTCGCCTTTCACCGCGTCGGCAATCGCCGGCAGGGCGCGGGCGGAGGAGAGCACGCCGTCAAGCTGGCGGCCGCCGTGGTTGGAGACCACAATGCCGTCGGCGCCGAAGCGTACCGCGTCGCGGGCGTCCTCCGGGTCGAGGATCCCTTTGATCACCATCGGTCCGTCCCAGAAATCACGGATCCACTCGAGGTCTTTCCATGAAATCGACGGATCGAAGTTATTCGCCAGCCAGCCGATGTAATCCTCCAGGCCGGTCGGCTGGCCGAGATAGGCGGAGATATTCCCCAGATCGTGCGGACGGCCGTTGAGGCCTACGTCCCATGCCCACTGCGGATGGGTGACCGCCTGCCAGTAGCGGCGCAGGGCGGCGTTCGGGCCGCTCATGCCGGAATGGGCGTCGCGGTAGCGGGCGCCGGGAGTCGGCATATCGACGGTAAAGACCAGCGTTGAACAACCCGCCGCCTTCGCGCGCTCCAGCGCATTGCGCATAAAGCCGCGGTCGCGCAGAACATACAGCTGGAACCACATCGGCCGCTTGATGGTCGGGGCGACCTCTTCGATCGGGCAGACGGAAACGGTGGAGAGGGTAAACGGAATGCCTTTGTCATCCGCTGCGCCGGCGGCCTGCACTTCGCCGCGGCGGGCGTACATTCCGCACAGCCCCACCGGCGCCAGCGCCGTCGGCATCGCCAGCTTCTCGTTGAAGAGGGTGGTCTCGAGGCTCAGGTCCGACATATTGCGCAGAATACGCTGGCGCAGCGCCACGTCGGAAAGGTCCTCGACGTTGCGGCGCAGGGTATGTTCGGCGTAAGCCCCGCCGTCGATATAGTGGAACAGGAACGGCGGCAGGATACGCTGGGCGGCGGCGCGATAGTCGCTGGCGGCGGAAATAATCATCACGAATTCTCCCTGGAATTATCAATAGCATCGCCGGGCAGGCGGGTAATTCGCGCCTGGCGGGCCTGGTCTTCATCAAAACGTTTAATGGTGGCGTGGACAAAACCTAAGTGGGCCATCATCGCCTGGCGCGCCGCCTCGGCGTCGCCGGCGACAATCGCCTCCATGACGGCCTGGTGCTGTTCGGTCAGGCGGGCAAAAACCGGCGGCACCAGATACATCCGCTGACGGCTCTGCTTGACGGAGGAGTGCAGCAGGTCGAAAAAGCCGCGCATGGTTTGCAGGAGCACCACGTTATGCGAGGCTTCGGCGATGGCCAGATGAAAGCGGACGTCCGCCTGCGAGGCGATATCCGGGTCTTCGCTCTGGGTCGCTTCAAAGCACAGGCGAATTTTTTCTTTATCGGCGTCGGTGGCCCGCATCGCCGCGTGCCACGCGGTGCTGGCTTCGATGGCGTGGCGGGCCTCGAGGATGTCGAAGCTGTAGTCAGGGTCATCGGCCAGCAGCGTCTTCAGCGGCTGGACGATGTTTTGCTCCGACCACGGCTCATGCTGAAAGCGGACGAAAGTGCCGCCGCCGCGACGGCTCAGCAGCACCCCTTCATTGACCAGCATCGCCAGCGCTTCGCGCAGGGAATTGCGCGAGACGCCGAGCTGAGCGGCGAGCTGGCGCTCGGCGGGCAGTCGCATGCCCGCCTCCAGCTGTTGTTCTTCAATCAGCGCCCGGACGCGACGCGCCACGTCGTCGGCCAGGCGTTTAGGCATCACTATCACGGTATCATCCAGGTTAAAACGTAGGCCTGCAGCGTAGTGATCAGACCCACCATGCAGGTGAAGATCAGGCTGTGTTTGACGGTAAAGCGGAACAGATCCGACTCTTTACCCACCAGGCCTACCGCGGCGCAGGCGATGGCGATCGACTGCGGGGAAATCATCTTGCCGGTGACGCCGCCGGTGGTATTGGCCGCGACCAGCAGGATATCGGAGACGCCAATCTGCTGCGCCGCCGTTGCCTGCAACGCGGCGAACAGGGCGTTAGACGAGGTGTCCGAACCGGTCAGGAATACCCCCAGCCAGCCCAGGAACGGCGAGAAGAAGGTAAACGCGTGGCCGGTATGGGCCAGCGCCAGGGCCAGGGTCGACGACAGCCCGGAGTAGTTGGAGATAAAGGCGAACGCCAGCACCATGCCGATAGAGTAGATCGGCAGCGCCAGGTCCTTCAGCGTTCCGGCGAAGGTGGTCAGCGCGTCTTTCGGCTTCATGCGCAGCCAGACGATGGACAGCAGGGCGGCGAACAGAATGGCGGTGCCGGTTGCCGACAGCCAGTCAAACTTATAGATGGCGGCGTAAGGCGTCGCGGCGCTGACCACCGGCGGCATGCGTGCGACCATTTTATCGAGGAACGGCACCGAAATATTGATGACGAAGTCATACATCGCGCCGCCCGGTGCGAACAGCGCTTTGAACGGCGGCACGCTCCACAGGGTCACGGTGGCGGTCAGGAACAGGAACGGCGACCAGGCGCGGATCACTTGTCCCGCGGTGTAGCGCGTGCGGGCCAGCGTCATATCCACCTGCGAGGCGCCGATATCGCCAAAGCGGAAGATGCGCACCGGCTGCCAGCGTTTGAGGAACAGGGTCAGGCAGACCAGGGAGACCAGCGATGAGATGATGTCCGGCAGCTCCGGGCCAAGGAAGTTAGAGCTGAGGTACTGGGCGATAGCGAACGAGCCGCCTGCGACCATCACCGCCGGCCAGGTCTCTTTGATGCCCCGCCAGCCGTCCATAATCGCCATGATCCAGAACAGCACGATAATGGTCAGGAACGGCAGCTGGCGACCCACCATCTGGCCGATGGCGAAGCTGTCGATACCGGTCACCTGACCGGCTACCAGGATCGGGATGCCCATCGCGCCGAAGGCCACCGGCGCGGTGTTGACGATCAGGCACAGGCCTGCGGCATACAGCGGGTTAAACCCGAGGCCGACCAGCAGCGCCGCGGTAATCGCCACCGGCGCGCCAAATCCCGCCGCCCCTTCGAGAAAGGCGCCGAACGAGAAGCCGACGATCAGCATCTGCAGGCGCTGGTCAGGCGTAATCGACAGGATCGACGAGCGGATAATGTCGAACTGTCCGGTCTTCACCGAGATTTTATAGACGAAGACTGCGGCAATAATAATCCAGGCGATGGGCCACAGTCCGTAGAAGAAGCCATACACCACCGAGGCCAGGGCGCGGTCCACCGGCATTTTATAGAACAGCAATGCGACGGCCAGGGCGATCGCAACGGTCCAGGTAGCGGCGAGATAGCCTTTCAGTTTGAGCTTTATCAGCGCAAAAAAGAAAAACAGAATCGGTAGCGATGCGATAAGACTGGATAACCAGATATTACCGGCGGGATCGTAGTTTTGTTGCCAGAGATTCATGCAGGGTCTCCATCGGGCCGCCAGGACGGGTGGGCTGAGTCTGCGCTCTTTGCCGACCCGTCGTAGGTAAAATTGGCCCGGCCAATTAGGGATAGCAGGGTTGATGACAACGAATGGTTAACCAGATGTTGCTCTTAGGCAACGGGTTTGTGATGTATTTTGATGGATTTGTGAACTGCCGGGGGTAGATAAAATTATTGGTTGGACCAATCGGCCGGGCAGGGAACGAAAAGGGGGGGGGAAGGACAGAATAACCCTCTCCGAACGGAGAGGGCTGGGGATCAGAATTCGCTGCGGGCGAAACCGGTCATCTCTTTCAGGCCCATTTCCCGGCCCAGGGCGGTCATCGGATGGACGACCACCAGGCCGCGGACGCTTTTCTTCAGCTTACCCATATCGGCCTGCTCTTTTTTGGTAATCGCGCGGCGGAACGGCAGGCTCATCAGCTTCTGCGCCTCTTTGCTCAGCTTCTGGCTCTGGACGGAACGCAGACGTTCAATCTCCGTTTCCAGAGTGGCTTTTTCTTTCTCCAGCTCCGCGTATTTATCGGCAGCTTCCACCAGCGACAGCTCGGCCTGCTGGTGGCGGATGGCGTCGAGACGATCGCTCAGACGTTTGATTTCATTCTTTTCGACTTCTTTCATGGTGATTTGATCTGTTAATAAAGGGGCTTCATTCGCCTATAGTATGTGCCGTGACCGCTATTGTTGATAGCTATTTATCAAAAATTCGCCGTTTATCGCCGTCAGAATACAATACCTTAATCTGCTAATAATTTGAATTTTATAATTATTCCTTCCGATACCCGCGCTAATTTCATTTCTGTGAAGCCTGTCGGCAGATAAGCACGTTTTCCTTAACCCACGCCGGTGAATTGGCTAATGCTTAATCAGATTATTCCCAAAAGGAGGACGTGATGGCAAAGATCGGCGACGGCGTACCACGTTTAATCGACAAAGCGGTTGATTTTATGGCTTCCAGTCAGGCGTTTATGGAGTATTTGAAAAAGTCTCCGCGGCTGCAGCATGTACCGCGAGATATCCCTCAGGATAAGGAAGCGTTGTTTCTGCAGCGTCTGGAATATTATCGTCAGCTTTACCGGCCGACCTGCGACCAGACGGCGCCGGAATCAGAGCGTTGATTTCTGGAAGGCTTTTTTTAAGCTGATTCGTGAAATCAGCTCAGTCAGGGACAACACCATCGTTGAACGCACCATCTGCTGGTAACGCAGTTTCTGCATTGCCAGCAGTTCGGCGTCGCTGTCATCAAACTGCGGCGTTGGCGGCAGGGCGGCGACGCAGTGCAGTTCGCCGAACGGACCGATAATTTCGTCGTCGGTAAAGCTGTACTCATTGCCGTCGTGATTAAGCTCTTCGCGCAGGGCCATCAGCAGCTCGGCGTCTTCATATTCGGCACGGCTTATCACCCCAAGGCCATAAATCAGCTTCAGGCGTACTGAGAGATCGCCGAGCGGCCCGCTGCCCTCCAGCAAGGGCTCGACGGCGTATTTCACCGCGTAGTCGTCTTTACGGAACACCTGAAGCACCAGAATATTGACCGCTTCCGTTAACAGCTCGACGGTGGCGATCAGGAAGCTTCGTACGGTTTTGCCAGCATTCAGACGCTCAAGCACACGGTTTTCAAATGCTTGTGTTTCTTCCATCATTGCCTGCATATCTGACAGGAGTCGTAATGGGCGCGACGTCGGCCGCGCCAGGTTGTGCATCATTTTACCGCGTTGTAGTCGTTAACGGCTTCCGCGACGACATCGCTTGCCGCGTCAAGGCCGGAAATCTGCGCCAGCGCGGCCTGAGGCCCTTTGTCGGCGATCAGTGTCGCCAGCTCCTGCGCCTGCGGATCGTCTTCGCTACGGAAATGCATCGCCGCCGCAATCCCTTTCACCAGATTGCGGTGCGGCAGGCCGTATTCCAGCGTACCCAGCAGCGGCTTAATTAAACGGTCGCCGGCGCTCAGTTTGCGCAGCGGCTGACGGCCTACGCGCTCGACATCGTCTTTCAGGTACGGGTTCTCGAAACGGCCAAGAATTTTCTGGATATAAGCCGCGTGCTTCTGCGGGTCAAAGGCGTAGCGTTTGATCAGCACCGCGCCGCTCTCCTCCATCGCGCCCTGCACGACGGCCCGAATTTTCTCGTCGAGGATCGCGTCGCGAATCGTCTGGTGGCCCGCCAGTTTTCCGAGGTAGGCGGTTATAGCATGCCCGGTGTTCAAGGTGAAGAGCTTGCGTTCGACAAATGCCATCAGGTTATCAGTTAATTCCATTCCCGGGATGGTCGGCAGTTCGCCCTTGAACTGGGTTTTATCGACGATCCATTCGCTGAAGGTTTCCACGGTGACTTCAAGCGGGTCATGGGTAGCGGACGCCGATGGCGGCACAATACGGTCAACGGCGGAGTCGACGAAGCCGATATGGGTTTCCACCCAGGCCTTATCTTCCTCCGCCAGGGCGTTAAATACGTGGCCTTTTAACTGCGTGGTGCCGCGCACCATGTTTTCGCAGGCGATAATGTTCAGCGGGCGTTCAGTGCCCTGCGCCTTGCGCTTCGCCAGCCCTTTGGCGATGGCCGGGGCTATGCGCTCAAGAACGACAGGACCGACGGCGGTGGTCACCAGGTCGACGCTGGCGATCAACTCCACTACCTCGTCGCCAATGCTGCTGACGGCATTCACGCCGGAGACGGTATCCACCTGCTCATTTTCGCCAACGACGTGAACCTGGTAGCTATGACGGGCATTCAGGGCATCAAGTACGGTCTGATTGACATCGGCAAACGTCAGGTCGATGCCCGCGTCAGCCAGCAGTTTACCGATAAAGCCACGTCCGATATTACCTGCGCCAAAATGTAATGCTTTCATAGTATTAACCTTCAATTAATGTTTTTACCTGAGAGGGCTGGGGTGAGGCTTTTTCCCTCACCCCAACCCTCTCCCAAAGGAGAGGGTTGGATAGCGCTGATTATTTATTCAGCAGCGCCAGTACGTCGTCGACGCTGGTGGTGTTCGCCAGGCGCTCAATCACCGTTTCGTCATCCAGCGCATTGGTCAGGCTGGTAATCACCTGAATGTGCTCGTTGTTGCGGGCGGCGATGCCGATCACCAGGCGGGCAACATCGTCTTCATCTTCCCCAAAGCGCACTCCTTCCGGGTACTGGCAGAAGACGACGCCGGTTTTCAGCACGCGGTCTTTCGCTTCGATGGTGCCGTGCGGCACCGCGATGGACTCGCCGAGATAGGTCGAGGTCAGTTTTTCGCGGTCCAGCATCGCCTGCACATATTCCGGCTCGACGTAGCCGCCTTTCACCAGCTGCTCGCCGGCGAAGCGAATGGCTTCTTCTTTGGTGGCCGCTTTGCGACCGAGGAAGATGTTATCCGCACCCAGCTTGAACAGGTTTTTGTCCGTATCATCAAAGCTGTCTTTCAGGCTATCGGTGACTTTAACTTCGTTGTCGATGTGGCGCTGGGCCGCCACCAGACGCTCGGTCAGGCTGGTGTACAGACCGCTGTCGAGGAAGTTGGTCAGCGAAATATGCTGCGCCTGCGGTACCTGGCGCATGGCGCGCTCGGTCAGGTCGCGGTGGGTGATCACCAGGTCAACATCCGGCGGCAGGTTATTGATGGCGCTGTTGGTGACCGAGATGTTGCTCAGGCCGGCATCCTGCACTTTCTTGCGCAGTACCCCGGCGCCCATGGCGCTGGAGCCCATCCCGGCGTCGCAGGCGACGATGATTTTACGCACATGGCTCAGGTCGTTGGTGACATTGCCAGCCGCCAGCGGGTTGGCGCCTTTGGATTCCGCTTTCATGTCATGCATACGACGGGTCGCGGCTTCGATATCGTCTTCTTCTTTGACTTTGCTGGTCTTGAGCAGAACCGCAGAGACGACGAAGGAGACCGCCATCGCGGCGATAATGGCTGCGATGTTCGCGAAGTAGGCCCCTTTCGGCGTCATCGCCAGCACCGCCAGGATAGAGCCCGGGGAAGCCGGAGAGACCAGACCGCCGTTGAGGATGGTCAGGGTGAAGACACCGGTCATCCCGCCGAGGATAACGGCCAGGATCAGACGTGGGTTCATCAGCACGTACGGGAAGTAGATTTCATGGATACCCCCCAGGAAGTGGATGATAGCCGCCCCGCCTGCAGACTGTTTAGCGCTGCCGCGGCCAAAGAACATGTACGCCAGCAGAACGCCCATCCCCGGACCCGGGTTAGCTTCAATCAGGAAGAAGATGGATTTACCCAGCTCGTGGGACTGCTGAATACCCAGCGGCGAGAAGATACCGTGGTTGATGGCGTTATTGAGGAACAGGATTTTTGCCGGTTCCACGAAGATAGACGCCAGCGGCAGCATGTCGTGCGCCACCATGAAGTTAACGCCAGCCGCCAGAATTTTCGACAGAACTTCTACCGCCGGGCCGATGCCGAGGAAGGCGAGAATGGCGAGGATCATCCCGATGATGCCGGCGGAGAAGTTATTCACCAGCATTTCAAAACCGGATTTGATCTTACCGTCTACCCAGTTATCGAATTTCTTGATGCAGTAGCCGCCCAGCGGGCCGGCGATCATGGAGCCGAGGAACATCGGCATATCCGCGCCGACGATAACGCCCATGGTGGTGATCGCCCCGACCACGCCGCCACGTTCGCCGCCGACTAATTTACCGCCGGTGTAACCGATCAGCAGCGGCAGCAGGTAGGTGATCATCGGACCGACCAGCTTCGCCAGCGTTTCGTTTGGCAACCACCCTGTCGGAATGAAAAGCGCGGTGATGATACCCCACGCGATAAACGCGCCGATATTCGGCATCACCATATTGCTGAGAAAACGACCAAAGCTTTGCACTTTGATCTTGATATCGGATGACATAAAACACCCCTTCTTCTGTTTTGCGTATCGCGCAGGCTAAAAGCCCGAGGTTTGTTGTTAATGTGGCGGCAGAGGTAGCCGGGCCCTGATTGATAGTGCGAAATCTGGCACTGAATCGTTTAGCTGTCCAGCCAGCGCCCTTAAGTGTGAGTTAGATCACATGAATATAGGGGGCGGAGAGGGTTTTGTAGTGATTACGATCACATAATGGCTGTGTAAAAAAACAACAGACCGCCGTTTTTGCCGCTAATCTGCGTTTTTGTGTGATATTTGTCACAATTATGTTTCGTGTTTTTGTTGTTTGTTTGTGATTTTGATCACAAAGAATTTCATGGTGGATTTTTGCCGCTGTGATCTCGGCCCGGTTTTGCGGCCAGGGCGAGGCGGCGCTGTAACTAAGCAACCATGTTTGTTAAATAACTTTTTTCCGCCGGATGGCAAAAATGAAAGGGGTGAATTATGCTCAAATCAGCGGTCCGGATATCAGTGGGCCGTGATTAAAATTTATATAAATTATTAGCGTAAAGCCGAGGGAATTATGTTTCTCAATTTTTTTGCGCTGGGCGTTCTGATCTTCGTTTTTCTGGTCATTTTTTATGGAATTATCATTATTCACGATATTCCTTATTTGATTGCCAAAAAACGCAACCACCCCCATTCCGATGCTATTCATGTCGCCGGATGGGTCAGTCTTTTTACGCTCCACGTCATCTGGCCGTTTTTATGGATATGGGCCACGCTGTACCGGCCTGAGCGCGGTTGGGGCATGCAGCATAAGGCGAATACGGACCCCGACGAACCTGAAAAAGAGACGGATATACAACAGCTTCGCCAACGACTGAGCGACCTTGAACATCAGGTGGCGGCCATCCAGCGGCCACAGTCCACCGCTGCGGCGGAGAAATAAACTATGGATCTGTTGATCATTTTGACCTACGTGGCCATCGCCTGGTCGATATTTAAAATCTTCAAAATACCGGTTAATAAATGGACGGTTCCCACCGCGGCGCTGGGAGGCGTATTTATTGTTAGCGCGCTTATTTTATTAATGAACTATAACCACCCTTACACCTTTCTGGCGCAAAAGGCGGTAATATCTATTCCTATTACGCCGCAGGTGACCGGGGTCGTCAGCAGCGTCACAGACAAAGCGAATCAGCGCGTCGAAAAGGGCGAGGTGTTATTTACCATTGACCCGGCGCGCTACCAGGCGCGGGTCGATCGCCTGCAGGCCGACCTGGTGACAGCGCTGCACAGTATTAACACCCTCAAGGCGCAGCTCTCTGAAGCCCAGGCCAACACCACCCGCGTGTCGGCGGAACGCGATCGCTTATACAAGGACTATCAGCGCTACCTGAAAGGGAGCCAGGCGCGGGTGAATCCGTTCTCGGAAAGCGACATCGATAACGCCAGGCAGAATTATCTGGCCCAGGACGCGCTGGTCAAGGCGTCGGTGGCGGAGCAGGCGCAGATCCAGAGCCAGCTGGATAGCATGATCAACGGCGAACAGTCGCAAGTGGCCAGCCTGCGCGCCCAGCTGGCGGAGGCGAAATATAATCTCGATCAGACCACCGTGCGGGCGCCCAGCGATGGGTATATCACTCAGGTGTTGATCCGTCCGGGGACCTACGCCGCCTCGCTGCCGCTGCGGCCGGTGATGGTGTTTATCCCCGAGCAAAAACGGCTGATCGTCGCCCAGTTCAGGCAAAATTCGCTGTTAAGGCTGGAGAAAGGCGACGACGCGGAAGCGGTGTTTAATGCCCTGCCCGGACAGGTGTTCCACGGTAAACTGGTGAGCATTTTACCGGTGGTGCCCGGGGGGACCTATCAGGCGCAGGGGGCGTTGCAGTCGCTGACCGTGACGCCGGGCAGCGATGGCGTGCTGGCGACCATCGAGCTCGATCCGAATGCCGAAATTGATGCGCTACCCGATGGCATCTACGCTCAGGTGGTGGTCTACTCCGACCATTTCGCCCACGTTTCGGTGATGCGTAAAGTGCTGCTGCGCATGACCAGCTGGATGCACTACCTCTATCTCGATCATTAATGCGATCGGCGGCAGGTTGAGCGGGAGGCTCACCTGCCTTTTACCTCGCCCTGAGCCATACTCATATCTTTGTTGGCGATAAGGAGCAGGCTATGAAACTGATCGGCAGCTACACCAGTCCCTTTGTGCGCAAAATATCGGTGATCCTGCTGGAAAAGCGCATCCCTTTTGAGTTTGTCAACGAATCCCCCTACAGCGAAAGCAACGGCGTGGCGCGCTATAACCCGCTCGGCAAAGTGCCGGCGCTGGTGACGGATGACGGCGAATGCTGGTTTGACTCCCCGGTTATCGCCCAGTATCTCGAGCTGCTGGGCGTGGCGCCGCCGATGATCCCCGCCGATCCCAGAGCCGCTCTCAGGATGCGCCAGCTAGAGGCGCTGGCGGATGGGGTGATGGAGGCCGCCCAGGCGCTGGTGCGCGAAAAGGCTCGCCCCGCGGCCCAACAGTCAGAGCAAGAGCTGCTCCGCCAGCGGGAGAAAGTGGCGCGCGGCCTCGACAGGCTGGAAGCCTGCGCGGCGGACGGGACGCTGCGCGGCGACGAGGTCAATCTGGCGACCATCGCCACGGCCTGCGCCATCGCCTACCTGAACTTTCGCCGGGTGGCGCCGGGCTGGTGCGCCACCCGGCCGCAGCTGGTGAAGCTGGTGGATGCGCTGTTCCAGCGCGCCAGCTTTGCGCGCACCGAACCGCCGCGGACTTGACCCAGACAGGTAACAGTTTGCGCAAGGAGGCGTTACAATCGCCGCTGATTGTTGACTCCCTCTCCCGTCGGGAGGGGGGAAAATAACTTACCGCCAGGCCCATTGATGACTACCGAAATTCGTGCGCTTTATACCCGGCTTCCGGCCATTGACCGCTTACTCCGCGACCCCGCTTTTTCCTCCCTGCTGACGCAGCACGGCCATTCGCAGGTGGTGACGCAGCTGCGCCAGATGCTGGACGAGGCGCGGGAACAGATCCGCCAGTGTCAGACACTGCCTGACTGGAGCCATGACTGGCTGAGCGCCTGCGCGCAGCGGCTGACCGCCAGAAGGCAGAGCGCCCTGCGTCCGGTGTTTAATCTCACCGGTACGGTGCTGCACACCAATCTCGGGCGCGCCATCCAGGCTGAGGCGGCGGTGGAGGCGGTCGCCAGCGCGATGCGCGCGCCGGTGACGCTCGAATATGATCTCGACGACGCCGGGCGCGGCCATCGCGATCGCGCCATTGCCGATCTGCTGTGCCAGATCACCGGCGCGGAAGATGCCTGTATCGTGAACAACAACGCGGCAGCCGTTCTGCTGATGCTGGCGGCCACCGCCAGCGGCAGGGAGGTGGTGGTCTCCCGCGGCGAGCTGGTGGAGATCGGCGGGGCGTTCCGCATCCCCGACGTAATGCGTCAGGCAGGTTGTCAGCTGCACGAAGTGGGCACCACCAACCGCACCCATGCCAAAGACTATCGCCAGGCGGTGAATGACAATACCGCCCTGCTGATGAAGGTCCACACCAGCAACTACAGCATTGAAGGCTTTACCAAAGCCGTCGACGAAGCGGAGCTGGCGGTCATCGGCCGCGAGCTGGACGTCCCGGTGGTGGCCGACCTGGGCAGCGGGTCGCTGGTGGATCTCAGTCAGTATGGCCTGCCGAAGGAGCCGATGCCGCAGGAGATGATCGCCGCCGGGGTGAGCCTGGTCAGTTTCTCCGGCGACAAACTGCTCGGCGGCCCGCAGGCCGGAATTATCGTCGGCAAACGCGCGCTGATTGCCCGCCTGCAAAGCCATCCGCTGAAGCGGGCCCTGCGCGCGGATAAAATGACCCTCGCGGCGCTGGAAGCCACGCTGCGCCTCTATCAGCATCCGGAAGCGCTGCGGGACACCTTACCGACGCTGCGCTTGCTCACCCGCCCGGCGGACGAAATCCGCCGGCAGGCCGAACGTCTGCAGCCTGCCCTGGCGGCACACTATGCTGATTTTGCCGTCAACGTGGCAGCCTGCCAGTCGCAGATTGGCAGCGGCTCGTTACCTGTCGACCGTCTGCCTGGCGCGGCGTTGACCTTTACCCCGCATGACGGCCGCGGCAGCCGGCTGGAGGCGCTGGCGGCCCGCTGGCGCGCGCTGCCGTGCCCGGTGATTGGCCGCATTTATGACGGTCGGCTCTGGCTGGACCTGCGCTGTCTGGAAGATGAAACCCGGTTTATGGAGATGTTGTTACGATGATTATTGCCACCGCTGGACATGTTGACCACGGCAAAACGACGCTGCTGCAGGCGATAACCGGCGTGAATGCCGATCGTCTGCCGGAAGAGAAAGCGCGGGGAATGACGATCGATCTCGGCTATGCCTACTGGCCGCAGCCGGACGGGCGGGTGCTGGGATTTATTGACGTGCCCGGGCACGAAAAGTTTTTGTCCAACATGCTGGCGGGGGTGGGAGGGATCGACCATGCGCTGCTGGTGGTGGCCTGCGATGACGGCGTGATGGCCCAAACCCGCGAACACCTGGCGATCCTGCAGCTGACCGGAAAGCCGACGCTGACGGTAGCGCTCACCAAGACGGACCGCGTGGCGGCCGCCAGGGTGGCGGAGGTTCAGGCGGAGGTCGAGCAGACCCTGCGCGAACTGGGCTTTGATGCCGCCGCTTTCTTCCCCACCGCGGCGGTGGATAACATCGGTATTGCCGAACTGCGCAGCCATCTGCTGCAGCTTGCGGAGCGCCCCCATCCACAGCAGCGGCGTTTTCGCCTGGCGCTGGATCGCGCCTTTACCGTCAAAGGGGCGGGGCTGGTGGTCACCGGGACGGCGCTCTCCGGCGAAGTTCGGGTCGGGGATACTTTGTGGCTCACCGGCGTCAACACGCCGATGCGCGTCCGCGGCCTGCATGCCCAGAATCAAGCGGTTGAGCAGGCGCACGCCGGGCAACGCATTGCGCTGAATATTGTCGGCGATGCGCAGAAAGAGGCATTGCACCGCGGCGACTGGCTGCTCTCATCACCGCCGCCGGAGCCTGCAGAGCGGGTGATTGTCGAACTGCAGTGCCATACGCCGCTCAGCCAGTGGCAGCCGCTGCATATTCACCACGCTGCCAGCCACATCACCGGCCGGGTGTCGCTCCTGGAGGGCGGCCTGGCGGAGCTGGTGCTGGATACTCCGCTGTGGCTGGCGGATAACGACCGGCTGGTGCTCCGCGATATCTCCGCTCGCTTGACGCTGGCCGGCGCACGGGTGGTGACGCTGGATCCCCCGCGCCGCGGCAAGCGTAAACCGGAATATCTGCAGTGGCTGCACGCCCTGGCGGCGGTCGGCGCTGACGATGCGCAGGCCCTGGAGCTGCATCTGCAGCGGGACGCCGTCCGGCTTGAGCGCTTCGCCTGGGCGCGGCAGCTGAGTGAAGCCGGAATGGCGGCCTTGATCCAGCGACCGGACTATCTGCAGGCCGGACAGCGCCTGCTTAGTGCGCCGCTTGCCGCCCGCTGGCAGCGAAAATTGCTGGATGCCCTGGCGCGCTACCATGAGCAGCATCGCGACGAGCCGGGCCCTGGCCGGGAGCGCCTGCGCCGCATTGCGCTGCCGATGGAAGAGGAAGCGCTGGTGCTGCTGCTGATTGAGCAGATGCGCGAGAGCGGATTAGTCCACAGCCATCACGGCTGGCTGCATCTGCCCGAGCATAAAGCCGGGTTTACCGACGAGCAGCAGGCGGTCTGGCGGAAGGTGGAGACCCTGTTCGGCGATGATCCCTGGTGGGTGCGCGATCTCGCGCGCGAAGTCCATGTTGAAGAGTCCCTGATGCGCGCGGTGCTGCGCCAGGCGGCGCAGCAGGGGATGATTACCGCGATCGTCAAAGATCGTTACTACCGCAACGATCGCATTGTGCAGTTCGCCCAGCGGGTGCGCGAGCTGGATCAGCTGCGCGGCTCAACCTGCGCGGCGGATTTTCGCGATACCTTAAACGTAGGGCGGAAGCTGGCGATCCAGATCCTCGAGTATTTCGATCGGATTGGCTACACCCGTCGTCGCGGCAACGATCATATCCTGCGCGATAAAGCATTGTTTCTCTAATCATTAACGCCTGCTCCCCGGCGGACAGCGAACGGTGTGTTGCCGGGGAAGAGGGGGTCGCGTTGTTCCTGGCCTTATTCGGCTTCCCGAACCCAGATACGCATTTCGCCTTCTCCGCGGTTTGCCCAGCTAAACCAGGGAATAAAGGTCAACGTCTGTGAATGGGGGGTGGCCAGAGGGTGATCGTAGCTCCACAGCTTCTGCGCATCGGCGTTTTCTGCATGTTTTCTGTAGCCTGGGGCCTGAATCAACATTTTGTGAGCAAACAGCCCCTTTCCTTCAAACACCGTGAACCTGGCATCGCGTGGCAGCAGTAGGTTATGCAGCGCCTCACCGTTATCAGCTTGTTCAAGACAATAAACCAATGGACCGCGTTGCAGCGCCACCTGGCCTGCCTGGTGGCGAACCAGCGTATTACCATATACCCGGCGAACCGGCATCGGCAACGTTAGCATCAGAGTGTCGCCTTCCTGCCAGAGATGTTGGATATGCAGATAGCCCTGGCGTATATCCTGCGTGACCGGCGCGCCGTTCAGGGTGAGCTGTGCCCCCTCGCACCAGTCCGGGAGACGCAGCGCCAGCGTATGGTTCAATGCTGACGGAGACTCGATGACAATTTTGACCTGTTCCTGCCAGGGATAGTCACCGCTGATACGCAGACGTAACGTCTTTTCTCCTACCGGGATCTCAGCCTGATTACCGACGTAGAGATTGATATACAACGCCTCTTCGCGTGGCGTATAGATATAATGTCCCAGCGAGGTCAGGAGACGAGCGATATTCGGTGGGCAACAGGCACAGCCGAACCAGCGCTGACGAACAGGCTTAACATGGTCATAAATATGATTGAATTTTAAAGCCTTGGGCTGCACTTCCAGTGGGTTGACGTAGAAGAAATGTTTACCGTCCAGCGCCATACCGCCCAGAACGGTATTGTAAAGCGCGCGCTCCATCACATCAGCATATTGGCTGTCGGCTTCCAGTTCCAGCATGCGGCGCGCGAACATCATCAGCCCGATAGAGGCGCAGCTTTCCGCATAAACGGTATCATTCGGCAGATCGTAATCGCTGCTGAAGGCTTCCCCGCTGCTCTGTGAGCCAATGCCGCCCGTAATATACAACTGACGCTGGACCATGTTTTTCCATAACCGCAGGCAGTCCTGGCGTTTGCCTTCGTTCTTGCTCAGGCGTGCAAGGTGCGCTACGCCAGCCATTAAATAAACAAAGCGAACCGCGTGACCCACAGCGGTGGTCTGTTCGGCAAGCGGCAAATGCGCCTGGCTGTAGGGTTTATCCATCACCATCCACGCCGGCCCATAGGTATTCCAGAAGGAAGTTTTGCCGCGTTTTTCATATTCGATGTCATAGAAATGCGGCTGTGTCCCACGCTGTTCAACGAAGTAATTAGCCAGCGCCATATAGCGTGGTTCCTGTGTCACATCGTACAAACGCATTAACGCCAGCTCTATTTCAGGGTGTCCCGGGTAGCCGTGCAGCTGATTGCCGTCCGGACCAAAGACGCTGTCGATATGATCGGCGAGGCGACATACCACCTCCAGCAGGCGGCGTTTACTGGTTGCCTGGAAGAATGCCACCCCAGCCTCAATCAAGTGACCGGCACAGTACAATTCGTGGCATTCGGCGAGATTAGTCCAGCGTTCCCCGGGCGCTTTCACCGTAAAATAGGTGTTCAGATAACCATCTTCACATTGCGCGGCGGCAATCAGCTCAATCACCTCGTCGGCGGTTTTTTCCAGTTCCGCATCTGGCTTCTGACACAATGACCAGGCGACTGCCTCCAGCCATTTCGCCACATCGCTGTCCTGGAACACCATTCCGTAGAATTCCCCTGCCTGCTGACCTGCGGCGATACGGAAGTTTTCTATCGCATGGCTGGGTTCAGCCTCGGCGATCCGGTCATTGAGGGCATCCCACTGATAGGGAATGACGACATCACGCACCAGTTGCTGATACTGACCCAGAAACGGATCGTTAACTTTCAGTTTGTGCAGATCGACTTCCATGATTTCTCCTTAAGACTGAATGTGACGTGCGCGCAGATCGGTTGCAATGCGCGACATCATGGGATTGTTGAGCTTACAGGCGCGGATAGCGAAGGCCAGCAACAGATGGAACAGCGCGGGCAGCAGGGTTTCCATCGCCGTGATCCCCGATAGTGAGGATGGAGTCTGATTGCTGGCGCCGGGTTGATAAGCAACGCAGATAAATACCAGGCTGATAATGCCCGCACTGGAGGCCCATGCCAGCTTGATAAAGAACAGGTTGAAAGCAAAGTTCATCCCTGACGAACGGACACCCGTCTTCCATTCACCATAATCATCAGAGAAGGCCATCAACGAAAAATGCAGCGGTAGGGTAAAGCCCAGGATGATGCCATTGCCGAGAATGACCACCAGCCATAGCGTTTGCCAGGACGGACCGGTTGGCAGGAACCACATCCCCACCGCCAGTAAGGCCAATACCAGATTGGTGTAGTAATAGAGCTTAACGGTATCAACGTGGCGCGACAGCCAATTGACGATCGCGGCGCCCAGAATCGAGGAAAAGGTGACCATGGTGAAAAACAGCGATGTATAGCCAGTAGAGCCGCCCAGTACATAGGTAATAAAGTACATGTAGCCGCCACCGCGAATATTAAACACGTTGATCAACAGGAATGACATCGCCAGCATGAGTAACAACTGATCGTTTTTACGCAGACCGGCGATATGTTCGCGCAGGGTGAATTTGCCGAGCATCTCCAGGGAAACACGCTCACGTACCCAGAAAAAGCAGCACAAAAACATCACCGCCGCGATGGCGCAGAGTACGCCGACACCATACTGATAACCCTGGGCGGTATTCCCCTGACCGAGCGCTTTAACCAACCACGGCAGGCCCACGGAGACCAGGAATCCTGCCACGCCGCACAGTACAAAGCGCCATGCCTGGCAGGATATCACCTCGCTATGGCGAGTGGTCATCGTATTAATGAGCGCGCAGTAGGGGACGTTAATCGCGGTATAGCTGACTGAAAGCAGCAGGTAAGTGCCGAAGGCCCAGGCGATTTTTACCCCCATGCCGGCATCCGGCACGGTAAAGGTCAGCACCCCGATCGCTGCAATAGGAACCGCAATCCATAGCTGCCAGGGGCGAAAACGTCCCCATCGGCTTTGGGTCCGATCGGCGAGGACGCCCATGATCGGATCGGAAATAGCATCAAACACGCGCAGCGCAAGGAACAGAGTACCGACCAGCGCCGGGGTGAGCCCAAAGACGTCAGTATAGAAAAAAGTGAGAAAGTTCATGATCAGGCAGGTGATGACCGTTCCACCGGCGTCGCCCAGACCATAGCCTATTTTTTCACGGAGAGATAATTTGGCGTCCTGCACGTGCTTCGTGAGGTCGCTTGTCGTAATCGGAGCCGTAGTCATAAATAACTCCCGAAGATGATGTTCAGAATTATTCCGCTGTCTGACCGGCGGACATTTTTTGTCTTTTGCAAATACATTAATTATTTTGCACCGAATAAACGAGGCAACAAGGGAAGGGAAAAGTATAAAAAGAGGACGATTCCGACTTCGTCATAAAAGTGTGATTCCGATCCGGAAAGGCGTTAATTTATGATTAATAATCAGTTGGAAAGAGATTTTTTATCGTTTCGTTAGCGGAAAATTAAATATATATGCTTGAATTATCCATGCCTCTCCCGATTCGCGTACAAAATGGCGGCTTATTTATTTCCCGTGGCGTCGGCAGTCATCCGGCGCGTAAACTGCAGTCCTGGGAAATTATTTTTGTCGAAAAGGGGACGTTAACGATTTGCGAGGAGGGTGAAATATTTAACGTTAATGCAGGGGAGAGTTTACTGCTGTGGCCAGAACGTTCTCATGTTGGGGTGGGGGAATTTCCCGCCGACCTGAAATTTTATTGGCTGCATTTTGAAGTACTGACGGAGAGTGTCCGGTCTCTGCCGCCTGCGCTGCTTAACGTTCCGCAACATACCCGCGTCAGCGATCCACAATACATTATTTCGCTGTTTCGCCAGTTTCTTCGTGAACAGGAGAATATTCACCGCAGCCTGGCGCTGGAGCTCCTGTTATTGCTGATACTGCAGCAGATTGCCGCGGCGGCAAGCGAAAAACCGGACGACAGTCCCGGCGCTGCGCTGGCCTGGAAAGCGCAGCAGATCATCCATACCCGTTACCACTTGCCTGTTTCAGCATCGACACTGGCGAAAGAGCTGCACTGTAATGCGGACTATTTAGGACGCGTCTATCGTCACGTTTTTCGCGTGACGTTGACCGAAGCGCTGCATCGTCAGCGGGTCAGAGCGGCGGAAAAGCTATTGATCAGTGATTCACTGTCGTTGACCGAAGTCGCGAGCCAGTGCGGCTTTAATGACGTCGGTTATTTTCGCAAGATCTTTCGCAAGCACACCAGCCTCACGCCTGCAGCCTGGAAGCGCCGCTACTGTAAGGAGCACATTAATTCAGCGTAATGAAAAATCACTTGTGCTAGTGACTAAAAACAGCGCTGATTCCATTCAGGATCAAAGCGCGGGCAGGGATTATTCTGGCACCCTGCGGTTTTATCCCCAGGGAGCAGAGGATGAACCGGTTTCTTATTGCCAATGCCCAGCAGTGTATTGGCTGTCGTACCTGTGAAGTGGCCTGCGCGGTGGCGCACCAGCAGGCGCAGGACGTCTCCATGCTGTCGACAGGCCATTTCACGCCGCGTATCCGGGTGGTGAAAAGCGGCGAGATATCAACGGCGACGGCCTGTCGGCAGTGCGAGGATGCGCCTTGCGCCAGCGTCTGCCCGCAGGGGGCGATTCGTCGGGAGGAGGACGTTTGGTGGGTCGATCAGCGCCGCTGCATCGGCTGTAAAAGCTGCATGGTGGCCTGCCCGTACGGCGCAATGACCGTCACGGTGGTGAACCAGCAGGCGCAGGCGCTGAAATGCGATTTATGCCACCACCGCGCCGAGGGGCCGGCCTGCGTAGCCGCCTGCCCGACGCAGGCGCTGCGGGTGATGGCTCCCGCGGAGCTGGAGGCGCTATGCGCGCAAAAACGCCAGCGGCTGGCGCTGGCGTGAGCGGGTCCGCTAACGGGCGTTAGCCGTCAGCGGCGTCAGGGATTAGGCTTCCTGTTCGCGCCAGGCGAATTCAACCTCTTCGGCGAGAATTTTCACCCCGGCCTCGATTTTTTGCGGGTCCGGCACATAGTTCATGCGCATGCACTGGTGAGTATGCGGCCACGGTTTATCGAGTCCCGGGAAGAAGAAATCCCCCGGCACCATCAGCACGCCGCGCTTTTTCAGCCGCTGATACAGCAGCTCGGTGGAGATCGGCAGATCCTTAAACCACAGCCAGAGGAAGATCGCCCCCTCCGGTTTGTGAATAAGGCAGCGCTCCTCCGGCAGATAGCGGCGAATAATGGCGATGGTCTCCTGCACCCGCTGGTAATAGAAGGGTTTGATCACTGTCTCTGACAGGCGCAGCAGATCCTGACGTTTAATCATTTCACACATCATTGCCGGCCCGATACCGCCGGGCGCGAGGCTGATAATGCCGTTCATGTTGCTGATGGCGGTGATGATTTTCTCGTTGGCGATGATAATCCCGCAGCGGCTGCCCGGCAGGCCCAGCTTGGACAGGCTCATACACAGCACGATGTTCGGATTCCACAGCGGTCGGGCGTCGCTGAAAATAATGCCCGGGAACGGCACGCCGTAGGCGTTATCAATCACCAGCGGGACCCCATGCTGATTCGCCAGCGCATCCAGTTTGATCAGCTCTTCATCAGTGATGACGTTGCCGGTCGGGTTGGTGGGACGCGAGACGCAGATCATCCCGGTCTCTTCCGTCACCTGCAGATGCTCAAAATCAACGTGGTACTTGAACTGGCCTTCCGGCAGCAGTTCGATATTCGGCCGGGTGGCAACGAACAGATCCTCTTCCAGGCCGGCATCGGCATAGCCGATATATTCCGGCGTCAGCGGGAACAGCACCTTACGGGTGGTGCCATCTGCCCGACGGCCTGCGAACAGATTAAACAAGTAGAAAAATGCGCTCTGACTGCCGTTTGTTAGCGCAATATTCTGTGGTTCGATCTCCCAGCCCAGCTCGTCGCGCAGCATCTTCGCCAGCAGGCTCAGCAGCTCGCTTTTGCCCTGCGGACCATCATAATTACAAAGCGCATCAAGGGCTTTGCCATTATCCAGCATGTCGGAGAGCAGCTGCTGGAAGTAGTCATTCATCTCCGGGATCTGAGCGGGGTTGCCGCCGCCCAGCATAATAGCGCCCGGCGTGCGCAGACCGTCATTAAGGTCTTCCATCAGGCGGGTAATGCCTGAATGACGGGTGAATTTGTCGCCGAAAAGGGAAAATGTCATCGCGAATCGTCTGTCGGTGGTTCTGGAAAGTGGCTAACCATAACGCCAGCGCCAGCGTGGTGCAAATCGAAGGGAAGGGGGATGTTTTTGTTTTTATCCTGTGAATCGATTTTTTATCAGCGTATTGTGCTGACTGGCTCCCCGCCGGGCAGGGAGTCACTCCTGCTTTACTGCTGTTGTCCGGCCCAGATGACCATCACTTTGTCTTCACCGCTCTCGCGCACGAATCCGTAACCCCGCGGCATTGACAGCGTTGTCTGTTTGCCCATACCGATCGCCGGATGGCGCGCGCGGAACTGGCCGATCTTCTGCCAGTGGGTAACGCTGCGGGCCGCTTTACCGTTGACATCCTGCCAGTTCATCTCTGAACGGGTGCCCTGCAGCGGGTCCGAGCCGGTGGGGCCGAACGGGCGCGACGACTCGTCACCATAGAAGATCTGCACGGCGCCAGGGGCCAGCAGCAGCAGCTCTGCCGCCGTGGTGCCGCCTTCGCGGAACAGGCGCGTATCGTGCGAGGAGAGGTAGCTCAGGACGTTAAAGCTCTGCAGCTTGTCCGCCATTTGCTGCCAGGTGAGGTCAATGTTGGCCATGCAGTTAGCCGCTTTCGCCGCCTGGTCCTGGTAGTCGAAATTGATCATCGCATCAAAACCGTGGCGATAGTAATCGCTCTCCATCACCCCGTGTCCCCAGGCTTCGCCGGTCATCCAGAACGGCGCAGCATCCAGCGCTTTATCCGGATTGGCTTTCTTCCACTCCGCCAGCGCGGCGGTGGCCTGGGTTTTTAACTGCTGCCAGGCGTCCATCTCCACATGTTTAGCGGTATCGACGCGGAAGCCGTCGATGCCGTAGTCGCGCACCCACTGGCTCAGCCAGTGCGTCAGGTAGTCGCGCGGCGTATAGCCCGGGATCGCTTTCGCCGCAGTGTCCGGTTTATGGCTGTAGAAGTTCGGCAGGCCCGACGCCTCCTTCGATTCGGTTTTCAGATCCGGCAGGAAGGCCAGCGACATGGTGAGATCGTCATAGCCCGGGTTGTCGTAATCGCCGATATCGGTGCGGATCCACTTCTTGCCCCACCATTTCTCCCACCCGGCTTTATCGCTGAAGTTGATATAGTCGTTAAAGCTGTGCCAGGTCTGGCCCGCGCCGGGCTTCCAGTCCGTCCAGCGCTCGCCGAGGGTTTTTTTCAGCTCATCCCCTTGCAGATACAGAGAGCCGAACTGGAACTCCTGCATGTCGGCCAGGGTGGCGTAACCGGTATGGTTCATCACCACGTCGAACAGAATACGTATTCCGCGCTTATGCGCTTCATCCACCAGCCGACGGAGATCGGCTTCGGTCCCCATATTGGCGTCCAGTTTCGACCAGTCCTGGGTGTAATAGCCGTGGTAGGCGTAGTGTGGAAAATCGCCTTTCGTCCCGCCGCCGACCCAGCCGTGGATCTGCTCGAGCGGGGAGCTGATCCACAGGGCATTGACCCCCATCTGCTGCAGATAATCCAGCTTGCTGGTTAATCCCTGCAGGTCGCCGCCGTGGAAGGTGCCGATCTCCTGCATGCCGTCTTTGTGTCGGCCATAGCTATTGTCGTTGGCCGGATTACCGTTCACGAAGCGGTCGGTCAGGACGAAGTAGACGGTGGCGTTGTGCCAGTCGAACGGCGCCGGCGCGGCCGTCTCGGCGCGCTCGAGCAGCAGCAGACCATTGCTGCCGAAGGCGGGCTGCAGCGTGATTTTGCCGCCGCTGACGGTCGCGACATTGCCGCTGTAGAAATCGCGAACTTTGCTGCCCTCGGGGAAGGTTTTACTAACGTCGAGGGTGAGAGGTTTTCCATCCCACTTCGGACACTGGCGGATCTGCGGCGCCGCGGCGCTGGCCTCTTTTTCTTCCAGCGAAATCATCATCGTCGGCGTGCCGGAGCGGGTATCCACTTCCAGGGTATACAGACCCTGGCGGAAGATGCGCCATTGCGGCGGCGTGCCGCGACAGGGTTCCATGGAGAGCATCTGGTTGAGCTTAATGCCGCCGGAAGGCTGCCAGCACTGTTGGTCAAAATTTAGCTGCAGGGGACGTGTACCCTTCTCAACCACTTTCTGGCTGATGAAGCGACCCGTCCCTTCTTCGGTAAAAGCAGGGAAGTCGGCGGTAGTCCAGGCGGCAAAGGCCATCCCAGGCACGAATAACGTGGCAAGCGCAGCGAGTTTCATTGCGGGATCCTTGAGCGGTTTTTAGCTAGTGTGCCTTGTTGCCGCGAGAGTGAACTCCTCCCGGCGAACGTTTTACCAGGAGGATGAAAAGGGGTGAGTGACACCGCTCAAAAAATAGGCTAAAAATGAGACGAAGCTAGCATTTTCGCGCTAGCGATGCGGCGCAGAAACCGATTTCAGATGACAGCAATTCGGAATTGGACTATTTCTGTTGATGCTCTCAGTGCGTATTTTTGATACTATTAGCGATTCAGCTATCGTTTTTTTGTGAAAAACAAGGTGTTGGAATGCATATATCCGACCAGGAGACCTGATGATATCGAATCCCATACGACGATATGGGGCCGCCATACTTATGTTACTAACCTGCGTCTTTTCAGGTAGTGTGTTGGCAACAACGCACACAGCAACAAAGAGTCATAAAGCCCCAACGGTTAAGAAGATAAGTAGTACTAAGGTAAGCAGTAAACAAGAGTATTCTCGCAATAGTGTAAAGAGCAGTTCACTTCCTGACTTGCGAAAATACCCTTCCGGAACACCAAGGAAAAAAGCGTTTCTCCGGACGGTCATGCCTTATATTACCAAGCAGAATCAGGCGATTACTGCGGATCGTAACTGGCTTGTATCCAAGCAGTACGATGCTCGCTGGTCGCCGAGTGAAAAGGCGCGCCTGAAAGACATCGCGACACGTTATAAGGTGAAGTGGTCAGGCAATACGCGTCATGTGCCCTGGAACACGCTACTTGAGCGTGTCGACATTATTCCGAACAGCATGGTCGCGACCATGGCGGCGGCGGAAAGTGGCTGGGGTACTTCCAAGCTGGCGCGTGAGAACAACAATCTCTTCGGCATGAAGTGCGGCGCTGGTCGCTGCCGCGGCGCGATGAAAGGCTATTCGCAGTTTGAGTCGGTGGAGCAGTCGGTGCAGGCTTACGTCACAAACCTGAACACCCACCCGGCCTATTCCTCTTTCCGCAAATCGCGCCTGCAGCTGCGCAAGGCGGATCAGGAAGTAACGGCTAGTACCATGATTCATAAGCTGAAGGGCTATTCGACCAGAGGGTCGAGCTACAACAACTATCTCTTCGCGATGTATCAGGATAACCAGCGGTTAATTGCCGCGCACATGTAATGTGCTTATCTACGTGATTATTCATGCCCGGCGCGCAAGCCCGGGCATTTTTCTTTGCTCTCTACATCATGACTTCGCTGTGCCGGTCACGGTACTCCTTCGGCGTCACGTCGTACTCTTTCTTAAACACCGAATAGAAATATTGCAGCGACGGGTAGCCGCACATCTGTGAAATTTCATTGATCGACAGGCTGGTGGACACCAGCAGGCTGCGCGCCTTTTCCAGTTTCTCGCTGTGGATCACCGTGTGGATGGTCTCTCCGACCTCCTCTTTAAAGCGTTTCTCCAGGTTGGAGCGTGAAATGCCGACGGCGTCGAGCACCTGCTCCACCTTGATGCCTTTGCAGGCATTGTTGCGAATGTAATGCATCGCCTGAATCACGGAAGGATCGTTTAACGACCGGTAGTCGGTGGAACGTCGTTCAACGACGCGCATCGGCGGGATCAGCTGGCGCTGCAGCGGGAGCGCCTCGTTATTCAGCAGCCGGTGGAGCAATTTTGCCGCCTGATAACCCATCTGGCGGGTGCCCTGGGCGACGGAGGAGAGGGCGACGCGCGAGAGGTAGCGGGTCAGCTCCTCATTATCGATGCCAATAACGCACAGTTTCTCGGGCACCGGGATATGCAGCAGCTCGCAGGCCTGCAGGACGTGGCGGGCGCGCGCGTCGGTGACGGCGATAATGCCGGTTTGCGGCGGCAGCGTTTGCAGCCAGTCGGCGAGCCGGTTTTGCGCGTGCTGCCAGTTTTCCGGCGCCGTCTCCAGCCCCTGGTAGACCACGCCGCGGTACTTCTCCTTCGCCACCAGCTGGCAGAAGGCATACTCGCGCTCTACCGCCCAGCGTTTACCGCTGGAGGTGGGCAGTCCGTAAAACGCGAAGCGGTGTACTCCTTTTTCCTTCAGATGAAGAAAGGCGCTTTCCACCAGCGCGGTGTTGTCCGTGGCGATATAGTGGACCGGCGGGTACTGCTCTGGCTGATGATAAGAGCCGCCGACGCCGACGATGGGGACGTTGACATCGGCCAGTAGCTTTTCGATTTCGGGATCGTCATAGTCGGCGATAACGCCATCGCCTAACCACTCTTTGATGTTTTCGATTCGTGCTCGAAAATCCTCTTCAATAAAGATATCCCACTCCAGCTGAGAGGCCTGCAGATACTCACCGACACCCTCAACCACCTGGCGGTCATAAGCTTTGTTGGCGTTAAATAACAGCGTAATACGGTGACGCTTTTCAAACATAGATGATGTTCCTGCTCTAACCCCGGTCATACCCCTTCATTCATGATGTTGCCGATGGCCTGGCTTTCTCATTCACCCCAGCCACGTACGCGATACGCGGCTGGGATGCGCCGTCTGCAACCCGAATGCTGTTGGGTATACACTACCGGCTAATGCCCGAGATATTTCAAGCGCCTTATGGCGAAGTTTGGTGGTAGCGCAAAGAATTCAGACATTCTTCAGAGAGCGCTTCCTTACGCGCGCCGCTTGGTGGCGGAGTCCATCCACACCGCCAGCAGCAAAATGGCGCCTTTGACGATATATTGCCAGAAGGTGGCAACGTCCATCATGCTCATGCCGTTATCCAGGGCCGACATAATAAACGCCCCCATTACCGCCCCGGCGACACTGCCGATACCGCCCGCCAGGCTGGTACCGCCGATGACGCAGGCGGCGATGGCGTCCAGTTCGGCGATGTTGCCCGCCGAGGGGGAGCCCGCGCCAAGGCGCGAGCTGAGGATCAGTCCGGCAATGGCGACCATCAGGCCGTTAATGGCAAACACCGCCAGCTTGGTACGCTCGACGTTAATCCCGGACAGGCGTGCCGCCTCCAGGTTGCCGCCGATGGCGTAGATGCGGCGGCCAAAGGCGGTGCGAGTGGCCATGAACAGGCCTGCCAGCAGCAGGGCGGCGAGGATCAGTACCGGCGTCGGCACGCCGCGATAGTCATTGAGCAGCCAGATTGCGCCCAGCACAATCACCGCGGTAATGGCCTGGCGGCCAACGGCCGCGGTGGAGGACGCGGTCGCCAGACCTAACGCCTGCCGACGCATCCGTCCGCGCCACTGCCAGATAATGAACGCCGCCATGCCGACAACGCCGATGCCAAAGCCAATGCCATCTGGCAGGTAGCTTTGGCCGATCTGCGCCATCGCCGGGCTGGTGGGCGAGACGGTGGTCCCGTTGGTGATGCCGATCAGAATGCCGCGAAACGCCAGCATCCCGGCGAGGGTGACGATAAACGAGGGGACCTTGCGATAGGCCACCCACCATCCGTTCCACGCGCCGAGCAGCAGCCCCATCACCAGCGTCACCAGAATGGTGAGCGGCAGCGGCCAGCCGAGCCAGACGTCAAAGATCGCCGCGGCGCCGCCCAATAGCCCCATCATCGAGCCGACGGAGAGGTCGATTTCTGCCGAAATAATCACAAACACCATGCCGACGGCGAGGATGCCGGTGATGGCCGTCTGGCGCAGCAGGTTGGAGATATTGCGCGCGCTCAGGTAGGCGCCATCGGTAACCCAGGTGAAAAACAGCATAATGACGACGATCGCGGCGATCATCACGAAGACCTGGAGGTTAAGCCCCTTCAGCGCCGGCAGGGCGGTGGGGGCGGTTGGGGTAAGTTTGATTTCAGACGACGTGTTCTTCGACATGGCGTTCGCTCCTCAGCGCGGCTTCCATCACCTGTTCCTGGGTCAGATGTTGATTAACCAAATTGGCTTTTAGCCTGCCTTCGTGCATGACCAGCACCCGATCGCTAAGACCAAGCACCTCGGGCAGTTCGGATGAAATGACAATGACCGCGATGCCCTGCTGCACCAGCTGGTTAATCAGTTTATAAATTTCATACTTCGCCCCGATATCGATGCCGCGGGTGGGTTCGTCGAGGATCAGAATGCGTGGATTCAGCAGCAGACAGCGGGCCAGAATCGCCTTTTGCTGGTTGCCGCCGCTCAGGCGGCCAATCGCCAGCTCCGGCGAGGAGGTTTTAATTTTCAATCGCTGAATGGACTGCTCAATACAGTGCTGCTCGGCGGCGTCGTCCAGGCTGCTCATCGCGCCGGTGAACTGGCTGAGCGCCGCCAGGGTAATGTTCTTACCCACCGCCATCACCGGCACGATACCGTCTTTTTTGCGGTCTTCCGGCACCATGGCGATGCCGTGGCCAATGGCCTGCTGACAGTTAGTGATGCTGACCGGCTGGCCATCAATGAAGATCTCCCCCTGCCAGCGCCCCGGCCAGACGCCGAACAGGCACTGCACCGCCTCGGTCCGTCCGGCGCCGACCAGCCCGGCGATGCCGAGGATCTCCCCGCGATGCAGGGAAAACGAGACGTCGTTGACCCGTTTAATATGACGGTTTACCGGGTGCCAGGCGGTTAAATGTTCGACCCGCAGGATCTCCTCGCCGTGGGCGTGCGGTTCGCTGGGATAGAGCGCGGTGAGCTCCCGCCCAACCATCATGGTGATGATGTCGTCTTCGCTCATGCCGCTGGCGTCGCGGGTGCCGATATGCTGGCCGTCGCGGATCACGCAGATCGTATCGGAGATCGCTTTGACCTCATTGAGCTTGTGCGAAATATAGATGCAGGCGATATCGTGGTTTTGCAGATCGCGAACGATCGCCAGCAGCGTCGCGGTCTCTTGTTCGGTTAAGGAGGCGGTTGGTTCGTCGAGGATCAGCAGGCGCACCTGTTTATTCAGCGCCTTGGCGATCTCCACCAGCTGCTGCTGACCGAGGCCGAGGTCGCCGACGCGGGTGTCGGGCGAAATGGGCAGATTGACCTGCGCCAGCAGCTTCTGGCAGCGCAGCGTCATGGTTTCATAATCCAGCAGGCCGTGGCGGGATATTTCGGCGCCGAGGAAAATGTTCTCCAGCACGGTGAGATGTTTCACCAGCGCCAGCTCCTGATGAATAATGGCGATGCCTTTGCGTTCGGTATCGCGAATATGGTTTGCCTGCAGCGTTTCGCCGGCAAAAATAATCTCGCCCTCATAGCTTCCGTGCGGATAGATACCGCACAGCACCTTCATCAGCGTCGATTTTCCCGAACCATTTTCACCGCATAACGAGACCACCTCGCCAGCGTTCAGGCGCAGGCTGACATTATCCACGGCCTTAACGGCGCCGAAGGTTTTGGTGATGTTCTTCATTTCGAGTAGCCAGGCCATAAAGACTCCGCAAAAGTGATATCCGGCGGGATGAAAATGACGCCCCGTAGCGGGGCGTCAGCCATTACAGTTCACTCTTTTTATGGAAACCGTCTTTAATCACCGTGGCGTCGATATTCTCTTTATTCACTTCAATTGGCGTTAACAGGCGCGAAGGGACATCTTTTAAGCCGTTATTCAGCGTGGTGTCAGACTTCGGCTGCTTATCGTTGCCCAGCTCAACGGCGATTTCGGCGGCGTTGGTGGCCAGGGTGGTAATCGGTTTATAGACGGTCATCGTCTGGGTACCGGAAATAATGCGCTTCACGCCCGCCAGGTCAGCATCCTGACCGGAGATCGCCACTTTGCCTGCCAGCCCCTGGGCGGTTAAGGCCTGGATGGCGCCGCCGGCGGTTGCGTCATTGGAGGCCACCACGGCATCGATTTTGTTATTATTCGCCGTCAGCGCGTTTTCCATTATTTTCAGCGCGTTTTCCGGCAGCCAGCCGTCAACCCACTGATCGCCGACAATCTTAATTTTGCCCTCATCGACATACGGCTTGAGGATCTTCATCTGGCCGGCGCGGAACAGCTTGGCGTTATTATCCACCGGCGAGCCGCCCATCAGAAAATAATTACCCTGCGGCACTTTGTCGACCAGGCTTTGCGCCTGCATTTCGCCGACTTTTTCATTGTCGAAAGAAATATAGAAATCAATATCAGCATTATTAATCATGCGATCATAGGCCAGCACTTTAATACCTTCCTGCTTGGCCTCTTTAATAACGTTACTGAGCACCTGACCGTTATAAGGAATAATAACCAAGACATCGACGCCGCGGTTGATCATATTTTCAATTTGCGACATCTGCGTTTCTTCATTGCCATTGGCGGACTGGACAAAAACTTTGGCGCCTAAGGATTCCGCTTTATTGACGAAAATATCGCGGTCTTTCTGCCAGCGTTCCAGACGCAGATCGTCGATGGCCATGCCAATCTTCACTTCTTTCGCCATCCCCGCCATGCTGGCGAGCAGGAGGGAGCTGGCGCAAAGCGTAAGGCAAAGGTTCTTTATCTTCATAATAACGATACCTTTTTTGTAAGGGTAGGTAAGACGAACGGAAAAATAATGTTTGATACATGAGGTTGCGGATACGTTACAGATTCTTAACGCGGAAAGCAGGGCTGGCAATTACCGGTTCTTATTTTGCAGTTATGAAATTTCGTTTAATGCGCAAATTATGACGGCGATCGTATTTTATTCATGCACACTCTTATTATTGCACTGGACCTCTCTGACAGGACGGCAGAAGAACGCGCCGATATTATTTTTTGCGAGCTGGCGCACGTTTGTGGATTCTCTCAATGGCGGTGTGAAATAACGTAATTGAGGAAAATGAAAGCGAAATTCTATATTGGCTTAAACCCGTCATACTTCAAGTTGTAGGTGTGTTGGTGACATTCGTTGCTTCGCCCCCTGGTTATCGGGGACTCGCGCTCCTGCCGCCTTCCTGCAACTCGAATTATTTAGGGTACCTGATTGGTTATTCGCCGCATCTCTGAATATGGAGTTCTCTATGCAGACCTATTTCGATCAACTCGATCGCGTTCGTTACGAAGGCCCGAAATCCGCTAACCCGCTGGCTTTCCGTCATTACAACCCGGATGAACTGGTGCTGGGCAAACGGATGGAAGATCATCTGCGTTTTGCGGCCTGTTACTGGCACACCTTCTGCTGGAATGGCGCCGATATGTTTGGCGTGGGCTCCTTCGACCGCCCATGGCAGCAGCCTGGCGACGCCCTGGAGATGGCCAAACGCAAAGCCGATGTGGCGTTCGAATTTTTCCATAAACTCAACGTGCCTTACTACTGCTTCCACGACGTTGACGTCTCGCCGGAAGGGAGTTCGCTCAAGGAGTACAGCAATAACTTCGCCCGGATGGTCGAGGTGCTGGCGGAGAAGCAGCAGCAGAGCGGCGTCAAGCTCCTGTGGGGGACCGCAAACTGCTTCACCAACCCGCGCTACGGCGCCGGCGCGGCCACCAACCCGGACCCGGAAGTGTTTAGCTGGGCGGCCACCCAGGTGGTTACCGCCATGAATGCCACCCATCAGCTGGGCGGCGAAAACTATGTCCTGTGGGGCGGTCGCGAGGGCTATGAAACCCTGCTGAATACCGACCTGCGCCAGGAGCGTGAACAGATAGGGCGCTTTATGCAGCTGGTGGTGGAGCATAAGCATAAAATCGGCTTTAAAGGCACGCTGCTGATCGAGCCCAAACCGCAGGAGCCTACCAAGCATCAGTATGATTATGACGCCTCTACCGTGTACGGCTTCCTCAAGCAGTTTGGTCTGGAAAAAGAGATTAAACTGAACATTGAAGCCAACCATGCGACCCTTGCCGGCCACTCGTTCCATCATGAGATCGCGACGGCCATCGCGCTGGGGCTGTTCGGTTCCGTCGACGCCAACCGCGGCGATCCGCAGCTGGGCTGGGATACCGACCAGTTCCCGAACAGCGTCGAAGAGAACGCGCTGGTGATGTATGAAATTCTCAAAGCGGGCGGCTTCACCACCGGCGGCCTCAATTTTGATGCGAAAGTGCGCCGTCAGAGCACCGACAAATACGATCTGTTCTACGGCCATATCGGCGCGATGGATACCATGGCGCTGTCGCTGAAGGTCGCGGCGCGGATGATCGAAGACGGTGAGCTGGATAAACGCGTGGCCAAACGCTACGCCGGCTGGAACGGCGAGCTGGGGCAGCAGATCCTTAACGGGCAGATGACCCTCAGCGACATTGCCCAGTACGCCGCTCAGCATCAGCTGGCGCCGCAGCATCGCAGCGGTCAGCAGGAACAACTGGAAAACCTGGTCAACCATTATCTGTTTGACAAGTAATCATGCGGCGGCGCCCGGCGTGACCGGGACCGCCACCAGGATGCTCTGTTCGCGCCACGCTCAGCCGTGGCGCGCGTTTAAGGAGAGGTAGTATGTATATCGGCATCGATCTGGGGACATCGGGCGTCAAAGCCATTCTGCTCAATGAGCAGGGTGATGTGGTGGCATCGCATACCGAAAAACTCACCGTCTCGCGTCCGCATCCGCTGTGGTCGGAACAAGATCCCGAGCAGTGGTGGCAGGCTACGGACACGGCGATGAAAGCCCTGGGCGCGCAGCATAGTCTGCGCGACGTGAAGGCGCTGGGGATCGCCGGGCAGATGCACGGCGCCACCCTGCTGGATAAATCGCTACAGGTGCTGCGTCCTGCCATTTTATGGAATGACGGCCGCTGCGGCGAAGAGTGCCAGCTGCTGGAGGAAAAAGTCAGCGCTTCCCGGCAGATCACCGGCAACCTGATGATGCCGGGCTTTACGGCGCCGAAGCTCTTGTGGGTGCAGCGCCACGAGGCGGCGGTGTTCAGCCAGGTCGATAAAGTGCTGTTGCCGAAGGATTATCTGCGTCTGCGGATGACCGGCGAGCTTGCCAGCGATATGTCTGACGCCGCCGGTACCCTGTGGATGGATGTCGCCCGACGCGACTGGAGCGATGAGATGCTCGCCGCCTGCGATCTCAGCCGGGACGCGATGCCGGCGCTGTTTGAAGGCAGCGACGTCACCGGGCAGCTGCGTCCGGAGGTGGCGCAGGCGTGGAATATGCCACAGGCGCTGGTGGTGGGGGGCGGCGGCGACAACGCCGCCGGCGCGGTCGGGGTCGGCATGGCCGATGCCGGTCAGGCGATGCTGTCGCTGGGCACTTCAGGTGTGTATTTCGCGGTCAGCGAAGGGTTCCTCAGCAAGCCTGAAAGCGCAGTGCATAGCTTTTGCCATGCGCTGCCGGGCCGCTGGCATCTGATGTCGGTGATGCTCAGCGCGGCCTCCTGTCTGGACTGGGCGGCGAAATTAACCGGTCTCGCCAGCGTGCCGGCGCTGATTGCGGCGGCGCAGTCAGCCGACGAGAGCGCCGGTCCGGTGTGGTTCCTGCCCTATCTGTCGGGCGAACGCACGCCGCACAACAACCCGCAGGCCAAGGGCGTCTTCTTCGGCCTGACGCATCAGCATGGGCCGGCAGAGCTGGCGCGGGCGGTGCTGGAGGGGGTGGGCTATGCGCTGGCGGACGGCATGGACGTGGTTCACGCCTGCGGCATCAAGCCGCAGAGCATCACCCTTATCGGCGGCGGGGCGCGTAGCGCTTACTGGCGACAAATGCTGGCGGATATCAGCGGTCAGCAGCTCGATTACCGTACCGGGGGCGACGTCGGCCCGGCGCTGGGGGCGGCCAGGCTGGCGCAGCTGGCGGTGCACGGCGAAGCCGACCGCGCCGGACTGTTGTCGCCGCTGCCGCTTGAGCAAGCGCATCGCCCGGACGATCGCCGAGTGGCCCACTATGCGCCACAGCGGGAAACCTTCCGCCAGATTTATCAGCAGCTGAAACCGCTGATGTCATAGCCTCAGTCCGTCCGGCAACGCCGGGCGGATTACTTCCCTGAATGTCCCGGCTACATCCATCCAAAAAAGCGTATTTGTTTATTCCGAAATCTCCGTTTGGCCGTGCGTAACCTGAGGCATCGCCGGGGGAGTCGGTCATAATCAGCCCCTGTCGACCAGGGAGGTGAGATGAACACAAAACGCAATATTGCCAGGGTGATGATGGCAGCAGGATCGCTGGTTTATCTGCTCGGTATCTGGCGAACCTGCCCGTTGTTTAGCGGTAAAGGTTATTTTCTCGGCGTACTGGTGATGGGGATGTTTGCCGTCCTCGCCCATCAGCGCGCCAGACGGTGGCAGGAACAGGACGACGGTTTTATTGCCTTATGCCGGTTGGTGCTGCTGCTATCGGTCGGCCTGCTGCTGGTGGGCGCCTGGTATGTGCCGGCAGGCTGGCATGAAAAAGCCGTCTATATCGCGGCATGGTTTGTCTGCTTATATGGCGCATCGGCAACCCCCGAACGGATCCGCGTCGCCTGCGCGATGCAAAAAACGGAATAAGCGCCATCCGTGGGCGCGTAAGAGGTAAAAGTAATGGAAAACAAGCACGCGACGTATTCTCCGGCCTTTCATTTAATCTCCTGGATTGCCCTGATCGGCGGCATCGCCACCTATCTGGTCGGCCTGTGGAATGCGGATATGCAGTTGAATGAAAAAGGCTATTATTTTGCTGTCCTGGTGCTGGGGCTGTTTGCCGCAGCGTCTTATCAGAAGACGGTGCGCGATAAATATGAAGCCATTCCGACCACCGCGCTGTACTACACCACCTGTCTGGTGGCCTTCGTCATCGCCGTTGGCCTGCTGGTTATCGGGTTGTGGAATGCCAGTCTGCTGCTCAGCGAGAAAGGGTTCTATGGACTGGCGTACTTTTTGAGCCTGTTTGGCGCCGTTGCGGTGCAGAAAAACGTGCGTGATGCCTGGGACCCGACCCGTGTAAGAGAGCCTCTCAGCGTGCAGGAAGAGGGGCCTGAACTGTGAGTCGGGCCCGCTCTCGGCGGCAGGTCGTTAACTGACCAGCCGCCGGCTATCAACCCGCTGCACCAGGCCGGACAGCAGCAGGCTGCCGAGCAGGGCGGCGCTGAAAATCCACACAATATCCAGCAGCGGCCAGCGGCTCAGTTCCAGATGGCTGGCGCGCAGCGCATGCACAATCAGGGCATGGAAGCCGTAAATTCCCAGAGAATGACGTGCAATACATTCGATACCGGGCAGGGGACGCGCGTTCAGCCAGTTTTTGGCGAGCGTCAGCAGGGCGACCGCGCAAACGAACACCGCCGGCCCGCAGTAGAGATACCAGGTGTCGCCGAAGTCCCCGCGCCAGCGTAGCTCATGCAGCGTGCCGCGGGAGATGACCCACACGGCGGCGAGGAACAGCGCGGCGCAGAGCGGGGTCAGCCATTTTTTATCGGTATCCAGGGTGCCAATAGCCCTGCCCAGCACGCCGTAGAGCACGTAATAAAAGGTGTCGCCATTGATATAGAGGTTGACCGGCAGCCACTCAATCCCGGCGGCTTTGACGCCAACCATGTTGGGGTTGGCCAGAATGCCGAGGATCGCCATCAGCGCCAGCAGCATTTTGCCGTTGACGGATTTAACCTGAATAAGCGGCGAGAGCAGATAGATAACGGCGATAGCAAAGAAAAACCACAGGTGGTAGAAGACGGGCTTCTGCAGCAAATTCTTTAACGACAGCTCGACGTTGATATGGGTAAACAGCGCGATATATAGCAGAGACAGCGCGCTATAGAACGCAATGCACAGGCCAATCCGCCAGAAATGGCGCGGCTGAGCGCTGCGTTCCCCAAAAAACAGATACCCCGAGATCATAAAAAACAGCGGCACGCTGACGCGGGAGGCGGAATTGAGCAGATTGGCGATATCCCATTGCAGCAGGGTAATCGTATGCGGATGAGTGATATACCAGCTGGTACTGTGGATCATCACCACCATCATGCAGGCAATGCCGCGCAGGTTGGTGATCCAGTGTATCTTTTCTTGCATCAGTCCCTCAAAGTCTACTGGCGATATAAGGTCTGACCCGCCTTATGCCCCGGTGTCGCACGAGATTAGTCTGAGTTTTTGATCACAGACTTGTCGCTGTTTCATGATATTCGCAAAATACCTGTAATACTGGATCTTTGCGATAACAACTTGCTGACAAGGCGGTGGAGGAGAACGTGGTGAAAGGTGTCGTTTCCATAATGCTGGCGCTGCTCCTTGCGGGCTGCAGCGAGACCGTTTCCCCGCCGGCGCAAAAGGCGCAGCGCGCGCATATTACACCGCAAACTACGCTCAATATGGCGCAGCTTTGCAAGGATCAGGCCGCTATCCGCTATAACACGCAAACGCAGTTAGTTGACGTGAACCATCTTGAACAATTCCAGGCGAGCTATGAGCTGTCGGGTCGTACCGGCAAGAATGAACGTTTCATCTGTTCCTTTGACCCCGACGGCCAGTTTATGCATCTTTCGATGCGCTGAATCGACCCCGCCTGGCGTAAATTTCGTCCGTTTTCCTGAAACTACGCCGTTTCGTACTGTATATCTCGCAGCCAGCGGGTATACTGACTCCTTCCTTTAAATCCACACGTATCCAGCACGAAATCATATGCAAAAGTTTGATACCAGGACCTTCCAGGGCCTGATCCTGACCTTACAGGATTACTGGGCTCGTCAGGGCTGCACCATTGTTCAACCACTGGACATGGAAGTCGGCGCCGGCACCTCTCACCCGATGACCTGCCTGCGCGCGTTAGGGCCGGAGCCGATGGCGACCGCCTACGTACAGCCTTCCCGTCGTCCAACCGATGGCCGCTATGGCGAAAACCCGAACCGTTTACAGCATTACTATCAGTTCCAGGTGGTGATTAAGCCTTCTCCGGACAACATCCAGGAGCTGTACCTCGGGTCGCTGAAAGAGCTGGGTATGGACCCGACCATTCACGACATTCGCTTCGTCGAAGACAACTGGGAAAACCCGACGCTGGGGGCCTGGGGTCTGGGTTGGGAAGTGTGGCTCAACGGCATGGAAGTGACGCAGTTCACCTACTTCCAGCAGGTGGGCGGCCTGGAGTGTAAGCCGGTGACCGGCGAGATCACCTACGGCCTGGAGCGTCTGGCGATGTACATCCAGGGCGTCGACAGCGTCTACGACCTGGTCTGGAGCGATGGCCCGCTGGGTAAAACCACTTACGGCGACGTGTTCCACCAGAACGAAGTGGAGCAGTCCACCTATAACTTCGAATACGCCGACGTCGATTTCCTCTTCTCCTGCTTCGAGCAGTATGAGAAAGAGGCCCAGCATCTGCTGGCGCTGGAGACCCCGCTGCCGCTGCCGGCCTACGAGCGCATTCTGAAAGCGGCTCACAGCTTCAACCTGCTGGATGCGCGTAAAGCCATCTCCGTCACCGAGCGTCAGCGCTATATCCTGCGCATTCGCACCCTGACGAAAGCAGTGGCGGAAGCGTACTACGCTTCCCGTGAAGCGCTCGGCTTCCCGATGTGCAACAAGAATAAATAAGAGGCGGCCATGTCTGAGAATACTTTTCTGGTGGAAATCGGCACTGAAGAGCTGCCACCAAAAGCGCTGCGCAGCCTGGCGGAATCTTTTGCTGCGAACGTGACCGCGGAGCTGGATAACGCCGGCCTCGCGCACGGTAAAGTGGAATGGTTTGCCGCCCCGCGTCGTCTGGCGCTGAAGGTGGCCAACCTGGCGGCGGCGCAAGCCGATCGCGAAGTGGAAAAACGCGGCCCGGCCGTTGCCCAGGCGTTCGATGCCGAAGGCAAGCCAAGCAAAGCGGCCGAAGGCTGGGCGCGCGGCTGCGGTATTACCGTCGATCAGGCCGAACGTCTGACTACGGACAAAGGCGAGTGGCTGCTGTATCGCGCCCATGTGAAGGGCGAAAGCACCGAAGCGCTGCTGCCGAACATGATTGCCAGCTCGCTGGCGAAGCTGCCGATCCCGAAACTGATGCGCTGGGGCGCGTCTGACGTCCACTTCGTGCGCCCGGTTCACACCGTCACGCTGCTGCTGGGCGACAAGGTAATCCCGGCTACTATCCTCGGTATCCCGTCCGATCGCGTGATCCGCGGCCATCGCTTTATGGGCGAGCCGGAATTCACCATCGACCATGCCGACCAGTACCCGCAGATCCTGCTTGAGCGCGGTAAAGTCATCGCCGATTACGAACAGCGTAAAGCCAAAATCAAAGCCGATGCGGAAGAGGCGGCGCGTAAGATTGGCGGTCAAGCCGATCTGAGCGAAAGCCTGCTGGAAGAAGTCACCTCGCTGGTGGAATGGCCGGTGGTGCTGACGGCGAAGTTCGAAGAAAAATTCCTCGCGGTGCCGTCTGAAGCGCTGGTTTACACCATGAAGGGCGACCAGAAGTACTTCCCGGTTTACGACAACGCCGGTAAGCTGCTGCCGAACTTTATCTTCGTCGCCAACATCGAGTCGAAAGATCCGCAGCAGATCATCTCCGGTAACGAGAAGGTGGTCCGTCCGCGTCTGGCCGACGCCGAGTTCTTCTTCAACACCGACCGTAAAAAACGTCTGGAAGACAACCTGCCGCGTCTGGAAACCGTGCTGTTCCAGCAGCAGCTGGGTACGCTGCGCGACAAGACCGATCGCATTCAGGCGCTGGCGGGCTGGATTGCCGAGCAGATTGGCGCTGACGTGAACCACGCGACCCGCGCGGGCCTGCTGTCCAAGTGCGACCTGATGACCAACATGGTCTTCGAGTTCACCGACACCCAGGGCGTGATGGGGATGCACTACGCGCGCCACGATGGCGAAGCGGAAGATGTGGCCGTGGCGCTGAACGAACAGTATCAGCCGCGCTTTGCCGGCGACGCGCTGCCGTCTAACCCGGTGGCCTGCGCGGTGGCGATTGCCGATAAGATGGACACCCTCGCGGGTATCTTCGGTATCGGCCAGCACCCGAAAGGCGATAAAGACCCGTTTGCGCTGCGCCGCGCCGCGCTGGGCGTCCTGCGTATCATCGTCGAGAAGAACCTGAACCTCGATCTGCAAACGCTGACCGAAGAAGCGGTGCGTCTGTACGGTGAGAAGCTGACCAACGCCAACGTGGTTGATGACGTGATCGACTTTATGCTGGGCCGCTTCCGCGCCTGGTATCAGGACGAAGGCTACGGCGTCGACACTATCCAGGCGGTACTGGCGCGTCGTCCAACCCGCCCGGCGGATTTCGATGCACGCATGAAAGCCGTATCGCACTTCCGTACCCTGGAAGAGTCCTCTGCGCTGGCGGCGGCGAACAAACGTGTCTCCAACATCCTCGCGAAATCCGACGAGACGCTGAACGACATCGTTCACGCTTCCGTGCTGAAAGAAGCGGCGGAAATTAAGCTGGCGGGCAATCTGGTGGTGCTGCGCGACAAGCTGCAGCCGTACTTCGCCGCAGGCCGCTATCAGGATGCGCTGATTGAGCTGGCCGCTCTGCGCGAGCCGGTGGATGAGTTCTTCGAAAACGTGATGGTCAACGCCGAAGACAAAGATGTCCGCATCAACCGTCTGACGCTGCTGTCCAAACTGCGTGAACTGTTCCTGCAGGTGGCGGATATTTCTCTGCTGCAGTAAGCGTAGCGGTAATAATAAAAAACCTGCCTCAGGGCAGGTTTTTTTATACCTGAAATATAAGTAGTCGAACCGATAATAATTCAGTTATTGATATTTTAATTATTTACATTGATCAATAAAAAATATTTTAAGAATATATAAACATAATTCCGAAAGTTATTTACGCTAGAATGGCGGCGGGTGCTTGAGACTGTGTGTCTCAGGTGTTCAGCGGGAGACAGATAGAGAAAAGCCCCACCTGATAGTCATCAAAGTGAGGCTCTCCTAATGCATGAACACCATAAGCGTAGCCTCTTACTTGTTGAAAATCAACACGGTGTATGGGTCCACCACATATTGCAATTTTTACTCTCACGTAAAATATAGTCCACTGGCGTCATCAGTTCGAGTGATTTATGTGGCCTTTTGCTGTTATACAGCACCAGATATTCAGCCATTCTTTGATTAAACAAATTCAGGTCCTCAAAAAGCAACAATTCATTGAATTCAATAAATTGTTCTCTAAGTGTCCGGTTAAATCGCTCACAGGTCGCATTCATTTTCGGTGTGTACGGATAGGTCCAGATGTGTTTAATCGAGGCTTCCTGTAGCGTTTTATCAAAGTTACCGAGGAACTCCTTACCGTTGTCAGTGACAACTTGTCTGATAGCGACAGGAAAGAGCTTTGTGGCCTTGCTGAAGAAATGGCTGGTAATATCGCTGTTGAGTGAAGGGACCGCCAGGGCCAGCGCATAGTCGCTGTGCTCGTCGATCATGGTAATGATATAGCGGCGTAGGTCCCCCATCCTGAGTTCAATCGCGTCCATCCCTATGAGTTCGCCTGTTTTTACCGGGCGGTATTGTTTTGGTCTTCTGGGCTTCACTGAGCGTTTTTTTATCAACCGGGCTTTGCCCCTGGCGCTGAGGCGTACGGGGATCATCCGCATTTTATCGTGAGCACCAGCAATGATTCTTCCAATGGTTGACGTGCTGGGACAGGTAAAATGCCGCGCTTCACACCATGGTTTCAGCCTGACAAAAATCTGCTCTTTGCCGAGATTGGGTAACTCAGTTCTCAGACGCCTGATCTCCTTGAGTACATCAGGATGCCAGTGCCTTGAACGGCGAACCAGAGGGGCTTTGCTTCTTGGAATTAGTGCTTCTGGACCACCGGTGCGCAGTAACCGGCGCCACCAGTAGAGTGTTCGCGTTGATACGTCAAAAGCATCAGCTGCGGCACGGATCCCGTGCTTATCCCAGAAGTTCAGAGCCTTCATTCTTAACTTCGCAATCTCGGGCATAAGAGAGTGTTTCATCGCATAAGCAGTTGCTCGGTAATACCCAAAATAGCCGACACCGATATGCTGCATCAACATCTGGCAATCCCTCCTTTAGTGTTCTGAGGCAATTGCAATATCTGTGTGAACTTACACACACGGGAGGCGAGGAGTGTCGCGAAAGTATCTGTTGTTTGGCTTAATAGTGATTTGCTTCACTGTTTTATTATTGACCTGGATGGTTCGTGATTCGCTATGTGAATTACAGCTCAGGCAGGGAAATAGTGAGCTGGTGGCATTCTTAGCCTGTGATAGTAAACAGTAAGAGCATCTGGTGGGGATCTATCCCCACTATGCTTGCAGTGTCAGGCATTCTCAATGCACCCTTTCATTGTTCACCAAATAAATCATTTGCCTCCTGATATCAGGAGGCCTTTTTATTTTTAAACGATTGTTGAATTAAACGGGCTTGAAATTCATAGCGGAGTGTGGCTATCCTGTGCCCCGACGAATCCCTCGTCTCACTGGAGCGCGCCCTACAAATGAACAAACACGACTGATGAACTTCACGCCTTACCTCGCAGACGTTGCGGGTAGGGGAGTATTGATTTCATTCAGGAGTGCTTATGGCTCATTGCGCCCACATCCCCGCTTTTGTTTTACATCAGGTCACCTGTCAGTTTGCGACGGGGCAGACCCTGTTTGGTCCTCTCAGCGTCTCGCTGGAACCGTCCCTTTGCGGTCTGGTCGGCCGGAACGGCGTCGGTAAGTCGCGTCTGTTGCGCCTGCTGGCGGGCCTGGATTCTCCTGCCGGTGGCCATATCGAGCGCGCGGCTTCCATTGCCTGGGTGGCGCAGCAGCCGACGCTTACGCCGGAGACCACCCTCGCTACGCTGCTGGGCTATGCGCCGGTCTTTGACGCCTTGTACCGCCTTGAACAGGGTCATGGACTGGCCGACGATTTCGAGCTATTGGATGGCCACTGGGATCTCCCCGATCGGCTGAGTTTAGCTTTCCGTGATGCCGGTCTCCCGCCGTTCTCTGCCGATCGTCCCGCTTTTTCACTCAGCGGCGGCGAGCGGATGAAGGCCCTGCTGTGCGGCGCCTTCGTCTCGGGCGCCGATTATCTGCTGCTGGATGAGCCCACCAACCATCTGGACAGTGAGGGGCGAGAGTGGCTCTATCAGCAACTGGAAAACTGGCACGGCGGAGCTTTGATCGCCAGCCACGATCGTCAACTGCTGGCGCGGATGCCGAGGATCATCGAGCTGACGCCGACGGCGCTGCGCAGCTACGGCGGCAACTATGACGAATATCAGCGGCAGCGCGAGGCGGAGCAGCAGGCGGCGCGCGCGGCGCTGGACCATGCGACGACCGAGCGGCGACGCACCCGCGCGCGAATGCAAAAAGAGCATGATGCTGCCCAGCGGCGCTCGGCGCAGACACTGCGTACCGTTGATACCCTGAATATCGCCTCTTTCGAACGCGTGAAGTACAAAGGCGCGGCAAAAGAGCGTCCGGGAACGCTGCGCCGTCAGCATCGTGAACAGAACAGCAGTCTGAATGGCGCTGTGCAGCAGGCGCGAGAGCGGGTGGAAGAGGATACGCCGGTGATGTTCACCCTGCCAGGCAGCGAAGTGGCGGCGGGCAAGCAGGTGCTGGTCGTGGAAGCATTGCAACTCGCCCATTCCCCCGCTGCGCCGCTGGACTGGCGCGTGGATGGTCCGATGCGCGTCGCGCTGCGAGGGCCGAATGGCTGCGGCAAAACTACCTTGCTGAAAACGCTGCTGGGGCTGGAGCAGGCCGCCTCAGGCGATGTCCGGCTGTCGGTGAGCGCCGCTTATCTGGATCAACATCTGACGCAGCTGGATCTGTCGTTATCGGTGATAACGCATCTGAGCCTGGACGATACTCCGCTGGATGAGGGGCTGCTGCGGACCCGTCTGGCGCAGCTGCAGCTGGGCGCCGATAAGGTCAACCTGCCGCTGGCGGCGCTCAGCGGCGGCGAACGCCTGAAAGCGGCCCTGGCCTGCGTGCTCTGGCGACGCGATCCTGCCCAGCTGCTGTTGCTCGATGAGCCGACCAACCATCTCGATTTAGCGTCGACACAGGCCATTGAGTGTGCGCTGGCGACGTTTCCCGGCGCGTTGGTGGTGGTGTCGCATGACGAGGCGTTTCTGCAGGGGTTGAAACTCACCCACAGCCTGACGTGGGGGGAAACGGGCTGGCGCTTTGCCCGACTCTGAATGCCCGGCAGCCGCCATCGTATGCTGGCGGCGGCTGGCGACAGATAAAAAAAATCCCCGCCATCAGGCAGGGATTCTCGATTCTTAGCGGCTTGAACTTACAGAGAAGTTACGTTGCCAGCTGCCGGGCCTTTAGCGCCGCTTTCGATGGTGAAGGAGACTTTCTGACCTTCGTCCAGGGATTTGTAGCCATCGTTCTGGATAGCAGAGAAGTGTACGAACACGTCTTTAGAGCCATCGTCAGGAGTGATGAAGCCGAAGCCTTTGTCAGCGTTGAACCATTTTACGATACCAGTCATTTTACCGGACATAGTGAATTACCTTTAAAAAAATAAGTGAGCCTTGCGGCGTAGCGGTCTGGACTACAGATTTAAAGCGATAAAGGGAAAGTTCACTACGGGGGTATCTTTGGATAACCTTAGAAGGACTGCTCTATTCGACTGCTCTGTGGTCTGTACATCAAACCTGCGAGCATTAACGCACGTTCAGCACCTGATAGCAAACTTTTTTTTACGGCGCAGCGGCAAAAGCTCCCTTACTGGCCCTTGCCGCTGCGCGCTGGATTAATCGAGTAACTGTCTTGAAAGCTGCGGATTGGCCTGAATCAGGCGCATTAATTTCAGCTCTGTGGGGGACGGTCTTACCCGTCTCGACTCCCACTCTCTTACCATGGCGACGCTCACGCCCATGGCGTTGGCGAAGTCGTCAATCTTAAGTCCAGTGCCTTTACGCAGCTGTTCAAATTCACTAAACACAGTGGATTTACGGTTTGAGGTAAGTGTCTGATTATCGTCCTTAAAAACGATGTGTTCCAGGCTGCTCAGCAGTTCAAACACGGGATCTTTATATTCCATTGAGAACTCCTTTTATCACACAGCGGAAGAGATTTTTCTAAAGCTCTTTAAGAATAGTCAGAAAAAGGCGTAAAGGATGGTAACGTCCGTGATTATTTGCCAGCAGGTTATCGAATCGGCCCCGTCAGCCAAACGGCAACGGAGCCTAAGAGAATGATTACTAACGCGATGGCGTGGCTTCGAAAATTTTTGTAAACGGATAAGAAAAAAGCGGCAAAGCCGGCGCGGGCAGCCGGCTTATCGATCAGGCTTTCTGCAGACCTCTCGCGTCCTCTGTCGCCACGGGCGCTGATTTACTGACCCGGTATTTAATCAGCAGCGCGATGGCTGACAGGAACGCCGGGATGGCCAGCAGAGTGAAAATGGTCTCAAAAGAGAGCTGGGCCTGCATCAGGAAGGCGCCGCTGAACGCACCGAGGATCCCGCCGAAGCGGCCGATTCCCAGCATCCAGGCGACGCCGGTGGCGCGCCCTTGCGTCGGGTAGAAGCCTGCCGCCAGCGCCGGCATCGACGACTGCGCGCCGTTCATAATACTGCCGGCGATAAACACCATCACTCCCATCAGCGCCAGGCTGCTGGTGGAGAAGCCGACCAGACAGACGAAAACGCCGGTCAGCAGCCAGCCGACGGCTACCACCTTATTGGGGTTGATCTTGTCCATCAGGGCGCCGAGGATCAGCACGCCAATTCCGCCGCCGAGCGGGAACAGAGCGGTGATGATTGAGGCCTGACTCATTGATGCGCCGGTTTCACGGATCAGCAGCGGCAGCCAGCTGGTCAGGAGATAGAAGATCAGTAGACCCATGAAGTAGGTCAGGCACAGCATCACGGTACCCACTGCGTAGCGCGGGGAGAAAATGACGCCGATAGCCGACTTCTCTTTCACCTGGCCTGCTTCGCGCAGCTCAAATTCCACCGCCTCCGGCAGCGGCGCGATACGCCGCAGGATGGCGGCAATGCGCTGCGCCGGCTGACGCTTCACCACCAGATAGCGGGCGGACTCCGGCAGCAGGAAAATTAAAGCCACCGCCAGCAGGAGAGGCATCACGCCGCCCAGCACCAGCACGCTCTGCCAGCCATAGTGCGGGATCATCCAGGCGGATAAAAAGCCGCCCAGCGACGATCCCATCGGAAAGCCGACGAACATCAGGTTCACCAGCAGCGCCCGACGGCGCTCCGGCGCATATTCGCTCATTAACGTGGCGGCATTGGGCATCGCTGCGCCAAGGCCCAGGCCGGTCAGAAAGCGCAGCAGCGTCAGCTGGTTAAGGCTGGTGGCAAAGGCGGTGAGCAGGCTGAATCCGCCGAACACCACGATCGACATAATCAGCACTTTCTTGCGGCCGATACGATCAGCCAGCGGTCCCGCGGTTAACGCGCCGACGGCCAGGCCCACCAGCGCGGCGCTCATCACCGGGCCGAGGGCGGATTTTTCCACGCCCCACTCCTGGACCAGGTCGGAGGCGATGAATCCGATGATCGCGGTGTCGAACCCGTCCATCGCGACGGTGACGAAGCAGAGCGCGAGGATCATCCACTGGTAGCGGGTGAAGGGGTGCTCGTTGATAAAGGCCTGAATGTCGATGGTTGTCTTAGTCATACGGCTTTCCTGGCAGACTGAGCGAGGGACAGAGGTTTGTTATTATCGTCGCCTTCGCGTCATTGAGTTTGATTTGTGCGATAATCGAACGCATCGCCGTTAATCGCTCATTCATCAAATCATTGAAGCGCTGACCAGGCAATCCGGGCGCGCGCCAAAGCGTGCGATTATCGTCCGCTTCCGGGCTAGGCGCCGGTTGATGGATTTTTTGTTTAAAGAATATCAATAAGTTACGTGATATGCGTCGGCCTGATTTAAAGCGCATATTTGTGATGCGCATAACAGACGCGCCAGGCGGCGATAGCGGCGTATGGAATGGCGTTTTTCCTGCGTAAGATTAGCAGTAAAGGGTATCCTGCGAGGCCGAGCTGGACTATCCTTGTCAGCGTCTGGCACGTGAGTGTCTTTGTGCGCTTTTTTTGGCTGAAAGGAGTAAAAAAATGGCGACAGGAAAGTCCTGCTCTCGCTGGTTTGCGGCTATGGCGGCCTTATTAATGGTGGTTAGCCTGAGTGGGTGTTTTGATAAAGAGGGCGATCAGCGCAAAGCGTTTATCGACTTCCTGCAGAATACGGCGATGCGTAGCGGTGAACGACTGCCGACGCTGACCGCCGATCAGAAAAAACAGTTTGGGCCGTTTGTCTCTGACTACGCGGTGATCTACGGCTACTCGCAGCAGGTGAGCCAGGCGATGGACGCAGGTCTGCGCCCGGTGGTGGATAGCGTCAATGCGATCCGCGTTCCGCAGGACTATATGACCCAGCGCGAGCCGCTGCGTCAGGCGAACGGCGCGCTGGGCGTGCTCAGCCAGCAGCTGCAGAATGCCAAAATGCAGGCTGATGCCGCGCATGGCGCTCTGAAGCAGGCTGACGATCTCAAGCCGGTCTTCGATCAGGTATACGCCAAGGTCGTCACCGCGCCAGCCGACGCGCTGCAGCCGCTGATCCCGGCCGCGCAGATCTTTACCCAGCAGCTGGTTCAGGTGGGGGATTTTGTCGCTCAGCAGGGGACCCAGGTGAGCTTTGTGGCCAACGGCATTCAGTTCCCGACCTCGCAGCAGGCCAGCCAGTATAATGCGCTGATTGGGCCGCTGGCGGCGCAGCATCAGGCGTTTAATCAGGCATGGACGGCGGCGGTGAACGCCACCCGCTAATGCCCCGTCTGGCTGACGTGAGCTGCGGCGAACGGGCTGGATGACGGACAGAATGCAAAAAGAACCCGGGGAGGGCGATGGCCGCCGCTACCCGGGTTTTTTTATGGCTTATTTTACCTGCGGATTGACGCAGTTTTTCTCGACCTTGCCGTTCAGGGCATCGATCAGGTTATCCACCGCGCAGGCCGCCATGTTGTAGCGCGTCTCATGGGTGGCGGAGCCGATATGCGGCAGCGCGACGACGTTCGGCAGGCTCAGCAGCGGCGAATCTTTAGCCAGCGGCTCGTGCTCGAAGACATCAAGGCCGGCAGCGTGAATCTCCCCCGCCTGCAGGGCGGCGATCAGCGCCTGCTCATCGACCACCGGGCCGCGCCCGGCGTTAATAAAGATGGCGGAAGACTTCATTTTGGCGAACTGCGCCTGACCGAACAGATGGTGGGTCTCTTCGCTCAGGGGCAGGATCAGGCAGACAAAATCGGCTTCCTGCAGCAGGGTATCGAGATCGCAATAGCGGGCGTTGAAGCGCTCTTCTGCCTGCGGATGCTGGCGGCGCGCGTTGTACAGGATCGGCATGCCGAACCCGAAGTGGGCGCGCTGCGCCAGCGCCATGCCGATGCGGCCCATGCCGACGATACCTAAGGTTTTATGGTGTACGTCGGTGCCGAACCAGTCTGGCCCAATGCTCTTCGTCCACTCGCCCGCTTTGACGCGCTCCGCCACTTCCACCACCCGGCGGGCGGTGCTCAGCACCAGCGCCATGATCGTGTCGGCGACGGTCTCGGTCAGCACGGTCGGGGTATGCATCAGCAGCACCCGGCGGGCGTTCAGCGCCTCGACGTCGAAGTTGTCATAGCCAACGGACACGGTGGAGGTCGCACGCAGCTTCGGCATCTTCTCCAGCAGCGCGGCGTCAACCTTTTCGCTGGAGCCCAGCAGGCCCTCAGCCTGGGCGAAGGCCTCAGCGTGCTGCGAAACGGTCTCCGGCCGCAGGTTTTTCACCTGAGTGACGGAAAAGTGCTCCTCCAGACGCTGTAGCAGGTCGTCGGGAAGCGTTTTATAGAGAATGACAGACGGCTTCATGCGAATCTCCGTAGTGTGAGTCGTTCAGGCGTGATGAGCGCCAAGTGGAAGGTTTTGATTATTAGCAGGCTTAACAATCAAAGTCAGCCATACTGAGGCGAAAAGCGCCACCCCCATAAAAATATAGGAAGCTGCGGGGCTGCCGGTGGCACCGTTCAGGTAGCCGACAAACCACGAGCCGCAGAAGGAGCCCAGGGCGCCCATGCTGTTTATCAGCGCCATCGCGCCGCCGGCGACGTTGCGTGGCAGCATTTCCGGAATAATGGCGAAGAAGGGGCCGTAAGGCGCATACATTGCCGCACCAGCCACCACCAGCAGGGTGTAAGAGACCCAGAAGTGGTTGGCGCCGACCGCCCAGGAGCCGATGAAGGCCAGTCCGCCAATCAGCAGCAGCGGCCAGACGAACAGCTTACGGTTCTGCATTTTATCGGAGGCCCAGGAGACCACGATCATGGCGATAGTCGCCGCCAGGTACGGAACCGAAGAGAGCCAGCCCACTTCCACCATCCCCATATTTTCGCCGCCGCTGCGGATAATCGACGGCAGCCACAGTACAAAACCGTACACGCCGATGCTCCAGGCAAAGTACTGAGCGCAGAGTAGGATCACGTTGCGGGAGCGGAAGGCCTCGCCATAGTTACGCACCGCTTTGATGCCCTGCTGTTCACGATCCAGTTGTTCCTGCAGCGCGGCTTTTTCACTCTCCGCCAGCCAGGATACCTGCGACGGTTTATCTTTCACCAGCACCCACCAGCAGAAGGCCCAGATCACCGCCGGCACCCCTTCGATGATGAACATTTCCCGCCAGCCGAAGGCCTGAATCAGGTAGCCGGAGACCACCGACATCCACAGGACCGTCACCGGGTTGCCGAGGATCAGGAAGGTATTGGCCCGCGAGCGCTCGGATTTGGTGAACCAGTTGCTGATATAGATCAGCATCGCCGGCATCACCGCCGCTTCGACGACGCCGAGGATAAAGCGAATGGCCGCCAGCGCCGGGATATTATGCACAATCCCGGTCAGGGAGGCGCAGCCGCCCCACAGGATCAGGCAGATAAAGATCAGTTTGCGAACGCTGCGGCGCTCCGCATAGATAGCGCCGGGGATCTGGAAGAAGAAGTAGCCGAGGAAGAACAGGGCCCCCAGCAGGGAGGAGATCCCCTTGGTGATGCCCAGGTCTTCGGTAATGCCTGCCGCGGAGGCGAAGCTGAAGTTGGCGCGGTCTAGGTACGCCAGGCTATACGTGATAAACACGATAGGCATGATGTACCACCAGCGTTTCGTTGCATTTGTTGAGCTATTCATAGGCTTGCCTCTATCAATGAGGTGACATACGTCCGTCGAAACGGACGCTGCTGTGCCGCGCTGCAGGTAGGGTACAGGACGGCTGTTATTGTTGCGTATAAATGTTATTCGCCCAGCGCGTCGCGGGTGGGCAGCCCCTCGCTGTCGCCCTGGACCTGAATGGCCAGCGAACCGATTTTATTGCCGCGGTTCACCGCCTGAAGCAGGGTTTTGCCTTCCAGCAGGGCGCTAATCACCCCGACGGCAAAGCCGTCGCCGGCGCCGACGGTATCGACGACGTTTTCGACTTTGATGGCATCAACCGTTCCCTGTTCGCCGCAGGCGCTCTTGAACCAGGCGCCGTCGCAGCCGGTTTTAATGACCACCGCCTTGACGCCGCGCGAGAGATAGAAATCGGCGATCCCCTCCGGGGTCTGCTGGCCGGTGAGGATGACGCCCTCTTTTAAGCCTGGCAAAACCCAGTCAGCCTGGAAGGCGAGACGGTTGAGTTTCTCCACCATCTCGGCTTCACTTTTCCACAGCACCGGCCGCAGATTGGGGTCGAAAGAGAGGGTTTTGCCCTCGGCTTTCATGACCTTCGCCGCATGCTCCAGCAGCGCATATGAGCTTTCAGAGAGCGCGGCGGCCACACCGCTCAGGTGCAGATGACGGGCGCTGGTGAAGTAGTCGGCGCGAAAATCGTCCGGCGACAGATGGCTGGCGGCAGAACCTTTGCGGAAATATTCCACAATGGGATCGGTTCCATTTTCGACTTTCGATTTCATCTGGAAACCGGTAGCGAAGCGGTTGTCGACGGCGACAGCGTGGCTATCGATCCCCTCTTTCGCCAGCGATTGCAGCACGAAGCGGCCAAAGCTGTCGTTGCCGACGCGGCTGACCCAGCCGACCTTCAGACCCAGGCGCGCCAGGCCGGTGGCGACGTTCAGCTCAGCGCCGGCGACACGTTTCATAAAATGCTCCACCTCGGCCAGATCGCCGGTTTCGGTGGCGACAAACATGGCCATAGCTTCGCCGATGGTGATGACATCTAAATTTTCCACGGCTTATTCCTCGCGTAACAGGTTGACGTAGCGGCGGGTCACGGCCGTCAGGTCATGGCCAGTCAGCGGAAACTCGATTCCACGCGGCGCGTCGGCGGGAAGATTATCGAGCAGGGCCAGCCAGCGGTCGGCGGCCTGATCCGGCGGCACAGCGCGGAATTTCTCCTGATGAGGCTCCGCCGCTTTTACATGAATATAGCTGACCGCCGGCGCAAGATGGCGGGCGGCCTCTTCCGGCGAATCGCCGACCCACAGCCAGTTGCCCATATCAAACGTTAAGGTGATCGGCAGCTGATGGACCCGACAGGCGGCTTTGAAGCGCTGCATCGGCGCCAGCTGGCCGCAGTCGGTCTGGTCATTCTCCACCACCAGCGCCATGCCGCTGTCGCTGAGGATATGGCGCAGTTCGTCGAGCTGCTGGTTGTGGCGGAAATGGCCAAGGGAGAGCTTCAGCCACAGGGCGTTAAGAGTCTGCGCTTCCGCGAGCAGCGTCGGGAGATGCGGGTTAAGCTCGCCGTTGTCGGCGAACAGCGCCTGGGGCGCGGAGTAGCAGGCCAGCAGGCCGTGGCGCTCAATGGTGGCGGCCAGCGTCGGCAGGGCGTTGAGCTCTTCGGCGCTGAACAGCTCGCGGCGGATTTCGACGCCGTCCGCGCCGGCGTCGGCGATAAACGGCAGGACGGCGGCCTGGCCGCCTAAGGATTTAACATGGTCATTACCATACGCAGCGGTAACGACAATAATTTTTCTGGCCATCGCGCTCTTACTCCCGGCGTTTGTTGCTTAATCTCCTTATTACGCTAGATGGTATCGGTTCCATAAGAAAGGGCGAGATGTTTAATTTATGATCGGCATCACGAAGGATCGTTAACGGGAAGTTGATCCGCGGACGATAAGCTCGCCGGAGAAGACCCGCTCGCAGATGGGGTCGTTACTGCCAGCAATGCGCCGAATCACCTGTTCCACCGCCGCGTAGCCGATCTGCCACGTCGGCTGTTTGAGGGTGGTGATGCCGACGCCAGCCAGCTCCGCCCACTCCAGTTCGTCGAAGCCCAGCAGGCCGATATCGCTGCCCCAGATCAGGCCGACGCGCTTCAGGGCGCGGGCCACCTGCAGCGTCAGTGCGCCGTTGGCGGAGATCACCGCTTTGCGCATCCCGCGGTGGCGGGCGTGGAACTGGCGCAGGACGTTGTCCATCATCGCGCCGTCGTTGAGCTGCACTTCGGCGTTTTCGGCCACCACGCCGTGGTGGCGGGTGAGCGTGGCGCGGAAGGCGCTCAGGCGCTCGCGGCGGGTATTGACCGACCCCAGCGGTTCGCTAAGAAACAGGATGGCCTCAAAGCCTTTCTCCACCAGGTGTTCGGTGGCGGTGGTGGCGGCCTGGGCGTTATCAAGCCCGACCACATCGCAGGCGAAATCGGGGATTTTACGGTCAATCAGCACCATCGGCAGGGCCGACTGCTGCAGGCGGTTCAGGCCATCCTCCCGCATGCCGACCGCGTTGACGACGATGCCTTCCACCTGGTAGCTGCGCAGCAGGTCGAGGTAGTGCAGCTCCTGATCCAGCTCGTTATTGGTGTTACACACCAGCAGGGTGAAGCCCTTTTCCCGGCAGGCCGCTTCAATGCCGCTCATGACGTTGACCGAATAGGGGTTGGTGATATCGGCGATGATCAGGCCGATGAGGCGGGTTCGGCCGTGCTTGAGGCCGCGGGCCATCAGGCTGGGGCGGTAGTCGAGTTCGGCAATGGCTTGTTCAATACGTGATAACAGATCGTCGGAAAGCAGATGCTTCTCGCCGTTAAGATACCGTGAAATGCTGGTTTTGCCGGTCTTTGCGGCTTTCGCCACATCGCTAATGGTTGCACGCGCCGCTTTCGCCATGGTGGCTTCCTTTGCTGAAAATCTGCCAACACCTTAGCGCGAAAAATAGCGATATCAAGCATTTTGCCCGGCAGAGGCGCGGCCGGGCAACATGAGGATGCGCTTATTGCAGCGGGCTGAGGGTGATTTCCACGCGACGGTTCTGCGCCTTGCCTTCCGCCGTGCTGTTGCTGGCGATGGGGTTCGCCGGGCCCATGCCGGTGGTGCGAATGCGGTTGGCCGCCACGCCCTGGGTGATCAGCGCGCTGGCGACGCTGTCAGCACGCTGCTGCGACAGACGCATATTCAGGTCCTTACTGCCGGTGCTGTCGGTGTAGCCGACGACGTTAACGGCGGTTTTCTCATACTCTTTCAGCACCATGGCCACGCCGGTCAGGGTGTTGGCGCCGGCCGGTTTCAGGTTGGCGCTGTTGCTGTCGAAAGTGACGTTATTCGGCATGTTCAGCACGATGTTGTCACCATTTCGCGTCACGCTGACCCCGGTTCCCTGCATTTTGTCGCGCAGCTTCGCTTCCTGCACGTCCATGTAGTAGCCAATGCCGCCGCCCAGCGCCGCGCCTGCCGCTGCGCCAATCAGCGCGCCTTTGCCGCGGTCGTGTTTGGAGGAGGAAAGCGCGCCGACGCCAGCGCCCACTAAGGAGCCAATACCTGCGCCAATACCGGATTTGCCTGCTTCACGCTCACCGGTATAGGGGTTGGTGGTGCAGCCGGAAACGGCCAGGGCGCCGCTGACCAGAGCCGCAATCATAAGTACGCGTTTTTTCATTTAATGTCCTTAATCCTTTTTATTCTTTGCCACAGCGAACGTGACGGTTGATTATGACGCGCGAATACGTAGAAAATTCCCCGCATACCATCTCATTTTGTAAATAACATTGAACGGCGCCGATTCGCGCCGTCACCACACCTGCCTTCGCTGACCAGGAGCCGCCTTTGCCAACCTCATCTGCAACCAAAACCATTTTAACCGCCGCCCACTGGGGACCGATGCTGGTGGAAACGGACGGGGAAAACGTCCTCTCCTCCCGCGGCGCGCTGGCGACGCCGTTTGCCAATTCGCTGCAAACGGCGGTGCGCGACCAGGTGCACAGCAAAACCCGCGTGCGCTACCCGATGGTGCGCAAAGGCTTTCTCGCCTCTCCGGACAAGCCCCAGGGGGTCCGCGGTCAGGATGAATTTGTGCGGGTGAGCTGGGAGCAGGCGCTGGATCTGATCGATGCCCAGCATCGTCGGATCCGCGAAAGCTATGGACCGGCCTCCATTTTTGCCGGCTCCTACGGCTGGCGTTCTAACGGCGTCCTGCATAAGGCGGCCACCCTGCTGCAGCGCTATATGAGCCTGGCGGGCGGCTACACCGGCCATCTCGGGGATTACTCCACCGGCGCGGCGCAGGCGATCATGCCTTACGTCGTGGGGGGCAATGAGGTGTATCAGCAGCAGACCAGCTGGCCGCTGGTGCTGGAGCACAGCGAGGTAGTGGTGCTGTGGAGCGCCAACCCGCTGAACACGCTGAAAATTGCCTGGAACGCCTCCGACGAGCAGGGTATCCCGTGGTTCGACCGGCTGCGTCAGAGCGGTAAACGCTTGATCTGCATCGATCCGATGCGATCGGAAACGGTCGATTTCTTTGGCGATTCGATGGAGTGGATCGCGCCGCATATGGGCACCGACGTCGCGTTGATGCTGGGTATCGCCCATACGCTGGTGGAGAATGGCTGGCAGGACGACGAGTTTCTTGCCCGCTGCGCCAGCGGCTACGAGATTTTTGCCCGCTACCTGATCGGCGAAAGCGACGGCGTGGCGAAAACCGCCGACTGGGCGGCGGCTATTTGCGGCGTCTCAGCAGATAAGATCCGCGAACTGGCGAAACTTTTCCACGAAAAAACCACCATGCTGATGTCTGGCTGGGGCATGCAGCGCCAGCAGTATGGCGAGCAGAAACACTGGATGTTGGTCACCCTGGCCGCGATGCTGGGGCAGATTGGCACCCCGGGGGGCGGGTTTGGGCTTTCCTACCATTTCGCCAACGGCGGCAACCCGACCCGCCGCGCGGCGGTGCTGGGCTCGATGCAGGGGAGCGTGGCCGGAGGCGTGGACGCCGTGGAGAAGATCCCGGTCGCGCGGATTGTCGAGGCGCTGGAGCATCCGGGTGCGGAGTATCAGCACAACGGCATGGCGCGGCGCTTCCCCGATATTCGCTTTATCTGGTGGGCCGGCGGCGCCAACTTTACCCATCACCAGGATACCAATCGCCTGATTCAGGCCTGGCAGAAACCAGAGCTTATCGTCATCTCCGAATGCTTCTGGACCACCGCCGCGCGTCATGCCGATATCGTTCTGCCGGCGACCACCTCGTTTGAGCGCAACGATCTGACGATGACCGGGGACTACAGCAATCAGCATCTGGTGCCGATGAAGCAGGTGGTCGCCCCGCGGGGTGAAGCGCGCGATGATTTCGCGGTCTTTGCCGACCTCAGCGAACGTTGGGAGGCGGGCGGCCGCGAGCGCTTTACCGAAGGGAAGAGCGATCTGCAGTGGCTGGAGACCTTCTATCAGATGGCCGCCCGGCGCGGCGCCCAGCAGCAGGTGACGCTGCCGCCGTTTGCCGAATTCTGGCAGGCTAACCAGCTGATTGAGATGCCGGAGGCGCCGGAGAATGCCCGTTTCATCCGCTTCGCCGCCTTCCGCGACGATCCCCTGGCCAACCCGCTGAAAACGGCGAGCGGTAAAATTGAGATCCACTCGCCGACCATCGCCGCCTTTGGCTACGCCGACTGCCCGCCGCACCCGATGTGGCTGGAGCCCGACGAGTGGCATGGCAACGCCGAGGCGGGGCAGCTGCAGCTGCTGTCGGCCCATCCGGCACACCGTCTGCACAGTCAACTGAACTACTCCGCGCTGCGCGAACGCTATGCCGTCGCCGGACGCGAACCGTTGACTATTCATCCGCAGGATGCCCGGGCGCGGGGGATTGCCGATGGCGATCTGGTGCGGGTGTGGAACGCCCGCGGTCAGGTGCTGGCCGGCGCGGTGGTGACGGAGGGGATCCGCCCGGGGGTGATATGCCTGCATGAAGGGGCGTGGCCCGACCTGGATCCGGTGGCGGGCATCTGCAAAAACGGGGCGGTGAACGTCTTAACCAAAGATATCCCGACATCCCGGCTGGGCAACGGCTGTGCCGGGAACACCGCCCTGGCGTGGCTGGAGAAATATACCGGCCCGGCGCTGCCGCTTACAGCATTTGATCCGCCGGCCAGCGCATAATCCAGGTGGGGTGCTGAGTATCGTCCTGCCATGCGCAATCTTCAATGCGGAAGCCTTGCGCATGGTAGAAACTGACCGCTGATTCGTTTTTCTGATAAACCTCAAGGCTAAGCCAGGCGTAGTGCTGCTTGACTTCATCCAGCAGCGCCCGGCCAATGCCCTGGCGGATGGCGTCCGGCGCGACGAACAGCGCGCCGACGAAGCGGGACTCCAGCACGCTGACAAAGCCTTTTAGCTCTCCGTCGCGCTCCCAGACCCAGGTGCTGGCGGCGGGAAGATAGACGTCCCGTACCACCGCGACGCTGTCGCGCCAGTAGCTTTCGCTGATAAAGGGATGGGCATGGATCGTACTATCCAGCCACAGGGCCAGCAGCGGTGTATTATCTTTAGCGACCCACTTGCGGATCATCCTGACCTCCCGGGTGACAGAAGCAGCCGGTGACATGGTCGTTGACCAGCCCGCAGGCCTGCATAAAAGAGTAACAGATCGTCGAACCGACAAACTTAAAGCCGCGTTTTTTCAACGCTTTAGACAGCGCATCAGAGGCCGGCGTCGTGGTCGGGATCTCCGCCAGCGTCGCCGCGCGGGTGACCTGCGGCGCATTGTCGACGAAAGACCAGACAAAATCAGTGAACGACTCGCCATTTTCCTCCATCGCCAGATACGCCCGGGCGTTGCCGATAATGGCCTGGATTTTTCCCCGATGGCGGATAATCCCGGCATCCTGCAGCAGCCGCTCGACATCATCGTCCCCCATCGCCGCCACGCGCACCGGATCGAACTGGTGAAAAGCCTGGCGATAGTTCTGCCGTTTTTTTAACACCGTGATCCACGACAACCCGGCTTGCTGGCCTTCAAGGCAGATCATTTCAAACAGCCGCTGGGACGCTTTTTGCGCGACACCCCATTCGGTATCGTGATACTCGATATATAACGGATCCTGACTCACCCATCCGCAACGCTGCATAGCTATTTCTCCCTCTGCGCTAAAAAAGTGGACGCCCCGGCTTGACGACTGAAAGATAAAGATAATAGTTAATACAGGGAAATCGTATCCCCAAAAAAACACAGCAATAATGCCGATTCGGCTCTTTTCTGGAGTCGCATTAATGATAATAAAGAAATGCAATGGCCTCCGGGGGTTCTTGTTCCCGGTGTGCGTATCCGTCTGGGTATCGTGTGTCTCTGGAGCGAATGCCTGGCAACAGGAATATATCGCTATCGATACAAAAAGTAATACGTCGGAACGTTATACATGGGATAGCGATCACCAACCACGCTATGAAGATATCCTCGCCGAGCGGATGAAGTCGTCTGAAACGCCGGGCGGACTGGCGTTAAACCAGGGGCTGGCGCCGCCGGACAGCAGCCGGGGGATGAGCGTCGGCTGGAATTATCTGCTGGCAAACGGCATGACCTCCGGGCCGGTGGCCAGTCTGCGCAGCGACTACAGCGCGCCGGCGACGAAAAGCGTTGGCGAGACGGGATATGTCAACACGCTCGGCTGGCGTATGGATTATCAGTCGCTGTGGGGCGTGCACCCCTGGGCTCAGGTGAGCTATAACCAGTCGCTCGCCAGCGATGCCTGGTCGCCGACCACTCGCGCCAGAGAGGGCGGCTGGAGTGATGTCACCCTGGGCGCCGATATGCCGCTGGGATCGCATGTGGCGGCATGGGCCACCCTGTCGCAGGCGGATAATGTCCTGTCGGGGGAAAATACGCTCTATCTGATGGGGGTCAGCGCCAACTTTTGAGCGGGGATTGTTACGCGTTTGAAACGATGCGGTTATTGTTAAATCTCAGTAATGGCGCATTTCTGTGAGATAGCGCACACTAACTTTTTTGCTGATATTCGCGGAATGAATGTCATGCAATGCCATTCATTCCGCCATTAATGCATTTCATTCCCTGCTGATGGCAGTTCATGCCTTTTTCCCCAACTGGATGAGGGGCCTTCGCTATTGTGGTGGCAGTTAATTTATCAGGACAACTGCTATGAACGCTGCAAACCGTCAATCGACCCGCTGGCTTACGCTTATCGGCACCATCATCACCCAATTCGCTCTCGGTTCGGTTTATACCTGGAGCCTGTTTAACAGTTCACTGTCTGACAAACTGGGCGAACCGGTCAGCCAGGTCGCCTTCTCCTTTGGCCTGCTGAGCCTCGGGCTGGCGCTCTCCTCGTCGGTCGCCGGCAAGCTGCAGGAGCGTTTCGGCGTGAAGCGCGTCACCATGGCCTCCGGGATCCTGCTCGGACTGGGCTTCTTCCTGACCGCGCACTCCAACAGCCTGATGATGCTGTGGCTGAGCGCGGGCGTGCTGGTGGGGCTGGCGGACGGCGCCGGTTATCTGCTGACCCTGTCGAACTGCGTGAAGTGGTTCCCGGAACGCAAAGGGCTGATTTCCGCCTTCTCCATCGGTTCCTATGGCCTCGGCAGCCTGGGGTTCAAATTCATTGATACTCATCTGCTGGCCACCGTCGGTCTGGAAAAAACCTTCGTCATCTGGGGCGCTATCGTGCTGGTGATGATCGTCTTTGGCGCGACCCTGATGAAAGATGCGCCAAATCATACGGCGACCACCGCGGCCAACGGCGTCGTGGAAAACGACTTTACTCTCGCCGAATCGATGCGTAAACCGCAGTACTGGATGCTGGCGGTGATGTTCCTGACGGCCTGCATGAGCGGTCTGTATGTGATTGGCGTGGCGAAAGATATCGCGCAGGGGATGGTCCATCTGGATGTCGCCACGGCGGCTAATGCGGTAACGGTTATCTCAATCGCTAACCTTAGCGGTCGCCTGGTGTTAGGTATCCTGTCCGATAAAATCTCCCGCATTCGCGTGATCACCCTCGGTCAGGTAGTGTCGCTGGTGGGGATGGCCGCGCTGCTGTTCGCTCCGCTGAATGCCATGACCTTTTTCGCCGCGATTGCCTGCGTCGCCTTTAACTTTGGCGGAACCATCACCGTCTTCCCGTCGCTGGTCAGTGAATTCTTCGGTCTGAACAACCTGGCGAAAAACTATGGCGTCATTTATCTGGGCTTTGGTATCGGCAGCATCTGCGGTTCCCTCATCGCTTCGCTGTTCGGGGGCTTCTACGTCACCTTCTGCGTGATCTTCGCTCTGCTGATTATTTCGCTGGCACTTTCCACTACCATTCGTCAGCCAAAAGGCAGTGTCTATAGCGAGGCGCACGCCTGAAACCTGCAGCGTGAAACGTGCCCCTGATTAATACCCTAAGCAAATAGTGCCAATCCAGCCAAATGTTTTGTAAATGTTTGGCTGGATCACATTCCCTCCTGATACTTTTCCCGTTCCCTGTGGTCTACTTATCGCGCTTTGTAGAGGTTTCTGATAACCAACCCTAACGCACCCTATTAGCCTACTGACTCATGCCACAGCGTCAGGCGGTGTTTTATTCTTCTTTTTCCAGGTTTGCTTGCATGAAATATATTAGAACGATGACGCAGCAGAAGCTTAGTTTTTGGCTGGCTCTGTACATCGGCTGGTTTATGAACGTCGCCGTTTTTTTTCGGCGTTTCGATGGTTATGCTCAAGAGTTCACTTTCTGGAAAGGGCTTTCCGGGGTCGTTGAACTGGTGGCCACGGTCTTTGTCACCTTCTTCCTGTTACGTCTTCTGTCGCTGTTCGGCCGCCGTATCTGGCGCATTCTGGCGACGCTGATTGTTCTGTTTTCCGCCGCCGCCAGTTATTACATGACGTTCCTCAACGTGGTGATTGGCTACGGGATTATCGCCTCGGTGATGACCACCGATATCGACCTGTCGAAAGAGGTCATCGGCTGGCATTTGATCCTCTGGCTGGCGGCGGTGAGCGCCCCGCCGCTGCTGTTTATCTGGAGCAACCGTTGCCGTCATACGCTGCTGCGCCAACTGCGTACCCCGGGCCAGCGGGTTAAAAACGTGCTGATCGTGGTGCTGGCCGGCCTCATCGTCTGGGGCCCCATCCGCCTGCTTGAGCTGCGCCAACACGATGTAGAGCGCCATTCTGAAGTGGATATGCCGAGCTACGGCGGGGTGATCGCCAACTCCTACCTGCCATCGAACTGGCTGTCGGCGCTGGGGCTGTACGCCTGGGCGCAGGTGGATGAATCCTCAGACAACAAATCGCTGATTAACCCGGCGAAGAAATTTACCTACGTCGCCCCGGAAGGGCTCGATGACACCTACGTGGTGTTTATCATTGGCGAAACCACCCGCTGGGATCATATGGGCATCCTCGGCTATAGCCGCAACACCACGCCAGAGCTGGCGAAAGAGAAGAATCTGGTCGCCTTCCGCGGCTACTCGTGCGATACCGCCACCAAGCTGTCGTTACGCTGCATGTTTGTGCGTCAGGGCGGGGCAGAGGATAATCCGCAGCGGACCCTCAAAGAGCAGAACGTCTTTGCGGTGCTGCATCAACTGGGCTTCAGCGGCAATCTGTACGCTATGCAGAGTGAGATGTGGTTCTACAGCAACACGATGGCTAACAATATCGCCTATCGCGAGCAGATTGGCGCCGAACCGCGTAACCGCGGCAAGAGCGTTGACGATATGCTGCTGGTGGATGAGATGAAGCGCGGTATGGCGCAGGGCAACGCCTCCGGTAAGCACCTGATCATCCTGCATACGAAAGGCTCGCACTTTAACTATACCCAACGCTATCCGCGCAGCTTCGCCCAGTGGAAGCCGGAGTGTGTCGGCGTCGACAACAAATGTTCTAAAGCGGAGCTGATTAACTCCTACGACAACAGCGTGACCTATGTCGATCACTTTATCGTCAGCGTCCTCGACCAGCTGCGGGATAAGAAAGCGATTGTCTTCTATGCCGCCGACCATGGCGAGTCGATTAACGAGCGCGAACATCTGCACGGTACGCCGCGCAAGATGGCGCCGCCGGAACAGTTCCGTGTGCCGATGATGGTCTGGATGTCGGATAAATATCTGGAGAATCCCGATCATGCCGCCGCGTTCGCCCATCTGCAGCAGCAGGCCGCGATGAAGGTGCCGCGACGCCACGTTGAGCTGTACGACACCATTATGGGCTGCCTCGGCTATACCTCGCCGGATGGCGGGATCAACGAGAACAACAACTGGTGTCGCGTGCTGGCTTCGAAGAAAGCGGCGAAGGAATAGCAATAGTGGCGAGATTCTCGCCGCTTGATTGATTTTTTGCTAATAAGGCATTGACGGGGGTGCATCCCAGCAGTAAGATGCGCCCCGCATTCGGTGATTGGCGCAGCCTGGTAGCGCACTTCGTTCGGGACGAAGGGGTCGGAGGTTCGAATCCTCTATCACCGACCAAATTCGAAAAGCCTGCTCAATGAGCAGGCTTTTTTGCATCTGCGGCCAGTGAGGATGAGAACCTCCGGGGGCAGGAGGTTCGACTTGTGTTCCGTAGGCCCGCGCAAGCGCAGCGCCGCCGGGCATAATCAGCGCGCTACTGGCCAAAACCCCATCAAAATCACAAAAAACGTCTTTATCCCCATTTCCAGCCAGCTGTTCGCTATTTTGTGACATCTTCCATTGCATTTTTTTATCGATGAACAGATCTTTTTTCGCGAAGCTTATGGCTAAATGCAGCATTTTCCGCTGTGCGTTTTAACGTTCACGCTATTAATCGCTCACATATTGGTCACATAGTAAGAAATTTTTCTCATTTGCTGGCATTGTTTCCCACTGGGTGTCGTACCTTAATAAGGTCTTTATTCTGCATATTCGCCTGTAGCATAAATTTCTCTGCTGAAAATAGCGTCTTGAAGTTTTTTTAATCTTTGCCTGCCGTTTCTCACGCTGGATGTAAAACCCGGCTGGCTATATTGACGTTTCCCCATTCTGTTGACAGATTGTAGGGCATGAGGGGCATTTCATGGAGAATCCGTACTGCAACTCAGTCGTTTTTGCGAAAGGAATCCCCATCTCTCTCTACGCCTTCGGGCACCACCGACCGGACCGGGTATATTCTAAATAGTTCGCGCTGCGGGAAGGCGGCAAGTTTGCTAATCCCCAGGAACATAGATAACGATGTGACTGGGATAATCGAGCGCAGCCAACGCATCCGTGGTTCGAAATATGACGAATAAAAATAAATAAAGGTCTGGCGGATATATGCAAACAACATCACAGTTTTGGAGCAGAATAATGAGTATTTCCTTGAAGAAATCAGGGATGCTGAAGCTTGGTCTGAGCCTGGTCGCCATGACCGTCGCCGCCAGCGTGCAAGCGAAAACCCTGGTTTATTGTTCAGAAGGCTCGCCGGAAGGCTTTAACCCACAGCTCTTCACCTCTGGCACCACCTATGACGCCAGTTCCGTACCCATCTACAACCGCCTGGTCGAATTCAAAACCGGTACGACGGAAGTTATTCCGGGACTGGCTGAGAAATGGGAAGTTAGTGCGGACGGAAAAACCTATACTTTCCACCTGCGTCAGGGCGTGAAGTGGCAGGATAATAAAGACTTTAAACCAACCCGTGACCTGAACGCCGATGACGTGGTGTTCTCCTTCGATCGACAGAAGAATACCAATAACCCGTACCATAAAGTTTCTGGCGGCAGCTATGAATACTTTGAAGGGATGGGGTTACCAGACCTGATTAGCGAAGTGAAGAAAGTGGACGATAAAACCGTCCAGTTCGTCCTGACCCGCCCGGAAGCGCCGTTCCTCGCTGACCTGGCCATGGACTTCGCTTCCATTCTCTCTAAAGAGTATGCCGACAACATGCTGAAAGCCGGCACGCCGGAAAAAGTAGACCTCAATCCTATCGGTACCGGTCCATTCCAGCTGCTGCAGTACCAGAAAGATTCCCGCATTCTGTATAAAGCCTTCCCGGGCTACTGGGGCACCAAGCCGAAGATCGATCGTCTGGTCTTCTCCATCACCCCGGATGCCTCCGTGCGCTACGCCAAGCTGCAGAAAAATGAGTGCCAGGTGATGCCGTATCCTAACCCGGCGGACATCGCGCGCATGAAGGAAGATAAAAACATTACCCTGCTGGAACAGCCGGGTCTGAACGTCGGTTATCTCTCCTTCAACACCGAGAAGAAACCGCTGGACGATGTGAAAGTTCGTCAGGCGCTGACCTACGCGGTTAACAAAGAAGCGATCATCAAAGCGGTTTACCAGGGCGCAGGCCAGGCGGCGAAGAACCTGATCCCGCCGACCATGTGGGGCTATAACGACGACGTCAAAGACTACACCTACGATCCGGAGAAGGCGAAGCAGCTGCTGAAAGAAGCGGGCCTGGAAAAAGGCTTCACTATCGACCTGTGGGCGATGCCGGTACAGCGACCGTATAACCCGAACGCCCGCCGTATGGCGGAGATGATCCAGGCCGACTGGGCCAAGATTGGCGTCCAGGCCAAGATCGTCACCTACGAGTGGGGCGAGTATCTGAAACGCGCGAAAGCGGGCGAGCACCAGACCGTCATGATGGGCTGGACCGGCGACAACGGGGATCCGGATAACTTCTTCGCGACCCTGTTCAGCTGCGCCGCGGCGAAAGACGGCTCCAACTACTCGCGCTGGTGCTATAAGCCGTTTGAAGATCTGATTCAGCCGGCCCGCGCCACCGACGACCACAACAAGCGTATTGAACTGTACAAACAGGCTCAGGTAGTGATGCATGACCAGGCTCCGGCGCTGATCATCGCTCACTCCACCGTTTACGAGCCAGTGCGTAAAGAAGTCAAAGGCTATGTGGTGGATCCGCTGGGTAAACACCACTTCGATAACGTCTCTGTCGAATAATAAGCACGATGCCTGACCCCCTCTCCCCGTGTGGGAGAGGTGGGGGGCGTATTCCCGCTATTCCGGGGAATGCTTTTGTGAGCAATACAGACGCCCTGTCGCCAGGCGGGGCGTCACTAGAGAGAATCCGGGTTATGTTGCAGTTTATTCTCCGACGTCTGGGACTTGTCATCCCGACATTTATCGGTATCACCCTTCTCACCTTTGCCTTCGTCCATATGATCCCCGGCGATCCGGTGATGATTATGGCGGGCGAACGTGGTATTTCCCCCGAACGTCACGCGCAGCTGCTGGCCGAAATGGGCCTTGATAAGCCGCTGTGGCAGCAATATGCCCACTATATCTGGGGCGTGCTGCACGGCGATTTAGGCATCTCGCTGAAAAGCCGCATTCCCGTGTGGCAGGAGTTTGTCCCGCGCTTTAAAGCCACCCTTGAGCTGGGCGTCTGCGCGATGATCTTCGCCGTCGCCGTCGGCATTCCGGTGGGCGTGCTGGCTGCGGTAAAACGCGGCTCCATCTTTGACCACACCGCGGTGGGCCTGGCGCTGACCGGCTACTCGATGCCTATATTCTGGTGGGGCATGATGTTGATTATGCTGGTTTCGGTACAGCTGAACCTGACGCCGGTCTCCGGGCGCATCAGCGATACGGTGTTCCTTGACGATACCCTGCCGCTGACCGGCTTTATGCTGATCGACACCGCCATCTGGGGCGAGCAGGGCGACTTTATTGACGCCTTAATGCATATGATCCTGCCCGCCATCGTGCTGGGCACCATTCCGCTGGCGGTGATCGTGCGTATGACCCGGTCGTCGATGCTGGAAGTGCTCGGCGAAGACTACATCCGTACCGCGCGCGCCAAAGGCCTGACCCGGATGCGGGTGATTGTGATCCACGCGCTGCGTAACGCGATGCTGCCGGTGGTCACGGTGATTGGCCTGCAGGTGGGCACGCTGCTGGCGGGCGCCATCCTGACGGAAACCATTTTCTCATGGCCTGGTTTAGGCCGCTGGCTGATCGACGCGCTGCAGCGTCGCGATTATCCGGTGGTGCAGGGCGGGGTGCTGCTGGTGGCGACGATGATTATCCTCGTCAACCTGCTGGTCGACCTGCTGTACGGCGTGGTGAACCCGCGTATCCGGCATAAGAAGTAAGGGGCCATCATGTCACAAGTTACTGAAAATAAAGTTATCACTGCGCCGGTGCCCATGACCCCGCTGCAGGAGTTCTGGCACTATTTCAAGCGCAATAAAGGGGCGGTGGTTGGTCTGGTGTACGTGGCGGTGATGATTATTATCGCCGTGTTCGCCAACTTCCTCGCCCCGTATAACCCGGCGGATCAGTTCCGTGATTCGCTGCTGGCGCCCCCGTTCTGGCAGGAGGGCGGCAGCCTGGCGCATCTGCTCGGCACTGACGACGTGGGCCGCGATATTCTGTCTCGCCTGATGTATGGCGCGCGCCTGTCGCTGTTGGTGGGCTGCCTGGTGGTGGTCCTGTCGCTGATCCTCGGCGTGGTGCTCGGCCTGGTGGCGGGCTATTTCGGCGGGGTGGTGGACTCGATCATCATGCGCGTCGTCGATATTATGCTGGCGCTGCCGAGTCTGCTGCTGGCGCTGGTGCTGGTGGCTATCTTCGGGCCCTCCATCGTCAACGCCTCGCTGGCGCTCACCTTTGTGGCTCTCCCGCACTATGTGCGTCTGACGCGCGCGGCGGTGCTGGTGGAGGTCAACCGCGACTACGTGACCGCCTCCCGCGTGGCGGGCGCCGGGGCGATGCGCCAGATGTTCGTCAATATTCTGCCTAACTGTCTCGCGCCGCTGATCGTTCAGGCGTCGCTGGGCTTCTCTAACGCCATTCTCGACATGGCCGCGCTGGGGTTCCTCGGCATGGGCGCGCAGCCGCCGACGCCGGAGTGGGGCACCATGCTCTCCGACGTATTGCAGTTCGCACAGAGCGCCTGGTGGGTGGTGACCTTCCCGGGCGTGGCGATCCTGCTGACGGTGCTGGCATTTAACCTGATGGGTGACGGTCTGCGTGACGCGCTCGATCCCAAACTGAAGCAGTAAGAGGTTCGAGATGGCGTTATTGAATGTAGATAAATTATCGGTGCATTTCGGCGATGAAAACGCGCCGTTCCGCGCCGTGGACCGCATCAGCTATAGCGTGAAGCAGGGCGAAGTGGTCGGCATCGTCGGGGAGTCTGGATCCGGTAAATCCGTCAGCTCGCTGGCGATTATGGGCCTGATTGATTACCCCGGCCGGGTGATGGCGGACAAACTGGAGTTTAACGGCCGCGATCTGCAGCGCATCTCTGAAAAAGAGCGGCGCCAGCTGGTGGGGGCGGAGGTGGCGATGATCTTCCAGGATCCGATGACCAGCCTCAATCCGTGCTATACCGTCGGCTACCAGATTATGGAAGCGATTAAAGTCCATCAGGGCGGCAATAAGCAAACCCGCCGCCAGCGGGCCATCGACCTGCTGAACCTGGTGGGCATTCCCGATCCGGCGTCGCGGCTGGACGTTTATCCGCATCAGCTTTCCGGCGGGATGAGCCAGCGCGTGATGATCGCGATGGCCATCGCCTGTCGGCCAAAACTGCTGATTGCCGATGAACCGACCACCGCGCTGGACGTGACCATTCAGGCGCAGATCATCGAGCTGCTGCTGGATCTGCAGCAGCAGGAGAATATGGCGCTGGTGCTGATCACCCACGACCTGGCGCTGGTGGCCGAGGCCGCGCATAAAATTATCGTTATGTATGCCGGTCAGGTGGTGGAGACTGGCGATGCGAAGGATATTTTCCGCGCGCCGCGCCATCCATACACCCAGGCGCTGCTGCGCGCGCTGCCGGAGTTCGCCCAGGATAAAGCGCGTCTGGCGTCGCTGCCGGGCGTGGTGCCGGGGAAATATGACCGTCCCAACGGCTGCCTGCTGAACCCGCGCTGCCCCTATGCTACGGATAAATGTCGTAGCGAAGAGCCGGCGCTCGCAGATCTCACTGGCGGCCGCCAGTCTAAATGTCACTACCCACTCGATGATGCCGGGAGGCCTGGATTATGAGTACGCAAAAGGCCGCCACGCCACAACCGCTGTTGCAGGCCATTGATCTGAAAAAACACTACCCGGTGAAGAAGGGGTTATTCGCCCCGGAACGGCTGGTGAAGGCGCTGGACGGCGTCTCCTTTACCCTTGAGCGCGGTAAAACGCTGGCGGTGGTGGGGGAGTCGGGCTGCGGTAAATCGACCCTCGGTCGTCTGCTGACGATGATTGAAATTCCCACCGGCGGCGAGCTCTATTATCAGGGGCAGGACCTGCTTAAGCACGACCCGCAGGCGCAGAAGCTGCGGCGGCAAAAAATCCAGATTGTGTTCCAGAACCCCTACGGTTCTCTGAACCCGCGTAAAAAAGTGGGGCAGATTCTGGAAGAGCCGCTGCTGATTAACAGCAGCCTGAGCAAAGAGCAGCGCCGCGAAAAAGCGCTGGCGATGATGGCGAAAGTGGGCCTGAAAACAGAGCATTACGATCGCTATCCGCATATGTTCTCCGGCGGTCAGCGCCAGCGTATCGCCATTGCCCGCGGGCTGATGCTCGATCCGGACGTGGTGATTGCCGATGAGCCGGTCTCCGCGCTGGACGTTTCGGTACGCGCTCAGGTGCTGAACCTGATGATGGATCTGCAGCAGGATTTAGGACTGTCCTACGTGTTTATCTCCCACGACCTGTCGGTCGTCGAGCATATCGCTGATGAAGTGATGGTGATGTATCTCGGCCGCTGCGTGGAGAAGGGCACCAAGGAGCAGATCTTTAACAATCCGCGTCATCCATACACCCAGGCGCTGTTGTCGGCGACGCCGCGTCTGAACCCGGACGACCGTCGCGAGCGGATTAAGCTGACCGGCGAGCTGCCGAGCCCGCTGAATCCGCCGCCGGGCTGCGCCTTCAACGCGCGCTGCCGCCGGCGCTTCGGCCCTTGCACCCAGCTTCAGCCGCAGCTGAAGGATTACGGCGGCCAGCTGGTGGCCTGCTTTGCCGTCGACCAGGATGAGAATCCGCAAAAGCCCCACGCCTGATGGCACGCTCCCGGTCCGATGACCGGGAGCTTCTCTCCCGCCGGAGATGAAATCCGACGATATCGCCTTTTATCGCAGTGAATGCCACGCTCTCGGAGCATTCTTCGTCGATTATCCGAAAAAATAAGACTTTCAGTCCATTTTTATAGAATTAAAGAGAAATTAAAATGGTTCAGGTTTATTCTTTCGCTTATCTGACGCTATGATTCTATCATCGCGAAATACCTTTATATAAAAACGAATGGGAAGCGCGGTGGTTGCGGGGCTTGAGGATGTACGCATACCTAAAAAATGGGGCTATTCTTCTCAAAGGGAAATGTTAGTGTAGCGATACTTCTGCCGTGGAATCACACCGAAAATCAAAATCTAAACTATTATAACCCTGTCAATCGTGTGTATTGGTACGTCTCCACCGGCGCTTTTTCTGCCATACCAGAGACGTCACGATATTTTAAATATACCCAGAAAATAACAACAAACTTAATATGAAATTTTTAAAATCATGAGGTTATCAATGAACCATTATGATGATCTGCAGCGCTTTCAGGAAAAAACGCGGACGCAAAACCTCAAATTTCAGGATCTTTCATCGCAAGCCGCCACGCGGGAGCATGGAGACTGGGCGATCCTCAATCAGCTGAATCCCGGCGCAGAGAAACCCTCTTCCCTGGCGCTGGGAGGCTCGGTCTCCGCGCCGTTGCCGCAGTCGGTGCCTGCGGATCTGTTCCGCCAGGTAGAGGCGGCCGTAGCAGCGGCGCCAGCCTCTGATCCTGTTGCGTCTGCCGCGCCAGCGGCCCCGCAGTCGGTCGTGGAGACCGCCGCAGCCGCGCCGGAGCCGGTCAGGCAGGAGCCTGCGGTGGCCCCTGCGCCTCCCATCCCGGCACCTGAACCGGCAATGGCTCCGCCGCCGAGAATGGCCCCCCGACCCGCGCCCGCCGCCGAGAACTATGCCCACCTGTTCGCGGCGAAAAGCGCAGAGCCGGTGACGAAAAATAAAGACCAGCCTTTGAAATCACTTCTGGAAAGGATCGCAACATGCCGTTGATTTGCGTCTGTTCACCGAAAGGTGGCGTAGGGAAAACGACCCTGGCGGCCAATTTAGCCTATGCGCTGGCGCGGACCGGCAGCAAAGTTCTGGCGCTGGATTTTGACGTCCAGAACGCCCTGCGTTTGCATTTTGGCGTGCCGCTGAACGATGAGCGCGGCTACGTGGCGAAGGCGCTGGAAATGCACGACTGGAGCCAGTGCGTGCTGAGCGCCGGCAGCAATATTTTCGTCCTGCCGTATGGCGAAGTGAGCGAAGCGCAGCGTCAGGCGTTTGATGAGCAACTGACTCACAACGACCATTTTCTCCAGCGCGGTCTCTCCGCGCTGCTGAATTATCCCGGGCTGATCACCATCGCCGATATGCCGCCAGGGCCTTCGCCGGCGCTAAAGGCGCTGACGGGTCTGGCGGACCTGCATCTGATCCCGCTGCTGGCGGATACCGCCTCGATGTCGACCCTGGCGCACGTGGAAAAACAGCGCCTGACCGGCGCGGCGCTGAATCACAAGCATGGGCACTATTTCGTCATTAACCAAAGCGATAGCCGTCGCCAGGTCAGCCGGGACGTCACCAGCCTGATGGAAGAAAAACTGGGCGAACGACTGCTTGGCATTGTCCATCGTGATGAAAGCGTGGTGGAGGCCAATGCGTCGCAGAAGTCGATTCTGGACTTTAACGCCTCCTCGGCAGCGGCCTTCGATATTGAAATTATTGCTAAAAAAATATCTTCGCTGTTGGGTATCCATATTGGCGATGGCACGGTGCACAGCCAGCCACGCATGTCAGGGCTTTAACTTATTGCAGGGCTGCTGAATGAAAAAATCTCTTTTTTGGTTGCTGGCGCTGGTGCTCTCTCCGGTCGCCGTGCTGGTAGTGATCACGCCGATGGACAGCCAGAAGCAGTACATCTTTGGTCTGCTGAGCATTGGTATTCTGTTTCTGATGGGTTTCAGCAAACGGCGCAGCATCTCGGTGATTATGGTCGTCACTTCGCTGCTGATGTCCACCCGTTACATGTATTTTCGCCTCACGCAGACCCTGCACTTCAACTCAGCCATTGAAACCATTCTCGGCATGGGGCTCTTTCTGGCGGAAGTCTATATCTGGGTGATGCTGCTGCTTAACTATCTGCAGACGGTCTGGCCGCTGAAGCGCGGCATTGTTCCGCTGCCGGATGATATGAGCAAGTGGCCGACGGTCGATATCTATATTCCGAGCTATAACGAACCGCTGGAGGTGGTGCGTGACACCGTCCTCGCGGCACAATGCATTGATTATCCAAAAGATAAAATGAAAATCTATCTTCTGGATGACGGTAAGCGCAGCGAATTTGCCGTGTTCGCCGCCGACGTCGGGGTGGGCTATATTACCCGCAACGACAACAAGCACGCCAAAGCGGGGAACCTCAACCACGCGCTGACCCTGACCCAGGGAGAGCTTATCTGCGTCTTCGACTGCGACCACGTCGCCACGCGCGTGTTTCTGCAGGCCACCGTCGGCGGCTTTCTGAAAGATCCGATGCTGGCGCTGGTGCAGACGCCGCACTACTTCTATTCCCCGGATCCGTTCGAGCGCAACCTCTCCGTCGGGCGCAATATTCCGAACGAAGGGATGCTGTTCTATGGCCCGATTCAGCAGGGCAATGATAACTGGAACGCCACCTTTTTCTGCGGCTCCTGCGCGGTGATCCGCCGCGAGGCGCTGGCGCAGATCGGCGGTTTCGCCGTCGAAACGGTCACCGAGGACGCCCATACGGCGCTCAAGTTCCAGCGCCTTGGGTGGAAATCGGCCTTTCTCGATATTCCGCTGGCGGCTGGCCTCGCCACCGAGCGCCTGGTGGTGCACGTTATCCAGCGTACCCGCTGGGCGCGCGGAATGACGCAGATTTTTCGCGTTGATAACCCGCTGTTTGGCCGTGGGCTGACCTTCCAGCAGCGCTTGTGCTATCTCAGCGCCATGCTCTACTACCAGTTCGCGCTACCGAGGGTGGTGTTTGTCACCGCCCCGCTGGCTTACCTGCTGTTTAACCTCAATATTATTTACTCATCAGCGAGCCTGATCGTCTCTTATGCGCTGCCGCACCTGTTTCTCGCCATCTACGTCGGTTCGCGAATGAACGGCCGCTATCGCTACAGCTTCTGGGGGGAAATCTACGATATTGTGCTGGCTTTCCACCTGGTGCTGCCGACCCTGGTGACGATGATTTTCCCCAAGCGTGGCAAATTCAACGTCACCGATAAGGGCGGCCTGCTGGACGTCGGCTACTTCGATTTCACCGTGGTGCGCCCGCATCTGGTGGTGGCCTGCCTGCTGGCGCTGGGGGTGATCGTCGGCATCGTCCGGGCGATTGGCCATGACTACTTTGGCTCGGACCCCAACGTTATCGCCCTCAACGTCGGATGGGGGATCTACAGTCTGATCTTCCTGCTGGCGGCGATTGCCGTAGCGCGCGAAACGCGGCAGGTGCGCAAAACCATTCGTATCGATGTCGATATTCCGGTGGTGATCCATTACGCCAGCGGCATCGTTTCCCGCAGCCATACCGAGGATCTGTCGATGGGCGGCTGCCGCGTGGTGGCGCCGGATACGCGCCATCTGGAGGATGATATCGAAGAGATTGAGCTGATCCTGCAGTCCGGGGCTATTTCGATCCCGGCGCAGCTGGTCACCTCTGACGAGCGCTTCCTGCGCCTCAAGTTTGATGAAGATATTCCGCTTTCGCGCCGCCGTGAACTGGTGCGCGTGGTGCTGGCCCGCGCGGATGCCTGGATTAATCCGCCGCGCCCGCAGGATAACCCGTTCCGCTCCTTCTTCACCATTTTACGCTGCGTGTTCGAACTGTTCTGGCTGACGTGGAAAACCCGTCGCAGCCAGCGCAATCGGGCAACAGTGGCGAAAACGGCGCAGGAGGATGGCACGTTATGAAGCGATTAACGACGCTGGCGCTGCTGGCAGGGATGCTCTCTGCGCCTGCGCTGCACAGTGAAGAACCGGGCGCTGCCGCCCCGCTGAGCTTCCCGCAGCTCAACGGCGCGGCGGACAGCGAGCCAGGCGACGAACCCCCGGCTGCCTCGCCGGAGGAGGGCGCCTCTCCGGCAGCCCCCGCCACCGACGGCGATGCGGCGGCGACGGCCCCTGCGCCGGAGATGCCGGACTTACCCCCGCCGGTGAGCGGTACGGCCGCGCCGGAGGTCATTCCTGTCGCCCCGGTCTGGGGAGGCGACCTGAATCTGGCGCAGATGGGGATGCCGGACGGCATTATCCTCAGCGGCGGTCAGCGGCAGGGGGGCGTCAGCTTTACCCTGCCTTCCGATCAGGTGGTGATCCATTCGCAGCTCAGCCTTGCCGTTCGCGTATCGCCGGAAATGGCGAGCCGCAACGCCACCCTACAGCTGATGCTCAACGGTCAACCGCTCGGCACCCTGCCGCTGGGCGCCGATGGCGAGGATGTCTCCCATTATCAGCTGGATATCCCGCCCGCGCTGATGGTCTCCAGCAATAACCTGAGCGTGAAGATCAACGATGGCGATACCCTGCAGTGCCAGCGTGACATTCATGATTCGTCGCGGGTCACGGTGCTGCCCACGTCGCATTTCAGCTGGGAAAGCCAGCAGTTGAACATCAGCGACGATCTGAGCCACTTCCCGCGTCCCTTCTTCGACAGCATGCAGATGACGCCGGCGGACATCGCCGTTTCCTATGGAGCGAAGCCGTCGGCCGACGTCTTCAGCGCCGCGGCGCTGGTCTCCTCCTGGCTGGGTATCCAGGCGGACTATCGCGGCATCGCCTTCAGCGCGCTGCGCGACCGCCTGCCGGAACGCCATGGCATCGTGATTGGCCATCCGGGCGAGCAGGTGGGCGGTATGACGCTGCCGGAAACCGATAAGCCGCTGCTGCGCATCATCGCCAATCCCGCCAATCCGGCCTATAAGCTGCTGTTGATCGTCGGCAAAAACGATACCGCGCTGCGCATGGCTGCCTGGCGGTTAACCCGCGGTAACTTTGCGCCGCAAACCGCGACGCTGGATGTCGAGTCGCAGACCATCCCGGTTGGCAAAGCGTATGATGCCCCGCGCTGGATCCCCACCGATCGTCCGGTCAGGCTCAGCGAACTGCTGCGTAAGGATCAAAGCCCGACCGTCAGCGGCGTCTGGCATGAACCTTTACGTATCGCCTTCCGCGCCGCCCCGGACCTCTATCTGTGGGATGGCGAGACGATCCCGCTGCAGGTTGGCTACCGCTTCCCGTCGGAAAACTGGATCAATGAGGATAAGTCCCTGCTGAGCGTCACGCTCAATGGCACCTTCCTCAACAACCTGCCGATGAACAAGCAGGGGCCGCTGGAGAAAGTCTGGCGCCACCTCGGCGGCGATGCGCGCCAGGAGCGCTTTACCATCCCGCTGGCCCCCTACCTGATCTACGGCGATAACCAGCTGTCGATGTACTTCAATGTGGTGCCGAAGGACGATGTTCCGTGCCAGGTGCTGCTGAATAACAATATCAAGAGCCGCATCACTGACGACTCCTGGATTGATTTGAGCAAGACGCGACACTTCTCGCTGCTGCCAAACCTCTCCTATTTCGTCGGCGCCTCGTTCCCCTTCTCGCGGCTGGCGGACTATTCGCAAACGACGCTCCTGCTGCCGGCGGAACCGTCTGAGACCCAGGTGGCGACCCTGCTGAATCTGGCCGCACGCTCCGGGAACGCGACCGGCACCGCGCTGGCGAATAACCGCGTCGTTCTCGGGATGCCCACCGGCGGCGGGGATTTGCAGTCGCTGCGCGAACGTGACGTGCTGGCGGTCACCGCTCTCGATCAGCAGGCCTTCAACCAGAGCCTGCTGGCCGATTCACCCTACCGCCCGGTGGATAATGTGCTGAGCGTCCGCGAGCCCGATCTGTGGCAAAAAGCGCAGCGCCGGCTCACCGGCGACTGGACCTCCGCCAGCCTCGACGCCGATCGCTACTTCTCGTCCAGCAGCGCCTGGCGCGGGTTTATCAGCTATCGTTCGCCGTGGAACCCCGCCCGGCTGGTGGTGGTGGCGATGGCCAGCAATGATGATCAGCTGGCGCGACTGAAAAACGATCTGGACTCACCGCGCATCAACGCCGGGATCCGTGGCGATACCGCGGTGATCACCAGCGATAATGGGGTGCGCAGTTTCCAGGTGAGTACGCCGTTCCCCAGCGGTCAGATGCCGTGGTACATGATGGCGGTCTGGTATGCCAGCCAGCACTCCGGTTTCCTCGCCCTGCTGGGGCTGATTGCCACCTCGATAATGGGACTGGCGCTGACCGCGATGTTTAAACGTCACGCCCGTAAGCGTCTGGGTTCGGGGGATAACCAATGAAAAGAAAGATAACGATAACGATGAAAAGCTCCCGGCGGCTCACCACATTCTGCCTCACCGGCGCCCTGGCTCTCGGCGCCTCTGGCGGCGCGCTGGCGGCGGGTAACGACGCGGCGCTGCAGGCGCTGTTCGCCCAGGCCAACTATTGGCATGAGAAATCCCATGACGAGCTGGCGATGGAGTCCCTGCAGAAGGTGCTCTCGGTGGATGCCAACAACACCCAGGCGCTGTATCTGATGGCGCTCTGGTCGCAGCAGGGCGGCGATATGCAGGCGGCGGCGCAGTGGCGCGCGCGGCTGGCGAAAGCGGCGCCGGATAGCCCGGGTCTGCAGGATCTGGACAACGCCAAAAAGATGTCGCAGGTGCCGCAGGGCCAGCTCAGCCTGGCCCGCCAGCAGGCGCGCGGCGGCAATATCCCCGGGGCGCTGGCGACCTGGCGCAGCATGTTCAATGGCAATACGCCGCCTGCCGGGCTGGCGGCGGAATATTACCTGACCATGGCCAGCGACAAATCGCTTTATCCGCAGGCCATCAGCGAACTGCGGCAGTACGTGGCGCAGCATCCGCAGGAGAACGCCCCGCGGGTGGCGCTGGGCAAAGCGTTAACCTGGCGGGAAGAGACCCGTCGGGAAGGGATCGCCCTGCTCGAGCCGATGGCCAGCGGCAATAAAGAGGCGGACAGCGGCTTGCGTCAGGCCTTGCTCTGGCTGGGCCCGCAGGCCGGGGATGAGCAGTATTACGATACCTGGATGCAGCGGCATCCGCAGGATAGCGAAGTTCAGAATTACTTTCGTGAACGGCGCAGCGGTCAGGCGCGCGGCCAGGGCTACGCCAATCTCAACAGCGGCAATACCGCTGCCGCGAAACAGCAGTTTGAAGAGGTATTGCAGACCAACCCGCAGGATGCCGATGCGCTGGCGGGCATGGGCTATATCGCCCAGCGCAGCGGCGACTACCAGGCCGCGTCACAATATCTGAGCCGGGCGGCGGATCTCGGCGGCGACGCCTCGGCGACCCGCCGTCAGCAGGCGGCCGATGCCCTGTTCTACGGCCAGCTGGCGCAGGCCCAGCAGGCCTATAAGCAGGGCAATATCAGCCAGGCGCTGGCGCTCTCCGCGCCGCTGGCGCAGCAGAGCGGGGCGCGGGGCGCCTCGGCGAAGCTGTTTCGCGCCGATGTGCTGCGGCATAACAAAGATTTACCCCAGGCCGAGCAAACGCTGCGCTCACTGTTAAACGACGATCCGCAGAATGCGGCGGCGCGGGAAAACCTATACTACGTGCTGCGCGAGCAGAATAAATCCGCCGAGGCGCAGGCGATGCTGCAGACGCTGCCGCAGAGTCTGCAGCAAAAACTGCAGCCGCGAGTGGTGGCCGGCGTCCCGGGCGACGCCCTGCGCCGTCAGGCCCAGGCGCAGGTCAGCAGCGGTAACCCAGCCGGCGCCATTGCCACCCTGCGCCAGGGCGTCGCCCGCTATCCGGACGATCCCTGGCTGCGTCTCGATCTGGCCCGACTGCTGCAAAAATCGGGTAACACCAGCGAGGCCTCTTCGCTGATGTCGGCGGCCTATCGCCCCGGCGCCAGCAACAGCGCGCTGTATGCCGCCGCGCTGTTCGCCAGCGAAAACGGCGCCTGGCAGCAGGCGCAGACGCTGCTGTCGCGCATTCCCGGCGGCAGCCAGACCAGCGACATGCGCGATTTACGTCAGCGGGTGAACTACAACCTGCAGCTGGTGACGGCCGAAAACTACCTGGCGCAGGGCAATACCATCGCCGCCAGCAATACCCTGCGGGCGATGGCCTCTACGCCGCCGAAAGCACCGGCGGACGCCGGCAAGCTGGCGCGGCTGCTGGCCGAGAGCGGCGACCTGACCACCGCGGTATCGCTGGTGCGCAACAATATCAGCGGCGGGGTGTCCGGCAACGCCGGCGATTACGCCGATCAGATCGCCGTCCTGAACCAGGCCGGGCTGACCGGCGAGGCGCAGAACCTGATCAGCAATCCGCAGCTGCAGGCCAGCAGTACGCCGACGCAGCTGGCGAGCATTCGCAATGGCTATGTGATCAACGAGGCCGATCGCCTGCGCGAGCAGGGCAATTACGCCGCGGCGTATGACAAGCTGATCCGCGCCATGCAAAGCGATCCGCAAAACACCGATCTGATGTTCGCCATGGCGCGGCTGTACCAGAGCGGCAAAATGAACAAAGAGGCCGGGGTGGTCTATGACTACCTGATGACGCGCGATACGCCGAACCAGGATGCGCGCGCCGGGGCCATCGACGTGGCGCTGTCGGCGGGGAACAACGATCGCGCTGAACAGCTGGCCGGCGGCTTGCGTCAGGATAACTCCCCGGATCGCCTGCTGCTGCTGGCGAGAGTGGCGGAGGCCCAGGGTCATCATCAGCAGGCGATGACCTACCTGCGCAGCGCCCGCGGCAAACTGCTGGGCATGCAAAGCACCAACAGCAGCGAAACGCCGACCGTCGGCGGGGTGCTGGCGGCGGATAACCCCTTTATCGGCGTGTCGCAAACGTCGGCGCCGACGCGGACGGCCTCCGCCTACGGCCAGTATATGCCGTGGCAGGTCGCCCAGTCGGCCGCCGCGCCCGGCTCCTCGCTGCCGGGGATCCAGCGCACCGATTTGCCGGTGGACACCGCCCAGACGCGGATGCTGCGTCAGGTGGACACCATGATGGAGTCGCTGCAGGAGAAAACCGGCAGCTGGCTGCAGGGGGGAATGGACGTGCGCGGACGCGACGGCGAATCGGGCACCAGCAAGCTGACGGAGCTCAGAACGCCGCTGACCTGGTCCTCCTCGCCGTTTGGCGACTCGCGCTTTGACTTTACCGTCACCCCGGTGTCGTTAAACGCCGGGACCGCCAGCGGCGACGCCTGGCGTCGCTACGGCGCCAACCCGCTGGCCAATGCGGTCTCCAATATGGTGAGTACCGCCACCAGCGAACAGGCGGCGATCGCCGCGATGACCGAGGCGGAGCGGACGGCCTATTTTGCCAGCAATCCGGGCGCGGAGGCGTTAAGCGGCCTCGGCACCCTGAACGCGGCGGATTTCAATCCGACTACCAGCAGCGGGATGGAAAACCTGGCCAAGCTCGGGAGCTATGATTCGGGGCAGGTGGCCAGCTATCTCTCCTCGTCCAGCCGCAAGCCGAACGTTGACCAGACCAGCGGCTCGACCGATTCGCAGAAGGCCAACGGCGTCGAACTGGCGCTGGCGCTAAGCGGCGACGATTACCGGGTCGATATCGGCAGCACGCCGCTGGGCCAGGATCTTAATACCGTTGTCGGCGGGGTGAAATGGTCGCCCAAGCTGACCAACTATCTGTCGCTGATCCTCACCGGCGAACGCCGCTCGCTGACCGACAGCCTGCTTTCTTATGTCGGTCTGAAGGATGCCTATTCCGGGAAAAACTGGGGGCAGGTGACGAAAAACGGCGGCACCCTGCAGCTGAGCTATGACGACGGCGATGCGGGCTTCTACGTTGGCGGCGGCGGATACAGCTATCTCGGAGAGAACGTCGCCAGCAACACCAGCATCAATGCCAATGCCGGGGTCTATCTGCGGCCCTATCATGACGAATACCGCCAGCTGCAGGCCGGGTTGAGCATGAGCTATATGGATTACTCCAAAAACCTCAGCTACTTCACCTATGGCCAGGGGGGCTACTTTAGTCCGCAAAACTACGTCAGCGTGTCGCTACCGGTCAGTCTGACGGAGAAATATGATAACTGGACCATGAAGCTCGGCGGCTCGGTGGGCTACCAGTCTTACAGCCAGGATAAGAGCGCCTATTTCCCGACCAATTCGGAGTGGCAGCAAACCCTGGAGACGGCGGTAAGCAACGGGTTTGCCAAGGAAGCCTACTATTCCGCGACCTCGAAGAGCGGCATCGGCTATACCCTGCGCGCCGGGGCGGATTACAAGGTCAACAAACAGATGACGCTGGGGGGCCAGATTGGCTATGACACCTTCGGGGATTATAACGAAAGCACCGCCGGACTCTATATTCGCTATATGTTAGGAGATCATTGATGATGACGGAGAACAATAACCCGGTGGTGATGACCTGGTTTCAGCAGCAGCAGACGCCTGCCGGATGGTTCGATCTGTTGATTATTATGGTCGAAGGTATGCTCAATAATGCCGGCGAGCTGGAGAGCCAGCCGTTCCTGCGTCAGATGGGCGCTTCGCTGGCGGAGACCCATCCGCTGCCGGCGTCGGAGACCGTCGGGGAGCTGGAGGCGAATATCAACCGGCTGCTGACCCATTTCCACTGGGGGGTGGTGACCATCGACGTCGGCGAGGACGGCCTGCGCCTGCGCCATCAGGCGTTGCCGGTCAGCCGCGACGACGCGGGGCGCGTGCGCTGGTGCAACGCGTTCTGTGCCATACTCGAGGGGTTATATTCTCGCTGGCTGCAGAGTCAGGGAGGCAGTGCTCACGTGATATTGCAGCGTGAGCGGGTGTTCTCCGTCTCTGACGTTCAGTTTCTTTACTACCATCCATAAAGAGTGAATTTATGCCCCTGCGTGCTTTAGTGGCGGTGATAGTGACAACGGCAGTGATGCTGGTGCCCCGGGCGTGGGCGGATACGGCATGGGAGCGCTATAAGGCCCGTTTTATGATGCCGGACGGTCGTATCATTGATACCGCCAATGGCAATGTGTCGCATACGGAAGGCCAGGGCTTCGCCATGCTCCTGGCGGTGGCGAATAACGATCGCCCGGCGTTCGACAAACTGTGGCAGTGGACGGACAGCACCCTGCGCGACAAGTCTAACGGGCTGTTTTACTGGCGCTATAACCCGGTGGCGCCGGACCCGATCGCCGATAAAAACAACGCCACCGATGGCGATACCCTGATCGCCTGGGCGCTGCTGCGCGCGCAAAAGCAGTGGCAGGACAAGCGCTACGCGGCGGCCTCCGATGCCATCACCGCCTCCCTGCTGAAATATACGGTGGTGACTTTCGCCGGTCGCCAGGTGATGCTCCCGGGGGTGAAGGGGTTCAACCGCAACGACCACCTGAACCTTAACCCCTCCTATTTCATCTTTCCGGCCTGGCGCGCCTTTGCGGAGCGGACGCACCTGACCGCCTGGCGGACATTGCAGATTGACGGGCAGGCGCTGCTGGGGCAGATGGGCTGGGGGAAATCGCACCTGCCCAGCGACTGGGTGGCGCTGCGGGCGGATGGCAAGATGCTGCCGGCCAAAGAGTGGCCGCCGCGGATGAGTTTCGATGCGATCCGTATCCCGCTGTATATCTCGTGGGTCGATCCGCATAGCGCCTTGCTCGCGCCGTGGAAAGCCTGGATGCAGAGTTACCCGCGTCTGCAAACCCCGGCGTGGATCAACGTTAGCACCAACGAGGTCGCCCCGTGGAATATGGCCGGCGGCCTGCTGGCGGTGCGTGATTTAACGCTTGGCGAACCGCAGGAAGCGCCGCAGATTGACGACAAGGATGATTATTACTCCGCCAGCCTCAAGCTGCTGGTCTGGCTGGCGAAACAGGATCAGCGCTAGCGCGGTGATGGCTTTGCAGGCCTCTCAGCCCGTATGCCTGCGGGCTGAGAGGGAAGAGCAGGAACGTCTCACGATGTCAGGCCGCCAGCATGGGCGGCCTTGTCGCTTATTGCGGATAAGGCACCCAGCTTCCGCCATTCAGCTGGACATACGGCTTGCCCTGATACTGGATAACGATGGCGTTGGCGTTTTCGGACACCGCCGCGCTCTGCGGCAGGTTGGCGACATACTGCTGCCAGTTGACGCTCTCTTCGCTGAACATTTTGCCGTCGAGGGCGCGCACCACCAGCTCCGACACCGCCAGGTAGCTGCTGGGCTGATCGATGATAATCGGCGCGCCTTCATGCGGCGCCTTCATGCCGAAGAATTTCACCGCCGTCGGGACGTTAGTGATCGACGGGCTCGGGATATCACGCAGGCCAGACACCTGCATCTTATCGCCCTTCAGCGCGCCGCCGTGTTCCGGCACCACCACCACCATCACCTTCCGCCCCGATTTTTCCAGCTCGGTGAAGAAGTTATCCAGGTCGTCAAACAGCTTTTGCGCGCGCACTTTGTAGTCCGCGGTTTTGCTTTGTCCCGGGAAGTGGTTGCCGTCATGCAGCGGCAGGGTGTTATAGAAGGTGGCGCTCCGCGGATTGCTGCTGGCCTCTTCGGTCTTCAGCCAGCGGTTGAGGACCGCCAGATCCTCGTACACCGGCGAGCCGTCAAACGCCTGCAGGCTGACCGGCAGACCGCTCTGGTCCATCAGCGGGCTCTGCATGCCGCCCAGTGAACGCAGCTCTTTCAGGAAGTCGCCGAACAGGCCGTTGTGGCCGAGCATCAGCTGCTGGTTGAAGCCGAGTTTCGCCAGGTTTTCAAACAGGTAGCAATCGGCGCCGGACGGCTGATACAGGTTGGTATGCGACAGCTGGCCGCAGCTGGCGCGCAGCAGGCGCACCGCCGCCGGTCCGCTGTAGGAGGTCGCGGAGTTAAAGTTTTTGAAGACGATATCGAAATGCTTCCACAGCGGGTGGTCCATCAGCCCGGCGGCTTCAATATCCGACCAGGAGAGCGAGCAGATATTGATCACCAGCAGGTCAAACGGCTGCGCATCCGCCGGCAGCTGGTCCGGGAACGGCGTCTTGCGCTTCTGCTCGGCGGCATAGAAACCGTTCAGCCAGTTGGTGAGGTTGGCCGAGGTCGGCGGCTCGGTCTGCGGCGGAATATCGCTGCTGGCCGGGCTGGACGCGGCGCCAGCGGCGGCGTTGGTCCCGACGTTGGCCGGCGCGGTGGCGGCGGCGGTGGTGGGCTGACCGGCAGGCCAAATGGTAAAGGCCGGCAGCAACGGGCTGACCGCCTGCCAGACGACCATCGCGGAGACAAACACGGTAACGCGCAGCCACTGGCTGATAAACAGCCATAGCACCAGTAAAACAAAGAAGGCGCCGACCATGCTCCAGTTGATAAAGCGGACAATCAGATCCCAGATATAGCTGGCGCTGAAGCCGGCGATTTGCGAGCCCTGGCTAAGAAGCGTCTCCGGCCCGGGCAGCCAGGTATCATGCCAGAACAGCGCGAAGCCGAGCGGAATGGCGATCCAGTGGCGGATGCGGTGCAGCTTTTCACGCGGGATCGGCACCAGCAGAAAGGCGAGAAACACCAGGTTCAGCATCGGGTGGAAATTGAGATACCCGGCCCACAGCAGGGCAAACTTGACCAGAAAGTATAAGTTCCAGCCGCCAAGGCCGCGCCAGTACTGCCAGAGCGGAAGCGGTGCCGCGGTCGTTTTTTTATTTGTCATTTATTCGCTTTGCCTTGCTTAACCGTTGTTCCCCGGCGTAATACCCCTGCCGGTTTCACGTAACGGGGTTTAAAGAACATCAATCTTAATGTCGTGCGGATCCGGCGCTGATAGTGGCGCGTCAGGTAGCCCAGCGGAAAAAACAGCAGGGCGCAGAGCACCACCAGTTGCAGAATATCGGCGATAGACATCATCAGGCTTGCTCCTCACGGGTGGTTAACCGGTGTGGTTCGGGATAGCGTCGCCAGTGGCGTCCATCATGGGTGGCGTTGATGGTTTCGTTTTTACCGACCGAGAGGGGCAGCGGCGTGTTCCAGCGCGCCGGCTCGACGCCGCGCATGATCACGATTTCCGAGAGGATCTGTTTGTCTTCAAACCACACCATACGGTTAGAAAAAATATCGCCGGTCGGCAGCGGGAAAATATGATTTAGCGCGGTGTCGAGGTCATTGATTCGGCAAAATGACAAGAACAGCACCAGCCGGTTATTGCCGATGGTCATGATGTCGCCCATCCGGTTGGGTTTGCATAACGTCAGCGCCTGCTCGACGCGCAGCCCCGGCGCCGGGCGCAGGGCCACCATCACGCCTTTGCTGTCGGCCGGCAGCAGGGTATTGGTCATCACGTTGTGCACCGCTTCGCAAAAGGCGTCCCATTTCTGATAGCCCCGCAGCTTTAACGGCTGGCTCCAGGTGAGCAGGGTGGCAAAATCTTCCGGGATACGCCGGGAGAACTTTTGGTTCTGTACGCTTTCAATCAGCGTCAGGCAGCGGGAAAGCGACGCGCTGTTGGGGATCACCAGGCTGGCGCCGCTGCTGAGCAGCAGCCGCTCATCGGTCGCGCGCAGGCTGGGGGTTTGTTCGCGGACAATAATTTTCAGCGCGGTGCCGCGCTGACGACGCAGGGTATGAATATAGCGCCCCAGCTGTTCAATTTGCGTATTCTGGGTAATGGAGAAGAGGATCGTCGCCGCCTGCGCAGTGCGCCCGGCGTTGAAGACCTCGTCATTGGTATCGAACAGGGTCCAGTATTCCGAGAGCGGCGGGGCGCCTTCGAGGACGCGCACATGGCTGAGGATCGCTTTTTCGTCGCTACGCGGCTGCACGCTGGTTTCAGCATCCTGCGCTAATCGCCAGCCGGCGTCGTCGTGTTGCACCATCAGCTGCTGCTGGGCGCTGATGCCTTTATCGCTTCCCCACCAGGCAATATCAAAAAGATGGCGGTCGCCCTGGTAGCGAATACTTGCCAGACCGGAAAGGGATCGGTACGCGCGTAATAACGGGGTGAGCTGCCGATCGATATCCTGGGCGGGATTGATCGCTAAGAACGTGCAGCGATGATATTGCGCCCAGCGACTGGTTTTTTCCACCCAGGCGCATAACTTTTCATTATTTATATTTTGCCAGGCATTTTCAGCGCATAGCAGAATAAACAAATAATTGCCAGGCTCGAGGGAGCAGACTAAATCACGATGTATTTCTTCCAGCGCCTCCGGGCGATTCGGCAGGGTAAACAGCGCGATATTATTCGGGCCATGAATGCTATCTAATGAAATGATATCATCAGGTTTATCACCCATGACCAGCGCGGCAACTTTGCTGTTTTTCGCCTGCGCGGCCAGCGTCTGATTAACCAGACTGACGGCATCGGCATAACGGTCAACGTTGAGCCACCATACCCCGCCGACCGGCATATGGCACACTTCATCCCATAATGATGAAATACCCAAAGTAAATACACTATCCACGGCATCCCTCGTGCGCCCTGATTCACACTGGATAAGTTTACTAGCGAAACTGACAGAGTAAACCTAACATTGAAATTAAAGGTCATCAGTTTTAGCATGTACACCTGCTTTTTAAGGAAGCGCTGTATACGTCCTCTGGTTTAATAATAAATTTCGAACGGACAGAGATATGCCAGCAAAAGATCCTGTCGTACCCACGGACGCCACGCTGGGGTACACCTTTCAAAATGATTTTTTGGCGCTAAGCCGGGCATTTTCCCTGCCGGATATTGATTATCATGATATTTCGAGGCGTGAACAGCTGAACGCAGCGCTGAAGCGCTGGCCGCTGCTGGCAGAGTTTGCAGAGAAAAAATAAGGAAGCCGGAGATGGCTATTCTGGGATTACAGGGCGTGCGCGGGGGAACTGGCGTCACGTCCATTACGGCTGCACTCGCCTGGGCGCTGCAATTGCTCGGTGAAAGCGTGCTGGCGATCGACGCCAGCCCGGATAATATGCTGCGCTTTTTTTTCAACACCGATATCCATCATCAGGACGGCTGGGCCCGGTCGCTGCTTGACGGCCGTGACTGGCGCGACGCGGGTCTGCGCTATACGCAACATATCGATCTGCTGCCGTTTGGCCAGCTCAGCGCGGGCGAAAGAGAAAACGTCGACCAGCTGCTGCCCACCCTGGGCGCGATGACGGAGGCGGTACAGCAGCTGCAGGGTCAGTACCGCTGGCTGCTGCTGGATCTGCCGGCGGGCTATTCGCCGTTGACCCGCGAGCTGTTGACGCTCTGCGACCGCTCGCTGGTGGTGGTCCATCCCGACGCCAACAGCCATATCCGTTTGCACCAGCAGCCCTTTCCGGCCAACAGCGATATCCTGATTAACGATCTGCGGGTCGGCAGCCAGCTGCAGGAAGATCTCTACCAGCTGTGGCTCGAGAGCCAGCCGCGGATCCTGCCGGTGACCATTCACCGCGACGAGGCGATGGCCGAGTGCCTGGCGGCGAAACAGCCCCTTGGGGAGTATCGCCAGGACTCTCTGGCGGCGGAAGAGGTGCTGACCCTGGCGAACTGGTGCCTGATCCACTATGCCGGCGGGAGGCCGGTATGATCCGCCTCAGCACGCTGCTGTTGGCCCCGCCGGTGGGGGAACGGCTGCGCGCGCGCTATGACGACTACCGGCAGCATGGCGCCTCCTGGCTGTCGGCGTCGCTTGGCTGCCTGTGGGCATCGCTGGTCTGGGCGCTCATGCCGCTGGAGACGCCGCGCTGGCAGGCGATTCTGGCGCACCATGACACCTATTTCCCCCATATTAATCCGCACCGGCCACGGCTCCTGGATCCGCTGCGCTATCTGTTGCAATCCCTGTGGCTGCTGGCGACCCGCGTGCCGGAGCCGGAGAAAAAGGTCAACTGGCGTTCGCTGGCGGCGCTGGAAGGGGTGCATGGTCGCTACGCGCAATGGATGGAGAAACTGCCTGAGCAGGTTAACGCCCGCACCCGCCATCTGGATAAACAGAAAGAGCTGGCGCACCTCAATCCTAAACTGCGCCGGGCAATCCTCGGAGTGGTGACCTGCTGCTCGCTGGTGCTGGCGCTGATGTGTATTACGCAGCCCTTTAACCCGCTGTCGCAATTTATCTTCCTGATGCTGCTGTGGGGCGTGGCGCTGCTGGTGCGGCGCATCCCCGGCCGCTTCTCGGCGCTGATGCTGATCGTGCTGTCGCTGACGGTCTCGTGCCGCTATATCTGGTGGCGCTACACCTCGACGCTGAACTGGAACGACCCGGTAAGCCTGGTGTGCGGGATTATTTTGCTGTTCGCCGAAACCTACGCCTGGGTGGTGCTGGTGCTGGGCTACTTCCAGGTGGTATGGCCGTTGAACCGCCAACCGGTGCCGCTGCCGGAGGACATGGATCTGTGGCCGACGGTGGATATCTTCGTCCCCACCTACAACGAAGATCTCAACGTGGTGAAAAACACCATCTATGCCTCGCAGGGCATCGACTGGCCGAAGGACAAGCTCAACATCTGGATCCTCGACGACGGCGGACGGGAAGCGTTTCGCCAGTTTGCCAAAGATGTCGGGGTGCACTACATCGCCCGTACCAGCCATGAGCACGCCAAGGCCGGTAACATCAACAATGCGCTGAAATACGCCAAAGGGGAGTTTGTCTCGATCTTTGACTGCGACCACGTGCCGACGCGCTCGTTTCTGCAGATGACCATGGGCTGGTTCCTGAAAGAGAAAGAGCTGGCGATGATGCAGACCCCGCACCATTTCTTCTCCCCAGACCCCTTTGAGCGCAACCTTGGCCGTTTTCGCAAAACGCCGAACGAAGGCACCCTGTTCTACGGCCTGGTACAGGACGGGAACGATATGTGGGACGCCACCTTCTTCTGCGGCTCCTGCGCCGTGATCCGCCGCGGCCCGCTGGATGAGATTGGCGGCATTGCCGTCGAAACGGTGACCGAAGATGCCCACACCTCGTTGCGCCTGCACCGACGCGGCTACACCTCCGCCTATATGCGTATTCCGCAGGCGGCGGGGCTGGCGACGGAGAGTTTGTCGGCGCACATTGGCCAGCGTATCCGCTGGGCGCGCGGCATGGTGCAGATTTTCCGTCTCGATAACCCGCTGTTTGGCAAGGGGCTGAAGCTGGCGCAGCGCGTCTGCTACGCCAACGCCATGCTCCACTTCCTCTCCGGTATTCCGCGCCTCATCTTCCTCACGGCGCCGCTGGCCTTTTTGCTGCTCCATGCCTATATCATTTATGCGCCGGCGCTGATGATCGCGCTGTTCGTGCTGCCGCATATGATCCACGCCAGCCTGACCAACTCGAAGATTCAGGGCAAATACCGCCATTCGTTCTGGAGTGAAATCTACGAGACGGTGCTCGCCTGGTATATCGCGCCGCCCACCTTTGTGGCGTTGATTAACCCGCATAAAGGCAAATTCAACGTCACCGCGAAGGGTGGGCTAGTGGAAGAGGAGTATGTCGACTGGGTGATCTCCCGGCCCTATATCTACCTCGTGCTGCTCAACCTGGTCGGCGTCGCGGTGGGGATCTGGCGCTTTATGTACGGCCCGGAAAACGAAATTCTCACCGTCTGGGTGAGTATTGTCTGGGTGTTTTACAACCTGATTATTCTTGGCGGCGCGGTGGCGGTCTCGGTTGAAAGCAAGCAGGTCCGCCGGTCGCATCGTGTCGAAATGAGCATGCCGGCGGCCATCGCCCGCGATGACGGCCATCTGTTCTCCTGCACCGTTCACGACTATTCCGACGGCGGGCTGGGGATCAAAATTCACAGCGACGCGCAGGTGCTGGAGGGGCAGAACGCCAGGCTGCTGCTCAAACGGGGACAGCAGGAGTATGTCTTCCCGGTGCGGGTCGCGCGGGTAAACGGCAACGAAGTGGGATTGCAGCTGCTGCCGTTGACCAACCAGCAGCATATCGATTTTGTGCAGTGTACGTTTGCCCGCGCCGATACGTGGGCGCTTTGGCAGGATAGCTTCCCGGAAGATAAGCCGATGGAAAGCCTGCTGGATATCCTCAAGCTGGGATTCCGTGGTTACCGTCACCTGGCGGAGTTTTCGCCGCCGTCGGTGAAGGTCATTTTCCGCGCGCTCACCTCGCTGGTGGCATGGATAGTGTCGTTTGTACCCCGACGCCCTGAACGCGCCGCGCCGACGCTCTCCGCAGACCCGGCAATGGCTCAACAATGATGATAATGCGATGAAAAGAAAACTTTCCTGGATGTGTGCAGTAGCGGTGGGCATGTGCAGCTGGTATCCGCTGGCCTCTTACGCGGCGCCGGCCGCCGTGGTGAACCCGACTCCTGGCGTTCAGCCGCAGGCGGCCACCCCGCCCGCGCCGGTGACGATTGGCGAGCCGACGGCGACTCTCGCCGAACCGACCGCACCGGCGGTGGTCGCCGAGAATATCCCGCAGCGGGAGGTGAAGCTGACCTTTGCCACCATCGCGCCGCCTCCGGGCAGCATTGTGCTGCGCGGCTCACGGCCTGACGCCTCGGTCGAATTCGGCATGCGCAGCGATGAGCTGGTCGCCAACGCGCTGCTCAATCTGGAATATACCCCGTCGCCCTCGCTGCTGCCCGTGCAGTCGCAGCTGAAAGTCTATCTCAACGATGAGCTGATGGGCGTTCTGCCCGTCACCAAAGAGCAGCTGGGGAAAAAGATCCGCGCGCAGCTGCCGATTGACCCGCTGTATATCACCGACTTCAACCGCATACGGCTGGAGTTTGTCGGCCACTATCGCGATGTCTGCGAAAACCCGGCCAGCAGCACGCTGTGGCTGGACGTCGGGCGCGAAAGCTATCTGGATCTCACCTACCAGTCGCTGAAGGTGCATAACGATCTGTCGCACTTCCCGGTGCCGTTCTACGATCCGCGCGACAACCGCCCGCTGACGCTGCCGATGATTTTCCCGGGTTCGCCGGCGGTGGCCCAGCAGCAGGCGGCGGCGATTATCGCCTCATGGTTCGGCAGCAAGGCCGGCTGGCGCGGCCAGCAGTTCCCGGTCTATTTCAACGAACTGCCGGATCGTAACGCCATTGTCTTCGCGACCAACGACAAGCGTCCGGATTTCCTGCGCGATCATCCGCCGGTCAACGCGCCGACCATCGAAATGATCGACAACCCGAACGATCCTTACGTCAAGCTGCTGGTGATTTTCGGCCGCGATGATAAAGACCTGCTGCTGGCGGCGAAGGGGATTGCCCAGGGCAATATTCTGTTCCGCGGCAGCAGCGTCACCGTGGACGGCATCAAAACCCTGCAGCCGCGGCAGCCATACGATGCGCCAAACTGGGTGCGCACCGACCGCTCGGTCACCTTTGCTGAGCTGAAAACCTATGAGCAACAGCTGCAGTCCAGCGGGCTGGTGCCGGATGCCATCACCGTGGCGCTTAACCTGCCGCCGGATCTCTATCTGCTGCGGGCCAACGGCATTGATATGGATCTGAAATATCGTTACACCATGCCGCCGGTGAAGGACAGCTCGCGGATGGATATCAGCCTCAACGACCAGTTCCTGCAGTCGTTCAGCCTTAACAGCTCCCAGGACGTGAACAAACTGATCCTGCGCCTGCCGGTGCTGCAGGGGCTGCTGGACGGCAAATCGGAGGTCACCATCCCCGCGCTGCGTCTTGGGGCGGTGAACCAGCTGCGCTTTGACTTCCAGTACATGAACCCGATGCCCGGCGGCTCCATCGACAACTGTATTACCTTCCAGCCGGTGCAGAACCATGTGGTGATCGGCGACGATTCGACCATCGACTTCTCGAAGTATTATCACTTTATTGCGCTGCCGGACCTGCGCGTCTTCGCCAATGCGGGCTTCCCTTACAGCCGAATGGCTGACCTCGCCGACACCCTGGTGGTGGTGCCGAAGGCGCCGACCCAGGGCCAGGTGGCGACGCTGCTGCAGGCGCTGGGCGGCATCGGTTCGCAGACCGGCCTGGCGGCGATTAATCTGCAAATGACCGACGATGGCAACCAGATCAAGAATAAAGACGCGGATCTGCTGCTGATCGGCGCGATCCCTTCGTCTCTCAAGGACGATACCAAAATCAACCTGCTGGTCGAGGCGACCAAAAGCTGGGTGAAAATGCCGATGCGCCACTATGACCTGGCGAGCATTTATCCCGATGACGAGGCCCGCACGCCCAACACCCGCACCGACATCACCTCTTCCGGACCGATGGCGGCGGTGATTGGCTTCCAGTCGCCCTACAACGATCAGCGTAGCGTGGTGGCCCTGCTGGCCGACAGCCCGCGCGGTAATGAATTGCTGACCAACGCCCTCAACGACAGCGGTAAGCGGGCGGCGATGTTTGGCTCGGTGGCGGTGATCCGTGAATCCGGCGTCAACAGCCTGCGGGTGGGCGATGTTTACTATGTTGGCCATCTGCCCTGGTTCGAGCGCATCTGGTTCGCGCTCTCTAACCACCCGATACTGCTGGCGATCTTCGCCGCGGTCAGTATCGTGCTGCTGGCGTGGGTGCTGTGGCGCATGCTGCGCATTATCAGCCGCCGCCGCCTTAGCCTGGATGATGAATAAACGATGATGAAAGTACTTTGCGGCGCGGTGCTCTCCGCGCTGGTACTGGCGGCGGGCCAGGCGAGCGCCGCTTGCCAGTGGCCCGCCTGGGAGCAGTTTAAGAAAGCGTACGTCAGCCCCGAGGGGCGGGTGATCGACCCCAGCGATGCGCGCAAAATTTCCACTTCCGAAGGACAGAGCTATGGCCTGTTCTTTGCCCTGGCGGCCAACGATCGCGCGGGGTTCGACAAGCTGCTGACCTGGACGCAGAACAACCTGGCGGAGGGCGACCTGCGGCAGCATCTGCCGGGCTGGCTGTGGGGGAAAAAGGACGACGAACAGTGGACGCTGCTGGACAGCAATTCGGCATCCGACTCGGATCTGTGGATAGCCTGGGCGCTGCTGGAGGCGGGGCGCCTGTGGCAGCAGCCGCAGTACACCGAGACCGGGAAAGCGCTGCTGGCGCGGATTGTCGACGAAGAGACGGTGGCGGTGCCGGGCCTTGGCACGATGCTGCTGCCGGGAAAAGTCGGTTTTGCCGACGACAGCGGCTGGCGGTTTAATCCCAGCTATCTTCCGCCGCAGCTGGCCACCTATTTTGTGCGTTTTGGCGCGCCGTGGCCCACCCTGCGCGACACGAACCTGCGTCTGCTGCTGGAGACCGCGCCGAAAGGCTTTACCCCGGACTGGGTGCGCTATGAGAAAGGGAAAGGCTGGCAGCTGAAAACGGAGAAGCCGCTGATCGGCAGCTATGACGCGATTCGCGTCTACCTGTGGGTGGGCATGCTTCATGATGGCGATAAGCAAAAAGCGCGTCTGCTGGCCCGCTTTGCGCCGATGGCGGCACAGACCACGGAACAGGGGGTACCGCCGGAGAAAGTGAATATCGCCACCGGTAAAACCAGCGGCCAGGGGCCGGTGGGCTTCTCCGCGGTGATGCTGCCGTTTTTACAGAACGACGAGGCCCGGTCGGTGCAACGACAGCGCGTCGCCGATAACTATCCCGGCGCGGATGCCTACTACAGCGCGGTCCTGACGCTGTTCGGTCAGGGTTGGGATCAACACCGTTTTCGTTTCACTGCGGGTGGCGAATTACAACCTGACTGGAACCAGGAATGCGCAAGCTCTCACTAAGTTTACTCACGCTGTCCCTCGGCGTTGCGCTGCTGCCGTTAGCGCAGGCGGCGACGACGCCCGCCCAGGAACATCTGCTGGAGCAGGTGCGCCTCGGCGAGGCCAGCAATCGTGAAGACCTGGTGCGCCAGTCGCTATACCGCCTGGAGCTGATCGACCCCAACAACCCGGACCTGATTGCCGCGCGGATGCGCTATCTGCTGCGCCAGGGGGATACCGCCGGGGCGCAAAAAGAGCTGGAGCGACTGACGAAGCTGGCGCCGGATTCCCCTGAGCTGAAGGCGTCGCGCAATGAGATGAAAAGCAACACCGGCGAGGGCCGTCAGGCGCTGCAGCAGGCGCGCCTGCTGGGCGTGGCCGGGAAGGTCGATGAAGCCATCGCCGCCTATGAAAAACTGTTCGGCGGCGTGCCGGATGATGTTGATGCCGCTATTGAATACTGGACGCTGGTGGCGCGCCTGCCGGCCCGTCATAGCGAAGGCCTCAGCCAGCTGAAAAAACTGAACGCCAGCGCGCCGGGCAACGTCAGCCTGCTGACGGCGCTGGCGAAGCAGATGTTTGCCGATAACAAACCGCAGGAAGGGTTCGCCTATCTGGCGGAAATGGCCCGCTCAGCCTCAGGACGCGGTATCGCCGCCGATATGTGGTTCAGCGAGGTGAAAAGCATGCCGGTGAGCAAGGGCAGCGTGCAGGCGTTGCAGCAATTCCTGCTGCAGTTTCCTACCGGCTCGGTGGCGGCGAACGCCCGCGTCCTGCTTGACCAGCAGCAGGCGCAGCTGCAGGATCCGACGTTCCGCGCCCGCTCGGAAGGGCTGGCGGCGGTCAAATCCGGAAATACCTCGCAGGCGGTGGCGGATCTGCAGAAAGCCGTTCAGGCCGACAGCCGCGACAGCGATGCGGTGGGCGCCCTCGGCCAGGCCTATTCCCAGCGCGGCGACCGCGCGCGCGCGGTGGCCCAGCTCAATAAAGCGATTGCCATGGATCCCGACAGCCCGAATCGCGGCAAATGGGACAGCCTGCTGCAAACCAACCGCTACTGGCTGCTGATCAAGCAGGGGGATAACGCCCTGAAGGCCGGTCAGCTTTCACAGGCGCAGAATTATTATGCCCAGGCGCAGCGGGTCGTTCGGACCGACAGCTATGCCGTGCTGGGGCTGGGCGACGTCGCGGCGGCGCGCAAAGAGGCGGCGGCGGCGGAGCGCTATTACCAGCAGGCGTTGCGCCTGGATCGCGGCAATAACCTGGCGGTGCGCGGCCTGGCCAACCTCTATCGCGCCGAATCGCCGGAGAAAGCCAGCGCCTGGATCGCTGGTCTTCCTGCCGCCCAGCGGCGCAGCATCGATGATATCGAGCGCAGCCTGACCAACGACCGGCTGGAGAAACAGGCGCAGGCCCTGGAGAGCCAGGGCAACTGGGCGCAGGCGGCGGAAGTTCAGCGTCGGCGCCTGGCGCTCGAGCCGGACAGCGTGTGGATAACCTACCGTCTGGCGCGGGATCTGGTCAGCGCCGGTGAGCGCCAGGAAGCCGATGCGCTGATGCGGACGATGGTCAACCGCCAGCCGCAGGATGCTGAACGGGTCTACGCCTCGGGGCTCTACCTGTCGGGGAACGACCAGGACGATCTGGCGCTGGCGCAAATCGCCGCTCTGCCGCGCAGCGCGTGGACGGATAACCTTCGTGAACTGGAGGCGCGTTTGCAAAGCGACCGGGTGCTGCGCCAGGCGAACCAGCTGCGCGACAGCGGCGAGGAAGCGCAGGCGATCGCCCTCATCAAACAGCAGCCGGCCTCGGTGCGCTATGACCTGACGCTGGCCGACTGGGCCCAGCAGCGCGGGGACAACCAGACGGCGATTGCCGACTATCAGCGGGTGCTGCGTCAGGAAGCCGACAACGGCGATGCGCGCCTCGGCCTTGCGGAAGTCTATCTGGCCGAGGGCGATAAACAGGCCGCCCGGGCGCAGGTCATGCAGCTGAAAGGCGCAGAGGCCGAATCCATGAATATGCAGCGGCGGGTCGCCCTGGCGCGAGCTGGCCTTGGCGATACCGCGGACGCCCAACAGATTTTTAACCAGATTGTGCCGCAGGCGAAGGCGCAGCCGCCCTCGATGGAGAGCGCGCTGGTGCTGCGCGATGCCGCGCGCTTTGCCACCCGGAACGGGGAGCCGCAGCAGGCGCTGACCCACTACCGGGAGGCGATGGTGGCCTCCGGCATCACCCCCGCGCAGCCGCAGGATAACGATACCTTTACCCGGCTGACGCGCAACGACAGCCGGGATGACTGGCTGAAGCGCGGGATCCGCAGCGATGCCGCCGACCTTTATCGCCAGCAGGATCTGAACGTCACCCTGGAACACGACTTTTGGGGATCCAGCGGCACCGGCGGCTATTCCGACCTCAAGGCGCATACCACCATGCTGCAGGTGGATGCCCCGCTGGCGGATGGCCGGATGTTCTTCCGCACCGACCTGGTCAATATGGATGCCGGCAGCTTTTCCACCCACAGCGACGGGAGCTACTCGCCCAGCTGGGGCACCTGCGGGGAGATCGCCTGTACCAGCGGCAGTAAAAATCAGACCGACAGCGGGGCCAGCGTAGCGGTCGGCTGGAAGAATGACACCTGGAGCGGCGATATCGGCACCACGCCGATGGGCTTCAATGTCGTCGATGTGGTCGGCGGCCTGAGCTACAGTAGCGACGTCGGGCCGGTGGGGTACACGGTCAACGTGCACCGGCGGCCCATCTCCAGCTCGCTGCTCTCCTTTGGCGGGCAGAAAGACAGCAACAGCCATACTGGCACCACCTGGGGCGGCGTTCGCGCCGACGGCGGCGGTGTGAGCCTCAGCTATGACCGGGGCGAAGCGCACGGTATCTGGTCCTCGCTGGGGGCCGACTCGCTGACCGGTAAAAACGTGGCGGATAACTGGCGCGTGCGCTGGATGACCGGCTACTACTATAAAGTGATTAACGAGAATAATCGTCGCGTCACCGTCGGCCTCAACAATATGATCTGGCACTACGACAAAGATCTCAGCGGCTACACCCTCGGCCAGGGCGGCTATTACAGCCCGCAGGAGTATCTCTCGTTCGCTGTGCCGGTGACCTGGCGTCAGCGCACGGAGAACTGGTCCTGGGAACTCGGCGGATCGGTCTCATGGTCCCATTCGCGTACCCAGACGCAAGCCCGCTATCCGCTGCTGAACCTGATCCCGTCCGACTACCGGCAGCGCGCCAGCGAACTGACGGAGGAGGGCGGCAGCAGCCAGGGATTCGGTTACACCGCCAGAGCGCTGGTGGAGCGGCGGGTGACCAGCAACTGGTTCGTTGGCGCCGCGGTCGATATTCAGCAGGCGAAGGACTACACCCCGAGCCATGCGCTGCTTTACGTGCGCTATTCGGCGGCCGGCTGGCAGGGGGATCTGGATATGCCGCCCCAGCCGCTGGTGCCTTACGCCGACTGGTAGCAGAATAGGCTGAATTACGTCACAGAGCACCACTCCACGGCGCGCTTCGCGTATACTCGTGAGGCGTTGCCCACCGTCGGCCGCCGGGGAGGTCTCTCCGGCGTCTGCGCCACCGCGCGGAGCTATCCCGTCACTTCATCCCTCGCGGGCGTGGGCGAAGGATTTAAGTATATAATCAGCCTGAAACGACCGGGATTGAAGGATTAATGCCGGGTATGCATTCAGTATCAGTGGAGAACACCGTTGCGCGTCAGCCGTTCACTTACAATCAAACAGATGGCGATGGTCGCGAGCGTGTCCATGGCCTTTGTATTGGTTTTTTGCACTATTTTGCTGTTTCACTTTGTGCAACAGAGTCGCTTTACCACGGCCACGCAGTTAGAAAGTATCGCGCGATCCGTTCGCGAACCGCTGTCTGCGGCTATTCTGAAAGCCGATATTCCGGAAGCGGAAGCCATTTTAAGCCGTATCCAGCCTGCTGGCATCGTCAGCCGGGCGGATGTCGTCTTGCCCAACCAGTTCCAGGCGCTGCGGATGCGGTTTATCCCTGAGCGGTCGGTGCCGGTGACCATCACCCGGCTGTTTGAGCTGCCGGTGCAGATTTCGCTGCCCATTTATTCGCTGGAGCGGCCGGCCAACCCGCAGCCGCTGGCCTATCTGGTGCTGCAGGCTGACTCCTATCGCATGTATAAATTCGTCATGAGCGCCCTTGCTACGTTAGTGACTGCTTACTTACTTCTGGTGCTGATGCTAACGGTGGCGCTCACCTGGTGCATCAACCGGCTGATGGTTCGCCCCCTGCGGCGTATCGCCCGCGAGCTGAACGATCTCTCCCAGCAGGAGCGTCTTGGCCATCAGCTGACCCTCCCGCGCCTGCACCATGACGACGAGATCGGCATGCTGGTGCGCAGCTATAACCGCAACCAGCAGAGTCTGGTGCGCCAGCATGATGAGCTGTCCATCCAGTCGACCCGCTTCCCGGTCTCCGAGCTGCCGAATAAAGCCTTTTTGCTGGCGATGCTGGAGCAGACGGTGGCCCGCCCGCAGAGCGCCGCGCTGATCGTCGTCGCCTGTGAAACCCTGCAGGACGCCGCCGGCGTGCTCAAGGAGAGCCAGCGCGAAATGCTGCTCCTGACGCTGGTGGAGAAGCTGCGCGCCGCGATCCCGCCGCAGATGGTGCTGGCCCAGGTAAGCGGCTATGACTTCGCCATTCTCGCCGATGGCCTCGCCGAATCCTGGCAGGCGGTGACGATAAGTAAGCAAGTGCTCACTATTATTAATGAACGTTTACCGCTGCATGGTCTGCAGCTGCGGCCCTACGCCAGCGTCGGGATCGCCATGTTCCACCCCGGTCTCAGCGCCGAACAGTTTTACCGGCGCGCGGTCTCGGCCGCGGTCACCGCAAGACGCAAAGGTAAAAATCAGATTGAGTTCTTCGATCCCGAGCAGATGGAAAAGGCTCAGCGCCGCCTGATGGAAGAGCACGAAATTATGACCGCCCTCGACAACCAGCAGTTCGCGATCTGGCTGCAGCCGCAGGTGGCCTGCGCCAGCGGCGAGCTCTGCGGCGCCGAGGTGCTGCTGCGCCAGCGGCAGGCGGATGGCAGCTGGTCGCTACCGCCGGCGCTGATTGAGCGCATTGAGTCCTGCGGGCTGATTATCCCGGTCGGCTACTGGGTGATGGAAGAGGCCTGCCGCCAGCTGGCCGCCTGGCAAAGCCAGGGCATTATGCTGCCGCTGTCGGTCAATGTTTCCCTGCTCCAGCTGCTGGAGCACGACCGTGGCGAGGAGATGCTGAAGCTGATCGCCCGCTACCGCATTGCGCCGGGCACCCTCATCCTTGAGGTGACGGAGAGCTGCCGGATGGACGATCCGCAGGATGTGATGGCGCGGTTGCGGCCTCTGCGCGAGGCCGGCGTGCGGATTGCGCTGGATGATTTTGGCATGGGTTATGCCGGGTTGCACCAGCTGCAGCAGATGAAGGCTCTGCCGGTGGATATTCTGAAAATTGATAAGGTATTCATCGATATGCTGCCGGAGGATGTCAGCATGGTGCCGGCGATAATCCAGCTCGCGCGCGGCCTGTCGCTGCGCATTGTGGCGGAAGGGGTGGAAACGGAAGACCAGTATCGCTGGTTGCAAGCCGCCGGCGTCGAGGTGCTCCAGGGCCACCTGTTCGGTTGCGCTTTACCGCAGGAGGCGTTCAGCGCCCGCTATTTATCTCCGGTCCGCGAAGATGCAAATTTGTAAATGTTTTGTTGACTTGTGCGAGTCAGCTCAAAGATTTTAACAATCGCGTTGCACTTTCGACGTTAGTTATTTCTGAAATGTTTCCAGGGTGTTATTTTTAAGCCACAGACGCCAAATATCCCTTCTTGCTCTGTGGTTATTCCCAAAGGACACCCTATGAAAACCTCTATCTTTAAAAGCCTCTATGTCCAGGTTCTGACGGCCATAGCGATCGGTATTCTGCTGGGCCATTTTTACCCGGAACTGGGCGCGCAAATGAAACCCTTCGGCGACGCCTTCGTTAAGCTGATTAAAATGGTGATTGCTCCGGTTATCTTCTGTACCGTCGTGACGGGGATCGCCGGAATGGAGAGCATGAAAGCCGTTGGCCGTACCGGGGCGGTGGCGTTGCTCTATTTCGAAGTGGTCAGCACCATCGCGCTGATTATCGGTCTGGTTATTGTCAATGTGGTGCAGCCGGGGGCCGGGATGAACGTCGACCCGTCGACGCTCGATGCGAAAGCGGTGGCGGTGTACGCTGAGCAGGCGAAAGACCAGGGGGTGGTGGCCTTTTTACTGGATGTGATCCCGGGCAGCGTCATTGGCGCCTTCGCCAGCGGCAACATCCTTCAGGTTCTGCTGTTCGCCGTTCTGTTTGGCTTTGCCCTGCATCGTCTGGGCAGCAAGGGCCAGCTGATTTTCAACGTCATTGAAAGTTTCTCGCAGGTCATCTTCGGCATCATCAATATGATCATGCGCCTGGCGCCGATCGGCGCCTTCGGGGCTATGGCCTTCACCATCGGTAAATATGGCGTCGGCACCCTGGTGCAGCTGGGCCAGCTGATCATCTGCTTCTATATCACCTGTATCCTGTTCGTGGTGGTGGTGCTGGGGTCAATCGCCAAAGCCACCGGCTTCAGCATCTTTAAATTTATCCGCTATATCCGCGAAGAGCTGCTGATCGTGCTGGGGACTTCCTCATCCGAATCGGCGCTGCCGCGCATGCTCGACAAGATGGAGAAGCTCGGCTGTCGTAAATCGGTGGTGGGCCTGGTGATCCCGACCGGCTATTCGTTCAACCTCGACGGCACCTCTATCTATCTGACGATGGCGGCGGTCTTTATCGCCCAGGCGACCAACAGCCATATGGATATTTTCCATCAAATCACCCTGCTGGTGGTGCTGCTGCTCTCCTCGAAAGGGGCGGCGGGAGTGACCGGCAGCGGCTTCATCGTGCTGGCGGCGACCATCTCGGCCGTCGGGCATTTGCCGGTGGCTGGCCTGGCGCTAATCCTCGGTATTGACCGCTTTATGTCCGAAGCCCGTGCGCTGACTAACCTGGTGGGTAACGGCGTCGCCACGGTGGTGGTCGCGAAATGGGTTAAAGAACTCGATGCCAAACAGATGGATGATGTGCTGAATAACCGTGTTCCCGCGAACAAAACGCACGAATTATCCTCTTAAATCCTCCTCTTAGGCCCGTACTCCCTTGCTGGAGTACGGGCTCCTGCGCATAATTAGAGGTCATTTCCGCCCGGCGGGAATGACACGAAATGATTATTTTACGTTGTCATGCGACATTTTCGTCTCCGTGTGGTCTAACCGACGTATTTCACTCTCACTTTTTTCGGCAGCCCGTCAGTGGGATGCTGTTGTAACCAGGAATGTTCATCAGGGGTTCACATGCAGGGCACAACAATTAAACTCTTAACGGGCGGTTTGCTGATGGTAGCGGCGGCCGGTTATGTGCAGGCAGAAGCGCTCCAGCCTGATCCGGCCTGGCAACAAGGGACCTTAGCGAATGGGTTGTCGTGGCAGGTGCTGGCCACGCCGCAGCGTCCCAGCGACCGTATCGAAGTCCGTCTGTCCGTGAATATTGGCTCGCTGAGCGAAAGCACTCAGCAGAGCGGCTTCAGCCGTTTTATTCCCCGTCTGGCGTTGACGCAAAGCGGCAGCCTGCCGACGATGCAGGCGCGCTCGCTGTGGCAGCAGAGTATTGACCCGAAGCGTCCTCTGCCGCCGGCCATCGTCTCCTACGATTACACGATGTTTAATCTCAGCCTGCCGAATAACCGCAACGATCTGCTGAAAGAGGCGCTGAGCTGGCTGGCGGACGCCAGCGGTAAACTGACCATTACGCCTGAATCGATCAATCACGCGCTGCAGGGCAACGACATGGTGGCGACCTGGCCGCTGGATACCAAAGAGGGCTGGTGGCGCTATCGCCTCAAGGGCTCCACCATGCTGGGCCACGATCCGGCCGCGCCGCTGAAGCAGCCGATCGACGTGGCGCATCTGAAAGACTTTTATCAAAAATGGTACACCCCCGACGCCATGACGCTGATCGTGGTGGGTAACGTCGACAGCCGCAGCGTCGCTGAGCAAATCAGCAAAACCTTTGGCGATCTGAAGGGCAAGCGGGAAACGCCCGCGGCGGTGCCGACCTTATCGCCGCTGCCCACCGTGCCGGTCAGCATCATGACCAGCGCCGTGCGCCAGGACAAACTGTCCATCATGTGGGACGCCCCCTGGCAGCCGATCCGCGACTCCGCGGCGCTGCAGCGCTACTGGCGCGACGACCTCGCCCGCGAAGCGCTGTTCTGGCACGTGCAGCAGAGCCTGAGTAAAAATAACGTCAAGGATATTGGTCTTGGTTTTGACTGCCGGGTGCTCTATCAGCGCGCGCAATGCGCCATCAACATCGAATCGCCGGGCGAGCGCCTGAATAACAACCTGAGCGTGGTCTCGCGCGAGCTGGCGAAAGTGCGCGACAACGGCCTGCCGCAGGAGGAGTTTGACGCGCTTATCGCTCAGAAAAGCCTCGAGCTGCAGAAGCTGTTTGCCACCTATGCGCGCACCGATACCGACATTCTGATGAGCCAGCGCATGCGCTCCCTGCAAAATCAGGTGGTGGATATCGCGCCGGAGCAGTACCAGAAGCTGCGTCAGGAGTTCCTCAACTCCCTGACGGTGGACATGCTGAACCAGTACCTGCGTCAGCAACTGTCTCAGGATATGGCGCTGGTGTTGCAGCAGCCGAAAGGCGAACCGGAATACAACATGAAGGAGCTGCAGGCCACGTGGGAAAAACTGATGGCGCCGAGTCCGGCGACCGCAGCGACCAGCGGCAGCGCCGATACGGTTGACGCCCACAGCGAGGCCAGCGACATCCCGTCGGGGCAGTAACCTGACGCCTCTCCGGCGCGCCAGCGGCGGCCGGAGAGCGCTTACAGGTGAGGATTATTGCGGCATTGCTTCCCGGGGGATGATCGCCCCGCGATACTGGATCACCGTGCTGGCGGTCAGATGTCCGCGTCTGGCGGCGGATTCAGCATCGCCGCCGGTCAGGCGCACGGCCAGATAGCCGGCGCTGAAGGAGTCGCCGGCGGCAGTGGTATCCACCACTTTCTCTTTGGCCAGCTTGACGGCCGGCACTTCCCGCAGCGGTTGCCCGCTCACCGAGACCAGGCAGGCATCCGCTCCGCGCTTCACCACCACCTCTTCCACGCCGGCGGCGTGGGTGCGGGCGATCACCTCGGCGACCGGTTTTTCCCCCCACAGCGCGTCTTCATCATCGAGGGTCAGAAACGCGATATCGGTGCAGGCGAGCATCTCCTGATAGACCTGCTGCGTCTCCGCCTGGCTGGCCCACAGGCGCGGGCGATAGTTGTTGTCGAAGATCACCTTGCCGCCGTTGCCGCGGCACTCACGCAGCAGCGTGAACAGCCTGGCACGACTGGCCGGGCTGAGAATGGCGAGGCTGATGCCGCTCAGGTAGAGATAGTCGAACGTGGCCAGCTCTTCGCAAATCGCCGCCGCGCGATCGCTCTCCAGCCAGAATTTTGCCGCCGCCTCGTTGCGCCAGTAGTAGAAGGTGCGCTCGCCGGCGTCATCGGTTTCAATGTAATACAGCCCCGGCAGGCGGTCGGCCATCCGCTGGATCAGGCTGGTGTTGACGTTTTCCTGCTGCCAACTGTCGAGCATCTGCTGGCTGAACGCATCGGTTCCCAGCGCGGTGACGTAGTGGACGCTCAGCGCGCTGGCATCCGTCTGCCGCGCGATATAGACCGAGGTGTTTAAGGTATCGCCGCCAAAGCCGCGGTTAACGGCCCCGTTCTTCTCTGACAGCTCAATCATGCATTCGCCAATGACGGCAATTTTTTTAGACATAGCCAGAACCTGCAATGGAATCGATATAAGCGCTAGTGTGCGCTGCGCTGTTTTGCTGGTCAATCATATTAAAACATCGTTCCATTATTTTTTTGACCTGACGCGCGTAATGTGACGAAAAGCGCATTTCCAGGAGAAACGCCGCTTTTTGACTATATTCAGGACTGACGTGATGCAAAAGGAGCGGAGTAGGGATGAGCAGAACCCGTAAAACGTTGGTTATCATCACAGGAACGATACTGTTGCTGATCGTTCTCTTTTTTATCGTGTTGGCCACCTTCGACTGGAACCGGCTGAAGCCGACGATTAATCAGAAAGTGTCTGCCGAGCTGAACCGCCCGTTCGCCATCCGCGGCGATCTCGGCGTGGTCTGGGAGCGGCAGCCGGAGGAGCGCGGCTGGCGCAGCTGGATCCCGTGGCCCCATGTGCACGCGGAAGATATCGTGCTGGGCAACCCGCCGGCCATTCCCCAGGTGACCATGATCCACCTGCCGCGGGTGGAGGCGACCCTCGCCCCGCTGGCGCTGCTGAGCAAAACGGTGTATCTGCCGTGGATCAAGCTGGAACAGCCCGACGTGCGGCTGATCCGCCTGGCGGAAGACAACAATAACTGGACCTTTCAGCTGGCTGGCGATCAGCGTGCCGCGGGGGACAGCGCCCCCTCCAGCTGGTCTTTCCGCCTCGATAACATTCTCTTCGATCGCGGGACTATCGCCATTGATGACAAGATCACCCGCAGCGATATCACCATCCTCGTCGATCCCCTCGGCAAACCGCTGCCGTTCAGCGAAGTCACTGGCACGAAGGATCGGCATAGCGCGGCGAAACCAGGCGACTACGTCTTTGGCCTGTCGCTGAAGGGCCGCTATAAGGACCAGCCGGTCACCGGCAACGGTAAAATCGGCGGCATGCTGGCCCTGCGCAGCGCAAGCACGCCTTTCCCGCTGCAGGGCGACTTCCGCTCCGGCAATACGCGGGTGGCGTTCAGCGGCACGGTCAGCGATCCGCTCAACGTCGGCGGCATTGACCTGCGGCTGAAATTCGCCGGCGATTCGCTGCGCGATCTCTACGACCTGACCGGCGTGCTGCTGCCGGAGACGCCGTCGTTCTCCACCGACGGCCGTCTGCGCGCCGACTTTAAGCAGAAAAACAGCATGCGCTTTGACTATCAGAATTTTAACGGCCGGATCGGCGATAGCGACATTCATGGCTCACTGACCTATACCACTGGCAAACCGCGGCCGAAGCTCAGCGGCGACATGGAGTCGAAGCAGCTGCGGCTGGCGGATCTCGGGCCGTTAATCGGCGTCGACTCCGGCAAAGGGACGAAGAAAAGCGCAGTGCGCCAGGCGGGCGATCGGCCGCAGCCGGCGGGTAAAGTGCTGCCGGCGGACCGCTTTGAAACCGATAAATGGCAGGTGATGGATGCCGATGTGCGCTTTAAGGGCCGGAGAATTGAGCACGGCGGTACGCTGCCGATCAGCGATCTGGCGACCCACGTGATCCTGGAGGATGGCGACCTGCGCCTGCAGCCGGTGCGCTTTGGCCTGGCCAACGGGTCGATTGCCGGCAGCGTGCACCTGCAGGGCGATAAAAAGCCGCTGCAGGGTGAGGCCAATCTGCAGGCGCGGCGCCTGAAGCTGAAGGCGCTGATGCCGAACGTCGAGATGATGCAGAAAACCCTCGGCGAGATGAATGGCGACGTTCAGCTGCGCGGCAGCGGCAACTCGGTGGCGGCCCTGCTCGGTAACAGCAACGGCAACCTGAAGCTGCTGATGAATGACGGCCTGATCAGTCGCAACCTGATGGAAATTCTCGGCCTTAACGTCGGCAACTACCTGATCGGCCAGATTTTTGGCGATGAGGAGGTTCGGGTGAACTGCGCGGCGGCCAATATCGACGTGACCAACGGCGTCGCCCGGCCGCAGATTTTTGCCTTCGATACGGAAAACGCGCTGATCAATGTGACCGGGACCGCCAGCTTTGCCTCCGAACAGCTGGACCTGACCATCGATCCGGAAAGCAAAGGCTTTCGGGTGATCACCCTGCGTTCCCCGCTGTATGTTCGCGGCACCTTTAAATCGCCGCAGGCGGGGGTGAAGGCCGGGCCGCTGATTGTCCGCGGCGCGGTAGCGGCGGCGCTGGCTACTCTGGTGACGCCGGCTGCCGCGCTGCTGGCGCTGATCTCCCCGGCGGAGGGCGATAGCAACCAGTGCCGGACCATATTGTCGCAGATGAAAAAGTAGGGGAGAGCCCTGACGCCAGCGGCGTCAGGGCGAAGGATCACAACGACTGGTGGCGGGTCTCGTGGGTCAGCAGCAGGGCGATCAGCGTCAGCGCCGCCATCGCCGCCAGATAGGTGCCGACCGCCGCGAGGCCATAGTTGCCCTGCAGCCAGGCGGCAATGTACGGCGCGACCGAGGCGCCGAGGATCGACGACACGTTATAGGAGAACGACGCCCCGGTGTAGCGCACTTCCGTCGGGAACAGCTCCGGCAGCAGCGCGCCCATCGGGCCAAAGGTCAGTCCCATCAGGCTTAAGCCCAGCAGCAGGAAGGCAAAGACCAGCAGCGGGTTACCGGAACCCAGCAGCGGTTTAAAGGCGAACAGGGCGAACAAAATAATCATCGTGGTGATGATAATCATGCTCTTACGACGACCAAAGGCGTCCGCCAGCAGGCCGGCGATCGGCACCATTACGCCAAAGCCAATCACCGCCATCATCAGCATCCACAGCACTTCGTTACGCGGCAGGCCCAGGCCATTCGGCGCCGCGCCGGTGCTGAAGGTCATCGAGTAGACGGTCATGATGTAGAACAGGGTATAGGTTGCCAGCATGATGAAGGTGCCCAGCACCGTCACGCGGACGTGTTTGGTCAACAGGGTACCCAGCGGGATTTTGACCTGTTTTTTCGCCGCCGCCACTTTGGCGAAGACCGGGGTCTCATGCAGCGAAACGCGAACATACAGACCGATGATCACCAGCACCGCGGAGAAGATAAACGGCACGCGCCAGCCCCACTCCATAAACTGCTGATCGGTTAACAGCCAGGAGAGCAGCAGGAAGGTGCCGTTGGCGAAGAAGAAGCCGATCGGCGCGCCCAGCTGCGGGAAGGAGCCATACAGGGCGCGCTTGCGCGCCGGGGCGTTTTCCGTTGCCAGCAGCGCTGCGCCGCCCCACTCCCCTCCGAGGCCAAGTCCCTGACCGAAGCGCGCCAGCGCCAGCAGCATCGGCGCGACAATGCCAATGCTTTCATAGCCGGGCAGCAGGCCGATCACCACAGTGGAGATCCCCATGGTTAACAGCGAGGCCACCAGGGTGACCTTCCGGCCGACGCGATCGCCGAAGTGGCCAAACAGCGCGGAGCCGATTGGCCGGGCGACGAAGGCGATGGCGAAGGTGGCCAGCGACTGCAGGGTGGCCGCGGCGGCATCGCCCTGCGGGAAGAAGATATGCGGGAAGACGATGACCGCGGCAGTGGCATAGATGTAGAAGTCGAAAAACTCAATGGCGGTGCCAATGAGCGAGGCGACAACGACTTTATTGCGTGAGTTGACCGGGGCGGTTTCCTGCGTGTTTTCGAGTGTGGTGGCTGTGGCTTGCATAGATCTTTCTTATTTTTGCGCGAACGAAAAGCCATATAGCCACAGCCACCGGGACATTTCAATCTGTAACAAACGCGGAAAATGAGCAAAAAAGAGGCAAAAAGCGGATAATTTTTACGCCAGAAAAAAATAGTTCTATGAAATGCTTCACACAATTAAAAAGATAGAGAATAAAACCAGTTTTTCGTTAAATAAAAGTTACGTCCTGGATTTATCTGCTGAAATCAAGCGCGAGGATGAATTTTGCCTCTTTTATTCATCCTCGCAATACCTCAGCGGTGGGTTTTGCCCGGCATCCGCCGGTCGTCTTTATACTCCGCGGTGGCGATCCACGCGGCGCAGAACAGCGTCAGGCGGGCAAAGAAATAGAAAAAGGCCATCAGCCCCAGCACCGATCCGAACGCCGCCCCGGAAGGGGATTTCACCAGCGCCGGCAGCGTCCAGGTCATGACGATTTTGATGATTTCAAAGCCAATCGCCGCGATAAGCGTGCCGCGAAACAGGGCTTTGCGCCGCGGACGGTGGCGCGGCAGCCGCCAGAAGATCCAGAAAAAGAGCAGATAGTTGGCAAAAATCGAGATGGCGAGACCGATCAGCCGCCAGGCGGGTTTCAGCCATTCAATATTGTCCAGATACAGCGCGGAGATAATCAACTGCTGGGCGGAACCGGCGACAGAGGTGATCGACAGCGTAATAATCAGCGCCACCAGCAGACCGATCAGCGAGATAAGATCGCGGAAGTATTTTATCCAGATTTTCTCCTCGTCCTGCGGCCGGCGCTCCCAGACGTCGCGCGACTGAGCGCGGATCGCTTCGCGCAGGTTGCCCATCCAGTTAATACCGGAATAGAGCGCCACCAGCAGGCCGACGAGGCCGACGGCGGTGCGCTGCTGCACCGCGGTGTTGATGGTGTTTTTCAGCGTCGCCGCCAGCGTCGGGTCGCTGACGTTTTGCAGAATTTTGTCGAAAATGTCCTGCAGCAGGGTCGGATGCCAGGCCAGCACGAAGCCGGCGGCGGCAAACGAGACCATCAGGATCGGGATCATCGACAGGAACGAGAAGTAGGTGATGGCCGCGCCGAACTGATTGCCCAGCCGGTCGTTGAAGCGCTCTGCGGCGCGTATCAGGTGGGCGACTACCGGGTTGCGCTGCACTTTGGCCGCCGTTCCGGTGACGGTCATCAGCGCCTGGCTGGCTTTTTGCCCGACGGCCGTGTCATTGAGAGCGTCGAGGGGGCTTTTGTTTTTCTCCGGCTGCGTGTCCGGTTCCTGTGGGGGGCGTCGATCGTCGTTTTCCGGCGTCATACGTGATTTCTTCCTTTTTTACCGCGAGATTCAGCAAAAAGTATACCTTAAATGCCGTATCCTGCAGGAACGCATCTGCCCGCCCCCCGTTCACCCTCCGCGCGGATCAATCGACGTAATCTTTCATCAGCCCGCCCAGCCACTCCATAAACAGATGCACGCGGCGGGAGAGATTGCGCCGGTGCGGGTAGATAAGCGAGACCGGCAGCGGCTCAGCGCGGTACTGGGGCAGGATCTCAATCAGTTCGCCGGCGCGTAACGCCTCGCGCACGCCGGTGCGTGGCACCTGAATAATTCCCAGCCCGGCGATACAGGCCGCCTGATAGGTTTCCGTGCTGTTGACCGTCAATATGCCGCCGCTTTTTACCCAGCGCACGGCGCCGTCGATCACCACCTCGAAGCCGGAAGGACGGACCCCGAGGGTGCTGGCGTAGTGGATCAGGGCATGATCCGCCAGATCCTCCAGGGCTTGCGGGTAGCCAAAACGGGTCAGGTAGTCCGGGCTGGCGCAGTTAATTTGCGTCAGCTTGCCCAGCGGGCGGGCGATAAGCCCGGAGTCTTTGAGCGCGCCGACGCGCACCACGCAGTCAAACCCCTCGCGGATCACGTCCACCAGCCGGTCGCTGCTGCTCAGCTCCAGTTCGATGCCCGGATACTGCTGCAAAAAAGCCGGCAGGTGCGGGATCACCAGCTTTTTGGCAAAACCGACCGGCATATCCACCCGCAGCCGGCCGCTGATGCTCGCCGGATCGTGCTGGAACATACCGTCCAGTTCGTCGAGGTTGCTCAGCAGATCCTTCGCCCGCTCGTAGTAGACCATTCCATCCTGGGTGAGCTGAACCCGGCGGGTGGTGCGGTGCAGGAGGCGCACGCCAAGATGGCTTTCCAGAGCCTGAATCTGCCGCGAGACGCTGCCTTTCGGCAGCGCCAGGGTCTCGGCGGCGCGGGAGAAACTCTCCAGATCCGCTACGCGAATGAATAACTGCATTGCATGAATTTTATCCATGCCGATGGCCTATTGTTGTTGTGAATGAAACAGTAAAACGTAATGTAGCGTATTTATTGTTTCACTGGCAGTTAATAAGCTAGAACACAATCACAACGCAACCTGAAAGGGGTCTTCTGATGACACAACGTATCGCTTTAGTGACCGGCGGCAGCCGCGGTCTGGGTAAAAACGCCGCGTTGAAGCTGGCGGCGAAGGGAACCGACATTCTTCTGACCTATCACAGCAACCGGCAGGCGGCGCTTGAGGTGGTGGCGGAGATTGAGCAAAAAGGGGTGAAGGCGGCAGCATTGGCGCTGAACGTCGGCGATCCTTCAACATTCGACGCTTTCGCCAGCGAGGTGGCGCAGGTGCTGGCGCAGAAGTGGGGACGCACCACCTTTGATTATTTACTGAACAACGCCGGGATCGGCCTCAACGTCCCCTTCGCCGAGACCAGCGAAGCGCAGTTTGACGAGCTGATGAACATCCAGTTCAAAGGCCCGTTTTTCCTGACCCAGCGGCTGCTGCCCCTCCTGCAGGACGGGGGGCGCATCCTCAACGTTTCCAGCGGCCTGGCGCGCTTTGCCCTGCCGGGCTATGCGGCCTACGCCGCGATGAAGGGGGCGATGGAGGTTCTGACCCGCTATCAGGCGAAAGAGCTGGGCGGACGGGGGATATCGGTGAACATCATCGCGCCGGGGGCCATTGAGACCGACTTTGGCGGCGGGGTGGTGCGCGATAACGCCGAGGTGAATCGGCATATCGCCGCCCAGACCGCGCTGGGGCGCGTCGGGCTGCCGGATGATATCGGCGACGCCATCGCCGCCCTGCTCAGCGATGAGCTGGCGTGGATGAACGCGCAGCGCGTGGAAGTCTCGGGAGGGATGTTCCTCTGAACCCCGCTGCCGTCAGACCGTGAGCGGCGGTGCGCTAGGGCGCATCGCCCTCCGCGCGCAGCCGACCGAACAGCCAGTCGTTGTGCCAGCGCCCGTTGAGCCAGTAGTTCTCCCGCAGCTCCCCCTCCAGCCGGAAGCCGGCTTTGAGCAGTAACTGCTTGGACGCCTCGTTGCCGGCGGTGACGCTGGCGGTCAGGCGGCGGACGCCGCCGGTGGTGAAGGCGTAGTCGCACAGCGCGCGCAGCGATTCGTAGCCGTAGCCACGACCCTGCGCCGCCGGAGCGAAGAGAAAGCCGACCTCGGCAATGTCGCGCTGATGATGTTGGTAACCGGTGAGGCCGAGCGGGGTATGGGTCAGCCTGTCGCGCACCACCAGGCACAGCCAGTGTTCATCCCCGGGCGTCCACGGCGGCAGCCGCGAATCGAACGCCTCGCGGATGGCCGCCTGCGGCCTGGGGTCGGCCACGTAAAGCATGACCTGCGGATCCTGCTGCAGGGAAAGAAAAAACGACCAGTCGTCCAGCTGCAGCGGTGAGCAGCGCAGGCGCGGCGTCAGAAGTTCAGGCATAAGCGTCATTCCGGGCAGGGCGAATCCTCTGAACATAGCAGGAGAAGGCCGCCGGGAACAGCCCGACTAGGTTGGCTCGCCGTAGAGGCCAATCAGCCGGCGCACGACGCCGTTGGTCCAGCCGAAGCCATCCTGCAGGGGATACTCCCCGCCGCCGCCCTCATGCGGAACGCCGGTGGCGATGTGGTATTTCTCAATCAGCTTGTGGTGCTGCTTGTAGAAGTGGTTGACCGTTTGCAGCCAGCTCCAGGCGATCTCATCGCCCAGCGGATCCTGGCCGTAGCGTTTAAATCCCTGCACCGCCATCCACTGCAGCGGCGCCCAGCCGTTGGGTTTATCCCACTGCTCGCCGCTCTCGTATTCGGTGGCCATGATCCCGCCGGGGGTGAGCAGGCGGGCCCGCACCGCATCGGCAAGGCGTTCCGCCTGTTCGTGGGTCGCCAGGCCGACGTAAAGGGTGACAATGCTGGCGGCGGAAAACAGCGCCAGCTGTTCGCGGCGCCAGTCATAATCGCGAAAACAGCCGTTCTCATCGTCCCACAGATAGCGGTTAACCGCCGCCCGCCGATCCTGAGCCTTCTGGCGGAAGGCCGCTTCCGTCTCGCGATCGCCCTTCAGGCCGGAGAGGTTGGCGATGGTCGTCTCCAGCTTGAACAGGAAGGCGTTCAGGTCGATGGGGATAAACTGCGTGGTGCGGATACTGGCCAGTCGCGTGATATCCCGCAGCCAGCGGCTGGAGTAGTCCCAGCCGGACGCGGCGCCCGCCCGCAGGTCGCGGTAGACTTCATTGGCCGGCCGTCCGGAGTGTCGGGCGGTCTCCACGTCCTCGCGCCATGATTCATCCCGCGGCGTGTCCCGGTCGTCCCAGTAGCGATTGAGCAGGGAGCCATCCGGCATGCGCACCACGTGCCGATACGCCTGATGCGGGATCAGCGACTCGGCGCCGTCCATCCAGAAGGCATGCTCCATCTTCAGATGATCCAGATAGCGCTTCGCGCCGCGCACGCCGTCCTCTTCAAAGAGTTCGACCATCAGGGCGAACACCGGGGGCTGCGAGCGGCTGAGGTAGTAGGTGCGGTTGCCGTTCGGAATGTGACCGTAGGTTTCAATTAGCCAGGCGAAGTTATCGGCCATGCATTTCAGCAGATCTTCCCGGCCGCTCTCCGCCAGGCCCAGCATGGTGAAATAAGAGTCCCAGTAATAGGTTTCGCTAAAGCGACCGCCGGGCACGATATAGGCCTGCGGCAGCGCCAGCAGCGATGACCAGGGGATATGATCCTGAGGCTCGCGGGTCAACACCGGCCATAGTTTATCGATATGCTCTTTCAGCGTCAGGCTGGGGTCGGAGGTGTAGACGTCGGTATGGCTCTCCGGCAGCCAGAAATTATCCTCAACGAACTGCCGCAGGTCGAAATCGGGCTGGCGTTTGACCTTCCGGTAGTTCCGCAGGATGTCCAGCGGGTCGTGTTTCGGCGCGCAGTCGGGAAAAGTTTTGCTGTCGGCAAAAATGCGTGATTTCTGCACGTTGGTAAACAGCTCAAGATAGCGATCCGCCGGGGTGAGGGCATCGGAGGCCGGAAGCCCCTCGATCACCTCAGGCTCCGGTTCAGCGTCAATCATCTCATCCAGCTTTAATTCGTACGGATCGGCTTCGTAGCAGGGATCGATGTCGATCCTTAACTCGTCGTCTTCAACGTGGCGTAATTTCTGGCTGAACATAGCGATACGGACCTCCGGATAGCGTGAGTTCGCGGCCGGGCGTACCCGGCCTTGTCATTTAAGCGTAGACAGTCGCTTCGGTGAGTGTGAAGTAAACTGTGCGTTAGATCACGCTTTTCCGCCTGCAGGGGACGCGATGATTTCTAATTAACACGTTGATAAATAATCAATAAGTCCGCGATTAGGTGAAGATAAAATTCGGAGCATTCATTATGCAACAAAATTTTATCCCGGCGCGCTCACTCCCACGCCGCCTCCAGCATCTCCAGCAGCTGTTCGCTGCTCAGGCTGACCGGATTAGCCTTCATCGACGAGGAGGTGCTGGCGGCCAGCGCCGCCGGCTCCAGGGCATCGCGCGCCACGCCGAGGTCGCGCAGGGTGCCGAGACCGGCGCGATGGCTCCATTCCCGCAGGCTGTCCCAGACCCGATCCGCCGGGACCTCCAGCCCCTCGGCCAGCCAGCGGCGAACGTCGTTGAAGCGCTGGCGCAGGGCGGGGTCGTTTATCTGCGACTCATTCAGCGCCAGCCCAAACGGCAGCAGGCTGCCGCATAAGGCGCCGTGCGAGGCGCGGCTCAGGCCGCCCAGCGGGCCGGCGAGGCCGTGGATCACCCCCAGCCCGGCGTTCGCCAGCGCCACTCCGCCGCACAGGCTGACCCAAGCCATCTCGTCGCGGCTGGCCGGGCACTCTTTTTCCATCAGAACCTTCAGCGCGCGGATGCCGCGCGGGATCGCCTGCTGACAGAGGGCGTCGGTGAAAGGGGTGGCCCGGCTGCAGAGCCAGGGCTCGATCACCTGGGTCAGGGCGTCGAGGCCGGAGCTCAGGGTGATGCTGCGCGGCGCGTTGTCGGTTAGCGCCGGGTCGACAATGGCCAGGTCAGGCAGCATCCGGTCGTCGCGCAGGCTCACTTTCCGCTGCTGTTCCACGACGTTGATCACCGCATTTTTAGTGACTTCCGCACCTGTGCCCGCGGTGGTGGGGATCGCCACGAACGGCAGCGGGCTGGCTTCCAGCTGACGGCCGGTTCCCACGACTTCCAGATAGTCGACCAGCGGGCCGGTGGCGGGCGCCAGCGCCGCAATCGCTTTACCGGCGTCAATCACCGCGCCGCCGCCGAGGCTAACCACTGCCCTGATCCCTTTCTCGCGCGCCAGCTGGACGCCCTGCTCAATATCGATAAGCCAGGGTTCGCGGCTTATCGCCAGCGTCGTGACCGCCAGCTGCAGCGCCTCCAGCTGATGGCGGAGAAACGCCGCCCGCTGCGGGCTGGCGCCATGCACCAGCAGAACTGGACCGCCCTGCTGCGCCAGCCAGGGGGCGGCGCTCTGGGCCTGACCGCGGCCAAAACGAATATTTTCAGGCATCAAAACGGTAAAAGGGGTCAACATGTCGGGTTCCTTTTCGGCAAACAGGCTGGAATCAACTATACACATTATCCAGCGCTCTGCCTTGTTGCTGGCTGGCAATAGAGTAGAGTGAATGAACTCTCTTTTATGGCTGAGGAATCGCTGACGATGCTAACAATTCTGGGCAAACGCTCTTCAATCAATGTACGGAAAGTGCTGTGGACCTGCGAGGAGATCGGGCTGGCGTACCAGCAGGAGGATTACGGCAGCGGGTTTAAGCCCCTGGACACCCCCGAATTTCAGCGCCTGAATCCTAACAGCCTGGTGCCGGTGCTGCTGGACGATGACTTTGTGCTCTGGGAGTCGAACAGTATCTGCCGCTATCTGGCGCGAAAAGCGGAGCGCTGGGATCTGCTGCCCGCCGGGCCGCAGCCCGCCGCCGAGGTGGAGCACTGGATGGACTGGCAGGCGACCGAGTTCAATAATGCCTGGCGCCATGCTTTTATGGGGCTGGTGCGTAAAGATCCCCGCTTTCAGGATCCGGCGGCGATTAAAGAGAGCATTGCCGCCTGGACCCACTGCGTGCGCATTGTCGAAGCGCAGCTGCAGCGGACCGGGGCGTGGGTCGCCGGCGAGCGCTTCACCCTGGCTGATATTGTGCTGGGCCTGTCGGTGCATCGCTGGAAGATGACGCCCTTTGCCCATCCGGAAATGCCGGCCGTGGAGCGCTGGTATATGGCGCTCAATCAGCGCCCGGCGTTTATGCGCCATGGAAATAACGGCGTGGCGTAGCGAACGGGCCAGGGCCTTATCGATTTTTCAGCGTATTCGCTTTGCACTGGCGGGGTAATGCCGCTACGATCCCGCGTCTGTTTTTTTATCCCATCCCAAATAACGTGTGGCAGGCAGGTGCAGTTTGAAAAAACGGTTAGGCCTTGTGCTACTGGCATTACTGTTGATTTCAGGCTGTTCCGGCACGCTGTCGCAAATGAGCCCGCCCAGCAATGAAACCAGTCTGACAGGGCGCAACGGTCAGCGGCTTTCCGTCGATGATTATGTCAGGCATTACATGCGCGAGAAGCAGGTCAGCGGCATGGTGGTGGCAATTATTCATCATAACGGCCCGGCGGAGTTTCACTGCTTCGGCGTGACCGATGACCAACATCGCTACCCGATAACCCCGCATACGCTGTTTGCCCTCGGCTCGCTGAGCAAAGGGGTTACCGCCGAAGTGGTCACGATGCTGGTGAACGAGGGCCGTTTCCACTGGCACGACACGCTGCAGACCCTGCTGCCGCCGGGTACCGCGCTGAGTGAGGATGCCCGTAAGATAACCTTGCTGCAGCTGGTGACGCATACCTCAGGGCTGCCGCGGCAACCGATGAATATGCTGTCGCTTGAGCACCTGCTGGCCTATCTCAACGATGGCGAGAACTTCTACCATGAGCTCGATGCCGATGGCGTAATGAGTTATCTGCAGCATTTCCAGGCCCCGGCGGAACCGGCGCCGAGTTACTCCAACCTCGGCTACGCGATCCCTGGCTATCTTCTCCAGTACCAGACTGGCGAATCGATTGAGACGCTGGCCTCGCGGATGATCTTCCGCCCGCTGGCGATGGGGAACACCAGCTTCCTGCCGCAAACGCTGCGTGATTATCCGCGGCGGGCGCTGGGCCATGCTGGCGATCAGCCGAAGTTTAAACCCCGCGGCGCGCTGACGCCGGACTGGCAGTTCCGTCATAACATGGTCGGCGCGGCGAGTTTGTACAGCGACGCCGGGGATCTGATTCACTATGCCCGCGCCCACTTCGCGCCCACCGGTCAGGCGGCGCTGGACCAGGCGTTCCGCGACGTTAGCGTCGACTATTATCCACGACGGATTGAAGCGGCGAATATCGCCTGGGTAACAGACACGTTCGGCGAGCAGCAATTAACCTATCAGGTGGGGTACATCGGCGGCTATTCGAGCTATATCGGTTTTGATAAAGCGAATCAGAATGCGGTGGTGGTGCTGCAAAACAGCTTTAACTGGAGCAATTATATCGGCCACCAGATCCTGCGTCACCTGGCGGCGCAATAAAAAAGCCCCGTCCGGAGACGGGGCTGCGCGCCTTAGCGCATGGTGACAAACTCTTCTGCCGCCGTTGGGTGAATAGCGACGGTGTTGTCGAAGTCTTTTTTGGTGGCGCCCATCTTCAACGCCACCGCAAAGCCCTGCAGCATCTCATCCATTCCGAAGCCGATGCCATGGATACCGACAATCTTCTCTTCCGGGCCGACGCACACCAGCTTCATGCGGCACGGCTGGCGGTGCGAGGTGACGGCGGTGTACATCGCGGTGAAGGAGGATTTGTAGACCTTCACGGCGTCGTCGCCATACTGCTCGCGCGCCTGCGGCTCGGTTAAGCCGACGGTGCCGATAGGCGGGTGGCTGAAGACCACGGTCGGAATGTTGTTGTAGTCCAGATGCTCTTCCGGTTTGTTGTTAAACAGGCATTCGGAGAGACGACGGCCTGCGGCCACGGCCACCGGGGTCAGCTCAACGGCGCCGGTGTTATCGCCCACGGCGTAGATGCCCGGCACGCTGGTGTTCTGGAACTTATCGACGACGATGTAGCCTTTATCGTCAGTTTTCACGCCGGTAGCCGCCAGGTTGAAGTTATCGGTCGCCGGTTCGCGGCCAATCGCCCAGATCAGGCAGTCAACGGTCTGGCTGCGGCCATCTTCCAGCTCAAGGGTCAGGCTGCCGTCGGCATGCTTCACCACCGCTTTCGGGATGGCGTTGGTATGCAGCTGCGGTCCTTCGGCGTTCATCACTTCCACCAGCGTTTCGACGATCAGCGGATCGAAGCTGCGCAGCGGCGCGTGCTTGCGCACGAACAGGTGGGTTTCAGCGCCGAGGCCGTTAATCACCCCCGCCAGCTCAACGGCGATGTAGCCCGCGCCGACCACCGCCACGCGCTTCGGCAGCGCCGGCAGTTCGAAGAAACCGTCGGAATCAATACCGTATTCCACGCCCGGAATGGTCGGGTGGCTCGGACGGCCGCCGGTGGCGATCAGGATATGATCGGCCGTAATGGTCTCGCCGTTCACTTCCACGGTGTGGGCATCGACAAAGCGCGCAAAGCCTTTAATCACGTCGACGTTGTTCTTACCCAGCACGTTGTCGTAGGAGGTATGAATGCGGTCGATATAGGCGCTGCGGCTGGCGACCAGCTTCTCCCAGTCGAAATGGTTGATGGTGGTATCGAAACCGTAGTCCGGGCCGTAAAGATGAATCGCTTCGCGGATCTGCGCCGCATGCCACATCACTTTTTTCGGCACGCAGCCGACGTTGACGCAGGTGCCGCCCAGCGCTTTGGCTTCAATCAGCGCGCACTTCTGGCCGTACATGGCCGCACGGTTAATCGAGGCGATACCGCCGCTACCGCCGCCGATGGCGAGGTAATCATAATGTTTGCTCATGCCCATATGTCCTTAATCGTTGATTGCCGCGATTGTAACGCGAGGCGTAAAAGGTTCCACCGATGGTTGCGATTACTCCGGCACGATCCAGCTGACGGTCGTGTGACCGGTACCGGCCGGCACCAGCTTGCTGTGCAGCCACGGCAGCACATTGTTCATCTGCTGCTCCAGCTTCCACGGCGGGTTGATGACGATCATCCCGGAGGCGGTCATGCCGCGCTGGTCGCTGTCAGGACGTACCGCCAGCTCAATCTGCAGAATCTTGCGAATGCCAGTGGCTTCTAAGTCTTTGATCATGCGTTTGATCTGCGCGCGCAGCACCACCGGGTACCACAGCGCGTAGGTGCCGGTGGCGAAGCGTTTGTAGCCTTCGTTAATTCCGGTCACCACCGCCTGATAGTCGGTTTTAATTTCGTACGGCGGGTCGATCAGAATCAGACCGCGGCGCGAGACCGGCGGCAGTTTGGCTTTCAGCTGCTGGTAGCCATCGGCTTTATCGACGCGCGCGCGGCCGTCTTTCTGAAACTCGGCGCGCAGCAGCGGGAAGTCGCTCGGGTGCAGCTCGGTCATCTGCAGGCTGTCCTGCTCGCGCAGCAGCTGGCGGGCGATCAGCGGAGAACCCGGGTAGTAGCGCAGCTGGCCGTTACGGTTGAAGTGTTCGACCACCGAAATATAGGGCTCAAGCTCTGCCGGCAGGTCGTCCTGCTGCCAGATGCGGGCGATGCCTTCGAGATACTCGCCGGTACGCTCGGCGTGCTCGCCGCTCAGCTGATAGCGGCCCGCGCCGGCGTGGGTGTCCAGGTAGAGAAACGGTTTTTCTTTCTCTTTCAGCGCTTCAATGATCAGGCTCTGAACGGTGTGTTTGAGGACGTCGGCGTGGTTGCCTGCGTGAAAGCTGTGGCGATAACTGAGCATGGATGCAGAGATTCCGGGAAATAAACAAGTTAACCGATAGTTTACCGCAGATCGGCCGAGATTACCGCTGCGCCGCCGCGCTGTTTCATTTCTGCCAAAAGCGTTGCAAAACATAACGCTGTCATAAAAGCGTCAAACGGCCGCGCTAGCGTCGGAGACAGGCAAGGTAATTGTTTGAATAAAAGGAAAAATAATGAAAAAGCAACTCTCGCTGCTGGCCGTCGCGCTGCTGCTGGCGCAACCGGTTCTGGCTAAAGACATCCCGCTGAACAGGGCGGCGGCCGTCGCCAATAGCGTGACGCCGGCTGCCTCCAGCCAGGCGTATGACGATCTTGAGCAACAGGCGCTGGCGCAGTTGCGCCACGCGCTGCAAGGGGATGCCGCGACGCTGACCCGCGATCGGTTGGCGCACACGAAACAAAACAAAACCCAGGCCGATACCGCCTGGCTGAAGGCCAGCGGCTACGACTTCCAGACCCGGGCAAACCAGCAGGCGGATATTGCGCTATTGTCGGCGTTCAGCAGTCTGCCGGAGACCGTCGTGAAGCAGAATCTGGCGACGGTGACCGCCATCAACCGCGACGCCGTGCAGACCACCCGCCGTCAGGCGCTGGCCGATGCGCAAGGGATTAGCTACCTCTATTTCCTCAGCGACGCGCTGGGGCCTCGTCTGGGCAACGCGTTTCTGACCGCCTATGACCAGGGCGCGCTGGGGAAAGCGGCGGCGCTGATCAAAGCCTCGGAAGTCAGCACCGGCGAGGCGAAAAAGCACTTCCACAATCCGCGGCCGTTCCTGGTCCAGGGCAACACCATTCACCTGGTGCCGGACGACGTGGTGGTGAAGGATAACCAGCCCTATACCGCCGACGGCGGCTCGTTCCCCAGCGGCCACACCAACACTGGCTATACCGATGCGCTGCTGCTGGCGGCGATGATCCCGGAGCGCTACGACGCGCTGGTGGCGCGCGGCGCCCGCTATGGCTACTCGCGCATTGTGCTGGGCGTCCACTATCCGCTGGACGTGATCGGCTCGCGGATGGTGGCCGAGCGCAACGTGGCCCATTATCTTAACGATCCGCGCTACCGGGTATTATTTAACGAAGCCCGCGATCAGCTGCGCGCCGCGCTGGCGAAAGCCTGCGGTACGTCGCTTGCCGAGTGCGCGAAGAGCAGCGTGAAAGACGATCCCTGGCGCGATCCGGCGATGCATGATTTCACTCGTTTCGTCATGACCTACGACCTGCCGCGGCAGAAGGGGCCGCAGCCGCGCCTGCAGGCGCCGGAGGGGGCGGAAGTGCTGCTGGAGGCTGCTCTGCCGCAGCTGTCAGCGGCCCAGCGTCGGGCGCTGATGGTCAACACCGCGCTGCCGGCGGGCTACCCGCTGTCCGGCGCCACCCCCGAACAGCAGTTCTGGCAGCGGCTGAATCTGTCGGCGGCCTGGGAGATGGCGCAAAAAAGGCATTAATGCGGTTTCCGGCACGCTGCGCCGCGTGTCGCGCTTTTCCGGCAACGGGCGGACTTATCGCAGCAATACCCAGGCTGACGCACCGCCCGTCATTGAAATTCCCCCAACTATCCCCCATTCTAGATCTCATGCATAAGCGCCGGACGCGCGCTTCACTCACCCTTTTCAACAGGACAGCGCATATGACCAATCCATTACTGACGCCTTTTTCCCTGCCGCCTTTTTCTGCGATCAAACCAGAGCACGTGGTCCCTGCGGTCACCAAAGCGCTGGAGGATTGCCGGGCCGCGGTGGAAAGCGCGGTGGCGCACGGCGCGCCGTATAGCTGGGAAAATCTTTGCCAGCCGCTGGCGGAAGTGGACGATGTGCTGGGACGCATCTTCTCGCCTGTCAGCCATCTCAATTCGGTAAAAAACAGCCCGGAACTGCGTGAGGCCTACGAACAGACGCTGCCGCTGCTCTCCGAGTACAGCACCTGGGTCGGCCAGCATGAAGGCCTGTATAAAGCCTACCGCGATCTGCGCGATGGCGATAACTACGCCACGCTGAATACCGCGCAGAAAAAAGCGGTGGATAACGCGCTGCGCGATTTCGAATTATCCGGTATTGGCCTGCCGCCGGAGGCGCAGAAACGCTACGGTGAAATCGCCGCGCGCCTCTCTGAGCTGGGCAACCAGTACAGCAACAACGTCCTTGACGCCACCATGGGCTGGAACAAGCTGGTGACCGACGTCGCCGATCTGGCCGGTATGCCGGAAAGCGCGCTGGCCGCCGCTCAGGCGCAGGCCCAGGCCAAAGAGCAGGAAGGGTATCTGCTGACCCTGGATATCCCGAGCTACCTGCCGGTGATGACCTACTGCGACAATCAGGCGCTGCGCGAAGAGATGTACCGCGCCTACTCCACGCGCGCCTCCGACCAGGGGCCAAACGCCGGTAAATGGGATAACAGCCCGGTGATGGCGGAGATCCTCGCCCTGCGCCACGAGCTGGCGCAGCTGCTGGGCTTTGACAGCTACGCCTTTAAATCCCTCGCCACCAAAATGGCGGAGGATCCGCAGCAGGTGCTCGACTTCCTCACCGACCTGGCAAAACGCGCCCGTCCGCAGGGCGAAAAAGAGCTGGCCCAGCTGCGCGCTTTCGCTAAAGCCGAGTTCGGCGTCGAAGAGCTGCAGCCGTGGGACATCGCTTACTACAGCGAAAAACAGAAACAGCATCTCTACAGCATCAGCGATGAGCAGCTGCGCCCCTATTTCCCGGAAAACAGAGCCGTTAACGGTCTGTTCGAAGTGGTGAAGCGCATTTACGGCATTACCGCCAAAGAGCGTACCGATGTCGACGTGTGGCATCCGGAAGTGCGCTTCTTCGAGCTGTATGACGAACACAACGAGCTGCGCGGCAGCTTCTATCTCGACCTGTATGCCCGCGAGCACAAACGCGGCGGGGCGTGGATGGACGACTGCGTCGGCCAGATGCGTAAGCTGGATGGTTCCCTGCAGAAGCCGGTCGCCTACCTGACCTGTAACTTCAACCGTCCGGTCAACGGCAAACCGGCGCTGTTCACCCACGACGAAGTGATCACCCTGTTCCACGAGTTCGGCCACGGTCTGCACCACATGCTGACCCGCATCGATACCGCCGGGGTTTCCGGCATCAGCGGGGTGCCGTGGGACGCGGTCGAGCTGCCGAGCCAGTTTATGGAAAACTGGTGCTGGGAGCCGGAAGCGCTGGCCTTTATCTCCGGTCATTATGAAACCGGTGAACCGCTGCCGCAGGCGCTGCTGGAGAAAATGCTGGCGGCGAAAAACTACCAGGCGGCGATGTTTATTCTGCGCCAGCTGGAGTTCGGCCTGTTCGATTTCCGCCTGCACGCGGAGTATAAGCCGGAGCAGGGGGCGAAAATCCTTGAGACCCTCGCGGAGATTAAAAAGCAGGTCGCCGTGGTGCCGGGCCCAACCTGGGGCCGCTTCCCGCACGCCTTCAGCCATATCTTCGCCGGCGGTTACGCGGCGGGTTACTACAGCTACCTGTGGGCTGACGTGCTGGCGGCAGACGCCTTCTCACGCTTCGAAGAAGAGGGGATCTTCAACCGTGAAACCGGTCAGTCGTTCCTCGATAACATCCTGAGTCGCGGCGGTTCTGAAGAGCCGATGGTGCTGTTCAAACGCTTCCGCGGGCGCGAGCCGCAGCTGGATGCGATGCTGGAGCATTACGGGATCAAGGGTTAAGTCTGCGGTGAAGATCTGCTTAATTGATGAAACGGGCGCCGGAGACGGCGCCTTATCTGTTTTAGCCGCCCGCTGGGGGCTGGAGCAGGATGACGATAACCTGATGGCGCTGGTGCTGACCGCTGAGCATCTGGAGCTGCGTAAGCGCGATGAGCCCAAACTCGGCGGTATCTTCGTCGATTTCGTCGGCGGGGCGATGGCCCACCGGCGCAAGTTTGGCGGCGGCCGCGGTGAAGCGGTGGCCAAAGCGGTCGGTATTAAAGGCGATTATCTGCCGGATGTCGTCGATGCCACCGCCGGCCTGGGGCGTGACGCCTTTGTGCTGGCGTCGGTCGGCTGTCGCGTGCGGATGCTGGAGCGTAATCCGGTGGTCGCCGCGCTGCTCGACGATGGCCTGGCCCGCGGCTATGCCGATGCGGAAATCGGCGGCTGGCTGCAGGAGCGGCTGCAGCTGATCCACGCCTCCAGCCTGACGGCGCTGACCGATATTACCCCGCGTCCGCAGGTGGTCTACCTCGACCCGATGTTCCCGCATAAGCAGAAAAGCGCGCTGGTGAAGAAAGAGATGCGCGTCTTTCAGTCGCTGGTGGGGCCCGATTTAGACGCCGATGGCCTGCTGGCCCCGGCGCGCCAGCTGGCGACCAAACGGGTGGTGGTGAAGCGCCCGGATTACGCGCCGCCGCTGGCGGAAGTCGCCACGCCGAACGCGGTGGTGACCAAAGGGCATCGGTTTGATATTTACGCCGGCACGCCGGCGTAATATTACGCCGTGGTGGTATCTCCCGGATAGCGGCGCAACGCGCCTTATCCGGGCTACCGCATTGTAGCCCGGCTCAGCGTAGCGCAAGCCGGGAACCGTAATATTTGAACAAACGGCGCCAGTGCGGATCGGCCATCTTAAACGGTTACTCGGCGCTGGCCGGGGTATTAATCATCCGGTTCAGCCACGGCACCATCAGCGCCATCACCACCGTGACCCCCAGGGTCACCAGGCCAATTTTACTGAACACGCTGGTGTAAACGGGCAGCGTCTGCAGCGGGTCGGTGATATTTTCCGGCACCGCGGTGAAGGTCGCCACATAGCCGCCGAGCAGGAACGCGGCGGCCTGGGTCAGGAACCACATCCCCAGAATAAAGCCCATCAGATGCTGCGGCACCAGCGCGGCGACCATCGCCAGCCCCAGGGCGCTGATCAGCAACTCGCCCAGGCTCTGGAACAGATAAACCAGCACAATAAACCACGGCGAGGTTAATCCCTGGGCGTCGGCGAACCACATCCCGGCGGCCGCGGCGGTAAGGAAGCCCAGCGCGCAGAGGAACATCCCGAGGGTAAATTTCACCGGCATGGTCAGGTCTTTACCCTTGTGGCCGAGATGGGTGTAGATCGCCGCCAGCACCGGGCTGGCCACCACCACCCAGAAGGGGTTCAGGGCCTGGAAACTGACCGGGTTGATGGTAAAACCCAGGATCTGATGATGGACGTTATTGATGGCGAAGAAGTTCAGCGAGGTCGGCATCTGGGCGTAGAGAATGTAAAACAGCACCGCCTCGATCATCAGGATAAAGGCGACGAACATTTTGTTGCGCCCGGTTTTATCAAGGCGAAACGCCTCGCGGAAAAAGAACGCAATGACCACGACCGACAGGACAATCAGCACCAGGTTGGCGATCATCACGTTATGCATCAGCCAGGCGCAGAGAAAAATCATCACCACCGTACCGGCCAGCACCAGCGCCAGATTGCGCAGGCAGAGGGGGCGATGATCGGGCTCGGAACCAATCTCTTTCACCATCCCGCGGCAGGCGAGGTAGACCAGCAGCGCGATAATCAGCCCCGCGCCGCACAGGTTATAGGTCACCGCGTAGCCAAACTTTTCCGCGATCACCGGCGCCAGCGACAGCGACAGCAGCGAACCGATGTTTATCGACATATAAAACAGGGTAAACGCCCCGTCGAGACGGGCATCCTTCGGCGGATAGCATTTTGACAGCAGGCTCGCCGGGTTGGCTTTAAACAAACCGTTGCCGACGGCGATGGTGCCGAGGGCGATAAAGATCAGCTGCGGTTTCAGCAGCGACATCCCGGTCATAAAGTAGCCGATGGCCAGCACAATCGCGCCGAGCACCAGCGTGCGTTTGGTCCCCAGCAGATGGTCGCCCACGTAGCCGCCGATGGAGATCAGCCCGTAAACCAGCGCCGCGAAGGCGCCGAAGGTGATAAAGGCCTGTTCCTGAGAGAAGCCCAACTGTTTAACAAAGAAGACCGCCAGGATCCCCTGAACGCCGTAATAGCCAAAACGTTCCCAGAGCTCCACAAAGAAGATCATAAAGAACGGACGAGGTTGCTGCAGCAAGCCCGTAGGTGCAGTTGTATTCATATTCCTTCGCCTTGTATTACTTTCCCAAAAAGTATGAACGCGTATGCCAGAACGCGCCGAAAATGTCTGATAACTCGCCATGCTGCGGTTATTGGCTTATTGAATAGATTATTATATAGATGTTTTAGTGAATAACTGGTTGATCACACTAATTGAATGGCTTGTTTATGGAGTTAAGCTCTATTGTCTGGCGAGGCGGAAGCGAAAATAAAAACGCCCGCAGCGGCGGGCGTCTGGCATGACACAACGGGACGGTTATTCGTCTTCTTCGTCGCGTAGCGGGACAATCAGCATGTCGACATGGACGGTGTTGATCAGCTGACGGGCAGAGGACATCAGCTTGCTCCAGAAGTCCTGATGGTGGCCGCAGACCACCAGGTCCATATCATATTTTTTAATCGCATCGACCAGCACCTGGCCCAGGTCGCCGCTGCCGCTCAGGGTCTCGGTGATCGGGTAGCCGGCGTTGGTCGAGAGCTCGGTCAGCGCGTGATGGGTCTCTTCGGAGATGCGTTTTTGCATGTCGCCGAGGTTCACGTCAATCAGCCCGGTGTAGAGGTCGGAGTAATTCACATCCACGTGGATCAGGGAGACTTTCGCGTTATACGGGCGGGCCATAGAAACGGCTTTTTCAACCAGTACTTTACTCTCCGGGGACAGGTCTACTGCAATCAGAATATGTTTGTAAGCCATAGTGTTACTCCTTCCATAAGTTTGTCGATGACCATTGGACCTGACAGCTGGCGCTGCCGTTTCGCCCGCGTCCTGCGTGCTACATTCGCGGGAGGGTAGCCTTTAAGGACTTCATTGTAGAAGATATTTCTTACCTTATAGCGCCCCCCGCACTCCGTCAATGCACTGGGTTCACCTAAAAGTTAAACAAATTTATCCGTCTTACGTATTGATAACGAATAACCTTGTGGTAAAAAAATTAATGGATCTCCTACACTATTTAATGAGCCGGTCGGAAAAATAAATGTGATCGGAATCGCACTCTTTACGGTATTGTCGTCGGTTATTTGGGGAGCGGTAGCCGCGGAGGGTTTCTCCGTGGGCGGGTCGCCGGGGAGGAGGTATGATCAGCACTATTGCGCTGTTTTGGGCCCTGTGTGTCGTTTGTGTGGTGAATATGGCACGCTACTTCTCATCGTTGCGTGCATTATTGGTTGTGCTACGTGGTTGCGATCCCTTGCTCTATCAGTACGTCGATGGCGGCGGCTTTTTTACCTCGCACGGGCAGCCCAGCAAACAGATGCGCCTGGTGTGGTATATCTATGCCCAGCGCTACCGTGACCATCATGACGATGAATTTATTCGTCGCTGCGAACGTGTTCGTCGCCAGTTTATTCTGACCAGCGCCCTGTGCGGCCTGGTGGTGGTGAGCCTGATTGCGTTGATGATCTGGCACTGACGGCATCTTCGGGATAAAAAAACGGGCCAGCAAGCTGGCCCGTTTTGAACGAATAACGCTTAAATCAGCTTCAGGGAGAGCCAGTAAAGGACGCCTGAAAGGATAATCGCTGCCGGCAGGGTCAGCACCCAGGCCATCAGAATGCTCGTCACCGTCTTTTTCTGCAGACCACCGCCATCCACCAGCATCGTCCCCGCTACCGAGGAGGAGAGTACGTGGGTTGTGGAGACCGGCATCCCGGTGTAGCTCGCCAGACCGATAGACACCGCCGCGGTCATCTGCGCCGACATCCCCTGAGCGTAGGTCATGCCCTTCTTACCAATCTTCTCACCGATAGTGGTCGCCACGCGGCGCCAGCCGATCATGGTGCCAATACCCAGCGCCAGCGCGACCGCCATGATAATCCAGATTGGCGCGTACTCGATGGTGCTCAGCATATCGGTTTTCAGTTTCTTCAGCAGACGCTGGTCGTCAGCGCTCACGTCCGGCAGTTTCGCCACTTTGTCGGTGGTGTCGGAGATGCAGAGCATGATGCGACGCAGCTGGCCGCGCTGTTCCGGTTTTAGCGACTCGTAGTTCTCAACGCCGGTCAGCATGGTCTTCACGCGGTCAAGGGCGTTGATGGTGTTCGCCGGATGACAATGAAACTCGCCGTTGGCCGCGGTATTGGTGTCCGGAGAGGGAACCAGCTGGTCAACGCCGGTGGCTTTCTTCAGCAGGTCAGGGCGCTGCTGGAAGAAGGTTTCCACGTTGTTGACCGCATCGCGGGTACGGGTGATTTCGTAACCGGAGGCGTTCATATTCACCACGAAGCCCGCCGGGGCGACGCCGATCAGGACCAGCATCACCAGACCAATGCCTTTCTGTCCATCGTTAGCGCCGTGAGAGAACGACACGCCGATAGCGGACAGGATCAGGGCGATACGGGTCCAGAACGGCGGCTTTTTCTTGCCGTCTTTCTTTTCACGCTCCGCTGGGGTCAGGTGGATACGCGCCCGTTTCTTGGTGCCGCTCCAGTAGCGACGCAGCAGGAAAATCAGGCCGCCCGCGATCACCAGGCCGACGATAGGCGAGATAATCAGCGATCCAAAAATGCCGATGACTTTCGGGATATTCAGCGCGTCAACGACCGACGTACCGGTCATTAAGGCATTGGTGAGACCGATCCCGATGATAGCGCCGATCAGCGTATGGGAACTGGATGCCGGCAGGCCGAAGTACCAGGTGCCGAGGTTCCAGATGATCGCCGCCAGCAGCATAGAGAACACCATGGCGAGGCCATGTGCGGAACCCATGTTAAGCAGCAGATCGGTCGGCAGCATATGCACGATGGCATAGGCTACGCTGAGACCCCCCAGCAGAACGCCGAAGAAGTTGAAGAGCGCCGCCATCGCCACAGCGAGCTGTGAGCGCATAGCGCGAGTGTAGATAACCGTAGCCACCGCGTTTGCGGTATCATGGAAACCGTTAATCGCTTCGTAAAACAGTACAAAAGCTAAAGCAAGCAATAATAATAGTCCGGTATGTAAATCCAGACCGGCAAATAAATGTAGCATAGGACGTTACGCCATTTTGAGGACATGAACGCGGCGCATTATCAGTGACTTTAGCGGCGCGGGCAAAGTGAAATATAGACTTTTTTTGATTTTCTTCCTGTTTAGGTTTTACCCTGTTGGGAGTAATCCTATATCTTTCAATGATGTATCTAATGCGGGATTTTTCCCGCTGGTGTGACCAGAGTGAAATATTTACAAAACCCGACAATTGGGGAACGAGGAATGCGCTGTGGAAAGGTTTGATGCCATTGTCGTTGGCGCCGGAGCGGCGGGAATGTTTTGCGCAGCGCAGGCGGGGCAGCTCGGCTGTCGCGTTCTGCTGCTCGACAACGGCAAAAAGCCGGGGCGAAAAATTCTGATGTCCGGCGGCGGTCGCTGCAACTTTACCAATATGTATGTTGAGCCGGCGGCCTATTTGAGCCAAAACCCGCATTTTTGCAAATCTGCCCTGGCGCGCTACACCCAGTGGGACTTTATCGAGCTGGTCGGCAAATATGGCATCGCCTGGCATGAGAAAACCCTCGGTCAGCTGTTTTGCGATGATTCGGCGGAACAGATCGTCAATCTGTTGCTGGCGGAATGCGAAAAGGGCGGTGTGCAGATCCGCCTGCGCAGCGAAATCCTCAGCGTCGAGCACGACGAGCAAGGCTACCGGCTCCAGGTGAACGGCGAAACGCTGGCGACCAAAAAGCTGGTGATCGCCTCCGGCGGCTTGTCGATGCCGGGCCTTGGCGCCTCGCCGTTCGGCTATAAAATCGCCGAACAGTTCGGCCTGAAGGTGCTGCCGACCCGTGCGGGTCTGGTGCCGTTTACCCTGCACAAGCCGCTGCTTGAGCAGCTGCAGGTTCTCTCCGGCGTCTCGGTGCCGTCGACCATCACCGCCGAGAACGGCACCCTGTTCCGCGAAAATCTGTTGTTCACCCATCGCGGCCTTTCCGGACCTGCGGTGCTGCAAATTTCCAGCTACTGGCAGCCCGGCGAGTTCGTCACCGTGAATCTGCTGCCGGACTGCAATCTTGAAGACTTCCTTAACGAGCAGCGCGGCGCGCATCCCAACCAGAGCCTGAAAAACACCCTCGCGATGCAGTTGCCGAAGCGGCTGGTGGAGTGCCTGCAGCAGCTGGGGCAAATTCCTGATGTCACGCTGAAGCAGCTGAACGTTCGCGACCAGCAGGCGCTGGTGGAGACGCTGACCGCCTGGCGCGTGCAGCCGAACGGCACCGAAGGCTACCGGACGGCGGAGGTGACCCTCGGCGGCGTGGACACCAATGAGCTCTCGTCGCGTACTATGGAGGCGCGCAAGGCGCCGGGCCTCTACTTTATCGGCGAAGTGATGGACGTCACCGGCTGGCTCGGCGGGTATAACTTCCAGTGGGCGTGGTCAAGCGCCTGGGCCTGCGCGCAGGCGCTGGTGGACGCTTAAACTAAGGGCCCGGGCATTCGGCGCCCGGGCGTGTAGGTTAGTTCAACCCAAGAAAATACTGGGCGATTTTGAAATAGATGATCAGTCCGGTGCCATCGATCAGCGTGGCGATAAACGGCGCGGAAACCACCGCCGGGTCGATGCCGATCCGTTTAAGCACCATCGGGATGACCGACGAGACAATCGCGCTCCACAGGGTAATGCATACCAGCGTCAGGCTGACGATCAGCGTGATTTCCATGCCGATGCCCATCATCCAGGCGCGCAGGCAGCCCGCCAGCCCCAGCGTTAAGGCAATCAGAAACGAGGTCGATACCTCTTTGCGGATCACCCGCCCCATATCTCGCAGCCGTACTTCTCCCAGCGCCATCGAGCGCACCAGCGTCGAGGTGATCTGCGTTCCGCTGTTGCCGCCGGTACCGATGAGCAGCGGAATAAAGAAGGCCAGCGCGATGGCCGATTCCAGCGCCTCTTCAAAATGCTGCAGCACGCTGCTGGTGTAGGCTTCGGCCACGAACAGCAGCAGCAGCCACACCGAGCGTTTCTTCCACAGCGTCCAGGGGCTGATGTCCAGATACGGTTTTTCCAGCGGCAGGGTCGCCCCCTGCAGCTGGGCGTCCTCGGTGACGTCATCCTCCAGCAGATGGGCGATCTCCTTTTCCATCAGGCAGCCGACCAGCTCGCCTTTATCGACGACGGGAACCAGGTCGAGGCCGCGCTCGTTGAGCTCGGCTATCACCTGCGGGCGTTCATCGTCAGGTTTGACGCGGAACAGGCAGCTGTCCATCAGGTAGCGGATAGACTGCCCGACATCCCCTTCCTGCAGTAGCTTTTTGACCGACAGGCTGCCGCGCAGCTTCTTGCCGGCGACCACAAACACCTGGCCGGGAATATCATCGCTGGTGAGCTGTGAGATAAAGTGCTCCCGCGCCTCATGGACGCTGAGATGTTCCTGCAGCGTAATAAAGTCGGTACGCATGTACTGGGCGATGGCATCGCCGTCGAAGCCAGAGGTCGCCTGATGGGCGGCGCAGAGTTGAATGGAAGACATGATTAAAATCCCTATAAAAAATCACTCATAGGGGCGAACAAGACAGGGTTAGCGCAGGCAGATCCCTACGTCCTGGTTTTAGCACTGCATAACGTATCTGTACGGTCATGACCGCCAGAAGTTACCTTGGCAACACCTTGATTCGATGGAAGCCTGTATTTCCCTGAGTGGTCTCTCTCGATACCAACAGGGCGGTAACTTGTATTTATGCAGGAGCCTCGCCATAACGAGATCGTTAAATGAGGCGCCATTATTGGCGAAGAGGGATAATTCACAAAGCGTATAGTTTAGGTGGTTTATCAACTGTTGATAAACCACCCACTCATTTTCAAATAGTTAATCATCCGCTAAACACTGCAAATGCCCATGGCGCACACCGCGCTGGGCAATCACGTCGTCGGCAAAATGCTGCACCTCGGCCATGTCTCCCTTCAGCACCGCAATCTCCAGGCAGTCGTCATGGCTGATATGCACATGCAGCGTGGCGACGGAGAGATCGTGATGATGATGCTGGGTGGCCACCAGCCGGCTCGCCAGTTCGCGTTTTTCATGCTCGTAGACATATGACAGGACGGCATAACCGCGCCGCGGCTCCGACGGCGCGGGATCCTGGTTGAGGGCGTCGCGCAGAATATCGCGTACCGCCTCCGAACGGTTGTGGTAGCCGCGGCGGGTGCTGAGCGCATCGAGAGCGGCCAGCAGGTCATCATCAAGGGTCAGGGTTACGCGCTGCATGGCATGGCCTCGTTGAGCAGAGTGGCAGGAAAAGGTGGCAGCACCGCCTGCTGGAGCGTCTGTCCGGCAGGGGAGCGCAGGCGCAGCGGTAGACTGACCGTTGCGGTTTCGACGATGCGTCCGTGCTCCATCACCAGCACCCGCTGGCAAAAGCGCTCCACCAGCCGCAGGTCGTGGGTAATGAACAGGCAGGCGGTGCCAAACCGGGCCTGCAGGCGCTTCAGCAGGGCGATAATCTCCGCCTGCAGCAGCAGATCGAGATTCGAGACCGCTTCATCCAGGATCAACAGCTGCGGCCGCACCGCCAGGGCGCGAGCCAGGCAGACGCGCTGCAGCTGTCCGCCGCTGAGCTGTGCCGGGCGTTTATCGAGCAGCGTCGTGGAAAGGTCGACCGCGTGCAGCATCTCTTCCACCCGCCATGCGCGTTCCTCGCGCGACAAGCGGAACAGATGGCGCAGCGGCTCGCTGACGATCTCGCGCACCGTTTTGCGCGGATTCACCGCGCTGAAGGCGTCCTGAAACACCAGCTGAATATCACGGCGGAAGGCGCCGACGGCCTCGCCCTTCAGGGCGGTCAGCGGTGTGCCGCGCCAGACAATATCGCCGTGCTGCGGCGTTTCCAGGCCCACCAGCATCCGCGCCAGGGTGCTCTTGCCGCAGCCGCTGCGCCCGAGCAGGGCCACCGTTTCGCCGGGGGCGATGGCGAGTTGGATCTCGTGCAGGACCCTGCCGTGGTGGGGGTAATTGTGGCTCACCCCGTTGACGCTGAGTAAATTCATGCTGTTTTCTCCAGTCCGTACAGCGCCAGATGCGCCGCCAGCAGGCGCTGGCTCAGCGGGTGCTGTGGGGCGCTGAACAGCGTGTTTACATCGCACTGTTCAACGAGGCGACCGTTCTCCATGACCATCACGTCATCCGCCAGCCGCGCCACAACGCCCATGTCATGCGTTACCAGCAGCAGCCCCAGACCGCGGCTGGCGACGATATCCGCCAGCAGATCGAGGATCCGCGCCTGGGCGATGGCATCGAGGTCGGTGGTCGGCTCGTCGGCGATGATAAAGGGCGCGCGGCTGAGCAGGGCGAGGGCGATCATCATCCGCTGCAGCATGCCGCCGCTCATCTCGAAGGGATAGCGGCTGAGCAGCGAGCGCGGATTATCCAGACCCACCTCTTCCATCACCGCCAGCAGGGCGGCGTCATTCGCTTCGCGGCCCGCCGCCCGGCAAGTTTCCCGGGCGTGGGCGGCCATGGTATGCAGCGGATTAAAGGCGCTGCGTGGGTTCTGCATGATGGTGGCGATAGTCGCGCCGCGCAGCTGTTCGCCGTGCACCGGCATGCCGTCAAGCAACACCCGGCCGGCGGTCTGGCTGACGCCGGGCGGCAGCAGGCCCAGCGCGGCGGCGCAGGTAAGCGATTTCCCGCTGCCGCTGCTGCCGAGCAGCGCCAGCACCTTGCCGCGGCGCAGGGTAAGAGAGACGTCGCTGACCAGCGGGCGGTCGGCGGCAAGGGCGATCTGTTGCAGTTGGATCTTTTGCGGCATCAGTGGCTATGCTCCGCGATCAGGTGAGGATCGAGGCGATCGCGCAGCGCGTCGCCCAGCAGGTTAAAGGCCATCACGCTGATGAACAGCGCCAGCCCCGGCCAGACCATCTGCAGCGGCTGGGTCCAGATATACTGCCGGGCGTCGTTGATCATCACCCCCCATTCCGCCGTCGGCGCGCTGACGCCGAGGCCAAGGAACGACATACCGGCCACGTGAAGCATCATATGGCCGATATCCAGTGAGGCGAGCACCAGCAGCGAGGGGATCACCGCCCCTGCCAGATGGTCGCTGAACAGCCGCCACTGGCTGGCGCCGCTCAGGCGGGCGGCGAGGATAAATTCGCGCTGGCGCAGGGAGACCACCAGATTACGCACCATTCTGGCGTACCAGGCCCAGTGCGATAGCGCAATGGCGAGGATCACGTTGGTCAGCCCGGTGCCGAGCACCCCCACCATAAAGAACGACAGGATCGAGGTTGGAAAGGTCATAAACAGTTCGGCGAGGCGCATCAGGCCGCGGTCAGCGCGGCCGCCCAGCAGCCCGGCGCTGCCGCCAACCGCCAGACCGATCAGCAGCACCAGCAGCAGGCAGGCCATTACCGCCCCCAGCGAGACGCGGGTGGCGGCCAGCAGGCGCGAGAAAATATCCCGTCCTAGATGATCGGTCCCCAGCCAGTGCGCTGCCCCTGGCGGCAGCAGCCGCTGCTGCAGGTTAATCGCCGCCGGATCCCAGGGTAGCCACCAGCCGCTGCCGATGGCGATGACCGCCAGCAGCGCAATAACCAGCAGGGCCAGTTTCACCGGCCAGCGGAAGTTTCGCAGCCATCTCATACGCTTACCTCCTCATGGCGGCGCAGGCGCGGGTCGAGCGCCGCGTTGAGCACATCCACCGCCAGGTTAGCCAGCACGAACACCGTGACCATCATCAGCGTAAAGCACTGAATCACCGGGTAATCGCGATTGAAGATCGCGGAAACCGCGTAGCGGCCGACCCCCGGCCAGGCAAAGATATTTTCAATAATCATGGTGCCGCCGATCAACTCGCCAATGTGCATGCCCATGGCGGTCACCACCGGCAGGGTGGCGTTGCGCAGGATATGCCGCCGCTCCACCTGGCGCGCGCTCAAGCCGCGCAGCCGCGCCCACACCACGTGACGCTGGCTGGAGACCTCCAGCATGCTGGTGCGCAGCAGGCGGGCGTTGATCGCCAGCGACATAAAGGCGATGGAGACGGCGGGCAATATCAGGTGCTGCCAGTCGCCGTACCCCATCGCCGGAAGCCACTGCAGATGCACGGAAAAAAGCATCACCAGCAGAAAGGCCAGCCAGAAGTTCGGCATCGACACGCCGAGGAAGGCAATCAGCCGCACAGCAAAGTCAGGCAGGCGATCGCGATGGCGCGCCGCCCAGATCCCCAGCGGCAGCGAGGTGACGAGGATCAGCGCCAGCGCCGCGCCGGTGAGCAGCAGGGTGGCCGGCAGGAAGTGCAGCAGGTCATCCAGCACCGGTCGCCGGGTGGCATAGGAGAGGCCAAAGTCCAGGTGCAGCGCCCGCCACAGCCAGTGCAGATACTGCATCGCCAGCGGCTGGTTGAGCCCCAGCAGTTCGCGGGTCGAGGCGACCATCTCTTCAGTGGGCGGCAGGTTCGACAGGCGTAAATAATTCAGCGCCGGGTCGCCGGTGCCGAGCCGCAGCAGCAGAAAGATGATGGCGGAGGCGGCGAGCAGCAGCGGGATCAGCAGCAGCAGGCGGCGTAAAATATAGCGTAGCATTATGGCGTTACCGGTTTAATCTGGTCGAAAGGGATCTCGGTGCTCACCGGCGCGAACGGGATCTCCCCGACCTCCTGGCGCGCAACCGACATCAGCGAGACATAGCTGATGGGCAGGTACACCGCGTCCTGGTGCAGGCGGCTCAGCACATCGTGGTACAGCCGTTTCCGCTGCGCCTCGTCGCTGGTGGTCAGCACCTCGCTAATCTCTTTATCAATCAGCCCTTTGTCGGGCAGGCCGCGCTGGGCCTGATAATCGGCATGGGAGGGCACGCGCATCGAGCTTAAAAAGGCATGCGGATCGTAGGGGGCGCCCCAGGTGCGATTGAAGATCATGCCGAACCGCCCTTCGCGCTGGCGCGCATAGATGCTGCTCTCCTCCTCGCCCACCAGGGTGACGCGGACGCCGACCTCCCGCAGATTGGCCTGAATAATTTCGGCCATCGATTTAGCCAGCGCGTCGGTGCCGATAAACGCCAGCTCAATCGCCAGCGGTTGCCCGGCCTTTTGTCGCCAGGGCTGGCCTTCCGGCTGCTGCCAGCCGGCCTGCGCCAGCAGGGCGCGGGCTTTTGCCGGGTCGTAACGGCGCGGCGTCAGATCCTGCGGGGCGTAGGGGACCGAGGGCGCAAACAGGGTGTCGGCAACCTGCTGGGTGCCGTAGAGCACGCTATCGACGAGGGTCTGCTTGTCGACGGCGTAGTTGAGCGCCTCGCGCACCGCCTGCTCGCGGGTCGGGCCCTGGCTGGCGTTCAGCGCCAGCATCACCGTCTCCGCCGGGGCGGAGAGACGAGCCGCGTAGCCGGGGTGATGACGAAAGCGTTCGAAGGTATCCAGCGACAGCAGCCCCTCGTCGCCGTAGAGCATGTCGATTTCCCCGGTTTCGAACGCCACCGCGCGGCTGGTGGCGTCGGGGATCACTTTGATGGTGATTTGCTGTAGCGCGGGTTTATTACCCCAGTAGCGTTCGTTGCGTACCAGCACGTCGCGCTGATTGAGCTGCGAGCTCGCCAGTCGCCACGGCCCGGTGCCGATCGGGGCTTTGATGCCGTTGGCGGTGCCGCCATCGATAAACTGCGAGGGGGCGATAAAGCGGAACGGGCGCGGCAGGGCCAGCTCTTGGAGTAAGGGGGCGTAGGCGCTTTTCAGGGTGAGCTGCAGCTCGCTGGCGCTGAGCGCCCGCACGTCGGTTATCTGATTGGCGAGCTCAAGCCAGGCGTGGCGTTGGCGGTTGGCGAGCACCGCCTGGAAATTAGCCGCCGCGGCCTGGGCGTTAAAGGGTTCGCCGTTGGAGAAGGTCACATCCTCGCGCAAGGTAAACCACCAGGTTTTACCATCGGCGGAGTGGCGCCAGCGGGTCGCCAGCCAGGGCTGCACGCTGCCGTCAGCCTGATACTTCACCAGCGGTTCATAGACCATGCTTTGGGCAAACATCTGGTTGGGCGTATAGAGATGCGGATTCAGCGGGCCGACGTTCACCGGCCAGGCGGTAGTAAGCGAGTGCTGCGCGGCCTGAGCCAGCAGAGGGGCGCAGGCGACCAGCGCCAGCAGAGTGAGGCGGAAAATAGACAAGACGGCGTTCTCAGCGACAGGAAAGTATGACGATTTTAGTGATTCATCATACTTTCGGAGTAACCTGGATCAATATTGCGCCGGAAAGTATAAGTAATCCGTATGATTATGCGCAGGGGCAGGCGCCGCCTTACCCCTCAGGGCGTCCGGAACAACCCCAGCAGCGTGGCCACCTGTTCGTCGATCGGCGCCAGATCCCGCTTGACGATCAGATGCAGCGGCGTCGCGCGGCGCGCGCCGTGGCTGAGGGGCAGCCGCTTCAGCACGCCCTGATCGAGATGGGAACGAATGCGCTCTTCCGGCAGCCAGCCGAAGCCGACCTGATACATCACCGCATCAATGGCCGCGTCAATGGTGGAGAAGGTCCAGGCGTCACGCGTCGCCTGGCCATCGCCGGTCTGGTCGGCAATGCGCACCAGCGGCCATGGCGCCAGCGCGCTATCCTCCAGCGGACCGTCGAGGGCGGCGAGAGGATGGTCGCGGTGGGCGACGGCGATAAAATCAATATTCATCAGCCACTCTCCGCGGCCGGTAATATCCTGGCGGCGGGTCAGAACCATGACATCGGCTTCCGTTCGCGCCGCGCCCTCGTCATCAATATTTTCCAGCACTTCGGTGAGTCTGACCTGAGTCTGCGGATAACGCTGCTGAAACTGGCGCAAAATGGCGAACAGCCGCTGGCGCGGGAAAATGCTGTCGACCACCAGGTCCAGACGGGTGCGCGCCCCGTTGCGCAGAGTGGCAGCATGCGTCTCAACGTAGGCGAAGGCCTGCAGCAACGGTTTGACCTGATTCAGCAGCAGTTCGCCGGCCGGGGTCAGCACCGCCCGCCGACCGGACGGCGCCAGCAGCGCCACCCCTAAGCGCTCCTGCAGCAGCGCGAGGTTATAGCTCACCGAAGACTGACTGCGGTTGGTCTCCTCCGCCGCTCTGGCAAAGCTCCCGAGTTCCACTACCTTTTCCAGTAATGCCCACTGCTCCAGGGTTGTCTTGTGCATAATCAATCTAAAATTTGGATGTATTTAATCCAAACATAGCGTTATTCATTCAATTTTTAAAGACGTATGCTGTCCTCAACAACACAGAGGAGAATAAATGATGAGCACTTTCGACAAACATGACCTCAGCGGCTTTATCGGTAAACATCTGGTCTACACCTACGACAACGGCTGGAACTACGAAATTTACGTCAAAAACGGCCACACCCTCGACTACCGTATTCACAGCGGCATCGTCGGCAATCGCTGGGTGAAAGATCAGGAAGCGTACATCGTGCGGGTAGGGGAAAGTATCTACAAAATCTCCTGGACCGAACCGACCGGTACCGACGTGAGCCTGATCGTCAACCTGGGCGATAAACTGTTCCACGGCACCATCTTCTTCCCGCGCTGGATCATGAATAACCCGGAAAAAACCGTCTGCTTCCAGAACGATCACATTCCGCTGATGAATTCTTACCGCGATGCCGGCCCGGCCTACCCGACAGAAGTGATTGACGAGTTCGCCACCATCACCTTCATTCGCGACTGTGGCGCAGATAATGATGAGGTAATTAATTGCCCGGCGAGTGAATTGCCTGCGGATTTTCCTGCAAATTTGTAATTATGCAGAAATAACTTTGTGATCTGCGCTAACTTTTTGTCATCAAGCGTGACAAAGACAGCGTCATTAATTGTTATCTGGTTTAACCCCCGTTTACTTTCCGCGATAGCGTTCCTGTTTGCTTTTCCAGACAGGAACGTTTTTTTGTCAAAATTCTGCCATAAATAAAACCTATCATTCTGTTTATTAATGATTTATTTGGCTATGCTGAGAAAAGATTAATTTCTTAATATTATCCTAAGCAAGGTCAACTACATTAATAGTGGTCGAAATACCCTGAAATGGAATGCCGCGCTGAACTCACTTCATTTTAATTTCGTTTAAGTCCACAGGCGCAGGATATTTTATTCTAACGACCCTGATTTGTGCGTGGGTCATCTACAGAACAGGATGATGATGAGCGATTTTTTGCCTTTTTCGCGCCCGTCGATGGGCGACGCAGAGCTGGCAGCGCTGCGTGAAGTTTTAGCGTCGGGCTGGATCACCACCGGGCCGAAGAATCAGGCACTTGAAGCGGCATTCTGCCAGTTGACCGGCAACCGCCACGCGATTGCCGTCAGTTCAGCGACCGGCGGGATGCACGTGACCCTGATGGCGCTGGGTATTGGCCCCGGCGATGAAGTCATTACGCCGTCCCAGACCTGGGTCTCCACCCTCAATATGATCTGCCTGCTGGGCGCCACGCCGGTGATGATCGATGTCGATAACGACAATCTGATGATCACCCCTGAGGCGGTGGCAGCGGCGATCACCTCGCGGACCAAAGCGATTATTCCTGTGCACTACGCGGGGGCGCCAGCCGATATCGACGCCATTCGCGCGGTGGGCGAGCGCCATGGCATCCCGGTGATCGAAGACGCCGCCCATGCGGCGGGGACCCACTATAAAGGCCGCCACGTAGGCTGGCAGGGGACCGCGATTTTCTCGTTCCACGCGATCAAAAATATGACCTGCGCTGAAGGCGGGCTGGTTGTCACCGACGACGACGAGCTGGCCTCCCGCATCCGTAGCCTGAAATTCCATGGCCTCGGCGTGGACGCCTATGACCGCCAGACCCACGGCCGCGCGCCGCAGGCGGAGGTGATCGCTCCGGGCTTTAAATACAACCTTGCCGACATCAACGCCGCGCTGGCGCTGGTCCAGCTGGAAAAACTGCCTCACGCCAACCAGCGCCGGGCGGAAATTGCCCAGCGCTATCTGTGCGAACTGGCGGACACGCCGTTTACGCCCCTGACCGTCCCGGCCTGGGATCACCAGCACGCCTGGCATCTGTTTATCATCCGCGTCGATGAGGCTGCGTGCGGCATCAGCCGCGACGCGTTGATGGAAAAGCTGAAGGCGATGGGTATCGGCACCGGTCTGCACTTCCGTGCGGCCCATACGCAAAAATATTACCGCGAGCGCTTCCCTGAGGTTTCCCTGCCGAATACCGAATGGAACAGCGCCCGCATCTGTTCTCTCCCGTTGTTCCCGGACATGACCGATGACGATGTCACTCGCGTCATTTTCGCACTGCGCCAGCTGTCAGGACGTTGATATGCTTACTTACCCTCCCGTGAAGAAGGTCTCGGTGGTTATCCCGGTTTATAACGAACAGGATAGCCTGCCGGAGCTGCTTCGTCGTACGGAAACCGCCTGCGCCGCGCTGGGGCGGCAATATGAAATTCTGCTGATCGACGATGGCAGCAGCGATGACTCGGCGCGCATGCTCACCGAAGCCGCCGAGGCGGAAGGCAGTCACGTTGTCGCCGTGCTGTTAAACCGTAACTACGGCCAGCACTCGGCGATCATGGCCGGCTTCAGCCATGTGACGGGCGATTTGATTATTACCCTTGATGCCGACCTGCAAAACCCGCCGGAAGAGATCCCGCGGCTGGTGGCGAAGGCGGATGAAGGTTACGACGTGGTGGGCACCGTCCGTCAGAACCGTCAGGACAGCATCTTCCGCAAAACCGCCTCGAAGATGATCAACCGCCTGATCCAGCGCACCACCGGCAAAGCGATGGGCGACTACGGCTGCATGCTGCGCGCCTACCGTCGCCACATTATCGACGCGATGCTCAACTGCCACGAGCGCAGCACCTTTATCCCGATTCTGGCGAATACCTTCGCCCGTCGCGCGGTGGAGATCCCGGTGATGCACGCCGAGCGTGAATTCGGCGACTCCAAATACAGCTTTATGCGCCTGATCAACCTGATGTACGACCTGGTGACCTGTCTGACCACCACGCCGCTGCGTCTGCTCAGCATTTTCGGCAGCGTGATAGCCCTGCTGGGCTTCGCCTTCGGCCTGCTGCTGGTGGTGCTGCGTCTGGCCTTCGGCCCGCAGTGGGCGGCGGAAGGGGTGTTTATGCTCTTCGCCGTGCTGTTTATGTTCATCGGCGCCCAGTTTATCGGTATGGGCCTGCTCGGGGAGTATATCGGACGCATCTATAACGACGTGCGCGCGCGTCCCCGCTACTTTATTCAACGTGTTGTTCGCCAGCCGGAAACGGCATCTAAAGAGGAAGATCGTTCATGAAAGCCGTAGTCTTCGCTTATCACGATATGGGCTGCACCGGTATCCAGGCTCTGCTGGACGCCGGGTATGATATCGCTGCTATTTTCACCCACCCGGATAACCCTGGCGAAAACCATTTCTTTGGCTCCGTGGCACGCCTTGCTGCCGAGCAGGGCATTCCGGTTTGGGCGCCGGAAGACGTGAACCATCCGCTGTGGATTGAGCGTATCCGCGAGATGAAGCCGGACGTGCTGTTCTCCTTCTACTACCGCAATCTGCTGGGCGATGAGATCCTCCGTCTCGCGCCGAAAGGGGCGTTTAACCTGCACGGTTCGCTGCTGCCGAAATATCGCGGCCGCGCGCCGCTGAACTGGGTGCTGGTCAATGGCGAAAGCGAAACCGGCGTCACCCTGCACCGGATGATGAACCGCGCCGACGCGGGGGATATCGTCGCCCAGCAGGCCGTGGCGATTGGCCCGGATGACGCCGCCCTGACGCTGCACCGCAAGCTGTGCGCCGCCGCCACCGGGCTGCTGGGCCAGGCGCTGCCGGCGATCTTCGCCGGAACCACCGATGAACGTCCGCAGGATCACAGCCAGGCGACCTATGTGGGGCGTCGTACCCCGGAAGATGGCCGCCTCGACTGGGAGCAGTCGGCGCAGACCCTGCACAATCTGGTGCGCGCGGTCTCCGATCCGTGGCCGGGCGCCTTCGGCTACGCCGGCGCGAACAAGTTTATCGTCTGGAAATCCCGCGTCCGTCATGATCTGCCGGCAGCTAAGCCGGGTACCGTTATCTCCGTTGCGCCGCTGATCGTGGCGTGCCAGGAGGGGGCGCTGGAGATTGTCACCGGCCAGACCGAACGCGGGGTGTACATGCAGGGCGCCCAGCTGGCGCAGGGGCTGGGCCTGGTGTCCGGGGCGGTGATCAGCAGCAAACCGGTGGTGGCGGTTAAGCGTCGCACCCGGGTGCTGATCCTCGGCGTCAATGGCTTTATCGGTAACCATCTGACCGAACGCCTGCTGCAGGACGACAACTATGAGATTTACGGCCTGGATATCGGCTCCGACGCCATCAGCCGTTTCCTCGACTGCCCGCGCTTCCACTTTGTGGAAGGCGATATCAGCATTCACTCCGAGTGGATCGAATATCACATTAAGAAATGCGACGTGGTGCTGCCGCTGGTGGCCATCGCCACCCCTATCGAGTACACCCGCAACCCGCTGCGCGTCTTCGAGCTGGATTTCGAAGAGAACCTGAAGATCATCCGCGACTGCGTGAAATATAATAAGCGCATCATCTTCCCGTCGACCTCGGAAGTGTACGGCATGTGCACAGATAAAAACTTCGACGAAGACACTTCCAATCTGGTGGTCGGGCCGATCAACAAACAGCGCTGGATCTACTCGGTCTCCAAGCAGCTGCTGGACCGCGTGATCTGGGCCTACGGCGATAAGAATGGCCTGAAGTTCACTCTGTTCCGTCCGTTCAACTGGATGGGGCCGCGTCTGGATAACCTCAACGCCGCGCGTATCGGCAGCTCCCGCGCCATCACCCAGCTGATCCTCAACCTGGTGGAAGGGTCGCCGATCAAGCTCATCGAAGGCGGTAAGCAGAAGCGCTGCTTCACCGACATCAGCGATGGTATCGAAGCGCTGTTCCGCATCATCGAGAACAAAGACGGCCGCTGCGACGGGCAGATCATCAACATCGGTAACCCGGATAACGAAGCGAGCATCAAAGAGCTGGCGGAGATGCTGCTGGCCTGCTTCGAACGCCATCCGCTGCGCGATCGCTTCCCGCCGTTTGCCGGCTTCCGCGAAGTGGAAAGCAGCGACTACTACGGCAAGGGCTATCAGGACGTTGAGCATCGCAAACCGAGCATCCGCAACGCCAAACGCTGCCTGAACTGGGAGCCGAAGGTGGAGATGGAAGAGACCGTTGAGCATACGCTGGACTTCTTCCTGCGCACGGTTGAACTGGTGGACGCTAAAAATCCATGAAACAGGTCGGCTTACGCATAGATGTCGATACCTTTCGCGGCACGCGGGACGGCGTTCCGCGGCTGCTGGACCTGCTGGGTCAGCACGGGATCCGGGCAAGCTTCTTCTTCAGCGTCGGGCCGGACAATATGGGGCGCCACCTGTGGCGCCTGGTAAAACCGAAGTTTCTGTGGAAGATGCTGCGCTCCAGAGCGGCCTCGCTGTACGGCTGGGATATTCTGCTGGCCGGCACCGCGTGGCCGGGACGCCGCATCGGCGCGGGGAACGAGGCGGTGATCCGCGCCGCCGCCGAGTCTCATGAAGTGGGCCTGCACGCCTGGGACCACTACAGCTGGCAGGCGTGGAGCGGCGTCTGGCCGCAGGAACGGCTGACGCTGGAGGTTGAGCGCGGCCTGCTGGAGCTCGAACGCATCATCGGCCGGCCGGTCACCTGCTCGGCTGTCGCCGGCTGGCGCGCCGATCAGCGAGTGGTGAAAGCCAAAGAATCCTTCGATTTCCTCTACAACAGCGACTGTCGCGGCACGCGGCCGTTTCTGCCCCAGCTCGGCAGCGGTATCTCCGGTACGGTGCAGATCCCGGTCACGCTGCCGACCTGGGACGAGGCGGTGGGCACGGCGGTGGATATCGCCGGCTTTAACCGCTATCTCCTCGACTGCATCCATCGCGACCCGGGCGTGCCGGTCTATACCATTCACGCCGAAGTGGAAGGCATTGCCTACGCGGATCAGTTCAATGAACTGCTGACCATGGCGGCGGAAGAAGAAATTCAGTTTTGCCCACTGAGCCAGCTGTTGCCCGCTGACTTTAGCGAGCTGCCGTCTGGCAAAGTGGTTCGGGGTGAACTGGCTGGCCGGGAAGGCTGGCTCGGACGTGAACAATTACTGACTTCGGGTGTTTGATGAAAAGCATTCGCTATGGCGTCTCTCTGATTGCGCTGTTTGCGCTGTATTACCTGCTGCCGCTTAATTTCCGTTTGCTCTGGCAACCCGATGAAACCCGCTACGCGGAGATCAGCCGTGAAATGCTGGCCACCGGCGACTGGGTGGTGCCGCATTTTCTCGGATTGCGCTATTTCGAAAAGCCGATTGCCGGTTACTGGATCAACAGTATCGGTCAATGGCTGTTTGGCCATAATAACTTCGGCGTACGCTTTGGGTCGGTCTTCGCCATCACCATGACCGCCGTGCTGGTGGCCTGGCTGGCGTGGCGCGTCTTTCGCGACAAAAAGGTAGCTGTCCTGTCGCCGGTGATTTTTCTCACCGCGATGCTGGTGTATGCGATTGGCACCTATGCGGTGCTGGACCCGATGATCACCCTGTGGCTGGCGCTGGCGATGTGCAGTTTCTGGGGCGCGACGCAGGCGCAGAGCCGCAGCGGCAAAATACTGGGTTACGCGCTGCTGGGCGTCGCCTGCGGTATGGGGGTGATGACCAAAGGCTTCCTTGCGCTGGCGGTGCCGGTAGTGGGCGTTCTGCCGTGGGTGATCGCCCGTCGACGCTGGCGTGAAGTGCTGACCTACGGTTGGCTGGCGGTGGTCGTCTGTACGCTGGTGGTGCTGCCCTGGGGGCTGGCTATTGCCCAGCGCGAGCCGGACTTCTGGCGCTACTTCTTCTGGGTCGAGCATATTCAGCGTTTCGCCGAAAAAGACGCCCAGCACAAAGCGCCGTTCTGGTACTACATCCCGTTCCTGATCGCCGGCAGCCTGCCGTGGCTGGCCCTGCTGCCGGGGGCGCTGAAGCGCGGTTGGCTTGAGCGCGATGAGGCCCGCGGCGCGCTGTATCTGTTAGGCTGGGTGGCGATGCCGCTCCTGTTCTTCAGTATCGCCAAAGGCAAACTGCCGACCTATATCCTGCCGTGCTTTGCGCCGCTGTCGATCCTGATGGCGCGCTACGCGCTGGAGGCGGCGAAGACCGGCGCGAAAGCGTTACGGGTCAATGGGATGATCAACCTGGGCGTCGGCCTGCTGGGGCTGATCGCCGTGCTGGTGGTCTCGCCCTGGGGCGTGATGCATAAGCCGGTGTGGACCAAGATTGAGCTGTATAAATGTCTGCTGGCGGCGATCGCCTTCGCCGTCTGGGCGCTGATGGGCTGGCTGGCGATGAAAGACGCTGGCCGCCGCTGGAGCCTGGCGGCGCTTTGCCCGCTCGGCCTGGCGCTGCTGGTGGGCTTCGCCATCCCGGACCGGGTTATCGACAGCAAACAGCCGCAGTTCCTCGTGGATATCGTCAGCGAATCCCTGCAGCCCAGCCGCTACGTCCTGACCAACAACGTCGGGATCGCCGGCGGCCTGGCCTGGGAGCTGAAGCGAAGCGATATTATTATGTTCGACAAACAGGGTGAGCTGAAGTACGGTCTCGACTGGCCGGACGCTCAGGGAAGCTTTGTCAGCCAGGCCGGGTTTGCCGACTGGCTGGCCGCGCATCGTCAGCAGGGGCCGGTCTCGCTGGTGCTGTTGATGGATAAAGGAGAGAGTATGCTCGACTTACCGTTACCGAAACCCGATAACGCTTACGAGCTGGGGCGGGTCGTTTTCCTTCAGTATCTGCCGCAATGAGCGTCTGGATCTGTCTGGTGTTCGCCAGCCTGCTGAGCTGCGCCGGACAGCTGTGCCAGAAACAGGCGACCCGCCCGTCCCGTCGCGGACGGCGGAGTCGTCATATACTTTTCTGGCTGGGGATGGCGCTGTTATGCCTCGGCTGCGGCATGCTGCTGTGGCTGAGCGTCCTGCAGTCAATTCCGGTGAGCATCGCCTATCCGATGCTGAGTCTGAACTTCGTCTGGGTCACCCTCGCGGGCTGGGGCATCTGGCATGAGCCGGTCGCTCCCCGCCACTGGTTTGGCGTCGGGTTGATCGTCGTGGGCATTGTCATTCTGGGGACCAGCGTCTGATGGGCTTTCTCTGGGCATTATTCAGCGTCGGCCTCGTCAGCGGCGCGCAGCTGCTGCTGCGCAGCGCCATGGTGGTGTTGCCGCCGCTGACCGATATTCTGGCGTTTCTCCAGCATCTGTTGCATCTCCAGCCCGGCACCTTCGGCCTGTTTTTCGGCCTGCTGGGCTACCTGCTGTCGATGGTCTGCTGGTACTTTGCCCTCCACCGTCTGCCGCTGTCGAAAGCGTATGCGCTGCTGAGCCTGAGCTATATCCTCGTTTGGGCCGCCGCCATCTGGCTGCCCGGCTGGCATGAGCCGTTCCACTGGCAATCGCTGCTGGGCGTGGCGATTATCGTCGCCGGCGTATTGACCATCTTCTGGCCGGTGAAACGCCGCTAGCCGGGGAGCCGGCTTTTGGGGCGCCCCGGGCCGAGCAGGATCGCCAGCTTGCTGCCCCCGACGGTGGTCTCCATCCAGATTTTACAGACGCTGGTTAACGGCACCGAGAGCAGCATTCCCACCGGCCCCAGCAGCCAGCCCCAGACCAGCAGCGACAGGAACACCACCAGGGTCGACATCCCCAGCCGGTGGCCCATCATGCGCGGCTCCACCATGTTGCCCAACACCATATGCACCACCAGAAACAGCGCCCCGACCAGCAGGCACTCATAGATGCCGCTGAACAGCAGCGCCTGCAGCATAGGCGGGATGGCGGAGATGGCGGATCCGATATTCGGCACATAGTTCAGCAGGAACGCCAGCACTCCCCACATCAGCGCGAACTGCACCCCCATCGCCAGCAGCCCCAGCCAGACAATCAGGCCGGTCCACAAGCTGATCAGCGTTTTCAGCGCCAGATAGTGGGTGACGCCTTTCAGCGCCCGGTGCAGCCCGGCGATATGCAGGCGAGGGTTATTGAGGGCAAAACGCAGTTTGTAGGGCAGGTGGCGAACCTCAAACAGCATAAAGATCACCGTCATCACCAGCAGCACAATGCTGGCCATCGCCCCGGAAAGCTGGGTCATCAGCGTCGTGGCCCAGGTCATCAGCCGTTCTGAATCCATACGTCGCAGCATGCGCTCCGGATTGATATGCAGGTTGAGAAAGGGGAGATACTCCTGGAGCTGGACGATCTTACGCGTCAGGGCGCGGTTGAAATCGGGCAGCATGGCGACAAAGTCATTGAGCGACGCCGCCAGCACGCCAAGCAGCGCGGTCAGCATGACCAGCATTGCCGTCACCACCAGCGTAATGGCGAACGGGCGCCGCACCCCGCGGCGAATGAACCAGGTGACCAGCGGGTTGAGGACGATAGCGAAAAACAGCGCCAGCAGGAGCTGCACCAGAATATCGGCGGCGGCGTGGATCCCGGCGAGGATAATCACCAGCGCCGCCAGCTTAAGTAAAATATGGAGCCCGGCTTTATCAGCCTGCGGAGGGGACATAGGTATTCCTTTTGTGAGTCGCGCCTGATAAGTGTAGCGGTTCGCTGGCTGCCAATATTCCGAAAGGCGAGCGGCTTTTCCGCCATCATCTTTTGATCGCTTAAACCACGCCGCTGAAATGTTGAATGCGCGCGTCCGTCAGCGTGAACGGCGTCGGCGTACAGACCGCAATACTTAACCCATCGTGCAGAATCTGGCTGAGCGACAGCGGGCCGTGACAGGCGCTGTCAACGGAGGCCATTTGCCAGGCGCTGCCGCCGCGCTGTTTCACCAGCGCCTCTTTGCGCGTCCAGATACGCCAGAAGACCGTGAGCTGCTGCGCCGGCGAAGCCTGCGCCAGTTCCTGGTGCTCGCTTTCGCTGAACAGGGCGTTAGCCAGGCGGCGCCAGCCTTCGCGCGGGCGAATCACTTCGATGTCGCAACCCACCTCGCCTTTATCGCTGAGCAGCAGGGCAATATCGTCGCCGCTGTGGCTAAGGTTAAACCACAGCCTGCGCGCGACGGGGAAGGCAGGCTTGCCCTGTTCGCCAAGCTGAATGTCCGTCAGCGGGGCAGCCGCCTGCGCCAGCAGCGCGCGGCCGGCAAGCCAGCTGGCTCGTCGCGGTCCGTCCGGCGCCTGTGCCATCAACGCAGGCGGTAACGGCAGGGCGCTAAGGGCGGAGATCTTACCCAGAAAAAGCTGATACATTTCAAGGCCAGCGTCGAATAATGATTGAGGTGTTAATGCCGCCGAAGGCGAAGTTGTTGCTCTGCAGGAATTCACACTCCAGTTTGCGCTTTTCCCCCATGATGTAATCCAGTTCGCCACAGTTGGCGTCCGGTTTATGGAGATTCAGCGTTGGCGCAAACCAGCCTTCGCGCATCATCTGCAGGCTCATCCACGCTTCTAACGCCCCGCAAGCGCCAAGCGTATGGCCGAAATAGCTTTTCAGCGAAGAGATCGGCACGCTGTCGCCGTAAACGGCCGCCGTTGCCTGGCTTTCCGCGATATCGCCGCGATCGGTGGCGGTGCCGTGGGCCGAAATATAGCCGATATCCCGGGGGCTTAAGCCCGCCATGTTTAGCGATTGTTCCATGCAGATCTGCATGGTTTCGCGCTGCGGCTGGGTAATATGGGCCGCATCGCAGTTAGTGGCGAACCCGACGATTTCACCGTAGATGGTTGCGCCGCGCGCTTTGGCATGCTCGAGATCTTCAAGGATCAGCGTGCCGGCGCCTTCGCCAATCACCAGACCATCTCGCTGTTCATCGAACGGAGAGGGGGTGAGGGCCGGTTCGTCATTGCGTTGGCTGGTGGCGAAGAGGGTATCGAATACCGCGGCTTCCGAAGGGCAGAGCTCCTCGGCCCCGCCGGCCACCATCACCGTTTGGTAACCATGGCGAATGGCTTCCCAGGCGTAGCCAATCGCCTGGCTGCCGGAGGTGCAGGCGCTGGAGGTGGGGATCACGCGCCCCCGCAGACCGAAGAATAATCCGGTATTCACCGCGGTGGTATGCGGCATCATCTGCACATAGGTAGTGCCGGTGATATTGTTGGTATGTTTCTCCGTCAACATGGTGGCGAACTCGCTCACCGGACCGGTACTACCGGTTGACGAGCCGTAAGCGATGCCGGTTTGGCCGTTGGTCAGCACGGTGTCGCCGATAAGCCCGGCCTGCTCCAGCGCGAGCTCAGTGGCGCGGGTGGAGAGCCGCGATACCCGCCCCATCGCGCGGATACGCTTGCGGGTATAATGCTCCGGCAGGGTGAAATCGTCGATTGGCGCCCCCAGCAGCGTATGCAGTCCGTCATACGCCAGCCATTCAGGCATCTTACGCACCGCATTTTTATATTCCCGCAGCCTGGTGGCGACATCCTGCCAGTTTTCGCCAAACGCGGTCACCCCGCCCATCCCTGTAATGACCACCCGGCGTATCATAGCATCCCCCCGTTGATGGAAATGACCTGGCGGGTGACGTAGCCCGCGATATCCGACATTAAATAGCTGGCAAGCCCGGCCACCTCGTCGGCCTGACCCATGCGTTTCATCGGGATCATGGTCATCGCCTCTTGCAGCGCGCGCTCTTCCATGTCAATCATCCCGGTGTCGATAAGACCCGGCGCAATACAGTTAACGGTGATTTTGCGTTTTGCCAGTTCTATCGCCAGCGCTTTGGTGGCGCCGATAATGCCCGCCTTGGCGGCGCTATAGTTGACCTGGCCGCGGTTGCCCATGACGCCGGAAACCGAGGAGAGGGTGATGATACGTCCGCCCTGGCGCGCGCTAATCATCGGCATGATGCAGGGATGAATGACGTTATAAAAACTGTCGAGGTTGGTGTGGATCACGGCGTCCCAGTCGTCATCGCCAAGCGCCGGGAAGGCGCCGTCGCGGGCGATGCCGGCGTTGCTGACAATGCCATACCACGCGCCATGGTCGGCCATATCCTGCTCCAGTACCTCGCGGCATTGCTGACGATCGGCGACGTCAAAACTCAGCAGCCGGCCGTCGCCGCCGGCGGCGGTTATCGCCTCCAGCGTCTGTTGCGCCCCCGCGCGGTCGCGATGATAGTGGACGCCCACCACAAAACCGTCCGCTGCCAGCTGGCAGGCGATAGCGCGACCGATGCCTTTGCTGGCGCCGGTAACCAAAACTGAACGACTCATTCTGACGCTCCTTGTTGAAATAAAGTGCTAAGTTCTTCTGTTGTGGGCTGGAAGGTGTTGACCCGCCCGCTGGCCAGGACGTCATCGTCCACCATAATGGTGCCTTCGAAGCTGCCGAAACGTTCATCCTGCATCAAGAGCTTCACGCTGATGGACAGCGTCTTTCCGCCCGGCAGGCTCCCGGCCGCGCAAACCAGTTCGCGCGCGCCCAGCACCATGCCTAAAGCGAGCGATGTTTGTCCTTGCTGCTGGCGGTGCCAGCCGGACCAGACGCCGACGGTCTGCGCCATTAATTCAAGGGCGAACCAGCCGGGAAGATCGCCGTTGGTATCGAGAAATGGCGCCAGAACGCTGCCGGGTGAGACCGCGACGCGGCAGGTGGCGGTGTCGGCAGTCACCGCCTCGACCTCTTCCAGCAGCAGCATCGGCGCGTCGTGCGGCAGGTAACTGCCGGGTGATAAAAAGTGGCTCATGACATTCTCCCGAGCAGGATGCTGGTGTTATTGCCGCCAAAGGCAAAAGAGTTCGACAGGATAACTGGCCGCAACAGCGGCTGCGGATGTTCAATGAGCCCGCACGGCGGTAGCGTGTCATCCTGCGGAGACTGACTGAAATCCTGTGCCGGTAACAACAGATTGCGCTGCAGGATCAGCATGCCGATGGCGGCCTCGGTGATCCCCGCCGCACCCAGCGTATGTCCGGTCAGATGTTTGGTGGAACTACAGGGCACCCTTTCGCCAAACAGCGCGTTGATCACCCGGGCTTCTATCTGGTCGTTAAGCCGCGTAGCGGTACCGTGCAGGTTAATGTAACCCACCTGCTCCGGCATGATGCCCGCGTCGTCCAGCGCCTGCTGAATGGCGCGCATCGCCCCTTCTCCTTGGGGATGCGGGGCGGAAATATGCCAGGCGTCGCTGGATTCGCCGATACCCAGCAGCGCGATGGGCTGCGGCTCGCGGGTCAGCAGCATCAGCGCCGCCCCTTCGCCGATGGTGATCCCGCTGCGGTCGCGGCTAAACGGCTGGCACTGCGTCGTGGAGAGCGACTCCAGGCTGTGAAAGCCGTTGATGGGCATCCGGCTAAGGGTATCCGCGCCGCCGACGATCGCCACATCCGCCAGCCCCGCCTCAATGAGCCGCCGTCCGCTGATTATTGCCCGCGCGCTGGAGGAGCAGGCGGTTGACAGGGTATATGCCGGACCATCCAGCGCCAGCCAGCGGCTGAGAAAACGCGATGGGTCGCCCAGCTCCTGCTGTGGATAGCGCCAGGCCTCGCTCGCCTTGCCGTTAAGCGTCAAATTAACGTGTACGTCGCCTTCATCCAGCCCTGACGTACTGGTGCCCAACACCACGGCGACCCGAGCCCGGCCATAGCGGGCGATGGCGCGATCCACCTGCGGCTGGATCTGCGCCAGCGCCGCCAGCAGCAGCTGATTATTGCGCGAACGATGGTCGCGAAAGGTATCGGGAATGGCGGGTAGTTCGCCGTCCACCCCCGCGAAAATCGCCTGCGGATGCCCCTGTAACCACCCTTCACGCGGGCGCATGCCGGGCGCTATACCGCGGGCCAGATTGGCGGCGATTTCATCATTATCGCGTCCCAGGGCGTTAATCATGCCGACAGCAGAAATGAAGATCATCTCAGTCACCCAGGTATTGAATGGTGATGTGGTATTTAAAGACGTGCTGCTCGATGCTAATCGGCACGCGCTTGCCTTTGCGGTTGATATAGGTGATGTCGGTGACCAGTTTTCCGCGCGCGTTACGCAGTTCGCGTTTGTCGCCGCGGTCGGTTAGCGTCCAGCCTTTCGGCAGCTGCGGCAGCCATGCGCTAAGCGGCCAGTGGCTGAGCATCACATCGGCCAGCACCTGGCTGGCGGGCGGCAGTTGCGGGATCACCATCGACTGTTCCGCGCGCAGCCCTTGTTGATCATAGGTCACCAGGAACAGGCGGATACCGACGGACGACAGGCCCGCCAGCGTGAGCTTTTTATCATCGGCATTGAGCAGCACCAGCAGCGACTGGGTTTGGCCGTTGAAGCGGCCGGTCAATAACTGCTGGGAACTGATGGCCGGCGAGATGCCCGGCGGCGGTAACGTGACGCGCGTACCCGGCTCCAGCCACGCCTGCGGACGGCCTTGCGGCTCCGGCGGCGAATGACTGCAGCCGGCCAGCAATAAGGCGGCGAAGAGCGCGAAGGCGCGCCAGAATGATGGTCTTCTCATCGTCTTTTTTTCTCTTTTTTGCTCGGCATCGCCAGCGGCGACAGCAGGAAAGCGGTGAAAATACCGCTGACCAGGACAGTGCCAAAGCTGCTGATGGCCTGGGTGGCGCTAAACACCAGCATGCCAAGCGTTAATAAGGTGGTCATCATCGCCAGGGTAACCGCCAGCAGCGATGTCAGCGGTGTGCCGCGCGGGTTGCTGAAAAACAGGGTGTAGTTGATGCCAATCCCAAGTACCAGCACCAGCGCCAGTAAGGAGAACAGGTTAACGGCGTGGCCGGTGAGCGCCAACGCCCCCAGGCCGCATCCCAGCGACAATACCGACGGCACCAGGCTTATTAAGCCCTTGCGCCAGCCAAGGCGGATAGCGGCACCGCAGGCAATCACCGCCAGCGCAACGCCGAGCAGCCCGGTTAAAATATGACGGTAGAGCGCGAAAAGCTGGTCGAAATCGCTTTTACGATCGACCCACGCCACGCCAGTCTGGGTTGTGCTGAGCGCCTTCAGCGCCGCGCTATCTTTCACCCCGCTCACTGGCACCAGTACGCCGCTTTCGCCATCCGGCAGCGTCAGCCATAGCAGCCGCCAGCCTTCGCTGGCCGGACTGGCAAGCCAGTCGCCGACTGTCACCGGCATCGGCCTCAGGTCGGGGTGAACAGCGGTGAGTCCGGCGTTATTCAGCGCCTGGCCGATGGCCGGCGCCGCCTGCTTCAGCAGGGCCAGATCCTGCTGCTGGCGGGCCAGTGAATTGAGCGGAATGGCGCGATACCCGCCAAGCATACCGTCGGTTTGCGCTTTAGCCAGTGCGGGCATAAAGGCTTCTAGCCGCTGCAGCGTTTGTTGCGCCGTGTCGCCGTAAACCACGAACCACTTTTGATCGACGCTTTGGCCAGTGAGCGCGGTGATGGCATGCTCCTGTGAGAGGATATTCTGCGGCAGCGCCTGCAGCTGTGAGATATCGTCATCCACCCGCAGGAGAGCGAGCCCCGTCAGGGAGAAAATGGCCAGAACCACCGGCAGACCGATGGCGAGTTTTTTGTTACGCCGCCATGCCGCGAGCCAGCGCGACATCAGCACCATCGCTGGAACGGGACGCACCGGGAGCCCATGGCACAGCCATGGCTGCCAGAAAATCACCGTCAGGCATGAGGCGCTTAGCCCCACGGCCGCAAATAGCGCCATCTGGCGAATGGCCGGGAAGGGGGCCAGCATCATGATTAAATAAGCCGCCACGGTGGTAAGCAGCGCCAGCAGCAGCGCTTTCCGTACTTTAACAAGGCTTTGCCACGGTGAAGCCGCTGCGCCATGGACCATCCGTTCTGTCAGGTAATAGAGCGTGTAATCTGCGGAAATGCCAATAATGCTCATGCTCATCACCAGGGTCATCAGATGCAGCTCGCCAAACAGCAGCAGCGTGGCAACGGTGCCGGCCAGTGCGCCGATAGCGATAGAGATCGCGCATAACAGCAGCGGACGCAGCGAGCGGAACACGGCCACGATCAACAGGATGACGCCGAACAGGGTGGCCGCGCCGAGAGTGGAGATATCGCGCTTCGCCTGCTGGCTGGCGTAATCACTGTAAAATACGGTGCCGCGCGACAGCAGCTGCGCCTGCGGGTGGCGCGCTTTTAATTCCTTTTCAAGCTGCGCGAGGGTGGTCACCAGGCGGTGCGTCTGTCGCATATCGAACGACGAACCCGCCAGCTCGCCGTGCAGCAGATACCAGACGTTACCTTGCGCGTCTTTGCTGGTCAGCCACCCGTCCTGCAGCTGCATCCGCTGGCCGCTATTCGCCATCGCCAGCTGTGAGCCGCGCATCAGCATCAGCGGGTCGTTTTGTAACTCTTTACCGCTGACCCCGGAAAACGCCGAATAGAGCTGCGAAAGGATCCACTGGGCCTGCGCTTCGCCGCCCTCCTGCAGACGTGCGCGGGTGGCGGGGTCGATTAACGCATTGCGATGTTGCCAGAAAAACGTTCCCCAGGCCTGCTGACTGGCGGCATCCATTGGGCCTTTGACCTCGGCCAGCGCGTCTGAGGTTTGCAGCAACCGCAGCCAGTCGCGAGCCACCTGCGGGTCGGCCTGTTTACCGGGGCTGACCAGCCAGACCAGCTGACGATCCAGACGCTGCATAAAGCCGTCGTTCAGCGCGGGGGGGATCGCGCCGAGCGTCTGTTTGGGCAGCATCGCCAGCACGCTGCTGTTGAGCCGGGCCTGCGGCAACAGCGCCAGCAGCGCGCCCGCCAGTATCAGGCAGACGACGCCCCAGATCAGCGCAGGACGTTTACTGGGCGGCAAAGCGTTGGCGTTCGTCATCGGTCAGTTGCGCTGGCGTCAGTTGATGTTGGGAAAGGGCGATATCGGTGCGATCGCCTTGTTTATCGTTGAGTTGAATATGCTCCAGGTAGGTTTTTCCGGCGAGATCGATGCTGGCGAAAATCTTATCCAGCGGCGTGGTGACAGGCGTCAGGCGCAGCGTCCATCGCCCGTCGCCTTTATCGGCGAATTCCACGCGGAAGTTCTCCTCCAGCACGTTACGATCGGCCTGGAACAGCGCGCGCAGCAGATGGTTGAACTGGAACATCTGCGGGTTGTTTTCGGCGGTGACGGTCTGCGGCGGCTGGCCGTTAATCGCCTGCACCATCCGTTTGTCATCCAGCAGCAGTTGCATCGGGAACGGTGAGGTTTGATCCCACAGCAAGCCCTGGTCGCGGGCGATCAACATCCGCCCCTGGGATCGCAGCGGCTGCGGAAGATCCTTTATGGTGCGGGTTTGATCGAAGTGGGCGCGCACCACCGGCTGTTCGCTAAATTGTTTTTGCAGGTCATCGAGCGTCAGCGCGCTGACCAACGGACTGATGAACAGTCCCACCAACAGCAGCAATCTCATGGCGTGACCCCCATGCGTTCAAACAGAACTTGCGGGCTGACAAAACACATCTCGCCGCTTTTTTCGTCCACCGCGACCTGGATGGTGTAGCCGGTGGTGGTGCGTTTGCCGCTCTCGGCGGCAAAAATTTCATAGCCAATGCGCAGGCGGTTTTCGAACTCTTCCAGACGCGCGCGGACGCGAATACGCTGCTCGAAGGTGATAACGTCCCGGTACTTCACGCGGGTATCCACCACCGGCCACAGATAGCCGGAGGCTTTCATCTGCCGGTAGCCGTAGTTGAACTGGTTAAGCAGCGCCTCGCGGGCAATTTCGAAGTAGCGGAAATAGTTGCCATGCCAGACGACGCCCATCATATCGACGTCGTGAAAGGGAATGGTTAGCTCTACTTCAGCAGTAAAACGGGGATCGTTAAGCACCCTTTACTCCTTATCTTTGGGCTCCGGCAAACGCCAGAAATCGAAAAAGTTAAACCAGTCGAGCGGCGACTGCAGCGCGTAATATTCCAGCCGTTCGGCGTAGCGATCGATGATATGTTGCAGTGCCTGCTGGCGATTGGCGCGCGGCAGCGGCAGCGGGTCAGCGAACGGCTCACAGTAAATGCGCAGCTTGCCCTGCTGACGCAGAGCGAACATCAAATTGACCGGGCAGCGCAAAATAGCCGCGAGGATAAAGGGCCCCTGCGGGAAGGGGGCCGGTTGCCCCATAAAACGGCTCCAGCAGACGCGCCACTCGCCGCCGCGCTGCGGATTGACCGCAATACGATCGCCGACAATGGCGATCCATTCTCCGCGATCCAGTTTTTCCTGCAGCAGCATGGCGGTCTCCGGGCCGATATCGGTGACCGGCAGCAGGTTGAGTCCGGCCTGCGGGGCCATCTCCGCCATAATCTGCTTAAAGCGTTGGGCATTGTCGCTGAACACCAGCGCGTTGATGGTCTTGCTGCCCTGCAGCTGCGCCAGCGCACGGCAGGCTTCAACATCGCCGAGATGTGAGGCCAGCAGTAGTTTGCCGCGCGGATCGTCGATATTGAGCGTCTCTTCGGCACCTGCGGCAAACACCACATCGCGACCAAACTGCAGTTCGCCGCGCCAGCTGGCGATTTTATCCAGCATCGCGTTGCCAAAGCGCAGGAAGTGACGATAGCTACTGAGTTCGCCCGGCTCCGGCAGCTGACGAGCGGCTAACTGGTCGCGCACGCGGGTAAGCCAGTTTTGTGAAGCGCGGCGCGCGGTGCTGGCCGTTAGCCAGTAGACGCCGACCACCGGGTAGAGCAGCAGCGAAAACGCGTGTCGTCCCAACAGCCGCCACACCAACAGCATCAGGCGCATGCCCCATAAGCCTTTGACCTCCTTCTGACGCGCCCAGTGCGGCGAAGCGCGGCGAAACAGCAGCGAGGGGATCCGCGGCAACATGCCGAGGAACAGTCGGGTATGCATCAGCGAGATGCGGCAATTATCTCTGAGGGCATCGAAATGCGACAAACCGTCCGGCGGATAGGTCACGCGGGTCGGGACAAAGTAGCTGGTGTTCCCCTGCCAGTAGAGGCGCACCATCACTTCGGTATCAAAATCCATCCGCTTGCCGAGGGGCACGCGCTTAGCCAGCTGCAGCGTCGGCGCCAGCGGATAGACGCGAAAGCCGCACATGCTGTCTTTTAGCTGCAGCGATAGCGTTTCAATCCATACCCAGACGTGGGTGATCCAGCGTCCGTACAGGCGCGAGCGCGGGATTGAGTCGTCGTAAACCGGCTGGCCGGAGATCAGCGCCTCGGGATGCTTCTGCGCCAGCGCCAGCAGCTGCGGAATATCTTCGATGGCGTGCTGCCCATCGGCATCGACCTGCACCGCGTGGCTGAACCCGGCTTGCGCTGCGGCCTGTAATCCGCAGATGACCGCGGCGCCTTTTCCGGCGTTCTGCGGTAAGCGGATCAACGTCAGATCCGGGGTTTCCAGCGCCAGTCGCTCCAGCTCCAGCTGTGTGCGACTGTCGCTCCCGTCGTCCACCACGATACAGGGAAGATCAAACGGCTGCAGGCGCGCCAGCACCCGCGACATCATCGCGCCGTGGTTATAGCACGGGATCACCACGCAGGGGGAGAAGGTTAGCGACATAAGCGAATCTTCCCGCTGCTGGCGGTATGTCGTGTTTCGCCATCGTGGCGCTGATAGCTGAAGGTGATGAGCTGACGCGCCTCCTGCCAGCTAAGAGTGAGCGTCACGATCGCCCCCGGCAGGAGCGGCGACTGGAATTTCACATTGTGAATATCGTGAAAGCGCCAGCCGGGCGCCAGCAAGGTGGTAGCGTAATGCATCGCCCAGTCAATCTGCGCGACGCCTGGCAACAAGGGCTGAACGGCAAAGTGGCCGCGAAACCAGAATAACGCCGGATCCACCGATAAAATGATTTCAACCCGATCGGCTTGTGGCTGACGGCGCTCAATTTCATGGGGCTGCATGAAATAACTCCTGTAACTGCGCGTAGACACGCTTGTTCATACTATTGACGGGGATCTCGTCGATAACCCGCCAGTAGCGGGGAATGGCGACTGGTTCCAGCAGAGGGCGCAGTGCTTTTCGCCAATGAGTCTCCTGGCTTTTTCCCCAGCGCTGGCGGGCATGGTTATCCAGCACCAGCAATACGCCAATACTCTGACGGCTGCCGCGGGTGATGGGTAACACGGCGGCATCAATGATGCCTTCAAGTTCCAGCAGGCGCTGCTCCACTTCGCTCAGCGATATGCGCTTCTCTTCAATTTTGACCACGCGATCCCGACGGCCTGCCAAATGGAAGTGGCCACTCTCGCGAAAATGCAAAATATCCTCGAGCAGCTGGCCGCGGTTATCGGTAATAAGCGGAGAAAAGAGGCGGAACGCATCGCCTTCTGGCTGAAAGCGGATGCCAGGAAACGGTTGCCATGGCGCCTCATCCTGCACGCGCTGGCGGCAGGCGATGACGCCGCTTTCCGTACTGCCGTATATTTCATCCGGCCAGGTATTGCACCAGCGGGCGGTTTGCACGGCATCCTGCCAAAGCAGCTTGCCGCCTGCGGACACGATCATTTCGATCGGCGGAGGGGTAAGCCGGTGGTCGAGACGTTTAAGGAAGGCCGGACTACTAATAAACAGATAGCGATGCTTCCGGCTTAACGCCGTTAACTGCTCGGTGTACTCCAGCATGTCCGCGTGAAGCGGTAAACCCAACGCCATTGGCAAGAACAGTCGAAACGTCAGGCCATACATATGCTGCGGCGCTACGGATGCCACCACCCGACAGCCTGCCAGACGCCCGGCATAGCAGGCGGATAACAGCGCCGCCTCGCGGTCGAGCGAGCCGATCGGTTTGCAAATTCGCTTCGGTTGACCGGTGGAACCGGAGGTGAATAACTCAATGCAAGCCTCTTTGCCTGGCGCGGGAAAATGCATCTGGCCGCTCGTTACCGCCATCGTGGACTCGACAATCACCAGCGCGCCATCCCATGCCAGCGCTTTATCGCTGAGAATGCCGTCAAACAGCGCCTTCTGCTCATTTAACAGCGAAATACGGCCGTGGCCGGGAAGGACCGGCGTTTTGCCGGCATGCAGGGTTGCCAGCAGAGCGACGATAAACAAGTAGCTATTTTCAATGCACAACGCCCAGCGCATGGCTGGCTGCTGACGCAAGTGCGTGAGCAGGTGGGCGACATCATGGCGCAGATGTGCAAGCGTCCAGAGGTGCGTGTCCTGCCAGGCGATCGGCGTTTCCGGCGAACGCGCGGCGCTGAGCCACTGGTCCAACGGGAGAGGCTGCTTCATGGTTTATCTCGTTTTATCACCCGCTGGCGCACCAGCCACTCGCCGGCCATGAGCGTGCCCATCAGCAGATAGGAAATCATGCCGTTCCACGCCGTCCACAGGGACAGATCGCCATACAGCGCGGTAAAAAGCGCAATGCCACCGTTAATGATGAAAAAGGCGCACCAGATTTGGGTGACGCGCCGGGTATAGCGTACAGCCCGCTCCGGAAGATCCGGTTCACGCAGTCGCGCCAGACGCTCGATTATCGGCATCCTGGACCATAGCGAACCGCCAAACACCGCCAGCATCACGCTGTTCACTACCACCGGGTAAAATAGCAGTAACTGATGGGTTTTCAGCAGGTAGCTGGCAATACATAGCGTCATGCCGGCCACCGCCACAATCTGAGTGACCACGCTCAGCGCTCCCGCCCGTCGCCGGGTCTGACGAAAGCGTAAAAACAACATCAGCGCCATGAGCGGTAACAACCCTTGCAGGCTGTTATGCGCGAGGCCGAACCAGATTATAAACGGCCAGGCCAGCAGCAATATGCCCGTCAGCAATGGCACAACTGGCAGTGAGCGAATGCCCGACACGGTGAATTATTCTTCTTTGAACAGGCGTTCTACCGCATCGACCACATCCTGCACGGTGCGGACAGTTTTGAACTCTTCTGGCTTGATTTTCTTACCAATTTTCTTTTGCAGATGGACGATCATGTCGATGGCGTCAATACTGTCCAGTTCGAGATCTTCGTACAGGCGGGCCTCAGGCGTAATATCCTGCGGATCGATTTCAAACACGTTCACCAGCAGCGCGGAGATTTCTTCGTAAATGGCTTGTTGTTCATTCATAACCACTCTCCTCAGGCGCGCTGTGCTTGAATAAATGCCGCCAGCGTGGCGACAGAGTAGAAATGCTGACGCATCTCTTCACTTTCAGCCGACAGCACCACGCCGTACTGATTTTTTACCGCCAGACCCAGCTCCAGCGCATCAATTGAGTCCAGACCCAGACCATCGCCAAACAGCGCGGCGTCGGTGTCGATATCATCAGCGGACAGCTCGTCCAGGTTCAATGTACTGATGATCAGATTTTTAATTTCAAGATAGAGCGCTTGCATCATTCATTCCTGTTTCAGGGAGAGTGCCTGTTTCTAATTTAAGCAAAATATGACGGTTCAACTGTCTTGCGGCCAGCGCCGGTTCTTGTTTATTGGCATCATAAAACTGATGTATTGGCAGCCGTTCTCCAACCTCGACGGTAAACCGCGGCTTAGTTGGCGGCGCGTCGTACCATTTGCTTTGTTTACCCAGCATATGCTCGGTACAGCGGATGACGACAATGCGTAAATCGCTGCCACAGCGTACCGCGATATTAGCCGCCCCCCGCTGTAGCTGCATTTTTTTCCCCGGCACGGTGCGCGTGCCTTCAGGGAAAATCAAAATCGTATCGCCTTGCTGTAAACGCTGCCGGCTTGCCGGCAGCAGGGCATCGGCCTGATCGTTAATCAGATAATCGGCGGCGCGGATCACGCCGCTGACGAATGGATTTTTCAGCAGCGCGCTTTTTACCATGCAGTCGGTCTCCGGCATCACCGAGGCCAGCATTACGTAGTCAATAAGGCTGGGGTGATTGGCGACCACCAGGCAACCGCGCTCCGCGCGCAAAATATCGCGGCCATCGATACGGTAATCGAGAACGCCGACGCTTTTCACCACGCTGAGGAATACGCGAAAGCTAACGGAAATGCTGCGCCGCGCGATACGGCGTCGGCGGGTTTTATTACGTACCAAAACCAGCAGCAGATTAAACCAGATGAGCGAGAGCAGCAGGCCGCCAATGCCAAACAGTGCGAAGCAGAAACCGGTCATCGCTGCGCGCCAGAGCCGATTAAGCCGGTGGAAAAACGGCTTCATGCGCGGCTCCATTGCCATTGCACGCGATCGCCGGGAAGCGTGAACGTGCGGGCATTCTGCAAATAGTACTGCAAGAACAGTAAACTTTGCGGTAATGGACTTTCAGCAACGGCTGCATGAGGCTGGGCGTGGCATTGCCACTGGCGACCGGGCTCAATCACCCAGGCTGCCGCATAGGGCCAGGTGGTGATACCTGGCGGCAACTGAGCGTGGTAAAACTCAGGGAGAAAACCGTCGAAATCAACCATCAACACGCGCTGATAACCCGCCTGTAGCAGGCCCATCACTTCGTATAATCCCTGCTGAAACGTATCGCGTCCGGCAGAAAGGGATGACGACATAATCGCTTTTTTTGCAGCAATCGTCAGATTACCCACGGCGGAATTATGCACCGATAAGGCGAAATCGGTCGGCGAGATCGCTTGCTCCATAGCCAGCGCATGGAGGATCCGATAGTTGCGCTCCAGTTCGCCGTGACGGCTGGTATAAAGAACGGCATCGATTTCATGGCGACGGAGCATAGCCAGACCGCATTCCACAGCCAGCTTACTTCCCGAGCTGAGTCGGCGTGCGGTCATCATCGGCAATTCGCTGAGTTTGGGTGGCGCCGCGGCGGGATCGATGGCGTGCAAATGCTGTGACCACCGTTGCCATTGCTCGGGGCCACTGACGCCAGGCGCGAAGGCCTGCCAATCAACAATGTTAAATGAAAATGTCATCCACTCGCATCCGCGATCAATCAATTATTCTTGTGGCATATCAACAAGGTATGCCCAACGCCTAAATTATCGTGACGCTGTTCTACTTCGAACCCCGCCATTTCAAGATAGCGGTAAAACTTCTCTACGCTGTAGAAACGGCTGTTGCCGTTGGCCATACAGGTAAAATAGAGTGAAGACGCATTCAGACTAAATGATGCTGCTTCAAATTTCTGCGCATCCCAGAACAATTCCAGAATGTACAGGCGGGCGCCAGGTTTCATGACCTGTGCCACGTTACTGAGTATGGTGATGATTTGTTCTGGCGAGAAACAGTCCAGGAACTGACTCATCCACCAGATATCCGCTTCTCCGGGTAGGGGGGCGTCACTCAGCATATCCACAGCATGAAAATCGATGCGATGGGCAAGGCCAGCATTTTCTATATTTTCCCGTGCCAGTGCAATTTGTTGCGGTAAATCTAATAACGTGACCGCGATATTTTCATCGTACTGGCAACAGCGTAGCGCCCATTTCCCGGTATTACCGCCTACATCGTACAGCCTTGCGGGCTGGCTGGCGAATACATAGGGCAGCGCTGCAGTGAAGGCGCCATCGGAATAGTAATGGTCGAAGGCAAACCAGCTTTTGCGCGCCGCGGGTGGTAGCTGTGACAAGGCAGGGTAAATCGTTGGCCACTCACCAAAAACTTTTAATCCTGAAGGCTTTCCCTCCTGGAGCGCATTTTCCAGAAAGAATAATCCTTGATAACAAACGTCTTGAGTAAAATCCATATTTACTCGCGTCATCGGATCATGAAGTAAGAAATGTCCTATTTTAGAGAGGTGGTAGCGTTCCTCTTTATAGGTCAGGATACGACCGCTTAATCCCATATCGAGCAAAACGCTAACGGCATATTCTTTTCCGTCGAAAATTTCACTGATGGCTGCAAACGTTGCACCGCGTTTACCTTGTTGGTCCAGATAACCCAGAATACCTGAGTTGCGTAGACATAATGCGGTTTGAAAGAGCATGGGGGCAAAAGCAATACGCTGCGCTTCAGTAATGGCATCAAGTGCGCTGAGAGAATCCTTTTGGTACACGTTCGGTACAACCTTATTACAAATAATCGGCGAAACGGGTCAGTAGTGACCCGTATGTATATTTATTGTTGCAGAGCGGTGTTTGCTGCCAGCGTAACCTGAATATCTTTATCGAGGTTGTGTACCCAGCGGTTATAGTTTCTATGAATTTTTCCGTTGGCGGCCATGAGATTAATGCTACTCACATAGACAATAGAATAACTTGTTGCGGAGTAGTTAATTTTAATATCCGCGACATGGTCGCGATTTTGCAATTTACCTTTTATGACGCCAGGGCCCGCGTCAGACATAATCCATTGGCGCTGAGCACCTGCTTTGATAATGGCATCCTTGACCTGCGCTTCCGTATGGCCGGCGCTCACTATCGCATTGACCTGTTCAATAGGGGCTGTCCGTGCGCAACCGGCGAGCGCACCGACAACCGTAGCGGCAATCATCCAGTGAATAATTTTTTTCATGAATACTCCATGTCAATATATTGGCTACTGGCATTAACTTATGCCACGTAAGAAACTTTTATATAGGCTGATATGCTGTGGTTGTTCTGTCAGGCAATATGTTCATCTGTATTAAAACAGGCCGGAGAGGGAAATATGATGTTATAGAAATATTAACATCATGATAAACAATGAGGCGCTATCAGAGCCGTGAGGAAGTATAAGTAATTTAACCCTGCTCAGGCAATAGCGATAATTATTAATATGTATTTATCCTTCCATTAAGGAAAGTCGAATAATCGTCGCGGCAATTTATGCTGATGAGCGCGGCGATGGCGCCGCTGAGGTTATTGCCATCGGAAGGCTGCTTTTCAACAGAAGTCGTGGTAATAGTGGCTCTGTATAGTACAAATCTGGTGGAACCTGATGCCCGAATCCGTCGCCGAACCGGCGCTCAATGGACTGCGCCTCAATCTGCGGATTGTCTCCGTGGTTATTTTTAACTTTGCCAGCTACCTCACCATCGGCTTGCCGCTGGCGGTACTTCCTGGCTATGTGCATGATGTAATGGGCTTTAGCGCTTTCTGGGCCGGCCTGGTGATTAGTCTGCAATATTTCGCCACGCTGCTCAGCCGCCCGCACGCCGGGCGCTACGCTGACCTGCTGGGGCCCAAAAAGATTGTCGTCTTCGGCCTCTGCGGCTGCTTTTTAAGCGGTCTGAGCTATCTGCTGGCCGCCTGGAGCAGCGGCTGGCCGCTGGTTAGCCTGCTGCTGCTATGCCTCGGACGAGTCATTCTCGGCATCGGCCAGAGCTTTGCCGGCACCGGCTCGACGCTGTGGGGCGTCGGCGTTGTTGGGTCGCTGCATATCGGGCGGGTGATCTCATGGAACGGCATTGTGACCTACGGGGCGATGGCGATGGGCGCCCCGCTCGGCGTGCTGTGCTATTCGCAAATTGGCCTCAGCGGCCTGGCCGGGGTCATTATGGCGGTTGCGCTGGTGGCTATCCTCTGCGCGCTGCCCCGCGCAGCGGTGAAGGCGGCGAAAGGCAAAGCAATGTCGTTTCGCGCGGTGCTCGGGCGGGTGTGGCCCTACGGCATGGCGCTGGCCCTGGCCTCCGCCGGTTTCGGGGTTATCGCCACCTTTATCACGCTGTTTTATGACGCCAAAGGCTGGGACGGGGCGGCCTTCGCCCTGACGTTGTTCAGCTGCGCGTTCGTTGGCGCGCGGCTGCTGTTTCCCAACGCCATTAACCGGCTGGGGGGGCTGAACGTGGCGATGCTCTGCTTTAGCGTGGAGATCATCGGCCTGCTGCTGGTCGGCTTTGCCGATACGCCGCTGCTGGCGAAAATCGGCACCTTTCTTACCGGGGCCGGGTTCTCACTGGTCTTTCCGGCGCTGGGCGTGGTGGCGGTGAAAGCGGTGCCGCAGCATAACCAGGGGTCGGCGCTGGCCACCTATACCGTGTTTATGGATTTGTCGTTAGGCGTCACCGGGCCGCTGGCCGGCTTGCTGATGGCGTGGACCGGGATCCCGGTGATATATCTGGCGGCGGCAGGTCTGGTGATGGCGGCGCTGCTGCTGGGCTGGCGGTTAAAAAAACGGCCCCCGGTCAGCGAACCGGAGGCCGTCGCACCAGGCCAGTAATTACTGGATGGTGAGGGTGCTGATGATGCTTTCCGCTTCGGTCTGCGCCTGCTGCTGGTTGTCCGCCGGCAGGGTGACCTGCAGGGTCAGCAGTTTGTCATCCACTTTGCCGAGGAGCACGGAAGACCAGGCGGTCTGCCCCTTGGCGGAGATGATGCTGTCCAGCTGCTGCAGGGTGTGACCTTTGATCTCCAGCGATTTATTGCTCACCACCTGCAGCTGCGGGTCGCGGCTACGCTGCTGATCTTCCAGGCGCTTCGCCAGCACCGCCAGGTCTTCATTGGTGCTGTCGCCGACGATGACGATGACTGCTTTCTGGCCGGTGGCGTCAGAATAGACGTGCATGTTGTTCGCCTGAGTACCCAGTTTGCCGCTCTGGTCGGCCATGCCCGCAGGCAGGGTGAAGCTCAGTTTGCCATCCAGCAGGCTGATCGCCTGGCCGCTGGTGTTGCTCTCCGCTGCTGCCCCAACGGTTGGCGCTTTTGAATCGCTGTTATCGCAGGCGGCAAGCCCCATCACCAGCAGGCCAATACCGACATATTTAACCAAATTGCGCATTGACATCTTCCTTTCGATAAACGGCCACTAATGGCTCATCCGGCTATCTTAACACATCAGCCCGCGAGTACCTTTAACTCGGCTGCAATGCCGACAAATCAGATTTATCCGCCAGCCTTTTCAACAGCATATTTAACAGTACGCCGTACATCGGCAGGAAGAAAATGATGCTGATAAGCACTTTAAAGCTGTAGTCGACGAGGGCGATTTCCCCCCAGTGGGCGGCCATAAATGGATCCGGGCTGCGCCAGAAGGCGATGAAGAAGAACGCCACGGTATCGCTGATGTTGCCGAACAGCGTCGAGGCGGTGGGGGCCAGCCACCAGCGGCGGCTCTGCCGCAGGCGGTTGAAGACGTGGACGTCGAGGATCTGCCCCAGCGCATAGGCCATAAAGCTGGCGATGGCGATACGCGCGACGAAGAGATTAAAGGTGCCCAGCGCCGCGAAACCCTGCCACTCGCCCATGTAAAACAGGGCGGAGATGGCGTAGGAGATGACCAGCGCCGGGACCATCACCGCAAAAATAATGCGTCGCGCCAGCGGTGCGCCAAAAATTCGCACCGTCAGATCGGTGGCGAGGAAGATAAACGGAAAACTGAACGCCCCCCAGGTGGTATGGAAACCAAAGATGGAGATCGGTAGCTGAACCAGATAGTTGCTGGAGGTGATCACCAGCAGATGAAATAGCGAAAGCCAGACGAGCGCTTTTTTGCGCTGTACGGTAGTAAACGGATTCATATTGTGACCTTTTTATGCCCGTCATGCTTCAGGTAAATGAGCAATCGGCAGCGGAACGTTGGGGTGAGGGAACCCAATGAAAAACGGCTGCATGATACTGCGTTGCCGGCGTAATGCAATGGTTGTTTTTCGCGCAAACGTTAACCTGGCTTGCGTACTGGCGAACTGGGGGTAAACTAGGGCCGTTTTGTTGATGTGAGACTAAAATGAGCGAACTTTTCTCCACTCCAGACCACACTCTGGATGCCCTGGGACTGCGCTGCCCGGAGCCGGTCATGATGGTGCGTAAAACCGTGCGGACAATGCCCGTCGGCGAGACGCTGCTGATTATTGCTGACGATCCGGCCACCACCCGCGATATCCCGGGATTCTGCCGCTTTATGGAGCATGAGCTGGTGGCCCAGCAAACCGAAGCTCTGCCGTACCGCTACCTGATCCGCAAAAGCCACTGAGTCTCTCCCGGATGGCGACGCGTAGCGCCTTATCCGGGCTACCCGACGGTCTGTAACCGTAGCCCTGCTAAGCGTAGCGCGAGCAGGGAATATCCCGGATGGCGGCGCGTAGCGCCTTATCCGGGCTACCCGACGGTCTGGAACCGTAGCCCTGCTAAGCGTAGCGCGAGCAGGGAATACCCCGGATAGCGGCGCGTAGCGCCTTATCCGGGCTACCCGACGGTCCGGAATCGTAGCCCTGCTAAGCGCAGCGCGAGCAGGGAATACCCCGGATAGCGGCGCGTAGCGCCTTATCCGGGCTACCCGACGGTCCGGAACCGTAGCCCTGCTAAGCGCAGCGCGAGCAGGGAATATCCCGGATGGCGGCGCGTAGCGCCTTATCCGGGCTACCCGACGGTCTGGAACCGTAGCCCTGCTAAGCGTAGCGCGAGCAGGGAAGCCGGTATCTATGCTACAACTTCTTACGCAATAACCGCAGCGCGTTAGCCGTTACCAGTACGGTGGCGCCGGTATCCGCCAGCACCGCCAGCCACAGGCCGGTCAGGCCGAGCAGGGTGGTGACAAGGAAAATCCCCTTCAGCCCTAAGGCAATCGCGATGTTCTGGCGAATATTCGCGTGGGTCGCCCGCGCCAGGGAGATCATCTGCGCCAGGCCGGTCAGACGGTTGTGGGTCAGCGCGGCGTCGGCGGTCTCCAGCGCCACGTCGGTGCCGCTGCCCATGGCGATGCCGATGGTCGCCGCCTTCATCGCCGGGGCGTCGTTGATGCCGTCCCCGACCATCGCCAGCGGCGCATCGGCATTCAGCGCCATCACCGCTTCGACTTTGTCCGCCGGCAGCAGGCCGGCGCGGAATTCCAGCCCCAGTTCGCTGGCGATGGCCGCCGCGGCGCGCGGGTTATCCCCGGTAAGGATCACCCCCTGCACCCCCAGCTGGTGTAAGGCATCCACTGCCTGACGCGCGTCGTCGCGCAGGGTGTCGCGCAGCGCCAGGATGCCGAGAAGCGTCTCGCCGCGCATGACCAGCACCACCGTTTGACCGGCGCTCTCCAGCTGCTGGATCTGCGCCTCATGATCTGACGGGGCGGCTTTGCTGGCCGCGCAGATCACGATACGGCTGCCGTTGACCTCGGCTTCGATACCGGAGCCGGCCAGCGCCCGCTGGCCGCTGGCCTGCGGAATACTCAACTGACGCCGCTGCGCTTCGCGGACGATAGCCTGCGCCAGCGGATGGCTGGAGCCTTGCTCAACCGCCGCCGCCAGCGCCAGCAGCGTGTTATCGTCATTCTCAGCCGTGGCGATGACCGAGGTCACCTGCGGCTGGCCGACGGTCAGGGTGCCGGTTTTGTCGAACGCCACCTGGCGCACCTGGCCCAGCTGTTCCAGGGCCGCGCCGCCTTTAATTAACGCTCCGCGTCGGGCGGCGACCGCCAGGCCGGAAGTGATGGCTGCCGGGGTGGAGATGACCAGCGCGCACGGGCAGCCGATCAGCAGCAGCGTCAGCCCTTTATAAATCCACGGCAGCCAGGCGCTGGCGAAGAGCAGGGGCGGGACAATGGCGACCAACAGGGCCACCACCATAATGGCCGGAGTGTAGATCCGGCTGAAGCGATCGATAAAACGCTCGATCGGCGCCCGACGCTCCTCCGCCTCTTCAATCAGCTTCAGGATGCGGTCGATGGCGCTGTCGCCCGGTTCGGAGATTACGGTCAGCTGCACCAGGCGGTCGACGCTGGTGGCGCCTGCCGCTACGCGTTCTCCGGCCTGGCGCTCCACCGGCACCGACTCGCCGGTCAGAGCGCTTTCATCAAAGCTGGCAAATGGCGACAGCAGCTGACCATCCGCCGGCAGACGCCCACCGGCGGCCACTTCGATCACATCCCCGGGGCGCAGATCGCGCTGGGCGACGGTTTCCCGCACGCCGTTGCGCAGGCGAATGGCGGTGTCGGGCTTCAGCGCCATCAGCGCGCTCACCCCCTGCCGCGCGCGGCTGGCGGCCCAGCCTTCGAGACGCTCGCCGATCAGGAACAGCAGCAGGACCATCGCCGCCTCTGCGGTGGCGCCGATAAACAGCGCCCCGATGGCGGCGACGCTCATCAGCGTTTCAATGGCGAACCAGCTCCCGCTCTTGATCAGGCGCAGCGCCTGGCGGGCAACCGGCCAGAGGCCGACCAGGGTGGTGGCAATAAAGGCTAACTGACCGGCAGGGTGGTTGGCCTGCTCCAGCCCCCAGCTCAGGGCCATCATCATGACCAGCGTCAGCAACGGTAAATTGTCGCGCAGCCGCGAGCCCTGAGTTTTCTCTGACGCGGGGGCATCGGCATCGCGCAGCGTATAGCCTGCCTGACGTACCGCCTGCTCAACCTGAGCCCGAACGTCGCCCTCGGCGTTAACCAATAATTTTTCAGTGGCGAACAGCACCTGAACCTGACTGACGCCGGGCACCTGACGAACCGCCGTTTCCACCTTGCGGGCGCAGGCGGCGCAGTCCATGCCTGCAACCTGCCAGCTGTAGCGGGCGTCGCTGAGCGCTTCGGCGGCAGGCGCGCTCTCTGCGGCGCAGGCGTGGTCTGTGCAGCAGCTTTCCGCCGGGGCGGGCGCTGGCCGCATGGTGAATGACGAGAATTGTGGGACTTTTTTATCCTGCGCGTCTGGAGTCGACATGGCACCCTCCGGTAAATGATAATTTTCTCATTAGACGTAGGATACACTCTGGAGTCGACTCCAGAGTCAAGGACTAAATTACAGGTACAGCGCGCGCACGATGAGGAAGTGGCCGGCAAAGTAAAACGCGGCGGCAATGGCGTTATCGGCGCGGAAACGGCGGCGATAGTGGCTCACCAGCCACACGGCATTGCTCAGCAGCAGCAGAGCGGCGCCGGCGAATCCGGACAGCGCGGTGTTGGTAGGGCGGGCAAACCACAGCTCACCGGCCAGCCAGACCATCACCAGCGTCATGCCGATAAAGGTCAGCACCGGCATTTTCATCTCTTCCAGCCGGCTCCAGATCACCGCCATCAGCAGGGCGCCGAATACCAGCAGCACCAGCGGCAGCGGCCAGAAGAATGACAGCGTCAGCTGGCTGGCGAACCAGATGGTATACAGCAGATGCGACAGGAAGAAGGCGCCCACTGCGTACATCACCCGCTGGCGCGGCAGCAGGGTCAGGGCGTCGCCGAGCAGGGAGGCGCACAGGCCGGCCAGCACCAGGTAGCTGATGGCATTGAACATCGGCGCCTGCCAGGCCAGCAACAGCAACAGAATCAGGGTGACAGGTTTAAATACCCAGCGTCGCCAGGCCGGCCCGCGATAGGATGCATCGACATAAAGCCATGCGGAGAAACAGACAGCAATAAATGACCAAAGCATAGTAAGTCCCTGTATCTGTTATCATAAGGAAAGTTACGGATGCGTGAAGCTACCACTCAGTGTAGTGGTTTGGCGCAGCAGATGACAATGTTATTCCAGTCGCAGTATGCTGATTCCTGATATTTTTTATGGGTAACCTTAATGAGTAAAATGCCGCTCTTTTTTGTTCTGGTCGTCGCGGTGATTGTGGTGGCGGCTTCGTTTCGCTATGTGCAGCAGCGCCGCGAAAAACTGGCGAACGACGCCGCGCCGGTGTTGCAAAAGCGGGTGATCGTCAGCAATAAGCGGGAAAAAGTGATTAACGATCGGCGTTCGCGGCAGCAGACGGTGACGCCTGCGGGCAGCGAGATGCGCTATGAAGCGAGCTTTCGCCCTGAGAACGGCGGGCTGGAGGTGGTGTTTCGCCTTGACGCGCCGCAGTATCATGCGCTGAGCGTCGGCGATCGCGGGATGTTGAGTTATAAGGGCACAGCGTTCGTGGCGTTCACGCCCGATCCCTGAGCCCTTGTCAGGACTATTTCTTCAGTGTCGCCTTCAGTTTTTTCTGCCAGGCGACGAGCTCAAACACGCCGAAGATAAAAATGCGGATTTGCTCAAAGCGGCCCAGCGGCGGGGCATCCTTCGGCTGCGTCGCCTTGAGCAGCGTCAGCTGCAGACCGTGCATCAGGATCATAAAAATCAGCGCGACGTTGACGAAGATATTCAGCGGCTTCGGAAAGGGCTGAAACAGATTCAATAACAGAAAGGCCCAGACGCACAGCATCAGCAGGCGGCCTAAATTAATCAGCATGGTTCTCTCCTTGGGCCTCACGTTGGTAAAGACGGTACGCGACTTGTCCGGCCACTTTTTCACGATACAGATGCCAGTTCGCCGGTACCGGCGGTAAACCGTTTTCGACTTCGCTTTCGACGTACACCAGGGCCTCGTCGGCCAGCCAGCCCTGCGTTTCCAGCAGGCGCAGCGTCTCCTCCAGCAGCCCCTGACGGAACGGTGGGTCGACAAACACAATCTGATGCGGCGTGCCTGGTTGGCTCAGGAAGCTGAGGGTGTTAGTCGCGATCACCTTGCCGCGATCCGCTTTCAGGGTGGCCAGGTTTTTTTGTAACTGCTGAGCGACGCCGCGCTCCATCTCCAGTAGCGTGGTGCTGGCCGCATAGCGGGACAGCGCCTCAAGCCCCAGCGCGCCGCTGCCGGCAAAGCAGTCGAGGCAGTGCGCGTCAACGATGGACGGCGCCAGCCAGTTAAAAAGGGTTTCGCGAACCCGGTCGGTGGTCGGCCGCAGGCCCGGGCTCTCCGGCACCGGTAATTTACGGCCGCGCCATTGCCCGCCGATGATGCGGATCTGGCCGCTGCCCGCGTGGTTTGGTTTTTTCATCTCTCTGCTCAAGTCTCAACTTCCGGCCTGCTATTCTAGCGATCGACGGCGGTTGACGAAACCTTAATCCGGGGGCGGTGCTGCGAGTTAAGTTAAGTGATAGACTATCCAACTAATTTCATCATTTTTTCAGCTTCTGATGAAGCTGCGCCATGAATAAACAGCGAGGAGTGTGGTCGCAAATGGCAAAAGAGAAAAAACGTGGCTTCTTTTCCTGGCTGGGCTTTGGACAGAAAGAGCAGGCACAGGAAACCGAGACTGAACAAAAAGTAGAAGAACAACAAGCGGTTGCCCAGGAGACGCCGGCGGCGGAAACCCCTGCTGAGCCGAGCGCGCCGAAAGCGGACCCGGAGGCGTTTGCCGAAGAGGTCGTCGAAGTCACCGAGACGGTGGTCGAAAGCGAAAAGGCCCACCTCGCGGAGCCTGCCAGCGCGCCGGAAGAAGAGGCGGCGCCAGCGCCTGCTTTGGTTGAAGAGGCGCCGGTCGTCGCGCCGGAGCCTGCGGTCGTCGCGCCGGAGCCTGCGGTCAGCGAACCGCTGAAGGCGGAGGAACAGCCGGCAGCGGTTGAGTCGCTGGTGGAGGACGTTATCGCCGAACCGGTGGCGGCGGAGGCCGTGGCTGAGCAGCCTGTAGAGGATGTCGTCGCCCAACCTCAGGAGACGGAAGCGCCGGAAGAGGACGCGCCGTTAAGCGATGAAGAGCTGGAAGCGCAGGCGCTGGCGGCCGAGGCGGCGGAAGAGGCGGCGGTGGTGGTGCCGGCGCCAGAGGAAGAGGCGCCGGTGGAAGCGCTGGTCCAGGAGCAGGAGAAACCGACGAAAGAAGGCTTTTTCGCCCGCCTTAAGCGTAGCCTGCTGAAAACCAAACAAAATCTCGGTTCCGGATTTATCAGTCTGTTCCGCGGTAAGAAGATCGACGACGATCTGTTTGAAGAGCTGGAAGAGCAACTGCTGATCGCCGACGTCGGGGTGGAAACCACCCGCAAGATCATTACTCATCTCACCGAGGGCGCCAGCCGTAAGCAGCTGCGCGATGCGGAAGCGCTGTACGGCCTGCTGAAAGAAGAGATGGGCGATATCCTCGCCAAAGTGGATGAGCCGCTGAATGTTGAAGGCAAAACGCCATTTGTTATTCTGATGGTCGGCGTGAACGGGGTGGGGAAAACCACCACCATCGGCAAGCTGGCGCGTCAGTTTGAGCAGCAGGGCAAATCGGTGATGCTGGCGGCGGGGGATACCTTCCGTGCGGCGGCGGTGGAACAGCTGCAGGTCTGGGGCCAGCGTAACAATATCCCGGTGATCGCCCAGCACACCGGCGCCGATTCCGCCTCGGTGATTTTCGACGCCATTCAGGCGGCGAAGGCGCGCCATGTTGATGTGCTGATTGCCGATACCGCCGGGCGTCTGCAGAATAAATCGCACCTGATGGAAGAGCTGAAGAAGATCGTCCGGGTGATGAAAAAGCTGGACGTCGACGCGCCGCATGAGGTGATGTTAACCATCGACGCCAGCACCGGGCAGAATGCCATTAGCCAGGCCAAACTGTTCCATGAAGCGGTAGGTTTGACCGGGATCACCCTGACCAAGCTGGATGGCACCGCCAAAGGCGGCGTGATCTTCTCGGTGGCCGACCAGTTCGGCATTCCGATTCGCTATATTGGCGTCGGCGAGCGTATTGAGGATCTGCGTCCGTTTAATGCGGGCGACTTTATTGAGGCACTTTTTGCCCGAGAGGATTAAGAATGATTCGCTTTGAACAAGTCAGCAAAGCCTATCTCGGTGGGAGACAAGCGCTGCAGGGGGTGAACTTCCACCTGCAGCCGGGCGAGATGGCGTTTCTGACCGGCCACTCCGGCGCAGGGAAAAGTACCCTGCTGAAGCTTATCTGTGGTATCGAACGGCCCAGCGCCGGGAAAATCTTCTTCAGCGGTCATGAAATCAGCCGCCTGAAGAGCCGTGAGGTGCCGTTCCTGCGCCGCCAGATCGGCATGATTTTCCAGGACCACCATTTGCTGATGGATCGTACCGTGTATGACAACGTGGCGATCCCGCTGATTATCGCCGGCGCCAGCGGCGATGACATTCGTCGCCGGGTCTCGGCGGCGCTGGATAAGGTCGGGCTGCTGGACAAAGCGAAGAACTTTCCGATTCAGCTCTCCGGCGGCGAGCAGCAGCGCGTGGGGATCGCTCGCGCGGTGGTCAACAAGCCGGCGGTGCTGCTGGCGGATGAACCGACCGGTAACCTCGACGAGGCGCTCTCGGAGGGGATTTTACGTCTGTTTGAAGAGTTTAACCGCGTCGGGGTGACGGTACTGATGGCCACGCACGATCTGGGGCTTATCTCCAGCCGTCCGTACCGCGTGCTGACGCTCAGCGACGGCCATCTGCATGGAGGCATTCGGGGTGAATAAGCGCGACGCAATGAACCAAATCCGCCAGTTCGGCAGCAAGTTCGATCGCCTGCGCAACGCGGCGGGCGGCGGCGGCGGCGGGCGCAATGCGCCAAAACGGCCGAAAGCGGCGCCTAACCCGGCCTCGCGTAAGAGCAACGTGTTCAACGAGCAGGTGCGCTACGCCTGGCACAGCGCGCTCCAGGATTTAAAAAGCACGCCGCTGGCGACCTTCCTGACGGTGATGGTTATCGCCATCTCGTTGACCCTGCCAAGCGTCTGCTACATGGTCTACAAAAACGTCAGCAGCGCGGCGTCACAGTACTATCCCTCGCCGCAGATCACCGTGTATCTGGAAAAAACGCTGGATGACGATGCCGCGGCGCGGGTGGTTGGCCAGCTGCAGGCGGAGCAGGGCGTCGACAAGGTGAACTATTTGTCACGTGACGAGGCATTGGGTGAATTCCGTAACTGGTCCGGCTTTGGCGGCGCCCTGGATATGCTGGAAGAGAACCCGCTGCCGGCGGTCGCCATCGTGGTGCCGAAGCTGGATTTCCAGAGCACGGAAGCGCTGAACACCCTGCGCGATCGGGTATCGCGGATCCAGGGGGTCGATGAAGTACGGATGGACGACAGCTGGTTTGCCCGCCTCTCCTCGCTCACCGGGCTGGTGGGCCGCGTGTCGGCGATGATCGGCGTGCTGATGGTGGCGGCGGTGTTCCTGGTGATCGGCAACAGTGTGCGCCTGAGCATCTTCGCCCGCCGCGATACCATTAACGTGCAGAAACTGATCGGCGCCACTGACGGCTTTATCCTGCGTCCGTTCCTCTACGGCGGGGCGATGCTGGGCTTCTCCGGCGCGTTTTTATCGCTGATCCTGTCGGAGATTCTGGTGATGCGCCTCTCGTCGGCAGTGACCGAGGTGGCGAAGGTGTTCGGCACCCAGTTTGAGCTGAGCGGCTTAGGCTTTGACGAGTGTCTGCTGATGCTGATCGTCTGCTCGATGATCGGGTGGGTGGCCGCCTGGCTGGCGACAGTGCAACATTTACGTCACTTTACTCCCGATTAAAAAAAGCGTGATATAATCTTTCCCTGCTGCAATGAGTTCCTGTTCGCAGGGAAAGATACCGCAAGCTTGTTCTCCTTTTCCTGCCCTCACTTTTTCATCGTGGTGTCACATTTTGTGCGTAATTTATTCACACCGTTGCAGGGAACTTGTGGATAAAATCACTGTCTGATACTAATGTGAGTGATATTCTCGTTGCTCATGAATGCTGGCATGCTTGTTGCCTGATGGGGACAAGACCACGTCAGAAGATATCAATTGAGAGGATTTGAATGACCAAAGAAATGCAAACTTTAGCTTTAGCCCCCGTTGGTAACCTGGAATCGTACATCCGGGCCGCTAACACTTGGCCGATGCTGTCGGCTGATGAAGAGCGGGAGCTTGCTGAAAAGCTGCATTACCAGGGCGATCTGGAAGCAGCGAAAAAGCTGATTCTGTCTCACCTGCGCTTTGTTGTTCACATTGCTCGTAACTACTCGGGCTATGGCCTGCCGCAGGCGGATCTGATCCAGGAAGGCAATATCGGCCTGATGAAAGCCGTGCGTCGCTTCAACCCGGAAGTGGGTGTGCGCCTGGTCTCCTTCGCCGTGCACTGGATTAAAGCCGAAATTCACGAATACGTGCTGCGCAACTGGCGTATCGTGAAGGTCGCTACCACCAAAGCACAGCGTAAGCTGTTCTTTAACCTGCGTAAAACCAAACAGCGTCTGGGTTGGTTCAACCAGGATGAAGTGGAAATGGTGGCCCGTGAGCTGGGCGTGTCGAGCAAAGACGTCCGCGAGATGGAATCCCGTATGGCGGCCCAGGACATGACGTTCGACATGTCGTCGGACGATGAATCCGACAGCCAGCCGATGGCGCCGGTTCTTTATCTGCAGGACAAAACGTCAAACTTTGCCGACGGCATCGAAGACGACAACTGGGAAGAGCAGGCGGCGAATAAGCTGACTGACGCGATGCAGGGCCTGGACGAGCGTAGCCAGGATATCATCCGCGCCCGCTGGCTGGACGAAGACAACAAGTCCACGCTGCAGGAGCTGGCTGACCGCTACGGCGTCTCCGCAGAGCGCGTGCGTCAGCTGGAAAAGAACGCCATGAAAAAACTGCGTGCCGCGATCGAAGCCTGATACGCCACCCCTGCCTGACGCCAGGCACCCCGATAACGCCCCGCCTCAGGTTGGGGCGTTTTGTTTTTCTGCGCCATCTATGGGCAGCAGCACCTCTGGACAGTGCGTCCGCAGGCAGCCTATCAGCACGCTGAACGCCGGCGCCATCTGCTCCTCGGGCTGGCTGGCAAATCCCATCAATAATCCTTTCTTACGCGCCGCCGTCAGGTAGTAGCGCGAGAGCGGCCGCACCAGAATGTGGCGCGCATTGGCCTCGCGGGCGATCGCCACATCGTCCGCCTCCTCCGGTAAATTGAGGATCAAATGCAGTCCGGCATTATCGCTGAAGTCCGACAGGGCGTCGGGCATACAGTGCCGCTGAATCAGCTCGGTTAAAAAGGCGCGACGACGGCTGTAGAGCAGCCGCATGCGGCGGATATGCGCCGAGTAGTGACCAGCGGTAATAAACTCCGCCAGCGCCATCTGGATCAGCGAATGGCCGCCGCGATAAAGCTCGGCGTGGGCGTGCTTCAGATCGCTGACCAGCGGGCGGGGGATCACCACATAGCCCAGGCGCAGGCCGGGATAGAGCGTCTTGCTGAAGGTGCCGATATAGACCACCGGCGCATCGGCCACCAGCCCCTGCAGGGCGGGGATGGGCTGGCCGGAAAAGCGAAACTCGCTGTCATAATCATCTTCGACGATCCAGCTGCCCTGCTGGCGGGCGAGCGCCAGCAGCCGCTGACGGCGTTCAAGACTCATCACTGCGCCCAGCGGATACTGGTGAGAAGGGGTGACAAAGATGAGTCGCGGCGCATCGTCAACCGTTTCCGGCGGGCACAGCCCATTGGCATCGACGGTGATGGGGGCCGCCCGGACGTCGTTCATCGCCAGCACATGGCGAATGCCCCAGTAGGAAGGCTCCTCCACCCACGCCAGATCGCCGTTGTCGCACAGCATGCGAGTGACCAGGTCAATCGCCTGGTGGATCCCCTCGGTGATAAGAATTTGATCTGCCTGACAGTGGACGCCGCGCGATACCCGCAGATAATCCACCAGCGCCTGCTGCAGTTCCGGGGTACCGCCGTTGCAGCTGTAGCTGAGCCGCTCCGGCTTTGGCCGACGGCTGATGCGGGCCTGGATCTTGCTGAACAGCGGATGGGGAAAGGCGTTAACGTCCGGTACGCCGGGAATAAACGCTCCCCACTGGCGTGGGCTGGCGCTGACCTGGCCGAGCAGGTGCTGGCCGCGGCGTGAAAGGTGCGCCGTCGAAGTCGCGATACTGCTGTTTTCCCGCTTCCCCTTAGCGGTCAATGAACTTTCAGGCGCGGTTTGGGCAACGAATGTTCCGCTTCCCCGACGGGAAACCACATATCCTTCCGCCAGTAATTGTTCATAAGTTGTTAATATGGTGTTTCTTGATACGCCGAGTTCTCCCGCCAGGTCCCGCGACGGCGGCAGGCGGCTTTGCGGCGCCAGCGAACCGTCAAGGATCGCGCGGCGAAGCGCGTTGTATAAGCGTTTGTGCAGAAGAGGGTCGCGCTCTTCCTGCAGACGGACCAGCACCAGGTCACCCACCAGCGAACGCAATTGGATCCCTCAGATATTCAAAATTGGTACTCGATTATAGGGCCAACTCCTGTGTAAATAAACGACATCGTTTCTAATTTGTTGCGATAACGTGACATACACGACAGGAGATTCGCAGGTGAAAAGCTCAGAACTGAATCAACGTCGCCAGCAGGCGACGCCGCGCGGCGTAGGCGTAATGTGTAACTACTTTGTCGAGAAGGCGGAGAACGCCACGCTGTGGGATATCGAAGGCAATGAGGTGATCGATTTCGCCGCCGGTATCGCCGTGTTAAATACCGGTCACCGTCATCCGAAGGTGGTTGCCGCGGTCGCTGACCAGCTGCAGGCGTTCACCCACACCGCCTATCAGATTGTGCCGTACGAAAGCTATGTCACGCTGGCGGAACGTATTAACGATCTGGCGCCGATTGACGGGCCGGCAAAAACGGCATTCTTCACCACCGGCGCGGAAGCGGTCGAGAACGCGGTGAAAATTGCCCGCGCTTACACCGGCCGTCCGGGGCTGATTACTTTCGGCGGCGGCTTCCACGGCCGTACCTTTATGACCATGGCGCTCACCGGTAAGGTCGCGCCCTACAAAATCGGCTTCGGCCCCTTCCCGGGCTCGGTGTATCACGGTGTCTACCCGAATGCGGCGCACGGTATCTCCACTGCGGATGCGCTGAAAAGCCTGGAGCGCATTTTCAAAGCGGATATTGCGCCGGATCAGGTCGCGGCCATCATCCTCGAGCCGATCCAGGGAGAAGGCGGCTTTAACGTCGCGCCAGCCGATTTCATGCAGGCGTTGCGCGATCTGTGCGATACCCACGGCATTCTGCTGATCGCCGATGAAGTGCAGACCGGTTTCGCCCGTACCGGCAAGCTGTTCGCCATGCAGCACTATGATGTGAAACCGGATCTGATGACGATGGCGAAAAGCCTCGCCGGCGGTTTCCCGCTGTCGGGCGTCGTTGGTCGCGCCGAGGTGATGGATGCCCCTGCGCCAGGCGGCCTGGGCGGAACCTATGCCGGTAACCCGCTGGCGGTAGCCGCGGCGCACGCGGTGCTGGATGTGATTGCTGAAGAGCAGCTGTGCCAGCGCGCTGAACAGCTGGGTAGCCATCTGCAGGAAGTGCTCAACCAGGCGCGCGCCACCTGTCCGGCGATTGTCGATGTCCGCGGTCGGGGGTCGATGGTGGCGGTGGAGTTTAACGATCCGCAAACTGGCGAGCCGTCGCCGGAGTTTACCCGCCAGGTGCAACAGAAAGCGCAGGAGAACGGCCTGCTGCTGCTGAGCTGCGGCGTCTACGGCAACGTGATCCGCTTCCTCTATCCGTTGACGATTCCGGACGCCCAGTTCTCGAAAGCGCTGGATATTCTGGCGCGCGTACTGAAGAGCTAACGTCTCCCGGTGGGCTGCGGCGGCAGGGAAGCCGAACAGAAACAGGAAGCCGCAGCCGGCTGTTCATGCTCAGCGTGAGTGGTTTATCACCCTGATATCACCTTTTTTCCGGCGGAGAAAACCGCCGGAGTAAAACGGAAAGTATTATGTCTGAAAACTCCACCTTTTCTCCCGTCCTCACCGGCCGGGAACGTACGGCTGTCCCTGCAAAATCTCTGAGCTTCGTCGAAGGGGTATCGATGATTGTCGGTACCAATATCGGCGCGGGTGTCCTCTCCATCGCCTATGCGTCAAGCAAAGCGGGCTTCTTACCGTTGCTGTTCTGGCTGGTGCTGGTGGGCAGCCTGACCACGGTGACCATGCTCTATGTCGCGGAATCTACGCTCCGCACGCGTAAACATCTGCAGCTCAGCGGATTATCAAAGCGCTACGTCGGCGGCTTTGGCGCGCTGATGATGTTCCTCTCCGTCTGCGTCAACAGCGTTGGCGCATTGACGGCTTATATGACCGGCAGCGGCAAGCTGCTCTACTCCCTGTTTGGCATTTCGCCGGCGCTGGGCAGTGTGCTGTTTTTCGTCCCGGCGGCAGGGGTGCTTTATCTGGGGCTGAAGGCGATCGGCCGCGGCGAGAAATTTATCAGCATCGGTATGGTGGTGATGATCTCGGTGCTGGTGATTGCCACGCTGTTGAAAGAGACCACCCGCGTGGGCTATCTGCTCGACGGCAACTGGCTGTATATGGTTCCGGTCTTCAACGTCGTGGCGTTCTGCTTCTCGGCACAGTATATCGTCCCGGAAATGGCGCGAGGCTTCGCCGACAAACCGGAAAAATTGCCTAAAGCCATTATGGTCGGTATGGCGCTGACCTTTACCCTGCTGGCGCTGGTGCCGCTGTCGGTGATCTCGCTTAATGGCCTGGACAATATTTCGGATGTGGCCACCATCTCCTGGGGCAGGGCGCTTGGCGAATGGGCCTTCTTCTCCGCCAACCTGTTTGCGCTGTGCGCGATGTTGACCTCCTACTGGGGACTGGGTGGCAGCTTCCTGACCAATATCTTCGATCAGTTCCGCCTGGGGAATGATGAACAGCCCGCCCGCCGCTTGATGGTGCTGCTGGTGGTGGCGATCCCGCCGTTCGTGCTGGCCTACAGCGGTATGGTCTCTTTCGTCAACGCGCTCTATTTTGCCGGGGTGTTCAGCGGCGTTATTTTATCGATTATGCCGATCCTGATGCTCAAGGGCGCCCGCCAGCGTGGCGACCTGACGCCGGGCTGGACCTGTCCGGCCTGGATGACCCATCCGCTTATCCAATGCTTCATTGTGTTGTTGTATCTTTGCAGCGCCGTCTACGCGGTAGCGTCCGCGGTAGGCTACCTGCCCGCTGGCTGGTAATCAGGGCCTGTTTTGCACCGCGTCCGGTTCATGCTGGCGCGGTTTTTTTATTTGTCACTTATCTGTTACATAGCCCGCAATTTAGTCGTTTCAAATTCCTCAGAATGACGGTATGTTTAGCATAGTGTGCTGCAAAAGCGCGAGCAGCCCCCGGTTGGTTAGCTATCATATGCTTTTCCTATCGATATAAACAAAATAATGCGCTAACAAACAACATCACAACAAATGCAAAAACCATAATAATGGGGAGCCTCAGGATGAATATGAAGGGTAAAGCGTTACTGGCAGGATGTATTGCCTTAGTTATGAGCAGCGCGGCGCTAGCGGAAGATATCAAAATCGCGGTAGTCGGGGCGATGTCCGGCCCGGTGGCCCAGTACGGCGATCAGGAGTTTACCGGCGCCGAGCAGGCGGTAGCGGATATCAACGCGAAGGGCGGCATTAAGGGCAATAAGCTGCAGATCGTAAAATATGATGACGCTTGCGACCCGAAACAGGCGGTAGCGGTCGCCAACAAAGTGGTCAACGACGGGATCAAATACGTTATCGGCCACCTGTGCTCCTCTTCCACTCAGCCGGCGTCTGACATCTATGAAGACGAAGGCATTCTGATGATCACCCCCGCTGCGACCGCGCCTGAGCTGACCGCGCGCGGCTATAAGCTGATCCTGCGCACCACCGGTCTGGACTCCGACCAGGGACCAACCGCGGCGAAATACATTCTCGACAAAGTGAAGCCGCAGCGTATCGCAGTCGTGCATGACAAACAGCAGTACGGCGAAGGTTTGGCCCGTGCGGTGCAGGATGGCCTGAAAAAAGGCGGGGCGAACGTGGTCTTCTTCGACGGGATCACCGCCGGTGAGAAAGATTTCTCCACTCTGGTGGCGCGCCTGAAGAAAGAGAATATCGACTTCGTCTACTACGGCGGTTACCACCCGGAAATGGGCCAGATCCTGCGTCAGGCCCGCGCTGCCGGTCTGAAAACCCAGTTTATGGGCCCGGAAGGCGTAGCGAACGTCTCCCTGTCTAACATCGCCGGCGAGTCGGCGGAAGGCCTGCTGGTGACCAAGCCGAAGAACTACGACCAGGTGCCGGCGAACAAACCGATCGTGGATGCGATCAAGGCGAAGAAACAGGATCCGAGCGGCGCCTTCGTCTGGACCACCTACGCGGCGCTGCAGTCGCTGCAGGCTGGCCTGAATCAGTCTGACGATCCGGCGGAAATCGCTAAATACCTGAAAGGCGCGACGGTAGACACCGTGATGGGCCCGCTGTCGTGGGATCAGAAAGGCGACCTGAAAGGCTTCGAGTTCGGTGTCTTTACCTGGCATGCTAACGGTACGGCGACCGACGCCAAATAATTTAACCGGCGCCTTTCACGCTGCAAATGCGTTGTCTGCGCCCCTCAACCCCGGTCACTTACTGATGTAAGCTCCCGGGGATTTCAGGTCTTGACGCCTTTTTGCAACGCGAAATGCTGGGTTAAATGGGTGGGGGCGCCTTTCACGCTGCAAATGCGTTGTCTGCGCCCCTCAACCCCGGTCACTTACTGATGTAAGCTCCCGGGGATTTCAGGTCTTGACGCCTTTTTGCAACGCGAAATGCTGGGTTAAATGGGTGGGGGCGCCTTTCACGCTGCAAATGCGTTGTCTGCATCCCTCAACCCCGGTCACTTACTGATGTAAGCTCCCGGGGATTTCGGGTCTTGACGCCTTTTTGCAACGCGAAATGCTGGGTTAAATGGGTGGGGCGCCTTTCACGCTGCAAATGCGTTGTCTGCCCCCCTCAACCCCGGTCACTTACTGATGTAAGTTCCCGGGGATTTCGGGTCTTGACGCCTTTTTGCAACGCGAAAAGCTGGGTTAAATGGGTGGGGCGCCTTTCACGCTGCAAATGCGTTGTCTGCGCCCCTCAACCCCGGTCATTTACTGATGTAAGCCAGGTAGCCCGGCTAAGCGAAGCGCCGCCGGGTTCTTCCTTGGCCATGCTCCGCTTATTGGGGCTACGGCTTAATGCTTTTCCCAACCGGTCTGCTGGGCGCTAAAGCCGAGCGCCTGCATAAAGGCCGCCATCACGCCGCGGTCTTCCACCCCGCGGTCGGCGACGCGCCAGCTATTGATCGCCGGGTTATCACGCAATGTCTCTTCCACTAAATATTGCCCGACGCCGCGGCGGCGGGTCACTTCACGCACGCACAGATCGCTGAGCTCACCTTCGACGCCGCGCAGGGTAACGCGCACAGCGCCCAACAGGCGCTCGTTAAAACGGGCGGCATAGAGACGATGGTTTTCATCCAGGGTCAGCGTCGACAGATCCTGCGACGGCCAGATTTTCCCCAGATCAATGCGATCCTGATCGCTGAAGTGCTGTAAACGGATAATAGTCAGTTTCATGGGCGGCAAGTCCAGTGCAAAACAGAGGCGCCAGTGTACCCAAAATTGCTGTCTGGCGGAGCGCTGTTTTTTGCGCATACATCAGGGGATTCGTTTTCCTGGCGTTGTTGGGGTAGCGCAATCCGTCATGGATCGAAAAATAAGCAGGATTTTAACCTAATGTGCAGCGTTTTATTCCGCCTTATGTATCGTTATTTTATGCTGCCGCATGGACTTTTTTTTGTTTATCTTCAGCAAAATACAGAATATTATCTTTGCTTAATCGACTGAAAAATAGAGATTTTAATCTGTTTTTTAGTGAAAAGCTGCGCTAAACCATTAAACTCAATGGTAAAAATGGCGTTGTTTAATAAAAGCACAGAATGCTTTTTAACCATAAAAATACAAAACATTTACACCACATCACGAACGGGGTTCTGCAGCATGAAAAGGAACGCGAAAACCATCGTCGCGGGCATTGTCGCATTAGCGATGTCGCACGCGGCGATGGCCAAGGATATTAAGGTCGCCGTGGTCGGCGCGATGTCGGGTCCGGTGGCCCAGTGGGGCGACATGGAGTTCAACGGCGCGCGTCAGGCGATTAAAGACATCAACGCCAGCGGCGGTATTAAGGGCGACAAGCTGGTGGCCGTCGAATATGACGACGCCTGCGATCCGAAGCAAGCGGTCGCGGTGGCCAACAAAATCGTCAACGACGGTATTCAGTACGTTATCGGCCACCTGTGCTCCTCTTCCACCCAGCCGGCTTCCGATATCTATGAGGATGAAGGCATCCTGATGATCTCCCCGGGAGCGACCAACCCGGAGCTGACCCAGCGCGGCTATCAGTACATCATGCGTACCGCCGGCCTCGACTCCTCGCAGGGGCCGACCGCGGCGAAATATATCGTCGAGAAAGTCAAACCGCAGCGTATCGCCATCATTCATGACAAGCAGCAGTACGGCGAAGGGCTGGCGCGTTCGGTGCAGGACAACCTGAAAAAAGCCGGGGCCAACATCGTCTTCTTTGACGGCATCACCGCGGGCGAGAAAGATTTCTCCGCGCTGCTGGCGCGCCTGAAGAAAGAGAACATCGACTTCGTCTACTACGGCGGTTACTACCCGGAAATGGGCCAAATGCTGCGCCAGGCGCGCTCCGTGGGGCTGAAAACCGTGTTTATGGGGCCGGAAGGGGTCGGCAACGCCTCGCTGTCCAATATCGCGGGCGCCGCGGCGGAAGGGATGCTGGTGACGATGCCAAAACGCTACGATCAGGACCCTGCCAACAGCGCCATCGTCAACGCGCTGAAAGCGGAGAAGAAAGATCCGAGCGGGCCGTATGTCTGGATCACTTACGCCGCGGTTCAGTCGCTGGCGCAGGCGATGGACAGAACCGGCAGCCAGCAGCCGCTGGATTTAATCAAAGATTTGAAAGCGCACGGTGCGAAAACCGTGATTGGGCCGCTGACCTGGGATGAAAAAGGCGATCTGAAGGGATTTGAGTTTGGTGTCTTCCAGTGGCACGCCGACGGCTCTTCGAGCGCGGCGAAATAAGCGCTGAAGATGAGTTATCCCTCCGCCCGCGAGCCGCGGGCGGTTTGAAAAAGGTTACCTTATGTCCGAGCAGTTTCTCTATTTTCTGCAGCAGATGTTTAACGGCGTCACGCTGGGCAGTACCTACGCGCTGATCGCCATCGGCTATACGATGGTGTACGGCATTATCGGCATGATCAACTTCGCCCATGGCGAGGTCTACATGATTGGCAGCTATGTCTCCTTCATGATCATCGCCGCGCTGATGATGATGGGTATCGACACCAGCTGGCTGCTGGTCGCCGCCGGCTTCGTGGGCGCCATTGTGATTGCCAGCGCCTACGGCTGGAGCATTGAGCGCGTGGCCTATCGGCCGGTGCGTAATTCCAAGCGTCTGATTGCGCTGATCTCCGCTATCGGGATGTCTATCTTCCTGCAGAACTACGTCAGCCTGACCCAGGGCTCCCGCGACGTGGCGCTGCCGAGCCTGTTTAACGGCCAGTGGGTCGTCGGCCACAGCGACAGCTTCTCCGCGACGATCACCACCATGCAGCTGGTGATCTGGGTGGTGACCTTTATCGCCATGCTGGCCCTGACGCTGTTCATTCGCTACTCGCGGATGGGGCGCGCCTGCCGCGCCTGTGCCGAAGACCTGAAAATGGCGAGCCTGCTTGGCATTAACACCGATCGCGTCATTGCCCTGACCTTTGTCATCGGCGCAGCGATGGCGGCGGTGGCGGGCGTGCTGCTGGGTCAGTTCTACGGCGTGATTAACCCCTACATCGGCTTTATGGCCGGGATGAAGGCCTTCACCGCCGCCGTGCTCGGCGGTATCGGCAGTATCCCCGGCGCGATGATCGGCGGCCTGATCCTGGGTATTGCCGAGGCGCTCTCTTCTGCCTATCTCAGCACCGAATATAAGGATGTGGTTTCCTTTGCGCTGCTGATTCTGGTGCTGTTAGTGATGCCGACCGGCATTCTGGGCCGCCCGGAGGTGGAAAAAGTATGAAACCGATGCAAATTGCAATGGCGCTGCTCTCTGCTGCGATGTTCTTCATTCTGGCGGGCGTCTTTATGGGCGTGCAGCTGGAGCTGAACGGCACCAAACTGGTGGTGGATACCGCCGCCGATATTCGCTGGCAGTGGATCTTCATCGGCACCGCGGTGGTCTTTTTCTTCCAGCTGCTGCGGCCGCTGTTTCAGAAAGCGGTTAAGAACGTCTCCGGGCCGAAGTTTATTATGCCGGCGATTGACGGCTCGACGGTGAAGCAGAAGTTGTTCCTGATAGCCCTGCTGGTGATTGCCGTGGCCTGGCCGTTTATGGTGTCGCGCGGTACGGTGGATATCGCCACCCTGACGATGATCTATATCATTCTCGGCCTTGGGCTGAACGTGGTGGTCGGCCTTTCCGGCCTGCTGGTCCTGGGCTACGGCGGGTTCTACGCCATCGGCGCGTATACCTTCGCGCTGCTGAACCACTATTACGGTCTCGGCTTCTGGACCTGTCTGCCGCTGGCCGGCCTGGTCTCCGCGGCGGCTGGCTTCCTGCTTGGCTTCCCGGTGCTGCGTCTGCGCGGCGACTACCTGGCGATCGTGACCTTAGGCTTCGGCGAGATCGTGCGTATTCTGCTGCTCAACAATACCGAAATCACCGGCGGGCCAAACGGCATCAGCCAGATCCCGAAACCGACCTTCTTTGGCCTCGAATTCAGCCGCAGCGCCCGCGAAGGCGGCTGGGATACCTACAGCAACTTCTTCGGCGTCAAATACGATCCCTCCGACCGGGTCATTTTCCTCTATCTGGTGGCGCTGCTGCTGGTGGTGCTGAGCCTGTTCGTTATCAACCGCCTGCTGCGGATGCCGCTGGGGCGGGCGTGGGAAGCGCTGCGTGAAGATGAGATCGCCTGTCGTTCGCTGGGCCTGAGCCCGACGCGCATCAAGCTGACCGCCTTTACCATCAGCGCCGCGTTTGCCGGCTTCGCCGGGACGCTGTTCGCCGCGCGCCAGGGCTTCGTCAGCCCGGAATCCTTTACCTTCGCCGAGTCCGCCTTTGTACTGGCGATCGTCGTGCTGGGCGGGATGGGCTCGCAGTTTGCGGTGATCCTGGCGGCTATTCTGCTGGTGGTGTCGCGTGAGCTGATGCGTGACTTTAACGAATACAGCATGTTAATGCTCGGCGGTCTGATGGTGCTGATGATGATCTGGCGTCCGCAGGGGCTTCTGCCAATGACGCGCGTGCAGTTGAAGCTGAAAAACGGTCAGGCGAAAGGAGAGCAGGCATGAGTCAGCCATTATTATCCGTCAGCGGCCTGATGATGCGTTTCGGCGGTCTGCTGGCCGTCAACAATGTGTCGCTGGAGCTCAAAGAGCGCGAGATCGTCTCGCTGATCGGCCCCAACGGCGCCGGGAAGACCACCGTCTTTAACTGCCTGACCGGTTTTTACAAGCCCACCGGCGGCACCATTCTGCTGCGCGACCAGCATCTGGAAGGGCTGCCGGGCCAGCAGATTGCCCGGATGGGCGTGGTGCGGACCTTCCAGCACGTGCGCCTGTTCCGCGAAATGACGGTCATTGAAAACCTGCTGGTGGCGCAACATCAGCAGCTGAAAACCGGGCTCTTCTCCGGCCTGCTGAAAACGCCGGCCTTCCGTCGGGCGCAGAGCGAAGCGCTGGACCGCGCGGCCACCTGGCTTGAGCGTATCGGCCTGCTGGAGCACGCTAACCGGCAGGCCAGCAACCTGGCCTATGGCGACCAGCGCCGGCTGGAGATTGCCCGCTGCATGGTCACCCAGCCGGAAATTCTGATGCTCGATGAACCGGCGGCGGGGCTGAACCCGAAAGAGACCAAAGAGCTGGACGAGCTTATCGCCGAGCTGCGTAACCATCACAACACCACCATCCTGCTTATCGAACACGATATGAAGCTGGTGATGGGCATTTCCGATCGCATCTACGTCGTGAACCAGGGGACACCGCTGGCCAACGGGACGCCGGAAGAGATTCGTAATAACCCGGACGTGATCCGCGCATACCTTGGTGAGGCATAAGATGGAAAACGCGATGTTAACTTTTGACAACGTCAGCGCCCACTACGGCAAGATTCAGGCGCTGCACAACGTCAGCCTGCATATCAAACAGGGCGAGATCGTCACGCTTATCGGCGCCAACGGCGCGGGGAAAACCACCCTGCTCGGCACGCTGTGCGGCGATCCGCGCGCCTCCAGCGGGCGTATTGTCTTTGACGGTAAGGATATTACCGACTGGCAGACGGCGAAGATCATGCGCGAGGCGGTGGCGATCGTCCCGGAAGGGCGGCGCGTCTTTTCGCGAATGACGGTGGAAGAGAACCTGGCGATGGGCGGTTTTTTTGCCGACCGCGATCAGTTCCAGACCCGCATCAAATGGGTGTATGAGCTGTTTCCGCGTCTGCACGAGCGCCGTATCCAGCGCGCCGGCACCATGTCCGGCGGCGAACAGCAGATGCTGGCCATCGGCCGCGCCCTGATGAGCCAGCCGCGTCTGCTGCTGCTGGATGAACCGTCGCTGGGGCTGGCGCCGATCATCATTCAGCAGATCTTCGATACCATCGAGCAGCTGCGCGAGCAGGGGATGACTATCTTCCTGGTTGAGCAGAACGCCAACCAGGCGCTGAAGCTGGCCGATCGCGGCTACGTGCTGGAGAACGGCCACGTGGTGCTGGAGGATACCGGCGACGCGCTGCTGGCCAACGAGGCGGTGCGCAGCGCCTATCTCGGCGGTTAATTCATCGCAACCCGGCGTCATTCACTTCGCCGGATAGTAGCCCGGGTGAGGCGCTTGCGCCGACCCCGGGAGCCGATCGCACAACTATTATCCGTGTCTCAGCTCCCACTTTACTTCCCCCGTCCTTTCATCGGCTTGTCATCTCTCTGACCCGTTACTATCTTTTTTTTGTAATAAAAAAGTTATTTTTCTGTAATTCGAACATGTCATGTTACCCCGCGAGCATAAAACGCGTGAAATCGCGCATCCGGCACAACAAGAGAGATAACCGATGATATCGTTACGACATACAGCTTTAGGACTGGCGCTGAGCCTGGCTTTTGCCGGTCAGGCCCTGGCGGTTACCACCATCCCGTTCTGGCACTCAATGGAAGGCGAACTGGGTAAAGAAGTGGATTCTCTGGCGCAACGCTTTAACGCGGCCAATCCTGATTACAAAATCGTTCCGGTATACAAGGGCAACTATGAACAGAGCCTGAGCGCCGGTATCGCCGCCTTCCGTACCGGCAACGCGCCGGCGATCCTGCAGGTGTATGAAGTGGGTACCGCCACCATGATGGCGTCAAAAGCCATTAAGCCGGTCTACCAGGTGTTCAGCGAGGCGGGCATCACGTTTGATGAATCGCAGTTTGTGCCGACGGTCGCCGGGTATTACACCGATTCGAAAACCGGCCATCTGCTCTCCCAGCCGTTTAACAGCTCCACGCCGGTGCTGTACTACAACAAAGACGCCTTCAAAAAAGCCGGTTTAGATCCAGAGCAGCCGCCGAAGACCTGGCAGGATCTGGCGGCCTACACCGCGAAGCTGAAAGCCGCCGGGATGAAGTGCGGCTACGCCAGCGGCTGGCAGGGCTGGATCCAGATTGAGAACTTCAGCGCCTGGCACGGTCTGCCGGTGGCGACGAAAAACAATGGCTTTGACGGCACCGACGCGGTTCTTGAGTTCAACAAGCCGGAGCAGGTGAAGCATATCGCGCTGCTCGAAGAGATGAACAAGAAGGGCGATTTCAGCTACTTCGGGCGTAAAGACGAGTCCACCGAAAAGTTCTATAACGGCGACTGCGCCATTACCACTGCCTCGTCCGGCTCGCTGGCCGATATCCGCCAGTACGCCAAATTTAACTACGGCGTCGGCATGATGCCTTACGATGCCGACGTGAAAGGCGCGCCGCAGAACGCCATCATCGGCGGGGCCAGCCTGTGGGTGATGCAGGGTAAAGACAAAGAGACCTACACCGGCGTGGCGAAGTTCCTCGACTTCCTGACCAAACCGGAAAATGCCGCTGAATGGCACCAGAAAACCGGCTATCTGCCGATCACCACCGCGGCCTACGATCTGACCCGCCAGCAGGGCTTCTATGATAAGAACCCGGGCGCCGATATCGCCACGCGCCAGATGCTGAACAAGCCGCCGTTGCCGTTCACCAAAGGCCTGCGTCTGGGCAACATGCCGCAAATCCGCACCATCGTCGATGAAGAGCTGGAGAGCGTGTGGACCGGCAAGAAAACCCCGCAACAGGCGCTGGATTCCGCCGTTCAGCGTGGGAATCAGCTGCTGCGCCGCTTCGAACAAGCGACCAAATCGTAATCTGTAACTTGCCCGGTGGCGCTGCGCTTACCGGGCCTACGATGTGCCTTATGTAGGCCGGGTAGGGCGTAGCCGCCACCCGGCATTGTTCAGGAACCCAATCTCAATGTCATCATCCCGTCCGGTATTCCGCTCGCGCTGGCTGCCCTATGTCCTGGTCGCGCCGCAGCTGATTATCACGCTGATTTTCTTTATCTGGCCCGCGGGCGAAGCGCTGTGGTATTCGCTGCAGAGCGTCGATCCGTTTGGCCTGTCCAGCCAGTTTGTCGGCCTGGATAACTTCGTGGCGCTGTTCCATGACCCGTACTATCTGGACTCGTTCTGGACCACTATCAAATTCAGCGCCCTGGTGACCGTCAGCGGCCTGCTTATTTCGCTCTTTTTCGCTGCGCTGGTCGACTACGTGGTGCGCGGCAGCCGCTTCTATCAGACCCTGATGCTGCTGCCGTATGCCGTGGCCCCCGCGGTGGCGGCGGTGCTGTGGATCTTCCTCTTTAACCCCGGGCGCGGGCTGATCACCCATTTCCTCGGCGAGCTGGGCTACGACTGGAACCACGCGCAGAACAGCGGCCAGGCGATGTTCCTGGTGGTCTTCGCCTCGGTATGGAAGCAGATAAGTTACAACTTCCTGTTTTTCTTCGCCGCGCTCCAGTCGATCCCGCGTTCGCTGGTTGAGGCTGCCGCTATCGACGGCGCCGGGCCAATCCGCCGCTTCTTCAGGCTGGCGCTGCCGCTGATTGCGCCGGTGAGTTTCTTCCTGCTGGTGGTCAACCTGGTTTACGCCTTCTTCGACACCTTCCCGGTGATCGATGCCGCCACCGCCGGCGGCCCGGTGCAGGCGACCACCACCCTGATTTACAAAATCTATCGCGAAGGTTTCGCCGGGCTCGATCTTTCCGCTTCCGCCGCGCAGTCGGTGGTGCTGATGTTCCTCGTCATTATCCTGACGGTGGTGCAGTTCCGTTACGTTGAAAGTAAGGTGCGTTACCAATGATTGAGAACCGTCGCGGGCTGACGATTTTCAGCCACACCATGCTGATTCTGGGCATCGCCGTCATTTTATTCCCGCTGTACGTCGCCTTCGTGGCGGCGACGCTGGATAACCAATCGGTGTTCGAAACGCCGATGACGCTGATCCCCGGCGGACATCTGCTGGAGAACATGAAGACCATCTGGGTGAACGGCGTTGGCGTCAACAGCGCGCCGTTCTGGCTGATGATGCTCAACAGCTTCATCATGGCGTTCGCCATTACGGTGGGCAAAATCGTCGTGTCGATGCTGTCGGCGTTCGCCATCGTCTGGTTCCGCTTTCCGCTGCGTAACCTGTTCTTCTGGATGATTTTTATCACGCTAATGCTGCCGGTCGAGGTGCGTATTTTCCCGACGGTGGAAGTGATCGCCAATCTCAACATGCTCGACAGCTACGCCGGGCTTACGCTGCCGCTAATGGCCTCAGCCACCGCCACCTTCCTGTTCCGCCAGTTCTTTATGACCCTGCCGGACGAGCTGATTGAAGCGGCGCGTATCGATGGCGCTTCGCCGATGCGCTTCTTTCGCGACATCGTGCTGCCGCTGTCGAAAACCAACCTCGCGGCGCTGTTCGTCATCACTTTTATCTACGGCTGGAACCAGTATCTGTGGCCGTTGCTGATTATTCAGGATGTGAATCTTGGCACCGCCGTCGCCGGCATCAAAGGCATGATCGCCACCGGCGAAGGTACTACCCAGTGGAATCAGGTGATGGCGGCGATGCTGCTGACCCTGATCCCGCCGGTTGTCATCGTTTTAGCCATGCAGCGCGCATTTGTGCGTGGCCTGGTCGATAGTGAGAAATAAAATGGCTGGTTTAAAACTACAGGCAGTAAGCAAAAGCTGGGATGGCAAAACCCAGGTGATTCAACCGCTGACGCTGGACGTGGCGGACGGGGAATTTATCGTCATGGTCGGCCCGTCGGGCTGCGGGAAATCAACGCTGCTGCGGATGGTCGCCGGACTGGAGCGGGTGACCAGCGGCGATATCTGGATCGACCGCAAGCGGGTCACCGAGATGGAGCCGAAGGATCGCGGCATCGCCATGGTGTTCCAGAACTATGCCCTTTATCCGCATATGAGCGTGGAAGAGAACATGGCGTGGGGGCTGAAGATCCGCGGCATGGGTAAGGGATTGATCGCCGAGCGGGTGCAGGAGGCGGCGCGTATTCTTGAGCTGGACGGCCTGCTCAAGCGCCGCCCGCGCGAGCTCTCCGGCGGCCAGCGCCAGCGCGTGGCGATGGGCCGCGCCATCGTGCGTGACCCGGCGGTATTCCTCTTCGACGAACCGTTATCAAACCTCGACGCCAAGCTGCGCGTGCAGATGCGTCTTGAGCTGCAGCAGCTGCATCGCCGCCTGAAAACCACCTCGCTGTACGTTACCCATGATCAGGTGGAGGCGATGACCCTCGCTCAGCGGGTGATGGTGATGAATAAAGGCGTTGCCGAGCAGATCGGCACCCCGGTGGAAGTGTATGAGAAGCCGGCCAGCCGCTTTGTGGCGAGCTTTATCGGCAGCCCGGCCATGAACCTGCTGGAAGGGCGCATCAGCGATGACGGCGGTCGCTTTGAGCTGGCGGGCGGCATCCAGCTGCCGACGAATCATGAGCACCGGCGCCACGCCGGGCGTAAAATGACCCTCGGTATCCGCCCGGAGCATTTTATCTTAAGCTCGCAGGCGCAAGGCGGCATTCCGCTGCTGATGGACTCCCTGGAAATTTTAGGCGCCGATAACCTTGCCCACGGGCGCTGGGGCGAACAGAAGCTGGTGGTCAGACTGCCGCACCAGCAGCGCCCGGCGGCAGGCAGCACGCTATGGCTGCATCTGCCTTTGGAACATCTGCACCTCTTTGATGGTGAAACAGGACAACGCGCATGAGTAACTGGCCTTATCCCCGTATCGTCGCCCATCGCGGCGGCGGTAAACTGGCGCCGGAGAACACCCTGGCGGCTATCGACGTCGGCGCTCGCTACGGGCACACGATGATTGAATTTGACGCCAAGCTGTCAAAGGACGGGCAGATCTTTCTGCTGCATGACGATAATCTCGAACGCACCAGCAACGGCTGGGGCGTGGCGGGGGAGCTGCCATGGGACGATCTGCTGAAGGTGGATGCCGGTAGCTGGTTCAGCCGTGAATTTAAGGGCGAGCCGCTGCCGCTGCTCTCCCAGGTGGCGGAGCGCTGCCGCCGTCACGGCATGATGGCGAATATCGAAATTAAACCGACCACCGGCCTTGGGCCGCAGACCGGCAACGTGGTGGCCCTGGCGGCGCGGGAGCTGTGGGCGGGAATGACCGCGCCGCTGCTGTCGTCGTTTGAAATCGATGCCCTGGAAGCGGCGCAGGAAGCCGCCCCCGAGCTACCGCGCGGGCTGTTGCTGGATGAGTGGCGTGAGGACTGGCGGGAGTTGACCACCCGGCTGGGCTGCGTCTCCATTCACCTTAACCACAAGCTGCTGGACGCCGGGCGGGTGGCAAGCCTGAAACAGGCCGGCCTGCATATCCTGGTGTATACCGTTAACAAACCCCAGCGCGCCGCCGAGCTGCTGCGCTGGGGCGTAGACTGCATCTGCACCGATGCCATTGACGTCATCGGGCCCCATTTCCAGCCTTAATAACCGCTGCGCGGCGGCTGGCCTTTACGGGTTGGTCTGCCGCAGCATCCCTCCGTTGTTGTTCGGCAGCACCTGCTGCGGCGGATTGAGATTCCCGCCCTGCGCCGCGCGCTGCTGATTGGTCTGCAGCTGGTTTTGCAGATGCTGCTGCTGGGAGCGAGTCTGATTGTTCAGATTCTGCTTCAGCATGCTCTGTTGCTGCTGTTGCTGCACCTTCATCTCATTTTGCATGCGCTGCTGGCTGGGGACCACGTAACCCGGCTGGTTGGGGTTGTTATCAATATTGATTGGCTGGGCTAAAACGCCGAGCGGCATCAGCGCCGCCAGAAATAACATCGCTTTCATGGTTTTCTCCTCCCGTGCGTGGGATCACTTAAGTGTACCTCGAATCCGCCATAACAATGATTTTTTAGGAGTTATCAACCAGGCTTAAGCGGGGAATGAAACCTACCTATCAGGAGTAAGACAATGATAAAAACAACAATCTGGCGTCAGGTGGTCATCGCTGCGTTGCTGGCGGGCGGTAGTTTTACCGTCGCCGCCAGTCCACCGCCGCCGCCGCCGGTCTCTTATGGCGTAGAGGAGGATGTATTCCACCCGGTGCGCGCCCGGCAGGGCATGGTGGCCTCGGTGGATGCGCTGGCCACCCGCGTCGGGGTGGATATTCTGCGCCAGGGCGGCAACGCTGTCGATGCGGCGGTGGCGGTTGGCTACGCGCTGGCGGTCACTCATCCGCAGGCGGGGAATATTGGCGGCGGCGGTTTTATGATGCTGCGGACGAAAGACGGCAAGACTACGGCGATCGATTTCCGCGAAATGGCGCCAGAGCAGGCCACCCGCGACATGTTCCTCGACGACCAGGGTAACCCGGACAGTAAAAAATCGCTCACCTCGCATCTGGCCTCTGGCACGCCAGGCAGCGTGGCGGGCTTCTCTCTTGCCCTGGAAAAATACGGCACCATGCCGCTGAACAAAGTGATCCGCCCGGCAATCAAGCTGGCGGAAGAGGGCTTTATTGTTAACGATGCGCTGGCGGACGATCTGAAGACCTACGGCAGCGAAGTGATCCCGCAGCACGAAAACAGTAAAGCGATCTTCTGGAAGAACGGCGAGCCGCTGAAGAAGGGCGACCGGCTGGTACAGAAGAACCTGGGGAAAAGCCTCGAGCTGATTGCCGAGCACGGTCCGGATGCCTTCTATAAAGGCGCTATTGCCGACCAGATCGCGGACGAGATGAAAAAGCACGGCGGGCTTATCACCAAAGCCGACCTCGCTAACTATAAGGCCGTGGAGCGCACGCCGATTAGAGGCGAATATCGCGGGTATGAGATCTACTCTATGCCGCCGCCCTCCTCCGGCGGGATCCACATCGTGCAGATCCTCAATATCCTCGAAAATTTCGATCTGCAGAAATATGGCTTTGGCAGCGCCGACGCTATGCAGGTGATGGCGGAGGCGGAGAAACACGCCTATGCCGACCGCTCTGAATATCTCGGCGACCCTGACTTCGTCAAAGTGCCGTGGCAGGCGCTGACCAGCAAAGCCTACGCCAAAGCGATTGCCGCCGAGATCGACGTCAATAAGGCGAAGCCTTCCAGCCAGATCCGCCCGGGCAAGCTGGCGCCCTATGAAAGCAACCAGACCACCCACTTCTCGGTGGTCGATAAAGACGGCAATGCGGTGGCGGTGACCTATACGTTGAATACCACCTTCGGCACCGGCATTGTGGCGGGGGACTCCGGCATTCTGCTGAATAACCAGATGGATGATTTCTCGGCGAAGCCCGGCGTACCTAACGTCTATGGCCTGGTGGGCGGCGACGCCAATGCGGTGGAGCCGAAAAAACGCCCGCTGTCGTCGATGTCGCCGACCATTGTGGTGAAAGACGGCAAAACCTGGCTGGTGACCGGCAGCCCGGGCGGCAGCCGGATCATCACCACTGTGCTGCAGATGGTGGTCAATACCATCGATTTCGGGATGAACGTCGCAGAAGCCACCAACGCCCCGCGCTTCCATCATCAATGGTTGCCGGATGAGCTGCGGGTGGAGAAAGGCTTTAGTCCGGATACCCTGAAGCTGCTGGAGGCGAAAGGGCAGAAAGTGGCGCTGAAAGAGGCGATGGGCAGCACTCAGAGCATTATGGTGGGGCCGGACGGGATGCTGTATGGCGCCTCCGACCCGCGTTCGCCGGATGATTTAACGGCGGGGTATTGATATGTTGCCCGGTGGCGCTGCTGCGCTTACCGGGCCAACCACTGCACGAACGCAGGTCGGGTAAGGCGAAGCCGCCACCCGGCAACATGCTACTTCATTCTCGCCATATAATATGCATCCACATATTCACCGTTGCGCAGCGCGTAACGCTTGCCGGTGCCTTCGATCTCAAATCCGTGTTTTTTGTACACCGCAATCGCCGGCTTGTTATCAGCGAACACCGTCAGCTCAATGCGGTCAACGCGCAGCCAGTTATCGCACAGGTCGATCATCTCGCGCATCAGTGCGCTGCCGATACCGCGCCCCTGATGGCCGGCGGCAACCGCCATGCCAAAGGTCGCCACGTGGCTGCGACGAGGGCGCGGTTCGACATGGAGCGACAGATGCCCGGTAACCCGATCGTCCAGCGTCGCCACCAGATGGAAGGTATGGGGTTTGGGCTGTAGCTTCTCCTGCCAGGCTTCCATGGCGGGGTAGGGGATCTGTAGCGTGTCATGATAGACCTCCGGGTGCGCCATCAGCATACGTAAAGGTTCAGCATCGCGCGGTTCGGCATGGCGTATCACTATGTCACTCATTCCCTTGTCCTCTTTTTGGTGGTTGATTCTCCTTCACCATCTCTGACGGCAGCCGGGGAGTCAATGCCGTTTTTTGCAAAAAAAAGATAGACAAGTGCGAATGAGAATGATTATTATTGTCCTGCATTCAGGAAGACCCTTGCGGAAAGCCTGAAAGCACGACATTGCTCACATTGCTTCCAGTATTACTTTAGCCAGCCGGGTGCTGGCTTTTTTTTTGCTGCAACCTCAGGCGCTTTGCGGCCTGGCGGACATCACGCCGTCTTCCGCAACCAGGCCGATGAGATGACTTTTGCTTTCCGCCGCGGCCAGCACCTCGGCGCTGCCGGTGAACTGGCCGCCCTTTTTAATCGCCAGCGAGCGATAGGCGAGGGTGCCATCCAGATTGCCGTGCTCCTCAATGGTGATGCTGTCGCCGCGGCACTGGCCCTGAACCTTGCCATCAATAATCAGCTCACGGCAGCTGATGTTGCCCTCGACCTGACCTTCACGCATCACCTTAATCAGATGTTCTTTCGCCTCAATGTTGCCGGTAAGCTGGCCGTGAATATAGACATGGCCGCTGGCGACAATATTGCCGACGAAATGCACCCCGCTGGCGATGACCGTAGTCTCTTGTTTTTTGCTGGCGACCGCCTGGGATTCTGGGTTGTTTGCCGGAGGCGTGGCCACTTCTGACGTCTGAGGTTCCGTTTTATTTTTCTTAATAAACATCGCGTTAATTTTGTTCCGTTGGCTATGGAGGAGAAAGGCGACCAGTGCGCAGGCGGCCGCCAGGCGCGCCGGCACGATCGCATCGACAGACCAGGCGATCAGCGCGAGAAGCCAGAAAAAAAGGGCGCCGTTTAAGGCGAGATACTGTTTGTCCATCCGTAGCGGCTGGCTACTCCGTTAGTCATCAGCAACGTCCTGGTTTGCCCTCCACTTATCCGCAGTTTCGCCATTGAGATCAAGATACTTAACCGAAAAATGTCGATTTAATCTGTTGTTAATCAATGAGTTATTAATAATTACGTATGGGTGGTACGCGACCTATTTTTTTGACGAATCTTCACGGAAAACGGACTGAGAGGATGAAGTCATGTCCCGGCTTGCGCTATGGTTGAAGGTAGCTCATTAACTAAGGACAGCGTTATGACTCTGCACTGCGCATTTATTGGCTTCGGCAAAAGCACCACCCGCTACCATCTTCCTTACGTGTTACACCGCCAGGACCGCTGGCAGGTGGCGCACATCTATCGCCGTCGGGCGAAGCCCGAGGAGCAGGCGCCGCAGTATTCCCACATCCATTTCACCAGCGATCTCGATGAAGTGTTAAACGACCCGCAGGTCAGGCTGGTGGTGGTCTGCACCCATGCCGACAGCCATTTTGACTATGCGAAAAAGGCGCTGGAGGCGGGGAAAAACGTGCTGGTGGAAAAGCCGTTCACCCCGACGCTGGAGGAAGCCAAGACCCTGTTTGCGCTGGCGAACAGCAAAGGCCTGACGGTGACGCCCTACCAGAACCGCCGCTTCGACTCCTGCTTCCTGACCACTAAAAAGGTGATTGAGAGCGGCAAACTTGGCGAACTGGTGGAGATTGAAAGCCATTTTGACAACTACCGCCCGCTGGCGGAGAACAACCCCGGCGGCCCGCATAACGGCGAGTTCTATGGCCTTGGCGTGCATACCCTGGACCAGATTATTTCGCTGTTCGGCCGCCCGGACCATGTCGCTTACGATCTGCGCTCGCTGCGCAACAAAGCTAACCCGGATGATACCTTTGAGGCCCAGCTGTTCTACGGCGATCTGAAGGCCATCGTTAAGACCAGCCACCTGGTGCAGATCGACTACCCGAAATTCATCGTCCACGGCCATAAAGGCTCGTTTGTGAAATATGGTATCGACCAGCAGGAGACCAGCCTGAAAGCCAATATCATGCCGGGCGAGCCGGGCTTTGGCGCGGACGACAGCGTCGGCGAGCTGGTGTATGTCAACGAGGCAGGGGAGACGGTGCGCGAAGCGGTCCCGCTGGAGAGCGGCGACTATGGCCGGGTCTACGACGCGCTGTACGACACCCTCGTCAACGGCCAGCCAAATTACGTCAAGGAATCTGACGTTCTTACCAATATGGAGATCCTGCAGCGCGGCTTTGAGCAGCCCTCACCGGCCACCATTACTCTGGTGAAATAAGCCCAAGCGGCTCCTCTGCGCTTGTTCATATTTTTTGAACAGAGGAGTCAATTTTCACCCTCTATGATCGTCGGCGAAATGGGTCCACACTGATTCCATCGAAAACATATGGGGGTGCAACATGATCTACTTACGCAAAGCGAACGAACGTGGCCACGCTAACCATGGCTGGCTGGATTCCTGGCATACTTTCTCTTTCGCCAACTACTACGACCCGAACTTTATGGGCTTCTCCGCCCTGCGGGTGATTAACGACGACGTCATCGACGCCGGTCAGGGCTTCGGTACCCACCCGCATAAAGATATGGAGATCCTGACCTATGTACTGGAAGGGGCGGTGGAGCACCAGGACAGCATGGGCAACAAAGAGCAGGTGCCGGCGGGCGAGTTCCAGATCATGAGCGCGGGTACCGGGGTGCGTCACTCTGAGTACAACCCGAGCAAAACCGATCGTCTGCGTCTGTACCAGATCTGGATTATTCCGGAAGAAACCGGCATTACCCCGCGCTACGAGCAGCGCCGCTTCGACGCCGCCCAGGGCAAACAGCTGGTGCTGTCGCCGGATGCACGGGATGGCTCGCTGAAGGTCTATCAGGATATGGAGCTGTATCGCTGGGCGCTGCTGAAAGATGAGCAGTCGGTTCACCAGATTGCCGCGGAACGTCGCGTCTGGATCCAGGTCGTCAAAGGCGAAGTGACCATCAACGGTACCAAAGCCACTACCAGCGATGGTTTGGCTATCTGGGACGAGCAGGCGATTTCGGTTCATGCCGACAGCGATAGCGAAATCCTGCTGTTCGATCTGCCGCCGGTTTGATCGTTATCTGAGGTCGTCTATACCCAAAATAATTTGAGTTGCAGAAAGGCGGCGACGCAGAGAATCCCCAGGAGCTTACTTAAGTAAGTGACTGGGGGTGAGCGAGGAAAGCCAACGCGCATGCAACTCGAAGTATGATAGGTATAAATAAATTGCGTAGCCTTCCCTCATGTTAGGGAAGGTTGCGCTTTGTCCGTGATAAACTGAGAAAATGTTCCCCGTTGATCACAGTCAGGACGATGAAAAAGAAAAGACCCGTACTTCAGGATGTAGCCGATCTTGTCGGCGTGACCAAAATGACGGTCAGTCGCTATTTACGCAACCCGGAGCAGGTCTCCGAAGCGCTGCGTGGCAAGATTGCCGTTGCCCTCGATGAACTGGGTTATATTCCCAATCGCGCCCCTGACATTCTCTCCAACGCCACCAGCCGCGCTATTGGCGTGCTGCTGCCATCGTTAACCAACCAGGTATTCTCGGAAGTGCTGCGCGGGATTGAAAGCGTCACTGACGCCTTCGGCTATCAAACCATGCTGGCGCACTACGGCTACAAGCCGGAAATGGAAGAGAAACGCCTCGAATCGATGCTCTCCTGGAACATTGACGGCCTGATCCTCACCGAACGCACCCATACGCCCCGCACCCTGAAGATGATTGAAGTCGCCGGCATTCCGGTGGTGGAGCTAATGGACAGCCAGTCACCGTGCCTCGATATCGCGGTCGGTTTCGATAACTTCGAAGCGGCGCGGCAGATGACGGCGGCGATTATCGCCCGCGGCCACCGCCACGTTGCTTATCTCGGCGCGCGTCTTGATGAACGTACTATCATCAAACAGAAGGGGTACGAGCAGGCGATGCTCGATGCGGGCATGACGCCCTACAGCGTGATGGTGGAGCAGTCCTCGTCCTATTCATCCGGGATTGAGCTGATGCGCCAGGCGCGCCGCGAATACCCGCAGCTTGACGGCATCTTTTGCACCAACGATGACCTCGCGGTCGGCGCGGCCTTTGAGTGCCAGCGCCTGGGGCTGAAGATCCCGGACGACATGGCGATAGCCGGTTTCCACGGCCACGATATCGGCCAGGTGATGGAGCCGCGGCTGGCCAGCGTCCTGACCCCGCGCGAGCGGATGGGGCGCATTGGCGCCGAACGTCTGCTGGCGCGCATTCGTGGCGAAGCGATTACCCCTAAGATGTTAGATTTAGGTTTCACATTGTCACCGGGCGGATCAATTTAAACTGACAAGTTTGAAGTAGATCACACATATTCACATCTGGCACGAATGGATATTGCTTCTCCACAGGTCCGGCATGACAATGTTACCGATAACAGTTACCCGTAACAATTAACCGATACGCCGCCTTCGCGCTCAATGAGTCAGCCCCGGCGCGGCGTACCTGTCCGGTGGGAGGATGCTTTGAGCACGACTAATCATGATCACCACGTCTACGTTCTGATGGGCGTTTCCGGCAGCGGGAAATCCGCTGTCGCCAGCGAAGTGGCGCATCAGCTGCATGCCGCGTTTCTCGACGGCGACTTTCTGCATCCGCGCAGCAATATCACCAAGATGGCCTCCGGTGAGCCGCTCAACGATGACGACCGTACCCCGTGGCTGCAGGCGCTAAATGACGCCGCGTTTGCCATGCAGCGTACCAATAAGGTGTCGCTGATCGTCTGTTCGGCGCTGAAGAAGAGCTATCGCGACATTCTGCGCAAGGGCAACCCGAACCTCTCCTTCATCTACCTGAAAGGCGACTTCGAGGTGATCGAAAACCGTCTGAAGGCGCGTAAAGGGCACTTCTTCAAAACCCAAATGTTGGTGACGCAGTTTGAAACGCTGCAGGAACCAGGCGCCGACGAGAGCGATGTGATTATCGTCGATATCGACCAGCCGCTGGAAGGCGTGGTGGCCAGCACCATTGAGGTGATCAACAAAGGCAGTCACTAGTGAGTACTTTAACGCTTGTTTTAACAGCAGTCGGCTCGGTATTGCTACTGCTGTTTTTAGTCATGAAGGCGCGGATGCACGCCTTCGTGGCTTTGATGGTGGTTTCTATTGGCGCAGGTCTCTTCTCCGGCATGCCGCTGGATAAAATCGCGGCGACGATGGAGAAGGGGATGGGCGGTACGCTGGGCTTCCTGGCGATCGTCGTCGCGCTGGGCGCGATGTTCGGGAAGATCCTGCATGAAACGGGGGCGGTCGATCAGATTGCCGTCAAGATGCTCAAATCCTTCGGCCACAATCGCGCGCACTATGCGATTGGTCTCGCCGGCCTCATCTGCGCGCTGCCGCTGTTTTTCGAAGTGGCGATCGTGCTACTGATCAGCGTCGCCTTCTCGATGGCGCGCCATACCGGCACTAACCTCGTGAAGCTGGTGATCCCGCTGTTTGCCGGGGTGGCCGCCGCCGCGGCGTTCCTGCTGCCGGGACCGGCGCCGATGCTGCTGGCGTCGCAAATGCACGCCGACTTTGGCTGGATGATCCTGATTGGCCTGTGCGCGGCAATTCCGGGAATGATTATCGCCGGGCCGCTGTGGGGCAACTTCATCAGCCGCTACGTTGAGCTGCATATTCCTGACGACGTGACGGAGCCGCATCTCGGCGAAGGCAAAATGCCCTCCTTCGGCTTCAGCCTGTCGCTGATCCTGCTGCCGCTGGTGCTGGTAGGCCTGAAAACCATCGCCGCGCGCTTTGTGCCGGTGGGGTCGACCGCTTACGAATGGTTTGAATTTATCGGTCACCCATTCACCGCGATCCTGGTAGCCTGCCTGGTGGCGATCTACGGCCTGGCGGTACGTCAGGGGATGGCGAAAGACCGGGTGATGGAGATCTGCGGTCATGCGCTGCAGCCGGCGGGCATTATCCTGCTGGTGATCGGGGCAGGCGGCGTCTTCAAGCAGGTGCTGGTTGACTCCGGCGTCGGCCCGGCGCTGGGTGAAGCGCTGACCGGCATGGGGCTGCCGATCGCCATTACCTGCTTCGTGCTGGCGGCGGCGGTGCGTATCATCCAGGGTTCCGCCACCGTGGCGTGCCTGACGGCGGTCGGCTTGGTGATGCCGGTGATTGAGCAGCTGAACTACAGCGGCGCGCAGATGGCGGCATTGTCTATCTGTATCGCCGGCGGCTCGATTGTCGTGAGCCATGTGAACGACGCCGGCTTCTGGCTGTTCGGTAAATTTACCGGCGCCACCGAAGCCCAGACGCTGAAAACCTGGACGATGATGGAAACCATCCTCGGCACCACCGGGGCGATTGTCGGCATGATCGCCTTCCAGCTGCTGAGCTAAGTCTGTTCGCCACCCGCTTGCGGGTGGCCAAAAGCCAGGGTAACGCCGTTTACCCTGGCTTTCCGGCGATAAGCCGCGCTTTTTCCCTCTTTTCTCTTCCCGCTCCTCGCCCTTATTAGCGCTACGACGATGCTCGTATCCTTCGGCAAGCCTTGCTGCACCTGGGTTTGTTGCCTCTTTTTGGCAAGGGGAAAATCAGCGGATTTCGCGCTTAATCCATAATCAGGATCAATAAAATCGCGACGGAAAATGTTCCATTCCCTGGGTGATTTCCCCGATAATCATTGCGCTTTGACGACGACCAGCGACGGTGGACAATGTGCAGGATAAGTTGCTTTTCTGATTGTTCAGCAATCATTGATTAATTTCACTTGCGACTTTAGCTGCATTTTGTAAGGTGAGGGATAATCCAGTTGGAAACTGGTCAGGCACAAACAGCACACACCTCGCAGGAATACGTTATGAAAAATGTTGGTTTTATCGGCTGGCGCGGAATGGTCGGCTCTGTTCTCATGCAACGCATGGTTGAAGAGCGCGATTTCGACGCCATTCGCCCGGTGTTCTTCTCTACCTCCCAGCTGGGACAGCCAGCGCCGTCTTTCGGCGGTAGCACCGGTGGCACGCTCCAGGATGCGTTCGATCTGGACGCGCTGAAGGCACTGGACATTATTGTCACGTGCCAGGGCGGCGATTACACCAACGAGATTTACCCGAAGCTGCGCGAAAGCGGCTGGCAGGGTTACTGGATTGACGCTGCCTCTTCGCTGCGCATGAAGGACGATGCGATCATTATCCTCGACCCGGTTAACCAGGACGTGATCACCGCCGGCCTGAACAACGGCGTAAAAACCTTTGTCGGCGGCAACTGTACCGTCAGCCTGATGCTGATGTCCCTCGGCGGCCTGTTTGCCCAGGATCTGGTGGAGTGGGTCAGCGTGGCGACATACCAGGCGGCTTCCGGCGGCGGCGCGCGTCATATGCGCGAACTGCTGAGCCAGATGGGCCAGCTGCACAACCACGTCGCGGCAGAGCTGGCGGACCCGGCTTCCGCCATTCTGGATATCGAGCGCAAAGTGACGTCGCTGACCCGCAGCGGCGAGCTGCCGGTGGATAACTTCGGCGTACCGCTGGCGGGCAGCCTGATCCCGTGGATCGACAAACAGCTGGATAACGGCCAGAGCCGCGAAGAGTGGAAAGGCCAGGCGGAGACCAACAAGATCCTCGCCACCTCGTCCGTTATCCCGGTAGACGGCCTGTGCGTCCGCGTTGGCGCGCTGCGCTGCCACAGCCAGGCGTTCACCATTAAGCTGAAAAAAGATGTCTCTATCCCGACCGTTGAGGAGCTGCTGGCCGCGCACAACCCGTGGGCCAAAGTGGTACCGAACGATCGCGACATTACCATGCGCGAGCTGACCCCAGCCGCGGTGACTGGCACCCTGACCACCCCGGTAGGTCGCCTGCGTAAACTGAATATGGGGCCGGAGTATCTGTCGGCCTTTACCGTTGGCGACCAGCTGCTGTGGGGCGCCGCGGAGCCGCTGCGCCGGATGCTTCGCCAGCTGGCGTAAGCGCAGGATAAACAGAAAGGGGGTCTTCGAGCCCCCTTTTTTTTTGCGTAATACAAGGAGTAAACGCGGATGTTAGATTTTTCCCCACGGAGGTAACTCAGCCTTGGCTATGCTTTAAGTAAGGAATTCCTTACCTGAAGGTGGGACGGAGCAGAAGGATGCAGAAGGCGCTGCGCCGTTCAGGTCAAAAAAAGTCGCCAGTTACAGGAATGAGCGACACTTACAACAGGATGAAAGCATGTCTAATCATATCGATAGAGACGTGATTAATGCGCTAATCGCCGGTCATTTCGCGGACCCTTTTTCCGTGCTCGGCATGCACCGTACCGACGCCGGGCTGGAAGTGCGCGCATTATTACCCGATGCCACCGATGTGTGGGTTATTGAACCGAAAACCGGACGCAAAGTCGGCAAGCTCGAATGCCTCGACTCGCGTGGTTTCTTCAGCGGCGTTCTGCCGCGGCGTAAAAACGCCTTTCGCTATCAGCTGGCCGTCACCTGGCACGGGCAGCAGAATCTGATTGATGACCCTTATCGCTTTGGTCCGCTGCTGCAGGATCTTGACGTCTGGCTGCTGTCGGAAGGGACCCACCTGCGCCCTTACGAAACGCTGGGCGCGCACGCCGCCACCATGGACGGCGTCACCGGCACCCGTTTCTCGGTATGGGCGCCGAACGCCCGTCGCGTCTCAGTGGTGGGGCAGTTTAACTACTGGGACGGCCGGCGCCACCCGATGCGATTCCGCAAAGAGTCCGGCATCTGGGAACTGTTCGTCCCCGGCGCGCACAATGGCCAGCTGTATAAATTCGAGCTGATTGACGCCCACGGCCATCTGCGGGTCAAAGCCGACCCTTACGCCTTTGAATCGCAAATGCGTCCGGAAAGCGCCTCGCTTATCTGCGACCTGCCGCCTAAAGTCGAACAGCCGGCGGACCGCAAAGCGGCGAACCAGTTCGATGCCCCTGTCTCTATCTATGAAGTGCATCTTGGCTCATGGCGTCGCCATACCGACAATAATTTCTGGCTGAGCTACCGCGAGCTGGCCGACCAGCTGGTGCCCTACGCAAAATGGATGGGCTTCACCCATCTCGAGCTGCTGCCGGTTAACGAGCACCCGTTCGACGGCAGCTGGGGCTATCAACCCACCGGCCTCTATGCGCCGACCCGCCGATTCGGCACCCGCGATGATTTCCGTTACTTTATCAACGCCGCGCACGCCGCCGGGCTAAACGTCATTCTGGACTGGGTGCCTGGCCACTTCCCGGCGGATGATTTTGCCCTTGCCTCTTTCGATGGCACCGCGCTGTATGAGCACAGCGATCCGCGCGAGGGGTATCACCAGGACTGGAATACCCTGATCTACAACTACGGACGCCGCGAAGTCAGCAACTTCCTGGTGGGAAATGCGCTGTACTGGATCGAACGCTTCGGCATCGATGCTCTGCGCGTCGACGCGGTGGCCTCGATGATCTATCGCGACTATAGCCGCAAGGCGGGGGAGTGGATCCCCAATGAATACGGCGGCCGGGAAAATCTGGAAGCCATTGAGTTTCTGCGCAACACCAACCGCATCCTTGGCGAACAGACGCCGGGCGCGGTCACCATGGCGGAAGAGTCCACCGATTTCGCCGGGGTAACCCGTCCGCCAGCCGGCGGCGGCCTCGGTTTCTGGTTCAAATGGAACCTCGGCTGGATGCACGACACCCTGGATTACATGAAACTCGATCCGGTGCACCGCCGCTTCCATCACGACAAAATGACCTTCGGCATGCTCTACAACTACACCGAGAACTTTGTGCTGCCGCTCTCCCACGATGAAGTGGTGCACGGCAAAAAATCGATTCTCGACCGCATGCCGGGGGACGCCTGGCAGAAGTTCGCCAACCTGCGCGCCTACTACGGCTGGCTGTTCGCCTTCCCGGGGAAAAAGCTGCTGTTTATGGGCAATGAGTTCGCCCAGGGCCGCGAGTGGAACCACGACGGCAGCCTCGACTGGCATCTGCTGGAGGGCGGCGACAACTGGCACCACGGCGTCCAGCGGCTGGTGCGCGACCTGAACCATACCTATCGCCACCATAAGGCGCTGCACGAGCTGGACTTTGACCCGTACGGCTTCGAATGGCTGGTGGTGGACGACCACGAGCGCTCAGTGTTTGTCTTTGTGCGCCGCGACCGGGCGGGGAACGAGATTATCGTCGCCAGCAACTTCACGCCGGTGCCGCGCCACGACTACCGCTTCGGCATCAACCAGCCGGGCCGCTGGCGCGAGGCGTTGAATACCGACTCAATGCACTATCACGGCAGCAACCAGGGCAACGGCGGGGTGGTGGAAAGCGATGCCATCCCCAGCCACGGTCGCGAACATTCGCTGTCCCTGACCTTGCCGCCGCTGGCGACGATCTGGCTGGTCCGGGAGGCGCAATGACCAACCTCGCGGCAGGCAAGCCTGCGCCGTTGGGCGCCAGCTATGACGGCAAGGGGGTGAACTTCGCCCTCTTCTCCGCCCACGCGGAGCGGGTGGAGCTGTGCGTGTTCGACGAGCAGGGCAACGAGCAACGCTTCGATCTCCCGGCGCGCAGCGGCGACATCTGGCACGGCTGGCTGGCTGCCGTCGGGCCGGGCCTGCGCTACGGCTACCGGGTGCATGGCCCCTGGGATCCGGCGCAGGGACACCGCTTTAACCCGGCCAAGCTGCTGCTCGATCCCTGCGCTCACCGGGTTGAGGGCGATCTGCCGGACGACGAGCGCCTGCACGGCGGAATGTGGCAGCCGGATCATCGCGATAGCGCCGCGATAGCGCCAAAATCGCAGGTAGTGGATCTGCGTTACGACTGGCTGGGCGATAAACCGCCGCGTACCCCGTGGGGGGAAACGGTGCTTTATGAAGCGCACGTGAAAGGGCTCACCCTGCTTAATCCGCAGCTGCCGGAAGCCATCCGCGGAACGTATAAGGCGCTGGGCCACCCGGTGATGATCGCTTACTTCAAATCGCTGGGCATCAGCGCCCTTGAACTGTTGCCGGTGGCGCAGTTCGCCAGCGAGCCGCGACTGCAGCGGATGGGGTTGAGCAACTACTGGGGCTACAACCCGCTGGCCTGGTTCGCGCTGGATCCGCGCTATGCCAGCGACCCGACGCGCGCCCTGGATGAGTTTCGCGATGCGGTTAAGGCGCTGCACGCCGCCGGTATCGAGGTGATTCTGGATATCGTGCTCAACCATAGCGCGGAAATCGATCTTGAAGGTCCCACCGTCTCCCTGCGCGGAATCGACAACCGTAGCTATTATTGGGTAAGGGAAGATGGCGATTATCACAACTGGACCGGGTGCGGGAATACGCTCAATCTCAGCCACCCGGGGGTAGTGGAACTGGCGCGCCAGTGTTTGCGCTTCTGGGTGGATGAGTGCCATGTCGACGGTTTTCGCTTCGATCTCGCCTCAGTGATGGGGCGGACGCCGGAATTCCGCCAGGATGCGCCGCTGTTCGAGGCTATCCGCCACGACAGCGTGCTGTCGCAGGTGAAACTGATCGCCGAACCCTGGGATATCGGCCCGGGGGGCTACCAGGTGGGCAATTTTCCCCCGCTGTTCGCCGAGTGGAACGACCATTTTCGCGATAGCGCCCGCCGCTTCTGGCTGCAGCAAAACGTCTCCCTGGGGGATTTCGCGCAACGCTTCGCGGCCTCCAGCGATCTCTTTGCCCGTGATGGCAAGCCGCCATCGGCGACGGTCAATCTGGTGACGGCCCACGATGGCTTCACGCTGCGCGACTGCGTTTGTTTCAATCAGAAACACAATGAGGCGAACGGGGAGGAGAATCGCGATGGGACTAACAATAACTACAGCAACAATCATGGTATAGAAGGATTAGAAGCTAATTTTGCGGTGATTGAACGGCGACGCGCCAGCGTGCATGCGCTGCTGACGACGCTGCTGCTGGCTCAGGGGACGCCGATGCTGTTGGCGGGCGATGAGCAGGGCCACAGCCAGCACGGCAACAATAATGCCTACTGTCAGGACAACGCCCTGACCTGGCTCGACTGGCGCCAGGCGAACCCGGGATTAACCGCCTTTACCGCGGCGCTGATCCACCTGCGCCGGCGCATTCCGGCGCTCACCCGCAACCGCTGGTGGCAGGAGGGGGATGGCAGCGTCCGCTGGCTTAATCGCCATGCCCAGCCGCTGACTGCCGGGGAGTGGCAGCAGGGGGCAGCGTGTATGCAGATCCAGTTGTCGGATCGCTGGCTGCTCACGCTGAACGCCACCGCAGAGGTGGTCGATATGGTTTTACCCGAGGGGGAATGGCGCGCCGTTCCTCCATTCGCCGGAGAGGATAATCCGGTCATCATGGCTGTCTGGCATGGGCCCGCGCACGGAGTGTGCGTATTTCAAAGGTCGTAAGCCCTGAAGCTTCCGGTTGAACCCGTGGCGGCGGCGCGGCGGGATGAGCAGGAAAGCGGGGGTGTAAAAAGGAGTTAATCATGGTTAGGCTTGAAAAAAACGATCCGCTGATGCTGGCGCGTCAATTACCTATCAAATCCGTGGCGTTGATCCTCGCGGGCGGCCGTGGCACCCGGCTTAAGGATCTCACCATTAAGCGTGCGAAACCTGCTGTTCACTTCGGCGGCAAGTTCCGTATTATCGATTTCGCATTATCTAACTGCATTAACTCAGGGATCCGCCGCATCGGCGTTATTACCCAGTATCAGTCGCATACGCTGGTGCAGCACATCCAGCGCGGCTGGTCGTTCTTCAGCGAAGAGATGAACGAGTTTGTCGATCTGCTGCCGGCCCAACAGCGCGTACACGGCGAAAACTGGTATCGCGGCACGGCGGACGCGGTGACGCAGAACCTGGACATCATCAGCCGCTACAAGGCCGAGTACGTGGTGATCCTCGCGGGCGACCATATTTATAAGCAGGACTACTCGCGCATGCTGATCGACCATGTCGAAAAAGGGGCGCGTTGCACCGTGGCCTGCATGCCGGTGCCCATTGAAGAGGCATCCGCCTTCGGCGTCATGGCGGTCGACGAAAACGAAAAAATCATTGAGTTTGTCGAGAAACCCGCCAACCCGCCGGCGATGCCGACCGACCCGACCAAATCGCTGGCCAGCATGGGCATTTATGTCTTCGACGCCGCCTATCTTTATGAGCTGCTGGAAGAAGACGATCGCAACGAGAACTCCAGCCATGATTTCGGCAAAGACATCATTCCGAAGATCACCGAAGCTGGCATGGCTTATGCACATCCTTTCCCGCTCTCCTGCGTGCAGTCCGACCCGAACGCCGAGCCGTACTGGCGCGACGTGGGGACGCTTGAGGCCTACTGGAAGGCCAACCTCGATCTGGCGTCAGTTACGCCGGAGCTGGATATGTACGACCAGAACTGGCCGATCCGTACCCATATGGAATCGCTGCCGCCGGCGAAGTTCGTGCAGGACCGTTCCGGAAGCCACGGCATGACCCTGAACTCGCTGGTCTCCGGGGGCTGCATTATCTCCGGGTCGGTGGTGGTGCAGTCGGTGCTGTTCCCGCGCGTGCGGGTGAACTCATTCTGTAACATTGATTCGGCAGTCTTGTTGCCAGATGTCTGGGTGGGGCGCTCATGCCGCCTGCGTCGCTGCGTGATTGACCGCGCCTGCGTCATCCCGGAAGGAATGGTGATTGGTGAGAACGCGGAAGAGGATGCACGCCGCTTCTATCGCTCAGAGGAAGGTATCGTGCTGGTGACCCGCGACATGCTGCGGAAATTGGGGCACAAACAGGAGCGCTAATGCAGGTCTTACATGTATGTTCTGAGATGTTCCCGCTGTTAAAGACGGGCGGTCTGGCGGACGTCATCGGCGCGCTGCCGGCGGCGCAAATCGCGGAGGGTATCGATACGCGCGTGCTGTTGCCGGCGTTTCCCGATATCCGCCGCGGCGTGGTGGATGCCCAGGTGGTGACCCGCCGGGATACGTTCGCCGGGCGGATCACGCTGCTGTACGGCCACTTTAACGGCGTGGGGATCTATCTGATAGACGCCCCGCATCTCTATGACCGGCCGGGGAGCCCTTACCACGATACCAACCAGCACGCTTATACCGACAACGTTCTGCGCTTTGCGCTGCTGGGCTGGGTGGGAAGCGAAATGGCCAGCGGACTGGATCCGTTCTGGCGCCCGGATGTGGTCCATGCCCACGACTGGCACGCCGGCCTGACGCCGGCCTACCTGGCGGCGCGCGGGCGTCCGGCTAAATCGGTCTTTACCGTGCACAACCTGGCGTACCAGGGGATGTTTTACTCCTGGCATATGAATGATATCGAGCTGCCGTGGTCGTTTTACAACATGCATGGCCTCGAGTTTAACGGCCAGATCTCGTTTCTGAAGGCCGGTCTTTACTACGCCGACCATATTACGGCGGTGAGCCCGACCTATGCGCGCGAGATCACCGAGCCGCAGTACGCCTACGGCATGGAGGGGCTGCTGCGTCAGCGCCATCATGAAGGGCGGCTGTCGGGAATTCTCAACGGCGTTGACGACGGTATCTGGAGCCCGCAAAACGACCTCCTGCTGCCGATGCGCTACGATCGCGACACGCTGGAGGAGAAGGCGGAGAACAAGCGTCAGCTGCAGATCGCCATGGGCCTGAAGGTCGATGATAAAGCGCCGCTGTTTGCCGTCGTCAGCCGTCTCACCAGCCAGAAAGGGCTCGATCTGGTGCTTGAAGCGCTGCCGGGCCTGCTTGAGCAGGGCGGCCAGCTGGCGCTGTTGGGCGCCGGCGACCCGGTGCTGCAGGAAGGGTTCCTCGCCGCCGCTGCCGAACACCCGGGCAAGGTGGGGGTGCAGATTGGCTATCATGAGGCCTTCTCCCACCGCATTATGGGGGGCGCCGACGTCATTCTGGTCCCGAGCCGCTTTGAACCCTGCGGCCTGACCCAGCTGTACGGTCTGAAGTACGGTACGTTGCCGCTGGTGCGCCGCACCGGCGGGCTGGCGGACACGGTCTCTGACAGTTCGCTGGAGAACCTTGCCGATGGTCTGGCGACAGGTTTTGTCTTTGAGGACAGCAATGCGCTGTCATTGCTGCGCGCTATACGTCGCGCCTTTGTCCTCTGGTCGCGCCCATCGCTCTGGCGCTATGTGCAGCGTCAGGCGATGAATATGGATTTTAGCTGGCAGGTTGCCGCGAACTCCTATCGCGAACTTTATCAACGCTTGATGTAATCACTGGAGTCATTGTTATGAATGTACCCTTTAGCTATGCATCACCGACGCTGAGCGTTGAGGCGTTAAAACATTCTATTGCCTATAAGCTGATGTTTATCATCGGTAAAGATCCGGCCATCGCCAACAAGCATGAATGGCTTAACGCCACGCTGTTTGCCGTTCGCGATCGCATGGTGGAGCGCTGGCTGCGCTCCAACCGCGCGCAGCTCTCGCAGGAAGTGCGCCAGGTATACTATCTGTCGATGGAGTTCCTGATCGGCCGTACCCTCTCGAATGCCCTGTTGTCGCTCGGCATCTATGACGATGTGAGCAGCGCGCTGGCGGAGATGGGGCTCGATCTCGAAGAGCTGATCGATGAAGAGAACGACCCGGGGCTTGGCAACGGCGGTCTGGGCCGCCTGGCGGCCTGCTTCCTTGACTCCCTGGCGGCGCTGGGGCTGCCGGGACGTGGCTACGGGATCCGCTACGACTACGGGATGTTTAAACAGAATATCGTCGATGGCCGGCAAAAAGAGTCCCCTGACTACTGGCTGGAGTACGGTAACCCGTGGGAGTTTGAGCGCCACAACACCCGCTATAAAGTGCGCTTCGGCGGCCGCATTCAGCAGGAGGGGAAGAAAACCCGCTGGATAGAGACGGAAGAGATCATTGCCGAAGCCTACGATCAGATTATCCCCGGCTTTGACACCGACGCCACCAACACGCTGCGTCTGTGGAGCGCGCAGGCCAGTAGCGAAATTAACCTCGGTAAGTTTAACCAGGGCGACTACTTCGCCGCGGTAGAGGATAAGAACCACTCCGAAAACGTCTCCCGCGTCCTCTATCCGGACGACTCGACCTACTCCGGCCGCGAGCTGCGCCTGCGCCAGGAGTATTTCCTCGTCTCGGCCACGGTGCAGGATATTCTGAACCGCCACTATCTGTTGCATAAGACCTATGACAACCTGGCGGACAAGATAGCCATCCACCTGAATGACACCCACCCGGTGCTGTCGATACCGGAGCTGATGCGCCTGCTTATCGACGAGCATAAATTCAGCTGGGACGAGGCGTTCGAGGTGACCTGTCAGGTCTTCTCCTATACCAACCATACCCTGATGAGCGAAGCGCTCGAGACCTGGCCGGTGGATATGCTGGGCAAAATTCTCCCGCGCCATCTGCAGATTATCTTTGAGATTAACGACTACTTCCTCAAGACCCTGCAGGAGCAGTATCCCAACGATACCGCGCTGCTCAGCCGGACCTCGATTATCGACGAGTCAAACGGCCGTCGCGTGCGGATGGCCTGGCTGGCGGTGGTGGTCAGCCACAAGGTCAATGGGGTGTCGGAGCTACATTCCCGATTGATGGTGGAGTCGCTGTTTGCCGAATTCGCCAAAATTTTCCCGATGCGCTTTATCAACGTGACCAACGGCGTCACGCCGCGCCGCTGGCTGGCGCTGGCCAACCCGCCGCTGTCGAAAGTGCTGGATGAGCATATCGGCCGCACCTGGCGGACCGATCTGAGCCAGCTTGACGAGCTGAAGCAGCATATCGACTATCCGACGGTCAATCAGGCAGTGCGTCAGGCTAAACTGGAAAACAAACAGCGGCTGGCCAGCTATATTGCGCAGCAGCTTAATGTGGTGGTGAATCCGAAGGCGCTGTTTGATGTGCAGATCAAACGCATTCACGAGTACAAACGCCAGCTGATGAATGTGCTGCACGTCATTACCCGCTATAACCGGATCAAAGCCGATCCGCAGGCGGAGTGGGTGCCGCGGGTGAACATTTTCGCCGGTAAGGCGGCTTCAGCCTACTACATGGCCAAGCATATTATTCACCTGATCAACGATGTGGCGGCGGTGATCAATAACGATCCGCAGATTGGCGACAAGCTGAAGGTCGTTTTTATCCCCAACTACAGCGTCAGCCTGGCGCAGCTGATCATTCCGGCGGCAGATCTGTCGGAACAGATCTCGCTCGCAGGCACGGAAGCCTCCGGCACCAGTAATATGAAGTTTGCCCTTAACGGCGCGCTGACGATCGGCACCCTCGACGGGGCGAACGTGGAGATGCAGGAGCACGTGGGCGAAGAGAATATCTTTATCTTCGGCAACACCGCGGAAGAGGTGGAGGAGCTGCGTCGCAGCGGCTATAAACCTCGCGAATATTACGAGCAGGATGAAGAGCTTCACCAGGCGCTGACGCAGATCGGTACCGGCGTTTTCAGCCCGGCGGAACCGGGGCGCTACCGCGACCTGCTGGATTCGCTGATTAACTTTGGCGACCACTACCAGGTGCTGGCGGACTATCGTAGCTATGTGGACTGCCAGGATCGCGTCGACGAGCTGTATCAACATCCGGAAGAGTGGGCCTACAAGGCGATGCTGAATATTGCCAATATGGGCTACTTCTCTTCCGACCGGACGATCCAGGAGTACGCGAAATACATCTGGCATATCGACCCGGTAAGGCTCTAAGCCAGTCAACGCAACACAACGGGGCCATTTGGCCCCGTTGTTTTGTTATTGCGGTTGGATCCGGCCTCAGGCGTTTCCCCAGGCCCGCGCAGCCGGGCGCGTTAAGACGCTAACGACAGCTCAGACTTTCCCGCATGCTGCGCCAGCCATTCGCTGATGCGCGCCTGCTGCTCGCCATTCAGCCACATGCCCTGTTTGGTTCGACGCCAGATGGCGTCATCCAGGCTGCGCACCCATTCATGCTCAACCAGATACTTCAGCTCGGCTTCATAAAACTCATGGCCGAAATCTTCCCCCAGATCGCTCAGGGCGCTGGCTTCCTTGAGGATCCACTCGCTGTTGCTCCCGTAGGTGCGGGCATAATGGCGGGCCAGTGATTCCCTGATGAACGGGAAGCGACGGCGCAGTTTTGCCGCGTAGTCGTCGCGGTCGCCGCCGATATCGCCGCCTGGGAGCACCGCGGTTTTGGTCCATGCCGGGCCGATCCCTTTGTAATAGGGGGTCAGTTTTTCCAGCGCATGCTCGGCCAGTTTGCGATAGGTGGTCAGCTTCCCGCCGAAGACGGAGAGCAGCGGCGCCTGGCCGTTCTCATCGTGAATATCCAGCGTGTAGTCGCGGGTGATCGCCTGCGGTGAATCCGACTCGTCGTCGCACAGCGGACGGACGCCGGAGTAGGTCCAGACGATATCGTCCCGGCTGAGGGTCTTTTTAAAGTGCGCGTTATAGACGTTCAGCAGGTAATTAATCTCTTTATCATCAATGGCCACCGCTTTCGGATCGCCCTTATACTCGACGTCCGTCGTGCCGATGATGGAGAACTCATCCATCCACGGGATAACAAACACAATACGTTTATCTTCGTTTTGCAGAATGTAGGCCTGCTTCTGGGTATGCACCCGCGGCACCACGATGTGGCTGCCCTTGATCAGGCGGATACCGTAAGGCGAGCGGAGATGCATCCCTTCGTCGAAGAACTGTTTGACCCATGGACCGGTGGCATTGACCAGACCGCGCGCCTTCCAGGTAAACTTCTCGCCGCTATCGATATCTTCCGCTTCCACCACCCACAGGCCGTTCTCCCGTTTTGCCGAGATGGCGCGAGTGCGGGTCCGCACCTCGCCGCCTTTGCGGACGACCATCTGCGCGTTGGCCAGCACCAGGCGGGCATCGTCGACCCAGCAGTCGGAATATTCGAAACCGCGCACAATTTCCGGCTTAAGTACCGATTCTGCGCCAAAACGCAAGCCGGTGGATCCCGGCAGACTGGTGCGTTTGCCCAGATGATCGTACATAAACAAGCCGATGCGGATCATCCATGCCGGACGCAGATGCGGGCGATGCGGGAGACGAAAGCGCATCGGGAAGGCGATATGCGGGGCCATTTTTAACAGCACTTCGCGTTCGGCCAGCGCTTCGCTGACCAGGCGGAACTCATAGTGTTCGAGGTAGCGTAGCCCGCCGTGGATCAGTTTGGAACTGGCGCTGGAGGTGGCGCAGGCGAGATCGCGCGCTTCCAGCATCAGTACGGATAAACCACGCCCGGCGGCATCTGCCGCGATACCGGCACCGTTGATGCCTCCGCCTATCACAATCAGATCTTTGGTTTCCACGTTCTTACCCTCTCACACTTTCGTTTAAGCTCACAAATGCTCGATATCGCTCACTATAGCAAACAAACGCGCTTTTGGTAACATCAAAAAAACATTTTGGAGTGATGGGTGTAACATATTGGCGTTTCTTTACCGCCTGACGGTACACTACAGGGTAAAATTGGGCCGGCCACTGCCCGTCATGACGAGAAAGAGAAGAGAACCATGGAACAGTTTGAATGTATCAACGTTGAAGAAGCGCACCAGAAACTGCATCAGCAGACGGCGGTTTTGGTCGATATCCGCGATCCGCAAAGCTATGCGATGGGCCATACGCCGGGCGCGTTTCATCTGACCAACGATACCCTGGGCGCGTTTATGCGTGACAACGACTTTGACACGGCGGTGATGGTGATGTGCTATCACGGCAACAGCAGCAAGGGCGCCGCGCAGTATCTGCTGCAGCAGGGGTTTGATAAGGTCTACAGCGTTGACGGCGGGTTCGACGCCTGGCATCGCCATTTCCCGGCGGAAGTGGCGCACGGGACGTTTTAACGACTGGCAGGTATACTATCTCCCTTTGTGTGGAATAAGCGATTCGCTGCATGTTAATGATTACCTCTTTTGCCAACCCGCGCGTGGCCCAGGCGTTTGTCGATTATATGGCGACGCAGGGGATTATCCTGACTATCCAGCAGCACACCCAGAGCGACGTCTGGCTGGCTGATGAGAGTCAGGCCGGACGCGTCAGGGCTGAGCTGGCGCGTTTTCTCGAAAACCCGGCGGACCCGCGCTATCTGGCGGCGAGCTGGCAGTCCGGTCAGACCAACAGCGGGTTGCGCTATCAGCGCTTTCCTTTCTTTGCCACGCTGCGGCATAACGCCGGCCCGTTCACCTGGGCGATTCTGCTGATCTGCATCGCGGTGTTCATCCTGCAAAATCTGCTGGGCGATCAGCCGGTGATGATTTGGCTGGCCTGGCCCTACGATCCTTCGCTGCAGTTCGAAGCCTGGCGCTATTTCAGCCATGCTTTCATGCATTTCTCGCTGATGCATATTCTCTTCAACCTGCTATGGTGGTGGTATCTCGGCGGCGCGGTGGAAAAGCGCATCGGCAGCGGCAAGCTGGTGGTGATCACCGTCATCAGCGCCCTGTTGAGCGGCTTTGTGCAGCACCAGTTTAGCGGCCCGTGGTTTGGCGGGCTGTCGGGCGTGGTTTACGCGCTGATGGGCTATGTCTGGCTGCGGGGCGAGCGCGATCCGCAGAGCGGTATTTATCTGCAGCGCGGGTTGATACTCTTCTCTTTAGTGTGGTTAATTGCTGGCTGGTTTGACGTTTTCGGCATGGCGATCGCCAACGGCGCGCACGTGGCTGGTCTGGCGACCGGCCTGGCGATGGCGTTTGTCGATACCTTGCATGGGCGAAAACGCGCATAAAGACTTACCGACAGGGGTCGGGTAGGCGACATTTTTCCAGGGATATTTCATGAAACAAACACAACGTCATGACGCCATTATCGAGCTGGTAAAAAAACAGGGTTACGTCAGCACGGAAGAGCTGGTTGAGCAGTTCGCGGTCAGCCCGCAGACCATCCGCCGCGACCTGAACGATTTAGCCGAACAGAAAATGATCCTCCGTCATCACGGCGGCGCGGCGCTGCCCTCCAGCTCGGTGAACACCTCCTGGCACGATCGCAAAGCGACCCAGACGGCGGAGAAAGAGCGTATCGCCCGGCGGGTGGCCAGCGAGATCCCGGACGGGGCGACGCTGTTTATCGATATCGGCACCACGCCGGAAGCGGTGGCGCACGCCCTGCTCGATCACAACGATTTGCGGATTGTGACCAATAACCTGAACGTCGCCAACACGCTGATGGTGAAAGAGGACTTCCGCATTATTCTCGCCGGCGGCGAACTGCGCAGCCGCGATGGCGGGATCATCGGGGAAGCCACCCTCGACTTTATCTCGCAGTTCCGTCTCGACTTCGGCATTCTCGGCATCAGCGGCGTCGACAGCGATGGCTCGCTGCTGGAGTTTGATTATCATGAAGTGCGCACCAAGCGCGCGATTATTGAGAATTCACGCCACGTGATGCTGGTGGTGGATCATACCAAGTTTGGCCGCAACGCGATGGTCAACATGGGCAGCATCAGCATGGTCGATGCGGTCTATACCGATGTGCTGCCCCCGGCGGGCGTGCTCAAGGTCATCACCGATAACAACCTCCAGCTCGAGCTGTGCTAAGCGACAACGGCGTCGTCAGACGCCGTATCCCATCATCTTAAGCAACTGCTGGGCATGCTGCACCGCGTCCTGACGGTGGGCGACGCCCAGTTTCTGATACAGGTTGCGAATATGGGTCTTGATGGTGGTGGCCGCCACGTCAAGCTCGCCGGCAATCTGCTCGTTGCTGTAGCCGGAATAGATTAAGCCAAGCACCTGCCATTCGCGCTGGGTCAGCGGGCTGGTGCGGATAAGCTCCGGCACCTCGGGGTGATTCAGCAGCCGCTCGACGAACCCTTCGTCAAAGTGGGCGAATTTGTGGCGATGATGCTGGTTGATGTCGCGCAGAATACGCTGGGCGCGATGCTGCTCCAGCTCCGGCAGGGTGTTCAGCTGGATCAGCTGGCGCAGCTGCTGGGCCATCGCCTCGCCTTCAATCACAAAGTGGTTGATAAAGCCGGTGCGGTTGGCGAGCGTCAGGGCTTCCAGCAGGGCTTTCTGCGCTTCGCTCTTGCGTCCTGCCTGCCAGTACAGCTGGTTGAGCAGCAGCAGGTTGCGGTTGAGATCGCTCATCAAACGCAGTGAACGCGCATTTTCGTTCAGCTCTTCCAGCACCATTTCCGCCGGTTCGAAATCGCCCAGCAGGATCTGCGCGCGGGCAATATTGCGCCACTGGCTCTGCAGGAAGTGGTTATTGGCGAATTCCGGCTTCGGCGTCTGGCGCAGCCAGTTGGCCGCCGCGGTTTTATCGCCGGTCATCTGCCAGTAGATCACCCGCACCTTGTCGGCGTTGGAGACCCAGTCGCTGTGGTAGTGACCGTTACCGAGCAGATTTTCCAGCCGGTTCAGGTGGCTACGGGCATTATCCAGATCGCCGCGCGCCAGCGAGCATTGCACCATCAGCGCCAGGCACTGCAGCTGCTGCTGCGGTTGATAGGTTGAGAGAACCTCCATCCCCTGGCGGGCGCAGGCTTCAGCCTCGTCGAGGCGCGCCCATGCCCACAGCAGCTGAGAGCGGATGCGCAGCAGGAACTCATGCATCGGCAGCTGCTCAAGATGCTGTTCGCGTACCAGCTGGAAGGCTTTCTCCTGGCTCTCCCAGGCGGCCTGCAGGAAGCCCTGGGCGAACAGAATTTCGCTTTGCTGAATGATGCTCCACAGGGCGTAATGCCAGACGTCGTGACGGCGGGCCATCTGTTCGGTCTGCTGCATCACGGCGAGAGATTTGGTCAGTTTCCCCTTACAGTGGAGGACTTCGCCATGTACTGAGGTGGCGACGATGCGGCTGTAATAGTTGGCCAGCGGCAGCTCTTCCAGCGCCACCATCGACAGACGTTCCGCTTCGTCCTGGTCGCCGTCGTTAATCGCCACCTGCGCGCGCAGGGCGTTGAAGTCGCCATGCATCGCGGTATCCATTTCGACGCTCATCTCCTGCTCGGCGCGCGCCAGCAGGGTGTTGACTTCGCTGTAGCGATGCTGGCTCTGCATCAGCCAGGCCTGCAGCAGGATCAGGCGCGGATTTTCCAGCAGATTTGACCAGGGCAGCGCCGACAGCGACTGCTCCAGCAGACCCAGTTCGCTATGGTTGAACATGCCCCAGGCGTGATTGAGCAAGATATCGCGCAGCATTTTGGCATCGCCGGCCGCCAGCGCATGATGGATGGCCTCGCTGGGGAAGCCTTGCGCCATCCAGCTCTCCGCCGCGGCGCGGTGGATCTCCGGCAGTTCAACCGCCAGCTCCCACTGACAGCGCTGGCGCAGGAAACTGCCAAACAGCGGGTGATAGCGGAACCATTCGCCGGAATCATCCATCCGCTGCAGGAACAGCCCCTGACGTTCGATCTCCTCCAGCTGCATCTGGCCATTCTCTTCGCCGGTGACGCGCACGATTAACGCATCGTTCATTGAGCGCAGCAGAGAGCTCTTCAGCAAAAAGTTGCGCGTGCGGGCGTCGACGTTATCCAGCACTTCATCCACCAGATAATCCGACAGATGGCTGGCGTTAATCCCGGCGAGGCGACGGGCGGAGTGTTGGGCGGAGGAGTTATTCTGGCGGGCGGAGAGGGCGATGAGCTGCAGCGCGGTGGCCCACCCGGCGACGTCGTCGCACAGCCGACTGCTGTCGTCGGCTTCGATAGGCGACGTCAGACGACAGTCGAAAAATTGTTTCGCTTCCTGGTGGGTAAAGGCCAGCTGCTGGCTGCCAATCTCCAGCAGCTGATCGCGGACGCGCAGGTTGGCAATGCCCAGCTGCGGCAGGTTCCGCGACAGGACCACGAGGGTCATATTCTCCGGCTGATGGCGCAGGAAAAAGCGCATCGCGTCATGGATCACCGGATTATTGATCAGATGATAATCATCAATGACGAGGTACAGCGGGCGCTGCCAGTCGGCGAGTTCAATAAACAGCTGCGCAAAAAGAGAGGAGAGGCTGGCGTACTGGCGCTTTTGCACCATCGCTTCACTGGCCGCGCAGTGGTTGCCGGTGGCCTGCTGGATCGCCGCGATCAGATAGCTGGCAAAACGCTCCTGCTGGTTGTCGCCTTCGTCCAGCGAAAACCACCCAAGATCGTTTTTACCTGCGGCCCACTGAGAAATGAGCGTTGTTTTACCGTACCCGGCAGGACTGGTGATCAGCACGAGACGATAATTGTTCGCGCCGGAAAGTTTCGCCAGTAAACGCTCTCGAACCACGGTGTGTTCAAGGCGAACCGGACGACTTAATTTGGACGGAATCAACATAGTTCTACATTTCGCTGTGCAAGAGAGAGGTTGCGATTTTTTTTGCGCTTCGTAATTAATATCTAATAAGGTCGGTGATTATGAAATTTATTGCAAGTTATGTCCGAAGTTTATGCTCTTGAATTTGCTCTATGTCACAAATTTCGACATTGGTTGCGAATGGGTAAAAATCGCAGGCAGGACTCGTCCTCAGCGGTTTTTAGCCGGCAGCTGGCGGAGCGGGGAGAGATTTATTTTATATCGGGAGTAGTTGTTTGTTTTTATTAAATTATTGTCAGTGATTTCTTAGAAGTAATCTTTTTTGCGGATTAATGTGATGAAATGTGCTTATTTTCCCGGAGGTCGCAATTCATTTTTTTAATAACCAGGCGAAAGGCGGGAAGCGTTTTGCCGCGTAGTGGCCTGTAACAAATTTTTACCCTGCACAGGTGACATCTCGACTGTCATACAGCGGTGATTTTTACAGCATATTTTGGCCTTCTCACCCACACTATAGTGGCCAGGATCACACTTTTCGCTCATCCCCGGTACTCCTCCCTGTCTAATCCCCGTCGGGATGAGGACGATGAATCGGGAGGTCGGCACACTAGCGCCATCGTTTTAGTAAAGGACCCGGATCTCATTATGTCACAGACTTCATTTAACAAAGCTCAGTTTCAGGCTGCACTGACGCGTCAGTGGCAGCGTTTTGGTTTACAGTCCGCTTCCGAGATGACGCAGCGTCAATGGTGGCGCGCCGTCAGCGGAGCGCTGGCGGAACTTCTGTCGGCGCAGCCGGTGGCAAAACCAGCGCAAGGACAACGTCACGTTAACTACATCTCGATGGAGTTTCTGATTGGTCGCCTGACCGGCAACAACCTGCTCAACCTGGGCTGGTACGAGGGCGTAAGCGACGCGCTGAAAGGCTATGACGTCAACCTCACCGATCTGCTGGAAGAAGAGACCGACCCGGCGCTGGGTAACGGCGGCCTGGGCCGTCTGGCAGCCTGCTTCCTCGACTCCATGGCGACCGTGGGGCAGTCGGCGACCGGCTACGGCCTCAATTACCAGTATGGTCTGTTCCGCCAATCCTTTGACGATGGCCAGCAGAAGGAAGCCCCGGACGACTGGGGTCGCAGCAGCTACCCGTGGTTCCGCCATAACGAGGCGCTGGATGTCCAGGTCGGCATCGGCGGCAAAGTCAGCAAAAACGGCGAATGGCAGCCGGCGTTCGTCATTACCGGCGAAGCCTGGGATCTGCCGGTGCTCGGCTATCGCAACAACGTCGCCCAGCCGCTGCGTCTGTGGCAGGCCAAACACGCCCATCCGTTTAACCTGACCAAATTCAACGACGGCGATTTCCTGCGCGCCGAGCAGCAGGGCATCGACGCGGAAAAACTGACTAAGGTGCTGTACCCGAACGACAACCATCAGGCCGGTAAAAAACTGCGCCTGATGCAGCAGTACTTCCAGTGCGCCTGCTCAGTGGCCGATATCCTGCGTCGTCATCATCTGGCAGGTCGCAAGCTGGCCGAGCTGGCGGATTACGAAGTGATCCAGCTGAACGATACGCACCCGACCATCGCCATCCCGGAACTGCTGCGCGTGCTGATCGACGAGCACCAGCTGAGCTGGGACGACGCTTGGGCGATCACCAGCAAAACCTTTGCTTACACCAACCATACCCTGATGCCGGAAGCGCTGGAGTGCTGGGATGAGAAGCTGGTGAAAGCGCTGCTGCCGCGCCATATGCAGATCATCAACGCGATTAACGACAAATTTAAACTGCTGGTGGACAAAACCTGGCCGGGCGATAAGCAGGTCTGGGCGAAACTGGCGGTGGTGCATGACAAGCAGGTGCGGATGGCCAACATGTGCGTGGTGGGCGGTTTTGCCGTCAACGGCGTGGCGGCGCTGCACTCGGACCTGGTGGTGAAAGATCTGTTCCCGGAATATAACCAGCTGTGGCCGAACAAATTCCATAACGTGACCAACGGCATCACGCCGCGCCGCTGGATCAAGCAGTGCAACCCGGCGCTGGCCACGCTGCTGGATGAGACGCTGAAAAAAGAGTGGGCCAATGACCTCGACCAGCTGATCAATCTGGAAAAATACGCTGACGATGCGGCATTCCGTCAGACTTATCGCAATATCAAGCAGGCCAACAAAGTTCATCTGGCTGAGTTTGTGAAGCAACGTACCGGGATTGAGATCAACCCGCAGGCGATTTTCGACATTCAGATCAAACGTCTGCACGAGTACAAGCGTCAGCACCTCAACCTGCTGCATATCCTTGCGCTGTACAAAGAGATCCGCGAAAACCCGCAGGCCGACCGCGTTCCGCGCGTCTTCCTGTTCGGCGCGAAAGCGGCGCCGGGCTACTATCTGGCGAAAAACATTATTTTTGCCATCAACAAGGTAGCGGAAGCGATTAACAACGACCCGAAAGTCGGCGATAAGCTGAAAGTGGTCTTCCTGCCGGACTATTGTGTATCGGCTGCGGAAAAACTGATCCCGGCGGCGGATATCTCCGAGCAGATCTCCACCGCGGGCAAAGAAGCCTCTGGCACCGGCAACATGAAGCTGGCGCTGAACGGCGCGCTGACCGTCGGGACGCTGGATGGCGCCAACGTGGAAATCGCCGAGCAGGTCGGTGAAGAGAACATCTTTATCTTCGGCCACACGGTAGAAGAAGTGAAAGCCCTGAAAGCGAAAGGCTACGATCCGCTGAAATGGCGTAAAAAAGACAAACTGCTCGATGCAGTGCTTAAGGAGCTGGAGAACGGCACCTATAGCAACGGCGATAAGCATGCCTTCGACCAGATGCTGCATAGTCTGCTGCAGGGCGGCGACCCGTATCTGGTGCTGGCCGATTTCGAAGCCTACGTGGCGGCGCAAAAACGGGTAGATGAGCTGTATCGCGACCAGGAGGCCTGGACCCGCGCGACAATCCTCAACACTGCGCGCTGCGGCATGTTCAGCTCCGACCGCTCGATCCGCGATTATCAGCAACGTATCTGGCAGGCGAAACGCTAAAGGAAGGCCTATGGAGAGTAAACGCCTCGATAATGCCGCGCTGGCGGCGGGCATCAGCCCCAGCTATATCAACGCGCACGGCAAGCCGCAGTCTATCGCGGCTGTCACCAAACAGCGTCTGCTGGATGCGATGCATCGCTCAACCGCCGCCACGAAAGTGGCGGTTAACCCGCTGCCGAACGTGAAGATCTTCACCCACGGCAAAAAAATGTCGCTGCCGGTGGCAGGACGCGGTGAGTATCAGTGGATCCTGACCACTGAGGACGGTAAGCAGTATCAGGGTAAAACCCGCGGCGGCGAGACGCTGCCGCTGCCGGCCAGACTGCCGGAGGGGTATCACTCCCTGACGCTCACCCAGGAGGGGGAGCGCTGGCACTGCCGGACCATCGTCGCCCCGGCCCGCTGCTATGAGCCGCAGCCGCTGAAAGAGGGGAAAAAGCTGTGGGGCACCTGCGTGCAGCTGTATACCCTGCGTTCGGAGAAAAACTGGGGGATCGGCGATTTTGGCGATCTGCGCGCCATGCTCCCGGAAATCGCCCGCCGCGGCGGGTCGTTTATTGGCCTCAACCCGATCCATGCCCTCTATCCGGCGAACCCGGAGAGCGCCAGTCCGTATAGCCCGTCTTCACGGCGCTGGCTGAACGTCATCTACATCGACGTCAACGCGGTTGAAGATTTCCAGCGTAGCGAAGAGGCGCAGGCGTGGTGGCAGTCCGCTGCGACCCAGCAGGCCTTGCAGGCGGCGCGGCAAACGGATGATGTGGATTACACCGCCGTCACCACGCTGAAAATGACCGCGCTGCGTATGGCGTGGAAACGATTCTCCCGTCGTGAAGATGAACAGATGACGGCGTTCCGCGAGTTTGTTCTGCGCGAAGGGGAAAGCCTCTACTGGCAGGCCGCTTTCGATGCGCTGCACGCCTGGCAGGTTCAACAGGACCCGCTGCGCTGGGGCTGGCCGGCCTGGCCGAAGGCCTTTCAGGATATCGACAGCCCGGAGGTGAAAGCCTTCTGCGTCGAGCATGAGGACGACGTCAGTTTCTATCTCTGGCTGCAGTGGCTGGCCTGGAGCCAGTTTGCCGCCTGCTGGGAAACCAGCCAGCGCGACGGGATGCCGATCGGCCTCTACCGCGATCTGGCGGTGGGCGTCGCCGAAGGCGGGTCGGAGACCTGGTGCGACCGTGAGCTGTACTGTCTGAAAGCGTCCGTGGGCGCGCCGCCGGATATTCTGGGCCCGCTGGGCCAGAACTGGGGCCTGCCGCCGATGGATCCGCATATTATTGCCGCTCGCGCCTATGAGCCGTTTATCGACCTGCTGCGCGCCAATATGCAGAACTGCGGCGCGCTGCGTATCGATCACGTGATGTCGGTGCTGCGTCTGTGGTGGATCCCCTATGGTGAAACCGCCGACCATGGCGCTTACGTTCAGTATCCCGTCGACGATCTGCTGTCGCTTCTGGCGCTGGAAAGCCAGCGTCATCGCTGCATGGTGATCGGCGAAGATCTGGGCACGGTACCGGTGGAGATCGTCAGCAAGTTACGCAACAGCGGCGTCTATTCGTATAAGGTGCTCTATTTTGAGAGTGATGCAGAGAAAACGTTCCGCGCGCCGGCGCTGTACCCGGAGCAATCAATGGCTGTGGCGACGACGCACGACCTGCCCACCCTCCGCGGCTACTGGGAAAGCGGCGATCTGACGTTAGGCAAAGCGCTGGGTCTCTATCCTGATGAGGTGGTGCTGCGCGGGCTGTACCAGGACCGTGAGCTGGCGAAGCAAGGGCTGCTGGATGCGCTGCATAAGTACGGCTGTCTGCCCAAGCGTGCCGGCCATAAGGCCTCCCTGATGAGCATGACGGGGATCCTCAACCGGGGGATGCAACGTTATATTGCCGACAGCAACAGCGCCCTGCTGGGCCTGCAGCCGGAAGACTGGCTGGAGATGGCGTCGCCGGTCAATATTCCGGGCACCAGCACTGAGTACCCAAACTGGCGCCGGAAGCTGTCCGTCACCCTTGAGCAGATGTTTGCCGATGAACAGGTCAATAAGCTGATTAAGGATCTGGATAAACGGCGCAAGGCGGCGAGCAAAAAAGCCGCCTCCTGATGACTCCCCGCCGCGCGCACCTCAGCGCGGCGAAGAGTATGTCCGATAAAAAAGGCCGGTCCGCATCATGCGAACCGGCCTTTTTCTATGGCGGGAGTAACCTTACACCACCATCCCCAGCAGCAGACAGCCTACCAGGCCGCAGACCGAGATAATGGTTTCCAGCACCGACCAGGACCTGATGGTCTCGCCGATGGTCAGGTTAAAGTACTCTTTGAACAGCCAGAAGCCCGGATCGTTCACGTGGGAGAAGATAACGCTGCCGGAGCCGACCGCGATAACCATTAGCTCCGGGCTGACGCCGGTGGTGGCGATCAGCGGCGCGGCGATCCCGCCTGCGGTGATGGCGGCTACGGTCGCCGAACCCAGCGCGATACGCAGCACCGCGGCGATGGACCAGGCCATAAAGAGCGGAGACATATTCGATTCGTGCATGATAGAAGCGATATATTTATCCATGCCGCTATCCACCAGCACCTGTTTGAAGGCGCCGCCGCCGCCGATGATCAACAGCATCATGGCGATGATTTTAATCGAAGAGGTCAGGGTATCGTTGATCTGCTCCATGGAGCGGCCGCGGTTCAAACCGAAGGTGAACAGGGCGATCAGTACCGCAATCAGGGTGGCCATGACCGGGTCGCCGAAGAACTCGGCAATCGGCAGGAAGGCGTGGCCCTTCGGCAGGATCATCTCGGCAACGGCGCGCATCGCCATCAGGATCACCGGAACCAGCGAGGTCCAGACGCTGACGCCAAAGCCAGGCATCTCTTCTTCAGTGAACACTTTCGGGTTATGCAGGCCTTCCGGGATCGGCTTATCAATGCCTTTCAGGAATCGGGCGAAAACCGGGCCGGCAAGAATAACCGTCGGGATAGCCAGAATGGTGCCGTAGAGCAGCGTTTTACCCATATCGGCGTGGAAGATGGTGGCGATCGCGGTCGGACCCGGGTGCGGCGGCAGGAAGCCATGGGTGACGGAGAGCGCGGCGGCCATCGGTACGCCGACGTACAGCAGCGGAATACGGGCCGAGGCGGCGATGGTAAACACCAGCGGCAGCATCAGCACGAAGCCCACCTCATAGAACAGGGCGAAACCGACGGTGAAGCCGGTCAGGACCACGGCCCATTGAATATGCTTCTTACCGAATTTATTGATAAGCGTGGTGGCGATACGCTGAGCGCCGCCGCAGTCTGCCAGCAGCTTACCGAGCATAGCGCCGAAGCCCATGATCAGCGCGAGGCTGCCAAGGGTACCGCCGACGCCGTTCTTGATGGAGACGATCACTTTATCCAGCGGCATACCCTGCATTAATCCGACGGCGAGCGCCACCAGAACCAGCGCAATGAAGCCGTTCATTTTGAAACGGATCATTAACAGCAATAACAGGGCAACCCCGATAGCAACGATGATTAATGGCATGATTTACCTGGCCTTAATTTGTTATGGGTAACGTCAAAGTTTCAACCTTTACAACATTCGCTCCGACAGGGAGCAAAATAGTCTGGCACCGTAAACGCTTGCATTATCCTTACCCAGAGAAAGGATAGCTGGCTATTTTTTTGCCGGTGGCGCCTGAAGGGGATGATACGGGTAACATGTGAGGGTTGAGAATCACCTGGCGGGGGAAAATGTTAAATATGAGACTTAAGTCATACTCTTTCCCCGGTTTTTGCCGGTCGTTTAGCGGGAGATGTTGCGCGGTAACACAGAAAGGAGAAAGGAGAGCCGGCGACAGGCTGCCGCCGGAGGGAAGGCTTAGTAGTAGGAGTGCTCGCCGCGCTGGTGCTCGGTCAGGTCGCGAACCCCTTTCAGCTCCGGAAACTCGTTCAGCAGCTGTTTTTCAATACCTTCTTTCAGGGTCACGTCGACCATCGAGCAGCCGTTGCATCCGCCGCCGAACTGCAGGATAGCCAGACCGTCGTCGGTGATCTCCATCAGCGACACGCGGCCGCCGTGCCCGGCCAGCTGCGGGTTAATCTGCGACTGCAGCAGGTACTCGACGCGCTCCATCAGCGGGGCATCGTCAGCGACTTTGCGCATTTTGGCGTTCGGCGCTTTCAGGGTCAGCTGCGAGCCAAGCTGGTCGGTGACGAAATCAATTTCAGCGTCTTCCAGATAGGGCGCGCTGAGCTCATCGACATAGGCGGTCAGCTGTTCAAATTTCAGCGCCGTGTCGGTGTCTTCCACCGCATCCGGTGGGCAGTAGGATACGCCGCACTCAGCGTTTGGGGTGCCGGGATTAATCACAAATACGCGAATTTGCGTCCCTTCTTCCTGATTTGCCAGCAGTTTGGCAAAGTGCGCTTGTGCAGCATCGGAAATACGGATCATAGCGTTGGCCTAATAGTTGACTATTTTACTGGGTTATAATACGCCCATCAGCGGGGGTCTACAAGGTACGGCATACACACCATACCTGAACCGTCGCGGCGCCGTTTCGCAAAAGCAGGCGGGATATCTCGGCGACGGTGCTGCCGGTCGTGACGACATCATCCACCAGAGCGATATGGAGTCCCTGCACGGCAAATTCAAGCTGAAAGGCATTTTTCAGGTTCTGCCTGCGCAGGCGGGCATTAAGCGAATGCTGCACGGCGCCCGCTCGCTGGCGCGTCAGGCCGTCGCGACGCCAGACGCACCCACGCCAGCGGGCTAACGGTCGGCACAGCTCATCGCATTGATTATAACCCCGGCGCCAGCGGCGGCGATGCCCCAGCGGCACGCCGACCAGCGCGTCTACCGGCGGCAAATCGTCACGCTGTTTAAGGCGCAGCAGCAGCAGGCGCGCCAGGGCGGGGCCCAGTTCCGGACGATGGTGAAACTTCAGCTGCCGCACCAGATCGCTCAGCGGCGGACGATAGTCATTGACCGCCACCATCCGATGCCAGGGAGGCGGCTTTTGCAGGCAGCGGCCGCAGGGATGCCGGGACATTGCCGACGGCAGGCCGCATTGCGGGCAGAGCGGGGGGCAGGCGAGCAGGGCGCGGCTGCAGCGAGAGCAGATCCCCCAGCGGGCGACCGCCAGCGGCATTTGGCATAGCCAGCATAAGCTGTGTGCTGTTAGCATATTTGGCCTTCTGTCCAGTAAAAAAGAGAACGGTAACGGATGAACGACATCTGGTGGCAAACAATCGGCGAAGGTGATTGTCATCTTGTGCTGCTGCACGGTTGGGGGCTGAACGCTCAGGTCTGGGATTGCATCACGCCGCAGCTGGCTTCGCATTTTACCCTTCACCTGGTGGACCTGCCGGGCTATGGCCGTAGCGGCGGGTTTGGGGCGATGTCGCTGGAGGCGATGGCGCAGCGGGTGCTGGAGCAGGCTCCGCCTCAGGCGGTATGGCTGGGCTGGAGCCTGGGCGGGCTGGTGGCCAGCCAGATCGCGATAAGGTGCCCGCAACGGGTGCAGGCGCTGGTAACGGTCGCCTCTTCCCCCTGTTTCGCGGCCCATGAGGACTGGCCGGGCATCAAGCCGGAGGTGCTGGCCGGGTTTCAGCAGCAGCTGAGCGAGGATTTCCAGCGTACCGTCGAGCGGTTCCTCGCCCTGCAAACCATGGGAACGGAGAGCGCCCGTCAGGACGCGAGGGCGTTAAAGCAGGCGGTGCTCTCGCTGCCGATGCCTTCCGCTGAGGCGCTGAACGGCGGTCTGGAGATCCTCAGAACCGTCGATCTGCGTCAGGCGCTGGTCGGACTGCCGATGCCGTTTCTGCGGCTGTACGGTCGGCTGGACGGGCTGGTGCCGCGTAAGATTGTCCCGCTGCTGGATAAGCTATGGCCGGATAGTGAGTCCATTCTCTTTGACAAGGCAGCGCATGCGCCGTTTGTTTCCCATCCCGCGGCCTTCTGCGAGCCGCTGCTGGCGTTGAAAAAACGGCTGGGGTAATTTTTTTTTCCGCGCCATGGTAAAAGGGCCATTCACAGCAATACTTAGGTTGTTACGGTGGTTGATTATTTCATTCCGCCACCGTGACCTAAAATAACAACCTAATGGAGAGTAGAGGCTATGAAACTTGTTACAGGAATGGTTGCATCTCTGGTGATTGGCTGTCTGTCTTTTGGCGCATTCGCAGCGAAAGAGATCCAAAAAGAGGACGTGGCGAAGATGAATCTGACCAAGGTCGGCAGCATCACGACCTCAAGGACGACCTCGCCGATGGACGCCCGACGCGATCTGTCGAAAAAAGCCGATGAGCTGGGTGGAAAATACTTTGTGGTGATTGCCGGGCAGAAAAACGAAAAAACCGTTCACGCTAACGCTGACGTGTATAAATAATCCAGTCATAAAAACGGGCCTGCTGGCCCGTTTTTCCCTGCTGTCGCACTCGTTTTATCCCGTGGCGCTGGCAGGCCTTACTCCCTTCATCGCAGCGCCCACCACTCCTGCTGGCACGCCGCTTTCCCTTCAGGACAGCTTTTACAGCTGCCGGAGAGACAGCCCTCGCTGGTTTCGCTGATCCGTACCACCTTACCCATGGCTTCCATGCGTTCGAGCATGGCGTCAATCAGCGGCTGAGGCGTCCGCAGGCGGGCGCTGAGCTGTTTCGCCTCCATGCGGCCCTGCAGGGCCAGCATATCGCGGACTTCCATTAACGACGCCACAGATTCTCCTTAGTGGCAATCGCCAGCCGGGCTGGAACAGCAGGAGGCCGGCGTTTTCCGGGTGGCCAGCAGCGAGACGTCAACCCGGCTGCGCGCCCGACGCAGCAGACCGAAGAGCACCACGTTGAACAATATCACCGCCAGGATACACACCAGGCTGTAGCGCGGATGGTCGCTAAAGCTGACGGTCTGGTAGTAGAGCGTCGAGAGCGAATAGGCGATATTCAGTCCCCACAGAATGGAGAAGGTCATCCAGCCGCGGCTCGATTCGCGGGCGATGGCCCCCATCACCGAGATGCAGGGGATATAGAGAAGAACGAAGATCAGGTAGCTGTAAGCCGCCGCGGCGCTGCCAAATTTACTGCCCATCACGCCCATCGCGCCGGTGGCCATTTCGCCATCGCCTTTGCTGGCTTCGATGGGGTTGGCCAGGACGCTGAGGCTGAAGGTGTCTTTCAGTCCCTGCCATGTTTCGTCGACGGCGGCCAGCAGTTCCTCGCCGAGGCTGAAGGTCTGCGGATTGAACTCCTCGTTTTGGATATCTTCGGCGGTATAGAGGGTGTTCAGCGTACCGACCACCACCTCCTTCGCCATTGCGCCGGTAAACAGGCCCACGGTGGCCTGCCAGTTATCTTCATGCACGCCGATCGGCTTAAACAGCGGAGTAATGACCCGGCTCACCGAGGCCAGCGCGGAGTCGTTGATGTTGTCGACGACCTTACCGCTCAGCGAGAAGCTGTTCAGCGCGCTGAGGAAGATGCTGACAATGACGATCACCTTCCCGGCGCGCAGCACAAAGCCTTTCAGGCGCTGCCAGGTCTGGATAATCAGGCTCTTAATATGCGGGACGTGGTACACCGGCAGCTCCATCACGAACGGCGAGGCTTCGCCGCGCATAATGGTGTGCTTCAGCATCAGGCCGGTGAGAATGGCCATCACAATGCCCAGCACGTAGAGCGAGAAGACCGCCAGCGCGCCGTTCTGACCAAAGAAGGCGGCCGCGAAGACGGCGAAGATCGCCAGCCGCGCGCCGCAGGACATAAACGGCGCCATCATAATGGTCATCAAACGTTCGCGCGGGGCGTCGAGGGTGCGGGCGCCCATCACCGACGGCACGTTGCAACCGAAACCGACAATCAACGGGACAAAGGATTTCCCCGGCAGGCCGAGAGCTTGCATCAGGCGGTCCATGACAAAGGCGGCGCGCGCCATGTAGCCGGAGTCCTCGAGGAAGGAGAGGAACAGATACATCATGCCGATCTGCGGCACCAGCGGCAGTACGGTGTTGATACCGCCGCCGATCCCCTGGGCGAGGAAGACGGTCAGCCAGTCCGGGAAGTGCAGGGTGTAACCCAGCCATTGAATACCGTGAATAAAGACCGCGACCGAGCCGGCGTCGAAAATCGGCTGCAGCGCGCCGCCGATGTTGATGGCCAGCAGGAACATCAGGTACATAACAAAGAGAAAAATCGGCAACCCGAGGAAGCGGTTGAGGATCACTTTGTCCATCGCCGCGGTGAAGCGGCTTGGCTCGGCGGTCAGGGTGTTACTGACGGCGTCGCAAATGGCGGCGATGGTCTGATAGCGCGCGTCAGCGATATGCAGAGCCGGGTCGTCGATCTCGTCGCTGAGATTCGCCAGGGCGATATCCAGTTTATCGGCGGCGTCGCCGGCATAGGCCCGGCTGTAGATGTCGCCCTCCAGCATCTGCAGACCGAGCCAGCGCCGCTGCCGGGCCGGGATCTGCGCTGACATCTGCTGCGCCAGCAGGTCGGCTTCGCGCAGCAGCGGCTGTGGATAGTGGACCAGCTCGATATCGCTGTTCGCCTGATGACGGTCGAGGGCAATCTTCAGCGCTTCGATCCCGCGTCCGCGGGTCGAAACCAGCGGAATGACCGGGCAGCCGAGGCGTGCGGCGAGGGCATCGATATCGATACGCACCTGCTGCTTTTCGGCAATATCCAGCATGTTCAGCGCCACGACGCAGGGGATCCCCAGCTCGAGCAGCTGCAGCGTCAAATAGAGGTTTCGCTCGAGGTTGGAGGCGTCGACCACGTTAATCAGCATGTCGGCGTCGCCGCTGAGGATGTAGTGGCAGGCGATCTGCTCGTCCAGCGAGGTTTGCGAAGAGATGGTGGTCAGAGAGTAGGTTCCCGGGAGGTCGACCAGCGTGACCTGGTGGTCAGTGGTGGCGAACACGCCCTCTTTACGCTCAACGGTGACCCCGGCCCAGTTGCCTACGCGCTGGCGGGCGCCGGTCAGCTGATTAAACAGGGTAGTCTTGCCGGAATTAGGATTACCAATTAAACCAACGGTTAATTTTTTCATATTTCAAACTCTTGTGCCGGGTCAGCCGTTATTGTGCAACCGCTTCCAGTTCGATTAAGGCGAGATCTTTTTTGCGTAATACCAGACTGACGCGTCGGGTTTCAATATGAACAGGATCGCCGAGCGGCGCCACGCGCACCACATGAAAAGAGGATCCGGGCAGCATGCCGAGGGAGAGCAATTTCTGACGGTATGCTGGGCTAATATCGCGGGAAAATCCGGTAATTTTCCACGCACTATCAGGTGTGAATTGCATAGGGCCTACTTGTCTATCGCTAACCGAAGAAGAATTTTCCGGACGCCTGGAGGCAGTTGCGCCGGGGACCGTAGCCAACGAAAAAGAAAAAACATTCTGCAAGCGATGATAATGAGAATGGTTTTTATCATCAATACATATGATGCGCTTTATGCCATTTTTAAAGTGAAATTCACCTTTTTATTGATATGCCGCAAAGTCCGCCTGTGATCGAAAATATTCGAAATATTATTTCGTCGCTCTAATGTTTAATTAAGGTTTCTTAAGTTAACGAAATGAAAATATTAATTTCGCTATCTGCCCGGCGCGGAATAAATGCAGGTTATCAGAAATAACTGAGAGCCATTTGCGCGAAAAGGCGGCTATAGGTCAGTGACAATGAAAAGGAAAACTGCCCCTGAAAAGGGGCAGGGAGGGATTAGCGTTTTTTACCCATCGCCGCGGCGAGGGCATCCATCATCGCGCTGTTGCCGGCAGGCTGCGCGTCGCGACCGCGGGGTTTGGCGGCTTTCGCGGCCGGGCGATTGCCCTGCGGGCGATCCTGACCGCCGCCGCGGCGGGCGTTGCTGTCGCCCGGCTGCTCGTCGAGACGCATGGTCAGGGCGATACGCTTACGCGGCAGATCGACTTCCATGACCTTGACCTTCACGATGTCGCCCGCTTTCACCACCGTATGCGGGTCTTCAACGAACTTGTTCGAAAGGGAAGAGATATGCACCAGGCCGTCCTGGTGAACGCCGATATCAACAAACGCGCCGAAGTTGGTGACGTTGGTCACCGCGCCTTCGAGGATCATCCCCGGCAGCAGGTCGTTCATAGTCTCCACGCCGTCGGCGAACTGAGCGGTTTTGAACTCAGGACGCGGGTCGCGGCCCGGTTTTTCCAGCTCTTTGATGATGTCGGTAACGGTCGGTACGCCGAACTTCTCATCGGTGAAATCGACGGCTTTCAGGTTCCGTAGCTCGCTGCTGTTGCCCATCAGATCTTTCAGCGCCTGCTGAGTGGCGGCCAGAATGCGCTCGACCACCGGATAGGCTTCCGGGTGAACGGTGGAGGCGTCCAGCGGGTTGTCGCCGTGGTTGATACGCAGGAAGCCGGCGCACTGTTCAAAGGCTTTCGGCCCCAGACGGCTGACCTTCAGCAGCTGCTGACGGTTCTGGAACTGGCCGTTCTCGTCGCGCCAGGCGACGATGTTCTGCGCCATCATGCGGGTCAGGCCGGCAACGCGGGTCAGCAGCGGCACGGAGGCGGTGTTCAGGTCAACGCCGACGGCGTTCACGCAGTCTTCCACCACCGCGTCCAGCTTACGCGCCAGCTGGGTCTGGCTGACATCATGCTGATACTGACCGACGCCGATGGATTTCGGGTCGATTTTCACCAGCTCGGCCAGAGGATCCTGCAGACGGCGGGCGATGGAGACCGCGCCGCGCAGCGACACGTCGAGGTCCGGGAACTCCTGCGCCGCCAGCTCGGAGGCGGAGTAAACGGAAGCCCCGGCTTCGCTGACGATCACCTTCTGGGCGGTGACCTTCGGGAACTGCTTCTGCACGTCGAGGAAGAAACGCTCGGTTTCACGCGAGGCGGTACCGTTGCCGATGGCCACCAGCTCAACGTTGTATTTCTCACACAGCGCGGCGACGGCGACGGCCGCTTTGGCGGCCTGGCCGGTGTGGGGGTAAATGGTATCCGTCGCCACCAGTTTGCCGGTACCGTCAACCACGGCCACTTTCACCCCGGTGCGCAGACCCGGGTCAAGGCCCATGGTGGCGCGCAGCCCGGCGGGCGCGGCCATCAGCAGGTCGTGCAGGTTGCGGGCGAAGACGTTAATGGCTTCGTCTTCGGCGCGCTCGCGCACGGTGCCCATCAGCTCGGTTTCGAGGTGCATCAGGACTTTGATCCGCCAGGTCCAGCTGACGACGCCTTTACGCCAGCTGTCCGCCGGGGCGTTGTTCAGGCGCAGGCCCAGGTGGTCGATAATAATCTGCTCGCCGTGGCTCTCTTTCGGCGGCTCGTCAAACTGCGGGTCGGCGTTTAAAGAGAGCTGCAGGACGCCTTCATTGCGGCCGCGGAACATCGCCAGCGCACGATGCGACGGCACGGCGGCGATCGGTTCGTGGTGATCGAAGTAGTCGCGGAATTTGGCGCCTTCCTCTTCTTTGCCGCTGACGACGGTGGAAACCAGGTGGGCGTTTTTCCACAGATAGTCACGGACCTTCGCCAGCAGCGCGGCGTCTTCGGCAAAACGCTCCATCAGAATATAGCGCGCGCCATCCAGCGCCGCTTTGCTGTCGGCCACGCCTTTATCGGCGTCAATATATTTTGCGGCTTCCGTTTCCGGATCGTGGGACGGTTCGTTCCACAGCAGGTCAGCCAGCGGCTCCAGCCCGGCTTCGATGGCGATCTGTCCGCGGGTACGGCGCTTCGGCTTGTACGGCAGGTAGAGGTCTTCCAGTTCGGTTTTGCTGAGCGTGGTAGTGATGGCTTTTTCCAGCGCGTCGGTCAGTTTGCCCTGTTCAGCGATGGATTTGAGGATCGCCTGACGACGGTCTTCGAGTTCGCGCAGGTAGCCGAGGCGGGTTTCCAGATTACGCAGCTGCGTGTCATCCAGACCGCCGGTGACTTCTTTACGATATCGTGCAATAAACGGCACGGTGTTCCCTTCATCAAGCAGGCGAACGGCAGCTTCTACCTGTTCGGCTCTGGCCTGAAGTTCACCCGCAATAATGCGGCAGAGCGAATCATTCATCATGGCTTTTAATTCATCTTTAGGGTCAAAAAAACAGGGACTAGTTATACGGACTGGCGGCTAAAAATGCCAGCCGCGCCCGGCGTCTCTCGGAAAGTTCTTGTCTATTTTACGTATTCGATCTCGTTGACATACCAGCTGGCTTCCCCCGCCGGCGTGTTAACGATGGCCAGATCGCCGACCTCTTTTTTTAACAGCGCGCGCGCCATCGGCGAGTCGATGGAGATATAGTCTTTGCGGCCAAAAATTTCATCGTAACCGACGATGCGAAAGCGCTTGATATCGCCTTCATCGTTTTCAATTTCTACCCAGGCGCCGAAGAAGACTTTGCCCTCCTGCTGCGGGGAGTAATCGACGATCTTTAACTGTTCCAGACATTTGGTCAGATAGCGGACCCGGCGATCGATCTCGCGCAGGCGCTTTTTGTTGTACTGGTAATCCGCGTTCTCGCTGCGGTCGCCAAGGCTGGCGGCCCAGGTCACCTTTTTGGTCACTTCCGGGCGCTCCTGGCGCCACAGGTAGTCCATCTCCTGCTTCAGTTTTTCATATCCCTCGCGGGTGATCAGCGGCGTTTTCATCGTGAGTTCAACCTTCTGACAGTCTGTCGTTGCGCACAATTTGCAGCGCGCAATAATACCGACAGGATAAATACTGTGTCTTATGATTAAATGTATACTTAACCTGCTGTTAAATATGCTTTGTAACAATTTAGCCTGGAATGTATACCAGATTTAGCTGGTGAGCGCGCCGGGCTTTTTTGAGAATACGCACTGACTATTGCAGTGAACCTTTGGGAGTACAAACAATGCAAGAGAATTATAAGATTCTGGTTGTGGATGACGACATGCGCCTGCGTGCGCTGCTCGAACGTTATCTGACCGAGCAGGGCTTCCAGGTTCGTAGCGTGGCGAACGCCGAACAGATGGATCGTCTGTTAACCCGCGAATCCTTCCACCTGATGGTGCTGGATCTGATGCTGCCCGGGGAAGATGGTCTCTCGATTTGCCGCCGTCTGCGCAGCCAGAGCAACCCGATGCCGATCATTATGGTGACGGCGAAAGGCGAAGAGGTCGATCGGATCGTGGGCCTGGAGATCGGGGCTGACGACTATATTCCGAAGCCGTTCAACCCGCGCGAACTGCTGGCCCGCATCCGCGCGGTGCTGCGCCGTCAGGCGAACGAGCTGCCGGGCGCGCCGTCGCAGGAAGAGGCGGTTATCGCCTTTGGTAAATTCAAACTGAATCTGGGCACCCGCGAAATGTTCCGTGAAGACGAGCCGATGCCGTTGACCAGCGGCGAGTTCGCGGTCCTGAAGGCGCTGGTGAGCCATCCTCGTGAGCCGCTGTCGCGCGATAAGTTAATGAACCTCGCTCGCGGCCGCGAATACTCTGCGATGGAGCGTTCCATCGACGTACAGATCTCCCGCCTGCGCCGCATGGTGGAAGAGGACCCGGCGCATCCGCGCTATATCCAGACCGTCTGGGGTCTGGGCTACGTCTTCGTCCCGGACGGCTCTAAGGCATGAAACGCGTGCGCTTTTCGCCGCGCAGCTCCTTTGCTCGCACGCTGCTCCTGATCGTCACCTTGCTGTTCGTCAGCCTGGTGACGACCTATCTGGTGGTACTGAATTTCGCGATCCTGCCGAGCCTCCAGCAGTTTAATAAAGTATTGGCCTACGAAGTGCGTATGCTGATGACCGATAAGCTGCAGCTGGAGGATGGCACCCAACTGGTGGTGCCCCCGGCGTTTCGTCGTGAAATTTATCGCGAGCTGGGGATTTCGCTCTATTCCAATGAAGCGGCGGAAGACGCAGGCCTGCGCTGGGCGCAGCATTATGAATTCTTGAGCCAGCAGATGGCTCATCAACTTGGCGGCCCCACTGAGGTGCGGGTGGAGGTCAATAAAAGCTCCCCCGTGGTGTGGCTGAAGACCTGGCTGTCGCCCAATATCTGGGTGCGGGTGCCGCTGACCGAGATCCATCAGGGCGACTTCTCGCCGCTGTTCCGCTATACCCTGGCGATCATGCTGCTGGCGATAGGCGGCGCCTGGCTGTTTATCCGAATTCAGAACCGCCCGCTGGTGGATCTGGAGCATGCGGCGCTGCAGGTTGGGCGCGGCATTATCCCGCCGCCGCTGCGCGAGTACGGCGCCTCTGAGGTGCGATCGGTGACCCGCGCCTTCAACCACATGGCCGCGGGCGTGAAGCAGCTGGCCGACGACCGTACGCTGCTGATGGCCGGGGTCAGCCATGATTTACGTACTCCGCTGACCCGCATTCGTCTGGCCACCGAGATGATGGGCGAGCAGGACGGCTATCTCGCGGAGTCGATCAACAAAGATATCGAAGAGTGCAACGCCATCATCGAGCAGTTTATCGACTACCTGCGCACCGGGCAGGAGATGCCGCTGGAGCTGGCGGATCTGAATGCGGTGCTGGGGGAAGTGATCGCTGCGGAGAGCGGCTATGAGCGGGAGATCGCCACCGCCCTGCAGGCCGGCGAAATTCCGGTACGCATGCATCCTCTGTCTATCAAGCGCGCGCTGGCGAATATGGTGGTCAACGCGGCCCGCTATGGCAATGGCTGGATCAAGGTCAGCAGCGGCAGCGAAGCGAGCCGGGCGTGGTTCCAGGTTGAAGATGACGGACCGGGGATTAAACCTGAGCAGCGGGAGCACCTGTTTCAGCCGTTTGTGCGCGGCGACAGCGCCCGCAGCACCAGCGGAACCGGGCTGGGGCTGGCGATTGTTCAGCGTATTATCGACAATCACAACGGCCGGCTGGAGATTGGCTCCAGCGAACGCGGCGGGTTACTGATCCGCGCCTGGCTGCCGGTGCACCGGGCGCTGACGCCGATGAAACCGGCCAAAGAGAGCTGATCGCGCCCGCGGTTGGCTGGTCAAAACGTTGCGCAATAAAAAGCCGGGCAAGCCCGGCTTTTTCATCTCTGCGTCCGTTAGCGCTGCGGCCCTGCCGCCACCAGCGCGGCGCCCGCTGGCGTATCGGTATACTTCTCAAAGTTCTCAATAAACAGCTTCGCCAGCTGGTCGGCTTTTTCCTGCCACTGCTCCGGGGAACCATAGGTGCTGCGCGGATCGAGGATCTGGGTATCGACACCCGGGAGCGCCGTCGGGATCTGCAGATTAAACATCGGCAGGGTAAAGGTCTCCGCGTTGTCCAGCGAGCCATTGAGGATGGCGTCGATGATGGCGCGGGTATCTTTAATCGAGATGCGCTTGCCGGTGCCGTTCCAGCCGGTATTGACCAGATAAGCCTGCGCGCCAGCCGCCTGCATACGTTTGACCAGCACTTCGGCGTACTGCGTCGGATGCAGCGACAGGAAGGCGGCGCCGAAGCAGGCGGAGAAGGTTGGCGTGGGTTCGGTCACGCCGCGCTCGGTGCCGGCCAGTTTGGCGGTAAACCCGGACAGGAAATGGTACTGCGTCTGATCGGCGGTCAGGCGGGAGACCGGCGGCAGTACGCCGAACGCATCGGCCGTCAGGAAGATCACTTTGGTGGCGTGACCCGCTTTGGAGACCGGTTTGACGATATTATCGATATGGTCGATGGGGTAGGAGACGCGGGTGTTTTCGGTTTTTGAACCGTCATCGAAATCGATTGTGCCGTCGGCGCGCACCACCACGTTTTCCAGCAGGGCGTTGCGGCGGATGGCGTGATAGATATCCGGCTCGGCCGCTTCAGAGAGCTTGATGGTCTTGGCGTAGCAGCCCCCTTCGAAGTTAAACACCCCATCGTCATCCCAGCCATGTTCGTCATCGCCAATCAGGCGGCGTTTCGGATCGGTGGAAAGGGTGGTTTTGCCGGTGCCTGAGAGGCCGAAGAAAATGGCGACATCGCCTTTCTCGCCGACGTTGGCAGAACAGTGCATGGAGGCGATGCCCTTCAGCGGCAGCAGGTAGTTCATGATCGAGAACATCCCTTTCTTCATTTCGCCGCCGTACCAGGTGCCGCCGATCAGCTGAATGCGCTCGGTGAGGTTGAAAGCGATGAAGTTTTCCGAATTCAGGCCCTGCTCTTTCCACTGCGGGTTGGTGCACTTCGCGCCGTTCATCACGATGAAGTCGGGCGCGAATTCCGCCAGCTCTTCGTCGCTCGGGCGAATGAACATGTTCTTCACGAAGTGCGCCTGCCAGGCCACTTCGGTAATGAAACGTACGCTGAGACGGGTATCGGCGTTAGCGCCGCAGAAGGCGTCGACGATAAACAGGCGTTTACCGGACAGCTGCTGTGTCACCAGCCCTTTCAGATGCTGCCAGGTTTCCTGCGAAAGCGGCTTGTTGTCGTTTTTACCCTTGCCTTTATCGGACCACCAGACGGTATCGCGGGTGGTGTCGTCGCGCACGAGGTACTTATCTTTCGGAGAACGACCGGTAAAAATGCCCGTGTCGACGGCGATAGCACCCAGACTGGTTAATACGCCACGTTCGTAGCCTTCCAGGTTGGGGTCGAGCTCTTCCTGAAACAACATGTCGTAGCTGGGGTTGTGGACGATATCCTGAACGTCATTGATACCATAAGCCTTGAGATCCTGCGGGGTTAAACCATGATTAACGCGCATGTCACTGCTCCTTAGCCAAGATGTACTGCTGTAAATTGTAGGGTTTATTACCGGGTATTGACCGCGACCAGGCTCATAGATTTACGTATCTCGACATTCCGCAGAATGACGAATAAAACGGTGACTCCTGTCACGAAGTGAAGTGGATTATCTCAGGAAATGGCCGGATGGTGGGGTTAGATGTTTCTCAATGGTTAAAAAGTAATTAAAAAAACTGCTGAAATGTGAATGTAATCGCTTTCCTGGAATAAAATTACGTAACTCTTTCAGCGAGAATCGATTCAACTCGTGAATAAATAAAAGTCAGGCACCGGGCGACAAACCACATCGCCGCCCGGTGCCTGAAGAAGAAGTGAGGATTAATGGACCTGCGGGTCGGCCGGAGAGGCGTTGTTACGGATCTCGGCGATGTCCATGGCGTTGAAGATATAGTGGTTACCGCAGTAGTCGCAGTGCATATCAATCTCGCCTTCGTCGGCAAGGATGCTATCTATCTCTTCGTCCGGCAGCGTCTTCAGCGCGCCGGCGCAGCGTTCGCGGGAGCAGGTGCACTTGAACTCCACGCTTTGCGGATCGTAGACCGTGACTTCTTCTTCATGGTACAGACGCCACAGCACATCGTTCGCCGGCAGGGTGAACAGCTCTTCCGCCTTGATGGTCTCGGTGAGCGTCGCCAGGTGCTCAAAGTCGGCAGTCTGGGCATCCTGGGCCGGCATCACCTGCAGCAGCATCCCGCCCGCCATCGGCTGGCCTTCATGTTCGCCGGTGCGGATGATAAGGCGCGTCGGCAGCTGCTCTGAACGCTGGAAGTAATCTTCCAGGCAGGCGGCCAGCGTATCGCCTTCCAGACCGACCACGCCCTGATAGCGCTCACCCTCTTCCGGGGAGATGGTAATGACCAGATAACCGTTGCCGACCATCGCTTTTAGATCCGCATCGTCCGCAATCTCGCCCTGCACGCGCGCGACGCCGCGCAGCTGCTGCTGGTTATTGCCGTTGATCACCGCCAGCTGTAAAGGCCCATCGCCCTGCAGCTGCACGGTAATGTCGCCGGCAAACTTCAGGGTCGCAGTCAGCAGACTGGTGGCGACCAGCAGCTCCGCCAGCACCGTTTTCACCGGCTGGGGATAAGTGTGATTCGCCAGTATCTGTTCCAGGGTTTCCGACACCGTCACCAGCTCGCCGCGCACGGCATAGTTTTCAAACAGATAACGATGTAATTGATCGTGTTGAGTCATAATCATCTCTCTTTCTGGCGCGAGTTACTCACTCTCGCCGTGTTTAAATCTCATCAGGTCGCGGCGCTCTTTCTTGTCCGGACGTCTGTCAGGGTGCGGCATGGTCAGGGCGTTCATTTTGCGCGCCAGGGCCATTTTTTCACGCTTCTCAATACTCTCCGCCGTCTCTTCATACAGGGTGACGGCTTCGCTTGCCGGGCGGCGCTGCTCGGTGATACCGACGATGCGCACCGTCCGCTCGTCGTTGCCCTGACGCAGCGTCAGCATGGCGTCCAGTTCGACGATTTTCCCTGGTTTGCTGCGTTGTCCGTTGTAATGCACCTTGCCGCCTTCAATCATCTCCCGCGCCAGCGCGCGGGTCTTGTAAAAGCGGGCGGCCCAAAGCCATTTATCCAGTCTGACGGTGTCGGCAGGCTTCTCTTTCATCGCCTCTCCTTCGGGGTAAGCGAAGGGATCAGTCGTCGGTAATCATTCAGCCCCGGATGGCGCAGATACTGCTTTTCCGCCAGCCCGGAGTCGGGATTGGTAATGCCCAGGCAGTAGCGAATGCCAAACTCCCTCGCGGCATCCAGAATCGCCTCGCTGTCGTCGACAAACAGCGTTTTATGCGCCTCAAGGCCGGTTTCCTCCGCCACGGCGCGCCACAGACGCTGATCCTCTTTCGGATAACCAAATGTGTGGGTGGAAAGTAATAAATCAAGGTGCGCATCCAGGCCGGTGTGTTTGAGTTTCACCGCCAGATTGTGGGGATGGGCATTGGTCAACAGAATACGTCGCTTACCGCTGGCCTTGAGCGCATCAAGGAACGGCACGGTATCCTCACGCAGCGTGGCGCGCGGACCCTGTTCGCTGGTCATCGCACAAATATCCAAACCCAGGCGCTCGCTCCAGTAATCCAGACAGTACCAGTTTAGCGTATGCTGCACGGCATGATACTCCTGGTGCATGGCCTCTTTCGCCTGTTGCAGATTGAGGTCGCGGGCGGCCCCCCAGGTTTCCGGCACCAGCGTTTGCCAGAAATAGTTATCGAAAGCGAGATCCAGGAGCGTGCCGTCCATATCCAGCAGAACGGTATCGACCTCCTGCCAGGCGATATCAAAATGCATGATGACTCTCCAGCGAGCGGGAAATGGGCGACAGGGTATCACACCCTGCCGCCGGGGAAATTAATCTTGCGGGTCAGACGAGGGGAGCAGCACCGGGTTCAGGCAGCTTTCGTAATATTTCTGAATCTCTTCCATACGCTGGCGATGGCGTTGATAACGACGCAGCGCCTGCACGCCGTGGTAAGCCATGCATCCCACCATCGACAGCAGCAGAAGAGTGATGCCCAGATAGCGCCACAGGCCGCTGCGGTCGGGAATGCGGTGCAGGTTGATATGCTGGGTGCCGTTGGCGTCAGTAAACAGATTGGTGACGATCCCTTCGGCATGGAAGGGAGTATGCATCAGCATACCGGCCAGCCGCCGCAGTTCGCCCCATTGCTCATGCGCCGGGTAATCATACAGGCTTACCGCCGGCCACGGCTGATTGACCAGCACGCTGCCCTCGTCGCTGGCGATGAGGAAGCCGCCCGGGGCCGGGCTGTTGAGCGCCTGCGCCGCTCGCGAGGTTTCACGCATTACAAAGGGGGCGGTTGAGGTGGTCACCAGATTCTCCAGCGACTCGGCGCTGACTGGTCGCAGGAGCACGTTCACGCCATCCAGTTTCCCGGCGGACGCGCGCTTGGTTAAGGTCTCCCAGTTACGGGTATTGCCGAGATTAACCAGCGCATTCTTCAGGCGCAGGCAATCATCTTTTGCCGAGCAGAGATCGTTGGTTTTCTGAACGATATCGCCGAAATCATCCAGCAGCACCATGCCAGATTTCTGAATGGCGGAGCGCAGCGCCGGGCTGACGCGGGAGTCGTCGTCGGTTTCCGGGTGCAGCTGACGCTGGACGGACTCCATCAGGGCGGTCGCTTTGCTGACAATGTCAGACTCCGGCAGCGGCAGAGGAGGGGCATCGTTCCACACAATCTGCGAACAATCGAAAGGCAGGAACGGCGAATCCTCTTTGGCCGTCCAACTGCCTGGCGTGCGGATGTTGCACATCCCGGTACCGGTCAGGCGCAGCGTATCGCCAATGCGCACATGGGCCTTTTCCAGCTGGCTGACGGTCGTGGCTTCAATCGTCTGCGCCCCCTTCAGCCACGACAGGGTGAACTTAAACGGCATATTCAGCGGTACGCTGGCCCATAGCATGATCACCACCACCAGGGCGCCGGCGGCGATAATCGCGCTGCGCAGCCAGTACTGCAGCGGGAAATTTTTCACTTCATCATGAAGCGACAAGTAGCGTCCCTGACGGGCCACATGGCGGTTGAGATAGATATCAATATCGGTCTGCTGTCCGAGGTCCTGGGCGATCCAGGGCTGCCAGTGGCGCGGATAGATGAGATCGATAATGCCCAGCGAGATATTATTGATATGTTCCTGATCGTTTTCGCCGAACAGCCCCCAGCGCTTCGGGACGCCGCGCAGGCAGTGGATTTCGCGCAGCGCGGCGCGGCGCGGCGGGGCATAGATCCCCCACAGGCCGGCGGCGAGCAGCAGCAAACCGGCGGCCACCAGCCACGGGGTAAAGACGGCTGGCCCAATCAGGCTGAAATAAAAGACCAGGAAAGAGGCGACGATCAGGATCGCTTCCCGCAGACCGTCCGGGCGATTCAGGGCGTGCTCTTCCGGGCTTTCCCGCCGGATCTGCCGCAGCTCTACCTGTTCGCTCTCTTCGCCGCGAATCGAGGCCTGGGTGGCCGAGGCGCGTTCCAGAGCGTAGCTTTGCGCTTCCTGACGATAGTCGCTCAGGGTATGACCGTTAAGGGTGATAACCAGCGGCAGGCTGTCGGTGGGGATCAGCTCGACGCTGTTTTCATCGTTGATATGCTGTTCCCAGAACGGCGGCAGATGTACCTCCACCGAATCGAGAAAATAGCGCCATTTATTCGGCGCGTCGGTGGTGATCCCGTAGCGGGTGATGGCTCGCGTCAACCCATAGACGGTATCGCTCTGTTCGTTTAGCGCCAGAGCGACGGGCGCGCTGGTGGCGCCGGACGCGGGCAGCTGCTGGGCGCGGCTCAGTTCGGCAAGATACTTTTCGATGGCCTGGCGCTCATCGGCAGGGAGCGGCCGCGTGGTGGCATCGCTAAAGGCGTGCAGTAGGGGGAGCCGGCGGCGTCTGGCGTGCGTGCGATACCACCATCCAATGAGCAATACGCAGATTAGCAGAGCTGTAAGGAATATCAGAAAGGTGCCCATGCCCATCCCATCATAGTTATATTTTTCTTACGAAATCGTCGGTGAACGTGAAGACTAACGTCAAGCTGCAGTGTTAGCGGCGCACCTGCTTGCAGGGTAGTGAATATGTCATGCAGCAGTGTATAAGCTTACCAAAAACGTTAAAGCGCAGAAATCGGTAAATTCTCAAACAGAATTCAAGCTATTGACTTTTTTATCTTTATTACTTTCACCTTTGCAGGGAAAAGGTTACAACTCTGTAAATAAGTGGCGATTTGGATTGCCGAAAGCGTGTTGCGTATCGCACAATGACTGCTTAATCACAGCATAGACCGATGACAATGAGCAAATCATTACAAAAACCCACCATTCTCAATGTTGAAACTGTCGCCCGTTCGCGCCTCTTTAATGTCGAAAGCGTCGATCTGGAATTCAGCAACGGTGTGCGTCGCGTTTATGAACGTATGCGGCCTTCCACCCGCGAAGCGGTAATGATTGTGCCGATTGTGGATGATCATATTATTTTGATTCGCGAGTATGCCGTCGGGACGGAATCCTACGAGCTGGGCTTCTCCAAAGGGCTGATTGATCCGGGTGAAACCGTGGATGAAGCGGCCAATCGCGAGCTGAAAGAAGAGGTTGGCTTCGGCGCCAATAAGCTGACGTTCCTGAAGAAGCTCAGTATGGCTCCCTCTTACTTCTCCAGCAAAATGAATATCCTGGTGGCGGAAGATCTCTATCCGGAGTCGCTGCCGGGCGATGAGCCCGAGCCGCTGCCGCAGGTGCGCTGGCCGCTGGCGCAGCTGATGTCGCTGCTGGATGAAGAAGATTTTAACGAGGCCCGCAACGTCAGCGCGCTGTTTTTAGTGCGGGAATGGCTGCAGGCCCAGGGCCGACTCTGAACGAGCGTTTACGCTAAGCAGCAATAAAAAAGCGCCCGCAGGCGCTTTTTTTGTCAGAACAGCTCGTGGGTTTCACCGCCGCCGTCCGTCAAGGTGGTGCCCACCTCATGGACCGCCTGCTGCGTGGGCTGGGTACCCTCAATAAAGTATTCCGCCCGGCTGTTGCCCCCGTTCGCCAGCTGACCGGTGCTGCGATCGATATTCACCGTGACGATTCCCGGCGGCGGCGTTAACGGCTCTTCCGCAACGCCTTCCAGCACGCTCTTCATAAAGCTGTCCCAGGCCGGTTGGGCGCTTTTGGCGCCGCCTTCGTAGCCGGAGATCTGATCTTTAATCGCCCCTGACGCGGTGGTCCGGCCAAGATCGCGACGATGATCGTCAAAGCCGATCCAAACCGAGGTCACCACGCCCGGCCCGTAGCCTGAGAACCAGGCGTCCTTCGAGCTGTTGGTGGTTCCGGTTTTGCCGCCGATATCATGCCGCTGCAGATCCCGTCCGGCGCGCCAGCCGGTTCCCATCCAGCCCGGTTCGCCAAAGATGTTGCTGTTCAGCGCGCTCTTGATCAGGAAGGCCAGCGGGGTATTGATCACATGCGGCGCGTATTCCTGGGCGCCGCTCTGCGCCACCAGTGACTGATTGGCCTGCTCCAGCTGCGGCTGCGGCGGCACGTTGCCATTCTGCGGTTCCGTCGAGGTGGCGACATCTTCCACATCTTTGTTTTCCAGCACATTGGATTTTGGCGTATCGCCGTAAATCACCGGTAAATCACACTGCGGGCAGGCGATTTTCGGGCGCTCCTCGAAGAGGACCCCACCCTGATCATTCTCAATCTTACTGATAAAGAACGGGTTGACCAGGAAGCCGCCGTTGGCCATCACCGAATACCCGCGGGCGACCTGCAGAGGCGTAAATGAGGCGGAGCCCAGCGCCAGCGATTCGGTGTGGACAATGTTTTGCGCCGGGAAACCAAAGCGCTGCAGATACTCGGCGGCATAGTCAACGCCCATGGCGCGCATGGCGCGCACCATTACCACGTTTTTCGACTGCCCCAGGCCCTGGCGTAAACGAATCGGACCGGCATACTGCGGCGGCGAGTTTTTCGGCCGCCAGTCGGAGCCGGCCCCGGCGTCCCAGCGCGAGATTGGCACATCGTTGAGCATGCTTGCCAGAGTTAAGCCTTTATCCATCGCAGCGGTGTAGAGGAACGGCTTGATGTTGGAGCCGACCTGGCGCAGCGCCTGGGTGGCGCGGTTAAACTTGCTCTGGTTAAAGTCAAACCCACCGACAAGGGCAATAATCGCGCCGTTTTGCGGGTTAATGGAGACCAGCGCCGAGTTGACGTCCGGGACCTGCGACAACCACCAGCTGTCACCCACTTTGCGAACCCAGATCTGCTGCCCGGCCTGCACGACGTCGTTGACTTTACGCGGAGTCGCTCCCTGCTGCGTATCGGAGATAAAGCGACGAGCCCAGCGCACGCCGTCCATCGTCAGTGAAACGGAGTCGCCGTTAGCCAACAGCGCGACGGCCTCCTGGGCATTCGCGGAGGTGACCACCGCAGGAGAAAGCGGGCCTAAGCCAGGCTGGCGCTTCAGGGCGTCGACGATCTTTTTCGCCTCCCACGGCGTTTCGCCGACCTTCCACAGCACGCTGGCCGGGCCGCGGTAGCCGTGACGCATATCGTAATCCAGCACGTTATTGCGGACCGCCTGCTGGGCCGCCTGCTGGTTTTTGCGGGTAATCGTGGTGTACACCCGGTAGCCATCTTCATAGGCCTGCTCGCCATAGCGATTCACCATCTCCTGGCGCACCATTTCGCTCAGATAAGGCGCTGAGAAGGCGATTTTCGGCGCGTGGTAGCTGGCGTCGATGGGTTCGCTGCGCGCTTCATCGTATTGCGCCTGGGTGATGTACCCCTCGCTCAGCATACGCGACAGCACCACGTTGCGACGGGCTGTGGCGCGATCCATCGAATAGAGCGGGTTAAAGGTGGACGGGGCTTTCGGCAGACCGGCAATCACCGCCATTTCGCTGAGGGTCAGCTGGTCGATAGGTTTGCCAAAATAGACCTGCGCCGCGGCGCCGACGCCATAGGCGCGGTAGCCGAGGTAAATCTTGTTCAGATACAACTCAAGGATTTCATCTTTGTTCAGCAGCTGCTCGATGCGGATGGCCAGAAAGGCCTCTTTAATCTTACGCATCAACGTCTTCTCGGGGCTGAGGAAGAAGTTACGCGCTAACTGCTGGGTGATGGTGCTGGCGCCCTGCGAGGCGTGGCCTGAGAACATCGCCACGCTGGCGGCGCGGAAAATACCCACCGGATCGACGCCGTGATGCTCATAGAAACGACTGTCTTCGGTGGCGATAAACGCTTTCACCAGCTCGGGGGGAATTTGCTGCAACGTTACAGGGATACGGCGCTTTTCGCCGTACTGCGCAATAAGCTCACCGTCGGCGCTATAGACCTGCATCGGGATCTGCAAACGCACATCCTTCAGGGTTGCGACGTCGGGGAGTTGCGGCTCTATGTATTTGTAGAGGCCAAAAATCGAGCCTGCTCCCAGCAGTACGCAACAGACTGCAAGGATCAATAGATACTTTACGAACTTCACCGGTGTTTTCCCATTTAGTTTTATTTGGGCAGTTTATAAACAAACGCGCGGTAGTATAAAGGCAAGCCAGGTGCATTGATATAGCCGGACAGTTTTGCCGGATAAGGAGATCGTAAGCATGGCTTTCAGAAACTGGCGGATCGGAATGCATATCCAACAGGATAGCATTGCCATTGTCGCGCTACTGCATGAGCGCTCACACTGGGCACTGCGCCGCTGGTGGCGCATTCCGCTGCCGCCAGGTCTGGTGCGGCAGGGGATGGTGGCGGACGTTAGCGCCCTCGGCTCACGGCTGGCCGCCTGGCGGCGGGAGCTACCGGCGCAGCATCAGATCAGTATCGCCTTTCCCGCGGCTCGCACGCTGCAAAAACGCCTGCCTTATCCCCAGTTCGCCCTGCGAGAGCGGGAACAGGCGACGTGGATAGCCAGCGCCATGACCCAGCAGCTGGCGATGCCCGCCTCCTCTCTATGTATTGATTATGCGCCCACCTCGCGGGATGACGGCTGGCAGGTGACGGCGGCGCAGCGGCTGGATATCAATGTTCTGCGGGAGCTGGCAGGGCGGCTGCGGCTGCGGGTGGCGGCCATCGTACCGGATGCCAGCGCGCTCGGCGCCTTTTTCCCCTGGATGACGGCAGCAGAGCAAGGCCTGGCGTGGCGGGATGAAAAGTACTGGCTATGGGCGACCCAGGAGGCCTGGGGCTGTGACGCCTGCGATGCGATAGGGTCCTTAAGCCAGCTGGCGGGGCAACTTCAGGTTCCTTTGCGCCTGTGCGCTGATGCGGGCGACGAGGCCAGTCGTTTTGATGTCTGGCAGGTGGTTCACCGCCGGCAGCCTCCGCTGCCAGCCGACGGCGATCGCTACGCCATTGCCCTTGGGCTGGCGCTGGGAGGCGGGCGCCATGACGCATGTCGTTAATCTTCTCCCCTGGCGTGACCTGCGTCGCCGCCAGCGCCTGCGCTACGCCCTGTTGTTAGCCACCGGTATCGTGCTGCTGGTGGGGACGACTCTGCAGGCGGGGCGAACAGCGGGTCTACAGCGCGACGCCCTGGCGAGGATCCACACGACAGCCGACGCAGCGTTGCTCGCCTCACTCAAACAGCGCGAACAGGCGATGCGCGAGGCATGGCAGCAGCATCAACGCCAGCGCGAGCAGCGCCAGCGCAGATCGACGATCGCCGCCTGGCAACCCCGACTAATGGCGCTCGCGGCAGGCCTGCCCGCTCAGGCATGGCTGACGCGGCTGGAGTACCAGGGGGCGCGCCTGACGCTGGATGGCCTGGCCCTCAACCTGCAGGCGCTGGCCCGGGTGGAGGCTGCTCTGGCCAGCGTCGCGGGATTCGCGCCGGCTAAAACCGGCGGAACGCAGCGCGACGCCGAGGGGCGCTGGCGGTTCAGTTTTACCCTGTCGGGAGCGCGCGCCGATGCGGATTAACACCCGGCGCACCCGGGCGGGGCTGTTGATCCTGCTCGCGATGGGGCTGATGGGGGGCGGCGTGGCGCTCTGGCGCGATGCCCCCCAGCCGCTGGCGGCGCTGTCCCGCGATGGCGCTCTGCAAACGCAGTGGCGGCGGATCATGGCGCTGCGCATCCCCGCCGGTGAAAGTTCCGGGGAACGCATCGACAAGCAGCCGTTCTCGCCCATCGCCATTCCGCTCGCCGGCGCGAAGCTAATCGCCTGGCATCCGCAGGGGAGCGGCGGTGAGATGGCGCTGACTCTCTCCTGGCCGACGGTACCCGCCCTGTTCTCATGGCTGGCGCGCTGCGGGATGAACCCGCGTTCGTTCTCGCTGGAGCGCGAGGGGCAGGCGCTGCGCATGCGGCTGCAGCTGGAGGCGGAAGATGGGCGGTAAATGCTGGATTTTGCTGTGGTTGCCGCTGTCGCTGCTGGCGGCCGGGCGCGATCCTTTCCTGCCGGTTGAAGATCCTTGCCGCACGGCGCAGCTGTCGCAATGGCGCTATGGCGGCGCGGCCGGCGATGGCGCAGGCTGGACGGGGTTTTTGCAGGATGGAAGCGGCATGTGGCGACGGGTACGCCTGGATGAGCAATTGCCCACGGGCTGGCGGGTGAGTCGGCTGACGGCCGGCGAGCTGGACATCGTCACGCCTCCGGGATGTGAACCGCCAGCGTGGCGCTGGCAACGTGAAGGAAAACAAGATGATGCGATGGATAAGCCTGCTGCTTCTGCTGCTACCGCTGGCGGTGGTCGCCGCGCGAAATGACAAGCCGGTTTCGCTGGTCGTTGACGACGCGCCAGTGGCCCAGGTGCTGCAAGCCCTGGCCGAAATGAACCATAAGAACCTCGTTGTCGCACCGGACGTCAGCGGCACGCTCTCCCTGCGCCTGCAGAAGGTCCCCTGGACCCAGGCGCTGCGGGCAGTGGCGGATAGCGCAGGCCTCTCTTTGCAACAGCAGGGGACGGTCATCTACGCGCATACGCAGGCCTGGCAAAAAGCCAATCTGGCGCAGCGCGAAGCTGAACAGGCGAAACGTCTGCAGAACCTGCCGCTGCTGGCGGAGAGCGTGACGCTGCACTATGCCGATGCCGAGGAGCTGGCTAAAAGCGGCGGTAAGTTGCTTAGCGCCCGGGGAAACCTGATGGCGGACAAGCGGACCAATCGGCTGCTGATCCGCGATGATGCGCGGCATCTGCCGGCGCTGAAGGCCTGGGCGCAGGAGATGGATCTGCCGGTCGGACAGGTGGAGCTGGCCGCCCATATCGTGTCGATGAGCGAAACCAGCCTGCGTGAACTGGGGGTGAAGTGGCGGCTGGCGGAGGCTGAAAGCACCCCGGGATCCGGGCACATCACCACCCTAAGCAGCGATGTGTCGGTCAACGATGCCAGCACCCGCGCAGGCTTTAACATCGGCAAAATTAACGGGCGCTTGCTTGAGCTGGAGCTTTCCGCGCTGGAGCGCAAGCAGCAGGTCGAGATTATCGCCAGTCCTCGTTTGCTCGCCTCCCATATGCAGCCCGCCAGCATCAAGCAGGGGAGCGAGATCCCCTATCAGGTCTCCAGCGGTGAAAGCGGCGCCACGTCGGTGGAGTTTAAAGAGGCGGTGCTGGGCATGGAGGTGACGCCGACGGTGCTGCAGCAGGGGAGAGTGCGGTTGAAGCTGCGAATAAGCGAGAACACGCCAGGCCAGGTGCTGAAGCAGGATAACGGCGAGGCGCTGGCCATTGATAAACAGGAGATCGAGACCCTGGTGGAAGTCCGCAGCGGCGAGACCCTGGCATTGGGCGGCATCTTTTCGCAGAAAAACAAAACCGCCCGCGACAGCGTCCCGCTGCTTGGCGATATCCCGGTGCTGGGGCGTCTGTTTCGCCGCGACGGGAAAGATAATGAACGCCGTGAACTGGTTGTCTTTATTACGCCACGGATTCTGGCAGTACGTTAAGCAGGTTTTTCATGCTAAACACGTTTCAGGTGTTTGACGTGAGGACGGATTTAGCATACAAGGGGTACCGATTTGAGAGTCGGGTACGACATCAATCCTCCCTTTATTGTCCGGCGATTTTATTCAGTTGCCAAACCAGCCGGAGTATTGAGATAATTTTTAGTCTGACTCTCGCTCTATTGCATATGAGGTTTCAGTTCATGCCCTGCGGCGCTGGGTGTCTGCGAAGCGGGTTTATCATTAACGAATAGTCTTAGTAGTACCGAAAAAATGGCAGAGAAACGCAATATCTTTCTGGTTGGGCCTATGGGTGCCGGCAAAAGCACTATTGGGCGCCAGTTAGCCCAACAGCTCAACATGGAATTTTACGATTCTGATCAAGAGATTGAGAAACGCACTGGCGCTGATGTGGGCTGGGTCTTCGATGTTGAAGGCGAAGAAGGCTTCCGCGACCGTGAAGAAAAAATTATCAATGAGTTGACGGAAAAACAGGGGATTGTGCTGGCGACTGGCGGCGGCTCTGTAAAATCCCGTGAAACGCGTAACCGTCTCTCCGCCCGCGGCGTGGTGGTCTACCTGGAAACAACGATCGAGAAGCAGTTGGCCCGTACGCAGCGCGATAAAAAGCGTCCTTTGCTACAAGTCGATGCGCCGCCTCGTGAAGTACTGGAAGCGCTGGCTGACGAGCGTAACCCGCTGTATGAAGAGATCGCCGATGTGACTATCCGCACAGACGATCAGAGTGCGAAAGTCGTCGCGAACCAGATTATTCATATGCTGGAAAGCAACTGATTCTGGCTTAATAAAAGTGCGTCAGAGTAAAAGTCATTGAGGTGGATGTCGCGTTATGGAGAGGCTTACTGTTACCCTCGGGGAACGTAGTTACCCGATTACCATCGCGGCTGGTTTGTTTAACGATCCAGCTTCCTTCCTGCCACTCAAGTCGGGCGACCAGGCTATGCTGGTCACCAACGAAACGCTGGCGCCGCTTTATCTGGATACCGTCCGCTCTGCGCTGGAGCAGGCAGGGGTCAACGTTGACAGCGTGATCCTGCCCGACGGCGAGCAGTATAAAAGCCTGGCGGTGATGGATACCGTATTTACCGCGCTGTTACAAAAACCCCATGGCCGCGACACCACGCTGGTGGCGCTCGGCGGCGGTGTTATCGGTGATTTAACCGGTTTCGCCGCGGCAAGCTATCAGCGCGGCGTGCGTTTTATCCAGGTCCCTACCACCTTGCTGTCGCAGGTCGACTCGTCGGTCGGCGGCAAAACCGCAGTGAACCACCCTCTCGGCAAAAACATGATTGGCGCCTTCTGGCAGCCGGTTTCCGTGGTGGTTGATCTTAACTGTCTGAAGACGCTTCCGAAGCGCGAACTCGCTTCCGGACTGGCTGAGGTCATCAAGTATGGGGTGATCCTCGACGGCGCATTCTTCAGCTGGCTGGAAAACAACATTGATGCCCTGCTGGCGCTGGATGAAAAGGCCATGGCGTACTGCATTCGCCGTTGCTGTGAGCTGAAAGCGGAAGTTGTGGCTGCCGACGAGCGTGAAACCGGGTTACGTGCTTTACTCAATCTTGGACATACCTTCGGCCATGCTATCGAGGCTGAAATGGGCTACGGTAACTGGCTGCACGGCGAAGCGGTGGCGGCAGGTATGGTGATGGCGGCGCATACGTCCGAGCGGCTGGGGCAGTTCCGCGCGCAGGATACTCAGCGCCTTATCGATCTGCTCAAGCGTGCAGGTTTACCGGTACGCGGCCCGCAGGAAATGAGTGCGCAGGCGTATTTGCCCCATATGATGCGCGATAAGAAAGTACTGGCTGGCGAAATGCGGCTGGTGCTCCCGCTCGCAATAGGAAGCAGCGAGCTGCGCGGCGGAGTGCCGCATGATGTGGTTCTTGGCGCGATTGCTGATACTCAGCAGGCGCAACAATAAGAAGGTCTGGCCGCGTTCGCGCGGCGTTATCATTTCGGGTGATGTGCAATAATCGTGAGCATAAGCCTTTTAGTGGGGTGTTAAATGGATGATTTCAAACCAGAAGACGATATGAAAGCCGATCGCAACGATCGTCGTGCTGGTCGTTCCCGTCAGTCTTCCGAGCGTGATGCCGATCCGCAGATCAATTTTGACGATGTCGATCTTGATGCCGATGAAGGCCGTCCGACGCGCGCCGGCAAGGCCCGTCGTGAGCGTGAAGAGGAAGAGTTCGAAGAAGAACTGGATGCGGAAGATGAGGAGATGCTCGAAGAGCAGCCTGTAGAGCGTCGTCCGCGTAAGCGTAAAAAAGCGCCGGCGAAACCCGCTTCCCGCCAGTACATCATGATGGGTGTGGGGATTCTGGTGCTGTTGCTGTTAATCGTAGGTATCGGTTCCGCGCTGAAATCGCCATCTTCGTCCAGCCAGCAGACCGCTTCCGGCGAGAAGAGCATTAATCTGTCTGACGACCAGTCCGCCAGCACGCCAGCTGCCGGCCAGGATCAGACTGCCGCCAATACCACCACACAGCAGGACGTCACGGTACCGCCAATTGCCGCGAACCCGACCCAGGGCCAGGCAGCGGCAGAGCCGCAGGGCCAGCAGCGTGTTGAAGTTCAGGGCGATCTGAATAACGCGCTGACCCAGCAGCAGGGCCAGCTGGACGGCGCCGTAGCTAACTCGACGCTGCCAACTGAACCGGCAACAGTCGCGCCGATCCGTAATGGCGCCAGTGGCGCCGCGGCGCCGCGCCAGACGATCGAACGTCAGACGGCGGCAACGCCGCGTCCGGCCGAGCGTAAGCACACCGTCATCGAAGCGAAGCCGCAGCCGAAACCACAGGCGGTGGCGAAAGCGCCGGTAGAAACGAAACCGGTCCAGCCGAAGCATGTTGAAAGCGCGGCCACTACCGCTCCGGCGAAAACGACCGTCAGCGAAAGTAAACCGGCAGCCACCGCGCAGAGCAAACCAGCCACGACCGCGACGACCGCAGCGCCAGCCGCAACGGCAGCCGCGGCAGCGCCGGCGGCGAAGAGCGGTAAAACGGCAGGTGACGTCAGCTCGATGAAATCTGCGCCGTCGGGTAACTATACCCTGCAGCTCAGCAGCTCCTCTAACTATGAAAACCTGAATAACTGGGCGAAGAAAGAGAAGCTGGACAGATATGTTGTCTATGAAACGTCGCGTAACGGCCAACCGTGGTACGTGCTGGTGAGCGGTATCTATTCATCGAAAGATGAAGCGAAACGCGCGGTCACCTCGCTGCCGCCGGACGTGCAGGCGAAAAATCCATGGGCAAAACCACTGCATCAGGTTCAGGCTGATCTGAAATAATGCCGTGGGGTAGTCTTAAGCGCAGGATGCTGTCGGAGCTTTCTCCACAGCCGGAGAATGTGTAATTAGTTAGGCAGCATGAAAAAGAATCGCGCTTTTCTAAAGTGGGCAGGGGGGAAGTACCCCCTGCTTGACGATATTAAAAAGCATTTGCCGGAAGGTGAGTGCTTAATCGAGCCCTTTGTGGGCGCCGGGTCGGTATTTCTCAATACCGACTTTTCTCGTTATATCCTCGCGGATATCAACAGTGATTTAATCGGCCTGTACAACATCGTCAAATTGCGCACCGACGAGTATGTCGCTGCCGCCCGCGAGATGTTTACCCCGGAAAACAACGTCGCTGAGCGCTACTACCAGTACCGAGATGAATTCAACCAGAGCCAGGATCCGCTGCGTCGCGCGGTGCTGTTCCTGTATCTGAACCGTCACGGCTACAACGGCCTGTGTCGCTACAATTTGCGCGGCGAATTCAATGTGCCGTTTGGCCGCTATAAGAAGCCCTATTTCCCCGAGGCTGAGCTCTATCATTTTGCCGACAAGGCGCAAAACGCTGAGTTTTACTGCGAATCTTATGAAGAGTGCATGCAGCGTGCGGATAGCCGCACGGTGGTGTATTGCGATCCGCCCTATGCGCCGTTGACGGCGACGGCGAACTTTACCGCCTACCACACCAACAGCTTCAACCTGGAGCAACAGGTGCTGCTGGCGCAAAAGGCGGAATCGCTGATGAAGAAACGGATCCCGGTGCTGATTTCCAACCACCGCACGCCGTTGACGCAGGAGTGGTATAAAAACGCGGCAGAAACGCATATTGTGAAGGTTCGGCGCAGCATCAGCAGCAACGGTGGTACGCGTAAAAAGGTGGACGAGCTCTTAGCGCTCTACCGTCCGCCTAAGACCAAATAAATTTCAAGGAGATGCGGATGAAGCAGTATTTGATTGCCCCTTCGATTCTGTCGGCTGATTTTGCCCGTCTGGGTGAGGATACCGCGAAGGCGCTGGCGGCGGGTGCGGATGTCGTGCACTTCGACGTCATGGACAACCACTACGTGCCGAACCTGACGATTGGCCCGATGGTGCTGAAGTCGCTGCGTAACTACGGTATTACCGCGCCGATCGACGTCCACCTGATGGTGAAGCCGGTCGACCGCATCATTCCTGATTTTGCCGAAGCTGGCGCCAGCATCATCACCTTCCACCCGGAAGCCTCCGAACACGTCGACCGCAGCCTGCAGCTTATCAAAGAGCACGGCTGTAAAGCGGGCCTGGTGTTTAACCCCGCGACGCCGCTGAGCTATCTCGATTACGTGATGGATAAGCTGGACGTGATCCTGCTGATGTCGGTTAACCCGGGCTTTGGCGGCCAGTCCTTTATTCCGCAGACGCTGGATAAACTGCGTGAAGTGCGCCAGCGCATCGATGCGTCCGGCTACGATATTCGCCTGGAAGTGGATGGCGGAGTGAAAGCGAGCAATATCGGCGAAATCGCCGCGGCGGGTGCGGATATGTTCGTTGCCGGTTCGGCGATCTTCGGCCAGCCGGACTACAAGAAAGTCATTGATCACATGCGTAATGAATTAGCGAAGGTAAGTCATGGATAAATTACAGGCGATCCGCGGCATCGCGTTTGATCTCGACGGCACGCTGGTGGACAGCGCGCCGGGTCTGACCGCCGCCGTTGATAACGCCCTCTACGCCCTGGAGCTGCCGGTGGCGGGAGAAGAACGCGTCGTGACCTGGATCGGCAACGGCGCCGATGTTCTGATGGAGCGGGCGCTGACCTGGGCTCGTCAGGAGCGTGCAACGTTACGTGCGGCGATGGGCAAGCCTTCCGTCGACGATCATGATATTCCGCAAGACGAACAGCTGCGCATTTTGCGTAAACTGTTTGACCGCTATTACGCCGAAGCGGCGGAAGAGGGCAGTTTCCTGTTTCCGGCAGTGGCCGATACGCTCGGCGCGCTGCAGGCCAAAGGCCTGCCGCTGGCGCTGGTGACCAATAAGCCGACGCCGTTCGTCGCCCCGCTGCTGGACGCGCTCGATATTGCGAAATACTTTACCGTGGTGATCGGCGGCGATGACGTACAGAACAAAAAGCCGCATCCGGAACCGCTGCTGCTGGTGGCGCAAAAGCTCGGCCTGACGCCGGAGGCGCTGCTGTTCGTCGGCGATTCCCGTAATGATATTCAGGCGGCCAAAGCGGCAGGCTGCTGCTCTGTTGGCCTGACCTACGGCTATAACTATGGCGAACCGCTTGCGCTGAGCGAGCCGGACTATCTCTTCGACCAGTTTAATGAACTCTTACCCGCTCTCGGGTTACCGCACAGTGAAACTCAGGAATTGAAACATGACTAAGCCCATCGTTTTTAGTGGCGCACAGCCCTCAGGTGAACTGACCATTGGCAACTACATGGGTGCGCTGCGTCAGTGGGTAAACATGCAGGACGATTACCACTGCATCTATTGCATCGTGGACCAGCACGCCATCACCGTGCGCCAGGATCCGCAGCAGCTGCGTAAGGCGACGCTGGACACCCTGGCGCTGTATCTGGCCTGCGGCATCGACCCGCAGAAAAGCACTATTTTCGTTCAGTCTCACGTGCCGGAACATGCCCAGTTAGGCTGGGCGCTGAACTGCTACACCTATTTCGGCGAACTGAGCCGCATGACCCAGTTTAAAGACAAGTCCGCGCGCTACGCGGAGAACATCAACGCCGGTCTGTTTGATTATCCGGTACTGATGGCCGCTGACATTCTGCTGTACCAGACCAACCAGGTTCCGGTGGGCGAAGATCAGAAACAGCACCTTGAACTGAGCCGCGATATCGCCCAGCGTTTTAACGCCATCTACGGCGATATTTTTAAAGTGCCTGAGCCGTTTATCCCTAAATCCGGCGCGCGCGTGATGTCGCTGCTGGAGCCGACGAAAAAGATGTCCAAGTCCGACGACAACCGCAACAACGTCATCGGCCTGCTGGAAGACCCGAAATCGGTGGTCAAGAAGATCAAACGTGCGGTCACCGACTCCGACGAGCCGCCGGTGGTGCGCTACGACCTGAAAGAGAAAGCGGGCGTCTCCAACCTGCTGGATATCCTCTCCGCGGTCACCGGGAAAACCATTCCTGAGCTGGAGCAGCATTTCGAAGGCAAAATGTATGGCCACCTGAAAGGCGAAGTCGCCGAAGCGGTATCGGGCATGCTGATTGACCTGCAGGAGCGCTATCACCGTTTCCGTAACGACGAAGCGTTTCTCAATCAGGTGATGAAGGACGGCGCAGAAAAGGCCAGCGCGCGGGCTTCTCAAACCCTGAAAGCGGTATACGAAGCGATTGGCTTTGTCGCCAAGCCGTAAGCGACGCAACAGCTAAAAAGGGCGGGATTATCCCGCCCTTTTTTATGCCTGTCGTTCACGCCGTCAGGCGAAGGTTAGTGGTTCGAGAACCAGTTCAGTTTATCCCGCAGACCGACCACGCGGCCGACAATGATCAGCGCCGGGCTGGCCATCTGCTGCGCCAGAATATCCAGCTGTCCTAAGGTGCCGCTGACCACTTTTTGCGTCACGGCGGTGCCGTTCTCGACGATGGCGGCAGGCATATCTTCCGCCATGCCGTGGGCGATAAGCTTCTCGCGGATCGCCGGCGCCTGGTTCAGACCCATATAGAACACCAGGGTCTGCTTCTCCACCGCCAGGTTCGCCCAGTCCAGCTCGCCGCCGGTTTTCAGATGGCCGGTGACCAGGCGGACGCCCTGGGCGAAATCGCGATGGGTCAACGGGATCCCCGAGTAGGCGGAGCAGCCGGAGGCGGCGGTGATGCCGGGCACAACCGAGAAGGGGATCCCCGCCTCGCAGAGGGTCTCCAGCTCCTCTCCGCCGCGGCCAAAGATAAAGGGATCGCCGCCTTTCAGCCGGACCACGCGTCTTCCTTTTTGCGCTTCGCGCAGCAGGATCTGGTTGATCTCCTCCTGCGGCACGCAGTGATAGCCTGAGCGCTTGCCGACGAACACCCGGTCGGCATCGCGGCGTACCAGATTCATAATGTCGTCGGAGACCAGCCGGTCATAGACCACCACGTCGGCCTGCTGGATCTGCTGCAGGCCCTTGAGCGTGAGCAGCCCGGCGTCACCAGGGCCGGCGCCAACCAGGACGACCTCGCCGCGATGCTCTAACGGCTCGGTCAGCAGCTGCTCGGTGGTATCCGCCACCGCCTGCCGATCGTCATTGGCCAGCGACTGCGCCAGCCGGTCGTTAACGAACAGCTTCTCCCAGAAGCGGCGGCGTTCGCCAACGGTGGCAAACTGCTGCTTCACGCGCGCGCGCAGATGGCCGGCGTAGCGGGCCAGCTGGCCAAGATGCAGGGGTAAGACTGACTCCAGCTTCTCGCGCAACAGGCGCGCCAGCACCGGGGATGTCCCGCCCGAGGAGACGGCGACCATCAGCGGCGAGCGGTCGATAATGGACGGCATGATAAAGCTGGCCTGGCGCGGGGCATCCACCACGTTACAGAAGATACGCCGCGCTTCGGCCGCGTCGCTGACCTGCTGGTTCACCGTCTCATTATCGGTAGCGGCGATGGCCAGCCAGCAGTTGTCCAGCAGCGAGGGGATAAACTCCCCCTGCACCAGGGTTAGCATCTGTGAATCGGCCCACACATGAAACTGCGGGGTAAAGTCGAGCGCATTGACCGTGACGTTTGCGCCAGCATCCAGCAGCAGACGGGCCTTGCGTTCGGCGACATCCCCGCCGCCAACCAGTAAACAATCACGCTGGCGCAACTGGCAGAATATGGGTAAGTGATCCACAGAATAACCTCATAAAAATAAGGGGTAGAAAATGAGTGGTCGTAGAATAGCAGCAAAGGTAATACAAAACATGCGACATATCCCGCACTCATGCGCTGTCGGTCAGAAGTGTTACTTATATCTCCCCCCGTGGCCGGGGGGAGGACGCGGGACTCACGCCTTAAGCTGAACGTGGCCGTCTTTTACCCGGGCGTCGAAACGGGCGATAGAGTGGCTGGCATCTTCCATACACAGGCCGTCGCTCAGGCGGAAACGTTGTTTTTTCAGCGGGCTGGCAACCCACAGGGCGCCGTCATGCTCGGCGATAATGCCGCGAGACAGTACGCTGGCGTTAAAGAACGGATCGATGTTGCTGATAGCGAACACCCTGTCGTCATGATAGGGACGGAAGATCGCCACCTGCTGCTGACCGAGCAGGGCGCAGACGCCGGTGGCGGGCAGGAAGTCGTCAATGTTGCAGATGTTTACCCACTGGCTCATGCTTTTTCCTCCACCAGAGTAACCGGGATGCGCTCATACGGCGTGGCCGGGCGATGCTGGTCACGTTCCGGCACCACCTGAACGTTCGGGTCGCGCTGGTCGCTGTTGATAAAGTGTTTGAAGCGGGTCTGCGCCGCCGGGTTATTGACGGTCTCGGTCCACTCGCAGGCGAAGGCGGCGCGCAGGCGAGCCAGCTCCTCTCCCAGATGGTCGTTCAGACCGAGCTTGTCATCGATGATGACGCTGCGCAGATAGTCGATCCCGCCTTCCATGTTGTCCAGCCACGGCGCGGTGCGGGTCAGCTTATCGGCGGTGCGGATGTAGAACATCATAAAGCGGTCGAGATACTTAATCAGCGTCTCGCGATCGAGGTCCGCGGCCAGCAGATCGGCATGGCGCGGCTTCATCCCGCCGTTACCGCACACGTACAGGTTCCAGCCTTTCTCGGTGGCGATGATCCCGACGTCTTTGCCCTGGGCTTCCGCACATTCGCGGGTACAGCCGGAGACGCCGAACTTCATTTTGTGCGGCGTACGGATGCCTTTGTAGCGGTTTTCCAGTTCGACGCCGAAGCCGACGCTGTCGCCGACCCCGTAGCGGCACCAGGTGCTGCCGACGCAGGTTTTCGCCATCCGCAGCGCTTTGGCGTAGGCGTGGCCGGTTTCGAAGCCCGCTTCAATCAGCTGCCGCCAGATCTCCGGCAGGTCGTCTTTCTGCGCGCCAAACAGGCCGATGCGCTGGGAACCGGTGATTTTGGTGTACAGATTGAATTCACGAGCGATACGGCCCACGGCGACCAGCCCTTCCGGCGTGATTTCGCCGCCCGCGGAGCGCGGAATGACCGAGTAGGTGCCATCTTTCTGGATGTTGGCGAGGAAGTTGTCGTTGGTGTCCTGCAGCGGCGTGTGCTGAGGCTTGAGGATGTACTCATTCCAGCAGGAGGCCAGCAGGGAGCCGACGGTCGGTTTACACACTTCACAGCCGTAGCCCTGGCCGTGTTTGGCCAGCAGTTCGTCGAAGGTTTTGATGCCTTCCACGCGGATCAGGTGGAACAGCTCCTGGCGGGAGTAAGCGAAGTGTTCGCACAGGTTGTTGTTGACCTCGATACCCTGTTTCGCCAGCTCGGCGTTGAGTACCTGGGTGACCAACGGGATACAGCCGCCGCAGCCGGTACCGGCCTTGGTTTCCGCTTTCAGCGCCGCGACGGTATGGCAGCCTTTGTTGATGGCGGCGATCAGATCGCCTTTGCTGACGTCGAAGCAGGAGCAGATTTGCGCGCTGTCCGGCAGTTTATCGACGCCGATCGACGGCTTGCCGCTGCCGGCGTGGGCCGGGAGGATCAGCGAATCCGGATTCTCTGGCAACTCGATGGCGTTCAGCACCAGCTGCAGCAGGTTGCCGTAGTCGCTGGTGTCGCCGACCAGCACCGCGCCGAGCAGGGTTTTGTTGTCGGCGCTGACGATCAGACGCTTATAAACTTCTTTGCTTTCGTCGAGATAGACGTAGCTACGGGCGCCCGGCGTGCGGCCGTGGGCATCGCCGATACCGCCCACGTCTACACCCAGCAGCTTCAGCTTGGCGCTGAGGTCGGCGCCGGTGAAGCTGTTTTCACTGCCGAGGAGGTGGTCGACGGCCACCTGGGCCATTTTATAACCCGGCGCGACGAGGCCATACACGCGGTTGTTCCAGCTGGCGCATTCGCCGATGGCATAGATATCCGGGTCGGAGGTCTGGCAGCTATCGTTGACCATGATGCCGCCGCGCTGGGCAACCGCCAGTCCGCACTGGGTGGCCAGTTTATCGCGCGGGCGGATCCCGGTAGAGAAGACGATGAAATCGACCTGCAGCTCGCTACCGTCGGCGAAGTGCATGGTTTTGCGCGCCTCGGTGCCCTGCTGAACGATCTCTTTGGTGTTTTTGCTGGTGTGAACTTTCACGCCCATGCTTTCAATTTTGCGCCGCAGCTGCTCGCCGCCCATCTGGTCGAGCTGCTCGGCCATCAGCATCGGCGCGAATTCGATAACATGGGTTTCGACACCGAGGTTTTTCAGGGCGCCTGCGGCTTCCAGGCCGAGCAGGCCGCCGCCGACCACCGCGCCGCGTTTGCTGCGACGGGCGCAGGATTCAATGGCGTTAAGATCTTCAATGGTGCGATAGACGAAGCAATCCTGAGTTTCCGCGCCTTTAATCGGCGGGATCCAGGGGTATGAGCCGGTCGCCATAATCAGCTTGTCGTAGAACACCGTGCGCCCGGCGCTGGAGTGGATCACTTTCTCCTGGCGGTTGATGGTGATGGCCCGTTCGCCGACCAGCACCTTGACGCCGTGTTTCTCATAGAAACCTTCGCGGACCAGCGACAGCTCTTCTGCGGTATGGTGGGAGAAATAAGACGACAGGTGGACACGGTCGTAGGCGATACGCGGTTCTTCACAGAACACGGTAATGTCGAACTGTCCGGTAGGCGCCTTATCGAGAAGCTCTTCGATAAAGCGATGGCCAACCATGCCGTTACCGATAATAGCGATTCTGACTTTGCTCATTTTTGCCTCGATTTCTTTTCTATTACCGCCTACCTTAACGATTCAGCCATCAGGCTTATTGATGCAAATCAATGACAACTTCACCTACCACTTAATGGGTATATAATTGATTTGTCTGTAATTTTCTAAGTTGTGGAAAACGCTGGCTTTTCCTTTTTGCCGATTTTATGTACAAGAATTGGGAGGGTCGCGATTGGGGTTGAGTAGAAAACAAGCCGTATTGAATAGAGAGGGTGATATGACAGCAGCGCCGCTTTGGTTGATTCAGAACGTACGCCTGGCAGACCGCGACGGCCTGTGGCAGATAGCGATAGATAAGGGCCGCTTTGGCGAGATCACTCCGATGGGGGAGGCGCGGGACGAAAGCTACGAGGTGTTGAACGCTCGCGGCGGTCTGGCGATCCCGCCTTTTATTGAGCCGCATATCCATCTGGATACCACCCAGACGGCCGGTGAGCCGAACTGGAACCAGTCCGGCACCCTGTTCGAGGGGATTGAGCGCTGGGCGGAGCGGAAAGCGCTGCTCAGCCATGAGGACGTTAAAGCCCGGGCGTGGAAAACCCTCAAGTGGCAGATCGCCAACGGCGTGCAGTTTGTCCGTACCCATGTCGATGTCTCCGATCCAACGTTGACGGCGCTGAAGGCGATGCTGGAGGTCAAAAAGGAGGTGGCGCCATGGGTCGAGCTGCAGATTGTCGCTTTTCCGCAGGAGGGGATCCTCTCTTACCCCAACGGCGAGGCGCTGCTGGAAGAGGCCCTGAAGCTGGGGGCGGATGTCGTCGGGGCGATCCCGCACTTTGAGTTCACCCGTGAATATGGGGTGGAATCGCTGCATATCGCCTTTCGACTGGCGCAGAAATATGACCGCCCGCTGGATATTCACTGCGATGAAATTGACGATGAACAGTCGCGCTTTGTTGAAACCGTTGCCGCGCTGGCGCTGAAGACGGGGATAGGGCCGCGGGTGACGGCCAGCCATACCACCGCCATGCACTCCTATAATGGCGCCTATACCTCGCGCCTGTTCCGCCTGCTAAAGCTCTCCGGCATCAACTTTGTCGCCAATCCGCTGGTCAATATTCATCTGCAGGGCCGGTTTGACGACTACCCGAAGCGACGGGGCATTACCCGGGTGAAGGAGCTGATGGCGGCGGGGATCAACGTTTGTTTTGGTCATGATGATGTCTTTGACCCGTGGTACCCGCTGGGGACCGGTAATATGCTGCAGGTCCTGCATATGGGGCTGCACGTTTGCCAGCTGATGGGCTACCAGCAGATTAACGACGGCCTGCAGCTTATCACTGACAACAGCGCCCGCACGTTTGGCCTGACCGATTACGGCATCGTCAGCGGCAACCCGGCTAACCTGATCATCCTCCCGGCGGAGAATGGCTTTGAGGCGGTACGCTGCCAGGTGCCGGTGCGCTGGTCAATTCGCCAGGGAAGGGTGATCGCGATTACCCAGCTGGCGCAAACCTGGATCCAGACCGACCGCGGTGGCGAGGCGCTCTCTTTTATGAGGAACAGCCCCCTTGCGGACGCAAAGGGGCCGAAGGCTTAGTGAGACGCCGCCTGCGCGTTGTTCTGGCGGTGACGGGAGACGAAGCCGAGGATAAAGCACATCACGAACACCACGGCGTAGAGGCCGTTAGCGGTGTGCAGCGCTGCCAGCGGACCGCTGGCAGCCACAATCGGGCCGGTGACCACGAAAGTCAGCATGGTGCCGATGGTGCCGCAGGTGAGGATAAAGTTCACCAGCTTTGGTGAAGCGACTTTAGTTTGCTGCGAACCGAGCGTAATGATCGAGGTGTAGATGGCGCTGGAGAAGAAGCCCAGGGTCAGAATAAACCACGGCATATGCTCCGGCGAACCATTTATAAACAGGTACATCAGCACCGTCGCGAGGCCGGCGAGGACGGTTAAAATGCGCTGCAGGTCGAAGAAGCGCAGGATAAAGCTGAATGACCACATGCCGATCATGTAGGACATCCAGAAATCGCTCACCAGTTTACCGGCATCGCCGAGGCTCATGCCCAGGCTCTTGGCATATTCCGGTACCCAGGAGATAAAGCCCAGCTGACCGAGGATGTAGCACAGCGCCGCGACGGAGAGGAACAGCACGCCGATGCCCCACTTCTCTTTCACCACCGGCTGGCTGTTTTCGCTCTGCGCTTTTTTGCCGAGCACCGGGAAGTCACAGCCGAATGTCAGGACGAAAATAGCGACATACACCAGACCGATACAGGCGTAGACCCAGTACCACTCGATGCTGCGCGCCAGCAGGACCGCGGCGACCATCGGAAAAATCATTCCCGCCATGCTAAAGAAGGAGTCGGTAAACAGCAGACGCGCCCCGCGCTGACGGCCTTCATACATATGGGTGATCAGGAAGGTCCCGATCGACATGGTGATCCCGCTGACCAGGCCGAGAACGAACATCGACGCGGAGAACAGCGCCAGGCTGTGGCTGAGCATCAGGCCGGCCACCGCCAGCACCATTAAAATAAAGCCAAAACGCAGCTGAGTTTTCAGCGGCACGATCTCCATCAGCCAGGCATTGAGGAAAATGGAGATCAGAATACCGGCGTTCAGAAAGGTAAAGGTGTTGCTCATACTGGAAACGGGCAGATGGAAATAATCCGCAATGTTACCCATCACCATCCCGGTGACGATCACCAACGCGCCGGTCAGGGCGTAGGAGAAGAAGCTGATCCATGTGAGCTTAATACGGTTGCTGTTAGTCATGACTGGCCTGTGAATAGAAAGGTAAAGCGCGTTGACGCTGCGCCGGGCGGACAGATTTTAGTCGTTCAGGTGATGTAATTAAATGTTTATTGTGAAATACGTTATCTTTTGCATGTTTTAATGTGACTTGCATCACGATTTTTTCGACGCAAGGGAGAACGTTTGCGCGGTTACAATTATTACAGCTAAGTAAAATTTGGTAAAAGGCTGGCCCAGGATGCAAAGGCTCTTTAGAATCAAGGCACTCGCTTTTATTCTGCTCCGTTAAGGAATTTCCATGCTCAAATCAACACTGGCGGCGATGGCTGCCGTTTTCGCCATTTCAGCTTTCTCCCCGGCCATGGCGGCAAAGGGCGATCCGCATGTGCTGCTGACCACCTCGGCAGGTAACATTGAGCTTGAGTTAAACAGCCAGAAAGCCCCGATTTCCGTGGATAACTTCCTGAAGTACGTTAACAGCGGCTTCTACAACAACACCACCTTCCACCGCGTGATCCCGGGATTCATGGTGCAGGGCGGCGGCTTTAACGAGCAGATGCAGCAGAAACAGCCTAACCCGCCGATCAAGAATGAAGCAGACAACGGCCTGCGCAACACCCGCGGCACTATCGCGATGGCGCGTACCGCCGATCAGGATAGCGCCACCAGCCAGTTCTTCATCAACGTGGCGGATAACGCCTTCCTCGACCATGGCCAGCGCGACTTTGGCTATGCGGTGTTTGGCAAGGTAGTCAAAGGCATGGACGTTGCGGATAAGATCTCCCAGGTCCAGACTCATAACGTCGGCCCATACCAGAATGTGCCGACTAAACCGGTTGTTATCCTCTCTGCGAAAGTGCTGCCCTAATCCTCCCGCGGCGCGGTGGTTTATCGCCGCGCCCGGTTGCCTCCCGGCATAACCTGTAATTGCTGCTTATACTTGTGGCACACAGGGGACGATAAGGGGGGCGACGATGCGTCCACTCACCGATAAGCAAAAATCCCGGCTCTGGGAACAGACACGTAATAGCAATTTTCAGGCCAGCCGTCGCCTCGAAGGCGTATCGGTGCCGCTGGTTACGCTGACTGCCGAGGAGGCGCAGGCTCGCCTCGCGACGCTGCGGAGGGAGTATGAGCGATAAATTTGGCGATGAACGCGATCCTTACCTCTATCCGGCGCTGAACGTCCTGCGCAACCGCCTCGGCATCCGCCAGGCTAAAACGCTGCAGCAGGCTGCCCTGGAGATGACGTCCCTGCGGGCGGCCACCCTGCCGCTGGGCCCGCGGGTGCGCGGCTTACCCTATCTGTGCGCTATTCATCATCAGCTGTATCAGGATCTGTTTGACTGGGCGGGTAGGCTGCGTGAAGTGAACCTCTACCTGGGCGATACGCCGTTCTGCCACTTTGCCCGCATCGAAGAGGAGGGGAATGCCCTGATGCAGGCTCTGGAGCAGGAGGATTATCTCTGCGGCCTGCCGCGGGATACCTTTATCGAACGCCTGAGCTGGTTCTATGGTGAAATTAATGTGCTGCACCCTTTTCGTCTCGGCAATGGCCTGACCCAGCGCATTTTCTTTGAACAGCTGGCGATACATGCCGGCTATCTTCTTGACTGGCGTGACGTCGATCCTGCCGCCTGGAGCACCGCCTGTCAGCAGGGCGCGATGGGCGATCCGGACCCGCTGGCGGCGATCTTTCGCAAAGTGGTAAGCGAAGCGCGGGAATCTGAGTAGAATAGCCCGGTTTGATTGTTCCGGAGCCGCTATGATCCTGCTTATCGATAACTATGACTCTTTCACCTGGAATCTGTATCAGTACTTTTGCGAACTGGGGGCGGAAGTGCTGGTCAGGCGCAACGATGCGTTGACGCTGGAGGAGATAGCGTCGCTGGCGCCGGAGAAGATAGTGATTTCGCCTGGTCCCTGTACGCCGGATGAAGCGGGGATTTCCCTCGCGGTAATCCGTCACTATGCAGGGAAAACGCCGCTGCTGGGCGTCTGCCTCGGGCATCAGGCGATAGCCCAGGCGTTTGGCGCGACCATTGTGCGGGCGGCGCAGGTGATGCATGGAAAAACCTCGCTTATCGAGCATAACGGCGAAGGGGTGTTTCAGGGGCTGAATAATCCTTTGACGGTGACCCGCTATCATTCGCTGGTGATTGACCCGCCGACGCTGCCGCCTGAGTTTATCGTCACCGCCCGCAGCGCCAGCGGTGAGATTATGGGGATCCGTCATCGCGACTGGGATCTCGAGGGCGTGCAGTTCCATCCGGAAAGCATCCTCAGCGAACAGGGCCATCAATTGCTGGCGAACTTTATTAAGCGGTGATTTCGGTTGCCATTGACTGATTTTTTATGCATATTTTGTGATTAGATTATCATAATCGCATCTGCATAACGAAGAGGGATGGGCAAGACATGGCAACTGAACAACCGGCAATCACCCGCGCCACATTCGATGAAGTTATTTTGCCAATTTATGCACCGGCAGAATTCATCCCGGTAAAGGGAAAAGGCAGCCGCGTCTGGGATCAGCAGGGCAAAGAGTATGTTGATTTCGCCGGCGGTATCGCGGTGACGGCGCTCGGCCATTGCCACCCGGCGCTGGTGGCGGCGCTCCACGAGCAGGGCGAAACGCTGTGGCATACCAGCAACGTCTTTACCAATGAGCCAGCGCTGCGCCTGGGACGTAAACTTGTCGATGCCACCTTCGCCGAGCGAGTGGTGTTTATGAACTCCGGTACCGAAGCCAATGAAACGGCCTTTAAGCTGGCGCGTCACTATGCGGTGACCCGCCATAGCCCGTACAAAACCAAAATCATCGCTTTCCATAATGCCTTTCATGGTCGCTCCCTGTTTACTGTCTCCGTCGGCGGGCAGCCGAAGTACTCCGATGGTTTCGGCCCGAAACCGGCGGATATTGTCCATGTTCCCTTCAACGACCTGCAGGCGGTAAAAGCGGTGATGGATGACCACACCTGCGCGGTGGTGGTGGAGCCGATTCAGGGCGAAGGCGGCGTGACGGCAGCGACGCCGGCGTTCCTGCAGGGGCTGCGCGAACTGTGCGATCAACACCAGGCGCTGTTAGTCTTTGATGAAGTGCAGTGCGGAATGGGGCGTACCGGATCGCTGTTTGCCTATATGCACTATGGCGTAACCCCGGATATTCTCACCAGCGCCAAAGCGCTGGGCGGCGGTTTCCCGGTCAGCGCCATGTTGACTACCCACGAGATCGCCAGCGCCTTCCATGCGGGTTCCCATGGCTCAACCTACGGCGGCAACCCGCTGGCCTGCGCGGTCGCCAACGCCGCTTTCGATCTGATCAATACCCCGGCGGTGCTGGATGGCGTGAACGCCAAACGCGAACTGTTCGTCAAACACCTGCAGCAGCTGGATGCCGAGTTTGATCTGTTCAGTGATATTCGCGGGATGGGCCTGCTGATTGGCGCCGAACTCAAGCCGCAGCACAAGGGCCGCGCGCGTGATTTTCTCTATGCCGCTGCGGAAGCCGGCGTCATGGTGCTTAACGCCGGGCCGGACGTGATGCGTTTTGTTCCCTCGCTGATCATCGAAGAGCAGGATATTGCCGAGGGGATGGCGCGCTTTGCCCAGGCCGTGGCAAAGGTGATTAACGGCTGATCTTCCGCAGCCAGATGCCGTGATGCGGCCGCTGACGCCATGCCACTGACGAAATGGTGTGCATGGTGTTCAGATGGCCCAGAATGCGTTGCAGATGCTGCTCCAGGGTGCTTAACGGACCGATCGGCACCTCGCTTTCCGGTGACTCCATAATATTGACATCCCCTGCGCTGCCGGGACCATCGCTGTCCAGCCGCTGCTGACAGCGCTGCAGGGCAATCTCACAGGATTCGAGATAGCGCTGGGCAAGATCCGGGGTGAGCATCGTATGCTCCCGGGCCAAAGTGGTCATGGCGTTGATGTGTTCGACGATAAACTGGCTGTGCGTCACCCATAGCTTCATATCTTCCAGGTAGTGGGTATTAAACCCGGGCTCCTGCATCGCCTGATTCAGGGAGTTGTAGAGCGCGTTGTGCGCCTGATTGACGCGCATGCGCTGGTAGGCCAGCGCGGGCGCTTTGGGGTCGGGGCTGAGGATCAGGCGAATCGCCTGCTGGTCGGCCTCCAGCGCATCGTGGGCGTTTTTTTTCAGCAGGCCGCTCTGCCACTGCGGCCACAGCCAGACCATCCCGCCGAAGGCGATCAGGCAGCCGATCAGCGTGTCGATCAGCCGGGCGATAATAAACTGTTCGCCGTTGAGCGTCAGAAGCTGCAGGGTATATACCGCCGTCACCGTAAACCCCACCATCGCCCAGCCATAGTGTTTGCGGATGATCAGATAGCTGAGCAGTGTGATCAGCAGCATCCCGCTCAGGGTATAGCTCTCCGGAACGTGAAAGTGCAAGGTCAGCCCGGCGATGATCAGGCCGGCGAGCGTCCCCGCCGCCCGGTGGACAATACGAACCCGCGTGGCGCCATAGCCATTCTGTGTCACGAAGAGGACGGTCATCAGGATCCAGTAGGGCTTCGGCAAATGCAGGGCGTTGCCCATCAGGCTGGCGATGCTCAGCATCACGCTGATGCGGGCGGCGTTGCGCAGCGCGGGGGACTTCAGCGACAGATAGTTCTTTAGCGCGGGAAACAGCGGTAAACGACGCTCTTTGTCAGCCATCAGATCCCGGGCATACAGTGGGCGCTGGGTATGCAGCACCCGGGCGATGCGGCTGAAGTGCCAGGCGCAGAAGTGGCCGACCGGGTTATCCGGATGCTGGCGGGCGATCTTTTCCAGGGCGCCGATCTGTTTATCCATCTGGAAACGCTGCGGAAAACGATGATAGAGCATGTCATCCGCCAGCACCCGCAGGCGGGCGGCGACGGTCTGCGCGTTCCAGCGGATCACCGCTTCGGCATGGCTGCGCTCAACCAGCTTTTGCACCTCTTCCGGCTGATGCAGGCTGACCGAAATATGCTCCTGTAGATCCAGCCCCATCTGGAACGCTCGCAGAAGACGTTTGTGGTCGTTACGTTGGTTGGCGGCCAGCATATGCATCTGCTGATAGCACTGGGTGATTAAATCGACCACCTTCTGCTGGCGGATGAGCAGCGGCGGCAGGGCGGTCGAGGGATCGGTATGCTGGGTCAACAGGCTATATTTGGCTTCGCAATAATTGGCCAGTTCCCGGTAGAGCAGACTGAGCGACTCCCGCAGCGGCTGTTCGCGCCACAGCCAGAACCAGAACCAGTTAAACACGCCGTACCATAGCGTGCCGAAGGCGTAGATCAGCAGCGGCTCCCAGACGGGCATATTGCCCGCCAGGCTCAGGGTAAAGATGGCGGCGATCAGCGACGCGGGCAGCAGGCGCGCGTGCAGCGAACTGATTTCCGCGGTGACGCCGAGCAATAGCGCCAGGCCGCTGAGAATAAGCGGCAAAGGTATGGTCTGGGCGAGCAGCAGCTGCACCACCAGGCTGCATCCGGCAAACAGACAGCCGCCGATAATCAGACGCTTAAAAAAGCGCTTATGCGGAGTGTCGAGACCGGCGATGTTGCAGCAGGCGGGAACTAAGGAAAACAGGAGTCCCTGCTGGAGATGGCCGAGCAGAAGACCGATGGCCACAGGCAGACACAGCACCAGCGTTTGCCGCAGTGCATAGTTGACTTCCGGGTGGTAAATCAGCCTGCGCCACATGAGGGAAAAACAAAAACGGCGTACTGCAGGAGCAATACGCCGCTTAGCAACTTAACGGGTGCCGTAGACGACGATAGTTTTACCGTGGGCGGAAATCAGGTTCTGATCTTCCAGCATTTTCAAAATACGGCCAACGGTTTCACGAGAGCAGCCGACGATCTGACCAATTTCCTGACGGGTAATTTTAATTTGCATACCGTCCGGGTGGGTCATGGCATCGGGTTGCTTCGCCAGGTTCAGCAGCGTCTGGGCGATACGGCCCGTCACGTCGAGGAAGGCGAGGTTGCCCACTTTCTCAGACGTCACCTGCAGACGGCGAGCCATTTGCGAAGAGAGACGCATCAGAATGTCCGGGTTCACCTGGATCAGCTGACGGAATTTCTTATAAGAGATCTCGGCCACTTCACATGCGGTTTTCGCCCGTACCCAGGCGCTACGCTCCTGACCCTCTTCAAACAGGCCTAATTCACCGATGAAATCGCCCTGGTTGAGGTAGGAGAGGATCATCTCTTTACCTTCTTCATCCTTGATGAGTACAGCCACGGAGCCTTTAACGATGTAGTACAGCGTTTCTGCTTTCTCACCCTGGTGGATCAGCGTGCTCTTTGATGGGTACTTATGAATGTGGCAATGAGACAAGAACCATTCAAGGGTAGGGTCTGTTTGCGGTTTGCCAAGCACCATGCGCGGTTATCCTCTGTTATAAGCTATCTCCGGGCGCCGACACTACACGGCGTCCGGGCATGCAATCGTATTGTTTCCCTATACCTGGGAAGCTGGCTGATGATTTTTCGACAGCCTGTAATGTGAACTCCTCTGCATACATGCAGTACATCAATGTATTACTGTAGCATCCAGACTGTTTTAGCATAGCTTTCGCCGCATGTCTCCTGGTGTCTCGCTTCAGCATGACGCAGGTCGCCTTCCGTTGCGAGAATTGTTATGTGCGCGTAATCTGACAGGAATATTGCGATACTGGAGTTAAATTTTATGCAAGCGCGTGTGAAATGGGTTGAAGGGTTAACCTTTATCGGGGAGTCCGCGTCAGGACACCAGATTCTGATGGATGGCAACTCCGGAGATAAGGCGCCCAGCCCGATGGAGATGGTGCTGATGGCGGCGGGCGGTTGCAGTGCGATCGATGTGGTCTCTATTTTGCAAAAAGGTCGTCACGACGTGACCAACTGCGAAGTGAAGCTGACCTCTGAGCGTCGGGAAGAGGCGCCGCGCCTGTTCACGCATATTAATCTGCACTTTATCGTCACCGGTAAGGCGCTGAAAGATGGCGCAGTCTCCCGTGCGGTGGATCTGTCGGCAGAGAAATACTGCTCGGTGGCGCTGATGCTGGAAAAAGCGGTGAAGATCACCCACTCCTATGAAGTGATCGAGGCGTAGTCTTCGCCTGCTGATGTGAATGATCTCAACCCCGGCCTGGCCGGGGTTTTTTCTGTTAGCCGATCTTTCGGCCTTCCATCAGACGCTCGACCAGCGGCGCCATAATAAGCTCCATCGCCAGCCCCATTTTACCGCCCGGCACCACCAGGGTGTTCATGTGCGAAATAAACGAGCCCTGTAGCATCGCCAGCAGCCAGGGGAAGTCGATGTTCTGCAGATTGCGGAAATGGATCACCACAAAGCTCTCGTCCAGAGAGGGGATCGCTTTCGCGGCAAACGGGTTGGAGGTGTCCACCGTCGGCACGCGCTGGAAGTTGATGTGGGTGCGGGAAAACTGCGGGGTGATGAAGTTAATGTAATCTTCCATCGATCGGACGACGGAGTCCATCACCGCCTCCCGGGAGTGGCCGCGTTCGCTGGTGTCGCGAATGAGTTTCTGGATCCACTCCAGGTTAACGATAGGCACGACCCCGACCAGCAGGTCGACATGGCTGGCGACATCATGCTGCGGCGTGACAACCCCGCCGTGCAGCCCCTCATAGAACAGCACGTCCGTCGGCTCCGGCAGCGGCTGCCATGGGGTGAAGGTTCCCGGCACCTGATTCCACGGCACGGCTTCGTCATAGGTGTGCAGGTATTTACGCGACTGGCCTTTGCCATGGCGGCCATAGTCGACAAAGGTCTGCTCCAGCAGGCCGAAGTCGTTCGCCTCCGGGCCAAAGTAGCTGATATGTTTGCCCTGATCCCGCGCTTTGCGGATCGCCATGTCCATTTCCGGGCGGGTGTAGCGATGAAAGCTGTCGCCTTCCACCTCCGCGGCGTGCAGATTTAGCTGCGCGAAGATTTTGCGAAAGGCGAGGCTGGTGGTGGTAGTGCCCGCGCCGCTGGAGCCCGTGACGGCGATCACCGGATGTTTGGCAGACATAACAACTCCCTGGTTAAACGATGTAGTGTCGTCGCCTTAGCCGTTAAACAGCGCGCGCGGCATAATATTGACCGTCTCATGCAGTTCCGACCACACGAGGACCGCCTCTCCGCGTTTCAGCTGCTGTTTTACATCGGCGACTTTATCGGCAAGTGAACGTTCATGTTCACCATAATCGGTGCCTTCGCGTAACACAAAGCTTTCAATCAGGTTATCCAGCGTTTCGGGATCCAGATCCTGCCAGGGAATAATCATACGGGAACCTCCAGCCAGCGGTTTAACCAGTCGGGAATGCGTCTTTCCAGCCACATCTCCGGTTTACGCAGGGTGCCGCCGACGAAGCCGACGTGGCCGCCTTGTTCAGTCAATTGATACTCAACGTTCGCCGGCAGTTGCTCCTGCGGGGGAATGGAGTGGTGGTCCATAAACGGGTCGTCTTTCGCATGGATGATGAGCGTCGGCTTAGTGATATCGCTGAGCCGCGGCATGGCGCTGCATTGCCGGTAATAATCCAGCGCATCGGCGAAACCATGGATTTTGGCGGTGATCATGTCGTCAAATTCCCGGATGCGGCGCATCCCTTTGAGCTGGCGTAAATCGACGGGCAGCGAGCCAGGATACGCTTTCAGCTTACGTGAGGCGTTGGCTTTTAACAGATTGAGCAGATAGCGCTGATAAACTCGCGAGAAGCCCTTATCCATATGATAGCTGCAGGCTTCCAGCATGAAAGGCGCGGAAACGATCACCGCCGCATCCAGCGGGCAGCGGTCGCCTTCTTCTGCCAGCAGGCAGCCCAGCATGTTGCCGCCCAGCGAATAGCCGACGGCGGCGGTCGGCGCGGGGCCAAACTCGCGCTGCAGCCAGTGGAGAAACCAGGTGCCATCTTCCGTTTCGCCGGAGTGATAGATGCGGTGATTGCGGTTAGGTTCGCCGCTGCAGCCGCGAAAGTGCATGACCACGCCCAGCCAGCCGCGCTGCATCGCCGCGTGGATCAGGCCATGGGCATACGGGCTGTGCAGACTCCCTTCCAGACCATGAAAGACGACGAGGCGCGGCTTGTGGCGCGCCTGGTGTGGGTCTTCGCTCCAGGCGAGATCGACAAAATCGCCGTCCGGCAGCTCAAGGCGCTGCCAGTGCGGGGTAAAGCGCAATTTACGGCGGATCAGCCGCGGCAGCATGGTTTGCAGATGACGATTGCCCACGCCGCGCATGGGATGGAACTCACGCGAATCGTTTTCGGGGGGCGTCATGTCTGTGGGGATGATTTCAACCATAGCACCAGAATAATTAATAAACGTGATGATGACTATACCGCGCAGGGCGCGCGGGAGTTAGCCAATATGTGGTCTTGTGGCCAATGACGCCCGGTGACACCGAAAACAAACCATTGATGTCATTGATGGCCTGAGCATGGGAATGGCAGAAACCCATTCTGCCCGCGCCGTCGCAGGCAGAATGATGAGGCGGCGTTAGCCTTCCTGAAGCATGCGCTCCAGCTGCTCTTGAGCCTCCAGCCAGGCCATTTCGCACTCTTCCAGCCCGGATTTCGCGCTGGCCTGCTGCTGCAGGCATTCAGTCAGTTCCGCTTTCCGCGAGGCGTCGTAGAGTTCGCTGTCGCCAAGTTTCTCTTCCGCACTGGCCAGCTGCGCGTTGAGCTTGTCCATCTCTTTCTCCAGACGGGCGATCTCTTTGCGCAGCGGTTGGGTCTGGCTGCGCAGCTCCGCTTCGCGACGCTTCTGGTCTTTGCGCGCTTGCGCGCTGTTGCCGCTCTCTTTTGGCGCGTCGCCGCTCTGGGACTCCTGTTTTTGCGAGTCGCTGAGCCACTGCTGATAATCGTCCAGATCGCCGTCGAACGGTTCGACTTTGCCATCGTGGACAAGGTACAGATCGTCGGTGGTGGAGCGGATCAGGTGGCGATCGTGCGATACGACCACCAGCGCCCCTTCAAAGTCGATCAGCGCTTCGGTTAAGGCCTGACGCATATCGAGGTCGAGATGGTTGGTCGGTTCGTCGAGCAGCAGCAGGTTAGGGCGCTGCCAGACGATCAGGGCCAGCACCAGACGCGCCTTTTCTCCACCGGAGAAGCGGCGGGTCTCTTCGCTGACCTTATCCCCCTGGAAACCAAAGCCGCCCAGATAATCGCGCAGCTTCTGCTCCAGCTCCTGCGGCGCCAGGCGCGCCAGGTGCTGCAGCGGCGACTCATCGGCGCGCAGGAACTCCAGCTGATGCTGGGCGAAGTAGCCGAGCTTGATGCCTTTGGCGAGGCCGATCTCGCCGCTCACGGGCTGGAGTTCGCCAGCCAGCAGCTTAATCAGCGTCGATTTCCCTGCGCCGTTGCGGCCCAGCAGGCCGATACGCGACCCCGGCACCAGATTGAGCTTAATGGAGTCGAGGATAATACGCTCGCCATAGCCGGCGCTGACTTTCTCCATCTTCAGCAGCGGGTTTGGCAGACTCTCCGGCTGGCGGAAGCTGAAGTGGAACGGGTTATCCACGTGCGCCGGGGCGATGAGTTCCATCCGCTCCAGCATTTTAATACGGCTCTGCGCCTGCTTGGCTTTGGTGGCTTTGGCGCGGAAGCGATCGATATAGCTTTGCAGATGCGCGACACGCTGCTGCTGGCTTTCGTACATCGCCTGCTGCTGAGCGAGCCGGGTGGCGCGCTGCACTTCAAACGAGCTGTAGTTGCCGGTGTACTCAAACATCGTCTGCTGTTCGATATGGATAATTTTGTCGACGATAGGATCGAGGAAATCGCGATCGTGGGAGATCAGGATCAGCGTCCCCGTGTAGCCCTTCAGCCACTTCTCCAGCCAGATCACCGCATCAAGGTCGAGGTGGTTAGTCGGTTCATCGAGCAGCAGCAGATCGGAGCGGCAGATCAGCGCTTGCGCGAGGTTAAGACGCATACGCCAGCCGCCGGAAAAATCGCTGACCGGCCGCTCGAGCTGTTCATTGCTGAAACCCAGGCCGTGCAGCAGGCTGGCGGCGCGGGAGCGGATGGTCCAGGCGTCGATGGCGTCCAGCTTGCCGTGGACGGTGGCGATGGCATGGCCGTCGTTGCGCTCGTTAGCCTGCTGGAGCGCGGCTTCCAGCTGGCGATATTCGCGATCGCCGTCAATGACATAATCGATTGCCGGCTGCGGCAGGGCCGGGGTTTCCTGATTCACCCAGGCCAGCTGCCAGTTGCCGGGAAAGGTCATACTGCCGCCGTCAGCGCTTATCTCGTTTTTCAAAAGCGATAGCAGCGTCGATTTCCCGCAGCCGTTTTTCCCCACCAGACCGACCTTCTGGCCAGGGTTGATGGTAGCGGTGGCGTTGTCCAGCAGGACGCGTACGCCGCGACGAATTTGTAACGAGGAGAAAACAATCATAAGGCGCCGTATGTTCAGACTATGTTAATTTGTCATTATGATAATGTAGTGTGGAAGCGAATCGCTTCACCGGGCCGCCATGGTAGCCCAAAACGAAGACGATACACAAAGTCATTCTGGCTGTGTCAAAACGCCAGGGCTGTGCAGGCCGCCAGAAGACCTACGGGAGGGGAATGATGTCTCAGACAGCGAAAGTGTTGCTGCTGTATGCCCACCCAGAATCTCAGGATTCCGTGGCCAACCGGGTTTTATTACAACCGGCCTTACAGTTGCCAAACGTCACCGTGCACGATCTCTACGCGCACTATCCGGATTTTTTTATCGATATTGCTCACGAACAGGACCTGCTGCGCCAGCATGAGGTGATCGTTTTCCAGCATCCTTTATATACCTGGAGCTGTCCGGCGCTGCTCAAGGAGTGGCTGGATCGTGTCTTAAGCCGCGGCTTCGCCAGCGGCGCCGGAGGGAACGAACTGGCGGGAAAGTACTGGCGCAGCGTGATCACCACCGGCGAGCCTGAGAGCGCCTACCGTCGCGATGCGAATCGCTATCCGATGAACGATATTTTACGTCCTTTTGAACTGACCGCCGGCATGTGCCGTATGCACTGGATGAGCCCCATTATCGTCTACTGGGCCCGGCGGCAACAGCCAGAGGAGCTGCGCAGCCGCGCCCTGGCCTATCGGGACTGGCTGGCCAACCCCCTTGCCGCCGGAGGTGTCCATGGCGGGATTTGATTTGCTGCTGGCGGGGGTGCTGTTTTTGTTCGCGGCCGTTATCGCCGTCCCTCTGGCTTCAAGACTGGGGATTGGCGCGGTGCTGGGCTATCTGCTGGCCGGGATCGCCATAGGTCCGTGGGGGCTCGGGTTTATCAGCGATGTGGATGAAATTCTCCATTTCTCTGAACTCGGCGTGGTGTTTCTGATGTTTATCATTGGCCTGGAGCTCAATCCCGCCAAGCTATGGCGGCTGCGAAGCTCCATCTTCGGCGTTGGCGCGGCGCAGGTGATGCTCAGCGCGGCGATCCTCGGCGGTCTGTTGATGACGACAGGATTTTCATGGCAGGCAGCGGTGGTCGGCGGGATCGGCCTGGCGATGTCCTCTACCGCGATGGCACTGCAGCTGATGCGCGAGAAGGGAATGAGCCGCAGCGAATCAGGGCAGTTAGGCTTTTCGGTCCTGCTGTTTCAGGATCTGGCGGTGATCCCGGCGCTGGCGCTGGTGCCTCTGCTGGCGGGTTCCGCGGATGAGCATGTGAACTGGCTAACGGTCGGCATGAAGGTCCTGGCGTTTGCCGGGATGCTGATTGGCGGACGCTATTTACTGCGGCCGGTGTTCCGCTTTATCGCCAGCTCCGGGGTCAGGGAAGTGTTCACTGCCGCCACGCTGCTGCTGGTCCTTGGATCCGCCCTGTTTATGGAGGCGCTGGGGCTGTCGATGGCGCTGGGTACCTTTATCGCCGGCGTGCTGCTGGCGGAAAGTGAGTATCGCCATGAACTGGAGATCGCCATCGATCCGTTCAAGGGGCTGCTGCTTGGGTTGTTCTTTATCTCGGTCGGTATGGCGCTGAACCTTGGCGTGCTGTACACCCATCTGCTGTGGGTGGCAGTGAGCGTGGCGGTGCTGGTGGCGGTAAAAATGCTGGTGCTCTATCTGCTGGCCCGTCTCTATGGCCTGCGGAGTTCCGAGCGTATGCAGTTTGCGGGCGTATTAAGCCAGGGCGGCGAGTTCGCGTTTGTTCTCTTTTCGCTGCCCGCTTCTCAGCGGTTGTTCCAGCACGACCAGATGGCGCTGCTGCTGGTGGCCGTCACCTTGTCGATGATGACCACGCCGCTGCTGATGAAAGGGATCGATAAGATACTGTCGCGACGCCTGAATCCAGCAGAGGATACCGATGAGGCGCCGTGGGTAGAGGACGATAAACCGCAGGTGATTATTGTTGGCTTTGGCCGTTTCGGCCAGGTCATCGGTCGCCTGCTGATGGCCAATAAGATGCGTATTACGGTGCTGGAGCGAGACATCAGCGCGGTGAATCTGATGCGCAACTATGGCTATAAAGTCTATTTTGGCGACGCCACCCAGCTGGAACTGCTGCGCTCGGCGGGGGCGGAGGAGGCGCAGTCGATCGTCATTACCTGTAATGAGCCGGAAGACACCATGCGGCTGGTGGAGATGTGTCAACAACACTTTCCACATCTGCACATCCTGGCGCGCGCTCGCGGGCGCGTCGAGGCGCATGAGCTTCTGCAGGCCGGCGTGACGCAGTTTTCCCGTGAGACTTTCTCCAGCGCGCTGGAGCTGGGGCGTAAAGCGCTCATCACCCTCGGGATGCATCCTCACCAGGCCCAGCGCGCGCAGCTGCACTTCCGACGCCTCGATATGCGAATGCTGCGTGAGTTAATGCCGGTGCATACTGATACGGTACAGATATCACGCGTGCGGGAAGCCCGGCGCGAACTGGAAGAGATTTTTCAGCGCGAAATGCAGAAAGAGAGCCGGCAGCTGGACGGCTGGGACGAGTTTGAATAAAGGTAAATCATATGGCAGTACGTAAACGTTTTATTGCCGGGGCGAAATGTCCGGCGTGCCAGGCGCAGGATTCACTGGCGATGTGGCGTGAAAATAATGTCGATGTTGTTGAATGCGTTAAGTGCGGTCATCAGATGCGTGAGGCGGATAAAGAGGCCCGTGAGCATGTACGCAAAGAGGAGCAGGTGATTGGCATTTTTCATCCCGACTAGCGTTATCCGTCGGCTTTTTTTAAGCTAAAGGGTACACGGCAGCAGAATTCCGCTACAATCTGCGCCACTATTCTTCCCATCTCAGGAGATATCATGAAAGTAGCAAAAGACCTGGTGGTCAGCCTGGCCTATCAGGTACGTACAGAAGACGGTGTGTTGGTTGATGAGTCTCCGGTAAGCGCGCCGCTGGATTACCTGCACGGTCACGGCTCCCTGATTTCCGGCCTGGAAAACGCGCTGGATGGCCACGAAGTGGGCGACAAATTTGACGTAGCCGTTGGCGCTAACGACGCTTACGGTCAGTATGACGAAAACCTGGTGCAGCGTGTACCGAAAGACGTCTTCATGGGCGTTGATGAACTGCAGGTTGGCATGCGCTTCCTGGCGGAAACCGATCAGGGTCCGGTACCAGTAGAGATTACTGAAGTTGAAGACGACCACGTTGTGGTTGATGGCAACCACATGCTGGCAGGCCAGAACCTGAAGTTCAATGTGGAAGTTGTCGCCATCCGCGAAGCGACCGCTGAAGAGCTGGAGCACGGTCACGTGCACGGCGCGCATGGTCATGATCACGACCACGATCATGGTCACGATGGCTGCTGCGGCGGTCACGGTCACGACCACGATCATGGCCACGACCATGGTAAAGGCGGTTGCGGCGGCCACGGTGGCTGCGGTTGCCACTAATCTTCGCGCTTCGGCACGAAGACAACAAAAAAGCGGGGAGACCCGCTTTTTTTACGCCTCAATAATGCGGCGGCGGCGTCTCTTCGGCCTGGGAGGCGATATGGGAGGGTTGGGTCGCCTTCAGCTTCTCGATCATCAGACGCATATGCTCGCGCATCTTTGCCATCTCAATCTCGTGGGCGGTTACGGTTTTATTGAGGTCTTCGATGGTGATTTCCTGAAACGCCAGCCGGCTTTCCAGCTCCGCAAGGCGCGTTTCTAATGTGCTATCGTGCATGGGTAACCTCTTTAGTCTGATCCTGCGGGCGGATTCTACTTAAGTTTCCCCCGGCGCGCAGCATCGCTGCGTCCTACAGGAAACTTATTCATACAAAAATAGTCCTAAAAGAGGCGATATTCAGGAACGTCCGTATGTAGATTTTAACGGCGACGTTCTATAGTACGTTTTTTGCTTTTTACGATAACCCTGGGGTGAGAGGCCCCGGCCCTGGAGAAATGGATGAAATCACTGTTTAAAGTAACGCTGCTGGCGACCACAATGGCCGTCGCCCTGAATGCACCGCTGACCTTTGCTGCAGATACCGCGGCGAAAGCAGCCCCGGCGGCTGAGAGTAAATCGGCATTTAAAAATGACGATCAGAAATCGGCCTATGCGCTGGGCGCGTCCCTGGGGCGTTACATGGAAAACTCCCTGAAAGAACAAGAAAAACTCGGCATTAAGCTGGATAAAGCCCAGCTGATCGCCGGCGTACAGGACGCGTTTGCCGATAAGAGCAAACTGTCCGACCAGGAGATCGAACAGACTCTGCAGGCCTTTGAAACGCGCGTGAAGACCGCGGCTCAGCAGAAAATGGAAAAAGACGCCACTGAGAACGAAACCAAAGGTAAAGCTTTCCGTGACAGCTTTGCCAAAGAGAAGGGCGTGAAAACGTCGAAAACTGGCCTGCTGTATAAAGTCGAGAAAGAAGGCACTGGCGATGCGCCGAAAGACAGCGACACCGTGGTGGTTAACTACAAAGGTACGCTGATCGACGGCAAAGAGTTTGATAACTCTTATACCCGCGGCGAGCCGCTCTCTTTCCGTCTCGACGGGGTGATCCCGGGCTGGACTGAAGGCCTGAAGAACATCAAGAAAGGCGGCAAAATCAAGCTGGTCATTCCGCCAGATCTGGCCTACGGCAAAACCGGCGTCCCGGGCATCCCGGCCAACTCTACGCTGGTCTTTGATGTAGAGCTGCTGGATATCAAACCGGCGCCGAAGGCAGATGCTCAGCCGGAAGCCGCTGGCGATGCGAAAGCCGCGGACGCGAAAGCTGACGCTAAGAAGTAATCGGGTTCAGGCCGCCGTCTCGTCAGAGGCGGCGGCTTTTTTATTGAGCGCAGATATAATTAAAACTGGAAAGATCCTCAGGCGCTGTATTACTTTAGATAGCTTAATAATGATGATGAGCCTGCCCTGACAATAACGACAGGCTCCTGAAAAGGAGTGCTTTTTTTCATGTCCAGGTCGCTTTTAACCAACGAAACCAGCGAGCTTGACCTGCTGGATCAACGTCCCTTTGACCAGACCGATTTCGATATTCTTAAATCTTATGAAGCGGTGGTGGACGGGTTGGCGATGCTCATCGGTTCGCACTGTGAAATCGTGCTGCATTCTTTGCAGGATCTGAAATGCTCTGCCATCCGTATCGCCAATGGTGAACATACCGGCCGCCAAATCGGTTCACCGATTACCGATCTTGCGCTGCGCATGCTGCACGATATGACGGGCGCCGATAGCAGCGTTTCCAAATGCTACTTTACCCGCGCCAAAAGCGGCGTCCTGATGAAGTCGGTGACGATTGCCATCCGCAACCGCGATCACCGGGTGATTGGTCTGCTGTGCATCAATATGAATCTGGATGTGCCGTTTTCCCAGATCATGAGCACCTTTATTCCGCCAGAAACGCCCGAGGTTAACTCGCCGGTGAACTTTGCTTCCTCGGTTGACGATCTGGTCGCCCAGACTCTGGAATTCACCATCGAAGAGGTGAATGCCGATCGCAGCGTGTCCAACAATGCTAAAAACCGTCAAATCGTGCTGAATCTCTACGAGAAAGGGATCTTCGATATTAAAGACGCCATTAACCAGGTGGCCGATCGTCTGAACATCTCCAAGCACACCGTCTACCTCTATATTCGCCAGTTCAAAAGCGGCGATTTCCAGGGGCTGGATAAGTAATGCGTTTTGCCCTCACGGTGACCGGCCCTGCCTATGGCACGCAGCAGGCGAGCAGCGCCTGGCAATTTGCGCAGGCCGTGCTGCAGGAAGGCCATGAGCTGGCGTGCGTTTTTTTCTATCGCGAAGGCGTGCTTAACGCTAACCAGCTGACGGCGCCCGCCAGCGATGAGTTCGATCTGGTGCGCGGGTGGCAATCCCTCCACGATGAGCACGGCGTCGCGCTGCATATCTGCGTGGCGGCCGCCCTGCGTCGTGGCGTAACGGACGAGCGCGAAGCGCAACAGCTCGCTCTGCCTGGCCATAATCTGCAGCCGGGTTTTACGTTGAGCGGACTTGGCGCGCTGGCGGAAGCGGCGCTTACTTGCGATCGGATGGTACAGTTTTGATGAAACGTGTGGCTTTCGTTTTTTCCTCCGCGCCGCACGGCAGCGCCGCCGGCAGGGAAGGCCTCGACGCCTTATTAGCCACCTCCGCCCTCACCGACGAGATTGGCGTATTTTTCGTGGGCGACGGCGTGTTTCAGCTGTTGCCCGCCCAGCGGCCTGGCGCTGTGCTGGCCCGCGATTACATCGCCACTTTTAAACTGCTGTCGCTATATGATATCGACCAGTGCTGGCTGTGCGCCGAGTCGGCGCGAGAGCGCGGCCTGGACCCCGCGACACCGTGGGTGGTGGATGTCGAATGCCTGGCGCCGGATGCCCTGCGCGCCCGTCTGCATGAATTTGATGTGATTTTGCGTTTCTGAGGCCCCCATGCTCCATACGCTCAGTGTTTCTCCCTGGCATGCCGATATCGCAGCAATGCTTCGCTTGATGGAGCAGGGTGACGATCTGTTACTGCTGTCTGATGGCGTCGCGGCGGCTATCGCCGGCGGTCGCTTCCTTGAGATCCTGCAATCCGCCCCCATAACCCTTTACGTGCTGCAAGACGACGTTGACGCCCGCGGGCTAACTGGTCAAATTGCGGACAGTGTCGGCAGGGTTAGCTATACTGATTTCGTCAGACTCACAGTCAAACATGCCGGTCAGTTGGCCTGGTGATGGCGGGATCGTTGTATATTTCTTGACACCTTTTCGGCACCGCCCTAAAATTCTGCGTCCTCATAATATATGAGGCGATTTATTACGTGTTTACGAAGCAAAAGCTAAAACCAGGAGCTATTTAATGGCAACAATTAACCAGCTGGTACGCAAACCACGCGCGCGCAAAGTTGCAAAGAGCAACGTGCCAGCGCTGGAAGCCTGCCCGCAGAAACGTGGCGTATGTACTCGCGTATATACCACCACTCCTAAGAAACCGAACTCCGCACTGCGTAAAGTTTGCCGTGTGCGTCTGACTAACGGTTTCGAAGTCACCTCCTACATCGGTGGTGAAGGTCACAACCTGCAGGAGCACTCCGTGATCCTGATCCGTGGCGGTCGTGTTAAAGACCTTCCGGGTGTTCGTTACCACACCGTTCGTGGTGCGCTTGACTGCTCCGGCGTTAAAGACCGTAAGCAGGCTCGCTCCAAGTACGGCGTGAAGCGTCCTAAGGCTTAATGGTTCTCCGTTAAGTAAGGCCAAACTGATTTATCTTAATGTCATACTAAACTCTTAGAGTTTTGGACAATCCTGAATTAACAACGGAGTATTTCCATGCCACGTCGTCGCGTCATTGGTCAGCGTAAAATTCTGCCGGATCCGAAGTTCGGATCAGAACTGCTGGCTAAATTTGTCAATATCCTGATGGTAGATGGTAAAAAATCTACTGCAGAAACTATCGTATACAGCGCGCTGGAGACCCTGGCTCAGCGTTCTGGTAAATCTGAACTGGAAGCCTTCGAAGTTGCGCTCGAAAACGTGCGCCCGACTGTCGAAGTTAAGTCCCGCCGCGTAGGTGGTTCTACTTATCAGGTTCCAGTTGAAGTTCGTCCGGTCCGTCGTAATGCCCTGGCAATGCGTTGGATCGTTGAAGCTGCTCGTAAACGCGGTGATAAATCCATGGCTCTGCGCCTGGCGAACGAACTCACTGATGCTGCAGACAACAAAGGTACTGCAGTTAAGAAACGTGAAGACGTTCACCGTATGGCCGAAGCCAACAAGGCGTTCGCTCACTACCGTTGGTAATCCCTTCGGAGTCATAGTCACCAGGCGGGCGCTTCAGATGAGTCGCCCGCTCTGGATAACTTAACTGAACGCCTAAAGAAATAAACGAGGAATCAAATGGCTCGTACAACACCCATCGCACGCTACCGTAACATCGGTATCAGTGCGCACATCGACGCCGGTAAAACCACTACTACCGAACGTATTCTGTTCTACACCGGTGTAAACCACAAAATCGGTGAAGTTCATGACGGCGCCGCTACCATGGACTGGATGGAGCAGGAGCAGGAACGTGGTATCACCATCACTTCCGCTGCGACTACTGCATTCTGGTCTGGTATGGCTAAGCAGTATGAACCGCACCGTGTAAACATCATCGACACCCCGGGGCACGTTGACTTCACTATCGAAGTAGAACGTTCCATGCGTGTTCTTGATGGTGCGGTAATGGTTTACTGCGCAGTTGGTGGTGTTCAGCCGCAGTCTGAAACCGTATGGCGTCAGGCAAACAAATATAAAGTTCCGCGCATCGCGTTCGTTAACAAAATGGACCGCATGGGCGCTAACTTCCTGAAAGTTGTTGGTCAGATCAAAACCCGTCTGGGCGCGAACCCGGTTCCGCTGCAGCTGGCAATTGGTGCTGAAGAAGGTTTCACCGGCGTTGTTGACCTGGTGAAAATGAAAGCCATCAACTGGAACGATGCAGACCAGGGCGTAACCTTCGAATACGAAGATATCCCGGCTGACATGCAGGATCTGGCTGACGAATGGCACCAGAACCTGATCGAGTCCGCAGCTGAAGCTTCTGAAGAGCTGATGGAAAAATACCTGGGTGGTGAAGAACTGACTGAAGAAGAGATCAAAAAAGCTCTGCGTCAGCGCGTTCTGAACAACGAAATCATCCTGGTAACCTGTGGTTCTGCGTTCAAGAACAAAGGTGTTCAGGCGATGCTGGATGCGGTAATTGACTACCTGCCATCCCCTGTTGACGTTCCGGCGATCAACGGCATCCTGGACGACGGTAAAGATACTCCGGCTGAGCGTCACGCAAGCGACGACGAGCCGTTCTCTGCACTGGCGTTCAAAATCGCTACTGACCCGTTCGTGGGCAACCTGACCTTCTTCCGCGTGTACTCCGGTGTGGTTAACTCTGGTGATACCGTACTGAACTCCGTGAAAGCTGCACGTGAGCGTTTCGGTCGTATCGTACAGATGCACGCTAACAAACGTGAAGAGATCAAAGAAGTTCGCGCGGGCGACATCGCTGCTGCAATCGGTCTGAAAGACGTAACTACTGGTGACACCCTGTGTAACCCGGATGCGCCGATCATTCTGGAGCGTATGGAATTCCCTGAGCCGGTAATCTCCATCGCCGTTGAGCCGAAAACCAAAGCTGACCAGGAAAAAATGGGTCTGGCTCTGGGTCGTCTGGCTAAAGAAGACCCGTCTTTCCGCGTATGGACTGACGAAGAGTCTAACCAGACCATTATCGCCGGTATGGGTGAGCTGCACCTCGACATCATCGTTGACCGTATGAAGCGTGAATTCAACGTTGAAGCGAACGTCGGTAAACCTCAGGTTGCTTACCGTGAAGCAATTCGCGCGAAAGTTACCGATATCGAAGGTAAACACGCCAAGCAGTCTGGTGGTCGTGGTCAGTACGGTCACGTTGTGATCGACATGTACCCGCTGGAGCCGGGCTCTAACCCGAAAGGTTACGAGTTCATCAACGACATCAAAGGTGGTGTAATTCCTGGCGAATACATCCCGGCCGTTGATAAAGGCATCCAGGAACAGCTGAAAGCTGGTCCGCTGGCAGGTTACCCGGTAGTTGATATGGGTATCCGTCTGCACTTCGGTTCTTACCACGACGTTGACTCCTCTGAGCTGGCGTTTAAACTGGCTGCGTCTATTGCCTTTAAAGAAGGCTTTAAGAAAGCAAAACCAGTTCTGCTTGAGCCGATCATGAAGGTTGAAGTAGAAACTCCGGAAGAGAACACTGGTGACGTTATCGGTGACTTGAGCCGTCGTCGCGGTATGCTGCGCGGTCAGGAATCCGAAGTAACCGGCGTTAAGATCCACGCTGAAGTACCGCTGTCCGAAATGTTCGGTTATGCAACTCAGCTGCGTTCTCTGACCAAAGGTCGTGCATCATACACCATGGAATTCCTGAAGTATGATGATGCGCCGAACAACGTTGCTCAGGCCGTTATTGAAGCCCGTGGTAAATAATCCACAGGATTAAAACCTAAGTCCCGTGCTCTCTCCGAAGGGGAGAGCACTATAGTAAGGAATATAGCCGTGTCTAAAGAAAAATTTGAACGTACAAAACCGCACGTCAACGTTGGTACTATCGGCCACGTTGACCATGGTAAAACTACCCTGACTGCTGCCATCACTACCGTTCTGGCTAAAACCTACGGTGGTTCCGCTCGCGCATTCGACCAGATCGATAACGCGCCGGAAGAAAAAGCTCGTGGTATCACCATCAACACCTCTCACGTTGAATATGACACCCCGACTCGCCACTACGCGCACGTAGACTGCCCGGGCCACGCCGACTATGTTAAAAACATGATCACCGGTGCTGCGCAGATGGACGGCGCGATCCTGGTTGTTGCTGCGACTGACGGCCCGATGCCGCAGACTCGTGAGCACATCCTGCTGGGTCGTCAGGTAGGCGTTCCGTACATCATCGTGTTCCTGAACAAATGCGACATGGTTGATGACGAAGAGCTGCTGGAACTGGTTGAGATGGAAGTTCGTGAACTGCTGTCTCAGTACGATTTCCCGGGCGACGACACTCCGATCGTTCGTGGTTCTGCTCTGAAAGCGCTGGAAGGCGACGCAGAGTGGGAAGCGAAAATCATCGAACTGGCTGGCCACCTGGATACCTATATCCCGGAACCAGAGCGTGCGATTGACAAGCCTTTCCTGCTGCCGATCGAAGACGTATTCTCCATCTCCGGTCGTGGTACCGTTGTTACCGGTCGTGTAGAGCGCGGTATCATCAAAGTGGGTGAAGAAGTTGAAATCGTTGGTATCAAAGAAACCGCGAAAACCACCTGTACTGGCGTTGAAATGTTCCGCAAACTGCTGGACGAAGGCCGTGCTGGTGAGAACGTAGGTGTTCTGCTGCGTGGTATCAAACGTGAAGAAATCGAACGTGGTCAGGTACTGGCTAAGCCGGGCACCATCAACCCGCACACCAAGTTCGAATCTGAAGTGTACATTCTGTCCAAAGACGAAGGCGGCCGTCATACTCCGTTCTTCAAAGGCTACCGTCCGCAGTTCTACTTCCGTACTACTGACGTGACTGGCACCATCGAACTGCCGGAAGGCGTAGAGATGGTAATGCCGGGCGACAACATCAAAATGGTTGTTACCCTGATCCACCCGATCGCGATGGACGACGGTCTGCGTTTCGCAATCCGTGAAGGCGGCCGTACCGTTGGCGCGGGCGTTGTAGCTAAAGTTCTGGGCTAATTCGTTAGCTTTGAATAAAAAAGGGCGCTTCGGCGCCCTTTTTGCTGTCCGTCGTTCAGCGAAAAGGGCGGGGCTACTGGCGATTCATAACGTGCGCTGCGGCGGATAATGAGTAAATGGTCTATTGTAATCATAACTATTCTCATTTAATATTTGTGCATAAATTGAACGGGAGTTTATATGTACGTTTGTTTGTGCAATGGCGTCAGCGATAAAAAAATTCGCCAGGTTGTTCGCCAGTTTCAACCGCAATCTTTTCAGCAATTACGTAAGTTTGTTCCCGTTGGAAATCAATGCGGTAAGTGTGTTCGCGCGGCGCGGGAAGTTATGGAAGATGAATTAACCACCCTGCCGGAATTCAAAGAAATCGCCTGAAGTCCACGCTTCTCTTTTGACATCCCTATAGGCCGGACTACGCTTCAATGAGTGGAAGCGGAGGGACTATATAATGAAAGGTGATGTCAAAATCATAAGTTATCTCAATAAATTATTGGGAAATGAGCTGGTCGCAATTAATCAGTACTTTCTCCATGCGAGAATGTTCAAAAACTGGGGCCTGATGCGCCTCAACGATATTGAGTACCACGAATCCATCGACGAAATGAAGCACGCCGATAAATACATCGAGCGTATTCTTTTTCTCGAAGGTATCCCGAATCTGCAGGATCTCGGCAAACTTGGCATCGGTGAAGATGTGGAAGAGATGCTGCAGTCCGATTTAAGACTGGAGCTGGAGGGGGCGCAAAACCTGCGCGAGGCGATCGCCTATGCCGACAGCGTCCATGACTACGTCAGCCGCGATATGATGATTGAGATCCTGGCGGATGAAGAAGGCCATATCGACTGGCTGGAAACCGAACTCGATCTGATCGGCAAAATCGGTCTGCAAAATTACCTGCAGTCGCAGATCAAAGTGTCAGACTAGCCAGCGTCTGACACCCGCACCAGAAACCCGCGGCCGCCAGAAATGGCCCAAACGGCAGCGGGTTGTTCCCCCTCCATTTACTGCTCCCGCCGCACCTGGCGTACAAACCTGATACTGCCCACACCGTGCAGGCGAGCAGCGATGCCACCAGTAGCAGCTGCGGCAGCAATCGCCAGCCATGCCAGGCGCCGAGGGCGGCGAGATATTTGATATCCCCATACCCCAACCCCTCATAGCCGCGGATCCCGCGATATAGCCAGTAAAGCGCAGCCAAACAGAGATAGCCGGCTATCGCCCCCCAGACGGCATCATGAAGCTGGTGCGGCGCCAGACAAAGATAAAAAAGTAAACCACTCCACAGCAGGGGACAGGTATAACGGTCGGGCAGCAGGCCGTGACGCAGGTCCTGGTGGCATAAGGTTAAGGTCAATCCGCTATAGCACAGCAAGAAGGGGAGGGCGGCGAGCATGGTTAACCCCGCGATCATCAATGAACATCGTCTCACTATGCTTATTGTCCCCGTTCAGTGCAAAAGGCACTTCCCTGGAATGGATGGCGCCATCCGCGTTAATTTGCCGCGTTGTCACCCCGTACCGTTCGCTAGCGCGAAGGTGCGCAAATCCTGGTGATGATTTTCTAAACAGCACTTGCGTAGCGCCAGAATTTGCGTATAATGCGCGGGCCTGTCAAAGTTGACGGCCGGTTCAATATGAACCCTGGTAATCGCAGTTGGGTTATCAAACAATGTCCCCAATCGGGGGGCTATGTAAGAACGGTTACACTCTCCCATCAATCGTAATGGGTATGAGGAGTAATCATTTCGTCTATAAAATAATTGGAGCTCTGGTCTCATGCAGAACCAAAGAATCCGTATCCGCCTGAAAGCGTTTGATCATCGTCTGATCGATCAATCAACCGCGGAAATCGTCGAGACTGCTAAGCGCACTGGTGCGCAAGTCCGTGGTCCGATCCCGCTGCCGACCCGCAAAGAGCGCTTTACCGTTCTGATCTCCCCGCACGTCAACAAAGACGCGCGTGACCAGTACGAAATTCGCACTCACAAGCGTCTGGTTGACATCGTTGAGCCAACTGAAAAAACCGTTGATGCTCTGATGCGTCTGGATCTGGCTGCCGGTGTAGACGTGCAGATCAGCCTGGGTTAATCAGGTCATCGAGCGATTGAGAGGTTGAAACAATGATTGGTTTAGTCGGTAAAAAAGTGGGCATGACCCGCATCTTCACTGAAGATGGCGTTTCTATCCCAGTAACCGTAATCGAAGTTGAAGCAAACCGTGTTACTCAGGTTAAAGACCTGGCTAACGATGGCTACCGCGCAATCCAGGTTACCACCGGTGCTAAAAAAGCTAACCGTGTAACCAAGCCGGAAGCGGGTCACTTCGCTAAAGCTGGCGTTGAAGCTGGCCGTGGTCTGTGGGAATTCCGTCTGGCTGACGGCGAAGAATTCACCGTAGGTCAGAACATTAGCGTTGAACTGTTTGCTGACGTTAAAAAAGTTGACGTAACCGGTACCTCTAAAGGTAAAGGTTTTGCTGGTACCGTTAAGCGCTGGAACTTCCGTACCCAGGACGCTACTCACGGTAACTCCTTGTCCCACCGCGTTCCGGGTTCTATCGGTCAGAACCAGACTCCGGGCAAAGTGTTCAAAGGCAAGAAAATGGCAGGTCAGCTGGGTAATGAGCGTGTAACCGTTCAGAGCCTGGACGTAGTACGTGTTGACGCTGAGCGCAACCTGCTGCTGGTTAAAGGTGCTGTCCCGGGTGCGACCGGTAGCGACCTGATCGTTAAACCAGCTGTGAAGGCGTGAGGAGATAGCAATGGAATTAGTATTGAAAGACGCGCAGAGCGCGCTGACTGTTTCCGAAACTACCTTCGGTCGTGATTTCAACGAAGCGCTGGTTCACCAGGTTGTTGTTGCTTATGCAGCTGGTGCGCGTCAGGGCACTCGTGCTCAGAAGACTCGTGCTGAAATCACTGGCTCCGGTAAAAAACCGTGGCGCCAGAAAGGTACCGGCCGTGCGCGTTCTGGTTCTATCAAGAGCCCGATCTGGCGTTCCGGTGGCGTGACCTTTGCTGCTCGTCCGCAGGACCACAGTCAAAAAGTTAACAAGAAGATGTACCGCGGCGCGCTGAAAAGCATCCTGTCCGAACTGGTACGTCAGGATCGTCTGATCGTTGTCGAGAAGTTCTCTGTTGAAGCGCCGAAAACTAAGCTGCTGGCACAGAAACTGAAAGACATGGCTCTGGAAGATGTGCTGATCATCACCGGTGAGCTGGACGAGAACCTGTTCCTGGCCGCACGTAACCTGCACAAGGTTGACGTACGTGATGCGAACGGTATCGACCCGGTTAGCCTGATCGCCTTCGACAAAGTCGTAATGACTGCTGATGCTGTTAAGCAAGTTGAGGAGATGCTGGCATGATTCGTGAAGAACGTCTGCTGAAGGTGCTGCGCGCACCGCACGTTTCTGAAAAAGCGTCTACTGCGATGGAAAAAACAAACACCATCGTTCTCAAAGTTGCTAAAGACGCGACCAAAGCAGAAATCAAAGCTGCTGTGCAGAAACTGTTTGAAGTCGAAGTCGAAGTCGTTAACACCCTGGTTGTTAAAGGGAAAGTTAAACGTCACGGACAGCGTATCGGTCGTCGTAGCGACTGGAAAAAAGCTTACGTCACCCTGAAAGAAGGCCAGAATCTGGACTTCGTTGGCGGCGCTGAGTAAGTCGGAGGAGTAATACAATGGCAGTTGTTAAATGTAAACCGACATCTCCGGGTCGTCGCCACGTCGTTAAAGTGGTTAACCCAGAGCTGCACAAGGGCAAACCTTTTGCTCCGTTGCTGGAAAAAAACAGCAAATCCGGTGGTCGTAACAACAATGGCCGTATCACCACCCGTCATATCGGTGGTGGCCACAAGCAGGCTTACCGTATTGTTGACTTCAAACGCAACAAAGATGGTATCCCGGCAGTTGTTGAACGTCTTGAGTACGATCCGAACCGCTCCGCGAACATCGCGCTGGTTCTGTACAAAGACGGCGAGCGCCGTTACATCCTGGCCCCGAAAGGCCTGAAAGCTGGCGACCAGATTCAGTCTGGCGTTGATGCTGCAATCAAAGCAGGCAACACCCTGCCGATGCGCAATATCCCGGTTGGTTCTACCGTTCATAACGTAGAAATGAAACCAGGTAAAGGCGGTCAGCTGGCTCGTTCCGCTGGTACTTACGTTCAGATCGTTGCTCGCGACGGTGCTTATGTCACCCTGCGTCTGCGTTCTGGTGAAATGCGTAAAGTCGAAGCAGACTGCCGCGCTACTCTGGGCGAAGTTGGCAATGCTGAGCATATGCTGCGCGTTCTGGGTAAAGCAGGTGCTGCACGCTGGCGTGGTGTTCGTCCTACCGTTCGCGGTACTGCGATGAACCCAGTAGACCACCCACATGGTGGTGGTGAAGGTCGTAACTTTGGTAAGCACCCGGTATCCCCGTGGGGCCTGCAGACCAAAGGTAAGAAGACCCGCAGCAACAAGCGTACTGATAAATTCATCGTACGTCGCCGTAGCAAATAATTTTAGAGGATAAGCCATGCCACGTTCTCTCAAGAAAGGTCCTTTTATTGACCTGCACTTGCTGAAGAAGGTAGAGAAAGCGGTGGAAAGCGGAGACAAGAAGCCCCTGCGCACTTGGTCCCGTCGTTCAACGATCTTTCCTAACATGATCGGTTTGACCATCGCTGTCCATAATGGTCGTCAGCACGTTCCAGTATTTGTTTCCGACGAAATGGTCGGTCACAAACTGGGTGAATTCGCACCGACTCGTACTTATCGCGGCCACGCTGCTGATAAAAAAGCGAAGAAGAAATAAGGTAGGAGGAAGAGATGGAAACTTTAGCTCAACATCGCCATGCTCGTTCTTCTGCTCAGAAGGTTCGCCTTGTAGCTGACCTGATTCGCGGTAAGAAAGTGTCGCAGGCCCTGGATATTCTGACCTACACCAACAAAAAAGCTGCTGTACTGGTCAAGAAGGTACTGGAATCTGCCATTGCTAACGCTGAACACAACGATGGCGCTGACATTGATGATCTGAAAGTTGCGAAAATTTTCGTAGACGAAGGCCCGAGCATGAAGCGCATTATGCCGCGTGCTAAAGGTCGTGCAGATCGCATCCTGAAGCGCACCAGCCACATCACTGTGGTTGTGTCCGATCGCTGAGACTCTGGAGACTAGCAATGGGTCAGAAAGTACATCCTAATGGTATTCGCCTGGGTATTGTCAAACCATGGAACTCTACCTGGTTCGCGAACACCAAAGAATTCGCTGACAACCTGGACAGCGATTTTAAAGTACGTCAGTTCCTGACTAAAGAACTGGCTAAAGCGTCTGTATCTCGCATCGTTATCGAGCGTCCGGCTAAGAGCATCCGTGTGACCATTCACACCGCTCGCCCGGGTATCGTTATCGGTAAGAAAGGCGAAGACGTAGAAAAACTGCGCAAGGTCGTAGCGGATATCGCTGGCGTACCTGCACAGATCAATATCGCCGAAGTTCGTAAACCTGAACTGGACGCAAAACTGGTTGCTGACAGCATCACTTCTCAGCTGGAACGTCGCGTTATGTTCCGTCGTGCGATGAAGCGTGCTGTACAGAACGCAATGCGTCTGGGCGCTAAAGGTATCAAAGTTGAAGTTAGCGGCCGTCTGGGCGGCGCGGAAATCGCACGTACCGAATGGTACCGTGAAGGTCGCGTACCGCTGCACACTCTGCGTGCTGACATCGACTACAACACCTCTGAAGCGCACACCACTTACGGTGTAATCGGCGTTAAGGTATGGATCTTCAAAGGTGAGATCCTGGGTGGTATGGCTGCTGTTGAACAACCGGAACCGGCTGCTCAACCTAAAAAGCAGCAGCGTAAAGGCCGTAAATAAGGAGCGTCGCTGATGTTACAACCAAAGCGTACAAAATTCCGTAAAGTGCACAAAGGCCGCAACCGTGGTCTGGCGCAGGGTACGGATGTTAGCTTCGGCACTTTCGGTCTGAAAGCTGTTGGCCGTGGTCGTCTGACTGCACGTCAGATCGAAGCAGCACGTCGTGCTATGACCCGTGCAGTTAAGCGTCAAGGTAAGATCTGGATCCGTGTATTCCCGGACAAACCGATCACCGAGAAGCCGCTGGAAGTTCGTATGGGTAAAGGTAAAGGTAACGTGGAGTACTGGGTTGCCTTGATTCAGCCGGGTAAAGTCCTGTATGAAATGGACGGTGTACCGGAAGAGCTGGCCCGTGAAGCATTCGGCCTGGCAGCAGCGAAACTGCCGATCAAAACCACCTTTGTAACTAAGACGGTGATGTAATGAAAGCAAAAGAGCTGCGTGAAAAAAGCGTTGAAGAGCTGAACGCTGAGCTGCTGAACCTGCTGCGTGAGCAGTTCAACCTGCGCATGCAGGCTGCAAGTGGCCAGCTGCAACAGACTCATCTGCTGAAGCAAGTGCGTCGTGATGTTGCACGCGTTAAGACTTTACTGACTCAGAAGGCGGGTGCGTAATGACCGATAAAATCCGTACTCTGCAAGGTCGCGTAGTTAGCGACAAAATGGAGAAATCCATTGTTGTTGCTATCGAACGTATGGTGAAACACCCGGTTTACGGCAAATTCATCAAACGTACGACCAAACTGCACGTACATGACGAGAACAACGAATGCGGTATCGGCGACAAGGTTGAAATCCGCGAATGCCGTCCGCTGTCCAAGACTAAGTCCTGGACGCTGGTTCGCGTTGTAGAGAAAGCGGTTCTGTAATAGAGTACGCATTCTCGATACGGATAAACGGCTCAGCGATGAGCCGTTTATTTTTTCTACCCATATCTGGTTTGTGGTGTTATAATGCCGCGCCCTCGATATGGGGCTTTTTAACGACCCTAATTTTCGGGTCTCAGTAGTAGTTGACATTAGCGGAGCACTAAAATGATCCAAGAACAGACTATGCTGAACGTCGCCGACAACTCCGGTGCACGTCGCGTAATGTGTATCAAGGTTCTGGGTGGCTCGCACCGTCGCTACGCAGGCGTAGGCGACATCATCAAGATCACCATCAAAGAAGCAATTCCGCGTGGTAAGGTCAAAAAAGGTGATGTGCTGAAGGCGGTAGTGGTGCGCACCAAGAAGGGTGTTCGTCGCCCGGACGGTTCTGTCATTCGCTTCGATGGTAATGCATGCGTTATTCTGAACAATAACAGCGAGCAGCCTATCGGTACGCGTATTTTTGGGCCGGTAACTCGTGAACTTCGTACCGAGAAGTTCATGAAAATTATCTCTCTGGCACCAGAAGTACTCTAAGGAGCGAATCATGGCAGCGAAAATCCGTCGTGATGACGAAGTTATCGTGTTAACCGGTAAAGATAAAGGTAAGCGCGGTAAAGTTAAGAATGTCCTGTCTTCCGGCAAGGTCATTGTTGAAGGTATCAACCTGGTTAAGAAACACCAGAAGCCGGTTCCGGCTCTGAACCAACCAGGCGGCATCGTTGAAAAAGAAGCTGCAATTCAGGTTTCTAACGTTGCAATCTTCAATGCGGCAACCGGCAAGGCTGACCGTGTAGGCTTTAGATTCGAAGACGGCAAAAAAGTCCGTTTCTTCAAGTCTAACAGCGAAACTATCAAGTAATTTGGAGTAGTACGATGGCGAAACTGCATGATTACTACAAAGACGAAGTAGTTAAGAAACTCATGACTGAGTTTAACTACAATTCTGTCATGCAAGTCCCTCGGGTCGAGAAGATCACCCTGAACATGGGTGTTGGTGAAGCGATCGCTGACAAGAAACTGCTGGATAACGCAGCAGCTGACCTGGCAGCAATCTCCGGTCAAAAACCGCTGATCACCAAAGCACGCAAATCAGTTGCAGGCTTCAAAATCCGTCAGGGCTATCCGATCGGCTGTAAAGTAACTCTGCGTGGCGAACGCATGTGGGAGTTCTTTGAGCGCCTGATCACTATTGCTGTACCGCGTATTCGTGACTTCCGCGGCCTGTCCGCTAAGTCTTTCGACGGTCGTGGCAACTACAGCATGGGTGTCCGTGAGCAGATCATCTTCCCAGAAATCGACTACGATAAAGTCGACCGCGTTCGTGGTTTGGATATTACCATTACCACTACTGCGAAATCTGACGAAGAAGGCCGTGCTCTGCTGGCTGCCTTTGACTTCCCGTTCCGCAAGTAAGGTAGGGTTACTTAATGGCTAAGCAATCAATGAAAGCACGCGAAGTAAAGCGCGTGGCTTTAGCTGATAAATTCTTCGCTAAACGCGCTGAACTGAAAGCTATCATCTCTGATGTGAACGCAACCGACGAAGATCGTTGGAATGCCGTTCTCAAGCTGCAGACTCTGCCGCGTGATTCCAGCCCGTCTCGTCAGCGTAACCGCTGCCGTCAAACAGGTCGTCCGCATGGTTTCCTGCGGAAGTTCGGGTTGAGCCGTATTAAGGTCCGTGAAGCCGCTATGCGCGGTGAAATCCCGGGTCTGAAAAAGGCTAGCTGGTAATTGTCACCAATTGAATCACGGGAGTAAAGACAGATGAGCATGCAAGATCCGATCGCGGATATGCTGACCCGTATCCGTAACGGTCAGGCCGCGAACAAAGCTGCGGTCACCATGCCTTCCTCCAAGCTGAAAGTGGCAATCGCCAACGTGCTGAAGGAAGAAGGTTTTATCGAAGATTTTAAAGTTGAAGGCGACACCAAGCCGGAACTGGAACTGACTCTTAAGTATTTCCAGGGTAAAGCTGTTGTAGAAAGCATTCAGCGTGTCAGCCGCCCAGGTCTGCGCATCTATAAGAAAAAAGATGAGCTGCCGAAAGTTATGGCCGGTCTGGGTATCGCAGTTGTTTCTACCTCTAAAGGTGTTATGACTGATCGTGCAGCGCGCCAGGCTGGTCTTGGTGGCGAAATTATCTGCTACGTAGCCTAATCGGAGGAAAAAATGTCTCGTGTTGCTAAAGCACCGGTCGTTGTTCCTGCCGGCGTTGATGTAAAAATCAACGGTCAGGTTATTACGATCAAAGGTAAAAACGGCGAGCTGACTCGTACTCTCAACGATGCTGTTGAAGTTAAACATGCAGATAATGCACTGACCTTCGGTCCGCGTGATGGTTACGCAGACGGTTGGGCTCAGGCTGGTACCGCGCGTGCCCTGCTGAACTCAATGGTTATCGGTGTTACCGAAGGCTTCACTAAGAAGCTGCAGCTGGTTGGTGTAGGTTATCGTGCAGCGGTCAAAGGGAATGTAGTAAACCTGGCTTTAGGTTTCTCTCACCCGGTTGATCATCAGCTGCCTGCGGGTATCACTGCAGAATGTCCGACTCAGACTGAAATCGTGCTGAAAGGCGCTGATAAGCAGGTGATCGGCCAGGTTGCAGCAGATCTGCGCGCCTACCGTCGTCCTGAGCCTTACAAAGGCAAGGGTGTTCGTTACGCCGACGAAGTCGTGCGTACCAAAGAGGCTAAGAAGAAGTAAGGTAACACTATGGATAAGAAATCTGCTCGTATCCGTCGTGCGACCCGCGCACGCCGCAAGCTCCAGGAGCTGGGCGCAACTCGCCTGGTGGTACATCGTACCCCGCGTCACATTTACGCACAGGTAATTGCACCGAATGGTTCTGAAGTTCTGGTAGCTGCTTCTACTGTAGAAAAAGCTATCGCTGAACAACTGAAGTACACCGGTAACAAAGACGCTGCTGCAGCTGTGGGTAAAGCTGTCGCTGAACGCGCTCTGGAAAAAGGCATCAAAGATGTTTCCTTTGACCGTTCCGGGTTCCAATATCATGGTCGTGTCCAGGCACTGGCAGATGCTGCCCGTGAAGCTGGCCTTCAGTTCTAAGGTAGAGGTGTAAGATGGCTCACATCGAAAAACAAGCTGGCGAACTGCAGGAAAAGCTGATCGCGGTAAACCGCGTATCTAAAACCGTTAAAGGTGGTCGTATTTTCTCCTTCACAGCTCTGACTGTAGTTGGCGATGGTAACGGTCGCGTTGGTTTTGGTTACGGTAAAGCGCGTGAAGTTCCAGCAGCGATCCAGAAAGCGATGGAAAAAGCCCGTCGCAATATGATTAACGTCGCGCTGAACCACGGCACCCTGCAGCACCCGGTTAAGGGTACTCACACGGGTTCTCGTGTATTCATGCAGCCGGCTTCCGAAGGTACCGGTATCATCGCCGGTGGTGCAATGCGCGCCGTTCTGGAAGTCGCTGGGGTTCGTAACGTTCTGGCTAAAGCGTATGGTTCCACTAACCCGATTAACGTGGTTCGTGCAACTATCGACGGTCTGGAAAACATGAAGTCCCCGGATATGGTCGCTGCCAAGCGTGGTAAATCCGTTGAAGAAATTCTGGGGAAATAAACCATGGCAAAGACTATTAAAATTACTCAAACCCGCAGTGCAATCGGTCGTCTGCCGAAACACAAGGCAACGCTGCTTGGCCTGGGTCTGCGTCGTATTGGTCACACCGTAGAGCGCGAGGATACTCCTGCTGTTCGTGGTATGGTCAACGCGGTTTCCTTCATGGTTAAAGTTGAGGAGTAAGAGATGCGTTTAAATACTCTGTCTCCGGCCGAAGGCTCCAAAAAGGCGGGTAAACGCCTGGGTCGTGGTATCGGTTCTGGCCTCGGTAAAACCGGTGGTCGTGGTCACAAAGGTCAGAAATCTCGTTCTGGCGGTGGCGTACGTCGCGGTTTCGAGGGTGGTCAGATGCCTCTGTACCGTCGTCTGCCGAAATTCGGCTTCACTTCTCGTAAAGCGATGATCACCGCAGAGATCCGTCTCTCCGATCTGGCTCACGTAGAAGGCGATGTAGTAGACCTGAACGCGCTGAAAGCGGCTAACATTATCGGTGTCCAGATCGAGTTCGCGAAAGTGATCCTGTCTGGTGAGGTAACTCGTCCGGTAACTGTTCGTGGCCTGCGTGTGACTAAAGGTGCTCGTGCTGCTATCGAAGCTGCTGGCGGTAAAATTGAGGAATAAGTAGCAGATGGCTAAACAACCGGGATTAGATTTTCAAAGTGCCAAAGGTGGCCTTGGCGAACTGAAACGCAGACTTCTGTTTGTGGTCGGTGCGCTGATAGTGTTCCGTATTGGCTCTTTTATTCCGATCCCTGGTATTGATGCCGCTGTACTTGCCAAACTGCTTGAGCAACAGCGAGGCACCATCATTGAAATGTTCAACATGTTCTCTGGTGGTGCTCTCAGCCGTGCTTCTATCTTTGCATTGGGGATTATGCCGTATATCTCGGCATCAATCATCGTGCAGCTGCTGACGGTGGTTTATCAACCGCTGGCGGAACTGAAGAAAGAAGGGGAGTCTGGTCGTCGTAAGATCAGCCAGTACACCCGCTACGGTACTCTGGTGCTGGCGATATTCCAGTCGATCGGTATTGCTACCGGTCTGCCGAATATGCCTGGTATGCAGGGCCTGGTGATTAATCCAGGCTTTGCATTCTATTTCACCGCTGTTGTTAGTCTGGTCACAGGGACTATGTTCCTGATGTGGCTCGGCGAACAGATCACTGAACGCGGTATCGGTAACGGTATCTCGATCATTATCTTCGCCGGTATCGTTGCGGGACTCCCGCCGGCCATCGCCCATACTATCGAGCAAGCGCGTCAAGGCGACCTGCACTTCCTCCTGTTGCTGTTGGTTGCAGTATTAGTATTTGCAGTGACCTTCTTTGTTGTATTCGTTGAACGTGGACAACGCCGCATTGTGGTAAACTACGCGAAACGTCAACAGGGTCGTCGTGTCTATGCTGCACAGAGCACACATTTACCGCTGAAAGTGAATATGGCGGGGGTAATCCCGGCAATCTTCGCTTCCAGTATTATACTGTTCCCGGCAACCATCACGTCATGGTTCGGGGGTGGTACTGGTTGGAACTGGCTGACAACAATTTCGCTGTATTTGCAGCCTGGGCAACCGCTTTATGTGTTACTCTATGCGTCTGCAATCATCTTCTTCTGTTTCTTCTACACGGCGTTGGTTTTCAACCCGCGTGAAACAGCAGATAACCTGAAGAAGTCCGGTGCATTTGTACCAGGAATTCGTCCGGGAGAGCAAACGGCGAAGTATATCGATAAAGTGATGACTCGCCTGACTCTGGTTGGTGCGTTGTACATTACTTTTATCTGCCTGATCCCGGAGTTCATGCGTGACGCGATGAAAGTGCCGTTCTACTTCGGTGGGACCTCGCTGCTTATCGTTGTTGTCGTGATTATGGACTTTATGGCTCAAGTGCAAACTCTGATGATGTCCAGTCAGTATGAGTCTGCATTGAAGAAGGCGAACCTGAAAGGCTACGGCCGCTAAAACTGGTCGCCCGAGAAGTTACGGAGAGTAAAAATGAAAGTTCGTGCTTCCGTCAAGAAATTATGCCGTAACTGCAAAATCGTTAAGCGTGATGGCGTCATCCGTGTGATTTGCAGTGCCGAGCCGAAGCATAAACAGCGCCAAGGCTGATTTTTTCGCATATTTTTCTTGCAAAGTTGGATTGAGCTGGCTAGATTAGCCAGCCAATCTTTTGTATGTCTGTACGTTTCCATTTGAGTATCCTGAAAACGGGCTTTTCAGCATGGTGCGTACATATTAAATAGTAGGAGTGCATAGTGGCCCGTATAGCAGGCATTAACATTCCTGATCACAAACATACCGTAATCGCTTTAACCGCTATTTTCGGTATCGGCAAAACCCGTTCTAAAGCCATCTGCGCTGAAACGGGCATCGCTGAAAATGTTAAGATCAGTGAGCTGTCTGAAGAACAAATTGATATTCTGCGTGAAGCAGTAGGTAAATTTGTCGTTGAAGGTGATCTGCGCCGTGAAATCACCCTGAGCATCAAGCGTCTGATGGACCTTGGTTGCTACCGTGGTTTGCGTCATCGTCGTGGTCTCCCGGTTCGCGGTCAGCGTACCAAGACCAACGCACGTACCCGTAAGGGTCCGCGTAAACCGATCAAGAAATAATCGGGGTGATTGAATAATGGCAAAGGCACCAATTCGTGCACGTAAGCGTGTAAGAAAACAAGTCTCTGACGGCGTGGCTCATATCCATGCTTCTTTTAACAACACCATCGTTACCATTACTGATCGTCAGGGTAACGCACTGGGTTGGGCAACAGCCGGTGGTTCCGGTTTCCGTGGTTCTCGCAAATCCACTCCGTTCGCAGCTCAGGTTGCAGCAGAGCGTTGCGCAGAAGCCGTAAAAGAATACGGCATCAAGAATCTGGAAGTTATGGTCAAAGGTCCGGGTCCGGGTCGCGAATCTACCATTCGTGCACTGAACGCCGCTGGTTTCCGCATCACTAATATTACTGATGTGACTCCGATCCCTCATAACGGTTGTCGTCCGCCGAAAAAACGTCGCGTATAACGCTGCGTTTTCCAGGTTAGTTGGAGAAAGAAAATGGCAAGATATTTGGGTCCTAAGCTCAAGCTGAGCCGTCGTGAGGGCACCGACTTATTCCTTAAGTCTGGCGTTCGCGCGATCGATACCAAGTGTAAAATTGAACAAGCTCCTGGCCAGCACGGTGCGCGTAAGCCGCGTCTGTCTGACTATGGTGTGCAGTTGCGTGAAAAGCAAAAAGTTCGCCGTATGTACGGTGTGCTGGAGCGTCAGTTCCGTAACTACTATAAAGAAGCAGCACGTCTGAAAGGCAACACCGGTGAAAACCTGTTGGCTCTGCTGGAAGGTCGTCTGGACAACGTTGTATACCGTATGGGCTTCGGCGCCACTCGTGCTGAAGCACGCCAGCTGGTTAGCCACAAAGCGATTATGGTAAACGGTCGTGTTGTTAACATCGCTTCTTATCAGGTTAAAGCGAATGACGTTGTCAGCATTCGTGAGAAAGCGAAAAAGCAATCTCGCGTGAAAGCCGCTCTGGAGCTGGCTGAGCAGCGTGAAAAGCCAACCTGGCTGGAAGTTGATGCTGGCAAGATGGAAGGTACGTTCAAGCGTCAGCCGGAGCGTTCTGATCTGTCTGCGGACATTAACGAACACCTGATCGTCGAGCTTTACTCCAAGTAAAGCTTAGTACCAAAGAGAGGACACAATGCAGGGTTCTGTGACAGAGTTTCTAAAACCGCGCCTGGTCGATATCGAGCAAGTGAGTTCGACGCACGCCAAGGTGACCCTTGAGCCTTTAGAGCGTGGCTTCGGCCATACTCTGGGTAACGCACTGCGCCGTATTCTGCTCTCATCGATGCCGGGTTGCGCGGTGACCGAGGTTGAGATTGATGGTGTACTGCACGAGTACAGCACCAAAGAAGGCGTTCAGGAAGACATCCTTGAAATCCTGCTCAACCTGAAAGGGCTGGCGGTGAGAGTTCAGGGTAAAGATGAAGTCATCCTTACTTTGAATAAATCTGGCATTGGCCCTGTGACCGCAGCCGACATTACCCACGACGGTGATGTCGAAATCGTCAAGCCGCAGCACGTGATTTGCCACCTGACTGATGAGAACGCTGCTATCAGCATGCGTATCAAAGTTCAGCGCGGTCGCGGTTATGTGCCGGCTTCTGCCCGAATTCATTCGGAAGAAGATGAGCGCCCAATCGGCCGTCTGCTGGTCGACGCCTGCTACAGCCCTGTAGAGCGTATTGCCTACAATGTTGAAGCTGCGCGTGTAGAACAGCGTACCGACCTGGACAAGCTGGTCATCGAAATGGAAACCAACGGCACAATCGATCCTGAAGAGGCGATTCGTCGTGCGGCAACCATCCTGGCTGAACAACTGGAAGCTTTTGTTGACTTACGTGATGTACGTCAGCCAGAAGTGAAAGAAGAGAAACCAGAATTCGATCCGATCCTGCTGCGCCCTGTTGACGATCTGGAATTGACTGTCCGCTCTGCTAACTGCCTCAAGGCAGAAGCTATCCACTATATCGGTGATCTGGTACAGCGTACCGAGGTTGAGTTGCTGAAAACGCCGAACCTAGGTAAAAAATCTCTTACTGAGATTAAAGACGTGCTGGCTTCCCGTGGACTGTCTCTGGGCATGCGCCTGGAAAACTGGCCACCAGCAAGCATTGCTGACGAGTAACCGGATCACAGGTTAAGGTTTTACTGAGAAGGATAAGGTCATGCGCCATCGTAAGAGTGGTCGTCAACTGAACCGCAACAGCAGCCATCGCCAGGCTATGTTCCGTAACATGGCAGGTTCGCTGGTTCGTCATGAAATCATCAAGACGACCCTGCCGAAAGCGAAAGAACTGCGTCGCGTAGTTGAGCCGCTGATTACTCTTGCCAAGACTGATAGCGTTGCTAATCGTCGTCTGGCATTCGCCCGTACTCGTGATAACGAGATCGTGGCAAAACTGTTTAACGAGCTGGGCCCGCGTTTCGCGAGCCGCGCCGGTGGTTACACTCGCATTCTGAAGTGTGGCTTCCGTGCAGGCGACAACGCGCCGATGGCATACATCGAGCTGGTTGATCGTGCTGAGCCGAAAGCAGAAGCTGCTGCAGAGTAATCTGTAGTAACGTAAAAAAACCCGCCCCGGCGGGTTTTTTTATATCTACCCCATCCCCACTTCACTACAATATCTGTACTCTTTTTGTTCATCCCCGGAGCCGTAGAATGTGGTTACTGGATCAGTGGGCAGAACGCCATATCCTCGATGCCCAAACCAAAGGCGAGTTCGATAATTTACCCGGTAGCGGCGTGCCGCTAACGCTCGATGACGATTCGCATGTACCGGCCGAGCTGCGGGCAGGCTATCGCCTTCTGAAGAATGCAGGGTGTCTTCCCCCGGAGCTGGAGCAGCGCAAAGAAGCGGTGGCTCTGGCAGACTTGTTGAAGGGGGTCCGTCAGGACGACCCGCGGCATGCCGAACTCAGCAAGCGCCTTGCTCTGCTCGAGCTTAAGCTGCGTCAGGCAGGACTGAACACCGACTTTTTACGCGGTGAGTACGCCGATGCGTTGCTGCACAAAATTAATCAGGAGTGAATATGTATCGTATTGGTGAGCTGGCAAAACTGGCTGATGTGACGCCAGATACCATCCGTTATTATGAAAAACAGCAAATGATGGATCATGACGTGCGCACTGAGGGGGGATTTCGTCTTTACTCGGATAACGATCTTCAGCGTTTGCGCTTTATTCGCTATGCCCGTCAGCTGGGCTTTACTCTGGAAGCGATCCGCGAATTATTGTCGATCCGTATCGATCCGGAGCATCACACCTGTCAGGAGTCGAAAGGGATCGTTCAGGCGCGATTAAGCGAAGTTGAGGCGCGGATCAACGAGCTACAAACGATGCGTCGCTCTCTGCAACGGCTCAATGATGCCTGCTGTGGCACAGCTCACAGCAGCGTTTACTGTTCGATCCTCGAGGCCCTTGAGCAAGGCGCCAGCAACGGCAATACCGGGCGTTGATTTTTTGTGCGCGCGGATCTACACTCGCGCGGAATTCACACATCCACTGGAGTTACTATGAGTCGCTATCAGCATACCAAAGGACAAATTAAAGATAACGCCATTGAGGCACTTCTCCACGATCCATTATTCAGGCAGCGCGTAGAGAAGAATAAGAAAGGGAAAGGAAGCTATCAACGTAAAGATAAACATGCAGCAAGGAATGACCGGGAGGCCAGTGGCAAGCAAGCGAATCGCTTTTTTACCACTGGCCTTCTGCTTTCACTGCTGATTAAGAACGGTTGTTTTGTTCTTTCAGCAGATCGCGAATTTCGCTCAGCAGGACTTCTTCTTTAGAGGGCGCTGGCGGTGCCGCCGGAGCCTCTTCTTTCTTACGATTTAACTTATTCATCAGTTTAATCGCCATGAAAATGGCAAATGCGACGATGATGAAATCGAAAACGTTCTGAATAAACACCCCGTAGTGCATCACCACTGCCGGTACATCACCCTGGGCATCGCGCAGCGTGACGGCAAACTGTTTAAAATCGATCCCGCCAATCAACAGGCCGAGCGGCGGCATAATAATATCCGCGACCAGCGACGAAACAATTTTACCGAATGCTGCACCGATGATCACACCCACTGCCAAATCGACAACGTTCCCGCGCATCGCGAATTCGCGAAACTCTTTTAAAAAACTCATTTTATTCTCCTTGAGCCAGCTGACGTTGTAAGTTTAACAAATGTATTTTCATTTGCCATTCCTCGTAGAGCGTTACAGGAAAATATTAACCTTTGAATAATAAGGGATAATAAAAGGCGCCTGTTCGACGCCCTGGGAATTACAGGAAGAAGGGGCTTGGCTGGAACAGCCTTTCTACATCGGAAATAAACTTTTTATCAGTCAAAAACATGATCACATGATCGCCCTGCTCGATCCGCAGATTATTATTAGCGATCATCACGTCATTCCCGCGCACGACGGCGCCGATGATCGTGCCTGGCGGAAGCTTGATCTCATCGATCGACCGCCCGACCACCCGCGAGGTGCTCTCATCGCCGTGTGCCACTGCTTCGATCGCTTCCGCAACGCCGCGGCGCAGGGAGGAGACGCCGACAATATCGGCTTTACGGACATGGCTGAGGAGGGCGGAAATCGTGGCCTGCTGAGGCGATATCGCGATATCAATGACGCTACCCTGAACCAGATCCACATAGGCTCTGCGCTGGATCAGCACCATGACTTTTTTGGCCCCCATTCGCTTGGCCAGCATCGCAGACATGATGTTTGCTTCGTCATCGTTAGTGACGGCAATAAACAGGTCCACCTGGTCAATATGCTCTTCGGCCAGCAGCTCCTGATCCGATGCGTCACCGTAGAAGACGATAGTATGCTGCAGTTTTTCTGCCAGCTCAGCGGCTCGCTGCTGATTGCGCTCGATAAGCTTAACGCTGTAGTCTTTTTCCAGCTTATGGGCCAGGCCCGCGCCAATATTGCCGCCGCCGACCAACATGATGCGTTTGTAAGGTTTCTCCAGACGCTGGAGTTCGCTCATGACCGCGCGAATATGCTGCGAGGCGGCAATAAAGAAGACTTCATCGCCGGCCTCGACAATCGTCGAACCCTGTGGGCGGATGGGGCGATCGTGGCGGAAAATGGCGGCCACGCGCGTATCGATATGCGGCATATGCTCGCGCATGGTGGACAACGCATTCCCCACCAGCGGACCACCGTAATAGGCTTTCACCACGGCGAGGCTGACTTTACCTTCGGCGAAGTTCACGACCTGCAGCGCGCCGGGATATTCTATCAGGCGATGAATATTGTCGATGACCAGCTGTTCCGGAGCGATTAAGTGATCGATGGGCACAGCTTCAGAATTGAAGAGCTTTTCCGCATCGCGGACGTAATCAGGCGCACGAATACGGGCTATACGGTTTGGCGTATTGAATAATGAATAGGCGACCTGACAGGCCACCATGTTGGTTTCATCCGAACTGGTGACCGCCACCAGCATATCGGCATCATCGGCTCCTGCCTCGCGCAGTACGCGGGGATGAGAACCGTGCCCCTGGACGACACGCAGGTCGAACTTATCCTGCAGGCTGCGCAGACGGTCGCCATTGGTATCAACCAGCGTAATATCATTGTTCTCGCCGACGAGGTTCTCCGCCAGCGTGCCGCCGACCTGGCCGGCGCCCAGAATAATAATCTTCATCTGCAGTGATCCATTAGTTCCGACGTTTGATTAGCTTAGCGTAAAAGAAGCCATCGCCTTCTTCCGCACCCGGCAGATTTTGCTGTCCCGGGCTTGCCGGCGTACCGGTTGCGTGAAGCTCTGCATCCGGGGTCCGCGCGAGGAACGCGGCAATTTGCTGACTATTCTCTTCCGGCAGAATAGAACAGGTAGCGTAAACCAACGTGCCGCCTGGCTTCAGATGCCCCCAGATGGCATTGAGGATCTCGGCCTGCAGCTGGGCTAAATCGCCGATATCCCGATCCCGGCGCAGCCATTTGATATCCGGGTGGCGGCGGATAACGCCGGTGGCGGAACAGGGGGCATCCAGCAGAATACGATCGAACTGCTCGCTGCCACACCACTGCTCAGGGAAGCGACCATCGCCCTGTTTGACTTCGGCTTTCATGCCCAGCCGTTTCAGGTTGTCATAGACGCGGGAAAGACGCTGTTCATCAATGTCCACCGCCATGACCTCAGCCTGGGGAGCGACTTCCAGAATATGCGTCGTCTTGCCGCCCGGCGCGGCGCAGAGATCGAGAATGCGCTCGCCGTTTTCCGGCTGCAGATAGCGCATGCAGCCCTGGGCCGAGGCATCCTGAACGGTTACCCATCCTTCGGCAAAACCCGGCAACGCATGGACCGGGGCAGGGGTGGCCAGACGCACGGCGTCGGGATAGTCAGGGTGGGTGAAGCCCTCTAAGCCAGCCTCTTTAAGCAGAGCAAGCCATTCGTCTCGGGAATGATGGTTGCGGTTAACGCGCAGCCACATCGGCGGGCGCTGGTTGTTCGCATCGACGATCTCCTGCCATTGTTGCGGCCAGGCCTGCTGCAGACGCTTCAGCAGCCATTTGGGATGAAGGTAGCGGTTTTCCTGCCCGGCGAATTCTGCCAGTAGCTCTTCCTGCTGGCGCTGAAACTGGCGTAACACCCCATTGATCAGCCCTTTAAGCTGCGGGCGCTTAATCGCCACCGCGCCTTCTACCGTTTCAGCCAGCGCGGCGTGCGGAGGGATGCGGGTGTAGAGTAACTGATAGAGCCCAACCATAATCAGAAAGTGCACGGTGCGCTGTTTGCCGGTCATCGGACGCGCCATCAGCTTGCTGATAAGCCACTCCAGCTGGCTGAGCGTACGCAGTACGCCAAAACACAGCTCCTGCAGCAGCGCTTTGTCTTTATCGCTGACTTTTTGCTGTAGAGGGGGCAGGACGTTGCTTAAAGACTGACCTTTTTCAACGACTTGCTCGATAGCCTGGGCGGCCAGGCTGCGTAAATTTATATTCTTTTTCATAAGCGCAAAAATAAAAATGCCCGGCGAACCCGGGCTTCAGAAGAGACGACCGTCAGGCGAGACGGGTGCCAGGAGTAAACCACTCCCGGCGGGAATTGAGTAAATCCTGGGCGCTCATCGCTTTTTTACCCGCAGGCTGTAGCGACTCCAGACTGAGGATCCCATCGCCCGTGGCGACCTGGATACCCTGTTTGGTTGCTGCCACGATAGTACCCGGTTCGGCATGCGCAGCTTCGGCAATGACCGATGCCCGCCACACTTTTAGCGGCTGCCCGTCAATTTCCAGCCAACTCATTGGCCACGGATTAAAGGCGCGGATGCAGCGCTCCAGCTGTGCGGCAGAAAGCGACCAGTCGATGCGAGCTTCTTCTTTACTCAGCTTCTCGGCGTGGCACACCAGCGATTCATCCTGTACTTCAGGCTGTGCGGTGCCGTTGGCCAGCTGGGCTAAGGTTGCCAGCAGACCTTGAGGGCCGAGCTCGGCCAGCTTATCGTACAGGCTGCCGCTGGTATCCTCTGCGGTAATGGGGCAGGAAAGCTTATACAGCATATCACCCGTATCAAGGCCGACGTCCATCTGCATGATGGTTACGCCTGTTTCGCTATCCCCGGCCCACAGCGAACGCTGGATCGGCGCTGCGCCACGCCAACGCGGTAGCAGGGAGCCGTGAACGTTGATGCAGCCCAGACGGGGCATCTCCAGCACCGCTTTCGGGAGAATCAAACCGTACGCCACCACCACCATGATATCGGCGCCGAGATCGGCGACTAATTGTTGGTTGTCCTGCGGACGCAGGGAAGATGGCTGGAATACAGGTAAGTTATGGGCTTCAGCCAGCACCTTTACCGGGCTCGGCATCAATTTTTTGCCGCGGCCAGCAGGACGGTCTGGCTGAGTGAATACGCCAACAACCTGATGTTCAGACGACAACAGCGCGTCAAGATGACGCGCTGCAAAATCGGGGGTGCCGGCGAAAATGATACGTAGTGATTGTGACACGGTATTCCTTGTTATCAGGCACGGGAACGTAAACGATCCAGTTTCTCAACCTTCTGACGAATGCGCTGTTGTTTGAGCGGTGACAGATAATCAATAAACAGTTTGCCGACCAGATGATCCATCTCATGCTGAATACAGATAGCCAGCAGGCCATCGGCCTCCAGTTCAAATGGCTTACCGTCGCGATCCAGCGCTCGGATCTTCACTTTTTCCGCACGCGGCACCAGGGCGCGCTGTTCCGGAATCGACAGGCAGCCTTCTTCGATGCCCGTTTCGCCATCTTTTTCCAGCAGCTCCGGGTTGATTAACACCAGCTGCTCTTCACGATTTTCCGACACATCAATAACGATAATGCGCTGATGGATATCGACCTGGGTCGCGGCCAGACCAATGCCCTCCTCAGCGTACATGGTGTCGAACATATCATCGACGATACGCTGAATTTCCGCATTCACTTCTTTGACCGGCTCGGCGACTTTGCGAAGGCGCTCGTCCGGAATATGTAACACTTGCAAAACTGCCATAAAGTTCCAGAGTCGTATTCAGGAGTTGATAAGATTATTAGCTCTATTCTAGACAAAACACCCTGCAATTGACAGTCTCACTGTCCAATCGCAAAGATTGTCAATACCGCTTATGGCAGGGGGTAAGGATGACGCCCGACGAGATTTGGCTGCGGCTGATGAAGGTCAGTAACTTGTATGGCGACAGAATGCTGAAGATCGCACAGCGCTTATGCGCAGCCGCCAGCGTTGATCGTGAAGCGCTGCATGCTGTCGGGATGTCCGCGGCGCAAGCAATGTTATTTTTTCGGCTTGACGGGCGTGAGCTTGATGAGACGCGGCGCTGGCTGGAGCACCCGGAACATCATCTGTTACGGGCCGACGATCCGCGCTTTCCGTTTCGGCTAAGGGCCATCGCTGATTACCCCGGTGCGTTGTTGGTCAGCGGCGATCCCGCTCTGCTTCACAGCGCGCAGCTTGCCGTTATTGGTAGTCGCCTGCATTCCTGGTATGGCGCTCGCTGGGGGAAGCTTTTCAGCGAAACGTTGGCGCGTAAAGGAATGACTATCACCAGTGGGCTGGCGTTAGGCATTGATGGCGTAGCGCATCGCGGCGCGCTCGCGGCCGAGGGCAAAACCATCGCGGTACTGGGCAACGGACTGGGTAAGGTTTATCCGCGGCGCCATGCAAGCCTCGCCCAGCAGATCATCGATAATGGCGGTGCGCTGGTGTCTGAATTTCCACTAATAACGCCGCCGCTTCCCGCGCATTTCCCCAGGCGCAACCGGATTATCAGCGGCCTGAGCCTGGGCGTGTTGGTGGTTGAGGCGGCATTGCGAAGCGGCTCGCTGGTTACCGTCCGCTGTGCTCTGGAGCAGGGAAGGGATGTGTTTGCCCTGCCTGGGCCGATAGGCAATCCGGGATCGGAAGGCCCACACTGGTTAATTAAGCAAGGCGCGGTGCCGGTGACCTCGCCAGAGGATATTGTGGAATACTGGCACAACGAGCTGACCTGGCTAACTGATACGTCTGATTCGATAAATAATTGCGCCGATCAGCCGTCTGTAGCATTGCCATTTCCGGAGCTCCTGGCTAACGTAGGAGATGAGGTAACACCTGTTGACGTTGTCGCTGAACGTGCCGGCCAATCTGTGCCAGTAACCGTAGCTCAGCTACTTGAACTGGAGTTAGCAGGCTGGATCGCAGCTGTACCCGGCGGCTATGTCCGATTAAGGAGGGCAAGCCATGTTCGACGTACTCATGTATTTGTTTGAAACTTACATCCATAGCGAAGCAGAAATGCGCGTGGATCAGGACAAACTGACGCGGGATCTTACCGACGCAGGTTTTGAGCGGGAAGATATCTATAACGCGTTAATGTGGCTCGAGAAACTGGCTGATTATCAGGAAGGTCTCGTTGAACCCATGCAGCTCGCTTCCGACCCACTGTCGCTTCGGGTATATACCGAAGAGGAGTGCCAGCGTCTGGATGCCAGTTGCCGGGGATTTTTACTCTTCCTCGAGCAGATTCAGGTGTTGAACCTCGAAACGCGAGAAATGGTGATAGAGCGCGTACTGGCGCTGGATACGGCAGAATTTGAGCTGGAGGACCTGAAATGGGTCATCCTGATGGTACTGTTCAATATTCCGGGCTGTGAAAACGCCTATCAGCAAATGGAAGAATTACTCTTCGAAGTAAATGAAGGTATGCTGCATTAATCTTTTTGCAGCAACATCGAGTTGTTATGACCAAATCAGCACTGTTTTCGGTGCGTAAAAATGAGCCCTGCCCGCAGTGCGGGGCTGAACTGGTGATCCGTTCCGGGAAACATGGCCCGTTTCTCGGCTGTTCGCATTATCCGGCCTGTGACTATATCCGTCCCCTGAAAAGTCAGGCGGACGGGCATGTCGTTAAGGTGCTGGAGGGGCAAGCATGCCCATCGTGCGGCGCGGTTATGGTGCTACGCCAGGGGCGTTTTGGGATGTTCATTGGCTGTAGCCGCTATCCGGAATGCGAACATACCGAGCTAATTGATAAACCAGATGAGACGGCTATTGCTTGCCCGCAGTGCGGACAAGGCCATCTGGTCCAGCGTCGTTCCCGTTTCGGTAAAACCTTTCACTCCTGCGATCGCTATCCTGATTGCCAGTTCGTTATCAATTTTAAACCGGTGGCGGGCGAATGCCCTGAATGCCATTACCCGCTGTTAATAGAAAAGAAGACGGCGCAGGGGCTCAGACGCTTCTGTGCCAGTAAACAATGTGGAAAGCCGATCCCGGCGGAATAAATCAGTGAACAATAACCTGCCCTCAGAAGCCGTCGCCCATGCCGTGGCGGTCCTGAATAATGAACATGTCATCGCCTATCCCACGGAAGCTGTTTTTGGCGTCGGCTGCGACCCTGACAGCGAAACGGCCGTTATGCGTCTGCTGGAGCTGAAGCAGCGTCCTGTTGAGAAGGGATTGATCCTTATCGCCGCTAGCTTTGAGCAGCTGAAGCCCTATATTGATGATTCTCGGTTAAGTGACTCGCAGCGGGCAGCAATCTTTTCCTGCTGGCCAGGACCGGTGACGTTTGTATTCCCGGCTCGTCCTGAAACGCCACGCTGGCTGACGGGTCGTTTTGATTCGCTGGCCGTACGCGTAACCAACCATCCGCTGGTGATTGAATTGTGCGAAGCCTACGGAAAACCGCTGGTCTCGACGAGCGCCAATCTCACCGGTCAACCGCCTTGCCGCACTACCGCAGAGGTCCGTGCTCAGTTTGGTGACAGCTTCCCGGTCGTGGATGGCGCTACGGGCGGACGTCAAAATCCATCTGAAATACGTGATGCCCTGACGGGTGAACTGTTCCGCCAGGGGTGAATCATGGAAACCTACGCTGTTTTTGGTAATCCGATTGCGCACAGCAAGTCGCCTTCTATTCACCACCTTTTTGCCCGCCAGTTAGGCATTACCCATCCTTATGGACGTGTGCTGGCGCCGCTGGACGATTTTGTCTCTTCTCTGAATCAGTTTTTTGCGGAAGGAGGAAAGGGCGCCAACGTTACCGTTCCTTTCAAAGAAGAAGCCTTTGCGCGCGCGGATGAACTGACAGAACGCGCTGCGCTGGCGGGAGCGGTGAATACCTTGAAACGTCTGGAAGATGGGCGTTTGCTGGGCGACAACACGGATGGTATTGGTCTTCTGAGCGATCTGGAGCGTCTGGGATTCATTAAGCCACGCCAGCGGATCCTGCTTATCGGTGCCGGTGGCGCATCGCGTGGGGTACTGCTGCCGCTGCTATCGCTGGGGTGCGCTGTGACGATCGTCAATCGCACCTATGCTCGCGCCCATGAGTTAGCCACGCTCTTCGCCCATACCGGTAGCGTCAGCGCCCGGGAAATGGATACCTTAGCCGGGGAAACTTTCGATCTGATCGTCAATGCAACATCCAGTGGGATAGAGGGTGATGTGCCGGCTATCCCGGCGTCTGTTGTTAACCCCGACGTGTATTGCTATGACATGTTTTACCAGAAAGGGGCGACGCCATTTCTTCAGTGGTGCCAGCAGCATGGCGCAACCCACTACGCTGACGGGCTGGGAATGCTGGTGGCGCAAGCCGCCCATGCCTTTCTGCTATGGCACGGCGTCCTGCCGGCTATCACCCCGGTTATAGAAAAGCTGCAACAGGAACTGAATGCATGAATCAGGCGATTCAGTTTCCCGATCGGGAATTATGGGATGCTGAACGGCAGGGCGTGGTTTTTCCCGCGTTGGTGAATGGGATGCAATTAACCTGCGTAATTTCAGGGCAGATCCTGCAGCAGCGTTTTGGCGCAGAGGGGCCAGCGCAGTGGCTGGCCGCATTCCGGGAACATCGTTGGGATCTTGAGGAAGAGGCTGAGGCATTGATCCGCGATAATCAGGAGGATGCTCAGGGTTGGGTCTGGCTCTCCTGATCCAGATATTCATCTTTCCATTTCACATAGTTATTTGCTGAATATTTTAGGCCTTCCCGCTCCGCCTCTGTCAGGGGGCGGATCTGTTTGACCGGATTGCCAAAGTAAAGGAAGCCGCTTTCAAGCTGTTTATTCTGCGGCACCAGACTTCCCGCGCCAATCATGACGTCATCACCAACCACGACACCATCTAACAAGATCGAACCCATACCAACCAGCACGCGGTTGCCGATAGTGCAGCCGTGCAGCATCACTTTGTGACCAACCGTCACATCCTCGCCAATGATCAGTGGATTTCCCTCAGGCTTGTAAGAGGATCTATGGGTCACGTGTAGAACGCTGCCGTCCTGAATATTGCTACGTTGACCTATCGACACGAAATTGACGTCGCCGCGAATGGCGACCAGAGGCCAGACGCTGACGTCATCGGCAATTCTGACATCACCGATGACGACGCTGGATGCGTCAATCATGACGCGAAGACCGATTTGCGGGAAAAATGTTTTATAGGGACGCAGGTGAGCAGACATGTTGACCTCAAAAATACGGGAGCGTAAGAAGACTTTGGTGGCTTTTATCTCGCTCTGCAACCCCTGAAAACGGTGAAAATTGAGCAAATCGCGCAATTACACGGCGAAAAGGGTGAAAAATCACCATTCAGAAAAAAAGATCGAAAAAAGGCTTGTGCAAAAAAATGGGATCCCTATAATGCGCTCCCACTGACACGGCAGATGTGAATCACTTCACACAAACAGCCGGTTCGGTTGAAGAGAAAAATCCTGAAAAACGGGTTGACTCTGAAAGAGGAAAGCGTAATATACGCCACCTCGCGACAGAGCGCTAAAGCGCGTCGCAACTGCTCTTTAACAATTTATCAGACAATCTGTGTGGGCACTCAAAGTGACATGGATTCTTAACGTCCTCGGACGAAAAATGAATACCAAGTCTCAAGAGTGAACACGTAATTCATTACGAAGTTTAATTCTTTGAGCATCAAACTTAAATTGAAGAGTTTGATCATGGCTCAGATTGAACGCTGGCGGCAGGCCTAACACATGCAAGTCGAGCGGTAGCACAGAGAGCTTGCTCTCGGGTGACGAGCGGCGGACGGGTGAGTAATGTCTGGGAAACTGCCTGATGGAGGGGGATAACTACTGGAAACGGTAGCTAATACCGCATAACGTCGCAAGACCAAAGTGGGGGACCTTCGGGCCTCATGCCATCAGATGTGCCCAGATGGGATTAGCTAGTAGGTGGGGTAACGGCTCACCTAGGCGACGATCCCTAGCTGGTCTGAGAGGATGACCAGCCACACTGGAACTGAGACACGGTCCAGACTCCTACGGGAGGCAGCAGTGGGGAATATTGCACAATGGGCGCAAGCCTGATGCAGCCATGCCGCGTGTGTGAAGAAGGCCTTCGGGTTGTAAAGCACTTTCAGCGGGGAGGAAGGCGGTGAGGTTAATAACCTCATCGATTGACGTTACCCGCAGAAGAAGCACCGGCTAACTCCGTGCCAGCAGCCGCGGTAATACGGAGGGTGCAAGCGTTAATCGGAATTACTGGGCGTAAAGCGCACGCAGGCGGTCTGTCAAGTCGGATGTGAAATCCCCGGGCTCAACCTGGGAACTGCATTCGAAACTGGCAGGCTAGAGTCTTGTAGAGGGGGGTAGAATTCCAGGTGTAGCGGTGAAATGCGTAGAGATCTGGAGGAATACCGGTGGCGAAGGCGGCCCCCTGGACAAAGACTGACGCTCAGGTGCGAAAGCGTGGGGAGCAAACAGGATTAGATACCCTGGTAGTCCACGCCGTAAACGATGTCGATTTGGAGGTTGTGCCCTTGAGGCGTGGCTTCCGGAGCTAACGCGTTAAATCGACCGCCTGGGGAGTACGGCCGCAAGGTTAAAACTCAAATGAATTGACGGGGGCCCGCACAAGCGGTGGAGCATGTGGTTTAATTCGATGCAACGCGAAGAACCTTACCTGGTCTTGACATCCACAGAACTTAGCAGAGATGCTTTGGTGCCTTCGGGAACTGTGAGACAGGTGCTGCATGGCTGTCGTCAGCTCGTGTTGTGAAATGTTGGGTTAAGTCCCGCAACGAGCGCAACCCTTATCCTTTGTTGCCAGCGGTCCGGCCGGGAACTCAAAGGAGACTGCCAGTGATAAACTGGAGGAAGGTGGGGATGACGTCAAGTCATCATGGCCCTTACGACCAGGGCTACACACGTGCTACAATGGCATATACAAAGAGAAGCGACCTCGCGAGAGCAAGCGGACCTCATAAAGTATGTCGTAGTCCGGATTGGAGTCTGCAACTCGACTCCATGAAGTCGGAATCGCTAGTAATCGTAGATCAGAATGCTACGGTGAATACGTTCCCGGGCCTTGTACACACCGCCCGTCACACCATGGGAGTGGGTTGCAAAAGAAGTAGGTAGCTTAACCTTCGGGAGGGCGCTTACCACTTTGTGATTCATGACTGGGGTGAAGTCGTAACAAGGTAACCGTAGGGGAACCTGCGGTTGGATCACCTCCTTACCTTAAAGAACCTGCCTTTGTAGTGCTCACACAGATTGTTTGATAAATAATAAATTTCAAAATGTACTGCGAAGTGCATTGTGAAATTTTGCTCTTTAAAAATCTGGATCAAGCTGAAAATTGAAACGACACACAGTTAATGTGTGTTCGAGTCTCTCAAATTTTCGCAATCTGAAGACATCTTCGGGTTGTGAGGTTAAGCGACTAAGCGTACACGGTGGATGCCCTGGCAGTCAGAGGCGATGAAGGACGTGCTAATCTGCGAAAAGCGTCGGTAAGGTGATATGAACCGTTATAGCCGGCGATGTCCGAATGGGGAAACCCAGTGCAATTCGTTGCACTATCGTTAACTGAATACATAGGTTAACGAGGCGAACCGGGGGAACTGAAACATCTAAGTACCCCGAGGAAAAGAAATCAACCGAGATTCCCCCAGTAGCGGCGAGCGAACGGGGAGCAGCCCAGAGTCTGAATCAGCTTGTGTGTTAGTGGAACGGTCTGGAAAGTCCGACGGTACAGGGTGATAGTCCCGTACACCAAAATGCACAGGTTGTGAACTCGAAGAGTAGGGCGGGACACGTGGTATCCTGTCTGAATATGGGGGGACCATCCTCCAAGGCTAAATACTCCTGACTGACCGATAGTGAACCAGTACCGTGAGGGAAAGGCGAAAAGAACCCCGGCGAGGGGAGTGAAAAAGAACCTGAAACCGTGTACGTACAAGCAGTGGGAGCACCTTCGGGTGTGACTGCGTACCTTTTGTATAATGGGTCAGCGACTTATATTCTGTAGCAAGGTTAACCGTATAGGGGAGCCGCAGGGAAACCGAGTCTTAACTGGGCGTTAAGTTGCAGGGTATAGACCCGAAACCCGGTGATCTAGCCATGGGCAGGTTGAAGGTTGGGTAACACTAACTGGAGGACCGAACCGACTAATGTTGAAAAATTAGCGGATGACTTGTGGCTGGGGGTGAAAGGCCAATCAAACCGGGAGATAGCTGGTTCTCCCCGAAAGCTATTTAGGTAGCGCCTCGTGAACTCATCTTCGGGGGTAGAGCACTGTTTCGGCTAGGGGGTCATCCCGACTTACCAACCCGATGCAAACTACGAATACCGAAGAATGTTATCACGGGAGACACACGGCGGGTGCTAACGTCCGTCGTGAAGAGGGAAACAACCCAGACCGCCAGCTAAGGTCCCAAAGTCATGGTTAAGTGGGAAACGATGTGGGAAGGCACAGACAGCCAGGATGTTGGCTTAGAAGCAGCCATCATTTAAAGAAAGCGTAATAGCTCACTGGTCGAGTCGGCCTGCGCGGAAGATGTAACGGGGCTAAACCATGCACCGAAGCTGCGGCAGCGACACGATGTGTTGTTGGGTAGGGGAGCGTTCTGTAAGCCTGCGAAGGTGACCTGTGAGGGTTGCTGGAGGTATCAGAAGTGCGAATGCTGACATAAGTAACGATAAAGCGGGTGAAAAGCCCGCTCGCCGGAAGACCAAGGGTTCCTGTCCAACGTTAATCGGGGCAGGGTGAGTCGACCCCTAAGGCGAGGCCGAAAGGCGTAGTCGATGGGAAACAGGTTAATATTCCTGTACTTGGTGTTACTGCGAAGGGGGGACGGAGAAGGCTATGTTAGCCGGGCGACGGTTGTCCCGGTTTAAGCATGTAGGCTGGTTATCCAGGCAAATCCGGATAATCAAGGCTGAGGTGTGATGACGAGGCACTACGGTGCTGAAGTAACAAATGCCCTGCTTCCAGGAAAAGCCTCTAAGCATCAGGTAACATCAAATCGTACCCCAAACCGACACAGGTGGTCAGGTAGAGAATACCAAGGCGCTTGAGAGAACTCGGGTGAAGGAACTAGGCAAAATGGTGCCGTAACTTCGGGAGAAGGCACGCTGGTGTGTAGGTGAAGTCCCTGCGGATGGAGCTGAGACCAGTCGAAGATACCAGCTGGCTGCAACTGTTTATTAAAAACACAGCACTGTGCAAACACGAAAGTGGACGTATACGGTGTGACGCCTGCCCGGTGCCGGAAGGTTAATTGATGGGGTTATCCGTAAGGAGAAGCTCTTGATCGAAGCCCCGGTAAACGGCGGCCGTAACTATAACGGTCCTAAGGTAGCGAAATTCCTTGTCGGGTAAGTTCCGACCTGCACGAATGGCGTAATGATGGCCAGGCTGTCTCCACCCGAGACTCAGTGAAATTGAACTCGCTGTGAAGATGCAGTGTACCCGCGGCAAGACGGAAAGACCCCGTGAACCTTTACTATAGCTTGACACTGAACATTGAGCCTTGATGTGTAGGATAGGTGGGAGGCTTTGAAGCGTGGACGCCAGTCTGCGTGGAGCCAACCTTGAAATACCACCCTTTAATGTTTGATGTTCTAACGTGGGCCCCTAATCGGGGTTGCGGACAGTGTCTGGTGGGTAGTTTGACTGGGGCGGTCTCCTCCCAAAGCGTAACGGAGGAGCACGAAGGTTAGCTAATCCTGGTCGGACATCAGGAGGTTAGTGCAATGGCATAAGCTAGCTTGACTGCGAGCGTGACGGCGCGAGCAGGTGCGAAAGCAGGTCATAGTGATCCGGTGGTTCTGAATGGAAGGGCCATCGCTCAACGGATAAAAGGTACTCCGGGGATAACAGGCTGATACCGCCCAAGAGTTCATATCGACGGCGGTGTTTGGCACCTCGATGTCGGCTCATCACATCCTGGGGCTGAAGTAGGTCCCAAGGGTATGGCTGTTCGCCATTTAAAGTGGTACGCGAGCTGGGTTTAGAACGTCGTGAGACAGTTCGGTCCCTATCTGCCGTGGGCGCTGGAGAATTGAGGGGGGCTGCTCCTAGTACGAGAGGACCGGAGTGGACGCATCACTGGTGTTCGGGTTGTCATGCCAATGGCACTGCCCGGTAGCTAAATGCGGAAGAGATAAGTGCTGAAAGCATCTAAGCACGAAACTTGCCCCGAGATGAGTTCTCCCTGAGACTATAAGTCTCCTGAAGGAACGTTGAAGACGACGACGTTGATAGGCCGGGTGTGTAAGCGCAGCGATGCGTTGAGCTAACCGGTACTAATGAACCGTGAGGCTTAACCTTACAACGCCGAAGATGTTTTGGCGGATTGAGAGAAGATTTTCAGCTTCGATACAGATTAGTCGATGCGTCCGCAGGACGTGTTGATAAAACAGAATTTGCCTGGCGGCACTAGCGCGGTGGTCCCACCTGACCCCATGCCGAACTCAGAAGTGAAACGCCGTAGCGCCGATGGTAGTGTGGGGTCTCCCCATGTGAGAGTAGGGAACTGCCAGGCATCAAATTTAGCGTGCTGATATGGCTCAGTTGGTAGAGCGCACCCTTGGTAAGGGTGAGGTCCCCAGTTCGACTCTGGGTATCAGCACCACTTTTTAGGTTAAAGTTCGGCACGTTGTAAAGAATTTGCCTGGCGACAATAGCGCGGCGGTCCCACCTGACCCCATGCCGAACTCAGAAGTGAAACGTCGTAGCGCCGATGGTAGTGTGGGGTCTCCCCATGTGAGAGTAGGGAATCGCCAGGCATCAAATAAAGCAGAAGGCCCAGTCGAAAGACTGGGCCTTCTGCTTTTGTGTTATCTGTCGATAAGCAGTCCTGCCGCCAGGGGGAAACCCGTCAAAGCCGATTTGCGCGTAATGCAGCAAGGGACAGTGAGTTTGTTTGTTTGTTCGGTTGTCATGTGGATGATGCGCAGAAGAGCAGATACAGGTTCGACGCTAGCCCCTGTATCTGCTGGTCGGGGGAGAATTAGCGGGTCAGCGCGACGATCCCTAACGTGAGGCCGGCTACCGCGGCGGCGCCCCCGGCGATCGCGCCTGCGGTGTCCCAGTTGTCTTCTGTTGTGCCTTTCATACAGGTATTGGTGTGGACTAAGCGGCCTTGCGAGTCATACACCGGCACGCAGGGAGAGTCATGGGCACAGCCTGCCAGCAGAGAGGCCAGCAGCGCCACGATTAAATACTTTTTCATGATATTACCTCTGGATAATCCGCAGGGTTGTACTGAAAGCCAGTGCAGAACGGAATGGCTTATTTTATCACCGCGGATTGTCCGGCCCGGATGCCGAAATCATCTCAATATATGAGCCACGTAAATATCGTGAAGATAAGCAGGGGAATATGCAGAAAAGATGGAGAGAACGATCGTGTCCCAGCGCTGCCGCGCGCGATAGCGGTTGTCAGATAGCGGGAAGCTGTAGTGGTTGCTCATATACCAGGCGAAAAAAAAGCGCCCGCAGGGGCGCCTTTAATACCAGGCCGGGTTATTCAGCGTGCCGGGTAAAACGTCGTCTGACGACCACAAAGAAGACCGGAACAAAGAAGATCGCCAGCAGTGTCGCGGTTAGCATCCCGCCCATGACACCGGTACCCACCGCATTCTGCGCCCCGCTGCCGGCACCATGGCTAATCACCAGCGGCATGACCCCGAGAATAAAAGCCAGAGAGGTCATCAGAATGGGTCGCAGGCGCATCCGCGATGCCTCCAGGGTTGCTTCAATGATCCCTTTCCCTTCTTTCTCCATCAGATCCTTGGCGAATTCGACGATCAGGATCGCGTTCTTCGCCGACAAACCGATCGTGGTCAGAAGGCCTACCTGGAAGTAAACGTCGTTATTCAGCCCACGCAGCGTGGCGGCTAACAGCGCGCCGATCACCCCCAGCGGAACCACTAGCATGACTGAGAACGGAATCGACCAGCTCTCATACAGCGCCGCCAGGCACAGGAAGACGACAATCAGCGAGATGGCATAGAGCGCGGGAGCCTGGTTGCCGGAAAGGCGTTCCTGGTAAGACATCCCGGTCCAGTCGTAACCAATACCGCTCGGCAGTTTACTGGCCAGCGCTTCCATCAGCGCCATGGCTTCCCCGGTACTCTTGCCCGGCGAGGCTTCACCGAGGATCTCCATGGAGGGTAAACCGTTGTAGCGTTCCAGACGCGGCGAGCCATATATCCAGCGCGAAGTGACGAAGGCGGAGAACGGAACCATTTCGCCATTGGCGCTACGAACATACATATTGTTAATGTCGCTCGGCAGCATACGGAAATGGGCATCAGCCTGGACGTACACTTTCTTGACGCGACCACGGTCAATAAAGTCATTGACGTAGTACCCGCCCAGCGCAGCGGATATCGTTTCATTGATATCGGAGAGCGATACGCCCAGCGCCTGCGCTTTTTCCTGGTCGACATCCAGTTTGAACTGCGGCGTATCTTCCAGCCCATTAGGCCGTACCCGTACCAGCTGATCCGGATGCTGTTTCACCATGCCCAGCAGTTGATTGCGCGCCTGCGTCAGGGCAGTATGACCTAGCCCGCCCTGGTCGATCAGCTCAAAGTCGAAGCCGGTGGCGGTACCCAGCTCAATAATGGCAGGCATGTTGAACGGGAAAACCATGGCGTCTTTGATCTGGCTGAAGGCCACGGTGGCTCGCTTGATGATGGACTCCACGCTGTTTTTATCGCCGCTGCGCGCTTCCCATGGTTTCAGGCTGACAAACGCCATGCCGGAGTTTTGTCCCTGGCCGCTGAAGCTGAAGCCGTTAACGGTAAAGACGCTTTCGACGTTAGCCTTCTCGTTATGCAGATAGTAGTCGGTCACGGTATCCAGCACTTTCTGTGTCCGCTCCTGTGTAGCGCCGGAAGGCAGCTGGATCATGGTCAGGAAGACCCCCTGGTCTTCATCGGGTAGAAAGGATGTCGGGAGACGCATAAACAGCACGGCCATTCCCACGACGATCAGCAGATAGATCACCAGGTAACGGCCGGTTCCACGCAAAATACCGCTGACGCTGTTGGTGTAGTGGTTAACGCTCTGGTCAAAACGGGCGTTAAACCAGCCGAAAAATCCTTTTTTCTCATGGTGTTCAGCTGAGGCTGGCTTCAACAACGTGGCGCAGAGCGCTGGTGTCAGCACCAGGGCAACCAGCACGGAGAGCGCCATGGCGGAAACGATGGTGATCGAAAACTGGCGATAAATCGCGCCGGTGGAACCGCCGAAGAAGGCCATCGGCACGAAAACCGCAGAGAGCACCATGGCGATACCCACCAGCGCCCCCTGGATCTGCGACATCGACTTTTCCGTCGCTTCTTTTGGCGAGAGCTTCTCCTCAACCATCACACGTTCGACGTTTTCCACCACCACAATGGCGTCATCGACCAGCAGACCTATCGCCAGCACCATACCAAACATCGTCAGGGTGTTGATGGAGTAGCCAAACATCGACAGTACCGCGAAGGTACCCAACAGCACGACGGGCACGGCAATGGTCGGAATGAGCGTAGCGCGCATGTTCTGCAGGAACAGATACATGACAAGGAAGACGAGAATAATCGCTTCAAAGAGCGTTTTGACCACTTCGTGAATAGAGATTTTGACGAAAGGGGTCGTATCGTACGGATAGACCACCTTCATTCCCTGGGGGAAGTAAGGCTGCAGTTCGGCCAGCTTCGCTTTAATCGCGGTGGCAGTATCCAGCGCGTTGGCGCCGGTCGCGAGCTTAATACCCAGACCAGAGGCGGGCTTGCCGTTAATTCTGGCGACGACATTGTAGTTCTCTCCGCCCAGCTCAACGCGGGCGACATCTTTCAAATGGACGACAGAACCATCGGCATTGACCCGCAGCGTGACCTTGCCAAACTCCTGCGGATCTTTAAGCCGCGTCTGGGCAATGATCGACGCGTTCAACTGCTGGCCTTTCAGCGCTGGCGTACCGCCCAGCTGGCCGGCGGCAATCTGATCGTTCTGAACCTGCAGCGCATTGATGACGTCCACCGGCGTCAGGTTGTATTTGTTCAGCAGGTTGCCATCCAGCCAGATGCGCATGGCGTACTGCGCGCCGAACAGCTGTACATCGCCCACACCGTTGAGTCGGCTGATGGGATCTTTAACATTAGAGGCGACATAGTCGGAAATATCATCCTGGGTGGTGACCGGGTTATCAGAGATAAAGCCGGCCACCAGCAGGAAGCTGCTGCTGGACTTCTCTACGCTAATTCCCTGCTGCTGGACTTCCTGAGGCAGCAGCGGGGTGGCCAGCTGCAGTTTGTTTTGCACCTGCACCTGGGCGATATCCGGATCGGTGCCGGACTTAAAGGTAAGCGTGATGGTTACTGAGCCGGCGGAATCGCTGGTCGACGACATATACATCAGGTTGTCGATACCGTTCATGTTCTGCTCAATAACCTGAGTGACCGTGTCCTGCACGGTCTGAGCATCCGCACCGGGATAGGTGGCGGAGATCGCCACCGCAGGGGGCGCAATCGTCGGATACTGCGCTATCGGCAGCTGGAGAATGGCCAGACCGCCGGCAATCATCATGATGATGGCCAGCACCCAGGCAAAGACCGGTCGATGGATAAAAAACTTAGACATGGCTGGGTATCCTTATTGCGCGACCGGTGCCGCACGCTCCACTTCTGCTTTAACGGTGACGCCGGGACGGACTTTCTGTAAGCCGCTGACAATCACCTTGTCGCCCGGCTTCAGCCCGCTGGTGATAAGCCACTTATCGCCCACGGCCTGGGAAGCCACCACTTGACGGGTTTCAACCTGATTTTTGTCATTCACCAGCATGACGGAGGCATCGCCCCGCGGCGTTCGAGTCACCCCCTGCTGCGGCACCAGGATGGCCTGCGGATCGGTGCCTTCATCGATGCGGGCGCGGACGAACATCCCCGGCAGCAGGACATGCTGCGGGTTAGGGAAGATAGCGCGCAGGGTAATTGAACCTGTACTTTCATCGACAGTGACGTCGGAGAACTGCAGCGAACCCTTAAGCGGATAGGCCTGACCGTTCTCCATCAGCAGTTCAACGCTTTTGGTGTCGCCGCCGCGTTGCAGGCTTTCCTGCTTAAGGCGCATGAAGTCATTGCTGGATTCCGTCACGTCGACGTAGATCGGATCGAGCTGCTGGACGGTGGCCAGGGCATCCGACTGACCGTTGGTAACCAATGCCCCCTCGGTGACGCTCGATTTACCGATGCGTCCGCTAATGGGAGAGGTCACTTTGGTGTAGGCCAGGTTGATGCGGGCGCTTTCCACGGAGGCTTTGGTAGCGATGACGTCGGCATCGGCCTGGCGGGCGGTGGCTACCGCCTGATCGTATTCCTGTTGACTGATATACTTGGTACCCAGCAGCGGAACGTAGCGTTTCACCGTCAAGTGGGCGATGGCGGCTGCGGCTTCGGCTTTTGCTTCATCGCCCTTGGCGCTGTTCCACGCCGCCTGGTAGGTTGCCGGATCGATCTGATAGAGCGACTGGCCTGCTTCGACATCGCTTCCTTCAACAAAGTTACGCTTCAGGATAATACCGCTTACCTGAGGGCGGACTTCCGCCACGCGAAAAGCTGAAGTTCGGCCTGGCAGTTCGGTGGTGACCGACAGCGGCGCGCTGTTCACGACATGGACCGTCACCTGCGGCGCCTGGGCATGGGGTTGCGGATTGTCCGAATTATCGCAGCCGGTAAGCAATAAGGCCGAGATAATTAAACCGGATAAAAGTGTCACTCTGGCGTGAGTAGTCATGGCGGTTCCTTATAGATTACGTGCCAAATTCGGCGGCGAATCTGTGAAAGAAAGAGGGAATTAAAAAGCAGTTTGCCATCCTACAAATAAACGCCGCTGGATGTAAGGGATAGTTATTTTGGGACAATCAGCAAGGCACGCAAAAACAAAAAAACGCGCTGCCTTTTTATTCTGTTTACCTTAATTGTAAATCTTAATAAATAGACATCAATTCCGTGAATGAGTTATTTATTAATATTGATTTGGGTAATTTATTTGACGATGGCGTCAGAATTAACTTGTCTGCATTTTTGCTAAAAAATATTCCATGACAAATGTTAGGTTAAGCGATCTTCAGAAAATCCTAAATATCCTGTCCGGCGGGAAGGGGGCTTGTATGGCAAGAAAAACGAAAGAAGAGGCGCTACGCACGCGGCAGCTCCTGATTGAGTCCGCGATCCAGCAGTTCGCTCTGCGGGGGGTGACCAACACGACCCTGACGGATATTGCTGATGCGGCGGGAGTGACCCGCGGCGCCGTCTACTGGCATTTTGCCAGTAAGACCGAGCTGTTTAATGAAATGTGGCAGCAGCAGCCACCGCTCAGGGATTTGATTCAGCATAGCCTCGCAACAGAGAATGAACAGGAGCCTTTAAATGCATTGCGCGAGCGGTTTATTACCGGGCTCCGCTATATTGCTGCGAATCCTCGCCAGCGCGCGCTGATGCAAATTCTTTATCAGCGCTGCGAGTTTTCCAATGATATGCTTTCGGAAAATGAAATTCGCCAGCGCATTGGCTTTAATTATTCGCTCATCGGCGGCATGCTGCAGTGCTGTGTGCGTAACAATATATTGCCAGCCGAAACAAATATTGAAGTGATATTAATTGTTTTACACAGCGCCTTTTCCGGACTAATTAAAAACTGGCTGCTCGATCCGCAACGCTTCGATCTTTATCAGCAGGCGCCTGCGCTGGTGGATAATATTATGGCGGTAGTCTGTGCTGCTCGTGTATTGGAGACGCCGGTACTGCGGGCGGTGAATCAGTAATGTGTCCCGCTGCCGCAGGTAATAAAAAAGGCGCTTCCCCATGCCGAAGAGCGCCTTTTATATCAAGCAAGCAACTGACTAGTATCAGTTCATGCCGTATTTTTTCAGTTTTTTACGCAGCGTACCGCGGTTGATGCCCATCATCAGGGCAGCGCGGGTCTGGTTACCACGGGTGTATTGCATCACCATGTCCAACAGGGGCTGTTCAACTTCAGCCAGTACCAGCTCATACAGGTCATTCACATCCTGACCGTTCAGTTGAGCAAAATAGTTCTTCAGTGCCTGTTTAACCGAGTCACGCAGGGGCTTTTGAGTTACCTGATCCTGAGAGTTAACGGTAGAAACGGTCAGTACGTCAGAATTTACGCGTTGTTCGAACATAGTTCTGTCAGCTCTTTATTTCTATTACGCAAAATTTTCGAAGTATGCCTCCAACGCCTCCAGCTGTTCGCTGGCATCCTCAATGGCGTTGAATGTGCGCCGAAACTGGTCATCTGGAGCATGTTCCTGAAGATACCAGGAGACGTGTTTACGCGCGATTCGGTACCCTTTTGCCTGACCATAAAAGTCATGCAATTCCCGAACGTGCGCACAAAGCAAGCGCTTGACCTCTGCCAGCGGCAGCGGGGGCAGCAGCTCTCCAGTGTCCAGATAATGCTGGATTTCCCGAAAGATCCAGGGTCTTCCCTGAGCTGCACGGCCTATCATCAGGGCATCAGCCCCTGTATAGTCGAGCACAGCTCTGGCTTTAAGCGGGTCAGTAATGTCGCCATTCGCGATAATCGGAATGGAAACTTTCTGCTTAACTGCCCGAATACTGTCGTACTCAGCGTCTCCGTTAAACAAGCAGGCGCGGGTGCGTCCGTGAATAGTCAGAGCCTGAATGCCACACTCTTCGGCCAGTTGGGCAATCTCTACGCAGTTACGGTGTTCCGGTTCCCAACCGGTGCGAATCTTGAGAGTCACAGGAACGTCCACCGCATTCACGACCGCCGTCAGGATCGACTTCACCTGGTCGGGGTACTGCAAGAGGGCTGAACCTGCAAGCTTGCGATTCACCTTTTTCGCCGGGCATCCCATATTGATATCAATAATCTGGGCGCCGCTTTCCACGTTAATCCGCGCGGCGGCAGCCATCTCTTCCGGCACGCTACCGGCGATTTGCACGGTACGAATACCGGGCTCATCAATATGCACCATCCGTAAACGGGACTTGTCGCTCTCCCACACCTGTGGGTTAGAGGACATCATCTCGGAAACGGTTAAACCCGCTCCCATCTCGTAGCACAGCGTCCGGAATGGTCTGTCAGTAATGCCAGCCATGGGCGCTGCGATCAGGCGATTTCTGAGCTGGTGGTGTCCGATGCGCATGAGTTAAGAAATGACCATACTGTGACTGCAAGGCGGCGTATATTACGCATTTTTTGCACGAGATGAAAGGCCAAACTTTGAGCAATCCTCTGTTGCAGATCAATGAATCCGGGACTAACGTAAAAGGAATGAATAAATACTTATATTAATCATTGATTTAATGGCTGATGGATAATTTGTGTCCATTTATAAAATCATAAAACTTCTCGATTTTTCTTAGAAAAACTCGCTACCAGACGATATAAAACGCTGTTTTTATAGCCAAAAAAGTGCTCTGTAGTGCGATCTGCCTCTCATTTCCTGGCATTATTTGGTGGCTACTGGAAACAAAAATGCGGCCCACAGGCCGCATTGCGCTTAGTTTTTCCGGCCGGTGATCCGGCACCACTCCTCTTTCTCGACCACCGGGTCAAGGGTGAAGAGATCGGCGTAGGCTTCACAGACGCTCTCCGCCTGGCTGGCAAGGATGCCGGAAAGCCCCAGCAAACCGCCTGAAACGGGCAGGACGCTGATTAACGGCGCCAGCTCACGTAACGGGCCAGCCAGGATATTGGCGACCACGACGTCGGCTTTCATCGACTCCGGCTGGTCCTGAGGAAGATAGAGCTCCAGACGCTCAGAGACGCCGTTACGCTGAGCGTTATCGCGGCTGGCCTGAATAGCCTGCGGGTCGATATCAATGCCGATCGCTTTTGCGGCTCCCAGCTTCAGCGCGGCAATCGCCAGGATGCCGGAACCGCAGCCAAAATCAATGACCGTTTTTCCGTTGAGGTCGAGTCCATCGAGCCACTGCAGGCACAGGGATGTCGTCGGGTGCGTGCCGGTACCGAAGGCCAGACCCGGATCGAGCATCACGTTGACGGCATTTTCATCCGGAACGTCGCGCCAGCTCGGGCAGATCCACAGCCGCTCACCGAAACGCATCGGATGGAAGTTATCCATCCATTCCCGCTCCCAGTCTTTATCTTCCAGCTGCTCGATCTTATGCGCGAAGTCGGCGCCCAGCAGCGGGTGCTGCTCCAGTTGGGCAACGACCGCTTTCATATCGGTTTCGGCATCGAACAGGCCGATCACGTCGGTATCGCCCCACAGCCGGGTTTCCCCGGGCAACGGCTCAAATACCGGCGTATCGTGCGTATCCTGGAAGGTGATCGAGACCGATCCGGCCTCCATCAGCGCATCGCTAAGATCTTCAGCGTTCGCGCCGGTGGTATTTAGTTTCAGTTGGATCCATGGCATAGCAAAACTCTTTATTTATCAGTAGTCAAAATAGGTGGCTGTGGTGCGGGACGGCCGAAACGGTTCCCTGCCACAAACGCCAGTAAACTCAGCAGCAGCGCGGGAACGATCGGGTGGAAGCCGAGAAACTGCACTTTCAGCGTGGCAAGTACGGCATACAGCACGCCGCCCACGATCATCGCGCTCAGCGCGCCAGCCGCGTTAGCACGTTCCCAATACAGGCCCAGTACCAGCGGCCACAGGAAGACGGCTTCCAGGCCGCCGAAGGCCAGCAGATTCAGCCAGATAATCATCTCCGGCGGTCGCCAGGCCGCGAGCAGCAGCAGAACACCCAACAGGAGCGTGATGCCGGCGGACATGCGTTTTAGCCGCTTTTCGTTAGTCGCCTGATCCGGACGCCAGTTCAGATACAGATCCTTGATGATCGTAGCGGAACTTTGCAGAAGCTGGGCATTGATCGTCGACATAATCGCCGCCATCGGCGCGGCCAGAAAGATCCCTGCCGCAAAGGGCGGGAGCACTTTGACCATCAGCGTCGGGATCACCAGATCCGGTACGGTTAAGTCGGGGAGCACCGCCCGACCTAACGCGCCGGCCAGGTGCATGCCAAACATCAGGATCGCCACTACGATGGTGCCGATCATAATGCCGTGATGCACGGCTTTGCTGTCTTTGTAGGAGATACAGCGAACGGCGGTATGCGGCAGGCCAATGACGCCGAAGCAGACCAGCACCCAAAACGAGGCCATAAAGGTTGGCGAGAGGATATCTTCCGCCCCCTGCGGGGACACCAGCTTGACGTCGATCGACTGCAGAGTCTCTACCGCATGGCCAATCCCGCCGGCGGCGTGGATCACCCCCACCAGCAGCACGATCGTGCCGATCAGCATCACCATGCCCTGCATGGTATCGTTGAGCACGCTGGCGCGAAAGCCGCCATAGGCGGTATACAGCGCGATGCTGATGCCGAAGATCAGCAGACCGGTATCGTAGGGAATACCCGCAGCTGTCTCCAGCAGGCGGGCGCCGCCGATAAACTGGACGGTCATGGCGCCAACGAAGGCTACCAGCAGGCTCAGGCTGGCCAGCCAGACCAGCAGACGGCTCTGGTAGCGCGCAAACAGCATGTCATTGAGGGTGACGGCATTATAACGACGCGCAAGGATGGCGAATTTTTTTCCCAGTACGCCCAGCGACAGCCAGATGGCGGGGAGCTGGATCATCGCCAGCAGTACCCAGCCCAGGCCGTATTTATAGGCGGCGCCGGGTCCGCCGATAAATGAGCTGGCGCTGATATAGGTGGCGGTTAGCGTCATGGCCAGCACGAAGCCGCCCATCGAGCGGCTGCCGAGAAAGTACTCATTAAGAAAGCTTCCTGAGGCGCGTTTTCTCATGGCGTAAAGGGATAAGCCGAACACCACTACCAGATAGGCGATCAGGGGAATAATGACCTCAAACTGCATCATCGTCCTCCAGAGGAATGTCGCGGAAAACCAGTTTGACCATCGCCCAGCACAGCAGAATAAACAGCAGCGGAACCAGCAGGCAGGCCATTTCAAACCAGTGGGGCAGGCCGGTAAAACCGATAGCCACCCCCGGCAGATAGGCGGCGGCCAGCCAGGCGGCAAGATAGAGAAGGGTCAGCCACAGCGCCCAGCGCGCTTCTTTGTGGGCCTGAACAAAGCGTTTGTCCATTTTTTGTCCCTTGAGGATAAAGAAAGCGGGGATTGTACCGCATGGTATAGATGAGGAGAGAGAAAAAGAAAAAAGGCCGGAAAATCCGGCCTTTTGCTGAGAGAGCAGAATTATTTTTCCTGCAAGCCGAGTTTTTTCTCCAGATAGTGGATGTTGGTGCCACCATGCTGGAAGTTCTCGTCGCTCATGATGCGCATCTGCAGATCGACGTTGGTCTTGATGCCATCGATGATCAGCTCCTGCAGCGCATTCTTCATGCGGGCAATCGCCACGTCACGGCTTTCGCCGTAGCAGATCAGTTTGCCGATCATGGAGTCATAGTACGGCGGTACGGTGTAGCCGGCGTAAATATGGGACTCCCAGCGCACGCCAAAGCCGCCCGGCGCGTGGAAACGGGTAATTTTACCCGGGCTCGGCAGGAAGGTGTTCGGGTCTTCGGCGTTGATACGGCATTCCACCGCATGGCCGCGAACCACCACTTCATCCTGCTTGATGGACAGCGGCTGGCCGGCTGCGATACGCAGCTGCTCTTTGATCAGGTCAACGCCGGTGATCATTTCAGTTACCGGATGCTCTACCTGGATACGGGTGTTCATTTCAATGAAGTAGAACTCGCCGTTTTCGAAAAGGAACTCAAAGGTACCCGCCCCGCGGTAGCCGATATCGACACAGGCTTTCGCGCAACGCTCGCCGATGTAGCGACGCAGTTCCGGAGTGATGCCCGGCGCCGGCGCTTCTTCGACCACTTTCTGGTGACGACGCTGCATGGAGCAGTCACGTTCAGCCAGATAGATAGCGTTGCCCTGACCGTCCGCCAGTACCTGAATTTCAATGTGACGTGGGTTTTCCAGGTATTTCTCCATGTAGACCATATCGTTGTTGAAAGCCGCTTTGGCTTCCGCTTTGGTCATGGAGATGGACTGGGCCAGTTCAGCATCGCTGCGCACAACGCGCATACCGCGACCGCCGCCGCCGCCGGAGGCCTTGATGATCACCGGATAGCCGATGCGTTTGGCATGGGCGCGGTTAGCGTCCATGTCGTCGGTCAGCGGGCCGTCAGAACCGGGTACGGTCGGGACGCCGGCTTTTTTCATGGCGGTGATCGCGGACACTTTGTCGCCCATCAGGCGGATGGTGTCGGCTTTCGGGCCGATGAAGATAAAGCCGGAGCGCTCAACCTGCTCAGCAAAGTTGGCGTTCTCAGAGAGGAAGCCATACCCCGGGTGAATTGCTACCGCGCCGGTGATCTCAGCGGCGCTGATGATAGCCGGGATGTTCAGATAGCTTTTTACGGACGGAGCCGGACCGATGCAGACCGTCTCATCCGCTAACAATACGTGTTTTAGATCGCGATCCGCGGTGGAATGCACAGCAACGGTCTTGATACCCAGTTCTTTACAGGCACGAAGGATGCGCAGTGCGATCTCGCCACGGTTAGCGATGACAATTTTATCCAGCATGTTCGCCTCGTTACTCGATAACTACCAGCGGCTCGTCGAATTCTACCGGTTGGCCGCTTTCGATCAGAATGGCTTTCACCACGCCGGCTTTGTCGGCTTCGATCTGGTTCATCATTTTCATCGCTTCGACGATGCACAGGGTGTCGCCCACGTTAACTTTCTGGCCAACTTCCACAAACGCTTTCGCGTCTGGGCTTGGCGTACGATAGAAAGTACCAACCATCGGGGAACGTACGATGTGACCACTGATTTCCGCTTTTGCCGGCGCTTCTGCTGCTGCAGCTGGCGCGGCAGCCGCGGCGGCAGGTGCCTGAGGCTGCATCATCGGCGCAGCATAAGCCTGCTGCATAACCGGATAGCTTGCGGCCGGTGCAGAGCGGCTGATGCGAACAGACTCTTCGCCTTCAGAAATTTCCAGTTCGGAGATACCTGATTCTTCAACCAGCTCGATCAGTTTTTTAATCTTACGAATATCCATGAGTGGGTTCCGTACTCTTTGTTTAGTGTGATTGTGACAGGCGTTTTACCGCCGTCTGTAAAGCGTATGAATAGCCGTCCGCCCCCAGTCCGCAGATGACGCCAGCGGCGACATCTGACAGATACGAATGCTGGCGGAAGGGTTCGCGTGCATGCACATTGCTCAGGTGAATCTCGATAAACGGGATGTTCACGGCAAGCAAAGCGTCACGGATTGCTACGCTGGTATGCGTGAACGCGGCCGGATTAATCAGGATATAGTCCACGTTGTCTTTAGCCTGATGAATTCGGTCGATTAACGCATGCTCCGCGTTGGACTGCAGGTGATCCAGGCTCACATTCAGCGCCGCCGCTTCAGATGTTAAATGGTTAACAATCTCCGCCAGCGTGAGCGGACCATACTTCTCAGGCTCGCGGGTACCGAGCATGTTAATGTTTGGACCATTCAAAAGCAAAATGTGAAACTTCTTTGCCATCGTGTGGCGATCTCCTGCCATTTTCGGGTAAAAAACAACATATACCTTCAATGCGCCCTTGTCACCTTTTCAGGGTCAGAAAACCCCGTCAGGAAAGCCAAAGTCGCACATTATAACGATTTCGTAGCAATTGGCAGCTAAATACTGGTCTTATCAGGGAAGATTATCAACCGCTATCTTAAAAAGAGTCGCGGTTGATAAAGGATCTGCGGGAAACTGCACATTACGGGATTCAGCGCCACCACTGGCGGAACTTCTTGTAACGCCATGCCAGCAGCGCCACTGCCAGCAGGGCATAAATGATGGGCTGCGGCGAGAGGATCTTCACTGACCACAGGTAGTGAATCGGCGCGAGGATCGCCACCAGATAGACGAAGTTGTGTAAAAGTTGCCAGCGGCGGCCCAGTTTTCGCTGCATCGCCTGCGTCGACGTCACCGCCAGCGCCAGCAGGATCGCCCAGCTGACCATGCCTAACGTCAGATAGGGGCGGTTGATAATCTCCGAGCCCAGCAGCGCCAGATTGTTAATGCCCAGCTCCAGCAGGGTATAGCTGGTCAGGTGCAGCGTCGCCCAGGCGAAACACCATAAACCTAACAGGCGACGAACGCGAATCAATAATGGTTGTTTCGCATAGCGCGCCAGCGGGGAGACCAGCAGCGTCGCCAGCAGAAACTTCAGCGCCATCCTGCCGGTAAAATGCTGGATATCCTTGGCCGGATCGGCGCTAAAGTAGCCCTGATGTCCGGCCCAGAATAGCCAGACCAGCGGCAAAAAACCCGCCAGATGAAGTAAAACCTTCAGCCAGGCGATCTGTTTGACGGTGAAACGCACTAGAAGTTCTCCCGCAGGTTCATGCCGCGATACAACGACGCCACCTCGTCGGCATAGCCGTTAAACAGCAGGGTTGGCTGACGCTTGACATCGAGTACGCCGCCGGCGCCGATAAACCGCTCGCTGGCCTGCGACCAGCGGGGGTGATCGACGTGCGGATTGACGTTGGCGAAGAAGCCGTATTCGTCCGGTGCCGCCAGATTCCAGGTGGTCGGCGGCCGCTCGCGGGTCAATTCAATGCTGACGATGGATTTAATGCCTTTGAAACCGTACTTCCACGGCACAGTAAGGCGGACCGGCGCGCCATTTTGCGGCGGCAGCGCTTTGCCATACACCCCGACGGTGAGCAGCGTCAGCGGATGCATCGCTTCATCCAGCCGCAGCCCCTCCACGTAAGGGTAAGCCAGTCCCCCACCGATAAACCGATCTTTCTGCCCGGGCATTTGATCCGGAGCATAGAGGGTTTTGAAGGCCACATAGCGCGCATTGCTGGTGGGCTCCACCAGCGCCAACAGCTTATGCAGCGGGAAGCCGACCCAGGGGACCACCATCGACCAGGCTTCCACGCAGCGCATACGATAAATACGCTCTTCCAGCGGGAAGCGTTTGGTCAGATCGTCATGGTCGAGAGTCAGCGGCTTCGCCACCTCACCGCCGATGGTCAATGTCCAGGGATCGGTGCGCAGGCTACCCGCGTTCGCCGCCGGATCGGCTTTATCGAGGCCGAATTCATAAAAGTTATTGTAGCCGGAGACTTTATCTTCCGGGGTAAGCGTCAGCTTAGCCTGCCATTCAGCGGGTTTAGCAAAGTCCAGGGCTTTGCCCGCCGGGGCTGGCGGACGGTCGTGGCCTTTAAACCAGTCCAGCAGGTCGGCCTGCGCGGCGGCGGGAAGCGAAAGGGCGGTCGCGCTGATGCCCAGCATTTTCAGTACCTGGCGCCGCTGGAGCATAAAAACGGATTCGGCCGTGACGTCGGCTTCCGTCAGTTTTTTTCTTTTCATGGTGTCCTCCGTCATGCGTTTCCTTAAGCATGACGGAGGCGGCGATGAATCGCGAATATGTCACGAAAAATTGCACATTAGGAGCATGGGCCGCCGCCGAAGCAGGGGCGCGGTCGTCCAGGAATCATCGGAAAGTGGCGCAAGACGTTTCCTTTACCGCGCCTGACCCGGCATCTTTAGCAGGGAAAAAAGCGGACGGGAGGCTGGCAGGACGGAAAATCGGCAATAATGTGCGCCGCTGGCGCGGGTTTGCCATCCAGCGTCTAAAATTAAAGCGCTTCTGGCGCAGGCCGCAGGCGGGCGGCGATTGGCAAATTTTTTCTGCCGACTATACTCGCTATCGGCATACTTTCGCCGATAATACGCATTCCATTGCCAGACTCGCCATCTTTGATAGTATGCGTCGCGCTTTAAAAGGTTAATGCTAGCGTCAAGGCGCGCGCCGGCACGGGAGCCTGATGGTTCATCGGGCAGTCATTCACTCGCGGAGTTAACACAGGGATGCGATTAACGACGAAGTTCTCAGCCTTTATCACGCTGCTAACTAGCCTGACCATCTTTGTCACGCTGATTGGCGCTTCGCTGAGTTTTTACAACGGCATTGAGAACAAGGTCGAAAACCGGGTTCAGGCGGTGGCGACCATGCTGGATAACCGGCTCATCACCACCTCTTTTGATAAGCTTGAGCCGCAGCTGGATGAGCTGATGACGCCGATAGAGATCGTGCATATCGATTTCATGCTTAACGGTAAACCGCTCTACAGCCACTCCCGAACCGACAGCTATCGCCCGCTTGGCAGTCATGAGCAATTCCGTGAGATCACGGTCCCATCGTTGAAACATCCCGGTATCTCTCTGCATCTGGTCTACGTTGACCCGATGGTGAACTATTTCCGTTCGCTGTCGATTACCGCCCCGCTGTCGATCTCCATCGGCTTCATGGTGGTGATTATTTTCTTCGCCGTCCGCTGGATCCGCCGCCAGCTGGCGGGTCAGGAGCTGCTTGAGCTTCGTTCCACGCGTATCCTGAGCGGCGAGCGCGGGCCGCAGGTGCGCGGCTCAGTCTATGAATGGCCTGCCAGCACCAGTAGCGCGCTGGATATGCTGCTGTCGGAGCTGCAGTTTGCCAGCGATCAGCGCAGCCGGATGGATACGCTGATTCGCTCCTATGCGGCACAGGATTCTAAAACCGGGCTGAATAATCGCCTGTTTTTTGACAATCAGCTGGCCACGCTGCTGGAAGATCAGGAGAAGGTGGGGGCGTACGGCATCGTGATGATGATCCGTCTACCGGAGTTTGATCTGCTACGGGACAACTGGGGGCGGGCAGCGGCCGAAGAACATTACTTCACGCTTATCAACCTGCTCTCTACCTTTATTATGCGTTACCCTGGCGCGCTGCTGGCGCGCTATCACCGTAGCGACTTCGCCGTGCTGCTGCCGCACCGTACGTTAAAAGAGGCGGATAGTATCGCCGGGCTGCTGCTGAAGGCCATGGACGCGCTGCCTCCGACGCGGATCCTCGATCGTGACGATATGATGCATATCGGCATCTGTTCTTTCCGCAGCGGACAATCGGCGGCGCAAGTGATGGAACATGCAGAAGCGGCGACGCGCAACGCGGTGCTGCAGGGCAGCAACAGCTGGTCGGTCTATGACGATACCCTTCCGGAGAAAGGCCGCGGCAACGTTCGCTGGCGGACGCTGATCGAACAGATGCTGAGCCGCGGCGGGCCGCGGTTGTACCAGAAGCCCGCCGTTACCCGCGACGGTCGGGTGCATCACCGTGAACTGATGTCGCGGATGTACGACGGTAAAGAAGAGGTGATTGCCGCCGAGTACATGCCGATGGTGCTGCAGTTTGGCCTGGCGGAGGAGTATGACCGCCTGCAGGTGACGCGCCTGCTGCCGTTTTTAGGCTTCTGGCCCGAGGAGAATCTGGCGCTGCAGCTGTCGGTGGAGTCGCTGATCCGTCCGCGTTTCCAGCGCTGGCTGCGCGATGCTCTGATGCAGTGTGAAAAATCGCAGCGTCAACGGATTATTTTTGAACTTGCTGAGGCAGATGTTTGTCAATATATCGGCCGTCTGCAGCCGGTTATGCGGTTGGTTAACGCGCTTGGCGTTCGGGTGGCGGTGGTTCAGGCAGGGTTAACCCTGGTGGGAACCAGCTGGATCAAGCAGCTGGATGCGGAGCTGATCAAACTGCATCCGGGCCTGGCGCGCAACATCGAAAAGCGCAGCGAGAACCAGCTGCTGGTGCAAAGCCTGGTGGAAGCCTGTAAAGGCATGCCTATGCAAGTTTTTGCGACGGGCGTACGCAGCCGCAGCGAGTGGCTGGTACTGTCCCAATGCGGTGTCACGGGCGGGCAGGGGGAATTTTTTGCCGCCTCACAGCCACTTGACACAAATGTGAAAAAATATTCGCAAAGATACTCGGTTTGATCTGCCGTTTAGCGTGATTTCACGTAGAATAACGCGCGCCATCGTGAAGGGGGTGTGCTTGTCTACCTGCCGGATCATCGCAATGTAAATGCCAGTGACCCTCCTTTGACAGGTTACAAATTCAGGCGTGGAGCGCTGCTGAAGATTTCAGCAATGAACGGAGTCGGAAAAATTTGTAACAAAGGAAATGAACTGCACTAATTTTCACCGCAGCAGGTGATTTTTGCGCCTTGTCGCTGCTGCGTGTGGTTGGTAAAGTAAGCGGATTTTGTTTTCCGCCCCAGCTTTCAGGATTATCCCTTAGTATGTTAAAAAAATTTCGTGGCATGTTTTCCAATGACCTGTCCATTGACCTGGGTACCGCGAATACCCTTATTTACGTAAAAGGACAAGGCATCGTATTGAATGAGCCTTCCGTGGTGGCCATTCGTCAGGATCGTGCCGGATCGCCGAAAAGCGTCGCCGCCGTGGGTCATGAAGCGAAGCAGATGCTCGGCCGTACCCCGGGTAATATCGCGGCGATTCGCCCGATGAAGGACGGCGTTATCGCTGACTTCTTCGTGACGGAAAAGATGCTGCAGCACTTTATCAAACAAGTGCACAGCAACAGCTTTATGCGCCCGAGCCCGCGCGTACTGGTCTGCGTGCCGGTTGGCGCCACCCAGGTTGAGCGTCGTGCTATCCGTGAATCCGCGCAGGGCGCTGGCGCTCGCGAAGTGTTCCTGATTGAAGAACCGATGGCGGCCGCGATCGGCGCTGGCCTGCCGGTTTCTGAAGCGACCGGTTCCATGGTGGTGGATATCGGCGGCGGTACCACCGAGGTAGCGGTTATCTCCCTGAACGGCGTGGTTTACTCTTCTTCCGTGCGTATCGGCGGCGACCGCTTCGACGAAGCCGTCATCAATTACGTGCGTCGTAACTACGGCTCTCTGATCGGTGAAGCGACCGCTGAGCGTATCAAACATGAAATCGGTTCGGCTTACCCGGGCGATGAAGTGCGTGAAATTGAAGTGCGCGGCCGTAACCTGGCGGAAGGCGTTCCACGCGGCTTCACCCTGAACTCAAACGAAATTCTTGAAGCGCTGCAGGAGCCGCTGACCGGCATCGTGAGCGCGGTCATGGTTGCCCTTGAGCAGTGCCCGCCGGAACTGGCGTCTGATATCTCCGAGCGCGGGATGGTTCTCACCGGCGGTGGTGCGCTGCTGCGCAACCTGGACCGTCTGTTAATGGAAGAAACCGGTATTCCAGTCGTGGTTGCTGAAGATCCGCTGACCTGCGTAGCGCGTGGCGGCGGCAAGGCGCTGGAAATGATCGACATGCACGGCGGCGACCTGTTTAGCGAAGAGTAGTCAGCCTGAAGGTCCGGGGTGGCTTCCGCGCTGCCCCTGGTCTTTACTGACACGAGAATACGCATAGCCTATGAAGCCAATTTTTAGCCGTGGCCCCTCGCTACAGATTCGCCTTATTCTGGCGGTGCTGGTGGCGCTTGGCGTGATTATCGCCGACAGCCGCCTGGGTACGTTCAGTCAAATCAGAACGTACATGGATACAGCCGTCAGCCCTTTCTACTTTGTCTCTAATGGTCCCCGGGAACTGCTCGACAGCGTATCGCAGACGCTGGCTACCCGTGACCAGCTCGAACTGGAAAACCGCGCGCTGCGTCAGGAGCTGTTGCTGAAAAACAGCGATCTGCTGATGCTGGGCCAGTACAAGCAGGAGAATGCGCGCCTGCGTGAACTGCTTGGCTCGCCGCTGCGCCAGGACGAGCAAAAAATGGTGACCCAGGTCATCTCAACGGTCAACGACCCCTACAGCGATCAGGTGGTTATCGATAAGGGCAGCGTCAACGGCGTCTACGAAGGCCAGCCGGTTATCAGTGATAAAGGCGTGGTGGGGCAGGTCGTAGCCGTGGCGAAAATGACCAGCCGGGTACTGCTGATCTGTGATGCCACCCATGCGTTGCCGATCCAGGTCCTGCGGAACGATATTCGCGTCATTGCCGCCGGTAACGGCTGCACCGACGACCTCCAGCTTGAGCATCTGCCGGCAAATACCGATATTCGCGTCGGCGATGTGCTGGTGACCTCCGGTCTGGGCGGTCGTTTCCCGGAAGGGTACCCGGTTGGGGTTGTCTCTTCAGTGAAACTGGACACCCAGCGCGCCTACACGGTGATCCAGGCGCGTCCGACGGCCGGTCTGCAGCGTTTGCGCTATCTGCTGCTGCTGTGGGGCGCCGATCGCAATGGCGCTAACCCGATGACCCCGGAAGAGGTCCATCGGGTGGCTAACGAACGCCTGATGCAGATGATGCCGCAGGTGTTGCCTGCGCCGGATGCGATGGGGCCGCAGATGCCGGCGCCCGCCACCGGGCTGACGCCGTCTCAGCCGTCGCAGCCTGCAGGGGGGCAATAGTGGCAAGTTACCGTAGCCAGGGACGCTGGGTTATCTGGCTCTCGTTTCTTATCGCGCTATTGCTGCAAATTATGCCCTGGCCGGCGGACATCAGCGTTTTCCGGCCCAACTGGGTATTATTGATCCTGCTGTACTGGATCCTCGCGCTGCCGCACCGGGTGAATGTGGGAACGGGCTTCGTGATGGGGGCTATTCTTGATCTCATCAGCGGTTCGACGCTGGGCGTTCGCGCGCTGTCCTTAAGCATCGTCGCCTATCTGGTGGCGCTGAAGTATCAGCTGTTCCGTAACCTGGCGCTGTGGCAACAGGCGCTGGTGGTCATGCTGTTATCCCTCGCCGTGGATATCATTGTTTTCTGGGCAGAGTTTTTAGTGATCAACGTCTCTTTCCGTCCGGAAGTATTCTGGAGTAGTGTAGTAAACGGTATCCTCTGGCCATGGCTCTTCCTGCTGATGCGTAAAGTGCGTCAGCAATTTGCAGTGCAATAAGGTTGATATGACAACTCTGTATCTTGCTTCTGGTTCCCCGCGTCGGCAGGAACTGCTGACTCAGCTTGGTCTCGCGTTTGAGCGTCTGGTTCCTGGTATCGAGGAGCAGCGCCAGCCGCAGGAGAGCGCGCAGCACTATGTCGTGCGCCTGGCGCGCGAAAAGGCGCAGGCCGGAGTGGCGCTGGCATCGCGGGATTTGCCGGTTTTGGGAGCGGATACGATTGTTATTTTGAACGGCGAAGTGCTGGAAAAACCGCGCGACGCCGAACACGCTGCAGCGATGCTGCGCCTGCTTTCCGGCCAAACCCATCAGGTCATGACCGCGGTGGCGCTGGCGGATAAGCAGCAGACGCTGGATTGCTTGGTGGTCACGGAAGTGACCTTCCGGCCGCTCAGCGAGCAGGATATCGCCGATTATGTGGCCAGCGGCGAGCCTTTAGATAAAGCAGGTGCATACGGTATTCAAGGGTTGGGTGGCTGTTTCGTCAGGAAGATTAATGGCAGCTATCACGCCGTAGTCGGCTTACCGCTGGTGGAAACGTATGAGTTGCTCAGTAACTTTAACTCACTGCGTAAAGAAAAGGGATAAAGATGACGGCTGAATTATTAGTGAACGTAACGCCATCCGAAACGCGCGTTGCGTATATTGATGGCGGTATTCTGCAGGAAATCCATATTGAGCGTGAAGCGCGACGCGGAATAGTAGGCAATATCTACAAAGGTCGTGTTAGCCGAGTGCTGCCGGGAATGCAGGCGGCTTTTGTAGATATTGGTCTGGATAAGGCGGCGTTCCTCCACGCCTCCGATATCATGCCGCATACCGAGTGCGTTGCCGGTGAAGAGCAAAAGCAGTTTACCGTGCGCGATATTTCGGAGCTGGTGCGCCAGGGCCAGGACCTGATGGTCCAGGTGGTTAAAGATCCGCTCGGTACCAAAGGCGCGCGTCTGACCACCGATATTACCCTGCCTTCCCGCTATCTGGTCTTTATGCCGGGCGCCTCCCACGTGGGGGTCTCTCAGCGCATTGAAAGCGAAGCCGAGCGCGAGCGGCTGAAAAAGGTCGTGGCAGAGTACTGCGACGAGCAGGGCGGATTTATCATTCGCACCGCCGCGGAAGGCGTTCACGAGCAAGAGATGGCCGCCGATGCCGCCTATCTTAAGCGCGTATGGACCAAGGTGATGGAGCGCAAAAAGCGCAACCAGACCCGCTATCAGCTGTACGGCGAGCTGGCCCTGGCTCAGCGCGTGCTGCGTGATTTTGCCGACGCGCATCTCGACCGGATTCGCGTCGACTCGCGGCTGACCTACGAGGCGCTACTCGAATTTACCGCCGAATATATCCCGGAAATGACCAGCAAGCTGGAACACTACAGCGGCCGTCAGCCGATATTCGATCTCTTTGACGTTGAGAACGAAATTCAGCGCGCGCTGGAGCGTAAAGTCGAGCTCAAGTCCGGGGGGTATCTGATCATCGACCAGACCGAGGCGATGACCACCATCGATATCAACACCGGGGCGTTTGTTGGGCATCGCAATCTTGACGATACTATCTTCAATACCAATATCGAAGCCACCCAGGCGATAGCCCGCCAGCTGCGTTTGCGTAATCTCGGCGGCATTATCATCATTGATTTCATCGACATGAACAATGAAGACCATCGCCGGCGGGTGTTGCACTCCCTGGAGCAGGCCCTCAGTAAAGACCGGGTGAAGACCAGCATCAACGGTTTCTCCCAGTTGGGTCTGGTGGAGATGACCCGTAAACGCACCCGCGAAAGCGTGGAGCATGTGCTGTGCAACGAATGCCCGACCTGCCACGGACGCGGAACGGTAAAGTCCGTGGAAACGGTATGCTATGAGATTATGCGTGAGATCGTTCGCGTGCATCATGCTTATGATTCCGATCGCTTCCTGGTCTATGCTTCCCCTGCGGTGGCGGAAACCCTGAAAGGGGAAGAGTCGCATGCGCTGGCGGAAGTGGAGATCTTTGTCGGCAAGCAGGTGAAGGTACAAATTGAGCCGCTCTATAATCAAGAGCAGTTCGATGTGGTTATGATGTAAGACACTGCGTCATTGTGCGGCTGACAAGGAGAGAGGCGTGAGGCGACTGCCCGGGATTTTATTGCTCACCGTGGCAACACTGATTGTTATCGTCGCGCTGCTGGTGAGTGGCTTGCGTCTCGTGTTGCCACAGCTCGATGCCTGGCGTCCGCAGCTGCTGGAGAAGATCTCCTCTCTCACCGGCACGCCGGTGGATGCCTCGCAGATCGCCGCCAGCTGGCAAACTTTTGGCCCAACATTAGATGTCCGCGATATTCATGTCGGGCTGAAAGATGGCGGGACAATGGCGGTCAAGCGCGTGACCCTGGCGCTGGACGTCTGGCAGAGTCTGTTGCATATGCGCTGGCAGTTCCGTGATCTCACCTTCTGGCAGCTGCAGATCCATACCAATACCCCTATTCAGACCAATGACGGCGGTGAAAGCCTGAAAACCGACCGCGTCAGCGATCTCTTTTTACGTCAGTTCGACCACTTTACTCTGCGCGACAGCCATCTGAGCTTCCTGACTATTTCCGGTCAGCGGGCGGAGCTGGCGGTCCCGCAGCTGACCTGGCTGAACGGCAGGAACCGTCACCGCGCCGAGGGGCAGCTCAGCCTTTCCAGTCTCACCGGCCAGCATGGCGTCATGCAGGTGCGGATGGATCTCCGCGATGAGGATGGCCTGCTGAACAAAGGCCGGGTCTGGCTGCAGGCTGACGATATTGACGTCAAGCCCTGGCTGGGCCGCTGGATGCAGGACAATATTGCCCTGAAAAGCGCCCGCTTCAGCCTCGAAGGCTGGATGACCATTGAAAAAGGCGATGTGGCCAGCGGCGACGTATGGCTGAAAAAAGGGGGCGCCAGCTGGCAGGGGGATAGCAAGGTTCATCACCTGTCAGTGGATAACCTGACGGCGCATCTCTCCCATGACAAGCAGAGCTGGGGCTTCTACATTCCCGATACGCGGATCGCGATCGACGATAAACCCTGGCCAAGCGGCGCGCTGGCGATGGCGTGGATCCCTGCGCAGGATGTCGGTGGCGACGGTCATCAGCGTAGCGATGAATTACGTATTCGCGCCAGCAACTTAGCCCTCAGCGGTCTGAGCGGACTGCAGCCGTTTGCCGATAAGCTGGCGCCTTCATTGGGCGAACTCTGGCGCACCACGCAGCCCAGCGGCAAAATCAACCTGCTGGCTCTCGATATTCCCCTGCAGGCGACGGAGAAAACGCGCTTTCAGGCGCAGTGGAGCGATCTGGCGTGGAAGCAGTGGAAGCTCCTGCCGGGAGCGGAACACTTTTCCGGCAGCCTGAATGGCAGCGTTGAGCATGGGGAACTGCGCGCGCGCATGACGAAGGCGCTGATGCCGTATACCGGTGTTTTCCGGGCCCCGCTGGAGATCGCCGCTGGCGAAGCCACCCTCAGCTGGGTAAAAAATGACAAAGGGTTTATGCTTGATGGCCGCGATATTGACGTGCAGGCGACGGGGGTACGCGCCCGCGGCGGCTTCCGCTATCTGCAACCGCAGGGGGACGATCCCTGGCTGGGCATTCTGGCGGGGATCAGCACCAACGATGGCGGCCAGGCGTGGCGTTACTTCCCGGAAAACCTGATGGGCAAAGCGCTGGTGGACTATCTCAGCAGCGCGATAAAAGCCGGACAGGCACGCGATGCGACGCTGGTGTATGGCGGCAACCCACATCTGTTCCCGTATCCGCACAACGAAGGACAGTTCCAGGTTTACGTCCCGCTGAAGAATGCCACTTTCGCTTTTCAACCGGACTGGCCGGCGCTGACCGGGTTGAATATCGACCTTAATTTTATCAACAGCGGCCTGTGGATGCGGGCGGAGAAAGCGATGCTCGGCAACGTAACCGCCAGCAATCTCGATGCCGCGATCCCGGATTATGCACAGGAAAAACTGCTGATTGATGCCGATATCAAAGGCCCGGGGAAAGAGGTGGGACCTTATTTCAACACCACGCCGCTGAAAGAGACCCTGGGAGCGGCGCTGGATTCCCTGCAGCTGGATGGTGATGTAAGCGCTCGCTTACATCTGAACATTCCCCTCGATGGCGAAATGACCACCGCGAAAGGCGATGTGCATCTGCAGAATAACGATCTGTTTATCAAGCCGTTAGATACCACGCTGCAGAATCTGAGCGGTAATTTCAGCTTTGTGAATGGCGATCTTAATAGTCAAACGTTGAGCGCGACCTGGTTTAATCAGCCGCTGAACCTCAATTTTTCCACCCGCGAAGGCGAAAAAGCATTTCTGGTGGATGTCGGGATGAACGCCAGCTGGCAACCGTCGCGCACCGGGCTGCTGCCGAAAGCGGTTAATGAGGCGCTGAGCGGTAGCGTTCCTTGGGAGGGTAAAGTCGCTATCGAACTGCCGTACCATGGCAATGCCAGCTATAAGGTTGATATCAATGGCGATCTGAAGAATGTGAGCAGTCACTTACCTTCACCGGTCAACAAGCCCGCTGGCGAACCCCTGCCGGTCAAAATTAATGTTGCCGGCGGTCTGAGCAGCTTCGACCTGACCGGTTCCGTTGGCGCGAAGAATCATATCAACAGCCGCTGGTTGCTGAACCGTAAGCTGACGCTGGACAGAGCGATCCTCACGACGGACAGCAAAGGCCCCTCTCCGCTGCCCGACCAGCCCGGCGTTGAGCTCAATCTGCCGCCGATGGATGGCGCGCAGTGGCTGGCGCTGTTCCAGAAGGGCGCGGCGAATGAAGTCAGCAGCAGCGTCCTCTTTCCACCGCGCATTGTGCTGCGTACGCCGTCGCTTGCGCTGGCCGGCCAGCAATGGAACAACGTGAGTCTGATGTCGCAGCCGGTCACCGGCGGTTCACAGGTTGAGGCGCAGGGGCGCGAGATCAACGCCACCCTGACGATGCGCGACAATGCCCCGTGGCTGGCAAATGTGCGTTATCTCTATTTCAACCCGGCCAGCGCCAGCGGCAAGGGCGGAACGGAGAACGTGGCCCCGCAGGCGGAGACGCGGCCGGATTTCCACGGTTGGCCCGATCTGCAGCTGCGCTGCGCGGAATGCTGGCTGTGGGGGCAAAAATATGGCCGTATCGACGGCGATGTGGCGATCAAGGGCGATACCTTAACGCTCTCCAATGGCCTGGTGGATACCGGGTTTGGCCGGCTGACGACCGACGGCGTGTGGGTTAACGCCCCTTCCGGGGTGCGCACCTCGCTGAAAGGCAGACTGCATGGCAATAAAACGGATGAATTTGCGGATTTCTTTGGCGTTTCCACACCGGTGAAGGATTCGCCGTTTGATATCGACTACGATCTGCACTGGCGCGCGCCGCCCTGGTCACCCGATGTCGCGTCGCTCAATGGGATCATTAAAAGCCACCTCGGCAAGGGTCAGTTTACCGACCTGAGTACCGGACACGCAGGCCAGCTGCTGCGTTTGCTGAGCGTCGATGCCCTGCTGCGCAAACTGCGCTTCGACTTCAGCGATACCTTTAGCGAAGGATTTTACTTCGACTCGATTAACAGTACGGCCTGGATTAAGGATGGTGTACTGCATACCGATGATACGCTGGTGGATGGCCTGGAGGCGGACATTGCCATGAAAGGGTCGGTCGATCTGGTGCGTCGTCATCTGGACCTGCAGGCGGTGGTGGCGCCGGAGATATCCGCGACCGTCGGCGTGGCGGCGGCCTTCGCCGTCAACCCGATTGTCGGCGCGGCGGTGTTTGCCGCCAGCAAGGTGCTGGGGCCGCTGTGGAACAAAGTCTCGATACTGCGCTATCGCATCACCGGCCCGATTGACCAGCCGCAGATCAATGAAGTGCTGCGCCAGGCGCGCAGCAACAAAAAGCAATGATTTGACGATTGCCGGGAATTGCCGCAATCTCAATAGAAGCCTTCTGTATTTCCGCCTGTCAGGCGGCAACAAACGAGTAGCATAACGATGAGTCTGAACCTGGTAAGTGAACAATTACTGTCGGCAAATGGCCTGAATCATCAGGACCTGTTTGCCATTCTTGGTCAACTGACCGAGCGCCGCCTCGATTACGGCGATCTCTATTTTCAGTCGAGCTATCACGAATCCTGGGTTCTGGAAGACAGCATCATTAAAGATGGGTCGTACAATATCGACCAGGGCGTAGGCGTGCGCGCCGTCAGCGGCGAAAAAACGGGCTTTGCCTACGCTGACCAGATCAGCAAGCTGGCGCTGGAGCAGAGCGCCCAGGCGGCGCGGACCATTGTGCGCGAGACGGGCAATGGCAAAGTACAGACCCTCGGCGCCGTAGAGCACAGCGCCCTCTATACCAGCATCGACCCGCTGCAGAGTATGAGCCGGGAAGAGAAGCTGGATATTCTCCGCCGGGTAGACAAAGTCGCCCGCGCGGCGGACCAGCGCGTGCAGGAGGTTTCGGCCAGCCTGAGCGGGGTCTATGAGCTGATTCTGGTGGCCGCCACCGACGGCACTCTGGCCGCCGACGTTCGTCCGCTGGTGCGCCTCTCGGTCAGCGTGCTGGTGGAAGAGGACGGCAAACGCGAGCGCGGCAGCAGCGGCGGCGGCGGGCGTTTTGGCTATGACTATTTCCTCGCCTCTCAGGAGGGCGAAGTACGGGCCGACGCCTGGGCGAAAGAAGCGGTGCGCATGGCGCTGGTTAACCTCTCGGCGGTCGCCGCCCCGGCGGGGATGCTGCCGGTGGTGCTCGGCGCCGGCTGGCCTGGCGTCCTGCTGCACGAAGCGGTCGGTCACGGCCTGGAAGGCGATTTCAACCGTCGCGGCACCTCGGTCTTTAGCGGCCATATGGGGGAATTAGTCGCCTCTGAGCTGTGCACCGTCGTGGACGATGGCACCATCGTCGACCGTCGTGGCTCGGTGGCCATCGATGACGAAGGCACGCCGGGTCAATACAATGTGCTGATCGAAAACGGCATCCTGAAAGGCTACATGCAGGATAAACTCAATGCGCGTCTGATGGGCGTCGCGCCGACCGGCAACGGCCGCCGTGAATCCTATGCCCATCTGCCGATGCCGCGTATGACCAACACCTATATGCTGGCGGGCCAGTCCACGCCGCAGGAGATTATCGAGTCGGTGGACTACGGTATCTTCGCGCCAAACTTCGGCGGCGGGCAGGTGGATATCACCTCCGGTAAGTTTGTCTTCTCCACCTCCGAGGCCTATCTGATCGAAAAAGGCAAGGTCACGAAGGCGGTGAAAGGCGCTACCCTGATCGGCTCCGGGATTGAGACTATGCAGCAGATTTCGATGGTGGGTAACGATCTGCGTCTGGATAACGGCGTCGGCGTCTGTGGCAAAGAGGGCCAGAGCGTGCCGGTGGGCGTTGGCCAGCCGACCCTGAAGGTCGATAACCTCACCGTCGGCGGCACTGCCTGATCCTGAGCGGGTTCCCGGCGTCGCCGGGAACCGCTTCAGCGGGCGATCCCTCTGCCGTGCATCCCCTGATAGATCTTCGCCACGTCGACAAAATACTCCGTCAGATAATTGATACAGACCTGCACTTTCAGCGGCAGTTTATCCTTTTCGGTGTACAGGGCGTAGACCGGACGCGGATCGGACTGGTAGCTCGGCAGCAGGATCTCAAGCTCACCGCGATTGATCTCTTCGATCGCCCACATCAACGGCACATAGGCGATACCCACCCCGGCGGTCAGCCAGCGCACCAGCGTCATGGGATCATTGGTCACAAAGCGCCCCTGCGGGGTCAGGCGGGTTGAGATCCCTTCCGGCGCGATAATGACAAACTCATTGTCCGGCCGCACGCTATATTCCAGCCAGGCATGCCCGGCAAGATCGGCCGGTTTCTCAGGATTGCCAGCCTGCGCCAGATAGCTTTTCGCGGCGCATAACACCATCGGCATTGAGCCCAGACGGCGGGAAAAAAGACTGGAATCCTGCAGGGCGCCCACGCGGATCACCACGTCAAGACCGTCGGCGATCAGGTCCGGCGCAGGTATGCCGGTGACCAGATTGACGGAGAGCCCGGGGTATTCTTTCAGCATTTTCGCCGTTATGCGCGCCAGAACATTCTGTGCCATAGTTGAAGAGCAGCCGATACGCAGCGTTCCGATAGGGGTGTTGTTAAATGCGTATAATTGCTCATGGACATCCTGTGCTTCAAACAGCATCCTACGGCAGCCCTGATAGTAAATTTTACCCGCTTCCGTTAAGCCAAGGCTGCGGGTGCTGCGGTTGAGCAGCTTCACCTGCAGTTCATCTTCCAGTTTGGCGACGGTCTGACTGATCGAGGAAACGCTCATCTGAAGCTGGCGGGCCGCTGCGGTGAAGGAACCTAATTCGACCACTTTGGCGAAAACGGACATGCGCTTTAATCGTTCCATTATTCACTCTGGCTTAAAAGTGATTTAGATCACACATTGTAGATAATGCGGCAATCGTTACGTTAATATATTGTTAGCTACATAATAAACGCATCTGCTCACTACCTGTACGCTTCTTATTCAAGGTCATCATGAGTCTGTTTCCTGTCATCGTGATTTTCGGCTTATCGTTTCCGCCGATCTTCTTCGAGTTGCTTTTGTCGCTGGCCATCTTCTGGCTGGTGCACCGATTGCTGGTTCCGACCGGCATTTACGATTTTGTCTGGCACCCTGCACTGTTTAATACGGCGCTATATTGCTGCCTTTTTTATTTGATATCGCGCTTGTTCGTTTGAGGTTGATGTGAAAACACTAACAAGAAATATCCTCCGTACCGCTATTACCGTGATACTGGTCATTTTGGCCTTCGTGGCGATTTTCCGCGCCTGGGTTTACTACACCGCTTCGCCGTGGACGCGGGATGCGCGTTTTAGCGCCGACATTGTGGCCATTGCCCCCGACGTCTCCGGGCTAATTTCCCAGGTAAACGTCAAGGATAACCAACTGGTTAAGAAAGACCAGGTATTGTTTGTTATTGACCAACCCCGTTACCAAAAAGCGCTGGCGCAGGCGGAAGCCGATGTCGCCTACTACCAGACCTTAGCCCAGGAAAAACGTGTCGAAGCCGGTCGGCGTAATAAGCTTGGCGTCCAGGCGATGTCGCGGGAAGAGATTGACCAGGCGAACAACGTGCTGCAGACCGTTGAGCATCAGCTGGCGAAAGCGGTGGCCAGCCGCGACCTGGCCAGACTGGACCTGCAGCGCACAGAGATTCGCGCCCCCGCGGATGGCTGGGTGACCAACCTTAACGTCTATACCGGGGAATTTATCACCCGCGGCTCCACGGCGGTGGCGCTGGTGAAAGAGAATACATTTTACGTCATGGCCTATCTGGAAGAGACCAAACTGGAAGGCGTCCGCCCTGGATACCGGGCGGAAATTACCCCGCTTGGCAGCAGCAAAACCATTAAAGGCACGGTGGACAGTATCGCTGCGGGGGTAACCAACGCCAGCAGCAGCAGCGACTCGAAAGGGATGGCTTCGGTGGATTCCAACCTTGAATGGGTGCGTCTGGCGCAGCGTGTGCCGGTTCGTATTCGCCTTGACCACCAGCAGGGGAATCTGTGGCCATCGGGCACGACGGCGACGGTGGTGATCACCGGTAAAGAAGACCGTGATACCAGCCAGGCCAACTTCTTCCAGAAACTGGCTATGCGCCTGCGCGAATTCGGTTAATCGCTATGGGGACATATACTATTGCTCCCCAGCATCTCCGCTTTGCTATTAAGCTTGCATGCGCGGTGGTGTTGGCGCTGTTCGTCGGCTTCCATTTTCAGCTCGAAACGCCGCGCTGGGCGGTGCTGACCGCGGCGATTGTCGCCGCTGGCCCGGCCTTTGCCGCCGGGGGAGAGCCGTACTCCGGCGCGATCCGCTATCGCGGCATGTTGCGTATTGCCGGGACCTTTATTGGCTGTATTGCGGCGCTGGTCATCATCATCCTGATGATCCGCGCCCCTCTGCTGATGATGCTGGTCTGCTGCCTGTGGGCCGGGTTTTGTACCTGGGTTTCGTCGCTGGTCAAGGTCGAAAACTCCTATGCCTGGGGGCTGGCCGGATACACCGCGCTGATTATCATTATTACCATCCACACCGATCCGATGCTGGCGCCGCAGTTTGCCGTTGAGCGCTGCAGCGAAATCGTCATCGGGATTGTCAGCGCCATCGTCGCCGATCTGCTGTTCTCCCCGCGTTCGATTAAAAAAGAGATCGACCTTGAACTGGATAACCTGCTGATTGCGCAGTATAAGCTGATGCAGTTATGCGTTGCGCACGGCGAAAAAGATGAAGTGGATCAGGCCTGGGGAGCGCTGGTGCGTCGCACCACGGCGCTGGAAGGAATGCGCAGTAACCTGATTATGGAGTCCTCTCGCTGGGCTAAGGCGAATCAACGCCTGAAGGCGATCAATACCCTCTCGCTAACGCTTATCACCCAGGCTTGCGAAACCTACCTGATTCAGAACTCGCGCCCGGAAATGGTGACGGACGACTACCGCGAGCTGTTCGCTGAGCCGGTTGAGACGGTGCAGGATGTTCACCAGCAGCTGAAGCGTATGCGTCGCTTCCTGACCTGGAAAGGCGAGCATAATACGCCGGTCACCATCTACAGCTGGGTAGGCGCAGCCACCCGTTACCTGCTGCTTAAGCGTGGCGTGGTGGGCAACACCAAAATCAGCCGCATCGAAGACGGTGTATTGCGCGGCGAAACGGTGGTTAAAGTGGAGTCCGCCGAGCGTCACCACGCGATGGTGAACTTCTGGCGTACCTCTGTCTCCTGTATCCTTGGGACGTTGTTCTGGCTGTGGACGGGCTGGACCTCAGGCAGCGGCGCAATGGTGATGATTGCCGTGGTTACCGCGCTGGCGATGCGCTTGCCTAACCCGCGAATGGTGGCGATAGACTTTCTCTACGGTACTCTGGCGGCGTTACCGCTGGGTACCCTGTACTTTCTGGTGATCATGCCGGCGACGCAGCAGAGTATGCTGTTGCTTTGTATCAGCCTGGCGGCGATGGCGTTTTTTATCGGTATCGAAGTGCAGAAAAGGCGCCTCGGATCGCTGGGGGCGCTGGCGAGCACCATCAACATTCTGGTGCTGGATAACCCGATGCAGTTCCAGTTCAGTCAGTTCCTCGATAGCGCGCTGGGGCAGATCGTCGGTTGTTTCCTCGCCCTGATGGTTATTCTCATTGTCAGGGATAACTCCCGGGCAAGAACCGGTCGGGTGCTGCTGAACCAGTTTGTCTCCGCGGCGGTCTCTTCGCTGACCACCAACTCGGCGCGTCGCAAAGAGAATCATCTGCCCGCGCTCTATCAGCAGCTGTTTTTATTGCTCAACAAATTCCCTGGCGATGTCGCCCGTTTCCGTCTGGCGTTGACGTTAATCATTGCCCACCAGCGCCTGCGCGATGCGCCCGTGCCGGTGAATGAGGATCTGTCGGCGTTCCATCGCCAGCTGCGACGTACCGCGGATCATGTGATCTCCGCCGGGAGCGATGATAAGCGTCGGCGCTACTTTACCCGGCTGCTGGCGGAGCTTGATGTTTATCAGGAGAAGCTGCGGGTCTGGGAGGCTTCGCCGCAGGTGACCGAGCCGGTACGGCGACTGGTTGAGATGTTGCACAAGTACCAGCATGTGCTGACCAGCAGTTAACCCATAAACCGACGCCCAGGCGTCGGTTTTTTTATCGCTATACTTAACGGCGACAGGAAGAGAAGCGGGAGGGGCTGCCATGACCACCTATACGTTTGATTTTGACGAAATCGCCGAGCAACAGGATTTCTACCGGGAGTTTTCCCGCACCTTCGAGCTGGCACAGGATAAGGTCAACAACCTTGATTCGCTATGGGACGCGGTGACCGGTGGGCTGCTGCCGCTGCCGCTGGACATTGAGTTCATCCATTTAAATGACAAGCAGCGTCGGCGCTTTGGGGCGTTAATTTTATTATTTGATGAAGCAGAGGAAGAGCTGGAGGGGGAGTTACGTTTTAACGCCCGGCAGGCATAAAAAAGCCCCCGGCAGGCGGGGGCAAGTCGTCGAAATAAGACGACGAGGGTTTATTTGTACAGCTCAGCGGTGGCGTGCCAGCTATCGCCGGTACGTGCTTCAATAATACGGTAGCTGCTGGCGCCTTCTTTCTCGGCTTTAGCGGCCAGTTCCTGACGCATGTCCATTGGCGCACTACCTACCTGGGAAACCGAGATGGTGCCCATGGACTGCAGGTTCTGGGCTTGCTCAGCGTTCACTTGCTGAACGGCCGCGCTAGCGCCGAAAGAGAGAAGAGAAGCCAGGCCAAGGGATGCGATGATCATTGCGCGTTTCATAATCTTTACTCCAGTCTTTGTTTTGCCGCGGCGGGGCGATGAATGAGGCCGGGCCGCGGTAGAGAATTTTTGTCGGGTTAATCGTTGACGATCTAAAACTTATTTATACAGCTCAGCAGTGGCATGCCAGTGGTCGCCAGTGCGGGCTTCGATAATGCGGTAAGAAGAAGCCCCTTCTTCCTGCGCTTTTTTGTTCAGCATTTCATGCATATCCATCGGGGAAGAGGCTACCGCGCCGACGGAAACTGTACCGATGGCCTCGCGGCCCTGGGCTTGCTCGCTGTTGATAACATCAGCGGCGAAAGCGCCAAACGACATGACGGACAGGATGCTGAGAGCTGCTACAGTGGTTTTGATTTTCATGATGTTCACCTCGTCGAATCTTTTTGTTGAGGGTCTTTGTTTCGTGACCCTCATCACAAAAACAAGTATACACTAATCACCAAAAATATTAATACCATGCTAATTGTTTTGCGCGTTAATAGTTACAATAAATTGCGCTTTTTATAACCGATAAGAATTAAAAATGACGAGTCACAGACAGAGATAAGTTTTATTTCTAATAAAATCATAAATGTATACGATTTTGATCTTTCGTGCGTTTTAGGCGTTTCCCTTACGTAAAAGAACGTATAGACAGGCTAAATCACACGAAATGTTAAATTTTTGTTGAGTTGAAAGGGGGGGAGGGAGAGAAGAGGGGGAATCACCCTCTGACGGTTGCCAGAGGGGAATGCTCAGAGTTCCTGTTCGAACAGCACCAGGATAGCGTCGTGCAGATCTTTCACTGTGAAACCGCGCGCTGGCGTGGTGAAGATGGTGTCATCCCCGGCGATGCTGCCAAGAATACCTTCCGCCTTGCCCAGCGAGTCGAGAAGACGGGCGATCAGCTGCGCTGCCCCGGGGCTGGTGTGAATCACCACGACGGCATCGTTATAATCGATATCCAGCACCAGATTTTTCAGCGGGCTGGAGGTGGTCGGCACGCCAAGCTCGGCAGGCAGGCAATAGACCATTTCCATTTTGGCGTTACGGGTACGAACCGCGCCAAATTTGGTGAGCATGCGGGAAACCTTCGATTGGTTGATATTCTCGAAGCCTTCTTCCTGCAGCGCCTGGACGATCTCTCCCTGCGAGCTGAATTTCTCTTCTTTAAGCAGCGCTTTAAACGCTTTAACCAGTTCTTCTTGTTTTGCCGAACTTCGCATAAGTCACCCAGATTATGGTGGTAAAATCGACATCATTATGCATAACCGTGAATTTTTATGCAAATAATCCGCGAGGGGATAGGTAAATAATGTTATGAAGGGGGCATATTTTAGCAAAAAAACCGTATAAGGAACATGTTCTCATCACAACGCTTAAAGGCATGTAAAAGTAAATGAAATGTTATTGAGTTGGTGTTGTTTTGCGCAACTGGCTGGGTGTATTGTAACCAATAGTCGATCCGGTACTTCGCTTTGCTGGATGGTCAGTCAGGAAGCATAAAGTGCGCCGCTGTTCTATTGCTACGCACAATAATGCATTCTTCAGCCATAATCATTGTAATTGTTCATCTTGTGAATTAAGGTCCAGGCGACGGAATAACGAAAGACTAAATTAACCATAATAAGGAGTTTAGGATGAAAGTTGCAGTCCTTGGCGCTGCCGGTGGTATCGGCCAGGCGCTTGCCCTACTACTTAAGACCCAACTGCCTTCAGGTTCAGAGCTCTCGTTGTACGACATCGCTCCGGTTACGCCGGGCGTGGCGGTAGATCTAAGTCATATCCCCACAGATGTAAAAATTAAAGGATTTTCCGGTGAAGATGCTACCCCGGCGCTGGAAGGCGCTGATGTGGTGCTGATCTCCGCGGGCGTAGCGCGTAAGCCCGGCATGGATCGTTCCGACCTGTTTAATGTGAATGCGGGTATCGTTAAGAACCTCGTGCAGCAGATAGCCAAAACCTGCCCGCAGGCCTGCATCGGCATTATTACCAACCCGGTGAACACCACCGTGGCCATCGCCGCCGAAGTGCTGAAAAAAGCCGGCGTGTACGATAAAAACAAACTGTTCGGCGTGACTACGCTGGACATCATCCGCTCCAATACCTTTGTGGCGGAGCTGAAAGGTCAATCGGCAACCGAGGTGGAAGTCCCGGTTATTGGCGGTCACTCCGGGGTCACCATTCTGCCTTTACTGTCGCAGATCCCGGGCGTCAGCTTTAGCGATCAGGAAGTGGCCGATCTGACTAAACGCATTCAAAACGCCGGTACCGAGGTCGTGGAAGCGAAAGCGGGCGGCGGGTCGGCGACCTTGTCGATGGGTCAGGCGGCTGCGCGCTTTGGCCTTTCTCTGGTTCGCGCCATGCAGGGAGAAAAAGGCGTAGTGGAGTGCGCCTACGTGGAAGGCGACGGCCAGTATGCGCGTTTCTTCTCTCAGCCGCTCCTGCTGGGGAAGAATGGCGTAGAAGAGCGTCAGTCTATCGGCAAACTCAGCGCCTTTGAGCAGCAGGCGCTGGAAGGCATGCTGGACACCCTGAAGAAAGATATCGCGCTCGGCGAAGACTTCGTCAACAAGTAACCTCGCACGCTCAAAAAAGCCGGAACTGTTGTTCCGGCTTTTTATTACCTCACTTTTCGCCCCAATGCGCCAGCGGTCGGGCAAATCTGCTAAAATCCCCCGCGTTGTAAGCCACCAGCCATGAGGACAGCGTGAAAAAGATCGAAAGAAAACAGACCCGGGACCAAATCGCGCAGATGATTCGTTATCAGATCCTCTCCGGCGCCATGAAACCCGGGGAGGAATTGACTCAGGAGAACATCGCAGAACAGCTGGGACTTTCACGTATGCCGGTTAGGGAAGCGCTACAGTCCCTTGAACAGGAAGGATTTCTGGTGCGCTTGCCTAACCGACATATGCAGGTCTCCACGCTGGCCGTCGAGGACGTGAGCCATATTTTTCGCGTTATCGCGGTGATGGCTGCGGAACTATTTGCCCTCGTGCCGGCGAATCAGGGGGAATTACTTCGCGTACGCGCGCAGGAGCTGGCATGTGCTGGTGATAACGCCGGTGAACTGGCGTTTCATCAGTTGCTGATTTCCTATCTTGATAACCGCTATCTGGCAAAGGCGTATCAGCAATTTTTGGACGGTTATATTTCCTATGTCATTCTGTACCTGAAAGAGGATGGCCAGGAGTCGGCGCAGATCCTGAGCGAACTGGCGAGCGCCATTGGCCAGGGTGAAGGCGAAAAAATTGCTCAGGCAACACAGCGTTATTTCCTTATCCTTGCGGAGATAATGCGTCAACATATGAAGGATTGGGAAAGTGCAGAAGCCTAAATTAGGGAAAATTAAGCTTCTTTCCGCGAAGGAGCAGGTGGCGGCGGTTTTGCGTAAAGCGATCCTTTCGCGGGATTTAGTGGAAGGGCAGGAAATTACCCTTGAAGGGATTGCCAAAATGGTTGGCGTTTCCAGCATGCCGGTACGTGAAGCGTTTCAGATTTTAGCCGCTGATGGCCTGATTCAAGTGCGGCCGAATAAAGGTGCGGTGGTGCTGGGGATTAATGAGCAGACTATCCGCGAGCATTACGAAATTCGCGCCGTACTGGAAAGTGAAGCGGTGGCGAAAGCTTCTCACCCAGGGACCGATATTACACGCATCGCTCAGGTTCACTATGCCGCAGAGAAGGCGCTGGCAGACAATAATTCTGCTGAATATTCCGACCTGAATCAGGCCTTCCACATGGAGATCTGGAACGCGGCGGGAAATGAAAAAATGAAGATGCTGCTCTGCAACATGTGGAACGGACTCTCGATGGGGCACAAGGTGACCGAAGAAGAGTACGCCATCATTTCCATTCGTGAACATAAAGCGATCTTACAAGCGCTTGAGCAGCATAACGAAGCGCTGGCCCGCCAGCGAATGCATGAGCATATCATCCGCTCGATGGAGAATATGCTCACGCGTTACCTGCCCGATCCGGCACCCTGACCGGTTCGATCGCCAGCGAATGGCTGGCGTTTGTTGTATTTATCAACATTATTAATTCCTCCTCGTGACGATCTGCGCAGGATCTTGATGCAGATCTCATTGCGCGATCATTCCACAAAAACGCATTGACTTACTTTTTGCATGGGAATAATTTCTCCCTCGTCAATATTGGATACAATATCATATATCATTGATAGGAAAAATTATAAGTATGGAACCGATTACCATCACCCTATGTTTGCTGGTGTTCGCTATCGTCATGTTTATCTGGGAGAAGGTGCCGCTGGCAGTGACTTCCATGGTGGTTTGCGTGGCGTTAGTGGTCACTGGCGTATTGGATCTAAAGCAGGCCTTTGCCGGTTTTATCGACAGCAACGTCATTCTCTTTGTCGCCATGTTTATTGTTGGCGGGGCGTTATTTGAGACCGGGATGGCCAATAAAGTCGGTGGGGTGATCACTCACTTCGCCAAAACTGAGAAGCAGCTGATCTTCACCATTATGGTGGTGGTTGGCGTGATGTCAGGTTTTCTCTCGAATACCGGTACGGCAGCCGTATTGATCCCGGTCGTGATTGGCGTGGCCGCCAAATCGGGATTTACCCGCTCGCGTCTGCTGATGCCGCTGGTGTTTGCTGCCGCGCTGGGCGGCAACCTGTCGCTGATTGGCGCTCCGGGCAACCTGATCGCACAATCGGCCCTGCAGAAGATCGGTAGCGGTTTCGGCTTCTTTGAGTATGCGAAAGTGGGCCTACCAATGCTGGTCTGCGGCATCCTCTATTTCCTGACCATCGGCTATAAGTTCCTGCCCAATAACCCGAACAGCGGTGAAGTGGGCAGCGTCGGCGAACAGCGTGATTACAGTCATGTTCCGCGCTGGAAGCAGATCCTGTCCCTGGTCGTACTGATCGCCACGATCCTCGGCATGATTTTCGAAAAACAGACCGGCATTAGACTGGCGGTGGCGGGCTGTATTGGTGCCCTGTTACTGGTTGTTACCGGGGTTCTGACGGAAAAGCAAGCTTACAAAGCCATTGATTCACAGACTATTTTTATCTTCGGCGGCACCCTGGCGCTGGCAAAGGCGCTGGAAATGACCGGGGCGGGCAAGCTGGTGGCTGACCAGGTTATCGGTCTGCTGGGCAACAACTCCTCGCCGTTCATGCTGCTGGTGGTGGTTTTTATCCTCTCCGTGGTGATGACCAACTTTATGTCCAATACCGCCACCGTCGCGCTATTGGTGCCAGTGAGCCTGTCTATTGCCGCCGGTATGGGGGCCGATCCGCGTGCGGTGCTGATGGCGACGGTGATTGGTAGCTCCTGCGCCTATGCGACGCCGATCGGTATGCCCGCCAATATGATGGTGCTGTCGGCCGGGGGCTATAAGTTCGTCGATTACGCCAAGTCCGGCATCCCTCTGATTATCGTTTCCACCATTGTCAGCCTGATCCTGCTGCCAATCCTTTTCCCTTTTCATCCGTAACTTACGGACGCTGTTCTGACTAAGGAGCCTTTATGAGCAAAAGTGAACAGATATCCCGCATGACCGACATTATGGCCAGATTTGTGGGATATACCGGCAAAGTATTGCCTGATGACGTCACGGCAAAACTAAAAGAGTTGCATAAGAAAGAGACCAGCCAGCTGGCGGATGTCATCTTCACCACCATGATTGAAAACCAGCGACTGGCGAAAGAGCTGGATCGTCCCTCCTGCCAGGATACCGGCGTGATCCAGTTTCTGGTGGAGTGCGGCGCCAACTTCCCGCTGATCGGCGAACTGGAAGCGCTGTTGCGCGAATCGGTGATCAAAGCCACCGTCGACTCCCCGCTGCGTCATAACAGCGTCGAGACCTTTGATGAATACAACACCGGCAAAAACGTTGGCAAAGGGACGCCCACCGTTTTCTGGGAGATTGTCCCGGATTCCGATCAGTGCAGCATCTACACCTATATGGCTGGCGGCGGCTGCTCGCTGCCGGGTAAAGCGATGGTGTTGATGCCTGGCGCTGGCTATGAAGGGGTGACCCGCTTTGTGCTGGATGTGATGACCAGCTATGGCCTGAACGCCTGCCCGCCATTGCTGGTTGGCGTTGGGGTGGCAACGTCAGTAGAAACCGCGGCGCTGCTGTCGAAGAAAGCGCTGATGCGCCCGATTGGCTCGCACAATGATAACGAACGCGCCGCGTCGCTGGAAAAAATGCTCGAAGACGGCATCAACAAAATTGGCCTGGGGCCGCAGGGGATGTCCGGCAATACCTCCGTGATGGGCGTCAATATCGAAAATACCGCACGCCATCCTTCCACTATTGGCGTGGCGGTCAACGTCGGCTGCTGGTCGCACCGCAAAGGACATATCGTTTTCGATAAAGACCTGAACTACACCATTACGTCTCACACAGGAGTGGCATTCTGATGGCTAAAAAAATACTCACTACGCCCATTAAAGATGAAGATTTAGCTGATATTAAAGCGGGCGATATCATTTATCTCAACGGCCATATTGTGACCTGTCGAGATGTGGCTCATCGTCGCTTAATTGAGGGCGGGCGTGAATTACCGGTCAATGTTGCCGGTGGCGCGATATTGCATGCCGGGCCGATTGTGCGACCGATTAAAGGTTCGGAAAATAAATTTGAAATGGTCTCCGTTGGGCCGACCACCAGTATGCGCATGGAGAAATTTGAAAAAGAGTTTATTGCCAGAACCGGCGTGAAATTAATCGTTGGTAAAGGCGGTATGGGGAAGGGAACCGAAGAGGGTTGCGCCGAGCATAAAGCCTTGCACTGCGTGTTCCCGGCCGGCTGCGCGGTCGTCGCCGCGGTCTGCGTGGAAGAAATAGAAGATGCGCAGTGGCGTGATTTAGGGATGCCGGAAACCTTATGGGTATGTCGGGTGAAAGAGTTCGGGCCGTTAATTGTCTCAATCGATACCCACGGCAATAACCTGTTTGAGCAGAATAAAGTGATCTTTAATCAGCGCAAAGACATTGTCGCCGATGAAATCTGCAAACATGTGAGCTTCATTAAATAACCCCGATTGAATATATAGCGCAGTAATGGCAGCGGCAGCTGACCGCTAAACAGAGGCTTCTGACCAGGCGGTCCGGGGAAATCCACTCTGCTAACGCGGTCTGCTGTTAGCCATTATTGCGCCCCTCCCAAAGGCTATTTTATGACTGATAATGCCGTCCTGTTAGGCGAAGGCTTCACCCTGATGTTTCTCGGCATGGGCTTTGTGCTGGTGTTCCTGCTGCTGCTCATTTTCGCCATCCGGGGAATGTCCCTCGCCGTCAACCGCCTGTTTCCCGAGCCGCCTGCCGCCCCCAAACCGGCGCCGGCCGCCGTTGCGCCCGCCGACGACTTCGCCCGCTTAACGCCGGCGATTGTCGCCGCCATTCACCACCACCGCCGTCTTCACCCTTAATTCACGGAGGAATTCATGACCGTTGCCATTACCGATGTCGTCCTGCGCGACGCCCACCAGTCCCTGTTCGCCACCCGTCTGCGTCTCGACGATATGCTCCCCGTCGCCGCTCAGCTTGACGACGTCGGCTACCGCTCGCTGGAGTGCTGGGGCGGGGCCACCTTTGACGCCTGCATCCGCTTCCTCGGCGAGGACCCGTGGGTCCGCCTGCGCGAGCTGAAAAAGGCGATGCCGAAAACCCCGCTGCAGATGCTGCTCCGCGGCCAGAACCTGCTCGGCTACCGTCACTACGCCGACGACGTGGTCGAACGCTTCGTGGAGCGCGCCGTCAAAAACGGCATGGACGTCTTCCGCGTCTTCGACGCCATGAACGACCCGCGCAACATGCAGGCCGCCCTGCAGGCGGTGCGCAGCCACGGCGCCCACGCCCAGGGCACCCTGAGCTACACCACCAGCCCGGCCCACACCCTGCAGACCTGGCTCGACCTCACCGAACAGCTGCTGGAGACCGGCGTCGACTCCATCGCGATTAAAGACATGTCCGGCATTCTCACCCCCGGCGCCGCCTTTGAGCTGGTCAGCGAAATCAAAAAACGCTTTGCCGTCACCCTGCACCTGCACTGCCACGCCACCACCGGCATGGCGGAGATGGCCCTGCTGAAGGCCATTGAAGCCGGCGTCGACGGCGTCGATACCGCCATCTCCTCGATGAGCGCCACCTACGGCCACCCGGCCACCGAAGCGCTGGTGGCCACCCTCGCGGGTACTGAGCACGACACCGGGCTGGATATCCACAAGCTGGAGAGCATCGCGGCGTACTTCCGCGAGGTGCGTAAGAAGTACCATGCCTTCGAGGGCCAGCTGAAGGGCACCGACAGCCGTATCCTCGTCGCCCAGGTGCCGGGCGGGATGCTCACCAACCTCGAAAGCCAGATGAAGCAGCAGAGCGCCGCCCACCGTCTGGATGAAGTGCTGGCGGAAATCCCCCGCGTGCGCGAGGACCTCGGCTTCATCCCGCTGGTCACCCCGACCTCGCAGATTGTCGGCACCCAGGCGGTGCTCAACGTGCTGACCGGCGAGCGCTACAAAACCATCGCGAAGGAGACCGCCGGTATTCTGAAAGGTGAATACGGCCGCACCCCGGCGCCGGTGAACGCCGCCCTGCAGGCGCGGGTGCTGGACGGCGCTGAGGCCATCACCTGCCGCCCGGCGGACCTGCTGAAGCCGGAGCTGGCGCAGCTGGAAGCCGATGTGAATCGCCAGGCGCAGGAGAAGAATATTCAGCTGGCGGAGAACGCCATCGACGACGTACTCACCGTGGCCCTGTTCCCGCAGCCCGGCCTGAAGTTCCTCGAAAACCGCCATAACCCGGCGGCCTTTGAACCGGTGCCGCAGGTGGAAGCCGCGCAGCCTGCTCCTGCCCCGGCGAAAGCTGCCGCCTCCGGTATCTACACCGTGGAAGTGGAAGGCAAAGCCTTTGTGGTGAAGGTCAGCGACGGCGGCGACGTCAGCCAGCTGACGGCGGCCACCCCGTCTTCCGCACCGGTTCCTGCCGCCGCCCCGGCCGGCGCCGGCACCCCGGTCACCGCGCCGCTGGCGGGCACTATCTGGAAAGTGATTGCCGGCGAGGGCCAGACGGTGGCCGAAGGCGAGGTGCTGCTGATTCTGGAAGCCATGAAGATGGAGACCGAAATCCGCGCCGCCCGGGCCGGGACCGTCCGCGGTATCGCGGTGAAAGCCGGCGATGCGGTGGCGGTCGGCGACACCCTGCTGCAGCTGGCGTAACGACGAGGAGCGGAAATGGAAAGTCTGAACGCCCTGATTCAGGGGATGGGGCTGATGCACCTGGGGTTCGGCCAGGCGGTGATGCTGCTGGTCAGCCTGCTGCTGCTCTGGCTGGCGATTGCGAAGAAGTTCGAGCCGCTGCTGCTGCTGCCGATTGGCTTCGGCGGCCTGCTGTCGAACATCCCGGAGGCCGGGCTGGCGCTGAGCGCTCTGGAGAGCCTGCTGGCCCACCACGACCCGGCGCAGCTGGCGGTGATTGCCGCGAAGCTCCACTGCGCGCCGGACGTCCACGCCATTAAGGAGGCGCTGGCCCTGGCCCTGCCGTCGGTGCAGGGGCAGATGGAGAGCCTGGCGGTGGACATGGGCTACTCCGCCGGGGTGCTGGCCATCTTCTATAAGGTGGCGATTGGCTCGGGCATCGCGCCGCTGGTGATTTTTATGGGCGTCGGGGCGATGACCGACTTCGGCCCGCTGCTGGCCAACCCGCGCACCCTGCTGCTGGGGGCGGCGGCGCAGTTCGGTATCTTCGCCACCGTCCTCGGGGCGCTGACACTCAACTACTTCGGCCTGATTTCGTTCACCCTGCCGCAGGCGGCGGCCATCGGCATCATCGGCGGCGCCGACGGCCCGACGGCCATCTACCTGTCGGGCAAGCTGGCGCCGGAGCTGCTGGGGGCCATCGCGGTGGCCGCCTACTCCTACATGGCGCTGGTGCCGCTGATCCAGCCGCCGATCATGAAGGCGCTGACCACGGATAAGGAGCGGAAGATCCGCATGGTGCAGCTGCGTACGGTGAGTAAGCGGGAGAAGATCCTCTTCCCGGCGGTGCTGTTGCTGCTGGTGGCGCTCCTGCTGCCGGACGCCGCGCCGCTGCTGGGGATGTTCTGCTTCGGCAACCTGATGCGCGAGAGCGGGGTGGTGGAGCGGCTGAGCGATACGGTGCAGAACGCGCTGATCAACATCGTGACCATCTTCCTCGGGCTGTCGGTGGGGGCCAAGCTGGTGGCGGACAAGTTCCTGCAGCCGCAGACCCTGGGGATCCTGCTGCTGGGGGTAATCGCCTTCTGCGTGGGGACCGCCGCCGGGGTGCTGATGGCGAAGCTGCTGAACAGGTTCAGTAAGAACCCGATCAACCCGCTGATCGGTTCAGCCGGGGTGTCGGCGGTGCCGATGGCGGCCAGGGTGTCGAACAAGGTGGGTCTGGAAGCGGACGGGCAGAACTTCCTGCTGATGCACGCGATGGGCCCGAACGTGGCGGGGGTGATCGGCTCGGCGATCGCCGCCGGGGTGATGCTCAAGTACGTGCTGGCGATGTAGGCCGGCCTGTTTCCGCGGCTGGCATGTCGGCCGCGGAGATTTCTCATAAGGAGACGGTGATGAATGAAGCCATAGCATGCTGTCCGGAAAACCGGACATCAACACGGGTGGCGGTGGTTGACGCCATGCTGGCGTCAGGCGATGAACTTGCACAACTGCAGCCGGCGCTGAACCTGCTTTCGCCCCCGCTGAACGCCACGCCTGGTGAAGCGCTGCTGGCCAGCTGTTATGAGGCCGGCGCTGACCACAACGCTGACGAGGCGACACGGGCGGTGACTGCCTTACCGGCGGCGGTCGTGCGCCCCGCGACGCCCTCGCTGCAGCGCAGCGGTCTGCTGTGCATGGCGGCCGGGGCGCTCAGCGCCCGGCAACTTCCGCTGACGCACAACCGGCTGTGCGACGTGGCGGGGCAGTTCGCCCGCGCTATTCCTGAAGGCGATGAAGAGGCGGGCAGTGGATTTTATACCGTGCGCAGCGTGTCCCTGCCCGTCTACCGGCGGCTGCGGCGGGATAACCATTCCCACAGCGTCTGTCTGCAGCAGGCGATGCTGCATTTGCTGGCCTGGAAGAGTGAGTCGCCCTGGGCGCGGCAGCAGGCGCAGCGCCTGCTCTGGCAGGGTGGCGTGCTGGGTGAGAAGGGGGAATTTGCGCTACTGACGCTGGATGATGAGCTTCGCGAGCGACAGGTTGTATGGCCCGCGCTGAGATCGCTGCTGGCGGTGACCGGGTTTCTGGTCAGATTCCCGGCCGGTCCGGTATTTAGCGATTAACGTGGCTCCCCAAACGGGGAGCCGCTTAGTTGGTGGCCGGGTATTCCTGGACGGCGATATGGAGCGTGATTTTCTTATCATCACGCATGATGACCACCGGAATTTCTGAACCCGGGCGGATCTCGGCCACCTGATCCATTGTCTCCAGCGCGGAGACCGCGGGTTTGTCATTCACTGAGATGATCACGTCGTTGGCGCGGATCCCCGCCTGCGCGGCCGGTCCGTCCGGCGCGACATCGTTAACGACGATCCCCTGGATCTGATCGATCCCGCCGCCCTGCGCGTGCAGCGGGGCGATCTCCCGGCCGCTAATGCCGATATAGCCGCGGATCACACGGCCATCCCGGATCAGCTTGTCCATAATTTTGGTCGCTAACTGGAACGGGATCGCAAAGCCAATGCCTTCAGGCGTTTCGCCGTCGTTGCTCTTGTCAAAGGAGAGGGTGTTAATCCCCATCAGCTCGCCGAGGGAGTTCACCAGCGCCCCGCCGGAGTTACCGTGGTTGATCGAGGCGTCAGTCTGCAGGAAATTCTGGCGGCCGGTGGGGTTGAGGCCAATGCGCCCTGTGGCGCTGATGATCCCCTGGGTGATGGTCTGTCCCAGGTTATAGGGGTTGCCAATCGCCAGCACCACATCGCCGATGTGCGGCGTGCGTTTCGGGTTGATCGGGATCACCGGCAGCCCGCCGGTAGCGTTGATCTTCAGCACCGCGAGGTCGGTCAGGGAATCGGAGCCTACCAGCAGCGCTTCGAAGACCCGGCCGTCCTGCAGAGCGACGATAATCTGGTCGGCATCGTTAATCACATGCTTGTTGGTCAGGATATAGCCGCGCTGGTCCATGATCACCCCGGAGCCAAGCGTCAGCTGATTATGGCTGGTGCTGTTCAGGGCGCGGTTATAGACGTTCACTACGGCGGGCGCGGCGCGGCGTACGGCGGCGTTATAGCTCGCCGGGGAGTCGTCTGCCGTATCGTTCTGGGTGGTCGGCGCTAGCTGCCACTGGCGCAGCGAGGGCATCAGGGCCAACAGCAGGCCCCCGACAAGCAAACCGATGAGTACTGAACGTAATAACTTTCCAGGCATGATGCAGATATCGTTAATGAATGGTCAGGCGCAGCATAGCATGAGTTGTCCGGACATCGCACATGGCGGCGATGTCCGGGGAGACAATCAGCGCAGCAGCAGATAGATGCTTTCGTTGCCGCGGATCACGTTCAGGGCGATGACCGGCGGTTTGCCTTCGAGCACTTTGCGTAATTCGGCAATCGAATGAATACGCTCGCGGTTAAGGCCAATGATAATGTCATCCTTATGCAGGCCGACCTGGGCGGCGGCGCTGCCTTTATCGACATTATCGATCACCACCCCTTTGGTGCCATCTTTCATCTGACCGTCGCTGAACGAGGCACCCTGCAGAGCCGGGATAATCAGCTCAGCGCTGGCGGTGGAGGAGGTGCTCTTATCCAGCGTCACTTCGACATCGACCGGTTTTCCATCGCGCAGCAGGCCCAGTTTGACTTTGGTCCCCGGCTCGGTGGTGGCGATCCGCGAGCGCAGTTCGGCAAAACTGTTCAGCGGCTTGCCGTTCAGGCTAACGATGACGTCGCCGGATTTGATCCCCGCTTTGGCGGAGCCGGAGTTTGGCAGCACTTCACTGACGAAGGCGCCGCGCTGAACGTTGAGGTTCATCGCCTTGGCGATATCGGCGCTCATTTCCATGCCTTTAATGCCCAGCAGGCCGCGCTTGATTTCGCCAAACTGAATGAGCTGGTCGGCGAGGGTTTTCGCCATGTTGCTCGGGATGGCGAAGCCGATGCCGATGCTGCCGCCGCCCGGCGCCAGGATCGCGGTGTTGATCCCAATAAGCTCGCCGTTGAGGTTCAACAGCGCGCCGCCGGAGTTGCCGCGGTTGATGGAGGCATCGGTCTGGATGAAATTCTCCAGCCCTTCAAGGTTGAGGCCGCTGCGGCCAAGGGCAGAGATAATGCCGGAGGTGGCGGTCTGACCAAGGCCGAACGGGTTGCCGACGGCGACGGCGAAGTCACCGACGCGGAGTTTATCGGAGTCAGCAATGGCGATTTGCGTCAGGTTCGACGGCTTAATCAGCTGCAGCAGAGCAATGTCGCTCTGTTCATCGCTACCGACCAGTTTGGCATCAAATTCACGACCATCGTTCAGCTGGACGCTGATCTTCTGCGCCTGATTGATGACGTGGTTATTGGTCAGCACGTAGCCTTTCGCTGCGTCGATAATGACGCCGGAGCCAAGCCCTTCGAACGGCTGCGCCTGTTCTTGCGGGGCGTTATCGCCAAAATATTTCTTCAGCTCTTCCGGCATATTGAGCGTCGGCGAGGCAGTGCCTTCCACCTGGACGCTGACTACCGCCGGCAGGACCTTTTCCAGCATCGGCGCCAGGCTTGGTAACGCGCCCTGGCCGGGCACCTGAGTCGGTAAGGATGCTGCTGCCGGAGGCAGAACCGACAACGATAACCCAATGCTTAACGCTAACGCACTCAACAGCAAAGTCTGTTTCTTCATTAGATGCTGGCTCTCGTAACCTGAGGTGTATGGAAAAATGTCCTGAATAACCTGATGTTATTGAATTTTTGCGCAGGTAACAATGTGGGGACTGGTTTAAATTGTAGCCGGGAAGTGGGGGAAGGAGCGGGCGCGATGGGCGCGCCCGGAGAATATTTTATCAGAGGCGATTGTTTAATCGCGTTTTGCGCCACCGCGCAGTAATCCGGATGCGCCTTCGGAGTAGTCGCGCGGCATCTGGACCGGCGCCTGATCGTTGCTGGCTTCAGACTCTTCCAGGCGGTTGCGGAACGGGTTGGCGTCTGCCATGGAATCCGGCAGCAGGTTGTTAGAGCTTTTCGCCATATGCTGATACAGCTGACGGTAGTCGTGCGCCATGTTATCCAGCAGCTCGGCGCTGCGCGCAAAATGGCTGACCAGCTCTTCACGGTACTCTTCAAGCTCGGCTTTATTCTTTTCCAGTTCGAACTGCAGCGCCTGCTGCTGGCGCAGTTTGCGGTTGCCGAAACGCATGGCGACGGCACCAATGATGATACCGACGACTAACCCAATTAGCGCGTATTCCCAGGTCATGAACATCTCCCGTTGTATTGTGGTTCCGTAGGGTGGCTCTTAGGCTCTCCGCCTGCGCCCGATAGTGCCACTATAACCGCTAATTCCACAGAAGTGGAATCCTGGCGTATCATCGCGTAGTGTAGAACGGCCTTTTTTTCGTCAATCGTGAGCTTCGACATCACGGTTTTCAAGGAATAACAATTAGATCATGCAAAGCCTGTCTCCAACATCGCGTTACCTTTCAGCCCTGAAAGAGGGCAGCCATCAACCCGACGACGTCCAGCAAGAAGCGGTGAGCCGCCTCGATACCATTTACCAGGAACTGCAGACTCAGCCCGCGCCCGTCGCGTCAGGCGGCGGTTTGCGCGCGAAATTCGGCAAACTGCTGGGTAAGCGCGAACCAGCAGCCGAGGCGGCGCCCGTCCGCGGCCTGTATATGTGGGGCGGCGTGGGGCGGGGGAAAACCTGGCTGATGGACCTGTTTTACCAGAGCCTGCCGGGCGAGCGAAAGCAGCGCCTGCATTTCCATCGCTTTATGCTGCGGGTGCACGAAGAGCTGACCACCCTGCAGGGCCATAGCGACCCGCTGGACATTGTCGCCGACCGCTTTAAAGCGGAAACCGACGTGCTCTGTTTCGACGAGTTTTTTGTCTCCGATATAACCGATGCCATGCTGTTGGGCGGGCTGATGAAGGCCCTGTTCGCCCGCGGCATCACGCTGGTGGCGACCTCCAATATTCCGCCGGATGAGCTCTATCGCAATGGCCTGCAGCGCGCCCGTTTTCTGCCCGCTATCGACGCCATCAAGCAGCATTGCGATATTATGAACGTCGATGCCGGCATCGATTATCGCTTGCGTACCCTGACCCAGGCGCACCTGTGGCTGTCGCCGCTGAATAACGACACCCGCGAACAGATGGATAAACTGTGGCTGGCGCTGGCCGGCGCGCCGCGCTCTGCCGGGCCGACGCTGGAGATCAACCATCGCGAGCTGCCGACCCTCGGCGTGGAAAACCAGACGCTGGCGGCGTCGTTCGCCACGCTGTGCGTGGATGCCCGTAGCCAGCATGACTATATCGCGCTCTCCCGCCTGTTCCACACCGTGATGCTGTTCGACGTGCCGGTGATGACCGCGCAGCTGGAGAGCGAAGCCCGGCGCTTTATCGCCCTGGTGGATGAGTTCTATGAGCGCCACGTGAAGCTGGTGGTCAGCGCGGCGGTGCCGCTGTACGACATTTATCAGGGAGAGCGGCTGAAGTTTGAGTTTCAGCGCTGTCTGTCGCGTCTGCAGGAGATGCAGAGCGAAGAGTACCTCACGCGCCCGCATATGCCCTGACAGGATACTTTTTCCCGGTGAATTCAGGGCCGCAGGGCCGCCCCGGGAGCTGCCTGAAAAATCTCATAAAGGGGTCGATCTTTGACCCCGACTTCTCTATAATCTTGCGACCCCACGTTACGAGAAGGTTTTTTTCCCGAAACTTTCTATGTGCCGGCATAGGCTATTCGAAGGGGTAGGTTTGCTGGACAATGTCGTGTGAACCTCAACTGACTAAACGTTTGGGTGTTCACCAACGTGTAACTTATTATTTGGGTAAGCTTTTAATGAAAACTTTTACAGCTAAACCAGAAACCGTAAAACGCGACTGGTATGTTGTTGACGCGACCGGTAAAACTCTGGGCCGTCTGGCTACTGAACTGGCTCGTCGCCTGCGCGGTAAGCACAAAGCGGAATACACTCCGCACGTTGATACCGGTGATTACATCATCGTTCTGAACGCAGAAAAAGTTGCTGTTACCGGCAACAAGCGCGAAGACAAAATGTACTACCACCACACCGGCCACATCGGTGGTATCAAAGAAGCGACCTTTGAAGAGATGATTGCCCGCCGTCCTGAGCGTGTGATTGAAATCGCGGTTAAAGGCATGCTGCCAAAAGGCCCGCTGGGTCGTGCTATGTACCGTAAACTGAAAGTTTACGCGGGTAACGAGCACAACCACGCGGCACAGCAACCGCAAGTTCTTGACATCTAATCGGGATTATAGGCAATGGCTGAAAATCAATACTACGGCACTGGTCGCCGCAAAAGTTCCGCAGCTCGCGTTTTCATCAAACCGGGCAACGGCAAAATCGTTATCAACCAGCGTTCTCTGGAACAGTACTTCGGTCGTGAAACTGCCCGCATGGTAGTTCGTCAGCCGCTGGAACTGGTCGACATGGTTGAGAAACTGGATCTGTACATCACTGTTAAAGGTGGTGGTATCTCTGGTCAGGCTGGTGCGATCCGTCACGGTATCACCCGCGCTCTGATGGAGTACGACGAGTCCCTGCGTTCTGAACTGCGTAAAGCTGGCTTCGTCACTCGTGACGCTCGTCAGGTTGAACGTAAGAAAGTCGGTCTGCGTAAAGCACGTCGTCGTCCGCAGTTCTCCAAACGTTAATTGTTTTCTGCTCACGCAGAACAATTTGCGAAAAAACCCGCTCCGGCGGGTTTTTTTATGGATAAAACGGCTGTTATCCACAAGCTTACCGCCGGTTCTTGCCACTTTTTCAGCATTTCCAGAATCCCCTCACCACAACGTCTTCAAAATCTGGTAAACTATCATCCAATTTTCTGCCCAAATGCTGGTGATTGTTCATTTTTTGTTTTATTCGTGAACGAAGGTGACATCGCGCTACTGGGGTTTTTACATCTGGCCGGCCATGAGTGGCTGGCAGCAGTACAAAATTCTGAATATACCTGGAGGTTTTCATGGCTGTCGCTGCCAACAAACGTTCGGTAATGACGCTGTTTTCTGGTCCTACTGACATCTATAGCCATCAGGTCCGCATTGTGCTGGCCGAGAAGGGTGTCAGTTTTGAGATAGAGCACGTGGAGAAGGACAACCCGCCTCAGGATCTGATTGACCTCAACCCGAATCAAAGCGTACCGACGCTGGTGGATCGTGAGCTCACTCTGTGGGAATCCCGCATCATTATGGAATACCTGGATGAGCGTTTCCCGCACCCGCCGTTAATGCCGGTTTATCCGGTGGCGCGTGGCGAAAGCCGTCTGTATATGCAACGTATCGAGAAGGACTGGTATTCGCTGATGAACACCATCCAGAGCGGTACCGCAGCGCAAGCTGATGCTGCGCGTAAGCAACTGCGTGAAGAACTGCTGGCCATCGCGCCGGTGTTCACCCAGAAACCTTACTTCCTGAGCGATGAGTTCAGCCTGGTGGATTGCTACCTGGCGCCGCTGCTGTGGCGTCTGCCGGTTCTCGGTGTGGAGCTGGTTGGCGCAGGCGCGAAAGAGCTCAAAGGCTATATGACTCGCGTATTTGAGCGTGATTCCTTCCTCGCCTCTTTAACTGAAGCCGAGCGTGAAATGCGCCTCGGTCGGGGCTAAATAATGGATGTATCACAGCTGACGCCGCGTCGCCCGTATCTGCTGCGGGCGTTTTATGACTGGCTGCTGGATAACCAGCTGACGCCGCATCTGGTGGTGGATGTCACGCTGCCGGGCGTGCTCGTGCCGATGGAGTATGCGCGCGACGGGCAAATCGTTCTCAATATTGCCCCGCGTGCGGTAGGTAATCTTGAGCTGGCGAACGACGAAGTGCGCTTCAACGCGCGCTTTGGCGGCGTGCCGCGCAACGTATCTGTCCCGCTGGCTGCGGTACTCGCCATCTATGCCCGTGAGAACGGCGCCGGCACGATGTTTGAACCGGAAGCGGCCTATGACGAAGACGTCAGCAGCCTCAACGATGATGACGTCGCGCCTGAGAGTGAAAGCGAAACGGTGATGTCGGTGATTGATGGCGATAAGCCCGATAATCACGACGACGATCCTGACGACACGCCGCCGCCGCGCGGCGGTCGCCCGGCGCTGCGCGTGGTGAAGTAAATCCCTTCTCTGACAGGCCCTGCGGGGCCTGTTTTTTTTGTCTGTCCGCTTTGTTAACTCTGCCACAAACGAGGCGTCCCATGGCTGGTACTGTCATCGCCACAGGTAGCTTTCAGGGAGCCGACATGTCTTTACTCGCACAACTGGACCAGCAAATCCGTCATCATGGCGGATTAATTGTCTCCTGCCAGCCGGTGCCGGGCAGCCCGCTGGATAACCCCGCCATCGTCGCGGCGATGGGGCTGGCGGCGGAGCAGGCGGGGGCGGTGGCGCTGCGCATCGAAGGTCTGGCCAACCTGCAGGCCGTTCGTCCGTTAGTGACGGTGCCTGTTATCGCGCTGATTAAGCGCGATCTGCATGATAGCCCGGTGCGTATTACGCCGTGGCTTGAGGATGTGAATGCCCTGGCGCAGGCAGGGGCCGATATCATTGCGGTTGACGGCACGCGGCGTCAGCGTCCGGCCTCTGTCGCATCGTTGTTGGCGGCAATTCACTGCCAGGGGAAAAATGCGATGGCAGATTGTTCCTCTCTCGACGATGCCCTTGAATGCTGGCAATTGGGCTTCGATATGGTTGGCACCACCCTCTCAGGCTATACCGCAGAGGAGACACCGGTCGAGCCGGATCTGGCGCTGGTGAAAAGCCTGAGCGCCGCGGGCTGCAGAGTGGTCGCTGAGGGACGCTACAATACGCCTGCGCAGGCGGCTGAGGCAATGCGCTGCGGCGCGTGGGCGGTGACCGTCGGCTCGGCGATCACCCGCTTAGAACATATCTGCGGCTGGTATAATACGGCGCTGAAAGCGGCGGTCTGACCGGCGAATGGGCAATAAAAAAGCCCGATGGCGTTAACCATCGGGCTTTTATGCGCTGAGACTCCGGGCCTAATCAGACTTCAAGGTAGTTGAGGATCCCGTCAGCCGCTTTACGTCCTTCCGCAATCGCGGTGACCACCAGGTCGGAACCGCGAACGATATCGCCACCGGCGAAGATTTTCGGGTTGCTGGTCTGGAAGGCGTTCTCGCTGCCTTCCGGCGCAATGATGCGGCCCTGGGAGTCCAGCTCGACGCTGTGCTTCGCCAGCCACTCCATGCTGTGGGGACGGAAGCCAAACGCCATGACGACGGCGTCTGCCGGCACCACGTGCTCAGAGCCAGCGACGATCTCCGCGCGACGGCGGCCTTTCGCATCCGGCTGGCCCATCTCGGTGCGCGCCATCTTCACGCCGCACACTTTGCCGTTGGCATTCACTTCCACGCCCAGCGGCTGGACGTTGAACTGGAACTCAACGCCTTCCTCACGCGCGTTTTTCACTTCGCGTTTTGAACCCGGCATGTTCTCTTCGTCACGACGATAGGCGCAGATCACGTGCGCCGCATTCTGACGGACGGAGGTACGTACGCAGTCCATCGCGGTATCGCCACCGCCGAGAACGACCACGCGTTTGCCTTCCATGCTGACGTAGGGCTCATCGGCGGTTTCGCCAAAGCCCATGATCTGCTTGGTGTTGGCGATCAGGAACGGCAGCGCGTCGTAGACGCCCGGGGCGTCTTCATTGTCCAGCCCGCCGCGCATCGACTGATAGGTGCCGACGCCGAGGAACACGGCATCGTACTCTTTCAGCAGGTCGTCGAGCTGCACGTCGCGGCCCACTTCGGTATTGAGTTTGAACTCAATGCCCATGCCGGTGAAGATCTCCCGGCGGCGGGTCATCACCTCTTTTTCCAGCTTGAACGCCGGGATACCGAAGGTCAGCAGGCCGCCGATTTCCGGATGGCGGTCAAACACCACCGCCTTGACGCCGTTGCGGGTCAACACGTCGGCACAGGCGAGGCCCGCCGGGCCAGCGCCGATGATCGCGACGGTTTTACCGGTCGGTTTCACGCCGGAGAGATCCGGACGCCAGCCCATCTCGAATGCCTTATCATTGATGTAGCGTTCGATGTTGCCGATGGTCACCGCGCCGAACTCATCGTTCAGCGTACAGGAGCCTTCACACAGGCGGTCCTGCGGGCAGACGCGCCCGCAGACTTCCGGCAGGGTGTTGGTCTGGTGCGACAGCTCAGCCGCCTCAAAAATACGCCCCTCGTTGGCCAGCTTCAGCCAGTTCGGGATGTAGTTATGCACCGGGCACTTCCACTCGCAGTACGGGTTGCCGCAGGAGAGGCAGCGATCCGCCTGCGCCTTGGCCTGGCCTTCTGAAAACGGCTCGTAAATTTCCACAAATTCAATTTTACGGATCTTCAGCGGTTTCTTAGGCGGATCAACGCGCTGCAGGTCGATAAATTGATAAACGTTCTGACTCATCTTAACCCCTTACTGCGCCTGCACCCGCAGCTCAGCTGCGGAACGACTACGGTGACCCAACAGTGCTTTAACATCGCTGGACTTCGGTTTAACCAGCGCAAACTTCGCGGAGAAGGCCGGCCAGTTGGCGAGGATCTCTTCGCCGCGTTGCGAACCGGTAAGCTGCACGTGCTCGGTGATTAAACCGCGCAGGTGCTCTTCATGGATAGCCAGAGAGTCAACGTCCAGCACTTCCACCAGCTCCGGGTTCACGCGTTTACGGAAGTCGCCATCTTCATCCAGGACATAGGCAAAGCCGCCGGTCATTCCTGCGCCAAAGTTGACGCCGGTTTTACCGAGCACGCAGACGATACCGCCGGTCATATATTCACAGCCGTTGTCGCCGATGCCTTCCACCACGGTGATGGCGCCGGAGTTACGCACCGCGAAACGCTCACCTGCGCGGCCTGCGGCGTACAGACGACCACCGGTCGCGCCGTACAGGCAGGTGTTGCCGATAATGCTGGCTTCGTGGCTGCGGAAAGCGGAGCCCACCGGCGGACGAATGGCCAGCAGACCGCCCGCCATGCCTTTGCCGACATAGTCGTTGGCGTCGCCCGTCAGATGCAGTTCCACGCCGCCGGCGTTCCACACGCCGAAGCTCTGGCCCGCGGTGCCGCTAAAGTGAGCGACGATCGGGTCGCCCGCCAGTCCCTGGTCGCCATGGGTCTGGGCAATATACCCGGACAGCGAGGCCCCCACAGAGCGGTCGGTATTGCGGATATCGAACCAGAACGTTTTGCTCTGCTTTTCATCCACGTACGGTTTCGCCTGCTGCAGCAGCTGGGCGTTGAGCACGCCGTTATCGAACGGCGGGTTATTTTCGGTGCAGTACAGCGCTTTGCCAGGATGCGGCTCTGCGGTCTCCAGCAGTTTACCCAGATCCAGTTTCTGCTGCTTGGCGGTGAACCCATCCAGCTCTTTGAGCAGATCGGTGCGGCCAATCAGATCCACCAGGCGCTTGACGCCCAGCTGGGCCATCAGCTCGCGGGTTTCACGGGCGATAAATTCAAAGTAGTTGGTCACTTTGAACGGCAGACCGTGATAGTGGTTCTTACGCAGTTTGTCATCCTGGGTCGCCACGCCGGTCGCGCAGTTGTTCAGGTGGCAAATACGCAGGTATTTACAGCCCAGCGCCACCATCGGGCCGGTACCGAAACCGAAGCTTTCCGCGCCGAGGATCGCCGCTTTGATGATATCGAGGCCGGTTTTCAGGCCGCCATCCACCTGCAGACGGATCTTATGACGCAGGCCATTAGCGACCAGCGCCTGCTGGGTTTCCACCAGACCAAGCTCCCACGGACAGCCGGCATATTTCACGGAAGAGAGCGGGCTCGCCCCGGTGCCGCCGTCGTAGCCGGCGATGGTGATCAGGTCGGCATAAGCTTTGGCTACGCCGGTGGCGATGGTTCCCACGCCCGGTTCAGAAACCAGTTTGACCGAAATCATCGCTTTCGGGTTGACCTGCTTGAGGTCGAAAATCAGCTGCGCCAAATCCTCGATAGAGTAGATATCGTGGTGCGGCGGCGGGGAGATCAGCGTCACGCCCGGTACCGAATAGCGCAGTTTGGCGATGTACGGAGTGACTTTATCACCCGGCAGCTGGCCGCCTTCACCCGGCTTCGCGCCCTGGGCGACTTTGATCTGGATAACGTCGGCATTGACCAGATAGGCTGGGGTGACGCCGAAGCGGCCGGACGCCACCTGCTTGATGCGCGACACTTTATTGGTGCCGTAGCGCGCCGGGTCTTCACCGCCTTCACCGGAGTTAGAGAAGCCGCCGATGCTGTTCATCGCTTCCGCCAGCGATTCGTGCGCTTCCGGACTCAGGGCGCCGATCGACATCGCTGCGGTATCGAAGCGTTTGAACAGCTCCTTCGCCGGCTCCACGTCGTCGATGCTGATGGCGTCTTCGCCCGGATTGAGCGCCAGCAGATCGCGCAGCGTGGCCGCCGGACGTTCGTTAACCAGCTTCGCGTATTGTTGATAATCGCTGTACTCGCCGCTCTGCACAGCCTGCTGCAGGGTACGCACCACGTCCGGGTTGTAGGCGTGATATTCGCCGCCGTGAACGTACTTCAGCAGACCGCCCTGAGCCAGCGGCTTGCGCGCCAGCCAGGCGCGTTTCGACAGATTCAGCAGGTCCTGCTGGAAATCGTCGAAGCCGGCGCCGCCGATGCGACTGACCACGCCCTGGAAACAGAGATCGGAGACATCGCGATGCAGACCGACCGCTTCGAACAGCTTCGAGCAGCGGTAGGAGGCGATGGTCGAGATCCCCATCTTGGACATGATCTTATACAGACCTTTATTGATACCGTTGCGATAGTTCAGCATCACCGCACGGTACGGTTTATCGATAGCTTTGCTGTCGACCAGCTTCGCCAGCGTTTCATAGGCGAGGTACGGATAGATAGCTGTCGCGCCGAAGCCCAGCAGTACGGCGAAGTGATGCGGATCGCGGGCGCTGGCGGTTTCAACGATGATGTTGGCATCGCAGCGCAGACTTTTATCGACCAGACGGGTCTGGATCGCGCCAACGGCCATCGGCGCCGGCACCGGCAGGCGGTCTTTGGCGATGTTGCGGTCAGAAAGAACCAGCAGCACGGTACCATCGCGTACCATTTGCTCCGCTTTGTCGCACAGGGCCTTCACCGTCTCGCTGAGTGAAGCCTCTGCCGGGTTGAAGGTGATGTCGAGGACGTCGGCACGATAGTGCTCTTCTTCCATCGTCGTCAGCTGTTTGAAATCGGAGTACAGCAGGATCGGCGATTTGAAGCTCAGACGATGCGCCTGGCCTTCCGCTTCGCAGAAGACGTTCATTTCGCGCCCGATGCTGGTGGCCAGCGACATGACGTGCGCTTCACGCAGCGGATCGATAGGCGGGTTCGTCACCTGGGCGAACTGCTGACGGAAATAATCGTAGATAATGCGCGGCTGGCTGGAAAGGACGGCGAAAGGCGTGTCATCGCCCATTGAGCCGACCGCTTCCTGGCCATTTTCGCCGAGCACGCGCAGCACCGAGTCCAGCTCTTCCGCGCTGTAGTTAAACTGTTTCTGGTAGCTTGCCAGCAGATCGTCGTCCAGCTGGCGGCTGCCAACCTCTTCGTCCGGCAGATCTTCAAACGGCACCAGGCGACGAACGTTTTTCTCCATCCACTCTTTATACGGATGGCGGCTCTTCAGATCGTCATCGGTTTCCGCTGAGTGCAGAATGCGTCCGGCACGGGTATCGATAACCATCAGCTCGCCCGGGCCCACGCGGCCTTTCTCAACCACTTCGTCCGGCTGGTAGTCCCAGATGCCGACTTCAGAGGCGCAGGTGATGAGCTTATCTTTGGTAATGACGTAGCGCGCCGGGCGCAGGCCATTACGGTCGAGGTTACAGGCCGCGTAGCGACCATCGGACATGACGATGCCCGCCGGGCCGTCCCATGGCTCCATATGCATGGAGTTAAAGTCGAAGAACGAACGCAGTTCCGGATCCATATCCGGGTTGTTCTGCCAGGCTGGCGGCACCAGCAGACGCATGGCGCGCACGATGTCCATCCCGCCGGCCAGCAGCAGCTCCAGCATGTTGTCCATTGAACTGGAGTCGGAGCCGGTTTCGTTAACGAACGGCGCGGCGTCGTGCAGGTCCGGGATCAGCGGGGTCTGGAACTTATAGGTACGGGCGCGAGCCCACTGGCGGTTGCCGGTGATGGTGTTGATTTCACCGTTGTGCGCCAGGTAGCGGAACGGCTGCGCCAGCGGCCAGCGTGGTACGGTGTTGGTGGAGAAGCGCTGGTGGAACAGGCAGATAGCCGACTCCAGGCGCAGGTCCGCGAGGTCCAGGTAGAAGCGCGGCAAATCCGCCGGCATACACAGACCTTTATAGATGTTGACCAGGTTGGACAAGCTACAAACGTAGAAATCTTTGTCTTCCTGCAGGCGTTTTTCAATGCGACGACGCGCAATAAACAGACGACGCTCCATATCGCGCGGGCGCCAGCCAGCCGGGGCGTTAACAAAGATTTGCTCAATACGGGGCAGCGAGGAGAGGGCGATTTCACCGAGCACGCCTTCGTTGGTCGGCACATCGCGCCAGCCAACAATCGACAGGGTCTCAAGCTGAAGTTCTTCTTCAACGATGCGGCGTGCCGCTTTCGCCAGTTCAGGATCTTTATTCAGGAACAGCATCCCAACGGCGTAGTTTTTGGCTAAACGCCAGCCGCGCTCTTCGGCAACGATGCGGAAGAAACGATCGGGTTTTTGCAGCAGCAGACCGCAACCGTCGCCGGTTTTACCATCGGCAAGGATTGCGCCACGGTGCTGCATGCGGGCCAGTGCGTGTATCGCGGTTCGCACTACCTTGTGGCTAGGTTCGCCTTCTATGTGGGCGATCAGGCCGAAACCACAGTTATCCCTCTCAAGGGATTTGTCGTACAACATATCAGTGAACCTCCCCAGGCTCTACGGACCCCCTCCGATACCGATTGCGCACAGGCACAGAAAGAGCATGGCGACGGGGTTTGCACCTCGCATTCGCCCTCTTTAAATCCTTTTTGCATCGGTACACAAGTTTGAGGACTTGCTGTTAAGAGGGAATCTCAATTACTGCATAAATATGATGAGCAGAGTGCTCATCCAGAAAGCTTCCAGCGGATTCCCAACTTATCGGGAATCCACACTTACGTCAAATGGCAATCTTATTAATACAAAAATGTGCTATACAGGTGTTAACTTTTTGTTTTTAAAATAAATAATGCCATTTTTTATGCTTTGGATACGTCTGCAGAGGGTAAGACTAGTGTGATCTGTCTCACTGTGCGCGCGGCTTTGCATTACCGATCTGCGCTGAAATATATTTCATTATTAGCATATTTGACTGCTATAAATTTATGTGGTGGATATTAATACTGTTTTTTACCATAAAGTAGATTAGGGCCGCGCGATGATGAAATATAAGGAAAACTCATTACCCTGTGGGTGAATGAAATTGCAGTAATCATGATTGTTTATGCAATGAAGCGGGGCGCCGCGCTGACGATTGATCCAGGTCATCGCCGTCGGTGACGAAAAGTGGCAGGCTTGGCCCCCTTTGTTGAGGCCGGTCTATCAGATTATGCAGTTACAGAAATTAGTCAATATGTTTGGTGGGGATCTTCTGCGCCGCTATGGCGAAAAGGTCCATAAGCTAACGCTGCACGGCGGTTTTAGCTGCCCGAACCGCGACGGTACGCTGGGCCGTGGCGGCTGCACTTTCTGTAACGTGGCCTCGTTTGCGGATGAAGCCCAGCAGCATCGATCCATCGCCGAACAGCTCGCCCATCAGGCGCAGCTCGTTAACCGGGCAAAGCGCTATCTGGCCTATTTTCAGGCCTATACCAGCACCTTTGCTGAAGTGCAGGTGCTCCGCTCGATGTATCGCCAGGCCGTCAGCGAGGCGAATATCGTTGGCCTCTGCGTCGGCACCCGCCCGGACTGCGTGCCGGAGGCGGTTCTCGACCTGCTCAGTGAATACCACCAGCAGGGGTATGAGGTATGGCTGGAGCTGGGGCTGCAGACCGCGCATGATAAGACCCTGCATCGCATTAACCGCGGGCATGATTTCGCCTGTTACCAGCGCACCGCGCGTCTGGCGCGTGAGCGCGGACTGAAGGTTTGCGCGCATCTCATTGTCGGCCTGCCCGGGGAGTCCCAGGAGCACGGCCTCGAGACGCTGGAGCGGGTCGTGACCACCGGCGTGGATGGCATCAAGCTGCACCCGCTGCATATCGTTAAAGGCAGCATTATGGCAAAAGCATGGCAGGCCGGTCGTCTCGATGGCATCGAACTGGAGGCGTATACCGTCACCGCCGGGGAGATGATCCGCCACACCCCGCCGGAGGTGATCTACCATCGCATATCGGCCAGCGCCCGTCGGCCCACGCTGCTCGCGCCGCTGTGGTGCGAAAATCGCTGGACCGGAATGGTTGAACTGGATCGCTATCTGAATGAGCAGGGCGCTCAGGGTTCGGCGCTGGGCCGCAGCTGGGTCGCGCCCCAGGCGGTGAAATAGTCTCAGAGGATGCCCGGCGTGATGACTGCGCCGGGCATGGTATTGCTGTCGACTATGCCTGACTGGCTTTCATTGTCACGCGTGGCGTTTTGATCACGAACAGTACCAGCAGGGCGCCGAGCGCGGCGATAGTGCCGGCGAGGACAAAGGCGCTGTCGAATTTACCGGTAGACTGCACGATATAGCCGGTGACAATCGGCCCCACGATGCCGGAGACGCTGCCGATAAGGTGGATAAAGCCGCTGGTGCCGCCGACGCGGGATTTATGCACCACGTCCTGGATAATCGCCCAGTAGATCGCTCCGGTGACATAGAGGAAAAAGATGGAGACAGACATCAGCAGAACGGCAGGAACGACGCTGCTGACGGTACCGGCAAGCCCCACACAGATGGCGGCCATCAGCAGACATACCACCAGCACAATTTTGCGCGACAGCAGCAGGCGTCCGGTGAGTTTAAAAATTTTATCGGAAATATACCCTCCCAGCGCCAGGCCGACAAAGCCGACTATCCATGGAATCATGGTGGTGAGGCTCATCTGTTTAATATCCAGATGGTGCTGCTGAACCAGATAGGACGGGAACCAGCTGAGGAAGAAAAACAAAATATAGTTGTAGCAGAAGAATGCAAAGGCTGTTACCAGAATAATAGGCTGCTTGAGATAATAACCCAGTGAGTGAGCGGTTTGATTTTCTACGGTTTCCAGGGCGTCCTCCTCTTGCTTCATTTTATTAATGAGCATGAGCTCTTCCTGACTGACATGCTTATGTTTGTCAGGCGAGTTGGCGGCAATAAAAAACCACACGACCATCCACACAATACCGATGGCGAAAATAATCATAAACGCCGGGCGCCAGCCGAATGCGAGAGCCAGATAACCGACGATGGGGCCGGCAACCGCGCCGCCCAGCGGAGAGCCGGCGCTGAGCAGCCCTACGGCGGTAGCCGCTTGCTTCTTAGGAAACCAGCCGTTGATCATCTTGTTCGCCGACGCGCAAATCGGGCCTTCAGCCATCCCGAAGAGGACGCGCAGCATCAGCATGGAATAAAAGCCGGTGGCAAAGGCGGTTAAGCCGCAAAATAGCGACCACATCCCCACCGCCAGCCCCAGGACCAGCGTTGCGCCAAACTTATCCACGGCCAGACCGCCAATAAAATTAAATACCGCGTAGCCGAAGAAAAAACTGCCGAAAATAATACCAAACTGTTCGGCGTTGAGCGCCAGATCCTTTTCAATCATCGGTACCGTAATGGATAACGCCACCCGGTCCAGATAATTAATCATATATACTAAAAATAATAACAGGACGATAATCCAGCGGATATTTTTTCCCATGATGACACCGTGATGAGTATGTTATTGAGCTCTGGCGCGACGGATATCAATATTCACGTCGCCCGTTATTTAGCATTTACCCCAGCTGCAGCAATACCTTGCAGCAGGTTTTCCGATCGTTGGCAAAAATCTCCATAGCCTCTTTTACCTGCTCCAGCGGCATGCAGTGGGTGATTAACGCCTCAGGCTGGATAAGGCCTTTCTCCATCCAGTCGATGACCAGCGGAAAACGTCCTCTGTTCAGCCGGGAGGAGAAAATGGAGATCTCTTTACTGGTGATGCTTTGCTGGGTGAGGGTGGACGCCTCGCCGGAGAAGCCGAGTATGCCGATGCGTGCGGCGGGAGAGGCGAGGAGAATGGCCTCCTGAAGGATCGCCGGGTGGCAGGCGGCATCGATGACCAGCGTGGGGGCTATCTGCCGCTGCGCCAGCTGTTCCGCCAGCGGCTGGTGAGTGTTATCCAGCGTCAGATCGGCGCCATTGTCCCGCGCCATCTGCAGACGTTCGGCAATGCGGTCCACGACGATCACCTGCTTAACGCCATACACCCCCTTCAGCGCCTGGATCACCGTCAGACCCATCGGACCTGCGCCGTAGATCAGGGCGATATCCTGCGCCATGGGCTGCAGCTGGGCGGTAATGTTTGCCGCAATGGTAAAAGGCTCAACCATCGTCGCCTGACGATCGCTGATGGCTTCCGGAATGCGCCAGGCGTTTTTCGCCGGCACGCAGGCGTAGTCGCTGAATCCGCCGTCGCGGTGAACCCCGATGACCTGGAGCTGCGCACAGACATTCGGCCGCCCCACCGAGCAGGGATAACACTGGCCGCAGCTGACGACAGGGTCGACCGCGACGCGCTCGCCGATGCGTGCCGGAGAGACCTGTTCGCCGACGGCATCGATGATGCCGAAGAATTCATGGCCGATCACGCGGGGATATTTCGCGAAGGGGTTGTGGCCCTGATAGATATGCACATCGGAACCGCAGATCCCGGCAAAGGCGATTTTCACCCGGACTTCGTGGGCGCCCGGAGCGGGAACCGGACGTGATTCGATGTTCAGTTGGCCTGGCTCTTTGACAACGACGCTTCTCATTTCTGTTCCTTCCCTTGTCTGTTTTCTGAACAAATATCGTGACTTTTATTACCATACAAGTATGCAATTGATCATAACTAGCTCTGGATCACATTTGACGAAGGTCGTCAGAAAAAGCCCGGCAATGATTAATTTATTGAAATAAATTGAGAAAAATTATGAATGTAGAGAAAGCGACCTCACCGGCGAGCCGGTCAGCAGGAATGTGATCGCCATCACGACAGTTAAGGCTCAATCAATTATGATTACTGGTATGGTAGTAGGGTGAAATTAAACTATGTTGAGCAGGTGATGACGATGCAGATGACAATGCGCTGGTTTGGACCAGAGGAAGATAAGGTTTCATTAGAGCATATACGCCAGGTCCCCGGCGTGGAGGGGGTGGTCGGCGCGCTCTATGACGTCGCGGTGGGCGAGGTATGGCCGGAGGATAAAATTGAGCGTCTGGTCAGCCAGGCCCATGCCGCAGGCCTGAAAATGGAGGTAATAGAGAGCGTCAACATCCATGACGACATCAAAATCGGCCTCCCTTCTCGTGACCGCTATATTGCCAACTATCAGCAGACCATTCGCCACCTTGCCCGCTTCGGCGTCAAAGTCATCTGCTATAACTTCATGCCGGTGTTCGACTGGATGAAGACGGATATGAACTACGTCCTGCCGGATGGCTCGTTGACGATGGCTTTTGAGAAGAAAGATATCGATAAGCGGCTGGAAGACGTGGTGAAGGAGGTGCTTGAGAATTCAAACGGCTTCGCGTTGCCGGGCTGGGAGCCGGAACGGCTGGCGGAAGTGCAGACCCTGTTTGCCAAATATAGCGCGGTGGATGACCATAAGCTGCGGGAGAACCTGGTCTATTTTCTGCGGGCGGTGATCCCGGTTTGCGAAGAGGTGGGCGTGAAAATGGCGATCCACCCTGACGATCCGCCGTACTCGATATTTGGCCTGCCGCGGGTGGTCAAAAACCGCGACGATCTGGACTGGATCTGCCGGGCTGTCGATTCACCCGCCAACGGTATCACCCTCTGCACCGGCTCGATTGCCGAAGATCCGGATAACGACGTATACGCTATTCTGGCTGAGTTTACCCGCCGCAAGCGGATCCATTTTGCCCACGTCCGCAATATTAAACTGATGCAGGATAAAGACTTTTACGAGTGCGCCCATCCGTCAGAATACGGCTCCCTGGATATGTACAAGGTGATGCAAGCGTTGCACGACAACGGCTTCGACGGCTATATACGCCCGGATCATGGCCGCTTTATCTGGGGAGAGACCGGACGCCCGGGCTATGGTTTATACGATCGCGCACTCGGGGTGACCTACCTCAAAGGTCTCTGGGAGGCGCTAAGCAAGCGCTAACCCCTTCCTGACCATGCCTCTTTTTCGCGGCTGGTTCGCCTCGGCGGCCAGTCGTCATATCGGCTCCTTCCCGCATTTTTTGCACAACTTACAGCGCATTGCTCAGAATTGAGTATTATTGTGCGGAGTTGTCGTGAAGGAATCCCTTATGAAGCAAATTCGTATGCTGGCGCAGTATTATGTCGACCTGATGATGAAGCTGGGTCTGGTCCGCTTTTCAATGCTGTTGGCACTTGCGCTGGTGGTGCTGGCCATCGTGGTGCAGATGGCGGTCACCATGGTGCTGCATGGCCAGGTTGAAAGCATCGACGTTATCCGCTCTATCTTCTTCGGTCTGCTGATCACCCCGTGGGCGGTCTATTTTCTCTCGGTGGTGGTGGAGCAGCTTGAAGAGTCCCGCCAGCGTCTTTCGCGGCTGGTGGAGAAGCTGGAGGAGATGCGTGAGCGCGATCTGAAGCTGAACGTGCAGCTGAAAGACAATATCGCGCAGTTGAATCAGGAGATTGGCGAACGTGAAAAGGCGGAAGCCGAGCGTGAGACCACCCTCGAGCAGCTCAAAATCGAGATGAAAGAGCGTGAAGAGACGCAGATCCAGCTCGAACAGCAATCCTCCTTTCTGCGCTCTTTCCTCGATGCCTCCCCGGACCTGGTCTTCTACCGCAATGAGGATAAAGAGTTTTCCGGCTGTAACCGGGCGATGGAGCTGCTGACCGGCAAAAGCGAGAAACAGCTGATCCACCTCAAACCGCAGGATGTCTATAGCGAAGAGGCGGCGGAAAAGGTGCTGGAAACCGATGAGAAGGTGTTCCGCCACAATGTATCGCTGACCTATGAGCAGTGGCTGGACTATCCCGATGGCCGTAAAGCGTGCTTCGAAATCCGCAAGGTCCCGTACTACGATCGCGTCGGTAAGCGTCGTGGTCTGATGGGCTTCGGACGCGATATCACCGAACGAAAACGCTATCAGGACGCCCTCGAACGCGCCAGCCGGGATAAAACCACCTTCATCTCCACCATCAGCCATGAGCTGCGTACCCCGCTGAACGGGATTGTCGGGCTGAGCCGAATTTTGCTGGATACCGAACTGACCAGCGAGCAGGAAAAATACCTGAAAACCATCCATGTCTCAGCGGTGACGCTGGGGAATATCTTCAATGATATTATCGATATGGATAAAATGGAGCGCCGTAAGGTGCAGCTCGATAACCAGCCGGTGGACTTCACCAGCTTCCTTGCCGACCTGGAAAACCTTTCCGGTCTGCAGGCGCAGCAGAAGGGACTGCGCTTTGTGCTGGAGCCGAGCCTGCCGCTGCCGCACAAGGTGATCACCGATGGCACCCGCCTGCGGCAGATCCTGTGGAATCTTATCAGCAACGCCGTGAAGTTTACCCCACAGGGCGGAGGGGTGAACGTCCGCGTGCGCTATGACGAAGGCGATATCCTGCACTTCGAAGTGGAAGACTCCGGGATTGGTATTCCTGAAGCGGAGCAGGACAAAATATTCGCCATGTATTACCAGGTCAAAGACAGCCACGGCGGCAAACCCGCCACCGGCACCGGGATTGGCCTCGCCGTATCGCGTCGCCTGGCGCGCAATATGGGCGGCGATATCAGCGTCACCAGCCAGCCGGGTAAAGGGGCGACCTTTACGCTCACCGTCCATGCGCCTGCCATTGCGGAAGAAGTGGAAGATACGCTGGCGGAAGACGACATGCCATTACCGGCGCTCAACGTCCTGCTGGTGGAAGATATTGAGCTCAACGTCATTGTGGCGCGCTCGGTGCTGGAAAAGCTGGGCAACAGCGTGGATGTCGCGATGACTGGCAAAGCCGCGCTGGAGATGTTTGAGCCTGGCGAGTACGACCTGGTGCTGCTGGATATCCAGCTGCCGGATATGACGGGACTGGATATTTCTCGTCAGCTAAAACAGAATTTTGCCGCGGATGAGCTGCCGCCGCTGGTGGCCCTGACCGCCAACGTGCTGAAGAATAAGAAAGAGTATCTGGATGCCGGCATGGACGATGTGCTGAGCAAGCCGCTATCGGTGCCGGCACTGACGGCCATGATTAAAAAATTCTGGGATGCGCCGGAAGAGGAGGCGCAGGAAGCGCCGGCGGCCGATCGGCATAAAGCCGATGCGGTGCTGGATACCGATATGCTTGAGCAATATATCGAACTGGTGGGACCGAAGCTTATCAACGATGGCCTCGCGGTGTTTGAGAAGATGATGCCGGGCTATATGTCCGTCCTTGAGTCTAATCTCACCGCCCGGGATCAAAAAGGGATCGTTGAAGAGGGGCATAAGATCAAAGGGGCTGCGGGCTCTATTGGCCTGCGCCACATCCAGCAGCTGGGTCAGCAGATCCAGACGCCGGACCTGCCTGCCTGGTCTGATAATGTCGCTGAATGGGTTGAAGAGATGAAATCCGAGTGGCAAAACGACGTGGCGGTTCTGAAGGCGTGGGTGGCGAAGGCCGGGAAAAAATGACCCCGGACAGACCGGGGTGCGCGAATACTGCGCCAACACCAGGGAACTGGTGGTTGAGCCAGTGTGATTTGAGTGATGTTGTTACGTGGCGCAACCTGAGAAGTGGATTGCTCGCTCATTAAGATAGCAAAGCTTAACTAATTTGTTACATGAATCAGTAAAATATGTGAAGCATAGCGAGTAAATCGACATTTTTGACTGGTTTCAGCGAGTTGCATGGAGGAGCGAAGGCGATGAAAAAAATTGGTGTGGTACTGAGCGGCTGCGGCGTGTACGACGGCAGTGAAATTCATGAGGCAGTGATTACCCTGCTGGCGATCGCGCGCAACGGCGCGCAGGCGGTCTGCTTTGCGCCCGATAAACCGCAGCGCGACGTCATCAACCATCTGACGGGCGAACCGTTGACCGAGCAACGCAACGTACTGGTTGAAGCGGCGCGCATCGCCCGCGGCGACATCCTGCCGCTGGCGCAGGCGCGTGAGGAGACGCTGGACGCGCTGATCGTCCCCGGCGGCTTCGGCGCGGCGAAAAACTTAAGCAGCTTCGCCGCCGAGGGCAGCGAATGCGAGGTGGACCGCGACCTGCGGGCCCTGACGCTGGCGATGCATCAGGCCGGCAAGCCGCTGGGCTTTATGTGCATCGCTCCGGCGCTGCTGCCGAAGATCTTTGCGTTTCCGCTGCGAATGACTATCGGGACCGATCTCGACACCGCCGATGTGGTGGAGGAGATGGGGGCGGAGCATGTGCCTTGCCCGGTCGACGACATCGTGGTGGATGAAGAGAACAAAGTGGTTACCACTCCGGCGTATATGCTGGCGGAGAATATTGCGCAAGCCGCTACCGGGATCGAAAAACTGGTCGCCCGCGTGCTGGCGCTGAGCGCATGAAGCTCCGCATTGCGCCCTTCGCGCTGCTTAAACGACTGGCGCTGCGTCTGCTGCTGATCGCCGCCGTCTTCTGGGGCGGGGGGATCGCGCTGTTTAGCGTGCTGCCGGTGCCCTTTTCGGCGGTCATGCTTGAGCGGCAGGTTAGCGCCTGGCTGTCCGGAGATGTCCACTATCTGGCGCACTCCGACTGGGTCGCCATGGATAACATCTCCCCGTGGATGGGGCTGGCGGTGATTGCCGCCGAAGATCAGAAGTTCCCGGAACACTGGGGGTTTGACGTCCCGGCGATAGAAAAGGCGCTGGCGCACAATGAGCGTCACGATACCCGCATTCGCGGCGCATCAACGCTGTCGCAGCAGACGGCGAAAAACCTGTTTCTGTGGGATGGACGCAGCTGGCTGCGCAAGGGGCTGGAAGCCGGGTTGACCGTCGGCATGGAAACCGTGTGGAGTAAAAAGCGGATCCTGACCGTCTACCTGAATATTGCCGAGTTTGGCGATGGGATTTTTGGCGTGGAAGCGGCCGCCCAGCGCTATTTTCATAAGCCCGCCAGCCAGTTGACGCCGGGGGAAGCGGCTCTGCTGGCCGCGGTGCTGCCAAACCCGATCCGCTATCGCGCCGACGCGCCTTCGGGCTATGTGCGCAACCGCCAGGCCTGGATCTTACGTCAGATGCGACAGCTGGGTGGGGAAGGATTCATGCGTGAGCATAAGCTCTATTAGCGGGTTAATCCGGCGCCGGGGCTGGTACAGTCGCCAGTCGTCCGTCGCCGGGAAGCATCACGTTTAATCTTCGTCAAACCCGGCATTAAACAGGGCAATCACCGCGGCGAGGGCTTCCACTTCCTGCGGACCGCTGGCCTCCACCTCTATCTGCCGTCCTTTCGCCGAGTCCAGCATCAGCAGGGCAATGACGCTGTTGGCTTCCGCCTCCGTGCCTTCATCGTTGCGCAGCAACACCTCGGCATCGAAATTCTGCATTAGTTCGAACAGCTTCATCGCCGGGCGGGCGTGCATGCCCAGCTTATTGGTGATTTCAACGGTCTGCTTTACGGTCATGATTTACGTTTTTCCAGCGTCCGATGACGAGACTGTACGTTTTTGCCGCGCGAGCGGAAGTAGTCAGCCAGTTGTTCAGCAATATAAACCGAACGATGTTTACCGCCGGTACAGCCAATGGCCACCGTCAGATAGCTGCGATTGTTGGTCTCCAGCATCGGTAACCATAGCTCAAGATAGCTCCGGGTCTGGTAAATAAAGTTGTGCACTTCGGTGTGCCGATCGAGGAAGGCGGCCACCGGTTTATCCAGACCGGTCATAGGACGCAGCTTCGGATCCCAGTGCGGGTTTGGCAGAAAGCGCACGTCAAAGACGTAATCGGCATCGATCGGGATACCGTGCTTAAAGCCGAAGGATTCGAAGACCATGGTCAGTTCGCGTTCACGTTTACCCAGCAGCCGGGTGCGCAACATTTCCGCCAGCTCGTGAACCGACATCTCCGAGGTATCGACAATCAGGTCGGCCCGCGAGCGCAGGGGCTCCAGCAGATCGCTCTCTTCGTCGATGGCGCTTTCCAGCGACAAATTCTTGCTCGACAGCGGATGCAGGCGACGGGTGTCGCTGTATCGACGGATCAGCGTGTTGCGATCGGCATCGAGAAACAGCAGCTGCGGCGAAAAGCACTCCGGCAGGTTTTTCATGGCCTGCTCGAAGATCTCCGGTGATTCCGGCATGTTCCGCACGTCGATGCTGACGGCCGCCGAAATATTGCGGTCAGCCAGCGACCGTGCCAGATCGGGCAGCAGCACGACCGGCAGGTTATCCACGCAGTAAAAGCCCATATCTTCCAGCGCTCGCAGAGCGACGGATTTACCCGAGCCCGAGCGGCCGCTGACGATCATCAGTACCATGTACCGTTTCTCCTCAGTACGATAAAGGATAAGGTGCGACTGCCGTTATGCGTCATCGCTGCTTCCTGCTTCGGTGATGATCTCATACAACTCTTCATCGCTCTGCGCCGCGCGCAGGCGACGACAAATCGCTTTGTCGGCCAGTCGTTTGGCCACCAGGGAGAGCGTATGCAGGTGGGTTTTTGTCTGATCGGCCGGCACCAGCAGCGCGAACAGCAGGTCGACAGGCTGATTGTCGATCGCGTCGAAGGCGATGGGGGTTTCCAGCTGGACAAAAACGCCGACAGCACGCAGCGTATCCTCTTCCAGTTTTCCGTGGGGAATGGCGATACCATTGCCAATCCCGGTACTGCCCATTTTTTCGCGGGTAAGGATCGCTTCGAACACCACCTGCGGCGGCAAACTTAACTGTTTGGCGGCCAGTTCGCTAATGATTTCCAGAGCACGCTTCTTGCTCTGGCAGTGAACCTGGCTACGGGTACATTCCTGGTTCAGGACGTTGCTCAGTTGTAGAGCCGAATCGTTGTTCATCATAATTTCACCTGAGCGCCCCCGCGCCCGTCGCCGATGTTCACTGACGGCGGACGCAGGGGGGCCCGGACAATTAGTGTTGTTTTAGTTTATCTTTATGCTTCGTTAACTGCCTTGCCAGCTTGTCGATAAGACCATCGACAGCCGCATACATATCCTGCCCTTCCGCACTGGCATGGATTTCGCCACCGTTGACATGCAGATTCGCGTCCGCAATTTGCGTCACTTTCTCTACTTTTAACACAATATAGACCTGATTGATCCGGTCGAAAAATTGTTCCAGCTTGCTGAACTTCGCCGTGACGAAGTCGCGCATCGCGGGAGTGATCTCGACGTTGTGTCCTGTAATGTTGAGCTGCATAGTGTCTTCCTTATCGGTTGTGTCAGACCAGTTGTTTACGCTGGTTTGACGGCGGGATGGATAAAGACTCTCTGTACTTCGCGACAGTGCGGCGCGCGACCATGATACCCTGCTCGGACAACATGGAGGTGAGCTTACTGTCGCTCAACGGCTTCGCGGGGTTTTCCGCGGCGATGAGTTTCTTCACCAGCGCGCGAATCGCCGTCGACGAGGCTTCGCCGCCGCCTTCGGTATTAACATGGCTGGAGAAGAAATACTTCAGTTCAAAAATACCGCGCGGACTGTGCAGATATTTTTGCGTGGTGACACGGGAAATTGTCGATTCATGCATCTCGACGGCCTGGGCGATATCGGCCAGCACCATCGGCTTCATATACTCTTCACCCTGTTCGAAAAAAGCCTGCTGCTGTTCTACGATGCAGCGGCTGACGCGAAGCAGGGTATCGTTGCGGCTTTCAAGACTTTTGATCAGCCAGCGGGCTTCCTGAAGATTGCTGCGAATGAACTGGCCGTCGGCGTCATTGCGGGCGCTGTTGCCCATTGCCGCATACTGCTGATTAATTTTCAGCCGTGGAATGCTGTCGGCGTTGAGCTCCACGGTCCAGCGGCCGCTGACCTTGCGCACCAGCACGTCGGGAATGACATATTCCGGTTCGCTGGTTTGAATGGACTGGCCAGGACGGGGATCCAGGGACTGGATCAGATTTACCGCCTCTTTCAGCACCTCTTCTTTCAGGCGGGTCACCCGCATCAGGGTGCGGAAATCATGGTTGGCCAGAAGATCGAGATGATCGCTGATAATCAGCCGGGCCTCTTCCAGCCATGGCGTCTCTTTGGCGAACTGCGAGAGCTGGATCAGCAGGCAGTCGCGCAGATCTTTCGCCGCGACGCCAACCGGATCGAAACGCTGGATGCGCTTCAGGACGGCTTCCACTTCTTCGAGGCCGATCTCCTCATCGCCGATGCTGTCGACGATATCTTCAATCTGAACGGTGAGGTAGCCCGTATCGTCGACGGCGTCGACAATGGAGGTGGCGATGGCGCGGTCGGTATCGGTGAAGGGCGTCAGCTCGACCTGCCACATCAGGTAATCCTGCAGCGTCTGGGTGGTCTCGCCTTGATAAACGGGGAGTTCGTCGTCCTGATAGTCCACGCCGTTGCCTGACGGCGTACCGGCGGTATAGATTTCATCCCAGCTGGCATCGAGAGGAAGCTCGTCGGGCATCTCTTTTTGCTCAAGCGCGTCGACGGTATCGAGAGACTCGCGGTCCTCCACCTCTTTCGCCTCTACCTCGTCGTGAAGATCGGTTTGCTCAAGCAACGGGTTACTTTCCAGCGCTTGCTGGAGCTCTTGCTGGAGTTCTAACGTGGACAACTGCAGCAAACGAATCGCCTGCTGCAGCTGCGGCGTCATGGCAAGCTGTTGGCTAAGCCTTAATTGCAAACCTTGCTTCATGTTCAGGGTAAATATCTCCGGCTAAAACGTCTGTAACCTCTACCCTATCAGAGTCTGAAGTCTTCCCCAAGATACACGCGCTTAACCTGCTCATCTTCGAGGATCTGCTGCGGTGTACCATGAGCGATAAGGTGTCCCTGACTGACAATATACGCGCGTTCGCAGACGGCGAGCGTCTCTCTGACGTTATGATCGGTAATCAGTACGCCGAGGCCGCTGTCGCGCAAATGCTCAATGATGCGTTTGATATCGATAACCGAGATCGGATCCACGCCGGCAAAGGGTTCATCCAGAAGAATAAATTTCGGGTTTGCCGCCAGCGCGCGGGCGATTTCGACGCGGCGGCGTTCGCCACCGGAGAGCGCCTGACCGAGGCTGTCGCGCAGGTGCTCAATATGAAACTCTTCCATCAGCTCTTTGGCGCGATCTTCCCGCTGTTCGCTGCTCAAATCGTCACGGATCTGCAGGACCGCCATGAGGTTGTCATAGACGCTCAGGCGACGGAAAATCGAGGCTTCCTGCGGCAGATAGCCGATCCCCCGGCGCGCGCGCGCGTGCAGCGGCAGCAGGCTGATGTCTTCGTCATCAATGATGATATTGCCCGCGTCGCGCGGCACAATCCCGACCACCATGTAGAAGGTGGTGGTTTTACCGGCGCCGTTGGGGCCGAGCAAGCCGACAATCTCCCCCGAGTTAACGGTGAGACTGACATCTTCCACCACGCGGCGGCCTTTATACGCTTTAGCGAGATTCTTCGCAGTTAAGGTTGCCATAACAGATTAGTTACTCTTCTTTTGCTGGTTGCCGCTTTTGTCCTGCAGCTCGGACGGCACCAGAACGGTGGTGACGCGTCGACCTTTGTCGCTGAAGGCCTGCATTTTTTGCTCTTTCACCAGATAGGTGATCTTGTCGCCCTTGATGTTGCTGTCGAGCTGTTCAAGGTACGCGTTGCCGGTCAGCACGACGTAATCGTTCTGCAGCTCATAGCGCATTTTCGACGCCCGGCCTTTTACCGGTTTGCCGTTATCCTGCATCTGGTAGAAGGTGGCCGGGTTACCGAAACCTTCGATCACCTCTTTGCCTTTTTCATTGCCCGGACGGGTGACTACCACTTTATCAGCGTTAATCTTGATCGTCCCCTGAGTCACGACCACGTTACCGGTGAAGGTGACGACGTTGCCCTGCATATCCAGCGACTGCTGATCGGATTCGATATGGATCGGCTGATCGGTATCGCCCGTCTTGGCGAGGGCCGGCAGGCTGGCGGCCAGTAACGCGCCGGCGAGCGCAATCTTAAGGCTGAGTTTGTTTGTTCTGAATTTCATAAGAGGTTCTCACCTTTTCAATCAGCTCGGCATTTTTGCTGCGAAGGTTTCCACGCATTTTCAGGCCGCTGGAATTAAATGTGGTGCCGTATAACGTCACCATGTCATCGGAGGTAACGTCCTGCGTTACCAGATTTATCTGGGCGTTATCCGTCGTAATTTTGCGCAGTTGAGAGTCTGGCGCGAGCGCATTCACCTCAACGTGCCCGTAAAGATAGAGCATCCGGTCATTTGTCAGCTTCGCTTTATCAGCCCTGACTGACCAGGTCGGCACCTTATTGGTATCAAAGGTGGTCATCACCGGTTTGGTAAACCAGGAGACCTCCTGATCGGAAAAATACTCCACGTGCTCGGCGATCAGCCGATAGCTCAGGGCGCCTTCCGGACTGTACACCACGGTGTCAGTGTGTTCGCTTTTATACGTCGGGTCGTTGGGATTGACCTCCGGCTGGGCCGTGTCGTCCGTATTCGCCAGATTCAGGCCGATGAGGATCAGCGCAAGCAGCGACAGTAAAATGATAACCCAACGTCTGGTTTTACTCATATTGATTGCCCTTTGGCCTCATCCAGCTTGCCCTGCGCCAATAGTAACAAATCGCAGACTTCGCGTACCGCGCCGCGTCCGCCATTAATCCGGGTGATGTAATCGGCGCGCGGCAGCAGCAGCGGATGCGCATCCGCGACGGCGACGCTGAGGCCCACTTCGGCCATCACCGGCCAGTCAATCAGATCGTCGCCGATGTAGGCGACTTCCTCTGGCCGCACGCCCAGTTTGTCAGTGAGATCGCGGAACGCCAGCAGCTTGTCCGACTGCCCCTGATACAAATGCGTAATGCCCAGCGTCTGACAGCGATCTTCTACCAGTTTAGCTTTTCGTCCGGTAATAATCGCCACTTCAATGCCAGAGGTCAGCGCGCAGCGGATACCATAGCCATCGCGGACGTTGAACGCTTTCAGCTCCTCGCCGTGATTACCCATATAGATAAGCCCGTCGGATAATACACCGTCGACATCGAGGATCAGTAGACGGATCTTAGCCGCGCGATCGAGAAACGTCTGGCTTACCGGCCCATAGCAGGTCGCTAACTGAGCATCAGCATTATTCATTATTTTTTCCTTACTTACACTACGCCCGCGCGCAGGAGATCGTGCATATGTACCACACCCAGCAGATGGTCGCCATCGGCAACCAGCACGCAGGTGATATGACGGGATTGCATCAGGTTTAGCGCATCCACCGCGAGGGTGCCGGGACGGATGCGGATCCCTCCCCGGGTCATGACGTCGGCAATGCTGGCATCGCGCATATCGACGCCGGTGTCGAAGACCCGGCGCAGGTCACCGTCGGTAAAGATACCGATGATGTTCATGTCGTCATCGCAGATAGCGGTCATACCTAAATTTTTACGAGTGATTTCCAGCAGCGCATCGCGCAGGGTGGCCTGCAGGCCGACGTGCGGGATCTCATCACCGGTATGCATAATATCATTGACGCGCAGCAACAGCTTACGACCGAGTGCGCCGCCCGGATGCGAGAGAGCGAAATCCTCAGCGGTAAAGCCGCGAGCCTCCAGCAGGGCGACGGCGAGGGCATCGCCCATCACCAGCGCGGCGGTGGTGCTGGAGGTGGGGGCCAGCCCTAATGGACAAGCCTCTTTCGGCACTTTCACGCACAGATGAATATCCGCCGCGCGCGCCATGCTGCTTTCAGGCCGGCTGGTGATGCAGATAAGCTTCACCTGCTGGCGTTTCAGGACCGGGATCAGCGCGAGGATTTCGTTCGATTCGCCGGAGTTCGACAGCGCAATCACCACGTCCTGCGGCGTAACCATGCCCAAATCGCCGTGCGCGGCTTCGCCAGGGTGGACAAAAAATGCCGACGTGCCGGTACTGGCGAAGGTTGCCGCCATCTTGCGGCCAATATGGCCGGATTTGCCCATCCCCATCACCACGACTTTCCCGCCGCAGCGGAAAATCGTTTCGCAGGCGCGGGTGAAATCTTCATTTATATATTGATCGAGCTGGGCCAGACCTTCACGTTCAATTTCCAGCACCTGACGGCCGGCCTGTTGAAAGTCAAAATCCGTGGGCAAATCTATTTGCGACATGATGTTATCCCGAGTCATTCAACGAAGAGCGGCGCTGTCCAGAACAGCATCGCCAACCAAACCACAAAACCACTGACCAGCAGCGCGCCAACCAGTCGTCCCGGCTGCTGCCTACGGCGCCAGCACAGCACCGCGAAGATGAGGCTGACCAGCAACATCACGCCATAGTCGCGGGTAAAGGCTTCCGCCGCAAAGGCTCCCGGCGCGATCAGCGCCGGCAAACCCAGCACCAGCGCAATATTGAGGATATTCGCGCCGATGATATTGCCGATGGCAATGTCATCTTCCCCTTTGCGCGCCCCGGCGATGGCGGTGGCCAGCTCCGGCAGGCTGGTGCCTATCGCCACTACCGTCAGGCCGACGGTTAGTTCGCTGATGGCAAAATAGTTTGCCAGCACCGTGCTGTTATCCACCACCATGCGGGTGGCCATCGGCATGACGATCATCGCCACCCCTAACCACAGCAGAGCGACCGGCAGCGACCCTTCACGCGGCAGTTCCGCCAGCTGTTCGCGGGTCAGGCTATCGCTTCCCTGGCGTTCCGCCAGACGGGCAATCTTGATGGTGAACAGCAGCCATAGCAGCGCCAGCGCCAGTAAAAACAGGCCGTCGAGACGGGACAGTTGACCATCATAGAGCACCAGCCCCGCCAGCACGCTGACCAGCAACATTAGCGGTAATTCGCGGCGCAGAATATCAGAATGCACGGTAAATGGCCTGAGTAAGGCAGCCAGACCGAGGATCAGGAGAATATTGGTGATATTGGAGCCGAGCGCGGTGCCCACCGCCAGATCGGTCTGCCCATGCAGCGAGGCCGCGGTGGAAACCATGATCTCTGGCAGGCTGGTGCCAATACTCACCACCGTCATACCGATGATCAGCGGCGGGATCCCCAACATGCGACAAAGGATGGAGGCGGCATAGACCAGACGATCGGCGCTGTAGACAACCAGCAATAAACCAATAATTAACAGAGCCGTCGCTAAGAGCATCTAAAGTCCTTTCTTCAGGTATAATCGTCGCCTCGCTGGGTTATCCCTACGCAGCGTAACGAATTCTTAATTTTGACTTTATGCGTGCCAAAAGTAAAACAAATGCCAGCTTTCGCTAACCTGTGCAGGTAAGATTCTGTAAAAATGTTGTGATTGTGGCGTAAGAAAGGGCGATGCTTGCCCATCAGGTGCTTAGTAAGGATGATTTTATGAGCCAAACTCAGGCGAATTTAGTTGAAGTGCGCGGTATCCGCTTTTCTCGCGGCGATCGCGTGATCTTCGACGACATCTCGCTGTCGGTGCCGCGCGGTAAAATTACTGCGATTATGGGACCTTCGGGGATCGGCAAGACTACCCTGTTACGCCTGATCGGCGGACAGATCCCGCCGGACAGGGGAGAGATCCTGTTCGATGGCGAGAACGTGCCGCAGATGACCCGTTCACGTCTGTACACGGTGCGTAAGCGGATGAGCATGCTGTTCCAGTCCGGGGCGCTGTTTACCGACCTCAATGTTTTTGACAACGTCGCCTACCCGCTGCGCGAACATACGCATCTGCCGCCTGCGCTGCTGCATACGACGGTGATGATGAAGCTGGAGGCGGTGGGGCTGCGCGGTGCGGCGAAGTTAATGCCCTCCGAGCTTTCCGGCGGCATGGCGCGCCGCGCCGCCCTGGCGAGGGCCATCGCCCTGGAGCCGGATCTCATTATGTTCGACGAACCGTTCGTCGGGCAGGATCCCATCACCATGGGCGTGCTGGTGAAGCTGATTTCTGAACTCAACAGCACGCTGGGCGTCACCTGCATCGTGGTTTCGCACGATGTGCCTGAGGTGCTGAGCATTGCGGACTATGCGTATATCGTGGCGGATAAAAAGATTGTCGCCCACGGCAGCGCCCAGTCGCTACGGGAGAATGCCGACCCTCGGGTTCGTCAGTTCATTGATGGTATTGCCGACGGCCCGGTGCCGTTCCGTTATCCGGCTGGCGACTATCACCATGATTTATTAGGCATAGGGAGTTGAGCGACTGATGCTGTTTAATGCGCTGGCCGCGCTAGGCCATCGCGGTATTAAAACCACCGCGACCTTCGGACGCGCCGGATTAATGCTGTTTAACGCCGTTGTCGGCAAACCAGAGTTTCGCAAGCACGCGCCGCTGCTGGTTCGTCAACTCTACAACGTCGGCGTTCTGTCGATGCTGATTATCATTGTATCGGGCCTGTTTATCGGTATGGTGCTCGGGCTGCAGGGTTATCTGGTCTTAACCACCTACAGCGCAGAGACCAGTCTTGGCATGCTGGTGGCGCTGTCGCTGCTGCGCGAGCTGGGGCCGGTGGTCGCCGCGCTGCTGTTTGCCGGTCGCGCCGGGTCGGCGCTGACCGCCGAGATTGGCCTGATGCGGGCCACGGAACAGCTCTCCAGTATGGAGATGATGGCGGTGGACCCACTGCGCCGCGTCATTTCTCCCCGTTTCTGGGCCGGCGTCATTTCGCTGCCGCTGCTGACGATTATCTTCGTCGCGGTGGGGATCTGGGGTGGCGCGCTGGTGGGCGTGAGCTGGAAGGGCATTGACGGTGGTTTTTTCTGGACCGCGATGCAAAATGCCGTCGACTGGCGAATGGATCTGGTGAACTGCCTGATTAAGAGCCTGGTATTCGCCATTACGGTAACCTGGATTGCGTTATTCAATGGTTATGACGCTATCCCCACTTCCGCCGGGATTAGCCGGGCGACTACGCGCACCGTGGTGCATGCGTCGCTGGCGGTTCTGGGGCTGGATTTTGTGCTGACTGCGCTGATGTTTGGGAATTGAGTTCATGCAAACGAAAAAAAATGAAATCTGGGTAGGGGTGTTCTTACTGGTGGCGCTGCTGGCGGCGCTGTTTGTCTGCCTGAAGGCTGCAAACGTCACCTCGTTACGTACCGAGCCGACTTACCGTCTTTACGCGACCTTCGATAATATCGGCGGCCTGAAAGCGCGCTCGCCGGTGCGCATCGGCGGTGTGGTTGTTGGCCGCGTGGCGGACATCACCCTCGACCCGAAAACCTATCTGCCGCGCGTGGAGCTCGATATTGATGAGCGCTACAACCATATCCCCGATACCAGTTCGCTGGCGATCCGCACCTCTGGTCTGCTGGGCGAGCAGTATCTGGCGCTGAACGTCGGTTTTGAAGACCCGGACCTCGGGACGACTATCCTTAAAGACGGCGGTACTATCCAGGACACCAAGTCCGCCATGGTGCTGGAAGATCTGATTGGTCAGTTCCTTTATAACAGCAAGGGCGGCGACAATCAGAATTCTGGCAATGATAAGGCCGAGGCAGAAGGTCATACTGACGCGACGCCGGCAGCCGGCACGACGCATTAATTTCAGGAGAAATACGATATGTTTAAACGCTTACTCATGGTCGCCATGCTGGTGATTGCCCCGCTGACCGCGGTCCAGGCGGCAGACCAGTCCAATCCGTATAAGCTGATGAATGAAGCGGCGCAGAAAACCTTCGATCGCCTGAAGAATGAACAGCCGAAGATCAAGGCCAACCCTAACTATCTGCGCGACATCGTCGACCAGGAGCTTCTGCCATATGTGCAGGTGAAGTATGCCGGCGCGCTGGTGCTGGGCCGCTATTACAAAGAAGCCACCCCGGCGCAGCGTGAAGCCTATTTTGCCGCCTTCCGTGAATACCTGAAGCAGGCCTATGGCCAGGCGCTGGCCATGTACCACGGTCAGACCTACCAGATTGCCCCTGAACAGCCGCTGGGCAGCGCGACCATCATTCCGATCCGCGTCACCATCCTCGACCCGAATGGCCGTCCGCCGGTACGTCTCGACTTCCAGTGGCGTAAAAACACCCAGACCGGCAACTGGCAGGCCTACGATATGATCGCGGAAGGGGTCAGCATGATCACCACCAAACAAAACGAGTGGAGCGATCTGCTGCGTACCAAGGGCGTTGATGGCCTGACCGCGCAGCTGAAAGCGATCTCCGCTCAGCCGATCACCCTGGAACAGAAAAAATAATGAGCGGGCAGCTGAGCTGGACTCGTGATGGCGAGACGCTGGCGCTGCACGGAGAGCTGGATCAGGATCTGCTGGTCCCGCTCTGGGAGGCTCGTGCCCAGGCGACGGCGGGGACAGCGATCATCGATCTCAGCCAGACCACGCGCGTGGACACGGCGGGCCTGGCGCTGTTAGTGCATTTTGTCGCGCTGATTCGCCGCCAGGGCCGGGAAGCGCAGCTGATCGGCAAGAGCGAAAATCTGCAAACGCTGGTCGGTCTTTACAACCTGCCTGCCGATATGATCCCATAATCTTTTCAGTGCCTTAGCGCTGAAGCTATTCCGAAAGCCCCGGCAATCTTTTCGCCGGGGCTTTTTGCTTGTTTAAGACCGCGCCACTTTCCTCTAAGATGTTGGGCTGTTTTCACTATCAGATAAATTTGAGCCCATGGAAAATCATGAAATTCAGACCGTGCTGATGAACGCACTCCCCCTCCAGGAAGTCCACGTCTCTGGCGATGGCAGCCACTTTCAGGTTATTGCTGTGGGTGAGATGTTCGATGGCATGAGTCGGGTTAAAAAGCAGCAGAGCGTCTACGCGCCGCTGATGGAATATATTGCTGACAACCGCATCCATGCGCTGTCGATCAAGGCCTTTACTCCGCAGGAGTGGGCGCGAGACCGCAAACTAAATGGCTTCTAAGCTGTGGGGGATCCCCTGCAGCGTATGTGAATTTTTAATAGAGAACAGAATCAATGGATAAATTCCGTGTTCAGGGGCCGACTCGCCTTCAGGGCGAAGTCACCATCTCCGGTGCAAAAAACGCCGCCCTGCCAATCCTCTTTTCCGCGCTGCTTGCCGAAGAGCCGGTAGAGATCCAGAACGTACCTAAGCTGAAAGATATCGATACCACCATGAAGCTGCTGAGTCAGCTGGGCGCGAAGGTAGAGCGCAATGGTTCGGTGTGGATTGACGCCGGCCCGGTCGATGTATTCTGTGCTCCGTACGATCTGGTGAAAACCATGCGCGCCTCTATCTGGGCGCTGGGCCCGCTGGTGGCGCGTTTCGGTCAGGGACAAGTTTCTCTGCCTGGCGGCTGCGCCATCGGCGCGCGTCCGGTCGATCTGCATATTAGCGGGCTGGAACAGCTGGGCGCCGAGATCAAACTGGAAGAAGGTTATGTTAAAGCCTCGGTCAATGGTCGTCTGAAAGGCGCGCATATCGTGATGGATAAAGTGAGCGTCGGCGCCACCGTCACTATCATGAGCGCAGCGACCCTCGCCGAGGGGACGACGATTATCGAAAACGCCGCTCGCGAGCCGGAGATCGTCGATACCGCGAACTTCCTTAACGCGCTGGGCGCAAAAATCAGCGGCCAGGGCACCGATCGCATCACCATCGAAGGTGTGCAGCGTCTGGGCGGCGGCGTTTACCGCGTGCTGCCGGACCGTATTGAAACCGGGACCTTCCTGGTTGCCGCAGCCATTTCCGGCGGCAAGATCCTCTGCCGTCACGCGCAACCAGATACCCTGGACGCCGTACTGGCGAAGCTGCGCGACGCCGGAGCGGACATCGAAACGGGCGAAGACTGGATCAGCCTTGATATGCACGGCAACCGTCCGAAAGCGGTTAACGTGCGTACCGCGCCGCATCCGGGCTTCCCGACCGATATGCAGGCCCAGTTCACGCTGCTCAACCTGGTCGCGGAAGGGACCGGCGTGATCACCGAAACGATCTTTGAAAACCGCTTTATGCACATTCCGGAACTGATCCGTATGGGCGCCCACGCGGAGATCGAGAGCAATACCGCGATCTGTCACGGCGTGGAGCAGCTTTCGGGCGCGCAGGTGATGGCGACCGATTTGCGTGCCTCGGCGAGCCTCGTGCTGGCAGGTTGTATCGCTGAGGGAACCACCATCGTCGATCGCATCTATCATATCGATCGTGGCTATGAGCGTATCGAAGACAAACTGCAGGCGCTGGGTGCCAATATTCAGCGCGTGAAAGGCGAGTAACCGCATCCTGTCAGGGCCCGGGCGTCTATCCCGGGTCCTTGTCGAACAATCACATCACTTGTCCATCTTCTTTTGACGCATCATCTGCGTTCTGTCGATAAACTCATGCGTTACCGGATCATGGTAGCGTGACGGCCAGATGACCCACGGCTGTGTATCCAGCGCCGTGGCGATGATTAATTCGCCTTTCGGCCAGGGGCGGGTCAGGGCGTTCGCCAGCGTTGAAGAACTCAGACCGTGCCGTCGCGACTCTGCCGCCAGCGATGTTCCCCGTTTACGTAATCCCGCAACAATATCTGCGGGATGCCAGTCGATGAACTTATCCATAAATTCTCCTGGTGATAAAGATCCTGATCGGCCCATATGGGCGACGGGGACACTATACCCGCGCACCAGGTAAGGTTCTAACAAGTTCTGTTAAAGCGCCGGAATATTCAGAATGTATCAAGGTATCCGGAAATTTACGGTAGGGAATGGGTTTTTACTGGAACTTTCCCGCGCATTGCGCGGGAAGGGGGAGGAGATTAATGATCGCGCTGAACCGCGATATGCGCCAGCCCGATCAAGGCTTCACGCCAGGGGGTGTCAGGGAGAACCTGCAGCGCGGCAATCGCTTTGTCAGCTTCTTCTTCGGCACGTTTCTGCGTCCACTCCAGCGAACCGCAGGCAGCCATCGTTTCCAGGACGGCATCCAGCAGATGGCGGCCGTTGCCCTGCTCGATTGCCCCGCGAATCATCGCCGATTGATCGGCGGTACCATGGTGCATGGCGTGCAGCAGCGGTAGCGTCGGTTTGCCTTCGTTGAGGTCGTCACCGACGTTTTTACCAAGCCGCTCTCCGTCGGAGCTGTAATCGAGTAAATCGTCGATCAGCTGGAAAGCGGTGCCGAGATAGCGGCCATAATCCTGCAACGCGCGCTCTTCTTCCGCAGTGCAGTCGGCCAGTAATCCCGCACACTGCGAGGCAGCCTCAAACAGACGCGCCGTCTTGCTGTAGATGACGCGCATGTAGTTCTCTTCCGTGATATCCGGGTCATTGACGTTCATCAGCTGCAGCACTTCGCCTTCGGCAATGACGTTCACCGCTTCCGACATGACCTCGAGGATCTTCAGCGAGCCCAACTGGGTCATCATCTGAAAGGCGCGGGTATAGATAAAATCGCCGACCAGCACGCTGGCGGCATTGCCAAACGCCGCATTTGCCGTGGCTTTGCCGCGACGCATATCAGACTCATCGACGACGTCGTCATGCAGCAGGGTGGCGGTATGAATAAATTCAATCAGCGCAGCAATGGTGACATGCGCGCTCCCCTGATAGCCCACCGCGCGGGCGGCGAGCACAGCAATCATCGGGCGAATGCGTTTGCCGCCGCCGCTGACGATGTAATAGCCTAACTGATTGATAAGCTGAACATCGGAGTTGAGTTGCTCAAGAATCGTCGCATTGACACCCGCCATATCTTGCGCGGTTAACTCATTGATTTTTTCTAAATTCATCGCAAAAGCCGGGCCAAATGTCCTGTTACCATGAATCCAGGTGGGATCACAGAAGGATTAAGACAGAATTAAAAGAAGTTATGATTGTACTGAAAAATTGCCGTAGATAAACGTTGTCGTGAAAGTTGTGTTTTTTTTCTGCATTGATCGCTAATCGCTCTTGTCAAAGGCTCGCGTTTTGCGTAATATTCGCGCCCTATTGTGAATATTTATAGCGCACTCTGAATCACACGAAGAGGTGCGCGGAAGCGGAGTTTTATATGTACGCGGTTTTCCAAAGTGGTGGTAAACAACACCGAGTAAGCGAAGGTCAGACCGTTCGCCTGGAAAAGCTGGACATCGCAACTGGCGAAGCTGTTGAGTTCGCTGAAGTGCTGATGATCGCAAACGGTGAAGAAATCAAGATCGGCGTTCCTTTCGTTGAGGGCGGCGTAATCAAAGCTGAAGTTGTTGCTCACGGTCGTGGCGAGAAAGTTAAAATCGTTAAGTTTCGTCGTCGTAAACACTATCGTAAGCAGCAGGGCCATCGTCAGTGGTTCACTGATGTGAAAATCACTGGCATCAGCGCCTAAGACCTGAGGAGTAGATTTAAATGGCACATAAAAAGGCTGGCGGCTCGACTCGTAACGGTCGCGATTCAGAAGCTAAACGTCTGGGCGTAAAACGTTTCGGCGGTGAAGCAGTTCTGGCAGGTAGCATCATCGTTCGTCAACGTGGTACCAAATTCCACGCTGGCACCAACGTTGGTTGCGGCCGTGACCACACTCTGTTCGCTTTGACTGACGGTAAAGTCAAGTTCGAAGTTAAAGGCCCGAAAAACCGTAAATTCATCAGCATCGTTGCTGAATAAGTTTTTCGCGTCCCGGTAACGGATGAAAGCCCCGCAACACGTTGCGGGGCTTTTTACATTCGTCTACCGGAAAATTTTTGCAGGGAAACAGGCATGAAGCAGCAGGCTGGGATTGGCATTATTCTGGCGCTTACCACCGCGATGTGTTGGGGAGCGTTGCCGATTGCAATGAAGCAGGTTCTTGAGGTGATGGCGCCGCCAACGGTGGTGTTTTATCGCTTCCTGATGGCCAGTATTGGTCTTGGCGCGATCCTCGCGATCAAAGGCAAACTGCCGCCGCTGCGAATTTTTCGCAAGCCGCGCTGGCTGGTCTTATTAGCGATTGCCACCGGCGGCCTGTTCGGTAACTTCATCCTGTTCAGTTCTTCCCTGCAGTATCTCAGCCCCACGGCTTCTCAGGTCATCGGCCAGCTATCGCCGGTAGGCATGATGGTGGCTAGCGTCGTGATTCTGAAAGAGCGCATGCGCGGCACCCAGGTGGTGGGCGCGTTAATGCTGCTCAGCGGGTTGGTGATGTTCTTCAACACCAGCCTGATTGAAATCTTTACCCGCCTGACGGACTACACGTGGGGGGTAATTTTCGGCGTTGCTGCCGCAACGGTGTGGGTAAGCTACGGCGTCGCGCAAAAGGTGTTATTGCGCCGTCTGGCATCGCAGCAGATACTATTTTTGCTGTACACTTTATGTACGATTGCATTACTGCCGCTCGCTGAGCCTGGGGTGATATCCCGGTTAAGCAGCTGGCAACTGGCATGCCTGATTTTTTGCGGGCTGAATACCCTGGTCGGCTACGGGGCGCTGGCGGAAGCCATGGCGCGCTGGCAGGCGGCGCAGGTCAGCGCGTTAATCACCTTGACGCCACTGTTTACGCTACTGTTTTCTGATTTATTATCAATGGCCTGGCCCGATGTTTTCGCCAGACCGATGTTAAACCTGATTGGTTATCTCGGTGCGTTTGTCGTGGTTGCGGGCGCGATGTATTCCGCCATCGGTCATCGTCTTTGGGGACGTTGGCGTAAGCGAGAGGCGGTAGTACCGCTGCCCCGCTCAGGCGAATGATTTACGGAGAGTAAAATGAAGTTTGTAGATGAAGCAACGATCCTGGTCGTAGCAGGTGACGGCGGCAATGGTTGCGTAAGCTTCCGCCGCGAAAAATATATTCCGAAAGGCGGCCCGGACGGCGGCGATGGCGGTGACGGCGGCGATGTCTGGCTGGAAGCGGACGAGAACCTGAATACCCTGATCGACTACCGTTTTGAAAAATCTTTCCGCGCCGAACGCGGGCAGAATGGCCAGAGCCGCGACTGTACCGGTAAGCGTGGTAAAGACGTGACGGTAAAAGTGCCGGTCGGGACCCGGGTTATCGACCAGGGCACCGGCGAGACCATGGGCGATATGACCAAACACGGTCAGCGTCTGATGGTGGCGAAGGGCGGCTGGCACGGTCTGGGCAACACCCGTTTTAAATCATCCGTTAACCGTACGCCGCGTCAGAAGACCATGGGTACGCCGGGTGATAAGCGCGACCTGCAGCTGGAGCTGATGCTGCTGGCGGACGTCGGAATGCTGGGGATGCCGAACGCCGGTAAATCCACCTTTATCCGTGCGGTCTCCGCCGCCAAGCCGAAAGTGGCTGACTATCCGTTTACCACCCTGGTGCCAAGCCTGGGCGTGGTGCGTATGGACAATGAGAAGAGCTTCGTGGTCGCCGATATCCCGGGGCTGATTGAAGGCGCAGCGGAAGGCGCAGGCCTCGGCATCCGCTTCCTCAAGCACCTTGAGCGCTGCCGCGTATTGCTGCACCTGATCGACATCGAGCCTATCGACGGTTCCGATCCGGTTGAGAACGCGCGCATCATCATCGGCGAGCTGGAGAAATACAGCGAGAAGCTGGCCTCCAAACCGCGCTGGTTAGTCTTTAACAAGATTGACCTGATGGACAAAGCGGAAGCCGAAGCTAAAGCGAAGGCGATTGCTGAAGCGCTGGGTTGGGAAGAGAAATTCTACCTGATCTCCGCCGCCAGCCAGCAGGGCGTAAAAGATCTGTGCTGGGACGTGATGACCTTCATCATCGAAAACCCCATCGTGCAGGCGGAAGAAGAGCAGAAGCCGGAGAAAGTCGAGTTTATGTGGGACGACTATCACCGTCAGCAGCTTGAAGAGGCCGAAGCCGAAGTGGAAGATGACGAAGACTGGGATGACGACTGGGACGAAGACGACGAAGAAGGCGTTGAATTCATCTACAAACGTTAATCCTGACTTCTCTGGATCAAAAAGGGCCGCATCTGATGCGGCCCTTTTGTTTTTAGTTGTTCTGGTACAAATCTTTATAAAGCCGGCTTTCAAAGCGCACCAACGGTATGCGGCGGTTACGCTGATCGGCTGGCTCCACGGCGTAGCCGGAGAGGTATTGCACGAAGGCCACCTTTTGCCCGCTGGCGGTAGTGATGAAGCCCGCAAGGTTATAAACCCCCTGCAGCGACCCGGTTTTCGCCGAGACTTTGCCATCGACGCCCGCCTGATGGAGGCCGGCGCGATACTGCAGCGAGCCGTCATGGCCCGCCAGCGGCAGCATAGAGATGAAGTTGAGCTCGGTGTCGTGTTGGGCGATATACTGCAACACCTGCATCATGGTCGCCGGGGCGATCAGGTTGTGGCGCGACAGGCCAGAGCCGTCGGCGATGATGGTGTTGCCGAGATCAACCCCAGCCTGTTGACGCAGGATCTGACGTACGGCATCGGATCCTGCCCGCCAGGTCCCTGGTACGCCGAACCGGGCATGACCGATGGTACGAAAAACGGTATCCGCAATCATGTTGTCGGATTTCTTCAGCATGATCCGCAGCAGATCGTGCAGCGGCGCCGACTGGGTGGTGGCTAATACCGTGCCGGGCTCATTGGCCAACGTCTGACGCAGCAGCGTGCCGCTATAGGCGATCCCCGCCTGCTTCAGCTCCGCTTTAAGGATCGCCCCGGCGTAGCTGGCGCCATCCTGTATCGCGAAGGCCAGCGGCAGCGGTTCGCTACGCTGCGGCAGGCAGCCGGTGAGGGTATAGCGATTGAGGTCGCCCGGCACCACGTCCAGTTCGCAATACTGGGCTTCCGATGAGCCACGCGCCAGGGTGCGAACCTGACTGAACATGGTGACCGGATAATAGGAGGCGACGCGAATGAAGGCGAGATCGCCCGGCTTCTGCGCGCTATACAGCGAGACCGAGAAGCAGTTGCGGTCGACAATCGCCGCCGCAGGCGGAGCGCTGAAGCATTGCGTCAGGTCGTTCCACGGCCACCCCGGCGCTTTATCATGGCTGGCGAAGACCGAGGTATCGATAAGCACATTGCCGTCGATACGCTGCACGCCAGCTTTTTTCAGCGTCGCCACCATGTTGCGAATATCCTGCCGCTTCAGCGTCGGGTCGCCGCCGAAGCGGGCGATCAGATCGCCTTTCAGCACGCCGCCGTCCAGTGAGCCTTTGGTTTCCAGCGTGGTGGTGAAGCGAAAATCGGGACCCAGCTGCAGCAGGGCCGCCAGCGCGGTAATGACCTTTTGCGTACTGGCCGGAAGCGCCATTTGCTGGCTGTGATAGTCGATTTCCGGCGTCGATGCGCCGACCTTTTGCGCCATAAAGGCAAGGTTCGCACCGGCGGGAAGCTGGGTGATGTACTCGTCAATATTCGCCGCCTGAGCGCTAAGCGCTATACCGGCAGTCAATCCGATGATAAATCTGGGAAATCGCATAATCTCGCGCTAACAACCTGAAGCCAGGCCGTCATACTACGGTGCAACGTCCAGTAAAGTAAACGATGACCCATAATGAACTTCGGGGTAAAATACCTATCAAATGAAAAATTGCTGCTGACCTGGGGAGTGTTTCCCGGGTCGGTTTCTTTTTGCTCGTGTCCTGCCCGTGGACAGGACAGGTGGCGGAGCGGAGCTATCCGTTTCCTGAAGGAATGATAAAGAGGTATAACTAATGCAAGCGATTCCGATGACCTTACGTGGCGCTGAAAAACTGCGCGAAGAACTGGATTATCTGAAGTCTGTGCGTCGTCCTGAAATCATTGCCGCTATTGCTGAGGCCCGTGAACACGGCGATCTGAAAGAGAATGCCGAGTATCACGCCGCGCGTGAACAGCAGGGCTTCTGCGAAGGGCGCATCAAGGATATCGAAGCGAAGCTGTCCAATGCGCAGGTTATCGATATCACCAAAATGCCGAATAATGGCCGGGTGATTTTTGGCTCTACTGTCAGCGTGCTGAACCTCGATACTGACGAGGAACAGACCTACCGTATCGTGGGCGATGACGAAGCTGATTTTAAGCAGAATCTGATCTCCGTGAACTCGCCGATTGCCCGTGGTCTGATCGGTAAAGAGCAGGATGACGTCGTGACTATCCGTACACCGGGTGGGGAAGTGGAATACGAAATTACCAAGGTTGAATACCTGTAAGGCGTATTTCCCGCTACGATGTTTATAGATTGTAAAGAAAGGAAAAAGGCCGCATAGCGGCCTTTTATCAACGTCACGAGCATGGCATTTTGCTCGCCTGGCCACAGAAATCCCTCGTTTTACACAAAGTTGTGTCAGGATTGAGGATATTCTTAGCGTGGCAGCGAGATTTTACGCTCTGGCGTTGGGCGGTACAGAACCAGCGTTTTACCGATGACCTGTACGTTACAGGCGCCGGTTTCGCGCACGATGGCTTCCACGATCAAGGCTTTAGTTTCGCGATCTTCTGAGGCGATCTTCACCTTGATGAGTTCATGGTGCCCTAACGCTTGTTCGATCTCGGCCAGTACCCCTTCGGTCAAACCATTGTTGCCAAGCATAACTACCGGCTTGAGCGGATGTGCCAGACCTTTCAGGTGCTGTTTTTGTTTAGTACTCAGATTCATCGTATTTTTTTGCTTACGTTGGGATTGAAAACGGGTCATTCTACCGCCATCTCCCATATATCGCCAAACTACCGCGTCGATTTTTACGCAGTAAAGTACGATGAACCCGAACGGGAATGTTAAATGACAGGTAAAAAGCGTTCTGCCAGCTCAAGCCGCTGGCTTCAGGAACACTTTAGCGATAAATATGTTCAACAGGCACAGAAAAAGGGGTTACGTTCCCGTGCCTGGTTTAAACTTGATGAAATACAGCAAAGTGACAAAATTTTTAAGCCGGGGATGACGATAGTTGACCTCGGCGCTGCTCCCGGAGGCTGGTCGCAGTATGCGGTCACGCAGATCGGCAACAGCGGCCGCATCATCGCTTGCGATCTTTTACCAATGGATCCAATCGTTGGTGTGGACTTCCTTCAGGGCGACTTTCGTGATGAATTAGTCCTGAAAGCGTTACTTGAGCGAGTAGGCGACAGTAAAGTACAAGTGGTCATGTCCGATATGGCGCCGAATATGTGCGGAACACCGGCGGTGGATATTCCCCGGGCGATGTATCTGGTAGAACTGGCGCTTGAAATGTCTCGTGATGTATTAGCGCCAGGTGGTAGTTTTGTAGTGAAGGTGTTCCAGGGCGAAGGCTTCGATGAGTATCTTCGAGAAATTCGCTCCCTGTTTACGAAGGTCAAAGTTCGTAAGCCGGACTCTTCCCGCGCTCGTTCGCGTGAAGTGTATATTGTAGCGACCGGGCGTAAACCATAACCGGCAGATTTCAAATGAAAGTTTGAAAGAAACTGGATATAGCGTATCCTGACGCTGTTTTTAACACAGTTGTAATAAGAGGTTAATCCCTTGAGTGACATGGCGAAAAACCTAATACTCTGGCTGGTCATTGCCGTTGTGCTGATGTCAGTATTCCAGAGCTTTGGGCCCAGCGAGTCGAATGGCCGCAAGGTGGATTATTCTACCTTCCTGCAAGAGGTCAATCAGGACCAGGTTCGCGAAGCGCGTATCAACGGACGTGAGATCAACGTTACCAAGAAAGATAGTAACCGTTACACGACTTACATTCCGGTTAACGATCCGAAGCTGCTCGATAACCTGTTGACTAAAAACGTCAAAGTTGTTGGTGAACCACCAGAAGAGCCAAGCCTGCTGGCTTCCATCTTCATCTCCTGGTTCCCAATGCTGCTGTTGATCGGCGTCTGGATCTTTTTTATGCGGCAAATGCAGGGCGGCGGCGGAAAGGGCGCGATGTCCTTCGGCAAAAGCAAAGCCCGTATGCTGACGGAAGATCAGATCAAAACCACTTTTGCTGACGTTGCCGGGTGTGACGAAGCGAAAGAGGAAGTCGGCGAACTGGTGGAATACCTGCGTGAGCCGAGCCGCTTCCAGAAACTGGGCGGTAAGATCCCGAAAGGCGTCCTGATGGTCGGTCCTCCGGGTACCGGTAAAACGCTGCTGGCGAAAGCGATCGCTGGCGAAGCAAAAGTGCCGTTCTTTACTATTTCCGGTTCTGACTTCGTAGAAATGTTCGTCGGTGTTGGTGCATCCCGTGTGCGTGACATGTTCGAACAGGCTAAGAAAGCAGCGCCTTGCATCATCTTCATCGATGAAATCGACGCCGTCGGCCGCCAGCGTGGCGCCGGTCTTGGCGGTGGTCACGATGAACGTGAGCAGACCCTGAACCAGATGCTGGTTGAGATGGACGGCTTCGAAGGTAACGAAGGTATTATCGTTATCGCGGCGACTAACCGTCCGGACGTTCTTGACCCCGCGCTGCTGCGTCCGGGCCGTTTTGACCGCCAGGTGGTGGTTGGCCTGCCGGATGTTCGCGGTCGTGAGCAGATCCTGAAAGTGCATATGCGTCGCGTTCCGCTGGCGCCGGATATCGATGCGGCAATCATTGCTCGCGGTACCCCTGGCTTCTCTGGTGCGGACCTGGCCAACCTGGTCAACGAAGCGGCCCTGTTTGCTGCCCGCGGCAACAAACGCGTCGTATCGATGGTTGAGTTCGAAAAAGCGAAAGACAAAATCATGATGGGTGCGGAACGCCGCTCCATGGTGATGACGGAAGCGCAGAAAGAGTCCACCGCTTACCACGAAGCGGGCCACGCGATTATCGGTCGTCTGGTGCCGGAGCACGATCCGGTGCACAAAGTGACGATTATCCCGCGCGGTCGTGCGCTGGGTGTGACCTTCTTCCTGCCGGAAGGCGATGCGATCAGCGCCAGCCGTCAGAAACTGGAAAGTCAGATCTCCACCCTGTACGGCGGTCGTCTGGCGGAAGAGATTATCTACGGTCCGGAACATGTTTCTACCGGCGCGTCTAACGACATTAAAGTGGCGACGAACCTGGCGCGTAACATGGTGACCCAGTGGGGCTTCTCCGACAAACTTGGTCCGCTGCTGTACGCGGAAGAAGAGGGTGAAGTGTTCCTCGGCCGCAGCGTCGCGAAAGCGAAGCATATGTCCGATGAAACCGCGCGTATCATCGACCAGGAAGTGAAATCGCTGATTGAGCGTAACTACGGTCGTGCTCGCCAGCTGCTGAACGACAACATGGACATTCTGCACGCGATGAAAGATGCGCTCATGAAGTATGAGACCATCGATGCGCCGCAGATTGACGACCTGATGGCTCGTCGCGATGTTCGTCCGCCAGCGGGTTGGGAAGAACCCGGTTCTTCTAACAACTCTGACAACAATGGCACGCCTCGTGCGCCGCGTCCGGTCGATGAACCGCGTACGCCGAACCCGGGCAACACCATGTCAGAGCAGCTGGGCGACAAATAAGCTGCCGCTGTTGATGTCTTGTTTTAACCTTAAAACCCCGGGGCGCCCGCTCCGGGGTTTTTCTTTTTTAACCTCTTCAGTCTCAGGGATTTTGTGATGAAACTTGTAGCCCAGGGCTCAACCCTCGATCTCTCTCACCCCCACGTGATGGGTATTCTTAATGTGACGCCTGACTCCTTCTCCGATGGCGGCGCCCATAATTCGCTGATTGAGGCGGTGAAGCATGCCAATCTGATGATCAACGCCGGGGCGACCATCATTGATATCGGCGGTGAATCGACGCGGCCAGGGGCGGCTGAGGTTAGCGTGGAAGAGGAGCTTGCGCGGGTGATCCCGGTGGTGGAGGCTATCGCCCAGCGCTTTGAGGTGTGGATCTCCGTGGATACCTCCAAAGCGGAGGTTATCCGCGAATCCGCCCGGGCAGGGGCGCATATCATTAACGATATTCGTTCGCTGACCGAACCCGGCGCGCTGCAGGCTGCGGCGGAAACCGGGCTGCCGGTGTGTCTGATGCATATGCAGGGACAGCCGAAAACCATGCAGGAGGCGCCGAAGTATGAGGATGTCTTCGCCGATGTGGAGCGCTTTTTTAATGAACACATCGTGCGCTGCGAACAGGCAGGGATCGCAAAAGAAAAATTGCTGCTCGACCCGGGATTCGGTTTCGGTAAAAATCTCACCCACAATTATCAACTGCTGGCCAGGCTGGGAGAGTTTCATCACTTTGGTCTGCCGCTGCTGGTCGGTATGTCGCGTAAGTCGATGGTAGGTCAGTTGCTGAACGTCGGGCCGTCGGAACGGCTGAACGGCAGCCTGGCGTGTGCCGTCATTGCAGCAATGCAGGGCGCGCAGATTATCCGCGTCCATGATGTCAAAGAAACGGTAGAAGCGCTGCGCGTGGTGGAAGCCACTCTCGCCGCTAAGGGAAAAAAACGTTATGAGTAACCGCAAGTATTTTGGCACCGATGGTATTCGTGGCCGCGTCGGCGATGCGCCGATCACTCCGGAATTTGTGCTTAAGCTCGGCTGGGCGGCGGGCAAAGTGTTAGCGCGTCACGGCTCGCGTAAAATTATCATCGGCAAGGATACCCGTATTTCGGGCTATATGCTGGAATCGGCGCTGGAAGCCGGGCTGGCGGCAGCGGGGCTCTCTGCGTCGTTCACCGGGCCAATGCCAACGCCGGCGATCGCCTACCTGACGCGCGCCTTTCGCGCCGAGGCGGGGATCGTCATCTCCGCTTCACATAACCCCTTCTACGACAACGGCATCAAGTTCTTCTCCATTGAGGGCACCAAGCTGCCGGATGATGTGGAAGAGGCGATTGAAGCCGAAATGGAGAAAGAACTCACCTGTGTGGACTCGGCTGAGCTGGGCAAAGCCAGCCGCATCGTCGATGCCGCGGGCCGCTACATTGAGTTTTGTAAAGGCACCTTTCCTAACGAACTGAGCCTCTCCACGCTGAAAGTGGTGGTGGACTGTGCGCACGGCGCAACCTACCACATCGCGCCCAATGTTTTCCGCGAGCTGGGCGCCCAGGTTATCGCGATGGGCTGCGAGCCTGACGGCCTCAACATCAACGAAGAGGTCGGGGCCACCGACGTGCGGGCGCTGCAGGCGCGCGTGCTGGCGGAAAAAGCCGATCTGGGCATTGCCTACGATGGCGATGGCGATCGGGTGATCATGGTTGACCACGAAGGCAATAAAGTCGATGGTGACCAGATCCTCTACATCATCGCCCGGGAAGGGCTGCGTCAGGGACAGCTGCGCGGCGGCGCCGTCGGTACGCTGATGAGCAATATGGGCCTGGAGCTGGCGCTCAAGCAGCTGGGCATCCCGTTTGCCCGCGCTAAGGTGGGTGACCGCTATGTGCTGGAGATGCTCCAGGAAAAAGGCTGGCGCATCGGTGCGGAAAACTCCGGCCATGTGATTCTGCTGGATAAAACCACCACCGGCGATGGCATCGTCGCCAGTTTGCAGGTGGTCGCGGCGATGGTACGCAACCACATGAGCCTGCATGACCTGTGCAGCGGCATGAAGATGTTCCCTCAGCTGCTGGTGAATGTGCGCTTTACCGAGGGCAGCGGTAACCCTCTGGAGAATGAGCATGTCAAAGCGGTGACCGCAGAAGTGGAAGCGGCGTTAGGTAAGCGTGGCCGCGTCCTGCTGCGTAAATCGGGTACGGAACCGCTGATCCGCGTTATGGTGGAAGGCGAGCATGAAGATCAGGTGCACGAGTTTGCGCATCGCATCGCCGAAGCGGTAAAAAGCGTCTAAGCTTGTCGGCTAAGTGGTTAAAAAGGCGGCGCTTGCCGCCTTTTTTATGATCGAACACCGGCTTTTTGCTGTTTTTTTCTGCAGTTGATACAATGTGTCGAAATTGCCCTTGCGAAGGTCATTCGCTTTGGTTAGTATTCACACCCGCTTCAGTGGGAAACGTTAAAACGTCCCGCTTTATTGGTCGAAGCACTTGGTATGCGGCGAATCCGCAAGGAACAGGTTGATTATGTACGAAGCTCTTTTGGTTGTTTTCCTTATTGTAGCGATTGGCCTCGTAGGTCTGGTTATGCTGCAGCAAGGTAAAGGCGCTGATATGGGAGCCTCCTTCGGTGCAGGCGCTTCCGGCACACTGTTTGGGTCCAGCGGTTCTGGTAACTTCATGACCCGTATGACCGGCATCCTGGCTGCGCTGTTCTTCATCATCAGTCTGGCGCTGGGTAACATCAACAGCAACAAGACCAGTAAAGGAAGTGAGTGGGATAACCTGAGCGCGCCGAAAACAGAGCAAACTCAGCCAACTGCGCCGGCTCAGCCGACCAGCGATATCCCGCACTAAGTATTCTGTACCGAGGTGGTGGAATTGGTAGACACGCTACCTTGAGGTGGTAGTGCCCTAACGGGCTTGTGGGTTCGAGTCCCATCCTCGGTACCAATATTCCAGAAAAAAGACGCTGAAAAGCGTCTTTTTTTGTTTTTATCCCCGCCGGTCATTTATTAATAAACATCTCTTCACTGGCTCCCGCCTTTTACTGTCGTTAAAGTCGCCACGTCTAATCAACAGAGGTGAAGTGACACAATGAACAAGATCGGGTTGCTTATCGTCGCCGGCGCGCTCGGTTTAGCGGGATGCAGTTCAACATCGCCATCCAAAACGGTGGAGACGATTAATGCGCTAACCGTACCGGTATCATACAGTGAGCCTGGCGTTGCAGCGAATAATGCCCAGGCGGTGACGCGCTATTTCCAGGACAATACGGCACTGATTGGTCGCCTTAATCATTCATTGAAAAGCCATTATCTGCAGGATGTTGAGCGCCGCGATGTGTTCGACAGACACAGCGAGGCGTATCAGGTGTATGGCGCTCTGACCCGCCTGGAGCAGATGGCGTCCATGAATGAGGTTTACCGCAAAGAGAATAATGTTGCTGGCCTGCAGGAGATTAACCGCGTACTGAAAAGCGTGCCGCAGGCCAGTTAAGAATGAAGCAGGGACTGCCGGATGGCAATCCCTGTGCATGGATTAAAAGCGGAAGTTAACCCCGGCGTAGGCCCCGTCGGCGAGGGTGTTGTCGCGATGGCCGTCTTTCCCCGCCATATCGATATATCGATAGCCTGCTTCGATATTCAGCGACGGCAGCACGTTAAGGCGTACCCCGGCATTGGCCTCCACATAATCATCGACGCCGCTGGACATCGAGTCCGGCGAGTAATAGCCCTCACCGAAGAGCGTGAAGTACTGGCCGAGAGGGAGCTCTGCTCCGCCACCCGCGGCGATGGCGTAGCCTTCATCCCCATCTTTAGGGTTCAGATAGATGCCTTTACCGCCCAGCGTCATCAGGAAAGGCCCGAGGTTGAAGTTATAACCCATACCCAGTCCAATGGTGTCGCCGTCATTGTCACTATGCGCCCACTGGGTATTGAACGTCATTCCAGGTTCCCCGGCGCCAAAGCTGGCAGACAGATTGGTAAACTCGCTACCGGCTTCACCATGCAGATTAACGGATGCGCAGGCGGCGCCGCTGGCCCCCACAGCGATCATCAGGGCTACCATTTTTGGAGCAATAGACTTCATTGTTGAATTCCTTCAGATAAAAAAAAGCCCGATACGGGTGTTCGGGCAAAATTAACGGGTTTTTGGATCTCATCGTTATGGTCGAGCAGGCGGTAGGAGAGGGGATCAACTCCCGCTACCGCTGCTCACGCCTGGCCGATTGCCGGCGGCATATCCTGCGCCTGCGCAGGCCCGGCGATGCACGCCTTGGCTGTCTGCTGGTCGTACCCGGCACAGGATGTCCTCCGGTAACTCAGGTAGTTAGATTAAAATTATTTTTTTGTTACCGTTAGCGTTTATTGGTTTAAATTTAAACAACTTCAGCTGTAAGATGAATAGCCACAAATGACAGAGGTTGGCGCGAGTCAGAATTTTTCAGGAAGTGAGGCAATGCTTTGTAAATAACCCCCCCGGGCAAAGGCAATATAACCGCCTTTCTTTAAGGCTGACAAGACATTAAGAATACTGCTGCGTGAGAGATGAGTCCGGTCCTGAATATATTCAAGAATAGATACGCGCTGTCGTGTCTCTTCAGTTAAGAGCATCATTTCCAGCAGATGGTTACGGATCACCGAATAGGTTCGCTGTTGCAATACCAAATCGTCACGATACACCATATACGAGGTATGATAGGCCAGCAGGATTGTCACTTCTTCCCACAGATTATGCTGACGAAATAGCGCCGACGCCAGATCGTAGTCGATACGCAGCAGCTCGGATGAGACCTCTGCACGCAGGCTATGACTGCGGCTGGGCTGCAGCATTTCCGCCACGCCGAAAAGGTGGGGTTCATAGACGGTCACCATCAAGAGCCTGTCGGAATTACGAATAATCGACAACTCGCCTTTTTTAAAAATAAAGAGCTGGGTTTTGCCTTTATATTCCCACGTGAGTCTTTTTCTGGCGATCGCGTTAACGGGCGTCGCGTGTGGCTCAAGCACATCGATCAATCGGTCAATGGCCTTCTGCGGCCTGATAGGCGGTTTAATATTCATGATGTTTATCACCAGATACGAATTAATCAATTGAGGATATTATAGTCAACAATTTTGCTGACCAGGCGATAAGGAAATAATGCCTCTTTTCGAATTTTCTGGTGCAGACTGGTAACAAAAAATAAAAAAGCCGGCGGAGAGCCGCCGGCAGAGAGCAAACATCGTCAGGCGATTATTTGCCTTTGTTTTCCAGATTTTCAACCTGCGGTAAACCCGTCGCTGAGGAGGCGCTCAGCAGGCCAGACTGCGCGTAGCCGAACAGCTTCTCGCGGGTATCGGTGATATCCAGATTACGCATGGTCAGCTGGCCGATACGGTCTTCAGCGGTAAACATGGAATCGCCTTTTTCCATGGTCAGACGCTCTGCTTTATAGGTCAGGTTGTCTGATACCGTATTGAGGATCGAGTAGTCGTTGCCGCGACGCAGCTCAAGGGTGACTTCGCCGGTGATCTGGCTGGCGACCCAGCGCTGCAGCGAATCACGCAGCATCAGCGCCTGGGAATCGAACCAGCGGCCCTGATACAGCAGACGGCCCAGCTGGCGACCGTGAGCGTGATATTGCTCAATAGTATCTTCGTTATGAATACCGGTCAGCAGACGCTCATAAGCGATATGCAGCAGCGCCATCCCCGGGGCTTCATAAATGCCGCGGCTTTTCGCTTCGATAATCCGGTTTTCGATCTGGTCGCTCATGCCCAGGCCGTGACGACCGCCGATGCGGTTGGCTTCCAGCATCATCTCGACGTCATCGGCGAAGGTTTTGCCATTAAGCGCTACCGGGTGACCCTGCTCAAAACGTACGGTGACCTCTTCCGCAGGGATCTTCACGTTTTCGTCCCAGAACTTCACGCCCATAATCGGGTTGACGATCTTGACGCTGGAATTCAGAAACTCCAGATCTTTCGCTTCGTGGGTAGCGCCGAGCATGTTGGAGTCGGTGGAATAGGCTTTCTCGACCGACATCTTGTAGTCAAAGCCGCAGGCGATCATAAATTCGGACATTTCGTGACGGCCGCCGAGTTCATTGATGAAATCGCTGTCCAGCCACGGTTTGTAGATCTGCAGTTCAGCGTTGGTCAGCAGGCCGTAGCGATAGAAACGTTCGATATCGTTGCCTTTATAGGTGCTGCCATCGCCCCAGATGTTGACGCCGTCTTCTTTCATTGCCGCTACCAGCATGGTGCCGGTGACCGCGCGGCCCAGCGGCGTGGTGTTGAAGTAGGTCAACCCGCCGGTGGTGTTATGGAAAGCGCCACACTGAATCGCGGCGATCCCTTCTGCGACCAGCTGTTTGCGGCAGTCGATCAGACGGGCGCCTTCGGCGCCGTACTCTTTCGCGCGGCGCGGAATAGCATCGTAGTCGTCTTCGTCCGGTTGACCCAGGTTAGCGGTATATGCATAAGGCACGGCGCCTTTTTTGCGCATCCATAACAGCGCGGCGCTGGTATCCAGTCCACCAGAGAAAGCGATACCAATACGTTGACCAACCGGGAGATGCTTGAGAATCGTCGTCATAAAATAAAACCCTGCTCGATAGACTGTGGTGAGTTCGACTCAACAACCTTAACTGTATTTTTATGCATTAATTGTGAGTATTCATTTAACCATCTTTTACTGGTGACAGGAAGGGCTTCATCATCTTTTTGCTAAAAAAGCCTGAAATACCAGCACAAACGGCAATCGGGGGCGATAAAATGCATGTTGACAAAATATACTAATTGTCGTTACAATTCATCCCGATTTTATGTCCCGTCTTCGGTACCAAATCCCAGCAGTATTTGCGTCTTTTGCTCAAAAAGAGTAAAATATGCCACGTTTCAGGCGCGGGGTGGAGCAGCCTGGTAGCTCGTCGGGCTCATAACCCGAAGGTCGTCGGTTCAAATCCGGCCCCCGCAACCACTTTCCCATTAAGTACTTTTTCAAATATACTGTGAGGACTAGGTGTCCTTCGTAGCCGAATTTGAAAGAATTCTTGCGGAAGGTGTTCCAGATCGCCATGGCGATCTCAGGGTTCAGTTATCTAAAGCCCCGATTTATCGGGGTTTTTTGTTATCTGACTTCAGAATAACTGGGCTATACGCCCTTTTTTTATGTCTTGGGGGTGGGTTTGTCCACATTAGAGCAAAAATTGACAGAGATGCTCACTGCGCCGGTTGAAGCGCTTGGCTTTGAGCTGGTCGGCATCGAATTTATTCGCGGTCGCACATCCACACTGCGCATCTATATTGATAGTGAAGATGGCATCAACGTTGATGATTGTGCTGATGTGAGCCACCAGGTAAGCGCCGTCATGGATGTCGAAGACCCGATCACTGTCGCTTACAACCTGGAAGTCTCTTCGCCTGGTCTCGACCGTCCGATGTTCACCGCCGAACACTATCAACGTTTCACTGGCGAAGAAGTTGCGCTGGTGCTGCGCATGGCGGTTCAGAACCGTCGCAAATGGCAGGGCATTATCAAAGCGGTAGACGGTGAAATGATCACGGTAACCGTCGAAGGCAAAGATGAAGTGTTCGCGCTGAGTAACATCCAGAAGGCGAACCTGGTTCCCCACTTTTAACAGTCTGGATTGAGGTGAAAGGCCCCGATGAACAAAGAAATTTTGGCTGTTGTTGAAGCCGTTTCCAACGAAAAAGCGCTGCCGCGTGAGAAAATTTTCGAAGCGCTGGAAAGCGCGCTGGCAACGGCCACCAAGAAAAAATACGAACAAGAGATCGACGTTCGCGTTGAAATCGACCGCAAGAGCGGCGATTTCGACACTTTCCGTCGCTGGCTGGTTGTAGAAGAAGTCACCCAGCCGACGCGCGAGATCACGCTGGAAGCCGCGCGTTTCGAAGATGAAAGCATGAACGTCGGCGACTACGTCGAAGATCAGATTGAATCTGTCACCTTCGACCGCATCACCACCCAGACCGCTAAACAGGTTATCGTGCAGAAAGTTCGCGAAGCCGAGCGCGCGATGGTGGTCGATCAGTTCCGCGAGCACGAAGGTGAGATCATCACCGGCGTGGTGAAAAAAGTGAACCGCGACAACATCACTCTGGATCTGGGCAACAACGCTGAAGCCGTGATCCTGCGTGAAGATATGCTGCCGCGTGAAAACTTCCGTCCGGGCGACCGCATTCGCGGCGTACTGTACGCCGTCCGTCCGGAAGCGCGTGGCGCCCAGCTGTTCGTGACCCGTTCCAAACCTGAGATGCTGATCGAACTGTTCCGCATCGAAGTGCCGGAAATCGGTGAAGAAGTGCTGGAGATCAAAGCGGCAGCTCGCGATCCGGGCTCTCGTGCCAAAATCGCGGTGAAAACCAACGACAAGCGTATCGACCCGGTTGGCGCTTGCGTCGGTATGCGCGGCGCGCGCGTGCAGGCGGTATCCACCGAGCTGGGCGGCGAGCGTATCGATATCGTCCTCTGGGATGATAACCCGGCGCAGTTCGTGATTAACGCTATGGCGCCGGCAGACGTCGCGTCCATCGTGGTGGATGAAGATAAACACACCATGGATATCGCGGTAGAAGCGGGCAACCTGGCGCAGGCGATTGGCCGTAACGGTCAGAACGTCCGCCTGGCCTCGCAGCTTAGCGGCTGGGAACTCAACGTGATGACCGTTGACGATCTGCAGGCTAAGCACCAGGCGGAAGCGCATGCCGCTATCGATACCTTCACCAAATATCTCGATATTGATGAAGATTTCGCGACAGTGCTGGTTGAAGAAGGCTTCTCCTCACTGGAAGAGCTGGCCTATGTGCCGATGAAAGAACTGCTGGAAATCGACGGTCTGGATGAAGCCACCGTTGAAGCACTTCGTGAGCGTGCGAAAAACGCACTGACTACGCTGGCGCTGGCTCAGGAAGAAAGCCTGGGAGATAACAAACCTGCCGATGATCTGTTGAATCTCGAAGGTCTGGATCGTGCCCTGGCATTCAAACTGGCTGCCCGTGGTGTTTGTACGCTGGAAGATCTCGCCGAGCAGGGCGTTGATGACCTGGCTGATATCGAAGGGATGACCGACGAGAAAGCTGGCGAGCTCATCATGGCCGCTCGCAACATTTGTTGGTTCGGCGACGAAGCGTAATAAACTGTAGCAGGAAGGAACAGCATGACAGATGTGACTATTAAAGCGCTGGCCTCAGAGATTCAGACCTCTGTGGATCGCCTGATACAGCAATTTGCTGACGCAGGCATCCGCAAAACGGTTGATGATTCTGTGACCTCGCAAGAGAAACAAACTTTGTTGACGCACCTGAACCGTGAGCACGGTTCGGCGCCAGACAAGCTGACGTTACAGCGTAAGACGCGCAGTACGTTGAATATTCCAGGTACCGGTGGAAAGAGTAAATCGGTACAAATCGAAGTCCGCAAGAAACGCACCTTTGTGAAACGCGATCCGCAAGAGGCTGAACGCCTGGCCGCGGAAGAGCAGGCGCAGCGTGAAGCGGAAGAGCAGGCCCGTCGTGAAGCTGAAGAAGCAGCGAAACGCGAGGCGCAATTAAAAGCTGAACGTGAGGCCGCAGAACAAGCTAAACGTGAAGTCGCTGATAAAGCGAAACGTGAAGCTGCGGAAAAAGACAAAGTGAGCAATCAACATACCGACGAAATGACCAAAACCGCCCAGGCTGAAAAGATCCGTCGCGAGAACGAAGCCGCGGAACTGAAGCGCAAATCGGAAGAAGAAGCACGCCGCAAACTTGAAGAAGAAGCGCGCCGTGTAGCGGAAGAAGCACGCCGTATGGCAGAAGAAAACGAAAAAAATTGGTCTGAAACTTCAGACAGCCCGGAAGACACAAGCGACTATCACGTCACCACGTCACAGCATGCTCGTCAGGCTGAAGATGATAACGATCGTGAAGTCGAAGGCGGCCGCAGCCGCAGCCGTAGCAGCAAAGCGGCGCGTCCGGCGAAGAAAGGCAACAAACACGCTGAATCTAAAGCCGATCGTGAAGAAGCCCGTGCGGCCGTTCGCGGCGGCAAAGGCGGTAAGCACCGTAAAGGTTCCGCTCTGCAGCAGGGCTTCCAGAAGCCGGCGCAGGCCGTTAACCGTGATGTCGTGATCGGCGAAACCATCACCGTTGGCGAACTGGCTAACAAGATGGCGGTGAAAGGTTCGCAGGTCATCAAAGCGATGATGAAGCTGGGCGCCATGGCGACCATCAACCAGGTCATCGACCAGGAAACCGCACAGCTGGTTGCCGAAGAGATGGGCCACAAAGTTATCCTGCGTCGTGAAAACGAGCTGGAAGAAGCGGTAATGAGCGATCGTGACACCGGCGCGGCGGCTGAACCGCGCGCACCGGTTGTGACCATCATGGGTCACGTTGACCACGGTAAAACCTCGCTGCTGGACTACATCCGTTCCACTAAGGTTGCTTCCGGCGAAGCGGGTGGTATTACCCAGCACATCGGTGCTTACCATGTAGAAACCGACAACGGCATGATCACCTTCCTGGATACCCCGGGCCACGCCGCGTTTACCTCCATGCGTGCTCGTGGTGCGCAGGCGACGGATATCGTGGTTCTGGTGGTGGCGGCAGACGACGGCGTGATGCCGCAGACTATCGAAGCTATCCAGCACGCCAAAGCGGCGCAGGTGCCGGTGGTGGTTGCGGTGAACAAGATCGATAAGCCTGAAGCCGATCCGGACCGTGTGAAGAACGAACTGTCCCAGTACGGCATCCTGCCGGAAGAGTGGGGCGGCGAGAGCCAGTTCGTCCACGTCTCCGCGAAAGCCGGTACCGGTATCGACGACCTGCTGGACGCGATCCTGCTGCAGGCTGAAGTACTCGAGCTGAAAGCGGTCCGTAACGGGATGGCGAGCGGCGCGGTGATCGAATCCTTCCTTGATAAAGGTCGTGGTCCGGTCGCTACCGTTCTGGTTCGCGAAGGTACTCTGCACAAGGGCGATATCGTTCTGTGCGGCTTCGAATACGGTCGTGTGCGTGCGATGCGTGACGAACTGGGTCGCGAAGTGCTGGAAGCGGGTCCGTCTATTCCGGTGGAAATCCTCGGCCTGTCCGGTGTGCCGGCTGCCGGTGATGAAGTGACCGTGGTTCGTGACGAGAAAAAAGCGCGTGAAGTGGCGCTGTATCGTCAGGGCAAATTCCGTGAAGTTAAGCTGGCGCGTCAGCAGAAATCTAAACTGGAAAACATGTTCGCTAACATGACCGAAGGCGAAGTTCACGAAGTGAACATCGTGCTGAAAGCGGACGTACAGGGTTCTGTCGAAGCGATTTCCGATTCCTTACTGAAACTGTCTACCGACGAAGTGAAAGTGAAGATCATCGGTTCCGGCGTAGGTGGTATCACCGAAACCGACGCCACCCTGGCTGCAGCATCCAACGCGATTCTGGTTGGCTTCAACGTTCGTGCCGATGCCTCTGCACGTAAAGTTATCGAAGCGGAAAGCCTGGATCTGCGTTACTACTCCGTCATCTATAACCTGATCGACGAAGTGAAAGCGGCGATGAGCGGCATGCTGTCTCCGGAACTGAAACAGCAGATCATCGGTCTGGCTGAAGTGCGTGATGTCTTTAAATCGCCGAAATTCGGCGCCATCGCGGGCTGTATGGTTACCGAAGGGACGATCAAACGTCACAACCCAATCCGCGTGCTGCGTGACAACGTGGTTATCTATGAAGGCGAGCTGGAATCCCTGCGCCGCTTCAAAGATGACGTTAACGAAGTCCGTAACGGCATGGAATGTGGTATCGGTGTGAAGAACTACAACGACGTTCGCGTTGGCGATATGATCGAAGTGTTCGAAATCATCGAAATCCAGCGTAGCATCGATTAATCATCGGATGGCTAAGCCGCCGGGGAAGCGAAGCGCCACCCGGCAATCATTTTAAAAAGGGGCTTTAGGCCCCTTTTTTGTCTTTATTCTGGAGAATTTATTATGGCGAAAGAATTTGGTCGCCCGCAGCGCGTGGCCCAGGAGATGCAAAAAGAGATTGCTATCATCCTGCAGCGTGAAATTAAAGATCCGCGTCTGGGCATGATGACCACCGTTTCCGGTGTGGAAATGTCCCGTGACCTGGCCTATGCCAAGGTGTATGTCACCTTCCTCAACGACAAAGATGAAGCCGCGGTGAAAGCGGGCATCAAAGCGCTGCAGGAAGCCTCTGGCTTTATCCGCTCTCTGCTGGGGAAAGCGATGCGCCTGCGCATCGTGCCGGAGCTGACCTTCTTCTACGACAACTCACTGGTGGAAGGGATGCGTATGTCCAACCTGGTCACCAGCGTGGTGAAACACGACGATGAGCGTCGTGTGAACCCGGACGACAGCAAGGAGGACTGATGAGTCGTCCTCGTCGTCGCGGCCGCGACGTGCACGGCGTATTGCTGCTGGATAAGCCTCAGGGCGCCTCCAGCAACGATGTGCTGCAGAAAGTAAAGCGTATATATAACGCCAACCGCGCCGGACACACCGGCGCGCTGGATCCGCTGGCGACCGGTATGCTGCCGATCTGCCTTGGCGAAGCGACCAAGTTTTCCCAATACCTGCTGGACTCCGATAAGCGCTACCGCGTGATAGCTAAACTTGGCCAGCGCACCGATACCTCCGATGCCGATGGCCAGGTGGTGGAAGAGCGCCCGCTGACCTTTAGCGACGAACAGCTGGCGGCGGCGCTGGACAGCTTCCGCGGCGAGACGCAGCAGGTGCCGTCGATGTATTCGGCGCTGAAATATCAGGGCAAGAAGCTGTACGAATATGCCCGTCAGGGGATTGAGGTCCCGCGTGAAGCTCGGCCGATTACCGTTTATGAGCTGCTGTTTATTCGCCATGAAGGCGATGAACTGGAGCTGGAGATCCACTGCTCGAAAGGCACCTACATCCGGACGATTATCGATGATTTAGGTGAGAAGCTCGGCTGCGGCGCGCACGTGATTTTCCTGCGTCGCCTGGCGGTGAGCAAATACCCGGTTGAGCGGATGGTGACCCTCGAGCAGCTGCAGGCGCTGGTCGATCAGGCGGCGGCGCAGGATATTCCTGCCGCGCAGCTGCTCGATCCGCTGCTGATGCCCATGGACAGCCCGGCGTCGGACTATCCGCTGGTGACGATCCCGGAGACCTCCGCGGTCTACTTTAAAAACGGCAACCCGGTACGTCAGTCAGGCGCGCCGCTTAACGGGCTGGTGCGGGTGATGGAAAGCGAATCCGGCAAGTTTCTCGGCATGGGCGAAATTGACGAGGAAGGCCGCGTGGCGCCGCGTCGTCTGGTGGTGGAATACCCGGCGTAAGCGCTTTTCTTGCGATAAAAGCCTGCTACGAGTAGAATATCGCCGCTTAACGTCCGCTAAAGTGTTTTAACATTTTCGGGCGTTGCATCAGGGGTCGCTGAATTAGAGATCGGCACCCTTTCTTTCTTTTAATTTTGGAGTTCTAAAATGTCTCTAAGCGTTGAAGCTAAAGCAAAAATCGTTTCTGAGTTTGGTCGTGGCGAAAACGACAGCGGTTCTACCGAAGTTCAGGTTGCACTGCTGACTGCACAGATCAACCACCTGCAGGGCCACTTTGCAGAGCACAAAAAAGATCACCACAGCCGTCGTGGTCTGCTGCGCATGGTTTCTCAGCGTCGTAAACTGCTCGACTACCTGAAACGTAAAGATGTTGCACGTTACTCTGCGCTGATCGAGCGTCTGGGTCTGCGTCGCTAATTCTGCGAGTTTCAGAAAAAGGGGCCTGACGGCCCCTTTTTTCGACCGGGCGGCAGCAATTCATTCAAAACTCATGTATTGTTGCTAGTAATGATCTTCATGCAGAGGTTCGCGCGGCTAATGAGAGGCTTCATCCGCAGGGGCGGGTAAAGGTTGTCATTAGTCGCGAGGATGCAGAGGATCGGGTCAATAGACGCTATGTCGTAGATATGGCGTGATTTATAGATAAAAAGGATAGAATTTTGCTTAATCCGATCGTTCGTAAATTCCAGTACGGCCAGCATACCGTGACCCTGGAAACCGGCATGATGGCGCGCCAGGCAACGGCCGCTGTGATGGTTAGCATGGATGACACTGCGGTATTCGTGACCGTTGTGGGCCAGAAAAAAGCGAAGCCAGGCCAGGACTTTTTCCCGCTGACGGTTAACTACCAGGAGCGTACCTACGCTGCCGGTAAAATCCCGGGTGGTTTCTTCCGTCGTGAAGGCCGCCCAAGCGAAGGCGAAACCCTGATCGCGCGTCTGATTGACCGCCCGGTTCGCCCGCTGTTCCCGGAAGGCTTCGTTAACGAAGTTCAGGTTATCGCCACCGTGGTTTCCGTTAACCCGCAGGTTAACCCGGATATCGTCGCGATGATCGGCGCTTCCGCAGCGCTGTCCCTGTCTGGTATTCCGTTCAATGGCCCAATCGGCGCCGCGCGCGTGGGTTACATCAACGACCAGTACGTACTGAACCCAACCCAGGAAGAGCTGAAGTCCAGCAAACTGGATCTGGTGGTTGCCGGTACCGAAGCGGCCGTGCTGATGGTGGAATCCGAAGCGGAACTGTTGAGCGAAGACCAGATGCTGGGCGCGGTGGTCTTTGGCCACGAGCAGCAGCAGATTGTTATTCAGAACATCAACGACCTGGTGAAAGAAGCCGGTAAACCGCGTTGGGACTGGCAGCCGGAAGCCGTCAACGAAGCGCTGAACGCGCGCGTGGCTGCGCTGGCTGAATCCCGCCTGAGCGATGCTTACCGTATCACCGACAAACAAGAGCGTTACGCTCAGGTTGATGTGATCAAATCTGAAACCATCGCTACGCTGGTTGCAGAAGATGAAACCCTGGACGCTAACGAACTGGGTGAAATCCTGCACGCTATCGAGAAAAACGTGGTTCGTAGCCGCGTGCTGGCCGGTGAGCCGCGTATCGATGGCCGCGAAAAAGATATGATCCGTGGTCTGGACGTTCGTACCGGCGTTCTGCCGCGTACTCACGGTTCCGCACTGTTCACCCGTGGCGAAACGCAGGCGCTGGTTACCGCGACTCTGGGTACCGCACGCGATGCGCAGAACATCGACGAACTGATGGGCGAGCGTACCGACTCCTTCCTGTTCCACTACAACTTCCCTCCGTACTCCGTAGGCGAAACTGGCATGGTGGGGTCTCCGAAGCGTCGTGAAATCGGTCACGGTCGTCTGGCTAAGCGCGGCGTTCTGGCCGTGATGCCGACTATCGACGAATTCCCGTACACCGTTCGCGTGGTGTCTGAAATCACCGAATCCAACGGCTCTTCTTCCATGGCTTCCGTCTGTGGTGCCTCTCTGGCGCTGATGGACGCTGGTGTGCCGGTGAAAGCCGCCGTGGCGGGTATCGCCATGGGCCTGGTGAAAGAAGGCGACAACTTCGTCGTGCTGTCTGACATCCTCGGTGACGAAGACCACCTTGGCGATATGGACTTCAAAGTAGCGGGTTCCCGCGACGGTATCTCTGCGCTGCAGATGGATATCAAAATTGAAGGTATCACCAAAGAAATCATGCAGGTTGCATTGAACCAGGCTAAAGGTGCGCGTCTGCACATCCTGGGCGTGATGGAGCAGGCGATTAACGCGCCGCGCGGCGACATCTCTGAATTCGCACCGCGTATCCACACCATCAAGATCAACCCGGACAAGATCAAAGACGTTATCGGTAAAGGCGGTTCTGTTATCCGTGCCCTGACCGAAGAGACCGGCACCACCATCGAAATCGAAGATGACGGTACCGTGAAGATCGCAGCGACCGACGGCGACAAAGCACAACATGCTATCCGTCGTATCGAAGAGATCACCGCTGAGATCGAAGTTGGCCGTATCTACAATGGTAAAGTGACCCGTATCGTTGACTTTGGCGCGTTCGTTGCCATCGGCGGCGGTAAAGAAGGTCTGGTTCACATCTCGCAGATCGCCGACAAGCGCGTTGAGAAAGTGACTGACTACCTGCAGATGGGTCAGGAAGTACCGGTTAAGGTTCTGGAAGTTGACCGCCAGGGCCGTGTCCGTCTGAGCATCAAAGAAGCAACTGAACAGACTCCGTCTGCCGCAGCGCCGGAAGTTCCGGCTGCCGAGCAGGGCGAGTAAGGTTGCCGTTAGCCCTCCGCTTTTGCGGAGGGCGTTTTACGGGCAGGACGCCTCGTTTGCAGCCGGGGAACAGGACGTTCATCCAATCGTTGTCTTCGGGAGTGGGAAATGAAGCCTTTTTTGCGCTGGTGTTTCGTGGCGACAGCTCTCACGCTGGCAGGATGCAGTAGCACCGCCTGGCGTAAGGACGCCGTCCTCGCAGTACCATTGCAACCGACTTTACAGCAAGAAGTGATTCTGGCACGTATGGAACAAATTCTTGCCAGTCGGGCTTTATCCGATGACGAACGCGCACAGCTTTTATATGAGCGCGGAGTGTTGTATGATAGTCTCGGTCTGAGGGCATTAGCGCGAAATGATTTTTCACAAGCGCTGGCAATCCGACCCGATATGCCTGAAGTATTCAATTACTTAGGCATTTACTTAACGCAGGCAGGCAATTTTGATGCTGCCTATGAAGCGTTTGATTCTGTACTTGAGCTTGATCCAACTTACAACTACGCGCACTTGAACCGCGGTATCGCCCTGTATTACGGCGGCCGGGCTAAGTTAGCGCAAGATGATCTGCTGGCGTTTTATCAAGACGATCCCAATGATCCTTTCCGTAGCCTGTGGCTTTATATCGCCGAGCGTAAACTCGACGAGAAGCGGGCGCTTGAAGCACTCAGAGAGCGCTTAGACAAGTCGGACAAAGAGCAATGGGGATGGAACATTGTCGAGTTCTACCTTGGCGACATTAGCGAAAAAGAGCTGATGACTCGTCTGAAGGCAGACGCAACGGATAACACCTCGCTCGCTGAGCATCTCAGTGAAACCAACTTCTATTTAGGTAAGTACTACCTAAGTCTGGGGGACAAGGACAGCGCTACGGCACTGTTCAAACTGGCGGTCGCCAACAACGTACATAACTACGTTGAGCACCGATACGCATTGTTGGAATTATCGCTCTTGGGCCAGGAGCAAGATGACCTGGCAGAATCGGACCAGCAATAGCTGACGAACACATCAGCCCATAGTTTTTTGCTTGCCATCACCTTCGCGGGTGAGGGCGTTGTTGTTCGTTAATACACCTACTTTGAGCCGGTTCACACTTTTCAATGAAAATTACCGTAAATTTTCACGATGAGTTATGTAGACTGGCCGCCATTAATTTTGAGGCACACGTACTACATGGCTGAATTCGAAACCACTTTTGCAGATCTGGGCCTGAAGGCTCCTATCCTTGAAGCGCTTACCGATCTGGGTTACGAAAAACCATCTCCGATCCAGGCTGAGTGCATTCCGCATCTGCTGGACGGCCGCGACGTTCTGGGTATGGCCCAGACCGGTAGCGGTAAAACCGCAGCGTTCTCTTTACCGCTGCTGAACAACATCGATCCTGAGCTGAGAGCACCACAGATCCTGGTGCTGGCGCCGACCCGCGAGCTGGCGGTACAGGTTGCTGAAGCAATGACGGAATTCTCTAAACATATGCGCGGCGTAAACGTGGTTGCCCTGTACGGCGGCCAGCGTTATGACGTGCAGCTGCGCGCCCTGCGTCAGGGTCCGCAGATCGTTGTCGGTACCCCGGGTCGTCTGCTGGACCACCTGAAGCGCGGCACTCTGGACCTCTCTAAACTGAGCGGCCTGGTACTGGATGAAGCAGATGAAATGCTGCGCATGGGCTTTATCGAAGACGTAGAAACCATTATGGCGCAGATCCCGGAAGGGCATCAGACCGCGCTGTTCTCCGCCACCATGCCGGAAGCGATCCGTCGCATTACCCGCCGCTTTATGAAAGAGCCGCAGGAAGTGCGTATTCAGTCCAGCGTGACGACTCGTCCGGACATCAGCCAGAGCTACTGGACTGCCTACGGCATGCGTAAAAACGAAGCGCTGGTGCGTTTCCTGGAAGCGGAAGATTTTGATGCGGCGATTATCTTCGTCCGTACCAAAAACGCGACCCTGGAAGTGGCTGAAGCGCTGGAGCGTAACGGCTACAACAGCGCGGCGCTGAACGGCGACATGAACCAGGCGCTGCGTGAGCAGACCCTGGAGCGTCTGAAAGACGGTCGTCTGGATATCCTGATTGCGACTGACGTTGCAGCCCGTGGTCTGGACGTTGAGCGTATCAGCCTGGTGGTGAACTACGACATCCCGATGGATTCCGAGTCTTACGTTCACCGTATCGGCCGTACCGGTCGTGCGGGCCGCGCCGGCCGCGCGCTGCTGTTCGTTGAGAACCGCGAGCGTCGTCTGCTGCGCAACATCGAACGTACGATGAAGCTGACCATTCCGGAAGTTGAACTGCCGAACGCAGAGCTGCTGAGCAAACGTCGTCTGGAAAAATTCGCCGCGAAAGTCCAGCAGCAGCTGGAAAGCAGCGATCTGGACCAGTACCGTGCGCTGCTGGCGAAAATCCAGCCGACGGCGGAAGGCGAAGAGCTGGACGTGGAAACGCTGGCTGCTGCGCTGCTGAAAATGGCCCAGGGCGAACGCTCGCTGATCGTGCCGCCGGATGCGCCGATGCGTCCGCGTCGTGAGTTCCGTGACCGTGACGATCGCTTCGAGCGTCGTGGCGACCGCAACGACCGCGCTCCGCGTGGCGATCGCGAAGATCGTCCGAAGCGTGAGCGTCGTGACGTAGGCGATATGGAACTGTATCGCATTGAAGTGGGTCGCGATGACGGTGTTGAAGTACGTCATATCGTTGGCGCGATCGCTAACGAAGGCGATATCAGCAGCCGTTACATCGGTAACATTAAGCTGTTCGCATCTCACTCTACCATCGAACTGCCGAAAGGGATGCCGGGCGAAGTGCTGCAGCACTTTACTCGTACCCGTATCCTGAACAAGCCGATGAACATGCAGCTGCTGGGCGATGCGCAGCCGCGCACCGAACGTCGTGGCGGCGGTGAACGTCGTGAAGGCGGTCGTAGCTTCGGCGGTGAGCGTCGTGAAGGCGGTCGTGGCTTCGGTGGCGAGCGTCGTGAAGGTGGTCGTGGTGATGGTCGTCGTTTCAGCGGCGAACGTCGTGAAGGCCGTGCGCCGCGTCGTGACGATGCATCCGCGCCGCGCCGCGATGACTCTGCCGGTCGCCGTCGCTTCGGTGGCGATGCGTAATTAACGCAGCCCGCTAGCGTAAACTAAATAATACAGCCCCGATCGTCATGATTGGGGCTTTTTTTATTTATTTTGTACTCGTGTACTGGTACAGTGCGTCACACCCATCGTGGGAAAGTATTTTTGACTGGAGATTTCGGTAAATGGCGACACTAACCACTACGGCAACCCGTCCGTCCCTGTTTGGCGGCGTGGTGATCATCGGCGGTACGATTATCGGCGCGGGCATGTTCTCGCTGCCGGTGGTGATGTCCGGCGCGTGGTTTTTCTGGTCGCTGGCGGCGCTGGTCTTCACCTGGTTCTGCATGTTGCACTCCGGTCTGATGATCCTCGAGGCCAACCTTAACTACCGGATCGGCTCCAGCTTCGACACCATTACCAAAGATCTGCTCGGCAAGGGCTGGAACCTGGTCAACGGCGTGTCGATCGCCTTTGTGCTGTATATTCTGACCTACGCCTATATTTCAGCCAGCGGCTCGATACTGCATCATACGTTTAGCGAGATGTCGCTGAACGTACCGGCGCGGGCGGCGGGTTTTGGCTTTGCGCTGCTGGTGGCATTTATCGTCTGGATGAGCACCAAAGCGGTGAGCCGCATGACGGCTATCGTGCTTGGCGCCAAGGTGATCACTTTCTTCCTGACCTTCGGCAGTCTGCTGGGGCACGTCGAGCCGACGACGTTGTTTAACGTCGCGGAAAAGAACGCCTCCTATGCGCCATACCTGCTGATGACGCTGCCGTTCTGCCTGGCCTCGTTTGGCTACCACGGCAACGTGCCGAGCCTGATGAAATACTACGGAAAAGATCCACGTACCATCATCCGCTGCTTAACCTACGGTACGCTGCTGGCGCTGGGTCTGTACGTGGTCTGGCTGCTGGTGACGATGGGCAATATCCCGCGCCCGCAGTTTATCGACATCGCGCAGAAGGGCGGCAACATTGATGTGCTGGTGCAGGCCCTGAGCGGGGTGCTGAACAGCCGGAGCCTGGATCTGCTGCTGGTGGTGTTCTCTAACTTTGCCGTCGCCAGCTCGTTCCTTGGCGTCACGCTGGGGCTGTTCGACTACCTGGCGGATCTGTTTGGCTTTGACGACAGCGCGCTGGGGCGCTTTAAAACTGCGCTGCTGACCTTTATTCCGCCGATGATTGGCGGGTTGGTGAAACCCGATGGCTTCCTCTACGCCATCGGCTATGCCGGCCTGGCGGCGACGATCTGGGCGGCGATTGTACCGGCGCTGCTGGCTCGCGCCTCGCGTAAACGCTTCGGCAGCCCACAGTTCCGCGTATGGGGCGGAACACCGATGATTGTGCTGATCCTGCTGTTTGGCCTGGGCAATGCGGTCGTGCACATTCTGTCGAGCGTTAATCTGCTGCCGGTTTACCAGTAAGAGGCTTACCCGGTGGCGCGACGTCCACCGGGCCTGGATTTTGATTAACCCAACAATTCCTCTTTCACCTGCATCGCTAAATCGAAAGAATGCAGGCGCGCCTGGGGGTCGAAGATCTGGCCATTGACCATGATTTCGTCCGCCTCGGTTTCCCGCAAAATCGACTCCAGGCCGTGGCGGACTTTGGTTTTATCACCCACCAGCGACATGCGCAGCGCCTGCTGCACGCCATACTGCTCGGACGCTGACCACAGCTGATGCATATTTTCCACCGGCGGCGGCAGCTGTCCGGTTTCGCCGCGACGTAGCTTCACAAACGCCTGCTGCATGGAAGTGAAGAGAAACTCCGCATCGCGGTTGCTGTCGGCGGCGATGATATTAATGCACACCATGGCATACGGTTTTTCCAGCCGCGCTGAGGGCGTAAAGTTGCTGCGATACAGGTGCAGGGCCTGGAACAGCATATCCGGCGCGAAGTGCGAAGCGAATGCGAACGGCAGGCCGAGCTGCGCCGCCAGCTGGGCGCTGTAGAGGCTTGAGCCCAGCAGCCACACCGGAATTCGTTCGCCATAGCCAGGAACCGGGCGCACGTGCGGGTTCGGATCGCGGGCGTCAAACCAGTCCACCAGTTCCGCCACATCGCGCGGGAAGTTATCGACATCGCCGCTCATATGGCGACGCAGGGCGCGCATGGTGGGCTGATCGCTGCCCGGCGCGCGGCCAAGGCCGAGATCGATACGCCCGGGATAGAGGGTATTCAGGGTGCCGAACTGCTCAGCGATCACCAGCGGAGAGTGGTTGGGCAGCATCACCCCGCCGGACCCCAGATGCAGGGTGGTGGTATTGGCTGCGAGATAGCCAATTAGCACCGAGGTCGCTGCGCTGGCAATGCCGACCATATTGTGGTGCTCCGCCAGCCAGTAGCGGTGATAGCCGCGCGATTCGGCCAGCCGGGCGAGATCCAGAGAGTGGGTAAAGGCTTCTTTAGCAGAAGATCCTTGCGGGATCGGCGCCAGATCGAGCACCGAGAACGGAACAGATTTGTCAGTCATAAAGGCTCACTTTGCTACAGCATCGTCATCAGATTGAAGGTCTTCTTCCAGCCTGGCGCATCCAGGACGCGCCAGCCAGAAAAGCTGCATCTTTAATAATGCATTAAAATCTGAGCACTGCTGTTAACAAAGTGAGCGGTTTATCAGGCCTGCAGCGCCAGCCCAGGCAGCCGTTTCCAGTAGCCGTTGCAATCGCTGTTGCCGGTGAGCGCCAGCGGCGCAGCGCCGTTTTCATTGGCGCGGAAGGCGTCGAGCATGGCGAAGGTCTCGTTGCCCATCGGCGACAGGCGCACCATATCCACCAGGCCGTGCATGGACGTCAGCTCATTGCCCAGGTTGTAGACATAGCCGCTCATGGTCTGGATACCGTTGAGCACGAACACCTGCTGGTTCTCCTGGGACAGCATGCTGCGCCCGGTTGGGTACTTGATGCAGCAGGTCTCGCACTCATCCTTTGGCCGATCTTCCGAGCGGGCGGTAAAGCAGCGGGCGGAATAAGCCAGCGGCAGATGGCCGTAGCTCAGCACTTCGACTTCAAACTGATTGCGAATACCCAGCTCTTCGCACTGGGTCAGTAAATTAGCCAGCCAGTCGCGGGAAAGCTCCACCGGCATGCACCAGCGCACCATACCTTGCTTAAGCAGCAGACGCAGAGTGACGGCGTTGTAGCAGTTCAGCGCATGCCCGGCGACGAACGGCAGCTTGCGTTCGGCGCAGAGGTTCACCACGCCCAAATCGCTGGCCTCAATCAGGAACTCACCGTTATCGACATAGCGCTTCAGCTCGCCCAGTTCAGAGGAGGCCTGCACCAGCGCGAGGGTAGACAGCACCACCTGCTTGCCGCTGCCGGCCAGCGCTTTCGCCATCTCGATCCAGTCGCCGACTTTGGTGGCGCGGCGTTTGCTGCACACCGCTTCGCCGAGATAAATGGTGTCGGCGCTGCAGTTTGCCGCCTGCTGGTAAAAATCTTCCAGCGTCTCTTTTGGCCAGTAGTAAAGCACCGGCCCTAATGAATATTTCATGTTTCTCACTGCCATTTACGGTGATAGGCGCCAAGGGTGGTTTGTGTCCCTTCGGACATGGAGCCAAGGGTTTCCATCCATGCGGATTGCGGCACGAAATTCTGCGGATCGGCTTTGCAGCGATCGATCGCCTGGCGCCAGACTTTCGCCACCTGGGTGACGTAGGCTGGGCTGCGCTGACGGCCTTCGATTTTCACTGAGGCGATATTGGCGGCCATCAGCTCCGGCAACAGTTCCAGAGTGTTGAGGCTGGTGGGCTCCTCCAGCGCGTGATAGCGCTCGCCATCGACCAGGTAGCGGCCTTTACACAACGTTGGGTAGCCCGCGTTTTCCCCATCCTGATAGCGGTCAATCAGCACCTCATTGAGACGCGATTCCAGCCCCTGCGGGGTTTGCTGCCAGCGAACGAAGCGCGCAGGCGAACAGGCGCCGACGGTGTTGGGCGATTCGCCGGTCAGGTAGGAAGAGAGATAGCAGCGGCCTTCCGCCATGATGCACAGGCTGCCGAAGGCAAAGACTTCCAGCGGCACTGGCGTGGCGCGGGCCAGCTGTTTCACCTGGTGAATAGATAACACCCGCGGCAGTACGACGCGCGCCACGTCGAAGTTGCGATGATAGAAGCGAATGGCCTCTTCATTGGTGGCGGAAGCCTGTACCGACACATGGCGTTCTATATGCGGATAGCGCTCCGCGGCGTACTCCAGCATGGCGATATCGGCCAGAATGAGCGCATCGGCGCCCAGCTGAGCCGCCATATCCACCGCGCGCTGCCAGCGGGCGTAGCCGTCGGGGTGGGCGAAGGTGTTGATGGCGATATGCAGCTTACGACGGTGCTGATGCACAAAGCTGACGGCTTCCTGCAGTTTCTTTTCGGTGAAATTAAGGCCGGCAAAGTGGCGGGCGTTGGTGTCATCTTTCAGCCCGATATAGACGGCATCGGCGCCGTTTTCGATGGCCGCCTTAAGCGCCGGAAGGTTACCGGCTGGGCAGAGCAGCTCCATAATTTTTCCTGAAAAATGCGGCCCGTCAGGGACGCTGAATGGTTAACGAGCAGGGATTTTAGTTAACCTTCTGGTGACAATTTTTGATTTGAGGCAGTTAAAAGTGTATTGGCGGCGCCAATAACTGGCTGCCGTCATCGCGTTTTTGTTGATTTACGCCGCTATGTTGTTTATGTGATATGGCACAATAGCGGCACAATTGCATTCATGGAGTAAAGCTTGTGTTGGATAAACTGCGTTCCCGGCTGGTCCACTTTGGCCCGTCTTTAATGAGCGTGCCGGTTAAGCTGGCGCCTTTTGCCCTCAAGCGCCAGGTGCTGGAGCAGGTGCTTAGCTGGCAGTTTCGCCAGGCGCTGGCGGAGGGTGAGCTGGAGTTTCTCGAGGGGCGCTGGTTAAGTATTCATGTGCGTGACATCGGTCTGCTGTGGTATACCTCGGTAGTCGATGGTCGCCTGGTGGTCAGCCAGCAGGCCGACGCCGACGTCAGCTTCAGCGCCGACGCCAGCGATCTGTTAATGATCGCCGCGCGCAAGCAGGATCCGGATACGCTATTCTTCCAGCGTCGTCTGGTTATTGAAGGCGATACGGAGCTGGGGCTGTATGTAAAAAATTTGATGGACGCCATTGAGCTCGAGCAGATGCCCAAAGCGCTGCGCGTGATGTTGCTGCAACTGGCGGATTTTGTCGAAGCTGGACTGAAGAGCCCGCAGAAACCTGAACAGACATCGGTAGGTGAGGCATGCTGATTCGAGTGGAAATTGGGATTGATGCACCGGGAATCGACGCGCTGCTGCGTCGTACCTTCGGCCGCGATGCCGAAGCGCAGCTGGTGCACGATCTGCGTGAAGATGGACTGATCACGCTGGGGGTAGTGGCGACGGATGATGAAGGCCAGGTGATCGGCTACGTTGCCTTCAGCCCGGTTGCGGTGGAAGGTGAAGAGCTGCAGTGGGTCGGCCTGGCGCCGCTGGCGGTGGATGAACGCTATCGTGGACAGGGCATTGGCCGGCAGCTGGTCTATGAAGGGCTGGATTCGCTGAATGAGTTTGGCTATGCCGCGGTGGTGACGCTGGGCGACCCGGCGTTATACCGTCGCTTTGGTTTTGAACCGGCCGCGCGCTTCGATCTCCGCTGCCGCTGGCCGGACAGCGCGGAGGCGTTCCAGGTGCATCGCCTGGCGGATGACGCCCTCGAAGGCGTCCACGGTCAGGTCGAATACAGCGACCACTTTAATCGTTTTTAAGCCTTGCCAGCAAGGTTTCAACGGTATCCTCTCCGGCAACGAGGCGCTCTTTTTCGCGCTTCGTTAGCTGCTTAATGCGGTATTCCAGCCGCAAAGCAAGTGAGTGTTCACCAACTTCATGACTAAAGGCCAGTCGCAGGTCGCCTTTGCCGCGCAACGCCTTCGCGCCTTTCCCTGCCTGATGCTGGCGAAAGCGGCGCTGCACATCGGTGGTGATGCCGGTATAGAGGCGATTATCCGCGGTTCGAATGAGATACAGAAACCAGCACACGGTCACAAAGTCACTATGGTAAGGTGTATGCACCATAGCATAACGGAGAAGAAAGATGGATACGCTTGCCGCCATTGGCCGCTGGCTGAGTAAACAGCACGTCGTTACCTGGTGCGTCTCCCGTGACGACGAGCTGTGGTGTGCGAATGCCTTTTACGTCTATGACCCGGATACCGTGGCCTTTTATCTGCTCAGCGAGGAGCACACCCGCCACGGCCAGATGACCGGCGAGCGGGCGAAGGTGGCCGGGACGGTCAACGGTCAGCCAAAAACCGTGGCCCTGATCCGCGGCGTGCAGTTCCAGGGCGAGATCCGTCGTCTGCGCGGCGACGAAGAGGCGCGAATGCGCCAGCGCTATGTCAAGCGCTTCCCGGTGGCCCGCATGCTGTCGGCGCCGGTCTGGGAGATTCGTCCGGACGAAATCAAGTTTACCGACAACACGCTGGGGTTCGGGAAAAAGCTACACTGGCGGCGCGATGCCGGCGCCGAGCAGGCGTAGCGCTTCGCGATTGAAGGCCGGCAGATCGTCCGGCGTTCTGCTGGTGACCAGCTGTTCGTTATCGACCACCACCTCCTGGTCGTAAAACTCGCCCCCGGCGTTTTTCACATCCACCACGATCGGTTTTACCGCCGTGAGCTTGCGCCCGCGGATCACATCGGCGCTGATCAGCAGCTGCGGGCCGTGGCAGATGGCGAAGACCGGCTTCCCGCCGTTGACAAAATCGCGCGTAAAGGTGACAAAGCGTTCATCCCCGCGCAGCTGGTCCGGGGAATAGCCCCCTGGCAGCAACAAGGCATCAAATTCACCCGGTGTGACGTCATCAATGGCCCGATCGATGGCGACCTCTGCTTCTCCCTGTTTACCCTTCACCGTCTTGCCAGCCTGCTTTTCGATCGTCACGACCTGATGCCCGGCGAGCTTAAACGCCTCGGCGGGAGAGGTAAATTCAGAATCTTCAAAGTCGTCGGTAATGAGCACGGCTATCTTTTTACTCATGCTTCCTCCGCTGTCTGGATGGTCAATGAGGTAATTCCATGATGATGGTGGATACTTACCTTGTAAGGTATTAAGCCTGGAACATGAGCGCGAAAGTGCAAGGCAGAGAATTCCGTAAAGGAGAATCAATGAGTCAGGTATTATTGACCGGCGCGACCGGGTTAGTTGGCGGTCACTTACTCCGGCTGCTGCAAAATGAGCCCCGCATCAGCACCATCGCCGCCCCGACGCGTCGCCCACTGGCGCCGGCGGAAGGCGTGTTTAATCCGTACGATCCGCAACTGACCGATGCCCTGGCGCAGGTGGTCGACCCGGTCGACATTGTCTTCTGCTGTCTGGGAACGACGCGCCGGGAAGCGGGAAGTAAAGAGGCCTTTGTCCATGCCGACTTTACGCTGGTTGTTGATACGGCGCTGACCGGCAAACGGCTAGGCGCTCAGCATATGCTGGTGGTCAGCGCGATGGGCGCTAACGCCCACTCGCCGTTTTTCTACAATCGGGTGAAGGGGGAAATGGAGGCGGCGCTAATCGAGCAGGGATGGCCGCGGCTGACCATTGCCCGGCCGTCGATGCTGTCAGGCGAGCGGGAAAAAAAACGGGCCAATGAGACCTTCCTCGAACCGCTGTTCCGACTCTTACCGGGGAACTGGAAATCCATTGCGGCCCGCGACGTGGCGATTGCCCTGCTGGAGGAGGCGCTGTCGCCCACTCACGAAGGGGTGCAAATTCTGTCATCGTCCGAGCTGCGGGAGCGCGCCGCGCGGCAGGCGGAATAGCGGTTTGCAAACGCAGGCTTCCGGCGTAGTATTCACGGCTTCAATTCATATCCACATTTCTTGCTGGGGAATGCTATGGCTGGTCAGTCTTCATCTCAGGCGGCGTCACCATTTCAATGGTGGAAACCCGCGCTTTTCTTTCTCGTCGTGATTGTCGGCCTGTGGTTCGTCAAATGGCAGCCGTACTACGGGAAAGCCTTCACCGCGGCGGAAACCCACAGTATCGGTAAATCCATTCTCGCCCAGGCCGACGCTAATCCGTTAAAGGCGGCGTGGGACTACGCGATGGTTTACTTCCTTGCCGTCTGGAAAGCGGCGGTGCTCGGCGTGCTGCTCGGGTCGCTGATTCAGGTGCTGATCCCGCGCGACTGGCTGCTGCGCACCCTGGGGCAATCGCGTTTTCAGGGGACGCTGCTGGGGGCGATTTTCTCGCTACCAGGCATGATGTGCACCTGCTGCGCCGCGCCGGTCGCGGCCGGGATGCGCAAACAGCAGGTGTCGATGGGCGGGGCGCTGGCGTTCTGGATGGGCAATCCGCTGCTCAACCCGGCGACATTGGTGTTTATGGGCTTTGTTCTGGGCTGGCAGTTTGCGCTGGTTCGCCTGGTGGCGGGCCTGGCGACGGTGCTGATTGTCGCAACGCTGGTGCAGAAATGGGTAAAAGAGGCGGCGACGCAGCCTGCCGTGGTGCCTGAAGCGCAACCGGAAGCGGCCCAGGGCGGTTTCTTTAGCCGCTGGCTGCGGGCGCTGTGGACGTTGTTCTGGAACACCATCCCGGTTTATATCCTTGCGGTACTGGTGCTGGGTGCGGCGCGCGTCTGGCTGTTCCCGCACGCTGATGGCGTGGTGGATAATACCTTGTTCTGGGTCATCGCGATGGCGATCGCCGGCTGCCTGTTTGTGATCCCTACTGCGGCGGAAATTCCGATTGTCCAGACGATGATGCTGGCAGGGATGGGCGTCGCGCCGGCGCTGGCGCTGCTGATTACGTTGCCGGCGGTGAGCGTGCCGTCGCTGATTATGCTGCGCAAAGCCTTCCCGGCCAAAGCGCTGTGGCTGACCGGCGGGCTGGTGGCGCTGTGCGGCGCGATTGTCGGTGCGCTGGCGCTGGTGTAGTGTGCTGTAAACGTACGGATAGCCGGATGGTGTGCCGGGCGGCGGCTACGCCTAACCCGGCACATAACGAACAGGGGACTGCAGCCCGGCTAAGCGTAGCGCCAGCCGGGAAACTGCAGCTTTATTTGATGTAGGTAAAGGCGGTAGTCACCCGGGACACGCCGCTCACCCGGCTGGCAATATCCGCCGCCGCGCGGCCTTCACGGTCGGTCACCAGCCCCATCAGGAAGACTTCGCTGTTTTCCGTGGTCACCTTCACGTTCGAGGATTTGACCTGATCGGTGCCCAGCAGCTGCGAACGCACCTTGGTGGTAATCCAGGTATCAGAAGAGGCGGTGCCTAAACCAATCGGCTGGCCCTGGCGCACTTCGTTAAACACTTCCGTGGTTCCTTCCACGCCCATGGCGATTTGCTTGGCGCGGGCTGAGAGGTCCGGCGTCGGCGACTGACCGGTCAGCAGGACTTTGCCCTGATAAGCGGTAACGTTGATGCGGGCCTGTTTCTTAATCTGTTCATCTTTCGACAAGGCGCTATTGACGCGCAGTTCCAGGGTGCTGTCATCGACCTGGGTTCCCACCGTACGCGGGTCCGTTGCGGCTTTAGTGCCGACTGCTGCCGTTCCGACTACCGCGGCGGCAACGCAGCCCTGCAGCAGTAGTGCAGAAAGCAGGATGGCGAGGGGCGAGAGAGCCTTCATGTGTTCTCCTTAATCGTCCTGGTGTGGAAAAAGAGTGTTATCTATCAAATCGCACAGACAGTTGACGGTCAGCATATGCATCTCCTGGATACGCGCGCTGCGGTGCGAGGGGATGCGAATTTCGACATCCTGCTGACCTAACAGGCCCGCCAGCTCACCGCCGTCATAGCCGGTCAACGCGACGATGGTCATGTCGCGGGTCACGGCGGCTTCCACTGCCTTGACGATGTCCCGGCTGTTACCGCGCGTGGAGATTGCCAGCAGCACATCGCCGGCATGTCCCAGGGCGCGCACCTGCTTGGCGTAAATCTCGTCATGCAGGCGATCGTTAGCGATGGCAGTTAAGACCACATTATCGGTGTTTAGTGCAATGGCGGGTAAACCAGGGCGTTCCGTTTCAAAACGATTAATCATGCTGGCAGCAAAATGCTGTGCGTTGGCGGCGGAAGTGCCATTACCACAACAGAGGATTTTGTTGCCGTTGAGCAGGGACTGCACGAGCGTCATCGCCGCCCGGGAGATGGCGTCCGGGAGTGCTTCTGCTGCGGCAATTTGGGTTTGAATGCTTTCGGTAAAGCAGGCTTTGATTCTGTCGAGCACGGGATCCCTTACTTCTGGTATTACGCTATTCGCCAAAGGCGTTTTTTAGCCATTGGATGTCGTTGCCGGTGAAGGCTACCACATCGAAACGGCAATCCACAGTCTCAAAGCTCCCATTCTGTCGGCAGAGCCACAAACGGGCGGCTTTAAGGAGGCGTTGCTGTTTTTGCGGGGTGACGCTGGCCGCCGCGTCACCGTACAGGGCGCTGCGGCGGTAGCGCACCTCGACAAAGACGGTGACGGCGCCGTCGCGCATGATGAGGTCAATTTCGCCGCCACGCTCGCGGGCGTTGGCGGCGATAAAACGCAGGCCCTGGCCTTCCAGCCAGCGGCGAGCACGGTTTTCCCATGCATCGCCGGTCTGTTTGCTTAGCTGGCCGGGACGATTTGTCCCTGCTGGTACTTGAGCCATGACAGTTTCCTGTTAATCACGCAGTCCTGAGTCGCCGTCAGATCGCCGGTATTCCCGTTCAGTTCGAAGCCCGGCGTCTGGCGCATTTGCGTGAAGTGGTTTGCCAGCGACCAGGCGTCAGCGCCCATCGCATACAGACGCGCCAGCGAGTAGTCATTGCGCACCGCAGACAGCGCCTGCTGCATCAGCGCCGGGTTGCTGCCAGCCAGCATCGGGATTTCGCTATACTGCAGGCCTTCCATCTCCAGACGGAAATCCGGACCGGCGGTGCCCTGTGCGCTGCGCGAGCTGGCGTACAGGGTGACATTGCTCTGGCTGCCGTTGCGCATCGCGATCATGGGTTTGATATAGCCAATCTGTTCCGGGGTGGCGAGGATGTAGGCTGCGTCGACGCTGCCGCCGCTGCTAACCGGCATCTCATCCGCACTGCCGAGGACGCTGTTCTGCGCTGATGGCAGGGTGGAGACCGGGGTGCCGCTCAGCGCAATGCCTCCTCCGCCGTTAACGCCGGCGCGCAGTTCCGCCGTGGAGCCAAAACGCTGCTGCAGGACGCTGGCGCCGCCCAGCTTCAGCCATTCGTCGGCAAACGCGTTGACCACACGATCGCCCAGCGCGCCGCGCGGAACCAGCAGCAACGGCGTCTGTTTGCCCTGTTGATGGATATGTCGGGCGGCGTCACGCGCTTCGTCTTCCGGCGACAGCGCGAAATAGCAGATATTAGCGCGGCCTTCGACCTTCTCCGGCTGGTTGAGCGCCAGCACGTTGAGCGGCGTATTGCTCTTGATAACATCTTCGACGTTCTCTTTCAGCAGCGGTCCGACGACGAGGGTGGCGCCGTCCTGCTGAGCCTGAGCAAGCAGCTGGCCGATCGGCTGGCTGGTGGTATCGTAAATTTTCAGTTCTGCCGAGGGGTTGGCGGCGGTGGCGACCACTGGCTGCGGCTGTGCGGCCGGGGCAGTGACCGGCTGGGTGGCCGGAGAGGTGGTGGTCTGCGGCGCGGCGACCGCTGCCGGGGCCTGAGCGGCCGGCTCCGCGGCTGGCGTTGCCTGGGTTTGCGCCGGGGCCTGCACCGGTTCAGCGCGACTTCCGGTAGCCGTAAGATCGGTAATTTCCGCCTGCGACGGGCTTACCACGTCATCATTACCGGACGCGTTCGCCGCCTGGGCGACCTGAGCGGGAACCGCGCTGCCCGTCACCGACGGCGCGCCGTTTTTGGCGGCTTCGAAGCCCTGCTGGATGGTACGGCCGAAGATCGACGCCTGGCCGTTCAGCGGCAGGAAAAGCGCAATCTTGTTGATGGAGGCGGGCTTATAGTTTTGCATGTTCACCAGCGCCGTCGGCAGCATTTTGGCGCCCGGGTTTTGCGGGTAGCGCGTCTGCCAGTCTTTGACGCCGGCTTTCAGCAGCGTGGGATCGTTGCGGTTGTCAAACCACATCCGCTGCAGATCCAGCCAGCCCTGGAGGGTATTTTCATCGGCATTGATCACCAGCGCATTGGCCTGATCCTGGGTCATCGCGGTCAGCGCTTGCCAGGTCGCGTCAATATTTTGCTGGCGCTGTTTGGCATCGCTCAGCAGCGGCTGCTGGGCGATTAAGGCGCGCAGCAGCGTAACCGATGGTTTACCCTGGCTGGCATCGATTTGCGCCTGCCAGTAGCGCGCCTGCTGAGGCTGCTCCAGGCTTGCCGGGTCAAGCTTAGCCAACAGCGTACGGGCCCCCTGATAGTCGTTCTGCGCCAGCTTCACTTCTATCGCCAGCAGTGACTGTTCACGGGCCTGGGTGCTGTCCAGGTTCGACGGCAGCTGGTTAAACAGGTCGATGGCCTGCTGCTTCTTTCCTTCCTGCAGCAGTGCACGAATGGCGAGTAATTGCCAGTTGGTCTTGCTATCATTCGTGCTTTGCTGCATCTGCTGCAAGTAGAAACTGGAGTTGGCCTGCGACGTACCCTGCATAAACGCCGTACTTTGATCCTGCGTGTGGGTGCCGCAGCCAGCAAAAAGAAGAGTAGCCAGCAATACGGGCAGACAGCGCGCGGGCTTAGAACGAAGAAATGTTGACGGTACCATAAGTGTCCAGTGATATTTTTTTGGCTCAATGCTCAATATTAAATCGGCAATACGGACGAGACAATGAAACAACACGAATCAGCGGATAATTCTCAGGGGCAGCTCTATATTGTGCCCACTCCGATAGGAAATCTGTCTGATATCACGCAGCGCGCACTGGAAGTGTTGCAAGCCGTTGATTTAATTGCCGCGGAGGATACCCGCCACACCGGTTTGCTGCTGCAGCATTTTGCGATTAACGCCCGCTTGTTTGCGCTTCATGACCATAACGAGCAGCAAAAGGCGGAAACACTTCTCGCTAAACTGAAAGAAGGGCAAAACATCGCGCTGGTCTCCGATGCCGGCACGCCGCTGATTAACGACCCAGGCTACCATCTGGTGCGCACCTGTCGTGAAGCGAATATTCGCGTCGTACCGCTGCCGGGACCCTGCGCGGCCATCGCCGCCCTCAGCGCCGCCGGTTTGCCCTCCGATCGTTTCTGCTATGAAGGCTTCCTGCCGGCGAAATCGAAAGGCCGTCGCGATACCCTGAAAGCGCTGGAAGAAGAGCCGCGCACCCTCATCTTCTACGAGTCGACCCACCGGCTGGTGGAGAGTCTGGAAGATATCTGTGCGGTACTGGGAGAATCCCGCTACGTGGTGCTGGCCCGCGAGCTAACCAAAACCTGGGAATCGATCCACGGGGCGCCGATTGGCGAGCTGGTGGCGTGGGTCAGGGAAGACGAAAACCGTCGCAAAGGCGAGATGGTGCTGATCGTCGAAGGCTTTAAGGCGCAGGAAGAGGCGCTGCCGGCGGCGGCGCTGCGTACCCTGGCGCTGCTGCAGGCGGAGCTGCCGCTGAAGAAAGCCGCTGCGCTGGCTGCGGAGATCCACGGTGTGAAGAAGAATGCGCTGTATAAGTATGCCCTGGAGCAGCAGGGGGAGTGATCCTGTAAAACCAGTGAAAGCCTGGCAAGCCGCCCTTAAGATTGTGAAGGGTGGCTTGAGCGTCATCCGACATGTCGGAAGAAATGTCGGAAGAAATGTCGGAAGAAAAGTGCAGCCCGCCTTCCTTGCCGCACAGCACCCCTAACCAACCAGCCCGGATAAATCCGGGCTTAACGTGGTTAAACCCTTACGCTCTCGATCAGGTCACCGGCGCCGGGTTAAACACCGCCAGCTGGTTATGCAGACCCCATTGATCGGAGAAGGTTTTCTTGCGTCCGCTGGCCACGTCGAGAATGAATTCGAACAGCTTCAGCCCCACATCCTCAATCGTCTCTTCGCCGGTGGCGATGGTGCCGGCGTTAATGTCCATTAAGTCATACCAGCGGTTAGCCAGCTCGGTACGGGTCGCCATTTTTATCACCGGTACCGCCATCAGTCCGTAAGGCGTGCCGCGGCCGGTGGTGAATACCTGCACCGTGATGCCAGAGGCCACCTGCTGGGTGCCGCAGACAAAATCGCTGGCGGGGGGGGCAGCGTAAATCAGGCCGCGTTTGGTCGGGCGCTGCCCAGGGGAAAGCACCTCAACGATGGCGCTTTTGCCTGATTTGGCAATCGACCCCAGCGCTTTTTCCACCACGTTGGCCAGGCCGCCTTTCTTGTTGCCGGGGGAGGGGTTGGCGCTGCGGTCGGTTTTGCCCATGTCGAGATAGTTATCGTACCAGGCCATCTCTTCCAGCAGGCGTTGACCCACCTCTTCGTTGATCGCCCGCGGGGTCAGCAGATGGATAGCGTCGCGGACTTCGGTCACCTCTGAGAACATCACCGTCGCGCCGCAGCGCACCAGCAGATCGGAGGCGTAACCCACCGCCGGGTTGGCGGTCACGCCGGAGAAAGCGTCGCTGCCGCCGCACTGCATACCCACCACCAGCTCAGAGGCCGGGCAGGTTTCCCGCTGACGCTGGTTGAGTTTCGTCAGATGGCGCTCGGCGACCTGCAGAATGTCATCGACCATCGATTTAAAGCCCACGTGCTTTTCATCCTGCAGGCTGACGATGCTGGCGCTGTCCACCGGGATGCTTTTGACATCTTCGGTCCCCTGCAGCAGGCGTTCGGGCTGCAGCTTTTCACAGCCAAGGCCAATGACCATCACTTCGCCGCCGAAGTTCGGGTTAAGGGCGATATTGTGGATGGTGCGAATCGGCACCACCGCCGCTGGCGCATTAATCGCTACGCCGCAGCCATAGAGGTGATTCAGACCCACCACGCCGTCGACGTTGGGATAGTTCGGCAGCAGGTCGCGTTCAATGAGTTTCACCACGTAATCGACCACGCCCGCAACGCAGTGCACGCTGGTGGTGATACCCAGCAGATTTTTGGTGCCCACGCTGCCGTCGGCATTGCGGTAGCCTTCGAAGGTGTAGCCTTCCAGCGGCGGTAGCGGGGCGGGCACTTTGGTGGCCAGCGGCAGGGTGTCCAACGGCGGGGCGGTAGGCAACTCCACTAACGACTCGTCAATCCAGCTTCCCTGGGGGATGTCGCGCACCGCGAAGCCAATCACTTCTCCGTAACGGATAATTTCACCGCGGGCAGGGATATCCGCCAGGGCGACTTTATGCCCCTGTGGGATGTGCTCGATGAGCGTCAGGCCGTCCGGGAAACGCGTTCCGGCGGTCAATCCCCGATCGTTGACAATAATCGCCACATTATCTGTTGGGTCAACTTTTATATAAAACGCGGTCGGCGATGGTTGTCGAATTGAAATATCGGCCATTGTCCAGTTATCTCCAAACAGGTACTAAAAATATAATTAAATGGTCATTCTGGCGCGGTAGAGCAGAATAATGAAATAAAGAATGTCAGGTGTGTCGGCATGAAGATGTGATCTAAATCACTCCTTATCGCCATGAACGCGTGCGGTGGGCGGGCAATCGTAAGAAGTGTGGATTAGCGCCCATGGCTTAAGGCGATTGCCCAACTTAAGCTTTTAAAAATGTATTTATATTGTGTTTATGCATAGTGTCTGGCGAGTTGGCGCTGACTATACTGAGTCGTGTTTTTGTGACGTCCGATATCTGCATGGTTGGCCTTTGAATCGCGGGTTAATAATTTAGCCGTGACCTAATGAATAATAAAAAATGGTTAATTTGCGATGGGCTTACATTTTCCGGACTCAAGGTCAGGGAATAAAAAAGGACACCCATTCGCCGGTTTACTCTGCGGATAATATTTGGGGTCAGGCGATACACTTTTCCAGCCTAATGGGGCTCTCTCGCCGGGCTGGTGATATAACGAATGAATTGCAGAAGTTAGCAACGGTTAACGCAAGGTAAAAATCATGGATAACGCAATTTTCCCGAACAAATTTAAGGCCGCGCTGGCGGCTCATCAGGTGCAGATTGGCTGCTGGTGCGCGCTGGCCAATCCGATTAGCACCGAGGTGTTGGGTCTGGCGGGTTTCGACTGGCTGGTACTGGACGCGGAACACGCGCCGAACGACGTCACCACGCTTATCCCGCAGCTTATGGCGCTGAAAGGCAGTTCCAGCGCTCAGGTGGTTCGCGTGCCGACCAACGAGCCCATCATTATTAAGCGCATGCTGGATATCGGCTTCTATAACTTCCTGGTGCCGTTTGTCGAGACGGCTGAACAGGCGGCGCAGGCGGTGGCTTCTACCCGCTATCCGCCGGAAGGGATCCGTGGGGTTTCCGTTTCCCATCGCGGCAATATGTTCGGCACCGTGCCGGACTACTTCGCCCAGTCCAATAAGAACATTTCTGTTCTGGTACAGATTGAGAGCCAGATCGGGGTGGACAACGTCGAGGCGATTGCCGCGATCGAAGGTGTCGACGGCCTGTTCGTCGGCCCGAGCGACCTGGCCGCCGCGCTAGGTCATCTGGGCAATGCCGCCCATCCTGAGGTGCAGCGCGCCATCCAGCATATCTTCGCCAGCGCGAAGAAGCACGGTAAGCCAAGCGGCATTCTGGCGCCGGTGGAGGCCGATGCGCGGCGCTACCTGGAGTGGGGCGCCTCTTTTGTCGCCGTCGGCAGCGATCTGGGCGTCTTCCGTTCCGCAACCCAGAAACTTGCTGATGCCTTTAAAAAATAGTCACCAGGATGAAGAGAGAGAACAATATGACAATCAAAGTGGGTTTTATCGGTCTTGGCATTATGGGCAAGCCGATGAGCAAAAATTTGCTGAAGGCGGGTTACTCGCTGGTGGTGTCTGACCGTAACCCGGAAGCGATTGCCGACGTGATTGCCGCGGGCGCAGAGACCGCGACCACGCCGAAGGCGATTGCCGAGCAGTGCGACGTGATCATCACCATGCTGCCGAACTCGCCGCATGTCAAAGAGGTGGCGCTGGGGGAGAACGGCATTATTGAAGGCGCGAAACCGGGCACCGTGGTGATCGACATGAGCTCTATTGCACCGCTGGCCAGCCGGGAAATCAGCGAAGCGCTGAAGGCTAAAGGCATTGATATGCTGGACGCGCCAGTAAGCGGCGGCGAACCAAAAGCGATCGACGGCACCCTGTCGGTAATGGTCGGCGGCGACAAGGCGATCTTCGACAAATATTACGAGCTGATGAAAGCGATGGCCGGCTCCGTGGTGCATACCGGCGACATCGGCGCGGGCAATGTGACCAAACTGGCCAATCAGGTGATTGTCGCCCTGAACATCGCGGCCATGTCCGAAGCGCTGACTCTGGCCACCAAAGCCGGCGTCAATCCGGATCTGGTTTATCAGGCGATCCGCGGTGGTCTGGCGGGGAGTACCGTGCTGGATGCCAAAGCGCCGATGGTGATGGATCGTAACTTCAAGCCGGGCTTCCGGATCGATCTGCATATTAAAGATCTGGCCAATGCGCTGGATACCTCCCACGGCGTGGGCGCTCAGCTGCCGCTGACGGCGGCGGTAATGGAGATGATGCAGGCGCTGCGTGCGGACGGTCTGGGCACCGCTGACCATAGCGCGCTGGCTTGTTACTACGAAAAGCTGGCGAAAGTGGAAGTGACTCGCTAACAAGAAGAGCTCTGCGCGGCCCGGTGGTTATGCCTGGCGCAACAGCATCAGACTGCCACGGCGGGGCGAGCCTGGACGCGGTATCGGCGTCGTCTTCCGCGTGTTTACCTCGGTTGCGACGCAGGAAGCGGCGTTTCGCGCGCGTTGGACAATATTTCTCGTGCGTCGCGCAATAGCGCTGCCGCCCTGCAGGGCGGGATGACGACAGAGGGATGACAACGGGCGGTAAACCCACTATACTGCGCGCCGAAGCTGACCAGACAGTCGCCGCTTCGTCGTCGTCCTCTTTCGGGGGGAGACGGGCGGAGGGGAGGAAAGTCCGGGCTCCATAGGGCAAGGTGCCAGGTAACGCCTGGGGGGTGTCACAGCCCACGACCAGTGCAACAGAGAGCAAACCGCCGATGGCCCGCGCAAGCGGGATCAGGTAAGGGTGAAAGGGTGCGGTAAGAGCGCACCGCGCGGCTGGTAACAGTCCGCGGCACGGTAAACTCCACCCGGAGCAAGGCCAAATAGGGGTTCATAAGGTACGGCCCGTACTGAACCCGGGTAGGCTGCTTGAGCCAGTGAGCGATTGCTGGCCTAGATGAATGACTGTCCACGACAGAACCCGGCTTATCGGTCAGTTTCACCTCTTTATGTCAAAACCCCGCTCCGGCGGGGTTTTTGCTATCTGAATCCGTGACGCGGATGAATGACTGTCCACGACGCTATACCCAAAGAAAGCGGCTTATCGGTCAGTTGCAACTATCTCTATAAAACCTCTCGACGAAGGTGTTTATTTTTAATTTCAGTCGGTTGTAAATCAGGTTTGCAGAATATCCACTTTTAAACAGTTTTTTGGCTGCTTTAAACACCGGATTCGTTAATACTGTCACGCTACGATGTTTTATTGTCTATCCGTTAGTCTCTATTCCCTGATTTGCAGCGGTCATCATTCAGCTTAATGGATAGCAGGTTTATAGGTTATCCAGACAGGAGTGATAGACGTGAAAAATGTAGTATTATTCCCGCAGCTCAAATCGGCAATAGCCTGGCTTATCGGTCATGGTGAAACAATTATGCAGTTTGCCTGGAATATCGTGGCAGCGCTGATTATTCTTTTTGTCGGGCGAATGCTTGCAAAAGTCCTCGCTAAAGCCTTCGAGAAAATTCTCTTACGACGCAACGTCGATGCGACAATCGTTCATTTCTTTGCTGCGCTCGTTCGTTATATTACGATGGCTTTTGCGATAATCGCCGCATTAGGTCGGGTAGGGATTGAGACGTCGTCCATCATCGCGGTTATTGGCGCGGCAGGGCTGGCAATTGGTCTGGCGCTGCAAGGTTCGCTTTCTAACTTTGCCGCTGGTGTTCTGTTAGTCACTTTACGTCCTTTTCGGGCCGGCAATTTTGTACAGGTCGGCGCGATTTCTGGTATGGTGCAGTCCGTACATGTTTTTTCAACTACACTACTAACCGTTGATAATAAAGAAGTTATTATTCCAAATGGTAAAGTCATCGCCGACAGTATTGTGAATTATTCCTGCCATCCTTTTCGGCGAATCGATCTGACCCTCGGCGTGGCCAGCGAGACTAAAATTGTGCAGGTTAAGCAGGTCATTCAGGCTATCATTGATAGTGAAAAGCGAATCGATCAATCTCGTGGTACTACGGTTCGTCTGCTTGAAATGATGCCGGGCACACTTAACTTCACTGTTCGTGTCTGGGTGAAAAATAGCGAATATTGGGAGACTTATTTTGATTTTCTTGAAGCGATTAAAGAAGCGCTCGATGAACATCAGATCACCCTCGCCGCGCAACGGATGGATATTAATTTAACCTCCTCGTCGTTATCGGACCTAAAAAAATAAACAATGTGGATGTTTAGCTTATAGATCATTTGATCTATGAATGTATTCAACCCCTTTTACAATTATGTTCATGCTTTTTTACACATCGCCATTATTGTTCAGGGAATAATAGTGCGTCTTATCATGACGCACTTATACAGGATAATAAAATGACAAAAGTATCACGAGCTATATTATTGACCGCCGCCGTTGCAGGTTTTTCGCTGGCGGCGCAGGCCGCGGAAGTGACTGCGCCAGCTCCCGCTAAGGACCCTATCGTTCAGCACTTAAAACTGACTTCCGATCAGGTGAGCAAAATTAACAGTCTGCATCAGCAAATGGAAAAAAACGTTGAGCAGATTTCACAGCAAGACATTAAAGATGGCGCGCTGATTAACGTGATTGATTCCGGTAAATGGAATGAGAAAGCGGTGAAGGATCAGCTGGCGGCATTCAGTAAAATTGATCAACAGGTACGTTATTATCGCGTGAAGTACTATTTTGATGTGAATCAGGTACTGACGCCGGAGCAGCGCACCCAGGTGAAAAAAGATCTTGCCGACGCGCTGAGTGAATAATGCCATCAGCCCCTTTCGGGGCCGGTATTAGCGGCAGGCCACCAACGATAGCCGAATAATCCATGCTGCAGCTTCAGGCGAGACTTTCTTCATCCCGCAGGCGAATCTCCGCCTCGGCGACGATGGCTTCCAGTTCGCTAAGCATCTCATCATAACCAAAGCTGACGACGCCGACGGTTTCCGGCGGCGTCGGGGCAAGCGGCGTCGGAGACGCCTTTTTTCTGTTTTTCTTCTTACTCACTGACAGACTCCATCCCTTCCGTTGTTACACCGGTAAATCTATCAGCAATGCGCGCAGCGGCGTATCGGCGACGAGGGTAATGTTAGCTTCGTCACGAATAAATGCCCCATCACCACAGGTGAGAGCCTGTTTGGGTTGTTCCTGCGCGACGGCATGGACGGTGCCGTGGATCGACTGCAGGTAGGCGCGCGGACCATGCAATTGCACGTTGATCTGCTCACCTTTTTCCAGCGCGATATGATAGACCCAGGCCTGCTGGCGAAGCTGGAGGCTATTATTCCCCCCATCCGGTGAGGCCAGCAGCTGTAGCGGCGCGTTGGCGACCTCGATTTTCTGCTGCAGCGGGTTTTCCCGCTGCGGGCAGGCATCGAGCCATAGCTGCATCCGCGTTAACGACTGCTCTTTGCTCAGATTGTGCTCGCTATAGCTCACGCCAGGCTGAGTGGCGATAATCAACGCGTCGCCGGCCCTGGCCTGCAGGTGATTGCCGTCGCTGTCGCGATACTCCGCTTCGCCTTCCAGAATCAGGTTCAGGATATCGACCTTGGGATACGTTCTGGCCTGGAACGAGGCCCCGGGGGCCAGCACTTCCTGATTGAGAACGCGTAAAGACGCGAAGCCCAGTAATTTTGGGTCGAAGTAGTGGCCAAAGGAGAAGGTGTAGCGGGCCTGCAGCCAGCCGAAGTCTGCTTGTCCGCATTGTTTGGCTGTTCGGGTAGTAATCATGTTCTTGACCTCTCTTTACACTAAATCAATGGTAAAGGTATGGACGCTGTATTGTTAGCCAGATATTCTGCGCGGTATGTTCAAATTTCCTGAATGAGAAAGCGATGGCTAAAGAGAGAGCATTAACGCTGGAAGCGTTACGCGTGATGGATGCGATCGACCGTCGCGGGAGCTTCGCTGCCGCGGCTGATGAGCTGGGACGCGTGCCTTCCGCCCTGAGCTACACCATGCAAAAACTGGAGGAAGAGCTGGACGTGGTGCTGTTTGACCGCTCAGGTCATCGCACAAAGTTCACCAACGTCGGGCGTATGCTGCTGGAGCGCGGTCGCGTGCTGCTCGAGGCGGCGGACAAGCTCACCACCGATGCCGAAGCCCTGTCTCGCGGCTGGGAAACTCACCTGACGATCGTCACCGAAGCGCTGGTGCCCACGCCGGATCTGTTTCCGCTGATTGAGAAACTGGCGACCAAGTCCAATACCCAGCTGTCGATTATCACCGAGGTGCTGGCCGGCGCCTGGGAGCGGCTGGAGCAGGGGCGGGCGGATATCGTTGTCGCGCCGGATATGCATTTTCGTTCTTCCTCGGAGATTAACTCGCGCAAACTCTATTCGGTGCTCAGCGTGTACGTCGCGGCGCCGGACCACCCGATCCACCAGGAGCCTGAACCGCTCTCTGAGGTCACCCGCGTGAAATACCGTGGCGTCGCGGTGGCGGATACCGCGCGCGAGCGGCCCGTTCTCACCGTTCAGCTGCTGGATAAACAGCCGCGCTTAACGGTGAGCACCATTGAAGATAAGCGCCAGGCGCTGCTGGCCGGATTAGGCGTGGCGACCATGCCCTATCCGCTGGTGGAGAAGGATATTGCTGAAGGACGCTTGCGGGTGGTCAGTCCGGAATATACCAATGAAATTGACATTATCATGGCCTGGCGACGGGACAGCATGGGCGAAGCGAAGTCCTGGTGCTTGCGTGAGATCCCTAAGCTGTTTGCCGGCAGATAGTCGAGGACACTCCTCCCGCTAGCGGGAGGAGCAGGAAGATCAGTAGGAAAAGGGTTTTGGATCGGGCCCGAATCGGTTGTTGCCTTCCGTTCCGCGCTGGCAGTTAAAGATCAGGATCACCAGCCAGCCGATGACCGGGATCAACAGCAGCAGCAGCCACCATGCCGAACGGTCGGTGTCGTGCAGACGCCGAAACTGCACCGCCCACCATGGTAAAAAGACCAGTATGCCATAGATGGTCGTCAGAATGCCTTCGCCGCCCGCCCGCTGCCAGCCCAGCATTTTATCGATGATGCTCAATACGCCGGTCAGGATGAGGTTGACCAGAATAAACATCCAGTACTCTTTGCGCCGCGCACGGCCGCCAAATCCTATATAGTTTTTTAATACCTTGAGATACCAGTCCATTTCTACGCCTCAATTAACCGTCAATCACTTGTTTTTTAAGCGATCGCAATAAGAATAGACGTGAATGAATGGTGGGTAAATATCTGTTTTCTGAATTATTGGGCGCCATCACTGGCGCCCGACGGATCAACGGAAGCGCTGGTCGCGACCGTGTGGTTCGCTGAGATCCTGCTGCGGCCCAATGGAGATGATGCCGGTAGGGTTAATGGTTTTATGGCTGCGGTAATAGTGGTGACGAATATGCGGAAAGCTCACCGTCTCCGCGATACCCGGCATCTGGTAGATGTCGCGCAGGAAACCGTAGAGATTGAGATAATCGCTGATGCGTCGTTTGTCGCATTTAAAATGGGTCACATACACCGGGTCGAAGCGTACCAGCGTCGTCCACAGGCGAATATCCGCTTCCGTCAGCTGATTGCCCGTCAGGTAACGATGCTGACCGAGGATCTGCTCCAGCCGCTCCAGCGAGGTAAACACCGCATCCACCGCTTCGTCGTAAGCCTGCTGACTGGTGGCAAAGCCGGCTTTATACACGCCGTTATTGACGTTGTCATAGATCCAGCCGTTCAGTTCATCGATTTTTTCCCGCAGCGCCGGCGGGTAGTAATCCCCGGCTCTGGCGCCCAGGCCATCGAAGGCGGTATTAAACATACGGATGATTTCTGCCGACTCATTGCTGACGATGGTCTGCTGTTTTTTATCCCATAGTACCGGGACGGTGACGCGACCGGTGTAGTGCGGGTCGGCGTGCAGATACAGCTGATAGAGAAAATCGTGCTGATAAAGGGTGTCACCGGTGGCTTCCGGGAAGCTGTCGTCAAAAGTCCAGCCGTTTTCCAGCATCAGCGGATTGACCACGGAGACAGGGAGAAAAGGCTCCAGTCCTTTCAGCTTACGCATAATTAACGTGCGATGCGCCCACGGGCAGGCGAGAGAGACGTACAGATGATAGCGATCTTTTTCCGCCGCAAATCCCCCTTCACCACTCGGGCCGGCCGCGCCATCGGCGGTGAGCCAGTTACGGAAGGCGGAAACGGAACGCTTAAAACGCCCACCGGTGGATTTTGTGTCATACCAGGTATCCTGCCAGACGCCGTCGACTAATTGTCCCATCTTTATTCCTCCTTCAGACTTCAGATAGCAAAAGCGAGGAGTGGTCTCCTCGCTTTTTCATTCATTCAGTATAGTGCGCTTACCATTTCTTATTCAGTACACGGTCGATACTGAAGGCGCCCGGTCCGGTAATGGCCAGCAGCAGGTAACCGCCAGCGATGGTCAGGTTTTTCATGAACATCAGGGAGTTCACGCCTTCCGCAAAGTTGCTGTGGAACAGGAACGCGGTCAACAGCGTAAAGCCTGCGGTGAACAGCGCGGTGGTCCGGGTCAGGAAACCGAACAGAATCGCCAGTCCGCCGCCGAATTCAAGGAGAATGGTCAGCGGCAGCAGCGCACCCGGTACGCCCATGGCTTCCATATACTGCTGGGTTCCCGCATAACCGGTGATTTTGCCCCATCCTGCAGTGATAAACAGAATCGGCATCAGAATGCGCGCTACCAGTACACCAACATCTTCTAATTTTTTCATTTCTTACTCCAGAAAACCCAAAGGGCGGCGGTTTTGTTTTTTAGCGCAATCCCGCGTAGTTACGCGGTGTTGCTGTCGATGGAGAGGATAGTAGCGAGGCGGAGAGGGAATTGTTAGCAAGGAAAACTGTAGATCTAGTTCAAAGTTTCTGAGTAATCGGTAAGAGGGGGCGAAAAATGCCTCAGCGCGATAGGTCACGACCGGCGCTGGTAAAGGCCTGGCCGGGCGGAATGGCATGGGATCAGAGGGCTGGCTGACCGCGGATGGCGGCCAGGGGGCAAGTTTTTACGCACGGCGTTGCGTATCGGGCGAGGAAGTGGCAGAGCGGGGCGCCGGGAAAAGCGCCCGCGCTCCGGGCGGCTAACGGACTGCCGACTGGCGCAGGATCCCGCGGACCAGCCGCCAGGTACTCCATAAACCCAGTCCGCGTTTGGTCCAGCGCATTAAAAAATGCGGGTGTCGGACGGACCACACGGCCATCAGACCGCTGCCCACCATCAGCCACGAACGTAAACTTAGCAGCGTATGCCAGCCGCGGTCTAAGGGCGCCGTCGCTTCCAGCCAGTGGCGGCGACAGGCGCTCAGCTCCAGCCGTTGCTGCTGGATCTGGCGCAGCAGCTGCGCCTTTTGCCGTTCACGCTCCTGTCGGCCATTCATGGTTTATCTTCCTCCAGAAGGGCACGGTCGTTCTCCAGCTCTTTTCGCGTCAGGCGCAGCAGCGTGGAGCGTCGGGCCTTACGTAAGGTAAGGATACCGACAATCGCGGCGGCGAGAAGCAGCACGACGGTGGTGGCGATCATGACGTGCAGGCGGTACTGAGCGTCAACGGCCCAGATAACCAGCACCAGCAGACTCATGAGGCCAAACGCGGCAAACAGCAGCGTCAGTCCGGTCATGATCAGCAGCTGGAAGAGGTTGGCTTTCTCCTCCTCCAGCTCCACGACGACCAGGCGCAGCCGTGTTTCCACCATTTCGACCAGCAGCGTAACGATACGCTGGCCAATGGAGAAGACGCGCTGACCCGGCCCCTGCGTGTGTTGAGTATTCGCCATAATCAGCGACGCGACAGCAGGACACCCAGCACCAGCCCGACGGCGGCGCCAATCCCGACCCCTGTCCACGGATTTTCGCGAACATAATCATCCGCTCGCGCGGCGGTCTCACGAGTTTGACGCAGAATCGCTTCGCTGGTCTCACCCAGACGGGCGCGGCTCTCTTTCAGCGCGCTCTCGGCTTTACTGCGCAGTTTACCCATCTCTTCTTTCGACTTGTCCGCCGAGGAATTCAGTACTTCCTCCAGGGTGTCCGCCAGCGTTTTCAGTTCTGCACGAAGGTCGTCAGTCACATTCTCTTTAGCCATGTCGTTCTCCTGTAGCGTGGTCCGTATTGCGAAAGTTAATAGTGATTAGTAATCCCGAGACTCCAGCGTTTTCAACTCCTGTTGCGCTTCATTGAGTTTATGCTGGCGTTTGTTGATTTTGTCCGCATCGCCTTTCTTCCGGGCTTCCTGCAGATCGCGCTGACGTTCAGCGATCTCTTCCCGCTGTTTGGCAATTTTTTGCTGATGATCGGCTTTGAGTTTACTGTCGCTGCAGTTCTCCCGTACCTGGCGTAGCGCGGTATTTAGCCCATCAATGCGACTTTGATTGTGATGCTTTTCGGCATAGCTGATCTCTCGTTGAATATCCTGCTCTTTTTCCTGGCAGGGAGAGGCGGCTATGGCGCTGGCGCTAAGTGAAGACAGGGCCAGAAGCAGAGCGATGCGGTGTTTCATGGATAGTACCTTCCATTGTCTTAGGGGATACCCGGAGGATAAACCCGTTCCCGTTGGTAAACGTGAATGCGTTGATTCACGCAGGTTTAAGCATAGTAACAAATGCGGGAAACCACCAGACTGCGTTGAAAACGCAGTCTGACGGCCGTTTACCCGAGCCGATGCGGCGCGTCGCGCAGGCGGGATAACCAGGCGGTGGGCGAGTTATCGTCTTCCAGCAAGGCGATAATATAACCATGAGGCAGAGCGCGGCCGAGAACCTCTTTCGCCGCCGCGCCCTGGGCGGTGGAATCAAACTTAATCAGCAGGCCATCCTTTTGCGGCGTAATGCTCTTGAAGCGGATACCGTTGGCGTCGAGGTGATGCCAGACGGAGAAACCATCCGGCATACTGACGCCCTGTCCAACCGGACGGATCGCCAGCGTGGCCTCTTGCTGCTGCACCGCCAGCCAGAGCCAGAACAGCGCGCAGAGCAGAAGAGAGCCACCCAGCAGCCAGCTGAGCTGGCGCAGGGAAGGGCGTTTTATGACCATCATTAGCCCCGGCTTCTGTATTTTTTCTTCCACAGCACCACCAGCGAGCCGACCAGTCCGAAGACCAACAGCGCAACCGGCAGGAGCATCAGGCAGGACATCAGCTGATCTTCATACTTAAGGAATACCGGGGTTTTGCCCAGCAGATAGCCCAGCGAGGTCAGGATGAGCACCCACAGCAGGCCGCTCATCCAGTTAAAGAACTGAAAGCGGGCGTTATTGAGGCCGGAAAGCCCGGCGATGGTCGGCAGCAGCGTGCGCACGAAGGCGATGAAGCGGCCGATCAGCAGCGCGGAGAGCCCATGTTTATGAAACAGGTGATGCGCGCGCTGATGATAGTGAGAGGGCAGATGCGACAGCCAGTTTTGCACGATCCGCGTATTGCCCAACCAACGCCCCTGGATGTAGCTCAGCCAGCAGCCGAGGCTGGCGGCGGCGGTGAGCAGCAGCAACGTTTCCGGAAAGCCCATCGCCCCTTTGGCGATCAGCACGCCCACGAGCACAAGCAGGCTGTCCCCCGGCAAAAACGCGGCAGGCAATAACCCGTTCTCAAGGAACAAAATCATAAACAAGACAAAATACAGCATGCCAATCATGGAGGGATTCGCGAGCGTTTCGTAATCCTGAGCCCACAAGGCATTCAATAACTGGGTTAATAGTTCCATTCACGATTCCTGGTACATCGGTTAACGGCACGTCTGAGCGCGCGGCATGTAGGGCGACAAGATTTTTATGAGATTATGGTCGCTGCTTCGGCGCTCTGAACGCTTCCCTGTATAAAATTGAAGTAAGTCGATACCTACTCCCAGAACGGCAAAATGCATCTAATTGTAACAAATCACCTGACTTTCCGTCAGAGAAATTGCAAGGTGTTGCTCGTTGATTTTGCTGATTGCGGCGATGGGAGGCGAGAGGATTTACACAGGCTGACACTATATATGTTTTGCTTACCCCAGCCTGCATGGGGAACAGGCGCGCAGGGGCCGCGCGCCGGGGGGATAAAGGCTTATTTCGCGCCGTTGGCCGCTGTATCGAGATGAACCACCGGGTTTTCGGCAAATAAGTAGCGATCGGCATTAAATTCAAAGTCGTCGCTGGTTTCGTTAAACAGCATTTGCTTGGTATTTTCCAGATGCTGCCACATCGCCAGTTTGGCGGCGTTCGGATCTTTACGCAGCAGAGCCTTCAGGATCTGATCGTGGTCGTCGCACCAGTTATCGACGGTGCGCAGATCGATATGCTCATGCAGCTTTTTCCAGTACGGGTTATGCACGCGCTGGGTCCACATTTTTTCCACGATCGCCGCCAGGGCGCTATTCTGCGTGGCCAGCGCCACCTGGACGTGAAACTGCAGATCCCATTCGGAGTCGCGGAAACACTTCTCGTTGCGCGCTTTCTCCTGAATCTCCATCAGCTTCATGATGTCCTGCTTGGTCACCTGAGTGGCCGCGAATTCGGCGATATTGCTTTCAATAAGCTGCCGCGCCTGCAGCAGCTCAAAGGGGCCATAGTTGGCGAACTCCAGGCTTTCATCGGCCACCTGCTGGTATTTCGGATGGTTGGAGATGACGTGAATGCCCGACCCTTTGCGGACTTCGACATAGCCTTCCACTTCCAGCATGATAATGGCTTCACGAACCACGGTGCGGCTAACGTTTTTTTCATCGGCGATAAAGCGCTCGGCGGGCAGCTTATCCCCTACAAGGTAGACACCTTGTTCGATGCGCGTCTTCAGCTCAGCGGCAAGTTGCTGATAAAGACGGCGTGGTTCAATGATTTCCATATTCGCTCCCGCAAGATGGCGACAATATTCGATTTGTTATACCACTTTTACGCGATTTCCACCACTGGCAGGGATGAAAAAGCCGCCTGAGAAGGCGGCTTGGCAGGCGATCACCTCAGTATAAGCGTCTCTAACTCTGGGTGGCCGGTTTGCGGCTGCTAAGCGGCGTCGTGTCATCGTCAGCCGGTTTGTTTTTCAGCACCGTCCAGATGACCAGCGCGCCCAGCAGGTCAAAGACCGCCAGTACCGCAAACAGCGGGCTGAAACCGATGGTGTCTGCCAGCGCGCCGACGACCAGGGCGAACATGGTGCTCGCCAGCCAGGCGGCCATCCCGGTCAGACCGTTGGCGGTAGCGACTTCGTTACGGCCAAAGACGTCGGAAGAGAGGGTAATCAGCGCCCCGGACAGCGCCTGGTGAGCAAACCCGCCGATGCACAGCAGGGCAATCGCCACGTACGGGCTGGTGAACAGGCCGATCATCCCCGGGCCAATCATCAGCAGGGCACCCATGGTGACCACCATTTTACGCGACACGATCAGGTTAACGCCGAACCAGCGCTGGAACAGCGGCGGCAGGTATCCACCGACGATGCAGCCGAGGTCGGCGAACAGCATCGGCATCCAGGCAAACATCGCGATCTCTTTCAGGTTAAAGCCGTAAACCTTAAACATGAACAGCGGGATCCAGGCGTTAAAGGTCCCCCAGGCCGGCTCGGCGAGGAAGCGCGGCAGGGCGATACCCCAGAACTGACGGTTGCGCAGGATCTCCCACGGCGACATTTTCTTCGCATTATTGGTCTGGTGTTGAGACTCCTGGCCGCCAATGATGTAGTCGCGTTCTTCGTCAGATAATTTCTTCTGGTCGCGCGGGTGTTTGTAGAAGATCAGCCAGGCGATGGCCCAGGCGAAGCTCAGAACCCCGGAGATAATGAACGCCATCTGCCAGCTGTGCATGACGATCGCCCACACCACCAGCGGCGGCGCGATCATGGCGCCTATAGAGGAACCTACGTTGAAGTAGCCCACCGCGATAGAGCGTTCTTTTGCCGGGAACCATTCGGAGCTGGCTTTCAGCCCGGCGGGGATCATCGCCGCTTCCGCCGCGCCCACCGCGCCGCGGGCCAGCGCCAGTCCGCCCCAGCTGCCGGCGAGGGCGGTCGAGCCGCAGAATATCGCCCAGGCGATAGCGAAGAAGGCATAGCCGACTTTAGTCCCCAGAATATCAAGGACATAACCTGCGACAGGCTGCATGACGGTATAGGCAGCGGAATAGGCTGCAATGATATAGGAGTACTGTTGGGTCGAGATGTGTAACTCTTCCATCAGCGTCGGCGCGGCCGCCGCCACGGTGTTACGGGTCAGGTAGCCCAGCACGGTGCCCAGCGTCACCAGTGCGATCATGTACCAACGTAACCCTTTAATTTTACGCATGTAAACCTCATCGTCTGTAATTTCTCCGCACCAGGTGCGGCCTCTCCTGACGGCGATACGCGGTCAGGAAAGCGAAACGGAGGGTTCAGGAGGGCGGTCCCCTCTGGCCCGAACCTTACCATCAGTTGTTATGTAAAAAGTCGGTATCCATTCCGTATAAGCCGATGCCATAAACACCGGTAAAGCATTCCGTCGGTTTATATGTTGCGACGGCAGAAAGATAACTTGTCATACAACTTTAAAAGTTGAGTGCTGTCACAAAAGCGGGAAAGTTAGTGTGGTCTTTATGATTGGCGAAGAAAGCCAGATACGGCGCGCCCTGGCGAGATGTTTGCCGCGCGCAGACGGTTTTTTTTATCAGCGTTTATTGATCTAACTCACGAAAAACAGTTCGGTCTGTAGAAATTGGTGTGATAACTTTGTCAGCATTGTAGTCAATCATCTGAAAGGCTCCCGCTCCGGAGCGAAGAGGACACACGAATGACACCGTTTATGACCGAAGATTTTCTACTCGATAGCGAATTTGCCCGCCGCCTGTACCACGATTACGCCAAAGATCAGCCTATTTTCGACTACCATTGCCACCTTCCGCCGCAGCAGGTTGCCGAAAATTACCGTTTCAAAAATCTGTATGACATCTGGCTGAAAGGCGATCACTATAAATGGCGCGCAATGCGCACCAACGGCGTGCCGGAGCGTCTGTGTACCGGTGATGCCTCCGATCGCGAGAAATTTGACGCCTGGGCAGCCACCGTGCCTCACACGATTGGCAACCCGTTATACCACTGGACCCATTTAGAGCTGCGTCGCCCATTTGGTATTACAGGTAAGCTGCTGTCGCCTTCCACCGCCGATGAGATCTGGGACCAGTGCAATGCGTTACTGGCGCAGGACGCTTTCTCCGCCCGCGGGATCATGAAGCAGATGAATGTGAAGATGGTCGGCACCACCGACGATCCGATTGATTCCCTGGAACACCATGCGGTTGTCGCCAAAGACACTTCATTTGATATCAAGGTGTTACCGAGCTGGCGCCCGGATAAAGCGTTCAACATCGAGCAGGCGACCTTCAATGACTATATGGCTAAGCTGGGTGAAGTGTCCGACACCGATATTCGCCGTTTTGCGGACCTGCAAAGCGCGCTGACCAAACGTCTGGACCACTTTGCCGCTCACGGTTGCAAAGTCTCCGACCACGCCCTGGACGTGGTGCTGTTTGCGGAAGCGACTGACGCCGAGCTGGACGCCATTCTGGCGCGTCGCCTGGCTGGCGAAACCCTCAGCGAACGCGAAGTGGCGCAGTTCAAAACCGCGGTGCTGGTGTTCCTCGGCGCAGAGTATGCCCGTCGCGGCTGGGTGCAGCAGTACCACATCGGCGCGCTGCGCAATAACAACCTGCGTCAGTTCAAACTGTTAGGCCCGGACGTTGGCTTTGACTCGATCAACGATCGCCCGATGGCTGAAGAGCTGTCTAAGCTGCTGAGCAAGCAGAACGAAGAGAACCTGCTGCCGAAAACTATTCTCTACTGCCTGAACCCGCGCGATAACGAAGTGCTGGGCACCATGATCGGTAACTTCCAGGGCGAAGGGATGCCGGGCAAGATGCAGTTCGGCTCCGGCTGGTGGTTCAACGATCAGAAAGACGGCATGGAGCGGCAGATGACCCAGCTGGCGCAGCTCGGCCTGCTGAGCCGCTTTGTCGGGATGCTGACCGACAGCCGCAGCTTCCTCTCCTACACCCGCCACGAATACTTCCGTCGTATTCTGTGCCAGATGATCGGCCGTTGGGTGGCCGCCGGCGAAGCGCCTGCGGATATCGCGCTGCTGGGCGAGATGGTGAAAAACATTTGCTTTAACAATGCGCGTGACTATTTCGCCATTGAACTGAACTAAGACCAGAGGTCGGTTGATATGCAATACATCAAAATCCATTCGCAGGATAACGTCGCGGTCGCGCTGGCGGATATGACGGCCGGTAGCGTGGTGACGATCGACAATGACCCGGTCACCCTCGGTCAGGATATCGTTCGCGGACACAAGTTTGCACTGCGCGCTATCGCGAAAGGGGAAAACGTCGTTAAGTATGGGTTGCCGATTGGCCATGCGCTGGCGGATATCGCGCCGGGCGAGCATGTCCATGCGCACAATACGCGCACCAATCTCAGCGACCTTGACGCGTATCGCTATCAACCGGAGCAGGTTGCCCAACCGCCGCAGCCAGCGGATCGCGAAGTGCAGATTTATCGTCGCGCCAATGGCGACGTCGGGGTGCGCAATGAGCTATGGATACTGCCGACCGTCGGCTGCGTCAACGCCATGGCCCGTCAGATGCAGAACCGTTTTCTGAAAGAGGCGAACGGCGCCGAAGATATCGATGGGGTGCATCTCTTCAGCCATACCTACGGTTGCTCACAGCTCGGGGACGACCACATCAACACCCGCACCATGTTGCAGAATATGGTCCGCCACCCGAACGCCGGAGCGGTGCTGGTGGTGGGCCTTGGCTGTGAAAACAACCAGGTGGATGCTTTTCGCGAAACGCTGGGCGAGTATGATCCGCAGCGCGTGCACTTTATGGTTTGTCAGCATCAGGACGATGAAGTGGAGGCGGGGGTGGCGCATCTCCACCAGCTGTATGACGTGATGCGTCAGGATAAACGTCAGCCGGGCAAGCTGAGCGAGCTGAAGTTTGGCCTCGAGTGCGGTGGGTCGGACGGCCTGTCCGGCATCACCGCTAACCCGATGCTGGGGCGCTTCTCAGACTATGTGATCGCCAACGGCGGCACCACCGTACTGACCGAAGTGCCGGAGATGTTCGGCGCCGAACAGCTGCTGATGAGCCACTGCCGCGACGAAGCGACCTTCGACAAGCTGGTGACCATGGTCAATGACTTTAAGCAGTACTTTATCGCTCACGACCAGCCTATTTACGAAAACCCTTCGCCGGGCAACAAGGCCGGGGGGATCACCACCCTCGAAGATAAGTCGCTGGGCTGTACCCAGAAAGCGGGCTCCAGCCAGGTGGTGGATGTCCTGCGCTACGGCGAGCGTCTGAAGGTACATGGTCTGAACTTGCTGAGCGCGCCGGGCAATGATGCCGTCGCCACCAGCGCGCTGGCCGGCGCCGGCTGCCATATGGTGCTGTTCAGCACCGGCCGCGGCACGCCGTACGGCGGCTTTGTGCCGACGGTGAAGATCGCCACCAACAGCGAGCTGGCGGCAAAGAAAAAGCACTGGATCGACTTCGATGCCGGACAGCTGATCCACGGCAAAGCGATGCCGCAGCTGCTGGAGGAGTTCGTGGACACCATTGTGGCTTTCGCCAACGGCAAACCGACCTGTAATGAGCAGAATGACTTCCGCGAGCTGGCCATCTTTAAAAGCGGTGTTACCCTGTAAAGGCGCATTCATATTGGCGCCCGGGCGGCGTTGATCGCGCATTGGCCTGATAGCGCAGCGTCATCGGGTAAGCAATAGCGGCGTTTCAGCCTGTGAAGCGCCGTTTGTTTTTTTCTCTCAGGGAGCTTTCATGACCGCATATTGGCTGGCCCAGGGCGTCGGCGTCATCGCCTTTCTTATCGGCATTACCACCTTTATCAACCGCGACGAACGTCGCTTCAGGCTTCAGCTGGCGGTCTATAGCGGCGTTATCGGCGTCCATTTCTTTCTGATGGGCGCCGCGCCTGCCGGGATGAGCGCTGGGCTTAATGCGCTCCGCACGGTCATTTCCCTGCGCACCCGCAGCCTGTGGGTGATGACGCTCTTTATCCTGCTGACGCTGATCCTCGGCCTTGGCAAGCTGCAGCATGCTATGGAGCTGCTGCCGATTATTGGCACTGTCGCCAGCACCTGGGCGCTGTTTCGCTGTAAAGGGCTGACCGTCCGCTGCGTGATGTGGTGCTCCACCGCCTGCTGGGTGACGCATAACCTGTGGCTGGGTTCCATCGGCGGGACGCTGATTGAAGGCAGCTTCCTGATCGTCAACGGCCTGAATATTATTCGCTTCCGCCGGATGCAAAAGCGGGGTATCGATCCGTTCAGGGTTGAAAACGCGGTGCAGGAAGAGAGCCCCTCCGCGCGGTAGCGGAGGGGAAAGGCATTAGCTACGCAGGGCGTTTTTCGCCAGCTGGTCGTCTTCCGCCATGCAGGCGGCGGCGGTAAACAGGGCGTCGGTGGAGGAGTTCAGCGCGGTTTCGCAAGAATCCTGCAGCACGCCGATAATAAAGCCGACGGCAACCACCTGCATCGCCACATCGTTCGGAATACCAAACATATTACAGGCCAGCGGGATCAGCAGCAGCGAACCGCCCGCCACGCCGGAGGCGCCGCAGGCGCACAGCGAAGCGACCACGCTTAGCAACAGCGCCGTCGGCAGATCCACCGGAATATTCAGCGTATGGACCGCCGCCAGCGTCAGCACGGTGATCGTGATTGCCGCGCCCGCCATATTGATGGTTGCCCCCAGCGGAATGGAGACCGAATAGGTATCGCGATCCAGGTTCAGTTTCTCACACAGCGCCATATTCACCGGAATATTAGCGGCGGAGCTGCGGGTGAAAAACGCGTAGACGCCGCTTTCGCGCAGGCAGGTCAGCACCAGCGGATAGGGGTTGCGGCGGAGCTTCCAGAACACCAGCAGCGGATTAATCACCAGCGCTACCAGCAGCATACAGCCCACCAGCACCAGCAGCAGCTGGGCGTAACCCCACAGGGTTTCAAAACCGGTGGTCGCCAGGGTGGAAGAGACCAGACCGAAGATCCCCAGCGGCGCAAAGCGGATCACCACTTTAACGATAAAGGTCACCGCGTGGGAGACATCGTTGATCAGGTTTTTAGTGGTGTCGTTACCGTGACGCAGGGCGAAGCCAAGGCCCACCGCCCACACCAGAATACCGATATAGTTGGCGTTCAGCAGGGCGTCGATCGGGTTGGACACCATGCTCATTAGCAGGCCGCGCAGCACCTCAACAATCCCCGACGGCGGCGTGATGCTGTCGGCGGCGGTGGTTAAGTGCAGGGTCGAGGGAAAGACAAAACTGAACAACACCGCGGTCAGCGCCGCGCTGAAGGTGCCCAGCAGATAGAGAAACAGAATGGGGCGGATACTGGTTTTTTGTCCGTGCTGATGGTTGGCGATCGAGGCCATGACGAGCATCAATACCAGCACCGGCGCTACCGCCTTTAACGCGCCGACGAACAGGGTCCCCAGCAGGCCGACGGCGATGGCCGCAGGCTTAGAGACCAGCGCCAGCAGCACGCCAAGTACCAGGCCGACTAAAATTTGTTTCACCAGGCTGCCTTGTGCCAGGCGGGAAAGCCACCCTGATGAGGGAGTGCGTGTGGTCATAATTCATTCCTTCCAGTGATGTAGCAAGCCATCCCAGCCACGTATTATTTGTTACGTTTATGTCAGGATGTAAGTATATGTTTGCATAGTCGAGTATACGGAAAGAATGACGAGCGGGAAGCGCAAAATACTGTGATTTTAATCTGGATCTTATTTTTTAACTATGTAGCAACATAATTGTGACATGAGCAGGCATTATCGTTACGAAAAGATCTGCTATAGCCGATTACCGCGCCGCCAGCGGGGGCCGACGGCGCGCCAGGCAGGTTACTCAGGCAGTTTGCGCTGCTTGTCGTGCTGCTTGTTGACCCAGGCGTTAATCAACAGCGTGACGGTCAGGATACCACCCACGACCCCCAGCGAGATGGCGACCGGGATATGGTAGAAATCGACGATCAGCATCTTCACGCCAATAAACACCAGGATCACCGACAGGCCATATTTGAGCATTGAGAAGCGCTCAGCGACCCCCGCCAGCAGGAAGTACATGGCGCGCAGGCCGAGAATGGCAAACAGGTTCGAGGTCAGCACGATAAACGGGTCGGTGGTGACCGCGAAGATCGCCGGGATACTGTCGACGGCGAATATCACATCGCTCAGCTCGACCAGAATCAACACCAGCAGCAGCGGCGTGGCGAACAGCACCCCGTTTTTACGGGTGAAGAAGCGCTCGCTCTCGATTTTATCGGTCATTCGCAGATGGCTGCGGATCCAGCGCACCAGCGGTTTGTCGCCGATGCCGGAATCGTCCTCTTTCGCCAGCGCCATCTTCACGCCGGTAAACAGCAGGAAGGCGCCGAAGACGTACAGCAGCCAGTCGAACTGGGAGATAAGCCAGCTACCGGCGAAGATCATAATGGTGCGCAGAACAATCGCCCCGAGGACGCCATACACCAGCACCCGGCGCTGCAGAGCAGGCGGCACGGCGAAGTAGCTGAACAGCATCAGCCAGACGAAGACGTTATCGACCGCCAGCGCTTTTTCAATCAGATAGCCGGTGAGGAAGGCCAGGGCCTGCGGATCGGCGACGGCGCGGCCCTGGGTTTGCACCAGATACCACCAGAACGCGGCGTTAAACAACAGAGAAAGTGTGACCCAGAGGATAGACCAGCCAGCGGCCTGCTTCATGGTCATGCTATGCGAACCGCGTCGTCCCTGAAGCAGCAGGTCGATCGCCAACATGATCGCGACGACGACAGCGAATCCACCCCATAGCAACGGCGTGCCGACAGTATTCATTTGATATTCCTTACATAAAAACAAAAACGGCTGACGTCGGAAGACGGCAGCCGCTGCGCTTTTATGCATAGACCTCGCCTTCCGGCAAGGTCTCACTTACAACAACCAAAGTTCATCGCGATGGGCTTTGGTAATTGCCCGGCGACCGGATGCGGTGTTACACGCATCGTAATGACGATCGGCCGGCAAGGAAGTTACTCCCCTTTGCTCGTAACAAAATATGTCACGGGGCGGTTTTCGTCAATGGCGGCCAGACGGGCCTTTACACTTTTTTACGCCAGCGGCTGCGTATCGGCCGGGAAGATCACCCCAGTCTGGCGACGAATTTCGCTCGACAGTTTCGCCGTGATACGGCTCACTGCCAGGCCCGGATGGTCGACATCCTCTGTTTCCACCAGCCGCGCGAAGGTCTCCGCCTCATACAGCATAGTATTGATATGCTGCGGCTGCGTCAGGTCCTGGGCTTTGCCGCCGCGCGGCACAAACGCCAGCTTCTGGCACTCGGAGATTTTTTCGATCACTAATACGCCGTCTTCGCCCTGAATTTCACTGGGGATCGCCGAGTCGCTCACCTTGGAATGATGCAGCGTCACGTCGAAGTCGCCGTAGCTCAGCACCACGGTGCCCTGGGCGTCCACGCCGCTGTCCAGCAGGCTGGCGGTGGCATGAACGGCCCGCGGTTCGCCCCACAGCGCCACAGCGGACGCCAGGCAATAGAAGCCGATATCCATAATCGAACCGTTGGAGAACGCCGGATTAAAGGTGTTGGGGTTTTCGCCGTCGAGATAGCGCTGGTAGCGCGAAGAGTACTGGCAGTAGTTAATGAAGGCTTTACGCAGTTTACCCACTTTGCCGAGGGTTTCCTTCAGCAGCAGAAAGTTGGGCAGGCTGGCGGTTTTGAAGGCTTCAAACAGCACCACGTTGTTGGCTTTCGCCACCGCGATGGCCGCCTCGACCTCCTGCAGATTCGACGCCAGCGGTTTTTCGCAAATGACGTGCTTTTTGTGGCTCAGGAACAGCCGCGTCTGCGGGAAGTGCAGGGAGTTCGGGCTGGCGATATATACCGCGTCAATGGCGTCGCTTTGCGCCAGCGACTCCAGCGAGGTAAACAGATGCTCGACCGGATAGTCATTGGCGAAGGCTTGCGCCTGTTCGAGGCTGCGGGAGTAGATGGCGGTAAGTTTATATTTGCCGGTTTCATGGGCGGCATCGACAAACTGCTTAGTGATCCAGTTTGTGCCAACAACTGCGAAACGTATCATAAACGGTGACGAACTCCATTAAAGGGAACCTGTCGTCACTCTATCATGCCCCCATGACAAAACCAGTGCGTGACTACGCAGAACGATTTAACGAAAGGTGCGTCAGCCACAGGCGGGTGTCGAACTCCAGCTGATGGTACTGCGGCTCCATATGGCAGCACAGCTGGTAGAAGGCTTTGTTGTGCTCCTTCTCTTTCAGATGCGCCAGTTCATGGACCACGATCATCCGCAAAAAGTCCTCCGGCGCGTCGCGAAATACCGTCGCCACGCGGATCTCCGCTTTGGCTTTCAGCTTGCCGCCCTGAACGCGGGAAATGGCGGTATGCAGGCCGAGCGCATTGTTCAGCACGTGGATCTTACTGTCGTACATCACTTTGTTGATCGGCGCCGCGCCGCGCAGAAAGCGGTTTTTCAAATCCTGGGTGTACTGATATAGCGCTTTATCGCTGTTAACGTCGTGCCCATGCGGATAGCGCTTTTGCAGCACCTCCCCAAGGCGGTTTTGCTCGATTAACGTGGTCACCTGCGCCAGCAGCGATTCAGGATAGCCCTGTAAATAAATGAGTTTTGTCATCGTCTTATCATTATGTCTGTCAGGAGGGCAGTTCAGCCACGGTCATGGTAAAGACCAGCGGCGCGGGCCCCGCATTCCGGTACCCGTGCTCTGTTTCGGTACGGGCCACCGCGGATTCCCCGGCCGCCACCGTGCGGCAGGTCTCGCCAAGCGTCAGCGTCAGCGCGCCGGCTTCCACGTGCAGCAGCTCGAAGGTCGTCGCCGGATGGCCGGGCGAGGTAAAGGCTTCGCCGGGCTGCATCTCCCAGCGCCACAGCTCTATCATATTCGGCCCGGCGGTGCCGGCGAGGAGCCTGGCGCTGCCCCCCAGCGGGCCTTGCCAGAGGGTGGGGATCTGCTCGGCGGGAATAATATGCAACGCGGGTTCGCTAGCCACATTGACAATATCCGCCACCGAGACGCCCAGCGCGGCGGCGAGTTTGCAGAGGATCGCAATGCTGGGGTTGGCGGCCTCTTTTTCCATCTCGACCAGCATGCCTTTGCTGATGCTGGCCCGGCGCGACAGCTCGTCCAGCGACATTTTTTTCGCTTTACGGTAGGCCTTCAGCCGCGTGGCGACGGCGCGACTTACCTGGTCGACATCAGATCCTGAATCGGTCGTTATATTGACTTTTACGTTCATTGGTCACTATGATGAAACAAATTGGTCATTACAGGATTATCGAATGCGTAGCGTAACGCCGTCAATCGAATCTGCGGTCAGCCGCCTGGCGCCGGGCTTTCGGGCATTAAGTATTGTGGTGGAGAGCGCGCCGGTGGCCAATCCCGCCGTCGCGGAACAGGCGCTGGCCGAGGCCTGCCTGGCGGTGCAGCAGGATGATGTGCCCTGGGCGCAAGCGCACCTGGCGGCATGGGATGAAGCGTTCAGCGCCTTCGGCGCGAAGGCGAAACGTACCCCCTGTTCGGCGCAGGCGCTGCGCAAGCGGGTGCTGAAAGAGGGGAGCCTGCCGGCCATCGATCCGGTGGTGGATATCTACAACGCGATCAGCATTCGCTATGCCATCCCGGTCGGTGGGGAAAATCTGGCCGCCTACCGTGGCGAACCGCGGCTGGCCATTGCCCGCGGCGATGAGCCATTCGATACGCTGAAATCGGCAGAGCCGGTGGTGGAATATCCGGAGCCGGGCGAAGTCATCTGGCGGGATGATATAGGCGTAACCTGCCGACGCTGGAACTGGCGGCAGGGCGTACGCACCCGGCTGGACAGCGGCGCGCAGACGATGTGGTTTATTCTCGAAAGCCTGCCGGCGATGCCGTTGTCGGCCCTGCATGAGGCGGGAGAGCAGCTGGTAGGCTATCTGCAGCAGCTGATGCCCGGCGCCCGCGCCTCGATAACGCTGCTGCGAGCCGATGACGAGGGCGATCTACGCTGAGCGGCGATGATCAGCGATCTCTCTTCAACTGGACAGGATTTGCGTATAAACTCGCGGGTTTTACTATTCCGGAGGCGGAGAGGCGATGAGCCAGGCAGAGTTAAACGGTGAGTTATTCACATTAGAGCGGTTCCCACCTAACGCTGAAGAAGAAGCGCTTCAGGCGTGGGAAGCGGCGGATGAATATCTGCTGCAACAGGTGAATGACGTCGACGGCCTGACGCTCATCTTCAACGACGGCTTCGGCGCGCTCGCCTGCGCGCTGGCGGAACGCAACCCGGTGAGCATCAACGACTCCTTTATCTCCGAGCTGGCGACCCGCCACAACCTGCGGATGAACGGCATTGATGAAGAGAGTGTGCGTTTTCAGGATAGCCTGAGCCCGCTGCCGGCCGCGCCGGCGCTGGTGCTGATTAAGGTGCCAAAGCAGCTGGCGCTGCTGGAACAGCAGCTGCGCGCCCTGCGCGAAGTGGTGACGCCGGAAACCCGCATTATCGCCGCGGCGAAAGCGCGCGATGTGCATAACTCGACGCTGGCGCTGTTTGAAAAAATCCTCGGCACCACCACCACCTCGCTGGCGTGGAAAAAAGCGCGTCTGATCCACTGCGTTTTCACCGCCCCTGAGCTTGCCGATGCGCCGCAAACCTACAGCTGGAAGCTGGACGGCACGCCGTGGACCATCCACAACCATGCCAACGTCTTTGCCCGCAGCGGTCTGGATATCGGCGCGCGCTTCTTCCTGCAGCATTTACCGTCTGATTTAGAAGGCGAGATCGCCGATCTCGGCTGCGGCAACGGGGTAATAGGCCTGCAGGCGCTGGCGCAGAACCCCCATGCCCGCGTGATGTTCACCGATGAGTCGCACATGGCGGTGGCTTCCAGCCGGTTGAACGTTGAGCACAACCTGCCGGACGATATTGACCGTTGTGAATTTATGGTCAACAACTCGCTCTCCGGCATTGAGCCGGACCGCTTTACGGCGATCCTGTGCAATCCGCCGTTCCACCAGCAGCACGCCATTACCGACCATATCGCCTGGCAGATGTTTAACGACGCCCGCCGCAGCCTGAAATACGGCGGTGAGCTGTACGTCGTCGGCAACCGTCATCTCGACTACTTCCGTAAGCTGAAGCGCGCTTTTGGTAACTGCACGACGATTGCGACGAACAATAAGTTTGTCATTTTGAAAGCAACGAAGGTGCGTAAACAGCGCTGATCCGTGTGGCTATTTCCCCGGCTTGCGGCTGTCGCCTTAGCCGGGCTACCGACTGTCGCCTTAGCCGGGCTACCGACTGTCGCCTTAGCCGGGCTACCGACTGTCGCCTTAGCCGGGCTACCGACTGTCGCCTTAGCCGGGCTACCGACTGTCGCCTTAGCCGGGCTACCGACTGTCGCCTTAGCCGGGCTACCGACTGTCGCTTTAGCCGGGCTACCGTTCGGGATTATCGTGGTAGCCCGGGGAAGGCGCATCGCGCCGCCCCCGGGACACGCTAAATCGCCAGGGCCAGCTTCGTGCCCTGGGCAATCGCCCGGCGCGCATCCAGCTCCGCCGCCACGTCGCAGCCGCCGATCAAATGCACCGTTTTCCCCGCCGCGCGCAGCGGATCCGCCAGCTCGCGGCGCGGCTCCTGACCGGCGCAGATCACGACATGATCCACCGCCAGCAGCTGGCGCTCGCCGCCGATCGTCACGTGTAATCCCTCATCATCGATCTTCTCATAGCTGACCGCCGGGATCATTTTCACGCCGCGCGCCAGCAGCGTGGCGCGGTGGATCCAGCCGGTGGTTTTGCCGAGCCCGTCGCCCGGTTTGCTCGCCTTGCGCTGCAGCATCACAATCTGTCGCGGGCTTTGACTCAGCTGCGGGCCTTCAGGACGCAGCCCGCCCGCCGTCCGCAGGCTGGTATCGATACCCCATTCGCGACAGAACTCGCCGATATCCTGGCTGGTGGCCCCCCCCGACTGGCTTAAATACATCGCGGTGTCGAAGCCGATGCCGCCGCAGCCGATAATCGCCACCTTCGCGCCAACCGGCGCTTTATCGCGTAAGACATCCAGGTAGCTGAGCACCTTGGGATGATCGATCCCGACGATCGCCGGCAGGCGCGGGGCAATGCCGGTGGCGAGGATCGTCTCATCGAACGCCAGCAGATCGTCTGCCGTGACGCGGGTGTTCAGACGTAGATCGACGCCGTTAAGATCGAGCATTCTACGGTAGTAGCGCAGGGTTTCATGAAACTCCTCTTTGCCGGGGATCTGTTTGGCGATATTAAACTGGCCGCCGATCTCCGGGAGGGCATCGAACAACGTGACGTGATGACCGCGGGCGGCGGCGTTAACCGCGAAGGCCAGACCGGCAGGCCCGGCGCCGACCACCGCCAGCCGCTTAGGGGCGTTGGCAGGCAGGACCGGCATCAAGGTTTCATGGCAGGCGCGCGGGTTGACCAGACAGGAGGTGACTTTGCCGACGAAGATCCGATCGAGACACGCCTGGTTGCAGCCGATGCAGGTGTTGATCTCATCGGCGCGATCGCTCTGCGCTTTCGACATAAATTCGGCATCGGCAAGGAACGGGCGGGCCATTGAGACCATGTCGGCATCGCCGCGGGCGAGGATCGCCTCCGCGACCTGCGGATCGTTGATGCGGTTGGTGGTGATCAGCGGGATCGACACCGCGCCCTTCAGTTTGCGGGTGACCCAGCTAAAGGCGCCGCGCGGTACCGGAGTGGCGATGGTCGGAATGCGCGCTTCGTGCCAGCCGATGCCGGTGTTGATGATCGTCGCCCCCGCCGCCTCGATGGCTTTGGCCAGCGCGGTGACTTCCGCCAGCGTGCTGCCGTCGTTAACCAGATCGAGCATCGACAGACGGTAGATGATAATGAAATCGTGTCCGGCGCGCTGGCGCACGGCCTTGACTACTTCAACGGCGAAACGCATCCGGCGCGCGTAATCGCCGCCCCATTGATCGTTGCGCTGGTTAGTGCGCGCGGCGAGGAATTCGTTAATCAGATAGCCCTCAGAGCCCATCACCTCCACGCCGTCATAGCCTGCTTCCCGCGCCAGCTGGGCGCAGTGGGCAAAATCATCGATCAGCGTGAGGATCTCATCGTGGCTCAGCTCATGAGGGGTGAACCGGTTAATCGGCGCCTGCAGAGAAGAGGGGGCGACCAGCGCGGGCTGGTAGCTGTAGCGCCCGGTGTGCAGGATCTGCAGGGCGATTTTACCGCCTTCCTGATGTACCGCGTCGGTGATCTGGCGATGATGCGCCAGATGGCTGGCATCGTTGAGTACTGCGCCGCCGGCCATGGTCACCCCGGACGGGGCGGGCGCGATGCCGCCGGTGACGATCAGCGCCACGCCGTGCCGCGCGCGCTCGGCGTAAAAGGCCGCTAACCGTTGCGCGCCGTCGGGCAGTTCTTCCAGACCAGTATGCATGGAGCCCATCAACACGCGGTTTTTGAGGGTGGTGAAGCCCAGCTCAAGCGGGGCGAAAAGCGACGGATAGCGGCTCATAATGGCTTCCAATGTAAAATTATTGTTATGTGGTCGGATGAGTTACTAATTTAGCCGTCGTGGAGAAAAAGGGAAAAGGGGAGTGCGGTGATTGTGATGGGATTCAAAGAACGGCGAAGCGTTGCCCCTCACCCCGGTCCTCTCCCAAAGGGAGAGGGGGAAAGCGGGCACTGAAAGTCAGGCTTCGCGCTGAACGGTTCCCTCTCCCGCCGGGAGAGGATTAGGGTGAGGGGGAAGACACAGCGCGCGGGCGGCGTTCGAGGCCCGGCGCCTGCCACATCGACGTTGTCAGCCCGCTATCGACAAGACCAAGCTGATCGGCATATACCGACTGCCATTTACTCATCATCTCCTGATACAGCTCGCGATGCTGCGGATTAGGGGTGAACTCGCGGTGCCAGCTCACTAACTTTTCTCCGGCGCTGGCCATGTCGCCGTACAGCCCGGCGCCAGCGCCGGCGGCGATGGCGCAGCCGAGGGCGGTGGCTTCGCGGACCACCGGCACCCGCACCGGCAGGCCGGTGACGTCGCTGAGGATCTGGCTCCACAGCGCTCCCTTCGAGCCGCCGCCGGCAAACACCAGGCTATCGAAAGTCACCCCGGAAAACTGCGATATCTGCGCCAGGTTGCAGGCGGAGACAATCGCCGCGTTCTCCTCCAGGGCGCGGAACAGAGTGGCTTTATTGCACTTCTCCGGATCGATGGAGAGGTTAATAAACGACGGCGCGGCGTGGTACCACTGCTTAAAGTGCATGGCGTCGGAAAAAATAGGCATCACGCCGTGGGAACCGGCGGGTACGCGGCTGGCCATCTCCTCCAGCAGCGAATAGGCATCGACGCCGAGGCGCTCGGCAATCAGCTTTTCTTCAGCGCAGAAGGCGTCGCGGAACCAGCGCATGGTCAGGCCGGTAAAAAAGCTGATGGACTCCGCCTGCGCCATGCCGGGAATGACGTGAGGATTAACGCGAATATTCATCTGCGGGTCGGTGCGCACCTGCGGCAGATTCACCACCTGCTGCCAGAAGGTGCCGCCGAGCACTGCGCTTTGTCCGGCGCGCACCACCCCGAGCCCCAGGCAGCCGAGCTGCACGTCGCCGCCGCCCATCACCACCGGCGTCCCGGCGCGCAGGCCGCTCTGCTGGGCTGCCGCTTCGGTGACGGCGCCCAGCAGCGTGCCGGTCTCTTTCACCGGCGACAGCATATCGGCGCGCAGCCCGGCCATATCCAGCAGCGCCGGACGCCAGTCGCGGCTGAACAGATCGAGCATGCCGGTGGTGCCCGCGTTTGACGGGTCGACCGCCAGCTCGCCGGAAAGCTTCGCCGCCAGCCAGTCGCTGATCATGGTGATGGTCGCCGCCTTGCGGTAGATATCGGGCCGATGGTGCGCCAGCCACAGCAGGCGCGGCATCGCGCTGAGCGCCAGCGTTTGCCCGGAGACCTCGTACACCTCGGATTCAAAACGATAGTCGTGGATCTCTTTAAGCTCCGCGACTTCGCGGCTGGCGCGGGCATCAACGTTGGCGCAGGCCCAGATGGCCTCGCCGTTGCGGTCATAGAGGACGATCCCTTCGCGCATCGAACAGCAGGCGACGGACTGAATATCGGCGGGAGAGAGCCGGGCGGCGTCGAGCGCCTGGCGAAAGCACTGGCAGGCCAGCTGCCAGTTGGTGGTAAGGTCGAACTCCATCGAGCCGGGGACGTTATCGACGCTCAGGTGTTTCCATTCGGCCTGGCCCACCGCCAGCTGGCGGCCATTGAGATCGAAAATGACCGCCCGAATGCTGCCGGTCCCGGCATCTAACGCTAACAGGTAACTCATGACATGCGCCTCGCTGTTGTCGCGCGGCGCCGGGCCTTCAGGAGGCCAGTGCGAGCACCGCGCGTGCTGTTGTCTCTTCCGTTACCAGGCCATTAATCCGCTTGCCAATCAGAGCGGCATGAATCGCCTGCGCTTTTTGTTCTCCTCCGGCGACGCCGACGATGGTCGGCAGCTGCGCCAGCTCATCCAGGGTCACGCCGAGCAGTTCCCGATGGATCTCCAGCCCCTCTACCGGCCGGCCGTCGGCCTGCAGGAAATAACCTAAAATGTCGCCGACCGCCCCTTTGCGGGCGTACATCAGCTGTTCGCCCTCGCTGATATAGCCGGAGCGCAGAATGGTCGCGTCGCGCCGCTGATCGATAGCGCCAATGCCAACCACCGCCGCGTCCGCCGCCGTCGCCGCCAGCATCACATCGCGCACGCTGGATTCGCGGCGCAGGATTTCGGCGACCTCCGCCGACGAGACCCGCAGCGGCGCCGGAATAATGCTCACGCTGCAGGCGGCATCCAGCTGACCGATGCCGGTCATATAGGGGCCGACGCCGCCGGAGAGGGTCACCAGCCGCACCTGCTGCGAGCCGATAAAGCCGCTGAGATGCTGCAGGCAGCTCATGGTGGCTTCGCCGAAGCCGACCGCCAGCAGCTGTCCCGGTTGCAGAATCCCCATCAGCGACTGCGCCGCGCCTATCCCCAGCCGGGTATTCATCGGCGGGGTGTTGAGCGCCGGCAGCACGCGAGCAATCTTGAGGCCAAAGCGCTGCTGGAGTTCGCTTTCCAGCGCCAGACACCCTTCATAGCGCGAGTTGATCTGCACGCGGATCACCCCGGACTGGCGACCTTTCTCCAGCAGGCGGGAAATCTTCAGCCGCGGCAGCCCCAAACGCTCGCCGATGTCGTTTTGCGTCAGGCCGTCGTGGTAGTAACACCACGCCACCCGCGCCACCAGCTCTTCCTCGGCTAACGCCAGCCCGGCGTAGCGATGGTCTTCCGTAATGCGTTTTTCGCTCATAAATTGAACTCTTATAAAAATTTAGATCATATGTTCGCTATTGCGCGGCCGGAAAGTGTGAGCCGACTGGCAAAACGGATCTTTCCTCTCTGGCCCCTTTTTTCCGGACGATCTAAAGCGCCAAACTGTGATCTTCGCACGGTTGTAAATATAGTTCACCGTCTACGCTTTTGAACATTATTAAATTTAAAAATCATTTGTTCAAACGAGGCGCGACGATGAAGCCACTGCTTGAAGCTCGCCAGATCCGCAAACAGTTCTCCGGCGTTGCCGTGCTGAAGGGCATCGACTTTACGCTATGCGCGGGCCAGGTGCATGCGCTGATGGGGGGCAACGGCGCGGGTAAATCGACGCTGATGAAGATCATCGCCGGCGTCGAAACCCCGGATAGCGGTGAACTGACGATCGGCGAACGCGCGTTTGCGCGCCTTAACCCGGCGCTGGCCCACCAGCTGGGCATCTATCTGGTGCCGCAGGAGCCGATGCTGTTTCCCAACCTCAGCGTGCGCGAGAACATTCTCTTTCGTCTGCCGAAGCGGGCGGATACCGCCGCGCGGCTGCAGGAAAAACTGCAGCAGCTGAACTGCCAGATCAACCTGGACGCCAGCGCCAGCACGCTTGAGGTAGCCGATCAACAGATGGTCGAGATCCTGCGCGGCCTGATGCGCGAGGCGCGGATCCTGATCCTTGATGAACCCACCGCCTCTTTAACGCCGGGCGAAACGGAAAGGTTGTTTCAGCAGATCCGGGCATTGCAGGGGCTCGGCGTGGGGATCGTCTTTATCTCGCACAAACTGCCGGAAATCCGCCAGCTTGCCAGCCATGTGTCGGTGATGCGCGATGGGGCGGTAGTGCTCAGCGGCGAAACGGCGGGCTACGGCGACCAACAGCTTATCAGCGCCATGACGCCGGCCAGCCGCGACCATGCGCTGAGCGACACGCAAAAGCTGTGGCTGGCGCTGCCGGGCAACCGCCGCACCCAGGCGCAGGATTTTCCCGTTTTGCGGGTGGAGGATCTCACCGGCGAAGGTTTTATCGATCTCAGTCTGGAGATCCGCGCCGGGGAGATCGTCGGCCTCGCCGGGCTGGTGGGATCCGGGCGCACCGAATTTGCCGAAACCTTATACGGCCTGCGTCCGCCGCGCGCCGGGCGGATCTGGCTGGAGAACCGCGAGATTAGTCAGGAGAGCACCCACGCCAGGCTGGCCAGCGGGCTGGTCTATCTACCCGAAGACCGCCAGGTCTCCGGGCTGTTTCTCGATGCGCCGGTGCGCTGGAACACGGTGATGTTCAATCAGCCGTCGTGGTGGCAGCAGGGGAAACGGGAGGCGGCGGTGGTCGAACGCTATCACCGGGCGCTGGGGATCAAGCTGGCCGATGGCGATCAGCCGGTGCGTACCCTCTCCGGCGGCAACCAGCAGAAGGTGCTGCTGGCGCGCTGTCTGGAGGCTAACCCGCTGCTGTTGATCGTCGATGAACCGACGCGCGGCGTGGATGTCTCCGCCCGCGCCGATATCTATCAGTTGCTGAAAAGCGTTGCCGCGCAAAATGTGGCGGTGCTGATGATCTCCAGCGATCTGGATGAGTTCGTTGGCCTGGCCGACCGGGTGTTGGTGATGCATCAGGGCCGCTACAGCGGCGAACTGGCGCGGCAGGCGTTGACCGTCGATCGCATGATGACCCTGGCCTTTGGAGGGCAGGCATGAAAACGTTACTCAAGAATCGCGAACTGAGCGCCTTCTTCGCCATCGTGGCGCTGTTTGCCGTGCTGGTGGCGCTCAATCCGGCCTATTTCAGCCTGCAGACGCTGGCGATGATTTTCGCCAGCTCGCAAATCCTGTGCCTGCTGGCGCTGGGGGCAACGCTGGTGATGCTGACTCGCAATATCGACGTGTCGGTGGGCTCCACCGTTGGCCTGAGCGCCATCGCCGTTGGGGTGGCGCTGAACAACGGCTACGGGCTGGCGACGGCGATCGCCTTCGCGCTGGCGATTGGCGCGCTGGCCGGGGCTTTTAACGGCCTGCTGGTGGTGGGGCTGCGCATTCCGGCGATCGTCGCCACCCTCGGCACGCTGGGGTTGTATCGCGGGGTGATGTTGCTGTGGACCGGCGGGAAATGGATCGAAGGCTTGCCCGATAGCCTGAAATCGCTCTCGGAGCCGCTGTTTATCGGCGTCTCGCCGCTGGGCTGGCTGGTGCTGGCGCTGCTGCTGGCGGGCGCATGGCTGCTGTCGCGCACCGCCTCTGGGCGTGATTTCTATGCCGTTGGCGATAACCTCGCCGCTGCCCGCCAGCTGGGCGTGGCGGTCAACCGCACGCGGATGCTGGCCTTTACCCTCAACGGTATGCTGGCGGCCTGCGCCGGGATCGTCTTCGCCGCGCAGATTGGCTTTGTGCCCAATCAGACCGGCAGCGGCCTGGAGATGAAAGCCATCGCCGCCTGCGTGCTGGGCGGGATTTCGCTGCTCGGCGGCACCGGCACCCTGCTCGGCGCGTTTCTCGGCGCCTTCTTCCTCACCCAAATCGACACCGTGCTGGTGCTGTTCCGCCTTCCCGCCTGGTGGAATGATTTTATCGCCGGCCTGGTCCTGCTCGGGGTGCTGGTCCTTGATGGCCGCCTGCGCCAGGCGCTGACCCGCCATCAGCGGGCGCTGAAGTACAGCCGTTTCCAGCCCGGCAACAAAGGGGGCAAACAGGTTGCCCGCTTTCCCGAACGCAAAAGCAAAGAGGTGGCGTAAATGAAGCTGAAGCTTAACTGGGAAAGCGCGCTGCTGGCGTTGTTAGTCGTGGAAATCCTGCTGTTCGGCGCGCTGAATCCGCGCATGCTGGATCTCAATATGCTGCTCTTTAGCACCAGCGACTTTATCTGCATCGGCATCGTCGCGCTGCCGCTGACGCTGGTGATCATCAGCGGCGGGATCGATATTTCGCTGGGCTCGACCATCGGCCTGTGCGCCATCGCCCTCGGGGTGATGACCCAGGCGGGCTGGCCGCTGTGGCTGGCGGTGTCGCTGACGTTGCTGCTGGGGCTGCTGTGCGGGTTAATCAACGCCGCGCTGATCCACTACACCGGCATCAGCCCGCTGGTGATCACCCTCGGGACGCTGTATCTGTACGGCGGCGGCGCGCTGCTGCTTTCCGGCATGGCCGGCGCCACCGGCTATGAAGGGATCGGCGGCTTTCCCGACAGCTTCACCGCCTTCGCCAATTTAACCCTGGGCGGGCTGCCGCTGCCGCTGGTGCTGTTCGCGTTCATCACCTTTCTCTTCTGGCTGCTGGCCCATCGCGGGCGCTTTGGCCGCCATCTTTTTTTACTCGGGCAAAACCCGCGCGCCGCCCGCTATGCGGCGCTGTCGGTCAACGGCATCCCGTATGTGCTGTATGGCCTGGTCGGTATTGCCTCGGCGGTCGCGGCGCTGGTGATGGTCTCCTATTTCGGCTCTGCGCGTTCGGATTTAGGCCGTGACCTGCTGATGCCGGCGCTGACCGCGGCGGTGCTCGGTGGGGCCAATATTTACGGCGGCTCGGGATCGATACTGGGTACCGCGCTGGCGGCATTGCTGGTGGGGTATCTGCAACAGGGTTTACAGATGGTCGGCATCCCCAACCAGGTGTCGAGCGCGCTGTCAGGGGCGCTGTTGGTTGTGGTGGTGATGGGGCGTTCGCTGAGCCTGCACCGTGAATGGGTGCGCGCGACCTGGCGGCGTCTTTTCTCGCGTAAAACAATCGGAGCACAACAATGAAAACAAAACGTATCCTGCAGGTCAGCGCGCTGGCGCTGGCGATGAGCGTGGCAACCGCGCAAGCGGCGGACCGCATCGCCTTTATACCTAAGCTGGTCGGCGTGGGCTTCTTTACCAGCGGCGGCAACGGCGCGAAAGAGGCGGGGAAAGCGCTGGGCGTGGATGTCACCTATGACGGCCCCACCGAGCCCAGCGTCTCCGGCCAGGTGCAGCTTATCAACAACTTCGTCAACCAGGGCTACAACGCGATTATCGTCTCAGCCGTCTCACCGGACGGCCTGTGTCCGGCGCTGAAGCGGGCGATGCAGCGCGGGGTGAAAGTCCTGACCTGGGATTCCGATACCAAGCCGGAGTGCCGCAGCATCTATATCAATCAGGGCACGCCGCAGCAGCTCGGCGGCCTGCTGGTGGAGATGGCGGAAAAGCAGGTGACGAAGCCCGCTGCCAAAGTGGCGTTTTTCTACTCCAGCCCGACGGTGACCGACCAGAACCAGTGGGTGAAGGAAGCCAAAGCCAAAATCGAAAAAGAACATCCGCAGTGGCAAATCGTCACCACCCAGTTTGGCTATAACGATGCCACCAAATCGTTGCAAACCGCCGAGGGGATCTTAAAAGCGTATCCCGATCTTGACGCCATTATCGCGCCGGATGCCAATGCCCTGCCGGCGGCGGCGCAGGCGGCGGAAAACCTCAAGCGCCAGGGCGTGGCGATCGTCGGCTTTAGTACCCCCAACGTGATGCGCCCGTACGTGGAGCGCGGCACGGTGAAAGCCTTTGGCCTGTGGGATGTGGTTCAGCAGGGCAAAATTGCGGTTAACGTCGCCGATCGTCTGCTGAAAAAGGGCGATCTTAACGTCGGCGACAGCGTTGAGGTGAAAGATATCGGCTCGCTGAAGGTCGAACCGAACAGCGTGCAGGGCTACCAGTATGAGGCGAAGGGCAACGGTATCGTGCTGCTGCCGGAGCGCGTGGTGTTCAGCAAAGAGAACATCAATAACTACGACTTCTGACGGAGGATGAGATGGCTGATTTAGACGATATCAAAGAGGGCAAGGACTTCGGCCTCGACCGCCCGCAGCAGAACACGCTGTATACCCTGAAAGGCTGCGGCTCGCTGGACTGGGGCATGCAGTCGCGGCTGGCGCGCATTTTTAATCCGCACAGCAACCGCACGGTCATGCTGGCCTTCGATCATGGTTACTTCCAGGGACCCACCACCGGGCTGGAGCGCATCGATCTCTCTATCGCGCCGCTGTTCGAGGAAACCGACGTGCTGATGTGCACCCGCGGCGTACTGCGCAGTCAGGTGCCGGCCGCGACCAACAAACCGGTGGTGCTGCGCGCCTCCGGCGGCAACTCGATCCTCAGCGAACTTTCCAACGAGTGCGTGGCGGTGGCGATGGAAGATGCGCTGCGCCTGAACGTCTGCGCAGTGGCGGCGCAGGTCTATATCGGCAGCCAATACGAACATCAGTCGATCAACAACATCATCAAACTGGTGGACGCCGGCAACCGCTACGGTATGCCGGTACTGGCGGTGACCGGCGTCGGCAAAGAGATGACCCGCGATGCGCGCTACTTCTCGCTGGCCAGCCGGATTGCCGCCGAAATGGGGGCGCAGTTTGTGAAGACCTATTTCGTTGAGGAAGGCTTTGAAAAAGTGACCGCCAGCTGCCCGGTGCCGATCGTCATCGCCGGGGGCAAAAAGCTGCCGGAGCATGAGGCGCTGGAGATGTGCTGGCGGGCGATCGACCAGGGGGCGTCCGGGGTGGATATGGGGCGCAATATCTTCCAGTCCAGCGCCCCGCGCGCAATGCTGAAGGCGGTGAAAAAGGTGGTGCATGAGAATCTGAACGCGCGCGAAGCGTACCAGTTCTGGCAGGAAGAGAAACAGGGAGAGCGGAAATGAATGTGACGCTGGTGGAGATCAATATCAAACCCGAGCGGGTGGATGAGTTTCTCGAGGTGTTCCGCGCCAACCACGAAGGGGCGCTGCGGGAGCCGGGCAACCTGCGCTTTGATGTTCTGCAGGATCCGGAGGTGAAGACCCGCTTTTTTATCTACGAAGCCTATAAAGACGATGAAGCGGTGCTGGCGCACAAGAAGACCCCGCACTATTTAGCCTGCGTCGAAAAGCTGGAAGAGATGATGTCGCAGCCGCGGCAGAAGCGCAGCTTTATCGGCCTGCTACCGCAGGTGTGAGGGAAATCCAGAGCAGAAGATAATCCCGGTCCTCTTCCATTGGGAGAGGACCGGGGGGAGGGGCAGTTTATTACGCCTCTTCAACCGAGACGCGCAGGGCCGCCAGCGCCTTACGCGCCGCCTTCAGCACCTGCTCGCACTGCTCAAGGGTGAGGGTCAGCGGCGGTTCAACGCGGATCGTCTTGGCGTTGTTTAACGTCCCGGCGACCAGCACCCGCTGTCTGAACATCTCGCTGGCAAAGTCGTAGCCAATCTCGTTATCGACAAACTCGATGGCCATCAGCATGCCTTTCCCGCGCACTTCATTCACCAGGTCCGGATACTCCTGCGCCAGCAGGCGGAAACCGTCCAGCAGCATATCGCCTTTCTGCGCCGCCTGCGCCGGCAGGTTTTGCGTCAACAGCACGTTGATGGTCGCCAGCGCCGCCGCACAGGCCAGCGGGTTGCCGCCGAAGGTCGTGGTGTGCAGGAACGGGTTGTCGAACAGCACCGAGAAGACCTCTTCCGTCGCCACCGTCGCGCCGATCGGCATCACGCCGCCGCCGAGCGCTTTCGCCAGACACAGAATGTCGGGCTGAACGTTCTCATGCTCGCAGGCGAACATCTTGCCAGTGCGGCCCATGCCGGTCTGCACTTCGTCGAGGATCAGCAGGGCGCCAAACTCGTCGCACAGCTTACGCACCGCCGGCAAATACCCCGTCGGCGGCAGGATCACGCCCCCTTCGCCCTGAATCGGCTCAAGGATCACCGCCGCGACGTCGTCGCCGGTTTTCTTGCACTCGCTCAGCATGGTGCGCATGGCGTTGATATCGCCGAACGGCACATGGCGGAAGCCCGGCAGCAGCGGCATAAACGGTTTGCGGAAAGTCGACTTGGCGGTGGCCGACAGCGCGCCCAGCGATTTGCCGTGGAAGGCGCCGCTGGTGGCGATGAAGGTGAATTTACCGCGCGGCGACTGATAGGCTTTCGCCAGCTTGATGGCCGCCTCTACCGATTCGGTACCGCTGTTGCAGAAGAAGCTGTACTTCAGTTTGCCGGGCGTTAAGGCCGCCAGGGTTTTCGCCAGCATCGCGCGTAGCGGATCCAGCAGTTCCTGACTGTGAAGCGGTTGTTTCGCGAGTTGATTCTCGACGGCGGATACCACAACTGGATTACGGTGCCCTACATTGAAGATGCCAAACCCGCCAAGGCAGTCGATAAACTCCTGTCCCTGGGTGTCGACAAGCGTATTTAACCCTCCCGCTTGCCACTCTACGGCTCCGTAATCCCCGCCGGCTGTGACCGATTTTCGATACTCTAAAAACCCCGGATTCACATGCTCTTTAAAGTATTCTCTGACCTCCTGGTTAAGTGCTTTCATTTCCTCATGGTCAAGCGTGCGCTTTTCAATGAGATTCAGTGCGTGTGCGCTGCAGGCCAGAGCCGATGCGCTGGAAGGTAACCTGTTCAAAATGTGCTCCTGGGGCGGACGTATCACACGATACTGGATTAAGTATTGCAGGGATTACGCCAGTTCGGCAGAAGCGGTGAAAATCGGGATAAATGCAAAGTAAAAGACGAAATGTGTAAAATTTAATCTCATGGCGCCATTATTGGCACGTTTTATTCCTGAGCTGACGAGATTTTCTGCCTTGCGGCGTTGAGCGGCACGATCCGTCGTGGTGCGGGCTGCCCCAGCGCGGGGCAGCCGATGGTGAGAAAGGAGGCTTAGTCGAGCTGGGAGATCTCCATCGCCGCCCGGTCGATAATGCCGATGATCTGCTTGAGCTGGGCGGCGCTGCTGGCCTGCTGGTTCACTTTCAGGTCGAGGACCGCTTTGAAATTCTCCAGCGCGCGCTTCATCTGCGGATCGCGGCGCAGCTCGCAGCCGACCATCCGCGCCTGCAGACGCTCCTGGATATGGGCCAGATGCTCCTGGTTCTCCGCGTGCAGCTGTTTCCCCTCTTCGCTGATGACGATTTTTTTGCGTCCGTTGTCGTCTTCCACGCTGATGAGACCCTGGTCCTGGAGCAGATCCAGCGTCGGGTAGATCACCCCCGGGCTGGGACTGTAGTTCCCCTGGGTGAGGGTTTCGATCTCTTTGATCAGCTCATAGCCGTGGCTGGCGCTGCGGCTGAGGATGTCCAGAATAATCAGCCGCAGTTCGCCGTGGCCAAAGAAACGCTGGCGACGTCCGCCGCCGCGACGGCCATGGTCGCCGTGTTCGCTGGGGTCACCGTGGCGCCCGCGCGGCCCACGCCCGTCTTCATGATGATGTCGCATGGTTACCTCCTGCTATGTTTTGATATATCTAATTTATATCTAAAAAATGAATTCTCGCAATGCTGGTTGTGATTTATTTTTTAATTTGTTGATATTTATCTGTTTATTTCTGATGCTGGTATTTTAATGCGGTTTGTTTTGACTATATCAAAAAAAGACTTGCATTCTTTTTAGATGGCAATCATTATCATTTGCATCGAGTTTAGATATATCTATTTACTGTTCACGAAGGCGATCGATGATGACAAAAACCAAAGCAGACAAGTACCCGCAGCGTGTCCGCAATGAGCTGCGTTTCCGTGAGCTGACGGTGCTGCGCGTGGAGCGCGCAGGCGCGGCTTTCCAGCGCATCGTGCTGGGAGGCGAGGCGCTGGAAGGTTTCGTTTCCCGCGGCTTTGACGACCACACCAAGCTTTTCTTCCCGGAGCCGGGCGCGGCGTTTGCCCCGCCGCAGGTGACCGAGGAGGGGATTGACTGGGGCGAGGGCGTGCGGCCTGCTACCCGCGACTATACGCCGCTGTACGATGCCGAACGCCATGAGCTGGCGTACGACTTCTTTATCCACGACGGCGGAATCGCCAGCCGCTGGGCGCTGGAGGCAAAAGCGGGCGATAAGCTGGTGATCGGTGGTCCGCGCGGCTCGCTGGTGGTGCCGGAGGATTACGCCTGGCAACTGTATGTCTGCGATGAGTCCGGTATGCCGGCGCTGCGTCGTCGTCTGCTGGGTTTGCGTCAGCTGGCGGTGACGCCGCAGGTGACGGCCATCGTCACTATCGCCGATGCGTCATATAAAGATTATCTGGCGGATCTCGACGGCTTTAACATCGAGTGGGTGGTGGGCCACCATCCGGCGTTCGTCGCCGAGCGTCTGGCGCAGGTGAGGGTGCCGGCGGAGGATTATTTCATCTGGCTGACCGGCGAAGGCGCGGTGGTGAAATCGCTGCTGGCGCGCTTTGAGGATGAGAGCATCGATCAGCAGCTGGTGCGCTCGCAGGCGTACTGGCACAGCAAGTAAAAAGCCATCGTGGTCAAACCCGGATAGCGGCGCGTAGCGCCTTATCCGGGCTACGGTTGGCGCCGATTTGTAGCCCCGGTAAGCACAGCGCCACCGGGGAAGGCTTATCGTTCCGCCAGCGCTTTAAACACCATCGCTACCGCGTGGGCGCCGGGGTCCATGTTGCCGAGCAGGCTGTCGCTGTTGAGATAGGACGCTCGTCCGGCGCCGGCTTTGCCCGACTGGCAAGTGCGATCCGCGCCGGCCTGCGCCGCGGCAAAAGCGGCCTGCAGGTTCTCCGGTTCGGCGAGCAGCGCCGCCAGCGCTGGCTGCAGCGCGTCGATCATTGTCCGGTCGCCTTCCTCGGCGCCGCCGTAAAATTTCATCTGCTCCAGACCGGCGTTCAGCGCCTCGGCCACGCTGGCGCCGTGCCCCAGCTTCTGCCCGGCAGCGGTGAAGAAAATCGACATCAATACCCCGCTGGAGCCGCCCATCACCACCGTCAGGCGTTCGCCCGTGAGCGCGAACAGCGTGGGCAGATCGTTCAGCGGCAGCTGCTGGCGCTGCAGCAGGTCGGCAATCTCACGCGCCCCGGCGGCGAAGGTGGAGCCGGTATCGCCATCGCCCACTTTGGCATCCAGCGCGTTGAGATGGTCTTCAAGCCCGACGAGGGTGCCGGTCACCTGGGCCACGTAATCACCCACCTGCGGGTTGGCCGAAGGCGTAAAGTCGACGCGCGGGCTGGCGAGAGTGGACGGCATGATGTTAACCGTCCGCGGCTGCACCGGCCGCGGCCAGCCGGCGGTTTCCACATCCGCCAGCAGCGCTTTCTCAATACTCTCTTCCAACACGATGGCGCTCAGCGAGAAACCCTTCATATCCAGGGCCGTCACCAGCGAGGCCGGGCCAATCAACCAGTCAACGCGCGCCTGCAGCGGCGTGTTGGCCAGTTCGCGGGTCAGGATCGCCATTTCGGCCACCGACACGCCGCCGAGATTATTGAGCATCACCGCCAGACGGCCGGTTTCCGGCAGGGCAGCGGTCAGTTTTTCCACCATCAGGTTGACGATTTCCGCACTGTTTTGCGTGGCGATGGTGGAGGCGCCAGGTTCGCCGTGGATGCCCATTCCCAGCTCGGCGTGGCCGGCCTGATGGCGCGGCGCGCTGTCCGCCTCCTGCGGCAGATGGCAGCTGGCCAGCGCCACCCCGATGCTGGCGGTGTGGTTGGCGGCGTACTGCGCTTCGCGCAGTACGGTGGCGAGATTGTAGCCGCGCTCGGCAAAATAGCCCGCCACCTTATGGACGAACAGCGTACCGGCGATGCCGCGCGGCTGTTTGTTTTCCGGCAGCGAAATGTCGTCGCCGACGATCAGCATTTCCACGTTGTAGCCGAGACGGCGCGCTTTCTCCGCCGCGAGGCCGAAGTTCAGCCGGTCGCCGGTATAGTTTTTTACGATCAGCAGGCAGCCCGCCTCGCCGGTCACCGCCTGAATGGCGGTAAGCACCGCGTCGACGCTCGGCGAGGCGAACAGATCGCCACAAACCGCGGCGGTCAGCATGCCTTTACCAATAAAGCCGACGTGCGCCGGTTCGTGGCCGGCGCCGCCGCCGGCGATCACCGCCACGTTGTTTTTATTCAGGTCGCGACGGACCACCACCCGGATCGCCGGGTCGCTCTCCAGCCGGGCGAGGTTGTTCCACGGACTGGCGATGATGGTTCCCTCAATCACATCGTTGACGAGGCTGGCGCGCTGGTTAAAAAAGAATTGAGACATAGTGGTTCCTGAAGAGTAAGCGAAAACTCACCCTCCGGAGGCAGGCCTCCGGAGCGGTAACGGACAAAGTGGATTTAGTAACGGATAAGGCGCTGGCGGCGCATATCGAGCGCGATGGGCTCGCCGGGCTGCACGCTGTTCAGCGCCTCGCCCTGCTGACATAGCCAGGCGATCCCCGCCGCGCGGGCGATAATCGCGCCGTGGGCCTGTTCGCTGCCGTCGCGCAGGCACAGGCCTTTCACGCGGCTGGCATCCAGTTGCAGGACGGCCGACGGGAACATGTTGTCAGCGATAATAATGGTCGGCTCGCCGGGCGTCGGCAGCGTTTCCTGCACGTCCTGCAGATGGCGCAGGGTGCGCTGCAGAATATCTTCGATATCGATATAGCGCGCCTGGAGATAGGGGTCATCCAGCTGGCGATACTGCTGGCTGAGCTCCATCAGCACCTGATGCCACGCCCATTCCGCCGAGCACGGCTCGGTGAGCAGACGATCGTTGGCGGCATCAAACAGATCCTCATCGTCGAGCAGGGTGTGGTGCCCGGCGAAAATCGCCGCGATATCGGCGTTAAATTTATTCTCCGCCAGCTCGGTCAGGGCAGTGAGATCCGCCAGCGTCTGGTCGATAGCCCGGCGCAGCCGCTGCTGCTCGCGGGCGACATCGGCGGCGGCCGGGCGGACCGGCTGGATCAGGGCCAGCGGATAGCGCAGCGCGATGCCTTCGACGCGCTCGGGGGCGGCCTGGGCCGCTGCCGGTTGCGCCGCAGGCGATTCGCCGAAGTTATCGGCGGCCAGCGCCTGAAACGCCGCCAGCGCCGCATCGGCCTCTGGCCCGCGGGCCAGCAGGCGCAGCTTATCGTTGCGCCGCACCTGCAGCAGGGCGATTTGGTTGAGGCTGTCCGGTTTGACGCACTTCCCGTTTTTCTCCAGCAGCAGATCGGCGTTAAAGCCCGCCAGCGCGGCGACCAGCTTCGACGCCGGACGCACGTGCAGGCCGTTGTGGTTCTGTATGACGACCGCAAGCGACTTGCTGTCGCCATCGTCGGCAAGCGTCGGCGCCGGGGCGGCGTCAGGGGTTGGCGAAGGTAAACCCAGCTGGATCCGTTTGGCCTCCAGGGCGTTCATGGCGTCGGCGATCACTTTGTCGATCCCGGCGCCGGAGGCGGCGCTGACGGTGGCCGCCAGCGTCCCCTCCACCAGCGGCGCGGCGCACAGCCGCACCTTCGCGGCAATCGCCGGATCGAGCAGGTCGAGGGCGGTCTCGGCGCTGAGCAACGCGCTGCCGATATCCATCATCACCAGCACGTGGTCGGTATCGGCGACGGATTCGATCGCTTCCATGACCTTGATCGGATCGGTGCCGATCGGGCTGTCTGGATCGTCGATCCCGGCGGCGATCGCCAGCTTGCAGCCGTCGTTGATTAACATCTGCCGGGCCAGTTCTCCGACACCTTCGCCCAGCCGGGCGCTATGAGAAACAATAACCAGGTTTACCATCGCGATTTCCTTACTCTTTGGCCGCGGCGGCCAGCATCTGCATCATAAACATCACTGACGTGGCGCCCGGATCCTGATGGCCGATGCTGCGTTCGCCAAGGTAGCTGGCGCGGCCTTTGCGCGCCTGCATGGTGATGGTGCTGTGGGCGCCGGCCTCCGCTGCTTTGCAGGCGGCATCCAGCGCGGCGGCGATCGACAGATGCTGCTCGCTGGACTGGCGCAGGGAGTCCACCACCGGCAGCCAGACGTCGCACATGGTTTTATCCCCTGGCTCCGCTTTACCGCGGTTGACGACGCCGTCCGCGCCTTCGCGGATCATCAGGTACAGTTCGTCGAGGGTCAGGCTCTGGTGGGCCTGAGTGACCTGCGCGGCGCGAATGAAGAAGGTGCCGAACAGCGGGCCGCTGGCGCCGCCGACGTTGGAGAGCAGCGTCATGCCGGTGTTTTTGAGGATAAAGCCAATATCTTTATCGGCAATCGACGGCAGCTTTTCCACCACCTTGCTGAACCCGCGGTGCATATTCAGGCCGTGGTCGGCATCGCCGATCTCTTTATCGAGGCCGGTGAGAAAATCGCTCTCTTTGGTGAAGATATCGCCGCAGCGGTACAGCCAGTCGACGATTTGCGTTCTGTTCAGTGACATGTCGTGCTCCTTAGTTTCCCCAGTTCAGCGCCGGGGTATGAACCGGGGCGTCCCATAGCGCCAGCGTCTCATCATCCGCTTTCAGCAGGGTGATGGAGAAGCCCGCCATATCCAGCGAGGTGCAGTAGCTGCCGACGAGGTTGCGTTCGATGATGATGCCGGACGCTTCACAGCGCTGGGCGAGCCGGTGATAGACGCCGTACAGTTCGGACAGCGGCGTGGCGCCGAGGTTATTGACCATGGCGATGACCCGGTCGCCGTTTTGTAGCGCGGTTTTGCTCTGCTTCACTTCCTGCCACGCGCCCTTAACGGTATCCCACTGGCGCAGCGTGCGGCTGTAGGCGCCATTCTCCAGCAGGGTATCGAACATCTCATCGACGGTTTGGTCCAGCGAGCTGAAGCGACGGCGGTCGATGCCCGGCTCGCCGTGAATGCCGACGCCGAACTCCATTTCATCGTCCTGCAGGGTAAAGGAGGGTTGTCCGGCGGCCGGTACGGTGCAGGCGCCGAGGGCGATGCCAATGGAGTGGCCGAGATTATTCAGGCGGCGCCCCAGTTCAGCGCAGGCCTCCAGCGAATCGCCGCGCTCGGCGGCGGCGCCGACCAGTTTTTCGATCAGAACGGTATTGGCGACGCCGCGGCGGCCTGCGGTATAGAGACTGTCTTTCACCGCCACGTCGTCGTCGACCACCACGGTGGTGACTTTTATGCCGCTCTCATGCAGCAGCTCGGTGGCGGTTTCGAAGTTCAGGATGTCGCCGGTGTAGTTTTTGATAATCAGCAGGACGCCTTCGCCGCCGTCAATCTGCATCGCGCATTCGAACATTTTATCCGGCGTCGGCGAGGTGAAGATTTCCCCCGGGCAGGCGCCAGAGAGCATCCCCTGGCCGATATAGCCGCAGTGCATTGGCTCATGGCCGCTGCCGCCGCCGGAGAGGAGGGCGACCTTGCCGGCCACCGGCGCGTCGGCGCGGGTGACGTACAGCGGGTCCTGGTGCAGGGTCAGCTGCGGGTGGGCTTTAGCCAGCCCCTGTAATTGTTCATTCAGTACATCTTCAACACGGTTAATCAGCTTTTTCATTATTCAGTGCTCCGTTGGAGAAGGTTCGATGCGGCCTCTCTGCTGGCGGAGGCGGTCATCGCGTAGGGGTATCGTCTGACGGTGCAGCGTGCCTGGCGATATGATGATTCTGGCTGAGCGGACGAAAAAAAGAATGCCCCGGCGATCGGGTTTCATTACGAAACATCACCTGCTGATTTTGTTTCTTTATGGAACGTTTTTGCTGAGGAAACGGTGAAAATGCGAGCTGGCGCGCTTTTTTTCCTCTGCCTTAAGCGCCGGTCATCGCGGCTGGCGCAGCGGGCTGAAAAAAATTTTTTGCTAAATTTCCCCCGGCTGTGGGGAAAAAGCCTGCCGCTAAAGGGGGATAGTAAGGGAATTATGCGGCAGAGGAGCGGATCGGGATCGCAATCCTGACGAAGAGTAGGGTTTTTTGTTCCAATATGGAACGTAAAAATTTAACCTGTGTTTCATATCAGAACAAAAAGGCGAAAGATTTTTTTGTTCCGTGCCGGCCCTACAGTGATCGCACTGCTCCGGTACATTCCGTTGAGGCCGCGCTTTACCGGCCGGCGCGGATAACGCCAGGGCTCATCATGTCTACATGCGCACTTATTTGAGGGTGAAAGGAATGCTAAAAGTTATTCAATCTCCAGCCAAATATCTTCAGGGTCCTGATGCTGCTGTCCTGTTCGGTCAATATGCCAAAAACCTGGCGGAGAGCTTCTTCGTCATCGCTGACGACTTCGTGATGAAGCTGGCGGGGGAGAAAGTGGTGAATGGCCTGCAGAGTCACGATATTCGCTGCCATGCGGAACGGTTTAATGGCGAATGCAGCCATGCGGAAATTAACCGCCTGATGGCGATTTTGCAAAAACAGGGCTGCCGCGGCGTGGTTGGCATCGGCGGCGGTAAAACCCTCGATACCGCGAAGGCGATCGGTTACTACCAGAAGCTGCCGGTGGTGGTGATCCCGACCATCGCTTCGACCGATGCGCCGACCAGCGCGCTGTCGGTGATCTACACCGAAGCGGGCGAGTTTGAAGAGTATCTGATCTATCCGAAAAACCCGGATATGGTGGTGATGGACACGGCGATTATCGCCAAAGCGCCGGTACGCCTGCTGGTCTCCGGCATGGGCGATGCGCTCTCCACCTGGTTTGAGGCCAAAGCCTGCTACGATGCGCGCGCCACCAGCATGGCCGGGGGGCAGTCCACCGAGGCGGCGCTGAGCCTGGCCCGCCTGTGCTATGATACGCTGCTGGCGGAGGGCGAAAAGGCCCGTCTGGCGGCGCAGGCCGGGGTGGTGACCGAAGCGCTGGAGCGCATCATCGAAGCGAACACCTACCTCAGCGGCATTGGCTTTGAAAGCAGCGGCCTGGCCGCCGCCCACGCGATCCACAACGGTTTCACCATTCTGGAAGAGTGCCATCACCTGTATCACGGCGAGAAAGTGGCCTTCGGCACCCTGGCGCAGCTGGTGCTGCAGAACAGCCCGATGGACGAGATTGAAACCGTGCTGAGCTTCTGCCAGCGCGTCGGCCTGCCGGTGACCCTCGCGCAGATGGGCGTCAAAGAGGGGATCGACGCGAAAATCGCCGCGGTGGCGAAAGCCACCTGCGCGGAAGGGGAAACCATCCACAATATGCCGTTTGCGGTGACCCCGGAGAGCGTGCACGCCGCTATCCTCACCGCCGATCTGTTAGGCCAGCAGTGGCTGGCGCGTTAATTCGCGGTGGCTAAACCGCTGGCGCCGGTCGGCGGTCTTTCTTTCTCCCCTCTGGCAGCGGCTGCCGGAGGGGTTCTCTATGGTAAAACGCGGAAAACAGTATGACTGTTCAGACTCAGGATACCGGGAAGGCGGTCTCTTCCGTCATCGCCCAGTCATGGCATCGCTGCAGCAAGTTTATGCAGCGCGAAACCTGGCAAAAACCGCACCAGGCCCAGGGCCTGACCTTTGACTCGATCTGTCGGCGTAAAACCGCGCTGCTGACCATCGGTCAGGCGGCGCTGGAGGACGCCTGGGAGTTTATGGACGGTCGCCCCTGCGCGCTGTTTATCCTTGATGAGACCGCCTGTATTCTGAGCCGCTGCGGCGAACCGCAAACGCTGGCGCAGCTGGCTGACCTGGGGTTTCGCGACGGCAGCTACTGCGCGGAGAGCATTATCGGCACCTGCGCGCTGTCGCTGGCCGCGATGCAGGGGCAGCCGATCAACACCGCCGGCGATCGGCATTTTAAGCAGGCCCTGCAGCCATGGAGCTTTTGTTCGACGCCGGTGTTCGATAACCACGGGCGGCTGTTCGGCTCTATCTCGCTTTGCTGTCTGGTGGAGCACCAGTCCAGCGCCGACCTCTCCCTGACGCTGGCCATCGCCCGCGAGGTGGGCAATTCCCTGCTCACCGACAGCCTGCTGGCGGAATCCAACCGCCACCTCAATCAGATGTACGGCCTGCTGGAGAGCATGGACGACGGGGTGATGGCGTGGAACGAACAGGGGGTACTGCAATTTCTCAATGTTCAGGCGGCGAGACTGCTGCATCTTGATGCCCAGGCCAGCCAGGGAAAAAATATCGCCGATCTGGTGACCCTGCCGGCGCTGCTGCGCCGCGCCATCAAACACGCCCGCGGCCTGAATCACGTTGAAGTCACCTTTGAAAGCCAGCACCAGTTTATCGACGCGGTGATCACCTTAAAACCGATTGTCGAGTCGCAAGGCAACAGCTTTATTCTGCTGCTGCACCCGGTGGAGCAGATGCGGCAGCTGATGACCAGCCAGCTGGGCAAAGTCAGCCACACCTTTGAGCAGATGTCAGCCGACGATCCGGAAACCCGGCGGCTGATCCACTTTGGCCGCCAGGCGGCGCGCGGCGGCTTTCCGGTACTGCTGTGCGGTGAAGAGGGGGTGGGGAAAGAGCTGCTGAGCCAGGCCATCCACAATGAAAGCGAGCGGGCGGGCGGCCCCTACATCGCCGTCAACTGCCAGCTGTATGCCGACAGCGTGCTGGGCCAGGACTTTATGGGGAGCGCCCCCACCGATGATGAAAATGGCCGCCTGAGCCGCCTTGAGCTGGCCAACGGCGGCACCCTGTTTCTGGAAAAAATTGAGTATCTGGCGCCGGAGCTACAGTCCGCCCTGCTGCAGGTGATTAAGCAGGGAGTGCTTACCCGGCTCGACGCCCGCCGCCTGATCCCGGTGGATGTGAAGGTGATCGCCACCACCACCGTCGATCTGGCCAACCTGGTGGAACAGAACCGCTTTAGCCGCCAGCTGTACTATGCGCTGCACTCATTCGAGATCGTCATTCCGCCGCTGCGCGCCCGGCGCAACAGTATCCCGTCGCTGGTGCATAACCGGCTGAAAAGCCTGGAGAAGCGTTTCTCTTCCCGGCTGAAAGTGGACGATGACGCGCTGGCCCAGCTGGTGGCCTACTCGTGGCCGGGAAATGATTTTGAGCTTAACAGCGTGATAGAGAACATCGCTATCAGCAGCGATAACGGCCACATTCGCCTGAGCAACCTGCCGGAATATCTCTTTTCCGATCGACCGGGGGCCGATAGCGGCTCATCGCTGCTGCCGGCCAGCCTGACCTTTAGCGCCATCGAAAAAGAGGCCATTATCCACGCCGCCCGGGTGACCAGCGGGCGGGTGCAGGAGATGTCGCAACTGCTGAATATCGGCCGCACCACCCTGTGGCGCAAAATGAAGCAGTACGATATCGACGCCAGCCAGTTCAAGCGCAAGCATCAGGCCTAGTCTCCTCGATACGCGCCATGGAGAACAGGGCGTCCGACAGACGATTGCTGTAGCGTTTGAGCGCGTCGCGCAGAGGGTGCGAGCGGTCCATGGCCGTCAGCAGACGTTCCAGCCGACGGGCCAGGGTGCGCGCCACGTGCAGCTGGGCGGAGGCGAGATTCTTCCCCGGGATCACAAACTGTTTCAGGGGGCCGCTTTCGGCCATATTGCGGTCGATAAGTCGCTCCAGGGCGGTGATCTCCTCCTCGCCGATCGTCTGGCTCAGGCGGACCAGGCCCCGCGCATCGCTGGCCAGTTCCGCCCCCAGCGCGAACAGCGTCTCCTGAATCTGATGCAGACTTGCCCGCAGCCCGGCGTCGCGGGTGGTGGCGTAGCAGACGCCCAGCTGGGATATCAGTTCATCGACGGTGCCGTAGGCCTCGACGCGAATATGGTCTTTCTCGATGCGGCTGCCGCCGTACAGGGCGGTGGTGCCTTTATCTCCGGTGCGGGTATAGATACGGTACATTCAGCTTCTCTCACTTAACGGCAGGACTTTCACCAGCTGCCCGGCGTTGGCGCCGAGCGTACGCAGATGATCGCGGCTATCGGTGACGTGCCCGGTCGCCAGCGGCGCGTCCGCCGGCAGCTGGGCATGGGTTAGCGCGATCTCGCCGGCTGCGCTGAGCCCAATGCCCACCCGCAGCGTCGAGCTTCTGGCCGCCAGGGCGCTCAGCGTATCGGCGTCACCGCCTTCGTCGCAGGATACGGTCTGGCAGGGGACCCCCTGCTCCTCCAGCCCCCAGCACAGCTCATTGATGGCGCAGGCATGGTGCCCGCGCGGATCGTAAAACAGGCGTACGCCCGGCGGTGAAAGCGACATGACGGTCCCCTCGTTAACACTCAGAATGCCTGGCGGAAAATCGCGGCAATCTCCTGCTCGTTGCCCTTACGCGGGTTCGAGAACGCGTTGCCGTCTTTCAGGGCCATCTCCGCCATGTAAGGGAAGTCGGCCTCTTTCACCCCCAGATCGCGCAGATGCTGCGGAATCCCGATATCCATCGACAGACGCGCGATGGCGGCGATAGCTTTTTCCGCCGCGTCGAGGGTCGACAGTCCGGCGATATTTTCGCCCATCAGTTCGGCGATATCGGCGAATTTTTCCGGGTTGGCGATCAGGTTATAGCGAGCCACGTGCGGCAGCAGGACGGCGTTGGCCACGCCGTGCGGCATGTCGTACAGCCCGCCCAGCTGATGCGCCATGGCGTGCACATAACCGAGGTTGGCGTTATTGAAGGCCATCCCGGCCAGCAGAGAGGCGTAGGCCATGTTTTCCCGCGCCTGAAGATTGCTGCCGAGGGCGACGGCCTGGCGCAGGTTGCGGGCGATGAGGCGGATCGCCTGCATGGCGGCGGCGTCAGTCACCGGGTTGGCGTCTTTAGAGATATAGGCCTCTACGGCGTGGGTCAGGGCATCCATCCCGGTCGCCGCGGTCAGGGCGGCCGGTTTGCCGATCATCAGCAGCGGATCGTTGATGGAGACCGACGGCAGGTTGCGCCAGCTGACGATCACAAACTTCACTTTGGTTTGGGTGTTGGTCAGGACGCAGTGGCGGGTGACCTCGCTGGCGGTGCCGGCGGTGGTGTTGACCGCGACGATGGGCGGCAGCGGGTTGGTCAGGGTCTCAATCCCGGCATACTGATAAAGATCGCCCTCATGGGTGGCGGCGATGCCGATGCCTTTGCCGCAGTCGTGCGGGCTGCCGCCGCCCACGGTGACGATAAGGTCGCACTGCTCGCGGCGAAACACGGCGAGACCGTCGCGCACGTTGGTGTCTTTCGGGTTCGGCTCGACGCCGTCAAAGATCGCCACCTCGATACCGGCCTCTCGCAGATAATGCAGAGTTTTATCCACCGCGCCATCTTTTATCGCCCGCAGGCCTTTGTCGGTAACCAGCAGGGCTTTTTTACCCCCCAGCAGCTTGCAGCGGTCACCGACCACGGAAATAGCGTTGGGACCAAAAAAGTTAACGTTTGGCACCAGATAATCAAACATACGATAGCTCATAATATACCTTCTCGCTTCAGGTTATAATGCGGAAAAACAATCCAGGGCGCACTGGGCTAATAATTGATCCTGTTCGACCGTACCGCCGCTAACGCCGACGGCACCAATTATCTGCTGGTTTAAAATAACCGGCAGGCCGCCGCCAAAAATAATGATTCGCTGTTGATTGGTCAGCTGCAGACCATACAGAGATTGTCCGGGCTGAACCGCTGGCGTAATTTCATGGGTGCCTTGTTTCAGGCTGCAGGCGCTCCAGGCTTTATTCAGCGAAATATCGCAGCTGGAGACAAAGGCTTCGTCCATCCGCTGGACAAGCAGCGTATTGCCGCCGCGGTCAACCACGGAAAATACCACCGCTACGTTGATCTCATTAGCTTTTTTCTCCACTGCCGCCGCCATTTTCTGGGCGGCGGCCAGGGTGATAGTCTGAATGTGTTGGCTCTTGTTCATGATTATCTCCCGCGCCAGGGTAATGCTGACGCGAATAGTCAGTAGGGGGCGAAAGTAAAAAAACTATCGCCACGCGGTTGGCTTAATTTATTTTTCTCAGCGTTATTTTGTCGCCCGCCATGATTTAGTCAACAGGTCTAAAAAGGCTTCGGAAAAACGCGGTGGCGGGCTTTTTTTATTAATTGATTTATATCAATGCTGGCGATCACATTTTTTATTTTAGCCGTTGCGGCGGGGTTTCATAGTGAAACTGTTTGCCGATTTAACGTGCCAGATTGAAACAAAATTAATTTTATTTTTTTCACCAGTGGCTCCTTTAAAGTTCCGCTATTGCCGGTAATGGCCGGGCGGGCAGCGACGCTGGCCCGGCGTGTTCGCTACCGTCTGCGGATTTCACCTTTTGAGCCCATGAACAATGAAAAGATCAAAACGATTTGCAGTACTGGCCCAGCGCCCCGTCAATCAGGACGGGCTGATTGGCGAGTGGCCTGAAGAGGGACTGATCGCCATGGAAAGCCCCTTTGACCCGGTCTCGTCGGTCAAAGTGGAAAACGGTCGGATCGTCGAGCTGGACGGCAAGCGCCGGGACCAGTTTGATATGATCGACCGGTTTATCGCCGACTACGCGATCAACATTGAGCGCACGGAGCAGGCGATGCGTCTGGAGGCGCTGGAGATAGCCCGCATGCTGGTGGATATCCACGTCAGCCGGGAGGAGATCATCGCCATCACCACCGCCATCACGCCGGCCAAAGCGGTTGAAGTCATGGCGCAGATGAACGTGGTGGAGATGATGATGGCGCTGCAAAAGATGCGCGCCCGCCGAACGCCCTCCAACCAGTGCCATGTCACCAACCTGAAGGATAATCCGGTGCAGATTGCCGCCGACGCCGCCGAGGCCGGGATCCGCGGCTTCTCCGAGCAGGAGACCACGGTCGGTATTGCGCGCTATGCCCCGTTTAACGCCCTGGCGCTGCTGGTCGGCTCGCAGTGCGGCCGCCCCGGCGTGTTGACGCAATGCTCGGTGGAAGAGGCCACCGAGCTGGAGCTGGGCATGCGTGGCTTAACCAGTTACGCCGAGACGGTGTCAGTCTACGGCACCGAGGCGGTATTTACCGACGGCGATGACACCCCATGGTCAAAGGCGTTCCTCGCCTCGGCCTACGCCTCCCGGGGGCTGAAAATGCGCTACACCTCCGGCACCGGCTCCGAAGCGCTGATGGGCTATTCGGAGAGCAAGTCGATGCTCTACCTCGAATCGCGTTGCATCTTCATTACCAAAGGCGCCGGGGTGCAGGGTCTACAGAACGGGGCGGTGAGCTGCATCGGCATGACCGGCGCCGTGCCCTCGGGCATTCGGGCGGTGCTGGCGGAAAATCTGATCGCCTCCATGCTCGACCTCGAAGTGGCCTCGGCCAACGACCAGACCTTCTCCCACTCGGATATCCGCCGCACCGCGCGCACCCTGATGCAGATGCTGCCGGGCACCGACTTTATTTTCTCCGGCTACAGCGCGGTGCCGAACTACGACAACATGTTCGCCGGCTCGAACTTCGATGCGGAAGATTTTGATGATTACAACATCCTGCAGCGCGACCTGATGGTTGACGGTGGACTGCGTCCAGTGACCGAGGCGGAAACCATCGCCATTCGCCAGAAAGCGGCGCGGGCGATCCAGGCGGTCTTTCGCGAGCTGGGGCTGCCGCCGATCGCCGACGAGGAGGTGGAGGCCGCCACCTACGCGCACGGCAGCAACGAGATGCCGCCGCGTAACGTGGTGGAGGACCTGAGCGCGGTGGAAGAGATGATGAAGCGCAATATTACCGGCCTCGATATTGTCGGCGCGCTGAGCCGCAGCGGCTTTGAGGATATCGCCAGCAATATTCTCAATATGCTGCGCCAGCGGGTCACCGGCGATTACCTGCAGACCTCGGCCATTCTCGATCGACAGTTCGAGGTGGTGAGCGCGGTCAACGACATCAATGACTATCAGGGGCCGGGCACCGGCTATCGCATCTCCGCCGAACGCTGGGCGGAGATCAAAAATATTCCGGGCGTGGTCCAGCCCGACACCATTGAATAAGGCGGTATTCCTGTGCAACAGACAACCCAAATTCAGCCCTCTTTTACCCTGAAAACCCGCGAGGGCGGGGCGGCTTCTGCCGATGAACGCGCCGATGAAGTGGTGATCGGCGTCGGCCCCGCCTTCGATAAACACCAGCATCACACCCTGATCGATATGCCCCATGGCGCGATCCTTAAAGAGCTGATTGCCGGGGTGGAGGAAGAGGGACTTCACGCCCGAGTGGTGCGCATTTTGCGCACGTCCGACGTCTCCTTTATGGCCTGGGATGCGGCGAACCTGAGCGGCTCGGGGATCGGCATCGGTATCCAGTCGAAGGGGACCACGGTCATCCATCAGCGCGATCTGCTGCCGCTCAGCAACCTGGAGCTGTTCTCCCAGGCGCCGCTGCTGACGCTGGAGACCTACCGGCAGATTGGCAAAAACGCCGCGCGCTATGCGCGCAACGAGTCACCTTCGCCGGTGCCGGTGGTGAACGACCAGATGGTGCGGCCGAAATTTATGGCCAAAGCCGCCCTGTTTCATATCAAAGAGACCAAACATGTGGTGCAGGACGCCGAGCCCGTCACCCTGCACGTCGACTTAGTAAGGGAGTGACCATGAGCGAGAAAACCATGCGCGTGCAGGATTATCCGTTAGCCACCCGCTGCCCGGAGCATATCCTGACGCCCACCGGCAAACCATTGACCGACATCACCCTCGAGAAAGTGCTCTCTGGCGAGGTGGGCCCGCAGGATGTGCGGATCTCCCGGCAAACCCTTGAGTACCAGGCGCAGATTGCCGAGCAGATGCAGCGCCATGCGGTGGCGCGCAATTTTCGCCGCGCGGCGGAGCTTATCGCCATCCCTGACGAGCGCATTCTGGCTATCTATAACGCGCTGCGCCCGTTCCGCTCCTCGCAGGCGGAGCTGCTGGCGATCGCCGACGAGCTTGAGCACACCTGGCGTGCGACGGTGAATGCCGCCTTTGTCCGGGAGGCGGCGGAAGTGTATCAGCAGCGGCATAAGCTGCGTAAAGGAAGCTAAGCGGAGGTCAGCATGCCGTTAATAGCCGGGATTGATATCGGCAACGCCACCACCGAGGTGGCGCTGGCGTCCGACGACCCGCAGGCGAGGACGTTTGTTGCCAGCGGGATCGTCGCGACGACGGGCATGAAAGGGACGCGGGACAATATCGCCGGGACCCTCGCCGCGCTGGAGCAGGCTCTGGCGAAAACGCCATGGTCAATGCGCGATGTGTCTCGCATCAATCTTAACGAAGCCGCGCCGGTCATTGGCGATGTGGCGATGGAGACCATCACCGAGACCATTATCACCGAGTCAACCATGATCGGTCATAACCCGCAGACCCCGGGCGGGGTGGGCGTCGGCGTGGGGACGACCATCGCCCTCGGCCGGCTGGCGACGCTGCCGGCGGCGCAGTATGCCGAGGGGTGGATCGCGCTGATTGACGACGCTGTCGATTTCCTTGACGCCGTGTGGTGGCTCAATGAGGCGATCGACCGCGGGATCAACGTGGTGGCGGCGATCCTCAAAAAGGACGACGGCGTGCTGGTGAACAACCGCCTGCGCAAAACCCTGCCGGTGGTGGATGAAGTGACGCTCCTGGAGCACGTGCCCGAGGGGGTGATGGCGGCGGTGGAGGTAGCCGCGCCGGGGCAGGTGGTGCGGATCCTGTCGAATCCCTACGGCATCGCCACCTTCTTTGGGCTGAGCCCGGAGGAGACCCAGGCCATCGTCCCCATCGCCCGCGCGCTGATTGGCAACCGCTCAGCGGTGGTGCTCAAGACCCCCCAGGGCGACGTGCAGTCGCGGGTGATCCCGGCGGGCAAGATCTACATCAGCGGCGAAAAGCGCCGTGGAGAAGCCGATGTCGCCGAGGGCGCGGAGGCGATCATGCAGGCGATAAGCGCCTGCGCTCCGGTACGCGACATCCGCGGCGAACCGGGCACCCACGCCGGCGGCATGCTCGAGCGGGTGCGCAAGGTGATGGCGTCCCTGACCGGCCATGAGATGAGCGCGATCTACATCCAGGATCTGCTGGCGGTGGATACATTTGTTCCGCGCAAGGTGCAGGGCGGGATGGCTGGGGAGTGCGCCATGGAGAATGCCGTCGGGATAGCGGCGATGGTGAAATCGGATCGTCTGCAGATGCAGGTTATCGCCCGTGAGCTGAGCGCCCGACTCCAGACTGAGGTGGTCGTGGGCGGCGTGGAAGCCAACATGGCCATCGCCGGGGCGTTAACCACGCCGGGCTGTGCGGCGCCGCTGGCGATCCTCGACCTCGGCGCCGGTTCGACGGATGCGGCGATCGTCAGCGCGGAGGGGCAGATCGCCGCGGTGCATCTCGCCGGGGCGGGAAATATGGTCAGCCTGCTGATTAAAACCGAGCTGGGTCTCGAGGATCTTTCGCAGGCGGAAGCGATAAAAAAATACCCGCTGGCCAAAGTGGAAAGCCTGTTCAGTATCCGCCACGAGAATGGCGCAGTGGAGTTCTTCCGGGAAGCCCTCAGCCCGGCGGTGTTCGCCAAAGTGGTGTACATCAAGGAGGGCGAACTAGTGCCGATCGATAACGCCAGCCCGCTGGAAAAAATTCGTCTTGTGCGCCGCCAGGCGAAGGAGAAAGTGTTTGTTACCAACTGTCTGCGCGCGCTGCGCCAGGTCTCCCCCGGCGGTTCCATTCGCGATATCGCCTTTGTGGTGCTGGTGGGCGGCTCATCGCTGGATTTTGAAATCCCGCAGCTGATCACCGACGCCCTGTCGCACTACGGCGTGGTCGCCGGGCAGGGCAACATTCGGGGAACAGAAGGGCCGCGCAATGCGGTCGCCACCGGGCTGGTGCTGGCCGGACATGCCGATTAAGCCGGCGCTCGCGCCAGCCTCTCTCTATAACGTGCTATTTCAGGATGCCAATGATGAACCAGACTTCTAGCTTAACCGGGCAGTGCGTGGCCGAGTTTCTTGGCACCGGACTGCTCATTTTCTTCGGCGCGGGCTGTGTCGCTGCGCTGCGGGTCGCCGGAGCCAGCTTTGGCCAGTGGGAAATCAGTATTATCTGGGGCCTCGGCGTCGCCATGGCCATCTATCTGACGGCCGGCGTCTCCGGCGCGCACCTTAATCCGGCCGTCACCATTGCCCTGTGGTTGTTCGCCTGTTTTGAACGCCGTAAAGTACTGCCGTTTATTGTCGCCCAGACGGCCGGGGCATTCTGCGCCGCCGCCCTGGTGTACGGGCTCTATCGTCAGCTGTTTCTCGATCTTGAACAGAGCCAGCATATCGTTCGCGGTACCGTCGCCAGCCTTAACCTGGCCGGGGTTTTTTCCACCTACCCGCATCCGCATATCACCTTTTGGCAGGCGTTTGCCGTAGAGACCACCATCACGGCGATCCTGATGGCGATGATCATGGCTCTGACCGACGACGGCAATGGCATCCCGCGCGGGCCGCTGGCACCGTTGCTGATTGGCTTGCTGATCGCCGTGATCGGCGCGTCGATGGGGCCGCTAACCGGCTTTGCGCTGAATCCGGCGCGTGATTTTGGCCCTAAACTGTTTACCAGTCTGGCCGGCTGGGGCGCGATGGCCTTTACCGGCGGGCAGTCGATACCCTACTTTTGGGTGCCGCTGCTGGCGCCGGTGGTGGGGGCGATTATGGGAGCGTTTTTATACCGCAAGCTTATCGGCCACCATCTGCCGTGCGAATGCGCTAGCGATGAGTGAGACGGGGCCCGCCGCATCACGGCGGGCAACGAGGTTAACTTCCCCCGGCGAGTCGCCGGGGATCAGGGTTATTTCTTGATGACCGCATTGAGCTCGCCGAGTTTGGCGGCGGGGTTCTTGTGGCACTGCTGCAACATTTTCGGCACCGAAACGGTCTCGAATTCATGCCAGTCGACGTAGTCCCCGCCGCTGAAGTCGGTGTTGCGGTTCACCACCCAGAAGGCCACCGGGGTCATGCTTTTTGGGTTCATATCCATAAACTCCTGACAGGTCATATTCTGCGGTGTGGTTTCCAGAACCGCGAACGCCGGGCTGGTCATCAGACAGAATGTGGTGGCCGCTACGGTCAGTACGAGTGCTTTAGGCAAATTCATTTTCTTCTCCAGTGACAAAATAGGGCTTAAGCCTGGGCGTGCTTCATTTTATTGCGCAGGACCAGCAAGCCGATGGCGCTAAATATCATTTCAACGCCGATAAAGGCGGTAATAAATATCCAGCTTTGCTGCGGATTCATGACCAGCCACAGGCAGGCGATAAGTAAATCCAACAGGCCGATAAAAATATTCCAGCCGGCGCCGCTTTGTTTTCGGGTTTGACATCCGTTGACGATGCGGGAAATACCGCCGAGAACAAATAAAAAGCCGAATAAGAGGGCCAGGCTGCTCATGCCGTTAAGAGGATTAACGACAAAGCTCAGACCGAGCACGATCCAGGCGATGGCGAAGATCAGCGCCACCAGGCGTGATTTCCAGTGCTGCTGGCGGAAGACGATCAGGCTGTACAGTGAGTAGAAGCCGCAGATCATCAACAACATGCCGGTCACCGTGGCGAGATACCAGCCGGCGACCAGCGGCCAGGCCAGGCAACAGGCCCCGCAGATAAACAGCAGCGCGGCCATCAAGCCGGCATGCCGTTTATATCGAATCAAGACGCGTGGGTTAAACGCATTTAAGGTGTAATGGCTAAACATAAACATAATTGCTCCGCAGATCCCGGTTGCCGGCCTGACGCTGAATATAATGCGTCATGCTTTATTCAGCGGGCCAAAAGAAAGGTCTGAGGAAAATAGTAGGCCGCTCTATCGGTAGGCGTAAATAAGAGCGCTGAGGTGACTTTATACGCCTTGTCTGACAGCTGTCAGACAAGGCCCGCAATATTCCTTCCGGGCTCTGATTCTCAATGCCCAAGATATTTTTTAAGCTGGCTGCGTTTGGTGATGCTTACCGATTTTAATCAGGAGTTAACGATGAAAAAAGTCATTCTGGCGAGCCTGCTGGCAACCATGATGGGTACCTCTCCGGTGTGGGCAGCAGATAGCGCGACGGCAGCGCCAGCCGCGGCAGCCACAGCGCAGGTGCAGAAAGAAGCCGCCGATGTGCTGCAGGTGGCGGTGCAGGGTGCGAACGCGATGCGCGACGTCCAGTTCGCCCGTCTGGCGCTGTTCCATGGCCAGCCGGATAGCGCGAAAAAACTGACTGACGACGCCGCCGCGCTGCTGGCCGCCGATGACGCCAGCTGGGCGAAGTTTGTGAAAACCGATGCTAAAGCCAAAATGATCGCCGATCGCTATGTGGTCATTAACGCCTCTATCGCTCTGTCTGAAGACTATGTAGCCACGCCGGAAAAAGAGAGTGCCATTAAATCCGCTAACGAAAAACTGGCGAAAGGCGATCAGAAAGGGGCTATCGATACCCTCCGTCTGGCCGGTATTGGCGTAATTGAGAACCAGTATCTGATGCCGCTCAACCAGACCCGTAAGGCGGTGGCGCAGGCGCAAGACCTGCTGAAAGCTGGAAAATATTACGAAGCGAATCTGGTGCTGAAAGGCGCTGAAGAGGGCATCGTGGTGGACAGCGAGATGCTGGTGGCAGGCAACTGATACCTGTTCCACCCTGAGAGAGCGCAGAGGGAGAAACTGACAAGGATGTCCCCTTAACGGTCGGGCAGGCGGACTGCCCGACCGGAACGGCTAGCGGCCGATCAGGGCGTCGATTTCGCCATCGATCTCGCGCATGACGCCGGTGATGCGCTGTACCACCTCCAGACAGCTTGCCGGCGTTAGCGAGTCAGGCCGCTTCGCCTCAAAAGGGGCGCACAGCGCTTGCAGCGCAGTAATCCCCAGAATTTGCGCTGAACCGTGCAGACGGTGCAGCGCTCGCAGAAAGATCTGCGGCTCATGCCGGGCGATTGCCTGTCCGGCAGCCTGTAAATCCGCGGCCGACGCATCGCGGAACGTCTCCAGCATCTCAGTCATCAGCGCCTGGTCTCCCCCGGTATTTTCGGTCAGCACGCTGAGCCGCAGGTGTCGGGCGACGTTTGGCGATGCGTGGCCCACCGCTAAACGGCTCAGCTCGTGGCTCAGCGTCTGAACCGACACCGGCTTAAACAGACACATATTCATGCCGCTGGCCAGACAGGCCTCCCGCGACTGCGGCAGCGCGCTGGCGGTCACCCCCCAAATCATCAGGTCCGGGTAGCGCCGACGTAGCGACGCCGCCAGCGCCAGGCCATCTTTCTTCGGCATATTGAGGTCCGTGATCAGCAGATCGTAATGTTTGCCAGCGAGCTTATTCTCCGCCTCTTCACCGTCGCAGGCTTCATCGACGCTATAGCCGATAGTGCTGAGCTGGCGCTTGAGCAGCAGCCGGTTGGTGGGATGGTCGTCGGCTATCAATATCGACAGCCCGGGCAAGACCTGCTGCCTGGCCGGCAACGCCTTCGGCGCGCGAACGGCGCAGCGACTCACCTTGACTGGCAGGATGATGGTGAAGGTGGTCCCCACGCCAGGATGGCTAACCATCTCCAGTCGGCCCTGCATGAGTGCGACCAGCTCCTGGCAAATGACCAGACCCAGGCCGGAACCGGTCTGTTTGCGCCCCTGGCGCGCCTGGGCATAACGGTGAAAGAGAGTGGTCTGCTCTTCTTCGCCGATCCCGCAGCCGCTGTCGCTAATGATGAGGGTCAGCTCCCCCTGCGTCTCATCCGCTTGCGTCAGCTGGCAGTCGACCTGAATCGCGCCCTCGGTGGTAAACTTCAGCGCATTGCCGATGAGATTATTGAGGATTTGCCGCAGCGCCTGCGGGTCGATCCACAGCATGGTCCCCTCCTGTAGCGCGTTATGGTCGTGGAGCGCGATCCCCTTTTGCTGCGCCAGCGCGCCGAAGGTGTGACACTGCTGCGACACGACCTGTGCGACCTCGCTCTACTGCGGGGTGATCTGGTATTTTCCCGACTCAATCTTGTCGATATCGAGAATATTACCGATCAGCCCCAGCAGGGTTTGCGCCGTCGACCCCGCCAGCTCGATCGCCTCTTTACGCTGACCGACGTTCAGCTCCGGTTTCGCCAGCAGTTCCAGAAAGCCGACGATGGCGCTCACCGGCGTGCGCAGCTCGTGGCTCATGCTGGCCAGAAAGCGACTCTTGGCTTTTGTCGCCTGAATTGCTTTGTCTTTTTCCCGCTCCAGGGCGCAGGAGAGGGCCTCCTTCTGCGCCAGCTCCTCCTCCAGCCGCTGCTGAGAGTCTTTACGTTTGCGCACTTCCCGGCACAGGGAGAGTCCCCACCCGAGGCTGATGGCGATCAGCACCAGCGCGAAGGCGATCAGCTGGTAAAACTGGCGGCTGTACTGGCTCCAGTTCTCTATTTGCTGGCTGGAAATTTTCGACCACTTCTCGGTCATCTGCAGAATATCCCGCGGCGGAATGGCCTGCAGCGCTTTGCTGAGGATGGCGGCCAGCACCGGCTCATCGCGCGGGATCGCCAGCCGAATGGCGGCGACCGGGAGTCCGTCGATGCGGGCGTAGTGCAGACCCTGTGGATAATAGTGGTCGATCATATAGCGGGCGGAAAGCTCCGACGCTACCGCGGCATCCACCTCGCCTTCCTCCACCATCTTCATCGCGACGCCAACATTATCCGTCTCCACCCAGTCAACCTGCGGAAAGCGCGCTTTCAGGTCGTGGGCGGCGATTGGCCCCACTGGCAGGGCGATCCGCGCCGGGCGGGCCAGCAGATGTGGGTCGGGGGCGCTGCCGCGGGCGACCAGCACAAAAGCCACGTTAATCAGCGGGTCGCTGAGGGTGACGTAGGCCTGCGGCTGTGGGGTCAGAGTCGCGGCGGGCATGATCGCCCAGTCCTCTTTTTCCATCCGCTTTGCCAGATCCTGACGGTTGCGCACCAGGATGGGGTCAAACTGCAGCCCGGTCTGTAGCGAGAAAATATTCAGCATATCGGCCATAATGCCGCGCAGCTCGTCCTCGTCATCCACCAGAGTAAAAGGCGGAAAGTAGGGGTTGACCAGCAGGCGGACGCGACGATGCTTCTGTAGCCAGCGCTGCTCTTCGGCGCTAAAGGATAGCGGCGTATTGAGAAATGACAGATCGCCGCGGTTGAGCCAGTTTTGCATGATCCGCATCGCGGTATCGCTGTCGATAGCGTGGATAAAACGGTCAAGGAGCAGGTGCAGCGCCGGTCGATCCTCGCGGGTGACAAAGCGGTTGTGCTGCTCCTGCTGACGAAAATAGTGCGCGATGACCAGCGATTGCGAGAAATATTTCGAGATGCAGTGGCCGGTGGTGATGTTGTTGCCGATGAAATACTGATTCTCGCCGCTGACCACCGAGGCGAGAGCCTGATAGTCGCTATCGTAAAGGGTGATTTTGGCGTTGGGAAACGCCTGCTGAATGATATCGAAAAAGGCGCAATCGCGGGTGCAGGCCAGCGTGACGCGGCGGTCGGTGGTCAGCGGCGGCAGGGGGGATTTTAGCGAGGTGACCAGCGTCGGCCAGGTTTTGATCAGCGGTGCGGTGTGCGTCAGTCCCGGCGCGAGCGCATCCCGATGCGCCACCTGAGTGAGCAGGGTATCCACCTGGCGGTCGGCCAGGGCGGCCAGCGCCTGCTGCTCGGTGTCATATTGGCGGATAACCACCTTCAACCCGAGGCTGTGCGCCATTAGCGCCAGATAGTCGGCGTTAATCCCCTGATAGCTCTCCTCGTCGCTGTCGTAGACGATAGGCGTCATCTCAGGCAGCCAGGTGCCGACGGTCAGCGACGGCCGGGCGGCCAGCCAGACCTTTTCCGTATCGTTAAGCGGAATGTCGATTGCCGCAATGTGGGCATGGCTTTTCAGCTCCAGTTGCTTCATGGCAAACGCGGCGGGGGAGTGGCTTAGCGCCAGTCCGACAATCAGGGATAAAATAAGACGAACGACCATGGCATCACCCTATTTTATTGCGTTGCGCAAAGTCATAAAGCTCAAGCAGGGAGCTGCAGCCTAATTTATCCATCAGACGGACCTTATAGGTGCTGACCGTCTTATTGCTGATATTCATTTTGCTGCCGATGGTGGTGTAGTCGACGCCGCTGAGGATATAGCGGAAGACTTTCATCTCCTGCGTTGACAGCGTATCCAGCCGGTCCTGATCGGTGATGCCGTGGGTGCAGAAGCGCTCCAGTGAAAAGGGGAAATAGCTGTAGCCATTATTGGCCGCCTCGATCGCGGCGAGGATATTATTCATTCCCTCTTTTTTACTCACAAAACCATTGGCCCCGCAGTCGGCGCTGCGTTTGCCGTAGAACCGTTCATTTTTGGCGGAAATGACGATAATTTTTCCCTGGTAGCGGCGTTTGCGCAGCTGCTCAAGAACGTCGATGCCGCTGAGCTCCGGAATATCGACGTCAACGATCAGCAGGTCAGGCTGCATCGTTTCGGCGGCCTGCACCGCATGAGCGCCGCTGTCGAGCTCTGCCGCGACGGTAATACCGTTGGTATCGAGTAGGTTGCGAATGGCGATACGTGCCAATGGATGATCGTCAATGATTATCGCATTCATGGGGGCGTAAATCCTGATATGAAAAAGAAGGGCGATGTCTGGTGCAGGTGCGGCGGGGGTTATTTTTATCGATGCCGTAATAAGGCGCAATTGTAACACAAATCGTTTTCGCCCGGGGAAGATATTCTGGGCGAACCCTTCGCTGAATATATTTGCATATCTGGATGACAGCTGTAGGAACAGGCGTTCGCTTACTTCAGCGCTGTCTGGTATTAAAAAAAATGCAAACGATTAATCTGCTCTTTTTAAGGTGAGTTGCCGGGAATATCGTCCGGTGACAACTGGCAGGTAAAATAATAACAATGGCAAAAGTGAAGCTCGCCCTTTGGCAAAAATGGGTTTGGAAACGTCTAATGGCAGGAATAATACTCGTGGCAATGAGTAGCGCCGCGGTGGGAAAGGACGCCTCGCCCGCTGAGGCGCGGACGCGCGATATGATGCGCTGTCAGGATTATCTGCAGCTGGATCCGCGCACCTGGACGCCGATGGTGATCTGGCTGATGAACGATCCTTTTTCCCTGCAGCCGCCGGAGTGGACCGACTTCCATGAAGCCGAGCTGGTGCTGACGCCGATCCTCACCGAAATCTGCCGTCAGGAGCCAGATGCCTGGCTGACTTCGCTGCGTGAACGGCTCAATTCCTACCAGCAGGTGCGGTCGCTAAATTAAGCGACCGCGATAAAGCGGCAGAAAAAGTGATTAAATGTGCAGTTAGAAGCCCATTCCTGCGCCGGGGATCGGCAGCGGTCCGCTTTTTGCGACAGGGCGTCGCAGGCCTTGCTCGCTGGCGTCGGGTTGGCGCCGGCGCAAATGGCATCCAGAGGCGCTGTCATCTGCGCGCTTCACATTTATTTCCCGGCGGCAGAAAAATTCAGCGTTAATCCAACGCCGACCTCGTTAATTTTGATAAAACGCGCCAGGCTAACCTTCGCCGCAAGATCGGTACAATGGCATGGATAGACGGAGCCCGGGGACAATGCTTTAAGGTAATCCCCTGTCTGCGTGAGGCGATCTTCATCAGCATTTTGCAAATGGAACCCGCCAATGACCGAAACAATGTGATGTTCTCCGGTAACCTGTTTCGCATATTCAATAATGTTAGCTATTCCCGCGTGAGAACAGCCTGTGACTACCACCAGTCCATCTTCTGTCTTTATTGCCAGCGCAGAATCATCCATAACGTAATCATCAGTCATTTCGCCTTTCTCATCCACCGTTTGGCCTACAGGTGTCAGCATCTCGAATTTATTGTCCCTTGGTATTTGACCAAGGAAGATGATGTTTTCAGTGAGTGGATAAGGTTTTTGGCTGCAAATTTTGTTGAAGAAGAGATCATTTTTATCGAATCTGTAGTTTATCCCTATAGATTTTTCATCAAAATACTTTGGGCTTAATGCATCTGGATGGCAGATTAAGTTTATCTTTTTCTCGGGAGTGAAGTTGAGTCGATCATAATATTGGATTAAATGATTGAGTCCCCAGGTATGATCGTTATGGCCATGGGATAACACGATACTATCGATACTGGTCAAATCTATTTTCAACGTTTGCGCATTTTGCAGGAAAACATCTGAATATCCCGTATCGAAAAGGATTTTTTGATCATCATACTCAATCAGATAAGACACACCAGGTTCACCGATAAGGTACCTGTCAATGAATGTATTATTATCAACCAGAACCGTTAATTGCATCAATAAATCCTCGATGTGGCGCCTACAATATAAAAAACGACATCTTTCTATTCTGGGCTGGTGTATGCCACACTCATTGCGGATAAGCAATTCACCAACATTTGTCATGCATGCCAGGGCTGACCAGATGCCGCCGGGAAAAAGGATGAGCTTAACTAAAAAATTTGCATAGTGCCGTTTCTCGCTTGCGTTAGCCATTTATGCAATCGCGGCCATGCTCATCGCAAGGGAGACGGTAGTTATGCAATCGCTGTTTTTTATCCCTGACAACACAACCGGTCTATGGGGATACCGATATCGCGCCACGCCCTGATGGTCGACCAATCGAACGCTACCGTAAAGTCGGGCCGTTCGACATGAACGATCCTGAGGGCTGCAGGGATAGGAATGCGCAGTTGCCCACATCGCTGACCTGACTTGAGAAACGTCGTATCCAGTAGCGTTGCTAATATTGATATATCTTATTTCTATTTGTTATTAATGAATCATTGACAGTGTTTAGCTGAACTGATTCAGCTAATGGTTCACAGGATAATGTTTTGTAAAAATTATGTGATTAAAATTTAAAGGTTTGTAGTCAGCGCTAAAGATAGAAAGATCGTCTGGATTTTATCCGCTACCTTGAAGGGATTAATAAATCTGCGTTATAAATTAACCGCACTATTTAGAATGAAATGGAAATATCTGAATGAACAACTCAGAGAAATAGTGAAATAAATCTTATTATACTGGTAGCTTCAGGACAGGGTATGTTTATGAAGAATGGAATTATTCTATCAATCGCCGACCGTATCAAAGACGCGCTTCCCATACCAACAGACGAATTCAGGAAAAGGCTTGAAGAGGACTGTTATGTAATATGGAAATTGCCACACTTTGATGCACAAGAAATCACTCAAACCCCCGTTGTTCCCTCTTATGCTGATTATGTCGAGTCAAAAAATGCAGCGTTACATGGCGCTTATCTTTCTGCACATTTTCAGGCCGGCCTATGGCCCGTCGTCTATCAGGGCGAAAATAACGGACATCTTATAAGGCATGTCTGCCCGATGCTTCAGGCAGAAGAGAAAATAAGTTCTCAGGGGGCTAAGTATGACTTTTACCCGCATGTCGATAATCCCGATCTGTACATTACCGGCGAGACGCCGTCTAACCGACTTGGCGGCTGTCCTGACACTCTGAGTTTGTTGTGTCTCAGGAAAGAGGAAGGCGTTCACACCAGTCTGTTAAAACTGGATCAGATTCTGAAGAGACTTTCTGATAAGGATATCGCTATTCTTGCCAGCCCCGCCTTCAGGATTAAACGGCCAGCCAGCTTTACAGAGGGATCCAGTATTGAGAAGGTGCCGATTATTGTGAGCGACAACGGTGTCTGGTATTCACGATTTGACTGGCACAATACTCAAGGTATGACTCTCGAAGCCGAAGCCGCGCTGGAAAAAATGCGATTTATCACCCTGGAACATGACCTGTGGTTCAATGTTCCGCTGGAGCCAGGCTATGCAGTGACTTTTTTAAACCAAAGAACAATGCATACCAGAAATGCTTTTGAACCTCGTTTTGATGGCACGGACAGGTGGTTATTGCGGGTTTTTGCTATGAAACACAGACCAACTGATACGCAGCTTGTCGATTCTTCACTTTGTCTCCACCACCTGCGCACACTATAACGGAACAAAAAATGTCAGATTTAGTTAATCACTCAATGTTCATTGAGGGAAGCGTTATTGCTCATTACCTTATTCTCGGGGTGATCCTGCTGGTTATTGCCTCATTTATCGCGGGCTATATTGATGCGATTGCGGGCGGTGCTGGACTCGTGTTAATTCCAGCCTTTATCCTGACAGGGCTACCACCTCAGCTTGCGCTGGGACAGGAAAAACTGGTCAGTACTATAGGCACCATCGCTGCCATTAAGAACTTTGTTAAAAATAAGTCTGTTATCTGGCGCGTTATCCCTGCGGGATTAATTTCTGCCCTGGCGGGAGCCTATGTGGGCGCGAAGGTGATATTACTTTTGCCTGTGGAGACCTTATCGATCGTCATTGTGGTGCTATTACCCGTTGGTTTACTCGCAGCAACGATTAAGGGAAAAATTAAAGAGTCCGCAGACGACTCTGCCAGGACTAACTTTCTGGCAATCTTTGTAGTGTGTTTTATCGTGGGTTTTTATGATGGTTTTTTTGGCCCTGGGACCGGTAGCCTTTTCATCATTGCATTAACGGTTATTAATAAGTTTGGACTGCTGCAGGCATCCGCGACCAGCAAAATCTTTAATTTTGCATCCAATATAGGGGCGTTTGTTGCCTTTGCGATTGCCGGTAAGATGGCCTATTTAATCGGCATTCCGATGATTATTGCCAGCCTGGCTGGTAATCACATTGGCAGTCTGCATGCCATTAAAACCAATGGTGAAATTATCCGCAAAGTTCTCTTTGTCACCGTGGGTGCGATGATGGTGACGCTTTCAGTAAAATATTTTACAGGAGTGTGAAATGGCAATGGGCAATGAAAATATCGTCGTGCGGCTGGCGCAAGACTCTGACATTCCAGAGGTGAAACAACTGCTGGAGCGCTATCACGCAAAAAATCTTGCGGGAGAGCAACGGGCGAATGGATTTGTCACCACCGATATGACGGAGCAGCAGTTAAATGAACTGCGTTCAGTCGAAAGTGGTGTGGTGATTGCGGTTGATAGTACATGCGACAAGGTCATTGGCCTGTTGCTTGGTGGATCGTGGGAATTTCTCAGCCCCTGGCCCATGTTTAAATACATGGCAAGTATTCTCAATGAATATCACTACCAGGGAAAAAATCTGGATGCGGTTAGCTCATACCAGTATGGCCCCATCTGTGTCGCAGAAGAGTATCGTGGCCAGGGCGTAGGCGAGATGCTGCTTGAGTATCAACGCAAGGTGTTTGCACCGCGTTATCCCGTCATCGTTACCTTTGTCAATGTGCTGAACCCGCGCTCGTATGCATTTCATACCCGCAACCAGTTTGAGGACGTCGGTTTCTTTCACTTCAATGGCAATAAGTACCACATGATGGCGTTACCGACCTCCTGAGAGGTGGGCTGATACATTGCGGCAGACCCGGCGGGCGTCTTCGGCGCCTGCCGGCATAAGCGTAGGTCCAGGTTTGGCCGGTGGCTGACCGGATTCTGCTCTTTTCAGGGGCGTCTGGAAAAGGAAAAGGGCCTACGTTTTCACGTAAGCCCTTGATATCTGGTGGCCCCTGTTGGGTTTGAACCAACGACCAAGCGATTATGAGTTCCTACCTGAACAACCGAAAATCAATGGTTTGCGTTATTTATCATTGACATAGATTGCCATCATTTGCCAATGATTACCCATTATCAGCCATTTCTACCGCCACTTTATCGCCACTAAAATGCGCTATGTTTGTGAATGCAGTTACATACATATGGGTTAAAAAATAGTAAATTGGACATATCTTTTTTTCCACCCGAGGACATAAAGTGAACGAAAATAGCCATGATAAAAATGTTACTGAAGATGAGTACGCTGAATTTTGGAAGCATTTTAATGCGAGATATGACGATCCACTCGTGAAAGATGTAAAGAAAACATATCGATGGTTTGTTGAGGTTATGGGGGAAGAAAAATGGTTTGAGCGAAGAGATAATGTTCTGCGGTATTTTCGTACCCTCACTGAAAGGTTATATAGCAGTCAAACAGATGTTTCTTTACATGAAAAAGATTCGCGTATGGCCTTTTATGATGATTGGATCGCTTGGTATTTGTACCTTGCAGAATCACTTGCCGATCGCCCAACAGTTGATGAACCTGCACAATCCTCTAGAATTTTGCCGTTCTTTGCCACCATCGGAGAATTTAGCGAAGAGTTAAAGCGTACAAAAGGCATTGAAAATAAACTTAAAGATTTACTTATTAAACCTGAGAATCAACCAGACTCTGTCTTATTTGAATTAGTAGTTGCTGCCTGTTATATAAAAAATGGTTGGGAAGTAGAGTTTATACCTGAGTCAGGTGCAGGTAAAACACCAGACCTTCTGGTGAAGAAAGGAAATGATAAACTATATGTAGAATGTAAAAGGCTTGCAAAGGTAACTCAATATTCAGAAAATGAACGTATGGAATGGGTTAAAAGATGGCAGAAAGCTCTACCTTACATAATTTCTTACCCATATCCTGTTTTTTTTAATGTAAAGTTCAAATGTGAGGTCAATAGCACCAACCCTGATATTTTTTTGAATGTTGTTAGGCATTTATACGCCTCAAGAGATTTGATGCAATGCGGTGTTGTATGTTGTGAAAATGATGAAATATCAGTAGTTGCAAATTTAATTGATATGGACCGAGTAAATGAACACTTTGCCAAATGGATAGTAAAGTATCCTTCGCCACAACTTAACTATCTTTTAGATGATAACTATGAACCCCATGGTAGTTATACGATGGCATTACAGGCTAAACTTTGCACTTATAGCGAAGATGAATATAGTACAATTAATGTTTTTGCCGATGAGATAAGGAGACCTTTCTGTGCTAAATGGGAATGTATAGCAGATGAGTCGATTTCCAAAAAAGCTAAAGATGTTAAGGGGTTACTTGTGAAAGCTGTAAAGCAAGCCCCAAGTGATGGTAAAACAGTTATCCATATTGGATATGAAACATTACATGGCCCTCATGTCGAGGTGCTTCGTGATAAAAAAATTACTAATATGTTAGCTAATTTTGATTGCGAGGGTAAGGATATTGAGATTATATATTGCCACTCTTTCCAACCAAGGCTATTTTCAGATAACAATTGGGATTTTGCCGAAACTGTTAGGTATTATACAAGAGGTGTTAGCAAAAAGTATCTTTTGAAGAGAATGATGCTTTTGGAAAGAGAGGGTATTGTTGAGTCCAACGATACCCATTGGGAGCAAGATCTACGAGAAATGAATAATAAATAAGCCTAACTAAATGTATTTAATGGATTAAGCTTAACAGCGTCTTCTAGGTGGTCTGGAGCAAAATGTGCATACCGCATTGTCATTTTGATATCGGTATGCCCCAAAACGCGTTGTAAAACTAAAATATTACCACCATTCATCATAAAGTGACTGGCGAAGGTGTGGCGCAAAACGTGGGTAAGCTGCCCTGCCGGTAGTTCGATGCCTGTTCTTTCCAGAGCTGAGCGGAATGCGCCATAACAATCACTAAACAACCGGCCTTTTTTATCATCAGGCAGAGACTCATAGAGTTCTTTGCTGATTGGGACGGTGCGGTTTTTTCTGCCTTTCGTGTTGGTGTATGTGATTTTGTATTTCGCGAGTTGGCTTTTTCTCAGACTCTCGGCCTCTGACCACCGTGCGCCAGTGGCGAGACAAATTCTTACCACTGTTTCTAAATCAGGGTGGTCGTGCCGTTTACACTCTCCAAGTAGTTGCGAAATTTGGTCGTGAGTTAGCCAGGCCATTTCCATTTCTTCAATGCGGAATGGGCGCATATTTTTCAGTGGGTTTTCACCTTTCCATTCTCCGAGGCGGTTTAGCTCATTGAACACTGCCCGGAAGTAGGCCAGCTCAAGATTAAGCGTGCGAGGCGATACCTCTTTCACTCTGTTTGAACGGGCATGCTCACCTTTCAACCGTTTTTCTCGGTAGCGGGAAAACATCTGTGCATCGAAATCGCGTGCGAGTGGCTCGCCCATACACTCAAAAGCATGGTGCATGGCTAACTGACGTTTCAAGCCATCTTTCAGTGTAATGCCATGAGCGCTATACCATGAGTCAACCAGCTCTTTTAACGTGCGCCTGTCTTCCTTTTCTTCCTGCCACGGGTTTTGAACGGTGTACTGTTCAAACGCCAGAGCCTCGCCCTTGGTAGCGAATTTCTTTCTGATGCGTTTGCCTTTTGCACCGTTTGGGTAGAGCTCACAAATCCAACCGCCAGCTGGATTTTTACGCACAGTCATTAGTTAACCTCGCTGTATACACCCATCACGCGACCTAATGCTTTAATGTCATCAAATCCACATTCGAAGGGAACCTTGCCCCCTGCTACATGTAGTCTTCTGCCTGGCAATTTTGTTAATTCTCGAATGCTAATAGCACCTTCAATATCGACGAGCCATTCTCCGTCTGATAGGGATGCGTCTCGCTCGATGAAATGGAGTTTTCCGTCAGCGTAGACGGCAATTGGATTCGTAAGCGGCTTGCTAAAGAACTTGCCAGCAATACTCAAATCGCCATCACTAACCAGAGTCTCTTCACTTAATGTGAATTTCTCCACATTTTGGGTATCGGTATTCATGTTTCCGGTTGTAGGTGACCCTTTGCCGGTGAGCAGCCAAGCGAGATTTACGCCAGTTTCTAGGGCGCAATGCACAATAAAGTCATAAGAAATGGAATCGCGACTGTACCTGTTAGCAAGAGAGCTTGATGCAATTTCAAAGTGTCTAGCTAATTGAATTTTCTGAGAAAATCCGTAAGCCTCGCAAATCCTATCCAGCACTTCTTCATTGTTAAAACCAAGACCTTCAATTCTCATGTAGCTTTAACCTATTTACAAACTCCATTTTGGGAGCTATGTTAAGCCTAAACCTAGGCAATTAATGGCGAACGTTGGCAAACAGATGGCTATTAATTGCAATCTTTAGTAAAAGGGGAATCATGCAACATGGCTTCTGAAATCGCAATCATCAAAGTTCCTGCACCAATCGTTACTCTGCAACAATTCGCAGAGCTTGAGGGTGTTTCTGAACGCACCGCCTACCGCTGGACAACCGGCGACAACCCTTGTGTACCAATCGAACCACGCACCATCCGTAAAGGCTGCAAGAAAGCAGGTGGTCCGATTCGTATTTATTACGCACGCTGGAAAGAAGATCAGTTGCGTAAGGCGTTGGGCCATTCCCGTTTTCAACTCGTCATCGGCGCTTAATTCACTTTATGTGAATTGTAAGGATGAGACATGTTTGATTTTCAGGTTTCCAAACATCCCCATTATGACGAAGCGTGCAGGGCTTTTGCGCAGCGTCACAACATGGCGAAGCTGGCCGAGCGCGCTGGTATGAACGTTCAGACGTTACGTAACAAGCTCAACCCGGAACAGCCTCACCAGTTCACGCCGCCTGAATTGTGGCTGCTGACTGACCTGACCGAAGACTCAACCCTCGTTGATGGTTTTCTGGCGCAGATTCATTGTCTACCGTGCGTGCCGGTAAATGAGCTGGCTAAAGACAAATTGCAGTCTTATGTCATGCGAGCAATGAGTGAACTCGGCGAGCTGGCAAGCGGTGCGGTCTCTGATGAGCGCCTGACCTCTGCACGTAAGCACAACATGATTGAAAGCGTAAATGCTGGAATTCGCATGTTGTCATTGTCGGCTCTGGCGCTGCATGCGCGGCTTCAGGCTAACCCGGCAATGACAAGCGTTGTAGACACCATGAGCGGTCTCGGTGCCTCATTCGGTCTGATGTGAGGTGCTTATGTTGAATACTGAACCGTCATTCGCGTCTTTGCTTAAAAAGCAAAGTCCCGGCATGCACTATGGCCACGGCTGGATCGCAGGTAAGGATGGCAAGCGCTGGCACCCGAGCAGCTCACAGGCTGATTTACTGGCTGGTCTCTCCACTCAAAAGCAGGGGGAATCATGGCTATCGAAGCTGTTTCTGCGACTGTTCCGCTAAAAGCGGGTGAACGTCTGGCCGGTCTCAATCATGTGGCTGAATTGCGCGCGAGATATTGGGGCGATAGCTGGAAAGAGGTTGAACGTTTTGTCGATGATATGCGCGATAAACGTGACCCACAATTTGAAGAAAATAATCGGGCGCTGGCCGCTATTTTCTTTCTGGCAAAAATCCCGGCGGCTCGTCATGAGCTCGAATTAAGTGAGCTGACTACTGACGAGAAAAAGGCGCTTATTACAGCGATGAATCATTTTCGTGCAGTTGTGAGTTTATTTCCCAAACGGCTAACCATGCCGAATTAATCCAAACAGAAATTTAATGGCGTAAACCCGCCGGGCTTCTTATTGCCCGAAATCAGGAGAATAAATTATGCGTAATACCATAACCCGTAGTTTTAATACAGATAGCGATGCGCTGGCCGTATTGCTGACCGATGCCAAAAAAGAAGAACGTAAAGACCGCGCGCTCGCTGTTTCAATCCGTCTTGAGGCACTGGCGATACATATCACCAAAGAGGGGATGAGCGGTACCGAAGCCGCCGAACTGCTGCGCCGTGAAGCCACTCGCTTTGAGAATGAATCACAGGAGCTGCACTAATGGCCGACGCAATGGATTTAGCACAACTGCGCGAGCAGGAAGACCGCGAACGCCACATCAGCAACGCGCGTAGCCGTATCGCTGCACCTTCCCGTTTTCTCTGCGAAGAATGTGACGCACCAATCCCGGAAGCTCGCCGCATTGCGATTCCGGGGGGGGCCTTTTGCGTGACCTGTCAGGAGGTCACCGAATTGAAATCTAAACATTATCGGGGGGTATGACTTGGCGGTTCAATTCGCTTACCCGTGGAATGCTCCACGGTCGGCAATAGCCAGCCCATATCTTACCTATGACCAACAGCATCGCCGCGACCGTATGTTCGCGGCTTTGCTGCATGCGAGAAAAGTGCTTTCTCTCCAGCCTGAGTGTGTGCGTTTTGATGTTTATCGAACCGCTACGGTGCTGGAGCAAAATCAGGGCAGTCAACGAGCCAATGCCTTTTTAATCAGCTTCTGCAAAAAGGCATTGCCGCGTCTTGAACTGGTCGCAAAAAAATATGAGTGTGTAGGTATCAACAGCAACGTATCAGCCGCTGTTTTTGGCGGTCTTTTTGATACCCAGCTTATGCAATATCTTGCGTCACGCATGGTTAATATGGTTGCCAGATATAACCGCCTCCCGGATATGTCGCGCGCCGATATTGACCTGCTGGCCTCTGATATCGCTAATTTCATTCGCGCTGAACTGGCTGACATTGATGACACCGGATTTAGCGAGCTTAAAACGCTGTACACCTGGTACATGCGAGCCGGTTTCATTTCCCTGCAATTCAACGTTACCCCGCCGCATTGGGAGAGGGTGACAAAGAAATATGTTGGTGAGGATGAAATAGCCCCTGCTATCACTCGCATGTTTAATGAGGTTTGGTGGCGTGGCCGATTACGACGCATTGCGGCTGCATGGCGCGAACACCTGCACATTGCCGTTGGCAACGTCAGCAAGAAAAAGCATGCTTACGCGAGTAAAAACTGCGTGACCGACTGGCGCGAGCAGAAGCGCCGCACGCGTGAATTTCTCAAGGGGCTGGATCTCGAAGACGAAGACGGCAACCGCATCAGCCTGATTGAAAAATACGATGGATCGGTCGCTAACCCTGCGATACGTCGCTGCGAGCTGATGACCCGCATCCGTGGGTTTGAAAATATCTGCAATGAGCTCGGTTATGTCGGTGAGTTTTATACCCTGACCGCGCCGTCAAAATATCACGCCACAACTAAGGCGGGTTACCGTAACACCAAATGGAAAGGAGCCAGCCCGTCGGACACGCAAAGTTATCTCACCGGCCTTTGGGCGCGTATTCGTGCCAAACTACATCGGGAAGAAATCCGCATTTTCGGCATCCGTGTTGCCGAACCTCATCACGACGGAACGCCACACTGGCACATGCTTATGTTCATGTTGCCGGAAGACGTCGAGCGCGTGCGCCTCATCATCCGTGATTATGTGTGGGAGGAAGACCGCCACGAACTGAGAAGCGATAAAGCCAAAAAAGCGCGCTTTCATGCCGAGGCCATTGACCCGGAAAAAGGCAGCGCTACCGGCTATGTTGCTAAATACATTTCGAAAAATATCGACGGCTATGCTCTTGATGGTGAAACCGATGGCGAAAGCGGTGAGCTGCTGAAAGAGACAGCCCCCGCTGTATCAGCATGGGCGGCGCGCTGGCACATCCGTCAATTCCAGTTTATCGGCGGTGCGCCGGTGACGGTCTACCGTGAATTGCGTCGTCTCGCCGATACCGAGACCGCGCACGCTCTGAGCGTTGAATTTGCCGCCGTCCATGATGCCGCTGACGCCGGTGACTGGGCTGGTTACGTTAATGCGCAGGGTGGCCCGTTTGTCCGTCGCGATGATTTGCAGGTGCGCACGCTTTATGAACCGCGCGCCGAGTTTAACCAGTATGGTGAGGAAACCGTCTGCATCCGTGGCGTGTACGATTCTGCTGTCGGTGCTGGTACCCCGATTTTAACCCGGCTAACGCAGTGGAAAATTGTACCGAAGCGTGCCGTTGATTTGGCCGTTGACGTTAAGGGCGCTCCTGCGCCCTCTCGGAGTTCTGTCAATAACTGTACGGGAAGCGAAAGCGATCTGCCGGAGCTGGATTTATCCAAACCGTTGAGTCGAAGTGAAAGGCGGAAGCTAACAACCAGACTCAGGGACAAAAAACGGGTCACCAGGCGTGATTTTATCCACGGAACGGATAAACAAAGTGCAGCCATTGACAGAACAATAGACGAGATTCAGCTCACGACCGGCGAAACTATCAGCCGGGGTGAGGCTCTGCACCTGATGGCTGGTGGCAAAAGTTGCATAAACGGCAAATGGTGCCGTGGTTCATCAACCGGTGAGATTTTCCCGGCAGCACCGTCACACCGGGCGCAGGCCAGACAAATCCTAAATCGAGTCGCGGGGTTAGCGTCAGTTACTAAGTTGAGGCTGTGACTAATTCATAGCCATATCATGCACATACGTCCTTTTGTAGCGTAACTTTTTCTTTCATCTTTTTATCGATACGTGATACTGTGTATTTATACAGTATCCCGTATTGGAGGTTGTGTGGATAGAGAGTTAAACGAGCAAGTCATGATTGAACGGGTCGAAATGATTGCGCGTCTGACGACAGAGGGTGTTTGTCAGGAAAGAGATCGTGAAATTGCTTTGAATTTAATTGCGGAAATTGCGAGAGGGAACTTGATGAAAAATAACTCTTTTTCAGTTGTTTTCGCTCCCGCTCCTGTTGAACAAAGATTAAAAAAAGGGGGCGAAGTGAGGGTTAACATCACGTTGGATAAAGACCAAAAAATCGGGCAGCAAGTTGTCGATGCTTTTCAGTGCGAGTTGACCCGACGCGTACAATCAATTTTCCCATCAACGAGAGTAACGGTAAAAAAAGGGTCAATGACAGGAGTCGAACTGGTTGGGTTCGACCAGGCGTCAGACCGAGAAGCGTTGGACGGTATTCTTCAGGAAGTATGGGAAGATGAGAGCTGGCGTTAGTTCCTGAAAAATGTATAACCATCGACCCCGTGTTTGATAGCATGGGGTTGTTTTGTATGGGGATTACACATAAAGGAAAATCATGGATACCGTAATAGCATTTTTATCTTTGGCACTCTTTATTGCTTTTATCGTGGGTTTACTCAAGCCGTCTCTGGTTCGGATGCCGAACCGTAAGCGCTCCAGTGCGGTTTACCTTGGTGGCTGTCTCGCGTTGGGCGTTATTGGCTCAATTTTATGGCCGCCTGAAAAGAGTCAGCCTGTTGCAAAAACTGATGCACTGGAGGTTAAAGCGGAACCGGCTACGCCAACGTTTGAGTATGCAGATAAAACCCTCAAAGAATATCGCAATGAGCCAAAAGAAACCCGACACGATATCGTTAAAAACTATGTTGATTTCAAAAGTGTACCGGCCAGCTCTACTGATGTTTTTTATGCTTGTATGAGTGAGTACACTTTTACTAAAGATGATGTATTAAAGCTTGGTGATGTGTTGGGGTGGTGTTTCAATGACTTTGAGAAAGAGCCGCAATCTCTGAATAATAAAATCAACCTTGACGCATTTCAAAGTAATTTCAGCGGTTGGGATGGCTCTTATCGCCCGTTAGAAAAACTAATAAAATCGAACATGAATAATGATTCATCTTATAAACATGTTTCAACGGTCTATCATTTGATTTTAAATAAAGACCCGCATGCAGTTGTAAAAACGACGTTTCGTGGTACAAACTCATACGGTGCAATTGTAAAAGAGACTATCGCCGCTCGTGTAGATGTCAGAACAGGTGAAATTGAATCAGTAATCGATAATTAATCATAACGCCGCCAGCCCTGAAAGTGCCTTTCTGGTCTGGCGGCGTTGAACAACGAGCTAAGCGAGGCGTTAGAATTTTCTCTAATGAAGAGTGTTATGATAACCGCAAACTTGCTAAGCTCATCCTATGGTACGCATGTGAGTTTATATCAAGATTTGGAGAGGATTAGATGAAGGTTTCAAAAGAGCAGTTCTTATCAGTTATGTCATCAGTTGAGGATTTTGAAATCATCAAAAGCAAAAGTAAAAAAAATGATGATGATGGACTCACTATGGTTAAGTGGAAAGGACAAGTGTTATTTGTTTTATTCAATGATGGAAAATTGCCGTCTGAAATAAAAGATGATGATGATGTTAATTCAACGGTGTCTTATGATTATGCGATTTCATTGTTGGTTATGGCTAAGAAAATCCTTATTGATGTTGAGCCTTTGGTGAAGTACAAGATAGCAAACTATGTAAATATGAAATCTGATTTTAGTTCCATTGTAATTTATCGAGAAGACTTGGATTTATTTACAATCGATGTTAGACATAACGCATTCATGTCATCTAATAGTTCGCATGATATTAAGCTATCATTCATTTCAATGGTTTTAACCGGGGCTGTCACCTCACGAGAGTTACACAATCAGATTGAGGCCTATAAAAATTCGCCTGAAAAATTTTTAGAAGAATGCATAGGGTTACACGAATGAAAAATGCGACGCTGACAGTTTTTTTGCTTACACTGCTTGTGAATATGGTGATTTCTTTTTTTATTGGCTATAAGTACAAAGATTTTCTTAGTAGTTTTCTATCGCCGGCGATCTATTATCAAGCCGTTGTTTTCATTTCACTTACTGTTCCTCTGGTAATCTCATTCCTATACGGTGTTGTTTGTCGTAAAATTGTTATGTGGAGGCTTGATAAGTTTAAGAAAAAACAGATAGATGTATCCAGACTCGATAGTGTCACTAAGGAAATGTATCAAGAGATAGTGGAGCAGGATTTACCAACTAAAGCACAAATAAAAGAAATGCATGAAGCATTGAAGAAACAATTTTAGAGGGGTAAATAAGTTTTTCAATCAAGTTGCTAAACGTCGTACTTCATTTACATTGTTGGCGCATGCAGTTGTTGCATTTTTTTGCATGCGCCGTAATACACACAATCATCTGTCCTAATACAGAACTGGCGCGGATCCGATGACCTGTTGCATCTGCATTAATTCCGACCCACGAAGCGGGCAGGCGAGGCGGGGAAAGCACTGCGCGCCAGCGTACTTTTGCGCATTTATTTTCGCAACCTGAGCGCGTCGCTGCGCCGCGCGGATTCGCGAGGGTGTCGGTGGGCGATGCGGAGGCGTTTGAGGGCGTGGCGGGCTTTTGAGGCGGTCAGGCGTGGGGGTAAGAAAAAGCCGCCCGGAGGCGGCGGAAATCAGTCACTTTCGGTGTCGAGGGTGTAACTTTTGAACCGGATCACCTCCTGACCGACCCACTCGTTGACCTCTCGCATTCTGTCCTGTAACGGGATGAGCTCGTTACGAACAAACACTTTTGCCACCTTTTCGATGTCACCGAGCGAGCCGACGTTTTCCGGCTTGCCGCCCATCAGCTGGAACGGGATGCGGTGAGCGTCGAGCAGGTCAGCGGCGCTGACTTTTTTGATATTGAAGAAATCGTCTTTCGTTGCCACCTCACTGAGCGGCACAATTTTAATGCCGTCTGGTTTTCCGTGCGGTGCGTAGAAAAACAGATTTTTGAAGTTGCCGAGCCCCTTCGAACTGCGCATCGCATCGCGCAACGCCTCAACATCGGTACCGCTTTGCGCGGCGTCCGTCACATACATGATGTAACCCGCATGCGCTCCGTTCTGGTAATACTTGCGACGGAACAGCGTCGCCGCTTCATTCAGCCAGGCGGAGTTTAGCGCGCTGAGATATTCCGGCATGCCGTACAACTCCTGGTTGATGTCTGGCTCCAGCAGGTGGAATACGGATCCCGGCGCGAACGGGTGCGGCTGGTCAAATGACGGCACCCACCAGTAGACATCATCTTCAATACCACGCCGCGTGTATTTAGCCGGTGACGCTTCCAGCTTCAGCGGGCGACCGGTGACACTCTTTCGGAGCTCTAAAAACGCGTTGCCAAACACCAGAAAATCAAGCGCGAAGCGGCTGAAGTCCTGTTGTGACAGTAGCGGGTGCGGAATAAACGTTGAGGCCAGAATGTTGCGCTTAACGTAAATCGGCGAGCTGTGATGAACGGCGGCGCGCAGGCTTTTCGCCAGCCCGTTAAAGCTGACCGGCGGTTCGAACCAGCGGCCATTATTGACGCATTCCACGTAATCCAGAATATCGCGGCGGTCGAGCACGGCGCTCGGTTCACCAAAGGTAAACGCCTCCATTTTTTGGGGCGCGCTGTCTTTCATGTTGCGCGGGCGCTTTTGTGGCTGTGGCTTGCGGCCTTTGTATTTACTCATCAGTTGAACTCCAGAATGGATGATGTTACCTGGCCGCTGCCAGCGGTAAGCGGTTCGTTTAACAGCGCGTGCATGGTCGCCCAGGCGACGTCCGCGTGACTGGCTTCCTCGGTGCGGCTGGCCTCATAGGTGGCGCTGCGCCCGCTGCTGGTCATGGTCTTACGGATTGCCATAAACGAGGTGGTGATGTCGGTGGCGCTGACGTCATATTCGAGACAGCCACGGCGGATAACGTCTTTTGCTTTCAGCACCATTGCGGTTTTCATTTCCGGCGTGTAGCGGATATCGCGGGCGGCGGGATAAAACGAGCGAACCAGCTGGAAGACGCCAATACCGAGGCCGGTCGCATCGATACCGATGTACTCGACGTTGTATTTTTCGGTGAGCTGGCGGATGGATTCGGCCTGAGTCGCGAAGTCCATGCCTTTCCACTGATGGCGCTCCAGGATGCGAAACTTGCCCCCGGCGACAACCGGCGGTGCGAGCACCACACACCCGGCGCTGTCGCCGCTGTGCGACGGGTCGTATCCCACCCAGACCGGGCGGGAGCCGAACGGGTTGTCGGCGAACGGGGCAAAGTCTTCCCACTCTTCCAGACTGTCGACCATGCAGCGCTGCAAATCCTCGAACGGGAACACCGACGCCTTGTCGTCAACGAACTCGCACATAAACAGATTGCGGAAGTCGTCGACGCTGTTTTCGCGCTTGAGTTGCTCCAGATTGAACAGCGTACAGCCCCCGGCGAGCGCATCCTCAATGGTGACAATCTGCCGCCACTGACCGTCAGGACACGCCACGCCAGCGGCGAGCGCGTCATGACTGATATCGATGTCAACCCGCTCGCTGGCGCTGGCGCGGCCCCGGTTGAATAATTCCCCCGACCAGAACGGGTAAGCGCCGTGTGCCAGGGTGGAAGGTGTCGAAAAGTAGGTGCTGCGCAGGTGGCTTTGTGAGGCCATGCCCGACGACACTTTACGCAGTTTCTGGAAGTTGGGGATCCAGAAAATTTCGTCGACATAAAGGTCGCCGTTGTGGCTCTGCGCGGTGTTTGAGTTGGTGCCGAGAAAAATCAGCTTTGCGCCGTTATTGCCGATGACAATCGGGTCGCCGGTCAGGTCGACATCGACCCGGCGGGCAAACTGAATGATGTACTCGCGGAATACATACGCCTGCGTCTTACTCGCTGACAGGAAAATCTGGTTATGGCCGGTTTTCAGCGCATGCAGCAGCGCCTCGCGGGAAAAGTAGAACGTCGCCCCAATCTGGCGCGATTTCAGAATGTCGCGAATACGGTGCTCAAGCCCGGCGCGGTGCCAGCGGAGCTGATACTCGAAAGACTCCGCGAAAAAAATCTCCTCCAGTTTCTCGATAGCCTCGTCGCTGAAAAAGTTCTTTGTCGGCTTTTTGCGGTCGCCTTTGTTGCGGTTGGCCACATTGGGATTAAGGTCAACCTCATTTCCGGTCTGGCCATAGCGATTAATGCGCGCAAAGCGCTCCATCTGTCGGGCCAGAAAATCAGCCACCTTGAAATCGTGGGGCGTCAGGTTGGGCTTTGCGTAGAGCTGAATCAGCCGGGCCTCTAAGGTGCTTTCGACCCGGTTCAGCGGTGCGGTTTCCTCCCACTGGTCGCGCTGTTTCCAGCTCTGCACCGTCGGGCGTTTGGTCTGCAACATTTCGGCAATCTGCGGCACGGAAAACCCCTGCCAGTACAGTAAAGCCGCCTGGCGTCGCGGGTCGTTTAATAAAGTGGTGTCGGTGGTGATGGTCATGGATGCCTCGCCGTGATTGATACAGGGCAAGGCTAAAGAAACGGGTGATGCGAATCGCTAAGGTGCTGTTGTGTGAGGGATAAGCCATCCGGGACAGATGGCGGGTGGGCGGCGACGTCGGGAAACTAACTCCGACCCGTTAACCCGATATCAGGACTCCTGACAATGGCAAAAAAAGTTTCAAAATGGTTTCGCATCGGCGTCGAAGGCGATACCTGTGACGGCCGCGTTATCAGCGCGACGGATATTCAGGAAATGGCAGAGACCTTTGACCCCCGCGTCTATGGTTGCCGCATTAACCTCGAACACCTGAAAGGCATCCTGCCGGATGGCCCGTTCAGTCGTTACGGCGATGTGGTTGAGCTGAAGTCTGAAAAGATTGACGATGATTCGGTACTGAAAGGCAAGCTGGCGCTGTTCGCCAAAATCACCCCGACCGATGACCTGATCGCAATGAATAAAAAATTGCAGAAGGTCTACACCTCAATGGAAATTCAGCCGAATTTCGCCAATAGCGGTAAATGCTACCTGGTCGGCCTCGCCGTGACCGATGACCCGGCCAGCCTAGGCACCGAATACCTCGAATTTTGCCGGGGTGCCAAATTTAACCCCCTCAACCGCTTCAAAGCCGAGCCGGGCAACCTGATTTCCGTCGCCACTCTCGCCGAGCTGGAGTTTGAAGACCAGGCGGAAAATGTCTTTACAGCCCTGAGCGACAAAGTGAAAGCGATCTTCAGCCGCAAACAGGCCAGCGATGACGCCCGTTTTCAGGATGTGCATGAAGCCGTGACGACCGTCAGTGAACATGTGCAGGAAAACCTCACTGCCACTGAACAGCGTCTTGCCACGCTGGAAAATGCCTTTGCGACCCTGAAAAAGGACGTCACCACGAAGGCTGACCAGACCAGCCAGGCATTCAGCCAGTTAAAAACGTCGCTGGATAACACCGAAAGCACCACGCAGCCACGCCGCAAGCTCTCCACCGGTGGCGGTGGCGATGAGCTGCTGACCGACTGCTAAACGGTCGTGATTTTATCGCCGGGCGACAGGCTTGCCCGGTCAGACAACCCGATTTAACCCAACAGGAAAGACTATGCGTCAGGAAACCCGTTTTAAATTTAATGCCTACCTGTCCCGCGTTGCCGAGCTGAACGGCATCGACCCGGACGACGTGAGTAAAAAATTCTCCGTCGAGCCGTCCGTCACGCAAACCATGATGAACACCGTGCAGATGTCCTCGGCCTTTTTGCAGAAAATTAATATCGTGCCGGTGGATGAGCTGAAGGGTGAAAAAATTGGCGTCGGCGTCAATGGCACCATCGCCAGCACCACGGACACCAACAGCGGCAAGGAGCGTAAAACCGCCGACTTTACCGCGCTGGAGTCCAAAAAATACGAGTGCGATCAGGTCAACTTTGACTTCCACTTCAAATATAAAAAGCTGGATTTGTGGGCGCGCTTCCAGGACTTCCAGCGCCGTATTCGCGATGCCATCATCCAGCGGCAGGCGCTCGATTTCATCATGGCCGGGTTCAACGGCGTTGAGCGCGCCGAAACCTCTGACCGTGCCACTCATCCGATGTTGCAGGATGTCGCCGTCGGCTGGCCGCAGAAATACCGCAATGAAGCGCCGACCCGCGTGATGAGCAAAATCGTCGACGAGGAAGGAAACGTCGTTTCCGCTGTTATCCGCGTGGGTAAAAACGGCGATTACGTTAACCTCGATGCGCTGGTCATGGATGCCACCGACAACCTGATTGACGAGATTTATCAGGAAGATTCGGAGCTCGTCGCAATTGTGGGCCGTAAGCTGCTGGCCGACAAATATTTCCCGATCGTTAACAAAGACCAGCCCAACAGCGAAGCGCTCGCGGCTGACATCATTATCAGCCAGAAACGCATCGGCAACCTGCCCGCCGTCCGTGTGCCGTACTTCCCGGCGAACGCGATTATGGTGACGCGTCTCGATAACCTGTCCATCTATTTCATGGATGAAAGTCATCGCCGCTCCATTATCGAAAACCCGAAACTCGACCAGGTGGAAAACTACGAATCGATGAACATCGATTACGTGGTCGAAACCTACGCCGCCGGGTGCTTCATTGAAAATATCAAGCTGGGCGATTTCTCTGCCGCACAACCGGAGGGCTAACCGATGACGAGCCCCGCACGGCGTCACATGATGCGGGTCTCGGCCATTGAAACCGCGCAGCGGGAAAACAACCCGCTGCGGCATGCCACTGCCTACGAGCAGATGCTGGTTAAGCTGGCCGCAGACCAACGCACGTTAAAAGCCATCTTTGGTAAAGAGCTGAAAGCCACGAAAAAGCGCGAGCTGCTGCCGTTCTATCTGCCGTGGGTCAGTGGCGTGCTGGAACAGGGCAAAGGCGCACAGGATGACATCGTGATGACCGTCATGCTGTGGCGTCTCGATGTCGGCGATATCGGCGGCGCGATGGATATTGCCCGCTACGCGTTTAAGTACGGTCTGACCATGCCAGGCAAACATCGCCGCCCGCCGCAATACATGTTTACCGAAGAGGTGGCGCTCGCCGCCATGCGCGCCCATGCCGCCGGTGAACCGGTCGTCGTCAGCCAACTGCTCGACACGCTGGCGCTGACCGCCGCCGCCGATATGCCTGATGAAGTGCGCGCAAAGCTGCACAAAATCACCGGTCAGGTGTTACGGGATAACAAACAGCCCGCCGACGCGCTGGCCCACCTCAAGCGAGCGATGCAGCTCGATTGTCAGGCAGGCGTAAAAAAAGACATTGAACGGCTTGAGCGTGAGCTGAAGCCCAAACCGGCAACAGTCGTTAAAGCCCCGGTAAGAGCGCCGCGCGCCGTGAAAACCACGGCACCGGCTAAACGTGGCCGACCGAAAAAGACCGCCGGTTAACAGAATGCGCCCCGCGCCAGGGCGGCACGCCGGTCGATGAGGGTGTTTTACCTGACCTGAGACCGGCGTCCACCGCCCACCTATTCAGAGGTAGTCATGACGACGCTGATTATTAAAAAGAACGATGAGCCGCAGCCGGGTGGCGTGGTGGTCATCCCGCCACCTGCCAGCGATGAGCCGGTGATAAAAAATACGTTTTTCTTTCCTGACATCGACCCGAAACGCGTGCGTGAAGGGATGCGACTTGAGCAGACCGTCGCCCCGGCCCGGCTTCGTGAGGCCATCAAAACCGGCATCGCCGAAACCAATGCCGAGCTGTTTTTGTGGCGGGAGCAGCAGATTGCCGGGGGTTTTAGCAAGCTTGCCGACGTGCCGGCTGACGATCTCGACGGAGAGAGTGTGCGCGTTTTCTATTACCTGCGCGCCGTCACCTCAATGGCGACCGCCACGCTCTATGAGCGTTATCGCGGTGTGGATGCCAGCGCCAGAGGTGACAAGAAAGCTGACAGCATCGATACCACTGTCGACGAGCTGTGGCGGGACATGCGCTGGGCCGTATCACGCGTCCAGGACAAACCCCGCTGCATCGTGAGCCAAATCTGATGCAGGCCATCGCGCAACAGGGCGACACGCTCGACATGATTTGCGCCCGGTATTACGGGCGCACTGAGGGGGTCTTCGAGTCGGTGCTCGCCGCAAATCCGGGGTTAGCCGAGCTCGGCGCAGTATTGCCGCATGGCACTGTGATCGAGCTGCCTGATGTGAAGTCATCCCCCGTAACAGAAACCATAAACCTCTGGGAGTAACCACATGACGGAAGGGGAAAAAAGCGTCATTTCGCTTTTTATCATCGGCGCGCTGATTGTCGTCGGTAAAGTGCTGGCCGGTGGTGAACCGATCACCGCACGTCTTTTTATTGGTCGCACGTTGCTGGGTGGCTTTGTTTCGATGGTGGCCGGTGTTGCCCTGGTACAGTTTCCAGACCTGCCAACCGCGGCCGTGTGCGGATTTGGCTCCATGCTGGGTATCGCCGGTTATCAGGCGGTAGAGCTTGCTATCCAGCGCAAGATTAAAAAAGGGGAAAACGATGGCAGTCATTAAGACACATCCCAACGTTGCGGCATTCCTCGACACGCTGGCGTTTTCGGAAGGGACAGCAACGCATCCGCTGACCCGAAACAACGGTTACGACGTTATCGTCACGGGTATCGATGGCAAGCCGGAGATTTTTACCGATTATCGCGATCACCCGTTCGCGGGTGGACGCCCGGCGAAGGTCTTCAATCGTCGCGGGGAAAAATCCACGGCATCCGGGCGTTACCAGCAGCTTTATCTGTTCTGGCCGCATTATCAGAAACAGCTCGCTTTGCCAGATTTCAGCCCGGTATCACAGGACAGGCTCGCCATTCAGCTTATCCGCGAGCGTGGTGCGCTGGAAGATTTGCAGCAGGGGCGCATTGAGCGCGCGATTTCCCGCTGTCGCAATATCTGGGCTTCATTGCCGGGTGCCGGATACGGTCAGCGTGAGCATAGCCTCGACAAGCTGGTCGCAGTGTGGCGCAAGGCCGGAGGGGGAACTGCATGAAGATAGTGATTCTCCTGCTGGCGCTGGCCTGTGCGGGTCTGCTGTGGATGAGACACGATAACAGCAATTTGCGCGCCTCATTTGAACGTGCGAACCGGGTCGCCGGTACGCAGAAAACCACGATCACCATGCTGAAAAATCAGCTCAACGTTGCCGCAGAGCAGTCGCAGCGCAAAGAGCTGGCACAGGTTGCCATGAGGGATAAGCTCACGGCGGCTAACCTGCTGGCCTTTCGGCGTGAACAAACTATCACGAGGTTACTCAATGAAAATGACGCGTTTCGCCGCTGGTATCGCGCTGATTTACCTGATGCTGTGCGCCGGTTGCACCAGCGCGCCGCCTGTACCAACGCCGCCGCCGGTGATTGTTTACAACGCCTGCCCGAAGGTCAGTCCCTGCCCGATGCCGGGCAGCGACCCGCTGACTAATGGCGACCTGAGTGCGGATATACGCCAGCTCGAAAACGCCCTGAAAAGCTGCGCAATCCAGGTCGATACGGTTAAACAATGCCAGGATGAAATCGATGTTAAAGCCCAACAGTCTGCGAAAAGCCTTAACTGATGCGGTGCCGGTACTGCGTACCAACCCCGATATGCTTCACCTTCGCCTGGACGATGGCAACAATACGGCGACGCTGGCGCGCTCCCTGTCGTTTGAAAAGCGGTACACGCTTAACATCGTGGTCACGGATTTTACCGACGATATTGACCTGCTGTTTGTGCCGATTATGGCCTGGTTGCGCGTCAATCAGCCGGACATCATGACAACCGACGAGGGGCGAAAAAAAGGATTTGCCTGGTTCGCTGACATTAATAACGACAGCAGCCTCGATGTCAGCATCAGCCTGTTGCTGACCGAGCGCACGCTGGTCAATGAGGTCGACGGCGCAATGTACGTTGAGAACATCCCGGAGCCGCCACCGCCGGAGCCGGTGACGAGCCCTGTCGAAATGTGGAGTAATGGCGAACTGGTGAGTAAATGGGATGAATGACTTCAAACCCTTTGAGGACAAGCTCGCCGGATTGATAGCGGCCCTTTCCCCCGCCGGGCGCCGTCGGATGACAGCCGATATTGCGAAGAAACTGCGCCAGCGGCAACAACAGCGCATTAAATCGCAAAAAGCGCCGGACGGTTCGCCATTTGCCCCGCGTAAGCGCCCGCCTGTCAGGGCAAAGCAAGGCCGGATTAAGCGCGAGATGTTTGCGAAGCTGCGCACCAATCGCTATATGAAAGCGAGCGGTAACGACAGCGCGGCGGTGGTGGAATTTACCGGGAAAGTGCAGCGCATCGCCCGCGTGCATCAACTCGGGCTTAAAGATAAACCATCCCCCAAAAGCGCCACCGTAGAGTACCCGCAGCGCCAGCTACTGGGTTTTGATGATGACTCTATACAATTGATTGAAAAGGAGTTATTAATATTTTTGTCTAAAAACAAATAATGTGGTGAGTTCGCAATGGATAAGAAATTTAGTTTGCTGAGGCATAAAATAAAAGAATCACAAAGTGCGGTAATGAATAAGGTTATTAGCAACCATAAAACTGAAATATGTATTCTTTGTGGTAGCGATAATGAAATTACAAAGGAACACGTGTTGCCTCAATGGTCATTTGAGGGAAGGCCAGAGAAATTCCTGATAAATACTAAAAACAATCAGTCGTCTAATTACATAAAGATGACTGTTCCGGCATGCAAGACATGCAACTCTGATTTGCTTGGTGCTTTTGAAGATTATCTTAAGCGATTTTTATTGGAAAAGGACGGTTCGGAATTAAATAATTATGAAGTGGATTGTATAATATGGTGGTTGCAATATATTGCGTTTAAATTACAGATAATGGATTTGCGTTCTCAATTCTTGCGATACAAAGGAGGTGAGTATATCCCTTTTTTATCTAATATCCCTGTGGCAATGTTCTGGGGAGAGATTGATACGACCCCAAATGATGTGTTCAATACCATAAGAAGAAGTCGCAGGGTGCTAACTAAGAAAAGAAAGGCAAATAAGTACAATTCATTATTGGTTTTTAACACCACAAATAAAAGCTTTCACTTTTTTCACAAGGTAGATGATTTTATTTTTATTGAAATGCCTCAAGTGGGGAAAGCATTCTTTTTATTTTTGAATAAAGAATTTGCTGAACATAAAGATGCACATGCAGAATGCATGGAGATAATAAAAAAGGTATATAACGACTGATAATGTCTGTTGTGCTGTAGCTAGACAAACTGCCTTACATTGCCGTCGGAACACCCAGACGGCATCCTTTCCCCTATGAATACTCTCGCATCTATCCAGGAACTCGCCCGCGCGATACGCAACATGATACGCACCGGCGTCGTTGTCGAAACTGACCTCGATGCCGGGCGCTGTCGTGTGCAGACGGGGGGAATATTTACCGACTGGCTTCAGTGGCTGACGCACCGGGCCGGGCGCTCGCGCACCTGGTGGGCTCCCTCCGTTGGTGAGCAGGTGATGATTCTGGCCGTGGGCGGTGAGCTCGATACCGCTTTTGTGCTGCCGGGTATTTATTCCGACGACAACCCCGCGCCGTCGGCCTCGGCGGACGCCTGGCTCGTTGAGTTTCCCGACGGTGCCGTTATGAGTTATGAGCCGGAAACCGGCGCGCTGACCGTCTCCGGCATTAAAACTGCCGATGTGACCGCATCCGATACGATTGCCGTCAGCGTGCCGGTGGTGCTGGTAAAAGCCTCGACCCGCGTCACCCTCGATACGCCGGAGGTGGTCTGTACCAACAAGCTCACGACCGGCACGCTGGAGGTGAAAAAAGGCGGGAAGATGTCCGGCAACATCGATCACAGCGGCGGCGCTTTCACATCCAACGGTGTCCAGGTGGATAAACACGGGCACGGTGGCATCAAACGCGGCGATGAATGGACGGAGGGCACCCAATGACAGCCCGTTATCTCGGCATGAACCGCACGACCGGTGGAAGCATTTCAGACGTTGACCATATCAGCCAGAGCATTGGGGATATTCTGCGCACGCCCGCCGGCTCCCGCGTCATGCGTCGTGAATACGGCTCGCTGTTGTCGCAGATGATTGACCAGCCTCAGACCCCGGCGCTTGAGCTGCAAATTATGGCCGCGTGCTACATGGCGATCCTGAAGTGGGAGCCGCGCGTCAGACTGACCAGCATCACCACAGCGCGGCAGTTTAACGGGCAGATGGTCGTCGACGTGACCGGCCAAATCACCGACACCGGCGAGAGCCTTTCCTTAACCATCCCTGTGAGTTGAACCTATGGCAGTTATCGACCTGAGCCAGCTCCCCGCGCCTGATGTGGTGGAAACGCTGGATTTTGAAACCATCCTCGCCGAGCGCAAAGCGACGCTGATTTCACTGTACCCGGAAGATGAGCAGGAAGCGATCGCAAGGACATTGACGCTGGAGTCAGAGCCACTGGTGAAATATCTCGAAGAGAATGCCTATCGCGAGGTGATTTTACGCCAGCGCATTAACGAGGCGGCGAAAGCCGGGATGGTGGCCTATGCCATCAAAAACGACCTCGACCAGCTCGCGGCAAATAATAACGTTGAACGCCTGGTCATCACCCCCGGAGACGAGACCCAAATCCCGCCGGTGGCGGCGGTCATGGAATCTGACAGCGATTTACGTCAGCGCGTACCTGCTGCTTTTGAGGGGATGAGTGTTGCCGGGCCAACCGGTGCCTATGAATTTCACGCCCTGAGTGCCGACGGACGTGTCGCGGATGCTTCGGCGAACAGCCCGGCTCCAGCAGAGGTCACTATCGCGGTACTGTCGCGGGAAGGTGACGGCACGGCGTCGGACGATTTATTGCTGGCCGTCAGTACCGCGCTGAATGATGAGAGTGTACGACCGGTCGCTGACCGCCTGACAGTCGTCTCGGCTGAAATCGTCAATTATGCGATCGACGCGGTGCTGTATGTGTACCCCGGCCCGGCGACCGAGCCGATTCTTGCTGCCGCAAAAGCGCAGTTAACTGCCTATATCACGGAGCAGCGCCGCCTTGGTCGTGACATCCGAATGTCGGCGATTTACGCCGCGCTGCATGTGCAGGGGGTCCAGCGCGTCGAACTTCGCGAACCGCTGGCCGATGTGGTGCTGGATAAAACCCAGGCCGCTTATTGCACCGATGCCCGCGTCATTATCGGGGGATCGGATGAATAATTCGCTGATGGCGAACGGGTCATCTCTGCTGGAACAGCGAGCCGCAGCAGCATGCGCCTCTATCAGCGATTTATCTGTGCCGCTGCGAGATTTGTGGAATCCGTGGAAATGTCCGGTGAAATTCCTGCCCTATCTGGCGTGGGCGTTTTCTGTCGACCGCTGGGAGGAAACCTGGTCAGAAACGGAAAAGCGCCAGGCTGTCAGTGATGCGTTTTGGATCCACCAACGCAAGGGAACCGTCGCCGCCGTTCGTCGGGTGATTGAAACGCTGGGCTACAGCATGACGCTCCAGGAGTGGTGGAAGGTTGCCGACCCTGCCGGGACTTTCCGCCTTGAGATTGACCTCAATGATATCGGCATCACTGAGCCAATGATCAAAGAACTGGAGCGGATTATCGGGGATGCAAAGCCGGTCAGTCGCCACATATCACAGCTGACGTTATCAACCCGCGTAAATGGTATCGCGTTTATTGGTGCAGCAATAACGGATGGAGAGGTTATTACTGTATATCCACAAGGTTATCAGCCTGATGACAGTATTTTTTACGATGAATTCGCGAATTATGACGGCAATTATCACTATTCCGGGAATTAACTATGCCAACGATTAATGAAACTTCACTATGGGAAACTGACATTCCTTTAATTGCCCGGCTGGATAAGGTTGAAGGGGGAAAAGCGGGGCTGGTTAATATCCAGACCAGTAAACTGGCGAACCGGACAGCGTACCTGAAGGGGGAGCTGGAGGCTTACAACGCCCTGATTAAATCAGGCGAACTCCCCTTTACTTCTGAGGCAGAAGCGCAGGCCGCGATTGTCCAGGGGCGCATCCCTGAGGGGGCGCTTTTTTCCGTCAGGTCGGAAGATGCCCGGGTGTGGGCGGAGGAGTTCACAAATGCAGGCGGTCAGGCCGTCGCAACGGGTAAAAAAATACTCGACGGTCAGTCTTTTACGGTGACGATTTTTCCGACGGAAAACGACCCTGACGGAACGGTAACAGGCATTAGCGCGACCTTTACCGGTCAGACTTTCCGCGTGGTATTTCATGATGACGGCGGGCGCGAGGTGCTTTATCGAAATGATAACGGTACACCTACCCCTTTATCCGAGACAGTAGGCAAAGCGGCCGTGGATGCCGTTGCACAGTCAGTTAAAAATATCACCCCGCTGAATAATACTTCACGTTTCTATGAAACCGGGGTTGAAGGGACCGAATATGAAAGGGTCAAAGATGAAGATATTAAAGTAGACAAGGAGAAAAACATGACCGAGTGCCTGCGGGAAGGTGTGAGGATGTTTTTTGTCCCGGTCTGGTCAGAAAAGTTAACCGGCGAAGAGCTGGAAATCAGCGGCGTGAAGATAGATCCGAATGGTATTCCTCCTGCCATCCTCGCCGAAAACTTAACCGGTCTGGCAAAGGCGAGTCGGTTTTTAGACCCTGATGTTTTCCGGGAAGGTGGTGAATTTGCATCAGTCAAAGATGAAGATATTAAATTAGATAAAGATAATAATATCCTTGAGTGCATTCGTGATGGTCGTCGGGTTTTCTTTATCCCGGTTGCAGCTGACGATATGGTCACAAAAACATTTACTCTTGACGGAGCCAGCCGGTTAATCAACCCTGATCTTTTCAGTCCCGGCGGAGAAATGGAAGCGTGGGCCGCTTACGATGATATCAGATATGATAAAGACGGAAATATTCTCTCTTATATTCTGGCCGGGAAGCAGCATCATCTTATTCCACATCATTTTGATGAAATTAACGCTGATGCCATCACTGTGGACGGCGTAAACCTGAATCTGCTGCTGGCAAACAAGGGAGATTCACGTATCCCTTACGCTCAGGTAAAAGACGGGAAAAGCCAGATTTTTATACTGGATACGGTCTCCGGTGAACAGGTGCAGGTTACGGACGGGACAGCCAGCGAATACGCGCCGGTGGTGGATGGAAGCGGACTGATAAGCTGGCAGTCTGACCGTGATATGACTGTGCCGGGAGGCCGTTTTTTTCTGGATGAAAATGACACTATCCGGCCGCTTATCTCCCGTGATGTTCTGTGCGGGTGGGGTGATTCGTTCATGGAAAATCCGGTCTTCATGAGCACGATTCATCAACTAACGGGATTAACGGCGTACAATTTCGGGAAGTCAGGTATCCGCAGTACCGCTGTCTCTGCGCGACAAGGCGGATCGCCATTTTTATGTGCCCCGGTAAACGGCATTATTCCGTCAGGCGGTTCAGTAAATCTGATCCCCAATTTACCCGGTCCGGCGGCATCAGCATCAAACGGTACCATGTCAGGGATAAAATGCCGTCTGGCTGGGGTAGACGGGGTTTTTAACTGGACAGGAACGCAGGCTATTTTTGTTCGTGATGGCGAGGGTGCACCCGTTGAAGTCAGTGATCTGTCACCACTTTATGTTTATCCCGTGACGACATCCACTGTCAAAAACTCTGTTGCGGCGGGAACGTTATACGAACAGCATAATGAGGCTATCCAGATATTAACATTTGGCAGGAATAACACGGCGTCATGGCAGGAAGTATTACGGGATGCACAAAAAATAGTAGCCAGCCTGAAACCAAAGGGAAAACGCTTTGTTATTTGCCCACAGTTTACGCGTGGGGATGAAATTAAAGGAACAGAGGGCTGGCAGCGTATTCATGCCATTAATGCCGCTTTCAAAAACTACTGGCCGGGTAACTATTGTGAAATTGACGGAGTGGATTTACTCCAGAACTTTAAAAATCATTTCAACCCGGAAAATGAAACGGATGTAAAAAATATCGCCGATGACACCACGCCGTCATCACTGAAATATGACACATTGCACCCGTCACAGGTGTTAATGAATGGCGCACTCTATATCGGGGCAGAAGTGAATGCCCGGTTTGTATATCAGTTTATGAAAATGAAAGGATGGGTGAAATAATGGCCGGTAAAGCTGAACAGTTTATGGGACTCTCCATTAAGACCCGGGCAAAGATGTACCGTGATCCCGCCATTAACGCCGGGACTCTGGGGCTGGTTGATGTTAAGCATGGATGGGCGGGCGGTGGGAAAAACCTTGCGTCAGGGGAAGAATTACAGAACCTGTGCTGGGTTGAAGACCCCGCGACTGTGGGATCGGTATCCCTGAATTATGATGCCGCGCACGGCGGTGTGATTTTTACCAGGGCCTCGCGTCAGTATTTCAGGATGCCAGCGGCATTTATCCCGACGGCCGCTATGCGGGATTACATGCATACGTTCTGGCTGAAAATTGATCCTGCCAATGCCGGTAATGAAGGGTTTGGCAACGCGATAATTGGCATCGCGGCAACCAGTTATGCCACGACGGTAAACAGGCTCCTACAGGTCTACCCGACCATTACCGAGGGAGTGGTAAAAGCACTGACAGTGAGTGTGCGTGGCATCAATTACAGCGTTATTGATCGCCTGGGGGCATTGACTGACGGTTCTCTGCATTGCCTGAGCGTACGTTATGTGGAGTCCGGGGACGGCACACAGCAAAAGGGGATGATATATCTCGATGGAGAACTGGTTTATGAGGGGGTCTTTGTAGCGAAGGTGCCTTACCCGTCATCCGCGATTACCTACAACGGTGTGGGATCTGATCGGGCGGATACCGGCGCTTTTGCCGGTCTGTTTTACCGGGCGCGAATGGATGACCTGACGATTTCCGGGAAAACTGTACAGGAAGTTATCGCTGACGAAATGGCCGCTGTGAATGGTCTGTTCAGCTGATATAAAAAGCAGCATCGCCGGGCTGATCCGGCGTGCAGCATCGAAACAGAATTAATGACCGGGGGATGAATGGCCGGACAATTTTACTCTGTGCTGACGGAGGCCGGGCGAAATCGCCTTGCGGCCGCGGCAGTCACCGGAGAGCCGGTGAACTTTTCTCAAATGGGCGTCGGTGATGGCGGCGGGGAGAATCACACGCCTGATCCGGAATCGGGACTGGTTAATGAGCTATACCGAGCGCCAGTTAATCGCGTGGTCGTTGCGGATCAGGCTGCAAATGTAATCAGGGCAGAAATGATTATGTTGCCGCAGGTCGGTGGTTTCTGGTTAAGGGAGGCGGCGCTGTTTGATAACGAGGGAGTTTGTCTTGCCGTCGCCAGTCTGCCGCCATCCTATAAACCCTTACTCAAGGAAGGATCGGGCCGTTTGCAGGCGCTTAACATGTGGATATCGGTCAGCAGTACAGCCGATGTCCAGCTGATGACAGACCCGACGGTTGTTCTTGCTTCGGTTGATGAGGTAAACCGGGCGAAAAATGAGGCAAAGGATTATGCCGACAAGATTGCGGGCCAGCTGGATACGGATATACAGCAGGTGATTGCCGATGCGATAACGGCGGCTAAGCGAGATTTCTGGGAAGATGATAACCCGGTTGGAACCACCCGCTTTTTTAACCAGAACCTCAATCCCAATGAGCGCTGGCCGTGGTCGCAATGGGTGTACACCGGCGAAAACAAGACGATCCGCGTCGGAAAGGCTGATGGTTCGAATGTCGGGCAGATCGGTGGCAGCGATACCGTTACACTTCAGCAGGCCAACCTGCCCGCCGTTCAGATTGACGTGACCGGCGAAACCAGCGAACAGGAGCAGCAGGAGCTGACGACATCGGGCAACGGAAGGCACCGGCACAGGGCAGGGGATGGGGCGCCGGGGGATACCTGGCAGGATGCCACACACGGGACGGATAACCAGAAATATACGGGGTGGAACTATACCGACTATGCAGAAGACCATCAGCATGGCGTCACGATCCCGCCGCACAAACACTCGACCAGCGGCAAAACAGCCAGCCTCGGTGAGGGCAAACCGTTCAGTGTGGTGGAATCCCACACGCTGCTGATGTGCTGGAGTCGTGTTGCCTGACCTGTGACGGTCATTCCTGTTGTTCTGTCCCTGTTACAGCGGGGATGACTCGTCACCCTTTCCACCACGATTGAAAATAATGCTCACCCTTAACCACGGAGTTAAACGGATGAGCGATTTTCATCACGGCGTCCAGGTTGTCGAGATTAACGACGGCACCCGCGTCATTTCCACCGTATCAACGGCTATTATCGGCATGGTCTGCACGGCCAGCGATGCTGATGCTGCCACCTTCCCACTCAATAAGCCCGTACTGATTACCAGCGTGCAAAGCGCCATCGCCAAAGCGGGTACAAAAGGCACACTGGCCGCATCCCTCCAGGCGATTGCCGACCAGTCGAAGCCGGTAATTGTCGTTGTGCGCGTAGCCGAAGGTAGCGGCGATGATGCCGAAGCGCAGACTATCTCTAATATCATCGGCGGCACCGACGAAAACGGCAATTACACCGGGCTGAAAGCACTGCTCACGGCGGAGGCCGTCACCGGCGTTAAACCGCGCATCCTCGGTATTCCGGGGCTCGACTCCCTTGAGGTTGCAACTGCTCTCGCGCCGATTTGCCAGAAGCTGCGCGCCTTTGGCTATATCAGCGCATGGGATTGTAAGAACATTTCCGAGGCGATGCTCTATCGCGAGAATTTCAGCCAGCGTGAGCTGATGGTTATCTGGCCGGATTTTCTGGCATGGGATACCACGGCGAACGCGACCGAGACCGCCTGGGCGACCGCCCGCGCGCTGGGCCTGCGCGCCAAAATCGACCAGGACACCGGCTGGCACAAAACTCTGTCAAACGTTGGCGTGAATGGCGTCACTGGCATCAGCGCGTCGGTCTTCTGGGATTTGCAGGAATCCGGCACCGATGCCGACCTGCTTAACGAGGCTGGCGTCACCACGCTCATTCGTAAAGACGGTTTCCGCTTCTGGGGCAACCGCTGCTGCTCAGATGACCCGCTGTTCTTGTTCGAGAACTACACCCGCACCGCGCAGGTTATCGCTGACACAATGGCCGCTGGTCACATGTGGGCGGTCGACAAGCCGATCACTGCCACGCTGATTAAGGACATCGTTGCGGGTATCAATGCGAAATTCCGCGAGATGAAAACGGCGGGCTATATCGTCGATGCGACCTGCTGGTTTGATGAATCGGCCAACGACGCGGCGACCCTCAAAGCCGGGAAACTGTATATCGATTACGACTATACGCCGGTTCCCCCTCTCGAAAACCTGACGCTACGCCAGCGAATTACCGATAAATACCTGGCGAATCTGGTGTCATCGGTTAACAGCAATTAAGGAGCCCTGACCAATGGCAATGCCGCGCAAGCTCAAATACCTGAATACGTTTCTGGATGGCGTCAGCTATCTCGGCGTTATCGAGTCCGTCACCCTGCCAAAGCTGACCCGTAAGCTGGAAAATTACCGGGGCGGCGGGATGTCAGGCTCGGCCCCTGTCGATTTCGGCCTCGACGATGACGCGCTGGCGATGGAAATTTCCCTCGGCGGCTTCCCTGATGATGCGATCTGGTCACTTTATGGTGCCGTCGGTACCGGGACGCTACTGCGCTATGCAGGCTCTTACCAGCGGGACGATACCGGCGAAACCGTGGCGGTGGAAGTTGAGACCCGTTTCAAGGTGAAGGAAGTCGATAACGGCGAGAGCAAACAGGGCGAGGATACCAGCAGCAAATTATCGCTGGTTTGCACGTACTACAAGCTGAGCATGAACGGTAAAGAGCTGGTAGAAATCGACGTCCTCAACATGATTGAGAAGGTGAACGGCGTCGACCGACTCGACCAGCACCGCCGCAATATCGGCCTGTAATTTTTCCCCGGCCAGCATGTCTGGCCGGTTAACCCGGAATCCGTAAATAGTGAGAAACTCATGAGCAAAGAAAACATAGTCACCCTGGAAAACCCGATCAAACGCGGCGAGCAGGTCATCGAAAAAATCACCCTGATGAAACCCAACGCCGGAACCCTGCGCGGCGTTAGCCTGGCGGACGTCGCTCGCTCTGAAGTGGATGCCCTGATTAAAGTGCTGCCGCGTATGACCAGTCCGTCTCTTACCGAATCGGATGTCGTCATGATGGATTTACCCGACCTGATGGCGCTGGCAACAAAGGTGATCGGTTTTTTGTCGCCGAATTTGGCGGATTAAATTTCCCGAAAGACATGTCGGTCGATGACCTGATGGCGGATATCGCGGTGATTTTTCACTGGCCGCCATCAGAATTATATCCCATGAGCCTGACCGAGCTCACCACCTGGCGCGAAAAGGCGCTACAGCGAAGCGGAAACACGAATGAGTAACGACGTTAAATTGCAGGTTTTACTCAAGGCTGTTGACCAGGCGACCCGCCCGTTTAAAACCATCCAGACAGCGAGTAAAACGCTGTCTGGTGATATCCGGGACACTCAAAAATTACTGCGTGAGCTTAACGGTCAGGCATCCCGTATTGACGGATTTCGCAAGGCCAGCGCGCAACTCGCCGTTACCGGTCAGGAGCTGAAGAAAGCTAAACAGGAAGCCGCCGCGCTGGCGATCCAGTTCAAAAATACGGAGCAGCCTACCCGCGCACAGGCGCAGGCGATGGACGCTGCACGAAAAAGCGCCGCCGCGCTACAGCTTAAACACAACAGCTTACGGCAGGCTGTACAGCGCCAGCGGCAGGAACTCAGCCAGGCGGGAATTAATACCCGTACCTTGGCCGCGGATGAACGCCGGTTAAAAACCAACATTAGCGAAACGACAGCACAGCTCAATCGTCAGCGTGAAGCGCTGGCGCGGGTCAGCGCGCAACAGGCAAAGCTCAATGCGGTTAAGCAGAGATATCAGGCCGGTAAAGAGTTGGCCGGAAATGCGGCCGCAATGGGTGCCGCCGGTGTAGGTATGGCGACGACAGGCACGCTGGCCGGTGTTGCACTAATGAAACCGGGTTATGATTTTGCGCAGAAAAACTCCGAGTTACAGGCTGTACTCGGCGTGGCGAAAGACTCCGCAGAAATGACTGCGTTGCGAAAGCAGGCCCGACTGCTGGGCGACAATACTGCCGCCTCTGCCGATGATGCGGCCGGTGCTCAGATTATCATTGCGAAAGCAGGCGGAGACGCGGCAGCGATTCAGGCGGCGACGCCCGTCACACTTAATATGGCGCTTGCTAACCGTCGGACGATGGAAGAGAACGCGCAGCTTTTGCTCGGTACCAAAAACGCTTTCCAGCTTTCAAATGACCGGGTAGCCCATATCGGCGATGTGCTTTCAGCAACGATGAATAAATCAGCGGCCGATTTTCAGGGATTAAGCGACGCCTTAACCTATCTGGCACCAGTTGCCAAAGCTGCGGGAGTAAGCCTCGAAGAAGCCGCCGCCATGACGGGTGTGCTTCATGATAACAATATCACGGGATCGATGGCCGGTACCGGGAGCAGCGCTGTCGTTAGCCGGTTACAGGCCCCAACAGGTAAGGCATGGGCGGCATTAAAAGAGCTGGGGGTTAAGACGGCAGACAGCAAGGGCAACATGCGGCCCGTATTTACCATTCTGAAAGAAATCCAAGCCAGTTTTAAAAAGAATAAGCTCGGAACAAGTCAGACAGGCGAATACCTGAAAACGATATTCGGCGAGGAAGCGCTGAAATCGTCTAATGCCCTGTTAGACGCTGCGGCCAGCGGGAAACTCGATAAGCTGACAGTGGCATTTAAAGCCTCGGACGGCAAGACCGAGGAGCTGGTTAAAGTCATGCAGGATAACCTCGGTGGTGACTTCAAAGAGTTTCAGTCTGCGTATGAGGCTGTTGGCACCGACCTGTTTGACCAACAGGAATCCTCATTACGCAAACTGGTGCAGACTGCGACCGGCTACGTGCTCAAACTTGATAAGTGGATCCAGCGAAATAAAGAGCTCGCGCAGACGCTTGGGATGATTACCGCCGTGGCGCTTGGTGTGGTGGGTATGATTGGGATCATTGGGCTGATTGCCTGGCCGGTTATAACAGGAGTTAATGCCATCATCGCCGCTGCGACGGTGCTCGGTACCGTATTTACAACGGTGGCCGGAGGCATCATTACCGCTATTGGTGCGATTTCCTGGCCGGTTGTCGCTGTTGTGGCTGCGATTGTCGCCGGGGCATTGCTCATCCGTAAATATTGGGAGCCCATCAGCGCATTTTTCGGCGGAGTGATTGACGGGATGCGGGCCGCATTTGCGCCAGTAGCTGAGCTGTTTGCGCCGCTTAAACCGATGTTTGACTGGCTGGGCGGAAAACTGAAAGCCGCATGGGACTGGTTTAACAACCTGATTGCGCCGGTAAAATCATCGCAGGAAACCTTAAACAGTTTTCGTGATGCCGGTGTGTTGTTTGGTCAGCGCCTGGCTGACGCTCTTACGTTACCGCTTACAGCATTCAATAAGCTGCGCAGCGGTATTGATTGGGTGCTAGAGAAACTCGGCATTATCAACAAAGAGTCCATCACGCTTGACCAGACTGCCGCAAAAGCGAACGCAGCCACACAGGGTAACTCTTATATTCCGGCAACCGGCACTTACGGTGGCTATCAGGCATATCAACCCGTCACCGCACCGGCGGGGCGTTCTTATATAGACCAAAGTAAAAACGAATATCACATCGACGTTCAGGGGGGCGGCAGCGGTACGCAGCTCGATCGCCAGTTACAGGATGCGCTCGAAAAGTTTGAGCGTGAAAAACGCGCCCGCCAGCGTGCCAGCATGAACCACGACGGATAGGAGGTGACAAAAAATGATGCTCGCACTCGGTATGTTTGTTTTTATGCGTCAGACATTGCCACACCAGACGATGCAACGCGACGCCGAATATCGGTGGCCGTCAAACTCCCGCGTTGGTAAGCGGGACTCTTTCCAGTATCTGGGGCCGGGGGATGAAAAAATTACCCTGGCCGGTGTGCTTTACCCGGAGCTCACCGGCGGAAAGTTGACGATGACGGCCATTCGTTTAATGGCTGACGAGGGGCGCGCCTGGCCGTTACTGGATGGCACTGGCACGATTTACGGTATGTACGTCATCAATAATATCAGCGAGACGGGAAGCCTGTTTTTTGCTGACGGAACGGCGAGAAAAATTGATTTTACGCTGACGCTTACCCGCGTGGATGAATCTCTCGCTGCGCTGTATGGTGATATTGGTGAACAGGCCAAATCACTTATTGGAAAGGCGGGTAATATGGCCTCGTCAGTGGCTGGCATGGTGGGGATTAGCTGATGCTGGATATGCTGAATTTGAATGCGGGTGGCGTACTGACGCCCGATTTTATGCTGATGCTCGACAGCAAAGATATTACCGGCAACATCAGTAATCGGTTGATGAGTCTGACCATGACAGACAATCGCGGATTCGAGGCCGACCAGCTCGACATTGAGCTTGATGATGCTGACGGGCTGGTCGAGCTTCCGTTACGTGGTGCGGTACTGACGCTTTACCTCGGGTGGAAAGGCTTTGCGTTGATTGGTAAGGGAAGTTTTACCGTCGATGAGGTTGAACATCACGGCGCGCCAGATACGGTGACAATCCGCGCCCGTAGCGCCGATTTTCGGGGGACGCTTAACTCACGTCGGGAAGAGTCCTGGCATGACAAGACGCTCGGCGAGATCGTGGCAGCGATAGCGACACGTAACAAACTGACGGCGAGCGTTATACCGGAGCTGGCCGGAATAAAAATTCCGCATATCGACCAGTCACAGGAATCAGATGCCAAATTTTTAACACGGCTCGCCGAGCGAAACGGCGGTGAGGTTTCGGTAAAAGCGGGAAAGTTGCTTTTTCTGAAAGCCGGGCGTGGGTTAACAGCCAGTGGAAAGGCTATTCCACAAGTCACTATCACCCGCAGCGATGGCGACAGGCATCAGTTTTCGATTGCCGACCGTGGGGCATATACCGGTGTCACGGCAAAATGGTTACACACCAAAGACCCGAAACCACAAAAGCAAAAGGTGACGTTAAAGCGGAAACCGAAAGAGCAACATTTACGTGCACTACAGCACCCAAAAGCCAAACCGGTAACGAAGAAAAAAGCGGTGAAGACGCCGGAAGCCAGGGAAGGTGAATACATGGTCGGCGAGGATGACAACGTGTTCGCCCTGACGACAATTTTTTCAACCAAAGCGCAGGCGATGCGAGCTGCCCAGGCAAAATGGGACAAACTGCAACGTGGTGTTGCTGAGTTTTCTATCAGGCTGGCGACAGGGCGCGCCGATCTCTACCCGGAGACACCCGTGCAGGTTTCGGGCTTTAAGCGCGTCATAGACGATCAATCATGGACAATCACGAAGGTTATGCACTCTCTGAATAATAGCGGCTTTACGACGAGTCTAGAGCTTGAGGTTAGATTGTTGGATGTAGAGTACGGGACTGAAGGGGAAGAATAAAGCTATTCTCAAATAGTGAAAAAATGAGTATCATAAATTCACTTTATGTGAATTTTTGGGGTGTGAAATGTTCCATTGTCCAAAATGCCAGCACGCGGCACATGCGCGCACCAGTCGCTATCTAAGTGAGAATACCAAAGAGCGTTACCACCAATGTACTAACATAAATTGCAGTTGTACGTTCGTAACGATGGAATCGGTGGAACGTTTTATTGTTACGCCAGGAACGATAATCCCGGCCCCGCCTCATCCGACAGTTGGTGGTCAGCGCCCGCTATGGCTCTGAAAAAATTTCATAAAATGCCCGCCGCGAGCGGGTTTTTTTATGTGATCTGAAAAGTGGCGGTAAAAAATGCACCGCCATTTTATCGCCACTCAATAGCGATATAAGAAAAAAGCCACTCACGTGAGTGGCTTAATTATATGATTTTAAAGCTAAAATTTGGTGGCCCCTGTTGGGTTTGAACCAACGACCAAGCGATTATGAGTCGCCTGCTCTAACCACTGAGCTAAGGGGCCGTGGCGAGGGATTATAAAGTAACTGACGGTTGCAATCCAGCGTAAAGCGCGCAGCTGCTGTTTTTATAAACAATGCATTTTCAATCCTTTATAATCATGTTTTAGCCATACAGCCGGAGAAAACATGATTAGCGATATCCTTGCGCCGGGCCTGCGCGTTGTCTTTTGCGGTATCAACCCGGGGAAGTCCTCCGCCCATACCGGCTTTCATTTTGCCCATCCTGGCAATCGCTTCTGGAAGGTCATCCATCAGGCCGGGTTTACCGACCGACAGCTCAGGCCGGAAGAGGAGCTGCAGCTGCTGGATACGCGCTGCGGCATCACCATGCTGGTTGAGCGTCCGACGGTGCAGGCCAGCGAGGTCGCCCTGCAGGAGCTGCGCAGCGGCGGCCGTGAGCTGGTGAGGAAGATTGAGGAGTATCAGCCGCAGGCGCTGGCGGTGCTCGGCAAGCAGGCCTTCGAGCTGGCCTTTAACCAGCGCGGCGCGAAGTGGGGGAAACAGGCCATGACCATCGGCACGACCCAGGTGTGGGTGCTGCCCAATCCCAGCGGCTTAAATCGGGCGACGCTCGACAAGCTGGTGGCGGCCTATCGTGAACTGGATGATGCCCTGGCGACCCGCGGCCAGTAGCGGAGAGGGGCGACTTTCCCCGGATGGCCACCTGAACGCCATAAAAAAAGCTCCCCGCAGGGAGCTTTTTAACAGGCTGGCGACGATTAATCGTCGAGGAAGCTACGCAGCACTTCAGAACGGCTCGGGTGGCGCAGTTTACGCAGCGCCTTCGCTTCGATCTGACGGATACGTTCGCGAGTAACGTCGAACTGTTTACCCACTTCTTCCAGCGTGTGGTCGGTATTCATGTCGATACCGAAACGCATACGCAGGACTTTCGCTTCACGAGCGGTAAGGCCGGCCAGCACGTCGTGCGTTGCCGCGCGCAGGCTCTCGGTGGTCGCGGAATCCAGCGGCAGCTCGAGGGTGGTATCCTCGATGAAATCCCCCAGATGCGAATCTTCATCGTCGCCGATCGGCGTTTCCATGGAGATAGGCTCTTTGGCGATCTTCAGCACTTTACGGATCTTGTCTTCCGGCATCAGCATGCGCTCAGCCAGCTCTTCCGGGGTCGGTTCACGGCCCATCTCCTGCAGCATCTGGCGGGAGATACGGTTGAGCTTGTTGATGGTCTCAATCATATGCACCGGAATACGGATGGTGCGCGCCTGATCCGCGATGGAGCGGGTAATGGCCTGACGGATCCACCAGGTGGCGTAGGTCGAGAACTTATAGCCGCGACGGTATTCGAACTTATCAACCGCTTTCATCAGACCGATGTTGCCTTCCTGAATCAGGTCGAGGAACTGCAGACCGCGGTTGGTGTATTTCTTGGCGATCGAGATAACCAGACGCAGGTTCGCTTCCACCATCTCTTTCTTCGCCCGGCGGGCTTTCGCTTCACCGATGGACATGCGACGGTTGATATCCTTCACCTGCTCGATGGTCAGGCCGGTCTCTTCTTCGATCTGCTGCAGCTTCTGCAGGCCGCGCTGCACGTCTTCTTTCACTTCCAGCAGCTTCTCGGACCACGGCTTGTTCATCGCCACCGCGGCGTTGAACCAGGTTTCGCTGGTTTCGTTGCCGGTGAACAGGGTGATGAAGTTTTTCTTCGGCATTTTGCACTGCTCAACGCACAGCTTCATGATGATACGTTCCTGAGTACGAACGCGATCCATCATGCTGCGCATGCTGTTGACCAGGTAATCGAACTGCTTCGGCACCAGGCGGAACTGCTTGAAGACTTCAGACAGCTTCAGGATCTCTTCCTGGGCGGCGGCATGGCTACGACCTTTGGCTTTGATGGTGTCGCGCGTCAGCTCGTACTGGGTACGCAGCTCGGCGAACTTCTCACGGGCCAGCTCAGGGTCGATGCTGTTGTCGTCATCGCTGTTGTCGTCGGCGTCTTCATCTTCGTCTTCGTCTTCGTCGTCATCCATCTCTTCCTGAGACAGCTCGGAGCCAACGTGGGTGGCGGTCGGCGCCATATCTTCTTCGGCGTTCGGATCGACGAAACCGGTGATCAGATCGGACAGACGGGCTTCTTCCGCTTCAACGCGGTCGTACTGCTCAAGCAGGTAGGTGATCGCTTCCGGGTATTCGGCAACGGAGCACTGCACCTGGTTGATGCCGTCTTCGATGCGTTTGGCGATGTCGATTTCGCCTTCACGGGTCAGCAGCTCTACGGTACCCATTTCACGCATGTACATGCGCACCGGGTCGGTCGTGCGCCCGATTTCGGATTCCACGCTGGAGAGCACCTGCGCGGCGGCTTCGGCAGCATCTTCATCCGCGGTGTTTTCGGCAAGCATCAGATCATCGGCATCCGGTGCTTCTTCCATCACCTGAATGCCCATGTCGTTGATCATTTGGATGATGTCTTCGATCTGATCGGAATCGACGATATCTTCCGGCAGATGGTCATTGACCTCGGCATAGGTCAGATAGCCTTGCTCCTTACCACGTTGGACAAGAAGCTTCAGCTGTGACTGCGGGTTTTGCTCCATAAGACGGTATCCACACTTAATTCGTTTGATTGGTGTCGGCAGGCGGGCTGTCGACATTTAAAGCGAGGGCGTACTTATATTATTGCCGCTGCGCCTCTGCGCGGCTGTCGGGGGCTTCCCGATCGATACTCGGCACTTAAGCCGTTAAATACGGTGTCCTTCACGTTGCTCTGCGTTCTGCTGCTGCATCAATGCAACGTGAATGACTGAGTCTGTCATTTATTTCTTCGCCAGCTCCTGGCTGATGGTCCAGAGCTCCCGGCGTTCCTCACTGCTTAAACCGTGTGTGCGATCGCGAGCTATCAACTCTTCCTGTCGCAGTTCCAGCAGTGAATCAAACATATGGTTGAGCGAGTCGGTGAAGGTTTGTTCAGCGATATCTTTATCTGCTATATCGTCCCACATCGACAGTTTTTCAAGGGTTGCGGCCTCTTTTGTGCCGCGATATTGCTCTAAAAGTTGCCCGGTTGTCAGACCAGGCTGCGCCAGACAGCTTTTCACCAGCTCGCCGAACAGGCTCAGCCCCGGCATTTTGCGCGAGTCCAGCCCCTCCAGCGGTGGGACTAACGGCGCCAGATCCGGGTTTTGCACCAGCAGTCCTATCAGTATACGCATGGTCGTGCGTTTTAGCTGTGGTGCGGGGCGCGGCGCGCCATTTTCCGCCTGTTTTGGCATTAAACGTTCAAGCTGGGCGTCATCTAAAATGCCCAGCTTGTTGCCCAGCTCCTGACGCAAATAGATGCGCAGGGTTTCGCCCGGCACCTGGGTTATCAGCGGCAGCGCCAGCGTGCTCAGCTGCGCGCGCCCGTCCGGCGTGCTGAGGTCGACCTGCGGCAGCAGGCTGTTAAACAAGAACGTGGAGAGCGGCTGAGCCTGCTCCATCCGCGCCTCGAACGCCGCTTTGCCCTCTTTACGCACCAGCGTATCCGGGTCTTCGCCGTCAGGCAGAAACATAAAGCGCAGCTGGCGACCATCGGTCATGTACGGCAGCGCCGTCTCCAGCGCGCGCCAGGCGGCATCGCGGCCGGCCCGGTCGCCGTCGTAGCAGCAGATGACGTTATTGGTCACCCGGAACAGCAGCTGGATATGGTCGGCCGTGGTCGAGGTACCCAGCGAGGCGACAGCATAGTTGATGTCGTACTGCGCCAGCGCCACGACGTCCATATAGCCTTCGACAACCAGCAACCGCGGTGGTTCGGGGTTGTCCTGCTGCGCTTCATACAGGCCATACAGCTGACGGCCTTTATGGAATATGTCGGTTTCCGGGGAGTTGAGATACTTCGGCAGGGCATCGCCCAGCACCCGTCCGCCAAACCCAATCACCCGGCCTCGCTTATCGCGGATGGGAAACATTACCCGTTCGCGGAAGCGATCGTAACTGCGTCCCTGATCGTTGGTGACCAGCATGCCGGCATCAATAAGCGACTGGCGGTTTTCCTGATTGCCGCCAAAACGTTTTAAAACGTTATCCCAACCTGGGGGAGCATAGCCGATGGCAAAGCGCGTAATCACCTCGCTGCTTAACCCCCGTTTTGCCAGGTACTGGCGCGCAGGGTCGGCGGCGGGCTGCATCAGAGACTGTTGATAAAACGTATTCAGACCATCCAGTAACTGGTAGAGGTTCTGCCGTTGATGGCGCTCTATCTGGCTGGGTCCGTTGCCTGCTTCATAAGGCACTTCGAGGTTGTGCATGGCGGCCAGCTCTTCGACCGTTTCCACGAACTCGAGCTTGTCGTAGTTCATCAGGAAATCGATAGCATTGCCGTGCGCCCCGCAGCCGAAGCAGTGGTAAAACTGTTTTTCACCGTTGACGGTGAAAGAGGGGGTTTTTTCGTTATGGAACGGACAGCACGCGTGAAAATTTTTGCCCTGCTTTTTCAGCTTTACCCGCGCATCGATCAGATCGACGATGTCGGTTCTGGCAAGCAGATCGCTAATAAATACACGTGGAATTCGTCCAGCCATAAGCCCCGTTATTTCTGATGACTATAAACGAAAATAAGCCGCGCATTCCTTTCGGAAGCACGGCCTTACAACTACAACTCGGTCTGAATTGAGAGCGTCGCTCTCAACAGATTAGTACAGACGAGTACGGCGTGCGTTTTCGCGAGCCAGTTTCTTCGCGTGACGTTTCACTGCAGAAGCTTTAGCGCGCTTACGTTCGGTAGTCGGTTTTTCATAGAACTCACGACGACGAACTTCCGCCAGAACACCTGCTTTTTCGCAGGAACGCTTGAAGCGACGCAGAGCTACGTCGAACGGCTCGTTTTCACGTACTTTAATTACCGGCATGTGCCTCTCACCTTTGATTAATTCGGTTTGCCGCTGGCCGCAATGCCAGCTTATTTCAAAATGGTGCGGAATTTTACTGCAACTACTGCTGCTTTGTAAAGCACCGGCGCCTTTTTTGAAAGGGACTTTTATAAGGGTGAGGAGTATACACGAAGAGAGCACCAGGGGTGAGCAAAGTTTTACATCGCCGGTCATTGGACCTAAACTGCGCGGTATTGAAGCGAGGTAAAACAACTCATGCGTGTACTGGGCATTGAAACATCCTGCGATGAAACCGGCATCGCGATTTATGACGACCAGCAAGGTCTGTTAGCCAACCAACTGTATAGTCAGGTGAAACTGCATGCGGACTACGGCGGCGTGGTGCCGGAGCTGGCATCGCGCGACCACGTGCGCAAAACGGTGCCGCTTATCCAGGCGGCGCTGAAAGAGGCCGGTCTGACGGCGAAAGATATCGATGCCGTCGCCTATACGGCGGGTCCTGGCCTGGTGGGGGCGCTGCTGGTCGGCGCCACCGTGGGCCGGTCGCTGGCCTTCGCCTGGAACGTGCCGGCGATTCCGGTACACCATATGGAAGGGCACCTGCTGGCGCCGATGCTGGAAGATAACCCGCCAGCGTTCCCGTTCGTCGCGCTGCTGGTCTCCGGCGGTCATACTCAGCTGATCAGCGTCACCGGCATCGGCCAGTACGAGCTTCTGGGCGAGTCGATTGACGATGCGGCGGGCGAAGCCTTTGATAAAACCGCGAAACTGCTGGGGCTGGATTATCCCGGCGGGCCGATGCTGTCGAAAATGGCGTCCCAGGGTACTGAAGGCCGCTTCGTCTTCCCGCGTCCGATGACCGACCGTCCGGGGCTGGACTTCAGCTTCTCCGGTCTGAAAACCTTCGCCGCCAATACCATTCGCAGCAACGGCGACGATGAGCAAACCCGCGCCGACATCGCCCGCGCGTTTGAGGATGCGGTCGTCGATACGCTAATGATTAAATGTCGCCGCGCGCTGGAGCAAACCGGCTTTAAGCGTCTGGTGATGGCGGGAGGCGTGAGCGCCAACCGCACCCTGCGGGCGAAGCTGGCGGAGATGATGCAAAAACGCGGCGGCGAGGTGTTCTACGCCCGCCCTGAGTTCTGTACCGATAACGGCGCGATGATCGCCTACGCCGGCATGGTGCGTCTGCAAACCGGCGCCAAAGCCGAGCTCGGCGTGACGGTCCGCCCGCGCTGGCCGCTGGCCGAGCTGCCTGCCGCCTAAAGCGTCCTGACACAGGCCGACGTCACGTCGGCCTGCCTTCCTGACTACTCCATACTTTTACACAGCGAGCAGATGGCGCCCTTATGCTTATGCGAGTGCATCACGTCCGGGCGCTCGTACTCTTCCTCACAGCTAACGCATTGATATACGGTGGTCGAGGCGTTCCCCGCCGCGTCATAGCGCGGTTCGGCGATCCCGTCATCTCTCTGCTTAATGTAGTAGCGCCCGCGGGTGAGGATCCCCATCAGCGGGGTCATGACAAAGGCGACGACCAGCGCAATCAGCGGCGAGAAGGGCGCCAGCGTCGCCCCCAGCAGGCCGAAGAAGGCGCAGATCGACAGCCCGGCGGCCAGGCCAAAGGAGACTACGCCCACCGGGTTCACGTTGTAGATCATGCCGCGACGATACTCCGGCTGCGCCGGCGCCAGCTTGAGCAAGCCTTTATTAAAGGTGATGTCGGTCGCCACCACCACGACCCAGGCGATGGCGAAGTTGGAGTAAAAGCCGAGGATCCACGACAGGGCGCTGAACATATCGCCTTCCATCAGCGCCAGGGCAATCGCCAGGTTGACCACCACAAAAATAATCCGCCCCGGATAGCGTTTGGTGGTGCGGGTCCAGGCGCTGGTCCACGCCAGCGAGCCGGAATAGGCATTGGTGACGTTAATTTTGATCTGCGAGATCACCACCAGCACCACCGCCAGCGTCAGAGCCAGCCAGCCGGGCACCAGGTTATCGAAGACGCTGACGAACTGCTGCACCGGTTCGGTATTGTGTACCGTCGGGAAACGGGTCAACAGATAGAAGCCGAGGAAAGCGCCGATAATCTGTTTGATCGCGCCTAGCACCACCCAGCCCGGGCCGGCGGAAAAGACCGCCAGCCACCAGGCTTTACGGTTCTCAGCGGTTTTAGGCGGCATAAAGCGCAGGTAATCAATTTGCTCGCCAATCTGCATGATCAGCGACAGGCATACCCCGGCGCCGAGCATGATGGCGGTGATATCCACCGTCGACGCGCTGTTTTTACCGGCGAAATGCAGGAAGCCGTCCACCAGCTGCGGATCTTTGACAATCAGCCACACCACCGGCACCACCATCAGCACCAGCCACAGCGGAGTGGTCCACACCTGCAGGCGGGTCAGGGCTTTCATGCCATAGACCACCAGCGGGAGCACCATCAGGGTGGCGATCAGATACCCCATCCACAGTGGGATCCCGAGGCCCACCAGCAGCCCCTGGGCCATGATCGAGCCTTCGAGGGCGAAGAAGATAAAGGTGAAGCCAGCAAAAATAATGCTGGTGATCACCGAGCCGAAATAGCCGAAGCCGGCGCTGCGGGTGATCAGGTCAAGGTCAATGTTGTAGCGCGCGGCGGTGATCGCCAACGGAATGCCGGTGAGGAAGATCACCAGCGCCGCCACCAGGATCGAATAGATGGCGTTGCTGGTGCCCCAGGCCATACCGATGCTGGCGCCGATGGAAAAGTCCGCCAGATAGGCGATGCCGCCCAGCGCCGTGACCGCGACGACGCCCGGTCCCCAGCGGCGGAAGCTCAGCGGGGCGTAACGTAAGGTGTAATCTTCTAAGGTTTCCCGGGAGCCGGAAGTCCGCGCGGTCGCGGGTAATTCAGGGTTGAGATCCAGTGATGACATAGTCATTCCTTAATGGTTAGGCATGACTTGAATTAGCAAACCTTATGCCATATTGCAGGGCAGGCGTGGCGGGGAGGGTGGTGCAGGGTGATAGAAGAGAGGGCAGGGGCTGCACCATCCGGACGCGCTTGCGCCCGGCTGGTGCAAAAGGCCTATTTGCCGAGCATGCCTTTGTCTTCGAGGAAGGCAATAATGGTGCTCAGGCCGTCGCCACGCTTCAGGTTGGTGAAGGTCCATGGGCGATCGCCGCGCATACGCTGGGTATCGCTCGCCATCACCTCCAGTGAAGCGCCCACATAGGGGGCAAGGTCGGTTTTATTGATCACCAGAAAATCGGATTTGGTGATCCCCGGCCCGCCTTTGCGCGGGATCTTCTCCCCTTCGGCCACGTCGATAACATAGATGGTCAGATCCGCCAGCTCCGGGCTGAAGGTGGCGCTCAGGTTATCGCCGCCGCTTTCCACGAAGATAAGGTCGAGGTTACCGAACTTTTCACTCAGCGCTTCCACCGCGGCGAGGTTCATCGAGGCATCTTCACGGATCGCCGTGTGCGGGCAGCCGCCGGTTTCCACCCCGACAATGCGTTCAGGCGCCAGCGCGCCCGCTTCAGTGAGGATGCGCTGATCTTCTTTGGTGTAGATGTCGTTGGTGACCACCGCCAGCTGCCAGGTATCGCGCATCGCTTTGCACAGCGCTTCCAGCAGGGCGGTTTTACCGGAGCCGACCGGGCCGCCAACGCCGACGCGCAGCGGGTGTTTATAAGAATTCATGGCTTCTCCTAGGAACGGAATAATCGGGAGTATTGGGTTTCATGCCGGGCAGAGGCGATGGCGGCGAGCGGCGTGGCCGATCCGATATCGCCGTCCGGCGCGGCCAGCGCGCGGGGCATCGCCGCCGCGTAGTGGTCGCAAAGACGTAAAATCAGCTGTTGAGCGGCCTGCTGGCCGAAGGGCACCAGCTTAACGCCGGCCATCACGGCGCTCTCAATCCAGCTGTAGCCCAGGCTTAGGGCCATCTCGGGCAGCGCGATGCGCCAGCGCACGCCGAGCCAGGCCATCCCGGCGAGCTGGCTTTGCTGGCACAGCGTGCGCCACGGCGGTGGACAGTCCGGCTGCCAGTCGCCAAGCAGGCGGGCAAACGCCGCGCCGCGGTTGCGCTCTTCCTCCCGCAGTTCACGGGTCTCCCGGCAGGCCAGCAGATAAGCCGTCCAGCGCCGGGCCGCGGCGATATCGCCTTGTTCGCAGGCGCGGTACAGGCGGGCGAACAGCGGCAGGTCGACGGTAAAAAAGCCTTCCGTCATCTGCCGTCGCTGCCAGCGCTCGAAGGCCGCGACGTCCGGCACCCATCCGGCTTCCACAGCCCACTCCAGCCCCTGGGACCAGCTGTAACCCCCTACCGGCAGGTTGCTGCTGGCCAGCTGCATCAGCCGCAGGCGTTGTTCCGCTGTCGACATGCTAGTGGCTGTGAGCGTGGTGGTCATGATGAGCATGATGATGACCGTGGCTTTCGCTGGCGTAAGCGCCGGCTTCCGGCTCGAACGGCAGCTGGCCAAAGGTCACCGTCAGGCCGAACTGGCGCAGCATATCGTCCAGCACGTGATCGTGATGGTAGCGCAGCTCGCCCGGCATAATCTGCAGCGGTACGTGACGATTGCCGAGGTGGTAGCAGGCCTTCGCCAGCATAAACGGATCGTCGCAGCGCACCACCGACACTCCTTCATCAGCGGCAATCACCTGCACAAATTCGGTGCCGTTTTCGTTGCTGAGCACATCGCCGCCGCGCAGCAGCAGCCCGCGGGGCAGCAGCAGGCCGGCTTCCCGGCCATCGTTGAGGGTGACTTTTACCCGGCTTTTGACGCGAACATCAATCGGCAGCGTAACGCTGGCGGTCGCGGCGGCGGGGGTCTCCAGACGTTGAGTTAAATAAAGCATCCGCTCTCCTTAAAACAGAAAATAACGTTGCGCCATCGGCAGAACCTCTGCCGGCTCGCTGGTGATGAGTTCGCCATCCACCCGCACCTCATAAGTCTGCGCGTCGACGGTGATGTTAGGCTGCAGGCTGTTGTGCACCATGTCGGCTTTCTGCACCGTACGGCAGCCTTTCACCACGGCGATCGCGCTGCGCAGGTTCAGCCGCTCGGCAACGCCGTTGTCCGCCGCCGCCTGCGACAGGAAGGTGAGGCGGCAGTGATGGCGGGCGCTGCCCAGCGCGCCAAACATCGGACGGTAGTGCACCGGCTGCGGGGTTGGAATAGAGGCATTGATATCGCCCATCGGCGCGATGGCGATCATGCCGCCTTTGATCACGGTGGCCGGTTTCACGCCGAAGAAGGCAGGCGACCAGACCACAAGGTCCGCCAGCTTACCCACCTCAATGGAGCCGACTTCGTGTGCGATGCCGTGGGTCAGCGCCGGGTTGATGGTGTATTTGGCGATGTAGCGCTTCACGCGGAAGTTGTCGTTATCCCCGGTCTCCTCCGCCAGCGCTCCGCGCTGCACCTTCATGCGGTGCGCCACCTGCCAGGTGCGGAGAACCACTTCCCCGACGCGGCCCATGGCCTGCGAATCCGAGGAGGTGAGCGAGAAGGCGCCAAGGTCGTGCAGCACGTCTTCCGCAGCGATGGTTTCCCGGCGAATGCGCGACTCGGCAAAGGCCACGTCCTCGGCGATGTCCGGGTCCAGATGGTGGCAGACCATCAGCATATCGAGATGTTCATCGATGGTGTTAAGGGTGTAGGGCAGCGTTGGGTTGGTGGAGGACGGCAAAATGTTCGGGTGGGCGCAGGCGGTGATGATATCCGGCGCATGGCCTCCGCCGGCCCCTTCGGTATGGAAGGTGTGAATGGTGCGCCCGCCGATGGCGGCGAGGGTATCTTCCACAAAACCGGACTCATTGAGCGTGTCGCTGTGCAGCGCGACCTGAATATCCATCTCATCGGCGACGGTTAACGCGCAGTCGATCGCCGCCGGGGTGGCGCCCCAGTCCTCATGGATCTTCAGGCCAATAACGCCCGCCGCCACCTGCTCGCGCAGAGCGTCCGGCTGAGAAACGTTGCCCTTGCCCAGCAGGCCGATATTGACCGGCAGGCTGTCGGCCGCCTGCAGCATGCGTGAGATATACCATGGCCCCGGGGTGCAGGTGGTGGCATGGGTACCCGCCGCCGGGCCGGTGCCGCCGCCGACCATGGTGGTCACGCCGGAGACCAGCGCCTCTTCCGCCTGCTGCGGACAGATCCAGTGAATATGGGTATCGATCCCGCCGGCGGTGACGATTTTTCCTTCGGCGGCAATGACTTCCGTCGCGGCGCCGATGGGGATGGTGACGTTGGGCTGAATGTCGGGGTTGCCGGCTTTGCCGATGGCGAAGATCCGACCGTCCTTCACACCGATATCGGCCTTAACGATCCCCCAGTGATCGACGATCAGCGCATTGGTGAGCACCAGGTCGACACAGTCGGCGGCCAGCATCTGTCCCTGACCCATCCCGTCGCGGATCACTTTGCCGCCGCCGAATTTGACCTCTTCCCCGTAGGTGGTCAAATCGTCCTCCACCTCTATCCACAGCTCGGTATCGGCCAGGCGCACCTTGTCGCCGATGGTGGGGCCGAACATGTCGGCATAGGCCTGGCGTGAAATATTACTCATCGTTTGCCTCCAGAGGGCCCATGACCTCGCCGCGGAAGCCGAAAACGGCGCGGTGACCGGCGAAGGCCACCAGCTCAACCTCGCGTTTCTGGCCAGGTTCAAAGCGTACCGCCGTGCCGGCCGGGATATTCAGGCGATAGCCGGTGGCCTGCTGACGGTTGAACTTCAGCGCCGGGTTGACCTCGGCGAAATGGTAGTGCGAACCGACCTGAATCGGCCGATCGCCGTGGTTTTCAACGACCACGCGACAGGTCGCCCGGCCGGTGTTGAGGGCTATCTGGCCGGGCTTAACGTGATATTCACCGGGGATCATGGCGCTACCTCAGATAATCGGGTTGTGAACGGTGACCAGCTTCGAGCCGTCCGGGAAGGTGGCTTCGACCTGGATATCCGGGATCATTTCCGGGACGCCCTCCATCACCTGCTCGCGGGTCAGGACGTGACGGCCTTCCTCCATCAGCGAGGCCACGCTTTTGCCGTCGCGGGCGCCTTCCATAATAAAGGCGCTGATCAGGGCCACGGACTCCGGATAGTTGAGCTTCAGGCCGCGGGCCAGGCGGCGTTCCGCCACCAGCGCGGCGGTAAACAGCAACAGCTTGTCTTTTTCTCGGGGGGTCAGTTCCATAACGTTCTCTTAAGTCAGCCAGATTCGGGGAAGTACGGGGGATTTGCCGGTGAGATGAGGGCGCAGAAACTGCCAGACGTCGCGCATCACCTGCTGGCAAACCAGATTATCGTCACTGAGGAAGCGCACCGTCAGCAGGCGGTCGGTCAGGCTGGCGCCGGCGTAGAGGCCGAGCGGCGCCAGCGCGTCGCGCACCCCGTCGAGCAGGGCATCGGTTGCCGGATAGCACAGCAGCGTGCCGACCCAGGGGCGTCCGGCGACGCTGGACAGCTCTCCCTCCTGCAGGTGCAGGCGCTCGACCAGCAGCGGCTCATCGTCCACCCATACCTCCAGCCGGTTGCTGAGGGTGCCGTGGCTGAAGGTTTCGCCAATCACCGGGCGGCCAAGGCAGAGCAGATCCCAGGCCAGCAGCGTGCTGGAGGCACAAAGGTGAAAGGTGGTGGACAGCCGGGCGTTCGCCCCGGGAAAGAAGATGGCATCCTGCGGGAGCCACTCCAGGGTCGCCTGCGGGGCGAGGGTCAACTGCTGGCGCAAAAGCGCTTGCGCGCCGCTGCTGCGGTAAAACTTGCTGGCGCCAGGCATGGTTATCAGGGTATGGCAGCCGGGATCAAGGTGGGCGCTAATCGTCAGCTCATCACCGCCGACGATGCCGCCGGGGGGATGAAGCAGATAGAGATGACAGGTCTCTTCTTCCGGGTAAAACGGGCGCTGGACGGTCAGCGGGCCGACGTGTTGGGCGCTGGCGAGAACGGTCTTGCCGCCGGCCTGCTGAAAGCGCAGATCCAGCGTGGCCTGCCAGCCTTTTTTGAGTGGTGGTAACACGGTGCCGTGCAATGTTGCGCCCCTGCAAAATCAAGATAAAACAGCAGCAATGAGTATTGATCGGCGGGAGATTATCCCGGTCATACGAAACGCTTATGTCATCTGTTACCCGGAGCGTCGCATCGGGCGCGAGGGGAAAGCGGCATAACCGCTCCGGATTATTCACCCGGATAATCATTGCCGTCAATATCCTGAACCGTTGCCTGGCCGCGGCGGAAAAGGCGTCAGCGCGGTTCACGCCGCGCCGCCGGTCGCTGGCGGGAATTTTGCTGTGGGTCGCCGCTAATGCATTGTTACAAAAGGGGGATGTGGCGATGATCGCCAATCATGATGACGTAAGGCGAAAGAGCGGGTGAGACCGCTAAATAGAACCGGGGATCCCTCCGGCTGGGGTGGCCGGGAGGGGAGATTACTTCTCTTCTGGCGTTTTTTTCTTCTTCACCCGCGTCCAGATTTTGCTCTCCTGGCGGCGCCACAGACGCTGAATGTTGTCGTGATGGCGCAGCAGGATCAGGCAGGAGAGCATCGACACCGGGAAGGTGTACTGCGGTTTGAACCACCAGACGTAGAACGGAGCGATCAGCGCGCTGACGATAGCGCCAAGGGAAGAGTAACCGCTGAGCAGGATGGTCAGCAGCCAGGTCCCGGCCATCACGCCGGTCAGGTCGAGGCCGATGGGGGCGATAGCGCCGAAGGCCGTGGCGACGCCTTTACCGCCGCGGAAATGAAAGAAGACTGGCCAGATGTGGCCCACGCAGGCGGCAATCGCCACTAAACCCAGCCAGAACGGCGTCAGGCCCAGCGCCCAAGCGCCCCATACCGGCAGCATGCCCTTCAGCACATCAAAAATAAGTACCGCTACGGCCGCCCCTTTTCCGCCGATTCGTAGTACGTTAGTGGCCCCGGGGTTGCCTGAGCCGCTGTCGCGTGGGTCGGGCAGGCCAGCAAGGCGACATACCAGAATGGCGCTGGAAATGGAGCCGCAGAGGTAGGCGAGGAGTACCAGTCCAGGCGCGATTGCACTCATAACGCTGTTCCGTTTTGAAAATGTCGTTGTATTCTCTGCATCTGTGGATAATACGCATAATTCGCCGGAAGTGGTATCCGGTTTAGCTAAAAAGCAGGCAGGGCGTGATGGATATTGTATTTATAGAGCAACTTTCGGTAATCACCACCATTGGTGTTTATGACTGGGAACAAACCATTGAACAGAAGCTGGTGTTCGATATCGAAATTGCATGGGATAACCGCAAGGCGGCCGCCAGCGATGATGTCAGCGATTGCCTTAGCTATGCTGATATCAGCGAGCGCGTCATCGCGCATGTTGAGGGGGGAAAATTCGCGTTAGTGGAGCGGGTGGCGGAAGAGGTGGCCGACCTGCTGCTGGAGACATTCCAGTCGCCATGGGTGCGCATTAAAGTCAGCAAACCTGGCGCCGTGGCTCGCGCGGCAAACGTCGGGGTGATTATTGAACGTGGCCTTAATCTGAAACAAAACTTTTCAGGTCATACTTGTTAAACAAATTGCGTTTATACCGGTCATAGCATCCGGTCATCAGGCAATTTTACTGGCGATCTCCTACCAGAACGGCAGGTGAATCCTTGTGTACGCCGTGTATGCTGCGGATTGCGCGCCCTCTGGCAGCCGGGTTATGCCTGTTGAACGATACCGTGTTCCTGGTTTTTTTCATTTTACTTTTTTAAAGGGTTTAATTGGATGAGCGATATACACTCGCTGCTGGTGGCGGCAATATTGGGTGTGGTTGAGGGGTTAACAGAATTTTTACCTGTTTCCAGTACCGGTCATATGATTATTGTTGGTCACCTGCTGGGGTTTGAAGGTGATACGGCAAATACCTTTGAAGTGGTTATTCAGCTAGGCTCGATACTCGCCGTGGTGGTGATGTTCTGGCGTCGCCTGTTCGGCCTGATCGGCATCCATTTCGGCAAGCCGCCGGCGCATGAAGGCAAGGGCAGCGGTCGCTTATCGCTTATCCATATCCTTCTCGGCATGATCCCCGCGGTGGTGATGGGGCTTATTTTCCACGACACCATTAAGTCCTTGTTTAACCCGGTAAACGTGATGTACGCCCTGATTGTCGGCGGTGTGCTGTTAATTGCGGCGGAAGTGCTGAAGCCGAAACAGCCGCGCGCGGTCGGGATTGACGATATGACCTATCGTCAGGCATTCGTTATCGGCTGCTTCCAGTGCCTGGCGCTGTGGCCGGGCTTCTCCCGCTCAGGGGCGACCATCTCCGGCGGCATGCTGATGGGCGTCAGCCGCTACGCGGCGTCGGAGTTCTCATTCCTGCTGGCGGTACCGATGATGATGGGCGCCACGGTGCTGGACGTCTACAAGAGCATCGGCTTCCTCAACATGGGCGATGTTCCGATGTTTGCCGTCGGCTTCGTGATGGCGTTTATCGTGGCGCTGATTGCGATTAAAACCTTCCTGCAGCTGATCAAACGGATCTCGTTCATTCCGTTCGCTATCTACCGCTTTATCGTCGCGGCAGCGGTTTACGTGGTCTTTTTCTAAGGCCTGCGCCCTCAGCCTTGCGGCTGGGGGCAACGCTGTTCCTTCCACTGCGCCACCGCCGCAATTCTCCGCCGCGTCAGCTCCTCGCGAATTTCCGCCCCTTTAAAGCCCGCCGCTACCACCTCTTTGGTGGAGACCGACTGCGCCACTTCCCAGGCCTCCAGCAGCAGGCGCCCCTGCGGATAATCGCTGGCCTCAAAGCCGGTGCGCCCGCGGACGTCGGCTTCGCTGGTGAGGGCGATCTGTTGCACGCGCTGCGGTTTACGCCAGGCGTCAATGCTGTCGAAAAGTTTGACGAGGGTTTTTGGCTGCAGGATCGGCAGGGTGTGGATCAGATCATGGTACTCCGCCACCAGTTTCGCGAGATCGCGGATATCGTTCGGCACCCGCAGACGTGCGCAGAGCTGCTCCACCAGCTTGACTCCCGCCGGGCCATGGCCGTGGTGACGCGGCCAGAGCGCTTTCGGCGTCAGCCCTTTGCCGAGGTCATGGCACAGGGTGGCGAAGCGCACCTCGACGTCCGGCGATAGCATCGCGGCCATCGTGACGGTCATCAGGGTGTGCAGGCCGGTATCGATTTCCGGGTGCCATTTGGCCGGGGCCGGCACGCCGTACAGGGCGTCAATCTCCGGGAACAGCACCTTGAGGGCCTGGCAGTCGCGCAGCGTCTGGAAAAAGACCTGCGGGTTGCGGGTGGTCAACGCGCTTTCCGTCTCTTTCCACACCCGCTCCGGCGTTAAATGGGCCAGTTCGCCGGCCTCAACCATGGCGGCCATCAGGGTCTGGGTCTCTTCGGCGATGCGAAAACCGAGATGGGCATAGCGGGCGGCAAAACGCGCCACGCGCAGCACGCGCAGCGGGTCTTCGCTAAAGGCGGGAGAGACATGGCGCAGCAGGCGCTGGCGGAGATCGTTTTGTCCGCCGTAGGGGTCGATAATCGTGCCGTCGGCATCCTGGGCGAGGGCGTTGACCGTCAGGTCGCGGCGCAGCAGATCCGCCTCAAGAGTGACGTCCGGGGCGGCATAGCAGGTAAAACCGGTATAGCCTGCGCCGGATTTGCGCTCGGTGCGAGCCAGGGCATACTCTTCCCGGCTTTGCGGATGAAGGAACACGGGAAAGTCGCGGCCTACCTGCTGATAGCCCGCGTCAAGCATCTGTTGCGGGGTGGCGCCCACCACCACCCAGTCTCGGTCTTTGACCGGCAGTCCTAACAGCGCGTCGCGCACCGCACCACCGACCAGATAACTCTTCACGCCTGATTCTCCCGTATCTGTTTTTCGCAAGATGATACGTAAGTCTGGCAGAGAAGACGAATTAGTTCATCCACCGGTCTTTACGTTTGCGGCTTGGCACCAGATGCGGCAGCACCAGACCCAGCAGCAAACCGACGCCCAGCACGCCGCCGCCGTACATAAACCACTGCATGATAATGGTGCGCTGTTTATCATCAAGCTGCAGATTCGCCGCATTCACCTTCTTCTGCGCGACAACCAGCTCGTTTTTCAACTTTTGGTTCTCGTCTTTCAACGCGTTGATCACGCTGTCGCTGCCGGCGACTTTCTTCTGCATATCCGCCGTGCGCTGGTTCCAGGTGGCGTCGATATTATTCAGCTTATCGGTCAGCGTTTTGACCTGGTTTTCCAGATCCGGGACGCGGGTGCGCAGGCTGGGCTCGTTGCTCAGCTCTTTCAGCGGGATCCAGGCGGTACGCCCATTCGCGTCGCGGATCTGCGCGTAACTGGTGCTGTCGTTGGTTTGCAGCACCGACACTTCTTCCCCGGCGTTGATGGTGCCGACCAGACGATAATTATCGCCCGGGCCGCTGCGAACCCAGGTGTTCAGCTTATCGGAAACGTAGCGCTTTTCTTCTGCGTGAACCGCCGTGGCGGCGCTAAGCGCGAGCAAAGTAAAAGTAATCAGGCGTAATTTTGGCATCAGGTCATCGTTTGGTCATAAAAAGTGGAACGATAGTAGAGGCATCGCCAGAGCGACGCAAAGTTTTCCACCACAATCGGAATCATCCAGGAGGTGGCCCGGCAAAAAGCGCGTTGCATGGCGATTCGCCGCAAAATACTATCTACTGACAAAAAATATCGTCGTAAGTTCGCCGCAATTTGTCGGCGCAGCACAGAAGCGGAAGAATTCAGTCATGGCTCAAGAAATCGAACTTAAGTTTATCGTCGCTCAGGATGGGGTAGAGACGCTGCGCGAGCAGCTCAATGCGCTCGAGGCGAAACATACGCCCGCGGGCCAGTTGCTGAACATTTACTATGAAACCGCCGATAACTGGCTGCGTCGTCACGACATGGGGCTGCGCATCCGCGGCGACCAGGGGCGTTATGAGATGACGCTGAAAATCGCCGGTCGGGTGGTGGGCGGCCTGCACCAGCGCCCGGAATACAATATTCCACTGGATAAACCGGAGCTGGCGCTTGAGCGCCTGCCGGCGGAGGTCTGGCCGCAAGGGGAACTTCCAGCCGCGCTGGCGGAGCATGTGCAACCGCTGTTCAGCACCGACTTTGCCCGTGAACGCTGGGTGATCCAGGAAGGAAAGAGTGAAATTGAGATTGCCCTCGATCGCGGCGAAGTGAAGGCGGGCGAGCATCAGGAGCCGATCTGCGAGCTGGAGCTGGAGCTGCTCGCCGGGGAGACCGCCGATCTGCTGCGCCTCGCGCAGCGTTTGCTGGAGAGCGGCGTCCTGCGTCAGGGGAGCCTGAGCAAAGCCGCGCGCGGGTATCATCTGGCGCAAGGCAACGACGAGCGCCCGGTAACCCGGCTGGCGGTGCTGCCGGTGGCGGCGAAGGCCAGCGTGGAGCAGGGGCTGGAGGCGGCGCTGGAGAGCGCCCTGGCGCACTGGCTGTATCACGATGAGGTCTGGCTGCGCGGCAACGCGAAAGCCAAAGCGGAAATCCTGCTGGCGATAGCCCGCGTGCGCCATGCGCTGGTGCTGTTCGGCGGCATCGTGCCGCGGAAGGCGACCACCCACCTCCGCGCGTTGCTGAACGACGCCGAAGCGGCGCTGCTGGCCGCGGACACCGCCGATGAGACGTTATTCCGCACCGAGGTCGTCGCCGCCAAACTGGCGCTGACCGAATGGCTGGTCCAGCGCGGCTGGCGTCCGTTCCTCAACGAGGCGGGAGAGAAAAAAATAGCCGGATCGTTCAAACGGTTTGCCGATATTCACCTTTCCCGGGCGGCGGCTGAGCTGCGCGGCGCCGTGCAGCACCTGGCGGTGGAGGATGCCGCCGACCAGCTGCCGAAGCTGGCGCGCGACATCGACAGCGTCCAGTTGCTGGCGGGCGCCTATGGCGACGCCGTCGCGCCGTGGCTGGAGAACTGGCAGGAACTACAGCGTGCGATAGAGCATGACGACCGCAGCGTCTTTGAATATTTCCGTCGCCAGGCGCTGGCTGCCGAGCCGTTCTGGCTGCATAGTGGAAAACGATAATTACAGGCTAGGGAGCCCCTATGATGCCGCTTTCTTCGCAGTTACAGCAGCACTGGCAGACGGTCGCTGACCGCCTGCCAGCGGATTTCCCCGTCGCCGAACTGAGCCCGCAGGCCAGGTCGGTGATGGCGTTCAGTGATTTTGTCGAACAGAGTGTGATCGCCCAGCCAGGCTGGCTGAACGAGCTTGCCCAGTCTTCACCGGAGGCGGAAGAGTGGCGGCATTATGAGATCTGGCTGCAGGAACGCCTGCAGGCGGTGGCTGACGAAGCGGGGTTGATGCGAGAGCTGCGTCTTTTCCGCCGTCATATGATGGTCCGCATCGCCTGGGCGCAGGCGCTGTCGCTGGTAAGCGAAGAAGAGACGCTGCAGCAGTTGAGCGTCCTGGCGGAGACCCTGATTGTCGCCGCCCGCGACTGGCTGTACGCCGCCTGCTGTAAAGAGTGGGGAACGCCCTGCAATGCCGAGGGCCAGCCGCAGCCGCTGCTGATCCTCGGGATGGGAAAGCTGGGCGGCGGCGAGCTGAACTTCTCTTCCGATATCGATCTGATTTTTGCCTGGCCCGAGCATGGCGCCACCCGCGGCGGCCGCCGCGAGCTGGATAACGCCCAGTTCTTTACCCGCCTGGGGCAGCGGCTTATCAAGGCGCTCGACCAGCCGACGCAGGACGGCTTTGTTTATCGGGTGGACATGCGCCTGCGGCCGTTTGGCGACAGCGGGCCGCTGGTGCTCAGCTTTGCGGCGCTGGAGGATTATTACCAGGAGCAGGGCCGGGACTGGGAACGCTACGCGATGGTGAAAGCGCGGATCATGGGCGATAACGACGACGCCTACGCCAGCGAGCTGCGCGCGATGCTTCGCCCCTTCGTCTTCCGCCGCTATATCGACTTCAGCGTGATCCAGTCGCTGCGTAACATGAAAGGCATGATCGCTCGCGAAGTACGGCGTCGCGGGCTGAAAGACAACATCAAGCTCGGCGCCGGCGGGATCCGTGAAATTGAGTTTATCGTGCAGGTCTTTCAGCTGATCCGCGGCGGTCGCGAACCTGCGCTGCAGCAGCGGGCGCTGCTGCCGACGCTGGCGGCGATTGATGAGCTGCATCTGCTGCCGGAAGGCGACGCGACGCTGCTGCGCGCGGCCTATCTGTTCCTGCGCCGGCTGGAAAATCTGCTGCAGAGCATCAACGATGAGCAGACTCAGACTCTGCCGCAGGATGAACTGAACCGCGCCAGGCTGGCGTGGGGGATGCATACCGACGACTGGGAGACGCTGAGCGCGCAGCTGGCGAGCCATATGGCCAGCGTGCGGCGGGTGTTTAATGAGCTGATCGGCGATGATGAGGCCCAGTCGCCGGATGAGCAGTTGGCGGAGTACTGGCGCGAACTGTGGCAGGATGCGCTGGAAGAAGATGACGCCAGCCCGGCGCTGGCGCATTTAAACGACGCCGACCGCCGCAGCGTTTTGGCGCTAATTGCTGATTTCCGTAAAGAGCTGGATCGGCGCACCATCGGCCCGCGAGGCCGCCAGGTGCTGGATCAACTGATGCCGCATCTGCTGAGCGAAATCTGCTCGCGCGCCGATGCGCCTCTGCCTCTGGCGCGGATCACGCCGCTGTTGACCGGGATCGTCACTCGCACCACCTATCTTGAGCTACTGAGCGAATTCCCCGGCGCGCTGAAGCACCTGATTACGCTCTGCGCGGCGTCGCCGATGGTCGCCAGCCAGCTGGCGCGCCACCCGCTGCTGCTTGATGAACTGCTGGATCCCAACACCCTCTATCAGCCGACGGCGACCGATGCCTATCGCGACGAGCTGCGCCAGTATCTGCTGCGCGTGCCGGAAGAGGATGAAGAGCAGCAGCTGGAGGCACTGCGCCAGTTCAAGCAGGCGCAGCAGCTGCATATCGCCGCGGCGGATATCGCCGGCACGCTGCCGGTGATGAAGGTCAGCGATCACTTAACCTGGCTTGCCGAAGCGATCCTCGACGCGGTGGTGCAGCAGGCATGGGGACAGATGGTGGCCCGCTACGGCCAGCCGACCCACCTGCACGATCGCCAGGGGCGCGGCTTCGCCGTCGTCGGCTACGGCAAGCTCGGCGGCTGGGAGCTGGGCTACAGTTCCGATCTCGACCTGGTGTTCCTCCATGACTGCCCGGCGGAGGTGATGACCGACGGCGAGCGGGAGATCGACGGCCGTCAGTTCTACCTGCGGCTGGCTCAGCGGATCATGCACCTGTTCAGCACCCGCACCTCGTCCGGTATTCTCTACGAAGTTGACGCCCGGCTGCGCCCTTCCGGCGCGGCGGGGATGCTGGTCACCACCGCCGACGCGTTTGCCGACTATCAGCAGAACGAAGCCTGGACATGGGAGCATCAGGCGCTGGTGCGCGCTCGCGTGGTCTATGGCGACCCGGCGCTGCAGGCGCGATTTGACGCCATTCGTCGCGATATCCTGACCACCGCGCGGGATGGCGCGACCCTGCAGACCGAAGTTCGCGAGATGCGTGAGAAGATGCGCGCCCACCTCGGCAATAAACATGCCGATCGTTTTGATATCAAAGCCGATGCCGGTGGGATCACGGATATTGAATTTATTACCCAGTATCTGGTCCTACGCTATGCCAGCGACAAGCCGAAGTTGACCCGCTGGTCTGATAACGTGCGTATTCTCGAGCTGCTGGCGCAGAACGACATCATGGACGAGGAGGAAGCGCGAGCCTTAACGCACGCGTACACCACCTTGCGTGATGCGCTCCATCACCTGGCCCTGCAGGAGCTGCCGGGACACGTGGCGCCAGAGGCATTCAGCCGGGAGCGTGAGCAGGTCAGCGCCAGCTGGCAGAAGTGGCTGATGGCTTAACTATAAAATCGGGTGTGCTATTATCGCGCGCAAAGTTTGCGTCTCGCAGGAGAGAGTCATGAAAGTAACGCTGCCGGAGTTTGAACGTGCAGGAGTGTTGGTGGTGGGTGATGTGATGCTGGACCGCTACTGGTACGGCCCCACCAGTCGTATTTCCCCGGAAGCCCCGGTGCCGGTGGTGAAGGTGGAAAATATCGAAGAACGTCCCGGCGGCGCGGCAAACGTAGCGATGAACATCGCCTCCCTGGGGGCGACGTCGCGCCTGGTGGGATTGACCGGGATTGATGACGCCGCCCGCGCGCTGAGCCAGGCGCTGGCCAACGTCAATGTGAAGTGCGACTTTGTCTCCGTCCCGACTCACCCGACCATCACCAAGCTGCGGGTGCTGTCGCGCAACCAGCAGCTGATCCGCCTCGACTTTGAAGAGGGCTTTTCCGGCGTTGATCCGCAGCCGATGCACGAGCGCATTCAGCAGGCGCTGGGCTCGATTGGCGCGCTGGTTCTCTCGGACTACGCTAAAGGGGCGCTGACCAGCGTCCAGACGATGATCAAGCTCGCCCGTGAAGCAGGCGTGCCGGTGCTGATCGATCCGAAAGGTACCGATTTCGAACGCTATCGCGGCGCAACGCTGCTCACGCCGAACCTCTCTGAGTTTGAAGCGGTGGTGGGCAAGTGCCAGAATGAAGCGGAGATCGTTGAGCGCGGCATGAAGCTCATCGCCGAATTCGAACTGTCAGCGCTGCTGGTGACGCGCTCTGAGCAGGGGATGACGCTGCTGCAGCCGGGGCGTCCGCCGCTGCATATGCCGACCCAGGCCCAGGAAGTGTACGATGTCACCGGCGCCGGCGACACGGTGATTGGCGTGTTGGCGGCGACCCTGGCCTCCGGCAATACCCTGGAAGAGGCCTGCTATTTCGCCAACGCCGCGGCGGGCGTGGTGGTTGGCAAGCTGGGGACCTCCACCGTTTCTCCTGTCGAGCTGGAAAATGCGGTTCGCGGCCGGGCTGAGACTGGCTTCGGCGTGATGAGCGAAGAGGAACTCAAACAGGCGGTTGCGGCAGCGCGCAAGCGCGGCGAGAAAGTGGTTATGACCAACGGCGTCTTCGACATTCTGCACGCCGGCCATGTCTCCTATCTGGCGAATGCGCGCAAACTGGGCGACCGTCTGATCGTGGCGGTCAACAGCGATGCCTCCACCAAACGTCTGAAAGGCGAAACCCGCCCGGTTAACCCGCTGGAGCAGCGGATGATCGTGCTGGGGGCGCTGGAGGCGGTCGACTGGGTGGTCTCCTTCGAAGAAGATACACCGCAGCGCCTGATTGCCGGGATCCTGCCGGATCTGCTGGTCAAAGGCGGCGACTACAAACCGGAACAGATCGCCGGCAGTGAAGAGGTCTGGGCGAACGGTGGCGAAGTGCTGGTGCTCAACTTTGAAGATGGGTGCTCAACCACCAACATTATTAAGAAAATACAGAAAGATAGCGAAAAATAACCGTTTCGCTATTCACCCACCAGAACGGTGCGGCATCACGGCCTGCGATAGCGATATCGCGGGCCGTTTTTATTTAATGATGTGGAAAATGATATGGCGCAATAAATAATCACATTAAGCGCATTTTTCGTACAAATAGCGTTAAGGTAAGCGTAAATACTGAAGTGAGTAAAAGGCATATGACTGATCAGAACATCCACCGCTGAAGGAGTATGCGCATGAACCATAACGATATGTATTCAATGAAGAATTTTGATTTTTTGGCGCGGAGTTTCGCCAGAATGCACGCCCAGGGCCAGCCAGTTGATCTTCAGGCCATCGTCGGCAATATGGATGAAGAACATCGTGAATGGTTTTGCCAGCGCTATGAACTGTACTGTCGTCAGGTGAACAGCCCGGCGGAAGCCGCACACTAAGCCAACGCAAACGGGCCCCTGAGGGCCCGTTTTTTTACTGCTGCTCTTCGCTGCCAGGCGTCGTCGCCGGGCGGTTTTCAAGGTCATTCAGGCGCTGTTCCAGCAGCGCCAGTTTTTCGCGGGTCCGCAGCAGAACCTGAGTCTGCACGTCAAACTCTTCGCGGCTAACCAGATCCAGACGGGTCAGCTGCGACTGCAGCGCCTGGCGGATTTTCTTCTCAACATCCTCACCCAGATCGCGAAGTCCTTTTGGCATCGACTCATGGACCTGGCGGGCGATTTGTTCAATTTTTTTCGGGTCAATCATGGTGGTTTCCTGCTCGGGTCGGATGATTGATCATTGTAGTGCGAACCAGGCCGCCTATAAACCAGAAATGTTTGAAGCTTATGCATTGCCGAGGATAGTCAATAGCGTTATAGTTATCTCGCTTATTCTCAGGGCGGGGCGAAATTCCCCACCGGCGGTAAATCAACCATGGCGTTGAAAGCCCGCGAGCGCTTCCCGTGACTACGGGAAGGTCAGCAGATCCGGTGTAATTCCGGGGCCGACGGTTAAAGTCCGGATGGGAGAGAGTAACGGCACAGTCGGGCCCAGGCCCGCTCGCGTTGACTTTTGCCGCTAAACCGGCGCTCCTAAGACTGCCCTGATTCTGGTAACCATAATTTTAATGAGGTTTTTTTACCATGAATCAGACGCTCCTTTCTTCTTTTGGTACCGCTTTTGAACGTGTGGAACACGCTTTAAACGCCCTGCGCGAAGGCCGCGGCGTGATGGTGCTTGACGATGAAGACCGTGAAAACGAAGGCGATATGATTTTCGCCGCCGAAACCATGACCGTAGAGCAGATGGCGCTGACCATTCGTCACGGCAGCGGCATAGTGTGCCTGTGCCTGACCGAAGATCGCCGTAAACAGCTGGATCTGCCGATGATGGTGGAGAACAACACCAGCGCCTACGGCACCGGCTTTACCGTCACCATCGAAGCGGCCGAAGGCGTGACCACCGGCGTTTCCGCTGCCGACCGCGTGACCACCGTCCGCGCGGCGATTGCCGACGGCGCGAAACCTTCCGATCTCAACCGTCCTGGCCACGTTTTCCCGCTGCGGGCGCAGCCGGGCGGCGTACTGACCCGCGGCGGCCACACCGAAGCCACTATCGATCTCGTGACCCTCGCCGGCTTCAAACCGGCAGGCGTGCTGTGCGAGCTGACCAATGACGATGGCACTATGGCCCGCGCGCCGGAGTGCATCAAGTTCGCTCAGCAGCATAATATGGCAGTGGTCACGATTGAAGATCTGGTGGCCTATCGTCGCGAACATGAGCGTAAAGCCAGCTAATCAGCGGCTGACAACGCCAGTGAAAACAGCCCACTTTTTAGTGGGCTGTATTGTTTCTGCGCCTTAACCGATACCCATCGTCTGGAGCACCACCAGGCTCAGCCCCATCACCGACATCCCGCACAGGACGCCATAGCTCGGGTTGCTTTGCGGATCGATCTCTTTTGCCAGCGGCATCAGTTCATCGACCGACAGCGCCACCATAATCCCGGCGACGGCGGCCATGATCGCGCCCATGACCAGCGGCGAGACCAGACTGCCCAGAATCAGCCACGCCAGCACGCCGCCTAAAATCTCCGCCATGCCGGAAAGACCGGCCCAGAGCACCGCCTTGCTGCGCGATCCGGTAGCGGCATATACCGGCCCGGCAACCGCCAAACCTTCAGGAATATTGTGCAGGGCAACGGCAAGCGCCACTCCCATGCCAAGCTCGAGGTTGTTGCTGGCCGTGACATAGGTGGCGATGCCTTCCGGAAAATTATGCAGGCTGATACCCAGCGTCAGCAAAATGGCGGTGCGGCGTAAATTGCGCGGCCGCGGCGCGGCGGGGGTCATCAGATCCTGCGGGTGGGCGTGCGGCAGCAGGCGATCGAGACCAAAGTAGCCCAGCAGGCCGACAACAAACATTCCGTAGCCGAGCAGCGGCGACATGCCCTCGGCGGCCAGCGCGGCAGGCAGCATTTCCATCAACGAAATCAACAGCATGATCCAGGCGGCAAAGCCGAGGGAGAAGCCAAGCAGGCGGTTAGAGGGTTTCTGGCCAATCACGCCGAATATGGCGCCAATAAAGGTTGCGCTACCGGCTAACAGCGTCAATATTAAGGGTGATGACATCGCTTCTCTCCCTGCGAAAATAAGTGCATACGAGTATATTGCCTGAGGATGCGCGTACGGGACAGCTCCCTTTACCGCGAATTACATTCAAATTTTCTGACGATCATCATCATGGTTATCTGAGTTTATCCTGGCGCAAAAGCGCGTAATGTGAGCACATCACATTGACACCCTAAGGATATCATCATGTCCCGTACCCGAATGCCCGCGTTGTTCCTCGGCCATGGCAGCCCAATGAACGTGCTGGAAGACAATCGCTATACCCGCGCCTGGGCTCACCTGGGCGAAACCCTGCCGCGTCCGAAAGCGATCGTGGTGGTCTCTGCGCACTGGTTCACGCGCGGTACGGGCGTGACGGCGATGGAGGCCCCGAAGACCATTCACGACTTCGGCGGCTTCCCGCAGGCGCTGTATGACACCCATTACCCGGCTCCGGGTTCCCCGGCGCTGGCGCAACGACTGGTGGAGTTGCTCTCGCCGGTGCCGGTCACCCTCGATAAAGAAGCCTGGGGATTTGACCATGGTTCATGGGGCGTGCTGATTAAGATGTATCCGCAGGCGGATATCCCGATGGTTCAGCTGAGCATCGACAGCACCAAACCGCCGGCCTGGCATCTTGAAATGGGGCGGAAGCTGGCCTCGCTGCGTGATGAAGGCATTATGCTGGTGGCCAGCGGCAACGTGGTGCATAACCTGCGTACCGCCCGCTGGCATGGCGAGAACACGCCGTATCCGTGGGCGGAGTCCTTCAACAACTACGTGAAGGCGAATCTGCAGTGGCAGGGCCCGGACGATCAGCACCCGCTGGTTAACTACCTGGCACATGAAGGGGGTTCGCTCTCCAACCCAACGGCGGAGCATTTCCTGCCGCTGTTATACGTCCTGGGGGCGTGGGATGGCGTTGAGGCGACTTCGACCCCGGTCGATGGCATCGAGATGGGCTCGTTGAGTATGCTGTCGGTGGTGGTTGGCGCCTGATAGGTTGTGCTCCGGCGGCGGTATCGTCGCCGGAGCGCGACATTATTCGACGAAAATGTGCGGATAGAAGCGCGACAGATCTTGGGTAATCAGCGCCCGGTCTTCACGAATGCCGATCCCGGCGGGCTGATCGTTGATGAGCCAGCTGCCAATCAGCGTGTAGCTGTCACCAAACTTCGGCAGCGGGTAAAATTCCTGCACGATTGTGCCTTCTTCTCCGTACGGGCCTTCCACGGCTTCCAAAACTTTGCCATTCTCAACGATCGACACGTTGGCGCCTTCGCGGGAGAAGATTGGCTTAATGACGTACTTCTCCATCTCCGGATGGGCATCTTCGCTGAAGTAAGCCGCCAGCAGATTCGGATGATTAGGGAACATTTCCCACAGCATCGGCAGCAGCGCTTTGTTGGAGATGATGCTCTTCCACGCCGGCTCCAGCCAGCGGACGCCGGCGTCTTCCAGCTTGGTGGAAAACATCTCCCGCAGCATAAACTCCCACGGATAGAGCTTGAACAGGTTGCCAATCACCTGATCCTGGAGATCGGTAAACTGGCCTTTTTCACCCAGACCAATATCTTCGATGTAGAGGAATTCCGTCGCCAGCCCCGCCTCGGCGGCGCAGTCCTGCAGATATTGCACGGTGCCGCGATCTTCAACGGTATCGCGGCAGCAGGCCATATGCAGCAGCTGGAAGCCAAACTGCTCGCGCAGCTCACCGAAGCGATCGATTAGCTTTTCCTGCAGGCTGTTGAACTGATCGCTGCCCGCCGGCAGCTTGCCGGCATTGAGCTGGTCTTCCAGCCAGATCCACTGGAAGAAGGCCGCTTCATACAGCGAGGTCGGCGTGTCGGCATTGTTCTCCAGCAGCTTCGGCTCGCCGACGCCATCCCAGGCCAGGTCGAGACGTGAGTAGAGTGACGGCTGGTTGGTTTTCCACGACTGGCGCACAAAGCCCCAGGTGTGTTTAGGGATGCGGAATTTGGCCATCAGCTCATCGCTGGCGATCACTTTTTCCACCACCTGAAGACACATCTGATGCAGCTCGGCGGTGACCTCCTCCAGCTTTTCCACCTGGGCGAGGGTCAGCTTGTAATAAGCCTCTTCGCTCCAGTAGGGCTCGCCGTACATGGTGTGGAAGTTGAAGCCGTATTCGGTCGCTTTCTCGCGCCAGTCCGGGCGCTCGGTAATGCTGACTCTTTCCATGTTGCTTAGCCGCCCATTGAGCGAGAAGAGGAGGTGGAGCCTGCGGCGCTACGCTGCATGGTCGACTGCTTCGCCACCGACTCGCCGAAGCCCCCGCGGGTGACGGTGGTGGTGGTCGCTGGCTTCGGCGCCATCGCGGTTTTCGGCACGTTCATGGTGCGGCCCGGCTGGGCGGCGCCATAGCTCTTGCCGCTGGCGTCAGTGTACTGACCGTAGGCCGGGCTGGCCGGGTTTTTGGAGCTGAACAGCGGCTGCTGTTGCGCCATGCCGCCGCCCATCAGGCGGCCCATCATGTAGCCGGCCATCAGCGGCATCCAGAAGCTGCCGCTGCTTTGCGCCTGCGCCTGGTTTTCCGGGGCGACGCCCGCCTGGGCAGGCGTTTGCTGGCACTGGCCTTCGCCAAACTCGGCGACGCAGTCTTCGCGGGTGGCATATTTCGGCGCGGTGCGCTCTGCTTCTTTCACCGCGTTGGTGTAGGCCGTGGTGCATTCGGCTGCTTTGCCCGGGTTGGCGGCGGAGCAGTCATCGGCGTTCTGGTACAGCGAGACCGTTTCGTCGCTTTTTTCACAACCGGCAAGCATAAAGACCGCGGTGACGGCCAGGGCGACTGGCGTCAGGTGGCGTGCGCTCCAGCTTTTGCGGAACGACGAATGATTAATATTTTTTGTCCGTTTCATATTTGTCTTCCAGGACCCAGTGGTATGGCGTGTGTTAACGCTCAGGATAGAGGATGAGTGGTGGAAAATGAAGCGAAGAGGGGCGCTAAGCGGGGGATCTTTACGTTGCCTTACGTTTAACGCATCGCCTGTCCGACGGACAGGCGATGCGCGTCACAGTATGAGAATTACTGACGGAACGGATTGCTGCCGCTGCTTTGGGTCGTCGTCCGTGCAGACGCCGGCTTCACGGCCGCGGTCGTGTTGCCGTAACCATCGGCAGTGGCATCCTGCTGCGGATTTTCCGGCGCGACGCTGTCTGCGGAGGTGGAGATCGGTTTGCCCAGGGTGTTGTTCAGGGCGACCAGATCCTGCTCGTTCAGCGTACCTAACGCCGACTTGATGTTCAGCTCGTTGATCAGGTAGTTGTAGCGCGCATTCGAGAGCTGCTGTTTGGCGTTGTACAGCGTGGTGGTGGCGTCGAGGACGTCAACGATAGTACGGGTACCCACCGAGTAGCCAGCTTCCATCGCATCCAGGGAGCTTTGCGCAGAGACCACCGCCTGTTTGTAGGCGTTGATGCTGCTGATAGAGGCATTCACGTTGTTAAACGAAGAACGCACGGTCTGGACCACGCTGCGGTGAGCGCTTTCCAGCTGCTCGCTGGCGCCGACGAAGTTGTACTGCGCCTGTTTAACCTGCGAGTTAACCATCCCGCCCTGATACAGCGGCATGGAGAAGCTCAGGCCGATTTTGTTCTGACCGATATCAGCATCTTGCGTGATGCTGTTTGAGCCGCTGTAGCGGTTGTTGGAAACGCCCGACGAGGCGTTCAAATCCAGGGTCGGCAAATGGCCGTCCTGCGCCTGGCGAATCTGCTCGCGGGCCAGATCCTGGCTCAGACGCGCCTGCAGCAGCGACAGGTTGCGGTTCTCCGCTTCCTTCAGCAGGGCGTTCACCGCCTGCGGTTTGCTGGTTTTGAAGCCGTCTACGTTCAGGGAGGCCAGCTCCGGGTAGTAGTTGCCGGTAACCTGGCGCAGCTCTTCCACGGCGTTGTCGAGATCGTTACGCGCGGTCACTTCGTTCGCCAGCACGGCGTCGTATTGTGAACGGGCGTTCTGCACGTCGGTGATCGCCACCAGACCGACGTTAAAGCGCTGGGTGGTTTGATCCAACTGGCGGTAAATTGCCTGTTTCTGCGCTTCGGTATAAGAGAGCGTGTCGATGGCGGCCAGCACTTTGAAGTAGGCCGTCGCGGTATTCAGAATCAGCGTTTGCTGATCGGTCTGATACGTGACATCCTGAATGCCTGCCGTTTTTTCCTGCAGCGTCAGGGCGCGCCATTTCGACATATCAAACAGAACCTGCGTTAACTGCAGCGAGCCGCTGGTGACGTTAGAATTCTGGTCTTTATAATCACGGAAGCCGCTGGTATAGGTATAATCCGCTCCCAGCCCGAGCTGAGGCAGTAAAGGACTGCGCGCTTCGTTGATCTTTTCGAACGCGGCGTCACGATCGGCTGCCGATTTACGCAGATCGGGGTTGCTGATGCGCGCCTGCTGGTAAACCTGAAGCAGGTTTTCCGCCTGGCTCATGGCGCTGAACCCGGTCAGGCTCAGGCCGATAAGAATGGGGAGCAATTTCTTCATTTGCATTCCTTGTTGTGAAGCATTTAGCGCTGGTCTAATTCTAAGAAAAATTCCGCTGATTGTATCGATTCTGCCGCCGTAAAAAGTTGGCGTTACGTGCCATCCGGCGGTAATTTGCACCAATCTAACATACGGACCGTAAAACGGTAGCCAAACGGTCTGGAAATCCCTCATTTCGGATTAGCAGGACATGACAATGAGCAAACCCATTCACCAGGGAATTACCTTCTCCAAAAATGATGTAGAAATTATTGCACGCGAAACGCTGTATCGTGGTTTTTTTTCGCTCGATTTATACCGTTTTCGCCACCGTCTGTTTAACGGCGGCATGAGCGGCGAAGTCACCCGTGAAATTTTTGAGCGCGGGCATGCCGCCGTCTTGCTACCCTTTGACCCGGTGCGGGACGAAGTGGTGCTGGTCGAACAAATCCGTATCGCCGCCTATGATACCAGCGAGAGCCCTTGGCTGCTGGAAATGGTCGCCGGCATGATCGAGGCGGGTGAGACGGTAGAAGATGTCGCCCGTCGGGAAGCGCTGGAGGAGGCCGGCCTTGAAGTTGGGCGGACGAAACCAATATTAAGCTATCTGGCCAGTCCTGGCGGCACCAGCGAACGGTTATCGATCCTGGTGGGCGAAGTTGATGCATCGACGGCAAAAGGCATTCACGGCCTGGCCGAGGAAAATGAGGATATTCGGGTGCATGTGGTGAGCCGGGAGCAGGCTTACCAGTGGGTAGAAGAGGGGAAAATCGACAACGCAGCCTCTGTCATCGCCTTGCAATGGCTGCAATTGCATTATCACAATTTACGAAACGAGTGGACAAAATGAAGCGTTATACACCTGACTTCCCTGAGATGATGCGCCTGTGCGAGACCAATTTCGCCCAGTTGCGCCGCCTGTTGCCGCGAACGGATGCAGCGGGTGAGAAGGTGAGCTATCAGGTGGGAAGCGCGCAATATCGGTTAACGATAACGGAATCAACCCGCTACACTACTCTGGTGGCGATAGAGCAGACTCTGCCAGCGGTGAGCTACTGGAGTCTGCCGTCGATGACCGTTCGCCTCTACCATGACGCCATGGTGGCCGAAGTGTGTTCGAGTCAGCAGATCTTTCGCTTCAAAGCGCGATATGATTATCCTAATAAAAAGTTGCATCAACGCGACGAAAAGCATCAAATTAACCAGTTTCTGGCCGACTGGCTGCGTTACTGTTTAGCACATGGAGCGATGGCGATTCCGGTTTGTTAGCGTCGTTAAACCTAAGGACACCATTTGGAAAGCCTGTTAAACCTACCTCTGGCTGGTGAGGCCAGAGTCAGGATCTTACAAATTACTGATACTCACCTGTTTGCTGAAAAACATGAAACGTTGTTAGGCATCAATACCTGGGAAAGCTATCAGGCCGTACTGTCGGCCATTCATGCCTCACAGCGTCCATGCGATTTGATTGTCGCAACAGGCGATTTGGCGCAGGATCACTCCTCCGCGGCCTACCAGCATTTTGCTGAGGGCATCGCGAGTTTCGCTGCACCCTGCGTCTGGCTACCGGGCAACCATGATTTCCAGCCGGCGATGTACAGCACCCTGCAGGAGTCGGGCATTTCCCCCGCCAAGCGCGTGTTTCTCGGCGACCACTGGCAGATCCTGCTGCTGGACAGCCAGGTGTTTGGCGTTCCCCATGGCGAGCTGAGCGACTTCCAGCTGGAATGGCTCGAACATAAGCTGGCGGAGGCGCCGGAGCGTTATACCTTACTCCTGCTGCATCATCATCCGCTGCCGGCCGGCTGCAGCTGGCTGGATCAACACAGTCTGCGCAACGCCGGCGCGCTGGACAGCGCGCTGAGCGCCTGGCCGCGGGTGAAGCATCTGCTGTGCGGCCATATTCATCAGGAGCTGGATCTCGACTGGAATGGCCGACGTATGATGGCGACGCCGTCGACCTGCGTTCAGTTCAAACCGCACTGCGCCAATTTCACCCTCGATACGGTGTCGCCGGGCTGGCGCTGGCTGGAGCTTCACCCTGACGGAACGCTGACCACCGAAGTGTGCCGCCTGGAAGGCGCGGCCTTTCATCCGGATATTGCTTCAGAAGGCTACTGATGGCGACGCTCCTTTATCTGCACGGCTTTAACAGTTCTCCGCGCTCGGCGAAGGCGACGGCGTTAAAGACCTGGCTGGCGCAGCACTATCCTGAGATCGCCATGGTGGTGCCGGAGCTGCCGCCTTACCCGGCGGAAACGGCGGAGCTGCTGGAGTCCATCGTGCTGGAGCACGGCGGCGAGCCGCTGGGGGTCGTAGGGTCATCGCTGGGCGGCTACTACGCGACCTGGCTGTCGCAGTGCTTTATGCTGCCAGCGGTAGTGGTTAACCCGGCGGTGCGGCCGTTTGAGCTGCTGAACAATTTTCTCGGCCACAATGAGAATCCGTACACCGGGCAGCAATATGTGCTAGAGTCTCGCCATATTTACGATCTCAAAGTCATGCAAATCGACCCGCTCGAAGCGCCGGATTTACTCTGGCTGCTGCAGCAGACCGGGGATGAAGTGCTTGATTACCGCCAGGCCGTTCATTACTACGCCTCCTGCCGGCAGACGGTGGAGGAGGGCGGTAATCACGCATTTGTCGGCTTTGACGATCATTTCACTCAGATTATCGAATTTCTCGGCCTGCGCTAAACGGCCCTGAACGACCTACGAATACACACCATGACGCAATCTTCATATAACGCTGATGCCATTGAGGTACTCACCGGGCTAGAGCCGGTGCGCCGCCGTCCGGGCATGTATACCGACACCACCCGTCCTAACCATCTTGGTCAGGAAGTGATTGATAACAGTGTGGACGAAGCGCTGGCAGGCCATGCCAAACGCGTGGAAGTGATCCTGCACGCCGACCAGTCCCTCGAGGTGATTGACGACGGGCGCGGGATGCCGGTCGACATTCACCCGGAAGAGGGGGTGCCGGCGGTTGAACTGATCCTCTGCCGGCTGCACGCGGGCGGTAAGTTTTCCAACAAAAATTACCAGTTTTCCGGCGGTCTGCACGGGGTGGGAATTTCGGTGGTCAACGCCCTGTCAAAACGCGTGGAGGTCAACGTGCGTCGCGACGGTCAGGTCTACAGCATCGCCTTTGAGAATGGTGAGAAAGTAGAGGACCTGCACGTCACCGGCACCTGCGGTAAACGCAACACCGGGACCAGCGTCCATTTCTGGCCGGACGAAAGCTTCTTCGATAGCCCGCGCTTCTCCGTTTCGCGTTTGACCCACTTGTTAAAAGCGAAAGCGGTGCTGTGCCCGGGCGTGGAAATTGTTTTCCGCGACCAGGTCAACAACAGCGAGCAGAGCTGGTGCTATGCCGATGGCCTTAACGACTACCTGAGCGAAGCGGTGAACGGCCTGCCGCTGCTGCCGGAAAAACCTTTCGTCGGCACCTTCTCCGGCGAGACGGAAGCGGTGGACTGGGCGCTGCTGTGGCTGCCGGAAGGCGGCGAGCTGCTGACCGAGAGCTACGTCAACCTGATCCCGACCATGCAGGGCGGGACGCACGTCAACGGCCTGCGTCAGGGGCTGCTGGACGCGATGCGTGAGTTCTGCGAGTACCGTAATATCCTGCCGCGCGGGGTGAAACTGTCGGCGGAAGATATCTGGGATCGCTGCGCCTACGTGCTGTCGGTGAAGATGCAGGATCCGCAGTTCGCCGGGCAAACTAAAGAGCGCCTGTCGTCGCGCCAGTGCGCGGCGTTCGTCTCCGGCGTGGTGAAAGACGCCTTCAGCCTGTGGCTGAACCAGAACGTGCAGGCCGCGGAGCTGCTGGCGGAGATGGCTATTTCCAGCGCCCAGCGCCGTCTGCGCGCCGCCAAGAAAGTGGTGCGCAAAAAGCTGACCAGCGGTCCGGCGCTGCCGGGTAAGCTGGCCGACTGCACCGCCCAGGATCTGAACCGTACCGAGCTGTTCCTCGTCGAAGGGGATTCGGCGGGCGGTTCAGCCAAGCAGGCGCGCGATCGTGAATATCAGGCGATCATGCCGCTGAAAGGCAAGATCCTGAATACCTGGGAAGTCTCTTCCGATGAAGTGTTAGCTTCGCAAGAAGTACACGACATTTCGGTGGCGATTGGGATTGACCCGGATAGCGATGATTTAAGCCAGCTGCGCTACGGCAAAATTTGTATTCTGGCGGATGCGGACTCCGATGGTCTGCACATCGCCACGCTGCTGTGCGCGCTGTTTGTGAGACATTTCCGTACCCTGGTGAAAGAGGGGCACGTCTACGTGGCGCTGCCGCCGCTGTACCGTATCGACCTCGGCAAAGAGGTCTACTACGCGCTGACGGAAGAAGAAAAAACCGGCGTGCTGGAGCAGCTGAAGCGTAAGAAGGGCAAGCCAAACGTCCAGCGCTTTAAAGGTCTCGGCGAGATGAACCCGATGCAGCTGCGGGAAACCACCCTCGACCCGAATACCCGCCGCCTGGTGCAGCTGGTGATCAGCGATGAGGATGAGCAGCAGACCACGGCGATGATGGATATGCTGCTGGCCAAGAAGCGTTCCGAAGATCGTCGCAACTGGCTGCAGGAGAAGGGCGATATGGCGGACCTGGAAGTGTAAGACCGCGCGCTGCGCCAGACGTAAAAGGGAGCCTCAGGCTCCCTTTTCTTATTTCGTTTCTGCGTCAGCGGGCTTAGACGCCGGCCTGCAGGATACGGATGTTGGTCTCCAGCACATCGCCTTTGACCGCTTCCGACCAGGCTTTCATGTGCGGGGTCTGCAGGTGCGCCTCAAGATGCGCGACGCTTTCCCACTGTTCCACCATGACGATAGAGTCAGGAGCGGTGGTCTGGAAGCTGACGCCAGCGGCATGATCCACCATGGGCGCATAGCCGTGGCAGCCGGCTTCCTGCAAAACGGTCGGAATAATTTTCGCGAACTGATCGAGAACCGCCTGGCGGTGGTGCTGGCCCGGGCGGGTACGGATTTCTGCAATCACTGTTAACATGGTTAACTCAACTCCTTCTGTGTGGATCTTGTCATACTCCAGGTTCGAATAACTCGAAATATGTAGAGCATAGACCCCTAGTTAACCAAAAATTTCCGCCAGATGCTTGCGATATTCTGCGATATACCGTGGGACATCAGGCATTTTAATCACGTCGTTGGCGATAAAGGTTGGCAGCGCCTCCATACCCAGGAACTGGTTGGCTTTATGGAACGGCAGGTAAACGCCGTCAACGCCGACGCCGTGGAAGAACTGTTCTTCGTCGGTGAAGGCTTCCATCGGCGCGTTCCAGGTCAGGGAGAGCATATATTTTTTCCCTTGCACCAGGCCGCCGGAGCCATATTTTTTGCTGGCATCGGAGCGGGTACGGCCATCGCTGGCGTACAGCGAGCCGTGGCCTTCGGTAAAGACGTCATCCATATATTTTTTCACCGTCCACGGGGCGCCCATCCACCAGCCCGGCATCTGCCAGATCACCACATCGGCCCAGAGGAAATTCTGCACTTCGGCTTTTACGTCGTACTCGCTGTCGGCGCGAACGCTTTTAACATCGTGTCCGGCGTCGCGCAGATAACTCTCCGCGACCTCGGTCAGGGTGTCGTTCAGCTGGCCATTCGAGTGCGCGAATTTTTTTGCGCCATTGATAATCAGGATGTTGCTCATCATTTGTCCTCAATCTTGAAAATTTGCCGACGATCTTACCCCGCGAAGCGGGGCAGTAAAATGAGCAAAATGTGCAAAGTCTTTTGCTAAATGAGCAATAATATCGCTACCAGTCAACGCGGGCTTCGAAGCCGCCGTCGCGGGCATTGGCAAACTCGACGCGCATGCCGTGCAGCGAGGCGATGCGCCGGACGATCGACAAGCCCAGGCCGCTGCCCGTAGCATCCTGACCCGGCGGGCGGTAGAAACGCTCGCCGATGCGCGCCAGCGCCTGCGGGCTGATGCCGGGGCCGTTATCGCGTACCCGAAACTCGCGGGCGTTGAGGGTGATATCGACCTGGCTGCCGCGCGGGCTGTAGCGCACCGCGTTATCCAGCAGATTGCGCACCAGCAGGCTGAGGAGCAGCGGCTGGCCGGTGCGGGAGATGCCAGAGACATTAAGATGCAGGCGCAGCTCAATCCCGGCCTGCTGCGCCGGGTGGTACATCTCCATTACCGCCGACTGCAGCAGATCGTCGATGGCGACCGGCTGCACATCGTCCAGCTGGGCGAGCGAGTCCAGCCGCGACAGCGTCAGCAGCTGATCCACCAGACGGGTGGCGCGATCGATCCCCTGATGGAGCTGAGCCAGGGCTTTCTCACGCCCTTGTGGATCGTCCAGAGAGAGCTGGGCGACTTCAGTCTGCACCTTCAGCGCCGCCAGCGGGCTGCGCAGCTCGTGGGCGGCATCAGAGGTAAACCGACGCTCGCGCAGCATGACGTCGTGGGTGCGCTGGAACAGCTGATTCAGCGACTCGACCAGCGGGCGGACTTCAGTGGGGATCTTCTCCACGCTGAGCGATTCCGCCGAGTCCGGCGCGCGCAGGCGCAGCGTGCGCGCCAGATGTTTCAACGGCGCCAGTTCGCGGCTTAACAGCACGATGAGCAGCACGAACATCAGCGGCAGGGCGATCATCCACGGCGTTAGCTGCGAGGTAACAATGTCCATCGCCATTTCGCGGCGATAATCCCACTCCTGGCCGACGGCGATACGGTGGCGGCCATCGGCGGTGGTTAACCACAGGAAGCGCCACTCGTCATCATCGCCGCGCAGGTAGCCATTGCTGAAGCCCTCGCGCTGCGAGTGCCATTGAATATCCTCCCCGTTTTCGCCGTCGTTAAGCACCATTTTGCCGTCGCGGGTGAAGATGGCGAACGCCAGCGCATCGTCGTCGATATGCCCGTGGCGCACCTTTTTCTTTTCCCCGAGCGATGTCGGCGGGGCGCGGAGCTCTTCGAAATTCATGACGCTCAGGCGGCGGGCGAACAGCAGCTGCTGGGTATCAAACAGCTTATCCAGCTTTTTACTGGTCTGCTGCCAGGCGATCACGCTGGCCACCCCCCAGGCGGCGGCGGTCAGCACGGCAAACAGCAGCGTCAGACGCAGGCGCAGGCTCAGGCGGGCAAGTCGTTTCATGCGTCACCCAGGGTATAGCCGATGCCGTGGACGGTGCGGATAAATTCACTGCCGAGTTTGCGGCGCAGATGATGGACGTGAACTTCCACGGCGTTGCTGGAGACCTCGTCGTCCCAGGTGTAGAGCTTTTCTTCAATAAGCTTACGCGGCAGTACGCGCCCGGCGTTACGCAGCAGCAGTTCCAGCAGGGCGAACTCCTTCGGCTTCAGCGTCAGGCTTTCGCCGTCGAGGCTGGCGGTTAAGCGGTTCGGGTCAAGGCTCACCTTGCCGTGGCGCAGCTCGCTGCTGCTCTGGCCGTGGGCGCGGCGGATCAATGCTTCGAGGCGGGCCGCTACCTCAATCAGGGCGAAAGGTTTGCACAGATAATCATCGGCGCCCAGGCGCAGCCCCTCCACCCGCTGGCTGAGCGCATCGCGGGCGGTGAGGATCAGCACCGGCTCATGGCGGCCTTTGTCGCGCCACTCGCGCAGAATATCGAGGCCATCGATGCCGGGAAGGGTGAGATCAAGAATTGCCGCGTCGTAGGGGGCGCTGTATAAGGCGTTTTTGCCCTCCAGCCCGGCGGTAAACCAGTCGATGCTGAAGCCCATTTTGCTCAGCCCGGCCTTGATGCCATCGCCGATTAACTTGTCATCTTCCACCAATAATATGCGCATTTTCCCTCCTGCCAACCCGGCTGCTCTGCGCAGTAAACCGCGTTGCGACCGGGGTTGTACAGCATTAAAATTTCTTTTTTCCCCTTAAGAAGTCGTTAAGTTTTGTCGGGCGTAATAGGAGCCATATCAACACGAAGGGAGAACACATCATGAAGAAAATTGCTGCGATGACCGCGATCGTTGCCCTGGTTTCCATGCCGGTGCTGGCTGCCGGACAGGGCGGGTATACCGGTCCTTCTGCGACCACACCGGCAAGTTCGACCACCCAGGGCGGCGGATTTACCGGCCCGAGCGGCGCGGTCACCACCGTCACCAATGTCAAATCGCTGCGGGACGATACCTGGGTGACCCTGCGGGGCAAAATTACCGAGCGCGTGTCCGACGATCTGTATAAGTTCCAGGATGCTACCGGGGTGATCAATGTCGATATCGACCACAAACGCTGGAACGGCGTCACCGTCGGCCCGCAGGACACGGTAGAAATTCAGGGGGAAGTCGATAAGGACTGGAACTCGGTGGAGATCGACGTTAAACAGATCCGTAAAATCACGCCATAAGTCTCCGGCGGATAAGCGCAAGATCGGTCAGGAATCGCTATCCTCGCTCTGTCAGAGTATGTCGCGAGGAGGAGACGATGAACGATATTAAGGCCAGCCCGGCGTATGTCGGGCGCTTCCAGCGCGTCTGTAGATACATTGCGCGTCATCTTGATGAGCCGCTGTCGCTGGAGGCGCTGAGCGCGATAGCGCACAGTTCGCCTTACCATTTTCACCGGCAATTTAGCGCGTATACCGGCATTCCCTTGTACCGGTATATTCAGTGGTTGCGTCTGCGACGCGCCTGTTGGCGCCTGGCGTTCAACCCCCGCGATAAAATCATCGACATTGCCCTTGATGCCGGATTTCAGAATGCGGAGTCGTTCAGTCGTGCCTTCCGTACCGCGTTTGACCAAAGCCCGACCCAGTTCCGTCAGCAACCGGACTGGGCCGAGTGGCATCGACGCGTACCGAAACATACGCTACAGGAGCAAACGTCGATGGACGTCAATATCATTTCGTTCCCCACCACCCGGGTAGCCGTCCTGCAACATCGTGGCAGCCCGGACCTTGTCAACGCCACCGCCGCGCGTTTTATCGCCTGGCGTAAGACGAGCGGATTATCGCCCGTTGCCACCAGCGAAACCTGGGGGATCGCCTGGGACGATCCGCAGACTACCCCGCAGGAGGCATTTCGTTTTGATCTCTGCGGTACGGTCGAACGGCCGGTTGGTGAAAACGCCTTTGGCGTGATTAACGGCGAAATCCCCGGCGGACGCTGCGCCCTCGTGCGCCATCACGGCTCGCTGGACACCCTGGCGAACAGCGTTTGGTATCTCTATCGCGACTGGTTACCCGCTTCAGGCGAGACGTTACGGGATTTTCCGGTCTACTTCCGTTACCACAATTTTGTCCACCAAGTGGCTGAGCATGAGCTGCAAACCGATATTTATCTGCCGCTGGCCTGATTAAGGTGACGGAATCCTCAACCGATCTCACGGCCTGTGACTCAGGGCGTGAGATCGGGTATTATCGCGGGTAGTTTTGCCGTCCGAACGGTCGGTACCCAGATTGAGGATCCACGATTAATGAGCGATATGGCAGAGCGCCTTGCGCTGCATGAATTTACGGAAAATGCTTACCTGAACTACTCCATGTACGTGATCATGGACAGGGCATTACCGTTTATTGGCGATGGCTTAAAACCGGTCCAGCGTCGCATCGTCTATGCGATGTCCGAACTGGGGTTGAACGCCAGCGCCAAATTCAAAAAGTCCGCCCGCACCGTCGGCGACGTGCTGGGTAAATATCACCCACACGGCGACAGCGCCTGCTATGAAGCGATGGTGCTGATGGCGCAACCCTTCTCCTATCGCTATCCGCTGGTGGATGGCCAGGGGAACTGGGGGGCGCCGGACGATCCGAAATCCTTCGCCGCCATGCGTTACACCGAATCCCGCCTGTCGAAGTATGCCGAGCTGCTGCTCAGCGAGCTGGGGCAGGGGACGGTCGACTGGGTGCCAAACTTTGACGGTACGCTGCAGGAGCCGAAAATGCTGCCGGCGCGCCTGCCAAACATCCTGCTCAACGGCACCACCGGCATCGCGGTGGGCATGGCGACCGATATTCCACCTCACAACCTGCGTGAAGTGGCGAAAGCGGCGATTACGCTGATTGAGCAGCCGAAAACGACCCTCGACGAACTGCTGGATATCGTGCAGGGACCGGATTTCCCGACCGAGGCGGAGATCATCACTTCGCGGGCGGAAATTCGCAAAATCTACCAGAACGGACGCGGCTCAGTGCGCATGCGCGCGGTATGGAGCAAAGAGGACGGCGCGGTAGTGATCAGCGCGCTGCCGCACCAGGTCTCCGGCGCCAAAGTACTGGAGCAGATTGCCGCGCAGATGCGCAATAAAAAGCTGCCGATGGTGGACGACCTGCGCGACGAATCGGACCACGAAAATCCGACCCGCCTGGTGATCGTCCCGCGCTCCAACCGGGTGGATATGGAGCAGGTGATGAACCACCTGTTCGCCACCACCGATCTGGAGAAGAGCTACCGCATCAACCTCAATATGATCGGTCTCGACGGCCGCCCGGCGGTAAAAAACCTGCTGGAGATCCTCAGCGAATGGCTGGTGTTCCGTCGCGATACCGTACGTCGCCGTCTGAACCACCGGTTAGAGAAGGTCCTTAAGCGCCTGCATATCCTTGAAGGTTTGCTGGTGGCGTTCCTCAATATTGATGAAGTCATCGAGATCATCCGCACGGAAGATGAGCCGAAGCCAGCCCTGATGTCGCGCTTTGCCATCAGCGAAACCCAGGCGGAAGCGATTCTGGAACTGAAACTGCGCCATCTCGCCAAACTGGAAGAGATGAAGATCCGCGGCGAGCAGAACGAGCTGGAAAAAGAGCGCGATCAGCTGCAGGCGATTCTGGCCTCTGAACGTAAGATGAACAACCTGCTGAAGAAAGAGCTGCAGGCCGATGCCGATGCTTTCGGCGACGATCGCCGCTCGCCGCTTCACGAGCGTGAAGAAGCGAAAGCGATGAGCGAGCATGATATGCTGCCGTCTGAGCCGGTCACCATCGTTCTGTCGCAGATGGGCTGGGTGCGCAGCGCCAAAGGGCACGACATCGACGCCCAGGGGCTGAGCTATAAAGCGGGCGACAGCTGGAAAGCCTCGGCGAAGGGCAAGAGCAACCAGCCGGTGGTGTTTATCGATACCACCGGGCGCAGCTATGCCATCGATCCGATTACCCTGCCCTCGGCGCGTGGCCAGGGTGAGCCGCTGACTGGCAAGTTGACGCTGCCGCCGGGCGCGACCGTGGAACATATGCTGATGGAAGGCGACGATCAGAAACTGCTGATGGCCTCCGACGCCGGCTACGGTTTTGTCTGCACCTTCAACGATCTGGTGGCGCGCAACCGCGCCGGCAAAGCGTTGATCACCCTGCCTGACAACGCGCATGTGATGCCGCCGCTGGTCATTGAGGACGAGTCCGATATGCTGCTGGCCATCACCGCCGCCGGGCGAATGCTGATGTTCCCGGTCAGCGATCTGCCGCAGCTGTCGAAAGGCAAGGGCAACAAAATCATCAACATTCCTGCGGCGGAAGCCGCCGCCGGCCAGGACGGCCTCGCACATCTGTTTGTCCTGCCGCCGCAGAGTACGCTGACCATTCATGTCGGCAAACGGAAGATCAAACTGCGTCCGGAAGAGCTGCAAAAAGTCACCGGCGAGCGCGGCCGCCGCGGTTCGCTGATGCGCGGTCTGCAGAAGATTGACCGTGTTGAAATTGACTCGCCGCGCCGCGCCGCGGCAGGCGATAGCGAAGAGTAAGCGCTTCTCCTCCCGTCTTTGACGGGAGGAGGCGAAAAAAAGCCGCAAAATCGTTGTTTATTCAGGCGTTGCGATTAACAATGTCCATCATCAGGGGCCCAGGAAGAACGGTCCCGGCCTGCGCAGAACTTGTGAGCCTGCCTTCTGCCAGCAGCGAATAATTCTAAGCGGTTTGGGTTTTAGAGGTAGCTATGCTATTCATTTTTCGAGTAATTTTCGTGGTCATTTATTGCATCGTAGTGTGCATACTTGGCTGTCTGTACTGCTTGTTCAGCCCGCGTAATCCAAAACATGTTGCCACTTTCGGCCATCTGTTTGGCCGCTTATCCCCGGTGTTTGGTCTGAAGGTGGAGCTGCGCAAACCTGCCGATGCGGAAAGCTATGGCAACGCGATCTACATCGCTAACCACCAAAACAACTATGATATGGTGACGGCATCTAACATCGTGCAGGCCCCGACGGTCACCGTGGGGAAAAAGAGCCTGTTGTGGATCCCGTTCTTTGGCCAGCTGTACTGGCTGACCGGTAATCTGCTGATTGACCGCAATAACCGAACCAAAGCGCACGGCACCATTGCCGAGGTCGTCAACGCCTTTAAAAAGCGTAAAATTTCGTTCTGGATGTTCCCGGAAGGGACCCGCAGCCGCGGTCGCGGTCTGCTGCCGTTTAAAACCGGCGCCTTCCACGCGGCTATTGCCGCCGGCGTGCCGATTATTCCGGTGTGTGTCTCGAATACATCGAATAAAATAAAGCTCAATCGCTGGAACAACGGTCTGGTGATTGTGGAAATGCTGCCGCCGGTGGATACCAGCCAGTTCGGTAAAGACAACGTGCGCGCGCTGGCGACGCATTGCCGCGAGCTGATGGCCGCCAAAATCGCTGAGCTGGACAACGAAGTGGCCGAGCGCGAAGCGGCCGGTAAGCAATAAGACAGGAAACGCCGCCAACGCGCGCGTATTGCTGGCGGGAAACGAATTCCCTTTTTCATTTGTCAGTATGTCATGGAGTTAATATGTCACTCAGTCGGCGTCAGTTTATTAAGGCTTCCGGCGTAGCGCTGTGCGCTGGCGCCGCGCCGCTGAAGGCCCATGCCGCCGGCCAGCAGCCTGCGCTGCCGGTTCCGCCGCTGCTGGAGTCCCGTCGCGGTCAGCCGCTGTTTCTGACGCTGCAGCGTTCGCACTGGTCGTTTACGCCAGGCACCCGCGCCCCCGTCTGGGGGATCAATGGCCGCTATATGGGGCCGACGATCCGCGTCTGGAGCGGGGACGACGTCAAGCTTATCTACAGCAACCGTCTGACGGAGAACGTCGCGATGACCATCCGCGGCCTGCAGGTGCCTGGCCCGCTAATCGGCGGCGCGGCGCGCATGATGTCGCCGAACGCCGACTGGGCGCCGGTGCTGCCGATCCGTCAGAGTGCGGCGACGCTGTGGTACCAGGCCAATACGCCGAACCGGATGGCGAAGCAGGTCTATAACGGTCTGGCCGGCATGTGGCTGGTGGAGGATGAGGTGAGCAAGAACCTGCCGATCCCTAACCACTATGGCGTCGATGACTTCCCGGTGATAATTCAGGACAAACGGCTGGATAACTTCGGCACGCCGGAATATAGCGAACCGGGCAGCGGCGGCTTCGTCGGCGATACGCTGCTGGTCAATGGCGCGCAGAGCCCCTATGTCGAAGTGTCCCGCGGCTGGGTGCGTCTGCGCCTACTGAACGCTTCCAACTCCCGGCGCTATCAGCTACAGATGAGCGATGGCCGACTGCTGCATGTCATTTCCGGCGACCAGGGGTTCCTGCCGGCGCCGGTTTCGCTCAAGCAGCTGTCGCTGGCGCCGGGGGAACGGCGTGAAATTCTGGTCGATATGACCAACGGCGATGAAGTGTCCATTACCTGCGGCGAAGCGGCGAGCATCGTCGACCGTATCCGCGGCTTTTTTGAACCGTCCAGCATTCTGGTCTCCACGCTGGTGCTGACCCTGCGCCCGACCGGGCTGCTGCCGCTAGTCACCGACAGCCTGCCGGCGCGTCTGCTGCCGACTGAGCTGCTCTCCGGCACGCCGATCCGCAGCCGGGATATCACGCTCGGCGACGATCCGGGGATTAATGGCCAGCTGTGGGATCCGCAGCGTATCGATATCACGGCGCAGCAGGGGACCTGGGAGCGCTGGACGGTGCGCGCCGACCGCCCGCAGTCGTTCCATATTGAAGGGGTAATGTTCCAGATCCGTAACGTCAACGGCTCGACCCCTTTCCCGGAAGACCGCGGCTGGAAGGACACCGTGTGGGTCGACGGGCAGGTCGAACTGCTGGTCTACTACGCCCAGCCGTCGTGGCCGCACTTCCCGTTCCAGTATCTGAGCCAGACGCTGGAGCTGGCCGACCGCGGTTCGATTGGCCAGATGCTGGTGAATCCCGCACCGTAAACTCTTCGACCCTGGCCGGCATACGGTCAGGGTTTGAGAAAATCCTCCTTCATTTCCACTATCATTCCGGCTTATAATCCACGCCCTTTTGGTTATTTTTTTATCATTTCCCCGGAAGCAATATGAGCGCAATATCCCTGATCCAACCGGATCGTGACCTTTTTTCCTGGCCGCAATACTGGGCTGCCTGTTTTGGCCCTGCGCCATTTTTACCGATGTCGCGTGAAGAGATGGATCAACTTGGCTGGGATAGCTGCGACATTATTCTGGTAACCGGCGACGCCTACGTCGACCACCCGAGCTTCGGGATGGCTATCTGCGGCCGCATGCTGGAAGCGCAGGGGTTCCGCGTGGGGATCATCTCCCAACCGGACTGGAACACCAAAGACGACTTCATGCGTCTGGGCAAACCGAACCTGTTCTTCGGGGTGACCGCCGGCAACATGGACTCGATGATCAACCGCTACACCGCCGACCGTAAGCTGCGCCATGACGACGCTTACACCGCCGGCAACGTGGCGGGCAAGCGCCCGGACCGCGCCACCCTGGTGTATACCCAGCGCTGTAAAGAGGCGTGGAAAGATGTGCCCGTGATCCTCGGCGGCATCGAAGCCAGCCTGCGCCGTACCGCGCATTATGATTATTGGTCCGATACCGTGCGCCGCTCGGTGCTGGTGGACTCCAAGGCCGATATGCTGATGTTCGGCAACGGCGAGCGTCCGCTAGTGGAAGTGGCCCATCGCCTGGCGATGGGCGAAACCATCGACCAGATCCGCGATGTGCGCAATACCGCCATCATGGTGAAAGAGGCTCTCCCGGGCTGGAGCGGCGTAGACTCCACCCGTCTGGATACCCCGGGCAAAATCGACCCCATCCCGCACCCGTATGGTGAAGATCTGCCGTGCGCCGATAACAAACCGGTCGCGCCGAAGAAACAGGAAGCGAAAAGCATCACTGTGCAGCCGCCGCGGCCAAAACCGTGGGAAAAAACCTATGTGCTGCTGCCTTCTTTCGAGAAGGTGAAAGGCGATAAGGTCCTGTACGCTCACGCCTCGCGCATTCTGCACCATGAAACCAACCCCGGCTGCGCCCGGGCGCTGATGCAAAAGCACGGCGAGCGCTACATCTGGATCAACCCGCCGGCAATCCCGCTCTCCACCGAAGAGATGGACAGCGTTTTCGCGCTGCCCTACAAGCGCGTGCCGCATCCTTCCTATGGCGATGCGCGCATCCCGGCGTATGAGATGATCCGCTTCTCGATCAACATCATGCGCGGCTGCTTCGGCGGCTGTTCGTTCTGCTCGATCACCGAGCACGAAGGACGCATTATCCAGAGCCGTTCTGAGGATTCGATCATCAATGAGATCGAAGCCATTCGCGACACGGTGCCGGGCTTTACCGGCGTGATCTCCGATCTCGGCGGACCCACCGCCAACATGTATATGCTGCGCTGCAAATCGCCACGCGCCGAGCAGACCTGTCGCCGTCTCTCCTGCGTCTACCCGGATATCTGCCCGCACATGGATACCAACCATGAGCCGACGATCAACCTTTACCGTCGCGCCCGCGAGCTGAAGGGCATCAAGAAGATCCTTATCGCCTCCGGGGTACGCTATGACATCGCGGTCGAAGATCCGCGCTATATCAAAGAGCTGGCGACCCACCACGTCGGCGGCTATCTGAAGATCGCGCCGGAGCATACCGAAGAGGGCCCGCTGTCGAAGATGATGAAGCCGGGAATGGGCAGCTACGACCGCTTTAAAGAGCTGTTCGACACCTATTCGAAGCAGGCGGGTAAAGAGCAGTATCTGATCCCGTACTTTATCTCCGCCCACCCGGGGACCCGTGATGAAGACATGGTGAACCTGGCGCTGTGGCTGAAGAAGCACCGCTTCCGTCTCGACCAGGTGCAGAACTTCTATCCGTCGCCGCTGGCGAACTCGACCACCATGTATTACACCGGCAAAAACCCGCTGGGCAAGATCGGCTATAAGAGTGAAGAGGTGGTGGTGCCGAAGGGCGATAAACAGCGCCGTCTGCACAAAGCGCTGCTGCGCTATCACGATCCGGCCAACTGGCCGCTGATCCGTCAGGCGCTGGAGGCGATGGGCAAGAAACACCTGATTGGCTCACGTCGCGACTGCCTGGTGCCGGCGCCGACTCTCGATGAGATGCGCGAAGCGCGTCGCCAGAACCGTCATACCCGCCCGGCGCTGACCAAGCACACGCCGATTGTGCATCAGCGTTCTAACGGTGGCGCAACGGCGAAAAAGCCCGTTAAACGGGGTAAAGTCGCCGGGCGTTAAGCCTGACTTTGCGCCCGGCAGCGTTTCGCTGGCCGTGCGGTTTCTCAAGCCGGACACGCGTCAGCGCTGCCCGGCTTTTTTACCTGTTATCCGCCGAACTGATCCGGGTCGGGCCCCAGACGCTTGCCCTGATCCAGCCTGGCAATCTCCCCCAATTCTTCTTTATCCAGGCGGAAATCCCAGACGTTAAAGTTTTCGGCGATGCGCGACGGCGTGACGGATTTGGGGATCACCACCAGACCGCTGTCGAGATGCCAGCGGATGACAATTTGCGCCGGCGTTTTGCCATATTTATCAGCCAGCTGATGGATAACTTTCTGATCGAAGACGCCCTTACCGCCCTGGGCCAGCGGGCTCCAGGATTCGGTCTGGATCTTGTGGGTGGCGTTCCAGGCGTGCAGCTGCCGCTGCTGAAGCAGCGGATGCAGCTCTATCTGGTTGATCACCGGCGCGACGCCGGTTTCATCAATCAGCTTCTGCAGATGCGGCACCTGGAAATTACACACGCCGATGCTCTTCGCCAGCCCCTGCTGCTGCAGCTCAATCAGCGCCTGCCAGGCCTCGACGTAATGACCGATAGCCGGCACCGGCCAGTGGATTAAATAGAGATCCACATAGTCCAGTTTCAGCTTGCTGAGACTCTCTTTCAGCGCCTCGTGCGGCCGTTTTTGATCGTCGTTCCATAGCTTGGTGGTGATGAACAGCTCATTGCGATTGACGCCAGCGCTTTGCAGCGCGTTGCCGACGCCAGCCTCATTTTGGTACGCGGCGGCGGTGTCAAAAGAGCGATAACCGACTTCCAGCGCCTTATGAATGGCGGAGACGACTTCCTCGTTGCCAGCTTTCCACACGCCGAGACCCAGCTGCGGCATCAGGTTGCCGTCGTGTAGTTTTATAACGGTTGGATGTGTCATGCCTTCCTCCTGTTAATGAACTCGGCGAAGCAGGATCCGCCGAGGGGTAGCATTAAGTCTGGACGAAATAGCTAAAAACGGTAGTAAAAACACCCCTCCCCGACGTTTGTTTAACGTAAGGAGAGGTGAATCAGGCGGGGTAACTTAGCGGGCAGCCTCGTAGATACGGCGGCTGACGTCAAGGGTGATATCCTGATGCTCGCCCAGTTTGGTCATGCCGTGCTCTTCCAGTTTCGCCAGCAGCGCCGGGATGGAGCTCCCGTCGAGACCGTAATCGGAAAGGCGGGTCGGCACCCCCATCTGCTCGAAGAACTGGCGCGTCGCAGCGATGGCGGCATCGATGCGCTGGTCGTCGGAGCCCTCGGTGATATGCCACACGCGCTCAGCATATTGCAGCAGCTTCTCGCGCTTGGTATCGCGCTTCTCATTCCACAGCGCCGGCAGAACGATAGCCAGCGTCTGGGCGTGATCGAGACCATGCATCGCCGTCAGTTCGTGACCAAGCATATGCGTTGCCCAGTCCTGCGGCACGCCAGCGCCGATCAGGCCGTTCAGCGCCTGGGTCGCGGCCCACATAATGTTGGCGCGCACGTTATAGTTTTCCGGCTCCTGCAGCGCTTTCGGGCCATCCTCGATCAGGGTCAGGAGAATGCCTTCGGCGAAGCGGTCCTGAATTTTGCCGTCAACCGGGTAGGTGACGTACTGTTCGACGGTATGGACGAAGGCGTCAACCACGCCGTTGGCGACCTGGCGCGGCGGCAGGGTATAGGTGTAGACCGGATCGAGGATCGCGAACTGCGGCTGAACATGGGAAGACATAAACGCGCGTTTGTCGCCGGTGGTTTTCCGCGAAATCACCGCCCCTTTGTTTGATTCAGAACCGGTCGCCGGCAGAGTGAGAACCGAGCCCATTGGAATGGCGCTGGCGATCTTACTGCCATAGGTTTCCAGAATTTCCCACGGATCGATATTGGCGTCATAGTGGGCTGCTGCCGCGATAAATTTGGTGCCATCCAGCACCGAACCGCCGCCGACCGCCAGCAGGAAGGTGACCTTCTCTTCGCGGGCGAGCTTCACCGCATTCATCAGGGTTTCGTAAGACGGGTTCGGCTCGATGCCGCCAAATTCAAGGACGTCCAGGCCATTCAGGGCGGTCAGTACCTGATCCAGGACGCCCGTTTTTTTCACGCTGCCGCCGCCGTAGGTGATCAGTACGCGAGCTTCCGCCGGGATCTGTTCACGCAGTTTTTCAATCGCGCCTTTGCCAAACAGAATGCGGGTTGGGGTATGCAGGTCAAAATTATTCATTGCTTGAATCCTCAAAAGAGTAAAACCGCCGACAGGGACGATACCGCTGCCCGATGACGGTTATTGTGGTCCTGGCGCCGTTGCCCCTCAATGCACATTTCTGCCTATGTCTTGCCTATTTCTCCATATGGCTGGAGAATTCGCGGCGGCCTGCGCACAATGTACGGGTGAAGAAACATCGGGAGAGACGGTGGTAATGCAACACGCAGAGATATGTCAGACACTGACAGAGAAGGTTAACCAGCTGAAAGATAAGCACGAAATGTTAAGTTCGCTGCTACCCGACGTCCGCCTGCTGTACGGGACGCAGCCGGGACCGCGGATGCCGGTGATGTACCAGCCGGGGATCGTTTTTCTCTTTTCTGGCCATAAAATTGGTTATATCAATGAGCGGACGTTTCGCTACGATACAAACGAATATCTGCTGCTGACCGTACCGCTGCCTTTCGAATGCGAAACCTTTGCCACCCCGGAGGTGCCCCTGGCCGGCATGCGCCTGAACGTCGATATCCTGCAGCTGCAGGAGCTGCTGATGGATATTGGCGAGGATCCGCTGTTTCAGCCCGCCGTCGCCTCCAGCGGGATAAACTCCGCAGTGCTCTCGGAGGATATCTTGTGCGCTGCTGAACGGCTGCTCGACGTGATGGAGCGGCCGCTGGACGCGCGGATCCTTGGCAAGCAGATCGTCCGCGAAATTCTCTACTATGTGCTGACGGGACCCTGCGGCGGCGCGCTGCTGGCGCTGGTCAGCCGGCAGACCCACTTCAGCCTGATTAGCCGCGTACTCAAGCATATCGAGAGTCAATACACCGAAAACCTCAGCGTCGATCGGCTGGCGGCGGAAGCGAATATGAGCGTATCGGCGTTTCACCATAATTTTAAATCGGTGACCAGCACTTCGCCGCTGCAGTATCTGAAAACCTACCGTCTGCACAAGGCGCGCATGCTGATGATCCATGACGGGATGAAGGCCAGCGCGGCAGCGATACAGGTGGGCTATGAAAGCCCTTCCCAGTTCAGTCGCGAGTTTAAGCGCTACTTCGGGATGACGCCCGGGGAAGACGCCGCGCGTATTCGTACGATGCAGGGAATGTAATACCGGGGAGGGAGCAGGCCGGGCGGGCGCAGCCCCCCGGCAGTCGACGTCAGGCGCTGCAGTATTTCTTTTTGATCACCACGAACAGCGTGCCGAGCAGGCCAGCCAGCAGCAGGGCAATTGGCAGGATCATCAGGCAGGTCATCACCTGATCTTCATGACGCTTCACGAACGGGATCATGCTCAGCGCATAGCCGAGGCCCGTGACCACGCCGACCCACAGCAGGGCGCTCAGCCAGTTGAAGAACTGGAAGCGGCGGTTCGGCAGACCGGAAATCCCCGCCATGGTTGGCAACAGGGTACGGACAAATGCCAGAAAGCGGCCCGCGAGCAGCGCCAGCAGACCGTGGCGGTCAAACATGCAGGTGGCGCGCTGATGGTACTTATGCGGCAGGTGCGCCAGCCAGCCTTTCACCGTTTGCGTATTGCCCAGCCAGCGCCCCTGTACATAGCTCAACCAGCAGCCGAGGCTGGCGGCGGCGGTCAGAATGGCGATAGTGGGCACAAAGTCCATGACGCCTTTAGCAATCAGCGCGCCGGCGAGCAGCAGCAGGCTGTCTCCAGGTAAAAAGGAGGCAGGCAGCAGCCCGTTTTCCAGAAACAGGGTCGCGAACATAACCAGATATACAACGCCCACAACATGAGGGTTCGCCAGTGCGGCAAAATCATGTTGCCACAGCGCGGCGACAATCTCTTGAATGACAACCATGGACTTTCCTAAGTGGTACCGTATTGTTGACTAGTGTACTCCTGAAGAGACCCGAGCACCTTGATCCCGGGCGCAACAAAAGCGGCCGCTCCGATAAAAAGCGTCCGCTATTGTTGCCACTGACTGTCACTTTACACGATACGCGCGAAGCCCGCTGCTAAATCCGCCTGCAGATCGTCAACATTTTCGAGACCAATGTGCAAACGGATCAGCGTGCCGCTGAAGTCGACTTCCGCATCCGGTCGGATGTGAGCGATTTGCTCCGGCTGATTGGCCAGAATCAGCGATTCAAAGCCGCCCCACGAGTAGGCCATGCTGAAGAGGCTGAAGTTGTCGAGATACGCTGCCAGTTCAGCGTCGTTGAGACGCTTGTTGAGCACAAACGAGAACAGCCCGCTGCTGCCGGTAAAATCGCGCTTCCAGAACTCATGGCCTTTACTGCCGGGCAGAGCGGGGTGGTTGACCCGCGCCACCTGCGGATGCTGCGCCAGCCACTCGGCGATGCGCAGGCTGCTTTCATGATGCTGACGCAGGCGGACGCCCAGCGTGCGCAGGCCGCGGCTGGTCATATAGGCGGTATCGGCGTCCAACATTTGCCCCATCAGATAGGCATTCTCACGCAGCTGCGGCCAGCAGCGCGCGTTCGCCACCGCGGTGCCGACCATGGCGTCGGAGTGGCCGATCAGGTATTTGGTGCCTGCCTGAATAGAAATATCAATGCCAAAATCCAGCGCTTTGAACAGGATCCCCGCCGCCCAGGTGTTATCGATCATGATAATCGCTTCCGGGGCGACCTGACGCACGGCGGCGACAATCGCCGGCACATCGTGCACTTCCATAGTGATGGAGCCGGGCGATTCCAGGAACACCACGCGGGTCTCAGGGCGAACCAGACGGGCAATATCGGCGCCGATTAAGGGATCGAACCAGCTGGTGGTCACGCCGAGTTTGGCGAGAATTTTGGTACAAAAATCCTGGCTTGGCTCATAGGCGGTATTGGTCATCAGCACATGGTCGCCCTGCTCGACAAACGCCAGGATAGTGTTGGCCACCGCGGCCGCGCCGCAGGGGAAGAGGGCGCAGCCGGCGCCGCCCTCCAGCTCGCACATCGCTTCCTGCAGCGAGAAGTGGGTCAGGGTGCCGCGACGCCCGTAGAACAGCTCGCCGTTGGCCCGATTGCGGGTGGCGTGCTTTTTGGCCTCTACGGTGTCGAAAACCAGCGATGACGCGCGCTGGATCACGCTGTTCACTGAGCCCTGGGTATATTTTTTGCTCCGCCCGGCGTTGACCAGCGCGGTATCAAGATGTTTATCAGCCATGTTGATGAACCTGTTTTTATACGTCTGGACGTCTAAACTAGCATGAATCTTCTTTTCTGTACCAGCGCGCTGCCGATACAGGCGAAAATTTTACCAGGCCCGCGGTTAGCCACTTTTTTACTGCGTAAGCGCAAGGAAAATAAACGTGATTTGCTGCACAGTGTAAATACTAATGAGAACCACTATCAATTCGATGTCGTTTTGATATTATTGTGGGCAGATTTTGTGATTATCGTCGTGGAGATAGAGCGTGGGTAATAATTTGATGCAGGCGGATCTCTCCGTTTGGGGTATGTATCATCATGCCGATATTGTCGTTAAGGTGGTGATGATTGGCCTGATTCTGGCGTCGGTCGTCACCTGGGCCATCTTCTTCGGTAAAGGGGCGGAAATCCTCGCCAGCAAGCGTCGCCTCAAACGTGAACAGCAGCAGCTGGCGGAAGCCCGCTCTCTCGATCAGGCCAGCGATATCGCCAGCGCCTTTGAGGCGAAAAGCCTCACCACCCAGCTTATCAATGAAGCGCAGAACGAACTCGAACTCTCCGCCGGTGCCGAAGACAATGAAGGCATCAAGGAACGAACCGGTTTCCGCCTTGAGCGCCGCGTCGCGGCCGTCGGTCGCCATATGGGGCGCGGCAACGGCTATCTGGCCACCATCGGCGCCATTTCGCCGTTCGTGGGCCTGTTCGGCACCGTCTGGGGCATCATGAACAGCTTTATCGGCATCGCCCAGACCCAGACCACCAACCTTGCGGTGGTGGCGCCGGGCATCGCGGAAGCGCTGCTGGCGACAGCTATCGGTCTGTTCGCCGCCATCCCGGCGGTGGTCATCTATAACATCTTCGCCCGCATGATCGGCAGCTATAAGGCCTCGCTCGGCGACGTCGCCGCTCAGGTCCTCCTGCTGCAAAGCCGCGACCTGGACCTCAGCGCCAGCGGCGTGAAGCCGGTGCGCAGCGCGCAGAAATTACGGGTAGGTTGATCGGCTATGGCGATGCGTCTTAATGAAAATCTGGACGATAACGGCGAAATGCATGAGATCAACGTGACGCCGTTTATCGACGTCATGCTGGTTCTGCTGATTATCTTCATGGTAGCCGCGCCGCTGGCGACGGTCGACGTGAAGGTCAATCTGCCGGCCTCCTCCAGCCAGCCGCAACCGCGACCGGAAAAACCTATCTACCTGTCGGTGAAGGCGGATAAGAGCATGTTCCTCGGCAACGACCCGGTGACCGAAGCGAATATGATTAACGCCCTGGATAGCCTGACCGCCGGCAAAAAAGATACCACCGTCTTCTTCCGCGCGGATAAAACCGTCGATTACGAGACGATGATGAAAGTGATGGATACCCTGCATCAGGCGGGCTATCTCAAGATCGGGCTGGTGGGCGAAGAGACCGTCAAAGCCAAATAACCCGATGCTTTTCCTGAAAAGGCTGGCCGCGCGCCGGCCTTTTTTATTGTCCTCTGCCAGCGAAGTGTTGGCCTGGCGTTGCCATCACGTTATCTGTCTGAGATATAATGTCGCTTCTTTTTGTTAACTGACAGGATCTTATGGAACGCTTTCTGGAAAATGCTATGTACGCCTCGCGCTGGCTGCTGGCGCCGGTTTATTTTGGCCTCTCGCTCGGTCTGATTGCGCTGACCATCAAATTTTTTCAGGAGATCTTCCACATACTGCCGCATATTTTTAGCGTCAGTGAGTCGGATATGATTCTGACCCTGCTGTCGCTGGTGGATATGACCCTGGTGGGCGGTTTGCTGGTGATGGTGATGTTCTCCGGGTATGAAAATTTTGTCTCGCAGCTGGATATTAACGAGGGTAAAGAAAAACTCAGCTGGCTGGGCAAAATGGACGCGACGTCGCTGAAAAATAAGGTTGCCGCCTCCATCGTGGCGATCTCCTCTATTCACCTGCTGCGGGTGTTTATGGATGCGAAAAACGTCCCGGACAATAAGCTGATGTGGTATGTCATCATCCATCTGACCTTTGTGCTGTCGGCCTTTGTGATGGGCTACCTCGATCGTCTGACCAAAGTGAAACACTGATCCTTTCTCTCCCGGCGGCGTTAGCCGCTGGGCTGTTTCTCCCCGTTTCTGCTGTTCTGCGCTGGCGTATGTCCGGGCTTCTGCTTTGCTTAAAGGGCGCTTAACAACGGAGGCAGGGTGATGACGCGATTAACGGCCAAAGATTTCCCGCAGCAGCTGCTCGAGTATTATGACTACTATGCCCACGGCAAAATCAGCAAACGCGAGTTTCTCCAGCTGGCGGGGAAATATACCGTCGGCGGGATGACCGCGCTGGCGCTGTTTAATCTGCTGAAGCCCGACTATGCCCTGGCAGAGCAGGTACCGTTCACCGACCCGGATATCCGCCCGGAGTATATTCATTATCCCTCTCCTGACGGCCACGGCGAAGTGCGGGCTTACCTGGTGACGCCGACGAAAATAGCCGACAAAGCGCCCGCCGTGGTGGTGGTGCATGAGAACCGCGGCCTGAATCCCTATATTGAAGACGTCGCCCGGCGGGTGGCGAAAGCGGGGTATATCGCGCTGGCGCCGGATGGCCTGAGCTCCGTTGGCGGCTATCCGGGGAATGATGATGAAGGCCGTGCGCTGCAGCAGAAAGTCGATCCCGTGAAGCTGATGAATGACTTTTTTGCCGCGGTCGCGTTTATGGCGAAGCATCCGCAGGCGACGGGGAAGGTCGGTATCACCGGGTTTTGTTACGGCGGCGGCGTCAGCAACGCGGCGGCGGTGGCGATCCCGGAGCTAGCCTGCGCGGTGCCGTTTTACGGCCGCCAGCCGCCGCTGAAGGAGGTCGATAAAATTAAAGCGCCGCTGCTGCTGCATTACGCCGGACTCGATAGCGGCATTAATGAAGGTTGGCCCGCCTATCAACAGGCGTTGAAGGAACACCATAAAGTCTATGAGGCCTATCTCTACCAGGGCGTGAATCACGGCTTTCATAATGATTCTACGCCGCGCTACGATCGGGCTGCGGCGGACCTGGCCTGGCAACGCACGCTGGCATGGTTTGATAAGTATTTACGCTAGCGCAAACGTCATAAATAGCGCTACCGCTCGCTCAAAAAAACGCTATATAATTTATTATATAACGATTGGGAGAGCTTGATGGAAAATCATTTTGGCAAAGGCTTAATGGCGGGGCTACAGGCATCCTATGCTGATACCGCCGCGCATGCGGCGAATTTTTGCGCCGACTATAAACGCGGGTTTGTGCTTGGTTACTCGCACCGCATGTTTGAAAAAACCGGCGACCGCCAGCTCAGCGCGTGGGAGGCGGGGATCCTGACCCGTCGCTATGGCCTTGACAGAGATATGGTGATGGACTTCTTCAAAGAGAGTGGTTCCTCGACCGCGATGCGCTACTTTATGGCGGGCTATCGGCTGGAAAGCTAACAACCGGAGGCGGGCGCCTCCGGTGGGTCAGCGCGCTACGCCTGGCGCTTATCTTCCGTTTGGGTGTCAAAGTCGCGGGCGTCGTGGCGCTCATGCAGCTGCTCATTGAGCGGGCCGTTGGTGCGGTTAACGATGCGTCCGCGCTTGACGGCGGGGCGGTTGCCGACATCCTGCGCCCAGCGCAGCACGTTGGTGTAGCTCCCGGCGTCGAGGAACTCCGCCGCGTTATAGACATTGCCCAGCACCACGTTGCCATACCATGGCCAGACCGCCATATCGGCGATGGTATACTCCTCGCCGGCCACATAGCGACCGCGGGCGAGCTGTTTGTCCAGCACGTCGAGCTGGCGTTTGGCTTCCATGGTAAAGCGATCGATCGCGTACTCGATCTTCACCGGCGCATAGTTATAGAAGTGGCCGAAGCCGCCGCCGAGGAAGGGCGCGGCGCCCTGCAGCCAGAACAGCCAGTTAAGGGTTTCAGTGCGGCCGGCGGGATCCTTCGGCAGGAAGAAGCCAAATTTTTCCGCCAGATAGAGAAGAATGTTGCCGGATTCGAATACTCGGGTGGGCGGCGTGGTGGAGTGATCGCTCAGCGCCGGGATCTTCGAGTTCGGGTTGATGCCGACAAAGCCGCTGGAAAACTGATCGCCTTCGCCAATGCGTATCAGCCAGGCGTCGTACTCCGCGCCGCTGACGCCCAGCGCCAGCAGCTCCTCCAGCATGATCGTCACCTTCTGGCCGTTGGGCGTGCCAAGTGAGTATAGCTGGAGCGGATGGGTTCCCACCGGCAGGACGCGTTCATGAGTCGCGCCGGAAACGGGACGGTTGATGTTGGCGAACGCGCCGCCGCTGTTTTGCTTCCATTCCCACACCTTTGGTGGCTGGTAGTTTTGCTCTGACATGCTGGTTTGCCTTTTTCGTGGATGTACAAAAAGTGTAGCAGGTGACCTCAGGCCATAATCCGCGCGGCCCACACGCTGACATCATCGCCGCTGCCCAGATCCGGCTGCACCAGACCATTGACCATAAAGGTCGGCGAGACATGGATGCCGTTCTGGCGGGCATATTTGCTGTGCCACTTGATCACGTCCTGCAGCTCCGGGCGGGCAAAGGCGGCTCCCAGCAGGACGTGACTGTAGCGCTCAATGCGTTCAATGATTTGCTGCGGCGTGGCGTTCATGTTCGGCCCGCTGCAGTGATCGGTAAATTCAAACTCTTCCCGATGGTCTGCCACGGCCTGCATCACCTTATGCGCCTGCTCTCTGCCATGCGGCAGGGTGGACGCGGCGAGGATGCAGCGGACAATCACCCCGGAGAACAGATGCCACGGCTGCGACTGCAGCCGTATCTTGATGGTTACGTTATCGGCGCCGACCTCATCGAGCAGATCGTCGAGTTTATTAAACGCGCGGACAGAGTAGGGGCAGGTGGGCTCAAGGAACACCTCAAACGTCCGCGGGCCGTGTCCCCAGACCAGCGGTTGGGCATTCAGATGCGAGGGTGTGCTCATTGTCGACTCCTGATGTTGCGTTGTTTTTTTGTTATATCACCGATAACGATATCACTTCTGCTTTCGGCTGCAGGGTTATTTTCCTTAACGGCACGATTAGCGAAACGAATGAGTGGTATCATCGTTACACCTCTGTCTGGTAAGTGCCTGCGGCAGGATAAGAAGAGGGAGTTTTGTTTCGCCAACTGCCCGGGCTGCATTTATTTGAGGTCAGGCTAAATGAGCAAAGGATCGACAAGCAGTGACGCCCCGTTTGGGACATTGTTAGGCTACGCGCCCGGCGGCGTGGCAATTTATTCATCGAATTACAGTAGCTTAAATCCGCAGGACTATCCGGATGACGCGACGTTTCGCAGCTACATCGGCAATGAGTATATGGGGCATAAATGGCAGTGCGTTGAATTTGCGCGCCGCTTTCTGTTCCTGACCTACGGGTTTGTCTTTACCGATGTGGGGATGGCCTATGAAATCTTCTCCCTGCGCTTTCTGCGCGAAGTGGTCAATGACAATATTCTCCCGCTGCAGGCCTTCGCCAACGGCGCCCGTCGTCCGCCGATCGCCGGTTCGCTGCTGATCTGGCAGAAGGGCGGCGAGTTTAAGCACACCGGCCACGTCGCGGTGATCACCCAGCTTGTCGGCAATAAGGTGCGTATCGCCGAGCAGAACGTCATTCACTCGCCGCTGCCGCAGGGCCAGCAGTGGACCCGCGAGCTGACCCTCGAGGTCAACGCCGGCCGGTACACCATCAAAGATACCTTTGCCGATACCGAAATTTTAGGCTGGATGATCCAGACCGACGATACCGAACACAGCCTGCCGCAGCCGGTGCTGCCGGGCGAGGCGATGGCGATCAAGGGCGCGCGGCTGCCGAACAACGGCCAGTTCCGCGGCAAATGGCTGAACGAGAAAGATCCGCTGCAGAAAGCCTACGTGGCGGCCAACGGCCATTTTATCAATCAGGATCCCTATCAGTATTTCACCATCAGCGAAAGCGCCGAACAGGAGCTGATTAAAGCCACCAACGAGCTGCACCTGATGTATCTGCACGCCACCGATAAGGTAATGAAGGATGATAACCTGCTGGCGCTGTTTGATATCCCGAAAATCCTCTGGCCGCGTCTGCGTCTCTCGTGGCAGCGCCGGCGTCATCATATGATCACCGGGCGCATGGATTTTTGCATGGACGAGCGCGGGCTGAAGGTGTACGAGTACAATGCCGACTCCGCCTCCTGCCATACCGAAGGCGGGCTGATCCTCGAGCAGTGGCTGAAGCAGGGCTACTACGGCACGGGTCACAATCCGGCTGAAGGTCTGCTCGATGAGCTGGCGGGGGCGTGGAAACACAGCCGGGCGCGGCCTTTCGTGCACATCATGCAGGACAAGGATCTGGAAGAGAATTACCACGCGAAGTTTATCCAGCGTTCGCTGACCCAGGCCGGTTTCGAGAGCAAAATTCTCTTTGGCCTCGATGAACTGCGCTGGGATGCCGCCGGCCAGCTGATCGACGCCGACGGGCGGCTGGTGAACTGCGTCTGGAAAACCTGGGCATGGGAAACCGCCATTGAGCAGGTGCGCGAAGTCAGCGCCGATGAGTACGCGGCGGTGCCGATTCGTACCGGACATCCGCAGAATGAGGTGCGACTGATTGACGTCCTGCTGCGTCCTGAAGTATTGGTATTCGAACCCCTGTGGACGGTGATCCCGGGCAACAAAGCGATCCTGCCGGTGCTGTGGTCGCTGTTCCCGCATCATCGCTATCTGCTGGATACCGATTTTGTGGTTAACGACGAGCTGGCGAAAACCGGTTATGCCGTGAAGCCCATTTCCGGACGCTGCGGGAACAATATCGACCTGATCGGGCCGCAGGATGAGGTTCTGGATCAGACCAGCGGCCAGTTTGTCGATCGTAAGAATATCTACCAGCAGCTGTGGTGCCTGCCGAAAGTGGATGGCAAGTATATCCAGGTGTGCACCTTTACCGTCGGCGGTAACTACGGCGGTACCTGCCTGCGCGGCGATTCGTCGCTGGTGGTGAAAAAAGAGAGCGACATAGAGCCGCTGATCGTATTGAAAGATAAAGCGTGATGTGCTGACCCCGGATAGCGGCTCGCGCCCTGTCCGGGGAGAGCGCAGAGACACGAGCCAGGATAGCCCGGTCTGGTAAGCGCCGCCGGGGAACACCTGCAATAAAGCCAAGATAATTAACACAACAACAAGACAGAAAAGGAAAATAGTATGCACGATCGGCGTCTCGCCGCCCGCGCGGGTGAACTCAAGCCCTCCGCCGTCCGCGAACTTCTCAAGCACAGTAAACTGCCGGGCGTGATCTCGCTTGGTGGCGGCATTCCGGCCCCGGAACTGTTTGATACCGAAGGCCTGGAGCTGGCGGTGCAGAAGGTGATGAGCGAGCGTTTTCATGACGCATTTCAGTACGGTCTGACCGAGGGCTACCCGCCGCTGCGTCAGGCGGTGAGTGAAATCTGCCACGCCCGTGGCGTGACCTGTTCAGCCGCTCAGGTCTATATCACCTCCGGCTCCCAGCAATCGCTGGATATCGTTGCCCGCACGCTGCTCGATCCAGGCGATACTATCGTCGTTGAGCGACCCACCTATCTGGCGGCGCTGCAGGTGTTTCAGCTGGCGCAGGCCAATATCCTCAGCGTCGATACCGATGATGACGGGATGCTGGTGGAGCAACTGGCCGACCTGCTGGAGACCACCCGCGTCAAAGCCGTCTACCTGGTGCCGACGTTCGGCAACCCCGGCGGTAAAACGCTGAGCGAGGCGCGTCGTCGCCGGCTGGTCGAGCTGGCGAAAAAATATGACTTCGTCATTCTGGAAGACGATCCCTACGGTGAAATTAGCTTTACTGACGCCGTGCGACGTCCGCTCTATCAGCACGCCGTTGAGCTGGGCTGTGAAGATCAGGTGGTTTACACCTCGACGTTTTCAAAGATCCTCGCGCCGGGGATGCGTATCGGCTGGATCGTCATGCCGGACTGGCTGGCGCAGCAGACGGTGATCGTTAAGCAGGCGGCGGATCTGCATACCAATATGCTGTCGCAGGTGATCACCGCGGAATACCTCAGCCTGAACCGGCTGCAAAATCAGATTGCGTTGATTCGCGAAGACTATCGCAAGAAGTGCGTGGCGCTGGCCGACGCGCTGGAGAGTCGCCTTGGCGAGCATCTGGAATTCAGCCGCCCACAGGGTGGGATGTTCCTGTGGGCGCGTTTCCGCTATCCGTTCGATACCATGGCATGGATGAAGAAAACGCTGGAAAACGGCGTTGTGTACGTCCCGGGGGAAGCGTTCTATCACGATAATCCGGATACCCGTACCCTGCGCCTTTCCTACTCCACGGTGTCGGAAGCGGGGCTGCTGACCGCCGTTGAGCGGCTGGCGGCCTCCCTGTAACGACCCTGCAGTGTGCCGCTTAGCGGCGGCGCACCCTCTTCGCCTCAGTAGCGAGAGGGGGTGACGCTAGCGTTCAGCGCTGGGGTCACTCCGTATCGGCGATGCGATCATCCAGCCAGACCAACATCAGCGCTGCGAGAAAAGCCACCGCAAAGGTACCAATAAACAACCACATAGATGTCCCTCACGGGTTAATTATTTTGCTGATTTTACCGGAGAGCGATCGTTTCGGTCGGAGATGGAGATTTTTGTCCCAGCCGAATGGCTGGCGAGAGAGAAAAAGTCATCGGCATCAATATCGAAGTTAAGAATAATTTCCCTGTATTCCCCACCGTTAATTAACGCTTTGGCTTCTTTAACACTACTGGCAATAATGACAGGCATCAGTTTTATCTCATTTTGAAAACTGAGAAGCAAAATAAGAGTTAGTTCGTACCAGATCAACTACTTTTTATCGTATGCGACCGCAGAAAAAAACGACATCCCGTGGCTCGGCGATAGAGGAGGATTTTGTGACAGCGATCGGCTCATCAACAGCGGGATCTTATCGGACGCTGGGACGGGCTGCTGTTTCGCCAGCCCGCCGGGATTATTCACCCTGCTGTTTTGCCCGTAATATCTCGCCGCAGCGCTGCCGGTCCTGACGCAGCGTCTGCTGTTCCTGCGGGCTGAGCTGATGCCAGGTGTCCAGCATCCGCTGCCCCAGCGCCGGCAGGTAATGCGCTTTATGCAGCGCGTAGTCAGAATTCCCCCCCTCGACGATGTTTTGCATATCGTCGAGGAACTGGCGGCTGTCGTCATGATCGATCACGCAAAATACCGCCCGGTAGTAAGCTTCGTCTTCCTCGGTGTAATGGGGGGTGAACCACCAGACCAGCAGCGCGGTAAGCGCCAGCAGCGGGATAATAAAGGGTAATTTTTTCAACATCAGTTTTTCGGCCGGAGACAATCAGCCGTCAGTGTACCTGCAACGACGTCAGGATGTAAGCGCCGGCCCCGGCGGGCCGGCACGGGCTAGTAGCCGACCGGGTAGATGCGGCCGGTCTGCACCCCTTCAATGCTGCGGCGATAGGCCTGCGCCACGGCGGCGGCGGGGACGCTGGCAAAGCCCGGGAAAAAGTCGCCGTAGGCCGCCAGCGACTCGCTGAGCACGGTGGGACTGATGAGATTAATGCGGATCCCGCGCGGTAGTTCGCAGGCGGCGGCGCGCACAAAGCCTTCCAGACCGGCGTTAACCGTCGTGGCATTGACGCCCTGAGCAATCGGCTCCTGCACGACAATGCCGCTGACCAGAGTAATCGACCCGCCGTCGCGCAGGAAATGCTGGCCTATCAGCGCCAGGCGAATTTGCCCCAGCAGCTTGTCCTGCAGACCGAGGTTGAACTGGCTATCGGTCATGGTGCTTAACGGCCCAAAGTGCAGATTGCCGGTGGTGGAGACGATGGCGTCTACTTCGCCGGTCTGCGCAAACAGCGCCTCGACGCTCCCCTGGGAGGTAATATCCACCTGATAATCCCCCCGGGTGCGGCCGACGCGGATAACGTCATGTCTCTGGCCCAGTTCTTCGCTGACCGCGCGACCAATGGTGCCGCTGGCACCGATAACGATAATTTTCATGGCTGACTCCTGGTGAGGTGAAAGCCTATTCTTTAATAAAATGGATATCGGATAAACTGGCTAAAAGTTAGAACATTACTAACCAGAGGTTAGCAATATGGATAAGCTGCGAGGGATGGAGACGTTTATTGCCGTGGTGGAGTGCGGCAGCTTTACCGGGGCGGCGTCGCGCCTGGGGCTGTCGGCGGTAATGGTCGGGAAATACATCGCCCATCTGGAAGCCCAGCTGGCGACGCGTCTGCTGGAGCGTAACACCCGACGCCAGAGCCTCACCGACGCCGGGCGGGTCTATTTTGACGAAGCGAAACGGGTGATGGAGCAGGTCTCCATCGCCGAAAGCGCCGTTGAGCGGCTGCGGCTGGCGCCCGCCGGCACCCTGCGGGTGAGCGCGCCCACCTCGTTCGGCGCCAGCGTGATCGCCCCCCTGACCGCCACCTTTCTGCAGGCCTGGCCAGCGGTCCGGGTGGAACTGGATCTGACCAACCGGATGGTCGATCTGGTGGATGAAGGTTTCGATCTGGCGATCCGCATTGGCGAGATCCATCAGGAGGATCTGGTGGCCCGCTATCTGGCGCCCTATCGGATGGTGATCTGCGCCGCGCCGGCTTATCTGGCGCGTTACGGAACGCCAGGGACGCCGGAAGATCTCGCCGATCATCTCTGCCTGTCCCATACGGTCTGGACCGCCCGCAACGAGTGGCGGCTGCCGGGCATGGAGGGGGAAGTGCGCTGGAAGCGCGATGCGGTTTTGCGCTGCAACGATGGCTATGCGCTGCGCCAGGCGGCGATCGCCGGGGCCGGGCTGCTGATGCAGCCGGAGGTGCTGCTGGCCGATGCGCTGGCCAGCGGCAGCCTGATGCGGGTGCTGGAGGCGTGGACCCCACAGCCGAGGCCCGTGCATCTGCTCTGGCGCCAGGATCGCCGGCCCCTGCCGAAGCTGACGCAGTTTATCGCCCACCTTCAGGAGGGAATGGCCGACGCGCTGGCGACGACCCGCGCGTCGGAATAATTACTCCTCCCGTAGCGCCTGCTGCCAGTCGGCAATCAGATCGTGAGGATCTTCGATCCCGACCGACAGGCGGATCAGCTGCGGCGTGATGCCGTTCGCCAGGCGCTTCTCCAGCGGGATCGAGGCATGGGTCATGCTGAAGGGCTGGCTCACCAGGCTCTCCACGCCGCCCAGACTCTCCGCAAGGGTGAACCAGCGCAACTTGCTGATAATGCGTTCGGCGTAACCGTCATCGCCCTTCACCACGACGGAAATCATGCCGCCGGGCAGGGCCATTTGCTGGCGCGCCAGCTGATGGTGCGGGTGCGAGGCCAGCCAGGGGAACCAGACTCGCTCCACCTCCGGCTGCTGTTCCAGCCATTCGGCGAGCTGCAGCGCGTTCGCACTGTGGCGCTCCATCCGCAGCGCCAGGGTGCGGATGCCGCGTAGCGTCAGGAAGCTGCTGAACGGGTCGAGTACACCGCCTACCGCATTCTGCAGGTAGCCAAGCTTCTCCGCGAGCTCAGCGTTATCGCCAACCACCGCCAGGCCGGCGACGACATCGGAATGGCCGTTGAGGTACTTGGTCGCGGAGTGGACCACAATATCAAACCCATGCTCCAGCGGGCGATGGATCGCCGGCGAGGCGAAAGTGTTATCGGCGACGCTGATCAGGTTATGGCGGCGCGCGATAGCGGCGATGGCGCTGAGATCCGCCAGCTTCAGCAGCGGGTTGGTGGGCGTCTCCACCCAGATCATGCGCGTATCGGGGCGGATCGCCGCTTCAATCCCCGCCAGGTCGTCGGGTTTCACCCAGCTCACCTGCAGACCAGCGCTACGGCGGCGAACGTTTTCCAGCAGGCGATAAGTACCGCCATACACATCATCGACCGCCACCAGGTGGCTGTCCTTATCCAGCAGCTCCAGCACGGTGGAGATAGCGGCCAGCCCGGAGGCGAACGCGTAGCCGCGCGTGCCGTTTTCCAGGTCGGCGATCGCCGTCTCCAGCGCGTGGCGGGTAGGGTTCCCGCTACGGGAATATTCATAGCCGGTATGCTGCCCCGGCGCCGGCTGAGCAAAAGTGGAGGTGGCGTAAATCGGCGGCATCACTGCGCCGTGGCTGTCGGTGAAGGTTCCGCTATGTACGCTCAGGGTGTGGATGGATGACATAAAAAATTCCTTATTGTGCGACTCGGTTACGCCAGGCGGTCAGTACATCGCTGCGGGTGACCAGGCCAAGAAAACGCGCGTTGTCAGCGATCACCGCCACCAGACCGCGATCGAGAATGGCCTGCAGTTCGCTCTCTGGCGCACGCTTATCGAGAGTTTCAACATGGCGGCTCATCGCTTCGCTGACCGGCAGAGAGAAGCGTTGGCGATCGCCCCTTACGTGGCGGATCAAATCCCACTCATCGACGATGCCGACCACGCGGCCATCCTCCAGCACCGGCAGCTGGGAGATGTCATACAGCCGCATGCGGGTAAATACTGCGGCCAGGGTGTCGTCCGGCGCGGCCGTGACGGTGGCGCCTTCGTCATGGCGCAGGGCGATAAAATCACTGAGATCGCCCTGTTCGGGGCGGGCGATCAGCCCCTGCTGGCGCATCCAGTCGTCGTTGAACATTTTTGACAGGTATTTATTGCCGCTGTCGCAGGCGAAGGTCACTACCCGCTTCGGACGGCTTTGCGCCCGGCAGTAGCGCAGCGCGGCGCTGAGCAGGGTACCGGTGGAGGAGCCGGCCAGCACCCCCTCGACCTGCAGCAGCTGGCGCGCGGTGAGGAACGCTTCGCGGTCGCTGACGCGATAGGCGGTATGCACCCCTTCCAGCCTGGCCAGCGGCGGGATGAAATCTTCTCCAATCCCTTCGACCAGCCAGGATCCCGTTTCGCCGTAGCGTCCGGTATCAACCTGATCGGCAAGGATCGAGCCCGCCGGATCGGCGAGGATAAATTCCGTTTTCGGCGAATGTTCTGCAAACCAGGCCTGAAGCCCGCCCAGCGTGCCGCCGGAGCCAACGCCGACGACGATGGCGTCTATGTCGCCCTCCAGCTGCTGGAAAAGTTCTGGCGCGGTGGAGGTAGCGTGCGCCAGCGGATTAGCGTCGTTGTTAAACTGGTCGATGTAAAAAGCCCCCGGCGTTTCATCGGCAAGGCGGCGGGCATAATCCTGGTAATAGGCCGGGTGGCCTTTATTGACGTCGGAGCGGGTGAGCAGCACCGTCGCGCCCAGCGCCCGCAGGTGAAAGATTTTCTCGCGGCTCATTTTGTCCGGCACCACCAGGATCAGGCGGTAATTTTTCTGCGCCGCAATTAGCGCCAGGCCGAGGCCGGTATTGCCGGCGGTGGCTTCGATAATTGTCCCGCCGGGCGCCAGTTTGCCCTGGCGCTCGGCTTCGTTAATCATCGACAGCGCAACCCGATCTTTAATTGAGCCGCCCGGATTCTGATTTTCCAGTTTTAAAAACAGACTGCAGGGGCCGGTATCCAGTTTGTGCAACTGGAGCAGGGGAGTATGACCGATCAGGTCGCTCACGGAATGAAACAGTGACATAACCATTTACCCACTCGTTTAAGATATTTTTGCATGGTAGGTCTGTGAAATCGGTTATTTAAAGAATATTTCTCTGTCATTTAGCGCAAAATGGAATATAAGATGCTATTCAGCCATCCGGAGGGAAAGCAGGGTAGCCGCCTGGGCGGATCGATTGCCAGAAAAGGGCGTTTTTAGCCGCTTTTGGCGACAAAAAGACGATTTTAATCAGCGTGTTATATTATATCTGGCAATGTATTTGCGAAAAGATTCTATGGGAGACGGAGCTTAAAGATACAGAGGATACGGGGTGGTAGACCATGTGTGAAGTACGATTCACCACACAACCGATCATATTGAACAGTGGTAGTCACGGTATCCTGAATTCCTCGTAGAGGAAATTCAGGATGTTTTCGTTCAGAAATTATAGCGTAAACCAATTCGAATTCGATAGTTATCGTCATGCTTCGCCGTTACGCGATCCATATAGGCTGCCGAAAAATATGGCTGTGCATGCTTGAACCCCGTGTATGTAAAAACATTATCAACTTCCCAGTGATAGTTTTTATCATTGCTGGCATGAAAGTCATTAAAATGACTATAATAAGCAGGCTCCAGGTAATAATTCCATTCATTGTTAATTACATAATTCATTCCTATATGAGTTTCCATGTTATTATCGGAATCTTTTTTCCCAAGGTAATTTACAGAATCATAATTACGATAATTATAACGAGTTCGTAGCGTAAAGCTTAGAGAAGGGGCAACTGTATATCTGAAGTCAAAATATCCTGCCCCACCTGAACCCTCTGTATTTTCATTGACAATAGCACCAACATAAATTGTCAATTCAGAAAGAGATAAAAATGGATACCAACCTTCAAGTTCATTCCAGCTATGTTTGAGTTGTTCATATGCCTCTAAATTATAGGCATTGGTTAACATGACACCTGCACCATTATTGAAATCATATCCTCCCCGAAAGGCTAGTTCATGACGATTATAGGCTGTTTCGTATCCATCACGCGCTTCGATCCAGGGGCCGGCACTCAATGCCGGAATGGAGAATGCCATACAAAACAATGCTGCAATGTAGAACGTTTTTTTTAGGAAATTCATTTTAACCTCTTAAAGATAAGATGTAAGATTAAGATAAAAGTAATTGACAGCTTTTAATTAAGGGTTGTGGCAGTGGTAACATTCTTTTGTGACATGTAAGTCACAAAAGAATATATTTCTTATGTTAATTTTTTCTGTGGTTTTTTAATGGTGGCAGTGTAATAGCCTCGCCATGAACTTTTTATGAAGTGTTATTTCCATTCTGTTATTTTCCCGAATGGAAGCGTATTCACTTTTATCAAAATGAGGGTAAGCGTAATTCACTTTTAAGTATTCTGCTTCAGGAATGGGGAGAGGGAGTGAAATAGTATCTTCAGTGCTGTCCATTCGCCAAACCGCAAGCCATATATCATTATCATCGTAAAGCCCGAAGGCAAGCCATGGCGATGACATTGATGGCATTCCCAACGGCCAGAAAGGTGTCATGTGGGGGATCTTTTCGCGGAAGGTTTTATATAGTGCGATACCTTCTTTAACCAGTAAAAAGCGTTCCTCGCTAAGCTCCGCAAGATGGCCACTTTGGTGTATGCGTAATAACATCGAATTAATCATATTCATCACTACTTCTTCCCGGTCACCCTCACGCAGCGGATAAGACCAGATAGCAGCCTGTTCCGGCGTAACAGCAGAAGCAGCAGACGATGCGATAACAGCCATTAAACGATAGTCTGTTTGATCGGTAACAGACTGGATGCTGTGATGTTGCAGCAAAGCATAATCCATCCTGAGTCCACCGCTTCCGCAGTTTTCTATCACCAGGTGTGGATAACGATTCATTGTTTTAATCAGCCAGGAAAGGTAGGCGCGGTTATGCTGCAACAGTCCGTCACCTGTGCTGTCGGCCTGATAGTCGGTACCACTACCGGCATTAATGTTGTAATCCATTTTAATATAACTAATACCGTATTCATCAACCAACCGGGCAATAACCCGATCGGCGTGTTCCTGAACCAGGGGATGGCGGAAATCAAGCTGATAACGCTGATGGTCAATAACTCGTTTACCATGGCGCTGGAAAAAGCATTCATCAGGAAGTTTCTGTGCCAGAGTGCACGTAATACCTATGACCTCAAGCTCCAGCCACAGGCCTGGTTTCATGCCTTTTGCAGCAATATAATCGATGGGCTCTCTTATCCCGCGTGGAAAGCGCGTAACTGAAGGTTGCCATTCTCCGACACCATCCCACCATTCACCGTCTGAATACCAGCCGCAGTCGATACAGAAGTATTCGCAACCTGCAACTGCTGCAATATCGATGAGCGGCAACAGTTTTTCTGTCGTAGGATCACCAAAGAGACAGTTCATATAATCATTAAAAATGACCGGTAAAACAATATTATCCTGAGAAGGCCGGAGGATCCGGCGGCGGTAACGGGTGATTTCCTGTAGCGCTTCTTGCAGTCCACCCTGAACCAGCGATACGGCTACCGGGACAGAGGTGAACGTTTCACCAGGCATGAGCTGTTTCCACCAGTGATTTTCGTTTTCAGTAGGACCGCTGATTTGTAAGTAAAGATGCTCACGGAAGTCGCCAATCTCCCACTGCCATGAGCCATTATGCTCAATCTGCCATAACAAAGTGGTACCTGCGGCTAAATCTTCAAAAGCAGCGCAAGGCAGGTAGCCGATGCTTGACCAGGTCCCGGTATTTTCTATGGAAAATCTATCCAAAGAGAAGCGGTTTACCTTATCAAGCCCAAGCTCAGGAAGTGTCGCCCTCTTCCATTGCGCTTCGCCATACCAGTTATTATGTGGAAGATGAAGAACGCTGTTCTTTTCCCACGGAAGGCTACTAATGGCAAACAGTGTCAGGGAACTGACATATTCAAGCCCAATAGACTCCTGGCTGTGATTATGAATTTCACACCATATTCTGGCTGTTTTCAGGTGTTGAAAATGCTGGAGATGCCAATATGCAGATATGACGTCCCCGGTTAGCGCGACTTCAAGTTTCTTTCCAAGGTCATTATCGTAACACCGGTGCGTCTTATAGCGTAAAGATGACCCTGGTTCGCAGCCAGTATGTTTACGTGCATGATGATCATTTTGATTATATCCGCTGGCATGAACCTGAATCAATGGAAACTCACCGTGTGACTCACCATGCTCCGTAGTGGAAAATTGGTCAATATAGATAACTCCTTCTTCATTCAGCGAAAAGGAAATATAAAAACCTTCTTCTTTAAACTCTAAAAAACCCATGTGCGATACCTCTGTCTATCATCGTCCAATATTGCGTAATTTATTACCAGCCATCAGATTCTGTTCAATCTGTTCCAGAGATATGTTTTTCGTTTCAGGAACGAAGCGATTAATAATAACAATGGCTACGACGTTCAGTAACGCATATAAATAAAATGTGTGAGCGCTTCCTAATGAGTTCAGAAGTGACAGGAACGTCGCACTGACAATCATTCCGGCTATATGGCAGGTAAAAGTCGAGCAGGTGATACCAAACTCACGCCCTTTAAGTGGTTGAATTTCAGAACACAACAGCCAGATGAGCGGACCGGCGGACATTGAAAAACCAACGATAAATATCAGCAGCATGGCAACAGTGACAATTTTTCCTGGCACGGATAATACTTCGCCACCGAGTAGTGCCCCGACCACCCCCATTGCGAGACTCATGGTAAGAAAACCTATATACAGCATGGGCTTGCGACCCCATCTGTCCACGAAACCAACGGCAATAAATGTCGCAATGGTCATAACAACACCTACGATGACAGTGCCCCACATTTGGTCTGATGTGGAAGTAAAACCTATTTCATGGAAAATACGTGGGGCGTAATACATCATAACGTTGACGCCAGAGAATTGTTGCATGATTTGCAAAACAATGCCTAAACCAACAGTGCGGCGAAAATTTTTGTTTTCCAGGAATAAATGCCATCCCTGTTGCTTTATCCTGAGTTGTTCTTTTATTTCCCGTAATTCACTTTCTACCTCTGCATGACTACTGCGTAATCGCATGAGCACTTCATAAGCTGCTTCTTCCCGACCATGCATCATGAGCCAGCGTGGGCTGCGAGGCAAAAACAATGCGCCAAACAGAAAAATCAGGGAAGGTATTGCCACGACGAGCAGCATTCCTCGCCAGTTGCCGCTATAGCTGAAAGCAGTATTGGTGAGGAATACGATTAAAATTCCCAGGGCAATCATCAACTGATAGGCAGAAATCATTGCTCCCCGAATACTCTTGGGCGTAATTTCAGAGAGATAAAGCGGTGTGGCGTAGGAAGCGACGCCGAGTCCGACACCGAGAATAAGCCGACCAATAATCAACATCTCGACGTTAGTAGCAAACGTGCAAAATATTGCTCCCAGGCTAAAGGAGGCTGCGGCAATCAGTAACGCATATTTGCGGCCCAGACGATATGCCAGAACGCCGCTGCACAATGTGGCTGCAGCAGCACCTACCATCATTGAACTGACAATCCATTCCTGCTGACTATCGATAAGATTGTATTCTTTGGCGATAAGGGGTAATGCGCCTGAGATGACACCGATATCTAACCCAAATAGTAAACCTGCAAGTGCTGCCAGAAGACATATCCAGATTATTTGTGGCCTTTTTTTACCTCTTGATACAGAGGCAGGCATGACTCTATCTAATTGCATGAGAAAGTACCCTTATCCAGATTGTTATGTGAAATATTTTTTAAAAAATAATACTTAATCGATTTCGTATTTTTCATTCTTGATCTTTAAAATAAGTTACGCAATAGGCTTTTTATTCTGTATGTGATCGATGTCGCACAATGAAATGATGGGGTAAGGGTTTTTATATTGTCACAAGGAAAATAAAGGTTTAAAGTAGCAATAATATCCTTACAGGAAGCCATTTAATCCATAACGAAAAATGAATATTAAAGAATTGGCAGAGTATCTAAACCTATCAACAGCCACGGTCTCGAAAGCGTTAAACAATAAAAGCGATATAAGTAGTCATACTCGTGAGAAGGTGCTTAAGGCAGCAGAAACGCTAGGTTACAGGCCCAATGCTTCTGCCCGGCATTTAAGGAGTGGTAAAGTGGGCGTTGTCGCCTTGCTTCTACCTGTAGCGAAGGATGGTAACGTGCATACTGCTTCGTTCTTTATGCGTATTGCCAGAGGTCTTCAGGCCAGCCTTAAAGACAGTGGTATTGATCCTGTTATTCATGTCACTACCGATCGGCAAGGTGAACATCAGTTGTTACGTAAGATTGTTGAACAAAACCGCGCAGATGCCGTAATTCTCACTGATACGCGAATCGTCGATGAACGTATTCTGCTACTAAATGACCTCCAGTTCCCGTTTGTTACAATGGGGCAGAGTCGAGCAATGAACGGGCTGTTCAACTGGGTCGATTTTTATCATGAAGATATGGGGCGTCAGTGCGTTCGTTTTGCTCTATGTCAGGGCGCGAAGCGTATCGCTATTGCCACGCTGGGTCCTGATAGTATGCACGGCCAACAGTTTCTGGATGGCTGTTTACATGAAATGCGCGAATGTGGACTAACACCGGGTAAAGGATTAGTTTTCTTTGGAACAGTCGATGAATTGTCCGGGGAGAAAGCTGTGCAGCAATTCATGCTGCAAGAAATAAAGCCGGACTTTATCATTTTCATCAATGACTTTTTATTGATGGGGGCTAGCCATTATCTGCGATCGCTTAATGTGGGTAGCCTTGATGACCAGTCCATGATGTGTGCCACTGCGAGCAGTGATTTTTCTTCGCGGATAATGTCTTCAACCTGTCTTTTTACTGTAGATCATGAAGAGGTTGGAAGATGCCTTGGAGAAGCCGTGCTTAGGGTAGTAGCTGGCGACAGGGAGCACCGTTCGGTCCTCATAAATCTCCCTGCTAATTTGGTGAATTAATTTACTCTATCCATGGCGTGCCAGTTCGGTGATTAAAATGCATATGGCGGTTAAAACATTCCTGCTGTAATGCTTATGCATACTGATGATGACAGTTGTACAGTTTATGTGCTTGATAATGGTCGTGATCATTTCGCCGTTTCCCTTGACACGCTACTCTCATGTTTGAAGGTGGCTGAGGAACACGGCCATGTACCTGAAATCGGCGCGGACCGGTGGTGTCTTATTGCTAACCATACTGCGTTGGGATACTCGTCATGAGGCATACCAATGGATGTATTCAAAATTTCTGTTGATACACAGCAGGTTCACAAGATTGGGCAGGTTCTTTAAATAGTGGTGCCCGGACTCGGACTAACGCCGCAGGCGTTGAACAGCGCGCGTGTCGCGCTGGCCCCGAAGGGGTGAGCCGCTGGGCGGCGAATAATCGAACGCAGTTCGATGAAGAGTCCGGATGCAGAAAAGCAAAAACCCAGCCATAGGCTGGGTTCTTTAAATAGTGGTGCCCGGACTCGGAATCGAACCAAGGACACGGGGATTTTCAATCCCCTGCTCTACCGACTGAGCTATCCGGGCAACGGGGCGCATTAAACCGTAATCGCCGCGCCTCGTCAACGAAATTTATCTGTTTTGCAGCAGACTGAACAATCTATCACCACATTGCGCTAAAAGCACGCGTCTTCAGGCAAAAAACAGCGTCCAGGCCGCTGAAATCGGCATCGCCAGCACCAGCGCAGGCAGCATATTCACCACGGCAAACATTTTTATTCCGCAGATGCGCAGCCCGGTGGCCACCAGCAGCATACCGCCGACGGCGCTGAAATCCGCCAGCATCATCGGCGTGGTGAGCGGCATAATGATCGCCGCGCAGGCCGCGAGGGTCAGCTGGATAAGCAGCATCGGCACGCTGATGGCGGCGACGGCAATGCCCAGGGTGCAGGCGAAAATGGTGGCGGTGAAAAAATCAAGAAACGCTTTGGCAATCAGAATGCTGGCGTCGCCGGTCATTCCTTCGCGCATGGCGCCGAAGACGCCGGTGCCGCTGGCGCAGAACAGGACGATAATCGCCACATAGCTCTGAATATAGGAGTCATGAGCTGAGGCCTTTTTCTTACCCTTCGATGACAGCAACTGCTGAAGCTGACTGACCAGCGTATTTATGCCTTTTTCCATATTGCATATTTCGCCGAGCAGCGTTCCCACCAGGGTCGACAGCACCATCACCGGCAGATTGGCGCATTTAATCACCAGTAAAATACCGATGCCTAATGACGCCAGGCCAAAAATTGAGGTCATGGATGTGCGGATCCGTTCCGGCAACCGCTGGCTGAGTAGGGCGCCTAACACGCCGCCGACCAGCACCGCGCTGGCATTAATAAAAGGTCCTGTAACCACGCTGACTCCTGTTAAATATCCCTGATAACCGACTGATTATGACGTTAACCCGCCGTGAAAGCTTGTGTATCCGTGATATAAGTGCATACGGTTTTCATCTTGCGCCTGCCAGGGAAAGGTGCCATGATTGCGCGAATTTTCTCCTCCCTGATATGAGGCCGCCGATGACGACACTGCCATTACCTCGCCAGCGACGCCGCGCACAGATGCGTGGGCTGCCTCATCTTGCTACGCTTACCCCTTCGTTCACCATGCGGTGAAGGACACGTATGCTCACTGTAGGGCAACAGTAAGATCGGACGCGTCTGCTTTTACTGATGTCCGGCGGTCGGAGCTGAATCCGTCAGACCCGGACACATCGTTGGGCAAGGTTTCCCTTGTCTGAGATTTTTACACTCCCGATACGGGCATTTGCGCTTATGAAATCCATGCACATTGCCGCCAGCTGCGAGCTGGTCACCCGCTTGTCCACCCACCGTCGCGTTGTGGCGCTGGACAGTACCGATTTTACTGATGTGGCGGCAGTCGTCATCACCGCGGCGGACAGTCGCAGCGGTATCCTTGCCCTCCTCAGGCGTAGCGGATTTAACCTGCCGGTCTACCTGCTGAGCGAGACGGCGGTCGATAAGCCGGAGGGGGTACAGGCGGTGATCGCCGGTAAAGATCAGGAGTGGCTCGAGCTGGAAGCGGCGGCCTGCGATTATGAAGCGCGTCTGCTGCCGCCGTTTTTCAATACGCTGACCCAGTACGTCGAAATGGATAACAGCACTTTTGCCTGTCCGGGACACCAGCACGGGGCCTTTTTCAAAAAGCATCCCGCAGGCCGTCAGTTCTATGACTTTTTTGGCGAAAACGTCTTTCGCGCCGATATGTGTAACGCCGATGTAAAATTAGGCGATCTGCTGATCCACGAAGGGTCGGCCAAGCATGCGCAGAAGTTCGCCGCGAAGGTCTTTAATGCGGATAAAACCTACTTCGTCCTTAACGGCACCTCGGCGGCCAACAAAGTTGTGACCAACGCGCTGTTGACCCGCGGCGATCTGGTGCTGTTCGATCGCAATAACCACAAGTCAAACCATCACGGGGCGCTGATTCAGGCGGGGGCGACGCCTGTCTATCTTGAAGCCGCGCGCAATCCGTTCGGCTTTATCGGCGGCATTGACGAGCGTTGCTTTGATGAGCGCTACCTGCGGGATCTCATCCGCGAAGCGGCGCCAGAGAAAGCCACGGCCGCTCGCCCGTTTCGCCTGGCGGTGATCCAGCTCGGGACCTATGACGGCACGGTCTATAACGCCCGCCAGGTGGTCGATAAAATCGGCCACCTCTGCGATTACATCCTGTTCGACTCGGCGTGGGTGGGCTATGAGCAGTTTATCCCGATGATGGCCGACTGTTCGCCGCTACTGCTGGAGCTGACGCCGGACGATCCGGGCATTTTTGTCACCCAGTCCGTACACAAGCAGCAGGCCGGTTTCTCGCAGACGTCGCAGATCCATAAAAAGGATAACCATCTGCGCGGCCAGGCGCGCTTCTGTCCGCACAAGCGGCTGAATAACGCCTTTATGCTGCATGCCTCCACCAGCCCGTTTTATCCGCTGTTCGCCGCGCTGGACGTCAACGCCAAAATTCACGAAGGCGAGAGCGGCCGCCGCCTGTGGGCCGAATGCGTGGCGCTGGGCATCGAGGCGCGCAAAGCGATCATCGCCAACTGTAAGATGATTCAGCCCTTTATTCCGCCGATGGTGGCGGGGCGCCCGTGGCAGGATCACCCGACCGAAGCGATCGCCCGGGAGCGTCGTTTCTTCAGCTTCGAACCGGGCGCGCGCTGGCATGGTTTCGAGGGCTATGCCGACGACCAGTATTTTGTCGACCCGTGCAAGCTGTTGTTGACCACCCCTGGCATCGATGCGGAGAGCGGGGAGTACAGTGAGTTCGGCATCCCGGCGACCATTCTGGCGCATTACCTGCGGGAAAACGGCATCGTGCCGGAGAAGTGCGACCTTAACTCGATTCTGTTCCTGCTGACGCCGGCGGAAAGCGCCGAAAAAATGGCGCAGCTGGTGGCGATGCTGGGGCAGTTTGAACAGCATATTGAAGCGGATACGCCGCTGGCCGATGTGTTGCCGACCATCTACAACAAATATCCGGTGCGCTATCGCGACTATACCCTGCGCGAGTTGTGCCAGGAGATGCACGATCTGTACGTCAGCTTTGACGTGAAGAGCCTGCAAAAAGAGATGTTCCGTAAACGGAGCTTCCCGCGGGTGGTGATGAATCCCCAGGATGCCAACCGCGAATTTATCCGCGGCGACGTGGAGCTGGTGCGTCTGAGCGAGGCGGAGGGCCGCGTCGCGGCGGAAGGGGCGCTGCCGTATCCGCCGGGGGTATTATGCGTGGTGCCCGGTGAGGTCTGGGGGGGCGCTGTGCTGCGCTATTTCCTCGCGCTGGAGGAGGGGGTCAATATGCTGCCGGGCTTCTCGCCGGAGCTGCAGGGAGTCTATAGCGAGACGGATCCGGACGGCATTAAGCGGCTGTATGGCTACGTGTTGAAGGGATAAAAAAACGCCCCGCCGAACAGGCGGGGCGTTTTACTTTTGCCGATCACGCGCTCTGCTGCGCGGCGGTCGGCTGTCTGACGTGTTTGTATTTGAACAGCGCCACGAAGGCAAAAGCCAGCGCCAGCGAATAGCCGGCGAAAATCAGCCACACGCTCTGCCAGTTAGTGATCCCTTCGACGGTAAAGTGCTCCACCACTTTGCCGCTCACCATGCCACCGAGAATACAGCCGAAGCCGTTGGTCATCATCAGGAACATCCCCTGGGCGCTGGCGCGGATTTCCGGGCGCACCTCTTTCTCAACGAACACTGAACCGGAGATGTTGAAGAAGTCGAAGGCGCAACCGTAGACGATCATCGACAGTACCAGCAGCACGGTGCCGAACGGCGTCGGGTCGCCAAAGGCGAACAGGCCGAAGCGCAGCATCCACGCCACGATACTCATCAGCATGACGTTCTTTATGCCGTAGCGGCTGAGGAAGAACGGGATGGTCAGGATAAACAGGGTCTCGGAGATCTGCGAGATCGACATCAGCACCGAGGCGTGTTCGACGATAAAGCTGCCGGCAAACAGCGGATCTTTATCGAAGCTGTGCAGGAAGGTATTACCGAACATGTTGGTGATTTGCAGCTCGGCGCCGAGCATCATCGAAAAGATAAAGAAGATGGCCATGCGCTTGTTTTTAAACAGCGCGAAAGCGTTAAGCCCCAGCATCTCCGTCCAGCTTTGATTACGCTGGGCGTTAGCCACCGGGATCGTCGGCAGCGTCAGGGTGAACAGCGCCAGCAATACCGACAACGTCGCACCGATGTACAACTGCATATGGCTCAGCTCAAAGCCGGAGAAGCTGACGCCCCACATGGCGAAGATAAAGCCGATAGTGCCCCAGATACGGATCGGCGGAAAATCGGTAACGATATCCAGCCCCGCCGACTGCAGGCGATAGTAAGAGATGGTGTTAATCAGCCCCAGCGTCGGCATATAGGCCAGCGAGTTGAGGAGGATCACGAGGAACATTTCGCCCGGCGTGGTGACCTGCGCCGCCAGATACAGCGTCAGCGCACCCACCAGGTGACAAACGGCATACACCCATTTGGCGCTAATCCACTTATCGGCGACGATGCCGAGCAGCGTCGGCATCAGCACCGCGGCGATACCGAGCGAGCTATAAACCGCGCCGATTGCTGCGCCGTCAAACTTCAGGGTGACAAACATGTATGAGCCAAGCGTGGTAAGCCAGCTCCCCCAAAGACAGAACTGCAGGAACGACAGTATTTTGAGCTGCAGCTTAAGATTCATGTAGTTATCCTCACGAATGTGGGCTTGTTATGTTTTTAAAATAACATTAAACCCGTTATTTTGATGCGATTCTATCATTCGCCAACCGAAGGCTTCTGTTAACTGCCGCAGAAAACCGAAAGATATTGCACCGTATGGCGCAGAAAAAACGCGGCCTCAGCGCGGGGCTGAGGCCGGTGTCAGGAGGGGGTTATTTACGGCGGTAGCTTTTCTGCGCCGTGTTAACTTTATACAGATAGCGGCGCGATTCCGCCGAAGGATGACGGGTAGTCAGGGTCTGGTAGACGTCCCCTGGCGCCATGCTGTTGATGATATTCGCCGCCTGGACTTTATCGCTGGAGAAGACCCGCAGCACGCTGCCGGCGCCGCCGTTATAGGCGGTGATCACCGCGTAGCGACGCGAGGTGGGGTTATCGATGCCGGCGAGGTAGACATTGTTCAGCATCGCCAGGTAGGCGGTACCGGTGTCAATGTTATTCGCCGGGTCGAACAGATAGCTGCGGCTTGGCAGGCCCGATTTACCCTGGGAACGGAAGACGTCTCTGCCGGCGCTGTGCTGGACCACCTGCATCAGCCCCATGGCGTCGGCATGGCTGACCGCATAAGGGTTAAAGGAGGATTCGGTCTGCATAATCGCGAGGATCAGCGACTCATCAACCCCATACTTACGCGAGGCCTGACGCACCATGCCGAGGTATTTATGCGCACGTTTGTCGAGGTGGTTCGGCACCAGGTTAATGGTGATGCTGTAGACCACGCGCAGGCCGTTGTTGCGGCTCTTCAGGCGGGTTTGCAGCAGATAGTCGGCAAAGCGCGCGGCGCGCCACTCCCAGCGAATCGATGCCCCGGTGTTATCCACCACCTGGCCATAGAGGAACGGCTCTTTGGAGATCTGAATGTCATCGACATCGGAATAGAGGTCGATGGAGTTGGGGTCATCGCCCATCAGCAGGGTTTTGACGATCGCCTGGCGCAGTCGTCCGCGCGGATCGGTGCCGGCGATGGTCTCGACGGTGATCGTCCCTTCATCGAAGTTGATGTGGCTGCGGGTTTGATACTGGTCGGTGTATTTGACGTAGTCCTTCGGCCCGGCGAGCAGGACTTCGTTGTACCCCCAAATGTTCTCGATGTTGTGGGCAAACTGGCCCATCAGGATATCAAAACCGTTGGTATCCTTGACCCAGGCCTCGTTGTATTCGGCGCCTTTTTTATTGGAGCTGGAACACGAAACGAGCAACGGCGCAATCAGCGCGAGCGCTAAGTATTTTTTCATCATTCCGGGCGTGCGTGTTGTGTTTGTTTTTAAAAGGCCGCAGGGCCCTTACTGTTTTTCCGGCGGCGTATAGCCTTCGATGTGCACGTCTTTCCCTTCAAACAGGAACTGCACCATCTCCTGCTCCAGCAGCTTGCGGTGCTCCGGGTTCATCATGCTGAGCTTTTTCTCGTTGATCAGCATGGTCTGCTTGTGCTGCCATTGCGCCCAGGCTTCTTTGGAGATTTCGTTGTAAATGCGCTTCCCGAGTTCGCCCGGATACAGCTGAAAATCCTGGCCGTCCGCTTCACGCTGCAGGAAGGTACAAAAAATGGTTCTGCTCATAATCAATCCTCTTTGATAGCCGAAAATTTATACCGGCGTTCCGGCTTTTAACTGTTGCAACAAGCGCTCCACGGGGGCCGCCAGACCGACGGACGGCGGCTGCGCTAAGTTATACCAGAGTGCGTTGCCTTCATCCATGCATGCGCCAGATGAGTGCACTGTAAGCCACATCGGCACAATATCCAGGTGGAAATGGCTGAAAGTGTGGCGAAAAGCGGTGAGCTGCGTCAGATTATCGGCCTTAATCTGGCGCTGTGCCAGCCACTCGCGCAGGCCCGCTTCGTCGGCAAACTGCGGAAAACAGAACAATCCGCCCCACAGACCCACCGGCGGACGTTGGGCGAGAAACACCTCGTCACCGTGCTGCATCAGCAGAAAATAGCCGGTGCGTTCCGGAATGGTCTGCTTCGGTTTTTTGCCCGGATATTCTGCCCATGAATGATTGGCGTAGGCCACGCAGCCGTTGCTCAGCGGGCACAGTTCGCACTTCGGCTTCGAGCGGGTGCAAACCATCGCCCCGAGATCCATCATCGCCTGGTTAAAACGCTCCACGCCCTTCGCCGGCGTGACCGCTTCGCTGATCTCCCACAGCCGTTTTTCCACCTCTTTTTTCCCCGGCCAGCCGCTGACAGCATAGCAGCGGGCGAGCACGCGCTTCACGTTGCCGTCGAGAATCGGATAATGCTGACCGAGCGAAAGGGATAAAATGGCCCCCGCCGTTGAGCGCCCGACGCCGGGAAGCGCCGCCACTTCGTCAAAGGTCTGCGGGAATTCGCCGCCGTGCTGCGCCGCCACCTGCTGCGCCGCTTTGTGTAAGTTGCGCGCCCGCGCGTAGTAACCCAGTCCGGTCCACAGATGCAGCACCTCATCCAGCGGCGCGTTGGCGAGATCGACCACCGTGGGGAAACGCGCCATAAAGCGTTCAAAATACGGGATAACCGTGGTCACCTTGGTTTGTTGCAACATCACTTCGGAGAGCCATACTTTGTAGGGCGTCTTGGCGATTTGCCAGGGCAGGGTTTTACGCCCGTATTTGTCGTACCAGTCCAGGACCTGGGCTGAAAATTGCGTGGCGAGAAAAGTCAAAGCTACGGCTCCGGGATCGCGATTACAGGGTGGCAGATTGCAGCACAAGGCCGAGTGGCTGTAAACCCTTGCATCCGCCGGGTAACTTTGGATAATGCCCGTTTTCCGAACACTTTCACTAGCAGACCTAACTTTTATGAAAAACGACGTCATCTCTCCGGAATTTGATGAAAACGGCCGTCCGCTGCGCCGTATTCGTAGCTTCGTCCGTCGCCAGGGCCGCCTGACGAAAGGGCAGCAGCATGCGCTGGATAACATTTGGCCGGTGATGGGCGTTGAATTCAACGATGCGCCGCTCGATTTCGCCGCCCTGTTTGGCCGCGAAGCGCCGGTCACCCTCGAAATTGGCTTCGGGATGGGCGCCTCGCTGGTGGCGATGGCAAAAGCCAAACCGGAACAGAATTTCCTCGGCATCGAAGTGCACTCCCCGGGCGTCGGCGCCTGTCTGGCCTCGGCCGAAGAAGAAGGTGTGCAAAACCTGCGCGTGATGTGTCACGATGCGGTGGAAGTGCTGCACACTATGATTCCGGATAACTCGCTGAATATGGTGCAGCTGTTTTTCCCTGACCCGTGGCACAAAGCGCGCCATAATAAACGTCGTATCGTGCAGCCGCCTTTCGCCGAGCTGGTGAAAAGTAAACTGAAGCTCGGCGGCGTCTTCCATATGGCGACCGACTGGGAAGCCTATGCCGTCCATATGCTGGAAGTGATGTCCTCGCTGGAAGGATACCGTAACCAGTCGGCAAGCAACGATTACGTACCGCGCCCGGAATCGCGCCCGGTAACCAAATTTGAACAGCGTGGCCATCGTCTCGGCCACGGCGTATGGGACTTAATGTTCGAGAGGGTGAAATAATGGCCAAGAATCGTAGCCGTCGTCTGCGGAAAAAAATGCATATCGACGAGTTTCAGGAGTTAGGCTTCTCCGTCGCCTGGCGTTTCCCGGAAGGGACCAGCGAAGAACAGATCGACCAGACGGTCAACGATCTGATCGAAGAGGTGATTGAGCCGAACAAGCTGGCCTTTGACGGCAGCGGCTATCTCTCCTGGGAGGGGCTGATCTGCATGCAGGAGATCGGTAAATGTACCGAAGAGCATCAGGCTATCGTGCGCAAATGGCTGGAAGCGCGTAAGTTAGAGGATGTGCGCACCAGCGAACTTTTTGACGTCTGGTGGGACTAAGTTTGACAAGGGTCGGCAACTGCCGGCCCGTTTTGTCTTAAGGGAGTTTTATGATGCGTAAAACGCTGCTGGCGGTGGCGCTCTCCGTCACCGCTTTGTCTGCCCATGCAGACTACCAGTGTAGCGTCACGCCGCGTGACGATGTGATCCTCACCCCGCAGCAGGTCCAGGTGAAAGGGGAAAATGGCAATCTGGTGATCAAACCGGACGGTAACCTGACCTTTAACGGCAAGGCCTATGCCCTCAGCGCCGCCCAGCGCGAGCAGGCCCAGGATTATCAGGCCGGTCTGCGCAGCAGCCTGCCGTGGATTGACGAAGGCGCGCGTTCGCGAGTCGAAAAAGGCCGCAAGGCGCTGGATAAAATCATTACCGAACAGGTCGGCGCCGACAGCAGTATGCACGGTCGTCTGACTAAGCTGGACGCGCAGCTGAAAGAACAGATGAACCGCATCATTGAGCGCCGCAGCGATGGCCTGATCTTCCACTATAAAGCCATCGACCAGGTGCGCGCCGACGGCCAGCAGCTGGTGAATCAGGCGATGGGCGGCATTCTGCAGGACAGCATTAACGAGATGGGGGCGAAAGCGGTGCTCAAAGGCGGCGGCAACCCGCTGCAGGGCATTCTCGGCAGCCTCGGCGGTCTGCAAACCGCGATTCAGGACGAGTGGAAAAACCAGGAGGCCGATTTCCAGCAGTTTGGTAAAGACGTCTGCAGCCGAGTGGTCTCCCTTGAGGACAGCCGCAAAGCGCTGGTGGGCTCGTTAAAGTAAGTTACATCCCGCTACCTGCGTCCGCAGGTAGCAAAATCAGATTTCATTTATCCTGCCTGCGGTGGCGAACGCCTTATGATGCCTGCTGTATTCATAAAAGGAATTTGCTGATGAAAGAGGCATGGAAAACGCTCACCGTCCTGATGATCGCTTCCCCTTGTTACGTGCTGGCGGATGCCAACACGCCAACAGACGACGTGGTGAAAAAGCAGTTTGCTGAACAGACTGGCGGGATTATGCGCTTGCAAAGTGTGACGCTAAAGCAGCTCGACGCCCGGGGAAATCAGGCGACCTATATGCTGGAAGGCGATATGGCCGCCGCGGAAGATCTCTATATTTGCGTCGGCGTCGCGGGAGATTACTTTTTTTATGAGCGAGTCTGGACCAGGGGGCGGCCGGTAAAGTTCTCCGCCATGATGACCGCGGTAGGGACCAAAGACTCCGGCTGGCAGACCGAATTCTTTTCGCTGCAAATGGCGGCGAAGAGGGGCGGGAGAACCTTGAAGGAAATCGGAGGGGATGAAAGTAAAAACCTGATCGTTAATGACCACAAATTTATGGCGCAATTTGCCAAAATTAACGCCAGCTTTGCCGCCAGCAAAGCCACGATGAAGACGTTGCAAGGGCAACAGGATGCGCTGAAAACCGAGATCGCCGCGTTAGAGGAGCAGATTAACCGTTCATGGGGTACGGATGCGAACGGCAAGACGCTCGATCGCAGCGACGTGCAGCAGGCGATGCTGGAAAAAATGTATGAAGTAGATCGGCAAAACGATCCGCTGAAATTCGAGAATCATTACTACAAAACTATCTATGAACCCGCCCTGGCCGCCTGTCAGAAAAAAGCGGTTTGCGATGCCGGGCCGCTGCGCGCCGAGCGCGATGCTGTGCTGAATGAGCAGAAGCGTAACTATTATCGCCAGCATAAAGAGATGAGTGAAAATATCAAAGCGGAGATGGCCGCGCGCGATAAAAAGATAGCGCCGCTGCAGAAGCAAAAAGGCGAACTGAGCGCTCAGCTGATGGCGCTGGAGATACGCTATCGGGATTTGGCTCGCGACGAAAAATACTGGCAGGAGGGGCTGGAGAAGATGCGCCGCGACGGGGTCCTTAAGTAGCCGAATCAGGTTCGGAATGGCCCGGCTGCGCCTGGCGGGTATAGGCTTGTCGGATGACACAATGTTCTGATATTGAAGATTTTTGCCTGACGGGCAGGGCGCTAAGCGCCGCCCGGGCAGAAGCGTTAGCACGGGGGCTAACGCTCGTTTTTCCTCAGGGAGGAGAGCCCCTTCTCCTGGGCAAAACCCTACATCAGCCCCAGCAGCTGTGGAATAAACAGCGAGATCGGCGGGATATAAACAATCATCATCAGCGCGATCAGCAGGGCGGCGTAGAACGGCAGCAACGGTTTGATGAGCCGCTGAATTTTCACTCCTGAAATGGAGCAGCCGACAAACAGCGCGCTGCCTACCGGTGGGGTCAGCAGGCCGATGCACAGGTTAGCGACCATCATGATGCCGAAATGAACCGGGTTCATGCCCAAATCCTCAGCAATGGGCAGAAATATCGGCGTGAAAATCAGCACCGCAGGGGTCATATCCATAAAAATGCCGACGATTAGCAGCACGATATTTATCAACAGCAGGATCACCACCGGGTTTTCCGACACCCCCATTAGCGCATCGCTTATCATGTAGGGAATGTCGGCGTTGGTCATCGCCCACGACATGCCCACCGAAAAGCCAATCAGCAGCAGCACAATAGAGGTCATGACTACCGATTCCAGAATCAGCTTCGGCAGATCGCGCCACTTCACTTCCCGATAGATCAGTACCGACAGGATAAAGGTGTAGACCACGGCGATGGCAGAGGCTTCCGTCGCGGTAAAAATGCCGCCAAGGATCCCGCCCATCACAATGATGACCAGCAGCAGGCTGGGCAGAGCATCGAAAAAGGCCTTTGCCGCCTGGGCGCAGGTCGGCCGTTCGGAAACCGGATAGCCGCGGCGTTTAGCGATGCAGCCGCAGACCAGCATAATAGCCAGGCCCATCAGGATGCCCGGCAAATAGCCGGCCATAAACAGCGAGGCTACCGAGACGCCGCCTGCGGTCAGGGAAAAGACGATCAGGACGTTTGACGGCGGAATAAGCAGACCCGTGATGCAGGATGAGACGTTTACCGCTGTGGAAAAGGTCGGATCGTAGCCTTTCTGCGTCTGAATGGGATTCAGCGTCCCGCCTACCGCCGCGGCGGCGGCGACGGCTGAACCGGAAATCGAGCCGAACATCATATTGGCCAGCACGTTGACGTGGCCCAGAGAGCCCGGCACGCGTCCGACCATCACCTGCGCAAGATTGATTAAACGTATGGCAATCCCGCCGCTGTTCATCAGGGTTCCGGCAAAGATAAAAAAGGGGATGGCCAGCAGCGCGAAGTTATCAAGCCCGTTCGCCAGGCGTTGAGACACGGTAATCACCGCGATATCCCAGGGAAACATCAGCAGCATCGAACCAACGGTAGCGATACCGATGGCGAAGGAGATGGGAACGCCAATACAAACCAGAATAAAGAAAGCGCCAAACAGCGTCAGTGCAATATAGCTATCCATGAGTTGCTCCTTATTCTGCATGTTTGATGTTTTTCAGGCCGTTACTGATAAAACACAATGCGTAAAACATCATCATGATGCCGGTGAGCGGCAGGATCAGATACACGTAGCCCATGGGGATCTGCATCGCGGCTGAGACCTGGGCGGTCGACAGCGTTTTTGCAATCAGTTTTACGCCGCCGGTCACAATCACTGCGCCGGCAAACAGCAGGATCAGCAGGTTAATGATGACGCTGAAAAGCGCCTGCCTGCGGGGAGAGAGCGTCATGGTGAGTAAATCAATCGCCAGGTGACGCTGGGCGCCGACGGTATAGGCCGCGCCCAGTAGCCCGACCCAGATCATTAAGAAGCGCGCCAGCTCGTCGGTCAGGGTGCTTGGCTGGTTGAGCACGTAGCGGCTAAATACCTGCCAGACGACGCAGACAACCAGCGCAATCATTACAGCGACAGAGAAGGCGGCGATGGTGCGGTCCACCGCCAGCTTAATGCGGTTAAGTATCATCGTTGATGTCCTGGTGCAAACGGGCCAGCGGCCGGCCCGTTAAAGGTTATTCCGCGGCAGCTTCAAATTTGGCCAGCAGGGCGGCCTGGCTGGGATCTTTTTTAAAGTCATCGTATAGCGGCTGCACGGCGGCGCGGAACGGCGCTTTATCTACTTTGACTATTTCTCCGCCCAGGGCTTTGGCCTGCGCGCGGGTATCGGCATCGATCTTCCGCCACAGCTGTTGCTGATAAATCTCTGAGGCTTTCGCCGCTTTGATCAGAATGTGCTGCTGATCCGGCGTCAGCTTGTCCCAGGTTTTGCTGGAGATAACGAGGAAGTCAGGGATGGAGGCGTGCTCATCTTCAGAGAATACTTTCGCGATTTCGATATGGCGCGTCTGCACCCAGGAGGGAACGTTATTTTCCGCGCCGTCCACCACCCCCTGCTGCATGGCGGTATAAACTTCACCGAAGGAGATGGGGGTCGGGGAACCGCCCATTAATTCGACCATTTTTAACGTTGTCGGACTGGCCTGGACGCGGATCTTCAGTCCTTTTAAATCTTCCGGTTTAGTAATGGGCTTTTTGGCATAAAAGCTTCGCGTCCCGGCGACATAAGCGGAAAGGGCAAAGAATCCTTTCTCTTTCGTCGAGTTCATTATTTCCTTGCCCACCTCGCCGAAGACGACTTTATTGAAGTGATTCTGGTCGTTAAACAGGAAGGGTAAATTATAAATGGCGTAAATATTATCGAAGGACTCCAGATCGCTGGCGGAACCTTTGGTCATATCCAGCGCGCCGTTTTGTAATAACTCCATGGTCTCGCGCGCGCTGCCCATCTGACTACTGGGGTAAATACGAATCTTCATCTTACCGTCAGAAAGCTGGTTTACCTCTCTGGACATCTCCTCCAGCGCCTGATGCACCACATGGCTGCGCTCAAGGTTATGAGCCAGTTTTAACGTGACTTTTTCAGCCGCGACGGCCCCTGCGGAGAGTAGGGCCAGCAAAGCTATACCTACCAGAGAACGAGAAAAAGGGTATTTTTTCATGAGTTGGCTCCATGCACTTGGGATAATTGGTCAATATCTTTAGCATCATGCTTTATTTCTGTATGACATATTATCTTTGTTGTCGTACATCTTTAAGCTACCTGACTCACACTTTCTGGCAATGAGGTAAGGAAATAACCGATCTTATTGCTGGATTGATATTTGGCTTGTATTAATTAATGCAAATTAATTTAAGGGTGGAATATTTAATAAGAATGAATCGGATATAATAAGGTATATATGGCGGAGGAATCGAGTTATTCCCATTCCCGCACTCTGCCTGGCGGGAATGGGATAACGATATTTATTCGCTAAGGAATAGTTCGAGAAGAGAATTTAAAAACAGCTTTCCATGCTCGGTGATCTGCCAGTTCTGCTCGTCTTCCTGCAGATAGCCCTGAGCTATCGCCGCGTCCAGCTGCGGACGGATCGCCGCTTCATCAAGACCGGTATAACGGCGGAATTCCGCGCGCGGCGCGGCCTCCAGCAGGCGAAAACGGTTCATAAAGAACTCAAACGGTTTATCCGCCTCTTCCACATCATGCTGACGTTCGAGGTAGCGGCCTTCCATATAGCCGCGCGGGTGGCGGGTTTTGGCGGTACGCAGAATGCGCCCGTCCGGGAAGGTTATCTTGCCGTGCGCGCCGCAGCCGATGCCAAGGTAGTCGCCAAAGCGCCAGTAGTTGAGATTATGCTGACACTGATAGCCCGGTTTGGCGTAAGCGGAAGTCTCGTACTGCTGGTAGCCGGCGGCGCTCAGCAGCTGATGCCCCTGCTCGAAAATATCCCATAGCGCGTCGTCATCCGGCAGCACCGGCGGCCGGGAGCCGAACAAGGTGTTCGGCTCAATGGTCAGCTGGTACCACGAGAGATGCGGCGGGTTGAGAGCAATGGCCTGACGCAGATCGTCCAGCGCCTCCTCCAGAGACTGGTCCGGCAAACCGTGCATCAGGTCGAGATTGAAACTGCGCAGGCCCAGGCCGCTGGCGAGGCGTGCCGCGCGTTTGGCCTCTTCCGGGCCGTGGATCCGCCCCAGCCGCTGCAGCTTCGGTTCGCTAAAGCTTTGTACGCCGATGGAGATGCGATTCACCCCGGCGCGCTGGTAATCCACGAAGCGATCGGCCTCCACGGTGCCCGGGTTGGCTTCCATGGTGATTTCCGCCCCGGCGGCCAGCGGCAGGCAGGCGCGGACGCCATCGAGCAGGGTTTGCATGGCCGGGCCGGACAGCAGGCTCGGCGTACCGCCGCCGATAAAAATGGTGCCTATTTCCCGTCCCTGGGCATACTGCGCATCGGCCCGCAGATCGTTCAGCAGATGCTGGACGTAGTCATCGTGCGGCACTTCGCCTTTCAGCGCATGCGAATTAAAGTCGCAGTACGGGCATTTCTGCACGCACCAGGGAATATGGATATAGAGACTCAGCGGCGGCAAATTAGCCATTACGTAATGCTTCCAGTAACAGTTTCAGCGCCTGCCCGCGATGGGAAATAGCGCTCTTTTCTTCACGGCTCAGTTCGGCCGCAGTTTTTCCTTCTGACGGGACGAAGAAGATCGGGTCGTAGCCGAAACCGCCCTGACCCGCGGCTTTCCGGGCGATCACCCCAGGCCAGCTGCCGTGGCACACCAGCGGCGTGGGATCCTCGGCATGGCGCAGATAGACCAGTACGCAGTGGAATTGCGCCTGGCGCTGGTCGTCCGGCACGTCCTGCAGGGCGTCGAGCAGTTTCTCAAGGTTCTGCTGGTCGCTGGCGTCGACGCCGGCATAGCGGGCGGAGTAGATGCCCGGCGCGCCGCCCAGGGCATCGACGGCCAGACCGGAATCGTCGGCGATAGCCGGCAGGCCGGTGATCTGCGCCGCATGACGCGCCTTCAGAATCGCATTTTCAATAAAGGTCAGGCCGGTCTCTTCCGCAGACTCGACGCCCAGCTCGGTCTGAGCGACGATATCGAGACCAAAATCTTCCAGCAGCGAGGCCAGTTCGCGCACTTTACCGGCGTTGCCGGTAGCGAGGACGACTTTTTGCATGATGAATCCTGTTTATTCAGTTAGCGCCGCGACCGCAGTCGGGATCTGTTGTGGGGCGATGATTTTAACTTGCTTATGGCGGCCCAGCTCGCCTTTTTCAATCAGTACCTGGCTTTTGGCGACGCGGAACTGTTTGGCGAGAAATTTAACCAGATGGGCATTGGCCTGGCCATCAACGGGCGGGGCGGTAATGGCGACTTTGAGCTCGTCGCCATGCACGCCCACGATGCTGTCGCGGCTGGCCTTCGGCTGAATATACAGCCTCAGCACCAGCCCGTCAGCGCAGCTTTCAACGGCACTCATAGCGCCATCCACAGCCCCGGCAGCAGTACGTTACCGGTGGCCTGCAGCACCTCGGCGATACCCATATTGATCACGTACAGCAGCAGCACCAGCACCATCGGCGAGAAATCGATACCGCCCATCGACGGCAGCAGGTTGCGGATAGGGCGCAGCAGCGGGTCCGCCAGCTGCATCAGCACATACTCCACCGGGCTGCGTCCCTGGCTGACCCAGCTCATGATCGCCATCAGCAGGAGCACCCAGAAGATCAGCGAGCCGATGGTTTTCAGCAGAATAAGCAGGGCGGAGATCCAGATGATCGGCTGGAAGGTGATCACCATAAACAGTACGATCGCTTTGATGACGCAGAGGATGAATGCCACCAGCAGCGAGGCGCTGTCAATCGGCCCCATTGCCGGGATAATCCGGCGCAGCGGCCCGACAATCGGCTGCGTGGCCTTTACCACAAACTGCGAAAACGGGTTGTAAAAGTCGCAGCGCGCCCACTGCATCCAGACGCGTAACAACACGACCATCGTGTAAAGCTCAATGACCGTTGAAAGCAGGAAAGTCAACGTCTTCATGGCGTTCCTCAGATTCCTTATTATTTGCTGTAGTCGCGCGCACCAAAAATGGCCGTGCCGATGCGCACCATTGTGCTTCCCGCCGCGATAGCGGCTTCCATATCGTCCGACATTCCCAGAGACAACGTATCGACCGTGGGGTACCGCGTTTTTAACCGCGCAAATGCTACCGCCATTTGCTGGGCGACGGCAAACTGCCTTACATATTCTGACTCAGGCGCGGGGATCGCCATCAGGCCGCGCAGCTCCAGATGAGGTAACTCAGCGATCTCCGCCGCCAAGGCATCGAGCGCTTCCAGCGGGATGCCGGATTTACTCTGCTCATCGCTAATGTTGATTTGAATCAGTACCTTCAGCGGCGGTAAATGCGCCGGGCGCTGCTCGTTCAGGCGGGTGGCGATTTTCAACCGATCGACGGTGTGGCACCAGTCAAAATGTTCGGCCACCAGCCGGCTTTTGTTGGACTGCAGGGGGCCAATAAAGTGCCACTGCAGACCGCTGACGCCTGCCTGCTGGAAATGGTTAATCTTCTCCACGCCCTCCTGGACGTAGTTTTCACCAAATGCCCGCTGGCCTGCCGCGATGGCTTCTTCGATCGCGCTCGCAGGTTTCGTTTTACTCACTGCAAGCAATGTCACTTCTTCTGGCGCACGCCCGCAACGGGCGGCGGCACCGGAGATTTTGTCCCGGACCTGTGCCAGGTTATGCGCAATATCGTTCATATTCCGAGGATGAGTTATGAAGCTGGAAGAAATCGTAGCCCTTAGTGTAAAGCATAATGTCTCCGATCTACACCTGTGCAATTCCGCCGCACCGCGCTGGCGGCGGCAGGGCAAGCTGGAGTCCGCTCCCTTTCCCGCGCCGGATATCGCGGATTTACTCAACGACTGGCTCGATGCCGCACAGTTCCAGCACTGGCAGGAGCACGGCCAGATTGACTTTGCGCTGACTCTGGCCTGCGGTTCGCGGCTACGCGCCAGCGCTTTCGCCCATACGCGCGGAATATCGCTGGTGCTGCGTCTGCTGCCCGTCCAGTGCCCGCGTCTGGAGACGCTGGGCGCGCCGCCTGCGCTAAGCGAGCTGCTGGCGGAAGAGAGTGGCCTGCTGCTGGTCACCGGGGCGACGGGCAGCGGCAAGTCGACTACCCTGGCGGCGATGGTCGGGCATCTCAACCAGCATCTTGATGGCCATATTCTGACGTTGGAGGATCCGGTGGAGTTTATTCATCACAGCGAGCGCTGCCTGATCCAGCAGCGGGAGATTGGCCGTCACTGTCCTTCGTTCTCCGCGGCGCTTCGGGTGGCGCTGCGCCAGGATCCGGATGTGATCCTGCTTGGGGAGTTACGCGACAGCGAAACCATCCGTCTGGCGTTGACGGCTGCGGAAACCGGGCATCTGGTGATGGCGACATTACACACCCGCGGCGCGGCGCCGGCGGTGGAGAGATTGATCGATGTCTTTCCGGCAGAGGAGAAAGATCAGGTTCGGAGTCAGCTGGCCGGAAGCCTGTGCGCGGTGCTGGCGCAAAAATTATTACCCGCACGTCAGGGCGGCAGAGTTGCGCTATACGAGCTTCTGGTCAATACGCCGGCGGTGGCGAATTTGATCCGCGAAGGAAAAGTGCACCAGCTGCCCGGTGTTATGCAGACCGGGATGCAGGCCGGAATGCTGACATTTACCCAGAGTTTTCAGCAACGTGTGGCCGCAGGCCAGCTGTAAGGGGGGCGTGAAGCGGGTTGGGTGGTTAAAATGATGTGTTAACTGAATGTTTAAATGCTGTTTCTGGATATTATTTGATAATACAAATAATCTTTCTGAATAAATTCAAATAAGACATTCAGCTAAGATATTTCGACAGTGAATACGCATTTCCAGGAAAAAAGTTTGATTACCTTTTGACAGCTTTGCGGTATTCGATTTATGCTGTTTACGGGAATAGGATGATTCTCATGGAATAACGTTTCAATTTGTAAATTGCTAAGGCTATTTATAAATTCATGACTGATTGTATATTTTTTTACTCATTTAACCACCATGATGGTGGATAGCAGCTAAGGAGAGTTTTAAGTGATTAATTTAAATGGAAATTCATCATCTTCTCGTCAGGTTACATTTATTACCCACCCTTCAATCCAGAGTAAAGCCTTTGCCAGCTATCTCAGCGAAACCCTGATGGCACCGGTAGTTTTACAAAATATTAATAAACCGCTGGCGCAGCGTCTGGCGAAAGACTCTGTAATATTATTTGATATCGCCGTTTCAAATAAGAAATTAAACGGGGTGTGGCGAGATATTATTCGGCTGCAGTTAGATAATCCCCGCTTGCTGATTATCAACAGCGCGCAAAAGTATGAGTTATACGAAATGGCGCAGTGGCCGGCTTTATATGGCGTGTTCCGCCATGACGATGATGAATCGCGCTTAATTGAGGGCGTCAAGGCCGTGCTGAACGGCGAACAGACGGCTGAATTGAGCGTGATGCACCCGGCGATGTACGCTGCGGACCATACATCGGCGCCGGTTGAAAACTCGCCGCTGACCGAACGAGAATGCGAGATCCTCAACGAACTGCGCTGCGGCGCGACCAACCTGGATATTGCCCGCGCGCTGTTTATCAGCGAGAACACGGTGCGGACGCACCTGTATAACGTGTTCCGTAAGCTGAGCGTTAAGAATCGCACCCAGGCGGTGAGCTGGGCTAACGAACATCTGCGCCACTAGGCGGGAGGATGTGCGCCGTTAGCGGTTCGCCGGCGGCGCAGAAGACAGAGCTTAAAAGCTCTGCTCGAAGTAGCTTTCCAGAATGACCACCGCAGAGGCCGAATCGACGCTGCCTTTATTCAGCGCCCGATAGCCGCCGTGTTCGAACAGGCCCGCCCGGGCCTCAACCGTACTCAGACGTTCATCGTGGAGAAGGATCGCGACGCCAAAGCGGCCATGAATTTTATTGGCGAAATTACGTGCGCGCGCCGTCAACGGTTGCTCGGTGCCGTCCATATTCAGCGGCAGGCCGACGATCACCGCCTCAGGCTGCCACTCCTTAAGCAGTTTTTCGATGATATTCCAGTCCGGTTTACCGTCCTGCGCCTTCAGCGCCGGCAGTGGCCGGGCGGTGGCGGTGATGCGTTGCCCCACCGCCACACCGATGCTTTTCGTCCCGAAATCAAAGCCGAGAAAGGTTCCGCTCATCATGCATGCCCCGCGACGCCTGGCATCGTCACGATGTCGATGCCAATCAGTTTAGCCGCCTCGCGCCAGCGATCGGCGATGGGCGTACGGAAAAGAATATTCTGGTCCGCCGGGGCGGTGAGCCAGGCATTATCTAAAATCTCCTGCTCCAGCTGCCCTTTCTCCCACGAGGAGTAGCCCAGCGCAACCAGCACGTTGCCCGGCTGCCGGTCGGTGCCTAAGGTTTCGAGGACATCCCGCGAGGTGGTGATCACCGTGTTATCCGAGATACGGATGCTTGAGGAAAAGTCAGAGGGCGGGGTATGTAAAATAAAGCCGCGGTCTTCCGCCAGCGGGCCGCCCAGCATCACCGGTTTATCCAGGCGGATCTCCGGATTACGCGGCTCCGGGACAATTTTGAGCTTCTCAAGGATCCCTTCCACCTGCAGATTTTCCAGCGGCTTATTGATAATAATGCCCATGGCACCCTCGTCGTTATACTCGCAGATATAGACCACGGAGCGGCGGAAAATGGGGTCCTGAAGCGCAGGCATGGCAATCAGAAAGTGATGCTGTAAATTCATTGTCAGAGGTTCTGTTCCTGGTTCAAAAAGCAACACCCAGTATGCGGGCAAAGTAGAATGGTGTCGATGCACTTTATCTGGCAGGCGCCTGAGCGGCGCCTGGCTGGAAGGGTTTCACCAGCGCGGCGATCCGCGCTCGCTGTGCCCTGAGCGGACGTTCGTCCGCCGTAGTGCTTATCGGGCGAGACGTCTTTCAATAGCGTCCATCAGCATGCCGGTGATCGAAATATCCGGGAAGGCGGCTTCGATCTCACGTACGCAGGTGGGGCTGGTGACGTTAATTTCCGTCAGACGGTCGCCGATGATATCCAGGCCGACGAAGATAAGACCTTTGGCCTGCAGCGTCGGGCCGACGCGGCGGGCGATGTCCCAGTCGCTTTCGGTTAGCGGGCGAGCTTCGCCGCGGCCGCCGGCGGCCAGATTGCCGCGGGTCTCGCCGCCCTGCGGAATGCGCGCCAGGCAGTAAGGCACCGGCTCGCCATCCACCACCAGCACGCGCTTGTCGCCATCTTTAATGGCTGGCAGATAGTTCTGCGCCATGCAGTAGCGGCTGCCCAGCTCGGTCAGCGTCTCGGCGATAACCCCAAGGTTCGGATCGCCGGCTTTGACGCGGAAAATAGAGGCGCCGCCCATGCCGTCGAGCGGCTTCATGATGATATCGCCGTGCTTTTCCCAGAAGGCTTTCAGCTGGGCTTTATTGCGGGTGACCAGCGTTTCCGGGGTCAGCTCGGAGAACCAGGCGGTGAACAGCTTCTCGTTACAGTCGCGCAGGCTCTGCGGCTTGTTGACGATAAGCGTGCCTTTCTCTTCCGCTCGCTCCAGAATATAGGTCGCATAAATAAATTCGGTATCAAACGGCGGATCCTTACGCATCAGAATGACGTCAAGATCCGCCAGCGGCAGGTCCTGTTCGCCGGTGAAGTCATACCATTTGTCGTAGTTCTGTTCGACGCTCAGCGTGCGCGTCCGGGCGCGGGCTTCGCCGTTGATCAAATAGAGGTCGTTCATCTCCATGTAATGGAGTTCATAGCCGCGACGCTGCGCCTCCAGCAACATAGCGAAGCTGGTGTCTTTCTTGATGTTGATGGTTGCGATGGGATCCATCACGATGCCGAGCTTGATCATGGTTCTTCTCCGTTAACGCCTCAACCTAAGTCGCCAAAACGCACCTGCAGGGCGGTGATGGCGGTGAGCGCAGTAGTCTCTGTACGCAGAACGCGCGGTCCCAACAGGATATCAGTAAACTGGTATTTCGCGGTCATCGCTATCTCTTCAGCCGACAGCCCGCCTTCCGGGCCAATCAGCAGACGGACGCGTTCAACCGGCAGCGGCAGCGTGTTAATGCTGGCGCTGGCGCGCGGGTGCAGGTTGAGCTTCAGCCCGCTGTCCTGCTCGGCGCACCACTCCTCCAGCTGCATCGCCGGACGAATTTCCGGTACCACGTTACGACCGCTCTGTTCGCAGGCGGCAATAGCGATTTTCTGCCACTGCTGGATCTTTTTCTGCAAACGTTCGGCGTCCAGTTTAACGCCGCAGCGCTCGGAAAACAGTGGCGTTATGAGGCTTACCCCGAGTTCGATCGATTTCTGGATGGTGAATTCCATTTTTTCGCCGCGGGACATCACCTGGCCTAAATGGATATGCAGCGGCGATTCCCGATCGTCGGGTTCGCCACTGAGGACTTCAACTGCGACGTTTTTCTTACCGGCCTCGGTGATGACGGCGTCAAACACCTGGTTACTGCCGTCGAAGAGCTGAAGGTGCTGACCAGCGGTCATGCGCAGGACGCGGCCGACGTGGTTGGCCGCGTCATCGCTCAACGCGATCAGGCTGCCGACAATGAGGCGTTCTGGATGATGGATGCGAGGAATGCGCATGCTTGATATTCCGTTCTTTGCGCAGATGCCAGCTTCCCGCCATTGGGCGGGAAGCACAGGGCTGCAAATTAACAATTGCCGCTAGTGTAGGTTAGCTCTTTTGCGCCTGGCAAGCCTGCAGGACATACGGATTATGGTTGCCCTGTACTTTCGCGATGCGTTCATCGCGTTCACACTCCCAGGCGGTGACCGGGTACTGTTTATTCCAGGCGGTAAACAGCTGAGTTTGCTGGCGGGAAAGATTCAGCTGGTAGCGGTCGCGCATATAGAAGTAGGTGCGGGCGATGGCGCCGCGTGCGCGGGCAGGGGGCTCGGCGATTTTATCTTTAAAATCGACCTTCATGGTGCACTGGCCGTACTGGCCTTCACCGCCGTTCCACTGGCTGTACATAAAGTTGCCGCGATCGCCATTCACTTCTCCCACCGCCGGCTGCAGATTGTGCATGTCGCTTTCCATCTTGCGGTACTCCGGATCTTTGGCGCAGTTTTTACGTCCGCCCTCCTGCCAGCACTGGCGCTGATGGCCGAACTGCCACGCCGGCACCACGTGTTCCCACTCAACCCGGCTGGCGCGGTTCTCATTTTTACGCACTTTATAGCCGCAAGATTCCAGATCGATAACGCCTTTTTTACCCTGCCAGTCAATTTTACAGCCGCAGTAAAAGTCGCCGGGAACGTCGGCGTTTACTTTGACGCCAGCGGCCTTGGCCTGGGAAAAGCTGGTAATTTCGGCGGCCGCAAGCGGGCCACTCACTGCCGTGCACAATACTGCAACGGCTAAAACATGCATACGGGACATCGTTCACTCCGTGTCAAAACGAGCCCGCAACGTAGCGAATGAGGGTGCCGGATGCAATCAGTCAGATCAGAAAGTTTCTAATTAATTCCAATGGTTATTTTTCAGCCACCAGCAGATCGCCGCAGCGCACGCAGCGGTAAGTGGCTTCGCCGCGCACCACCCGGTTATGGCGACGAACGGTGAGCTGATGCTGCTGGCAGCGGCAGCGGTAGGGGAAGGTATTCTGGCGGACCGAATCAAGTTCAAAACGGTGGGTGCGACGCGCGGGAACGCCCAGGACGCTCTCCATCATCCATTTCCACTCTTTGCCGTGCGGGGCTACCCGGCCAAAGTGTTGCCACACCAGCAGGTGCGCCAGCTCATGGGGCACCACTTCATCGATAAACTCCTGCTGATTCTCCAGCAGCAGCACCGGGTTTAAACGAATTTCGTTTTTCTCCAGCCAGGCGGTGCCGGCGGAGGTACCGCGCTGCTGGTAGACCAGCGTCGGCTCCGCGTAGCGGCGTTCCAGCTTGAGGTTCGCTTTGGCGAGATGCTCCCGCAGGGTGCGCATCACGGCCTGCTGAATAGCGATGGGAATACGGGGTGTTTTCATAGCGCCAGAGGATAGTGCGGCGGAGGGGGGAGAGCAAGAGGAAGCTTCCTCCCGTGAGGGGAGGAAGCTCAGGCGGGTTAATCGCGGGCGCCGATCTCGCGCAGCGGACGACCCTGCATCAGGTTGCGTTCGATATGTTCCAGCGAGACGTTTTTGGTTTCCGGGATCAGCCACAGCGTCAGCAGGATAAACAGCACGTTCAGACCGCCGTACACCCAGAAGGTGTTGGCGCTGCCCAGCGAATTGAGCATGGTCAGGAAGGTAGCCCCGACAATCATGTTGGCAATCCAGTTGGTCGCTGTGGAGCAGGTGATACCGAAGTCGCGGCCTTTCAGCGGCTGGATTTCGGAACACAGTACCCAAATCAGCGGGCCGGCGCTCATGGCGAAACCGACGATAAACATCAGCAGCATCAGGACGGCGATGTACTGGGCGGTTGAGGAGTGAATGCCGATGTGCATCATGCTGCCCAGCACGCCCATCCCCGCGGCCATGACGATAAAGCCAAGGATCAGCGTCGGTTTACGGCCCCAGCGGTCGACCAGACCGATGGCGATAAAGGTAGCCAGCACGTTAGTCAGGCCGACGATCACCGTCCCCCACATCTGCTCGGTGGTGTTGGCATAGCCCGCCAGCTCAAAGATCTTCGGCGCGTAGTACATGATGACGTTCATCCCGGTGAACTGCTGCATCACCTGCAGCAGAATGCCGAGGAACACCGCGCGGCGGAAGTTGCTGTTGTCTTTAAACAGCGACCAGCCGGACTGTTTTACCTTCAGGCTTTCGCGGATCTCGTCGAGTTCGCGTTTCGCTTCGGCGCTGGTATCGCGCAGGCGCAGCAGCACGCGCTCGGCATCGACAAAGCGACGTTTAGCGGCGAACCAGCGCGGGCTGTCCGGCAGGAAGATAACGCCGATCAGCAGCAATACCGCCGGAATAATGATTACGCCGAGCATCCAGCGCCATGCGCCGCTGTAGCTGAAAGCGGTGTCGGAGAGGTAGGCGCCAAGAATACCGATGGTGATCATCAGCTGGTACATGGAAATCATACTGCCGCGAATTTTCTCCGGAGCGATTTCCGACAGATACAGCGGCGCGGTGTAGGAGGCGACGCCCACCGCCAGGCCCAGCAGCACGCGGGAAACCAGCAGGATCTCGACGTTTGGCGCGGCGGCGGAGAACAGAGAGCCGGCGACGAAGAGGATGGCGCCGATCATCAGGCTCTTTTTACGGCCCAGTTTGAAGGAGAGCCAGCCGCTGCCGACCGCACCGACGGCGGCGCCGAACATCATGGAGCTGACCACCCACTCCTGAGTGTGAGCGGAAATCTGGAACTCATTGGCAATAAAGGGTAACGCACCCGCAATAACACCGATATCAAGGCCGAACAGCAGGCCAGCCAGCGCGGCGAGGAAACAGACGAAGAACGTCATGGTCTTGTTTGAACGCCCTTGTTTTTTGTTGTCAGGCATAACGCCCTCCAGTTGAGTTATTGATTCTGTCGATGGTTAGCGTAGGACACTCGTCGGTAAAAAAACGTGATTATAGTCACGGCTGTGTAATCGTTTCCACAAAGGTAAAGAAACGTAATTCATTAAATGCTTTTTAAATCAGCAATATAAATAAGGATAGACGACAATTTTAAAAACGGTAATCAGAGTTAACCGAAACAATATGTAACATTGTGAAAAATGCACGCATGTGAAGGCGCTTGCAGGCAGCAATCGACCATTGTCATGATGTAATCGCTTTCATTGCATCGCCGCGGTTCGCTGAAGCAGGGCATGGGAGGGTGGGTAACGGACATAAAAAGGCCAGCGCGAGGCTGGCCTTGAAGAGTGGAAGCGGGGAGATTATTTCAGACCAGCCGCTTCGCGCAGCAGGGCCGCTTTGTCGGTTTTTTCCCATGGGAAATGTTCGCGACCAAAGTGACCGTAGGCAGCGGTTTCTTTGTAGATCGGGTGCAGCAGATCCAGCATCTGAATCAGGCCGTACGGACGCAGGTCGAAGAACTCGCGCACCAGCAGGGTCAGCTGTTCAGAAGGCACTTTTTCTGTACCAAAGGTTTCCACCATGATGGAAGTCGGCTCTGCAACGCCGATGGCGTAGGAAACCTGAATTTCGCAACGGTCAGCCAGGCCTGCGGCAACGATGTTTTTCGCCACATAGCGCGCCGCATAGGCTGCGGAACGGTCAACTTTAGACGGATCCTTACCGGAGAAGGCGCCGCCGCCGTGACGAGCCATGCCGCCGTAGGTATCGACGATGATCTTACGACCGGTCAGACCGCAGTCGCCCATCGGGCCGCCGATAACGAAACGGCCGGTTGGGTTGATGAAGAATTTAGTGGACGCGCTCAGCCATTCGGTTGGCAGAATCGGTTTGATGATCTCTTCCATCACCGCTTCCTGCAGCGATTTCTGGTCGATATCTTCCGCGTGCTGCGTGGACAGCACCACCGCGTCGATGCCGACGATTTTGCCGTCGTCATACTGGAAGGTCACCTGGCTTTTCGCATCCGGACGCAGCCACGGCAGGGTGCCGTTTTTACGTACTTCAGCCTGGCGCTGCACCAGACGGTGAGCGTAGGTCACCGGCGCCGGCATCAGCACGTCGGTTTCGTTGGTGGCGTAGCCAAACATCAGCCCCTGGTCGCCTGCGCCCTGTTCCAGCGGATCGGCACGGTCAACGCCCTGGTTGATGTCCGGAGACTGTTTACCAATGGCGCTCAGTACGGCACAGGAGTTGGCGTCAAAGCCCATATCGGAATGCACGTAGCCAATTTCGCGGACGGTGTTGCGGGTGATCTCTTCGATGTCAACCCATGCGCTGGTGGTGATTTCGCCGCCTACCAGCACCATGCCAGTTTTGACATAGGTTTCACATGCGACACGCGCTTTCGGATCCTGCTCGAGGATCGCATCCAGCACGGCATCAGAGATTTGGTCAGCAATTTTGTCAGGATGCCCTTCTGATACGGACTCAGACGTAAAAAGGTGTTTTGCCATATTTTATTTCACCTGTGGACGATTCGGATAGCTCATACTGTTGTGTAATGTGGCTTTGGTGGATAATCAGCGCAAAGCCGCGCAGGTAGCGACACGAGCAGTCTGAGTGTTAATCAGTATAGACGGATTAACTTCTGGACGGCTATTTTAGGTCAAATCTTAAGCCCATTTCCAGCCTTTTTTGATGGCGGTCGCATTTATCGGAAAACTCGCCTGGCAAATTTTCCTGACAACCGCGCAAACCTGCACATTTTTATTTTGCTTTTTACCCCGCTTCTCGGTATAAAACGCCGCGCGCGGCTCATTAAAAAAGCGCACGGGGATCTCCCCGTGGTGCCACTTCCAGCCGGGTTAAGCAGTCTGTATTTACAGAATCTCGCAACGGCATAGCGCCTGTTGCCCGGTATGTATAGCTTTGGCTTGTCGCCGACCCTGACCCAGGGCGGTGTGGAGGTGATACCAGATAATGAACCAACGTTTTTCGCTTGATTCGTCGCGTCGTTCTGTCGCGCGTCAGCACTCCGCAACCTGCATCTCTCTCATGCAAACCAGCCGATGTTCACCCCATCTCGGCGCTTCTCAGGATTCCAGGGCCGGTCGGTCGTCAGAAAACTGAACAAGGGCGCTCTTGCCTGGCAAGAGTTTTCTCGTGGTTTCTCCGGACTGTCATACTCTGTTCGGCTACGTGTTTTACGATGATATGAATAAGAAACCGGTCGCGCAGTCGCAAAACCAGCAGATAGTGCTGGGCTTTAGGACTGTTCATGGGTTGTTATCGCATCTTTGGACTGCGATAGTAGTTAACTGTCTTACACTTATTATTAAAAATTGAGGTTCGCTATGTCTGACGACATGTCTATGGTTTCGCCTTCGTCAGCAGGCGAACACGGTGTACTACGTTCCATGCAGGAGGTAGCGATGAGCTCCCAGGAAGCCAGCAAGATGCTGCGTACTTATAATATTGCCTGGTGGGGCAATAACTATTATGACGTCAACGAACTGGGCCACATCAGCGTTTGCCCGGATCCGGACGTCCCGGAAGCGCGCGTTGACCTCGCTGAATTAGTCAAAGCGCGCGAAGCGCAAGGGCAACGCTTGCCGGCGCTGTTCTGCTTCCCGCAGATCCTGCAGCACCGCCTGCGCTCAATCAACGCCGCATTCAAGCGCGCGCGCGAATCCTACGGCTATAACGGCGATTACTTCCTGGTCTACCCGATCAAGGTGAACCAGCATCGCCGCGTCATCGAATCGCTGATCCATTCCGGCGAGCCGCTGGGTCTGGAAGCCGGTTCGAAAGCGGAACTGATGGCCGTGCTGGCGCACGCCGGGATGACCCGCAGCGTCATCGTCTGTAACGGCTATAAAGACCGCGAATACATCCGCCTGGCGCTGGTGGGCGAGAAAATGGGCCACAAGGTCTATCTGGTCATCGAGAAGATGTCGGAGATCGCCATCGTGCTGGAAGAGGCCGAGCGCCTGAACGTGGTGCCGCGCCTTGGCGTGCGCGCGCGTCTGGCCTCGCAGGGGTCCGGTAAATGGCAGTCTTCCGGCGGCGAGAAGTCCAAGTTCGGCCTCGCGGCGACCCAGGTTCTGCAGCTGGTGGAGATCCTGCGTGCCGCAGGACACCTCGACAGCCTGCAGCTGCTGCACTTCCACCTCGGCTCGCAAATGGCTAACATTCGCGATATCGCCACCGGCGTGCGTGAATCGGCGCGTTTCTACGTCGAGTTGCATAAGCTGGGCGTCAATATCCAGTGCTTCGACGTCGGCGGCGGCCTGGGCGTGGATTACGAAGGCACCCGCTCGCAGTCTGACTGCTCGGTGAACTACGGCCTGAACGAATACGCTAACAATATCATCTGGGCCATCGGCGACGCCTGTGAAGAGAACGGCCTGCCGCACCCGACGGTGATCACCGAGTCCGGCCGCGCGGTGACCGCGCACCACACCGTGCTGGTTTCCAACATCATCGGCGTGGAGCGCAACGAATACACCGAGGCGACCCCGCCGGCGGAAGACGCCGCGCGCCCGCTACAGAGCATGTGGGAAACCTGGCTGGAGATGCACGAAACCGGCAATCGCCGCTCGCTGCGCGAATGGCTGCACGACAGCCAGATGGACCTGCACGATATCCATATCGGCTACTCCTCCGGCACTTTCAACCTGCAGGAGCGCGCCTGGGCAGAACAGCTGTATCTGAACATGTGTCATGAAGTGCAGAAGCAACTCGACCCGAGCAACCGCGCCCATCGCCCGATTATTGATGAGCTGCAGGAGCGCATGGCGGATAAAATCTACGTCAACTTCTCGCTGTTCCAGTCGATGCCGGATGCGTGGGGGATCGATCAGCTGTTCCCGGTGATGCCGCTGGAAGGGCTGAACAAGTCGCCGGAGCGCCGCGCGGTGCTGCTGGACATCACCTGCGACTCGGATGGCGCCATCGATCACTACGTGGACGGCGACGGGATCGCCACCACCATGCCGATGCCGGAATATGACCCGGAGAACCCGCCGATGCTGGGCTTCTTTATGGTCGGCGCCTATCAGGAAATCCTTGGCAACATGCACAACCTGTTCGGCGATACCGAGGCGGTAGACGTGTTCGTCTTCCCTGACGGTAGCGTTGAGGTTGAGCTGTCCGACGAGGGCGATACCGTGGCGGATATGCTGCAGTACGTGCAGCTGGATCCCAACACGCTGCTGACCCAGTTCCGCGATCAGGTGAAAAACACCGGCCTCGACGACGCGCTGCAGCAGCAGTTCCTCGAAGAGTTCGAGGCGGGTCTGTACGGGTACACTTATCTGGAAGACGAGTAACCGCTGATGCCCGGTGGCGCTGCGCTTACCGGGCCTGCGTATGTCGGCCGCCTAAGGCGAAGCCGTCATCCGGCAGAAGGCGATACTCACTTGAACCCGTATGCATTACCGGCGATAATTCACGCCAATAAGCGATTTATCTATCAAACCCTTCCTCGTCGGGCCTAACGACGCGGAGGGGTTTTTTTATACTTATTTTTTACGTTCCACGACTGTGAAAAGAGGTCATATCCATGAGCACTTTAGGTCATCAATACGATAACTCCCTGGTATCCAATGCCTTTGGCTTCCTGCGTCTGCCGATGAATTTCATGCCCTACGACAGCGATGCTGACTGGGTGATCACCGGCGTCCCGTTCGATATGGCGACCTCCGGGCGCGCGGGCGGCCGTCATGGCCCGGCGGCGATCCGTCAGGTTTCCACCAATCTCGCCTGGGAGCACAACCGTTTTCCGTGGAACTTCGACATGCGCGAACGCCTGAACGTGGTTGACTGCGGGGATCTGGTGTACGCCTTCGGCGACGCGCGCGAAATGAGCGAGAAGCTGCAGGCCCACGCCGAGAAGCTGCTGGCGGCCGGCAAGCGCATGCTCTCCTTTGGCGGCGACCACTTCGTTACGCTGCCGCTGCTGCGCGCCCACGCCAAGCACTTCGGTAAAATGGCGCTGGTGCACTTCGATGCCCACACCGACACTTACGCCAACGGCTGCGAGTTCGACCACGGCACCATGTTCTACACCGCGCCGAACGAAGGGCTCATCGATCCGAACCACTCCGTACAGATCGGTATTCGCACCGAATTCGATAAAGATAACGGTTTCACCGTGCTTGATGCGGGCCAGGTTAACGACCGCAGCGTCGATGACGTGATTGCCCAGGTGAAGCAGATCGTTGGCGATATGCCGGTGTACCTGACCTTTGATATCGACTGCCTGGATCCGGCGTTTGCGCCAGGAACCGGTACCCCGGTTATCGGTGGGCTCACCTCTGACCGCGCGATCAAGCTGGTGCGCGGTCTGAAGGATCTGAACATCGTCGGGATGGACGTGGTGGAGGTCGCCCCGGCCTACGATCAGTCCGAAATCACCGCCCTGGCGGCGGCGACCCTCGCGCTGGAGATGCTGTACATCCAGGCGGCGAAGAAGGGCGAATAACCCGAGGTCACCCCAACCCTCTCCCTTCCGGGGAGAGGGTACCGCACGGCACAGGGGGTTAATCAAGGCGCCGGACGGTTGCTCCTGCGGGCCGGGAGAGGGCCGACCCGCAGGAGAGGGTTCATCAGGTGCTTAAAACACGTTAAATGGATATTCGACGTAGAACCGCACTTCATTACCGCTGACGTTATAGTCGCTGGCGTTGCTGGAAACCCGCAGTACCGAATAGCGAAGCCTGAATTTCAAATCTTTCGCCGCCCCGTTTTGCACCTGGTATTGAACCTGGTTAAACCATTCATGTTCTTTGCCGTTGCTGGTCTCTGACGTTTTAATGTTATCCCCGCGCACGTAGGCGGTGGTCCAGGTCAGCCCCGGTAGCCCCAGCCCGGCAAAATCCAGTCCATACGATGCCTGCCAGGAGCGTTCATCTTCCCCGTTAAAATCAGACCAGTAGGAGTTGGCCAGCCAGATGGTGTTCCCGCCATCGCCGACGCCGCCCTGGTTCTGGTAGCCGCCGTAGTGGTAGCCGGTGCTGCCGCTGCTTTGCTGGTAAGCGACCTTAAAGGTATGGATATCCCAGATGTAGCTGGCGGCCAGGCTCCAGATACTGTTGCTGCGTCCGGTGTCATTGGCATCGGCATATTGCTGATCCAGGCGTGAGTGATAGCCGTTGAAGTCGAGAACCAGCTGTTGGTTGGCGGCGAACGGCTGCTGATAGTTCAGGCCGAGATACTGTTTGTTCAGCACATCTTCGACATGCGACGCGTACAGCGCGCCGCTGAGCTGGTCGTTGAACCGGTAGCTGGCGCCGCCGAAGGACAGGCTTTTCAGACCGCTGTTATGGCTGTCGTCGCTTTTACGCTGCTGATCGGTCAGGTAGCCGGCGTTAATTTCCAGACCGTCGATTTCGCGTGAGGTCAGCATGGTGCCGGTATAGCTCTCGTAGAGCAGGCGCGAGTCGTCGGCGTAGACAATAGGCAACATCGGGCGCTGACTGCCGTAGCTGAGCACGGTATTCGAAAAGCGCATTTTGCCGGTGGCGCCGAATTTCGCGAGGTCGGATTTTGCCCGGCCGTCGTCATCCTGGGCGAAAAAGTCGATCCCGCCCGCGCCGCTGCGGCCGCGGCCGCCGTCGAGGCGCACGGCGTACTGGGCGATGCCGTCCACGCCGAAGCCGACCGGTCCCTCGGTAAAGCCGGATTCGAAGGTGGCGATAATTCCCTGGCCCCATTCGGCTTTATCCGGCAGCCCATCGCGATAATCGCGTTTGATATACGCGTTACGTAAAAAGAGATCCAGATGGCTGTCTTCAATAAAGCCCTGGCTGGTAGATTGTTGGCTGGCGAAAGCCGGCGCGGCGGCAATAATGCCAAGTGCGATGAATGATAATTCTTTTTTCACTGAGGGCACTTCTCTGTCTGTCGATATATTCAAGGGAATCACTGCAATCGCGATATTCTCCTGAAATAATGTCAAAAGCAATCATTGTGTGAGCAATGGTATCGGCAGGAAACAAGCGGTGTGGCGCATGCTGGCCAGGTTTGGCGAAGAGGGGTGGACTATTTAATATTTGGTCTAACCCGGCTCTGAAAGGCGGATTGTGTACGCCGTTTTTCATTTGCCAAATAATATTTTGCTGAGTGACAGCATATAAAATAATTGGCTGCGACGAGGTGAAATAATAATTAACGGTTTGTGCGCTTAAGTTATCAATTGATGCGGCTAAATATTTTTACTGGCAGATATAAAAGGGAGGCAGTCATGCCTCCCGCTGGCGATTATTTAATCCCGTCGGCCTTCATGCGATCGCGAATATGCTGGGCGCGCGCTTCTGAGGCCGGGTGATCGTCAAACATCGAGCTCTGACGGCCGGCTTCCAGCTTGGCCAGTTTTTCGAAGCTGGTGGCCAGTCCCGACGGATTGATGCCGCGCTTACGCAGCAGGTCGTAAGAGTAGTCGTCCGCTTCCGATTCCTGGCGCTGGGAGAACTGCGAGTTCACCAGTTTTTCACCCAGATCGCCGAGCTGCGACTGGGACAAGCTGCCGACGATGCCGCCGGCGGAGGCCGCCGCCGCGCGCACGGCGTTGGTGCCCAGGGCGACCTGCATGCCTTTCTTCACATGGCCCAGTGCGACGTGGCCCATTTCGTGGCCGATCACCGCCTCGACTTCATTATCGTTCATCAGATCCATCAGCCCGCTGTAGACGCGGATGCAGCCGTTAGCCATGGCGAAGGCGTTGACATCCTTGGTCTCATAGACCTTGTAGTTCACGGGCTGACCATTGATGTTATCGCCCAGCGCGGCCGCGATTTTGTTCAGCCGCTGGCTGTATTCACTGCTGGCCGGGGCGATTTTCGCTTTGGCGTCCATCTCTTTACAGGCCTGGTCGCTTAAGGTTTTCACCTGTGCGTCGCTGAGGGAGTATGCCTGGAAGGCTTCGGCCCCTGAGCTGAGCAGACCGTTGGAGTCCATGTTCTGACATCCGGTGAGCGTTGCTGCGATCCCAAGAGCAAGTACGGTTGAGCGAATTTTCATTTTTTATCTTCCACAATCTTATGGTTGTTTATCCGACAATACGGCGACGGCAGGGAACCGTATTCTGCGTAAATTATAAAGAGTATCGCAGGATGCGGGCGAGCGGATTCCGGCGTAGCACAACCTGTTCCAGAGATTTCTTAAAGGGCAAAAGGATGCTCCATGTACATGACTTGTCGCTTGGGTTACATTGTTCACACTTTTTTCCGGCGTAGCCCAAAACGCGCTCTCGTCAAGTCGTTAAGGGCATGGCCTTCAACAGTCCGAACTGGAGTCAAAATGTCCTCACGTAAAGAGCTTGCTAACGCTATTCGTGCGCTGAGCATGGACGCTGTACAGAAAGCCAAATCCGGCCACCCGGGTGCCCCGATGGGTATGGCTGACATTGCCGAAGTGCTGTGGCGTGATTTCCTGAACCATAACCCGAACAATCCGGCCTGGGCTGACCGTGACCGTTTTGTACTGTCCAATGGCCATGGTTCGATGCTGATTTACAGCCTGCTGCACCTCACTGGCTACGATCTGCCGATTGAAGAGCTGAAAAACTTCCGCCAGCTGCACTCCAAAACGCCGGGCCACCCGGAAGTCGGCTACACCGCGGGCGTGGAAACCACCACCGGTCCGCTGGGCCAGGGTATCGCTAACGCGGTCGGGATGGCTATCGCCGAGAAAACCCTGGCGGCGCAGTTCAACCGTCCGGGCCACGACATCGTCGACCACTACACCTACGCCTTCATGGGCGACGGCTGCATGATGGAAGGCATTTCTCACGAAGTGTGCTCCCTGGCCGGTACCCTGAAGCTGGGCAAACTGGTGGCCTTCTATGATGACAACGGCATCTCTATCGACGGCCACGTTGAAGGCTGGTTCACCGACGATACCGCCAAACGCTTTGAAGCCTACGGCTGGCACGTGGTGCGCGGCGTTGACGGTCACGACGCTGACGCCATCAAACGCGCAGTAGAAGAAGCGCGCGCGGTCACCGACAAACCGTCCCTGCTGATGTGCAAAACCATCATCGGCTTCGGTTCGCCGAACAAAGCCGGTACCCACGACTCCCACGGCGCGCCGCTGGGCGACGCCGAAATCGCCCTGACCCGCGAAGCGCTGGGCTGGAAACACGCGCCGTTTGACATCCCGTCTGACATCTATGCGCAGTGGGATGCCAAAGAAGCCGGTCAGGCGAAAGAAGCGGCATGGAATGAGAAGTTCGCTGCTTACGCCAAAGCCTTCCCGCAGGAAGCAGCCGAATTCACCCGTCGTATGAAAGGCGAGATGCCGTCTGACTTCGACGCGAAAGCCAACGAGTTCATTGCGAAGCTGCAGGCCAACCCGGCGAAAATCGCCAGCCGTAAAGCCTCTCAGAACGCCATCGAAGCTTTCGGTCCGCTGCTGCCGGAATTCCTCGGCGGTTCCGCTGACCTGGCGCCGTCCAACCTGACCCTGTGGTCTGGTTCTAAGCCGATCAACGAAGACACCGCGGGTAACTACATTCACTACGGCGTGCGTGAGTTCGGTATGACCGCTATCGCCAACGGCATCGCGCTGCACGGCGGCTTCCTGCCGTACACCTCCACCTTCCTGATGTTCGTGGAATACGCGCGTAATGCGGTACGTATGGCCGCGCTGATGAAACAGCGTCAGGTGATGGTCTACACCCACGACTCCATCGGTCTGGGCGAAGATGGCCCGACTCACCAGCCGGTAGAGCAGGTGGCTTCTCTGCGCGTAACGCCGAACATGTCCACCTGGCGTCCGTGTGACCAGGTTGAATCCGCGATTGCATGGAAATATGGCGTCGAGCGTCAGGACGGCCCGACCGCGCTGATCCTCTCCCGCCAGAACCTGGCGCAGCAGGAGCGTACCGAAGAGCAGCTGGCGAACGTGGCCCGCGGCGGTTACGTGCTGAAAGATTGCGCCGGCCAGCCGGAGCTGATCTTCATCGCCACCGGTTCCGAAGTGGAGCTGGCGGTGGCCGCGTGGGACAAACTGACCGCCGAAGGCGTGAAGGCGCGCGTGGTCTCCATGCCGTCCACCGACGCGTTCGACAAGCAGGATGCGGCCTACCGTGAATCCGTACTGCCGAAAGCCGTGACCGCGCGCGTTGCCGTGGAAGCGGGTATTGCTGATTACTGGTTCAAATACGTTGGCCTGAACGGGGCGATCGTTGGCATGACCACCTTCGGTGAGTCTGCGCCGGCTGAGCAGCTGTTCGAAGAGTTCGGCTTCACCGTCGACAACGTGGTCGCTAAAGCGAAAGCGCTGCTGTAATTGCGGTTACGGTGCGGGCTGATGCCCTCACCCCAACCCTCTCCCACAGGAGAGGGTGCAAACGCCAAAAACGGTAACCCCTGGGTTACCGTTTTGCTTTTACCTCGCCACCCGGCTTTTTTGTATCTGCTATTCCTGAACCATGTAATACGGTTGTAAATTATTCCAGCGAAAATGTGATGTGAGTCATATAGCTGGTTTATTGCGCTGGACAAACATTCCTTTTATTCCTCGTTTGGCTTATTCTAGCTGAAGCGTTTCAGTCGTTTAAATGTTCGACAATTAATCAATCAGTCGCAGTTTGCAGCTGGTAAGGTTTCCCTCAGAGCGTAGCTGGATTACTCTGTCAGCCACCTCATAACAGGGACAGCCTTGCAGGAGATCTATGACCATTCGCATCGCGATTAATGGCTTCGGTCGTATTGGACGCAACGTGGTTCGTGCGCTATATGAATCCGGGCGCCGTGCGGAAATCACCGTGGTGGCTATCAATGAGCTGGCGGATGCTGCGGGCATCGCGCATTTGTTGAAATATGACACCAGCCATGGCCGTTTCGCCTGGGATGTTCGTCAGGAGCGCGAGCAGCTGTTTGTTGGCGATGATGCCATCCGTCTGCTGCACGAGCCGACCATTGCGGCGCTGCCCTGGCGCGAGCTGGCGGTAGACGTGGTGCTCGACTGTACCGGCGTTTACGGGAGCCGTGAACACGGTGAGGCGCACCTGCAGGCTGGGGCGAAGAAAGTGCTCTTCTCCCATCCCGGCGGCAACGACCTCGACGCGACGGTGGTGTACGGCGTCAATCAGGATGAACTCCGCGCCGAGCATCGCATTGTCTCCAACGCCTCCTGCACCACCAACTGCATTATTCCGATCATTAAACTGTTAGATGATGCCTATGGCATCGAGTCCGGCACCGTCACCACCATTCACTCGGCGATGCATGACCAGCAGGTGATTGACGCCTACCATCCGGATCTCCGGCGTACCCGCGCGGCCAGCCAGTCGATCATTCCGGTGGATACCAAACTGGCGGCAGGGATCACCCGTATTTTCCCGCAGTTTAATGACCGTTTTGAAGCGATTGCCGTGCGGGTGCCGACGATAAACGTGACGGCAATTGACCTGAGCGTGACGGTCAAAAAACCGGTAAAAGCATGTGAAGTCAACCAGTTGCTGCAAAAAGCAGCACAAGGTGCATTTCATGGTATAGTTGACTATACGGAATTACCGTTGGTCTCAACAGATTTTAACCACGATCCGCACAGCGCCATCGTCGATGGCACGCAAACCCGGGTCAGTGGCGCGCATCTGATCAAAACGCTGGTCTGGTGCGATAACGAATGGGGCTTTGCTAACCGAATGCTCGACACGACGTTAGCGATGGCGGCTATTGGTTTCAGGTTCGACGCGTAAACGTCGACAAAACTTTATGAATCAACGAGAGGATTCACCATGTCTGTAATTAAGATGACCGATCTGGATCTGGCTGGTAAACGCGTTTTTATCCGTGCGGATCTGAACGTACCAGTTAAAGACGGGAAAGTAACCAGCGACGCACGTATCCGTGCCTCTCTGCCGACCATTGAACTGGCGCTGAAGCAGGGCGCGAAAGTCATGGTTACTTCTCACCTGGGTCGTCCGACCGAAGGCGAGTACAACGAAGAATTCTCTCTGCTGCCGGTTGTTAATTACCTGAAAGACAAACTGTCCAGCCCGGTACGTCTGGTTAAAGACTACCTGGACGGCGTGGAAGTCGCTGCCGGCGAGTTGGTGGTGCTGGAAAACGTTCGCTTCAACAAAGGCGAGAAAAAAGACGACGAAGCGCTGTCCAAAAAATACGCCGCGCTGTGCGACGTGTTCGTAATGGATGCTTTCGGTACCGCGCACCGCGCGCAGGCTTCCACCCACGGTATCGGCAAATTTGCTGACGTGGCGTGCGCAGGCCCGCTGCTGGCCGCTGAACTGGACGCGCTGGGTAAAGCGCTGAAAGAGCCGGCTCGTCCGATGGTCGCTATCGTCGGTGGTTCTAAAGTATCCACCAAACTGACCGTGCTGGATTCCCTGTCTAAAATCGCTGACCAGCTGATCGTCGGCGGCGGTATCGCCAACACCTTCGTTGCCGCTCAGGGCCACAACGTCGGTAAATCCCTGTACGAAGCAGATCTGGTTGATGAAGCCAAGCGCCTGCTGAGCACCTGCGATATCCCGGTTCCGACTGACGTTCGCGTCGCGACCGAGTTCTCCGAAACCGCAACGGCGACTCTGAAATCTGTTAACGACATTAAAGATGACGAGCAGATTCTGGACCTCGGCGACGTTTCCGCACAGAAACTGGCTGACATCCTGAAAAACGCCAAAACCATCCTGTGGAACGGCCCGGTTGGCGTATTCGAATTCCCGAACTTCCGTAAAGGGACTGAAATCGTGGCTAACGCTATCGCGGACAGCGAAGGTTTCTCCATCGCCGGCGGCGGCGACACCCTGGCAGCGATCGACCTGTTCGGCATCGCTGACAAAATTTCCTACATCTCCACTGGCGGCGGCGCGTTCCTTGAATTCGTCGAAGGCAAAGTCCTGCCGGCAGTAGCGATGCTCGAAGAGCGCGCTAAGCAGTAATTCAGTTCAGGCGGGGAAACCCGCCTGTTTTTCAGCGCGCTTAAGGGCTCGCGAACCTTCTTCAACGGTCGAAGATACAGATACAGGACTAAGTAACATGTCTAAAATTTTTGATTTCGTAAAACCGGGCGTCATCACTGGCGACGACGTTCAGAAAGTGTTCCAGGTAGCGAAAGAAAACAACTTTGCACTGCCGGCGGTAAACTGCGTAGGTACTGACTCCATCAACGCCGTTCTGGAAGCTGCTGCGAAAGTTCGCTCTCCGGTTATCGTTCAGTTCTCTAACGGCGGCGCGGCGTTCATCGCAGGTAAAGGCGTGAAAACTGACGTTCCTCAGGGTGCTGCTATCCTCGGCGCTATCTCTGGCGCGCACCACGTGCACCAGATGGCTGAGCACTACGGCGTGCCGGTTATCCTGCACACTGACCACTGCGCGAAGAAACTGCTGCCGTGGATCGACGGCCTGCTGGACGCGGGTGAAAAACACTTCGCCGCTACCGGCAAACCGCTGTTCTCTTCTCACATGATCGACCTGTCTGAAGAGTCTCTGCACGAAAACATCGAAATCTGCTCTAAATACCTGGCGCGCATGGCCAAAATGGACATGACCCTGGAAATCGAACTGGGTTGCACCGGTGGCGAAGAAGACGGCGTGGACAACAGCCACATGGACGCTTCCGCCCTGTACACCCAGCCTGAAGACGTGGATTACGCGTACACCGAGCTGAGCAAAATCAGCCCGCGCTTCACCATCGCCGCTTCCTTCGGTAACGTACACGGCGTGTACAAACCGGGTAACGTCGTTCTGACCCCGACTATCCTGCGCGACTCTCAGGAATATGTTTCCAAGAAACACAACCTGCCGCACAACAGCCTGAACTTCGTCTTCCACGGCGGTTCCGGTTCTTCCGCTCAGGAAATCAAAGACTCCGTTAGCTACGGCGTAGTGAAAATGAACATCGATACCGACACCCAATGGGCAACCTGGGACGGTATCTTGCAGTACTACAAAACTAACGAAGCTTACCTGCAGGGCCAGCTGGGCAACCCGAAAGGCGAAGACCAGCCGAACAAGAAATACTACGATCCGCGCGTATGGCTGCGTGCTGCACAGACTTCCATGGTGACTCGTCTGGAGCAGGCATTTAAAGAGCTGAACGCGATCGACGTTCTGTAAGAAAAATCTGTTTCTTACCCTGGAGCCCGCAGCAATGCGGGCTTTTTTATTAGCTTAACAACAGGATAGCGCGGCAGAAAACTGTGATCCATTTGGCAAAACGTGCACTTATTGTTTACCCTATAACCTGACTGCCCTGTCGCAGGCTGAGTTATTTACTTCCCCCTGGGGGATTCATAAGGAATGTTAAATGGAAGATTTGAACGTTGTCGATAGCATCAACCACGCCGGGACGTGGCTGGCACGCAACCAGGAGCTGCTGCTGAGCTATGCCGTCAACATCGTCGCGGCTATCGCTATCCTGATCGTCGGGATGATCGTGGCGCGCGTCGTCTCTAACACCGTCAACCGCCTGATGCTGGCGCGTAAAATTGACGCCACCGTTGCCGATTTCCTCTCCGCGCTGGTGCGCTATGCGGTTATCGCCTTTACGCTGATTGCCGCCCTGGGCCGCGTGGGCGTGCAGACCGCCTCGGTCATTGCGGTGCTGGGCGCCGCGGGTTTAGCCGTCGGTCTGGCGCTGCAGGGGTCTCTGTCTAACCTCGCGGCTGGCGTACTGCTGGTGATGTTCCGCCCGTTCCGCGCCGGTGAATATGTCGATCTCGGCGGCATTGCGGGTACCGTACAGAATGTGCAGATTTTCTCCACGACCCTGCGCACCGTCGATGGCAAAATCGTGGTGGTGCCGAACGGCAAAATTATCGCCGGCAACATCATTAACTTCTCCCGCGAACCGGCGCGCCGCAATGAGTTTATTATCGGCGTCTCTTACGATGCCGATATCGACAAGGTGAAGCAGCTCCTGACCTCGATTATCGAATCTGACGATCGTATTCTGCGCGATCGGGAAATGACGGTGCGCCTGAACGAACTCGGCGCCTCGTCGGTGAACTTCGTGGTGCGCGTGTGGAGCAAAAGCAGCGATCTGCAAAACGTCTACTGGGATATCCTCGAGCGCATCAAGCGTGAATTTGACGCCAATGGCATCAGCTTCCCTTATCCGCAGATGGATGTTCATGTGGCGCGCCTGCCGGAAAAAGCCGAGTAAACCACCACTCAGTGACTCAGGCCGGCCATGCCGGCCTTTTTTAATGGCTCACTATTAGCTTCGCTTATTAATGATTAATACTTTCAATTTCCGCTAATAATTTATTCGCGTTATAGTCAGCGCCACTCTCGAAGACAGCGGAAAAATCCTCATGTTTACCTATTACTTTCAGGGCCTTGCCCTGGGAGCGGCAATGATTTTGCCGCTTGGCCCACAAAATGCTTTCGTGATGAACCAGGGCATCCGTCGTCAGTATCACCTGATGATTGCCTTGCTGTGCGCCGTCAGCGACTTGCTGCTGATCTGCGCCGGCATTTTTGGCGGCAGCGCGCTGCTGATGCAGTCCCCCTGGCTACTGGCGCTCGTGACCTGGGGCGGCGTGGCCTTTTTACTGTGGTACGGCTTTGGCGCGCTGAAGACGGCGTTCAGTCCGAATCTTGAGCTCGCCAGCGCCGAGGCGATGCAGCAGGGGCGCTGGAAAATCATTATCACTATGCTGGCGGTCACCTGGCTGAATCCGCACGTTTATCTGGATACGTTTGTGGTGCTGGGCAGCCTGGGAGGCCAGCTGGCGGTGGAGCCGAAGCGCTGGTTTGCGCTGGGAACCATTAGCGCCTCTTTCCTGTGGTTCTTTGGTCTGGCGCTGTTGGCCGCCTGGCTGGCGCCGCGGCTGCGTACCGCCAGAGCCCAGCGGATCATCAACATTGTGGTCGGCGCCGTCATGTGGTTTATTGCGTTTCAGCTGGCAAAAGAGGGCGTCGCCCATATCCAGGCGTTGCTCAACTAAGCGTTGTCCGATGGACTTTCCTGCTGTACGCGCTAAGCTTGCTGGCATGCGTCCCGTAAGGGCGATTTAAGTAACATGGAGAAACGACAGTGAAGTTAAAAGTCTTAGCCCTGGCGGCAACACTCGGATTTAGCACGATGGCGGCACAGGCAAGCGAATTGCCGGACGGTCCGCACATTGTGACTTCAGGCACAGCAAGCGTTGCTGCGGTTCCGGATATCGCTACCCTGGCGATCGAAGTGAACGTGGCGGCAAAAGATGCCGCATCGGCAAAAAAACAGGCTGACGATCGCGTTGCGCAATACCTCTCTTTCCTCGAAAAGAGCGGCATTGCGAAAAAAGACATCAACTCGGCGAATCTGCGTACCCAACCTGATTACGACTATCAGAACGGGAAAAGCATTCTGAAAGGCTATCGCGCGGTGCGCACCGTCGAAGTGACCTTGCGCCAGCTGGATAAACTCAACGGTCTGCTGGATGGCGCCCTGAAAGCCGGTCTGAACGAAATTCGCTCCGTCTCGCTGGGCGTTGCGCAACCGGACGCTTACAAAGATAAAGCGCGTAAAGCGGCGATCGACGACGCCGTGCACCAGGCGCAGGAGCTGGCCGCAGGTTTCCACAGCAAGCTGGGGCCAGTGTACAGCGTGCGCTACCATGTCTCTAATTATCAGCCGAGCCCGATGGTTCGCATGATGAAGGCCGCTGACGCTGCGCCGGTTTCCGCCCAGGAAACCTACGAGCAGGCGACTATCCAGTTTGACGACCAGGTCGACGTCGTGTTTGAACTGCAGCCGGCGCAGGCCGCGGCTCCGGCGAAACCGGCTGAAGCGCCGAAACCGGCCCAGTAAACGAGAGAAACAAAAAAGCCACTTCAGCGAAGTGGCTTTTTTTATGCCCGCGGTTTAATCCTGACGCAGCACCTTGTGACCGTAGTCGATGAGCGCATCGGTCACCCGCCGCATCATACGGCTTTCCGGGGCAAAGCGGTGCCAGTAGAGCATACGGCGCTGAAACAGGCCGGGAGTGAGATCGATAAGCTCGCCGCTGTTGAGCTCTTTTTCGATCTGCAGATGCGGGATCATACAGCAGGTAGTGCCCTGGCGCGCCAGCTGGACGAAGGCTTCCGACGAGTTGACGATATGGCAGGGGACGCTGCCCGGCGGCAGGTCGAAGTTTTGCTGCAGAAAGGCCTGATGCATATCGTCCAGATGGTCGAAGGCGACGACCGGGGCTTTCAGCAGCGCCGAACGCGTTACGCCGTTCGGGAAGTAGCGTTGCGCAAACTCTTTTGAGGCGACAAACAGGTAATCGAGCGCGCCGAGCTGATCCACCAGGCAGCTTGGCAGCGCCTGCGGCTGGATACTTACCGCGCCGACCACTTCGCCACGGCGCAGGCGCTCCTGGGTGCGGGTTTCATCTTCCACCTGCAGGTTGAGACGAATAGGGGAGTCCGACAGCACATTAGCCAGCGCCGGCAGCAGCCAGGTCGCCAGACTGTCGGCGTTCACCGCCAGCGACAGCAACAGCGGCGTGGAGCCAGTCTGCTCGTCGCCCAGCCACTCCTCTTCCAGCAGTTCAACCTGGCGCAACAGAGCCAGCAATTTTTGTCCTTGCTCGGTTGGGCGCGGCGGCACGGTACGTACCAGCAGCGGCTGGCCGAACATATTTTCCAGCTGCTTAATTCGCTGTGAGACGGCGGACTGGGTAATACATAGCTTCTGCGCGGCGCGCTCAAATCCTCGTTCTCTAATCACCGCGTCCAGCGCTTGTAGTGTCCTGTAGTCCGGTCGTTTCATTATTCTGGCGTGCCCCCATAACTAATCGTTATCTCGCACTATGACATAAATTTTTATTTGATACAGACGAAATTGGTCTGCTCTGTTGTGTGATCTGCATCGCAGGGACATTTCCACTGTCGATGTTCTATAATGCGCCACAGGCATTCACATCTCGGACCATGATTATGACGCAGGATGAACTGAAAAAAGCGGTAGGTTGGGCAGCGCTGCAATACGTACAGCCAGGGACCATTGTGGGCGTTGGCACCGGCTCGACGGCGGCCCATTTTATTGACGCGCTGGGCACCATGAAAGGGCAGATCGAAGGGGCGGTCTCCAGCTCCGATGCCTCCACCGAGAAGCTGAAAAGCCTCGGGATCACCGTCTTCGATCTCAACAGCGTCGATCGCCTGGGGATCTACGTTGACGGCGCGGATGAGATCAACGGTCACATGCAGATGATCAAAGGCGGCGGCGCGGCGCTGACCCGTGAGAAGATCATCGCTTCGGTGGCCGATAAATTTATCTGCATCGCCGATGCCTCCAAGCAGGTCGATATTCTGGGCAAATTCCCGCTGCCGGTTGAAGTCATTCCGATGGCGCGCAGCGCCGTTGCACGCCAGCTGGTCAAGCTGGGCGGTCGTCCGGAATACCGTCAGGGCGTGGTGACCGATAACGGCAACGTGATCCTTGACGTGCACGGCCTGGAAATTCTCGATGCTATCGCGCTGGAAAACGCGATTAACGGCATTCCTGGCGTCGTGACCGTAGGGCTGTTCGCCAATCGCGGCGCCGACGTGGCGCTGATCGGCACCGCTGACGGTGTGAAAACCATCGTAAAATAGTCTGTCCGCAGGGAGCCAACCGGCTCCCTCGCAAATATTTTTTCACCTGGTGCAATTTAGTGACTTCTGTCACATTGGTGCAACCATTCTGATTAACGCGCTACCGTTCATTATCTTTCTGGTGTTTTGTCCTGCCATTTCCTTCTGAATGACATTTCTTCAGGACGGCGACGCAAACGTTCATATTGCCGCGATAGTTTTTTTTGATATGTTGCTGAGACGAACTTTCGTTCAGCACGACATCAGTTAAGACAAAACAGGACGGGGAAATGGCTAAGGTATCACTGGAAAAAGACAAGATTAAATTTCTGCTGGTTGAAGGTGTGCATCAAAAGGCAATCGATAGCCTTCGCGCGGCAGGTTACACCAACATTGAATTTCATAAAGGCGCGCTGGATTCCGAACAGCTGAAAGCGTCGATCCGTGATGCCCATTTCATCGGCCTGCGTTCCCGTACCCATCTGACTGAAGAGATTTTCGCCGCGGCGGAAAAACTGGTTGCCGTCGGCTGCTTCTGCATCGGTACCAACCAGGTGGATCTGAACGCCGCCGCGAAGCGCGGTATTCCGGTGTTTAACGCGCCATTCTCTAATACCCGTTCGGTGGCCGAGCTGGTGATCGGTGAGCTGCTGCTGCTGCTGCGCGGCGTGCCGGAAGCCAACGCTAAGGCGCATCGCGGCGTATGGAATAAGCTGGCGGTGGGGAGCTTTGAAGCGCGCGGCAAGAAACTGGGGATTATCGGTTACGGCCACATCGGCACCCAGCTCGGCATTCTGGCGGAATCGCTGGGGATGCATGTCTTCTTCTATGATATTGAAAACAAACTGCCGCTCGGCAACGCCACTCAGGTACAGCATCTCTCCGACCTGCTGAACATGAGCGACGTGGTCAGCCTGCACGTGCCGGAAAACGCCTCCACCAAAAATATGATGGGCGCGGAAGAGCTGGCGCTGATGAAGCCGGGCGCGCTGCTGATCAACGCCTCCCGCGGTACCGTGGTGGATATTCCGGCGCTATGCGATGCGCTGGCGAGTAAGCATCTGGCCGGGGGGGCAATCGACGTCTTCCCGACCGAACCCGCGACCAACAGCGACCCCTTCACTTCGCCGCTGTGCGAATTTGATAACGTGATCCTGACTCCGCATATCGGTGGCTCCACTCAGGAAGCGCAGGAGAACATCGGTCTGGAAGTGGCCGGCAAGCTGGCGAAGTACTCTGACAACGGGTCAACCCTGTCAGCGGTTAACTTCCCGGAAGTTTCTCTGCCGCTGCACGGCGGACGCCGTCTGCTGCACATCCATGAGAACCGGCCGGGCGTCCTGACCGCCATCAACCAGATCTTCGCCGCGCAGAGCATCAACATTGCCGCCCAGTATCTGCAAACGTCGCCGCAGATGGGCTACGTTGTTATTGATATCGAAGCGGAAGAAGACGTTGCCCAGCAGGCGCTGCAGGCAATGAAAGCGATCCCGGGGACTATCCGCGCCCGTCTGCTGTTCTAATCATTTTTGCCTCTCGGGCAGGTCGCGTACCTGCCCGTTTTTTTGTTAATACTTTCCAGGCTGAATTTCTCGTCCCCGCGTACCTACCAACACCAGATTTTGCCCGGGGTGATCACCGCCGGCAGCGGGATATCCCACTCTTCGCTCGGCAGGGTGTCCACCTGCTGGCAGTCGTGCGCGTAGCCCACCGGCTGCAGGCGATATTGCTGCCAGTTTTGCAGCGTCCGGTCGTAAAAACCGCCACCCATCCCCAGCCGTTGGCCGCCGGCATCGAAGGCCACCAGCGGGGTGACCAGCACATCAAGTTCAGCGAGCGGCAGCACGTCGCGCACGTCGAGCTTCGGTTCGCGGATCTTCAGGCGATTCACTATCAGTTCGCTCTGGGGATGGTAATGTAAAAACAGCAGGTTACCGGGGCTAAACGGATGCAGCACCGGGAGATAGACTCGCTTACCGGCCCGCCAGAGCTGGTCGATCAGCGGTTGGGTGTCCAGCTCGCCGTCAAAGGAGAGAAACAGCGCCACGGTGTGGGCGAGAACCACCGGCGGCCAGGCCATCATCCGCTCTGCGGCCTGCAGGGCAAACTGCCGCTGTTGCTCAGGGCTGAGCGCGCGTCGACGCTCGCGGATCTGCTGGCGAATGTGCTGGCGGGAGAGCAGGGTATCGGGCTGTAGAGTCATGCAGGTCTCATGGCGAGCAGGCGAAACAATAGAAAACAGTGTAATACAGTGCGGCATCAGCCGAAAACAGGCGTGGGGAAATAATGCGAGGTAAGGAAGGGAATCTCCGAGATGCCGCCGCAGGCTGTAACCCTTGAACCCTTGGTTCAAGGTGAATGTGTCGTCACAGTTTTAAGGCTTCTCGGACGGACCGAGCATGCTCACCAACCGTGGAGCGCCACATTCTTGTGGTATGAAATATCGGCTCAGGGGACTGGCCCGCTTGCAAACATCTCAGAGAAATTTTGTTCCTGGAGTTACTCTAACACAGTTAACTGCAAAGTGTTATTCAAACTTCGACCCTGGTCTTTCGCTTATGCGACCTTGCTCAAGCAATGCTTGCTCGATGGTCTGCTGAAGCATGCGAATGCGCTGCTCCATACTGGAAGCGTAGTCGCGGGTCTTCGCTTTTTCCTGAGTCAACTCATAGCTGATGTTCAACGCGGCGATGAAGACCAGCTGCTCAGTATTTGTGACTCTAGTGCGTTCTTTTAAATCTTGCAACCGCTGATTAAGGTCTTCAGCTGCCTGATTCAGGGCATCCCTTTGTTCAGGCGGGCAATTCACTCGCAGTGAACGGCCGAAAATTTGGAGATCTACGGGTTGTGCAGACATGCCACCTTCCTGCTGATTGACTGCGCTGCCTTCACACCCTGACCCGGGTCTGCGAAGGGGCGACACTATAGCTACCCTGGTGCGAAGATACAAGCCCTATTCTGGTTCACCAGGGTCCAAAGTGGTAGCATACCATGAATATTCCTCCCAACGATGACGAATGCGCATGTCTATACAGAACGAAATGCCTGGTTACAACGATGTAGACCAGTTACTGAACCAACAAGGGGTAGGGCTTACCCCGGCCGAGATGCACGGTTTGATCAGCGGATTACTGTGCGGCGGCAACACGGACAGCAGCTGGCAGCCGCTGGTGCACGACCTGACCAACGAAGGTCTCGCCTTCGGCCATGAGCTTGCCCAGGCGCTGCGTAACATGCATTCCGCCATCAGCGACTCACTGGATGACGATGGCTTCCTCTTTCAACTGTATCTGCCGGAAGGCGATGCGGTGAGCGTCTTTGACCGCGCCGACGCCCTCGCCGGCTGGGTCAACCACTTCCTTCTCGGCCTTGGCGTTAGCCAGCCGAAGCTGGATAAAGTGAAAGACGAAACCGGGGAAGCGATTGACGATCTGCGTAATATTGCCCAACTGGGCTACGATGAAGACGAAGATCAGGAAGAGCTGGAGATGTCTCTGGAGGAGATTATCGAGTATGTCCGCGTTGCCGCACTGCTGTGCCACGACACCTTTGCGCGTCAGCAGCCAACCGCACCGGAAGTCCGCAAACCGACATTACACTAACTAAAATTCGTTCAGGGGGCGTCATGACTCAGCAGGAATTTCTCTCGCGTCGCCAGGCGCTGTTGGCGCAGATGCAGCCAGGCAGCGCGGCGCTGATTTTCGCCGCACCGGAAGCGGTGCGCAGTGCAGATTCGGAATATCCCTACCGGCAGAACAGCGATTTCTGGTACTTCACCGGCTTCAACGAACCGGAAGCGCTGCTGGTGTTGATTAAAAGCGATGAAACCCACAACCATAGCGTGCTGTTCAACCGGGTTCGCGATCTGACCGCTGAGATCTGGTTCGGTCGCCGTCTGGGCCAGGAGGCCGCGCCGGCGAAGCTGGGCGTTGACCGGGCGCTGGCGTTCAGCGAAATCAACCAGCAGCTGTATCAGCTGCTCAACGGTCTGGACGCTATCTATTTTGCCCAGGGCGAATATGCCTATGCCGATGAGATTGTGTTCAACGCCCTCGAAAAACTCCGCAAAGGCTCGCGGCAGAACCTGCAGGCGCCGAACTCGGTGATCGACTGGCGGCCCATTGTGCATGAGATGCGCCTGTTCAAATCCGCGGAAGAGCTGGCCGTGATGCGCCGCGCCGGGGAGATCAGCGCCCTGGCCCATACCCGGGCGATGGAAAAATGCCGCCCTGGCATGTTCGAGTATCAGCTGGAGGGCGAAATTCTCCATGAATTCAATCGCCACGGCGCGCGCTTCCCCTCCTATAACACCATCGTTGGCGGCGGCGAAAACGGCTGCATTCTGCACTACACCGAAAACGAATCTGAACTGCGCGACGGCGACTTAGTGCTGATTGACGCCGGCTGCGAGTATCGCGGCTATGCCGGCGACATTACCCGCACCTTCCCGGTGAACGGCAAATTCAGCCAGCCGCAGCGCGAAATCTACGATATCGTGCTGGAATCGCTGGAGACCGCGCTGGAACTCTATCGCCCGGGCACCTCAATCTGCCAGGTGAACCAGGAAGTGGTGCGCATTATGATCACCGGCCTGGTGCGGCTGGGGATCCTCAAAGGCGAGGTTGACGAGCTGATCGCCAACAATGCCCACCGCCCGTACTTTATGCACGGTCTGAGCCACTGGCTGGGGCTGGATGTACACGATGTCGGTCACTACGACACCGACCGTTCTCGCGTCCTGGAGCCGGGGATGGTGCTGACCGTCGAACCGGGGCTGTATATCGCCGCCGACGCCGACGTGCCGGCGCAGTACCGCGGCATCGGCATCCGTATTGAAGATGACATCGTCATTACCGAAGACGGCAACGAAAATCTCACCGCCGGCGTGGTGAAGAAGGCGGATGAGATCGAAGCGCTGATGGCGGCGGCGCGCCAGTCATGAGCGTGCTGATCGTCGGCGGCGGGATGACCGGGGCGACGCTCGCCCTGGCCATCTCCCGTTTGACCGGCGGCGCGCTGCCGGTCCATCTGATTGAGGCGCAGGATCCCCAGTCGGCTCGCCATCCCGGCTTCGACGACCGGGCGATCGCCCTGGCCGCCGGCACCTGCCAGCAGCTGGCGCGTATCGGTGTCTGGCAACGTCTCGCCGAGCGGGCGACGGCTATCCAGCGGGTACACGTCAGCGACCGCGGCCATGCCGGTTTTGTGAATCTGGCGGCGGCGGATTATCGCCTGCCGGCGCTGGGTCAGGTGGTTGAACTCCACGATGTCGGCCAGCGACTGTTTAGCCTGCTGCGCGAGGCGCCGGGCGTGACGCTGCATTGCCCGGCGAAGGTGGCAGCGGTCAGCCGCAGCCAGGAGAGCGTCAGCCTTACCCTTGAGGGTGGCGAAACGATCAGCGGCAAGCTGCTGGTGGCAGCGGACGGTTCGCGTTCGTCGCTGGGCGCCCGCTGCGGCATCAGCTGGCAACAACAGCCCTATGAGCAACTGGCGATTATCGCCAACGTAAGCACCGCGCTGCCCCACGAAGGCCGCGCTTTCGAACGTTTTACCGAGCATGGCCCGCTGGCGATGCTGCCGATGTCGCAAGGGCGCTGCTCGCTGGTGTGGTGTCATCCGCAGTCGCGCCGCGACGAGGTGCTGAGCTGGTCTGACGAACGCTTTTGTCAGGAGCTGCAGCAGGCGTTCGGCTGGCGTTTGGGGCGCATTACCCACGCCGGGAAGCGCAGCGTCTATCCGTTGGCCCTCACCACCGCCAGCCGCGCGGTGTCGCACCGCCTGGCGCTGGTCGGTAACGCGGCGCAGACGCTGCACCCGATTGCCGGGCAGGGCTTTAATCTCGGCCTGCGCGATGTGATGAGTCTGGCGGAGCTGCTCGCTGACGCCCATCTCAGCGGCGAAGATGTCGGCCATTATCCGCTGCTGTGTCGCTATCAGGCGCGCAGAACAGGGGATAAAGCCGCCACCATCGGCGTGACCGATGGGCTGGTGCATCTGTTTGCCAACCGTTGGGCGCCGCTGGTGGCGGGGCGCAATGTCGGTCTGATGGCCATGGAATTATTTACCCCGGCGCGCGATGCGCTGGCGCAGCGTACCCTCGGTTGGGTTCCCCGTTAAGGAGTAGAACGTGCAAAGTGTTGATGTTGCCATTGTTGGCGGTGGAATGGTGGGGCTGGCGGTAGCCTGCGGTTTACAGGGCAGCGGCCTGCGCGTCGCGGTGCTGGAGAAAGCGGAGCCGCAGCCGCTGGCCGCCGATGCGCCGCCGGCGCTGCGCGTGTCGGCAATAAACGCCGCCAGCGAAAAGCTGCTGACGAAGCTGGACGTCTGGCGCGAGATCGTTGCCCGACGCGCCAGCTGCTATCACGGAATGGAAGTGTGGGACAAAGACAGCTTCGGCCGCATTAGCTTTGATGACCAGAGCATGGGCTTCAGCCATCTGGGCCATATTATTGAAAACGCCGTGGTGCATTATGCGCTGTGGCAGAAGGCGCAGCGCTGCGCCGACGTCACCCTGCTGGCACCTGCGCAACTGCAGCAGGTGGCGTGGGGCGAAAATGAGGCCTTTCTCAGCCTGCAGGACGGCAGCATGCTCACCGCGCGTCTGGTGATCGGCGCCGATGGGGCGAATTCGTGGCTGCGCAATAAAGCCGATATTCCGCTGACCTTCTGGGATTACCATCATCACGCGCTGGTGGCGACTATCCGTACCGCTGAGCCACATCAGGCGGTGGCGCGCCAGGTATTTCATGGCGACGGGATCCTCGCCTTCCTGCCGCTCTGCGATCCGCACCTGTGCTCGATCGTCTGGTCGCTGTCGCCGGCGGAGGCGCAGCGGATGCAGGAGGCTGATGAAGCCACCTTTAACCAGGCGTTAAATATCGCCTTCGATAATGGCCTTGGCCTCTGCCAGTTGGAAAGCGCACGTGAAGTCTTCCCGCTGACCGGCCGCTATGCCCGCCAGTTCGCCGCCCACCGCCTGGCGCTGGTCGGCGATGCCGCGCATACCATCCACCCGCTGGCCGGGCAGGGCGTCAACCTCGGCTTTATGGATGCCGCCGAGCTTATCGACGAACTGAAGCGTCTGCACGCCCAGGGCAAAGATATCGGCCAGCATCTTTATCTGCGCCGCTACGAGCGCAGCCGCAAGCACAGCGCCGCGCTGATGCTGGCGGGTATGCAGGGCTTCCGCGACATGTTTTCCGGTAGCCATCCGGCGAAGAAGTTCCTCCGCGACATGGGGCTGAAACTGGCCGATACGCTGCCGGGCGTGAAACCGCAGCTGATTCGCCAGGCGATGGGCCTTAACGATCTGCCTGCCTGGTTACGTTAACCGCGTCACACTTCTTTCACCCGGCCTGCACGCCGGGTTTTCCCCCTCATTTGAAATATTCTAATTTCACCTCTTTTTTCGCATTAGATTTATTAATGCGTCCTTTTTTTTGTTAAAGAAATTAGGGCTATAAAATCGCACAAAACACCATCATTACCTAATTAGAGTCGCGGTATTGTTAATTTTATGTGGCGTAAATCGCTTTTTTCCAGTCAATAACTCTGTAGGCTTTTCGGCGGATTTTAGTCATAAGCTAATGTGATGCCCTGAATGAGCTTATGGTTTAGCGCCGGGTTCGGTGGTAAGTTCAGGCAAAAGAGAACGTTTGCGTCGGTGTCCGTCAGCGATGCCGACGCCCCATTTCGTGGCGAAAAATCGCCGACAATCTCGTGGCTGGTTCCGTTTTATTCGATGAGGAAAAGATGGCTCAACAGACTCCGTTGTATGAACAACACACGCTGTGCGGCGCGCGCATGGTGGATTTCCATGGCTGGATGATGCCGCTGCATTACGGATCCCAGATTGATGAGCACCATGCGGTGCGCGGCGACGCAGGCATGTTCGATGTGTCGCATATGACCATCGTTGATTTCCACGGCAGCCGGACCAGAGAGTTCTTGCGCTATTTGCTGGCCAACGACGTGGCGAAGCTCACCACCCCGGGCAAAGCGCTCTACACCGGCATGCTGACCGCCTCCGCCGGCGTCATCGACGACCTGATTGTCTATTTCCTCTCTGAAGATTATTTCCGCCTCGTTGTTAACTCCGCCACCCGCGAAAAAGACCTCGCCTGGATTTCCGAACAAGCTGAACCTTACGGCCTTGAAATCATCGTTCGCGACGATCTGTCGCTGATCGCGGTCCAGGGGCCGCAGGCGAAAGCGAAGGCGGCGACGCTGTTCACCGACGCGCAGCGTCAGGCCGTGGAAGGTATGAAGCCGTTCTTCGGCGTGCAGGCCGGCGAGCTGTTTATCGCCACCACCGGCTATACCGGCGAAGCGGGTTATGAAATCGCCATGCCGAACGAGCAGGCGGCGGATTTCTGGCGCGGTCTGCTGGGCGCTGGCGTTAAGCCGTGCGGTCTCGGCGCGCGCGATACCCTGCGCCTGGAGGCCGGGATGAACCTGTATGGCCAGGAGATGGACGAAGGCGTCTCTCCGCTGGCGGCGAATATGGGCTGGACTATTGCCTGGGAACCGGCGGATCGTAACTTTATCGGTCGCGAAGCGCTGGAGATGCAGCGTGAAAAGGGCACCGAACAGCTGGTTGGCCTGGTGATGACCGAGAAAGGCGTCCTGCGCGGCGGCCTGCCGGTACGTTTTACCGATAGCGACGGTACTCAAAAAGAAGGCATTATCACCAGCGGCACCTTCTCGCCGACCCTGGGCTACAGTATCGCGCTGGCTCGCGTGCCGGCCGGGATAGGCGACACCGCGGTGGTGCAAATTCGTAACCGTGAAATGCCGGTAAAAGTGACTAAACCTGGTTTTGTACGCAATGGCAAAGCCATTGTGTGATTTCCCTTTTTTGGAGATGAATTGATGAGCAACGTACCAGCAGAACTGAAATACAGCAAAGAACACGAGTGGCTGCGTAAAGAAGCGGACGGCACCTATACCGTCGGGATCACCGAGCATGCGCAGGAGCTGCTGGGCGATATGGTATTCGTTGATCTGCCGGAAGTGGGCGCCACCGTTGAAGCGGGCGCCGATTGCGCGGTTGCCGAATCCGTGAAGGCGGCTTCCGATATTTATGCCCCGATCAGCGGTGAAATCGTTGCCGTTAACGAAGAGCTGAACGACTCGCCGGAACTGGTCAACAGCGACCCGTACACCGACGGCTGGATCTTCAAAATCAAAGCCAGCGATGAAGCGCAGGTTGCCGCGCTGCTGGATGCGACCGCCTATGAAGCTCTGTTAGAAGACGAATAAATACGTTTCATCCTTCACGCTGCAGGGGCGTTGGCTTCCTGCCGCGCGGACGATTTTGCGTATTCCGGCCCGGTAAGCATCAGCGTTTGCCGGGCAAACCAGTCAGACAATCACGATTCACCGCACGTTTCAGGAACCATCGCTCATGACTCAGACTTTAAGTCAGCTTGAAAACCGCGACGCCTTTATCGAACGTCACATTGGCCCGGACGCTCAGCAGCAGCAAGAGATGCTGAAGACCGTCGGCGCGGATTCGCTTAACGCCCTGATCGGCCAGATTGTGCCGCAGGATATCCAGCTGGCGACCCCACCGCAGGTGGGCGACGCGACAACCGAATTCGCCGCGCTGGCAGAGCTGAAGGCGATCGCCGGTCGCAACAAGCGCTTCAAGTCTTACATCGGCATGGGCTACACCGCCGTGCAGCTGCCGCCGGTTATTCAGCGCAACATGCTGGAAAATCCGGGCTGGTATACCGCCTATACCCCTTACCAGCCGGAAGTCTCCCAGGGCCGTCTGGAATCGCTGCTCAACTTCCAGCAGGTTACGCTGGATCTCACCGGGCTGGATATTGCTTCCGCTTCGCTGCTTGATGAAGCGACCGCCGCCGCCGAAGCGATGGCGATGGCCAAACGCGTCAGCAAACTGAAAAACGCCAACCGTTTCTTCGTCGCCGCCGACGTCCATCCGCAAACCCTGGACGTGGTGCGCACTCGTGCGGAAACCTTCGGTTTCGACGTGATCGTCGATGACGCTGACAAAGTGCTCGATCACCAGGATGTCTTCGGCGTGCTGCTGCAGCAGGTGGGCACCACCGGCGAAATCCACGATTACAGCAAACTGATCGCCGAGCTGAAAGCGCGCAAAGTGATTGTCAGCGTCGCTGCCGACTTTATGGCGCTGGTGCTGCTGACGGCGCCGGGCAAGCAGGGGGCGGATATCGTCTTCGGCTCCGCCCAACGCTTCGGCGTGCCGATGGGCTATGGCGGCCCGCACGCGGCCTTCTTCGCGGCGAAAGATGAATTCAAACGCTCCATGCCGGGCCGGATTATCGGCGTATCGAAAGATGCGGCGGGGAATACCGCGCTGCGCATGGCGATGCAGACTCGCGAACAGCATATCCGCCGCGAGAAAGCGAACTCCAACATTTGTACCTCGCAGGTGCTGCTGGCCAACATCGCCAGCCTGTACGCGGTATTCCACGGCCCGGCGGGTCTGAAACGTATCGCAGGCCGCATTCATCGCCTGACTGACATTCTGGCCGATGGCCTGCAAAAGAAAGGGCTGAAGCTGCGTCATGCCCACTACTTCGACACCCTGTGCGTGGAAGTGGCGGATAAAGCCGCGGTGCTGGCGCGTGCCGAAGCCCTGCAGATTAACCTGCGCAGCGATATTCACGGCGCGGTGGGCATTACGCTCGATGAAGCGACCACCCGCGAAGACGTGCTCAACCTCTTCCGCGCCATCGTCAGCGACGATCATGGTCTGGACATCGATACCCTGGATAAAGACGTGGCGCTGGACAGCCGCTCCATCCCGGCGGCGATGCTGCGCGACGATGCGATCCTCACCCATCCGGTGTTCAACCGCTACCATAGCGAGACCGAGATGATGCGCTACATGCACGCCCTGGAGCGTAAAGATCTGGCGCTGAACCAGGCGATGATCCCGCTGGGCTCCTGCACCATGAAGCTGAACGCCGCGGCGGAGATGATCCCCATCACCTGGCCGGAGTTCGCTGAGCTGCACCCGTTCTGCCCGGTAGAGCAGGCGGAAGGGTATCATCAGATGATCGCTCAGCTCTCCGACTGGCTGGTGAAACTGACCGGCTATGACGCCGTCTGCATGCAGCCGAACTCCGGCGCGCAGGGCGAATATGCTGGCCTGCTGGCGATTCGCCACTACCACGAGAGCCGCAACGAAGGCCATCGCGATATCTGCCTGATCCCAAGCTCCGCGCACGGCACCAACCCGGCTTCCGCGCAGATGGCGGGTATGCAGGTGGTGGTGGTCGCGTGCGACAAAAACGGCAACATCGATCTCGCCGACCTGCGTGAAAAAGCAGAGCAGGCGGGGGCGAATCTCTCCTGCATCATGGTCACCTATCCGTCGACCCACGGCGTATATGAAGAGACCATTCGCGAAGTGTGCGAGATCGTGCACCAGTTCGGCGGCCAGGTTTACCTTGACGGCGCCAACATGAACGCCCAGGTCGGGATCACCTCTCCGGGCTATATCGGCGCTGACGTTTCGCACCTCAACCTGCATAAAACGTTCTGCATTCCGCACGGCGGCGGCGGCCCGGGTATGGGCCCAATCGGCGTGAAAGCGCACCTGGCGCCGTTCGTGCCGGGTCACAGCGTGGTGCAGATTGAAGGGATGCTGACCCGTCAGGGCGCGGTTTCCGCTGCGCCGTTCGGCAGCGCGTCCATCCTGCCGATCAGCTGGATGTATATCCGTATGATGGGCGCGGAAGGGCTGAAGCAGGCGAGCCAGAATGCGATCCTTAACGCCAACTACATCGCTACCCGTCTGAAAGACGCCTACCCGGTGCTCTACACCGGTCGCGATGGTCGCGTGGCGCACGAATGTATTCTCGATATTCGTCCGCTGAAAGAAGAGACCGGCATTAGCGAGCTGGATATCGCCAAGCGCCTGATCGACTTTGGCTTCCATGCGCCGACCATGTCCTTCCCGGTAGCGGGTACGCTGATGGTTGAGCCGACGGAATCGGAAAGCAAGGTAGAGCTGGACCGCTTTATCGACGCGATGCTGGCGATCCGCGCGGAAATCGACCGCGTCAAAGCCGGTGAATGGCCGCTGGAAGACAACCCGCTGGTGAACGCGCCGCATACCCAGGGTGAGATCGTTGGGGAATGGAACCATCCGTACAGCCGCGAGCTGGCGGTATTCCCGGCGGGTCTGCACAACAAATACTGGCCGACGGTGAAACGCCTGGACGACGTGTACGGCGACCGTAATCTGTTCTGCTCCTGCGTGCCGATGAGCGAATATCAGTAACGTGCGGAATTAGCTATACTTTTAAAGGCGCTGCGGCGCCTTTATTTTTTGGGAGAGAAGCATGGGGATAGCACTGATTAGCGGCGCGAGCCGCGGAATAGGTCGGGCGACGGCGCTGCTGCTGGCGCAGGAAGGGTATACTGTCGCGGTCAATTATCATCACAATATTAACGCTGCCACCGAGGTGGTGAATACCATTGTTGCCGCCGGCGGCAAAGCCACGGCGCTGCGGGCGGATATCAGTGATGAAGCGCAGGTGATGGCGATGTTTGAGGCGATTGACCGCATGGGCGAGCCGCTGACGGCGCTGGTCAACAACGCCGGGATCCTCTTTACCCAGTGTACGGTGGAGAGCCTGAGCGCCGAGCGCATTAACCGCGTGCTGGCGACCAACGTGACCGGCTATTTCCTCTGCTGCCGCGAGGCGGTCAAGCGCATGGCGCATCAGCATGGCGGCAAGGGCGGGGCGATAGTTAACGTGTCGTCGGCGGCGTCGCGCCTTGGCTCGCCGGGAGAATATGTTGATTACGCCGCGTCGAAAGGGGCGGTGGATACCCTGACCACCGGGCTGGCGCTGGAGGTGGCGGCGCAGGGGATCCGGGTAAATGGCGTGCGCCCTGGGCTGATTTATACCGAGATGCACGCCTCCGGCGGCGAACCGGGGCGCGTGGATCGGGTGAAGCATTCGCTGCCGATGCGGCGCGGCGGTCAGCCGGAAGAGGTCGCTCAGGCCATTGCCTGGCTGCTGAGCGACAAAGCGTCTTATGTGACGGGCAGTTTCCTCGAACTGGCGGGCGGTAAATAACCCGCTGATGTCAATTGCCCGGCGGCGCTGCGTTTGCCGGGCATGGGGGTAAGGCGAACGGTAGGCCGGGTAAGGCGTAGCCGTCACCCGGCATAAAGTCCGGTAAAGTGGCTGGCCTACCAGGTGGCCAGCCACAGCCGCAGACGCATTCCCCAGCCGCTGGTCCAGCCGGTGGTGACCGACTTCGCCTCGCCTCGATAAATCACCACCAGCGTTGGCGTCACCCGAATGTCCCACTGCCGCGCCAGCTGGCCGCTCGGGTCATTCACCGTCGGCAGCGCCAGTTTCTTTCTGGCAAGCCACGTCTCCAGCGCGGCGTTATCGCCGGATCGCAGGGCCACGGTCAGCACATTGCCGCCATCGTCGGCAAGCGATGCCACCGACGGCGTGGTGTAGCGACAGACCCCGCACCAGGTGGCCCAGACGTACAGCAGCAGCGGCTTTTGCTGGCTCATGGCGTTCAGATCCACCGCCCTGCCGTCGAGGGTGTGCAGCGATGTGGCGCTGACGTTTTGCGGCCGCGCGGGCTGGCGAAAATAATCCACCGCCAGGCCCACCGCCGCGCCAATCAGCAGCCACACCGCCAGCTCACGCAGCCAGCGCCTGAGCTTACTGGCCACGGGCTTTCGCCAGCTGCTCTTTCACCAGCCCCTCCAGTTCGTCAGCAGGGATCGCCCCGGCCACCATCTGATCGCCGATGATGGTCGCCGGCGTGCCCTGAATATTCAGCACCTGCGACAAAATCAGGTTCATCTTCAGTGAATCCATGGTCTTGTCATCGAGACTGACGCTGTCGGTGGCGGTTTTCTTCTGCGCCGCGGCGATGCTGGCGTCATCGTGATAGCCTTTTTTCGCCATCAGCCGCTGATGCAGCGCCCAGAACTTATCGGGCTGCTGGCGCCAGGTAGAGAGCGCCGCTTTGGCGGCATTGACCGAACTTTGCCCCTTGAACGGCAGCAGCTTCACGATCAGCTGGATGTCCGGGTTATCGTGGACGATTTTTTCCAGCATCGGATCAAACTGTTTACAGTAAGGACAGTTGTAATCGGTAAACGAGACGATCGTCAGCTTCGGCGCTTTGGCGCCGGTGCGCGGGCTGTTCGGATCGTTAAACAGCAGCTGCGCCAGCTGGTCATTACCGTTTGCTGGTGGTTCTTCCGCCGGGGCGGCGAAGCTGAAGGCGGATACGCACAGCAGCAATAAGGCGGTGATAGCTCTCATGTTAGTTTCCTTTGGCGGCGGACAGGGTGGCGAGGAGGTGTTCGCGATCTAACAGCGCAGGCAGGATCTCTCCCTGCGGCAATCCCGGTCCGTAAATCTGGTTAAACGGCACCGCGGCGCTGCCGCGGTCGGTTAAAAACTGACTAATCGTGGCGGAGGGGCGGCTCCAGTCGCCGCGCAGGGCGACCACGTCCGGCGCTAACAGCGCCTGCTGGACGTCATCGCGCAGCAGCACGTTGTATTTATTGGCTTTACAGGTCACGCACCAGTCGGCGGTGACATCAATAAACACCCGCTTATGTTCCGCCAGGGCGCTGGCGATAGCCTGCTCGCTGAGCGGCTGCCAGTTAACCCGGTCGCGGCGCGGGCCCTCGCCGTCAGGCCGGGAGACAAAGGCGACGGCGCCGGCCACCACGATGGCCAGAGCCCCTGCGCGCAGCGCTGTCCGCCAGCGGTAGCGCCAGGCGGTGGCCAGCAGCAGGGCTACGGTCAGTACCACCAGCAGGGTAAGCACCGGGGTACGGCCGATGTGGATCGTCAGCAGGCTGACCAGCCATAGCGCCGAGCCCAGCATCATCACCCCCAGCGCCACCCGCAGATGATTCATCCAGCGGCCTGGGCGCGGAAGGCGTTGCGCCAGCCCCGGCCAGGCGACGATCAGCAGCCACGGCAGGCTCATACCGATCCCCATGGCGAAGAAAATCCCCCACAGCAGCGGCAGCGGCGCCACCAGCGCCACCGACACGGCGGTGCCAAGGAATGGCGCGGTGCAGGGCGTCGCCAGCAGGGTGGCGAAGGCGCCCTGCCAGAAATGGCCCATTAAGCCGTTGCCGCCTCGGGTGGCGAGGAAGGTGCTGGCGGTGGAGGAGAGGCGGATTTCGAACAGCCCCAGCAGACTGGCGCTGAACAGGACCATCACCAGCGCCATGGCGCCGATAAACCACGGGTTCTGGAACTGGATCCCCCAGCCGAGCGCCTGATTACCCAGGCGTAGCGCGGTCATCATCAGCGCCAGCGCCAGGAACGAGACGACGATCCCGCACGCCGAGGCGAGGAACTGTCGGCGCACCGCGCCGCGTTCGCGATGTTCGGTTTGCACCAGCGAGCCGAGCTTCATCGCCAGCACCGGCAGGACGCAGGGCATTACATTGAGGATAAGCCCCCCGGCCAGCGCCATCAGCAGCACCCAGCCTAACGCCGCTCCCGGCGCGGCGCTGCCTGCGCGGATAGCGAGCTGGCTTTCCTGCGCCTGGCCGCTATCCGCCAGTACCAGCGACAACGTTTTACCGCGTAGATCCGGCGCCGCTTCGCCCCAGCTATCGGTGACCGGCACGCTGGCGGTTAGCGTATCGCCGCGGGTGGTAAAGCTCGGCTTGCCGAAATCGACATCCTCCATGCTGTCGATAAACAGCGCTGGTTGCTGCCAGCCGGCATCACGGCGGGCGGTCACCGTCAGTTTGCCGCTGACGTAGCTGGCGCTCAGCTGCGAAGTCAGGCCATCGCGCAGCGGCAGCGTGCCCATCGCACGGGTGTAATCGTAGGCAAAACCCTCCCCTGGCGGGGCCGTCATATCCAGCGAAAAGGGATAGTCAGTGAGAATGCAGACATTGCTGCAGGTGGATAATGTCAGTACGCCGCTGAGCGTCGGCGGTATCTTCCCGCGCAGGGTCATCGGGAAGCTGACGTCGCCGTGATACCCCTGAGTGGAAATGCCCGCAACGTCGAAACGCTGCGGCGTCGGCCAGCGCCAGTCAACCGCCAGCGGCGTGCCCCAGGCGATAACCGGCGCGATGCCGCCTTCCCCTGGCGAGCGCCAGTAGGTTTTCCAGCCCTTTTCCAGAGCCACGTCTAAAAGCAGGCGGGTATCGCCATTGCTCTCGGTTTGCGCCCGCAGGCGCACGCTGGCGTGTTGATTATCGGCGGCGCGTAGCCAGCCGCTGTCGGCGGCCTGGCTGACGGGCAGCCATAGCCAAAGCAGGCAGACCAGTAGTCGCCTGAATAACATAGACATAAATTTGCTCCATAAATGATGAATTAACCTGAACTGTCAGGAAAATCAGTCACTCACGGAAGACGCATAATCGCAGATGCACCCGCAATCGGGGCGGGGAGATAACGCGGGGAGGCCACTGGTGTTCGATACGCGGCGGGATCGCCGCCAGCACCGCCAGCAGCAGGGTGATAGCCAACAGCGCCCCTTCGAACAGCATCGGCGGGACGGCCATCAGCGACTTGGCGCTGAGCTCGCACGGCGTGACCGGCGCGTCGGCCTTATCCTGGGTTTGCTGTAGCGACGGGCTGTCGGCAGCGAGGTTCATGACCAGCGCGTGCATCCCGGCCATTCGCTGGGCGGTGCAGACCAGCACCACCATACAGGCCAGGAGGACAAAAAGAATGGCTTTGCGTTGTCGCTTAATCATGAGCGCCTCAAATATTCACGAGGCATATCTTATCGGGCGAACGCGTTTTGGCAATGGTAAAGCTGTAAAGAAGTGTCTGGCGGATAAGCGATTTGCCCTCCCCCGGCCGGGAGAGGGCAGTCAATTACAGATTCTCACCGTTGCTGGCGATGACCTCTTTGTACCAGTTGAAGCTCTTCTTGCGCGAGCGGGACATATCGCCGGTGCCGTCGTCGTGTTTGTTGACGTAGATGAAGCCGTAGCGTTTGCTGTACTGGCCGGTGGTGAAGGAGACGCAGTCGATGCAGCCCCACGGGGTATAGCCCATCAGATCGACGCCGTCGTAGGTGACGGCTTTCATCATCTCTTCGACGTGGGCGCGCAGGTAGTCAATGCGGTAGTCATCGTTGATGCTGCCGTCGGCTTCGACTTTGTCGTAGGCGCCAAAGCCGTTCTCGACGATAAACAGCGGCTTCTGGTAGCGCTCATACAATTCACACAGGGAATAGCGCAGACCGACCGGGTCAATCTGCCAGCCCCAGTCGGAGGCTTTGACGTGCGGATTCGGCACGCTGCCTTCGAAGCCGGAAATGGCGTCGCCGGTGCCGCCTTCGGCTTTCACCGCGTTGGTCATGTAGTAGCTGAAGCCAAGATAAGCGCAGGTGCCTTCGCGCAGGATCTGCGCGTCGCCATCTTCCATCTGGATGTTGAAGCCGCGGCGCTCCCACTCATTCAGCACATAGCTCGGATAGTAACCGCGCAGCTGAACGTCGGTAAAGACGTAGCGCTCGCGCATCGACTCCTGAGCAAACATCACATCTTCCGGTTTGCAGGAGTAAGGGTAGAGGGCGACCATCGCCAGCATGCAGCCGACCTGCATGTCCGGGTTAATACCACGCGCCGCTTTCACCGCCAGCGCGCTGGCGACGAACTGATGGTGCAGCACCTGGTACATGGTCTCTTCCGGGTTGTCATGCTCGGTATAAACCACCCCGGAGCAGCAGTAGCCGAACAGCGGCGCGCGCCAGTTACGCTGGTTATTGATCTCGTTGAAGGTCATCCAGTATTTCACTTTGTGCTTATAGCGCTCGAAGACCACTTCGGCGAAGCGCACAAAGAAATCGACCACTTTACGGTTGGTCCAGCCGCCGTACTGCTGCACCAGGTGCAGGGGCATCTCGAAGTGGGAGAGGGTGATCACCGGCTCGATGTTGTACTTCAGCAGCTCGTCGAACATGTCGTCGTAGAACTTCAGCCCCTCCTCATTCGGCTGGGTCTCGTCGCCCTGCGGGAAGATGCGGGTCCAGGCGATAGAGGTACGGAAGCATTTGAAGCCCATCTCGGCGAACAGTTTGATGTCTTCTTTATAGCGGCCGTAGAAATCCACCGCTTCGTGGTTGGGGTAATATTTGCCGGCTTCAACCTGGTGGGTGATTTCACGCGGCACGCCGTGCGCCCCGCCGGTCAGTACGTCGCAGATGCTCGGGCCTTTGCCGCCCTGATCCCAGCCGCCTTCAACCTGATGCGCGGCAACCGCGCCGCCCCATAAAAAATCTTTCGGAAGGGTTAATTTTTTCATCCTGGCTAATCTCTCTAATAACTATTGCTCTCGAGTCTAGCAAAGTGAAATTGAATGTCACGATATAACAAATCACGCCAAACGTAATAAGTTACATCGAAAAAACAGGCTGTTATTTTTAGCTGATTTTGCGCGCTAATTTACGTCCGAGCGTTTCGAGAATATAGATCACTGGAATTTGCGTCGTAATATCGTAGACACCGCCAATGCGCGTCTGCGGCACGTGCCAGGAGAGATTGAAATCGGCCAGTTTGGCCAGCCGCGAGTGTTCGTGACTGGTAATGGACATCACCTTGCAGCGGTGCAGGCTGAACTGGCTGGCGAAGCGCAGGATCTCTTCTGTCTCGCCGGAGACGGAAAGCACGATCGCCAGCGCGTTACGGGCCATATCGTTAGTCACCGGAAAATAGGGGTCATCAATATGATTACTAAATTTCCCGACGTTGGAGAAGAAGCGGGCGCCATATTTCGCCAGCGCGCCCGAGGTGCCTGCGCCGACGAAAATAATACGTTCGGAGGCGAGAATAATATCGACGGCCTGCTCGAGTAATTCATCGAACTCGTCATTATTAACGCTTTTAAAAAAGCTCATGATTTCGCTGGCGCCGATATTTGCCTGTTGAGGCTCGTTCTGCTCAAGATATAATTTAAAGCGCACGCGAAATTCAGAGTAGCCCTCGCACTGCAGTTTGCGGCAGAAGCGCAACACGGTGGTGGTGGAGACGCCGGCGGCTTCGGCCAGTTCGCGGATGGTCATGTACATCACTTTGTCACGATTCTTAATGACGTAGTGGTAGACCATCATCTCAAGATTATTGAGACTGGCGACAGCGGCGTGGGAGAACATACTCACAGTGGCGAACTCACAATTCATAATGACCAGGACGGAATTATATCATGCAGGCCAATGACATTACCTTTTTTCAGCGCTTTCAGGAGGACATCCTCGCCGGGCGCAAAACGATCACCATTCGCGATGCGGCGGAGTCGCACTTTAAGCCCGGCGATGTGCTGCGCGTCGGGCGCTATGAAGACGACGGCTATTTTTGCACCATCGCCGTAACCGCGACCTCGACGGTGACTCTCGACACGCTGACCGACCAGCATGCTCAACAGGAGAATATGACCCTCGGGCAGCTGCGTCAGGTCATCAGCGACATCTATCCTGGGGAGAACCAGTTTTATGTCATTGAATTCAAAACGCTTTAAGACAATCAGGAACAGCTGTGAGTTGAAATAAAATTGTAACTTTATGATTTTAATGTGTTTACAAATATACATCGTTTTATTTTAGCTAACAGGTGTTCACTGGAATCATTCTCAGTTACCCTAAGTGGGCAATGAAAGCGTTCTTGTTTTCACGGAGTCAAATATGGTGCGCAAACCATTAATCACTCAGGGATATTCTCTGGCAGAGGAAGTTGCCAACAGCATCAGTCACGGGATCGGGCTGGTGTTCGGTATCGTCGGCCTCGTACTCTTGCTGGTGCAGGCGGTGGACACTAACGCCAGCGCGACGGCGATCACCAGCTACAGTCTGTACGGCGGCAGCATGATTATGCTGTTTCTCGCCTCCACGCTCTATCACGCGATCCCGCATCAGCGGGCGAAACAGTGGCTGAAAAAGTTCGACCACTGCGCCATCTACTTGTTAATCGCCGGGACCTATACGCCGTTTTTGCTGGTAGGGCTGAACTCGCCGCTGGCGAAGGGGCTGATGATCGTCATCTGGAGCCTGGCGCTGCTGGGGATCCTGTTTAAGCTGACCATCGCGCACCGCTTTAAAATCCTGTCGCTGGTCACCTATCTGACCATGGGCTGGCTGTCGCTTATCGTGGTCTATCAGCTGGCGGTAAAGCTGGCGGTGGGAGGCGTGACGCTGCTGGCGGTCGGCGGAGTGGTGTACTCGCTCGGGGTCATCTTCTACGTCTGCAAACGCATTCCCTATAACCACGCTATCTGGCATGGCTTCGTGCTCGGCGGCAGCGTGTGTCACTTCCTGGCGATCTATCTGTACGTCGGCCAGTCCTGATAAACATCCCACGGCTTACCGTGGCTACGGTTATCTGCGGCCTGGAAATCCCACGGTGGCGCTGCGCTTACCGTGGCTACGGTTATCTGCAGTCAAGTAGCCCGGCTAAGGCGCGAGCGCCGCAAGCCGGGAGTCATAACGCTTTATTACGCGTCTTCCAGTGAATAGGGCAGCGGTTCGATGCGCAGGCTGCCGGCATCGTCGCGCACGCGGAACACGCTGTCCGGCTCCATATCGTTATTCATCACCACCTGCACCAGCAGCTGGCCATCATCCAGCTGAACCGCCGTAAGCACCGTACCGGTGCGGCGCCAGTTTTCGCCCATCTTCAGCTCCAGATCTTCTCCGGCCTCCGGCACCCGGCTGGCGGTACCTGACAGCGTCCACAGCGCGCGCTTATTGGCGCCGCGGAATTTCGCCCTGGCGACCATTTCCTGGCCGGTATAGCACCCTTTTTTGAAGCTGATACCGCCCAGCGCCTGCAGGTTGGTGGCCTGCGGAATGAACTGCCCGCTGTTGGCGCTGTCGATAACCGGCAGACCGGCTTCAATATTCAGCGCCAGCCACTGCTGGCTGTTGTTGAGCTGCGCTTCGCCGCGCAGCGCGTCGGTGACGCGATTGGCGGTGTCGACATCGGTCACCAGCAGGAAGCGTTCGCCCGGGTGTTCAAACCACAGCAGGCTGGTGGCGCCTTCGCTAATCACCGGCGTCGCGGCGTCGGGCAGGGCGGCGAACAGCGGCGCCAGCGCGGCGCGCGCCTGGAAGCCGGCCACCCCCAGCAGAACCAGATCGTCGTTGGCGGCGATGGTGACTTTGGAGAAGACGGCATATTTTTTCAGCTCGGTCAGCTGCGCGTCGCGCAGGCTGCGGCGCTCAATCCACGCGAAGCCGCCGTCGCGGCGGAATACGCGCAGGTTGCTCCACATCTTGCCTTTGGCGTCACAGTGGGCGGCAAGCAGATGCTGGGCATCGGTGAGACTGCTCACATCGGCGGTAATCTGCCCCTGCAGATATTTTTCGCTGTCCGGTCCGCTAATTGTCGCCAGCGCCCAGTCATCCAGGGTCATCAGCGTTAACGGCAGACGAGCGGAAGAGGAAGGCTGACGCGGAGGAAAAGGTGTAAAAGCCATAGTCATATCCTGAATCGCTTAACGCAGTGTGTGTGACCAATGGTAAAAGAGCTATAGTGCATTGCAAGCGCTTTCAACAGGCCATTTGTGCGCTGACGTTTGGCGACGGCCTGACGCGGGAAAACAATAAGCCCATCATTATTTTATGGTTTTTATGGAAGGATGCTCGCATTCAGCGATATTCCTGTAAAGTTACAGCAGAAAACGGGTTAAACTAACCTATATTTTGCTGCTGGAAGGTCAACATGGACATTAACAATAAAGCACGTATCCACTGGGCATGCCGCCGCGGGATGCGCGAACTCGACATCTCCATCATGCCGTTCTTTGAGTATGAGTACGATACCCTCAGCGACGCTGACAAACAGCTGTTCATTCGCCTGCTGGAAAATGACGATCCGGATCTGTTCAACTGGCTGATGAACCACGGCAAACCGGCCGATGCGGAGCTGCAGCGGATGGTAACCTTAATTCAGACACGGAATCGGGAACGTGGTCCTGTGGCAATCTGATCTCCGTATCTCCTGGCGCGCGCAGTGGTTTTCCCTGCTGCTCCACGGCGTTGTGGCGGCGCTGGTGCTGCTGGTTCCCTGGCCGTTAAGCTACACCCCGATCTGGCTGCTGCTGCTGTCGCTGGTGGTCTTTGACTGTGTGCGCAGCCAGCGACGGATCCATGCCCGTCGCGGGGAGATAAAACTGCTCACCGATTCCCGGCTGCGCTGGCAAAACGCCGAATGGGAGATCCTCGGGACGCCGTGGGTCATCAACAGCGGTATGTTGCTGCGTTTGCGCCATGTCGATACCCGACGCGGTCAGCATCTGTGGCTGGCGGCGGACAGCATGGATCCCGGAGAGTGGCGGGATCTGCGCCGGCTGGTGCTGCAAAAACCGGCGCAGGAGTAAGCGGCGTCAGGAGAAGTGTTCGGCCATTTCGCCGAGGATCTGCTCGCACCAGCTCTGGATGCGCTCGTCGCTCAGGTCGTACTGGTTGGTTTCATCCAGCGCCAGGCCAACGAACAGTTGGCCATCAGCGATCACCGGTTTCGGGCTGGTGAACTCATAGCCTTCGGTTGGCCAGTAGCCGACAAACTTCACGCCTTTGGTCGCCAGCTTGTCATGCAGCATGCCCAGCGCGTCAAGGAACCATTCGCCATAGCCCAGCTGATCGCCCATGCCGTACAGCGCGACGATTTTGCCCTCCAGGTCCAGGGTGTCCAGCTGGTCCCAAACCGCTTCCCAGTCTTCCTGAATTTCGCCGAAATCCCAGGTCGGGATGCCGAGGATCAGTACATCGTACTGGCTCATCAGGGCGGGGGAGTCATCTTTCAGATTGTGCAACGTCACCAGCTCAGGGCCGATGATATCGCGGATTTTCTCCGCGGCCATTTCGGTGTAGCAGGTACTGGAGCCGTAAAACAGACCTATATTCATCGCGTAAACATCTCGATTCTTGCTGTGAATGGCGGGCAGTGTACCAGAAAGGCGTCCTCTTAAGGCATAATGAGAGCGTTTAACGAACAAAGAGGCCGATGTGAAACAGGATCTGGCACTAATCGAACAGTTTCTCGATGCCCTTTGGCTGGAGCGCAATCTGGCGGAGAATACGCTCAGCGCCTACCGTCGCGATTTGACGATGCTGGTGGAGTGGCTACACCATCGCGGCCTGTCGCTGGTAAGCGTCGGCAGCGACGACCTGCAGGCGCTGCTGGCCGAGCGGCAGTCCGGCGGCTATAAAGCCACCAGCACCGCGCGCCTGCTGAGCGCCGTGCGTCGTTTCTTCCAGCATCTGTACCGGGAAAAAATTCGCCCGGACGACCCCAGCGCGCTGCTGGCCTCGCCGAAGCTGCCGCAGCGGCTGCCGAAGGATCTCAGTGAGGCGCAGGTTGAGCGTCTGCTGCAGGCCCCGCTGGTGGAGCAGCCGCTGGAGTTGCGCGACAAAGCGATGCTGGAGGTGCTGTATGCCACCGGCCTGCGCGTCTCGGAGCTGGTGGGGCTGACGATGAGCGACATCAGCCTGCGCCAGGGCGTGCTGCGGGTGGTGGGCAAAGGCAATAAAGAGCGGCTGGTGCCGCTGGGGGAAGAGGCGGTACTGTGGGTGGAAAATTACCTCGAGTATGGTCGCCCCTGGCTGCTGAACGGCGTGGCGTCGGATGTCTTATTTCCCAGCCAGCGCGCCCAGCAGATGACGCGTCAGACCTTCTGGCACCGGATTAAACACTATGCCGTGCTGGCGGGGATCGACAGCGAAAAGCTCTCCCCGCACGTGTTGCGCCATGCGTTCGCCACGCATTTGCTCAATCATGGCGCCGATCTGCGCGTGGTGCAGATGCTGTTAGGACACAGCGATCTCTCCACCACGCAGATCTACACCCACGTGGCGACCGAGCGTCTGCGACAACTTCATCAACAGCACCACCCGCGGGCGTGAGTGCTGAACAAAAGGACTGAGTATGAAAAAAGGTTTATTGATGTTCACCCTGCTGGCGGCTTCCCTTTCCGGGGCGGCGCATGCCGATAGCGCGGCAATTAAACAGTCGCTGGCGAAGCTGGGTGTGCAGAGCACCGATATTCAACCGTCGCCGGTTTCCGGGATGAGCACGGTGCTGACCGACAGCGGCGTACTGTATGTCACCGACGACGGCAAGCACATCATCCAGGGGCCGATGTACGACGTGAGCGGCGCGCAGCCGGTCAATGTCACTAACCAGCTGCTGCTGGGTAAACTGAACGCGCTGAGCAACGAAATGATTGTCTACAAAGCGCCGAAGGAGCAGCACGTCATTACCGTCTTCACCGACATCACCTGCGGTTATTGCCACAAGCTGCATGAGCAGATGAGCGACTACAACGCGCTGGGGATCACCGTGCGCTATCTCGCCTTCCCGCGCCAGGGACTGCAGAGCCAGGCGGAGCAGGATATGAAGGCCATCTGGTGCGCGAAAGATCGCAACAAAGCGCTGGATGACGCTATGAACGGCAAGGGCGTGCAGCCGGCGAGCTGCAGCGTGGATATCGCTAAACACTACACCCTTGGCGTGCAGATGGGCGTCAACGGTACCCCGGCGATGGTCCTCAGTAACGGCATGGTGCTGCCGGGCTATCAGGGGCCGAAAGAGCTGAAGGCGTTCCTCGACGAGCATAAAAAACAGACAAGCGGTAACTGATTCGCGTGAAACAACAGATACAACTATGCCGCCGCGAGGCGGTTGACGGCGTCGATTTACCCGCCGATCTGCCGCCGCTGCTGCAGCGGCTGTATGCCAGCCGCGGGGTGCGCAGCGCCCAGGAGCTGGAGCGCAGCGTCAAAGGCATGCTGCCGTGGACGCAGCTCACCGGCGTTGAAAAAGCGGTCGGGATGCTGCACGACGCTTTCCAGAAAGGGTTGCACATTGTCGTAGTCGGCGATTTTGACGCCGACGGCGCCACCAGCACCGCGCTCAGCGTGCTGGCCCTGCGCGCGCTGGGCTACGGCAACGTCTCCTACCTGGTGCCGAACCGTTTTGAAGACGGCTACGGCTTGAGCCCGGAAGTGGTCGATCAGGCCCACGCCCGCGGCGCGCAGATGATCATGACCGTCGACAACGGGATCTCGTCCCATGCCGGCGTCGATCATGCCCATGCGCTGGGGATCCCGGTGCTGGTAACCGATCACCACCTGCCGGGGGAGACGCTGCCGGCGGCGGAGGCCATCGTTAACCCTAACCTGCGCGATTGCGACTTTCCGTCGAAATCGCTGGCCGGGGTCGGGGTGGCGTTCTATCTGATGCTGGCGCTGCGCACCTTTCTGCGTGATAACGGCTGGTTCGATGCCCGCGGCATCGCCGCGCCGAACCTTGCCGAGCTGCTGGATCTGGTGGCGCTTGGCACCGTTGCCGACGTCGTGCCGCTGGATGCTAACAATCGTATTCTCACCTGGCAGGGGTTAAGCCGCATTCGCGCCGGCAAATGTCGGCCCGGTATTAAGGCGCTGCTGGAGATTGCCAACCGCGATCCGCAAAAGCTGGCGGCCAGCGACCTCGGTTTTGCCCTCGGGCCGCGCCTGAACGCGGCGGGGCGGCTGGACGACATGTCGGTCGGCGTCGCGCTGCTGCTGTGCGATAACATTGGCGAAGCGCGCGTGTTAGCCAATGAGCTTGACGCGCTCAACCAGACGCGCAAAGAGATCGAGCAGGGGATGCAGGCGGAAGCGCTAACGCTCTGTCAGCAGCTGGAACGCAGTAGCGACACCCTGCCCGGCGGGCTGGCGATGTACCATCCGCAGTGGCACCAGGGGGTGGTCGGCATCCTCGCCTCGCGAATTAAGGAACGTTTCCACCGGCCGGTGATCGCCTTTGCGCCCACCGGCGACGGCACGCTGAAAGGCTCCGGCCGCTCCATTCAGGGGCTGCATATGCGCGATGCGCTGGAGCGTCTCGATACGCTCTATCCGGGGCTGATCCTGAAGTTCGGCGGCCACGCGATGGCGGCAGGATTATCGCTGGAAGAGGCGCGCTTTGAGGAGTTTCAGCAGCGCTTTGGCGAGCTGGTGACCGAGTGGCTGGATCCCGCGCTGTTACAGGGCGAGGTCGTTTCCGACGGGCCGCTGGCGGCGGCGGAGATGAGCATGGAAGTGGCGCAGATGCTGCGCGACGCCGGGCCGTGGGGACAGATGTTCCCGGAACCGCTGTTTGACGGCCGTTTCCGCCTGCTGCAGCAGCGGCTGGTGGGCGAGCGTCACCTGAAGGTGATGGTCGAGCCGGTTGACGGCGGCCCGCTGCTGGACGGTATCGCCTTCAACGTGGATACTTCCATCTGGCCCGACAACGGCGTGCGTGAAGTCCAGTTAGCCTACAAGCTCGACATCAATGAGTTCCGCGGCAACCGCAGCCTGCAGCTGATCATCGATCACCTCTGGCCAAATTGACAACAGTGTATGAATAAGGGCGCGAATCCGGTAGAATTCCGCTCTTATCACCGCATTTTGACAAATCCATTAAAAGAAACCGACCATGTTTGAAATAAATCCGGTAAAAAACCGCATTCAGGACCTCACGGAGCGCTCCGACGTTCTTAGGGGGTATCTTTGACTACGATGCCAAGAAAGAGCGTCTCGAAGAAGTAAACGCCGAGCTGGAACAGCCGGACGTCTGGAATGAACCTGAACGCGCTCAGGCGCTGGGTAAAGAGCGTTCTTCCCTGGAAGCCATCGTAGATACCCTGGATCAGATGTCCCAGGGGCTGGAAGACGTTGCCGGCCTGCTGGATCTGGCCGTGGAAGCGGACGACGAAGAGACCTTCAACGAAGCCGTCGCCGAGCTGGATACGCTGGAAGAGAAGCTGGCGCAGCTTGAGTTCCGCCGCATGTTCTCCGGCGAATACGACAACGCCGATTGCTACCTCGATATTCAGGCAGGCTCCGGCGGCACCGAAGCCCAGGACTGGGCCAGCATGCTGATGCGCATGTACCTGCGCTGGGCGGAAGCGCGCGGCTTTAAGACCGAGATCATCGAAGAGTCCGAAGGTGAAGTCGCGGGCATTAAATCCGTGACCATCAAGATCATTGGCGATTACGCTTACGGCTGGCTGCGTACCGAAACCGGCGTTCATCGTCTGGTGCGTAAGAGCCCGTTCGATTCCGGCGGCCGCCGTCATACCTCCTTTAGCTCTGCGTTCGTTTACCCGGAAGTTGAAGACGATATCGATATCGAAATTAACCCGGCCGACCTGCGCATCGACGTTTACCGCGCCTCCGGCGCCGGTGGGCAGCACGTTAACCGTACAGAATCCGCGGTGCGTATTACCCACATCCCGACCGGGTTGGTGACGCAGTGCCAGAACGACCGTTCGCAGCACAAGAACAAAGACCAGGCCATGAAGCAGATGAAAGCAAAGCTTTATGAGCTGGAGATGCAGAAGAAAAATGCCGAGAAGCAGGCGATGGAAGACAACAAGTCCGATATCGGCTGGGGCAGCCAGATCCGCTCTTACGTGCTGGATGACTCGCGTATTAAAGATCTGCGTACCGGGGTGGAAACCCGCAACACTCAGGCGGTGCTCGACGGCAGCCTGGACCAATTTATCGAAGCAAGTTTGAAAGCAGGGTTATGAGGAACCAACATGTCTGAACAACAAGCACAGGGCGCTGACGCGGCAATTGACCTTAATAATGAACTGAAAACCCGTCGCGAGAAGCTGGCTGCGCTGCGTGAGCAGGGCGTCGCTTTCCCGAACGATTTCCGTCGTGACCATACCTCTGACCAACTGCACGCTGACTTCGATGCCAAAGAAAACGAAGAGCTGGAAGCGCTGAACGTTGAAGTGGCCGTGGCTGGCCGCATGATGACCCGCCGTATCATGGGTAAAGCGTCCTTCGTCACTCTGCAGGACGTTGGCGGCCGCATCCAGCTGTACGTAGCGCGCGATGACCTGGCGGAAGGCGTTTACAACGACCAGTTCAAAAAATGGGATCTCGGCGACATCATCGCCGCCCGCGGTAAGCTGTTCAAGACCAAAACCGGTGAGCTGTCTATCCACTGCACCGAGCTGCGTCTGCTGACCAAAGCCCTGCGCCCGTTACCGGACAAGTTCCATGGCCTGCAGGATCAGGAAGCGCGCTATCGTCAGCGTTACCTCGACCTGATCTCCAACGATGAATCGCGCAACACCTTTAAAGTGCGTTCGCAGATCCTGGCGGGTATCCGTCAGTTCATGGTTGGCCGCGGCTTTATGGAAGTGGAAACCCCGATGATGCAGGTGATCCCGGGCGGCGCCTCCGCGCGTCCGTTCATCACCCATCATAACGCGCTGGATCTGGACATGTACCTGCGTATCGCGCCGGAACTGTACCTCAAGCGCCTGGTCGTGGGCGGTTTCGAACGCGTCTTCGAGATCAACCGTAACTTCCGTAACGAAGGGATCTCCGTTCGTCATAACCCAGAGTTCACCATGATGGAACTCTACATGGCCTATGCGGACTATAAAGATCTGATCGAGCTGACCGAATCCCTGTTCCGCACCCTGGCGCAGGACATTCTCGGCAACACCGAAGTGCCTTACGGCGACCAGGTGTTCGACTTCGGCAAGCCGTTTGAAAAACTGACCATGCGCGAAGCGATCAAGAAATACCGTCCGGAAACCGAGATGGCGGATCTGGATAACTTCGATTCCGCGAAAGCGATCGCTGAGTCTATCGGCATCAAAGTGGAGAAGAGCTGGGGTCTGGGCCGTATCGTGACCGAGATCTTCGAAGAAGTGGCGGAAGCGCACCTGATCCAGCCGACCTTCATCACTGAATACCCGGCGGAAGTTTCTCCGCTGGCGCGCCGTAACGACGTCAACCCGGAAATCACCGACCGCTTTGAATTCTTCATCGGCGGCCGTGAGATCGGTAACGGCTTTAGCGAGCTGAACGACGCCGAAGACCAGGCGCAGCGCTTCCAGGACCAGGTTGATGCGAAAGCCGCGGGCGACGACGAAGCGATGTTCTACGATGAAGACTACGTGACCGCGCTGGAGCACGGCCTGCCGCCGACCGCCGGTCTGGGTATCGGTATCGACCGCATGGTGATGCTGTTCACCAACAGCCACACCATCCGCGACGTGATCCTGTTCCCGGCAATGCGTCCGCAGAAATAATCGCGTCTTGTGAAATGCAAAAACCCGGCTTGCCGGGTTTTTTTATGTCTGACGTGAGGCCTGAAGGCTGGCGTAGCGCGGCTGGCGGCGTAAATGCCTTAACCGGGCTACGCAACAGCGCAGAACCGTAGGCCTGTGCAAGCGTAGCGCCGCCAGGCAACGATGACAGGTACGGAGTCGCTTTTTGCGCCGGGTGGCGGCTGCGAGAATAGTCAGCTTACCCGCGCACACGCGCAACAAAGTCGGTCAGCGCCTGGCGAGCGTCCCGATTTTCCGCTTCCAGCACCATCCACGGGCTAAACGCCCACGGCGTGGCGGCCAGCGCGCTTAACATCGTTGCCAGGTCAACCCACTGATAATCCATGACTTCATCGTCGTTAGGCAGCACTTCGCTCACCACGCGCGCGGCATACACCGGGCATACTTCGTTCTCAACGATGCCGTTCGGGGCGACCGCCCGGTAGCGGAAGGCCGGGTGAACCGGCACGATGTCGGCGATCTCCACGCCGAGTTCGAAGCGACAGCGGCGCGTGACGGCCTGCTCGAAGGTCTCGCCCTGCTGGGGGTGTCCGCAGACGGAGTTGGTCCACACCCCGGGCCAGGCTTTTTTGCCCAGCGAACGGCGGGTGACCAGCAATTGACCCTGCTGATTAAACAACCAGCAAGAGAACGCGAGATGTAAAGGGGTATCAAGCGTGTGGGCGGCATACTTCTCCAGCATACCGGCAGGCTGATCCTGCTCATCCAGTAAAATGACGTGTTCCCCGGCCATGACGACTCCTGAAAATAAAAAATGACCCGGCACAAACCCGCCGGGTCATGTACTCAGGCCTCTAGGGTAGCCGATAAATGGGAGAAAGGCATTACCAAAACAAGCCCTGCAGTCCGCTCTGTGAGCGGCAACGCGTCATGGCGGGCAAACCCACCACGACGTGCGGCTCCAGCAGTAATCGCTGTTTGTCGCGGGCCGGATTCGATGGCAGGGGGGTATTGGTTTCGCCATCAGGGATGACGCCCTGCGCCGCGGACTGGTATGATATTCGCCCTGGTTGCGAGGTAAGTGGTTGTGTTAAGTGCAGGATGCCTGATGATGAAACGCGTTTATATGACACTGATGCTGGTGGTAAGCCTGGCGCTGGCCGGCTGCTCCAGCAACTCCGATTCCGGTACGACCTACACCGTCAAACGTGGCGATACCCTGTATGGCATCTCCCGCACCACCGGCACCAGCGTTCGCGATCTGGCCCGCCTGAATAACATCTCCCCGCCTTACACCATTGAGGTGGGGCAGAAGCTGAAGCTTAACGGCAGCAGTTCTACGAAGACAACGAAGAAAAAATCTTCCTCCATGCGCACGGCGGCGGTCACGCCTTCGTCCGCGGTACCTCAGTCCTCCTGGCCGCCGGTGGGACAGCGCTGCTGGCGCTGGCCGACCAGCGGCAAAGTGGCCCTGCCTTATTCCACCGCCGATGGCGGCAATAAAGGCATTGATATCGCCGGGACTCGCGGCCAGCCGGTCTACGCCGCCGGGGCGGGCAAGGTGGTCTACGTCGGCAACCAGCTGCGCGGCTACGGCAACCTGATCATGATTAAGCACAGCGAGGATTACATCACCGCCTATGCTCACAACGATAAGCTGATGGTGAATAACGGCCAGAGCGTGAAGGCCGGCCAGCAAATAGCCACCATGGGCAGTACGGATGCCGACTCAGTGCGTCTGCATTTCCAGATCCGCTATCGGGCGACGGCCATCGATCCGCTGCGCTACCTGCCGCCGCAGGGCAGTAAGCCTAAGTGCTAAAAGGTTATTTTATCGCCAGTCAGCATCCGGCGGGCTTGTCACAGGGTGCGTAAGGGCTATAATGCTTCTCGCACCTCTTCGCGGGCGTAGTTCAATGGTAGAACGAGAGCTTCCCAAGCTCTATACGAGGGTTCGATTCCCTTCGCCCGCTCCAGAATCTCTCTTGTGGTCACACATCTTTGATAAGATGCTGTTTTTGAAACAAGTTTCTGACCTCGTATAGATTGTCAGTCTCTCGTTCTACCACTCAAAAATACACTGTTAGTTGTCACGGTAAGTTAACGGTTGATGAAAGTTTAACTTAACGTCGGCGGCAGTTCTAGAGTCACACCGCGATAGTCCAACGTGAACGAAAAGCCTGACCGGGCATTGTCATTTCATCGACAGACTGATCACACGCATTTAAGCCCGATGTGCGGCCCTGTGGCTGCGTAAACAGGTTTATGGTGATAACGTACCTACAAACGACATGTAGGCTCTATCAGCGTCTCGCTCACGCTCCGAAAGGTACACGAGCATCCTGATAAGGTGTGATCCCTCTGACAATCTGATGACGTCGCTACGCTCCGCTTGTTGCTGTATCACCAACGGGGCTTTATGGCTGCTATTGTTTAAACTTAAGAACATACTAGTCGGAGAAAAAAGATGAGCGTTACGTATAAAATCACTTACGAACACAGAGACGGTAACGAAACCAGATCGGAAGAAGTGTTACTTCAATCTGACAACGAACCAACACAAGATGAAATATACGATGCAGTAAGAAGAGATACTGCAAGACTTAGCTCTCCAAAACCAGGGACAACGGCGGTAGCTGGGTTCTCTGTTATTGCTGTAGTGCCAGTCCCCTAACAAGTAAGGGGGCATAACTCCCCCTCATATCATTCCTATAAACCCCGTAGCCATTAATGGATTTATACGACCTTAATTAACGAGTAAATACCATCTGGCTTAAGATAATCAATGATATCGAAGAAGGATATGAATAACTCCCACGGACCTAAGGCGTAGCAGTGGATTTCATATGGAGCAAAATGAAAAGTTAATCCTGATTCACTAATGGTGAAAATATCTAGTTTACTATCCGTTATCCCCCTAATTAACCATTCCATATCAGATTCCTCAGGTTTTTCTCCCGTTCTTTCCCAGAATACACGGGGCGCATCCGATATAAGCCTTTCTTTAATTTTGTTAATAGCATCGTACCCTTTTTCATCAATGAAGAGATCATATAATGAAAATTTATAGGAATAATCACCGTCGGTTACTACGAAATTGCTAACATCGAAATGGCTATTCGGGTGAGCTGCGCCTGCACCATACCAATTGACACTATGGAGAATACTTAGGATATGGTTATTACAGTATGCAATGTAATATCCTTCAATATAGTCACTGGTATAAGTGCTTTTATACTCTTCACTCCAACCAAAATTACTTGGCCAAGGTGAAGTTCTGTTATTGAAAACTAAGTGCGTGGCCCGACCTTTGAAATAGTTAGATATGATCTTTGCTGACTGAGGATGAGTTTGGTTAGAAACAATCGGATAGGTTATATCAATTTCATGTCCAGGTATGCTGTTATATTCTTCCTTAAATGTTTCACTTGTGAATGTAAAATTACCGTACGTTACCCCTTTCGCAATTTCAATGTTTTGTTGAGTTGCAGCTAAGGCTAACGATTTTTCTAACAACGCCCAGCCATCTTCACGTTTATAATCGATGTATTGAATTTTTGAAGATATGAATGTTGGGACAGGTGAATCATCAATAAGGATGGGTATAACAAAAATGTCATCAGGTTTGTAATATTTTAATTTATCAATGGCTTCATTCATTTCACGCCTGATATAACCATTTTTTTGACAGCTAATTTTGCTAAGAATAATAATTATAACATTTGCACTGCTAAAGTTTTTTTGAATTTCGTTGTCCCAATTTACACCCGCAGGAATATCCCTTATATCCATCCAAGGACTATAACCATTGTTTTTTAATTTCTCATAAATTGACTCTGTAATCTTTTCATCTTCTTTTGCGTGAGCCAAAAATAATTTCATTCCTGATCTCCATTAGAGAATATTCGATATATTTTAACATCAGTGAGTGCAAAGTTTACATTCATTATATTGCAAGCTGGAGGGCGAGGGTAGCCTTTAAGATGTATTTAAATGATCTAAGTGCTATGTTCGCTTCGAGAGTTTCACCTCCTTCGGATTAACGCGCTCCGTAGCGTCACATCAGAAAAAACTGATTATCGGCTGGTATTCCTTCTTCACTCCTCTGAGTCCTCCGTATCGAATGTTTTCGTATAGGGGCAGTGCTGAGCGCTAGTTGTGTAGGTGAACAAGTAGATGTTGTTTTGATACGTGCATAACGTTTTACCGTTCTCCGTCTGTTCTTCTTGCGGGGCCGTCATTGTGATTTTAGTTGCCATAGCCTGACCACTGAGAACCAGTAGACCCAACAAAATCAGCTTTTTCATATCAACTCCCTCCCGCTTGTTCTAGTTCATTTTACCATGGCTCTATGGCCTCTCTGCTTAGTAGAAAAATATCACCATCGCTCAAAATTGCAGCAAAATTGAAATATCTGACTGGTATCAACAAACGAACGTTTGATGATCCTATTCAAGCACATCTAATTTTAGCATCAACAATATAGGGTATTGACTTTATGATACCAAAGATCAATGATGATACCGTTAATTGATACTAGATGAGGGTTAGATATGAGTCGTATTTTTGCATATTGCCGTGTCTCGACGAACGAGCAGACAACAGAAAACCAAATCATGGCGATTCGTCAGGCTGGTTATGACATCCTTGATAGTCGAGTAGTGTCTGAGACCGTCTCTGGTGGTGTACAGGCCATGCAGCGTAGAGCTTTTGCTAACATGGTTGATCACAAACTTGAGGAAGGTGACACGCTTGTTGTTTTAAAACTTGACCGCTTAGGGCGCGATAACATCGACGTACAGCAGACCATCACCATGTTAATCGAGAGAGGAATAAAAGTTGTCTCTCTTGATTTGCCTGTGAGAGACCTTTCAAGCGCAGAGGGGAAACTCATGCTACAGATGTTTTCATCTTTTGCTGAGTTCGAAAAGTCGCGCATTATAGAGCGAACTAAAGAGGGTTTAGAGCGTGCCAAACAGGAAGGTAAGATATTAGGCCGCCCTGTTGCTACAGAGACACGCAGACGTGTACAGGAAGCCAGGGAGCAGGGATTGAGTCAGTCAAAGGCGGCTCAATCTCTGGGGTTGGGAATAGCTACAATTAAACGCTACTGGAACATCTAGTAAAATACAGTACCTCAATCTGACCTCATCAATTGACCTCGCTACGGCGGGGTTTTTTATTGTCCAAAATTTATATGTAAATAGTAATCATTTGCAACAAAATACTGATCATTCATACAGGTTTCAAAAGTCAAAATTTTGACTTTTTCTAAAATTCGCTTTCCACGAAATAGCGAAGAGACGAGTTTGTTTAGCAATTTAATGAATTTTTATTTAGAAATCTGGATGTTTAGATGTCTATTTGTAGTGTTAAAGCCCTAATGCAATCATAACTAATTGATTTATATTGTCATTTTATTATATGTTATTTATGGGATGATTTATCAGTTTAAGCTATCAATCATAATATGGAGCTAATTAGCCTCTATTTACCCCTTATTAATAGTAGATAAATCACATTTCAATAAATTTTCATTTTACTTTTTATTGTTGAAAGTTAACTTTCATTGTGAACTACACACAATCAAAGAGGCTATAATGAGCAACTATCTTTTTTGTAATTGGCATGGCACCTATTTTCATGGTAGTTTCATAAATAACAATTCAGCTTTTACTGCTTTTTGTAATCACCAATCAGCGGCATATTGGGATAATGAGGGTAAGTGCATTAAGCACCTAATACCTCAGAATGTAGGGGTGTATGCGAGATTACCATTAAATAAAGATGACAATATTGAAGACGTGTTTAGCGATAGCAAATTTATACTTTGCTTTGAGGGAGATTTGTTAAATGATTATTTGGACTGCAATGAAGTTTTAGGGTTATATTTATCTGGAAAGATAAATGCAGTTCAAAAAATATACCGCACTAGATAGGGTAGTGGATTTCTTATATTTATGAGGCGTTCTCGGTGGGTAATAAAATATATTACCCATTAATATTTTTCCTGAAGATTATGACTATACGGAAAAGGGTGCCACTTTTTTACTATACCTAGAGGGTGTATTAACATTGATACAGGGTAATAAGATTTTAGTATGGGGGTAATAATTTTTTATTAGGGGGGTAATAAAATTTTAGTACCCAGGGTAATAAAAAAGTTACCACTATTATATTAATTATAAGATTAAATATTATATTAATTATAAGATCATATCTTTTTATCTTTAGTCATAGTTAATAAGTTAGTATCTTCCCGCTATCGTGTGGATAGTATTAGTCCCCGAGGAGGATTTCTGGTTGATGTCGCGGGGACTATGATTTGAGTCTTCACAGTATTCCATTACATTCCATACCGTGATGCAGACTCAGGTGTAAGACGCTTAACCACATTAACGATAAACCTGTTAACATGGTAAACCATCTAACACTCATATACAGAAACTAATCAATTAAAAATGATAAACCTATTTTTAATCTTTACTTTCTGATTCGTGGTAAACCTCCCGCAGGGAGAAAATCAGATCACAAGTTCCAAAACTCAGAATTCTAAAGTGATCTAAATCATATTTAATAAATCATAAAAGTAATAAATTATCTTTTTATTAAATAATATATAACTAGATCATAAGTTAGTTTTGTGTCCCATTTTGGGGACAATTGATGAGATGCAAGGTTTTAGTTCCCGCGATAGCAATTGCATCTCAAATTTACACTACAAGTTAGCACAGCTTACTGATGTCAAATACAGACCCTGTAAAAAAGCCCTACAGGCGATTTAAATTATAAAAACGATAAATGGTATACCTAATATGAGAAAACCTCTCAGAATGCGATACAGAGCGTTTTATAGTGGGTTATGAGATTGCTGGTAAATGTGGTTGACACCAAGACAGGGAATTTGATAATATTCGATTTGTAAAAATATATCTTAAAAATGCATTGACAGAGTTCTATCATTGGTATAGAATAGTAGTAGGAAACAGAAAAACCTAAATTCGATGCACTTTGAGCCATTCTCTGGCTGCAAGGTGTCTTTTTATTATGTCTAAAGGAGGCTTATTGAAATACTTCACAATTGAACAGGTAGTAGAGGCACTGAAAACTGGCGCAGCACGCCGCCATCAAATTTACGACAATTTTGCCCAGGCACGATATCGCGGATTCACAGAACGCGCAGCACTTTTTAAAGCTGCACTTGAGATTTTCGATAAATGGAAAAAGGAGAATAAAAAATCATGAACATTCGTTTTAGCCCTGACACTCACAAACTTTTAATAGCTCGTGCCAATAGTGAGGATAAGCCCGCAGCCGCACTGGTTAACGAATTAATTACAGCAATCCTAAAGCAAGAGGAAAAGAATGAAGAAATCGGTAGACAACCAAAATAATTACTTTAAATCACATTACGACATTTTTAAAATCAACACTATCAACGGCAAAAAGTTTTCAATATCTGCAAAATCTATCTACAGTTACCTAAAAAGTTTTAGCGATGCTGGTCTCAAGGTATTTCCCAGTCATAATGAAATTGCTGATACCTTTGGTATTACCCGAAACGCAGCGATAAAACAGATAGAAAAACTGATCGAATTAGGTTTGATCGAACGTGAGATACGTCCCGGTAATTGCAATGAGTACCACGTCCTCCCCATTCAAACAGAGAATACATATGGACGGACATATTCGGAAAACAAGGGGACCAGGCACGAGGTCAAAGGCGATTTTGAGAATAAGTCTGAATCAATCCCAGATATAGTATTAATTGAAGATGATGATGATTTACCATGGTAAACAACAGGAGGCTTATTGGCACTAGCGAGAAACACAGTTTTTGAAGAAGCAATTGAATTAGGATTTAATAACAGAAATAAAAAAGTTAGAATTTCTAAAAAACTAAAACCACTAAAGATTATTAAACGCTACGAACAAAGCCCGCCACTTACACCAGACGAACGAGAAACAATTAACTCTATGGATGGTGTGACGTGGAAACCTCGTCAACGGTATAACGGATTCAGGTTCAATCGTGAACCACTCAAATTTGAATATCTTTTTGATAATATAAATGAATACGAGGGTTGGCTGGAGTTTAACCGATTAGAAAATGAAAACTTCACAGGAAATGATCTTGGGCTTGATTTTGATGCACCAGGCATCACCGACTAACAATAATAATAAAGGAAGGTAAATTGATTAATTTTGAACAGCACAAGAATATTGTAGAAGACTTCGTTGAACAGTACTACCCGCTGGCGCATAGCTTGATGGTTGATAGCTATATTGACCCGGCAGTCTATTATTCCAATTATCAGATATTGCTTGAGGCAATGAACACTCGCCCGGAGCATCCAGAATTCTTTTTAGAGTGGCTTTTAGAAGATGACCCCGCGATTTATATTAATTTGATGGAGCTTGTTGTCATCACCAGAACTATTGATAACGTTTTTGAACAAGTCTCGCCTTAACTTTATCACTTAAATCATAAAACCTCTCAGAATGCGATACAGCGCGTTTTATGGGTATATTTGGATGCTCCATGAGATCAATTATCCCTACAATAGAAATAAAATTGAAATAATAAAAATATCTCTATTTAGAGACTCTAAATATTGACAGGTTATGTGTTTTTAATATATAATAGAGATATGAGGAACATAATTTAATATGGCTTTCTTCCTCATCTCCTTGTTAATTTAGATCTGAGTTTGTAGTGATTCTTAGATTTTATCCTGATGGTTCTATGGATAATGGCGAGCGCAAATCGCCGAACCAAAATAGGCATTTTTTGGCATTAATGCTTAACTTCTTGGGAATCCCATTATTGCTCTGGGCATAATTCACCCTTCACGATAAGTAATGGGCAATTCTCAATATATATTTTGCATGAGTGTATATTGAGAATTAACCCTCTAAAAAGTCTAATTCGAGTTAATCAACGTTCTCTTCTTATGTTTTAAGGCCTCGCACTGAGGCCTTTCTTTTATTTCAATTTGCAAAATGAAATGGATTTAAAAATGAATATCAAAAAAGCAACATTAGCTGATGGTCGGCAGGGGATTACAATTTTTGCAGAGCCGGATATTATTTCTGAAATGGTAGCTCTTTGCAAACAACGGAATATCCCCGTGGAAGAGTCCCCAGAGGTTTCCCGGGAGACTCTGGATAATCTGACCAAAACCGCTAAACAAATCTCAGCTATTGAAAAAGTAAAGGCTATCGCCGATGAACTAAAAAACAAAAAGGCTGAGGAAACTCAATCTCCAAAACAAATTATTAAAAACATTCTCAAGGGGAAAAAATGAAAATTTCTACATCACACCTGTGGGCATCTGATATCGTCGCCTATGCGGCTGACCCAATCAATTTTGATGAGGTGGTAAAGGTTAACTCACTGGCGTCTGAAATTGTAGCAGGTTCGCTACTCGATAAAACTACATTGACTCTCGCAAATGATTCCACCACAGCAGAAAACCTAATTCTGGTTTTAGATCCTGCCTGGGCTGGTCAAAAGTATTTACGCATTTGCCGCAACGGTCTGGCTACTTTTGTACGCCGTGAAAACCTGGTTGCTGCATCTGGTGCAGATATGGAAACTCTGTTTAACAAATTGGCTGAAAATCTTATCGTCATTGCTGGCGATGAAAAAATGCTTCCTACCACATAATAATTAAAAAGGATTAAATAATGAGCACAGCGTACGAACAACTCCTAGTTGAAAAAGTTATCGATTTTGGGGACAGTTTTTCCGATGTAAAACAACCTAACAACGTCATCACGAGTTTAAATTTATTTGGAGATGAGAATCTCAGCATCAATAAAGTTTTAAATGACCGTCTTGTTGAAGATGCAGATCGCGTCAATAGTGAAAATTCCCCTTACGTAAACAGTGATTTTAACACTACTGAACTACCCACATTTGATAGCCATTTCGTTGAACTCCGAACATTTAAACGAGTGGACAAAATTAGCTCCCGCTCGTTCGAACAGGCTCGTGGTTTTGGCAAAACTGTAGCTGAAACTATGGACGATCAAATCGCAAAATACCTTATTGAACATGATATCGCGTATCAAAATACTCTAGAGACCATCCTCGCTGAATCCGTCCTAGCAGGGAAACAATCTGGAGTTTATACCGCACAAGGCGATTTAGATTTTTTTGCTGAATTCAATCAAACTAAATCCACAGCAACGTTCGATTTTAGTTCTACTTCCAATGTTCTGGCACAACTGGACGCTGTACAGCGCCAAATTCGACAGGCAGCACGCAGTAAACTGAAATCTATGCAGGGCATTGTTTGTTTATGCACTGGTAATATGGCGCAGAATTTGGCCTACCACAAATCGATTCTTGATGCAGTTATCTATGCAACTCCTGTTAATGACCCAGCTAATTTTGTTGGCACTCTACAATTTTACCTTCAGGCGTATCCTGTATGGTCACTGAAAGGGATCACTTTTGTTGATGTCACTGGTGATAGCTATCTGGAATCTCTAATTGGCGAGAACAACGCTGTTTTTGTTCCCCGTTTTGCGCAGGATAGCGGCGTATTTAAACTGTTTAACGGTATTGGAACCATGCATGCAACGATTGGAAAAACTCCGGCTAAATTCCATCAATACGCAATTGTTGATGAAATGCAATTTCCGACACTGATTTCAGAGTCTGCACACCTGGCAATTAATAACCTGCCACAGGCTGTGGTATACGCTAGTATCACCAACTAATGATCTTCACAGCAGCATTAACCGTGCTGCTTGTTGAATTATGGGTTGGTGAGCAAATTCCAATTCATATAATAATTATTCTATTGTGGAGATTGTTAAAAAATGACAGCACAAATAATTCTTAAAGATGAAAACGGAAACTTCGCTACTATTGACAATCTCAGCGATTGGGATCTATTTAGGTTAATCAATATTACACGGTTAGCTTCAAAAACTGGTGGGAATCGTCATACTATTGCAGCACGCGTATGCAGGCAATATCCCGATGGTGAGTATCGAAGTTTGGTAACAGCATTAAATAAATAAAAATAAATTAGACAAAGCCTCGCCCTTTACGGGGTTGAGGCTTTTTTTATTATGGAGTGAAAAATTATGAGCGTGAATGTAAAAGCCGCCACCCTAACCAACCTTGTTAAATATAAAACAGACAGGGCGTCATTACGTAGCGTACGTGATGATATGAAAAAATTACAAAAGGATTTCAGCAAAACAGAGGGAACTATAGCCAAAGCAAAAATGCAGGCTGATAAACAGGCGTACACTGCACAAATGCAGCAGCAGAAACAGGTTCAACAACAACAGAAACAAGCAGCAAAACAGGCGACAGTAGATGCCAAAGCGAAACAGATAGAAGCCCGTAAGCTGGCAGCAGCCCAGAGTAAGGCGGCTAAAATCCAGATGCAGCAACAGCAGAAACAAGCCTCAGTAGCAGAAAATGCCCGATTGAAAGAAAGGAAAGCGCTATTTGATATTGGAAGAATGGAGGGATTAAACGGTGCTCAGAGGTTTACCGCTGCCCGCCACGCTCAAAATCTGGTGAGCCAGTACCAGCAAGGGGCTATATCTCTTCGAGATATGAACCAACAAATGGCGATCCATATGACCCAGCAAAAAGCTCTGGCAAGGAATCAGAGGAAGCAGGCTAAACAATCAGGCAAAAAATCAAAATATGGTCGGTCTGGTAGTTCTGGCTGGTTATCACGAAATGTTAACGCAATTGTCCCACAGCAATTATTATCAGGAGCAGCAGGTGTATATCTAGGACAACAAATGTACGCCATTTCCTCACAGGCAATTTCTGATTCACTCGCCAGAAATCAGGGGCGAAAAATGATTTCAAGTATGGGTTTAAACCCATTAGAAGCTGATGCAGTCATTCAGGAGACGTTAAAACGAACCGGCTTTAATATGAGTTACGAGAAAATATCTGACATCTCAAAAGACGTTCAAGATAAAATAGGTCAATTGAGTCTTGGGGAATGGAAAACAGATAAAAAAACAGGGCAATCCACATATTCAGGCGGTGGAGAGATGGGAGATTGGCTCCAGATGATGGTTAGTCGTGGGGGTTATACCCAACAGGGAGCATTAAACACTCTCCAAAATGTGAAAGGTCCAGTGGAACTAGCAACCCTCTTAAAATCATTGCAGAAGAGTGCAAAATTAACAGATTCAGAATTTACCGCCTTAGCCGAGACCATAAATGATTTTTCCTATCTGGCAAAATCTGTAGATTCAAATGGTCAGAACGTCATCGACACAATGAATATGATGGTTGAAAATGGGTTAGCTCTGAACAGTGCTCAACAGAAAACCATTGATGGATTAAATCAAATGGGGGTTGTATGGGGAGCTATTAAAGATTCAGGGGCTGATCATTTTACACTAGGATTTGCGGAGGCGATGAAAGAGGCCAATTTAAATTCTGATAATCTGGCTAAATCATTCTCGGGTTTAAACCCTCTGATGGAGAATCTAGGTCAATCTGCTGGCGAACTCTCAAGAGTATTTCTTGATTTTGCAAACAAAATAGGTTTAAACGTTGGGAAAGGGCAAACGTTGTCAGATGCGGTTTATAATACCGTGGTTGATAGTAGTGCGAATAGTGCCGCTGACTGGATACAAAATATGATTGGATTTGATCCTCGCAGTGTAGGGCGTTTTTTTGGTTCTGAATCCTCGTATGCAAATCAGGTACAAAGTGGAACGTTAATGAATCAGATGATGCCTACTACGCCATCTATGCAGTATCAACCTGTTATCCCGGATTTAAAGGCTGATTTTAACCTGACAGTGAATCCATCTCCTGAATTTGGCAATCTGATTGATGCACGTGCTGACCAAAGAATTGAGTGGGCATTTGATGATCAGAACTTCCAAATTAATCAAAGTATTCTTGGTCAATAAATAAAAGGGGCTGCCTGTATACAGGTTAGCTTTGCTAATCCACAAAGTGGACAAGGGGCTTAATGCCCCTTTTCTATTTCTGGATATGACACAAGCTCTATTATTTGTTTTAATTCCTTCATTAATGGCCCTGCGCTATACGTCTTAAATGCCTCTGTTTTAGCTTTCTTCTCAATTTGGCCTGTGATAGTGCCGATTCTCGTTTCTTCTACCCCGTTCCTGTCCAGACACGTTATAAAATGTCCTCTAAGGCTATGATAACATTGACGATTTGTAGCCTCTGGGATCATCTTGTCTCTCAGTCTGGTGAATGCCTGGGAGTAATACGGGCCTTTCTTACCGTCTGCACGTTGAATTCTGTTAGCAGTTGGTAGGAGATACTCACCAGATTTTAAGGAGAGCCACTTCTCAACGATGGGCAGCACCATAGAATGTATGGGAACACACCTAATACCCGCTTTCGTCTTTGACTTTGTTACGCTGAACACTCTGATCCCGTCTATCTCTAAAATGTCATCCCGCTTTAAGGATGCTATTTCGTCAAGCCTCATTCCACTGTATAGCCCAATCAGGATCACGCCTTGTAATTCCTCCTCTGCATTCTCTACAAGCGTTACGAGCTGTTTTGTGGTGAATGGCTGGTAACTCTCTATCGTGCGCCGTGCTTCTAGGTTATGACCGTGAAAAGGGTTGTCCGGTGGAATATCGTCGTGCACCCTCCTGGCAAACTCATAAAGGCTTCCCAGACAAGTTAGCCAGTTTTGAACGGTTTGATCGGCTTTCTTCTCGATATGCCGCATAGCAAACAGAGCCACCTGTGATCGCCTGATCTTTGTGATTTTGATATCTGCACACTCAAGATGTTTTAGGAATACCTCAACGCTTCTCGCTGATTTTGCCAGAGTTGAGAATGATCGCCGGTCTTTGTACTGATCAGCATATCGATCACGAATTTCAATCAACGTAGGGATAGCCTGGAGGGGAGATTTCATTACTGTTTGAGCACGTAGCTCAAGGATTGCGTTGTTTATCCGCCTTTCTTCTGTATCGGGGCAATACTGCGCCTTAAGGGCTTTCCACTCGATGAGCATGTGATTACGGAAGTGTTTAGCGGTGGCGAGGTCTTTAGTTCCCGTTGACTTCCGGTAAAGTTTTTTTCCACCAAAAATGTGGCGCATGTATTTGGGAACAAAAATCTGGAACATCCACACCCCCTCTGGGGTGGGGTAAAGATACGATTGAGACTTGATCGACATAGGGATTTTCCTCTAATATCCCCGTTATCAACTACCAATGTTGAGATCTTTAGCGGTTCCTAGGCGTTTCTCTTCGATTCCCTTCGCCCGCTCCAATTTCAAGTCTCCTGAAGTCTACCCAACTCAATTTTCCCTTGAAAAATAAGCGGTTATAGCTTTCTGTTAGTCTATTGAACTCCGACGGAGGACTCCACTTTGGTTGCCGGATCGGCGTTTTGCGCTGCTGGCGCTGGAGTCGTAGCGTTTAGTGATATTTTCGCACTTATCCTGTTTCCGCAGGATGAGTGATTTTACGCAACCGGCTCGCGCTGACGACGACCGATACCGCAGAGGCCGCGGCGGCGCTCCACAGCGCAACATGAATTGCCCTTTCATCTGCTGCCAGCAGAACGCCTACAGCGGCGGCTCCCAGGCACTGCCCGAAAGTGCGCATAATGGATAAAACACCGGACGCATAACTCGCGTGCTCACGAATAACGTTTGAGAGCATTTCCCGGTTATTGGGACTCTGAAAGCAGCCAAACCCTATTCCGCACACCAGACTTCGCAGGCAGATATCCCACATTGAAGGGCTGGCGGGTAACGTCGCCAGCAGGATCAAACCGACGACAAATATCACCAGCCCCAGAGTGGATATCGCCGGGGCTGATATCGTGTCCGCCCAACGGCCTGCATGCGGCGCAATCACCACGATCCCTAATGGCCACGGCGTAAACAGCAGGGCAGACACTACCGGACTGTAGCCGTATTCGCTCTGAAACAGGAAGGGTAGCGCAATAAAGGTGATCCCCTGGCTGACAAAAGCAATCATCGACGTGAAGGCCGCGAGGGTAAAACGTTCATTTTTAAACATGGTCGGCGGCAGTAAGGGATGACCCGTGCGGCGGATTTGCCAGATAAAAGCCATGCCGCTCAGCGCAGCGAGAGCCATCCAGCAAAGGCTGCCGAATTGATAAGTGGCGTTCTGTAGGCTGTTCGCCGCCATGATCGTCGAACCCAACAGCAGCGCCGACAATATGGCGCCCACGGTGTCGAAGGGCGCCTGCATACGGATCGCATCCCGCGGCAGCGCTCTGACCGCCAGCAGTAAGGCGAGGGTGCCGGGAAGAACGTTTATCGCAAACAGCCATTGCCAGCTCAGGGTGTGAAGGATCGTACCACCCAATACCGGGCCGATAGCGGAGCTGGAGGCAATGAGCAGGGCATGGAACCCCAGAATGCGGCCAAGTAATCTTCCGGGAAATACGGACCTGAGTATTGCGGGGGCAATACTCAGCGTTGCCGCGCCGCCGATCCCCTGAAGCACGCGCATACCGATAAGCACTTCGGGCTTATTCGCCAGCGCGCAACCCAGTGATGTCAGGGTAAAGGTCGTCAGGCCCGCCAGAAATACGGGGCGATAACCCAGACGGGCCGCAAGCGCCGCGAATATCGCCAGCGTCATCGCAGCCGCCAGCAGATACCCGTTGGCGAACCAGACGGCAATACCGGCAGGTACCTGCATCTCCTGAGCCATTGAGGGCAGGGCAATGTTGATCATGGTGCCATCAAACACGCCCATTAAGGTGGTGGTCATTATTGCGGCCATCACCCGTGCGCGCGCCGGCCCAGGCAGTCCTTCGTCGCCGGGTTGGCTGGAAAAGAGCGTCATCATTTGTCCTCTGAGAAGAGTGTATGGATGACAAAACTATAAAGATGGCTTTTACTGGGCGGAAGGTGCACTATTTTCACTTTATTGTTGCATCAAACGCCTTATCTTAATGTGCTGGGAGAAAGGGTAATGTCTGATCCCGATTTTAATTTGCTGGTAGCTCTCGACATATTGCTGAGTGAAGCGAGTGTCGCAGGTGCGGCACGTCGTCTGAACCTCAGCACCTCGGCCATGAGCCGAACATTAAGCAGATTACGCGATGTCACAGGAGACCCGATTCTGGTGCGCGCCGGGCGTAACATGGTACTGACCCCGTGGGCCGAAGCGACCCGGGATCGCGCCAGGCGTGCAGTGCACGAGGCCAGGGCAGTATTGCAGCCCTCAACGGAAACGTTCTGCGCGCGAAGTCTGGCGCGTCTTTTTACCATCAGGGCAAACGATGGTTTTGTGGTGGCGTTTGGGCCTGCGCTCATCGCAGCGGTTGCCGACGCCGCGCCTGACGTCTGTATACGCTTCGCGCCTAAGCCGGAAAAAACCTCGCGCTATCTTCGGGAAGGGCTGGTTGATCTGGAGATTGGCGTTCAGAGTAATATGGGGCCAGAAATACGGCTGCAGCGACTGTTTGAGGATCGGTTTGTTGGCGTCGTGCGTAAAGGGCACCCGTTGGCTAAGCAGGCAGAAATAGGCGTGGGTGATTATGTCGCCTGGGGCCATGTGGTAGCGTCACCCGAGGGCGCGTTGCACGGATCCGTTGACGATACGCTGGCCGAACTGGGGACAAAACGTAAAATTGCGAGCGTCGTACCGGGATTTCCGACAGCACTGTCCGTGGCGCTGGAATCGGATCTTATCGCCATGATACCCGCACTCTATTTACTCAATCAGCAGGTAACGGACCAGGTACACGTTTTCGAGCTGCCGTTCAAAAGCCGTCGTATTACGGTATCGCAGATGTGGCACCCAAGGATGGAACGCGACCCCGGTCACCGCTGGCTGAGAAAGCAAATTCTTGCGATATGCGGTGGGGGGAGGTCAGTCATGGCCTGACCAATTAGACATGTCCGCGCTACCGTCTCACCACAGCGATCGCTGCTTTCAAAGGATGAGACTCATGACGGCATACGGAACGGAAATTTTCTCAATGAGCGATCTGAACAAACTCACGATCGAAGTCTCCATACTTCGATAGACCGTTTATGTCCTTTCCGCGAGATTTAATCGAAAGCCCTCGTGCTACCTTTAAGCTAACTATTAACGATAAATAAAGGACAGCTTCCCTGTCCTTTATTCTTTTTTATTCAGTTTTGCTCTCGCGCGCTCGCAATACCTCACCGACCACAGGAGCAGCGGTAAACGCATTTGGCCATCCCGCGTAGAACGCCGCCTGGGCAACCACTTCTCCGGCCTCTTCAGCCGAAAGCCCATTATCCATGGCCCTGTTTAGGTGGTAGCCAATCTGCGCGCTCTGTCCGGCGGCGATTAACGCGCTGACCGTCACCAGGCTTCTGTCGCGGGGCGTTAGCGCGGGCCGTTGCCAGAGGTCGAGAAACAGCGGGTCGGCGGTAAATTTAACCAGGCCAGGCGAAATGGGGCCGACATTTTTTTCGACGGTGTCTGCACGCTGTTTCTCTACCTCTTCATTGAGGGGCAGCAGCGTCGGCGAGGCGGCGGGCAGGGCCTCTGCCGTCACGCCCCTGGCTACAAAGATGGCTTTAGCGACGCTGACGGCTGACATCGCATTGGGCCAACCTGAGTAGAACGCCAGATGGGTAATGATCTCTGATACTTCGGCTGGCGTCACGCCGCAATCGAGCGCGACGGCAATATAGTGCTTCAGCTCGCCTGGCTGGTTGCGGGCAATCAGCATCGCCATGGTCGCGATGCTACGGTCGCGGGCGGACAGGGCGTCACGTTGCCAGAGGTCGTTGCTGATGGCCTCGCGGCCGAAGCGCGCCAGCGCCGGCGACACCGCTTGAATATCAGCGTCCGTAAGGGTAGAAGGGGTAATTTTCATCATAGCTTCATCTCTTTGTTCGTTGGCATAAGCAAAATCAGACAGCACAAGCGACAAGGCTGCCGCGGCAATCACGTTTTTTATATTTGCTCCTTTCCGATCCACAGGGCGGATCGTTAGAGCGTCCACACCTGAGGATGGTCTTTGGCTTGTGGCGTGTTTTGCGCCATCACGCCTGTGAGGAAGTGCGGCTGATAGGCTTCTTCCAGATAGCGGATTTCTTCCGGGCTCAGTTGAAGGGCTACAGTGTTGACCGCGCCGTCAACATGATGCTTTTGCATGGCGCCGACCACCGGGGCGGTGACTTTAGTCAGCAGCCAGGCCAGCGAAATTTCGGTCATGGAGACCTGATGCCGTTCGGCAAGTTCGGCGACGCGGGCAATAATGCTCCGATCCTGCTCTGCCGTGCGGTCGTATTTGCCCCGGGCATAATCATCTTCCATCGCTCGCCGCGTGTGGCCTTCTAAGCGGGCGAGACGGCCGCTGGCCAGCGCGCTATAGGGAGTCATAGCGATATTATCTTCAGCGCACAGCCCGAACAGCTCTCGTTCGTCTTCACGCATAATCAGGTTGTAGTGGCTCTGCACAGAAACAAAGGACGTCAGCCCTTCGCGTTCGGCAAGGGCGTTCGCCTTCGCCAGCTGCCAGGCATAACAATTGGAAATGCCAATCGCGCGCACCTTGCCGGCGGCGACAGCGGCATGCAGCGCCTCCAGCACGTCGATAACCGGGGTGTTGTAATCCCAGATGTGGTAAATGTAGAGGTCGATGTAGTCCATCCCGAGGTTTCGCAGACTCTGGTCAAGCGAGCGGGTGATCGCCTGTTTTCCGCTGATCCCCTCGGCAATCTGGGCAGCGGTTCGTGGCAGAAACTTGGTGGCCAGCACCACATCCTCGCGTTTTGCCATCTCCCGCAGCGCCCGGCCAACGTACCGTTCGCTGGAGCCGTTCTGATAGGCGATGGCGGTATCGTAAAAATTGATGCCCTGTTCCAGAGCGTAGCGAATGATGTCCCTGCTGGCTGTTTCGTCCAGCGTCCAGCGATGCTGGCCCGTTGACGGATCGCCAAACCCCATACATCCCATGCAGATGCGGGAGACCAGTAAGTCACTCTTCCCGAGCCGGGTATACTGCATCTTTATTTTCTCCCTTTGGGTTATTCCACCAGAGTTTTAAGCCGTGCGATCAGTCTGGCCGCGTGTTCCCGGACACGCGTTTTTTGCTGAGCGATTTTGTCGGCATCCCGGTCGGCGTAGCTAATGCCGCAGGTATAAACCGGCGCCAGCAGCTCAAGATTGCACAGCCTGGCCGTGGTCTCGAAGGGAAGGAGATACTCCTCAATGGCATGGCCAAAGAAACCGTCAGCGGTATAGAGCGTCTGTGGCGCTCCCGTGGTGAAGGAGAGGATCAGCTTTTTACCACCCAGTTTCGCCGTTGAGCCATGGGCGAAGCCGTGGACAAAGACCTCGTCCAGCCACTGTTTCATTAACCCGGGCAGCCCATACCAGCTAAAGGGAAACTGCCAGACAATCACATCCGCCTGCAGCAGGCTTTCCTGCTCTGCGGCGATTTTGAATTTGCCGTCCTGATAGAGCCAGTCCAGACGACGGATTTCCGCGTCAGGCAGGGCGGTCGCCAGCTCATCGAGGATGGTGGCGTTGGCGATGGAATGGTTAAGATCCGGATGCCCGGAAACGATAAGGATATGAGGCTTTCTCATCGTTACTCCTGAGGTTTAAATTCGGCAGAGAAGAGGTTTTCCCAGTTAATAAACGAGCCGAGTGGAATACACTCGAAGGTTAATAAACCCGCCTTCGCCAGCGGAAATTCGGCCATGACGTTATTCGCCTCTTCCACGGTGTCGCACTCGAGGAAAATAGCGACGCCGGGTCGGTCCTGACGGAAATAGATGTCGCGGATAAAGCCAGATTTATACAGCCCCCAGGCATGGAGGGCTTCCGCGGTAAGGTGCGGCGCATAGTGCTCCAGCGTTGCGCCGGGCGCGGGGATATCCAGACATAAAATTCGCATCGTTGTCTCCGGAAAGTCGTTATCAGCGGGAAGAGACAAAAGTATACGAGCCACAGGGAGTGAAGATTAGGCGGTCATTGACTTAAGAATATTTAGCCTGTACTTAATAATCAGGCGAGACTGTCGCAAGGAGATGCTATGAATAACGCCCTTTATAATCAAATACGCATCTTTCAGAGCATTGCGCGCGAAGGCAATATCTCGGCTGCGGCGAGGAAATTAGAAATCACGCCGCCGTCTGTCAGCAATGCCCTCAAGCTGCTGGAGGAGCATATAGGTCATCCGCTTTTTGTGCGTACCACCCGGCGAATCGAGCTGACGGAAACCGGCCAACAGCTGCTGGAGCAGACCGCTGCGGCGGTCGAGGTCCTGGAAACATCGCTGGAGAGCCTCCGCGACCAGAATCGGGAACCCTCCGGGGCGGTGAGAATTACGCTCTCGCGCTTTGCCTACCTGCTTATTCTTAAACCGGCGATGGCGGCTTTCTGTCAGCAATACCCGGGGATCCAGCTGGAAATATCGGTCTATGACGGTACCGTCAATATCATTGAAGAACGATTCGACCTTGGGATCCGCTTTGGCGATACTCTCGAAGGCGGGGTGGTCGCCCGCCCGTTAATGAAACCGTTTCGCGAAGGGTTATATGCCTCCTCAACCTATCTGGCCGAATATGGCGTGCCTGAGTCGCCCGCCGATCTCAGCCATCACCGGCTGATTGGCTATCGCTTTATTACCAACCACCGCATCCTGCCGCTGATCCTCAATGACCACGGCGAGCAACTCACCGTGGAGATGCCGGGGCAGTTAATTAGCAATGATATTGACGTCATGGCAGACGGTATCCGCCATGGACTGGGGATTGGACGCTTGTTTGAACCTATCTGGCGGCTACAGCCCGATCGTGAACAGTTTCTACCGGTGATGGAGGACTACTGGAAAACCTATCCGCCGGTTTATCTCTATTACCCGAAAAACGCGGGTAAAACGAAAAGGGTGAAAGCCCTGATTGATTTTCTGATAGCGCATACCGCGGCATAAAGGCTATTTTGCGTGCGAAATGTCTGAAGACACCGGCCCTGTCTTTCCCTCTGTCTTAACCCTATACTCCCTGTGGATAAAGCGGTTTTTTATCGCGGTGTAACGGCTTATCCCATCGTCAACGCGATGGGCGGGGAATTTCAATAAGGGAGAGGCAGCAATGGGCAGACGCTTAATGGTCTGTGTGTTCGCGCTGGTGGCGTTTTCAGCCACTGCAGCGCATGGCCATCACGGCCAGTCGGTAATATCGGGCGCCGACGGCGGCAACGGTTCGGACGGCGGCAGTAGCGATAACTCCTCGGGCAGGGCAGGGTGCCCGGGCGGCACCGATCCCGATAAGCACGGCCATTTTTACCTGCCCGGGACCCGCGAAGCCTGCAATCCTGGCCCTCAGGATGCAGAGAAAGTCGGGTCTTCCCGCTAGCGTTCAGCTCAGATCGTGCAGCGCTTTGTCCAGCGGCGGGGAAAGCTGAATATCCCGAAATGCAACCGCCAGTCCGCCGCGCTCCGGTGAGCAGCACATGACGCCGGCTTTTACCGGGCCTGGCGGAAAGTAGCCGAGACGCAGTAGCGGCCAGCGCTCGCCGTCGGTCGAATACTGCAGCCTTAACGCATCGCCCTTGCGGGTCAGCCGCAGCCAGAAAGTGCGCGGGTCGCCGGGGAAAAGCCCGGTGGCCCAGTCGGAGTGGGTTAACGTCAGCACGCTGCCGATGGCCGGGGCATCGTCATTAAACTCAATCCCCGCCTTCAGCCAGGTCTGCTCGTCCGCCATCATCATCAGCCCGGCCTGGTCGTAAAGCGTGGTGAAATCCGCACAGATTTTTGCCTGCAGGGTAAAATCGCCATCCACCTCAGCGGCATAAAGATGGCCGGAGAAGCGCTCGAAGCCATACCAGGTATGACGCCAGAAATCGGTATGCTTATCGGTGATCACCGTCAGGCCGTCGGTATCGCGGCGCCACTCGGCAGGTTCATTGATCCAGTGAAAGGACGGCTGCATGTTTCCTCCGGGACAGGCTTATAACAGCGTCTGCAGCGCGGGGGACGCCATGCTGGCCTCAAAGGGGATAATCTCCGTATGGGCGAGACCCAGCTGCTGGAAGGGATCCTGGCTCAGACGCGATTCCAGAATTTCCCGGCTGTCACATTTCGCCAGAATCACCCCGCCGGTGCGGGGAAGGCGGCGGCCAGAGGCGAGAAAGAGGCCGTCAGCATAGCATTTTTTGAGCCATTCGACGTGGGCGTGGATCGCGTTGTCAATCTCTTCGAGCGGTTTTATATACGTTAAAACAACCACATAAATCGTACTCATCCTGAAAACCCTGTCAATCCGATGGGATCTTCAGCCTGACACATTTCAATGATGGATAAAAGAAAGCGCGGCATTTTTGCGTGCTATTGAGCAGGAGGCACATGTCGCAACGGTATGGAGATTTATCGCGGCTGTGAACATACATATGTTTTTTCGAATGCATATTGATCTTTGTTCGTGGTCCCGTATGCTGTCCGTCACGCTTGAGGAGAAACCATGTCTTTATTGCCCCTGCAACTGTTCAAAAACCTCGCCGATGAAACCCGGCTGGGGATCGTGCTGTTGCTCAAGGCGCGGGGAGAGCTGTGCGTGTGCGATCTCTGTATGGCGCTCGCCCAGTCCCAGCCCAAGATCTCCCGCCATCTGGCAATGCTGCGGGAGAGCGGGCTGCTGCTGGATCGAAAACAGGGTAAGTGGGTCCATTATCGCCTCTCTCCGCAGATGCCGGCCTGGGCGGCGCAGGTGATTGAGCAGGCCTGGCTAAGTCAGCAGGACGAGGTGCGGCTAATGGTCAGCAGACTGACTGACGGGCCGGGTTGTCGGTAAAAAATTTATCTTAACATATATGATTTTTCGAATGTGATTGGTGAGGGAACGATGTTGCTGGCAGGTGCGATTTTTGTCCGGACCCTGGTACTGGTGATCTGGCAGCCGCGGGGTTTAGGGATCGGCTGGAGCGCGGGCTTTGGGCCGCGACGCTGGGCACCGGTATCCTGTCGGCCTTCCTCTCTTCGATCATGAATAATATGCCCAGCGTGCTGGTCGGCGCCTTGTCGATTGATGGCAGCGCGGCAACAGGGACGATCAAAGAGGCCATGATATATGCCAACGTCATCGGCTGCGATCTGGGGGCCAAAATCACGCCGATTGGTAGCCTGGCCACGCTGCTCTGGCTGCATGTGCTGACGCAGAAGCACATCACCATCGGTTGGGGGTATTATTTCCGCTGCGGCATCATCATGACCCTGCCGGTGCTGCCGGTGCTGCCGGTGCTGCCGGTGCTGCCGGTGCTGCCGGTGCTGCCGGTGCTGCCGGTGCTGCCGGTGCTGCCGGTGCTGCTGGTAACGCTGGCCGCGCTGGCGCTGCGTCTCTCCTTCAATCAGCCATGAGAACGTGCTATGAGCATCACCATTTACCATAACCCTGAATGCGGCACCTCGCGTAATACCCTGGCGCTGATCCGCAACAGCGGCGCTGAGCCCACCATTATCTATTATCTGGAGACGCCGCCGTCGCGTGATGAACTACGCCAGCTGATCGCCGCGATGGCGATCCCGGTGCGGGCGCTGCTGCGGCAAAACGTCGAACCCTACGATGCGCTGGGCCTGGCGGAAGAGCGGTTTACAGATGACCAGTTAATCGACTTTATGCTCCAGCATCCGATCCTGATCAACCGTCCGATCGTGGTGACGCCGCGGGGCACCCGGCTCTGCCGCCCGTCAGAGGTGGTGCTGGAGATCCTGACGGCGCCGCAAAAAGGCGCCTTCGTGAAGGAAGACGGTGAGCGCGTCATTGATCGGGCGGGGCAGCGTGTGAAATAGCGCGCAAAATGGCGCCGGCTGTAGCAGCCGGCAAGCCATGTGCATCCTGCCTCGCGGGAGGCTCTCCGGGTGTGAAACACCTGGATGGCTGAACAATATTCTCCCTTAGCGCTATTTCTGCCTCCTCAGCCCCGTTTCCCTTACTTTTCCTGTCGTTATATGCCCTGCCTGCACCGACGGTTTTTGTCCTTTGTTACTCAATCAACTTACTGTTTTTAATAAATAAAATTATGTATTCTTTACAATGGCATAATGTCAACGCCGTTTTCGCTTTTGCGAACATTAAATCTATAAAACTAGATGTTTGTCGACTTTTCATCTAAAAAGGGAAGGTAAGGGGCTGGACAAAACCACTGCATGGTTATCAAATGGTTAAAAATGCTCGTTCCTGATGTTAAGACAAACAAATTATAAATCGTCAGCCCGCTTTATACGGTTAACTTGCGCTGCGGTGCACCTTATCTGGAGAATTTATGCATTCCTCTGTTAATAAAAACGAAAGCCGAACCTTTTTCGGTCATCCTTATCCGCTGGGCTCCCTGTTCTTCACCGAAATGTGGGAGCGCTTCTCGTTTTACGGCATCCGCCCCTTACTGATCCTGTTTATGGCGGCGACGGTTTACGACGGCGGAATGGGGCTGGCGCGGGAGAACGCCTCGGCGATCGTCGGGATTTTTGCCGGCAGTATGTATCTGGCCGCGCTGCCGGGCGGCTGGCTGGCGGATAACTGGCTTGGCCAGCAGCGCGCCGTCTGGTACGGCTCGATTCTGATCGCCCTCGGGCACCTGTCGATCGCCCTGTCGGCATGGCTGGGCAACGACCTGTTCTTTATCGGCCTGATGTTTATCGTCCTCGGTTCCGGGTTGTTTAAAACCTGTATCTCGGTGATGGTCGGCACTCTGTATAAAAAAGGCGACGCGCGCCGCGACGGCGGTTTCTCGCTGTTCTACATGGGGATCAACATCGGCTCGTTTATCGCGCCATTGATCTCCGGCTGGCTGATTAAATCCCATGGCTGGCACTGGGGCTTCGGCATCGGGGGGATCGGGATGCTGGTGGCGCTGATCATTTTCCGTGTCTTTGCCGTGCCGTCGATGAAGCGCTATGACGCAGAGGTCGGCCTCGATTCCACCTGGAACAGCCCGGTGGCGAAAAAGAATGGCGTTGGGGCGTGGCTGCTGGCGCTGGCGTTGGGAGTGGCTGTGCTGGTCACGCTCATTAGCCTGGGCACGATCGTGATTAACCCGGTGGCGGTGGCCAGCGTGCTGGTCTATGTGATTGCCGCTTCCGTAGCGCTCTATTTCATCTGGCTGTTCGTCTTCGCCGGCCTGAACCGTAAAGAGCGGGCGCGCCTGCTGGTGTGCTTTATTTTGCTGGTCTCGGCGGCCTTTTTCTGGTCGGCATTTGAACAGAAACCGACCTCATTCAACCTGTTTGCTAACGACTATACCAACCGGATGATCGGCGATTTTGAGATCCCCGCGGTCTGGTTCCAGTCGATTAACGCCTTATTTATCATTCTCCTCGCCCCGGTATTCAGCTGGGCGTGGCCAGCGCTGGCGCGTAAAAACGTTCGTCCGGGCAGCATGACCAAATTCGTCATTGGCATCCTGTGCGCGGCGGCGGGCTTTGGCCTGATGATGCTGGCGGCGCAGAACGTCCTGAACAACGGCGGGGCAGGTGTGTCGCCGCTGTGGCTGGTGGGCAGCATCCTGATGCTGACGCTCGGCGAACTGTGCCTGAGCCCGATTGGCCTGGCGACCATGACCCTGCTGGCGCCGGAGAGAATGCGCGGCCAGATGATGGGGCTGTGGTTCTGCGCCAGTGCGCTGGGTAACCTGGCGGCGGGCCTGATTGGCGGTCACGTGAAGGCCGATCAGCTGTCGCTGCTGCCGGACCTCTTCGCCCGCTGCTCCATCGCGCTGCTGATCTGCGCCGCCGTGCTGGCCGTGCTGATTGTCCCGGTCCGCCGGATGCTGGAGAACAGTCAGTCCAGCGGCGAGCAAAAATCCGTCAGCAACGCCTGACGCGACCCCCAGGCCGGTCCCGCGGGACCGGCTTGTTTTTTGTCCAACCCCCGCCCCTGCAGTGCAAAATCCCCTTTTCTGAATGCGCGATGTCCCATAACGTGAGCGTGTTCTTTGAAATCACGTCGCTTTCCGGTCCATAGTGTAGTCAGGTTTACTATGTGGTTAATATAAGGACACACCTATGCCAGCAGTCATTGATAAAGCATTGGATTTCATTGGTGGTATGAATACGTCTGAGCCAGTACCACAGTCTATGGATGAAAGTACCGCGAAGGGAATTCTCAAATATTTGAAAGAGCTGGGCGTGCCAGCCAGCCCGGCCGACGTCGCTGAGCGCGGTCAGCAGCAAGGCTGGAGCGCCGGGTTTACCGACAAAGTGGCGGAGTGGGCTGAACGGGTCGCCGCCGGCGAACGGCTGGTGATTAAGCATCCGGAATTCTTTTCCACCTACATGCGGGAAGAGCTGCGCGCCCTGGTGTAATCGCCGCGCAGCAACCCCGCGTCTTCTGTTTAATGCCTTCCCCACCGGGGAAGGCATTCTGGCTGATGACAAACTTGTTTCATTATTGTGCCCGCATTTCTGCCGGGTGGCGGCTTTCGCCTTACCCGGCCTACGAAAGACCGCAATATCAAACCGTTATGCGGTTGGCCGTAGGCCCGCGCAAGCGCAGCGCCGCCGGGCAATCCCTGAAGACGGTTTAATGGCTTCCCCACCGGGGAAGGCATTCTGGCTGATGACAAACCTGTTTCATTATTGTGCCCGCATTTCTGCCGGGTGGCGGCTTTCGCCTTACCCGGCCTACGAAAGACGACAATATCAACCCGTTATGCGGTTGGCCGTAGGCCCGCGCAAGCGCAGCGCCGCCGGGCAATCCCTGAAGACGGTTTAATGCCTTCCCCACCGGGGAAGGCATTCTGGCTGATGACAAACCTGTTTCATTATTGTGCCCGCATTTCTGCCGGGTGGCGGCTTTCGCCTTACCCGGCCTACGAAAGACGGCAATATCAACCCGTTATGCGGTTGGCCGTAGGCCCGCGCAAGCGCAGCGCCGCCGGGCAATCCCTGAAGACGGTTTAATGGCTTCCCCACTGGGGAAGGCATTTTTGTTACTGGCCGCGGTAGCCGCCGCCCAGGGCTTTGATCAGGGTAATGTCGGTGCTCAACCGCTGGGCCTCAATATCCAGCAGCAACAGCTGCTGGGCAAGGACCGCCCGCCGGGCCTCTTCGGCGGCGTAGCGGCTGAGCAGGCCGCGCTGATAATGGGCGCGAGCGCTGTCGGTGGTGGTCTGCGCCGCGGTGACCTTCAGCTGCTGCAGCGCGCGCTGCTGATTCAGGTCGTTAAGCTGGCTGGAGCTGATGGCGACATCGCGAACCGCGTCCAGCACCGCCTGGTTGTACTGTTTGATCAGAATATTGCTGGCGGTGCGCACCGACTGCAGATTGGCGTTCAGACGACCGCCGTCGAAGATCGGCAGATAGAGCCCAGGCAGCAGGTTGATCTGCTGGAAAGAGGACTTAAACAGATCCCCGACGCTCAGGGCGTTATAACCCCAGAACGCTTTGATATCAAAATGGGGATAAAACGCCGCTTTCGCCGCATCGACCTGGCTCAGGGAGGCGGTCACATACCCGCGCAGCGCCTGCAGGTCCGGGCGGCGGGCCAGCAGCTCGAAAGAGAGCGACGGCGGCAGCGTCTCCTGGAGCGCAGGCAGCGCCACCGGATGGATCGCCGGCATGCTTTGCGCATCGGCGCCGATCAGCGCCCGCAGGGTTTCACGATACTGGGTCAGCGTCCCCTCGGCGCTGATGATCTGCTGGCGGGCGGCGAGCTGCTCGGCCTGGGCGTTGGCCACATCCACGCTGTCTTCCACGCCGCGTTGGGTCCGATGCTCGTGGGCCGCCACTGAGAACTGGGCAATGCCTTCCAGGTCCTGCAGCAGCGCGATTTTCTGGAACGTCGCCTGCATGGCGAAATAGAGCTGCGCCACGCTGCTGGCGATGTCGAGCTCAATGCCGGCGGTCTCCGCCAGCCGGGCGTTTTTCTCGCCAATGGCGGCGGCAACCCGGGCGCGATCGGCTCCCCAGAGATCGATATTCAGCTGCGCCCCGACGCCAACGGTGTTCAGCGTATACCAGGGACCGTTCTTATCCACCGGCAGGGAGTAGGAGTAGGGCCAGCTAAAGGATTTGTCGGTGATCCGCAGGCGGTTTTGCGCCGCGACGGCGGTGGCCTGCAGGCCCATCGCCGACTGGGCGAGTTCCACCGTGGACTGCGACTGAGAGATGCGCAGCCGGGCGGCCTGCATGGTCGGCGAGTTCTGCAGCGCCCGGTTGATCAGCATATTGAGCTGAGGATCCTCATAGGCCTCCCACCAGCGGGCTGCCGGCCAGTCGCTATTCGCCAGGTGGATCACCTGCGCCAGCTGGGCCTGCTGCGGATTGACGATGGCGACCTGGGCTGGCTCGTCCTGGATCAGCGCGCAGCCGCTGAGCAGCGTCAGCGTCAGGGTAAGGAGAGTGCCGCGCAGCCGCGCGGAGAAAGGAAGGATCATCATGACGTTTTAGCCTGTTGCTCAGTCGCTATCGGTGTCGGGCCCCAGTCGGGCAGGGCGGCCAGCGCGGCGGCCAGCGCCGGGCCAAAGGGGTTAGTCAGGTCGGCGGCCAGCTGCTCGGCAGGCGCTGTCGCCTCCTGTTCGATACGTTCGGCGTAGCGCCGCAGCTGTTCGGCGCAGCGGGTCAGGGTCGGGTCTCCCGGCGCGGCGTTGAGCCGGTACCCTTCGCTGAGGCGGGCGATCTCCTCGGCCCGGGCGAGGGTGGCGCGCACCGGCCAGTCTTTCGCCTGGGGCCAGGGGTGGGCATACGTACCCAGCGGTTCGGCGCGAACCCGATGGATCAGCGCTTCGCTGTCGGTGAAGGCGACAAACAGAGGGGCCAGCGGCACCGCATCGTGCGGGGCGGCGAGGCAGTCCGCCAGCCGGCGATAGAGTCCGGCGAGGCGCGATTTCAGCTGCGGCGCTTCGCTGTCCGGCCAGAGATACAAATGGACAATGGAGGAGACCAGCACTCCAAGCAGGATGCCCAGCACCCGGTCCCGCAGCTCGGTGAGGTTTGTCAGCGGACCAAACCAGCTGAGGAAGGCCAGCGCAAAGGTGAAACCAATCTGGATCCCGGCGTAGGCGATACGCTCCGAGCCGGCGGCAATCCAGGCCGCCAGCGCCAGCACCGGCAGGGACATCGCCAGCAGCCCCGACAGCGAGTCGGTCCAGGGCTGGACAAAGACGATTAACAGCAGCGCCAGCAGAGTGGCGAGCAGCGCGCCGCCGATGCGCAGCCACGTCTTCTGCATCGTGGCGCCCAGCCCGGGCTGGGCGACGATCACGCAGCTCAGCATAATGGTGTGCAGCCCCTGCCAGTCGGCAGCGGTATAGAAGACATAGCAGATTAGCGTCGCCAGCAGGGTCTTGAGCGCAAAATGGAGATACGCCGGGTTGCGCCAGGCGTCCGGCGCCAGCAGAGGCGGTTTTTCCACCTCGCCCTGCGGCAGGGCCACCGGCTCACCCTGGGCCAGCTGCTGCAGAAGGGCAGCCATCTCCTGCAGAACGGCGCGATTGGCGCCGCGGCCGCTGAGCGCCAGGGGGGGAATGGCGCCGTCAAACGGCCCCTCGCTAAGGGCGCTCTTCAGCTGCAGTACCGCCTGCGACAGCAGCAGGCGATCGTCGCTATCGGCCTCGTCCGCTTGCAGCAGCGCCGCCAGCTGGTAGCAGCGCAGGGTGGCGGCCAGCCGCGAGCGCCAGGCCTGCGGATCGGCGGCGATCTCCGGCGTCGCCCGGCAGGCCTGGGCGAACAGCGACTGCAGCTGGTTGAACTGCGCGGCGGTCTCGCCGAAGGTCGGTGGCGTTTCTCCGCCCGGGGTCGCCAGCCGGCTGGCGACCGACTGCAGCATCTCCGCCAGACGCGCCTTAAACTGGTTGCCGGGAAAGGCCTGCTGAAAACAGGCGTTGACCAGCAGGGTGACAAGGATCGCGGTGTTAATCGCCACCCACAGCCAGAGCAGCAGCCGCACCAGGATCTCGCTCTGGCTGGTCATCGACGGGAAGGTTTGGGCGTAAATCACCGCCAGCGCCACCACGAAAAAGGCCAGTCCCAGCTTGCCCAGCACCCGCATCAGATAGATGGCGCAGAAAAAGAGCGCCACGGAGGCCGCCAGGCGGATCAGCGGGTAGTCATAGGTCCACTTGATGATCAGCAGCACGCCGCCGAGCGCCACGCTGACGGTGACAAAAAAGACCACGCTGACTAACTTAATCATCAACACGTTAGGCTGGCTGACGTAGAACACGACGATCAGCGCGACGGCCAGGAAGGGGATCTGCAGGGTCATGAACAGGGTGATGAGCACCGCACAGCTCAGCGTCAGGCGCAGCGTGTAGCTGGCGCGTCCCGGCGCGTCGCGCAGTTCCTGGCGTAAAAAATGGGCGAGAGGAAACATCGCGTCGCCCGGCTACGGCTGCAGCACGGCGCTGGCCGAGGCGCCCATGCGGAACAGAGCCGGATCGGGATCGCTGACGGCGATTTTCACCGGGAAGCGCTGCGAGACGTGGACCCAGTTAATGCTTTTCTGGATCAGCGGCAGGCCTTCGATGACGCTCCCGCCTTCGGGCAGGACCCCGGAGCCGACCGAATCGACCACCCCGTTAAAGGTCCGGTTGTGGTTGGTCATCACGGTGATCCGCGCCGCCACGCCAGGGCGCACGTTGTTCAGATCGGTCTCGCGGAAGTTCGCGATCACATACCAGCGGTCGTCATCCAGCAGGGTGAAGACCGGCTTCAGCGCCGAGGCGTACTGGCCGACGGTGGTTTTCAGCGCCACTACCACGCCGTTGAACGGCGCGCGCACTTCGGTAAATTCCAGATGCAGTTCGGCGAGGGCGATTTGCGCCAGGATCCCGGCGCGTTGCGCCACCATGGCATCCACGCCGGTCACGGCCGCCGAGGCCTGTCTGGCCTGCAGCAGCGTGGCTTCCAGCTCCGCCCGCGCCGCTTTCTCGGCGGTGCGCGCCTGATCGAGATCTTCCTGCGAGGCAAACCCCTGCGGCACCAGCGGTTCAAGGCGGATGCGCGTGGAGGTGGTCTGCTTGACCAGCGCTCTGGCGCGCTCGACGGCGGCCGCTACCGACTGGGCGTTATACTCCTGCGCTTTGATGGTGCGCTGGGTCAGCATAATCTGCGCGTCGAGGGTCGTCAGCCGGGCTTTCGCGTCATCGAGCATCGCCTGATAGGGACGGGGGTCGATGCGGAACAGCAGATCGCCTTTTTTCACCCGCTGGTTATCGCGGATGGGCATCTCCACGATGCGTCCGCTGACCTCGGGCACCACAGCGATGGTATCGGCATAGACATAAGCGTCATTGGTCTCCGGCGACGTTTGCAACTGCCAGATAACCAGGATCAGCGCCAGGATGGCGGCGAGGACCAGCGCCAGCAGAGGCCATTTCTTGCGTAACAGGGGAGTGCGGGAAGTAGTCATAAGCGATCAGTGAACAAAAAACAGAAACCACAGCAGCGTGGCGAACAGGAACATCAGCGCGACATAGCTGAAGACCAGGGGAGAAAAGCGCGGCTGCCAGCCGTTACGGGTAATCAGGATATGGCAGGGGATGAGTAAAAACGCGCCGCCCAACAAGCAGAAAAACCAGCCGGGGAACGCGGCGCCCAATACCGGGATCGCTGGTGAGAGTGAGCAGCCGGTGAGCGGCAAGACGAGCAGTAGCCGCGCCGGGCGGGCTATGGTGGCAATATGATTCAATGGAACATCCCTGAGTGCTCTTACCAGTGTGTCATGAGTGTAATCGCCTCGTTGCGGGAATGAAAGTCAACCGTACGTTGACTGCGGGATCCGTGCGCGCCGGAAGAGCGGTAGGATGCGCCAAATCCCTCTCCTGACGCCCATTACCGACTTGCGCATAGTCAGCCGTCACGGGGAGGACTATGCTTAGCCTGAAAGTCATAAAACAAGACCGAGGCAATGTCATGGATAAGGAATTACTGGAAGCCGGCTACCGGGCCTACACCGGGGAGAAAATCGACGTCTACTTTAATACGGCGATCTGTCAGCATTCCGGGAACTGCGTGCGCGGCAGCGCGAAGCTGTTCAATCTCAAGCGTAAGCCGTGGATCATCCCGGATGAAGTGGATGTCGCGACGGTGGTGAAGGTGATCGATACCTGCCCGAGCGGCGCCCTGCAATATCGTCATAAATAAGCGAGGAGAAGATGGAAATACTGGAAGGGCACAACAAATTTTATGTTAACGACGCGCAGGGTAACCAGGTCGCGGAGATTGTTTTTGTTCCCACCGGCGAACACCTCAGCATTATCGAACATACCGATGTCGATCCCAGCCTGAAAGGCCAGGGCGTGGGGAAACAGCTGGTGGCGAAGGTGGTGGAAAAAATGCGCCAGGAGCAGCGGAAGATTATTCCACTCTGCCCGTTTGCCAAACATGAATTCGATAACACCCGCGAATACGACGATATTCGCGCCTGACGTACCGGCACCGGTGTAAACCGGTGCGCTTTTCACTCGCCAGCGCATCCGCGCCATTAGTCACTCATCGCTTACCCCCATGCCTGTTCAAACGCCGACCGTGAGTTTGCTGATGAACGAGGCGGCTGCCTGTGCGGAAAGCGAGGGGCCATATGCGGGTGATATTTCACCCGCTTTTTACCCCCGCCAGCCGCTTCGCCGCGTTCAGCATCCGCTGGTTCAACCCCCGGGCGGCCAGCGAGCAGGAAGAGAGGATGTCATCGGTCATCATTGATAGACAAAGGTAATGCCGATGATCGACTGCACATTACCGGCGGTGACCTGGCCTGTGGTCCGGGCGTAGGTCGCCGTCAGGCCGAGATTGACCGGCGAGGTTCCGACGGTGCCCAGCGAGACCGTGCTGTTCGCCGGCACGGCGCTGCCGTTGCGGGTAAGCTGGACGCCTATCCCCTGCGCCGGCGAGGCGGAGGCGGTGTTCGTGAAGATCGCGTGGGCGCTGTCCGCGGTGGCGCCGGAGAGGTAATACCCCAGCTGCTGGCTCTGCGCGCAGTGCACGGTGAGCGGCACGGCCATGGAGCCCGGGTAGTCGGGGAGGGTGACGGTGACATCGCGGGCAGAGACATCGCAGCCGCCGGTGGGGACCACCACGTCGTTATTGGCGTAGATGTTCCAGATGAACTGGAAGGAGTCGCTATTGTAGTTGTTGGTCTGATGCAGGATCAGCACCGCGATTAACGATCCTGCGGCGATCGCCACCCCGCCGGCGGTGCTGACCGGCGTCAGATACAGGACGGCGGGCCAGGGCTTATCGGTCCGTGAATCGTAAATCACCCGCGCCGTTTCCGTGGTGGTCGGGAAGGGGTAAGAGGTGCCGTTATATTTCACGGTGCCAGAGAAACTCGACAGCACGCCGCCATAGGCGGATCCGCGCTGCAGGGTCACGTAGTCAGTGATCGTTTCCGGATAGTCGTTATGGCAAAAAATCTGCGTGGAGAGGTCGACCACCAGGTTTTGCCCGACGTTGACCGCCGGGGTCAGGTTAACGTAGACGTTGGCTGAACCGCCGCCGATGGGGATCGTCGCGCCGGTGGCCGTTTTGCAGGCGAAGGACCAGGCGTTTATCGACCAGCCCAGCAGCAACAGGGTGGTGAACAGAGGGATAATTTTTTTCATCATGATGCTCTCCTGGCTCAGGCGTAGGTATAGGTGACGTTAATCACCGCCTGAATGGTGCCTTGCGTGGCGCCGCCGTTGACCGACAGGGCCCTGACCTGCAGCGGGAAGCGGGCGGACTGGCTGGCCTCATCCACCTGTACCGACTGGCTGCTGCCGTTGTTCAGCGTGGCGCCGTCCTCGCTCTGCAGTTCGAGCTGAATATTGCCTGCCGTCCCCTGGTTTTTGTAATAGCCGGTGCTGTCCGCGGTCCCGCTGAAGGTGGCCTTCACCCGTGAGGTACCGACGGGGCAGTTGCTGAGATCCAGCGCCACGCTGTGCCAGGCCGATGCCGAGCCCGCGCCGATCAGGCTGAAGGTGTAAAGATCGCCCAGCTCGACGGTGGCATTGACGGTGGAGACCGTGCAGGGTCTGGCCACCACCTTCCCGTTGACGGTGAGGGTGACATCGGCCGCCCGCAGGGAAGGGCTCGCGGTTAACAGGCCGGCCAGCAGCCAGCCCACGTGGGTCCATTTCATTGCAGCCTCCGCTTACTGAAATTCCAGGGTGAATGTCGCTGTCGCATTGACATGCCCGGCGGTGACGGGCACCTGGGTGGCCATCAGACGGGCGTAAAAGTTCAGGATGTTGGTCTGGCCCGGCGTCAGCGTGGTCCAGGCGATGGCTGACGACGGGGCATTGACGGGCAGTCGGGACTGCTGCTGGTCGAGAATCTCCACCCCCATTCCCGCCGCCGCCGAGGCGCCGGCGTCGAGTTTTAACAGGCTGGTATTGACGCTGTCCGCCACGCCGGTGAAGCCGACCTTCACCGCGGTGACGGAAGTGCCGCAGGGCGACAGCACGATACGGAACGGCACCGGCGGGGTCGTCGCCCCGACGGCGTAAAACTGCTTCGCGGCGTTGTCCTGCAAATCGACGGTGAACTCCTTCGACTCTCCGGCCACCGCGCAGGCGTTGTCGCGCACATAGCCGCTGATGGCGATCGTGCTGTCGGCAGCGAAGGCCAGCGGCGCGGCCAGCGTGAGCAGGGCGCCCAGCAGATACTGCGGTGTTCTCATCATCATCTCCTTAGCGACACGCGACGGACAGCTGGCTGAGCGCTTGCTGCCGGCTCTCCGGCGGCAGACGATAATCGGCCACGCACTGGGCGTCGGGGCCATCGCCCCATTTCACCCGCACCTTACCCGCCAGCGGCATCCCGCTGAGGTAGACCTGACCGTTATCCGCGACGATGCTGCCGCTCTGGTTGCTGTCGCTGGTGGCGAGGGCGCCAAACGGCACCGGTTTGCCGCGATGGGTGAGCGTCATCAGGATCTTCATCCCCACCTGGGCGTTAAAGCTGGCGCGGACGATCGCCCCATGGGTAGGCACCACGCTGACCACCGCATCATCAAGGTCGACATTGTCCGCCAGGGTATTGGTGTCCAGCGCGACCCGGTTTTCGCGATACTCGGTGGCATACGGCAGGACGGCATATCCGCGCCAGTCGGTGCGTACCCCGGTCTGGTTTTCGACCTTCACGCCGCCGGCGCCGGGGGCTTTCACCAGCACCACGGTATCGTTCAGCGGCTGGCTCAAGGTGATGCCGTTGGCGTGCGCCAGCACGCCGCCGCTGACCCCGTAGTAAAGCTGTTTAAAGCCATCGCTGCGGCTGTAGCCGACGTTGGCGTTGCCGTAGCCGCCGCGGTAGTTGAGCGCGGTATAGCCGGTGCTCCCGTTGTCGCCGTTGCCGCCGCCGGCATAGCCGGTTTGCACGCTATAGCTGAGGTTGTTGTCATCCAGCAGGGTGCCGTACAGGCCTGCCAGATTGGTCATGCGGCCATTGAGATCGTGCGACAGGCTGTAGCTGGCGCTGGCGTGCCGCCAGACCGAACGGCTATCGGAGCGCAGCCAGTGGCTGAAGGGGATATTGACGTTAACCGCCAGCATCTGATCGCGTCCCTGCTGCCAGGCGTTTTTCGTCAGGCTGTAGCTTAGCGACCAGTTGATATCGTCTACGGCGGCGTTGAGGCCGGCCTGCAGTTGCTCATCGGCATCGTCGGTGCCCCAGTAAGTCTGGTGGCTGCCGCTCAGATAGAGGGTGGCGGTGCGCCCCAGCTGTTGGGTCACGCTCAGCTGCACCTTGCCGCGTTTGCTGTAAGCCAGATTGTAGTAGTCGGTAAATTTGGGTTTCACCTGGATAACCCCGTCCTGAGTTTCCACGCTGTAGCCGCTCATCCGGCGGTAGGTGGTATCGGCAAAGTTATAGTAGCCGCGGGTGGAGTAGCGGTAGCCCACCAGCTGCAGGTTGGTGCCGGTCTCATCCAGTGACTTGTTATAGAGAAAGCGCACCGACTGTCCCTGATGCTCGCTGTCGTCAGGCAGGGTGGCGTTGGCCTGGGTGATATCCAGCGACCAGGCGCCGAAATAGCCCATGTTTTTCCCCACCCCGAGGTTAAAGGCGCGATAGCGGTCCGCCAGCTGGGCGCCGCCGTACAGGGTCCAGCCGGCCGGCAGGCCATGCATGGCCGTGCTCTGGAAAAAATCGGGCGTTTCCTGCTGGCTGTTGCCGCTGCGGTACTCCCCGGCGGAGAGGGCGAAGCGGGTATGGCCTTCGCGCTGCAGCACCGGCACCGTTGACCAGGGCACGCTGAAGACCTGGCGGGTGCCATCCGCTTCTTTAATGGTGACCTGCAGATCGCCGCCGTTGCCCGCGGCGTAGAGATCGTCGATGGTAAACGGCCCCGGCGGCACCGTGCTCTGGTAGATTTCGTAGCCGTTTTGTTTGACTGACACCTGCGCGGTGCCGCGGGCGATCCCGTGGATCACCGGCGCGAAGCCTTTCTGGCTGTCCGGCAGCATATTGTCATCGGAGGCCAGCTGCGCGCCGCGGAAGTTGATCCCGTCGAAGACATCGCCGTTGGTGTAGCTATCCCCGAGGGTAAGCCGCGACCGCAGGGGAATGATGTCCCGCTCAAGCCAGCTGTTGACGTGCTGCCAGCGGTTCTCATTGGATGAGGCGCTGCCGCCGCTGCTGTAACTCCAGGTGCTGTTATCGCGCAGGCGCCAGGCGCCGAGGTTCAGCCCGCTCTGCAGATTCAGATAGGCGTAACGGCTGTTCCCCCCGGTGGCGTTATGAACGTTATTGCCGGTGAAGTTATAGTTAATCAGCCCGGCGGTGATGCCGTTATCCCATAGCTCCGGCGGAATATAGCCGCGGGCGTGGCTGCCCATAAACGCCTGGGGTACGGTGAGATACAGGCGCTGCTGGCCGACATCGAAGCGGGTGGTGGCTTCGCTGATGAGCGTCGTTAGCGGCACGCAGGCCTTACTGTCCAGGGCCGCCATGCCCGTCACCCGTCCGGTATCCACCCCCATGCTCGCCAGCTGGCCGCGGGTCAGGCAGGGCGACAGGCCATGGCCCTGCGCGTCAGCCTGGAAAGTAACGTCCCGGGTAGTCATATAGCCGTTATTGAGGTAAATATCGACGCGATAGGTGCCCGGCGGGACCTCCTGGCCTTTTTCAAATCCCGACAGGTCTGCCACCGCCGCCGGATCGTCAGCTAAAAAGCGGGGGTTAAAATAGAGGTCCGCCTGCGCGGCAAACGGCTGCGAGCAGAGCCACAGCGTCAACGCCGGCGTAATCAGGCGCCGGGCGCTTGGGCGACCCCCATGGTCCAGTCCATATTTTCGATGTGACATAATCCCTCCGGTCCGACGTTGCCCGGCAGTCAGTGCTTCTGGTCATGCGCAGCGTGGCCCGCGCGGCGGGGCACACCAGAGTTAACGCAGTACGCCATTCATTTTCGGCGTCAGCGCGCCGTAATCGTTAATGGTGCGATAGGTGATGGTGCTGCCGGCATCCGCGGGCAGCTTGACGCTGGTTTTGCCCATCGGCGGCACCAGGGCGTTTTCCAGAATGCGTGTTCCGGCGTTGAGTTCGGTCACCGTCAGGTAATAGGGGGTGGGATTAGTCAGCGTTAGCGACGATCCGTTGCGGCTAAAGGTCAGCTTGTCCGGCGCCTGATCCGGGGGCAGGGCCAGTTTTGCCGGTCGGTAGTAGAGCTTGATGCGGCTGATAATCGCCAGCTGGAGGGTGTTGTCGCTGAGCTTCGATTTATCCATTGAAGGAATGGCCTTCACGTTCATCCAGAACAGGCTTTCCCGATCCTGCGGCAGCTGGTTATTGGTCGCGTCGATAATGCGCAGGGTGTTCTCTTTTTTGCCCTGCATGGCAAACAGGGGGGGAGTGATAACAAACCGGCCGTCTCGCTGCCCATCGGCATTTTCCACCCATGACTGAATAAGCCAGGTGCTGTTGTCGTCGTTATTGGTGACCGCCAGCTGGACCTGTTTCTGACCCGCCGGGTAGATGACCCGGGTCGCGCCCAGCGCGACGCCCGCGTGCGCGCTGGCGCTCAACGCGCCGGCGGCGAAAAGCGCACATCCCGTCAGTATGCCGCGTATCGTCGTTGCCGTTTTTCTCACATTATCTCCTTGTCTGCTCACGGTGTTGTCCTGCTGGTCTGCGGGTTGATTACTGATAGGTTAATGAGAACCAGGCCTGGGCGTTGGCCGCCCCGCCGGTGACCTGGCGTCCGGTCGCCCGATATTTGGCGACGAAATTTAGCGTCGTCGGTCCGCGGTAGAGCGGCACCCAGCGATCCGGCGGACGGTTGAGGGGCAATTGCTGGCCCTGACTGTCGAACAGCGCAATGCCGATCCCGCTGGCGATCCCCGGGCCTTCGCCCACCGAAAGCACATCGGGGTTTTTGCCGTCAGCCACGCCGTGAAATGCCACCCCGACATGCTGGCTGACCGCCGTACTGCAATCCTGTAAATGAATCGCGAAAGGGATCGGGTTGCTGTCTTCGCCCACGTCGTGAAATCGGTTACTGCTGATCTGTCCCAGATTGACCGTCATCTGCCGATCGCCGGCTTCAACGCGGCAGGAACTGGCCATGATCAGGCCCTGAAAGCGCATGCTCCCTCCCGGCAGCGTGACGTTCCACTGATTACCGGCCAGCGCCAGCGGAGGCAGCAGCAGTAGCAGACCCGATTTCATTCCCTGCATCGTTTCACCCCGGTTGCAAAATTAAGCGCGGGCCCTCCTGGCCCGGATGGCTTCCTTGCCTGATGGTTGCCTTACTCGTACTGCACTTTGAAGGTGGCGTCCGCGTTCGCGATACCGGCGGTCGCGGCGCCAGTGGCGTAGTAACGCGCCTGGAACGGAATGATGTTGGTGCCGTCATTCAGGGTGGTGGCTGCGCTGAAGGTGGCGCCGTCCAGCGCCAGCGGCGTGCCGGTGTTGTCGAGGATCTGTACGCCGACGTTGGTCGCGCTGCCGGCGGCAGAGTTTTGCAGCGCCAGAACGGTGGTATTGCTGCTGTCGATAGCCGTACCGGCGAAGGCGACGGACGCTTTGGTTGCTACCGTGGTGTCGCAATCATCCAGCTGAATGTTGAAACCGACGGACGAACTGGTGCTCCCCGCCGTGGCCAGCTTCGCGGAACGCACCTGGCCCAACTGAACGGTTTGATCGATAGAGCCGGCATCCACCGCACAGGCCGCGTTAACGACTTCCCCTTTAAAATGGACGGTCCCGCCGTTAACCGTGGTGGTATCGGCCAGGGCCGCCGCGGAGCTCAGAGACAGGGCTGACACAACAATCATTGCCAGTGTTTTGATTTTCATACTGTTTTCCTTTGAACGATGTCGAAATAACGAACCGGATTGGCAGCCGTTGTGCCTTCCAGGCATTTCAGATTTCAGCCGAGTGGTCCGGCTGCCGGCTCTGCACAGTTTTCGCCCAACCGATGAGACAATTGGGGCCATTTTGACTCGTTGAGATAAACGATCTGATTTCCGTTTAATTACGCCTGTTTTATGGTGTTAAGTTCTGAGAAATGTTGTTTATATGGATATTTAATCTGTGGTTGTTGGCGGAGTGCGAAAGGAAGAGCGATGCCGCTGGCGAAGGCGCGTCGATGCCCCGGGAGGTCAGGGTGAGAAAAGTGCGTAATTGATGTTTTAAAAATGATTTAAAATCAGAGGATTATGAATTTTTTTGCAGAAATATGGCGTGGTGAGTTGCAAAATATGTCAAAACATTTTTATGATATAAACAGTTTGGCCCCAATTGACCTGTTCACGGTTTATTTTTTTAATTAAATTCAATCGGTTGTATCAATTCCCGCTTCTGCATTGCTTTCTCCAATAAGATTATTTCTTTCCCATATTCCGGCAAAACGCGCCGCATTGCTGGCGGTGTAGCGTACCGTGTGTCGAATATTACGATGACCGAGATAATCCTGGATCAAACGGGTATCTGTCCCTCTTTCCGCCAGTTCGTAGCCGCAGGCGTGACGCAGCATATGGGGGTGGGTCTGCGTTACGGTACCTGCCTTTTCCCCGGCGGCGCGAATAATACGATATGCCTGCTGGCGTGAGAGCGGGGTACCGCGACGGGAGATAAACAGCGCGTCGGTTTTGGCCGCCGCTTTCCAGCCGGCGCGGACCTGACTCCAGCGCTCAATGGCCTCACGTTCATCAAAGCGCAGCGGGTGAATAGTCGAAAAACCGTTCTTCAACCGCCGCACATTGACCCGGCCTTCCCGTAGATCCAGATCGTGATAGTGCAGATCCAGCAGTTCGCTGATGCGCATCCCGTGGCGAAAGGCGAGCAGGATGAGGCAGTAGTCCCGCTCGCCGGTGGCGCCCTGACGCGCGGCCTGCATCATAGCCTGAACTTCTTTGGCGGTAAGAAAACGACGTCGGTTCACAATAGTTGCTCCTGTAAAAGATGTGAGGGGTCGTCATGGCGAAACCATACGCCATGACGGAAAAGATCCGTAATGCGAGAACGGTACAAGGTGAAGGCGATTAACCACGCATAGATAGCATATTATATTTACAGCCAGTCAAAATATCGCCTGGCGATAATTCTTAATTTTAGAGATTTTAAGCAAGGCCACAATAGATCTTCTCGGGTTTTATAGCATGTGCATAAAATAAAAGGTTTTTTTCAAACGATAGATTTTAAAAATAGCGGGATGGATTTTAGCCAACAATAAATAGTCACGGCAAAACCGGAATTTATGCAGGGTTAATTGAACGAGGTGACCGCAGGATTAAATAAGAACTTGCGGGAACAGTAATCATAATTAACCGAGGGTTAATTTATTGATATTTAATTTCCCCGCAACGCGGTACAACGCCATCCGTGGCGTCAGGCTTACTGAAGCAGCGACAGGCGCTGTTTGTCGCGCGTATTGTCCCAGATACCATAGAAACGTCCCGCGTTGCTGGCGGTATACCAGACGGTATGGCGAATATTGCGGTGTCCGAGATAGTCCTGGATCAGGCGGGTATCGATACCCATATTGGCCAACGCAAAGCCACACGAGTGACGCAGCATGTGCGGGTGGATCTCCAGCGGCAATCCCGCCTGGTCGCCAGAAGAGGCGATAATCTGATAGAACTGCTGGCGGGAAAGGGGATTGCCTTTGCGGGAGAGAAACAGCCACTCGCTGGCGGCCTGCGGCCAGGTGTTGCGAATGGCCAGCCAGCGCTTTAGGGCGTGGATCTCTTTATTCAGCAAAGGGTGGGTGGTCGAGAACCCCTTTTTTAGCCGATGGATATAAACGCAGCGGGAAGCAAGGTCGATATCGGATATTCGCAGGCGACAGATCTCGCTGGCGCGCAGACCATGGATGAAGCACAGCAGCGTCAGGCAATAATTACGTGCGGCGTAGGGACCGCTATCGGCGGCTTTTAGTAGCGACTCGATTTCATTCTGAGTCAGGAAGTTCCTTTTTTTAATATCGGCGTTATTCGTCATGGTGTTCCCTTTTATGGCAGGCAAATATTACGCTTTCCAGGCCTGCGTCAGGTCATTGTTAAATGCGACTGCCTTTTTATTTTTAAACAGCGTGCTGATAACGTTTTTATTTGCTACGGGTGCACGCAGTATCATGGGCTATCGCCATCCCCTGCGATAAGACGCCGCATGCTGAAGGGTAAAGAAAGGGTTAGCTGGTTGAACTGGCGAATCTTTCCTGGAGGTTTCCACGTCCTGTACATCCCTGATCCTCTTGATGATGCCCACGTGATGATGAAGGCACTGGCTTCCGGCCACGGCAAGGCGGCCATCAATGCCGTCATGATTTATTTCCCGGCTGTCGGGGCGGCACGGCGTCAGCCAGCCGGCCGCCCGTATCTCAGCGACGGGAATGGCATGAGTAATTTCTCAGACAGAATACAACCTTGAACCGTCTGGATAGCATTCACTGCAAAACTACAACAGTGATTAAACCATACTGCAAAAAGCCTGGGGATAATAGCCATTGTCTCTGTAAGGGCACTTTACGTCTTATTTAAAGGGTTGAGCTTAATCTTAATAGTGCAGGGGTAGCAGCGGGCGGTAATCGGCGGTAGCGGTGATATCAGGCTGTGGGTATTAGTAGCCATGGACTGCGGACCGGTTGCGGGTAATATTCTGCTGCAAGCTAAGAATAAAGAGCAGGCAGGGCTGGACGCGACCGTCCGGCGTCACAGGCGGAGTGAAAGGCTCCGGTGGCAGAAGACCTCGATCTGACATTCGCCGGAGCAGGCTGACTTACCATTTTTCGTCGCGGGCTTCCTGACGACCTTCGCGGCGGTTTTCCCGCTTATCGTGACGGCAGCTGGCGTTGCTTTGATTGTTGTTGCTGACGCACTCTTGCTTGGTTTCACGGCCCTGCTCGCGGCTATCCTGGCGGATATCGCGGGCGTCCTGGCGCTGGTCGCTGCGCCAGGTCGCCTGCGCCGAAAGCGAGGGCGTCAGCAGCGCGACGCACGCCAGGGCGAGTAAGCATCTTTTCATCGGAGTGGTCCTGTTAATGCATGTATTAAATAAATAGCAGTTAATGAATATTCGTGCCTGATGCGCAGGATGATAAAGTACATAAAGTGCCAGGATAGCGATAACTGATTTATTTTTATCTGTTTTTAGACGTGTAACGACTGCTCTTATATGTTATTCAGGGTGCCAGCATTAAAAACAAACGTCTGTGGTATGCTGAAGAGAGTAAAGTGCTTTGTGCAAAGATAGGGCAGAGGGTAGGTACAGGAGCCCGCTGATGCTGATAATGCGGAGCCTTGTGACCTCGAGCATTGACGAGAAAAACGCCGATAAATCATCCATCCTTGAAAACAGGCACTATTGTTCGCCGGGCATGAGATTGTCGTCCGGTGGTTCATCTCTTTTCACCATGGCATAACGATGATGATTCCGATTGCGCAGCGCGACTGGCGCCTGCTGGTCGCCGGGAGCGGCGGCCTTCTTCTGCTGGCCGCCGGCGTCACCTTGCACAGCCACTGGAGCGACTTTCTCCAGTGGTGCCTCGCCACGCAAATTACCCTGCATCGCTATCTGGTGATGTACCTTTTGCTGTTGAACAACCATCAGTACAGCGGCGGCGTCTGGCTGCTGGTGGGCGCATTTCTTTACGGCGTGCTACACGCTATCGGACCGGGCCACGGTAAGTTTATCGTCACCACTTACCTGAGCACCAACCAGGAGAGCCTGACCGCGGCGCGGGTGGTGCCTTTTCTCGGCAGCCTGCTGCAGGGCGTGAGCGCCATCCTGTTTGTCTATATTCTCGCGGTGGGGCTGAATCTGGCCGCCGGCGATCTCAGCGCCAGCCGCTGGTACGTCGAGAAGATCAGCGCCCTGACCATCGCCGCCTTTGGGGTTTACGTTATCTGTCGCGCGCTGCAAAGCCTGCGGCCGGGTAAAACAAGGATACGCGCCCTGAGGCCGGCGCATCAGCATGATGCCGCGTGCGGCTGCGGGCACCACGGCGTGGGGCAGGACCTGCAGGGCGCCGACTGGAAGACACGTCTGGGCGTGGTGCTGGCTATCGGCGCCCGGCCCTGCAGCGGAGCGATTATGATCCTGCTGTTCGCCAACGCGCTGGGGATCGTCAGCTGGGGCATCGCCGCGGTGATGACCATGGCGCTGGGCACCGCGCTCTCGATCCTCGGTCTGTCGCTGGCGGTGCACTATGCCCGTCACCGTACCGTCAACCGGCTGACGGCGACCAGCCGTCCGCGGCCCTGGCTGGTGCCGCTGGTGAAGATCCTCGGCGGGCTGGCGCTGATCCTCTTTGCCGCCGGGTTGTTTTTCACCGTGGTGCCGATCAGCGCTAACGGCGACTTTATCGCCGCGGGCTGTTAACGGCTTTCCAGCAGGCGCATCAATATCCGCAGCGCCTGATCCAGCTGCTGGCGCTCGCCATCGCTGAGCCCCGCCAGCAGCTGCCGTTCATTATCGACATGGGTCTCCACCGCCTCATCGATGCGCTCACGTCCGGCGGGCGTCAGGGCGACCAGCATACTGCGGGCGTCTTCCGGATTGGGCAGGCGGGTAATAAACCCGCGTTTTTCCAGCGCCTTCAGGCGATGGGTCATGGTGCCGGAGGTGATCATCAGCGTGGAGAAGAGCTGGGTCGGCGAAAGAATGAACGGCGCCCCGGCGCGGCGCAGCGTCGCCAGCATGTCAAACTCCCAGCGCACCAGTTCGTGGCGCGTAAAAGCGACTTCCACCTGCGGCTCCAGCAGCATGGCGCACCGTTTCAGACGGCCAATCGGCCCCATTGGGCTGCAGTCGAGATCCGGCCGCTCCCGTTGCCACTGGGCGAGAATCCGATCAACGGCGTCGATCGGCGGTGATTTGTCCATGAGTGCTCACTTGTCTTGATATCAAGATAATTGCGGGTGCATACTTGAGGCACCAATTTAACTTGAAGTGAAGATAAAATCATGGCTTTTCTCTCGCGTAGTCTGATGCTGGACCTGCTGCTCACGGCGCTGGCGCCCGCTATCTGGGGGACGACCTACATCGTCACCTCCCAGTTTCTTCCCCCTGACCGGCCGTTTATTGCCGCACTGCTGAGGGTGTTGCCGGCAGGTATCGCCCTGCTGATCTGGAGCCGCCGCTTTCCGCAGCGCGGCGAATGGCTAAAGCTTATCGTTACCGGCATCTTAAATATCGGCGCGTTTCAGGCGCTGTTGTTTATCGCCGCCTATCGCTTACCCGGCGGCCTGGCGGCAGTGATTGGCGCGATCCAGCCGCTGCTGGTGATGCTTCTCGCCTGGTGCGTAGACCGGCAGCGCTCGCCCTGGCTGGCGGTATTCTCAGCCCTTGCCGGCATACTCGGTATGGCCATGCTGCTGCTGTCGCCGCGCACCGTCCTCGACCCGCTGGGCATCGGCGCGGCGTTTCTCGGGGCGATCAGTATGGCGCTGGGCACCTGGCTCTCCCGCCGCTGGGCGCTCTCCCTGCCGATCGTCGCGTTAACCGGCTGGCAGCTGGCGATCGGCGGGGTGGTGCTGGCGCCAGTGGCGCTGATCGTTGACCCCCCTTTGCATCAGGTGACTGCGCTGCAGGCGGCCGGCTATCTGTGGCTGTGCGTGGCGGGCGCCATGCTGGCCTATGGCCTGTGGTTCCGGGGGATTGGCCGCCTCTCGCCGGTGGCGGTGTCGGCAATGAGCCTGCTGAGCCCGGTGACCGCCGTGGTGCTGGGGTGGATTTTCCTTGGACAAACGATCCAGGGGATGGCGCTGGTCGGGCTGATCGTGGTGCTGGCGAGCGTATTGTCTATTCAGCGCGCGCTGGCGCGCCAGGCGGCGGGGGCAAAAACGAAAAAAGCCCCATAACGGGGCTCGACATTGCTGTGTGCGGGGTAGGCGGCGGGAGCCAGACCAGCCGCCCGCAGGCGGCCTGTCCGGCAGCTCCCTCTGCAACCATTCGCTTATTTAGAGAGCTCGGCGGTCATATGGACCTGGTTGCCGGTGTACGCTTCGGTGATGTGGTAGGAAGCGCCTTGTTCTTTCGCAATGGTCGCGATTTTCGCTTCTGCGCTGTCCAGGGTATCTGCTGTTACGCTCACCGGATGAGCGAAGCTAGCGAAAGAGACCAGGGAGAGCATACCGGCAGCGGCGAGTAATTTTACGTTTTTCATGGTGTTTGTCCTTTTAACTTTTATGGTGGAAAGCGTGTTTGCTTTCGATGGACTTATAATAAGTCTGCTAACTATAACGCGCGTGGCAAAAAGTGCGATTTAGATCACATTTTTATGGCGGTTTGATAATGGGGAAATGAACCTTTCTCTATTTTTTGATTTAAAAACAACGAATTAGAGATTTATTTCTGCAGGGGATATCACGCGGACTGCCTGTGCTCAGAGTGTGGAATGCGCCTCATTTACGCGGTTACCATTCATTGTGTGAATTGTTTGGGCGGTTTTTAACCGCCGTCATGGCGGATTCGGACGATTCGCAATAGCCCTCTGGCGGCCATTTCGGCATGCTGAGGTGGCCCTTTCTCTCGCGCCCTGGCGTCAGGCTTTCCGTGCTGTAAACAACCACCACCCCGTTTTCACCTATCAATAATTATTTATTAATAGCCATTAGGTATATGTTATATAACTTAATGAAACGTGAACAAATGTATATTTGTCGGCGAATAAATAGCATTCTTTGACGCCGATAGCACCAGCGAACTTATATTTTTTGGTTCGTTACCTGACGCCTTAAATATTGCGGCTCCCGGTCAGTCGAAGATTCTATTAGCAGTGGCATAAATCAGCATCGCCTGATGTTTCTGGTTCTATGCGAATTCACAGTGTGCTCATTGATTCGTAATTCACTCTGACAAGGAAATGGCAATGAAAAAGGTTCTTCTCTCTGCAGCAATGGCAACCGCGTTTTTTGGCATGACTGCTGCCCATGCAGCTGATACCAATGTTGGCGGCGGCCAGGTTAATTTCTTCGGTAAAGTTACCGATGTATCCTGTACTGTTTCTGTTAACGGCCAGGGCAGCGATGCGAACGTTTACCTGTCTCCGGTAACCCTGACTGAAGTTAAAGCGGCAGCAGCGGATACTTACCTGAAACCGAAATCTTTCACCATTGACGTCTCTAACTGCCAGGCGGCTGACGGCACCAAACAGGATGACGTAAGCAAACTGGGCGTAAACTGGACCGGCGGTAACCTGCTGGCTGGCGCAACCAGCAAACAACAGGGCTACCTGGCGAACACCGAAGCTTCCGGTGCTCAGAACATCCAGCTGGTGCTGTCTACTGACAACGCTACCGCGCTGACCAACAAAATCATCCCGGGTGACAGCACTCAGCCGAAAGCGAAAGGCGATGCTTCCGCTGTAGCCGATGGCGCGCGTTTCACCTACTACGTAGGCTACGCCACCAGCGCGCCGACCACTGTGACCACCGGTGTGGTAAACAGCTACGCGACTTACGAAATTACTTACCAGTAATTCCGTCAGAAAATAAAACTGCCCCGCGATGGGGCAGTTAATAACAATAATAAAGCGGCAATGTCCGCCGCTTGTATTTTTATTCTGAGGTCAGCATGAAGCGTATTGCCCTTTTTTTCTGTTTCATTTTTAGTTTTGCGGCCCATGCCAACAATATTATTGTTAACGGTACCCGCTTTATTTATCCAGGAAATGAAAAAGAAATAACGGTACAGCTTTCAAATAACGCCGACCGTCCGGCGCTGGCGCAGGCCTGGCTGGATAACGGCGATGCCGATGCCACACCGGATACCATTACCACCCCGTTTATTATCACCCCGCCGATTTCGCGCGTTGACGCCAAGAGCGGCCAGACGCTGCGTATTAAGCTCGGCAGCAGCGCCGGTCTGGCGAAAGATAAAGAGACGCTGTGGTGGCTGAATCTGCTGGAAATTCCGCCGGTGGTGGCTGATCAGAAAAATGAAGGCCAGAACGTGCTGCAGCTGGCGATCCGTTCCCGCTTTAAATTTATTTACCGCCCTGCCGGGCTGGGCAACCGCGATGCGGCGGCCGAGAAGCTGATCCTGACCGCCAGCGGCAGCAGTCTCGCCATCAACAACCCGACGCCGTTCTACATTACCGTCAGCCGTATTTCCCGCGACGGCGGTAAAGCCCTGAACAGCAAAACCGTGATGCTGGCGCCGCAGTCCAGCCAGACGGTGGCGCTCTCCTCCGCCGTCAACCGCGGCGAAACCCTGACCGTTAACAACATTAATGACTATGGCGCCGATGTCGCAGTGAAAGTGGCCGTTAAATAAGGGAAAAGCTAATGAAGCAGAGGTCATTCTGCCCGGGAAGATTAAGCACCGCGATCGCCATCGCGCTGTGCTGCTTTCCGCCATTTTCCAGCGGACAGGAAAACCCGGGAACGGTATATCAATTTAACGACGGTTTTATTGTCGGCAGTCGCGAAAAGGTCGACCTGTCACGCTTCTCGACCAGCGCGATTACCGAAGGCACTTACTCCCTTGACGTCTACACCAACGACGAATGGAAAGGGCGCTACGATCTGCGCATCGCGCGCGACAAAGACGGTAACCTTGGGGTCTGCTACACCAAAGCGATGCTGACCCAGTACGGCATCGCGGCGGAAAAGCTCAATCCGCAGCTGAGCGAACAGGAAGGCTATTGCGGTAGCCTCAAATCCTGGCGCAACGAAGACAACGTCAAAGACAACCTGGTCCAGTCCTCCCTGCGGTTGAACATTTCAGTGCCGCAGATCTATGAAGATCAACGCCTGAAAAACTATGTCAGCCCGGAGTTCTGGGACAAAGGCATTACCGCGCTTAATCTTGGCTGGATGGCCAACGCCTGGAACAGCCACACCTCTTCGGTCGGCGGGTCGGATAACAGCAGCGCCTACCTTGGCGTCAACGCCGGTCTGTCGTGGGACGGCTGGCTGCTGAAGCATATCGGTAACCTGAACTGGCAGCAGCAGCAGGGTAAAGCGCACTGGAACAGCAACCAGACCTATCTCCAGCGGCCGATCCCGCAGATCAACTCCATCGTCAGCGGTGGGCAGATCTTTACCAATGGCGAATTTTTCGACACCATCGGTCTGCGTGGGGTCAACCTCGCCACTGATGACAATATGTTCCCGGACGGCATGCGCTCCTATGCCCCGGAAATTCGCGGCGTGGCGCAGAGCAACGCCCTCGTCACCGTGCGTCAGGGCAGCAACATTATCTATCAGACCACGGTTCCGCCGGGGCCGTTTACCCTGCAGGATGTCTATCCATCCGGCTATGGCAGCGATCTTGAAGTCTCGGTAAAAGAGGCGGATGGCTCGGTGGAAGTGTTCAGCGTGCCTTACGCCTCCGTTGCTCAACTGCTGCGTCCGGGCATGACCCGCTACGCGCTCTCCGCCGGTAAAGTGGACGACAGCGGGCTACGCAACAAGCCGATGCTCTATCAGGCGACCTGGCAGCACGGGATCAATAACCTGCTGACCGGCTACACCGGGGTCACCGGCTTTGACGACTATCAGGCCTTCCTGGTGGGCACCGGGATGAACACCGGGATCGGCGCGCTCTCTTTTGACGTCACCCATTCGCGGCTGAAGAGCGATACCCATGATGACTCGGGGCAGAGCTATCGCGCCACCTTTAACCGCATGTTCACCGATACCCAGACCAGCATCGTGCTGGCGGCGTATCGCTACTCGACGAAAGGTTATTACAACCTCAACGATGCGCTGTACGCCGTCGATCAGGAAAAAAACAGCCGCAGCAACTATACGCTGTGGCGGCAAAAAAACGGCATGACCTTCACGGTGAACCAGAACCTGCCGGAAGGCTGGGGCGGGTTTTATCTCAGCGGTCGTATTTCCGATTACTGGAACCGCTCCGGGACCGAGAAGCAGTATCAGGTCAGCTACAACAATTCGTTTGGTCGTCTCTCCTGGTCGGCGAGCGCCCAGCGCGTCTATACCCCGGACAGCTCCGGCCATCGCCGCGACGATCGCATTTCACTCAACTTCAGCTACCCGCTGTGGTTTGGCGATAACCGCACCGCCAACCTGACGTCGAACACCTCGTTCAACAACTCGCGCTTTGCCAGCTCGCAGATTGGTATCAATGGCTCGCTGGACAGTGAAAACAACCTTAACTACGGCGTGTCGACCACCACCGCCACCGGCGGTCAGCACGATGTGGCGCTCAACGGCAGCTACCGTACGCCATGGACCACCCTCAACGGCAGCTACAGCCAGGGCGAAGGGTATCGTCAGAGCGGCATTGGCGCCAGCGGGACGATGATCGCCCACAGCGGCGGCGTGGTGCTCTCGCCGGAAAGCGGCTCGACGATGGCGCTGATTGAAGCCAAAGACGCGGCCGGCGCCATGCTCCCGGGATCGCCGGGCACCCGCGTGGACAGCAACGGTTACGCCATCCTGCCGTATCTGCGCCCGTACCGGATCAACGCCGTCGAGATCGACCCGAAAGGCAGCCATGACGACGTGGCCTTCGATCGCACTGTGGCGCAGGTTGTGCCGTGGGAAGGCAGCGTGGTTAAGGTGGCGTTCGGCACCACGGTGCAGAACAACCTCACCCTGCAGGCGCGCCAGGCGAACCATGAGCCGCTGCCGTTCGCGGCGAGTATTTTCTCCCCCGACGGCAAGGAGATCGGCGTCGTCGGTCAGGGCAGCATGATGTTCATCAGCGATGCGAACGCCAAACGCGCGATTGTGAAGTGGAGCGGCGGGCAGTGTTCGGTGGATCTGGGACAGCAAACAACAAAGGATAGCGTATGTCGCTGAGGAAATTACTGACGCTTTTTATCGTCTTAATGGCGCTGGGCACCACCTCGTCCTGGGCCGTCTGTACGCGTCTCTCTTCGCCAACGGTGATGCTGGACATGGTGGTGGGCAGGGTGGTGGTGCCCCCGGATCTGCCGGTGGGCTCGGTGATCCTCACCCGCGACTGGACGATGAGCGCCCCGGGCGGGGCGAGCTATCGCTGTACCTCCGGCACCAACCGCTTCGCGGCGAAGATCGTCTCGCCAGGGGCCACCGATCTTGGGAATAAAATTTATTCCACCAACGTGCCGGGGATTGGTATGCGTTTCAGCCGCGGCGGCGCGACGGTGAATATCGTCTATCCCGACGTCTATTCGTCCCGAGTGTATAACACCACCAACTATTCCCTTGAAGGGTCACGTTTTACGCTGGAGATTATCAAAACCGCGGCAACCACCGGCAGCGGCACCCTCGCGGCGGGAAAATACACCTCCTATGACTGGGAGAGCGGCGGCAACCCGATCCTCGAAACCTATCTGAGCGCCAATGCGATCACCGTGGTCTCGCCCTCCTGTTCGGTACTGAGCGGGAAAAATATGAATGTTGATGTGGGCGCCATCAGACGCACTGACCTGAAAGGGGTGGGCACCACCGCGGGCGGGAAGGATTTTAATATCGATCTGCAGTGCAGCGGCGGCCTGAGTGAAACGGGATACGCCAACATCAGCACCTCTTTTTCCGGCACCCTGGCGACCAGCACCACCGCCACCATGGGCGCCTTGCTGAATGAAAAGGCCGGCAGCGGGATGGCGAAAGGCGTCGGCATCCAGGTGCTGAAGGATGGATCCCCGCTGCAGTTTAATAAGAAATATACCGTTGGCCGCTTGAATAATCAGGAGACCCGCTACATCACCATCCCGCTGCACGCGCGCTTTTATCAGTATGGCCCGACGACCAGCACCGGCGAGGTGGAGTCGCATATGATCTTTAACCTGACGTACGATTAATACGGGAGGGGGAATGAAGGGATTGCCGAAACATACTATCGCGTGGTTGCTGCTCTGCGGCAGCCTCGCCGCCCCCTCGGCGTGGGGTTTCGAGACCAATTATGATCGCGGACGGGTCGATTTTGCCGGGCGGGTGACGGATATTTCCTGCAGCGTCGCGCTCAATGGCGGCCAGCATGCCGGCAGCGGCAACGTCTGGCTGGCGCCGGTCAGCCTGGCGGAAGTGCACGATCGCGGGGCCGGCGCGTTTATGAAGCCGCAGCCTTTTACCCTGGCGCTGTCAAACTGCCAGCTGCGTCATGACGGCGGCGCCGCCTCGCAGGACGAGGTGCGGCGAGTCAGCGTTCGCTGGGTCGACGGTTTTTTACTGACGGCGGTCGGTAATGAGAACGCGGGCTATCTGGCCAATACCTTGCCAGACGGAGCGCAGAATATTTATCTGGCGCTGTCGACCAATGATAATAATACGCTGGATAAGAGTAATAAAATTGTCCCTGCGGACCCGCAGCAAAATCAGGTGCATTTGCAGGAACGCGCGGTCAGCGGCGGCCTGTTCACCTATTATGTGGGCTACGTTTCGCCGACGCCGAAAAGCGCCACCAGCGGGCCAATTACCAGCTGGGCTACGTGGGAATTAGTTTATAATTAAGCGAGACGAAAAAGCCGGGCAAGCCCGGCTTTTTTATATGACAATATCGTCGGCAACCAGTTGTTCAATGCTGACTTCCTGCCAGTAATGCCCCTGAATAGCAAACCACTCCATACCCTGCAGCCATTTTTTATGGGCTTCGCTTTCCACACCTTCAATAATCACGTTGTGATGATTGCGGGATAAAAAGGTGACCAGCGCATCCATCAGCTGACGGCCGGACTCTTTGCGCATCAGATGCCAGAAAAAATCTTTATCAATTTTGACATAGTCAAAATGATAACCGCTGATGGCGTTTATCCCCGCGTAGCCAGAGCCGAAGTCGTCGAGCCACAGCGAGGTATCCTGCGGGCTTTGCCAGGCGGCGAGGGAATTATTCAGAAGTTTCTCGGCGTTTTCGGTCACTTCAAAATGGACGCAGGTCAGGGTGGCAATTTTCTCTTTTATTTCCTTCTGGCGTAGCAGATTCAGGATATGGTCATCGACGTTAATGGTGGCGGAAATATGGTTACGTAAAAACCATGCTTTATGCTGTTCAATCAACGCCAGTTGCTCGAGAAAAATACGTTCACGAACCGCCGCGGTGGCATGGCGGAAAAAATATTCTGGCGAAACGGGAAGATTATCGAAGCGGCTTAAGCATTCAACTGCGACTAAGGTACCTTGTGGGGAAAACATTTTCTGAAAGACGTAGCGTACAGCGATATCATTACGAGATAAAATGTTGTCTTCGAATATTTTAGTGTTCATTATCCCTCTTCACGAGGTTAGTCAGACAATAAGCAGAGGATAGACTAATTATAGGCTACCTGATGGTTAATGGGAATGGCAGGAAATGTAAATCAACAGCGAATAAGTACGCTTTATCCGCTATTGATTTACCGCTGTATAATTTAACATTGATGAAGGGCGGCAATACGCTGGTTCATCGTGCGGGAATTATCAATGCCCAGCTTTTGCATGATATGGATACGATGGCTGTGGACCGTTTTATGGGCAATGCCGAGCAGGGCGGCAATACGCTTATTATTATTGTTGGCAATCAGCAGTTCGAGGATCTGGCACTCCCGCGGCGACAGCTGTTTGCGCAATCGTCGCGGCGGCGGTTCGCTGGCGCCCTTCGCGCGCTGGATAATGGAAGTAAACATAGATAGCGGTGAGTTTTCGCTAATAATCATGGCATTATCGACAGTTATCAACTCTCGGCATAGCCCGGCAATGTCGCTTTTTACCATCAGCACCGGCTGCTGGCAGCGCTGCAGGGAAAGGCGGAGCGCATTCAGCAGATCAAGGATTCTGATGGCAGAAATATCCTTATTAATTAAATTGAAAATAACCGTTTGGGCCACAGGCAGATGTTTTCTCTGGATAACATCGTCATAGCCAAAACGGGTGGCATTTTCATGACTATCAATAAGGTAGTGATAGATTGAGTGACCAATGAGATTATCATTGGTGTACAGCAATATACTTTCCAAGGGTATCAGATTCTCTTTTTGCGCTTGGCTTCTAAGATCAGGTCCAGCAGAATCTTCTCTATTCTGCGCTGGTCGTCGAGATGACGGAACTTAAACTGGCAGGATATCTGATAGTAATTTTCGCTCTCTTCATTGGGATTGTCGAGGGTGATAATAATGACATTTTTTACCACCAGGTCGATGGTGATCTCGCCATATTCCGCCAGCATCAGTACGGCATTTTTCAGCAATGCGTTATGACTGAGAAATTTCAGGTTCGGCGTTTTGGTCATCAGCGCGCAACCGCCGTCCGAAATGTCTTTGATGTCGAAAAGATAGTTTTCGCCATTTTTATGGCGCCCGCGGCAATAAAAGTCATGCTCATGGCGTAAACGAAAGCGGGGATCGCGGCGACGCTGCACGACCTGCAGGCATTCAGGCAAGGAAAAGGCGTAGCGGATACCTTTATCGACACCGCTATTGTCATGTTTTGTCAGGGCTGCATTAAACTCTATTTTCCCTGAATCGCTATGCAGTAGAAAACGAATTTTATGACCTGGTGGGATTTTGCGATGGGTCTGAATATGGAACTCGGCAAAGTCCACGCGCGTCAGTTGGGTTATGATACTGGTGTTGTTAAAAAATATTTCAATTTCAGTACGTTTGCGCAACTCCTCTCTGAAAATAGCAATAATTTCATACTTACTGGTCTTTATCGTTCCCTCTGTCATAGGCTTCCCTTGTAAATAGTTGTCGTGAGGCGTTTGATTTTTCTTATAGCAATAGCAACATTCTGATTGGGTTAATCAGATGTTTTTATGAGCGTTTGATGTTATTGACTATCTTTGCAGCCAGATTGATATGTATAAACTTGGAATTCGATATTGTGTTTCCTGTAATCAAGAGTTTCAAATTTTGGTCATGACAAAAACGACAACGGCCTCCAAGCTGGAGACCGGTCGAAGGAAAAAACTTAAGTTTAATTAACGGGGATAATGAGAAAACGATCGTCGATCATGCCCCATTTGTAGGATCTATAGTGCCAGCAGTGTTGAGGTTTTTCCAGGCAAATATTGAGGAGGGAAGTCGTTCCCTCCATTTAGCCTGAGGGGTCAGGAATGCGCGCGATTGGCGATATTATCCAGGATGCGTAGCGCATCCGCTGGCAGAACCAGCCCGGCGGCGGCAATATTTTCCGCCAGGTGCGTGCGGGATGAGGTGCCGGGGATCAGCAGAATATTGGGCGCGCGCTGGAGTAGCCAGGCGAGGGCGACCTGCATCGGCGTCGCCTCAAGCGAGGCCGCGACCTCGTTCAGCTCCTGCGCCTGCAGCGGGGTAAAACCGCCCAGCGGGAAGAAGGGGACCCAGGCGATGTGCTGGGCGGCCAGCGCATCCACCAGCGCGTCGTCGGCGCGATGGGCAATGTTATAGAGGTTTTGCACGCAGACGATAGGCGTCATTTTCTGCGCATCCGCCACCTGCTTTGCCGTCACGTTGCTAAGGCCAATATGGCGGATCAACCCTCGCGCCTTCAGCTCCTGCAGGGTGGCGAGCGGCGCCTCCAGCGACCCCTCCACCGGGCCGTGGGGGCTCAGCATACTGCGCAGGTTCACCACCTCCAGCACGTCGAGCCCCAGGTGACGCAAATTGTCCTCGACGGCCTGGGTCAGTTCAGCAGGCGACATGGCCGGCAGCCAGTTGCCTTTTTCGTCACGGCGGGCGCTGACCTTGGTGACAATGCACAAATCGTCGGGGTAGGGGTGAAGCGCTTTGCGGATCAGCTGATTGGTCACATGGGGGCCATAGAAATCCGAAGTATCGATATGGTTTACCCCAGCTTCGACGGCGGCCTGCAGCACGCGCACCGCTTCTTCAGGATCTTTCGGCGGGCCGAAGACGCCGGGGCCGGCCAGCTGCATGGCCCCGTAACCCAACCGATAGACCTGGCGATCGCCGAGCGTGCCGCGACCGGATAAGGTGACACTGGACATAGGAACTCTCCTCACGGTGGCTAAGCCGTAAGTGTAATGCGCTCACAAGGAAGGGAAGGGCGAGAATGTTGTCAGAATGTGCGACAGCGGCTCAGGCAAGCCGCTGTCGCCGGAGGCAGTTTAGCCGAAGAACATCACGGAGACGCAGAGCAGGCCGACCACCAGAGTGATGGCGTTCCCCACCGAGCGATACGGCTTCAGCGCCGGGATAAGCCAGGTTGACAGCGTGGGCATGATAAACAGGATCATGGCGATAAGCGGTCCGCTGATGGCGTAGATCATCGAGATCGCATTCGGGTTGATAAAGCACACCGCAAAGGTGAAGGCGGAGACCAGCATGATCGACATCGCGCGGTTGAAGGCGCGGCTCTTGCGCACGCCCATCAGGCCCAGCGAGCTTTTGACGATTTCGCTGGCGCCTTCAATGACCCCGAAGTAGGTGCCGAGAAAGGATTTCGACATGGCGACCACGGCGACGATAATGCCGGTCACCGCCAGCCAGCCCGGCGCGCCCGGCACCATCGACAGGGCGGAGAGGATAGTCACCCCCTGATCGCGGGCGGTCTCAATATAGGTCGCCGGGATAGCCAGCAGGCAGCTGAAGACGAAAAACAGCACGCTGGCGCAGATGATGGTGTAGGCCACCTTCATGATTTTTTTGCATTTACCCATGGCCAGGTCGCCGTGTTTCTCCTGCTGGTCGATAGCAAAAGTTGAGATGATCGGCGTATGGCTAAAAGCGAAAACCATCACGGGTATGGAGATCCAGACCTGGTGGAGCGTCTGCGAGCTGAACTGCATCTGGCTGGTGAGATGTTCCGGATGCCAGTCGCGAATTAAATAGAGGGAGAGAAACAGAAAGCAGGCGATGAGCGGGAAGACCAGAAAGCCCATCACCTTGATGGTGATCTGCCGGCCCATGAGAAAGATCAGATTAAGGACCAGCACCACGCCAAGACTCAGCAGCGCGCGTAGCGCAGGCGTCATCGGCGTGTGATGCGCCACCTGCTCGGCCAGCGAGTTGGTGATGGCCACGGCGTAGATCAGCACGACCACAAAGAAGGCGAGGAAATAGAGGCCGGTGATCAGGTTGCCAATTTTCTTACCATAGTAGTGATTGACTGCGCCGGTGATCCCGGTTCCCGGCGCGATATTGGCCGAGAGAATAAACTGGCTCAGCGCTTTGTGAGGCCAGTAGGTGAGCGGCCAGGCGACCAGCGCGGTGATGAAAAGGACGATGGCGCCAGCCGAACCCAGCTGGATCGGTAGAAATAGCGTCCCAGCGCCTACTGCAGTGCCATATAAGGCAAAACTCCATAGAGTTTCTTCTTTAGACCAAATTTTAGACATTATGCGACTTTATCAACCGTCAAACCAAAAAAAAGGAGTGCAATTTACCATATTTATGGTTCATCTGTTGCGATAGTTTTTGGTGATAAAGTCGCGGCGGATCGCGAAGGATCCGCCGCGGGGCTAGCCGCGTGCCGCCTGGCGCGGGCGGCGGTGTCGGATCACGCGCTCGCGCAGGGTGTCCCAGACCCAGTTAAACGCCATGGTGTAGGGCAGGAAGAAGAGCATGAAGCCGATCTCCAGCATAAACGCCTGCAGTAGCGATACCCCCAGCACGATAGCCACCATGGTGACGCCGATGATAACAAAGCCGGTCTCGAAGCCGATCGCGTGCAGCGCCCGCACTTTCAGCCGACGGGGGACGCGGGAGACCGGCCACAGGCGATCGAAAGCCGCGTTATAAATGATGTTCCATACCATCGCCAGGGTGGCGAGCAGAATGCTCAGCCCGCCCATCTCCACCACCGAACGCTGCATCAGCCAGGCGGCGGTGGGGGCGAGGATCAGCGTCGCCAGTCCTTCGAAGGTGATGGCGTGGATAACGCGTTCGGTGAGCGTCTTGCGCTGATGCGGGGTCTGTTGCATGGCGAGCTACCTCCAGTTTTAGCCTGAACAGGAAATTACCCGGCAGTTTATGGAAAAATATGATAAACAAAAGATAGAAACCATCGATAAAGTAGATACATCATGCGTTATTCACCGGAAGCGTTAACCGCCTTTGTCGAGGCCGTTGACAGCGGGTCGTTCTCCGCGGCCGCCCGTCGCCTGCGGAAAAGCCAGTCGACGATCAGTACCGCTATCGCCAACCTGGAGGCAGACCTCGGGGTGACCCTCTTCGATCGGGCAACGCGGCAGCCGACGCTGACGCCGCAGGGGGAGCAGGTGCTGAGCTATGTCAAAGCGATCCTCGCCGCCAGCGAGCGGCTGGATGAGCTGGCGGTGTCGCTGTCCGGCGAGACGGAGCCGCGACTGACCTTTGTGCTCTCGGACACCCTGCACCCGGACGTGCTGGAAGATCTGCTGGTGCAGTTTGACCGCCGCTTCCCTCATACCGAGTTTGAGTGTTTGATTGGCGAAGATGAGGACGTGATCGATCTCCTGCAAAAATCCCGCGCCCAGGTGGGATTGATTGAGGCGAGAGAGCGCTACCCGACCGATATCGGCAGCACCCGCCTGCCGCTGCAGACGGCGATGGGCATTTACGTGGCGCCTGACCATCCGCTGGCGGCGCAGGGCAAGGTTGTCTGGGATGAGCTGCGCAGCTGGCGCGAGCTGCGTTTGAGCACCTTTCTGGCCAGCGCCACGGAGCCTGCCGCCGGGCAGGTCTGGTCGGCGCCAAACTACCTGCTGCTGCTCAGCATGGCGGTGCAGGGCTTCGGCTGGTGCATTCTGCCCTGCGCCCTGGTGGCGGAGTTTGCGCCGCAGGGCGGGCTGGTGGCGCTCGATATCCCCGGCTGGCCGCGGGCGATTTCGGTGGATCTGCTGTGGAATAAGAAAGCGCCGCCCGGGGCGGCGGGCAGCTGGCTGCGTCAGCATCTGCAGCGGCGTGAACGTTAACAAATGGCTAATTCTTTGTGATTGGCCTCACTTTTTTTAAACAATTACAAAGTTTTTTGATAACAATTATCTAGTATATCGCTGTTTCTTTGCGCAAAAGCACGGGCAGGGGTAGAGGATGAAGGATGTCGTGATCGTCGGGGCGCTGCGAACGCCGATTGGCTGCTTTCAGGGCGCGCTATCGCGCCATTCAGCCGTTGAGCTGGGTAGCGTGGTGGTGAAGGCGCTGGTGGAGAAGACGGGAATCGATCCGCAGAGCGTGGATGAGGTGATCCTCGGCCAGGTGCTGACCGCGGGAACCGGGCAAAACCCGGCCCGTCAGTCCGCTATTCGCGGCGGGTTGCCCAACACTGTATCGGCTATCACCATTAACGACGTCTGCGGTTCAGGTCTGAAAGCCCTGCACCTCGCCACCCAGGCCATCCAGTGCGGGGAGGCGGACGTGGTGATCGCCGGCGGCCAGGAGAACATGAGCCGCGCTCCGCATGTCCTCACCGACAGCCGCACCGGCGCCCAGCTGGGCAACAGCCAGCTGATTGACAGTCTGGTCCATGACGGCCTGTGGGACGCCTTCAACGATTACCATATGGGCGTCACGGCGGAAAACCTCGCCCGGGAATACGGCATCAGCCGCGAACTGCAGGACGCCTGGGCGCTCAGCTCGCAGCATAAGGCGCGCAAGGCGATTGATTCCGGACGCTTTCGCGATGAGATTGTCCCGGTCGTTACCGAGCATAACGGCGCGGCGCGCACCGTAGATACCGATGAACAACCGCGGGTGGATGCCAGCGCGGAAGGGCTGGCCAGCCTGCAGCCTGCCTTCGATCGTCTCGGATCGGTGACCGCCGGCAACGCATCCAGCATCAATGACGGCGCGGCGGCGGTGATGATGATGAGTGAGGCGAAAGCCGAGGAGCTGGGGCTGCCGATCCTCGCGCGGATCCGCGCCTTCGCCAGCGTCGGCGTCGATCCGGCGCTGATGGGCATCGCCCCGGTGCACGCCACCCGCCGTTGTCTGGAACGGGCCGGCTGGCGGCTGGACGACGTCGATCTGATCGAAGCCAATGAGGCCTTTGCCGCTCAGGCTATCTCCGTTGGCCGGGTACTGGAGTGGGATGAGCGACGGGTCAACGTCAACGGCGGCGCGATCGCCCTCGGCCACCCGATCGGCGCCTCCGGCTGCCGGATTCTGGTGTCGCTGGTGCATGAAATGATCAAGCGCGATGCGCGTAAAGGGCTGGCGACGCTGTGCATCGGCGGCGGTCAGGGCGTGGCGCTGGCGGTAGAGCGCGCGTAGCGCTGAATGTCGATTTCCATGGCCTCCTGCGGGAGGCCTTTTTTATGCGCCGCGCTTTGCCGACCCCCTCTTTTTTGCCGTATTTCCCTTCTCCCCATCGTCAATTTATTGAGCTCCGTCACGTCTTGTTGTGCCACCTTTTTTGAAACAAATAACTACGATCCTGGTCACTAAAACTGAGGTACTTAAAAAATAAAATAACGTTTCATAAAAACGAAATGACATTTTATTTATTATAAGGGGTACCCTATGTTAAAACGATCTCTGGTTCTGGCCGCCCTCTGCGGTATGTCTTTTGCGGCAACCGCGGTCACGATAGATTTACGTCATGAATTTATTGATGGCGGCAAGAGCGATAAAAGCAATGCCGACCGCGTCTCGGTATCCCACCGCTTCGCCAACGGGCTAGGCTTTACCGTGGAGGCCAAATGGCGTTCAGGCGGCGACAACGGTTCGCAACCCTATTCGGACGTGGTGGGCAACGGCCATGAAGACACCATCAGCTGGCGCTGGAAAGCGACGTCGAACCTTTTCCTCACCCCCGGGTTTACCATAGAGAGCAACGACAGCCGCTCCATTTACAAGCCGCATCTGCACGTACAGTACAGTTTCGACAATGGCTTCTATGTCGCCGCTCGCTATCGCTATGAGTACACCCGCTATCCGAACGATGCCGGTAAAGATGATGACAAGGTGAATCGCGGCGACGCGTGGGCCGGGTTTGCCCTCGGCGACTGGCGCACCGAGCTGAACTATGTCTATGCCCGCAGTTCGGAAGGGGTGAACCGCAACGACAACAAACCCTACTCACAGGAATATAACGTGAAGGTAGCCTATAAGCTGGATAACAACTGGTCGCCGTATGGTGAAATTGGCAACGTCGGCGTGAATGACCGCAGCGATCGCCAGACCCGTTTCCGCGTCGGGGTGGCCTACTCGTTCTGATTTCCGCCAGACCCTCATCGTCTCTCTTCCCCGGCGCCGTCAGCCGGGGTTTTTTATGCGCCAAAGCGAGGGAACAAAAAAAGCCCTCCGCGAAGGAGGGCAAGGCCAGTTACAGAAAAACGTTCGCCGGGCTCAGGCGCTCAGCATCGGCGGATGGTCAGGTAATTTCGCGATATAGATGGCCGGCTTGCCGTCTTTATCGGAGCTGAACAGAATGGCGCTGTCATCCGGCGTAAACGAGGGGTGCGGGTGAGTCACCTGCCGGCTGTTGGCCACTGTCGCCCACGAGGTATCATGGCGCGCGACGCGGAAGTAGCGCTTCTCCGCCACGTTAAAGACGTAGAGATAAGGATCGTTATCAATGGAGTAGCCGCCGGTATCTTTGACATCGACCGGCGTGCCCGATCCATCGCCCACCAGCAGCGTGCCGTCGAAATTGCTCATCAGATGCGAGCAGGCGGGCATCGTCATCAGGGCCTCGTTGACGCCGCTTTCCGGATCAAAGCGATAGATCGTTCGCCCCTGCTGGCCTTTCAGATAGGAGACGTAGATCAGCGCTGAACCGTCCGGTACCCAGAATTCATGGGTGCAGCTTTCGCCCGGGGCATGCGCTTTGACTTTACGCACGTTGCTGCCATCTTCATTGACCAGCCACATGCGGGCGTCAACCAGATCGTGCGGCCCTTCATGGCAGAAGGCGACGGTATGGTCGTCGAAGGGACGATAGATCGGATGTCCCAGCCAGATTTTTTCCTCATGGATCACCTGGCTCTCACCGCTGCGCAGGTCGACGCGCAGCAGGCGGCAGTGCGGTCCTTTGTGGAAGAAGTCATGAAAAATCTGCCAGTCGTTGAGCGGCGTCCAGTCGCTTTTCGCAATCTCAATGCCTACCAGTTTGCTGCAATCGCTGTTCGCCACCCAGGTGCCATAGCCGACCCACTCCTCGCTGACGCGGTAAACTTCACGCTCGGCGAGGGTGGTGAGGTTCACCTCCAGCAGGGTACGGTCATTTTTCACGTAATAGAGCGACTTATCGTCCGGGGAGAGGAAGCCGCCGAAGGTGTTATCCCCGGCGCCTTCCGTCAGCTGGACGGCTTCGGCGCTGGCGATATTCAGCAGATAGTAGTTCCAGTGGCCGTCAAACTCGCCGGCGAACAGTAAATGGCTGCCATCGTTAAAAAAGCACTTCTGATAGAAGTAGTTGCGATGACAGGTGACCTCCGGGGGGGTTAAGCGGGTGACTTCCGCCCCGGTATCCGGATCGCGGCTGACGTGATAGTTCAGTTTGACCCGCATGCCTTTAGCCATGTAGTGCTCCTTTCTTTCCTGCGATGCCGCTGGACCAGAGGCGTGTCGCTGAGTGATGTGTTTTAAAAGATGGGTGTTAATTTATCAAAACAACATTTCATTATTTGTGATGTCTCACGCAGTTCAGCGCAATTCCCGCATCTTCCGCGGCCTGCTGGCCTAACTTCGACCGTCTCCTCAGACAACCGGTTGAATCATCATCCTTTTAAAACCGCTTCCTGTCCGGCGCGGGTTGCCGCATCCGTTCGCTTTTTCTTTTTTTGTAATCGACGTCATAAAAAATGAAACGACGCTTTAAATATCATTGAAAATGATAGGGCGCGGGGCTAAGATGGCACCCATTAGTAAAACGGAACTCTGTTTTATTTTTATGATGGGCTATGCCCGTGAGTTCGCCCTACGCTCAGTCGCGCCGCCGGCGCGAGCCGGGCCGAGAGAACCTTGCCTGCATACTGCAGGCTCTGAACGACTAAGGAACACATTATGATTCTTGATGCATTCTCCCTGCAGGGAAAAGTGGCCGTCGTGAGCGGATGCGATACCGGTTTAGGTCAGGGGATGGCCCTCGGTCTGGCGGAAGCGGGCTGCGATATTGTCGGTATCAATATTGTCGAGCCGGTGGAAACCATCGAGCGGGTGACGGCGCTGGGACGCCGCTTTCTTAGCCTGACCGCCGACCTGCGCCAGATCGACGGTATCCCCCAGCTGCTGGAGCGGGCGGTGGCGGAGTTTGGCCATATTGATATTCTGGTCAACAATGCCGGCCTCATCCGCCGCGAGGACGCGCTGGCGTTCAGCGAAAAGGACTGGGACGACGTCATGAACCTCAACATCAAGAGCGTATTTTTCATGTCCCAGGCGGCGGCGAAGCACTTTATCGCCCAGGGCAGCGGCGGGAAGATCATTAACATCGCCTCGATGCTGTCGTTCCAGGGCGGGATCCGTGTGCCGTCGTATACCGCGTCCAAAAGCGCGGTGATGGGCGTCACCCGCCTGCTGGCCAACGAGTGGGCTAAACACCATATCAATGTCAATGCCATCGCCCCGGGGTATATGGCGACCAATAACACCCAGCAGCTGCGCGCTGACGAGCAGCGCAGTAGCGAAATCCTCGACCGCATTCCCGCCGGGCGCTGGGGCCTGCCGTCCGACCTGATGGGGCCGGTGGTCTTCCTCGCTTCCCCAGCCTCCGATTACATCAATGGCTACACGGTAGCGGTGGACGGCGGCTGGCTGGCGCGCTAACCGTCGACGACGGCCGGCGCGACACTCATCGCCCCGGCCGTCTGAGCAATTATTGTCCATACCGTAAAATGAGGATCGTCCATATTCCAGAGTGCAGAATGAATGTTACCGCCCTGTATGAACAGGGTTATTAACTATGCGAAACGAATTTTTTGTTACTTTGAAAGTTTAATGTCCATCACAAAACCCATCTTGCCAGCAAAATAGTCCATATCTTTGGCGTATCCAGCCTGACAAACTCCTCCGCCAGTCACGTACTTTCGTCCTATGTCTTTCTCTGTGTGGCAGGAATAAAAATGACTTCAATCAGTAACGACTCTGCATTAACGCCGCGGGCGCAACGTGACACTCGGCGGATGAACTGGTTTGTTTCTATCGCCGCGGCGGTGGCGGGGTTGCTCTTTGGCCTGGATATCGGCGTGATATCCGGGGCGCTGCCCTTTATAACCGACCACTTCACCTTATCCAGCCAGCTTCAGGAGTGGGTGGTCAGCAGCATGATGCTGGGGGCGGCGATAGGCGCGCTGTTTAACGGCTGGCTGTCGTTCCGCCTTGGCCGCAAATACAGCCTGATGGCGGGGGCCGTGCTTTTTGTCGCCGGCTCTATCGGCTCCGCTTTTGCCGCCAGCGTGGAAGTGCTGCTGGTGGCCCGCGTGGTGTTAGGGGTGGCCGTTGGGATCGCCTCTTATACCGCGCCGCTGTACCTCTCCGAAATGGCCAGCGAGAACGTGCGCGGAAAAATGATCAGTATGTATCAGCTGATGGTGACCCTCGGCATTGTGCTGGCGTTTCTTTCCGATACCGCCTTTAGCTACAGCGGTAACTGGCGCGCCATGCTGGGCGTGCTGGCGCTGCCGGCGGTGATCCTGATCGTTCTGGTCGTCTTTCTGCCGAACAGCCCTCGCTGGCTGGCGGAGAAAGGGCGCCATATCGAAGCGGAAGAGGTGCTGCGGATGCTGCGCGATACCTCGGAGAAGGCGCGCGATGAGCTTAACGAGATCCGCGAAAGCCTGAAGCTGAAGCAGGGCGGTTGGGCGTTGTTCAAGGTCAATCGTAACGTGCGCCGGGCGGTGTTCCTTGGCATGCTGCTGCAGGCGATGCAGCAGTTCACCGGCATGAACATCATCATGTACTACGCCCCGCGTATTTTCAAAATGGCGGGCTTTACCACTACCGAACAGCAGATGATCGCCACCCTGGTGGTGGGCCTGACCTTTATGTTTGCCACCTTTATCGCGGTGTTCACGGTGGATAAAGCGGGCCGCAAGCCGGCGCTGAAAATCGGTTTCAGCGTGATGGCGCTGGGCACCCTGGTGCTCGGCTACTGCCTGATGCAGTTCGACAATGGCACCGCCTCCAGCGGCCTCTCCTGGCTTTCCGTCGGCATGACCATGATGTGTATTGCCGGGTATGCGATGAGCGCGGCGCCGGTGGTGTGGATCCTCTGCTCTGAGATCCAGCCGCTGAAATGCCGCGACTTCGGCATCACCTGCTCCACCACCACCAACTGGGTGTCGAACATGATCATCGGCGCCACCTTCCTGACGCTGCTTGACGCGATCGGCGCCGCCGGGACCTTCTGGCTCTACACGGTGCTCAACGTGGCCTTTATCGGCGTCACCTTCTGGCTGATCCCGGAGACCAAAAATGTCACCCTCGAGCACATTGAGCGCAACCTGATGGCGGGCGAGAAGCTGCGCAACATCGGTAACCGTTAATGTGAGGCGCGCGGCAGCCACGGGCTGGCGACCTTGCGCGTCTCCCGATGGTTGTCGCCGTGAATGATATGCAGGGCGCTCAGGCGCCCGATGTCGTAGTGCGGCAGCTGCACCGTGGAGAGCGGCGGCAGAAACAGATCGCCAATGCCCACCATATTGTCGTATCCCACCACCGCCACGTCCTGTGGAATGCGTAGCCCCTGGCCCAGCAGCGTCTGATAGACCATAAAGGCGATGCGGTCGTTGCCGCAAATCACCGAGTCAAAGCCGGGTTTACCCTCGCGGATATGCGCCATCACCACCCCCGGAATATCGTGGTAATGCTCATCGCCCTGGGCCATATACGAGTGGGTCAGGCTGTCCGGTTCGATGCCCGCCTCCCGGCAGGCGCGCTCCAGCCCCTGACGGCGGCGGATTGTCGCCAGCTGGCTGGCGGGTAAGTGCAGGCACAGCGGATGACGATAGCCCGCGGCAAGCAGGGCTTTTACCGCGTCGTACTGACCCTGTTCATCGTCCGGGATATAGCTGGCCACCGGCTGGCTGAGGCTTTCGCAGTTGGCCAGCACGCAGGGCAGGGTCAGCAGTTTGTCCGGCAGCGGCACCTGGCGCAGGCCCATGGTGGTAAAGATAATGCCGTCCGGACGGTGGGAGAGGAGCAGGTCGACCACCGCTTCCGGCCGATCGTCGGAAAACATGTTGACCACAAAGCTGTTCCAGCCGTGGGCGCGGGCGGTCTCTTCGATCGAGAGGGTGATCTCCACCGAAAAGGGGGTGGTGACGGTATCCAGCGCCAGCACGCCGATGGTGCTGGGGGTGGCCCGCGCCCCGCGGATCTTTTTCGCCGACAGGTCGGGGACATAGTTGGTTTCGGCGATGGCGGCCTGCACGCGGGCCAGCGTCTCCGGCTTGAGCCGCTCCGGGGTGTTCAGCGCCCGAGAGACGGTCATCAGAGATACATTCGCCAGTTTTGCTACATCTTTCAGGGACGCCATTTTTTCCTCCGCCATAGCTGCAGAGTACAGGCTATACAACTAAGTCGCTGATGTAAAAGCGTGAAACGATTTTATGCTAGCCTCGTCCTCCACGCTGCCGCGGTTAATATTTGATCGCGATCGCATCTTCATTATGTTAACGTTAACTTTTGTGATTAACATCATGTATCGCAGCGAATCCCCCTGCGCTTTGTTTTTTGTTAACGTTACCATAATTGCATTCCTCTAACACGAGAATGTCATGATGAAAGCGCATCACTCACACAGCTACCCGTTGCTCAGTGCCTTACTGTTTTTCTTTTTCGTGACCTGGTCGTCATCCGGCTCCTTGCTCTCCATCTGGCTGCACCAGGAGGTCGGGCTGAAGGCCGGCGATACCGGTATCATCTACGCCGTTCTGTCGGTTTCCGCGCTGTTTGCGCAAGTTTGCTATGGCTTTATCCAGGATAAGCTGGGGCTGCGCAAACATCTGCTCTGGTATATCACCGCGCTGCTGATCCTCTCCGGTCCGGCGTATCTGCTGTTCGGCCATCTGCTGAAAATTAACGTCCTGCTGGGCAGCATCTTCGGCGGGATCTACATCGGCTTGACCTTTAACGGCGGCATTGGCGTGCTGGAATCCTATACCGAGCGCGTGGCGCGCCAGAGCCAGTTTGAATTCGGCAGGGCGCGGATGTGGGGCTCGCTGGGCTGGGCGGTGGCCACCTTCTTCGCCGGTCTGCTGTTTAACATCAATCCGCAGCTTAACTTCCTCGTCGCCAGCTGTTCCGGACTGGTGTTTTTTATCCTGCTGGCGCGGCTGCGCGTCTCCTCGGCGCCGCATGCGATGCAGGAGGCGGTTTCGGGCGGCAAGGTGACCCTGGAAGATGCGTTGCGCCTGCTGACGCTGCCGCGCTTCTGGGCGCTGGTCTTCTTCGTCATCGGCACCTGCATCTACGGCGTCTATGACCAGCAGTTCCCGGTCTATTTCTCATCGCAGTTCGCGACCCTGCAGGAAGGCAATGAGATGTATGGCTACCTCAACTCCTTCCAGGTGTTCCTCGAGGCGGCCGGCATGTTCTGCGCGCCGTGGCTGGTGAACCGCATCGGCGCCAAAAACGGCCTGATTTTCGCCGGCATGGTGATGGCGATGCGCATGGTGGCCTCCGGTCTGGTGGAGGGGCCGCTGCTGATCTCCATCACTAAACTGCTGCACGCGGTGGAGCTGCCGATACTGCTGGTGGCTATCTTTAAGTACAACAGCATCAACTTCGATAAACGCCTCTCCTCCACCCTCTATCTGGTGGGCTTCGCCTGCACCAGCTCGATTATCGCCAGCGTTTTGTCGCCGCTGGCGGGCTACAGCTATGAAAAATATGGCTTCGCCCAGTCCTATCTGATCATGGGCCTGCTGGTGTTCTGCACCACCTTTATTTCCATCTTCTTGTTGCGCTCCGGCAAATCCTCCGCCGATCCGCTGGTGTCGCAACCTACCGCTGTCTGAATCAAAAAGAGTGAAAATGATGACTTACACAATCTCCAGGGCTGAACAGGTACTCCAGACACAACGCCAGGCGCTCAATCTGCGCTGGTATCCGCACTATCACCTGGCGGCACGCGCCGGGTGGATCAACGACCCAAACGGTCTGGTGTGGTTCGACGGCTGGTACCATGCCTTTTATCAACATCACCCGTACTCCACTCAGTGGGGGCCGATGCACTGGGGGCACGCGCGGAGTAAGGATCTGGTGCACTGGGAGCATCTGCCGGTGGCCCTGGCGCCGGAGGGGCCGGAGGATAAAGACGGCTGCTTCTCCGGCTCGGCGGTGGTCGATGGCGATACCCTGGCGCTGATTTACACCGGGCATAAATTCCACGGCGATCCGGGCGACGAAGCCAATCTGTATCAGGTTCAGTGTCTGGCCACCAGCCGGGACGGGATCCACTTCGAGCGCCAGGGGATGGTGGTCGACACCCCGCCGGGCATGCACCACTTCCGCGACCCGAAGGTCTGGCGGGAAGGAGACAGCTGGTACATGATCGTCGGCGCGCGCGAAGGCGATACCGGCCAGGTGCGGCTGTACCGCTCAGCCGATCTGCGCCAGTGGCAGGATGTGGGGGTGCTGGATGAAGCGGAAAGCGCCATGGGCTATATGTGGGAGTGCCCGGACTTCTTCACCCTCAACGGCAAACGCGTTCTGATGTTTTCCCCGCAGGGGATGCAGGCCGAGGGGTTCCGCAACCGCAACCTGTTCCAGAGCGGCTATCTGATCGGCGAGTGGCAGCCGGGGCAGCGATTCGTCCGCCACGGCGAGTTCAGAGAGATGGATCACGGCCACGATTTCTATGCGCCGCAAAGCTTCGCCACCCCCGATGGCCGGCGGATCGTGATTGGCTGGCTGGATATGTGGGAATCACCGCTGCCGGAGCAGCAGGACGGCTGGGCGGGCATGCTCTCCCTGCCGCGCGAGCTGAGCCTGAGCGCGGATAACCGCCTGCAGATGCGCCCGGCGAAAGAAGTGGAGAGTCTGCGCGGCGCCTGGTTCCCGTGGCCGGTAAGCACCCTGAACAATCAGCAGACCACGATGGTCGACAACTGCGAGGCGATGGAGGTGAACCTGCGCTGGAACTGCGCCCGCAGCAGCGCCGAGCAGTATGGTCTGCGCTTTGGCGATGGCCTGCGCCTCTACGTGGATGCCCAGCAGCAGCGTCTGGTGCTGGAGCGGCATTATCCGCAGCATGGCCTGTGCGGGACGCGCAGCGTGCCGTTGACCGCGGGGGCGGATCTCAATCTGCGGATATTTTTCGATAGCTCTTCGGTGGAGGTGTTTGTCAATGACGGCGAAGCCTGCCTGAGCAGCCGTATCTACCCGCAGGCTCCCCGCCGTGAATTAGCGTTATTTGCCTGGAGCGGCTCAGCGGCATTAACTGAAGCCGGAGCCTGGCAGCTCGAATAATAATAAGGCTGTTGTCGTTAATAACCCGTCTTTGACGATGGGCGGGTTATTATTGCCTGCATCGTCGTGCATTACCCATTAATAACAAATTTAGTTCATTTCATAATAAAAGGGTTTACCGATGAATAAAATCTGGGTCGGGTGTTTTCTCACGTCTCTCTCTCTGCCACAGGCGATGGCGCAGGCGCCGTTATCGCTGGAGGATCGGCTGGCGCAAATGGAGCAGCGGCTGAAGGCGACGGAGGCGCGCGCCGCCAGCGCAGAGGCGGAGATTAAGACGCTGAAAGGCCAGCAGCAGGCCACGACGGTCGCCCGCGCGGCGCCGGCTACGCCGCGCCTGCAGCTAAACGACAATGGCGAATTAAAATTTTATGGCGACGTCGAATTTAATCTTGATGGCGCCAGCCGCACCGGCAGCCTGACGTCGGTCAAAACCAGCGCGAATAAAAGCTGGGCGCCCGGTGATAAAGAGCGTTGGGATATTAATGGCCGTATTCTGCTGGGTTTCGATGGCCGACGTAATGGCGCCGACGGGAAATATGCCGGATTCAGCGTGCAGCCCCTGGCGGATATGGATGGCAAAATGAATCTCGATGATGCGGTATTTTTCTTTGGTCAGCAGGATGACTGGAAAATAAAAATAGGCCGCTTTGAAGCCTGGGATATGTTCCCCCTGAATCAGGATACCTTTATTGAATATTCAGGAAATACCGCCAACGACCTCTATTCCGACGGCTATGGCTATATTTACATGATGAAAGAGGGGCGCGGGCGCAGCAGCAGCGGCGGCAACCTCCTGTTCAGCAAAACGGTGGATAACTGGTATTTCGAGGTTAACACCCTGGTGGAGGATGGCAGTTCGCTGTTTGTCGATCAGAACTATCACGGTAATGCGCTGGAAAACCGCAAAAACGTGGTGTACGTGCGGCCGGTGGCGGTGTGGCAGTCCGGCGCGTGGTCGGCGGCGGCGGCGATAGAGAGCAACCTCGTCAACAACGCCTACGGCTATCAGAACCAGGGCGGGCGCTGGGTCGACCAGTCAAACCGTACCGGCTACGGGATGACCATGAGCTGGAACACCCTGAAAAGCGATCCGCAGGACGGGGCGGTGGTCAATCTGAGTACCGCCCTGCTGGACGCGGCGGACGAAACCGACTTCAGCGCCGGGATCAACGCCCTGTGGCATCGCGTGGAGCTGGGCTATATCTACGCGCATAACAAAATCGACCAGTTCAACATGGCCGGGGTGAGCAGCGAGTGCGATGACGACTGCGCAATCCTCGCGCCGGGGCGCTATGACATCCACACCGTGCATACTTCCTGGCAGTTGCCGAATATTATGGCGATGCCGAACTTCAATATTTACCTTGGCGCCTACGCCTCGTGGCTCGATTCCACGGCAGCGAAGAGTGGGAATCCCGATGAACGCTACGGCGCCCGGGTGCGCTTTAAATATTTCTTCTGACAGGATACTCAGGCAGGCTCTCCCGCGGCGGACGCCGCGGGAGGTTTCCGACGGGCAGGTTAGCGCATCGCGCGGCGCAGAATGCGGTCGGTCTGGCGCTGGAAGTCCTCGGCCGCTTCTTCCACCGACTTTTTACCGTAGTCGATGTACTGCAGGGTAGTGCCGAACTGGGCGACGATCTGCGGGTCGTCGAAGTACGGCGAGACCGGCAGAGTGGTGGGCAGGGATTGCGCCAGCTTCAGACCGGACACCGCCGGATCGTCGGCTTTGATGATCCCGTCTTCGGTCAGGTAGGTGACCGCCGCTTTACTCAGCGGCACGCCGCGCTCCAGTCCGAGAATATCCACCCCTTCTTTACTGTTCAGCAGGAAGTTAATCACTTTCGCCGCCGCCTGCGGGTTTTTCGTCGATTTGCCAATCGACAGCATTTGCGCAGGCTTGAAGAACAGTCCGGCATCGGTGGCTCCGGGGAGCATCGGGTATTCCCCCAGCACCAGCTTCGCCGGCGGCTTCAGGTTGTCGGAATATTTGTTGATGGTGGAGTTCCACATGTAGGTCCCGCCCCATTCACCCTGGATCCACGGCTTCATCTCGTACATGTTGCTCTTGCCGAAGGAGGCATAGTAGCGGGTGTCCGGCATGACATGGCTGTCGATAAGCTTCTTATACATGCCGAAGAAGTCCGCCCACTGCGCTTTGCTGTAGGAGAATTTGCGTCCTTTCTCATCGATGGCCGGCTGGTTGTATTTTTGCACCATGTAAGAGTTGAGCAGGGCCAGCACGTCCTGGTGCTCAAGCACCACCGGGTAGTACTGTTTCCCGAGTTTGCTTTCGAAAGTTTTCCCCGCCGCCAGCAGTTCGTCCCAGGTTTTCGGGAAGGGGATGCCCGCCTTTTTCCACGCTTCGTCGTTAAAGTAGAAGACCCGGGCGGTGACCGACACCGGGATGCCGTTGAGCTTGCCATTGACCGTGGTGGACTGCAGCTCTTTGGCGTCGAACTGGCTGAGATCGATCTCGTCTTTCAGAGTGTTGAGATCGTAAAAACCCTCGCCATTTTTCGAAAAAATCGGCAGCCAGTTCCAGTTGGTCTGCATCACGTCAGGCTCGGTGCCGCCGGCTATCTGGGTGGTCAGGCGCGAAAGATGGCCGTCCCAGCCGGTATATTCCGCTTTGACATTGATATCGGGATATTGCTGGTGAAAAGCCTCCAGCGCCTTGAGAGTCACCTGATGGCGGCCATTGCCCCCCCACCAGGACATACGCAGGTCGACATCCTGCGCCAGCGAGGAGAAGGCGCTAAGGCCGAGGGTGGCGGAGAGGGTGGCGCTTATCAGCACGTTTTTCATTGTTATGCTCCAGGGTTCACAGAGAGAGGTTCTGTTCGGTTTTGGCGTCAAAGATGTGACACTTGTTAAGATCAAAGGTGAAATAGACTTTTCGATTCAGTCCCTTAGCTATCATCGGCTTCGCATCGTCCGACGGCACGCGAGCGGTCAGCTCGTAGCCCGCGACCTGCAGATAGACAAAGAACTCATGGCCCATGTTTTCCACCCGCACCATCTCGCCCATGCAGCCGCCTTCGGCGAACGGCGCGTCGGAGAGCGACACGAATTCCGGGCGGACCCCGTAGAACACCTCCTGATGCTGATACGCGCCGACTTTCTCCGCCAGACGGTCGTTCAACGGCAGGCGCTGGTCGCCAAGGGTCAGGCACAGGCGGCCGTCGTGTTCAACCAGCTGGCTGGGGCGAATATTCATCTCCGGCGCGCCGATGAAGCCGGCGACAAACATATTTTTCGGCTGGTGGTAGAGGTTGTCCGGGGTATCGACCTGCATAATGTGGCCGAGCTTCATCACGCAGATGCGGTCGCCCATGGTCATCGCTTCCGTCTGATCGTGGGTAACGTAGACGGTGGTCGCCGGTTTACCGGATTTTTTCAACTGCTTATGCAGATCGGAAATGCGGATGCGCATCGAGGCGCGCAGTTTGGCGTCCAGGTTGGAGAGCGGTTCGTCGAACAGGAAGACGTCGGGTTTTTTGACGATCGCCCGGCCCACCGCCACGCGCTGCGCCTGGCCGCCGGAGAGCTGGCGCGGCAGACGTTCCAGCAGCTCCTCCAGTTCAAGAATTTTCGCCGCTTCCTCCACCTGCCGATCAATCTGCGCCTTGGGCAGCTTGCTCAGCTTCAGGCCGAAGGCGAGGTTTTCCCTTACCGTCATATGCGGATAGAGGGCGTAGTTCTGGAACACCATCGCGATACCACGGGATTTAGGCGCCAGGTTGTTGACGATCTTATCGCCGATCCGCACCTCGCCGCCGCTGATGGTCTCCAGACCCGCCAGCATGCGAAGGGTGGTCGATTTGGCGCAACCGGAAGGGCCGACGATCACCATAAATTCGCCATCGGCAATCTTCAGGTCGATACCATGCACCGCTTTAAACCCGTTTGAGTAAACTTTTTCCAGTTTGTTGAAAATCACTTCAGCCATGATATTTCCCTCTTAACCTTTGATTCCGCTGCTGGTCACGCCCTGCACGAAGTAGCGTTGAGCCAGGAAGAAGACGATGATGGACGGCAGAATGGAGATGCTCGCCATTGCCAGAATTTCGTTCCACGGCGCGCCTTCCGTGACGTCGATAGACATTTTTAGCGCCAGCGCGATGGGATACTTATCGACGCTGTAGACGTAGATCAGCGGACCGATAAAGTCGTTCATCGACCACATGAACTGGAACAGCGCCACCGAGATAATGGCCGGCTTGAGGATCGGCACTACCACATACCACAGCACCTGGATGGAGTTGCAGCCGTCGATCTGCGCCGCCTCTTCCATATCTCGCGGGACGCCGCGCAGAAACTGGATCAGCATGAAGACAAAGAATCCCTGGGTGGCGAAGGCCAGCGGCAGATACAGCGGCAGATAGCTGTTCAGCATCCCCATTTCACGGAACATCAGGTACTGCGGGATCAGCAGGACGGTGCTCGGCAGCAGCATGGTGGTGATGAGCGTCGCGAACCAGAACTTCTTCCACGGGATCTCAAAGCGTGCGAAGCCGTACGCCACAATGGTGGAGGAGATGATCGTTAACACGACCTTCGGGATCACATACTTAAAGGTGTTCAGCATATAGTGGCCGAAATGGTATTCGGTGCCGGTCTTCCAGCCGTTGATGAACCCGTCCCAGGTGGCGTGAGTCGGCCACAGCCCGAGGGTGGTGAAGATCTCATGGTTCGGCTTGAACGAGGCGGAGAACATCCACGCCAGCGGGTAGAGCATCAGCAGGCCGACGAACACCAGCACGACGTAGCGCACCACCCGGCTCACCTTTTCCCGGCGCAGCGTACGGGCGACCTCACGATCGGCGTCGCTTATCACCGGCGCCATCTGTTGAATATCAGCCATTTTTGCCTCCCTTATCGGCGGAATAGAAGACCCAGTATTTCGATGACTTAAAGGCTATCGACGCAAAGACCGCCACGACGAGGAACAGCACCCACGCCAGCGCGGCGCCATAACCCATGTCGAAGTACTTAAAGGCGGTATCGTAGATGTAGAGCGAGAACAGGTAGGTGTAATAGGTCGGGCCGCCGCCGGTTATCACGTACGGGCCGGTAAACTCCTGGAACGCCTGGGTGGTCTGCATAATAAAGTTGAAGAAAATCACCGGGGTGATCAGCGGCACGGTGACCTTCATAAACATCTGCCACTTCGAGGCGCCGTCGATCATCGCCGCCTCATACTGCGACTGCGGGACGTTCTGCAGCGCGGCGAGGAAGATGACCATCGCGGAACCAAACTGCCAGACGCGCAGCAGGGTGACCGACATCAGCGCCAGCGAGGGTTCCCCCAGCCAGTTGATGGCATCGATGCCAAAGACGGCGAGAAAACTGTTCAGCAGGCCGTCAATGGCGAACAGGGCGCGCCACAGCACGGCAATCGCCACCGAGCTGCCAAGGATCGACGGGATATAGTAGGCGGTGCGGAAAAAGCCGATACCGCGCAGTTTGAAATTGAGCACAAAGGCAATGCCGAGGGCGAAAGCCAGTTTTAAGGGGATGGTTAAAAAGACGTAGGCAAAGGTCACCCCCATCGATTTCCAGAACAGGCTATCCTCGGTCAACATATAGCGATAGTTTTCAATGCCGTTAAATACCGGCGGACTCATCAAGTCGTACTCAGTAAAACTGAGAAAGAAAGATGAAACAAAAGGAAAAGCGGTAAAGACAATCAGCCCGATGATATAGGGCGATATCCATGCCAATCCCAGCAGCTTGTTTTCATTCATACATACCTACCTGGCTTACGAGTTGTAATACGGATCCGGTGACGCGGCGCTGTCGGCCTTTTGCCGTGAACCACGCAAAAAAGTCTGAACGCTTCCTCTGGTTAACATATCCTTGTTAATGAATGGATTAGGTTTTAACTGGCCCAGCGTGGAGGGGCCGTCAGGCTCTTTTTTTATGCTGATCTGTTTTTTATAAAACACCGTTTTAATTTCATTTTATTGCGATTTATTTCCGCGTCATGCAGATCTGGATGGAAATGTGATCAAAGTCGAAACGATGTTTCAAAAAGGTGAGGTGGTAAGCATTTTAGGCGTTTGTGAGGGGCTGAAAAGTATGAAATATCAGCGTAAGCGAGGCGGGGAATATTATTATCAGGATAATGATTTTGCCGGTATATTTTATTCGAAGGTACAGGTAGATAACCGGGGGCGGCAAGCGCCCCCGACATGGATTAACCCTGGAGGAAATCTTCGCGGATGGGGGTAAAGGTATCGAGCAGCGTGCCGGGCTGCAGACAGACGCAGCCGTGCATGATCCCCGGCTGCTTGTACAGCGTATCGCCAGCGCTGACGACGCGCGTCTCCTCGCCGATGGTGAATTCGAACTCGCCGGAGAGCACGTAGGTGAGCTGTTCGTGAGGGTGGTTATGCATCGGGCCGACGGCGCCGGCGGCAAAATTTACCTCCACGGCCATCATTTTGCCGTCATGGGCCAGAATGCGGCGGGTTACGCCATTGCCAAGGTCTTCAAGGGTGGTGTCTTTATGGAAAATAAACATCTGCCGATCCTGTTGTTAAAATGAAACATTGTTTCACTTAAGTTATCTCACTCTTCATGAAAAAGAAATACGCGGCCAGAGAAGTGGAAAGTTGATCACAAGTTTGTTTCACTGGCAGAAACAACATAAGGAGCAAAAGATGAAAACCATTGGCCTGTTAGGCGGCATGAGCTGGGAGTCAACGATCCCTTACTATCGCCTGATTAATGAAGGCGTGAAGGCGCGACTGGGCGGGCTGCACTCCGCCAGACTGGTGTTGCATAGCGTCGATTTTCACGAGATTGAAGCCTGTCAGTCCACCGGCGACTGGGATCGCGCCGGCGCGATCCTTGCCGACGCCGCGGTTGGGCTGCAGCAGGCGGGCGCCGAGGGCATTGTCCTGTGCACTAACACCATGCACAAGGTGGCGGATGCCATCGCCGCCCGCTGCCAGGTTCCCTTTCTGCATATCGCCGACGCCACCGGAAGGGCGATTGCCGCCAAGGGCCAGCGGCGGGTCGCGCTGCTGGGCACCCGCTATACCATGGAGCAGACCTTTTACCGGGGTCGTCTGCAGGCGCAGTTTGCCATCGAGACGCTGATCCCCGAGGCCGACGATCGGGCGCGGATCAATCAGATCATTTTCGACGAACTCTGTCTCGGCACCTTCAGCGAGGCGTCGCGGGATTATTATCTGCAGGTGATTGCCGCCCTGGCGGAGCAGGGGGCGGAAGGGGTTATTTTCGGCTGCACGGAAATTGGCCTGCTGGTGCCTGCCGAGCTCAGCCCGCTGCCGGTCTTTGACACCGCGGCGATCCACGCTGAGGACGCGGTCAACTTTATGCTCTCTGCAGAACCGACGCCAGCGGCGTGAGGATCTGCGGCAGACTCTGCTGCAGGTGCGTCACGAAGGCGTCGACCAGCGCCGATCGCGGGCGATGGAGCGGGCGGATCAGGCTGACGGTAAACGGCACTTCGACGCTGAAGCGGCGCACCACCACGCCGCTATCGGCATAGTCCAGGGCGGTCAGCGGGTTAACCACCGAGATCCCGGCGCCGGCGCGCACCATGGCGCAGATCGAGGCCGCGCTGTGGGTTTCGACCACCATCCGCCGCTTGACCTGATGCTCAAGGAACAGGGCGTCGAGCAGCTGGCGATAGCTGTCGGTGCGCGACAGGCTGATGTAGTTCTCGCCCTGAAAATCGGCGGGGGTCAGCGTCGTCTGCGCCGCCAGCGGATGGCCGGCGGGCAGGACGCAGACTTCATTCAACGTCAGCAGCGGGGTGCGTTCAGTGCCCGCGGGGGTATGCAGGGTCTCCGTCAGGCCAAGGTCATGGCGCTGGGCGGAGAGCCACTCCTCCAGCAGCGGCGACTCCTGGGGGACGATCTGCAGGCTGACCTCCGGGTAGCGGGCGAGGAACGGCGGCAACAGCAGCGGCAGAAAGGACTGGGAAAAGACCGGCAGACAGGCTATCGACAGCTCGCCCTGGCGGAACTCGCGCAGGCTCTCGGCGGCGCTGACGATGCGGTCCAGGCCGTACCAGGAACGCTGAACCTCCTCAAACAGGCGCAGGCCCTGCACGGTTGGCTGCAGGCGACCGCGGGTCCGTTCAAACAGCCGCAGGCCGAGCACCTTCTCAAAGCGCGCCAGCTCGCGGCTGACGGTGGGCTGGGAGGTATGCAGCATCCGCGCGGCTTCGGTCAGGTTGCCGGTGGTCATCACCGCATGAAAGATTTCGATATGGCGCAAATTGACGGCTGGCATGCGGTCTCCCTGAGGCTCGGCTGGAACTATATCATTTTTGCATAGAGTCGCGATAAAACGATATTTTTTATTCGTCCGGCGCTGTGGCGTAATCAGAAAAAACAGCGACCAACACACGCACTACACCGGAGTTCTTATGCCACACTCGCTTTACGCCACCGATACCGATCTGACCGCGGACAATCTGCTGCGCCTGCCGGCGGAATTTGGCTGCCCGGTCTGGGTCTATGATGCGCAGATTATTCGCCGCCAGATTGCCCAGCTCAGCCAGTTTGATGTGGTGCGTTTTGCGCAAAAAGCCTGCTCTAACATCCATATTCTGCGTCTGATGCGCGAGCAGGGGGTGAAGGTGGACTCGGTGTCGCTGGGGGAGATCGAGCGTGCGCTGGCGGCGGGCTACGATCCGCAGCAGAATCCAGAGGATATTGTCTTCACCGCCGATCTGATCGACGAGGCGACCCTCGATCGCGTCAAGGCGTTACAGATCCCGGTGAACGCCGGCTCGATCGACATGCTGAGCCAACTGGGTGAAGTGTCGCCGGGCCATCGCGTCTGGCTGCGCGTCAACCCGGGCTTTGGCCACGGCCACAGCCAGAAAACCAATACCGGCGGTGAGAACAGCAAGCATGGCATCTGGTACAGCCACCTGCCGGCGGCGCTGGAAGTGATGCGTCGCTATCAGCTGCAGCTGGTGGGGATCCATATGCATATCGGCTCTGGCGTCGACTATGGTCACCTGGAGCAGGTGTGCGGCGCGATGGTGCGCCAGGTTGTCGACTTTGGTCAGGATCTGCAGGCCATCTCCGCCGGCGGCGGCCTGTCTATTCCTTACCGCGAGGGCGAAGAGGCCATCGACACCGCTCACTATTATGGCCTGTGGAACCGCGCCCGGGAGCAGATCGCCACCCATCTGGGTCACCCGGTGAAACTGGAGATTGAACCCGGACGCTTCCTGGTGGCCGAGTCCGGCGTGCTGGTGTCGCAGGTGCGCAGCGTGAAAGAGATGGGCAGCCGCCACTTCGTGCTGATTGACGCTGGCTTTAACGACCTGATGCGCCCGGCAATGTACGGCAGCTATCATCATATCACCGCTCTGGCGGCGGATGGCCGCGATCTCAGCGCCGCGCCGCAGGTGGAGACCGTGGTGGCCGGGCCGCTGTGCGAGTCCGGGGACGTCTTTACCCAGCAGGAAGGGGGGAAAGTCGAGACCCGTCTGCTGCCGGCGGTGGCCCCAGGGGATTATCTGGTGCTCCATGACACTGGCGCCTACGGGGCTTCGATGTCATCCAACTATAACAGCCGTCCGCTGCTGCCGGAGGTGCTGTTTGATGGCGGCAAGGCGCGGCTGATCCGCCGTCGCCAGACCATCCAGGAGCTGCTGGCCTTGGAGCTTATTTAAAAAAAGGTCCCGTCGTCACCGACTCACGCAACACCAGCGTGCCGGTGAACGGCGGGATCGTTTCGATCGGCTGCTGGTTAGCAAGCTTGATCGCCTGATCGATAGCCGTGGTGATCATGTTGTCGATCGGCAGATAGACCGTCGACAGGCCCGGCTCCAGCCATTTCGCGCTTGGCGCATCGTCGAAGCCAAACAGCGACACATCTTGCGGAATACGCAGCCCCGCCTGATGCAGCGCCTTAGACGCCCCCAGCGCCATATCATCGTTACAGGAAAACAGCGCGCTGAAGCGGGCTTTCTCGTCCAGCAGTTCCCGGCACAGCTCGTAGCCGCGGGTCATCGTCGAGTCCCCGTATTTCACCCGGCTCGGATCCCACTCAATACCATGTTTTATCAGCGCGTTGCGATAACCCTGCAGGCGCGCCTGGCCGGTGGGGGTGTGCATCGGGACGGTGATGCAGGCGATATCGCGGTGGCCCTGGGTAATCAGATACTCCACGGCCTGGAAGGCGGCTTCCTGCTGTTCGAAGAACACGCAGCGTTCGCGGGCCTGCGCCACATCACGGTTAATCACCACCAGGGGCATGGCGATCGAGTTAATCAGCGACATGATCGCCTTCTCGCTCATATGCCGGGTATAGAGGATGATCGCATCGCACTGCCGGTCGGCGAGCATCTGCACCGCTTCCTCTTCGCGCTCCGGCGTATCATGGCCGTCGGTGACGATAAGCTGTTTTCCCCAGGCTTCGGTCTGGCGTGACGCCTGCTGCAGCAGACGGCCAAAGTAGAAGCCGTCAAAGGTGGAGACGACCAGCCCGATACTGTTGCTGGTCTGATTGGCCAGCGAGCGGGCAAGGAAATTCGGCCGATAGCCCAGCTCTTCCATCGCTTTAAAGACCTGTTGGCGGGTGCTCTCTTTCACCTGACCTGTGCCGTTCAACACGCGGGAAACCGTCGCTTTCGAGACGCCTGCGCGAATTGAGACATCCAGCATTGTAGCCATTCATCGATTCCTGATTTCACGTGGTAAGGCGCAGTTTATCACAGACCGAAAAGGGACATATCGACGGGGCGGGGCGGAAAAACCATCGCGATCACGCTTTTAGCAGGAACTGACCAACCGGCGCTATCTGGTATGCCAATAGTTTTTATTATCGATATTTGGGATACCACGCAGCGGGTTGCGAGCGCTGTCACAGAACAATTTTTACCTGGCAACTATTTTTTGGTATGCCAAAAGTCTCTGGCTGTCCACCTGGCCGCAATAAGCCCTTTACTCTGAGGTACTCTTTTATGGCATTACAGGACAAACTGATCGACGCGCTGGGGCGTTTCGCGACGACATTCAACAGCTATCGCTACATTATGGCGATCAAATCGGCGTTTATTACCCTGATGCCGGTGATCATCGTCGGGGCCTTTTCGGTACTGATCTCCAATATGGTGCTGGATCCAAAGAATGGGCTCGCCAGCTTTTCCTCGCTCTCCTTTCTCGCCGCGCTGAAGCCGATCACCAGCGCGCTGAACTACGCCACGCTCAACTTCCTCAATATAGGCGCCGTGTTTCTGATCGGCATTGAGCTGGGGCGGATCAACGGCATCAAAAGCCTGTTTCCCGGCCTGTTGGCGGTGATCTGTTTTATCTGCGTCACGCCGACCACGGTGGAGATGATGGTCGATGGCCAGATGCACGTGGTGAAAGATGTCCTGCTGCGTCAGTTCTCCGACACCCGCAGCCTGTTCCTCGGGATGTTCATCGCCATTCTGGCGGTCGAGATTTACTGCTGGCTGGAGGGGCGCAAGGGACTGAAGATCAAGATGCCGGATACCGTGCCGCCGAACGTTTCAGCCTCTTTTTCCGCGCTGATCCCGGCGATCATCACCACCACCGCGATCGCCACCTTTGGTTTTCTCTTCCACCAGCTGACGGGAATGTATCTCTACGATGCGGTCTACCAGGTGGTGCAGCAGCCGCTGGAGCGGGTGGTGCAGAGCCTGCCGGGGATCCTGCTGCTGATGTTCGTCGCCCAGCTATTCTGGGTGATCGGTATTCACGGCAACCAGATGATCAAGCCGATCCGCGAGCCGCTGCTGCTGGGGGCGATCACCGTCAATATGAGCGCCTTTGAGCAGGGGAAAGAGGTACCGAACATCATCACCATGCCCTTCTGGGATGTTTACATGAGCATCGGCGGCTCGGGGCTGACCATCGGCCTGCTGATTGCGGTGATGATCGCCACCAGGCGCAAAGAGATGAAAGAGATCGCCAAGCTGTCGATAGGCCCGGGGCTGTTCAATATTAACGAGCCGGTGATCTTCGGGATGCCGATCATGCTCAACCCGATCCTCGCCATCCCGTTTATCATCACCCCGCTGGTGACCGGCAGCATCGGCTATTTCGCCACCCTGACCGGCTTCGCCGGCAAGGCGGTGGTGATGGTGCCCTGGACCACGCCGCCGCTGATCAACGCCTGGCTCTCCACCGCCGGCTCGATGGGGGCGGTGGTCACCCAGCTGATCTGCATCGTGGCCGCGGTGCTTATCTATCTGCCTTTCGTCAAAATCGCCTCCCGCCGTGCCGATGCCGCGCAGCGTCAGGCAGACAATCAACAGACCGCCAACCCTGTCTGAGGAGCCTATGACTACCGTACGGACGACTATTCCCGATGATTTTATCCTTGGCGCGGCGGCTTCCGCCTGGCAGACCGAGGGCTGGAGCGGGAAAAAACCGGGGCAGGACTCCTGGCCCGATCTCTGGTACAAAAACGACCGTCACGTCTGGCATAACGGCTATGGCCCTGCGGTGGCTACCGATTTTATCAACCGCTTTCAGGAAGACGTGCAGCTGATGAAGCTGGCCGGGCTGACCCACTACCGCACTTCGATCAACTGGTCGCGCTTTCTGACCGACTATGAAAACGTCACGGTGGATGAGGAGTATGCGGCCTATTACGACCAGCTGTTCGATGCGCTGCTGGCCAACGGCATCACGCCGATGATCTGCCTTGAGCATTACGAACTACCGGGCTCTCTGCTGGAAAAGTATGGCGGCTGGGGGTCGAAAACGGTGGTCGAGCTGTTTGTGCGCTACGCGGAGCAGGTTTTTGCCCGCTACCACTCGAAGGTGACCCGCTGGTTTACCTTTAATGAGCCGATCGTGGTGCAGACCCGGGTCTATCTTGATGCCCTGCGCTGGCCCTATGAGCAGAACACCAGCACCTGGATGCAGTGGAACTACCATAAGGTGCTGGCGACCGCTTGCGTCGTGAAGCGATTTCGCGAGCTAGGCTATCCCGGGACCGTCGGCTGCATCCTCAATCCGGAGGTGACCTACCCGCGCTCCCGCGCCCCGCATGACCTGCGCGCGGCGGAGATCTACGATCTGTTCTACAACCGTATGTTTCTCGACCCGCTGGTGCACGGGGTCTGGCCGCCGGCGCTTATCGCGCTGCTTGAGCAGCATCAGGTGACGTGGGAGGCCAGCGCGGAGGATCTGGCGATTATCCGCGAGCACACCGTCGATGAGCTGGGGATTAACCTTTACTATCCGCACCGGGTCAAAGCCCCGTCGCGGGCCTGGCATCCGCATACCCCGTTCCATCCGGCCTGGTATTATGAGCCGTTTGAGCTGCCCGGCCGGCGGATGAACGCCTCCCGCGGCTGGGAAATCTACCCGCAAATCATCTTTGATATGGCGATGCGGATAAAAAATGACTATCGCAACATTCCCTGGTTCGTGGCGGAGAGCGGGATGGGGGTGGAAAACGAAGGCCAGTTCCGTAACCGCGAAGGCGCCATTGACGACAGCTATCGCATTCGTTTTATCAGCGAACATCTGTGGCACACCCTGCGCGCCCGCGAGGCAGGGGCCAACTGCCAGGGCTATATGCTGTGGGCGTTTACCGACAACGTGTCGCCGATGAACGCCTTTAAAAACCGCTACGGGCTTATCGAAATCGATCTGCAAAACCATCGCGCCCGGCGACCCAAAGCCTCGGCGCACTGGTTTCGTCAGCTCGGCGAACGGCGTGAACTGGTGCTGGATATCGATGATGAATACCGCTAGCCGGGGGCAATATTTGCTAAGATAGCGCCGTGTTTGACTCGCAGGCATGTAACGCACAGGTGATTTTGTGGAAAAAGCGATAATTCCGCCGGAAAAGAAGCCCTATCAGGAGATTGGTGATGACCTGCGCGCCCAGATCGCGCAGGGGCGCTACCCGGTCGGGTCGCGTTTGCCGCCGGAACGCCATATTGCCGAAACCTATGGCGTCAGCCGGACCATCGTGCGCGAAGCGCTGCTGATGCTGGAGCTGCAGGGGACGGTGGATATCCGTCAGGGATCCGGGGTGTACGTCATGCGTATCCCGCACGAAAACGACAGCGAAGAAGAGCAACTGCTCAGCAGCGACGTTGGTCCGTTTGAAATTCTCCAGGCGCGCCAGCTTCTGGAGAGCAATATCGCCGCCTTTGCCGCGAAAATGGCCACCCGCGCCGATATCGATAATCTGAAGCGGATTATCGAGCAGGAGCAGCGGGCAATCGCCCTCAACGACACCGCCCAGGATAACGCTCGTCTGTTCCATCTGGTGCTGGCCGGGGCGACGCAGAACCAGATGCTGTTAGCGACGGTGGAGCGGATCTGGCTGCAGATGGACAGCAGCCCGCTGTGGCAGCAGTTCAATGTGCATATTGCCAGCCGCGCCTGGCGGCTGAAGTGGCTCGGCGACCGGCAGACCCTGCTTGCCGCGCTGCGGCGTCGCGATGTGATGGGCGCCTGGCAGGCGATGTGGCAGCATCTGGAAAACGTTAAAAACAGTCTGCTGGAGCTGTCCGATGAAGACGCCCCGGACTTTGACGGCTATCTGTTCGACTCGGTGCCGATTTTTCAGGGGAAGCTGGTATGACGATCCTGCCGCTGTACGCCGCGCCGCAGTTCGCCCGGGAGGTGACCGACTGGCTGTGGCAGGCCTTTGGCGGCGAGGCGCTGCCGCGGGAGTTTTTCGCCAGCATTGTGCAGCATAGCCAGACGGCGGAGGCGCTGCCGCTGACCTTTATTGCCGTGGAAGGGGAGCAATTGCTGGGAACGATTGGCCTCTGGCGCTGCGATTTGATCAGCCGCCAGGATCTGTTTCCCTGGCTGGCGGCGCTGTACGTCGCGCCCGCCGCTCGCGGTCAGGGGCTGGCCGGACAGCTGCAGCGGCATGTGATCGATTATGCCCGCCGCGCGGGCTATCGGGAGCTTTATCTCTACTCCGCCTGCCGCGATTTTTATGAACGCTTCGGCTGGCGCTACATCGGCGAGGGGCTGGATTACCCGGCCACCGCCGTGCATCTCTATCGCTACGACTTATCGCCTTCCTGCGGGGCCACCACCGAATGACGGCGCACCAGCGTCGGGCTGAACAGGTGGGTGATCTCCGGCGCCGGGCGCTGCTCCGCCAGGGCTAAGGCCAGCTCGGCCGCCTGGGTCGCCATCGTGACGATCGGGTAGCGGACGGTGGTCAGCCGCGGGCGAACATAGCGCGAAATCAGGACATCGTCGAAGCCGATCAGTGAAATTTCCCGCGGGACGTCGATGCCGTTGTCGTTCAGCACCCCCATCGCGCCGGCGGCCATCGAGTCGTTATAGCAGGCGACGGCGCTAAAGTGGCGGCCGCGGCCAAGCAGTTCGGTCATCGCCTGTTCGCCGCCGCTTTCATCCGGCTCGGCGAACGTGACCAGCCGGTCGTTGCACGGCAGGCCGCTCTCCTCCAGCGCCGCGTAGTACCCCTGCAGGCGATCTTCCGCATCAGAGATATCGTGGTTTGAGCACAGGTAGCCGATACGCGTGTGCCCCTGCTGGATCAGATGGCGGGTCGCCAGCCAGGCGCCGTAGCGATCGTCCAGCGCTACGCAGCGCGTTTCATATCCGGGCAGGATGCGGTTGATCAGCACCATGCCGGGGATCTGCTTCATCAGCCCGGCGAGTTCCTCATCGGGGATCATTTTGGCATGCACCACCAGCGCCGCGCAGCGGTGACGGATCAGCTGCTCTATCGCCTGGCGCTCCTTCTGCACGTTGTGGTAGCCATTGCCAATCAGCAAAAAATTGCCGGTGCGATAGGCCACCTGTTCGACGGCTTTGACCATCGCGCCGAAGAAGGGGTCGGAGACATCGCCCACCACCAGGCCGACGGTTTCCGTGGACTGCTGGGCCAGCGCCCGGGCGTTCGCGTTGGGGTGATAGTTGAGGGTTTCCATCGCCGCGCCCACGGACTGACGCGAGGCTTCGCTGGCTTTGGGAGAGTTGTTGATGACGCGGGAGACGGTAGCGACGGAGACTCCTGCGAGTCGGGCTACATCCTTAATTGTCGCCATACCATGCCTTTTATAGGGTAAGCGTTTACATACTGCTATGTTACGGGAAAGAGCGGCAGATTCAAGGCGCGGCGGCGAAGGAATGGCGCAAATGTGATTTAGAGCGGGCTTATCGGTGACCTGTTTACATTGACGCTATCAGTAATTGAAACCGGCTCGGGGAAATACAAACCTTTGCTTACACTTTGCGATGCGCTGTTGCGAATGTTCGCTGGTTTGTCCGCCGAGCAGGTTGATATTCTGGCTATCCCAGAGGTATTGATAGGTGGAGTCAACGTCATGTTGACCACTTTACTTACACCAGCCTGCGCGGATGCGCAGGTTTTTTTTATTCTGAAAATCCCCCCGCTGCACTGCTTTCCCACGCCTTCTCGTGTAACCTGCTTTGACTCATCACCGGTCACATGGAGTTGTTATGCTATTGGGATTTTTCAGACTGCTGTTCAAGGGGTTATACCGGGTCAGACTGACCGGCGACACGCAGGCTTTGCACCAGCAAAAAGTCTTAATTACCCCGAACCACGTCTCGTTCCTCGACGGCATTCTGCTGGCGCTGTTTTTGCCGGTCCGACCGGTTTTTGCCGTCTATACCTCAATCAGCCAGCGCTGGTTTATGCGCGCGCTGACGCCGATTATCGATTTTGTGCCGCTGGACCCGACCAAACCGATGTCGATCAAACATCTGGTGCGCCTGATTGAACAGGGGCGGCCGGTGGTCATCTTCCCGGAAGGGCGAATTTCGGTCAGCGGCTCGCTGATGAAAATTTATGACGGCGCCGCCTTTGTCGCCGCCAAATCGCAGGCGACCATCGTGCCGCTGCGCATTGAAGGCGCTGAGCTGACGCCCTTCAGCCGGCTGAAGGGGCTGGTGAAACGTCGCCTGTTCCCGCGTATTCAGCTGCATCTGCTGCCGCCCACCCATCTGCCGATGCCTGAGGCGCCGCGCGCCCGCGACCGGCGCAAAATCGCCGGAGAAATGCTGCATCAGATCATGATGGAAGCCCGGATGGCGGTGCGTCCGCGGGAAACCCTGTATGAGTCGCTGCTGGCGGCGCAGGACCGCTTCGGCGCGCGCAAACCCTGTGTGGAGGATATCAACTTCCAGCCGGATACCTATCGCAAGCTGCTGACCAAAACCCTGTTTGTCGCCCGCATTCTGGAAAAATACAGCCAGCGGGGCGAGAAGATCGGCCTGATGCTGCCCAACGCCGGCATCAGCGCGGCGGTGATTTTCGGCGCGATCGCCCGCGGGCGCATTCCGGCGATGATGAACTATACCGCCGGGGTGAAAGGGCTCAGCAGCGCCATCGCCGCCGCGGAACTCAACACCATTTTTACCTCGCGCACCTTCCTTGATAAAGGCAAGCTCTGGCACCTGCCGGAGCAGCTGACTCAGGTGCGCTGGGTGTTCCTGGAAGATCTCAAAGGCGATATCACCCCTGCGGACAAACTGTGGATTTTCGGCCATCTGCTGGCGCCGCGTCTGGCGCAGGTTAAGCAGCAGCCGGAAGACGCGGCGATGATCCTCTTCACCTCCGGCTCGGAGGGCAATCCGAAAGGGGTGGTGCACAGCCATAAAAGTCTGCTGGCCAACGTCGAGCAGATCAAAACCATTGCCGACTTTACCGCTAATGATCGCTTTATGTCGGCGCTGCCGCTGTTCCACTCCTTTGGCCTCACCGTCGGTCTGCTGACGCCGCTGCTTACCGGCGCGGAGGTGTTTCTCTATCCCAGCCCGCTGCACTATCGCGTGGTGCCGGAGCTGGTCTACGATCGCAACTGCACAGTGCTCTTCGGCACCTCGACCTTTCTCGCCAACTATGCCCGCTTCGCTAACCCCTATGATTTCTATCGTCTGCGCTATGTGGTCGCCGGGGCGGAGAAGCTGCAGGAGAGCACCAAACAGCTGTGGCAGGATAAATTCGGCCTGCGCATTCTCGAAGGCTATGGCGTGACCGAGTGCGCCCCGGTGGTCTCGATCAACGTGCCGATGGCGGCGAAGGTCGGCACCGTGGGGCGTATCCTGCCGGGGATGGACGCCCGCCTGCTGGCGATGCCTGGCATTGAGCAAGGGGGGCGGCTGCAGCTGAAAGGGCCGAACATTATGAAAGGCTACCTGCGGGTGGAAAATCCCGGGGTGCTGGAAGCGCCGACGGCGGAAAATCAGCACGGCGAAAAGGAAGCGGGTTGGTATGACACCGGCGATATCGTCACCTTCGACGAGCAGGGCTATGTCCGCATCCAGGGCCGCGCGAAGCGCTTCGCCAAAATCGCTGGCGAAATGATCTCTCTTGAGATGGTGGAGCAGGTGGCCCTCGGCGCATCGCCGGACAAAATGCACGCCACGGCGATTAAACAGGACGCCAGCAAAGGCGAGGCGCTGGTGCTGTTTACCACCGATAATGAACTGACTCGCGAAGCCCTGCTGCGCTACGCTCGCCAGCACGGCGTACCGGAGCTGGCGGTGCCGCGCGATATACGCTGGCTGAAACAGCTGCCGGTGCTCGGCAGCGGCAAGCCAGACTATGTCACCCTGAAAAACATGGTCGACGAGGCAGAAACAACCCATGAGTGAGTCAGTGCATACTAACCCTTCGCTGTATTCGAAAGGGATGATGGCGGTGATCTGCGCCCAGTTCCTGTCGGCCTTCGGCGACAATGCGCTTCTCTTCGCCACCCTGGCGCTGATGAAGCAGCTTTATTATCCGGAGTGGAGCCAGCCGGTCCTGCAGATGTTGTTTGTGGGCGCTTACATCCTGTTTGCCCCCTTTGTCGGCCAGTTCGCCGACAGCTTTGCCAAAGGCCGGGTGATGATGGTGGCCAACGGCCTGAAGCTGCTCGGCGCCGGCTGCATCTGCTTCGGTGTCAATCCATTTATCGGCTATACGCTGGTGGGGATTGGCGCCGCCGCCTATTCGCCGGCCAAGTATGGCATTCTCGGCGAACTGACCACCGGCGATAAGTTAGTGAAGGCTAACGGACTGATGGAGTCCTCGACCATCGCGGCGATCCTGCTGGGCTCCATGGCCGGCGGGATCCTCGCCGACTGGCACGTGCTGGCGGCGCTGATCGTCTGCGCGCTGGTCTACGGCGGGGCGGTGGTGGCTAACCTGTGGATACCCAGGCTGCCGGCGGCGCGTCCGGGGCAGTCATGGCGTTTTAAGCCGATGACGCACAGCTTCTTCAGCGCCTGCCGCACGCTGTGGCGCAACGGCGAAACCCGCTTTTCGCTGATGGGCACCAGCCTGTTCTGGGGCGCTGGTGTGACCCTGCGCTTCCTGCTGGTGATCTGGGTGCCGGTAGCGCTGGGCATTACCAGCAACGCCATGCCCACCTATCTTAATGCGATGGTGGCGGTGGGGATTGTGCTGGGGGCCGGGGCGGCGGCGAAGCTGGTGACTCTGGAGACGGTGTCGCGCTGTATGCCGGCCGGGATATTGATCGGTATTGCGGTAATGGCGTTTGCGGTGCAGCAGTCGCTGCTGCCGGCGTTCGGACTGCTACTGCTGCTCGGGGTGTTCGGCGGCTTCTTTATCGTGCCGCTGAATGCGCTGCTGCAGGAGCGCGGGAAACACTCGGTCGGGGCGGGTAACGCGATTGCGGTACAGAACCTGGGCGAAAACGTGGCGATGCTGCTGATGCTGGGGCTCTATTCCCTGGCGGTGAGCGTGGGCGTTCCGCCGGTCGCCGTGGGGATAGGTTTTGGCGCGGTGTTTGCCGTGGCCATCGCCGCGCTGTGGGTCTGGGGGCGGCGTAAATAACTTCTCGTCGCGGTTGACTCGAAATCGTAACCCCTGCCAGGTGCGCGGGCAGAGGGAAATCCCGGGTTGCGGCTTGCGCCTGACCCGGGCTACCGCGGCTGCTGAGGCGGCTACCCGACCGGGGTAGCGTAGGCCCGGTAAGGTGTAGCCGCCACCGGGCAACAACGCGACGCCAGAAGCCGGCGTCGACAGGTCGTGCTACGGTGCCGGGTAGGTATAAACCTGATGCACCGCTTCAATCTCCGCTAATACCTCTTCGCTCAGCTCAAGCTGTAAACTTTCCACGTTGGCCTGCAGCTGCGCCATGGTCGTCGCCCCCAGCAGGGTGCTGGCGACAAACGGCTGCCGACGCACAAAGGCCAGCGCCATTTGCGCCGGATCGAGGCCGTGGCGTTTGGCGATATCCACGTACGCCGCCACCGCTTTCTGCGACTGCTCGCTGCTGTAGCGCGTAAAGCGGCTGAACAGCGTATTGCGCGCCCCCGCCGGCTTCGCGCCGTTGAGGTACTTCCCAGTCAGGGTGCCGAAAGCCAGGCAGGAGTAGGCCAGCAGCTCCACGCCTTCGAACTGGCTCACTTCCGCCAGGCCGACTTCAAAGCTGCGGTTCAGCAGGCTGTAGGGGTTCTGAATGGTCACGATCCGCGGCAGGTCGTGCTTATCCGCCAGGTGCAGATAACGCATCACGCCGAAGGCGGTTTCGTTCGACACGCCGATGTAGCGGATCTTGCCGGCGCGCTGGAACTCGGTCAGCGCCTCGAGGGTATCCAGCAGGGTCACCGCGGGGGCGGCGTCGGCCCAGGTGTAGCCCAGCTTGCCAAAGCAGTTGGTGGGGCGCTGCGGCCAGTGTACCTGATACAGGTCGAGATAATCGGTCTGCAGACGCTTCAGACTGGCGTGCAGCGCCTCGCGGATATTTTTCCGGTCCAGGACGTGGTTTGGTCGAATACTGCTGTCGTTATTACGCGCGGGCCCGCTGACCTTCGAGGCGAGCACCAGCTTTTCGCGATTGCCGCGTTTCGCCAGCCAGTTGCCGACGTAGGTTTCGGTCAGCCCCTGAGTTTCCGGGCGCGGCGGGACAGGGTACATTTCAGCGACATCGATCAGATTGATGCCGTTGGCGACCGCATAGTCGAGCTGCTGATGGGCATCGGCCTCGCTGTTCTGCTCGCCAAAGGTCATGGTTCCCAGCCCGAGGGTGCTGATTTCAAGTGAACTGTGTGGGATACGGTGATACTGCATAGCCAGCTTCCTTTTTATTTATAAGGTCAGGCATTCCCCGACAAAGGAGTATCAACATGGCAGAGGGTGAGAAAAAGAGGAAGTAAAAAAATCAAAAAAGCCGGGTGACGAGGAGGAGCGGTGGGTGAAACCCGCAGTGTCCTGGTGTGTCCCGACTCTTCTCAGAAGACTGGTTGTCGGTAAGCGCAGCGTCAACAGAGGCTGGGGCCGACGGGGAAAAATTAACGCTTAATGATTTGTGAAACGTCGTCACGATTGATCTGCATTTTATTACCCTGCTGATCTTCGTAGCTGATAAGACCGGTATCGTCATCCACGGTGGGTTTACCGTCGGTCAGGATCATTCGCCCATCTTTGGTCGCCATGACGTAATCGCTGCTGCAACCGGAAACCGAGAACGCCAGTCCTACGGCGGAAATCAATACTGCCCATTTTTTCATCGTCATCACCTCTTGAGTAGCTGCACCCCATACCTGTCTATTAATAGCCTGATTTGTGAGACATAAAAAGCAGTAAAGTCTGAAAAAGGGTTGCAGCCTGTGACCAGGCTGCAATTTTGTGGTTTACAGCGGGTTTTTCTTATTGCGCAGCAGGTTAAGACTCTCCACCGCAATAGAGAAGAACATCGCGAAGTAGATGTATCCCTTCGGCACATGGACGTCGAAACTTTCCAGCATCAGGGTAAAGCCGACGAGGATCAGAAACGACAGCGCCAGCATTTTCACCGACGGATGACGGTCAACAAAATCGCCGATAGGTCGCGCGGCGAACATCATGACCCCCACCGCAATCACAACCGCCGCCATCATAATAAACAGATGATCCGACAGGCCGACGGCGGTGATCACCGAGTCGAGGCTAAAGATGATGTCCAGCAGCATGATCTGCACGATGGCGCCGAGGAAGGAGTGAACGTTAGTTTTCAGCCCCTCCTCTTCGCCTTCGATAGATTCATGAATCTCTTTACTGGCTTTCCAGATAAGGAACAGTCCGCCAAACAGCAAGATCAGATCGCGAAACGAAATCTCCTGACCGAGGACGGTAAAGAGCGGGTTGGTCAGCTTAACGACCCAGGCGATAGAGGCCAGCAGCGCCAGGCGCATGACCATCGCCCCCATTAAACCGATCCGTCGCGCGTGGGCGCGCTGGGCGGTGGGGAGCTTGGCCACAACCAGAGAGAGAAAAATAATATTATCGATCCCGAGCACGATCTCCAGCAGCGTCAAGGTGCCCAGCGCCAGCCAGGCGTTAGGATCGGTTATCCATGCAAATAACATTGTTCAAAGTCCTGCAAAATAGAAAGCAGCAATTATATGCAAGCCCCAACGCAGAACAAAAAATTAATCGTGTTGTAACAAAAAATGGCGGGCGAGCAGGGCGGCGGTAAAATTCTTTTTCAGGTAGAAGCCGCGCGGCAGCGTGAGGATCGTCTCCCCGCGGGCGCCGATGGCTTCGGTCAACGCCTTGCTGTTGGCCGCTTTCGGTCTTAGCTGTAGCACCTCGCCGTGGCGGGCGGTAATGCGCTCCACCTCACCGAGGACAATAAGATCCATCAGCTCTTCCCAGTCCATGCGCAGCTGGCGCTCCTCTTCTTCGTCCGGACTCCACAGCAGCGGTGCGCCGACGCGCCGCGCCGCCAGAGGAATGGTGCGCTCTCCCTCCACAGGGATCCACAGGACTCGCTGCAGCTTATGCCGCACATGGCTGCTCTCCCAGGTGACGCCGCTATTGCCAGTTAACGGGGCGACGCAGACAAAAGTGGTCTCCAGCGGACGGCCCCGGCTGTCGATAGGGATCGTTTTGAGCTCCACCCCCAGCGCGGCGAAATCCTGCTCGGGTTTACTGCCCGCGCTGGCCCCCAGCCACAGCTCCAGCAGGATGCCCGTCCAGCCTTTATCACGTTTCAGATCGCGGGGAATGGGGATCCCGGCCAGCGCCGCCAGCTCACCCAGCGTATAGCCGGCCAGCTGGCGGGCCTGGGCCAACAGCTGTTCCTGACTTTGCGGCGGAGAGGAGAGCGGAGCGATAGCGGGCATAGGGCGACACCTTTGGTTAAAAAATGAGCGCTAATTTTGCGCGTTGTGGATAGAGTTTATCGTTTTCTGAGTAACTATACCAATCCCATGATTTATATGATTTTTTAAGGTCATTACGCGACAGGTGAAAACCATGAAAACAGGTTTTCCAGAACTGGTCACTGACAATAAACAGGATCTTACACCATGTTATCCACAGAAAAGTGGGATAACTGGGGAAAAGCCCCACTACTGGTTCGATTTACAGCCTTGACGTGCGACGAAAATCGAATTTTTAGAGAAAATATGCCCGCGACCTGCGCGTAATCTGTGGATAAAATCGACATTGCTCGATCTTTCATCAGTCGGCGGATCGCATGTGTGATGATCGTCACGTTATGCTGTAATAAGTGAAAGGAATATATTCTAACTTAATGAATATGCTATCATTATTATAAGGTGCTAGCAGTGCGACGTTCAGATTACTCCGGGTTTTCCCGGGTTAATTCCGTACTTCTTCACAACTCTATCCACAGAAAAAGTGAATAAAATCGGACGTCGGGCGCTTTCGCTGTTTATAACTCTGGCAATTACTGTGAGTTATTCAAATGTTATCCGTTCTCAGTGTGCGAACAGAGTGGTTTACCGTTTCCGACGAGTGTGAAACAATCATTCACATTGAAGCTTATCTTGAGGTAGTCCGGTGATTGATGACGATGGCTACCGCCCAAATGTCGGTATTGTAATCTGTAATCGTCAGGGCCAGGTCATGTGGGCCCGACGCTATGGTCAGCACTCGTGGCAGTTCCCGCAAGGGGGCATAAATCCAGGAGAATCCGCAGAGCAGGCGATGTATCGGGAATTGTTTGAAGAGGTCGGGTTAAGCCGTAAAGATGTGCGGATCCTTGCCTCAACCCGTAACTGGCTGCGTTACAAGTTGCCTAAACGTTTGGTGCGTTGGGACACAAAGCCGGTTTGTATCGGCCAGAAACAAAAGTGGTTTCTTTTGCAGTTGATCGGTAACGACGCGGACATCAATATGCAAACCAGCAGCACACCTGAATTTGATGGCTGGCGCTGGGTGAGTTACTGGTACCCGGTGCGTCAGGTGGTGTCGTTCAAACGCGACGTCTACCGCCGGGTGATGAAAGAGTTCGCCAGCGTCACTATGTCGCTGGCGGAGAGCGCACCTAAGCCGCAAAGCGCGCCTGCTTATCGACGTAAAAGAGGTTAAGCCACGCACATTATGCTCACTCGGTTGCGAGAAATAGTCGAGAAGGTCGCGAGTGCGCCGCGTTTAAACGAGGCGCTGGATATTCTGGTGACGGATGTCTGCCAGGCGATGGAGACGGAAGTCTGCTCGGTTTACCTGGCTGACAATGATCGACGCTGCTATTACCTGATGGCTACCCGCGGGTTAAAAAAACCTCGCGGGCGCACCGTTGCGCTGGCGTTCGATGAAGGCCTGGTGGGGCTGGTTGGCCGCCTGGCGGAGCCCATCAACCTCGCCGATGCGCAAAAACACCCCAGCTTCAAGTATATTCCCGCCGTCAAAGAGGACCGCTTCCGCGCCTTCCTTGGCGTGCCGATCATCCAGCGCCGCCAGCTGTTGGGCGTGCTGGTGGTCCAGCAGCGTGAGCTGCGCCAGTTTGATGAAAGCGAAGAGTCTTTCCTCGTCACTCTCGCCACCCAGATGGCGGCGATCCTCTCCCAGTCCCAGCTGAACGCCCTGTTCGGTCAGTATCGTCAGACGCGCATTCGCGCTCTGCCGGCCTCTTCCGGGGTGGCGATCGCCGAGGGCTGGATGGACGTCAGCCTGCCGCTGATGGAGCAGGTGTATGAAGCCTCGACGCTGGACACCGCCTCGGAACGTGAACGCCTGACCGGCGCGCTGGAAGAAGCGGCCAACGAGTTTCGTCGCTACAGCAAACGCTACGCCGCCGGCGCGCAAAAAGAGACGGCGGCGATCTTCGATCTCTACTCGCACCTGCTCTCCGACGCCCGCCTGCGTCGCGAGCTCTTTGCCGAAGTCGACAAAGGCGCCGTCGCCGAGTGGGCGGTCAAAAAGATCATCGAGAAGTTCGCCGAACAGTTTGCCGCGCTGAGCGACGGCTATCTAAAGGAGCGGGCCGGCGACCTGCGCACGCTGGGTCAGCGTCTGCTGTTCCATCTCGACGACAGTATTCAGGGACCTAACACCTGGCCGGCGCGCATTATCCTCGTGGCGGACGAGCTGTCGGCCACCACCCTCGCCGAGGTGCCGCAGGATCGTCTGGCCGGCGTGGTGGTGCGCGATGGCGCTGCCAACTCCCATGCCGCCATTATGGTGCGGGCCCTTGGCATCCCAACGGTGATGGGCGCCGATATTCAGCCCTCGCTGCTGCATGGCCATACGCTGATTGTCGATGGCTATCGCGGTGAGCTGCTGGTGGATCCTGAACCTGTTCTGTTGCAGGAGTATCAGCGGCTTATCAGCGAAGAGAACGAGCTCAGCCGCCTGGCGGAGGACGATCTCCAGCGCGCATCGGAGCTGAAAAGCGGCGAACGGGTGAAAGTCATGCTCAACGCCGGCTTAAGCCCGGAGCACGAAGAGAAGCTCGGCAGCTTTGTTGACGGTATTGGTCTGTACCGTACCGAAATTCCTTTTATGCTGCAGAGCGGCTTCCCCTCAGAAGAGGAGCAGGTCGCCCAGTATCAGGGCATGCTGCAGATGTTTAACAGCAAACCGGTGACCCTGCGTACTCTGGACATCGGCGCGGATAAACAGCTGCCGTACATGCCGATCAGTGAAGAAAACCCGTGCCTTGGCTGGCGCGGGATCCGCATCACCCTCGATCAGCCGGAGATCTTTTTGATCCAGGTGCGGGCGATGCTGCGCGCCAACGCCGCCACCGGCAACCTCAGCATTTTGCTGCCGATGGTGACCAGTCTGGAAGAGGTCGATGAGGCCCGTCGGCTGATCGACCGCGCCAGCCGGGAAGTGGAAGAGATGATCGGCTACGCCATCCCGCGTCCGCGTCTGGGGGTGATGCTGGAGGTGCCGTCGATGGTCTTTATGCTGCCGCAGCTGGCCAGCCGGATCGATTTTATCTCGGTAGGCACGAACGACCTGACCCAGTACCTGCTTGCCGTCGACCGTAACAATACCCGGGTCGCCAGCATGTATGACAGCCTGCATCCTGCGGTATTGCGGGCGCTGGCGATGATCGCCCATGACGCGGAGCGCTTTGGCATCGATCTGCGACTGTGCGGCGAGATGGCAGGCGACCCGATGTGCGTGACGATCCTCATCGGTCTCGGTTATCGCCATCTGTCGATGAACGGCCGCTCGGTGGCGAGGGTGAAATATCTGCTGCGCCGCATCGATATCGAAGAGGCGCAGGAGCTGTCGCGTCGCAGCCTCGAAGCCCAGATGACCGCCGAGGTGCGCCATCAGGTGGCGGCCTTTATGGAGCGGCGCGGTCTCGGCGGCCTGATCCGCGGCGGGCGGTAGCGGTAGCCCGGGTGAGGCGTAAGCCGTAACCCGGGAATCCTCTGTTCGCACCCTCCGGCAAAATAGGATACCACCGGGAAAACGGCATTCTGTTAGCATCCGTATACATATCTTTTACACGTTCAGCGCGGATCGCACTACATGCTTATGCTATCATTCGCCTCCTTCGGCGTGCCCGTTTTAATCGGGCATGGATCATCACCGCTGTCCACTTTCGGCGGAATAACAAGTCTTTATGGTGACAGATGAATAGTGGCTACCTGCATTTTCCGGAGTTCGATCCGGTCATTTTTTCTCTAGGCCCGGTCTCCCTCCACTGGTACGGTTTGATGTACCTGGTGGGCTTTGTCTTTGCGATGTGGCTGGCCACCCGTCGGGCGAATCGTCCGGGCAGCGGCTGGACGAAAAATGAAGTGGAAAACCTGCTTTACGCGGGCTTCCTCGGCGTCTTCCTGGGCGGCCGTATCGGCTACGTGCTGTTCTACAACCTGCCGGTCTTTCTTGCCGATCCGTTGTATCTGTTCCGCGTCTGGGACGGCGGCATGTCGTTCCACGGCGGCCTGATCGGCGTGATCCTGGTGATGATTATCTTCGCCAGACGCACCAAACGGACCTTCTTCCAGGTCTCCGATTTTATCGCGCCGCTGATCCCGTTTGGCCTTGGCGCCGGGCGTCTGGGCAACTTTATCAACGGCGAGCTGTGGGGCCGCGTGGACCCGAGCTTCCACTACACGATGATTTTCCCGGGCTCCCGTGCTGAAGACCTGGCGCTGCTGCCGACCCACCCGGAATGGCAATCGCTGTTTGATACCTATGGCGCGCTGCCGCGCCACGCGTCGCAGCTGTACGAGCTGGCGCTGGAAGGCGTGGTGCTGTTCCTGATCCTGAACCTGTTTATCCGTAAACCGCGCCCGACCGGTTCCGTTTCCGGCCTGTTCCTGATTGGCTACGGCCTGTTCCGCATTATCGTGGAATTCTTCCGCCAGCCCGACGCCCAGTTCACCGGCGGCTGGGTGCAGTACATCAGCATGGGGCAGATTCTTTCGATCCCGATGGTGCTTGCGGGTATCATCATGATGGTTTGGGCTTACCGCCACCGTCCGCAGCAACTGAATTCTTGAGGAACCATGAAACAGTATCTTGATTTGATGCAGAAAGTGCTCGCCGAGGGCACGCCAAAAAATGACCGCACCGGCACTGGCACGATCTCTATTTTCGGCCATCAGATGCGTTTTAACCTGCAGGAAGGCTTCCCGCTGGTGACCACCAAGCGCTGTCATTTACGCTCCATCATCCATGAACTGCTGTGGTTCCTGCAGGGTGACACCAACATCGCCTATCTGCACGACAACAACGTCACCATCTGGGACGAGTGGGCAGATGAAAATGGCGACCTGGGGCCGGTTTACGGCAAACAGTGGCGTTCCTGGCCTGCGCCGGACGGTCGTCATATCGACCAGATCAGCGCGGTGATGGACCAGCTGAAAAACGACCCGGACTCCCGCCGGATCATCGTTTCGGCGTGGAACGTCGGCGAGCTGGATAAGATGGCCCTGGCGCCGTGCCACGCCTTCTTCCAGTTCTATGTCGCCGACGGCAAGCTCTCCTGCCAGCTGTATCAGCGCTCCTGCGACGTCTTCCTCGGTCTGCCGTTCAACATCGCCAGCTACGCGCTGCTGGTGCATATGGTGGCGCAGCAGTGCGATCTGCAGGTCGGCGATTTCGTCTGGACCGGTGGCGATACCCATCTGTACAGCAACCATCTCGAGCAGACCAATCTGCAGCTGAGCCGCGAACCGCGTCCGCTGCCGAAGCTGGTTATCAAACGCAAGCCCGCGTCGATCTTTGACTACCGCTTTGAAGACTTCGAGATTGAAGGTTACGATCCGCACCCGGGAATCAAAGCGCCAGTGGCGATTTAACCCCCTCTGCAGATATGACCAACCGGCGTCCGATGGCGCCGGTTTTTTTATGCCGTTTTCACCACCTGAATGGGGTGGCAGCCCTCGTCGCCATTAGGATAGGAACGCTTCATCCCGCCCTCTGGCCACAGGCGGTTGTGGGCGGGAATGTTGGAAAGAGGCTCGCAAAAAAATGTTCTGCTGTTGATCATACAAACCTTTTTTGCGTGTCTGGCCGGGAAAGCTATTTTCCGTCGTCGCGCCAGGGCTAACCGCCGCGGCATACTCTGCGCCATGAACAGAGAACATGGCTATACCCTGATGGAAACCCTGGTGACGCTGACGTTAATGATGATCCTCAGCGTCGGCGGCCTGTACGGCTGGCAGCGCTGGCAGCAGCAGCAACGACTGTGGCAAACCGCCGTCCAGGTGCGGGATTTCCTGGTCTTCCTGCGCGATGACGCCAACGCCTACAACCGGGACCGCGTGCTTCGCGTCGGCCAGGATGAAGAGGGCTGGTGCCTGAGTGCGCAGGGGGAGGCGCCGGCGTGCGCCTCCGGGTCGACCTTAACGCTGCGCCCGCGCTGGCCGGGGATCTCGCTGGCAGGCGTCACGCCTGGCCTGGGATTCTACGGCCTGCGCAGCACCGCCTGGGCGGGGAATCTGCGGCTGCAGAGCGAGGCCGGCAGCTGGAGCATTGTGATTTCACACTGGGGGCGGATTCGTTTATGCCGCAGCGACAGCGAGGGAGGGTGCCAGTGAGCCGCCGCGGATTTTCCCTTGCGGAGGCGCTTATCGCCATGGCGATAGGCTCGCTGCTGCTGATTGGCGCCTGCCGCTTTCTACCCGCCCTGCAGCGCCATATTCTGCGCCAGGGCGAACAGCTGGCCCTGGAGAACGAACTGTGGCAGCGGGTGCATGCCGTGGGTAAACATCTGCAGCGCGCCGGATACTGCCGGGGAGCGTGCGGCGGAGCCGGACTGGAGCTTGCCGCCGACGGCGAGTGCCTGATTGTGCGCTGGGACGCGAACAGCAATGGGACATGGGAAACCTCCCCTGCGGCAGCGGCGGAGAGCACCGGCTTTCGCCTGCGCGACGGCGCGCTGGAGACTTTGCGCGGAGCCAGCGACTGCCGCGGCAGCGGATGGGAGAAAATCACCAATCCGGCCGCTATCGTGGTGACGCGCTTTGCGGCGCAGCGTCTGCTGACCGAGGGCTTCGCGCCGGAGCTGATCGTGACGCTGGCGGCGCGCTCTGCCCGGCAGGCGGGTCTGGCGGCCGAGGTGGAGCAGCGGGTGACGGGGTATAACCTGTGATCCGCCAGCGTGGAATGTCGTCGCTGCTGATGGTGCTCCTGTTGCTGACTCTCGGTAGCCTGCTGCTTGAGGGGCTTAACCTGCAGCAGTGGGCGCTGCTGGCGCAAACCGCCAGCGAAACGCAGGCGATCCGCGATACGGCTGTGGCCCATTCGGCGCTACAGTGGGGAAAACAGCAGGCCTGGTCGACACAGGCGCCGCTGGCCTGCCGCGAGCAGGCGCAGCAGGGCTGGCGCGCCTGTCTGCGCATCTTCGACGACGGTTCGCTGCTGCTCAGCAGCGCCAGCGGCGAGGTGCAGGTCTGGCAGTCCGGCGAGGTGCGCGGCGGGCAGGTGCGTTTCTCCGCCCATGGCTGGAGCGATTTTTGCCCGCTCAGGGAGGTGAGCTTATGTCAAATGCCATGAAGCGCCAGCGGGGTTTTAGCCTGCCGGAGACCGTGCTGGCGATGGCGCTGATGGTGCTGACGGTCGCCGCGCTGGGCGGCTATCAGCGCGGAATGGCGCAAGGGGTCCACCAGCTGAACCAGACGCGTCAGCTATGGCGCGACGCCTGGCGCTATAGCCAGCTCTCCGCGCCGCCTCCGCCGGCAGGCGAGCAGGTAAGCCGTATGCAGACATCGACGCAAAGATGTGTCAGCATCACGGTAACGATCAGTATGCCCGTTGCAAAGCGGGCGCAGATGACCCGGCTGCATTGCCCGGTCAGCCAGTAGTCAGGAGCAATTATGTTAAGGGTATACCACTCAAACCGGCTGGATGTTCTCGAGGCGTTGATGGAGTTTATCGTCGAGCGCCAGCGGCTGGATGACCCTTTTCAGGCTGAAATGGTGCTGGTGCAGAGTACCGGTATGGCGCAGTGGCTGCAGATGACCCTGGCCTCGCGCTTCGGAATTGCCGCCAACATCGAGTTTCCGCTGCCGGCGAGCTTTATCTGGGATATGTTCGTGCGCGTCCTGAAAGATATCCCTGGCGAAAGCGCCTTCAGCAAGCAGAGCATGAGCTGGAAGCTGATGACTCTCCTGCCGCAGCACCTGGAAGAAGACGATTTTATCCTGCTGCGCCAGTATCTGAGCGATGACGGCGACAAACGCAAGCTGTTTCAGCTGGCCGCCCGGGTAGCGGACCTCTATGACCAGTATCTGGTCTATCGCCCGGAATGGCTGATGCGCTGGGAGGCCGACCAGCGGGTTGACGGCCTCGGCGACGCCCAGCAGTGGCAGGCGCCGCTGTGGAAAGCGCTGGTGCGCTATACCGCCGAGCTCGGTCAGCCGCAGTGGCACCGCGCCAATCTCTATCAGCGCTTTATCAGCGCCCTGGAAAAGGCAGATGAACCTCCCGCCGGGCTGCCGTCGCGCGTCTTTATTTGTGGAATTTCCGCGCTGCCGCCGGTCTACCTGCAGGCGCTGCAGGCGCTGGGTAAGCATGTCGATGTCTATGTGCTGTTCACCAACCCCTGCCGCTACTACTGGGGAGATATTAAAGATCCGGCGTTTCTGGCGAAGCTACTGTCGCGTCAGCGACGCCATCACCGCGAGGCGCGCGCGCTGCCCCTGTTCCGCGACGCCGGGCAGGCGCCAGGGCTGTTTAATGACGCCGGGGAGCAGGATGTCGGCAACCCGCTGCTCGCCTCCTGGGGCAAGCTGGGACGCGACTATATCTACCTGCTGGCGGGATTGGAGCGCTATGAGGAGCTGGACGCCTTTGTCGATATCGTTCCTGATAACCTGTTGCATAACCTGCAGTCGGATATCCTCGAACTGCGCAACGCGGCGGTGGCCGGGCAGAGCGCAGAGGCGTTCGCTCACAGTCGCGACAAACGTCCGCTGGCGCAGGACGACCGCAGCCTGAGCATTCACGTCTGCCACAGTCCGCAGCGTGAGGTGGAGGTTCTGCACGATCGGCTGCTGGCGATGCTGGAGGCGGATCCGACGCTCACGCCGCGGGATATCATCGTCATGGTGGCGGATATCGATAGCTACAGCCCCTTTATACAGGCGGTGTTTGGCGCCGCCAGCGGCGACCGCTGGCTGCCGTGGGCGATCTCCGACCGCCGCGCCCGGGAGTCGCACCCGGTGCTGCAGGCGTTTATCACGCTGCTCTCGCTGCCCGACAGCCGCTTCGCCAGCGAAGATGTGCTGGCGCTGCTGGACGTGCCGGTGCTGGCGGCGCGCTTTAACATCAACGAAGAGGGGCTGCGCTACCTGCGCCAGTGGGTCAACGAGTCCGGGGTCCGCTGGGGAATGGATGACGACAACGTCCGTGAGCTTGACCTGCCGGCGACCGGCCAGCACACCTGGCGGTTCGGCCTTACCCGCATGCTGCTGGGCTACGCGATGGACAGCCGGGAGGGCGAATGGCAGTCGGTGCTGCCCTATGACGAATCCAGTGGTTTGATCGCCGAACTGGTGGGTAACCTCGCATCGCTGCTGATGCAGCTTAACCTGTGGCGACGCGGTCTCGCCCAGCAGCGGCCGCTGGCGGAGTGGCTGCCGGTCTGTCGCGATCTGCTGAATGACTTTTTCCTGCCGGACAGCGAGACCGAAGCGGCGCTGGCGCTGATTGAGCAGCAGTGGCTGGCGGTGATTGATAGCGGTCTGGAAGCGCAGTATGGCGACCAGGTGCCGTTGACGCTGCTGCGCGATGAGCTGGCCCAGCGCCTCGATCAACAACGGATCAGCCAGCGCTTTCTCGCCGGCCCGGTCAACATCTGCACCCTGATGCCGATGCGCTCTATTCCTTTCAAAGTGGTTTGCCTGCTGGGGATGAACGATGGGGTTTATCCGCGAACGCTGCCGCCGCTGGGCTTTGATTTAATGAGCCAGAAGCCGCAGCGCGGCGACCGCAGCCGGCGCGATGATGACCGCTACCTGTTCCTTGAGGCGCTGATGTCCGCCGAACAGACGCTGTATATCAGCTACATCGGCCGTTCTATCCAGGACAACAGCGAGCGCTTTCCCTCGGTGCTGGTGCAGGAGCTGGTGGATTACATCGGCCAGAGCCACTGTCTCGCCGGCGACGAGGAGCTTGATTGCGACACCAGCGAGGCGCGGGTTAAAGCCCACATCACTCACCTGCATACCCGCATGCCGTTCGACATCGCCAATTTCCAGGAGGACGAGAACAAGAGCTACGCCCGGGAATGGCTGGCTGCCGCCGGCCAGCAGGGTGAGGCGCATAGCGACTTCATTCAACCGCTTACCCCGCCGCCGATAGACAGCCTGCCGTTCGAGCAGCTCCTGCGCTTCTGGCAGCACCCGGTTCGCGCGTTCTTTCAGCAGCGTCTGCGGGTCAATTTCCGTGCGGAAGAGGATGATATTCCCGATGACGAGCCCTTCACCCTGGAAGGGCTGAGCCGTTATCAACTGAACCAGCAACTGCTCAATACCCTTATCGAGGAACAGGACGCCTCGGCCATGTTCCGCCGCTTCCGCGCCGCCGGCGAGCTGCCGTATGGCGCCTTTGGCGAGCTGGTGTGGGAGACGCAGCGTCTGGAGATGCAGGCCCTGGCCGAGCGGGTGAAAGCCGAGCGCCAGCAGGCGCAGAGCATGGAGATCGATCTCCAGTGCGGCGGCGTAAATCTGACCGGCTGGCTGCAGCAGGTGCAGCCGGACGGGCTGCTGCGCTGGCGGCCTTCGCTGCTGAGCGTCTCCCAGGGGATGCAACTTTGGCTGGAACACCTTGTCTACTGTGCCAGCGGCGGCACCGGCGAGAGCCGGCTGTTTGTGCGTAAAGAGGGAGAGTGGCGTTTTCCGCCGCTGGCGCCCGCCGAGGCGCAGGCGTACCTTAATGAGCTGGTGGATGGCTATTTGCTGGGGATGTCGCAGCCGCTGCTGCTGCTGCCGGAAAGCGGTGGCGCCTGGCTGAAAGCCTGTTATGACGCCGAAAAGGATGTCATCGTAATGGACGAAGAGACGCAGCAGAAAGCGCGGAGCAAATTCCTGCAGACCTACGAAGGTAACATGGTGGTCAGCGGGGAGGGCGCCGATATCTGGTATCAACGCCTGTGGCGTTCGCTGGAGCCGGCGCATTACGAAGAAATCATTGCCCAGACGCAGCGTTATCTGTTACCGCTATATCGTTACCATCAGTCCACACAAATTTAAATAGTATAAAAATTGCGCAGTGAATGGCGGTTCATTTATTATGCGCAACGTATCACGGACTGATGGACATAAAAGGCTGCACGCCGTGCAGCGCAAGTTTGTTAATGATGAGGTTCGTGAATGCCCCGCAGTTTATGGTTCAAGGTTTTTGTAGTGCTGGCCGCCCTCTGGGCGCCGTTGAGTCAAGCCGACACCGGATGGCAGCCTGTTCAGGAGACGATCCGCAAAAGCGAAAAAGATACGCGTCAGTATCAGGCGATCCGTCTTGATAACGACATGGTCGTGCTGCTGGTTTCCGATCCGCAGGCGGTGAAATCGCTGTCGGCGCTGGTGGTGCCGGTGGGATCCCTGCAGGATCCGGCCGATCATCAGGGGCTGGCGCATTTTCTGGAACATATGACGCTGATGGGGTCGCAAAAATATCCCCAGCCTGACAGCCTTGCAGAGTTTCTTAAGCTGCATGGCGGCAGCCATAACGCCAGCACCGCGCCCTACCGCACCGCGTTCTATCTCGAAGTGGAGAATGATGCGCTGGACGGGGCCGTAGACCGGCTGGCCGACGCCATCGCTGCGCCGCTGCTGGATAAAAAATATGCCGACCGCGAACGTAACGCGGTCAACGCCGAGCTGACGATGGCCCGGACGCGAGACGGGATGCGCATGGCCCAGGTCAGCGCAGAAACCATTAACCCGGCTCACCCGGCGGCCCACTTCTCTGGCGGCAACCTCGAGACGCTCAGCGATAAGCCTGGCAACCCGGTTCTTGATGCGCTGCACACCTTCCGCGATAGCTGGTACTCCGCCAACCTGATGAAAGCGGTGATCTACAGCAACAAGCCGTTGCCGGAGCTGGCGCGCATGGCCGCTGACACCTTTGGCCGCGTGCCGAATCGTCACATCAGCAGGCCGGAAATAAGCGTCCCGGTGGTAACCGATGCGCAAAAAGGCATTATTATTCACTATGTGCCGGCGATGCCGCGTAAAGTGCTGCGCGTCGAGTTTCGCATCGACAACAACAGCGATCGTTTCCGCAGCAAAACGGATGAACTGGTCACTTACCTGATCGGCAACCGCAGCCCGGGGACGCTCTCCGACTGGCTGCAAAAGCAGGGACTGGCGGAAGGTATCCGCGCGGATTCTGATCCGGTGGTGAACGGCAACAGCGGCGTGCTGGCGATCTCTGCCACCCTCACCGATAAAGGCCTGGCGCACCGCGACGAAGTGACGGCGGCCATATTCAGCTACCTCAACCTCCTGCGTACTCAGGGTGTCGACAAACGTTACTTTGACGAGTTGGCGCATGTGCTGGCGCTGGATTTCCGCTATCCGTCGATCAACCGCGACATGGATTACGTGGAATGGCTGGCAGATACCATGATCCGGGTGCCGGTCGAGCATGCGCTGGACGTGGTCAACATTGCCGATCGCTACGACCCGCAGGCGATCAAAGACCGGCTGGCGATGATGACTCCGCAGAACGCGCGCATCTGGTATATCAGCCCGCAGGAACCGCATAACAAGACCGCTTATTTTGTCGATGCGCCGTATCAGGTGGATAAGATCGGCGAGCAGACGTTCGCTGACTGGCAGCAAAAAGCGCAGGCGATCAAGCTGCAGCTGCCGGCGCTCAACCCCTATATTCCGGATGATTTCACCCTCATCAAAAGCGATAAAGCCTGGCCGCACCCTCAGCTGATCCTCGATGAGCCGACCCTGCGGGTGGTTTATGCCCCGAGCCAGTATTTCGCCAGCGAGCCGAAGGCGGATATCTCTCTTGTGCTGCGTAATCCCCAGGCGATGGACAGCGCTCGCCGGCAGGTGATGTTTGCCCTCAACGATTATCTCGCCGGCATCGCCCTCGATCAGCTCAGTAACCAGGCGGCGGTCGGCGGCATTTCGTTCTCCACCGGCGCCAATAACGGGTTAATGGTCAATGCCAACGGCTACACCCAGCACCTGCCGGCGCTGTTCAGCGACCTGCTGCAGGGATACTTCAGCTATACGCCGACCGAGGAGCAGCTGGAGCAGGCCAAATCCTGGTATGCGCAAATGATGGACTCCGCTGAGAAGGGCAAAGCCTACGATCAGGCGATAATGCCGATCCAGATGGTCTCCCAGGTACCGTATTTCCAGCGCGAAGTACGCCGGGCGCTGTTGCCTTCCATCACCTTGCAGGAAGTGCTCGACTACCGCGCCAACCTGAAAACCAAGGGGCGCCCTGAACTGATGGTGATCGGCAATATGTCCGCCGATGCCGCCACGACGCTGGCTCGCCAGATCCAGCAGCAGCTGGGCGCTGACGGCAACGAATGGTGCCGCAATAAAGACGTGGTGGTGAACCGGCAGCAGCTGGCGATCTTCAACAAAGCGGGCAACAGCACCGACTCCGCGCTGGCCGCGGTGTTTGCGCCGCCCAACGTGGATGAGTTCAGCAGCACCGCCGCCAGCACCCTGCTGGGACAGATTATTCAGCCGTGGTTCTACAACCAGCTGCGCACCGAAGAGCAGCTCGGCTACGCGGTCTTTGCCTTCCCGATGAACGTGGGGCGCCAGTGGGGCATGGGCTTCCTGCTGCAGAGTAGCGATAAGCAGCCGGCTTTCCTCTGGCAGCGGTTCCAGGCCTTCTTCCCCACCGCGGAGGCGAAGCTGCGGGCGATGAAGCCGGAAGAGTTTGCCCAACTTCAGCAGGCGGTGATAAGCCAGATGCTGCAGGCGCCGCAGACGCTGGGCGAAGAGGCATCGAAACTGAGCAAAGATTTCGATCGCGGTAATATGCGTTTTGATTCACGTGATAAAGTAGTGGCTCAGATTAAACTGCTGACGCCGCAAAAACTTGCCGATTTCTTCCATCAGACGGTGGTGGATCCGCAGGGCATGACGATATTGTCCCAGATTTCCGGTAGCCAGAATGGCAAAGCGGACTACGCCCAGCCGGCAGGCGGCAAAGTGTGGGAAAACGTCAGCGCATTGCAGCAATCCTTACCCCTGATGCGAGAGAATGAATGACCGACACCGCTGAGTCTTTGGATCCCCTGCGCTTGCCCTTGAGGGGCGAGCGCCTGATAGAAGCCTCTGCGGGCACCGGAAAAACCTTTACCATCGCCGCGCTGTATCTGCGGCTGCTGCTGGGGCTGGGCGGCGAGGCCGCCTATCCCCGCGCCATCAGCGTTGAAGAGCTGCTGGTGGTGACCTTTACCGAGGCGGCGACCGAAGAGCTGCGCGGACGTATCCGCAGCAACATCCATGAACTGCGCATCGCCTGTATGCGCGGTGAATCCGACAACCCGCTCTACAGCGCGCTGCTGGCGGAGATCGCCGATAAAGACGATGCCGCGAAGACCCTGCTGTTGGCCGAACGGCAGATGGACGAGGCGGCGGTGTTCACCATCCACGGTTTTTGCCAGCGGATGCTGAGCCTTAACGCCTTCGAGTCGGGCATGCTGTTCGAGCAGCAGCTGATCGAGGATGAATCCCGCCTGCGCTATCAGGCCTGCGCCGACTTCTGGCGCCGTCACTGTTATCCACTGACCCGCGATATCGCGGCGGTGATCCATGACGTCTGGAAAGGGCCGCGCGACCTGCTGAAGTCCCTTGACCGCTGGCTGCAGGGCGAAGCGCCGCAGCTCAAGTCGCCGCCAGCCGCCGACGAGACGCTGGCCGAACGCCATCAGCAAATCATCGGCCGCATTGACTCGCTCAAGCAGCAGTGGCGCGAGCAGGTGGGGGAGATCGAAGGCGTGCTTGAAGATTCCGGCCTTGACCGGCGGAAGTTCAATCGCGGCAACCAGGGCAAATGGCTTGAGAAAGTGACCGCCTGGGCGCAGGAAGAGACGTTGAGCTATCAGTTGCCCGACGCGCTGGAGAAATTTGCCCAGTCGTTTCTGCTTGAGCGTACCAAAGCCGGTGGCGAACCGCCCGTGCATCCTCTGTTTAGCGCCGTCGAATCGCTGCTGGCCTCGTCGCTGACGCTCACCGATCTGGTGCTGGCGAGAGCGATGGTCGAGATCCGTGATGCGGTCGCGCGCGAAAAGCGCCGCCGCGGCGAGCTGGGGTTTGACGACATGCTCAGCCGGCTTGACGAGGCGCTGCGCGGCGACAGCGGCGAGGCGCTGGCCAGCGCCATTCGCCAGCGTTTTCCGGTGGCGATGATCGATGAGTTTCAGGATACCGACCCCCAGCAGTACCGGATTTTCCGCCGTATCTGGCGCCAGCGTCCGGAGACGGCGCTGTTGCTGATCGGCGATCCGAAGCAGGCCATCTACGCTTTTCGCGGCGCCGATATCTTTACCTATATGAAAGCGCGCGGCGACGTTGCCGCGCACTACACGCTTGACACCAACTGGCGCTCCTCCCCTGGCATGGTGGGCAGCGTTAACCGGCTGTTCAGCCTCAGCGATAACCCCTTCATGTTTCGCGAGATACCGTTCCTGCCGGTGAAGTCGGCGGCGAAGAACCAGGGGCTGCGCTTTACCGTTGACGCAGCGGATGTCCCGGCGATGAACGTCTGGCTGATGCCCGGCGACACCGTTGGCGCCGGCGATTATCAGACGTTTATGGCCCAGCTCTGCGCCACGCAGATCCGCGACTGGCTGAGCGCCGGTCAGCAGGGGCGCGCACGGCTGTGGCGTGGGGAAACCTCGCGCCCGGTGCAGGCTTCGGATATTACCGTGCTGGTGCGCAACCGGCTGGAGGCGGCGCAGGTGCGTGAAGCGCTCCAGACGCTGGGCATCCCCTCGGTCTACCTCTCCAACCGCGACAGCGTTTTTGAGACGCTGGAGGCCCAGGAGCTGCTCTGGCTGTTGCAGGCGGTGTTGTCCCCGGAGCGGGAAAATACCCTGCGCAGCGCGTTGGCGACCTCAATGTTTGGCCTGACCGCGCTGGATATTGAAAACCTCAACCAGGATGAGCAGGCGTGGGACGCGCTGGTGGAGGAGTTCAGCGAATACCGCCAGATCTGGCGTCAGCGCGGGGTGATGCCGATGCTGCGGGCGCTGATGACGGCCCGGCACATCGCCGAGAACCTGCTGGCGACCCGGGGCGGCGAGCGGCGCTTAACCGACATACTGCACATCAGCGAATTGCTGCAGGAGGCGGCCAGCCAGCTGGAAAGCGAGCATGCCCTGGTGCGCTGGCTGACACAGCATATCGCCGAGCCGGACAGCAACGCCGCCAGCCAGCAGATGCGTCTCGAAAGCGATAAGCACCTCGTGCAAATCGTCACTATTCACAAGTCAAAAGGACTGGAATATCCCCTGGTCTGGCTGCCGTTTATCGCCCGGTTTCGCAAACAGGACCAGGCGTTCTATCACGATCGCGAGACGTTCGCGGCGGTACTGGATCTGGGCCAGGATGAGGCCAGCCTCGAGCTGGCGGAGGCGGAACGGCTGGCGGAAGATCTGCGCCTGCTGTACGTCGCTCTCACCCGCGCGGTCTGGCACTGCAGCCTTGGCGTGGCGCCCCTCAGCAGTCGAAAGTCCGGCAACAGCGATTTTCATCTGAGCGCCCTCGGGCGGCTGCTGCAGGCGGGCGAAGCCATGGATGCCGCCGGGCTGGCCGCGCGTTTAGCGGACTTCTGCCATGGCGATATTGCATTACAGAGACCTGGCGAGCTGGATCTGACCCCGTGGCAGGCGCCGGCGGCGAGCATTCCCCCGCTGTCGGCGCGCGAGCTGCAGCGCCGCATCGCCGACGACTGGCGGGTGACCAGCTATTCCGGGCTGCAGCAGCATGGTTTCAGCGGCGGACAGGATCTGCTGCCGCGTCTGGATGTCGATGCCGCCGGCGTCGGCGAAGTCGTGGAAGATCCGCAGCTGACCCCGCACCAGTTTCCGCGCGGCGCCGCGCCGGGAACCTTCCTGCACAGTCTGTTTGAGGAGCTGGACTTTACCCAGCCGGTGCCGGACGGGTGGATGGCGGAGAAACTGCAGCTGAGCGGGTTTGACGCGCAGTGGGCGCCGGTGCTGACCGACTGGCTGGGGGGCGTGCTGAAGACCCGTCTGCCGGGGCCGGATATCGCGCTCAATCAGCTTGCGGCGCGGGATAAACAGGTGGAGATGGCATTTTACCTGCCCATCGCCCAGCTGCTGACGGCGGAGCGCCTTGACGCGCTTATCCGCCAGTACGATCCCCTTTCCGCCGACACGCCGCCGCTGGATTTCCGTCAGGTGCGCGGTATGCTGAAGGGCTTTATCGATCTGGTCTTCCGCCACGAAGGCCGCTATTACCTGCTGGATTACAAATCGAACTGGCTGGGGGAAGATCGCGAGGCCTATACCCGGCCCGCGATGGAGCAGGCGATGCGGGCTCACCGCTACGATCTGCAGTATCAGCTGTACAGCCTGGCGCTCCACCGCTATCTGCGCCACCGGCTGGCCGATTACGACTATGACCGCCACTTCGGCGGCGTGATTTATCTCTTCCTGCGCGGCATGGACGGGCAGGAGGGGGGGCAAGGGATCTTCACCACCCGGCCGGTGCGACCGCTGATTGACGGTCTGGATCAGCTTTTTGCCGGAGAAACTCAGGAGGAGGCCTCATGACTTTCGAACAACTACTGCTGGTGGCGGTGGAGCAGCGTCTGCTGCGGCCGCTGGACGTCCAGTTTGCCCTGATGGTGGCGCAAAACGACCCGCCGGCGGTCAAGCTGGCGGCGGCCTTGCTGAGCCGGGACGCCGGCGAGGGGCACGTATGCCTGCCGCTCTCGCGGCTGAGCGGCGACGAGGCGCTCGGCGGGAAAGCGGGGGAAATCCGCGATCGGCTGCTGGCCGAAGCCGGCGCGCCGGAAGACTGGCCCGCGATGCTGCTCGCTTCGTCGGCGGTGAGCGGCGGCGATGCCCCGGCGCCGATGATCTTATGCGGCGACCGGCTCTATCTGAACCGGATGTGGCGCAACGAGCTGACCGTCGCCCGCTTCTTCAACGAAGCCAACCGGGTGCTGGAGATGGATGAGGCCCGGCTGGCGTCAACCCTGAACGCTCTGTTCCCTGCCACCGGCGAAACCGACTGGCAAAAAGTGGCCGCAGCGGTGGCGCTGACCCGCCGCATCTCGGTGATCTCCGGCGGTCCCGGGACCGGGAAGACCACCACCGTGGCCAAACTTCTGGCGGCGCTAATCCAGATTGAAGACAGTCCGCGCTGTCGTATTCGCCTGGCGGCGCCGACGGGGAAAGCGGCGGCGCGCCTGACCGAATCGCTGGGCGCGGCGTTGAGAAAACTGCCGCTGACCGACGCGCAGAAAGCGTTGATTCCCACCGAGGCCAGCACGCTGCACCGTCTGCTGGGCGCCCAGCCCGGCAGCCAGCGCATGCGCTATCACGCCGGCAACCCGCTGCATCTGGACGTGCTGGTGGTGGATGAAGCCTCGATGATCGACCTGCCGATGATGTCGCGGCTCATCGACGCGCTGCCGGCTCACGGGCGGGTGATCTTCCTCGGCGATCGCGACCAGCTGGCCTCCGTGGAAGCGGGGGCGGTGCTGGGGGATATCTGCGCCTGGGCGAGTTCGGGCTATACCGCCGCGCGGGCGCAGGAGCTGACCCGGTTGACCGGTTCGCCGGTACCGGCAGGCGAGGGGGCTATCGCTGGCGCGCTGAGAGATAGCTTGTGCCTGCTGCAAAAGAGCTATCGCTTCGGCAGTCACTCCGGCATTGGGAGCCTGGCGCGGGCGGTGAACGCTGGCGCGCGCGCGGAGGTGAAGGCCACGCTGCGCCAGCCGTTTGACGATATCGCGCTTCATCCCCTCAGCACGACCGAAGAGTACGAAGCCATGCTCGGCGCGGCACAGCAGGGCTATGAGCGCTACCTGCAGCTGCGCCGCGAGCGGGCGGAACCGCAGGCGATGCTGGCCGCCTTCAGCGAATTTCAGCTGCTGTGCGCGCTGCGGGAAGGGCCGTACGGCGTGAGCGGCGTCAATGAGCGGCTGGAGCAGCGGCTTAACCGTCAGCGGGCGATCGCCCTGCCGCGCCACTCCCGCTGGTATGACGGCCGGCCGATTATGATCGCGCGCAACGACAGCGCGCTGGGACTGTTTAATGGCGATATCGGGATAGCGCTGGAGCGCAACGGCGAGCTGAGGGTGTGGTTCCTGATGCCCGACGGCGCCATCAAGTCGGTGCAGCCGAGCCGCCTGCCGGAGCATGATACCGCCTGGGCGATGACCGTGCATAAATCGCAGGGATCGGAGTTCGACCATGCGGCGCTGATCCTGCCGGCGCGCAGCGTCCCGCTGGTGACGCGCGAACTGGTCTACACCGCGATCACCCGCGCGAAACAGCGGTTGTCGCTCTATGCCGACGAGCAGGTGCTCTCCCAGGCCATTGTGACGCGAACCGAGCGGCGAAGCGGCCTGACGGAGATCTTCGCCGGGCACAAAGCCCCCTGAGATGCCGCGTTTGGGCGACGGGTAGCGTGACGACGCTCCTCGACGGCTGGGCGCATATCGGTGAGCCAGCGAGGTAAAGGGTCTACGCGAAAAGCAGAATTCTACCCGCGAGCCGCAGACAGCGTGCCGGCCAGGCGTAGCAGGGGACAGGCCCGGGGAGCGATAAACGCCGTGTTATCCCGGGCCGTTAGCAACAGCGAAGAAGGGCTTAAGCGAGGTCGACCATCAGCACCTTCGACCGGCGCTGATAGTTATACATCTGCTTTTTACTCTCCGGCAGCAGATCGATATCCACCGGCGTGAAGCCGCGCTCCTGGAACCAGTGGATGCTGCGGGTGGTTAACACAAACAGCTTGCTCAGCCCCATCTGTCTGGCCTGGGCGGCAATACGCTCCAGCAGCACCTCTCCCCGCGACGAGCTCCGGTAATCCGGATGCACCGCCACGCAGGCCATTTCGCCGATCTTCTCTTCCGGGAAAGGATAAAGGGCGGCGCAGGCGATAGTGGTGTTATCGCGCTGAATAATAGTGAATTTGTCGATCTCCATCTCCAGCTGCTCGCGGGAGCGGCGCACCAGGATGCCCTGCTGTTCCAGCGGGCTTATCAGCTCGAGAATACCGCCGATATCGTTGATGGTCGCCCGACGGATTTGCTCTGCGCTCTCCATGACGATCTGGGTGCCGATGCCGTCGCGTGAGAATAGCTCCTGCAGCAGCGCGCCATTTTCCTGATAGCTGATCAGATGGCAGCGCCGCACGCCGCTGCGGCAGGCCTTCACGGCCCCGCGCAGGAAGCGCACGGTACCGGAGTTATAATCTTCGTCCGCTTCCAGCTCTTCGACGCGGGCCTGCGCTTCATTGGGGAACAGTTCGGAGACAATTTCCCCGGCCTGGTTGTAAACCCCTTGCGAAGAACAGAAGCCGATCATTTTCTCTGCTTTCAGCTTGATGGCCAACTGGGTGGCGATCTCTTCCGAAGTCAGGTTAAAGCTTTCGCCGGTAACCGACACCGCGACCGGCCCCATCAGCACAATGGCGCCGCTGTCGAGCTGGCGATGAATCGCCTCTTCGTCAATGCGGCGAATGCGGCCGCTGTGGCAATAATCAACGCCGTCATCAACGCCCAGCGGCTGGGCAATGATAAAGTTGCCGCTGACGACGTTGATATGGGCTCCCTGCAGCGGGGTGTTGTTGAGGCTCATCGACAGGCGGGCGGTGATCTCCAGCTGCAGCATACCCGCCGCCTGCTTAACCAGCTCCAGCGTTTTGGCGTCAGTCACTCGCGTCTGCTTATGATAGACCGGCTCGTGATGGTGCTCGGCGAGGTTAGCGTCAATCTGCGGGCGGGCGCCATAGACCACCACCAGGCGAATGCCCAGGCTATGCAATAACCCTATGTCATTGACAATATTTGAGAAATTTTCATGCTCAATGGCTTCGCCGCCCAGCATGATGACAAACGTTTTTCCCCGATGGGCATTAATATAGGGAACAGAATGGCGGAATCCTTCTACCAGTTCAGTGCGACGTTCCTTCACCATGACAAACCCTCAATGCATGATTATTCGTAATTATTGTATTTTTATTCTGTTTTGCCGTTAAACGCAAGCCCCAATTTGAGGCTAAGCCCTGAAAAACATGTGACCCGGCGCAGGGTGTCAATGAATGTTTACCCTTTTATAGATGACAGGTTATATGCCTTTCGTTAAAGTTTCTGGTCAATCTGTTTGTTTTGGGTATAAATGCGTTTTATTGCTTGGGAGTGGCATGTCGGGAAACAACTCTGGATTAAGCCGTCGCCGTCTGCTGCAGGGCGCGGGCGCCATGTGGTTAATGAGCGTGAGCCCCGTTGGGCTGGCCGCCGCCGCGCGGGTGGTTGCCGTTCGCGTCTGGCCTGCATCGACCTACACGCGCGTCACGGTGGAATCGAATCATGTGCTGAAATACCGGCAGTTTGCCCTCAGTAATCCGGAACGGGTGGTGGTGGATCTGGAAGGGGTTAATCTGAACTCGGTGCTGAAAGGCATGGGGGGGCAGATCCGCGATGACGATCCCTTTATTAAGTCCGCCCGCGTGGGCCAGTTTGATCCGCAAACCGTGCGCATGGTCTTCGAGCTCAAGCAGAACGTTAAGCCGCAGCTGTTTGCCCTTGCGCCGGTGGCCGGCTTTAAAGAGCGTCTGGTGATGGATCTTTACCCCGCCAACGCCACCGATGTGCAGGATCCGCTGCTGGCGCTGCTCGAGGATTACAACAAAGGCGATCTGCAGCGTCAGGTACCGCCGGCGCAAAGCGGGCCGCAGCCGGGCAAAGCCGGGCGCGATCGGCCGATTGTCATTATGCTCGATCCCGGCCACGGCGGCGAAGATTCGGGCGCCGTGGGCAAGTATCGCACCCGCGAGAAAGACGTGGTGCTGCAGATTGCCCGTCGCCTGCGGGCGCTGATCGACAAAGAAGGCAATATGAAGGCCTATATGACCCGCAACGAAGACGTGTTTATCCCGTTGAAGGTGCGTGTCGCCAAGGCGCAGAAGCAGCGCGCCGACCTGTTCGTATCGATTCACGCCGACGCCTTTACCAGCCGCCAGCCCAGCGGCTCCTCGGTGTTTGCGCTCTCCACCAAGGGAGCCACCAGTACCGCGGCAAAATATCTCGCCCAGACGCAGAACGCCTCGGATCTGATCGGTGGGGTCAGCAAGAGCGGCGATCGCTATGTCGACCACACCATGTTCGATATGGTGCAGTCCCTCACCATCGCCGACAGCCTCAAATTTGGTAAGGCGGTGCTGGAGAAAATGGGTAACATCAATAATCTGCACAAAAATCGGGTAGAACAGGCGGGCTTTGCGGTGCTCAAGGCGCCCGATATCCCCTCCATTCTGGTGGAGACGGCGTTTATCAGTAACGTGGAAGAGGAGCGGAAGCTGAAAACGGCCAAATTCCAGCAGGAGGTGGCCGAGTCGATCCTTGCCGGGATTAAAGCGTACTTCGCCGACGGCGCGACGCTGGCCCGGCGTGGATAACCACACAGGAAAAGGATATGGCCTTACTGAAAAGCGCCCATGGCGGCAATATCCGCGAGGCCGCCGCCCTGCTGGGCATTGCCCCCAACGAGCTGCTGGATTTTAGCGCCAACATCAATCCGCTGGGAATGCCTGCCTCGCTCAGGCAGGCGATCGTCGATAACCTCGGCTGCGCCGAGCGCTATCCTGACGTCGAATATCAACAGCTGCACCAGGCGCTGGCGGCCCACCATCAGCTGCCGGCGGGGCATATCCTCGCCGGCAATGGCGAAACCGAATCGATCTTCACCCTCGCCCACGGCCTTAAGCCGAGGCGGGCAATGATCGTCATTCCTGGCTTCGCGGAGTACCGGCGGGCGCTGCAAACCGTGGATTGCGCGGTCGTGGAGTATGCCCTTCGGGAGTGCGATGGCTGGCAGCTGACCGACGCGATCCTCGATGCCCTCACCCCGGCGCTGGACTGCCTGTTTCTCTGCACGCCGAACAACCCCACCGGCCTGCTGCCAGAGCGGGGCCTGCTGGAAGCCATTGCCCGGCGTTGTCAGGCGCTGAACATCAGCCTGATCCTCGATGAGGCCTTCCTTGACTTTATCCCCGACCAGCCGGGGTTTATTCCCCTGCTGGCGCAGTATCCGCACGTCTGGGTTTTGCGCTCGCTCACTAAGTTTTATGCCATTCCGGGACTGCGTCTTGGCTACCTGCTCAATGCTGACGCGCAGGCGGTAGCCCGACTGCGCGAGCGACAAATGCCGTGGTCCATCAATGCGTATGCCGCGCTGGCCGGCGAGATCATCCTCCAGGACCGGGCGTATCAGCGGGCCACCTGGCAGTGGCTGCAGGAGGAGGGGGCGCGTTTCTACGCGCAGCTGCAGGAGATGGCTGGGCTGACCGTGTGGCCCGGGCGCGCCAACTACCTGTTCTTGCGCTGTGACAGACCCGATCTTGACCTGCAATACGCCCTGCTGCGCCAGCACGTGTTGATCCGCAGCTGCGCCAACTACCCGGGGCTGGATAGCCGCTATTTCCGGGTGGCGATCCGCAGCGCCGGCGAAAACGACCAGCTGCTGGCGGCGCTGCGCCGGGCGCTGGCCTGAGCCCTACTGCAGGGTGACGCCCCCCGGGACCATCGCCAGCAGATGCTGTTGCGGCCAGTGGGCGGCGATGCCGCGCTCTGCCAGCCGCCATTGCAAAAAATCCACGTCATGACGACGGCGGTCCAGCAGCAGGCCGACGACGCTGCCGCTGTGCGCCACGTTGAGGCCATACAATCCTGCGCTTTCCACCAGCTCCAGCAGCGCGTCAAACCCCGGCTTGGGCAACAGCTGCTGGCTGGCGATGGCGCTAATAGTGGCCGCTTCGCCCAGCAGCTGCGGGCTGCCATGCTGGCAGGCCTGCTGCACTTTCTCCCACGCCAGCTGCAGCCGGGAGGCGTTAGCCAGCAGACCCGCCTCGCGCGGCAGCTGATGGTAGTCGGTGGTACGCAGCGTCAGCGGGCTCTCCAGCACTAACAGGTCGAGCGCCGGTGGCGCAGGGCAGGCGATTTGGGTAGCGGCGGTATTATGATCGAACAGCGTCAGTTGGTGGAACAGGGTGCTGTCGGTGGGCTCCAGCGCGACGCACAGACGCGCCAGCGTCGGCTCATCCAGCGCGTGGCCCAGATGATGGGCGGTGGCCACCGCGGTGGCGGCGATATCGGCGGTGCTGCTGGCCATCCCTTTGGCTACCGGGATCGTCGAGTGCAGGGTGATGCGGATCTGCTGACTCAGCGCCGCCGGGTAGCCCCAGTGGGCCAGCAGCTGGTTGACCATCGCCCGCGACAGCGGCCGCTCATCGTTGCGCGGTTTGCCGGTCTCGACCTCGACGGTGCTGTACCAGTCCACCGGGCAGGAGATCAGCTTCTCGCTGCCGAGGATCCAGCCCTGGATAAGTTCTCCGCACGAGGCGGGACATTGTGCAACGGCCACGTTTTCACCTTTCCGCTTACCTTCGCCAGGGCGCATAGTGGCACGGCGACCCGCCGGTTACCATGATTCTCCGCAAAGGGGAGAGGCGTCGTTTAGGCTGGTACCGCCAGCTCGCGCGCCTGCGGCAGCGCCAGGCGCATCACATCGCGGGCGATCATCAGCTCTTCATTGGTATTGATCACCGCCACTTTGACCATCGCATTTTCGGCCTGAATAAAGGTGGCGTTGTGCTGGTTTTTCTCTTCATCGACCGAGAGCCCGAGGAAATTCAGGTTATGGCAGATGGCGCTCCTGGCTCGGGCGGAGTTTTCGCCGATGCCGCCGGTAAAGATCAGCGCGTCCAGGCCGCCCATCTGCATAATATAGCTGCCGATAGTGGCGCGAATGCGCTCGGCAAACAGCGAGAGCGCCAGGGCTGCCTGACGATTACCGCTGTCCGCCGCCTGCTCGACATCGCGATAATCGTGCGAGACGCCGGAAACGCCCAACAGGCCGGACTCGTTATTCAGCAGCTGATTCAGCTGCTCCGGCGTTTTACCCTCATGCAGCGCCAGCCACGGTAGAATCGACGGATCGATATCGCCGCTGCGGGTGCCCATCATCACCCCAGACTGCGGCGTAAAGCCCATTGAAGTGTTAACCGAACGCCCGCCTTTGATTGCGCAAACGCTGCTGCCGTTGCCGAGATGACAGCACACTACGCGCAGAGCGCTCAATGGTACGCCCAGCTTTTCCGCCAGCGTCGCGCTGACGTACTTATGGCTGGTGCCGTGGAAGCCGTAACGGCGAATGCCCAGCTCGCTGTAGTAGCGCCACGGCAGCGGATAGATAAACGCGCGCTCATCCAGCGTCTGGTGAAAAGCGGTATCAAACACCGCCACCGACGGCGCGTCGGGCAGCAGCTGGCGGAACACTTTGATGCCTAAGGCATTTACCGGGTTATGCAGCGGGGCCAGCTCTGCCAGGCGCTCGATTTCCGCTAAGGTGTCATCGGTCACCGGCGTCGAATCTTTAAAGCGCTCCCCGCCGTGCGCCACGCGGTGGCCGACGCCATCGATATCCTGCAAACTCTGGATAATCCGATGGTCGAGAAGCTTTTCCAGCAGCAGGGTGACGGCTTCACGGTGATCGGCTACGGGCGCCGTTTCCTGCCATTTTTGCGCCGGCGTTTTGAGGGTCACCTGGGCGTTTGCCATGCCGATACGCTCGATCAATCCCTGGCAGAGCATATCGCCCTGAGGCATCTCCAGCAGCTGGAATTTTAACGATGAACTGCCGGCATTAATGGCCATTATTTTGTAAGACATAAAGGTTCCTTCGAATTCAGAAAATCCAGCACGGCATCAAGACCCAGATTATTCAGCGCGCTGGTGATAAAAATCTGCTGGGCGCCAGCCTGCCTGAGCCACTCGCCGATTAGCGATATCCGCTGCGCATCGGCAAGGTCGGCTTTAGTGACCAGACCAATCGTCGGGCGGTTCATCGGAGCGGTAAAACCCGGAGAAAACGGCGACCACTGGGCGTCGGCGTTCAGCACCAGAGCGATAACGTCGGCCTCGCAGGCGCTGGTCAACAGAGCGCTATAAAGGCAGCGGTTCTCCAGATATTCGCCCGGCGTGTCGATGGCCATCGGCGACCATTCAATCGCCTGGGTTTTCTTATAATGGAGCGCTTCGCCGCGCAGGCCCTGGGTCAGCGAGGTTTTGCCGCACTGGCTGGGGCCGATCAACATCAGACGTTTCATCGCGCTACGTCCGGGTTATTGAGCAGGTAGTAAACTGCATCATCTCGCCCAGGGTGCGCGTCACCTGCCTGAGGGCGTACTCGACGGCGGAAACGTCGCCGGTCAGCACCACGGCGCCGGTAAAGCGGTCAAGAAAACCGATCTCCACCGCGCCGGATTTGGTGGCGATATCGCAGGCGATAATCGACGCTTCGCTGGGCGTAATGGTGAGGATGCCGATGGCGGACACCGCATCCTGTAGGCCGAGTTTCTTAAAGAGATCTTTCCCGGGATTGGCAATCAGGTGCGCGAGGGTTACCTGTTTCCCGGGAACGTATTCCTGAATCATGCGATCCGTTGTTGGCTGTCTTTCCATTATCCCTCCACCATCTGTCGCCACATGGCTTCATGCGGTCGCGGGATCACCGAACGATAAACCAGCAGCCCTTTTTCACCCGCGCTTTCGCTGGCTACCGTAACCGCGTTGTTGACGTCGGAAACGTCGCCCGCCACCACCATGTAGCATTTACCGCCGATGCCGAAGGCCATATGCACCCGTACCAGGGTGACGTTGGAGCCTTTCACCGCCCGGTCCGCGGCGCTGATGCAGGCCGCAACGCTCCAGGTTTCAACGATGCCGACTGCCTGGCGTTTGTCTACGCTGTTCAGGCCGCTGATGGCCGGGAGTACGCTGGGATGGATATTCGCCAGCACCAGGCTGTCGACGAGCATTTCGCCGGCCTGCGAAGTGCCGGTTTCAATGGCCTGCTGGATAGCGCCGATATCCCCGCCGAGCATCAACAGAAACTTACCCGGGCAGATAGTCTTGCTGACCAGCAGATTGACGTTGGCGCTTTTCAGCATCGCATCGCCGAGTTCCATTCCTTTGGCAATGCTGGTGAGTTCTAAAATTCCTATAGCCTGAGACATGGTTAACCTCTTACAACCGTGATGGCCTGTTCGCTGATGGCCGCAACCACGCCGTCGATGCTGGCGTGAACCGGCGCGCCTAATGCGCCTGCCGGGATATCGGCAACGCATTGCCCGCGGGTAACGCGTTCACCCACTGCAACGTTCGCTACCGCGCTGGCGCCGATATGCTGGCGCAACTGTAAAGTCACTGTTTCTACTGCCGGTTCGTCTTCCACCAGCGGCGCCTCCTGATACCAGGGGCTCAGCCCCAGTTTGGCGATCAGTCGCTTCACCGGCACGAGGCGATATTTCGCCATTTCGTCGGCCGGATAGAGCGGTCCTTCATAGCGCTGGTTTTGCGCGCGCAGCTCGCGTTTCAGCATGCGGTTGATGCGCATCGGCGAGATCCCCACCGGACAGGCCACGCTTTCGCAGACGTTGCATTCCGAACAGGTGAGCGCGCTCAGCAGCAGCTGGGGCGTGGCGGCCTGATGAAAGTTCACCGCCCGCACCAGCAGGTGCGGGGAGAGTTCGTGGCCGATCAGATGCCGTGGGCAGAGATCGGTACACAGGCGACACTGTTCGCAGACGGTACGGGCCACGGAAAGCACCGTGCGCTCGTCCTGCATCCGCCGCTGGATAAGCGGATGGCTTTTGGGCAGCACCAGCAGGCCGCCGGTAGTTTTGGTTACCGGGCTATCGAGAGCAGTCATCAGGCCGCCCATCATCGGGCCACCGTTAATAAAACCGGGGTCGTCGACCGTCGCGCCGCCCGCCAGCGCCAGCACTTCGCGCAGCGACATGCCGATGGGGACGGTGACGGTCAGCGGTCGGGCGACCGCGCCGTTAACGGTTAGCGTGCGGCGGGTCACCGGGAACTGCTGCTCAACCGCACGGGCAATATTGAGCACCGTTTGTACGTTATTCACCACGACCCCAACGCTGGCTGGCAGCGCGGCGGGCGCGACCCGGCGACCGGTAGCCAACCAGATAGTCAGCACCTCATCGCCTGCGGGATAGACATCCGGCAGAATATGCAGGCGAATACCGGCAGGCAGCAGCGGGGTAAGGGCATCGATAGCCCGGCGGTACTTCTCTTTCAGGGCAATCACCCCTTCGCGCGCGCCGGTTGCCGTCATCGCGTACTGCACGCCGCGGACCAGACGTGCAGCCTGCTGCCACATTAGCTGCTGGTCGACCTTGAGCATCGGTTCGCACTCGGCGGCGTTAACCAGAAAGATCTCCACCTGCGCCTGCAGCTTCACGTGGGCGGGAAAACCTGCTCCACCCGCGCCGACTACGCCCGCAGCGCGCACGCGCTCGCGGATCTCCTCGGCGCTTCTGGCCATTTCAACAGCGTTGACGGCGGTACTCATCGCAGTTCCTCCAGCAGTTCCTGAATTTCCCCGGCGCTGGCCGGGCGAGGATTCGTGCGCAAGGTCACGTCAGCCAGTGCGGCCTGCACCATGGCCGGAATGCGCGCTGAGTACGCGGCACGTCCCTCTTTCAGCGCGACCGCCAGTGACGGCAGCGCACAGCGCTGCTTGAGCCGTTCGATTTGCTGGATCAGCGCATTGATCGCCGTACTATCGCTGGCGTCTGCCGGACAAAAGCCGCAGGCTTTGGCCAGCCGCGCGTAGCGTTTTCCGGCGCGCGGATGACCGGCGTTAAAGCGGATAACCGCGGTTAACAGCAGCGCGTTGGCCAGTCCATGCGGGAGATGAAACTGCCCGCCAAGCTGGTGGGCGATAGCATGGTTAAGCCCCAGCCCCGCCTGGCTGAACGCCATCCCGGCAAGCGTTGAGGCATTGTGCATTTTCCCGCGCGTCGCCACGCAGTCGCCTTTTTCCACCGCCGTGGGCAGATACTGGAACACCAGTTTGGCGGCTTTTTCCGCCAGCGCGTCGGTAAAGTCGCTGGCGTGCGGAGAGACCCACGCCTCCAGCGCGTGGGTCAGCACGTCCATGCCGGTGTTGGCCGTAATCTGCGGCGGCACGCTGACCACCAGCTCCGGGTCAAGGATCGCCATATCGGGATAGAGCGCATTGTTGAACAGCGGGTACTTGATGCCTTTATCCGGATCGCTAATTACGCAGGCGCTGGTCACTTCTGAACCGGTACCGCTGGTGGTCGGTATGGCCACGCAGGTTTCGATGCTGATGCCGCTCTGCTGACTGAACCAGACGATAGCTTTCGCCGCATCCATTGCCGATCCGCCGCCGAAGCCGATGACCACTTGCGGCTGCAGGGCCTGCATTTGCGCAATGCCCTGTACCACGGTGTGGATAGTGGGATCCGGGGTTATCTCGCTAAAGACGCTAATGCGGTTATCTGCGGGCAACGCCTGACGCAGGGTTTCCAGCAGCGGCGAGCGCGCCAGAAAGCCATCGCAGATAATCCAGATGTGCTTGTTGGTAAAGCGCTTGAGCACCGCCAGGCTACCCTGACCGCTGTACAATCGCGTTTGTAGTGAGAAAGTCTTCATCGCGACCTCGGTTAGCGAATGGAAAAGCCGTTGGTCAGCACGCAGCGACGGGAGCGGGCAAACGTGCGCGCCGAGGTTGTCCCTTCACCGGTCGGCGTGGCGATAGTAAAGGTGGTAAAGCCTTCGCCGCCGACGCCGATCCCGGCATAAGAGGGGCCGTTCTTGACGAATATCGAGGTTTGCAGGGTGCGGGCCGCGAGGTTCAGGCGCGACACGTTCTGCGAGTGCATAATGGCGGTATGATGCAGTCCCTCTTCAACCTTCAGCGCCAGGGCCAGCGCGCTATCGAAATCGCTAACTTTCACTATCGGCAGCATCGGCATCAGCTGCTCGCTGGTAACCCACGGATCGTCGGCGTTAACCAGCGCTATCAGTAGACGCGGCGCTTTCGCCGGAACGGCGATCCCGGCCGCTTCGAGCATGGCTGATGGGCTTTTGCCGACCAGTTTTTTATTCGCCTGGCCTTCAGGCAGGCAGGCGGCCCGGAGTCTGTCGGTGTCGGCCGGGCTCAGCAGCAGCGCGCCGAAGGTTTGCATTTGCTGCACCAGACGTTCGGCGACGCTCTCCACCACAATCAGGCTCTTCTCGGCAATGCAGGGCAGGTTGTAATCGAACGAGGCGCCGTTGATGATATCTTCCGCCGCTTTAACCAGATCCGCCGTTTCATCAACGATGCAGGGCGGGTTACCCGCGCCAGCGCCAATGACTTTCTTACCGCTCTTCATGCCCATCGCCACAATTCCCGGGCCGCCGGTAATGGCCAGAACCGCAATGCGCGGATGGGCCATCATCTGCTGGGTGGCTTCAAACGTCGGTTCCGCCACGGTGACCACCAGATTGCGGATGCCGCAGCAGCGGAAAACAATCTCTTCAATCATGCTAATCAGCTTCAGAGAGACCTTTTTTGCTCCCGGGTGCGGGCTGAAATAGACGCTGTTGCCCGCCGCCAGCATGCTGATGCTGTTGTTGATGATGGTCTCCGTCGGGTTGGTGCTCGGCGCGACCGACCCGATAACGCCAAACGGCGAATACTCAAACAGCACCATGCCGCCGTCGCCGGTCAGCGCCGTGGTGGTGAGATCTTCCACGCCCGGCGTGTTGTCCAGCGCAGCTTTGTTTTTCAAAAATTTATCTTCTTTGTTGCCCATCCCCGTTTCATTGGCGCTCTCTTCCGCCAGGGCGGCCAGATGCGGCGTCAGCTCCTGACGCATTGCGCTAATGATGGCGCTGCGGGTTTTTAGCGGGCACTGCTGATAACGTAAGAACGCCTGATGCGCGGCATCAATGGCCTCGCTCACGGACTGAAAAATCCCTTTGCCCTGCGCCGGGTTTGGCGTTTGGGCTGGGGTTAACTGTTCGCTAAGAATGGTGCGAATAAGCGTTTCGAGTTCAGAAGTATTCATTGATGAGTTCCCACGTTAATGGCCGCGATGGCGGTCTGTGCGATATCCATGTCCTGTTCAACGCTGCCGCCGCTGATGCCAAGACCCCCAATTAATGAGCCGTCGCGCCACAGGGCGTAACCGCCGCCAAAGGTCACCACTTTTCCCTGCAAATGCGTTTCGAGGCCATAAAGCGCGGCGCCCGGCTGAACGGCCTCGCTCAGCTCATGGGTCGCCGTTTTCATCGCCACCGCGGTCCAGGCTTTTTTCGGCGCCAGTTCGCTGCTGACCAGCAGGGCGTCCGGCATCCGCCAGGTCACGGTTTCGGTGCCGTGTGCGTCAACGATGCTGATCACCACCGGCACCTGAAGCTGCTGCGCGCGCTCAACGGCGGCGCGGGTGAGCTGGTGCAGATCGTGGAATGAAAGGTCCAGGGGCGTCTTCTCCTTGCTGCGGCTCGGTAGAGTGGCGGCCAGATAGCGCCGGCTCACTTCACGAATGATGTTGTTCTGGTGCGCATCGCTATCTTCCGCGCGCGCCAGGGCGTACAGGCAGTCTGACAAGCGATTGATGTAGCGCATCAGCACCTGGCGCACGTTGACTTCCGCCGCCAGCTCAACCAGTCGCCGTTCGGCCCGGCGGGCCAGCGTGCGGGCAAAATGCAGGCGGCTCGCGGCTTCGCAGCGGCCGGGTAAAATAAAGCTGTGCAGCGGCTCGACGCGGGCCATGGCCCGATCGATGGCGGCTTCCAGAGCGGAAATCTCTTCGCTGCTGATGTAGCGCTGTTTCGGCGACGGCCGTTCGCTGTCGCTGGCCAGTTCTGCGCTAAACCAAAAAAGCTGCTGCTGGATGGCCTCAAGTAAGGCGCGGTGATTTTCATCCGCGGCGGCGCAGGCGCACAGGCTCAGCGCGGCGTTCAGCTCATCCAGCGTGCCGTAGGCTTCAACCCGCGGGTGGGTTTTACTCACCCGCTGGCCGGTAAAGAGTGAGGTGGTGCCAGCGTCGCCCGTTCGGGTATAAATCGCCATATTCGCTCCTTAACGTGAAAGCGTATCGACAATGCCGACAACGGCGAGGTCGATGGCCTCGTTTGGCCCGGAAAAAACGTGCCTGGCGCTGGAGCCGCCGCTGAGCAGAACCAGCTCGCCGATCCCCGCGCCGACGGAATCCACGGCGACTTCATCACCGGAGGTCGGCGAGGCGGGAAGCTCGCCATCGGCGCTGACCCGCCGCACCAGCAGCAGCTTTTTGCCGATCAGGGAAGGCGATTTTTGCGTGGAGACAACCGCGCCCGTGACTCGTGCCAGATGCATGATTTACTCCTGCTTAATTAATTGAATATGCCGCGCCTGTACCGCTTCGCGCGCCAGCGCGGTCACGATGCATTTGCGGTGGATAACCAGGCGACCCTGACCCAGCTGCGCGACGTCGCGATAGCTCAGCACCGATCCTGCGTGCAGGATCAGCGGCAGCCCGCGCTCGTCGGTGAAGATCGCCGGCAGGCGCGCCAGTTTTTTGACCGGGATAACCGGCAGCAGCTGGCTGTGCAGGGTGAGCTGCACGCGGATGCCGAAAGCCAGCGCGTCGTGAATTTTCCGGGCCGCAGGATCGTCGGTTTCCGCCTCCGTCAGCTGGCCCAGCAGCGGCAGGTCGACAAGCAGGATGTGCAGCGAGGCGTGCTGGCTGAACAGCCCGGGGCAGTCGGCATTGCGCAGCTGCGCAACGCTCAGCGTCGCCGTGCTATGGGCGCGACGCTGCAGCCTGGAGACGATTTCCTCCACGATGCGCTGCAGAACTTCGCCGTTCATCGCGGGCCTACCAGCCGGGCAAAGGCCTGCGGATTATCGGCGCCGGCGGCGTTGGCTTCATCGGTATCAATGTGCATTTCGAGACGCATATCCGGTGAAACGCGAATCGCCACGTTGTTGAAAATCAGCCCGCGCTCGTTGCCTTCAATGGCCACGGAGACCCTATCGCCGTGGGAAACCCGCAGGATCAGCGCATCGAGCGGCGACATATGAATATGCCGCTGCGCGACGATAACTCCTGACGACAGCGTCAGTTCGCCATAGGGGCTGACCAGACGGATGCCCGGCGTCCCTTTCAGATCGCCGGACATTCTTAGCGGCGCCGCAACCCCCAGGGTTCGGGCATCGGTACGCGATATTTCCACCTGGCTTACCGAACGCAGTGGGCCGAGCAGGCGCACATTTTTAAGCTGCCCCTTCGGCCCTACCAGGGTGACGGTTTGCTCCGCAGCGTACTGTCCCGGCTGCAGCAGCGCTTTTTTCTCGCTGATGGGATGGCCAGGAAACAGGCGTTCATAATCCGACGCCGACAGGTGGATATGACGATTTGAAACCCCCAGCGGAATGGGCCGCAGACGCATCTCGTCGAGGACTTTACTGACCGTTGATTCGAGAAGCTGTTTATCCATTACGCTTCACCTCGCTTGCCGGGATGAATGCAAAGGGTGCGCGGCTCGCCCTTCTGGCGCGGACATTTTGGATCCAGGCACAGGTTGCAGCTGACCACGCCTTGTTGCTGGAGGGGCTCTTCTGCTGGCGCTTCAGAAACGACATTAGCCGTCTCTGACTCTTCAGGCTCAGGTTCCATGACGGAGGGTGGGGCAGCCTCTACGGGCAGGATCCCTTCTCCGGGTCTGGCGATGACTTTATGAGCCACCAGACCGTTTCGCTGTTCGGCAAACAGTGCACCGGTGGTGATGGCCGCCTGTACTGAGGCCACATCACCGGTAATTTTAATGACCGTCCAGCCTGAACCATTGGTCTTTTCGAGGGCGACCAGCGTGATAGAAGCGGATTTCGCCATGATATCGGCGCAGCTAATAGCCAGTGCCAGACCACAAACTTCAAGTAATCCCAGTGATTGCTTCACGCGGTGCTCCTTATTCGCCATCAATCAGGCTGATTTCGGTAAAATGGCCTCAACGTCGCTGTGCGGACGCGGGATCACGTGGCAGGATTTCACTTCGCCTACGACGCTTGCCGCCGCGCTGCCCGCATCTACCGCCGCTTTGACCGCGCCGACATCGCCGCGAACCATGACGGTCACCAGACCCGAGCCAATTTTTTCGTAGCCGACCAGCTGCACGTTGGCCGATTTCACCATCGCATCGGCGGCCTCAATGGCGCCTACTAACCCTTTTGTTTCAACCAGTCCCAGTGCGTTATTCATACTGCTGTTCTCCTGTTGCTTCGCTATTCAGATCCCGGAACGGGATCCCTTTGACCAGCCGTGCCGCGTTATTACCGGTGTTACGTTGGGCCTGACTGTCCTGATGATGCATCAGCGTAAAAAGCGGCGCCGATGCGGGTAAATTCTTGTAGTGCACGACCAGCGTATGGCGGTCGCAGGCGATGCCCACCAGTAGCGGCGAGCTGCGCGCCGCCTGCCAGGCGCTGTCCACGACATCCCCGGCCGGGTGATGCTGGAGCAGGAAAGGAATGCCTTCCTCTTCGATACCCAGCAGCACGTCGCGCCACAGGCCGTCGCAGCCGTCGATGGCGGCGATCACAATAGCCGGGGCGCTGTGATTACTGTCCATGCGCGAACTCCTTATGCCAGGAGAGAATCAGGCCGGTGGCCACCGCGTTTCTGGGGCCCTCGCTGCCGCGAATATTTCCCCGCCCGGCAACCAGGCGGTAGTGCGCCAGCGCATCGGTGACCAGCTGCGGGACCTCGAAATCCAGCGACGAACCGCCGACCAGCACCACGAACGGAATATCGCGAATGTTGCCGGTGGGGCTGACCTGACGCAGTGCGCGCAGGGCGTTGGTGACAAAGACCCGCTCTTTGGCGCTGCGGCGAATGGCGCGTACTTTTTCCAGCGCTAAGTCGCCGGGTAGCGGCACCAGTTCGTCCGGTTTCACCACGCAGACGCGGGCGAATACGGCGGGGGGCAGCGGCGTGGAGAAGAACTGCACGCTGCCGTCCTCGTGGCGTAAATGGAACAGGCTTTCCACCTTGGCCAGCGGGTACTTCTTGATCTCTTCCGCCAGATAGCGGTCTTCCAGCCCCAGCTCGCGGGCAATAATCATCGTCACCATATCGCCTGCTCCGGCGAGGTGAGTGGCGATGATTTCGCCTTTGGGGTTGATGATGGAGGCATCGGTGGAGCCTGCGCCGAGGTCGAGGATCGCCAGCGGTCGGGTGGTACCCGGCGTGGTCAGCGCGCCCAGAATGGCGGCTTCGGCCTCGGCGCCGCCGATCTGCACGTCGATATTGAGCTTCTGCTCGATTTCGCGGGCAATCATCGCCATCTGCAAACGATCCGATTTCACCATTGAGGCGATGCCCACGGCCTGCTCAAGCGAGAACTCCCCGGCAAGACCGCCGGTGACGCTCACCGGCACCGAAGTATCGACGGCCAGCAGGTCCTGAATGAATATTTCGCTGCTGGGCTTGTTGGCCAGCTCGGCCATGGTCTGGCGCACGTGTTCCAGCATGCCGCCGATATTGGTCCCCGACTCGCCGGTGACGTTATCGAGCTTGCCGCAGCCGTCGACCGCTTTCATGATGGCTTCGGCGCCAGCGGCAACGTCTACGCGTACGCTCCGGCCCTGGGCCAGCAGCTCAAGGTTACCGGCGGGTATCGCGCGCGCTTTGACGTCACCGGATGGCGTTTTGACCACCACGGCGGAACGGTTGCCAATCAGCGCACGAGCCATCGGGACGATGTTTTTCGTCTCCTCGGCGTTGAGGTGGAATACGGTGGCGATGCCGTAGGGGTTAGAGAGCGTTTCGATGACCTTCCCCGGGACGGCGACCTCAATTGCCGCCAGCATTCCCAGCGGAATGCGTTCGATGTACAGCACTTCGTCAACAATCGGCAGCGGTTTTTCCAGCCGGTTGCTGACCAGTACGCCATCGTCACGTTGCAAAATGACGCCGGTAATCTGATATCCGGCGCGCAGGGAAGCGTTAATCACGCTGGCGATATCGGCAAAATCGAACGCCGACGACACCACCAGGATATAGGGCGCGTCCGCCGGGCGGGTTAACAGCTCCTGCGGCGTAATGGTGATGCCCACGCCAAGCCCCGCGCCGCCGGGCGTTTTCGGGTTATGGCCGATCATGGTCGATTCGGTGATGATGGTCTCGGTAATGGTTTCCATCGCCACATCGCCAATCACCGGCGTAGCTTCATTAATGCGGATGAGCGAAATATCGCTGACAGCGATCCCGGCGCCTCTGGCGACGAGGGCGAGCGCCTCCTGAATACCGAACACGTTACGCAACGTGCCTTTGATCCCGGTGGTTTCCGCCAGCGCGCTGTGGGTGATTGTCAGCGTGCCAGCCTCATTCAGAGTCGCCAGGGCGACTTCCGTCGATGAGTTGCCGATATCAATGCCAGCTATATATCGCATACGAAATCCTTAATCGTCGCCTTTGAGTTTTTTACGCTCGACGTACAGCGTGGCCGCCTCGCGAACGAAAGCGGCGCAAATCTTCGCCTGATAGCGGCTTTCGAGATCGTCGGCAATCGCCATCAGCTCTTCTTTGGTGGAACGATACGGACGAAGGGCGTTGTAGATTTCAAGAATGCGATCGTCCGGTACCGCGGTCAGTTCGGCGGCGCGCTCGAAGTTCATCGCCAGCCGGTCGCGGCCCGCGTCCCTGGCGATAGAAGCCTGTAAGCGCAGCGTTTCCGGGGTAATACGCATATCCTGGGCGGTAACGTTGTTGCTCAGCACGTTTTCCAGCGTAAAGTCGTCCAGCGTTTTATTGGTGGCGGTTTTCACCCATTCCGGGTGTTTGTTCGCCAGCGGGTAGTCGCTGACCTTTGCGCTACGGGACGCGCCGTCTACCGCCGGAGCCGCCGTCGGCGCCTCGCCCTGCAGGCTGTTCATGCGGCTTAATACGTCGCGCACCATCGATTCAATTGCGTCGGTATTCATGGAGTTATCCTTTATCAAAGCGCCACGCGCAGTTCCTGCGGGTTTTTGCCCGTTACCACGTACTTGGTCTCTTTAATGTGCAAAATGGCCGATTTCGCCTGGTATTTTGGCCGCGCCATCTGGTCGTTCAGCGTCGGGACCGGCTGCGGCGATTCGCGTTTCGCATAGCGGGCGGCGTTTTTACCAATCTGGCGATAGGTTTCCAGGGTCAGCAGTGGCGCCTGGGGGAACAGTTCCAGGTTAGAGAGCGGCGGCAGCCCCTGCTGGTGGATCACCGTGGTGCCTTTTGACTGGATGCCGATAGAGATGCCGGAACCGCTCAGGCGATTGCCTTCAACGGCGACGAAGGCCACGTCGGAGGATTTAAAGCAGCGAATCACGCGCGCCTTAATGCCTTCTTCTTCAATACCGGCAATGACTTCGCGCAAAATGCTCTTATGCGGTATGCCGACGATATTGACGGTCTGCGCCAGGCCGAAAGCCGGGCCGACGGCGATAATCACTTCGTCCTGCTGGGTTCCCTGACGCGCTTCGCCCACTTCCGTCAGGAAGCCGTCGCCGGCGGGCGGCGTGGCCTGGGGCGCTGCGGAGGCCGCTGGCGCAGTAAACGAGACGGGTTTATCGCTGCCCTTCATCTCGCTGAGCACGTCTTCAATTATCTGGCGCAGCAATTTTTCATTAATTTCCATTTCTCACCCCTTAATCAATCTCGTTGGGATCAAGAGCGCCAGGGATGTTTTTAATCTCTTCCCAGCGTTCGCCCTGCAGGCGATAGCCCGTTGCCGGACCGGCATAGTCGTTAACGTCGTTGACGGCTGACAGCACCTGCCCATCGCCGACGATAATTGCGGAGGTATGCAGATAGTCTCCGGTCAGCTTGGCTTTCTGGATGTTGAGCATGTCCTGGGCCACGTCGGTGAACCCGCCCTGCGCCAGCGCTTTCACTACTTCCAGGCCGTTGCGGTTTTTATTGATGATTTCCTGGGCGAACTTGATGTCTTCGACGATGTTGCGCTCCGGCATATCTTTCGAACCGTGGGCGTAGGTCGCGGCTTCCACTTCTTCATCGGTAATCGGCGGCAGCCCCATTCCGGCAAAAACGGCCTGCAGCGCGCGGGCAGCCTTATTACGGATGGCAATAACATCTTCTTCGCGAACCGGACGCAGACCGCCGTCCACCTTCAGGTCGCGCTGGATGACGTTGTAGTCGTCAAAGTCTTCGGCATCTTCGTTGGAACCGGCGAACATGTTGTCGTAGTTCGGCACCGCGGAATAACCGGAAGAGATAAAGTCGGTCCCCGGCAGAAACTGCATCAGCAGGCGCGCGGTACGACGCATATCGGAGTGGGTGAAGGTCTGGTCGTTACTGGAGGCGCACTCCAGATCCAGCGACGAACAGATCAGGTTTTCCGCCAGCACCGCGCGAATGCCGGAAGGCACCGCAGACGGCACGCCGATGCAGCTAACGGAACCGTTTTGCAGGCCCTGTACGCCCGCGGCTTTGGTGATGTAGATGCAGCGCGCTTCCAGGTAAAGCATGGATTTGCCTTCGGCATAGCCCATCTGCACTTCGGAGCCGGAGCCGGAGGTGAAGCGCATTTTCAGACCGCGAGAGGCGTAGGAGGAGGCTAAGAAACCCTTCGACCACGGCGTGTCGTCGCCGTCGGTAAAGACCGGTTCGGTACCGTAGACAGAGATGGTTTCGGCGTAGCAGGTGTGGCCCAGCATGCCGAGCTTCAGCTCGGTGGCTTCTTCCAGCGAGCACTGAGTCAGTACGCCCGGACGGCCTACCTGCGAGCCGACCAGCAGCGCGATGGCGTTGAACGGCGCGTAGCGCGCTACCGCAACGGTGGTTTCCTGTTCGTCAAATCCGCGCCATGCGCCTTCGGCGGCGTCGGCGGCAATCTGTACCGGGTTATCTTTGACGTTGGTGACGTGCGCCTGCTGGGATGGGGTGCGGCGGGCGCGCATTTTCTGCATCGCCATCATCATCTCAACGACGTTCATATGCGAAACCACTTCGACAATTTTTGCCGGCGTCATCGCGGTGGTCAGCGGGACGATTTCGCTGCGTTTAACGTTCGGATCGCACAGCATGTTGGCCAGCTTGACCGAATCCATCGCCATCACTTCTTCGGCGCGATTCAGGTTGATACCGTAGCGGGCGATAAAGTGGTCAATCAGGTCAAAATCGCTCACCGGTTTCCCGTCCAGCTCGGTCACCGCGCCGTTAACGATTTTTATCGACGGTTTCGGATCGTTCGGGCTTTCCATCGCGATAAAGCCTTCTTCGATCCACTCCTTAACGAAGCCGTCCTGATTCACAGGGCGTTTCGCCAGTGCTTCAAATCTTTTCGATCTCATGAATCAGCCTCGTGGGTATCAGATGTAGGACGGGCGATCGTTTTTCGGTTCAGAACCGAGGGTCGCAAGGACGGTTTTACCGATTTCGCGCGCGGAGGTGACTGCCTGGCGGACCGCGCCGGAGTCGCCGGAAATCACCAGGATGGCTTCGTTACTGAAGCTGGTGCCGTGCGCCGGAGAGCTATACGCCACGACTTCCACGTTGGCTGACTTCAGGGCGGTATCGGCCATCAGCACGCCAACGGAGGCCGGTGCGCCGACGATAATGCCGCAGGCGCGGCCAATCGGCGCGCCGAAGGCTTTTTCCAGGGCGTAGCTGGCGCGGGCGGTGTACTGCAGCTCGATATGTCCGGCTTCATTGCCGTAAACATCGCCGAAGGTGCGGTCGAGCTCTTTCAGCGCCACTTCAATCCCGCGCTTAACGTCGGACACGTCGTTGCCGCCTAAAATAATCAACGAACCGTGGCCCGCGCCGCCTTTGGTATCGCGCGGCAGCTCAATGCTGACCACTTCGGTGTTGGTGGCTTTCACCGCTTCGTCCGCCGCCATAATGTGCGGGCCAGCGCCGGTGCGGGCGCCGAGAATGCCGATGGAGCGATAGCGCTTTTCAAGCTTCATCGCGTCCAGCAGGGCGGTATCGACGTTGGCGATAACCAGACCCAGGGTGTCGCCAATGGCGGTCCCGACAAATTCCGTTAAACTGCAGCTTTTTTCTGCCATAGCCGTCTCTCGTATTGGATGGTTTTCAGTAGGGATGGCCTGCTGTTCCGGCGTTGCCACGCGGGCAATCACCTGAGCCATGATCTGTTCAACCAGCTCATTGCTGCTCATTGGCTAATTCCCTTCGGTAAGATTTTTTCTACATCGGTGTGAGGGCGTGGGATGACGTGTACGGCTTTCACTTCACCCACGTTACGTGCGGCGGCGGCGCCCGCATCGGTGGCCGCTTTTACTGCGCCAACGTCGCCGCGCACGATGACGGTTACCAGCCCGGAGCCAATCTTTTCATAGCCCACTAACATCACATTGGCTGACTTAACCATTGCATCAGCGGCCTCTATGGCTGCGGTTAAGCCTTTGGTTTCTACCATTCCTAGTGCTTCTTGTTGCATAAAGACCTCGCATGGAGTGTTCCGATAGTGGGGACTATAAGAAGATGCGAGGAAAAAGAATGGCTGACTTCAATGTGATGGTGAAAAAATAGTGGGTATTGGATAAGATAAAATTGTCGTTTATTTATTTAAGTGTTTGATGTTATTTGTTATTTTTATTTTCGCTGATGTGATTATCTTGTTTTGTATATTCCATATTTACAAATTTGTTCATGACGATTTTAATTTTATCTGCTATGTGCGAGAAACTGATTTGTGATGTTTGTTGGAAAACGATGAGTTGGTTTTAGCAATATTTTTGCATGCCATGGCGGTGGCATAATGGCGAAAGCCGCGGGTCAGTAATGCAATTCTGCGTTATTTAATGACAATAATTTGTTATTGATACCCGAATTTTCCGGAGGCTGCCGTCAGCAGGTTGCCAACAATTTGCGGACGGGAGTTCATATAGTGGTGCGCGTTGTACTCTACTGCCAGCAGGATGTTGGCTGGTCAGGACACGAACTCTGCTAAGAAGGTGTCACCATGAATGATTCGTTAAAAGCGCAATGTACCGCCGAGTTTCTGGGCACCGGGCTGTTTTTGTTTTTCGGCATCGGCTGCCTGAGCGCGTTAAAGGTGGCGGGCGCCAGCCTCGGACTGTGGGAGATATGCATTATCTGGGGTCTGGGGATCTCGCTTGCCGTGTATCTGACGTCGGGAATATCCGGCGGGCATCTCAACCCGGCGGTGACCGTCGCGTTATGGCTGTTTGCCTGCTTTCCCGGCCGAAAAGTTTTTCCCTATATCGTTTCACAGGTTGCCGGCGCCTTTGGCGGCGCGGTGCTGGCCTATGTGCTGTACAGCACGATGTTCACCGAGTTTGAATCCGCCCACCATATCGCGCGCGGCAGCGTAGAGAGCCTGCAGCTGGCGAGTATTTTCAGCACCTACCCGGCGGCATCGCTGAGCATCTGGCATGCGGCGCTGGTTGAAGTGGTGATCACCTCCATGCTGATGGGGATGATTATGGCGCTGACCGACGACGGCAACGGCGTACCGAAAGGGCCGCTGGCTCCGCTGCTGATCGGCCTGCTGGTGGCGGTCATTGGCGCTTCAACCGGGCCGCTAACCGGCTTTGCGATGAATCCGGCGCGTGATTTTGGGCCGAAGCTGTTTACGTGGATGGCGGGTTGGGGCGATATCGCGATGACCGGCGGAAGGGATATTCCGTACTTTATTGTGCCGATTATTGCGCCATTGATCGGCGCCTGTCTCGGCGCGGCCATCTATCGTTATCTGATTGGTAATAATCTACCGTGTAATACCTGTAAATTAGAGGATTAAGGTCACGGCTGAAATAGCCAAAAATTTTCATGAACCGGTATCACGAACTCGCCAAAAACGTCTCCCACGGATGGGAGACTTTTGCTATCGTATTATTCTTTTATCGTTGGCGGCAATGGATGATGAAAGGAAGTAAATATTAAAGAAATGTTTTATTTATAACAAAAAATTAACTGAGAGGTTTTATCATGATTTCTGCGAGCACACTGAACTCAGAACTCATTAATAAAATCGCACAGGATTTTGCGCAGGCCACCAGTCTGGCGGTGGTGGTCGTCAATATTCATGGTGATGAAATATCTGAACTGTTTAACTTCACCCCTTTTTGCCAGCTGATGCGCCAGCATCCCCAGCACAGCACCCGCTGTCGAATGAGCGACCGCTGCGGCGGGCTTGAGGCGTCTAAAACCGATCAGCTCTGTATCTACCGCTGCCACGCCGGGTTAACCGATTTCTCCATTCCTCTGGTCATTGCCGGGCACCTTGTGGGCTTTGTGCTTTGTGGCCAGGTGCGCTTAAGCAACGATGTTGAACTGGTCGATATCCTCAACGTGGATGACCGCTGGCAGGCCGACCCCGAGCTGCTTAAAGCGTTTCGCGACGTGCCGGAAATGGACTACGCCAGAGTGATTGCTTCTGCTGATTTACTGAAGCTCATCGTCGAAAACTGCCTTAAAAAACAGCTCAACTTTGTGGTGATTAAAGATAATCCCCAGCAGCCGGAACCTGCGCGCGCCAGCCGCGTTGCCAGCCCTCATGACAGCAAAATGAAGAAGGCGCTGCGCTACATTGACGCCCATTTATCCGACGAGCTTCGCCTGGAAGACGTCGCCGCTCACGTTTATCTCAGCCCCTATTACTTCAGTAAGCTGTTCAAAAAATATCAGGGTATCGGCTTTAATGCCTGGGTCAACCATCAGCGGATGGTGAGCGCCAAAGAGCTGCTATGCCACAGCGACTGGAGCATCGCCAGCATTGCGCGGAATTTAGGATTTTCGCAAACCAGCTATTTTTGCAAAGTTTTTCGCCAGGCCTATCAGGTGACTCCGCAGGCCTATCGTCAGCAAATTAACGCCAGATCACAAACTGAGTCAGTTTAAATGACAATAATTTGTTATCGCCGGTTTTTGTTATACCCGCTTATCCTGCTCATTCTAAAATGAAAATATCTCATTCACAGCAATAAATTGTCATAGCGCAACAAAATAATAATGAGAGAACGATAAACTGCACCAGTTTTTATTTATTTGATGGGATAGAGTGATATCCGAAATGGCTTTCAGCGCGCCATCGGCGTAATGAAATAGCTTTGGTATTTAAAAATTAAACACGACGGAAGCCATCCTGCTTCCGTAAGATGTTCCGGGAATCATTCAAGTGGATTTCATCCCGCTCGAATCATGACGGACTAAACCGACAGGCGCCAGGGAAGGGGGTGTGAATCCCCCGCAGCCCCCGCTGCTGTGATGCTGACGAACCCATATTTAGCCACTGATCTGTTTACCGGATTGGGAAGGATGGGGAAGGACGACGCTAAGCCAGAAGACCTGCCTGTCGGTAATAATCAACAACTTCGGTGGGAAGTGGGTTGCTCAGATGCGTACAGTCGAAAGACTGGGAATGCACGCAGCCCTACCACCCGGCACAGGATCGGGGTATGGCAGCCAGGCAGCACGCATTCATTCTCGCAGGTACCGGCAGCGGTTGTGGTAAAACTACGGTCACGCTTGGCCTGCTCAGCCTGTTGAAGCAGCGCGGCATGCGGGTTCAGCCCTGCAAAGTCGGCCCGGACTACCTCGACACCGGCTGGCACACCGCCGTCAGCGGCGTCGCTTCCCGCAACCTCGACAGCTTTATGCTCCCGGAGCCGGTGCTTAACGCGCTATTTTGCGAACAGATGCAGCGGGCGGATATCGCGGTCATTGAGGGCGTGATGGGGCTGTATGACGGCTTCGGTACCGACCCTGGCTACTGCAGCACCGCCGCGATGGCTAAACAGCTCGGCTGTGCGGTCATTTTGCTGGTAGATGGCAAAGCGGTTTCCACCTCCATCGCCGCCACGGTGATGGGATTTCAACACTTCGACCCCAGCCTCAACATTGCCGGCGTTATCGTCAACCGCGTCAACAGCGAATCCCATTATCAGCTTCTCAAAGGCGCCATTGAACGCTACTGCGGGCTGCCGGTGCTCGGCTACGTACCGCGAGTGGAAGGGGTGGCGTTACCCGAACGCCATCTGGGGCTGGTTACCGCCCGCGAGTCGCTGGTCAATCAGCAGCCGTGGCGCGATTTTGCCCAAACGCTGGCGCAAACGCTGGATATTGAACAGCTTCTTACCCTCAGCCAGCTCTCCATCCTGCCCGCCGGGGAGTGGCCGGCGCTGCCGTCTCCTGATGCTGGCGCGGGCCTGACGCTGGCGCTGGCCGACGACGAGGCCTTCAACTTTTACTACCCGGATAACCTCTCGCTGCTTGAACGCTGCGGAGTGAATATCGTGCGCTTCAGCCCGCTGCACGATAGCGAGCTGCCACCGTGCCAGATGATTTGGCTCGGCGGCGGCTATCCGGAAATTCATGCTGCCGCGCTGGCGGCCAATACGCCGATGCTGGCGCAGCTGCGGGAGGCGCACCGGCGCGGGGTGGCGATTTACGCCGAATGCGGCGGTTTGATGTATCTCGGCAGCTCCCTGGAAGACGCCAGCGGCGACATCTATCCGATGGCCAACCTGATCCCCGGCCACAGCAAGATGGGCAAACGGCTTACCCGCTTTGGCTACTGCGAGGCGCGGGCGATGCGGCAAACGCTGCTGGCGGCGCCCGGCGAAACCCTGCGCGGGCATGAATTTCACTACTCGGATTTTACTCCCGAGTCCCCGGCGGTTCTGGCCTGCCGCAAGGTCCGCGACGGTATGACCCTTCAGCAGTGGTCCGGCGGCTGGCAGGTGGGCAACACGTTCGCCAGCTATCTGCACCTGCACTTTGCGCAGCGCCCCACCATGCTCAACCACTGGCTGGCTGCGGCAAGGAGCGCGCTATGACGCTGCTGGCATGGGGCGTTGCCTGGCTCCTCGATTTTATCATCGGCGATCCGCAGAGCTGGCCGCATCCGGTGCGCTGGATTGGCAGCCTGATCGCCGCCGTTCAGCGCGGCGTGCGCCGCTATTGCCGCAGCGATGTCGCCCTGCGCGTCGGCGGCGGGGTGATGTGGATAGTTGTGGTCGGACTAACGTGGAGCGTCTGCTGGGGCGTGCTGACGCTGGCGCAGAGGATTCATCCGTGGCTTGGCTGGCTGGTTGAGGTCTGGATGATTTTCACCGTGCTGGCCGGACGCTGCCTGGCGCAGTCGGCGCGGGACGTCGAGCGCCCGCTGCGCGCGGGGGATCTGGCGGAAAGCCGCGTCAAACTCTCATGGATTGTCGGGCGCGACACGACGCAGCTTGCGCCGCAGCAGATTAATCGCGCGGTGGTGGAAACCGTCGCGGAGAACACCGTTGACGGGATTATCGCGCCGCTCTTCTTCCTGCTGCTCGGCGGCGCGCCGCTGGCGATGGCCTATAAAGCGGTCAACACCCTGGATTCGATGGTCGGCTATAAGCACGAAAAATACCGGGCCATCGGCATGGTCAGCGCCCGCCTCGATGATGTCGCCAACTTTATCCCCGCTCGCCTGAGCTGGCTGCTTATCAGCCTCGCCGCTTTCCTCTGCGGTGAAGCGGGCGGCCGCGCGCTGCGCATCGGCTGGCGCGACCGCTACAACCACAGCAGCCCGAACTGCGGATGGTCGGAGGCCACCGTCGCCGGGGCGCTCGGCATCCGGCTTGGCGGCCCTAACGATTACTTTGGACAGCGCGTGGAGAAGCCGTGGATTGGCGAGGCGACGCGCGATATTTCCGTAGACGATATTTCCCGAACGATTCGACTGATGTGGGTGTCTTCGACCCTGGCGCTGGCGCTGTTTATGGCGATCCGGTTCTGGCTGGTCGGCGCAGCCTGAGGACAAATGAATGCACTATATCCAGCAACCGCAGGCGATTGAGGCGAAAAGCTTCGACATTATTGGCGACATTATTGCGCAGACCCGCCCGGACTACCGCTTTGCCAGCCCGCTACACGAAGCCATTATCAAGCGGGTGATCCACACCACCGCCGATTTTGACTGGCTGGATATCCTGTGGTTTTCTCCCGACGTGCTTCCTCGCTTAAGCGCCGCCCTGAGCCAGCCCTGCACGCTTTATACCGATACCACCATGGCCCTTTCCGGGATCAATAAAACCCTGCTGGCGAAATTCGGCGGCGAGTGCCGCTGCTATATCAGCGATCCGCGCGTGGTGGCGGAGGCCAAAGCGCAGGGGATGACCCGCTCGATGGCGGCGGTCGATATTGCGGTTGCCGAAGAGGGCGAGAAGGTGTTTGTTTTCGGCAATGCGCCCACCGCGCTGTTTCGTCTGCTGGAGCATGATGTCGCGGTCAACGGCGTGATTGGCGTGCCGGTCGGCTTCGTCGGCGCGGCGGAGTCGAAAGAGGCCCTGACGCAGAGCGGCCTGCCGGGCATTGCCGCGCTGGGTCGTAAAGGCGGCAGCAACGTCGCCGCCGCTATCGTCAACGCCATTCTGTACCACTTACAGGGGGCGAGATGAGCGAGCAATCCTTCGACGCCCCGGTGTGGCACAACGGCAAGACGCTGCGCAAAGGCTATACCACCGGATCCTGCGCGACGGCGGCGGCAAAGGTCGCGGCGCTGATGGTGATGCGCCAGCACCTCATTCATCAGGTCTCCATTGTGACTCCTTCCGGCGTCACCCTGTGCCTTAACGTCGAATCGCCGCACGTCGAAGGGCAGCAGGCGATCGCCGCGATTCGTAAAGACGGCGGCGATGACGTTGACGCCACCCACGGGATGCTGATTTTCGCCCGCGTGACGCTCGACGACTCCGGCGAGATAACCCTGCGCGGCGGCGAAGGCGTCGGCACGGTCACCCGCAAAGGGATCGGCCTGCCCATCGGCAGCCCGGCGATTAACCGCACCCCGCGCCACACCATTGAGTCGGCGGTGCGCGAAGCGATAGGCCCGTCGCGTGGGGCGACGGTAGAGATTTTCGCCCCGGAAGGCGAGGCGCGGGCGCAGAAAACCTATAACTCGCGGCTGGGGATCCTGGGTGGTATCTCGATTATCGGCACCACCGGTATCGTGACGCCGATGTCGGAAGAGAGCTGGAAGCGTTCGCTTTCGCTGGAGCTGGAAATTAAGCGCGCGGCGGGGCTGGAGCGGGTGGTGCTGGTGCCGGGCAACCACGGTGAACGCTTCGTACGCGAGCAGATGGGCATCGACTCGCAGGTGGTGGTCACCATGAGCAACTTCGTCGGCTACATGATTGAAGAGGCCGTGCGCCTCGGGTTCCGTCAGATTGTGCTGATTGGCCATCCCGGCAAGCTGATTAAAGTCGCCGCCGGGATCTTCCACACCCACAGCCATATCGCCGATGCGCGGATGGAAACCCTGGTCGCGCATCTGGCGCTGCTGGGAGCGCCGTTGGCGCTGCTGCAGCTGGTGAGCGAATGCGATACCACCGAAGCGGCGATGGAGCACATCGACGCGTACGGTTTTCAGCCTATCTATAACCATCTTGCTGAACGCATCTGCCTGCGGGTGATGCAGATGCTGCGCTTTACCAAAACGCCGCCCGTCTGCGACGCCATCATGTTCTCCTTTGATAACAAGGTCCTCGGCAGCAATCGCCCGGTGGCCGAGATTGCGCGGGAGATGTCATGTTAACGGTGGTCGGCATGGGGCCGTCAGGCCTGCATTTGATGACGCCGGCGGCGCGTGAGGCGGTGGCGACGGCAGACGCTTTGGTCGGCGGTAAGCGGCATTTGCAGCAGTTCCCTGAGTTTGACGGCGAACGGTTTGCGCTGGGTGCCAATATCGCCGAACTGCTGGAGTGGATCGGCGAGCGCGACGCGCAGAAGGTGGTGGTGCTGGCCTCCGGCGACCCGCTGTTTTACGGCATCGGTACGCGGCTGATCGCCCACTTTGGCATCGAGCGCGTGCGCATTATCCCCGGCATCAGCGCGGTGCAGTATCTCTGCGCGAAGGCCGGTATTGATATGAACGATATCTGGCTGACCAGCAGCCACGGGCGAGACGTCTGTTTTGATGAGCTGGCGCGTCAGCGCAAGGTGGCGATGGTGACCGACGGGCGCTGTGGGCCGCGGGAAATCGCCGCCCAGCTGGCGGCGCGGGGTAAAGGGTATCGCTGGATGGTGATTGGCGAAAATCTGGCGATGGATAACGAGCGGATCCACTGGCTACCGGTCAGTGAGGTCGACGGCGAATATGAGATGAACGCGGTGGTGATCCTCGATGAAAGATGAGCTTTTTCTGCGCGGCGAGAAGGTGCCGATGACCAAAGAGGCGGTTCGCGCGCTGGCGCTGGCCAAACTTGAACTGCACCGGGCAAGCCACCTGATTGATATCGGCGCCGGTACCGGCAGCGTGTCGATTGAGGCGGCGCTGCAGTATCCCTCTTTGCAGGTAACCGCCATCGAACGCAACCCCGCGGCTCTCCGGCTGCTGGACGAAAACCGCCAGCATTTCACCTGCGGCAATATTGAGATCCTGCCCGGCGAAGCGCCGATGGTGATGACCGAGCGGGCCGACGCCATTTTTATGGGCGGCAGCGGCGGCCGCCTCGACGAACTGATTGACTGGTCGTGGCAGCAGCTCTACCCCGGCGGTCGCCTGGTGATGACCTTTATCCTGCAGGAGAACCTGAACGCCGCTCTCGACTATCTGCGGCTGAAGGGAATCGAACAGGTTGATTGCCTGCAGCTGAACGTTTCATCGCTGACCTCTCTGGGCAGCGGCCACTATTTCAAACCGAATAATCCCGTTTTTGTTATCGCCTGTCAGAAGGAAGAAAACCATGGCTGAGACATTTGACCCCCGTTGTGTGTGGTTCGTTGGCGCAGGGCCGGGCGACCGTGAGCTGATTACCCTCAAGGGCTACCGCTTGCTGCAGCAGGCCCAGGTGGTGATCTACGCCGGGTCGCTGATAAACACCGCGCTGCTGGAGTACTGCCCGCCTGGGGCGGAGTGTCACGACAGCGCCGAACTGCATCTGGAGCAAATTCTCGACCTGATGGAAGCCGGCGTTAAAGCCGGGAAAACGGTGGTGCGTTTACAGACCGGGGACGTGTCGCTGTACGGCTCGGTCCGCGAGCAGGGCGAAGAGCTCACCAAACGCGGTATCGACTGGCAGGTGGTGCCGGGCGTCAGCGCGTTTCTGGGCGCGGCGGCGGAGCTGGGCGTCGAGTACACCGTGCCGGAAGTCTCCCAGAGCCTGATCATCACCCGCCTTGAAGGGCGCACGCCGGTACCGGCGCGCGAGCAGCTTGAATCATTTGCCAGCCACCAGACTTCAATGGCGATTTACCTTTCCGTGCAGCGCATTCACCGGGTAGCGGAGCGCCTGATTGAAGGCGGCTATCCGGCAACCACGCCGGTGGCGGTGATCTATAAAGCGACCTGGCCGGAAAGCCAGACCGTACGCGGTACGCTGGCGGATATCGGCGACAAGGTACGCGAGGCGGGGATCCGCAAAACGGCGCTCATTCTGGTCGGGAATTTCCTGGGCGCTGAGTATCACTACTCAAAACTCTACGCGGCGGACTTTAGCCATGAATACCGTAAAGCCTGAATCAATCGCGCTTTTCTGCCTGACGCCAGGGGGCATTCGGCTGGCGAAACGGCTGGCGGCGATGCTGCCGTTAACCTGCTTTACCAGCGAGAAGCTGCTGGAAGAGGGTTTTCTCCCCTTTGAAAACGGTTTTGCCAGCGCCGCGCGCGAGGCCTTCAGCAGCTATTCGGCGCTGATTTTCATCGGCGCCACCGGGATCGCGGTACGCGTGCTGGCCCCGCTGGTCAATGATAAGTTCAGCGATCCGGCCGTGGTGGTGATCGACGAACGCGGCCAGCACGTCATTAGCCTGCTTTCCGGCCATGCGGGGGGCGCGAATGCCCTCAGCCGCTATCTGGCCGGGATGCTCGGCGCCGACCCGGTGATCACCACCGCCACCGACGTCAACGAGATGGCGGCCCTGGATACCCTGGCATTCCAGCTTAATGCCCGGATGAGCGACTTCCGCGCGGCGGTGAAAACCGTCAACCAGATGCTGGTCAGCCATCACCGCGTCGGCCTGTGGTGGGACGACGAACTGGATGAAGACGTCCGCCACTGCGACCGGCGGGGGTTTATCACCGTGACCGATCTGCACCAGCTTCCCGAGCTGGACGCGCTGGTCTGCGTCACGCTGCGCAACGAACTGCCGCCGATCGCCGTGCCGCACTGGAAACTGGTGCCGCAGCGGGTGGTCGCCGGAATTGGCTGCCGCCGCGATACGCCATTCCCGCTATTAGCGGCGCTGCTGGCGCGCCAGCTTGAGGCGCAGCGCCTGGATCCGCTGGCGCTGAAAGCTATCGGCAGCGTCACGTTGAAGAAGCACGAGCAGGGGCTGATTCAGCTGGCTTCCTGCTGTCGCGTACCGTTCGAAACCTTTCCCGCTGATGCCCTGCGCGAGCATGAGCATCACTTTCCCGCTTCATCGTTCGTCAGAAAAACCGTCGGCGTGGGGAGCGTATCCGGTCCGGCGGCCTGGCTGCTGAGCCATGGGCAACTGTTAGGCGAAACCCTGCGCGAACAGGGCGTCACTATTACTTTGGGAGTTTCACACTGATGTTAAGCGTAATCGGAATCGGCCCTGGCTCGCAGTCCATGATGACCATGGAGGCCATTGAAGCGCTGCAGGCGGCGGAAATCGTCGTTGGCTATAAGACCTACACGCACCTGGTGAAAGCCTTTACCGGCGATAAGCAGGTGATCAAAACCGGAATGTGCAAAGAGATTGAGCGCTGCCAGGCGGCGATTGAGCTGGCGCAGGCCGGGCATAACGTGGCGCTGATCAGCAGCGGCGATGCCGGTATTTACGGCATGGCCGGACTGGTGCTCGAACTGGTCAGCAAGCAGAAGCTGGATGTGGAAGTCCGCCTGATCCCGGGAATGACCGCCAGCATTGCCGCCGCCTCGCTGCTGGGCGCGCCGCTGATGCACGACTTCTGCCATATCAGCCTCAGCGATCTGCTGACCCCGTGGCCGGTGATTGAAAAGCGCATTGTCGCCGCCGGGGAAGCCGACTTCGTGATCTGTTTTTACAACCCGCGCAGCCGCGGCCGCGAGGGCCATCTGGCGCGCGCCTTTGAGCTGCTGTCGGCAAGTAAAAGCGCGCAGACCCCGGTGGGAGTCGTGAAATCCGCCGGACGTAAAAAACAGGAGAAATGGCTGACCACCCTGGGGGAGATGGATTTTGCACCGGTCGATATGACCAGCCTGGTGATCGTCGGCAACAAAGCGACGTATATCCAGGATGGCCTGATGATCACCCCGCGAGGCTACGTGCTGTGAGCCACGGCGAGGTGCTGGTGATGGGCGGAACCAGCGACGCGAGGGCGCTGTGTCAGCAGCTTGACGCGGCGCAGGTCCCCTACACCCTGTCGGTGGCGACCCCCACCGGCCAGCAGCTGGCGGGGGATATTCGCGGCCAGGTGCGCTGCGGGCGCCTCGAGCTGGAGGAGATGATCGCCTGGCTGAAAGCTAACCGGACCCGCTGGGTGATCGATGCTTCGCACCCCTACGCCGAAGCGGTAAGCCGCAATATCGTCCGGGCCTGTGAAACCGCCGGCGTGCTGCTGAGCCGCTATCAGCGCCCAGAGCAGCTGAGCGGCCTGACGCATCCGCTGCTCTATACCGTGGAGAGCATTGAACAAGCCTGCGAGGTGGCGCGGCATTTCGGCCAGCGCGTGCTACTCACCACGGGAAGTAAAGATCTGGCGCGCTGGCGGGCGGGATTAGGCGACAAAACGCTGCTGGCCCGGGTGTTGCCGGTCGCCGATGTCATCGCCCAATGCGCCGCGCTGGGGTTTGGCGTTGGCGAGATTTTCGCCCTGTGCGGGCCGTTCAGCGCCGAATTCAACGCCGCTTTCTACCGCCAGTGCCGGGCCGACGTGGTGATCACCAAAGCCTCCGGCGCCGAAGGCGGCTATCAGGAAAAAGTACAACCCTGTCTGGATGCCGGTATCCCCTGCATCGTGATTACGCGCCCGGCGCCGCTGGTGACGGGTGAAGAGTTACTGGAAAGTCAGGCTGCCTTTGCCCGGCGCTTAGCGCGCTGGCTGGCCGCTGCTTAAGGAGTCCGAAATGAAAAAAGCGCTTCTGGTGGTCAGTTTTGGCACCAGCTATCACGACACCTGTGAAAAGAATATCGTCGCCTGCGAGCGCGAGCTGGCGGCCAGCTGCCCGGACCGCGACACCTTTCGCGCCTTCACCTCCGGGATGATTATCCGCAAGCTCAAGCAGCGCGACGGTATCGAGATTGATACGCCGCTGCAGGCATTACAGAAGCTGGCCGAGCAGGGCTACCAGGATGTGGCGATTCAGTCGCTGCACATTATCAACGGCGATGAGTATGAAAAGATCGTCCGCGAAGTGCAAAGCCTGCGCCCGCTGTTCCTCCGCCTGACGCTGGGGGCGCCGCTGCTGAGCAGCCATAACGATTATGTCCAGCTGATGCAGGCGCTGCGCCAGCAGATGCCGCCGCTTGCTGCCGATGAAACGGTGGTCTTTATGGGCCACGGCGCCAGCCATCACGCTTTCGCCGCCTACGCCTGTCTGGATCATATGATGACGGCGAAGGGATTTCCGGCGCGGGTCGGCGCGGTCGAGAGCTATCCGGAAGTCGATATTCTTATCGATAGCCTGCGCCAGCAGGGGGTGAAGGGCGTGCACCTGATGCCGCTGATGCTGGTGGCCGGCGATCACGCCATTAACGATATGGCCTCGGACGAAGAGGACTCCTGGAAAACGCTGTTCAACGCCGCCGGTATCACGGCAACGCCCTGGCTGAACGGGCTGGGAGAGAATCCGGCGGTGCGCGCAATGTTCGTCGCTCACCTGCAGCAGGCGCTGAGCCTGGCAATGGAGGAGGCGGCATGAGCGGCAAACTGTATGCCTTAAGTACCGGCCCTGGCGCCGCCGACCTGATCACCGTGCGCGCGGCGCGGGTGCTGGGCAAGCTGGACATTCTCTACGCGCCCGCCGGACGTAAAGGCGGCGACAGCCTCGCGCTCTCCATCGTGCGCGAGTATATCGGCGAACGGACCGAAGTGCGCTGCTGCCATTTCCCGATGAGCGCCGACAGCGCGGAAAAAGAGGCGGTGTGGGATGAGGTTGCCGCGGCGCTGGTTCAGGAAGTGGAAGCGGGCAAGCAGGTCGGGTTTATTACCCTCGGCGACGCCATGCTGTTCAGCACCTGGGTGTTCTTACTCCAGCGTATCGGCTGCCCGGAGTGGCTGGAGATTGTTCCTGGCGTCACCTCTTTCGCCGCCATTGCCGCGCGTTCAAAAACGCCGCTGGCCATGGAGCAGCAATCGCTGGCGGTGATCTCCTGCACCGCGCCGGAAACGGAAATCGAGCAGGCGCTGCGCCAGCATGAAAGCCTGGTGCTGATGAAAGTGTACGGGCGGTTTCCCCGCATCAAAGCGCTGCTGGCGAAAAACGGTCTGCTGGATGCCGCGCTGATGATGTCCGAAGCCACGCTGCCGGGCGAGCAGTGCTGGCGCCATCTCAATGACGTCAGCGACGACCAGCCGCTGCCCTATTTCTCGACCATTCTGGTCAATAAACAGTGGGAGTATGCAGAATGAAACTTGAACAACAGCTAAAACAGCTGTCTTTCAGCGGGTTAGCTGCGGCGCTATTGCTGATAGTGGTTCCCGAAAAGGCTTTCGCGATGCACATCATGGAGGGGTTTTTACCGCCGATGTGGGCCCTGGCATGGTGGCTGCTGTTTTTACCCTGCCTGTGGTACGGGCTGGTGCGCCTGCGCCGCATTGTGCAGGAAGATAACAATCAGAAGGTGCTGCTGGCGCTGTGCGGGGCGTTTATTTTTGTCCTCTCGGCGCTGAAAATTCCTTCCGTCACCGGCAGCTGTTCGCACCCGACCGGCGTCGGCCTGGCGGTGATTCTCTTCGGGCCTGGCGTGGTGGCGATCCTTGGCGCCATCGTGCTGCTGTTCCAGGCGCTGCTGCTGGCGCACGGCGGGCTGACGACGCTCGGCGCGAACGGCATGTCGATGGCGGTCATCGGGCCGGTGGTCGGCTATATGGTGTGGAAAATGGCCTGCCGCGCGGGCATTCGCCGCGACGTCGGGGTGTTTCTCTGCGCGATGCTGGCGGATCTGGTGACCTACTTTGTCACCTCCGTACAGCTCGGCGTGGCCTTCCCGGATCCCGCCGCTGGCGCGAGCGGATCGATCGTCAAGTTTATGGGGATCTTCTGCCTGACGCAGATCCCGATCGCCATTGCTGAAGGGCTGTTAACCGTCATGATCTACGACCAGTTGACCAAACGTCAGCTGATTACCGCACAGGGGCATTAACATGAAAAAGACGCTGATATTGTTCGCCATGGTGGTGGCGCTGGTGATCCTGCCCTTCTTTGTCGATCACGGCGGCGAATTCGGCGGTTCAGACGGCGAGGCGGAGAGCCAGATTCAGGTGGTCGCGCCGCATTATGAGCCGTGGTTCCAGCCGCTGTACGAACCGGCGAGCGGAGAAATTGAGAGCCTGCTGTTTACGCTCCAGGGCTCTCTCGGCGCGGCGGTCATTTTCTATATTCTGGGCTACAGCAAAGGCAGACAGCGCCGTGATGACCGGGTTTGAGCGACTCAGCTATCAGAGCCGCTGGTTTCACGTCGCGCCGGAGCGCAAGTTCCTGTTCTGGCTGCTGCTGATGGTGCTGGCTTTTACCCTGCCTCCGCTGGGGCAGGGTATCGAAATGGCGCTGATTGCCGCCTTAACCTGCTGGCTGCTGCGGGTCTCGCCGTGGCGCTGGTGCCGTTGGATGGCGCTGCCGTTTGGCTTCCTGCTGATCGGTGTGCTGACTATTCTGTTCAGCGTTAGCCGCAATCCGCAGGATCTGCTGGTGAGCCTGCCGCTGGGCAGCGTCTGGCTGGGCATCACGTCGGAGGGGTTGACGACCGCCAATCAGACCTTCTGGCGCAGCCTGGCGGCGCTGGCGTCCACCTTCTGGCTGGTGCTGAATCTGCCGTTCCCGCAGCTTATTTTGCTGCTCAAGCGCGGACGGGTACCGCGGCTGCTGACCGAGCAAATCCTGCTGACCTGGCGCTTTATTTTTATTCTGTTAGACGAAGCGCTGGCGATTCACCGTGCGCAAACATTACGTTTTGGCTACCGTAGCGTGCCGAAGGGCTATCGTTCGCTGGCGATGCTGGTAGGACTGCTGTTTACCCGGGTGATGATCCGCTACCAGCAGATGAGCACCACGCTGGATATCAAACTGTATCAGGGTGATTTTCACCTTTAAGGATAAGTATGCTTGCCACGACCGATCTCTGGTTTCGCTATCAGGACGAGCCGGTGCTGAAGGGGCTGACGCTGGATTTTTCCCATCACGCCGTGACCGGACTGGTTGGGGCGAACGGCTGCGGAAAATCCACGCTGTTTATGAACCTGAGCGGTCTGCTGCGCCCGCAGAGCGGGGCGGTGCTATGGCAGGGAAAACCGCTGGACTACAGCAAGCGCGGCCTGCTGGCGCTGCGTCAGCAGGTGGCGACCGTTTTCCAGGACCCGGACCAGCAGATTTTCTATACCGATATCAATAGCGATATCGCCTTTAGCCTGCGGAACCTGGGGGTTGCGGAAGAGGAAATTGCCCGCCGGGTGGACGATGCCCTGACTCTCGTCGATGCCCAGGGGTTTCGTCACCAGCCGATTCAGTGCCTGAGCCACGGGCAGAAAAAGCGCGTGGCGATAGCCGGCGCGCTGGTGCTGCAGGCGCGCTATTTACTGCTCGACGAGCCGACGGCGGGTCTCGATCCTTCGGGACGCGCGCAGATGATCGACATCATTAAGCGTATTGCCGATCGGGGCAACCACGTGGCGATCTCCAGCCACGATATCGATCTGATCTATGAAATCAGCGATGCGGTTTACGTCTTACGCCGCGGCGAAGTGCTGGCGCACGGCGAACCCGGGGAGGTGTTTGCCCGCAGCGAACTGATGGCCCGGGCCGGGCTCACCCAGCCGTGGCTGGTGAAACTGCACGCGCAGCTCGGGCTGCCGCTGTGTAAAACCGAAGAAGAATTTTTTACGCGGATGCGAAGCAACGCGATTAAGGAGGCGTCATGACGCTGGCAATTATGTTACAGGGCACCGCTTCTGACGTCGGCAAAAGCGTGCTGGTCGCGGGGCTGTGCCGCATCTTTTATCAGGACGGGCAGCGCACCGCGCCGTTTAAATCGCAGAATATGGCGCTCAATTCCGGTATCACGCCGGATGGCAAAGAGATGGGCCGCGCGCAGATTTTCCAGGCCGAAGCGGCGGGGATCGCGCCGGACGTGCGCATGAACCCGGTGCTGCTTAAGCCGACCAGCGACCGCAAAGCGCAGGTGGTGCTGATGGGCAAGGTGGCGACCGATATGGACGCGGTGAGCTATCACGAATATAAACCGCGCCTACGGGAACAGATCCTCGCGGTTTATAACAGCCTGGCCGCCGAACATGATGTGCTGGTGCTGGAAGGGGCGGGCAGTCCGGCGGAGATCAATCTGCGCGATCGCGATATCGTCAATATGGGCATGGCCGAGATGGCCCAGTGCCCGGTGATCCTCGTGGCGGATATCGATCGCGGCGGCGTCTTCGCCTCTATCTACGGCACGCTCGCGCTGCTGCACGATCGCGAGCGCGCGCGGGTCAAGGGCGTGATTATCAATAAATTTCGCGGCGACGTGGCGCTGCTGTATTCCGGGATCGAGCAGATAGAAGCGCTCACCGGCGTCCCGGTGCTCGGCGTCATGCCGTGGCTGGACGTCGATCTTGAAGATGAGGACGGCGTCGCGCTGCAAAAAGGGAAATATCTGCGCACCGACAGGCGCGATATTGAGATTGCCGTGATTCAGGTGCCGCACATCTCTAATTTTACCGATTTCAACGCGCTGGCGGCGCAGCCGGACGTCCGCGTCCGCTATGTTCGCCAGCCGCAGGAGCTGGCGGGCGTGGATATGGTGATCCTGCCGGGCAGTAAAAATACGCTCGGCGACCTGGGCTGGCTGCGCGAGAGCGGCATGGCGCATGCGGTACTGCAGGCCCGGCGTCAGGGCGTACCGGTGCTGGGGATCTGCGGCGGCTATCAGATGCTCGGCGAAACCATTATCGATGAGGTGGAGTCGGGGCTTGGCACCCAGCCGGGGCTGGGGTTGCTCAATACCGTCACCCACTTTGCGCACAGCAAAACGACGACCCAGGTCACGGCGACTCTGGCTCCGGCGCTGCCGGCGTGGCTGGCGGCAACGGCGGGGCTGGCGGTAAGCGGCTACGAAATTCATATGGGCGAAACCGAGCTGCGCGACGGCTGTCGTTCGCTGATGCAATTACATAAAGGCGGCCTGAGCGTGGCGGACGGCGCGGTCAGCGATGACGGCCTGGCGTTTGGCACCTATCTGCACGGCCTGTTCGATAGCGATGCCTTTACCCGCGCGCTGGTTAACGGCCTGCGCCAGCGTAAAGGGCTGGCGGCGCTGGATAGCGATTTCGTGTATGCACAGTATAAATCGCGCCAGTTCGATCTGCTGGCGGACGCGATGCGTCAGCATATCGATATCGAAAAAATCTACGCCATCATGCGTCAACATCAGGAGCCCGTATGCTGACTTTAGTGACCGGCGGGGCGCGCAGCGGTAAAAGCCGCCATGCCGAAGCGCTGATCGCCCATGCGCCGCAGGTACTGTATATCGCCACCTCGCAGGTCTTTGATGACGAGATGGCGGCGAGGATCCAGCACCACCGCGACGGCAGGCCCGCGCACTGGCGCACCGCCGAGCGCTGGCAGCAGCTTGATGAGCTGATCACCCCGGATATCGCCCCAGAGGAGGCGATTTTGCTGGAATGCATCACCACCCTGGTGACCAACCTGCTGTTTGCGCTGGGGGGCGACAGCTCGCCGGACGGCTGGGATTATGCGGCGATGGAGCGGGCGATCGACGCCGAAATCGCGGTACTGATTGCCGCCTGCCAGCGCTGCCCGGCCCGCGTGGTGCTGGTGACCAACGAGGTAGGGATGGGGATTGTGCCGGAAAACCGTCTTGCCCGCCATTTCCGCGATATCGCCGGACGCGTCAACCAGCGCCTTGCGGCGGCGGCAGACGAGGTGTGGCTGGTGGTGTCGGGCATTGGCGTAAAAATCAAATAGGCCAGGCGCGCCGTAACGGGCGTTATTCTTCCTGCTGGCTCTGCTATGAGTCAGCCAACAAGACGAGAACCTCTATGCAAAGCTTAACCTCTCTACTGGGCGCGATCCCTGCGCCTGATGAAAACGCGATGGCGCGCGCCCGGCTTCATATTGATGGTCTGCTGAAACCGCCCGGAAGCCTTGGACGCCTTGAAGATCTTGCCGTGCAGCTGGCGGGCATGCCCGGTCTTGACGGCGTGCCGCAGGTGAAAAAAAAGGCGCTGCTGGTGATGTGCGCCGACCACGGCGTGTGGGACGAAGGGGTCGCCATTTCGCCAAAAGCGGTGACCGCGATTCAGGCGGCGAATATGACGCTGGGCAAAACCGGCGTTTGCGTACTGGCGGCGCAGGCGGGCGCGAAGATGCACGTGATTGATGTCGGGATCGATGCCGAGCTGATACCGGGCGTCATCAACATGCGCGTGGCGCGTGGCTGCGGCAATATCGCCGTCGGTCCGGCAATGCGCCGCAGCCAGGCGGAAGAGCTGCTGCTGGAGGTGATGCGCTATACCCGGGGGCTGGCGCAGGATGGCGTCACGCTGTTTGGCGTCGGGGAGCTCGGAATGGCCAATACCACCCCGGCGGCGGCAATCGTCAGCGTCCTGACCGGCAGCGATGCCCAGGAGGTGGTAGGCATTGGCGCTAATCTGCCGTTGGCGAAGGTTGGCAATAAAGTTGAGGTGGTACGACGAGCCATCGCCGTTAACCGCCCCGATCCGCATGATGGTCTGGACGTGCTGGCGAAAGTGGGCGGTTTTGATTTATTGGGGATGACGGGGGTAATGCTGGGCGCGGCCTCCTGCGGTCTGCCGGTGGTGCTCGATGGCTTCCTCTCCTACGCCGCGGCGCTGGCGGCGTGCCGAATGGCGCCGCAGGTGAAACCCTATCTTATCCCGTCGCACTATTCGGCGGAGAAGGGGGCGCGTATCGCGCTGGCGCACCTGGAGCTGGAACCGTATCTCAACATGGGGATGCGCCTGGGCGAAGGCAGCGGCGCGGCGCTGGCGATGCCGATCGTGGAAGCGGCCTGCGCGATGTATCACGAAATGGGGATGCTGGCGGCGAGCAATATTGTGTTGCCGAAGGGCTGAGAAGGTGGGGGAGCGGCGCTGCGCCGTTCCCGGAATTCTGTAGCGGATTCGCGGAGCGCAGAAACAAAAAAACACCCTGGAGGGTGTTTGTAATGTTGGTTGCGGGGGCCGGATTTGAACCGACGACCTTCGGGTTATGAGCCCGACGAGCTACCAGGCTGCTCCACCCCGCGTCACCGTACTGCTTCACATTGTCAAATTTGATTGGTTGCGGGGGCCGGATTTGAACCGACGACCTTCGGGTTATGAGCCCGACGAGCTACCAGGCTGCTCCACCCCGCGTCACCGTACTGCTTTACTTCATCAAATTTTAATTGGTTGCGGGGGCCAGATTTGAACTGACGACCTTCGGGTTATGAGCCCGACGAGCTACCAGGCTGCTCCACCCCGCGTCCGTGGAAGCGCACTATACTCCGCTAGCGAGATGATGCAACCTTTTTTCGACCAAATCGACATTTTTGTAAGAATTGGCTTATAAAACGCCATGTTGTGGTGTTTTTTTACACAAATCTGTGCCATCGATGAGATCGCGCATTTCAATAGCCCCGGCGCTTTGTTATCTTCAACACGCACTAAGGCTTCGCAGCAAAAGATGAGACACCATGAAAGGACGTTGGGCAAAATATGTAGCGACGGGGGCAATGCTGGCCATGCTCGCCGCCTGTTCCTCAAAACCGACCGACCGCGGTCAGCAATATAGCGATGGCAAGTTCACCCAGCCGTTTTCACTGGTAAACCAGCCGGATGCCGTCGGGGCGCCGATCAATGCCGGCGACTTCTCCGAGCAGGTTAATCAAATTCGTAACGCTTCGCCGCGCCTCTATAACAGCCAAAGCAACGTCTATAACGCGCTGCAGGAGTGGCTGCGCGCCGGCGGCGACACCCGTACGCTGCGCCAGTTTGGCATCGACGCCTGGCAGATGCAGGGCACCGACAACTATGGCAACGTCCAGTTTACCGGCTACTACACGCCGGTGGTGCAGGCGCGCCACACCCGCCAGGGCGAATTCCAGTACCCCATTTACCGGATGCCGCCGAAGCGCGGCAAGCTGCCGTCCCGCGCCAGCATTTATGCCGGCGCGCTGAGCGATAACTATGTGCTGGCGTACAGCAACTCGCTGATGGATAACTTCATCATGGACGTGCAGGGCAGCGGTTATATCGACTTTGGCGATGGTTCGCCGCTCAACTTCTTTAGCTATGCCGGGAAAAACGGCTGGCCCTATCGCAGCATCGGCAAAGTGCTGATCGACCGTGGGGAAGTGAAGAAAGAAGATATGTCGATGCAGGCGATCCGCGAGTGGGGTGAAAAGCACAGCGAAGCGGAAGTGCGTGAGCTGCTGGAGCAGAACCCGTCGTTCGTGTTCTTTAAACCGCAGTCTTTCGCGCCGGTGAAAGGGGCCAGCGCCGTGCCGCTGATTGGCCGCGCCTCGGTGGCCTCCGACCGGTCGATTATTCCGCCGGGAACCACCTTGCTGGCCGAGGTGCCTCTGCTGGATAATAACGGCAAGTTTAACGGCCAATACGAACTGCGACTGATGGTCGCCCTCGATGTTGGCGGGGCCATCAAAGGCCAGCATTTCGACATCTATCAGGGCATTGGGCCTGACGCAGGCCACCGTGCCGGCTGGTATAACCACTATGGCCGCGTATGGGTGCTGAAAAACGCCCCGGGCGCGGGCAACGTCTTTAGCGGCTAGTACTCACGTTCTTTTCCCCGGTCGCGCTGCGCTTACCGGGGCTACGGTAGCCCGGGTAAGGCGCTTGCGCCGCGACCCGGGAATGTCCACTAATTCTGAGGTTATATGTCTGTTGTAATCAGCGATGCCTGGCGCCAGCGTTTTGGCGGTACGGCACGTTTATATGGTGAAAAAGCGCTGCAATGTTTTGCCGACGCCCACGTCTGCGTGGTCGGCATCGGCGGGGTCGGCTCGTGGGCGGCGGAAGCGCTGGCGCGAACCGGCATCGGGGCAATCACCCTTATCGATATGGACGATGTCTGCGTCACCAATACCAACCGCCAGATCCACGCCCTCAGCGGCAACGTCGGGCTGGCGAAAGCCGAAGTGATGGCGGAGCGTATTCGCCTGATCAACCCGGAGTGTCGGGTGACGGTAGTGGATGATTTCGTGACCCCGGAAAACGTGGCGGAATACCTGGGCGCCGGCTTCAGCTACGTCATCGACGCCATCGATAGCGTCCGGCCGAAAGCGGCGTTAATCGCTTACTGTCGTCGCCATAAGGTGCCGCTGGTCACCACCGGCGGCGCGGGCGGACAAATCGATCCGACGCAAATCCAGGTCGCCGATCTGGCGAAAACCATCCAGGATCCGCTGGCGGCCAAACTGCGCGAGCGGCTGAAAAGCCAGTTTGGGGTGGTGAAAAACAGCAAAGGCAAGCTCGGCGTGGACTGCGTCTTCTCTACCGAAGCGCTGGTCTACCCGCAGGCGGACGGCAGCGTCTGCGCGATGAAAAGCACCGCTGAGGGGCCGAAGCGGATGGACTGCGCATCCGGGTTTGGCGCGGCGACGATGGTGACCGCGACCTTTGGCTTTGTCGCGGTATCCCATGCGCTGAGGAAAATGCTGGCGAAGGCGGAGCGGCAGACGGCGTAAATTCCCGGGTCGCGGCGCAGGCGCCTTACCCGGGCTACAAGACAATTCTCCGGAGGCACCTGTCCGGGCGACAAAACCGCACGAACCCGTAGCCCGGGCAAGGCGCGTCAAGCGCCGCCCCCGGATGAGCTTAAACCTCAACCTCGCGGGCGGCGGCGAGCACCGCTTCGCTCAGGGCGCTGAGCCCCTGGCTGCGCGAGGCGCTCAGCTGGCCGCGCAGCCCCAGCTCGTCGAACAGCGCCAGCGGATCCTCGGCCAGGATCCCGGCGCGGGTTTTTCCTTCCACGGCGGTTAAGAGTACGGCTAAAAGACCGCGCACAATCCGTCCTTCGCTGTCGCCAAAGAAGTGCAGCCTGCCTTCGGCATCCTCCTCATAGCCCAGCCAGACGCGGTTTTCACACCCGGCAATCTCCCGGGCCTGCGCTTTGCGCTCATCGGTCAGCGTCGGCAGCTTTTTGCCCAATAAAATCAGCTGCCGATATTTATCCTCCCACTGGTTCAGCGGGGCAAAGGTCTGGCGCAGCGTGGCGTCGGTAATGGTCGTGCCGAAGGGATGCAGAGTTGTCATTAATCCACCAGAATTTCCAGAGCGCGATCCACCGCGTGGACCAGCGCCGCAACATCGTCTTGGGTATTGTAGGGGGCGAAAGAGGCCCGCAGCGTGCCGCTGACCCCTAAGGCCGCCAGCAGCGGCTGGGCGCAGTGTTGCCCGGCGCGCAGGGCAATGCCGGACTCCGCCAGCAGCGTCACCAGATCGCTGTGATGAATACCGTCGAACTCAAAGGCGAGCAGGCTTGACTGCTGGCAGCGGAAAGAGCGGAAGCCTGGCCGTTTCGCCAGCGCCTCTTCCGCCAGGCTCGCCAGACTGCGGCTCCAGTTTTCCGCCTGGCCGATATCGCTCTGCGCCAGCCACTCCAGCGCGGCGCTCAGGCCAATCACCCCGGCGACATTGGGCGTACCGGCCTCAAGGCCATAGGGCGCCGGCTGCGGCGTAAAGCCGTCAAAGCTGACCTCGGCGATCATCTTCCCGCCGCCGAGCCAGGGCGACATCGCCGCCAGCAGTTCGCTTTTACCGTACAGGGCGCCGATCCCGGTCGGGCCATACAGCTTATGGCCGGAAAAGGCGTAAAAATCGATATCCAGCGCCTGCACGTCCGCGGGGAAATGCACTGCCCCCTGGGCGCCATCGACCATCACCACCATTCCGGCGGCGTGAGCAAGGCGGATGGCCTGCGCCAGGTCCGGGCAGCCGCCGGTGACGTTGGACATCTGCCCGATGGCCAGCACCCGGCTGCGCGGGGTGATGAGCGCGCCGAGGCTGGCGATATCCGGCAGCCGGTCGGCGCCAAGCGGCAGCTTGACCACTCTGGCGCCGGTCTGCCCGGCCACCATCAGCCAGGGCACGAGGTTGGCATGATGCTCGGCTTCGCTGACGATAATTTCATCGCCAGGCTGCAGGCGCGGCCGGACGTAGCTCTGCGCCACCATATTGATGGCCTCCGTGGTCCCCCGCGTCCAGACGATATCTTTGCCGGAGGGGGCGTTCAGCCACGCCGCCACGCGCTCGCGGGCCGCCTCATAGCGCTCGGTCAGCCGCTGGGCGGCGGCGAATTGACTGCGGTGGACGTTGCCGGCGCTCAGGCGATAAAACTGGTCGCTGGCGTCGATCACCGCCAGCGGTTTGAGCGCCGTCGCCGCGCTGTCGAGATAGACGCCGGCGTCGGCCAGAGCCGGAAACTGCGCGCGAAAGTGCGCAGGGTTGAATGCGTTCATGGAATTCCTCGTATCAATACCGCGATCGTCGCGCAATTTGCCGGGCGTGACAAGGCCTCTGCGTCCTGTGGAATTGTCCGAATGTGACTCCACATGGGGCAAAGAGGGTTATGCTGAAAAGTGTTGGGTTTGTGTTTTAACCTATTACTTAACGAGTCACGAATAGTATAAATAGCCGTAAGGAGAGAAAAATGAAAATGACTAAGGCCGCTGCGATTATCTCTGCCTGTATGCTGACTCTGGGCCTGAGCGCCTGTTCCTCTAACTATGTGATGCATACCAATGATGGGCGGACCATCGTCACCGACGGGAAACCGCAAACCGATAATGATACTGGCATGATCTCGTATAAGGACGCGTGGGGCAACAAACAGCAGATCAATCGCTCTGACGTGAAACAGCTGGGTGAGCTGGACGAGTAAGGCAGTAAAAAGGCAAAAAAAAGCACCGCGCGTTGCGGTGCTACATTAAATCACTATGGACAGACAGGGTAAATGTACAGGAAGTGAAAAGGGGTAGCCTGGCTACCAGGGTCTGCAAAGACAGACCAATTGCAAACACAACAACACAACATCACAACCGTAAGCCAAAAGCTTGATGGAACACGCATTCCAAAAAAAGCTTCTCGTTCCGGCTCAGGAAGTGCCGCCACTATAGGTATTTGCTGGTAGAACCTCAACGGACAATTTATAATGGCTCAGATAAAAAAAACTAATAGGTTAACCGTTGTTTCCTATTTGTTAAATTGAGTTAACATCTAAGCCAGAATAACCATGTCGAAGCGATTACCTCCTCTGAATGCATTACGTGTTTTTGATGCAGCCGCACGCCATCTCAGCTTCACTCGGGCAGCCGATGAGCTTTTTGTGACGCAGGCCGCAGTCAGCCACCAAATCAAGTCTCTCGAGGATTTTCTGGGCCTTAAGCTGTTCCGTCGGCGCAATCGTTCGCTGCTGTTAACGGAAGAAGGGCAAAGCTATTTTCAGGATATTAAAGAGATTTTTTCGCAACTGACGGAAGCGACGCGTAAACTGCAGGCGCGCAGCGCCAAAGGGGCCTTAACGGTCAGTTTATTGCCAAGTTTTGCCATCCAGTGGCTGGTGCCGAGACTCACAAGCTTTAACTCAGCTTATCCGGGAATCGACGTCAGGATCCAGGCGGTGGACCGTCAGGAGGATAAGCTGGCGGACGATGTCGACGTGGCGATTTTTTACGGTCGCGGCAACTGGCCGGGCCTGCGAGTGGAAAAACTGTACGCCGAGTATCTGCTGCCGGTCTGTTCCCCGCTGCTGCTCACCGGCGACAAGGCATTGAAAACGCCTGCCGATCTGGCGCAACATACGCTGCTTCACGATGCGTCCCGCCGCGACTGGCAAACTTATACCCGCCAGCTGGGTCTAAGCCATATTAATGTGCAGCAGGGACCGATTTTCAGCCATAGCGCGATGGTGCTGCAGGCGGCCATTCATGGGCAGGGCGTGGCGCTGGCCAACAACGTCATGGCGCAGTCCGAAATTGAAGCCGGTCGCCTGGTGTGTCCGTTTAATGATGTTCTGGTCAGTAAGAATGCGTTTTACCTTGTTTGCCATGACAGTCAGGCAGAACTGGGTAAAATAGCCGCTTTCCGGCAGTGGATTCTGGCGAAAGCGGCAAGTGAACAAGAAAAATTCCGCTTTCGTTATGAACAATAATTACTTGTAGGGTAACAACATGACCAGCCGTTTTATGCTGATATTCGCCGCGATTAGCGGCTTTATCTTTGTGGCTCTGGGTGCCTTCGGCGCGCATGTCTTAAGTCAATCGCTCGGCGCGGCGGAGATGGCCTGGATCCATACCGGCCTGGAGTATCAGGCCTTCCATACCCTGGCGATTTTTGGTCTGGCGGTGGCGATGCAGCGTCGGATCAGTATCTGGTTCTACTGGAGCAGCGTGTTTCTGGCGTTAGGGACCGTGCTGTTCAGCGGCAGCCTCTACTGCCTGGCGCTCTCTCATTTACGCCTGTGGGCGTTCGTGACCCCGGTGGGCGGCGTGAGCTTCCTCGCCGGCTGGGTTTTAATGTTAATTGGTGCAATTCGTCTGAAACGTAAGGGCGTTGTTCATGAATAAGGTTGTCCTCTATTGTCGCCCTGGGTTTGAGAAAGAGTGCGCAGCAGAAATTACCGATAAGGCAGCCCGCCTTGAGGTGTTTGGTTTTGCCCGGGTCAAAGAAGACTCTGGTTATGTGATTTTTGAAGGCTATCAGCAGGATGATGGCGAGAAGCTGGTGCGCGATCTGCCGTTCAGCTCGTTGATCTTCGCCCGCCAGATGTTTGTGGTCGGCGAACTGCTGCGCGACCTGCCGCCGGAGGATCGCATCACGCCGATCGTCGGCATGCTTCAGGGCGTGGTGGAGAAGGGCGGCGATCTGCGCGTCGAGGTGGCGGACACTAACGAAAGCAAAGAGCTGATGAAGTTCTGCCGCAAGTTTACCGTGCCGCTGCGCGCGGCGCTGCGCGAAGCGGGCGTCCTGACCCGCTATGAAACGCCGAAGCGTCCGGTGGTGCATGTGTTCTTTATCGCCCCGGGCTGCTGCTATACCGGCTACTCGTACAGCAACAACAACTCGCCGTTCTATATGGGCATTCCGCGGCTGAAGTTTCCGTCCGACGCCCCGAGCCGCTCCACCCTCAAGCTGGAAGAGGCGTTCCACGTCTTTATTCCGGCGGACGAGTGGGACGAGCGCCTGGCGAACGGCATGTATGCCGTCGACCTTGGCGCCTGCCCGGGCGGCTGGACCTATCAGCTGGTGAAGCGCAACATGTGGGTCTCTTCGGTCGATAACGGTCCGATGGCCCAGAGCCTGATGGATACCGGCCAGGTGACCTGGCTGCGCGAAGACGGTTTCCGCTATCGTCCGAACCGCAACAACATCTCGTGGATGGTCTGCGATATGGTGGAGAAGCCGGCGAAAGTGGCGGCGCTGATGGCGCAGTGGCTGGTCAACGGCTGGTGCCGGGAGACCATCTTCAACCTCAAGCTGCCGATGAAAAAGCGCTACGAAGAGGTGTCGCAGAACCTGGCCTATATTCAGGCCCAGCTGGACGAGCACGGGATTAACGCCCAGATCCAGGCGCGTCAGCTGTACCACGATCGTGAAGAGGTGACCGTTCACGTGCGTCGCCTGTGGGCCGCCGTCGGCGGACGTCGCGACGAGCGTTAATCTCTCACCCTCAGGCCGGAGACGCGTGCTTGTCCTCCGGCCTTCGCCGCATGCTTAAGGCTGCGGCGCATCCGACACAATATGCGTCACGTCATCCAGATGACCAATTCTCGCCTCGCCGGAACGGTTGAACTTACTTTTATCGATCAGCAGCAGCGACTGCGCCGCCCGCTTAAGCAGGATCGATTTGAAGTCGGCATTGAACGCATTGGAGTCCCACAGCGCGCCCTGCGGGTCGATGCCTTCGCAGGAAAAAATAAACAGATCGATCTCCAGCGATTTCAGCTGGGAAATCAGCGCCGGGTTAACGTAGCAGCCATATTTCCGCTGCAGGGTGCCGCCGGAGCAGGTGAGGACGATCTGATCGCGTTTGGCCAGCTCCTGGCAGATGGGCTGGCTGTTGGTAAAAACGTGCAGCGGGCGGTCCGGCAGCTGGCGGGCGAGGTACCAGCAGGTGGAGCTGGCATCGAGGGCGATGACCATGCCTTCGTCAATCCAGGCCAGCGCTTCGCGGGCGATGTCGGCTTTATGCGCGTAATGGCTTTTCAGGCGCATGTGGAAAGGGTCGCCGCTGTCCTGGCTGCGCTGGTGGATCACTTTGGCCCGGCCGTGGTTGCGCAGCACTTTGCCCTGCGCCTGCAGCTCGCTGAGATCGCGGCGAATGGTTTCCCTGCTGACGTTGAGCTGTTTTGACAACGTTTCGGTGGTCAGGCTGCTGTGGTTGATCAGGAGATCGACGATCGCCTGCTGGCGGGCCGCTTTCATTTATTCTCACCCCATCATTGATTGAGCGTCTGCATCAGGCAGACGCTCCGGCATGAGATTACGGCGTGACTCCTTTTTTTAAAAGGATATTTCCGTACTTAGCGCACTCTCCTGTGATAACGATCGCAAAGGCTTTTTGCGCCCGGTCGTAGAAGGCGAAGCGGTCAATCCGCACGATGTCCGGGCAGGGGGCCTGCGCCGAGAGCGCCTGCCGATAGCGCTGTTCCACCGTCGGGTCGAGGGCATCGCCTTCGACGGCAGCCATCATCACCAGCGGCGGCGCGTAGCTGTCTAACTCGAACAGCGGGATAATCGCCTGCAGCAGGTCGCTGACCCGCAGGCCGTCGGCACGGATCACCTGCGGACCCATGCTGTGCGCCGGGAAGTGGGCATCGGAAAAAATAATTTCATCCCCATGGCCCATTTCGGCCAGCACTTTCAGCAGTTCCGGCGATATCAGCGGGGAAATGGTTTTGAGCATCTCAGGCTTCCTCTGTGAATTCAGGTTCAGTTTGCGGCCAAAAATAGCGGTAGCGGTACGCGACCTGCGCTCTGGCCTGCTCCGGCGAAGAGAACTCGCCCACGCCATACCAGCCAAACATCGCCGCGCCGGCCACCGTGGTTTCGGCATCGTCGAGCACTTTGATCGGTATTCCCAGCCGGTCGGCCTTGATCTGGTTCCACAGCGCGTTGCGGCTGCCGCCGCCGACCAGCAGCAGCTCTTTCGCCCGGAAGCGGCCGATGTTTTCCAGGGTTTGCAGATGCTGCGCCAGCTGGTCGCTTAACCCCTCCAGCGCGGCACGGTAAAAATGGCCGCGGGTGGTGTTGAGCGTGACGCCCTGCCAGCCGGCGTGCTGGCTGGCGAGCAGGTCGCACTGCATCCTGACGCCCTCGGCGCCGGGCGGGATCGCCTGGGCTTCGTCAATCAGAGTTTGCCACGGCGTGTCGGCGCTCCACAGCAGCTTACGCACCCATTCGAGCACGCCGGAGGCCAGCCACTGCATCCCCGGGTTATAGCGTCCCGGCTGGCTGTCCAGTTCGCAGGTGGAGCCGCTGTAGTCGCCGAGCAGCGAGGTGTCGACCTGCGCGCTGCGCACCATCAGGATCTCCCAGGTCCCGGAGGAGAGCACCGGCTCATCCTGCCCGGCGCCGGCGCCAAACAGGGCGAACTGGGTGTCGTGCCCGGCCGAGATAACCGGGATCCCGACGGGAAGGCCCAACAGCGCAGCGGCCTCCGGCAGCAGGGCGCCGATCGGCTGGCCCGCTTCTACCAGCCGTGGGAACAGGCGGCGCGGCAGGCCGGTCGCCTGCAGGATCGGCGCGCTGAAATCGCGCTGCCGGAGATCGAGCATCTGGCTGGTGCCCGCCATGGTGAGGTCGGTGGTGAACTCCCCGGTCAGCCGATGGTTGATCAGCGACGAAATGAACAGCCAGGCATGGGCCTGCGCCAGCAGCTGCGGGTGGTTCTCTTTCAGCCAGATCAGCTTATACAGGGTGTTGAACGCAAAGGCGCCGACGCCGGCGATTTGCTGCAGCTGGCGCGCGGGCATATACCGGCTGATGGTGTCCATCACCGCCGCGGTGCGCGGGCATTTCCAGCTGATGATCGGATACAGCAGCGCACCCTGCTCATCCACCAGCGCGCCATCGACGCCAAAGGTCGTGACGGCGATGCCGCGCACCGTGCAGGAGGCCAGCGGGTCGTGGATCTGCCGACAGCAATCGGCAAAGCGCTGCATAATGGCCTCCAGCGACCACTGGTGCCAGTCGCTGCGCTCGGCGGCGATGTCGCTGGCGTTTGCCGTGGCGGCGCGGGCGACAATGTTCCCCTGTCGGTCAACGGCCATCGCCCGCACGTTCGTGGCGCCGCAGTCGAGGACCAGGATAACGTCTTGCTTCATAGTGACTCCCGAAACAACATTGCCGAATGGCGCGGCGCTTATCCGGCCTACAAACAGCGCGCGTCTGTAGGCCCGGTAAGCCTGCGCCACCGGCTAAACCCACCAGTTAACGCTTATACAGCGGCCCGTAGTTCTGGCAGGCGCGATAGTCCTGGCCTTCGATGTCCATGCCGTGCGCGGCCCAGGCGGAGGGGCGGTAGATTTTCGCCGCTTCCACGTTGTGCATGCAGACCGGAATGCGCAGCATGGCGGCGAGGGTAATGAAATCCGCGCCGACATGGCCGATGGTCAGCACGCCGTGGTTGGCGCCCCAGTTGGCCATGACCGAGTACACATCGCTGAACGGGCCCTTGCCGGTCAGGCGCGGGGCAAACCAGGTGGTGGGCCAGGTGGAGTTGGTGCGGGCGTCGAGCTGGTCGTGCATCGCTTTGGGCAGCGCCACGCTCCAGCCTTCGGCAATTTGCAGCACCGGTCCCAGACCTTTGATGATGTTCACCCGGGTCATGGTGAACGGCACGCCGCCTTCGGTCAGGAAGCGGGAAGAGAAGCCGCCGCCGCGGAAGTATTCATGGATCGCCGGGCACCATTCGGTGGCCGCGAGGCAGGCATCCGCCTCGTTCTGTTCAATCTCCCAGTGAGGTTTCATCGTCGGGTTGCCCTGCGCGTCGCGCTGCTGGCAGGAGCCGTCCAGCGCCGCGGAGCCGGAGTTAATCAGGTGAATAATGCCGTGCTCCGCCCGGCCGGTGAGCGGCTGCCCGGTGACGCGCTCAACGGCGTCCGGCGACCAGTAGGTGCGCACGTCGGCAAACACCTGGGCGGTGCCGGTGAGCTGGTGGCCCATCAGCATGGCCACGCCGTTGAGGCTGTCGTTTTCGGTGGCGACGACGAACGGCTCGCGCACGCCGTTCCAGTCAAAAGAGCTGTTGAGCAGCGCTTCGGCGGTATCGCCATTGGGGTATTGATCGGTCCAGTGGCGCTGGCCCTGGAAGCCGGCGGCGATGGCGTTGTAGCCCAGCGACTCCTCCACCAGCCCTTTTTCCGCGAGCTTCGCGTTGCCCTGCATCATATCGCGGATGCACATCGCCATCAGCAGGCTCTCTTTCAGCACCGCGCGGCTCTGCGTTTCATTGCGCTTATACTGCTCGGCGTTCTGATCTTCGCCGTAGCGGAAATGTTTATCCGCCCACGCCAGCGCCATCTCCAGCTCGGTTTCATCATAGATTTTCTGATCGATTCGCCGGCGCAGCTCCGTCATGTCGACTGCCTGAACCTTCATCCCGAGCCAGGATTCAAAGAAGTTGTGGTCGACGATGGAGCCGGCGATGCCCATTGAGACGCCGCCCAGCGACAGATAGCTTTTCCCCTTCATACTGGCGACGGCCAGGCCGGCGCGAGCAAAGCGCAACAGTTTTTCTTCGACGTCCGCCGGGATGGAGGTGTCATCGGCATCCTGCACGTCATGCCCGTAGATGGAGAACGCCGGGATCCCTTTCTGGCTGTGGGCCGCCAGCGCGGCGGCCAGATAGACCGCCCCCGGACGTTCGGTGCCGTTAAAGCCCCAGATGGCCTTCGGGCGCAGCGGATCCATGTCGATGGTTTCACTGCCGTAGCACCAGCAGGGGGTGACGGTGATGGTGACGCCAACGTTCTGGCTGCTGAATTTCTCTTCACAGGCGGCCGACTCGGCCATGCCGGCGATGCAGGTATCGGCGATCACGCACTCCACCCGGGCGCCGCAGGCATGGCGCAGCTTCTCGCTGATAAGCGCGGCGGTGGCTTTCGCCATGTTCATGGTTTGCGCTTCCAGCGATTCGCGGACCCCCATGCGACGACCATCGATTACCGGGCGGATACCGATCTTCGGTAAGCTGATTTTTTTCATTACAGATCCCTCAGGTTATGCGGATAACAGGTTTAGTTCGTCGCCGCTTGCGAGCGGAAACGGGCAAAAATAAAGATGATGGCGAAGCACAGCGCCGGGACCAGCTCAGCGGTCGGGATATTGCCGGCGGCATCGCTGACAAAGCCCATCACCGGGGTGACGATCCCGCCGCCGATGATGGTCATGACGATAAAGGACGAGCCATATTTGGTGTCCTGGCCCAGCTGCTTAATCCCCAACGAGAAGATGGTCGGGTACTGAATGGACATAAAGGCGCTGCACAGGGTAAGGGCCAGCAGGCCGACGTGGCCGCCGCTGAAGGCGGAGAGCAAACAGAGCAGCATGGCGATAAGCGCATAGAAAGCCAGTACGTTATGCGGCGCGAAGCGGCGGATAAGCCAGGTGCCGGTGAAACGGCCAATGAAGAAACAGACCATGGTGCCGGTCAGGTAGTTGGCGGCGAAACCGGCCGTCATGCCCGGGATCTCTTCGACAGCGTAGCGAATCAGATAGCTCCAGCAGGCGGTCTGCGCGCCGACATAGCAGAACTGGGCCAGAACCGCCCAGCGCCAGTGGCGGATGCGCATCAGGCGCGACAGCGAGGCGAGAAAAGTGCTCTGCGCGCTGTCGCTGTGGTCATCGCTTTGCAGCGACGGGAAGCGGGTGCAGACGATCAGCAGGGCGACCAGCAGCACGATGGCCACGATAATCATATAGGGGGTTTGTACCGACAGAACCAGGCTGTGCTTCCAGGCGCCGAGCTGTTCTGGGGTCATGCTATCCAGCACCTCCTGCGGCTGATGCGGGACGTTGGACAAAATAAGGCTCTGGCCAAATACCACGGCGATAATGGCGCCAAATGAGTTAAAGGTCTGGGCCAGATTAAGACGGAAGTGACCGCCGCTTTCCGGACCGAGAACGGTGACAAACGGGTTGGCCGCGGTTTCCAGACAGCCAAGCCCGGCGGCGATAATAAATAATCCAATCAGAAATAGGGTGTAATTCATCACTTCGGCGGCAGGCCAGAACAGCGCGGCGCCGCAGGCATATAAAAACAGGCCAGTAAGAATGCCTGCTTTATAGCTGAATTTTTTCATCAGCATCCCGGCGGGGATGGGAATAACAAAATAGCCAAAATAAAAAGCTGACTGGATTAATCCGGCCTGAAAGTTAGTCAGCGTAAAGGCCTGTTGAAATTGCGGTAATAAAATATCATTAAGATTATTGGCCACGGCCCACAGAAAAAAGAGGGAGCATAGCAGAGCAAAAGGAATAATATAGCTCTTACTCTGCCCGCTCTCCATGGCGCGGTAACTTTGCGTTGGTATCGTTGTGTTTCCCATAGCGTCCTCATCAGTTCAGAAGCAGTTACAACAGCATTCAGGGCGCAGTCTGGTGCTGCAGCAGACCGCAAAATTAAGTGAGCTCAGGTGACGCGCCGGTGAGTGAAATGAAAGTCACGGCGGAACTCATGGCTTCATTTTCAAATAAAAACCGCCTGTTAATATGATGAGGGTCACACTTAACGCTCTGCGGACCATTTTATGTGATAATTGTCACTTTAATTTTTCAAAATCGCTGACCGTTTGAGAAAATAAATTCACAAAACCACAACGCCAATGACCGATTGAATATATATCGTGGAAAACGGGCAAATGTTACAGGAAAATAAAATGCCCGCTTGATGGAATATTTTTAAGAACGGGCATTTTAAATGGTCGATTAACCAGTCTGATCTCTTTTTTTAGGGCGGAATAATTGACGTGGTTCACAAAATATGGCGATGAAAATTCCCCTGTGATTATTCAGGCTGAAGATGGAGAACATTATTCAACCTATCCCACGGTAGCCGACAATAATTGCGTTGCCCTGCCGTTGACGGATGATGAGTCGCCAAAAGAGGAAAGCAATGGAAAGAAACAGACTGGCCCGGCAGATTATCGATACCTGCCTGGAAATGACCCGCCTGGGGTTAAATCAGGGGACCGCCGGCAATGTCAGCGTGCGCTATCAGGGGGGGATGCTGATCACGCCCACCGGCATCCCGTATGAAAAACTGACGGAAGAGAAGATCGTCTTTATTGATGCCGATGGCCAGCATGAGCAGGGAAAACTGCCCTCCAGCGAATGGCGTTTCCATCAGGCGGCCTACCAGACGCGGCCCGATGCCCAGGCGGTGGTCCACAATCACGCTGTGCATTGTACGGCGGTGTCGATCCTCAACCGGCCCATTCCGGCCATCCACTATATGATCGCCGCGGCGGGCGGGAATTCGATCCCCTGCGCGCCCTATGCCACTTTCGGCACCCGCGAACTGTCTGAGCATGTCGCGGTGGCGCTGAAGCACCGCAAAGCCACGCTGCTGCAGCATCATGGCCTGATCGCCAGCGAGGCCAGCCTGGAGAAAGCGCTCTGGCTGGCGCATGAAGTGGAAGTCCTGGCCCAGCTCTATCTCAGCACGCTGGCGATTACCGACCCGGTACCGGTGCTGGATGACGAGGCGATCGCCATCGTGCTGGAGAAGTTCAAAACCTACGGATTACGCATTGAAGAGTGATGCCGCAACGCTAACAGGAGAGACGCGATGGCAAACCGAATGATCCTCAACGAAACGGCGTGGTTTGGCCGGGGGGCGATAAACGCATTAACCGATGAAGTGCTGCGGCGCGGTTATCGCAAGGCATTGATCGTGACCGACAGCACCCTCGCGCAGTGCGGTGTAGCGGCAAAAGTCACTGACAAACTGGACGCCGCCGGGCTGGCATGGGACATGTTCAGCGACGTGATCCCCAATCCCACCATCGCCGTGGTCCAGCAGGGGCTGCAGGCCTTTCAGCGCAGCGGGGCGGATTACCTGATCGCCATCGGCGGCGGTTCGCCGCAGGATACCTGTAAGGCGATCGGTATTATTCAGCGTAACCCGGCGTTCGCCGATGTCCGCAGCCTGGAGGGGCTGTCGCCCACCCGTCAGCCCAGCGTGCCGATCTTCGCGGTGCCGACCACCGCGGGTACCGCGGCGGAGGTGACGATTAACTATGTCATCACCGATGAAGAACAGCGGCGCAAGTTTGTCTGCGTCGACCCGCACGATATTCCGCAGGTGGCCTTTATCGATGCCGATATGATGGACGCCATGCCGCCGGCGCTGAAGGCGGCGACCGGCGTCGACGCCCTGACGCACGCTATCGAAGGGTACCTCACCCGCGGCGCCTGGGCTTTGACCGATGCGCTGCACCTCAAAGCCATCGAGATCATCGCCGGCGCGCTGCGCGGCTCGGTTGCCGGAGACGCCGGAGCAGGGGAAGCCATGGCGCTCGGCCAGTATGTGGCGGGGATGGGATTTTCCAACGTCGGGCTTGGCCTGGTGCACGGCATGGCGCATCCGCTCGGCGCTTTCTACAACACGCCGCACGGTGTGGCGAATGCCATCCTGCTGCCGCACGTGATGCGCTTTAATGCTGAGGCGACCGGGGAAAAATATCGCGATATCGCCAGGGCGATGGGCGTCAGGGTGGAAGCGTTAAGCCTGAGCGCCGCGCGCCTGGCGGCGGTGGAGGCGGTCTGCCAGCTCAACCGTGATGTCGGTATTCCCGGCCATCTGCGCGAGGTGGGCGTCAGGAAAGAAGATATTCCGGCGCTGGCCCAGGCGGCGCTGGCGGATGTGTGTACCGGCGGCAACCCGCGCGAGGCGAGCCTGGCTGATATCGTCGGGTTATATCAGGCTGCCTGGTGAGGGGCCGCCCCGGCCGAAGCAGGCGGTGCCGCCGCGCCGGCGCCGCGCTCGGGTAGGGTCAGCGCGTCAGCCGCAGCTGCTGCAGATTGCCGTCCAGCTGTAGGTCGGTCTGCAGGCGGGCGACTTCCCGGCAGGTGAAGGCCATGTCCTGATGCGTTGCCAGCTTTTTGCGCCACTTTTCCGGGACCTCGGCCAGGCGGGCATACAGCCCCTCCAGGTCCTGGAACTCGTTCAGCAGCTGGGCGGCGCTTTTAGGGCCAATGCCCGCTACGCCCGGCACCTTCGAGCTGCTGATCCCCGCCAGCCCCCAGTAATCCGCCAGCTGCTCCGGGGTGACGCCGAACTCGCTGGCGATGAAGGGGGCGTCCAGCCAGCGCTTCTGAAAGTAGTCGCGGATGCGGATGGTGGGCGACAGCAGCTGGCAATAGCCTTTGTCAGTGGAGACAATGGTGGCCTGATGGCCCGCCTGGGCCACCTTCACCGCCAGGGTGGCGGCGAGGTCGTCCGCTTCGCTGCCCGGCGAGGCCCAGCAGCGGATCCCCCGCTGCTCGAAGGCGGCCCGCAGCGCCGGCATCTCGGCGACCAGGGTCTCCGGCATCGGCGCGCGGCCGGCTTTGTACTCCGGCAGGCGCTGGTGGCGCCAGCCGTGGGCGCGATCCTCATCATCAAACACCGCCACCGCGTGGGTGGGCTGACTATGGACGATCAGCTGCTCCAGCGCATGCAGGCAGGTATCGACGCAGGGCGAGCCCTGTACCGCGTGGATGCGGCGGATCAGATTTAACGCGTCGACGATTAACAGATGAACAGCCACAGATACCCCCTTATTCTCAGCGCCTTTAGGGTAACATCGCCATCGGATCGAGGCTATCTGCGCCTGAACAATCAGGAAGATAACGCGCAAATTTCGCTAACTGACCGCCATCAGCGGGCTGATGACGCCGGGCGCGGGTTCGCCGTACCACACCGCCTCCCGCACCGGGACCGGTTTGGCGATAAGTCCGAGGGCATAAAAGCGATCGGCGATGGTCTGCTGGGCGCGGATCACCGACAGATCCATCGGCCGCGGGCGATGGCTGCGGCGGGCGAGGGCGATGCGTAGCGACCGGGCGTCAATCCCCAGCTCTGCTGAGAGTAAGCGGGCCGCTTCGCCACGATGCGAGTCGATAAATTGCCCGGTGTGGGTCAGCTCCGTCAGCAGACGGCGCATGATATCGCCATGCTGAGCGAGGTAGTCCCGTCGCGAAAGATAAAACTGATGGTTGTTGACCCGTCCTTCGCCGCTGGCGACCACCCGCAGCTCGCCGGTGTGTTCGGCGTCGCTGAGCAGCGGGTCCCACATCATCCAGGCGTCAACTGCCAGGTAGTCGCTGGCGGTCAGCGGGTATTTCGGCGGGGTATAGACTACCCGCACGTCGTTCAGCCCCAGCCCGGCGTCCTCGAGGATCTGCAGCAGCAGCCAGTGGACATTCGACCCTTTATTGAGCGCGATGCGTTTTCCGCGCAGATCGCTGAGCTGGCGGATGTCGCTCTCCTGCGGGACGACCATCGCCACGCTGCGCGGCGCCGGCGGCTCCCACGCCACGTACATCAGTTCGCTGTTGTTGGCCTGGGCAAACACCGGCGGCGCTTCCCCGGTGGTGCCAAAGTCGATCTCGTTGCAGGCGAGGGCGTGAAGGAGCTGCGGTCCGGCGGGAAACTCACTCCATAGCACGTTGACGCCGAGGCTGGCGAAGGCAGTCTCCAGACTCTGGCGGGCTTTCAGGATCCCGAGGCTGCCGAAGCGCTGGTAGCCAATACGCAGTTCGCGATCTGTCCCGGCCGCGCTGGCGAACGCCCGCGGCGGCGCAGGGGGACGGCGACGGCTTTTGATGAGCCCGAGGTTAGCGAGCTGGGTGCGCAAGGTATGCCGACTGATCCCCAACAGCGCGGCCGCCTGGCTCTGGTTATCGTCGCAATGCGCCATGGCGTGGCGGATCAGGGCGCTGGTCACCCGCTGCCACAGCGGCTCGCCGGGAAGCGCCAGCTGGTGGCGAATAAAATCGTCCAGTTCATGATCGCTCGCCGGCGACGGGGCGTCGTTGAGCGTCGCCAGGCGCAGCTGGGCGGGGCTAATCTCCTCCTCTTTACTGAGCAGCACCGCGTTGTGCAGGGTGTTTTCCAGCTCGCGAATATTGCCCGGCCACGCATAGTCCATCAGCCGGGCCAGCGACTCAGGCGCCAGACGCAGGGTTGGCCGGCCGAGCCGGCGGGCATAGAGCGATAAAAAGTGGTGCGCCAGCAGCGGGATATCCTGCCGACGCTGGCGCAGCGGCGGCAGCGGCACCACCGCGATATTCAGCCGATAGTAGAGATCCTCGCGAAAGCGGCGCTCGCGGATCGCCTGGGCCAGGTCGACGTGGGTGGCGGCAATCACCCGGACATTCACTTTAATCGCTTTGCGTGAGCCGACGCGGGTAATTTCGCGCTCCTGCAGCACCCGCAACAGCTTGACCTGCAGCGGCAGGCTTAATTCGCCGATCTCGTCCAGCAGCAGCGTCCCCCCTTCCGCAGCTTCAAACCAGCCGGGCTGTCCCTGCTGCGCGCCGGTGAAGGCGCCTTTCTCATGGCCGAACAGTTCGGCTTCGGCAAGACTCTCAGTCAGCGCGCCGCAGTTAACGGCCAGAAACGGCTGCTGGCGGCGGGGGCTGTGGTGATGGAGATAGCGCGCCACCACCTCTTTGCCGGTGCCGGTTTCGCCCACGATCAGCACGGTAGCCTCCGTCGGCGCGAGCTTGTCCAGCAGGCTCTGGAAAGCCTTCGACGCCGGGTCGATCAGCGCGGGCGCGGTGGAAGGGGATTCTGGGTTCAGCATGGCGGGCCTCCGGTCGTTGACCTGCTGAACTTATCCTGCGGCGGCGGCGGAAACCAGAGGGGGAAAGGTCGGCAGCTGTTGCAAATGCGCCAGCGGATGCGCGGCGGCTGCGGGATTTGCAACAGCGCGGCGCGGCGAAGTCTTTTTCAGTCCATTGATTTTAAAGAATTAATTTTTTATTCACCATTGGCATGATTATCGCTAACACTCATATAACCAAATTAAAACATCTCTTCGATAAATATCGGATATGGTTATATAGGAAATAGATAATGACGCAGCAAGCTCCCGACAAGATCAATGTCTTCTGGTTCTTACCTACCCATGGCGATGGCCGCTATCTGGGCACTACCGAGGGCGGACGTCCGGTTGATTTACCTTATCTGCAGCAGGTGGCGCTGGCGGCCGACAGCCTGGGCTATTACGGCGTGCTGATCCCCACCGGTAAAAGCTGTGAGGATTCGTGGCTGGTGGCCTCGGCGCTGGCGCCGTTGACCCGCCGTCTGCGCTACCTGGTGGCGGTCAGACCGGGTCTGCAGCCGCCCACTTTGGCGGCGCGGATGGCGGCCACCCTCGACCGTTTATCGGAAGGGCGGCTGCTGATCAACGTCGTCACCGGCGGCGACCCGGTGGAAAACAAAGGCGATGGCATTTTTCTCAGCCACAGCGAACGCTACCAGGTGACTCGCGAATTTCTCGATGTTTACTCCCGCCTGCTGCGCGGCGAGAAAGTGGACTATCACGGGGAGCATATTCATGTCGAGGGGGCGGAGGTGCTGTTTCCGCCGGTTCAGGAGAATGGCCCGCCGCTGTACTTCGGCGGCTCTTCTGAGGCAGCTATCGATGTGGCGGCCGAACAGATCGACAGTTATCTGACGTGGGGCGAACCGCCGGAACTGGTGGCGGAGAAGCTGGCGGTGGTGCGTGAGCGCGCCGCGGCCCGCGGACGCACCCTCGAGTACGGCATTCGTCTGCACGTCATCGTGCGCGAAACGGAAGAAGAGGCATGGGCCGCCGCCGACCGGCTGATCGCCCATCTTGACGACGACACCATCGCCCAGGCGCAAAAGATCTTCGCCCGCATGGACTCGGCCGGCCAGGCGCGGATGAGCGCTCTGCATCAGGGATCGCGCGATAATCTGCGTATTGCCCCTAATCTGTGGGCCGGCGTCGGGCTGGTGCGCGGCGGCGCCGGAACCGCGCTGGTGGGTAATCCGCAGCAGGTGGCGGAACGTATCCGCGAATATCAGGCGCTCGGCATCAGCAACTTTATCTTTTCCGGCTATCCGCATCTGGAAGAGGCGCACCGCTTTGCTGAGCTGGTGATGCCTCTGCTGCCGCTGGAAAACGCGGCCTCGTCGAAGGCGCGCAGCGTGAACACCGGTCCCTTTGGCGAAACCATCGGCGGCGATAAGCGCCCGGTGCGCCAGGTCAGCGCCAGCTGATGGCCCGGAGCGCGACCATGAGACAGCATACCGGAGGAGGGCAGCGATGAGTGCAGAACCGCATATCGTGATTATCGGCGGCGGCTTCAGCGGCGCGGCGGTGGCGATTGAGCTGCTGCGCCTGGCGCCGGACGGGGTGCGCGTGACGCTGCTGGAGCCGCGCCAGACTCCCGGCGCCGGGGTGGCCTACTCCACCGCGGAGCCGACGCACCGGATTAACGTCCCGGCCGCCCGTATGCAGCTGACCGGTGATGAAGAGGGCGCCTTCGATCGCTGGTACCGACGTCAGCCTGCCTTTGCCGTCGATGCGCAGGCGCTGCGTCCGGACGGTTCCGTCTATCCTCAGCGCGGCCAGTTTGGTCGCTATGTGGCACAACGTTTTTCCGACGCCGCGGCAGCCAGCGGCGGACGGCTTCGCCACCTGCGCGATCGGGCGCTCGCTTTTCATCAGGGGACGGTGACCACCGACGGCGGCCTGCAGCTTAAGGCCGACCTGCTGGTGCTGGCGATCAGCCATCCACCGCCTTCGCTGCCGGCGCAGGCCGAAGCCTGGCGTCACCATCCGGCGTTGATTGCCAACCCGTGGCAGCCCGGCGCGCTCGACGCCATCGCCCCGCACGCCCGGGTGGCGGTGATGGGCACCGGATTAACCATGGCCGATACGGTCGCGACGCTGGACCGGTTGGGCCACCGCGGCAGTATCGTCGCCTTTTCGCGCCACGGCCTGCTGTCGCGCGGCAACCTCAGCGGCGCGGGAGCAGCCTGGCCTGGCGACTATCAGCAGGGCAGCCTGCGTCAGCGCCTGCGCCAGATCCGCCTCGACGTGGCGTATGCGGCGCAGCAGGGGCTGAGCTGGCAGGTGGTGCTGGATGCGGTCCGCCAACAGGGGCAGCGGATCTGGCAGGCGCTCAGCGACTCAGATCGCCAGCGTTTTCTGCGCCATCTGCGCCATTACTGGGATGTCCACCGCTACCGCGTGGCGCCGCAGGTCGCCGAGGTGCTGGAGGCGCGCCAGCGCACGGGCTGTCTGCAGGTGCAGGCGGCCAGGCTACTGTCGATGAGCGGCGAAGGCGAGACGCTGCGGCTGACGCTGGAGCGGCGCGGCGGCGGCGTGCAGACGCTGAGGGTCGATCACCTGATCCTGACGACCGGACCCGCGCACCGCGACCTGACCGATAGCCAGCCATTTTTACAGGACCTTGCCCGCCGCGGCCTTATTCGCGCCGATGCCCTCGGCATGGGCCTGGAGGTGGACAGCCGTTCCCGGGCAGTGGCTGAGCCGTACGTTGAGGCGCCGCCGGTGCTGGTGGCCGGTCCCGCCGCCCGCGGGCGTTTTGGCGAACTGATGGGCCTGCCGCAGGTAGCCGACCATGCCGCTGACGTGGCGGCGCAAGCGTTACTCACGCTCGGGATCCCGCAGGACTCCCGATGTCCAGCGTACTGAATACCTCCCTTTACCTTCCCTGATTCATTTTGCCGCGTGCGCCCCGGCGACGGGTCGCGCTATGGAGATTGCTATGTCATCACAACGTGAAATTCGTCTTAACGCTTTCGATATGAACTGCGTCGGCCATCAGTCGCCGGGCCTGTGGGCGCATCCCCGGGATCGCTCCTGGCAGTATAAAGATCTGGAGTACTGGGTGGATCTGGCGCGACTGCTGGAGCGCGGCAAGTTCGACGGACTGTTTATCGCTGACGTGCTTGGCGTCTACGACGTGCTGAACGGCAGCGGCGACGCGGCGATCCGCCAGGCGACGCAGGTCCCGGTCAACGATCCGCTGGCCCTGATCACCCCGATGGCGCTGGTGACGGAGCATCTGGGCTTCGGCCTGACCGCTTCGCTGTCGTTTGAGCATCCTTATCCCTTCGCCCGTCGTCTGTCGACGCTCGACCATCTGACCAAAGGGCGGGTGGGCTGGAACATCGTCACCTCCTATCTGGAGAGCGGGGCGCGCAATATCGGCCAGCAAACCCAGACCGACCACGACACCCGCTATGACTATGCCGATGAGTATTTGCAGGTGATCTACAAACTGCTGGAGGGAAGCTGGGAGGACGGGGCGGTGCTGCGCGACAGAGAGCGCAAGATCTTCAGCGATCCGCGGAAAATCCATCCCATAAACCATCAGGGACAGTTCTTTTCCGTGCCGGGTATCCACCTCTGCGAGCCATCCCCGCAGCGCACGCCGGTGCTCTATCAGGCGGGAGCGTCCAGCCGCGGCAAACAGTTCGCCGCCGGCCATGCTGAATGCGTCTTCGTGGCTGCGCCGTCGAAGGTGCTGCTGAAGAAGACGGTGGCGGATATTCGCCGCCGGGCGGCTGAGGCGGGGCGTGATCCGCACAGCATTCTGATCTTTAACCTGCAGACGGTGATTGTCGGCGACACCGACCGCGAGGCGCAGGCGAAGTGGCAGGAATATAAGCAGTACGTCAGCTATGAAGGCGCGCTGGCGCTGCTCTCCGGCTGGACGGGGATCGATTTCGGCCAGTATCAGCCGGATCAGGTGCTGAAGTACCTGCACACCAACGCTATTCAGTCGGCGGTGGAGGCCTTTTCCACTGCGGACCCGAACCGGCAGTGGACGGTGCAGGCCCTGGCCGATTGGGCCGGTATCGGCGGCTTCGGCCCGCTGGTGGTCGGCAGCGCGCAAACCGTGGCCGACGAACTGCAGTCCTGGGTCGAAGAGACGGACGTCGATGGCTTTAACCTCGCCTATGCCGTCACTCACGAAACCTTCCGCGACGTCGTCGAGCTGCTGGTGCCTGAGCTGCAAAAGCGCGGCGTCTTTAAGCAAGAGTACCGCGAGGGGACCCTGCGCGAAAAACTGTTCGGCGCCGGTCCGCGTCTGGCCGCGCCTCACCCCGGTGTCAGCTACCGTCGCGATGCGCGCACGGCGGCCTCGGTAGAGGAGAAGGTGACATGATCGCTATCGATGACCTGCATAAAAGCTACCGCACGGCGGATGGCCGGCTCAGCGCGGTGCTGAAAGGGCTGTCGCTGCAGGTACCTGAACGCTCCATCACCGCGGTGGTGGGGCCGAGCGGCGCCGGTAAATCAACTCTCGCGCGCTGCATCAGCCTGCTGGAGCGCCCGGACAGCGGCAGCATTCGTATCAACGGCCAGGATCTGTCGGCGCTGTCCGGCGAGGCGCTGCGCCGGGAGCGGCGGGCGATTGGCACCGTTTTCCAGTCCTCCGCACTGCTGAGCCGCCGGACCGCCTGGGAGAATATCGCCCTGCCGCTGGCGTGGCTTGGCGTGGTGGAGCGCGATATCAAGGCGCGGGTTGGCGAGCTGCTGGAGAGCGTCGGCCTGAGCCACAAAGCGGATGCCTGGCCGGCCCAGCTCTCAGGCGGCCAGCGCCAGCGGATCGGCATTGCCCGCGCGCTGGCGCTGCGCCCGTCGGTTCTGCTGGCGGATGAAGCCACCTCCGGGCTCGATCCTCAGGCCACGGCCTCGGTGCTGGCCCTGCTCAAGCGACTGCGCGACGAGTACCAGCTGGCGATCGTCCTGATCACCCATGAAATGGACGCCGTGCGCACGGCGGCGGATGCGGTGGCGGAGATCCGCGACGGGACGATCGTCCAGTACGGGCGGATCGAAGATCTGCTGGCGCGTCCCGATTCTCTGCTTGGCCAGCAGCTGTTGCCGCTGACGCCGGCGGCAGCGGCCCACAGCGATCTGCTGCTGCGTCTGAGCTACCGCTGGGATGTACCGGTGGCTACCGACTGGATCAGCCGCCTGAGCCAGCAGTGGGCGCTGCAGATCGATCTCCTTGGCGGCCACGTCGAGGTGATTAACGGTCGGCTGGCCGGTCGCCTGCAGGCCGGAGTGCGCTTTCAGGGCGAGCGCCTGTCGCCCGCGCGACTGCAGGACCTGTTGGCGCAGCTCGGCGTGACGGCGGAGATCCTCGACAGCGCGCCGTTGCTCAGGGAGGCGGTATGAAACCGACAGTCATCAGCCAGGACACCCCCTGGGGCGAAATTCCTTCGCTTCTGCTCCCCGCCTATGGCGAAACCTGGCTGATGGTGGCCATTGTCATGCTGTTTGTCGTCACTCTGGGAGGACTGGTGGGGGTAGTGTTGTTTAACGCCTCGCCGCGGGGGTTATTTCCGCACGCGTTGCTGTACCGGCTACTGAACTGGGTGGTCAACATGGGACGTTCGCTGCCGTTTCTGGTGCTGATGGCCGCCATTATCCCGTTCACTTACTGGCTGACCGGAACCACGATTGGCATCCCCGCCGCGGTGGTGCCGATGATTGCCGCCGGCGTCCCGTTCTTTGGCCGTCTGGTGGAGAACGCGCTGCGCGAGCTGCCGGCGGAGGTCACCGCGGTGGGCGTCGTTTGCGGTGGGTCGCGCTGGCAAATCATTGCCAGCGCGCAGCTCAGTGAAGCCTTGCCCGCGCTGGTGGCGGCGGTGACGCTAAACCTGGTCTCGATGATTGAGTATTCGGCTATCGCCGGGACCATCGGCGCCGGGGGCATCGGCTACCTGGCCGTGGTGTACGGCTATCAGCGCTTCGACAACCACATCATGATCGCGACAATCGTTGCCCTGATCGCCACGATCCAGTTGATTCAATTTTTGGGTGACCGCCTGGTCAACCGTTTACGCCACACTCAGGGGAACCTTGTATGACAACAGAGCAATTTGAGTTACGTAAAGCACGGCGCTGGCCCTGGCTGGCGGCGCTGGCGGTGATTATCCTGCTCGCCATCGCTTTCTGGTGGTGGCGGGGGCATACCCAAAGCCAGCAGGTGGTCTTCGGCAGCACGTTAAAAATTCACTACGAGCCGGCGATGGCCGGCGAGCAGCGGATCATTGAGTATATTAATCAGCATATTGCGCCTGATTACGGCCTGAAGCTGGAGGCTGTGGGGGTGCAGGATCCGGTACAAGCTGACCGCGCGGTAGCGGAAGGACAGTATGCCGGGACGATCTATCAGCATCAGTGGTGGCTCAAGCAGGTGGTGGACGCCAACGGCTTTGCGTTGTCGACTACGGTGCCGGTGTTCCAGTGGGCGTTCGGCATCTATTCCGACCGCTTCTCGTCGGTACAGGCGTTGCCCAATGGCGCGACCATCGTCGTGCCTGACGACGGCGCCAATCAGGGGCAGGCTCTGTGGCTGCTGCAGCGCATTGGGTTGATCTCGCTCGACCCGGCGGTGGAGCCGCGCACGGCGAAGCTGAAAAATATTGTCGGCAACCCGCATCAGTTTGTCTTTAAAGAGCTGGATCTGCTGACCATGCCGCGGGCGTTAAATTCGGTGGATGCCGCCATCGGCTATGTCTCGCAATTTGACGCCGGGAAAGTACCGCGTGAGAAAGGCATATTATTCCCGCCGGCGCCGCGCACCTTTGCTTCTCAATTAGTGATTGGTACACCGTATTTATCACAGGAAAATATCGTCAAATTAAAACAGGCTTTTTCTGACCCGCGGATCCAGACGTGGTTAAAAACCACCGATGACCCGCTGGTAAAAGATGTATTAGTTCCGGTATCGGCGGAATAATCGTCCTGCACGACGTCTATTTTCGTTGTTATTTATTTCCCTTGAGGATGCGCGAAAGCGCGTCCTTTTTGTGCTGGTGTTTTAAATTAACTTATTGATTATGTTGATTTTAATAGCATGATTTGTTGTTTTGATTGTCGCCGCTCGAGGTTTATAACCGCTGATGACCTGCACAAAATAATAAGGTGAAAAAATGAGTACATTACCAGTGGATAATCCCGGTATCGCTTCGGTACCGGTCAGTAGCGTCGGGGATGTGGCGCGGCTAATTAATTCCGGCAGGGAACAGGCGAAATATGCGCGGATGATTGTGTTCCTCGCGCTGGGCGGCGTTTTTCTCGACGCCTATGACTTAACCACGCTCTCTTACGGTATTGATGACGTCGTGCGTGAATTTCGGCTCTCGCCGCTGCTGACCGGCCTGGTGACCTCCTCCATTATGGTCGGGACCATCGTCGGCAATATCATCGGCGGTTGGCTGACCGATAAATATGGTCGCTATTCGGTGTTTATGGCCGATATGTTCTTTTTTGTTATTTCGGCTATCGCCGCCGGGCTGGCGCCGAACGTCTGGGTGTTGATTGGCGCCCGCTTCCTGATGGGCATCGGCGTCGGCATCGACCTGCCGGTGGCGATGTCCTATCTTGCCGAGTTTTCCCGTTTTGCCGGCAAAGGCAATAAAGCGGCTCGCCTCGCGGCGTGGTGCCCGATGTGGTACGCCGCCTCGACCGTCTGCTTTCTCATTATCTTCGGCCTCTATTTTCTGCTGCCGCAGGAGCATCTGGACTGGCTTTGGCGCGCCTCCCTGCTGTTCGGCGCCGTGCCGGCACTCCTGATTATTGCCGTCCGCAGCCGGTTTATGAACGAATCCCCGCTGTGGGCCGCGAACCAGGGCGATCTGACCTCTGCGGTGCGTATTTTACGCGACTCCTGGGGGATCCATGCCCATGAGGTCCCGGCGGCGAAGCCGGCGCCGGCGCCGAAAGTGAGCTTCCGCGTGCTGTTCGAAAAACCCTACCGCGAGCGGACTATCGTCGCCGGGGTGATGAATATCTGTATCTCCTTCGAGTACACGGCGATTGCCTTTTTCCTGCCGTCAATTCTTGCCCAGTTCCTCGGGGCTGGCGTCTTCGAAACTATTTCGGCATCGCTGGGGCTGAACGCCCTGTTTGCTTTTACCGGTGGGCTGCTCGGTATGCATCTGGCGTGGAAATATCCTTCGCGTCATGTGGCGATAGCCGGCTTCGCCCTGCAGTTTGTGGCGCTGATTGTGCTGGCGCTGGTGGGGCAACCGCACGCGACGGCAGGTATCGTGCTGGCTATCGCGATGCTGGGGCTGTGGCTGTTCGCCGAAGGGTTTGGCCCGGGGGCGCAGCTGATGATCTACCCGGCGCTCTCCTATCCTACTGCCATTCGCGCCACCGGGGTCGGTTTCAGCCGGGCACTCTCCGGGATCGGCAGCGCGCTGGCGTTGTTTATTCTGCCGCTGCTGCAGGCCTCGCTCGGCACGCAGATGTTCTGGGTGGTCTCGCTTGCCGCCATTATTCCCATTTTCTTCCTGCTGGCGGTCCGTCATGAACCGACGCGAGAAGATATCGACGCACTCCATGAATAAGGAACTGACAATGACCCTGCTCTCCACTGGCACCGATTATGACGCGCTGGCGGCCGCCTTCCGCCCGATATTCACCCGTATCGCCCAGGGCGCTGCGGAGCGCGAACAGCAGCGCATTCTGCCCGATGAGCCGATCCGCTGGCTGAAAGAAGCGGGCTTCGGCACGCTGCGTATCCCGCGCGAGAAGGGCGGCTGGGGCGCTTCGCTGCCGCAGCTCAGCGCGCTGCTGATTGAGCTGGCGCAAGCGGACTCTAACCTGCCGCAGGCCCTGCGCGCGCACTTTGCCTTTGTGGAAGATCAGCTTAATCAGCCGGATTCCGCCGGGCGCGACCGCTGGTTTCGTCGCTTCCTCGACGGCGAGCTGGTGGGCAGCGGCTGGACGGAGATCGGCGCGGTTAAGCTGGGGGAGGTGAACACCCGGGTGACGCCGGCAGAGGACGGCTGGCGACTCGACGGCGAGAAGTTCTACAGCACTGGCGCGCTGTACGCCGACTGGATCGATGTGTTTGCCCGGCGCAGTGATACCGGTGGCGATGTGATCGCCCTGGTCAGCACCCAACAGCCCGGCGTGGCGCGGGAAGACGACTGGGATGGCTTTGGCCAGCGGCTGACCGGCAGCGGGACCACCCGCTTCACCGGCGCCCGGGTGGAAGCCGACCACGTCTACGATTTTGCCCAGCGCTTTCGCTATCAAACCGCGTTCTACCAGCATGTGCTGCTGGCGACCCTCGCGGGCATTGGCCTGGCGGTTGAGCGGGATGCCGCACAGGGCGTCAAACACCGCTCCCGGATGTACAGCCACGGCAACGCCGCCGTACCGCGCGATGACGCCCAGGTTCTGCAGGTGGTTGGGCAGATCAGCAGCTGGGCATGGGCGACCCGGGCCGCGGTCCTCCAGGCCGCGGAATCGCTGCAGCAGGCCTATGTGGCGCACGTCAGCGACGACGAAGCGTTGATTGCCCGGCGTAACCAGCTGGCGGAAGTGGAAGCGGCGCAGGCGCAGGTGATCGCCAGCGACTGGATCCCGCGGGCAGCGACGGAGCTGTTCAATGCCCTTGGGGCGTCGGATACGCGAAGCCGACTGGCGCTGGACCGTCACTGGCGTAATGCGCGGACGGTCGCCTCGCATAATCCGGTGATTTACAAGGCGCGCAATATCGGAAACTGGCTGGTGAACGGTGAAGCGCCGACCTTTATCTGGCAGATTGGCAATGGTGAGAAAACGGTGGGGTAAGCCCGTCGGCGACGGGGGGCTATGCCTCCCGCCGCCGGGAAAACTAAGGTTTATCCAGCGACCAGGTGGCGCTGCGCACGTCGACTTTCACCGGCAGCAGGCCGATGCGCGTAAAGGTATCCGCCAGCGCCTGCTGTTCGTTATACACCGCCGGCGTCATGCGTTCGGCGCCGTAGGGCAGGCGGGCCAGGGTCTTCAGCCAGATGGCTTTATCCAGCCCGGTTGAGGTCGACAGGAGGCCAGCGGCCTCGTCCTGATGGCTGTTCGCCCACGCGCTGAGTTTACCCAGCTCATCCACCACTTGTTTTGCCGTCTCCGGGTAGGTATCCGCAAACTTGCGGCTGGCGAGATAGAAGGTGTAGTGCGGCACCAGCCCCTCGGCGTTGCGTATTTGTCGGGCTTTCGCGTTGGTTTCCACTTCCGCGAGGAACGGATCCCAGATCACCCACGCATCAATCGCCCCGCGCTGGAAAGCGGCGCGGGCGTCCGCTGGCGGAAGATAGACCGGGGTGATGTCTTTATAGCTGAGGCCCGCTTTTTCCAGCGCGGCGACCAGCAGGTAGTTGACGTCAGACCCCTTGTTCAGCCCCACGCGCTTACCTTTCAGGTCGGCCACGCTGTGGATTGCCGACTGTTCAGGCACCACAATGGCTTCCGTTTTCGGGTTAGCGGGGGAGTGGGCAAGGTAGACCAGATCGGCTTGCGCCGCCTGGGCAAAGGCCGGAGGCGCATCGCCGGTCGCGGCCAGATCGATACTGCCGACGTTGAGCCCCTCCAGCATTTGCGGCCCGGCGGGGAATTCGACCCAGCGTACGGCAATACCCTGTTTTTTCAGGCTTTCATCCAGGGTGCCGCGATATTTCAGCAGCGCGAAGATGTTCGCCTTTTGATAGCCGATGTTGACGGTCTCCGGCGCTTTGGCCAGCGCGGAGGCGGAAAGGGCGGCGAGGACCAGCAGCCACGCGGGGCGGAATCGGTTGGACATTGTCTGTTCTCCTTAGCGTTTTGCGTAAGGTAACAAACAGCGCTTATAACCATTAAATAACTAAATTTTAATTGATATAACAAAAATGGGGGGGGAGAGCCCGCGCGGAGACGCCCGGCGGGCCAGCAGGTTAATCGCAGGCGACAATTTTCATCGCCAGCCCCCCGCGAGAGGTTTCCCGGTACTTGGCGTTCATGTCTTTGCCGGTTTCGTACATGGTCTCAATGACTTTATCGAGGCAGACGCGCGGCTCGCTGGTCCGGCGCAGCGCCATTCGCGCGGCGTTGACCGCTTTCACGGCGGCGATAGCGTTGCGTTCGATGCACGGCACCTGCACCTGGCCGGCGACAGGGTCGCAGGTCAGACCGAGGTTATGCTCCATGGCGATCTCTGCCGCGATGCACACCTGGCCCGGGCTGCCGCCCAGCAGTTCAGCCAGACCGGCCGCCGCCATCGAGCAGGCGACGCCCACTTCACCCTGGCAGCCCACTTCGGCGCCGGAGATCGAGGCGTTCATCTTATAGAGCGAACCAATCGCGCTGGCCACCAGCATATAGCGCGCCAGGGAGTTGCTGTTCACCTTGCGGATAAACTTGTCGTAATAGGCCAGCACTGCCGGCACGATACCGCAGGCGCCGTTGGTCGGCGCCGTCACCACCCGGCCGCCGGCGGCGTTCTCTTCGTTCACCGCGAGGGCGAACATATTGATCCAGTCGACCACCGCCATCGGGTCGCTGTTGGTGGTGTCCTGGCTCACCAGCATGCGGCGCAGCGCGGCAGCCCGGCGCGGAACGCGCAGTTTGCCCGGCAGGACGCCTTCGGTGGTGATGCCGCGCTCAATACCGGCGCTCATCACTTCCCACACCGCGGCGAAGTGTTGCTCCAGCGCCTCTTTACTGTGCAGCGCCAGTTCGTTCTGCATCATCAGGCCGGAGAGCGACAGCCCGGTTTCGCGGCAGTGACGCTGCAGGTCGGCGGCGTTTTTATAAGGATAAGGGACGGCCACCGGCGCGTCGGTGGTCTGGCCGAAGTGCGCTTCATCGACGATAAAGCCGCCGCCGATGGAGTAGTACGTCTGGCTGTAGAGCGCCTGGTCGCCGGCCAGGGCGGTGATGCGCATGCCGTTCTCATGCAGCGACAGGTTGTCGGCATGGAAATTCATGCACTGATCGACCGGGAAGTCCACTTCGTGCTGGCCGTTGGCCAGCATCAGGCGACCATGGGTGTTAACGTCCTGAATAAAGCCAGGGATAGCGTCGATGTCGACGGTGTCCGGCAGGTTGCCGGCGAGCCCCATGATAATCGCGATATCGGTATGGTGGCCTTTACCGGTCAGGGAGAGGGAGCCGTAGACGTCGACGACCACTTTGGTCACCTCGGCCAGCAGGCCGCGCGCGATCAGGTCGTCAGTGAATTGTTTGCCCGCTTTCATCGGTCCAACGGTATGGGAGCTGGAAGGGCCAATGCCGATTTTAAAGATATCGAATACGCTGATCATATGTATTCCCGTGCTGTCGGAAAGCGCGCCGCCGTTCAGCGGCGCGGGGGGAGGTGTTGACTGAATTAGCTGAACAGCGAGTAGAAGATCGCGGAGATGGCAATCAGACCCATAATCACCACGAAGACGTTGCTGACGTGGCCGCTGTATTTACGCATCGCCGGCACTTTCTGAATCGCGTACATCGGCATCAGGAACAGGATCATCGCGATAATCGGGCCGCCAAGGGTCTCGATCATGCCGAGGATGCTCGGGTTCAGCGTCGCGACAATCCAGGTGGTCACCAGCATGAACAGCGCGGTCAGCTTGTTCAGTTTGTTGATTTCGATAGATTTGCCTTTACCGCGCAGGGACTTAATCACCATGCCGTTAAAGCCTTCGCGGGCGCCCAGGTAGTGGCCGAGGAAGGATTTGGTGATGGCGATCATCGCGATGATCGGCGCCATCCAGGCAATGATTGGCGCGTTAAAGTGGTTCGCCAGGTAAGACAGAATCGAGATGTTCTGCTCTTTCGCCGCCGCCAGGTCTGCCGGAGAGAGGCTCAGGACGCAGCTGAAGACGAAGAACATCACGGTCAGCACCATCATGATATGGGCGCGAGCCAGGATGCTGGAGCATTTTTTCTCGGCGCCTTCGCCGTACTCTTCACGCTTGGCAACCGCGAAGGAGGAGATGATCGGCGAGTGGTTGAAAGAGAAGACCATGACCGGGATCGCCAGCCACAGGGTCATCAGCAGGCCGTTGCCGGTGACGGAGGCGCCGCTCAGGGAGAGGGTCTCCAGCGCCGCGCCGTTCCACTGCGGGATCAGGTACAGCGCCAGAATCATCAGGGCGATTACGAACGGAAACACCAGAATGCTCATCGCTTTCACGATCATCTGCTCGCCGAAACGCACGATGGTCATCATACCGACGATCAGGATCAGCGACAGAATCGCACGCGGCGGCGGCGTCATGTGCAGCTGGTGCGCCATGAAGCTTTCGACGGTATTGGTGATCGCCACGCTGTAGACCAACAGGATTGGGTAGATAGCGAAGAAGTAGAGCAGGGTAATCAGCTTACCTGCGCCTACGCCGAAGTGTTCTTCAACCACTTCAGTGATGTCTTCGCCCGGGTTTTTGCCGGAGAGCACGAAGCGGGTCATACCGCGGTGGGCGAAGAAGGTCATCGGGAAGGCCAGAATCGCCATGATAATCAGGGGGATCATGCCGCCGACGCCGGCGTTGATCGGCAGGAACAAGACGCCCGCGCCGATCGCTGTACCGTACAGGCCCAGCATCCACATGGTGTCGGTTTTACGCCATCCGCTGCGGGTTTCGCCCGAAACGATGGTGCTGGTTTGAGTGGTTTCCATCTGTATCTCCTGGAGGAATCAACAAAATCTAATGAACAAATACAATTGCGTAACACGAAATTCGTTTAATTACGGTTTTTTTAGAAATTTTCTCCGTAATAATTGGGCCGGAAAGATACATTTATATGGTTTATGCATCAGTGATCGCGATCTCAAATGCAATAATCCACTTTCAATGTGCGTATTTTTAGTCCAACAGCCTGTTTCTGGTGATCAGCCAGCGATTTGTGGCGCGCAGGCTACCATTTGCAGCATATGAGATAAAAGCTGGGTGGCGTAATAACGAGGGATTTACTGTAAAAAAGAGAAGTGGTCGACGTTTTTGCGCTTAAAACCATTTTTTGCAGTGATAATTGTCGCAGTTTTTACCAACGCAAACGATTGGCTATGTAAAAATAATTTAGCTGTTTGATGAATAACAGAAAGTTTTTTAGCGCGTTTTGGAAGTCAGAGAAAGCGTGCCCGCCGGGGCAACAGGCGCTGCCCCGGCGGGACGGAAATCAGGCGATGATTTCGTAGCAGGGAATATAGGCGGTGCCGCCCGGGAGCTTCATGCGGTGCTGGGCGACGAAGCCCTGCAGCAGATCGTCCATGCGGCGCATCATCTCCGGGTCGCCGTGCAGCTTATAAGGACCGTACTGCTCGATGGCCTGGATGCCCACCTCTTTGACGTTACCCGCGACAATGCCGGAGAAGGCGCGGCGCAGGTCGGCGGCCAGCACTTCCACCGGCTGGTCCGGGGAGAGTTTGAGGTTGGCCATGTTTTCATGGGTCGGATCAAACGGCATCTGCAGGTCCGGCGAGATACGAATCGACCAGTTGAAGCTGTAGGCGTCGTCGGTCTCGCGACGGCTCTCTTTCACCAGCGGCATCGCTTTTTTCATCTGCCGCGCCACTTCCGCCGGGTCGTCGATGATGATCCGGTAGTGGCGACGGGCGGATTCGCCCAGGGTATGGGTGATAAATTCGTCCAGCACGCGGAAGTAGTCAGCGCTCTCTTTCGGGCCGGTGAGGATCAGCGGCAGCACCTGCGCTTTGTTATCCGGATGCATCAGAATACCCAGCAGGTAAAGCAGCTCTTCGGCGGTGCCGACGCCGCCCGGGAAGATGATGATCCCGTGGGCGATGCGCACGAAGGCCTCCAGACGCTTTTCGATGTCCGGCATGATGATCAGTTCATTGACCAGCGGGTTTGGCGGTTCCGCGGCGATAATGGACGGTTCGGTCATGCCGATAAAGCGGCTGTCTTTGTAGCGCTGCTGCGCGTGGCCGACGGCGGCGCCTTTCATCGGCGCTTCCATCGCGCCAGGCCCGCAGCCGGTGCAGATGTTGAGTTCCCGCAGTCCCAGCTGCGTACCGACGCGGCGGGCGTAGAGGTATTCGTTTTCGTTGATCGAGTGGCCGCCCCAACAGACGATCATGTTCGGCGCTTCGCCGACGTGCAGCGCGCGGGCGTTGCGCAGGATCGAGAACACCAGGTTGGTGATATGGACCGAACTTTCGAGATCGAGGTTCGGGAAGCGAACGGTATTGTGGATCTGGCCGTACACGAACAGGATATCGCGCAGCACGGCGAACAGGTTGGCCTGCAGGGAACGAATAATGCGCCCGTCAACGAAGGCCTCTTCCGGCGGGTTGATCAGTTCCAGCTTCACGCCGCGTTCGCGACGCAGCACGTTAATATCGAAATTTTCAAAACGGGACAGAAGCTCCTTGCTGTTATCGGTCAGGCTCCCCGAGTTGAGCACAGCAAGCGAGCAGTTGCGAAAGAGTTGATACAGATCGCTGCTGGCGGTGCGCTTAAGCATATCCACTTCCAGCTGCGACAGCATATCCATTGAACCAAGCGGGCTAACATGTGTAATCAAGTGAACTCCTTACAGGACGCTTATGGTCTTCCTGTGATTACAATAGCCCTGCGAGCGGCGTTTCCACAACCTTGCGCGCGTCTAAACGCACGCAAATTGTGAAAATGTTTATTATTGTCGGGCGAGGCGGCCGGTGGCAGGGGAAAAGTCACCGTTGCTGCGCCAGGGGTTGATATCCAGACCGCCGCGTCGCGTATAGCGGGCGTAAACGGAAAGCGATTCCGGCTGGCAGAAACGGAGAATATCGTTAAAGATGCGCTCGACGCACTGCTCATGGAATTCGTTATGGTGGCGGAACGAGACCAGATAGCGCAGGAGCTGCTCGCGGTCGATTTTCGCCCCACGATACTGGATCTGCACCGAGCCCCAGTCCGGCTGGTGGGTGATCAGGCAGTTGGACTTCAGCAGGTGGCTGACCAGCGTCTCTTCCACGATTTTGCCGCTGGCGGCGCCCTGCAGGTAGTCGGCGCTGAACTGATAGTTATCGATCTCGATATCCTGATCGTCGATGCAGGCGCCGTGGAGGTGAGCAATCGGCTGGCCTTCCAGTTCATCCAGCCGATACAGCGAGACCTTGACCTCGCCCTGGGCGCAGGCGCTCAGATCGCGGGTCAGCGTCTCTTCAACCTCCTGCCAGTTGGCGAAACGCGTCTGGTTAAAGCTGTTGAGATAAAGCTTAAAGCTTTTTGACTCCACCAGATTGACGCTGGTGTCGGGCAGTTCGACGTGGCCGACGGCCACCTGCGGCAGGCCTTTGCCGTTCAGCCAGGAGAGTTCGTACAGCGTCCAGATATCGGCGCCGTGAAACGGCAGGTTGTCGGCATGCAGGCCAAGCGGGTCGCGGTTAAGGCTGCGCGGAACGCCCTGCAGCAGCGAGGCGTCATAGGTATCGCGGTAATCGGTTGATTTACCGAGCGTCAGGCCGGCCAGCGCCTGATGATTATCGTAAGAAGACATGTTTCACCATAGTAAAGCGGGTACACTATGACCCCAGTGTATCCTGTCTAACGTGAAGAGAGAAACCGGTGGACCATCAGACCGCAGAAGCGCTGCATGCTTTTACCCAACGTTATTGCGCCGCCTGGCAGCAGCAGCGCCACAGCCTGCCGCGCAGTCAAGAGCTTTATGGCGTCCCGTCGCCTTGCGTCGTCGACACCCAGGGCGAGGCCGTGTTCTGGCAGCCGCAGCCGTTTTCGCTGGCGCAAAATATCAGCGCGGTTGAACGCGCCCTGGATATTGTGGTACAACAGCCGCTTCATTCTTATTATACCACTCAGTTTGCCGGCGATATGACCGGCCGGTTTGCCGGCGAAACGCTAACGCTGCTGCAGACCTGGAGTGAAGAGGATTTCCAGCGGGTGCAGGAAAACCTCATCGGGCATCTGGTGGTGCAGAAGCGGCTGAAGCTGGCGCCGACGCTGTTTATCGCCACCCTCGAGAGTGAACTGGATGTCATTTCCGTCTGTAATCTCAGCGGTGAAGTCGTCAAAGAGACCCTCGGCACCGCCAAACGCATCACCCTTTCCCCCTCGCTTGCGGGTTTCCTCAACCAGCTTGAGCCGGTTCTGTAATCCAGTCTGCCTGGTCATTTGTGAGAGATCTCTTACAAAACCTGTAAGAGATCATCATCATTTAAGGCAAATTTAATCCAATCTTTTTTTATTAACTTATTGGTATTAAATTGGATTTTTATTTTTTCGTCCTTTTGAGTGGGGACTAATCTTAAGAGATTGTCTCAAGAAGGGTTGTAAGAAGAGGCAGAATCAGTGATCCTATGTCTGTCGACAGGAAGTCGCGAAATGAAGCGAACATCAGGATGATGGCGCTTCTGCAGGACCCGCCAGGATGGCGTTGCAAGGACAGGCTTCAGGATGAAGCAAGGATAACGCAGGATCGCGTAATGGACACCTCCAGGATGGAGAATGAGAGCCGCTCAGGATGAACGGTGGATCTGGAAGATCGGGACAAACTTAAGGATAAGTCATTTCGCATCGGGGTGGTGTGAAAGCAGGATGCACGAGTTTATGGATGAACATGGTCAGGAGACCTCAGGAAAAGTTTTCAAGGACGAGCAGGGAGCACCAATGTAGCGGGAATGCTGCAAAACGAACCGGGAGCACTGTTTATACAGTGCTCCCTTTTTTTATTTCTCCTGCGGATTTGCTATCCTGCGCCCGGTTTTTAACTCATCGAGGTTTCCCCCATGACTCTTGACGATAGCGTGCGCGATCGCCTGCGCGCCATTGAAGCCCTGCTGCGCGAAACAGAGCACTGGCAGGAGACGGCGCCGGACAGCAGCGCCTTCGCCAGCGATAAGCCGTTTTGCCTGGATACTCTGGAGCCGCTGGAGTGGCTGCAGTGGGTCCTGATCCCGCGTATGCATCAGCTGCTGGAGAGCGGCCAGCCGCTGCCGCAAAATTTCGCCGTTGCGCCGTATTACGAAATGGCGCTGGATCAAGCCCACCCGGTTCGCGAATCCATGCTGGCGGAGCTGCTGCTGCTGGACGCGCTGTTTGCCGGTGAGCAGGCCTGATGCTGGAGATAATCTACCAGGACGACTGGCTGGTGGCGGTCAACAAACCGTCGGGCTGGCTGGTGCATCGCAGCTGGCTCGATCGCGATGAGAAAGTGGTGGTGATGCAGACCGTGCGCGACCAGATCGGCCAGCACGTTTTTACCGCCCATCGCCTCGACCGGCCCACCTCCGGCGTCCTGCTCATGGGGCTGTCAAGCGAGGCGGGTCGCCTGCTGGCGCAGCAGTTCGAGCAGCATCAGATCCAGAAGCGCTACCATGCGATCGTCCGCGGCTGGCTGATGGAAGAGGCGCTGCTCGATTATCCGCTGGTGGAAGAGCTGGATAAAATCGCCGATAAGTTCGCCCGCGAAGACAAAGGGCCGCAGCCGGCGGTGACCCATTACCGTGGTCTGGCGACGGTGGAGATGCCGGTGGCGACCGGGCGTTATCCCACCACGCGCTACGGGCTGGTGGAACTGGAGCCGAAAACCGGCCGCAAGCACCAGCTGCGCCGCCATCTGGCCCACCTGCGTCATCCGATCCTCGGCGACAGCAAGCACGGCGATCTGCGGCAAAACCGCAGCGCCACGGAGCATTTCGGCTGTCACCGCCTGATGCTGCACGCCAGCGAACTGTCTTTAATCCATCCCTTTACCGGTGAGCCGCTGACCCTGCGCGCCGGTTTTGACGACGTCTGGATGCGTGCGCTGTCGCAGTTTGGCTGGCGCGGGCTTCTCCCGCTAAATGAAAGGGTTGAGTTTGCCGACGACTGCGGTCAGGATGAAGAGAATAAGGTCAATCCAGGGAGATAATAGCATGGCGGAAGTCGGAATTTTTGTCGGCACCATGTACGGCAACTCGCTGCTGGTCGCGGAAGAAGCGGAAGCGATCCTCAGCGGACTGGGACACAAGGCTACCGTGTATGAGGATCCGCAGGTCAACGACTGGGAGTCCTACACGGGTAAGTATGTGCTGGTGGTCACCTCCACCACCGGGCAGGGCGATCTGCCGGACAGCATCGTCCCGCTGTATGAGGGCATTAAAGATATGTATCAGCCTCACCTGCGCTACGGCATTATCGCGCTGGGCGACAGCACCTATGCCAACTTTTGCGGCGGAGGCCTGAAGTTCGATCAACTGCTGCAGGAGCAGGGCGCGAAGCGCATCGGCGAAATGCTGAAGATTGACGCCAGCGAAGATCCGGAGCCGGAGAGCGTCTCTAATCCATGGGTTGAGCAGTGGGCTACCCTGCTGGAATAAAAGCGCTGCCCTCTCCCTACGCAGAGGGCGCCCTTTCAAGATGTCGCGGCCAGATACGCGGACAGCAAAAGTGTATCCCTTTCCGGGCGGCACGCCTTCAGGCAAATGCACAATATCCTTAGCAATATCATGGGTTAAGCCAGCCGGTTTCACCGGGTCAAGAGAGGTATTTCACACTCCGGCTCTTATTGCTGCGCTTTTGACCACCCGCGGCGCTGGTTTTTCATTTCCGTGAACTTCCCCCCATTCTTTCAGGCATACGCCATAAACCACCTGCAACAGCGGCGTAAAAGCTGTGTAGATGCACGGTGAGCCGCGGTGTGCCTCTTCATATACTGCTCCAGCCAGTGATAAATGCAGTGCCAGATATAACGACAACTATCAAAACACGACCACGTCATTCTGATTACCCTACAGGTTGTGCTGTTCAGAATGAACGTAGCTAAACGCTATGATTCAGGAGTACAACAATGAGTTCATTAAGTCAGGCGGCGACGGCGGCTGAAAAGCGCACCAACGCCCGTTACTGGATAGTGGTGATGCTGTTTATCGTCACCTCTTTTAACTATGGCGACCGGGCGACGCTGTCGATCGCCGGTTCGGAAATGGCCAAAGATATCGGCCTGGATCCGGTGGGAATGGGATATGTCTTCTCCGCGTTCTCATGGGCTTATGTCATCGGCCAGATCCCGGGCGGCTGGCTGCTCGACCGCTTCGGTTCGAAGCGCGTCTATTTCTGGTCGATCTTCATCTGGTCGATGTTTACCCTGCTGCAGGGCTTCGTCGACATCTTCAGCGGCTTTGGCATTATCGTCGCGCTGTTTACCCTGCGCTTCCTCGTTGGCCTGGCCGAATCGCCGTCATTCCCGGGTAACAGCCGTATCGTGGCCGCCTGGTTCCCGGCGCAGGAGCGCGGCACGGCGGTGGCGATCTTTAACTCCGCCCAGTACTTTGCCACCGTTATCTTCGCGCCGATCATGGGCTGGCTGACGCATGAGGTGGGCTGGTCGCACGTCTTCTTCTTTATGGGCGGCCTGGGGATTGTGATTAGCTTTGTCTGGCTGAAAGTGATCCACGATCCGAACAACCATCCGGGGGTAAACAAGAAGGAACTGGAATATATCGCCGAAGGCGGCGCCCTGATCAACATGGATCAAAAGAGCAGCGCGCAGAAGGTGCCGTTCAGCGTCAAAATGGGCCAGATCAAGCAGCTGATTGGATCGCGGATGATGATCGGCATCTATATCGGTCAGTACTGCATTAACGCCCTGACCTACTTCTTTATCACCTGGTTCCCGGTTTACCTGGTGCAGGCGCGCGGCATGTCGATCCTTAAAGCAGGGTTTGTCGCCTCCATTCCGGCGGTGTGCGGCTTCGTCGGCGGGGTGCTGGGCGGGGTGATCTCTGACTGGTTAATGCGCCGCACCGGCTCGCTGAACATTGCCCGCAAAACGCCGATTGTGCTGGGGATGCTGCTCTCCATGACCATGCTGATGTGTAACTATGTCAACGTGGAGTGGATGGTGATTGGCTTTATGGCGATGGCCTTCTTCGGCAAAGGGATCGGCGCGCTTGGCTGGGCGGTGATGGCGGATACCGCGCCGAAAGAGATTAGCGGTCTTTCCGGCGGTCTGTTCAACATGTTTGGCAATATCTCCGGTATCGTCACCCCGATCGCTATCGGCTATATCGTCGGCACCACCGGTTCGTTCAACGGGGCGCTGGTTTACGTAGGTATCCATGCACTGGTGGCGGTGCTGAGCTATCTGGTGCTGGTGGGCGACATCAAACGCATCGAACTGAAACCTGTGGTGGGGCGTTAATCATGACTACTCAATCCAGCCCGATTATTACAGAGATGAAGGTCATTCCGGTGGCCGGACACGACAGCATGCTGCTGAACATCGGCGGGGCGCATAACGCCTGGTTTACCCGCAATATCGTGGTATTGACCGATAACGCCGGCAACACCGGCGTGGGAGAAGCCCCTGGCGGAGAGGTCATCTACCAGACGCTGCTGGCGGCGATCCCGCAGGTGGTAGGTCAGGAGGTCGCCCGTCTCAATCGCGTGGTGCAGCAGGTGCACAAAGGCAATCAGGCGGCGGATTTCGACACCTTTGGCAAAGGGGCATGGACCTTCGAACTGAAAGTCAACGCGGTAGCGGCGCTGGAGGCCGCGCTGCTCGACCTGCTCGGCAAGGTGCTCAACGTGCCGGTCTGCGAGCTGCTGGGCCCGGGTAAGCAGCGTGATGCCGTCACCGTGCTGGGCTACCTGTTCTATATCGGCGATCGGCAGAAAACCGACCTGGGTTATCTGGACCATACGCCGGGCGATCACGAATGGTATCGCCTGCGCCACCAGCAGGCGCTGAGCAGCGAAGCGGTGGTGCGCCTGGCGGAAGCCGCTCAGGATCGCTACGGTTTCAAAGACTTTAAGCTGAAGGGCGGCGTGCTGCCCGGCGAGCAGGAAATTGACACCGCCCGGGCGCTGAAAAAGCGCTTTCCGGACGCGCGCATCACCGTCGATCCTAACGGCGCCTGGCTGCTGGATGAGGCGATCGCCCTGTGCAAAGGGCTGCAGGATGTTCTGACCTACGCCGAAGATCCGTGCGGCGCCGAGCAGGGCTTTTCCGGCCGGGAGGTGATGGCCGAGTTCCGCCGCGCCACCGGGCTGCCGGTCGCCACCAATATGATCGCCACCAACTGGCGCGAGATGGGTCATGCGGTGATGCTCAACGCCGTTGATATTCCGCTGGCGGACCCGCACTTCTGGACGCTCTCCGGCGCGGTACGAGTGGCGCAGCTGTGCGACGACTGGGGGCTTACCTGGGGCTGCCATTCCAACAACCATTTTGATATTTCCCTGGCGATGTTTACCCACGTCGGCGCCGCCGCGCCGGGTCATCCCACCGCCATCGACACCCACTGGATCTGGCAGGAAGGCGACGCGCGCCTGACCAAAAATCCGCTGCAGATTATTAACGGCAAGATTGCCGTGCCAGACGCGCCGGGACTCGGCGTGGAACTTGACTGGGAGCAGGTGCGCAGAGCCCATGAGGCCTATAAAGCGCTGCCGGGCGGCGCGCGCAACGACGCGGGCCCGATGCAGTACCTGATCCCCGGCTGGACATTCGACCGCAAACGTCCTGTTTTCGGCCGCCACTAATTACAAAAGGATGATGCTATGACGACTTTCTCTTCCACGCCCGTTGTCACCACCATGCAGGTGATCCCGGTTGCCGGCCATGACAGTATGCTGATGAATCTGAGCGGGGCCCACGCCCCGTACTTCACCCGCAATATCGTGATTATTAAAGATAACGCCGGCCATACCGGCGTCGGTGAAATTCCGGGGGGCGAAAAAATTCGCCAGACTCTGGAGGATGCCATTCCGCTGGTGGTGGGCAAAACGCTGGGCGAGTATAAAAACGTGCTCGGCGCGGTGCGCAATCAGTTCGCCGACCGTGACGCCGGCGGCCGCGGCCTGCAGACCTTTGACCTGCGCACCACCATCCACGTGGTGACCGGGATCGAAGCGGCGCTGCTGGACCTGCTGGGCCAGCACCTTGGGGTCAACGTCGCCTCGCTGCTTGGCGATGGGCAACAGCGCAGCGAAGTTGAAATGCTGGGCTATCTGTTCTTTATCGGTGACCGCCACGCCACGCCGCTGGCCTATCAGAGCCAGCCGGATGAACAGTGCGAGTGGTATCGCCTGCGCCATGAAGAGGCAATGACGCCGGATGCGGTGGTCCGCCTTGCGGAAGCGGCCTATGAAAAATATGGTTTCAACGACTTTAAGCTGAAGGGCGGCGTACTGGCCGGTTTTGAAGAAGCCGAAGCGATCAGCGCCCTGGCGAAGCGCTTCCCGGATGCCCGCGTGACCCTCGATCCGAACGGCGCCTGGCTGCTTGAAGAAGCCATTCAGATTGGCAAGCAGCTGAAGGGCGTGCTGGCCTATGCTGAGGATCCGTGCGGCGCTGAGCAGGGCTTCTCCGGCCGCGAAGTGATGGCGGAGTTCCGTCGCGCGACGGGCCTGCCGACCGCCACCAATATGATCGCCACCGACTGGCGGCAGATGGGCCATACGCTCTCCCTGCAGTCGGTGGATATCCCACTGGCGGACCCGCACTTCTGGACCATGCAGGGGTCGGTTCGCGTGGCGCAGATGTGTCATGAGTTCGGCCTGACCTGGGGTTCGCACTCCAATAACCACTTCGACGTGTCGCTGGCGATGTTCACCCACGTCGCGGCTGCGGCGCCGGGCAAGATCACCGCTATCGATACCCACTGGATCTGGCAGGAGGGCAACCAGCGTCTGACCAAACAACCGTTTGAAATTAAAGGCGGAATGGTGCAGGTGCCGAGCACGCCGGGTCTGGGGGTTGAGCTGGATATGGACCGCGTAATGCAGGCAAATGAGCTATATAAGAAACATGGCCTTGGCGCCCGCGACGATGCGATGGCGATGCAGTACCTGATCCCGGGCTGGACCTTTGACAACAAGCGTCCATGCATGGTGCGCTAAAAGGCCGCTGGCCTCTGCGGGGGCCGGCATTGCGCGATAGCGACAGGGGTTAGCTCAAAGTAAGGACTGCAGATGAAAATAGTGATCGCACCGGATTCCTGGAAGGAGAGCCTGACCGCGCTGGAAGTAGCCAGTGCGATAGAGCAAGGCTTTCGCGAGATTTATCCTGACGCGGAATATGTCAGGCTGCCGGTTGCCGACGGTGGGGAAGGGACGGTGGAAGCCATGGTGGCGGCGACCGGCGGGCATCAGGTGCCGCTGACGGTGACCGGGCCGCTGGGGGAGCCGGTAGAGGCATTTTATGGGCTGTCCGGCGATCGCCAGTGCGCCTTTATCGAAATGGCGGCGGCCAGCGGGCTGGAAAGCGTTCCCCCGGCGCAGCGTAACCCGCTGCTGACCACCTCCTGGGGCACCGGGGAGCTGATTCGCCATGCGCTGGACGCTGGCGTGCGGCAGATCATTATTGGCATTGGCGGCAGCGCGACCAATGACGGCGGCGCCGGCATGGCGCAGGCGCTGGGAGCGAAATTGCTGACCGCCGACGGTCAGCAAATCGCGCCAGGGGGCGGTGCGCTGGAAACGCTGGCGCGCATCGATCTTGGCGAGCTTGATCCACGGCTGGCAGATTGTCGGATTGACGTGGCCTGCGATGTCACCAACCCGTTGACCGGCCCGCAGGGCGCCAGCGCGGTATTCGGCCCGCAAAAAGGGGCGACGGCGCAGATGATCGACCGGCTTGACAGCGGCCTGCGGCACTATGCCCGGATCATCGCCCGTGATTTAGATTGCGACGTGCTGAACCTGGAAGGCGGCGGCGCGGCGGGCGGGATGGGCGCGGCGCTGTATGCGTTTTGTGGCGCTCAACTGCGCCCGGGCATTGAGATTGTCACCGATGCGCTGCAGCTGGCGGAGCGGGTGGCGGATGCTGATTTAGTGATCACCGGCGAAGGACGTATCGACAGTCAGACTATCCACGGCAAGGTGCCGGTGGGAGTGGCCCGGGTGGCGAAGCGATTTAACGTACCGGTGATCGGGATTGCCGGCAGCCTTACCGCCGATGTCGGCGTCGTGCATCAGCACGGGCTGGATGCGGTATTCAGCGTGTTGTACACCATCTGCACGCTGGATGAAGCGCTGGCCAATGCCGCCGCCAACCTGCGGATGACGGCGCGAAACGTCGCCGCGGTTTTGCAGATGGGCGGTAAGCTGTAATCGAGGTATCCCGGCTGGCGCGGCCTCCCGGGAATGTCTAAGCGATGTTGAAGTCGCCAGCACCGGCAGTTTCCGCAGCGCAAGCGGGTAAATTAACGGCAGGCTGCACGGACCGTAGGCCGGGCAAGGCGTCGCCGCCGCCCGGCATAAAAGCGGCTCCGTGTCCGCTCTTCTTGCCCGGCGGCGCGATGCCTGGCGAGCCGGGTGCAGGCCGGGAAGCCCTGTGGTTTTAGCCCCCCATCCGGCAGGCTTCGCGCGCCACGTTATCCATCTCATCCAACAGCTCAAGCAGCTCCGGCTCCAGATCCTCGGCGGCGGTGCCTGCGCGCAGCTGGCTCTCCAGAGTGTGGCAGAGCTTTTTCAGCCGCGGCACGCCGCTGTAGCTGCAGCTGCCGTGCAGTTTGTGGATCAGATCCACCAGCCCTTCCGGCTGCTCGCCGACCAGTTGCTCTTCCACTTTGTTACGCACCTCCGGCATAAAAGCGATCAGCATCTGCAGCATCTCCCTCGCCAGATCCGGCTTCATCGCCGCCTGACGCAGCGCCAGCTGCCAGTCGAGCGTCTGGTTATGGTCGATGACCGGCTCTGCGGGCGGTATCGCCGCCGGGGCGATGCTGTGTACTCCAGGCTGATAGCGCAGCAGCAGGGCGTGCAGTTTCTCTTCTTCGATCGGCTTCGCCAGATAGTCGTTCATGCCGGCGCTCAGTAGCTTCTCGCGCTGGCCCTCCAGGGCGTGCGCGGTGACGGCGATAACCGGCGTTTGCTGGTGATGCGGCAAATGATGGATAAGCTCACAGGCGCGGATGCCGTCCATATCCGGCATCTGAATATCCATCAGGATCAGATCCATCTGCAGTTGCTTGGCCTTGTCCACCGCCTGCTGGCCGCTGTCGCAGAGGATCACCTGCTGCACAAGGTCATCCAGCAGGGCGCCAATGAGCTTCAGGTTTGCCGGATTGTCGTCGACGGCCATCACGGTCATCGGCAGCTTATGGCTGTCGGCCTGGGTCAACGGCGCGGAGGCCGTCGCATGATGGGTGGCCACCAGCGCCGGCAGCAGACGGGTGGTGGTGAGCGGTTTCAACAGACAGGCGGCGATGCCATCGCGCTTCAGGGCTTCGGCGCTGACCTGGGCATGACATGGCAGAGCCAGCAGTACGTTATCTGACATCGCACAGGCTTTGGCTAATTTTTCCCGGTGCGGCGACAAATCGCGCATTGAGACCGGAATACCGACCAGCAGAATGTCGTACTGGGCTTCCGCCAGCGCAGAGAAGGTGGGGCTGTAAATCACCTCCAGCGGCGTGGCGGCCAGCATCTCCAGCGTGCACTGCGCCGCCGTCGCGTTGGCTTCCACATAGGCCAGACGCTTGCCCGCCAGCCCGTCGGTATTCAGCGTATCCGGAATGGCGTTCGGGTTGAGATCGAGGCTGATATGGAACCAGAAGGTGGAGCCGCGGTTTGGCTGACTGTGGAACGAGATATCGCCGCCCATCTCCTTAACCAGACGCTGGGTGATCACCAGCCCGAGCCCGGTACCGCCGTGGCGGCGTGAAATACTGGCATCGGCCTGACGGAAGGCCTGGAACAGCCGGGACTGGTCGCGCTCGGGGATGCCGATGCCGGTATCGTGGATCTGAATTTCGATCTGCACCCTCGAATTACTGATGGCCCGCTGCTCCACCAGCACATCGATATTACCGTGCTCGGTAAATTTGATGGCGTTGCCTACGAGGTTGGTCACAATCTGCTGCAGACGCAGCGGGTCGCCGATGACGTTATCCGGCACGTTGTTCTTAATGTTCAGCGTCAGCTCCAGCCCTTTATCGTGCGCGGAATGCGCCAGCAGGGTGACCACCTCATCAAGCGAGGTGCGCAGCAGGAACGGAATGCTCTCCAGGATCAGCTTCCCGGCTTCCAGCTTGGAAAAGTCGAGCACGTCGTTGATGATCGCCAACAGATTATTGGCCGAGCGTTCGATGGTGGTCAGGTGGTCGCGCTGCGTGGCGTTGAGATCGGTTTTCAACGTCAGACGGGTAAAGCCGATCACCCCATTGAGCGGGGTGCGCAGTTCGTGGGACATATTGGCCAGGAATTCAGACTTAATGCGCGCCGCCTCCTGGGCGCGCTTTTTCGCCAGGTCCAGCTCGACGTTCTGAATCTCCATCTGCTCAAGGGTTTCCCGCAGATCGGAGGTCGCCTGGTCGACGTTGTGCTGCATCTCCTCATGGTACGCCGCCAGCGACATGGCCATCGAGTTGATGCCGTTTTTCAGCATATCCAGTTCGCCGAGCATAAAGCCCTCGACGCGGCTGTCCAGCTGTCCGCGGCGGATGCGGTCGACGGTGTTGACCATATTGCGGATAGGGCCGGTGACGTCGCGCATCAGGCGCCAGCCGAAGATCAGCGCGATGCCGATGCAGAACAGCATCATCACGCTGGAGATGAAAATCTCTTTGTACTGCTGGAGGCGCACCGATTTGAGATCCAGCTCCAGCGCGACGTAGCCCAGCATATTGCCCGGCATTTTGGCATCGGATTCGGGGGATTCATCCGGCGAATAACTTTCCGAGACGATCGGCGTGCGCAGGATCATCATGTCGCCGTCGCGGATGACGCTGAGACGACGGGGAAACGCTTCGCCTTTCGGGATCTGCAGGTCGCTGGGGTTGAGCTGGTAATTGGAGGTGACAAACAAGCGGTTATGCGAATCGTACACCGAGATGGCCCGCACGATCTCCGAGTGGCGACGATGCAGAACGCTGATCAACTGGCCGATAGATTCGCGGTTTTGCAGATTCATGCCATATTCGCTGGAGACCGCCAGCGGCTCAATAATGCTGGTGCCGGCGTCCTCCAACTGACGTTGCAGGTCGTTATAACGGTGAGCGACAAAGAAAACACTGAGCAACAGCCCTATCAGGACGGTTGGCGCCAGAATCAGAATCATCATGCGAGCACGCAGGCTGTAGTTGGTCATGCGGTTCCATTATGGGAGAATATAGACATCATCGTTCGGTGCGCGTCGGTGCGCCTCGCGGCGCTGCCGCTCTGAACGAGCTCGTTTTATTTGATTGAGACAACTCTCTACGATGGCGCAATTCTACTCTGCAAAACGGCGTGTGACGACGCGCCAGATCATAACCGTTACAGTCAACGACCTCGATCCCTTTGGCCAGGGCGTGGCCCGCCACCAGGGGAAAGCGCTGTTCGTCGGCGGCGTGCTGCCGCAGGAGCAGGCTGAGGTGGTACTGGTGGAAGACAAAAAGCAGTACGCCCGCGCCCAGGTGAAACGCCGTCTGACCGACAGCCCGCAGCGCCAGGCGCCGCGCTGCCCCCATTTTGGCGTTTGCGGCGGCTGCCAACAGCAGCATGCCAGCATCACGCTTCAGCAGCAAAGTAAACGCGCCGCGCTGGCGCGCCTGATGAAGCGCGAGGTGGATGAGATCATCGCCGGCGAGCCGTGGGGCTATCGCCGGCGCGCGCGCTTAAGCTTGAATTATCAGCCAAAGACCCAACAATTGCAGATGGGTTTTCGTCAGGCCAGCGATAAAGCGATCGTCGATGTGGTGCAGTGCCCTGTTTTGGTGCCCCAACTTGAGGCGCTGCTGCCCGCCGTGCGCGAGTGCTTAAGCGCGCTGAGCGCATTACGCCATCTTGGCCACGTCGAGCTGGTGCTGGCGGACAACGGCCCACTGATGGTGCTGCGCCATACCGCTGCGCTGCCGGCGGCTGACAGGGAAAAACTGGAACGTTTTTCGCAAACTCACGGTCTTTCCCTGTACCTCGCGCCGCAAAGCGAGATACTGGAACATATTCACGGCAAAGCGCCATGGTATACCTCAGACGGACTACGCTTAGTGTTCAGTCCGCGGGATTTTATCCAGGTCAACGACGGCGTGAATCAGCAGATGGTGCGTACCGCGCTGGCGTGGCTGGATCTGCAGCCGGAGGACCGGGTGCTGGATCTGTTCTGCGGGATGGGCAATTTTACCCTGCCGCTGGCGACTCGCGCCGCCCACGTGGTTGGGGTGGAAGGGGTGCCGGCGCTGGTGGAGAAGGGGCGGGAAAACGCCGCCCTCAATGGTTTATCAAATGTCACCTTCTTCCATGAAAATCTGGAAGAGGATGTCACCCGCCAGGCCTGGGCGAAGCATGGCTTTGATAAAGTGCTGCTGGACCCGGCCCGCGCCGGCGCGCCGGGCGTGATGCCGCATATTATAAAACTGGCGCCGCGGCGGGTGGTGTATGTTTCCTGCAACCCGGCGACGCTGGCGCGAGACAGCGAAACCCTGTTGCAGGCTGGATATCAGATTCAACGCCTGGCGATGCTGGATATGTTCCCGCATACCGGTCATCTGGAATCAATGGTGTTGTTTGAGCGCAGGCTTACATAAGGTCATTCACAACGTCGCAGAAGAGCCGCCCCGGCCATCAATGCTGACGCGACCTGCAGGATGACATGTAGAAAGTTGAGGCTTGCCGACTTCGGCAGGCCGGTCCCTTAAGGAGAGGACAATGGTTGCGGTAAGAAGTGCACATCTTAATAAAGCTGGTGAATTTGACCCGAAGAAATGGATCGCGAGTCTGGGGATTTCCAGCCAGCAGTCGTGTGAGCGCTTAGCCGAAACCTGGGATTATTGTCGCGAAAAAACGCAAGGACACCCGCTGGCGGACCTGCTGCTGTGGCGGGGCGTCGAAATGGTGGAGATCCTCTCCACCCTGAGTATGGATATCGATACCCTGCGCGCGGCGCTGTTGTTCCCGCTGGCCGACGGCGAAGTCGTCAGCGAAGAGGTCATGCAGGAGAGCGTGGGTAAATCGGTCGTGACCCTGATTCACGGGGTACGGGACATGGCCGCCATCCGTCAGCTGAAAGCCACTCATACCGACTCGGTATCTTCCGAGCAGGTGGATAACATTCGCCGCATGCTGCTGGCGATGGTTGACGATTTCCGCTGCGTGGTTATCAAGCTTGCCGAACGTATCGCGCATCTGCGCGAGGTCAAGGACGCGCCGGAAGATGAGCGGGTGCTGGCGGCGAAAGAGTGCACCAATATCTATGCTCCCCTGGCTAACCGCTTAGGTATCGGCCAGCTGAAGTGGGAGCTGGAAGATTACTGCTTCCGCTACCTGCATCCGGCAGAGTACAAGCGCATTGCCAAACTGCTCCACGAACGCCGTATCGACCGCGAGCATTATATCGACGAGTTCGTCGGCCACCTGCGGGCAGAAATGAAAGCCGAAGGGGTCAAGGCCGAGGTCTATGGTCGGCCGAAGCATATCTACAGCATCTGGCGCAAAATGCAGAAAAAACACCTCGCCTTTGACGAGCTGTTTGATGTACGCGCGGTGCGCATCGTGGCCGAGCGGTTGCAGGATTGTTATGCCGCGCTGGGGATCGTTCATACCCACTACCGTCACCTGCCGGATGAGTTCGATGACTATGTGGCCAACCCGAAACCCAACGGCTACCAGTCTATCCATACCGTGGTGCTGGGGCCGAGCGGCAAGACCGTGGAGATTCAAATCCGCACCCGGCAGATGCATGAAGACGCCGAGCTGGGCGTGGCCGCGCACTGGAAGTACAAAGAGGGCGCGGGAGCGGGGACCAGCGGCGGCCGCGGCTATGAGGACCGTATCGCCTGGCTGCGCAAGCTGATTGCCTGGCAGGAAGAGATGGCCGACTCCGGCGAAATGCTCGACGAAGTGCGCAGCCAGGTCTTTGACGACCGGGTGTATGTCTTTACGCCGAAAGGCGACGTGGTGGACCTGCCGGCGGGGTCGACGCCGCTCGATTTTGCCTACCATATCCACAGCGACGTCGGTCATCGCTGCATCGGCGCCAAAATTGGCGGCCGCATCGTGCCGTTCACCTATCAGCTGCAGATGGGCGATCAGATCGAAATCATTACCCAGAAGCAGCCGAACCCGAGCCGCGACTGGCTCAACCCTAACCTCGGCTATGTCACCACCAGCCGCGGACGCTCCAAAATTCACGCCTGGTTCCGTAAGCAGGACCGTGACAAGAACATTCTTGCCGGCCGACAGATCCTTGACGACGAGCTGGAGCATCTGGGTATCAGCCTGAAGGATGCGGAAAAGCACCTGCTGCCGCGCTACAACTTCAACGAGCTCGATGAACTGCTGGCGGCCATCGGCGGCGGCGATATCCGTCTCAACCAGATGGTCAACTTCCTGCAGGCGCAGTTCAATAAACCGAGCGCCGCCGAGCAGGATGCGGCAGCGCTGAAGCAGTTGCAGCAGAAAACCTATGCTCCGCAGAACCGCACCAAGGACAATGGCCGGGTGGTGGTGGAAGGGGTTGGCAATCTGATGCACCATATTGCCCGCTGCTGCCAGCCGATCCCGGGCGATGAGATCGTCGGCTTTATCACCCAGGGGCGCGGGATTTCCGTGCATCGCGCCGACTGCGATCAGCTCGCTGAACTGCAGTCGCATGCCCCGGAGCGCATCGTCGATGCGGTATGGGGCGAAAGCTACTCGGCCGGATATTCGCTGGTGGTCAGGGTGGAGGCGAACGATCGCAGCGGGTTACTGCGCGATATCACCACCATCCTCGCCAATGAGAAGGTGAACGTGCTGGGCGTTGCCAGCCGCAGCGATACCCGTCAGCAGCTGGCCACCATCGATATGACCATCGAGATTTACAACCTGCAGGTGCTGGGCCGGGTGCTCGGTAAGCTGAACCAGGTGCCTGATGTCATTGACGCGCGCCGTCTGCACGGCGGTTAATTCGTCTCCAGGCCGGATAAGGCGAAGCCGCCATCCGGCAATTTCGCAACGTCGGATAAGGTCGAAACGCCTTATCCGGCCGACTATTTTTTACATTTCCAGGATTGTCACATGACCCAAATCGACCGCTTGCTCGGCATCATGCGCCGCCTGCGCGACCCGGAAAACGGCTGCCCGTGGGATAAAGAGCAGACCTTTGCCACCATCGCCCCCTATACCCTCGAAGAAACCTATGAAGTGCTGGACGCCATTTCGCGAGAGGATTTTGACGACCTGCGCGGTGAGCTGGGCGATCTGCTGTTCCAGGTGGTGTTCTATGCGCAGATGGCGCAGGAAGAGGGACGTTTTAACTTTGACGATATCTGCGCCGCCATCAGCGACAAGCTGGAGCGCCGCCATCCCCATATCTTCGCTGAAGCCACCGCGGGAAACAGCAGCGAAGTCCTGGCCCGCTGGGAGCAGATCAAAAGCGCGGAGCGGGCGGAAAAAGCCCAGCACTCGGCGCTGGACGACATTCCGCATAGCCTGCCGGCGCTGATGCGTGCGCATAAAATCCAGCGTCGCTGCTCGGCGGTCGGTTTTGACTGGACCTCGCTGGGCCCGGTGCTCGACAAGGTGCATGAAGAAATTGATGAAGTGATGCATGAAGCGCAGCAGGCGGTGGTGGATGAAGCGAAACTGGAAGAGGAAGTGGGCGATCTGCTGTTCGCCACGGTGAATTTATCCCGCCATTTAGGGGTCAAAGCCGAGGTGGCGCTGCAGAAGGCGAACCTCAAATTCGAGCGCCGCTTCCGCGAAGTCGAGCGCATTGTCGCTGCCCGCGGCCTGGAAATGACCGGCGTCGACCTCGATACCATGGAAGAAGTATGGCAACAGGTAAAACGCCAGGAAACTGATCTCTAACGAGTTTTCGTGATCAAGCGCGATTTGTGTGATTTTATAAATAACAAGCGCTTGATTTACGTCAAAAACATTTCGCCAAAAGCGTCTATTTTCTCTTTCCGTTATGTCGTTGAAACACCATGTAGCCTGCCTCTTCGAGTTGTTCGGGTCGCAACACAGGTGCAACTTGAAGAACGAAGGGGAGGGGAAGAATGAAAGTTTGTGGCGTCACGCATGTTCGGGTATACTACTTTCCCGTCCTGGTTATTCCATCGTTTTACCCTAACTTCTCAGGTTCAGCATGACAACGAACTATATTTTTGTGACCGGCGGGGTCGTATCCTCTCTGGGTAAAGGCATTGCCGCAGCCTCCCTGGCAGCCATTCTTGAAGCCCGTGGTCTCAACGTGACCATCATGAAACTGGATCCGTATATCAACGTCGATCCGGGCACCATGAGCCCAATCCAGCATGGGGAAGTGTTCGTTACTGAAGACGGCGCAGAAACCGATCTGGACCTGGGCCACTACGAGCGTTTCATCCGTACCAAGATGACTCGCCGCAACAACTTCACCACCGGCCGTATTTACTCTGACGTGCTGCGCAAAGAGCGCCGTGGCGACTACCTGGGCGCGACCGTTCAGGTTATCCCGCACATCACCAACGCTATCAAAGAGCGTGTGCTGGCGGGCGGCGAAGGCCATGACGTGGTGCTGGTGGAGATCGGCGGTACCGTAGGCGATATCGAATCCCTGCCGTTCCTCGAAGCCATTCGTCAGATGGCGGTAGAGATTGGCCGCGAGCATACCCTGTTTATGCACCTGACTCTGGTGCCGTACATGGCCGCCGCGGGCGAAGTCAAAACCAAACCGACTCAGCACTCCGTGAAAGAGCTGCTCTCCATCGGTATTCAGCCAGACATCCTGATCTGCCGCTCCGATCGCGCTGTTCCGGCCAACGAACGGGCGAAAATTGCTTTGTTCTGTAACGTTCCGGAAAAGGCTGTTATTTCTCTGAAAGACGTCGATTCCATTTATAAAATTCCAGGCCTGTTGAAATCTCAGGGGCTGGACGATTATATTTGTAAACGATTCAGCTTAACTTGTCCGGAAGCAAACCTGGCCGAATGGGAACAGGTAATCTATGAAGAAGCCAATCCGGCAGGCGAAGTCACCATCGGTATGGTCGGTAAGTACATTGAACTGCCGGATGCCTACAAGTCGGTGATTGAAGCGCTGAAACACGGTGGTCTGAAAAACCGCGTCACCGTCAACATCAAGCTGATCGATTCGCAGGATGTGGAAACGCGCGGCGTCGAAATCCTCAAGGATTTAGATGCTATCCTTATCCCGGGCGGCTTCGGCTACCGCGGTGTGGAAGGTAAGATCGCCACCGCGCGCTATGCGCGTGAGAACAATATTCCTTATCTGGGCATTTGCCTGGGTATGCAGGTTGCGCTGATTGAGTTCGCGCGCAACGTAGCGGGTATGGAAAACGCCAACTCGACGGAATTTGTGCCAGACTGTAAATACCCGGTTGTGGCCCTGATTACCGAATGGCGTGACGAAGATGGCAACGTCGAAGTCCGCTCCGAGAAGAGCGATCTGGGCGGCACTATGCGCCTGGGCGCACAGCAGTGCCAGCTGGATGATGATTCTCTGGTACGCCAGCTGTACGGCGAGCCGACCATCACCGAGCGCCATCGTCACCGCTACGAAGTCAACAACATGTTGTTGAAACCGATTGAAGCTGCCGGTCTGCGCGTTGCGGGCCGTTCCGGGGATGATCAGTTGGTCGAGATCATCGAAGTGCCGAACCATCCGTGGTTTGTGGCCTGCCAGTTCCACCCGGAGTTTACTTCGACGCCGCGTGATGGACACCCGCTGTTTGCCGGCTTTGTGAAAGCCGCCAGCGAGTACCAGAAACGCCAGGCGAAGTAAAAAGAGTTAGAACGGCAATGCACCCATCCGGGTGCATTGTTTGTCTGGAGTTTTAGTTTAACTTGTACTGAGGAAAACCTAATGTCCAAAATCGTTAAAGTCATCGGTCGTGAAATCATCGACTCCCGTGGTAACCCGACTGTTGAAGCCGAAGTACACCTGGAAGGTGGTTTCGTCGGTATGGCAGCTGCTCCGTCAGGTGCTTCTACTGGTTCCCGCGAAGCGCTGGAACTGCGCGATGGCGACAAATCCCGTTTCCTGGGTAAAGGCGTAACCAAAGCTGTTGCTGCGGTAAACGGCCCGATCGCTCAGGCAATCCTGGGCAAAGATGCCAAAGATCAGGCTGGCATCGACAAGATCATGATCGACCTGGACGGTACTGAAAACAAATCTAACTTCGGTGCGAACGCAATCCTGGCCGTTTCTCTGGCGAACGCCAAAGCAGCAGCTGCCTCCAAAGGCCTGCCGCTGTACGCGCACATCGCTGAACTTAACGGCACTCCGGGCAAATACTCCATGCCGGTTCCGATGATGAACATCATCAACGGCGGTGAGCACGCTGACAACAACGTCGACATCCAGGAATTCATGATTCAGCCGGTTGGCGCGCCGACCCTGAAAGAAGCAGTACGCATGGGTTCTGAAGTGTTCCATCACCTGGCGAAAGTGCTGAAGTCCAAAGGCATGAACACTGCCGTTGGTGACGAAGGCGGCTACGCGCCGAACCTGGGTTCCAACGCCGAAGCGCTGGCTGTTATCGCTGAAGCGGTTAAAGCTGCAGGCTACGAGCTGGGCAAAGACATCACCCTGGCGATGGACTGCGCAGCGTCTGAATTCTACAAAGACGGTAAATACGTTCTGGCCGGCGAAGGCAACAAAGCGTTCACCTCTGAAGAGTTCACTCACTTCCTGGAAGAGCTGACCAAACAGTACCCGATCGTCTCCATCGAAGATGGCCTGGACGAATCTGACTGGGAAGGTTTCGCTTACCAGACCAAAGTACTGGGCGACAAAATCCAGCTGGTTGGTGACGACCTGTTCGTAACTAACACCAAGATCCTGAAAGAAGGCATCGAAAAAGGCATCGCTAACTCCATCCTGATCAAATTCAACCAGATCGGTTCTCTGACCGAAACTCTGGCGGCTATCAAGATGGCGAAAGACGCTGGCTACACCGCTGTCATCTCTCACCGTTCTGGCGAAACTGAAGACGCGACCATTGCCGACCTGGCTGTGGGTACCGCTGCAGGCCAGATCAAAACTGGTTCTATGAGCCGTTCTGACCGCGTTGCTAAATACAACCAGCTGATTCGTATCGAAGAAGCGCTGGGTGAGCAAGCGCCGTTCAACGGTCGTAAAGAGATCAAAGGCCAGGCTTAATCCTGTCTTTTTGAAATAAGCATGCCAGCCTTCGGGCTGGCATTTTTTTTATGCCTGCGGCCATTATTTAAAGTCGACAGCCATTTGCTGAGGGATCGACAGCCCGCGAGTGGTTTCCACGCAGCGGTCGATGTAATCGGTAAAGCGCGGCGGTTTTGGCATCCCCATGCTCAGCAGCTTGTCGTTGCTAAAGCGCACGTTCAGCGTGGCGAACGCGCCATATAAGCGCATCGCTTTCAGCATCAGTCGCTCATTGCACGGCCCAAAAATTCCTTTCAGTTCGCGACGCATTTTGACCAGCGTTTCGTAGCTCACCTGGGCGTACTTGTCTCCCACCGGCGCCTGCTCCAGCGCCAGGGCCATCGCCCGGTCGATTTCGGCAAACTTCACGCTGTTCTCCTCGCCGGCAGAGATATGCACCACCTCGCCGCGGGCCAGCGGCTGGTTAAGCAGCATCAGCAGGGCATCGGCGCAGTAGTCCACCGGAATAACATCGATCCGATCCTCCATCGCGCACATAAATTTCTGCAGCATCAGCCCCATGCTGAACACCCAGAAAATACTGCTGGAAGGCCGGCAGCCATGATGGGTATGGCCCACCACAATAGAAGGGCGGGCAATGACCAGCGGTAGCGTAGGGCAGTGCTGCTGCATCAGTTGCTCGATGGCCGATTTCGAGTGGGTATATTCCACCAGATGCTCGGCGCGCTGCCGAAACTCCGCGCTCTCGGCGACCAGCGAATCCGGCTCCGGTGAGCAGGACATTGCGGTGCCGACGTGCAGAAAACGCTGCAGACCCGCCACCTGCGCCATCCGTTGCGCCAGACGCAGCGTACCCGCAACGTTAACCTTCCAGATGAGCGGGTTGCTGCCAAATGAGGCGACAGCGGCGCAGTTGAGGACATGGGTAACTTGCTCAAGCCGCGGGTCGTTAAGAAAATGCTCCGGAGAGGCGAGATCGCCCAGCAGGATCTGCTGCGGGCGCAGCATCGCCAGTTTCTCCTCGGCGATGTTGAACTTACGCATGTTCTCCTTGACCCGCTCCAGGCCTGCGTCGGGACTGTCGGCACGCACCAGCAGCAGCAGATCTAACTGGCTATCCTGATGGAGTATTTTCTCTAACGCCGCGCCGCCCAGAAAACCGGTGACGCCGGTAATGAATAATGTGGTCATAAACGCTATCTCATTATGGTTGGTCTGCGGAATTCTAGGAGGGACAAAGTAAACGACGATTAAATAAAAAATGGCGGGCAACAGGACTTTATTAAGAGGGGCTTAAGCTTATTTTCGGCGGTGGATTGGATTCGACTCTCAGACCAGATAAATAATTCACTCTTTCATGTATCAGTTTGTACAATGCTGTATTTAAAAGTGTTTTTGTTTTTATGCTGACGTTTTACATGTTCTGGTTTATAACGCGAAAAACATCTTCTGTTACATCTTTCTTTACGGTGGCATGGCGCGCCGTTTATTTTAATCCTTACCACACTAATGAAATAAACGAAAACAGAGGCATGCTTTTAATTAACAATGAATAACCTCCGGGGAGAGAAAGCGACGCCGTGAGGGAAAAAACGATCGCAGCGCAGGACAAGACCTGGACAGTGAAATCTGCGATAATAAGCGTTTATCACCCTAAACAGAGATGACTATGCAGTACCCGATTAACGAGATGTTCCAGACCCTGCAAGGCGAGGGTTACTTCACCGGCGTGCCTGCCATTTTTATTCGTCTGCAGGGATGCCCGGTAGGATGCGCGTGGTGTGACACCAAGCATACCTGGGACAAACTGGCCGATCGGGAAGTGTCGTTGTTCAGCATCCTGGCGAAAACCAAAGAGAGCGATAAGTGGGGGCCGGCAAGCAGTGAAGATCTGCTGGCGATTATCGGTCGTCAGGGGTGGACTGCCCGCCACGTGGTCATTACCGGCGGTGAGCCCTGCATTCATGATTTAACGCCGTTAACCTCGCTGCTGGAGCAAAACGGCTTTAGCTGCCAGATTGAAACCAGCGGCACTCACGAAGTTCGCTGTACGCCTCATACCTGGGTGACGGTATCGCCGAAGGTGAATATGCGCGGCGGGTATGACGTGCTGTCTCAGGCCCTGCAGCGGGCGGATGAGATCAAACATCCGGTAGGGCGCGTCCGCGACATCGAAGCGCTGGACGAGCTGCTGGAAACACTGAGCGATGACAAACCGCGGATCATCGCCCTGCAGCCAATCAGCCAGAAAGAAGACGCGACGCGCCTGTGTATCGACACCTGCATCGCCCGTAACTGGCGCCTGTCCATGCAGACGCATAAATATCTGAATATCGCCTGATAAAAAAGCCCGGCAGCGTACTGACCGGGCTTTTTTTCGCTTACTCGCCGCGATAGACGCAGCCGGCGGTGCAGGTCTCTTTCACCATCACCGCGCTCAGCAGCGGTACCCGCGGTTTCATCTCATCCCAGATCCATTTGGCCAGCACTTCGCTGGTAGGGTTTTCCAGACCGGGGATATCGTTCAGATAATAGTGGTCCAGGCGATCGTAGGTCGGCTTGAAGGCGGCCTTCAGCTCGGCAAAATCCATGATCCACCCGGTATGGGGATCGACTTCACCGGTTATCTCCAGACGCACCATAAAGGAGTGGCCATGCAGGCGACCGCATTTGTGTCCTTCCGGGACGTGCGGCAGGTGGTGGGCGGCTTCGAAGGTGAAATCTTTAAACAGCGTGGTGGACATCATTGACTCTCAACAGGACGAAAAAAACCGCCGTAGGGTACCGGAAAGTACATTTTTTCGCATTAACTAAAACGGCCCTGAACAGAAAATCGACACATTTATCTGGGTTAAGTGAATTAAGTTGTGATATTTCAAATAGTTATTTAATCGATTTTGTTGTTAATAACTACAACTAAAACAGGTTAGTCCATTTGGTTATTTATTATTTCCATCCCTTCTTTAATTGTTACTATGCCCGCCGTTAACCTTCTATTCTCTTCTGTTTTTGTCGCGCTGACAGGGTGCGAATAACAGCTTTGCTTACTGGAACAAACGACGCATGACGACACAGGCCCCACCTTCCAACTTGCTGCCGCTCAACCCGGAGCAACTGGCGCGCCTTCAGGCGGCCACCACTGACTTCACGCCCACTCAGCTCGCCTGGGTGTCTGGCTATTTCTGGGGCGTGCTGAATCAGCAGTCCGGCGCGGCAGCCGCCGTTCCCGCCCCGGCCGCCGAGGTCCCGACGATCACGCTGATTTCCGCCTCGCAAACCGGCAACGCTCGCCGCGTCGCCGAAGCGCTGCGCGACGATCTGCTGGCGGCGAAGCTGAACGTGAAGCTGGTGAATGCAGGCGATTATAAATTCAAACAAATTGCTGCTGAAAAACTGCTGGTGGTCGTGACCTCCACCCAGGGGGAAGGTGAGCCGCCGGAAGAAGCGGTCGCATTGCATAAGTTCCTGTTCTCGAAGAAAGCGCCGAAGCTGGACGGGACCGCATTCGCCGTCTTTGGCCTCGGCGATACCTCTTATGAATTCTTCTGCCAGTCCGGCAAAGATTTCGACAGCAAGCTGGCCGAACTTGGCGCGGAACGCCTGCTCGATCGCGTCGACGCCGACGTTGAATATCAGGCCGCGGCCGCTGAATGGCGCGCGCGCGTCGTTGAGGTGCTTAAGGCCCGTGCGCCGGTCGCCGCGCCCGCTCAGCTGTCCGCCAGCGGCGCAGTGAACGACATTCACACCAGTCCCTACACCAAAGAGGCTCCGCTGACGGCGACCCTGTCGGTCAACCAGAAAATCACCGGCCGCGATTCAGAAAAAGATGTACGCCATATCGAAATTGACCTCGGTGATTCCGGTCTGCGCTATCAGCCGGGCGACGCCCTGGGCGTCTGGTATCAAAACGATCCTCAGCTGGTGAAAGAGCTGGTGGAGCTGCTGTGGCTGAAAGGCGACGAGCCGGTGACCGTCGAGGGCAAAACCCTGCCGCTGGCGGAAGCCCTGCAGTGGCATTTTGAGCTGACGGTTAACACCGCGACTATCGTCGAAAACTACGCCACCCTGACCCGCAGCGAATCGCTGCTGCCGCTGGTGGGCGATAAAGCTCAACTGCAGCAGTATGCCGCCGCGACGCCGATCGTCGATATGGTCCGTTTCTCCCCAGCGCAGCTGGACGCCGAGGCGTTAATCGGTCTGCTGCGCCCGCTGACGCCGCGTCTGTACTCTATTGCCTCCTCGCAGGCGGAAGTGGAGAGCGAAGTGCATGTCACCGTGGGCGTGGTGCGCTATGACATCGAAGGCCGCGCCCGGGCTGGCGGCGCCTCCAGCTTCCTCGCCGACCGCGTGGAAGAGGATGGCGAAGTCCGCGTCTTTATTGAGCACAACGACAACTTCCGTCTGCCGGCTAACCCGGAGACGCCGGTGATCATGATTGGCCCTGGCACCGGTATTGCGCCGTTCCGCGCCTTCATGCAGCAGCGCGCAGCGGACGGGGCGCCAGGTAAGAACTGGCTGTTCTTCGGCAACCCGCACTTCACCGAAGATTTCCTCTATCAGGTGGAGTGGCAGAGCTATGTGAAAGAGGGTCTGCTGACCCGTATCGATCTGGCCTGGTCCCGCGATCAACAACAAAAAATCTATGTGCAGGACAAACTGCGTGAGCAGGGGGCTGAGCTGTGGCGCTGGATCAATGATGGCGCCCACATTTATGTCTGCGGCGACGCCAATCGTATGGCGAAAGACGTGGAACAGACTTTACTGGAAGTGATTGCCGAATACGGCGCGATGGACGCCGAAGCGGCGGACGAATTTTTAAGTGAGCTGCGCGTTGAGCGCCGTTATCAGCGAGATGTCTACTAATGAGCGAAAAACATCCGGGGCCTTTAGTGGTCGAAGGTAAACTGACCGATGCCGAGCGTATGAAGCTCGAGAGCAACTACCTGCGCGGCACCATTGCGGAAGATTTAAACGACGGTCTGACCGGCGGTTTTAAAGGCGATAACTTCCTGCTGATCCGTTTCCACGGTATGTACCAGCAGGACGATCGCGATATCCGCGCGGAGCGCGCCGCTCAGAAGCTGGAGCCGCGTCATGCGATGCTCCTGCGCTGCCGTCTGCCGGGCGGGGTGATCACCACCACCCAGTGGAAGGCGATCGATAAGTTTGCCGCCGAGAACACCATTTACGGCAGTATTCGCCTGACCAACCGGCAGACTTTCCAGTTTCACGGCATTCTGAAAAAGAACGTCAAGCCGGTGCATCAGATGCTGCACTCGGTGGGGCTGGACGCGCTGGCCACCGCCAACGATATGAACCGTAACGTGCTGTGCACCTCCAACCCGTACGAATCGCAGCTGCACGCTGAGGCCTACGAGTGGGCGAAAAAGATCTCCGAGCATTTGCTGCCGCGCACCCGCGCCTATGCCGAGATCTGGCTGGATCAGAAAAAGGTCGCCACCACTGACGAAGAGCCGATCCTCGGTCAGACCTATCTGCCGCGTAAGTTTAAAACCACGGTGGTGATCCCGCCGCAGAACGATATCGATCTGCACGCCAACGACATGAACTTTGTGGCGATCGCCGAAAACGGCAAGCTGGTGGGCTTTAACCTGCTGGTGGGCGGCGGTCTTTCCATCGAACACGGTAACAAAAAAACCTACGCACGCACGGCGAGCGAATTCGGTTATCTGCCGCTGGAGCATACTCTGGCGGTGGCGGAAGCGGTCGTGACTACCCAGCGCGACTGGGGTAACCGTACCGACCGTAAGAATGCGAAAACCAAGTACACCCTTGAGCGCGTTGGCGTTGAAACCTTTAAGGCGGAAGTGGAGCGCCGGGCAGGCATTAAGTTTGAGCCGATCCGCCCGTACGAATTCACCGGCCGCGGCGATCGCATCGGCTGGGTGAAGGGGATTGATGATAAATGGCACCTGACGCTGTTTATTGAAAACGGCCGCATTCTGGATTATCCGGGGCGCCCGCTGAAAACCGGTCTGCTGGAGATTGCTAAGATCCATCAGGGCGAATTCCGCATCACCGCCAATCAGAACCTGATCGTCGCCAGCGTACCGGAAGATCAGAAGGCGCGGATCGAGAAGCTGGCGCGGGATCATGGTCTGATGAATGCCGTCACCCCGCAGCGCGAAAACTCAATGGCCTGCGTCTCCTTCCCGACCTGCCCGCTGGCGATGGCGGAAGCCGAGCGTTTCCTGCCGTCGTTTATCGACAAGGTGGAAGGGGTGATGAGCAAGCATGGCGTGAGCGATGAGCATATCGTCACCCGCGTCACCGGCTGTCCGAACGGCTGCGGCCGCGCGATGCTGGCGGAAGTGGGGCTGGTGGGGAAAGCGCCAGGCCGCTATAACCTGCACATCGGCGGTAACCGCAGTGGCACCCGCATCCCGCGGATGTACCGTGAGAACATTACCGAGTCGGAAATTCTCGACTCGCTAGACCAACTGGTTGGGCGCTGGGCGAAAGAGCGCGAAGCGGGTGAAGGCTTCGGCGACTTTACGGTGCGTGCGGGCATCATTCGCCCGGTGCTCGATCCAGCCCGCGATTTCTGGGAGTAACATCCTGGTGCCCGGTGGCGCGTAGCGATCCGGGCCTGTAAAACCCGTAGGCCGGGCAATCGCAGTGCCGCCCGGCAAAACAGGCAAACGAGGTTCTTATGTCCGTACTCGATCTAAACGCGCTTAATGCATTGCCGAAAGTGGAACGCATTCTGGCACTCGCGGAAACCAACGCCCAACTGGAAAAGCTCGACGCCGAAGGGCGTGTGGCCTGGGCGCTGGAAAACCTGCCGGGAGACTATGTGCTGTCGTCAAGCTTTGGTATTCAGGCGGCGGTGAGTTTGCACCTGGTGAATCAGATCCGCCCGGACATTCCGGTGATCCTCACCGATACCGGTTACCTGTTCCCGGAAACCTACCAGTTTATTGACGAACTGACGGACAAGCTCAAGCTGAACCTGAAGGTCTACCGCGCGGCCGAAAGCGCGGCCTGGCAGGAGGCGCGCTACGGCAAGCTGTGGGAGCAGGGCGTTGAGGGCATTGAGAAATACAATGAGATCAACAAGGTTGAACCGATGAACCGGGCGCTGAAAGAGCTGAACGCGCAGACGTGGTTTGCCGGTCTGCGCCGCGAGCAGTCGGGCAGTCGGGCGACGCTTCCGGTGCTGGCGGTCCAGCGCGGGGTGTTCAAGGTGTTGCCGATTATCGACTGGGATAACCGGACGGTGTATCAGTATCTGCAAAAGCATGGGCTGAAATACCATCCGCTGTGGGATCAGGGGTATCTGTCGGTAGGCGATACCCACACCACCCGCAAATGGGAGCCGGGCATGGCAGAAGAAGAGACCCGGTTCTTCGGGCTTAAACGCGAGTGCGGATTGCACGAGGGTTGATTAGCGCTTCCTCAGGGAATGGTGTGAAAGAGAACACGCGGGTGATACCGCGTGTTCATTTGCACCCGTCAGCTTTTCTTCTCCACCTTCGCCAGCTCTTTCACCAGCGGCAGCATCACTTTCACGACATCGCGCCCGCGATGCTCGATCCGTCCCGGCAGCGCGTTGTCGATATATTGCTGATTATCCAGCTGAACGTCATGCCAGCTGATTCCCTGCGGGAAGCTGCGCGATTTGCTCCGCTGCTGATAGCCATCTTTCTTGCCTAATGACCAGTTGGTCGCTTCGACCGACAGCACCGGGATCCCCGCGTTGTCGAAGACGCTGGCGTCATTACAACAGCTGGTGCCTTTCGGGTAAGCCGGATTGAGTCCCGGATTGGTGTAGGCGGCGATGCCTTTGCTGCGGGCGATAGCCAGCGCGCGATCGCGGGTCAGCTTGCGCACCGAGGCCGGCGTGCGGCGGCCGCTGTTGAAGTAAAGCTTATCGCCCACCACCAGGTTATCGAGATTGATCACCAGCAGGGTATTTTTCTTTTCCGCCTCGCTCATCCGCTGCAGCAGGTTTTGCGCGCCGAGACGACCTTCCTCTTCGCCGCTGGTGGCGATAAAGCGAATGCCATAGCGGGTGGGGACGTTCTTTAAATGCTCCGCCAGCTCCAGCATCACCCCGAGCCCCATCGCGTTGTCGTCAATTCCCTGCAGCGTCAGGCCGCCGAGGTTGTTTTCGACGTCTTTATCGCTCTGCGGCGCGTAGGTATCGAGGTGCGCCATGATGATGATTTGCTGGCGAGACTGGCCTTCATGGGCGGCGATCACCGTACTGCCGGTGACGTTATGCCAGTTTTTACGCTGGTTGCTGTCGGTATAGATGTAGCGGGTATTGAAGCTCCGCACGTCGCTCTGATAGCCCATCCGGGCGAACTGCTGACGCAGATAGTCAGCTGAGAGCATTTCCGGGGGCGTTCCGGTCATTCGTCCCGGGAAGACGGTGGCGATATGGCGAGCCTGACTACTGGCGGTGTCGCCCAGCGCGCTGAATGCGGGGGCGGCGGCGAAAACAAAACCGGTGCCGAGCGCCAGCGGAAGCAGACGGCGGCACAACGCGGAAAACATAAGGGGTCCTTTCACGAACGAGACAATTTGACGCGTACAGTATGAAACTGTGACCGCGGTTAAACAATTTCAATTGCTCTTAAATAGCGGAAAAATAGCGTGTTAAGCACTTTTTGATATTTAGATTTCCACCGCGTTATTCCTTTGTGTCACAACTCATTCCATTTCGTAATTTCATTTGCTCTAAGGCGCACCCTATAGTCGCAGTATCGCTGATTGTAAGAGAGTTGTTACCCCGTGGATTACTTGCCCCTTTTTGCCGAACTGAAACAAAGGCCCGTGCTGGTGATCGGCGGCGGTGAGATTGCTGAACGCAAGATCAAGTTTCTGCTGCGCGTCCAGGCGCAGGTGCAGGTGGTCGCCGGGACGCTGTCTCCGGCGCTGGCCGATCTGGCGGCGCGCCAGGCGCTTAGCTGGCGGGCGACGGAATTTAGCGACGCTCTGGTGGATGATGTCTTTCTGGTGATTGCCGCCACGGAGGACGAGGCGCTTAACCAGCGGGTGTTTGCGGCGGCTAACGCGCGCTACCGGCTGGTCAACGTAGTGGATAACCAGGCGCTCTGCTCGTTTGTCTTCCCTTCTATCGTCGACCGTTCGCCGCTGCTGGTGGCGATCTCCTCCAGCGGGAAAGCGCCGGTGCTGTCGCGTATTCTGCGCGAAAAAATCGAAGCGCTGCTGCCGACGAACCTCGGGCGTCTGGCGGAATCGGCGAGCTACTGGCGCAATCATCTGAAAACCCGTCTGACGACCACCGAAGCGCGTCGCCGCTTTTGGGAGCGGGTCTTTACCGGCCGCTTCGCCAGCCTGATGGTGGCGGGCAACGCTGCGGAGGCGGAAAAAGCGCTGCAGGATGAGCTGGATAAGCCTGAACGCGAAACAGGTGAAATTATTCTGGTGGGGGCCGGACCGGGCGATGCCGGGCTGCTGACGCTGCGTGGTTTGCAGGCGATCCAGCAGGCGGACGTGGTTTTCCACGACCATCTGGTGACCCAGCCGGTTCTCGAGCTGGTGCGCCGCGATGCCGAGCTGGTTTGCGTCGGTAAGCGCGCCGGCGAGCACTCGGTGCCGCAGCATGAAACCAATCAGCTGCTGGTGGAGGCGGCGAAGGCGGGGAAAACCGTCGTGCGTCTGAAAGGCGGGGATCCGTTTATTTTTGGCCGCGGCGCAGAAGAGCTGCAGGCTGCCGCCGCCGCGGGCATCCCGTTCCAGGTGGTGCCTGGCGTCACTGCCGCCGCCGGCGCGACGGCCTACGCCGGTATTCCACTGACCCATCGCGATTATGCGCAAAGCGCCGTCTTTGTCACCGGGCACTATAAGCCGGACAGCGCTCCCTTCGACTGGGCGCTGCTGGCGAAGAGCCAACAGACGTTGGCCATTTACATGGGCACCATGAAGGCGGCGGAAATCAGCGCCCAGCTGATCGCCCACGGTCGCGACAGCAATACGCCGGTAGCGGTGATTTCCCGCGGTACCCGCGACGATCAGCAGACGATAACCGGCACATTGCAACAACTCGAACACCTGGCGAAAGACGCCCCGATGCCCGCCCTGCTGGTGGTCGGCGAAGTGGTGCAGCTGCATCAGCAGCTCGCCTGGTTTCAACATACATCATCCGCCGAGGGGTTTAACTCTTCGGTGGTCAATCTGGCTTAAGGAACGGTTATGGACCAAAAACGACTCACTCACCTGCGGCAACTGGAGGCGGAAAGCATCCATATTATTCGTGAGGTGGCCGCCGAATTTTCTAACCCGGTGATGATGTACTCCATCGGGAAAGATTCCAGCGTAATGCTGCATCTGGCGCGCAAAGCGTTTTATCCGGGAACCCTGCCGTTCCCGCTGCTGCACGTCGATACCGGCTGGAAATTCCGTGAGATGTATGAGTTTCGCGACCGTACCGCCAAAGCCTATGGCTGCGAGCTGCTGGTGCATAAAAACCCGGAAGGGGTGGCGATGGGCATCAACCCGTTCGTCCACGGCAGCGCCAAGCATACCGATATCATGAAAACCGAAGGGCTGAAGCAGGCGCTGAACAAATACGGCTTTGACGCCGCATTCGGCGGCGCGCGGCGTGATGAGGAAAAATCCCGCGCCAAAGAGCGCATCTACTCCTTCCGCGACCGCTTCCACCGCTGGGACCCGAAAAACCAGCGTCCGGAGCTGTGGCACAACTACAACGGCCAGATTAACAAAGGCGAAAGCATCCGCGTCTTCCCGCTCTCCAACTGGACCGAGCTGGATATCTGGCAGTACATCTATCTGGAAAACATTGAAATCGTGCCGCTGTATCTGGCCGCTGAGCGCCCGGTGCTGGAGCGCGACGGCATGCTGATGATGATCGACGACGACCGTATCGATCTGCAGCCGGGCGAAGTGATTGAAAAAAGGATGGTGCGTTTCCGTACCCTCGGCTGCTGGCCGCTGACCGGCGCAGTGGAGTCTGAAGCGCAGACGCTGCCGGAAATTATTGAAGAGATGCTGGTATCCACCACCAGCGAACGTCAGGGGCGCGTCATCGATCGCGACCAGGCCGGCTCGATGGAGCTGAAGAAACGTCAGGGTTATTTCTAAGGAGCCGCCATGAACACGACCATTGCCCAACAAATTGCCAATGAAGGCGGCGTAGAAGCTTATCTGCACGCGCAACAGCACAAAAGCCTGCTGCGTTTTCTGACCTGCGGCAGCGTCGATGACGGTAAAAGCACCCTGATTGGCCGTCTGCTGCACGATACCCGCCAGATCTATGAAGATCAGCTCTCTTCGCTGCACAACGACAGCAAGCGTCACGGCACCCAGGGTGAAAAACTGGACCTGGCGCTGCTGGTGGATGGCCTGCAGGCCGAGCGCGAGCAGGGCATCACCATCGACGTGGCCTATCGCTACTTCTCGACGGAAAAACGCAAATTTATCATCGCCGACACCCCGGGGCACGAGCAGTACACCCGCAATATGGCCACCGGCGCGTCCACTTGCGATCTGGCGATCCTGCTGATCGACGCGCGTAAAGGCGTGCTCGACCAGACCCGCCGACACAGCTTTATCTCCACCCTGCTGGGCATTAAACACCTGGTGGTGGCGGTCAACAAAATGGATCTCGTCGAGTTTAGCGAAGCGCGCTTCAACGAGATCCGTGAAGCTTACCTGACTTTTGCCGAGCAGCTGCCGGGCAACCTCGATATTCGCTTTGTGCCGCTGTCGGCGCTGGAGGGCGATAATGTCGCCAGCCAGAGCGCGAACATGCCGTGGTACAGCGGCCCGACTCTGCTGGAAGTCCTCGAAACGGTGGAGATCCAACGGGTAGTGGAGAGCCAACCGCTGCGCTTCCCGGTGCAGTATGTTAACCGTCCGAACCTCGATTTCCGCGGCTTCTCCGGTACGGTCGCCTCCGGTACCGTGCAGGTCGGCCAGCGTCTGAAGGTGCTGCCGTCGGGCGTCGAGTCGAGCGTGGCGCGTATCGTCACCTTCGACGGTGATCTGCAGGAAGCCGCCGCCGGGGAAGCCATTACCATTGTGCTGAAAGATGAAATCGACATCAGCCGCGGCGACCTGCTGGTTGACGCGCAAGCCACGCTGCCGGCGGTGCAAAGCGCCAGCATCGACGTGGTGTGGATGGCCGAGCAGGCGTTGACCCCGGGGCAGAGCTACGACATCAAAATCGCCGGTAAGAAGACCCGCGCCCGCGTGGATGCTATCCGTTACCAGGTGGATATTAACAACCTGACCCAGCGTGAAGTCGAGTCTCTGCCGCTGAACGGCATCGGGCTGGTGGAGCTGACCTTTGACGAACCTCTAGTGCTGGATCCCTATCAGCAAAACCCGGTGACCGGCGGGCTTATCTTTATCGATCGTCTGACCAACGTCACCGTCGGCGCCGGGATGGTCAACGAGCCGCACCTGCAGGCGCCGACGTCGGCATCGCAGTACAGCGCTTTCGAGCTGGAACTGAACCAGCTGATCCGCAAACACTTCCCGCACTGGGACGCCCGCGACCTGCTGGGAGGCAAATAATGGCCCAGCATGACGAAAACGTCGTCTGGCATGCCCATCCTGTGACCCAGCAGCAGCGGGAACAGCATCACGGCCATCGCGGCGTGGTGCTGTGGTTTACCGGCCTTTCGGGGTCGGGTAAATCCACCGTCGCCGGGGCGCTGGAGGAAGCCTTGCATGAGCGCGGCGTCAGCACCTATCTGCTGGACGGCGATAACGTACGTCATGGCTTGTGCAGCGACCTGGGATTCAGTGATGAGGATCGCAAAGAGAACATTCGCCGCGTCGGTGAAGTGGCCAGGCTGATGGTCGATGCCGGGCTGGTTGTATTGACGGCATTTATATCTCCGCACCGCGCGGAGCGACAGATGGTGCGCGAGCGCCTGGGGGAGGGACGCTTTATCGAAGTGTTCGTCGATACCCCGCTGGCCATCTGCGAGGCGCGGGATCCGAAAGGATTGTATAAGAAGGCGCGGGCAGGGGAATTACGCAATTTCACCGGTATAGACTCGGTCTATGAGGCACCGGAAAAGGCGGAAATTCATCTGGATGGTGAACAATTGGTAACAAATTTGGTGCACCAACTATTAGACCTGCTGCAACAGAGCGATATTATCAGATCCTGAAACGGCAGCGGCATCGAGGGGTGCCGGTTGCCCGGTCTACAGGATTCGATATGCGCAATACCCAGAACCTCAGTATTATTCGTTCAGAACCGCCTCCGGCGACCGGCGACGAGACCACCTGGTCTTTGTCGGGCGCTGCTGTGGGCTTTATTTCATGGCTGCTGGCGCTGGGTATTCCCTTCCTTCTCTATGGCAGTAATACACTTTTCTTCCTCCTCTACACCTGGCCATTCTTCCTTGCGTTGATGCCGGTGGCGGTGGTGGTCGGTATTGCGCTGCACTCTCTGCTCAATGGCAAACTGCTCTATAGCGCCAGCGCGACCATCCTGACCGTCGGGCTGATGTTTGCGCTCCTCTTCCTCTGGCTGTTGGGATAACCCGTTTCTGGTATGAATCAAGCATGGGTATCAGCAGCAAAAATATGGTACAGTCCCCGCGTTACGCGGCATCGTCCGCGCGCCCCGGTAGCGTACCCGGGCGAGTTTTGGGATGATGATGCCGTTTTTCAGGGGGCAGGATGGGTAAACTAACGCTGCTATTATTAGCTTTGCTGGTCTGGCTACAGTATTCGCTGTGGTTCGGTAAAAACGGCCTGCATGACTACACGCGGGTTAACGACGACGTCACCGCCCAGCAGGCGACTAACGCCAAATTAAAAGCACGCAACGATCAGCTGTTTGCCGAAATTGACGACCTCAACGGCGGTCAGGAAGCGATCGAGGAGCGTGCGCGCAATGAACTCAGCATGACCCGCCCGGGCGAAACCTTCTATCGTCTGGTACCGGATGCGTCTAAACGCAACCAGGCATCGGGGCAACAGCAGAACAATCGATAACCAGGCCCAGGATTACAACATGGCAGCCACTTTTCCGGGCATTTGCGCCGTGGTGCCGGCAGCCGGTTTCGGCCGCCGCATGCAAACGGAATGCCCGAAACAATATCTCTCAATCGGTAACAAAACGATTCTCGAACATGCGGTCGCCGCGCTGCTGGCGGATCCGCGCGTCCAGCGCGTGGTGATTGCCGTCAGCCCCGGCGATCGGCGCTTCAGCCAGCTGCCGCTGGCCCAGCACCCGCAAATTACCGTCGTGGATGGCGGCGCCGAGCGCGCCGATTCGGTGCTCGCCGGCCTGCAGGCGTTGCCGGAGGCGCAGTGGGTGCTGGTGCATGACGCCGCGCGCCCCTGCCTGCATCAGGATGACCTCAGCCGCCTGCTGGCACTCTGTGAAACCAGCCGCGTCGGCGGGATCCTCGCAGCGCCGGTGCGCGACACCATGAAGCGCGCCGAGCCGGGCAAAACCGCCGTCGCCCATACCGTCGATCGTAATGACCTGTGGCACGCGCTCACCCCGCAATTTTTCCCTCGCGAGCTGCTGGTGGATTGCCTCACCCGGGCGCTGAACGAGGGGGCCACCATCACCGATGAAGCCTCGGCGCTGGAGTACTGCGGCTTCCATCCGCAGCTGGTCGCCGGACGCGCTGATAATATTAAAGTGACGCGTCCGGAAGATCTGGCGCTGGCGGAATTTTACCTCACCCGTTCCCGACACCAGGAGAAAGCTTAATGCGAATTGGACATGGTTTTGACGTACACGCTTTTGGCGGTGAAGGCCCAATCATCATTGGCGGGGTACGCATTCCTTATGAAAAAGGGCTGCTGGCCCACTCCGACGGCGACGTCGCGCTGCATGCGCTGACCGATGCGCTGCTGGGCGCCGCGGCGCTCGGCGATATTGGCAAGCTGTTCCCGGATACCGATCCGACGTTTAAAGGCGCCGACAGCCGCGAACTGCTGCGCGAAGCGTGGCGCCGCATCCAGGCCAAAGGCTATACGCTCGGCAACGTCGACGTCACCATTATCGCCCAGGCGCCGAAAATGCTGCCGCATATCCCGCAGATGCGCGTTTTTATCGCTGAAGATCTCGGCTGCCATATGGACGACGTCAACGTGAAAGCGACCACCACCGAGAAGCTGGGCTTCACCGGCCGCGGGGAAGGGATCGCCTGCGAAGCGGTCGCGCTGCTGCGTAAGGCCGACAAATGATCGCCTTTGACCAACTGACCTGGCTGCACGGCAAGCCGCAGAGCAGCGGGCTGCTGAAAGCCAATCCGGAAGATTTCCTGGTGGTGGAAGACCTGGGCTTCGCCCCGGACGGCGAAGGCGAGCACGTGCTGGTGCGGATCCTCAAAAACGGCTGCAATACACGCTTTGTCGCCGATGCGCTGGCGAAATTCCTCAAAATCCATGCCCGTGAAGTGAGCTTCGCCGGGCAAAAAGATAAGCACGCCGTCACCGAGCAGTGGCTGTGCGCCCGGGTGCCCGGCAAAGAGATGCCGGATCTGAGCAAATTTCAGCTCGAGGGCTGCCAGGTACTGGAATATGCCCGCCATAAGCGTAAGCTGCGATTAGGCGCGCTGAAGGGCAACCAGTTTACCCTGATCCTGCGCGAGGTAAGCGATCGCCAGGAGGTGGAGACGCGTCTGCAGGCCATCGCTGAACGGGGCGTGCCGAACTATTTCGGCGCTCAGCGCTTTGGCATCGGCGGCAGCAATCTGCAGGGCGCGCTGCGCTGGGCGGAGAGCGGCGCGCCGGTGCGCGATCGCAATAAGCGCAGTTTTTGGTTGTCGGCGGCCCGCAGCGCGTTGTTTAATCAGCAAGTCAGTATTAGATTAAAAAAAACGGAATTTAATCAGGTTGTTGATGGCGATGCGCTACAATTAGCGGGGCGTGGGAGCTGGTTTGTCGTCACACCGGAAGAACTCGAGGTTTCGCAGGCGCGGGTGCATAACCGCGAACTGATGATCACGGCTGCGCTGCCGGGCAGCGGCGACTGGGGAAGCCAGCGCGACGCTCTGGCCGCCGAGCAGGCCGCCATCGCCGAGGAAACCTTGCTGCAGACACTGCTGGTGCGGGAGAAAGTCGAGGCGGCGCGCCGGGCGATGCTCCTCTATCCGCAGCAGCTGAGCTGGAACTGGTGGGATGATGTAACCGTTGAACTGCGTTTCTGGCTGCCGGCGGGCAGCTTCGCCACCAGCGTGGTCAGGGAGCTTATCAATACAACGGGTGACTATGCGAATATTGCTGAGTAACGATGACGGGATCCATGCGCCGGGGATACAGACCCTGGCGAAGGCCTTAAGGGAGTTTGCCGAGGTCCAGGTGGTTGCACCCGATCGTAACCGCAGCGGGGCTTCGAATTCGCTGACGCTGGAATCGTCACTGCGCACCTTTACCTATGAAAATGGCGATATCGCCGTCCAGATGGGGACGCCGACGGACTGCGTCTACCTTGGCGTGAACGCGCTGATGCGCCCGCGTCCGGACATCGTCGTTTCCGGAATCAACGCCGGGCCCAACCTGGGCGATGACGTCATTTACTCCGGCACCGTGGCGGCGGCGATGGAAGGCCGCCATCTGGGGTTCCCCGCGCTGGCCGTGTCGCTCAATGGCTATCAACACTACGACACCGCCGCAGCGGTGACCTGCACTCTCCTGCGCGGACTCAGCCGTGAACCGCTGCGCACCGGGCGGATCCTCAACGTCAATGTCCCGGACCTGCCCCTTGACCAGATCAAAGGTATCCGCGTGACCCGCTGCGGCAACCGCCATCCTGCCGACCAGGTGATCCCGCAAAAGGATCCGCGCGGCAATACCCTTTACTGGATTGGCCCGCCGGGCGATAAGCGCGACGCCGGGCCGGGCACCGATTTTGCGGCAGTGGATGAAGGCTATGTTTCCGTTACGCCATTGCACGTCGATTTAACCGCCCATCAGGCGCATGAGGTGGTCACCGATTGGCTGGAACGTGTCGGGGTTGACAGGCAATGGTAAGTAAACGTGTTGAAAGTTTGTTGAATCAACTGCGCACGCAGGGCATCGTCGATGAACGTGTCCTCGAGGCGATCGCGCGCGTCCCGCGCGAAAAATTTGTTGATGAAGCCTTTGAACATAAAGCGTGGGAAAACACCGCGCTGCCGATTGGCCAGGGGCAAACCATCTCCCAGCCGTACATGGTGGCGCGGATGACCGAGCTGCTGGCGCTGACGCCGGAGTCGCGGGTGCTGGAGATCGGCACCGGTTCCGGTTACCAGACCGCCATCCTGGCGCACCTGGTGCATCACGTTTGCTCGGTAGAGCGAATTAAGAGTTTACAGTGGCAGGCGCGTCGTCGCCTGAAACAACTTGATTTACATAATGTTTCAACCCGTCATGGCGATGGGTGGCAAGGTTGGCAGGCGCGGGCGCCGTTTGATGCCATTATTGTGACGGCGGCGCCGCCGGAAATACCGACCGCGCTGCTGGCGCAGCTGGATGACGACGGCGTGCTGGTACTGCCGGTCGGCGAGGAGCATCAGTTTCTCAAACGGATCCGTCGCCGGGGCAACGAATTTATCATTGATACCGTCGAGGCCGTTCGCTTTGTTCCCCTGGTGAAAGGGGAGCTGGCCTGAGACCCGGATTATTCCAGGTTTTTTTTGCCTGACTTTAGGCGTAGGGTGGACACATTTTTCAGTGTCCTGGCCGGGCGTCGCCCGGTAAGCAAGATATTGGCAGTTAACATATTCCTGGGGGATAAATGAGCGCGGGAAGCACCAAATTTACCGTCAGCCGTATTGCGGCTCTTTCACTGGTTTCACTCTGGCTGGCCGGATGTACCAACACCAATAATCCGCCTGCGCCGGTTAGCTCTGCCGGCGGTGCCGCTTCTTCCAGCACCAATTCCGGCATGTTGATTACGCCGCCATCCTCCGGCGTCCAGTCTGCTCCTCAGGCGCAGCCGATCCAGCCGGTGCAGACCCAGACCATTCAGCCGCAGCCAATGGCGCAGGAGCCGGTGCAGACGGTGAATGGCAAGATCGTATACAACCGCAAATATGGCGATATTCCGAAAGGTAGCTATACCGGCGGCAGTACCTATACGGTCAAACGCGGCGACACCCTGTTCTATATCGCCTGGGTCACCGGCAACGATTTCCGTGACCTGGCGCAACGCAACAATGTCCCGGCCCCGTACGCCCTGAACGTCGGTCAGGTGCTGCAGGTCGGCAACGCTTCAGGCCAGCCGATCACCGGCGAAAACGCCGTTTCTCAGGCCAGCGCAAGGGCGAGCGGCGGTGCGACGGCCACCACAACTTCTGCACAAAAATCGACCGCGGTGGTTGCTTCACAACCGACTATTACGTATTCTGAATCCTCAGGTGAACAAAGTGCTACCAAGATGTTGCCTAATAATAAACCAGCGACCACGACCTCGACGGTTGTCGCGCCGGTGACGGCACCTACAACGGTGAGCACAACCCAGCCGACTGCAAGCAGTACGTCAACCAGTTCGCCGATCTCATCATGGCGCTGGCCGACTGATGGCAAAGTTATCGAGAACTTTAGTGGCGCGGAAGGCGGCAATAAAGGTATCGACATTGCAGGCAGTAAGGGACAGGCTATTGTCGCGACCGCCGATGGGCGCGTCGTCTATGCCGGTAACGCACTGCGCGGCTACGGTAATCTTATTATCATCAAACACAACGATGATTACCTGAGTGCCTACGCTCATAACGATACCATGCTGGTTCGGGAGCAACAGGAAGTCAAAGCGGGGCAGAAAATCGCTACCATGGGTAGCACCGGAACCAGCTCAACAAGATTACATTTTGAAATTCGTTACAAGGGGAAATCCGTCAACCCGCTGCAGTACTTACCGCAGCGATAATTTGGCAAAGTACGGATAAGCGAAGCATTAGCTAACAGGCGCCAGGGCGGTGTCTATGCGCCTCTCGCTGAGAGGAGTAGGGGAAATCGTCCTGGCGTCTTTTGTTGATGCGCCGTGGAAGGTGCTTTGCTCAGGGATCACGGGTAGGAGCCACCTTTATGAGTCAGAATACGCTGAAAGTTCATGATTTAAATGAAGACGCGGAATTTGATGAGAACGGAATTGAGGTTTTCGACGAGAAGGCCTTAGTAGAAGAGGAACCCAGTGATAGCGATCTGGCTGAGGAAGAGCTGCTGTCGCAAGGCGCAACGCAACGCGTGCTTGACGCCACTCAGCTTTATCTTGGAGAGATTGGTTATTCCCCACTGCTGACCGCGGAAGAGGAAGTCTATTTCGCGCGTCGCGCACTGCGTGGTGATGTCGCTTCACGCCGTCGCATGATTGAAAGCAACCTGCGTCTGGTGGTGAAGATTGCCCGTCGTTACAGCAATCGTGGTCTGGCGCTGCTGGATCTGATTGAAGAAGGTAACCTCGGCCTGATCCGCGCCGTTGAGAAGTTTGACCCGGAACGTGGGTTCCGTTTTTCGACCTATGCGACCTGGTGGATCCGTCAGACCATTGAACGGGCGATCATGAACCAAACCCGTACGATCCGTTTGCCGATCCACATTGTCAAAGAGCTGAACGTCTATCTGCGTACCGCGCGCGAGTTGTCCCACAAGCTGGACCACGAGCCGAGCGCGGAAGAGATTGCCGAACAGCTGGACAAACCGGTCGATGACGTCAGCCGTATGCTGCGTCTGAACGAGCGCATCACCTCGGTGGATACCCCGCTGGGTGGCGATTCAGAAAAAGCGCTGCTGGATATTCTGGCCGATGAGAAAGAGAACGGCCCGGAAGACACCACGCAGGACGATGATATGAAACAAAGCATCGTTAAATGGCTGTTCGAACTGAACGCCAAGCAGCGTGAGGTTCTGGCGCGTCGTTTCGGTCTGCTGGGTTATGAAGCCGCCACCCTGGAAGATGTGGGCCGTGAAATTGGCCTCACTCGCGAGCGTGTGCGTCAGATCCAGGTGGAAGGTCTGCGTCGCCTGCGGGAAATTCTGCAGGGGCAAGGACTGAATATCGAAGCGCTCTTCCGCGAATAAGATCTTTTCTCTCAAAAAGGCCCCCTCGAAAGACGGGGCCTTTTTCTTTGCGCTAGCCGAGGCGGGTTTCCTGCAGATGGCGCCAGACAATTTTCCCTTCCGCTTGCTGAAAAATCACCGTCGACCAGCGTACGTTCGCACTGCCATCCGCCAGCGTTTGGCGTTCACGGTACAGCACGGCGGCGCCGTCGTGCCACTCGCTGATGATTTTCGCCTGATCCACCACAATGTGTAATTTCGGACGGCTTGCGCCCGCCTGGTGGAAAAAACGGTTCACCGTCGGGTAGTCCATCTTCTCGCCGCTCAGAGGGATCATGGTGAATTCGGCGGCAAAGCGGCTCATCAGCGCCTCAGCGCTTCCTTCCCCCTGGCTTAACCAGCGTTCGATAAGGACATGGGCGTCGACGACTTCCTGCAGATAAGGGGTCATGACTTCTCCAGAGTAGTGTGCAGGCGATGGATAATCGCCCGATTATTCAGCCGCAGGCAAAACAGCAGCGGCAACAGGGTTATGGCGGCGGCGCAGCTAAACGCGCCCTGCCAGGCGTAGGCCGGCGGGAAGACTCTCAACAGCAGGGCGAGCAGCGCGCTGCCGGCAAAGAAGCTGAGCTGGCGGTTAAGGTTCCACAGCGCGCTGGCGTCAGGCATCTCTTCGCCAGGCGTATGCAGGAAAGCGCTGCTTTGCGCGGTGCTGCTGCATAAGCTGCCTCCTCCGCCCATCAGCGTAAAGGCCAGAATCAACAGCGCCAGCGGGCTGTGCGCATCGACCTGCAGCAGCAGCAGGATCCCCGCCGCCTGTAGCAGGCAGCCGACCATCACCAGCGGCCGCGGCCCGAAGCGGTTGAAATACCTGCCGGTAAAGGTGATGGCGGCAAACGAGGCCAGCGACCACGGCACCATCAGGGCGCCAGTGGCCCCCGGCGCCATCCCGGTGACGCGTTGCAGGTAGAACATTCCCACCACGTTGACGGCAATAAACATCCCCGGTACGCAGAGATAGATCAGCATGGCGAAGCGCAGGAGAGGATCGGCCAGCAATGACAGCGGGAGAAAGCGGGTCGGCCGGACGGGAGCGGGGCTGTTGTTTAGCCATCGCGCCGCCAGCATAAAGGTAAGCAGGGCGACAGGCAGGCTGGCGAAAAAGACCCAGCGCCAGCTGAACGCCTGGACGAGCAGACCCCCGATCGCCGGCGAGCAGGCGGGCGCCAGCAGGCCGACCAGCATCACCGCCGCCGACAGCTTCGCCCGCTCCTGCGGCTGAAACAGCGGCCACGTCAGCGCCTGGCCGAGGGGGATTAACAGCCCGCCGCCCATCCCCTGCAGCGTACGCCAGAAAATCAGCTCACCCAGGCTATGGGCCAGCCCCGATGCCAGCGCGCCGAGGCTGAACAGCCCCAGCGAGAGTAAAAACAGCCGTTTTGGCCCACAGCGCTGGCTGAGCCAGGCGCTGAACGGTACGACGGCCGTCAGGCCAAGAATATAGGCATTGCTGACCCACGCCAGCTGCGAGACGGACACCGCCAGCTCGTGGCTGATAGCCGGGAAGGCAATGCTGGCGATAAACATATTGATTAGGTCGAGAAAAAAGCCGAACAGAAAAACGGTGGCAACGCGGTGGCGATAGGTCATGATTCACTCCCTCAGACAGGCGGCTACTGTAAACCCGGCGCCGCGGGGGATAAACGGGGCGAATCGGGATATACTGTCTGAATATTTTTGACAATCATCCGGACGACGATGCTAAACCTTCAGCGCGTGACCATGTTTATCGCCGTGGTGGACGCCGGCAGCTTTACCCAGGCCGCCGCGGCGCTGGGGCAGACCAAGGCGGTGGTCAGCTTTAACGTACGGCAACTGGAAAATGAGCTGGGGGTGACGCTGCTGCTGCGCTCGACGCGCCGTCTGCGGCTCACTGACGCCGGGGCGCTGTTCTATCAGCGTGGGGTGGCGCTGCTCAAAGCGGCGGAAAATCTGCAGGATGAGGTCCGGGCCAGCCATAGCGGTTTAAGCGGAGAGCTGCGGATCACCACCACGCCGGAGTATGGCGCGCAGGTCATCATCCCGGCGCTGGCGGCGTTTTCCCGTCATCATCCGGCGCTACGGGTGCGGCACGTCTCGTCCTCCCATCATGCGGATCTTATCTCCGAACGATTTGACGTGGCGATACGCCTCGGTACGCTGGCCGATTCCCGCTATCGGGCGACGCGGATAGCCAGTTTCGCGATCCTGCCCGTCGCCTCCCCGGCCTGGCTGGCGAGCCATCCGGTGCTGACGCTGTCCGATCTGGCGCAAGCTGACTGGATTATTCACGAGCGTCTGCCGGCCCCGCTGCGCTGGCAGCTGCGAACGGATGAACAGGCAGAGGTGGATTTTACGATAGTCAACGCGCCACGGTTTTCAGCCGACAGCGCCACGGCGCTGATGAGCTTTGCTCTGGCCGGATGCGGCATCGCTTTGCTGCCAGCCTGGCTGGTGGCCGGTAAACTGGCGCAGCGGGAGCTGGTGGCTGTCCTGCCGGAATACCATTTCCCGCCGCAGGGAGTGTATGCCCTTTATCCCGATGCGCAGCATATGCCGACCCGGGTGCGGACGTTTATCGACTTCCTGCGCGAGCAGCTCGGCTAGGCGCTTGCTCAGGGAACCATCATTTTACGCACCAGCCGGGAGAACTGTTCGCGTTCATCATCGCTCAGGCGGCCAAGAAACTCGTCATCGACCTCATTGCCTTGCGGAATGGAACGGTTAAGCAGCGCCTCGCCTTCGTCGGTCAGATAGACAAAACGGCGGCGCTTATCGGCCGGATCGTGCTCCCGGCGCACCAGGCCGCGCGCTTCCATCCGGCTGAGCATCTCCGCCAGCGTGGCCTTCGTACTGACCGCCGCTTCAATCAGCACCACCTGTTCGATCCCCGGCTGCTCCGCAACCGAGCGCATCACCGCATACTGAGGCTTAGTCAGGTCCGGTAACGCCTGCTGCCAGCGGGCGGTATGTTGTTGAAAAAGCTGGCGCAGCAGGTGGAATGCTTCGTTTCGTAACTCCATGGATACTCCGTAACAAAACTGTCACCTCTATGATAGCCGTTCGTACGCCTTTTTATACCTTTTCCCTGTTTGATTAAAAATGCGAACGTATACGAACGATCTTGTCATTCGGCTCAGGAGAGGGTAATTTAAGTATAAAGTTCGTGTACGAACAAATTGAATGAGGTCTGGAATGAAACTGATTGTTGGGATGACGGGGGCCACCGGGGCTCCGCTTGGGGTGGCATTACTGCAGGCGCTGCGCGATATGCCGGAGGTGGAAACCCATCTGGTGATGTCGAAGTGGGCCAAAACCACCATCGAGCTGGAAACGCCCTGGACGGCACGGGAAGTGGCCGCGCTGGCGGACTTTTCCCACAGCCCGGCCGACCAGGCCGCCACCATCTCATCAGGTTCATTTCGTACCGACGGCATGATCGTGATTCCCTGCAGTATGAAAACGCTGGCAGGCATTCGCGCAGGCTATGCCGAGGGGCTGGTGGGACGCGCGGCGGACGTGGTGCTTAAAGAGGGGCGCAAGCTGGTGCTGGTCCCGCGGGAAATGCCGCTCAGCACGATCCATCTGGAGAACATGCTGGCGCTGTCCCGTATGGGCGTGGCGATGGTGCCGCCGATGCCGGCTTACTATAACCACCCGGAGACGGTTGACGATATCACCAACCACATTGTGACCCGGGTGCTGGATCAGTTTGGCCTCGACTATCACAAAGCGCGCCGCTGGAACGGCTTGCGCACGGCAGAACAATTAGCACAGGAGATCGAATAATGGCTTTTGATGATTTGCGCAGCTTTTTGCAGGCGCTGGATGACCAGGGACAACTGCTGAAAATCAGTGAGGAGGTGAACGCTGAGCCAGACCTGGCGGCGGCAGCCAATGCCACCGGACGCATCGGCGACGGCGCCCCGGCGCTGTGGTTCGATAATATTCGCGGCTTTACCGACGCCCGGGTGACGATGAACACCATCGGCTCGTGGCAGAACCATGCCATCTCGCTGGGCCTGCCGCCCAACACGCCGGTGAAAAAGCAGATTGATGAATTCATCCGCCGTTGGGATAACTTCCCGGTGACGCCAGAGCGCCGCGCCAACCCGGCTTGGGCGGAAAACACCGTGGATGGCGATGATATCAACCTGTTCGATATTCTGCCGCTGTTCCGCCTCAACGATGGCGACGGCGGGTTCTACCTCGACAAAGCCTGTGTCGTTTCGCGCGATCCGCTTGACCCTGACAACTTCGGTAAGCAAAACGTCGGTATCTACCGTATGGAAGTGAAAGGCAAGCGTAAGCTCGGCCTGCAGCCGGTGCCGATGCACGATATCGCCCTGCATCTGCATAAAGCGGAAGAGCGCGGGGAAGACCTGCCGATCGCCATTACCCTCGGTAACGACCCGATTATCACCCTGATGGGCGCCACGCCGCTGAAATACGATCAGTCAGAATATGAAATGGCCGGCGCGCTGCGCGAGAGCCCGTATCCCATTGCCACCGCGCCGCTGACCGGCTTTGACGTGCCCTGGGGTTCGGAAGTGATCCTCGAAGGGGTGATTGAAGGCCGTAAGCGTGAGATAGAGGGGCCGTTCGGTGAGTTTACCGGCCACTACTCCGGCGGTCGTAACATGACGGTAGTGCGCATCGACAAAGTCTCGTATCGCAGCAAACCGATTTTTGAATCGCTCTATCTCGGTATGCCGTGGACCGAAATCGACTATCTGATGGGCCCGGCTACCTGCGTGCCGCTGTATCAGCAGCTGAAGGCAGAGTTCCCGGAAGTGCAGGCGGTCAACGCTATGTACACCCACGGTCTGCTGGCGATTATCTCCACCAAAAAACGCTACGGCGGTTTTGCCCGCGCGGTGGGTTTGCGGGCGATGACCACTCCCCACGGCCTCGGCTATGTGAAGATGGTGATCATGGTTGATGAAGACGTTGACCCGTTCAACCTGCCGCAGGTGATGTGGGCGCTCTCCTCGAAGGTTAACCCGGCGGGAGACCTGGTGCAGTTGCCGAACATGTCGGTCCTTGAACTTGACCCAGGCTCCAGCCCGGCGGGCATCACCGACAAGCTAATTATCGACGCCACCACCCCGGTTGCGCCGGACCTTCGCGGCCACTACAGCCAGCCGGTGCAGGATCTGCCGGAAACCAAAGCCTGGGCTGAAAAACTGACCGCTATGCTGGCCAACCGTAAATAAGGAGAAGAAGATGATTTGTCCACGTTGCGCCGATGAAAAGATTGACGTCATGGCGAAATCGCCGGTGAAAGGAGTCTGGACGGTGTATCAGTGCCAGCACTGTCTGTATACCTGGCGGGATACCGAGCCGCTGCGCCGCACCAGCCGTGAGCACTATCCCGAAGCGTTCCGGATGACGCAGAAAGATATTGATGAGGCGCCGCAGGTGCCGCACGTCCCGCCGCTATTGTCGGAAGATAAGCGTTAATGAAAAGAGCCCGCTAAGGGCTTATCCTGTTAAGGTTATTTTACCTGCCATTTTAAAACTGGGTCGTGCGCAAACTGCCTGCGACTATCACGCCGACTGGGATAATCTCTCCGTCGGCTTTTTTATATTTCGCAAAATGATAAAAGTTATTTACTCATTAAATCCAGAAATTATGTAAAGGGGTAATATAATGGGGCGACTTTGCGAGTCGGCTTCCAGATTAATATAAAATCCGTCTGATTAATTCCTTGCAGATAAATTTCACGCCATGACGAGTATAGAATAGCGGCGGGTGCTTGAGGCTGTCTGGCCTTGAGCAAGACCAGGACCCCAGACAGACGAAAGCCCCAGGAGATATTTCTATCAACTGAGGCTGACGGATGAACCTGAACAATTCAGATGTTAGTCTCTTCTTTGCAGGGAGGCAAGACATGCTAACAAAATATGCCCTTGTGGCAATCGTCGTACTGTGTATTACGGTACTGGGATTTACGCTTTTGGTGCGCAGCTCGCTGTGCGAACTCAGTATTAAAGAGCGTAGTATCGAGTTTAAAGCTGTTCTCGCTTACGAATCGAAGAAATAGCATCCGCGCGGGGGAAACCCCGCGTATTGGTTGTCAGGACGCATCCTCTCGCACCCATTTTGCATTTGTTAAAACGGCAGCACCGCAGGGCGCTGCCGTTTTTTCACGTTAAAAGAGACCTACACCAGGCTCTTCAGGCGATAGATCCACTCCAGCGCCTGACGCGGGGTCAGGGAGTCCGGATCAAGATTCTCCAGCGCCTCAACCGCAGGCGAGGTCTCTTCCGGAGCGGCGAGCAGCGACATCTGCGTGCCGTCGACCTGGGTCGCCGCCGCGTTGGGCGAGATACTCTCCAGCTCGCGCAGTTTCTGCCGCGCGCGCTTGATCACCTCTTTCGGCACCCCGGCCAGCGCGGCGACCGCCAGGCCGTAGCTCTTGCTGGCCGCGCCATCCTGCACGCTGTGCATAAAGGCGATGGTGTCGCCATGCTCCAGCGCGTCGAGATGGACGTTGGCGACGCCTTCCATTTTCTCCGGCAGCTGAGTGAGCTCGAAGTAGTGGGTGGCGAACAGCGTCAGCGCCTTGATTTTGTTGGCCAGATTTTCCGCACAGGCCCATGCCAGCGACAGACCGTCGTAGGTGGACGTGCCGCGGCCAATCTCATCCATCAGCACCAGGCTGTGTTCGGTGGCGTTGTGCAGGATATTGGCGGTTTCAGTCATCTCCACCATAAAGGTCGAGCGGCCGCTGGCCAGGTCATCCGCCGCGCCGACGCGGGTAAAGATGCGATCGATGGGGCCTATCTCCACCTTCTGCGCCGGGACGTAGCTGCCGATATAGGCCAGCAGCGCAATCAGCGCGGTCTGGCGCATATAGGTACTTTTACCGCCCATGTTCGGCCCGGTGATGATCAGCATCCGCCGCTGCGGCGCCAGCTGCAGCGGGTTGGCGATAAACGGCTCTTTCAGCACCTGCTCGACCACCGGATGGCGGCCTTCGCTGATGCGAATGCCCGGCTTATCGCTAAAGGTCGGGCAGCAGTAGTTGAGGGTTTCCGCGCGTTCCGCCAGGTTGACCAGCACGTCCAGCTCGGCCAGCGCGCTGGCGCTCGCCTGCAGGTCGGCAAGGTGCGGCAGCAGCAGGTCGAACAGTTCGTCATAAAGCTGCTTTTCCAGCGCCAGCGCTTTGCCCTTGGAGGTCAGCACCTTATCTTCGTATTCCTTCAGCTCAGGAATAATATAGCGTTCGGCGTTTTTCAGCGTCTGGCGACGCACGTAGTGGATCGGCGCGAGGTGGCTCTGGCCGCGGCTGATCTGGATGTAGTAGCCGTGGACGGCGTTGTAGCCGACCTTCAGGGTGTCGAGGCCCAGCCGCTCGCGCTCGCGGATCTCCAGCTTATCGAGATAATCGGTGGCGCCATCGGCCAGCGCCCGCCACTCGTCCAGCTCTTCGCTGTAGCCTGGAGCGATGACCCCGCCGTCGCGGACCAGCACCGGCGGGGCGTCGATCACCGCGCGCTCCAGCAGTTCGCGCAGTTCACTAAACTCGCCCATTTTTTCGCGCAATTTTTGCACAGGCTGACTGTCAACGTCAGCCAGCTGCTCGCGCAGCAGGGGCAACTGCTGCAGGGCATGACGCATGCGGGCTAAATCGCGTGGACGGGCGGTACGCAGCGCCAGACGCGCCAGAATACGTTCCAAATCACCAACCTGGCGCAGCACCGGCTGCAGCTCGGTATAGCGCTCCTGCAGCGCGCCGATGGTCTGCTGGCGCTCCACCAGCACGGCGGTATCGCGGACCGGCATATGCAGCCAGCGCTTGAGCATCCGGCTGCCCATCGGCGTCACCGTACAGTCGAGTACCGAGGCCAGAGTGTTATCGGTGCCGCCGGCGAGATTCTGGGTGATCTCGAGGTTACGGCGGGTGGCGGCATCCATAATGATGCTGTCCTGCTGGCGCTCCATGGTGATGGAGCGAATATGCGGCAGCGAGGTGCGCTGGGTGTCTTTGACATACTGCAGCAGGCAGCCGGCGGCGCACAGGCCGCGGGGGGCGTTTTCCACGCCGAAGCCGACCAGATCGCGGGTGCCGAACTGCAGGTTAAGCTGCTGGCGCGCGGTGTCGATTTCAAATTCCCACAGCGGGCGACGGCGCAGACCGCGGCGGCCTTCGATCAGCGACGATTCGGCAAAATCTTCCGCGTACAGCAGCTCCGCCGGATTAGTACGCTGCAGCTCTGCCGCCATGGTTTCGCGGTCGGCCGGTTCGCTCAGGCGGAAGCGGCCGGAGCTGATGTCCAGCGTCGCGTAGCCAAAGCCTTTGCTGTCCTGCCAGATGGCGGCCAGCAGGTTGTCCTGACGCTCCTGCAGCAGCGCTTCATCGCTGATGGTGCCCGGCGTGACGATACGCACCACTTTACGCTCGACCGGCCCTTTGGTGGTGGCCGGGTCGCCTATCTGCTCGCAAATAGCTACCGACTCGCCCTGATTAACCAGTTTCGCAAGATAGTTTTCCACCGCGTGGTGGGGGATGCCGGCCATGGGAATGGGTTCGCCCGCGGAGGCGCCGCGTTTGGTCAGCGAGATATCGAGCAGCTGCGACGCGCGTTTCGCATCGTCATAAAACAGCTCGTAAAAATCCCCCATCCGGTAAAACAGCAGAATGTCAGGATGTTGCGCCTTCAGCTTGAGATACTGCTGCATCATCGGCGTGTGGGCGTCGAGATTGTCAATTGTGCTCATGGGGTGTTATCCAGATCCCTGATTTGAAATGGCTGCGATTTTGTTGTTTTCGTCGTTATCACATGGATGAGACATGATAACGGAGATGGGCAGGCGAGGGAAACTGACGAACGCGCGCGGCGCGATCCGGATTCCAGTTGCGCCGCGCGGGGGTTACGGCGCCAGATAGACCTGGGGGGCCGCGTTGTCTGGATGCTGGCCGAGGCGGACATCCGCCCCGTACCAGCGATGGATAACCGACTGCTGGATCACCTCCTGCGGCGTCCCCTGGGCGACCAGGCGGCCCTGGTGTAGCAGCAGGATGCGGTCGGCCCACAGGGCGGCGAGGTTAAGGTCATGCAGCACCACGCACACGTGCAGTTGCCCGCCGGCGATGAGCCGTTTGAGCAAGCGCAGCAGATGCTGTTGATAGTAAAGGTCCAGCGCCGAGGTGGGCTCATCGAGAAACAGCCAGCCCTGCGGCGCGCCGTCGCGCCACAGCTGCGCCAGACAGCGGGCGAGCTGCACCCGCTGCTGCTCGCCGCCGGAAAGGGCGGGATAGCGGCGGCCGGCAAGGTCATCGCAGCCGGTGACGGCCATTACCGCCGCCAGCTCCGCCGGGTCCGCGGTCGGGCCCCACGGCGAGCGCCCCATGGCGATGACCGTTTCCACCGTCCAGTCGGCCTGCAGGGCCGTACGCTGTAGCATGACCGCCCGCCGGCGCGCCAGCGCCTCGGGTGACCACGCCTCCAGCGGCGTGCCCGCCAGACGGCGGGTACCGCTATCCGGGGTCAGGTACCCGGTCAGCAGCCGCAGCAGGGTGGATTTGCCCGCGCCGTTCGGCCCGATAAGCGCCGTCATCTCGCCGCCGCGCAGCGCGACGGAGATGTTGTCGATAATCTGCCGCTGGCCGAGGCGAAGCGCCAGCCCCTGCGCGCAATATTCATTAGCCATGTTTGGGGTTCTCCCGACGAAAGACCAGCCACAGAAACCAGGGGGCGCCCAGCAGGCTGGTGAGCAGACCGACCGGCATCTCCGCCGGCGCCGCCACGGTGCGGGCCAGGGTGTCGGCCAGCAGAAGCAGGATCGCGCCGGCCAGCAGCGAGCCGGGGATCAGCCCGCGATGGTCCGGCCCCAGCCACAGGCGCATCAGGTGCGGCACCACCAGGCCAATAAAGCCGATGACGCCGCTGATGGCCACCGCCGCGGCCACCAGCACCGCGCTGCACAGCAGCAGCCAGCGCTGCAGCGCCCGCACGTTGACCCCAAGATAGTGCGCTTCTTCATCGCCGAGCTGCAGCAAATTCAGGCGGGAGGCCATCCACCACACCGCCAGCGCCGCCGGGATGATCAGGGTCGCAGCCACCAACAGGGTCGGCCACTCGGCCTGGCCCAGACTGCCCATGCCCCACAGCGACAGCTGTCGCAGCTGGGCGTCGTTACTCAGCCAGGCCAGCACGCCGACCAGCGCCCCGCACAGCGCGTTGATGGCGATCCCCACCAGCAGCAGGCGCGACAGCGACCCCTCCTCCGCCCGGCTGAGGATAAAAATCACCACCATCACCGCCAGGCTGCCGATAAACGCCGCCAGCATCGGCATATACAGAGCGATCAGCCCCGTTGCGGAGAGCGGGAGCACCAGCCAGCTGGCCACCGCCAGCGCGGCGCCGCTGCTGATGCCCAGCAGGCCCGGGTCGGCAAGCGGGTTGCGAAACAACCCCTGCATCACGCAGCCGGAGAGGGCCAGCGCCGCGCCTACCAGCAGGGCCAGCAGCACCCGCGGCAGACGGATGGTCAGCCAGATGTGGCGCAGCATCTCATCCCCGGCGGGCAGCAGGCTGGCCAGCGGCAAACGCATCGCGCCAAGGGTGGTGGCGAACAGCGTCAGCAGGACCAGCAGCAGCGTCATCAACAGCAAACGGCGGGCGAGGGTAGGGCGCATCAGGGCAGATGCTCCGCTTTTTCACGCAGCGCGATAATCGCCTGCGGGGTGCGCGGCCCAAAGCCGAGCAGGGCCATATCGTCGATCGTCAGCAGCTGCTTATGACGCCCCGCCGGGGTCTGTGCCAGGCCGGGCAGTTTCCACAGCCCGGCTTCGCCGCCCATCCCTTTGAGACCATCGGCGGAGATCACCACCAGATCCGCCTGGCTGGCGGCCACCCCCTCCTGCGACATCGCCCGATAGTGGTCGAAGCCCTGCATCGCGTTCTGCAGCCCGGCGGCGTGAATGGCGCCATCGGCCGCGGTGCGTTGCCCGGCCACCAGGGTATTCATTCCGCCGTGGCTGAGAATAAACAGCACCCGCCTGGCAATCGGCTGCGTTGGAATGGCGGCGATCTGTTGCTGAAGCTGCTGGCGCAGCGCGTCGCCTGCCGGGGTTTTGCCTAACGCTTCGGCAATGACGGCCACTTTGTTATCAATCGCGGCCAGGCTTTCGCCGCCCGGCACGTTTACCACCTTCACGCCGCTCGCCTGCACCTTGTGTAAAACCAGCGAGGGCTGCGCCTGGGCGCTCGCTAGCACCAGCTGCGGACGTAATGCGAGGATCCCCTCGGCGTTCAACTGCCGCAGGTAGCCGACATCCGGCAGCTTTTGCGCCGCCGGGGGCCAGCTGCTGGTGCTGTCCCGGGCGACCAGGCTCTGTTGCGCGCCAAGGGCATAGACGATCTCAGTGACATCGCCGCCGAGGGTGACGAGCCGCTCCACGGCGGCGTGGCTCAGCAACGGGAAGGCGATGAGAAGCAGTAACCAGCGCATCATGCGGGCAGTCCTTCGCGGGTCAGACGATCCACCTGCTGGCGCCATTGCGCCTGCTCGGGGTGGCCCTCGCTGCGCTGGCCATAGAGCTGGGCGATCTGGGTGCCGTCTTTGGCGAACAGCTCGACGCTGGTGACGTGTCCGTCTGAGGTCGGCTTGCGGGTCACCCACACTTCATCGAGGCTCTCTTCACGCAGATGCAGGGTAAAGGTGGGATTGAAGATATTCAGCCAGCCGCGCATCGGCGCCAGCTTTTCCAGGGCGCCGGTGAAGATCTGCACGCAGCCGCGATTGCCGACGAAAATCATGATTTCATTGCCCTCCTGGCGCACCGTCTCCAGTAACGCTGGCAGCGCATGGCGATCAACGCGGCAGGCGAGGTCGTCGCTCACCAGGCGGAAGGCCTGCTGGCGGGAAAGCTGATATTTACGCAGCAGACCGAAGAACTGGTGTACGTCGGTCATCGCGCGCCAGTCGTTCTCCAGGGCGGCGCCGTCGGCGCTCTCGGCATATTTCACCGGCTCCAGCGGGCGCAGGGCCAGCGGCGCCGGGGCCGCCACCCGATGTTCTGCGATCAGGGTGTCCCAGGCCGCCATGTCGGTCTGCGTGGTCGCATAGACTTTCAGCAGGGCGTCGCCGTGGTGGTCGAAAAACTGAATGCTCTGGCGACCGTTATCGTTCAGATGGAAGGCGCTGGCCCACTGGCTGAGGAACAGACGCAGGTCGAGCGCGCGCGGGTTGAGCACCAGCCCGGCGTGGCCGCTGAGGTGCTGGTGCGTGAACTGGCCGACCTGCTCATGGACGGCATACTCGTTGCGACAGATGCATTTGGTTTCACCGACGCGCTCCAGGGCGGCAATCAGCGCCCGGGCGTCATCGATCAGGCGCACGGCATCGTGACCGAGGCGGGCGGCGGTCAGCTCGGCTTCGCTGATCCCCATTTCCGCAGCGATATCGCGGGCATATTTCGCGGTGCTGGACGCTTTGGTGGCCTGGTAGCGCTGCCACAGATCGGGGTGGGCATTGGGCATAATCATATCCTTCTCAATGTTCAATATCCCCGGCCGGCGGGCCGGGGGCAGGTGAGTTGTTATTCGGGCAATCAGAAGTCGACGTTGACCCCAAGCTGCCAGGTGCGGCCCGGCATGACCGCCAGCGCTTTATCATTGGCGTCCTGGCTGGTGCCGGTCTCGATATTGCGGCTGCTCAGGTAATCCCAGTATTTACGATCGGTGAGGTTGTAGACCCCGCCATTGAGGCGCACGTTTTTCGCTACCTGCCAGTACGCGGTCCAGTCCAGCATGCCGTAGCCCGGCACGCGCATATAGTCGCTGCTGGCATCGGCGATGGCGGAACCGCTGTTGCTGTAGCTTTCGCGGTTGGTGGCGGTCGCCTGTTTCCCCTTGACGAAGGTCGCCGTCAGGGCGGTGCCGTAGCGTTTCGCCGGATCGTCCCACGCCACGCCGACGATAGCTTTCATCGGCGCTACGCTGTCGAGGTCGACGTATTTATCGCCGCTGTAGCTGGATTTCGATTTCCCTTCGCTATAGCCGAGGGCGAGGGTGGCGCTCAGGCCGTCCACCTGCTCATACCAGGTGCCAAAGTTAAATTTAGTGCTGATTTCACCGCCGTAGATATAGGCTTTATCGCGGTTTTCCGCCTGATAAATGGTGTAGATATTCGACGGCACGTTAGTGAACTGGCCCGGATTATTCGCCCGGGTATAGCGGGTATAGGCGATAAAGTTCTTATAGCTGTTGTAGAACAGCGCTGTGCGCAGGGTGATGCCTTCGGTAACTTCCCCCTTCAGCCCCCACTCGAGATTATCGCTGGTTTCCGTCTTCAGATCGGTATTGCCGATCAGGGCATACTGCTGGCTGCCGGCGTAGCTGGAGCCAAGGTTCCAGGATCCATACAGCTGACTGGCGTTGGGGAACTGCGCGCCGCGCTGGTACTGCAGGTAGGTCATCAGGCGCGGGGTGAGGTCGTACTGGAAAGTCAACGACGGCAGAACCTGGGTATCGCTGTTTTTACCGTACAGATTCGCCACCGACGATTCGGTCAGCGCGCTGCTGTTGGCGGCAAGGTCGGACAGATTTTCCGGCTTCGTCGATTGATGCACCACGCGCACGCCGGGAATAATGGCGAAGTTGTGGCTATCAAGGTCGAAGTTGATCTTATCCTGGACAAAGCCGCCGAGAGTGTAGCTGCGGCTGTCCGCCTCCGGCTGCATGATCTCGCTGTAAACGCTGGGGATCGGCGACTGGCTGAACGGCCGCTGGGTTTTGCTGGTGCTGGCGTTGAAACCGGCGCTCAGATCGTAGCGGCCCAGGGTTTTCGCCAGCGCGGTCTGCAGGCCCCAGGTGTCGGTGTCGTAGTTGGAGTTCACCGTCTGCATTCTGCGGGTGACGCTGTCCGGCATATACGTCCAGTCATGGGCTTCGGTATGCTGGTAGTAGATTTTCGTGGAGACGCTGTCGAGGTAGTCATTCATCGGCGTCCAGTCATCCTTCAGGCTCAGGCCCCAGCGTCGGGTCTGGCTGGTCTGGTTGGCGGTGCCGATGGTGCTGTTACCGCTGGAATCCCAGGTATCGTAGTGGGTGTGGTTGGTTTTGTGGTAATAGTCGAAGGTGCTGGTTAGCTTGTGCTCGTCGTTGGGCTGCCAGATCCCGGAGGCCAGAAAGGCATCGGAGTGCCAGTTCGCCGGGTAGGCGTCGACGGTGTCGCTGTTATTTTCGGTTTCCTGGCCGTCGCGGCGGCTGTAGACCAAAATGCCGCGCAGGAACTCATCGCCGCCGGCGACGGTCACCCCGTTGTGCCAGCTGCGATCCGCGGAGTCGTAGCCGCTGCGATAGCCGAAGGCGCTGGTTTTGCCCGGGCGCAGGTAATCATCCGCCGATTTCGGGCGGAAGGAGACATTCCCTCCGATGGCGCTGTTGGCCGTTTCCGTCGAGGTGGCGCCGGACTGGATATCCACGCTGCCGTACATATACGGGTCGATATAATCGCGGCCGATGCCGAAGGTATTGAGCCCCGAGCGGCCGACGTAGCCGCGGCCGGTGGCGTTGGGCTGGGCGATACCGTCCACGTCGATACCGACGCGGTTGCTCTCCATGCCGCGAATGTTGTAGCCGGTGTAGCCCCCGCGGTCGAAGCCGCTTTTGCCGTTGCCAGAGCCGCCGCTGGCCCCGGTGGCGCTGATGAGCGGTTCATAGCGCATGATCGAGCCGAAATCGTTAGCGCCTTTGTCCTCCAGCTCCCGGGCGCTGATGCTGTGCTCGTTACCGGCTTTTTGCGCCGGCGCGGGAGCGGTGACGGTCATTTGTTCCGAGGTGTCATCCACCGCCTCGCCGCCGATGGCGGAAGTGCCTGCTGCGACGGCAGAAGTTTGATAAATTGCTGCAAGCAAAGAGGTCACCAGCAGGCGTTTTTTACACCCTGCTGCTGACGGAGTCGATTTGTACATAGTCGCCACGCCTTGATCGTTATTAGTATCGGCTCACGCGTTACTTCCAGAGTTGCAGGTTGCTCCGTCTTTTCCGTTGCGGATAGGGTCTTACTCCATTTGTTGATTGCGAATGGTAATGATAGGTATTATCGTTTGCAACAAAATATTCATGTATTCCTCATTTAAACTGCACTTTGTTTACACTGTGCCCTTTCAGCCTGAGCGAGAAGACGATGAATTCAAAAGCGGCTATCACCATCACCTATTGTTCCCAGTGCAACTGGATGCTGCGCGCCAGCTGGATGGCGCAGGAGCTGTTACACACCTTCAGCACCGATATCGCCTCGGTGACGCTGGTGCCGGGCACCGGCGGGATCTTCACTATCGATATCGACGGCCAGCAGATCTGGGAGCGGAAGCAGGATGGCGGCTTTCCGGATGCGGCAGAGCTGAAACGCCGGGTGCGCGATGTCTGCTTTCCGGAAAAAGCATTGGGGCATGTTGATAAACCCGCTAACCCGACCTAATCGTTAGGAAAGCGGCTGCGTGGCCCGTTTAAAAGGTGTATTATTGATGCATCTTTTTGTGGGGAGGGAAGTTGACGGTGGGCAAACGCATCGAACGTGAAAAGCAGACGATCGGTCGGATGATTGGGCTTTATCAGCGCCGCTGTCCGGATGCCCGCGACGACGGCGAGCACTATCAGGCGCTGAACGCCTACGCCGACAAGCGGCTTGATAAGTGCGTGTTTGGCGACAATAAACCGGCCTGCAAGCAGTGTCCGGTACACTGCTATCAGCCGGCGAAGCGCGAAGAGATGAAGCAGATTATGCGCTGGGCCGGGCCACGAATGCTCTGGCGCCACCCGATCCTGACCCTTCGCCATCTGCTGGATGACAGGCGGCCGGTGCCGCCGCTGCCGGAAAAATATCGACCGAAAAAATAGCGGCCTTTCCCCGGCCTGGGCTGCGCGCAGCCGGGGGACAAGCGCAGCCCCGGTAAGGCGTTAGCCGCCACCGGGGATGGGTGATGAAGCCTTCTGTTTCTGACTATCCCGGATCGTGCTTGTCACAAAGGCGACCACAAACAGCGCGGTGAACAGCACCACGATAGTCGGCGCCGGCGCGCTATCGAGATAAAACGCCAGCCACACCCCTCCCGCCGAGCAGCAGACCGCTACCGCCACCGCCAGCAGCAGGGCGTGTATAAAGCGCCGTACCAGCAGGAGCGCGATCGCCCCTGGGGCAATCAGCAGCGAAATCGACAGGATAATCCCTACCGACTGCAGCGTCGCGACGATGGTCAGGGCGATCATGCACAGCATGCCGTAGTGCAGCAGTCCGCCGCGCAGGCCACTGGCTTTGGCCTGCGTCGGATCGAAGGCGTGCAGCAAAAAATCCCGCCATTTCAGCCCGATAATCAGCGCAATCATCAGCGCGATAGCCGCCGTTTGTCCAATATCGCTGAGGGAGATCCCCAGCATATCGCCGAACAGAATATGGTCGAGATGGACGTCGGACTGGATCGCTACGTACAGCACCAGCCCGGCGCCAAACATGCCGGAGAAGACAATTCCCATGATGGTATCGCGTTTGAGGCGGCTGTTATCGTCGAGAAAACCGGTCGTCACGGCGCAGAGCAGCCCGGCGATAAACGCGCCGATGGCGAAGGGGATGCCGATAATGTAGGCCAGCACCACGCCGGGAAAGACCGCGTGGCTCATGGCGTCGCCCATCAGCGCCCAGCCTTTGAGCACCAGAAAGACTGACAGCAGCGCGCAGGGCACGGCAACGACCATCGATACTGTTATCGCGTTGACCATAAAAGGAAACTGGAACGGGGCCAGGATCAGATTCAGCATGCGGCCTCCCCGGCGCGGCGACGGTTGGCCAACAGACCATGCTTCGGCGCGAAGATAAAGGTGATGAGGAACAGCAGCGTTTGCGCCACCACGATAATGCCGCCGGTGGCGCCGTCGAGGTAGTAACTGAGCCAGGCGCCGAAGAAGCTGGTCAGGCTGCCGATGGCGACGGCGATGGCCAGCAGGCGCGGGAAGCGGTCGGTTAACAGCCAGGCGGTGGCGCCGGGGGTGACCACCAGGCAGATAACCAGAAAGGCGCCGACGGTCTGCAGCGCCGCTACGGTGCAGGCCGCCAGCAGGGTAAAGAACAGCAGCTTCAGGCCGCGGGTGTTCAGACCAATCGAGCGGGCGTGGTGCTCATCGAAGAAGGTCACCATCAGATCTTTCCACTTCAACAGCAGGATCGCCATCGAGATAAAGCCGATCGCCGCCAGCTGGATAATATCCTCCGGGGCGATGGCCAGAATATTGCCGAGGATAATAGTCTGGATATTCACCGACGTCGGGTTCAGCGACACCATAAACAGCCCGATCCCGAAGAAGGAGGAGAATATCAGGCCGATAATCGCATCCTCTTTCAGCCGCGACCGCTGCTGCAAAAACAGCATACTGCCCGCCGCCAGGCCGCCGGAGAGAAACGCGCCGAGGGCAAACGGCAGGCCGAGCATATAGGCCCCGGCGACGCCGGGCACAATCGAGTGGGAAAGGGCGTCGCCAATCAGCGACCAGCCCTTCAGCATCAGGTAGCAGGAGAGAAAGGCGCAGACGCCGCCCACCAGCGCCGCCACCCACATCGCATTGAGCATATAGTGATAGCCAAACGGCTCCAGCAGCCAGCTCATCGTGGGCCTCCCGCCGCGCGCCGGCTGATAAACGGCCGCTCGTCATCGGTGATAATCTGCGCTTCCGCACCGGTGAGCGCGACGTGGCGCAGTACGCCGCTGAAAGCCCGCTCCAGATTCTCGGCGGTGAAGGTGGTTTCTGTCGGGCCGCTGGCCAGCACGGTGCCTTTTACCATCACCGTGTAATCGCAAAATTCACTTACGGACCCGAGATTATGGGTGGAGACCAGCATGGTACAGCCCTCATCGCGGAGCTCGCGCAGCAGGCTGATGATCCGCGCTTCGGTCTGCACATCGACGCCGGTAAAAGGCTCATCCAGCAGGATCACCTGGCCCTGCTGAGCGATGGCGCGGGCAAGGAAGACGCGCTTTTTCTGCCCGCCGGAGAGCTCGCCAATTTGCCGATGGCGGTACTCGCTCATGCCCACGCGGGCCAGCGCGGCATCGACAATCTCGCGATCGCGCGGCTTTGCCCGCCGCAGCCAGCCCATATGGCCGTAGCGGCCCATCATCACCACATCCTCCACCAGCACCGGGAAGGACCAGTCCACCTCTTCCGACTGCGGGACATAGGCGACCAGGTTCTGGCGCAGCGCGCGGTTGACCGGCTGGCCGAGGATGGCGATCTCGCCGTGACCGACGCGCACAAAGCCCATCAGTGCTTTAAACAGTGTGGATTTACCCGAGCCGTTAACCCCCACCAGCGCGGCAATGGAGCCGCGCGGTACGCTGAACGAGGCGTCGCGCAGGGCGGTGTGGCCGTTGCGCCAGGTGACGGTGAGCTGGTCGACATACAGACCCGCTTGCGCAGTATTCATGGCTGTTTCCTCATCCCGTCCTGGATACCGTTGACGATGGTTTCGGTGGTGACGCGCAGCAGGTCGAGCCAGGTCGGCACCGGGCCGTCGGCGGCGCTCAGCGAATCGACATACAGCACGCCGCCGTAGTGGGCGCCGGCTTCGCGCGCCACCTGACGCGCCGGTTTATCGGAGATGGTGCTTTCGCTGAAGATGGTCGGGATCTGTTCTTTTTTCATGGTGTCGATAACCTTGCGCACCTGTTGCGGAGTGCCCTGCTGGTCGGCGTTAATCGGCCACAGATACAGTTCGCGCAGGCCATAGTCGCGGGCCAGATAGGAGAAGGCTCCCTCGCTGGTGACCAGCCAGCGCTTATCCGCCGGCAGCTGCGCCAGTCTGGCCTGCAGCGGCGCCATCGTCTGGCGGATTTTCTCTTTATAGGCCTCGGCGTTGCGGCGATAGGTGTCGGCGTGAGGCGGATCGTATTTCACTAGCGCATCGCGAATATTATCGACATAGATCAGGGCGTTATCTGCCGACATCCAGGCATGGGGATTGGGCTTTCCGCTATAGGGGCCTGCGCTGATGCCCATCGGCTGGATCCCCTCGCTGACCACCACCTCCGGGACGCCCTGCAGGTGCTGATAAAAGCGGGCAAACCACCGTTCGAGATTGAGACCGTTGCTGAGGATCAGCTGCGCCCCCTGCGCGCGTTTGATATCGCCGGGGGTAGGCTGGTAGTCGTGGATCTCCGCGCCCGGTTTGGTGATGGAGCTGACGACGGCGGCATCGCCGGCCACGTTCTGCGCCATATCGGCGATAACCGTGAAGGTGGTGATAACCCTGAATTTCTCCTGCGCCGAGGCCGGCGCCGCGGCCAGCAGGGCCAGCGCGCTGGCCAGCAGCAATGATTTCAGCGGTGTCAGGTGCAGCATAGGATCCCTCGCAATGGTGTGGTTAATTTCCCAGCGTTTATAGCCATTGCTATGTTATATAGCACAAGCTATTTACAAATGAAAATAATTCTTATTTGCATACGTGGGTAATGATTAGAGCGAGAACGATTTTGTCACGGGGATTTAAATTAACCCGGGCTGCATTGTGCTGACCCGGGTGACATGCGGTATTCGGTTTACCGGCTCGCAAGCCGGGCGTCTTCGGGGGGAAGTGCTGCGTGTGTGCTGGGTGGCGGCGACGCCTTGCCCGGCCAGCAACACCTGCGATGATAAATAAATAGCAGGCGAGGCTACACCAGCTCGTCTTTATTAATGCCCAGCCGCTTCATGCGCGACAGGAGCGTGGTGCGCTTCAGCCCCAGCCGCTGGGCGGCGCCCTTCGGCCCGGCCACCACGCCGTTGCTCTCCTTCAGCACCCGGACGATCAGCTGATATTCATCTTCGCCTTCCTCAGGCAGGACCTCTGGCGACCGCGGAGGCTCGACGATATCCCGCTCCGGCAGGGAGAGCTGCAGTACGTTGCCGCGGGTGAGTAACACCGCCCGTTCGATGACGTTTTCCAGCTCGCGCACGTTGCCCGGCCACTCCATGCGCGTCAGGGTGCGCAGGGTCTCCGCCGGAATACTGTCGATATTGCGTCCCATGCGGCGGGCGATTTTGAAGGTAAAGGCCTTCACCAGCAGCGGGATATCGTCGGGGCGCTCCCGCAGCGGCGGCAGGTGGATCGGGAACACGTTGAGCCGGTAGTAGAGGTCGCTGCGAAATTCCCTGTCGATAACCATCTGCTTGAGATCGCGGTTGGTGGCGGCGATCAGTCGGACGTCGGTCTGGATCAGCTTGTTGCTCCCCAGGCGCTCGAACTCCTGCTCCTGGAGAACGCGCAGCAGCTTGGGCTGCAGCTCCAGCGGCATATCGCCCACTTCATCAAGGAACAGGGAGCTTTTGTCCGCCAGTTCGAAGCGGCCGATACGCTGGGCGCTGGCCCCGGTGAAGGCTCCGCGTTCGTGGCCGAACAGATCGCTCTCCAGCAGTCCGGCGGGCATCGCGGCGCAGTTCATCTTCACCATCCGCCGACTGTTTCGTCCGCTGAGGTTATGAATGGCGCGGGCGATAAGCTCTTTGCCGGTGCCGGTTTCGCCGAGGATCAGCACGGTGCTGTCGCTGTGGGCCACCATCTCGACCTGCTTGAGCACATTGTTCATCGCCTCGCTGCGGCCGATGATCTCCCCGAATTCGCTCTCGACATTGTTGAGCTGCTCGGTGAGGGCGAGGTTCTCATCCACCAGTCGCTCTTTCAGGCGCTGAATTTCACGGTAGGCGAGGGCGTTATCGATAGCGATCGACACCCGCTCGGCGATCTGGCGCAGCAGCTTGAGATTGGTGGTGGTAAACACCTGTTCGTCGCATTGCGCCAGCTTCAGCACCCCGAGCAGGGTGTTGCCGGACATCAGCGGCAGCAGGCACAGGGTCTGGATCTTGTTGCCCCACATTTCGAAGAGCATTTTCTCGTACGGCGCGAGGGTGTCATGCTCGTGCAGATTAAGCAGCAGCATCTCTTTGCTTTTGAACACGCGCTCGGTGAGGGTGCCCGCTTCATCTACCTCGCTCTGGTCGTGAACCGGATGGCTGGCATCTAGATAGTGTGTGGAATAGATGTTGAGCTTCCCTTTGCGGTTGCTGCGCAGCACCACGCTGATGGCGTCGATCCGGAAGTAGCGATGGATCTCTTTCGCCACCTCGCTGACCAGCTCGTCGATATCCAGACGTGAGAGGACCGCGTTGGTGATCGCCACCAGAATGCGGAAGTTGTCGCGCTCGTGGCACAGCAGATCGTAATCGACGTTATTGCTGACCCGGTTCTGAATCTGCTCGCTGACGACGGCGACGATCTGCGCGAAGGTATGCAGCCGCTGGAACTCTTTCTCGCTCCATGGCCGGTTGTCACGGCGCAGAAATTCGCAACCGCCGAAGATCCGCCCGTCGGCCGCCAGCGGCAGCAGCGAGTAGTACCCGAACGAGCGATAGATCCCGCTGCGGATAAGCTGCGGCCAGGTGTCGGCAAAGGTCTCATGATCGCAATGCAGGGCATCCGGCCGGGAGAGTAAGCGGCGCACCGGTCCGTGGGCGAGCACGGTTTCATCTTCATAGCTCACCGGCTGGCCTGCCTCATCGCAGGCGTATCTGGCCGCACGGTGGTTGCCTGCATTCCACAGGATAATGGCCGCTTCGTCGGCCAGTGCGGACTGTTGCACCAGGCGGGTCAGGGTTTCGCTCAGCGCAGCCAGATCGGGCTGCTGTAATAAAAGCCGGGTGATATCAAACAGACCCTGCTGGCCGAGATCGCTCATCGGTGTATACGACATGGCTTACATCCAAAACGCGCCGGCAACGCGGCGCATAAGAAAATGATGGTACAAATAATAGTATGTTAATAAAGCGGTTATTGCCGCTTTAACCCATCCGTGGGCGCCCGCTGGTTTGGGCGGGATAATCATGCTGGCTTTTCCCGGCTCGCGCTGCGCTTAGCCAGGCTACATGTGCGCGCCGTGTTGTAGCCTGGATAAGGCGCCAGCCGCTATCCGGGACCCGACGCCGTGGTTAACAAATTCTCGGCAGCGGCTCGGCGTGGGGAAGATCGAGCGTCCGCTTCACGCCGTACAGCCCGACGGAACGCACGCCCGGGCGGGCGACCACCTCGCCGATTATCGCCGCCTCGCGTCCCAGGGCGTGAGACCGTATATGCGCCAGCACGTTTTTCGCTTCTTCGCGGGCGACGGCGATCACCAGCTTGCCTTCATTGGCGAAGTTCAGGGCGTCCAGCCCGAGCAGCTCGCAGACTCCGCGCACGGTGTCGTTGACCGGCAGCTTCGCCTCGTGCAGTTCAATGCCGCAGCCGCTGGCGGCGGCGAACTCATGGGCGACGGCGTTGACGCCGCCGCGGGTGGCGTCGCGCAGGGCTTTGACGCCGCGCAGCGGCCGCAGGGTTTGGATCAGCGGCGTCAGCACCGCGCAGTCGCTGGACAGCGCGCCGTCGAGCCCCATCTGCTCGCGCAGATTAAGGATGGTGGCGCCATGATCCCCCAGCGTGCCGCTGACCAGCAGCACATCGCCGGCGCTGATCTGCTGCGTCCCCCAGCGAACGTCTGCCGGGATGGCGCCGATGCCGGCGGTGTTAATAAACAGCTTATCCGCCGCGCCGCGCGGTACCACTTTGGTGTCGCCGGTGACGATGGCGATCCCTGCCGCCCGGGCGGTATCGGCCATGCTGGCGACCACCGCTTCCAGGGTAGCCATCTCCAGCCCCTCTTCGAGAATAAACCCGCAGGAAAGATAGCGGGGGATGGCGCCGCTGACCGCCACATCGTTGGCGGTACCGCAGACGGCCAGCTTGCCGATATTGCCGCCGGGAAAGAACAGCGGGTCAATCACATAGCTGTCGGTGGAGAAGGCGAGACGATCCCCCTGGGCGGCAAGCGCCGCCAGATCGAGACGCGCCTGATCTTCCTGCTCCGCCAGCCAGGGGTTGGCGAAAGCCTGCATAAACAGGTCGCCGATCAGCTGCTGCATTGCCTGACCGCCGCTACCGTGGGCTAACTGGACGCTTTTCATGCTTCATATTCCTGACTGCGATATTGATACCAGGCGGCGCAGGCCCCTTCCGAGGAGACCATCAGCGCGCCAAAGGCGCTTTGCGGATTGCAGGTGCTGGCGAAGAGCGGGCACTGGTGCGGTTTACAGCGGCCGGTCAACACCTCGCCGCAGCGGGCGCGCGGGTCGTCGCACACGCGCTGCGGCGCCGGGCGGAAATGGGCCTCGGCATCGAAGCGCTGATAGGCCGGCGTGAGGTGCACGCCGGAGTCGCTGATGACCCCCAGACCGCGCCATTCGCTGTCGCCATCAAGGCGAAACACGTCGGCCATCGCCGCCTGCGCCAGCGGGTTGCCGGCATCCGGCACTACGCGGCGGTACTGATTTTCCACCTCGCTACGCTGCGCTATTGTCTGCTCAACCAGCATCACCGCGCCTTGCAGTAGATCAAGAGGTTCGAAACCGGCGACCACTAACGGGCGATGATAGTCGCTGGCGATAAAGCCGTAGGCTTCGGTGCCGATCACCATACTGACGTGGCCGGGGGCGAGAAAGGCGTTGATACCGTTGTCAGGCTGGTCCAGCAGACTGCGCAGGGTCGGCAGCAGGGTGATGTGCTGGCAGAAAAAGAAGAAGTTATCGACGTTGCGCTCCCGCGCCTGACGCAGGGTGAGGGCGGTGGCGGGCATGGTGGTTTCGAAACCGAGACCGAAAAAGACCACTTCACGCTGCGGGTTTTGCTGCGCCAGCCGCAGGGCGTCCATCGGCGAATAAACGATGCGGACATCGGCGCCGCGGGCTTTCGCCTGCAGCAGTGAGCCGTTTTTGCCCGGAACGCGCATGGCGTCGCCGAAGGTACAGAAGATAACCCCCGGACGACTGGCAATCTCAATGCAGGCGTCGATGCGCCCCATCGGCAGGACGCACACCGGGCAGCCGGGCCCATGAATAAATTCGATATTCTCCGGCAACAGCTGGTCGAGACCGAACTTAAAAATGGCATGGGTATGACCGCCGCAGACCTCCATGATGCGCAGCGGTCGCGCGGCGGTGTGCGGCAGCAGATGGGCACGCTGCTGAAGATGGGCCACCAACTGCATGACCTGCTCAGGGGCGCGGTATTCGTCAACGTAACGCATTATCGCTCCTCGCCGTACAGCAGGGCGCCGACGTCCGGCTCTACGTCAAACATATTTTGCAGCGCTTCGAGAGTGTCGCGGGCTTCGGCTTCATTAATCACGCTCATGGCGAAGCCGACGTGCACCAGCACCCACTGGCCGAGACGCGGCTGGCCCTGCTCGTCAACGGCGCCCACCAGCGTCAGGTCGACGTCGCGCTGAATGCCGCAGACTTCCACCTTCGCCAGCACGCCGTCGATGGCGCAAATTTGTCCCGGAATGCCTATGCACATCGCTGCGTCTCCAGCCAGGTGAGCCACTGATCCATGCCTTCGCCGCTGGTGGCGGAGAGGAGGATAATGTCAATATGCGGATTGACCTCGCGGGCGCAGGCCAGGCACTTCTCGACGTCGAAATTGAGATACGGCAGCAGGTCGACCTTGTTGAGCAGCATCAGGCTGGCGGCGGCGAACATATGCGGATACTTCAGCGGCTTGTCTTCGCCTTCCGTGACCGACAGCACCGCCACCTTATGGCGTTCGCCGAGATCAAAGCTCGCCGGGCAGACCAGGTTACCGACGTTTTCAATAAACAGAATGCCGTGGTCAGCCAGCGGCAGGCGCGGGGCGGCGTCGGCGATCATCTGGGCGTCGAGATGGCAGCCTTTCCCGGTGTTGACCTGAATCGCCGGGGTGCCGGTGGCGCGAATGCGGGCGGCGTCATTGACCGTTTGCTGGTCGCCTTCAATCACTGCGCAGTCGGCACGCCCTTTCAGCCGGGTGAGGGTTTCGGTGAGCAGGGTGGTTTTGCCGGAGCCGGGGCTGGAAACCAGATTCAGCACCAGCTGCTGCTTCGCCGCAAAGCGCGCGCGGTTGCGCGCCGCCAGACGGTTGTTTTTATCCAGCACGTCGATTTCCACTTCCAGCATGCGCCGCTGGCTCTGGCCCGGGGCGTGAGTCCCCGCTTCGCCATGGCCGTAATGCAGATCGCCCTCTGTCGTGCGGGTGGGGGCGAAGTGGTCGGTTTTTACGCCGGTGATGGTCATCGTCTGGCGTGGGGCGGGCGCGAAGGGGGCGCTGCGGAACGCGGAATGCGGGTTTCGTTCGTCTCCTTCAATATAGAGGTTGCCTTCTCCACAGCCGCATGTTGTACACATAATTTACTCCAATTCTAAACGCTGAATCTGTAAGCCGTCATCCGCCACGATCTGTAGCTGGTCGTTATTGCAGTGCGGGCAGCGGCGGACGTGCTGCGAGACAAGATGGACGTACTGCTGACAGCGTTCGCACCAGCATTCAGCCTGTTGTTCGGCGATATGCAGTTCGCACCCCTCCGCCAGCGTGCCGCGGCAGACCAGCTCAAAGCAGAAGGTCAGCGCGCTGGCTTCCACGCAGGAAAATGCTCCCACCTTAAGCCACACGCCGGTCACCCGCCGCGCGCCGGCCTGCTGCGCCTGTTGTTCAATAATTTCCAGCGCCCGCTGGCTGAGGGTGATTTCGTGCATAGTCGCCTCCGTATCGCGATGCGCCTTTTATGCAATAACGGTGCCAGAAAGGGCTCGTGGCGGCAGGACATGTCGATGACGACGCGCCCGGGCTGTCATCGACATGTCGCGTCGGCAGGGAATAAATATAAAAACATAATTAAATCAAATAAATAAAATGTGGCACGGAAAATGCTTAGACGGTGCATCTCATGCTACGGAGAAACCGATATGACTATTTGGGAAATAAGTGAAAAGGCGGATTACATCGCCGACCGTCACCGGCAGCAGCAGGAACAGTGGCATATCTACTGTAACTCGCTGGTTCAGGGGATCACCCTGTCGAAAGCCCGCCTGCATCACGCGATGAGCTGCGCGCCGGACAAAGAGCTGTGCTTCGTGCTGTTCGGCCATTTTCAGGTGTTCGTCGCCCTGGCGGAAGGCTTCAACAGCCACACCATCGAATACTACGTCGAAAACAAAGGCGGCGGTGATAAGTATCTGATTGCTCAGGCCACGCTCGCCGCGGATGGCACGGTGGACGGGCGGATCAGCAACCGCTCCCGCGACCAGGTGCTGGAGCATTATCTGGCGATTATCGCCACCGTCTATGACCGTCTGTACGACGCCATGGAGCAAGACCAACCGGTGGACTTAAGCCATCTGGCCCTGACCCACTGATCGCAAGGTGTCGACACGTGTCGAAAATGACACCTGCGCAACCTGATTTCGTCAAAAGTGACTTTCACCCGAGGATGACCCGGTGAACCGTTTTGTAATTGCTGACTCCACTGTCTGTATCGGCTGTCGCACCTGCGAAGCCGCCTGCTCTGAGACGCATCGCCAGCACGGCCTGCAGGCTATGCCGCGGCTGCAGGTGATGCGTAATGAAAAAGAATCGGCACCGCAGATGTGCCACCACTGCGAAGACGCCCCCTGCGCCGCTGTCTGCCCGGTAAACGCCATCCAGCGCGTCGATGGCGCCGTCCAGCTCAACGAGAGCCTGTGCGTAAGCTGCAAACTGTGCGGCATCGCCTGCCCGTTTGGCGCGATCGAATTTTCCGGCAGCCGTCCGCTGGATATTCCGGCCAATGCTAATACCCGGCTGGCGCCCCCCGCGCCGCCGGCGCCAGCCCGCGTCAGCTCGCTGCTCGACTGGGTGCCGGGCGTGCGCGCCATTGCCGTGAAATGCGACCTCTGCCATTTCGATGACCAGGGCCCGGCCTGCGTGCGGACCTGTCCGACCAAAGCGCTGATGCTGGTGGATAGCCGTGATATCGCCCAGGCCAGCAAGCGTAAACGCCAGCTGACCTTTAATACCGACCTTGGCGACTTGTCGTTGTTCCAGGCGCAACAGGGGGAGAGGGAATGAGTGTAATTGGATTAGTCAATCAGGCGGTGACGTGGTACGCCGCCAGCGCCGTGCTGGCCTTTGTGTTTGCCATGCGTAAACCGCTCAGCGGCGCCATTGCCGGGATCGGCGGCGCGGTGGCCAGCGCTATGCTGGTGGTTGCCGGCGGCGCCGCGCTGCTGATGCCGGATCGGATCCACGGCGGCATGCTGCAGTTTCTCCATCTGACGATGCGGGTGGGCGGCGTCAATGCCCTGTGGCTGCTGGCCATCGGCCTGTCGGCGCTGCCGGTGTCGCTGTTTAACATTAGCTGGCATCGCCACCCGCAGGTGAAGGCCAACGGCCTGCTGGTCAACCTGCTGCTGGCCGCCGCCACCTGCGCGGTGGTGGTGACCAATATCGGTTCGCTGGTGGTGATGGCGGAGATCATGGCGCTCTGCGCGGCGTTTCTCACCGGCTGCGCCGCCTCCGGTAAGCTGTGGTTTGCGCTGGGTCGTCTCGGCACGCTGCTGATGGCATGGACCTGCTGGCTGGTGTGGTCGACCTACGGCACCCTCGAGCTGGCGCAGATCAATCTCCAGGCGGTGGATATGATGCAGAACCCGCTGCTGTGGCTGCCGGGGCTGGCGGGATTCGCCCTGCTGGCGGGGGCGATCCCGCTGCACGGCTGGGCGCCGCAGGCTCACGCCGGGGCCAGCGCGCCGGCCGCCGCGCTGTTTTCCACTGTGGTCATGAAGGTCGGTCTGTACGGCATGTTAACCGTTTCGCTGGCCGGCGGCGTGCCGCCGCTGTGGTGGGGCGTGATGCTGCTGGTGCTGGGGATGATCACCGCCTTCATCGGCGGGCTGTATGCGTTGATGGAGCATAACATTCAGCGCCTGCTGGCCTATCACACCCTGGAGAATATCGGCATCATCCTGCTGGGGCTGGGCGCCTTCGTCACCGGCGTAGCCACCCGCAACAGCACGCTGATGGTGCTGGGCTTCATCGGCGGCATGTATCACCTGATTAACCACAGCCTGTTCAAAACTACGCTGTTCCTCGGCGCCGGGGCGGTGTGGTTCCGCACCGGCCATCGCGATATCGAGAAGCTGGGCGGCATCGGTAAAAAAATGCCGCTGATCTCCCTCGCCATGCTGGTGGGGCTGATGGCGATGGCGGCCTTGCCGCCGCTGAACGGCTTCGCCGGCGAGTGGGTCATCTACCAGTCCTTCTTCAAAATGAGTACCAGCGACCTGTTTATTGGCCGTCTGCTGGGGCCGCTGCTGGCGGTGGGCCTGGCGATCACCGGCGCGCTGGCGGTGATGTGTATGGCCAAAGTCTATGGTGTCACCTTCCTCGGCGCGCCGCGGAGCAAAGAGGCGGAAAACGCCACCTGCGCCCCCTGGCTGATGACCCTGAGCGTGGTCATGGCGGCGGTCTTCTGCCTCGTTGGCGGCATTGCCGCGCCGTGGCTGCTGCCGCTGGTGAGCGGCGCCTTCCCGCTGCAGGCCCAGGTGTCGAGCGTGGTGTCGCAGCCGATGATCGCGCTGCTGCTTATCGCCTGCCCGCTGCTGCCGTTCCTGCTGATGATCTTCTTTAAAGGCGATCGCCTGGCGGCGCGCTCGCGCGGCGCGGCCTGGGTCTGCGGCTACGATCACGAACAGTCGATGGTGGTTACCGCCCACGGTTTCGCCATGCCGGTGAAAGAGGCCTTTGCGCCGCTGCTGAAGCTGCGTCACTGGCTGAACCCGGTGCGTCTGGTGCCGGGCTGGCAATCGGCCTCTGCGCCGGCGCTGCTGCGCGCAATGGCGCTGGTTGAGCTGGCGGTGCTGGTGGTGATTGTCATTTCCCGAGGAGCCTGAGAATGAGTCTGTTAATTGCATTGCTACAGGCGCTGGCGCTGTTTGCCGTCGCGCCGCTGTTATCCGGGATCGTCCGCGTCGCCCGCGCGCGGCTGCATAACCGCCGCGGACCGGGCGTGCTGCAGGAGTATCGGGATATCCTGAAATTGCTGGGCCGCCAGAGCGTCGGTCCCGACGCCTCGGGCTGGGTGTTCCGCCTGACGCCGTACGTCATGGTGGGCGTGATGCTGACCATCGCCACCGCCTTGCCGGTGGTGACGGTGGACTCTCCGCTGCCGGTGCTTGGGGATCTCATCACCCTGATCTACCTGTTCGCCATCGCCCGTTTCTTCTTCGCGATTTCCGGTCTGGACACCGGCAGCCCGTTTACCGCGCTGGGTAGCAGCCGCGAAGCGATGCTCGGCGTGCTGGTGGAGCCGATCCTGCTGCTGGGCCTGTGGGTCGCCGCGCAGGTGGCGGGCTCCACCCATATCAGCAGTATCACCGACACCCTTTATCACTGGCCGGCAGCGCGCAGCATTCCACTGATTCTGGCGCTGTGCGCCTGCGCCTTCGCCACCTTTATCGAGATGGGCAAACTGCCGTTCGATCTGGCGGAAGCGGAGCAGGAGCTGCAGGAGGGGCCGCTTTCCGAGTACAGCGGCAGCGGCTTTGGCATCCTGAAGTGGGGCATCAGCCTCAAACAGCTGGTGGTGCTGCAGATGTTTGTCGGGGTCTTTTTCCCGTGGGGCCAGATGACCAGCTTCAGCGTCGGCGGCCTGCTGCTGGCGCTGGTGGTGGCCGTCGTCAAGCTGGTGGTTGGGGTGTTGATCATCGCGCTGTTTGAAAACAGCATGGCGCGTCTGCGCTTCTGTGCCACCTCCCGCGTCACCTGGGCCGGGTTTGGTTTCGCCTTTTTAGCTTTCGTCTCCTTGCTGGTGGCGTGATTAAGAGAGTTTGAGCATGTCTGAAGAAAAAATCGGTCAACACTATCTTGCGGCGCTGCACCAGGCCTTTCCGGGCGTGGTGCTGGACGAAGCCTGGCAGACCAAAGATCAGTTAACCATCACCGTGAAGGTCAATTACCTGCCGGAAGTCGTGGAGTTTCTCTACTACCAGCAGGGCGGCTGGCTGTCGGTGCTGTTCGGCAACGATGAACGTAAGCTGAACGGCCACTACGCGGTCTATTATGTGCTGTCGATGGAGCAGGGCACCAAATGCTGGATCACCGTGCGTGTGGAAGTGGATGCCAACAAACCGGAATACCCATCGGTGACGCCGCGCGTGCCGGCGGCGGTGTGGGGCGAGCGCGAAGTGCGCGATATGTACGGCCTCGTGCCGGTTGGCCTGCCGGACGAACGCCGTCTGGTGCTGCCGGACGACTGGCCGGACGAACTCTATCCGTTGCGTAAAGACAGCATGGACTATCGCCAGCGTCCGGCGCCGACCACCGACGCCGAAACCTACGAGTTCATCAACGAGCTGGGCAGCAAGAAAAACAACGTGGTGCCGATCGGCCCGCTGCACGTCACTTCCGATGAGCCCGGCCACTTCCGCCTGTTCGTTGACGGCGAGAACATTATCGATGCCGACTACCGTCTGTTCTATGTCCATCGCGGGATGGAGAAGCTGGCGGAAACCCGCATGGGTTATAACGAAGTCACCTTCCTGTCGGACCGGGTGTGCGGCATCTGCGGCTTCGCCCACAGCACCGCTTATACCACCTCGGTGGAGAATGCGATGGGCATCGTGGTGCCGGAGCGGGCGCAGATGATCCGCGCCATTCTGCTGGAGGTGGAACGCCTGCACTCGCACCTCCTGAACCTCGGTCTGGCCTGCCACTTCACCGGCTTCGACTCCGGCTTTATGCAGTTCTTCCGCGTGCGCGAAACCTCGATGAAGATGGCGGAAATTCTTACCGGGGCGCGGAAAACCTACGGTCTGAACCTGATCGGCGGGATCCGCCGCGACCTGCTGAAAGAGGACATGATCCAGACCCGCCAGCTGGCGCAGCAGATGCGTCGCGACGTGCAGGAGCTGGTGGATATGCTGCTCAGCACCCCGAACATGGAGCAGCGTACTGTCGGCATTGGCCGTCTGGACCCGGAAATCGCCCGCGACTTCAGCAACGTTGGCCCGATGGTGCGCGCCAGCGGCCACGCCCGCGACACCCGCGCCGATCACCCGTTTGTCGGCTACGGCCTGCTGCCGATGGAAGTCCACAGCGAACAGGGCTGCGACGTCATCTCCCGCCTCAAGGTGCGGATCAACGAGGTTTATACCGCGCTGAACATGATTGATTACGGTCTCGATAACCTGCCGGGCGGTCCGCTGATGGTGGAGGGCTTCACCTATATTCCGCACCGCTTCGCGCTGGGCTTCTCAGAAGCGCCGCGCGGGGATGATATTCACTGGAGCATGACCGGCGACAACCAGAAGCTGTACCGCTGGCGCTGCCGGGCGGCGACCTACGCCAACTGGCCGACTCTGCGCTATATGCTGCGCGGCAATACCGTTTCCGATGCGCCGCTGATCATCGGCAGCCTTGACCCGTGCTACTCCTGTACCGACCGCATGACCGTGGTCGATGTCCGCAAGAAGAAGAGCAAAGTGGTGCCGTACAAAGAGCTGGAGCGCTATAGCATCGAGCGTAAAAACTCGCCGCTGAAATAAGGAATCGCCATGTTTACCTTTATTAAAAAAGTGATTAAGACCGGCACCGCGACGCACGCCTATCCGCTGGAGCCGATGCCGGTAGATAAAAACTTCCGCGGCAAGCCGGAGCATAACCCGCAGCAGTGTATCGGCTGCGCGGCCTGCGTGAACGCCTGCCCGTCGAACGCCCTGACGGTAGAGACCGATCTGGCCACAAACCAGCTGGCGTGGCAGTTCAACCTCGGGCGCTGCATCTTCTGCGGCCGCTGTGAAGAGGTCTGCCCGACGGCGGCGATTAAGCTGTCGCCGGAGTATGAGCTGGCGGTGTGGAAGAAAGAGGATTTCCTCCAGCAGTCGCGCTTCGCTATCTGCCACTGTCGGGAGTGCCAGCGGCCGTTCGCGGTGCAGAAGGAGATCGACTACGCCATCGCGCTGCTCAAGCATAACGGCGACACCCGCGCCGAGCTGCACCGCGAAAGCTTCGAAACCTGCCCGGAATGCAAGCGCCAGAAATGCCTGGTGCCGTCCGATCGTATTGAACTGACCCGCCACATGAGGGAGGCCAGCTGATGAGCACTTTACTTGGCCCACGCGATGAAAACGGCATTCCGGTGCCGATGACGGTGGATGAATCCATCGCCAGCATGAAGGCCTCGCTGCTGAAGAAAATCAAACGTTCCGCCTACGTTTATCGCGTCGACTGCGGCGGCTGTAACGGCTGTGAAATCGAAATTTTCGCTACCCTTTCACCGCTGTTCGACGCTGAACGCTTCGGGATTAAGGTGGTGCCTTCGCCGCGCCATGCCGATATCCTGCTGTTTACCGGGGCGGTGACCCGCGCGATGCGCTCCCCGGCGCTGCGCGCCTGGCAGTCGGCGCCGGATCCAAAGATTTGCATCTCCTACGGCGCCTGCGGCAACAGCGGCGGCATCTTCCACGACCTGTACTGCGTCTGGGGCGGTACCGATAAAATCGTACCGGTCGATGTCTATATCCCGGGCTGCCCGCCGACGCCCGCCGCCACCCTGTACGGCTTCGCCATGGCCCTCGGCCTGCTGGAGCAGAAAATTCACGCCCGCCTGCCGGGCGAGCTTGACGAACAGCCGACCGAGCTGCTGCACGCCGATATGGTGCAACCCCTGCGGGTGCGCATCGATCGCGAAGCGCGCCGTCTGGCGGGCTATCGCTATGGTCGGCAGATTGCCGACGACTATATGCGTCTGCTCGGCCAGGGCGATAGCCAGGTGCTGCGCTGGCTGGAGGCGGAGAAAGATCCGCGTCTGACCGAGATCGTCACCCATCTCAACCAGGTGGTCGAGGGGGCGCGTATCCGATGAGCGAGACGGTGGTGTTCAGTCAGCTGAGCCGTAAATTTATTGATGAGAACGACGCCACGCCGGATCAGGCGCAGCAGGTGGTCTATTACAGCCTGGCGATTGGCCACCACCTCGGCGTTATCGACTGTCTCGAGGCGGCGCTGAGCTGCCCGTGGGACGCGTATCTGGCATGGATCGCCACCCTTGAGGCCGGCAGCGTCGCGCGGCGCAAAATGGAGGGGGTGCCGAAGTATGGCGAAATCGTCATCGACAGCAGCCATGTGGCAATGCTGGCCAACGCCTTTGATAAAGCGCAGTCCGCGCAGACCCCGCAGCAGCAGGCGTGGAGCAAAACAATGCTCAGCATGCTGCATGATATTCACCAGGAAAGCGCCATCTACCTGATGGTGAGGAGATTACGTGACTGACGTTTTACTCTGTGTCGGCAACAGTATGATGGGCGACGACGGCGCCGGCCCGCTGCTGGCGGAGATGTGTGCGGCGAACCCGGCCGGCCAGTGGGTGGTCATCGACGGCGGCAGCGCGCCGGAAAACGACATCGTGGCGATCCGCGAATTACGCCCCGAACGCCTGCTGATCGTCGATGCCACCGATATGGGCCTAAACCCCGGCGACATTCGCGTCATCGACCCCGACGACATCGCCGAGATGTTTATGATGACCACCCATAACATGCCGCTCAACTATCTGGTCGATCAGCTGAAAGAGGACGTCGGCGAAGTGATCTTCCTCGGCATTCAGCCGGATATTGTCGGTTTTTATTATCCGATGACCCAGCCGGTGAAAGAGGCCGTTGCCCGAGTGTACCAGCAGCTGGCAGGCTGGCAGGGCCACGGCGGCTTTGCCCGGCTGGAAGCCGCAGACGATTAACCCTGCGGTGCTCAGGGCTCCCCGACGGCGGGCGACTGACCGGCCGGGAGCCCCGTTACCGGCGGCGCCAGCTCAAGATTCTCTATCACTAATTTACCGGGCGACACCGAGACTCTGACCTGCGTGCCGACCGGGAATCCCGCCTGCTCCAGCCAGTCGCCGTTCAGGCTCAGCGCCGCATGGCGGGTGTAGCGCCGCGTCTCCCGCGTTTTGCGGTTCTCATGGCGTTTTCTGACATATCCCACGGTTAACTGGCGAATGGCCCTGGCGATCCCTCCGGCTGCGGTGGTGTGCTGTGCGTTCATGATGTGCTCCTTGCTGAAGATACCCCTGAAAACATACTGGATAAAATACCAGTTGTTGTGAACGGGAGGCAAACCAGAAACTGGAATCAGTCTCGAGAAAAAAACATGTAATAGATGCAACAGAAAGCAGCGCCCGTCCCCCGGTTAGCGCGGAGAGACGGGCGAGCGCGGGAGACGCGCTTAGTCGAGGTCGGCGCCGTTGCTGGCTATCACCTTCTGGTACCAGAAGAACGACTTTTTACGCCTGCGCGCCAGCGTGCCGTTGCCGGCGTCGTCGCGATCGACATAGACAAAGCCGTAGCGCTTGCTCATCTCGCCGGTTGACGCCGAGACCAGATCGATGCAGCCCCAGCTGGTGTAGCCCAGCACCGGAATACCGTCGCCGATGGCATCGCGCATCGCCTTGATGTGCTCGCGCAGGTAGCTGATGCGATAGTCGTCATTGATCTCCCCCCTGGCGTCAATCTCGTCCCGGGCGCCGAGCCCGTTTTCCACCAGGAACAGCGGTTTCTGATAGCGGTCGTACATCATGTTCATGGTGATGCGCAGGCCCAGCGGGTCGATGCCCCAGCCCCATTCGCTGGCCGGAATGTGCGGGTTCTTCAGCGACTTGACGATGTTGGCGGCATTGGTGTTGCTGGCGTTCATCTCCGCCGAGGCGCAGCGCGAGGCGTAGTAGCTAAAGGAGACGAAATCGACGGTGTTTTTGAGGATCTCATCATCGCCCGGCAGCTTCGCAATGGTGACCCCCTTTTCCCGGAATACCCGCGCGGCCCATACCGGGTAGGCGCCGCGCGCCTGGACGTCAATAAAGAACAGGTTTTCGCGGTCCTTCTCCAGCGCCATCCATACATCTTCCGGCTTGCAGGAGTAAGGGTAGAAATTACCGCCCGCCAGCATGCAGCCGACCTGATTCTGCGGGTTTATCTCGTGGGCGATTTTTGTCGCCAGCGCGCTGGCCACCAGCTCGTGATGCGCCGCCTGGTACTTCACCTGCTCCTGATTTTCTCCCTCTTCAAACACCAGCCCGGCGCCGGAGTAGGGGCTGTGCAGCATGATGTTGATTTCATTGAAGGTGAGCCAGTATTTCACCAGACCGTCAAAAGCTTCAAAGCAGGTGCGGGCGTAGTGGCTGAAGAAATCGACCATTTTGCGGTTGCGCCAGGAGCCGTACTCCATCACCAGATGCATCGGCACGTCAAAATGGCACAGCGTCACCAGCGGCTCGATACCGTGCTTTTTGCACTCCTCGAACAGCGAACGATAGAAGGCGATGCCCTGCGGATTCGGCTGCTGCTCGTCGCCGCGCGGGAACAGGCGGCTCCAGGCGATTGAGGTGCGAAAGACGCTGAACCCCATCTCCGCCATCAGGGCGATATCTTCCTTGTAGCGGTGGTAGAAATCGATCGCCTCGTGGCTGGGGTAGAATTCGTCTTCGCGAAGCGTGAAGCGCTTCTCCAGGCCTAATTTTACCGGCAGACGGTGGGCGCCGTGGGGGAGGGTATCCACGGTGGCCATCCCTTTCCCCCCTTCGCGCCATGCGCCTTCTGACTGGTTGGCGGCCAGTGCGCCGCCCCATAAAAATCCCTGTGGGAAACTCGCCATGCGTTACCTCGTTATTAATGGTGTGTTCAGGCGTGGGTTGCCTGGGCCTGGGCCTGGCGCGCTCGGGCGTCGGCGGCGGCCTGTTCAACGGGAATATCTTCAAAGCCGAGGATCAGCGTCAGGGCAAACGACAGCACTACCGACAGCGCCATCACGCCAAACACCCAGACGATGGTCATTGGATTGGCTGGATCGAAAAACTGCACGCTGGTGAACAGCCCCGGCGCCGCCATCGAGTGGCTGGCCAGTCCGGCGATGCCCGCCACCGCGCCGCAGATAAAGCCGCTGATTAAGCTGGCGATCAGCGGGCGTTTCAGGCGCACCGCCACGCCGTACAGCGCCGGTTCGGAAATACCGGCCAGAATCGCCGATGCCGCGGCGGCCAGCGCCGTCTGGCGCAATTCCGGGTTTTTCGTTTTCCACGCCACCGCCAGCGACGAGCCGCCGAGCGACAGGTTGGCGCCGATCTCCGACGGCATTACCATGCCCTCTTTGCCGGTTTCGGCGATGGTCTGAATGATGGTCGGCGTAAAGACCCGGTGCATGCCGGTCATCACCAGCAGCGGCCACAGCCCGCCCATAATCGCCACCGACAGCCAGCCGAGATAGCTGTGGATCGTATAGACCAGTGCGGAAATGGCGCTGCCGATCCAGATGCCGAGCGGGCCAATCAGCAGGATCGCCAGCGGGGCGGCGATCAGCACGATCAGCATCGGCTTAAGGAAGTTTTTCGTCACCGCCGGGGTAATGCGATCCACCCAGCGTTCGATATACGACAGACACCAGGTCATCACCAGCGCCGGGATCACCGTGTAGGTGTATTTCACCGCGGTCACCGGAATAAGGGCAAATTCGACGTGTTCGCCCTGGGCGGCTTTGGCCATTAATTCGATAAACCCGGGATGCACCAGCACCCCGGCGATAGCGATGGCCAGCGACATATTGGTTTTGAATTTCACCGCCGCGGAGGCGGCCACCATCAGCGGCAGGAAGAAAAACGCGCCGTCGCCGATAAGCGTCAGGAGGGTCAGCGTCGGCGAGCCTTTCGGCAACGCGCCGCTCATCTCAAGGATCATCGCCAGCAGCTTGACCATCGATCCGCCGATAATCGCCGGGATCAGCGGCGACATGGTGCCGATCAGCGCGTCGAGGATCCCGGCGCCGATGCGTTTCAGGGTGACCGGCGCTTTGCCCTGCGGCTCGACCGGGCGCAGGTCGCCAGGCAGCAGATTCACTACCTCGCGATAGGCCTGAGAGACCGTGTTGCCGATGATCACCTGGCACTGATTATCGCTGCGCACGACGCCGAGCACCCCGGTCAGGCCTTTCAGGGTAGGGCTATCGACCTGTTCGTTGTCTTTGACCACGAAGCGCAGACGCGTCATGCAGTGGGTCACGGCGACGACGTTATCGACTCCGCCTAATGCCGCGACTATCTGTTGCGCCAGGGCTGCATAATTTTTCGACATCGGATTTTATCCTGTTTATCAATAGGGTACTGATCTGTTACCGCGCCGCATCGTCGGGCGATACCATGCTTTATAGGAAACCGGTTCCACAAAATCATGGTGAGTTTCATTTGATTGCACAAGAAATAAAAAAAGATGATCTCATTTTTGTGATTTTGATCGCGAAGCGTCGCGGCGAGCAGGATCGCGGTGGTGAGCAGGGGGTGCTGTAAAAGCCAGAAACGTGCAGTACACTGCCTGCAACTTTTGCAACAGGAAGAATCACATGGCAACGATGCTGGAGGTCGCAAAGCGCGCGGGGGTATCGAAGGCGACCGTGTCGCGGGTGCTGTCGGGCAACGGCTATGTCAGCCAGGAGACCAAAGACCGGGTGTTTAAGGCGGTGGCGGAGAGCGGCTACCGACCGAATCTGCTGGCGCGCAACCTGGCGACCAAAACCACGCAAACCCTTGGCCTGGTGGTGACCAACACCCTCTACCACGGCGTCTATTTCAGCGAGCTGCTGTACCACGTGGCGCGGATGACGGAGGATAAAGGGCGGCAGCTGATCCTCGCCGATGGCAAGCACAGCGCGCAAGAGGAGCGGGAAGCGATCCAGTATCTGCTGGATCTGCGCTGCGATGCGATCATCATCTACCCGCGCTTTCTCACCGTCGACGAGATGGACGAGATCGTTGAGAACCACTCGCAGCCGATCATGGTGCTGAACCGCCGGCTGCGCCGCCACGCCAGCCACTGTGTCTGGTCCGATCAAAAAGCGTCGGCGATGCGGGTGGTGGAGCGGCTGATTGCCCTGGGTCACCGAGATATCGCCTTTATTACCGGCTCCCTTGACTCGCCCACCGGCGTCGAGCGCCTTGCCGGCTATAAAGACGCGCTGGCTGGCCACGGCATTCCCCTCAACGAGGCGCTCATCGCCGAAGGGCGCTGGACGCCGGAAACCGGCGCGGCGGCGGTGGAGAGCCTGCGTCAGCGCGGGGTGACCTACAGCGCGCTGGTGGCGAGCAATGACGATATGGCCATCGGGGCGATGAAGCAGCTTCACCAGCTGGGCGTTAAGGTGCCGGAGCAGGTCTCGGTGGTGGGGTTTGACGATATTGTGCTGGCGCCGTACATGGTGCCGTCGCTCGCCAGCGTCCGGGTGCCGGTGACGGAGATGATTAAAGAGAGCATTAATCGCCTGATATTTATGCTCGATGGCGGGGAATTCAATGTTCAGCAGAGTTTCCCCGGGGCGCTGATCGAGCGTGAGTCGCTGGTGTCAGGTCCCTGCGCCTGACGTCGTCAGCTGTCATCGTCACTACTGACGATGACAGCGCGCTAACCATTAAATTTTACTTATTATCAATAAGATAAAAACTGGAACGTATTATGCATACTCCGGCGCCTAACCCTCTTACTGCTGGAGAAATGGATGAACCGTTTCATTATTGCCGATGCGAGCAAATGCATCGGCTGTCGCACTTGCGAAGTAGCCTGCGTGGTCTCCCATCAGGAACATCAGGACTGCGCCTCCCTGACGCCGCACACCTTTCAGCCGCGTATTCACGTCATCAAAGGGGTCAATGTCTCCACGGCCACCGCCTGCCGTCAGTGTGAGGACGCCCCGTGCGCCAACGTCTGCCCGAACGGCGCCATCAGCCGCGATAAAGGCTTTGTTCATGTGATGCAGGAGCGCTGCATCGGCTGCAAAACCTGCGTCGTCGCCTGCCCGTACGGGGCGATGGAGGTAGTGGTGCGGCCGGTGATCCGCCATAGCGGCGCCGGACTGAACGTCGTGGCGGAAAAAGCCGAAGCCAACAAGTGCGATCTCTGCTTCCACCGCGACAGCGGCCCGGCCTGCATGGAGGTCTGCCCGACGCACGCCCTGGTCTGCGTAGACCGCAACAAGCTGGAGCAGATGAACCAGGAAAAACGTCGCCGCACGGCGCTGGCCTGGTAAGCTCAGGCATGAACGGGGTGCAAATCCGCATTCGCGGTAAAGTGCAGGGGGTGGGGTTCCGCCCCTTTGTCTGGCAGCTGGCTCAGGGGCAGGCGCGCTGCGGCGATGTCTGTAACGACGGCGACGGCGTGCTGGTGCGGCTGGCCGGGGACGATGTTGGTTTTACTGCCGCCCTCGCTGCCCACTGCCCGCCGCTGGCGCGGATCGACAGCCTCGTCTGCGCCCCTTATCGCTGGGCGGCTCCGCCGCAGGATTTCACCATCCGCGAGAGCGGGGCGGGACGGATGCGCACCCAGATCGTGCCCGATGCCGCGACCTGCCCGGCGTGCCTCGCGGAGATGAATGATCCCCGGGCGCGCCGCTACCGCTACCCCTTTATCAACTGCACCCACTGCGGGCCGCGGTTAACCATTATTCGCGCGATGCCTTACGACCGGCCATTTACCGCGATGGCGCCGTTTCCGCTCTGTCCGCCCTGCGAGGCGGAATACCGCGATCCTGCCGATCGCCGGTTTCACGCCCAGCCGGTGGCCTGCCCCGACTGCGGGCCGCGACTGGAATGGCGGGCGCAAGGGGAAACGCTGGACGGCGAGGCGGCGCTGCAGTCGGCTATCGCCCGGCTGGCGGCGGGCGACATCGTGGCGATAAAAGGCGTCGGCGGCTTTCATCTGGCCTGCGACGCCGGCAACCCCGCTGCCGTTGCCACACTGCGGGCGAGGAAACACCGTCCGGCGAAACCGCTGGCGGTGATGCTGCCCTCTGCGGCGGGGTTACCTGCCGACGCCGCGGCGCTGATGGGCTCCCCGGCGGCGCCCATCGTACTGATTAGCAAAGCGCAGGTCTCCGGCCTGTGCGACGAGATTGCGCCAGGGCTTGCGGAAGTTGGGGTGATGCTGCCGTCTAATCCGCTGCAGCATTTGCTTCTGCAGGCGCTGGCGCGCCCTATCGTGATGACCTCCGGCAACCTTAGCGGCCGCCCGCCGGCGTTAAGTAATACTCAGGCGCTCAACGACTTAGTCGACATCGCCGACGGCTTTTTGCTCCATAACCGCGACATCGTGCAGCGGATGGATGATTCGCTGGTGCGCTCGAGCGGAGAAATGCTGCGCCGCGCCCGGGGCTATGTCCCGGATGCGCTGCCGCTGCCGCCGGGTCTGGAGAAGGTTCCGCCGCTGCTGGCGCTGGGCGCGGACATGAAAAACACCTTCTGCCTGGCGCGCGGGGGCGAAGCGGTTCTCAGCCAGCACTTTGGCGATCTTGGCGAGGAGGGCGTCGAGCAGCAGTGGCGCAGCGCGCTACAGCTGATGCAGAACATCTACGCCTTTATGCCGCAGCGGGTAGTGGTTGACGCCCATCCCGGCTATCGCTCGACGCAGTGGGCGGCGACTCTGCCGCTGCCGGTAGAGACAGTGCTACATCACCATGCTCACGCTGCGGCGTGCCTGGCGGAGCACCGCTGGCCGCTCGACGGCGGAGACGTCATCGCCCTGATCCTCGACGGAATCGGCATGGGGGAGAACGGCGCGCTATGGGGCGGGGAGTGCCTGCAAGTTAACTATCGCCAGTGCGAACATCTCGGCGGGCTGCCGGCCGTCGCGCTGCCGGGAGGCGACCTGGCGGCGCGTCAGCCGTGGCGTAATCTGCTGGCTCAGTGCCTGGCCTTTATCCCCGACTGGCAGGATTACCCGCAGACCGGTACGCTGCGCCAGCGCAACTGGCCGCTGCTGGCGCAGGCCATCGATCGCGGCATTAACGCGCCGCGCGCCTCGTCCTGCGGACGGCTGTTTGATGCCGTCGCCTGCGCGCTGGACTGCGCCCCGGAGAGCCTGAGCTATGAGGGCGAGGCGGCCTGTCGGCTGGAGGCGCTGGCCGCCAGCTGCTCCGGCGTCTGCCATCCGGTCACGCTGCCGTGGCGCGGCAATGCGCTGGACTTAGCCACCTTCTGGCGACAGTGGCTGCGCTGGCAGGCGACCCCGGCGCAAAAAGCCTGGGCATTCCATGACGCCCTGGCCAGCGGACTGGCGGCGATGGCCCGCGACTGCGCCATCGCCCGCGGCATCGACACGATGGTCTGCAGCGGCGGAGTGCTGCATAACCGCCTGCTGGCGGCGCGATTGACCTTTTATCTGGCGGATTTTACTCTGCTGTTTGCGCAGCAGTTGCCGGCCGGCGACGGCGCAATCGCCTATGGTCAGGCGGTGATCGCCGCCGCCCGCGGACAGGCTCAAGGAACACAACAATGATAATGACAGTTTTACGCCAGCAGCCGCGCGCTGCGGGACTGGTGCTGGGGTTGATCGCGGCGAACCTACTGGCCTGGAGCTGGGCGCTGCAGGCCTTTGGCGACAGCGGCGCGCTGATGGCCGCCAGCCTGCTGGCCTGGGGCTACGGCCTGCGCCACGCGGTGGATGCCGACCATATCGCGGCGATTGATAACGTCACCCGCAAGATGATGCAGCAGGGGCGGCGGCCTTTCGCCGTCGGGGCCTGGTTCTCGCTGGGCCACTCGTCGATTGTGGTGCTGGCCTCGGCGGCGATTGCCGCGACCGCCACGGCCTTCAGCGCGCAGATGAGCTGGCTGCACGACACCGGCAGCGTCATCGGCACCGCGGTGTCGGCGCTGTTTCTGCTGGCGATGGCCTTTATCAACCTGGTGATATTGCGCAGCGTCTGGCGCAGCTTTCGGGCGTGGAAGCGCGGTGAGCCGGTGAGCGATGAGATCGTCAGCGGCGGCGGGGTGATGAGCTGGCTGTTTGGCAAAACCTTTCGTCTGGTCAGCCGCAGCTGGCAGATGTACCTGGTCGGTTTCCTGTTCGGCCTCGGGTTTGATACCGCCACCGAAATCGGCGTGCTGGGCATCTCCGCCGCCGGCGCGTCGAGCGGGATTTCCGTCTGGTCGATTATGGTCTTCCCGGCGCTGTTCGCCAGCGGCATGGCGCTGGTGGACACCCTCGATAACGTGCTGATGGTCGGCGCCTACGGCTGGGCGTTCAGCAAGCCGCAGCGCAAGCTTTACTACAACATGACCATCACCGGCACTTCGGTGGTGGTGGCGCTGTTTATCGGCGGCCTGGAAGCGCTGGGTCTGCTGAGGGATAAGTTTGCGCTCAGCGGCGGAGTATGGCGCTGGGTCGGGGTGTTAAACGACAACCTCGGCGACGCCGGGTTTGTGGTGGTCGGGCTGTTTGTCGCCTGTTGGGCGCTGTCGGTGCTCAACTATCGCTGGCGCGGCTACGATAATCTGGCGCGTTAGGTTCAGCATTTTCCCGGCTTGCGCTGCGCTAAGCCGGGCGACAACAACTGTCCGGCGGCGCTACGTGGGCCTGCGTGGCGTATGCTGCCCGCACTGTTTTACGCAGGCGCCTGCTGCTCGTGGTGAGGCATTGTATCGGTGTCGTTCAGGCTGATTTTTAACTTCTTGAAAACATATTAATTTCTGTTAGCCCCTCCCTTCCTCCGCTTTTAACGACCTTATACATCTGTGATTCACCTCTTATTTACATCATTTAAACCAATCGTTAACTGGATAAAAACACGGCAGCCTCGTTATAGTAGTTTTGTAAAATAAAACACTGTTGTACAGGGTAAAACAAAACGAGGTGTTCATGGAGATCGTTACCGCGCCGCACCTTGCGGTCAGAAACGAGTGGCTTGCGTTACATCGTGAAGCGCCATTACAACCCGAGCTGCCCATCATTGATGCGCATCATCATCTTTGGGATCGGCAAACCGGCCGCTATCTCACCCATGAGTTCAGCGACGATATCCAGACCTCAGGGCATCGCGTTGTCTCATCGGTCTATGTGCAATGCCGCTCTATGTTGCGTCGCGACGGGCCGGAGACGCTTAAACCGCTTGGTGAAATCGAGTTTGCCAGCGGTATCGCCGCGATGTTCGCCAGCGGTCATTATGCAAACGCGCTCGGATGCGAAGCCATCATCGGCGGGCTCAGTTTACTGGCGGGGGACGCGATGCAGCCTGCCATTGAGCGCGCGATAGCGTTATCCGGCGGGCGGCTGCGTGGGATGCGCAATCCGTTGGCCTGGCATCCCGATCCGCGGGTAACCTCCAGCCCGGTTACGCCACCGGCAGGCCTGGCGCAGAGCGCTCCGTTCCGCCGGGGCGCTGCCTGTCTCGCGAGGCATGCATTGTCGCTCGATGTATGGGTTTACCACACGCAGCTGGAGGAGATTGCCGATCTGGCGCGGGAAATACCAACGTTACAGATTGTGATCGATCACTGCGGCGGGCCGGTCGGCGTTGGACCCTGTTCAGAACGGGATCCGGACATGTTTCAGCAGTGGCGAAACGGTATGCGACGTCTGGCGGAACTGCCGAACGTATGCGTAAAAATTAGCGGCTTTGGGATGACGGTCAGGGGATTTCACTTCGCAGCGGCAGAGACGCCGCCGGATTCGCAAATGCTGGCACAGGCATGGATGCCGTGGTTTGAGACCATCGTTTCTCTTTTCGGTGCCGAACGCTGCATGTTCGCCAGCAACTTTCCCGTCGATAAAGGCATGTTCAGCTACGGCGTTTTCTGGAATGCCTGCAAACGCCTGGCGCAACAGGCGTCCCCTGACGAACAGGCGCAGTTGTTCTGGCGTACCGCCGCAACCTGTTATCGGTTAACCTCTGTGGAGAATATCAATGACCAGTAAAAGCGAGCTAAATCAATTTACTGCGACTAAAGCGACGCCTGACGCATTGCCACAACGCGTCGCTGAGAGGCGGACGCTGGCGCTGGGCGGCCTTGGCTGGACATTTGAAAGCTACGACTCCTTTCTGCTTTCATTGCTGTTGCCAGTGCTGGGCGTGGTGTTCGGTATTAATAAAGCCGAGCTTGGGCTGTTTATCAGCGTCACGGCCGGGGGGCAGATTATTGGCGGGATCCTGTTTGGTTTTATCGCCGACAAAATTGGGCGTGTGAAAACGGCGCTGATCTGTATCACCATCTATTCACTCTTTTCCGGCCTGTTAGCCTTTACGCACGATCAACAACATTTCGCGCTTTTACGTTTTTGCGGCGCGCTGGGTATGGGCGGAATGTGGACCTCGGGCGCGGCGCTGATTGCTGAAACCTGGCGACCTGAACGGCGCGCGCGCGGCGGCGCGCTGATGCAAATGGGCTTACCTGTTGGCGCGATTCTGGCTATCAGCCTGACGGCAATCGTCAGCTCGGTTAACGGCGGCCTGGAGCAGGGTGCATGGCGCTATCTGTTTATGATCGGCGCGCTGCCGGTATTCATTATGAGTGTGGTCGCCTGGTTCACACCGGAATCGCAGGTTTGGCTTGCTCGTCAACAGGCGAAGGCGACGAGTCGTCAACCTGCCGTAAAGCTGGGTAAACAGAATCTGCGAGGTCTGCTGTTGGCCTTTGTCTTTATCTTTTTTATTCAGTATCTGTTCTGGGGCGTATTTACCTGGACACCCACCTATCTGCGGGAAGTCAAACATCTGGATTTTTTGCACAGCCTGAAGTTTGTACTTGCGCTGCAGGCTGGAGCCATCGCGGGTTTTCTGGTGTTTTCGGTGCTGGCGGATAAGTGGGGACGCCGTCCGATGTTCCTGATTTATCTGTTAACCGGCGCCATTGCCGTCGCGCTGTACCTTGTGACCACGCAACCCTTCATTCTGATGGTGGCGATTTTCATGGCCGGTTTCGGGGTTAACGGTATTTTTGCGGGCTCGGGACCCTTCCTGGCGGAAATCATCGGAGACACCTCATCCCGGGGCTTCCTGATGGGGCTCGCCTATAACGGAGGCCGTCTGGGCGGATTTATTGCGCCGTTACTGATTGGCGCTGTCGCCAACGCTGGCGGTTTCACCGCGGGACTGGCGACGACCGTGGTTGCTTTCCTTGCGGCGATGCTGGTGGTGTGGCGAGCGCCGGAAACCAGAGGCATCAAGCTAAAGTAACTTATTTCATCTCTACATCGTTTTCCTGATAAACATAATGAAACCCTGCGAGGAAACCATGACCGATCAATTACCGCCCCGCGCGAGCGATAACGACGCGCTGGAAAAAGAAACCATGCGACGGGTTATCTGGCGCATCCTGCCTTTCCTGGTGGTGAGCTACCTGGTATCGATTATTGACCGCGGCAACATAGGCATGGCGGCTCTGCAGATGAATCAGGATCTGGGCCTGAGTAAGGCGGCTTTCGGCTTCGCCAGCAGCTTGTATTTTGTGGCCTACTTTATCTTTGAAGTACCCAGCAACCTGGCGATGCAGAAGGTGGGGGCACGATTGTGGATCCCGCGCATTATGATCAGCTGGGGAGTGGTATCGATGTGTATGGCGCTGGTGCAAAATACCACCTCCCTTTACATCGTACGCTTTTTGCTGGGAGCTGCCGAAGCGGGCTTTTTCCCGGGCGTGGTGCTCTATCTTACCTGGTGGATCCCGTCGCGCTACCGGGCGCGGATCATCGCCTCGTTTATGGTGGCCATTCCGCTGGCTAACTTTATCGGTTCCCCGCTTTCCGGGTTGATACTGATGATGGATGGGTGGTTAGGCCTGCGCGGCTGGCATCTGTTATTCATTATTGAAGGGCTGCCGGCGGTCCTGCTGGGGATAGCCGCGTTTTTCATCTTGCGGGACCGTCCACACCAGGCTGGCTGGTTAAACGATCGTCAGAAAGCATGGCTGGAAAACACGCTTCAGGCGGAGCGCCAACAGCAGAAACAGATCGGCCACACCTCCACCTGGCAACTGTTGAAGCATCGTCAAATCTGGCTCATGGCGCTGATTTACGCCGGCGCCTCTTCTGCCGGCACGACCCTTAGCGTCTGGTCTCCCCAGCTGCTGAAGTCGTTCCATCTGGATAACCTGACCACCGGGCTGCTTAATGCCATCCCCTATGGTCTGGCCTCGGTGCTGATGATTGTCTGGGGGCGCAGTTCGGATCGAAGTAATGAACGCCGCTGGCACACGGCGCTCACCCTCTTTATGATCGCGGGCGGCGTGTTTGCGGCGTTTATCAATCTGTCGCTGCCGGCCACCATTGCGATCCTCAGCACCATTCTGATTGGCGCTTATGCGATGAAGGGGCCCTTCTGGGCGCTGGCGTCGGGCTGGATGAGCAGCACCTCAGCCGCCGCCGGGCTGGCGGCCATCGGGGCGATCGCCAACCTGATTGGCGGCGCGGTGATGGTGAATGCCTACGGCATGATTAGCGAACGGACAGGAAGCCATACGCTGGCGATGCTCCCGCTGGCAGGCTTGTGTCTGGCAGGCGGCATTGCGGTGCTGGCCATGGGGCGCCGTTACTCGCAGACGGCCAGGCAGGAAAAACAGATGACCCATTAATAAGCAAAGGCGGGATTTTTCCCGCCTTCTCAGCAAAGCTTACTCTTTCACACCGTAAAACGTTTCGCAGAATGTCTTACTGGCGCCTAGCTTGAGCGACAGGCGGTTGGCCGTCTCCTGCATGAGCTGGCTGATGCCGCTCGCTTTACGATCTTCCGTCAGACGCGATGCCGGCCCGGTCAGGGCCAGCGCCGCGATCAGTTTATCGTGGACGCCAAACACTGGCATGGCGAAGGCCGCGGTGTGCGGGTCGCGCGCGCCGGAGGTATAGAACGGCAGCGTCGGTTCGTCTTCCGGCAACGATTCACCCAATCCCCAGCGGCGTAAAACCTTACTGATAGCGGAACCATCCAGCGGGAACTGGCTGCCAGGCAGGTTGCTGTGGCGCAATCCCTGGGAGGCTTCGGCGCGGAACAGACACAGGCGTTGTCCGCCCTCAATCACATACCAGCTTGCGCTTTCGCTGGAGGCCTGTGACAGCGCCTGCAATTCCGGCTGTACCACTCTGGCAAGTTCAAATGATTGCTCATAGAGCTTGCCAAGATAGAGCAGACGGTGGCCGAGCGTATAGGTGCCATCGTCGTGCCGGATGATGTAGTTCATTCGCTCAAGCGAATTCATCAGGCGATAAACGGTTGTTTTGTGATATCCCGAAAGCTGGGCCAGCTCCGTTAACGTCAGACTGTCATTACCGGGACGGAAGCAATCAAGTAAAGCCAGCGCCTTTTCAACGGCAATTACGCCTTCATTCCCCATCATGTTCTCCTTTTTGCCGAACAAAATTGTACCTGAATTTTGTGAGTAACTTCGTGTTTACATCACAAACAACTTCGCAACACTGGCGAAAAGCGAAGCAATGCACGTATAGTTGTTTTATATAGTACACATGAGTTGTATCTAGTAAAACAAATGGAGAGTCACCATGCCTGCTTCGCAACAGAAACTCATCAATTTTGCTATTGCGCGTGTTACCGCGGAAGAAGTCCGTCAGGCCGCCGAATTTCAGGCCGCCATTCTGGCTGACGTGGCCGGACGCCGTGGCACATTACATGGCCGCATCAAGCCGCTGGCGCCGCATATGGCGGTCGCCGGGCCGGCGATTACCGTCGAGGTTCGCCCGGGGGATAACCTGGCTATTCACGCCGCGATGGCCGTCGCTAAACCTGGCGATGTATTAGTGATCGACGGGAAAGGCGATCTCTCCTGCGCGCTGCTGGGGGAGATCATGGCCACGCAGGCGCAGGCCAGCGGTATCGCCGGGATCGTTATCGATGGCGCCGTTCGCGATGCGGAGACCTTAAGCAAACAACGCTTCCCGGTGTTCGCTGCCGGCCTGAACCCGTGCGGCCCGACCAAGTTCATTCCTGGCCGGGTCAATCATGCCATTTCGGTCGGCGGCGCCGCGGTGCAGGCGGGGGACTTAGTGGTCGGGGATATTGACGGCGTGGTCGTTATCCCACGCGAGGAAGTCCGCACCATCATCGAACTGGCGAAAGGCAAACTGGAGATGGAAGCAAAACGTCTGGTTGCTATCCGCGATGGCGATCTACGTCCGCACTGGCTGGAGGGCGCCCTGCGTCAGGCGGGGATGCTGAGCGAAGGGGAGACGCTGCCATGAGTGCTAAAAACGTGGTACTGATTACCGGCAGCGATTTGGCTGACGCGGCACTGGGGATGCTGGAAGATTACGAACTTGTCTTTGCCGGCCGCCAGCCTACAGAGGCCCAGCTGATCGCTCTGTGCCAGCAGCACAATCCCGTCGCGATCCTGGTGCGCTATGGCCACATTACTGCCGCCGTTATGGATGCCGCCCCGGCATTGAAGGTGATTGCCAAACATGGCAGCGGCATTGATGTTATTGACGCCGAGGCGGCTGCCGCGCGCGGCATTCTGGTTCGCGCAGCGATCGGGGCGAATGCCGCCGCGGTGTCCGAACATACCTGGGCATTAATTTTGGCCTGTGCTAAGTCGGTCATTCCGCTCGACCGCCGCCTGCGTGAAGGGCACTGGGATAAATCCACGCATAAATCGCTTGAGCTTGAGGGCAGAACGCTGGGACTCATCGGCCTGGGCGCCATTGGCAGCCGGGTGGCGAAGATTGCCTGTGCCTTTGGTATGAAGGTCCTGGCTTACGATCCCTATGCGAAAGCGGTCCCGCCGGGATGTGAACGTGTTGCTGAACTTAACGATCTGCTCAGGCAGGCCGATGTGCTGTCCCTTCATTGCCCCTTGACGCAACAAAACAGGGGAATGATCAATGCCGCCACGCTGGCGCAGTGTAAGCCGGGCGCCATCCTGGTCAATACCGCGCGCGGCGGGTTGATTGACGATGCGGCGCTGGCCGCGGCATTAAAAGCGGGGACCTTGCGCTGGGCGGCGCTCGACAGCTTTAACAGTGAACCATTAACCACGCCCCACATCTGGCAGGCGATCGATAATGTGATTCTGTCTCCGCATGTGGGCGGCGTAAGCGATGCCTCTTACGTGAAAATGGGGACCGCTGCCGCGGCCAATATTCTGCAGGCGCTGCAGGAGTCGGCTCAGACAGAAACAACGTATTAAGTGTTAATCGAACCTGCGCTTCCGGTTAATTATTTTGCCCTGATGAGCTTACGGGCGGCATCCGCAGGCCGGGTAAGGCGCAGCCGCCACCCGGCAAACTAACCGTGCAACAGGGTCGCCTGGGAGGTGAGCAATGCTTGCCCGGCGGCGCTGCGCTTGCGCGGGCCTACCGTATCTGAGCTTACGGGCTACATCCGTAGGCCGGGTAAGCGTAGCGCCAGCCGGCAAAATGGCGGCGTAACAGGGCTGCGTGGGAGGTAATGAACGCGTACCCGGCGGCGCTGCGCTTGCGCGGGCCTACCGTATCTGAGCTTACGGGCTACATCCGTAGGCCGGGTAAGCGTAGCGCCACCCGGCAAACTAACTGTGCAACAGTATTGCGTGGGAGGTAATGAACGCGTGCCCGGCGGCGCTGCGCTTGCGCGGGCCTACCGTATCTGAGCTTACGGGCTACATCCGTAGGCCGGGTAAGCGTAGCGCCACCCGGCAAACTAACGGCGCAACAGGGTTACCTGGGAGGTAATCAATGCTTGCCCGGCGGCGCTGCGCTTGCGCGGGCCTACCGTATCTGAGCTTACGGGCTACATCCGTAGGCCGGGTAAGCGTAGCGCCACCCGGCAAACTGGCGGCGCAACAGGGATGCGTGTATTGCAGATACGGTTATTGGATTGCCATTTTCTCACTCCGGCAAAAAGCGTCTGTCGCGTGTGATTTCAGCGTACATTGCGCTCCCGGTTAATTTTCTGCGTTATGTCTCTTACGGCGCAGGGAGCGCACAGGGGGCGGCCAGTCGCCGCCCCCTGTACCCCCGGGCTCCGGCCAGCAAAATCGCCGCTATGCGGTACCTTCGACTTATCCCTGCAGGCTTCGGGTCGGGCCGAGGCAGCGTCCGTGCAAAACACGGCCCTCAGCCCGCATCCATGCGGGCTGCCCCGGCCTTCCGGGAACGTCTCAGCGATTTTGAGGCCGTCAGCACCGGCAGTTTCAGCAACCATGGCGAATATAATAACGACAGGTCGCACGATCCGTAGGCCGGGTAAGGCGCAGCCGCCACCCGGCACAAAATCGGCTCTGTGCCTGCTGTCATCGCCCGGTGGCGCTGCGCTTACCGGGCCTACGAGGTATGAGCCTGGGAGAGGACCCTGTAGGCCGGGTAAGGCGCAGCCGCCACCCGGCAAACTCACGGCAAAACAGGGCTGCCTGGAAGGTCATTCACTCACCAGCTGTTTGAGCAGCGCGAAGGCGTCTTTCATCTTGTCTTCGCTGACCACAAAGGCGCGCAGTTGATTCGCCTCATCCAGCCCTTTCGCCACCAGCCCCTCTTTGGCGGCCACGATGTTCCACGTCAGATCCTCGCGGCGGATGTCGCCGGCCAGATGCAGCGGCAGATCCGGGGTCTTCACCTTCACCAGCATTGGCGGCAGCTTGAGTTCGCCTGCCTGCGCCAGCAGGTTTTTACTCAGGCACATGGCGCTGAGCAAAATCGGCTGCAGGAACGGCAGTACCGTACCGTTGATTTCCGCACAGTCGCCGAGGGCGTAAATCGCCGGGTCGCTGGTTTGCAGCTGGCTATTGACCACCACGCCGCGGTTAATCTGCAGTCCGGCGTGGCGCGCCAGCGAGGTTTCCGGGCGCAGGCCGGCGGCGGCCACCACCGCATCGACGGTTATCGCGCGCTGGCGGTCGAGACTGACGCGGATGCCGTCGGCGGTGTGTTCAAGCCCTTCCAGCTGCGTTTTTAACATCAGATGGACGCCCATCCCGGTGAGGCGATGCTGCAGACGGCTGCTGACCTCCGGCGGCATCAGCGCCGCCAGCACGCTGGCGGCATTATCGACCACCGTTACCGCTTTACCGGCGCGACAGAAATCCATCGCCAGCTCGCAGCCAATCAGGCCGCCGCCGACGATCAGCACCCGCCTGGCGTCGCGGAGCTGGCTCTGCGCCGCGCCATATTCGCGCTGGCTGTTCAGCGTTAGCATCAGCTCGCGGCCCGGCACCGGGGGGATAAACGGCGTGGCGCCGGTGGCCAGCACCAGTTTGTCGTAGCGCCACTGCTTATCCAGGCTTTTCACCCGATGGTTTTCAGCGTCGATATCGCTCACCCAGGTATGGGGAAACAAGCGCAGGTGGTACTGTTCGGCGAACTCGCCGGCGCTTTGCAGAGTCAGATCGTCGGCGTGCTGTCCGCGGCTGATGACGTGGCTGAGATCGGGCTTGTTATACTCATCCATGCTGTCGGCGGCGATGAGGGTCAGCGGGATCTCGGCATCCTGCTTACGAATATTTTTCACCAGCTGGCGGGCCGCGAAGCCCGAGCCGATGATGACGATGCCATCACTCATTTTGCCTCCGTCGCCAGAACATCAAACACATCTTTACCCAGCGAACATTCAGGGCAGAGGAAGTTATCCGGCACGTCGCTCCACGGCGTACCCGGCTGCACATCCTGGTTAGGTTCGCCCTTCGCCGGGTCATACACCCACTGGCAGACGCTGCACTGCATCATGGGACCGAGATCGGCGGCCGCGGCGGCGGCACAGGCGCACTCCTGTTGTTCCGGCGTGACTGTCGCTTCAGCAACCGGCAGTGGAGCGAGCGCCCACTGGCGGGCGATGTCGCGCCCGTGTTGGCGGCACAGTTCGAGCGCGTCGATATCCGGGCGCCATTTGGCCTTCAGACTCAGGGACATTTCAAACCCGGCATCCTGCAGGCGGGTGGACAGACGGTCTACCGCGCCGCCGCTCCAGCCGTGGGAGCCAAAGGCGCTGGCGCGTTTGTTGCGAAAACGCAGCCCGGTCATCTCTTCCACCAGCCCGGCAATTTTCGGCATCATGACGTTGTTCATGGTGGAGGTGCCCACCAGCACGCCTTTTGAGCGGAAAACGTTGGTCAGAATGTCGTTTTTGTCGCTGCGGGCGACGTTAAAGATTTTCACCGCCACCCGTGGGTCGACCTCGGTGATCCCCTGGGCAATGGCGTCCGCCATCATGCGGGTGTTGTTGGACATGGTGTCGTAGAAAATCGTGATGCGATCTTCCTGATAATCCGCCGCCCATTCGAGGTATTTCTCGACGATTTGCGTCGGGTTATCGCGCCAGACCACGCCGTGGGAGGTGGCAATCATCGCTACCGGCAGGTTGAAGCCGAGAATTTCGTTAATTTTCGGCGTCACCAGGCGGCTGAAGGGCGTCAGGATGTTGGCGTAGTAGCGCTGGCACTGTTCGTACAGTTCAGTCTGGTCCACTTCATCGTTGAACAGATGTTCGTCGCAGTAGTGCTGGCCGAAGGCGTCATTGCTGAACAGCACCGCGTCGCCGGTCAGGTAAGTCATCATGCTGTCCGGCCAGTGCAGCATTGGCGTTTCCACGAAGATCAACTGCTTACCATTGCCGATATCGAGGGTGTCGCCCGTTTTCACCACGTGGAAGTTCCACTCCGGATGGTGGTGATGGCCGTTGATGGAGTCGATGGCGTTGGCGGTGCAGTAGATCGGCGTATCCGGGATCTGCATCATCAGCTCAGTCAACGCGCCGGCGTGGTCCTCTTCGGCGTGGTTAATAACGATGTAGTCGAGGTCGGCGAGGTCGATTTCGCGGCGCAGATTCTGCACGAACTCGCGGCTGAATTTATGATCGACGGTATCGATCAGCACGTTTTTCTCTTCGCGGATGAGATAGCTGTTATAGCTGCTGCCGCGCAGCGTTTTATATTCGGTGCCGTGGAAATCACGCACTTCCCAGTCACGTTGGCCAACCCAAAGAATGTTATTTTTCACCACAATAGACATAGCAACCTCAATTAATACAGTGTGTTCAAAGTCAGTTGATTGATGTATTACAAGTTGCGTGCCAGTTTTTTAACTTATTGAATAAAATCATTTTTTAAATTTTCATGATTTTAGTTGCTGTCAAAATGACAATGATTAAAATAGTCGATATGACTATATTGGCTGTCAAAATGACAATGGAGCGATGATGAGTTTTTCCGTCGAGGCGCTGGCGAGAATCGCCATTGATTTACACAGCGATATCGGCCACGTCGACCGCTTTTCGCGCCTGATCGCCACCCTGCGGCAGATCCTTGGCTGCGACGCCTCGGCGCTGCTGCGCTATGAGGCCCATCAGTTTGTGCCGCTGGCGATCGATGGTCTGGCGCAGGATGTGCTTGGCCGGCGCTTTGCACTGGATGGGCATCCGCGGCTGGAGGCGATCGCCCGCGCCGGCGATGTGGTGCGCTTCCCGGCGGACAGCGACCTGCCGGACCCCTATGACGGCCTGATCCCCGGGCAGGAGAGCCTCAAGGTTCACGCCTGCGTGGGGTTGCCGCTGTTTGCCGGGCAAACGCTGATCGGCGCGCTAACTCTTGACGGCATGGATGCCGACCGCTTCGACAGCTTCAGCGATGAAGAGCTGCGACTGATTGCCGCGCTGGTGGCCGGGGCGCTGAATAACGCGCTGCTTATCGCCCGCCTTGAAGCGCAAAACGTCCTGCCCGCGCAGGTGGTGAATTACCCGCAGCCGGAGCGTCAGGAGATCATCGGCCTGTCGGCGCCGATGCTGCAGCTGAAAAAAGAGATCGAGATTGTCGCCGCCTCGGATTTGAACGTGCTGATCAGCGGCGAAACGGGGACCGGTAAGGAGCTGGTGGCGAAGGCGGTGCATCAGGGATCGCCGCGTGCGGCTAACCCGCTGGTGTACCTCAACTGCGCGGCGCTGCCGGAGAGCGTGGCGGAGAGCGAGCTGTTCGGTCACGTGAAAGGGGCGTTTACCGGGGCTATCAGCAATCGCAGCGGCAAATTTGAGATGGCCGATAACGGCACGCTGTTCCTCGACGAAATCGGCGAGCTGTCGCTGGCGCTGCAGGCGAAGCTGCTGCGCGTCCTGCAGTATGGTGATATTCAGCGTGTCGGTGATGACCGCAGCCTGCGGGTCGATGTGCGGGTGCTGGCGGCCACCAACCGCGATCTGCGCCAGGAGGTGGTGGAAGGGCGCTTTCGCGCCGACCTCTATCACCGGCTGAGCGTCTTCCCGCTGTCGGTTCCGGCGCTGCGCGAGCGGGAAAATGACGTGGTGCTGCTGGCTGGCTATTTTTGCGAGCAGTGCCGCCTGCGGATGGGGCTGGCGCGGGTAATTTTAAGTGAGGCAACGCGAAACAGGCTGCAGCAGTGGTCGTGGCCGGGCAACGTGCGCGAACTGGAGCATGCCATTCACCGCGCGGTGGTGCTGGCGCGGGCTACTCAGGCTGGCGATGACATAGTACTGGAGCCGCAGCATTTCGAGTTTACGGCGACTGCGCCGACGTTGCCGACCGAGGCGGCGGCAGCGGCGCCGGCAATGGGCAACGTGAATCTGCGCGAAGCCACGGATAATTTCCAGCGCGAGGCGATTGCCCGCGCGCTGGCGGCACATCAGGGCAACTGGGCGGCGACCGCCCGCGCGCTGGAACTCGACGTCGCCAACCTGCACCGGCTGGCGAAACGTCTGGGGCTTAAAGGATCCCGGCCTGGTAAAAGTTCTGCAGGTTGATGGCGCCGACCAGTTGGCCGTTTTCATCGACTACCGGCGCGGCGCTGATTTTGTGCTTCATCAGCCGCTCTTTAGCTTCCACCGCGCGGCTCTCCGCCTGTAGCGTCACGCCGTTGCGGGTCATCGCCTGCGCGACGCCGTCGTTTAAGGTGCCGCCGCCCACCAGCCAGCGGCGCAGGTCGCCGTCGGTGAAGACCCCCTGCACGCGGTTGGCCTCATCGCAGACCGCCACCAGGCCGAGCCCGGTGCGGCTTAGCTCGAGCATTGCGTTCATGACGTTGGCGTCCGTGCCGACGCGCGGCACTTCGTCGTCGCGGCGCATCAGGTGATGCACTTTATTCAGCAGACGCGCGCCGAGCGCCCCTGCCGGGTGGGAGCGGGCAAAATCCTCTTCATTGAAGCCGCGGGCCTGCATGACCGCCATCGCCAGCGCATCGCCAAGCATCAGGGTGTTGACGGTGCTGGAGGTCGGCGCCAGGTGCATCGGACAGGCCTCTCGCTCGACGGCGATATCCAGCACCGCTTTCGCCGCCAGCGCCAGCGGCGAGGTGGATTTGCCGGTCATCGCCAGCAGCGGGATACCTTTTTCCTCCAGCCGCGGCACGATCAGATCCAGCTCTTTCGCGCTGCCGGAGTAGGAGATAAACAGCATCACGTCGCGGCCGTCGAGCATGCCAAGATCGCCGTGCAGCGCTTCCGCCGGATGGACAAAAAAGGCCGGGGTGCCGGTGCTGGCGAAAGTCGCCGCCAGCTTTTTGCCGATATGACCGGATTTACCGATACCGGAGACAATCAGTTTGCCCTCGCAGTGGATGATGGTTTCCGCCGCGCGGATGAAGTCGTCGCCCAGGCGTTCCGGCAGGCGGCTCGCCTCCTGTAGCTCCAGCATCAGGGTCTGGCGTCCGGCCTCTAACAAAAAGTTACTCATGATGTTCTCCAGTAATAATGACTTCTATGCCTTTGGCTTCCAGCGCCCGCTGGAATGCAGGGTCAATATCGGCATCGGTAATCAATTTATCCACGCGCTCCAGGCCGCAGACGATATTGGGGCTTTTACGGCCAAACTTTGACGAGTCGGCCATCAGGATCACTTCGCGGGCGGCGTTGCACATCGCCTTGCTGACGGTATACACCTCATTGAAGGTGGTGACGCCGGCGTTCAGATCGATGCCGTCGGTGCCCATAAACAGCTTGTCGAAACTGAACTGTTCGAAAGCGTTTTCCGCCAGCTGGCCGTGAAAGGAGGCCGATTTTTTGCGGAAGGTGCCGCCGGGCATCAGGATAGTCTGTTCATTATCCAGTTCGGCCAGAGCGTTGACGATATGCAGGCTGTTGGTCATCACCGTGATGTTATTGAAGCGGCTGAGCAGTGGGACCATCTGCAGCACCGTGCTGCCGGCATCGAGGATGAGGGAGTCGCCATCATGAATAAAGCGCACCGCCGCTTCGGCGATGCGCGCTTTCTTATGGGTGTTGATCAGCGTTTTATGATCGATCGGCGGATCGGCTTCATCTTTGTTGAGTACCACGCCACCGTAGGTGCGAATGACGGTGCCGGCGTTTTCCAGCGTGACCAGATCCTTGCGGATGGTGGTGCCGGTAGTATCGAAGTGTTGCGCCAGCTCTTCGACCGAGCATTTTCCCTGCGACTGCAGGAACTCGAGAATGGCTGCCTGGCGCTGACGTGGTTTCATAGGCGTCTATCCTGCGTTTAAGTTTCGAAGTGATAATTTCGCAAGATATTTACTTTTACAACGAAATTATCCATGTTTCGGATTAAGCGCTAATGATAGTGCATTCTGACAGCGCGGATCATGGGGAAAGATCACATCAGGCTGCAATTCCCCGATATGTTTGCCGTCCAGCGCGGGGATTTTTTGCGGTCGGGCGAAAATGGTGAAGCCTTTCATCAGCAGCGTGTCGCAAATGCGGTTGTCATCATCAACGGCGATAGCGACGATGGCGCGCGGTTGAAAGCGCCCGGCGGAGCGGCCGACCCCCACCCGACCCTGCTGGCACAGGCGGTCGAAGGCGCGATTGAAGCGGCGGATCTGCCAGCCGCCGAAGGCCAGTTGGGTAAGCCAGGCGATGGCGGCGACGGTGATGAGTGCGGTAACCATAGGTGTCTCCTTAAGGGGGCCGGGAACAACCCGGGTCGCGGCGCGAGCGCCTAACCCGAGCGACCCGCGGTGCCGTATTTTTGTCGGGTGGCGGCTAACGCCTTATCCGACCTACCGTTTTGTAGCCCGGATAAGCGCGGCGCCATCCGGGATCCCTTTAAAACATCACCTGGCCGCCGGTAACGTTGATCGACTGACCGGTGCAGTACGACGCCTGCGGGCTGGCGTAAAACATCAGGACGTTCAGCACATCCTGATATTCGCAACCGCGCTTCAGGGGTACCTTGTCGATGTAGTACTGCTCGACCTCGCTCTCATCGATACCGAGCTTGGTGGCGTACTGCGGCAGCAGCGACTGGAACATCGGCGACTTCAGCAGATTACCGAGCATCAGTGAGTGTACGGTAATGCCGTACTCCGCCAGATCCAGCGCCAGCGACTGGGTCAGGCCGACGCCGCCGAACTTCGCCGCGCTGTAGCCGGAGTTGTGCTTGCTGCCCACTTTGCCGGATTTCGAGTTGATCTGAATGATGCGTCCCTTAATGCCGTCGCGGATCATCAGCCGGGAAAACTCGCGGGCGCAGAGGAAGTAGCCCACCAGATTGACCTGCAGCGAGCGGTCGAAATCCCCCAGCGCAAAGTCGCTAATAAACGCCGCTTTAGCGATGCCGGCGCTGTACACCAGCAGGTCGACACGCGAGAAAATCTCATCCACTCCGTGGGCCAGCGCGGTGACGCTGGCCTCGCTGGTGGCGTCGGCGCCGAAGCCATACGCCATGCCTTCGCCATATTCAGCGTTAATCTCCTGGGCGACGCGGCTGGCTTTTTCGCTCTGAATATCGACCACCGCCACGCGGTAGCCCTCGGCGGCCAGCCCGCGGCACAGAAACTCTCCTAAGGTTTGTCCACCGCCAATGACAACAGCAACCTGATTCATCTTTCTCTCCTGTTAAGCAACAAATTTCAGTACGCAGCCGGTGGCGATGCCTTCCGGCACCGGGCCCGCGACGTGCACGGTTCCGGGGAATTCCGCTTCGCGGTGACCATCAAAGCGCAGGGTGATGTGGCCCAGCTCGCGCAGGTTTTGTTCGGCGACCTCGCCGACGGCGGTCACCGGGTAGCGCAGCTCGCCAAGCTGCAGCTCTGCGCCCGGCTGCAGCGCGCCGGCAAGCTCGCCGTGGTTGTGAATAAAGCAGTACTCTTCGATATCGGCAGGGGCGCCTTCGCGGAAGGTGATCAGCATCTGCTCCTCCAGCGCCATCGTCGCGCTGGCGCCGATATGGGTAATGGTGGTCTGGTAAATCACGGTCATCTTCAGGCACCTCTTATTGATAAATAAATCCGGAAACGAACCACGCGATCAGCACCGTTGGCGCGCCGGTCAAAAAGCGGCTGACCAGCACCGACGGCACGCCGACGCGCACGGTATCCTGGCGGGCTTCAGCCAGCGACAGGCCTACCGGGATAAAATCGCAGGCGGCCTGGGCGTTAATGGCGAACAGCGCCGGCAGGGCGAGGTGCGGGGGAATATTGCCGAGGCCGATCTGAACGCCGATCAGTACGCCAATCACCTGGGCGATAACCGCGCCGGGGCCGAGAAACGGCGACAGCAGCGGGAAGGAGCAGATCAGCGCCAGGGTCACCAGACCCAGCGGATGGCTGGCCAGCGGCGCCAGGCCATGGGCGATCCAGTCGCCGATGCCGGAGGCCATGATGATGCCGATCAGCGCCGAGACGAAGGCCATAAACGGCAGGATGGTCTTCAGCACCGTATCGATGGTGTCGCGCCCGGCCTGGAACAGCACCGCCACCACCGAGCCCATCCCCATCCCGACCTTCGCCAGCAGGCCATCGCTCTGTTCAGTGATCTTTTTGCTGGTGTCGTAATCGCGACCCGCGCGGTTGTTCTCCGCCGGCGGCTCGGGAGCTACCGCGCTGTCGGTCGCGATGCGCTGAATGTTCTCCTCTTTGACGCCGGAGACGTAGATATCTTCTGTGATGTACTGGGCCAGCGGCCCCGATTTGCCGGTGGCATGGATATTCACCGTCGGGATACGACGCTTGGGGTAGAGCCCGCAGCGCAGGGTGCCTCCGCAGTCGATAATCGCCACGCCGATGTCGCTTTCCGCCGGTTCGCCCTCTTTAAAACCGTCCACCGCCTGCCAGCCGGTCAGGCTGGCGATGCGGTCAACGATCGCCGGGCGGGTGCCGGCGGTGATATAGACGATCTTTTTGCCCTCGACGACGTCGAGCTCAAGGGGGCCGCCCCAGCCGCCGGTGCCTTTCTCAATACGAATCCGGGTCATGATGTCGCTCCTGACAGATGCACTTTCTGAGCCAGCTGAATCGCCATTTTTCGTTCGAAAATCGAGGTGGTCAGGTCGGTGACCCAGCCGCGGAAGAAGTTGGTCACCAGCCCGACCAGCAGATAGCTCACCGCCAGCGGCCCAAGCGGCAGGCCGAGGGTGGTGAGGCCGTTGGCGATGCCGAGATAGACGAACAGCTCGCCGGGGTTGATATGCGGAAACAGGCCGTTCATCGAGTGGCAGCTGTAGGACGCCGCCGCGTAATAGCTGGGCTTGTACTTCTCTGGCATAAAGCGGCCCAGGCTCAGGGTCATCGGGTTACAAAACACAAAGGTGCCGATGCAGGGCAACAGCAGGTAGCGGGAGATCGGGTTCCCGGCGCAGCGCTGCGCCAGTTTTTCGATCCGCTGCTGGCCGATAAAGTTGATCAGCGCGTTCATGATCACCAGCAGACTGATCAGCAAGGGGAGGATCCCGGTCACCATTCCGGTAAATACCTCGCCGCCTTTCTGAAACAGGCCGATAAACCACTCTGCGCCGTGGGTCACGACGTCAATCATTGTTCTCTCCTTCAGCATGTTATTTTTCTTGCTAACTGCAGGCTGATTTTAATCACTTTGAAAGGTTTTAAAGTGTTAAATAGATCGCAAAATGAAAGATAAATATTTTATTTCGAAAGATTGGCGCTGAGAGGATGAAATCACGAGGCGCATGACAGCATCCAGGAAGGGGGGCGGTGAAGGACTATTTTGTCTACAAACAGATTGTCGCTTTCTTGTTGGTCGTCGCATGCTTTACCATAATTATCCCTTGCTGAATTTGTTAAACGGAATTCCCATGTTGAAGCGTCGCTCTCTGGCTGTACTTCCCCTTTGTGTGCTCCTCGCTGCCTGCAGCAGCAAACCCAAGACTCCCGCGGAAACGGAGATGGCGAGTGGAACCGGCGGCTTTTTGCTGGAACCGCAGCATAACGTGATGCAGATGGGCGGCGACTTCGCCAACAACCCGGCAGCGGCGCAGTTCATCGATAAGATGGTGGCGAAGCACGGCTTCGACAGGCAGCAGCTGCAGGAGATACTGTCGCAGGCGAAGCGTCTGGACTACGTTCTGCGGCTGATGGATCGTCAGGCGCCGACCGGCCTGCCGCCGACCGGGCCGACCGGCGCCTGGCTGCGCTACAAGAAACAGTTTATTACCCCCGATAACGTGCAGAACGGCGTGGTGTTCTGGAATCAGTATCAGGACGCGCTCAACCGCGCTTATCAGGTCTACGGCGTACCGCCGGAAATCATTGTCGGCATTATCGGCGTGGAGACCCGTTGGGGCCGGGTGATGGGCAAAACCCGCATCCTCGACGCGCTGGCGACTCTGTCGTTTAACTATCCGCGCCGTGCTGAATACTTCTCCTCCGAGCTGGAAACCTTCCTGCTAATGGCGCGCAGCGAAAGCGACGACCCGCTGGATCTGAAAGGCTCATTCGCCGGGGCGATGGGTTACGGCCAGTTTATGCCGTCCTCCTATAAGCAATACGCGGTGGACTTTAACGGCGACGGCCATATCAACCTGTGGGACCCGGTGGATGCGATCGGCAGCGTGGCCAACTACTTCAAACAGCACGGCTGGGTGAGCGGCGATCTGGTGGCGGTGCAGGCGCTGGGCCAGGCGCCGGGGCTGGAGAATGGTTTCAAAACCAAATACAGCGTTTCGCAGCTGTCGGCGGCGGGATTAACCCCGACCCAGCCGCTGGGCAACCATCAGCAGGCCAGCCTGCTGCGCCTGGACGTCGGCACCGGCTATGAGTACTGGTACGGGTTGCCTAACTTCTACACCATCACCCGCTACAACCACAGCACCCACTACGCCATGGCCGTCTGGCAGCTTGGCCTGGCGGTTTCTCAGGCCCGCGGCGGTTATTAATACTGTCATCCGGCTGACCGATCCCAGCCTCCCCGGATAGCGGCGCGTAGCGTCTTATCCGGGCTACGGTCTGTTATCCGGCTGGCAGCCCCGGTAAGCGCAGCGCGACCGGGGGACTTCTCGTTTATCCTCCTGCTTTTTCCCGTTTGCCTGCCGCTTGTCGACCTTTGTTACATTTCCGCTCACCGACGCTGATTTACAATCTTATTTCGCCTCTGTATTGTTATGTTATAACATTAAATGGGGGGTGGGATATGTTCACATCGGTTTTTATGGCATCCGGCGCGGCGCGCCTGGCCATCGCGGGAACGCTGCTGGCGGCGCTATGGCTGGCGACCTGGTGGGCGGTGACGCTGCCATGATTGAACTGGAACAACTGGTAACCGGCTATGGCGGGGTGGCGATCACCCCTCCGCTGAGCGGGATGATATGCCCCGGCAGCCTGACGGCAATCGTTGGCCTCAATGGCTGCGGAAAATCGACCCTGCTGAAAACCCTCGCCGGGTTTCTTCCGCCGGTCAGTGGCTGTCTGCGCTGGCAGGGAAAGCGGCCGGTGATTGGCTGGCTGGCGCAGCGCCATGCCCTCGAGTCGCAGTTTCCTCTCAACGTGCAGGATGTGGTGAGCCAGGGCGCATGGCCCGGCGTGTCGCTGCTGCGCGGTCTGGGCGGCGATACCCGGCGACGCATCGGCGCGGCGCTGGAGCGGGTCGGGCTGGCGAGCCTGGCGAAAACCCCGATCGAAGCGCTCTCCGGCGGCCAGTTTCAGCGCATGCTGTTTGCCCGGGTGCTGGTGCAGCAGGCGCCGCTGGTGATGCTCGACGAGCCCTTCACCGGCATTGATGAAGCGACCAGTCGCGAACTGATGGATTTGATCCTCGACATGCACCGGCAGGGGCAGACCATCCTGGCGGTGCTGCATGATAACCAGCGGGTAGCCGACTTTTTCCCGGAGACGCTGCTGCTGACCCCCCGGCGCGCCTGCTGGGGCGCCACCCGGGCGGTTCTCCCGGCCTTCAGCCAGGCGAGGTCGGCATGATCTGGCACACCTTCTTTCAGCCTTTTATTGAATTCGGCTTTATGCGCCGGGCGCTGGTGGTCTGTCTGGCGCTGTCGCTAAGCACCACCATGCTGGGCGTCTTCCTGCTGCTGCGGCGCATGAGCCTGATGGGCGACGCGCTGTCGCACGCCATTCTCCCCGGCGTGGCGGTGGGCTATCTGCTGAGCGGCATGTCGCTGCTGGCCATGACCCTGGGCGGCTTTGTCGCCGGCATCGCGGTCGCGCTGGTGGCGGGATGGGTGAGCCGGCGGACGCCGTTAAAAGAGGACGCCAGCTTTGCCGGATTTTATCTGGGATCGCTGGCGCTGGGCGTCACCCTGGTGTCGCTGCGCGGCTCCAGCGTCGACCTGCTGCATCTGCTGTTTGGCTCCATTCTGGCGGTGGACCGTGACGCGGCGCTGTTTGTCAGCGGCGTCGCCAGCCTGACGCTGCTGTGCATCGCGCTGTGCTACCGCGGTCTGGTCAGCGAGGCGTTCGACAGCGCCTGGCTGCAGGTGAATCACCGCCGGCTGCCCGCGCTGCTGCATGGGCTTTTTCTGGCGCTGCTGGTGCTTAACCTGGTGGCGGGGTTTCAGGTGCTCGGCACGCTGATGGCGGTAGGGGTGATGATGCTGCCTGCGGTCGCCGCGCGCTGCTGGGCGCGAACGCTGCCAGGCATCCTGCTGCTGGCGGCGCTCTCCGGCGCGCTCTGCGCCTGGCTGGGTTTGAGTCTCTCCTGGGCGGCCAGTCTTCCCGCCGGGCCCGCCATCGTGCTGACCGCCAGCGCGCTGTTTTTTATTTCGCTGTTTTTTGGCACGCGCAGCCGGCTGCTGGTCGGCTGGCGCAAATTGATGGGGTAAGGAAATGATGAAACGTAGTGCAATAGTGGTCGCGCTGGCCTTCGGCCTGATGGCGCAGGGGGCGATGGCGAAAACGCTGAATGTGGTAAGCAGTTTTTCGGTGCTGGGTGATATGGTGCAGCAGGTCGGCGGGGAGCATGTTCATGTGGATACCCTGGTCGGCCCGGATGGCGATCCGCACACCTTCGAGCCGTCGCCGAAGGACAGCGCGCTGCTCAGCAAGGCCGACGTGGTGGTGGTTAACGGTCTGGGACTGGAAGGGTGGCTGGATCGCCTGATTAAGGCCTCTGGTTTTAAGGGCGAGCTGGTGGTGGCGTCGAAGGGCGTCAAGACCCATACCCTCGATGAAGATGGCAAAACGGTGACCGATCCCCACGCCTGGAACAGCGCGGCGAACGGCGCGTTGTATGCGCAGAATATCCTCGATGGACTGGTGAAAGCCGACCCGGAAGATCAAGCGGCGCTGACGAACAGCGGCAAGCGTTATATCGAGCAACTGACGGCCCTCGACGGCTGGGCGAAAGGGCAGTTCAGCGCCATTCCGCAGGCAAAGCGCAAAGTTCTCACCAGCCATGACGCCTTCGGCTATTTTGGCCGCGCTTATCACGTGACCTTCCTCGCGCCGCAGGGGCTCTCTTCAGAGAGCGAGGCCAGCGCGGCGCAGGTGGCGGCGCTGATTAAGCAAATCAACGCGGACGGCGTCCATACCTGGTTTATGGAGAACCAGCTTGACCCGCGACTGGTGAAGCAGATCGCCAGCGCCACCGGCGCGCAGCCCGGCGGAGAACTCTATCCTGAGGCGCTCTCCGCTCCGGGTGGCGTCGCGGATAGCTATGTCAAAATGATGCGTCATAACGTAGCGCTGATCGCCGCCAGCATGAAGTAGTCGTGCGATTTCTCATCCCGGCGCCGCCGGGATGATTCATTTTGGATGTCCCCTCGTAAATTCCACACCTCGTCCCCATATCTCTGTGGAAAGTGCTATCTTTGATGGCCTCTTTATCCGGAGCAAAGCGGGGCGATAATGACCGATTCAGAATTAATGCAGCTAAGCGAGAAGGTCGGCCGGGCGCTGAAGGCGCAGGGCGCGACGGTGACCACGGCGGAATCCTGCACCGGCGGCTGGATAGCGAAAGCCATCACCGATATTGCCGGCAGCTCAGCGTGGTTTGAACGCGGTTTTGTGACCTACAGCAATGAGGCCAAATCGCAAATGATCGGCGTCAGCGAAGCGACGCTGCGGGACAACGGCGCGGTGAGCGAACCGGTGGTGGTGGAGATGGCGATCGGCGCGTTGCGCGCCGCGCGCGCGGACTATGCCATCTCGGTAAGCGGCGTCGCCGGGCCGGGTGGCGGCAGCGACGAAAAGCCGGTCGGGACGGTGTGGTTTGGCGTCGCCAGCGTCAGCGGGCAAGGGGTGACGCGGCGGGAATGCTTTGCCGGAGACCGCGAAGCGGTGCGTCGTCAGGCGACGGCCTACGCGCTCAATCTGCTCTGGCAACAATTTCTACAAAAGACTTGATACTGTATGACTATACAGTATAATTGCCTCAACTGAACAAATATTAACGGCGAAGCGAACAGGCTTCACCCTGCATGATTAGGAGTAACAATGGCGATCGACGAAAACAAACAGAAAGCGTTGGCGGCTGCACTGGGCCAGATCGAAAAGCAATTCGGTAAAGGCTCCATCATGCGCCTGGGTGAAGACCGTTCTATGGACGTAGAAACCATCTCCACCGGCTCGCTTTCTCTGGATATCGCGCTGGGCGCCGGCGGTCTGCCAATGGGCCGTATCGTCGAGATCTACGGGCCGGAATCCTCCGGTAAAACCACCCTGACGCTGCAGGTTATCGCCGCAGCGCAGCGCGAAGGTAAAACCTGTGCGTTCATCGATGCGGAACACGCGCTGGATCCGGTCTATGCGCGCAAACTGGGCGTGGATATCGACAACCTGCTGTGTTCTCAGCCGGATACCGGCGAGCAGGCGCTGGAAATCTGTGACGCGCTGGCGCGCTCCGGCGCGGTTGACGTTATCGTCGTCGATTCCGTCGCGGCGCTGACGCCGAAAGCGGAAATCGAAGGCGAAATCGGCGACTCTCACATGGGCCTCGCGGCGCGTATGATGAGCCAGGCGATGCGTAAACTGGCGGGTAACCTGAAGCAGTCCAACACGCTGCTGATCTTTATCAACCAGATCCGTATGAAAATCGGCGTGATGTTCGGTAACCCGGAAACCACCACCGGCGGTAACGCGCTGAAGTTCTACGCCTCCGTGCGTCTGGATATCCGTCGCATCGGCGCGGTGAAAGAGGGCGATAACGTCGTCGGCAGCGAAACCCGCGTCAAAGTAGTGAAGAACAAGATTGCGGCGCCGTTCAAACAGGCTGAATTCCAGATCCTCTACGGCGAAGGCATCAACTTCTTCGGCGAGCTGGTTGACCTCGGCGTGAAAGAGAAGCTGATTGAGAAAGCGGGCGCCTGGTACAGCTACAACGGCGACAAAATTGGTCAGGGGAAAGCGAACGCTATCACCTGGCTGAAAGAGAACCCGGCGGCGGCGAAAGAGATTGAGAAGAAAGTGCGCGAACTGCTGCTCAACAACCAGGACTCTACGCCGGACTTCGCCGTTGACGGCAACGACGCAGAAGAAACGGAACAAGATTTCTGATATCGTCTAACAGAGTGATAAAGGGCTGCTTATGCGGCCCTTTTGCTTTTCTTAGATTATTGAGGTGCCTGTGACTGAACCTTCATCACGCCGATCCGGCTATGCTCGTCTGCTGGACCGCGCTATCCGTATCCTGGCGATGCGCGACCACAGCGAACAGGAGCTGCGGCGCAAACTGGCCGCTCCGGTGATGAGCAAAAACGGCCCCGAGGCGCTGGACGTCACCCCTGAAGAGCTGGAGCAGGTGATGGCCTGGTGTATCGAAAACCGCTATCTCGACGATAATCGTTTTGTCGGCCAGTTCATCGCCAGCCGGAGCCGCAAAGGCTATGGCCCCGCGCGCATTCGTCAGGAGCTCAGCCAGAAAGGCATTGCGCGCCAGGCCGTTGAACAGGCGATGCGCGAATGCGATATCGACTGGGTGAGCCTTGCCAGGGCGCAGGCGCAGCGTAAATACGGTGAACCGTTACCATCCGCCTTTACTGAAAAAGTGAAAATCCAGCGATTCCTGCTGTACCGTGGCTACCTGATGGAAGATATCCAGGAAATCTGGCGAAATTTTGCAGATTGACCCATCCGGGATTTTACTTCGCCGTAAAGAAAACTTATCTTATTCCCACTTTATTCCGTCGGGCCGCTGGTTGTGACAGTGCAGGCAGCGTCCTGGGCGATTATTCCTTTACACAAAATCATTCAAGCTGCATCAGGGCGGCAAGAGAGACTATCTTCCGCAGCGCACGTCAGTTCGGTGCCGGAAGAGCAAGCGCAGCCAGGACAGAGGCGACTTGAAGGATGACGTGTAGCTTGATTTCAGGATAATTATGAGCAAGAGCACCGCTGAGATCCGTCAGGCGTTTCTCGACTTTTTCCATAGCAAGGGACATCAGGTAGTTGCCAGCAGCTCCCTGGTGCCGCACAACGATCCGACCCTGCTGTTTACCAACGCAGGGATGAACCAGTTCAAGGATGTCTTCCTTGGTCTCGACAAACGTAATTATTCGCGTGCGACCACCGCGCAGCGTTGCGTGCGTGCGGGTGGTAAACACAACGATCTGGAAAACGTCGGTTACACCGCGCGTCACCACACCTTCTTTGAAATGCTGGGCAACTTTAGCTTCGGCGACTACTTCAAGCAGGATGCCATCAAATACGCGTGGGAACTGCTGACCGGTGAGAACTGGTTCGCGCTGCCGAAAGAGAAGCTGTGGGTCACCGTTTACGAGACCGATGACGAAGCATTCGACATCTGGGCCAATGAAGTAGGCGTCCCGCGCGAGCGAATCATCCGCATCGGCGACAACAAAGGCGCGCCGTTTGCTTCAGACAACTTCTGGCAGATGGGCGACACCGGTCCGTGCGGCCCGTGCACCGAAATCTTCTTTGACCACGGCGATCACATCTGGGGCGGCCCTCCGGGAAGCCCGGAAGAAGACGGCGACCGCTACATTGAGATCTGGAACATCGTCTTCATGCAGTTCAACCGTCAGGCTGACGGCACCATGGAGCCGCTGCCGAAGCCGTCCGTCGACACCGGTATGGGCCTGGAGCGTATTGCCGCGGTGCTGCAGCACGTTAACTCCAACTATGACATCGACCTGTTCCGCGATCTGATCGCCAGCGTGGCGAAAGTCACCGGCGCCACCGATCTGACGAACAAGTCGCTGCGCGTAATCGCCGACCACATTCGCTCCTGCGCCTTCCTGATCGCTGACGGCGTTATCCCGTCGAATGAAAACCGCGGCTACGTGCTGCGTCGCATCATTCGCCGCGCGATCCGTCACGGCAACATGCTGGGCGCGAAGGACACCTTCTTCTGGAAACTGGTTGCCCCGCTGATTGCCGTGATGGGCTCCGCCGGCGAAGAGCTGAAGCAGCAGCAGGCTCAGGTTGAGCAGGTGCTGAAAACCGAAGAAGAGCAGTTCGCCCGTACTCTGGAGCGCGGACTGGCGCTGCTGGATGAAGAGCTGTCGAAGCTGAAAGGCGACACCCTGGATGGCGAAACCGCCTTCCGTCTGTACGACACCTACGGCTTCCCGGTCGACCTGACCGCGGACGTCTGCCGCGAGCGCAACATCAAGGTTGACGAAGCCGGCTTTGAGGCCGCCATGGAAGAGCAGCGCCGCCGCGCGCGCGAGTCCAGCGGTTTCGGCGCGGACTACAACGCGATGATCCGCGTTGACGGCGCCTCTGAATTTAAAGGTTACGATCGTCTGGAGCTGAACGGCAAAGTGACGGCGCTGTTTATCGACGGCAAAGCGGTGGATAGCGTCAGCGCGGGTCAGGAAGCCGTGGTGATCCTCGACCAGACCCCGTTCTATGCGGAGTCCGGCGGCCAGGTGGGCGATAAAGGCGAACTGAAAGGCGCGGGCTTCTCCTTCGCGGTCAGCGACACGCAGAAGTACGGCCAAGCCATTGGTCATATCGGTAAAGTCGCCAGCGGCTCCCTGAAAGTGGGCGACGCGGTGCAGGCCGATGTGGACGAGGCTCGCCGTCAGCGTATCCGTCTGAACCACTCCGCGACGCACCTGATGCACGCGGCGCTGCGCCAGGTGCTCGGCACCCATGTGGCGCAGAAAGGCTCGCTGGTCAACGATAAAGCGCTGCGCTTTGACTTCTCGCATTTCGAAGCGATGAAGCCGGAAGAGATTCGTGCAGTGGAAGATCTGGTCAACGCGCAGATCCGTCGTAACCTGGCTATCGAAACCAACATTATGGATATCGATGCCGCGCGCGCATCCGGCGCCATGGCGCTGTTCGGCGAGAAATACGATGACCGCGTCCGCGTGCTGCAGATGGGCGACTTCTCCACTGAACTGTGCGGCGGGACTCACGCGGCGCGTACCGGTGATATCGGCCTGTTCCGCATCACGTCTGAGTCCGGTACCGCCGCTGGCGTGCGCCGTATCGAAGCGGTGACCGGTGAGGGCGCGATAGCCATGCTGCACGCGCAGAGCGATCAGCTCAGCGATATCGCACAGCTGCTGAAGGGCGACAGCCACAATCTCGGCGAGAAAGTTCGCGCCGCGCTGGAGCGTACCCGTCAGCTGGAAAAAGAGCTGCAGCAGCTGAAAGAGCAGGCTGCGGCGCAGGAGAGCGCAAACCTCTCCAGCAAAGCGGAAGAGATTAACGGCGTTAAGCTGCTGGTCAGCGAACTGGCCGGCGTGGAGCCGAAGATGCTGCGTACCATGGTTGACGACCTGAAGAACCAGCTGGGTTCGACGGTTGTGGTGTTGGCTACGGTCGCAGACGGTAAAGTTTCCCTGATTGCCGGTGTGTCTAAGGATGTGACAGATCGCGTGAAGGCTGGGGAGCTGGTTGGTATGGTCGCTCAGCAGGTGGGCGGTAAAGGGGGCGGTCGTCCGGATATGGCGCAGGCCGGTGGTACCGATGCGTCTGCTCTCCCTGCAGCGTTAGCCAGTGTGAAAGGCTGGGTCAGCGCAAAACTGTAATAACTATAAGCGCATATACCCTAAATAATTCGAGTTGCAGGAAGGCGGCGACGCAGCGAATCCCCGGGAGCTTACTCAAGTAAGTGACTGGGGGGAGCGAGGAAAGCCAACACACATGCAACCTGAAGTATGACGGGTATAGGTGCCGTAACCTCAGGGAAATGGCACCTTGCGCGAGAAACACCGATAACGATAAAGTCGGGTTGAAATTGTGTATATCGGCTAAACTTAGGTTTAACAGAATGTGATGCCATGACTGCTTATACCGCAAGGTATTTGTCATCGCTTACTTTTTGGCGTTATATGATGGATAATGCCGGGATACGAGAGACCCGACTCTTTTAATCTTTCAAGGAGCAAAGAATGCTGATTCTGACTCGTCGAGTTGGTGAGACCCTCATGATTGGAGATGAGGTCACTGTGACAGTTTTAGGGGTGAAGGGTAACCAGGTTCGTATTGGCGTAAACGCCCCTAAAGAAGTATCTGTTCACCGTGAAGAGATCTACCAGCGTATTCAGGCTGAAAAATCCCAGCAGTCCAGTTACTAAGGTTTCCGCGCCTCGCTGTTCAGTGAGGCGCATCACTTACCGTCGCTTTTTCCCTTTTTCTGTTTTTTCCCCTGCGCCATACCGCTTTTCATCACCCTTTGCTGCTTTGGTCGTTTAGCGTTATGCCTGCGTCAGGGCTGATTTCCTGTTGATAAATTGCCCTTTTTGCCGTTTTTGCACGCGAATTGCGTGCGAAGTGTGCAAACGAAAAAAGGTCTCGAAAAAGTGTTTGACTTATAAGTACCAGAAAGTAATATGTGCGCCATCGCAGCGACGAAGAGCAGAAACAAGTTCTTCGAAGCACTCGAAAGAGGCGTGTGTGGTGAGGTGGCCGAGAGGCTGAAGGCGCTCCCCTGCTAAGGGAGTATGCGGTCAAAAGCTGCATCCGGGGTTCGAATCCCCGCCTCACCGCCATTTTGCATCCGTAGCTCAGCTGGATAGAGTACTCGGCTACGAACCGAGCGGTCGGAGGTTCGAATCCTCCCGGATGCACCATCTTCTTTCTGAATTAAGAGAGAAGAGCGCTGTGAAAGCAGCGGCCCGCAGTGCGAGGCATAATCGAGTCACTCTACCGATTAGGCCGTCATACTCAGTGTGGCATGTGTTAGTTGTGACACTGACGCGTAGTAAAGCAAGTTTCCCGATGCATCCGTAGCTCAGCTGGATAGAGTACTCGGCTACGAACCGAGCGGTCGGAGGTTCGAATCCTCCCGGATGCACCATATTATCCTTAGTAACAGCAATATCGTTGTTACATGGTCTGCGAAATTTTCGCCAGCACCAGGGAGGATAACGTTGCGTAAGCAACGGCCCGTAGGGCGAGGCGTAGACGAGTCATCCTCCCGGATGCACCATTCTTGCCTGATTCTGATTATTCAGATGAATTCTGTAGTAAACTAGTTATTCCGATGCATCCGTAGCTCAGCTGGATAGAGTACTCGGCTACGAACCGAGCGGTCGGAGGTTCGAATCCTCCCGGATGCACCATATTCTCCTTAGCAACAGCGAAAATGTTGTTTCATGGTCTGCGAAATTATCGTCAGCGCCAGGAGAGTAACCCCGCAGTACAATCGCTTTCCCGATGCATCCGTAGCTCAGCTGGATAGAGTACTCGGCTACGAACCGAGCGGTCGGAGGTTCGAATCCTCCCGGATGCACCATATTCTCCTTAGCAACAGCGAAAATGTTGTTTCATGGTCTGCGAAATTATCGCCAGCATCAGGGAGGATAACGTTGCGTAAGCAACGGCCCGAAGGGCGAGGCGCAGCCGAGTCATCCTCCCGGATGCACCATATTCTCCTTAGTAACAGCGAAAATGTTGTTTCATGGTCTGCGAAATTATCGCCAGCACCAGGGCGGATAACGTTGCGTAAGCAACGGAACCCTCTTCACGCTTCCCTCGCCATCCCGATAACCGCGTTTTTCATCCCAGTTTCATCCGACTTTTTTATTGGCAAGCCGCGCTTTCCACTATAATTTATCCTTGTATATCAGCGTTATCAGGCTGAGATAAATGCAAGGAGAGAAATCCATGAAATGGTTCAAAGCAATACCTGCTTTTTGCGCGACGCTGCTGGTGGCGACGGTCCTCGCTGGCTGTGCCGGTTCGTCCACCAAAGAAAGTACCGGCGGTTACATTGACGATACCGTGGTGACCACTAAGGTGAAAACGGCGCTCTTTAACGATAAAGACATCAAGTCCTCTGAAATCAGCGTCCAGACCTTTAAAGGCCGCGTCCAGCTGAGCGGATTTGTCTCCTCCGCGGAAAGCGCTAAACGGGCGGTGGAAGTCACCCGTCGGGTGCAGGGTGTGCGAATGGTCGAAAACGATCTGCGTATTAAATAAGGCCGGCTATCCGGTCTGATGCCTGAAGGCGCCTGTGGGCGCCTTTGTCGTCTGCGCCGCTGGCCGCGACAACGACCGGCTTTTGCGTTACAGTAACCATTCATTAACCGGTTGGTGAGAAGACGATGTACGAAGGTTACGCAGGACTGATCTTTGATATGGATGGCACCATCCTCGATACCGAGCCGACCCACCGTCAGGCATGGAACGAGGTGCTGGGCCGCTACGGTATGCGTTTCGACGAACAGGCGATGGTCGCCCTCAATGGCTCACCGACCTGGCGGATTGCCCAGGCGATTATTGAACTCAACCAGGCGGATCTCGATCCACATCGCCTGGCGCAGGAAAAAACCCTGGCCGTTAAGGCGATGCTGCTGGATAGCGTACGCCCATTGCCGCTGATCGAGGTGGTCAAAGCGTGGCACGGCCGTCGCCCGATGTCGGTCGGCACCGGTAGTGAAAGCGCCGTCGCCGAAGCGCTGCTGGCGCACCTGGGCCTGCGTCATTACTTCTCCGCGGTGGTGGCGGCCGATCATGTGGTCAACCATAAACCCGCGCCCGATACCTTCCTGCTGTGCGCCGAGCGCATGGGCGTCGCGCCGGAAAAATGCGTGGTCTTCGAAGATGCCGACTTTGGTCTGCAGGCGGCGAAGCGCGCGGGAATGGACGCTGTAGACGTGCGTTTGCTGTGAGCGACGCGCTGTCACTCCTCTCGCTGTTTGCCAGTAGCTTTTTAAGCGCCACGCTGCTTCCCGGCAATTCGGAGGTTGTGCTGGTTGCGATGCTTCTTACGGGGGTTAGTCATCCGTGGTGGTTAGTATTAATAGCAACAATCGGCAATAGCCTTGGAGGGGTAACTAACGTTATTCTGGGGCGCCTGTTTCCGCTGCGTAAAACCTCGCGCTGGCAGGAGCGGGCGGCCGGCTGGCTTAAGCGCTACGGCGCGGTGACGCTGTTGCTAAGCTGGGCGCCGGTTGTCGGCGATTTACTGTGTTTGCTGGCGGGATGGATGCGCATTTCCTGGGGACCGGTACTCTTTTTCTTATGCCTTGGAAAGGCGCTGCGCTATATCGTCATTGCGGCAGCGACGCTTCAGGGCATGACGTGGTGGCACTAATTGGACTGATAGTTCATCCATTACAATTATGCTTATTCAAACGATTTCGACAGGCGGGAGGTCAAATTGATCCCGGACGTATCACAGGCGCTGGCCTGGCTGGAAAAACATCCGCAGGCCCTGCAGGGTATTCAACGTGGTCTGGAGCGGGAGACGCTGCGCGTGAACGCAGACGGTACGCTGGCGACGACCGGTCACCCTCTGGCGTTAGGCTCAGCGCTGACGCATAAATGGATTACCACCGATTTTGCCGAAGCTTTACTCGAGTTTATTACGCCGGTGGACGGCGATATTGAGCATATGCTGACCTTTATGCGCGATGTCCATCGCTATACCGCGCGTCAGCTTGGTGACGAGCGGATGTGGCCGCTGAGCATGCCTTGCTATATCGCCCCCGGTCAGGATATTGAGCTGGCGCAGTACGGCACCTCTAACGTGGGACGCCTGAAAACGCTGTATCGCGAGGGGCTGAAGAACCGCTACGGCGCGCTGATGCAGACTATCTCCGGCGTGCACTATAACTTCTCGCTGCCGATGACGTTCTGGCAGGCGAAGTGCGGTGTGGAAGACGCTGAAAGCGGGAAAGAGGCCATTTCGGCAGGCTATTTCCGCACGATTCGTAACTACTATCGCTTTGGCTGGGTGATCCCGTATCTGTTCGGCGCCTCGCCGGCGATTTGCTCTTCATTCCTGCAAGGAAAGCCGACGTCGCTGCCCTTTGAGGAGACGGGCAACGGCATGTACTACCTGCCGTACGCCACCTCGCTGCGCCTCAGCGACCTCGGTTATACCAATAAGTCGCAAAGCAATCTCGGAATTACGTTTAACGATCTGCACGAGTATGTGGCAGGATTGAAGCGCGCGATTAAAACGCCGTCGGAAGAGTACGCCAAAATCGGGCTGGAAAAAGACGGTAAGTATCTGCAGATCAACAGCAATATCCTGCAGATTGAAAACGAACTCTATGCGCCGATCCGCCCGAAACGCGTCACCCGTCGGGGCGAAACCCCGTCCGATGCGCTGCTGCGCGGCGGCATTGAGTACATTGAAGTGCGTTCGCTGGATATCAACCCGTTCTCGCCGATCGGCGTTGACGCCCAGCAGGTGCGTTTCCTCGATCTGTTTATGGTTTGGTGCGCGCTGGCCGACGCGCCGGAGATGAGCAGCGATGAGCTGCTGTGCACTCGCACCAACTGGAATCGGGTGATTCTGGAAGGCCGTAAGCCGGGCTTAACGTTGGGCATCGGCTGCGAAAGCGCGCAGTTCCCGCTGGCGCAGGTAGGTAAAGATCTGTTCCGCGATTTACGCCGCGTGGCGCAGACGCTGGACAGCATTCACGGCGGCGAGGCCTATCAACAGGTCTGCGATGAGCTGCTGGCCTGTTTTGACGATCCGGAATTAACCTTCTCAGCCCGCATTCTGCGTTCTATGATTGAAGAAGGGATTGGCGGAACCGGCCGTGCGCTGGCCGATCGTTACCGCACCCAGCTGCGTGAAGAGCCGCTGGAGATCCTGAGCGAAGAAGACTTCATCGCCGAGCGCGACGCGTCGGTGGCGCGACAGAAGAAAGTAGAAGCGGAAGACAGCGAGCCGTTTGAGGCGCTGTTGGCGCGGCACGCGTAGCGGTCGAAGCGCTGGAAAAGAAAAAGGCCACATCACTGTGGCCAAACTTTCATCTCTGATTCAGGGATGATGATGATAATAAATGCGCGTCTTTCATATACTGAGACTCGCGGCTGAACAAAGAGTTCATTTTATTTTAAAAAAATTCACTCCCGGAGGTGACGAATGCCGTTGTTAGATAGTTTCACAGTCGACCATACCCGAATGGAAGCCCCAGCGGTGCGTGTCGCGAAGAAAATGAACACGCCGCATGGCGATGAAATCACCGTATTCGATCTGCGCTTCTGCGTGCCGAACCAGGAAGTGATGCCGGAGCGCGGTATCCACACCCTGGAGCACCTGTTCGCCGGCTTTATGCGCGATCACCTGAACGGGAATGGCGTGGAAATTATCGACATTTCGCCGATGGGCTGCCGCACCGGGTTCTATATGAGCCTGATTGGTACGCCGGACGAGCAGCGCGTCGCCGACGCCTGGAAAGCGGCGATGGCCGACGTGCTGAAGGTGCAAGATCAGAACCAGATCCCGGAGCTGAACGTCTACCAGTGCGGGACCTATACCATGCACTCGCTGGAAGAGGCGCAGGAGATCGCTCGTCATATCATTGAGCGCGATGTGCGCATCAACAGCAACGACGAACTGGCGTTGCCGAAAGAAAAACTGCAGGAACTGCACATCTAGTGCTTCCGCCGCGGCCCGACGCCTGTCGCCGGGCCGCTCTCCCGACGCCGCCATGACGACCACCACCACCTTCTCCTTTCAGCACCGCCCGCTGGTGCCCTTTGCCCATGATTACGCTCACGGTGACCAGGAAGACTGGCATCAGCATGACTGCGCCCAGCTGCTGCATATTTTAAGCGGCGTGGTGCGGGTGGCGACGCCGGCAGGCTACTGGGTGGTGCCGCCCGGGCGCGGCGTCTGGCTGCCGGCGGGAACGCCTCACGCGCTGCGCATGACCGGCAACGTCGCGGCGCGCACGTTGTTTATCGATCCGCTGGCGCGCGCCGATCTTCCGGCGGGCTGCCAGATCGTACAGATCACGCCGCTGCTGCGGGAACTGATCGTCTCTTCCCTGGCGCTGGCCGAGCGCTATGCCCCCGCCAGCCGCGACGAACGGATTTATGAGCTGATCCTCGATGAGATCCGCGGGATGGCGATCCTGCCGTTTGGCCTGCCGGAGCCGCAAAGCGAAACGCTGCGCCGGCTGTGTCAGCAGGTGCGCGAGGCGCCGGGCGACGTCTGGAGCAGCAGCCAGGCGGCGAAGGCGTGCAGCATGAGCGAGCGAACCCTGAACCGCCATTTTCAGCAGCAGACTAGCCTGACGTGGCGCGAGTGGGTGCGCCGGGCGAAGCTAATGGAAGCGTTGATTCGCCTGGCGCAGGGCCACTCCGTGCTGCGGGTGGCGCTGGAGCTGGGCTACGGCAGCCACAGCGCCTTCAGCGCCATGTTTCGTCGGGTGATGGGCGTCGCCCCCAGCGACTATTTTCGTCCCCCGGCCTGATCGGCGGCGCTGAGCGCATTGCACAGCGCCTGCAGCGAGGCGCGCGCCACGTCATTATCGATACCCACGCCCCAGTAGCTTTCTCCTTGCGGAAAAACGCAGCGGATATAGGCCACCGACCGGCTGTCGCTGCGCGCGCCGAGGGTATGCTCATGATAGTCCTTGATCATAAACGGTTGCCGAAACAGCGCGCTGAGGCCGCTGGCTGCGGCGGAGAGCAGGCCGTTGCCCTGGCCCTGCAGGCGTCGGGTTTCGCCGTGGTGACGCAGCGTTGCCTGCAGGGAAAGCTGGCCATTCTGCTGGCTGGCGCTCTGATAATCGACCAGCGTCAGCGCAGACTGCGTCTGCAGCCCGTAGCGCGTGCGGAACAGCTGCCACAGCGCATGGTGGGTCATCTCTTTGCCGTCGCTATCGGTGGCCTGCTGAACGTGCTGGCTGAAGTCCTGCTGCAGCCCGCGGGGCAGCTTCAGGCCATGATTTTGTTCGATAAGCCAGGCGCTGCCGCTTTTCCCCGACTGGCTGTTGACGCGGATCACCGCCTCATAGCTGCAGCCAATATCCTGCGGGTCAATGGGCAGGTAGGGCATCCGCCATGGGTCGCCAGGCTGACGGGCATCAAACCCTTTTTTGATCGCATCCTGATGGGAACCGGAGAAGGCAGTGTAGGCCAGACTTCCCGCCCACGGGTGGCGCGGGTGAACGGGGATCTGATTGCAGTTTTCCACCACTTCCACCACCCGGTTCATCTGCTCGAAGCGAAGCTCAGGGTCGATGCCCTGGCTGTAGAGATTCATCGCCAGCGTCACCAGACAGACATTGCCGGTGCGTTCGCCGTTGCCAAACAGGCAGCCTTCCACCCGGTCGGCACCGGCCATCACCGCCAGCTCGGCGCTGGCGACGCCGGTGCCGCGGTCATTGTGCGGATGCACGCTGATGCAGACTTCGCCGCGGCGGGAGAAGTGGCGGCAAAAATATTCGATCTGATCGGCATAGACATTCGGGGTGTTGACTTCCACCGTCGCCGGCAGATTGACGATCATCGGTCGCTCGGCGCAGGGCTGCCAGACATCCGCCACCGCTTCGCAAATCTCAAGCGCAAACTCGGGCTCGGTGAAGCAGAAGGTTTCAGGCGAATATTCATATTGCCAGCGGGTCTCTGGCTGCTGTTCGCACTGCTGACGGATAAGCCGGGTGGCGCGGGTCGCGAGGGCGATCACCTCGGCCTTGTCCATGCCGAAAACCAGCTCGCGGAACAGCGGCGCGGTGGCATTGTAGAGGTGGACGGTGGCCCGGCGGGCGCCGCGCAGCGCCTCAAAGGTGCGCAGGATCAGCGGGTCTCGCGCCTGGGTCAGCACCTGGATAGTGACATCCTCCGGGATGCGCTGTTCGTCAATCAGCTGGCGGACAAAGTTGAAGTCGGTTTGTGAAGCGGAAGGGAAGGCGACCTCAATCTCTTTAAAGCCGCACTCCAGCAGCAGATCCCAGAACTGCAGTTTGCGGGCGCTGTCCATGGGCTCCGCCAGCGCCTGGTTGCCGTCGCGCAGGTCGGTCGACAGCCAGCGTGGGGCGTGGCTGATTTGCCGGTCCGGCCAGCGGCGGTCGGGCAGGGTAATCGGCGGATAGGGACGGTACTTTTCAGCAGGATGGCTCAGCATAGTGTTCTCCTTAATAGTCAGCCTCTATCCTGCCCGAGCGCCGGCTGGCGGGCTTTCGCAAACGAGACAGAAACTAGCGAGAACTGGACAACCTGACGCCGTAAAAAAGGGACCCGCAGGTCCCTTAATGTGAGGCTTAGTGCGCGCCGCCGCCGCCGCCGCCGGCGCTGAACGGGGGTCTGGCGAACCACACCAATCCCAACAGCAGGATGAAAATGGCCGCTGAGATCCAGAAGATTTCGTTGGCGGAGATAATCAGTCCCTGGTTGGTTATCTGCTGCGCTATCCAGCCGGACGCCTGCTGCTGCGTCATTCCCATCCCCTGCAGCTGATCGTAGATCTGCTGCGCATTGGGGTTGAACGGCGTCACCGATTCGGTGAGCTGCGCATGGTGCAGCGCCTCGCGGTTGGTCCACAGGGTGGTGGTGATCGAGGTCCCGATGGAGCCGGCAAGGGTACGGGTGAAGTTCGACAAGCTCGACGCCGCCGCCAGCCGTTCCGGCGGCAGGCCGGAGAGGGTGATGGTGGTCAACGGCATGAAGAAGCAGGCTACCGCGAAGCCCTGGATAAACTGCGGCCACGCCGAGGCGCCAAAGTCCATCCCCGGTTCGAAGGTCCAGGCGCGCCAGTAGAAGCAGACGGCGTACATGATAAAGCTGAAGGTGACCAGCCGTCGCATATCGAGCTTATGCGCAAAGCGGCCGATAATCGGCGACAGAATGACCGGGATCACCCCCACCGGCGCTGACGCCAGGCCGGCCCAGGTCGCGGTGTAGCCGTAGACCTCCTGCAACAGCTGCGGCAGCAGCACGATGGCCCCGAAGTAGAGCATGTAGGCCAGGCTGATACAGAGGCAGCCGATGGTGAAGTTGCGCGACTTAAACAGCGACAGATCGACAATCGGGTTATCGTCGGTCAGCTCCCAGACGATCAGGAAGCTTATCGCCACCACCGCCACGATGGTCAGAATGATAATTTCATTGGAGGAGAACCAGTCCAGCTCTTTACCCCGGTCCAGCATCACCTGCAGGCTACCGATACCGATGATCAGCAGCGCCAGGCCGACGCCGTCGATACGCCGCTGTTCGGTTTTGGTTTCCCGGTTGCGCAGGGTCTGCAGGGTCATCAGCACCACCGCCACGCCAATGGGCACGTTGATAAAGAAGATCCATCCCCAGTGGTAGTTATCGCTGATATAGCCGCCGAGGATCGGGCCGCAGATGGGGGCGACGATCACCGTCATCGACCACAGCGCCAGGGCGATAGAGCGTTTCGCCGGCGGATAGTTGCTGAGCAATAGACTTTGCGACAGCGGGATCAGCGGCCCGGCAACAATCCCCTGAATGACGCGGAAAAAGATCAGCATCGTCAGGCTGTTGGAGACGCCGCAGGCCCAGGAGGCGATGGCGAAAGCGGTGGTGGACCACAGGAACAGCTTCACCTCGCCCACGCGCTTGGCCAGCCACCCGGTGATCGGAATGGAGATGGCGTTAGCGACCCCGAACGAGGTGATGACCCAGGTCCCCTGGCTCAGCGATGAGCCAAGGTTACCGGCGATGGTCGGGATCGCCACGTTGGCGATAGTGGAATCCAGCACCTGCATGAACGTCGCGAGCGACAGCGCAATGGTCATGATGACCAGCTGCGCGCCTTCCAGCGGTTTTTGCTGTTGCATTACACTCACCCCGAATTATCCGGCGTTGGCCTGAATGATCTCGTCTATCAGTTTATTGACCGGATCGAGAGCGATTTCACGGGCATTGCTCTCGTAGACCGGGGAGCTCCGCACCTGGCTTGCCAGCATTTCGCCATCGCGATCGGTGGTGTTAACTTCCACCAGCGTCGAGAGGCCGATGCGCAGCGGATGTTCCGCCAGCTGTTTTTCATCCAGCTCGATGCGGACCGGCAAGCGCTGTACCACTTTGATCCAGTTGCCGGTGGCGTTCTGCGCCGGCAGCAGGGAGAAGGCGCTCCCGGTTCCCATATCCAGACCAACCACCTTGCCGGTGTATTTCACGTCATCGCCATAGATGTCGCTGATTACGGTGGCCGGCTGGCCGATGCGCATATGCGCCAGCTGGGTCTCTTTAAAGTTAGCGTCGATCCACAGGTTGGTCGCCGGAACCACCGCCATCAGCGGCGTGGTGGTGCCGATCTGCGCCCCAGGCTGTACCGAGCGGCGGGAAACGTAGCCGCTAATCGGGCTGACGATCTGCGTACGCTGTAGGGCCAGCCAGGCGTTACGCACTTCGGTCGCCGCCTGCAGCACCGCCGGCTGCTGTTCCAGTTTGGTACCCAGCACGATCGCCTGGTTGGCGTTGTACTGCTGGATTGCCACGTCAAGCTCGGCCTGCGCGCTGGCGACGGTGTCGCGGGCGTGCTGCAGCTCTTCGCGGCCGATGAGGTTCGCGGCGCCCAGCGGGATGCGGCGGTTCAGGTCAGCCTGCGCCTGGGCGAGGGCGGTCTTTTTGACGTCAATATTCGCCTGCAGCTGCTTGCTGTTGATCATCTGCTGACGGGTTTGACGCACGCTGGCGGCCAGCTGCGTTTTGGCTTTCTCAAACGCCTGTTGGGCATCGGTCTGATCGAGAGTGACCAGCGGATCGCCTTTCTGCACATAGTCCGTGTTGTCTGCCCAGACTTTGGTCACGCTGCCCGAGACCTGGGCCATAATTTGCACCTGGTTCCCTGCCACGTAGGCATCGTCGGTCTCTTCGTAGTGACGCAGTACCAGAAACCAGTAAATCCCATATGCCACGGCAATAATAATGAAGAGCAATGTCAGCAACAGAAGGGCGCCTTTACGCTTTCCTTTTTTGCTGCCTGGTTGCTGCGGGGTTTGGCTCTCCGCATTTGCGCTCATGTTATTCTCCACGATCTTATTATTTCACATCGGCTGAGCCGACCTGTTTATCAGAAAGGCCAGCAGAGATCTGCTGGCCTGGCTGTTTTCCTTGCAACGTAAAAATGGGCTGAGCGACGCCGCCCTTAGCGTAGAGAGTCCGCCAGCACGCCTTCTTCTTCCATTTGGTCAAGGCGGCTCAGGAGTTTGCGGGTAATGTGTTCGAGCTGATCTTTTTCGCTGGTGCTGAGTGAAGACCACAGTTGGTGCAGGCAGTTATGCTGCGGCGGCAGGACTTCACGCAAAAACTGATGGCCCTTTTCGGTCAGCTGCAGATGCAGACAGCGTCGATCGTTATCGCTCTCGCGGCGTTCAATCCAGCCGCGTTTTTCCAGTTCATCAGCGATACGGGTGGCGTTAGTACGCGACGAGCCCAGCGCACAGCTCAGCTCGGACGGCTGAATGCTGTGGTTTTCCTGCGACTCCAGCGTAATCAGCGCCATAAATAATGTCTCGTTAATTCCCTGCGCTTTGAGCATTTTATTGCGATTTTCCAGCAGCTTACCTTGCATATGCATGCAAAGACGAGTTAACAGAATCTCCTGGAACGGGAAATCTTCATGGCGGCTGGCGCGGAACTTGAGCATTTGCTCAATGGGAGTAAACGAACTATCCATTTGGGTATGACCTCATTAATTACAGCCGATATAATAACTATTGTGACAAATAAATCAAATGAATTATTGACCAAAATTGATACGCAAAGCTTAGAGCCCGCTGGCGATTTTCCAGGCCAGACCGTAGGCCAACGCCGACAGCAGGGTCGGGATAATAATGCTGCGGGTTTTCCAGAAGGCGCCCCCCAGCACCAGGAAGCCGATCAGCGTCGGCGCCAGGCGATGGGCATCGGCGAGGATCTCCGGCACGCTGGAGACCACCAGCAGCGCGCAAATCGAGGCGATGCCGATGGTATCCAGCAGCACGCTGACCGGGCCACGACGGGCAGGCCGGGCATGACCCGCGCGCAGACGCAGGGGAAGATAACGAAACAGATAGTTCACGCCGCCGACAATCACTCCGAGCAGAAGGACCTCACTGTTCATCCGGCATCCCCTTCAGCATGGCCTGGACCAGCGCCGTCAGACACCCGCAGACAATCCCGGCGAGGATCGCCGCCGGAATGGAAAATAACAGAATGCCGCCCAGCGCGCCCGCCAGCGCCGCCGTGACGCACAGCGATTGCTGGCGCTGGAAAGAGGCCAGCAGGAAGCTCATAAACAGCGCCGGCAGCATAAAGCCGAGCGCGGCTTCCACCGCCGGATAATCCACCAGCAGGCCGTTGCCGGACCAGGCGCCGGCCAGCGTGCCGCACACCCACGATGCCCATGAGGTAAACGCGAGACCGAGCATCCAGTTTTCGCTCCAGCGTCGGTTGTCGCGAACCAGCCTGGCGGTGGCGGCGGCGAAAACCTCATCGGTCAGGCCGAAGGCCCAGAGGGCGGTCTTCTTTTTGTCCAGCGCGGTATGAATGCGGCTGCGCAGCGAGGGGCCATACAGCACGTGGCGGACGTCCATCGCCATCACCGTCAGGGCGGCGACCCACAGCGAACTGCCGGCGGCCAGCATGGCGGTGATCACAAACTGGCTGGCGCCGGCGTAAATAATGCAGGAGAAAAACAGGCTTTCCAGCGGGGTGAAACCCAGCCGGGTGGCGTTCAGTCCGAAGGCGAATGCCACCGGAAGGTAGCTGATGACGATGGGGAGACTGTCTTTAATGCCTTCGCCGACGGTAGCGACACGTTCAGATAAGGCACAGGTTAAGGGCGCGGGGTTTTCCATATGAATAACTTATCGCTGGATCCATGTGAAGGTGGCAAATTGACCGATGTCCCCACCTTAACAGAGCGCGACGCGCCTTAACACTATGAAAATGCCCGTAATCCGCTTTTCCATGACCCTGACGGGATGAAAGGCGGGGAAGGGGCCCGGATAAGGCGCCGGGCCTTATCCGGGGGCGGGTTACTGCTGCGCGGCGAGCGCGGCTTTCACCCAGCTGTCGAACAGCGGCTGGTGGGCTTTAATCCAACCATCAACATGACCGTTAATGTCGGCTTCGGAAGCATGGCCTTCGTGCATCATCGCATTCTCGGCGTTGATGTCGGCGATCGGCAGCTTCATGACGCTAAACAGAGTGGCGGCGGCCGGATTTTTCTCCGCCCAGGCTTTGTTGGCGACAATGTGCATGGTGTTGACCGGGAAGCCATAGTTGGCGCCGTTGGCCAGTTTGGTATCGATGTTTTTTTGCTCGCCCGGCAGGGAGGAGAACGGCACCTGCAGCCAGACGACGTCTTTGCCAGGCTTCAGCACGTCGCTAACCCAGTACGGCGTCCAGGTGTAGTAGAGCACCGGTTTACCCTCTTTATAGCGGGCGATGGTGTCGGCCATCATCGCCGCGTAGTTGCCCTGGTTATGGGTAACGGTTTTGCTCAGGCCATAGGCGTCAATCTGGTGGTTAATCACCGCTTCGCAGCCCCAGCCCGGGGTGCAGCCGGTGAGGTCCGCTTTACCGTCGTTGTTAGTATCAAACAGTTTGGCGATCTGCGGATCTTTGAGCTGATCGATAGAGGTGATGTGGTACTGCTCGGCGGTTTTTTTATCGATCAGATAGCCCTGGGCGGCGCCTGAGACGTACACCCCCTTGCGGTAAAATTTGTTATCACCGCCCGCCGCGGCGTACATGTCATCGTGCAGCGGCTGCCAGTTGGTGGCGATAAAGGTAGTATCCCCGGCGGCAATCGAGGTATAGGCAACGTTATAGTCCACTTCGCTCGGTTTTTCGACGGTGTAGCCAAGCTTCTCCAGCGCGCGGCTGACCAGCAGGGTCTGGAAGCTCTCTTCGGAGATAGTGCTCTGGGCCGGCTTGACGGTAATTCCTTTCCCCGGCAGGTCGGCGGCGAAGGCGCTGGTGGCGATCAGGGTGGCAAAGGCGGCGGTGGCCATCATCGTGCTATGTCGCATGGTGGTTCCTCTTATTGTTTAACGGGAAGGCGGCACCCCGGCATCGGCTGGTGCCGGGGTGCGGCGCTGTTATCGACTTATCGACAGAAAGGGCGAGTGAGAAGCCCCAGCGGGCCGGTGGTGTACCAGCGGCGGTTGCCGCGACTGCGGGCGTCGCGGCCGACGGCCTGGGTGAGGCGGTCAAGAATAATCGCCAGGATCACGATCCCCACGCCGCCGACGGTGGCCAGGCCCATATCCAGGCGGCCAATGCCGCGCAGCACCATCTGGCCAAGACCGCCGACGGCGATCATTGAGGCGATCACCACCATCGACAGGGCCAGCATCAGCGTTTGGTTAACCCCGGCCATAATGGTGGGCATCGCCAGCGGCAGCTGAACTTTAAACAGCAGCTGGCGCGGGCTGGCGCCAAACGAACGCGACGCTTCGATCAGATCCGCAGGCACCTGGTTTATACCGAGGATGGTCAGACGGACGATCGGCGGCAGGGCGAAGATAATCGTCACCACCACGCCGGGCACGTTGCCGATGCCGAACAGCATCACGATCGGCACCAGGTAGACGAAGGCCGGCGTGGTCTGCATGGCATCCAGCAGCGGGCGGATAATTTTCGCCGCTCGCGGACTGCGCGCCAGCCAGATCCCCAGCGGCAGGCCGATGATCATGCAGAACAGCAGGGCGGTGAGGACCAGCGCCAGGGTGACCATCGCCTGCGACCACGCGCCGATGGCGCCGATGGCAATCAGCGAGACCAGGGTGGCGACCCCCATGCCGAGGCTGGAGATCTGCCAGGCGATCAGCGCGAAGACGATAATCGCCACCGGCGCCGGCATCCCCAACAGCAGCTGCTGGAAGGCGCTGAGGATGTAGTCGATCGGCACGCGGATCCCCTGGAACAGCGGGCGGAAGTGCAGCACGATCCAGTCGATGGCGTGGGTCACCCAGCTGTCGAGCGGGATCAGGGTCTTATGGAACGGATCCATGATACTGAACTGTTCCGGCTGCGGCGCCGGGGCGCTGTGCAGCCAGTCGGCGCCGCCGCCATTAGTCGGCGCGGCAGTTGAGGCGCCACCCCAGGCGTCTGCAGCCTGAGCGGCGCTGTCGGTTGCCGGGGCGCTGTCCCACGGATTGGTTTGATCAGCCATGATTCACCCCCTCGCGATCTAAAGCCTGGAGCAACATTCGTTTGGAAATGATGCCAATATATTGTTGTTCTTCATCCACCACCGGGACGGCGCACGGGGCGTGGCCGACGTGGGAGAGCAGATCGCTGAGCGGCGTTTGCGCCTCCACCGCCAGCGGGGCGTCAATCAGCGCCGCCTCGATCCCCTGGCCGGCGCTGAGCGCGGTTTTCAGAGAATCGATCGAGACAATCCCGACAAAGCGATTACCGCGCTCAATGACATAACCATATTCCCGGTCTTCATCCTGTAATAATTTCAGCGCAGAGCGGGGGCCAAAACCTGGCGTTTTACGAATCAGGCCGACCGGGCTACGACGGGCAATATCTTTCGCGCTGAAGACCTGGCTAATATCGACGCCGCGGAAGAAGGTGCGGACATAATCATTGGCCGGATTATTCAATATTTCATCCGGAGTGCCGACCTGAACCACTTCGCCATTTTGCATAATGGCGATACGATCGCCAATTCGCATGGCTTCATCAAGGTCATGGGAAATAAAGACAATGGTACGCTGATGCTTAGCCTGTAATTTGATCAGCTCATCCTGCATTTCGGTGCGAATGAGCGGATCGAGCGCGGAGAAGGCTTCATCCATTAACAGAATATCGGGATTAATCGCCAGGGCGCGGGCTAAACCGACGCGCTGACGCATCCCGCCGGAGAGTTCATCCGGCCAGGCGTGGGCATAATTCTCCAGCCCCACCTGACGCAGCGCTTCCCGCGCTTTTTGCTCTCGCTCAGCGGCCGGGACGCCGGCAAGCGCCATGCCAAACGCCGTATTGTCGAGCACGCTCATGTGCGGCATTAGCGCAAAGGACTGAAAAACCATCGCAATTTTTTTACGACGCACCTCGCGCAGCTCGGCGTCCGACATTTTGGCGATATCGACCCCGTCAATCAGCACCTGGCCGCGGGTGGGTTCAATCAGGCGATTGAGAAGGCGAACCATGGTGGATTTCCCCGAGCCGGAGAGCCCCATGATGACGAATATCTCGCCTTCTTCAATGGCCAGACTGGCGTCTTTGACGCCAAGCGACAGCCCCGTTTTTTCCAGTATTTGCGCTTTGTTGAGTCCTTTCTCAATATATTTGAAAGCACGATGAGGGTGCTCGCCAAATATCTTATAAAGATTTTTGATTTCTAATTTAATTGCCATGCAATAGAGAAGTTCCTGTTATTTGTTTATTGCGATATGGTACCCAATGGTGATAATGATCTTTTTACACCCTAACATACTCAGATTCTGTGACAACCCTCAATGGCGAACTCTCGGCAAAATGGAGTGAGGGACATGGCGGCACAGCCCCCGTGATATAAGGGCTGAGCGGTAATTTGTTGTGGGTAATATTTTTTGATTATCTTTGGATAATTCGACTGAAATGGACCGGTTTTCTGCTAAATATGACGAAGTGATGACGGTTAGACCATGGAGAGAATATTTGGTGGATTAATCGCGATTCTGTGAAATTGATCACCAGGAATATGCGGGCGATATTCCTGATGAAAGTACGGTTAAAAGTCCCAGTCGTCGTCGGCGGTCTCTTCCATTTTTCCTATCACGTAGGAGGAGCCGGAGCCGGAGAAAAAGTCGTGGTTTTCATCGGCGTTGGGTGACAGCGCCGCGAGGATCGCCGGGTTAACCGCCGCCATCTCCGCCGGGAACAGCGCCTCGTAGCCGAGGTTCATCAGCGCTTTGTTGGCGTTGTAGCACAGGAAGGCGCTGACGTCGTCGAACCAGCCGCTCTCGCCGTACAGTTCCCGGCTGTAGGCCAGCTCGTTGTCGTACAGATCCATCAGCAGATCGAGGGCGAAGTTTTTCAATTCTTCGCGCTTACCGGGGCTGACGATCTCCAGTCCTTTCTGATACTTGTAGCCGATGTAATAGCCATGCACCGCTTCATCGCGAATGATCAGGCGGATCAGATCCGCGGTATTGGTCAGTTTTCCCCGACTGGAGAAGTGCATCGGCAGCCAGAAGCCGGAATAGAAGAGAAAGGATTCGAGGAACACGCTGGCGATTTTTTTCTTCAGCGGCTCGTCGGCCTGATAGTAGCCCAGCATCAGCTGCGCTTTGCGCTGCAGAGGTTCGCAGCTTTCGCTCCAGGCGAAGGCGGCATCCACCTCTTTGCTGTGGCACAGCGTGGAAAAGATGGAGCTGTAAGAGCGGGCATGAACCGCTTCCATAAAGCTGATGTTCGACAGCACCGCCTCCTCATGCGGGGTCAGAGCGTCCGCCATCAGCGCCGGCGCGCCGATGGTGTTCTGAATGGTGTCGAGCAGGGTCAGCCCGGTAAAAACGCGAATGGTCAACTGTTGCTCCGCCGCGCTGAGGGTTTGCCAGGCGGGAATGTCGTTCGACAGCGGCACTTTCTCCGGCAGCCAGAAGTTGCTGGTGAGACGATTCCACACCTCCAGATCTTTATCGTCATCGATGCGGTTCCAGTTGATCGCGCTGACGCGCGTTAAATGGGTCATCCTGTTCTCCTTACAGCGCGCAGGACACGCAGCCTTCAATTTCAGTGCCTTCCAGCGCCAGCTGGCGCAGTCGGATGTAGTACAGCGTCTTAATGCCTTTCTTCCAGGCGTAGATTTGCGCCTTGTTGATATCGCGGGTGGTGGCGGTATCCGGGAAGAACAGGGTCAGCGACAGCCCCTGATCGACGTGGCGCGTCGCCTCGGCGTAGGTGTCGATGATCTTCCGGGGGCCTATCTCGTACGCATCCTGGTAGAGGGCCAGATTATCGTTATTCATAAACGGCGCGGGGTAGTACACCCGTCCGGTTTTCCCTTCTTTGCGGATCTCAATCTTCGAGACGATCGGGTGAATGCTGGAGGTAGCATGGTTGATGTACGAGATCGAGCCGGTGGGCGGCACCGCCTGCAGATAGCGGTTGTAAATGCCATAGCGCATGACGTCGTCGCGCAGCTGGCGCCAGCTTTCCCGGTCGGGCAGGGAGATGCCGGCGCGGGCGAACAGCGCGCGGACCCGTTCGGTTTTCGGCTGCCACGACTCCTGCAGATATTTGTCGAAGTATTCCCCGCTGGCGTAGCGCGACTGCCCGAAGCCGGCGAAGCGCTGGCCGCGCTCGCGGGCCAACAGCATCGAGGTGTGCAGCGCGTGCCAGGTCACGGTGTAGAAGTAGATATTGGTGAAGTCCAGCCCCTCCGGGCTGCCGTAGGCAATGCCTTCCCGCGCCAGGTAGCCGTGAAGATTCATCTGCCCCAGGCCGATGGCGTGGGAGGCGGCGTTGCCGGCCGCCACGGAGGGGACCGACTGAATGTGGCTCATGTCGGACACGGCGGTCAGGGCGCGCACCGCGGTGGCGATAGTGAGGCCGAAATCCGGCGAGTCCATGGTGTGGGCGATGTTCAGCGAGCCGAGGTTGCAGGAGATATCTTCCCCGATATGGGCATAGCTGAGATCTTCATTATAGGCGGACGGCGTACTGACCTGCAGGATCTCGGAACACAGATTGCTCATGGTGACCCGCCCGGCCACCGGACTGGCGCGGTTCACCGTGTCTTCAAACATGATGTACGGGTAGCCGGATTCAAACTGGATCTCCGCCAGGCGCTGGAACAGGTCGCGGGCGCGGATCCAGCGTTTGCGAACCCGATCGTCGGCTACCAGCTGTGGATAGAGGTCGCCGATGGCGCAGTCGGCGAAGGGTTTGCCGTACAGCCGTTCGACATCATACGGCGAGAAGAGCGCCATCTGCGCGTCTTCTTTCGCCAGCTGGAAGGTGATGTCAGGGATCACCACCCCCAGCGACAGGGTTTTGATGCGGATTTTCTCATCGGCATTTTCACGCCGGGTATCAAGGAAGCGCAAAATATCGGGATGGTGAGCGTGCAGCCAGACCGCCCCCGCCCCCTGGCGGGCGCCGAGCTGGTTGGCATAGGAGAAGGCGTCCTCCAGCATCTTCATCACCGGCACCACGCCGGAGGACTGATTTTCGATGCGCTTGATCGGCGCCCCGGCCTCGCGCAGATTGGAGAGTAAAATGGCCACGCCGCCGCCGCGCTTCGACAACTGCAGCGCCGAGTTCACCGCCCGGCCGATGGACTCCATATTATCTTCAATGCGCAGCAGGAAGCAGGAGATCAGCTCCCCGCGCTGCTGTTTGCCGGCGTTAAGGAAGGTGGGCGTGGCCGGCTGGAAGCGGCCGCTGAGTATCTCCTCCGTCAGCTGCCGCGCCTGCTGTTCATCGCCCCGGGCCAGCGTCAGGGCCACCATTACGCTGCGTTCCGCGAAATCCTCGAGGTAGTGCTTGCCGTCAAAGCTCTTCAGCGCGTAGCTGGTATAGAACTTCCAGGCGCCGAGGAAGGTCTGGAAGCGAAACGCGGCGCGCCGGGCATGGGCGAACAGCGCCAGCACAAACCCGCGATCATAGCCGGCCAGCAGCTGTGGATCGTAATACCCCTCGCGGACGAGCCAGCTGAGTTTATCCTCCTGGCTGGCAAAGGCGAGGGTGTTGGGCTGAACCTGGGTCGCCATAAAAGCCTCAACCGCCTGGCGATCTTTCTCAAACGGGATGCGGCCCTCGCTGTCGTACAAATTCAGCATCGCATTGAGGGCGTGAAAATCCACGGCGGCGGTTATACGTTCTGCGGTTGTCGTTGCCAAAATTCGCTGACTCCTTTACGCACGTTATCGATATCGTCGGGGGTTCCCATCAGCTCGAAGCGGTAGAGATAGGGCACGGCGCATTTCTGCGCGATGACATCCCCGGCGCGCCCCCAGGCGTCGCCAAAGTTGCGATTGCCGGCGGCAATCACCCCGCGGATCAGCCGACGGTTATGTACGTCGTTTAAAAAGCGGATCGCCTGACGCGGCACGGCGCCGGCGGTACCGCCGCCGCCATAGCTGGGAACGATGAGAATATAGGGCTCGTCTACCTGCAGAGGTTCACGCTCGTTCAGCGGGATGCGCACCGCCGGCAGCCCCAGGCGCTGCACAAAGCGATGGGTGTTCTCCGAACGGCTGGAGAAGTAGACGATGAGGCTCATGCGCTGGCCGTCGCGACGGAGGGGCGCAGGCGATTGATCATATCCGGGCGGAAGCCGCTCCAGCGCAGGTCGCCGGCGATCACCACTGGCAGCTGGCGAAACCCCTGCTCGCGCAGGGTGTCGGCGGCATCCGGCTGCTGGTCGACGTTGACCATTTCAAAGGCCAGTCCCCGGCTCTCCATGGCTCGTCGGGTGGCATGGCACTGCACGCAGTCATTTCGAGTGTAAATAGTAATGCGCATGATTCGTATTTCCATTTAAGATAACAGCACGGCGCTAAACGTAGCGTCGAACGTTGTGGGCCATTCGATAAGGAAATACTAGATGTAGTTATTTAAAACTTCAACCACTCAATATATAGCGTTTTTGGCAAAGCGTTCCCCCGCCGGGGTGGCCAGGCGGAGGAGGGGGAAGGCTGCGCGAAACTACAGACGCATGGCGACGGCGAGGCGGTTAAAGGCGTTCATCAGGCTGATGGCGAAGGTGAGATCGCTTATCTGACGTGGGGTAAAATGTTCGCGCAGCGGCAGGTAAACCTCATCTTCCGCATGGCTGGCGGCGATGTCGGTGACCGACTCGGCCCAGGCAAGCGCCGCGCGTTCGCCAGGGGTAAAATGGTCGCTCACCCGCCAGCCGGCCAGGGCATCCAGCTTGCTCTGCGCCATGCCGCCTTTGCGCAGCGCCTGGCTGTGCTTCTCAAGGCAGAAGGCGCAGCCGTTGATCTGCGACACGCGTAAATAGACCAGCTCCACCAGGGCGCTGCCCAGCTCGCTTTTCTCCAGCGCGAGGCTGGCCTGCACCAGCCCTTTATAGACTTCCGGGCTCAGTTCACTGAATGGCTGACGTAATTGGCTCATGGTGTTCTCCTCTCTAAGACGGCAGCCAAAATAGCACTATAATGGACTGCAAAAGATAGCCATATTGTGATGAAAAAAGCAGACCATAATGGAAGCCAGCCACCTCCCTCTCTATCAACGCATCGCCCGCCAGCTGAAATCCGCCATTGAACGTGGCGAACTGGCTCCGGGCAGCCGTCTGCCCGCCAGCCGGGTGTTTGCCCAGGAGCAGGGCGTCTCCCGGGCGACCATCGAAAACGCCTGGGGCGAACTGGTCGCCCAGGGCTGGCTCGAGCGACGCGGGCAGGCGGGAACCTTTGTCAGCGAGCGGCTCAGTCCGCGCCAGCTGGCGCCTGTGCCGCCAGCGCAGCCTGCCGCGCCGGCGGAGCCGTTGCCGTTTCAGATGGGGCTCCCGGCGCTGGATCTCTTTCCGCGCGGGCTGTGGGCGCGGGTGATGGGGCGCCGGCTGCGGACGCAGTCGCGGTTCGATCTGGCGCCCGGCGATCCCGGCGGCGACCCGCTTCTGCGTCAGGCGATCGTCGACTATCTGCGCCTGTCGCGCAGTATCGACTGCCAGCCGGAGCAGGTCCTGATCGCCGGCAACTATGCCACCGCCATGAACCTGATCCTGCGTACCCTGGCGCAGCCGGGGCAGCATATGTGGATGGAGGATCCGGGATATCCCTTTATCCGCCCGGTGGTCGAGGCCGGGCAGCTGGTGGTGGATGCGATCCCGGTGGACGACGAAGGGATGGATATCGCCTGGGGCCAGCGCCATCACCCGCAGGCGCGGTTTGCCCTGCTCACCCCGGCGCATCAGAGTCCGCTGGGAGTGGCGCTCTCGCTGCCCCGGCGTCGCCAGCTGTTGGCATGGGCCGCGGAGCGTGACGCCTGGATCATTGAGGATGATTACGATAGTGAGTTTCGCTATCGCGGCAAACCGCTGCCGCCGCTGAAAAGCCTTGATGCGCCACAGCGGGTCATCTACGCGGGCACCTTCAGTAAGTCGATGTTTCCGGCGCTGCGCACCGCCTGGCTGGTGGTGCCGACCGCGCTGGCGGCGCGTTTTCACCAGACCGTGGAGCGCCAGCCCTGCACCGTTCCCACCCTGTGGCAGCAGACGCTGGCGGATTTTATCCAGCAGGGCCATTTCTGGCGTCATCTGAAAAAAATGCGCGCCAGCTACAGCCAGCGCAGGGAGTGGCTGGAGTCGGCTCTGCAGGCGCAGGGCTTTCAGGTCACGCCGCAGCAGGGAGGGATTCAGTTGGTCATGCCCGTCAGCGGCGACGATCGCCTGCTGGCCCAACGGGCGGTGGCGGCCGGGCTGGCGGTACAGGCGTTGAGCGACTGGCGGATGCGCCATACCGGCGAGGGGGGGTTACTGATGAGTTTTACCAATATTCGCTCGCCGGCAATGGCTGGCGCGCTGGCCCGGCGACTGAGGGAGGCGATCGGCGGCGTCACGCCCGCTGGCGCATAAAAAACCCCTGCGGCCAGAGGCGCGCAGGGGCTGACGCGTATTTGTTATCTTCATTGCTTTCCGTGAAGCTGGCGGGCTTCCGCGCGCTTATCGCGCAGCGGCAGCAAACGCTATAGCTATTATCGACGTAAATTGAGCAATACGCCAATAAATACCCCGACGGCGGCGGCGGCGCCCACGCTGTGCCACGGTTTATTGCGCACGTAGGTGTCGGCGCAGCCCAGCGCATCGCACGCTGCCTGGCGCGCATCCAGCGCCGCCTGCTGCACCCGGTTGTGGCCATTAAGGCGGGCGCGGGTCTCTTTTAACAGCGACTGCGCTTTGGCACGCGCCGCTTCCGCTTCCTCTTTCGCGTCACTGCCCCACGATTTCAGCACCTCTTCCAGCGTGTCCGCTAATTGGCTGACATCGTTATGAATATCTTCGGCGTTCTCGTCAAAATTGTTGCGGTTCACATGGTTAGCCATCGTTATCTCCCTTAATTCCATCGAGTGAGTAAGTGTAGGACAAGATTTTGAATTATGCTTACTGCTGTGGTTTCTGGAATATTCCGAAAGCACTGCCCTTAATGAATAAGGTAAGGTCAATGTGCGGTAAAAGATAACGAGGAATCAGTATGTATTTAAGACCCGATGAGGTGGCGCGTGTTCTTGAAAAAGCCGGCTTCACCATGGATGTTGTGACGCAAAAAGCGTACGGCTATCGCCGCGGCGATAATTATGTTTATGTGAACCGCGAAGCGCGCATGGGGCGAACAGCGTTAGTTATTCATCCAGCGTTAAAAGAGCGCAGCAATATGCTGGCTGAACCGGCTTCAGATATCAAAACCTGCGACCATTATGAACAGTTTCCGCTGTATTTAGCCGGGGATGCGCAGCAGCATTATGGTATTCCGCACGGCTTTAGCTCACGCATGGCGCTTGAGCGTTTTCTTAATGGACTGTTTGGCGAAGCCCAGCCGGCCATGTCGACGAATTAATTCGCTGGATAAAAACCCGGGAGAAGCTGGCTGGCGGGAGGAAGCGACTGGCAGAGCCAGTCGCTGTTAACGTGTCGGTCAGGCTTTTGCCTGCTGGTAGGGCGCCACGCGGAACAGGCGGCGGCAATAGTCGAGGAAGTAGCCGTAAGCGGCGCCCATCATCATTGAAACCGCCAGGTTCGAGCTCACCGCAGCGACAATCTGGTGCCAGTCCGCACCCACGCTCCACAGAATGGCGACATAAACCGGCGACTGAAAGGTCACGTAGGCCAGCACGTCGGCCATATTTTTCATCCAGCCGGCCGGAGTGATGCGCCGGGCCTGACGCATCGCAAAGTCGCGATATATCCCGTAAGGGACAGCAATAATAATGTTGACCGGGATCGCCACCAGGCGCGACGATAACGACTGCTCAAACGTCATACCAGAGAGAAAAATTTCGATCATCATGTTGACGACGGTGCAGTAAACCACCATCGCAAAGGTGTCTGCAACCGCATGCCGCAAGCGGGAGTGCGCAGAGAACATCGGAGTGCTCCTCGAAAATGAAGTCAATAACGCCGAAAAATGCGCGTTGGTATAGCGTTTTTGGGCTGCCTGTTTTGATGTGCGTAGAGTATATCTCTGCATTAAAAGTGGCAACTAGCTATAAATTTTTATTTATTGCCTTTTTGTCGATAAAATACTCTGCGAAGGTCGGTTTTTTGCCCGTTACGCTACTTTTAGTGCTGGTTTTATTAAATTCTTTTAATTTCAAATGGTTGTGCTGTTTTGTGCCATGATATCTGACCAGGGGGTCGGTATCTGACCGCCCGCTGTGGCGCAAAATCGCGTTAGCCTGTGATAAGGATCATGTTTAGATGTTTTTATGCCATTATGCCGGTTTTTGTGGTGAAAAATTCTAAAACGATATGTGGCGTTTTATTCTTAATGACTGAGTAACTATTCATTTGGCCGCGCGGCGAGGGCCTGCGCATTCACCGACGATAAGAGGATAACCCGCTGACCATAAAGGTAATATCGCCTTCTTGATATATTTCCCTATCTCACCATCCGCCGTTTTTATTTATTCAGGGTCTTATTGGCCTGCGCTGGCGAAAAAGAAGCGGGGATTTCCCGATATAAGGTAGTTGGAAAAGGTTTACTCTCTGCATAATATATTTATCTGGATAACCGAAGGCTGGAAATAAATAAACGTTTCTATTACACTTGCCGCGTTGTGTCTTTTAATTTGCTATTTGGAAATTTTTAATTTTATGTCTTCAATGTTACACAAACTGAATAATATCCGTTCACTGCGCGCGCTGTCCCGTGAATTCTCCATTGACGTGCTTGAAGAGATGCTGGAAAAGCTCAGGATCGTCACTGAAGAAATACGTACGCAACAGCAGCTGGCGGCGCAGCAGCAGGCGGAATATCAGGAAAAAGTGAATACCTGGCTTGAGCTGATGCGCGCCGACGGTATTTCTCCTGACGAGCTGGTGGCCGATATTCAGCCGCCGATGGCGGGCGGTAAAAAGCGGAAACCGCGCCCGGCGAAATATCGTTATACCGATCATACCGGCGCCGAGAAAACCTGGACCGGCCAGGGAAGAATGCCGAAGCCGATTGCCCAGGCGGTCGCCGAGGGGAAATCGCTGGACAGCTTTTTAATTTAAAACCGATGCGGCCAGCGCCGCGACGGCGGAAAGACCCACCGCCCGGCCTGGCCTTATGATCTGCAGCGAGGGGCTTCAGCAGACGCCGAAGTCCCCCTCTTCCTGATAGGACGTCACCTCGTCTGACTTCAGCGTATAGCGTTCTCCCTGCTCCTGCGCGGCCTGAACCACCACCAGATCCTCGCCCTGCACTTCGACCACTTTCAGTTTTGGCCCGCCCGCACGCGGTTGTACCAGATCGCCGACAGAAAACATCATTCACTCCTCACTGTTAATACCACGGATGAACCTAAACCATAGCTCAACGCCCGCGCACTGAACACCGGGTGTGCTCTTTTTTGTTAAAACAATTTGGAGGTATATGTATTAATGTTGTTAATGTTTTGCTGGCGCCATACCGCTGCTGACAAGGGGGACGGCGAGGGTAGGGTTACCATCAATCAGGTCAGGAAAGACACCATGAAGTATATCATTCTGTTGATCATTGTTATTGCTGTGCTGTATGTCCATTACCGCGGACGGGTGCGCTATCGTTTCTGGCGACAGCTCTCCGACCATTCCACATTTACCGCGCCGTTGAATGGATTTATGTATTTATTTTCCCGCGTGCCGAATACGCCTTATCTGCGCCCGGAGATGTTTCCCGAGCTGGCGATATTGCAACAAAACTGGCTGGTTATTCGCGAAGAAGGCATCCGCCTCCAGCAGCTGGAGCAGATTAAAGCGGCCGATAAATATAACGATGCCGGATTTAACTCATTTTTTAAAACCGGCTGGAAACGCTTTTATCTGAAATGGTATGAGGATGCCCATCCCTCCGCCAGCCAGCTTTGCCCACAAACTACCGCGCTGCTGCGGGATATTCCGTCGGTGAAAGCGGCCATGTTCGCCACCCTGCCGGACGGCAGCCGTCTGCCGCGCCATCGCGACCCCTACGCCGGTTCCCTGCGCTTTCATCTTGGCCTGGCGACGCCGAACGATGACCGCTGCTTTATCGAGGTGGATGGTCAGCGCTACAGCTGGCGCGACGGGGAAGGCGTGCTGTTTGACGAGACCTATATCCACTATGCGGAAAATACCAGCGGTGAGAATCGGCTGATTCTGTTCTGTGATATTGAACGGCCGATGCGCTACCGCTGGGCGCAGAAGGTCAACCACTGGCTGGGGCGCAATCTGATGAGCGCCGCCTCGGCGCCCAACGACGCCAGCGATCGCACTGGCGGAATTAACCGGGCGTTTCGCTATATCTACCTGATCCGCATTGTCGGCAAGCGGCTGAAAAAATGGAATAAGACGGTCTATTACGTCGTCAAATGGCTGCTTTTCGGCGGCATTGCCTGGCTTATCTGGAGTGCGTTTTAACTCCCCTGGCACCGGTTCCACGGCATGATCGCCAGCAGGCGCGCCATGCCGCAAAAGCCGGTTATCCCGGAGAAAGTGAGCCCGGCGCCGACCGCGCCGCTGAGCAGGAAAAAGCCGCCGTTCACGGTATAGCCCAGCAGCACCCCCAGTAAGATCAGAGCGCCAGCGGCGATTTGCACCTGGCGCATCAGCGGCAGCGGTTGCGATTTATCTTCCTCAACCGGGAGCCCCGCGGCTTTCCATGCCTGAATCCCGCCCGCCAGCAGGCTGACCTGCGCCGGCGCGGCGGCGGCGGCCAGACGAATGGCGTTGTTCTGCGTCCGGGAGCCGGCCTGGCAGTGGAAGATCACGCGCTCGCCGGCCCGGGCGTTTAGGGTCGCGCCGCCGTTCAGGGTGGCGAGCGGCACCAGCTCGGCATCGGGAATATGTTCGCGCGCGTATTCATCCGCATCGCGGATATCTATCAGTCTGGCGCCCTGGGCAATCTGCACCCGGGCTTCGGCAGGGGTTAAGGTGGCGATGGTCATAGGATCCTCACGGGCAATAGAGCGTTTTCAGCGTGTTGATCACCTGCTGTACCGCAGGATGGGTGATGAAATAGTGGATGCGCTGAGCGTCGCGTTCGCTGTCGATCAGCCCCTCGTCACGCATCCGCGCGAGGTGCTGCGAGGTGGCGGAAGGGCTCAGGCCGGTAGCGCGGGCCAGTTCACCGGCGCTGGCCCGCGGCGCGTCGCATAGCATGCACAGGATCAGCAAGCGATGAGGATTGCTCATCGCTTTCATCAGCGCGGCGGCTTCGCCGGCGCGGGCCTGCAGGTCTTCGGGTGTGGTCATGTATTTTAGCTTTTTCTAAATTTAGATAACTCTAAAATAAAAAAGCCGCCAGCGCCAGCCCCTTTTTCCCCGCGACTCAGGCCGGAACGGCGAGATCGGCTATCTGCGCCCGGGCGCTGGCGATCCCGGCGTCGCGACCGTGCGGGCGGTTATCCAGCCCTTCGGCATAGATAAATTCCACCTCATGGATCCCCATCAGCCCCAGCACCGCGCGCAGATAGGGGGTGACGGCGTCGGTGGTTTCTCCCTGGTGAACACCGCCGCGGCTGCTGACGACCACCGCCCGGACGCCCTCGACCAGCCCCTGCGGCCAGCTGTCGGTGTAGCGAAAGGTTTCCCGCGCCCGCGCCACGAGGTCGAACCATTTCTTCAGATCGGTCGGGACGTTGAGGTTATACATCGGGGCGCCGATCACCAGCAGGTCGCTGGCTTTTAACTCGGCGATAAACTGGTCGGAGAGCGCTACCGCCGCGCGGATGGCCGGCCGCGGATCCGCCGCCCCGCGCAGGGCGGCAAACAGCGCGCCATCCAGCGTCGGCAGCGCCATAGCGCTGAGATCGTGTTCGCGGATCCGATCGTGGCGGCCCGCCGCCTGGCGCGCTGCGATAAATTCGTTAATCAGCTGATTGGTCAGGGAAGTTTCGCCATTAATGCTGGACTTTAATACCAGAACGTTAGCCATGATGAGTGCCTCAAGTGAAGGATAGAAGCAGAGACTAACACTGTCTTTTTTCTCTCTGGAGTGACATTATTTTCCTCTATTGTATCCCGTAAGGAACCAATCTGTGCGCGACGATCTGAACGCGATCCCCGTGTTTGTCACTGTGGTCGAGAGCGGTAACTTTGCCAGCGCGGCGACGATCCTCCACGTGACGCGTTCGGCGGTGGGAAAAACCATTGCCCGGCTGGAAGCGCGTCTCGGCGTGGCGTTATTCCAGCGCACCACCCGCAGGCAACTGCTGACGGAAGAGGGAGAGCAATTTTATCACCAGTGTCGGGAGGCGCTGGGACGCATTCGCGAGGCCGAAGAAACGCTGCAGCGCGGCAAAGGCGAGGTGCAGGGACGGCTACGGATTTCGCTGCCGGTGCTGTTTGGCCAGCGCTGCGTGGCGCCGCTGCTGTTCCGCCTGAGCCAGCGCTATCCATTGCTGAAGCTCGAGCTCCACTACAGCGACCGGCAGGTCAATCTGCTGGAAGAGGGGTTTGATCTCGCGGTGCGTATCGGGAGCCTGGCCGATACCGGGTCGCTACGGGCGCGGGCGCTGGGGGAGCATGGCATGGTGCTGTGCGCGGCGGCGGAGTACCTGCGTCGCCAGCCGGCGCCGCAGACCATCGCCGGGCTGAGCGAGCACCGCACCCTCGGCTATCTGCATAACGGTCAGCTGCAAAAATGGCAACTTTACGACCCGCAGCAGGGCGAAGTGCGCTTCACCCCGGAGGCGTGGCTGGTGCAGGATGACTTTGCCGCCATCGCCGCGGCGGCGCAGCAGGGAATGGGCATCGCCTGGCTGCCGGACTGGCTGGTGGCGCAGGCGCTCGCCGACGGGACGCTGCAGCAGGTTCTGGCGCCCAGCGACCGTGTGCGTTTCGCCATTCACGCGGTGTGGCCGGAAGGGCCGTGGCTGCCGCAAAAAACGCGGGTGACGATCGATGCCCTGCGGGCGGGGCTGGGTCTGGCGTAGCGTCCGCGGCCGGCGCGCTTTAGGCCATCGCCTCAGCGGCGTGGCCGTCCGGCACGGGCGGCGCGGCGGTATAGCGTGCTGCGGGCGATGCCCAGCATCTGCGCCGCCCGGCTGACGTTGCCGTTGACCCTGGCGAGGGTATCGACAATCAACTGCTCGTCATGGGCCTGTAACCCCCCGCGCGGCAGCGGCGCAGGCGCAGCGCGGTATGCGTCCGGCAGCGCATCGGGCGTCAGCGTGTCGCCCTCATCGGCCAGAGCCAGCATCACCTTCAGGACGCTCTGCAGCTGGCGCACGTTTCCCGGCCACGGCAGCTGGCTGAGGTGGGTCAGCAGCGCGGTGGACAGCGTCACCCGGCGCGAAGCGCCGCCCAGGTCGCGCCACAGGGTGGCGATAAAGGTTTCCAGCGCCGGCCACTCGCGTAGCGGAGGCAGTGCCAGGGCGTACTCCCGCAGGCGCCACAGCAGATCTTCGCGGAATTCGCCGGCGCTGACCCGCTGGGTCAGGTTGCGGTGCGTGGCGCAGATCAGGGCGAAGTTCACCGGCACGCTGCGGCTGGCGCCGAGCGGGGCGACCTCTTTCTCCTGCAGTACTCGCAGAAGGCGGGTCTGCAGCGCCAGCGGCATATCGCCGATCTCATCAAGAAACAGCACCCCGCCCTCGGCCTCGCGGATTTTGCCGATATAGCCGTTTTTGCTGGCGCCGGTAAACGCCCCTGGCTGGTAGCCGAAAAGCTCGGACTCGATCAGCGATTCCGGGATGGCGGCGCAGTTAATGGCGACGAATTTACCGCTGCGCCAGCGGCTGTGCTGGTGCAGCGTGCGGCTGACATACTCTTTGCCGCTGCCGGTTTCCCCCTCAATACAGAGCGCGATGCCGGCGTTAAGCAGCCGGAGCAGCTTTTCGCCTTCCCGCGGGCTGGTGAAGGGGAGCTGCATGGCCGGCGGGGCGCTCACCGCCACCCGGCGGCGGGTGGGCTCGCGCAGGCGATAGTGATAGCGGCCCTGCGGGGTGTTCAGGGGCAGGGGAACGCTGACCGCCGTTTGCGTCAGCGTCGGAAAAAGCGACGCAAAGGTGAGCTGGCCAAACTGCGCCGCGCTCAGGCCGAACTCGCGCATCGCCAGCCGGTTGCCGGCGGTAAGGACGTTGTCGGAAAAGACCAGCAGCAGTTCCTCCACGCTGTCGAGTTTGTCCACCTGCCGGTGGAGGCTCATCAGCCACTGCTCAGGATGCAGGCTCTGCTTCACCCACAGATACTCAATCTGCTTTGCCGCCGCTTTCACCCAGCCAAAGGTGTGCTGGTGGGGAAAATCCGCCGGGCCGGAGATATCCAGCACGCCGGCGATGCTTCCGTCCGGCCGCTGGAGCGGCATCGCCGCGCAGTACAAATTCTGGTTGCGGGTGAGAAAGTGCTGACGCCCATCGATTTCGCAGCCGTCGTCAATCGCCAGCGCGGTGCCGATGGCGTTGGTCCCGCGTCCGCTTTCGCTCCACAGATTGCCCGGCGCCAGCGCGACGCGCTGAGCCTTCTGCATCGCCTGGGTATCGCCGACGGTATGGAGCACCAGGCCGCCGGGGTCGGAAAGGATCACCACCGACTGCAGGTCCGCCACCTGGCGCGACAGGGCTTCCACCACCGGCTGCGCCAGCTGCTGCAGGCTGCGGTGGCTGGCGAGCCGGTCCGCCAGCTCGCCAGCGTCGAGGCGGGGAAAATCCTCGGTGGCGGGATCCAGACCGTAGCGCTGGCAGCGAGACCATGAATCGCTCAGCAGGGGATTGGCGTTAACCTCTGGGGCGAGAAGAAAGGGATTGCCTGGCACAGGGCACCTCTGGGTCGATGTTGCTGTGTTGCAATATTGTAGCTATTTGGTTTATTTGGTGTTGCGATTTGCAACACATAAGTGGAAACCCATGCGACAGTGGCTGACCATCTGCCCAGTCAGTGAATACAACCTGTTAATAAATAAACCTATTTAGAGAAAACGAAAAACTGGCATAACCCCTGCAAAGTGAGAAGCGTTCGGCGGCAAGTTTAAAAAATCAATATGCCGCTGCGTCTCAACCCTACAGAAGGAGATTTGCGATGCGTTATGCACACCCTGGCCAGCCCGGCGCCCTGGTTTCATTGAAATCCGCTTACGGCAACTTTATTGACGGTAAATTTGTCGAGCCGCTGAGCGGTGAATTCTTTATGAATACCTCCCCGGTAGACGGCAGCAACATTGCGCAGTTTCCCCGGTCGGACGCCAGAGACATTGACTTCGCCCTCGACGCCGCCCACCGTGCGGCGCCGGCGTGGGGCAAAACCTCAGTGCAACAGCGCTCCAGGCTGCTGCTGCAGGTCGCCGACCGTATTGAACAGCATCTGGAATATCTGGCGGTGGCGGAGAGCTGGGACAACGGCAAACCGATCCGCGAAACGCTGAATGCGGACCTGCCGCTGGCGGTGGATCATTTTCGCTACTTCGCCGGCTGCCTGCGCGCCCAGGAGGGAAGCACTGCCGAAATTGACGAAACCACGGTGGCTTACCATTTCCATGAACCGCTGGGGGTGGTCGGTCAGATTATCCCGTGGAACTTCCCGCTGCTGATGGCCGCGTGGAAGCTGGCCCCGGCCCTGGCGGCGGGTAACTGCGTGGTGCTCAAGCCGGCGGAACAGACGCCGCTGAGTATTACCCTGCTGCTGGAGCTGATCGGCGATCTGTTCCCGGCGGGGGTGCTGAACGTGGTGCAGGGCTTCGGCAAAGAGGCGGGCGAGGCGCTGGCCACCAGCAAGCGTATCGCCAAGCTGGCGTTTACCGGCTCCACGCCGGTCGGGCGACATATTCTCGCCTGTGCGGCGGAGAATATTATCCCCTGCACCGTCGAGCTGGGGGGCAAATCGCCCAATATTTACTTCGCCGACGTGATGGAGGGTGAAGAGGAGTTTATTGAGAAGGCGGTGGAGGGGCTGGTGCTCGGTTTCTTCAACCAGGGTGAGGTCTGTACTTGCCCGTCGCGGGCGCTGATCCATGAATCCATCTATGAGCCCTTTATGGCGCGGGTCATGGAGAAGGTGGCGCAGATCCGTCGCGGCGATCCGTTAGATACCGACACCATGATCGGCGCCCAGGCTTCCCGCCAGCAGTTCGACAAGATCCTCTCTTATATTCAGATTGCCCGGGAAGAGGGCGGACAAATCCTCACCGGCGGCGAGCGGGCGGCGATCGCGCCGGCGCTGGATAATGGTTTTTATATTCAGCCCACGCTGATTAAAGGTCGCAACGATATGCGCTCCTTCCAGGAGGAGATCTTTGGGCCGGTGATCGGGGTGACCACCTTTAAGGACGAAGCGGAAGCGCTGGCTATCGCCAATGAGACCCAGTTTGGCCTCGGCGCTGGGGTGTGGACGCGCGATACCAATCTCGCCTATCGCATGGGGCGCGGTATTCAGGCCGGTCGCGTATGGACCAACTGTTATCATGTCTACCCGGCACATGCGGCGTTCGGCGGCTATAAACAGTCCGGCGTCGGGCGGGAAACGCACAAGATGGCGCTGGATGCCTATCAGCAAACCAAAAACCTGCTGGTGAGCTACGGCACCGCGCCGCTGGGCCTGTTCTGAAGGCCATCTCATTACTGATTGATCCTCAGTCCGCAATCCGTTCGGGTTGCGGATTTTTTTTGCGTCAAAATAACCCTCTGAACGGGAGCGGTTACGGTGGCGGATAACGGCAATACATTTGGGTTAATGAAGTAATAGCTTTCATTTGAAAATTAAAATACTTCCAGAACAAGAAATTACAGCGCGGATCAGGAGCGCTTTGCCTTAATTTGTGTAGAAATGATGAAGATTAATACCAGGAAAATTCCTAATTTTTTCGTGGCGCCGGGCTTGAGCACAATAAAACAAGACGCTTTTTTGAACAATTACCTTTAAATTTGTTAATGAAATGGACATGTTGTTGTTGAGAGGTATTTAACTTTCTTTTGTATAGATATGTAAATTAACATTGAAATGCGATTTCAAAAAATAACTTTATGCCGAGCATAGTCGTTAACCTGTATGTAACATTTCATCAGGTTGCCTTTTTTTACATCGGGTAATATATTTATTTCGCACATCAAAATAACTCTTTTTCTTCTGCTTGTTATTCATGGCCACCTTTCGGCGAAATAAAGCGGAGTCAAAGGACGTGTGCCGATTATCCTGCGGAAGGAACGCAATGAACATTTACAGGGAGGAACGGACGAGCCGTTTCGCGATAGCCATGGGGCTATTGCCGATGACGGGAAAATATATTCGTTAACGATGAGATAAATAATGAAAACGCAACTTCGTATTATGGCAATTCTCATGGGAGCGCTGGTTTCTGGCGCTGCAATTTCTGTTACTACGCCAACCATTAACGTTAACCCTGGCACCAAGGCGGGTACCCAGGGTACCGGCGGACAGGTTATCTTCAATGGATCAATCACCGACAGCTCCTGCAATATCGACAGCGCATCCACCAGCCAAACGGTGGATCTGGGCAAATGGGCCAGCACCTATTTTACCAGCACAGGTTTTGAAACCACCAAAACGCCTTTCCATATCAGTGTGAAAGATTGCCCCGCCAGCGTAAAAAATGTTGCAGTGCTGTTTGACGGCGCGCGCGATCAGTCGGATAACACGCTGTTGGCGACCACCGGCGGCGCCGCTGGCGTGGCGATCAAGCTGTATGAAGATGACAAGTCTACGGCGGTCAGCCTCGGCAAAGCGTCTCAAGCCAAAAATGTCGTTGCGGGCGCGACTGCCGGCACCGGCACTGCCGACCTCAAGTTTTTCGCCGACTATATCTCCACCGGTGCGGTGACGGCAGGCGATGCTAACGGTACGGCTAATTTCAATATGATTTATAACTAATCATATTGCGCGCTATTCAGAGTCAGTCCACTGCGTCCTGATTAATTGCAGATAGCTAAAGTGATAATTGTCATAAAGTCACGGAATATATTCGTGACGGTATAGTTGTTTTTGCTAATTATCCCGACGGGTACTGGCTCTGATATTCCCTGCTTTATTTTACTGTTTGTTCAACCTTTACCTGATGGTAAGTCATGATGAAGAAAATAATTGCCGTTGCGGCCTTTCTGCTGTGCTCCACGGCAGCACAGGCCGGTATTGTCATGGGTGGAACCCGTGTGATTTATCAGGAAGGGAAGCGTGAAGCCGCTATTTCAGTCACTAATGCCGATACCCATACGCCCTATCTGGTGCAGTCGTGGGTGGAAAATTACGCGGAAAACGATAAGGCCAAGGTGCCCTTTATTGTTACGCCGCCCTTATTCCGTCTCGATCCGGAGCAAAATAACGTCCTGCGCATTAACTTTATTGGCGCCTCGCTGCCCAGCGACCGTGAATCGGTCTACTGGCTGAACGTCAAAAGTATCGCCCCGACGCCCAAGGGCGAGGTGAACAAGCTGCAGGTCAATATTAAGTCGAAATTCAAAATCTTTTATCGCCCCAACGGCCTGGCGGGCGACCCGGCTAAAGCCTGGCAGCAGCTGAAGTTTAGCCAGTCCGGCGGCCATCTGACGGTGGCAAACCCCACACCCTATTTTGTCTCTTTTTACGCCGTCGAGGTGGGCGGGCAGGCAATCGACGAGCCTGGCATGGTGGCCCCCTTTGGCGAGAAAACGTGGCCGGTGAGCGGGCACGGCACCGTCAAATGGCGGGCGATTAACGACTACGGCGGCGTCAGCGATTACGCCCAGCAGTAATTCCCCTTTGTGATGAGCTTACCGGACGGCGCCAGCATGAAAAGAATAACAACAGCCAGGGTGCGGGAGTATGCCGCGTTGCCCGTCACCGCCGGACGGGCGCTGGCGCTGGCGACGCTGCCGACGATGATGTGTTGTCTCAGCCCGCTGAGCCGGGCGCTGGCCGACGACTATTTTGATCCGGCGGCGCTGGAGTTTGCCGACCCGCAGCAGCAAACCTCCGATCTGCACTACTTCGCCAAACCCGGCGGGCAGCAGCCGGGGACTTATCCTGTCACCGTGGTGGTTAACGACCAGGAGCTGGGCCAGGCCAATATCACCTTTGTTGACGATGGCGGACAGCTGCAGCCGGTGCTGACGCCCGGGCAGCTGGCGGATTATGGGGTCAACGTCAGCGCGTTTCCGGCTTTTCAAACGCTGCATGAAGGTGAGACCTTCACCCGGATCGAGAAGTTTATTCCCGACGCCAGCAGCCGCTTCACCTTCGCTAACCAGCGCCTGACGCTGAGCATTCCCCAGGCGGCGATGAACGTGCAAAGCCGCGGCTATGTCGATCCCTCGCGCTGGGACGATGGCGTGCCGGCCGCGTTTGTCGATTACTATTTTTCCGGCGCGCAGATAAAGAATGCCGATGAAGGGGAGAGCAGCCGCTCAAACTATCTCAATTTACGCAGCGGCGTGAACCTGGGCGCCTGGCGGCTGCGCAATATCTCCTCAATGCAGTACGACCAGCAGCGCCGGCACTGGGATTCACAGAGCACCTGGCTGCAGCGCGACGTCCGCTCGCTGAAGAGTCTGCTGCGGATCGGCGATACTTACACCACCGGCGATGTGTTTGACAGCATCCCGTTTCGCGGCGTCCAACTGATGTCTGACGATGAGATGCTCCCGGACAGCCAGCGCGGCTTTGCCCCTACCATCCGCGGCGTGGCGCACAGCAATGCCAAAGTGACCGTCTCCCAGCACGGGTATGTGATCTACGAAACCTTCGTGTCGCCGGGGGCGTTCGCCATCAGCGATCTTTATCCCACCTCGCAGAGCGGCGATCTGGAGGTGAAGGTGACCGAGAGCAATGGTTCGGTGCGCACCTTTACCCAGCCCTATTCCGCCGTGCCGTATATGCTGCGCGAAGGGCGCGGCAAATTCAGCCTCAGCGCTGGTCGCTACCACTCCGGGGCGGATTCGGTGCGCTCGCCGGAATTCCTGCAGGGCACCCTGTTCTATGGTCTGTCGGCGGGATTTACCCTCTACGGCGGCACGCAGCTGGCCCAGGACTATCAGTCGTGGGCGCTGGGCCTGGGCCGCGGCTTTGGCGAGTTCGGTTCGCTGGGAGGCGACGTCACTCAGGCCGTCACCCGTACGCCGTCGGGCAAGCGCTATGCGGGCCATTCGCTGCGCGCTCAGTATCAGAAAGATTTCGTCAGCTCGGGCACCACGTTCAGCCTCGCCAGCTATCGCTACTCCTCCAGCGGCTATTACGATTTTGCCGAAGCCAGCGCCCTCGAAAGCGCGCAGGGGCAGGTGGACAACCGGCGCCGCCGGGAGGAAGTGTCGGTGTCACAACGCCTCGGCGGTCTGGGCAGTCTGGCGGTTTCCGCCTGGTCGCAGGAATACTGGCACCGGCAGAGTCGGGATGAGACGGTGCATCTCGGGTTCTACAGCGCCTGGAAAGGGATCTCCTGGGGCGTGGGCTATTACTACACCCGCGCCAGCGGCCAGCAAAAAAATGACCGCTCCTGGTCTTTCAATATCAATATTCCGCTGGGCGGTCCACTGTCCGACAGCGCGGTGAGCTACAACACCACCTCGGACAGCAATGGCTATACCTCGCAGCAGGTGTCGCTGTATGGCGCGGTGCCGACGCGGCCGAATCTGTTCTACTCGGTTCAGCAGGGCTACGGCAACCAGGAGCGGGGCACCAACAGCAGCGTCGCCCTGGACTACCACGGCGGCTTCGGCAACGCGCAGCTCGGCTATCGCCATGACACCGCCAGTAATCAGCTGACCTGGGGAGGCGCCGGCTCGGTGGTCGCGCATCCGCACGGCGTGACCTTCGGTCAGACGGTGGGCGAGAGCTTCGCCATCGTCCGCGCGCCGGGGGCTGCCGGCGTGGCGGTGCAAAACGGCAACAATGTGCACACCGACTGGCGCGGCTATGCCGTGGTGCCGTCTCTGACCACCTACCGGAAAAATGTCATTACCCTCGACACGGAGTCGATGGCGGATGATACCGACGTCGACCAGCAGGGTCAGACGGTGATCCCCGGCGGCGGCGCGGTGGTGATGGCCAACTACCGGACCCGCATAGGCAACCGGGTGCTATTTACCCTGCGCAATGCGCAGGGGCCGTTACCCTTTGGCGCCAGCGCACGGTTGGTCGGGACGGAGGAGGGCGGCAATGCGCCGGGCGGCATGGTAGCCGACGGCGGTCAGGTGTACCTCAGCGGCGTGCCGCAGGAGGGAACCCTGGCGGTGAGCTGGGTCGTCAATAACCAGTCGCAGAGTTGCACGATGCATTTTCATCTTGCGGATAACCCACAGCAGAGTCTGAATACGGTGAAAACCGTCTCCGGGCTGTGCCAGTCACGCTGAGGCGGCTATGAAATCTGTTTTTCGTCTACTTCCTTTTCTCTTTTTGCTGGCGTTGAGCGGCTATCTTCCCGGCGCGCGGGCTGAAAACTGCCGCGCGAATATCGGCCAGACCACCGTCAATATTCCCAATATCAAGTATTTGCCCACGCTGCCGGTCAATACCCAGATGACCAGCGCGATGGCGGATAACGGCAGCGGGATCCCCTTTTCCTGCGACCTGCAGCTGCCGACGGCGAGCGCCAAACGCATTGTCTACAAACAGCTGAAAACCGGCGGCTCGCCGGTGGTGATTAACGGACAGCACGTCTACCCCAGCGCCATCGACGGCATCGGCTACTCGCTTAGCTTCCAGTGCGCCGGCGGCCCGATGCGCGCTATCGACGGCAGCCACTCCGCTGGCGGCGAGTCGGTGGTGGTCTGCGACAGCACGATGCTCCCGGCGCTCATGACGCAGCAGCAGACGACGGTCAGGATCGCGGTAACCTTCTATAAGACCGGTACGGTAAAGCTGGCGGACGGGACGCATACCAACTCGTCGCCGCTGCCGCAGGTAGGGGAGGTGACCATTGAACAGCAGGCCAACGGAAACGCCGGCTTTGTCGCCAGCGCGCCGGTCAGCATTGATATCGCCGCCCTGAACGTGGACATTGGCAGCAGCGGCAGCTGCCAGGTGGCGACCTCAACGATCCAGGTCAGTCTGGGCACGGTAAACCGGGCGGAGTTTCACGGTCAAGGGAGCACCGGCGGCCAGGCGAAGCGCTTTTCGATCCCGGTGTTCTGTCCGTCGCCGACCGATGTGCGCATCGGCTTTTTCGGCGTCAGCGTGGAGAGTGATACCCTGGCGCTAAGCAAGGCCAGCAACAGCGCCAGCGGCGTCGGCGTGAAGCTGACCTACGGCAATAACCCCGGCGCGGCAGTGTCCGATGGCACCAGCGTTAAAATCAATGAGGCCAGCAACTTGCCGATCCTGAAAAGGGTAACCGGCAGTAACGCCGGCACGGCTGAGGCCATTAATTTTAACGCCCAGTATGTGCAAACTGACGCCACGGTGACGGCGGGCACAGCCGACAGCATGGTGACCTTCGCCCTCGAGTATAACTAGCGTGGGGCCGGAGCATAGGCCGCCTGAAGGGGGATCGCCACCACCGCGCCGTCATCGTCGATATAGTTCAGCTTGTACAGGCGAGCGCTGTCGGTCGTTGACACGGTATAGCTGCTGTACGGCCGGAGCATCACGTTTCTCATCGGCGAAATGTGGCCTTTATTATCGATCAGCGCCCCGTTGACCAGGGTGATATGCAGTGGGCCTGAGTTAGTTAAGCGCAGGTTATTGCCGCTCTGCTGCCACTGCAGCTTTCGCACCTCTCTGGCGAGGGTGGTGGCGATGGCGGGAGGACGATAAAAGAGCTTCAGGCGGGTGCGGACGATAAACTGCAGCGTATGGTTACCGTCTGACGGCGGCGGATTCTCCTGAATATTGACCCAGTACAGGCTTTCCCGATCGGCGGGGAGCCCGCCGCCGAGATAGATAAAGCGCAGCTGGGCGGTTTGCTGGGGGGATAAATAGACCAGCGGCGGGGTCGCCACCATCGGCAGGCCGACGCGCGACCTGTTGAGCCCGGCGTCCAGCCAGATCTGCACTTTATAAGGTGTGCGGCTGCGGTTATGAATGTTCAGGGTGGCGGCTTTGTCTTTTCCTGAGTAGACCACCCGCGTGGCATCGATGGTGATCCCGGCGCAGGCCTGAAAGGTCATGGCGCTAAACAGCACAGCCAGCTGTATTTTCATCTTCGCTCCCTTTACGTCTCATCCCTGACCGGGAAGCTATTCCTGCATAATGGTAAACCGGGCCGTTGCGTTGCCGTCACCGGGGAGTACGTGGGCTTTATCCCAGGTGTAATAGAAGGCTTTCAGACTGAAGGTGCCGGAGCCGCCGTCCACCGGGATCTCAATGCGGGGATCGTGCTGTGGATCGAGGTGTGCATCGAGGCCGAGCGGCGTCCCCGTACGGTCGGTGAGCAGAATACCCACGCTGCCGGCCGGCTTACCGCTATCGTTGAGGGCCAGCACATGATTTTCAGGCGTGGCGGTGGGAGAGGGGCCATCCACCACAATGTAGTAGGTGCCTTTCTCGCAATCTTTGACGCGAATATCGACGCCGACCGCTGGCCCGGTACCCGACTGGCTGTTTTTCAGTCTCGACAGCGGAATATCGCCCATGCTGATGTCGATGACCCCGTTATTGCCCGCCCCTTCGAGTTTGCAGGCGCCGTTCACGACCCTGCCGATGAAATTTAGCGTGCCGTCTGCCGCGTAAACCGGGCCGGCGGCCAGTCCGACGAAGAGCATCGCCAGACCCAGGGTGGTTATTTTCATGTTCATTCCTCCTGTCGTGCCGGTAAACCTGGCGCCAGGGTCATTATTTTGCGGGTCAGATACGGCACAAAATGACTTTAATCGGGCATGTTTTTTATTAATTCATTTATTTGGCAAATATATTGTCGCCTGGAATTAATATATGGTTGTTATTTATTACCTGCGTTTTCCGGGATAGTACTGTGGAGGAATGCTGGAGTAAATAAGACGGTAGTTGTCGATGTCTGAACGCGAAATATCGTGTATTTAAATAAATTATTCATTAATTCAATTGGTTACTTCGCTCTTGCTGCTGTTTTTTGTGCTTAATTCGGCACGGCGTCAGTCTGGAAAATACGATCGCTGGCGTAAAGCTACGCCCGGCGGATGAGAAATCATTCACCGGGCGATAGCCCTGTTTCGTTTTCAGATTTGCGATCGGCAACCCGATCGTCGGGTTGTATGTCCCGATGTTTAAAAATAGGATGAATTCCCTGTTACGCGCTGCGGATGATGTTGACTGAGAAGCGGCCGGCCACCCCGGCGCGAAAACCCGATAACAAAAAGGATGGCGAGATGAAACTGACGGTGGGGCTGGCGCTGACGCTGGCGATAATGACCTGTGGCGCCCAGGCGCGCGATATGCAAACCATCGAGCGCAGCGGTGAACTGAAGGTCGGCGTGCCGGGCGACTACGCCCCGCTAGCGTTTCGCAATGCCGCCGGCGAGCTGCAGGGCTATGACGTGGACATGGCCCGCGATCTCGGGCGCACGCTGGGGCTGAAGGTGAGCTTCGTCTACACCAGCTGGCCGGCGCTCGCCGCCGATCTGCAGGCGGACAAGTTTGATATTGCGATGGGCGGCGTGACGCAGACCCCGGCGCGGGCGAAGGAGTTCGCCCTCAGCCACCCGGTGGTGGCGAACGGTAAAATCGCCTTAGCCAACTGTCAGGCCGCCCCCCGGCTTGGATCGCTGGCGAAGATAGACCGTCCGGAGGTGAAGGTGGTCGTCAACCCTGGCGGCACCAACCAGAGCTTTGTCGATGAGCATATTAAGCAGGCGCAGATCATTCGCGTGAAGAACAACGTCGATAACCTGGAGGCGCTGCGGCAGAAAACGGCCGATATGATGGTGACCGATCTGATCGAAGGCGACTATTACCAGAGCAAAGAGCCCGGCGTGTTCTGCGTCGCCAACGAGACGCCGTTCGCCGGCACCGCCAGCGACAAGGTGTATATGATGAGTAAAGATAATCCGGCGCTGCTGGAGAAAGTGAACCAGTGGCTGGATAGCCAGGATAAAGAGGTTCTCAAACGGAAGTGGAAAATTCGCGGTTAAGCGCTGAGGCGCCCCACCGCCGACGGGCGCGTCCGGCGGTGGTTGTCGGCCGCGGTCAGCGCTGCGGCGACAGCGTCTGTCGCGCCAGGTCGCGGAAGTAGCAGGAGTAGCCGAGGGTGGCGGTCAGGCACAGCATATAGCCAAACGACTCGCTGCCTTCCTCCACCGTATTTTTCACCACCCGAGCGTAGTTCTCATCCAGCACGGCGTACCACAGGCCGTGCATACCGAACAGCCGCGAGAAGACCAGAATCGCCAGCAGGCCGCTGATCATCATCCCGTAATACGGGGTGCGGGTATAATCCGCCAGCTGCGACAGGGTCTGGCGCAAATGGCGCAGCGGCATCAGCAGGGACCCTGCGGTAGCCAGCAGGGCAAACCACACCCAGCTGCCATGGGAGAGTAAATCAAACAGGCCATCCAGTTCGCGGATCAGCATGGCGAGGAAGAAGCCGCCGATGAGGATATTGCTATAGCGCAGGTGGGCATATTTGCGCGCCAGCAGAAGATGAACCAGCACGATGACGGCCAGCACGCTCTCCTGAACCACTTCGGTGAGCGACACCTCCGGGATGTCGTTGCCAAATACCCGAATATCCACCCACAGGCAGAGTACCGCGATGGCGGCCGCGACCGCCGCGCCGAGAAAGAAAAGCAAGCTTCGTAACAGAGACATTAACACCACAACTTATATTTAAAACAAATATCATAAGTTTTGGGAATACATGTTCCTGTTCACTTTGTGCGACTTTGCGGCTGTTTTTTAACGTTTTGCGCTTTTTAGCGCCGGGAAAGACGACAGGGGAGGGGGACTCCCCTGAATGAGAGGACGTCAGAGAATATCATCCACCACGCCGCCGTCAACGCGCAGCGCGGCGCCGGAGGTGGCCGACGCCTGCGGCGAGCAGACGTATACCACCATATTGGCGACCTCTTCCACCGAGGCCGCCCGCTGGATCACCGAACTCGGACGATGGGTCATGACAAACGCTTTCGCCAGTTCCTCCAGCGACTGGCCGGTTTTCGCCACTTCGTCTTTCAGCATTTCGGCAAAGCCGTCGGAAATCGTCGGCCCCGGCAGAACGCTGTTAACGGTCACTCCGCTGCCGGCGACATATTTCGCCAGGCCGCGGGCCAGCGACAGCTGGGCGGTCTTGGTGACGCCATAGTGGATCATATCCGCCGGGATATTGCGCGCCGATTCCGAGGAGATAAACACCACCCGCCCCCAGCCTTTACTGACCATCGCCGGCAGCAGCCCCCGCGACAGGCGCACGCCGGACATGACGTTGGTCTGCCAGTAGTTTTCCCAGGTCGCGTCATCGGTGGCGTAAAAATCCTGCGGGCCGTAGATCCCGGCGTTATTGACCAGAATATCGACGCCGGTCACGGCCTGCAGCAGATGTGCCGCGCCGTCGGCGCCGCTGAGGTCGGCGACGGCGGGGCGCGCTTTCGCCCCCGGCACCTCATTTTGCAAGCGGGCGATCGCGGCGTTCACACTCTGCTCGCTGCGCCCGTTAAGGATGATCTCTGCGCCGCTCTCCGCCAGGCCTTTGGCGATAGCAAAGCCAATACCCGCCGTGGAGGCGGTGACCAGCGCGACTTTCCCCGATAAATCAATCTTCATGTTCCTGCCTTCTGGTTGTGGATCTCCCATTAAGCGTAGCAGCGGCGGTATCGGTAGGGATCAGTAACCGGCGTGCTTATTGACCAGGTTTTTGAGCGGCAGCCCGCGACGCTGGCGCTGAATGTTCTCCAGCAGCTGGCGGGCGATCACCTCGGCGGGGGCCGCAGAGGCCATATGCGGGGTGATCACCACCTGCGGATGGCGCCACAGCGGATCGTCCGCCGGCAATGGCTCCTGCGGGAAGACGTCGAGCACCGCTCCGGCGAGCTGGCCGCTCTCCAGCGCCGCCAGCACATCCTCATTGACCATATGCTCTCCACGCCCGCAGTTGATTAACACCGCCCCGGCGGGAAGCCGGCTGAAGAGCGGCGCGGCGAGAATACCCCGGGTCTGCGCGGTGAGCGGCAGGAGGTTAATCAGCCCGTCAAGCGACCCGAGGAAGCTATCGAGCGCCTCCTCGCCGCGGTAGCAGGTGACGCCAGCCAGCTGCTTCTCACTGCGCGACCAGCCGGAGACCCGATAGCCAAGGCGGGCCAGCTGGTCGGCGATATAGCCGCCAATTTCGCCGAGGCCCATAATGCCGATATGGAAGTCGGCGGCGGCGCGCTGGGGATAGAGCTTCCAGGTTTGGGTCCGCTGGTGGGCCAGCGCCCGGTCAAAATAACGCTGGAACCACAGCACGCCCCACAGGGCATATTCGAACATGCCGTGACGAAAGTCCTCATCGATCACCCGGCACAGCGGGATATCGCTGGCGAACAGCGCGGGCGGCAGATGATCGACCCCGGCGGACGCGGCCTGGATCAGCTTCAGCCCTGGCGAGCGGGTCAACAGCTGCGGGCTAGGGAACCAGCAGCTGGCGTACTGCGCGTCGCGCGCCGCCTGGTGATGGGGCAGGAGCGCGGTGACGTCGGGAAACTGCTGCAGGGCGGCGCAGATATCGCGGGCGAAATCCGCGTCGTTACAATCCACCACGATAGTGATATCGGACATAGGCGTTAGTCTTTGTAAGAAGTATCGAGACGGTCAAGACGGCGCAACCACGCCTGCCAGACCTGTTGACGTTCATGCTCCACGCCCATCAGCTGCTCGCAGGCGTGCTGGCTGAGGTGCGGGGCGATGGTGTGGATCGGGCTGAGGGCCGCCAGCTGGGCGGCGGCCATCTGGATCTCGCAGGCACGATTGAGGTAGAACATGATGTAAAAGGCGTCAGCCACGGTACGGCCCACCGACAGCAGGCCGTGGCTCTGCAGGATCATGGCGATATTATTCCCCAGCGAGCGCTGAATGCGCGCCCGTTCGTCGAGGTCAAAGGCCACCCCTTCATAGGGGTGGTAGCCGACGCGCTGGTAAAACTCGGTGCTGATCTGGTTGAGCTGCAGCAGGCCGTCCTCGCAGGCGGCCACCGCCATCCCCGGCAGGGTGTGGGTGTGGATCACGCAGTGGGCGTCTTCCCGGGCCATATGCACCGCGCTGTGGATGGTGAAGCCCGCCGAGTTAGCCGGCGCCTCGCCCTCTACGACCTTGCCCTGCATATCCACCACGATCAGATTGCTGGCGGTGACCTCATCAAACATCATGCCGAAGGGATTAATTAAAAAGCGCGGCTCGCCGTCGCCGGGCAGGCGCACGGAGAAGTGGGTGTAGAGGGTATCCTCCCAGCCGAACAGCGCCGCCAGACGGTAGGCGGCGGCCAGCTGCTGGCGCAGGTGTTGCTCAGTTGCCATTTAGTGCACTCCCATAAATTCACGGATTCGTTGCAGAGAAGGGGCCTCCAGCGGGCTGCGGATCACCTGCGGGGCGATGTCGGCCTGCACCACGCCGTTCTCCATCAGCACCACGCGGTCGGAAATCGACAGGGCGAAGTCCATCTCGTGGGTGACAATCAGCATGGTCATACCTTCGCGGGCCAGCGACTGAATAACCTTCAGCACCTCGCCCACCAGCTCGGGATCCAGCGCCGAGGTCGGTTCGTCAAACAGCATGATGTCCGGCTTCAGCGCCAGCGCCCGGGCGATCGCCACGCGCTGCTGCTGGCCGCCGGAGAGCTGTCCGGGGTACTTGTGGGCATGGGCCAGCAGACCGACGCGGTCGAGCAGCGCCAGGGCCTGCTCGCGGGCGACCGGCTGATCCAGCAGCTGGTGGTAGCGCGGGGCCAGCATCACGTTGTCGAGCACCGTGCGGTGGGGGAACAGGTTGAAGCTCTGGAAGACCATGCCGATGCGCCGCACCCCGGCGCGCATCTGGCGCTTATCGACGATGGCTCCGCCTTTCAGATAGTCCTCGCCGTAGAGAATGATCTCCCCGCCATCAATGCTTTCGAGGGCGTTGATGGTGCGGATCAGGGTTGTTTTGCCGGAGCCGGACGGGCCGATGATGCTGATCACCTCCCCGTTATCTACCTGCAGGTCGATGCCTTTCAGCACCTCATGCTGGCCCCAGGATTTGCGGATGCCCCGCAGATCCAGCGCCGGCGGCGCGCCGTTGACGGCCGGGGTGTTGATCGCTTCCGTCATCGCCGGCAGGCTCTGGCGCAGCGCCTGGCATTCCGCCTCGCTGAGCGTTTGCGGACGCTTGCGCTGAATATCGAGGCTATTCTCCAGCGCCCGGAACAGCCAGGTGAAGACGGTAACCACCATGACGTAGTACACCGCCACCGCCAGCAGCGTCTCCATCACGAGGAAATTTTGCGCATACAAGCGCTGGCCGGTGAGCAGCAGCTCGGGTAAGGAGACTACCGATAAAATCGAGCTCAGCTTAATGATGGTGATGTATTCATTGATCAGCGTCGGCAACGAGATGCGAAACGCCTGAGGAATAACAATCAGCCGCTGGATGCCGATAAAGCTGAAGCTCAGCGCATGGCCCGCCTCGCTTTGCCCTTTGGCCACCGACAACAGCCCGCCGCGATGGATCTCCGCCATATAGGCCGCTTCGGTGACGGTCATCGACACCAGCCCGGCGATAAACGGCACCCCGAGCAGCGGCTGGGTCAGCGGAAACAGCTGCGGCAGGTTGTAGACAAACACCAGCAGCACCATCAGCGGCACGCTGCGGAAAAACCAGATATAGAGTTCGACGGGGATCTTGATCCAGCGCGGCGCCGAGAGCTTCGCGCAGGCTAGCAGAAAACCGACCACCAGGCCGATCCCCCAGGACAAGGTGCTGATCACGATAACCGTCACGCACGCCTGCCAGAATGCCCCAATGCTAAATAATGAAAAAAAGTATCCCCAATCGAACGCCATACTGACTCCTGTTGCGCAGTGCTTATTGTCTTAATCGATGCTTTCTAAGTTGTATTTTTTGATCAGCGCGGCATATTTGCCGTTGGCTTTGAGCGTGGCGAGGGTGGCCTTGATCGCCTCCGCCAGCTCGGTGTTGCCTTTGGCGACATAGATCCCCAGCGGCAGCGGGTAGACGAGGCGCGTCGAGCTTATCCCCAGGCGACCGCGGCTCTTATCGACGATAATCTGCGCCGCCGGGGCTATCTCAAGCTGGGCGTCGATGTTCTTCGACAGCAGCGCCTGGGAGGCTTCCGGCGCCGTCGGGAACTCCTGAATAGTGATGGCCGGTTTGCCGTTTTTCAGGCACCACTCATCGGAGTGTTTTTTCAGGCTGGTCACCCAGGTGGTGCCTGCCTGCAGACCGACCTTCACGCCGCACAGCTCATCTTCGGTTTTCGGCTGCGCCGCGCCGCCCTTCAGGGCGATGATCGACGCGCCGGAGAGGGCGTAAGGGATGGCGTCGGCCTGTTTCTGGCGCTCCGGCGTCACGTACATCCCGGAGATCACCGCATCATATTTCTTGCCGATGCCGAGGATCAGGCTGGTGAACTTGGTGTCGATCAGCTGCGGTTTGGCCTGCAGATGCTCGGCAATCAGCGTCGCGAACTCCGGGTCGAGACCGACGATATTGTTATGGCTGTCATAGGACTCAAACGGCGGGTAGGTGACCTCCATCCCCACCTTAAAGACGCCCTCGGTCAGCAGTTCCGCCGCCTGGGTGACAGAGGAGAAACAGGCGCTGACGGCGAGGGTAAGCGCGACGCGGCGCGAGATTTTTTTCAGGGTGCTAGTCATCATGGATCCTCACGGGTGGTTAGGGTTTTTTTTGCTGTGCCTGTTTTTTCAGATGGCCAAAGGTATGGGTGCCGCGCGCGCGCGCCGGCAGCTGGAGCTCGCCGCGATTGACCTTCTCGCGCAGATAGCGATAGGTTTGCAGCGCCTGGCTCCACATATGCTCGCCGATGCTCAGCTCCTGATATTCGCTGGCTTCGCCGGCGGCGAGAAAGGTCGGCAGCGGGCGGATCAGCGTGTGGTAATCGCAGGCGAAAAACAGCGGGAAGGAGTACCGCTCCTGCGGCACTTTGCGCACCCGGTGGGCTGTAGCAACAAATGTGCCAGCGCTGAGCACTTCCAGCATGTCGCCGATATTGATCACGAACGCCTCTTCTCCGGCGGCGTTCGTGACGGGAGGCGCGTCGATCCACACGCTTTCTTCATTGAGGACTTCAAGCCCGGGCTGGTCGGCGAGCAGCAGGGTGAAGCACTCATAGTCGGTGTGTGCACCAATTCCGGGAACATCTTCGACGCTGGCGTCGAACGGGTAATGGATGAGCCGCAGCTTGGCCGGCGGGCAGGTCACCATCGGTTTGAAATACCCTTCCGGCAGACCGAGCGCGAGGGCGAAAGCGTCGAACAGGCGGTGGCCGAGGGCGAAGACCGCGTCGTAGTAGGCCAGCACCCGCGCGCGGAAATCCGGCAGGTCGGGCCACTCGTTGGCGCCGATCAGCGGCGTACCGGCGAGCACCAGCGGATGGTCGTCCGCCGCCTGGAAGCCAATATCGAAGGCCTCTTTATGGTCCGGCTTGCCGGCGCCGTAGATCTCTTCTCCTTCCGGGACGTAGCCCTTATGGCTTTTGGAGCGGCCGATGTAATAGTTCATCTTCTCCGCCATCGGCAGGGCGAAGATCTGCTTCGCCGCCTCGCGGACGCCGGCGATCAGCGCCGGGTCGATGCCGTGGCCGGTGATGTAGAAAAAGCCCACCTCGAGCGCCGCGCGGCCGATGGCGTCGGCCACCGCCTGGCGCCTGGCGAGATCGTCGCCGGCCAGATCGCGGATATCGATGGTCGGGAGTTCAGTAAAAGCGTGCTTCACGGCGGTCATGGCTGCGGTTCCTGTTCAGTGAGCGTTAAAAACTGCTGAAAGTGGGGCTGCTGGCGCGCGGCCATCCAGGCGTTGAGCGACCAGAGGTCGGCCACCGGAACGTTGGTGAACGGCAGATGGTGCAGATAGCCGTCGGCGCCAAACTCCGGCGTCAGGGTGGTCTGCGGGTAGCCGCGCCGGCGCTGCGAATGCCAGATTTGCTCCCAGAAGCGCTCGGCAAAGGCCAGCGCCGGCTGATACTCCGGCGCCGCCGGGTGCGGCACCTGCGGCCCCTGGTCGTAGCCCACCCGGGCCTGCACGTGATGCACGCGGTCGATAAAGGCGCTGAAGTCATCGCAGGGGTCATCCAGCAGGCGCTCGCTGACCACCACCCAGTGGCTGATGTCGGCGGTAAAGCGCAGCTGGGGGAGCTGCTGAATGATCTCCAGGGTGAGCCACGGGCTGTACAGCGAGGTGGCGCGATGGGTTTCAAAGCTGCAGGTCAACCCAAACCCGGCGGCCAGCTCGTGCGCCTTGCCGAGAAAATCGACCTGCTGCGCCAGCGGCCAGCGATCGTTGCCCGCCAGCAGATTGACAAAGCGCGGGTTGAGGCCGCTGGCCTCGGCGAAGCGGATCCGCAGGCGCGCCAGATGCTGCTCCGGCGTTTCATGCTGAGCGGGGAGCACCCCGCCGCCGCTGAAGAGAATGGCGATATACTCTAGCCCCGACGCCTGCAGGCGGTCGGCGAGCTGCCGCCGCTCCTCCGCCGTTAACGGGACGCGGGCTTCGATACCGCAGCAGCCGACGCGCTGCAGTTCATCCAGCGTTTGCGGCCAGGGGGTCGTCACTCCCCAGAGGGTGCGAAAGCATTTCAGCTCCATGGCGGCTTCCTCAGGCGTACTTCACGCCGGGCAGGACGCAGAGCATCTCGTACAGCAGGTTGGCCGCCAGCTGGGAGGTATTACCGCTCACGTCATAGGGGGGCGAGACTTCAACCAGATCGGCGCCAATCAGGTTCAGGCCGCGGCAGCCGCGGACGATCTCCAGCGCCTGAATGGAGGTCAGGCCGCCGACTTCCGGCGTCCCGGTTCCCGGGGCCCAGATAGGATCGAGGCTGTCGATATCAAAGCTGAGATACACCGGCCCGTCGCCCATCTGCTGGCGGACTTCGGCCATCAGCGGCGCCAGCGAGGTATGCCAGCACTGCTCCGCCTGCACCAGGCGAAAGCCCTGGTCGACGCCCCACTGGAAGTCCCCGGCGGCATAGCCCTGGGCGCGCTGGCCAATCTGCACCACCCGCTTGAGGTCGAGTAGTCCCTCCTCAACGGCGCGGCGGAAGGTGGTGCCGTGGGCGATTTTCTCACCGAACATCTCATCATTGGTGTCGGTATGGGCGTCGACGTGGATGAGCCCCACCGGCCCATGTTTTTTGGTCAGCGCCCGCAGGATGGGCAGGGTAATGGTGTGGTCCCCGCCGAGGGTGAGGGGGATCAGCGGATAACTATTCAAACCGGTGTAGTAATCTTCAATAATTTGCACCGATTTGAGCAAACTGTAGGTATTGATCGGCACATCGCCGATGTCGGCTACCGACAGCGAGTCGAACGGCGCGGCGCCGGTCGCCATATTGTACGGACGGATCATCACCGATTCGGCGCGAATATAGCGCGGTCCGTAGCGCGTGCCTGAGCGCTGCGAGGTGCCGATATCCAGCGGAATGCCGACAAATGCCGCATCAAGTCCCTGTAAATCTTCGATAAACGGCAGGCGCATCATCGTGGCGCGGCCGGCGAAGCGTGGCATCTCATTGCCACCCTGCGGTTGGTGAAAGAGGTTATCCATGTCTGCTCCTGAATCTGACGGATGAAACGTAACAGGAGAGATAGTGCGCAACCCGCGCTGGACTTTACATCGTCTGGCGTAAATACTCAGTTCATTTATTGGTGAACTAAATACGATGCATCACGACGCCAGCCTCAATATTCGTCAGCTGCAGGTTTTCGAGGCGGTGGCCCGCCTGGAGAGCTACAGCCGGGCCCAGCAGGAGCTGGGCATTTCGGTCTCCGCTATCAGCAATGCGATGTCGCAACTGGAGGGGCAGCTCGGCTTCACCCTCTGTCAGCGTGGGCGCGGCGGCTTTTCCTTAACGGAAAAAGGACAGCAGTTTTTACAGCAGGCGATCCGCGTGCTGAGCGAACTCAATGAGCTGGAGCGGCAGTCGGCCCTGCTCAAAGGGGAGCACAGCGGCACCCTGTGCATTTCGACGCTCGACTCCATCGAGACCGAAACGGCGCTCTCGCTGCCGGTGGTCTTGCGCAGCTTCAGCGACAAATTTCCCCATGTGCATATCAAACTGATTATTCGCACCCCGGCGGAGCAACTGAACGGGGTGCTGAACAACCATATCGACCTGGCAATCGGCAGCTACAACTCGCAGGTGCATAACATCATCAGCGAGCCGCTGTATCGCGAGCAGCACTGGCTCTATTGCAGCGATCTGCACCCGATGTTCTTCAGCCGCCAGCTCGATAAAGAGCAGATCAGCCAGTGTCCGCTGGTGACCCGCAGCTACTGGAACACCAGCGATCTCCGCCGCCGGGGCTTCAGCAAAGGCAGCGCCACCGTTGAGACCGTCGACGCCCAGCTGCTGCTGATCCTCTCGGGGAAATATATTGGCTATCTGCCGGAGCATTACGCCTGGCCGTGGATCAAAGAGAACCGCCTGCGGGTGCTGTTGCCCAACGAGTTTGGCTTTCAGTCGCCGTTCTCGGCCATCTGTAAGCGCGGGCGCAGTAATGAACCCTATCTGAAAGCGTTCCGCGATCTGCTGAAGAAAAACACGGTGGCGCGGCCGAAGTGGAATTATTAAGCGGGGCGGGCGCTTCCCTCCGCCGTGGTGGCGGGGTTCGCGCTCAGCGCGCGGTCCGGCGGGGGTGTTTTTCTGTTCAAAAAATGAACGGCGGCCGGTAGCCCGCTTGTGCTGGGGCTGCCGGGCAACTGCCTCCAGGTTATCCACAGGGTTAGGGGCCGCTGATGTGGACAGGTCGCCGGGCGGTGGGCGGGTTAGCGATTCGCTTTGATGGTTTTTTCCGCGATCGAGAGGGTGGAGAGTTTATGCAGGCAGATCAGCGCCAGACAAACCCCGCAGGCGAACAGATAACTTGCCATACAGAATTTTTGCAGACGGGATAAATGATTAATCCGCTCAATCACCGCCGGGCTGGCGAGGCCTTCATACAGGAAAGGCAAAGCCGTTAAGAAGCCGCCAATAAAATAGAGCGCCAGACTGATGACTTCGACGCATTTGCGATAGAGCCAGAAGCGATAGCCCGGCTTTTTCCATTTGAATATCCGCTTTTCATTATTGACGGAAATTAAATGCTGGCATTTGCTGTAATTATCAATATCGCTGACCGGATTTTTGCATTTCAACAGTATTTTTCTTTGTTCCATGGTCAGGTTTTTATCTTTGGTCAGCGCGGCGATACCATATTCGTACGCGATCCGTTGCAGATTAGGGTCGTCGCTGTTTTTATGCAGCGCAGCGGCGAACTCACTGATGTTTTTGCGCGAGGTGAATATTTTATCTTTAGGGAATACCCAGCCAGAACGCACGGCAAAAATTTGAATAATCAGCGGGATAATAGCGATAGCATATTTTAAGATCTCAGTCGGAATAATATTCATCTCCGTATTTTCCTTTCCATGATAACGGGGCGGGCTGAAATATACCTTAGCCATCATGATGGAGGGGTGTCAAATATCACGAGGCACGCCGGTATATTTTCCATGGCGAAAGGTGAGCGTCTGGTGAAAGAGGGGAGAGGGCGGTCGTGTCGACTAATGAACAAGAGAATACTCCGCCGGCCTGGCCGGCGGAGGGGGCGGCGTTTATATCGGTCTCGCCGTCAGGGTCATCATATCGCCGATCGCCCGCTGGCGGTCAAAATGGCGATCGCGGTGGATCTCGCTCTCGCCCACCTGCAGCGAGGCGGCCCAGATCTGCTGACAGCGCGGCCGGCGGCGGGCGTCAAAATGCGCCAGCGCGGCTGCGACGCTGTCGGTCTGCTGCAGCGCTTCGCGCAGCACGATGGCATCCTCAATCGCCATGCCCGCCCCCTGACCGAGGTGCGGGGTGGTAGCGTGAACCGCGTCGCCCACCAGTACGACACGTCCCTGATACCAGGGATCGTCGACGAATAGCTCCTCCAGCGGCTTATAGACGACCTCGTCGTTGTTAACGATATGCTCGCGCAGGCTCCCCGGTAACCCCGCGCCGGGCGGCAGACGGCGGCGCATCTCTGCCGCCAGCTGGTCGCGGGCGTAGCGGGGGTTATCCGCTTCGTGGGAGGTGATAAACAGATACATCAGATCTTCCCCCAGCGGCACCAGCCCGCAGTTGCAGCTCTCGCCCATAAAGCACATCAGATGGTCCACCTCCGGCGGACGCGGAAAGTTGTAGCGCCAAACGCCCTGACCGGTAAAGCGGGGACGATAGCGCTCGCCATACAGCATGCCGCGCACCCGGGAGTAGATCCCGTCGGCGCCTACCAGCAGATCGTAGCGCCCCTGGCCGCCGCGGCTGAAGCTCACCTCCACGGCATCGTCAACCTGACGAAAGGCGTCAATACTCTCGCCAGTGGTCAGTCGGACCCCCAGCTCCCGGGCGGTGGAACAGAGGACGTTGTGCAGGGCCAGGCGGGAGATGCCGACGTTAGCCGGGAACTGTTCACCCGCCAGCCGCTGGCCGGGAAAGCTGGCCAGCTGGTGGCCGCTCAGGGTGTGCACTGAGACGCTGTCAAACGGCCAGGCGGCGTCCAGATAGCGTTCCAGCACCCCAAGCCGCTGCATTTCCCGCACGACATTGTTCTGCTGAATGATACCGACGCCGTAGACCCGCCACTGCGGCTGGATCTCCACCACGTCGACGGCGACGCCGGCCTGGCGGAGGGCGATGGCGGTGCACAGACCGCCGATGCCGCCGCCAACGATTAATACGTTATTGATGTTCATCGTAGCTGTTTTCTCCAGGGTACAGAGTAGAGGACGTTAACCAGGCCAGCGGCGCGCTGACTAATCGCGATAAAGAATGATCGCTATCGCAAAAAACGATATCGCCGTGGAAATTGAAAACAAAAAGTTGCAGAAAAGTTAAATTAAGCCACAGGATAAGCACGCCATTTCTCGCCGGGGGACCCATGCGTTACCAACATCTTGATCTGAACTTACTGGTGGCACTGGATGTGTTACTCGATGAACAGAACATCACCCGCGCCGCGGGCCGGTTGCATATGACCCAGTCTGCCACCAGCGGGGTGCTCAACCGGCTACGCACCTACTTTGAGGACGATCTGCTCACCCAGGTGGGCAGAAAGATGCGGCCCACGCCGCTGGCGGAAGAGCTGCGGGAGCCGGTCCGCGACGTGCTGATGAAAATTCAGACCTCCATTGCCCGCCGGCCGGTGGATGAGCCGGCAACCAGTAAGCGCCATTTCCGCATTATGGCCTCGGATTACGTTATCAACGTGATGCTGAAGGATGCGCTGCAGGCGGTACACCTGCAGGCGCCGAATATGACCTTTGAGTTTTTCTCGCCGGACGCCCAGTCCACCGGCATGCTCAACCGCGGCGAGCTGGATATCATCGTGGCGCCGGAGCGTTTTATGGCCGCCGACCATCCCGCCGAAGCGCTGTTTGACGAAGAGTTTGTCTGCCTGGCCTGGGCGGACAATCCCCACACCGGCGAGGCGCTGACCCTTGAAGCTTGGCAACAGCTGGGGCACGTGTCGGTGGTCTTTGGCCGCGAGCGGCAGCCGGGGCTGGAGGGCAATCTGTTTGCCGAGTCGGGGCTGAGCCGCCGTATCGAGGTGGTGACCCACAGCTACCACTGCGTTCCGCAGCTGCTGATCGGCACCTCGCGGATCGCCACGCTGCACCGGCGGCTGGCGGAGCAGTACGCGGCGATGCTGCCGCTGCGTCTTTTCCCGGTCCCGGTGACGCTGCCGGTCATGCGCGAATTTATTGGCTGGCACCGCTCGCTGGATAACGATCCTATCTTCGGCTGGCTGAAAGCGAAAATCGTCGCCAGCGCACGCTAACCCACTGGTATTGCTCCCGTCGATACCTGACATCCTGAGACATGATTGGTCGCCCGCAGGTGCTTTATGTGACAGTGCCTGCGCTACAGCGATTGCGACTGAATGTTGAAGGATGACCCTATGTTTCGCTATTTCCCTAAAAACTATGTCTGGAACCTGTCGGTGGATCTCTCCATCGAGATGGGCGCCCGCATCGGTGAGATCGAAGAGATGTGCGCGCCGCTATTGGCCGCGTCCGAGCATCCCGACGCCGAAGGCACCCGCGCGTTCCGGGAAACCTGGTCCCGCATGGCCGATAAATTATGCGCGCTGGCCGGCGAAGATGAGGCGCGGGGGCGGCGGCTGTCGGCAGGAGAGAAATATCTTCGGGCGGCCAACTATTACCTGACCTGCGAGCGCCTGCAGGCGCATGGCGCGCCGGACCGCGATGCGCTGTACCGCCGCTTTCTCGATGTCTTTGCCGCCGGGCTGCACCATACCCATGCCAACTGTCAGCGGGTGACTATTCCCTACGAGGGCAAAACCCTGTCGGCGCTTTACGTCCGCGCTGAAGGGGCGACCGGCCGCGCGCCGCTGCTGGTGCAGGTCAACGGTCTCGACTCCACCAAAGAGATGAAATATCTGGTGGGGCTGCCGCAGTGGCTGGCGCGGCGCGGGGTCTCCTCGCTGGTGGTCGACCAGCCGGGAACCGGCGAAGCACTGCGTCTTCACGGCATGCAGGCCCGCTATGACAGCGAGCACTGGGCCAGCCGGATCGTTGACTGGTTGGAACAGCACCCGGAGGTGGATGCCGGGCGCATCGGCATGGAAGGGGTCTCGCTGGGCGGCTATTACTGCCCGCGGGCGGTGGCGTTTGAGCCGCGCTTCGCCTGCGGCGTGGTGTGGGGCGCCAATCACGACTGGCGGGAGGTACAGCAGCGCCGCCGCGAACGCGAAGGCGATTTTCCGGTACCGCACTACTGGCAGCATGTGCGCTGGGTGTGGGGGGGCGAGGATATCGACGCTTTTATGCGCATCGCGGAGAACGTCCATCTCGACGGCATTCTCGACCGCATACGGGTGCCTTTCCTCGTCACCCATGGTGAAAAGGACTCGCAGATCCCGGTGAAATGGGCGCAGCGCACCTACGACCAGCTGGTGAACAGCCCGCGCCGCGAGCTGAAAATTTTTACTGACCGCGAGGGCGGTGTGCAGCACTCCAGCTTCGACAACTCGATTAACGCCGGGCACTACATCGCTGACTGGGTGGCGGAAGCCCTCGGCGGCCGGGTGGCCTGAACACGCATAAGGAACAACCGCGATGAATATTCTTGGTCCGGATTATCTGGTATTTGGCGTCGATGACCTGGCGGGCTGCCGACAGTTTCTTCTCGACTACGGTTTACGCGAGCAGGAGAACGGTTTCTTTAGCGCGCTGGATGGCACCGGGGTGCTGCTGCGGGAGCGTGACGATCCATCGCTGCCCGCGGCGCTGCCCAGCGGCAGCCAGCTGCGGGAAACCGTCTATGGCGTGGCGGATAGCGCCACCCTTGAGGCGATCGCCGAGACGCTGCGCCGCGATCGCGAGGTGAAGCTCGGCGCCGACGGCGTGCTGCGCTGCGTCGATGATGCCGGCTTTGCCCTCGGGTTTCGCGTCAGCCAGCGCCAGCCGCTGCAGCGGGAAGGGGAGAAAATCAACGCCCCGGGGGATCGCGCCGGGCGGCCGGTCAACCAGACCGGGGCCAGCGCTGACATGGCGGCAGAGCCGCGCTCGCTCTCCCATGTGGTCTATTTTGTGCCGGACGCCGCGCGCGCGGAAGCCTTCTATCAACGGCTGGGCTTTGTCTGTACCGATCGCTTCACCCACGTTGGCCCCTTCCTGCGGCCCGCCGGCACTCAGGATCACCATACCCTGTTTCTGATCCAGGCCCCGCCGTTTATGACCGGTATTGAACACTTTACCTTTCATCTCGGCGGCCCCACCGAGCTGATGATGGCCGGCAGCCGCTTTCAGCAGAAGGGGTATCAGACCTTCTGGGGGCCGGGGCGCCATCAGCTGGGATCGAACTGGTTCTGGTACTTCAACAGCCCGCTCGGGTGTCACATCGAATACGACGCCGATATGGATCAGCACGATGACCACTGGCAGCCGCGCGAAGCGCTGCCGGGAGCCGATAACTCGCAATATTTCCTGCTGGGGTATCGCGAGAAGTGGGCCCCCGGTCCGGATAACGCCCGCTGATGGTTCGCCTGTGCCGTGCCGACATCCTGGCCGAGGGCCAGGCGCGGGGATTTGACCCTACGGGCAGCGGGCAGGCGACGGTGATTGCCTGCCGCTATCAGGGAATGCTCTATCTGTGGCGTAACCGCTGTCCGCATCTGGATACCCCGATGAACTGGCGGCAGGACGCTTTTTTCAACGCCCGGGGCGACCGGCTGGTCTGCTTCGCCCACGGGGCGATTTTTATGCCGGACAGCGGCCTCTGCGTGCAGGGCGCCTGCGTAGGCCAACGTCTGAGTCCGCTGGCTGGCGATGTGGACGCCGACGGCTGGCTCTGTCTGCTGGAGGAGGCAGGTCATGAAACTGGCAACACGAGATAATGGTGAACGCGACGGCTGCCTGGTGGTGGTCTCGGGGGATTTGACGCTGATGGCCGATGCGGCGGATATCGCACCGACGCTTCAGCAGGCGCTGGAGCAGGCCGCGCGGGTCTGGCCTGCGCTGCAGGCGCGCTATCAGGCGCTCAATGCGCGCCGCTACCCGGCGGCGCAGCCCTATGATCCCCGGCGCCTGCTGGCGCCGCTGCCCCGCGCCTGGCAGTGGCTGGACGGTTCGGCCTTCCTCAGCCATGGCGAGCGCATGCAGCGGGCCTTTCATCTGCCGCCGATTGCCGGCGCCGACCAGACGCCGCTGATGTATCAGGGCAGCGGGGACGACTTTCTTGCCCCCCACGCCGGGATAGTCTGCCGCCGGGTCGAGGACGGTCTCGACTTTGAGGGCGAGTTCGCGGTGGTGGTGGACGAGGTGCCGCAGGGGTGCTCGCCGCAGCAGGCGCTGAGCTGTATCCGCCTGATCGTCTTGCTCAACGATATCAGTCTGCGGGCGCTGGCGCCGCGCGAGATGCAGACCGGGTTTGGTTTTATTCATGCCAAACCCGCCTCGGCCTTTGCGCCGGTGGCCCTTACCCCGGATGAACTGGGAGAGGCCTGGCAGCACGGGCGGGCGGCGCTGACGCTGCAGGTGACCCGCAATGGCGAGCCGTTTGGCTGCCAGTCGGGCAGCGAGATGCATTTCCATTTTGGCGAACTGATTGCCCATGCGGCGCAGACCCGCCGCCTGCGCGCCGGGACGGTGGTGGGTTCCGGTACGGTGTCCGGGCCGGACGCCAGCCGCGGCGCCAGCTGTATCGCCGAGGTGCGGGCCATAGAGATGCTGGCCTTCGGCGAGCCGCGCACGCCGTTTTTGTCCCCGGGGGAGCGGGTGACGATGGAAGCCCACGCCCCTGATGGCCGGCCGCTGTTTGGCGTGCTGGATCAACATGTTGTGATGTTAACGGAGTAAACCATGATCAATCTTTTACAGGGGCGTCGGCTGATCGACCTCTCCGTCACCCTGGATAACAATCCCTGGACCGACCCGCCGCCGCTGCTGCCGAACATTGAGTATCAGGATCATCAGCAGGGATGGCCGGAAATGGCGGCGATGTTTCCGGGACTGGAAAAAACGCAGATGCCGGGAGAGGAGGCCTGGGCCTCGGAGCGCCTGACCGTGACGCCGCACAATGGCACCCATATGGATGCTCCATGGCACTATAGCTCAACCACCAACGGCGGCGAACCGGCGTTTGGCATCGATGAGCTGCCGCTGGAGTGGTGCCTGCGCCCCGGCGTCCGGCTGGATTTTCGCCATGTCGCCGACGGGGCGATCCTGCAGCCGGAGGATCTGCAGCGCGAGCTGGCGCGGATCGATTATCGCCTGTCGCCGCTGGATATTGTGTTAATCAATACCGCCGCCGGCGCCCGCTACGGCCAGCCGGATTATCTGCAGCGCGGCTGCGGCATTGGCCGGGCGGCAACGCTGTGGCTGCTGGAGCAGGGGGTACGGGTGGTCGGCACCGACGCCTGGAGCTGGGATGCGCCCTTCCACTTTACCCGCGAACGCTTTCAGGCCAGCGGCGACGCCGGGCTGATCTGGGAAGGACATAAAGCCGGCAGGGAGATCGCCTATGGGCAAATGGAGAAGTTGAGCAACCTGGAACAGCTTCCCGACCACGGCTTCTGGGTGAGCTGTTTTCCCTACAAGATCCGCCGCGGCTCGGCCGGTTTTATCCGCGCGGTGGCGATTGTCGACGCCTGAAGGAGTCGATGGTTATGTTAATTTAATGTGAATGCATTGTATTAATTGTGATAGCAATCGCAGTCCATGCCACCTGCATCCGGTAGGGTAGAACGGTATGTGTGCTGAGTTCGCTGCGGCGTGTTCAGCCAGGATACCGGGGCGACAGAGCGCCTTTCTTTATCGATAAAAAATAGAACTGTAATTCATATTCTAAATAAAAAGAAGTGACGGAGAGCGGAAGATGGTGATGCACAAGGTTTCAGCAACCCCGTGCGAGGCGGGGGCCGTACAGGCGATTTTACTGATGTTGGCGGCCCTGTTGCCGATCATGGGGACCTTGACCATGCTGCCGGTGATGCCGCTCCTGTTCGGCCATTTTGCCGCGCAGCCGCACGCCCAGCTGCTGGTGCCGATGATCATCACCATTCCGGCGGTGAGCATGGCGCTGCTGGCTCCGCTGGCGGGGAGGGTGGGCGATCGCCTGAGCCGTCGTCGCCTGCTGATTGCCGCCACTGCTCTGTACGCGGGGTTTGGCCTGCTGCCGGTGATGCTCGACGATCTGTATGCCATTCTGCTGGCGCGGCTGGTGATGGGCATCGCCGACGCCTTTATTCTTACCACCGCCAATGCGCTGATTGGCGACTACTTTGCCGGCGAGGCGCGCAGCAAATGGCTGGCGGTGCAGAGCGGCATCGGTTCGATACTGTCGACGCTGATCGTGCTGGGCGCTGGCCTGCTGGGCACCCTGGGCTGGTATGGCCCGATCTACCTGTATGCGCTGGCGATCCCGGTCTTTATCGGCCTGTGCCTGTTCACCGCTGAGCCGGCGACCCGCCGTCGCGCGGACAGCGTCGCTGACGAGGAGCCTGTCGCTTTTCCAGGGCGCAAAATGGCGACGATCGGCCTGATTACCCTCGCCAGCGCAATCCTCTACTTTCTCGAGCCGCTGCAGATAAGCCAGGTGTTCAGTCAGCTCGGGCTGACCTCCAGCAGCCAGATCGGCATCGCCACCGCCGTTGCGGGCATTGGCGTGCCGCTGGGCGCCTGGCTGTATGGCCGCAGCGCCAGGCAGCGTGTCGACAGGCAGTTTTTCCTTTTTTACGCCATTTTTGGCCTCGGTCTGCTGTTTATCGCCGTGGCCCACAATCCGCTGGCCGGCGTGGCGGCAGCATTCGTCGCGCAGGTTGGTAACGGAATGCTGATCCCTCTGATGCTGGCCTGGATGTTGGAAGCCCTGCCGGCGCCGCACCGGGCGACGGGGATCGGCATCTGGCACACCTTCTTTTTCCTCGGCATGTTCATCAGCCCGGTTCTGATGACCTTGCTGAACGGCATGACCGGCAGTATGCAGGACAGCCTGCTGCTGTTTGCGCTGCTGACGCTGGCTATCGCCGGCGCGACGGGTATCGCCAGCGCCCGGATGGGGGGCCGCCGCGCGCTGGCTCGTTAATTTCACCTGACGACATAATTACCACACGCCCGCCGGTCTCCCGGCGGGAAGGGGAGGCCATTATTTAGAAAAAGCGTACACCTTATTTAGCGTTAACTTTCAGCCTAATTAATCCCTGTAAATAAACGTATTGTGACTAATTTATTTTTCACGATATGGCGCATCTTACCTGCAAAAAATAAAAATGAGGGTTTATTATGAGTCTCTGCTGTACCGACGTAAGTAAGAAAATAGTGTTTCCACTTTCGGCGCTGACGCTGGCGATATTCTCCAGTACCGCGCTGGCCGATACCTGGACCTGTGAGCAACTGGATAAACTGAATACCCGCTCCGCGCAGGTCGTCAGCCCTCCGTCGACCTGCGAATCGCTCATCGGCGATATTGGCGGCTTTCGCAGCGCGCTGGCCGACCGCGGGTGGGGCGTCCAGTTAAGCTGGAACCCGATGGTGATGTACGATCTGAAAGGCCAGTCCGCCGACCCGCAACAATATGCCGGGCAGAATTTTACCTGGTCGCAAAATATGTCGCTGAACGTCACCTACGATTTAAGCCGAATTGGTTTTAGCAAAGACGCGCAATTTACTTTTTCTCCCCAGTGGGCGACCTCTAATTATCATGATAGCTATCCGGAACTGCATAATATTGCGGTGCTGGCGGTGAACCAGCCCTTATTAAACGGCCAGCTGGAACTGCAGTATGGTTTTTATCCGTTAATTCGTCAGTTTTACGGCATGGTGCTGGGGGGGAACTCCTCGTCAGCCGCGCTGGGGCCGACCAGCGTGATCCCGGTGCAGGTGGGGATCAGCCTCAACGCGCCGACGCCGACCTTCACCGCCATCGTCCGCGACAGCGATAAGAAGTTCTATAACAACTTTGCCGTCAGCCGCAGTATGTCGCCTGCCGGACATCTCGACGACGTGGAGCAGAACCCCTCGGGGCTGAAATGGCACGTCGATGGCGCCAACCCGATCCTGGTTAATGAGTTTGGCTTTAAGCAGGCGGCGGGCGAGTCGCAGCGATCGCTGTGGTTCCGCGCCGGGGCTATCTATAACACCTCGCACTACCAGTATTTTGACCAGCCCGGCGACAGCAGTAGTAACTATGCGTTCTACGTCGCCAACACCATGCAGCTGACCCAGCCGAAAAAAGGGCTTCCGCTGGGGCTGTATCTCGATGTGAAAGCGGACTACGCGCCGGACGATCGCAATGCTTACACCAGCGACTTTCAGGTGACCTTCTTTGACATCGGCCTGTTTCCGGGCCGCGAGCAGGATATGACCTCGCTGGGCTACACCCGCTCCTTTATCAGTAAAAAGTTCCGCGATTATGTCGGCGAGGCGGGGATGGAAGCGCCGCAGAGCATCAACGCCATCTCCCTGTCGCACGCCCTGCGCGTGACGAAAGGTATTTACTGGATCAACGGTATCACCTGGCAGGATAACCCGACGCTGGTGCCGAAGCATGAGTCGGCGGTCCTCTGGCAGTCCTCGATGTACTGGAACTTCTGACACCGATCGCCTCAGGCTTTTAACCCCGCCCGCCGGTACGCTGCCGCCGGGCGGTTTTTTTTTCGCGAATCGGCTGGCGCAGGAATAAAAAAAGAGGGCCGGCATGTTGCCGACCCTCTTTGACATCGATCCGGGCTTAGCCCCGGTGGCTGATTTTCCCGTCGGGAGTCAGCACGAAATCGAAGGTTGCCCGGATATCGTCGCTGGCGAAACCCACCGCCAGCTGCCAGGGGCCGCTGGCCAGGCGCCATTCCTGGGCTGGCACCTGCCAGCGCTGCAGCGCGTGACGCGGCAGGGCAAGGGTCAGGGCGACTTCCTCGTGCGCCGGGACGCTGACCGCCGCAAACTCCGCCAGCGCCGACCAGGCCGTCTCCGGCCCCCGCAGGTAGAGCTGGACCACTGCTTTTCCGGCGCGGGCGGCGCGGTTTTCCAGCCGGCAGCGCAGCTGCAGAGCGTCCACCTCGTCGCCTGTCAGCGCGGCGGCGCTCAGGGTGATATCGGCATACCCCAGACCGTGACCAAAGGCCCAGGCGGCGGGGCGTTCGCGGGCGTTAAACCAGCGATAGCCCACCTGCTGGCGCTCGTGGTACCAGAGGTCCCCTGCGGCGTCCGGCGTCAGGCTGCGCACCGGATAGTCGTCCAGACGCTGGGCGAAGGTCACCGGCAGGCGACCGCCAGGCTCACGATCCCCGGCCAGCACCGAGGCCAGCGCCGGGCCAAACTCCTGGCCCGGATACCAGACGACCATGACCGCCGCCGCGTCGGCGAGACACCCGGTATCCACCGGATGGGCGACGTTGAGCACCACCACCGTCCGCGGATTCGCCGCGCAGACGGCGCGGATCAGGGCGACCTGATGCGCCGGCAGCGCGGTAGCGTCCCGGTCGATGCTCTCCAGACCGGCATCGGCCGTTTCCCCGATCACCAGCACCACGCTGTCGGCCGCCCGGGCATGGTCGACCGCCTGCTGCAGCAGGTCGATGGTTTGCGGGGGCTGGCAGCCGAACCAGATGCCGTGGGCGATACTGCTGCCCAGCGCCATCTCGGCCCGGAAGGTCAGGGTTTCCCCCGCCTGCAGCGGGAAGTCGAGACGGATATGCGGGGCTTGCATCAGCTTGCCCATGATATCCCCCTCCAGCGCCTCGCCGTTAAAGGTCGCCATGCGCTCGCCGTTCAGCTGCAGGGCGATCTCCCCGGTGCCGCCGATCCAGAAGCCGTAGCGGCCGCTCACCGGCGCGGTGAACTGGCAGCTTACCGTCACGGTGGCGCGTTCGGTCAGGCGCAGCATGTCGCCGACGCCCGGCATATCGCGGAACCAGATCAGCGAGGAGGCGTCGCGCACCTCCTGATGAACCACGCCCCCGTCGGCGGTGGCGTAGGCAACGTCCAGGCCGCGCTCGCCGGCGGCGGTGCGCAGCGGCAGATGATGCAGAGGCGGGATGCGGTAATCGCTCTCCACCCCCTGGGCATAGCTTATTTCGACCCCTGCGGCGGAAAAGCGCTGGCGAATGGCCTCCAGAGGAGAGATCAGCCCCGGCATCAGCGCCACTCTGGCAAAGGTCCCGCCCTGGAAGCAGGGCGTCGTGGCGTTGGGGCCAATCACCGCCAGCCGCTGTCCCGCCTGCGCGGCGAGGGGCAGCAGCCGCTGGCGATTGTGCAGCAGGACAAACCCCGCCGCCGCCGCCTCTTCGAGGGTGTGACGCCGCTGCGCCTCGGCGGCGGCAGAGCCATCCCAGGGCAGGGGATGGCTGACCCGTTCGGCCAGCCGCGCCAGCCGGATGGCGGCATCGTCCAGCCGCCGGGCGTCGCTGTCGGTGTCCATCAGCGCGGGCAGCAGGCGCTCGCCCATATGGCGGGCCGGGCCCGGCATCTCCAGATCCAGCCCGGCGCGGAAGCTGGCCGGGCCGTTCTGGGTGCCGAACCAGTCGGACATCACCAGCCCGTCCCAGCCGAGATCGCGCTTCAGCCACTGGCTGATGGCCTGATGCTGCTCGGCGCAATAGATCCCGTTCACCCGGTTATAGGCGGTCAGCATGCCCCAGACGCCGCGGCTGGCCGCCACTTCGAACGGCCAGAAATAGACTTCGCGCAGGGTGGCTTCATCGACAACCACGTTCATGGTCCGCCGATCGGTTTCCGAATCATTGCAGACCATATGCTTGACGATGCAGCCCACCCCCTGACGCTGGACGCCGTCGATCCACGCCGCGCCGAGCTCGGCGATATGCCGCGGGTCTTCGCCGAAAAGCTCAAACGCGCGGCCGGCAAGGGGGCTGCGCAACAGGTTCAGGTTAGGCGCCAGCAGCGCCTGCGTTCCGGTGCGCAGCGCCTCCTCGCCGATGACGCCGCCAACCCGGCTGACCAGCTGGCGGTCCCAGCTGGCGCCAAGCGCCAGCCCGCAGGGGCTGAGCAGGGCAATATCCCGCTCGTCAACCCGGCCGCCGGTGATCCCCATCGGGCCGTCGGACAGGGTGACTGAACCCAGCGTGGAGTGGGGGATAGGGTGGGTGGACCACATCCCCATCCCGGCGGTGAGCCGCGCTTTTTCGGCAACGCTAAGCGACAGACTGAGCGCAGGCATCGGCATGTCTCCGTAAGGGGGCATCGGGGGCGAAGGCCAGCGCTTGTTCGGCTACGGTGGCCAGCGCGCGCTGGACCGCGTCGTCGGTGCAGCGGCCCTCGCTGTCGAACAGCGACACGCCGGCGGTGTTGAGGGTCACCCCCAGCGGAGTCGGCCAGCCGCGCAGGGCGTGAACGATCCCACGCATGGCGCCGAGGGTGGTGTTGCAACCCTGCCAGCCGGCGGCGGTGACGATGCAGCCCACCGCCCGGCCATCAAGATAGACCCGGCTGTCGCCGCGCAAATCTTCCAGCAGGTCGATGGCGTTCTTCACCAGACCAGACACCCCGCCGTGGTAGCCCGGCGAGGCCAGCAGAATGCCGTCGGCCTGGCGCACGGCGTCGACAAACGCCGTTTCCTGCGGCGTGCGGGTGGTGACTTCCGGGTTAAACGGCGGCAGGGCCGCCAGTTCAGCGCCGCCGAACAGCTGGGTCTGCGCGCCGAGCGTGCGGGCGTGGGCCAGCGCGGCGGCGAGGGCGCGCTCGGTGCTGGAGCCCGGGCGGGTGGTGCCGCCGATGCCGATCAGCAGCGGTGGGCGTGAGAAAGCAGGTTTATTCATAGCAGGATCTCCCGGTCGGATTAGCGAAAGCGCGGCAGGATCTGGTCCGCAAACAACGAGATCGACTGCTGGCTCAGGCGCAGGCGCTCCTCGGTCAGCGGGCCGTTGGTGAAGCCGAGCAGCACGTTGCCGATGCCCAGCTGCTGATGGCGTTCCAGCTCCTCGGCGACGGTCTCCGGGCTGCCGTACAGGCACCAGGTTTTGATCCACTCTTCGCTGAAACAGTCCGGATGGCGGTGCAGCGTAACGCCGCTGAACTCTTCCGCCCGCTTGTTGTACTCATATTCCCGGTCGATGGCCTGCTGGTACCAGCCCATGATCTGCAGCATCTCTTCGCGGGCCTGCTCGTCGGTGGGGGCGATATGGACGCACTGCCAGGTGTGGGTGGTCCACGAGAGGCAGTGGTTCACCACCTCGTCGCTATGGCCGGCGTTGAGCAGGGCATCGCGGTAGCGGGTGAAATAGTGGGTCAGCTGGCCAAACGGATCGTTGCTGGCCGGGATCGGCGGAGTAAACGCGGGAATAAAGGCCGGCCAGCCGTTATCGGCGGCGCGCTGCATGCTGGTTTCACGCAGCGCCACCGGCATAATGCGGTTGAACGGTTTTTGCCAGGGGGCAGGAACGATGCGCTGGACTACCGCGCCCTTATAGTGGCCGGTTTCGAAAATGATCGGATCGTCTTCAATATTTTTCTCCCACAGCCGCTGGACCAGATCGAGGTTCTCCTGCAGCAGGCTGGAGGCGTCCTTGTAGTTCACGCCAAAGCCGATCATCTCTTCCGGCGTGGTGCCGCTGCCGATGCCCACCAGCAGGCGGCCTTCGGTGAGTTGATCCAGCAGGTTAACGCGCTCGGCGAAGCGCACCGGGTGGTGCAGCGGGACGGTGGTCACCGACATGCCGAAGTGGATCTTTTTCAGCTGGCCGGCCAGGTAAGCGGCGAAGACAAACGGATCGCTGGACATCGGCGCATAGCCGGTGAAGTGATGGTCTGGCATAAAGACCGCATCGAAGCCGCGATCTTCGGCCTGGCGCGCATGATCGATCAGCGACTGCATGACAAAACGATCCTGCTCGGGGGCGGTGGAACGGCCGACGAGGAAAACAGAGAAACGCATAGCAACTCCTGGGTTGTGTGGTGGTTGTTATTATTAAATAGAACTAGAATTATGATTCTAGTTGTTTATCAAAGAATGAAAATGACCGCCATCACACTTTTGCCACATCGCCGACGGGGGAGTCGGGTGGGCAATTTGCAGCGTGGTCGCTAACTGCAATACACTGCGGGGGTTTTCTATGGATAAAGAGGTGAGAACTGCGATGACCGATCTTCCCGCGATGCGCCAGCCGAAACAGGACCGGAGCCGGGTGGCGCTGGAGCGGCTGATGGCCGCCAGCCGTGAAATCCTGCATGAAGGCACCTTTGAGCTGCTGACCATTGCTGAAATCAGTAAACGCTCGGGCGTTTCTGTCGGCTCGATCTATGCCCGCTTCGGCGGCAAAGAAGATCTGTTTATCGCCGTCATGATGGAGGTGATGCAGGAGCTGGACGCCGAATGGCAGCAGCTGATCCAGCAGCTGCACGCGCGCAATCTGCCGCTGCGCCAGCGGCTTCCGGCGCTGATGGATGTCCAGGCGGAGTATCTGCGTCGCCATGCCGGGATCCTGCGGCCGTTTATGGCGCGGGCGGATGATGAGCGCGTGGCGGGGATTGGTAAAGCCGCTTACCAGAAAAATGAGCAGACCTTTATCGACCAGCTGCTCGACGCCGCGGCGGAGATCCGCCACCCGGAGCCAGAGCAGGCCGCCCGCTTCTGCTTTACGGTTTCGTATGCCGCGCTGGCGCGCTTCCTCGGCCTGGGGTCGGCGGCAGAAGCCGCCGGCGAGGGCGACTGGGAACAGCTCAAACGCCATCTGGGCATGATGTGTCTGAGCTATCTGGTTACCCCCGTCGAGGCGGGCTAAGCCGCGGGATTTTACTTCGCTAACTGCCAGGCGCTGGCCTGCTTGTGCTGACGCAGGCGCTGGCTATGGCGGGAGAAGGTATAAAGAAATATCGCGGCGGCCAGCACCAGCACCAGCGCCGCGATGCCGAGCGTCAGGAAGGCGCTCAGCACATCGTTCCCGGCCCGCAGGCGGATCGCGCCGACGATAATCGGGCTGACGAACATGCCCGCGAAGAAGGCCCCGGACCAGGCGCCCATCGCCCGGCCGCAGTAGGCGGGCGGAATCAACGATCCTACCCAGTAAATCATCGCATTAATCGCCATGCCGGCACCCAGCTGCTGGATGGCGGAGCCGATCCCCATGGCGATCAGCGTCCGCGATTCGCCCACCACCAGCATTCCGATCCCCATCAGGCAGAGCATGATGGCGAGCACGCGCTCCGGCGTATAGCGGCGGGAGACCAGACCGAACAGCAGCGAACCGACCGGCACGGCGAGGCTGACCAGCGACATAATCAGGCCGATACGCTGTGGGCTGGCGTTTTGCAGGGTATGAAAGGCGTTGGCGCCGTTGATGGTGTACACGTAATAAATGATGGCGCAGACAAAGGTAAGCATGCTGAGGGCGATCACTCGCGGCCACGGAAACGGATTATGCTGCGCCGCCTGGGCGGCGTGCTGTGGACGGGCCGCCTGAGCGGGTTCGAACATCCAGAAGTACATCGCCAGAAACAGCAGGATGGCGACAAAGTAGATCATAAAGGCGCCGTTCCAGCGCAGGGCGGTCAGATAGCCGGAGCTGGCCAGCACCAGCACCGCCAGCGCCGGGCCAATCACCCCCTGCACCGTCAGCCAGAAGCGGCGCTGTTTGTCGTCAAAGTAATCGATCAGCATGGTGTTAGCGATGGTCAATACCACCGCCTCCGCCAGCCCGACGCCGAGGCGGCTGCAAAAGATGACGGTCAGGGAGGTGATGTACAGCGGCATTGTGCCGCAGATGCCATACAGCAGCGTGGCGCTGAGCAGCAGTTTGCGGCGGCCAAATTTATCCGCCAGCCAGCCGGTGCAGGGCCCGGCGATGGCGATCACCAGACCGGGCGCGGTGAGCATCAGCGGCACCAGGGTTTCGACATAAGGCACGCCGGCGAAGTGCTGGATCAGCGTCGGGACCGCCGGCGCCAGGGAAACGATCGCCAGGATGGGCAGAAAGGCGGTCAGGGCGATGATGATGCCCTGGATCGCGCCGGCTTGCGGCGCGTGGGGCGGATTCAGACTATGGCTCACGACGTTCTCCTTTTATCGCGCGGGTCGCCTGTCGTTGGCGGCGGCGCGGTTTTTTAGTATGCAGGTCAGGGATACAGGTGGCGGCGGGAATAGCCGCGGATTTAAGAGTAGGAGCAGGAACGGCGCGGGGAAAAATTGTGATTACGTATGTGATCCATCACAAACAAAAATACCATTGGTTTTGTATGGTTTTTGCGGCAATAAAAAGGCGACCGGTGTCGCCTTTCGCGGGGAGCGGGGCCGCTTGTGCCCCGGTGAGCCAGAGGCGCTACAGCAGCCGCGCCACGATATCGTCAGCGGCGAGGATCGCCAGCGCGACGCTGGTCAGCGTCGGGTTGCAGGCGGTTGAGGTGGGGATCGCCCCGTTGCCGCCGACGTACAGATTGTGAAAACCCCAGACCCGCGAGCGGCGGTCGGCCACGCTGTTGCCGTCGTTCGCTTCTCCCAGGCGACAGGTTCCCTGGTAATGCAGCGAGGTGCCCGCCGGCAGGATCATGGCCTCCCCGCCGGGCGCCACGCGGCCCAGCGCGGCGCCGACGCGTTCAGTCACTGCCACCGCCTGCTGTAAACGGCGGCGATCGCCGTCGGTTAACTGATAGTTCAGCTGCATTTTCGGCAGCCCTACGGCGTCGGTTTCATCACTGAAGACGATCCGATCCTCCTCGCGCAGCTCCTTGGCGAGGAACAGCCCCAGGCCCACCACCGGCTTCGCCGGGGTACCCGACGGCTGGGCAAAGGCGATCGGCGAAGTATCCATCTGCATCAGTTGACCGTGGAACGGAAAATCGGGCTCATGGAACGGCAGCCAGGTGACGCCGGAGACATTGTCCCGTCCGTCGCGCACCGGGGAGGTCGGCGCGACGGCGGCCGGCGGGGCGTCCACTTCAATCAGGGCGATCACCTGCGGCTGATCGTTGAGCCAGCGCCCCAGCGCCCGCGGACGGATGCCCGAGGCGTACAGCAGCTGCGGCGTACGCAGCGCATCGGCGGCGACCACTACCGCTTTGGCCGTCACCACATACTGTTCGCCGGTACGCAGATCGCGCAGCTCCGCCCCGCGGGCGACGCCGTCCTCGCTGAGGATCCGCGTGCACAGGGTGGCGGTGCGGATCTCCACCCCGCGCTGGCGGCGGGTCTCTTCCTCCGCCAGCTCGCCGAGCACCGCGTCGACGCCGGACCAGCGCGGCTTGCCCTCCGGCGTCGCGGCGCAGGCCAGCGGCATAGGCTGCGCCAGCCGCGCCGGCGGACGGTCGCTGGCGAAGTGCTGATTAAGGGCATCGACGATTTGCCGGCCGATGGCGGTGGCCGGAAATCCTTCGCGGGTCACCTGCAGATAATGCTCTGCCGACTCCCAGGCGTCGGCCATCTCCCGGGGATCGAGAAAGGGAATGACTTCGCTGCCGCCCGGTCGCGGACAGGCGCAGGTCCAGTGGACGCCCATGCCGCCGAGGTTAGTGGAGAGCGCGGCGGCCGGCATGCCGCTGTGGGGCGCCGTCGGGTCGAGAAGATGGGTGCCGGGCCGCGCCTGCAGGGCGTCTGCCGGCAGGTTTTCTGGCAGGGCGGCCAGCGGAAACGCCCGGGCGCGGTCGTAGGCCGTTTCCCGCTGCGCTGGCGCCAGGTTGCGGATATTAACCCCGGTGGCGGGCGTCAGCGCTTCGCCGGCTTCCACCACCAGGATCCGCGCGGCGCGGCGGTCGGCAATCCGCCGCGCGAAAGCGGCGCCTACCGGGCCGCTGCCAATAATCAGTACATCGATGTTCTCATCCATATCAGTCCTTGCCATTGTTGTTCTCCGGGCGCATGCCCGTTGCAGGTGTACAGAAAATAGGTACTACAGCTTTGTGCGTCCTGATAAATGGTTCCTCATGATAGCAGCCATTGCCGGACGCGATAGGTCATGGCTTCCCTGGCGGGGGAAGCACCGAGACGGGCAGCAGGCGGCTGAGGGCGGCAATCGCCAGCAGGATCAGGGCGCCAAGGGTCAGCAGGGTGATAAACGCCCCGCGCCAGGCGTCCGGCGCGGAGGCGCTTTGCGCCAGATAGAAACCGCCAAGGGTCGCCATGCCAAGGGCGGCGCCAAACTGCTGGCCGGTGCGAAATAATCCCGACGCCGCGCCGGCATGGGCCACCGGGATCGCCGCCATGGCAAAGGCCGGCAGCGGGGCGGAGATAAGCCCCATCCCACAGCCGCACAGGCCGAACCCGAGACCCAGCGCGGTCAGCGGCAGCGTCCCCGGCGCCGCGGCGATCCCGTAGCCCATCAGCAGCAGGCCGCTCATCTGTACGGCCACCCCGACCAGCGTCACGTTACGCCCAAGACGAGGCGATAGCCGGCGGCCGGCGACGGCGATGGAAAACATCGCCCCGAGGGCGAAGGGGATGTGCAGCAGGGCGGTATGGAACGGGCTGAAGCCCAGCCCGCTCTGCAGCACCAGCGCGGTGGCCAGCAGCAGCGAGGCGGTGGTCAGCTGATAGAGCAGGGTGATGACGATCCCGGCGCGAAAGAAGCGGTCGCGCAGCACCGCGGGGGGTAACAACAGCGTGCCGCCCCGGCGTTCACGGCCCAGCAGATGACGCCAGAGGAGGGCCACCGTGATGAGCGACAGCAGCGGCGGCAGCGCCATCCATAGCGGCCAGCGCAGGGCGGGGCCTTCGATCAGGGTGAGCAGCAGCGCGCCGCCGCCCACCACCGCCAGCAGGGTACCCAGCGGATCGATACCTTTGGCCGCCGGGCTGCGCACCGCCGGCAGCGCCCGCCAGGCCAGTATCACGGCGACGACGATCACCGGCACGTTGATCAAAAAGATCGGCCGCCAGCTGAGGCCGAACAGATTGCTTTCGATGATGATCCCGCCGAGCACCGGGCCGAGGATCCCGGCGGCGCCGCCGAGCAGGCCGAAAATACTCATCACCCGGAAACGTTCGTGCGGGCGATACAGAACCTGCATCAGGGAGAGGATTTGCGGGCCCATCATCGCCCCGCTGGCCCCCTGCGCAATACGCATCGCCACCAGCATCTCCGGGCTGGCGGCCAGCCCGCAGCCGGCCGACGCAGCGCCAAACGCCAGCAGGCCGCTGATAAACAGCCGCCGGTAGCCATACAGATCGCCGAGCCGACCGCCGGTGAGCAGCAGAATGGAGAAAAAGAACAGGTAGCCGGTGACCACCCATTCAATTTGCCGCGGGCTGGCGAGCAGATCCCGCTGTACCACCGGGATGGCGACATTAATGATCGAGACGTCGATGATCTCCAGCACCAGCGCTATCGAAACCACCAGCGTGGCCAGCGTGCGCTGCCGCTCGCTGGTATAGGGAGGCGCCTGAACCGCGGCCGCCGAAGCGTTATTGAGCATGATGTACCTTCAGATTTGGTTAAAAACTTGTTAAATATTGTTGACAATTTATAGCAACCAGAGATTAGAATTAGAGCACTCATTCTGGTTATGCCGCGTCAGATCCTGCTGTTGACCGCGAAGCCAGAAGGGAAGGCGTCACACTGCCGCTCCGAAACAGAATAAGAATTCTTATTCTAATTTTGTTTGTTTTGATCTGGCAAGTAGAGAAGGGGGTCGGATGTATTTGTCCGCATGTATTGAATGGCTGTTTCGTGAAGAGTATCCCGATTTCAGCGATCGGGTCCGGGCGGCGAAAGCGCAGGGATTCAGCCACGTTGAGTTTCATCTCTGGCGTGATAAACCGCTGACGGCGCTGGCGCAGGCGCTGGAGGAGACCGGCGTGAGGCTGTCGAGCTTCGTGGTGGAGCCCCGGCGCAGCCTGGTGGATCCGGCGGAGCATGAGCAGTTTCTGGCGGCAGTGAGCGACAGCCTGGCGGCCTCGCGCCAGCTGGGGTCGCCGCCGCTGGTGGTGGCCTCCGGCTTCAGCCGCGAAGGGGTGGCGATCGCCGAACAGCAGGCGCAGGCGATCCACATCCTGCGCCAGGCGGCGACGCTGGCGGAAGCCGCCGGGGTCACTCTGCTGCTGGAGCCGCTCAACACCCGCATCGATCATCCGGGGATGTTCTTAAACGACACCCGGCTGGCGCTGGACATTATCGAGGCGGTCAACAGCCCGCGGCTGCAGCTGCTGTTTGACGTCTATCACTCGCTGGTGATGGAAGAGGAGATGGAGGAGGTGCTCGGCGGCAGAATGCACCGGGTGGGACACGTGCAGATAGCGCAGGCGCCGGAACGTAACGAACCGGATCCGCGCAGCGGCGAGTGGCCAGAAGTGATCGCCCGGCTGCAACGCCTGGGCTACAACGGGGCCATTGGCCTGGAGTATAAACCGTCGCTGCCCGCAGCGGCCTCGGTGGCCCGCGCCCGCGAAGCGACCGGCTTATCCTGTTAACCAACTTACCTGGTACTTTTATGACTCAGAAAATAAAACGCGGCGTCAGTCTGTACAGCTTTCAGAATGAGACCTATCTCGGCAAGATGTCCCTCGATCAGGCGATCGGTCACTGCGCGACGTTCGGCGCCCGCGGCATTGAAGTCGTCGGCGAACAGACCTTCGCCGGCTGGCCGGAGTGCGGCATGCCGGAGGCGGCGATCGCCGACTGGCGCCGTCTGATGCAGCGCCATGACACGGTGCCGGTGTGCCATGACTTTATGCTCGATTATAAACGCTATAAAGACCGGCCGATGCCGTTTGACGAGCAGGTGCGCAGCGTGCAAAACGACATCGATTTTGCCGCCCGGCTGGGCATGCGCTTTATCCGCTCTCTGGTTTCCGTGGCGCCGGAGGTGCTGGTGGCGGCGGCGCCTTATGCGGAAGACAAAGGGATCACCATTCTGCTGGAGGTGCACGCCCCGCTGCATTTCGACCATCCGTGGATTATTCGCCATGCCGAAGCCTATGAAAAAGCCAACACCCGGGCGCTGGGCTTCCTGCCGGATATGGGGATGTTTTTAGCCCGCTTCCCGCGGGTGTGGAAAGAGCGCTTTATTCGTAACGGTTGCCCGCAGGCGGCGGCGGATTTTATCGAGAAAGCCTATGAGGAGCGGACGCTCAGCGAATACGTGATCCTGGATGTGATGCAAAAATGGGGGCCGGGCCCGCAGCTGGCGATGGCGGAAACGCTGCGCCACAACGCGGCGTTCGAGCCGAAGCGGATGCTCGATTTTATGCCGCGGATCCACAACATTCATGCCAAATTCTACGAAATGACCGACGAGATAAGCGAATGGTCAATTCCCTACGATGAGATCTTCCGCGTGCTGCAGAAGGGCGGCTATGAGGGGTATGTGTGCTCCGAGTATGAAGGCAACCGCTGGGTGGAAGATGCGCAGGAGGTGGACAGCCTGGAGCAGGTCCGCCGCCAGCAGCTGATGTTCTGTCGCCTGTTAGATGAAACCCCACCCCCGGCGCTGCTGGGTCAGTAAGGAGCATTATCATGTTTGATCAGCATATTATCTGCCGCGAAGGTTTCGGCAACGTCACCCGCGACGGGGAAGTTATCGGCGTGCGCTTTTTGGCCCGTCTGCCTTACTACCGCGGTCTGGGTCTGTCGATGGTGGAAGATATCGCCGTGACCCTCAACGGCGAAGCCATCCCGCGGCAGGCGATCCGCCTGGCGCTGCGCGGCCGGGAGTGGACGCTCGACGAGCTGGAGAGCGTCTACGACGACCGGTGGAACTTCGGTGAAAAGGCGACCATCACGGTGCTCAAACCCGGCGGCCTGCCGGCCGGCTGGCATCGCCTGAAGGTGGCCGAGAGGCTGCGGATCTCCTATCTGCCGTTTGTGCCGGTGACCACCTTTGAAACCGAGCTGGAGTTAACGGCGTAACCTCCCGCAGGATCCGCTGCCGTTATGGCAGCGGATTTCTATACCACGGGGCAGCCACCGGGGAGCGCTGAGGAGATTGCCGTCCAGTCAAACCGCTTCGGAAGAGCGCGGTTTCTCAGCCCGCCTGTGCAGACGAAATAGGAAAATTTACTTCGCAGGCTAACCGCAGATTGCTTCAAAAAAATTCCCGTATTTGTTATATTGTTGTTCATTGATTACTCACCTCTGCGGTGCCAAAAAGAACAAGATTCACCGCAACCCAGGACAATACCATGTTAGATTACCGCTTCCCGACAGCTTTGCAGATGGTTCTCAGCGTAGCAATGGCGGAGCAGATGGGTGAACGTTCGACGAGTGCGATTCTGGCCTACGGCCTGGAAGCCAACCCGAGCTTTATCCGCAAATTAATGGTTCCGCTCACCCGTGACGGCATCATTGTCTCCACGCTTGGCCGCAACGGCTCTATTCATCTTGGCCGCCCGGCGGACAAAATCACTCTGCGTGATATCTATCTTTCCGTTATCGAAGATAAAAAACTGTGGGCGTCGCGCCCTGACGTCCCGGCCCGCTGCGTGGTCAGCGCCAACGCCTGCTGGTACTTCAAATCGGTCGCTGACGAAGAGGAGCAGGCTTCGCTGAACGTCCTCGCTCGCCATACCGTGGCCAGCGCGCTGGAGGCGCTTAAAAACGCCGATACCAGCGGCTGCGACCCGGTACCGGAAATGATCGCCCGCTTTAAAAAAGCGCATTAATCCTGGTCCTGACGAAAAAAAACCGCCTTCAGCTGAAGGCGGTTTTTTGTTATTTGCCGCAGGCTAGGCGGGCAGATCCTCCTCGACCGGCTTACTGCGGGTCACCAGTTTCCGTAGCGTCACGTAAAACACCGGCGTCAGGAACAAACCGAACAGCGTCACCCCCAGCATCCCGGAGAACACCGTGATCCCGGTGACGCCGCGGACTTCCGCCCCTGCGCCGTGGCCGAGGATCAGCGGAATGGTCCCGGCGATAAAGGCGATGGAGGTCATGACAATCGGGCGCAGTCGCAGGCGGCACGCCTCCAGCGCGGCTTCCATGATGCCTTTGCCCTGAATCTCCAGCTCGCGGGCAAACTCGACGATCAGAATGGCGTTTTTACAGGCCAGGCCCATCAGGACCACCAGCCCCACCTGCACGAAGACGTTGTTGTCGCCCCCGGTCAGCCAGACGCCAAACAGCGCGGAGAGCATCGTCATCGGCACGATAAGGATCACCGCCAGCGGCAGGGTCCAGCTTTCATACAGCGCCGCCAGCACGAGGAACGCCAGCAGCACCGCCACCGGGAAGACGATCAGCGCCGTATTGCCCTGGGTGGCCTGCTGGAAGCTGAGATCCGTCCATTCAATATTCATTCCATTCGGCAGCACCTGTTTAGACATGGCATCCAGCAGCGTCATCGCCTGCGAGGAGGAGAGGACGCGCGGATCGGCATCGCCAATCAGGTCCGCCGCCGGATAACCGTTGTAGCGGATCACCGGATCCGGGCCGTAGGTGGTACTGATATTCACCATACTGCCGATCGGCACCATTTCGCCCTGATTATTGCGGGTGCGCAGATTGGCGATATCTTCCACGCTCTCGCGGTACGGCCCGTCAGCCTGGGCCATCACGCGCCAGGTACGCCCGAACTGGTTAAAGTCATTGACATAAGACGAGCCGAGATAGGTCTGCAGCGTGCCGAACAGATCGGTCAGCGATACTCCCTGCGCTTTCGCCTTATCGCGATCGACCTGGACATCCAGCTGCGGCACGTTAGCCTGGTAGGTCGAGATCGGGAAGTGCATCCCCGGCGTCTGCATAATCGTCCCGGACATGGCATTCACCGCGCTTTGCAGCGCGCCATAGCCCAGCCCGCCGCGATCCTGGATGTAAAGGGAGTAGCCGGAGCCCTGACCCAATCCTAAAATCGGCGGCGGCAGGATGGAGAAGCCAAATCCCTGCTGGATTTGCGCAATTTTGGCGTTGATCTCCGCGTTGATTTCCGCCGCCGAGTGTTTGCGCTGGTCGAACGGTTTCAGGCCAAAAAAGACCGTCCCGGTATTCGGCGTGTTGGTGAACTGCAGCGCGTTAAGACCGGGGAAGGCGACCGCATAATCGACCCCTTCGGTATTCATCCCGATCTCGCTCATTTTGCGGATCACCGCATCGGTGCGCGCCAGCGACGAACCTTCCGGCATCTTCACGCCGCCAATCAGGTACAGTTTGTCCTGGGTGGGAATAAACCCGCCGGGGACGACTTTAAACATCACCCCTGCGGCGCAGAGCAGCAGCAGGTACACCACAAACACCGCGCCACGGCGGCCGAGGGTTTTGCTCACCAGCCCCTGATAGCCGTTCGAGCTGCGCAGGAAAAAGCGGTTAAACGGACGGAAAATCCAGCCGAACAGACGATCGATCAGCCGGGTAGGGAGGTCTTTTTTCGCGCCGTGCGGCTTTAACAGCAGGGCCGCCAGCGCTGGGGAGAGCGTCAGCGAGTTGATGGCCGAGATCACCGTGGAGATGGCGATGGTCACCGCAAACTGCTTGTAGAACTGACCGGTCACGCCCGAGAGAAACGCCATCGGCACGAACACCGCGCACAGCACCAGCGCAATAGCGATAATCGGCCCGGAGACCTCTCGCATCGCCTGATGCGCCGCGGCAAGCGGCGCAAGCCCCTCTTCGATATTGCGCTCGACGTTTTCCACCACCACGATGGCGTCATCCACCACGATACCAATCGCCAGTACCAGCCCGAACAGGCTCAGGGTATTCAGCGAGAAGCCCAGCAGATAGAGAATGCTGAAGGTACCGACCACCGATACCGGCACCGCGATCAGTGGGATAATCGACGCGCGCCAGGTCTGCAGGAACAGGATCACCACCAGCACCACCAGCACCACCGCCTCCAGCAGCGTCTGCACCACCGCGCGGATGGAGTCGCGCACGAACACCGTCGGGTCGTACGGCGCCGCCCACTTCATATCTTCCGGGAAGCGGGTGGCCAGCTCGGCCATTTTGGCGCGCACGGCGTTCGACAAATCGATGGCGTTAGCGCCCGGGGACTGGAAGATACCGATCCCGACCGCATCCTTGTTGTTGAGCTGGGAGCGCAGCGCATAGCTACCGGAACCCATCTCGATGCGCGCCACGTCGCGCAGGCGGACCAGCGAGCCGTCCTGCGCTGTTTTCAGAATGATATTGCCAAACTCTTCTTCGGTATGCAGACGGCCCTGGGCGTTAATCGAGATCAGGAAGTCGCTCTCCTGCGGCAGCGGCTCGGCGCCAAGCTGTCCGGCGGAGACCTGGACGTTTTGCTCCTGCATCGCCGTGACCACGTCCGAGGCGGTCAGCCCGCGCGCCGCCACCTTATTGGGATCCAACCAGACGCGCATCGCATATTCGCCGGAACCAAATATCTGGATCTGGCCGACGCCGGGCAGGCGCGCCAGCTCATCCTTCACCTTCAGCGTGGCGTAGTTGCGCATATACAGCGAGTCGTACTTACCGTTTGGCGAAAACAGATGCACCACCAGGGTCAGCGTCGGGGACTGTTTCTGGGTGGTGATCCCCAGACGGCGCACATCCTCCGGCAGACGCGCCTCCGCCTGCGCGACCCGGTTCTGCACCTGAACCTGCGCCTGATCCGGGTCGGTACCCGGGCGGAAGGTCACGGTGGTCACCAGCACGCCGTCGGAGCCGGCGACCGATTTCATGTACATCATGTTTTCAACGCCGTTGATCGCTTCCTCCAGCGGCGTCGCCACGGTCTCGGCAATCACTTTCGGGTTGGCGCCGGGATACTCCGCGCGCACCTGCACGCTGGGGGGCACGACGTCAGGATATTCGCTCACCGGCAGCAGCGGGATGGCGATTAACCCGGTGATAAAAATTAAAATCGACAGCACCGCGGCGAAAATTGGCCTGTCGATAAAAAAGCGGGAAAAGTCCATGTCTTGGATTCTCTGATTAGGGATCAGTTGAGGGCGGCGCTAGGGGTCATGGCAACGGTTTTGGCGTTAACCGGCATACCCGGCATAAACACTTTTTGTAAGCCGTCGACGATGACGCTATCCCCAGGCTTCAGACCCTGCTTCACGACGCGTAAACCGTCGGCCAGCCGCCCCGGCGTGATATCACGTCGCTGCGCTTTGCCATCTTTATCAACGATATAGACATATTTACGATCCTGATCGGTGAGCACCGCTTTGTCGTCGATAAGCGTAGCCTGGAACGCCGCGCTGCCCGGCAGACGCACGCGGGCAAACAGACCCGGCGTGAACAGCCGCTGCGAGTTATCCAGCAGGGCGCGCATGCGGATGGTGCCGGTGCTCGGCGTTAACTGATTATCGAGAAAATCCACTTTGCCCTGATGGGGGTAGCCCTCCTCGCCAACCAGGCCAATCTCCACCGGGAGCGCCTGATTATCGCTGGACGCGCCTTGCCCGCGGCGGGCGAGATTCTGATAGTGCAGGTAGGTTGACTCGTCGACGTCAAAGTAGACGTACACCGTCTTCTGCGAGACCAGGGTGGTGAGCACGCTGGCGGTGTCGCCCGCCGTGACCAGGTTGCCGCTGGTGATCAGCGCGCGGCTGGCGCGGCCGTCGATAGGGGCGGTCACTTTGGTGAAGTCGAGGTTAAGCTGCGCGGCATCCACCGCCGCCTGCGCGGCGCGAATATCGGCCTGCGCCTGTACCGCGGCTGACCGGCGCTGCTCCCACTCTTCACGGGAGACGAGGTTGGTATGAACTAATTTATCGGTGCGGTTCGCCTCGCTTTGCGCCAGGCTGGCCTGCGTTTTGGCTCTCGCCAGCGTCGCCTGCGCCTGCTCCAGCGCGGCGCGATAGGTTCTGTCGTCTATCGTGAACAGCACCTGGCCCTTTTTCACCTCCTGGCCGTCGGTATAATTCACTTTATCAATATATCCCGAGACGCGGGGGCGGAGCTGAACGCTCTCCACCGCTTCAATGCGACCGTTGAAACTATCCCACTGACTGATCGACTTCACCAACACCTTAGCGGCGCTGACGGCAGGCGCGGGCGGCGCGGCGTTTTGCGCGACGCTGTCGTCGCAGCCGACGAGCAGAAAAGAGAGCATCATCGCGCCGAGCGCGGTCAGGTGAATGTTTCCCCAGGTTTTTTGCAGGCTCATTATTTTTATTCCAGTCATTGTAGCCGCCGGGCAAGACGCAGCCTGAGAGGCTGCGCTACTTCCTTTGTCCGGGCTGGCTTAAGGCCATTTGTGTCGATCATCGCCACAAAATTGTAACAATCTCGAATACACTATCGCGGCGATTGTAGGAAGGCGCTTAACTAAGTGCAAGAATAATTGTTGCACTTTATGTGCGATCCTCACCGGAGAAAAAAGGCGCGATCCTGGCAGGGTTTTAAATGCAACAATAAAACTTGCATTTTGTGTAAAACCAGGCCACCTTTTAATGCAACTGCTAAAGATGCTTTTAACCGGCCGCGAGGGGGAAATATGATGAACACTGGCGCCATCATTCAGGATCTGATCGACTGGATCGACAACCATCTTGATAGCCGTCTGGATATTGATACCGTTGCCCGGCGAGCCGGCTATTCGAAGTGGCACCTGCAGCGGATCTTCAAAGAACATACCGGGCACCCCCTCGGGGAGTATATCCGGGCGCAAAAGCTGCAAAAATCGGTCGAACGCTTAGCCCACAGCAACGAGCCGATCCTCAACGTGGTGATCGCCCTCGGCTTTGACTCCCAGCAGTCTTTCAACCGCAGCTTCAAGCGCCAGTTTGGCCAGGCGCCCGGCGTCTGGCGCCGGAGTATCAGCCGCTCTGCCGCGCAGACATCTCGTCAGTGATGCTCATGACCGGGGAGGGTCAGTCCTTACCCGGTCCATGATCGAATTTGCTGCCTTTGCCGATGGCATAGAACTGCCCGCCTGCGACATAGTGAACGGTCCGTAGTTCGTCCGGCGCATCATCAAAGATCCAGTGTCCGTTGCGGAATACCCGGTCATCGCTCCAGGCGGCGACGATGTCGCCCATAAACAGATTGTGCTGTTGCTGGATGTCCGGGTAAGGCATCACTTTGCACACCAGCCAGCCCGCGCAGCCGGCGACAAGGGGGAGATCGAACCCCGGCTGATAAAAGAAGGGGATGGTGTCGTTTTTATCCGGCGCATCGGCATAGCTGCGCCCGCCAGCGTAGAGGACGGTTGCCATCTGGCTGACTACGGGGATCTGCACGACGAAATAGCCGCTCTTTTCCACCAGCTGACGAGTGAAGGCCTGGGGGCCGATATAGGCCACCACTTTTCGCTCGCCTGCCAGCCCAACCCAGGCGGCTGACATGACATTTTCGACGCCATCATATTTTGCGGAAATCATGGTGGTGGACCCGACCTGCAATAAACGATACGCCTTACGTAATTCGACAGGCTGAACGGACATTATTTTTCCTTTATGCTTGTTATTTAACGTGTTGATTCTCTGGATGTTTATTGAGGGAATGGTCATTTTTGGCCCCTCACGCGATATCCACAGCGCAACGATACGCCAGGCGATTAAGCGCAAAAAGATGCGTAAATTGTTTTCATTATTCATAATCAACGAATAATCATGCCGCCTGTCGGTAGGCTGCTCGCTACAGGGGAGAAAGAAGGTGGATCGTATCCAGGCTATGCAGATGTTTATGCGCGTCGCGGAGGCAGGGAGCTTCGTGCGTGCCGCGGAAACCCTTTCCCTGCCGGCCTCCACTGTCACCAGTACCATTAAAAACCTTGAGAAATACCTGAAGGTGCGACTGCTGAACCGGACCACAAGGCGGGTGAGCCTGACTCCGGAAGGGATGCAGTATCTGGCGCAGTGCCGGGAAATTCTCGCCCTCATCGAACATAGCGAATCCAGCCTGAGCGAGTCTGTCGCGCGGCCTCAGGGGCGCCTGCGGGTTGATATGCCCGCGGGCATCGCGCATTTCATCGTCATGCCCCATCTGCAAGACTTTTACCGACGTTACCCTGATATCTACCTGATGATCGGGGTCAGCGATCGGCAGGTCGATCTCATTCAGGAAGGCGTCGACTGCGTGATACGCACGGGAGAGCTGAACAACTCCAGCCTGGTGGCCCGGCCTCTGGGCCGCTTTCGCTGGGTCACCTGCGGGTCACCGGACTATCTCAGGGAATATGGCGTGCCGCCATCACCGGAGGCGCTCTCTCAGCACCGGGCCGTGCATTATTTCTCCGGCCAGGCGAGGCGGGCCGATGAGTTCCGCTTCCTTCGCCACGGCGAGACTTTTTCTGTACCCGTCAGCGGCACCGCCGCGGTGAATGAAACGGGGCTTTATATAAAAATGTGCCTGGCAGGATTTGGGCTGGCGCAGCTGGCGGAGAATATCGTGGCTGACCACCTGCGGGAGGGGAGGCTGGTGGAAGTGCTGGCGGACTGGCAGCCGCCCCCGGTACCCGTCACGTTGCTCTATCCGCACCAGCGCTTTCTCTCTCCCGCCGTGCGGGCGTTTGCTGAGTGGATGAGCGAGGTGGTTTGAGGGGATTATCGTTTCGGGAGCCCCTCATGGGAGCGCAGGGCTCCTGCAGAAATATCTGGTCTGCCGATCAATCACTCGATATTCTGTAATGCTTTGTCTTTTTTGTGAACAGGAAAAAGTATGTTTAATACGCTCCCCGATTTACACAGAAGTTTTGCAGAGCAACTGAAGCTTAAATTACAGTCTGACCCGCGGATCCTCGCCCTTCTCGCCGGCGGCTCGTTTATCCATGGCGGGTTTGATCAATACTCCGATCTCGATTTCGTGGTGGTGGTCGACCCTCTCTATTATGACGAAATCATGGCTCAGCGTATGGCGTTCGCCGGAACCCTCGGCCATCTGCTACATGCTTTCACCGGGGAACACGTCGGCGAGCCTCGGCTGCTGATCTGTCTGTTTGGCCCGCAACTTCTGCATGTCGATCTCAAATTTATCACCCTGGACATGCTCACTCAGCGCGTTGAGGAGCCTGCCGTGCTATTTACCCGTGATAGCGATGCTCTCCAGCGCCAGCTGGCAAAATTTAGCGCTTACTGGCCGAACATGACGCCGGAGTGGTTTGAGTCCCGAGCCTGGATCTGGCTGCATTATGCCGGGGTTAAACTGGGCAGGGGCGAACTCTTCGAAGCGCTGGGGATGCTGTCCTTCTTCCGCGAACAAGTGCTGGGACCGATGCTGTTCCGTCGCGCCAATCTACCGCAACGCGGGGTACGCCGAATAGAAGCCCTCGGCATTGATCCCGATGGCCTGCTGACTTCCACTCTGGCAACGCACGATCGTCACTCTGTCGGGATTGCCATCCGAAGGGCTGCCGACGCTTATGTCAATCTGCGGGCTGATGCGCTGCCTGACAATATTGCAGACGATGCGGCGCGGTGGGCGGTCTTTGCCATGCTGGACGCCTATTCTGACAGGGAGTAAATCTATCCCTCCGGCCGCTGACGCGGCCGGAGTATGAAAGATGTCGTTGGTGGTCTAATCCTGAGAGGGATGGGTTGCCGGGTTAGCGGTAACGCGAAAACAACAGAGCTTTTCGTTGGGCCTATCAATGGGCCTAAAAGGTTCGGATTTAATTAGCTCTCTTCGGACTTCGCGGGACAAATTGAGGGCACAAAAAAGTCCGCAGAGCTTGCGCCGTGCGGGCTCTTAGGACTTCATCGGATGACTCTTGTAATCACCGATGGAGAATTTTGGTGGGCTGCTAGCCGGATGTGGTGAAAAAGGTGACTACGAGAAGGCGATCAACACCAAGATTGGTCAATCGAAAACCTGTTTCTCACTTCGAAATAACGATGTCACATTCCCAGTCCAGCTATCTAAACCACGATTTGACGAAACAGGGACTGGCACCGGTTCAGTGATCCTCGATGGCCTCGTAGAGCAGGGCTTAATGGCTTTTGTTAAAGGCTGGGATAACAACACGCTTGAGACAACAGATGAAGGTAAACAAGCCAAAATCTGGGATGCTAAGGAAGGTGTTTGTATTGGTCGCCGCGTTGTTGATGAAGTGAAGGAATGGACTGAGCCGGGGAATGGTAATCAGAAAGTTGTTCGTATCACCTATACTTGGAAATTAACTGATGTTCCATCATGGGTGGACAAAAGCGCGTTTTCTGGTGTGAAAGGGATGAATGAAGCTGCTGATGGTGCCATGAACCTTGTTAAAATCAGCAATGGCTGGAAAGCGAACTAAGGAAAACAATACCATCAAGTGTCCGTCTTGCCTGAAAGAAAGTCAGAGAGGCGTCCATGTCTGCACCGGCTGCATGGCAACTGTTTTATATGGAGCCTTCCCCGGCTGGTATGCTTTCGTGGCTATCTTCTTGTCCTTCAGCCTGTTTATATTGATTGGAATGTTTACAGGCATGGCGGGTGCTACTATCAGTCTGCCTATAATTTTTATTGTGGCTTTTATAGCTGGTAAGGCGATCTTCTCTGATAATGTTGTGTTTAGGCGTAAACTTTAATTTTTATAGAGAATACCATTCGTTAAACTTTTAATACTGAATGGTATTCTCTTGTTGATGGTGAAAGTTACCGGATGTTGATAATATTTGTGTTTGGTATTTTATTATATATATCTAAGAACAACTTACCAAGTAAGTATTTTTTATACTCTCTTTTGTCAAATCTTAAAAAGTTACTTTCTGAATTATTCCTAAAATAGGATATCCCAGTAGATAATGCATGCTCAAAATTTAATTTTGCAGTAGCGAACTCTATTGCTTCGATTGTCAACTCTTGATATCTTTCAATTATCAAGAAAGTATCTATGGAGTTTTTAACTGAAGTGTTTTCTGGATCGAAAGATATTTCTATTCTTATTTTCTCTGGTGATGAAATCATGCCATCTGTGAATGTTAAAACACCATCGTCATGTGTTAGAACGAAATTTATATTTTCATCATCCCATAATGGGTTCAAATGTTCATTTTCAAAAAAATCAATTGTACCTTTAAGGCTTGAGTTACATGCACTACAGCTTGGGATTAAATTATTAATAACTAATGCAAGGTGGGGGAAATCATCCTTACTATAAAAATGATCTAATGTGGGGCGGAAACCTCGATTCTTTTTTTGTATCGAAAATGCATATGCTTGATTGCAATATGGACATGTTCTAGTTATTGATTTATTACATAACGTATATGCATTCCATGATCCAGATTTTCTAACAAATTTATTGTAATTAAAAACAGCTCTTATTGCTTTATCGAACTGTTTCGATATGTCGGGTGTTATTAACAGTCTACTTTTATATTCCTTATATATATTTATACTGTCCAATATGTCAGCTTTACCTGCTAGTATTAATAAATGATGTACCTCTGCAATGAAGTTTTTAGCTTCATCTCTTCCTGTGGAACGACGAGTTTTTTTATTTAGAAAATCACATATCAAATCATTTAAATAACAAGTATGTAATTGTAGTGCATTTTCCCAATTGTTTTTAATTGAAATAATCATATATAAATACCCTCAAGCCTTATTCTGCATAATTAATCGTTCAAGTTCATTTTTTATTAGAGGGTTGTCTATATTTTCTATGATGTAATAATCTTCTTCGGTCAATGTATTCTCGGGTATTTTACTGATGACTTTTTCAATTTTATTTGTTGCAAACTCCCCGATAGTTTTAGTTCCGAAAGACTCATTTAGTAAAATATAAAGAGGAGATGCAAATCCACTCAAGGTGTTATTTTCAACTGGTAGTCTGCTTATAAAATCTTTGGGGACGTCTGTCGCTAGCAATGGAGAATGTGTAGCTAAAATAAGTTGTAAGTGTTCTATCCCCAGAGATACTTTCAGCGAGCCTAACATTTTATTCAAACTGGAAATATATTTCCTTTGCCATTCCATATGCAAAAAAGCATCACCCTCATCTATTAATAAAAGTATTGACCTAATACCTCTATCTGAAAGTTTAGTAATGGAATCTGATATAGCACCAATTTGAGCTAAGATAGCAATCTGCCCAGAACTCATTTCAGAAAATTCAATTTTGAAAATATCATTCAAATTGTATTTAGTTAATATCTTCTGACCTTCATAAGGATTTATTTCGAACTCGAATCTTAAGTATGTTTCATTGAAGCGTGAATCTCTTATTATGTTATGATTATTTACTTCACGCTCTAAAATATTTACCAAACTATCTATTTTACTTTCACACTCCAAATGCAATTTATTTTCCCTGAATTTTCTACTTAAACGAACATTTAAATTTAAATATTTGTTTAACAAGAAAGTTACTACACTATCATTAAACTGTTTTTTTGTACTTGCCCACTCTATTACACTAAATATGAAAAAAAGTTTATCCTCACCTACTTTATGATGTATTTCATCAATCAAATGACCGGAGCAAGTCTGCAATATATAATCAATCTCTGCTTGAAGGTTTTTATTGGTGCTGTATTTTATAGTGTCGGGATTGTTATTATCTTTGTTCGCATCAATTTTTTCTCGTAATGATAATATTTCAACGAGACCATGGTTTAGTAGTATACTACTCTGATTAAGATCTTTATTATCTAAGGCTATATTTAGTATCAATCGTGCTATTTTGCTAATATTTGTTGCTTTCATCGCAACAATCTTTGGGGAAATATCAAAGTCAGATATTAAGTCTTTATGTCCTATAAGATCAAATACGGTGTTTTTTCCATTCGGGGTTGGAGATGCATTTATAAACCTACTATCTCTGATATCCAACTTTGGCCTAAATGGTAGTGGTGTAAAATAAACAACACCCCAGCGTTTAATTTCAGAATGCTCTATTCTCTCGCCGCGAGAGTTTAATATAGAACATTCACTTACTATTCGCATATTATTTTTAGGGAAGAAATAATTAATTATACTACATAAGCATTTTGTCTTTCCTGAACCATTTATACCAATAAGTAAAGATAATGAATCCATCGAATAAATGTTAATATCGACAGTTCCATTTTTTCTTAGTTTTATTTCTGTTCCATTTATTATTATTTCACTGATCATGATTTTCCTTTGTGCATTATTATCAAACAAATGATTTAAGTGACATAAAAATTAGATGATATAAAAATATCACGTATCTTATCCACGTTGCAATTCATATTTATCCAGAATTTCATGGTCGAAAAGTTGGTTTGCCAATGTTTATTTTTGACGATTTAAGCTGATTGTCTTTAGGAGAGAAATCAATTCTGTTATCTGTTTCTGATTGATCTGTCTTGGGGCTGTAAGCGCACCCGTTTTAGTTCCACGCACTTTTTGAGATTTCCGGGGTTTCAGCCATCAGCCGGTATTCTTCCGGCGTCAGGTTATTCAGGGATTCGTGGGGGCGCTCGCCGTTATATTCAGCCAGCCAGCGCTCTGTAATTTCCCGTGCTTCATTCAGTGTTCTGAACAGATAAAAATCCAGTATTTCTGTTCTGTATGTCCGGTTGAACCGTTCGATAAAGGCATTCTGCGTTGGCTTGCCGGGCCTGATAAACTCCAGCATCACACCATGCTCTTCTGCCCATTGTGCCAGCGTCAGCGAGACCAGTTCCGGACCGTTATCCATCCGCATCTTTAGCGCATATCCGCGGTTTGCCACGATCCTGTCCAGCACTCTCACGACTCGCTGCGCCGGGATATTCAGGTCAATTTCGATCGCCAGTGCTTCGCGGTTAAAATCATCCACCACGTTGAAGGTCCGGAAGCGTCTGCCGCACACCAGCGCATCGTGCATAAAATCGATGGACCAGCTCTGGTTCATCGCCTCTGGCGTCACCAGCGGAACCGGATTGCGCACTGGCAGGCGCTGTTTTCCCTTACGGCGAAAATTCAGTTTCAGCAGGCAGTAAATCCGGTGAACGCGCTTATGGTTCCAGCTTTTGCCCTGCCTGCGCAGCACCTGAAAAAGCTTTTTAAATCCGTATCGCGGATAGCGTTCAGCCGCCACGGTCAGCGCCATAATGACTGGCTCATCACGTTGCGTATCCGGCTGATAACGAAATACCGTCCTGCTCAGCGACAATATCCTGCATGCCTGACGTAAGCTCATGGCAAACTGCGCGGTCAGATAGCTGACCAGCTCACGCTTTATCGCTGGTTTTAAAGCTTTTTTTCAATAACGTCTTTCAATGCGCGGCACTCGAGGCTCAGGTCCGCAAACATCTGTTTCAACCGGCGGTTTTCATCTTCGAGGTCCTTCATCTTTTTGATATCAGAGGCTTCCATACCGCCGAACTTCGCTTTCCAGTTGTAGTACGAGGCCTCAGAAATCCCGGCTTCGCGGCACACATCTTTGACGGTGCGTCCGGCTTCGACGGACTTCAGAACGGCAATGATCTGGTGTTCGGTGAATCGGGCTTTGCGCATGGCGATCTCCTCCAGGAACATAATCAGTATGCAGGAAGATCTCTAAATGTGAATGGTCCGCTTTACCGGGATACTTACACAACCAGTTCACCGCCAAGCCCCATACGGATTAGTGCTGCATTAGCAGTTTGCTCATGTATATGGGTCAGTGGCGTTTTTATGCTGGGGAATACCCATTCACGATGACTGCTGATAGGCTGCATATTTTCGAGTATACGGAGTGCTTCTTTGCTGAGAGGCACTTTATGCGGACGTTTCATCTTCATAAATTCAGGTGGGATGTTCCAGATTTTGTTCTCTATATCGATATCTGCCCACCGAGCTCGTACAGCTTCCCCCGGACGGACCCACGTCAACAATTGCCACTCAATTAGCATACGGGTTTCCAGACGGACTGAGGCATTAGCTAGAGCAGCCATAAATCTTGGCAACTCGTTGGGGGGAAGGACTGGCATGTTTTGTTTTTGGGTTTGCTGAAGCGCTGGCCAAGGTTATCAGCAGGATTGAATTCAATGAGTTCTTCTGTCGCGGCGTAACGGAAAATTTCGTTCAGGCGGGAAATGATACGGCGTAAGGTTTCGAGAACACCACGTTGCTCAATGGGATCAAGATGCTGCTTCAATAGTTTAGGACGGATCTCTTTTATTGGAACATTTCCAAGAGCGGGGAAGATATTTCGTTCAAGACTACGCCAGATGTCAACTGCGTGGTCTTTAGATATACCGGAAGTCTTAATCTTCTCATCCAACCACTTTCGAGCAACTGCTTGGAGCGTGTGTTCGGTAGCATCTTTTAGAGCATTAGCTTTATCTGTGTTGTGGATCTGAGGGTCAGTGCCATTAGCAAGCAAGGATAGATATTCATTACGTAAAGCCCTTGCTCTTGCTAACGTGAGGTGAGGGTAGGTTCCAAGGCTCATCTTCGTGCGTTTTTTAGTTACTGGCACTGCATATCTGAAATACCAATTTTTCTTCCCCCCTTTTGAGAGTGGGGCTATTCGTAGCATTAGGCCATCGCCATCGAATAGATTGATTTCTTTGTCTGCAGGTTTTGTGTTTTTGATTTCAGTGTCTGTGAGTTTCTTAGCGAGTTTTGCTATTTTGGGACCCTCAGTTTTTGGACCCTTTGCAATGGGTCCCAAAAAGGGGGCCATAAGTAGTGGTTCTCAGCAATTCCCAGTAGACTATTCTGGACACAAAAAAGCCCGCAGGGCTTGCGCCGTGCGGGCTCTTAGGACTTCATCGGATGACTCTGGTAATCACCGATGGAGAATTTTGGTGGAGCTGGCGGGAGTTGAACCCGCGTCCGAAATTCCTACATCCTCGGCACTACATGCTTAGTCAGTCTTTACATTCGCTTGCCAGCTGCGGACAGACACGCCACTAACAAACTAGCCTGATTAGATTTAACGCTTCAACCCCAGGCAGGGCATCCACGCGATCTCTTTTGGGTTTGACCTCTCTTTGATCCCCGTCTTAAGAGCGGAAGCTAGGGAGAGAGGGCTCAGAGCAGGTTATTAAGCTGCTAAAGCGTAGTTTTCGTCGTTTGCGACTATTTTTTGCGGCTTTTTACGAGGCCAACCGCCCCTCGGCATGCACCTTGGGTTTCGCAAATCCCGTCGAATCCAGAATCAGCCCCAATGTGTAGGTCAAGTATAACAGATTTGTGAATGTCGTTACCAGCCCCATAGCGCAGGATTCTTTCAGCAGGGGTGGACGAAAAAGCAGCATCAACAAAGATATAGCGTAAGGGCCAGCGAGAGCCGGCCCTCAGGGGAGGGGGTTAGCGTCCGGCGTGCTTCATAATACGCGCCTTATCCAGCGCCCATTCACGATCTTTCAGATCGGTACGCTTGTCATGCTGTTTCTTACCTTTGGCGACGCCGATTTTCACTTTGCACCAGGCATTCTTCCAGTACAGCGACAGGGCGACAACGGTGTAACCTTCGCGGTTAATGCGGCCGTATAGCGTGTCGAGTTCGCGCTGGTTGAGCAGCAGCTTACGGGTACGCGTCGGGTCGCAGACATAGTGGGTGGAAGCCACGGCCATGGGCGTAAAGTTGGCGCCGAACAGGAAGGCTTCGCCATCCTTCAGGATGACATAGCTATCGCCGATGTTGGCTTTGCCTGCACGCAGGGATTTGACTTCCCAGCCCTGCAGGGCGAGACCAGCCTCGTATTCATCTTCGATAAAGTATTCGTGACGGGCGCGTTTATTCAGCGCAATGGTGGCTGATCCAGGTTTGTGGGCTTTTTTCTTAGTCATAATGTCCTGAAGTCATCGTCTTATACACAGTTACCTCGATCGCATCCTGCGAGGTGTACTGCGCATCTTAGCACGAGTTGCGGCACAGCGTTTTTTTTAGCAGCAGATAAATGATATTATTTGCACTGTGTTTAAATGTGGAACCTGCTATGCCTCAGATTAGCCGTACTGCGCTGGTGCCTTTCAGCGCGGAACAGATGTATCAACTGGTAAACGATGTGAAGTCCTATCCTGATTTTCTGCCAGGCTGCACCGGTAGCCGCGTGCTGGAATTCGGGCCGACGCAAATGACGGCGGCGGTTGATGTGTCCAAAGCCGGCATCAGTAAGACCTTCACGACCCGGAATACACTGACCAGCAACCAGAGCATTTTGATGAGCCTGGTGGATGGCCCGTTCAAGAAGCTGATTGGCGGCTGGAAGTTTATTCCGCTGAGCCCGGAGGCGTGCAAAATCGAGTTCCATCTCGATTTTGAGTTTACCAATAAGCTGATTGAGATGGCCTTTGGCCGGGTCTTTAAGGAACTGGCCGCCAACATGGTGCAGGCGTTCACTTCGCGCGCCAAAGAGGTCTACAGTGCCAGCTAATATTCGTGTTGAGGTCGCTTACGCGCTGCCTGAAAAGCAGTACCTGCAGCGGGTCACTCTGGACGAGGGGGCGACGGTCGAGCAGGCGATTATCGCCAGCGGCCTGCTGGCGCTGCGTGATGACATCGATCTGGCGAAAAACAAGCTGGGTATTTACAGTCGTCCGGTTAAGCTGCACGACGAAGTCCATGACGGCGACCGGGTGGAAATCTATCGCCCGCTGATCGCAGATCCGAAAGAGCTGCGTCGCCAGCGGGCGGAGAAAAACGCCGCGAAGTAAACCGCAGCAGCAGACCCGCTATCGGCCATAAAAAAAGCGCTCATTGAGCGCTTTTTGCTTTTCCGGGCCTTACTGACTGGTCAGCGCGGGCTTGTTATCAATGTTGGTTAACACGCCGCCATTGTTGAAGGTCAGGGTCAGGGTCTGCTGAGTCACTTTCTCGTGGCCCGGCTCCTGACGGAATACATAGAACCAGGTGTTGGTGCCGAACGGATCCGACATCATTGGCGTTCCGAGAGCATAAGCAACCTGCTGTTGCGTCATACCGACACGAATTTTTGCTACATCGTTAGGTGCCAGATAGTTACCCTGGTTGATGTCAGGACGGTAAACCACTCGTTCCAGAGTGGAACAGCCTGCGGTCAACATAAGAAGAACCGCTGCGGCAGCAGTCAGCGTTTTACAGCGCATAGTGATTTGATTCCTTTTTGGGCCCGAGCAGTACGTGGCTCATCTGTAATATGCCGATAATAATAGACCTTCGCGCCGATGGAAACCTCCGGCTGCGGTCAGCAGGCAATTTGCTGTTCACTATGACCCTGTGAAAATCAAAAAGTTTACGCCGCAAGCAACTCTTTCGCGTTCGCCAGGGTGTTGCGCGTGACCTCGCTGCCGCCCAGCAGGCGAGCCAGCTCCTGCAGACGAGCACGCTTATCCAGCGGCTGCATATGGGTTTCGGTCATCTCGCCATCGGTCTCTTTGCAGACAAAGAAATGATGGTGGCCGCAGCCTGCGACCTGCGGCAGGTGGGTAACGCACATCACCTGCGTGGACTCGCCCAGCTGGCGCAGCAGCTTGCCGACCACCGCCGCGGTCGGGCCGCTGATGCCGACGTCCACTTCGTCGAAGATCAGCGCCGGGGTTTCCATTTTACGCGCGGTGATCACCTGAATCGCCAGCGCAATACGCGACAATTCGCCGCCAGAGGCCACTTTCGCGATCGGCTGCAGCGGCTGCCCCGGGTTAGTGGTGACGCGGAACTCAATATGATCGGCGCCGTCGGCGGTGAGATGGCGTTCATCGAAAGCGACCTCAATCGCGAAGACCCCGTGCGGCATCGAAAGTGAGTGCATACTCTCGGTGATAAGCTGGGTTAGCTCGTCGGCGCTGGCCTGGCGCAGGGCGTGCAGCTGGCGCGCGGTCTCCAGCGCCTGCTGATGATGTTCGACCACCTGCTGGCTGAGGGATTCCAGCGAGCCGGCGCTGTCGTCCAGCAGGCGCTGCTCTTCGAGCATCGCCTGATAAACCGCCGGCAGATCTTCCGGCATCACCTGGTGTTTACGCGCCAGCGCGATTTGCCGGGAAATCCGCTGCTCAAGTTCGAACAGACGATTAGGATCGAGGTCCAGACGGTCGTGATAGTGGCGCAGCTCATCGCTGGCCTCGCTGAGCTGAATGGCCGCCTCTTCCAGCATATCCAGCACGCCGGAAAGCTTGCTGTCCATACCCACCAGCTCGCTGACCAGCTGCTTCGCGGTATAAAGCTGGCTCTGCAGGTTGGCTTCTTCGCCGTCCGCCAGTACCGTCAGGGCGTGCTGACAGGTGCTGAGCAGCTGACCGCTGTTGGCCAGGCGTTTGTACTCTTCGTCAATCTGCTCAAACTCTCCCGCCAGCGGGTTAAATTCGTTCAGCTCTTTAAGCTGGTACTGCAGCAGATCGGCGCGGGCGGCGCGCTCCTGGCTCTGCTGCTGATGCTGGGCCAGCTCGCGGCAGCTCTGGTGCCACTGGCGATAGTGCTCTGCCATGCGCTGAGTGAGCGCATACTCACCGGTATAGCCGTCGAGCAGCGTTTTCTGGTGTTCGGGTTTGGTCAACAGCTGGTGCGCATGCTGGCCGTGGATCTGGATCAGCAGCTGGCCCAGCTCGCGCAGCTGCGAGAGCGGGACGGCGGTGCCGTTGATGAAGCCGCGCGAGCGGCCGTCGGCGCTGATCACCCGGCGAAGTAAACACTCACGCCCGCTCTCCAGCTGGTTCTCTTCCAGCCAGCGCTGGGCGGCCGGGGTATCTTTCAGCGCGAAGCGCGCGCACAGGTCGGCACGGGTGGCGCCGCGACGCACCATGTCGGCTTCCGCTCTGCCGCCGAGGCACAGCCCCAGCGCGTCGATGGCAATGGATTTCCCGGCGCCGGTTTCCCCGGTGATGGCGGTCATACCGCTGTGGAAATCAATTTCCAGTTCACGAACGATAGCAAAATTACTGATGGTGAGTTGCGCCAACATAGCTGCCTTCCTGTATGAAAAACCAATACTGTGTTTTCGTACAGTATAGACTGGTTTTTTATCCAGTAAAGAGGCAGCGATGTAAATCAGAACAATTTTTTCGACCAGCCGAGCTTGGTGCTTAATGTATTGAAATAGCTGTAGTCTTTGGGATGAATCAGATTGAGGTGGTAATCGCAGCGGCGGATGAGGACATCTTCGCCATCCTGGATCGGCAGGGCAATCTGACTGTCGCAGCTGATCTCCAGATCGCTGCAGCGGTGAGAGAAGCGCAGGCGGATGGTGCTGTCGCCGTTGATCACCAGCGGTCGCGCCGAGAGGGTGTGCGGGAACATCGGCACCAGGGTGATGGCGTCCAGCGACGGGGTGAGGATCGGGCCGCCGGCCGACAGCGAATAGGCTGTTGAGCCGGTCGGAGTGGAGATAATCAGACCATCGGAGCGCTGGGAGAAGGCGAAGACTTCATCGATATAGACTTCGAACTCAATCATATGCGCCACTTTGCCGGGGTGCAGCACCACTTCGTTGATGGCGGTGCTGATGCGTTTCTGGCAATCCTGCTGGCACACCTGGGCTTCCAGCAGAAAGCGTTTCTCGGCGATGTAGTGGCCTTCCAGCACGTCGGCGAGCTGCTGCAGGGCGTTGTCCGGGTCCAGGTCGGTGAGAAAGCCGAGGTTGCCGCGGTTAATGCCGATGACGTTAATGTCATAACGGGCCAGAGTCCGCGCCGCGCCGAGCATATTGCCGTCGCCGCCCACGACCACCGCGAGGTCGGCCTGTTGGCCAATCTCCGCCAGCGTGCCGGTTTTCACGTTGCTGAGCTGGAGTTCATGGGCGATCTGCTGTTCAACCAGCACTTCATACCCTTTGCTGCACAGCCAGCGCCAGAGCATTTCATGTGTGGTCAGGGCGGTGGGGTGACGAGGATGTCCCACAATGCCGATACACTTGAAATGGTTCTTCATGATCTGGATGTCCTTGCGTTAAATGAAATAGTGACAATCTGTCCGCTTCCCTTGAAACCCGGAAACTGATCCCCATAATAAGCGAAGTTAGCGAGATGAATGCGAAAAAAACGCGGAGAAATTCATGAGTAGTAAAGAACAGAAAACGCCTGAGGGGCAAGCCCCGGAAGAAATTATCACGGAGCAGCACGACGACGTTGAGGCGGTAGAGCCTGAAGTTTCGGCTGAGCAGGTGGATCCGCGCGATGAAAAAATTGCGAATCTGGAAGCCCAGCTGGCTGAAGCGCAGAAACGTGAACGTGAAGTGATGCTGCGTGCCAAAGCCGACGAAGATAACCTGCGTCGTCGTACCGAGCAGGATATCGAGAAAGCGCACAAATTCGCGCTGGAAAAATTCGTCAATGAACTGCTGCCGGTGATCGACAGCCTGGACCGCGCGCTGGAAGTGGCCGACAAGGCTAACCCGGAGCTGGCGCCGATGGTGGAAGGGATCGAACTGACCCTCAAATCTATGCTGGACGTAGTGCGTAAGTTTGGCGTGGAAGTGATCGCCGACACCAACGTTCCGCTGGATCCGAACGTCCACCAGGCCATTGCGATGGTCGAGTCTGAAGACGTGGCGGCGGGCAACGTGCTGGCCGTGATGCAGAAAGGTTACACCCTGAACGGCCGCACCATTCGCGCCGCGATGGTGACGGTAGCAAAAGCGAAATAACGTTTGCTGCCTTGCTCAACGGCTGCCCGCGGGCGGCCGTTTTTTATGCCATCGCTCCCGGCGCGAGAAAAAAAACGGCGGGCCCCAGCCCACCGTGATGTTAATTCCTTCGCTCGCGCTACTCCGCGACGCTCTCGCGTAATGATTTCACCGGCATCACTTTCACCTGTTTGATCATGTTGTCCTGCACGTCGAGGATATCAATATCATACTGCTCAATGCGCACGCGGGTGCCCGGGACCGGGATCTCTTCCAGCGCTTCAAGGATGATGCCGTTGATGGTGCGCGCTTCATCTTCCGGCAGGTTCCAGTTGAACGCTTTGTTGATCTCGCGAACGTTGGCGCTGCCGTCGATTATCACCGTACCGTCGTTGAGCGGGGTCACCTCCTCCGCCAGGGTGGGTGACATGGAGGTGGTGAAGTCGCCGACAATCTCTTCAAGAATATCTTCTACAGTAACCAGCCCCTGAATATCGCCGTATTCATTAACCACCAGGCCGACTTTCTTTTTATTGCGCTGAAATTTCACCAGCTGGGTGCTGAGCGGCGTCCCTTCCGGAACAAAGTAGATCTCATCTGCCGCCCGCAGCATGATCTCTTTTGTGAACTCTTTCTTCTCCGTCATCAGGCGGTAGGCTTCACGGACGCGCAGCATGCTGATGGCATCGTCCAGCGAATCGCGGTAGAGCACAATGCGGCCGTGTGGGGAGTGGGTCAGCTGGCGGACGATAGATTTCCAGTCGTCATTGATGTCGATGCCGACAATCTCATTGCGCGGCACCATGATGTCGTTAACGCTGACCTTCTCCAGGTCCAGCACCGACAGCAGCATATCCTGATTGCGTCGTGAGATTTGTGAACGGGATTCATTCACAATCGTGCGCAGTTCATCTTTACTCAGGGCGCTGCTGATGACGGTATCGGTGCGGATGCCCATCATGCGCATCAGCATGCGGGTGATGGTATTCAGCAGCCACACCAGGGGCATCATCAGCACCTGCAGGGGCGCCAACAGGAAGCTGCTGGGGTAGGCGACCTTTTCCGGATAGAGGGCGGCGATGGTTTTCGGCAGGACTTCGGCAAACACCAGCACCACAAAGGTGAGCACGCCGGTGGCGATCGCGACGCCGGCATCGCCGTAGAGGCGCATGCCGACGATGGTGCCCAGCGCCGAGGCGAGAATGTTGACGAGGTTATTGCCGATGAGCACAAGGCTAATCAGGCGGTCCGGCTTGCGCAGCAGCTTCTCCACGCGCTTGGCGGGGCGGTTGCCTTGTTTCGCCATATGACGCAGCCGGTAGCGGTTCAGCGTCATCATGCCGGTTTCGGAGCCGGAGAAATAGGCAGAGATAATCACCATGACGATCAGCGTTATGATCAGCGTGGTGGTGGAGATATGTTCCACGTAGGATTCCTTAAAAGACTTAGCTCACGAACTGTTGCAGCACGCGGCTACCAAAATAGGCCAGCGTCAGCAGACCGGCGCCAGCGACGCTGAACCAGACCACACGACGTCCGCGCCACCCTTCATGATAGTGGCCCCACAGCAGGACGATATAGACGAACCACGCAATAATCGACAGCACCGCTTTATCAATGTTTTCGCTGCTGAACAGATTGTGCATATAGAACAGACCGCTACACAGCGTCAGGGTCAGCAGCACCACGCCGACCTGGGTGATGTGGAACATTTTGCGCTCAATGCTCATCAGCGGCGGCATTTCGCTACTGAAGGCCAGCTTTTTGTTCTTTAACTGGTAGTCGATCCACGCCAGCTGTAGCGCATACAGCGCGGCAATGATCAGCGTGGCGTAGGAGAAGAGCGACAGGCCGATATGCACCAGCATCCCCGGGGTGGTTTCCAGGTGGGTGATATATTCGTTAGGCACGAAGGTGGCGAAGGCCAGATTGATCAGCGCGAAGGCATAGACGATAGGCAGCAGCAGCCAGCCGCGATTGCGCGAGGCCACGATAGTCATGACCGTACAGATCATCAGGCTCACCAGCGACCCGACGTTCAGTAAGCTGAGGTTTTGCCCGCTCTCGCCGCCGGGGAATATCCGTGCTTCCAGCGCAAAAGCATGGCAGATCAACGCGATAGTCGCTGATAAAATCGCCATTCGCCGCCAGCTGCTGTTTTTTTGCAGCAAGCCGGGGATAATCAGCGCGAGGCTGACGGAGTAGGCGACAAGGGCGAGTAGAGCAAAAACAGGCATAGGTGTCGGCTGTTGGATAAATAAGAAAGAGAAGCAGTATAACGTCAGCAGGCCTCTGCTCCAACCGTTGCAGCACATTCAGATTGATGTCGTGTTATACTCCGCCACATTCGTTTTGTGTGTCGCTGCGGCGACCGACCGTTTCCACCTCAGGCGAGAGACAATGTTTGATAATTTAACCGATCGTTTGTCGCGTACGCTGCGCAACATTAGCGGCCGCGGACGCCTTACAGAAGACAATATTAAAGACACCCTGCGCGAAGTGCGCATGGCGCTGCTGGAAGCGGACGTTGCGCTTCCGGTGGTACGTGATTTCATCAGCCGCGTCAAAGAGAGCGCGGTCGGCCATGAAGTCAATAAAAGCCTGACCCCGGGTCAGGAGTTCGTCAAAATCGTCCGCAACGAGCTGGTGGCGGCGATGGGCGAAGAGAACCAGACCCTCGACCTGGCGGCGCAGCCGCCGGCGGTGGTGCTGATGGCGGGCCTGCAGGGCGCCGGTAAAACCACCAGCGTCGGTAAGCTGGGGAAATTCCTGCGCGAGAAGCACAAGAAGAAAGTGCTGGTGGTTTCCGCGGACGTTTACCGCCCGGCGGCGATCAAACAGCTGGAGACCCTGGCCGAGCAGGTCGGCGTCGACTTCTTCCCGTCCGACGTCGGCCAGAAGCCGGTTGATATCGTCAACGCGGCGCTGAAAGAAGCGAAGCTCAAATTCTACGACGTGCTGCTGGTGGATACCGCCGGTCGTCTGCACGTTGACGAAGCGATGATGGACGAAATTAAGCACGTCCACGCCGCCATTAATCCGGTTGAAACCCTGTTCGTCGTCGATGCGATGACCGGCCAGGATGCGGCGAATACCGCCAAAGCCTTTAACGAAGCGCTGCCGCTGACCGGCGTGGTGCTGACCAAAGTGGACGGCGACGCCCGCGGCGGCGCGGCGCTGTCGATTCGCCATATTACCGGCAAGCCGATTAAATTCCTCGGCGTCGGCGAGAAAACCGAAGCGCTGGAGCCGTTCCATCCGGACCGCGTCGCCTCTCGCATCCTCGGCATGGGCGACGTGCTGTCGCTGATCGAAGATATCGAGAGCAAAGTCGACCGCGCGCAGGCCGAGAAGCTGGCCTCCAAGCTGAAGAAAGGCGACGGTTTCGATCTCACCGACTTCCTTGAGCAGCTGCGCCAGATGAAAAACATGGGCGGCATGGCCAGCCTGATGGGCAAGCTGCCGGGTATGGGCCAGATCCCGGACAACGTGAAAGCGCAAATGGATGACAAAGTGCTGGTGCGTATGGAGGCGATCATCAACTCGATGACCCTGAAAGAGCGCGCCAAGCCGGAAATCATCAAAGGTTCACGTAAGCGCCGTATCGCCGCCGGCTGCGGGATGCAGGTGCAGGATGTGAACCGTCTGCTCAAGCAGTTCGACGACATGCAGCGCATGATGAAGAAGATGAAGTCGAAAGGCGGCATGATGAAGATGATGCGTGGCATGAAAGGGATGATGCCGCCAGGCTTCCCGGGCCGCTAATCGGCCTGGCTTGTTTGCCATTTCGCCACCGGGGTGTGCTCGCCATCCTCACGTACTACGTGTACGTTCCGGTGGCTGCGCGCACGCCGGCAGCGAACTGACTGCACCGCCGACGGCCTTTTACAGCAGACTTATCAACTGCTGATTGCATTTTCCCCAGAAATCAGTAAAATTTTCGGGCTTTTAATATGACACCGGGCTCCGTTCCTCGATGGGGCCCGGTTGTTTTATTCACACAAGAGGATGTTATGGTAACTATTCGTTTAGCACGTCACGGCGCTAAAAAGCGTCCGTTCTACCAGGTTGTTGTCACCGACAGCCGTAATGCACGCAACGGTCGCTTCATCGAGCGCGTTGGTTTCTTCAACCCGATCGCTAACGGTGCGGAAGAAGAGACTCGCCTGGATCTGGATCGTATCGCTCACTGGGTTGGCCAGGGCGCTACTGTTTCCGATCGCGTTGCCGCGCTGATCAAAGCCGCTAACAAAGCAGCTTAATCTGTCACGGTGGTCATGATGAGCAAGCAACACACCGCACAAGCACCTGTTGATCCGATCGTATTGGGGAAAATGGGTTCTTCCTACGGTATCCGTGGTTGGCTCAGAGTGTTTTCCTCCACCGAAGACGCCGAAAGCATTTTTGACTATCAGCCCTGGTTAATCCAGAAGGCGGGTCAGTGGCAGGTCGTTGAGCTGGAAAGCTGGCGCCACCACAATCAGGACATCATCATCAAGCTGAAAGGCGTTGACGATCGTGATGCCGCGAATCTACTGACTAATTGCGAAATTATCGTGGATTCATCGCAGTTGCCGGAGCTGGAAGAGGGTGACTACTACTGGAAAGACCTGATGGGCTGCCAGGTAGTGACAACGGAAGGCTATAGCCTCGGTAAAGTCATCGATATGATGGAAACCGGGTCTAATGACGTGCTCGTCATCAAGGCAAACCTGAAAGATGCATTTGGTATCAAGGAGCGGTTGGTTCCGTTCCTCGATGGGCAGGTTATCAAGAAAGTCGATCTCACTACGCGTACTATCGAAGTAGATTGGGATCCTGGTTTTTAAATTCTCCGGATAAACGGTAAAAGACGGCGCTATGTGGATTGGCATAATTAGCCTGTTTCCTGAAATGTTCCGCGCAATTACCGATTACGGGGTAACTGGCCGGGCAGTAAAAAATGGCCTGCTGAGCATCGAAAGCTGGAGTCCTCGCGACTTCACGCATGACCGGCACCGTACCGTGGACGATCGTCCTTACGGCGGCGGACCGGGGATGCTAATGATGGTGCAACCCTTACGGGATGCCATTCATGCAGCAAAAGCCGCGGCAGGTGAAGGCGCGAAGGTGATTTATCTGTCACCTCAGGGACGCAAGCTTGATCAAGCGGGCGTCAGCGAACTGGCAACGAATCAGAAACTGATTCTGGTGTGCGGTCGCTACGAAGGGATAGACGAGCGCGTAATCCAAACCGAAATTGACGAAGAATGGTCAATCGGCGATTACGTTCTCAGCGGTGGCGAGTTACCGGCAATGACGCTGATTGACTCCGTTTCCCGGTTCATTCCGGGGGTACTGGGCCATGAAGCATCAGCAACGGAAGATTCCTTTGCTGATGGGTTGCTGGATTGTCCCCACTATACCCGTCCTGAAGTGTTAGAAGAGATGGAAGTACCGCCAGTATTGCTGTCGGGAAACCATGCTGAGATACGTCGCTGGCGTCTGAAGCAGTCGCTGGGCCGAACCTGGCTTAGAAGACCTGAACTTCTGGAAAACCTGGCTCTGACTGAAGAGCAAGCAAAGCTGCTGGCGGAGTTCAAAACTGAACACGCGCAACAGCAGCATAAACATGATGGGCAGGCGTGAGCCCCCAATATCAGTTTACCCAGGATAAGAGATTAAATTATGAGCAACATTATTAAGCAACTTGAACAAGAACAGATGAAGCAGGACGTACCTTCCTTCCGTCCGGGTGATACCGTGGAAGTGAAAGTATGGGTTGTTGAAGGTTCCAAAAAACGTCTGCAGGCATTCGAGGGCGTGGTTATCGCTATTCGTAACCGCGGTCTGCACTCTGCATTCACTGTTCGCAAAATTTCCAACGGCGAAGGCGTTGAGCGTGTCTTCCAGACTCACTCTCCGGTAGTTGACAGCATTGCTGTTAAACGTCGTGGTGCTGTACGTAAAGCTAAACTGTACTACCTGCGTGAGCGCACTGGTAAGTCTGCTCGTATCAAAGAGCGTCTTAACTAAGATTCGCTTTCGCGACATCCTTACAAAAAGGGCTGGCCTCAGGGCCGGCCCTTTTTTTATCTTTGTTGTAACCATCGTGATGTAAATCATTTACAATACGCCCTCTATTCGGAGGGGCGGTGGTCAGCAACAGTTTTCAGCAAACGACACCTAAACGGCGAGCCGCCTGGCTGGCGCTGTTGGCGATCCTGCTGATCGTCGTGGCTCCCCTGATCTCCGTCTCCCTGCAAAAAGACCCCATGAGCGCCATGCCCGGCATGCACCACGCCATGATGATGGACAGCTCGCCAGCGAGTATGGCGCAGATGCCTGGCCACGAGATGGCGACGACGCATAGCGCAGACGGCGCTACGCATACCGGACACGAACTGCCGCTGGATCATGCCGAAGCGTGTGGCTATTGCGTGCTGTTAGCCCATGTCCCGGGTCTGCTTTTCGCGCTGGCGCTGTTCGTCGCCATGCTCCTGCGGCGCATTCGCCTGCCGGCTTCTCGGCCGGTATTAAAACACTGGCGTTACTTTCCCTGGCTTTACCCCGAAACCCGCGCCCCGCCGCGGCTGTCTGCTTTTTCCCTTTAATAAAAATGAATCTGCGCACTGCGCAACGACCTCTTTTTGCTTTGAAAAAGGAAAAGTATGACAACCTGCACCTCGCGCGCGGCATGGCTGAACCTGCTGCGTCGCCTCCATTTCTATATCGGGCTGTTTATCGGACCGTTTATCTTTGTCGCTGCCCTGACCGGCACGCTGTACGTGGCGACGCCGCAGCTGGAAAACTGGCTCTATCACGATGCGCTGTATGGCCTTCCCGAAGGCACCCCGCAGCCGCTCAGCGCCCAGATTGCGGTGGCAGAAGAAGCGACCCAGGGTAATCTGCGGCTGCTGGCGGTACGTCCGGCCCCCGCGGTGGGCGAGACCACCCGCATTATGTTTGCCGATCCGAGTCTCGGGGAGTCGGAATCCCGGGCCATTTTTGTCGATCCGATCGCGCTGCGGGTGAAGGGCGATATGACGGTCTACGGCACCAGCGGCATCCTGCCGCTGCGGCAGTGGATTGACTATGCGCATCGTTCGCTGCTGCTGGGCGACAGCGGGCGGCTCTACAGCGAACTGGCTGCCTCATGGATGTGGGTGGCCGCGCTGGGGGGCATTGCCCTGTGGGCGATGACGCGTCCAAAACGGCGGCTCAATAACGCCCTGCAGAATCATCGTCGGCTGCACGTGACGCTGGGCTGGTGCTTACTGCTGGGCATGCTGCTCTTCTCCGCCACCGGCCTGACCTGGTCGCAATGGGCCGGCGGCAACGTGGATAAAATGCGGGCGGCTTTCGGCTGGTGGACGCCGCAGGTCAATACCCTGCTGCACGGTGAGGCGCCGATGGCGCACGATCCCCATGCCGGGCATCATAGGGAGGCGATGGCCATGAACCAGCATCAGCCAGCGCAGTTTGACCAGGCGCTGGCGGTGGCCCGTCAGGCGGGGCTGAACGCCAGCCGGCTGGAGATCCGTCCGCCGGTGTCAGACGAACGCGCCTGGACGGTGAATGAGATCGACCGCCGCTGGCCGACGCAGGTGGACGCGGTGGCGATCGATGGCGCCTCGATGCAGGTGGTGGATCGCACCCATTTTGCCGACTTTCCGCTGATGGCGAAGCTTACCCGCTGGGGCGTCGATTTCCATATGGGGATCCTCTTTGGTCTGGCGAATCAGCTGCTGCTGGTGGGGTTTGGCTGCGCGCTGTGCGTAACCATCGGCGTGGGGTACCGGCTGTGGTGGATACGCCGTCCGCCACAGGCCCTCTGGGATCCGGCGCTTTCCCTGCTGCAGGCATGGCTGTCGCTCGCCTGGCCTGCCCGTGGGCTGGTGCTGGGGATAGCGTTAGCCCTGGGGCTGGCCATGCCGTTGATGGGGATCAGCCTGGTGCTGTTCATTGCCGTTGACTACCTGCGCTGGCGCGCGGCAACGGCAATGAGGATAGCGAAGTCCAGCGATTAAGCGGACGTCTACGGCGTGCTGATGACCACCGTGACCCGGCGGTTTTCAGCGCGCCCGGCCGCGGTATCGTTGCTGGCGATCGGGTATTTTTTGCCAAGGCCGCGGGTGACTAAATTACTGCGCGGGATATGGGCGCCTTCCGCCCAGGCATCGGCTACGCTGTTGGCCCGCTTAAGCGACAGGGCTTCGTTATAACTATCCTCACCATAATTATCGGTGTGGCCTTCAAGGCGGCTATGTGTAATCCCGGTTGTCGCCAGCCGCGAGGCCATTTGGGTGATCTGCTGGCGGCTGTCGGGACGTAGTCGGTAGTCATTCTTGTCAAACAGGATGCTATCGGATAAGCCCAGGGACCAATCACCATTGCTTTCAGTGAAGCCATAAGATTTCATCGCCGCCACCTGCTCAGGGGTAAATTTTCCCTGAGGAGCCTGGCAACCTGTCAAAAGCGCCGCCGCCATCAGGGCGGGGGCGAAATATTTCCTGATCATAATGCGTCCTTTATTATTTCAGCATCTGCTGGATACGTTGGTTTTTCATCCGATACATATTCTGATCGGCAAGTTCTTGCAGTGATTCCGCCGTGGCGTGTTCCCACGCCAGGGCATAACCGACGCTCAACGAGAGCGTGGCGCTATGGCCATTGTGCAGGTTGAATGGCGGAAGAAATTGTTCTGACAGCGCCTGGCACAGGGCCTGGACTTCTGCTTCCGAGCGCACCTCGCGCAGCAGAACGGCAAACTCATCGCCGCCAAGACGCCACGCCAGATGGCGTTTACCGGCGAAAGTCATCAGGCGGCTGGCGACTTCCATCAGCACTTTATCGCCCGCCGCATGTCCCCAGTTGTCATTGATCAATTTGAAGTTATCGCCATCAAGAAACAGTAACGCTGAGGTCTGGTGATCCACTTCATTTTTCATCAGCTCGGCGAGCGCGTTGCGAAAGGCGGCGCGGTTAGCCAGGCCGGTCAACGGATCGTGTAACGAGCTGCGCAACAGCTGAGCATTTTTGGCCTGCAACTGGCGCTGCCAGTCCTCCATCTCCCCCAGCAGACTGTTAAAGTCCTGGGCAAACAGATGGAACTCCTCGATACGCTCCTCCGGCACCCGCCGGGAGAAGTGGCGGTTTTCGCGAATATCATGCACGACCTCGGTGATGCTCTGCAGGGCGGCGACGATCCCCCGGTGCAGGGAGTGGGTCAGCAGCAGGCCGATGAATGAGGCGAGCAGAATGCTGCCGGTCAGTACCAGAATCGAGATGCCGAGAAAGTGGCTAATCAGTTCATCCAGCGCGGTCAGTCGCAGCTCGCCGATTTGTTTCCCCTGGTGCCAGATGGGCTGCACCGTGGGCTCCGGAAACAGCCATTTACTGATAAGACCGCTCACTTGTTCTTTGTTGGCCAGCGGTTCGTGGCGCCAGGCGGCGAAGTGCTGCTTCTGGCCGTTGAGCACGATCGCCTGGGAAATCTGCCCTTGCTTCCCCAGCGAAGCGAGGGTCTCCTCTGCTGCCGCGCTGTCGCCAAACACCAGGGCGGCTTCGAGGCTGCGGCCCATGGTCGCGGCAGTGAGCTCAAGATTTTTCTGCGCGTACTGCTTGAGCGTGAAAATAGAGGCCGTGCTCAGCAGCAGCCAGACCAGCGTCATGGAGATCACCACGCTTATCACGCTAATGCGACGCAGCGCGCGTTTGAACGTCGGGCGCGATGTCTGTGAAAAGTCCTTATTCATGTGGTTTCTTCCGGGCAAGCATCAGGACGTCCGGGTTAACCCGAACCCCGCTGTGCGTCAGAACGTCCAGATTAACGGAGAAGCGGACCCTGTCGTCGTTGATGATCAGGCAAAACGCGCTACCAATTGAGCAATCCGTATTTTGTTCTGCGATGAGTAACAGCGGCCTCGAGCCATAGCGGCGAGTTAATTCCGACTGTTGGGTCGGCGTTTCGCTGCCAAAATAAAAACCATCGCAGGTCGTTTTTAACGCTTCTTCACTATTACGTACTATCACCGGTTGATAAGGCAATGCATCCGGCGCTTCATGAGCCAGGCTATGGGTGAAGCGTGATGAGGCAAAAATGCATAGCTTCGGCGCCCCTGTTAATGACGGCCAACGGGTGTAGGTCACGATCCCGGAAACAATAGCGCGAACATGTTCTGAAGGTCCGGCAGCAAAAACAGGAGATACCGCGATGAGAAAAAATACAGTCAATAAAAGACGGTGTAATACTGTCATTAACGCTTCCGTCAAATTCGCCATAGCGCGGGAATAGCCGCTGCCGATGCCCGGCGAAGAATACCACTGATAGCAAAACCCGTCATTAGATGCGCCCTTTGCTTTGGGACAAATCTCACCAGGATTTTTCGTAATGCCGATGGCGCTGGCGAGCAATTTTGGCGCGATTTCACCATCTGTAAATATTATTGTACGGTTAATGGCGTGGTAAGGGCCAATTAATTTATCGCTGTAAAGTAAAATTTACGGAATATGGATTGAATTCTTTACTTCGTATGGTATCGTTACGTCATGCCCGCTGAGGCAACCCTTATCGCAAACGAGCTACACAGGATCGCAATCATGCAAAAAGACGCGCTGAACAACGTACATATTACCGACGAACATGTATTAATGACCCCGGAGCAACTGAAGGCGGAATTCCCCCTGAGCGTTGAACAGGAAGCGCAGATCGCGCACGCCCGTGAAACCATCTCCAATATCATCGCCGGTCGCGATCCGCGCCTGCTGGTGGTCTGCGGTCCTTGCTCCATTCACGATCCGGAAGCGGCGATCGAATATGCTCGTCGGTTTAAAGCCCTTGCCGCAGAGGTCAGCGATAGCCTCTACCTGGTGATGCGCGTCTATTTTGAAAAACCCCGTACCACCGTCGGCTGGAAGGGGCTGATTAACGATCCGCATATGGATGGTTCGTTTGATGTTGAAGGCGGCCTGAAGATTGCGCGTCGTCTGCTGGTCGAGCTTGTGAATATGGGACTGCCGCTGGCGACGGAAGCGCTGGATCCCAACAGCCCGCAGTACCTTGGGGATCTGTTCAGCTGGTCCGCCATCGGCGCGCGAACCACGGAATCTCAGACGCACCGCGAAATGGCCTCTGGTCTTTCCATGCCGGTAGGCTTTAAAAATGGCACCGACGGTAGCCTGGCCACGGCTATCAACGCTATGCGCGCCGCGGCGATGCCGCACCGCTTCGTCGGTATCAACCAGGCCGGGCAGGTCTGCCTGCTGCAAACGCAGGGTAACCCGAACGGCCATGTGATCCTCCGCGGCGGTAAGGCGCCGAACTACGGTCCGGAAGATGTGGAGAAATGTGAAAAAGAGATGGCGCAGGCGGGACTGAAGCCGTCGCTGATGGTAGATTGCAGTCATGGGAACTCCAATAAAGATTTCCGTCGCCAGCCGGCCGTGGCTGAATCCGTTGTCGCGCAGATCAAAGATGGCAATCGCTCCATTATCGGCCTGATGATCGAGAGTAATATCCACGAGGGCAATCAGTCCTCTGAACAGCCGCGTGAGGCGATGAAATACGGCGTTTCGGTAACGGATGCCTGCATCAGCTGGGAAACCACCGATGCGCTGCTGCGTGAACTGGATAAGGATCTCCGCGGCCACCTGGCGGCCCGTTTGGTGTAAGAGGAAAGTATGGTTGCTGAACTGACCGCGTTACGCGATCAAATTGATGAAGTGGATAAAGCGTTGCTTAGCCTGCTGGCTAAGCGCCTGGAACTGGTGGCCGAAGTCGGCGAGGTGAAGAGCCAGTATGGCCTGCCGATTTACGTCCCGGAACGCGAGGCGGCGATGCTCGCCTCCCGGCGTGAAGAGGCGGCTGCGCTCGGCGTTCCGCCGGATCTGATCGAGGACGTTCTGCGTCGCGTGATGCGGGAATCCTATTCCAGCGAAAACGACAAAGGCTTTAAAACCCTTTACCCGAATCTGCGGCCGGTGGTGATCGTCGGCGGCGGCGGGCAGATGGGGCGTCTGTTTGAGAAGATGTTAACGCTGTCCGGCTACCAGGTGCGCATTCTGGAAAAAGAGGACTGGGCGCGGGCGACGGATATCGTCGCTGATGCCGGTATGGTCATTGTCAGCGTGCCGATTCACACCACCGTGGAGACGATCGCCAGGCTGCCGCCGCTGCCGGCGGATTGCATTCTGGTCGACCTTGCCTCGGTTAAAGCAGAGCCGCTGCAGGCGATGCTGGCGGCGCATCAGGGCCCGGTACTCGGCCTGCACCCGATGTTCGGTCCGGACAGCGGCAGCCTTGCCAAGCAGGTGGTGGTCTATTGCGATGGCCGCCAGCCGGAGGCCTATCAGTGGTTCCTCGAGCAAATTCAGGTCTGGGGCGCGCGCCTGCATCGCATCAGCGCGGTGGAGCACGATCAGAACATGGCCTTTATTCAGGCGCTGCGCCACTTTGCCACCTTCGCCTATGGTCTGCATCTGGCGGAAGAGAATGTGCGCCTTGAGCAGTTGCTGGCGCTCTCGTCACCCATTTACCGGCTGGAGCTGGCGATGGTGGGCCGTCTGTTTGCCCAGGATCCGCAGCTCTACGCCGACATTATTATGTCCTCGGAAAACAACCTGGCGCTGATTAAGCGCTACTACCAGCGGTTTGGCGAGGCGATCGGTCTGCTGGAGCAGGGCGATAAGCAGGCGTTTATCGATAGCTTCCGTAAAGTCGAACACTGGTTTGGCGATTACGCCCAGCGTTTCCAGAGCGAGAGCCGCACGCTGCTGCGTCAGGCGAACGATAATCGGCAGTAAAGCGAAAAAGATGTATACAATAAAGCCAGCGACCGCTGGCTTTTTTTATAGGGATGACAACGATGGCTGAACCACAACCGCTGTTTGACTACACCGGATACCTGCCGGAATGCCCGACCTGGAGTGAGGCAGAGCAGGCCCTCTACTGGGCCGATATCATGGAATGTGAAATTCACCGCTACGATACCCGCAGCGGCGAACACCAGGTGCTGCAGTTTCCGGAGGAGGTCGGCTGTTTTTCGCTGCGCGAGAAGGGCGGTTTTATCGTTGCATTGCGCAGCGGTATCTGGCTGACCGACGCCCACGGTCTGCTGCGGCGGAAAGTCTGCGATAACCCGAGCAACCCGGAACTGGCGCGGTTTAACGACGGCGGGACCGATCGCGACGGGCGCTTTTATGCCGGCACCTTCTGGGGCCCGGGGGATTACAACGGCGCGCTGCTGATGCGGGTCGATAACGACCTGAAGCCGACGGTGATCCAGTGCGACATCCATGGCGCCAACGGTCTGGCGTTTAGCGCCGACCGGCGCTGGATGTATACCTCCGATACGCCGAACGCCGTGATTTACCGTACGCCGCTGGATGAGCAGGGTGAGCCTGGCCGGCGCGAAGTCTTTCGCCGTTTTCTGCCGGGCGAAGGGATCCCGGACGGGGCGGCGATTGACGTGGAGGGATGTTACTGGAGCGCAATGTTTGACGGCTGGCGGATCGCTCGTTTCTCTCCGCAGGGTGAGGAGCTGGAGTCCTACCCGATGCCGGTACGTTGCCCGACGATGGTCTGCTTTGGCGGGGCGGATATGAAAACGCTCTACATCACCACCACCCGGGAAAACATGGCGGACGATGAGCTGGCGCAGTATCCGCTGTCCGGCGCTATCTTCACCCTGCCGGTGGCGGTGGCAGGGATGAAGAAATTGCCGTTCCGCGAACGCTAAACCGGATCCACCGGCACGACGTTTTCGCTGGGGTAGCAACCGAGAACCTTCATGGAGCGGGTGATCTCCGCCAGCTCCTTCAGCGCCTTGCGCATGGGCAGCGAGTCCAGGTTTGCCTGAATATCGAGATAAAACATCTCTTCCCATGGATTGCCATGGATTGGGCGAGACTCCAGTTTGGTCATGATCAGATTGTGATTGCGCAGCACCAGTAAGGCCTCCACCAGGGCGCCCGCCTGCTGACCGGTCGCCATTAACAGCGTGGTCTTCGCCGGAACCTGATCGGAGACGTTCACCGCTTTGCGCGCCAGAACGAGGAAGCGCGTAATATTCTGCGTCTGGTTGGCCTGGCAGTGCTCCAGCACCTGCAGACCGTACAGGGCGCCGCCCGCTTCGCTGCCCAGTGCCGCGACGGCCGGGGAGTTCGCCTGCGCGACTTTTTCCATCGCCGCTGAGGTGCTCTCGGTATATTCAATCTTCCAGTGCGGGTAGCGGCTCAGATACTGGCTACACTGCTGGAACGGCTGCGGATGGCTGTAGACGGTCTGAATTTTATCGGCATCCGTCGAGGTGCTGACCAGTACGCAATGATCGATAGGGATCGTCAGTTCGCCAACGATCGACAGGCTGGTGTGCTGCAGCAGATCGTAGACGTCGTTGATCCCGCCGGAGCTGGTGTTTTCAATCGGCACTACGGCGTAATCGGCCTGACCGGTCTCCACCTGATTAAAAATATCGGCGAACTTCGCGCAGCCGCTTTCAATAAACTGCTCAAAGTGGCGAGCGGCGTACTGACGCGCCGCCAGATGCGAATAAGAACCTTTGGGACCGAGGAACGCCACGCGAGCCGAATGCGGGTTAATTTTATTCAAGTGCTGCTGCAACAGGGTTTGCTGGGTCAGAACAGAGTCTTCGATAATCAGCTGGAACAGGCGGGTGATGTAGTGTGCATCCAGATTATGACGCTTGCCGAGGGTCATCAGACGCTCCAGCAGATCGCGTTCGCGGTCAATATCACGCACCGGACGATGTGAGGCCAGTTTGGCTTTACCAACCTCAACAGCCAGCCCGCGACGCTCCGCCAGCAGAGCAAGCAGTTTCTCATCCAGCGCGCTTATCTTGTCGCGCAGCGCCAGTAATGGGTTTTCCTCGGTCATAGATGTTGCCTTTGTTGTTATCAAATAAAAAAGGCCTCCCGGGTGGGAGGCCTTATTGTTCGTCTTCGCATTCTTTCTTATACGACGAATTGCCTCCCGGTCAGGGGAAGGTAAAAAAGAATGCGAAGAAGAACGGGACGAGTTTCATGATGAATTCCTTTAAGTAGTGGGGATTACAGTACCTGTACTGTTTTCACTCTGTCAATAAAAAACGCGCCCGAAGGCGCGTGGCATGACACAACTTAAGTTAAGGATTACTCTTCTTCTTCCACAAAGCCTGCCTCTTTCACCGACGTCGCGGCGCGGCGGGCTTCCCCTTTGTGTTGCACTTTATTGAGCTGCCGTTCCAGCTTGTTGATCAATTCGTTAATGGCGGCGTACATATCTTCATGACGCGCACTGGCAACCAGATGGCCGTTTGGCGTGTTGATGGTTGCGTCAGCGATAAAACCCTGCGGCTCCTTAGACAGAATGATGTGCGGGTTAATTAAATGAGTTTGCCACTTATCCAGTTTGGCGAGACGGTCTGCGACATGCTGGCGGATTGCCGGAGTAATTTCCATTTGTTTACTGGTAATGTTCATTGTCATAAATTTTACCTCTTGTCTTTCCCGTCTTGGTGAATCCAGCATACCTTTCCCAATGTCAAAATGTGTGATCTAAATCACATTTTATTGTCACTTTTTGTCAATGAATTCATTTTGTGAGACAGGGCAGGAAGAGATGAGATTTTACTTGTCGAACCCGACAAAGCAGGCCATATTTGATGAGTTAACCCGGCGCTAAACCGCTTCAGCTAGCCAGGATAATGGATAAAAAAACGGCAGCCAGAGGCTGCCGTTTGCGATCTATGAATCAGGCTCAGGTGTTCTTGCTGTTCGCGGCGATAATCTTCGCGACTTTGTCCGCCTGAGCGTTCATCTGCATTTGACGATAGGCGTTTTCCATCTTCGGCAGGGCATCGCGGGTGGCCTGGGTATCCGGATAGTTACGCATCATACCTTCCACGCGGTTAACGACGGCAACCCATGCGCCGCGGTCGGTGTAGTAATCCACCACCGACAGCTCATACTTCGCCAGGCGATCTTTCAGGAACACCATGCGCTTATAGGCGTCAGTGGCATACTGGCTGTTCGGGTAACCACGTACCAGTTTGGAGAAGTCATTGAAGGCATCGCGCGCGTGCTGCGGATCGCGGTCGGAACGATCGACGCCGAAGAAGCCCTGCAGGGCGCTGTCATCCAGAGCCATGTTGGTCAGGCCGCGCATATAGATGACGTAGTCGATGTTCGGATGGGTGGGGTTCAAGCGCATGAAGCGATCGATGGCGGCCTGAGCCAGCGGCAGATCGGCGTTTTTGTAATACGCATAAATCAGATCCAGCTGTACCTGTTGGGAATAAGGGCCGAATGGATAACGGTTATCCAACGCTTCCAGTTGCGTTATCGCCTGTTTCCAGTTACCGTCCTGCAGTTTTTGCTGGGCGGTCGCGTAGATTTCATTCGGCGGATTATCAGGCACCTCTTCCTTAGAGCCGGAGCAACCCACCAAAGCCAGGCTCAGTGTGGCGGCTGCCACCAGGTATTTCATGCGCGTCATGACGTTTTGACTTCCTCAAAATGTTTATGCGGGAGAATCTCTGTTCCTGCTCCCGATTAAGACCAGCTACAATAGCACACTATATTAAACGGCAAAGCCGTAAAACCCAACGTTAAACGAAGAAGCTGTATATGGCACAACGAGTACAACTCACCGCAACGGTGACCGAAAATCAACTCGGTCAACGCTTAGATCAGGCTTTGGCCGAATTGTTCCCTGATTATTCGCGATCGCGGATAAAAGAATGGATCCTCGACCAACGCGTATTAGTCAATGGCGCCATTGGCGATAAACCGAAAGAAAAAGTGCTGGGGGGAGAACGCATCGCTATCGATGTGGAAATCGAAGAAGAGGCGCGCTTCCAGCCGCAGGATATTCCGCTCAATATCGTTTACGAAGATGACGACATCCTCGTGATCAACAAACCGCGCGATCTGGTTGTACATCCTGGCGCGGGCAACCCCGACGGTACTGTGCTGAATGCGCTGCTGCACTACTATCCGCCTATTGCCGATGTGCCGCGTGCGGGTATCGTCCACCGTCTGGATAAAGACACCACCGGTCTGATGGTGGTGGCGAAAACCATTCCAGCGCAAACCCGGCTGGTGGAGTCGCTGCAGCTGCGCGAGATCACCCGTGAGTACGAAGCGGTGGCGATCGGTCATATGACCGCCGGCGGTACGGTGGAAGAGCCGATCAGCCGTCACCCGACCAAGCGTACCCATATGGCGGTGCACCCTATGGGCAAGCCGGCGGTGACCCACTACCGCATTATGGAACATTTCCGCATTCATACCCGTCTGCGCCTGCGTCTGGAAACCGGGCGTACGCATCAGATCCGCGTGCATATGTCGCATATTACCCATCCGCTGGTAGGCGACCAGGTGTATGGCGGCCGGCCGCGTCCGCCGAAGGGCGCGTCGGAGGAATTCATCACCGCGCTGCGTAAATTCGACCGCCAGGCGCTGCACGCCACCATGCTGCGTCTGTACCATCCGATTACCGGTATTGAAATGGAGTGGCATGCGCCCATCCCACAAGATATGGTCGAGCTCATCGAGGCGATGCGCGCCGATTTTGAAGCCCATAAGGACGATATTGACTGGTTATGACTAAACTGATTGTACCGCAGTGGCCAATGCCCGGCAGCGTGGCGGCCTGTAGTTCTACCCGCATCGGCGGCGTGAGTCTGCCGCCCTATGACTCGCTCAATCTGGGCGCCCATTGCGGCGACAATCTGCAGCATGTCGAAGAAAACCGGCGGCGGATGTTTGCCGCCGGCGGCTTGCCGTCTTACCCGGTTTGGCTGGAGCAGGTTCATGGTACCGATGTGCTCACGCTGGACGGCGGACCCTATCCGTCGAAACGCGCGGATGCCTCTTATAGCCGTACGCCAGGGACTGTCTGCGCGGTGATGACCGCTGACTGCCTGCCGGTCCTGTTCTGTAACCGCGCGGGTACCGAAGTCGCTGCGGCGCATGCGGGATGGCGCGGCTTATGCGAAGGGGTTCTGGAAGAGACGGTCGCCCGTTTCGCCGATAAAGCCGAAAACATTATGGCGTGGCTGGGGCCCGCCATCGGTCCGCAGGCGTTTGAGGTGGGGCCAGAAGTTCGCGACGCTTTTATGGCGAAGGATGAGAATGCGCACCGTGCTTTTCGTCCGGCAGGCGAAAAATATTTTGCTGATATCTACCAACTGGCTCGGCAGCGTCTGGCAAACGTCGGCGTTGAGCAGATTTTCGGCGGCGATCGCTGCACGCTAAGCGAAAAGGATGATTTTTTCTCTTACCGGCGCGACAAGACCACCGGTCGTATGGCAAGTTTCATTTGGCTGATATAACCTAGAGAATCAAGACGATCCAGAAGGCAAACTTATTTTTCGCATAGTTCAGGTCTTTAACCTTGAATAATTGAGGGATGACCTCATTTAATCTCCAGTAGCAAATTTGACCTGTTATGGGAGGAGTTATGCGTCTGGATCGTCTTACCAATAAATTCCAGCTTGCTCTTGCCGATGCCCAGTCGCTCGCACTCGGGCACGACAACCAATTCATCGAACCTCTTCATTTAATGAGCGCCTTGCTGAATCAGGAAGGGGGATCGGTACGTCCTTTATTAACCTCGGCGGGCGTGAATGCCGGGAAACTGCGCACTGACATCGAACAGGCTCTGAGCCGTTTACCGCAGGTGGAAGGCACCGGCGGCGATGTACAACCTTCTCAGGATTTAGTGCGGATCCTGAACCTTTGCGACAAGCTGGCGCAAAAGAAAAAGGACAATTTTATTTCGTCAGAACTGTTTGTTCTGGCGGCGCTTGAATCACGCGGTACGCTGACCGACCTTTTAAAATCCGCCGGAGCAACAACCGCCAACGTGACCCAGGCGATTGAACAAATGCGCGGAGGTGAAAGCGTGAACGATCAGGGTGCCGAAGACCAACGTCAGGCATTGAAGAAATTTACCGTCGATCTCACCGAGCGTGCCGAGCAGGGCAAGCTGGACCCGGTTATCGGCCGTGATGAAGAGATCCGCCGTACCATTCAGGTACTGCAGCGCCGTACCAAAAACAATCCGGTGCTGATTGGTGAACCCGGGGTGGGTAAAACCGCTATCGTCGAAGGCCTGGCGCAGCGTATCGTCAACGGCGAAGTGCCGGAAGGGCTGAAAGGCCGCCGGGTGCTGGCGCTGGATATGGGCGCGCTGGTGGCCGGGGCGAAGTACCGCGGTGAGTTTGAAGAGCGTCTGAAAGGCGTGCTGACCGACCTGTCGAAACAGGAAGGCAACGTCATTCTGTTTATCGATGAACTGCATACCATGGTTGGCGCGGGTAAAGCCGATGGCGCGATGGATGCAGGCAACATGCTCAAGCCGGCGCTGGCGCGTGGTGAACTGCACTGCGTCGGGGCGACGACGCTTGACGAATACCGTCAGTACATTGAAAAAGACGCTGCGCTGGAGCGCCGCTTCCAGAAAGTGTTCGTCGCCGAGCCATCGGTAGAAGATACCATCGCTATTCTGCGCGGCCTGAAAGAACGTTATGAACTGCACCACCACGTGCAGATCACTGACCCGGCAATCGTGGCGGCGGCGACCTTGTCGCATCGTTACATTGCCGACCGTCAGCTGCCGGATAAAGCCATCGACCTTATCGATGAGGCGGCGTCCAGCATCCGTATGCAGATCGACTCGAAGCCGGAAGAGCTGGACCGTCTCGATCGCCGTATCATCCAGTTGAAACTGGAGCAGCAGGCGCTGAAGAAAGAGTCTGATGAGGCGAGTCTGAAGCGTCTTGATATGCTCAACGAGGAGCTGGCGGATAAAGAACGGCAGTACTCGGTGCTGGAAGAAGAGTGGAAAGCGGAAAAAGCGTCCCTCTCCGGCACTCAGACCATCAAAGCCGAGCTGGAGCAGGCGAAAATCGCCATCGAACAGGCGCGTCGCGTCGGTGACCTGGCGCGGATGTCTGAGCTGCAGTACGGCAAAATTCCGGAACTGGAGAAACAGCTGGCGGCAGCCACTCAGTCCGAAGGGAAAACCATGCGTCTGCTGCGTAATAAAGTGACGGATGCTGAAATCGCCGAAGTGCTGGCCCGCTGGACCGGTATCCCTGTCTCCCGCATGATGGAAAGCGAGCGTGACAAACTGCTGCGTATGGAGCAGGAACTGCATCACCGGGTAATTGGCCAGGATGAGGCGGTTGAAGCGGTATCTAACGCGATTCGCCGCAGCCGCGCTGGGCTATCCGATCCGAACCGACCGATTGGTTCATTCCTGTTCCTTGGTCCGACCGGGGTCGGTAAAACCGAGCTGTGTAAAACGCTGGCTAACTTTATGTTCGACAGCGACGACGCGATGGTGCGCATCGATATGTCCGAGTTTATGGAGAAACACTCCGTCTCGCGTCTGGTCGGTGCGCCTCCGGGATACGTCGGTTATGAAGAGGGCGGTTACCTGACCGAGGCGGTGCGCCGTCGTCCTTATTCCGTCATCCTGCTGGATGAAGTGGAAAAAGCGCACCCGGATGTGTTCAACATCCTGCTGCAGGTACTCGACGACGGGCGCCTCACTGATGGGCAGGGGAGAACGGTCGACTTCCGTAATACGGTGGTCATCATGACCTCGAACCTCGGTTCCGATCTGATTCAGGAACGGTTCGGCGAGCTGGATTACGGACATATGAAAGACCTGGTGCTGGGAGTGGTCAGCCAGAACTTCCGTCCTGAGTTCATCAACCGTATCGATGAAGTGGTGGTCTTCCATCCGCTGGGTGAGAAACACATTGCTTCTATTGCCCAGATCCAGCTGCAGCGTCTGTATAAACGTCTGGAAGAGCGCGGATATGAAGTGCGGATGTCCGATGAGGCGCTGAAGCTGCTAAGCGCCAACGGGTACGATCCGGTATACGGCGCGCGGCCACTGAAACGCGCTATTCAGCAGCAGATTGAGAACCCGTTAGCCCAGCAGATCCTTTCTGGTGAGCTGATTCCGGGTAAAACCGTCGAGCTGGTAGTGAAAGACGACCGTATCGTGGCAGTGCAGTAAGTCACAAAACGACAAAAACGGGCCCAGCGGGCTCGTTTTTGTTTAAAAACCAGGCAAGAATTAAAGCTCAATACCTGATTTGGTTGAAAAGTGAGCGGTTGAATTCTTTTTTTGAATTTATCCTTGTCACTTCAGAATTACCCCCTATAATGCGCCTCCACTGACACGGAACAACGGCAAGCAAGCCGCCGGGACAGCAGGATTCAACAGCGAAAGCAACGTTGAAAACCGACAGAGAAAAGCAAAATAAGCGCTTGACTCTGAATGAGGAAAACGTATTATACGGGACCTCGCGACAGAGCGCTAAAGCGCGTCGCAACTGCTCTTTAACAATTTATCAGACAATCTGTGTGGGCACTCAAAGTGACATGGATTCTTAACGTCCCCGGACGAAAAATGAATACCAAGTCTCAAGAGTGAACACGTAATTCATTACGAAGTTTAATTCTTTGAGCATCAAACTTAAATTGAAGAGTTTGATCATGGCTCAGATTGAACGCTGGCGGCAGGCCTAACACATGCAAGTCGAGCGGTAGCACAGAGAGCTTGCTCTCGGGTGACGAGCGGCGGACGGGTGAGTAATGTCTGGGAAACTGCCTGATGGAGGGGGATAACTACTGGAAACGGTAGCTAATACCGCATAATGTCGCAAGACCAAAGTGGGGGACCTTCGGGCCTCATGCCATCAGATGTGCCCAGATGGGATTAGCTAGTAGGTGGGGTAACGGCTCACCTAGGCGACGATCCCTAGCTGGTCTGAGAGGATGACCAGCCACACTGGAACTGAGACACGGTCCAGACTCCTACGGGAGGCAGCAGTGGGGAATATTGCACAATGGGCGCAAGCCTGATGCAGCCATGCCGCGTGTGTGAAGAAGGCCTTCGGGTTGTAAAGCACTTTCAGCGGGGAGGAAGGCGACAAGGTTAATAACCTTGTCGATTGACGTTACCCGCAGAAGAAGCACCGGCTAACTCCGTGCCAGCAGCCGCGGTAATACGGAGGGTGCAAGCGTTAATCGGAATTACTGGGCGTAAAGCGCACGCAGGCGGTCTGTCAAGTCGGATGTGAAATCCCCGGGCTCAACCTGGGAACTGCATTCGAAACTGGCAGGCTAGAGTCTTGTAGAGGGGGGTAGAATTCCAGGTGTAGCGGTGAAATGCGTAGAGATCTGGAGGAATACCGGTGGCGAAGGCGGCCCCCTGGACAAAGACTGACGCTCAGGTGCGAAAGCGTGGGGAGCAAACAGGATTAGATACCCTGGTAGTCCACGCCGTAAACGATGTCGATTTGGAGGTTGTGCCCTTGAGGCGTGGCTTCCGGAGCTAACGCGTTAAATCGACCGCCTGGGGAGTACGGCCGCAAGGTTAAAACTCAAATGAATTGACGGGGGCCCGCACAAGCGGTGGAGCATGTGGTTTAATTCGATGCAACGCGAAGAACCTTACCTGGTCTTGACATCCACAGAACTTAGCAGAGATGCTTTGGTGCCTTCGGGAACTGTGAGACAGGTGCTGCATGGCTGTCGTCAGCTCGTGTTGTGAAATGTTGGGTTAAGTCCCGCAACGAGCGCAACCCTTATCCTTTGTTGCCAGCGGTTAGGCCGGGAACTCAAAGGAGACTGCCAGTGATAAACTGGAGGAAGGTGGGGATGACGTCAAGTCATCATGGCCCTTACGACCAGGGCTACACACGTGCTACAATGGCATATACAAAGAGAAGCGACCTCGCGAGAGTAAGCGGACCTCATAAAGTATGTCGTAGTCCGGATTGGAGTCTGCAACTCGACTCCATGAAGTCGGAATCGCTAGTAATCGTAGATCAGAATGCTACGGTGAATACGTTCCCGGGCCTTGTACACACCGCCCGTCACACCATGGGAGTGGGTTGCAAAAGAAGTAGGTAGCTTAACCTTCGGGAGGGCGCTTACCACTTTGTGATTCATGACTGGGGTGAAGTCGTAACAAGGTAACCGTAGGGGAACCTGCGGTTGGATCACCTCCTTACCTTAAAGAACCTGCCTTTGTAGTGCTCACACAGATTGTCTGATGAAAGTAGAGAAGCAAGGCGTCTTGCGATTGAGACTTCAGTGTCCCCTTCGTCTAGAGGCCCAGGACACCGCCCTTTCACGGCGGTAACAGGGGTTCGAATCCCCTAGGGGACGCCACTTGCTGGTTCGTGAGTGAAAGACGCGTGCCGATATATCTCAAAACTCATCTTCGGGTGATGTTTGAGATATTTGCTCTTTAAAAATCTGGATCAAGCTGAAAATTGAAACGACACACTGTTTAAGTGTGTTCGAGTCTCTCAAATTTTCGCAATCTGAAGACATCTTCGGGTTGTGAGGTTAAGCGACTAAGCGTACACGGTGGATGCCCTGGCAGTCAGAGGCGATGAAGGACGTGCTAATCTGCGAAAAGCGTCGGTAAGGTGATATGAACCGTTATAGCCGGCGATGTCCGAATGGGGAAACCCAGTGCAATTCGTTGCACTATCGTTAACTGAATACATAGGTTAACGAGGCGAACCGGGGGAACTGAAACATCTAAGTACCCCGAGGAAAAGAAATCAACCGAGATTCCCCCAGTAGCGGCGAGCGAACGGGGAGCAGCCCAGAGTCTGAATCAGCTTGTGTGTTAGTGGAACGGTCTGGAAAGTCCGACGGTACAGGGTGATAGTCCCGTACACCAAAATGCACAGGTTGTGAACTCGAAGAGTAGGGCGGGACACGTGGTATCCTGTCTGAATATGGGGGGACCATCCTCCAAGGCTAAATACTCCTGACTGACCGATAGTGAACCAGTACCGTGAGGGAAAGGCGAAAAGAACCCCGGCGAGGGGAGTGAAAAAGAACCTGAAACCGTGTACGTACAAGCAGTGGGAGCACCTTCGGGTGTGACTGCGTACCTTTTGTATAATGGGTCAGCGACTTATATTCTGTAGCAAGGTTAACCGTATAGGGGAGCCGCAGGGAAACCGAGTCTTAACTGGGCGTTAAGTTGCAGGGTATAGACCCGAAACCCGGTGATCTAGCCATGGGCAGGTTGAAGGTTGGGTAACACTAACTGGAGGACCGAACCGACTAATGTTGAAAAATTAGCGGATGACTTGTGGCTGGGGGTGAAAGGCCAATCAAACCGGGAGATAGCTGGTTCTCCCCGAAAGCTATTTAGGTAGCGCCTCGTGAACTCATCTTCGGGGGTAGAGCACTGTTTCGGCTAGGGGGTCATCCCGACTTACCAACCCGATGCAAACTACGAATACCGAAGAATGTTATCACGGGAGACACACGGCGGGTGCTAACGTCCGTCGTGAAGAGGGAAACAACCCAGACCGCCAGCTAAGGTCCCAAAGTCATGGTTAAGTGGGAAACGATGTGGGAAGGCACAGACAGCCAGGATGTTGGCTTAGAAGCAGCCATCATTTAAAGAAAGCGTAATAGCTCACTGGTCGAGTCGGCCTGCGCGGAAGATGTAACGGGGCTAAACCATGCACCGAAGCTGCGGCAGCGACACGATGTGTTGTTGGGTAGGGGAGCGTTCTGTAAGCCTGCGAAGGTGACCTGTGAGGGTTGCTGGAGGTATCAGAAGTGCGAATGCTGACATAAGTAACGATAAAGCGGGTGAAAAGCCCGCTCGCCGGAAGACCAAGGGTTCCTGTCCAACGTTAATCGGGGCAGGGTGAGTCGACCCCTAAGGCGAGGCCGAAAGGCGTAGTCGATGGGAAACAGGTTAATATTCCTGTACTTGGTGTTACTGCGAAGGGGGGACGGAGAAGGCTATGTTAGCCGGGCGACGGTTGTCCCGGTTTAAGCATGTAGGCTGATTATCCAGGCAAATCCGGATAATCAAGGCTGAGGTGTGATGACGAGGTACTACGGTACTGAAGTAACAAATGCCCTGCTTCCAGGAAAAGCCTCTAAGCATCAGGTAACATCAAATCGTACCCCAAACCGACACAGGTGGTCAGGTAGAGAATACCAAGGCGCTTGAGAGAACTCGGGTGAAGGAACTAGGCAAAATGGTGCCGTAACTTCGGGAGAAGGCACGCTGGTGTGTAGGTGAAGTCCCTGCGGATGGAGCTGAGACCAGTCGAAGATACCAGCTGGCTGCAACTGTTTATTAAAAACACAGCACTGTGCAAACACGAAAGTGGACGTATACGGTGTGACGCCTGCCCGGTGCCGGAAGGTTAATTGATGGGGTTATCCGTAAGGAGAAGCTCTTGATCGAAGCCCCGGTAAACGGCGGCCGTAACTATAACGGTCCTAAGGTAGCGAAATTCCTTGTCGGGTAAGTTCCGACCTGCACGAATGGCGTAATGATGGCCAGGCTGTCTCCACCCGAGACTCAGTGAAATTGAACTCGCTGTGAAGATGCAGTGTACCCGCGGCAAGACGGAAAGACCCCGTGAACCTTTACTATAGCTTGACACTGAACATTGAGCCTTGATGTGTAGGATAGGTGGGAGGCTTTGAAGCGTGGACGCCAGTCTGCGTGGAGCCAACCTTGAAATACCACCCTTTAATGTTTGATGTTCTAACGTAGGCCCCTAATCGGGGTTGCGGACAGTGTCTGGTGGGTAGTTTGACTGGGGCGGTCTCCTCCCAAAGCGTAACGGAGGAGCACGAAGGTTAGCTAATCCTGGTCGGACATCAGGAGGTTAGTGCAATGGCATAAGCTAGCTTGACTGCGAGCGTGACGGCGCGAGCAGGTGCGAAAGCAGGTCATAGTGATCCGGTGGTTCTGAATGGAAGGGCCATCGCTCAACGGATAAAAGGTACTCCGGGGATAACAGGCTGATACCGCCCAAGAGTTCATATCGACGGCGGTGTTTGGCACCTCGATGTCGGCTCATCACATCCTGGGGCTGAAGTAGGTCCCAAGGGTATGGCTGTTCGCCATTTAAAGTGGTACGCGAGCTGGGTTTAGAACGTCGTGAGACAGTTCGGTCCCTATCTGCCGTGGGCGCTGGAGAATTGAGGGGGGCTGCTCCTAGTACGAGAGGACCGGAGTGGACGCATCACTGGTGTTCGGGTTGTCATGCCAATGGCACTGCCCGGTAGCTAAATGCGGAAGAGATAAGTGCTGAAAGCATCTAAGCACGAAACTTGCCCCGAGATGAGTTCTCCCTGAGACTTTAAGTCTCCTGAAGGAACGTTGAAGACGACGACGTTGATAGGCCGGGTGTGTAAGCGCAGCGATGCGTTGAGCTAACCGGTACTAATGAACCGTGAGGCTTAACCTTACAACGCCGAAGATGTTTTGGCGGATTTGAGAGAAGATTTTCAGCTTCGATACAGATTAGTCGATGCGTCCGCAGGACGTGTTGATAAAACAGAATTTGCCTGGCGGCACTAGCGCGGTGGTCCCACCTGACCCCATGCCGAACTCAGAAGTGAAACGCCGTAGCGCCGATGGTAGTGTGGGGTCTCCCCATGTGAGAGTAGGGAACTGCCAGGCATCAAATAAAGCAGAAAGCCCAGTCGAAAGACCGGGCTCTTTGTTTTGTCTGTTGTCTGTCGGTGAGCGCTCTCCGGAGGAGGACAAATCCGCCGGGAGCGGATTTGAACGTTGCGCAGCAACGGCCCGGAGGGTGGCGGGCAGGACGCCCGCCATAAACTGCCAGGCATCAAATAAAGCAGAAAGCCCGGTCGAAAGACCGGGCTTTTTGTTTTTGCGTTTAAAAAGAACCCCGTCCCGAAAGGTGCGGGGTTTTTTGCTGTGTGGTGTATGCCTCCCCCGGTGGCGCTGCGCTTACCGGGGCTACGGATCCGTAGCCCGGACAAGGTGCGCAGCACCGCCTCCGGGGAAAATCCCGCCATACCCGCACCATTATCTTCATTCAAAGCAACATAAAACCCCGTCATGGCAAACCCTTCGCCATAATCCACTTTTTCCTTGCCTCTGCGCTGGCGTTGATCGCGAAAACCGTGCTTGCGAAAAAAAATGTGAATGCAATCACATATAAAGATATAACAATTATATAACATTTAGTTTACTAACTAATTTGTCTGCGTGACGTGGTACGCCCGACAAGACAGACTGCAGTCTTTGCTGGAGCAATATAACAATGACAGAGAGTAGCATTACCGAACGGGCCGCGCCGGAGCAGGCCGATACCCGTCGTCGTATTTGGGCAATTGTTGGCGCTTCCTCGGGAAATCTGGTTGAGTGGTTTGATTTTTATGTCTACTCATTCTGCTCGCTCTATTTTGCCCATATCTTCTTTCCCTCCGGAAATACCACCACTCAACTTTTACAAACGGCAGGCGTATTCGCCGCCGGATTTCTGATGCGTCCTATCGGTGGGTGGCTGTTTGGTCGGATCGCCGACCGCCGCGGACGTAAAGCTTCCATGCTTATTTCGGTCTGTATGATGTGCTTTGGTTCACTGGTGATTGCCTGCCTGCCGGGCTACGCGGTCATCGGCACCTGGGCTCCGGCGCTGCTGCTGTTGGCCCGTCTGTTTCAGGGGCTGTCGGTCGGTGGAGAATATGGCACCAGCGCGACCTATATGAGTGAAGTGGCGATTGAAGGAAAGAAAGGCTTCTATGCCTCTTTCCAGTACGTCACGTTAATTGGCGGTCAACTGCTGGCGGTATTAGTGGTCGTGGCGCTCCAGCAGGTGCTGAGCGACGAAGATTTGCATGCCTGGGGATGGCGTATTCCTTTTGCTCTCGGGGCAGTACTGGCTATCGTCGCGCTGTGGCTGCGTCGCCAGCTGGACGAAACCTCGAAGCAGGAGACCCGGGCGCTGAAAGAGGCTGGCTCATTTAAAGGGTTGTGGCGTAATCGCCGGGCTTTCGTGATGGTGTTGGGCTTTACTGCCGCCGGATCGCTGACCTTCTATACCTTTACTACCTATATGCAAAAGTATCTGGTCAACACGGCGGGCATGACGGCCAGCACCGCCAGCGTGATCATGACCGCGGCGCTGTTCGTTTATATGCTGGTTCAACCGCTGTTCGGCGCCTTTTCGGATAAAGTTGGCCGCCGTACCTCCATGCTGTGCTTTGGCGTGCTGGCGACATTATTTACCGTGCCTATCCTGAGCGCCTTGCAAAAAGTGAGCTCACCCTATGCTGCCTTCGGCCTGGTGATCTGCGCCTTGCTGATTGTCAGTTTCTATACCTCGATCAGCGGCATCCTGAAGGCCGAGATGTTCCCGGCGCAGGTTCGCGCGCTTGGGGTAGGGCTGTCCTATGCCGTCGCGAATGCCCTGTTTGGCGGCTCGGCGGAATATGTCGCGCTGTCGCTGAAATCGGCGGGGATAGAGCACGCGTTCTACTGGTACGTGACGGTGATGGCGGCCATCGCCTTCCTGGTCTCCCTGATGCTGCATCGCAAAGGCAAAGGCCTGCGTCTTTAGCCGTTACTGGTGCGCCAGTTGCCAAACAGCGTAGCCGGTGGTCGCGCCGGCTACATCCCAGGCGAAATCCTTCCAGCTCCAGCCGCTGCCTGCCGGGCGGCTGTCCCAAAGCTCTTTTGAGGCGCCGAGGCTGACGGAAAACATCAGGCCGATAGCAGCGCTGCGGTCCCGGCTGTAACCCTGATGTTGCGCATATTCATTGCCGGCGGCAGACAGCATCGCCGAGGCCAGAAAATGCTGGGCTTTGTCCTGACCGGACCATGCATCATTTGCCATGTGGCTGCAGCCCGTTAACATCAGCGAAGCAATCACGATTATCGTACGCATAGCGCTTCCAGAAAAAAGCCCCGTCGAGGCGGGGCTGATTGTCAGAGAATACGGCTGATCAGCCGGTCAATGCGGATCCGCCGCAGTCGGCGGATCAGTTTACGCACTTTCACCGGATAGTCGGCAATACTTTGCAGATCCCGATAATGTTTCACCACCGTGGTGTGGGTGCGGATGAGCTTCAGCTCTTTCTCCCGCATGGCTCCCAGCTGCTGCTTTGGATCGTGGATCAAAATGGCATTTTCCAGATCGAGTCGCCAGGCGCGCGGGTTAAGGTTGTTGCCGGTGAGCAGCATCCACTCGTCGTCAACCCACATGCCCTTCAGGTGGTAGCTGTTATCGTCATCCTTCCACAGGCGGACGATCAGCTGATCGGTATTCACATAATACTGCAGCCGGCTGAGGAAACGCCGCAGGTTGATCTCATACAGATAAGGAAGCGCGCCGATGATTTTAAACGGCTGATCTTCCGGAATATAGAAATCGTTAGCGGTTTTATCGCCGACAATAATCTCCACCTGTTTACCGTCGCGCAGCAGCTGGATGATATTTCTTACCAGCACGGCAGGAAGGTTGAAGTAGGGGGTGCAGATCGTTAACTTGTGCTCGGCACAGGGCATCAGGTGAAAGATAGTTTTGTTCAGCAGGCTGGATTTCCCCAGGCCTACCAGCGGGGTGACGGAGAGTTCTTCGTCACCGGCGGTGCCGACAAAATGGTAGCTGCGGTCGCGCAGCTCCTGACGGTACTGGCGAATATCGTTTTTGATTTCCGGACTTTTTGGCCGATCCGGTCTGTCGAGACGATTCACGCCGCGTCCCTGAACCAGATTATTGTCGACCCAGTCGAACATGACGTCCGCCATTTTGCCGTTACGGATGCACTGATAGCGGTCATAGCGGTACTTATCATGCTGATGCAGATAAACATCGTTCAGGCTGGCGCCGCTGTAGAGGACGCAGTCATCGATAATAAAGCCTTTGAAATGGAGAACGCCGAGCGCCTCCCGGGTGTTAATCGGCACGCCGTAAACGGGGATCTCTACGCCCGGATTTTCATTGGCCATCCGACAATACCAGTCAGCATTGGTGTTGGAGGCGGCGGCGCCGATACGGCCACGTTGAGCGCGGTGCCAGTCAACGAGGACGCGAACATCCAGTTGCGGACGCTGACGTTTGGCGTCATAAAGGGCCTGCAAAATTCCTTTTCCGCCATCATCTTGCTCCAGGTAGAGCGCAATAATGCATATACGCTGAGTGGCGTTGGCAATCCGGGTCAGTAACGCTTCCCTGAAATCCGCAGGGGCGTAAAAGAACTCTACATCATCAACTGACTGAGAAAGCTTAGGGAGTTGGGCAAGGTGTTGTTGATGTTTATTACGCTTAAATTTTGACAACATCACAGTGCGTTTCTTCTCTGTTTATTGAAGGGTCTTCTGTACCATGCAGACGACGTAAGCGGGCAATAATACCATTACTACCCGCTAATGTGGTCAACAATTGCGGTCAGCGTCGCGCGATTATCCCTGATTCAGGGGCAGCGACAGACTGACAATCCCATCTTCCAGCTGAATATCAACGGTGAATCCCAGCTTTCTGGCGAGGCCGATCATGCCTCGGTTATTCGGCATCGTAATCCCATTCAGCCGTTGCAGGCCATGGCTTTGCGTATAGGCGATCAGCTTTTCCAGCAGCCTTCGCCCCAGGCCTAACCCTTTCAAATCTGAACGGACCAGCACAGCAAACTCGGCATCAATATTGTCAGGGTCGGAGATCGCCCGCGTCACGCCGAGGATCTCGCTCTGTTCCGCGGTGGTCCTGACGGCGACGAACGCCATTTCTCGATCGTAGTCGATCTGGGTCATATTGGCTAAGTCGTCATGGGTAAATTCGTTGATCTCACTAAAATAGCGATAATAGAGATCTTCTTTGGTGACCTGAGCGATAAACGCGAGCAACTGCGGTTCATCTTCCGGAAGGATCGGCCGGAACAGACAGCGATCGCCATTTTTCATCACCACCCACTCCTCCAGCTGGTGCGGATAGGGACGAATAGCGAGACGGCTTTCACTGTCGCCGCTAAAGGGAGCAAGCCCCAGGGTAACGTCCAGCGCCGTAAACTCGTTGCCGGAGGCGAGCAGGGGGTGAATATCCAGTCGCTGGATCTCCGGGCAGTCGACGATCAGGTTCGAGACCTGAACCAGCAGCTGGCTTAAGCCTGCGATATCCAGCGGTCGCAATGCGCTGCGGCCGCGGATCTTCTTATTTTTGATCGCCTGGATCACCAGATAACGCGCCAGGTTCATATTCAGCGGCGGCAGCGCCACAGCGGCCTGGTCCTCGGCCCGCCACTCCACGCCGCCTTCGCCCAGCATAATCAACGGGCCGAAGAGGGGATCGTGCTCAACCACCACTCTCAGCTCCTGGGCGCCGGCGCGATTGGCCATACTCTGCACCAGCAGGCCATGAATGCGCGCCTGGGGCCAGGCCAGCCTGACGCGATCGATCATCGCATCCGCTGCCTGCTGTACTTCTGCCGCGGTACGCAGATACAACATAACCCCCTGTACTTCTGATTTGTGCGGAATATCCGGGGAACGCAGCTTCAACGCAACCGGATAGCCTATCTGCTCAGCGATATGCACCGCTTCCGCGCTGTCAGCGGCGATCCAGGTTGGCAGTGTGTGGATACCGTAGGCCCGGAGCACCGGGCTGACCTCGTGGGTATCCAGCGTAGTGGCGCCGTCATCTATCGCTTGCTGGAGCAGAGCATGCGCTTCGCTGGTATTGGCGGTTAACGAGTCCGGCAGCACTGGAGTCTCGCGCAGCTGTTTCTGGTTACGGCGGTACTCGACCATATGCATAAAGGCGGTGATGGTGCCCTCCGGCGTACGGTAGGTGGGAAGGCCGGCATCGCTGAACAGCCGTCGCGCCTCCTGGGAAGAGAATTCGCCGCACCAGTTGGTCAGCACGGTGACATATTTGCCACGCGGATGGTGCTTCAGGGCGTCTATCAGCGCCAGGGCGCTCTCGGTGCCCGGCGCGGCGGCGCTGGGCGAGTGGATCACCAGCAGCGCGTCGTAGTCCTGACTGTTAAGCAGAATGTTCACCGCCCGCTGATAGTGTTCGCTGCTGGCGTCATCGCGTAGATCCAGTGGGTTGGCGATCTCAACGCCGCCCGGCAGCGCCTGGCGCAGGGCGCCGCGCGTCTCCTCGCTGAGGGTCGCCAGCTTACCGTTACGCAACCAAAGCTCATCCAGCGCCAGCGCCGCCGGCGCCGCGCCGTTGCTGACGATCATCAGTTTTTCACCGCGCAGCGGGCGCATATGGCTCAGGGTTTCTACGGCGGAGAACAGCTCATGGGTATCCTGGACCCGCAGCAGACCAGCACGCTGGATGGCCGCATCCCATGCCGGATCCATCCCTGAATTGACGTGCAACAGTTTCTGCGCCGCGGGACTACGGCCGCTTTTGATCACCAGGATTGGCTTGTTTCGCGAGGCGCTGCGCGCGGCGGAGACAAACCGGCGCGCGTCGCTGAGATGCTCAAGGTAAAGCAAAATGGCGCTGGTTTTGCTGTCGCGGGCCAGAAAGTCCAACAGGTCATCGACATCTATATCCAGGCTATCGCCCAGCGCGATGAAGTAGGAAAACCCCATCTCGCGCTGTTGCGCCCAGTCAAGGATGGTGTTGGAGACGGCGGCCGACTGCGAGATAAAGGCCAGTTTACCGCGGTGGATCGCGACCGGCGAAAAGCTGGCGTTCAGGCCTTGCCACGGCGCCAGCAGCCCCAGGCTGTTTGGGCCGAGCAGGCGCATCTGATAGCGCGCAGCGCATTCGAGCAGCGCCGGATACTGTTCCGGCTGCGAAGAGAGGATGATGCAGGTCTTGCAGCCTTTCTGCCCCAGGGCTTCGAGCAACTCGAGATTACGTCGCGCGTTGGTACAAAGCACCGCCAGATCCGGCGTAAACGGCAGCTTCTCAATGGTGGGCCACGCCAGCACCCCAAGCACCGCCTTCCAGGCGGGGGTCACCGGCAGTACCGGGCCATTGAAGCCGCCGGCTAGCAGGTTGCGCATCATGAGATAGCCAGCGCGCTGCGGCTTCATTGATGCGCCAATAACGGCGATGGATTTTGGTCGCAGCAGCGCTTCCAGGCCTCGTTGGCTCATACCGGTCTCCTTTCATCCCAGTGACCGAATGATTTTAAACGTTTTCCGCCTGGCCCGCTGTGATACTGCCCTTATGCTGGGTTTTTCCCGCCAGGTAGCGGGTCCGGAAGCGGGTGAAGTGTTCGCCAAGCGCTGCGGCGGCCGGCGCATCGCCCGCCAGATCCAGCAGGGCGATGGCCACTTCCGCGGTACAATATTGTCCGTCGGCGTGCGCCTCGCGCAGATGGTAGGCTGAGATGCGCGACAGATCGACGGAGATGATCGGCAGCGCGTCCAGATAAGGGCTCTTACGGAACATTTTACGCGCTTCGGTCCAGGTGCCGTCGAGCATGATAAACAGCGGCGGTTTGCCGGACGGCGGCGCGCTCAGGACCTGGCGCTCCGGTGCGGCGTAGGAGGCGGGGAACACCACCATCGGCTGGTAATCGGGATGGGCGACCAGATCGAGCAGCCCCTGCGGCGGCTCGGTTCTCGACCATTGATAAGCCTCGGTATTCGGCAGAATATCGGCGATGAGCCGGCCGGTGTTGCTGGGCTTCATCGGCTCCGTATCAAACATCACCAGGCAGAAACGACTGGTGGCCTGCGCCGGCGTTAACGTGGCGCACAGGCACTGCTTGAGCGGCAGCAGACAGCGCTGGCAGCGGCGGATGCGGTTGCCGCGAGCAAGGAAAGGGCGGGTGGCTCGCGCGAGACGTTCGGCGCGCAGGCGAAGGACAGCGTTATCAGTCATGGGAGTCGCTAGTGAAAAACGCTATTGTCGCAGAGGCGAAAACGGGGCACAAGCGGTGCCCCGGAAGGATTACTGCTGTCCGGCTTCGTTCAGCCAGCTATCAAATGGCGCTTTTGGCACCGCGCCATTAAGCATGTCGATCACTTCGCCATTTTTGAACATCATGATGGTCGGGATGCTGCGGATACGAAACCGTGCGCTAAGCTCACGTTCCGCTTCGGTGTTAACTTTCACAAAACGCATCTTCCCGCTACGCTCTTCCGCGACGTCTTCAAAGATCGGCGCGAAGCTGCGGCAGGGACCGCACCATGGCGCCCAGAAATCGACAACGACCGGCAGATCGTCCTTTAAGAGTTTATCCAGCGTTGCCCCGGTCGCGTTGATGACGTCGCCATCAAAAAGATCGTGACCGCAGCGTCCGCACTTTGCGCCATCCGCGCTACGATCGTCCGGGAGGCGGTTCAGAGCCTGACAACTGGCACAAACGGTATTCATAACTAACCTCTGGTTATGGGTTGCAACGTGGCACGTGGCCGATATGTTTCTGTGATGTTACATATTATCGATTAAGTGTTATTTAAGGACAATGCGTTTTGTTCGATGAGTGCAATAGAGGCCGTCTTTTAAACGAAATCATGGCGAAGCGATGACACATCGGGTAATCTGCGCGCTTCGCGCAGCGCAGGTGGAGAAAATTGATGAGCGACGAACTGAAAAATAAAAGCGGCAAGGTCAAAGTGATGTATGTCCGCAGTGATGATGATTCTGACAAACGCACCCATAACCCACGTACCGGGAAAGGGGGAGGTCGTCCAGGAAAATCTCGTGTTGACGGCCGCAGCCGCCCTGCGCGTGACGAACGAAACAGCCGCGGTGACGATCGTAAACGCGATGACCGCAAGCGTGATGAGCGCAAGCGCGATGATTTTAATCGTGACGATGCGTCCCCGTGGCGTACCGTTTCTCGCGCTCCTGGCGATGAGACGCCGGTAAAAGAGGATCATGGCGGGATCAGCGGGAAGAGCTTTATCGATCCGGAAGTACTGCGTCGCCAGCGTGCGGAAGAGACCCGCGTGTATGGTGAAAACGCCTGTCAGGCCCTGTTCCAGAGCCGCCCGGAAGCCATTGTCCGCGCCTGGTTTATCCAGAGTGTGACGCCGCGCTTTAAAGAGGCGCTGCGCTGGATGGCGGCTAACCGTAAAGCCTATCATGTGGTTGATGAAGCCGAGCTGGCGAAAGCCTCCGGGACCGATCACCACGGCGGCGTCTGCTTCCTGATCAAAAAACGCCACGGTACCTCTGTTGCCCAGTGGGTCGCGAAGGCCGCAGAAGAAGATTGCGTTCTGGCGCTGGAGGACGTGGGTAACCCGCACAACCTCGGGGCGATCATGCGCAGCTGCGCGCACTTCGGCGTGAAGGGTGTTGTGGTTCAGGATGCCGGCGTGCTGGAGTCCGGCGCGGCGATCCGTACGGCGGAAGGCGGTGCGGAACATGTTGAACCGATCACCGGCGACAGCTTCATCGATACTCTGGATCAGTTCCGTCAGGCGGGCTACGCGATTGTCTCGACCTCCAGCCATAATGGTACCCCGCTGTTTAAAGCCGAGCTGCCGAAGAAAATGGTGCTGGTGTTAGGCCAGGAGCGCGATGGCCTGTCGGATGCAGCCATCTCCAGCGCGGACCTCAGCGTCGCCATCGATGGTACCGGCAATGTCGAAAGCCTGAACGTCTCTGTGGCGACCGGCGTCCTGCTGGCGGAATGGTGGCGTCAGAACAAGGCGTAATACCTGTCCCTGAATATAAAAGCCAGCTGATGCTGGCTTTTTTTATGGCTGTCGATCACTCGCTTTCGGCGGGAAGGACCGGCATCCAGTCAATCGGCGCTTCGCCGCGATCGGCCAGCCACTGATTGGTTTGCACGAAATGGTTGCTGCCAAAGAAGCCGCGATGCGCGGAGAGCGGTGAAGGGTGCGGCGCCTTCAGTACGCAGTGGCGCTGGCGATCGATAATCGCGCCTTTCTTCTGCGCATGGGAGCCCCACAGCAGAAAGACCACCCCCTCGCAGTGCTCATTGATTAACGCGATTACCTTATCGGTAAACGTCTCCCAGCCGAGGCTGGCGTGCGAGTGCGCCTGCCCGGCGCGGACGGTCAGGACCGTATTAAGCAGGAGCACCCCCTGGCGCGCCCAGCTTTCCAGGTAACCATGGGTAGGGCGGGTAAAGCCAGGGATAGTGGCCTCCAGCTCTTTGTACATATTCAGCAGCGAGGGCGGGATAGCGACGCCGGGGCGAACCGAGAACGCCAGACCGTGGGCTTGCCCCGGGCCGTGATAGGGGTCCTGACCGAGAATGACGACTTTGACATCGCCCAGTTCGGTAAAGCGAAACGCATTAAAGACATCTTTTTGCGGTGGATAGATGGTGATCCCGGACTGGCGCTCTTCGGCGACGGTCTTCAGAGTATTGAGAAAATAGGGTTGTTGCTTTTCATCCGCCAGCACGTCATGCCAGGTTAAAGGGGTGGTCATCTTGCTCTCCTGCAAAGGGTCATCGCTATAGCTTAACGGCTTCTTTCTACAGAACAAAATCGGCACGGCTTGACGCGGGCCTTTATGCAAAAAAAATTGAAAATTTACAAAATTATTTATAGCGGCTTATGGCGTAACTTGATGTAAAACAATAAAATCCTTGCATAACCACTTAGAGTGAGTGGTTTTTATTGATTTACATCAAAGAATGCCGAGGGTGTGGCTGATATATATACACTCATACAACAATGGTTTTACCAATTGGCCGCGAAGAGGCCAAAATCGAATAAACACTGCCTGGGAGGCATCAAATGATTACTGGTATCCAAATTACTAAAGCGGCAAACGACGACCTGCTGAACTCTTTCTGGCTGCTGGATAGCGAAAAAGGCGAAGCGCGTTGCCTGTGCGCCAAAGGTGGTTTTGCGGAAGATGACGTGGTGGCAGTCAGCAAACTGGGTGAAATCGAATACCGTGAAATCCCGGTAGACGTGAAACCAGAAGTTCGCGTGGAAGGCGGTCAGCACCTGAACGTTAACGTGCTGCGTCGCGAAACCCTGCTGGACGCGGTTGAGCATCCGGAAAAATACCCGCAGCTGACCATTCGTGTTTCCGGCTACGCGGTACGCTTCAACTCCCTGACTCCGGAACAGCAGCGCGACGTTATCGCTCGTACCTTTACCGAAAGCCTGTAAGGCTAACGCCAGATGTGAAAACGCCGGGATATCCCGGCGTTTTTTTTACTCTTCGCTCGACACTGATGGTGTCCCGGTCGCGCTTGGCTTCCGGCGCTTACCGATATTTTTCGTATCGCGGTGGCGCTTCTTCACCCGCGGCTTCTCTTTTTCTTTCTCTTTTTTCTCGGCGCGTTTCGCCAGCACTTTCTTCGATGGTTTACCGGTCAACTTCTCGCTTGGCGCGCGGGTTTTGGGTCGCAATTCATCAATCACGCGAGCTTTCAGCGGTTCTTCAACGTAGCGGCCGATCTTGCCCAGCAGCAGGTGATCGTGCGCTTCAACCAGCGAAATCGCGGTGCCTTTCTTACCTGCGCGGCCGGTACGACCGATACGGTGCAGATAGATGTCGGCGGTGCGCGGCATATCGAAGTTAAAGACGTGGCTGACGTCCGGAATATCGATACCGCGGGCGGCGACGTCGGTGGCGATCAGCACGTTTACGCGGCCGTCGGTCAGACGCTTAATGGCTTCGTTACGCTTGGCCTGCACCATCTCGCCTTCCAGCCAGCAGGTGTTAATCCCCGCTTCACGCAGCCAGTTGGCCAGCTCATGCACGCGCTCGCGCTTGCGCACAAAGACGATAGCGCGGGTAGCTTCCGGCTGTTGCAGCAGATTCACCAGCAGCCTGGTCTTATGTTCGATATCGTCCGCGCGATAGTACCATTGATGGATTTTCTTACGCTCGCGAGTCGACGGGGTAGCGGAAACTTCAACCGGCTCTTCCAGCAGGCGCTCAGCGAAGTCTTTGATCGCATCGCCTTCCAGCGTCGCGGAGAACAGCATGGTCTGCTTGCGCCAGCGGGTTTCACCGGCGATGGTTTCGATATCCTGCGCAAAGCCCATGTCCAGCATGCGGTCGGCTTCATCGAGGATCAGGGTCTCGACGGCGCGGCAGTCGAAGTTCTCTTCTTTTATATACTGCAGCAGGCGACCAGTGGTGGCGACCACGATGTCCTGGTTTTCGCTGAACACTTCCGCGTGGTTCATGTAGGCTACGCCGCCGGTAATGGTGGCGATATCCAGATGGGTATGCTTCGCCAGCTCGCGGGCGTGGTCAGCCACCTGCATCGCCAGCTCACGGGTCGGCGTCAGGATAAGAATACGCGGCGGGCCGGATTTCTTACGCGGGAAATCGAGCAGGTGCTGCAACGCTGGCAGCAGATACGCCGCCGTTTTACCGGTGCCGGTCGGCGCTGAACCGAGAATGTCACGGCCATCGAGCGCAGGCGGAATAGCGGCGGCCTGAATGGCTGTCGGGCGAGTGAAACCTTTATCCTGGAGGGCTTCCAGCAGGTTTTCATCGAGTTCAAGTTCGGAAAAAGTCGTTACAGTCATGTTCTACCTCTGAGTGGGCCGCCGATTATAGACGTTACTGACGTAATGTTCATCTGTTTGTAAGGCTATCTGTTCTCCGGTATTGTGCATAGCCTTACGTTCAGGAGTTTTTTGTCGGCAAGGTTATTGAGGATGTCTCAGTCGAAGTTTGCGCTGCCGCGCAATGGTTTTACCTTCAAACAGTTTTTTGTCGCCCACGATCGTTGCGCGATGAAGGTGGGTACCGACGGCATTTTGCTCGGCGCCTGGGCGCCGATTGCCGGGGTGAAACATGTGCTGGATATTGGCGCCGGCAGCGGCCTGCTGGCGCTAATGCTCGCGCAGCGTACCGGCGATGATGTGCGTGTCGATGCGGTCGAACTGGATGAGGAGGCCGCCGCCCAGGCGCAGGAAAATGCCCTTGCGTCGCCATGGGCTTCGCGGGTTGAGGTCTGTCAGGTCGATATTCATCAGTGGCAGCCGCCGCAGACCCGACGCTATCAACTGATAATCAGTAACCCGCCCTTTTTTGCGGAAGGGGTGCCTTGCGCCACCTCGCAGCGGGAGCAGGCGCGGTATACCACGACGCTCGATCACGCTTCTCTGCTGACCTGTGCCGCTGAGCATATCACCGAAGAAGGCTTTTTTTGCGTGGTGCTGCCGGTCGATATCGGAAATGCGTTTATCGAACGGGCAACCGCGATGGGCTGGCACCTGCGACTGCGCACTGATGTGGCGGAGACCGAGATGCGGCCGCCGCATCGGGTGCTGCTGGCTTTCTCCCCGACGGCGGGGGAGTGTTTCAGCGACAGGCTGGCGATCCGCGGGCCAGAGCAGCAGTATTCAGAAGGCTTTACCGCTCTGACCGAGGATTTTTATCTCTTTATGTGAGCCAGGGGCGACAATATCGACGGACCGCTGTTCGGCAGCGGCTGCGGATAGTCGAGGGTGTAATGCAGTCCCCGGCTCTCTTTGCGCAACATCGCGCAGCGTACGATAAGTTCCGCCACCTGCACCAGATTGCGCAGCTCCAGCAGATTATTCGAGACGCGGAAGCGGGCGTAATACTCATCCAGCTCCTGCTGCAGCATGGTAATGCGCCGCAGGGCGCGCTCCAGCCTGCGGGTGGTGCGCACAATCCCCACGTAATCCCACATCAGCAGGCGCAGCTCGTGCCAGTTATGCTGGATAACCACCAGTTCATCCGGGATCTCCACCTGACTTTCATCCCACGCCGGCAGGGTGCTGACCTTCTGGGCCAGCGGCAGGCGACGGGCAATATCTTCTGCGGCGGACCAGCCGTATACCAGACACTCCAGCAGCGAGTTCGAGGCCATACGGTTCGCGCCGTGCAGCCCGGTATAGCTGACTTCGCCGATGGCGTATAACCCATCGACGTCGGTGCGGCCATTATCATCCACCATCACGCCGCCGCAGGTGTAATGCGCGGCAGGGACGACCGGCACCGGATCTTTGGTTAAATCAATTCCCAGACCGAGCAGCTTTTCGTAAATCATCGGGAAGTGCTGGCGAACAAACGCCTCGGGTTTATGGCTGATATCAAGGAACATACAGTCAACGCCAAGGCGCTTCATCTCATGATCGATGGCGCGGGCGACGATATCGCGTGGGGCCAACTCGCCGCGTTCGTCAAAGTCCGGCATAAAGCGGGTGCCGTCCGGGCGTTTAAGGTGGGCGCCTTCGCCGCGCAGCGCTTCGGTCAGCAGGAAATTGCGCGCCTGCGGATGATACAGCGCGGTGGGGTGAAACTGGTTGAATTCCAGATTCGCCACCCGGCAGCCCGCCCGCCAGGCCATCGCGATACCGTCTCCGGAAGAGACGTCGGGGTTAGTGGTGTATTGATAAACCTTGGCGGCTCCGCCGGTGGCGAGCACTACCGCCTTCGCGCTGCAGGTTTCCACGCGCTCTTTATTGCGGTTCCAGATCCATGCCCCGACCACCCGGCGCGTGCCCGGCAGGCCAATCTTATCCGATACGATCAAGTCGACGGCATTGCTGCGCTCAAGGATGCGGATATTGGGATGGGCGAGGGCTTTATCGACCAGCGTCGTCTCCACCGCTTTGCCGGTAGCGTCGGCGGCGTGAAGAATGCGCCGATGGCTGTGGCCCCCTTCGCGCGTGAGATGATAGCTCTCTTCGCCATTGGCCTGGACCTGGGTGTCAAACAATACGCCCTGATCGATAAGCCACTGGACGCATGGTCTGGCGTTGCTGGCGACGAAGGTGACCGCATGGCGATCGCATAACCCTGCGCCGGCGATCAGGGTATCTTCGACATGGGATTCAATACTGTCGGTCTCGTCGAAGACGGCGGCAATCCCGCCCTGCGCATAGAACGTCGAACCTTCGCTGATCGGCCCTTTACTCAACACCGTCACCGAACTGTGCTCTGCCAGGCGCAGCGCAAGAGAGAGGCCGGCAGCGCCGCTGCCGATAATCAACACATCACAAGAGAAGTCAGGAGTGGTATTCATCGTCTTTGTTTAATTTACTAAACACATTTAGCTCACAATAGCACCAGCTCGTGAGGAATCGTACAATTTTTTTTAACTGGCGTTGTGACGGCTAAACAGCAGGCGAGCGGAAACGGTCTGGAGCACGGCGAAAATGAGACGCGTGGCAGGTTGATAGCATTGGATTTTATAGTGAAATAAACGCCGTGTTACGATACCCTTCAGACGGGCCTGCGCTTTTTCTTATTGACTAACCTATCGTTTAGCAACCTGGGCATATAATGATTGATAACGATCTGCCGCCGTTGCCAGACAAAAAACAAAAGCGTAACGGAACTTTATTGTTTTCATACACTCCAAGAGTCAGCTTGCTCATAATGCAGATTTTGGGTGGTGTTTTGAAGACGCATGGGAATTGGGTTTGGGGAGACATTACCTCGGATGAGCGAGCAGTTAACGGATCAGGTCCTTGTTGAACGGGTCCAGAAAGGAGATCAGAAAGCGTTTAATTTGCTGGTAGTGCGCTATCAGCATAAGGTCGCGAGCCTGGTTTCCCGCTATGTACCGCCGGGCGATATCGCTGACGTCGTTCAGGAATCGTTCGTTAAGGCATGGCGTGCGCTGGACTCTTTCCGGGGAGATAGCGCTTTTTACACCTGGTTATACCGTATCGCCGTCAATACGGCGAAGAATTATCTGGTTGCTCAGGGACGCCGTCCGCCGTCCAGCGATGTTGACGCTAACGAGGCGGAAAACTTCGAAAGCGGCGGGGCGTTGAAAGAAATTTCGAACCCTGAGAACTTAATGTTGTCAGAAGAACTGAGACAAATAGTTTTTCGTACCATTGAATCGCTTCCGGAAGATTTACGCATGGCAATTACGTTACGGGAGCTGGATGGCCTAAGCTATGAAGAGATAGCCGCTATCATGGATTGTCCGGTTGGGACGGTGCGTTCGCGTATCTTCCGGGCGCGAGAAGCTATTGATAATAAAGTTCAACCGCTTATCAGGCGTTGACGATAGCGGAATACTGGAAAAGGGTATCAGGCATGCAGAAAGAAAAACTTTCGGCTTTAATGGATGGTGAAACGCTGGATAACGAACTGCTCAACGAGCTGAGTCGTTCTTCTGAGATGCAAAAAACCTGGGAGAGTTATCACCTTATCCGCGATACGCTGCGTGGCGATACCGCAGAGGTGCTGCAATTTGATATCTCCGCCCGGGTGATGGCCGCCATTGAAAATGAGCCCGTTCGTCAGACGGCGCCGCTTATTCCTGAATCTCAGCCCGCACCGCACCAGTGGCGGCAGATGCCGTTCTGGAACAAAGTGCGTCCGTGGGCTAGCTCACTGACCCAGATGGGCGTTGCCGCCTGCGTATCGCTTGCGGTTATCGTCGGCGTCCAGCACTATAATGGGCAGTCTGATGCCGCTCAGCAGCCAGAGGCGCCGGTGTTCAATACGCTGCCGATGATGGGTAAAGCGAGCCCGGTAAGCCTTGGCGTACCGGCTGACGTATCAGCAGGTAGCGGCCAGCAGGCTCAGGTCCAGGAACAGCGTCGGCGGATTAACGCCATGCTGCAGGACTACGAACTGCAGCGCCGCCTGCACGCTGAGCAGCTTCAGTTTGGCCAGGCCCAGACTCAGCAGGCCGCAGTCCAGGTGCCGGGTTATCAAACTTTAGGAACGCAATCGCAGTAATGAAGCAACTTTGGTGTGCCATGTCGCTCATGGCAGGCAGTCTGTTGTTCTCTGTCAACGCCTCGGCTGATACATCGTCCGGGGCGTTGTTGCAGCAGATGAACCTGGCCAGCCAGTCCCTCAATTATGAGCTGTCTTTCGTCAGCATCAGCAAACAAGGCGTTGAGTCGCTGCGCTATCGTCACGCGCGACTGAACAATCAACCGCTGGCGCAGCTTCTGCAGCTGGACGGTCCGCGCCGGGAAGTGGTCCTGCGCGGTACGGAAATCAGCTATTTTGAACCCGGCCTCGATCCGTTCACCCTGAACGGCGACTATATCGTCGATTCGCTGCCGTCGTTGGTTTACAGCGATTTCAAACGTCTCAGCGCAGCCTATGATTTTATCTCCGTGGGCCGTACCCGTATCGCCGACCGCCTCTGCGACGTGATCCGCGTCGTGGCTCGCGACGGCACGCGCTATAGCTTTATCGCCTGGCTGGACGCTGAGACCAAGCTGCCGCTGCGCGTCGATTTGCTCGACCGCGACGGTGAAACGCTGGAGCAGTTCCGGGTCGTCTCTTTCAACGTTGGCGATAACGTCAGCGCCAGCATGGAGACGCTGGCGAAAGCGAATTTGCCGCCGCAGCTGTCGGTGCCTGAAGGGGGCGACAAAGCCAACTTCAACTGGGCGCCAACGTGGCTCCCTCAGGGCATGACTGAGGTCTCCAGCAGCCAGCGTCGTCTGCCCACCTTTGATGGTCCGGTAGAATCACGTCTCTATTCCGACGGCTTGTTCAGCTTCTCGATCAATATCAACCGCGCCACCGCGGCCAGCAGCGACCAGCTGTTGCGCACCGGCCGACGCACCGTCAGCACGACGGTACGCGATAACGCGGAGATCACCGTGGTGGGCGAACTGCCGCCGCAGACGGCGAAGCGTATCTCAGACAGCATTAAATTCAAGGCAGTACAATGATCAAAGAGTGGGCCACCGTGGTTTCCTGGCATAACGGCGTGGCGCAGGTGCACTGCGACGTTAAAGCCTCCTGCAGCAGTTGCGCCTCCCGCGCCGGCTGCGGCAGCCGGGTATTAAACAAGCTGGGGCCGCAGACCAGCCATACCATCAGCGTGCCCTGCGAGCAGCCGTTGACGGCGGGGCAAAAAGTGGAGCTGGGGATCGCCGAGAGCAGTCTGCTGGGTTCGGCGCTGTTGGTCTACATGGCGCCGCTGGTGGGTCTGTTTGTGATGGCGTCGATCTTCCAGGTGCTGTTTGCCAGCGATATCGCTTCGCTGTGCGGCGCGCTGCTGGGCGGCGTCGGCGGGTTTCTGGTGGCGCGCGGTCTGTCGCCGCAGCTGGCAGCGCGCCAGTCGTGGCAGCCGGTGATTCTGAGCGTCGCGTTGCCGCCGGATCTGGTGCGTATCGAAACGCCTTCCTCCGACATGGGTCAGTGATTTCACTGGCCCTTATCTTTATTTACCCTTCCTGTTACAACGCCACAATTTCTGCGGTTATGCTGGATCTAACAGCATTTCCTGGTTTCAAGGATGTAGTGTAGAATGCGGCGTTTTCGGATTAAAAAACGTCAGGCACAGTACAGCGGCCTCATGATACTCGTAAGGCATAATTAACTCTAAATATGAAGAATATACGTAACTTTTCGATCATCGCTCACATCGACCACGGTAAGTCGACGCTGTCTGACCGTATCATCCAGATTTGCGGTGGCCTTTCTGATCGTGAAATGGAAGCCCAGGTTCTGGACTCCATGGATCTTGAGCGCGAACGCGGGATCACCATCAAGGCGCAGAGCGTCACCCTGGACTATAAGGGCAACGACGGTGAGACCTATCAGCTGAACTTTATCGACACCCCGGGCCACGTGGACTTCTCTTATGAAGTTTCCCGTTCCCTCGCCGCGTGCGAAGGCGCGCTGCTGGTGGTTGACGCCGGGCAGGGCGTAGAAGCCCAGACCCTGGCCAACTGCTACACCGCGATGGAGATGGACCTGGAGGTCGTTCCGGTACTCAACAAGATCGACCTGCCTGCGGCCGACCCTGAGCGCGTAGCGGACGAAATTGAAGATATCGTCGGGATCGACGCCCACGACGCGGTGCGCTGCTCGGCGAAAACCGGCGTCGGCGTGACCGAGGTGCTGGAGCGTCTGGTGCGCGATATTCCGCCGCCGGAAGGCGATCCGGACGCGCCGCTGCAGGCGCTGATTATCGACTCCTGGTTCGATAACTACCTCGGCGTAGTGTCGCTGGTACGAATTAAAAACGGCACCATGCGCAAGGGCGACAAGATCAAGGTCATGAGTACCGGCCAGGTCTATAACGCCGACCGTCTGGGCATCTTCACGCCGAAACAGGTTGACCGTACCGAGCTGAAATGCGGCGAGGTAGGCTGGCTGGTCTGCGCGATCAAAGACATCCTTGGCGCGCCGGTGGGCGATACCCTGACCGCCGCCCGCAACCCGGCAGACAAAGCGCTGCCTGGCTTTAAGAAGGTGAAACCGCAGGTGTATGCCGGCCTGTTCCCGGTGAGCTCCGATGATTATGAAGCTTTCCGCGACGCGCTGGGCAAACTGAGCCTCAACGACGCCTCTCTGTTCTACGAGCCGGAAAGTTCTACCGCGCTGGGCTTCGGCTTCCGCTGCGGCTTCCTCGGCCTGCTGCACATGGAGATCATTCAGGAGCGTCTGGAGCGTGAATACGATCTTGACCTGATCACCACCGCGCCGACGGTAGTTTACGAAGTGGAGACCACCTCCAAAGAAGTTATCTACGTCGACAGCCCGTCCAAGCTGCCGCCGCTGAATAATATTCAGGAGCTGCGTGAGCCGATCGCCGAGTGTCACATGCTGCTGCCGCAGGAGTTCCTCGGCAACGTGATCACCCTGTGCGTGGAGAAGCGCGGCGTGCAGACCAACATGGTTTACCACGGTAAACAGGTGGCGCTGACCTACGAAATCCCGATGGCGGAAGTGGTGCTCGACTTCTTCGACCGTCTGAAGTCTACCTCCCGCGGCTATGCGTCGCTGGACTACAACTTCAAACGCTTCCAGGCGTCGAACATGGTACGCGTCGATGTGCTGATCAACGGCGAGCGCGTCGATGCGCTGGCGCTGATCACCCACAACGATAACGCGCCGTATCGCGGCCGCGAGCTGGTGGAAAAGATGAAAGATCTTATTCCGCGTCAGCAGTTCGACATCGCGATTCAGGCGGCCATCGGCAACCACATCATCGCGCGCTCTACCGTGAAACAGCTGCGTAAAAACGTGCTGGCGAAATGCTACGGCGGTGACGTCAGCCGTAAGAAAAAGCTGCTGCAGAAGCAGAAAGAAGGTAAGAAGCGTATGAAGCAGGTCGGTAACGTTGAACTGCCGCAGGAAGCGTTCCTCGCCATTCTGCACGTTGGTAAAGACGGCAAATAACCCTAAGGAGTTGGCATGGCGAACATGTTTGCCCTGATCCTGGTGATTGCAACCCTGGTGACGGGCGTTTTATGGTGCCTGGACAAGTTCATTTTTGCACCGAAACGTCGTGAGCGTCAGGCCGCTGCTCAGGCAGCGACCGGCGAGCAGCTGGACAAAAAGACGTTGAAGAAAGTCGGCCCGAAACCGGGCTGGCTGGAAACCGGCGCATCGGTTTTCCCGGTGCTGGCGATCGTTCTGGTGGTACGTTCATTCATTTATGAGCCGTTCCAGATCCCGTCAGGTTCGATGATGCCGACTCTGCTGATTGGCGATTTCATCCTGGTGGAGAAATTTGCCTACGGCATTAAAGATCCTATCTACCAGAAAACGCTGATCGAGACGGGTCATCCGAAGCGCGGCGACATCGTGGTGTTTAAATATCCGGAAGACCCGCGCCTGGACTACATCAAGCGCGCGGTGGGGCTCCCGGGGGATAAAGTCACCTACGATCCGATTGCCAAGCAGGTCACTATTCAGCCGGGCTGCAGCTCCGGACAGGCCTGCGGCAACGCGCTGCCGGTGACTTACTCCAACGTGGAGCCGAGCGATTTCGTTCAGACCTTCTCCCGCAGCAACGGCGGCGAAGCGAGCAGCGGTTTCTGGCAGCTGCCGAAGGGCGAAACCAAAGCCGACGGCATTCGCCTCACCGAGCGTCAGGAGACGCTGGGCGACGTCACGCATCGTATTCTGATGGTGCCGATTGCTCAGGATCAGGCTGGCATGTATTACCATCAGAGCGGTCTGCCGCTGGCCACCTGGATTGTGCCGCCGGGTCAGTACTTCATGATGGGCGACAACCGGGATAACAGCGCCGACAGCCGTTACTGGGGCTTTGTGCCGGAAGCAAACCTGGTCGGGAAGGCCACCGCTATCTGGATGAGTTTTGAAAAGCAGGAAGGTGAATGGCCGACCGGCGTGCGGTTATCGCGCATTGGTGGAATTCATTGATTTCATCTGCTGAATTCACGCCGCTGCTGTTATCGCAGCGGCGCGAATTATTTAGTATTTAAATCCATTCAAACTAACGACATCCCGTGTCGTTGCGTATAGAATATCCCCCCGAAGTTTTTGGTTGTCGCTCTGCCGGGTGACACTGCACACGAAAGCGTATTGGTCTGTTTCAACTTACTGTTTGAAGCGTATGCTCAGGTCGGTTTCGTGTGCTGCATCTTTGACGCATTCATTTATTGGTAACGCATGAACCCCATCGTAATTAATCGGCTTCAACGAAAGCTGGGCTACACTTTTCATCATCAGGAGCTGTTGCAACAGGCATTAACTCACCGCAGTGCCAGCAGCAAACATAATGAGCGCCTGGAATTTTTAGGCGACTCCATTTTAAGTTTCGTGATCGCTAATGCGCTGTATCATCGCTTTCCTCGCGTGGATGAAGGCGACATGAGCCGTATGCGCGCGACGCTGGTGCGCGGCAACACGCTGGCGGAAATCGCCCGCGAGTTTGAACTGGGCGAATGCTTGCGCCTCGGGCCGGGCGAACTGAAAAGCGGCGGTTTCCGTCGTGAATCGATTCTCGCGGACACCGTTGAAGCGTTAATTGGCGGGGTTTTCCTCGACAGTGATATTCAGAACGTTGAACGCTTAATCCTCTCCTGGTACCAGACTCGTCTGGACGAAATCAGCCCGGGCGATAAGCAAAAGGATCCGAAGACGCGTCTGCAGGAGTATCTGCAGGGTCGTCATCTGCCGCTGCCGTCCTACCTGGTAGTCCAGGTGCGCGGCGAAGCGCACGATCAGGAATTTACTATCCACTGCCAGGTCAGTGGCCTGAGTGAACCGGTGGTTGGCACAGGTTCCAGCCGTCGTAAGGCGGAGCAGGCTGCCGCCGAACAGGCGCTGAAAAAGCTGGAGCTGGAATGAGCGAAGAAAAAAGTTATTGTGGGTTTGTCGCCATCGTGGGTCGTCCAAACGTTGGCAAATCCACGCTGTTGAATAAGCTGCTTGGGCAGAAGATCTCGATCACCTCCCGTAAAGCGCAGACTACCCGTCACCGCATCGTCGGCATCCATACCGAAGGGCCGTATCAGGCGATTTACGTCGATACTCCGGGCCTGCATATGGAAGAAAAGCGCGCCATTAACCGCTTAATGAACAAAGCGGCCAGCAGCTCTATTGGCGATGTTGAGCTGGTCATCTTCGTGGTGGAAGGCACTCGCTGGACGCAGGACGACGAGATGGTGCTCAACAAGCTGCGCGACGCGAAAGCGCCGGTGATCCTCGCGGTCAACAAAGTGGATAACGTGCAGGAAAAAGCGGATCTGTTACCGCATCTGCAGTTCCTCGCCAGCCAGATGAACTTCCTCGATATCGTGCCGATGTCGGCGGAAACGGGGACCAACGTCGACACCATCGCGTCGATCGTGCGTAAGCATCTGCCGGAAGCGATCCACCACTTCCCGGAAGATTATATTACCGATCGTTCTCAGCGCTTTATGGCTTCCGAAATCATCCGTGAAAAACTGATGCGTTTCCTCGGCGCTGAGCTACCGTACTCCGTCACCGTGGAAATCGAACGTTTCGTGACCAACGAGCGTGGCGGTTACGACATCAACGGCCTGATCCTTGTCGAGCGTGAAGGGCAGAAGAAGATGGTGATTGGCAACAAAGGCGCCAAAATCAAAACCATCGGCATCGAAGCGCGTAAGGACATGCAGGAGATGTTTGAAGCGCCGGTCCACCTCGAGCTGTGGGTCAAAGTGAAATCCGGCTGGGCCGATGATGAGCGCGCCCTGCGCAGTCTCGGTTATGTTGACGACCTCTGAGTTAACGCAACGTGGATGGATGGCAGCGCGCCTTTGTCCTGCATAGCCGACCGTGGAGCGAAACCAGCCTGATGCTGGACGTCTTCACGGAAGAATCCGGTCGCGTGCGCCTGGTTGCCAAGGGCGCACGCTCCAAACGCTCGAATCTTAAAGGCGCTTTACAGCCCTTTACCCCCTTGCTGGTTCGCTTCGGCGGCCGCGGCGAAGTCAAAACCCTGCGCAGCGCGGAAGCTGTCTCGCTGGCGCTGCCGCTCAGCGGCATCACCCTCTACAGCGGTCTTTACGTTAACGAGCTTATCTCCCGTGTGCTTGAGCACGAAACGCGCTTCTCCGAACTCTTTTTTGACTATCTGCACTGCATTCAGGCGCTCGCCGGGGCCAGCGGCTCGCCGGAGCCTGCGCTGCGGCGCTTTGAGCTGGCGCTGCTCGGACACCTGGGCTATGGCGTGGATTTTCTCCACTGTGCCGGGAGCGGCGAGCCGGTGGACGACACCATGACCTACCGCTATCGCGAAGAAAAAGGCTTTATTGCCAGCCTGGTGATTGATAACAACACGTTTACCGGGCACCATTTGAAAGCGTTGGCGAGTCGCGAGTTTCCTGATGTTGATACGTTGCGCGCCGCAAAGCGCTTTACCCGTATCGCCCTGAAGCCCTATCTCGGCGGCAAACCGCTCAAGAGCCGGGAATTGTTTCGCCAGTTTATGCCCGCGCGAAAGGCGCGAGCGGATAATACGAATAATGATTAACGAGGATTGTCATGGCTGAATTACTGTTAGGGGTCAATATTGACCATATCGCGACCTTGCGTAACGCCCGCGGCACCGCTTACCCGGATCCGGTTCAGGCGGCTTTCATTGCCGAACAGGCCGGCGCCGACGGCATAACCGTGCATCTGCGCGAAGACCGCCGCCATATCACCGATCGCGATGTGCGTATCCTGCGCCAGACGCTGCACACCCGCATGAACCTTGAAATGGCGGTCACCGAAGAGATGCTGACGATCGCCTGCGAAACCAAACCGCATTTCTGCTGCCTGGTGCCGGAGAAGCGTCAGGAAGTGACCACCGAAGGCGGACTGGACGTGGCCGGCCAGCGCGACAAGATGCGTGATGCCTGTCAACGCCTGGCGGATGCCGGCATCCTGGTCTCCCTGTTTATCGATGCGGATGAAGCGCAGATCAAAGCGGCGGCGGACGTTGGCGCGCCCTATATCGAAATCCACACCGGCTGCTATGCCGATGCTAAAACCGACGCCGAGCAGGCGAAGGAGCTGGAACGTATTGCCAAAGCGGCCACCTACGCCGCCAGCCTCGGCCTGAAGGTCAATGCGGGTCACGGTCTGACCTATCACAACGTGAAAGCGATTGCTGCGCTGCCGGAAATGCATGAGCTGAATATCGGCCACGCGATTATTGGCCGGGCGGTAATGAGCGGCCTGAAAGAGGCGGTGGCGGAAATGAAACGTCTGATGCTGGAAGCGCGCGGCTAATGGCCATCCTCGGGCTGGGTACCGACATCGTCGAGATCGCCCGCATCGAGGCGGTGATCGCCCGCAGCGGCGATCGCCTTGCCCGCCGGGTGCTGAGCGACCATGAATGGAGCATCTGGGAGCAGCACCAGCAGCCGGTGCGTTTTCTGGCGAAACGCTTTGCGGTCAAGGAAGCGGCGGCGAAAGCGCTGGGGACCGGGATCCGCAACGGGTTGGCCTTTAATCAGTTCGAAGTTTACAACGATGAGCTGGGCAAGCCGAAGCTGCGGCTATGGGGTGAGGCGCAACGGCTGGCGGAACGACTGGGGGTAAGCCATATTCATGTCACGCTCGCCGATGAGCGCCATTACGCCTGCGCCACGGTGATTGTCGAAAGCTAAGCCGGGAAGCGGTTAAATTTTATCCGCGTGGTGCATCAGGACGAATTTATCCCACAGCTGTTCTTCATTCTCGACGTGTGCCGGATCTTTCAGAATGGTATTTGGGATCGGGCACACCTTCTGGCAGGTGGGCGTGTCGTAATGGCCCACGCATTCGGTGCAGCGGTCGCTGTTAATCTCATAAATGCTATCACCCATCGAAATGGCCTCATTGGGGCACTCCGGCTCGCACATATCGCAGTTGATGCATTTTTTGGTAATTAACAGCGCCATCAGGAAAATCTCAGAAACAACACAAACAGGGCGGGCATTATACGCCCATTTTCTGCTCAGACCAGCTTTTTCACCAGCGCTTCGCTATGGCGAATGCGCTCCGGCGCCCGCTCCAGATCCTGCTGCACCAGCCCCATAAACAGCAGGTCGGTGAGCATCATTTGCGCGCTGGTGGAAGAGATGGCCGCGCTGCGCGTCGCCTGCTCTTCGGCGATGGTGTACAGGCAGTGGGTCGCCTGCTGCTGCAGAGCGTTAGGGCTAAAGCCGGTGATCGCCAGGATCCTGGAGCCCACGCGCAGCGCTTCACCGGCCGCCATATTGATCTCCCGACGCTCGCCGGAGTAAGAGATCGCCAGCAGCAGATCGTCGCTGGACATGGCCTGCACCGTCGCCAGCAGGGCGTGCATATCCTGCTCCGAAACAGCATTAACGCCGATCTTCATCAGCTTCCAGCTAAAGTTACGCGCTACCAGGCCGGACGCGCCAATCCCGGTGACGATCACCCGCCGGGCGTTGCGCAGCAGCGTGACGGCTTCCCGCAGCGTCTCTTCAGTGTTGACGTCCAGCGAGGCATGCATGGCGGCGACATTGTCTTTAATGAGTTTCTCGCCCACCAGACGCAGCGGGTCGTCACCGCGAATGTGGTTATGTACCGGAACGGAGTGCGGATCCGGGCTGCTGGCCAGCGCTTCACTCAGCGCCAGCTTCAGCGCCGGAAAGCCTTTGAACCCCAGTTTCTGGGCAAATTTAACCACGCTGGACTGACTCACACCGGCTTCCACCGCCAGCTGTTGCGAGCTGAGGTGCCGGGTGTCATCGGGTTGGCTCAGAATAAAATCGGCCAACTTTTTGTCGCTCGCCGCCAGGGTGGGATAGCGCTGACGAATACGCGTTAAACAGTTCATTGGAGCTCCGCTGGAGCCGTCCGGCTCGTGTCTGACAGAATTTTTATTCGATTATAAGGGGTATACCACGAATTAAAAATTCATAAGCCACAATTTTTCCTTCGCCTGCTAATTTAATTCTTCCTTAACGGCAGGGATGTTTTCCCTCTTCTTGGCATAAGACTGTTAAGCTTACCCTAACGAGAAGCGAATCCTGAGAGAAGGAGGCAGTTTGCAGCACAGTGAACGGAGAGTGGTGTTTTTCGATCTGGACGGAACCTTGCATCAACAGGATATGTTCGGCAGTTTTCTGCGCTACCTGCTGCGCCATCTGCCGCTGAACCTGCTGCTGGTGGTGGCGATGGGGCCGGCGATCCTTGCCGGGCTGGCGGTGTGCGGGCGGGCGGCGCGCTGGCCGATGAGCCTGCTGCTGTGGGCGTCAACCTTTGGCCGTCGCGAGGCGGTACTGAAGCGGCTGGAAGCGGAGTTTGTCGGCTGGTTTCGTCATCATGTGACGGCGTTTCCGGTGGTTCATGCGCGGCTGACGGCCTACCTGACCAGTACCGATGCCGACGTCTGGTTGATCACCGGCTCGCCGCAGTCGCTGGTGGAACAGGTCTATCGCGATACCCTCTGGCTGCCGCGGGTGAATCTGATAGCCAGCCGCACCGCGCGCCGCTGGGGCGGCTGGGTATTGACCCTGCGCTGCCTGGGCCATGAAAAGGTGGTGCAGCTGGAGAAAAAGATTGGCGCTCCGCTGCAGCTGTATAGCGGCTATAGCGATAGCGAGCAGGATAACCCATTGCTCGGCTTTTGCCAGCATCGCTGGCGGGTCACCCCGCAGGGAGAGCTGCAGCAACTGGAGTAATAGTGTGTAATTGATAGCTCCCATGTATAATGCGCCCCGCTTTTTCTGCTGGAGTGGCCGCTGTGTCTGACCTCGAACTCAATGATGAATACTGGATGCGTCATGCCCTGACGCTGGCGAAGCGCGCCTGGGAAGAGGGCGAGGTGCCGGTGGGCGCGGTGCTGGTGCATAACAATCAGGTCATCGGCGAGGGCTGGAACCGGCCGATAGGCCGTCACGACCCCACCGCCCATGCGGAAATTATGGCCTTACGCCAGGGCGGGCTGGTGCTGCAAAACTATCGCCTGATCGACGCCACGCTGTACGTGACCCTCGAGCCCTGCGTGATGTGCGCGGGCGCGATGGTGCACAGCCGTATCGCCCGCCTGGTGTTTGGCGCCAGGGATGCCAAGACCGGCGCCGCCGGCTCGCTGATGGATGTTCTGCACCACCCGGGAATGAACCATCGGGTTGAGATTAGCGAAGGCGTGCTGGCGGGATCCTGCTCTGCCATGCTGAGCGACTTCTTCCGCTGGCGGCGGGAAGAGAAAAAAGCGCTGAAGAAAGCCCGGGAGCAGAACGGGGAAAGTTAATACAGGTGGCCGGGGAGTTTCATCCGGGCATTATCCATCTGTTTATCGGCGCGAAACTTGAAAAAGGGCAGGGTGGTCTCCTGCGGCTGTTCGAGCTCATTGGGGAGCACCGCCGGGTAATCCTCCGCCAGGGCCAGCGTTTGCTGCTGCTGGCGCTCCTTTTCTGACAAATAGCCGACAAGGCTTATCTGATATTTGCGGATGTTTTCCACATAGGCGTAGGCCTCATGGCCGCGGGCATAGCCGTATTTAAGTTTGCTGTAATAGGGTTTCTGGCTCAGCAGGGGTAAACGCAGCTTAACGTCTGCCCAGCTGTTGGGATTGCCTTTCTGTTTGCGGGTGAGCGCCATGGCGTCCAGCATATGGGCATAGCCCATATTGTAAGCGGCCAGCGCAAACCAGATGCGTTCATCTTTCGGGATCGAATCCGGCACTTTATCCATCATATCCTGGAGATAGCGCATACCGCCGTCGATACTCTGCGCCGCATCGGTCCGGTCAGTCAGCCCCAGACTCTGCGCCGTATTACGCGTAAGCATCATCATGCCGCGCACGCCGGTAGGCGAGGTGGCCTGCGGATCCCAGTGGGATTCCTGCCAGCTGATGGCGGCCAGCAGGCGCCAGTCGATCTCGCGGGCGTACTTTTCAAACAGCGGCTGCACCTCCGGAAGAATGTTTTCCACCGCGCGCAGGAAGGTGCGGGTATCGACATAATCGAAATCGTTGCCGTGGCCGAGGTACTTCTCTTCCAGGCGCGCCAGGGTGCCGTCTTCATTAATATTGTTGAAGAAATCAAGCATCGCCGCCGACAGCGAATTATCGTCGTCCCGAGCGCTGAACCAGGTGACCGGCTGTTCGTCGGTGATATCGAGGGCTACCGCCAGCTCCGGATGGACGCGCTGAAACAGGCTGACGGCCACCGAGTCGGCGATGGTGTAATCGAGTTTGCCGTCAATCACCGCCTGCATCAGCGCGGTGGTGCCGCGCTTTTCGTCCACGCGCCAGGCAAGATCCGGGTATTTCTCCGCTTTCAGTACCTGGAGATCGTTGATCGCCACGTGACCCGGGGCGATGGCGAGCTGCTCGGCGGTCAGCGCCGCGAGGCTGCGCGGCCGGGTATTGCCGACGCGATAGACCAGCTGTTGGGAAACGGAGTAGTAGCCAGGGCCGGCCTGGTAGTTTTTCACCCGCTCCTGGTTATAGACCAGCCCGGCGGCCAGCATATCGGCCTGGCCGTCGTCGAGGTCGTCAAACAGCTGGCTGATGTTCTGGCGGACGGTTATCTTAAGCGTCACGCCGAGGTAGTCGGCAAACTGCTTCGCCAGTTCGTAGTCCAGGCCGAAGGTTTTATTGTTCATGGTGGCGAAGGTCATCGGCGAGTTGATGGTGCTGATGCGTAGCTCGCCGCGAGCGATAATGCCCGCCACCCGGTTCTCCGGTTTACCGGACCAGGGGATCGACGGCCACAGGGCAGCCGCCAGCAAAAGGGTGACAATGCCGATGAGCAGATAATTAATCTTTAATTTTTTCAGCGCGTTAATCTTCTGCAGCTTCAGGTTCCTCAGCAGGCGATGTCCGGAAAAAACGCAAGGTTGTCGTCGAATGAGCGGCATTCTGCTTAAGAATGCGCCAGTTGGCAACTTATTCGCGATGGACGTCACATTTATTGATAAACAGCATCAATGATTTTATTTCTACGCAAACGGTTTCGTCGGGGCGCAGGATTCACTATAATGACGCCCGTTTCCCCCCCTGGCTCACCCTGAAAGCTTCGAAGACGAGAGACTTATGATGGAAATTTTGCGTGGTTCACCTGCACTGTCGGCATTCCGTATTAATAAACTGCTGGCACGATTTCAGGCGGCCAACCTTCCGGTAAGCGCCATATATGCCGAGTATATTCATTTTGCCGATCTGAACGCCCCGCTGAGCGCTGACGATCGCGAGCGCCTGGCGCGACTGCTTAAGTATGGCCCGAGCTTAAACAGCCATACCCCGACCGGTAAATTACTGCTCGTGACCCCTCGCCCTGGCACCATCTCTCCCTGGTCTTCTAAAGCTACCGATATCGCCCATAACTGCGGCCTGGCTCAGGTTGTGCGTCTGGAGCGCGGCGTGGCGTATTATGTTGAAGCCTCGACCCTGACCGAAGCGCAGTGGGCCGCGGTGGCGGCGGAACTGCACGACCGCATGATGGAGAGCGTCTTCGACGCGCTGGAAGCGGGCGAAAAGCTGTTCGCTCACCATCAGCCGACGCCGGTGACCAGCGTTGACCTGTTGGGCGAAGGGCGTCAGGCGCTGATTGACGCCAACCTCCGTTTGGGGCTGGCGCTGGCAGATGACGAAATTGACTACCTGCAGGACGCCTTTACCCGTCTGGGACGCAATCCGAACGATATCGAGCTGTATATGTTCGCCCAGGCGAACTCAGAGCACTGTCGTCACAAAATTTTCAACGCCGACTGGATCATCGACGGCGAACAGCAGCCGAAGTCGCTGTTCAAAATGATCAAAAACACCTTCGAAAAAACGCCGGACTACGTCCTGTCGGCCTATAAAGACAACGCCGCGGTGATGGAAGGGTCTGAAGTGGGGCGCTATTTTGCCGACCACCAGACCGGACGCTATGACTTCCATCAGGAGCCGGCGCACATTCTGATGAAGGTGGAAACCCATAACCACCCGACGGCCATCTCCCCATGGCCGGGCGCGGCAACCGGCTCCGGCGGCGAAATCCGCGATGAAGGCGCCACCGGCCGCGGCGCGAAGCCGAAAGCGGGCCTGGTGGGCTTCTCGGTTTCCAACCTGCGCATCCCGGGCTTCGAACAGCCGTGGGAAGAAGATTTCGGCAAGCCGGATCGCATCGTCACCGCCCTGGACATCATGACCGAAGGCCCGCTGGGCGGCGCGGCGTTTAACAACGAATTTGGTCGCCCGGCGCTGAACGGCTACTTCCGCACCTATGAAGAGAAAGTCACCAGCCATAACGGTGAAGAGCTGCGCGGCTACCACAAACCAATCATGCTGGCCGGCGGTATCGGCAACATCCGCGGCGAGCACGTGCAGAAGGGCGAGATTACCGTCGGCGCGAAGCTGATCGTGCTGGGCGGTCCGGCGATGAACATCGGCCTCGGCGGCGGCGCGGCGTCTTCCATGGCCTCCGGCCAGTCCGATGCCGACCTCGATTTCGCCTCCGTCCAGCGTGACAACCCGGAAATGGAGCGTCGCTGTCAGGAAGTGATCGACCGCTGCTGGCAGCTCGGCGACGCCAACCCGATCCTGTTTATCCACGACGTCGGCGCCGGCGGTCTCTCCAATGCCATGCCGGAGCTGGTCAGCGACGGCGGCCGCGGCGGTAAATTCCAGCTGCGCGATATCCTGAGCGATGAGCCAGGCATGAGCCCGCTGGAGATATGGTGTAACGAATCGCAGGAACGTTATGTCCTGGCGGTCGCCCCGGAGCAACTGCCGCTGTTCGACGAGCTGTGCCGCCGCGAGCGCGCGCCTTATGCGGTTATCGGCGAAGCCACCGCCGAGCAGCACCTGAGCCTGAGCGACAGCCACTTTAACGATCAGCCGATCGATCTGCCGCTGGACGTCCTGCTTGGCAAAACGCCGAAAATGACCCGTGACGTGCAGACCCTGAAAGCCCAGGGCAGCGCGCTGGATCGCCAACCGATTACCATCGCCGATGCGGTTAATCGCGTTCTGCACCTGCCGACGGTGGCCGAGAAAACCTTCCTCGTGACCATCGGCGACCGCACCGTGACAGGTATGGTCGCCCGCGACCAGATGGTCGGCCCGTGGCAGATCCCGGTGGCCAACTGCGCGGTCACCACCGCCAGCCTCGACAGCTACTACGGCGAAGCGATGGCGATGGGCGAGCGCGCCCCGGTTGCTCTGCTGGACTTCGCCGCCTCCGGCCGTTTGGCGGTTGGCGAAGCGCTGACCAATATCGCCGCCACGCAGATTGGCGAGCTGAACCGCGTGAAGCTGTCGGCTAACTGGATGGCCGCCGCCGGCCACCCGGGCGAAGACGCGGGTCTGTATGAGGCGGTGAAAGCGGTGGGCGAAGAGCTGTGCCCGGCGCTGGGCCTGACCATTCCGGTCGGCAAAGACTCAATGTCGATGAAAACCCGCTGGCAGGAAGGCAGCGAGCAGCGTGAGATGACCTCTCCGCTGTCGCTGGTGATCTCCGCCTTCGCCCGTGTCGAAGATGTTCGTCATACCGTCACGCCGCAGCTTTCGACGGAAGATAACGCCCTGCTGCTGATCGACCTCGGTAAAGGGCACAACGCGCTGGGCGCGACGGCGTTGGCGCAGGTCTATCGCCAGCTCGGCGACAAGCCGGCTGACGTGCGCGATGTCGCGCAGCTGAAAGGCTTCTGGGATGCGATGCAGGCCCTGGTGGCGCAGCGTAAACTGCTGGCCTACCACGACCGCTCCGACGGCGGCCTGCTGGTTACCCTGGCGGAAATGGCCTTTACCGGCCACTGTGGACTGGAAGCGGATATCGCCGCGCTGGGCGACGACCGTCTGGCGGCGCTGTTCAACGAAGAGCTGGGGGCGGTGATTCAGGTCCGCGCCGCAGACCGTGAGGCAGTGGAAGCCATTCTGGCGGTTAACGGCCTGGCGGACTGCGTGCATTACCTCGGTAAAGCGGTCGAGGGCGATCGCTTCGTGCTGACCGCCAGCGGTCAGACGGTGTTTAGCGAAAGCCGCACCACCCTGCGCATGTGGTGGGCGGAAACCACCTGGCAGATGCAGCGTCTGCGTGACAACCCGGCCTGCGCCGATCAGGAGCACGAGGCGAAAGCCAACGACGCCGATCCGGGCCTTAATGTGAAGCTCTCGTTTGATATTAATGACGACGTCGCCGCGCCGTACATTGCCACCGGCGCGCGTCCGAAAGTGGCCGTCCTGCGCGAGCAGGGGGTGAACTCTCACGTTGAAATGGCGGCAGCCTTCCATCGCGCCGGCTTTGACGCCATCGACGTGCATATGAGCGACCTGCTGGCGGGCCGCACCGGTCTGGGCGATTTCCATGCCCTGGTGGCCTGCGGCGGCTTCTCCTACGGCGACGTGCTGGGGGCAGGCGAAGGCTGGGCGAAGTCGATTCTGTTCAACGAGCGCGTGCGCGATGAGTTCGCGACCTTCTTCCATCGTCCGCAGACCCTGGCGCTCGGCGTGTGCAACGGCTGTCAGATGATGTCCAACCTGCGCGAGCTGATCCCGGGCAGCGACCTGTGGCCGCGCTTTGTGCGCAACCAGTCTGACCGCTTTGAAGCGCGCTTCAGCCTGGTGGAAGTGACGCAAAGCCCGTCTCTGCTGCTGGAAGGCATGGTTGGCTCACAGATGCCGATTGCGGTCTCCCACGGCGAAGGGCTGGTGGAAGTGCGCGACAGCGCGCATCTGGCCCAGCTGGAGAGCAAAGGTCTGGTAGCGCTGCGCTTCGTGGACAACTTCGGCAAAGTGACCGAAACCTATCCGGCGAACCCGAACGGTTCCCCGAACGGTATCACCGCGGTGACCAGCGAAAGCGGGCGCGCGACCATCATGATGCCGCACCCGGAACGCGTCTTCCGCACCGTAAGCAACTCCTGGCACCCGGAAAACTGGGGCGAAGACAGCCCGTGGATGCGTATCTTCCGCAACGCGCGTAAACAGCTGGGTTAATCTTCCCGAAGCGTGTCTCGCGAACGTATCGGCCCCCTGCTCAGGCAGGGGGCTTTTTTTATCTGTGACGGCCGGCACGCCAGGGTGTCGGGAATCACCGACAACTGGCATATTGCGGTGTCGTCAAAAGGCGACACTTAAGTTATTGATTTAAATGATGAGTAAACTGGGGCATATTTAGTGTCGCTAATTGGCGACATTATGGATAAAAAGTATACAGCGCTGGAATGGTTGGATTTTATGGTGAAAGTCATATATATCAACGTGTTAATAAAATGTTTTGAAAGATGGCATAGTTCATGCATAATATTAACCAGTGGCTCATTCACCTTCTTATGTCAGCCCCTTCGGGACGCGCTACATAAACTTCGAATGACGCACAAACAGGTGCCTGCCGTCCAACTCCTGATAACAGCCTGGCTTTATCAGACATCGGGCGAAACGTCGAGTAAGGCACCGCCTCATTTCTCAACAAAGCCAGGCCTTGCGCCTGGCTTTGTTGTTTCTGCGGCGCCGTGGCGACGGGTATCGCTTTTCTCCGCCGCGCTCCTCAGTTAGCATCGACCAGAGCTAATGATTGAGACCACACCCTTGAAGCGACTCTCTCTTTTTCCCCGTTCGCTGCGTCAACTGGTGACGCTCTCCTTTGTGCTGATCCTGCTGCCGTTGCTGGTGCTGGCCTGGCAGGCCTGGCAGAGCCTCAATGCCCTCAGCGCCCAGGCGGCGCATATCAACCGCACTACGCTGGTCGATGCCCGCCGCAGCGAGGCGATGATCAATGCCGCGCTGGAGATGGAGCGCAGCTATCGCCAGTACTGCGTGCTGGACGATCCGACGCTGGCGCGCGTCTATCAAAACCAGCGGCAGCGCTACAGCCAGATGCTGGACGCGCACGCCGGCGTGCTGCCGGACGAGAAGCTCTGGCAGGCGCTGCGCCAGGATGTCAGCGATCTGGCGCAGCTGCAGTGTAACAACAGCGGCCCCGACGCCCAGGCAGCCGCCAGACTGGAAGTGTTCGCCAGTAATAACAGCGACATGGTCCAGGCGACCCGGGCGGTGGTCTATTCCCGCGGCCAGCAGCTGCAGCAGGAGATTGCCGAGCGCGGCCAGTTTTTCGGCTGGCAGGCGCTGGTGCTGTTTCTGCTGAGCCTGGCGCTGGTGCTGCTTTTTACCCGCATGATCATCGGCCCGGTGAAAGGCATCGAAAGAATGATCAACCAGCTGGGGGCTGGGAAGTCGCTGGACGACGCGGCATTGTTTACCGGCCCGCGCGAGCTGCGCTCGGTGGGCAAGCGCATTATCTGGCTCAGCGAGCGCCTGGCATGGCTGGAGTCGCAGCGACATCAGTTTCTTCGCCATCTGTCGCATGAGCTGAAAACCCCGCTGGCCAGTATGCGTGAAGGCACCGAGCTGTTGGCCGACCGTGTCGCCGGGCCGCTGACGCCGGAGCAGCAGGAGATCGTCGAGATCCTCGACAGCAGCAGCCGCAACCTGCAAAAGCTGATTGAACAGCTGCTGGACTACAACCGCAAACAGGCCGACGGCCCGGTAGCCCGGGAAGAAGTGGACCTGGTGGAGCTGGTGGAAAACGTCGTGGCGGCGCACAGTTTGCCCGCGCGGGCTAAACTGATGCATACCGAGCTGGCGCTGCAGGCGCGGCATTGTCTGGCAGAGCCTGCGCTATTGATAAGCGTAATGGATAATCTCTACTCCAATGCGGTGCACTATGGCGCTGAATCCGGTAACATTCGTATCCATAGCTACCGGCACGGAGAGCAGGTGCGTATTGATGTCGCCAACAGCGGCGAACCGATCCCGGCCGCGGAAAAGAATATGATTTTTGAGCCCTTTTACCAGGGGAGTCACCAGCGTAAAGGGGCCGTGAAAGGCAGTGGACTGGGGTTAAGCATCGCCCGCGACTGCGTCCGTCAGATGCAAGGGGAGCTCAGTCTGGTTGACGCCCCCGCCGGGCAGGTCTGTTTTCGCATTATGCTTCCCTCAGCGCCGGAATAATCCAACTAATGAATCGATATCGGGGAACTATGTCCCAATTCCTGGCCTGGCGCCGTTCCCTTAGCGGATGGCTGCTCTCAGGCATTGCTTGTCTGACGCTGGCGGGGTGTTCCGCCGGCTTCTCGCCGCATAGTGCGGAAGGTGCCGCCGCCCCCGGGCAGGCGCAGCATCAGGTGGCCGATTTTGTCGCGGTGGACTGCGCCGATATCTGGGCGCACAGCAGCGATGCCAGCGACAAAAACCCCCTCTACTGGCTGCGGGGCATTGACTGCGCCGATCGTCTCGCGCCGGCGCAGGCGCGAGCGGAGGCGAAACGCCATACCGACGACAGCTGGCAGGACGCGTTCCGCCGCGGCATTCTGCTTGCCGATGCCAAAATTACCCCTGACGAGCGCCGCGGGCTGGTGGCGCGTCTCGACACCTTCAGCCCGCAAATCGCCGTTCAGGTCCGCCCGCTGTATCAGCTCTGGCGCGACGGGCAGACCCGTCAGCTGCAGCTGGTGGAGGAGCGAGCCCGCTACGCGAAGCTTCAGCAGTCCAGCGATAGCGAGCTGGAGACGTTGCGCCAGCAGGAGCAGTCGCTGCGCGAACAGCTGGAGCTGACCACCCGTAAGCTGGAGAATCTGACCGATATTGAACGCCAGCTCTCCAGCCGCAAGCCGGGCGGCAATTTCGGCAGCGAAAAAGTGCCGGAGGTGATCCATGACGATCCGTAAACCGGCGCGTTTGCTGCTGGTGGATGACGATCCGGGGCTGCTGAAGCTGCTGGGCATGCGGCTGGTCAGCGAAGGCTATAGTGTGGTCACCGCCGAGAGCGGCCCGGAAGCGCTGCGCGTGCTGGGGCGTGAGAAGGTGGATCTGGTGATTAGCGATCTGCGGATGGATGAAATGGACGGTCTGCAGCTGTTCAGTGAGATCCAGAAGGGGCAGCCCGGCATGCCGGTGATCATTCTCACCGCCCATGGCTCGATCCCCGACGCGGTGGCGGCCACCCAGCAGGGCGTCTTCAGCTTCCTGACTAAGCCGGTTGATAAAGACGCCTTGTATCAAGCCATTGATGAGGCGCTGGAGCAGCGCTCGCCAGCCACCGACGAAGCCTGGCGTCAGGCCATTGTCACCCGCAGCCCGCTGATGCTGCGCCTGCTCGAGCAGGCCGGGATGGTGGCGCAGTCCGACGTTAGCGTGCTGATTAATGGCCAGAGCGGGACCGGGAAGGAGATAGTCGCCCAGGCGATCCACAACGCCAGCCCGCGTCATGACAAGCCGTTCGTGGCGATTAACTGCGGCGCGCTGCCGGAACAGCTGCTCGAGTCCGAACTGTTCGGCCATGCGCGGGGCGCCTTTACCGGCGCGGTCAGCAACCGCGAAGGGTTATTCCAGGCCGCCGAAGGCGGTACGCTGTTTCTCGATGAGATCGGCGATATGCCGGTCGCCCTGCAGGTGAAGCTGCTGCGCGTCCTGCAGGAGCGTAAGGTACGCCCGCTCGGCAGCAACCGCGATATCGAGATCAACGTGCGGATCATCTCCGCCACCCACCGCGACCTGCCGAAGGCGATGGCCCGCGGCGAGTTTCGCGAAGATCTGTTCTATCGCCTCAATGTGGTTAACCTGAAGATCCCGCCGCTCTCCGAACGCACGGAAGATATTCCGCTGTTGGCCAACCATCTGCTGCGTCAGTCCGCCGATCGCCATAAGCCGTTCGTTCGGGCGTTTTCCAGCGATGCGATGAAGCGGCTGATGGCCGCCAACTGGCCGGGCAATGTGCGCCAGCTGGTGAACGTGATTGAGCAGTGCGTGGCCCTGACCTCGTCGCCGGTGATCGGCGATGCGCTGGTGGAGCAGGCGCTGGAGGGCGAGAACACCGCCCTGCCGACCTTCGTGGAGGCGCGCAATCAGTTTGAGCTGAACTACCTGCGCAAGCTGCTGCAGATTACCAGGGGCAACGTCACCCACGCCGCGCGGATGGCTGGACGCAACCGCACTGAATTCTATAAGCTGCTGTCGCGCCATGAGCTCGACGCCAACGACTTTAAAGAGTAGCTCCGCAACATAGCGCAAGTTATGATACGGTAAGCAACCGGTTACGCGACTAAGACAGGAACACCATGAAAAAGATTGATGCGATTATTAAACCTTTCAAACTGGATGACGTGCGTGAAGCGCTGGCCGAAGTCGGCATCACCGGGATGACGGTAACGGAAGTGAAAGGCTTTGGCCGCCAGAAAGGGCACACCGAACTCTACCGCGGCGCGGAGTATATGGTTGATTTTCTGCCGAAAGTGAAAATTGAAATCGTGGTGACCGACGATATCGTCGATACCTGTGTGGATACCATCATCCGTACCGCGCAGACCGGCAAAATCGGTGACGGTAAAATCTTTGTCTTTGATGTCGCGCGCGTGATTCGTATCCGTACCGGCGAAGAAGACGACGCGGCGATTTAACGCTCGCCGCTCGCTGTAGTATTGCCGGGTGGCGCTGCGCTTACCCGGCCTACAAATCCCCGCGTCGTCGGGGCTTACAGCACCTTATGCGGCCCGAAGCATTCGTAATGAATGTTGCCGCTGCTCACGCCCAGATCTACCAGCTGCTTCGCGGCAAACTGCATAAACGCCACCGGGCCGCAGAGATAGAACTGCATTTGCGGGTCGCCGATCTTGCCGGCCAGGGCCGTTAAATCCATCAAACCTTCGCTATCAAACGCGCCGGATTCACGGTCCGCTTCGCTCGGGCTGCGGTACCAGACGTGAGATGTAAACTTCGGCAGGGTTTCACCCAGCGTTTTAACTTCGTCCGCGAAGGCGTGCACGTCGCCGTTCTCTGCCGCATGGAACCAGTTCACCTGACCCTGATGGCGGCTCTTCGCCAGCGCATCCAGCATCGCCAGCATCGGCGTTTGCCCGACGCCGCCGGAGAGCAGAGTGACCGGCGTCTGCTGTTCAACGTTAAGGAAGAAGTCCCCGGCCGGCGCCGCGAGATAGACCACATCGCCTTCGCTGGCATGGTTATGCAGCCAGCTGGAAACCTGGCCGCCTTCTTCGCGTTTAACCGCGATGCGGTAGCCCTTGCCGTCCGCTTTGCGGGTCAGGGAGTACTGGCGAATTTCCTGATATTCGAAATCTTCCGGCTTCAGCCAGATGGCCAGATACTGGCCAGGCTGGTAATCGGCGACCGGCTGGCCGTCGACCGGCTCGAGCTCAAAGCTGGTGATAAGCTGGCTGCGCGGGGTTTTCTTCACGATGCGGAACGCGCGGGTCCCTTCCCAGCCGCCGGTTTTACTGGCGTTTTGCTGATAGATCTCGGCTTCGCGGCCGATAAAGACGTTCGCCAGCACGCCGTAAGCTTTCCCCCAGGCATCAAGGACTTCCTGACCCGGGCTGAACATTTCATCGAGGGTCGCCAGCAGATGGCTGCCCACGATGTTGTACTGCTCCGGTTTGATCTGGAAACTGGTGTGTTTCTGGGCGATTTTTTCCACCGCCGGCAGCAGGGCGGGCAGGTTATCGATATTGCTGGCGTAGGCGGCAATGGCGTTGAACAACGCTTCTCGCTGGTCGCCGTTGCGCTGGTTGCTCATATTGAAGATCTCTTTGAGCTCCGGGTTATGCGCAAACATACGATCGTAGAAATGGGCGGTTAATTTTGGTCCAGTCTCTACCAGCAGGGGGATGGTGGCTTTGACCGTAGCGATGGTTTGAGCGTCGAGCATAGCGTGCTTCCTTGTGTGTTACCTTAATGATGTATTTTAAATGCATCTTAAGGAAATAACCCTGCGTTGTAAATGGTTCTTTAACACTTTCCGCCGTTGCAGTTACAACATGAAGAATTTGCATCACAATCCTGAAAAGAAATCCGTTGATACTGAGAGAGGCGTTATTGCTCAAAGCCTTGTGTCATGCGGAGCCAAACGTTTGCGTAAAATCCTTTGTCAAGACCTGTTATCACAGAATGATTCGGTTATACTGTGGGCCGTTGTCCAATCGGACCGCCTTTTTAGGCCGAAATTTTATTGTTAGCTGAGTCAGGAGATGCGGATGTTAAAGCGTGAAATGAACATTGCCGATTATGATGCCGAACTGTGGCAGGCTATGGAGCAGGAAAAAGTACGTCAGGAAGAGCACATCGAACTGATCGCCTCCGAAAACTACACCAGTCCGCGCGTGATGCAGGCGCAGGGCTCTCAGCTGACCAACAAATATGCTGAAGGATATCCGGGCAAGCGTTACTACGGCGGCTGCGAATATGTCGACGTGGTTGAGCAGCTGGCTATCGACCGCGCGAAAGAGCTGTTCGGCGCTGACTATGCTAACGTCCAGCCGCACTCCGGCTCCCAGGCTAACTTTGCCGTCTACACCGCGCTGCTGCAGCCGGGCGATACCGTGCTGGGGATGAACCTGGCGCAGGGCGGCCACCTGACTCACGGCTCTCCGGTTAACTTCTCCGGCAAACTGTACAACATCATCCCTTACGGTATTGATGAGTCCGGCAAAATTGACTATGACGACATGGCGAAGCAGGCACAGGAACATAAACCGAAGATGATCATCGGTGGTTTCTCCGCTTACTCCGGTATCGTTGACTGGGCAAAAATGCGTGAAATCGCTGACAGCATCGGCGCATACCTGTTTGTCGACATGGCGCACGTGGCAGGCCTGATTGCCGCTGGCGTGTATCCGAACCCGGTTCCGCATGCTCACGTCGTGACCACCACCACCCACAAAACCCTGGCGGGTCCGCGCGGCGGCCTGATCCTGGCGAAAGGCGGTAGCGAAGAGCTGTACAAGAAACTGAACTCTGCGGTATTCCCAAGCGCGCAGGGCGGCCCGCTGATGCACGTTATCGCAGCGAAAGCGGTGGCGCTGAAAGAAGCGATGGAGCCAGAGTTTAAAGTTTACCAGCAGCAGGTTGCGAAAAACGCCAAAGCAATGGTGGAAGTGTTCCTGAACCGCGGCTACAAAGTGGTGTCTGGCGGTACTGAGAACCATCTGTTCCTGCTGGACCTGGTGGATAAAAACCTGACCGGTAAAGAAGCTGACGCTGCCCTGGGGCGCGCCAACATCACCGTCAACAAAAACAGCGTGCCGAACGATCCGAAGAGCCCGTTCGTAACCTCCGGTATCCGTATCGGTTCTCCGGCAGTGACTCGCCGCGGCTTTAAAGAAGCGGAAGTCAAAGAGCTGGCTGGCTGGATGTGTGACGTGCTGGACAATATCAATGACGACGCGGTCATTGAGCGCGTGAAAGGCAAAGTCCTGGATATCTGCGCCCGCTTCCCGGTTTATGCGTAAGCGTTAGCGTTGACATCAAAAAGGCCGCGTTTGCGGCCTTTTTTGCGTCTGGGGATTAGCGGCGGTCGAGCGAAATCGCTCCGGGGCCGGTTACCGCCAGCAGCAGGAAAGCGCCGGCGATGCTGACGTTTTTCCAGAAGTTAATCATGTTCGGCAATACCGCATCGCCAGTCATATCCCAGTAGTGATGGCCAATCACCGCGGTGCCCAGGGTGTAGAAGATAAAGATGACCGCCAGCGGGCGGGTGAAAAAGCCCAGCACAATTAAAATGGCGGCAGGCACTTCCATAATGACGGCGATAATCGCCGCCAGGGTCGGCATCGGCGCGCCGGAGGCGGCCATGTACTGCACCGTACCGTCAAAGCCCAGCAGTTTGGGGTAGCCAAAAAGAATAAACAGAACTACCACGGCGATGCGGGCGATAAGCAGTAGCAGAGAGCGGGATGCGCCAAAATCAAAATAGCGGAGTGTGTTCATAATCAGCTCGTTATGAGAGAAGTGTCCTTTAAACGTAATACACGTTTTTGCTTCCCGCCACGTTAGTTCTGGCAACATCCCCGGTCTGCTGAACAACGAAATTACCGCGTTTTTAACGGGACGCTTTCATCGCATAGCGTTTCGGCGTTCACCGCTTGACCACTCTGGATGAGCTTGCGCAGCGTGCGGATCTCGCGACCGTGATTGAGGGTGACCGCGCCGGTTAACACGCCGTCACGCAGCTGGAACCAGATCGCTTTGCGATCGGCGGGCGCTCCCCGACACCACCACTTTTCGCCCTGCATATCGCCAATAAACTGCAGGTTATCTTCGTACTGATCGGTCCAGAACCAGCCTGGCGCCCTGGCGGGGCGTGGTTTGCCAAGCATGGCCGCAGCGGCAATCTGCGCCTGGATATTGGCATTTTCCCAGCTCTCGACGCGCGACAGCGAACCATCTGATTGCCGCGTCAGCGTGACGTCGCCGGCGGCAAAAATAGCCGGGTCCGAGGTCCTGCCGTCGGCATCCACGACGATGCCATTGTCGGTCTCCAGCCCGGCGCGGCGCGCGAGAGCATCGTTAGCCACGATGCCAATGCCATATACGACCGTCCCGGCGCGCAGGGTTTTGCCACTCTGTAAAGTGAGGGTGAGGTGGGTTCCCTGTTCCGCCTGTTCGATGGCGCGGTTCAACAGCACCCGTACCCCGGCCTGGCGATGGCGGGCCAGCAGGTAATCGCGGACCGGCGGCGGGGCGTTGCGACCCATCACCGTCGACGCCTGCTCCACCACCGTGACGCGACAGCCGCGCTGAATAGCGCTGGCGGCCAACTCCAGGCCGATGGTGCCTGCGCCGACGATAACCACCTCACTCCCTGGCTGCAGCGCCGCGCGCAGACGCGCAGCATCGCCGGCGTGTCGCAGGGTCAGGCAACGTTCCCCCAGCGCGTCGAGCAGCGGCAGCGGCCTGGCGGCGGCTCCGGTCGCCAGCAGCAGTTGTCGCCAGTGAAAGACGCGATTGTCTGCCAGCGTCAGGCTCTGCGCCTGACGATCGATATCGCGCAGCGTCACACCGAGATGCAGCTGGACGTTGTTGTCCTGCCACCAGCTGGCGGGGAGCACCGGCTGTCGCTGCGGATCTGCATCCAGCAGCATCGCTTTCGACAGCGGCGGGCGCTCATAGGGTAAATGGGGTTCATCAGAAAACAGGTGCAGGGGACCCTGGTAACCCTGCTGGCGGAGGGCCGCGGCGGCCATCGCCCCGGCCTGTCCACCGCCGATAATGGCAATCATCGGTTCGCTCATCATCACTCCTTAAAGGTTTAGTCCGGCGGCGACATGGCGGATCCCGCGGATCCCCAGCCCGCCATCGGCATTGATCATCACCCCGCTCAGCGTCCGATTATTCCGTCGGGAAGCCAGCATGACGTACGGGCCGGTGAAATCGACCGGTTCGGGGAAAAACTGCAGTGGCAGGATGGCGGCGATCTTCTCCGCCGTCAGGGAGTGCATTATCGTGGTGTCGCTTTGCCCCAGCGCCTGCGGGCCGCGCAGATCGGTCGCCATTCCGCAGGGACCAACGCCGTTGACCCGCACCTTCGGCGCCAGCTCGTAGGCCAGCTGGCGAATTAAGCCGGTCGCCGCATGTTTGCTGGCGGTGTAGAGCGGGCCGCCGCCGCCCGGATACCAGGCCGCGTTGGAGAGGGTCAGAATAATGCTGCCTTCGCTGGCGATTAATGCCGGGGCGCAGGCCTTAGCGCCGAGCAGATAGCCCAGCACGTTGACGTTGAACAGCTCATGGAAGCTATTCTCCAGCGCCTCCGCCGGGGTGTCCATCAGGGAGGCGTTATGATCCCAGATGCCGGCGTTGCCGATAAAACAGTCCAGACGGCCATAGGTGGTGAGGATCTGATCCACTGCGCGCTGATAATCACCGTAGCGGGTTACGCTGCCTTCCACCGCCAGCACCCGATCGCCAAAGCGCTGGCGCAGGCTGGCGACTTTCGCGCCGGACAGTTCGAGGGTCGCGACCTTCGCCCCCTCGTCAATAAAGCGCTCAATCAGCGCCAGACCCAGTCCGGAACCGCCGCCGGTAATCAACACCACGTTATCGCGTAAATCGCTCATCAGGCCTCCTCAGGAATATCAATAAACACCTCACCGCCTTCCACGTGCACGGTATAGGTGGTCAGCGGCTCGGTGGCGGGCAGACACAGCGCTTTGCCGGTTTTCAGGCAGAAACTGGCGGCGTGTAGTGGACATTCCACCGTCGCGTCGTCTTCCAGGTAGCCTTCGGACATCGACGCGTTGCCATGGCTGCAGCGATCGTTAACGGCATAAAACGCTCCGCCAATATGGAACAGGGCAATAACGGGAGAGGTCTCCAGGCGGAGGGCTTCCCCCTCCGGCAGCTCCACGGTGGAGCAGGCGAATATTCGATTCATCAGAAGAGTACGCTCAGGTTGTGGGACGCGATCACTGCCTGATCGAGCACGATCTCTCGAGCCGTCAGGCGCCACTCGCCGCCAGGCAGACGGCGGACGGTGTCCCTCCGCGTGCCGACGTAGCAGGTCTCGTCACGCTCCTTTTGCGCGCGATATAGCAGATAGTTAAGGCGCACGGCGAAGCGATCCGGTTGTCCGGTTTCGCTGATCTGCAGGTTGCTAATCAGATGGCGGGTGCGGGATGGCGGCTCCTCTGCCCATGCCATGCCGGTCTCCAGGCGAGCAATCCGGCGCTCAAGCTGGTCTTTGTTGTCATTAAAGATCCAGGTGGTCGGCGGCTGGACCCCTTTGCGACGGTCGCGGGTCTGGGCGTTGACGGTCGTGCGCATGGTGTAGCGGATCTCGTCGTCCAGCTGCGTCAGCCAGTCGCGAAACTGCCAGTCGTCCAGCAGACGCGCCTCTTCGTAGAGGAACTGGCTGATGCTGTAGTGCAGTTCAGCAGAGACTAAGGCGCTCATTTCATCACCTCCTGCTGGTAAGCGGCGGTTTTTTCCTGCACTTCCTGCCACGTTTCGCTGCTTAACAGATCGGCCCAGCGCTGGTACATACCGCGGGCGGCAGTTTCGGAAAAGATATAGTTGGTTATCCCCGGAATGCCGTCTGTGCGGCGTTTTTCCTCGCCTAATCCCATCTCCAGGCACAGGCTGGTGTGACGCGCCCGGTGTCCTTTCAGCAGTTTTTGAATTTCACACCAGTTTTCCGAGTCATCCTGCTCGAGGAAACCAGCCGGACCAAAGGCGCGCGTGGCGCTGTTTTCGAACGCCGCTTTGACCTCATCGGAGGCGGCTTTATCGGTGAGACAGAATGCCCAGACCTCGACCCGATCCGGTCCTCGCGGGTGCCAGACGCGCAGCGTGGCGGTACCGTTTAGCCACGAGAGGGTCGGGAAGATGTTATTGTGACCTGCGAGGCGCAGGGCGCGGACGGTGCCCAGCCGCTGCTCGGCTTCGGCAAAGGTATCGCGGTAATAGCGGGAGACCTCGCCGTCGACCCAGACGTTAGCGTCCGGCTGTTCGGTGAAGAAAAAGCCGCTGCCGTGCCCCTCCTGACCAAACTGCAGCGCGTCTTTGGCAGTCTCCCACACCGGGCGGGCGGTCTGTCCTTCGCCCAGGCGCTTTTCACTGCCATCATCTTTCGCGCCCAGCACCTGCACCGCCGAGGCGTGGCTGAACAGCGCGTGATACTGGTCGCTGGCGAACTGCTCGGCAGGGAATTTCCAGTTGCAGTCGATGGTCCACTTCTGTACGCCGCCAACGATCTCGGTCCCGCCTTCACGACGGTCGAGGACGCCGTCAAGATACCAGGCCATATCGCCCAGATAGTCACGCAGCGTGGGGGCTGTAGGATCCCAGTTGGCGAAAATAAGGCCTTTGTAACTTTCCACACACGGGACTTCATTAAGCCCCCAGTGGGACTTGCACAGCCCCTGCGGGTAGGCGCGCGGCTCGAGCGGGACGTCGATCAGCTCGCCGTCGATGCCATAAGACCAGCCGTGATAGGGGCAGGTGAAGGCCCGGGTATTGCCGCAGTCGGCGTAGCTCACGCGCATCGCGCGGTGACGACATTGATTTAAAAAGGCTTTAATGCTGCCGTCCTTTTGGCGGACCACCACCACGGCATCTTCACCCATGTACGTGTTAAAGAAATCCCCTGACCGCGGGATCTGGCTTTCATGGGCCAGAAACAGCCAGCAGCGGCCAAAGATCCGCTCCAGCTCAAGCTGATAGATCTCAGGGTCGGTATAGATCCGTGGGGTGACGCGACCGTTTTGCGGGTCGACCAGTTGGTAGACATCGGTTTTCATTTTGATGGTCATTTTTTTCATCCTGTGGGGTAAGAGGTATTGACCTTCTCTTTTTTGTGTCATCCTTATGTTGCTTGTGGGTTATCAATGTGTGAAATAGTTAATTTCTACCAGCTGAGATGTTTTATCGATAACAAGGAGGGGTTGATGGAATTGAGGCACCTGCGCTATTTCGTCGCGGTGGCGCAGGAACTAAACTTCACCCGCGCGGCAGAAAAACTGCATACCTCGCAGCCTTCGCTGAGCAGTCAAATTCGCGATCTGGAACAGTGCGTCGGCGTGTCGTTGCTTGAGCGCGACAAACGCAAGGTGACGCTGACGGCGGCGGGGGAGTGTTTTCTGCAGGATGCGAAGGCGATACTCGACCAGGCAGAGAGTGCCAAAATGCGCGCGCGAAAAATCGTCCAGCACGATAACCACCTGGCGATTGGTTTTGTTCCGTCGGCCGAAGTCAATTTGCTGCCCGGCGTTCTGCCCTTGTTTCGCCGCAAACAACCGAATACCCGGGTTGAGCTGGTCAGTCTTATCACCACCGAGCAGGAAGATAAAATTCGCAGCGGTGAACTGGATATCGGACTGATGCGCCACCCGATCTACAGTCCGGAAATTGACTATCTTGAGTTGCTCCACGAACCGCTGGTGGTGGTGCTGCCGGTAGATCATCCGCTGGCGAAAGCAGAGAAGGTGAGCGCCAGCCAGCTGGACGGCGTTGATTTTGTCAGCACTGACCCGGCGTACTCTGGTGCGCTGGCGCCGATCGTCCAGGCGTGGTTCGAACAGCAAAAAAGCCAGCCGCGTATTGTCCAGGTGGCGACCAATATTCTGGTGACCATGAATCTGGTGGGGATGGGGCTCGGGGTGACTTTGATACCCGGTTATATGAATCATTTTAATACTGGCCGGGTGGTTTTTCGTCCTATCGCCGGCAATGCCCCGACCATTGCGCTGCTGATGGCATGGAAAAAAGGCACCATCAAGCCGGCGCTGGCCGATTTTATCGCCACGGCCAGAGAGCATGCGGCTGCAGGATAATCTCCTGTCTGTAGCGGACCGCTGACGGGCGGCGGCGCCTGAACGTCGGTCGTAAGCTGTGATGAACTTCACGATTTTAACGCAAACTTTCAGGGTTATGTCTGTCAGCCTGTCTGGTCTGTCATCCTACGCCATGGCTACCTCCAACGCCTCGGGCACTGCGTTTCAGCCGCGGTATCCGCCGGAATGCCATTTTTTCCGCCAGGGGCGTCGCCCGGAGAACGAGGCACCATGGTGAATAAACCGCCTTTTTCCGCTTTCTGCCTGACTTGCGTCCGCCGGGGTTTATCGCCAGACTGTCGCCTCCATTCGGGAGGGAATCATGGTCTTGCACTCCACGCGCTGGCTGGCGCTCAGTTACTTCACCTACTTTTTTAGCTACGGTATTTTTCTGCCCTTCTGGAGCGTCTGGCTGGCCGGTAACGGACTGACCCCGGAAACCATCGGCATCTTGCTCGGCGCCGGTCTGGTAGCCCGTTTTCTCGGCAGCCTGCTGATCGCCCCGCGGGTGAGCGACCCCTCCCGGCTGATCGCCGCGCTGCGCGTGCTGGCGCTGTTAACCTTGCTCTTCGCGCTGGCCTTCTGGGCCGGCAGCCACGTCGCATGGCTGCTGGCGATCATTGTGGGCTTCAACCTGTTCTTTTCGCCGCTGGTGCCGCTGACGGATGCCCTGGCCAATACCTGGCAAAAGCAAATCACCATGGACTATGGCCGGGTGCGGCTATGGGGCTCTATCGCCTTTGTGATTGGTTCGGCGCTGACCGGCAAGCTGGTGAGCCTGTTTGATTACCGGGCGATCCTGCTGATGCTCAGCCTGGGCGTCGCCTCGATGCTGCTCGGCATGCTGCTGAAACCGTCGGTGATGCCCGAGGGGGCGTCGCGCCAGCAGCAGGGGGCCGGGCTGGCGGCCTGGCTGACGCTGGTGCGCCAGAGCTGGCGCTTTCTCGCCTGCGTTTGCCTGCTGCAGGGGGCGCACGCCGCCTACTACGGCTTTAGCGCCATTTACTGGCAGCAGGCAGGCTATTCGGCCTCGGCGGTGGGCTATTTGTGGTCGCTAGGCGTGGTGGCGGAAGTGGTGATCTTCGCGCTGAGTAAAAAGGTGTTCCGCCGCTTCAGCGCGCGGGATCTGCTGCTGCTCTCTGCCCTGTGCGGGCTGGTCCGCTGGACGCTGATGGGCTGGAGCACGGCGCTGCCGGGGCTTATCCTCGCGCAGATCCTTCACTGCGGCACCTTTACGGTGTGTCATCTGGCGGCGATGCGCTATATCGCCGCCCGCCAGGGCAGCGAAGTGATCCGCCTGCAGGCCGTCTACTCCGCGGTGGCGATGGGCGGCAGTATTGCCATCATGACCGTCTTCGCCGGCTTCCTCTACCAGCACCTGCACCAGGGCGTGTTCTGGGTGATGGCGCTGCTGACCATCCCGGCGCTGGCTATCCGGCCAAAAACGGTGGCGGCCTAGTCTTCGAGCATCGCGCAGATATGCTGCTGCTGGCGTTCAGTGAAGCAGTTCTCCGCGTGGATCAGCGGCGGTGAAAACAGCGGCAGCGCCGTCGCATAGGGGGTGACGATAAGCGTCACCCCTTTGGGCGCCCCCTCTTTCTGAAAGCGCTCTACGCTCTGGTATTTAATGTTCAGCGGCAGCAGCGTCAGTTCGCGCAACTGCTGCTCCAGGGCCGCCTCCATATCCGGATTATCATCGGTCAGCAGCAGAACCTGCTTCTCATGCAGGTCGCTTTTCTGCATCAGCCAGGCGCCAAAGATCACTGCGATTAAGCCGGTCTCTTCCTCATTAAAACGGACGTGCCAGGCCTCCTCGAATTCGCTCAATGCCGCCTGGGTGGTGCGCAGTAAGCGAGGATAGAGCCGGCTCACTTCCTCTGTGAGCGTGTTATCGATGCCGATAGCAAACACGCTGCGGATCAACGCCTGCGACAAGTGAATATAAAGCTGATCGCTCAGCCCCTGCTCGTCACTGAACGACCTGCCGGCGAGCATCTGGAAGCGGTGGATCAGGCCGGAAATAGCCAGCCGCAGGCGTCGATCCTGCGGGTGACCATCGCGGAGCGGATCGGGGGTTTTGAGCATCATAAACAGCAGCGAGAGGAAAAAAGGCTCTCCGACATGCGGCGTCGCGCCGACCCGACGCTGCCAGTGGCGGACAATCTCCTGCGCCAGGGTGAACTCGGCGGCGGTCTGCGCCCAGCGTTGCTGTTCATCATTGAAGTCGGGTGAATATCCCCGGTGATGCTCAAGCAGACAGTACTGCAGGTACAGGCGCAGAAACTGAACGTCCCGGCAGTCGAACTGGCGATTGAGCGCTCGCGCGCAGCGGTTCACCAGCGCCTGCAGGTTAGTATCATCGTACAGGGTACGGGCGATGCCTTCCTGTTTAAGCTGCGTTTTCAGCGCCGGGGTAAAATGATGGTTAACGAACTGCGGGCACAGGCGCAGGCCCCGCCGCAGCGCATGCAGCAGGCATAAACGTTGGTCGAGCGCGGCGCCTTCAATCCGATAGCTGCCGTCCACCTGTGACCGAAGGGTCAGGCGGTGGTAACGCTGAATTTCGCGTCCGGTCTCCTCAATATCCTGCCGGGCCGTGGTCTCATCAACGAGGTTGATTCTGCCAAGCCGTTCAGTCGTTACCGACTGTCCGGGCAGATAAAACATCAGGAGCACCTGGCTACGGCGCTGTGGACTGGAAAGCGCAGATGGTGGTTCAATGACGGTCATCATCTGGTAAGTTCCAGTTAGGGTTTCCGCTAAGAATAGACAATGACAGCGGCGGGGGCAGGGAAGTGCGCCCGCTTTAGCTCAGGATTGCTGGCGAAGTTCACAGAATTTTTCACGTGAGGAACAGATGAACAGAGTGAAACAATGCACCAGCGCGGCGTTTTTCATGGTTTTATCATGGACAGCCGCCGCGCATCCGCATAGCTTCATCAGTTTGCAGAGCGAGCCGGTGGTCAAAGAGGGCTTGCTTAGCGGGTTTAAAATGCGCTGGACGATGGATGAAATTACCTCATCGGATCTGCTCTACGACGCCAGAAACGCTAAACCAGGCAGCGAAGTATGGAAAAAACTGGCGGCGGAGGTGATGGCCAACGTGCTCGGCCAGCACTATTTCAGCGAGCTGTGGCACAACGGCCAGCGGGTGAAATTTGAAAATCGCCCCGACGGCTACGGTCTTGAGCGCGACGGCCTGCAGGCGGTACTAACCTTCACCCTGCCGCTGGCGACGCCGCAACCCGTTGCCGGACAGACATTTACCTTTTCCACTTTCGACCCGACCTACTATGTCGACATGTTTTATGACAAAGATAGCGATTTTTCCCTGCCCGCAGCGCTGCAGGCCGACTGTAAGGCAACGGTAATGACGCCAAAACCGAATGACAAAATGCTCTCATACGCCCAGTCGCTGGATAAAGCGGATGCGCCGCCGGAGGATATGGCGCTGGGCAGCTATTTTGCCCAGAAGGTGACCCTGACATGTCAGTAATTTTTACCCCGCGCACGCGCGCGTCGCGCTGGAAAGCGCTGTGGCCGTTGGCGCTACTGCTGGCCGTGAGCGTCACGGGCGGCTTCTGGCTGTGGCAGGCCTGGCCGCAGGTGCTGATGCAGAGCGCGTTCTGGCAGCGCGCGCTCAATCTGGAGCTCAGCCGCCTGCTGCAGGCGGTGGCGGAGAATCCGGCGGCGGCGGGGCTGTCGCTGCTTGGGTTCAGCTTCGTTTACGGGGTGCTCCATGCCTTAGGGCCCGGCCACGGCAAAATTGTCATTACCACCTGGCTTGCCACCCATCCTTCGAAGTTGAAATCGAGTATTAACCTGACGCTGGCCGCCTCTTTATTGCAGGGGCTGGTGGCTATCGCGCTGGTGGTAGTGGTGCTGGCGCTGCTGCAGCTGCCGGCGCGCCAGCTGCATCTCAGTAGTTTCTGGCTCGAGAAGGGGAGCTATTTGCTGGTGGGCGCGTTAGGTCTGCTGCTCTGCTTGAGGGCGCTGAAAAAGCTGCGTCTGCTGCTGAGCCGGCCAACGTTTACCGCGTTTACCCCGCATCATGTTCATAACGAACACTGCGGCTGCGGGCATCAGCATCTCCCGGCCCCGGAGCAGCTGCAGGCCGGCGACGACTGGCGGGCTCGCACCGTGATTGTCCTGTCGATGGGCATGCGTCCCTGCTCGGGGGCGATCATGGTCCTGCTGTTCAGCAAGGTGATCGGGGTGTTCAACTGGGGGATGGCGGCGGCGCTGGCGATGGCGGCAGGGACCTCATTGACTATCACGGCGCTGGCGCTGCTGGTGCATAGTTTTCGCCAGCTGGCGGTGAAGCTGGGTCGGCATCAGGCGCCGCCGCTGTGGCGCCAGGTGGGCTGGCTGACGCTGGCGCTGGCCGGCGGCGTGGCGCTGCTGGTGGCCGCTGTCGTGATGTGGAGTAGCGCGATCGCGCCAAGCGGCGGTTTGCGGCCGTTTTAGAACATAAAAAAAGGAAGCCGCGGCTTCCTTTTTACATCTGCAAGAGATTAACGCTTCAGCGCGTCGCTCAGCTGCTCGCGCATATTCGCCAGCATCGCTTTCACCACACGCGGGTTACCGGCAACGATGTTGCCCGTCAGCATATAGTTATGACCGCCGGTGAAGTCGCAAACAATAGCGCCTGCTTCACGGGCGATCAGCTCGCCTGCGGCGAAATCCCATGGTTTCAGGGCAATTTCAAAGTAACCGTCAACGCGGCCGGCGGCAACGTAGGCCAGATCCAGCGCGGCGGAGCCGGTGCGGCGGAAATCGGCGCATTCGGTGAACATGTTGCCGAGAATATTCATGTAAGTGGTGGCGTGCTGCTTCGCCTTGAACGGGAAGCCGGTCGCGATGATGGTGCCGTCGAGGTCGCGAGCGTTGCTGCCGCGCAGACGGTAGCCGTTCAGCTGCGCGCCCTGGCCGCGGGTCGCGGTGAACAGTTCGTTACGCATCGGATCGTAAACCACCGCGACTTCAGTACGGCCTTTGATGCGTACGGCGATGGAAACAGAGAAGTGCGGCAGACGTTTAACGAAGTTGGTGGTGCCATCCAGTGGATCGATAACCCATTGAACATCCTGCTCTTCACCAGCGTGTTCACCGCTTTCTTCGGTGATAATGGTGTGCTGCGGGTAAGATTTGCGAATGGTTTCGATAATAATCGCTTCGGCGGCTTTATCGACGTTGGTCACAAAATCATTGCTGCCTTTCTGGCTGGTTTCTACGGTGTCTGGCGTTTCGTAGTGTTTGGCAATTAAATTACCCGCCTTGCGCGCGGCGCGCACGGCGATGTTCAGCATCGGATGCATCGGTCTCTCTCACTGGATGTTAAAGAACGGGAAAAAACGGCGCATATAATAACAGCGAATTCTGCTTATGTCTCCGTTTTATGGTAGCATGCCCGAATAATCTTTAGCCGAAGAACCATAATGCTGCAAAATATTCGAATCGTACTGGTAGAAACCTCCCACACCGGCAATATGGGCTCCGTTGCCCGCGCGATGAAAACCATGGGCTTAACCAACCTGTGGCTGGTCAATCCGCTGGTGAAACCTGATTCCCAGGCCATTGCGCTGGCCGCGGGCGCCAGCGACGTCATTGGCAACGCGCAGATCGTCGATACCCTTGATGAAGCGCTGGCGGGCTGTAGCCTGGTGGTTGGCACCAGCGCGCGCTCCCGCACGCTGCCGTGGCCGATGCTCGATCCCCGCGAATGCGGCCTGAAAAGCATCGCCGAAGGCCAGCATGCGCCGGTGGCGCTGGTGTTTGGCCGCGAGCGCGTTGGCCTGACCAACGACGAACTGCAGAAGTGTCACTACCATGTGGCCATCGCCGCCAACCCGGAGTACAGCTCGCTGAACCTGGCGATGGCGGTGCAGGTTATCGCCTACGAAGTGCGGATGGCCTGGCTGGCGGCGCAGGAGCAAGCGCAGCCGGCGGTTGAGCACGAAGAAGCGCCGTACCCGCTGGTGGATGACCTGGAGCGTTTCTACGGTCATCTTGAGCAGACGCTGCTGGCGACGGGCTTTATTCGCCCGAATCATCCGGGGCAGGTGATGAACAAACTGCGTCGTCTGTTCACTCGTGCGCGCCCGGAAAGCCAGGAGCTGAACATCCTGCGCGGCATGCTGGCCTCGATTGACCAGCAGAATAAAGGCAAGTAACCGCGTTGATGCCGGATGGCGCTGCGCTTATCCGGCATGCAAATCACGCGGCCCTTGCTATCTCCTGGTGGGAGAGGGCCGGGGTGAGGGCGCCCGGCAACGCGGAAGGAAAACGGCACGGAAAGCCAAATACCTGACTAAAACAGTCAAGTAAATAGTTGACCAAATTACTCGGGAATGTCAGACTTGGCCCTGCTATGCAATACCCATATTAATAAAAAGCCCGGCCAGGGGCGAGTTTGAGGTTAAGTAAGACATGAGACTGACATCTAAAGGGCGTTATGCCGTGACCGCGATGCTTGACGTTGCGCTCAACTCTGAAACGGGCCCGGTGCCGTTGGCAGATATTTCAGAGCGTCAGGGAATTTCGCTTTCCTATCTGGAACAGCTGTTCTCTCGCCTGCGTAAAAATGGCCTGGTTTCCAGCGTTCGTGGCCCAGGCGGCGGTTATCTGTTAGGTAAAGATGCCGGCAGTATCGCCGTCGGCGAAGTCATTAGCGCCGTGGACGAATCCGTTGACGCCACCCGTTGCCAGGGCAAGGGCGGCTGTCAGGGCGGCGATAAATGCCTGACTCACGCGCTGTGGCGCGATCTGAGCGAACGCCTGACCGGCTTCCTGAACAATATCACCCTCGGGGAACTGGTGAATAACCAGGAGATCCTCGATGTTTCCGGTCGTCAGCATCAGCACGAAACCCAGCGCAATGCGCGCACCCAGGACGCGATCGACGTTAAGCTGCGCGCCTGAGTGACCCGTCCCGTTTCGGGCTGCGGCTGACAGGGCGAGGCAGCGCGAAACGGCGGGACAACGATTATAAAGAGCTTTCAGAATCAGGCCGGGATGCTCCGACATTCCGTGTACTCGGTCGTACATCAAGCCGGTTGCCTGATTCCTTGCATTGAGTGATGTACGGAGTTTAAGAGCAATGAAATTACCGATTTACCTCGATTACTCCGCAACCACGCCGGTGGACCCGCGTGTTGCCGAGAAAATGATGCAGTTCCTGACCATGGACGGGACCTTTGGTAACCCGGCCTCCCGTTCCCACCGTTTTGGCTGGCAGGCTGAAGAGGCGGTTGATATCGCCCGCAATCAGATTGCCGAGCTGGTCGGTGCCGACCCGCGCGAAATCGTCTTTACCTCTGGTGCGACTGAATCCGACAACCTGGCGATCAAGGGTGCAGCCAACTTTTATCAGAAAAAAGGCAAGCACATCATCACCAGCAAAACCGAGCATAAAGCGGTTCTGGATACCTGCCGTCAGCTGGAGCGCGAAGGCTTCGAAGTGACCTACCTGGCGCCGCAGAGCAATGGGATTATCGATCTGAAAGAGCTGGAAGCGGCGATGCGTGATGACACCATCCTGGTTTCCATCATGCATGTGAATAACGAAATCGGCGTGGTGCAGGATATCGCTACCATCGGCGAGATGTGTCGCGCCCGCGGTATCATTTACCACGTAGACGCCACCCAGAGCGTGGGCAAGCTGCCTATCGATCTGAGCCAGCTGAAAGTTGACCTGATGTCCTTCTCCGGTCACAAAATCTACGGTCCGAAAGGCATCGGCGCGCTGTACGTGCGTCGTAAGCCGCGTATTCGTATCGAAGCGCAAATCCACGGCGGCGGCCACGAGCGCGGTATGCGTTCCGGTACTCTGCCTGTTCACCAAATCGTCGGCATGGGTGAAGCTTACCGTATCGCCAAAGAAGAGATGGAAAGCGAGATGGCGCGTCTGCGCACGCTGCGCAACCGTCTGTGGAACGGCGTGAAGGATATGGAAGAAGTGTACCTCAACGGCGACCTCGAGCAGGGCGCGCCGAACATTCTTAACGTCAGCTTCAACTATGTTGAAGGCGAGTCGCTGATTATGGCGCTGAAAGACCTGGCGGTTTCCTCCGGTTCAGCCTGTACTTCCGCGAGCCTTGAGCCATCCTACGTGCTGCGCGCGTTAGGCATGACTGATGAACTGGCGCACAGTTCTATTCGTTTCTCTTTAGGTCGTTTCACTACCGAAGAAGAGATTGACTACGCCATCAACCTGATTCGTAAATCCATTGGCCGTCTGCGCGAGCTTTCTCCACTGTGGGAAATGTTCAAACAGGGCGTGGATCTGAACAGTATTGAATGGTCACATCACTAATTCGGCACCAATAAGGAGAATTCATCATGGCTTACAGCGAAAAAGTTATCGATCATTACGAGAACCCGCGCAACGTCGGCTCTTTTGACAACAGCGACGAGAACGTCGGCAGCGGCATGGTCGGCGCGCCGGCCTGCGGCGACGTGATGAAGTTGCAGATTAAAGTCAACAATGAAGGTATCATTGAAGACGCGCGCTTCAAGACCTACGGCTGCGGTTCCGCTATCGCTTCCAGCTCTCTGGTCACCGAGTGGGTGAAGGGTAAATCCCTGGACGAAGCGCAGGCGATCAAGAACACCGATATCGCCGATGAACTGGAGCTGCCGCCGGTGAAAATTCACTGCTCTATTCTGGCGGAAGACGCGATTAAAGCCGCGATTGCGGATTACAAAAGCAAACGTGAAGCAAAATAATTAGTTGAGGTTTTGTTATGTCGATTACTCTTAGCGACAGTGCAGCAGCGCGAGTCAATGCCTTCCTGGCAAACCGCGGAAAAGGGTTTGGCCTGCGCCTGGGCGTGAGAACCTCCGGCTGCTCAGGTATGGCCTATGTACTGGAGTTTGTTGACGAGCCGGCGGCTGAAGACACCGTGTTTGAAGACAAAGGCGTGAAGGTCGTGATCGACGGCAAAAGTCTGCAATTCCTCGACGGCACGCAGCTGGACTTCGTCAAAGAAGGCCTTAACGAAGGGTTCAAGTTCACTAACCCTAACGTCAAAGATGAGTGCGGCTGCGGCGAAAGCTTTAACGTATAATCGGTACTCCCCAACCCCACCGCGGTCACGCCGCGCGTGGGGTTTTCGTTTAGATGCATGACCCTGAGGTTACTATGGACTATTTCACCCTCTTCGGGTTACCAGCCAGCTATACCCTCTCGCTTGAACAACTGGCTGTCCGGTATCAGGATCTGCAGCGCCAGTACCATCCGGATAAATTTGCCAGCGCGCCCGCTGCGGAACAGCTTGCGGCGGTTCAGTATTCCGCCACCATTAACCAGGCCTGGCAGACGCTGCGCCATCCCCTGACCCGCGCAGAATACCTCCTCTCGCTGCATGGCTTCGATCTGGCCAGCGAGCAGCATACCGTTCGCGATACCGCGTTCCTGATGGAACAGCTGGAACTGCGCGAAGAGCTGGATGAGATCGGCCAGGCGAAAGACGAAGCGCGGCTGGAAGGCTTTATCAAACGAGTGAAAGCGCTGTTTGATACCCGCCATCAGCTGATGGTTGACCAATTGCATAATGAGAGCTGGGAAGCGGCGGCGGACACGGTTCGTAAGCTCCGTTTCCTCGATAAACTGCGCAGCAGTGCTGAAGAACTCGAAGAAAAACTGCTCGATTTTTAATTTTCGGAAGCAATTATGGCCTTATTACAAATTAGTGAGCCCGGCCTGAGCGCCGCGCCGCACCAGCGTCGTCTGGCGGCCGGTATCGACCTGGGCACCACCAATTCTCTGGTGGCTACCGTGCGTAGCGGCCAGGCCGAGACTCTGCCCGATCATCAAGGCCGCTATCTGCTGCCGTCGGTGGTGAATTACCACGCATCGGGGCTGACCGTCGGCTATGACGCCCGGGTGAACGCCGCCCAGGATCCCGCCAATACCATCAGCTCCGTGAAACGGATGATGGGGCGCTCCCTCGCCGATATCCAACACCGCTATCCGCATCTGCCGTATCAGCTGCAGGCCAGTGAAAACGGCCTGCCGATGATCCAGACCGCCGGCGGCCTGCTGAACCCGATTCGCGTCTCCGCCGATATCCTGAAAGCGCTGGCCGCCCGGGCCACTGAAGCGCTGGCCGGCGAGCTCGACGGCGTGGTCATCACCGTCCCCGCTTACTTTGATGACGCCCAGCGTCAGGGGACCAAAGACGCGGCGCGTCTGGCGGGTCTGCACGTGCTGCGACTGCTTAATGAACCGACCGCGGCGGCTATCGCCTATGGCCTTGATTCCGGCCAGGAAGGGGTGATTGCGGTCTACGATCTCGGCGGCGGCACCTTTGATATTTCTATTCTGCGCTTAAGCCGCGGGGTGTTTGAAGTGCTGGCCACCGGCGGCGACTCGGCCCTCGGCGGCGATGATTTCGATCATCTGCTGGCGGACTACCTGCGCGAGCAGGCGGGCTTCAGCGACCGTAGCGACAACCGCCTGCAGCGTGAGCTGCTGGATGCCGCCATCGCGGCGAAAATCGCCCTTAGCGATGCCGAGGTGGCGCACGTTGAGGTCGGCGGCTGGCAGGGCGATATCACTCGCAGCCAGTTTAACGATCTGATCGCCCCGCTGGTAAAACGCACGTTAATGGCCTGCCGCCGGGCGCTGAAAGACGCTGGCGTTGAGGCGCAAGAGGTGCTGGAAGTGGTGATGGTCGGCGGTTCCACCCGCGTGCCGCTGGTGCGCGAGCGCGTCGGCGAATTCTTCGGTCGCACCCCGCTGGCCTCCATCGACCCTGACAAAGTCGTCGCCATTGGCGCGGCGATCCAGGCCGATATTCTGGTCGGCAACAAGCCTGACAGCGAACTGTTGCTGCTCGACGTTATCCCGCTGTCGTTAGGGCTGGAAACCATGGGCGGCCTGGTGGAGAAAGTGATCCCGCGTAATACCACCATTCCGGTGGCCCGCGCCCAGGAGTTCACCACCTTCAAAGATGGCCAAACGGCGATGTCCATTCATGTGATGCAGGGCGAGCGTGAGCTGGTGCAGGATTGCCGCTCCCTGGCGCGCTTTGCGCTGCGCGGTATCCCGGCGCTGCCGGCGGGCGGGGCGCATATTCGCGTCACCTTCCAGGTGGACGCCGATGGCCTGCTGAGCGTCACGGCGATGGAAAAGTCGACCGGCGTGGAAGCCTCTATTCAGGTGAAACCGTCTTACGGTCTGACCGATGGCGAAATCGCCACCATGATTAAAGATTCGATGAGCTACGCCGAACAGGATATTCAGGCGCGCATGCTGGCTGAACAGAAAGTGGAAGCCGCACGCGTCCTGGAGAGCCTGACAAGCGCGCTGGCCGCCGACGCCGCGCTGTTAAGCGCCGCGGAGCGTCAGGCTATCGATGCCGCTGCGGAGCAGGTACGCGCCGCCGCGGCAGGCGACGACGCCGACGCCATTAAAGAAGCGATTAAAAATATCGACACACAAACCCAGGAATTCGCCGCCCGCCGTATGGATCAGTCGGTCCGTATCGCGCTGAAAGGCCAATCCGTGGACGAGGTTTAAAATGCCAAAAATTGTATTTCTGCCCCACCAGGACCTGTGTCCGGATGGCATCGTTGTGGAAGCTGAGACCGGTGAAACTATTCTGGATGCGGCGCTGCGTAGCGGCATCGAGATTGAACACGCCTGCGAAAAATCCTGTGCCTGCACCACCTGCCACTGCATCGTGCGTGAAGGCTTTGACTCGCTTGCGGAAAGTACCGAAGATGAAGACGATATGCTGGATAAAGCCTGGGGACTGGAGCCTGACAGCCGCCTGAGCTGCCAGGCGCGCGTCACCGACGAAGATCTGGTCGTTGAGATCCCGCGTTACACCATCAACCACGCACGCGAGCACTAATATGGCACTGAAATGGACCGACAGTCGTGAAATCGGCGAAGCGCTGTATGACGCTTACCCTGACCTCGACCCAAAAACCGTTCGCTTTACCGACATGCATCAGTGGATTTGCGATCTGGAAGAGTTTGATGATGACCCGAACGCATCCAATGAAAAAATTCTCGAGGCGATTCTGTTAGTCTGGTTAGACGAAGCCGAATAATTTTCGCATCATGATTTATGCGGCGGTATAAAGTCGGATGAATCATTGAGCGAGAGAACGTTACGGGCTGCCATACGGTGGCCCGTTTGCTAAGAAGGATAATGATAATGACCGAAGCCATGAAGATTACGCTTTCCACTCAGCCAGCCGATGCGCGCTGGGGAGAAAAGGCGTCTTACAGCATTAATCATGACGGCATCGCCCTGCATCTCAACGGCAAAGACGACCTGGGCTTGATTCAGCGCGCGGCGCGTAAAATTGACGGCATGGGGATCAAGCATGTCGCGTTAAGCGGCGAAGGCTGGAACACCGACCGCGCGTGGGCGTTCTGGGCGGGTTATAAAGGCCCGAAAGGCACTCGTAAAGTTGAATGGCCGACGCTGGACGATGCGCAGAAAAGCGAGCTGGATAACCGTCTGACCATTATTGACTGGGTGCGCGACACCATCAATGCGCCGGCGGAAGAGCTGGGCCCGGAACAGCTGGCGCAGCGCGCCGTCGACCTGCTGTGCAGCGTGGCGGGCGAGAAGATGAGCTATCGCATCACCAAAGGCGAAGATCTGCGTGAGCAGGGCTATCTCGGCCTGCACACGGTGGGCCGCGGCTCCGAGCGTCCGCCGGTTTTGCTGGCGCTGGACTATAACCCGACCGGCGATAAAGAAGCCCCGGTATACGCCTGTCTGGTAGGTAAAGGCATCACCTTTGATTCCGGCGGCTACAGCATCAAACAGAGCGCCTTTATGGATTCAATGAAATCCGATATGGGCGGCGCGGCGACTATCACCGGCGCCCTGGCCTTCGCTATTACCCGCGGGCTGAACAAGCGCGTGAAGCTCTATCTGTGCTGCGCCGACAACCTGATCAGCGGTAACGCTTTCAAACTGGGCGATATTATTCATTATCGCAACGGCAAAACCGTCGAAGTCATGAACACCGACGCCGAAGGTCGTCTGGTGCTGGCGGATGGCCTGATTGACGCTTCGGCGCAGAAGCCGGAGCTGATCATCGATGCCGCCACCCTGACCGGCGCGGCGAAAACCGCGCTTGGCAACGACTACCACGCGCTGTTCAGCTTTGACGATGCGCTGGCGAATCGCCTGCTGGCGAGCGCCCAGGCGGAAAATGAAGCGTTCTGGCGTCTGCCGCTGGCCGAATTCCACCGTCATCAGCTGCCCTCTAATTTCGCGGAACTGAACAATACCGGCAGCGCCGCCTATCCGGCCGGCGCCAGCACCGCGGCGGGCTTCCTGTCCCACTTCGTGGAAAACTACCACCAGGGCTGGCTGCACATCGACTGTTCGGCAACCTATCGCAAATCAGCCGTTGAGCAGTGGTCGGCGGGCGCGACGGGGCTTGGCGTACGTACTATCGCCAATCTGCTGACGGCTGAGTAATGGCCTTGCCGGGTGGCGCTATGCTTACCCGGCCTGGAAAATCCGCAGGCCCGTGCGGACGTAGCGCCGCCGGGCGATTTTTGAAGTAGCCAAACTATGTCCGAAACCAAAAACGAATTAGAAACCCTGCTGGAAAAAGCGGCTACCGAGCCCGCTCATCGTCCGGCATTTTTCAGCGCGCTGCTTGAGGCCACCGTCTGGGTACCAGGCCGCGCAGCCGATGGCGAGCAGATTGTCGAGGATAGTGCGCTGGATCTACAGCACTGGGAAAAAGATGACGGCACGTCGGTCATTCCGTTCTTCACTTCGCTTGAGGCCCTGCAGCAGGCGGTGGAAGATGAACAGGCTTTCGTGATGATGCCGGCCCGCACGCTGATGGCGATGACTCTCGGTGAATCGCTGTTCCTCAACCCGAAGCTGCCGAACGGTAAAGCGTTTACCCCGCGCGAAATCAGCCATCTGCTCGGGGAAGAGGGCAGCCCGCTCAGCACCCAGACGGTGCTGGAAGGGGGGGAAGCGCTGCTGCTGTCTGAAGTCGCCGAGCCGCCGGCGCAGATGGTGGATTCGCTGACCACGCTGTTCAAAACGCTGAAAACCGTCAAGCGGGCGTTCCTGTGCTCGATCAAAGAGCACGCCGACGCGCCCGCTAATCTGCTGATCGGCATTGAAGCGGAAGGGGATATCGAGTCCATCATTCAGACCACCGGCAGCGTGGCCACCGATACCCTGCCCGGCGATGAGCCGATCGATATTTGCCAGGTGGTGGAAGGCGAGAAGGGCATCAGCCACTTTATGATTGCCCATATCACGCCGTTCTATGAAAAGCGCTGGGGCAGCTTCCTGCGCGATTTCAAACAAAACCGCATTATCTGACAGCGGGGGCGGTTGCCCCCGGTTTCGGTATGCTTTCAGCTCGATGCAAAAGCGGGGTTGCAAAAGTTAATGCAGGGCGGCAACGATCCGCGGATAGGCTGACACCATGTTATAGAGCAGAAATCCCGTCACGCACAGCGTGACGACGCCGTTGAAGAGCGCCATATCCCCGCGCCAGGCACGGCACCTTTCCTCTCCCAGCAGATAGCGTAGCGCTGCTACCAGCCCGGCGACCAGCATAAACGCCAGTAACACCCCTACCATCTGCGCAATGACGATATACCAGCCCAGCGGCGTATTCACGCCCCGGGCGCTCATCAGCGCGATCTGCGCCGGCAAAATCGTCTGGAACCCGAGGGTGAGGAGCATCAGAAGGCGCAGATCCGCCAGCTGAGCGTCGAACGTGCGGGCCAGACGTCGGGCGTCACGCAGCAGCAGCACCCCTGATGCCACCGCCGCGGCAACGCTGACGTGCTGGAGAATAAAAATATAAAACGCCAGGGTCCCGGATCCGACCCGGGACAAAAAGAACAGATTGCAAAAGACCATGACCAACAGGCCAAATTTCATCGCCCAGGCACGGAGTACCTCGCCGGGCCAGCGGCGGCTTGACGCCGGGTTGTGCATCATCCATGCGGCAAGCGTCGATTTACCGTAACCGGGCGCGAGCAGCACCATCAGAAAACCCAGCAGCGCCTGATGACCATAGGTGATCAGCGGGACGTCTTCCAAAGTGACGCCGAGAAAGCGGGTATAAACGGAAACGGGCGCAGGAACCAGGCTTAACCATGTCCGGTTCCATTGCGGCCAAAAGTAGAGGATTGCGCCGCCGACCAGCAGGCCAGCTATGCCTCCCAGCCAGGGAAGGCGCGGGGAATAGGCAGAATGTGGGTTGGAGACTAATGCCATTTTCACTCCTTGTGGTGCCATCAGGTTATGGATTAAACGCTCACTCCTGGCGCTGGCCCCGACGGCGCGTGTTAATCGCGCTATCGGTGGGAAATGGAGAATTAGTCAGGACAACCTTCGAGCCTGGCGTAAAGATCCTCATGAATATATTCCAGCTCCAGCAAGGCGCCATCGCGTGACTCGTTGAGGGCTTGTTGATGCTGCCATTCGTCGTGGCTCTCCTTTCCACCGGTAAAAATCCCCTGCAAATATTCAATCAGCGACGATTCTGCCAGCCAAAGCTCATTCTCTTTACCCTCGAAGCGGACGACAGGATATTCACCCTGTTCATCACGCTCGGTGACATAGATAAATACCTGCTGATCCCCGGGATGGCAGAGGCGAATCAGGGCAGGAAGACGCGGATCGTCGTTCCAGACGGGCATTAGCTCTTCAAAATCCAGCCCGATCATATCAAGGCCATTCATATAATAAGCCTCTTCATCCAGTGAGTCGGAAAGCAGGACGCCATGTTCATCAATGGCGTTCAGAGCCGATTCCAGCACCCGTTGACCGTAGGGGCTTGTCAGCTGGCAATCGTAGGCCAGCAGCGCTTTCAGACTCTCCGGAAGCGCCACGGTTTCGCTATTTTGCGGATCACGGTATTTCCGGACGCGCAGGCGATCCACTTCGTCTACAGGCATCGGTTTCGGGGTGGGATTGCGGTTGTGCTTGTGTACGACATCCATGAGATCCGCTAATGAAAAAGCCATCATTCAATTTCCTTATATAGTGGGCGGCAGTAAAGCCAACACGGCAGGCGCAAGCCCTGCGGCAGCACAGAGTAGCTGGTTTAGCGACTGGCAGGAGAATGAGGCGGAGAAAATCAGAAATTATTTAGTGGCCGCGGGACGGGACGTCCGCGGCCATGCGGCGTTTACTGAGCGGCAGGAGCCGGTTCAATCGGCAGATCGCTGCGCGCCCCCCATTCGCTCCATGAGCCGTCGTACAGACAGACGCCGTTCACGCCAAGCGTGGTGAGCGCCAGCACGACCACCGCCGCCGTCACGCCGGACCCGCAGCTGGCGATAATGGGCCGATCAAAATCGACGCCCTGACGCAAAAAGATGTCGTTCAGCTCGTCGACGGTCTTCAGCTCGCCGTTAATCACCAGCTCTGTCCACGGGACGTTCAGCGCGCTGGGGATATGCCCGCGCCGCAGGCCCGGGCGCGGTTCGTCAGCCTGGCCGTTAAACCGGGCTGCCGGACGCGCATCGACAATCTGCGCCGATCCTTCATGGCTGACCAGCAGCACGTCTGTCAGGCGCTTAATTTGCTGAGGATCGAACCGCACGTCGAATTCTCCTTCGGCCACCTCCGGCACCCCTTGTTCCAGCGGCAGCTCGTCGCGACGCCAGCCCTCCAGCCCACCGGCCAGAATCGACACTTTCTCCACGCCAAAGGCGCGCAGCATCCACCAGGCGCGCGGGGCGGAAAACAGATTGCCTTCGTCATAGACGACCAGGTGCTTATCGCTGCAGACGCCCAGTTCGCGCATGGCCACGGCAAACGCCTCGGCGCGCGGCATCATATGCGGCAGCGGGCTGGTGTGATCGGACAGCGCCTCGATATCGAAAAACAGCGCGTTCGGCACGTGGCCGACGCGGTACTCCGCGGCCATATCGCGCAGGGCCTCCTGCCCGGCGGGCGCCATGCGGGCGTCGATAATCTGGATCTCCGGGTCATCAATATGTTCCGCCAGCCAGTCGGCGGCGACAAAAAACGAGGTGGACATAGGTGCCTCCGTTTTACTATTCATGACTGAATTGTCGGCGTTTTATCGGGTGCTGACAAGTTAAGGACGCCAGAGTGGGGACGACGTCACGGCACTTTTCTGATTAATCGGCAGAAACCCGCGTCATCACTGTTGAGAAGCGCCGCCTTAACGCATAATAAAAAGTGATAATTTGCATCAGGCCCACCGGCCGAGGGGTTAGAAGGATGAAACCATTTCGTTTAGCGGCGCTGTCACTGGCGCTCCTTACCGCATTTTCATTAACCGGGTGTGATGACAGCGGTACACCGCAGGCTACGGCCCCGACGCCGGCCGCCGATAGCGGCCCTGGCGCGGCGGCAAAACCGGACAGCGCCCAGCTGGCGGCGCTGGCGGAAAAAAGCCAGGGCAAAGCGCTGACGCTGCTCGACGCCTCGGAGGTGCAGCTGGATGGCGCCGCGACCCTGGTGCTGACCTTTTCCGTATCGCTGCAGCCGGACCAGGATTTCTCCCGCAGCGTGCACCTGGTGGATAAGAAGAGCGGTAAGGTTGATGGCGCGTGGGAGCTGGCGCCGAACCTGAAAGAGCTGCGTCTGCGTCACCTTGAGCCAAAGCGCGAGCTGATTGTCTCGGTCGACCCGACGCTGACCGCCCTGAACAAGGCGACGCTCGATAAACCGTTCGAGAAGACCCTGACTACCCGCGATATCGCGCCAAGCGTCGGATTTGCCAGCCGCGGCTCGCTGCTGCCGGGCAACGTGATCGCCGGGCTGCCGGTGATGGCGCTGAACGTCGATAACGTCGACGTGAACTTCTTCCGCATTAAGCCGGAATCGCTCTCGGCCTTCGTCAGCCAGTGGGAATACCGCAATTCATTAAGCAACTGGGAATCCGACGAGCTGCTGAAGATGGCCGATCTGGTATACAGCGGCCGCTTTGACCTCAATCCGGCGCGCAATACCCGCGAAAAGCTGCTGCTGCCGCTGAGCGACATCAAGCCGCTCCAGCAGCCTGGCGTCTACGTGGCGGTCATGAACCCGGCGGGTCATTATAGCTACAGCAACGCGGCGACGCTGTTTACCCTTAGCGACATCGGCGTGTCGGCGCATCGCTACCACAACCGGCTGGACGTCTTTACCCAGAGCCTGGAAAACGGCGCCGCCCAGTCTGGTATCGATGTCCAGCTGCTCAACGCCAAAGGGCAGACCCTGGCGCAGGCGAAAAGCGATAGCCAGGGCCACGTCACCCTGCAAACCGATAAAGAAGCCGCGCTGCTGCTGGCGCGCAAAGAGGGACAGACCACGCTGCTCGACCTCAAACTGCCGGCGCTGGATCTGGCGGAGTTCTCCATTGCCGGCGCGCCAGGCTTCAGCAAACAGTTCTTTATGTTTGGCCCACGGGATCTCTATCGTCCGGGCGAAACGGTGATCCTCAATGCGCTGCTGCGCGATAGCGACGGCAAGCCGCTGGCGGAACAGCCGGTGAAGCTGGAGGTGGTCCAGCCGGATGGCCAGGTGATCCGCTCGGTGATGAGCAAACCGGTTAACGGCCTGTACCAGTTTACTTATCCGCTCGACAGCGGCGCGGCCACCGGCATGTGGCACATTCGCGCCAGCACCGGCGACAACCAGCCCCGCGAGTGGGATTTCCACGTCGAAGACTTTATGCCGGAACGCATGGCGCTGAAGCTGACGCCGCAGGCGGCGCCTGTCGCGCCGAATGCCGATGTCGCCTTTGATGTCAGCGGCGCTTATCTCTACGGCGCGCCGGCCAGCGGCAACACGCTGCAGGGCAAACTGTTCCTGCGCCCGCTTCGCGACGCCGTCGCCGCGCTGCCGGGCTTTGAGTTCGGCGATATCGCAGAAGAAAATCTCTCCCGCAGCCTTGATGAAGTCCAGCTGACGCTGGATGAAAAAGGCCATGGCGAAGTGACCACCTCCAGCCAGTGGCAGGATAGCCATTCGCCGCTGCAGGTGGTGTTGCAGGCGAGCCTGCTGGAGTCCGGTGGGCGTCCGGTCACCCGTACGGTTAAGCAGCCGATCTGGCCTGCCGAGGCGCTGCCGGGGATCCGCCCGCAATTTACCCTGAAGGACGTTTACGACTACCGCACCGACACCACGGTGAAGCAGCCGGTGGTGGATGAAAACAGCAACGCCGCGTTCGATATCGTCTATGCCGACGCCAAAGGCGAGAAAAAAGCCGTTTCCGGCCTGCAGGTGCGGCTGATCCGCGAGCGCCGGGATTATTACTGGAACTGGTCCGATAGCGAAGGCTGGCAGTCGCAGTTCGATCAAAAAGATCTGCAGGAGGGCGAGGAGTCGCTGGATCTGCAGGCCGGCCAGATCGGTAAAGTGAGCTTTCCGGTAGAGTGGGGCTCCTATCGCCTGGAGGTGAAAGGACCGGACGATGTCGTCAGCAGCGTGCGCTTCTGGGCGGGCTACAGCTGGCAGGATAACAGCGAAGGCACCGGCGCAGCGCGCCCGGACCGGGTCACCATGAAGCTGGATAAACCGAGCTATAAGCCGGGCGACACCATCAGGCTGCACATCGCCGCCCCGGCGGCGGGTAAAGGCTACGCGATGGTGGAATCCAGCGAAGGGCCGCTGTGGTGGCAGGAGATTGACGTACCCGCCGAGGGGATGGACCTGTCGATCCCGGTGGATAACGCCTGGAATCGCCACGACCTCTACCTCAGCACGCTGGTGGTTCGCCCCGGCGATAAATCCCGCTCGGCGACGCCGAAACGCGCGGTGGGCCTGCTGCATCTGCCGCTGGGCGATGAAAACCGTCGCCTGACGCTGGCGCTGGAGGCCCCGGATAAAATGCGCCCCAACCAGCCGCTGACGGTGAAAGTGAAAGCCAGCGTCAAAGAGGGAGAGGCGCCGAAGCAGGTTAACGTTCTGCTCTCGGCTGTCGATAGTGGGGTGCTGAATATTACCGATTACGCCACCCCGGATCCGTGGAACGCCTTCTTTGGCCAGAAACGTTATGGGGCGGATATTTATGATATTTACGGCCAGGTGATTGAAGGGCAGGGGCGTGTGGCCAGTCTGCGCTTCGGCGGCGATGGCGACGAGTTAAAACGTGGCGGTAAACCGCCGGTTAACCATGTGACCATCATCGCCCAGCAGGCGCAGCCGGTAGTGCTGAACGATCAGGGCGAAGGGACGGTGACGCTGCCGATCGGTGATTTTAACGGCGAGCTGCGGGTGATGGCTCAGGCCTGGACGGCGGATGACTTCGGCAGCAGCGAAGATAAAGTGGTGGTGGCCGCCCCGGTCATCGCCGAGCTGAATACCCCGCGCTTCCTCGCCAGCGGCGACACCACCCGTCTGGCGCTGGATCTCAGCAACCTGACCGATAAACCGCAAACTCTGCAGGTACATCTTGCCGCCAGCGGACTGGTGACCTTGACCGAGGGTCAACTAACGTCGGTGCAGCTGGCGCCGGGGGCGCGCAGCACGCTGTTTGTGCCGGTGAGCGCGCTGCCGGGCTTTGGCGATGGCCAGGTGAGCGCCACTATCAGCGGCCTGAGCCTGCCGGGGGAAACCTTCGCCCCGCTGCAGAAGCAGTGGAAAATCGGCGTTCGTCCGGCGTTCCCGGCGCAGACCGTCAACAGCGGCGCCGTGCTGCAGCCCGGCGAAAGCTGGCAGGCGCCGGCGGCGCAATCGGCAGGTTTCGCCCCGCAGACGCTGCAGGGCCAGCTGCTGCTCAGCGGCAAGCCGCCGCTGAATCTTGCGCGCTATATCCGCGACCTGAAAGCCTATCCTTACGGCTGCCTTGAGCAGACCGCCAGCGGCCTGTTCCCCTCCCTGTATACCAGCGCGGCGCAGCTAAAAGCGCTGGGCATCAGCGGGGACAGCGACGAAAAACGTCGCGCGGCAATCGATGTCGGGATCTCGCGCCTGCTGCAGATGCAACTGGAAAACGGCGGCTTTGCGCTATGGGATAAAGAGGGGCCGGAAGAGTACTGGCTGACCGCTTACGCCATGGATTTCCTTGTTCGCGCGGGCGAGCAGGGCTATAGCGTACCGGTCAACGCCATTAATAAAGGTAATGAACGCCTGCTGCGCTATCTTCAGGAGCCGGGGCTGATGACCGTGCGCTACAGCGACGACGCCCAGGCAAGCCGCTTTGCCGCTCAGGCCTATGCCGCACTGGTGCTGGCGCGTCAGCAAAAAGCCCCGCTCGGCGCATTGCGTGAAATCTGGAGCCGTCACGACCAGGCGCGATCCGGCCTGCCGCTGCTGCAGCTCGGCATTGCGCTGAAAACCATGGGCGATGCGCCGCGCGGCGATGAGGCCATGAAGCTGGCGGTTGCCACGCCGCGCCATGATGAGAATCGCTGGCTGGGCGATTACGGCAGCTCGCTTCGCGATGACGCGCTGAAGCTGGCGCTGCTGGAAGAGAACAAGCTGCTGCCGGAGGCGCAAAACACGCTGTTGAGCACGCTGTCGGAAGAGGCCTACGGCCAGCGCTGGCTGTCGACCCAGGAAACCAACGCTCTGTTCCTTGCCGGGCGCACGCTGGCCGAACTGCCGGGCGACTGGCAGGCGCAAACCTCGCTGCAGGCCGAGCCGCTCGCTGGCGATAAAGCGCAAACCCGTAACCTCGACGGCGATCGGCTGGCGACGTTGCAGGTGAGCAACACCGGCAGTCAACCGCTGTGGCTGCGTCTGGACAGCAGCGGCTATCCGCAAAGCGCGCCGCAGCCGGGCGGCAACGTCCTGGGGATTGAACGCGCCGTTTTCGATACCCAGGGGCGGCAGAAGTCGCTGTCGTCGCTGCGCAGCGGCGAACTGGTGCTGGTCAAGCTGGAGGTGACCGCCAGACGCAACGTGCCTGACGCGCTGGTGGTTGACCTGCTGCCGGCGGGACTCGAGCTGGAAAACCAGAATCTGGCCAACAGCAGCGCCAGCCTGCAGGAGAATGGCGAAGCGGTGCAAAACCTCCTTAACCAGATGCAGCAGGCCGATATTCAGCATATCGAGTTCCGCGACGACCGCTTCGTCGCCGCTGTCGCGGTCAATGAAGGTCAGCCGGTGACGCTGGTCTACCTGGCGCGGGCGGTCACGCCGGGCACCTACCAGGTCCCGCAGCCGCAGGTGGAATCGATGTATGTGCCGCAGTGGCGGGCGACCGGGACCGCCAGCGGTCCGCTCACCGTGACGCCGTAAATGGGCGTAGTGCATCGGGTAAAACGCCGCTGGCGCTGGCTGGCGGCGTTTATTTTTCTGCTGTGGCTGGCGGTTCTGACCGCCGATCGCCTGTGGCCGCTGCCGCTGCATGACGTCACGCCTGCCCGGGTGGTCGTGGCGGAGGATGGGACCCCCCTATGGCGGTTTGCCGACGCGCAGGGCGTCTGGCGTTATCCGGTGACTCTCGCCGACGTGTCGCCGCGCTATCTGCAGGCGTTTATTCAGTATGAGGACCGCTGGTTCTGGCGCCATCCGGGGGTCAATCCCTTCGCTGTAGTGCGCGCCGCCTGGCAGGATCTCACCTCCGGGCGGGTCATTTCCGGCGGCAGTACCCTCACCATGCAGGTGGCGCGCCTGCTCGATCCCCACCCCCGCACTTTCGGCGGCAAGCTGCGCCAGCTGTGGCGGGCGCTGCAGCTGGAGTGGCATCTGTCAAAGAGCGAAATCCTGACCCTGTATCTGAATCGTGCGCCCTTTGGCGGCACCCTGCAGGGGATCGGCGCGGCCAGTTGGGCTTATCTCGGCAAGCCGCCCGCGCAGCTCAGCTACGGCGAGGCGGCGCTGCTGGCGGTGCTGCCCCAGGCGCCCAGCCGTTTACGTCCGGACCGCTGGCCGCAGCGGGCCCAGGCGGCGCGGGATAAAGTCCTTGCGCGCATGGTCAGCCAGGGCGTCTGGCCGAGGCTGGCGGTAAAGGAGGCGATGGAGGAGCCGGTGTGGCTGTTTCCGCGGCAGATGCCGCAGCTGGCGCCGCTCTTCGCCCGCCGGACGCTGGCGACCAGTCGTGAGGAAAAAGTGGTGACGACCCTCGATGCCGGACTGCAGCGGCAGCTCGAGGATCTGGCGCTGAACTGGAAGTCGCGCCTGCCGCCGCGCAGTTCGCTGGCGATGGTTGTCGTCGACCACACGGATATGAAAGTCCGCGGCTGGGTGGGGTCGGCGGATATTACGGACGACAGTCGCTTTGGCCACATTGATATGGCGTCGGCGGTCCGTTCGCCTGGGTCGGTGCTGAAACCCTTTATTTATGCGCTGGCGATGGATGAAGGACTGATCCATCCGGCGTCGTTATTGCAGGATGTGCCGCGGCGCTTTAGCGATTATCGCCCCGGTAACTTTGACAGCGGCTTTCACGGCCCGGTGAGCGCCAGCGACGCGCTGGTGCGCTCCCTGAATCTGCCGGCGGTCCAGGTGCTCGAAGCCTACGGGCCCAAACGTTTCGCGGCGAATTTGCGTAATGCCGGGTTGCCCCTGATGCTGCCCGCCGGCGCCGAGCCGAATCTGTCGTTGATCCTCGGCGGCGCCGGGGCGAGGCTGGAAGATATCGTCGCGGCGTACAGCGCCTTTGCCCGCCACGGGAAGGCGGCGCGGCTGCGCATGACGCCCGGAGACCCGCTGGTGGAAAGGGCGCTGATATCCCCGGGGGCGGCGTGGATCGTCCGGCGCATCCTGGCCGGCGAAGCGCAGCCGGTTCCCGATGCCTCACTCCCGCAAGCGGTGCCGCTGGCCTGGAAGACCGGCACCAGCTACGGGTATCGCGATGCGTGGGCGGTGGGCCTCAATGCGCGTTATCTGATTGGCATCTGGACCGGGCGTCCGGACGGTACGCCGGTGGTGGGGCAGTTTGGCTTCGCCAGCGCGGTGCCGTTGCTCAATCAGGTCAATAATCTGCTGCTCGCCCGCCCGGCGATGAGCCGCGGCGGCCTGCCGGTCGATCCGCGACCGGCAACGGTTAGCCGCGGGACGCTCTGCTGGCCCGGCGGCCAGGCGCTGCCGGCGGGCGACAGCAACTGCCGTCGTCGCCTGGCCAGCTGGCTGCTGGAAGATAGCCAGCCGCCGACCCTGCTGCTGCCGGGGCAGGAGGGCGTGCGCGGGATCCGCTTCCCGGTGTGGCGCAATGAACACGGCGAACGGGTGGCGGCGGATTGTCCCGGGGCGCGCGAAAGTGTGGTGGAGGTCTGGCCGCTGCCGCTGGATCCCTGGCTACCGCCGGGGGAACGTCGCTCCGCGCGTCTGGGGCCGGCATCGAAGGCATGCCCGCCGTTGCAAACTCAGGATGCCGCGCCGCTGGTGCTCTCCGGGGTCCGCGAGGGGGCGGTGATTAAACGTCTGCCGGGGGAGGCGCGGGTGATGTTGCCCCTGCAAACCAGCGGTGGTGAAGGGCGGCGCTGGTGGTTTATCAACGGCCAGCCGATAGATGCCGCCGGCGCGAGAACCACGCTAACTCTGGATAAGCCCGGCGAGTGGCAGCTGGTGGTGATGGATGAGGCAGGACAAACGGCGGCCGCGCGTTTTACCCTGCAATAACCAGGGTAAATTTGTTGTTGGCGGTTTGTGTTTTCAATACTCATCTTATTTTAACAAAATGTTACCTTCAGCCGTAGGCAGGGGCGGGGATGCTCATTATAATGCGCGCCAGGCCATACGATCGTATGCGCAACAACAGAACATTTAATTAGAGGTAATCATGGCTATTGAACGTACTTTTTCCATCATCAAACCAAACGCGGTGGCAAAAAACGTTATTGGCAGCATCTTTTCCCGCTTTGAAGCTGCAGGGTTCAAAATCGTCGGCACCAAAATGCTGCACCTGACCGTAGAGCAGGCTCGTGGTTTCTATGCAGAGCACGAAGGTCGCCCGTTCTTCGACGGTCTGGTTGAGTTCATGACCTCCGGCCCGATCGTGGTTTCCGTCCTGGAAGGCGAAAACGCCGTTCAGCGTCACCGTGACCTGCTGGGCGCCACCAACCCGGCAAACGCCCTGGCGGGTACCCTGCGCGCTGACTACGCTGACAGCTTCACCGAGAACGGCACCCACGGTTCCGACTCTGTAGAATCCGCTGCACGCGAAATCGCGTTCTTCTTTGCTGAAGGCGAGGTTTGCCCGCGCACTCGCTAATCCTCGTCGTCTTTTCGACCGTCGCGGCGTTGGCTACGCGCGTTCACCCCGGTCACATAGTTATCTATGCTCCCGGGGATTCACTTGCTTGCCGCCTTGCGACAATCGAAAAGCCATAGAGGATTAAGCACGCGGTTACGATTTTTTTATCATTGACTGCGTGCAGGCATGGCTTCCATGCGCCAGAATTTGTAGAATATAGCGCCCCTGGACGAGCTGTCGCTCTCCGGGGCGTTTCTTTTTCAACCCACCTGGGGCCATAACGTGTAATAACGAGGCCGGAAAACATTATGTCTGAACAAATTATCACGCCTGATACCGCCGCTCTGACGGTGCCGAACAAAGATGCCAAAATCAACCTGCTGGATTTAAACCGTCAGCAGATGCGCGAGTTTTTCAAAAACATGGGCGAGAAGCCTTTCCGCGCCGATCAGGTGATGAAATGGATGTATCACTACTGCTGCGACGACTTTGATGAGATGACTGACATTAACAAAGTCCTGCGCAGTAAACTGAAAGAAGTGGCGGAGATCCGCGCCCCGGAAGTGGTTGAAGAGCAACGCTCAACCGACGGGACCATCAAATGGGCGATTGCCGTTGGCGATCAGCGCGTCGAGACCGTCTATATCCCGGAAGAAGACCGCGCCACCCTGTGCGTCTCCTCCCAGGTAGGCTGCGCGCTGGAGTGTAAATTCTGCTCCACTGCCCAGCAGGGCTTTAACCGCAACCTGCGGGTTTCCGAAATTATCGGCCAGGTCTGGCGCGCGGCGAAAATCGTCGGCGCGGTGAAGACCACCGGCGTACGTCCGATCACCAACGTGGTGATGATGGGCATGGGCGAGCCGCTGCTGAACCTCAACAACGTCGTTCCGGCGATGGAAATCATGCTCGACGATTTCGGCTTTGGCCTCTCCAAACGTCGCGTCACCCTGTCGACTTCCGGCGTGGTGCCGGCGCTGGATAAACTCGGCGATATGATCGACGTCGCGCTGGCCATCTCCCTGCACGCGCCGAACGACACCATTCGTGACGAAATCGTCCCGATCAACAAAAAGTACAACATCGAGACCTTCCTCAACTCGGTGCGCGGCTATATTTCGAAGTCCAACGCCAACCAGGGCCGGGTGACCATCGAGTACGTGATGCTGGATCATGTCAACGACGGCACCGAGCACGCCCACGAACTGGCGGCGCTGCTGAAAGATACGCCGTGCAAGATCAACCTGATCCCATGGAACCCGTTCCCGGGCGCGCCGTATGGCCGCAGCTCCAACAGCCGCATCGACCGTTTCTCCAAAGTTCTGATGGAGTACGGCTTTACGACCATCGTGCGTAAAACGCGCGGCGACGATATCGATGCCGCCTGCGGTCAGCTGGCGGGCGACGTCATCGACCGTACCAAGCGCACGCTGCGTAAGCGGATGCAGGGCGAAGCGATTGACGTAAAAGCGGTCTGACAAATGATGGCCCGTGCAGCGCAGGCGGCACGGGTCATATTTATGACCAATAGCCAGGCGAAATACGCTGATTCGGTTAATAATTACGGTGCGTTTTTGTCGACTTTGAGGCAGTATGTAGCGGCACAACAACCGCTTAGCATTCAATTTTGATTCGTCTCTGTGATCGCGCGGCTGACAGTCCTATACTGTGAGGCTGACGTACCACAGATGTCTCGCGGCGCCGGCTTTTTCCCGCGCTGAACTTTAAATTTCACGTACCAGTAGTTGTAGCGAATGAATACTGAAGCCACTCAAGATCATCAAGAAGCAAACACCACGGGCGCGCGTCTGCGTCACGCCCGCGAACAACTCGGACTTAGCCAGCAAGCGGTGGCAGAACGCTTATGCCTGAAGGTGTCCACGGTTCGTGATATTGAAGACGATAAGGCGCCTGCCGACCTCGCTTCCACCTTCCTGCGCGGGTACATCCGCTCCTATGCTCGCCTCGTACATATCCCGGAAGACGAGCTGCTGCCGATGATGGCTAAGCAAGCGCCCATCCGCGCGGCGAAAGTCGCGCCAATGCAGAGCTTCTCTTTAGGTAAACGTCGCAAAAAACGCGACGGCTGGCTGATGAGCTTCACCTGGCTGGTGCTGTTTGTGGTTATCGGCCTGAGCGGCGCCTGGTGGTGGCAAGACCATAAGGCGCAGCAGGAAGAGATCTCCACCATGGCCGATCAGTCTTCCGCTGAGCTGAACAGCGGCGACACCAGCAGCCAGAGCGTGCCGCTGGATACCAGCGCCCCGGCAGCCCCGACCGCCGATAGCGCTGCGAACAGCGCGCCAACCGATACCGCCAGCGCCCCGACCACCAGCGCCCCGGCCCAGACGCCGGCGGACAATAACGCCGTTGTCGCGGCTTCCCAGGCCAATGTCGATACCGCAGGCGCGGCGCCGGCTACCCCAGCCTCGCCATTGCCGACCGATCAGGCGAACGTGACGAACCCGGCGGCGGCGGCGCAGGATCTGGTGATGAACTTTTCCGCCGATTGCTGGCTGGAAGTGAGCGATGCCACCGGCAAAAAACTGTTCAGCGGCCTGCAGCGTAAAGGCGGCAACCTGAACCTGAGCGGTCAGGCGCCGTATAAGCTGAAAATTGGCGCCCCGGCTGCGGTAGAGATCCAGTATCTGGGCAAGCCTGTCGATTTAAGTCGTTTTATCAGAACTAACCAGGTTGCGCGTCTGACCCTTAATGCCGAATCATCACCGGCGCAGTAACAGACGGGTAACGCGGGAGATTTTTCATGCATAACCAGGCTCCGATTCAACGTAGAAAATCTAAACGTATTTACGTTGGTAATGTGCCAATTGGCGATGGGGCTCCCATCGCCGTTCAGTCAATGACTAATACGCGCACCACTGATGTGGCGGCAACCGTAAATCAAATCAAAGCGTTAGAGCGCGTGGGCGCGGATATTGTCCGCGTCTCTGTTCCGACGATGGACGCCGCCGAGGCGTTCAAACTGATCAAACAGCAGGTCAACGTCCCGCTGGTCGCCGATATCCACTTTGACTACCGTATTGCGCTGAAAGTCGCGGAATACGGCGTCGACTGCCTGCGTATCAACCCGGGCAACATCGGCAACGAAGAGCGCATCCGCATGGTCGTAGATTGCGCGCGCGATAAAAATATCCCGATCCGCATCGGCGTTAACGCCGGCTCGCTGGAAAAAGATCTGCAGGAAAAATATGGCGAGCCGACGCCGCAGGCGCTGCTCGAATCCGCCATGCGCCATGTCGATCATCTCGATCGCCTCAATTTCGACCAGTTTAAAGTCAGCGTTAAAGCCTCCGACGTCTTCCTGGCGGTAGAGTCTTATCGCCTGCTGGCGAAACAGATCGATCAACCGCTGCACCTCGGGATCACCGAAGCGGGCGGCGCGCGCAGCGGCGCGGTGAAATCGGCGATCGGTCTTGGGCTGCTGTTGTCCGAAGGGATCGGCGATACGCTGCGCGTCTCGCTGGCGGCGGATCCGGTGGAGGAGATCAAAGTCGGCTTCGATATCCTCAAATCGCTGCGTATTCGTTCCCGCGGTATTAATTTCATCGCCTGCCCGACCTGTTCGCGTCAGGAGTTTGACGTTATCGGGACGGTGAACGCCCTGGAGCAACGTCTGGAAGATATCATCACTCCGATGGATGTTTCGATAATCGGCTGCGTGGTGAACGGCCCGGGCGAAGCGCTGGTTTCCACCCTCGGCGTGACCGGCGGCAACAAGAAAAGCGGCCTGTATGAAGACGGCGTGCGTAAAGATCGCCTGGACAACAACGACATGATCGACCAGCTGGAAGCGCGGATCCGCGCCAAAGCCTCGATGCTCGATGAAGCCCGTCGGATTGACGTTCAACAGCTTGAAGCAAAATAACGTGTTGGGAAGCGATACGCTTCCCGTGTATGATTGAACCTGCGGGCGCGAGGCGCCGGGGTTCATTTTTGTATATATAAAGAGAATAAACGTGGCAAAGAACATTCAAGCCATCCGTGGCATGAACGATTATCTGCCGGGCGAAACCGCTCTCTGGCAGCGCATTGAAGGCTCACTGAAGCAGGTGCTCGGTAGCTACGGTTACAGCGAAATCCGTTTGCCGATTGTAGAGCAGACCCCGTTATTCAAACGCGCGATCGGCGAAGTGACCGACGTGGTTGAAAAAGAGATGTACACCTTTGAGGACCGCAATGGCGACAGCCTGACGCTGCGTCCGGAAGGGACGGCGGGCTGCGTACGAGCCGGCATCGAACATGGTCTGCTGTACAATCAAGAACAGCGCCTGTGGTACGTCGGGCCGATGTTCCGCCACGAGCGTCCGCAGAAAGGCCGTTACCGCCAGTTCCATCAGATCGGCGCCGAAGTTTTCGGCCTGCAGGGGCCGGACATCGATGCGGAGCTGATCATGCTGACCGCGCGCTGGTGGCGTGAGCTGGGCATCTCCGATCATGTCAGCCTTGAGCTGAACTCCATCGGTTCTCTGGAAGCCCGCGCCAACTACCGCGACGCGCTGGTGGCTTATCTCGAGCAGTTTACCGATAAGCTTGATGAAGACAGCAAACGCCGGATGTATACCAATCCGCTGCGGGTGCTGGACTCCAAAAACCCGGACGTGCAGGCGCTGCTGAACGACGCGCCGGCGCTCGGCGATTATCTCGACGAAGAGTCGAAAGCCCACTTTGCCGGCCTGTGCGCGTTGCTTGACGATGCCGGGATCCGCTATACCGTCAACCAGCGCCTGGTGCGCGGCCTCGACTACTATAACCGCACCGTGTTTGAGTGGGTGACCACCAGTCTCGGTTCTCAGGGCACCGTCTGCGCCGGCGGCCGTTACGACGGTCTGGTTGAGCAGCTTGGCGGTCGTGCCACCCCGGGCGTGGGCTTCGCCATGGGTCTGGAACGTCTTGTTTTACTGGTCCAGGCAGTGAATCCGGAATTTAAAGCCGATCCTGCTGTCGATATATACCTGGTAGCCTCCGGGACCGATACTCAGTCCGCCGCCATGCGTCTGGCTGAGCAGGTTCGCGATGCGCTGCCCGGCGTGAAACTGATGACCAACCACGGCGGCGGCAACTTTAAGAAGCAGTTCGCCCGTGCCGATAAATGGGGCGCACGTATCGCCCTGGTGGTGGGTGAGTCAGAGATCGCTGACGGAAACGTGGTAGTGAAGGATTTACGCTCAGGTGAGCAAACTACCGTAACGCAGGAGAGCGTTGCCGCGCATTTGCGCACACTTCTGGGTTAATCTCCCGGGAATTATTAGTCAGGAGAAGGACTGCGTGGAAACTTTTAACAACGAGAACGATCAGGTCGATGCGCTGAAGCGCTTCTTTGCCGAAAACGGCAAAGCGCTGGCGGTCGGGGTGATTTTAGGGATTGGCGCGCTGGTTGGCTGGCGCTACTGGACCTCCCATCAGCAGGATACCGCCAGAGACGCGTCGCTGGCTTACGAAAAGGCGACTTCCGCGCTGAAATCAAATACGCCAGACGTGCTGTCAGGGGCGGAGAAGTTCGCGGCTGACAATAAAAATACCTACGGCGCCTTCGCCTCTCTCGAGCTGGCACAGCATTTTGTTGAACAGAACGATCTGCCGAACGCCGAAAAGCAGCTTCAGCAGGGGCTGGCGGCCGCGTCTGATGATAACCTGAAATCGGTTATCAGTATGCGTCTTGCCCGCGTTCAGCTGCAGATGAAGCAGGCTGATGCGGCGCTGAAAACCCTCGACAGCATTAAAGGCGAAGGTTGGACCGCGATTGTGGCTGATTTGCGCGGCGAAATTCTGTTGAGCAAAGGCGATAAGCAAGGGGCCCGTGCGGCGTGGGAAGCTGGCGTGAAAAGCGATGCTTCTCCTGCGCTCAGCGAAATGATGCGTATGAAAATGAATAATTTGTCCATCTGAGAGGGACTCGATGCAATTGCGTAAATTACTTTTGCCAGGGCTGCTTTCCGTTACCTTGCTGAGCGGGTGTTCGCTGTTTAATAGCGAAGAAGATGTGGTGAAAATGTCACCGCTGCCGACGGTAGAAAACCAGTTTACGCCGTCCACGTCCTGGAGCACCTCGGTTGGCGATGGTATCGGCGAATTTTACTCTAACCTTCATCCGGCCTTCGCCGACGGCGTGGTTTATGCCGCTGACCGTAAAGGCACCGTCAAAGCGCTGAGCGCTGACGACGGCAAAGAGGTGTGGTCGGTGAATCTGGCGGAGAAAGATGGCTGGTTCTCGCGTACCCCGGCGCTGCTTTCCGGCGGTGTGACCGTCTCGGGCGGCCATGTTTATATCGGCAGTGAGAAAGCGCAGCTGTATGCGCTGAATACCAGCGATGGTACCGTTGCCTGGCAAACCCGCGTCGCCGGCGAAGCGCTGTCGCGCCCGGTGGTGAGCGATGGCATGGTGCTGGTCCACACCAGTAACGGCCAGCTGCAGGCGCTGAATGAGACCGATGGCGCCGTGAAGTGGACGGTTAACCTGGATATGCCTGCGCTCTCCCTGCGCGGCGAATCCGCTCCGGCCACCGCCTACGGCGCGGCGATCGTGGGCGGCGACAATGGCCGCGTCAGCGCGGTATTGATGCAGCAGGGGCAGATGATTTGGCAGCAGCGTATTTCCACGGCCACCGGGCCGACGGAAATCGACCGTCTGAGCGACGTCGACACCACGCCGATTATCGTCAACGGCGTTGTCTATGCGCTGGCTTACAACGGTAACCTGACCGCGCTGGATCTGCGCAGCGGCCAGATTATGTGGAAGCGCGAGCTGGGTTCGGTGAATGATTTCATCGTCGATGGCAACCGTATCTATCTGGTTGACCAGAATGACCGCCTGCTGGCGCTGACTACCGATGGCGGCGTGACCCTGTGGACACAAAGCGATCTGCTGCACCGTTTGCTGACCGCGCCGGTGTTGTATAATGGCAATCTGGTGGTCGGCGATAGCGAAGGCTATATGCACTGGGTGAACCCGGAAGATGGCCATTTTGTGGCGCAGCAGAAAGTGGACAGCTCCGGTTTCCTGACCGACCCGGTTGTGGCCGATGGTCGACTGCTGATCCAGGCGAAAGACGGTACGCTGTACGCGATTACGCGTTAATTACCGCTGTCGTGAGTGATTAAGAAACGGCCCCTGGCAGACAGGGGCCGTTTTGACTTTTTTAAAAACGTCGTTATGACGATGTTGCTTAGTGATTGTATGAGGCATTTAACATGATACCTGTGGTCGCGCTTGTCGGGCGCCCTAACGTTGGAAAATCCACGCTCTTTAACCGCCTGACGCGCACTCGTGATGCGCTGGTTGCGGATTTCCCGGGGCTGACTCGTGACCGTAAGTACGGTCGGGCCGAAGTCGAAGGCCGCGAATTCATCTGTATCGATACCGGTGGTATTGATGGTACGGAAGAGGGCGTGGAAACCCGGATGGCGGAGCAGTCGCTGCTGGCAATCGAAGAGGCCGATGTGGTGCTGTTTATGGTCGATGCGCGCGCGGGCCTGATGCCGGCGGACATCGCGATCGCTAAACACCTGCGCTCTCGTGAAAAGCCCACCTTCCTGGTGGCTAACAAAACCGACGGCATCGACGTCGACCAGGCGATGGCGGACTTCTGGTCGCTCGGCCTGGGCGATATCTATCCTATTGCCGCTTCGCACGGCCGCGGCGTGACCAGCCTGCTTGAGCAGGCCCTGCTGCCATGGGTCGATGAGGTTAATCCTCAGGAAGAAGTGGATGAAGACGCTGAATACTGGGCAAAATTCGAAGCTGAGCAGAACGGTGAAGCGGAAGAAGAGCCGGAAGACGATTTCAATCCGCAGGATCTGCCGATCAAGCTGGCGATTGTCGGACGTCCTAACGTCGGTAAATCGACGCTCACCAACCGCATCCTCGGCGAAGATCGCGTGGTGGTCTACGATATGCCGGGCACCACCCGCGACAGCATTTACATCCCGATGCAGCGTGACGAGCGCGAATACGTGCTCATCGATACCGCCGGGGTGCGCAAGCGCGGTAAAATTACTGACGTGGTGGAGAAATTCTCGGTCATCAAGACGCTGCAGGCGATTGAAGACGCCAACGTCGTGCTGCTGGTGATTGATGCCCGCGAAGGCATCTCCGATCAGGATCTGTCGCTGCTGGGCTTTATCCTCAACAGCGGCCGCTCCCTGGTGATCGTCGTCAACAAATGGGACGGCCTGAGCCAGGAAGTGAAGGAGCAGGTGAAAGAGACCCTCGACTATCGTCTGGGCTTTATCGACTTTGCCCGGGTGCACTTCATCTCCGCCCTGCACGGCAGCGGCGTCGGCAACCTGTTTGAATCGGTACGTGAAGCCTACGATAGCGCAACCCGCCGCGTAAGCACCGCGATGCTCACCCGGATCATGAACATGGCGGCGGAAGATCATCAGCCACCGCTGGTTCGCGGCCGTCGCGTGAAGCTGAAATATGCCCACGCCGGGGGCTACAACCCGCCTATCGTGGTGATCCACGGTAACCAGGTGAAGGATCTGCCGGATTCCTACAAGCGCTATCTGATGAACTATTTCCGTAAATCCCTGGACGTGATGGGTACGCCAATCCGTATCCAGTTCAAGGAAGGGGAAAACCCGTTCGCCAACAAGCGCAACACCCTGACGCCGAACCAGATGCGAAAACGTAAGCGCCTGATCAAGCACATCAAGAAAAGCAAATAATCATTAAACCCGCTTCGGCGGGTTTTTTTGTGGCCGCCATGCCGGTAAATGTCAAAACCATCCGCCATAATCCCGCGATACTTCGCCGGGAACAGATCGGCTCAGGGGTGGACTAAACATGCAAATTGGATTTATCGGCCTCGGCGCGGTGGTGGAAACCGCCTATTTACCCGCGCTGCGTCGCCTCGGATACCGTATTGACAGCTGCCAGGGCTATGACCTGGACAGCAGCAGAGCGCTGCCGGGGATCCAGCGCTGCAGTTCGCTGTCGGCGTTGCTGGCCAAACCCCTGGATACGCTCTTCATCACCACGTCATCCCTCCAGCACCTGCCCGTGCTGGAGAGGGCGTTAGCCAGCGCCATTCCCCGCATCGTGGTGGAGAAACCGATAGTGGCCAACCTTGAGCAGGCCGCGCGGCTGCGGGCGCTGCTGGCACCGGCGGGGGAGGCCGGTCGGGTGCTGGCCCTCGACCACTGGATGGCGCGTGGGTTAGCCCTGAACGCTCTTGCTCCGCCGTGGCAGGCGGAAGAGGAGGCCAGAGGCCTGCCGCCGCCGCACCTTTCAGCGCAGGATATCGCCTGGATAGAAGGCTATTTGCAGGAGCCAAGCGGCTTTAACGCTGCCGGAGAACCGGTCGCGCTTAACTTCGCCACCGGCGAGTTGGATACCCGGCGGCTGCGTCATCCTGACGGCGTGATCCTCGATATCGGTACCCATGTCCTGGCGATGCTGCGGGAAACGCTGCTCGACTGCGGGGGCGATGTGACGCTGGACCTCGCCGTTCGGGCGGCGAAAGACCGTCTCGGCCGAGATATTGCTCATGGGGATACGGTCACTGCCGAGGGAGAGGCGCATCTGCAGGGACGCCTGGGCGATATCCCGCTGAATATCTGGCTTAACAAATATGCCGGTCCCGCGGGCGGGCAAAAGGGAATGCGGATAGGGCTGCGGGACGGGCGACTGCTTGCCCTCGATCGCGCCCCTGATGGCGAGGTGGCGACGCTACAGGACGGCGAGCGGATCCAGCGCTGGACCCGGCCCGGAGCGATCTATGCGCACTGTCTCGATGAGCAGATCCTTGGCGCGGAGAATGTGTTTACCCGGACGCCCGAAAGCGTGGCCGGGCTGACGCGGCGTCGGCTTGAGGAAGTGGAATGGCTGCTCAGGTTGCAGCAGCAATTACGCGGCCCTCATTAAACCCGGAACATGATAAAATAGGTGCAGATAAACGTTGAAAGGAATGGTTATGGAACTTGATTGCCCTCTGTGCCACGCGCCGTTAGATGTCAAAGGCAGCAGCGCGCATTGCGCTCAGTGCGAAAGGGTATTTGCCCTTGAGGCGCGCTGCCCGGAATGCCACCAGCCGCTGGAGGTGCTGAAGGCGTGCGGCGCGGTGGATTACTTTTGCCAGCACGGGCACGGCCTGATCTCGAAAAAACGGGTGGAGTTTATTCCGCTGGTTTAGGCGGCGATGGCTTTCTGGCCCGCGTTTTTTTCACCGGCGCAATCTGCCTCACTTCACTTTCGACCCAGCCGTCTTTCAGGCGGGTGGTGAGCAGATCGCCGGTTTTGACCTGTTTTGTCTGCTTCAACACCGTGCCGTCGCTCACCGAAGTGACGCTATAGCCGCGCGCCAGGGTGGCTAAGGGACTCACCGCCTCCAGATGGGTCACCGCGTGCCCAAACCGTTCACGCCGCTCGCTGAGGCGGCTACGCATCGTTTCCGCCAGCCGGTATTCCAGCTGCTGGACGCGCGATTGCGCCCGGTGGATACGCGGCTGCGGGTTATAGTGATTCAGGCGCTGAACAGTGCGCTTTTGCCGCTGCTCGGCGCGTTTAAGCTGCGATTCCACGGCGATGCGCATCCGCTGGCGCAGGCGTTCCAGTGCGGTCTGCTGGCGGGCCAGCCGCAGCTGCGGGTGCTGCTGCTGCAGACGATGGAACAACTGGGTAAAACGGCGCTGGCGACTGGCGAGGAAATAGTCCATCGCCATCTCCAGCCGCTGCTGCCCGGCCTGTAGCTGGCGCAGCAGCTCCTGCTGATTACGGCTGACGATCTCCGCGGCGGCAGAAGGGGTCGGCGCTCGCAGGTCGGCAACAAAATCAGCGATAGTGACGTCGGTTTCATGACCGACGGCGCTGACGATAGGGATCTGGCTGGCGAAGATAGCGCGCGCCACCCGCTCATCGTTAAAACTCCACAGATCCTCCAGCGAACCACCGCCGCGTCCGACAATCAGCACGTCACACTCCTGACGCGCGTTCGCCAGCGCGATGGCGCGCACAATCTGCCCGGGGGCATCGTCACCCTGGACCGCGGTCGGGTAGACGATCACCGGCAGCCCGGGGTCGCGGCGTCTGAGGACATGAAGAATATCGTGCAGCGCGGCGCCGGTTTTCGAGGTGATGACCCCGACGCAGCGGGCGGGGGAGGGGAGCGCCTGCTTATGTTTTTGATCGAACAGCCCTTCCGCGGTTAACTGCGCTTTCAGCTGCTCATACTTCTGCTGCAGCAACCCTTCGCCGGCGGGCTGCATGCTTTCGACGATAATCTGGTAGTCGCCGCGCGGCTCATACAGGGTGATGTTGGCGCGAACCAGCACCTGCTGCCCATGCTGTGGGCGAAACGTGACCCGGCGGTTGCTGTTGCGGAACATCGCGCAGCGCACCTGGGCGTTATCGTCTTTTAAGGTGAAGTACCAGTGGCCGGAAGAAGGCTGGCTGAAGTTAGAGATCTCGCCGCTGATCCAGACCTGGCCCATTTCGCGCTCAAGCAGCAGACGCACCGTCTGATTGAGGCGGCTAACGGTAAAAATTGCGGGGGATTGAGAGGGTAACATGTGAGCAAGATCAAACTTTAAATCAGCAGGTTATTCAGTCGATAGTAACGCGCTCAGAGGGGATGGCAAGTATTATTTGCAAAAAAGGGTAGATGCAATCGGTTACGCTCTGTATAATGCCACGGCAATATTTATCCACCCTGGTCGAGATATTGCCCATGCTACGTATCGCTAAAGAAGCCCTGACGTTTGACGACGTCCTCCTCGTTCCCGCTCATTCTACCGTTCTGCCGAATACAGCCGATCTCAGCACTCAGCTGACGAAAACCATTCGTCTGAATATTCCTATGCTCTCCGCAGCCATGGATACCGTAACGGAAGCGCGTCTGGCTATTGCCCTGGCACAGGAAGGCGGCATCGGCTTTATTCACAAAAACATGTCCATCGAGCGCCAGGCGGAAGAAGTTCGCCGCGTGAAGAAACATGAGTCCGGCGTGGTCACCGACCCGCAGACCGTTCTGCCGACCACCACCCTGCGTGAAGTGAAAGAGCTGACCGAGCGTAACGGCTTCGCCGGCTACCCGGTGGTTACCGAAGAGAACGAGCTGGTCGGCATCATCACTGGCCGCGACGTGCGTTTCGTCACCGATCTGAACCAGCCGGTCAGCGTCTACATGACCCCGAAAGAGCGTCTGGTTACCGTTCGTGAAGGCGAAAGCCGTGAAGTGGTCTTTGCGAAGATGCACGAAAAACGCGTTGAGAAGGCGCTGGTTGTGGATGAGAGCTTCCACCTGCGCGGGATGATCACCGTAAAAGACTTCCAGAAAGCGGAACGTAAACCGAATGCCTGTAAAGATGAGCAGGGCCGTCTGCGCGTAGGCGCTGCGGTCGGCGCCGGCGCGGGCAACGAAGAGCGTGTTGATGCGCTGGTGGCTGCGGGCGTTGACGTCCTGCTGATCGACTCCTCTCATGGCCACTCCGAAGGCGTTCTGCAACGTATTCGTGAAACGCGCGCGAAATACCCGGACCTGCAGATCATCGGCGGCAACGTCGCCACTGGCGCAGGCGCGCGTGCGCTGGCGGAAGCCGGCTGCAGCGCGGTGAAAGTGGGCATCGGCCCGGGCTCCATCTGTACTACCCGTATCGTGACCGGCGTAGGCGTGCCGCAGATCACCGCGGTTTCCGACGCGGTGGAAGCGCTGGAAGGCACCGGTATTCCGGTTATCGCCGACGGCGGTATCCGTTTCTCCGGCGACATCGCTAAAGCGATCGCGGCCGGTGCGGCGGCAGTGATGGTCGGCTCCATGCTGGCCGGTACCGAAGAATCCCCGGGCGAAATCGAACTTTACCAGGGCCGCTCTTACAAATCCTATCGCGGGATGGGCTCCCTCGGCGCGATGTCGAAAGGCTCCTCTGACCGCTACTTCCAGAGCGATAACGCCGCTGACAAACTGGTGCCGGAAGGTATCGAAGGCCGCGTGGCCTATAAAGGCCGCCTGAAAGAGATCATTCACCAGCAGATGGGCGGCCTGCGCTCCTGTATGGGTCTGACCGGCTGTGGTACCATTGACCTGCTGCGTACCAAAGCTGAATTCGTACGCATCAGCGGTGCGGGCATTCAGGAAAGCCACGTTCACGACGTGACCATCACCAAAGAGTCCCCGAACTACCGTCTGGGCTCCTGATTTCTTCGCCCGACCTTGCGTCGGGCGATTTATTTACTCTGTTTCACTTGCCTCGGAATTAGCGTCAATGACGGAAAACATTCATAAACATCGCATTCTCATTCTCGACTTCGGGTCACAGTATACTCAGCTGGTGGCGCGTCGCGTGCGTGAGCTGGGCGTCTACTGTGAGCTGTGGGCATGGGATGTCACGGAAGCACAGATCCGCGAATTTAATCCAAGCGGCATCATTCTTTCCGGCGGCCCGGAAAGCACCACCGAAGAGAACAGCCCGCGCGCGCCGCAGTATGTGTTCGAAGCCGGCGTGCCGGTATTTGGCGTCTGCTACGGTATGCAGACCATGGCGATGCAGTTGGGCGGCCATGTAGAAGGCTCTAACGAGCGTGAGTTTGGCTACGCGCAGGTTGAAGTGGTTAACGACAGCGCGCTGGTGCGCGGTATCGAAGACTCTCTGACCGCGGACGGCAAACCGTTGCTGGACGTGTGGATGAGCCACGGCGACAAAGTCACCGCCATCCCGTCTGACTTCGTCACCGTCGCCAGCACCGACAACTGCCCGTTCGCCATTATGGCCAACGAAGAAAAACGCTTCTACGGCGTGCAGTTCCACCCGGAAGTGACCCATACCCGTCAGGGGATGCGTATGCTGGAGCGCTTCGTGCGCGATATCTGCCAGTGCGAAGCCCTGTGGACCCCGGCGAAAATCATCGACGACGCCGTTGAGCGTATCCGCCAGCAGGTTGGCGATGACAAAGTGATCCTCGGCCTCTCCGGCGGCGTGGACTCTTCGGTGACCGCGATGCTGCTGCACCGCGCCATCGGCAAAAACCTGACCTGCGTATTCGTGGATAACGGTCTCCTGCGTCTGAACGAAGCCCAGCAGGTGATGGACATGTTCGGCGACCACTTTGGCCTGAACATTGTTCACGTCGAAGGCGAGCAGCGTTTCCTCGACGCGCTGAAAGGCGAGAACGATCCGGAAGCGAAACGTAAGATTATCGGCCGCGTCTTCGTGGAAGTGTTCGACGAAGAAGCGCTGAAGCTGGACGACGTCAAATGGCTGGCGCAGGGCACCATCTACCCTGACGTTATCGAATCTGCCGCTTCCGCTACCGGTAAAGCGCACGTCATCAAATCTCACCACAACGTGGGCGGCCTGCCGAAAGAGATGAAGATGGGGCTGGTTGAGCCGCTGCGCGAGCTGTTCAAAGACGAAGTGCGTAAGATCGGTCTGGAGCTGGGTCTGCCGTACGATATGCTCTACCGTCATCCGTTCCCGGGTCCGGGCCTCGGCGTGCGCGTGCTGGGCGAAGTGAAGAAAGAGTACTGCGACCTGCTGCGTCGCGCCGACGCTATCTTCATCGAAGAGCTGCACAAAGCTGACCTGTACAACAAAGTGAGCCAGGCGTTCACCGTGTTCCTGCCGGTTCGCTCCGTCGGTGTGATGGGCGATGGCCGTAAATACGACTGGGTGGTTTCCCTGCGTGCGGTGGAAACCATCGACTTCATGACCGCGCACTGGGCGCACCTGCCGTATGATTTCCTCGGCCGCGTCTCTAACCGCATTATCAATGAAGTGAACGGTATCTCCCGCGTGGTGTATGACATCAGCGGTAAGCCGCCAGCAACGATCGAGTGGGAATAACGCCCGCCCGTTAATCGTTTTTGATTTAAGCCCGCATCCTGCGGGCTTTTTATTGCCTGTCTCATTTCACCGCTTGCTCAATCACCCGGGCAATCTCCACCGGTTGGCTCACCATCGACACATGGCTTGCCGCCACCTCAGTGGTTTTCGCATCAATCGCCTTCGCCATCGAACGCTCCAGATCCGGATTGATCATCCGGTCATTCTTGCTGACCACATACCAGCTCGGCTTATCATGCCAGGCCGCATGCGTGACCTTTTCGGTAAAGGCCTCCGCGCGGATCGGGCCCTGGGTGGCGATCAGCCTGTTTTGCTCAGCAGCCTTAATATCTGGCGCAAAGTCCTGGCGTACCGATTTTTCAGGTAACCAGAGAAAACCCTCTGCGGTTTTAGCAATACCTGCGCTGCCCGGTGGGGCAGGGTAGCTCCCCGCCAGATCCGCAGTCGACTGGCCCGAGTCCGGGGCAAACGCCGCCACGTAAACCAGCGATTTGACCCGCGCAGCGTTACCCGCCTCGCTGATCACCGTCCCGCCCCAGGAGTGGCCTACCAGCACCACATCCCCGTGGGCCCGGGCGATGGCGCGCTGGGTTGCGGCGACATCCTCTTTCAGCGAGTTGAGCGGCAGCTGAACGGCAATGACCTCGGTATGCTGGCGTTGCAGTCTGTCGATCACCTGGTTCCAGCTGCTGCCGTCGGCAAAAGCGCCGTGCACCAGCACCACGGTTTTATTGCTACTCGCCAGTGCGGTACCGCTGGCGGCGGCCAGCAGCAGGCCCACCGCGAAGGTATGAAGAGACTGTTTTTTCATGGTGACGCCTCAACGGTAAATATCTGCGGTGCCCGACAGGGTGTTGTTCCCCCCGGCGGAGGTAATGCGAAACGCACCGGCGCCCGCTTTAACGGCTTTGGCCTGCAGTTTCGCCTCCAGATCCGCCAGCGACGTTGCGCCGCTGCTGTCGGAAACGGTGCCAATTTTTTGCAGCCCCTGAGGCTGGTTAATTTCCCGGGCAGCGAAAGCGGAAGACGCCATTGCGGCGGAGAAGGTCAGAACAGCAATCAGTAATGCTTTCATGGTTAAGATCCTCAAAAATAAGTGACTGGTGGCGTTCAGTGCATAACCGCAGCATGCGGCGGTACGATGAATTCGACGGTCTTGCGATCAACAGGTTTATGGGTTGGATCGGCGAGAATAAGGGTCACCTTGTGATGACCGGCAGGCAGGCCCACCAGAATAACCGGCTCGCCGCTGGCGTCGGCCCAGTGCCAGGGGTTGTCATCCACGATGACGTGGATATGGCCGATGCGCGGCGCCACTTTCAGCGCCTCGGGCCCGAACACCGGTTCAATACGCATGTTCTCGGCGCGGTATTGAATAAAGACCGCACCTTTACTCAGCGGGCCCGCCAGCGGCGGATCCACAATCAGTGTTGCCGGTGGCTGGGGCTGTTCGGGCGGTGCAACGGCGGCGGGGCCGTTAACATCCGCGGCGCTGAGTCCGCTAAGCGGTGCAGCCCAGGCGCAGCCTGATGTCAGCGCGAACAGCGTGAAGAGTAAATGTGGACGTATCATCGGGGTATCTCCTCATCGGGTCATCAATGGCGACAGCCTCATAAAACCATTTTTATGTATCGGGTCTGTTTGCTGTGGGCGGCTTTTTTGTATGGCTGCGTAAGCAGGGCGGCGTGGATACAGTGCGATACATTCCGCGCATGCGAAGGGCTGTATCTGCTGGCATGGTGTCTGCAGAGGCACCCGGGTGGGTGCTACAGCAAACAGGAGAATGACCATCATGAATCACGAAAAGGTAGCGTTGATTTTCGGCGGCGCGCGCGGTATCGGGGCGGCCATTGCGGCGCGACTGGCGCACGAGGGCTATCGGGTTGCCATCACCTGGGTATCACGCCCGGATCGGGCGCAGGCGCTGGTCTCAACGATTGAGCAACGGGGCGGTCAGGCGATAGCCATTGAAGCCGACAGCGCAGACCCCAGGGCTATCCAGGCCGCGGTGGATAAGACATTACGGCACTACGGCAGGCTGGATGTCGCGGTGGTAAATGCGGGCGTGCTGCGTCTCGGTACCCTTGAGGCCTATTCGCTGGACGATCTGGATACCACCCTGGCCGTCAACGTGCGTGGTGTCTTCCTTGCCATTCAGGCGGCGGTTAAGCCGATGGCGGAAGGGGGGCGTGTGATCACCATCGGCAGTAATACCGCGGTGCGTACCGGCCATGTGGGCAGTAGCGTGTATGCCATGAGTAAAGCGGCTGTCGCCTCAATGGTGCAGAACCTTGCGCTGGATCTGGCGCCACGGCGCATCACGATTAACAACATCCAGCCGGGGCCCATCGCCACCGATATGACTGCCGGAATGGCGGAGCAGATCGTCGGGCGCATTCCCTTGCAGCGTATGGGCGAACCGGACGAAATCGCCTCGCTGGCGGCCTGGCTTGCCGGTGAATCGTCCGGCTACATGACGGGTACAAGCCTGACCATCGACGGTGGCTTTGTGCTCTAGTCGCTAAGGGCAGGGATACCCTCAGCCTGGTGCGATGCCTGCCCCTTGACGATAGCCACCGCCAGTACGGCAATCAGCAGCGTTAACCCCCACGACAGCCACATCGCCCCGATCGTCCCTAAAGCCCGGTTCAGCCACGCATAGGCCAGCGGGGAGGCCGCCGCCATCAGCTGGGCCGGGATCAGCAGCACCCCGGTGCGTCTGGCGTACGCTTCAGGGGCAAACAACTGCAGCGGCAGCGTGGCTTTGACGATGGTCACCAGCCCGTTAATCGCCCCGTAGCCCAGCACAAAACCGGCGGCTGACCAGAGAAAAAGCGAGCTACTCAGGCCGAGCATAAAGCACACCGGCATAGCCAGCGCGGTAAGCAGCGTCAGGCGAAGCGGGGTGAGCCCCGCCCCGGCCACCACCTCCAGAAACCGTGCACCAGTCTGTCCAACGCCCCATAACATGCCGACGGCAACCGGCAGACCGACGCTTATGATAAATTCCGGCAGATGGGTGGAAGTGCCATTAGAGACAAAGGTGATCAGCGCGATAAACGCGGCGTACAGCCAGCCGTTTCGCCGATCCCGTACCGCGGCAGGGGCGGCGGGTTTATTGACGATAAAGCCTGTTTTATTGGGTAGCGACAGGGTTAACGCGGCGCTTAGCAAGCCGAACAGGGCATAGATCAGCAGTGCTTCCCGCCAGCTCATGGCCGCGAGCAGAGCCTCCCCCAGCGGCCAGAACACCACCGAGGCCAGCCCACCCGTCAGGGTTATGCGGGAGATCGTCCGTCGCGCCTGCTTGCCGTAGAGATTAACCAGCGCGGCAAACAGCGCGTCATACAGCGACAAACGCATGCCGATGCCGGTCAACAGCCAGGCGCTGTACCAGGCGACAAGCGAGTGTGCGTCAGCCATAAGCAGACAACCGACGGCGAGCAGCAGGGAGCCTGCCATCACCACGCGTTGCCCGCCAGCACGCGACAGCAGCCGGGCGACAAACGGCGAGAGGGTGGCCATCACCAGCATGGCGAGCGTCAGGCCTGAGTAGATTTGTGGGGATGACCAGCCGGTATCTGCCGACATCGCCCCGGCAAAGGTGCCGGGCATATAAAAAGAGATACCCCAGTTGATCAGTTGCTGAGCGCCCGCCGTGAAGGCGAGGCGTCGGGGAATAGCCGGTGTTTCCATGGTTTTTCATTCCGTTAAGACAGTTGTCCTGAGCATACCCGGCAGGCTATTGTTCTGGCAGAGCGGCCACCTTATGCGCGGTATAAGAGAAACTTTGCATGACAACACTGAACCTGGGAAACCTGGCGACCTTCCGGCTGGTCGTACAGCGCGGCAGCTTCTCCGCCGCCGCCGACGCGCTGGGGATCTCCCAGCCTGCCGTTAGCCTGCAGGTGCGTCAGCTGGAGCAATTTTTACAGACTCGGCTGCTGGAGCGCACCGGGCGTGGGATCAAGGCGACGGCGGCGGGTATGGCGCTGCTGGCCCACAGCGAGCAGATCGATCGGGCGGTGAATAGCGCGGTGCAGTCGGTCAGCGCATTTAGCCAGGAAGTTAATGGCTCGTTGACGCTGGGGACCGGCGCGACGGCATGCATTCATCTTCTTCCGCCGCTGCTGCAGCATCTTCGTCAGCAGCACCCGCTGTTGACGGTGGGGGTGACCACCGGCAACACGCTGGATATCGTCCGGGCGGTGGAGGAAAACCGGCTCGATCTTGGACTGGTTACCCTGCCCGTGCAGGGGCGCAGTCTGGCAGTGACCGCAGTGGTTGACGAGGAGTTCGTGGTCATTCATCCCAGCCACGAGGCGGGGATCCCGGCGGTGTGCACCCCTGAAGCGCTGCAGGCGCTGCCGCTCATTGCCTTCGAGGCGGGCAGCGGCACGCGGGATCTGATTGACCGCTGGTTCCGTTCGGCGGGCCTGGCGGTCACGCCGGTGATGCAGCTGGGAAGCATCGAGGCGATCAAACGCATGGTGCGGGCCGGGCTGGGCTACAGTATTGTGCCCCGCATGGCGGTGGAGCAGGCGGAGGATCGCTGTGGCTTAACGGTACATTCTCTGGCCCCGTCGCTGTACCGTCAGCTGGCGGTTGTCATGCGTCAGGATAAAGTGATTACCAAAGGAATGGCGGAAATGCTGCGTCTGCTACAGGCCGTGCGCTTATAAATCGCCAGCGGCAACACATGCCTCGTCAGGGATAGAGTCTCGAAAACGGGCGTCTCTGACAGCGGTTGGGGGCGCACCCGGCATCGGGCTCAACGGGTTACTCGCGGGCGGAAGGCTCGACGGTGAGCGTTGACTCCTGCGACGCTTTTTTATCCTGGTGATGGTACCAGGCGCCAATGGAGGAGTAGACAAAGCGTCCAAAGAAGAAGAGAAAGCTGATAAGCAGTACGATACGGGTCATGCGACGGTTAAATCGATGTCGTTTACGCATACTGGGTGCCTGACTCACAAAAGGTTCCTTGAAGTATACCCGAAGATGGGCGATGGGGGTATTAAGGCACAGGAACGAGGTGGGGTCAATTGATGCAGATGTAAAAGTGCGGCAGTGAAAACATTAATTAATGTTATATAAGATAATCGGCGTATTTACATGCTCACTTTATTAGCCAAGGAATGGTGAAAAAATAAGTTTTATTAATGTTGGTGTCAGCATTTGTTGATTTATATCAACAGCCTCATTCTCTTGGCCACTAAAATCAGCGGACGTTACCGTATCGTTATTACTTATGCGGTCAGCATGGGGTGGTTGGATGCCTGCCTGAATATGCCTCGCAGGAGCAGAGGCTCTCTGTAGAGCACCTATGAATTTATTAAAATACTATCAACAATATCGCGACAAATGGTGGGCCTTACCGCTTCTCCTGCCTGTGCTGTTATTACCCCTTGCCAGAGGGATGAATACATATACCGTGCTGAATGGTCACATGGTTTATCTTTATTATCTTCCCCTGGCGCTGGTGCTCAGCCTGATGATGTTTTTCGGCTGGGCGGCGATCCCCGGTATTATCGTTGGCCTGCTGCTTACGCTGGCCCGGGGCATGACGCCGGAACAGGCCTTTGGCGTACTGTTCCATTTTCTGATCCCCTGCGTACTCTGCTGGGGCGGATACCGCATCTTTGTTCCCCAACGGCAGCAGGTATCGCATGGTAACGTCAGACTGATGCCGCATCGTTTGTTCTGGCAAATGCTGCTCCCTTCGGTCATTTTTCTGATTCTGTCGCAGATCGCCGAGTTTCTGGGGCTGCATCCGCGCACAACGGAGATGACCGGCATCTCGCCGTTTAGTTTACGGTCGTTAATCACCTTTCAGGCGCTGATGGTAGGGTGCCTGACCGGCGTGCCCTTATGTTATTTACTGCTGCGGGTAATTCGTAACCCTTTTTATTTGCGCGGATTTATTTCTCAGGTTCGCTTACAAATTGATCCAAAAATAAAAAAAATTGAAATCATCAGCTGGGTGGCGATATTAATCCTGCTGCTGGGGCTATTATTGATGCCGCTTAATGATAGCAGCACTATATTTAGTACAAATTATACATTATCCTTACTGATGCCGGTGATGCTGTGGGGGGCGATGCGTTTTGGCTATCGCTTTATCTCGCTGATCTGGACGCCGGTACTGATCGCCGTGATCCATTTTCATTACCGTTATTTACCCATTTATCCAAGTTATAACACTCAGCTGGCGATCACCTCGTCAAGCTATCTGGTGTTCTCGTTTATTGTCGCCTATACGGCGATGCTGGCGACACAGCAGCGGCTGATCTACGCCCGCGTCCGACAGATGGCCTTCCTCGACCCGGTGGTACATATGCCGAATCTGCGGGCGCTGAGCCGGGCGCTGAACGGCGCGAGCTGGTCGACGCTCTGTTTTTTGCGTATTCCTGAGCTTGAGCTGCTGGGCCGCCACTACGGGGTGCTGTTGCGCATTCAGTATAAGCAAATGCTGGCGAATCACCTGCGTGCGCTGCTGCAGCCGAACGAAGCGGTATATCATCTTGCCGGTCACGATTTAGTGTTTCGTCTCAACAGCGAAGGGCACCAGGCGCGCATTCACTTAATTGAGCGCTCCCTGCGACAGTTCCGTTTTCACTGGGACGGGGTCCCCCTGCAGCCGCGGATCGGCATGAGCTATTGCAACGTCCGCTCGCCGGTGAAGCATCTGTATTTGCTGCTTGGCGAGCTGAACACGATTGCCGACATGTCGCTGGCCAGCGGCCATCCGGAGAATTTGCAGCGCCGCGGCGCCGGGCATGTCCAGCAGGATCTGAAAGACAAAGTGGCGATGATGAACCGCATCCTCAAGGCGCTGGAGCAAGACCATTTTGTCCTGATGGCGCAGCCTATCCAGGGTATTCGCGGCGACAACTACCATGAAGTGTTGTTGAGGATGAAAGGGGAGTCGGGGGAGCTGACAGGGCCAAACGAGTTCCTGCCGGTGGCGCACGAGTTTGGGTTGTCCACGCGCGTGGATCAGTGGGTCATTGAGCACACCCTGGCCTTTATGGATGCCAACCGGCGGGCGCTGCCCGGTCTGCGGCTGGCGATCAACCTCTCTCCGGTCTCGCTGAGCCGCAGTCAGTTTCCCGAGGAGGTGGAAAACCTGCTGCAGGCCTATAACATTGAGCCATGGCAGATTATCTTCGAGCTGACCGAAAACTATGCGCTCAGCAACCCCGAGCTGGTTTGCCAGACATTAGAGCGTCTGCGGGCGCTGGGCTGCCGGGTGGCGATCGATGATTTTGGTACCGGCTACGCCAGCTATGCGCGGTTAAAAACGATGAACGTCGATATTCTTAAAATCGACGGCAGCTTTATTCGCAATCTGCTCGCCAGCAGTCTTGATTACCAGGTGGTGGACTCTATCTGTCGTCTGGCGCGGATGAAGAACATGCAGGTGGTGGCCGAATATGTCGAGTCGCCGGAGATACGCCAGGCGGTTATCGCGCTGGGGATAGATTATATGCAGGGCTATGATATTGGCGTCCCGGTACCTCTGGCGCAGCTGGCGGAGGGGATGAGCGCCTGAAGCGGTAAAAAGCCGGGCGCGATGGCCCGGCTCGAATGCTATCCACAGAGGCGATCAGGCGTCTGGCTCTTCTTCCGCAATCTTCAGCAGCCACTCCGGCACACCTTCCCAGTACTGCTGCTCTTTTTCCAGATCCAGCAGCACCAGCGCATTCTGGCTAAACCAGTTGTGCGGGAAGGTCAGCGTCCAGTGGTGAGCTTCCGTCTGCAGCCGTAGCGTCGGCGGCGTTGTGGTGGCCTGACGCTGGTTATTCAGCAGCACGCCGAGGCGCAGCAGCTGGATCAGCGGCAGAAACTGCTTTTTCCTGAACAGCGTAAAGCGCGGCAGGTCGTCGAGTTTTATCGCTTTGCGATGATAGCGCACCAGCGTGGCCATCAGCATCTGCTGCTCCTGGTTGAAGCCCGGCAGGTCGCTGTTCTGCAGAATGTAGGCCGAGTGGCGGTGCATGCCGCTGTGGTTAATATTCAGGCCCACCTCATGGAGCATCACCGCCCACTTCAACAGCGCCGCGAGGTGTGGATTGGCCAGCTTCGGATTCTGCTCCTGCCACTGCTCCAGCATAAGGGTGGTGGTTTCCAGCACCCGGCGCGCCTGTTCGCGATCGATGTTGTACTGATTCGCCAGACTCTGCGCCGTGCGGCTACGAATATCCTGGTGGCGGAAACGGCCTTCCATTTCGTACAGCACGCCTTCACGCAGCGCGCCATCAGACAGACGAAGCTCTTTAATGGCTAACGCGTCAAACACGCCGCACAGGATCGCCAGCCCCGGGGCAAAGACCGCTTTACGGTCTTCCGAGAGGCCGGGCAGGCTGAGCGCGTCGAAGTTTTTATGCTTCAGCAGCTCACTGACCAGCATTTCGAGGCGTTCCGGCGTAATAAACCCGTCCTTCTCGCCCATCGCCACCAGCACTTCCTGGGCGGCTTTAATGGTGCCGGAGGCGCCCAGCGCCACGGTCCAGCCCTGAATACGGAACTGCCAGGCCAGGGTTTCCAGCTTTTGTACCGCCGCCAGGCGAGCGCGCTGAAAATTTTCTTTATTGATCGTCCCGCCCGGGAAGTAGGCTTGGGAGAAACTCACGCACCCCATGCGGCGGCTTTCCACCAGGCGGGGCTCAAAATCTTCACCGATGACCAGCTCGGTCGAACCGCCGCCGATATCAATCACCAGCTTACGGCCGCGCTCCGGCTGCGTGTGCTCCACGCCCATAAATATCAGGCGCGCTTCTTCGTTACCGGAGATGATCTCGATCGGGTAGGGGATCACTTTTTCCGCGCGTTTAAGAAACTCCGCCGCATTGGTCGCCTGACGCAGCGTATGCGTCCCGACGATGCAGACGCTGGAGGGAGAAAATCCCTGCAGGCGTTCGGCAAACAGCGACAGGCAGTTCAGCCCGCGGGTCATGGCTTCTTCGCTCAACACCGAGTTTTCATCGAGGCCATCGGCCAGATGTACGCGCTGTTTCAGGCGTCCGATGATCTGCATGGCGCCGTCGACGACACGGGCGATCACCATATGAAAACTGTTCGAACCAAGGTCAACCGCAGCGAACTCCTGCGGTCGAGGGGTTTTTTCGTTTATTGGCATAGGTTAGTCGGGTTGTTCGAGTGATTTGAGATAATCGTAAATCGCCATCTGAGCGCGCACTTTACGGCGATTGCCGCGCGGCACATAGCGATTACTCAGTTCTTTATCAAGATAGCGCGCTTTTACCGTATCGTTGAACAGGATATCAAAAATATCCAGCACCCGCTGTTTCAGGCGCGGGTCGAGCAGCGGGGCGGCAACTTCGATACGATAATCGATATTACGCGTCATCCAGTCGGCAGAGGAGAGCCAGACCTGCTTATCGCCACCGTTTTCAAAACAGTAGACCCGGTCGTGCTCGAGGAAACGGTCCACAATGCTGATGACGCGAATATTTTCGCTGATGCCTTCCAGACCGGGGATCAGCGAGCACATGCCGCGGATCAACAGGTTGACCGGCACGCCGGAGCTGGAGGCGGCATACAGTCTGTCCACCAGCCCTTTGTCCACCAGGTTGTTCAGCTTCAGGGTAATACCGGACGGTTGCCCGTTCTGCGCATTAGCGATCTCGCGGTCGATCATCTCATACAGCAGACGACGCGAGTTCTGCGGCGACACCAGCAGGTAATCGAAGCTAACCGGGCGGTAGGGGTTTTCAATAAAGTTAAACACCCGGCGGACTTCATTGGTAATGCGCGCATCGGCGGTTAACAGCGAATAGTCGGTATAGATCCGCGCGGTCTTCTCGTTGAAGTTACCGGTGCCGATGTGGGCGTAGCGCACCACCTCATCGCCTTCTTTACGCGAGATAAGGAACAGCTTGGCGTGGATCTTCAGGCCCGGCGCGGAGAAGATAACGTGAACGCCCGCTTCCGTCAGGCGTTTCGCCCAGTGAATGTTGGCCTCTTCGTCAAAACGCGCCTGCAGCTCCACCACCACGGTGACTTTTTTACCGTTGTGGGCGGCGTGGATCATCGCGTCGATGATGCGCGAATCCTTGGCCACGCGGTAGATGTTGATTTTGATCGCCAGTACGCTGGGGTCGAACGAGGCCTGGCGAAGCAGCTCCAGCACATGCTCAAAAGTATGATAGGGGTAGTAGAGCAGCACATCGCGTTCGCGAATGGCGTCGAAGCCGTTGCGGAATTTATCAAACCACAGATGACGCAGGCGCGGCATAGGTTTATTGACCAGATTGGCCTTACCCACGTTCGGGAAGCCGATAAAGTCTTTAAAGTTGTGATAGCGGCCGCCCGGCAGCATTGAGTCATAGTTGGAGATGGAGAGCTTATCGCGCAGCATTTCGACCATCGCGTCCGGCATATCGCGCTGGTAGACGAAGCGAACCGGCTCGGCGGTCAGGCGCTGTTTCAGGCTGGAGGACATCAGCTCCATCAGGCTCGACTCCATCTCATGCACCAGATCGTACTCGGCGTCACGGGTCATTTTCATCGAGTAGGCGTTCAGCGCATCGTAATCAAAGAAGCCTTTAAAGATGTCGTCCAGGCAATAGCGCAGAATGTTATCCAGCAGGATCATTGGCTTACGGCGACGAGGCGCTTCCGGCGGCAGGTTTACGAAGCGCGGGACCTTATCCGACGGAATTTCCAGCAGGGCATAGTTGATGTTTTCCCCGCGGATAATCTCCACCGCCAGATAGGTGTAATCATCTTTCAGAAACTGCACGAGGTCCGTTTCGCGGTTAATCAGGATCGGCGAGATATGCTGGCGCAAATACTGTTTAAAGTAGTTGCGCAGCCAGGCCTGCTGATTGACGGACAGCTGACGCTCATTGATCAGGAAGATCTGGTTGCGCGCCATCTCCAGCAGCAGTTCGTTATACAGACTATCGAATTCCTGATCGGCCTTCAGAACGCGGGCCTGGATTTTGCCTAACAGGTGGCGAGAATGGGCGGTACTGCCTTGTTCTTCACTGATAATAATCCGGCGCTTAAGCTCAGCGAAGCGCACTTTGTAAAACTCATCAAGGTTGTTGGAGTAGATCCCTAAGAAGCGCATGCGCTCAATCAGTGGGTTACTCTTGTCCGCCGCTTCCTGCAGCACGCGCTCGTTAAAAGACAACCAGCTGAGTTCTTTTTCGATGTATAGCTTTTCCTGGCCCATTACCGCTCACACTCCGTTTTACTCACAGGACGTAGACTATTATGACGAATTTTTCTGCATAGCGATTTACTGTGTCACAACTATATGACAGTAAGAAGAATTATTTCTGTGAGATGTTTGATTAATAAACAATTTTAATTAAAAAAAGCCCCGCGATGGCGAAAGGCGGGGCTGTTGTTCATTCTTCAGCGGCATAGCCCTGGGGGGGAAGCTGTCGTTCATCCAGCCAGGCGTGGTTGCCCTCCATGCGCAGACGTCCCTCGACGAACCAGCTTATCACCAGCGGATAAATGGCATGTTCCTGGGTCTGAACCCGCGCCGTGACCTCTTCCTCGCTGTCGCCAGCAAAGACCGGCACTTTGGCCTGCAGGATAACCGGACCGCCGTCCAGCTCGTCGGTGACGAAGTGCACCGAGGTCCCATGCTCCTCGTCACCGTTTTCCAGCACCTGGCGATGGGTATGCAGGCCAGGATACTTCGGCAGTAACGAAGGGTGGATGTTCAGCAGACGTCCCTGATAGTGGCTGACGAAGGCGGGGCTCAGGATACGCATATAGCCCGCCAGCACCACCAGATCCGGGGCGTAGGCGTCAATTTCATGCATCAGCTGACGATCGAACGCTTCCCGGTCGGCAAACTGACTTTGCGCCAGCGCGTGGGCCGGGATCCCGGCCGCGCGCGCGCGCTCAAGGCCGAACGCATCGGCCTTGTTACTGAATACCGCACGCAGGGTGCCGTTGATCTGTTTCCGGCCGCAGGCGTCGATGATCGCCTGCAAATTACTGCCGCTACCGGAAATCAGCACCACAATGTTTTTCATGCAATGACCACACGCTGTTCGGAATCGGAGGCTTTGATATACCCGATTTTCCACGCGTTTTCACCTTTCTCGTTCAGCAGGGCAATGGCCTTGTCTGCTTCTGCAGCCGGCAGGGCGATAACCATCCCCACGCCGCAGTTAAAGGTACGGTACATCTCATGCTGGCTGACGTTACCGGCGGTTTGCAGCCAGTTGAAGACGGACGGCCACTGCCAGGAAGACTCATCAATCACCGCCTGGGTGTTGTCCGGCAGCACGCGCGGAATATTTTCCCAGAAGCCGCCGCCGGTCAGATGGGCGATGGCGTGGACGTCAACGCTGGCAATCAGGTCGAGAACCGATTTCACATAGATGCGGGTCGGCGCCAGCAGATGGTCGGCCAGCGGTTTGCCGTCAAGGTCGGTGGTCTGCGGGTCAACGCCGCTAACTTCAATAATCTTACGCACCAGCGAATAGCCGTTAGAGTGCGGGCCGCTGGAGGCCAGCGCCACCAGCACGTCGCCGTCAGCGACTTTGCTGCCGTCGATGATTTCTGATTTTTCCACCACCCCGACGCAAAAACCCGCCACGTCGTAATCTTCGCCGTGGTACATCCCCGGCATCTCTGCGGTCTCACCGCCCACCAGCGCGCAACCGGACTGCAGGCAGCCTTCGGCGATGCCGTTGATGACGCTGGCTGCGGTATCGACGTCCAGTTTACCGGTGGCGTAATAATCAAGGAAAAACAGCGGCTCAGCGCCCTGAACCACCAGGTCGTTCACGCACATGGCGACAAGGTCGATGCCGATGGTGTCGTGACGCTTCAGATCCATTGCCAGACGCAGCTTGGTACCGACGCCGTCGGTGCCGGAGACCAGTACCGGCTCGCGGTATTTCTGCGGCAGTGCGCACAGCGCGCCGAATCCGCCCAGTCCACCCATCACTTCCGGGCGACGGGTTTTCTTCACCACGCCCTTAATACGGTCGACGAGAGCGTTGCCTGCATCAATATCCACGCCGGCATCTTTATAGCTGAGAGAGGTTTTGTCGGTCACTGCGAAGTCTCCACGCGTTTGCGGTAAGCAAGAAAAATCGGCGCAATTCTAACAGGGAAAGCAAACGTTTGCGAGCCTGCTTTACAGTCGGCGTAAAACCGTTGGCGGATGGTCAAATTTGATACTGCTCACGAAAATGAAACCGGGTACAGCCTTGTGCTTGCCTCAGTGTCAGGGAATCCTCATCATACGAATGAAACCGGTTTCTGTGGTTGGCCGCCGTGTGGATCACCGGTGCATTATGCTCGACAGGGGAGGGATGAATGAAGATTGCGGCATTTGATATCGGCGGCACCGCGCTAAAGATGGGCGTCATGACCCGCGACGGCAGGCTGTTGGAAACCGCGAAGCAGTCAATCAATGACAGCGATGGCGATCATATCTTACAGACCATCCTGTCGTGGCTGGCGGCCCACCCGTCGTGCGAAGGTATAGCCATCAGCGCGCCGGGCTATGTCGATCCGCACAGCGGCTTTATCACCATGGGCGGCGCTATCCGTCGATTTGATAACTTCGCCATGAAATCGTGGCTCGAGACGCGAACCGGGCTGCCGGTCTCGGTGGAAAACGACGCCAACTGTGTGCTGCTGGCCGAGCGCTGGCAGGGCAAAGCGGCGGAAATGGCCAATTTTCTGGTGCTCACTATCGGCACTGGCATCGGTGGAGCGATTTTTTGCCAACATCAGCTGATCCACGGGGCGCGTTTTCGCGCCGGTGAGTTCGGCTATATGCTTACCGATCGTCCCGGCGGACGCGATCCCCGTCGCTACTCGATGAATGAAAACTGCACCCTGCGGGTGCTTCGCCATCGCTATGCGGAACATATTGGCGCACCGCTGGATAGCGTCACTGGCGAAATGATTTTTGACCGCTACGACGCCGGCGACCCGGTTTGCCAGCGTCTGGTCGCCGAGTTCTTCAATGGCCTGGGCCATGGCCTTTATAACCTCGTCAATATCTTCGATCCGCAGACTATTTTTATCGGCGGCGGCATTGTGGAACGCCCTGGATTTCTGACGCTGCTGCGCCAGCATCTGGCCTGGTTCGGCATTGCCGACTATCTCGATACCGTCAGTCACGGCAATGATGCCGGCCTGATTGGCGCGGTTTACCATTTCAATCAGCACTATCGTTCGCCTGGCGACGATCGACCTTAGGGAGAGATTATGTCCGGATTTAAAGAAGGTTTTCTGTGGGGCGGCGCGGTGGCGGCGCATCAGTTAGAGGGCGGCTGGCAGGAGGGGGGCAAGGGGGTCAGCGTGGCGGATGTCATGACCGCCGGCGCCCACGGGGTGCCGCGGGAAATCACCGACGGCGTGGTAGCGGGGAAAAACTACCCGAACCATGAGGCGATCGATTTTTATCATCGCTACCCGCAGGACCTGGCGCTGTTTGCCGAAATGGGATTTAAATGTTTCCGCACCTCGATTGCCTGGACGCGTATTTTCCCGCAGGGCGATGAACAGGAGCCGAACGAGGCTGGCCTGCAGTTTTATGACGATCTGTTCGACGAATGTCTGAAACACGGTATTGAACCGGTCATTACGCTGTCGCATTTTGAAATGCCCTATCACCTGGTCACCGAGTACGGCGGCTGGCGTAACCGCAAGCTGATCGACTTTTTCGTGCGCTTCGCCAGGGTCGTCTTCACCCGCTACCAGCATAAAGTGAAGTACTGGATGACCTTCAATGAGATCAACAACCAGGCCAACTACCATGAGGACTTTGCCCCCTTCACCAACTCCGGTCTGAAGTATGTGCCGGGTGAAGATCGGGAACCGGTGATGTACCAGGCCGCACATTATGAGCTGGTGGCCAGCGCCCTGGCGGTGAAAGCGGCGCGCGAGATCAACCCTGCTCTGCAGATAGGCTGCATGATCGCCATGTGTCCCATCTATCCGCTGACCTGCGCGCCGGACGATATGATGATGGCGATGAACGCCATGCACCGCCGGTACTGGTTCACCGACGTCCACGTGCGCGGCCGCTATCCGCAGCATCTGCTCAACTATTTTGCCCGCCGCGGCTTTAGCCTGGACATGACCGAAGCCGATCGTCAGGCGTTAACCGAAGGCTGTGTCGACTACATCGGCTTTAGCTACTATATGTCCTTCGCCACCAAAGCCACCGAAGATAACCCATTGCTCGATTATGATGAAACCACCAGCCTGGTCTCCAACCCGTACGTGAAAAAGTCGGACTGGGGCTGGCAGATAGATCCGGTTGGCCTGCGCTATTCGCTGAACTGGTTCTGGGATCACTATCAGCTACCGCTGTTTATTGTCGAAAACGGTTTTGGCGCGATCGATGTTCGTGAAGCGGACGGCAGCGTGGATGACCAGTACCGTATCGATTATCTCTCCGCCCATATCGCGGAGATGAAAAAGGCGGTGGTCGAAGATGGTGTTGACCTGATGGGCTATACCCCGTGGGGCTGTATCGATCTGGTTTCCGCCGGCACGGGGGAGATGAAAAAACGCTACGGCTTTATCTACGTGGATAAAGATAATGAAGGCAACGGCACGCTGGACCGCAGTAAGAAGAAGTCGTTCGACTGGTATAAGAAGGTGATTGCCAGCAACGGGGAGCAGCTATAATTTCCCGATGGCGCTGCGCTTATCGAGCCTGCGTGGTTTCCAGTCCGGGTAAGCGTTAGCGCCGCCCGGCAGAACCCCGCGCTAAAACCGGAGCCTCGTCTCCGGTTTTTTTGTCTCTAAATCACTTTGCTTGATATACGTCAAGCAAGATGGGTATGGCCTAATCCGAAAAAAGCGGTATAATCCCGCGATTTTTTTTGTGGCTGCCCCTCAGAGGAGAAAGAGAATGAAGATTGTGGAAGTCAAACACCCACTCGTCAAACACAAGCTGGGCCTGATGCGCGAGCACGACATCAGCACCAAACGCTTCCGTGAACTCGCCTCAGAAGTGGGCAGCTTACTGACTTATGAAGCCACCGCCGATCTGGCAACCGAGAAAGTGACCATCGAAGGCTGGAACGGCCCGGTGGAAGTTGAGCAGATCAAGGGCAAGAAAATTACCGTCGTGCCTATCCTGCGCGCAGGCCTCGGCATGATGGAAGGGGTGCTTGAGCACGTGCCAAGCGCGCGTATCAGCGTGGTGGGTATTTATCGCAATGAAGAAACCCTTGAGCCGGTACCTTACTTCCAGAAGCTGGTGTCCAACATCGATGAGCGTATGGCGCTGGTGGTTGACCCGATGCTGGCCACCGGTGGGTCGATGATCGCCACTATCGATCTGCTGAAAAACGCCGGCTGCACCAGCATCAAGGTGCTGGTGCTGGTGGCGGCGCCGGAAGGGATTGCCGCGCTGGAGAAAGCGCACCCGGACGTTGAGCTGTATACCGCCTCTGTCGATAAGGGACTGAACGAACACGGGTACATCATTCCCGGTCTCGGCGATGCCGGCGACAAGATCTTTGGTACGAAATAATCGAATAACGATAAATAAGCCGACTTTGAGAGTCGGCTTTTTTTTGAATAAAACACACATAACTAACCATCTCAGAGGAAAACACTATGACGCGCCGTGCTATCGGGGTGAGTGAAAGACCGCCGCTTTTACAGACTATCCCGCTTAGTTTGCAGCACCTGTTTGCCATGTTCGGCGCAACGGTGCTGGTGCCAATCCTGTTCCACATCAACCCGGCCACCGTGCTGCTATTCAACGGTATTGGTACGCTGCTGTACCTCTTTATCTGTAAAGGCAAAATCCCGGCGTATCTGGGATCGAGTTTCGCCTTTATCTCTCCGGTGCTGCTCCTGCTGCCGCTGGGCTATGAAGTGGCGCTGGGCGGTTTCATTATGTGCGGCGTGCTGTTCTGCCTCGTCTCCTTTATTGTCAAAAAAGCCGGTACCGGCTGGCTGGATGTGATGTTCCCCCCGGCGGCGATGGGGGCCATCGTGGCGGTTATCGGTCTGGAGCTGGCAGGCGTGGCGGCCAATATGGCCGGGCTGCTGCCAGCCGACGGCCAGTCACCGGACAGCAAAACCATTATTATCTCGATGGTAACCCTGGCGGTGACGGTGTTTGGTTCGGTCCTGTTCCGCGGCTTCCTGGCGATTATCCCGATCCTGATTGGCGTTCTGGTGGGCTATGCGCTGTCGTTTGTGATGGGAGTGGTTGATACCACCCCGATCGCCGAAGCGCACTGGTTCGCGCTGCCAACCTTCTACACGCCGCGTTTTGAATGGTTCGCCATCTTCACCATTCTGCCCGCTGCGCTGGTGGTGATTGCCGAGCACGTCGGTCACCTGGTGGTGACGGCCAATATCGTCAAACGCGATCTGATCCGCGACCCGGGCCTGCATCGTTCGATGTTTGCCAATGGCCTGTCGACGATCATTTCCGGCTTTTTCGGCTCGACGCCTAACACCACCTACGGGGAAAATATCGGCGTGATGGCGATTACCCGCGTCTACAGCACCTGGGTTATCGGCGGCGCGGCGATCATTGCGATTCTGCTCTCCTGCGTCGGCAAACTGGCGGCGGCGATCCAGATCATCCCGGTGCCGGTGATGGGCGGCGTGTCGCTGCTGCTGTACGGGGTGATCGGCGCCTCGGGGATCCGCGTACTGATTGAATCGAAGGTGGATTACAGCAAAGCGCAGAATCTGATCCTCACCTCCGTGATCCTGATCATCGGCGTCAGCGGTGCCAAAGTGCACATTGGCGCCGCTGAGCTGAAAGGGATGGCGCTGGCCACCATCGTCGGTATCGCGCTCAGCCTGATTTTCAAGCTTATCAGCGTCCTGCGTCCGGAAGAGGTGGTTCTCGACGCCGTGGATAGCGAAGAGGTTAAATAACGATCGCCTGACCGGGCGGCGATCCCGCCCGGTTCTCTCCTGACCTAAATCTGTGATAAACTCTTCGCGTTTTTCTGTAAGCCTATGTTGAGGTCCATCTGAACGCACCGGCACAGCTCTCTTTGCCACTGTATCTTCCTGACGACGAAACCTTCGCGAGTTTCTGGCCGGGTGATAATCCTTCTCTACTTGCTGCCCTCCAGAACGTACTGCGCCAGGAACACAGCGGGTATATTTATATCTGGTCACGTGAAGGGGCGGGTCGCAGCCACCTGTTACACGCCGCCTGCGCCGAGCTTTCCCAGCGCGGGGATGCCGTAGGCTACGTGCCGCTGGATAAACGCACCTGGTTTGTGCCGGAGGTGCTGGAGGGGATGGAACAGCTGGCCCTGGTCTGCATCGATAACATCGAGTGCGTCGCCGGGGATGAGCCCTGGGAAATGGCCATCTTTAATCTCTACAACCGGATCCTGGAATCAGGTAAAACCCGGCTGCTGATCACCGGCGACCGGCCGCCGCGGCAACTGAATCTTGGTCTGCCGGATCTTGCCTCGCGGCTTGACTGGGGGCAGATCTATAAGCTGCAGCCGCTGTCGGATGAAGACAAACTGCAGGCCCTGCAGCTGCGCGCCAGACTGCGCGGCTTCGAGATGCCGGAGGACGTGTGCCGCTTCCTGCTGAAGCGGCTGGATCGCGAGATGCGCTCGCTATTTATGACCCTCGATCAGCTGGATCATGCCTCGATTACCGCTCAGCGCAAGCTGACGATCCCCTTCGTGAAAGAGATCCTTAAACTCTAGTCCGCCTGCGGAGTCAGTTCCTCCTCCGTCAGCCCGGTCAACCGGGCGACCAGGTCGCGCGCCAGGCCACTGTGTAGCATAGCGGCGGCGATACGCTGCGCCTCTTCTTTCCGGCCTTCCTGACGGCCCTGCGCCAGTCCCTGCGCCAGGCCCCGCTCCAGACCCTGCTGTTCCAGATATTCCGCAATTGTCATCAACGTCTCCTTGTGCTGCGGCGTACGTAACGCCAGCTCGCGAATGAACTTGATCGGCTCTCGCGCATTGCCTGCCTGCACCAGATAGTGCATCAGGGCTTGTACCTGCGATTCCGTCGCCAGACCAGTCAATAATAATTCGCTCAGTTTGTCGAGGAGCTGCGCCAGATCGCGTTGTCGAATATGTTTTTGCAGTAACTCCAGCGTCGCCATGCGCTGGTGGGTGGCAATGTCGTCATCCGGAATGACGGTAATGTCCGCCAGCGGAAACGCCCCATGATAAAGGTGGCCGGCCAGCTCCGGAGCGACGAATTCATCGAGCCAGCGCAGTGAGAACGGGTAGGGGCTTACCAGACCGTGGTAGAAGAGAACAGGGATCACCAGCGGCAGCCGATCGTGGCCGGCATCAAGGTGGCGCTGCATGGCGGCGATGGCGTAGCGCATCAGACGAAAGGCCATATGCCGGTCGGGCGTGCTCTGGTGTTCGATAAGCGCATAAATATAGCCGTCTCCCGCCGTGGTTTTCAGGGAATACAGAATGTCGGCGTAAAAGGGACGCAGATCGTCTTCGACAAAATGCCCGGACTCGAGATGCAGCGTACGCAGATCGCACACTTTAAGCAGCGTCTCGGGCAGGTACAGCCGCAGAAAATCGCGGGCGGTATCAGGGTGGGAGAGATAGGTCTTAAATACGGCATCGTGAGGCGTTGAGGTTGGTTTTTTCATGTTCATCCGTCCAGTGGATTGAGCGTTAGATGAACAGTAGCACTGCAAGACGGGCGGGAGGGATTGGCGTGGAAGATCTGGAATCAGCTACGTAAAAAAAGCGCCGCGTAGCGCGGCGCGGGTGGCTTAGCTCACGATCTCAAGGACCTGCTCCGGTGGTCGGCCAATACGCGCCTGGCCGCGGCTGACGACAATTGGGCGTTCGATGAGCTTAGGGTTGTCGACCATCGCCTGTATCAGCGCGGCGTCGCTGAGCGCCGGGTTGGCAAGATTGAGCGATTTATACAGATCCTCTTTCTGGCGCATGAGCTCGCGGGGGCTCTCCATACCCAGCAGCTGCAGCAGTTGACGCAGCGTCCCGGCATCCGGTGGCGTCTCAAGATAAAGCACCACCTCAGGATCGATGCCGTGGCTCTTCAACAGGCTCAGCGTTTCGCGGCTCTTCGAGCAGCGTGGGTTATGGTAAATTTTTACCGCGTCGGTCATGGGGTCTCCTTACATTTTTTGGTAGGGGCGGAAGCGGGCCTGTAGCTCACGTAGCTGGTCGATGCGGGCATCGTAGCGGGCCTGCTGCAGACTACCGAGTTTCACTTGCGAGCTGGCGCTGCTGAGCAGGGAAATCGCCTGTTCCAGCTGGCCGACCAGCGCCATGCTTTCTGCCCGCGCCGCCAGCTCCTGGTCGCGATTGCCCAGGGCGCCTTCCGCCTGCGCCAGCAGGTCCCAGCCGTTGCCATCCTCTTTATAGGTAAAGGTATAACGATTCAGGATGGTCGCCGCTTCCCCGGGCTGTCCGCCCTGCAGGAGGGCGTTGGCCAGGTTCAACTGCAGCACCGGATTGGTGCGCAGTTCACGAGCGTTTTTAAGGCGGTTGATGGCGTCGCCGGTTTTCTTCTGTCCGAGGTCGATATCGGTGGCCAGATCGAGATACCAGGGATTTTGCGGATCGGCGCTGAGCAGCGGCTGCAGCGTTTTGCGCGCCTGGTCAAAGTTGTTGCTTTCCATCGCCAGCAGGGCGCGGCCATACTGCGCGGCATGCTGCTGGCGGATATTGCCTTTATCCCAGGCGTTGAGCAGATCGGTGCCTAGCTTATTGTCGCCGTTGGTGTACATTCCGAGGGTACGCGCCTTCGCCAGATAGAAGTCCGCTGAGGACTGCACGACAACCGGGCGCATCTGGTTGGCGCGGTTACGAGCATCGGCAAGCCGGCTTTCCGGCAGGGGGTGGGTGAGCAGCATTTCCGGCGGCCGCGTTGAGTAGCGCGATTCATCAAGCAGTTTACCCATAAACATCGGCATGGCCTGCGGGTCGAATCCTGAGCGTTGCAGAACCTGAATACCGATCCGGTCGGCCTCTTCTTCGTTCTGACGGGTGAAGCTGATCATGCCCTGTTGGGTGCCGGCCAGCGTCCCGGTCAGCGCCGCCATCCCGGCCTGCGGGCTGGCCATCGCCAGCAGAATTGAACCCAGCGCGCCGACCCAGGTCAGCGGCGCATTGCGTTTCTGATCTTCCATTGCGCGGGCGAGATGCCGCTGCGTAACGTGGGAAATTTCGTGCGCCATGACAGAGGCCAGTTCGCTCTCGTTATCGGAGTAGCGGAACAGGGCGGAGTGGAGGACCACATTGCCGCCGAAGAAGGCGAAGGCGTTAATTTGGTCGTTATTAATCAAATAGAAGTGGAATGGGGTGCGTACCGAATTCGCATGCGAGACCAGACGCATGCCCAGCCCGTTGATATATTGCACCAGCAGAGGGTCGTTGATCAGCGGCGCGCTGCCGCGCAGCTGGCGGACGTAGTAATCCCCCATCTGCATTTCCTGACCAATCGACAACGTGCTTCCTGCGGAGGTCCCCATGTCCGGCAGGGTATCTGCGGAGTCAGCAAAAGCAGGGCCTAACGAACCCAGCGTCAGCGACGCGATCACGGTCGCCACCAGCGTTTTCTTCAACTGCCTGAACATAACCTCTGTCCTGTAATGTGGGTGTGCCAGTTTGACCGATTGTGCGACGCAATGTTCCCTGGCCGCATCCCAGCGAGTTTAGCTGGCGTTAGACGCATTGAAAATAGGTTCTTCACGGCGGAGACGGGTTTGTCTGCTGCGCATCAAAAAGCGAAGTCTTTTTTGTGACATTTCGATACAATTCCCCCGTTTGTCGCCGCGTTGCGCTTCAGGGAAGGTTTTATGCTCGAGATGTTAATGCAGTGGTACCGCCGTCGATTCAGCGACCCTGAGGCGATAGCGCTGCTGGTTATTTTGCTTGCCGGTTTCGGCATCATGTTCTTTTTCAGCGGCCTGCTGGCCCCGTTACTGGTGGCTATCGTGCTGGCCTATCTGCTGGAGTGGCCGACCGTTCGCCTGGAGCGCATCGGCCTGTCGCGCACCTGGGCGACCTCGCTGGTGCTAATCCTCTTTGTGGGTATTCTGCTCTTGCTGGCCTTTGTGGTGCTGCCGGTGGCCTGGCAGCAGGGGATCTACCTTATCCGCGATATGCCGGGCATGCTTAACAAGCTCTCTGATTTCGCCGCCACGCTGCCGCGGCGCTATCCGGCGTTGATGGATGCCGGCATCATCGATGCGATGGCGGAAAATATGCGCACCCGGATGCTGACGGTGGGCGACTCGGTGGTCAAGTATTCTCTCGCCTCGCTGGTGGGGCTGCTCACGCTGGCGGTCTATCTGGTGCTGGTGCCGCTGATGGTCTTCTTCCTGCTGAAGGATAAAGAGCAGATGCTCAACGCGGTACGCCGCGTGCTGCCGCGAAACCGCGGTCTGGCCGGGCAGGTGTGGAAGGAGATGAACCAGCAAATCACCAACTACATTCGCGGTAAGGTGCTGGAGATGATTGTCGTCAGCGTCGCCACCTGGATTGGCTTTATCCTTTTCGGCCTCAACTACTCGCTGCTGTTGGCGGTGCTGGTGGGCTTCTCGGTGCTGATCCCCTATATCGGCGCGTTTGTGGTGACCATTCCGGTGGTAGGGGTGGCGCTGTTTCAGTTTGGCGCAGGCACCGAGTTCTGGAGTCTGTTCGCGGTCTATCTGATTATTCAGGGACTGGATGGTAACCTGCTGGTACCGGTGCTGTTCTCGGAAGCAGTGAATCTGCACCCGCTGGTGATTATCCTGTCGGTGGTGATCTTTGGCGGTTTGTGGGGATTCTGGGGAGTCTTCTTCGCCATTCCGCTGGCCACGTTAATTAAAGCGGTGGTGCATGCCTGGCCGGATGGTCTGGTCGTCGACGACGACTAAGGCATTGAGGATAAAAAAAGACGCCGGGCGAGGTTTTCTCCCCCGGCGTCTTGCTTTGCATCAGGCGTTTTCTTTCAGCCAGTTCAACACCACGTCGTGGTGATTGCTGGTTTTGAAGTCATCAAAGACGTGTTCGATTTTGCCATCGGCATCGACGAGGAAGCTGATACGGTGGATCCCGTCGTAGGTTTTCCCCATAAAGGATTTTTCGCCCCAGACGCCAAACTGCTCGCAAACCTGATGGTTTTCATCAGACAGCAGCGTAAAGTTCAGCAGCTCTTTTTCGGCGAAACGGGAGAGCTTTTCCGGTTTATCGGTGCTGATGCCCAGCACTTCCACACCGGCTTTTTTCAGGTCGTCCATATTATCGCGCAAGCCGCACGCCTGGACGGTGCAGCCCGGGGTCATGGCTTTCGGGTAAAAATAAACCAGGACACGCTGTCCCTGGAAGTCGGTTAAATTTACTTCCTCGCCGTCCTGGTCCGGTAAGCTAAATTTCGGTGCAAGATCACCGGCTTTCAGTGGGGTCATGGGTTAAACTCCATCCTGTTCATCATGCTGTGAATAATTAACGATGTTAATACTGCCTTGTGCGTTGAGTTCTGTACATAGGGCTTTGAACGCTTGTTCGATATTTGCTGCATTTTGCGTCGCAGGGCTGTGAGCCGTTATCTGGATAAAAAGCTGCGCGGAATCGCCGTCTCCCGGCTGCGTGCGGGACACCAGTTCCGCGATATTCATATTCCATGTATCGCACAGGGCAGTGAAGCGCTCGATGATATGCGGTGAGTCCGGCACCTCAACCTGGACCCAGACGGTGTTTGGCATGGCCTGCGGCGGGCGCGCGGTGGTGCGTTTCATCACGATCAACAGCTCCAGCTCCGCGCCTTTCAGCGGCAGGGTTGATTCGATCAGGTTAATCGCATTCCACGAACCGGAAAGCAGCATGATAAACGTAAACTCATCACCGAGCATGGCCAGCCGGCTGTCTTCGATATTACAACCGCAGCTGCTGACGTGGCGAGTGATCGTATTCACGATGCCGGGACGGTCAGCCCCCAGGGCGGTAATAACCAGATAGTGTTGTAATGAGGCTGTCAAACCTGTTCTTCCTTTAAAAAGGTGAGGTAACATTAGGAAAGCATAAAAAAAACCGCCATACAACATCCCTGATGGCGTCGGGTCTCTTGCTTTTATTGCAGCTCCAAACGTAACATTGAGAATCTTGTCGCACTTCTGCTCTGAGGATGGCCCATGTTCACGGGAAGTATTGTAGCGCTTGTCACGCCGATGGATGAAAACGGTAATGTCTGCCGGACAAGCCTGAAAAAACTGATTGATTACCATGTCGCCAACGGAACCTCGGCGATCGTTTCGGTAGGGACTACCGGTGAATCCGCAACGCTGAGCCATGAAGAGCATGGCGACGTGGTGATGATGACGCTGGAACTGGCTGACGGGCGTATCCCGGTTATCGCGGGAACGGGAGCCAATGCAACCGCAGAGGCGATTAGCCTGACCAAACGTTTTAACGACAGCGGCGTAGTCGGCTGCCTGACGGTCACTCCTTATTATAACCGTCCGACCCAGGAAGGCCTGTTCCAGCACTTTAAAGCTATCGCCGAACATACTGACCTGCCGCAAATTCTGTATAATGTGCCGTCCCGTACCGGTTGCGATATGCTGCCGGAAACCGTTGGCCGTCTGGCGCAAATTAAAAATATTGTCGGTATTAAGGAAGCAACAGGGAACTTAAGTCGTGTTCACCAGATCAAAGAGCTGGTTTCAGACGACTTTATTCTGCTGAGCGGTGACGATGCGACCGGTATGGACTTTATGCAGCTCGGCGGCGTGGGCGTGATTTCCGTTACCGCCAACGTGGCGGCGCGCGAAATGGCCGACATGTGCCGTCTGGCGCTGGCGGGTCAATTTGCCGAAGCCCGGGCGATTAACCAGCGTCTGATGCCATTGCATACAAAATTATTTGTCGAACCCAATCCTATCCCGGTGAAATGGGGATGCAAGGCGTTGGGTCTTGTGGCGACCGATACGCTGCGCTTGCCGATGACGCCTATCACCGACCAGGGTCGTGAAGCCGTTACCGCCGCGCTGAAGCATGCCGGTTTGCTGTAAAGTTTAGGGAGATTTGATGGCTTACTCAGTACAGAAGTCGCGCCTGGCGAAGGTTGCGGGTGTTTCGCTGGTTCTACTCCTCGCGGCCTGTAGTTCCGACTCGCGCTATAAGCGTCAGGTGAGCGGTGATGAGGCCTATTTACAGGCGTCACCGTTGAGCGAACTTCACGCGCCGGCGGGGATGATCCTGCCGATTCAGGTGGGTGATTACAATATTCCGGTGGCCAACAGCACCGGCGCGGTCGGCAAGGCGCTGGACATTCGCCCGCCGGCGCAGCCGCTGGCATTGGTTAGCGGCGCCCGCACCCAGTTCAACGGCGATACCGCGACGCTGATGGTCGAAAACGGCCGCAGCGGTTCGCTGTGGGCGCAGGTTACCAGCATTCTTCAGTCGAAGAACTACGTTATCGCCAAGCGCGATGATGCGAGCCAGACGCTGAACACCGACTGGGTTGAGTGGAACCGTCTTGATGAAGATCAGCAGTATCGCGGTCGTTATCAAATCTCCGTCAAACCGCAGGGCTATCAGCAAGCGATTGTGGTCAAGCTGGTGAATCTGGAGCAGGCGGGTAAACCGGTTGCCGATCCGGCGTCACTGCAGCGCTACAGCACCGCCATGCTGAACGTCATTTCGGAAGGCCTGGACATGAACGCCACCAGCGCCCAGAACGCCGCTCAGCGCAGCGCGGGCGCCACCTTCGACGTGCAGAGCGCTGCCGACGATACTGGCCTGCCAATGCTCGTCGTTCGCGCGCCGTTTAACATGGTGTGGCAGCGTCTGCCGGGCGCCCTCGAGAAAGTGGGGATGAAAGTGACCGACAGCACGCGCTCTCAGGGCAGCATGGCGCTGACCTACAAGCCGCTGTCTGACAGCAGCTGGCAGGAGCTGGGCGCACGCGACCCGCAGCTGGTCTCCGGTGACTACAAACTTCAGGTCGGCGACCTCGATAACCGCAGTAGCCTGCAGTTCATCGACCCGAAAGGCCACACCCTGACGCAGTCGCAAAATGACGCTCTGGTAGCCGTATTCCAGGCCGCATTTAACAAGTAATCAAAAGGGCTGGAGCAATCCGGCCCTTTTAATATATAGTGACGCAAACGTGTGCGTATACACATCATCCTTCAAATTGCCTCTTTGTTGGCCGCCTTCGTTCAACCCAGTCACTTACTTTTGTAAGCTCCTGGGGATTCGCTCAGTTGCCGCCTCGATGCACTTTGAATGATTTTGTGTATAGGTGGAAACGTATTTTTAGGCTCAATATCACTGGAGTAGTGAAAGATGAAAAAGCAAGCTGAGTTGTATCGTGGTAAGGCGAAGACAGTATACAGCACCGATAATCCGGACCTGCTGGTACTGGAATTCCGTAACGATACGTCAGCAGGTGATGGCGCGCGCATCGAGCAGTTCGATCGTAAAGGCATGGTGAATAACAAGTTCAACCACTTCATTATGAGCAAACTGGCAGAAGCGGGCATCCCTACCCAGATGGAAGCGCTGCTCTCCGATACCGAATGCCTGGTGAAAAAACTGGATATGGTGCCGGTGGAGTGTGTGGTGCGTAACCGTGCGGCAGGCTCGCTGGTAAAACGTTTAGGCATTGAAGAAGGTATCGAGCTGAATCCGCCGCTGTTCGATCTGTTCCTGAAAAACGATGCCATGCACGATCCGATGGTCAACGACTCCTACTGCGAAACCTTCGGCTGGGTGAGCAAAGAGAATCTGGCGCGGATGCGCGAGCTGACCTACAAAGCTAACGACGTGCTGAAAAAATTGTTCGATGACGCCGGTCTGATTCTGGTGGACTTTAAGCTGGAGTTTGGTCTGTTCAAAGGCGAAGTGGTGCTGGGCGATGAGTTTTCGCCGGACGGCAGCCGCCTGTGGGACAAAAACACCCTTGATAAAATGGACAAAGACCGCTTCCGCCAGAGCCTTGGCGGCCTGATCGAAGCCTACGAAGAAGTGGCTCACCGCCTGGGCGTTAAGCTCGACTAACTCGCCCGCCGCCAGAAGATGGTCTCATCTTCTGGCGTCTCTTGCTGTTTCCTGTGGTAATCCTGCGCTGAACCGCCTACGATCTCTGCTATTGATACATAACAGGGAATGAGGTGCTTATGCGCTGGCAAGGGCGTCGCGAAAGCGACAATGTTGAAGATCGACGCGGTCAATCGGGCTCGCCGTTTGGCGGCGGGGGCGGCGGCTTCCGGCTGCCGAGCGGGAAGGGCGGCATTGTGCTGCTGATTATTGTGCTGGTGGCGGGCTATTACGGCGTGGATTTGACCGGCATGCTGACCGGCGAACCGATGCCGCAGCAGCAGACCTCCACGCAGCGCTCCATCAGTCCAAAAGACGATGAAGCGGCGAAGTTTACTTCGGTGATCCTGGCCACCACCGAAGATACCTGGGGACCGATCTTTGAAAAGATGGGCCGCCAGTACCCCCAGCCAAAGCTGGTGCTCTACCGCGGCGCGACCCGTACTGGCTGCGGTACCGGCCAGTCGGTGATGGGGCCGTTCTACTGTCCTGCCGACAGCACGGTCTATATCGACCTGTCATTCTACGATGAGATGAAAAATAAACTGGGCGCCGACGGCGACTTTGCCCAGGGGTACGTCATTGCCCATGAAGTGGGTCATCACGTACAAAAACTGCTGGGCATTGAGCCGAAAGTCCGCCAGCAACAGCAGCATGCCACCGAGGCCGAAGCCAACCGGCTGTCGGTTAAGATGGAGCTGCAGGCAGACTGCTTCGCCGGCGTCTGGGGCCATAATATGCAGCAGCAGGATATTCTGGAAACCGGCGATCTGCAGGAGGCGCTGAACGCCGCCGAGGCCATCGGCGATGACCGTCTGCAGCAGCAGAGCCAGGGTCGGGTGGTACCGGACAGCTTTACCCACGGCACGTCAAAACAGCGCTACACCTGGTTCAAACGCGGTTTCGACAGCGGCGACCCGGCGCAGTGCAACACCTTCGGCAGCGCCCTGTAATCGCCACCGATGATGGACGCGCTGCTTGACCTCACCGCGCAGATGGCGCGGGAGGGAATTCGCCGCCTGCTGGTACTCAGCGGCGACGAGGCCTGGACGCTGCAGCAGGCGCAGGCGCTGCGGGAGAGGCTCGCCGGCGATGGCCTGTGGGTGGGCCCCGAGCCGGTTTTCGCGCCCGGGGTGGCGCCTGGCGCCCTGAAGACGCTGCTGGGGCGGGAAGTCATGCACGCCTTTTTCGATGCCCGGCGCGGATTTGATGTAGCCGCCCTGGCGGCCCTGAGCGGTACCCTGCGGGCGGGAAGCTGGCTGGTGCTGCTGACGCCCCCCTTCGCCGACTGGCCGTCCCGGGTGGATGAGGACTCCCTGCGCTGGAGCGATACGCCCGACCCGATCTCTACCCCCCACTTTGTTCTCCGCTGCTGTCGGCAGTTTATCGCCGACCCCGATGTGCTGCTCTGGCGGCAGTCGGACTCGCCGCGGCTCCCGCTGGCCGTCCCGCGCCCTGACTGGCATCCCGCCGAGGGTCACCCGCTGGCCGAACAGGCGGTGATCCTTGCGCAATTGTTGCGTCTACCGCCCGGTATCGCGGCGGTGACGGCTGAACGAGGGCGTGGCAAATCCGCCCTCGCGGGCATGTTGCTGCGCCAGCTCGCGGGCGAGGCCATCGTTACCGCCCCGACCCGCAGCGCCGTCGATGTGCTGGCGAGCTTTGCCGGCGAGGCGTTTCGCTTTATGGCGCCTGATGCGCTGCTGTCGTCGAAAGAAACGGCGTCCTGGCTGATTGTCGATGAGGCCGCGGCCATTCCGGCTCCGCTTCTCCGGCAGCTGGTAAGCCGTTTTCCCCGCACGCTACTCACCACGACGGTGCAGGGTTATGAGGGCACCGGGCGCGGGTTCCTGCTGAAATTTTGCGCCAGCCTGCCCCATCTGCAGTCGTTCAGCCTGAGCGCGCCGATCCGCTGGGCAGTGGGCTGCCCGCTGGAGTCAGCCATCAGTCAGCTGCTGATCTTCAGCGATGAGGCATTTTGCGATGCGCCGACGGGGGAGGTTGCCGTGGAAGAGGTCGATCAGTCCAGCTGGCAAACGCGGCCGGCGCTGCCGGAGGCGATGTACCAGCTGTTGTCCGGGGCGCATTACCGCACTTCTCCTCTCGATCTGCGGCGCATGATGGACGCGCCGGGCCAGGCTTTCCGCTGCGCACGCGCCGGCGGCGCGGTGGCGGGCGCGCTGTGGCTGGTGGCCGAGGGGGGACTTTCTCCTGAACTCAGCCGGGCGGTGTGGGCGGGTTTTCGCCGGCCGCGAGGGAACCTGGTCGCCCAGTCGCTGGCGGCGCATGGCGGCAGTCCCCTGGCGGCGACGCTGCGCGGGCTGCGGGTCAGTCGGATCGCCGTCCACCCCGCCCGCCAGCGCGAAGGGCTGGGGCAGCAGATGATCGCGGATATCGCCGCCGATGCCGCAGGTTATGACTATCTCTCCGTCAGCTTTGGCTATACCCCTGAGCTGTGGCGCTTCTGGCAACGCTGCGGGTTTATCCTCGTGCGGCTGGGCACTCATCGCGAGGCCAGCAGCGGATGCTATACCGCGATGGCTCTGTTCCCGCTGACTGCAGCGGGGCATCAGCTCGCGCAGCGGGAGGCACAGCGGCTACAACGCGATGAATACTGGCTGCGCCCGTGGCGGGACGCGCCCGCGCCGCTGCCGGCCGTTTCAGGGGCTATGCTTAGTGAGGAGGACTGGCTGGAAGCGGCCAGCTTTGCCTTCGCCCATCGCCCGCTGGCTGCGGCGCTGGGTTGCCTCAATCGTCTGCTGATGCAGGTCGACATGCCGTTGCCGGCGCTGCGCGGGCGCCTGCAGGGGGAAGAAGAGGCCGAACTCTGCGCCGCGCTGCAGCTAACAGGGCGTAAAGCTCTGCTGGCGAGATGGCGTCAGGAGGCCGCTGACGCCTTGCGCTTCCTCGATGCAGCGCGCGCTGAGGCGCTGCGTCAGCAGGTAGCGCACCTGCAATTTTTTTAACTAACTCATTCAGTTAAATGGCATGGTCATATCTGGCGAGCGGCGTACACTGCCCGCATACACAAAGGAGACAGCCATGAAACACGATCATTTTATTGTTCAAAGCCCTGCGACGCCTGCGCAACAGCTGTTGCTGCTGTTTCATGGCGTGGGGGATAACCCGGTCTCCATGGGGCAAATTGGCAGCTGGTTCGCGCCGCAGTTTCCTGATGCGCTGATCGTTAGCATTGGCGGGGTGGAGCCTTGCGGTCCCAACGGCCGGCAGTGGTTTTCGGTGCAGGGAGTGACGGAAGAGAATCGTCAGCAGCGTATCGACGCCATTATGCCGACCTTTATTGACATTGTGCGCTACTGGCAGGAAAAGAGCGGCGTCAGCCCGCTGGCCACCGCGCTGATCGGCTTCTCTCAGGGGGCGATCATGTCGCTGGAGAGCATCAAAGCGGCGCCGGATCTGGCTTCGCGGGTGATCGCTTTTAATGGCCGCTACGCGACGCTGCCGGTCACTGCAACGACGGCCACCACCATTCACCTGATCCACGGTGGTGACGATCGGGTTATCGATCTGGCGTGGGCGGTGTCGGCTCAGGAGGCGTTGTTGCAGGCGGGGGGCGACGTGACCTTAGATATTGTTGACGATCTGGGGCATGCCATCGACGATCGCAGCATGCAGTTCGCGATTGAGCGACTGCGCTATACCGTGCCGAAGCACTATTTTGATGAGGCGCTGAGCGGCAGTACGCCGAAAGGGGACGATATCATCGAAATGCTGTAACCCCGGCGGCCGGGGTTACAGGCGGGCGGTACCGCGATAAAGGCAAACTTACGGTTTCTTAGACTGGTCGTGCTTCGGCCAGTCGTCGTCATCGTCCCATTTATCGTTAAAATCACGGTGCGGCGGCAGATCGGGTTTGTTGTTGAGGAATTTTTTGTGGTCAACGCGGTTCAGATCTTTAATCACGTTGATAATTACCCCCACCAAAAAGACCAGCACCAGAATCCACCAGTGTTTAATAAGCCATTCCATGCGCGCTTCCTCTTTACGTCAGTACGTCAGGCGACCAGCTGTTCCATTACGCGTTGATACATCCGCGCCAGCAGCTGCAGGTCGGCGGCGTTCACACATTCATTAATTTTGTGAATCGTGGCGTTCACCGGGCCCAGCTCTACCACCTGCGCCCCCATGCGCGCGATAAACCGTCCGTCTGAGGTGCCGCCGTTGGTTAACAGCTGCGGTTTGATCTCATTATAGTGCTCAATCGCGTTGACGACCGCATCCACCAGCTTGCCCCGTCCGGTGAGGAACGGTTGGCCGGAGAGCCACCACTCCACGCTGTAACGCAGCTGGTATTTTTCCAGCAGGGCGACCACCCGGGCTTTGATCATCTCGTCCGTCAGTTCCGTACTGAAGCGGAAGTTGAACTGGACGAACATATCGCCAGGGATCACGTTGTTGCTGCCGGTGCCGGACTGCACGTTGGCAATCTGCATGCTGGTCGGCGGGAAGTATTCATTGCCTTTATCCCACTCGATAGTGACCAGCTCCGCCAGCATCGGCGCCGCGCGATGGACGGGGTTATCGGCAAGGTGCGGATAGGCGACATGGCCCTGTACGCCGTGAATGGTCAGATTGCAGGTCAGCGAGCCGCGACGGCCGTTTTTCACCACATCGCCGACCACTTCGGTACTGGAGGGTTCGCCGACCAGACAGTAGTCCAGACGCTCGTTACGCGCCATCAGCGTCTCCACCACTTTGACGGTGCCGTTTTTGGCGCTGGCCTCTTCATCAGAGGTAATCAAAAACGCCAGCCGGCCCCGGTGGTTCGGGTACTGCGCGACAAAACGCTCAGCGGCAACCACCATCGCCGCCAGCGAGCCTTTCATATCCGCCGCCCCGCGGCCAAACAGCATCCCGTCGCGGATGGTGGGTTCGAACGGCGGATTGATCCAGCGGTCGGCGTCGCCTGCCGGGACCACGTCGGTGTGGCCGGCGAAGGCCAGCGTCTCGCCGTGGCCGCGCCAGGCCCAGAAGTTCTGCGTATCGCCGAAATCCATCGGTTCAACGGTAAAGCCGATCGCACGCAGGCGTTCAATCATTAACGCCTGGCATCCCGCATCATCGGGGCTAAGGGAAGGGCGGCGAATAAGCTGCTGAGCCAGCTCAATGACCGGGCAAGACATAGACTATACCTCGTTAAACTGCTGATAACTTGCTTCACTAAAACCCAGCAGCATAGGACGACCGGGCGCGCAGAGCAATGGGCGTTTGATAATCGCCGGCATTTCCAGCATCAATGCGGCGGCGGCATCGGCATTATCGATGCTATTGCGCAGCGATTCGTCCAGCTTGCGCCAGGTGGTGCCGCGGGTGTTCAGCAGCGCCTGCCAGCCCAGTTCGGCAATAAAGGTATCCAGTTGCGCGCGGTCGAGGCCATCGGCGCGGTAGTCATGGAAGCGATAGTCAATCTGATGCGCTTCCAGCCAGCGGCGGGCTTTTTTAATGGTATCGCAGTTTTTAATTCCGTACATGGTGAGCATAGATAAACCTTTAACATTCAATTAAGCGGTTAACTCAGATATTTCCGAATATATAAGCCTTATTGAAATAATACGTGATTCAGATGAATAAATATAACTTTTTACCGGGTATCTTATGCCATGTTTTAGGATGATTAAAATTCGCCCAGTCGCGGGCATGATGTGAGGGCACTAACAATATTACGAAAATGTTGCCTGATGGTGCTCTGCGTCACATAATTTTTACATACGAGACGGCATAGTGGCGGCAACCAGAGGTTTTATCTCTGTCAGCGGTCCACAAGACAATCAGAGCAATAGGGGAGCACAACTTCCCATCAGCAATGAAGTTATATAGAATCGACCATAATAATAAGAGAGGCTATTATGATTGAACATGAACTGGGGAACTGGAAAGATTTTATTGAAGGCATGCTTCGTAAATAAATTTCCGCAATGTGAGCAGGGGAATAACGCGACGTAAATAAGCGCGTCATGGTTCTGAACACATAAAGAAGGCGACCATCCAGGTCGCCTTTTCTGTTATTCCGGCTCGCCGCCGACGCCCGACGGTTTATTGCGGACGCTCCTTCAGCGGAAAGCGGCGGCGCACCAGCACAAAGAACAGCGGTACGAAAAAGATGGCCAGCACGGTGGCGGAGATCATCCCGCCCATCACCCCGGTACCGACCGCATGCTGGCTGCCGGAGCCGGCTCCGGTGCTGGTGGCCATCGGCAGGACGCCGAAGATAAACGCCAGCGAGGTCATCAGAATGGGGCGCAGGCGCTGACGGCAGGCCGACAGCGTGGCGCTGAGCAGATCCTGGCCTTTCTCGTTGAGCTCATTGGCGAACTCGACGATCAGAATGGCGTTTTTCGCCGACAGGCCGATCACCGTCAACAGGCCCACCTGGAAGTAAACGTCATTCTCCAGGCCGCGCATCCAGGTCGCCAGCAGGGCGCCAATCACCCCGAGCGGGACCACCAGCATCACCGAGAACGGCACCGACCAGCTCTCGTACAGCGCCGCCAGGCACAGGAACACCACCAGCAGAGAAATCGCGTACAGGGCCGGCGCCTGAGCGCCGGAGAGGCGTTCCTGATAGGACATGGCGGTCCATTCGAGGCCAAAGCCGGTTGGCAGCTGCGCGGCCAGTTTCTCCATCATGTCCATCGCGGTACCGGTACTGATGCCCGGCGCCGCCTCACCGACGATCTCCACCGCCGAATAGCCATTGTAGCGCTCCAGACGCGGCGAGCCGGTTTCCCAGCGCGAGGTGGCGAAGGCCGAGAACGGCACCATCGTGCCGCTGCTGTTGCGGACGTACCAGAGATTGATATCGTCAGGCAGCATTCGATATTTCGCCGCCGCCTGGACGTAGACTTTCTTCACCCTCCCGCGATCCATAAAGTCGTTGACGTAGCTCGACCCCCACGCGGTTTGCAGCGTATCGTTGATGTCGTCAATGGAGACGCCCAGCGCCTGAGCTTTACGCTGATCGATATCGACCTGCAGCTGCGGGCTGTCGTCGAGCCCGTTATGCCGGACCCGGGTCAACAGCGGGTTTTTACCCGCCAGCTCAAGCAGCGTATCGCGCGCCGCCATCAGCGCATCGTGCCCCTTACCGGCGTGATCTTCCAGCTCCATATCGAAGCCTGCCGAACTGCCGAGGCCGCTGATCGCCGGCGGGCTGCTGGCGATGACCCGGGCTTCGTTGATCTGATTAAACGCTTTGGTGGCGCGTTCAATAATGGCAAAGGAGGAGCCGGTTTGCGGATCGCGCTGGTCCCAGTCTTTGAGGCGCACGAACATACGGGCTACGTTCTGCCCGTTGCCGCCGGGGCCGGAGCCAACGGTAGCGAACACCGACTCCACGTTTTGCTTCTCGTTAATGAGGAAGTAATCTTCCGCTTTCTGCACCACTTTCAGCGTCTGCTGTTGGGTGCTGCCGCTCGGCAACTGTACCGAGGTGGTGAACATCCCCCGATCCTCCAGCGGCAGGAATGAGGTGGGCAGATGCAGGAACAGGAACACCATCCCGCCGAGCAGAACGACGTAGATCAGCATCCAGCGCAGTGAGCGATGAAGAATTTTGCCGACGAAGGTTTCATAGCGGCTGGCGCTGCGGTTAAAGGTGCGGTTGAACCAGCCGAAGAAGCCTTTTCTCTCATGAGATTCACCTGGCTTAACCGGTTTGAGCAGGGTAGCGCAAAGGGCCGGGGTGAGGATCATGGCCACCAGCACCGAGAGGACCATCGCCGCGACGATAGTAATTGAGAACTGGCGATAGATAGCGCCGGTGGTGCCGCCGAAGAAGGCCATCGGCACAAACACCGCCGACAGCACCATCGCGATCCCCACCAGCGCGCCCTGAATTTGTCCCATCGATTTGCGGGTGGCTTCCCGCGGCGACAGGCCTTCCTCGCTCATGATGCGCTCAACGTTTTCCACCACCACGATGGCGTCATCCACCAGCAGGCCGATAGCCAGCACCATCGCGAACATCGTCAGGGTGTTGATGCTGTAGCCACAGGCATAAAGCACCGCGAAGGTGCCCATCAGCACCACCGGCACGGCGATGGTCGGGATCAGGGTGGCGCGGAAGTTCTGCAGGAACAGATACATCACGAGGAAAACCAGCAGGATCGCCTCCAGCAGGGTTTTCACCACGTCGGTAATGGAAGCCTTCACGAAGGAGGTGGTCTCGTAGGCGACTTTATATTCCAGCCCGTGCGGGAAATACTGCGACAGCTCATTGAGGCGAGCGATCACGCGCTCCGCGGTGGCCATTTCGTTGGCGCCGGAGGCGAGCTTAATTCCCAGGCCAGAGGCGGCCTGGCGGTTATAGCGGCTAAGATAGTCGTACTTCTCCGCCCCCATCTCCACGGTAGCGACATCGCCGAGGGTCACTTCTGAACCATCCTGATTGACGCGCAGGGTGATATTGCGAAACTGTTCCGGGGTTTGCAGCAGAGATTGCGAGTTGATGGTGGCGTTCAGCGCCTGCTTATCGACGGAAGGCGTGCCGCCGAGCTGGCCGACGGCAATCTGGGCGTTCTGCGAACTGATGGCGTCGGTAACATCCTTGGTGGTCAGCTGGAAGCTATTGAGCTTTGCCGGATCGAGCCAGATGCGCATTGAGTATTGCGAGCCGTAGGCGTCGATATCCCCTACGCCGTTGACGCGGCTGAGCGGGTCCTGAATGTTACTGGCGACGTAGTCGGCGATATCCTGTTTATCCATACTGCCGTCGGTGGAGACGAAGGCGAGGGTCAGGATATTGGTATCGCCAGTCTTGCGCACCGTTACCCCCTGGTTTTGCACCGCCTGCGGCAGTTTACGCATCGCCGACTGCAGCTGGTTTTGCACCTGCTGCACGGCTTCGTCCGGGTCGGTACCGGCGGTAAAACTGAGGGTGATGGTCGCCTGGCCGGTGGCGCTGCTCTGGGATGACATATACATCAGGTTATCGAGGCCGGTCATATTCTGTTCGATAACCTGGGTGACGGTATTCTCCAGGGTTTGCGCGGAAGCGCCGGGATAGTTGGCCGTGACCCGCACATTCGGCGGGGCCAGATCGGGATACTGTTCAACCGGTAGCGACAAAATGGCAAGGGTGCCCGTCAGGCATAACAGGATTGCCAGCACCCACGCAAAAATGGGGCGATCGATAAAGAAATTCGCCATCAGAATAAAAACCTCATATGCACATGTTCTTGTTATTGCACAGCCTGTGCCACTTTAGCCCCAGCGCCTCCGGCAATCGTGGAGAAATTAAGGAGATAGTGTAATTTATCATGTTGCTTTTGCCGTATCGTAAAGAAACATCGAACTTTCCTGCCGCCGGGTCGGCCACTCCGCTTCGCCCGCAGCACCCGGGGACGCATTATTCCTTGCCGGTGTGAAACCTGATTTCATTTAAGTCAAAAAAATTGATCCAAAACGGATTCTTTCCAGAAAAAGGGTATCTTGGGCAAATGAACATTGTTCCGGCCTCGTCTTGTCGGGTAATAAATAGGCATGCGCATTAAGGGGTTATTCACCAATAAGACAAAAGGAAGCCATGAACCACTTTATATTGAGCGATAGCCGAAAATGTATCGGTTGCCAGGCCTGCGAAGTGGCCTGCGTAATGGCGCATAACGAGGAGCAACATGCGCTGACCCCGCAGCGCTTTTTGCCCCGTATCACCGTGATTAAAGCAGAAGGGCAGCGTAACGCCATCACCTGCCGCCACTGCGAAGACGCCCCCTGCCTCCGCAGCTGCCCCAACGGCGCCATCGCCCAGACTGGCGACAGCGTTCAGGTCTGTCAGGAGAAATGCATTGGCTGTAAATCCTGCATGGTGGCCTGCCCGTTCGGGGTGATGCAGGTCGTGGTCACGCCGCAGGCCGCAGGCCAGGTGAAAACCAGCGCGCAAAAATGCGATCTGTGCGCGGGCCGCGAGGCGGGACCGGCCTGTGTGGAAAACTGTCCGGCGCAGGCGCTGAGCCTCGCCGACGATGAGACATTGACCACGCTGGCCAGGCAGCGGCGTCTGCGATCGGCCTGCCAGGAGGCGCAGCCGTGGCAGCGCGGCGCGGCCCCCGCCAGGCAGCCCGACGCTGGCGAGAAGGCCAGGCAAATGGCGATGACGCCGCCGCGCGGAGAGCCGGATAAGCTGGCGGCGGAGGCGCGTAAGAGCCACTTTGAGGAGATCTATCAGCCGTTCACCCCGACGCAGGCCCGGCAGCAGGCCGCCCGCTGCCTGAAATGTGGAGAACACAGCATCTGTGAATGGACCTGTCCACTGCATAACCACATTCCGCAGTGGGTCGAGCTGGTGAAGGCAGGGGATATCGCCGCCGCGGTCGCCCTGTCCCATCAGACCAACTGTCTGCCGGAGATCACCGGCCGCGTCTGCCCTCAGGACCGGCTGTGTGAGGGCGCCTGCACCCTGCGCGATGAAAGCGGCGCGGTCACCATCGGCAATATTGAGCGATTTATATCCGACCAGGCGCTGGCCAGCGGCTGGCGTCCGGACCTCTCGCAGGTTAAGCCGAGCGGCAAACGGGTGGCGATTATCGGCGCCGGACCGGCCGGGCTGGCCTGCGCCGATGTGCTGGTGCGCCACGGCGTACAGCCGGTGGTCTTTGACCGTCATCCGGAGATCGGCGGCCTGCTGACCTTCGGCATTCCGGCGTTCAAGCTGGATAAGTCACTGTTGGCCCGGCGGCGGGCGATTTTCTGCGAGATGGGCGTCCACTTTGAGCTCAACTGCGAGGTGGGGAAAGATATCCCCCTGGCGACGCTGCTGGCTGAGTATGACACGGTGTTCGTCGGCGCCGGAACCTATCGCTCCATGAAGGCCGGCCTGCCGAATGAAGAGGCGCCCGGGGTCTACGATGCGCTGCCGTTTCTTATCGCCAACACCAAACAGGTGATGGGGCTGACGGAATCGGCGCAGGAGCCTTATGTCAACACCGCCGGGCTGAACGTGGTGGTGCTGGGCGGCGGCGATACGGCGATGGACTGCGTGCGCACCGCGCTGCGCCATGGCGCCCGCCAGGTGACTTGCGCCTATCGGCGGGATGAAGCCAACATGCCGGGCTCGAAAAAAGAGGTCAAAAACGCCCGCGAAGAGGGGGCGCTCTTTGAGTTTAATGTCCAGCCGGTGACGCTTGAGCTGGACGAGAACGGACGGGTGAACGGGGTTCGCTTTTTGCGCACCGAGCTTGGCGCTCCGGACGCCGGCGGAAGACGCCGCCCGACGCCGATCCCCGGCAGCGAGTTTGTTATGCCGGCAGAGGCGGTGATCATGGCCTTTGGCTTCCACCCGCACCGCATGCCCTGGCTGGAAGCGGCCGGGGTGGCGCTGGACAGCCAGGGGCGGATAAAAGCCGGAGTGGAGAGCCGTTACCGTTATCAGACCAGTCAGGAGAAGATCTTTGCCGGCGGCGATGCCGTACGCGGCGCCGACCTGGTGGTAACGGCGATGGCGGAAGGCCGTCACGCGGCGCAGGGGATCCTTGACTATCTGGGGCTGAAAACGACGCCGCTTCACTGACGACAAACCCGGCTCCGCAGCGTAGTATGAGGGCGTCCTTTTACGCTGTGGGGTCGGTATGTCACTCAATATTCACGTCATTAAAGATAAAATCCTCTCTGAGAACTGGTTCGTACTACGCAACATGACCTATGAGCTGACGCGGGCGGACGGCAGCGTCGTGCGCCACAAACGCGAGGTCTACGATCGCGGCAATGGCGCCACCGTGCTGCTGTATAACCGCCATAAGCAGACGGTGGTCCTGGTGCGTCAGTTCCGGGTCGCCACTTGGGTCAATGGTAATCATGACGGCATGCTGATTGAAACCTGCGCCGGGCTGCTGGACAACGACGAGCCGGAGGCCTGCATTCGGAAAGAGGCGGTGGAAGAGACCGGCTATGAAGTGGGCGAGGTGCGAAAGCTGTTTGAGCTGTTTATGTCGCCAGGCGGCGTCACCGAAGTGGTGCATTTCTTTATCGCCGAGTACAGCGACGCCCAGCGAACCACCAGCGGCGGCGGGGTGGATGACGAAGCCATCGAGGTGCTGGAGCTGCCCTTTAGCCAGGCGCTACAGATGGTCGCTGATGGGGAGATCCGCGACGGGAAAGCGGTCATTCTGCTGCAGTATCTGCAAACCTCCGGCCTGATGTCGGGGAACTCTGACAAATCCGATTGAGTCAGCGGCTGCCGTTGTCCAGGATAGGCGCCGTGGTCGGGTTTATCTGGGGTCGGGCGGTTCATGCTTTTTCGCATCATTTTTTTCCTCTTTCTGGCGGTGCTGCCTTGCTCACAGGCATGGTCGGCACCGGCGCAGCAGCGCTTCAACGACTGGCAGGTCACCTGTAATAACCAAAATTTCTGCGTCACCCGCAACGTGGGGCTGCATTATGGTCTGGTGATGACCCTCAGCCGCAGCGCCGGGGCCGCTACTGACGCCAGCCTGCGTATCGAACTGGGCGGCACCGGCAATCCGGTGGCGACGCTCGCGCCGATAGCGCCGCGCCTGCTGCTGGATGGTAAACCGCTGTCCCTGACCGACAAGCGCTGGCGCATTGAAGATAAACTCATTAAAACCGACGACAGCGTGACGATCGATGCCTTCCTTCAGCGGGTCCAGGAGGGAAAAACCCTCTCGCTGGCCAACGGCCTGCAGACCATCTCCCTGCAGGGGCTAAAAGCGGCCCTGTTATTTATCGATGCCCGGCAAAAGCGGGTGGGCAGCGAAACGGCCTGGGTCGGCAAAGGGGAGGAGCCGCCGCTCAGCGTACCGCCGGCGCCGGCGCTGCGCGCGGTGGCGAGCGCGGTCACGGCGCAGTCGCCGCTGGGACGTGATGAACTCAACGATCTGATGGATTACGGCAATGAGCGGATGAGCAACAGCAACTGCTCCCTCGATCCGTTCCGCCGCGAAATTCGCGTCACTGCGCTGACGGATGACAAAGTGCTGCTGATGACCAGCTGTGAATCCGGGGCGTACAACACCGTCTGGCTGGCCTGGCTGGTCTCCCGCCAGCGCCCGTATGTCGCCCGTCAGGTGCGGCTGACGCTGCCATTTCAGCCGCCCGGCGAGGCGCCGCGGGAGATTGAGCTGATTAACGCCAGCTATGATGACCGTCGTCATGAGCTGGTGACCCTGGACAAGGGGCGCGCGTCTGGCGATTGCGGGATCCAGACCCGCTGGCGTTTTGACGGCCAGCGGTTCAGCCTCTCCCGTTACGCACAGCAGCCGACGTGCGACAACTGGCAGGGGCCAGATGCCTGGCCCACGCTGTGGATCACCCGTTAAGCACCTGTTCGGCGGTGGCGACGATACGGTCGACCGTAAAGCCAAAGAACGGGAACAGCTGCTCCGCCGGGGCGGATTCACCGTAGCCGGTCATGCCGACGATCTTGCCTTTTAAGCCGACATATTTATACCAGTAGTCCGCTATCCCGGCCTCGACGGCCACCCGGGCGCTGACGTCCGACGGCAGCACCGACTCGCGCCAGGCCTCGTCCTGAGCATCAAACACGTCGGTGGAGGGGAGCGAAACCACCCGCACATTCACTCCGTTGGCCAACAGTTTTTCCGCCGCCAGGACGGTGATTTCCACTTCCGAGCCGGTGGCGATGAGGATCAGGTCGGGTTTGCCGCCGGCATCCTTCAGCACGTAGCCGCCCCGGGCGATATCCTGAACCTGTTGCGGGGTACGCGGCATCTGCGCCAGGTTTTGTCGCGACAAGATCAGCGCCGTCGGTCCGCCCTGACGCGCGATGGCCGCCTGCCAGGCGACGGCGGTCTCCACCTGGTCGCAAGGGCGCCAGGTGCTGAAGTTGGGCGTCAGCCGCAGACTGGCCAGCTGTTCCACCGCCTGGTGGGTCGGACCGTCCTCCCCAAGACCGATGGAGTCATGGGTATAGACCATGATCTGCCGGGCCTTCATCAGGGCCGCCATGCGCGCGGCGTTGCGGGCGTATTCCACAAACATCAGAAAGGTCGAGGTATAGGGAATGAAGCCCCCGTGCAGGGCGATGCCGTTGGCCACCGCGGTCATGCCGAATTCGCGCACGCCGTAGTGAATATAGTTGCCGGCGGCATCCTCTTTAATCGATGTCGAGCCAGACCAGATGGTCAGGTTACTCGGCGCGAGATCCGCCGAACCGCCCAGCAGCTCCGGGAGGTGCGGCCCGTACGCGTTCAGCGCATTCTGCGAGGCTTTACGGCTGGCGATCTTCGCCGGCTCGGCCTGCAGCTTCGCCACGTAGTCACGCGCCGTCGCGGCAAAATCCTCCGGCAGGGCGCCTGCCATGCGACGGGTCAGCTCAGCGGCCAGTTCCGGGAACTGCTGCTGGTAGGCGGCGAATTTCTCGTTCCAGGCGTGCTCGGCTTTTTCGCCGCGTGGCCGCGCATCCCAGCCCTGATAGATCTCTTTCGGGATCTCAAAGGGCGGATATTTCCAGCCCAGCTGCTGGCGGGCCAGGGCCACCTCTTTTTCACCCAGCGCCGCGCCGTGCGACTCCTCTGAGCCGGCTTTGTTGGGCGAACCGAAGCCGATGATGGTCCGACAGATGATCAGCGACGGCTTATCTTTCACCGCCTGCGCTTCCGTAATGGCTTGTTTGATGGCCTGCGGATCGTGGCCGTCGATATCGCCGATCACATGCCAGTGGTAGGCGCGGAAGCGTTCCGCTGTATCGTCGGAAAACCAGCCTTCGGTTTTGCCGTCAATGGAGATGCCGTTGTGATCGTAAAAACCGATCAGCTTGCCCAGTCCGAGCGTGCCTGCCAGCGAACAGGCTTCATGGGAGATCCCCTCCATCAGACAGCCATCGCCCATGAAAACCCAGGAGTGATGGTCGATAATCTCATGACCGGGGCGGTTAAACTGCGCCGCCAGGGTGCGTTCGGCAATGGCCATACCGACGGCGTTCGCCAGCCCCTGGCCCAGCGGGCCTGTGGTGGTCTCCACCCCGGGGGTATAGCCATGCTCCGGGTGACCCGGCGTTTTAGAGTGCAGCTGGCGGAACTGCTTCAGCTCTGACAGCGGCAGATCGTAGCCGGTCAGGTGCAGCAGACTGTAGAGCAGCATCGACGCGTGGCCGTTGGACAGAATAAAGCGGTCGCGGTCCACCCAGCCAGGGTTCTGCGGATTGTGCTTAAGAAAATCGTTCCACAGCACTTCGGCAATATCTGCCATCCCCATTGGCGCACCGGGGTGGCCGGAATTGGCTTTCTGCACCGCGTCCATACTCAGGGCGCGGATGGCGTTGGCAAGCTCTCTTCGGGACATAGTTTTCTCCGTGAGACTAAAGTGACAGTTTGGCGGCAAGCAGATCTTCCAGTTTGCGTTGATCGACGGCGAACAGGCGGATACCCTCCGCCAGCTTTTCGACCGCCATAGGATCCTGATTATGTTCCCAGCGGAACTCCGCCTCGCTGAGCGGCACCGGGCGCGGCAGGATCTGGCTGGCAGGGATCAGTTTGCGCACCACCGGGGCGTCGCTGGCCTGCAGCTCTTTTAATAAAGGCGGGGCGATGGTCAGGCGGTCGCAGCCGACCAGGGCGAGGATCTGCTCGGTGCGGCGGAAGCTGGCGCCCATCACGATGGTGTTGTATTTATGCTGTTTGAAGTAGTCATAGATATTGCGCACGGATTTCACTCCTGGATCTTCCTCAACCACGTAAGGATCCAGCGGTTTGCGCGCCTGATACCAGTCATAAATACGCCCGACGAAAGGGGAGATCAGATAGACCCCGGCTTCGGCGCAGGCCCGGGCCTGGGCGAAGGAAAACAGCAGCGTCAGGTTGCAGTGGATCCCCTCTTTTTCCAGCGTTTCGGCGGCGCGGATCCCCTCCCAGGTGGAGGCCAGCTTGATCAGGATCCGTGACTTATCAATGCCCATCTCCTGATACAGCGCCACCAGATGGCGCGCCTTCTCGATACTCTTCTCCCGGTTGAAGGAGAGCCGGGCGTCCACCTCGGTGGAGACACGGCCAGGAATGCTTTTGAGGATCTCCGCGCCAAAATTGACCGCCAGCTTATCGCAGGCGTGAGTTACCTGCGCTTCGCGGCTGCCTCCTTGCTTTTTGGCCCAGGCGATCGCGTCGTCGATGAGTCCGCTATAGGACGCCAGCCCGGCGGCCTTCAGCAGCAGGGAGGGGTTGGTGGTGGCATCTTCCGGATGGTAGTGGCGGATGGATTCGATGTCGCCGCTGTCGGCGACCACGGTGGTGAACTGCTTAATACTGTCTAGCTGATTCATGGATAAGTCCTCCTGGAACAAGGTGTTACATGAGTGCTTGCCGGTATGCGGTATAAATATTGATGAGGTACATAACCAAAAAGCATAGCAGACGGGGCTATTATTGGCGGCGAATCCGGGTAACATAACCGCTATAAATTGATAACAACCAGATCATAGCGATGGCCAGAGTTTGGCGGTGTTCAAAGTTTATCGCCCCGCCAGGAGGGATACTGTCTGCCACTGAAAGGTGAACGACAGGATGGTCATCACGCTTTTTCCCTACGAACGATACGTGAAAGAAAGGAATATAAAATGGATGAGCAGTTAAAACAGAGCGCCCTCGACTTCCACGAATTTCCGGTTCCCGGAAAAATCCAGGTCTCGCCGACCAAACCTCTCGCCACCCAGCGCGATCTGGCGCTGGCCTACTCGCCGGGCGTCGCGGCCCCCTGTCTGGAAATCGAAAAAGATCCGCTGGCGGCTTACAAATATACCGCCCGCGGCAACCTGGTGGCGGTCGTCTCCAACGGCACTGCGGTGCTGGGGCTTGGCAACATCGGTGCCCTGGCCGGCAAACCGGTAATGGAGGGCAAAGGCGTCCTGTTTAAGAAATTTGCCGGCATCGATGTGTTTGATATCGAAGTCGATGAGCTGGACCCGGACAAATTTATTAACGTCGTCGCCGCCCTCGAGCCGACCTTCGGCGGCATCAACCTCGAAGATATTAAAGCGCCGGAGTGTTTCTACATTGAGCAGCAGCTGCGCGAGCGGATGAATATTCCGGTGTTCCATGACGATCAGCACGGCACGGCGATCATCAGCACCGCGGCGATCCTCAACGGCCTGCGCGTCGTTGAGAAGAATCTGTCCGACGTGCGGATGGTGGTCTCCGGCGCGGGGGCGGCGGCTATCGCCTGCATGAACCTGCTGGTGGCGCTGGGGATGCAAAAGCACAACATCGTGGTCTGCGATTCGAAAGGCGTTATCTATAAGGATCGTGAGCCGAACATGGCGGAAACCAAAGCGGCCTACGCGGTGGAAGACGACGGCAAACGCACCCTCGATGACGTGATCGACGGCGCGGACATTTTCCTCGGCTGCTCCGGTCCGAAAGTGCTGACCCCGGAGATGGTGAAGAAGATGGCGCGCGCGCCGCTGATCCTCGCCCTGGCCAACCCGGAGCCGGAAATTCTGCCGCCGCTGGCGAAGCAGGTCCGCGATGACGCCATCATCTGCACCGGCCGCTCCGACTACCCTAACCAGGTCAACAACGTCCTCTGCTTCCCGTTCATCTTCCGCGGCGCGCTGGACGTCGGCGCGACGGCGATCAACGAAGAGATGAAGCTGGCGGCGGTGCATGCCATTGCCGAGCTGGCCCACGCCGAGCAGAGCGAAGTGGTGGCCTCCGCCTACGGCGATCAGGATTTAAGCTTTGGCCCGGACTATATTATTCCGAAACCGTTCGATCCGCGGCTGATCGTCAAGATCGCCCCCGCGGTGGCGAAGGCGGCGATGGACTCCGGCGTGGCGACGCGCCCGATCGCCGATTTTGACGCCTATATCGAGAAGCTGAGCGAGTTCGTCTATAAGACCAACCTGTTTATGAAGCCTATCTTCTCTCAGGCGCGCAAAGAGCCGAAGCGCGTGGTGCTGGCGGAAGGGGAGGAGACCCGGGTGCTGCACGCCACCCAGGAGCTGGTGTCGCTGGGGCTGGCCAAACCGATTCTGGTGGGGCGCCCGAGCGTGATTGAAATGCGCATCCAGAAGCTGGGCCTGCAGATCAAGGCCGGCGTTGACTTCGAGATCGTCAATAATGAATCCGACCCGCGGTTTAAAGAGTACTGGAGCGAGTACTACCAGCTGATGAAACGCCGCGGCATTACCCAGGAGCAGGCGCAGCGGGCGGTGATTAGCAACACCACGGTGATTGGCGCCATCATGGTTCACCGTGGCGAAGCGGATGCGATGATCTGCGGCACCATTGGCGAGTACCACGACCACTACCGCGTGGTGCAGCCGCTGTTCGGCTATCGCGACGGCGTCAGCACCGCTGGGGCGATGAACGCGCTGCTGCTGCCGAGCGGCAACACCTTTATCGCCGACACCTATGTCAATCACGATCCATCGCCGGAAGAGCTGGCGGAGATCACCCTGATGGCGGCGGAAAGCGTGCGTCGCTTTGGTATCGAACCGCGGGTGGCGTTGCTGTCGCATTCCAACTTTGGCTCTGCCGACTGCCCGTCCGCCAGCAAGATGCGCAGAACCCTTGAGCTGGTGAAGGCGCGCGCGCCGGAGCTGATGATCGATGGCGAAATGCATGGCGACGCCGCGCTGGTGGAAAGCATTCGCAACGATCGCATGCCGGACAGCCCGCTGAAGGGGTCGGCCAATATTCTGGTGATGCCGAATATGGAAGCCGCACGGATCAGCTATAACCTGCTGCGCGTCTCCAGTTCGGAAGGGGTCACCGTCGGGCCGGTGCTGATGGGGGTAGCGAAGCCGGTGCATATCCTGACGCCGATCGCCTCTGTGCGTCGCATCGTGAATATGGTGGCGCTGGCGGTTGTCGAAGCGCAAACCGAACCGCTGTAAACGTCATAAAAAAGCCCCGGTACTCCGGGGCTTTTTGCTCTGATTTGGCGTCGCTCAGATCCAGGCTTTCACTTTAATAAACTCGTTCAGCGCCGCCTCAGGGCTGCCGGCCTCCGGCTGGTAATCATATTCCCAGCGCACCAGCGGCGGCATCGACATCAGAATAGATTCCGTCCTACCGCCGGTCTGCAGACCGAACAGGGTGCCACGGTCCCAGACCAGATTGAATTCGACGTAGCGGCCGCGGCGATAGAGCTGAAAATGGCGCTCACGCTCGCCGTACGGCGTGGCTTTTCGGCGTTCGACGATGGGTAAATAGGCGTCAGCGTAACCGTTACCCACTGCCTGCATAAAGGCGAAGCAGTGGTCAAAATCCGGGGTGTTCAGGTCGTCAAAGAACAGACCGCCAATCCCGCGCTGTTCCTGGCGGTGCTTCAGATAGAAATACTCATCGCACCATTTTTTATAGCGCGGATAGACGGCTTCGCCGAACGGCAGACACAGATCGCGGGCGGTACGATGCCAGTGGACGGCATCCTCTTCAAAGCCGTAGTAGGGGGTTAAATCAAAGCCGCCGCCGAACCACCACACCGGCTCGGCGCCAGGCTTTTCGGCAATAAAGAACCGCACGTTGGCGTGGCTGGTGGGCACATAGGGGTTCAGCGGATGGACCACCAGCGAGACGCCCATGGCTTCAAAGCTGCGTCCGGCCAGCTCCGGGCGGTGGGCGGTGGCGGAGGCTGGCATGGCGTCGCCATGGACATGGGAAAAGTTGACCCCCGCCTGCTCGAACACATTGCCGTCGCGCAGCACCCGGCTGCGTCCGCCGCCGCCACCTTCCCGCCGCCAGGCGTCTTCAATAAACGGCGCGCCATCCACGGCGCTTAGCTGCTGACAGAGGCTGTCCTGCAGCTGGAGCAGAAAAGTTTTAACCTGCGCGGCATCGGGTTTCATTAACGTCTCTTCGAATGGGCTTTCTGGTTATCGAACCAGTGGAAATAGCTGATAATGCCGTTGGCAATCGCGGTGGCGATTTTCTGCCGGAAGGCGGTGGTGCCGAGCAGTTTTTCCTCGTTCGGGTTCGTAATGAACGAGGTTTCCACCAGCACGGACGGTATAGACGGCGACTTCAGCACCACGAACGCCGCCTGTTCGGTATTGCGGCTGTGCAGCTTATGCACCGGCTTGATCTTTTTCAGGATATGCGAGCCCAGCGTCAGGCTGTTTTTAATGGTGTCGGTCTGTACCAGATCGAACAGCACCTGCTGCAGCAGATGGTCTTTATCCGTCGCTTTCTTACCGGCGACCTCGTCGGCGCGGTTTTCGCGATCGGAGAGGTATTTCGCCATGGCGCTACTGGCGCCGCGGTTTGACAGAGCGAACACCGAGGCGCCGGCAGCGCTCGGGTTGGTGAAGCCATCGGCGTGGATCGACATAAACAGATCGGCGCCGTGCTGATGGGCAATCTCCACGCGGTCATACAGCGGGATAAAGGTATCGCCGGTGCGGGTCAGGCGGGCATCAATGCCGTTGCTGCGCAAGATGCTGCGCACGTTCTTAGCGATCGCCAGCACCACATGCTTCTCTTTCGAGCCGTTATGGCCGATAGCCCCGGTGTCGATGCCGCCGTGGCCCGGGTCGAGCATCACAATGCGGCGAGCGCCGGCCTTTTTGGCGGCGGGTTTGCTGTGTCCATTTGATGTTTTCAGTGGCTGCTCTTTTGCGCTGACCTGTGCAGTAACGCCGCTCAGCGTCATGGCAGCCAGCCCGGCTTTCAGCACCTGACGGCGCGAAGCAAGTATTTTTAAAGGTTTAAAAGTGCTCATTCGGCCTGAATTGTAAACAAGTGATGTCCAATGTTATATCGTATCGCGTTTGCCGTTACGACCATTCAAAATAAGAATTGTTTTACTTTTCATTTCAATACATGACAAAGTCATATTATGCCATTTTTTGTCGCTGATTTCGCCTGATATTGGCTATCAGTCATATTCGCGCCATAATCACTGTTTTTAACCGTCAATGGTGGGGAATACCATGGAGATTCGCGTTTTTCGCCAGCAGGATTTCGAAGAGGTTGTGACGCTGTGGGAGCGTTGCGATCTGCTGCGTCCCTGGAACGATCCGGAGATGGATATTGAGCGCAAGCTGAATCACGATGTCAGCCTGTTCCTGGTGGCGGAAGTGAACGGCGAAGTCGTCGGTACGGTGATGGGCGGATATGACGGCCATCGCGGGTCGGCCTACTATCTGGGCGTCCATCCTGAATATCGCGGTCGGGGGATCGCGAACGCGCTGCTCAACCGTCTGGAGAAAAAGCTGATTGCTCGCGGCTGCCCGAAAATCAATATTATGGTCCGCGAGGACAACGACGTGGTGCAGGGGATGTACGAGCGGCTGGGCTATGAGTACGCCGATGTCCTGACCCTGGGCAAACGCCTGATTGAAGATGAAGAATACTGAGTTTATCCCCGCCGATTTTGATGCCCATGGCCGTCTGCGTCTGCCTTTCCTTTTCTGGTGCGTGCTGTTGTTACAGGCCCGCACCTGGGTGCTGTTCTTGATGGCCGGCGCGTCGCGTCAGCAGGGCGACGCGATTCTAAATCTGTTCTATCCCGATCACGACCGCTTCTGGCTCGGTCTACTCCCCGGCGTGCCGGCGGTGCTGGCCTTTCTGCTTAGCGGCTATCGTCAGCGCCTGCCGCGCCTGTGGCGGGCGATGCGCTGGCTGCTGGTGTTATCGCAAGTGCTGCTGTTGCTGTGGCAGCCGATGCTATGGCTGAGCGGCGAATCTCCCTCCTCGCTGACCATCGGACTGCTGGCGGCGGATGGTTATGCCCTGTGGTGGCTGGCGACCAGCCGTCGCCTCGGCGCCTGTTTTCGCCAGACCACCTTTTAATGGCACTTTTTGCCGATCGTGAACTCCAACATGCGTTGAATGACTCAGAAAGGATTGTGATATGAAATCGCTACGTGTAATGCTCTGCGCGCTTCCGCTGGCGCTGACCGGCTGCTCAACGATGAGCGCGGTCAACTGGTCGGCGGCCTATCCGTGGAACTGGTTTGGTTCTTCCACCGAGGTGACCGAGCAGGGGGTGGGGAAACTGACGGCGTCCACACCGCTCAACGAACAGGCCATTAGCGATGCGCTGGGGAGCGACTACCGTTTGCGCAGCGGAATGAAGACCGATAAGGGGAATATCGTCCACTACTTTGAAGCGCTGAAAGACAACAGCGTGGCGCTGACCATCAATGGCGACAACGGCGCCATCAGCCGGATTGACGTCCGCGATGCCGAAATCAAAACCGCCAGCGGCGTGAAAATCGGCACACCGTTCAGCGACCTGTACAGCAAAGCCTTCGGCAACTGCCAGAAAGGCAGCAATGACAATGGCGCGGTCGTCGAGTGTCAGGCCGAGGGGAGCCAGCATATCAGCTACGCCTTCACCGGTCACTGGAGCGGCCCGGACGAGCTGATGCCCTCCGACGATACGCTGAAAAACTGGAAGGTCAGCAAAATTATCTGGCGTCGCTAAATTGATCTGAAGAGACACGACGGCCCTGAAAAACGGTTACAATGGCGCGTTAGCAACGCGACAGCGTTGTAGTTGCATCATTTCAGGAGGAGCGATGTCTCAGGTTCAGAGCGGCATTTTGCCGGAACATTGCCGCGCGGCGATTTGGATTGAAGCCAATATCAAAGGGGACGTTAACGCCCTGCGCGAAGCGAGCAAAAATTTTGTCGATAACGTGGCCACCTTCCAGGCTAAATTCCCCGACGCTAAACTCGGTGCGGTGGTGGCGTTCGGCAATACCGTCTGGCGTCAGCTGAGCGGCGGCGAAGGGGCGGAGGAGTTAAAAGATTTTCCGGTCTACGGCAAAGGGCTGGCGCCATCCACCCAGTATGACCTGCTGATTCATATTTTATCCGCCCGCCATGAAGTGAACTTCTCGGTGGCGCAGGCCGCGCTGGCCGCCTTTGGCGACGCTATCGAGGTGAAAGAAGAGATCCACGGCTTCCGCTGGGTGGAAGAGCGTGACCTCAGCGGCTTCGTCGACGGCACCGAAAACCCGGCGGGGGAAGAAACCCGTCGTGAAGTGGCGGTGATCAAAGACGGCGTGGACGCGGGCGGCAGCTACGTATTCGTCCAGCGCTGGGAGCATAATCTCAAACAGCTGAACCGCATGAGCGTGCCGGATCAGGAGATGATGATTGGCCGCACCAAGGATGCCAACGAAGAGATCGATGGCGACGCACGTCCGGTCACGTCTCACCTGAGCCGCGTTGACTTAAAAGAAGATGGCAAAGGGCTGAAAATCGTCCGCCAGAGCCTGCCGTATGGCACCGCCAGCGGTACCCATGGCCTCTATTTTTGCGCCTACTGCGCGCGTCTGTACAACATCGAGCAGCAGCTGCTGAGCATGTTCGGCGATACCGACGGCAAACGCGACGCGATGCTGCGCTTCACCAAACCGGTGACCGGCGGCTATTACTTCGCGCCGTCCCTGGAGCGTATTCAGGCGCTGTAATGCTTTCCCCTCACCCTAACCCTCTCCGTGAGGGAGCGGGCCGGGGTGAGGGGGAGAGTTCCTCGAGCGTGCGCAGGATCACCTGCAGCACGCCGGTTTCGTTCCGGTCATACTTGTTATTCCAGAAGCGTAAAACGGTCCAGCCCTGCTGCTTAAGCCATGTTGTGCGCCGGGCATCGTATTCAGTCCGGCTGTCATGCTGGCCGCCGGCGAGCTCAATCACCTGGCAAAATCTTGAATATAGGGTCCGGCGGGTTGCTGGCGGCGAAACTTGTAGCTGGCAAAACGGCGATCGCGCAGCTGGTGCCACAGGCGGCGCTCCTGCGGCGTCAGGTGGCGGCGCAACTGCCGGGCGTCATTTGTGCTGTTTTCCATTAACAAAGTGTGCCAAGCTGTTCGCTCCTCATCCGATTTCATCACCTTATTTGCCAGCCGCTTTCAGCTAAGCTTTGCCAGGTGCTTATTCCCTTTTCGACTTCCAAATCGCCAAACGGTATATAAAACCGTTACTCCTTTCGTACCCGTTATAAATATGATGATCATCAGTAAATGATCATTTTTGATAAGGGTGCGCAATGGCCGTTAAATCACTGAAAAAAGGATATCTGGCGCTGGCGGCTTCCATGCTGCTGGTGGCGCAGGCGCAGGCGACGGAGCTGCTGAACAGCTCCTATGATGTCTCCCGCGAGCTGTTTGCCGCCCTTAACCCGCCTTTTGAGCAGCAGTGGGCGAAGGACAATGGCGGGGACAAGCTGACCATCAAGCAGTCGCACGCTGGCTCGTCCAAGCAGGCGCTGGCGATCCTGCAGGGCCTGAAGGCGGACGTGGTGACCTACAACCAGGTGACGGACGTGCAGATCCTGCATGACAAAGGCAACCTGATCCCGGCCGACTGGCAAAGCCGCCTGCCGAACAACAGCTCGCCGTTCTATTCGACGATGGGCTTCCTGGTGCGCAAAGGCAACCCGAAAAACATTCATGACTGGAACGACCTGGTCCGCTCTGACGTTAAGCTGATCTTCCCGAACCCGAAAACCTCGGGCAACGCGCGGTACACCTACCTGGCGGCCTGGGGCGCGGCGGATAAAGCCGACGGCGGCGATAAAGCCAAAACCGAACAGTTTATGACCCAGTTCCTGAAGAACGTCGAAGTCTTCGACACCGGCGGACGCGGGGCGACCACCACCTTCGCTGAGCGCGGCCTGGGCGATGTGCTGATCAGCTTCGAGTCGGAAGTGAACAATATTCGCAAGCAGTATGAGGCGCAGGGATTTGAAGTGGTGATCCCGAAAACCAACATTCTGGCGGAGTTCCCGGTGGCCTGGGTGGATAAAAACGTCAAAGCCAACGGCACGGAAAAGGCGGCGAAGGCCTACCTGAACTGGCTCTACAGTCCGCAGGCGCAGACCATCATTACCGACTACTACTATCGGGTAAACAACCCGAAAGTGATGGATTCGCTGAAGGATAAATTCCCGCAGACCGAACTGTTCCGCGTGGAGGACAAGTTTGGCTCCTGGCCTGAGGTGATGAAAACCCACTTCGCCAGCGGCGGCGAACTGGACAAACTGCTGGCGGCGGGGCGTAAGTAATGTTTGCTGTGTCGTCCAAGCGCGTGCTGCCGGGCTTTACCCTGAGCCTCGGCACCAGCCTGCTGTTTGTCTGTCTGATTCTGTTATTACCGCTCAGCGCGCTGGTGATGCAGCTGGCGCAGATGAGCTGGGCGCAGTACTGGGATGTGATCACCAACCCGCAGGTGGTGGCGGCCTATAAGGTGACGCTGCTGTCGGCGTTCGTGGCCTCGATTTTTAACGGCGTCTTCGGCCTGCTGATGGCGTGGATCCTTACCCGCTATCGTTTTCCGGGCCGCACGCTGCTGGATGCCTTAATGGATCTGCCGTTTGCGCTGCCGACGGCGGTGGCCGGCCTGACCCTGGCTTCGCTGTTTTCGGTTAACGGCATTTACGGGGAATGGCTGGCGAAGTTCGATATTAAAGTGACCTATACCTGGCTCGGTATCGCCGTGGCGATGGCGTTCACCAGCATCCCCTTCGTGGTACGTACCGTGCAGCCGGTGCTGGAAGAGCTGGGACCGGAATATGAAGAAGCAGCGGAAACGCTGGGCGCTACGCGCTGGCAGAGCTTCCGCAAGGTGGTGCTGCCGGAGCTGTCGCCAGCGCTGCTGGCGGGCATTGCCCTGTCGTTTACCCGCAGCCTCGGCGAATTTGGCGCGGTGATTTTTATCGCCGGCAACATCGCGTGGAAGACGGAAGTGACGTCGCTGATGATCTTTATTCGACTGCAGGAGTTTGACTATCCGGCGGCGAGCGCCATCGCCTCGGTGATCCTGGCCGCCTCACTGCTGCTGCTGTTTTCCATCAATACCCTGCAGAGTCGCTTTGGTCGACGCGTGGTAGGTCACTAATGGCGGAAGTTACTCAATTGAAACGCTACGACGCGCCCCGCATCAACTGGGGAAAATGGTTTCTGATTGGCGTCGGGATGCTGGTCTCCGCCTTCATCCTCGTGGTGCCGATGCTTTACATCTTTATCCAGGCCTTCAGCAAAGGGTTAATGCCGGTGCTGGAAAACCTGGCCAATCCGGACATGCTCCACGCCATCTGGCTGACGGTGATGATCGCCTTGATTACCGTGCCGGTGAACCTGGTGTTCGGGACCTTGCTGGCCTGGCTGGTCACGCGCTTTACGTTCCCGGGACGCCAGCTGCTATTGACGATGCTGGATATCCCGTTCGCTGTCTCGCCGGTGGTAGCCGGTCTGGTTTATCTGCTGTTCTACGGCTCTAACGGTCCGCTGGGCGGCTGGCTTGATGCGCATAACCTGCAAATCATGTTCGCCTGGCCGGGCATGGTGCTGGCGACGATCTTTGTCACCTGTCCGTTTGTGGTGCGTGAGCTGGTGCCGGTGATGATGAGTCAGGGCAGTCATGAAGATGAGGCGGCGGTCTTGCTGGGCGCTTCCGGCTGGCAGATGTTCCGCCGGGTGACGCTGCCCAATATTCGCTGGGCGCTGCTGTACGGCGTGGTGTTGACCAACGCCCGCGCCATCGGCGAATTCGGCGCGGTGTCGGTGGTCTCCGGTTCGATCCGCGGAGAAACGCTGTCGCTGCCGCTGCAAATTGAATTACTGGAGCAGGATTACAACACCGTCGGCTCGTTTACCGCCGCGGCCCTGCTGACGTTAATGGCTATTCTGACCCTGTTTTTAAAGAGTATGTTGCAATGGCGTCTGGCCAATCAGGAAAAACGCGCGCAACAGGAGGGAAATCATGAGCATTGAGATTGCCAATATTAAGAAATCGTTTGGTCGCACCCAGGTGCTGAATGATATCTCGCTGGATATCCCTTCCGGACAAATGGTTGCGCTGCTGGGGCCTTCCGGCTCCGGGAAAACGACCCTGCTGCGGATTATCGCCGGGCTGGAGCATCAGACCAGCGGTCATATCCGCTTCCACGGTACCGACGTCAGCCGGATGCACGCCCGCGACCGTAAAGTGGGCTTCGTCTTCCAGCACTATGCGCTGTTCCGCCATATGACGGTGTTCGATAACATCGCCTTTGGCCTGACCGTGCTGCCGCGCCGCGAACGACCCAACGCCGCGGCGATTAAAGCCAAAGTGACCAAACTGCTGGAGATGGTGCAACTGGCTCACCTGGCGGATCGCTATCCGGCGCAGCTGTCCGGTGGTCAGAAACAGCGCGTGGCGCTGGCGCGCGCCCTGGCGGTAGAGCCGCAAATTCTGCTGCTGGATGAACCTTTCGGCGCGCTGGATGCGCAGGTGCGTAAAGAGCTGCGCCGCTGGCTGCGTCAGCTGCATGAAGAGCTGAAATTTACCAGCGTGTTCGTCACCCACGATCAGGAAGAGGCGATGGAAGTTGCCGACCGGGTGGTGGTGATGAGCCAGGGCAACATCGAACAGGCCGATGCGCCTGAACGCGTGTGGCGTGAGCCGTCGACCCGCTTCGTGCTGGAGTTCATGGGGGAAGTGAATCGCCTGCAGGGGGTTATCCGCGGCGGACAGTTCCACGTTGGCGCTCACCGCTGGCCGTTAGGCTATACCCCGGCTTACCAGGGGCCGGTGGATCTGTTCCTGCGTCCGTGGGAAGTGGACATCAGCCGCCGAACCAGCCTGGATTCGCCGCTGCCGGTGCAGGTCCTGGAGGCCAGCCCGAAAGGCCACTACACCCAATTAGTCGTCCAGCCTCTGGGGTGGTATGACGAACCGCTGAGCGTAGTGTTAACGGGCGATGAGGCGCCGTCCCGCGGAGAACGGCTGTTCGTCGGGCTGCAAAACGCGCGCCTGTACAACGGTTCCGAGCGTATCGAGCCGCGCGGCGAGCTTGCTCTGGCGCAGTCGGCCTGATAGCTTAAATCCATGTGCTTTTGCCGGGTGACGCTGTGCTTACCCGGTCTGGAATTATCATGCGTCTGGTAGGCCGGGTAAGCGAAGCGCCGCCCGGCTTTTTTATTGAGTAAAAATCGTGAATACACTCGAACACACCATCGGCAATACCCCTCTGGTCAGGCTTCAGCGTCTGGGGCCGGACAATGGCAGCGAAATCTGGGTCAAACTTGAAGGCAATAATCCAGCCGGTTCGGTGAAAGATCGCGCTGCGCTGTCGATGATCGTTGAAGCGGAAAAGCGGGGCGAAATTCAGCCCGGCGACGTGCTAATTGAAGCGACCAGCGGCAACACCGGTATCGCGCTGGCGATGATCGCCGCGCTGAAAGGCTACCGGATGAAGCTGCTGATGCCCGATAACATGAGCCAGGAGCGCCGGGCCGCGATGCGCGCCTATGGCGCCGAGCTGATCCTGGTCACCAAAGAGCAGGGGATGGAGGGGGCCCGCGACCTGGCCCTGGAGATGGCTCAGCGCGGGGAGGGCAAACTGCTCGATCAGTTCAACAACCCGGACAACCCCTACGCCCACTACACTACCACCGGGCCGGAAATCTGGCAGCAGACCGCGGGGCGTATCACCCACTTTGTCTCCAGTATGGGGACCACCGGCACCATTACCGGCGTGTCACGTTTTCTGCGCGAACAGAGTAAACCGGTGACCATTGTCGGCCTGCAGCCGGAGGAGGGCAGCAGTATTCCCGGGATACGCCGCTGGCCGGCAGAGTATATGCCGGGGATCTTTAACGCTTCGCTGGTGGATGCGGTGCTGGATATTCATCAGCAGGATGCCGAGAACACCATGCGTCAGCTGGCGGTACAGGAAGGCATTTTCTGCGGCGTCAGCTCTGGCGGCGCGGTAGCCGGGGCGTTACGTATCGCTCGTGAAAATCCAGGCGCGGTGGTGGTGGCGATCGTCTGCGATCGCGGCGATCGCTACCTCTCCACCGGCGTGTTCGGCGAGGAACACTTTAGCCAGGGAGCGGGTATTTAATCATCGAGCAGGTCGGCGCCGTAGGAGTTATCGACGGTGCACAGCCAGCGCTCGCCCTGCTTCTGAAAGACATAGGTTGCGCGTCGCGTAACCTGTGTTATCCCCTGTGCCGTCGGGATATCCAGCCGGGTCTCCATAATCACCAGCGCATTGCCGCCGCCCTCGATGACCTCCATTTTCCCCTGAGTCACTATCAGCCGGTGCTGGAAATAGTCGGCAATGGCGATAAACGCTTTGCGGATATTCTCTTTCCCTCTGACCACCATGCCCGGTTTGACGACCAGCGCGGCGTCTTCCGCGTAATAGCCCATCAGGGTATCGTAATCTTCCTGCGAGATAGCGCGGTCGCAGGCCTCAATGACTGTTTTTAGCGTCAGGTCAATGTGATGCATCTCTGGTGCTCCTTATTGTGAGCGATTTATCAGCCACCGAGAGCGTTGTATCCGTCTCGACGTTCCGGTCATGCAGGTAAGACTACGCCAGTTTTCGTTTAATTTTTCAGTAACTTGTCGACAGCTGCCATCCCTCCCCGATGCGTTCGGCGCACTGCCTGCGTCAGGGGGCGTTTAACACCTGGGCTATATCGGCCGCCAGGCGGGCAATCTCAGCGTCGCTCAGGCGGCCCAGCGACAGGCGTAGCCCGTGGGAGGGCGTACGGATGCCAAACACCTCCCCCTCGCGGACCAGCCAGCCGGCCCGGGCCAGGCGTAAGGCGTAGGGTTGGCTCGCCGTTGGCAGCGGCAGCCAGAAATTGAGGCCATCGCCAGGCGCAGCATGACTGTCGCCGTGCCGGGCCAGCGCTGCCGCCAGTTTCTCATTCTGTTGCCGATAGTGACGGCGGGTCTCCGTCATCGAGGCGATAAACGCCTTATCGGTGAGACAGGCCAGCGTCAGATCCTGCAGCAGATGGCTGACCCACTGGCTGCCGGCGTTAAGCCGCAGACGCAGCGCGGAGGAGGTGTCGACATCGCTGGCGATAAAAGCCAGCCGCAGGTCTGGCCCGAGGGTTTTTGACATCGAACGCACCACCGCCCAGCGTTGGGTGCTCGCTGGCAGAGGAGAAAACCAGGGCGTGGCCGACAGCAGGGCAAAATGGTCATCGACGATCGCCAGTACCTGCGGATAGCGGGCCAGCACCTCCCGCAGGGCATGCGCCCGGGTTTCCGTCAGGCTACAGCCGGTAGGATTGTGCGCGCGCGGGGTCAAGATCACCGCCCGCGCGCCGTTGCGTAACGCCTCCTCCAGCCCGTCTGGATCCATCCCCTCGGCATCCACCGCCACCGGGCAGGGGGTAAAGCCAGCGTAACGCACCATATTGATGCTGCTGAGAAAACAGGGATCTTCAACCACCACGCCGTCGCCGGGGAGCAGCAAGGCGCACAGCAGACGCTCCAGCGCGTCAATCGCCCCGCTGGCGAGATTCAGGGCAAAGGGAACGGTTATCTCCCTGGCAAACCATGCCTCAGCCCATTCTCCTAGCCGCGGCTCGATGGGGGCATCGCCATACAGGCGGGGCGTGCGGGCAATTTGGCCCAGATAGCGTGGTAAATCAGGCAGCCTGGCGGGATCCGGATTGCCGCTGGAAAGATCGTTCAGCGGCGTCGTGGGGTCACCGCCTTCCAGCGCTGGCAGCGGATCCCGGGCTTTGATAGCTGTGCCGTTTCGTCCCTGGCTGACGGCCAGCCCGGAGGTGACCAGCCGTTTATAGGCGGCGGCGACGGTATTGCGATTCACCGCAAGCTGGCTGGCGAGCTCGCGGACCGGCGGCAGAACCTCTCCGGGCTGCAAGCCACCGCTCTGCACCAGATGGCGGATATGATCGAAGATATCGCTGGCGGTTTTTCCGGCAAACATTATTGACCTATGACAAAATGAAATTTAGCATAGGACGAATCATAATCAGAGCGTGACCCGCTGTCCAGCGGGGGGAGAAAAGATGGGCCAGCAAGATGACATACAATCAGTGCTCTTTCACGACAAAAGCCGGGCGTCGGAAGTCGATATCGTCGCCGTGCAGTCGCAGGTAGTCTACGGCAGCGTCGGCAACAGCATCGCGGTACCGGCGATTAAACAGCACGGTCTGCGCGTGCTGGCGGTGCCGACGGTGCTGTTCAGCAATACGCCCCATTATGAGACGTTCTATGGCGGCATTATCCCGGAGGAGTGGTTTGTCGGGTACCTGCAGGCGCTGGAGGAGCGCGACGCGTTGCGCGAACTGCGTGCGGTGACCACCGGTTATATGGGCAACGCCGTGCAAATTGAACGTCTGGCGCAGTGGCTGACGCGGGTCCGCGACCGCCATCCCGATCTCTGTATTCTGGTGGATCCGGTGATTGGCGATGTCGACAGCGGTATCTACGTCAAGGCCGAGATCCCGGACGCCTATCGTCAGCACCTGCTGCCGCTAGCGCAAGGGATCACCCCTAATCTGTTTGAGCTGGAGACGCTGAGCGGCCAGCGCTGTCGCAATCAGCCGGAGGCGGTCGCCGCGGCGCGTAGCCTGCTGTCGGACAGCCTCAAATGGGTGGTGATCACCAGCGCGCCGGGAGAGGCTGATTCGACGATCAATGTGCTGGTGGTGACGGCCGATGCGGTGGAGGTGGTGGTTCACCCGCGGGTGGAGACGGATTTAAAGGGTACCGGCGATCTGTTCTGCGCCGAGCTGGTGAGCGGGTTGCTTTCCGGCCTGGCGCTGGGTGCTGCGACGGAGGCAGCCGCCCAGCGCGTGCTGGAGGTGATGAACTGGACTGCCGCGCAGGGATGTGACGAACTGATCCTGCCTCCGCTGGAGAAACAGAGATGAAAAGCTATCGATTAGTAATCCGTCAGCAGGGACGCATTGTTGGTCATTTTGATACTTCAGGGGAGGCGGCGCTGGAGGATGCCTGCGTGGCGCGGTCGCTGTTCGGCCTGGCCGGTGGATATCAGTGTGAACTGCTGGTCTCTGACAGCGAGCGGCGAATTCTGGAGAGCACTCCGGAAGGATTGCGTATCTTATCCCGCGAAAAATGCTATCAGCCGGTGACCCACGCGATATAAAAAAATGGCGCCTTTCGGCGCCATTTTTATGCAGCAGATATTACTTCTTGATGCGGATTACCGGGGTTTCACCCACGGTCACGCTACCGGACAGTTTGATCAGCTCTTTGATCTCGTCCATATTGGAGATAACCACCGGAGTCAGGGTCGACTTGGCTTTCTCTTCCAGCAGCGGCAGATCGAATTCGATAACCGGGTCGCCGACTTTCACGCGCTGGCCTTCTTCAGCGATACGCTTGAAGCCTTCGCCTTTCAGTTCAACGGTATCAATACCGAAGTGAACGAACAGCTCGATGCCGCTATCAGATTCAATAGAGAACGCATGGTTGGTTTCGAAAATTTTACCAATGGTACCGTCTACCGGCGCGACCATTTTGTTGCCGGTCGGTTTGATGGCAATCCCATCGCCCACAATTTTTTCCGCAAAAACCACATCCGGCACGTCTTCAATGTTGACGATCTCACCGGAGAGGGGAGCAACAATCTCAATAGTTCCGGTGTCTTTCTTGTCATCAGAAACCAGAGATTTCAATTTATCAAACAAACCCATGATCTTCTCCTAAGCAGTAATTTGGGCCGCGCATCTCGTGGATTAGCAGATTGTTTTTTCTTCAATGAACTTGTTAACCAGCGTCATTAACTCGTCCGTTGTCGGTTGAGCAAGAGCCTGCTCTGCTAATACTTTCGCATCTTCGAAGTTCGTGTTACGAATAATCTTCTTGATGCGCGGGATGGAAATGGCGCTCATAGAGAATTCGTCCAGCCCCATACCCAGCAACAGAAGTGTAGCACGTTCATCGCCCGCAAGCTCACCGCACATGCCAGTCCATTTACCTTCAGCGTGAGAAGCATCAATAACTTGCTTAATCAGATTCAGTACAGACGGTGACATCGGCTGGTAAAGATGTGAAATCATATCATTACCACGGTCAACTGCCAGAGTATATTGCGTTAAATCATTGGTGCCGATACTAAAGAAATCAACTTCTTTGGCCAGATGACGAGCAATGGTCGCCGCAGCCGGTGTTTCCACCATCACGCCGATCTCAATGGATTCGTCAAATGCTTTACCTTCGTCACGCAGTTCCTGTTTGTAGATTTCGATCTCTTTCTTCAGCGCACGCACTTCTTCAACAGAGATGATCATCGGGAACATAATGCGCAGCTTACCGAAAGCGGAGGCACGCAGGATGGCGCGAACCTGATCGCGGAGGATCTCTTTACGATCCATCGCGATACGCACAGCACGCCAGCCGAGGAACGGGTTCTCTTCTTTCGGGAAGTTCATGTACGGCAGCTCTTTGTCGCCGCCGATGTCCATGGTACGCACGATAACGGCCTGAGAGCCACAGGCTTCAGCCACCGCTTTATAAGCCGCAAACTGCTCTTCTTCGGTTGGCAGCGCGTCGCGATCCATGAACAGGAATTCAGTACGATACAGGCCTACGCCTTCGGCGCCGTTGCGCTCAGCACCTTCGACGTCGCGAACGGTACCGATGTTGGCGCACACTTCAACCTGATGGCCGTCGAGAGTAATCGCCGGCAGATCTTTCAGTTTCGCCAGTTCGGCTTTTTCTTCCGCAACCTGAGCCTGCAGATTACGCAGCGCTTCAATTTGCTCGTTAGACGGGTTGATCAGAACCTGGTTGTTCACCGCGTCGAGAATCAGATAGTCGCCGTTTTTCACCTGCGCCGTGATGCTGCCGGTGCCCACGATGGCCGGCAGTTCGAGGGAACGCGCCATGATGGAGGTGTGGGAGGTACGGCCGCCCGCGTCGGTGATGAAACCCAGCACTTTTTTCAGGTTCAGCTGTGCGGTTTCTGACGGGGTCAGATCGGCGGCGACGAGGATGACTTCATCCTGAATCGCGCTCAGATCGATGATGGCCAGACCAAGGATGTTGCGCAGCAGGCGCTTACCGATATCACGTACGTCAGCCGCACGTTCTTTCAGGTATTCATCGTCCAGCTCTTCCAGGGCAGTGGCCTGACCGTCGATAACTTCATTGGCTGCCGCGTCGGCAGTCATATGCTTATCTTTAATCAGGGCTATGATTTCCTGCTCAAGCTCCTCATCTTCCAGCAGCATAATATGCCCTTCGAAGATGGCTTCTTTTTCTTCACCGAAAGTTTCACCAGCTTTGGTTTTGATGACCTCCAGCTGGGCGGAGGCCTTGGCGCGGCCGCTCAGGAAACGTTCGACTTCCTGATCAACCTTATCGGCAGAAATTTTCTTCCGGTCGATGACAATTTCATCTTCCTTCAGCAGCAGTGCTTTGCCGAAGGCGATACCCGGGGATGCTAAAATGCCTGAAATCATAACCCTACCTTACTTGTGACTGATATGAAAAAGAACCCGTGAACTTACTCGAGTTCAGCCATCAGTTTAACCAGATGCTCAACCGCTTTCTGTTCATCTTCGCCTTCCGCGGAGAGGGTTACTACGGTGCCCTGGGTCAGGCCCAGAGTCTGCAGTTTGAACAGGCTTTTGGCGCTGGCGCTTTTGCCGTTGGAGGTTACAGTGATCTCAGAAGTGAAGCCTTTAGCTTCTTTAACAAACTGAGCAGCAGGGCGGGTGTGCAGACCGTTCGGAGCGGTAATGGTAACTTCTTGCTGGAACATTATATTTCCCCAACTTATAGGTTTAGTGTTGTGGACCTAAAGTCTAGTCTAACGACTCGACTTTAGCCTGTATTGTTAGCGCCGGCGTTACGTTTCCGGCCTTGGCGTCGGCAGCGCCTGGCGCTGCGAAGACCTGCGGGCCATTGACGTCTAGCACGTCATTAAACATTATGCCGCGAAAGGAAGACTTGAACCAAATCATAAAATCGATTCAGCTGGCGGAAATCCTCTTCTGAATAATTTCGCGCATCAAAATAAATGTGCTGGTTAAATACCAGACCCTACGAGGTGAATCAATGCCAGGAGGGGTAAAACTTTGACGTATGCCACAAAAAAGCACCTGAAAAGGTGCTTTTTTACACATTATTTACAAGCTGGCACTACTGTTGCAGTTCTTTCTCGGTGAAGAGATCGGCAAACAGCGCGGTGCTTAAATAACGCTCACCCGAGGAAGGCAGGATAACCACAATATTCTTATTGGTAAAGGCTTCATCTTCCTGCAGCTTCAACGCCGCGGCAACGGCGGCCCCGGAAGAGATACCCGCGAGGATGCCTTCTTCTTCCATCAGGCGGCGTGCCGTGGAGATCGCTTCATCATTGGTGATACCGATCACTTTGTCCACCAGCTTCAGATCCAGGTTACCAGGAATGAAGCCGGCGCCGATGCCCTGAATTTTGTGCGGGCCCGGCTTGAGCTCTTCACCCGCCAGCGCCTGGGAGATAACCGGCGAATCGGTCGGTTCAACCGCGACGGTGAACAGATCTTTTTTGCCCTTGGTGTTTTTAATGTAGCGGCTGACGCCGGTCAGCGTACCGCCGGTACCTACGCCGGAGATGAAAACATCCACCTGACCGTCGGTGTCTTCCCAGATTTCCGGGCCGGTGGTCTTTTCGTGGATTTCCGGGTTAGCCGGGTTGCTGAACTGCTGCAGCAACAGGAATTTTTCCGGGTTGCTGGCGACAATCTCTTCCGCTTTCTGAATGGCGCCTTTCATGCCTTTGGCGCCTTCGGTCAGCACCAGGTTGGCGCCCAGCGCTTTCAGAAGCTTACGACGCTCGATGCTCATGGTTTCCGGCATGGTTAGCGTTAGCTTGTAGCCGCGAGCCGCCGCCACGTAGGCGAGGGCGATACCGGTGTTGCCGCTGGTCGGTTCGACCAGTTCCACGCCAGGTTTCAGCACGCCGCGCTTTTCAGCATCCCAGATCATATTGGCGCCGATACGGCATTTTACGCTAAAGCTCGGGTTACGAGATTCTACCTTTGCCAGGATACGGCCGTTACCAATGCGGTTCAGTCGTACCAGCGGCGTATGACCGATAGTCAGGGAGTTGTCTTCAAAAATCTTACTCATGGCCCGTCCTTAACTGTATGAAATTTGGGGGTACGGCATCAGCATACCCGCTTAAAGAATATGCGGAAGTAAGGATTTAGCATATCTATATGCGGAAGGGAAATAATGATGATCAAGAAGGAATAAGTGAGATATAAGGAGCGGCTCTCGCCGCTCCAGGGGAGGTGCTGCTGTTACTTCCAGCTGGCGTGTCTGTCGCGATAGCAATCGACCCACATGGCGGTGGCGCCGCAGATAGCCACCGGTAGGATCACCAGGTTTAACACCGGGATCATGGTGAACAGGCTGGTGAGCGCGCCAAACTGCATATTCATCACCTTGCGGCTGCGCAGCGCTTCGCGCATGGTCCTGAAGGGGACCTTGTGGTTATCGAAGGGGTAATCGCAGTATTGAATCGCCAGCATCCATGCGCTGAACAGAAACCAGAGTACCGGGGCCACCGTCTGGCCAACGCCGGGTATAAAGTAGAGCAGCAACAGTACGATGGCGCGGGGCAGGTACCAGGCCAGCTTCTGCCACTCACGCTTCATGATGCGCGGAATATCCTTCATGATGCCAAAGACGCCGACGTCCGGCGGGGTGGCGCCAGTCAGACGCGCTTCCAGCTGTTCCGCCAGCAGGCCGCTGAACGGGGCGGCAATCCAGTTGGCAATAGTAGAAAAGAAATAGCCAAACACCAGCAGGATCGACAGCACCACCACCGGCCACAGCAGGTAATTTAGCCACTGCAGCCAGTCAGGCACATGGCTCATCAGCGAAGGGATCCAGCTGTCGAGACGGGTAAACAGCCACCAGAAAGCACCGCCCATCAGCAGCACGTTAACCAGTAAAGGCAGGAAGACATAACGACGTATGCCCGGCAGCCTGATGAGTTTCCAGCCCTGCGAAAAGTAGTATACGCCGCTACGCGGGGTCGGTGCGGATGATGAAACCATAGCCAGGCATTGCTCCTTTTTGAACATCCAGTGTGAATGCTCGCTTATTTTATCTGGTCGTCAGACAATAACCAGTTAGGAAATGTTCGAAAAAACAGCAAAAAGCACGATTTAGTTCATCTTTATGTGGTGAAAGCGACCGACGCACTTGCACTTGAGGTAATCGGCAAATACTCTTAGTGAGTAAATGTTTGCCGTGGTGGCAAGGTGTTAGAACAACAGAGAATATAATGATGCAGGATTTGCGTCTGATATTAATCATTGTTGGCGCGATCGCCATAATCGCTTTACTGGTACATGGTTTCTGGACCAGCCGTAAAGAACGTTCTTCGATGTTTCGCGATCGCCCACTGAAACGTATGAAGTCGCGCGACGATGAGTCGGAAAACGACGACTTTGATGATAATGTTGAAGGCGTAGGTGAAGTCCGCGTTCATCCGGTGACTCACGCTCCGCACGGCGCGCATGGGGAGCATGAAGCCCCTCGTCAGGCGCCGCAGCACCAGTACCAGCCGCCTTACGAGCGCCAGATGCAGCAGCCTGTGCGTCCTGAGGAACCGGTTCGTCAGGCGCCGCCGCGCCAGGCCCCGGCACAACCGCAGGGACAACCGTCTGCGCCGCATGCGGCTCCGCAGCCTGGCTGGCAACAGCCGCAACCCGCGCAGCCGCAACACCAGCCGCAACCTGCTGTGCAACAGCCTGTCGCGCCGCAGCCGGTGACCCCGACCGTCGCCCAGCCGCAACCGGCCGCTCCGCAGCAGCCTGCGTCCCAGCCTGTTGCCGCGCCGCAGCCCGCGGTTGCTGAACCGCAGCCGACAGAGCAGCAGCAGCCTGCAGCGCCCCAGCCGAAAGAGCGTAAAGAGACGGTCATCGTGATGAACGTTGCCGCGCACCATGGCGCGCAGCTTAACGGCGAGGTGCTTATCAATAGCATCCAGCAGGCCGGGTTCAAGTTTGGTGAAATGAATATTTTCCACCGCCATCTGAGCCCGGACGGCAGCGGCCCGGTACTGTTCAGCCTGGCCAACATGGTGAAGCCGGGGACCTTCAATCCGGACAGCATGGCGGATATGATGACCCCTGGGGTGACTATCTTTATGCAGGTCCCTTCCTACGGTGATGAACTGCAGAACTTCAAGCTGATGCTGCAGTCTGCGCAGTATATCGCCGATGAAGTGGGCGGCGTGGTGCTTGACGATCAGCGTCGCATGATGACGCCGCAAAAACTGCGTGAATACCAGGATCGTATTCGCGAAGTGAAAGACGCGAACGCCTGACGTCGCGCGTTATCTCAACTCCTTCTCAACCCCCGCCTGTCGGGGGTTTTTTATCATTGATGGTGTGATATGGAACCGATCGAACAACAACTGACTGAACTGCGAACCACGCTTCGCCATCATGAATACCTGTACCACGTTATGGACGCACCGGAAGTGCCCGATGCGGAGTATGACCGGCTGATGCGCGAGCTGCGCGAGCTGGAGAGCCAGCATCCGGAGCTGATTACCCCGGATTCACCGACTCAGCGCGTGGGGGCGGCGCCGCTGACCGCCTTCAGCCAGATCCGCCATGAAGTGCCGATGCTGTCGCTGGACAACGTGTTTGACGAAGAGAGCTTTCTGGCCTTCAACAAGCGGGTGCAGGATCGCCTGAAAAGCACTGACCCTCTCATCTACTGCTGCGAGCTGAAGCTCGACGGCCTCGCGGTGAGCATTCTCTACGAAAACGGCGTGCTGGTGCAGGCGGCGACCCGCGGCGACGGCACCACCGGCGAGGATATTACCTCTAACGTGCGAACCATTCGCACCATCCCGCTCAGGCTGCATGGCGATAATATTCCCGCACGTCTGGAAGTGCGCGGGGAAGTGTTCCTCCCGCAGGCCGGGTTCGAAAAAATCAATGAAGAAGCTCGACGCACCGGCGGAAAAGTGTTTGCTAACCCGCGCAATGCGGCGGCGGGCTCGTTGCGCCAGCTGGATCCGCGCATTACCGCGAAGCGACCGCTTACTTTCTTCTGCTACGGCGTTGGGGTGCTGGAGGGCGGTGAGCTGCCGGCCAGCCACTCGGCCCGTTTACAGCAGTTTAAAGCATGGGGATTACCGGTGAGCGATCGCGTCACCCTATGTCATACCCCCGAGGAAGTGCTCACTTACTATCGTAAAGTCGAGGAAGATCGTCCCCATCTGGGCTTTGACATTGATGGCGTGGTGATCAAAGTCGATTCGTTGGCGCTGCAGGAGCAGTTAGGTTTCGTGGCCCGCGCGCCGCGCTGGGCCGTGGCCTTTAAGTTCCCCGCCCAGGAGCAGATGACTTTCGTCCGGGACGTGGAGTTCCAGGTGGGCCGCACCGGGGCGATTACGCCGGTGGCGCGCCTGGAGCCGGTCCATGTCGCCGGCGTGCTGGTGAGTAATGCCACGTTGCATAATGCCGATGAGATCGAACGCTTAGGCTTGAAAATCGGCGACAAGGTGGTGATTCGCCGGGCAGGCGACGTGATCCCTCAGGTGGTCAACGTGGTGCTTTCCGAACGCCCGGCAGATGCCCGGGATGTTGAATTCCCGACCCACTGCCCGGTCTGTCAGTCCGACGTTGAGCGAGTGGAAGGCGAGGCGGTAGCCCGCTGTACCGGCGGCCTTATCTGCGGCGCGCAGCGTAAAGAGTCGCTCAAGCACTTTGTCTCCCGTCGCGCGCTGGACGTTGACGGCATGGGCGACAAGATAATCGACCAGCTGGTGGAGAAAGAGTACGTCCATACCCCGGCGGATCTGTTCCGACTGACCGCAGGGAAACTGACCGGGCTGGATCGGATGGGGCCGAAGTCCGCGCAAAACGTGGTCAACGCTCTCGAGAAAGCCAAAGAGACAACCTTTGCGCGTTTCCTCTACGCCTTAGGCATTCGCGAGGTAGGAGAAGCGACGGCGGCGGGCCTGGCGGCGCATTTCGGCACCCTCGAGGCCCTGGAGCAGGCTTCCATTGAGGAGCTGCAGAAGGTCCCTGATGTCGGCATTGTGGTCGCCACCCATACCTTCAACTTCTTTGCCGAAGAGAGCAACCGCGATGTCATCGCGCAGCTGCTGACGGAAGGGGTTCACTGGCCGGCGCCGGTGGTGGTGAAGGCGGATGAGATTGACAGCCCGTTTGCAGGCAAAACCGTCGTCCTGACCGGCAGCCTCAGTCAGCTGTCGCGGGATGACGCCAAAGCGCGTCTGGTGGCGCTGGGGGCGAAGGTGGCGGGCAGCGTATCGAAGAAGACCGATCTGGTGATTGCTGGCGAAGCGGCGGGTTCTAAGCTGGCGAAAGCGCAGGAGCTCGGCATCGAGGTGATTGACGAAGCCGAAATGATGCGTCTGCTGGGAGAATAACGTGGATAAAGCGCAGCTGGTGGAGATCGCCAATACTGAGATGCCGTTCGGTAAATACAAGGGGCGTCGTTTAATCGATGTCCCGGAGGAGTATTTATTGTGGTTCGCGCGCAAGGATCAATTCCCTGCCGGCCATCTCGGCGAGCTGATGGCGCTGACCCTGCTGATTAAAAGCGAGGGGCTGAGCGATCTGGTCCAGCCCCTGAAGAAAGCGCGTTAAGCTTTGGCGGCGTTGGCCTTTTCCTGAGCGAGACGCGCATCGGTTTGCTGTTTATAGCGCCGCGCCAGCACCGCGCAGACCATCAGCTGGATTTGATGGAAGATCATCAGCGGCAGCACCATGATGCCGAGGATGGAGGTCGGAAAGAGAATATTGGCCATCGGGATGCCGTTGGCCAGGCTCTTTTTCGAACCGCAGAAGACGATGGTAATTTCATCGGCTTTGTTAAAGCCGCAGCGGCGGGCGACGAACACATTGACCGCGATGACGATGGCCAGCAGCACCAGGCTGACCACCACGATAAACAGCAGCGATCCCAGACCCACTTTATGCCAGATGCCGTTCACCACCGCCTCGCTAAAGGCGGAGTAAACCACCAGCAGAATCGAGGTCTGGTCGGTCTTACCAATCCACTTCTTATGCTTCGCCACCCAGTTGCCGATCCACGGCCGCGATAAATGGCCGAGCACGAAAGGCAACAGCAGCTGCAGCATGATCTTTCCGACCTGCTCGAGGCTACCGCCTGCGCCATGAAGGTTCATCAGGGCACCCACCAGCAGCGGTGAAACAAAGATGCCCAACAGGCTGGAGGCCGAGGCTGAGCAGACCGCCGCCGCGACGTTGCCTCCGGCCAGCGAGGTGAAGGCGATGGCGGATTGCACGGTGGCCGGCAGAATGCACAAATAAATAAAGCCGCTGTAGAGCATCGGATCGACCTTCACCGGCGCCCACCAGGCAAACAGAACCCCCAGCACCGGGAAGAGAATAAAGGTGCTGCACATCACCCACAGATGCAAACGCCAGTGGCTGCCGCCGGCGATAATTGCCTCCCGGGAGAGTTTGGCGCCGTGCATAAAGAACAGCAGGGCGATGGCGGCGGTGGTCAGATGTTCAAAGAAGGGGACGAAAGCGCCACGGGCCGGGAAGAATGAGGCCAACAGGACAACGGTGACCAGGGTTGCCGTAAACGGATCGAGAATGCGGAAAAGTTTCATAAACGCTCCTGAAAAGAGATGCGTTATTGTGCTTTTTTTGATTTGAGAAATAAAATTGATTTATTGCATCTATTCATGAATAAAAAAGATGAATTACTCTCTGCGTCAGTTAAAAGTATTTGTTACCGTCGCCCGCGCCAGGAGCTTTAGCCGGGCGGGGGAGATGATTGGCTTAAGCCAGTCGGCCGTCAGCCACAGCGTCAAGGAGCTGGAGCATCAGACCGGGGTCCGTCTCCTCGACCGTACCACCCGGGAGGTGGTCCTCACCGAGGCGGGTCAGCAGCTGGCAGGCAGGCTGGAGCGTTTGCTCGATGAGCTGGCGGTGACGCTGCGCGATGCCGGTCGGGTAGGCCAGCAGCTGAGCGGCACCGTCAAGGTTGCCGCCAGTCAGACGATTTCCGCCCACCTTATTCCCCAGTGTATTGCCCACAGCAATCGTCGCTATCCTGATATCGATTTCGTGCTGCACGACCGGCCTCAGCAGTGGGTGCTGGAGAGTATTCGCCAGGGGGAAGTGGATTTCGGCATTGTGATTGACCCTGGCCCGGCGGCGGACCTGCAATGTGAAGTGGTCCTGGCGGAACCTTTTTTGCTGCTCTGCCGGGAGGATCATCCTTTTGCCAGCCTGACTGAAGTGCCATGGCAGGCGCTACAGGATGAGAGACTGATCCTGCAGGACTATGCCTCCGGCAGCCGTCCGCTGATTGATGCGGCTCTCAGCAGGCTGGCTGTCCGGGCTAACATTGTGCAGGAGATTGGCCATCCGGCAACGCTGTTTCCGATGGTGGAGTCGGGAATTGGCATCAGCGTACTGCCGGCGCTGGCGCTGCCGTTACCGCAGGGAAGCCATCTGGCGGTGAAGCGACTCACTCCGATAATGGAGCGGCAGCTGATGCTGGCATGCCGGAAAAATCGCTCGCTGTCGACCGCCGCCCAGGCGTTATGGGAAATCGTGCGAGAAGAAGGGGAGAATCTCACCGCCGCCAGGGTTGAAGATCCGCTGTATCAGCGTTGATAGCGGTTTATCGCCACGGGGAGGCTCGTGGCCAGAGCGTGAGTTCCGCGCATAGCAAAAAGGCGCCTTTAGGGCGCCTTTTTACATTGGTGGGTCGTGCAGGATGACTCGGCTTCGCCTCGCCCTTCGGGCCGTCGCCGCAAGCGGCTCCGTTGTCTCACTGCGTTCGACCCGAACCTGCTGCAGAGACACTCGTCTCATCCTGAGACTCGCCCTGCGGGCCAACGCCGCCGCGTTGTTCAAAATTGTTCCCGACAATTTTGTCGAATCGTTGAGTTCCACGCATAGCAAAAAGGCGCCTTTAGGGCGCCTTTTTACATTGGTGGGTCGTGCAGGATTCGAACCTGCGACCAATTGATTAAAAGTCAACTGCTCTACCAACTGAGCTAACGACCCGAAGTGGTGGGTGATGACGGGATCGAACCGCCGACCCCCTCCTTGTAAGGGAGGTGCTCTCCCAGCTGAGCTAATCACCCACTTCGGTACTTCATATTTTGACAGAAAATCCAGCTGGCGAGAAAGTGGTGGGTGATGACGGGATCGAACCGCCGACCCCCTCCTTGTAAGGGAGGTGCTCTCCCAGCTGAGCTAATCACCCACTTCTCAATTTTCTGTTCTACACGGCGGAGACTACGTTAAGTAGTGGTGGGTGATGACGGGATCGAACCGCCGACCCCCTCCTTGTAAGGGAGGTGCTCTCCCAGCTGAGCTAATCACCCCCGCTGTGTGGAGTCGCATTATAGGGAGAGTTGAAAATGAGTCAACGCCTTTTCTAAAGAATTCGTTCGTTCGTCGTAAAATTAAACAAAGCGATCGCAAAACCGGCGTCATAGCATGATTTATAAACAAAAACGGCAAACCGCGACGTTCCGACGGGAACAACATTGAGGAATCAGCCCACGGTGTTAGAATATTGACCCATAATTTCCACCGGACATTGCCGGCTATCGGCATCTTTATTAAACGTAAGGCCAATTCATGAAAATCAAAACTCGCTTCGCGCCAAGCCCAACCGGCTATCTGCACGTTGGCGGTGCGCGTACTGCTCTCTATTCCTGGCTTTTTGCCCGTAACCACGGCGGTGAGTTTGTACTGCGTATTGAAGACACCGATCTCGAACGCTCCACCCCGGAAGCAATTGAAGCCATCATGGATGGCATGAACTGGCTGAATCTGCAATGGGACGAAGGTCCCTATTACCAGACTAAACGTTTCGATCGTTATAACAACGTGATCGATGAGATGCTGGAAGCCGGTACCGCTTATAAATGCTATTGCTCAAAAGAGCGTCTGGAAGCGTTGCGCGAAGAGCAAATGGCGAACGGTGAGAAGCCGCGTTACGATGGACGCTGCCGCCATAGCCACGAGCATCATGCCGATGATGAGCCGTGCGTGGTGCGTTTCGCCAACCCGCAGGAAGGGTCGGTTATTTTTGACGATCAGATCCGCGGACCTATCGAGTTCAGCAACCAGGAGCTGGACGATCTGATCATTCGCCGTACCGATGGTTCCCCGACCTACAACTTCTGCGTCGTAGTGGATGACTGGGACATGGCGATCACCCACGTGATCCGTGGTGAAGATCATATCAACAACACGCCGCGCCAGATCAACATCCTTAAAGCGCTGAATGCGCCGGTGCCGGTATACGCGCACGTATCGATGATCAACGGCGACGATGGCAAGAAACTCTCCAAACGCCACGGGGCGGTCAGCGTGATGCAGTATCGCGACGATGGCTACCTGCCGGAAGCGCTGCTGAACTATCTGGTGCGTCTGGGCTGGTCCCATGGCGATCAGGAGATCTTCACCCGCGAAGAGATGATCGAGTTCTTCTCGCTGGGGGCGGTCAGCAAATCCGCGAGTGCGTTCAACACCGACAAGCTGCTGTGGCTGAACCATCATTACATCAATACGCTGCCGGCGGAGTATGTGGCGACGCATCTGCAGTGGCATATTGAGCAGGAAAATATCGATACCCGCAACGGTCCGCAGCTGGCCGAGTTGGTGAAGCTGCTGGGCGAGCGTTGCAAAACGCTGAAAGAGATTGCCCAGAGCTGCCGCTACTTCTATGAAGAGTTCGCTGAGTTCGACGCCGACGCGGCGAAGAAACATCTGCGTCCGGTAGCGCGTCAGCCGCTGGAAGTCGTCCGCGACAAGCTGGCGGCGATTAGCGACTGGACGGCGGAAAACGTCCACCACGCGATTCAGGCGACCGCTGATGAGCTGGAAGTGGGCATGGGTAAAGTCGGTATGCCGCTGCGCGTGGCCGTTACCGGTGCAGGGCAGTCTCCTGCGCTTGACGTTACCGTCCATGCAATCGGCAAGTCCCGTAGCGTAGAGCGTATCAATAAAGCGCTGGCTTTTATCGCTGAGCGCGAAGGCCAGGCGTCCTGACGGGGACGTAGATGATATAACGGCAGGATACCCCTGCCGTTTTTTTTGTCTGTTACGCCGGGCTGGCGATGCCGAGGCGGGCAAGAAAACCGCTAATCCCTTCCCGGGCCAGCAGGTCGCGGAGCTGTAGCTGTTCTGCCGGAGTCATCAGTTGCAGGGTTTCTGTGATTTGCCGCCAGATCGCGTCCGCTTCATTGACCAGGTAAGCGCCTGGCGATTCCGCGAGATGATTGTCGCTAAACAGATGGCGTCTGGCGGGAATGTTCGTCAGAAACTCGCGCACCGGTTGGTCGATGACCACCAGCCGCGCTCGGCCTCCTTTGACGCCGGGTATCGTTTCCGTGCGCCATTTCTTCTCACGAACCCAGCGATTGATCGTTTGTCTCGCCAGCCCCAGGCAGTCGGCAAGCTCTGCGGGCGTCATTTTATCTTTTAGTTTCATCATGGTTTACCGATCGCGGATCCCTAACCGAAGCAGCAACCCGGTGATCCCCTCGCGCAATAGCAACGACATAAGCTGCTTCTGCTCGCTGGGAGTGAGTTCTTTACAGAGGGTCAGCAGCAGCGATTCCAGATCGCTGTCGTGGGGAGAATAGGTGCCGGGCGTCTCCGCCACGCGCTGGGCGCTGCGGATAAACTCCCTGACTTGCTCATTGACATGGACCAGGCGCGCCTTACCGCCCTGGACGCCAGGCCGCGGAGAGGTCTGCCAGCCTTCTTTCCGCACCCACTTATTGATAGTTTGCCGGCTGTAGCCGGTCAGATGGGCGATTTCTTCAGGTGTCATTCGTTCCTTGAGCATACTATTTCCTGAGTAAATGTATGGGAATTAGCTGTCCATGTTATAGCATCCTTTTACTGGAAAAGGTGACCTGTTTAACTTCTGGCTGCGATAAGGCTCGCAATCTCAGCAGGTTGCCTGCTTTTTCAGCGATTGAATCGAGAAGGATAATTTTGCCGTTGACACCTGAGCGAGGAATTCATATTATGCCGCCCGTCAACACGACACGCTTTACGTTACGGGGCTATAGCTCAGCTGGGAGAGCGCTTGCATGGCATGCAAGAGGTCAGCGGTTCGATCCCGCTTAGCTCCACCAAATTCTGCACCCAGCGGATTTGGTTCGTAAAGAGGTCCTGTGGGGCTATAGCTCAGCTGGGAGAGCGCTTGCATGGCATGCAAGAGGTCAGCGGTTCGATCCCGCTTAGCTCCACCAAAATTCAGAACCCTCGCTTCGGCGGGGGTTTTTTTTATCTATTTTCATGTAAAGCACTTTCTGGTTACGTCAGTTAATCTCCAGCTATTAAAATCGAAAGTAATTTCAGACTTTTTCCTGATAATTCACCTTGCTTGCCCTAAATAAGCAACATAACATTTCCCCCATTAAGCGTAATGAGGTTGCCGGAGTTTTAATTAACAATAATGGTTGATAAAATTAACATTAATATCAAAAAAACTCTGTTGGCCTTTATCGTCTGTTTAGTCGCTATTCCGCTGGCTCGTTTTATTTCACCGCAAACGGTTATTGATGGCAATCTTATTTATATTGCCTGGCTGCCAATCAGCGTAATGTTTTCTGTTATTTTTATCTTTGGTCGCTATGCGATTGCGCCATTAATTCTCGCATTTGCCATTACCAATAGCTTGATTATTAAATTAACGCTACCGCAGGCGTTTATCTTACTCTTTTGTCAGCTGTTTGCGGTGTTCGTCTCCTGCGCTATTCTAAGACTGATGGTGGGTAAGCGCTGGCGCTGTGGTCCAACGGCGAAACATATGGGGGCGCGGATCTTCTGGGGTGGGTTCTTCGCGCCGGTGCTGCTGAAAATCACCATGTACCTCGCCGGACAATATTTTGCGTTTCCCCTATCTATTACCAGCTATTTTGGTAGTATGCCGTTGATTTACACCGTAATAGATATTCAAAGTTTAATTAGCGCAGCATTAATTTTTACCACCTTTTTATATTATCCAATGCGGATGATTATCAATCCACGCTACGCTCGACGATTCTGGCGGCAGGAATGTTTACCGTGGCTGGCAGCAAAATATCGTTCCTTTACGCTATATTGGTTTATTGCGCTGGCGGTGATATTAACGCTATTGTGTGCGCCGTATCAGTCTGAATTTATTGCCGGTTATTTAGTTCCGGTGATTTTTATCGTCTACTTTATCGGGATTAGCCGGATTGGTCATGCGCTGCTGCGTATTTCATGGTCGGTTTCGGCTTTTTTACTGGTGGTGTATAACAAAAACTTTCTCCAGGGCGTCCAAAGCGAGTATTCATTATCCTTTGTGCTCTCAGTGTTAATCTCCTTTACTATCTGTTTGTTTTATATGGCAGACACCTATGCCCGCAGCGATCGCAATAAACGCCGCTGGCGTAGTCAGGCGGAAGAAGATCCGCTGACTGGCTTGCCTAACCTGCGCGCGCTGGAGAGCCATTTACAAAGCTGTCCGCAGCAGGTTATCTGCAGCCTGCGTATTCATAATCTCGACTTTCTCAGCAGGCATTATGGCCTGATGATGGGGGTGGACTGTAAACGGCAGATTATTCGGGCGCTGCAACCGCTGCTGGGGGCGGCGGATAAAGTTTTCCAGGTGCCGGGCAGCGAACTGATCCTCGTGCTTGATGGACCGGAACCCTCATCCCGTTTGCACCATATGGTCGCGGTTCTCAACCACAAAAAATTCAGCTGGCACAATCAGCCGCTGGATCTGGAGTTTGGCGCGGCCTGGGGCCGCGACGACGGTCAGCGCGAGGGACTTCACCAGATGCTGGGTCAGCTAAGCTGGCTTTCCGAACAGGCGGGCAGCGAACGTCGGGTGCTGGCGCTGGATGAGGAGCAGGAGCTGGTGGTGGATCAAACCACCGAGCAGGTGCGCCTCCTCATGCGCGTCAAGCAGGTGCTCAAAGAGCGGGCGCTCATGCTCTATGCGCAACCGATTCAGAACAGGGAAGGGGAGGGATATCATGAGATCCTCACCCGGATGCGCTGTGGCGATAGCGTCATTATGCCCGATCAGTTTATCCCGTTGATTGTGCAATTTAACCTCAGCCAACGTTTCGACATGCTGGTGCTGGAGACCTTGTTCAGCGTGCTTCATCAGCACGCTGGCCAGCGATTCTCGGTCAATCTGCTGCCTGCGACCCTGATGCAAAAGGATAGCGCCGCGCAGATTATCGCGCTGTTTCAACGCTATGCGGTCTCACCAGACCTTATCACTATTGAAGTCACTGAAGAGCAGGCCTTTTCCAATGCCGACATCAGCCGGCAAAATCTTGAAGCGCTGCGCGCGTTTGGCTGCGCCATCGCCATTGATGACTTTGGCACCGGATATGCGAACTATGAACGACTGAAGCATCTCCAGGCCGATATCATCAAGATTGACGGCTGCTTCGTCCGCGACATCCTCACTGACCCGCTGGACGCCATTATGGTGAAATCGATTGTCGAGATGGCGCGGGCGAAACAGATGAGCGTGGTGGCGGAATATGTCGAAAGCGAACCGCAAAAAGCGCGCTTGCTGGAGCTGGGGGTGAATTATCTGCAGGGCTACCTGGTGGGCAAGCCTCAGCCGCTGGGCGAATGACGGGTAAAAAAAAGCCGGGCATCGCCCGGCTCAGATGACTGGCGCCTGTTACAGAACCAGAGCCGCAATAGAAGCAGACAGGACGCTGACCAGCGTGGAGCCGTAAACCAGCTTCAGACCGAAGCGAGAAACCACGTTGCCCTGTTCTTCGTTCAGACCTTTGATCGCCCCGGCGATGATGCCGATAGACGAGAAGTTGGCGAAGGAGACCAGGAAGATAGAGATAATGCCTTCCGCGCGCGGGGAGAGCGTCGAGGCGATTTTCTGCAGATCCATCATGGCGACGAATTCATTGGAGACCAGCTTGGTAGCCATAATACTGCCCACCTGCAGCGCTTCGCTTGCCGGCACGCCCATCACCCAGGCGACCGGGTAGAAGATATAGCCAAGGATCCCCTGGAAGGAGATGCTGTAGCCGAACCAGCCGGTCACAGTGGCGAACAGGGCGTTCAGCGCGGAGATCAGCGCGATGAAGCCGATCAGCATCGCCGCCACGATAATCGCGACTTTAAAGCCCGCCAGAATGTACTCGCCCAGCATCTCGAAGAAGCTTTGACCTTCGTGCAGATTCGACATCTGCAGATTTTCTTCACTCTCTTCCACACGGTACGGGTTAATCAACGACAGAACGATAAAGGTGCTGAACATGTTGAGTACCAGCGCCGCGACGACGTACTTCGGCTGCAGCATGGTCATGTATGCGCCAACGATGGACATCGATACGGTGGACATCGCGGTCGCCGCCATGGTGTACATACGGTTGCGCGACATTTTGCCGAGAATATCTTTATAGGCAATAAAGTTTTCCGACTGGCCGAGGATCAGCGAGCTGACGGCGTTGAAGGACTCCAGCTTGCCCATGCCGTTGATTTTCGACAGCACGGTACCGATGGCGCGAATAACAATCGGCAGGATGCGAATATGCTGCAAAATACCGATCAACGCGGAAATGAAGACGATAGGGCACAGAACCTTAAGGAAGAAGAAGGCCAGACCTTTGTCGTTCATGCTGCCGAACACGAAGTTTGTCCCTTCGTTGGCAAAGCCGAGAAGTTTTTCAAACATCTCGGAGAAGCCTTTCACAAAACCCAGACCAATATCGGAGTTCAGGAAGAACCAGGCCAGCAGGACTTCAATGACAAGCAGTTGAACAACATAACGAATACGGATCTTTTTACGGTCATGACTGACCAACAGGGCCAGTATAGCCACCACAACGATCGCGAGGACAAAATGCAAGACGCGGTCCATAGTTGCTCCAAATATGAGGCAGGTTAAATTTCCGTGCACATTCTATGCAACGGCTTTAAAGAAAACGAGATCAATTGCACACTATTGCAAGGAACTGTGACCAATGGCAAAAATAGTGATCAAACATCCACTTTTGTTATGTTACGTAAAGGTTTTAAAAGTTGCATTCTTGTACTACTCTTAATAGCGGGCGCGATCGGGTTTACTGACGCCCGTTTTTCATTTCCGGCCAGCAATTGTTCCCTCCTATCACAGCAATCATTATCTCCATTCTAAATGAACTTGATAATCATTCGCATTTTGATAGCATGAAACATAGCAAAGGCTATATTTCCAGAGGCAGAAGATGACTAGCAGTCGCGTTGAGAATAGCAGTAGTCGCGCCGCGCGCAAGGTGAAGCTCGCCTTAATGGGGCCAGCTTTCGTCGCTGCCATTGGCTATATCGATCCGGGTAATTTCGCCACGAATATTCAGGCTGGCGCCAGCTTTGGCTATCAGCTGCTGTGGGTGGTGGTATGGGCCAACCTGATGGCAATGCTGATCCAGGTGCTCTCTGCCAAACTCGGCATTGCCACCGGTAAAAACCTGGCCGAGCAGATCCGCGACCATTACCCGCGCCCGGTAGTGTGGTTTTACTGGGTGCAGGCGGAAATCATCGCCATGGCCACCGACCTGGCCGAATTTATCGGCGCTGCGATTGGCTTTAAGCTGGTGCTGGGCGTATCGCTTCTGCAAGGGGCGGTGCTGACCGGGGTGGCGACCTTCCTGATCCTGATGCTGCAGCGGCGCGGACAAAAACCGCTGGAGAAGGTGATTGGCGGCTTGCTGCTGTTTGTTGCCGTCGCCTATGTCGTTGAGTTGATCTTTTCCCAGCCCGCGCTGGCTCCCCTGACCAAAGGGCTGGCGATCCCTACGCTGCCCAACGGCGAGGCGGTATTCTTAGCCGCCGGGGTGCTGGGGGCCACCATTATGCCGCACGTGATCTACTTACACTCCTCGCTTACCCAGCACCTGCACGGCGGGACGCGAAAAGAGCGCTATAACGCGACCCGCTGGGATGTGGCGATCGCCATGACCATTGCCGGGTTCGTCAACCTGGCGATGATGGCGACCGCCGCGGCGGCATTCCATTTCAATGGCCATACCGGCGTCGCCGATCTTGATCAGGCTTACAGAACGCTGGAGCCGCTGCTGAGCCATGCGGCGGCGACCATCTTTGGCCTCAGCCTGGTCGCTGCAGGTTTATCATCGACGGTGGTGGGGACTCTCGCAGGTCAGGTGGTCATGCAGGGCTTCATTCGCTTTCATATTCCGCTGTGGTTTCGCCGGGCGGTCACTATGCTGCCGTCGTTTGTCGTCATTCTGCTGGGGCTGGATCCAACGCGCATCCTGGTGATGAGTCAGGTGTTGCTGAGCTTTGGTATTGCGCTTGCCCTGGTACCGCTGCTGATATTTACCAGCAATGCAAAGCTAATGGGAGACCTGGTGAATACCCGCTGGGTGAGAGGCATCGGCTGGGCGATAGTCGCGATTGTGGTGAGCCTGAACGGCTGGTTAATTGTGGGATCGCTGCTCGGGGTGGATTAATGGCCTCCTGATGCGGAATAAAGCGAAGGGGAGCCGATGGGCTCCCCTTTTCGTCTGTTAGTGATGGCCATGTCCATGACCGTGACCGCGCCCGCCGGGACCACGTCCCCAGCCGCCGCGGCGATCGTCGCGGTCGCTCCAGCCCGCGCGATAGCCGCGCTCCCAGGCTTTATCTCTGCCTTTGTACCAGCCTTTGTGCCAGCCGTTGTCATGACGATGCCAACGGTTATCACGCCATTCATAGTGACGACGCCAGTAATCACGGTCGCGCCAGCTGCCACCGTCCCAGTAGTTACCGTAATTGTCACGATCGCCAATTTGTAATTTTATCGATGGCAACAGGGTGATTTCACCAGCGTTAGCGACTAATGGCGCTGCGGCCAGCAGTACTGCTGCCAGAATCAGTGACCTGAACATACTCTTCTCCTTCACGATCGGGGCCCTAAGCGGCCTGTTAACGTGATATTACGGGCCGGTAAAGACCTATCGCATCGGACGAACTCCGAAAGCACAGAAAAGAGCACTTTTTGCTAAAGTAACATTTGCTTTACAGCGCCAGGATGGCATCAATCGCGGCGCACTCTTCGGCGCTGAAATGACGATGTTTCAGCATTCCGACAGCGTCATCCAGCTGGGCGGTTTTGCTGGCGCCGATCAGTACGGAGGTGACTTTCTCCTCACGCAGCACCCAGGCCAGCGCCATCTGCGACAGCTTCTGCCCGCGTGCTTCCGCCAGCGTATTCAGCTGACGAATTTTTTCTAATCTGGCGCTGGTCAGCTGCTCCGGCTGCAGAAAACGACTGCTGCTGGCGGCACGTGAGTCTGCCGGAATGCCGTTGAGATAGCGGTCGGTGAGCTGTCCGCCGGCCAGCGGTGAAAACGCTATACTTCCCACCCCTTCCGTCTGCAAAAAATCCAGCAGCCCCTCTTCCACGCCGCGTTCAAACATGGAGTAGCGGGGCTGGTGAATGACGCAGGGGGTGCCGAGATCGTTAAGGATCTTCACCGCCTCCCGCGCCTGGGCCAGCGGATAGTTGGAGATGCCGACGTACAGCGCTTTACCCTGGCGGACAAGGTGATCAAGCGCGCGCATCGTTTCCGTCAGCGGTGTTTCCGGGTCCGGGCGGTGATGATAAAAAATATCGACATATTCCAGCCCCATGCGCTGCAGGCTCTGGTTAAGGCTGGCCACCAGATATTTGCGTGAACCCCAGTCGCCGTAAGGGCCGTCCCACATTGTGTAGCCCGCCTTGGTGGAGATGATCAACTCATCGCGATAGGGCAGGAGCGCCTCTTTGAGGATGCGGCCAAAATTGCTCTCCGCCGAGCCCGGCGGCGGCCCATAGTTGTTGGCCAGGTCGAAATGGGTAATGCCGAGGTCAAATGCGTGCTGGAGCATCTGCCGGCTGGTTTCCACCCGCGTTTCATCGCCAAAGTTATGCCACAGACCGAGAGAAATTGCCGGCAGCTGAAGGCCGCTGCGGCCGCAGCGACGATAGGCCATCGTTTGATATCGCGTGGTACTTGCCTGGTAAACCATTCTTCCTCCGCAGATAAAACAGGGTGTGTATACGTTTACACTAATCAATGTTCTGCGTGGAGTACACCGCTTTTTCGGCGTAATTATTGCTTTACACCGCCTTTATCGCCCCCTTTCTGGACAGGCGGATCGCTTATTCAATACTCAAATTACACCTGCGCCAAAATGAGGAAAATGGATATGCAACCGACTTACACTATTGGGGATTATCTGCTGGATCGCCTCGTCGACTGCGGTATTGACCGCTTGTTCGGCGTGCCGGGAGATTACAACTTACAGTTTCTCGACCGGGTCATTGCGCACAATGCGTTGGGGTGGGTCGGCTGCGCCAACGAGCTCAATGCGGCCTATGCTGCTGACGGTTATGCACGCATTAAGGGAGCCGGTGCGTTACTAACAACCTACGGCGTCGGCGAATTGAGCGCCCTGAACGGCGTGGCGGGCAGCTATGCGGAGCATATTCCGGTATTACATATCGTCGGCGCGCCCTCCACTGGCGCTCAGCAGCGCGGCGAACTGCTGCATCACACCCTGGGCGACGGCGATTTCCGCCATTTTGCGCGGATGAGCGAGCAGATCACCTGTAGCCAGGCGCTGCTGACCGCCGGTAACGCCTGCCATGAGATCGACCGTGTTCTGCGCGATATGCTGACGCATCATCGGCCTGGCTATCTGATGCTGCCGGCCGATGTCGCCAGAGCGGCAGCGATTGCCCCAGCGCAGCGCTTGCTGGTGGAGGCCGCTCCGGCGGATGAAAACCAGCTCGCCGGATTCTGCGAGCATGCCAGCCGCCTGCTGCGGGGCAGTCGACGCATCTCCCTGCTGGCGGACTTCCTCGCGCAACGCTATGGCCTGCAAAACACGCTCCGGGAATGGGTAGCGAAAACCCCCGTCGCCCACGCCACCATGCTAATGGGCAAGGGGCTGTTCGATGAGCAGCAGAGAGGTTTTGTCGGCACCTACAGCGGTATCGCCAGCGCGCCGCAGACCCGGGAGGCCATCGAAAACGCCGACACCATCATCTGCATCGGCACGCGCTTCACCGACACCATCACCGCGGGATTCACCCAGCATCTGGCGCGGGATAAGACGATAGAGATCCAGCCCTTCGCGGTCAGGGTGGGCGATCACTGGTTCAGCGGCGTGCCGATGGATCAGGCACTGGCTGCGCTGATGACCCTTTCCGCACCGCTGGCGGCGGAGTGGGCTGCGCCTCAGGTCGTGGCGCCGGAAGTGGAGGAGGGGGCCGACGGCGAACTCACGCAGAAAAATTTCTGGGCGACGGTGCAGGGGGGGCTGCGTCCCGGCGATATTATTCTCGCCGACCAGGGGACGGCCGCCTTCGGCATTGCCGCGCTGAAGCTGCCGTCAGAGGCGTCGCTGATCGTCCAGCCGCTGTGGGGCTCGATTGGTTTTACCCTCCCGGCCGCCTATGGCGCGCAAACCGCGGCGGCAGAGCGGCGGGTGGTGCTGATCGTCGGCGATGGCGCCGCCCAGCTGACGATTCAGGAGATGGGCTCTATGCTGCGCGATAAGCAAAAGCCGCTTATTCTGCTGCTGAATAACGAAGGGTATACCGTGGAGCGGGCGATTCACGGCCCGGAGCAGCGCTACAATGACATTGCCCTGTGGGACTGGCGACGCCTGCCGGAAGCCTTCGCCCCGGACGTTGCCTCGCGCTGCTGGCGGGTTACGCACACCGATGAGCTACGGGAGGCGATGGCGGAGAGCATCACCTCCGATACGCTCACCCTGGTGGAAGTGATGCTGCCGAAAATGGATATCCCCGATTTCCTGCGCGCGGTGACGCAGGCGCTGGAGGAACGAAACAGCCGCGTTTAGTCGGTATGGTGTCTGGCAATCATCAAGGGCCTCCCGGCCAGCAGCAGCCAGGCCGGGAGCATCACAATGCACAGCAGCGGCAGCAGCGTGGTGTCCGGCACCACCACGGCGGCCATAAACAGGCTCAGCCAGCCGTCGCGGGTGACGACCAGCACCATGCCGAGGATCGCGCAGGAGACGGTGATCGCCGCCGGCACGGCGGCCACGTGGGCATGCAGCATCAGTCCCAGCGCCACGCCGACGAAGACCGCGGGGAAAATCCGCCCGCCGCGAAAGCCGCAGGCCGAGGCGAGAACCAGCTCAGCCAGTTTAACCAGCGCGATGAGCAGATAATCCGAGGCGGTCAGCGTCTGGCTGAAGGCCAGCTGCTGCATCTCATCCAGCCCCTTAAACAACGTTAAATGTCCGCCAATGGTCCCGAGGATCCCTAACAGCAAGCCGCCGAGGCCCAGCGTCAGGATCGGGTTTTTCAGGCGGTGCATCAGCGTGTGCAGGCGCGGCAGACACCAGACGGCGACCATACCGACGGCGATAGCGATCAGGGCGACGATCATGCCGCTGACAATATCGACGAAGTGCATCTGGCTATAGTGTGGGAGCGGCAGCGTGAAGTGGGGGTGGAAAAACAGCCCGGTCGTCAGCGCGCCCGCGGCGGCGGCAAGCATCGGGGCAAACAGACGATCCCATAGCGGCGACTCGTTGCTGCTGTTGAGGGTTTGCGAAAAAATCAGCGCGGCGGCCACCGGGGTGCCGAAGAGGGCGCCGATGGTGCCTGAGGCCGCGAGAATGGTCCAGTCAAGAGAGCTGACCCGCGGGAACAGTCGGGAGCCGACGGCGACGGCCAGCGCAATATTCACCACCATAATCGGATGCTCCGGGCCGAGGCTGACGCCGCCGGCGAGGCCAAGGATCAGCGCCGCCAGCAGGCCGGGCAGCGCGCCGGTGGCAATGGGCGCGCCGATTAACGACTCGGTCGCCGGGTCCGGCCCGGCATGCCCCGGGCTGTAACGGACGACCAGGCCCACCGCGATCCCCGTCGCCGTGAGAATGGCGATGATCCACAGCGGGTTCTCGGCGCTTACTCCAAACTGCACAGGCAGATTGCTCCACAGGATGCGCTGCAGCAACGCGGCAACCTTCATCGCGCCGATCAGGATCAGACTGGAGGCGATGCCAATCAGGATTGCCGGCACCGACAGGATCAGCATTGTTCTGGCGCGAGGATGGAGCATGACAATGTCCTTGTTAAAGTTCAGGAGCACTACTTTGCCTTTGTCGGCGGGGACCGTCGATGCAAATGGTGCTGAAACGATAAAGTTAAGGCGGCGTCTGATACCCGTGGCCTCGTTAATAGGCTACTTTGCATTGATTACAAACTAAATGTGACCTGTGTCGCTAAACAAGGGGCGTCCGCGAGTTGGACGTTGTTGTTAAGCCGCCATGAATTTACAGTGTGCCAAAAGATTTATTTTGACTTTAGCGGAGCCGTAACGGAATGACAAAATTTGCTTTAGTAGGAGATGTCGGGGGGACCAACGCCCGCCTGGCGCTGTGTGATCTGGCGAGCGGAGAGATCTCTCGTGCAAAGACCTATTCCGGGCTCGATTACCCCAGTCTGGAGGCGGTGGTACGCGTCTATCTCGAGGAGCATCAGGTGACGGTCAGCGAAGGCTGTATCGCTATCGCCTGCCCGATCACCGGCGACTGGGTGGCGATGACCAACCATACCTGGGCCTTCTCCATCGCCGAGATGAAGCGCAACCTTGGCTTTGCGCACCTGGAGATTATTAACGATTTCACCGCCGTTTCAATGGCCATCCCGATGCTGAAAGCCGAGCACCTGATTCAGTTCGGCGGCAGCGCGCCGGTAGCCGGCAAACCGATCGCCGTTTATGGCGCCGGAACCGGGCTGGGCGTAGCCCATCTGGTACACGTTGATAAACGCTGGGTCAGTCTGCCGGGCGAAGGCGGCCATGTCGATTTTGCGCCGAACAGCGAAGAAGAGGGCATTATTCTGGAAGAGCTGCGCGCTGAGCTGGGGCATGTCTCCGCAGAACGCGTCCTCTCCGGTCCTGGTCTGGTCAACCTTTATCGCGCGATAGTCAAATCGGATGGTCGACTGCCGGAGAACCTGCAGCCGCGTGAGGTCACCGAGCGGGCGCTGGCGGATAGCTGCACCGACTGTCGCCGGGCGCTGTCGCTGTTCTGCGTCATTATGGGGCGCTTCGGTGGAAACCTGGCGCTGACCCTGGGGACGTTTGGCGGCGTCTATATCGCTGGCGGCATCGTGCCGCGCTTCCTGGAGTTCTTTAAAGCCTCCGGCTTCCGCGGCGGTTTTGAGGACAAAGGTCGTTTTAAAGCCTATGTCCAGGATATCCCGGTTTACCTGATCGTGCATGACAACCCAGGCCTGCTGGGCTCCGGCGCGCATCTGCGTCAGACGCTGGGTCAAGTGCTGTAAGCGCATTCCTCCCGGGCTACTGTCGTAGCCCGGCCAGGCGGGGAGCCCCGCCGTCTACAGATTCATCAGCTGGCGAAACTCTTTCACTTTACTGCGACTGACCGGAACCTGAAACTCCAGGTCGCGCAGGCGTAGCACATAGGTATTGTTAAACCACGGCTCAATTTCCCGAATTTTGCTGAGATTCACACAGTACGAGCGGTGACAGCGAAAGAAATGTGCGGTGGGCAGTTTGCTGCAGAATTCGGTAATGTTCATCGGCATGACGAATGACTCCCGGCGAGTGTAGACGAAGGTCATCTTCTCGTGCGCCTCGGCATAATAGATATCATGAATGCTGGTGACGATGATCCGCTCATCTTTTATCAGATTGATGGTGTCGTTTTCCCGAGGCGCCACGCTGGTTAACCCGGAAGCGGCGTTATTTTGCTGCTGCCAGGCGGCGGTCAGCTTCTGCAGCATATTGATGATGCGCGACTCCTGGTAGGGCTTCAGAATGTAGTCAAACGCCTCCAGCTCAAAGGCTTCCACGGCGTGTTCTTTCCACGCGGTGATAAAGACGATAAAAGGCTTATGGGCGAACTGGCTGATGTTCTGCGCCAGCAGAACGCCGTCCAGCGATGGAATATTGATATCGAGAAAGATGGCGTCGACCTTGTTGTGCTGGAGAAATTTCAGCACGTCCAGTCCGTCGTCAAAGCTGCCGACGATCTCCATCTGGCTGTGGGTGTTGATAAGCCAGGAGAGTTCCTGTTGGGCCAGAAACTCATCTTCCACAATGATAACTTTCATCTTTTCTCCGCTCATGACAACAGAGACTCCGTCAGCGCCTGCGGCGTAGAGTGATTGGGGACATAAAAAGCGATCTCCGTTCCTGGCGTCAGGGTGCGGATATGCAGCCCCTCGCCATAGAGAAGTTTCACCCGATGATGAACGTTGAGCAGGCCGATTTTGTTACCCGGCATTTCATCGGCTTCCACGCGGGCGACCACGGCGGGATCGATGCCGTTGCCGGTGTCGCGAACGCTGATGCGAACCCGATTACCGCACTCATTGATGCCGATCGTCACTACGCCTTTCCCTTTACACGGCTGAATGCCGTGCACAATGGCATTTTCCACCAGAGGCTGGATAAGCAGGCTTGGGATCACGCAGCTGACGTCGTCGTCAATATCATAGATAACCGTCAGTTTGTCGCCGAATCGCGCCTGTTCAATGGCGATGTAATCTTTGATCTGATACAGCTCTCGTTTGATATCAATCTGCTCATCGTCTTTTAATTCGATGTTATAGCGCAGATAGCGCGACAGATTAAAAATGAGCTGGCGCGCGGTGTCCGGATTAAGGCGAATCGAGGAGGAGATCGCGTTCAGGGCATTGAATAAAAAGTGCGGGTTAATCTTGCTTTGCAGAGCGCGCAGCTCCGCTTTGTTGGCCATCTCCCGTAGCTGTTCGGCGCGGGAAACCTCCAGCTGGGTGGAGATGATTTGTGACAGGCCTATCGCCATCTCCTGCAGCGTCGAGGTGATGCGATGGGCGTGGCAGTAATAGATTTTTAGCGTACCGGTGACCACCCCTTTTTCCCACAGCGGAATGACCATCAAGGAGTGGATCTCCGGCGTGCGGTGGGCTTCATCATTGTTTTTAATAATGATTTTTCCATAACGGATGGCCTGTCGGGTGGTGGGACTGATGACATCGTTATGATGTTGATAGTTGGCTTCACCGACGCCCACGTAGGCCAGCACGTGTTCCGTATTGGTGATCGCCACCGCGTCGGCGGTAATGTCGCGGCGGATAATGTCGCAAACCTGGCGCAGAGAATCGCTGTTGACCTGACGGAACAGCGGCAGGGTTTTGTTGGCAATGTCGAGCGCCAGTTTCGCCTGCCGCGCGGCGCTGGCCTCCTTTTCCCCTTCCACGCTCTGCACCAGCAGCACGATAAAACCGATGCAGACGCTGCCGAGGATCATCGGGATACCAATTTTCGAGACAATATCCACGCCGAGGCTGAGGGAAGGGGCCCAGATCACCACCAGGATCATGGTCAGAGTCTCGCAGACCATTCCGGCCAGAATGCCGATTTTCCAGCGTTGATCGCGGGCCACTTTGCGGTTAATCAACCCCGACAGCAGGCCGGCGATGATGCTGGTGATAAAGCAGGGCACGGCGGTCACGCCGTCAATATCAATCAGATAGCGGTGCACACCGGCAATCACCCCGACAATGGCCCCCACCCAGGGACCAAACAGGATCCCGCCGGACATCACGGCGATGATGCGCACGTTTACCAGCGATCCTTCCACCGGCACACCGGACCAGGTACTGAAGAGCGCGAACAGCGAGAAAATGGCGGTGACAGCCAGCAGCTCTTTCGGCGTATGCGCCGACTTATGCAACAGTTCGCGGAACAGGCGCAGGCGAATGAGAAAAAACAGGCAAATAAGCATCAGGGCCGCACGATCATAGACCGCCAGCATCATAGTAAAGATTTCGTGCATGGGTGCGCCGCGTCAGTGGCCAGAAAAGGACATGATAAAAAACCTGACGACAGAAGACCAGCCGCAGAAAAATAATGAGGAAAAGGCGCACTTTTAAAAGGGGATTGAGGGGTGGGGAGGCGATGTACCGCCAGACGCCAGAAGAAACGATAAATACCCGTGATAGAAAAGATATCAATATGTTACCACTTGCAGACAAAACGGTATTCATTCCGCAGCGTACTGCCGTATTTAGCGCAGACGATACCCGTTTTTAACGCCAGTGATTATTTTTCGTCAGGGCACTCGACAACGTGATTTTTTTCAGGTTATTTTCTAAACGAGCCGCAACAGCGGCAGCGTCGCTCGGACGGTCCGGGCGCTAACGTTAATCAGAGGAACCTATGGCTGAATCCAGTCCTGAACGCCGTTTTACGCGTATCGATCGTCTCCCCCCGTACGTTTTTAATATTACTGCCGAACTGAAAATGGCTGCGCGCCGGCGCGGCGAAGATATTATCGATTTCAGTATGGGCAATCCCGATGGCGCGACGCCGCCGCATATCGTGGAAAAACTCTGCACCGTCGCCCAGCGGCCTGACACCCATGGTTACTCTACCTCGCGGGGGATCCCACGCCTGCGTCGCGCTATTTCGCGCTGGTATGAAGAACGCTATAACGTCGATATCGATCCGGAATCGGAAGCGATCGTCACCATTGGTTCGAAAGAGGGGCTGGCGCACCTGATGCTGGCGACGCTGGATCATGGCGACACCGTGCTGGTGCCGAACCCCAGCTACCCGATCCATATCTACGGCGCGGTGATTGCCGGGGCGCAGGTGCGCTCGGTGCCGCTGGTGGAAGGGGTGGATTTCTTTAACGAACTGGAACGCGCCATCCGCGAGAGCTATCCGAAGCCGAAGATGATGATCCTTGGCTTTCCCTCAAATCCGACCGCGCAGTGCGTCGAGCTGGATTTCTTTGAAAAGGTTGTCGCCCTGGCGAAGCAGTATGACATCCTGGTCGTCCACGATCTGGCCTATGCCGATATCGTGTATGACGGCTGGAAAGCGCCCTCCATCATGCAGGTGCCCGGCGCGCGCGATGTCGCCGTCGAGTTCTTTACCCTGTCGAAAAGCTATAACATGGCCGGCTGGCGCATTGGCTTTATGGTCGGCAATAAGACCCTGGTGAACGCGCTTGCCCGCATCAAAAGCTACCATGACTACGGCACGTTTACGCCGCTGCAGGTGGCGGCGATCGCTGCCCTGGAGGGCGATCAGCAATGCGTGCGGGATATCGCTGAACAGTATAAGCGCCGCCGCGATGTGCTGGTGAAAGGGCTCCATGAGGCCGGCTGGATGGTGGAGTGTCCGAAAGCGTCCATGTACGTCTGGGCGAAAATTCCGGAACCTTATGCCGACATGGGCTCGCTGGAGTTCGCGAAAAAGCTGCTTAACGAAGCGAAGGTTTGCGTTTCTCCGGGGATTGGCTTTGGCGATTATGGCGATACCCATGTCCGCTTCGCGCTGATCGAGAACCGGGACCGGACGCGTCAGGCGATCCGCGGCATTAAGGCGATGTTCCGCGCGGATGGCTTGCTGCCCGTCGCGAGCTAGCGCTTCGGCGAATACGCTATAACAAAAACGGGAGCCTCTGGGCTCCCGTTTTTTTTGACACCGCTGCAGTCTAGATCATCAGGGCAAAAGTACCGGCCCAAACGATGACCATAAAAGAGAGGCCCATAAAGAAGTATTTCACGACTCATCACTCCACGCGCTTATGCGACGTTCAAATGAATTAATTGTTCTGTTTTTCAAGGGCTGTCGCTGGTGAAATCTCACCCTGCGGCAGCTCGCAATTCTGTGCGTTAAGTGCTCCAGATGGCGCTAATGTACGCCTAAAAAATCAGGGAAACAAGAGGCATTTTTTTATTAATTTTTAGTTACTTACGAGTGTCGTGATTCGGCGACACATTAATTTCGCCTGGTAATAAATTTAGCGCCAGCGACGCTGCGAAAACGGGTTTCTCATCAGGGCGATTAGCGGGGCTAGTCAGGCTTGGCGCGCGGCATTCACGTTGCCACGCGCCACCGGTTTAATGCAGATCAGAGGCGCGCTGTCGCCACTCGGCAGGGTAGTGTGCCGGGATAAAGCGCAGCGTGATCGCCATGAGTAACAGGACACAGAGCGCATGCCAGGACCAGTCAAGGGTGTAGTTCCCGCTCAGGCTACGCAGCAGGCCGGAAAGCCAGGGAGACAGGCCGGCGATAATAAATCCGATACCCTGCATAAAGGCTACCAGCCGGCCGGCCACCGTCGGTTGTCCGGCGTGATCGAGGGCCAGCACCAGGCACAGAGGAAACGCGCCGCCCAGACCGACGCCGCAGGCGAGAGCCCAGAGCGCGGAGAAGTGCTGCGGCAGCCAGATGAAGCCGCAGAAGCCAATCAGCTGGAGCGCCAGAGCAAACAGAAGAAGCTGGCGCCGGTCATCCTGGCGAGCCAGCGCCGGCAGCAGCAGCGCGCCCGCGGTTTGCCCAACCGTCAGCAACGCCAGCAGCGAGCCGCTGTACTGGGCGCTGTCGCCAAGCTGCATATAATAGGGCGGCAGCCAGGCGATCAGACTGGCGTAGCCGGCATTGATCAGTCCGAAATAGAGCCCCAGCGTCCAGGCGCGGCGCTGGCCAATAATCGCTACCCGGGGGGCGGCGCTGGTCTGATGCGGAGCACGGGGCAGGTGCCGGCAAATCGCCAGCCAGCTGAGCAGGGCGAGGAGGGCGGGGAGCGCCCACCAGGCCAGCGCATCCCGCCAGGCTGTGCTGTGCGACGCCAGCCACGGCGTTAACGCGGCGCCTAACCCGCCACCGCCCATTAGCGCAGCTGACCATAGCCCCATTACCAGCGGCGTCCGTCGGGCGAATAAGCGCTTAATCACCGCCGGGATGGCAGCCTGGATGATGCCGATGCCAACGCCTCCTGCCAGGGCGCTGGTGAGCAGTAGGCCGCTATTCGGGGCGATTTCCCGCAACAGGGCGCCCGCCGCGATAATCAGCAGGCTTAGCGCAATGCTACGGTTTTGACCGACATGACGATCGACCCAGCCGCCGGCCAGCGCCAGCACGCCCATCGCTACCACCGGCAGGGCGGTCAGTAGCGCGGCCAGGGTATAGCTCATCCCGCTGGCGGCGCGGATCTCCGGAAGCAAAGGGCCGATGGAGGTGAGCAGCGGCCGCATATTTATGCCGATCAGCACCAGGATCCCCAGCGTCAGATTCTGTCGCAACACGGCTTTCATGGCTGCTGTTCCGCCCACCGCTGATAAACTGCCAGCCCCTCCGGCTGGGGGCGATGATGGATCGGCAACGTCTGCTGCGCCAGCGGCTGCTGCAACTGCTGATAAATCGCGGCGGTAGATAGCTGAAAAGGCTCTCCGTCCTGATTGCTGTTGGCGAAAAATACTTCCCGCACGCCGGTTAAATAGAGTGCGCTAAGACACATCGGACAAGGCTGTCCGCTGGCGTAAATAACGCATTCGCGCAGAACTTCGCTTCCCAGCCTGGCGGCAATATCGCGAACGGCATTCAGTTCGGCATGCGCCGTTGGGTCGCCGCTCAGATGAAAGGTGTTGACGGCTTCGGCGACAACCTCGTTATGGCGCACCATCACGGCGCCAAAGGGGCGACCACCGTGGGTTGTGTTGTGTTTTGCCAGCGCTAAGGCGCGCTGGAGATAGCGATCGTGAGCGGACATAGTCACTCCTGCATAAGATGATGTTCAAGGTAAAAGAGGCAACGGGTCGTGCGTAGAGGGTACGTAACTTGTTTCATAAGTTAAAAGACTTATTTATGATGAACCCTAGTTGAATTACTTATAGGTAAGCGGATGCTCCTGCGCCATCTTTCCTACTTTATCGCTGTGGCAGAACACCGTAGCTTTACCCGCGCCGCCGCGGCGCTGCACGTCTCCCAGCCGGCGCTGTCACAGCAGATCCGCCAGCTGGAAGCCATGCTGGAGGTTCAGCTTTTCGACCGCTCTGGCCGTTATATCCGGTTAACCGATGCCGGAGAGATCTGGCTGGAGTATGCCCGCCGGGCGTTACGCGATCTTGAGGAGGGGCGGCGCGCTCTGCATGACGCTGAGGATCTGCAGCGCGGCAAACTCCGCATTGCCATGACGCCGACCTTCACCACCTATATGCTGGGACCGCTGGTGGAAAACTACTATCGACGCTACCCCGGCGTGAAATTGCTGATCCAGGAGATGAACCAGGAGCGCATGGAAATGATGTTGCTGCAGGATGAACTGGATGTCGGCATCGCCTTTGACGACAGTCGTTCCCCGGATATTGTCGTTCAGCCGCTGCTGACGGAAACCCTCGCGCTGGTGGTGAGCCGCACGCATCCTCTGGCCAGAGAGAACGCGCTCAGGCTGCAGGCGCTCGACGCGCAGCCGCTGATTTTACTGAGCAGCGAGTTTGCCACCCGGGAGCAGATCGATCGTTATTGTCGTCGTCATCGGCTCGAACCTGACGTGCAGATGGAGGCCAACTCTATCGGCGCCGTTCTGTCGGTCATTCGGCGAACGCCCCTTGCGACACTGCTGCCGGCGGCGATCGCCGGGCAGTATGATGATGTGGTGGCGATTGAGCTGGAACCCGCGCTGCTGCAGCGAACGGCCTGTTTGCTCCAGCGCAGGGATGCGTGGCAGAGCGCCGCGGCACGCGAATTTATCGTCCTGGCGCGGGAGATTGCGCTAACGCTTGAGCAGGAAAACCGCCTGCCTCCTGCCTGAAGGTGTGCGTCGCTCGGCGGCGAGCCAGGATTAACGATGGGCTGCGTTGCTGGTGTCGGCCTCGTCGGGCAGGGCATTCTCTCTAAGCATGACTTCCTCCTTAAGCCTTTCCAGCACGTGATGAAAGAGCTGGGTCTTGTCAGGCTCAGCCATTTGCTGCAATTTCACATTAAATAAACTATGGGACAGAATAAGATCGTGGATAAATTCCAGCAGTACCTCACTTTGCGGAAGTGAGGTTAATTCCTGATGGATATAACCGGTTTGTTGCCGTAGCGGATTTTTTGTGACATCCATCGGTCGGGCGCTAATGCTATGGGCAAATATTTTCTCAATTGCCTGACTGGTAATATAGAGCCGATTCAATGACAGGATGGGGTTTTCGGCTTCCTGCGGAATGAAGTGACAATAAACAAACGGTTTCTCAGGCAGCATCATGCTGAACCTGTTTTCACGATGAATATCGTTAGGCGCCTCCAGCAACGCCATTAAATTCCGGCTGTGCGGATGCCAGAGTCCTGAAGCTGTGACCTTGACGTTGAACTGCGTGACGGTATTCCCGCTCTGGGTTTCCATGACGGGAATATCGCCATCAATCCGCAAAATGCTATGGATATGGGAGTGTGGCGACCAGTAGGTTTCAAGCGTCTCAGATGAATTGAGTGGATTAAATGTGTTGGTTACCTCTTTTTCCTGATGAGAAAGGACGGCGAGTTTTAGTGTTCCCCGCGTCGGGTTAAGCTTCAGGCATAGATTGATCGCACCGATATCATGCCAGTGAAGAATGTCTTCAATTTCACAGTTTAATAATTTTTGCGCCCGGGAAAGGGAACAATACTCCATTGGCGGTAAATTATTTAATTTCCAGATATTCCGTTCTGTTATATTCATAAGAATTGTTTATTGCAGAAAAATAGCGGTCAGTATTAGCAATGAAAATCTGATGGTCATGTGCTTTTTTTTTGTTAACGTCGCTGGTCTGATTGATGAAATTCATTCATGTTGGGAATATTATATCAATAAGATGATTATTCTTATTGTTACGTCAGCCATTCACTTGATGGTGTAATCCTATCATTTATTTCGCTCGAGAAAAATAGTTTGCTTAGCGCCTGAATACAACACTTTTTTTGTTTTTTTATTAACGACCTCGACGAGAGGGAACGCATCATGAAGAGAATGTGGATCTTGAAATCAATGCCTGGACGACAGGGATAACGCAAACGGATGCTCGCGGCATCCGTTTGCGGCGGCCAAGCTTACCGGGTTACAGAGGGATAGCGATCTCCTGGCTGCGCGATGGCATACCAGGCCATCATCTCCGCGGTACCCGGCTGACCTTCTGCTGGCGCCCAGTCCATAGTGTCGATTTCAGCAAGCGGTTGATAAGCGCCTTGTTTGACTTCAAATACCATTCCACCAGCGTCGAGTGAGAGCACCGTATGCCAGGTGCCAGGCTCCATTTCCAGCGCCATGCAGGTTTCACCCAGCACCACCCGGTTAGTGATCGCGCCATGATCATCAAAATTTAGCACCACAAAGCGACCTTTCAGCGGCAGCAAAAGTTCAAAGGTATGTCGGTGCCGGTGCGGGCGGATATAGGTGCCGGGTTCCATAGCGATAGCCAGACGCTGCACCGGGTCGCTCAGCTCAGGGTGAAAATTGCGATGGGCACGTAAGCGCGGGGAACTGGCCGCCGCTTCGCTCTGCTGCTGCATATCGCTAAGGGTGATCTGTTTCATATCAACGCCTGGCTCCTTTGTTGTCCAGAGAGTGTTGCATCGGCTGGGCGGCAGGTTGACGACCAGGCCACGCGATATTGTACGCATAAAGCGTGTTGCTGTCGGTTAATTGTCGAGGCTATAGAGTGCAGGAGGGCTTCTGCCAGGCAACCACGCAATTCCTACCTGCTTTTTTTGCCTGGTACAGGGCGCCGTCGGCACGGTTAAGTCATTCATTCTATACCGTTTTAGGATCCTCCGTTGTGGCAAGACCGATACTGATCGTAACGCTTTAGGCCAGTTTAACCCTGCTGCTGACGTCGCCTGGGTTGATAATGGTCTGGCGGGTCCGCTCGGCGATGAGTTGCGCCTTCTGTTGGCCCACGTCAGACAGTAATAGCGCAAATTCCTCGCCGCCTGTTCTGGCCACAATATCATCTCTGCGAACCTGATCCTGAAGTACCCCGGCCACATACTGAATAACAAGATCTCCCTGAAAGTGACCATATTTGTCATTGATGCGCTTGAAATGATCGATGTCGCATAACAAGTTAGACAATGGTTTTGCACAGAGACCCGTTGCATTTTTTTATCAGCACAAGGTAAAAATAACGGCGGTTATACAGCTGCATCAGATAATCACGAATCGAGTTCTGATAGGCATTCTCATATTTATTGTTGGATAATTGATAAAGATTAAACGCATTAAGGAAAATAATGATAATAAAGATCAGAGTGCCCAGCGTTTCGAAAAGCCTCGCTTTATAACCTGTGTTCTCGCTAGCGACATCTGCGGTTGTTAAGAAAGAGAAGGTTAAGATATAAACGAAGTAGTAAAAATAGATTCCTGTCCAGAATATATTTCTGAAGCGGGTTAATGCCATCGTCGTGAAAAAAAAGAACGTCCATATGTAAGCCATTATATTACTGGCTAAGCGAATCGTTGGTTCATACAGGTGGATTGAGGAAAATCCAACAATCAGGACGATAGCTAAGGTCAGGCTTACACAGGCAAAGGTAATAATAATGTGATTATGGGAGGCCAGCAGGCGATGCGAACGAAACTTGAATACTAATGCCGCGGTGATGATTTAGGTGAGTGTTAACGCGTTGCGGTAAAAATAGATGAGTCTGATGGCCTGTTCATTAGGTCATACCTGTCAGGGCAAGAAAACTATGTTTTTATGATCGTGAATATCAATATTTTGAATGTCTGTCGGGAGTGAGCAGTATGCTTTTCGTGCGGTCGCTGAGGACGATGTCATTACGTTTTACAACTCGTCTTTTCCTGTGAGTTGTTCATTTTAGTCGCAAAATTATAACTGGTGTTTTCCTCTTTTTAAAAAGAGGAATGGCGCCACAGGTTTTATATCTATAAATAAATCACTTTGTGCGTTAACAGGAAGGGGGCATTGATGATCAGGTCGGTACCTTCTGTTCTTCACCAAAGGCCAGCCAACTAAAGAGGTATGGTTCTACGAGCACCCGTACCCGGATGGGGTGAAGAACTACAGCAAAACCAAACCGATGAAGTTTGAAGCGTTCCAGGCGGAAATCGACTGGTGGGGGAATGAAGCTGACGATTTTGCCAGCCGCGAAGAAAACAACCAGGCGTGGAAAGTGGGCATCGACGACATCATTGCCCGCAACTTCAACCTTGATATCAAGAACCCGTATCAGGGTGAAACCATCAGCCACGATCCGGATGAACTGCTGGCGCAGTACCAGACGCAGCAGGCGGAAATCGGCGAGCTGCGTAACCAGCTGCGCGATATCCTCGGAGCCGCGCTGGCGGGCAACAAGGGGGCGAACTGATGGCCGTTGAGAAACTGATCACCGACCACATTGATATCTGGTCCTCTGCACTGCAAACCCGCTCCATGGCCGGGCGCGGCAGTAACGGTAAAATCGACCTCTATGGTATGAAGAAACTGCGCGAGCTGATTCTGGAACTAGCGGTGCGCGGCAAACTGGTACCGCAGGACCCGAATGATGAGCCAGCGTCAGAGCTGTTAAAGCGTATTGCCGCAGAGAAAGCGGAGCTGGTAAAACAGGGTAAAATTAAAAAGCAGAAGCCGTTGCTTAGGATTAGCGAGGATGAAAAGCCGTTTGAGCTGCCGGAGGGGTGGGAGTGGATCACTTTAAGTGAGATTGCCACGATTAATCCAAAGATAGAAGTAACAGATGATGAGCAAGAAATTTCTTTTGTCCCAATGCCATGTATTTCTACCCGATTTGATGGTGCTCATGACCAAGAAATAAAAAAATGGGGTGAGGTGAAGAAAGGCTATACGCATTTCGCGGACGGGGATATTGCGTTAGCAAAAATAACACCTTGCTATTGAAAATAGTAAGGCGGTGATTTTTAAGGGATTAAAAGGTGGTGTTGGAGTAGGTACAACAGAATTACATGTTGCTCGTCCGATAAGTTCAGAGCTAAACCTTCATTATATTCTTCTTAATATAAAATCACCTCATTATTTAAGTATGGGGGAATCAATGATGACTGGTTCTGCCGGTCAAAAACGAGTCCCAAGAAGTTTCTTTGAAAACTATCCAATACCGTTTCCACCAAATACAGAGCAGGCCAGAATAGTAGGGACTTTTTCGAAACTAATGTTCCTCTGCGACCAACTGGAACAGCAATCTCTAACCAGTCTGGACGCACATCAGCAACTGGTGGAAACCCTGCTGGCAACGCTGACTGATAGCCAAAATGCCGAAGAACTCGCCGAAAACTGGGCGCGAATCAGCCAGCATTTCGACACGCTGTTTACCACGGAAGCGAGTATTGATGCGCTTAAGCAAACTATTCTACAACTGGCGGTGATGGGTAAACTTGTGTCGCAAGATCCTAACGACGAACCTGCTTCTGAACTGCTAAAACGTATTGAGCAGGAAAAAGTGCAACAGATTAAAGAAGGCAAAATTAAAAAACAAAAACCGTTGCCGTCAGTAAGCGATGATGAGAAGCCGTTTGAGTTGCCGCAGGGGTGGGAATGGTGTCGACTGCCTGATCTTGGTGAATTAGCTAGAGGTAAATCGAAACACCGACCTAGAAATGATCCTGCATTATACGTAGATGGTAACTTTCCTTTAGTGCAAACAGGGGATGTTTCACGTTCCAATGGGTCGATTAAGACATTTACTGCGTTGTATAATGAGTTAGGTGTTAAGCAGAGTAGAATTTGGCCAAAAGGGACTTTGTGTATCACTATCGCTGCAAATATTGCTGATTCTGGAATGTTAGAATTTGACGCTTGTTTTCCTGATAGTGTTGTAGTTTACTCCCCATATATTACCGATATTCCTGTTAAGTATTTTGATTTCTTTATGAGAACAATGAAGTCTTCGCTAGAGAAATATGCCCCCTCAACTGCTCAAAAAAATATCAATTTAGATATTCTTAGCCAAGTATTTGTGCCATGCCCGCCACTCAATGAGTTCGGACGTATTGTTTGCAAAGTAGAAATTTTATTTTCTCTTTTGGACACCCTCAAATCCCGTCTGCAATCCGCCCAGCAAACCCAGCTCCACCTGGCGGACGCGCTCACCGACGCAGCATTAAATTAAGGAACAGACGATGCCGGTTCATCATGCAATCTGGCGAGTGGGGGAGAACCCTCAACCGCTGACCATCAGCAAACTCGCCAGCGAGCAACTGTTGGAGAAGATGATTTTAAACGATCCGACGATTCTCTCCGATCAGTGGATGATCATCGGCCATCAGGAAAATACGCTCGATAAAGGGCGTATCGACCTGCTGGCGATTGCGCCGGATGCCTCGCTGATCCTGATTGAGCTCAAGCGCGACCGCACGCCGCGTGAAGTGGTCGCGCAGGCGTTGGATTACGCTTCCTGGGTGGATGATTTAACCGCCGATCGTTTGTCGCAAATTTATGAAAAATTCTCCGGCGGCGGCAATCTGGGCGATGCATTTCAGCAACGCTTCAATGCTGAACTTGAAGACGACGCCATCAACAAGTCACACCAGATAATCATCGTCGCGGCAGAGCTGGACCCTTCTACCGAACGCATCGTCGACTATTTGAGTAAATACGGAATCTCGATTAACGTACTGTTCTTCAAGGTGTTCCAATATGGTGACGAGCAGTTCCTGAGCCGAACCTGGCTTATCGATCCTGGCGAAACGCAAACCAATGCCGCACAGGCCACGGCTACCAGCGCCAACGCGAAAGAACCCTGGAACGGCGAGTTTTACGTCTCGTTTGGCGATTCAAACAGTCGCGTCTGGGAAGAGGCGCGTCGCTATGGTTTTATCAGCGCGGGGGGCGGGAGTTGGTACAGTCAGACCTTAAAACAGCTTCAGCCTGGCAACCGCGTCTGGGTGAAAATACCGGCAACGGGTTACGTCGGCGTCGGTATTGTACAGAGCGGCGTTGAGCCTGCCGGCAGCTTCACCATCAACACTGACGACGGTGAAAAGCGGGCGATGGATGTGCTTAAGTACAGCGATCTCTATCACCTGAATGCGGATGACCCCGACAAGTCTGAGTATTTTGTCCCAGTGAAGTGGCTGGAAACCCGCAGTGAGCAAGAGGCGGTAAACGAAGTCGGATTCTTCGGCAATCAAAACACAGTGTGTAAGCCCACCACGCCGAAATGGCGTCACACCGTCGAAAAATTAAAACTCTATTTTAAAAGCTGGGATATTCAAGTGTAAAATCTCAAACTAACGAGAGGCCTGAAAAGGCCTTTTGTCATTTCTTCACCGGATAGATTCTTATCGAGACGCGCAAGGGAGAGTCGCGCCCGCCTGTTTTACGCTAGCGGTCTGCTAGTGACAGCCAGCTCGCAGGGAGTGAGCTGACCGTGTTTAACGCCCTACCGAGGGGCGTAAATTGCATACAGAGGTTAATGATGGCTAAAGCGCACTCCACGCCGCTCAACGATATTGCGATTATCGCTGCGAATTTAAAAGACCGTTATAAAAACGGCTTCCCTGTTTTGAAAGAAATTGTGCAAAACGCGGATGATGCGCAGGCATCATCCTTAATCTTTGGCTGGAGCCCGGGCATTGCCGGATCCGATCATCCATTACTGGGTGATCCTGCGCTTTTCTTTATCAATAATGCGCCGCTGACACTCGAAGATGTAGAGGGGATCCTCTCCATTGGCATTGGCACCAAACCGGGCGACGAAAATGCGGTGGGGAAATTTGGGCTCGGTATGAAAAGCCTGTTCCATCTCGGTGAAGTATTCTTTTACCAGTCTTTTGACTGGCATACCGCCTCGGCCAAATCAGACGTTTTTAACCCCTGGGACAGTTACAGGTCTGCCTGGGCCGAGGTGAGCGTGCAAGATAAAGTTCGTCTTGAGGATGAAGTCCGCGCAATTACCCAAAATGAGTGTGATGGTTATTTCGTTGTCTGGGTTCCGCTGCGTTCAGAGAGTATCTATCAGGCCCGGCAAGATGATGAAAACTTTATTATTGTTGGCGAAGACTATCGTTATGAGGTGCCTGATTTTATCACTGACCGGCGATTAGGGGATAAGCTCGCCAGCCTTTTACCGCTGATGAAAACCTTGCAGGACATTGAGCTGGTTGTGAAAACAGGGCAGGGGTATCAGCGTCAAATACATATCTCGCTGCCTGAAAAGGCGACTCGCCCACAATTTACCAATCTTAATGGTGCTGGGGAATGGCAAGGCAACATTAGCGTTCAGCATGCTGGATTGCCGGACCCTCAGCAAAAATACTACGTCGGGCATGAGGTTTTGCTGAATACGCCTGAGTTTTCTGCCCTGAAATCACAACGCACCTGGCCATTCAGTTATTCACGAGAAGGTAAGAAGACCGCGGATAAAGCGCTGCCTCATGCCGCTGTGGTGATGCTGGCGGAGAAAGTACCTGAAGGAGAGGCAACGCTGACGGTGGAATGGGCGGTGTTTTTACCTTTAGGTGAGCAGGACACCGCGCAGCATGCGCAGAAACAAAAATTCTCTCTTTCTGGTCAATACTCGTATCAAATTATTCTGCACGGCTACTTTTTCATTGATGCCGGGCGAGTGGGTATCCAGGGGTTGGCTACACTCACCAGCGCCACGCCGTTATTCAATGCCCCTGATTCTCCTGCTCAGGAACAACTGGTTCAGGAATGGAACCGCTGTCTTGCTACTCAGGGAACGTTGCCGTTATTACCGAAAGCGCTTGCCTCTCTTATGTCGCTTATTCACGCCGGAGATGCGGAAAAAGCGGCAATTTCGGATGGTGTGCGTAGAGCTTTGCGCAACAATAATGCCTGGCTCCATTGGGTAACGTTGTACCATCTGTGGGTATGCGAACTAACGCGGGATGGAAGTCAGTGGTATTTAGTTGATGCGAACACTCCCGTTCGTCTATTGCCTGCCACACCTTCAGGTGAAGCGCATCGCCCCTGGGAAGTGCTGCCCGCGCTGGAAAGCCTGGGTGTAACGCATAGATTTATCGATGAAACGCAGCCGAATATCTATAACGAATTTAAAAGTAAGTGGCAGTTGTCAGAGATTCAGGCGTTGCTACAGGCCATACCGTCAATGGTGTTTACAGCACCAAAGCTCACGAACTATCTCAATCAACTGCTGAAAGCGTTGCCGATTGCGTCGGATAATTATTCCCGTGACCTGATGTCGTTGCTCAGGAAAACGTTCTCTGACGTGCCGTTGGTGGAGCTTTCACGAAACCAGACGGCGATCGGTGAATTGATGGCGCTCATTCGGCCGACCTGGCGTTACAGAATTGCCATTGACCGTCAGGAGCAGGCCCTGTGGGAAACGCTTGGCCGTACGGTTATGGATACGCTGCTGGTGCCCGCTTTTCTCGATAACAGTAAAGAGCCCGCCAGTGCCTCTTTAAACTGGGAGACCGTCGGGAGCCTGCTGCAGGCGATGCAGGCGCAGGCTTCTGCCAGCGATGACTTTGAAAAACTGGTGCGGGATTTTATCGGCAAACTCTCCGCTCCCGATCGACTGGAGTTGTACCGCCGGTTTGATATATTGAAGATCTTTAAGGTTTCGCAGCCCACCGGTGCGCCATACCTTGAAACGCGCCGTCATCTGCTTGACTTAAAACAAAAGCGCAGAGTCTTCAAACGTGGAGGCAGCGCCAACTTTGGCGTGGGGTTAAGCGCATTGTTGCAGCAGGCGCTGATCGAAAAAGAGGTCGTCCTGATCACCAATGATATTAATCAGACCCTATTTGGTGGTTCAGAATATTCAGAAGCGCAGGAGTGTGACAGCGAGGGTGTGGTCCATCTGCTTGAGCTTCACCCTCGTCTGGATTTGCCGGCAAAACGCATTGACTTGCTTAATAAAATGGCTGCGGACGGTGACAAATTCGGCCCCAGAGAGCGGCTTGCCTATCGCTATCTGATGCACGGTAATTCGGCTGATACCGGCGAGACTGAATTGTGGAAAGCGGGTAAGGCGCATCCTGTATGGGCAAAAATACTTTCTGATGCTAATTCACAACAGCGTAAGTGGACCATTATTTCGCCAGAGATTGAGCAGAACCTCGGGCTGACTCCCGGATTCGAGAAGGCGCTCAGGCTTGATAGTGTAACGCCGGATCATGTGATCCAGCGCTTCAAAGAAAGCCTAGAATATCTGGAGTTTGATGACTTATCTGCAGAAGATGCGGAAGAAGTTCTGTTGCACATTGGGCGCGCTATGGGTGAAACAATGTGGCGGCAGATGGCGCTTCATCGTAGGGAAGGCAAAGAGGGGTACATATCCCTTGATGAGCGTTGTTTCTTACGTGGGGGGCGCATTGAACTGCCCACTGAATTGAATGACAACGTGACGTTCATCCAGTCCGCCAGCCAACCGGAAGTGCAGGAGCAGCAGCGCAAATATCTGCCAATGGTGAACGCTGAGCATGCAATCATGCTGGCTTTATCTGAGCCGAATCCGGGACAATTCTGCGATTTTATCCTGCAATTGTTAATGCAGCCGACGAATGACGTGTCTTCAGAGAGAGCGTTCAACAACCTGCGCAGCCAGAAATGGCTTTTGCACCGTGGTGTGGCGATAGCACCAGAAAATATTCTGGATATCAGCGCGAAAGACTATCCGGAGATCGCGAAGCTGACTGAAGCGACGCCGCGCATCGCTCTGCTTGAGGATATTGTTCTATCAGATGACGCTAACCGTGCGCTGAGTCCATGGGTCGTGCGAGGTAAGGCTGCGTTTTACAAAGCGCTCACTGTGGCAGGTACACTTCCGCTTTATGCTATCGGCAGCAGCTTACGTCTCACTGACACGATTATTCTTCAGGCCAGTGACAGATCTTACGCGTTTGATAACTTTGACGGCTGGCGGCTTTTAATTGAGTGCCTCAAAGGTGCTGAGTCACTTGAGGGCAATGAGGCCATCAATGCGCTGAGTTTTGCGCATCCGGTGACAGACAAGATAGTTTCCAGCTACCGACGTCTTGTCGACAGCATGAATCCAACCCAAGGCGTTGAATTGCGTAAAGCGCTGTTAAGCTCGCTGTGTCATACCCATTCAGAACCCTCCAGCGTACTGCGTTCAATGCAGCTCAGGACGGCAGCGGATACCTGGGCGTTAGCCACCGATCTCTGTTATGGCGTAACGGGCGCAGAACGTAGTGCTGTTCTACATGATGACGACTGGGCGTATTTGTCCCCCTGGCTGCAGGCTAATGACTTGTCGGTAGACAGTACTGAGTCCGAAGGGCATCTCAGTCATGTTGAGTATTCTGCCAGTGTCTTAAGGGAATACTTTGCGCCCTGGGAACGTTGGGTTCCACGTAAGGCAATCGCTGCGCTGCTGGCCTTGCTGGCGGGGAATCGTAAGGTTCGTAAGCTGTGTGAAAGTTACCTGGGGCTGCAAAGTTATGCCCTGTTCGTGAATGAACTGTCGCAAGACAGTAAACCCTTAACCAACCATGACGCTCACTTTGCTGGGTTAACGCTCTTACAGTGTATTGAGAAATATGCCTTTGCCGTGAAGGTTTACGAAGAAAACACGTTGCAGGTTCACTCACTGTTCCAGGAACGTTTGACCGTGGCGCTGGCAACTGATCTGGATACGATCTTTGTGGGTCAGCACGGCTACGCTTTTTATACCGGCCAGGCACCGCAAATCTTCATTCGCCGATTTTCCCCAGACCAGTACACGCCTCAGCAACTTTTGGCGATTCTGAAACGCAGCACCAGTTGGCTGCAGGAAGGTATTTATCTGCAGAGGGCAAGGCTGGACACGCTCTGGCAATCCTTTGAGCAGGCCGAGCAGCTGGATGTGAATATCGCTCGCGTCACAATTCTGAATAGCATCGTAGAACGCCTGAAAACGCTGGGCCTTAAAAACTCTCAGCTTAACGTTTTAATGAGAGCCTATGAGAGTGAGCTTCACTCTCTTGCTGAAAGTAGTGACGGCAAGTCGCTCCACAGCCCGAGGCTCACTGAAATTGTCTATGACATTGCGAATGCCATCCGAGATCGCCCTGAGCTGCAGGCTGAAATATTAACAGCGGTCAGAAAGCGTATAGAGGATGCTCAGTATCAGCCATCAAGCGTTCCTTTTGAGCTGTTCCAGAATGCCGATGATGCGGTAGAAGAGTTGTTTACGCTGGATAGCGATGCCCGTCATGAGCGGGGGCACCAGAAATTTATGGTGAAAGAGCAAAACGGCGGGTTGTCGTTCTTCAACTGGGGTCGAGAAATAAACCGCTTCCAGAGCGTGAAAAATGAGCAAGTCGAGAATGTTCATGATGGCTACAAAAACGATCTGAAAAAAATGCTGGCGCTTTACCAGTCAGATAAAGAGCAGGGCGTTACCGGCAAGTTCGGTCTTGGCTTCAAAAGCTGTCTGCTGGTGTCTGATAATCCTTACCTATTGTCGGGGCGGCTGGCGACTAAAATAGCGGGTGGAATTGTGCCCGAGTCCTGTGACGCTGAAAGCTATAAACAACTAAATCAACTCACTGAAAGTGCCGCGATAAATGGCTTGTCACCAACTCTTGTGTATTTGCCACTGCGCCAGCATATGCAAGCGGAAATGGTGTTAAAAGATTTTACTCTGTATGCAGGTTTACTAAATCTTTATGCACGTAACTTGCGCCAGATTGTCATTGATGAGCATGAATGGCGCTGGGAGCCTGCTCAGTATAAACGTATTCCTGGTCTGTCATTGGGCAAGGTTATGTTGCCGAACAGCAAGGGTGTTCAGTCACCAGTGCGAGTGGCGGTTTACCAGACCGAAATCGATTATGAACGCTGCCATCTAGTTTTCCAGGTCACGCGCAGGGGCCTGAGAGGTTTTGACACTCATATTCCGCGATTGTGGAATTTGTCTCCGTTGATGAGTGATACCCGGCAGGGTTTTTTGATTAACGCTGGATTTGAGGTTGATATTGGTCGGCGCCAGTTGGCTATTGAAGCTGAACGTAACCGGGGCATAATTCAGAAAGCAGGGGCGAAAGTTCATTCTCTGCTGGAATTGCTCTGGCGTGAAACTGAGTATAACTGGGAGGCGCTGGTTGCTGAGTGGGAACTAAGCCCAGAATTAACTCATAGTCAGTTTTGGGAAAGCATATGGGACGTAATGTCTACAGGCATCAGTAACGACGCTACCGCGATGGAAAATGAAAAGTTGCTACAGCAACTTTACGAAAGCGAAAACGGCATCATGAGCTTCTATCGCTCATATCCCGCGCTGCCCAACGGATTTAAAGAGCAGGCTGCCGGGCTGATAAAGTGGAGCGACAGAGTGCGTTGTGCGGATGAACTGGTTTCTCGTCTGGCGAGTTCACTGATTTATCTCCCTGCGTTTCAGGCATTGCACAGTGCACAGTGCCTGGTAGCAGACACGACGGGAGGCAAACTTAAAGTCGAAACTAAACTGTCGCTTGAATCGTTATTAAGTGCGTCATTGCCGGATAAACAGGGCGTTGATATCCAACATTTGGTTCCACGGGATGCTGAGAAGCTGGCAGTCGTATTTAACGAAGAGTTCGATAAGCGACTAGGTGAACTGACAGGCTGGCAGGATAAAATTGAGGCTTTCAGAAAACAGCTGACGAACTTGCATGTGCTGACACAAGCAGGCTCTACACGCCCGATTAGCCAAATTTTGCTCGGTAACACTCCTTGTGCCGAAAAAAATGAACGGTTGATCTCTGGGTTTGCCCCTGCCGATGCCATCATTTCATCATCTTATTCTACGCAGGCGTGTGAATTTATTGTTTATTGCAAGCGCAGAAGTCAGGGATATGTTTTTGAGGATTTAGTCAAATGGGCAAAGCGCAAAGACCTGGCGGCTGATAATCAAAAGCGGCAGGCATTTTGTCGTTTTCTGATTGAAGGCATAGAAGGTGAAAAACTGGCGGGTATGCTGATGGAAGAGATACCGCCAGAGTGGTTGCTTGAGCTTAAGCTGCGTCCAGGTGCATTTCCGGCAGACTGGCACTGGAGCAATAATGACATTGCCTCTCTCCTGCAGGGACGGTTGCTGACTAATAGCGACAGAACAAGGGCATGGGAGCGCGAGATTCGCGAGACACCGAAAGAATACGAACCGTTGGTGACGCCTGCTGAGGCGATGCAAAAAATACACCGCTGGTGGGAAGAGAACCAGCAGGAGGAGTTGGCGAAATACAATACCCGACTCTATCCGGAAGGTTGGTTTGACTGGGAAGCTTTAAAAAATGACTCTGACGATCAGAGTTCGCGTCTGGCGTTATTGAAACTGCTTTATCTTGGCTCATGCCAGACCATTGGCCGGACTCAGGAAGAGCAACACCGTGCCGCGATTGAGCATTTTGAGGACAAAGGCTGGTGGGATACGTTTGTTAATCCTGATGCTGCGCAGCAGTGGCTGGATGTGATGGATGAATATCTAAACGAGTCTTTTGACGGTGATAGGTATCGTATCTGGTTGCAGATATTACCGTTGTATCGTTTTTCCAGACACTTAGATACCTATCGCGAACTGCTGGATATGTCGGAAGCGTTCCTTGAGGATATTGGGGATTTACTGCGACCGGCATCCAGTTCCAGGCTTTCGGGAACCGGGATAGGTGTCGTTCCAGAATTACGTGCAACGCTTGGAACCGGGGTGAACTTCATTTTCCGTGAACTCGTGCGTAATAACGTGTTTACCGACTCTAATATTCATCAATATTGCTTCTCTGCACCAGAGCGCGTCAGACGTCTGTTGTGGGCGATGGAGTTTGAAGAAATAAATGTTAAGCAGTCGTCTGCCAGTGATTCTATTCTGCTGTGGACGTTTTTCAGCAAACACCTTGGTGAGGAAAATGCGACCTTTAATCATTGTTTCGACATACCGCTGCGCATTTTAACCAGTGACGAGAAAAGCTCGCTTCGCATTGAAATATTTGGGCAGGATCCCCTGGAGTACGTATGAAAATGACATTTCAGCAGGGCCAACAAGTACGGCATGAACGCTTTGGGCTGGGGACGATTGAACTCCTGAGGGAAAATACCGCACTCATTCGTTTCGAGTCGAGTTTTGAAGAGCGTCCTCTTTCCGAGCTGGAACCAGTACGCAGCGCACAAGATGCTTTAGCTGAAGGTAATTATGACGATCTGCGTGAAGTCCTTGCGCGCAGTCAGGCGCTTGCGATCCGCTCCATCAATGATAGTTGGGGGGTGTTCTCCACTTCACGTATCAACCTGCTGCCGCATCAGTTATGGGTATGTCACCGCGTGTTACGGCAATGGCCGGTACAAAAGCTGATTGCTGATGACGTAGGGTTGGGGAAAACCGTTGAGGCAGGGCTGATCCTTTGGCCGCTGCTGGCGAAAAAACGTGTACAGCGTCTGTTGGTTTTAGCGCCTGCATCGTTAGTACCGCAGTGGCAGGAGCGTTTGCGGCAGATGTTTGATATTCGTTTGTCCCTCTACTCCACGGAAATTGATACTGAGCGATCAGATTACTGGAATACGCATCCCTGGGTGGTCGCTTCATTGCCGACACTGCGAAAAGATATTAATGGCAGGCACGAGCGAATGCTCAAAGCAGACGACTGGGACTTGCTGATCATCGATGAAGCACATCACCTTAACTCGCTAGAAGATTCGGGGGCGACTCAGGGCTATCGATTTGTGCAGAAGCTTATCGATCACGGTAAGTTCGCCTCGCGGCTTTTTTTCACAGCTACCCCGCATCGCGGGAAAAATTACGGCTTCTTTGCCCTGCTGAGGCTTTTACGTCCAGACTTGTTTGACGTGAATAAGCCATTTGAAACTCAGCAGCATCATGTTCGGGATGTTGTGATTCGCAATAATAAGCAAACCGTCACGAATATGGACGGTGAACGTTTGTTCAAGACCGTCAACGTGACCTCACAGACCTATCATTTTTCTGAGGCTGAACAGTCATTCTATGACCGGCTCACACGATTTATTCTTTCAGGGCAGGCCTACGCTTCGTCGCTGAGCTCCGCAAACCAGCAGGCTGTGCAACTGGTGTTAACTGCAATGCAGAAACTGGCGGCAAGTTCGGTAGCGGCAATTTATGCCGCAATAAATGGGCGTATTGCTAGGCTCGGGGAAAATCAGAAAAAGCTACAGGCGCTGAGTGATGAAATGAATGCCATCATGAGTGATTCTCAGGCCCCGGATCTCGATGATGCCTACATTGCGCTTGAAAGCGAATATGTTCAAATGTCTGCTTCGGTTCAACTTATGCAGAATGAGCTGCCCATGCTTGAAGAGCTGCAGGCGTTGGCGGGGAATGTAGAATCGGAAACGAAAATCCAGACCCTACTTAATGTCCTGGAAACCACGTTTCTTAATCGCACCGTCGTATTCTTTACTGAATATAAAGCGACACAGGCTCTGCTAATTAATACTCTGAATGCTCGCTTTGGCTATGGCTGTGTCAGCTTTATCAATGGCGAAGGACGGCTGGAAGGGATTTACAATAAACAAGGTGTCAAAACGTCATGGAGTATGGATCGATACCATGCTGCGGAGCAATTTAAAAGCGGGCAGGTACGCTTTATTGTTTGTACAGAAGCCGGTGGTGAAGGTATTGATTTGCAGGACAACTGTTATTCCATGATTCATGTTGATCTGCCGTGGAATCCGATGCGTCTTCACCAGCGTGTAGGGCGACTCAATCGCTATGGCCAAAAACATCAGGTTGAAGTTATTACTTTACGCAACCCCGATACTGTAGAGTCCAGAATTTGGGATCTATTAAACAGCAAAATAACCACAGTTATGCGTTCTTTGGGCGACGCGATGGAGGAACCGGAAGATCTGTTGCAGCTTATTCTTGGGATGAGTGATAAAGGGTTTTTCAATTCACTTTTTGCTGATGGCCTGATACAAAAACCAGAGACTCTAAATACATGGTTCGATTCCAGAGCAGGGACCTTCGGAGGTCAGTCGGCGGTCAGCGTAGTTAAGGGGCTCGTTGGTCATGCTGATAAATTCGAATATCAGAATTTACAGGAAGTCCCTAAGTTGGATCTAAATAACATGTATAGTTTTTTAGAAAATATGCTCAAATTGAATGGCCATCGTCTTGAGAATGAGGGGGGGACACTTTCTTTCGTTACACCGAAAGAGTGGATAACCCAGTTTGGGATTAAGAAAAAATATAATAACATGACGTTTGACAGAATATCTGAAGACAAGTCACTTGAAGTGCTTGGCGTTGGGCACGTTATTTTAAATAATGCGATCGCGCAGGCAGAGAAATTCAATGCGTCAACGGCGGTAGCTCGGGGAATTTCTGCGCCTTTACTCATTTATATTCTTCGCGATCAAATTACTGGTGACAGTAATGTACATTCATTCACCGTTGTAGGTGTATTACTGAATGACGAACCGAAAGTTCTGGTGAACGACGACCTTGTCCATCAATTATCTGTTATTTATGAAGGTATGCCTAAGGGATCACCAGTTGTAAAACTTGATAGTACCTATCAAATTGATTCTGCCAGTGATCTTAAAATTGCAGAGATATCGTTAGAACAGGCAATTGCTTCGTTAAATTTGCCTTACGAAAAAGTCAGTTGGAACCACACAGCAACATTTATACCTCAATAAATTATTTTATTATAGATACCAACTCCACCTTTAAAACAAAGGTGGAGTTGGTTTATGATTATTCCTTATGGAGACGCATTTCACAATTTTGAATATAATCACCATACCACTTCATCATTTCCCTACGACCATCCAGATACTGGGCATGGTTATAAGTACCACGAATCGAGTTTTTATCTACATGTGCTAGCTGTGTTTCAATCCAGGCCGTGTTAAAACCTTGCTCATGAAGAATGGTACTCATAGTGTGGCGAAAACCATGGCCGGTAGCTCTTTTATCATATCCAATTCTCTTCAAAACCATGTTAACACTGGCTTCACTCATCGGTTTATTAACATCATTTCGTCCAGAGAAAATAAACTGATAGCTTCCAGTGAGTTGTTTCAGTTGCTGAAGGGCTTGCAAGGATTGGCTAGATAGCGGGACGAGATGCGTTCGCTTCATCTTCATCCTGTTTTAGGTATTTCCCAGAGACTGTTTTCGAAGTCAATTTCGCACCATTCAGCCATTCGTAACTCTACTGTTCTTAATCCAGTTAGCATCACCAAACGAGTCGCGAGCAGAGTTATTAAACTACCTGAATAATTTGATAATTTCTGTAAAAATTCAGGTAATTCAGGCACTGTCAGAAAGGGATAATGATGTTTTTCATATCCTTGCAATGCGCTGGCAAGATCTGCGGCTGGATTGTATTCAGCACGCCCCGTGACTATTGCGTATCGAAAGACTTCACTGCAGCGTTGGCGAACTTTACTGGCTAACTCTGGCGCGCCACGTTTTTCTATACGCTGAAGAACGGATAAAAGCTCTAGCGGCTTGATTTCGTTAACAGGCCTGGAACCTAAATGAGGGAAAACATTATTTTTGAATCCACGATTAACATAATCGGCATAGTTTTTTGACCATCCAGAGATTTTCGCGTTGTACCACTCTGTAGCTATTGCCTCAAAGGTATTTGTGATTGATCGTTTTTTGGCGAGTAGTTCTGCTTTTTTTACTTCACCTGGATCTTGATCGTTAGCCCGAATTCTCCTTGCGTCATCGCGCCTGGTTCGTGCATCAGCCAGAGAAATATCTGGGTATGTACTAAATGATAATTTTTTCTCTTTACCAGCAAATCTGTATTTCATCCGCCAGTATTTTGAACCGTTAGGGTTAACCTGGAGATACAGTCCACCACCGTCAGCGAGTTTATAGGCTTTGTCTCTGGGCTTTGCAGTCTCGACCTGACGCGCATTTAAGGGCATTTGGGGGCCTCATTTTTCATTGAACAGGATAAGCCCCCACTAAGGCCCCCAAACGTTTATTGATTCACGTTGAGATGGGTAGATATCGGTTGACATCACACAGCCAGAACAGAGGGTTTATCACTGATTATAAGGGGATTTTATTGAATTCGGTAGACGTCAGGAGAGTTGTATATGGCGTCCCCTGCAGGAATCGAACCTGCAACTAGCCCTTAGGAGGGGCTCGTTATATCCATTTAACTAAGGGGACAAGGCGGCACGAGTATAGCGTTTTTCGCCCGCCTGAGTAAGAGCTATACCGTCTGACTGCTTAAACCCTCGCCATTCTAAGCGCTTTTTTTATGCCCGGTCGGCATTTTTGGCTTTTGCAGCAGCCTGCGCGCGGGCTTCCGCTTTTCGCTTGTTGCTCATGTCGTTACGGATCTGCGCATGGCTCAGCAGTGCGAAGATGAAGGTCCCGCCGCAGATATTACCCGCCAGCGTCGGAAGGGCGAAAGGCCAGATGAAGTCGCTCCAGGGAAGGCTTCCGTTAAATACCAGATAGAGGATTTCCACCGAGCCCACCACGATATGGGTGGTATCCGCCAGGGCGATGAGCCAGGTCATCAGAATGATCACCACGATCTTGGCGGCGCCGGCAAGGGGAAACATCCAGACCATGGTGGCGACCAGCCAGCCGGAAATAATCGCATTGGCGAACATCTCCGTCGGGCTGTTTTTCATCACATCTTCGGCGATGCTGACGAAGGCCTGGCGGGTCGGCTCATCAAAAACAGGCATATAATTGAAGGCCCATGCGGCCACCGCGGTGCCGATGAGATTGCCCGCCAGCACCACAGACCATAGCCGCATGAGTAAACCGACGTTTCCGGGGGTGGGATTGTGCATCACCGGCAGTACGGCGGTGACCGTATTTTCCGTGAACAGCTGCTGGCGGGCCATAATTACGATAATAAAGCCGAAGGTATACCCGAGGTTCTCGAGTAAAAACCCTCCCGGGATCCCCTCCAGCTTGACGTGAAAAATCCCTTTCGCCAGCAGGGAGGCGCCCATCGACAGACCGGCTGCAATCGCCGACCACAGCAGGGCCAGCGCATCGCGCTCCATCTCTTTTTCCCCTTCCTGGCGAATATGTTCATGGATCGCCATCGCCCGAGAGGGAAGGCGATCTTCGTCAACTTCTATCTCTTCACCGCGCTGTTTTTCTTCACTTTCGACCTCGCGTTCGTCATCCGCAGGCTTTAATTTGTTATCGTCTGGTTCATCCATTTCACGGCCCTCGCTGACAATTTATCTAGTTAAAGCGTAGCGGCTTTCCCTGGCGACTGGCTGGGGATACTCTTAAATCGCAAAAATGGTTACGCCAGATTTTTATCGCTCCGCTAGAATAGGAGCCCCGCGATCTCGTTATTCCCAGGCTATGATCAAATCAACAACTTGGGTGATATAGACATCGTTCAACGTGCTGTTACAATCGCTCACATCTGTACGGGCGGAAACGTTGTCTTTCCGTCATGGATGGCAACTCGCGATAGCCATAAAAACCAGGGAGACATCTATGAATTATCGCCTGTCGGCGCTTGCGCTTGGCGCCACATTGCTGGTGGGATGTGCCAGTTCCAGCTCTGGCGATCGGCCGCAGGGGCGCTCAGACCCGTTAGAAGGGTTTAACCGCACGATGTTTGACTTCAACTTTAACGTGGTTGATCCTTACGTGCTTCGTCCCGTCGCGGTGGCATGGCGTGACTATGTTCCGCAGCCGGCGCGCAATGGCTTAAGCAACTTCACCAGCAACCTGGAAGAGCCGGCGGTGATGGTGAACTCCTTCCTGCAGGGCGACCCGTATAAAGGTATGGTCCACTTTACCCGCTTCTTCCTGAACACCATCCTCGGGATGGGGGGTCTGATCGATGTCGCCGGGATGGCTAATCCGCAGCTGCAGCGCGTTGAACCGCATCGTTTCGGCAGTACGCTCGGCCACTATGGCGTCGGCTATGGTCCGTATGTGCAACTGCCATTCTACGGCAGCTTTACCCTGCGTGACGAAGGCGGCGATATGGCCGATGGCCTCTATCCGGTGCTTTCCTGGCTGACCTGGCCGATGTCAATCGGCAAATGGGCGGTAGAAGGGATTGAGACGCGCGCTCAGCTGCTGGATTCCGACGGCCTGCTGCGTCAGTCTTCCGATCCTTACATTCTGGTGCGTGAGGCTTACTTCCAGCGTCATGACTTTATCGCCAACGGCGGTAAGCTGACCCCGGCGGACAATCCGAACGCCCAGGCCATTCAGGATGAACTGAAAGATATCGATTCACAGTAATCTGCGAATAAAAAAAGGGTGAACATAATGTTCACCCTTTTTTGTTGCGCGCTGCTTATCAGAAGCGGTAGTTGAAGTTGGCGCCGTACAGCCAGGCGGTCCCTTCGGAGCGGAAGGTATACGGGCCTTCCTTGATTTCCACATGCTGCCCGTGCATATAGGAAATCCCGACGTCAACCGACGCATCCTTGTTGAACGCGTAGGTGGTACCCGCGCTCAGCCACAGGCGATCCTGGTCCGGAATGGAAATGGAGCGATTGTTGGCCGGTACCGGGCTGTCGTCGAAGGCGATACCGGTGCGGAAGGTCCAGTTATCGTCGTAATAATAGGTCGTCCCCAGCGCTACGCGGTAGGCGTCCTTAAAGCCTTCCTCTTTATAGAACAGCGTCTGGCCGTTGCTGCCGGTGGCTTTCAGCTCCTGGAACTGGCTCCAGCTGGTGTAGGTCAGACTATAGTGGACCGCCCACTGCGGCGCCACGCGGTTATAGCCCGACAGTTCCCACATTTCCGGCAGGTTAAGGGTCAGTGAACCGTCGGTGGTCTGGCCGTTAGTACCCGCCGGCAGACCGAAGTTGCCAAGGATCTGGTTATAGGCCGCTGGCAGACTGCTGCGATAGTTACCGTCGAAATCGATCTTGACCTCGGAACGGTAGGTTAAACCGTAGCGGTTGTTCTTATCCAGCTCATAGAGGATACCGGCGTTCCAGCCAAAGCCCCACGCATTGCCGTTAAGATGGGCGATCTGCGTGTCGGCTGGGATCTTCGCCACCTGGCCTGCCAGCGCCGGCGGCAGCGCGCCAGAGCCAGCGACAATCTGGCCCAGATCGCCTGCATAGCGCTCGATCTTCGCCTTAGCGTAGACCGCATCGAAACCTAAGCCAAAGCTCCAGTTGCTGTCGAGGCGATAGGCGCCGCTCAGGTTGAAGTTAGCCGTAGTCAGGTCGGTTTTACCGCCCATGCTGCCGGCCGCATAATCATCGTTATACTCTGTTGCCAGGCCGTAGTTGGAGGTGATGGACGCCCCCCAGCCGAACTGATCGTTAATCGGCGCGACAAAGTGGAAGTTGGGTACCCACGCCGTCGGGGCGATATTGTCCGCATTCAGGCTTTTGCCGGTGGGGGAAGTCCCGGAGACATTGACGCCCGGGTCGACAAAAACGGCGCCCGCCGACATAGTCGGACGGTCAAACATCATAATTAATGCCGGGTTACGACTGGCATTGCCTGCATCGTCTGCGATAGCCCCTTCACCGGAATAGGCCCGACCCAGCCCTGATGAAGAGAATTCGTTGAGCTGGAAGCCTGCTGACCAGGCCTGGGTGGAAACAAGTGCGACAGCCACTGCAAGGGCAGATTGGGTAAAGCGGGTTTTCTGGCTCATGCCCATAACCTCATTGAGTTATTTTTTTTTAAACTATGTTACATGCCGTAACAGAAGCGCGGAAGTGTAGGGTCTGCGGTACAACAGAGAAATCAGACCAGTGCGCTGAGTATAGGTCTGACCAGATGAGTTGTTGCAAGTTTGTTTATGAAGTTTTTCAATTGTGATAACAGAAACGCGATCCAGCTGGCAAAATTGTCGGGGGGAAGGCGACGGAGAAAAGGTGATTTTTGTTTTAGATCATTTTTAAGTGTGATTTCTGTCACTTAACGCCGTGATAGCGATTCTCGGCTGGAGGCAAACCGGAGGGCGGGCGTAAAATAGGCACATTAATTGTCTGGCACCGCAGGTGCATATCCAGAGGAAATCTACGATGAGTAAATGTAGCGCTGATGAAACCCCGGTTTGCTGCTGTATGGATGTTGGGACCATTGTCGACAACACCGACTGCACCGCCTCATACAGCCGCGTATTCGCCAACCGTGCGGAAGCAGAGCAAATGCTCGCCGCGCTGAGCGAAAAAGCCCGCAGTGTGGAATCTGAACCGTGCAAAATTAATCCCGTCTTCGCCGACGTTGACGGCGGCGTAAAGCTGGATATCGATTTTGTGTTTAGCTGTGAAGCCGAATCCCTCATCTTCCAGCTGGGTCTGCGTTAATCCCTCCGCTTAGCGCCCCGTGAACGGGGCGTTATCTTTTCTGTTCAATGTGTTTTGGCTCGCAATTTTTCGCTTCCCCGATTGGCTTAATGTAAAAAATTAGTTAACAATGTTATCAGGTCAGACCACTTGGTTGTCTTGGTTAACAGGGGAGAGTTATGAGTCAGGCATTACCGCTTATCACCCGTCAGGGCGATCGCATTGCCATTGTCACAGGGTTACGCACGCCGTTTGCGCGTCAGGCGACGGCATTTCATGGCGTTCCTGCCGTTGATTTAGGAAAAATGGTGGTTGGCGAAATGCTGGCGCGCAGCGATATTCCTGTGGAAGCCATTGAACAGCTGGTCTTCGGTCAGGTCGTGCAGATGCCGGAGGCGCCGAATATCGCCCGGGAAATTGTGCTCGGTACCGGAATGAGCGTGCACACCGACGCCTACAGCGTCAGTCGCGCCTGCGCCACCAGCTTCCAGGCCGTGGCGAATGTCGCTGAAAGCCTGATGGCCGGCACCATCCGCGCCGGTATCGCCGGCGGTGCCGATTCCTCCTCTGTGCTGCCTGTCGGCGTCAGCAAAACGCTGGCCCGCGCGCTGGTCGATGCGAACAAAGCCCGCACGCTGAGCCAGAAACTAAAGCTGTTTTCCCGCCTGCGGCCGCGCGACCTGCTGCCGGTTCCCCCGGCGGTGGCGGAATATTCAACCGGCTTACGGATGGGCGATACCGCCGAACAGATGGCGAAAAGCTGGGGGATAAGCCGGGAACAACAGGATGCGCTGGCGCATCGATCACACCAGCTGGCGGCTAAAGCCTGGGAAGAGGGAAAGCTGTCCGCGGAGGTGATGACCGCCTATGCGCCCCCCTTCCGCGAGCCGCTGGAGCAGGACAACAACATCCGTAAAAATTCAACCCTCGCAGATTACCAAAAGTTACGCCCGGCCTTCGACCGTAAACATGGCACCGTTACCGCCGCCAACAGCACGCCGCTGACGGATGGCGCGGCGGCGGTGATCCTGATGACCGAGTCGCGGGCCAAAGAGCTGGGTCTGACGCCGCTGGGTTATCTGCGCAGCTATGCCTTTACCGCCATCGACGTCTGGCAGGATATGCTGCTGGGGCCCGCATGGTCCACGCCGCTGGCGCTGGAGCGCGCTGGCCTGACGCTGGCAGATCTCACGCTTATCGATATGCACGAAGCTTTCGCCGCGCAGACGCTGGCCAATCTTCAGTGCCTGGCAAGCGACCGCTTTGCCCGCGAGGTGCTGGGGCGTGCGCAAGCCACCGGTGAGGTGGATGAGAGTAAATTTAACGTCCTCGGCGGCTCTATCGCCTACGGTCATCCCTTTGCCGCCACCGGCGCGCGGATGATCACCCAGACGCTGCATGAGCTGCGGCGACGGGGAGGGGGATTTGGTCTGGTGACGGCCTGCGCGGCAGGCGGTCTGGGCGCGGCGATGATTGTGGAGGCTGAATAATGGATACGGTTTCCGCTTTTAAGCTTGAAGTCCGTGCGGACAACATCGCGGTGATTACCATCGATGCCCCGGGTGAAAAAATGAATACCCTGAAGGCCGAGTTCGGCAATCAGGTGCGGGGACTGATACGCCAGATACGCGACGATAAGTCGGTGCGCGGCGTGGTATTTATCTCCGCCAAAGCCGATAACTTTATCGCCGGCGCAGATATCAACATGATTGCCCGCTGCCGCAGCGCGCAGGAGGCGGAAGCGCTGGCCCGCCAGGGGCAGCAGATTATGGCCGAGATCCATGGCTTGTCGATTCCGGTCATTGCCGCCATCCATGGCGCTTGTCTGGGCGGCGGACTGGAGCTGGCGCTGGCCTGCCATGGCCGCATTTGTAGCGATGACGAAAAAACCCGACTCGGGTTGCCGGAGGTACAGCTTGGCCTGCTGCCGGGTTCCGGCGGGACGCAGCGTTTACCGCGGCTGATCGGCGTCAGTACGGCGCTGGATATGATGCTCACCGGCAGGCAGTTACGGCCGCGCCAGGCGCTGAAGGCCGGTCTGGTGGACGAGGTGGTGCCGCAGACAATTTTACTGCAGACGGCGGTGGAGCTGGCGCTGAAGGGGCGCCCGGCCAGCCGCGAGGTGCCTGTTCGCGAACGCGTGCTGGCGGGCCCCCTGGGTCGCCATCTGTTATTCCAGTACGTCGGCAAGCAAACGCAGCGCAAGACCCAGGGCAACTACCCGGCGGTGAAGCGAATTTTGCAGGTCGTCGAGAATGGTCTGGCCCATGGCTGCAGCAGCGGTTACGCCGAAGAGGCCCGCGCGTTTGGCGAACTGGCGATGACCCCGCAGTCGCAGGCGCTGCGATCGATCTTCTTTGCCAGTACCGATCTGAAAAAAGACCGTGGCGCCGAGGCGGAACCCGCTCCGCTGAGAAGCGTTGCCGTCCTGGGCGGCGGCCTGATGGGCGGGGGGATCGCCTATGTGACTGCCTGTAAAGGCGGACTGCCGGTGCGAATCAAAGATATTCAGCCGGGCGGGATCAACCACGCCTTAAAGTACAGCTGGGATCTGCTGAACAAACAGGTTCGCCAGCGTCGACTGCGCCCCAGCGAGCGCGATCGTCAACTGGCGCTGATCACAGGCACTACCGACTATCAGGGCTTTACCCATCGCGACGTGGTGATTGAGGCGGTATTCGAGGACCTGGCGCTGAAACAGCGGATGGTCAGTGAAGTGGAGCAAAACGGCGGGCCGCAGACTATCTTTGCCTCGAATACTTCGTCGTTACCGATAGGCGATATAGCCGCCCATGCCAGCCACCCTGAGCGGGTGATCGGCCTGCACTTTTTCAGTCCGGTGGAGAAAATGCCGCTGGTTGAGGTGATCCCGCATAAAGGAACCGATCCGCAGACCATCGCCACGGTGGTGCAACTGGCTAAACGTCAGGGGAAAACGCCGATCGTGGTGGCGGACAAAGCGGGCTTCTATGTAAACCGCATCCTCGCGCCGTATATAAATGAAGCGATGCGCCTGCTGGTGGAGGGAGAACCGGTTGAGGTGATTGATAAGGCGCTGGTGAAATTCGGTTTCCCGGTGGGACCGGTTCAACTGCTGGATGAAGTGGGTATTGATACCAGCACCAAAATTATTCCCGTGCTGGAGAATGCCTTTGGAGAGCGTTTCAGCCCGCCTGCAAACATCATTGACGCGATTTTGAAGGACGATCGCAAAGGTAGAAAAAATAATCGTGGTTTCTATCTTTATGAGACAAAAGGGCGTAAAAGCAAAAAACGGCCCGACCCGGCAGTCTATCCGCTGCTGGGCATCGACCGCCCCCAGTCGCGGTTGTCTGCGCAGCAGGTGGCGGAGCGCTGTGTGATGATGATGCTTAACGAGGCGGCGCGCTGCTTTGATGAGCAGATTATCCGTAGCGCGCGCGATGGTGATATCGGCGCCGTATTTGGTATAGGGTTTCCGCCATTTCTTGGCGGCCCGTTCCGGTATATGGATACTATCGGCGCGGGTGAAGTTGCCGCGATCCTGCAGCGCCTGGCCGCCCAGTACGGCCCACGTTTTACACCCTGTGACACTTTATTACGCATGGCCGAACAGGGGACCACCTTTTGGCCAGCGGATGAACGGATGACCTAAGTTATGGTCAAAGAAGGTAAATCCGGCTGCGGATGACGCTGTTGATTGGCTGTTTTGTAAACAATCATTGACTATACTTACGCCATTGAGGTAAAAAACAGCGTTTCATTCGTTGAATGGATCAGGCACAATGCCCGGCCACCGGGTCACCTGCGTATTGTCTTCGCAGGCCAAACTACGGTGCTTCTGGTTAACAAAAGCGGTGCAATATGCAAGTTTTTATTATGCGTCACGGCGACGCTGCCCTCGATGCAGCCAGCGACTCGGTTCGTCCATTAACCGTATGCGGTTGTGATGAGTCTCGTCAGATGGCAACCTGGCTGAAAGGTCAAAAAGTGGATATTGAGCGCGTTCTTGTCAGTCCCTATCTGCGTGCGGAACAGACGCTGGATATTGTTGGGGAGTGCATGAACCTGCCGAAACATGTCGACGTGATGCCGGAACTCACGCCGTGCGGCGATGTGGGAATGGTGAGCGCCTATCTGCAGGCGCTGGCAAATGAAGGCGTGGCGACGGCGCTGGTCGTCTCCCACCTGCCGCTGGTGGGGTACCTGGTCTCAGAGCTGTGCCCGGGGGAAACGCCCCCGATGTTCACCACCTCGGCTATCGCCTGCGTTAATCTGGACGCCGACGGCAAGGGTGAATACCTCTGGCAGAAAAGCCCCTGCAATCTCAAGATGGCCAACGCCATCTGACGACCCCGGAGCTCGCCGTCAAGGCAGCTCCGGCGGTTGCCACTCCTCGACCTCAATCAGAATCAGCAGTGCGGCGTCACCGCCGTACTCTTTTGGCGCCTGATGAAAAGCCATGATGTGTGGATGCTGCGCCAGCCACAGCGGGGTTTGCTGTTTGAGAATGTGCTTACCGTGCCCGTGCATCACGCAGGCGCAAAACACATGCTCGCGGCGGCAGGCGGCAATCAGCGCGCCCAGTTCCTGTTTGGCCTGCTGCTGGGTGAGCCCATGCAGATCGAGAAACAGTTCCGGCGAATAATCCCCACGGCGCAGCTTTTTCAGCTCAAAATGGCTGACGTCGGCGCGGACATATTTTGTCGAGCCTTCGGTATTCAGTAACGGCTGAAACTCATCGGAAAAATAGTGGCTGTTGTCGGCCTGTTCCTGCAGCAGACGCTTAGGGGCAACCTCGGTGATTTTCTTGCGCTGCGGGCGGTGAACGATGGTGTCCTGTTTGATCTTCCGCGTGCCGGTCATCAGCTGACGGAACAGCGCCTGATCCTCCTCGCTAAGCGATGTCTTCTTTTTCATTGTCCGCTCTCATTAATACTTTGCGCTAGTTTACCCGACTCAATATCCCTTCGGGCAAGGAAAACCTGTTTTTTCCCCCGCCACCCCACGCAAGAATGCTGATTTATCGCCGTCTTCATGGCACACTAGCCGCCGAATTTATAGCAGAGTGTGCCCTGGAGGATGTCGTGGATAAAATTTTTGTTGATGAGGCAGTCAATGAGCTGCATACCATTCAGGACATGCTGCGCTGGGCGGTAAGCCGTTTCAGCGCTGCTAATATCTGGTACGGTCACGGGACTGACAACCCATGGGACGAGGCGGTACAGCTGGTGCTGCCTTCGCTGTATCTGCCGCTGGATATTCCGGAAGATATGCGCACTGCGCGCCTGACCTCCAGCGAGAAACACCGCATTGTAGAGCGGGTGATTCGCCGCGTGAACGAGCGTATTCCCGTCGCCTATCTGACCAACAAAGCGTGGTTCTGCGGCCATGAGTTTTACGTCGATGAGCGAGTGCTGGTGCCGCGCTCCCCGATCGGCGAACTGATCAATAACCAGTTTGCCGGGCTGATTACCCATAAGCCGCAGCATATTCTTGATATGTGCACCGGCAGCGGCTGCATCGCCATTGCCTGCGCCTATGCCTTCCCGGAAGCTGAAGTCGACGCCGTGGATATCTCCCCGGACGCGCTGGCCGTCGCCGAGCACAATGTGGAATCCCATGGCCTGATCCATCACGTGACGCCGATCCGTTCCGACCTGTTCCGCGACCTGCCGAAGCTACAATACGATCTGATCGTCACTAATCCGCCGTATGTCGATGAAGAGGACATGGCCGATCTGCCGGAAGAGTATGAGCATGAGCCGGTTCTGGGTCTGGCCTCCGGAAGCGATGGCCTGAAGCTGACGCGCCGCATCCTCGGCAATGCGCCGGATTATCTCAGCGACGACGGGATTCTGATTTGTGAAGTCGGTAACAGCATGGTACATCTGATGGAGCAGTATCCGGACGTGCCGTTTACCTGGCTTGAGTTTGATAACGGCGGCGACGGCGTCTTTATGCTGACCAAACAGCAGCTGATTGACGCTCGCGCGCACTTCGGTATTTATAAAGACTAAAAAAAACAACACGCCAACATAACGACAAAGAATGGAGCCGTGATGGCAGGAAATACAATTGGACAACTCTTTCGCGTCACCACCTTCGGCGAGTCGCACGGCCTGGCGCTGGGCTGCATCGTTGACGGCGTGCCGCCGGGCATTCCGCTGACCGAAGCCGATCTGCAGCACGACCTCGATCGTCGTCGCCCGGGTACCTCGCGTTACACCACGCAGCGTCGCGAGCCGGATCAGGTCAAAATCCTCTCCGGCGTCTTCGAAGGCGTCACCACCGGGACCAGTATCGGGCTGCTGATTGAGAACACCGATCAGCGCTCGCAGGATTACGGCGCGATCAAAGATCTGTTCCGTCCTGGCCATGCGGATTACACCTACGAGCAAAAGTATGGTCTGCGCGACTATCGCGGCGGCGGTCGCTCCTCCGCCCGCGAAACCGCGATGCGCGTGGCGGCCGGGGCGATTGCCAAAAAATTCCTCGCCGCGAAGTTCGGCATCGTCATTCGCGGCTGCCTGACGCAGATGGGCGACATTCCGCTGGCCATTAAAGACTGGGATCAGGTTGAACAGAATCCTTTCTTCTGCCCGGACCCGGAGAAAATCGACGCTCTCGATGAACTGATGCGCGGTCTGAAAAAAGAGGGCGACTCCATTGGCGCCAAAGTGACCGTCGTCGCCGACGGCGTACCGCCGGGCCTTGGCGAGCCGGTCTTTGACCGCCTTGACGCCGATATCGCCCACGCGCTGATGAGCATCAACGCCGTGAAAGGCGTGGAGATTGGCGACGGTTTCGACGTGGTGAAGCTGCGCGGCAGCGAAAACCGCGATGAGATCACCAAAGCCGGATTCCAGAGCAACCACGCCGGCGGCATTCTTGGCGGCATCAGCAGCGGTCAGCAGATCGTTGCCAACATCGCGCTGAAGCCGACCTCCAGTATTACCGTTCCCGGTCATACCATTAACCGCTTTGGCGAAGAGGTGGAGATGATCACCAAAGGGCGTCACGATCCGTGCGTCGGCATACGCGCCGTACCGATCGCTGAGGCGATGCTGGCGATTGTCTTAATGGATCACTTTATGCGTCAGCGCGCGCAGAATGGCGACGTGACGACGACAATTCCACGCTGGTAACCATGAAAAACACCGTTATCGCCCTGCTGGCGCTGCTGGCCAGCGCCGGCAGCCTGGCCGCCACGCCATGGCAGAAGATATCCCAGCCAATTGGCGGCAGCGCGCAGTCGATTGGCGCGTTCTCCAATGGCTGTATCGTTGGCGCCGAGGCGCTGCCGCTGAACGCCGCCGGCTATCAGGTGATGCGTACCGATCAGCGTCGCTACTTCGGTCATCCGGATCTGGTTCAGTTTATTCAGCGCCTGAGCAATCAGGTGCACAATAAAGGCATGGGGACCGTGCTGATTGGCGACATGGGGATGCCGGCAGGCGGCCGCTTTAACGGCGGCCACGCCAGCCATCAGACGGGCCTCGATGTCGATATCTTCCTCCAGCTGCCGCAGACGCGCTGGACATCGTCCCAGTTGCTGAAGCCGCAGGCCCTGGATCTGGTCGCCAGCGATGGCAAACGCGTGGTGCCGTCGCTGTGGAGTCCGCAAATCAGCCAGCTGATCAAGCTGGCGGCGGAAGATAGCGAAGTGACCCGCATCTTCGTCAACCCGGCGATTAAACAGCAGCTGTGTCTGGATGCGGGCAACGACCGCCAGTGGCTGCGCAAAGTTCGTCCCTGGTTCCAGCATCGCGCCCATATGCACGTCCGTCTGCGCTGCCCGGCGGGCAGCCTGGAGTGCGAAGATCAGGCGCCGCCGCCGGCCGGCGATGGCTGCGGTGCGGAGCTGCAGAGCTGGTTCGAGCCACCTAAACCCGGGTCTACCCCACCTGTGAAGAAGACGCCGCCGCCGTTGCCGCCTTCCTGCCAGGCGCTACTGGATGAGCATGTGCTGTAATGGATAGTTTTATCGAGTTGTTTTCCGTATCGCCGCTAGTGCTGGTGGTGCTTTTCTTTGTCGCCATCCTGGCCGGTTTTATTGACTCACTGGCCGGGGGCGGGGGCTTACTGACCGTGCCGGCGCTAATGGCCGCCGGTATGCCGCCGGCCCAGGCGCTGGCGACCAATAAGCTGCAGGCCTGCGGCGGATCGCTGTCGGCGACCCTCTATTTTGTCCGCCGCAAGGTGGTCAATCTCGCCGATCAGAAGCTGAATATTCTGATGACCTTTATCGGTTCAACCGCCGGCGCGCTGCTGGTCCAGCACGTGCAGTCCGATATTCTTAAGCAGATCCTGCCGTTGCTGGTGATCGGCATCGGTCTCTATTTTCTGCTGATGCCGAAACTGGGCGAAGCGGACCGACAGCGTCGTCTCTACGGCCTGCCGTTTGCGCTGGTCGCCGGCGGCAGCGTCGGGTTTTACGATGGCTTTTTCGGCCCCGGCGCCGGTTCGTTTTATGCGCTGGCGTTTGTCACTCTGGCCGGGTTTAACCTGGCGAAGTCGACGGCCCACGCCAAACTGCTCAACGCCACCTCGAACGTCGGCGGCCTGCTGCTGTTTATTATCGGCGGAAAGGTTATCTGGGCCACCGGCTTTGTGATGATGGCCGGCCAGTTTATTGGCGCCCGCGCCGGCTCCCGGCTGGTGCTGAGCAAAGGGCAATCGCTGATCCGACCGATGATCGTTATCGTTTCGGCGGTGATGAGCGCGAAACTTCTCTACGACAGCCACGGGGCTGAGATTTTGCAGTGGTTGGGAATTCATTAATGCAACAGCAACACCATTATCAGCAGCTTATTGACCTCTTCAACAGCTGCTTTGCCGCAGATTTTAATACTCGCCTGGTGAAAGGCGACGATGAGCCGATCTACCTCCCGGCGGACGATGACACGCCATATCACCGTATCGTCTTCGCGCACGGTTTTTTTGCCAGCGCTCTGCACGAGATCTCCCACTGGTGCATCGCCGGCAAAGCCCGCCGCGAGTTGGTGGATTTTGGCTACTGGTACTGTCCGGACGGCCGCGATGCGATGACCCAAAGCCAGTTTGAGGACGTGGAGGTGAAACCGCAGGCCCTGGAGTGGCTGTTCTGCGTGGCGGCGGGATTTCCGTTTAACGTCAGCTGCGACAATCTGGAAGGTGACGTTGAACCCGATCGCATCGCCTTTCAGCGCCGGGTACATGCCCGGGTGATGACTCTGCTTGAACAAGGGATCCCCGAACGTCCGGCGCGTCTTATTCGCGCATTACAACACTATTATCAAACGCCGCCATTGACGGCAGAACACTTTCCGTGGCCGGAAGACCTGCACTAAGGCCACACATTACATGACAAGAGGTAAGATGATGATCGCGGAGTTTGAATCACGCATTCTGGCGCTGATTGACAACATGGTAGACCACGCCAGTGATGATGAACTGTTTGCCGGCGGTTATCTGCGCGGCCACCTGACGCTGGCGGTGGCTGAGCTGGAAGGTGAGGGCGAACATTCAGCGGAAGCGGTACACAGCAAAGTCAGCCATAGCCTGGAGAAAGCCATCGGCGCTGGCGAACTGTCGCCGCCGGACCAAATTCTGGTGCAGGGCATGTGGGAAAACCTGTATCAGCAGGCGAAAAATCAGGCCTGATCCATGATGTAGGTCGGATAAGCGTAGCGCCATCCGACACGCTAACGGCGCAACCAGGATTTACCCTGTTTGCGCTGTGCTTCGCCGGGCTACCGTGTTGGTCGCCCGGATGAGGCCGGGAATGTCGCGCTTCCCAGGGATTTTTCTCCCCTTGCGCTGTTACTTCACCGCTTTTCCCTTCAGCAGTTTTCTCACCCATAGCCGATTCGGATTCAGCGCCGCCAGGGTGCCGCTATCCAGCGGCAGCGGTTCTGCGCTCATCTGCGCCGCCAGCAGCTCAGCGCTTAACGGCGCGGTGCAAATGCCTCGCGATCCGAGGGCGCCAAGCATAAACAGGTTATGAAAGACCGGCGCGCTACCGGCGTTATCCTGCCGTTCGTGGAGGCTGGCGTATTGCGTCAATGTCGCCGCATAGTCCGGCACGTTGCCGACCATCGGCAGATGATCGCGGGTGGCGCAGCGCACGCCGCAGCGGGCGTCACTGGCGCTAATATCCACGTCCTGCGGCCACTCCGCGCCCGGGAAGCAGTCGATCAGCCGTTGCCGGTTGTGCTGCTGATCTTCTTCGCTGAAGGTGGTGTCGGTTTTGCCGCGATGGTAGCTGGCGCCAATGCAGTGCTGCTGATTTTGCGGATTCTGCGGCGTCAGGTAGCCGTCGTAGCACAGCACCTGGCGCAGGGCGGAAAGCCGCGGGGTAGTGGGTATATGGCTGACCTGGCCGCCAACGGGGTAGACCGGCAACGGCGCGGTTTGCGCAAAATCCGATATGCGGTGGCCGTTGGCCAGCACGACCGCCTGATGATAGCGCTGCCGGTTGAGCAGCCAGCCATCGCCCTCCGCGCTCAACGTCTCGACCTGATAACCATAATGCACGTGCAGTCCGCGAGTCGCCGCCAGCGCCAGCAGCTCGGCGGTGAGCTGCTGCGGGCACAGCCAACCGCCGGCCGGATAGGTTATGCCGCCGCAGCCGGTCTCGACGCCGGTCAGCTCCGCGGCCTGCTCCGCCGTCACCGCGCAGGCGATATCAGGGGGCAGCTCCAGGGCCAGCATCTGATTGATTTTGTGTGCGCTTTTTTCATCCCAGCCAAGCTGGGTGACCCCGCACCATTGATGATCGAACAGCACCGGCAGCGCGTCGTAGGTGCGGCGGGCGAAGGTAAAGGCGGCCGGGAAAAAGCGCGCCAGCGCCGGATCGTGCTGGCTTAACAGCGGGTAGAGCGCGCCCTGGCGATTACCGGAGGCGCCCTGCGCCGGGGCGTCGTCCGCACAGTAAAGGGTCACCTGCCAGCCGCGACGCAGCAGCGCCAGGGAGAGCAGGGCGCTGGCGATACCGCCGCCGACGATGGCCGCCTCGCGGGCCTCGCTCCCGGGGCGGGCGAACCAGGGCGCGCGCGCCGGAAAGGTCAGCGTTTGCGCCATCTCGCCGGTCAGCATCTCCCGTTTGCGGCCGAAGCCTTTGGTTTTACGCAGGGTAAACCCGGCTTCCTGTAGACCGCGGCGGACAAAACCGGCGGAGGTAAAAGTGGCCAGCGTCCCGCCGGGACGCGCCAGGCGCGCCATGGCATTGAACAGATCCTGGGTCCACATGTCGGGATTTTTCGCCGGGGCAAAGCCGTCGAGAAACCAGGCGTCCACCTGCTGATTCAGCGAATCATCCAGCTCTCTGGTCAACTCGTTGATATCGCCAAACCACAGATCGAGCGTGACCCGTCCGCCGTCGAGCAGCAGACGATGGCATCCGGCGAAGGCCGAAGGCCATTGCGCCTGCAGCTGTTCCGCCCATGGAGCCAGCTCTGGCCAGCGCTTGTGCGCCAGGCGGAGATCTTCCGCCTTCAGCGGATATTTCTCAAAACTGATGAAATGTAACCTTTGCAGGGTAACGTCCGGGTTATCGCGAACAAAAACGTCAAACGCCTGCCAGAGGGTGAGGAAATTGAGCCCGGTGCCGAAGCCGCTCTCCGCGACGATCAACAGTGGGCGAGGGTGGCTGGAGAAGCGCTCCGGCAGGCGATTTCCGCCGAGAAAGACGTAGCGTGTCTCTTCCAGACCGTTGTCATTGGAAAAGTAAACATCGTCAAAATCTCGGGAAACAGGTGTACCCTCAGCATTGAATTCCAGGTTGGCGGGTTGTATAGCGTTTTGTTTCACGTAAGTTACTCGAATCACAAGGCGTAGCGCGATCTTAGCGATGTGTGCCTGAGGGCGCAAATTTATACACAAAATGTCTGATCGGACTTGTTCGGCGTACAAGTGTACGCTATCGTGCGACACGAAACTTAAAATAGTGCGACTTACAGAGGTATTTAATGAAACGTGCAGTGATTACTGGCTTGGGCATCGTTTCCAGCATCGGTAATAACCAGCAGGAAGTCCTGGCATCTCTGCGTGAAGGACGTTCAGGGATCACTTTCTCTCAGGAGCTGAAAGATTCAGGGATGCGCAGCCACGTATGGGGCAACGTCAAACTGGATACCACTGGCCTCATTGACCGCAAAGTAGTGCGCTTCATGAGCGACGCCTCCATCTATGCTTACCTGTCCATGGAACAGGCCGTTGCCGACGCAGGTCTGGCGCCGGAAGCATACCAGAATAACCCGCGTGTCGGCCTGATCGCAGGCTCCGGCGGCGGCTCCCCGAAATTCCAGGTCTTCGGCGCCGATGCCATGCGCAGCCCGCGTGGTCTGAAAGCCGTGGGTCCGTATGTGGTCACCAAAGCGATGGCTTCCGGCGTTTCCGCCTGCCTCGCCACGCCGTTTAAAATCCACGGCGTTAACTACTCCATCAGCTCCGCCTGCGCCACTTCCGCACACTGCATCGGTAACGCGGTAGAGCAGATCCAGCTGGGCAAACAGGATATCGTCTTTGCCGGCGGCGGCGAAGAGCTGTGCTGGGAAATGGCCTGCGAGTTCGACGCCATGGGCGCGCTGTCCACCAAATACAACGACACGCCGGAAAAAGCCTCCCGCACCTATGACGCCAACCGTGACGGCTTCGTTATCGCCGGCGGCGGCGGTATGGTCGTGGTGGAAGAGCTGGAACACGCCCTGGCGCGCGGCGCGCACATCTATGCGGAAATCGTCGGCTACGGCGCAACCTCCGATGGCGCAGACATGGTAGCCCCATCCGGTGAAGGCGCAGTGCGCTGCATGCAGATGGCGATGCACGGCGTTGATACCCCGATCGACTACCTGAACTCCCACGGTACTTCCACGCCGGTCGGCGACGTGAAAGAGCTGGGCGCGATCCGCGAAGTGTTCGGCGACAACAGCCCGGCTATCTCGGCGACCAAAGCAATGACCGGTCACTCGCTGGGCGCTGCTGGCGTGCAGGAAGCTATCTACTCCCTGCTGATGCTGGAGCACGGCTTTATCGCGCCGAGCATCAACGTCGAAGAGCTGGACGAGCAGGCTGCCGGCCTGAACATCGTCACCAAACCGACTGACGCTAAGCTGACCACCGTGATGTCCAACAGCTTCGGCTTTGGCGGCACCAACGCCACGCTGGTGATGCGTAAATACAACGCCTAATCGGCACGCGATGCACTGAGGGGAGCCACCGGCTCCCCTTTTTTGTCATCTTGACAGGGTAAGAGCCCGCAGGCACACTGCTGGCGGATCCATTAGTCTCTCCACTAATGCGTAAGCGTTTAACGTCAACCAACGCGCCTTAACCCTGATAGTCAGGTGGAGGGGGCGTGTCGCTTTGCTCGCCTTACTCTGCGAATCTGGAGTAATGCATGTCCGCAGTCACTGAAACAACATCTCATTCATCCGCGAATTTGTCGCTTTTTCGCATTACGCTCGCCGTCTTTTTGACCTATATGACCGTCGGTTTGCCGCTGCCGGTGATCCCGCTGTTTGTCCATCAGGAGCTGGGATTGGGTAACACCATGGTCGGCGTAGCGGTGGGGATCCAGTTCCTCGCCACCGTTCTTACCCGCGGCTACGCCGGGCGCCTGGCAGACCAGTACGGCGCCAAACGCTCCGTCCTGCAAGGGATGCTGGCCTGCGCCCTGGCCGGCGCGGCCTGGCTGGCCGCTGCGCTGCTGCCGCTGCCGGTGTTAGCGAAGCTGGGCCTGTTGCTGCTGGGCCGCCTGATCCTCGGGTTTGGCGAAAGCCAGCTGCTGACCGGCAACCTGAGCTGGGGGATGGGGCTGGTGGGGCCGGCCCGCTCCGGCAAAGTGATGTCATGGAATGGCATGGCGATGTACGGCTCGCTGGCGGTGGGCGCCCCGCTGGGATTGTTAATTTACAGCCACTTTGGCGTGGCGGTCCTGGCCTGCGTCACCATGGGACTACCGCTTGTCGCCTTGCTCATCAACGGCACGGTGCGCAAAGTGGCGGCGCACGGCGGTGAGCGGCCTTCACTGTGGAGCGTCATCGGCATGATCTGGCGGCCGGGTATTGGCCTGGGCCTGCAGGGCGTCGGTTTTGCGGCGATCGGCACCTTCGTTTCTCTCTATTTTGCCAGCCAGAACTGGCCGATGGCCGGATTTACCCTGACGGCGTTTGGCGGCGCCTTTGTGCTGATGCGGGTGCTGTTTGGCTGGATGCCGGATCGGTTTGGCGGCGTTAAAGTGGCGATGGTCTCGCTGCTGATAGAGGCGGTCGGTCTGACGCTGCTGGGGCTGGCGCCCGGCGTCTGGGTGGCGCTGGCCGGCGCGGCGCTGACCGGATGCGGCTGTTCGCTTATTTTCCCCTCGCTTGGCGTGGAGGTGGTGAAGCGCGTCCCGGCGCAGGTGCGCGGCACTGCGCTCGGCGGCTATGCGGCCTTTCAGGATATCTCTTATGGCCTGACCGGGCCGCTGACCGGTCTGCTGGCCACTTCGCTGGGCTACTCGTCGGTATTCCTTGCCGGCGCCCTCTGCGCGGTGCTGGGGATCCTCGTCACCCTCATCTCATTTCGCCGCTAGGTTGTTGTCAGGCCAGAAATCGCCGTAGTCAGCACTGCGGCGTTTGGCATGAAAGGGTGCCGTGAACGCCGCCAGTGCCTGCTCGGCTACAGCAGGAGCCACAGCACCAGGAGCAGGACAACCGCGCCCAGCGCCAGCTGCCAAGGCTTAACGGCCCATGTCCGCCGGGTCACGGGCTCCTCCTGCGGGATCGCCAGCGTCTCCTGGGCGCGGGCTACCCGCAGCACAAACACCTTATTCAGCAGCGCCAGGATCTGCGCCGGGCTCAGCGTGGTCTGGGGCGTGACCTGCCAGTTGCGACGGGCAAAGTCGACAATCTTCTGCCACTCCGCGGCCTCCAGCGGCTGCTTGAGCGCCCCCTGCAGCGAGGTAAGCGTGGGCGCGCTTTGCGCGCTGAGCGTCTGCCGCGCCTGCAGCCAGTACGAAAGCGGCGTGAAGTGCGTCGCCGGGATCAGCTCCCCGGACTTGACGCCGCAAAGTTCCAGCATGGACTGCCAAATCAGTTTGCTTGGTTCGCCGGTGGCGGCCGCCAGCTTAGTCACCAGCTGATTGAGCGTGTTGTGCTCGGCCGGCAGCAGTGGACGAAGGGTCGGCGGGCGCTGCTGCGGCTGCGGGATCGACAGCTGACCGCGCTGCAGCAGATGCAGAATGTTCTCCAGTTGCGACTGGCTGAGGGCATGCAGCGCCGTTTGCCCATAATGCTGACGAATATAATCGCTCACCGCCTGGCGGTTATTGCCCTGGCCGAGCAGATCGCTGAGCTGCGCCAGGGTCTGGCGATGATGATGATTGTCCTGCGCGGCGGCCAGGCGCTGGTTGAGACTGGCCTCGGCGGCGCTGAAATGGCGGGCCAGCAGGGGCGTGTCGCCTTTCAGTCCGAGGTCATGTTTGACGCAGGCCCACACTTCCGCATTCTGCTGCGAGGTCAGCGCCACCAGGCGCGTGATCAGTCGCTCCAGGACGGTGCGTTGCTGCATGGAAAGCGAAGGTTCGCCGGTGGCGGCAGTGCCTGATGGGCCTCGCCCTGGAGGACGGTCTGGCATATCTGCAAGGGGGTGCGTCATGATTCATCCTTTCGATATCGCGGTGCTGGAACCAGGTGATGAGTATGCCTGGCGGCCAGATTATGGCACACTTCCCCGGTTAACTCTCGTTCTCAGACAGGTACTGAACTGTGAAAATCCTCGTTGATGAAAATATGCCCTATGCCCGTGAGCTTTTTAGCCGTTTAGGCGACGTGCAGGCGATCCCGGGCCGCCCGGTCCCGGCCGATGCCCTGACCGATGCGGATGCCTTAATGGTGCGCTCGGTCACCCGGGTCAATGAAGCATTGCTTGCCGGCAAGGCCATCAGGTTCGTCGGCACCGCGACCGCAGGCACCGATCATGTCGATCAGGCGTGGCTGCAGCAGGCGGGGATTGGTTTCTCCGCAGCGCCAGGCTGTAACGCCATTGCGGTGGTGGAGTATGTCTTTTCATCGCTGCTGATGCTGGCCGAACGTGACGGCTTCTCGCTGCGCGATCGCACCGTCGGGATTGTCGGCGTCGGTAACGTCGGCGGGCGGCTGCAAAAGCGTCTGGAGGCGCTGGGCATCAAAACCCTGCTCTGCGATCCGCCGCGCGCTGACCGCGGCGACGAAGGCGACTTCCGCTCCCTTGACGATCTGGTCCAGCAGGCCGATGTCATCACCTTCCATACCCCGCTGTATAAAGAAGGGCAATATAAAACGCTGCATCTGGCTGATGAGGCGCTGATTAGCCGCCTGAAGCCCGGAACGATTTTGATCAACGCCTGCCGCGGGTCGGTGGTGGATAACGCCGCGTTGCTGAAACGGCTGGAAGCCGGTCAGTCCCTGAGCGTGGTGCTGGACGTTTGGGAGCCGGAGCCGGATCTCAACGTAGAGCTTCTCAAGCGGGTAGATATCGGCACGGCGCACATCGCCGGCTACACCCTTGAAGGGAAGGCGCGCGGGACGACGCAGGTATTCGAAGCCTATAGCGCCTTTATCGGCCATCCGCAACAGGTGGCGCTGGATACCCTGTTGCCGGCCCCGGAGTTTGGCCGCATCACCCTGCATGGCCCGCTCGATCAGCCGACGCTGAAAAGACTGGTTCATTTGGTGTATGATGTGCGCCGCGATGATGCGCCGCTGCGGAAGGTGGCGGGCGTCGCCGGTGAATTCGACAAGCTGCGTAAAAATTATCAGGAACGTCGCGAATGGTCTTCGCTGTACGTGCAGTGCAGCGATGAGCAGGCGGCGACGCTGTTGCGCCAGCTCGGTTTTAACGCCGTGCATCATCCTGTTCGTTAATATCTTCTTAATGCCCCTGCCGGATACTCCGGCAGGGCCGCTTTATTTCTGGAGTAAACCACCATGTCTGAAGGCTGGAATATTGCCGTACTGGGCGCAACGGGCGCCGTAGGCGAAGCCCTGCTCGAAACTCTCGCTGAACGCCAGTTCCCGGTGGGGGAGATTTTTGCTCTGGCGCGCAATGAAAGCGCGGGCGAACATCTGCGTTTTGGTGGCAAGTCGGTGATCGTCAAGGACGCCGCCGAGTTTGACTGGACCCAGGCCCAGCTGGCCTTCTTTGCCGCAGGTGTCGAAGCCAGCGCGGCGTATGTCGAAGAAGCGACAAACGCCGGGTGCCTGGTTATCGATCTCAGCGGCCTGTTTGCGCTGGAGCCGGACGTACCGCTGGTGGTGCCGGACGTGAACCCGTTCGTGTTAGGCGATTACCGCAACCGCAATCTGATTGCGGTGCCCAACAGTCTGACCAGCCAGCTGCTGACGGCGCTGAAGCCGCTTATCGATCAGGGTGGATTGTCGCGCATTAGCGTCACTAACCTGCTTTCCGCCTCAGGGCAGGGGAAAAAAGCGGTGGATGCGCTGGCAGGGCAGAGCGCCAAGCTGCTGAACGGCATCCCCATCGATGAAGACGATTTCTTTGGCCGTCAGCTGGCGTTCAACATGCTGCCGCTGCTGCCGGATCGTGAGGGTAGCGTGCGCGAAGAGCGCCGTATCGTCGATGAAGCGCGCAAAATTCTTCAGGATGACGGGCTGATGATCTCCGCCAGCGTCGTCCAGTCGCCGGTCTTCTACGGCCATGCGCAGATGGTGAACTTTGAAGCGATGCGTCCGCTGGCGGCGGAAGAGGCGCGTGACGCCTTTACCCGCGGCGAGGAGATCGAACTTTCTGAAGAGGGCGAATTCCCCACTCAGGTTGGCGACGCCTCCGGCAACGCCCGTCTCTCCATCGGCTGCGTGCATAATGATTACGGTATGCCGGAGCAAGTCCAGTTCTGGTCGGTGGCGGATAACGTCCGCTTCGGCGGCGCGCTGATGGCGGTGAAGATCGCCGAGAAGCTGATTGAGGAGTACCTGTACTGATGTCTGAGATGGAGCAACAGCCGGTCTGTAAAATCGCGCTGGGCATCGAGTACGACGGTAGCAAATATTACGGCTGGCAGCGGCAAAACGAAGTATGCAGCGTGCAGGAGAAGCTGGAAAAGGCGCTCTCGCAGGTGGCGAACGAACCCATTACCGTCTTTTGCGCTGGCCGCACCGACGCCGGTGTCCATGGCACCGGCCAGGTGGTGCATTTCGAAACCCGGGCGCAGCGTAAAGATGCCGCCTGGACGCTGGGGGTAAATGCGAATTTACCTGGTGACATCGCGGTGCGTTGGGTCAAACATGTCCCGGCGGATTTTCACGCCCGGTTCAGCGCCACGGCGCGCCGCTATCGTTACGTCATCTATAATCATCGCCTGCGTCCGGCGGTATTAAGTCAGGGCGTCACGCATTTTCACCAGCCGCTCGACGCCGCGCGCATGCAGCGTGCCGCACAGTGTCTGCTGGGGGAGAATGACTTTACCTCGTTTCGCGCGGTGCAGTGCCAGTCGCGTACCCCGTGGCGCAACGTGATGCATATTAACGTTACCCGCTACGGCGCTTATGTGGTGGTGGATATCAAAGCGAATGCCTTTGTACATCATATGGTCAGGAATATTGTGGGCAGCCTGATGGAAATCGGGGCCGGAAACCAGCCGGAGAGCTGGATGGCAGAACTGCTGGCAGCAAAAGACAGGACGCTCGCTGCGGCAACGGCAAAAGCGGAAGGGTTGTATCTGGTGTCGGTGGATTACCCGGCCCATTATGATTTACCGGTGCTGCCAATGGGCCCGCTGTTTCTGGCGGACTAATAGGGTCATTAAGGGTAAAGACAAACATGGACTTGATTCACTTTTTAATTGATTTCATCCTGCATATTGATGTGCACCTGGCCGAGCTGGTCGCCCAGTATGGCGTCTGGGTTTATGCCATTCTGTTTTTGATTCTGTTCTGCGAAACCGGGCTGGTGGTAACGCCGTTCCTGCCGGGGGATTCCCTGCTGTTCGTCGCGGGCGCGCTCTCGGCCCTGCCCACCAACGATCTGAATGTCCACCTGATGGTATTGCTGATGGTCATCGCGGCTATCGTCGGCGATGCGGTCAACTACACCATTGGCCGGCTGTTCGGCGAAAAGCTGTTCAGCAACCCGAACTCGAAGATTTTCCGTCGCAGCTATCTGGATAAAACCCATAGCTTCTACGAACGTCACGGCGGAAAAACCATTATCCTGGCGCGCTTTGTGCCGATAGTCCGAACCTTCGCGCCGTTTGTGGCGGGAATGGGGCATATGTCCTATCGTCATTTTGCGGCCTATAACGTCGTCGGGGCGCTGCTGTGGGTGCTGCTGTTCACCTACGCCGGCTATCTGTTTGGCGATCTGCCGGTGGTGCAGGAGAACCTGAAGCTGCTGATCGTGGCGATCATCGTGCTTTCCGTCCTGCCGGGCGTGATTGAGATTATTCGCCATAAGCGGGCGGCGGCGAAGCAGGCGAAGTAGTTTAGCCTGCGTTGCGCGTGACGGTGCACGAGCGTCACGCGCAGCGGTTTGACCACTTTTTTATCCCATGTTCCGGGATGATATGATTTAATGTGCAACATTCATGGTCTGTAAGAGGCAAAAATGGCATTATGCGCCCCTTACGACAAAACTGGCATCGACCAGGTTCAGGCAGAAAGGTTATCAATGAGCTGGATTGAACGAATTAAAAGCAACATCACTCCCACCCGCAAGGCGAGCATTCCTGAGGGTGTATGGACCAAGTGCGACAGCTGCGGTCAGGTACTCTACCGCGCCGAGCTGGAGCGCAACCTGGAGGTTTGTCCTAAGTGCGATCACCATATGCGCATGTCGGCGCGTAATCGCCTGCATAGCCTGTTGGATGAAGGTTCCCTGGTGGAACTGGGTAGCGAACTTGAGCCAAAAGATGTGCTGAAGTTCCGCGATTCAAAAAAATACAAAGACCGCCTGGCGTCCGCTCAAAAAGAGACGGGCGAAAAAGACGCGCTGGTGGTGATGAAAGGTACGCTCTACGCGATGCCGGTGGTGGCCGCGGCCTTTGAATTCTCCTTTATGGGGGGATCGATGGGTTCCGTCGTTGGCGCACGCTTTGTGCGCGCGGTGGAGCAGGCGCTGGAAGATAACTGCCCGCTGATCTGCTTCTCCGCCTCCGGTGGCGCCCGTATGCAGGAAGCGCTGATGTCGCTGATGCAGATGGCGAAAACCTCCGCGGCGCTGGCAAAAATGCAGGAGCGCGGATTACCGTACATCTCTGTGCTGACCGACCCGACCATGGGCGGCGTATCGGCGAGCTTTGCGATGCTGGGCGACCTGAACATTGCCGAGCCGAAAGCGCTGATCGGCTTTGCCGGTCCTCGCGTCATTGAGCAGACCGTACGTGAGAAGCTGCCGCCGGGATTCCAGCGCAGTGAGTTCCTGATTGAAAAAGGGGCGATCGATATGATCGTTCGCCGTCCGGAAATGCGTCTCAAGCTGGCCAGCATTCTGGCGAAGCTGATGAACCTGCCGGCGCCGGTTGCCGCTTCGGAAACGCCTCATGAAGGCGTGGTGGTGCCGCCGGCACCGGATCAGGAACCCGAGGCCTGATAAAGCAGAGGGCAGGGCCTGGCGGCGCTGCCCTTTTTTATTCAAACGCGTTAACCGTCAATTCTTGCGGGCATCATGGAAAAAGATCCTATTCCTCAGGCCACGTCGCCCCTGGCTACGTGGCTTTCTTATCTGGAACATCTGCACAGTAAAACCATCGACCTGGGGCTGGCGCGCGTCAGCGAGGTCGCGCGGCAGATGGATATCGTCAAACCGGCGCCGTTCGTCTTTACGGTCGCGGGCACCAATGGCAAAGGCACCACCTGCCGCACGCTGGAAACGGTCCTGATGGCGGCGGGCTATAAAGTGGGTGTCTACAGCTCTCCGCATCTGGTGCGCTACACCGAACGCGTGCGCATTCAGGGCGCGGAACTGCCGGAGGCAGCGCATACGGCCTCGTTTGCGGAGATTGAAGCGGCGCGGGGCGACATCTCGCTGACCTATTTTGAGTACGGCACGCTCTCTGCGCTATGGTTGTTTAAGCAGGCGCAGCTGGATGTGGTGATCCTGGAGGTGGGCCTCGGCGGCCGTCTCGACGCCACCAATATCGTGGATGCCGACGTCGCCGTGGTCACCAGCATCGCCCTCGATCATACCGACTGGCTGGGACCGGATCGCGACAGTATCGGCCGGGAGAAAGCCGGTATCTTCCGTGCCGGTAAACCGGCGGTGGTAGGGGAGCCGGATATGCCGCACACCATTGCTGAAGTGGCGCGCGAGAAGGGCGCGCTGCTCCAGCGCCGCGGCGTCGACTGGCGCTATGAGGTGGAAGGCGAGACATGGTCCTTCCGCGACGCGGGCGGGGCGTTAAGCCGCCTGCCTCTGCCTCAGGTGCCGTTGCCGAATGCCGCCACGGCCGTGGCTGCGCTGCGCGCCAGCGGCCTTGCCGTGGATGACGCTATCCTGCGCGCGGGGATCCGCGACGCGATGCTGCCGGGACGCTTTCAGATAATCAGCGACGCCCCGCGGGTGATCCTCGATGTGGCGCATAACCCGCACGCGGCGGCTTATCTCGCCGGGCGTCTCAAAACGTTAGCGAAAACGGGACGCGTGCTGGCGGTTATTGGTATGCTGCATGATAAGGACATCGCCGGTACGCTGGCCAATCTGACGCCGGAAGTTGACGTCTGGTACTGCGCGCCGCTGGAGGGTCCGCGCGGGGCGACGGCGGAGCAGCTGGTGGAACATTTGCGTGGCGGCACAGTCTATAGCAGCGTGGCGCAGGCATGGCGCGCGGCCATGGCTGACGCTCAAGCGGAAGATACAGTGCTGGTGTGTGGTTCATTTCACACGGTAGCGCAGGTAATGGAAGAGATTGACGCGGGGAGAATCGGTGGCGAGTAAGTTTCAGAACCGTTTAGTCGGGACAATCGTGCTGGTGGCGCTGGGGGTGATTATCCTGCCAGGGCTGCTGGACGGGCAGAAAAAGCATTATCAGGATGAGTTTGCCGCGATCCCGCTGGTGCCGAAACCCGGCGATCGCGATGAACCGGATATGCTGCCGGCGGCGACTCAGGCGCTGCCTTCGCAGCCGCCGGAAGGGGCGGCGGAGGAGGTGCGGGCTGGCGATGCCGCTGCGCCATCGTTAGATCCGTCGCGTATCCCGGTGAACAGCAACAGCTTCGATGACGTTCAGGAGCCGGTGGTTGCCGCGAAACCGCAGCCTAAACCCCAGCCGAAGCCGCAGCCGAAGCCGCAACAGCAGGCTGCTACGCCTACCCCTCCGCCGGCTAAGCCTCAGCAGCAGCAACCACCGCAGCAGCAGGCGGCCCTGCCGGCGCCGACCGGCAAGGCCTATGTGGTCCAGCTGGGCGCGTTGAAGAACGCCGATAAGGTGAACGAGATCGTCGGTAAGCTACGGGCATCGGGCTTCAAAGTCTATACGTCGCCTTCGACGCCGGTACAGGGTAAAATTACCCGTATCCTCGTCGGCCCGGATGCGTCAAAAGACAAGTTGAAGGGCCAGCTGGGCGATCTGCAACAGATCTCCGGGCTCAGCGGGGTGGTGATGGGCTTCACCCCGAACTGATGGTTTTTTTCCGCCATGCGGAGAGAACGCGGCGGGGCTAAACGCCCCGCAAACCCTGTCTCAGCCGCCCTGAAGAGGCGAAAGGCAGTCTGGCGTTGAATGTTTTTTCAGCGCCATTTTTATTTCTGTAGGGCAAGGAAATCCCTACGCAAACGTTTTCTTTTTCTGTTAGAATGCGCCCCGAACTGGACGACAGGGCGTAAAATCGTGGGACGTATATGGTCTGGATTGATTACGCCATTATGGCGGTGCTGGGTCTTTCTTGCCTGGTCAGCCTGATCCGCGGCTTCGTTCGCGAAGCTTTATCGTTAGTCACGTGGGGTTGCGCGTTTTATGTCGCCAGCCACTACTACGCTGACCTGTCTGTCTGGTTTACGGGCTTTGAGGATGAACGGGTTCGAAATGGGATTGCTATTGCGGCGCTGTTTATCGTGACGCTCATCGTTGGCGCTATCGTGAACTATGTGATAGGCCAGCTGGTGGAGAAGACCGGTTTGTCAGGTACCGACAGGGTATTGGGGATCTGCTTCGGCGCGCTACGTGGGGTGCTGATCATCGCCGCTATCCTGTTCTTCCTTGACACCTTTACCGGGATGGCGAAGAGCGATGACTGGCAGCAGTCGCAGTTTATTCCCTATTTTACCCCCGTCATCAGATGGTTTTTTGAATACCTGCAAAGCTCGTCAAGTTTCTTGCCTAAAGTATAGACTTTGGGTCGTTGCTGAACGAGGAAAAGACGTATGTGCGGTATTGTCGGTATCGCCGGTGTTATGCCGGTTAACCAGTCGATTTATGATGCGCTAACGGTGCTCCAGCACCGTGGACAGGATGCCGCTGGCATCATCACCATTGATGCCAACAACTGCTTCCGGTTGCGTAAGGCTAACGGGCTGGTAAGCGACGTATTCGAAGCCCGCCATATGCAGCGTATGCAGGGCAATATGGGGATTGGCCACGTGCGTTACCCCACGGCGGGCAGCTCCAGCGCCTCCGAAGCGCAGCCGTTTTACGTCAACTCGCCGTATGGCATCACGTTGGCGCATAACGGCAACCTGACCAACGCCCATGAGCTGCGTAAAAAGCTGTTTGAAGAAAAACGCCGCCATATCAATACCACCTCAGATTCCGAAATCCTCCTCAATATTTTCGCCAGTGAGCTGGATAACTTCCGTCACTACCCACTGGAAGCGGACAACATCTTTGCCGCGATTGCGGCGACCAACCGCCTGATCCGCGGCGCGTACGCTTGCGTGGCGATGATCATCGGTCATGGCATGGTGGCCTTCCGCGACCCGAACGGCATTCGTCCGCTGGTACTGGGCAAACGTGACGTAGGCGATGGCCGCACCGAGTATATGGTGGCCTCGGAAAGCGTGGCGCTTGACACCCTTGGCTTTGAATTCCTGCGCGATGTGGCGCCGGGCGAAGCGGTTTATATTACCGAGAAGGGCCAGCTGTTTACCCGTCAGTGCGCCGATAACCCGGTTAGCAACCCGTGCCTGTTCGAGTATGTCTATTTTGCCCGTCCGGACTCGTTTATCGACAAAATTTCCGTCTACAGCGCCCGCGTCAATATGGGGACTAAGCTTGGCGAAAAGATTGCCCGCGAGTGGGAAGATCTGGATATTGACGTCGTTATCCCGATTCCGGAGACCTCCTGCGATATCGCGCTGGAGATCGCCCGCATCCTTGACAAGCCTTATCGTCAGGGCTTCGTGAAGAACCGCTACGTCGGCCGCACATTTATCATGCCGGGTCAGCAGCTGCGTCGTAAGTCTGTGCGCCGCAAGCTCAACGCCAACCGTGCGGAGTTCCGCGATAAGAACGTGCTGCTGGTGGACGATTCCATCGTCCGCGGCACCACCTCGGAGCAGATCATCGAGATGGCGCGCGAAGCAGGGGCGAAAAAAGTGTATCTGGCCTCAGCCGCGCCGGAAATTCGTTTCCCGAACGTGTACGGTATCGATATGCCGACCGCCAACGAACTCATCGCCCATGGCCGCGAAGTGGATGAGATCCGCCAGATCATCGGCGCCGATGGCCTGATTTTCCAGGATCTCAACGATCTGATCGAAGCGGTGCGCGCGGAAAATCCGGATATTCAGCAGTTTGAATGCTCAGTGTTCAACGGGGTATACGTCACCCGGGATGTCGACCAGCAGTACCTCGACTACCTCGATTCCCTGCGTAACGATGATGCCAAAGCGGTTCAGCTGCAGAACGAAGTCGAAAACCTCGAGATGCACAACGAGGGTTAAGCCGTTCGCGCGTCGCGGGCCCGCCGTTCCTGATGGAAGGCGGGCCTTTTTTTCGCCCGGCAACCGTGCGTCAATGGTTGCGCCAACGGCTATAATCCGGCAAAGTCTGCGGCACGACGCGCAAGGGGTAACTGAACGTGAAACGACTGATTATTGGCATTTCCGGCGCCAGCGGCGCCATCTATGGCGTGCGGATGCTGCAGGTGCTACGGAATGTGCCGGATATTGAAACCCATTTGATCCTCAGCCAGGCGGCGCGCCAGACGCTGGCGATGGAGACCGACTTTACCGTGCGTGAAGTACAGGCGCTGGCTGATGTGGTGCATGATGCCCGCGACATCGCCGCCAGCATCTCCTCCGGCTCGTTTAAAACCGCCGGGATGGTGATTTTACCCTGCTCAATGAAAACGCTCTCGGGTATTGTCCATAGCTACACGGATGGTCTGCTGACGCGGGCGGCGGATGTGGTGCTGAAGGAGCGTCGTCCGCTTGTGCTCTGCGTGCGGGAGACCCCGTTCCATCTTGGCCATCTGCGTCTGCTGGTGCAGGCCGCGGAGCTGGGGGCGGTGATTATGCCGCCGGTGCCGGCCTTCTACCATCGGCCGCAAAGCCTGGATGATGTTATCAACCAGACCGTCAACCGGGTGCTCGATCAGTTCGACATTAGCCTGGAACAAGACTTATTTACTCGCTGGCAAGGAGCTCAGGATTGCACCAAATAGGTGCGTGAAATGTACGCTTGCGCTGCGGTGGTGCAAATTTGTCGCCCCGATCAAATCCTCGACATTTATTTCGTCTTTTTGCGCTCAGGCGCTGCGGTTTCGCCAGTAATGCTGGTATCTTCCCTTTTAAGACAATCCCGCAACTTTATTTTAACAAATTTAACCCTGTTCCCGGCACGCACCGGGAAGATGGCACAAAAACTGCAGGATTGCTCGGCAATCACCATAACAAGCAACGCACCACATCACGACACTTAAGGGTACTGTATGAAGAAGACGATTCTGGCTCTCTCTTTACTCGTGGGAATGAGCAGCACGGCCAGCGTGTTCGCTGCTCTGCCGCAGAGCATTCGCATTGGCACTGACGCGACCTATGCGCCGTTTTCGTCGAAAGACGCGAAAGGGGACTTTGTTGGCTTTGATATCGATTTAGGCAATGAACTGTGCTCTCGTATTAAGGTGAAATGTACCTGGGTCGGCAGTGATTTTGACTCCCTGATCCCCTCCCTCAAGGCGAAGAAAATTGACGCCATCATCTCCTCGCTCTCCATCACCGAGAAGCGCCAGCAAGAGATCGCCTTCTCTGACAAGCTTTATGCCGCCGACTCCCGTCTGATCGCGGCCAAAGGCTCGCCGATCCAGCCGACGCTGGAGGCGCTGAAAGGTAAACACGTCGGCGTGCTGCAGGGCTCCACGCAGGAAGCCTATGCTAACGATCGCTGGCGCAGCCAGGGCGTTGACGTGGTGGCCTATCAAAACCAGGACCTGATCTATTCCGACCTCTCCGCGGGTCGTCTGGATGCGGCGCTGCAGGATGAAGTCGCCGCCAGCGAAGGCTTCCTCAAACAGCCCGCCGGGAAAGATTTCGCCTTCGCCGGCCCGTCGGTTAAAGACAAAAAGTACTTTGGCGACGGCACCGGTATCGGCCTGCGTAAGGACGACGCCGAGCTGAAAGCCGCGTTTGATAAAGCGCTGGGCGAGATGCGCAAAGACGGCACCTACGACAAAATGGCGAAGAAATACTTCGATTTTAACGTCTACGGCGACTAAGACTGCCGCAGGCCCGCGCTATCGGGTGGGCCTGCCGCCATGCTCGTGTAAAAGCCCTGAAAAGGTGCATCGCCAGACGCTGTGGCTCATTTTAGTGCAAAGGCGGCCGCTTTTGTGGCTAAAAAATGCATAGTTAAGCGTTTGTGATGCAAAAAAATGGCCTTTCTGGTGCATAAATCTTTGCCCTCAAGGGGCGAATAATGGCACGATAACTGGTGTTAATAGTTCTAATAAACCCGTTAGAATGACAGTCTGTCGAGGATAGTTATGAAAAAACTGGCGTTGTCTCTCTCTTTAGCGCTGGCCCTTTCCAGCGTTTCCACGGTCTTTGCCGCTATTCCGCAAAAAATTCGTATCGGTACCGATCCGACTTATGCTCCCTTCGAATCGAAGAATGCGCAGGGGGAATTGGTGGGTTTTGATATCGATCTGGCAAAAGAGCTGTGTAAGCGTATTAATACCCAATGTACCTTTGTGGAAAACCCGCTGGATGCGCTGATCCCCTCTTTAAAAGCGAAGAAAATCGACGCGATTATGTCTTCGCTGTCGATTACCGAAAAGCGTCAACAGGAAATCGCTTTCACCGACAAACTGTATGCGGCTGATTCGCGTCTGGTGGTGAAAAAGGGCAGCCCCGTGACGCCGGACCTCGCCACTCTGAAGGGGAAGCGCGTGGGCGTGCTGCAGGGCACGACGCAGGAAACTTATGGTAATGAGCACTGGGCGCCGAAAGGTATCGAGATTGTCTCCTATCAGGGACAGGACAATATCTATTCCGACCTGACCGCCGGCCGTATTGATGCCGCTTTCCAGGATGAGGTCGCGGCCAGCGAAGGGTTCCTGAAACAGCCTATCGGTAAAGATTACCAGTTTGGCGGTCCGTCGATTAAAGACGAAAAGCTGTTCGGCGTCGGCACCGGTATGGGGCTGCGTAAGGAAGACAACGAACTGCGTGAAGCGCTGAATAAGGCGTTTGCAGAGATGCGTAAGGACGGCACCTACGACAAGCTGGCGAAAAAATATTTCGATTTTAACGTATACGGCGAATAATTCTCACGCCTCACCACTGCGCGTCCGATTCACGCGCAGTGGTGGATGACAGACAGGGTAGGCAGCATGCTGTATGGGTTTTCACAGGTTATTTTGCAGGGTGCGCTCGTCACCCTGGAGCTTGCGCTCAGCTCGGTCGTTCTCGCCGTCCTGATCGGGCTGGCGGGCGCGGGCGCAAAGCTATCGAGCAACCGTCCTCTGGCGCTGGTGTTTGAAGGCTATACCACACTGATCCGCGGCGTCCCCGACCTGGTGCTGATGCTGTTGATTTTCTACGGCCTGCAGATTGCGCTCAACAGCGTCACCGACGCGTTGGGCATGTCGCAGTTTGATATTGACCCGATGATCGCCGGGATAATTACCCTTGGCTTTATCTATGGCGCCTATTTTACGGAAACCTTCCGCGGCGCCTACCTGGCGGTGCCGAAGGGGCATATCGAAGCGGCCACCGCCTTTGGCTTCAGCGGCGGGCAGACGTTCCGGCGCATCCTGTTCCCGGCGATGATGCGCTACGCGCTGCCGGGGATCGGCAACAACTGGCAGGTTATCCTCAAGGCGACGGCGCTGGTCTCGCTGCTGGGGCTGGAGGATGTGGTCAAAGCCACGCAGCTGGCGGGCAAAAGCACCTGGCAGCCGTTCTACTTCGCCATCGTCTGCGGCCTGATTTATCTGGTGTTTACCACCCTGTCTAATGGCGTACTGCTGCTGCTCGAACGCCGCTATACCGTTGGCGTGAAGAGGGCTGACCTGTGATTGAAATTATTCAGGAGTACTGGAAATCACTGCTGTGGACCGACGGGTATCGCTTTACCGGCGTGGCGATTACCTTATGGTTGCTGATCTCTTCGGTGGTCATGGGGGGCATCCTGGCGGTCTTTCTGGCAATCGGCCGCGTTTCGAGCAATAAGTTCATCCAGTTTCCCATCTGGCTGTTTACTTACATATTTCGCGGCACGCCGCTGTACGTGCAGCTATTGGTCTTTTACTCCGGCATGTACACCCTGGAAATCGTCAAAGGCACTGAACTGCTGAACGCCTTTTTCCGCAGCGGGTTAAACTGTACGGTGCTGGCGCTGACCCTGAACACCTGCGCCTATACCACCGAAATTTTCGCCGGCGCGATCCGCTCGGTACCGGCGGGCGAAATTGAAGCGGCGCGGGCCTACGGCTTCTCTTCGGTCAAACTGTACCGCTGCATCATCCTGCCTTCCGCGCTGCGGATTGCGCTGCCGGCCTACAGTAACGAAGTGATCCTGATGCTGCACTCAACGGCGCTGGCGTTTACCGCCACGGTGCCGGATCTGCTGAAAATCGCCCGCGATATCAACTCGGCCACCTATCAGCCGTTCACCGCCTTCGGCATCGCCGCGGTGCTCTATTTAATTATCTCGTATGTGCTGATTAGCTTGTTCCGCAAAGCGGAAAAGCGCTGGTTGCAGCATATCAAACCTTCTTCAACGCATTGAGAACGCCATGTCCGACAATAAATTAAACGTTATCGATCTGCATAAACGCTATGGGGAACACGAGGTGCTGAAGGGCGTCTCGCTGCAGGCGAAAGCCGGGGACGTTATCAGTATCATCGGTTCATCGGGTTCCGGGAAAAGTACCTTTTTGCGTTGTATTAACTTCCTTGAAAAACCGAGCGAAGGCACGATCGTCGTCAGCGGCCAGAATATTGGCCTGGTACGGGATAAAGACGGCCAGCTGAAGGTAGCCGACAAGAACCAGCTGCGCCTGCTGCGCACCCGGTTGACCATGGTGTTTCAGCATTTCAATCTGTGGAGCCATATGACGGTGCTGGAGAACGTCATGGAGGCGCCGATTCAGGTGCTGGGCTTAAGCAAACAGGAAGCGCGCGAACGGGCGGTAAAATACCTGGCCAAGGTCGGGATAGACGAACGTCAGCAGGCGAAATACCCGGTGCATCTTTCCGGCGGCCAGCAGCAGCGTGTCTCTATTGCCCGCGCGCTGGCGATGGAGCCGGAGGTGCTGCTGTTTGATGAGCCGACCTCCGCGCTGGATCCGGAGCTGGTGGGCGAAGTGTTACGCATTATGCAGCAGCTGGCGGAAGAGGGGAAAACCATGGTGGTGGTGACCCACGAAATGGGCTTTGCCCGCCACGTCTCTTCGCATGTCATTTTCCTGCATCAGGGAAAAATTGAAGAAGAAGGGCATCCGGACGCGCTGTTCGGCGCGCCGAAAAGCCCGCGCCTGCAGCAGTTTCTGAAAGGTTCGCTGAAATAAACGGCTCACCCGGCGTCCGCGGGCGCCGGGTGGGATCCACGCTCCAGCCGGTAGATCCAGTCATCGTAATCGACGCCGTTCAGATGATAGGCTTTCTCCAGCACCTGCGTGCGTACAAAGCCCTGCTTCTCCAGCAGGCGCGATGAGCCACGATTCTCTGCCAAAACCCAGGCATTGATAGCCCGCACCCCCAGCGTACTGAAACCATAATCGCAGATCGCCTGCAGCGCTTCGCTGGCATACCCTTTTCCCTGAGCCTCGGGCAGCAGCGCATAGCCGACGTCGGCCTCGTGCGGATTTTTAGGGCTGACGCGAAGCCCAATATCGCCCAGCGCATCGCCGCGCTGATTACGCAGAACATACACGCCGGGATCGGCGCAGCGACTGGCGAACACGCTGCGCAACGCCTCCTCGCTTAACATTTCGCCCATAAAACGCATCACCTGCGGATCCTGGCGCAGGCGCAGAAAAAAGGGCCAGTCATCGGTAACAAAGCGGGTAAGCGAAAGGCGAGGCGTGGTGATGGTCGTCATAAAGCAGTCAATACAAAGAAGGAAAGGCCTACCTTAGCACTTTACTCCGCCTGTTAACACCGGCGAACCGGCCCGCTGTCGATGAACTCAGGCGCTTCAGGGCGCGGGTTGCCCGGGATAGGGCGACGCTGCAGCGCCAGGCTGAGACCATCCTGGCGTGGGGCATTAGCCAGCAGAATGGAATCAGGGGAGCCAATGCCCCCCCTTGTCAGCCATTAACTCAGCACATCCTTTAGCGCTTCGTCGAGATCGTACCAGCGGAAGGCGAAGCCGGCGGCTTCCAGCCGCTTAGGCAGCGCGCGCTGACCGCCGAGCACCAGGACGGCGGATTCGCCCATCAGCAGGCGGATGGCGGCGGCGGGGACGCGGAAAATCGCCGGTCGATTGAGCGCATGACCCAGCGCGTGGGCGAACTGCTCGTTATGCACGGGATAGGGCGAAACCATATTGAACGGGCCGCGCAGATCGTTATCCAGCAGCCACAGAATGCCGTTAACCATATCGTCGATATGGATCCAGGCCAGGTACTGTCTGCCGCTGCCGATAGGCCCGCCGAGGCCGAGCTTAAAGGCTGGGGTCATTTTGCCGAGAATACCGCCCCGCGGCGCCAGTACCACGCCGGTGCGCAGCAGACAGACGCGAGTGCGCTCGCTTTGCGCTTCGCAGGCAATTTGCTCCCAGCGGGCGCAGAGCTTATGGGTAAACTCATTGTGCGGCGGCTCTTCTTCGGTCACCACCCCTTCGCCGAGGTCGCCGTAATAGCCGGTGGCTGACCCGCTGATCAGCACGGAGGGAGGGGTGTCGCTGGCGTGGATCAGGCCCACCAACCGCTGAGTGAGATCCCAGCGACTATGGCATAAGCGCTGTTTCTGTTCGGCGGTCCAGCGTTTATCGGCGATGGGTTCGCCCGCCAGATTGATGACGGCATCGATGTCATTGAGGTGGTGATGGCCCTCGAAATCGCGCCACAGCGTGACGCGCGGATCGAGACGGGCGCGGGCGGTATCCGGATGCCGGGTGGAGACCGTGACGCTATGCCCGAGCTCCAGCAATCTGGGTATCAGATGTCGGCCAATCAGGCCGGTACCACCAGTAAGCAGGATCTTCATACCACCTCCCTGACATGGTTAGCGCCGCCAGCTCATGGTCATGGATACCGAGTCGGCATAGCGCAGCGCGTGAAGTTTATCGATCTCCACTTCAGCATATGTGACCCAGTGATGTTCGCATGCGATATTCAGCACATCCTGAGTTAATTTTTCCAGCAGCGAAAAACGACCATTCTCAAGATGGCTGATGATGCGTTTGGTAATGGTGCGGTAGTTCAACGCATCATTAATGTCCTCGCTGTCGCGCGCTTTATCGGCAGGGTAGTGAATGGCCACATTCACCACCACGTCCTGGCGGTTGGCGATCTCTTCCTCTTTAATACCAATAAAAGTACGCAGGCGCAGGTTCTTAATACGAATAATGGCGTCTGGTTGAGACATTGCAGGCTTCCTCCGTGGTGTAAGTCCTGCAATCATACAACAAAGCGCGACGGGCGAGCAGGGGGTTAATAAGACTGAATTTTTAGCATCGCTTCCACCGTCGCCGGCCGCTGCTTAATGCGCTCATACCAGTTATGCACCGCCGGATAGTTCGCCAGATCGATCCGCTGGCGGACATGGCAGTTCACCCAGGGCCAGGCGGCGATGTCGGCGATGCTGTAGTGGTCCCCGCCCAGCCACGGGCTGGATCCCAGGCGGTGATTCAGTACCCCGTAGAGTCGCTGGGTTTCCACCTGAAAACGCTCAATCGCGTAGGGCACGGTTTGCGGCGCTGAGTGGGAAAAATGCTGATTTTGCCCTAGCATCGGTCCCAGGCCGCCGACCTGCCAGAACAGCCACTGCAGGGTGGTATAGCGCGCCCGCAGCTCCCCGCTCAGCAGCTTGCCGCTTTTTTCCGCCAGATAGAGCAGAATGGCGCCGGACTCAAAGACGCTCAACGGCGCGCCGCCGTCGGCAGGCATGTGGTCGACGATAGCCGGAATTTTGTTATTCGGCGAAATCGCCAGAAACTGCGGATGAAACTGCTCCCCTTTACCGATATCGACCCGGATTAGCCGATAAGCCAGCTGCGCCTCTTCGAGAAAGAGGGTGATTTTGTGGCCGTTTGGGGTGGGCGCATAGTAGAGATCGATCATAATATTTCCCGCCGTCGTGGGTCGCAAACTGATCGAGTATAGGTGAAGCTGCGCGACCCGGGAGAAAATCCGCGAGCGGCGCGTCGGTCTGTCGCCAGCCACGCAGCGGGCGAGCAGTGACATCGCCTGTAAGACAGGCTATGTTGGTTTATTGCCCTGTCTACCAACCCTGAGGAAGCTATGAGCCAGCCTGTGATTACCCTGTGGTCCGATGCCGATTTTTTCTCACCGTACGTGATGTCTGTCTATGTCGCGCTGCAGGAAAAGAGCCTGCCTTTTAGCCTTAAAACCATCGACCTGAACCGCGGCGAACATCTGCAGGCCGGCTGGACGGGCTATGCCGCCACCCGTCGCGTACCGCTGCTTGAGGTTGACGATTTCGCGCTGAGCGAGTCTTCGGCGATTACCGAATATCTGGATGAACGTTTCGCGCCGCCTGAGTGGGAGCGCCTTTATCCACACGATCTGCAAAAGCGGGCCCGCGCCCGGCAGATCCAGGCCTGGCTGCGCAGCGATCTGGTGCCCATTCGTGAAGAGCGATCCACCGCCGTGGTGTTTGGCGGAGTGAAAATGCCGGCGCTCAGCGAGGCAGGCAAGCGGTCGGCGGAAAAACTGTTTGCCACCGCGACCACACTGCTGGCCCACGGCGGGCAAAATTTATTCGGCGAATGGTCTATTGCCGACGCCGACCTGGCGCTGATGCTCAATCGTCTGGTTCTCAATGGCGATGAGGTGCCGGAGGCGCTGGCGGATTATGCGGCGTTCCAGTGGCAGCGGGCCTCAATCCAGCGTTACGTGGCGCTTTCCGCCAAACGCGGAGGCTGATAACCCGCTGCGCTTCCGCTATCATAGAGGCATCGTAACCAGTGGAGATGGAACCTATGAAGCTGATGTTTGCCTCCGATATTCATGGTTCGCTGCCCGCCACGGAACGCGTGCTTGAACGTTTCGCGCAAAGTGGCGCCAGGTGGCTGATCATCCTCGGCGATGTGCTTAATCACGGACCGCGCAACGCGTTGCCGGAAGGCTATGCGCCGGCGGAGGTGGCCGAGCGGCTGAACAGCGTGGCGGAGCGCATCATTGCCGTCCGCGGTAACTGCGACAGCGAAGTGGATCAAATGCTGCTTCGTTTTCCCATGACCGCGCCCTGGCAGCAGGTGCTTGGCGAAGGCTATCGCCTGTTTCTGACCCACGGTCATCTGTATAGCCCGGACAATTTGCCGCCACTTGCCGCTGGCGATGTCCTGGCGTATGGCCATACTCATATTCCGGTTGCTGAAAAACGCGGGGCGATCTCTCTGTTTAATCCAGGCTCAGTGAGTATCCCGAAAGGGGGATATTCCGCCAGCTATGGGCTACTGGATGAGGGGCGTCTGCAGGTTTTAGCACTCAATGATAATCAGGTTATTGCAGAGGTCGCAATTTACCCGTAATTTAGCCCTCAATCATAAAGACGCGCCGCAAGAGCGCTTTTAAAGTAAGGTTTCCTGATGGCGGAACAGAATCATTTGGCAAGCACAGAATGGGTCGATATTGTTAATGAAAACAATGAGGTGATAGCACAGTCCAGCCGCGAGCAGATGCGCGCGCAGTGCCTGCGCCACCGGGCGACCTATATCGTCGTTCACGACGGAATGGGGAAAATTCTGGTGCAGCGACGCACCGAGACAAAAGACTTTCATCCGGGCATGCTGGATGCCACCGCCGGCGGCGTCGTGCAGGCTGATGAGCAATTGCTGGAGTCGGCCCGCCGCGAGGCGGAAGAGGAGTTAGGCATCGCCGGGGTGCCGTTCGCTGATCACGGCCAGTTCTACTACGAAGATAAATTCTGCCGCGTCTGGGGAAGCCTGTTCAGCTGCGTTTCCCACGGGCCGTTTGCCCTGCAGGAAGAAGAGGTAAGCGAGGTGTGCTGGTTAACGCCGGAAGAGATCACCGCCCGCTGCGATGAGTTCACGCCCGACTCCCTGAAAGCGCTGGCGCTGTGGATGACCCGCAACGCCGGTAACGAGTATGATGACGCGGAAGAGAGCGAGCGCGAATAATCGCGCGAACGCGTGGCAGCAAACGCTGTTCGCCTCCTGACAAAAAAAGGCAGCCATCTGGCTGCCTTTTGCTTTTCTCTCAGCGAGCGATTACTTCTGCTGCTGAGCTGACTGAATCGCGGTCAGTGCGATGGTGTAGACGATATCGTCTACCAGCGCGCCACGAGACAGATCGTTGACCGGCTTGCGCATACCCTGCAGCATCGGCCCGATGGAGATCAGGTCGGCAGAGCGTTGTACCGCTTTGTAAGTGGTGTTACCGGTGTTCAGATCCGGGAAGATGAACACGGTCGCGCGGCCAGCTACCGGCGAGTTCGGCGCTTTGGATTTCGCGACGTCAGCCATCACCGCGGCGTCATACTGCAGCGGACCGTCGATCATCAGGTCAGGACGTTTTTCCTGCGCCAGGCGGGTCGCTTCGCGGACTTTTTCTACATCGCTACCCGCGCCGGAAGTACCGGTGGAGTAGGAGAGCATCGCCACGCGCGGTTCGATGCCGAAGGCAATCGCGGAGTCAGCAGACTGAATCGCGATTTCCGCCAGCTGCTCTGCGGTCGGATCCGGGTTGATCGCGCAGTCGCCGTAAACGTAAACCTGTTCCGGCAGCAGCATGAAGAACACCGAAGAGACCAGCGAGCTGCCCGGTGCGGTTTTGATCAGCTGCAGCGGCGGACGAATGGTGTTGGCGGTGGTGTGTACCGCGCCGGACACCAGGCCGTCGACTTCGTCTTGTTCCAGCATCAGGGTGCCGAGAACCACGTTATCTTCCAGCTGCTCGCGGGCGACCGCTTCGGTCATGCCCTTGCTCTTACGCAGTTCGACCAGGCGAGCCACGTAGCTTTCGCGTACCACTTCCGGGTCGACGATTTCGATACCGGCGCCCAGCTCAACGCCCTGCGCTGCCGCAACACGGTTGATCTCATCCGGGTTACCCAGCAGCACACAGGTGGCGATCCCGCGTTCGGCGCAGATAGCGGCGGCTTTCACGGTACGCGGCTCGTCGCCTTCCGGCAGAACCACGCGTTTGCCGGCTTTGCGCGCCAGCTCGGTCAGCTGGTAGCGGAAGGCTGGCGGGGAGAGACGACGGCTGCGCTCGGAGGTCGCGGTCAGCGATTCGATCCAGTCGGCGTTGATGTAGTTGGCGACGTATTCCTGAACTTTCTCAATGCGCTCGTGATCGTCAACCGGTACTTCGAGGTTGAAGCTCTGCAGGCTCAGGGAGGTCTGCCAGGTGTTGGTGTTGACCATGAATACCGGCAGGCCGGTGGCGAAGGCGCGTTCGCACAGCTTGCTGATGCGCGCGTCCATTTCATAGCCGCCGGTCAGCAGGATGGCGCCGATTTCCACGCCGTTCATCGCAGCCAGGCAGGCGGCAACCAGCACGTCAGGACGATCTGCGGAGGTAACCAGCAGCGAGCCCGCGCGGAAGTGCTCCAGCATGTGCGGGATGCTGCGCGCGCAGAAGGTCACGGATTTGACGCGGCGGGTGTTGATGTCGCCTTCGTTGATGATGGTCGCATTCAGGTGATGGGCCATGTCGATCGCGCGGGTGGCGATCAGATCGAAGCTCCACGGTACGGCGCCCAGCACCGGCAGCGCGCTGCCGTTTTGCAGCTGAGCCGGGTCGATCTTCACGACTTTCGCTTTGGATGAGTCGTCGAAGATTTCTGACAGGTCAGGACGGGTACGGCCCTGCTCGTCGACCGGCGCATTCAGTTTGTTGATGATAACGCCGGTGATGCTGGTGTTTTTCGCGCCGCCAAAGCTGTTGCGGGTCAGTTCAATACGCTCGTTCAGCTGTTCTGGCGTATCGGTGCCCTGCGACATCACGAAGACGATTTCCGCGTTCAGGGTTTTGGCGATTTCAAAGTTCAGCGCCTGGGCGAACTGATGCTTACGGGTCGGCACCAGGCCTTCCACCAGTACTACTTCCGCGTCCTGAGTGTTCGCGTGGTAGTTGGCGATGATCTCTTCCATCAGCACATCTTTCTGATTGCTGGAGAGCAGAGACTCAACGTGGTTCATCTTCAGCGGTTCAGCAGCGGTGGTGGTGGAGGAGCTGGCGCGAACGATGGTGGTGGTCTGGTCCGGGGCATCGCCGCCGGAGCGCGGCTGGGCGATAGGTTTAAAGACACTCAGACGAACGCCTTTGCGTTCCATAGCGCGGATCACACCGAGGCTGACGCTGGTCAGGCCTACGCTGGTACCGGTAGGAATTAACATGATAGTACGGGACACGGTATATCCTCTTTCGTTACCGCCAGTATCAGGCGGGATACAAAACAGCACCACCAGCGACCCGTCATACTCCACGTTGCACGTGCGTTGGCTCTACTTGCTCACCCCGGTCGCGTACGCGCTGTACGCGCCGGGGATCTGCTGTGTCGCCGCCTTCCTGCAGCTCGAAGTATTGTGGGTCAGGGCTGGCGGTGTGGAATTATGCGGTCAGACGGCTGGCGTCTTGCGCGATGACCAGCTCTTCGTTGGTCGGGATAACCACGGCAGGACGGGTGCCTTCTTTGTTGATGAAGCCAGACTTGCCGAAGCGGGCAGCCAGGTTACGCTCATGGTCAACTTCAAAGCCCAGTACGCCCAGTTTGCCCAGCGACAGCTCACGCACCATCGCGGCGTTTTCACCGATGCCGCCGGTGAAGATCACGGCGTCGAGACGGCCGTCCATCAGCGCGGTGTAGGAGCCGATGTATTTCGCCAGGCGGTGGCAGTAGACGTCCATCGCGCGTTTAGCGTCGGCTTTTTCCTGGTAGTTGTCTTCCACGTAGCGGCAGTCGCTGGTGACTTCGGTCAGGCCCAGCAGGCCGGACTCTTTGGTCAGCATTTTGTTGATGGCGTCAACGCTCATGCCCAGGGTGTCGTGCAGATGGAAGATGATGGCCGGATCGATATCGCCGGAGCGGGTACCCATCACCAGGCCTTCCAGCGGGGTCAGACCCATGGAGGTGTCAACGCACTTGCCGTTACGAATAGCGGAAACCGAACCACCGTTGCCGAGGTGGCAGGTGATGATGTTCAGCTCTTCAACCGGCTTGTTCAGGATCTTAGCGGCTTCCTGAGTCACGTAGAAGTGGCTGGTGCCGTGCGCGCCGTAACGACGAACGCCGTGCTCTTTGTACAGGCTGTACGGCAGGGCGTAGAGATAGGATTCTTCCGGCATGGTCTGGTGGAACGCCGTATCGAATACTGCCACGTTTTTGTCTTTCAGGTGCGGGAAGGATTTCAGCGCTTCAGCGATGCCGATCAGGTGTGCCGGGTTGTGCAGCGGGGCGAAGGACGCGGCGTCTTTAATGCCCTGAATCACGGACTCGTCGATGACTACGGAGCTGGTGTATTTTTCGCCGCCGTGGACGATACGGTGGCCGATTGCGGTCAGCTGAGCAGACAGTTCTGGTTTTTGTGCCAGAATAGTGTTAACGATAAAGTTCAGTGCTTCGCTGTGCGCGGCGCCCGCGCCTAATTCGGCTTCTTGTTTGCCGCCGTCAATTTTCCATTTGATACGGGCTTCCGGCAGGTGGAAGCATTCCGCTAAACCGGACAGGTATTCGTCGCCGTTCACGGCGTCAAGGATAGCAAATTTCAGAGAGGAGCTACCGCAGTTCAGAACCAGTACTAACTTACTCGACATGGAAGTACCTTTTTATGATACGTGGCTAAAAAAACGTCAGTGTGTCATTAGCGTAGCGCAGGATGACCTCGACATTTATGATTAACATCATGCCTTGTTCTGTTTTCAGGCACGATGAGATAAGTACATTTGATTTTATGCCATTTTGCATAATTTTCAGCCAATGGCAGAATATGCGATAATTTGACTAGCCTGGCAAAAGAGTCTATCCGCCCTTTCAGGCGGGCACAGGATACCTGATTGCGGTATCCTTTGCCAAAATCTTTTGAACGATGTCATGCATAGTTGGTGTTTTGCACGAATTTTTTAAGTTTTATATGTAAAGTTGAGGTAAAGCCATGTCGACCCCTGAGAAACGCCCCGTTAGCTTCTTTAGCTTGTTCAACCGCGGGCAGCACTACGCCAAGACCTGGCCTCTCGACAAGCGCCTCGCGCCGGTATTTATCGAAAACCGCATCATTCGTGCCACCCGCTACGCCATCCGCATCATGCCGCCGATCGCCATTTTCACTCTCTGCTGGCAGATAGCGCTGGGCGGCCAGCTGGGTCCCGCCGTGGCCACCGCGCTGTTTGCATTGAGCCTGCCGATGCAGGGGTTATGGTGGTTGGGTAAACGTTCAGTGACGCCGCTGCCGCCTTCCATTCTTAACTGGTTCTACGAAGTACGCGGCAAACTGCAGGAGGCGGGGCAGGCGCTGGCGCCTGTCGAAGGCAAGCCCGATTATCAGGCGCTGGCTGACACGCTTAAGCGCGCCTTCAAACAACTCGATAAAACTTTCCTTGATGATTTGTAATTCACTACGGAAAACGCATATAAAAGAAGGCGCATGATTTATGCGCCTTCTTTATTTCACGCCCTACCGTGCTACAGGAGTCACAACATGGAAATGACCAATGCGCAGCGTCTGATTTTATCCAATCAGTACAAAATGATGACGATGCTCGACCCGGACAATGCGGAGCGCTACCGTCGTCTGCAAACCATCATTGAGCGTGGGTATGGGCTGCAGATGCGTGAACTGGACCGCGAGTTCGGCCAGTTGACGGAAGAAACCTGCCGTACCGTTATCGACATCATGGAGATGTACCACGCGCTACACGTCTCCTGGACCAACCTGAAAGACGCGGAGGGTATCGACGAGCGTCGGGTCACCTTCCTCGGCTTTGATGCCGCCACCGAAGCGCGTTTTCTCGGCTACGTGCGCTTTATGGTCAATGTTGAAGGCCGTTACAGCCACTTTGACGCCGGCACCCATGGCTTTAACTCGCAGACCCCGATGTGGGAGAAATATCAGCGGATGCTGAGCGTCTGGCACGCCTGCCCGCGCCAGTATCATCTGAGCAGTAACGAAATTAACCAAATCATCAATGCCTGAGGGAGGTGCCCGTGCAGTGTAAAGGTTTCCTGTTCGATTTAGACGGGACGCTGGTGGATTCCTTGCCGGTGGTGGAGCGTTCATGGTGCAAGTGGGGGGATCGTTTCGCCATCGACCATGATGAAATTCTCAGTTTTATTCACGGCAAGCAGGCCATTACCTCCATTCGCCATTTTATGCCGGGTCGCAGCGAGGAGGATATCCAGGCCGAATTCCGTTATCTCGAGCAGATGGAAGCCACTGATATCGAAGGCATCGTCGCCCTGCCGGGGGCGTTAGCCCTGCTGAATTCGCTCAATGAGGCTGGGATCCCGTGGGCGATTGTCACCTCCGGCTCGATTCCGGTTGCGCACGCGCGTCACCGCGCGGCGGGCCTGCCGATGCCGGAGGTGTTTGTCACCGCTGAGCAAGTGAAGCACGGCAAGCCGGCGCCGGACGCCTATCTGCTGGGCGCCGAGCGGCTGGGGCTGCCTGCCGGGGAGTGCGCGGTGGTGGAAGATGCGCCGGCGGGGCTGCTCTCCGGGCTGACGGCAGGCTGTCGCACCATCGCGGTCAAGGTGCCTGCCGATGCCCCCCGTCTGGATGAAGCCGACCTCGTGCTGAGCAGCCTGGAAGATCTGCTGGTTGAACGCCAGGCCGACGGCGTGGTGAATGTGCGTCTTAAAGCGTAAACCCATGATTTCGCCCCGCGTCGTCGGGGCTTTTTTATGCCACTATGTCGACTCCCACTTGTGACAAGGAAACGTTGTGAACGGTGAATTGATTTGGGTTTTATCCCTCCTGGCCATCGCGGTTGTGCTGTTTGCTACCGGCAAGGTGCGCATGGATGCTATCGCCCTGATGGTCATTGTCGCCTTTGTCCTCAGCGGCACGCTGACGCTGACCGAAGCTTTTTCCGGGTTCAGCGATCCTAACGTGATCCTGATTGCCGCCCTGTTTATTATCGGCGACGGCCTCGTGCGTACCGGGGTAGCCACCAAGATGGGCGCCTGGCTGGTGAGCGTAGCAGGCAACAGCGAAACCAAAATGCTGATCTACCTGATGCTCACCGTCGCCGGGCTGGGCGCGTTTATGAGCTCCACCGGCGTGGTCGCCATTTTCATTCCGGTGGTCCTTAGCGTCTCGGCGCGGATGAATACCTCCCCCTCGCGGCTGATGATGCCGCTGAGCTTTGCCGGGCTTATCAGCGGGATGATGACCCTGGTGGCGACGCCGCCCAACCTGGTGGTCAACAGCGAACTGCTGCGCGAAGGGCTGCACGGCTTCAGTTTTTTCAGCGTCACGCCGATTGGCCTGGTGGTGCTGATCCTGGGCATCGTCTATATGCTGGCGGTGCGCTTTATGCTGAAGACGGATAATGGCGAATCCGCGCGCGATGGACGAAAAAGAAGCACCTTCCGCGATTTGATTCGCGAATATCACCTCACCGGCCGCGCCCGCCGGCTGGCGATCCGACCCGGTTCGCCGATGATCGGTCAGCGGCTGGATGATTTAAAGCTGCGTGAGCGCTACTGTGCCAACGTCATCGGCGTTGAGCGCTGGCGGCGGTTCCGTCGGGTGATTGTTAACGTCAACGGGGTATCGGAATTTCGCGCCCGCGACGTCCTGCTGATCGATATGTCCGCCTCCGATGTCGACCTGCGCCAGTTCTGCGGCGAGCAAATGCTCGAGCCGATGGTGCTGCGCGGCGAGTATTTTGCCGATCAGGCGCTGGATGTGGGGATGGCGGAGGTGGCGCTGATCCCGGATTCAGAGATGATAGGCAAAACGGTGCGTGAGATAGCCTTCCGCACCCGGTTTGGTCTCAATATCGTCGGCATGAAGCGCGATGGCAAAGCGATGGATGGTTCCGTGGTCGATGAGCCGCTGCAGCTCGGCGATATCCTGCTGGTGGTCGGCAACTGGCGGCAAATTGCCCTGCTGGCGAAGCGCGGTCGGGATTTCGTGGTGCTCAATATGCCGGTTGAGGTCGATGACGCTTCGCCGGCCCACAGCCAGGCTCCGCACGCGATTTTCTGTCTGGTGCTGATGGTGGCCCTGATGCTGACGGATGAAATCCCCAACCCTATCGCCGCGATCATCGCCTGTCTGCTGATGGGCAAATTCCGCTGCATCAACGCCGAAAGCGCCTACAAGGCGATCCACTGGCCGAGCATTATTCTGATTGTCGGGATGATGCCGTTTGCCCTGGCCTTGCAGAAAACCGGTGGGGTGGATCTGGTGGTCAAGGGACTGATGGACGTTGCCGGAGGCGAGGGGCCTTATCTGATGCTCGGCTGCCTGTTTGTGATGTGCGCGGCGATAGGCCTGTTTATCTCTAACACGGCCACCGCTGTGCTGATGGCGCCTATTGCCTTAGCGGCGGCGAAGTCGATGGGCGTGTCGCCCTATCCCTTTGCCATGGTGGTGGCGATGGCGGCTTCGGCGGCGTTTATGACCCCGGTCTCCTCGCCGGTCAACACCCTGGTGCTTGGCCCGGGTAAGTATTCCTTCAGCGACTTTGTAAAGATTGGCGTGCCCTTTACCGTGCTGGTAATGGTGGTCTGCGTCCTGCTGATCCCGGTGCTCTTCCCGTTTTAAGGTATGCAGGCCGGGTAGGGGGCGACCGCTGCCCGGCCTGAAAAATTACAGCGGCGAATCCTGGCTGATTTCATCCAGCGACAGCTGGAAGCTCGGGACAAACACCTGCATAAAATAATCCATCTCCGCGCTGCGCCGCGACGCCAGCGTTTTTTCCAGACGGCCTTTGGCCAGCAGAAATTCATTGTTGCCCGCCGACAGCTCTTCGAGGCATTTCAGGTAGGCGCAGAGGGCGTCAGCCTGTTTGACGATCGACTGCTCTTCCTCACTGTAGTGATGCTCGTCAATCAGCGGTTCGAAAATATCGCGCAGCTCGTCAGGCACCATATCCACCAGCTTCTGCTGGGCGATTTTCTCAATCGCCTTATACTCCTGGGCAATCTGCGAATTGAAATATTTCACCGGAGTAGGGAGATCGCCAGTTAAGACTTCCGAGGCGTCATGGTACATCGCTAACAAGGCGATACGCTCGGCGTTGACCTGGCCGCCGAATTTGCGGTTTTTGATCGCCGCCAGCGCGTGGGCGACCATCGCCACCTGCAGGCTGTGCTCGGAGACATTTTCAGTGCGCACGTTGCGCATCAGCGGCCAGCGGTTAATCAGTTTCAGACGGGAGAGGTGGGCAAAGAAATGACTCTGACTCATAGGAACCCTTAATCAGTGACAACATCGGGTTCCATTGTGCGCAGGGATCGCCGCCGGATGCAAATGCCGGCGGCGGCACGATTACAGCTGATGGTAGCCGGAGAGGAAGCGGCCGAAGCGGGAGATCGCCATCTCCAGGTCGTCTTCGCGAGGCAGGGTCACAATGCGTACGTGATCCGGCCACGGCCAGTTAAAGGCAGTACCCTGCACCAGCAGCACTTTCTCCTGCAGCAGGAAATCGAGCACCATTTTCTGGTCATCGTGAATATTGAAGCGTTTGGCGTCGATTTTCGGGAACATGTACAGCGCGCCTTTTGGCTTCATGCAGGAGACGCCCGGAATATCGTTGATCAACTCCCAGGCGCGGTTGCGCTGTTCATACAGACGCCCGCCGGGAATGATGAATTCGCTGATACTCTGGTAGCCGCCCAGCGCCGTCTGGATAGCATGCTGGGCCGGCACGTTGGCGCACAGACGCATTGACGCCAGCATTTCCAGTCCTTCGATATAGCCTTTCGCATGTTTTTTCGGGCCATTCAGCACCATCCAGCCCTGACGGAAGCCGGCGACGCGGTAAGTTTTCGACAGTCCGTTGAAGGTCACCGTCAGCAGATCGGGCGCCAGAGCGGCAATGGAGTGATGCTGGGCTTCGTCGTAGAGGATCTTGTCGTAGATCTCATCGGCGAAAATAATCAGGTTGTGCTGGCGGGCGATCTCCACGATCTCCTGCAGCAGTTCTTTGGAATAGACCGCGCCGGTGGGGTTGTTGGGGTTGATGATCACGATCCCGCGGGTGCGAGGCGTAATTTTAGCGCGGATATCGTCAAGATCCGGGAACCAGTCAGAGGATTCGTCACACAGATAGTGCACCGCTTTACCGCTGGAAAGGGACACCGCCGCCGTCCACAGCGGGTAGTCCGGGGCGGGAACCAGCATCTCATCGCCGCTGTTTAACAGCGCCTGCATCGCCTGGACAATCAGTTCGGACACGCCGTTGCCGATGTAAATATCTTCCACGGTGACATCGCGCATTCCCCGCGCCTGGTAATGCTGCATGATGGCTTTACGCGCCGAGTACAATCCTTTCGAATCGCAGTAACCCTGGGCGGTAGGCAGATTGCGGATGACGTCGACGAGGATCTCGTCAGGGGCTTCGAAGCCGAAGGGCGCCGGGTTGCCGATGTTCAGTTTCAGAACCTTATTGCCTTCTTCTTCAAGACGTTTCGCTTCTTTCAGAACCGGGCCGCGGATGTCATAACAGACGTTCTCTAACTTGCTGGATTTTTCGATGGGGGACATGAATCTTGACCTTTTAGCTGTTATCGCCACTCCCTGCCGTGGAAGTCAGCACGGAACAATGTACTCCGCCTCCCCGCTGTTTTGAAGGCTTTGCAGGAGAAGATTTTGCTAACGCAGGATTTTAAGCGTAATTGATTTATCTGCTGCTTGCTGATTTTTCCTGTGGTTTATGCCTTTTCATGGCATTTTTTCGGTCGTCTATGTTGAGGTAGTGCCTTTTTTACCATCATTTATCTGGTTTGTTTGTCGGGTAAACGGGGGGGCTGAAGAATGGATGGCCGCAAAAAAACGCTATCCTTAATGTAATAGCGGTTGATTTGTAATCTTGATGTTAAGTAATTTTAATAAAAAACTGTGCGCAAGCGCATTATTATTATTTTTGACAGGTAATAATCTGAGGTTTGTTAATTTATATTAAATGTTGAAAAAAATTTAAAATTAACTCAGTTAATCCTTATTAAGGCTTATAAAAAGGATGGGAATCGGTTAGAATATCGCCGTTAATATCAGTGCTAGTCGGTATGATTTACGGCTGAATTGGTATCTAATATATTGTTATTACAGAATTTTATTGTTCGTTTTTCGCCAGAAAAGAAGTCCGGCGAAAGAGAGGCTTTCTCACCACCACTGTGCGATTTCCCGGGGCGACGTATGACGCCTTGCTGGCCGTGGTAATTAATAATAATGAGGAATACGAACAATATATTACTCCGGTGTTCTGCGCATTTGCTCAGATGAGTACTTTGGCATGTAATAACGTTCGTCCAGTTGTTTATCCGCCATCTGACGGTGAGCACAAGGCTCAGGGAATAGCCGGAAACCTGGCGTAAAGCATCAACAAGGCAGGTCAGCGTTAGCCACCTGTAAGTGAAGAAAGATGATTAATACAACACGTCCGATACTCAACCTCGATCTCGATCTGCTGCGCACCTTTGTAGCCGTCGCTGATTTGAACACCTTCGCCGCCGCCGCCGCCGCAGTGTGCCGTACCCAGTCCGCGGTCAGCCAGCAAATGCAACGCCTGGAGCAGCTGGTTGGCAAGGAGCTTTTCGCTCGTCACGGACGCAATAAACTGCTGACCGAGCAGGGCATTCAGCTGCTGGGCTATGCCCGCAAAATCCTGCGCTTTAACGATGAAGCCTGCATGTCGCTGATGTATGGCAGTCTGCAGGGGGGACTGACTATCGGCGCGTCGGAAGAAACCGCTGATACTATCCTGCCGTTTCTGTTAAACCGCATCGGCTGCTTCTATCCCAGAATGACGCTGGAGATTAAAGTCCATCCCCACGCCGTCATCATGGCGATGCTGAGCGGGGGAGAGGTCGATCTGGCATTAACCACCCATCAGCTTCCCGGTTTTACCGCTTTCACGCTGAGAACATCGCCTACCCTCTGGTACTGTGCGGCGGACTACGTGCTGGCGAAAGGGGAGTCGATCCCCCTGATCCTGCTCGAAGAGCCTGGCCCGTTCCGTGAGGACATCATCGCCGCGCTGGAGGCTGCCCGCGTCTCCTGGCATCTGGCCCACGGCGCCTCGTCGCTCTCCGGGGTGAAAGCGGCAGTGAAAGCCGGGCTGGGGGTCACCGCGCGTCCGGTCGAAATGATGAGCCCGGATTTGCGCGTGGCCGGCATTAGCGATGGCCTGCCGGTCCTGCCGGATACCCGGTACGTCGTCAGCTGCAATCCGCAGACGGTGAGCGAACTACCGCAGGCGATTTTTCAGTCTCTGAGCCAGGAGAGCGATCCCTGGCGCGCGGGGCCGGCACTTACTCCGGAAGAGGGAGGAAGCACCTTCATTTTGTGAGGTTATGTTGCTAACAAAGATCACAAAAACTGGTAACAGAATGTAAGTGTCCAAAAAGAGCCTCAGGGCTGGGTTTCTCGTCTGGTGGCTCTTTTTTTTGCACTCTTATTGATGTTTTGAATCTTTTTTTTATTTCTTTGCAGAAAAATCAGCATATTGGCGTGACCGGGCGCTCACCTTGCCGACTTTTTCCTGCACTTTCAACACTTCCTGCTAATGTTAAAAAACCGGATGGATTGTTGCCGATTTCCTGGGGTAATTAACAAAACCGTGTCGCAGATCAAGAAAATACCCCTCTTTGGGGGGAGGAATCGAGGCTAAATCCTGTCAAAATAGCAGGGATTTTTGATTTACGACGGAAACGGACACGATTCAACAACACTAAAACCGAACAGTATGCAAGGTTATTTCGCATAAAAGGGCATTTAATGTTAATGAAAAGATTCCAATGTAAATTAATGTTATGAAAACTTTTGTTAAAGTTGACAAAAGGTTAAAGAAAGGGGTAAAAAGCCACGGCATCTGGGCTTCTCACATCTTCCAGGGACGCTTTTTTGCACGGTTATTTTTTATTCCTCCCGTGAAACGCTGTGGCGTTCATCTGCCAGTAAGAGCAGAGGGTTTTGGCGCTACACTTTTTTGGTTAAGCAATGCGTATGTCAACATCCACTGAAGTCATCGCTCATCACTGGGCATTCGCTATATTTCTCATCATCGCTATCGGTCTGTGCTGCCTGATGCTCGTCGGCGGCTGGTACCTTGGCGGTCGCGCGCGCGCGCGTAGCAAAAACACGCCGTTTGAATCGGGGATCGACTCCGTTGGTTCGGCCCGCTTACGTCTTTCTGCGAAGTTTTATCTGGTTGCCATGTTCTTCGTGATCTTCGACGTGGAAGCCCTGTATCTCTACGCATGGTCGACCTCCATCCGCGAGAGCGGCTGGGTCGGCTTTGTGGAAGCCGCAATTTTCATTTTAGTGCTACTGGCTGGTCTGGTTTATCTCGTTCGCATCGGCGCACTGGACTGGACGCCTGCGCGTTCCCGTCGCACGCTGGTTAACCCGGAAACAGACAGTCCCACTAACCGTCATATGCAGTAAAAGCGAGGCAATAAGATGGATTATACGCTCACCCGCATAGATCCTAACGGTGAGAACGACCGTTACCCCCTGCAGAAACAGGAGATCGTTACCGACCCCCTGGAGCAGGAAGTCAACAAAAGCGTGTATATGGGGAAACTCGAACACGCGCTGCATGACATGGTGAACTGGGGCCGTAAGAACTCAATTTGGCCGTATAACTTCGGCCTTTCTTGCTGTTATGTGGAAATGGTGACGTCATTCACTGCGGTGCATGACGTTGCGCGCTTTGGGGCCGAAGTTCTGCGCGCCTCTCCGCGTCAGGCGGACCTGATGGTGGTCGCCGGAACCTGCTTCACCAAAATGGCGCCGGTTATTCAGCGTCTCTATGATCAGATGCTGGAGCCGAAGTGGGTGATCTCCATGGGCGCCTGCGCGAACTCCGGCGGCATGTACGACATCTATTCCGTCGTCCAGGGCGTGGATAAATTCATTCCGGTCGATGTGTACATCCCGGGCTGCCCGCCGCGTCCGGAGGCCTATATGCAGGCGCTGATGCTGCTGCAGGAGTCCATTGGTAAAGAACGTCGTCCGCTCTCATGGGTGGTTGGCGATCAGGGCGTCTATCGCGCCAATATGCAGTCGGAACGCGAGCGTAAACGCGGCGAACGTATTGCAGTGACCAATCTGCGGACGCCGGACGAGATTTAATTTGCGCCTGCGGGCGGGAGAACCACTTCGCAAATCAATCTACAACAGCGCGAAGTCTCGCCCGGCAGTCACCACGGACCTTTTGCAATGGTGAACAATATGACCGATTTAACCGCGCATGACGCCGCACCAGCCTGGCAAACCCGCGATCACCTTGATGACCCGGTGATCGGCGAACTGCGCAACCGCTTTGGGCCGGATGCCTTTACCGTTCAGCCAACCCGCACCGGCGTACCGGTGGTATGGGTCAAGCGCGAACAGCTGCTTGAGGTGGGTGATTTCCTGAAGAAATTGCCGAAGCCTTACGTGATGCTGTTTGACCTGCACGGCATGGACGAACGTCTGCGCACGCACCGCGATGGCCTGCCCGCCGCGGATTTTTCCGTTTTCTATCACCTGATTTCCATCGACCGCAACCGCGACATCATGCTCAAGGTGGCGCTGTCTGAAAACGATCTGCATCTGCCGACCTTCACCAAACTGTTCCCCAACGCCAACTGGTATGAGCGTGAAACCTGGGAAATGTTTGGTATTACCTTCGATGGCCACCCGAACCTGCGTCGCATCATGATGCCGCCGACCTGGGAAGGCCACCCGCTGCGTAAAGACTACCCGGCGCGCGCCACCGAATTCGATCCGTTTGAGCTGACCAAAGCCAAACAGGATCTGGAGATGGAAGCGCTGACTTTCAAACCGGAAGAGTGGGGCATGAAGCGCGGCACCGACAACGAGGACTTCATGTTCCTCAACCTCGGTCCGAACCACCCCTCCGCGCACGGTGCGTTCCGCATTATTCTGCAGCTGGATGGCGAAGAGATCGTCGACTGCGTGCCGGACATCGGTTACCACCACCGCGGCGCCGAGAAGATGGGCGAGCGCCAGTCCTGGCACAGCTACATCCCGTACACCGACCGTATTGAATACCTTGGCGGCTGCGTCAACGAGATGCCGTACGTGCTGGCCGTGGAAAAACTGGCCGGGATCACCGTGCCGGATCGCGTCAACGTGATCCGCGTAATGCTCTCCGAACTGTTCCGCATCAACAGCCACCTGCTGTATATCTCTACCTTTATTCAGGACGTCGGCGCGATGACCCCGGTCTTCTTCGCCTTTACCGATCGGCAGAAAATCTACGATCTGGTGGAAGCGATCACCGGTTTCCGTATGCACCCGGCGTGGTTCCGCATCGGCGGCGTCGCGCACGATCTGCCGCGCGGCTGGGATCGTCTGCTGCGTGAGTTCCTCGAGTGGATGCCGAAGCGTCTGGACTCCTATGAAAAAGCCGCCCTGCGCAACACCATTCTGAAGGGCCGTTCCGTCGGCGTGGCAGCCTATACCGCTAAAGAGGCGCTGGAGTGGGGCACCACCGGCGCAGGCCTGCGCGCCACCGGTATCGGCTTCGACGTGCGTAAATGGCGTCCTTATTCTGGCTATGAAAACTTCGACTTCGAAGTCCCGACCGGGGGCGGCGTCTCTGACTGCTACACCCGCGTGATGCTGAAAGTCGAAGAGCTGCGCCAGAGCCTGCGCATTCTTCAGCAGTGCCTCGACAATATGCCGGAAGGGCCGTTCAAAGCGGATCACCCGCTGACCACGCCGCCGCCGAAAGAGCGCACGCTGCAGCATATCGAAACCCTGATCACCCACTTCCTGCAGGTATCGTGGGGCCCGGTCATGCCGGCCAACGAATCCTTCCAGATGATTGAGGCGACCAAGGGGATTAACAGTTACTACCTGACCAGCGACGGCAGCACCATGAGCTACCGTACCCGCGTCCGCACGCCGAGCTTTGCGCACCTGCAGCAGATCCCGTCGGCGATCCGCGGCAGCCTGGTATCCGACCTGATCGTCTATCTGGGTAGTATCGATTTTGTTATGTCAGACGTGGACCGCTAATTATGCACGAGAATCAACAACCACAAACCGAGGCTTTTGAGCTGAGTGCGGCAGAGCGTGAGGCTATTGAGCACGAGAAGCACCACTACGAAGACCCGCGTGCGGCGTCCATCGAAGCGCTGAAAATTGTTCAGAAACAGCGCGGCTGGGTGCCGGATGGCGCGATCTACGCTATTGCCGATGTGCTGGGCATCCCGGCCAGCGACGTCGAAGGCGTGGCGACGTTCTACAGCCAGATTTTCCGCCAGCCGGTTGGCCGTCACGTGATCCGCTACTGCGACAGCGTGGTGTGCCACATTACCGGCTATCAGGGGATTCAGGCCGCCATCGAGAAGAAGCTGAACATCAAGCCAGGGCAGACCACCTTTGATGGCCGCTTTACCCTGCTGCCGACCTGCTGCCTGGGCAACTGCGACAAGGGACCGACCATGATGATTGATGAGGACACTCACAGCCATCTGACGCCGGAGGCAATTCCTGACCTTCTGGAGCAGTACAAATGAAAACCGTAATTCGTACTGCGGAAACGCATCCGCTCACCTGGCGCCTGCGCGACGACAAGCAGCCGGTCTGGCTGGACGAGTATCGCAGCAAAAATGGCTATGAAGGGGCGCGAAAAGCGCTGACCGGCATGGCGCCGGACGAGATCGTCACGGCGGTAAAAGACGCTGGCCTGAAAGGGCGCGGCGGCGCGGGCTTCTCCACCGGTCTGAAGTGGAGCCTGATGCCGAAAGACGAGTCCATGAACATCCGTTACCTGCTGTGTAACGCCGATGAAATGGAGCCGGGCACCTATAAAGACCGCCTGCTGATGGAGCAACTGCCGCACCTGCTGGTGGAAGGCATGCTGATCTCCGCGTTTGCGCTGAAGGCCTACCGCGGCTACATCTTCCTGCGCGGAGAGTATATCGAAGCGGCCCAGCATCTGCGCCGCGCGATTGCCGAAGCCACCGAGGCGGGCCTGCTGGGGAAAAACATCCTCGGCACCGGTTTTGACTTCGAGCTGTTTGTCCACACCGGGGCAGGGCGCTATATCTGCGGCGAAGAGACGGCGCTGATTAACTCCCTGGAAGGTCGCCGCGCTAACCCGCGCTCCAAGCCGCCGTTCCCGGCGAGCTCCGGCGTGTGGGGTAAGCCGACCTGCGTCAACAACGTGGAAACCCTGTGCAACGTGCCGGCGATTTTGGCCAACGGCGTTGAGTGGTACCAGAACATCTCCACCAGTAAAGATGCCGGCACCAAGCTGATGGGCTTCTCCGGCCGCGTGAAGAACCCGGGCGTCTGGGAGCTGCCGTTCGGCACCACTGCCCGCGAGATCCTGGAGGATTACGCCGGCGGCATGCGCGATGGCCTGAAGTTTAAAGCCTGGCAGCCGGGTGGGGCAGGGACCGACTTCCTCACCGAAGCGCACCTCGATCTGCCGATGGAGTTCGAAAGCATTGGTAAAGCGGGCAGCCGTCTGGGCACCTCGCTGGCGATGGCCGTTGACCACGAGATCAACATGGTCTCGCTGGTGCGCAACCTCGAAGAGTTCTTCGCCCGCGAGTCCTGCGGCTGGTGTACGCCGTGCCGCGATGGGCTGCCGTGGAGCGTGAAGATCCTGCGCGCCCTGGAGCGCGGCGAAGGCCAGCCTGGCGATATCGAAACCCTTGAGCAACTGTGTCGATTCCTGGGCCCGGGTAAAACCTTCTGCGCGCACGCGCCGGGCGCGGTTGAGCCGCTGCAGAGCGCGATTAAATATTTCCGCGAAGAATTCGAGGCTGGCATTAAGCAGCAGTTCAGCAATACCCATGCAATCAACGGGATTCAGCCGAACCTGCTTAAGACGCGCTGGTAATCTAAAGGTTTTTTTATTTTTGGAAGCACGCTAATGGCTACGATTCATGTAGACGGCAAAGAATACGAGGTCAACGGAGCGGACAACCTGCTGGAGGCTTGTCTCTCTCTTGGGCTTGATATTCCCTACTTTTGCTGGCACCCGGCGCTAGGGAGCGTCGGTGCTTGCCGCCAGTGTGCGGTGAAGCAATATCAGAACGCGGAAGACACGCGTGGTCGCCTGGTGATGTCCTGTATGACTCCGGCATCCGACGGCACCTTTATTTCTATCGACGATGGCGAAGCGAAGCAGTTCCGCGAAAGCGTGGTGGAGTGGCTGATGACCAACCACCCGCACGACTGCCCGGTCTGCGAAGAGGGCGGCAACTGCCACCTGCAGGATATGACGGTGATGACCGGCCATAGCTTCCGCCGCTATCGTTTTACCAAGCGTACCCACCGCAATCAGGATCTGGGGCCGTTTATTTCTCACGAAATGAACCGCTGCATCGCCTGCTACCGCTGCGTGCGCTACTACAAAGATTATGCCGACGGCACCGATCTGGGCGTCTATGGCGCCCACGACAACGTCTACTTCGGCCGCCCGGAAGATGGCACCCTGGAGAGTGAATTCTCCGGCAACCTGGTGGAAGTCTGCCCGACTGGCGTCTTCACCGATAAAACCCACTCCGAGCGCTATAACCGTAAATGGGACATGCAGTTTGCGCCGAGCATCTGCCAGCAGTGTTCCATCGGCTGTAACATCAGTCCGGGCGAACGCTATGGCGAACTGCGTCGTATCGAAAACCGTTATAACGGGACCGTTAACCGCTACTTCCTCTGCGACCGCGGTCGTTTCGGCTATGGCTACGTGAACCTGAAAGACCGTCCGCGTCAGCCGGTTCAGCGCCGCGGCGACGATCTGATTACCCTCAACGCCGAGCAGGCGATGCAGGGCGCGGCGGATATTCTGCGCCAGTCGAAGAAAGTGATCGGCATCGGCTCCCCGCGCGCCAGCATTGAAAGCAACTTCGCGCTGCGCGAGCTGGTGGGCGCCGACAACTTCTATACCGGCATCGCCAAAGGCGAACAAGCGCGCCTGCAGATGATGCTGAAAGTGCTGCGCGAAGGTGGGATCCACACCCCAAGCCTGCGCGATATCGAATCCTACGACGCGGTACTGGTGCTGGGCGAAGACATTACCCAGACCGGCGCGCGCGTCGCGCTGGCGGTGCGTCAGGCGGTGAAAGGGAAAGCACGCGAAATGGCGGCGGCGCAGAAAGTGGCCGACTGGCAGATTGCGGCGATCCTCAACATCGGCCAGCGTGCCAAACACCCGCTATTCGTCACCAACATCGATGACACCCGCCTGGATGACATCGCCGCGTGGACCTACCGCGCGCCGGTGGAAGATCAGGCGCGTCTCGGCTTCGCCATCGCCCATGCGCTGGACGACAGCGCGCCGGCGGTTGACGGCCTGAGCCGCGAACTGCAGGGTAAAGTCGATGTCATCGTCCAGGCGCTGGCCGGGGCGAAAAAACCACTGATTATTTCCGGGACCAACGCCGGCAGCATGGAGATCATCCAGGCCGCCGCTAACGTGGCGAAAGCCCTGAAAGGCCGCGGCGCCGACGTCGGCGTGACGATGGTTGCCCGCGCGGTGAATAGCGTCGGTCTGGGTATGATCGGCGGCGGTTCTCTTGAAGAGGCGCTGGACGAACTGGAAAGCGGCGCCGCAGACGCGGTCATCGTGCTGGAAAACGACCTTCACCGTCATGCTTCCGCCGCCCGCGTCGACGCAGCGCTCTCCAAAGCGCCGCTGGTGATGGTGGTTGACCATCAGCGCACGGCGATTATGGACAAAGCGCACCTGGTGCTCTCCGCGGCAAGCTTTGCGGAAAGCGACGGTACCGTGGTCAACAACGAAGGCCGCGCTCAGCGCTTCTTCCAGGTCTACGACCCGGCCTACTACGACGCGAAAACCGTCATGCTGGAAAGCTGGCGCTGGCTGCATTCCCTGCACAGCACCGTTAACAACCGTCAGGTTGACTGGACGCAGCTGGACCACGTCATCGATGCCGCGATTGCCGCCCTGCCGCAGCTGGCGGGCATTAAAGACGCCGCGCCGGATGCGACCTTCCGCATTCGCGGTCAGAAGCTGGCGCGTGAACCGCACCGCTACAGCGGCCGCACGGCGATGCGCGCCAACATCAGCGTCCACGAACCGCGTCAGCCGCAGGATAAAGACACCATGTTCGCCTTCTCCATGGAAGGGAACAACCAGCCGTCCGCCCCGCGTTCGCAGATCCCGTTCGCCTGGGCGCCGGGCTGGAACTCCCCGCAGGCATGGAACAAGTTCCAGGATGAAGTGGGCGGGAAACTGCGCCACGGCGATCCGGGCGTCCGTCTGTTTGAAGCGTCCGCCAGCGGGCTGGAATACTTCACGGCGGTGCCGGCCAGCTTCCAGGCTGAAGACGGGAAATGGCGTATCGCGCCGTACTACCACCTGTTTGGCAGCGATGAGCTGTCACAGCGCGCGCCGGTGTTCCAGAGCCGGATGCCTGAGCCGTACATCAAGCTGAACCCGGCGGATGCCGCGAAGCTTGGCGTCAACGCCGGGGCGATGCTCTCCTTTAGCGTGGAAGGCCAGACCCTGCGTCTGCCGCTGGTTATCTCTGAAGGTCTGACCGCAGGACAGGTTGGCTTACCGATGGGCATGCCGGGCATTGCGCCGGTACTGACCGGATCGCGTATTGATTCACTGCAGGAGGCGAAAGCATGAGCTGGTTAACGCCGGATCTTATCGACATTCTGTTAAGCATCCTGAAGGCCGTGGTCATTCTGCTGGTGGTGGTCACCTGCGGCGCGTTCATGAGCTTCGGCGAGCGTCGTCTGCTCGGTCTGTTCCAGAACCGCTACGGGCCAAACCGGGTGGGCTGGGGCGGTTCGCTGCAGCTGGTCGCCGACATGATCAAAATGTTCTTTAAAGAGGACTGGGTTCCGCGCTTCTCGGATCGCGTGATCTTTACTCTGGCGCCGGTGATCGCCTTTACTTCGCTGCTGCTGGCCTTCGCCATTGTGCCGGTCAGCCCGACGTGGGTGGTGGCCGATCTGAACATCGGGATCCTGTTCTTCCTGATGATGGCAGGCCTGGCGGTGTACGCGGTGCTGTTCGCCGGTTGGTCGAGCAACAACAAATACTCCCTGCTGGGGGCGATGCGTGCTTCCGCGCAGACCCTGAGCTACGAAGTGTTCCTCGGCCTCTCCCTGATGGGCGTGGTGGCGCAGGCGGGGTCATTCAACATGACCGATATCGTCAACAACCAGGCGCATCTGTGGAACGTTATTCCGCAGTTCTTCGGCTTCGTGACGTTCGCCATCGCCGGCGTGGCGGTGTGTCACCGTCACCCGTTCGACCAGCCGGAAGCGGAGCAGGAGCTGGCCGATGGTTACCACATTGAATATTCCGGCATGAAGTTCGGTCTGTTCTTCGTGGGTGAATACATCGGTATCGTCACCGTTTCAGCGCTGATCGTCACGCTGTTCTTCGGCGGCTGGAATGGCCCGTGGTTACCTCCTTTCATCTGGTTCGCGCTGAAAACCGCGTTCTTCATGATGATGTTCATTTTGATCCGCGCATCATTACCTCGTCCGCGCTATGACCAGGTAATGTCCTTTGGCTGGAAGGTATGCCTGCCGTTAACGCTGGTCAACTTGTTGGTAACGGCGGCTGTCATTCTCTGGCAGGCGCAATAAGGGGTGAATTGAACATGACCTTAAAAGAATTATTGGTGGGGTTCGGCACCCAGGTCCGGAGTATCTGGATGATTGGCCTGCATGCCTTCGCCAAACGTGAAACCCGGATGTACCCGGAAGAGCCGGTCTATTTGCCGCCGCGTTATCGCGGCCGCATCGTGCTGACGCGCGATCCGGACGGTGCAGAGCGCTGCGTCGCCTGTAACCTGTGTGCGGTAGCCTGCCCGGTGGGCTGTATTTCGCTGCAGAAAGCAGAGACGGTAGACGGCCGCTGGTACCCTGAGTTCTTCCGCATCAACTTCTCACGCTGCATCTTCTGCGGTCTGTGCGAAGAAGCGTGCCCGACCACGGCGATCCAGTTGACCCCTGACTTCGAGCTGGGTGAATACAAACGTCAGGATCTGGTGTACGAAAAAGAGGATCTGCTGATTTCCGGTCCGGGCAAATACCCGGAATATAACTTCTACCGGATGGCGGGTATGGCAATCGACGGCAAAGATAAGGGCGAAGCGGAAAACGAAGCTAAGCCGATCGACGTCAAGAGCCTGTTACCGTAAGGAGAGGGCAATGGAATTCGCTTTTTATATCTGTGGCCTGATCGCCATCCTCGCAACCTTGCGGGTCGTCACCCACACCAATCCGGTGCATGCGCTGCTGTACCTGATCATTTCGCTGTTAGCGATTGCCGGGGTGTTCTTCTCGCTGGGCGCTTACTTCGCCGGGGCGCTGGAGATTATCGTTTACGCCGGGGCCATTATGGTGCTGTTCGTCTTCGTGGTGATGATGCTCAACCTGGGCGGCAGCGAAATCGAACAGGAACGCAAATGGCTGCAGCCGGGGATCTGGATTGGCCCGGCCATCCTCTCCGCGGTGCTGCTGGTGGTTATCGTTTACGCTATCCTGGGGATTAACGACCAGGGTATCGACGGCGCGGCGATCAACGCCAAAGAAGTGGGTATTGCGCTGTTTGGGTCGTACGTCCTGGCGGTGGAGCTGGCCTCCATGCTGCTGCTGGCGGGCCTGGTAGTCGCCTTCCATATTGGCCGCGAAGAGCGCGCCGGCGAGGTGCTGAGCAACCGCGTGAACGACAGCGACAAAAGAAAAACGGAGGAACACGCATGATCCCCTTAACACATGGACTGATCCTCGCGGCCATCCTGTTTGTGCTTGGTCTGACGGGGCTGGTGATCCGCCGCAATCTGCTGTTTATGTTGATCAGCCTGGAAATCATGATTAACGCCGCCGCGCTGGCCTTTGTGGTGGCGGGCAGCTACTGGGGCCAGACTGATGGTCAGATTATGTATATCCTCGCTATCAGCCTCGCGGCTGCGGAAGCGAGTATCGGTCTGGCGCTGCTGCTGCAGCTCCATCGTCGCCGCCAGAACCTGAACATCGATTCAGTAAGTGAGTTGCGTGGATGAACATGCTTGCCTTAACCATTCTTTTGCCATTGATTGGCTTTGTGCTGCTGGCCTTTTCCCGCGGGCGCTGGTCGGAAAACCTTTCCGCCACCGTTGGCATGGGCTCGGTAGGCCTGGCGGCGCTGGTCACCGCCTACGTCGGCGTTGACTTTTTCGCTAACGGCAAACAGGCGGTCAGCGTGCCGCTGTGGACCTGGATGTCGGTTGGGGATTTCAACATCGGCTTCAACCTGGTGCTGGACGGCCTGTCGCTGACCATGCTCTCCGTGGTGACCGGCGTCGGCTTCCTGATCCATATGTTCGCCTCCTGGTATATGCGCGGTGAAGAGGGCTATTCCCGCTTCTTCGCCTACACCAACCTGTTTATCGCCAGCATGGTGGTTCTGGTACTGGCCGATAACCTGCTGCTGATGTACCTGGGTTGGGAAGGGGTGGGTCTCTGCTCTTACCTGCTGATCGGTTTCTACTACACCGATCCGAAGAACGGCGCCGCAGCGATGAAAGCGTTTGTGGTGACCCGCGTCGGCGACGTGTTCCTCGCCTTCGCGCTGTTCATTCTTTATAACGAACTGGGTACCCTCAACTTCCGCGAAATGGTTGAGCTGGCGCCGCAGCACTTCGCTAACGGCAGCACCACGCTGCAGTGGGCGACGCTGATGCTGCTCGGCGGCGCGGTCGGTAAATCCGCCCAGCTGCCGCTGCAAACGTGGCTTGCCGATGCGATGGCGGGTCCGACGCCAGTCTCCGCGCTGATCCACGCCGCCACCATGGTTACCGCGGGCGTCTACCTGATCGCCCGTACCCACGGTCTGTTCCTGATGACGCCGGAAGTGCTGCATCTGGTCGGGATCGTCGGGGCGGTAACGCTGGTGCTGGCGGGCTTCGCCGCGCTGGTGCAGACCGACATCAAACGCGTTCTCGCTTACTCCACCATGAGCCAGATTGGCTACATGTTTCTCGCGCTGGGCGTGCAGGCATGGGATGCGGCGATTTTCCATCTGATGACCCACGCGTTTTTTAAAGCGCTGCTGTTCCTGTCGTCGGGTTCGGTGATTCTCGCCTGCCATCACGAACAGAACATCTTCAAGATGGGCGGCCTGCGCAAATCTATTCCGCTGGTGTACGTCTGCTTCCTGGTGGGGGGCGCGGCGCTGTCCGCTCTGCCGCTCATTACCGCAGGCTTCTTCAGTAAGGATGAGATTCTGGCGGGGGCGATGGCCAACGGCCATATCAACCTGATGGTGGCGGGCCTGGTCGGCGCCTTTATGACCTCGCTGTACACCTTCCGCATGATTTTCATCGTGTTCCACGGTAAAGAGCAAATTCACGCGCACGCAGGGAAGGGGATCACCCATCATCTGCCGCTGATTGTGCTGCTGGTGCTGTCCACCTTCGTTGGCGCGCTGATCGTGCCGCCGCTGGAAGGCGTCCTGCCGCAGACCACTGAACTGGCGCACGGCAACGTGATGACGCTGGAGATTGCCTCCGGGATCATCGCCATTGCCGGCATCCTGATCGCCGCATGGCTGTGGCTGGGCAAACGCACCCTGGTGACCTCTATCGCCAACAGCGCGCCTGGCCGCTTCTTCGGTACCTGGTGGTTCCATGCCTGGGGCTTCGACTGGTTATACGACAAAGTCTTCGTTAAGCCATTCCTCGGCATTGCCTGGCTGCTGAAGAGCGATCCGCTGAACGCATTGATGAACATCCCGGCGATCCTCTCCCGCTTCGCAGGTAAAGGCCTGCTGGTGAGCGAGAACGGCTATCTGCGCTGGTATGTGGCGTCAATGAGCATCGGCGCGGTGGTGGTGCTGGCGCTGCTGATGGTATTGCGTTGAGTTTGAGAACCATTGTGTTGCCCGGCGGCGCGCTGCTTGCCGGGCCTACGGGACCGTAGGTCGGGTAAGCGTTAGCGCCACCCGACACAACAAGCCTCAAACCGAAGTGAATTTTCTGTGAGAATTCGTTGAAAATCAGGTCGTAAAGGACAGGCATTATCGGCGAAGTCAACGTGGACGCCGCCTGCGCGGAGCAACCGGAGCGTATTAAAGTACGTGAGGATTGTGAGCACAGCCGGAGTTCGCTATGACGAGTAAGATAGCCTGAACCGGACTTAAATAAGGAATAAAAATCACCATGTTATTGCCTTGGTTGATATTAATCCCCTTTATCGGCGGCTTCCTGTGCTGGCAGACCGAACGCTTTGGCGTGAAAGTGCCGCGCTGGATCGCGCTGATTACTATGGGACTGACGCTGGCGCTTGGCCTGCAGCTGTGGATGCAGGGCGGCTATTCTCTGACGCAATCCGCGGGTATTCCGCAGTGGCAGTCTGAGTTCGTGCTGCCGTGGATCCCACGCTTCGGCATTAGCATTCATCTGGCGATCGACGGCCTGTCGCTGCTGATGGTGGTGCTGACCGGTCTGCTCGGCGTGCTGGCGGTGCTCTGTTCCTGGCGCGAAATCGAAAAATACCAGGGATTCTTCCACCTCAACCTGATGTGGATCCTGGGCGGCGTCATCGGCGTGTTCCTCGCCATCGACATGTTCCTGTTCTTCTTCTTCTGGGAAATGATGTTGGTGCCGATGTACTTCCTGATCGCGCTGTGGGGCCACAAAGCCTCTGACGGTAAAACGCGTATCACGGCGGCCACCAAGTTCTTCATCTACACCCAGGCGAGCGGCATGGTGATGCTGATCGCCATTCTGGCGCTGGCATTCGTCCACTTCAACGCCACCGGCGTGTGGACTTTCAACTATGAAGAGCTGTTGAAAACCCCGATGTCCCACGGCGTGGAATACCTGCTGATGCTCGGCTTCTTCATCGCCTTCGCGGTGAAAATGCCGGTGGTGCCGCTGCACGGCTGGCTGCCGGACGCCCACTCCCAGGCGCCGACCGCCGGTTCCGTCGACCTCGCGGGGATCCTGCTGAAAACCGCGGCCTACGGTCTGCTGCGCTTTGCGTTGCCGCTGTTCCCGAACGCCTCCGCCGAGTTTGCGCCCATCGCGATGTGGCTGGGCGTGATCGGGATCTTCTACGGCGCGTGGATGGCCTTTGCGCAGACGGATATCAAACGTCTTATCGCCTACACCTCCGTGTCCCACATGGGCTTCGTGCTGATTGCTATCTACACCGGCAGCCAGCTGGCGTATCAGGGGGCGGTGATCCAGATGATTGCTCACGGTCTCTCCGCGGCGGGTCTGTTTATTCTCTGCGGCCAGCTGTACGAACGTCTGCATACTCGTGACATGCGTCAGATGGGCGGTCTGTGGAGCAAAATCAAATGGCTGCCGGCGATGTCGATGTTCTTCGCCGTCGCCACCCTGGGGATGCCGGGCACGGGTAACTTCGTCGGCGAATTTATGATCCTGTTCGGCAGCTATAAAGTGGTGCCGGTGATCACCGTGATCTCGACCTTTGGTCTGGTATTCGCGTCCGTTTACTCGCTGTCGATGCTGCATCGCGCTTATTTCGGTAAAGCGAAAAGCGAAATCGCGGCGAAAGCGCTGCCGGGGATGTCCCTGCGTGAACTGTCTATCATCCTGCTGCTGGTGGTGCTGCTTGTGCTGTTGGGCTTCTTCCCGCAGCCGATCCTCGACACCTCGCATGCTGCGATGAGCAACATTCAGCAGTGGTTTGTTAATTCTGTTTCTACTACAAGGCCGTAATTCGCCATGACAATAACTCCACAACAACTGATCGCACTGCTACCGCTGCTGATCGTCGGCTTGACGGTGGTGGTTGTGATGCTCTCCATTGCGTGGCGACGCAATCATTTTCTCAATGCCACGCTGTCGGTTCTCGGACTTAACGCCGCGCTGGTCTCGCTCTGGTTCGTCGGCCAGAACGGGGCGATGGACGTCACGCCGCTGATCCGCGTTGACGGCTACGCTATGCTCTATACCGGGCTGGTGCTGCTGGCGAGCCTCGCGACCTGTACTTTCGCCTACCCGTGGCTTGAGGGTTACAAGGACAACAAAGAAGAGTTCTACCTGCTGGTGTTGATTGCCGCCCTGGGTGGTATTCTGCTGGCCGGTGCGAATCATCTGGCGGCGCTGTTCCTCGGCATCGAGTTGATCTCCTTGCCGCTGTTCGGCCTGGTCGGCTACGCCTTCCGCCAGAAGCGTTCGCTGGAAGCGAGCATCAAATACACCATCCTCTCAGCGGCAGCCTCCTCTTTCCTGCTGTTCGGTATGGCGCTGGTGTATGCGAACTCCGGCAACCTGTCCTTCCTTGCGCTGGGCAAGAGCCTGGCGGACAACACCCTGCACGAGCCGCTGCTGCTGGCGGGGCTCGGCCTGATGATCGTCGGTCTTGGCTTTAAGCTGTCGCTGGTGCCGTTCCACCTGTGGACGCCGGACGTTTACCAGGGGGCGCCTGCGCCGGTCTCCACCTTCCTGGCGACCGCCAGCAAGATTGCTATCTTCGGCGTGGTGATGCGTCTGTTCCTGTACATGCCGGTGGGCAACAGCGAAGCGGTGCGCGTGGTGCTGGGGCTGATCGCCTTCGCCTCTATCATCTTCGGTAACCTGATGGCGCTGAGCCAGACCAATATCAAACGTCTGCTCGGTTACTCTTCAATCTCCCACCTCGGCTATCTGCTGGTGGCGCTGATCGCCCTGCAAAGCGGCGAAATGTCGATGGAAGCCGTTGGCGTCTACCTGGCCGGCTACCTGTTCAGCAGCCTCGGCGCGTTCGGCGTGGTCAGCCTGATGTCCAGCCCATACCGTGGCCCGGACGCGGACTCGCTGTTCTCCTACCGCGGTCTGTTCTGGCACCGTCCGATCCTGTCGGCGGTGATGACGGTGATGATGCTCTCCCTGGCCGGTATCCCAATGACTCTCGGCTTTATCGGTAAGTTCTACGTACTGGCCGTCGGTGTTCACGCCCATCTGTGGTGGCTGGTTGCCGCGGTGGTTGTCGGCTCGGCGATCGGTCTCTACTACTACCTGCGCGTGGCGGTGAGTTTGTACCTGAGCGCGCCGGAGCAGCTGAACCGTGATGCGCCGTCGAACTGGCAGTACAGCGCGGGCGGTATCGTGGTGCTGATCTCTGCCCTGCTGGTGCTGGTGCTCGGTATCTGGCCGCAGCCGCTGATTAGCATCGTGCAGCTGGCGACGCCGCTGATGTAAGTTGATTGCCTCAATAAAAAAACCGCCGGAATGGCGGTTTTTTTATGCCCGGAATGTTACGCCACCCTGTAGACCATAAAGTCTTCCGCCAGCAGGGTGTCCGGGAAAATCTCCCGGCATTCCGCCAGCATCCGCAGGCAGCCTTCGGCATCGTAGCGTGAGCTAAAGTGGGTGGCGATTAGCGTGCCGACCCCCGCTTCTTTGGCAAGCGCTGCGGTCTGCTGGCTGGAAGAGTGGCCGCGGCTATTGGCTTTCTCCGCCATCGCCTGCTCCAGCGTGGTTTCGTGCACCATCACATCCGCCCCGCGCGCCATTTCCAGCGCCTGCGGGCAGGGGGCGGTATCGCCGAAGATGGCCAGCGTTTTACCCGGCGTAGCGGGCCCCAGGTAGCGGCTGCCGTCGATCGTCCGGCCATCCGCCAGCGTGACCTGTTCACCGCGCTTAAGCCGGTGAAACAGCGGTCCGGGGGGCACGCCGTCGGCAATCAGCTGGGCGGCGTCGAGGGCGCCGGGCTTGTCATGCTGCTCAATGCGATACCCGTAGCACTCCACTGGATGGCTGAGCGGGAACGCGGTGACCCGATAGCCCTCTTCGTCGAACACCAGACCGGGGCCAACTTCGACGATGGTCAGGGGATAATCGGTCCACGAACCGCTGAGGCGCAGCGCGGTGTCAATGAATTCCTTTATTCCTTTTGGTCCGTAGACCGTCAGCGGCAGCGAATTCCCCTGCATCGAGCGGCTGCACAGCAGGCCGGGCAGGCCGAACAGATGGTCGCCGTGCAGATGGGTAATAAAGATCTTATTCAGTTTGCCTGGATGATGGGGCGTATGCAGAAATTGATGCTGGGTCCCTTCGCCGCAGTCAAACAACCACATTTCGGCGCGGGTTGGCTGTTGCAAATTGAGTATTATCGACGTCATATTACGCGTGCGGGTCGGCACCCCGGCGGATGTCCCCAAAAAAGTTAATTCCATCGTCCAGTGTCCTCAGGGCGAGTCGCAAAGTATCAGTATATCAATAAGGAGCAGCAGATGATGACCTGGCAGGATCTCCATCATAGTGAACTTACCGTTCCCCAACTGTATGCGCTGCTGAAGCTGCGCAGCGAAGTCTTTGTCGTGGAGCAGCAGTGCGCCTATCAGGATGTCGACGGCGATGATTTGGTCGGGGAAAATCGCCATCTGCTCGGCTGGCGCGATGGCGAACTGGTGGCCTATGCGCGGATCCTTAAAAGCGAAGAGACGTACGATCCGGTGGTGATTGGCCGGGTTATCGTCAGCCCCGCCGCGCGCGGCGAAAAGCTCGGCCATCAGCTGATGGCGCAGGCGCTGGCCAGCTGTCAGCGGCACTGGCCGCAAAAGGCGATTTACCTCGGGGCGCAGGCGCATCTGCAAGCCTTTTACGCCCACTTCGGTTTTACGCCAGTGACTGAGGTCTATGATGAGGATGGCATTCCGCACATCGGCATGGCGCGGGAAAGCCGCGCTCTCTGACCCCTGAACACTCGCGTCCCAACCTTGTTCCGGGCCGGCGAGCGGGGGAGTTAAAACCCGCTCCCTCGTCATGGGTACTGCTATTCCGCCGTTGAACCCCTTATAATGTGGGGTTTTACTACCGTGGAGGTTTGCGTGCTGTCTGTTTCCACTGCGCTGGCCCGTTTACGTGACGGCCTGAGTGAGCCCTTTCCTGACTCACCCGGCACGCGAATTATCGATATTGCCTTTCCGCTGAATGATGCCTTCGATCCGCTGCTATGGTGCGGCCAGCAGCCGCAGTGGCCGCAGTTCTACTGGCAGCAGCGCAATGGCGACGAGGAGCTGGCGGCGCTGGGGGCGGTAAAAAGCTTTCCCTCGCTCGACGCCGCAAACCGCTTTTTACACCAGGCCGGGCGGCAGGATCTGCGCATCTGCGGCCTGAATGCGTTTGCCCCGCAGCAGGGCCGGCTGGTGCTGCCGCGTCTGGAGTGGCGTCGGTGCGGCGGCAGGGCCGTGATGCGGCTGGTGCTGCACAGCGACCTCTCCCTGCGCGACGATGCCGTGACGGCGCGTGATTTTCTCGCCAGTCTGACCACCGCCCAGGCGACACCTGGCGGCGTGCCGCCGCTGCTGAGCGAGCGCCACTCCTCCGATTATCCCCAGTGGCAGGCAATGATAGACCAGGCGACGCAGGCCATCGCCGCCGGCGACATGGATAAAGTGGTGCTGGCGCGGGCAACCGACCTGCAGTTTGCCGCCCCGCTGGATGCCGTGAGCATCATGGCCGCCAGCCGCAGCCGCAATCTTAACTGTTTTCATTTCCTGATGGCGTTCAATGCCCGGCAGGCGTTTTTCGGCTCCACGCCGGAGCGGCTGTGGCGCCGGCGCGGCGCGCTGCTGCGCACCGAAGCGCTGGCGGGCACCGTCGCTAATCATCAGGATGACGCGAAGGCGCAGCAGCTGGCCGACTGGTTGATGAAAGACGACAAAAATCAGCGGGAAAACATGCTGGTGGTGGAGGATATCTGCCAGCGCCTGCAGAGTGAGGCCTCGACGCTGGACGTTCTGCCGCCGCAGGTGGTGAGGCTGCGCAAGGTGCAGCATCTCCGACGCTGCATCTGGACCGAGCTGGCGGAGCCTGACGACAGCCGCTGTCTGCTGCAGCTCCAGCCCACCGCCGCGGTGGCCGGCCTGCCGCGGCGGGCGGCGCTGGCATTCATTCAGCGCCATGAACCTTTTTCCCGTGAATGGTACGCCGGTTCCGCCGGGTATCTGTCGCTGGCGCAAAGCGAGTTTTGCGTGGCGCTGCGTTCGGCGAAAGTGGACAACGACACTCTGCGACTGTATGCCGGGGCGGGGATCGTCAGCGGCTCCGATGCGCAGCAGGAGTGGCAGGAGATTGACAACAAAGCGGCCGGGCTGCGCTCGCTGCTGTGTCCATAAGACGGGAATGACGATGCATATCAAAACGCCGTCACTTTGCCTTATCTATACTTAGCATCAATATTTGATACCGGACAATTTCATGTCAGTAAGCGCATTTAACCGACGCTGGGCGGCGGTGATCCTGGAAGCTTTAACGCGCCACGGCGTGCAGCATATCTGCATTGCGCCGGGCTCGCGCTCGACACCCTTAACCCTGGCGGCGGCGGAAAACCGCGCCTTTATCCATCATACCCATTTTGACGAACGCGGCCTCGGCCACCTGGCGCTCGGTCTGGCGAAAGCCAGTCGCCAGCCGGTGGCGGTTATTGTGACCTCCGGGACCGCCACCGCGAACCTATATCCGGCGCTGATTGAGGCGGGGCTTACCGGGGAAAAGCTGATTCTCCTGACCGCCGACCGTCCGCCGGAGCTGATCGACTGCGGCGCCAATCAGGCGATTCGTCAGCCGGGGATGTTCGCCTCCCATCCGTCGCAGACGATTTCTCTGCCGCGTCCCTCGCAGGATATTTCCGCCCGCTGGCTGGTCTCGACCCTCGACCAGGCATTGGGCGAGCTGCACGCCGGCGGGGTGCATATCAACTGCCCGTTCGCCGAACCGCTGTATGGCGATATGGATGATACCGGCGTGGAGTGGCAGCAGCAGCTCGGCAACTGGTGGCAGAGCGATAAACCCTGGTTACGTCAGGCGCTGCAGATGGAAAGTGAGAAACAGCGCGACTGGTTCTTCTGGCGGCAAAAGCGCGGCGTGGTCGTGGCGGGCAGAATGAGCGCCGCCGAAGGGAAAAAAGTGGCCGAGTGGGCGCAAACCCTCGGCTGGCCGCTGATCGGCGATATCCTGTCACAGACCGGGCAGCCGCTGCCGTGCGCTGACCTGTGGCTGGGCAACGGCAAAGCGGTGAGCGAGCTGGCGCAGGCGCAGATCGTGGTTCAGCTCGGCAGCAGCCTGACCGGCAAGCGGGTCCTGCAGTGGCAGGCCACCTGCGAGCCTGATGAATACTGGCTGGTGGATAATCTGCCCGGCCGTCTCGATCCGGCGCAGCACCGCGGCCGTCGTCTGCTCGCCAGCATTGACCGCTGGCTTGAGCTTCACCCGGCGGAGAAACGCCAGCCGTGGGCGACGGCTATTCCTGAACTGGCCCGACAGGCGTGGGAGGCGGCGGTCGCCAGCAACGAACCCTTTGGCGAAGCGCAGCTGGCGCAGCGAATTCGGCGCTATCTGCCGGAACAGGGGCAATTGTTTGTCGGCAACAGCCTGGTGGTGCGCCTGATCGACGCCCTGGCGCAGCTGCCGGCTGGCTACCCGGTTTACAGCAACCGCGGCGCCAGCGGCATTGATGGCTTGATCGCCACCGCCGCCGGCGTCCAGCGCGCCAGCGCCCGGCCAACCCTGGCTATCGTCGGCGATCTTTCGGCGCTGTACGATCTCAACTCGCTGGCCCTGCTGCGCCAGGCGTCGGCGCCGTTGGTGCTGATCGTGGTGAACAACAACGGCGGGCAGATTTTCTCCATGCTGCCGACGCCGCAGGACGAGCGGCGCCAGTTCTACTTAATGCCGCAGGACGTTGATTTCAGCCACGCGGCGGCGATGTTCGGCCTGGTCTATCATCGCCCGGCTGACTGGCAGGCGCTGGATGAGGTGCTGGCCGGCGCCTGGCGCAGGGCAGGGGCGACGGTGATTGAGCTGGCGGTCAATGAGACCGACGGCACGCAGACCCTCCAGCAGCTGCTGGCGCAGGTAAGTCGCCTGTGACCCTCAGCGCTGCAGTCGAACATGGCCAGCCGGGTTATCCCTGGCTGGTCTTTCTGCACGGTTTTTCCGGCGACCGCCATGAGTGGCGGGAAGTAGGCGACGCGTTTCGCGCCTGGCCGCGGCTGTATCTCGATCTGCCGGGCCACGGCGGCTCGGCGGATATCGCGGTGCAGGACTTTGCCGGGGTCAATATTTTGCTGCAGGCTACGCTTAATAGTTACAACATACTTAACTACTGGCTGATCGGTTACTCGCTGGGGGGCCGGGTGGCGATGAACTTCGCCTGCCAGCCGCGCGCGGGCCTGCGCGGCCTCGTCGTGGAGGGCGGCCATCCGGGGCTGCAGGATGCCGAAGCGCGGCAGGCGCGGCGCAGCAACGACAGCGCCTGGGCGGAACGTTTTCGCCATGAGCCGTTGGCGCAGGTCTTTGCCGACTGGTATCAGCAGCCGGTCTTCGCTTCACTGGATGCCGGGCAGCGCGCGGCGCTGGTCGCCTTACGCAGCCGGAACAACGGCGCGACGCTGGCCGAGATGCTGCAGGCGACCTCCCTTGCCGGGCAGGCCGATCTGCGCGCGTCCCTGCAGGCGCGCGATTTCCCCTTTCATTACCTGTGCGGCGAGCGCGACGCGAAGTTTCGCGCCATCGCGCAGGCGCTCGCGGCGGATCTCCATCTTATTCACCATGCCGGACACAACGCGCACCGGGACAACCCGGCGGCGGTGATTGCCTGTCTGGCGCAGATTCTGGCAAGTTAACTGAAGGACATTCTATGATCTCTCTTGATGAAGCAATGCTCTATGCCCCTGTTGAATGGCACGATTGTTCCGAAGGCTATACCGATATTCGCTATCACAAATCGGCCGACGGCATTGCCAAAATCACAATCAATCGCCCGCAGGTGCGCAACGCCTTCCGCCCGCTGACCGTCAAAGAGATGATCCAGGCGCTGGCGGATGCTCGTTATGACGACAATATCGGGGTGATTGTCCTGACCGGGGAAGGTGAGAAAGCCTTTTGCGCCGGCGGCGATCAGAAAGTCCGCGGCGATTACGGCGGCTATCAGGACGACTCCGGCGTGCATCATCTCAACGTACTCGACTTTCAGCGCCAGATCCGCACCTGCCCGAAACCGGTGGTAGCGATGGTGGCCGGCTACTCTATCGGCGGCGGCCACGTGCTGCACATGATGTGCGATCTGACCATCGCGGCGGAAAACGCCATCTTCGGTCAGACCGGGCCGAAAGTCGGCTCCTTCGACGGCGGCTGGGGCGCCTCCTATATGGCGCGCATCGTCGGGCAGAAAAAAGCGCGCGAAATCTGGTTCCTCTGCCGTCAGTATGACGCGCAGCAGGCGCTGGACATGGGGCTGGTGAACACCGTGGTGCCGCTGGCGGATCTGGAAAAAGAGACGGTGCGCTGGTGTCGTGAAATGCTGCAGAACAGCCCAATGGCGCTGCGCTGCCTGAAAGCGGCGCTGAACGCCGACTGCGACGGCCAGGCCGGTCTGCAGGAGCTGGCGGGCAACGCCACCATGCTGTTCTACATGACGGAAGAGGGACAGGAAGGCCGCAATGCCTTCAACCAGAAACGTCAGCCGGACTTCAGCAAATTTAAACGGAATCCCTAATGCGCGTTTCGCAGGTTTACCGCTGGCAGATACCGATGGACGCGGGCGTGGTGCTGCGAGAACGGCGGTTAAAAACCCGCGACGGGCTGTTCATCCACCTGCGGGAGGGTGAGCGGGAGGGCTGGGGGGAAATTTCTCCCCTGCCGGGATTCAGCGCAGAAACCCTGGCGGAGGCGCAGGCGGCGCTCCTGCCCTGGGCTCAGGCCTGGCGCGACGGCGCGGAGCCGGCGCTTCCTGCGCTGCCCTCTGTCGCCTTTGGCATCAGCTGCGCGCAGGCGGAGCTCAGCGGCGAGCTGCCGCAGGCCGCGGATTATCGCGCGGCGCCGCTCTGCTCCGGCGATCCGGATGAGCTGTTCGCCAGACTGGCGGCGATGCCCGGCGAGAAAGTCGCTAAGGTGAAAGTGGGGCTCTGGGAGGCGGTCCGCGACGGCATGGTGGTTAATCTGCTGCTGGAAGCCATCCCCGACCTGCAGTTGCGTCTGGATGCCAACCGGGCCTGGACGCCGCTGAAAGCGCAGCAGTTTGCGAAATATGTCGATCCGGCGTATCGCCAGCGCATTGCCTTTCTTGAGGAACCTTGTAAAACGCGGGAGGACTCGCGGGCCTTTAGTCGCGAAACCGGGATCGCTATCGCCTGGGATGAAAGCCTGCGCGAGGCGGATTTTCGCTTCGTCGCCGAGCCTGGCGTGCGCGCGGTGGTGATCAAGCCGACGCTAACCGGCAGTTTACATCGGGTTCAGCAGCAGGTCGCCGCGGCCCATGCGCTGGGGCTGAGCGCGGTGATCAGCTCGTCGATCGAGTCCAGCCTCGGGTTAACCCAGCTGGCGCGGGTTGCCGCCTGGCTGACGCCGCAGACCATCCCCGGACTGGACACCCTGTCGCTGATGGGCGCCCAGCTGGTGCGGGCGTGGCCGGAAAGCACCCTGCCGATGCTCAGCATCGATACGCTGGAGCCGCTGCTGTGACCTTTCGCGACTGGCCCTGGCGGCACTGGCGCCAGCGGCGCGGAGAGGCGCAGGCGCTGCGCCTGAATGACCAGCCGCTGACCTGGCGCGACCTGTGCGCCCGCGTTGACGCCCTGGCGGCCGGGTTTGCCGCGCAGGGCGTAACCGAAGGTCACGGGGTGGCGCTGCAGGCTTTTAACCAGCCGTCGACGCTGCTGGCCTGGCTGGCGCTGCTGCAGTGCGGCGCGCGGGTGCTGCCGCTGAATCCGCAGCTGCCGACGGCGTTGCTGCAGGAACTGCTGCCAGCGTTGACCGTCCAGCATCAGCTGGTGCTTAACGGCGATGCGCTGCCGGGGGATTTACCGGCGTTAACCCTGCAGGCGACAACGGGAACCCATGCTGTGCCGTGGCGTGGGGATCGTTTCGCCTCAATGACGCTGACCTCGGGGTCGACCGGTTTGCCGAAGGCGGCAGTGCATCATGCCAGCGCCCATCTGGCCAGCGCCGCCGGCGTGCTGGCGCTGATGCCGTTTGCCGCAGAAGATGACTGGCTGCTGTCGCTGCCGCTGTTTCATGTCTCCGGCCAGGGGATTATGTGGCGCTGGCTGCTGGCCGGCGCGCGGCTGACGGTGCGCGATAAACAACCGCTGGCGCAGATGCTGCAGGGCTGTACCCATGCTTCGCTGGTGCCGACTCAGCTGTGGCGCCTGCTGAATGACGATGCTGCGCTTTCCCTCAAGGCGGTGCTGCTCGGCGGCGCGGCGATCCCGGTCGAATTGACCGAGCGGGCGTGGGGGCAGGGGGTACGCACCTACTGCGGCTATGGCCTGACCGAATTCGCTTCCACCGTCTGCGCTAAAGAGGCCGACGGCTCGGCGGATGTGGGCGCGGCGTTGCCGGGGCGGGAGATGAAAATCGTTGCCGGCGAGGTCTGGCTGCGGGCGGCGAGCATGGCCGCGGGCTACTGGCGCGACGGTCAATTGTTGCCATTGACCAACGACGAAGGGTGGTTTGCCACCCGCGATCGCGGCGAGATCATCGATGGACGGCTTACTCTCCTCGGGCGCCTGGATAATCTCTTTTTCAGCGGTGGGGAAGGGATCCAGCCGGAGGAGGTGGAACGGATCATCGGGGCGCATCCGCAGATACAGCAGGCGTTTGTCGTGCCGCTGGACGATGCGGAATATGGCCAGCGTCCGGTAGCGGTGGTGGAATGCGATGACGGCTGCGAAATGAGCGTGCTGGCGGCATGGAGCGCGGAACGGCTGGCGCGTTTCCAGCAGCCGGTGCGTTGGCTGCGGCTGCCGGAAACGTTAAAGAACGGTGGGATTAAGATCTCGCGCCGGGCGCTGCGCGAATGGGTCAATTCGCCGGCTTAGCCGATATTGGCTTCGGCGCGACGCTGGCGCTGTTTACGCCGCAGACGCAGCAGCGGCGGCACCACCAGCACGGCGATAGCCAGCACCAGCAGCGTTTTGGTCACCCCGCTTTGCCACAGGATCGCCAGATTGCCGTTGCTGATCGACAGCGCGCGACGCAGGTTCTGCTCCAGCATCTCCCCCAGCACGAAGCCAAGGATCAGCGGCGACATCGGGAAGTGCATTTTGCGCATGATGTAGCCGAGCACCCCGAGCCCCACCATCAGCAGCAGGTCAAAAGTGGTGCTGTGTACCGCGTAGACGCCGACGGCGGAGACCGCGGCGATGGCCGGGACCAGAAACCACAGCGGAATGGTCAGCATACGGGTGAACAGGCCGATCAGCGGAATGTTCATAATAAGCAGCATCACGTTGGCGATCAGCAGGGCGGCAATCAGCCCCCAGACGATATCCGGCTGCTCGGTGAACATTGCCGGGCCGGGGGTGATGTTATACAGCGTCAGCGCGCCCATCATCACCGCGGTGGTGCCGGACCCCGGCACGCCGAGCGTCAGCATGGGAATAAAGGAACCGCAGGCGGAGGCGTTATTGGCCGCTTCCGGCGCCGCCACGCCGCGAATATCGCCCTTGCCGAAGTTATCGCTGTTACCGCTGAGTTTTTTCTCCGTCATGTAGGTAATGGCGCTGGCGATGGTCGCCCCGGCGCCGGGCAGAATGCCGACGAAGAAACCCACCACCGAAGAGCGCAGGGTCGCGCCGACGCACTGCGCGGCCTCTTTGGTGTTAAACAGCATCCGTCCGGTTTTCCGCACCAGCGTTTGTCCGCCGCTGGTGCTCTCCAGCATCAACAGGATCTCTGAAACCGAGAACAGGCCGATCACCACCACAATAAACTGTACGCCGTCCGAGAGATGGACGCTGTCGAAGGTGAAGCGGTAAACCCCGGTATTGGCGTCCACCCCTACCGTCGCCAGACCCAGGCCGATTAACGCCGCGAGGAACGACTTCAGCGGGTTCTGCGCCATCATGCTGCCAAGACAGGCGATGGCGAAGACCATCAGCGCGAAGTATTCCGCCGGACCGAACGCCAGCGACCACTGGGCGAGCAGCGGCGCGAACAAAATAATACCGCCGATGGCGATCATTGAGCCAAAGAAGGAACTGACGGCGGAAATCGACAACGCAACGCCGCCGCGACCCTGCTGGGCCATCGGATAGCCGTCGAGGGCGGTCATAATGGCGGCGGCATCGCCGGGCACGTTCAACAGAATTGATGAAATACGCCCGCCGTATTCGCAACCGATATAGACCGTCGCCAGCAGGATCAGCGCCGATTCCGCGGGTAAATGCAGGGCGAAAGCCAGCGGCAGCAGAATCGCCACGCCGTTGATAGGCCCCAGCCCCGGCAGGAGGCCGACGATAGTCCCGACAAAGCAGCCGATCAGGGCGATCAGCAGGTTCTCCGGCGTCATGGCGACGGCGAAGCCCTGCGAGAGATAGATCCAGGTATCCATAAACGCCTCCGTTAATTAAACCAGATGCCAAGGGGCAGGGTAACATCGAGCAGGGTGTCGAAGGCGTACCATAACGACACGCCCATCGCGACGCCGGCAATGCCCGCCGCCGGCAGCGTCGCGCCGAACAGCAGACCAATGATCGCCGTCAGCAGCGCGGTGGCCAGCGGAAAACCGAGCCATTCAAACCCCCAGGCGTAGACCACCAGCACCACGACCATGGTCAGCAGACGCTGCAGCACATGCCGTCCCGGCCACTCGACGGCGTCCGGGCGACGTAGCAACATTAACGCCGAGCACAGCAGCATCAGGCCGATGATCCCGAGCGGGAAGGGACGCGGGCCGACGGGTTCATAGGCGTATTCGCTGTGGATCTGCCAGGCGATAAACAGACCGCCAATACATAACAACAGCCACACTCCGGCAAAAATACGATCGCTCATTAGCGCCTCCGCGGATTATTTTGCCAGGCCAAAGGCTTTCGCCTGTTCGCGATAGTCGTTGACCTGCTGCTTAACGTAGGTATCGAGCTCCTTGCCGTTCATGTTGAATTCAAACAGGCCGCGCAGTTCACGTTGCTTTTTGAACGCTTCGGTTTGCTGCAGTTTAGTGAATTCATCGACCCACCACTGGTACTCGGCGTCGCTGACTTTCGGGCCCATAAAGAAGCCGCGAATAATCGGCCAGACTAGGTCGTAGCCCTGCTCTTTAGCGGTGGGGACATCGGCGAGCGCGCCCGGCAGTCGTTCACTGGAGAAGACCGCCAGCACGCGGATTTTATTGCCCTGCAGATAGGGCACCATCTCGCTGAGATCGCCGGAGACCGCCTGCACATGGTTACCGAGCAGCGCGGTCACCGGCTCGCCGCCGCCCTCAAAGGCGACGTAGCGCATTTTATGCGGGTCGACGTTGGCTTTTTGCGCCAGCAGCGCCGCTTTCATCCAGTCCTGGCTGCCGATGGAGGCCCCGGCGCCAATCACGATACTGGAGGGATTTTTCTCCATCGCGGTCATAAACGACTTCAGGTCTTTCCATGGCGAATCGGCGCGCACGGCGATCATGCCGTAGTCGGTGCCGACGCTCGCCAGCCAGCGCACGTCATCGACGCTGTAACGGCCGAATTTACCCTGCGACAGGTTCAGCAGCGAGCCGCCGGAGAAGGCGACGACGGTCCCCGGCTCTGCCGGGCGCTGGGCGACAATGGCGTTGTAGGCTACCGCGCCCACGCCGCCGGGCATATAGGTGACGCGCATCGGTTTCTCGATAGCGCCGGTTTCCATCAGGCTCACCTGAATCAGCTTACAGGTCAGGTCAAAGCCGCCGCCGGGTTTAGCGGGCGCGATACATTCGGTGCGGGACGGGGCCTCTGCGGCGAAGGCGGATGTGGTGCAAAGGCACAGCGCGATGGCGCTCAGATGGCGGAAAAATGGCGTTTTCATAGGCTTCCTCAGCAGGTACAGGGCAGGTTTTTTTGATTATGTGAACCGACATATGGCGATTCGGTTGCATGATTGTTAAAACAGTTACCTTTCATTTCCCTTTCAATGCAGCAGCAACGTTACAGGATGTGATATGCGTCTCTTATTAGCCGAGGATAATCGTGAGCTGGCTCACTGGCTGGAAAAAGCGCTGGTGCAGGGCGGTTTTGCCGTGGATTGCGTCGCTGACGGGCGTGCGGCCGACCATCTGCTGCAAAGCGAGCAATATGCGCTGGCGGTGCTGGATATCGGTATGCCGGGGTTCGATGGCCTTGAAGTGGTGCAGCGGCTTCGCAAGCGCGGGCAGACCCTGCCGGTGCTGTTGCTGACCGCCCGCAGCGCGGTAGCGGACCGGGTGAAGGGCTTAAATGCCGGCGCGGATGACTATTTACCTAAGCCCTTTGAGCTGGAAGAGCTCGACGCCCGCCTGCGGGCGCTGCTCCGGCGCAGCGAAGGGCAGGTGCATGAGGTGCAGCAGCTTGGCGAGCTGGCGTATTGTGACGAAGGCTATTTTTTACTCCGCGGCCAGATGTTGTCTCTGACGCCGCGCGAGCTGGCGCTATTGAAGGTGCTGATGTTTCGCCGCACCCGCCCGGTTTCCCGTCAGCAGCTGTTCGAACAGGTGTTCAGCCTCAGCGATGACGTCAGTCCGGAAAGCATCGAACTCTACATTCATCGTCTGCGCAAGAAACTTCAGGCGAGCAATGTGCGTATAACCACCCTGCGCGGTTTAGGCTATCTGCTTGAGTGCGAGCGCCATGAGATGGAGTAAGCCGCAATCGCTCTATGCTCAACTGTTGCTGTTTCTCGGCCTGCCGCTGGTCCTGCTGTGGGGACTCTCCGCGTTTAACAGCTACGTCAGCGCGTTGCAGGCGGCGACGCAAGCCTACGATCGTACCCTGCTGTCGTCGGCGCGGACGGTGGCCGAGCAGCTGGTGGTTCGCGGAGGGCAACTGGAGGTGAATGTGCCCTGGGTGGTGCTGGACAGCTTCGAGCTCAATATGAACGATCGTCTCTATTACAAGGTGCTCGACCCGCAGGGGAAGGTCATTTCCGGCTATGACGATCTGCCCGCGATGCCGCCCTCCACCTCGCGAACTCAGCTCTATCCGGCGCTGGCGTGGTTTTATCATACCGAATATCGCGGTCAGGCAATCCGCGTGGCGCGCCTGCTGCAGCCCATCAACGAAGGCGGCATCGTTGGCATGGCGGAGATATATATTGCCGAAACGCTGCAGTCCCGCCGCTGGCTGGCCGGACAATTACTCTTCTCATCCTGGGTGTCGCAGGGGTTACTGGTCCTGTTGACGCTGGTGCTGGCAGCCTGGCTGCTGCGCCGCGTGCTGCGGCCCATGCGTCAGCTCTCCGCGCTGATGGTGCGCCGTGAACCCGGTCTGCTGACGCCGCTGCCGGAGCTGCTGCCCTGGTCGGAAACGCGGCTGCTGATTGTCGCGTTCAACCGCTACATCGACCGCCTGCGGGTGATGATCTCCCGCCAGGAGCGCTTCAGCGCCGATGCGTCCCATCAGCTGAAAACACCGCTGGCGGTGCTGAAAACGCAGGCTTCGGTAGCCCTGGCCAGCGACGATCCGCAACTGTGGCGCGAAAGTCTGCAGGCGATGCGCGCCACGCTGGACGATACGGTCTTGTTAACGGAGCGGTTGTTGCAGCTGGCGACGGTAAAACAGCGGGAGCAGGCGTTTGCGGTGATTAACTTGCCGGAGATTGTGCGCAACAGCTGCTTTTCACGTATCGCGCAAGCGCGGAGCAAACATATCGATCTTGGCTACGAGGGCGAGCAGTCGGCGGTATATGTGGCAGGCGATAGCGTTCTGCTGGGGGAGCTGTGCGCTAACCTGCTCGACAATGCCATTCGCTATACCCCGGAATATGGAACGGTCACGCTTAGCCTGCATCGCGATGGCGAAGTCGTCACGCTAAGTGTGGAGGATAGCGGTCCGGGCATCGAGGAAAACCTGATTAATCAGGCGCTGATGCCGTTTCGCCGCCTCGATAACGCGGGCGCGATTCCCGGCGCCGGGCTGGGCCTGGCGCTGGTTAACGATATTGCACGTTTGCATCGTAGCCACCTGCAGCTTTCGCGCAGCGAAAGCCTGGGCGGACTGAAGGCGACGCTGCGCCTGCTGACCGTGGCGTCAGAGTAGCCCCTTCATGCTCAGGGTGAGGCGGGTGGCGGCATTGAGATCGTAGTTTTTAAGCTCATCCGCTTTCACCCAGGCGTAATCGTCAAACTCCTCGTTGATCGTTACGTCGCGATTGGCGCTAACGCAGTCGAAGATTAGATAGATCATATAGATCGTTTCCTGGCGCCCGTCGGGATAGGTTTTCACGCGGGTATCGTCGCGGAAGCTCCATGGCGTGATACGGGTCAACTGCAGTTTTTCGCCAAGCTCCTCGCGGACTTCGCGTCGCAGCGCCTCTTCAATACTTTCCCCCGGCTCCACGCCGCCGCCGGACAAGGCCCATTGTCCGGGAAAAACGCCGCGGTCAGCAGCCATCTTGCACAACAGGTAATGGCCATCATTTTGGATTAGCGGGCAAACAATCGTCCTTTGACGCATGATTTTTCTCCTTCGCAGTAAGTCGGGCCGGGTATCGAGGAAACAGTTTGCGAGGCGCCTCGGCAAACCGCAAGGGAAATACGGCGCTGGCTTTACAGAGTGATAAGTTAAGCGAAAATTATCGTATGGAGAGCCACCATGGAAAGGACCACCCATTCCCCACATGACGCCGTGTTTAAACACCTACTGTCGCATCGGGCGACGGCGCGGGATTTTCTGGACATTCACCTTCCTGAACATTTGCGAGAATTATGCAATCTGCAAACGTTGCAGTTGGAGTCCGGAAGTTTTATCGATGAAGACCTGCGCGCCAGCCATTCCGATATTCTTTACTCGCTGCAAACCCAGGCGGGGGACGGATATATCTATCTGCTTATCGAACATCAAAGCTCTGCGGACCGTCATATGGCATTTCGCCTGATGCGTTATGCGATAGCAGCGATGCAGCGCCATCTGGATAAAGGACATACGCAACTGCCATTGGTGATCCCGCTGCTTTTTTATCATGGGCAAGTCTCGCCCTGGCCGTATCCCATGTGCTGGCTGGAAGGATTTGCTCATCCGCAAACCGCGCGGCAAGTATACAATCAGGATTTTCACTTAATCGATATCACGGTGCTTCCTGACGATACAATAATGCAGCACCGACGGGTCGCGATGCTTGAGTTGCTGCAAAAGCATATCCGGCAACGCGATATGATGGAACTGCAGGAGCAACTAGCCAGCCTGTTGGCGCTGGGATACACTAGCCGCAGACAGCTCAGGACGCTGCTTCACTATTTATTACAGGCAGGAAATGCCGCCGATCCGGTCGCCTTTTTACGTAATCTTGCGCAAAATGTCCCCAGACGGCTGCATAAGGAGACGCTAATGAACATTGCCCAGTTTCTGGAACAACGCGGCCATCAGCAGGGCCTTGAGCAGGGCCTGCAGCAAGGTCTTGAACAGGGAGAACAATTGGCTGCGCAACGTATTGCCCAGGCGATGCTGGAAAACGGGCTTGATCTGGCGCTGGTGGCGAAGCTGACGGGGCTTGCGCCGGAGCGCCTGGCCTTGCTCGCCCATTAATTTTTCTGCTTCCTTCAAACAGCCTGCGCAATGGCGATTGCGCAGGTAAATATAGATTTATTCAATCAATACAACCTAATTAAATATAATTCTACTGAATATGAATGCGGTGAAATTTACATTCTTTCGCAAATGCGCGGCGGTATTGCTGTAAAAAGACGCAACTGGTTACACTCTTGTGAAAAATCATTTCGCCAGGTCATTGATTCCTGACGAGTGCGCAGTAGAATTTTCAGGTTTTTTCGGGACTTCTTTGATTTTAATTTTCTGGATAGAGTAAATAATGAAAAAAAGCATTTTTATGGCGCTGGCTGGCGTCATGCTGGTCTCTTCGGCGGCCCATGCGATCAGCGTTACCGGCGAAGCAGGCGAGCATTACACCAACCTTGGGGTCGGCTTCGGCACCGAGTCCACCGGTCTGGCTGTTTCGGGTAACTGGCTGCACAGCGATAACGACGGCGACGCCGCGGGTTTAGGCCTGGGCCTGAATATTCCGCTGGGGCCGTTCCTGGCGACCGTGGGCGGTAAAGGGGTATACACCAACCCGAAACAGGGTGATGAAGGTTATGCGGCCGCGGTCGGCGGCGGCCTGCAGTGGAAAATCGGCGACAGCTTCCGTCTGTATGGCGACTACTACTACTCTCCAGATTCCCTCTCCAGCGGCATTGACAGCTATCAGGAAGCCAACGTCGGCGCCAGCTGGACCATTATGCGTCCGCTCAGCATCCAGGCAGGCTATCGCTATCTGAACCTGGCGGGCAAAGATGGCAACCGCGATAACACCATCGCCGACGGCCCGTACATCGGCGCCAGCGCCAGCTTCTAATCTCCTCCGGCGCGGTCTCTTCTTGCCGCGCCAGATTTTCCTCCTCGTCAGCCTCCCGCTTTGCGTTATAGTATTTGCCACCTGGCAGGCAAGGAGTGAGCAATGTTGAATGTGGAAATGCTGTCCACTGGCGATGAAGTGTTGCATGGTCAAATCGTTGACACCAATGCAGCATGGCTGGCGGATTTCTTTTTTAATCAGGGTTTACCATTAACGCGCCGTAATACCGTCGGCGACGATCTCGATGCGCTGGTGGCGATTCTTCGCGAACGCAGCGAACAGGCGGATGTGCTGATCGTCAATGGCGGCCTCGGCCCAACCAGCGACGACCTGAGCGCGCTGGCCGCGGCCACCGCGAAAGGCGAAGGACTTATTTTGCATCCGGAGTGGCTGGAAACCATGACCCGCTTCTTTGCTGAACGCGGGCGGCCGATGGCGGAAAGCAACCGTAAGCAGGCGGAAATCCCCGCCAGCGCCGAGATGATCAATAACCCGGTGGGCACGGCCTGCGGCTTTGCCATCCAGCTCAATCGCTGCCTGATGTTTTTCACCCCCGGCGTTCCCTCTGAATTCAAAGTGATGGTCGAGCAGGAGATTTTACCGCGCCTGCGCCAGCGCTTTACGCTGCCGGAACCGCCGGTATGCCTGCGGCTGACCACTTTTGGCCGCTCGGAAAGCGAGCTGGCGCAAAACCTCAATCCGCTGACGTTACCGCCTGGCGTAGTAATGGGCTACCGCTCGTCGATGCCGATCATTGAGCTGAAGCTGACCGGACCGGCTGAGCAGCGTGACGCCATGCTGGCCCTGTGGCCGGAAGTGCGTAAAGTGGCTGGCGACAGCCTGATTTTCGAAGGCACTGAAGGGTTACCGGCGCAGATTGCACGCTGCCTGCAGGAGCGGCAGCTGAGCCTGACGCTCAGCGAGCAGTTTACCGGCGGTCTGCTGGCGCTCCAGCTGTCCCGCGCCGGCGCGCCGCTGCTGGCCAGCGAAGTGGTCCCGGCGCAGGAGGAGACGCTGGCGCAGGCGGCCCGCTGGGCGGCCGAGCGGCGCATTAACCATTTTGCCGGCCTGGCCCTGGCGGTGAGCGGCCAGGAAAACGATCATCTTAACGTGGCCCTGGCCACCCCCGACGGCACCTTCGCGCTGCGGGTGAAGTTTAGCGTCACCCGCCACAGCCTGGCGGTACGCCAGGAAGTCTGCGCCATGATGGCATTAAACCTGCTGCGTCGCTGGCTGAATGGCCAACCGCTGGCCAGTGAACATGGCTGGATTAACGTGGTGGATTCCCTCTCAATGTAAGTCGTTTCCCGGCGCGCGGGCTTCTCCCGGGCGCCGGTTGTCCAGCCTGTTGTACTCTCCTGAAAAAATTCTGTGCGTTAAGTCGCAATTTTCCGCTGCGAACGGTCCAGCATACGGGAAAGCGATTGCCCCGCGATGTCGCTCACACTTTACCGCCCGGACAACCGCAACACTGATTCCAGTATTCAGGATTGGAGTCCAGTATGTTGGAATCAACGAAAGTCCCGGCGCTGACCCGCGCGATTGAGATCCTCAATTTAATTGGCCGCATCGGACCCTGCAGCGCGGCGACGATAATAGCGGAGCTGGGGATCCCGAAAAGCACGGTTTATCTGCTGCTGGGCGAGCTGAAAAAGCAGCGCTTCATCAGTATGGATAATCAGGATAACTACTGCCTGTGGACCAAACTGGTGGAGCTGGCCGGGCAGGCGCTAAGCAAAATGGACCTGCGCGAGCTGGCGCGGCCGCGCCTGACTCGCCTGATGGATGAGTGCGGCCTGCTCTGCCATTTGGGCATTATCGATCACGGTAACGCCTACTACATTCTGAAAATTGAATCACCCGCCACCATTAGCGTGCGTTCGCACGAAGGAAAGAGCCTGTCGCTTTACCGCTCCGGGATCGGCAAATGTTTGCTGGCCTGGCAGCCCGCCGGGGTTCAGGCATCGATTATCGATGATCTGCAGTGGGAGCGGGCTACGCCAACGACCATCAGCAATGCTCAACAGCTGCGGGAGGAGCTGGGGCGGATCCGCGCCCGGGGCTGGAGCTTTGATAATGGCGAGGACTATCCGGACGTGCGCTGCGTGGCCGCCCCGGTTTTTAACGCCAATAACGACCTGACCGCCGCCATCTCGGTGGTGGGTACCCGTCTGCAAATCAATGAAGACAATCGCGATTACCTTGCCGGTAAGGCGATTGCCTGCGCGAAAGATATTTCACGACTGCTGGGGTGGAAAAGCCCCTTTGAACAACTCGCCTCATCATAAGGAGAACACCATGACCCTACCGAAAATTAAACACGTCCGCGCCTGGTTTACCGGCGGCGCCACCGCAGAGCAGGGCGCCGGCGGCGGCGATTACCACGATCAGGGGGCTAACCACTGGATTGACGATCATATCGCCACCCCGATGAGCAAATACAAACAGTATGAGCAGTCCCGCCAGTCGTTTGGCATCAACGTGCTGGGCACGCTGATTGTGGAAGTGGAAGCCGACAACGGGCAGACCGGCTTTGCCGTGTCGACGGCCGGAGAGATGGGCTGCTTTATCGTGGAAAAACATCTCAACCGCTTTATCGAAGGCAAATGCGTCAGCGATATCAAACTGATCCACGACCAGATGCTCAACGCCACCCTTTACTACGCAGGATCCGGCGGTCTGGTGATGAACACTATCTCCTGTGTCGACCTCGCGCTGTGGGATCTGTTCGGGAAAGTGGTTGGCCTGCCGGTCTACAAACTGCTGGGCGGAGCGGTGCGTGACGAAATCCAGTTCTATGCCACCGGCGCTCGTCCGGATCTGGCGCAGGCGATGGGCTTTATCGGCGGCAAAATGCCCACCCACTGGGGGCCGCACGATGGCGACGCCGGGATCCGCAAAGACGTCGCCATGGTGGCGGACATGCGCGAAAAATGCGGCCCGGATTTCTGGTTAATGTTGGACTGCTGGATGAGCCAGGACGTTAACTATGCCACCAAACTTGCCCATGCCTGCGCCCCTTACAACCTCAAGTGGATCGAGGAGTGCCTGCCGCCGCAGCAGTATGAAGGTTATCGCGAGCTGAAGCGCCAGGCGCCGGCCGGGATGATGGTGACCAGCGGTGAGCACCACGGCACCCTGCAGTCCTTCCGCACCCTGTCGGAGACCGGAATCGATATTATGCAGCCCGACGTCGGCTGGTGCGGCGGCTTAACCACGCTGGTGGAGATAGCGGCTATTGCTAAAGCGCGCGGGCAGCTGGTGGTGCCGCACGGCTCGTCGGTTTACTCACATCATGCGGTGATCACTTTCACCAACACGCCGTTCAGCGAGTTTCTGATGACCAGTCCTGACTGCGCTACGCTGCGTCCGCAGTTCGACCCGATCCTGCTCGGCGAGCCGGTGCCGGAGAGGGGGCGCATTCATAAATCGGTACTGGATAAACCCGGCTTTGGCGTCGAGCTCAATCGCGACTGCAACCTGAAACGTCCTTATCAACACTGATCCCCCGGGCCGCCCGGCGGCCCACGCCTGAGGATATTATGATGAGCAACACTCTGCTGGAGAGCGTGGTGAAGAAAAACCGCGCCCGCTTAATCCCCTTTATGCTGGCGCTGTACGTGCTGGCGTTTCTTGACCGTTCGAATATCGGTTTCGCCAAAGAGACCTACCAGCTGGACACTGGCCTCAGCAACGAAGCCTATGCGCTGGGGGCGGGGATTTTCTTTGTGGTCTATGCCTTTCTTGGGGTGCCGGCCAACCTGCTGATGCGCAAATTTGGCGCCAGAAAATGGATCGGCTGCACCACGCTACTGTGGGGCGTGCTGTCGGCGGCGATGGCGTGGGCGGATACGGAAGCGAAATTCCTGCTGGTACGTACCCTGCTGGGCGCGGCGGAGGCGGGCTTCTTCCCCGGAATGATCTACCTCACGTCTCAGTGGTTTCCCCAGCAAAACCGCGCCAGCATTATGGGGCTTTTTTATATGGGGGCGCCGCTGGCGCTGACCCTCGGTTCGCCTTTATCCGGCGCGCTGCTGGAGATGCATGGGTTTATGGGCCATCCCGGCTGGTTCTGGATGTTTGTGATTGAAGGCCTGCTCGCCGTCGCCGCAGGAGCGTTCACCTTCTTCTGGCTGGACGATTCGCCGCAGCATGCCCGCTTCCTGAGCGCGGCGGAGAAACAGGCCCTGATAAGCGAGCTGGCGCGAGAGGAGGAGAAAAAGGTCACCTCGCGTCTGTCCGATGCGCTGCGTAACGGGCGGGTCTGGCAGCTGGCGCTGATCTACATGACCATTCAGGTGGCGGTCTATGGCCTGATTTTCTTCCTGCCCACTCAGGTCGCCGCGCTGTTGGGCACCAAAGTCGGCTTCATTGCCTCGGTGGTGACGGCTATTCCGTGGGTGGCGGCGCTGTTCGGTACCTGGCTTATCCCTCGCTACTCCGATCGTACCGGCGAGCGGCGCAATATTGCCGCGCTGACGCTGCTGGCGGCAGCGGTCGGGATTGCGGTTTCCGGGCTGGTGGCGCCGGTGCTGGCTATCATCGCGCTGTGCGTGGCGGCGGTTGGGGTGATTGCCGTGCAGCCGGTCTTCTGGACGATGCCGACGCAGCTGCTCTCCGGCACGGCGCTGGCCGCCGGGATTGGCTTCGTTAACCTGTTTGGCGCCATCGGCGGCTTTCTGGCGCCGATCGTTCGCGTGCAGGCCGAAACGCTGTTCGCCAGCAGCGCCGCTGGACTGTTAACCCTGGCCGGCGTGGCCATCATCGGGGTGATCATCATCTTCTCATTAAGCCTCACCCGCGCGGTTCCTCAGCGCGGCGGCGTACAGCATTGATTAAAGGAATCGCTATGAACGCACTGTTATCAAACCCCTTCAAACGTGGATTATTACGCGGTGAGACGCAAATAGGCCTGTGGCTGAGCTCGACCTCCTCCTATCTGGCGGAGATTGCCGCCACTTCCGGATATGACTGGCTGCTGATCGACGGCGAGCATGCCCCGAACACTATTCAGGACCTTTATCATCAGCTCCAGGCCATCGCCCCTTACGCCAGTCAGCCGGTGATCCGTCCGGTGGAGGGCAGCCGCAGCCTGATAAAACAGGTGCTGGATATTGGCGCCAGAACGTTGCTGGTGCCGATGGTCGATACCGCCGAGCAGGCGCGGGAAGTCGTCTCGGCAACCCGTTATCCTCCCGTCGGTAGCCGCGGCGTTGGCGCCGGCGTGGCCCGGGCGGCGCGCTGGGGCAGAGTGGAGAATTATATGGCGGAGGCGAATGACGAACTCTGTCTGCTGATTCAGGTGGAGAGCCGAACCGCGCTGGAAAATCTGGACGCTATCCTCGAGGTGGAGGGCATTGACGGGGTGTTTATCGGGCCGGCGGATCTCTCCGCTTCGCTGGGACACCCGGACGATGCTGGCCATCCTGACGTGCAGCGGGTGATTGAGCAGAGCATCCGGCGCATTCGCGCGGCGGGAAAAGCGGCCGGATTTCTGGCGGTCGACCCGGCGATGGCGGAAAAATGTCTCGCCTGGGGGGCCAATTTCGTCGCCGTCGGGGTCGATACCATGCTGTACACCCAGGCGCTGGACCGCCGGCTGGCGATGTTTAAATCCGCCAGCGCTCAGCCGCAGGAGAAAGCGAGCTATTGACGGCGCAGGCTGGCGCCGGACTCAGGCGAGCGCCTGCGCCAGCACCGTCAGCGGATGTTCGCAGCGTTTGCTGGTGGACATTTCTATCTGCCATTTACAGGTCTCGCAGTCGGTGACGACGATGTCGGCGCCGCTCTCCTCAATCTGACGGAACAGGGGGGCGCCGATAGCCTGGGATACCGCGTAATTCTCAGTCTTAAACCCGTAGGTGCCGGCGATGCCGCAGCACTGCGAATCCAGCACTTCCAGCTGCAGGCCAGGGATCAGCCGCAGCAGTTCGAGGGTATACAGCGACCAGCCCATTTTCTCCATATGGCACGGCGTGTGATAGACCACCTTCAGCGGCAGCGGGCGCAGCGGCAGCGTTTTGCCACTATCCAGTTGTTTCCAGATCCAGCGAGTGGCCAGCTCCACCCGGTCGCGGAGATCGCTGTTGTCGACATCAAGGAGATGCGGGTATTCATCGCGCAGCGTAAAGGTGCAGGTCGAGGAGGTGGCGATGATCGGCAGCGCGTTTTCCCGCATCGCGGCGACGTTGCTCTGCGCCTGCTTACGCGCTTTGTCAAAAAAGCCGTTGGCGATCAGCGGCACGCCGCAGCATTTTTCCCGTGATAACAACTGCACGCCGGTGCCCAGCGCATTGACGACGCGAATCAGATCCTTGCCCAGCTGCGGGTGGTTATAGTTGACGTAGCAACCATGAAAGAAGGCCACCTGCTCAGGGTACTGCGCCTGTCTGGCCGCGAGCTGGCGGTAAGCGCGGCGGAAGGTGCCGAAGCCATATTTTGGCAGCGTGCGGCGATGATCGATATTGAGCGCCGCGTCGAGCAGGCGGCGTACCGGTTTTAAGCCGGTGGTGGCGTTTACCAGTGGGGCAAAGGGGGTGGAAAGGGTGCCCATCAGGTCGGTATGGCTGAGAATAGCGTCGCGCAGGGTCGGTTTTTGCTGGCCATACTGTGCCCGGGCGCGCTGAATGATATCGCCAATTTTCACATCCGACGGGCAGGGGACCTCACAGCGCTTGCAGTTAATGCAGTACTTGAGCGCCTCATCGTACAGCGCGCCATCCTTCAGGCGCAGGCGTTCGCCGTCCGGCCCCGCCTGTTTCGGCCCGGGATAGCGCGGATTGACCCGGCTGACCGGACAGGTGGTGGTACAGACCGTGCACTTAATGCAGCTTTCAAAACGGGTATCGTTCATGGTCGGCCTCCGGCGAGGGCGTGGATCTGTCTGGCGGCGTGCAGTGCGGTGACGGCGCAGACCCCGCCGCCGCAGCCGAGCTGAATGGCATCGAACCCGCCGAGCAGCGAACCGATGGCGAAAAGATTGCTGAACGGCTGCCCGCCCAGCATGGGGCGCAGCAGGGCATCGGTTTTCACCCCGAAGCGCTGCCACGGCTGGGAGGCAAAGAAGTCGCGCTGGTACCAGTCGTCGCGCGGCAGGGTCTGCTGTAGATCGAGACCGAGAATGGGTTCGCGCACGCTATCCCGCGTGGCGACAAGACCGTTACTGAAAAAGCTGCCGCTGGCCAGCACGGTAAAACCCGGACGCAGCGCAATATCGCCGTGATTTCGCGTCCAGACGGCCTCGACGGCGCCCTGTCGATGGCTGATGTTCACCACTTCATCGCCGGCAAGCCAGGTGCCGCCGCCGCGAATAAACTGCCGCTGCAGCAAACGGTGCAGGCGCATCCCGGGAACCGAAGGCGGCAGCGTCGGCAGCAGACGCAGCGGGCAGGGCAGGCGCGCCTGCAGCCAGTGGTACAGGCGATCGTCGGCGAGGCCAAAGCAGGCGGGCATGATCAGCAGCTCATGCTGTTGCGCCAGCGGCAGCAGCGCCGCATGCAGGGCAGGCCAGTGGTTTTCATCGTCGAGGAGGCGGGCGATATTGGCGGCGCGAAACTCGGTGGGGTTGTCACGTAAAACATCCAGCAGCGGTAACTCGATTTCCGCCGCTACGGCGGTGACGCCGGTTTGCCCGAGCGCGGCGGCGGCGAGATGCGGCTGAAAATCGGCAAAGCCGCTGATCCCCACCAGGCAGACCCCCTGTCGGGGGAGTGGCGCGACAGGAACCTCCTGCGGCGATAGCCACGCCGCGCGCAGCGTCCCCAGCGGCGTTACCCGCCGGTGCGGGCGGTGCGCGTCGCCCTGCATCACCGCGCCGCAGGCGGCCAGCAGGGCTTCAGTTTGTTTTGCGTATTCGAGCACCGCCCCGGCGCCGAGCCGGGAATAAGGATGCTCAGGAAGCAGTTCAGCGAGCTGCTGCAGACCTTGCGCGAGGTCAGTGACGTTATCGCCGTTCGGCAGCGCCGAGAGCAGATCTAACGACGCGGAGGAAAAATGCAGCGCGCTTTGCCCGCGGCTGATGATAACGCTGCGCAGGCCGGACTGATTCAGCGTCAGGCCGCACAGCAGGCCGGCCAGTCCGCCGCCGATAATCGCGCAGTCAAATTTCATCCTGATGCTCCTGTGGTAGTCCGCACAGGCCGAGGTAGACCCAGCGGGTGAATTCGCTTTCGCGCAGCGCGTCGCCCCAGGCGATGGGCTGCACGCCCTTCCAGCGCTCATTGAGAAACGCCGACAGCTGGGTCAACGACTGCGCGGGGGTGGTGACGTTAAAGCGCTGCAGCAGACCGGCGGCGCGGCAGGCGCAGAGTTCCCCCTGGCAGGTCCCCATGCCAATCCGGGTACGGCGGCGCAGGTCGAGCAGGGTGTGGACCGCCAGATTTTCCACCGCGTATTTCACTTCACCAGCGGTGACGGCTTCGCATTCGCAGACCAGACTACGGTGCTGGCGACTGTCGCCAAGCCAGGCCGGCGTGCGATCGCCATGGCGGTAGACAGCAGAGCCGCGCAGCGGGCCCGGCAGGGAGATAATTTTTCGCAGGGTGCTTTCCGTCGGCTCCTGCGACCCGGGGAGCGGGCTCTCGGCCGTGGAACAGGGGGTGGTGTTGCCCAGCTTACGACAGACGGCGTCGGTGGCCCACTCGGCCATCAGGCGATAGGTCATCAGCTTGCCGCCGGTGATGGTAATGAAGCCTTCCATGCCGTCGCGCTGAGCATGGTCGAGCAGGACGATGCCGCGGCTGACGCTGCGTCCGCTGGGATCGTTGTCGCTGGCCACCAGCGGGCGCACGCCGGAGTAGGCGCGGAGGATCCGGGTGCGGCCCATGACCGGCGCCAGCTTTTCACCTTCGCGCAGCAGGGTTTCGACTTCCGCGGTCGTTACCCGGTTGTCGTCAATTTCGTCATAAGGAATATGCATCGAGGTGGTGCCGATCAGCGAGATGGTATCCCCAGGCACCAGAATATCGGCATCGGCCGGCTTACGGCAGCGGTTGATCACCAGGTTGTTAATCCGGTGGTCAAGGATCAACAGCGATCCCTTCGCCGGAAACATGGTGATGCGCAGGTCGGCATATTCCGCAATGCGCTGCCCCCAGATCCCGGCGGCATTGACCACTACCCCGGCGTACAAGGCGCGGGTCTGGTGAAGCTGACGATCGTATACCTGGACGCCACAGACGCGGTCGCCCTGGCGCAGCAGGCCTGTCACTTCGCAGCCGGTGAGGATCTGCGCGCCGTGTTCGCGGGCGTCGAGCATATTGGCCGCGGTGAGGCGAAACGGGTCAATGGTGCCATCCGGGACCTGCACCGCCCCCAGCAGCGTCGGGTTGACGGCGGGCTCGCGGCGCAGCGCCTCCTGCGCAGAAAGCGGCGTGGCCTCTATGCCAGCCTGCTGGCAGGCGGCGATAAAGGTCTGCTGCCAGGCCAGATCGTCTTCAGGCAGGGTAATGAACAGACCGCCGGCCGGTTCGATACAGTGACGGGCGATGCGGCGCAGGATGCGGTTCTCATTGATGCATTCGCGGGCGGATTCGTTGTCGGTCACCGCATAGCGGGCGCCGCTGTGCAACAGCCCATGATTACGGCCGGTGGCCCCGGTGGCGATATCATGGCGCTCAATGAGCACTGTGCGTAATCCGCGTCGGGCGCAGTCGCGGGCGATGCCGGCGCCGGTTGCTCCGCCGCCGATGATGATGACCTCGCTATCAAGACGTCCCGTCATCTTCAGCTCCTCTGCTTTCGTTTACCGCCATTTAGCCACAATCAATAAGGTTATTGTTTGATTTCGAGCATATTCGCGCGTTATTTGAGCGCATTATGTGATTTTGTGCTCACATTGGAACCTTTTGTCATATTTCTGTAACAAATTGTGCGATATTTCACAGTATCAGCTCTACGTATTGCCTACCATCGCGGCCAGATTCGAAGTTGGTGATTAATCTGGGATTGTTGTCGTGACGTCAGTAAAAAACAGCAAGGGCCACGGAGGCTGATATGTTAAGTATTTTTAAACCCGCCGCGCATAAAGCGCGTTTGCCAGCCGCGGAGATCGACCCGCTCTATCGTCGGTTACGCTGGCAGATTTTTATCGGCATCTTCTTTGGTTATGCCGCTTACTATCTGGTTCGTAAGAACTTTGCCCTGGCGATGCCCTATCTTATCGAGCAAGGTTTCTCTCGCGGCGATCTCGGTTTCGCCCTTTCCGGCATCTCCATTGCCTACGGATTTTCGAAATTCATCATGGGATCGGTCTCTGACCGTTCGAATCCGCGCATTTTCCTGCCGGCGGGGCTGATCCTCGCCGCGCTGGTGATGCTGGTGATGGGCTTCGTACCGTGGGCCACCTCGAGCATCATGATCATGTTCGTGCTGCTGTTCCTCTGCGGCTGGTTCCAGGGGATGGGCTGGCCGCCGTGCGGCCGTACCATGGTCCACTGGTGGTCGCAGAAAGAGCGCGGCGGAATTGTTTCAGTGTGGAACTGCGCGCATAACGTCGGCGGGGGGATTCCGCCGCTGCTGTTCCTGTTGGGTATGGCCTGGTTTAACGACTGGCATGCGGCGCTCTATATGCCGGCTTTCGGCGCTATTCTGCTGGCGATTTTCGCCTTCGCGATGATGCGCGATACGCCGCAATCCTGCGGCCTGCCGCCGATCGAAGAGTATAAAAACGACTACCCGGACGATTACAGCGAAGAGCATGAACAAGAGCTGACGGCGAAGCAGATCTTTATGCAGTACATTCTGCCGAACAAGCTGCTGTGGTACATCGCGGTCGCCAACGTCTTCGTTTATCTGCTGCGCTACGGCATTCTCGACTGGTCGCCGACCTACCTGAAAGAGGTGAAGCACTTCGCGCTGGATAAATCCTCCTGGGCCTACTTCCTGTACGAGTACGCGGGGATCCCGGGCACCCTGCTGTGCGGCTGGATGTCGGATAAAGTGTTTAAAGGCAACCGTGGCGCCACCGGCGTGTTCTTTATGACCCTGGTCACCATCGCCACCGTCGTGTACTGGCTGAACCCGCCGGGTAACCCGGGCGTCGATATGGCCTGTATGATTATTATCGGCTTCCTGATCTACGGCCCGGTGATGCTGATTGGCCTGCATGCGCTGGAGCTGGCGCCGAAGAAAGCCGCCGGCACCGCCGCAGGCTTCACCGGCCTGTTCGGTTACCTCGGCGGTTCCGTGGCCGCGAGCGCCATCGTCGGCTACACCGTCGATTTCTTCGGCTGGGACGGCGGCTTTATGGTGATGATCGGCGGCAGCGTGCTGGCGGTTGTCCTGCTGGTTATCGTGATGCTCGGTGAACGCCGCCATCATCAACAGCTGAAGCAAGCCTAAGGAGCGGCGATGAACATGAAACTCACCGCGCTAATGAGCGGCATGATGTTGGCCAGTTCGGCGCTGTGCTTCAGCGCGACAGCGGCGGATAAAATGGTTATCGCCCACCGGGGCGCCAGCGGTTATCTGCCTGAACATACCCTGCCGGCGAAAGCGATGGCCTACGCTCAGGGGGCGGATTACCTTGAGCAAGACCTGGTGATGACCAAAGACGACCGACTGGTGGTGTTGCACGACCACTATCTGGATCGGGTGACCGACGTCGCTCAGCGCTTCCCGCAGCGGGCGCGTCAAGATGGCCGTTTTTACGCCATCGACTTTACCCTGGCCGAGATCAAGTCGCTGACGTTTACCGAAGGGTTTGAGCCGAAAGACGGCAAGAATGTGCAAACCTATCCCGGGCGTTTCCCGATGGGCAAATCCGATTTTCGCATTCATACCTTTGAAGAAGAGATTGAGTTTGTCCAGGGGCTGAATCATTCCACCGGCAAAAACATCGGTATTTACCCGGAAATCAAAGCGCCGTGGTTCCACCATCAGGAAGGCAAAGATATTGCCGCCAGCACGCTGAAAGTGCTGAAAGAATATGGCTACACCAGCAAGCAGGATAAGGTCTATCTGCAGTGCTTTGACGCCAACGAGCTCAAGCGTATTAAGCATGAGCTGGAGCCGAAGATGGGCATGGATCTCAAGCTGGTGCAGCTTATCGCCTATACCGACTGGAATGAAACCCAGCAGCGGCAGGCTGACGGCAAGTGGGTGAACTACAACTATGACTGGATGTTCAAGCCGGGGGCCATGGCGCAGATTGCGCAGTACGCCGACGGCATTGGTCCGGATTATCATATGCTGGTGGCGGAAGGCTCAAAGCCGGGGGCGGTGAAGCTGACGGCGATGGTGAAGGAGGCGCACGCCAGCCATCTGCAGGTGCATCCGTATACTGTGCGCGCGGATCAACTGCCGGAGTACGCCAGCAACGTCAATCAGCTCTATGACCTGCTGTATCGCCAGGCGGACGTCGATGGCTTGTTTACCGATTTCCCGGATAAAGCGGTGCAGTTTCTGGACGCTAAGCAGTAAAAAGCCGGGTTTACCCGGCCTGTGAACGGCAGTTTTGTCGGGCGCATAAGCGTTACGCCGCCCGACAAAACTTACATCTCAATTTCGATATCGCCCTTCGCCCGGCAGCAGCAGGGCAAAATTTCTCCCGGCTGGATAAAGGCCAGCGGCTCGGTCAGCCAGTCAACCTGGCCGGAGACCAGACGAGTGCGGCAGGAGCCGCAATAGCCTGCGCGGCACTGATACTCGACGTCGATATTATGCGATTCAAGAGCAGCCAACAGGGAAGGGTGTTCATCCTGACACTCAAGGCGAGTGTCAGAGATTTTCAAGAAGATCCGCTTCATTACAGCTGGAAGTTGCTCAGGTCGTCGGCATCGACTTCAGAGTCGATCTGGCCGACCAGGTAAGAGCTGACCTCTACTTCCTGCGGCGCCACCTGGACGTTGTCGGAGACCAGCCAGGTGTTGATCCACGGGATCGGGTTGGAACGGGTCTGGAACGGCAGATCGAGGCCCACCGCCTGCATGCGGATATTGGTGATGTACTCGACGTACTGGCAGAGAATATCTTTGTTCAGGCCAATCATCGAGCCGTCGCGGAACAGATAGTCCGCCCACTCTTTCTCCTGCTGCGCCGCCAGCACGAACAGGTCATAGCACTCCTGCTTGCACTCTTCGGCGATTTCCGCCATTTCCGGATCGTCGCTGCCGGAGCGCAGCAGGTTCAGCATATGCTGAGTGCCGGTCAGGTGCAGCGCTTCATCGCGGGCGATCAGGCGGATAATTTTGGCGTTGCCTTCCATCAGTTTGCGCTCGGCAAAGGCGAAGGAGCAGGCGAAGCTGACGTAGAAGCGGATCGCTTCCAGGGCGTTAACGCTCATCAGGCACAGATAGAGTTTCTTTTTCAGCTCGCGCAGATTGACGGTCACGGTCTTGCCGTTGACGGTGTGGGTGCCTTCGCCCAGCAGGTGCCAGTAGCTGGTCATCTCGATCAGCGAATCGTAATAGTGGGAGATCCCCTCGGCACGCTTCTGGATCTGCTCGTTGGTGACGATATCGTCGAACACGGTCGCCGGGTCGTTGACGATGTTGCGGATGATATGGGTGTACGAGCGCGAGTGAATGGTCTCGGAGAAGGCCCAGGTTTCCACCCAGGTCTCCAGCTCCGGGATGGAGATCAGCGGCAGCAGCGCCACGTTCGGGCTGCGGCCCTGGATGGAGTCGAGCAGCGTCTGGTACTTCAGGTTGCTGATGAAAATGTGTTTTTCATGTTCCGGCAGCGCCTGGTAGTCAATGCGATCGCGGGAGACGTCAACCTCTTCCGGGCGCCAGAAGAAGGAGAGCTGTTTTTCAATCAGCTTTTCAAAGATATCGTATTTTTGCTGATCGTAGCGGGCCACGTTAACCGGCTGGCCAAAAAACATTGGCTCAAGCAGCTGATCGTTTTTCGTCTGTGAAAAAGTGGTGTATGCCATTGAAGTGAGTCCTGTTGAACTGTATTGCCCGGCGGCGATGCGTTGGCCGGGCCTACAAAATCGTAGGCCGGGTAAGCGTAGCGCCACCCGGCAAAAATACCTTAGATCTTACAAGCGCCGCTTTCGCAGCCGTCGTCCTGGATGGACGGGGCCAGGTCATCCTGAGCGTCTTCAGCGCCATCACGGGTGTTGTGATAGTACAGCGTTTTGACGCCGAATTTATAGGCGTTGAGCAGGTCTTTCAGCAACTGCTGCATCGGCACTTTTCCGGAAGGGAAGCGCGTCGGATCGTAGTTGGTATTCGCAGAGATCGACTGGTCGATAAACTTCTGCATGATACCCACCAGCTGCAGGTAGCCGTCGTTGTTCGGCATTTCCCACAGCAGTTCGTAGGCGTTCTGCAGGTTTTCGTAGTCCGGCACCACCTGGCGCAGGATCCCATCCTTCGACGCTTTGATACTCACGTGGCCGCGCGGCGGCTCGATGCCGTTGGTGGCGTTGGAGATCTGCGACGAGGTCTCGGACGGCATCAGCGCGGAGAGCGTGGAGTTACGCAGGCCGTGGGTTTTGATGGACGCGCGAAGCGCTTCCCAGTCGTAGTGCAGGGACTCGCTGACGATGCCGTCCAGGTCTTTTTTATAGGTATCGATCGGCAGGATACCCTGCGCATAGGTGGTTTCGTTGAACCACGGGCAAGCGCCCTGTTCGATAGCCAGTTCGTTGGAGGCCTTCAGCAGGTAGTACTGAATCGCTTCGAACGTTTTGTGGGTCAGGTTGTTGGCGCTGCCGTCGGAGTAGCGTTTGCCATGCTTCGCCAGATAGTAAGCGAAGTTGATCACGCCGATGCCCAGCGTACGGCGGCCCATCGCGCCGCGTTTGGCGGCCGGGATGGGGTAATCCTGATAGTCGAGCAGCGCGTCCAGGGCACGCACCGCCAGCACCGCCAGCTCTTCCAGCTCGTCGAGGCTGTCGATAGCCCCGAGGTTGAAGGCCGACAGGGTGCACAGCGCGATTTCGCCGTTTTCGTCGTTGACGTCTTCCAGCGGTTTAGTCGGCAGGGCGATCTCCAGGCACAGGTTAGACTGGCGCACCGGGGCGACCACCGGATCGAACGGGCTGTGGGTGTTGCAGTGGTCGACGTTCTGGATGTAGATGCGGCCGGTGGAGGCGCGCTCCTGCATCATCAGCGAGAACAGCTCAACCGCTTTAATGCGCTGCTTGCGAATGCTGTCGTCCTGCTCGTACTGGGTGTACAGGCGCTCAAATTCGTCCTGATCGGCGAAGAAAGCGTCATACAGGCCCGGGACGTCGGAAGGGCTGAACAGGGTAATGTCGCCGCCCTTCAGCAGACGGGTGTACATCAGCTTGTTGATCTGCACCCCGTAGTCCATGTGACGAACGCGGTTGGCGTCGGTCCCGCGGTTGTTTTTCAGCACCAGCAGGCTTTCCACTTCCAGATGCCACATTGGGTAGAAGAGGGTCGCCGCGCCGCCGCGTACGCCGCCCTGCGAGCAGGACTTCACCGCGGTCTGGAAATGTTTGTAGAACGGAATGCAGCCGGTGTGGAAGGCTTCGCCGCCGCGGATCGGGCTGCCCAGCGCGCGAATGCGGCCGGCGTTGATGCCGATGCCGGCGCGCTGGGAAACGTATTTCACAATCGCGCTGGAGGTAGCGTTGATGGAGTCCAGGCTGTCGCCGCACTCGATCAGCACGCAGGAGCTGAACTGACGGGTTGGGGTACGCACGCCGGACATGATCGGCGTCGGCAGCGAGATTTTAAAGGTCGACACCGCGTCGTAGAAACGCTTGATGTAGTCCAGACGCGTTTCGCGCGGGTAGTTAGAGAACAGGCAGGCAGCCACCAGAATATAGAGGAACTGCGCGCTCTCATAAATTTCGCCGGTGACGCGGTTTTGTACCAGATACTTGCCTTCCAGCTGCTTAACGGCAGCGTAGGAGAAGTTCATGTCGCGCCAGTGGTCGAGGAAACCGTCCATCTGCTGGAACTCTTCTTCCGTGTAGTCTTCCAGCAGATGATGATCGTATTTACCCTTCTCGACCATCTTCACCACGTGATCGTAAAGCGCCGGCGGCTCAAACTGGCCGAAGGCTTTTTTACGCAAATGGAAAATCGCCAGACGCGCGGCGAGGTACTGGTAATCCGGCGCCTCGCGGGAGATCAGATCCGCAGCGGCTTTGATAATGGTTTCGTGGATGTCCGCGGTTTTAATGCCGTCATAGAACTGGATATGCGAGCGCAGCTCTACCTGGGAAATCGAAACGTTATTCAGTCCTTCTGCCGCCCAATCCAGTACGCGATGGATTTTGTCGAGATTGATGCGCTCGGTGGTTCCGTCGCGCTTTGTCACCAGCAGACTCTGATTCATGTGGATTTTACCTGTCCGTGAAAGAAAATATCCCCCGTTTATCCACAGAAGGCCGTTGTGACTAACTCTGTGGATAAATACTATATGTAGGGGGTTGTCGATAAAAGGAACGCTATATGGTGAGTATTTTAGTAAGGAATCTTTTGAGTACAAGGGTTGATTTTGACGTTAAATTGAGGTTGCGGAAGGGTAATAATCCGCAAGTCCACGTCGCATAAGGCCTGGAGAAGAAGTCAATAAAACAGAAAAAAAAATGAAAATTTGATCGAGTGCTGATTTCTTCATCGGAAGAAATAATCACGCGGCTTGATGCCGCGCAATCATCATAAGCGCAGGTGCTGACGTCACGCTTTTTTGGCGCTGGTATGCAACATATAGTTAACATCAACCCCCGGCGCCAACTTGAAGGTGTTGGTCAACGGATTGTAATGCAGGCCGATGATATGCTGCTCTTTCAGAGAAGTCTGATCTACCCAGCCCAGCAGTTCGGCCGGCTTGATAAACTTTTTCACATCATGAGTGCCTTTGGGCACCATCTTCATGACATATTCCGCGCCGACCACCGCCATCAGCCACGCTTTACCGTTACGGTTGATGGTGGAGAAGAAGACCTGGCCGCCAGGCTTCACCAGCCGCGCGCAGGCGCGGACGACCGACTGTGGGTCAGGGACGTGCTCCAGCATCTCCATGCAGGTGACGACGTCATACTGCTGCGGATGCTTCGCGGCATGTTCTTCAACCGTTTCCTGAACATACTCCACCTGAATTCCGCTCTCCAGGGCGTGCAGTTTCGCCACCTGCAGCGGCTCGGCGCCCATGTCCAGCCCGGTGACCGTCGCGCCTTCGCGCGCCATGCTCTCGGCGAGGATGCCGCCGCCGCAGCCGACATCGAGGACTTTTTTACCGAACAGGCCGCCAGAGCGTTCGGCGATATAGCCCAGCCGCAGGGGGTTAATGCGGTGGAGCGGTTTGAACTCGCCCTCCAGATCCCACCAGCGCGAGGCGACGGCTTCGAATTTGGCGATTTCAGCATGATCGACGTTAGGGGCTACCGACGTTTTTTCGGCATTCATGGGCGCTTTTACTCCTTTTCTGTTCAGACCTGCGAGTATATCAGCAGCGCGCCATGAATAAACCGTATTGCTTTACCTCTCTTAGCGCGGCTGTGTTATAATTTGCGACCTTTGAATCCGGGATACAGTAGAGGGATAGCGGTTAGATGAGCGACCTTGCGAGAGAAATTACACCGGTCAACATTGAGGAAGAGCTTAAGAACTCTTATCTGGATTATGCGATGTCGGTCATTGTTGGCCGTGCGCTGCCGGATGTCCGAGATGGCCTGAAGCCGGTACACCGTCGCGTACTTTACGCCATGAACGTATTGGGCAATGACTGGAACAAAGCCTATAAAAAATCAGCCCGTGTCGTTGGTGACGTAATCGGTAAATACCACCCGCACGGCGACTCCGCGGTATACGACACCATCGTGCGTATGGCGCAGCCGTTCTCGCTGCGTTACATGCTGGTGGACGGGCAGGGTAACTTTGGTTCCATCGACGGCGACTCCGCCGCGGCGATGCGTTATACCGAAATTCGTCTGGCGAAAATCGCTCATGAGCTGATGGCCGATCTTGAAAAAGAGACGGTCGATTTCGTTGACAACTATGACGGCACGGAGCGTATTCCGGACGTCATGCCGACCAAAATTCCTAACCTGCTGGTAAACGGCGCCTCCGGGATCGCCGTCGGGATGGCCACCAACATACCGCCGCATAACCTGACGGAAGTGATCAACGGCTGTCTGGCCTATGTCGACGATGAAGACATCAGCATTGAAGGGCTGATGGCGCATATTCCTGGCCCTGATTTCCCGACCGCCGCCATTATCAACGGCCGTCGCGGTATTGAAGAGGCCTACCGCACCGGTCGCGGTAAAGTCTACATCCGCGCGCGCGCGGAAGTGGAAGTGGACGCGAAATCCGGCCGCGAAACCATCATCGTGCATGAAATTCCCTATCAGGTGAACAAAGCGCGCCTGATTGAGAAAATCGCCGAGCTGGTAAAAGAAAAACGCGTGGAAGGCATCAGCGCGCTGCGTGACGAGTCTGATAAAGACGGGATGCGCATCGTGATTGAAGTGAAGCGCGACGCGGTAGGGGAAGTGGTGCTCAACAACCTCTATTCCCAGACCCAGCTGCAGGTCTCCTTCGGCATCAACATGGTTGCGCTGCACCATGGCCAGCCGAAGATCATGAACCTGAAAGACATCATCGCCGCCTTCGTGCGCCACCGCCGCGAAGTGGTGACCCGTCGCACCATTTTCGAGCTGCGTAAAGCCCGTGACCGCGCGCATATCCTCGAAGCGCTGGCCGTGGCGCTGGCCAATATCGACCCGATTATCGAACTGATCCGTCGCGCGCCGACCCCGGCTGAAGCGAAAGCGGCGCTGGTTGCCCAGGCGTGGGATCTCGGTAACGTCGCGGCGATGCTGGAGCGTGCCGGTGATGACGCCGCGCGTCCGGAATGGCTGGAGCCCGAGTTCGGCGTGCGCGAGGGTAAATACTACCTGACCGAGCAGCAGGCCCAGGCGATTCTGGATCTGCGTCTGCAGAAACTGACCGGCCTTGAGCATGAAAAACTGCTCGACGAATATAAAGAGCTGCTGGAGCAGATCGCGGAACTGCTGCACATCCTCGGCAGCGCCGACCGTCTGATGGAAGTGATTCGCGAAGAGCTGGAGCTGATCCGCGACCAGTTCGGCGACGAACGTCGTACCGAAATCACCGCCAACAGCGCTGATATCAACATCGAAGATCTGATCAACCAGGAAGACGTGGTGGTCACCCTGTCGCATCAGGGCTATGTGAAGTATCAGCCGCTGACCGACTACGAAGCACAGCGTCGTGGCGGTAAAGGCAAATCGGCAGCGCGCATTAAAGAAGAAGACTTTATTGACCGCCTGCTGGTGGCCAACACCCATGACACCATCCTCTGCTTCTCAAGCCGCGGTCGTCTGTACTGGATGAAGGTCTATCAGCTGCCGGAGGCCAGCCGCGGCGCGCGCGGTCGTCCGATCGTCAACCTGCTGCCGCTGGAAGCCGATGAGCGTATCACCGCTATCCTGCCGGTCCGCGAGTATGAAGAGGGCGTCAACGTCTTTATGGCCACCGCCAGCGGTACCGTGAAGAAAACCGCGCTGACCGAGTTCAGTCGTCCGCGTTCCGCCGGCATTATCGCGGTGAACCTGAACGAAGGCGATGAGCTGATCGGCGTCGATCTGACCTCTGGTCAGGACGAAGTGATGCTGTTCTCCGCGGCCGGCAAGGTCGTGCGCTTCAAAGAAGATGCCGTTCGCGCCATGGGCCGTACCGCCACCGGCGTACGCGGCATTAAGCTGGCGGAAAACGACAGCGTCGTCTCGCTGATTATTCCGCGCGGCGAAGGCGCGATCCTGACGGTGACGCAAAACGGTTACGGTAAACGTACCGCCGCGGCTGAGTATCCGACCAAGTCGCGTGCCACCCAGGGCGTTATCTCGATCAAAGTCACCGAGCGTAACGGTTCCGTGGTCGGCGCCGTACAGGTGGATGATTGCGATCAGATCATGATGATCACCGACGCCGGGACGCTGGTGCGTACCCGCGTTTCCGAAGTGAGCATCGTGGGCCGTAACACCCAGGGCGTGATCCTCATCCGCACCGCGGAAGATGAAAACGTGGTGGGGCTGCAGCGCGTCGCTGAGCCGGTAGACGACGAAGAACTGGACGCCATCGACGGTAGCGCGGCGGAAGGCGATGACGATATCGCCCCGGAAGCGGATACCGATGACGACATCGCCGAAGACGAAGAGTAATCGTCCCAGGTAAATGTTCTGAAAGGGCCGGGTATTCTCCCGGCCCTTTTTGCATTAACATTGCGGCAAAGCCGGTTTACCGCTACTTTAACCCCATTCTGTTGAGTCCCTGACGGCCGAGCATCGCCACATTGAAATATCTTGCCTCTTTTCACACAACCCTGAAGGTTTCACGTTATCTGTTCAGAGCGCTGGCGGTATTGCTGTGGCTGCTGATTGCGTTTGTCTCTGTATTTTATATCGTCAACGCGCTCCACGAGCGGGAAGCCGAGATCCATCAGGAGCTCAATCTCAACGCCGATCAGGCCCAGCGCTACATTCAGCGTACGGCGGATGTGATTAAAGAGCTGAAGTACGTCGCCGGTAACCGGCTGTCGGCAGGGGATGCGGTAGCGCAAGGGCAAAGCGGCGATATTGCGATCCCCAGCTTTGAACCCCTGTATCCTGACTCCGACTGCAGCGCGATGAGTAGCGCCTGGCGTAATTCGCTCCAATCGCTGGCGTGGTTTATGCGCTACTGGCGGGATAATTTTACCGCCGCCTACGACCTTAACCGTATCTTTCTCATCGGCAGCGATAATCTCTGTATGGCCAACTTTGGCCTGCGTGACGTGCCGATTGAGCGCGATCAGGCGCTGAAAGTCCTGCATCAACGCATTGAGCAATACCGCAATGCGCCGCAAAACGAGCGCGGCAACAACCTGTTCTGGATAAGCCAGGGCATGCGCCCCGGGGTGGGCTATTTTTACGCCCTGACGCCGATCTATATGGCCAATCGCCTGCAGGCGATGCTCGGCGTTGAGCAGACCATCCGCATGGAAAGCTTCTTTACGCCGGGCAGCCTGCCGATGAGCGTGACTATCTTCGACGATAACGGCCAGCCGCTGATCTCCCTGGCCGGCGCGGAAAGCAAAATCCAGAGCGAAGCGAAATGGATGCAGGAGCGAATGTGGTTTGGCTACAGCGCGGGTTTCCGCGAGCTGGTGCTGAAGAAAAGCCTCGCGCCGTCCTCCCTGAGCATCGTCTATTCCGTCTCGGTAGACCAGGTGCTGGAGCGGATCCGTATGCTGATCATCAACGCCATCGTTCTCAATATCCTCAGCGGCGCGATGCTGTTTGCGCTGGCGCGGATGTATGAGCGGCGCATTTTTATCCCTGCGGAAAATGACGCTCAGCGGCTGGAAGAGCATGAGCAGTTCAACCGCAAAATCGTGGCCTCCGCCCCGGTGGGGATCTGTATTCTGCGCACCCTCGACGGGACCAACATTCTCAGTAACGAGCTGGCGCACAACTATCTGAACATGCTGACCCATGAGGACCGCCAGCGGCTGACGCAGATCATCTGCGGCCAGCAGGTCAACTTTGTCGATGTGCTGACCAGCAACCATACCAACCTGCAGATTAGCTTTGTCCACTCGCGCTATCGCAACGAAAACGTGGCGATTTGCGTGCTGGTGGACGTTTCCGCCCGCGTGAAAATGGAAGAGTCGCTGCAGGAGATGGCCCAGGCGGCGGAGCAGGCCAGCCAGTCGAAATCGATGTTCCTTGCCACCGTCAGCCATGAGCTGCGTACTCCGCTGTATGGCATCATCGGCAACCTCGATCTGCTGCAGACCAAAGCGTTGCCGAAGGGCGTCGATCGCCTGGTGACGGCGATGAACAACTCCTCAAGCCTGCTGTTGAAAATCATCAGCGATATTCTCGATTTCTCCAAAATCGAGTCCGAGCAGTTGAAGATCGAGCCGCGGGAATTTTCCCCGCGCGAGGTCATGAACCATATCTCCGCCAACTATCTGCCGCTGGTGGTGCGCAAGCAGCTGGGTCTGTACTGCTTTATCGAACCGGACGTTCCGGAACAGATGTCCGGTGACCCGATGCGCCTGCAGCAGGTGATCTCCAACCTGCTGAGCAATGCGATCAAGTTCACCGACACCGGCTGCATTATCCTGCACGTCCAGTGCGCGGGGGATTATCTGCAGATTAGCGTCCGCGACACCGGGGAGGGGATCCCGGCGAAAGAGGTATTGCGCCTCTTCGACCCCTTCTTCCAGGTGGGGACCGGCGTGCAGCGCAACTTCCAGGGCACCGGCCTTGGCCTGGCGATCTGTGAAAAACTGATCAGCATGATGGATGGCGATATCGCCGTGGAAACGGAGCCGGGAATGGGCAGCCGCTTTACCATCCGCATCCCGCTGTATGGCGTGCAGAACACGCCGCAGATGACGGCGAACGGTTTCGCTGGCAAGACCTGCTGGCTGGCCATCCACAACACCTCGCTGGCGATGTTCGTCACCTCGCTGCTCAGCTATCACGGCCTTACGGTACGTCGTCATGCCGGAGAAACCCCGGACGCCGAGGATGTCTTACTCACTGACGATGAAGCGCTGAGCGGCTGGCAGGGAAGGGCGATGGTCATCTTCTGCCGTCGTCATATCGGTATTCCGCAGGAACGGGCCGCCGGCGAGTGGCTGCATAGCGTGACGACGCCGCATGAACTGCTGCCACTGTTGGGGCGTATTTTCCACGTCGCGCTGGCCAGTGCGGACAATAGCCGGGCGTTGATGGCGCCGGAGGCGCAGGCCGGCAATAACGACGACATGATGATCCTCGTGGTCGACGATCATCCGATCAACCGGCGCCTGCTGGCGGATCAGCTGGGATCGCTCGGCTACCAGTGCGTGACCGCGAACGACGGGGTCGACGCGCTCAACGTCCTCAGCAAGCAGCACATCGATATCGTGCTCAGCGACGTCAACATGCCTAATATGGATGGTTATCGCCTGACGCAGCGCATTCGTCAGCTTGGCCTGACGCTGCCGGTGATTGGCGTCACGGCCAATGCCCTGGCGGAAGAGAAGCAGCGCTGTCTGGAATCGGGGATGGACAGCTGTCTGTCCAAGCCGGTGACGCTTGACGTGCTGAAGCAAACGCTGACGGTATATGCGGCGCGGGTACGTAAAGGGCGGGAATAACGGGGAACTCCGTCTCGCCGGGGCGAGACGGAGAGAGCGTAGGATTACTCTTTGTCCGTCGCGCTCAGCGAGACGGAGGAGAGGTAGTTCAGCAGGGCGATGTCGTTTTCGACGCCCAGCTTCATCATCGCCGACTTTTTCTGGCTACTGATGGTTTTGATGCTGCGGTTAAGCTTTTTGGCGATCTCGGTCACCAGGAAGCCTTCGGCGAACAGACGCAGCACTTCGCTCTCTTTCGGCGACAGGCGTTTATCGCCATAGCCGCTGGCGCTGATTTTTTCCAGCAGACGAGAGACGCTTTCCGGGGTGAATTTCTTCCCTTTCTGCAGCGCGGCCAGCGCTTTTGGCAGATCGGTCGGCGCCCCCTGCTTGAGGACGATCCCTTCGATATCCAGATCCAGCACCGCGCTGAGGATCGCCGGGTTGTTGTTCATGGTCAGAACAATGATCGACAGATCCGGGAAGTGGCGCTTGATGTATTTAATCAGCGTGATCCCGTCGCCGTATTTATCACCGGGCATGGACAGATCGGTGATCAGCACATGGGCGTCCAGCTTCGGAAGATTGTTAATAAGGGCCGTGGAGTCTTCAAACTCGCCAACGACGTTCACCCACTCAATTTGCTCAAGTGACTTACGAATACCGAACAGTACGATCGGATGGTCATCGGCAATAATTACGTTCATAGTGTTCATGTATAAGGCTACCTTCTACAGCAAGCTCTTGACGTAAGCGTCAATGTCGCTGATATATTTTTCTATGCCTTGCGCATCCTTTTCGCGAATCAGATGCTCAAGCGTTTCACATAACTGTTTGCCGGGTATCAGATTAAGCATAGCAAATGCCCCTTTGAGGCGGTGGGCGGTTTGTGCCAGAGCAGCAAAATCGCCCGCTTCGATTTCAGTATACAATCTCTGAACATCATCCGGTACCGTATCGGCAAACAGTGCGTAATAGCCGCTGGCATGGAGTTCGGCGTTACTCTCGTTTCCTGAGGTGGCGGGCTGAACCGCCTCCTCCGCCAGCTGCTGCTCAATAAGCTGCAGGATAGCCTCCTGCATCGCCGTGCTAATATTAAAGTTGACCCGCAGTTGGCCCGGGCCGATTTTGCGTATCCCAACCTCATCATCGCTTAAAAGCAAGCCCGAAGCAGTAAGATTAGACGGATTATCCGTTAAATACAGATCGAACGCTTGACTTGTCGCCCGATCGTCCGGCGTGATGCAGGACGCCCCCCAGCTCTCCAGCTGGCGGGTGACAATCCGCCGCACTTCGCTGGAGGTCACATCCAGCAGGACGATAACGTCATCCAGCAGATGTTCTCCCGCCTCTGGCGCCTCTTCGCTGGCCGGCATTTTCAGATGCAGGCTATAGCGAGTCCCCAGCGACTCTCGCGCTTTGATGGTCAACTGCCCGCCCAGCTTGCGCGTCATGCGGTCACATAACCAGAAGGTGAGGGCGTTCGCTTTGCCGTACAGATCGCTCTGGGTCTCATTGAGATACGGGAAGTGCATATTGTCGATCTCGTTAGCCGAGACCCCGTTGCCGGTATCGAGAATGCGGAAGGTCAGGCGATCGCTGGCCGACTCTTCCTGGCAGACGTCGAGGGTGATCTTGCCGATCGGCGTGGTGGTGACGGAATACTGGATCAGCAGCACCAGCGTGCGCCGCAGCGCTTCACGGTCGCCATAGCGTTGCTCGCCGGCAGGCAGCGCGTTATTGATAAGCAACTGCAGCCCCTTGCGCTTCATCGCCGGCAGCACCTCCGGTACGACGTCGTCGATCAGCTCCTGCACCGAGAACAGCGACTGGCTGGTTTTCCAGGCATCGCTTTCCAGCAGGTTAGCCAGCTGAATGTCATCGATCAGTGTGACCAGCTCATCGGCATGCTGCGCCAGCGTCAGGTTCTCCGCGCCGTCGAGCGCCGCTGCCTCGGCCGCCAGGTTCAGGGCGGGCTGCTTCAGGGCGCTGCCGATATGCTGCATAAAGGCCGCCCGGCCCTGCTGGTTTTTCTCATACAAGCGCTGGGCCTGTTTGAGCTTTTTATTGACCAGCACTTCGCGGTCCTGGTCTCGGATAATCAGGATCTGCGTGCGCGGCGCTACCTGGCTGCGATACTGGCGGATCTCATACTGTTCGTTGTTGACGGTGGCCTGGATCACCCCCTGATGCTGATCCGCCATGTTGGTGATGTTCTGCAGGTTCAGGTGCGGAAGCAGATGGTCGGCAATCGGGTTGCTGATCACCGTTCGGTTGGCTTCCTGATCGTGGACGAGCAGACCCAGCGGCAGCAAAGACACAATTTCTTCATTAATGGCGCGCAGTAAACGCAGTTCGCTATTGGCGGCGGAGGGGAGCCCGGCGCCCGAGGCGCTGCTGCGTCCTTTATAATGCCGAAAGGCGGTGAAACCGAACAGGGCCAGCGCCAGCAGGCCAATGTTAAGCAGCAGCGGCAGAAGAATGTTCTGCAGGGACTCCAGCAGCATGGTGCTCATCGGGACCGTCCACAGCACCTGCATACCGGTGGTGCTGATGTCGGTGGCGATGTCAATCTGCATGCCGTTGAAGGTGATCCCGATATGATCGCTAGCCTCTTTCTCGGGGCTGGCGGCAACATTTTGCGAGGGATCAGGCTCGATACGGAAGCTGTCCAGCGCCATGCCCGGCGGGATCAGATCGTTAATCGGCAGGTCGAAGGCGACCACTGTCGCCAGGTGTCCTGGCTGATTGAAGGTAGTACGTAACGTAAAGTAGTGCGCGTTCTGCCAGGCAAGATGGCGCAGCGGCGAGAAGGTCTCGCGCTCATCAAGGGTATTGGCCTGCAGCAGCATTTCCGCGCGCCGTGATTCCACCACGCTGCTGATGGTTGACTCTTTAAAGCTTGAGGAGAGGTCCTTCAACGGCAGGGTGGAGATGAGAATCAGGCTATTATCCAGACCATTGAGATAGTACATCGACCACGGAATGGTCTCCGCGCCCCACAAAATATCCAGATAATCGGACATTTTCTGCGTCATCTCGAGGGTCGAGCTGTCGTGGGAGCCAAAGATCAGGGCTTCGGTTTTACGTCGGGGCTTCTCCAGATAGTACACGTCCTGCTTTAAACGCGTCTCCTGCAGGCCGCCGCTGGCGGTGTTGGAAGAGGTGGCGGCGATATTGTCGTAGATTTGCCAGGTGGCATAGCGCCAGGTATCAATGCGCTGGTGCAGGGCATGAGAGACATCAACCACCTGATAGCTCTTCTCTTTCAGCCAGGCATTGACGGCGCTTTGAATCATCACCCCCATCGTCGCCAGCAGGACAATAACCATCAAAATGAAGAAGCGGCTGATGTTGCCGGGGATCAGAGAGAATTTTTTCGGGGTCATCTTGTGGCTGAACGACTCATCATTGTTTGTAAACAGGATGTAGCGCCAGAGTAACTGGCAACAAAGCAGATGCTGCAGGCAGTATAAAGGCTAATGGCGTAAATCCATACTACAGATTGGCGCCAGCGGCGCGATACCGCCCAGGAATTATCTTAGAAACGAAGCGTAAATGAAACCGCGTCCGCAAGGCTGACAGCTAACGATATTGGCAGAAACAAAAGCGAAGAATCGCACGAAATAACAAGACATTGGCAGAATAAGCACGAAAGGCGGCCTAATTGATTGATTAATAGTCGTTAGGGAATCATTGGCTGTAGCACAGATAAATTAAAGTTGTGTAAAGAAGGGTAAAAAAAACCGGATGCGAGGCATCCGGTTGAAATAGGGGTAAACAGACATTCAGAACTGAATGACGGTAATAAATAAAGTTAATGATGATAGCGACTCTTATTTTAGTCACCAATGATCATTTTGTTTTACCATTCAGTGCTATAGGCTTGGTTTTGTATATCATATTGATTTTGAATGGCTAAATAATTTTTTTGATTATTAGTGCGTATTTCCCTGGCCATTTTGGGGTGAAAAAAAGTTCCGCTGCATTTACAAATTGAAACATCTTGTGGGAACTTTGAAACATCTTAGAAGTTTTAGTATCATATTCTTGTTGGATTATTCTGCATTTTGCAGCACAATGAAATAGCCGACTGATTAGAAGGGTAATCAGTAAGCAGTGGCATAATAAAAGGCATATAACAAACAGAGGGTTAATAACATGAAAGTTAAAGTACTGTCCCTCCTGGTACCGGCTCTGCTGGTAGCAGGCGCAGCAAATGCGGCTGAAATTTATAACAAAGACGGCAACAAATTAGACCTGTACGGTAAAATTGACGGTCTGCACTACTTCTCTGACGACAAGAGCGTCGACGGCGACCAGACCTACATGCGTGTAGGCGTAAAAGGCGAAACTCAGATCAACGACCAGCTGACCGGTTACGGCCAGTGGGAATACAACGTTCAGGCGAACAACACTGAAAGCTCCAGCGATCAGGCATGGACTCGTCTGGCATTCGCCGGTCTGAAATTTGGCGACGCGGGCTCTTTCGACTACGGTCGTAACTACGGCGTAGTATACGACGTAACGTCCTGGACCGACGTTCTGCCGGAATTCGGCGGCGACACCTACGGTTCTGACAACTTCCTGCAGTCCCGTGCTAACGGCGTTGCAACCTACCGTAACTCTGACTTCTTCGGTCTGGTTGACGGCCTGAACTTTGCTCTGCAGTACCAGGGTAAAAACGGCAGCGTCAGCGGCGAAGGCGCGACCAACAACGGTCGTGGCGCTCAGAAACAGAACGGTGACGGCTTCGGTACCTCTGTAACTTATGACATCTTTGATGGCATCAGCGCTGGTTTCGCGTACTCTCACTCTAAACGTACCGACGATCAGAACAACCTGGTTCTGGGTAACGGCGACAACGCTGAAACCTACACCGGCGGTCTGAAATACGACGCGAACAACATCTACCTGGCCACTCAGTACACCCAGACCTACAACGCGACCCGCGCTGGTTCTCTGGGCTTTGCTAACAAAGCGCAGAACTTCGAAGTGGTTGCTCAGTACCAGTTCGACTTCGGTCTGCGTCCGTCCGTCGCTTACCTGCAGTCTAAAGGTAAGGATCTGGAAGGCTACGGCGACCAGGACATCCTGAAATATGTTGACGTGGGCGCGACCTACTACTTCAACAAAAACATGTCCACCTATGTTGACTACAAAATCAACCTGCTGGACGACAACAGCTTCACCCGCAACGCCGGTGTTTCTACCGACGACGTGGTTGCCCTGGGCCTGGTTTACCAGTTCTAAGTTGCAAACTGCATAACAAAAAGGCGCCTCTGGCGCCTTTTTTTATGTCTGGTTTAACCTCGCTGGTATACTCTTGTCGCCCTGGTAAGAGGAGCCTCGATTAATGGATATGACTTTCTTTCGCGCCGCGCTGTTGGGCGCCTGCGTACTGTTCTCTGGCTGCGATTCAGCCACCACTCCCGCGACACCCGCCTCAACGGCCACCGTACTGGATGGTAAAACGATGGGCACCTTCTGGCGGGTCAGCGTTATCGGCGTGGATGAGGCAAAGGCCCAGGCGCTGCGCGCCAAGGTTCAGGCCCAGCTGGACGCCGACGATCGCCTGCTGTCGACCTGGAAAAACGACTCGGCGCTGATGCGTTTCAACCACGCGGCGGATACCCGGCCCTGGCCGGTGAGCGAAGCGATGGCGGACATCGTGACCCTGTCGCTGCGGATTGGCGCCAAAACGGACGGCGCGATGGACATCACCGTGGGGCCGCTGGTCAATCTGTGGGGCTTTGGCCCGGATAAACAGCCGGTCGCCACCCCGGATGCGCAGGCGATCGCCGCGGCGAAAGCGCGCATCGGCCTGCAGCATCTGCAGGTTATCAATCAGAGCGGCAGGCAGTTCCTGCAAAAAGATATTCCCGATCTGTTTGTCGACCTCTCCACCGTGGGGGAAGGCTATGCCGCCGACCACCTTGCGCGCTTGATGGAGCAGGAGGGGATCTCCCGCTATCTGGTGTCGGTGGGCGGGGCGCTGGTCAGCCGCGGGATGAATGGCGAAGGCAAGCCCTGGCGGGTGGCGATCCAGAAACCGACCGACCGGGAAAACGCCGTTCAGGCGATTGTCGACATCAATGGCCACGGCATCAGCACCTCCGGCAGCTATCGCAACTACTATGAACTCGACGGGAAACGTATCTCACACGTCATCGACCCGCAGACCGGGCAGCCGATAACCCATAAGCTGGTCTCGGTGACCGTTATTGCGCCAACGGCGCTGGAGGCGGACGGCTGGGATACCGGGCTGATGGTGCTGGGGCCGGAAAAAGCGCAGCAGGTGGTGCGCGAGCAAGGGCTGGCAGTCTACATGATCGTCAAAGAGGGGGAGGGCTTTAAAACCTGGATGTCGCCGCAGTTCCGTACCTTCCTCGTCGGCGAAAAAAATTAAAAAGCAAGATTGCGGGTTTTTTGCGGCGGGCTTTACCGCAGACTGAGGATACACTTACAGCAGGAGACCCGTGATGAAACCGATAGTTGCCGATACTGATGACCGCCGCTGGCAGGCGGTCTGCGAGCGTGATACCCGGGCCGATGGTCAGTTCGTCTTTGCGGTACTGACCACCGGCATCTGCTGCCGTCCCTCCTGCCGCTCGCGGCGCGCGCGGCGGGAAAACGTGCGCTTTTTTGCTGACGTCGCTGCTGCCGTGGCGGCGGGATTCCGCCCCTGCAAACGCTGCCAGCCGGATAAAGCCTGCCCGCAGCAGCAAAGGATCGATAAAGTGGCGCAGGCCTGTCGCTTGCTGGAGCAGGAGGCGCCCCTGACCCTCGAGGCGCTGGCGCGCGAGCTGGCGGTCAGCCCGTTTCATTTCCACCGTTTATTCAAATCCGTGACCGGTATGACCCCCAAAGCCTGGCAGCAGGCGTGGCGCGCGCGACGCCTGCGCGAGGCGCTGGAGCAGGGGAAACCGGTGACCCGCGCCGCGCTGGCGGCCGGCTTCCCCGACAGCAGCAGCTATTATCGCCAGGCCGATGCCGCCTTAGGGATGACCGCCAGCCAGTTTCGCCGCGGCGGCGCCGCCACCGTGGTGACCTGGACGACGGGCGACTGCGCGCTGGGCCGCTGCCTGGTGGCGCAAAGCGAGCGCGGCGTCTGCGCCGTGCTGCCGGGTGATAACGATGCTGCATTGCTCGACGATCTGCGCCAGCGCTTTCCCCGCGCCGAGTTGCGCCAGGGCGACCCTGAGTTTCGTCGTCAGATGGCGGAGATTTTCGCCCACCTCGACGACAGCCGGCGGCCGGTGTCGCTGCCGCTGGATCTGCAGGGCACCGCGTTCCAGCTGCAGGTCTGGCAGGCGCTGCGGCAGATCCCGGCGGGTGAGACCCGCAGCTACCGCCAGGTGGCGGAGCATATTGGCCAGCCGCGGGCGGTAAGAGCCGTGGCCGGCGCCTGCGCGGCGAATTCGCTGGCGGTGATCGTTCCCTGCCATCGGGTGGTGCGTGAGAATGGCGCGCTGTCCGGTTATCGCTGGGGAACCGCGCGAAAAGCGCAGCTGCTGGCGCGCGAGGCGCAACGAGAGGAGGAGTAATGCTCGATCTGTTTAGCGATACCCCGCCGTGGCAGGAGCCGCTGGCCCCCGGCGCGGTGGTCCTTCGGCGCTTTGCCCGCGAGCACGCTCCGGGGCTGCTGCAGGCGATTGCCGACGTCGCCCGTCAGTCGCCGTTTCGCCAGATGGTCACGCCGGGCGGGTACACCATGTCGGTGGCGATGACCAACTGCGGCCGGCTGGGCTGGACCACCGATCGCCACGGCTACCTCTACGCCCCGGTCGACCCGGTAACTCATCACACCTGGCCGCCGATGCCGGCCGTATTCCGTGAACTGGCGCTGGCGGCAGCCGTGGCCGGCGGCTATCCGGACTTTTCCCCCGACGCCTGTCTGATTAACCGCTACCAGCCCGGCGCAAAGCTGTCGTTGCATCAGGATAAAGATGAACAGGATCTGCGGGCGCCGATCGTCTCGGTCTCGCTGGGGGTGCCGGCCATCTTTCAGTTTGGCGGGTTGCAGCGCAGCGACCCGCTGCAGCGGCTGCTGCTGGAGCATGGCGATGTGGTGGTCTGGGGCGGGGAGTCGCGCCTGTTTTATCATGGCGTTCAGCCGCTGAAAGCGGGCCATCATCCCGAGACCGGAGACTGTCGATATAACCTCACCTTTCGGCAGGCGGGCCGTCCCGGCGATTAAAATAAGAATTATTCTTGATGTCACCGGCGAGCCGTTTAAACTGCTGGCTGTTTTGCTTTTCCGGATAGCCTGTTATGGAACTTCTTTCTCTCGTCTGGCGCCAGTATCGCTGGCCGTTTCTGGGCGTTATTGCCCTCAGCCTGCTCAGCGCCGCGCTGGGTATCGGCTTAATCGCCTTTATTAACCTGCGCCTGATCGCCACTGTCGATACCTCGCTGCGGGTGCTGCCGGAATTTCTTGGCCTGCTGGGGCTGTTGATGGCGGTGACCCTGGGCTCGCAGCTGGCGTTGACCACCCTCGGCCACCATTTTGTTTATCGCCTGCGCGGCGAGTTTGTGAAACGCATCCTCGATACCCAGATTGAACAGGTGGAGAAGATCGGCGGCGCGTCGCTGCTTGCCGGGCTGACCAGCGATATCCGCAATATTACCATCGCCTTTGTACGCCTCCCTGAGCTGGTGCAGGGGATCATTCTCACCTTCGGCTCCGCCGCTTATCTGGCCTGGCTGTCAGGAAAAATGATGCTGGTGACGGCCCTGTGGATGGCGCTCACCATTTGGGGCGGTTTTGTGCTGGTGTCGCGGGTCTACAGACATATGGCCAGCCTGCGCGAAACGGAAGATAAGCTCTATCACGACTACCAGACGGTGCTGGAAGGGCGCAAAGAGCTGACCCTCAACCGCGAGCGCGCGGAATATGTGTTTAATCAGCTCTACCTCCCGGACGCCCGTGAGTACCGGCACCACATCGTTCGCGCCGATACCTTCCATCTCAGCGCGGTCAACTGGTCGAATATTATGATGCTTGGCGCCATCGGGCTGGTGTTCTGGATGGCCAACAGCCTCGGCTGGGCCGATACCGCCGTGGCGGCGACCTACTCCCTGACGCTGCTGTTTTTGCGCACGCCGCTGCTCTCCGCCGTCGGCGCGCTGCCCACGCTGCTGAGCGCCCAGGTGGCATTCAACAAGCTGCGCCAGTTCTCCCTCGCCCCTTACCGGGCCGATTTCCCCCGGCCGCAGCCGCAGGCTGACTGGCAGACGCTGGAGCTGCGCGATGTCACTTTCCATTATCCGGACCATCGCTTTGCGGTAGGGCCGCTTAATCTGACGCTAAAACGCGGCGAACTGGTGTTTCTGATCGGCGGCAACGGCAGCGGCAAGTCAACCCTGGCGATGCTCCTGACCGGCCTGTATCAGCCGGTTTCCGGTCAGATTCTGGTGGACGGCCAGCCGCTGGCGGCGGATAAACCGGAGGCGTACCGCAAACTGTTCTCCGCCGTGTTTACCGACGTCTGGCTGTTCGACCGTCTGCTCGGGCCGCAGGGCGAGGAGGCCGATCCGGCGCTGGTGGCAACGTGGCTGGAGCGTCTGCAAATGGCCCATAAGCTGCAGCTGGAAAACGGTAAGATCGGCGACCTGCGGCTGTCGAAAGGGCAGAAGAAGCGCGTGGCGCTCCTGCTGGCGCTGGCCGAGTCCCGGGATATCATTCTGCTGGATGAATGGGCGGCGGATCAGGATCCGCATTTCCGCCGCGAGTTCTATCAGGTCCTGCTGCCGTTGATGAAGCAGATGGGGAAAACCGTGTTCGCCATCAGCCATGACGATCACTACTTCCAGCACGCCGATCGCCTGCTGGAGATGCGTGCCGGGCAGCTGTCAGAGCTCACCGGCGAAGAGCGGGCGCAGGCCTCCCGCGATGCGGTGGCCCGCACGGCCTGATTCACGCTGCGCGCCCGGGGAAAGCCCGGGCGCCGCTGAAATTTTCAGCGTCTACATTGCTGACGGTTATTATTTCCCCCTCCTCGCGCTATGCTTAAGGCTTCCGGCCCGCAGGCCGGCTCACTATTCTCAAAAGGATTGCCCGACCGATGTCCGTTTTGCATAAAAAAAGCGCCCGCTTGCGTGACGAAGAGCGCGCCCGTCTGATTTGGCTGTTGAGCACCGATAAAGCGGTGACCTCTGCGCTGCTGGGCAAACTGACGCTGGCAGAACGTTACGATGAAGGTACGCTCGCCGATGACCTGGCCGAAGTGGAAATCCTGGTCTCGCATCTGCCGCCGCCGGATCTCGCCGATGCGCTGGAAGCGCTCCCCTATGACGCCCGCACCGCGCTGTGGTGCCAGGTGCCCGACGATAAACGCGGCGAAGTGCTGCTGGAAGCCTCAGAAAACGTCTGGGGCGACCTCATCGATAAGATGAGCGACCACGAGCTGCTGCAGGCGATGCAGCCGCTGGATATCGATGAACAGGTTTACCTGCTGCAGCATCTGCCGCGCAACCTGACCGGACGGTTGCTGGCGACCCTGCCGGCCGAGAAGCGCGCCCGTATTCGCCAGATCATGCGCTACGCCGACAACAGCGTCGGGTCGATCATGGAGTTTGAGGTCATTACGGTGCGGCCGGAGGCCACCCTGGCGGCGGTCCAGCGCTATTTGCGGCGTCTCGGTAAAATGCCGGAGAACACCGACAAACTGTTTGTCACCACCCGCAATAAGCTGCTGCTCGGCGAGCTGGAGCTGCAGACCATTCTGCTTAACGATGCGCAGAAGCGGGTGGGGGAGGTGATGGAGGGCGATCCGGTCACCTTTCAGCCGCACGAAGAGGCGGAGAAGGTGGCGCGCACCTTCGAACGTGATGACTTGCTCAGCGCCGCCGTTATCGATGCCGATGGTAAGCTGATCGGCCGTCTGACCATCGATGAGATCGTCGATGTGGTCTATGAAGAGACCGACAACGATCTGCGGCGGATGGGCGGTCTGAGCGATGAAGAAGATGTCTTCGCCCCGGTCAGCAAGGCGGTGAAAACGCGCTGGGCGTGGCTGGCGGTCAACCTGTGTACGGCGTTTATCGCTTCCAGGGTCATCGACGGCTTCGAACACACCATTTCTCAGCTGGTGGCGCTGGCCTCGCTGATGCCGATCGTCGCCGGGATCGGCGGCAATACCGGCAACCAGACGATCACCATGATCGTCCGGGCGATGGCGCTGCAGCAGATCCAGCCCGGCAGCTTTACCTTCCTGATCCTGCGTGAAATGGGCGTTGCGCTGATTAATGGCCTGGTGTGGGGCGGGATCATGGGGGGCATCACCTGGTGGCTGTATGACGATCCGCAGCTTGGCGGAGTGATGACGCTGGCCATGATGCTCAACCTGCTGATGGCGGCGATGATGGGCGTCATCATCCCGATGGTCATGGTGAAGCTGGGGCGCGATCCGGCGGTCGGCTCCAGCGTGATGATCACCGCTATCACCGACACCGGCGGCTTCTTTATTTTTCTGGGGCTGGCGACGCTGTTTCTGATGTAGCCTGCGCTTTTGCCCGCAGGCGGCGGGGGATGATCGCCATCGCGACGATCCCCGCCAGCACGCCAATCGCCAGATTGCTGGTTCCCACCGTCGCGGCGACGGTCACCAGCATCACCAGCGTTTCCGGCCACGGATTGCGCGCCAGCTCGCCCGGGCGAATGCTGTGCCAGCTAAAGGTCTTCACCGCCACGATCACCATCACCCCGGCCAGGACCGCCATCGGGATCTTCGCCATCACCTGGCTGAGCGCTGTCACCAGCAGGAGCAGCACCAGACCGGCTATCGCCGTAGAGAGACGGCTGCGGGCTTTGCCCATTTCCACGTTAACGATGGTCTGGCCGATCATCGCGCAGCCCGCGATACCGCCATAACAGCCGGCGAGGATGTTGGCGATACCCAGCCCGGCGCTCTCCCGCGATTTATTCGACGGCGTATGGGTCAGGTCATCCACCAGCTTAGCCGTCAGCAAAGACTCCATCAGGCCGACAAAGGCGATGCTGAGGGCGCACGGCCAGATAATCTGCAGCGTGGCAAGATTGAGGGGAACGGTCAGGGCGGTGAATCCCGGCAGGCCGCCGCTCATCGAGCCTTCATCGCCGACGGTCGGCAGCAGCTGGCCGGTGGTGACGGTATAGAGAGTGAGCGCGACGATGGCGATCAGCGGCGCCGGGATAGCCTTAATAAAGCGCGGCGCCCACAGGACGATAAGCAGCGTCAGGACAAACAGGCCGACGATGAGCGGCTGGCGGCTCCAGAAGTGCGGCACCTGGGCAAAGAAAATCAGGATCCCGAGGGCGTTGACGAACCCGGTCATCACCGCCGGGGGGATAAAGCGCATCAGGCGCGCCATGCCGCACAGACCAAACAAAATTTGAATAATACCCGCCAGAATGACGGCTGGCAGAATGTAACCCACGCCGTGCTGATGCACCATCGGGCCAATGACCAGCGCTACTGAGCCCGCGGCCGCGGTGACCATCGCCGGGCGTCCGCCGAGTAGCGACATCGCCAGACAGAGCACCACGGAAGCAATCAGGCTCACCTGTGGGTCAACGCCGGCGATGACAGAAAACGAAATCACTTCCGGGATTAACGCCAGGGCGGTGAGCACGCCGGCCAGGGCTTCGCGCGTCAGCAGCGACGGAGAACGGAGGATGGTGCGCAGGTTGCCGGAAGCGGCGGAGTCAGAAACTGGAGGCATAAAAAAAGTTCGCAGCTTATAAAAAAAGGAGGAGCGGTGTCAGACCCAGCTTCCGTGCGGTCTGTCACAAAACCAGGGATGATAGCGCGGAATCTACCAGCGCACCAGTACAAAAAGTGATTTGCTGTATACATTTATTAAACATTTTTATAACGGATCTCAAAACAGAACTTAAAATTTAAACAATATTTAAATTTTTGAGCTTCGGTGGTAACGTGAGGGGTGAGAATCGTATCACCTGCGCTAAATAAAAACAGCGAGTAAAGTAAGGCTCAAATCCGATGAATAAAAAGATGGCCGTACCACGCTCACAGGCGGTTGGTCCCAACAGCACTCGGACCAACACCCGCCATGAGCAAGAGACGGATGTATTGTTGATTGGCGGCGGCATTATGAGCGCCACACTGGGAACCTGGCTGCAGGAGCTTGAGCCAGACTGGTCTATTACCATGGTTGAGCAGATGTCCAGCGTGGCGGAAGAGAGCTCAAACGGGTGGAACAATGCGGGGACCGGCCACGCGGCGCTGATGGAGCTGAACTACACGCCGCAGACCGCCAACGGCATCAATATCGACAAAGCGGTCGACATCAACGAAGCCTTCCACATCTCGCGTCAGTTCTGGGCGCATCAGGTGACGCGCGGCGTCCTGAACAAACCAAAATCATTCATTAACAGCGTGCCGCACATGAGCTTTGTGTGGGGCGAAGATAACGTCAACTTCCTGCGCGCGCGCTATGCGGCGCTGCAGCAGAGTGAACTGTTCCGCGGCATTCGTTACTCTGAAGACCATCAGCAGATCAAAGCCTGGGCGCCGCTGGTGATGGAAGGTCGCGACCCGCTGCAAAAAGTGGCCGCCACCCGTACGGAAGTGGGAACCGACGTCAACTATGGCGAAATCACCCGCCAGCTGATCGCCAGCCTGCAAAAGCATGATAATTTCTCCCTCCAGTTGGGCACCGTGGTACGTCGCTTCAAGCGCAACGCCGACAAGAGCTGGACGGTCACCCTCGCGGATGCCGACAACCGTCGTCAGAAGCGGGTTATCAAAGCCAAATTTATCTTTATCGGCGCCGGCGGCGCGGCGCTGACCCTGCTGCAGGAAACCGGCATTCCACAGGCCAAAGAGTATGCGGGCTTCCCGGTCGGCGGCCAGTTCCTGGTCTGCGAAAATCCGGAGGTGGTAAACCACCATCTGGCGAAGGTTTACGGCCAGGCCGAAGTGGGCGCGCCGCCGATGTCGGTGCCGCACATCGATACCCGTATTATCGACGGTAAACGCGTGGTGCTGTTCGGGCCGTTCGCGACCTTCTCGACCCGCTTCCTGAAGAACGGTTCGCTGTGGGATCTGCTGGCCTCGACCAATACCTCGAATATCCTGCCGATGCTCAACGTCGGCCTGGACAACTTCGATCTGGTGAAATATCTGATTAGCCAGGTGATGCAGAAAGATAAAGATCGTCTGGCCGCGCTGTGCGAATACTATCCGGAAGCGCGGAAAGAGGACTGGCGGTTGTGGCAGGCCGGTCAGCGCGTGCAGATCATCAAGCGCGATGCGAAGAAGGGCGGGGTACTCCGCCTGGGCACCGAAGTGGTCAGCGATGACGAAGGCACCGTCGCGGCGCTGCTCGGCGCATCGCCAGGCGCCTCCACCGCGGCGCCTATCATGCTGCAGCTGATGGAAAAAGTGTTTAAGGACAAAGTTAATTCGCCGGAATGGCAGGCCAGGCTGAAGGCGATCATCCCGACCTACGGTATTCGCCTTGATGGCAACCCGGCGGAGATTGAGAAAGCGCTGGCGTGGACCAGTGAAGTGCTGGAGCTGAAATATGAGCCAGCCGCCGCGATGGATGAAGCCCCGCAGGCGGAGCTGAAGCCGCTGAGCGGCGGCAAGCCGATAGCGGATATCGCGCTCTGACAAAAACGGCAGCCTGCGGGCTGCCGTTTTTTTATTGCCGTTTTAATGGCGCGCCTTAGCGGACCTCGGCGTTACCGATAGTCTCCTCCGCGCGCCAGATGCGATATTTCACATCGACATTGGTCGGCGTGTAGACGACGATCGGCAGCTTGCTGTTGTAGCGCAGCATGGCGTCATCGCCGAGGCCGGCAGTCACAAATTTCTTCGTTTTCTTGCCGTCCGGGCAGGCCATCATGGTGGATACCGGGCCGCTCAGCTTATCAAAAACATAGTAGTCATAACCCCAGCCTTCCAGGGTTTTGCTTTCCAGCTCCCCGCCAAGACGATGGTGGTTGCAGTCAACTTCCAGCGTCTGGCCGATCATCAGCTCAACCTTCAGCGCCGATTCATCCTGCTGCTGCGGCAGCTGAATAACCTGACGCTTCATGCCTTTTTCCGCTTTCGGGAACGGCGCGACTTTTTCCAGCGGCTGGTCTGCGGCCAGGGCGCCGGCAGACATGCAGGCGGCGGTCAGCAGAGAAACGGCTAGCGTAGTGATTTTTTTCACGGTTGATCATCCTTTATTTTCGTTCCTGACAGAGATAGCCTATCATCACTTTGCTAAATGTTAAGATTTATTTACCATTTTTTGCAAAATGAATAGTGTTATCTACTGGTAAGATGTCGGCCGCGCAGAGCGCAACAGGGGCGCTGGCAGGCCGCCAGAGGCCTGCCGGTGAAATTATTCATTACGGCTATTTTTCGCTTCCTCAATAAATTCTTCATCGATTTCATCAGTGTTGCCAGCGTGTTCCCGCCCCGACAGCAAATTCCAGCAGGCGATAAACAAGGCGGCGATCAGCGGGCCGATAACAAAGCCGTTAATACCGTAGATCTCCATGCCGCCGAGGGTGGCGATCAGGATCAGGTAGTCCGGCATTTTGGTATCCTTGCCCACCAGCAGCGGACGCAGAATGTTGTCCACCAGGCCAATCACAATGACAAAGAAGCCGACAATAAAGGCGCCCTGCCACAGCTGGCCGGTGGCAAACAGGTAAATCGCCGCCGGCACCCAGATAATGGCCGAGCCTACCGCCGGGATAAGCGACAGGAACGCCATCAGCGCGCCCCAGAGAATGCTGCCGTCCAGACCGGCGATCCAGAAGGCAAAGCCGCCCAGCGCCCCCTGCGCCAGCGCCACGGCGACGGTGCCTTTTACCGTGGCGCGAGCCACCGCGGCGAACTTAGCGAACAGGTGCTGCTTCACGTAGCTGGATAACGGCAGAGATTCGAGGATCAACAGCACCAGGTGAGGGCCATCCTTCAGCAGGAAGAACAGCAGGTAGAGCATAATGCCGAAGCTGACGGTGAAGCCAAAGGTGCCTTTACCAATCAGAAACGCGCTGCCGGCCAGATACTGGCCGCCTTTCAGGGCGACATCGGAGAGCTGCTGCTGGATCTGCTGCGCGCTATCCAGGTTATGTTCGGCGAGGAAGCTTCTGGCCCAGCCGGGGAGGTGGGCGATCAGGCTGGCGACCACCGTCGGGAACTGGGTATCGTTATGCTGCAGTTTGCTGTACACCACGTTCAGCTCGTAGGCCAGTGACGACAGGATAATCGCCAGCGGCGTGAACACGATAAGGCAGATAATGACGATGGTCATCAGCGCCGCAAGGCCGTTACGTTCGCCGAGGCGGGTGCGCATCTTGTTTTTGACCGGATTGAAAATCACCGCGAGGATGGCGGCCCAGAGGATGGCGGAATAATAGGGTGAGAGAACATCAAAAAAGGCCAGGGTTACAATGAAGACGATAAGGATGAAAAATCCTTTGGTAAGTCCATTAACTCTCATGTCATCCGCTCCTGCTTATGAGTCATACGGTCGAATAATAGATGCTACGACGTAATTTACCATCAGGATAGTCGTACTCTATACGCTGTGGCGCGGAAAGGGCACAAATTCAACGAGCTGAGGTGAACAGGCGTAAAAGAGGGGCATAAAAAAACCAGCCTTAAAAGGCTGGTTTCTCAGGGATTTTTGGTCGGCACGAGAGGATTTGAACCTCCGACCCCCGACACCCCATGACGGTGCGCTACCAGGCTGCGCTACGTGCCGACGCGTGGGGAACAATATTACCCGTTCCCCAGGCGAATGCAAGCGGGTCGCGCGCGATTGATTCATAATTAATCAATCAGTTAGCGATAAAGCGTTTTTCATCGGTCAGGACCTGCAGCAACAGGCTGAGCTGCGGTTTCTGATCTTTGATTTTCTCACCGTCGCGGCTCCAGGTGGTATAGGTGCCGTTATGGTTGAGGACCACGGTGATAGCCGGGGTGGTAATGGCCAGCGTATCGCCGTTGGCCGCGGTGACCCAGTTCCGACGCCGCGCGGCGCTGAACAGATCTTCCCCCTGCGAATACTCATTGGCCGGCGTCGACACGTGAAGCAGGCGCTGCATCAGCGTGGTCATCACATCTTTGTTATCGGTCAGGGTGGCAATTTCCTGGGCCGGCGTGCCCGGCCAGTGAATAATCAGCGGCACCTGCAGCTGCTCGCGCGACCAGTCGAACGGGTCGTGTTTGACGTTAAGCGGCTTGCCGTGGCCGCCGGTGATAATGACCACCGTATTATCGAGCTTGCCGCCTTCGCGCAGCGCGGTCAGCACCCGATCGATCTGGGCATCAACGTCGCCTGCCGCCTTGCTATAACGGCGGACAAAGCCCTGCTGCTGCGTATCGTCGAGGGTGGTGCCATTGAGCGAGACCCACGAGAACCAGCGATTCTCATCCTGCGCGTAACGGTCCAGCCAGCCGATCCACTGATTGGCGGTCTGCTCGTCGCTCTGGGTCTTCGCGCTCGGCAGCGAGAAGTCGGAGAGCAGCGCCTGGCGATACAGCGGGCTGCTAAACCCATCGGAAGAGAACAGGCCCAGCTGGTAGCCCTGCTGGTTGAGAGCGGTGATCAGCGCCGCGGGAATACGCGCCGAGAGGACACCGTCCATATAGCCTGGCGAAATGCCGTAGAACAGGCCAAACAGGCCGCTGTCGGCGGTATTGCCCGAGCTCATATGCTGGGTAAAGTTCACGTTTTCTTTGGCAAACGCCGCCAGCGCCGGCATCGTTTTTTCAAACCGCGAGTAGTTCAGGTTGTCGACGGTGATCAGTAGCACATTATAGCCCGCGCCGAGGTCGCGGTAGCGCAGGTTACTGAGCGGATACTGGACCGATACCGCCTCCGGCGCCCCTTGCTCCACCAGGCGACGCTGATAATCCTCGGCGTCGAGCAGGCCATGTTTCTCAAGGAAACGTCGGGCGGTCATCGGATAAGAAAGCGGTAGATTCGCTCGCTGCATGGTGATCGGGCGATAAAAATTGGCATCCGCCCAGATATAGACCAGGTGGCTGCTGATGAACGACAAAAAGAAGAACCAGGCGACCGGGCGGGCATAATGGCGGCGACGCGTCAGGCTGCGCAGTTTTTGCCAGCTCCAGGTGGCGAAGAGCATTTCAATCAAAAAGATGACCGGGACGCTGATAAACATCAGCTGCCAGTCGCGCGCCATCTCATTCTGGTCAGGGTTGATGACCAGCTCCCAGACCACCGGGTTTAAATGAAGATGAAAGCGGGTAAAGACCTCGCTGTCTATCAGCAGCAGCGTCATCCCGGCGGTGGCAAGGATCACCGACAGGAAGCGCATCAGGCGCTGCGAGACCACGATAAAGGTCAACGGAAAGAGGATCAGCACATAGCTGGTAAACACCAGGAAGCTGAAGTGCCCGACGAGACTGACGTACGAAAAGAGTCGTCCGGCAAGCGTCGTCGGCCAGTCGGCGACAAAAAGGTAGCGGCTGCCGAGCACCATGGCCAACAACATGTTGAACAGGGCGAACCAGTGCCCCCAGCTAACCATCTGGGAGACTTTTTCTCGGTAGGGCTGACGTAGAGTCACCATATACTGTTGCTGTTATCCTTAATGCGCTGGATCGTCGTTAATCGAAGATTGCAAAGCCTGCGCGAAAGAACGGGCGATGGCCTGACGCTGCGCCGGCGCGACGCTACTGTTGATCAGGTTGGTCACCATATTGCCTAACACCATCAGTGAAAGGTCAACCGGGGCTTTGTGTGATTCCAGGACGTTCGTCAGCTCGCTGAGCAACTGTTCGACCTGTTGATCGCTATAGCGGGAAATTTGCGGCATAAACTCAAAATCTGTTTGTTCGTGAAAGGGCAACATATTACCGTAGCAGCAGCTTTTTTTCCGCATTTTTTCGCCGCGGCGCAAAAGCGCACCGATCGTCAGTCATGACGTCGAAATGTGTGGCGCCAGTTGCGTCGGCAACCCGGCGGTGGTTGAATACCGCCCGGTCTAAAAGGAGAGTTTAACATGAGTCTGGATATCGACCAGATTGCCCTGCATCAGTTAATCAAACGTGATGAACAAAATCTGGAGCTGGTGCTGCGCGAGTCACTGCTGGAGCCGAACGCGACGGTCGTCGAGATGATGGCTGAACTGCACCGGGTTTATAGCGCCAAAAGCAAAGCCTATGGCTTGTTCAATGAAGAGAGCGAACTGGCGCAGGCGCTGCGCCTGCAGCGTCAGGGGGAAGAGGAGTTTCTGGCGTTCAGCCGCGCGGCGACCGGCCGCCTGCGCGATGAGCTGGCGAAATACCCGTTCGCCGAAGGGGGCATTGTCCTCTTCTGTCAGTATCGTTACCTGGCGGTCGAGTATCTGCTGGTGGCGGTGCTCAATAACCTGAGCAGCATGCGCGTCAACGAAGAGCTGGATATCCGCTCGACCCATTATCTGGATATTAACCATGCCGATATCGTCGCGCGCATCGATCTGACCGAGTGGGAAACCAATCCAGAGTCGACCCGCTACCTGACCTTCCTGAAAGGGCGGGTGGGGCGCAAAGTGGCCGATTTCTTCATGGATTTCCTCGGCGCCAGCGAAGGTCTCAACGCCAAAGCGCAGAACCGCGGCCTGCTGCAGGCGGTGGATGACTTTGCCGCCGACGCGCAGCTTGATAAATCCGAGCGACAGAATGTGCGTCAGCAGGTCTATGCTTACTGCAATGAACAGCTGCAGGCCGGGGAAGAGATTGAGCTGGAGTCGCTGTCCAAAGAGCTTGCCGGCGTCAGCGAAAAGAGCTTCCAGGAATTCACCGCCGAGCAGGGCTACGAGCTGGAAGAGAGCTTCCCGGCGGATCGCAGCACCTTACGTCAGCTGACCAAGTTTGCCGGCAGCGGCGGCGGTTTGACCATTAACTTCGACGCGATGCTGCTGGGCGAACGCGTATTCTGGGATCCCGCCACCGATACCCTGACCATTAAGGGCACCCCGCCGAACCTGCGCGACCAGCTGCAGCGCCGGACGTCCGGCGGCAACTAAGCGCCACGCCCCGTCAGCGCGACCGCTGAACGGGGACGATCTCCACGCCGCTCTGCACCAGCCGCTGGCGCAGCGCGGCGTCGGGCTCCCCATCGACGATAAGCGTACTGGCGAGGTTCAGCTCGCCGATGGCAAAGGCCGACGCGGCGTTGAGCTTTTCCCGGGAGGCCATCACCACGGTTTCCGCGGCCCTGGCCGCCAGCGCGCGCTTGATGCCTGCCTCTTCATAATCACCGGTGGTAAAACCCGCTCGCGGGTGGACGCCGGTCACCCCCATAAAGAACACATCGGCGTTGATCCGCGCCATTGCTTCCAGCGTTTCAGGGCCGACGGCGACAACCGAATGCTTAAACACTTTGCCGCCGAGCAGGATCACCTCGATTCGCGGGTGATCGACCAGCGCCACGGCGATGCCGGGGCTGTGAGTGACCACCGTGCAGCTGAGGTCGGCGGGTAATAAGCCGATCATCGCCGCGGTGGTGGTGCCGCCATCGACAATCACCACCTGTCCAGGCTGGATCAGGGCGGCGGCAGCGCGCGCTACCGCCTGTTTGGAGGCGATTTGCACGCTTTTGCGTGTTTCAATAGGGGCGATGGCGGCAGAGACGGGCAGCGCCCCGCCGTGGACCCGCTGCAGTTTTCCTTCCGCCGCCAGCTCGCGCAGATCGCGGCGAATGGAGTCCTCAGAGACGTTAAACCGTTGGCTCAGCTCCCCGGACATCACCTGTTTTTCCTCCGCAAGGATCTGCAGGATTTGCTGTTTTCGTTGACTGGCGAGCATGATTTTTCCTTCACGAGTGATCTTGTTTATGCACGATTATGCATGTTATGGTGCCTGCTGTCATCTGAAAGGGGATATAACATGCAAACTCACGCACCGCACGTCCGACACGTTCGCGAGACGCTGCTCTCTGATAACTGGTACACGCTGAAAAAATATACCTTTGAACTGCAGCGCCGGGACGGACGCTGGCAGGAGCAGAGCCGCGAGGCCTACGATCGCGGCAACGGCGCGGTCATTTTACTCTACAACCGGGAAAAGCGGACGGTGGTCCTGACCCGTCAGTTCCGTTTTCCGGTGTTTACTCACGGTCACGACGGATATCTCATTGAAGCGGCGGCAGGGCTGTTGGATAACGCCTCGCCGGAGGCGCGGATCGTAGCCGAAGCGGAAGAGGAGACCGGCTTTCGGGTGACGCGCATCGAGCCCCTCTTCACCGTCTTTATGAGCCCCGGATCTGTCACCGAAAAACTCTACTTTTTTATCGCCGAATATCAGGCCGATGACCGGCAGGGAGACGGCGGCGGGCTGGCGGCGGAAGGTGAGGACATTGAAGTGCTGGAGTGGCCCCTGGCGCGGGCGCTGCAGGCCATTCGCGATGGCGAGATCATGGATGCCAAAACCATTATCCTGCTGCAGCACCTGGCGCTGAATGCCGACACGCTCCTCGCCGGCTGAGCGGCAAGGAGCAGGGAGGGTTAACGCAGCTCGCGGGCAATGGCGCTGTACATCAGCGCCGCTTCCAACGGCTGGGCGTTAAAGGAGGGTTCCGCCTGCGGCCAGGTCGACCATTGGACGATCACCAGGTGTTCCGCGCGGTTCACCATGATCACCTGGCCGTAGATCCCCAGCGCCCACAGCGAGTCTTTCAGCCCTTCCTGCGGCGTCGGCTGGACGTTTTGCGCATTCGCCGGTATGGCGTTATTCCACCACTGATAGCCGTAGATACCTTGCGGATGCGCCGCCGAGACCGAGTTTAGCGCAGTGGTCCAGCTTGCGGCCTGATCGAACCAGCCCGCCGGCACCAGCTGTTTGCCGTTGCTTAACCGACCATCGCGGGCGACGAATTCGCCGAAGCGGCCCCAGTCTTCAAGGGTGGCGTTAAAGCCGTGGGCGCCGACATCGTGCTTCCCTTGCTGATAAGCATGCCATACGCCGTCGTGGGCCATCCCGACGGGCCGCCACAGCGACTGCTCAAGCCAGGCGGCCAGCGACATGCCGGTGGCGCGCTCCAGGATATCGCCCAGCAGCCAGGCGCCGCCGGAAGAGTAGGACCACTGCTCGCCCGCCGGATGTTTGCGCGCCAGGCCGGTGACGATCTTGCGCACGCAGGCATAGGCCCCGGGCTGCGCCTCGCACTGGGTCAGGCGGGCGAAGTGCGACTGCGGGTCGGTGTAGTCTTCATTCCATTCCACACCGCTGGTGTGCTGCATCAACTGCTTCAGCGTCACGCCGTCCCAGGCGGTGCCTTTCAGTTCGGGTTCATAAACGGTAATCAGATCATCGAGGGAGTGGATCTTACCCTGCTGAATGGCGATGCCCACCAGCGTTGAGACCACCGATTTTCCCACCGAGCGTGAGGTCCACAGGGTGGTATCGGTGTTGCCGTCGCCAAGATATTTCCAGGCGACTTTGCCGTCTTTCAGCACCAGCATACCGCTGACGTTCTCGCGCTTCAGGTAATCCTGCAGGGTCCAGGTGTGGCCGTTAAGGGTATAGCGGGCATCGGTCAATTGTTTTTCAGCGCGTTCCAGCGGCGCCGAGGCGCCGTGGCGGAAAACATCGCCGGCATAGTTGCGATAGTCATTTCGAAAGCCAATCACGCGTGAAGTCTGATCCCAGCTGAGCATATCTTTGGCGGCGGGTAGCGTTTGGTCGTAAGGCGTTGGGCAGACATCCAGCGTCAGGTCGCCGCAGCGTTGTGCCATTGCCGCGGCCGGCAGCGCCGCCAGGATTAACGCCAGGGCCAGTGGTTTTCTTATCATCTTCCTTTCCTCGTTTGCCATAGATTCGCATCGCAGTATATAAATCGGCGCGCGGCGGCTAAAATCAGCAAAGGGGGGATTTTCCCCCGAAAGGGAGAGAAGGATGAAAACCCTGCAGTATTCTTTCGCGCAGATTGAAGCATTCGCCACCATCGCCGAGACCGGCAGCCTGTCGCGGGCGGCTATTCGGTTAGGTAAAGACCGAACCACGCTGCGCGATCTGCTGGACTATCTGGAAGATGCGCTGGGCTATCGGCTGTTCAGCCGGGAAGGGCGTACCCTGACCTTAACCGCCGAAGGGGAGCAGCTTTTTCGTCAGGCGCATCTGCTGTTGCGTCAGGCGCAGGCTTTCGAGTCTTTTGCGCAAACGCTGCCGCAAACCGCCGGGCAGGCGCTGCGTCTGGTGTACGATCCCTTTATCCCACGTGATTTTCTCTGCGCGCTGGCCGATACGCTGGCCCGGCGGCAGATCCGGTTAAGCTGCTGGAGCGCCTCACGGGGCGAAGCCGAGCAGGCGCTGAGCGATGGCGTGGCGGATATGGCGATGTGCCAGGCCAACAACCGCACGCTGGGCAGCGAAATGGAGTGGCGGGCGCTCGGCACCGTGGATCTGCGTTTCTACGCGGCGGACCGCCTGTTCCGGGATGCGGCGCGGCCGCTGACGCTGCTGAATCTGTCGTTGACGCCGCAGCTGGTGATGCACCGGCGCAGCGACGATCAGATTGCCCGCCGGCTGCAGATCTCCGGCCATACGCTGTATATGAACGAAATTACCCTGCTGCGCCATGCGATGGAGCAGGGGCGGGGCTGGGGGTTTTTACCGGACCATTTGCGGCCAGGCGAGTGGCAGGGAGTCGGTGAAATCGCGACGGAGGTCGGCAGTCAGGGGCTGAACGTCACCATGGTGATGCTCTGGCTGCCCGGAATGAATAAGCACCGGCTGCTGAGCGACATCGTGGACGAGGCGCCGGCGCTTTGGCGGCGCGGATAACAAAACGCCCCGGAGCCGAAGACCCCGGGGCGCTTGCCATACAACTTGCTATCGGCGATTACGCGCGAACGAAGTCGATGTGAGTCAGTTTCGGCTTGAACGCGTGGCGCTGAACAGCCTGAACTTTGACTTTTTCTTCTTTGCCATCAACAACGACGGTCAGAACTTCGCCGTAAAACTCAGCTTTGCCCTGCATGTTCCATACTTTGTCGTGGTCCAGTTCGATAGCAACCGGAGCAGCTTCGCCACCGTAGATGATTGCCGGGAACTTGTTAGCTGCGCGCAGGCGGCGGCTCGCACCCTTACCCTGCTCTTTACGTACTTCTGCGTTGATAGTAAACATTCATGTCTCTCTATATATAAAGCCTGCTACAGGCGACCCAGCAACAGGCGGATTATCTGCTTTGCGAATGCAAAAGCGGGCGGCATTATAGCCGCCAAACGACACACGGGCAATCAAAACCTCAGCTTTCGGGTGATTAACGCAGCTCGTTGGCGCGGCGAAAACGCCCCTGATAATCGAACACTTTTTCCCGCACCTGCCAGTACTGGCCTTTCATGCGGGCGACGACAAAGTCCGGATGGCGCAGCAGCGCCTGCTGGGCCACGATATCCGCCGGCGTTATCCAGCGCAGCGGCACTCCAGGCGTGCGGGTATGCGGGCGGATAAACAACTGCTCAAAGGCGGTACGCTGGGCGGGCGTTTGCAGACGGAAGCGCTCACTGACGTCGGCGCCGTCCTCATCGTAGTAGGTGATTTTCAGCCACGGGCCTTTCTCGTCGCTACCGTGCTGCAGGGCCATGCCGCTGCAGCGCAGCACCAGCGCGTCCTTCAGCTTCAGCGCCGCCTTCAGCATGTCGTCCGGGTCAACCAGAATGGTGTCGCACTCCCGGCAGCGGCGGGCGGCGATATCGTTTTCCGCGTTGCACTGCGGGCAGTTTTTGAAACGAAAGCGGAAGTCGCACTGTTCGCGGTGGCCGTCGTCATCTTCGAACCACCCCTGGCAGCGGCGGCCAAAATGCTCAATCAAGGTGCCGTCGGCGGTGGTTTTGCCCCAGAAGGTGTTGGCGAAGCCGCAGGCCGGGCAGAAGACCTGCACCGGCACGTTGTCGCTTTTGCCCTTCGGCGTCCCCACTTCCGGGGCGTACAGGTCGTGCGGGTTGCCGGCGTAGTCGAGGATCAGACAGTCGGTTTTTCCCGGCGCCAGGCGCAGGCCGCGGCCAACGATCTGTTGGTAAAGACTCACCGACTCGGTGGGGCGGAGGATGGCGATCAGGTCGACGTGCGGGGCGTCGAAGCCGGTGGTTAGCACCGCGACGTTCACCAGATAGCGATACGCCTGCGCTTTAAACGCCTCGATGATGCGATCTCGCTCCGGACCCGGGGTTTCCCCGGTGATCAGCGCCGCCTGGCCTGCCGGCAGCAGGCCGGTCACTTCCCGGGCGTGCTCCACGGTGGCGGCGAAGATCATCACCCCTTTGCGGCTTGCGGCGAACTCCACGATCTGGCTGACGATATGCGGTGTAATGCGCTGCTGTTTTTTCAGTTCGTGATTAAGATCGGCCTCGCTGAACAGGCCGTTGCTTTGCGCCTGCAGGCGGCTGAAATCGTACTGTACCACCGGCATATCGAGGCGTTCCGGCGGCGTCAGGTAGCCGTGCTTAATCATATAGCGCAGCGGCAGCTCATAGATGCAGTCGCGGAACAGCGCTTTTTCATCGCCACGCACCATCCCGTGGTAGTGGAACTGATAGATCCACCCCTTGCCGAGGCGGAACGGGGTCGCCGTCAGGCCGAGCAGCCGGAGCTGCGGGTTGACCTGCCGCAGGTGGCTGATGATCTGCTGATACTGGCTGTCGTCATCATCGCTGATGCGGTGGCATTCATCGACGATCAGCAGCGAAAACTCGCTGCGAAATTGCGCCAGATTACGCGCCACCGACTGGACGCTGCCGAACACCACTTTGCCGTGGCTCTCTTTACGCTGCAGTCCGGCGGCAAAGATATCCGCCTCGAGGCCAAGGGTGCAGTATTTAGCATGATTCTGCGCCACCAGCTCTTTGACGTGGGCCAGCACCAGCACGCGGCCGCGGGCCAGTCGGGCAAGCTCGGCGATCACCAGGCTTTTGCCCGCGCCGGTGGGCAGGACAATCGCCGCCGGCTCGGTATGGCGACGAAACCAGGCGAGGGTGGCATCGACGGCTTCTTGTTGGTAGGGACGTAATGTAAAAGTCATGAATTCACGGGGCTAATTAACTCGCGAATAGTATGCCATGAATCTTTTCCCTTGAGTGGTGTTAAGAGCCCGTTATACTAGCCAGTGAATTTCTTCTTTTTCGGGCGATTTGCCCGCTCCAGCACTTTGACAGGCTAAAAAAATCTCATGCGACTTGATAAGTTTATCGCTCAGCAGCTTGGCGTCAGCCGGGCTATTGCCGGGCGTGAAATCCGCGGCAGCCGCGTTACCGTGGACGGCGACATTGTAAAAGATGCTTCCTTTAAGCTTCAGCCGGAGCACGAGGTGGAGTATGACGGGAACACGCTGACCCAGCAGAACGGCCTGCGCTATTTTATGCTCAACAAGCCGCAGGGGTACGTCTGTTCCACCGACGATCCCGATCATCCGACTATCCTCTATTTCCTCGACGAGCCGGTGGCGCATAAGCTGCATGCCGCCGGTCGGCTGGATATCGACACCACCGGACTGGTGCTGATGACCGATGACGGCCAATGGTCGCACCGCATTACCTCGCCGCGACACCACTGTGAAAAAACCTATCTGGTGGCGCTGGAAAGCCCGCTGGCGGAAGGGACCGCGGAGCTGTTTGCCAAAGGCGTCCAGCTGCATAACGAAAAAGATCTCACCAAACCGGCGGTGCTGGAAGTTATCACTCCGACCGAAGTGCGCCTCACCATTAGCGAAGGCCGCTACCATCAGGTGAAACGCATGTTCGCCGCCGTGGGCAACCACGTGGTTGGCCTGCATCGGGAACGCATCGGCGACATCCTGCTGGATGAATCTCTGGCGCCGGGTGAATATCGTCCGCTGACGGAAGCGGAAATCGCCAGCGTGGGCGCTCCGCAGCCACGGAGCAAAACGTGACGCTGAAGCAAAATTCGTCTCTGGGGATTGTCTTTATCCTTGGCCTGCTGGCCATGCTGATGCCGCTGTCGATCGATATGTATCTCCCGGCCCTGCCGGTGATCGCTGCCCAGTACCACGTGCCGGACGGCAGCGCGCAGATGACCCTCAGCACCTATATCCTCGGCTTTGCGCTGGGGCAGCTGCTGTACGGTCCAATGGCCGACAGCCTCGGCCGCAAGCCGGTGATCCTCGGCGGAACGCTGGTCTTCGCCGCGGCGGCGGTGGCCTGCGCCCTGTCGCAGACCATTGAGATGCTGATCGCCATGCGCTTCTTCCATGGTCTGGCGGCTGCGGCGGCCAGCGTGGTGATCAACGCCCTGATGCGCGATATCTATCCGAAAGATGAGTTTTCGCGGATGATGTCGTTTGTCATGCTGGTGACGACCATTGCGCCGCTGGTGGCGCCGATGGTCGGCGGGGCGGTGCTGGTCTGGTTCAGCTGGCATGCCATCTTCTGGATCCTCGCCCTGGCGGCCCTGCTGGCGTCGCTGATGATCGGCCTGTTTATCCGCGAAACGCTGCCGGCTGAAAGGCGTCAGCCGTTCCACCTGCGCACCACGATGGGTAACTTTGCCACCCTGTTCCGCCATAAGCGGGTCCTGAGCTATATGCTGGCGAGCGGGTTTAGCTTCGCGGGCATGTTCTCTTTCCTTAGCGCCGGGCCTTTCGTCTATATCAATATTAACCACGTCGCGCCTCAGCACTTTGGCTACTATTTTGCGCTGAACATTGTCTTTCTGTTCCTGATGACCATGTTCAACAGCCGGTTTGTGCGGCGGGTAGGGGCGTTGCGCATGTTCCGCGCCGGGCTGTGGATCCAGTTTGCCATGGCGGTGTGGATGGTGGTTTGCGCGCTGCTCGATGTCGGCTTTTGGTCGCTGGTCATCGGCGTGGCGGCCTTCGTTGGCTGCGTATCGATGGTGTCGTCGAACGCTATGGCGGTGATCCTCGATGAGTTTCCGCATATGGCGGGCACCGCTTCGTCGCTGGCGGGGACTTTCCGCTTTGGTATCGGGGCGATTATCGGCGCGCTGCTGTCGATGGCCACCTTTACCACCGCCTGGCCGATGTTAATCTCCATCGCCTTCTGCGCCACCAGCTCTATTTTCTTCTCCCTTTACGCTTCCCGCCGGCGAAAAATCGCACGCTAGGTCACATTTTCAGGGGCGAAATCGCCCCTTTCTTGATGCACGTCAACCGCAATGGGCTTCAGGGTTCTGCGATTTGTTTCCTTTATGTAAAATCAATTAGTGTAAAAAGTCGCATTGTTGCGATAAAAAAGTTGTTTTGGATCACAGAAACGGGTACATATAGCGCCAATCGGCTTGCCGGGTGAAAAAATAACACGCTGGAATATAAGCGCTTAACCCTGGGCCGCCGCGGCTGTAAACGTTTTCTGCGTCTGAGCAGGACTATTTGTCAACAGTGTGTTAATATTGATGTAAATTTATTGTGAAGCCTTTTGCTTCCGGGGAAACCACGTGAATACACAACAACTCTCTATCGTACACCGTCTGCCGCAGAGCTATCGCTGGCTGGCCGGTTTTGCGGGTTCCAGAGTTGAACCGATTCCGCAAAACGGCGCGCAGAACGAAAACAGTCTCGTCGCCCTGAAGTTGCTGAGTCCGGACGGTGAAAAAGCCTGGCCGGTGATGCATAAGCTCAGCCAGGCGTTAAGCGACATCGAAGTCGACTGTTCCGTTCTGGAGTGCGAAGGCGAGCCCTGCCTGTTCGTTAATCTGCAGGATGAGTTTGCCGCCACCTGTCGTCTGAAAAACTTTGGCGTGGCGATCGCCGAGCCCTTCTCCGGCAATAACCCTTTCTGACCGTCAGCTTAGCGCCAGCAGCTGGCGGGTATACTCATGCCGGGGCGCGCTGAAGACGGACTGGCACTCGCCCTGTTCGACCACCACTCCCTGCCGCAGCACCATCACCTGGTGACACAGCGCGCGCACCACGCCTAAATCATGGCTGATAAAAATATAGGCCAGCTGATGCTTCAGCTGTAACGCTTTCAGCAGATTCAGGATCTGCGCCTGAACGGTTTTATCCAGCGAGGAGGTCGGCTCGTCAAGGACGATCAGCTGCGGCTTGACGATTAACGCTCTGGCGATGGCGATACGCTGGCGCTGGCCGCCGGAGAAAGCCGCCGGGTAGCGCTGGCGGCTGGCCGGGTCGAGGCCGACCTCCTGCATGGCAAGGATCACCGCCTGTTCGCGTTCAGCCGCCGTCAGCGTCGGCTGGTGGACGCGCAGGCCCTCCTCAATGATCTGCTGCGCCGTCAGGCGCGGATTGAGCGACGAGTTCGGATCCTGAAAAACCACCTGCATCTGTCGGCGCAGCGGCAGCAGCTGTCGGCGACCGCGTCCCTGAATCGGCTGGCCGGCAAAGGTTATCTTGCCCTCGGAGGGGATCAGGCGCAGCAGCGCAAGACCGGTCGTGCTTTTGCCGGAACCCGATTCTCCCACCAGACCCAGCGTCTCGCCGGCCCGTAGCTGGAAATGGAGATCATTGACCACCCGATGGTGATCGACCACCCGACGCAGGATCCCCCGACGAATGGGGAACGCCACCTGTAACGCCTCCGCCTGCAGCAGCACCGGGGCATCGGCGGCCAGCGGCACCGGCTCGCCGTCCGGTTCGCTATCCAGCAGGCGTTGGGTGTAAGGATGGGCCGGCGCGCTAAACAGCGCCCGACAGTGATTGTGCTCCACGCAGCGGCCGTTCTGCATCACCGCCACCCGGTCAGCCAGCTGGCGGACGATGCTCAGGTTATGGGTGATAAACAGCAACCCCATGTTCAGCTCCCGCTTTAGCTCGCGCAGCAGCTGCAGAATTTGCGCCTGCACTGACACATCGAGGGCGGTGGTCGGCTCGTCGGCGATCAACAGCTCCGGGCGCGTCAGCAGCGCCATGGCGATCATCACCCGCTGGCGCTCGCCGCCCGAGAGCTGGTGCGGATAGTCCGCCAGCCGCCGCGGCGCCTGACGGATCCCGACGCGCTCCAGGCAGTCGAGGATCTCCCCGCGCGCCGCCTCTTTGCGCATTCCCCGGTGTAACGACAGCACCTCGTAGAGCTGTTTTTCCAGGGTATGGAGGGGATTGAGCGACACCATCGGCTCCTGAAAGATCATCGCGATCCGGTTGCCGCGCACGCCGCGCAGGGTCGCCTCATCCGCATGCAGCAGCGACTGGCCATGAAAACGGATATCGCCGCTGGGGTAGCTGGCCGGCGGGGTAGGGAGCAGCCGCAGCACCGACAGGGCGGAGATGCTCTTACCGGAGCCGGATTCCCCCACCAGGGCCAGCGTTTCGCCGGCCGCCACCTCGAGCGACAGATTATGCACGACGGTCTGCGTCTCCCCCTGCTGGCGAAAGGCGATAGAGAGATTGTCGATAGCTAACAGCGGGTGGGTCATATTATACCGCCTTACTGGGGTCAAAGGCGTCGCGCACCGCTTCACCGATGAAAATCAGCAGCGTCAGCAGCACGGCGACAGAGAGAAACGCGGCAATGCCCAGCCAGGGCGCCTGCAGGTTGTTTTTGCCCTGCAGGAGCAGCTCGCCGAGGGAGGGCGAGCCGAGCGGCAGGCCGAAGCCGAGAAAATCCAGCGACGTCAGGGTGGTAATAGAGCTGCAGAGAATAAAAGGCAGGAAGGTGAGGGTCGCCACCATCGCGTTGGGCAGCATATGCCGCAGGATGATCTGCCGGTCGCTGACCCCTAACGCCTGCGCCGCCCGGATATAGTCGTAGTTGCGGGTGCGGAGAAATTCAGCGCGCACCACGCCCACCAGCGTCATCCAGCCAAACAGGACGGTGATCGCCAGCAGCCACCAGAAGCCCGGCTGCACGACGCTGGAGAGCAGGATGATCAGAAACAGCGTCGGCATACCGGACCAGACTTCGATAAAACGCTGCCCCCAGAGGTCGATTTTACCGCCGTAATAACCTTGTATCGCACCGGCCAGCACCCCCAGCACGCTGGAGAACAGCGTCAGCAGCAGACCAAACAGTACCGAGATGCGCGTCCCATAAAGGATCCGCGCCAGCACATCGCCGCCGTTGGCGTCGGTGCCGAGCCAGTTGCTGGCCGAGGGCGGCGATGGAAAAGGAACCGTGCTGGCAAAATTGATCGTCGTCGCGCCGAAGCGCACCGGCGGCCAAAGCGCCCAGCCGTGGCTGGCCAGCTGCTGCTGCAGCCAGGGATCCTGATAGTCGGCGGCGGTGGCGAATGCGCCGCCGAAGGTCTGCTCGGTATAGTTTTTTAACACCGGGACGTACAGCTGGCCCCGGTACTGCACCAGCAGCGGCCGATCGTTGGCCAGCAGCTCAGCCCCCAGGCTGCAGAGGAAGAGGATTAAAAACAGCCACAGCGACCAGTAACCGCGACGGTTGTGGCGAAAGCGCGCCCAGCGGGCCTGATTAACGGGACTGAAGAACGACATTAGCGGCCCTCAAAATCAATACGCGGGTCGACCAGCGTATAGCTGATATCGCTGACGATATTCAACAGCAGGCCGATCAGGGTGAAAATATAGAGCGTGCCGAACATCACCGGATAGTCGCGGGAGACCGTCGCTTCATAGCCCAGTAGCCCCAGACCATTCAGGGAGAACATCACTTCGATCAGCAGCGAGCCGGTAAAGAACATACTGATAAAGGTGGCCGGGAAACCGGCGATCACCAGCAGCATGGCGTTGCGGAACACATGTCCCCAGAGGATCTGTTTCTCACCGACGCCTTTGGCGCGGGCGGTGACCACATACTGTTTGCGGATCTCGTCAAGGAAGCTGTTTTTAGTCAGCATGGTCAGGGCGGCAAAGCCGCCGATCACCGTCGCCAGCACCGGCAGGGTGATGTGCCACAGATAGTCGAGGATCTTTTCATACCACGGGAGGGTGTCGAAGTTTGGCGAGACCAGACCGCGTAGCGGGAAGAGGTCGAAATAGCTGCCGCCGGCGAAAATCACGATCAGCAGGATGGCGAACAGAAAGGCGGGGATCGCATAGCCAACGATAATCAGCGTACTGCTCCAGATGTCAAAGCGGCTGCCGTTGCTGACGGCTTTGCGGATGCCCAGCGGAATGGAGACCAGATAGATGATCAGCGTGCTCCACAGCCCGAGGCTCACCGAGACCGGCAGGCTGTCTTTAATCAGCTGCAGCACGGAGGCGCTGCGAAACAGGCTGTCGCCAAAATCAAAGCGCAGATAATCGCCCAGCATCTTCAGGTAGCGCTCGTGCAGCGGTTTGTCGAAGCCGTAGCGGTGGGTGATCTCGGCGATGACTTCCGGATCGAGGCCGCGCCCCCCGCGATAGTGACCCTCGCTGATATTGCCGGCGCCGGTGCGGGCATGGCTGGCGCCCATCCCGCCGTCGCCGGCGCCTGGCATTCCGCCGTGCTGACCAAATTCGATGGCGGCGATGGCCTGGTCGACCGGGCCGCCGGGAGCGATCTGTACAATAAAAAAGTTAATGGTAATGATGGCCCACAGGGTGGGGATCACTAACAGCAAACGGCGGATCAGGTAGCTGCCCATGGTATGTCCTTAGCGTCTGTCCGCGGGGAGGGTGGCCGCTTTGTTCGCGTCATACCACCAGGTATCAAGGCCGGACGAATAAATGGGGCGGGTTTGGGGGAACGAGAATTTATTCCACCACGCGGTGCGGTCCTGCGCCATATACCACATCGGCAACATGTAGTGGTTCCAGGTGAGGACGCGGTCCAGCGCCCGGCCAAGCGGGATCAGCTTCTGCTTATTACCCTGCCACTGCAGGATCTGCGCAATCAGTTTATCCACCACCGGACTTTGCACCCCCGGCGCGTTGTAGCTGGAGTGAATATAGTCCGACGCCCAGGAGATTTGCAGGTCAGTGCCCGGCCAGGGCATGGCGCGCCACAGGCTCGGCATCATGTCGTAATCGCGGCTGCGGCGGCGGTTGCTGTACTGCGAGTTATCCACCTGACGAATATCCATGACGATCCCCAGGCGCTGCAGGTTGTGCTGAAACGGCAGCACCCAGCGGTCATTGCTTCCGGCCGGCATCAGCAGTTCAAAGCGCAGCGGCTTGCCGGTGGCGGCGTTAACCCGGCGCTGGTTCTTCACCGTCCAGCCCGCCGCGTTAAGCAGGGCGTCGGCTTGGAGTAAGTTGGCGCGGTCGAAGCCATCGCCGCGGGAGACCGGCGGCTGGTAAACCTGGCTGAAGAGCTCGGGGGGCAGTTCGTTTTTCATCGGCGTCAGCAGGGCCAGCTCGGCCGCGTCGGGCAGGCTGCGGGCGGCATATTCGGTGTTCTGGAAATAGCTGTTGGCGCGCTGATACGCGCTGTAAAACAGCGCCTTGTTCATCCATTCAAAATCAAACGCCAGGGTAATGGCCTCCCGCACCCGGCGATCGGCGAATACCGGGCGCTGAATATTGAACGCCAGCCACTGGGTATCCTGCGCCGAGGTGTTGGCATACTCCTCTTTAATGATGTAGCCGCGGCTGAAGTTGCGGCCGACGTAGCGGGTGGCCCAGTTTTTGGCGACCGTCTCTTCCCGGCGGTCGACGGCCCCGGCTTTAAAGGCTTCGAAAGCGACGTTGTCGTCAAGATAATAGTCATAGCGCAGCGTATCGAAGTTCCAGCGACCGCGGTTGACCGGCAGGTCGGCCGCCCAGTAGTCGGCGACCCGGGAATAGGTAATATACTGTCCCATCCGCCAGGCGCTGATGCGGTAGGGCCCGCTGGCCAGCGGCGGCTTTGACAGCGGGTCGCTGAGTTTGTGATGACGCCAGAACGCCTCGGGCATCACCGGCAGGCTCAGCAGGCTCAGCATGTTCTCTTTACCGGGCTGGCCGAGGTCGATACGCACGGTCAACGGCGCGATGGCCTTCACGGTGGTGCCTTTATAAAAGAGGCGGAACTGCGGCACCCCTTCGGTCATAAACTTATTGAAGGTAAAAGCGACATCGCGGGCGGTGATTGGCGTGCCGTCGTGAAAACGGGCGCGCGGGTTGAGGGCGATCTCCATCCATGAATAGTCCCCGGCGTAGCGCGCCCGTTCGGCAATCAGCGGATAGTAGCTGCCGGGCTCATCATCCGAGGTGGTGAACAGGGGATCGTAGAGCGCCTCAGTGCGTACCGCCGGATTGCCGCGCAGCGCGTAGCGGTTGAAGTTGTCAAAGGTGCCAATCGCCGCCAGGGTGAGGGTGCCGCCTTTCGGCGCCTGTGGATTAACATAATCAAAATGGCTGAAATCGGCGGCGTATTTGGGTTCGCCGATAATCGCGAAGGCGACGCTTTCCTGAATGGATTGCGCTTTAGCGCTCAGGCTAAACAGAGCAAGCAGAAGCAGAAAAAGTCGCGCATACATAGGCGGCAGAATACCCTGTCATAGCCGGCCCCCGTGGCCGACTTCTGTTCCCGCATCATAAGTGAGACTTAACGCGTTGTGAAATAATTCGCGGGTTCATCGTGCGCGGCCACTAGCGCCGCCAGCGACAGCGGCCGGCTGATCCAGTACCCCTGCAGGAAATGCACTCCCTGAGCGCGGAGCCACTCCGCCTGCTCCTGGGTCTCCACCCCTTCGGCAACGGTCATCAATTTCAGCCGACGGCTGAGGGTCAGCACCGCATCCAGCACTGGCGAGGTGACGGTTTCGGTGCCGATCGCCTGCACAAAGCCGCGATCGATCTTCAGATAATCGAAGTTATAGCGTTCGAGATAGATCAACGCGCTATGCCCGGTGCCAAAATCATCGATCGCGATTTCAAAACCGTGCTGGTGCAGCCAGGCGAAGTTAGCGACCGATTTTTCTTTGTCAATCATCGCCCGCTCTGTGACCTCCAGCACCACGTGAAAATGGCTGGCGGGCAGCGCGGCGGCGAAGCGCAGCATATCGTCGCGGAAGCTGTCGGCCTGAAGATGGGCGGGGGAAATATTGAGCCCCAGCTTGACGCCGTGCGGCAGAATACGCTTCAGCGCCGGCGCGTCGCGGGCGATCAGCGCCAGCAGGTGATCGGTCAGCGGCACGATCATCTGCTGGGTTTCCGCGAGGTTAATAAAGACGTCAGGAGGAATTTCGCCCACCACCGGATGGCGCCAGCGCATCAGGACCTCCACGCCGCTGATACGCAGAGTCTGGGCATTCACCACCGGCTGATAGACGACGTAGAACTGGTTGTTTTTGATCCCCAGCAGGATGGATTTTCGCGGATCGGATTTGATCGACAGCACGTAATAGCAGAGCAGCCCCGCCAGCAGGCCGCACACCACCCCGAGCAGCAGAGCAAACTGCGTATTTTCCGCCAGCCAGCTGTTGGCATACAGGTAGACCTTGAGGGGGAAACCGTCGATCTGCACTTCGCGGATAGGCACGTTATGCAGCGTTTGCGGATCCACCAGCCGGTTACTGAAGGTGGAGATAGCGGTGTGGCCGATGACCAGCGCAATACCGCTGAAATCATTCTGCCGTGCGGAATAGAGGATATACGGCGTGAGATTGGCGTTAATCGACACGAAAATGCCGCTGTTTTCATCACCGGGTTTGCCTACCCATAGCGCCAGCGCCGCGCTCTTCGGCATCATCGGCGTGCCTGGCAAAATCGCCATATCAAGGGGTTTGCGGATATCAATGGCCGGGATCAGCTGGGTGAGGGGGGTATTCATGGCGCCGGTTGCCGAGGAGCAAAAGGCCACGCCGTTTTTGACCAGCAGGAAAGCGCGGACGTTAGGGCTGAACGCGGCGTGGGAGGTGAGCCCGGAGTCAATATTCTCGCAGGGCTGCTCCACCAGCGGCTGCAGGCCGTCAATGGTCTGGCGCAGGTCGTGAAAATAGCTTTTCAGATAGGTATTAACATTGTTGATAATGGCGTCGAAACGCTCGGCCCGGTTATGGTAAATCACCATAAACTGAATGCTGCCAGCCAGTAGCGCGACGATAATGCCCACGCACAGGCTGGTTAGCCAGGTTTTACGCTGGGGCGAAAAGTAGCGAGTCAGCATAGCTATAGTCTTTCCGTGTTATTGATGCGCAGCAACGGGTTGTCAGTCGTCGTTTTTCTCATTCCCACTTAAAAGACATAGCTTATTTTGCGTCGTTCAGAATCAGGTGGCAAAAAAAAACACTGCCGGGGCAGTGTTTTTTATCCCGCTTCCAGCCAAGGGATAACCGGCGGCGGTAGAGGACAGTTTACGAGCGGCTCAGGACTCGACGCGCTTCGTTGTAGCGCTTTTTCCAGTATGGCTCATCCATGCTGGAGATGGTCACTCCGCTGCTGGTAGAGGCGTGAACAAACTGATTGTTGCCGAGGTAGATCCCGACATGGCGGCCGGTAGAGCCGGCGCGGAACAGAACCAGATCGCCAGTACGCAGCTGGGTACGGGAAATCGATTTTCCGGTTTCCTGCTGTTCAGAAGTTGAACGCGGCAGTTCCAGACCAAATTGTTCGCGGAAGGTGCGCTGCACGAACGCCGAGCAGTCGATACCTTTGCGAGTGCTGCCGCCGAGGCGGTAACGCACGCCTTTCCAGCTGGCATACTGATCCATTAAACGGGACTTCACGTCCAGGTTACGGACCATCGTTTCAAATTCATCCTGAGAGGCTTGCAGTGATGATAAATCGCCACTACCCACAGCATGCGTCTCAGAATGCATATTCCTGGCGGTACTTGTTGAACTACACGCGGAAAGCAGAACCGCTACTGCAATCGCGGGGGCTACCCGCAAGATGTATCTCAAAATCGGCTGAGATTTGACCATGCTGTTTATTTTCCCTTGTTGTCCTTAACGACAATGTCGTTATAAAAAATGCCAAACGTGTTAGAGCCTAAATACCCATCCGCAATGAGACAATTCCTTAAGCTTAAATTTGTGCAGTCACGCACAATTTTATTCAGGGCCTGAATTAATGTTGCGGAAAAGGCAAAACGAGAACGAGATTACCCTATCAAACGCCGCATGGCGAGCGGTTTTGCGCGATTTCTTATAAGTATTTTGGTGACAAAAAGTGAATCATCGGGAAAGGACAAAATTGCGGCAATTACGGGCAAAAAACAGACAATTCCTTCATTTGTCACGGGATTAATGTGACAAGAAGATGAACGCGATGTTGAAAAAAAGGACAATTGAAAAAAGGGACCCAAAAGGTCCCCTTATAGATAATGCCCCTGGCGGCGGCCCGCGGCTTTATTTGGCCGATATTCCGCCGGGTAAGTAGCGATCGAAAAAGGCGATCAGTTTATCGCTCAGCGGCGTCATCAATACCCAGGGCGCGCCAATCAGCACGGCGGTCAGAGAGCCGACGGCAATATCGCTGAACCAGTGGGCGCCAATCATCACCCGCGGGAAAGCAAAGACCACAAATATCACCAGCGCCACGGCCAGCGCGCGGCGGCCAAAATAGCGCCACATAAAGCTCGCGAAGATCAGCAGCATCATCCCATGATCGCCGGGGAAGCTGTCCTTGGAAGCATCCTTAGTGGGGAAATTAACGACGTCGCTGACGCGGGTGACACCGTTAAAAAACAGCGACGGACTGGCGCGCTGAACCGGCATCAGGTGTTGCGCCAGCTGGTTGATGATCACCGCCGCCAGCAGCATCACCACGCCCATAATGGCGATCTGACGACGGCCTGCCGCCGGCGCCTTGAGCCAGTAGCTGAGCATCAGGCAACCCATCGCCAGCAGCGAGCAGGCGTCGAAGGCGCGATTGTTGATGATCGCCAGCAGCCAGGCGTAAGCGCGGCTGACGCTGACGCCATGGTTAAAGAAATGGAAGATCGCGGCGTCTACCGGCGCCCACGCGCCGTGGTTGGCTGGCAGATACCAGGAGCAAAATAGCGCCACACCCGCGATGTTAAGCAGCAGGATTAAAGGAATTCGGTTTTTCATCATAGCCATTGCGATTTTGTGACAGTCGGCGGCAACCTTAGCCGCCTTAACTTAAACGAAGCCTCAACAATGAGGTCTGGAGCGCGTTCCAGTCGGCTTCATGGGCGGAGATAAGCTCGATGCGGCTATCGGGCGGGGCGACGCTAAGGGTCTCGATATGCAGATCCTCGCCCTGGCGGTTGATCCGCACCGCCCCTTCGGCAATGCGCAGCACACCTTTGACGCGCGCCACCGGCGCCAGCCGGGCCCACTCCAGCAGGGCGATGGTGTCAAAGACCGTTTCCGCGTCGAAGATCCAGCCGCAGGCCTGATAGCTCTGGCCGCTGTTAAGGTGGCGGCGCCAGCGCTGGTGTTCCGCCAGACTAAGGGCGGCGAGACCGGCTGTGGGGGGATGGCGGTGAGCGTGCTCCGCGCTCGCCGGCAGCGGGGCGGTGTTGCGCCGCGGTTCATCAAGCAGGGCCAGGTCGATATTACCCTGGGTCGCTGACACCTGGCGGCGATCGCCGCCCCAGCGTTGCCACCAGTCGACAAACGCCTGAGCGCTTTCGGGCGTTTCCCGATCGCTTTTATTGGCCACGATGATGTCCGCCGCCGCCAGCTGGTCGCGAAAGTTGTCGTTGTTGACCGCTTTCTCGTCCAGTAGCTGACGCGGATCGAGGATGCACAGGGTCGCGCGCAGATCGATCCAGGGTTCATACACCGCCGCGGTGAGGATATCGAGGATCTGCTTTGGATGGCCAAGTCCGGTGGGCTCAATCAACAGACGATCGGGTTTCCCCTGGCGCAGCAGGGTATTCAACCCGACCTGCATCGGCAGGCCATTGACACAGCACATGCAGCCGCCGGGGATCTCCTTGAGCAGGGCGCCGCTGTCGGCCAGCAGGGCGCCGTCTATCCCGACTTCGCCAAACTCGTTAACCAGTACGGCCCATTTTTCATCCGCAGGCTTCTGCGCCAGTAGATGAAGAATCGAGGTCGTCTTACCGCTGCCGAGAAAGCCGGTGATCAAATTGGTTCTGGTCACTCTTTTCTCCAGGATAAATGTAATGTTGTAACAGTTACGCCTATCCTGACGAAAAAAGAGGGAAAAGAGAAGTCCTGAGGCGGACAGAAGGAAATTCTGTCCGCATAAGCGCAAATATTGTTAAGAATTGAGCGCGCGGGCAACCGCCTCGCGGGCGCCGTGCATCGCCAGCTGCTGCCAGGCGGCGCGGATCCCGGCGACAAACTGCGCGTTGCGCGGCAGGTCGCGGCCAAATATTTCCTCCAGACCCAGCAGGGCGTCAACGCGCTGCTGCTCATCGCTCTGCGCCACCCGCTGCTGGATCTTGTCCACCAGCGGATCGCGGACGTCGATGGCCTGACCGGCATCGTCCGTACCGCTGACGTAGCGCATCCAGCCGGCTACGCCGAGGGCCAGCAGCGGCCAGCGGCTGCCGCGCTCAAGATGCACGCGAATACCGTCGAGCATACGCTGGGGCAGCTTCTGGCTGCCGTCCATGGCGATTTGCCAGGTACGGTGTTTGAGCGCCGGGTTGCTGAAGCGCGCGATCAGGCTGTCGGCATAGGCCGCCAGATCGACGCCGGTAATGGTCAGCGTCGGGGCCTGTTCGTCAAGCATCAGCTGGCGGGCGGCGCGGCGGAAGACCTCATCCTGCATGCAGTCGCTGACGTGCGCATGACCTGCCAGATAGCCAAGCCAGGCGAGGAAAGAGTGGCTGCCGTTGAGCATCCGCAGCTTCATCTGCTCCCAGGGCAGCACGTCGTCGGTCATCTGCACGCCCGCCGTCTCCCAGGCGGGGCGCCCGGCGACAAAGTGGTCTTCGACCACCCACTGAATGAAGGGTTCGCAGCTGATGGCGCAGGGATCTTCCACCCCCAGCACGGCGGCGATTTCCGCCAGCGACTCCGCGGTGGCGGCGGGAACAATGCGATCCACCATGGTGCCCGGGAAGCTAACGTTGTCGGTGATCCAGCTCGCCAGCGCCGGACTGCGTTTTTCCGCCATGCCGAGGACGGCATTTTTCACCACGTGGCCGTTGTCGGGAATGTTATCGCAGGAGAGCACGGTAAAGGGCGACAGGCCTCGTTCCCGGCGGCGGGCCAGCGCTTCAACTAAAATACCGGGAGCCGACTGCGGCAGCGTCGGATTTTCCAGATCGTGAACGATACGCGGATGCGTCGGATCCAGCTTGCCGGTCGCCGGATCGATGCAATAGCCTTTTTCCGTGATGGTCAGCGAGACAATCGCTACCTGCGGCTCGCAAAATTTCTCGATAATCGCCGCCAGCGAATCGAGCCTGGCGTTCAGGCATTCGTGTACCGCGCCGATAACAATGGGCTGATTACCGTCGGCGCCTTTTTCCAGTACGGTAAACAGGTGGTCCTGTTCGCGAAGCTGGCTCATCAGCGTATCGCCGCTGAACAGACTAATTTCGCAGATCCCCCAGTCGCCGCCGATGTTATTCAGCACGCGATCGGTCAGCAGCGCCTGGTGCGCGCGATGAAACGCGCCAAAGCCGAAATGGACAATACGCGAGCGGAGCTGGCTGCGATCGTACTGAGGACGTTGCACGTTTTCCGGTAGCGTAGCGGTTGCAATTGTTGTCATTCTTTACACACCTGTTTAACTGCTTATTAACATTGCCAGTCTAAAGTTATATGACAGGAAATTAAATTGGTAAGCCGAAATTATCCGCTGACTGTGAGCTGGATCAATCAATGCGCCGGCTCTGTTTGCAGCCTGACGAGAAACATGTATGGTAGTCGTCATGATTGTCGCCATTATTGGTATAACAACTTTTGTGAGGGCATAGCGATGGAGCAAACCTGGCGGTGGTATGGGCCGAACGATCCGGTATCGCTTGATGATGTACGACAGGCGGGGGCGACCGGGGTCGTCACTGCGCTGCACCATATTGCAAACGGTCAGGTCTGGCCGGTCGACGAGATTAAAGAGCGTCAGGCGCTGTTAGCGGCGAAAGGGCTGACCTGGTCGGTGGTCGAAAGCATTCCGGTGCACGAGGATATTAAAACCCACAGCGGACAGTATGCGACCTGGATTGCCAACTATCAGCAGAGCATCCGCAACCTCGCGGCCTGCGGCATCGATACCGTATGCTACAACTTTATGCCGATCCTCGACTGGACGCGCACCGATCTGGAATATGAGCTGCCGGACGGCTCCCGGGCGCTGCGTTTCGATCAGATCGCCTTCGCCGCCTTTGAACTGCATATCCTCAAACGCCCGGGGGCGGAAGCGGATTACAGCGAAGAAGAGCAGCGCCAGGCCGAGGCGTATTACAAGGCGATGAGCGAAGCGGACATTGAGAAACTGACCCGCAATATCATCGCCGGCCTGCCGGGGGCGGAAGAGGGCTACACCCTCGACCAGTTCCGCGCGCGCCTGGCGGAATATGACCACATCGATAAAGCGCAGCTGCGCGAAAATATGGCCTATTTCCTGCGGGCCATCGTACCGGTGTGCGAAGAGGTGGGGATCCGACTGGCAGTGCATCCGGACGATCCGCCGCGGCCGATCCTGGGCCTGCCGCGTATCGTGTCGACCATCGAAGATATGCAGTGGCTGAAAGAGACAGTGGACAGCATCAATAACGGCTTTACCATGTGCACCGGATCCTATGGCGTCCGCGCCGATAACGATCTGGTGAAGATGGTGGAAACCTTTGGCGATCGCATCCACTTTACCCATCTGCGCGCCACCTGCCGCGAGGCGAACCCGAAAACCTTCCACGAGGCGGCGCACCTTAGCGGCGACGTCAATATGGTGGCGGTGGTGGATGCGATTCTGCGTGAAGAGCAGCGGCGTAAACAGGCCGGCGATCTGCGCCCGATCCCGTTCCGTCCGGATCATGGTCATCAGATGCTGGACGATCTGCGCAAGAAAACCAACCCAGGCTATTCGGCGATTGGCCGTCTCAAGGGGATGGCGGAAGTGCGCGGCGTGGAGCTGGCGCTGAAGATGACCAAATACCCTGAACTGCTGTAATCGCGGCAACGGGGATAACAAAAAGGACAGCCAGCGGCTGTCCTTTTTTCTGGTCAACTCGTCACGGAAAATTAATCCGCGCGGCCCATATAGCGGCACTCTTCGATATGAATGCGGATTTTCTCACCTGTGGTCAGGTATTCCGGCACCTGAATCACCAGGCCGGTGCTCATGGTGGCAGGCTTGGTGCGGGAGCTGGCGGATGCCCCTTTAATACCCGGCGCGGTTTCGATAATTTCCAGGTCCACGGTCTGCGGCAGCTCAAGCGCCAGCAGCTGACCATCCCAGGTCAACACCTGCATATCCGGCATGCCGCCTTCCGGAATAAACTGCAGCTCTTCTTCGATCTGCTCTTTCGTGAAGGTGTAAGGGGTGTAGTCTTCTTTATCCATGAACACGTATTCGTTGCCATCGACATAGGAGAAGTCAACGAAACGGCGGGTCAGGGTCACGGTATCGACGATATCGTCGCCTTTGAAGCGCTCTTCTACTTTCAGGCCGGTACGCACATCGGAGAAGCGCATTTTATACAGTGTCGCAGCACCGCGGGCGCTGGGTGACTGAATATCGATATTTTTTACAATCAGCAGCTTGCCGTTGTAATTCAGCACCATACCTTTTTTAATTTCATTCGCTCTTGGCATTGCAGTAATCCTGTCACTTAACGAGTCAAAAATATCGCGTAAAACTACTCGCGCCCGGGCGTTCAGGCAAGTGGAATTCGCGAGTTTTGCTATCTTCTGGCAAAACGTTTAGGCTGTGGCGCAAAATGAGCGTTTGGGAGCTGGGTTGTGGAATGTCGTACTGATTGTGGCGCATGTTGCATCGCCCCCTCTATATCCTCGCCGATCCCCGGCATGCCGCAGGGCAAGCCGGCCAATACCCGCTGTATTCAGCTCTCCGAGCACAATCTGTGCCTGATTTTCGGCTCCCCACTGCGCCCGAAGGTGTGCGCCAGCCTGCAGCCCTCGCCGGAGATGTGCTTCACTCATCGTGATGACGCCATCACCTGGCTGCTGGAGCTTGAGCTGGCCACCGCGCCCTGAGCTTAAAGCAGCAAATGAGACAGGTTTTTGATATGGACGCTGAGGCCGTCCAGCAGCGCCTGGACGCGTAGCGGAAGAATGTCCCGTCGCTGGTAGATAAGCCAGGCCTGCAGATCGATGCAGCGCTCCTTCTTCAGACAGGGAACCAGCTGTCCTGCCGCCAGCTCGGTGGCGAGTGAATAGTAGGGCGCATAAACGATCCCCATCCCCAGCTTCGCCAGCTCCACCGCCGGCAGCGTGTTATCGCACACGAATCCCCCCTTTACCGTGAGATTGAGCGGTTTGCCGTTTTTGCTTTTGAAGGTCCAGATATTGTCGCTGCCGCCCAGCATGCGCAGGGTGATGCACTCATGATCCACCAGCGCCTCCGGCTCGGCGATAGGGTGTTGCGCCAGGTAATCCGGGGAGGCGAAAACGCCGGTGCGAAAGCGGGTGAAGGGGCGGGCGATAAGGTTTTCATTCTGTGGCTTAAAGGGGCTTATCAGCAGATCGCAGTCGCTATTGAAAATGGCGCCGTATTTCTGTTCCCGCTCGCTGGCGTTGCGGGTGACCAGATTGATCTGCAGCTCCGGCAGCGTTTTTCTTAGCGCCGGCAGAATATAGCGCCCGAGAAACTGGTGGATGCCGATGGGCGCCCCAAGGGTGACGACGCCCTGCAGCGTGTTTTTATAACGGTCGGCGAGGTTGATAAGCTGCTCATGCTGCTCAAGAACGGCGCTGCTGGCGTGAATAAACTGCTCGCCGAACTCGGTACGCACCAGTTCCCTGGCGGTGCGCAGAAAAATGGCCAGGCCGACTTTCCGCTCCACGCTGGTCAGCGTCCGTGAGACGTTAGACTGGGGCATATTCAGGCGCTGTGCTGCCCGGCTTACGCTGGCGGTTTCGGCGATGGCGCAGAGGATCCTCAGCTCATCCATTTTAAAGTCTTTCAACATCTTATCGCTTCCTGATATTGATGGTATATCAAAAATGATATACCAGTTTGGCGGAATTGCCATGTGATTTATTGATCTGCTGAACGTATGATGGCCTTTGCCGTGAACAGTCGGTTATTTAAGGAAACCTGTGCGTTTTATTGCTTCTTTTGTGGTTCTCGACGTCATTAATAATAACGATCTTCCCGCTGGCTTTCTGAGTGTATATGCACCATGCTGCTTAATTATTTTGCTTTGTTTGTATTAATACTGGTTTTTCTCATACTGTTTTATGGAGTTATTATTATCCACGATATTCCCTATCACATCGCGCAAAAACGCCAGCACCCCCATCAGGACGCGATTCATGTGGCGGGCTGGATAAGCCTGTTTACCCTGCATGCTATCTGGCCTTTCCTGTGGATCTGGGCCACGCTGTACCGGCCCGATCGTGGCTGGGGGATGGCTTCGCAGTCCGAGGGACATCAGCAGCGAGCGGAGCTGGAAAAACGCATTGCGTTACTTGAAGCGGCGTTAAAAAACAGCCAGCAGGCGTCGGCGGAGAATAGCGAGAAATAATATGGATCTGTTAATTATCCTTTGCTATGTCGCCATTGCCTGGGGCGTGTTTAAGATATTTCGCATTCCAGTAAATAAATGGACAATCCCGACAGCGATATTAGGCGGAATAGTGGTCGTTGGCGCGTTAATATTAACGATGAACTATAACCACCCCTATACGATGCGAGCGCAAAAAATTGTCGTCTCCATTCCGATGGTGCCCCAGGTATCAGGCGAGGTGGTGGAGGTCACCAGTAAAACCAATGTGTTAATGAAGAAGGGCGAACTGCTGTTCCGCATCGACGATACCCGCTACCGCGCGCGGCTGAACAAGCTGAAAGCCGATCTGGCGGCCGAAGAGGCCACGCTGCGGGCGAAGCAGGCGACCATTGACGATGCCCGTGCCAGAGTACAGCAGGCGCAGGCGGAGTACGACCGGGTCACCCGTGACAACCAGCGCTATGCTCAGGGGGCGGCCATGCCGGTGAATCCTTTTTCGGAACAGGATGTGACTCACGCGAGGCAGCAGGTGCAGATCCAGGCGGCGGTCCTGCAGGCGGCGAAAGCGCAATTACAAAACGCCAGAGAGCAGGTATCCGGCCGCTACCACGGGCTGGATGCCAATATTGCCAGCCTGAAATCGCAGATCCTTGAGGCGGAGTATAATCTGGCGCAAACCGTGATTCGCGCGCCGAGCGACGGCTACGTCACACAGCTTCTGGCGCGGCCGGGGATGACCGCGGTGCGTCTGCCCTTCAAGCCGGTGCTGGTGTTTATTCCCCAGCAAAAGCGCCAGGTGGTGGCGGTATTCCGTCAGAACTCGGTCCTGCGTCTGACGGCCGGGGACAGCGCGGAGGTGGTGTTTAACGGTCTGCCGGGCAGCGTCTACAGCGGTAAGGTATCGCGCGTGTTGCCGACCGTCCCGGACGGCAGCTATCAGGCCAGCGGCGCGCTGCAGGGGCTGAACGCCGGGGCGGGGAAAGAGGGCATTTACGTGCTGATCGACCTCGATCCCCATCCAGAAGTGGAACATTTACCGGACGGGGTCAGCGCCCAGGCGGCGGTATATACCGATTATTTTGCCCATGTGTCGATTATGCGCAAGGTTCTGCTGCGCATGACCAGCTGGCTGCATTATCTCTATCTGGATCACTAATCTGCACTGCCCGGCTCCGGCCGGGCAACCTTATCTATACGTCTCTGATCCGCCACAGGCAGGCCTGCGTGGCGATCCCCATAACCAGCGCTATCCAGAACACCGCATGATAGCTCCAGATCTCTGCCACCACGCCCGCCAGTGAGCCGGCGATGATCCAGCCGACGCGGGTGGTATTGGTGTAGAGGGTGGTGGCCGCGCCCGCCTGCCCGGGCATCAAATCCTGGAAATAAAGCATGCCAATCCCGGCGAGGATCCCGATATAGATGGCGTTCAGCACCTGCATCGCCAGCAGCAGCGCCGGCGTGTGCACCGTCAGCATGCCCACATAAAACAGCACCCCAGCCACCGCGGAAAGGCGCATCAGAAAGCGTTTACCGAAGCGCCGGGCGTAGTAACCGGCAATCAGCATGGTGGGAATTTCCAGCCCGGCGGAGGTCCCCATCATCAGGCCGGCCAGCTTCTCCGGCAGATGCAGCTCGTTAATGATAAACAGCGGCATATTAATGATGTACAGGCTGTTGGTGCCCCACATCAGCGTGCAGATGCTGAACAGCAGCAGCGCATCGCGGCGGTGCGTGCGCGGGGCTTCCAGCCGGCCAGTCGCCACCGCCTTCGCTTTGCGCATGCTGGGCAAGAACAGCCAGACCATGATCCCGCAGACGATAAACGCCGCCGCGGCGCTGAGGTACATCGCGGTAAAGCCAAACCCCATCGCCAGCGCATAGGCCAGCGGGGGACCAATCACCCAGGCCAGGGAGACCTGGGCGCGCAAAATGGAGCTGAACATCACCGCTTCGCGGCCGGTTTTGTCGGCATGCTCGCGCGCGAGGGCGAACATCTGCGGGTTGGCGGTCGAACCAAAGCTGCTAAGGAATACGCCGATGAACAGCAAAATGAAATAGTTCCGGTTCCAGGCAAACAGCACGCAGGCCAGCACCCCCAGCAGGCAGCAGACGACAATCAGCTGCTTGCGATCGCCCTGACGGTCAGAACGTCCGGCGAGGAACTGGCTGACCAGAATGCCGATGACGGCGCTGCCGGTAAAAAAGAAACCCACCATCGCCGGGCGGACATGCACTTCATTGGTCAGAAACAGGCTCAGGGTCGGCGTCTGCAACGCCCCGGCAATGCCCGTCAGAAAGGCGACGATCAGGAAGGCGGAAGAGGTGACATCGAACCCGCGTCGGGGAAGGGCGGCGCTTCGGTTTTCCATGTGTTTGGTTTTCTGTAGTTTCAGGAGACGGCGCGGAGTTTACGCCTGCTGGCTGAAAATAAACAGTAGTATGGCACGAATAATTAAAAAGGTGTTTCAAAATAGAGGGTTCAGCAAAAAGCTGACGTTTACCGCAGCCAGGCGCCAGGGCTTCAGCAAAAGTGTGCAGTACCTCTAAGTTCTGCAATCAAGTCGCTGACGTACCTTGCGCGTTGAGCAAGAAAGGTACAGAATTCTTGAAACGTTTCAGCGTCATTCGGCATATCGTTCACCGTCAGATGGCGCCTTTTTTCTCAAGTTAGCTGAAACGATTCAATTCAGCAGGAGAGGAGAACCATGTTCCAGTTATCTGTGCAGGATATTCATCCCGGCCAGCAGGCCGGTAATAAAGAAGAGGCCATCCGGCAGGTCGCCGCCGCGCTGGTCAGCGCCGGCAACGTGGCCGATGGCTACGTGAACGGCATGCTGGCGCGCGAGCAGCAGACCTCCACCTTCCTCGGCAACGGGATCGCGATCCCGCACGGCACGACGGATACGCGTGACCAGGTGCTGAAGACCGGCGTTCAGGTGTTTCAGTTCCCGCAGGGCGTCACCTGGGGCGAAGGGCAGACCGCCTATGTGGCGATCGGGATTGCCGCCAGCTCAGATGAACACCTCGGCCTGCTGCGTCAGCTGACCCATGTGCTGAGCGATGACGCGGTCGCCGCCCAGCTGCAGTCCGCCACCACCGCGGAAGAGCTGCGTGCGCTGCTGATGGGGGAGAAACAGAGCGAAGCGCTGAAGCTGGACAACGAGACCCTGAGTCTCGACGTCGCGGCCAGCGATCTGCTGACCCTGCAGGCGCTGAACGCCGCGCGTCTGAAAGAAGCAGGCGCTGTGGATTCCGCTTTCGTTAGCCACGTCATTAACGATACGCCGCTGAACCTCGGTCAGGGCATCTGGCTGAACGACAGCGCCGAAGGCAATCTGCGCAGCGCCGTGGCGGTCAGCCGCGCCGCCACCGCCTTCACCCGCGACGACCAGCCGGTTTCCCTGCTGGTTACGGTGGCGATGACCGACGATCAGCCAACCGCGGTGCTGAACCGCCTGAGCAAGCTGCTGCTGGACAAGAAAGCTGACCATCTGCTGAAAGCCGACGCCGCCACCGTGCTGGCGCTGCTGACCAGCGACGACGCGATTGCCGAAGATGTGCTGAGCGCCGAATTCGTGGTGCGCAATGAGCACGGCCTGCATGCCCGTCCGGGCACCATGCTGGTCAACACCATTAAACAATTTTCCAGCGACGTCACCGTCACTAACCTCGACGGTTCCGGCAAGCCGGCCAACGGCCGCAGCCTGATGAAGGTCGTGGCGCTGGGTGTGAAAAAAGGTCACCGTCTGCGCTTTACCGCGCAGGGTGAGGATGCGCAACAAGCGCTGGATGCGATTGGCGAAGCGATCGCCGCAGGCCTTGGGGAGGGCGCATAAATGAGCAGACGTGTAGCAACCATTACTTTAAACCCGGCGTACGATCTGGTGGGCTTCACCCCGGAGATCGAGCGCGGTGAAGTGAACCTGGTGCGTACCACCGGCCTGCACGCCGCCGGGAAAGGCATCAACGTGGCGAAAGTGCTGAAAGATCTTGGCATTGACGTCACCGTCGGCGGCTTCCTGGGGAAAGACAACCAGGATGGCTTTCAGCAGCTGTTCAGCGAGCTGGGGATCGCCAACCGTTTCCAGGTGGTGCAGGGCCGGACCCGCATCAACGTTAAGCTGACGGAAAAAGATGGCGAAGTGACCGATTTCAACTTCTCCGGCTTTGAAGTGACCCCAGGCGACTGGGAACGCTTCGTCAACGACTCCCTGAGCTGGCTGGGGCAGTTCGATATGGTCTGCGTCAGCGGCAGCCTGCCGTCCGGCGTCAGCCCGGAAGCCTTTACCGACTGGATGACCCGTCTGCGCAGCCAGTGCCCGTGCATCATTTTCGACAGCAGCCGCGAAGCGCTGGTTGCCGGACTGAAAGCGGCGCCGTGGCTGGTGAAACCGAACCGTCGCGAGCTGGAGATCTGGGCTGGCCGTAAGCTGCCGGAGATGAAAGACGTTATCGACGCCGCCCATGCGCTGCGCGAGCAGGGGATCGCCCACGTGGTGATTTCCCTGGGCGAAGAGGGCGCGCTGTGGGTGAACGCCTCAGGCGAGTGGATTGCCAAACCGCCTTCAGTCGAAGTGGTCAGCACCGTTGGCGCCGGCGATTCGATGGTCGGCGGCCTGATTTACGGCCTGCTGATGCGTGAATCCAGCGAGCATACCCTGCGCCTGGCGACCGCCGTCGCTGCCCTGGCTGTCAGCCAGAGCAACGTCGGGATCACCGACCGTACCCAGTTGGCCGCGATGATGGCGCGCGTCGACTTACAACCCTTTAATTGACAGCAGGAGAGGCATAATGAAAACGCTGCTGATTATTGATGCCGGACTCGGACAGGCGCGCGCCTATATGGCGAAAACCCTGCTGGGTGCCGCAGCGCCAAAAGCGCACCTTGAACTGATTGATAATCCGAACGACGCCGAACTGGTGATTGTTCTCGGGTCGGCGCTGCCCACTGACAGCGCGCTGAACGGCAAACAGGTCTACCTCGGCGATATTAATCGCGCCGTGGCGCACCCGGAGCTGTTCCTCAGCGAAGCCAAAGGCCACGCGACGCCGTACGCGGCGCCTGCCGCCGCGGCAGTCCCGGCGGCCACCGGCGGACCGAAACGTATTGTCGCGGTCACCGCCTGTCCGACCGGCGTTGCTCATACCTTTATGGCGGCAGAAGCCATTGAAACCGAAGCCAAAAAACGCGGCTGGTGGGTGAAAGTGGAAACCCGCGGCTCCGTCGGCGCGGGCAATGCTATCACCCCGGAAGAGGTGGCCGAGGCGGATCTGGTGATCGTCGCCGCCGATATCGAAGTCGACCTGGCGAAATTCGCCGGCAAGCCGATGTATCGCACCACCACCGGTCTGGCGCTGAAGAAAACCGCCCAGGAGCTGGACAAAGCGGTGGCTGAAGCCAAACCGTACCAGCCTTCCGGTAAACCTCAGGCTGCTGGCGAAGGTAAAAAAGAGTCGGCGGGCGCCTACCGCCACCTGCTGACAGGCGTCTCCTACATGCTGCCGATGGTGGTGGCGGGCGGCCTGTGTATCGCGCTCTCCTTTGCCTTCGGGATCAAAGCGTTTGAAGTGAAAGACACCCTCGCGGCGGCGCTGATGCAAATCGGCGGCGGCTCGGCCTTCGCGCTGATGGTGCCGGTGCTGGCGGGCTTTATCGCCTTCTCTATTGCCGACCGTCCGGGTCTGACCCCGGGTCTTATCGGCGGTATGCTGGCGGTCAGCGGCGGCTCCGGCTTTATCGGCGGGATCATTGCCGGTTTCCTTGCCGGTTACGTGGCGAAAGCCATCAGCACTAAGCTGAAACTGCCGCAGAGTATGGAAGCGCTGAAGCCGATTCTGATCATTCCGCTGGTCTCCAGCCTGATCGTGGGCCTGGCGATGATCTACCTGATTGGTAAACCGGTCGCCGGTATCCTCGCCTGGCTGACCCACTGGCTGCAAACCATGGGCACCGCCAACGCGGTTCTGCTGGGCGCGATCCTCGGCGCGATGATGTGTACCGACATGGGCGGCCCGGTGAACAAAGCGGCCTATGCCTTCGGCGTTGGCCTGCTGAGTACCCAGACCTACGCGCCGATGGCGGCGATCATGGCGGCCGGTATGGTGCCTCCGCTGGCGATGGGTATCGCGACGCTGGTTGCCCGCAATAAGTTCGACAAAGGGCAGCGGGAAGGGGGTAAAGCCGCGCTGGTTCTCGGCCTGTGCTTTATCTCTGAAGGGGCGATTCCTTTTGCCGCCCGTGACCCGATGCGCGTGCTGCCTTGCTGTATCGTCGGCGGCGCGGTAACCGGCGCTATCTCGATGGCGATTGGCGCGAAACTGATGGCGCCGCACGGCGGGCTGTTTGTTCTGCTGATCCCGGGGGCGATTACGCCAGTGCTGGGCTACCTGCTGGCGATTGTTGCCGGGACGCTGGTGGCGGGCCTCTCCTACGCGGTGCTGAAACGCCCGGAAGCGCAGGTAGCGGAAGTCGAAAAAGCGGCATAATCTCTGCGCAATAAAAAAGGGCCGACTGTTCGGCCCTTTTTTTATGTCTCTATTTACGCCACTTCGGCGATCTGCTGCGCCCGCAGCCAGGCAATCTCTTCCGCCCAGATATCCGGGTTGATGGTTTCCAGAATCAGCGGAATGCCGTCGAAGCGGTTGTCCTGCATGATCCAGCTGAAGCAATCGTGGCCGATGTTGCCCTCCCCCAGGCTATGGTGACGGTCAACCCGGCTGCCGAAGGCGCTCTTGGCATCGTTAAGGTGCATGCCGCGCAGATACTGAAAGCCGACGATACGGTCGAAGTCGGCAAAGGTCTTCTCGCAGGCTTCCGCGCTGCGCAGGTCATAGCCGGCGGCGAACGCGTGGCAGGTATCGATGCAGACGCCGACGCGGGTTTTATCTTCCACGCCGTCGATGATGGCCGCGAGGTGCTCGAACTTAAAGCCGAGGTTGCTGCCCTGGCCGGCGGTATTTTCGATCACCGCGGTAACGCCTTCGGTCTTCGCCAGCGCGATATTGATCGATTCGGCGATGCGCGCCAGACACTCTTCCTCCGGGATCTGCTGCAGATGGCTGCCGGGGTGGAAGTTGAGCAGCGTCAGCCCCAGCTGCTGGCAGCGGGTCATCTCATCGATGAAGGCGTCACGGGATTTTTCCAGCGCCTCTTCCACCGGGTGGCCGAGGTTAATCAGGTAGCTGTCGTGCGGCAGGATCTGTCCGGGGCCAAAGTGATACTTTTCACAGGCGGCTTTGAATTCGGCGATGGTCTGGTCGCTGAGCGGCGCGGCGCGCCACTGGCGCTGATTTTTGGTGAAGAGGGCGAAGGCGGTTGCTTCGATTTCGGCGGCGCGAATGGCGGCATTGGCCAGTCCACCTGAGGCGCTCACGTGCGCTCCTACGTATTTCATAAAAAAACTCCAGTTAAAGCCGCTGGGGGGTGGGTAATGATAGCGGCTTAACTGGAGAAAGATGTAGTGCTTTATGCCATCAGGCTGTGGATGGCGACGTTAATGGCCCCGCCGCCGACAATCAACCAGACGAACAGCATCAGCGCCATCAGCAGCGGTTTCGCCCCGGCTTTTTTCAGGGCGCTGACGTGAGTGGTCACCCCAAGAGCGGCCATCGCCATCGCCAGCAGGACGGTATCCAGCGTCACCAGCATCTCCACGACCGCTTTCGGCAGCAGATGGAAGGAGTTAAACACCGCCACCAGGATGAACATAATGGCAAACCACGGAATGGTGATTTTGCTTTTCTCGCCGTTACCCGCCGGGGTCAGCTGTTTAACACGCGCCGCCAGGAACAGCAGGAACGGGGCCAGCATCATCACGCGCAGCATTTTAGCGATAACCGCGGCGTTCTCCGCATCCGGGCTGACCGCATGGCCGGCGGCGACGACCTGCGCCACTTCATGCATGGTGGAACCCATATAGATCCCGTAGGTCTCCGGGGTAAACCAGTGCGCCAGCAGCGGGTACATCGCCGGGTAGAGGAAGATGGCGATGGTACCGAAGATCACCACCGTGGCGACGGCGACGGTCACTTTACTGGCTTCAGCTTTGACCACCGGCTCGCTGGCGAGCACTGCCGCCGCGCCGCAGATGCTGCTGCCGGCGCCGATCAGCCAGCTGGTGTGCTTATCGAGCCCAAACACTTTCTGGCCCAGGAAGCAGGCGATGAAAAAGGTGCTGGAGAGCGTCAGAACGTCAATCAAAATACCGCTCACGCCGACGTCGGCAATTTGGGCGAACGTCAGGCGGAAGCCGTAGAGGATGATCCCCAGGCGCAGCAGATACTGTTTGGCGAAGATCACCCCGCCGTCGCAGGGCTGCCAGATTTTCGGATAGACCGTGTTACCGACGACCATCCCGAACAGGATAGCGAGGGTCAGGGCGCTGAAGCCCGCCCCGGCGATGGCCGGGAAGCTACCGGCCCACAGGGCGGCGCCGGTCAGGGCGGCGGTCAGCGCCAGGCCTGGGACAAAATGCCACAGGGAACGATGTTTGGTGGGTAAAGTGAGTGCTGTCATAACCTTCTCCTTTGTCTGCCTAAAGGTTACGCCGCGCGGGATTAAATATAAAATTGATTATATGTTTATAATCAATCGTAATAAGTGGTTAATGGCCGCTTCGCCGGGGACAACGGGGCAGGGGAGTGAGGCGCGCAAGCGAGCAGCTCTTGTCAGCAAGACGATGATTTTGTGACGTAAGGGGATTTTCCTTCCGTCAGCCGCCTCGATTTGTGTCACCATAGTAAGGAAGGTTATTCAGACTGGATTACTAAACGGGTGGGTTATGCATATTACGCTGCGGCAGCTGGAAGTGTTCGCCGAAGTCCATAAGAGTGGGTCGACCACTCAGGCGTCACAGATGCTGGCGCTTTCGCAATCGGCGGTCAGCGCCGCGCTGACCGATCTGGAAGGGCAGCTTGGTGTACAGCTGTTCGACCGCGTCGGCAAGCGGCTGGTGGTCAATGAGCATGGACGGCTGCTCTATCCGCGCGCCCTGGCGTTGCTGGAGCGGGCCCTGGAGATCGAGCAGCTGTTTCGCGGCGACAACGGGGCGATTCGGGTCTACGCCAGCAGCACCATCGGCAACTATATTATGCCGGAGATCATTGCCCGCTATCGCCATGACTTCCCGGATCTGCCGGTTGAGCTGAGCGTGGGCAACAGCCTGGACGTGATCAACGCCGTTGCCGACCTGCGGGTGGATTTCGGTCTGATCGAGGGGCCGTGCCATGCCGCCGATATTATCGCCGAGCCGTGGCTGGAAGATGAGCTGGTGGTGTTTGCCGCGCCTGACTCGCCGCTGCTGGCGGGGGAGGTGACCCTGCAGCAGCTGGCCGAGGCGCCGTGGATCCTGCGCGAGCATGGGTCTGGCACCCGGGAGATTGTCGATTACGTTCTGCTGTCGCATCTGCCGGCGTTTCATCTGGGGATGGAGCTGGGCAACTCGGAGGCGATCAAACACGCGGTGCGCCATGGGCTGGGGATCAGCTGCTTATCGCGGCGGGTGATTGCCGAACAGCTGGCCTCCGGCACGCTGGCGGAGCTGAAAGTGCCGCTGCCCCGGCTGACGCGCACGCTGTGGCGGATCCACCACCGGCAGAAGCATATTTCCAAAGCATTACAACGTTTTCTGCAGTATTGCCAGGTGTAGCGATCCGGCTTTATCGCCTGATAGAGGGGGGGAATTTGCTGGCAATTCCGCAGGTTAGTGCTTTACTAATAATTTGCGGTCGATCATGAAGCTCTCTTATAACTTTGCATTTGTACCGGATGGAACCCCGATCGTCTGCTACAATCGCGCCTCATTTTTTGGATGGATAGCATTATCACATGGTTTCGGAAACTAAAACCACAGAAGCGCCCACGCTACGTCGTGAACTAAAGGCGCGCCACTTGACCATGATCGCCATCGGCGGTTCCATCGGTACGGGTCTTTTTGTTGCCTCTGGCGCAACGATTTCGCAAGCAGGTCCCGGCGGGGCGCTGCTGTCTTATATTCTGATCGGTCTGATGGTCTATTTCCTGATGACCAGCCTGGGCGAACTGGCGGCGTTTATGCCGGTGTCCGGTTCCTTCGCCACCTACGGGCAGAATTATGTTGAAGAGGGCTTCGGCTTCGCGCTGGGCTGGAACTACTGGTACAACTGGGCGGTAACGATCGCCGTTGACCTCGTGGCCTCGCAGCTGGTGATGAGCTACTGGTTCCCTGATACCCCAGGCTGGATCTGGAGCGCCTTGTTCCTCGGTATTATGTTCCTGCTGAACTGGATCTCGGTGCGCGGCTTTGGCGAGGCGGAATATTGGTTCTCGCTGATCAAAGTGGCCACCGTCATTATCTTTATCATCGTCGGCGTGATGATGATTGTCGGCATCTTCAAAGGGGCGCAGCCTGCCGGCTGGAGCAACTGGGGGATCGCGGATGCGCCGTTTGCCGGCGGCTTCTCGGCGATGATCGGCGTGGCGATGATTGTCGGCTTCTCCTTCCAGGGCACCGAGCTTATCGGTATTGCCGCCGGTGAGTCTGAGAACCCGGAAAAGAACATTCCGCGCGCGGTGCGCCAGGTCTTCTGGCGTATCCTGCTGTTCTACGTCTTCGCGATCCTGATTATCAGCCTGATCATTCCGTATACCGATCCGAGCCTGCTGCGCAACGATGTTAAAGATATCTCCGTCAGCCCGTTCACGCTGGTCTTCCAGCACGCCGGTCTGCTGTCGGCGGCGGCGATCATGAACGCCGTTATCCTGACGGCCGTTCTGTCGGCGGGTAACTCGGGGATGTACGCCTCTACGCGTATGCTGTATACCCTGGCCTGCGACGGCAAAGCGCCGCGCATTTTCTCGAAGCTGTCGCGTGGCGGCGTACCGCGCAACGCCCTGTACGCGACCACCGTTATCGCGGCGCTGTGCTTCCTGACTTCGATGTTCGGTAACCAGACGGTGTACCTGTGGCTGCTGAACACCTCGGGGATGACGGGCTTTATCGCCTGGCTGGGGATTGCCATCAGCCACTATCGTTTCCGTCGTGGCTTCGTCCTGCAGGGTAACGATATTAATAATCTGCCGTATCGTTCCGGGTTCTTCCCGCTGGGGCCGATCTTCGCCTTCGTGCTGTGCCTGATCATCACCCTCGGACAGAACTACGAAGCGTTCCTCAAGGACACCATTGACTGGGGCGGCGTGGCGGCGACCTACATCGGTATTCCGCTGTTCCTCGTCATCTGGTTTGGGTACAAACTGGCGAAAGGCACCCGCTTCGTTCGCTACAGCGAAATGACCTTCCCGGACCGCTTTAAGCGTTAATCTTCGCTATTGTGCGATAAAAGCCCTCTGTAAAGAGGGCTTCATCGTGCTGGCCAGGCGCAATCTTCAGGAATTGCCCGGCGGCGCTGCGCTTGCGCGGGCCTACAGATATCTGCGTAACTGTTTGATATTGCAATTTTTCGTAGGCCGGGTAAGGCGAAAGCCGCCACCCGGCAGACATATGAGTACGATAACGAAAACAGGTTTGCATCACCCGGAAGCCCTCTGAAAAGAGGGCTTCATCGTGCTGGCCAGGTGCAATCTTCAGGAATTGCCCGGCGGCGCTGCGCTTACGCGTGCCTACAGATATTTGCGTAACTGTTTGATATTGCAATTTTTCGTAGGCCGGGTAAGGCGAAAGCCGCCACCCGGCAGACATATGAGTACGATAACGAAAACAGGTTTGTCATCACCCGGAGCCCTCTGAAAAGAGGGCTTCATCGTGCTGGCCAGGTGCAATCTTCAGGAATTGCCCGGCGGCGCTGCGCTTGCGCGGGCCTACAGATATCTGCGTAGCTGTTTGATATTGCAATTTTTCGTAGGCCGGGTAAGGCGAAAGCCGCCACCCGGCAGACAGATGAGTACGATAACGAAAACAGGTTTGTATCACCCGGAAGCCCTCTGAAAAGAGGGCTTCATCTTGCTGGTCAAGCGCAATCTTCAGGAATTGCCCGGCGGCGCTGCTTGCGCGGGCTTACAGATATTTGCGTAACTGTTTGATATTGCAATTTTTCGTAGGCCGGGTAAGGCGAAAGGCGCCACCCGGCAGACAGATGAGTACGATAACGAAAACAGGTTTGTATCACCCGGAAGCCCTCTGAAAAGAGGGCTTTTTTTATGTCCACACGGTTACAGCCTGACACAATTATTCATAATTAGATTGATAATAGAAATCATTATCTTTATCATTTCCGACCATTACGGATGAAGCCACTCCCCCCGTCTCTGCCATGTGTACAGACTGACATCGGGCGACCAGCCACATCGACGAGAAAACAGCGCGAGTCTACCGCCGACAGAGCGGCAGGCCGCCAGCGCGTGTGAGCAGCACCTTTTTGTTTGTTTGGTTGTACACCTCATGGAGATTTGGAATGTTCAGGTTAAACCCTTTTATCCGGGCGGGATTGTCTGCGTCCGTCGTATCGTTGGCGTTTCCGGCCCTGGCCGATGTGAATGAAGAAACGCTGGTGGTGACCGCCTCGGCCACTGAACAGAGCGTCAAAGACGCACCGGCGAGCATCAGCGTCATCACCCAGCAGGATTTGCAGCGCAAGCCGGTGCAGAACCTGAAAGACGTACTGCGAGATGTGCCCGGGGTCCAGCTCACCAACGAAGGGGATAACCGCAAGGGCGTCAGCATTCGCGGTCTGAGCAGCAGCTATACCCTGATCCTTGTCGACGGGAAACGCGTCAACTCCCGGAACGCCGTCTTCCGCCACAATGACTTCGACCTGAACTGGATCCCGGTGGATGCCATCGAACGTATCGAGGTGGTGCGTGGCCCGATGTCCTCCCTGTACGGCTCTGATGCGCTCGGCGGCGTGGTCAACATTATTACCAAAAAAATCGGCCAGAAATGGACCGGGACGCTGAGCGCCGATACCACCATTCAGGAACACCGCGACCGCGGCGATACCTGGAACGGCCAGTTCTTCACCAGCGGCCCGCTGATCGACGGCGTGCTCGGGATGAAGGCCTACGGCAGCCTGGCGAAGCGCGCCAAGGACGATCCGCAGTCTTCCAGCAATGCCACCGGCGAAACGCCGCGCATCGAGGGCTTCACCAGCCGCGATGGCAATGTTGAATTCGCCTGGACGCCGAACGACAACCACGATTTCACCGCGGGCTATGGCTTTGACCGCCAGGATCGCGACTCCGATTCCCTTGACCGCAACCGCCTTGAGCGTGAGAACTACTCCCTGAGCCATAACGGCCGTTGGGAGATGGGCAACAGCGAGCTCAAGTTTTACGGCGAAAAGGTGGATAACAAAAATCCGGGGCAGAACGGCACCATCACCTCGGAAAGCAATGCCATCGACGGCAAGTATGTCCTGCCGCTGGACATGATTAACCAGCTGGTGACCTTCGGCGGCGAATGGCGCCACGACAAGCTGAAAGATCCGGTCAACCTGAGCAGCGGCGGCCAGTCCACCTCCGCCAGCCAGTACGCCCTGTTTATTGAAGACGAATGGCGCATCATCGAGCCGCTGGCGCTGACCACCGGCATTCGTATGGACGACCATCAGACCTATGGCGATCACTGGAGCCCGCGCGCCTATCTGGTGTATAACGCCACCGATACCGTCACCGTCAAAGGCGGCTGGGCGACGGCGTTTAAAGCCCCGTCGCTGCTGCAGCTTAACCCCGACTGGACCACCAACTCCTGCCGCGGCTCGTGCAGCATCATCGGTAACCCGGATCTGAAGCCGGAAACCAGCGAAAGCTTCGAGCTTGGTCTCTACTATCGTGGGGAAGAGGGCTGGCTGCAGGATGTTGAAGGCAGCATCACCACCTTCCAGAATAATGTCGACGATATGATTGATGTTCTGCGCACCTCCAGCGCCAGCGAAGCGCCGGGCTACCCGAACTTTGTCGGCTGGAAAACCGTCAACGGTAAGCGCGTGCCGATCTTCCGCTATTTCAACGTCAACAAAGCGCGCATCAAAGGGGTGGAGACTGAGGTGAAGATCCCGTTCGGCGATGAGTGGAAGCTGACGGTGAACTACACCTACAACGATGGTCGCGATCTGAGCAACGGCGGCGACAAACCGCTGCAGACGCTGCCGTTCCATACCGCCAACGGCACGCTTGACTGGAAACCGCTGGACGACTGGTCCTTCTACGTGACGGCCAACTATACCGGCCAGCAGCGCGCGGTGAGCGCCACCGGCAAAACGCCGGGCGGCTATACCCTGTTTGACGTCGGCGCGGCGTGGCAGGTCACCAAAAACGTGAAACTGCGCTCCGGGGTGCAGAACGTGGGCGATAAAGATCTCAACCGGGACGACTACAGCTATACCGAAGAGGGCCGTCGCTACTTTATGGCCGTGGATTATCGCTTCTGATCGTTGGCGCTTAACGATGGCCTGCGCCGCGACGTGGAGTCGCGGCGCAGGTTGCGTTTAGCTAAAGAGATGCTGCGCGTGGAAACGCAGATGGTCTTCGATAAACGAGGCAATAAAGTAGTAGCTATGATCGTAACCGGGCTGGATGCGCAGCGTTAACGGCCAGGCCTTCTGCCGCGCGACCTCCGCCAGCACCGCGGGCTGCAGCTGTCCGGCGAGGAACGGATCGTTATCGCCCTGATCGATAAGCGTCGGCACCGCGTCCGCCGGCTGGCTGGCCTGCATCAGGGCGCAGCTGTCCCAGGCGCGCCATGTCGATTCATCGGCGCCGAGATAGGCGGTAAACGCTTTCTTGCCCCACGGCACCTGGGAGGGATTGACGATTGGCGCGAAGGCGGAGACGCTGGCGTAGCGGCCGGGATTGGTGAGCGCCATGATAAGCGCGCCGTGACCGCCCATCGAGTGGCCGCTGATGGCGCAGCGTTCGCCGACGGTAAACTCGCTGCGGATAAGCGCGGGCAGTTCGTCGCGCAGGTAATCGTACATCCGGTAGTGCGCCGACCACGGCGCCTCGGTGGCGTTCAGGTAGAAGCCAGCGCCTTGCCCCAGATCGTAACCGTCATCGTTGGCCACCTCGTCACCGCGCGGGCTGGTATCCGGCATCACCAGCGCGATGCCCAGCGCGGCGGCAATGCGCTGAGCGCCCGCCTTGGTGGTAAAGTTTTCATCGTTACAGGTCAGCCCGGACAGCCAGTACAGCACCGGCGGCGGCGTTTCACGCTCAGGCGGTAAAAAAATGCTGAACGTCATGGCGCAGTTCAGGACAGGGGAGTGATGACGCCAGCGTTGTTGCTGGCCGTCAAAACAGCGATGCTCTTCAAGCAGTTCCATGCAAGGCTCCTCGGAAGGGATGTGCGCGTAAACGTTCATAATACAGATATTTCATTAGCCGGTGAGCAACTTTCACTTTCTCCTTTTGAGAACTTACTGCATCATTAATGCAACTTATAGCCAACATGCCGGTGTAGCGATGGCGCTTATGGATGCGTACAGCGGTTGGATCATTCCGGATTCGGCGATAGGGATTTGGCGTCGCGCCTGAGGCGTGGCTTCGCGCCTTAATAAAAGGCAGCGCCAATTTCAATAATTATCGTTACGGCTACTGGATTCTGTGCGCCACCTCACGCACAATGAATACAAACTTTGCCCCCAGAAAAAGCAAAGAGCGCCACACCTGCAGGAGAAACCCAAATGTCATCACTGAGTAAAGAAGCCGTCCTCGTTCATGAAGCGCTGGTCGCTCGTGGGCTGGAGACGCCGATGCGTGCGCCAGTACAAGAAATTGATAACGAAACACGCAAGCGTTTGATTACCGGTCATATGACCGAGATTATGCAACTGCTGAATCTGGATCTGAGTGATGACAGTCTGATGGAGACCCCGCATCGCATCGCCAAAATGTATGTCGATGAGATCTTCTCCGGACTGGATTACTCCCGTTTCCCGAAAATCACCGTCATTGAAAACAAAATGAAGGTCGATGAAATGGTCACCGTGCGCGATATCACCCTGACCAGCACCTGCGAACACCACTTTGTCACCATCGATGGTAAAGCGACGGTAGCCTATATCCCGAAAGATTCGGTGATCGGCCTGTCGAAAATCAACCGCATCGTGCAGTTCTTCGCCCAGCGCCCGCAGGTCCAGGAGCGTCTCACGCAGCAGATCCTGATCGCGCTGCAGACGCTGCTCGGCACCAGCAACGTGGCGGTATCCATTGACGCGGTGCATTACTGCGTGAAAGCCCGCGGCATCCGCGACGCGACCAGCGCCACTACCACCACCTCCCTCGGTGGCCTGTTCAAATCCAGCCAGAATACCCGCCAGGAATTCCTGCGCGCAGTACGTCACCACAACTAAAACGGAGCAGGGTACATGGAGAGAAATGTCACGCTGGACTTTGTCCGCGGCGTCGCCATCCTCGGTATCCTGCTTCTCAATATCAGCGCCTTCGGCTTGCCGAAGGCCGCTTACCTCAATCCGGCCTGGTCAGGAAGCGCGACCCTCAGCGACGCCTGGACCTGGGCGATCCTTGACCTGCTGGCGCAGGTGAAGTTTCTTACCCTGTTCGCGCTGCTGTTTGGCGCCGGTCTGCAGCTCCTGCTCCCCCGCGGCAAACGCTGGATCCAGTCGCGGTTGACCCTGCTGGCGTTGCTTGGTTTCATTCACGGTCTCTTCTTCTGGGATGGCGATATTCTGCTGGCCTACGCCCTGGTGGGGCTGGTGAGCTGGCGCATGGTGCGCGAGGCGCAGCATGTTAAATCGCTGTTTAACACCGGGGTGGTGCTCTACCTCACCGGTATTGCGGTGCTGGTCCTGCTGGGGATTATCTCGGGGACGGCCGCGAATCGCTCCTGGGTACCGGACGCGGCCAATCTGCAGTATGAGCAGTACTGGAAGCTGCACGGCGGCATGGAGGCGGTCAGCAACCGGGCGGATATGCTGTCGGACAATCTGTTGGCGCTCGGCGCGCAGTATGGCTGGCAGCTGGCGGGGATGATGCTGATAGGCGCGGCGCTGATGCGCAGCGGCTGGCTGAAAGGGCAGTTCAGCCAGCGTCACTATCGGCGCACCGGCGCGCTGCTGGTGCTAGCCGGGATGGCGGTGAATGTGCCGGCTATTGTCGCCCAGTGGTATCTGGCCTGGGACTATCGCTGGTGCGCGTTTTTACTGCAGGCGCCGCGTGAACTGAGCGCCCCGCTGCAGGCTATCGGCTATGCCTCGCTGGCCTGGGGCTACTGGCCGCAGCTCTGCCGTTTCCGCCTGGTGGGGGCTATCGCCTGCGTCGGACGCATGGCGCTGAGCAACTACCTGCTGCAGACCCTGATCTGCACCACCCTGTTTTATCATCTCGGGCTGTTTATGCGCTTCGATCGTCTGCAGCTGCTGGCCTTTGTTCCCCCCATCTGGGCCGTCAACCTCCTCGTGTCATCACTCTGGCTGCGCCGCTTCCGCCAGGGGCCGGTGGAATGGCTGTGGCGTCAGTTAACCCTGCGTGCGTCAGGGACATCATTGAAAGACACATCCAGATAACGATCTCGATCACAATCATTAACAAAACGGATGTAAACGTTTCCAGCCGTGTGACCTCACTCACGTAGCGGACCGCGGGTCGCTGCCAGAATAGCCTCCTTGCTGAGCACAGGAGGTGAATGTGACGTGCTGTAATTCTCTTAAGGTCGCTGAGTATGATCACCATTCGTGATGTCGCCCGCCAGGCGGGCGTATCCGTGGCCACCGTGTCGCGGGTGCTGAACAATAGCGCGCTGGTGAGTCCGGATACGCGCGACGTGGTGATGAAAGCGGTGACCCAGCTGGGCTACCGGCCCAACGCCAACGCCCAGGCGCTGGCCACCCAGGTCAGCGATACCATCGGCGTGGTGGTGATGGACGTCTCCGATGCCTTCTTCGGCGCGCTGGTGAAAGCGGTGGATACCGTCGCCCAGCAGCATCATAAGTATGTGCTGATCGGCAACAGCTATCACGAGGCGGAAAAAGAGCGCCATGCCATCGAGGTGCTGATCCGCCAGCGCTGCTCGGCGCTGATCGTCCATTCTAAAGCGCTCAGCGATGCTGAACTGAGCGACTTTATGCAACATATCCCGGGGATGGTGCTGATCAACCGCATCGTGCCGGGCTTTGCCCATCGCTGCGTCGGCCTCGACAATGTTAGCGGCGCGCTGATGGCTACCCGCATGCTGCTCAATCACGGCCACCAGCGCATCGGTTATCTCTCCTCCAATCACGGCATTGAAGACGACGATATGCGCCGGGAAGGGTGGAGCAAAGCGCTGCAGGAGCAGGGCATCATCGCCCCGGACAGCTGGGTCGGGTCCGGCTCCCCGGACATGCAGGGCGGCGAAGCGGCGATGGTCGAACTGCTGGGGCGGAATCTCGGCCTCACTGCGGTGTTCGCCTATAACGACAGCATGGCGGCCGGCGCGCTGACCACGCTGAAGGACAACGGCATTGTCGTGCCGCAGCATCTGTCGCTGATTGGCTTTGATGATATCCCTATTTCCCGTTACACCGATCCTCAGCTGACCACCGTGCGCTATCCGGTAATGTCGATGGCGAAGCTGGCCACCGAGCTGGCGCTGCTGGGGGCGGCCGGCAAGCTGGATCGCGAGGCGACGCACTGCTTTATGCCCACCCTGGTGCGCCGTCACTCCGTTGCCCAGCGGCAAACTGTGGGGCCGATCACTAACTGAAGCGGCGGCGGGATGTAACCGCTTTCAATTTGTGAGTAAATTCACAGTATATTAACATTCACCTGATTATGATGGCAGCGTTTACCAGTCTGAACCGCGAGGTGATGGGAAATCCTCACTTTCTTCAGTAGGAACAAGGCGTTAAACGAGTATTAGAGTCGTATTTTTCTGGAGCGTTACCCGACACGGAAGACCGAATTTTCGTCGTGAAATGCGTTGTGCGGTAACACTAATGCAACAAATCCCGCCCGCACTTTTTCACAAAAATGACCCTGCATAATAAAACCGGAGATTCCATGAATAAGAAGGTGTTTACCCTCTCTGCTGTAATGGCTGGTCTGTTATTTGGCGCCGCAGCACACGCAGCAGATACCCGTATCGGCGTGACGATTTATAAATATGACGACAACTTTATGTCGGTGGTGCGTAAGGCGATTGAAAAAGATGGCAAATCCGCGCCTGACGTCCAGCTGCTGATGAATGACTCGCAGAACGACCAGTCGAAACAAAACGATCAGATTGACGTGCTGCTGGCGAAAGGCGTGAAAGCCCTGGCGATCAACCTGGTTGACCCGGCTGCGGCGGGAACGGTCATCGAAAAAGCGCGCGGGCAGAACATTCCGGTGGTGTTCTTCAACAAAGAGCCTTCCCGTAAAGCGCTGGATAGCTATGACAAAGCTTATTACGTCGGTACCGACTCGAAAGAGTCCGGGATTATTCAGGGCGATCTGATCGCCAAGCACTGGAAAGCCAACCCGAACTGGGATCTGAATAAAGACGGCCAGATCCAGTACGTCCTGCTGAAAGGCGAGCCGGGCCATCCGGATGCGGAAGCGCGTACCACCTACGTTATCAAAGAGCTGAATGATAAAGGCCTGAAGACCCAGCAGCTGCAGATGGACACCGCCATGTGGGATACCGCCCAGGCGAAAGACAAAATGGACGCCTGGCTCTCCGGCCCGAATGCGAACAAGATTGAAGTGGTGATCGCTAACAACGACGCCATGGCGATGGGCGCGGTTGAAGCGCTGAAAGCGCACAACAAGAGCAGCATTCCGGTGTTCGGCGTGGATGCGCTGCCGGAAGCCCTGGCGCTGGTGAAATCCGGCGCGATGGCCGGTACCGTGCTGAACGATGCTAACAACCAGGCGAAAGCGACCTTCGATCTGGCGAAAAACCTGGCCGACGGGAAAGACGCTGCGGCAGGCACCAACTGGAAAATTGACAACAAGATTGTTCGCGTCCCCTATGTGGGCGTCGATAAAGACAACCTGAGCCAGTTTACCGGCAAATAATCGTGATGTGAGTTGCGGGCGTGGGTTATCCACGCCCGATTATTCCTGATACAGAACCAGACTCCTGCTGGCGTTATTGCGCCGGACGGGGCGTGCATGAACGCAGCCAGGTATAACTATGGTCAGCAATAATAGCGAACGGTCAGGCGAATATTTGTTGGAGATGAGCAACATCAACAAATCGTTTCCTGGCGTCAAGGCTCTTGATAATGTCAACCTGAAGGTTCGTCCGCACTCCATTCATGCGTTAATGGGTGAGAACGGCGCCGGTAAATCGACATTATTAAAATGCCTTTTTGGGATCTATCAAAAAGATTCCGGCAGCATTCTTTTTCAGGGAAAAGAGATCGATTTCCATTCGGCGAAAGAAGCCCTGGAAAACGGTATTTCGATGGTACATCAGGAATTAAACCTAGTCTTACAGCGTTCGGTCATGGACAACATGTGGCTCGGGCGTTATCCCACTAAAGGTATGTTTGTCGATCAGGACAAAATGTACCGGGACACCAAGGCCATATTTGATGAGCTGGATATTGATATCGACCCGCGCGCCCGCGTCGGTACCTTATCGGTATCCCAGATGCAGATGATTGAGATCGCCAAGGCGTTTTCCTATGACGCCAAAATCGTCATCATGGACGAGCCGACGTCCTCGCTGACGGAAAAAGAGGTCAACCATCTGTTTAAGATCATCCGCAAGCTGAAAGATCGCGGCTGCGGTATCGTCTATATCTCGCACAAAATGGAAGAGATTTTCCAGCTGTGCGATGAAATTACCATCCTTCGCGACGGCCAGTGGATCGCCACTCAGCCGCTGGAAGGGCTGGATATGGACAAGATCATCGCCATGATGGTCGGGCGTTCGCTCAACCAGCGCTTTCCGGATCGCGAAAACACCCCGGGAGAAGTGATCCTTCAGGTGCGCAATCTTACCTCCCTGCGCCAGCCGTCCATTCGCGATGTCTCCTTCGATCTGCATAAGGGCGAAATTCTCGGTATCGCCGGTCTGGTGGGCGCGAAGCGGACCGACATCGTGGAGACTCTGTTCGGGATCCGTGAGAAGGCCAGCGGCACCATCACCCTGCACGGGAAGAAGATCAACAACCACAGCGCCAATGAGGCGATTAACCACGGTTTTGCGCTGGTGACCGAGGAGCGGCGCTCCACCGGGATTTACGCCTATCTGGATATCGGTTTTAACTCGCTGATCTCCAATATTAAGAAATATAAAAACAGCGTCGGCTTGCTGGATAACTCGCGGATGAAGAGCGATACCCAATGGGTCATTGACTCTATGCGCGTTAAAACCCCCGGCCAGCATACGCAGATTGGTTCGCTTTCCGGTGGTAACCAGCAAAAGGTCATTATTGGCCGCTGGCTGCTGACCCAGCCGGAGATCCTGATGCTGGACGAGCCGACGCGCGGTATCGACGTCGGCGCCAAATTCGAGATCTATCAGCTGATTGCCGAGCTGGCTAAAAAAGATAAAGGGATCATTATTATTTCCTCCGAAATGCCGGAACTGCTGGGGATTACCGACCGCATTCTGGTGATGAGCAACGGCCTGGTCGCGGGCATTGTTGAGACTAAAACCACCACGCAAAACGAAATACTGCGTCTTGCGTCATTGCACCTTTAAGATCAGGGGCTTCACATGAGTGCGTTAAATAAAAAGAGTTTTCTCACTTACCTGAAAGAGGGTGGGATCTATGTCGTCCTTCTGGTCCTGTTGGCCATTATTATTTTCCAGGATCCGACATTTTTAAGTCTGCTCAACCTGAGTAATATTCTGACCCAGTCCTCGGTGCGTATTATTATTGCCCTCGGCGTGGCCGGACTGATCGTCACGCAGGGCACCGACCTCTCCGCCGGCCGTCAGGTGGGACTGGCGGCGGTGATTGCCGCGACCATGCTGCAGGCGGTGGATAATGCCAACAAGGTGTTCCCGGATATGGCGACCATGCCGATCCCGCTGGTCATCCTGCTGGTATGCGCCATCGGGGCGGTCATCGGCCTGATTAATGGGATCGTCATTGCCTATCTGAACGTGACGCCGTTTATTACCACCCTTGGGACCATGATCATCGTCTACGGCATTAACTCGCTGTACTACGACTTCGTGGGCGCGTCGCCGATCTCCGGCTTCGACAGCCATTTCTCCCATTTCGCGCAGGGGTTTGTGGCGCTGGGCTCGTTCCGCCTGTCCTACATCACCTTCTACGCGCTGATTGCCGTCTTCTTTGTCTGGATCCTGTGGAACAAGACGCGCTTTGGCAAAAACATCTTCGCTATCGGCGGTAACCCGGAAGCGGCGAAGGTCTCCGGGGTCAACGTAGCGTTGAACCTGCTGATGATCTATGCCCTCTCCGGCGTGTTCTACGCCTTCGGCGGCCTGCTGGAAGCCGGTCGTATCGGCTCGGCGACCAATAATCTCGGCTTTATGTACGAACTGGACGCCATCGCCGCCTGCGTGGTGGGCGGCGTATCGTTCAGCGGCGGGGTAGGGACCGTATTCGGCGTGGTGACCGGGGTGATTATCTTCACCGTGATCAACTATGGCCTGACCTATATCGGCGTTAACCCTTACTGGCAGTACATCATTAAGGGGGCGATCATTATCTTCGCCGTGGCGCTGGATTCCCTGAAATACGCCCGTAAGAAGTAATTTTTGCCTGAGTAAAAACCCGCGCCTGGCGCGGGTTTTTTTATACCTGAAACGGATGCGTTGATGGAGGCTACTTTTCTTTCTGCAGCTCCAGTAGCTGCTCCGGGGTGACCGCCGGGTAGGACTGGGCGTCATCCGGCACGTCGTGCTGCTGCGCCGGAATCGGAATTAAAGGACCGAGGAAGCGCGGTTCCCGTTTGAAGATGTAGAGGTCCGCCAGCGCGCCGAAGCGGGCGCCGAATTCGCGCAGCCGCACGCTCCACATATCCTTCGGCGACGGCACCGCGTAGCACTGAGCCTGGATCCCCATATGCAGGGCGATAAACAGCGCCCGTTCGCAGTGGAAGCGTTGGGTGATGATAATGAAGTCGTTGGTGTCGAACACTTTGCGGGTGCGGACGATCGAGTCGAGCGTGCGGAAACCGGCATAGTCCAGCACGATATCCGCCGGATCGACGCCGCCTTTAATCAGGTCCCGGCGCATAGTCATCGGTTCATTGTAGCTTTGCAGGGCGTTATCCCCGCTCAACAGCAGATAGTTGACCTTGCCGCTGTTGTAGGCGTTGAGCGCGCCCTGGATGCGGTAGCGGTAATACTGATTGATCACCCCGGTGCGGTAGTATTTAGCGGTGCCCAGCACCACGCCGACCTGGCGGTAGGGGAGGTCCTGCAGCTCGTCATAGATATAGGGCGCGGTTTTCCAGCTCATCCAGCGGTCAAGACCCAGCACGGTCAACAGCAGCAGGCCGAGCAGGACTAACAGGCTGTAGAACACACGCTTTAACATGAACTTGGCTCAATAATAGACAACGGAGTCTTCAGGCTACTTTACCCGCCGGGTAAGCGCAAGAAACCCGCGTTTAATTGCGGGGATTTTCAGCAATATGAGCCGATCGCCGATCCCAGACCGGGCAAGGCGTAGCCGCAACCTGTTCTCCGGCCCTCCGTAACGTCTCAGCGACTTTGAGGCCGTCAGGTCGGCAGTTTCAGCAGCCATCGCGATCTTCAGCTCGCAATGGCGCGAACGGTAGGTCGGGTTAGCGGAGCGCCACCCGACAACATAACGGCATAAAAGGTTGGCCGGATTAGACGAAACCGCCATCCGGCCATCTGCTCAGGCGCGCAGGCTGATTAACCTAACAGCACGCGCTCGATATTGTGGCAGCCCAGCGCCTTCAGGGTGGCGACGGTGGCGTCCCACTGAATCAGCGCCGCATCGGCTTTCTCCGCCAGGATCGCCCGCTGGATGTCCGGATAATCATAGCCGTTGAGGCTGAGGAGATTCAGCGCCCCCTGCAGCGGCGGCAGCGTCGGGTTGAACGCCGCGTTTTCCGCATAGCTGCCGCTGAAAAGGGTGCCATCTTTCAGCTCCAGCGCTACGCCGGAAGGCGAGTGGCTGTAAGGCGCGTGGCAGCGGTTAGCGGCCTCAATCGCCGCCTGGGACAGGGCATCGCCGCTGACCGGGAAGCCGTGGTTCTGGTGGTCCATCAGCAGGGTTTTGATCTCCAGGTCTTTCGGGCCGAAGGCATCCGGCAGATAGTGCTGCAGCGCATGGGCTTCGCGACCGGGCAGATGAATGCGCAGCGCCAGTCCGCTGTTCAGTTCGTTCATAAACTGACGACAATGGCCGCACGGCGTGTAGTTCACCGTGATAGCGCGCAGGGAGGTTTCACCGCGCAGCCAGGCGTGGCTGATGGCGCTCTGCTCTGCATGGACGGTCTGCTGCATGGTGGCGCCGACAAACTCCATGTTGCCGCCAAAGTACCAGCGGCCGCTGACGCCGCGGGCGATAGCCCCGACGTTAAAGTGGGAAAGGTCGGCGCGCGCGCAGGCGGCGGCCAGCGGCAGTAGCGCAAAGGCCAGCGCGTCTTCGTCCAGACCTGTCGCCTGTTGCAGCGTCGCCACCTGATCGGCCTCGAGCAGCGCCGGGAAGTGCGGGTCGGCGAGCATCGGGGCGATGGCCGCCTGCAGGTCTGCTGCCAGAGTCGTCAAAGCAGCTTGAAAACGTGAGTGCATAGCGTTGCCTCATAACAGTGTAATGGGAAACCAGTGTACGGGCGTCAAGGGGTTTCAAGTGTGATTTACATCTCATTGCTAATGCAACTTTTCATCGTTGCATTAATAAATGTGATACGAGTCACATTTTATCCCACTACCGCAAGGATCAGCGGGAATAAAAACGGCGCCATCAACGAGGTGATGATCCCGCACAGCACCAGCGCCAGCGAGCTGAACGCCCCTTCCTGATAGTCCAGTTCCGCACAGCGGGCGGTACCGAGGGCGTGCGAGGCGGTGCCCATCGACAGGCCGCGCGACGCTTTAGTGCGAATACGCATCAGGTTGAGCAGGGTATGGCCGAATACCGCGCCAAGGATGCCGACAAAAATCACGCACACGGCGCTAATGGCCGGGATGCCGCCGATACTGCCGCTCACCGCCATGGCAATCGGCGTGGTCACCGATTTGGGCAGAACAGAGGCGGCGATCTGCGGTGTGGCGCCCATCAGCAGGGCCACGGTGGTGCCAGTGATCATCGCCACGCAGCTGCCGATAAAGCAGATGGTGATGATCGATTTCCAGCGCGCGCGGATCTGGTGCAGCTGTTCATACAGCGGGAAAGCCAGCGCGACCACCGCCGGCTGCAGCAGATCGTTCAGGATCTTGCTGCCGGCAAAATAACGCTCATAGGAGATCCCGGTCAGCAGCAGAAACGGGATTATCACCACCATCGCCACCAGCAGCGGGTTGAGCAGCGGGAATTTGAAGCGGGCCGCCAGTTTGCGGGCGAGGAAAAAGACGATCAGGGTTAGCGGTAGCGACCACCAGATTTCATGCATCATTTTTCTTTTCCTTTTGCCCAATCACTTTGCGTTCGCCGTGCACCAGGTGGGAGCTCCAGCTCACCACCACAAACACCACCAGCGTGCTGATGGCGCAGGAGATGACGACCGGCCCCAGCTGCGCGCGCAGCAGATCCCAGTACTGCATCACGCCGACGCCGATCGGCACGAACAGCAGCGCCATATAGCGGATCAGGATATTGCAGCCGGGGTTGACCCACTGCGGCGGCATAATTTGCAGCGCCAGCAGCACGAAGAGGATCAGCATGCCGATGATGCTGCCGGGGATGGTGATGGGCAGCAGCCCGGCGATAAATATTCCGGCGTATAAGCAGGCGTAAATCAGGACGAAAGCCCGCAGGTAGTGCCAGATAATAGTCAGCGATTTACTCATGGTAATAACCCTTGATGAAGTGCATTCATCATACAATTAATCCCTAAAATGTGCTACCGATCACATCATGAATTCTATGCATAGCGCTGATAGCGTACGGGAACAATAGCCTCTCCCGGCAGGACCTGACAGCTCGCAGCTTTGGGTATATCGGGTCCCACGCTACCTTTTTGGAAGAGAAGCGGCAAATGAAGGCGGTATGAGACGCCGCAGACTCCTGTAAAGCATAGAGATTATCTCCTCGCTTTGCCGCATTCGCCGAATGGGGAATGGCGTACGGTAGGCGGGAAGCATTGAGCACTTTCAACCAACGCCCGGAGGCGCTACCATAGCGCCTCTTTTTTTTCCGGGTAACGATATGCGTGTACTACTGGCGCCGATGGAAGGCGTGCTCGATTCGCTGGTGCGCGAGCTGCTGACCGAAGTGAACGATTACGATCTGTGCATCACCGAGTTTCTGCGGGTGGTGGATCAACTGCTGCCGGTTAAATCGTTCTACAGGCTGTGCCCGGAGCTGCATCATCAAAGCCGCACCCCGTCCGGTACCCGCGTGCGCGTCCAGCTGCTGGGGCAATATCCCGAGTGGCTGGCGGAAAACGCCGCCCGCGCAGTGGCGCTTGGCTCGTGGGGCGTCGATTTAAACTGCGGCTGTCCGTCGAAGCTGGTGAACGGCAGCGGTGGCGGGGCGACGCTGCTGAAAGACCCGGAGCTTATCTATCGCGGCGCGAAGGCGATGCGCGAGGCGGTGCCCGGACATCTGCCGGTGACGGTGAAAGTTCGTCTCGGCTGGGACAGTGGCGAACGGCGCTTTGAAATCGCCGACGCGGTGCAGCAGGCGGGGGCCAGCGAGCTGGTGGTCCACGGCCGCACTAAAGAAGATGGCTACAAAGCGGAGCGCATCAACTGGCAGGCCATCGGCGAGATCCGCCGGCGCCTGACCATTCCGGTAGTCGCCAACGGCGAAATCTGGGACTGGCAAAGCGCTCAGGACTGTATGGCCGTCACCGGCTGCGATTCGGTGATGATTGGCCGCGGGGCGCTCAACGTACCGAACCTCAGCCGGGTGATCAAATACAACGAACCGCGCATGCCGTGGCCGCAGGTGGTTCAGCTGTTGCAAAAATATACCCGTCTGGAAAAGCAGGGCGATACCGGCCTGTATCATGTGGCGAGAATTAAGCAGTGGCTGGGCTATTTACGCAAGGAATATACCGAGGCGCTGACGCTGTTTAATGAAATTCGCGCCCTGCAAACCTCTGCTGAAATAGCGGCGGCGATCGCCCGCTATTAAGCGCCATATTGTTATTCGCTTCACATATTATTACTTGCCTGCCTATTGATGATAGGCATGAGTGAAATAAAGTGATACTGTGCGGTCAATCAATTCAGGATTGCTACTGAACGCAGGCAAAACCTAAGCACTTCCGTCATTCGTGGCGGCAAGTGCTTAGGTTTTTTTTTGGCCAAAATTTAACGGTGGGTAAATGATGACGTAAAACGAGAGATTGTCATTCATCTTTTCTCTGGCACGGTCGCGGTTTTATTACCGAAGGAGGCCCCTTGCCATTCATTTTTTAAAAAAAGAAAACAGGTAAATAAATAGCCTGGGGATCCCCTTTGTTTTTATTCAGTCACGGTGGAGATCACAATGTATAACAAAAAAATAAATCAGCTTTTTATCGGCGCGGCGCTGGCGGCGATGGCGCCCGTCGTGAACGCGGCGCAAACCCCGGCGTGGAACGGCAGCGTGCTGGGGTTTGAAGCCGGACAGCCAGGGCTGCTGGGCGATATGCTGGGTATTCGTCCAATCCTTGAAGAGAACGGCTTTCATTATAATCTCGGCTATCTTAACGAGATGGCCTACAACGCCGGCGGCGGTTATAACCACGATAAACATCTGGCCTATATTGACCAGGTGTCGTTGACCTTTACCCAGGATCTGGAGCGCTGGACCGGCATACCGGACGCCCGTCTCGAGGGCAACATCGTCAACCGCAACCACGATGATAACCTCACCACGAAACGGCTGCAGGATCCGCGGGTCAGCTTCAACGATCTGTCGCAGGAAAGCTGGGGCGGCGGGTCGATCACCCGTCTCGGCTGGCTGACCTTCGCCCGCAGCTTTGACGACCGTCGTCTGACCTGGCGCATCGGCATGATGAACAAGGTGCAAACCTTCGACCAGATCATTCCCTGCGATTTCCAGCTGTTGACCCAGTGCGGCGGCAAATCGGCCAACTCGCTGACCTGGAATAACTGGAACATCCACACCTGGGGCACCACCCTGGAGTACAAGCTGACGCCGACGGTGACCCTCAAAGGCGGGGTGATGGAGCAAAACCCGCAGGCCGCCTCGCGCAGCCATGCCTGGAGCTGGTCGACGAAGGGCAGCAAAGGCATTTTACTGCCGATGGAGATCGAAACCCGTCCGCTGATGAATGGCCTGCCGGGAGCCTATAACCTCGGCGTGGTCTGGACTAACGCGCCGCAAAGCGACCTCTACAGCGGCAAATCCGGCGGCGCCGGGGCGACGGACCCGCAGGGCTACGCCGAGCACAACAGCACCTGGTTTATGTACGCCGGCCTGAACCAGCAGATTACCCGCCACGCCGACGATCCGCTGCGGGGAATGAGCGTCTCGCTGAGCGGCAGCCTCAGCGACCAGCGCAGCAACTATATCCACTCCGCCGTCGCCGCCTCGATGCGCTACCGCGGGCTGTTTGACGCCCGTCCGGAGGACTGGATCGGCTTCGGCCTGACGTGGATCGACATGAGCAGCCACTACGCGCGCAATCAGCGCTACATGAACCAGCTCAGCGGCGCCGCCGACTATAACGATCCGGCCTGGCAGCCGGTGGCCGGCCACTCGCTGAACGGCGAACTCTATTATCGCTTCCGCCCAGTCTCCTGGCTGGAGCTGCAGCCGGGCCTGCAGTACTGGCACCGTCCGGGCGGCGTTGCGCAGACCCAGGACGCGTGGGTGGTGGAGTGGAAAACCGTCGTGACCTTCTGATAGTCGCGATCTTAATCACGTTTTTTCACTTGTCAGGTTGAGCGCGCAGCAGAAGTTGTTACAGTGCTGGCGTTGGATTGCAACTGCTGCGGCAGGCAAAACCTGATTACCTGGCGTTTCGTCGGGGGTCAGGTTTTTTTGTTTCTGGGGTCAATATGCAAATCGCCAAAGTACTCAATAACAATGTGGTGGTGGTTCTTGACGAACACCAGCGCGAACAGGTGGTGATGGGGCGAGGGCTGGCCTTTCAGAAACGCCCGGGCGACGCGCTGGACGACAGCAAAATTGAAAAAGTCTTCGCCTTACAAAGCGATGAACTGGTCGGCCGCTTAGGTGAACTGCTCAGTCAGATTCCGTTAGAAGTGATGACCACCTGCGATCGCATTATCGACCTGGCGCGCGGGCGGTTGGGCAAGTTACAGGAAAGTTTGTACATCACGTTAACGGATCACTGTCACTTTGCTATCGAGCGGCAGAAAAAGGGCATCGCACTGCGTAACGTGCTGCTGTGGGAGATCAAGCGGCTCTATCCGAAGGAGTTCGCGCTGGGCCAGGAGGCAAGGGCCATTATTAGCAAACGGCTCGGCGTGGCGCTGGCGGAGGATGAAGCCGGATTTATCGCCCTCCATCTGGTGACGGCGCAGCTCAACAGCGAAATGCCGGAGGTCATGCACGTGACCCGGGTGATGCAGGAGATCCTGCAGCTGGTGAAGTATCAGCTGCAGCTGAACTACGACGAGGAGTCGCTGAGCTATCAGCGTTTCGTCACCCATCTGAAGTTTTTCGCTCAGCGGATGCTGACCCGCACGGTGGTGGAAGATGACGACGTCTCGCTGCACAGCGCGGTGAAAGACAACTACGCCAAAGCGTGGAAGTGCGCGGAAACGGTGGCGACGCATCTGCAAAAGCAGTATCAGCGGGCGCTGACCACCGAAGAAATTATGTTTCTTGCCATTCATATTGAACGGGTAAGAAAAGAGGGACGCTAAGTCTCCCGACAAAACTGGATTGTTACTGCATGATGCAGGCAAAACCTGAGCGCGACGCCTACCGGCGTGGTTCTCGGGTTTTTTTTATTTTTACTACTCAGTCGCCGGTTGTCTGCGGACAGCGGCAGTAAGGAAAAGAGCATGGAATATAAAGCACTCGCGCAGGATATTCTCCGCCGCGTCGGCGGCAAAGAGAACATTGTGAGTCTGGTTCACTGTGCGACACGTCTGCGTTTTAAGCTGAAAGATAACGGCAAAGCCGATGCCGAAGGGCTGAAGGCCAACCCGGGCGTCATTATGGTGGTGGAGAGCGGCGGCCAGTTTCAGGTGGTGATTGGCAACCACGTTCACGACGTCTGGCTGGCGGTGCGTCAGGAGGCAGGGTTAAGCGACGACAGCGAACCGGTGGCGGAAAGCGTTGAAAAAGGGTCGCTGCTGGGGCAGATCATCGATGTCGTGTCGGGAATTTTCACGCCGTTTATCGGCGTGCTGGCGGCTTCCGGTATCCTGAAAGGGATGCTGGCGCTGGCGGTCGTCTGCGGTTGGCTGACCCCGCAACAGGGAACCTATAAAATCTGGTTTGCCGCCAGCGACGCGCTGTTCTTTTTCTTCCCGCTATTTCTCGGCTACACCGCCGGTAAAAAATTTGGCGGTAACCCGTTTGTCTCGATGGTGATCGGCGGGGCGTTAACCCACCCGCTGATGATTCAGGCCTTTGAGGCCAGCCAGGCGCCGGGCGCGGCGGTGGAGCACTTTCTCGGCATCCCGGTGACCTTTATTAATTACAGCTCATCGGTGATCCCGATTATTCTCGCCTCATGGGTCTGCTGCTGGCTGGAGCGCAAGAGCAACGCGCTGCTGCCGTCATCGATGAAAAACTTTTTTACGCCGGCGATTTGTCTCGCCGTTGTGGTTCCGCTGACGTTTCTGCTGATTGGCCCTCTGGCGACCTGGCTCAGTCATCTGTTGGCCCAGGGGTATCAGATTATCTACGCGGTGGCGCCGTGGCTGGCGGGAGCGGCGATGGGCGCGTTGTGGCAGGTTTGTGTGATCTTCGGCCTGCATTGGGGACTGATTCCGCTGATGATTAACAATCTGACGGTGCTTGGCCATGATTCCATGCTGCCCATGCTGCTGCCGGCCGTTATGGGGCAGGTCGGCGCGGTGCTGGGTATTTTGCTGAAAACCCGCGATGCCCGTCAGAAAGTGCTGGCCGGTTCTGCGTTTTCAGCGGGCATCTTCGGCATTACCGAGCCCGCTATCTATGGCTTAACATTGCCGCTGCGCCGGCCGTTTATCTTCGGCTGCGTGGCGGGCGCCATCGGCGGCGCTATTGTGGGTTTCAGTAATGCTAACGTCTATTCATTCGGCTTCGGGAACATTTTTACCGTGGCGCAAATGATCCCGCCCCAAGGGCTTGATAGCACCGTTTGGGGCGGCATAGTGGGCATCTTCGCGGCGTTGATTATCTCCTGTGGCTTAACTTTCTTCGCCGGCCTGCCGCGCGCCAGCGCCGCTCCGGGCGCCGTGGCGGTAGCGCCGGTCTCGGCAAACGACATTCTGGCGCCGATGAGCGGCAGCGTCATCGCCCTCGATCAGGTGCCGGACAGCACCTTCGCCAGCGGCCTGCTGGGGAATGGGGTCGCCATTATCCCGGCGGTAGGCAAAGTCATCGCCCCGTTCACCGGCGAAGTGGCCTCTCTGTTTCAGACCAAACACGCCATCGGCCTGCAGAGCGACAGCGGTATTGAGCTGCTGATCCACGTCGGCATCGACACGGTCAAACTCGACGGCGTGCCGTTTACCGCGCATGTGAAAGAGGGCGACAGAGTACAGGCCGGCGATCTGCTGATTGAGTTCGATCGTCAGGCAATTCTGGACGCCGGTTACGACCTGGCGACCCCGATTATTATCAGCAACAGCGATGACTATCGCGAGATCGACACGGTGGCGCCCAGCGCCGTCGAAGCCGGTCAGCCGCTGTTGTCAGTCAGCCATTAATCACAGGAGAGAGAGATGAAAACATTCCCGGCAGATTTTTTATGGGGCGGCGCGACCGCGGCGAATCAGGTGGAAGGGGCGTACCTGGAAGATGGCAAAGGGTTATCCACCTCCGATGCGCAGCCGCACGGCGTCTTCGGCGAAGTGGTCGAGCGCGTACCCGGCGACAGCGGGATTAAGGATGTGGCGATCGATTTTTACCATCGTTACCCGGAAGATATCGCCCTGTTTGCCGAGATGGGCTTTAACTGCCTGCGGGTGTCCATCGCCTGGACCCGTATCTACCCCAACGGCGATGACGCCGAGCCGAACGAAGCCGGACTCGTGTTCTACGACAAGTTGTTCGACGAGATGGCGAAGCACAACATCACCCCGCTGGTGACGCTGTCGCATTATGAAATGCCGTGGGCGCTGGTGAAAAACTACGGCGGTTGGGGTAGCCGGCAGGTGATTGGCTTCTTTGAGCGCTACGCCCGGACGGTGTTCAGCCGTTATAAAAACAGGGTCAAACTGTGGCTGACCTTTAACGAAATCAATATGTCGCTGCATGCCCCGATGACCGGCGTCGGCCTGCCGGCCGGCAGCAGCAAAGGCGAGGTATATCAGGCCATTCACCACCAGCTGGTGGCCAGCGCCCTGGTGGTCAAAGCCTGTCACGAGCTGGTGCCCGAGGGCAAAATCGGCAATATGCTGCTCGGCGGATTGATGTATCCCCTGAGCTGCAAACCGGAAGATGTGTTCGAGACGCTGCAGGAGAACCGCAGCTGGCAGTTCTTCGGCGACGTGCAGGCGCGCGGGGCGTACCCGGGCTATATGCAGCGCTTTTTCCGCGACAACGGCATCACGCTCGACATCACCGAGGCCGATCGCGACACGCTGAAAACCACCGTCGATTTTATCTCCTTCAGCTACTACATGACCGGGTGCGTCACCGCCGATGAGGCGCTGAACCAGCAGGCGCGCGGCAATATTCTCAGCATGGTGCCGAACCCGCACCTGGCGAGCTCGGAGTGGGGCTGGCAGATAGACCCCCTGGGCCTGCGTACGCTGCTGAACGTGCTGTGGGATCGCTATCAGAAGCCGCTGTTTATCGTGGAAAACGGTCTGGGCGCCAAAGATAAGGTGGAAGCCGACGGCAGCATTAACGATGACTACCGCATCAGCTACCTGAACGACCATCTGGTGCAGGCGCGGGAGGCCATTGACGATGGCGTTGAGCTGATGGGCTTTACCAGCTGGGGACCGATTGACCTGGTGAGCGCCTCGAAGGCGGAGCTGTCGAAGCGCTACGGCTTTATCTATGTCGACCGCCATGATGACGGCACCGGCACCCTGGCGCGCAGTAAGAAGAAGAGCTTTGACTGGTATAAAGAGGTGATTGCCAGCCGCGGCGCCAGCCTGAAAGCGTAACGTTTCCCCGCCCGGCCATCGTCGGGCGGGGTATTAAGCCGGTTTACGCGCGCGCAGTAAAAAGATCATCGGCCGCTCTTTCTCTTCCTCCAGGGCGGGCTGTTGAGCAATCTGTTCGGCGCCTGGTCCCCACTCATCCAGCTGCTCCAGCACAAAACCGGCGGCGATAAGCGCGTTTATCCAGCTCGAGAGTTTGCGGTGCTGTTTAATGACGCCCTCGGCAAACCAGTTGCTGACGCGCTCCCCCTCCTGCTGATAGTGGCTGACCGGCCAGCTCTTTTGCCCCTGTTCATTCACCTGCCATCCCTGCTGCAGCGGCGCGGTATAGATGGGATGTTCGGCAGAAAAGACCAGGATACCGCCAGGGACCAGCGCCTGCTGCAGGGTGGAGAAGAGCGGGGCGATGTCGGGTAAATAATGCAGGGCCAGCGAGCTGTAGATCAGATCGCAGCTGTTGGCGGGCAGCGTCAAGGTTTGCAGATCGGCGCAGCGGTAGTCAATCTCATCCCCGCGGGTCATTTCCCGTGCCTGCGCCAGCATACGCCGGGAGATATCAAAACCCATTATCTGGCTGGCTCCCTGCTGCTGCGCCCAGCGGCAAAACCAGCCGTAGCCGCAGCCGAGATCCACCACCCGCAAACCGGCTAGCGGCGGCAGCATTGCCTGTAGCGATGGCCACTCCGGTGCGCCATCCAGCCCTTTCACCGAACGATCGAGGGTTGCATAGCCGGCGAAGAAGTGCGGATCGTCATAAATATTCTGGCTCATATTCATCCCTTGAATTGATAAGTTTGTTTATTTTTAGCTAACTAATAATTTAGTCACACGCTTTACTAAACGCGTTTAATTCAATTAACTTATGATCACTCACCTGATTATATTATCTGACCTGTCTAATGAAATTGAGATTAAATAATAGCGTGCTGGCGGCCTTGCCCCTGGCCATCGCGCTGGTAGGCTGCGCGCCTTCCCATGAGGTAGCTCGTCCGCCGCAGCAGCAAATTCCGGCTTCCCACGTTGCCATGGATCTCCCCGCCGCCGTCAAAAACGGCTGGCCGCAGACCGACTGGTGGAAAGACTACCACGATGCCCAACTGGATAATTTGATTCAGCGCGCGCTCGCCAACGCGCCGGATATGCAGATTGCCGAACAGCGCATCAGGCTTGCCGAAGCGCAGGCCAGAATGTCGCAGGCGAATCTTGGCCCGGAGATGGATTTCTCCGCTGACATCGAACGTCAACGCATGTCGGCCGAAGGCCTGATGGGGCCGTTCGCCACCGACACCGACGGCAATACCGGCCCGTGGTACACCAACGGTACCTTCGGCCTGACCGCCGGCTGGGATCTCGATCTGTGGGGCAAAAACCGTGCGCTGGTGAAAGCCCGCATTGGCGAGCTGAAAGCCCAGGTGGCCGAGCAGGCTCAGACCCGCGAGCTGCTCTCCGGCAGCGTGGCGCGCCTGTACTGGCAGTGGCAGACGGAAGCGGCGATCAAAGCGGTGCTGCAGCAGGTGAAAAACGAGCAAAATAATATCGTGACGGTCGACAAGGCCCTGTATCAGCGCGGGATCACCAACTCCGCCGAAGGGGCGGAAAACGATATTAACGTCAGCAAAACCGACCAGCAGCTGGCGGACGTGGCGGGCACGATGAAAGAGATTGAAGCGCGGCTGATGGCCCTGACCAACAGCCAGAGCCAGTCGCTAAACCTCAAACCCGCCAGCCTGCCGACGGTCAGCGCGCAGCTGCCGGACACCCTTGGCTATGAGCTGCTGGCGCGTCGCCCGGATCTGCAGGTCGCTCACTGGTATATCGAGGCGTCGCTGAGCGAAGTGGACGCGGCGAAGGCGGCGTTTTACCCGGACATCAATCTGATGGCGTTCCTGCAGCAGGATGCCCTGCACTTAAGCGATCTTTTCCGCCATTCGGCGCAGCAGATGGGCGTCACCGCCGGACTGACGCTGCCGATCTTCGACAGCGGTCGCCTCAATGCCAATCTGGATATCGCCAGCGCGCAGAACAGCCTGTCCATCGCCCAGTACAACAAAGCGGTGGTGGATGCCGTCAACCAGGTGGCGAAAACCGCCAGCCAGGTCGAGACGCTGATGGCCAAGAGCCAACAGCAGCAGCAGGTTGAAAAAGACGCCCAGCGGGTGGTGGACCTGGCGCAGGCCCGGATGGCGGCGGGGATCTTGCCCGGCTCCCGGGTCAGTATGGCGAAGCTCCCGGCGCTGCAGGAGCGTATCACCGCCTTGCGCCTGCACGGCCAGTGGATTGACGCCAGCATTCAGCTGACCTCGGCCCTCGGCGGCGGCTACCACCAGAGCGTGAAGTAACCGGCCCCCCGGCGCGTCAGCGGGCGCGCCGCTCAGTCTTTCTTCTTCCCTTCGCGCCGCCTGAACCACCAGTGGGCGGCCACGACCAACACCACCGCGAGGATCAGCCAGATCCAGTGCTTCAGATGGGCGTCGAGGTGGTGCAGCCACGGGCCAACCACCTCGCCGCCAAGATAGCCTATGGTGGTAAACAGCAGAGCCCACACCAGCGCCCCGGCAATATTCAGCGGCAGGAAAATGCGCGGCGGCAGGCGGCTGGCGCCGATCAGCAGGGGGCCGATCACCCGGAAGCCGTACATAAAGCGGGTGCCGATGACAAACAGCCACGGCCGGTGCTGGATCATGCGCTGGGCTTTCCTGATCCGCGCCTTCTGGCTGGCGAAACGGCGCAGAATGCGCCCGCCGAAGCGGCGACCAAGCAGATAGAGCAACTGATCGCCAATCATCCCGCCGAGGGCGACAGCGATCACTACCAGGGGAAACTTCAGTAGTCCCTGATGCGCCGCGACGCCGCCCAGCAGGGTAATGGTCTCACCTTCCGCCATGCTGCCGACGATCAGCGCCGCGTAGCCATACTGGGAAATCAGGTGATTGATATCCATAAACAGCTTATCTCCTTACCTCATCACCTGTTAATCATACACCCTGCAGACCAAAACGCGTCGACGCAGATTTTTTGTCCTGTACACAAAATAATCTACAGGGTGAATTATACTTGGATCAGTGCAGTACGAAGCCGTGACAAGGGGGACGCTATGAACCATGTCTGGGGGCTCTTCGCTCATCCCAATCGGGAGATGAGCGTGATAAAGAGCGAGAATGAAACCATTTCTCATCACTATACGCACCATGTGCTGCTGATGGCGGCGGTTCCGGTGGTTTGCGCCTTTATCGGCACCACGCAGCTGGGCTGGAACTTCGGTGACGGCACCATTATTAAACTGTCGATGTGGACCGGGCTGGCGCTGGCTGTCCTGTTTTATGCCGTGATGCTGGCCGGGGTGGCGATCATGGGGCGGGTTATCTGGTGGATGGCCAGGCAATATCCACAGCAGCCTTCCCTGAAACGCTGCATGGTCTTTGCCGGCTATGTGGCCACGCCGCTGTTCCTGAGCGGGATTGTGGCGCTCTATCCGCTGGTCTGGCTGTGTGCGCTGATCGGTACCGTTGCCCTGTTCTATACCGGTTATCTGCTCTATCTCGGGATCCCGACCTTCCTGAGCATTAACCGGGAAGAGGGGCTCAGTTTCGCCAGCTCGACCCTGGCCATCGGGGTGCTGGTGCTGGAAGTACTGCTGGCGATCACCGTGGTGCTATGGGGGTATGGCTACCGACTGTTCTGATCGGACGAAACGGGTCAATATGCATTGCCGGCAAATATGTATTTTATGTCGGCAATGCAGCATTTCTTCACGATTCTTATTAGGCACAGGGCCTTACGGCGCGGTATGATGGCGTTTGCCAGCGAAGTTGCCCACTTAACCTCGCGGCGTACGTTCAATAACGTGCAAAAATACTTTTCAGAATGCCCATGATGCCGAAATTCCGAGTCTCTTTGCTCAGCCTGACCTTGCTGCTGGCTGTGCCTTTTGCGCCCCAGGCGTTAGCAAAAACCCCGACGGCGGTAGCCGCCTCGCAGCCGGACATCGCTTCCGGCAGCGCCATGATCGTCGATCTGGCCACCAAAAAAATCATCTACGCCAGCCAGCCGGATCTGGTGCGCCCGATGGCGTCGATCACCAAGGTGATGACCGCCATGGTGGTTCTCGATGCCCATCTGCCGCTGGATGAAATGCTGACGGTGGATATCAGCCATACTCCGGAAATGAAGGGGATTTACTCCCGCGTGCGTCTCAATAGCCAGATCAGCCGCCGCGATATGCTGCTGCTGGCGCTGATGTCTTCCGAGAACCGCGCGGCCGCCAGCCTGGCGCATCACTATCCGGGCGGCTACGACGCCTTTATTCGCGCGATGAACGCCAAAGCGCAGGCGCTGGGTATGACCCATACCCGCTATGTGGAGCCCACCGGTCTGTCGGTGCATAACGTCTCCACCGCCCGCGATCTGACCAAACTGCTGATCGCCAGCGAGCAGTATCCGCTGATTGGCCAGCTGAGCACCACCAAAGAAGAGACCGCCACCTTTGCCCATCCGGCCTACAGCCTGCCGTTCCGCAACACTAACCATCTGGTGTATCGCGACAACTGGAACATCCAGCTGACCAAAACCGGCTTCACCAACGCTGCCGGCCACTGCCTGATTATGCGCACGGTGATTAACCAACGTCCGGTGGCGCTGGTGGTGATGGATGCCTTCGGCAAATATACCCACTTCGCCGACGCCAGCCGTTTGCGGACGTGGATCGAGACCGGGAAGGTAATGCCGGTCCCGGCTTCGGCGCTGAGCTATAAAAAGCAGCGCGAAGCGCAGATGGCGGAGGCGATGCTGAAAGGCGGCGCCCAGACCGCGCAGAACGATTAATCTGCATATACCCCGGATGACGGCGCATTGCGCCTTATCCGGGATAAAGATGCATTTATATCAAAGGGTTATCAGGTCTTGTAGGCCCGGCAAGCGCAGCGCCGCCGGGCAATCACGCCGAGTGCCGCGTTTGTGCCGGATGGCGGCGGACGCCTTATCCGGCCTACGTTATTTGGCGCCGGGTTCCGCCCCTTAGTAGGCCCGGCAAGCGCAGCGCCGCCGGGCAATCACGCCGAGTGCCGCGTTTGTGCCGGATGGCGGCTAACGCCTTATCCGGCCTACATGATTTGGCGCCGGGTTCCGCCCCTTTCGCAGGCCCGGCAAGCGCAGCGCCGCCGGGCAATCACGCCCAGTGCCGCGTTTGTGCCGGATGGCGGCTGACGCCTTATCCGGCCTACATTATTTACCGCCGGGTTCGGCCCCTTCGCAGGCCCGGCAAGCGCAGCGCCGCCGGGCAATCGGGCTGGGGCGTTTATGCCGCGAGCCGCGGGATGTAACGCCGAATATTACTCCGGCAGCGTCCAGTCGCCGTCACCCAGCGCGCGCTGCATAATCAACGTATCCCGCCAGTCGCCCATCTTATAGCCGACGCTGCGCAGCTGACCTGCCACGGTAAAACCGAACTTTTTATGGATCGCCAGCGAGCCGGCATTGTTATGGCCATCGCCGATGATCGCCAGCATCTGCCGCCATGGGCCTTTCTCGCATTCGGCGATCAGCCGCGACAGCAGCGCGCTGCCGATGCCGCGCCCGCCCATTCCGGATTCCACGTAGATCGATTCTTCGAGGGTGTAGCGATAGGCCGGGCGCGGGCGATAGAAAGTGGCGTAGCAGTAGCCGACGATAGCCCCGCGCCACAGCGCTACCAGCCAGGGCAGCCCGTTATCGCGCACGGTCTGGATCCGTTTACGCATTTCGTCAACGGTGGGAGGGATCTCTTCGAAGGAGGCGCGGCCATTGAGCACGTGCCAGACATACAGCGCGGCGATGGCGTGCGCATCATCGGGCAGCGCTTCACGAATTTCTAAATCACTGTCGAGTAACGGGGCCTCTGCAGGCATGGCGGCGCTCCTGAATCTGCCGGAGAAACATTCTCCGGCGTGCAGCGTAATACAGAAGCGCCAGGCTGAATAGTCCTGCCGCCGATTATTGCGGATCCGTCGGGGAGACTGGCGCCGGGGCCGCTTCACCCCAGTATTTCTGCTTGCTGGTTTTGCCGATCCCCGGGTTCATGCTGTTGGTCGGATCGTTCTGGCGATAGAACTGCTGCAGGCTCTCCGGCGCTTCATACAGATGACCCACGTTATGCTCCGCCGGGTACTGGGCGCCGCGGGCTTTCAGCAACGCCAGCATCTGCTCCTTCAGCGCATGGGCGTCGACCCCTTTCTTGACGATGTAATCCTGATGGAACACATGGCACATAAAGTGGCCATAGTAGAGCTTATGCACCAGCTGGCTGTCGATCTCCGGCGGCAGATGTTCGAACCACTCGGTATCGTTGCGGCGCAGGGCGATATCCAGCGCCAGAATATCTTCCACCTCGTCAGCATGCACCGCCTGATAGCGGATCGCCGCGCCCGCGGCGGCAAAGCGATGGAGGAACGCTTTGCTGCCTTCCTCCGGCGTGCAGGCGAAGAACTCCCCCTCGGCCTGTTGGAAGTACGCCGTCAGCCAGCGCTGCGCTTCTTCGATGCCGTCGCCGGCCATCTTCAGCAGCAGATGGTGTTCATATTTGTCGCGCCAGGTTTTCATCCGCTCCGGTAAATGCGCCGGGAAGACGTGGCCGAGCTTCTGCATAAAGCGGTCGGTAAAGTGCGGCTTAAACAGCGACACTTTCTCCAGCATCGCGTCGGTGCGCCCCTTCATGGTGAAGAAGAACGGCATTTTGTCGGTGCCGAGCTTGTCGATCATCAGGAAGGTGTCTTTGCCATACTTCTCGGCGATATCGTAAATATCGCGGTGCATATATTCCCCGGCCACCGGCAGATGCCGGAACTCGGCGAGGATATGGCGGCGGATCTCGGTCAATACCTGCGGCTGATTGGTGCCAATGTAAAACACCTGCTGGCGCTTCTCCGCCGGGAAGGTATCGAGACGCGCGGCGAAAACCGCCAGTTTACCGGCGCAGCCGGAGGATTCGAACAGGCGGTCCGGGTCGGCGTTGTAGCGCGCCGGGGTGTCGGCATCGACATCACGCACGCGGGTAACATAGTCGTGATCGTGGGCGTGACGGCCATCATGCAGCACATCGCTATCGCTGATCCGCTCGTCGTCGAGTCGGCTGAGGATCTGCTCCGGCGTACTGCCGAGATCGATGCCCAGATGGTTGACCAGCTTTAGCTTACCGTCGGTGTCAATCTGCGCGAACAGCGACATCTCGGTATAGGCTGGCCCGCGCTGCACCAGGGAGCCGCCGGAATTGTTGCAGATCCCGCCGATCACCGACGCGCCGATGCACGATGAGCCGATCACCGAGTGCGGCTCGCGCCCCAGCGGTTTCAGCGCTTTTTCCAGTGAATAGAGAGTGGTGCCGGGCCAGGCCAGCACCTGCTCGCCTTTGTCCAGCAGATGCAGCTTATCCAGGCGCAGGGTGCTGATAATCACGATCTCGCGATCGTAATCATTGCCGTTGGGGGTGGAGCCTTCGGTCAGGCCGGTGTTGGCCGCCTGCATCAAAATGATTTTATCGGCGTCGACGCAGGCGTTGAGCACGCGCCAGAGTTCCAGCAGGGTGCCGGGAAAGACAACCGCCAGCGCTTCGCCCTGGCCGGAGCGGAAGCCTTTGCGGTAGCGCTGGGTTTTTGCCGGGTCGGTCAGCAGATGCGAAGGGCCAACCAGGCGCGCCAGGTCAGCCAGAAACGTTTTATGGGTGTTAGTGGGTGCAGATGACATGTTCCACTCCTTGTGGTGGTGCGCGAAATATCGAGGATAAGCATAGCGCTTTGTATGACAATTTGATGCATGAATGTTTCGCAAAAATCAGAGAAGAACCTTAGCATTCTGCGGGCGCGTTGTTTATATATATGGCAAACTGCGGTTTTTATTATGTTTTACCAAGTCCCCGTCTGAGAAAAAGCGAGATAACAATGAAATGGCTCTGCACTGTAGGCGTCGCCGTGAGTCTGGCGCTGCAACCCGCGCTGGCGGATGAACTGTTTGGTAACCACCCCCTGACCCCGCAGGCGCGGGATGCCTTTGTTACCGACCTGCTGAAAAAAATGACCGTGGACGAGAAAATCGGCCAGCTGCGTCTGATAAGCGTCGGCCCGGATAACCCGAAAGAAGCGATCCGCGAGATGATCAAAGCGGGCCAGGTGGGAGCGATTTTTAACACCGTCACCCGTCCGGATATCCGCGTTATGCAGGATCAGGTGATGCAGCTTAGCCGCCTGAAGATCCCGCTGTTCTTTGCCTACGATGTGCTGCACGGCCAGCGCACTGTCTTCCCGATAAGCCTCGGTCTGGCCTCGTCGTTTAACCTCGACGCGGTGAAAACCGTGGGCCGCGTGTCAGCTTATGAAGCCGCCGATGACGGGCTGAACATGACCTGGGCGCCGATGGTCGACGTCTCCCGCGACCCGCGCTGGGGACGCGCTTCCGAAGGCTTCGGGGAAGACACGTATCTGACCACGATGATGGGCCAGGCGATGGTGGAGTCGATGCAGGGCAAGAGCCCGGCTGACCGCTATTCGGTGATGACCAGCGTCAAGCACTTCGCCGCCTACGGCGCGGTGGAGGGCGGGAAAGAGTACAACACGGTCGACATGAGCCCGCAGCGCCTGTTCAACGACTATATGCCGCCGTATAAAGCCGGTCTCGATGCCGGCAGCGGCGCGGTGATGGTGGCCCTGAATTCGCTGAACGGCACCCCGGCGACCGCCGATTCCTGGCTGCTGAAAGATGTCCTGCGCGACCAGTGGGGCTTTAAAGGCATCACGGTTTCCGACCACGGCGCCATCAAAGAGCTGATCAAGCACGGCGTGGCCTCCGACCCGGAAGACGCGGTGCGCGTGGCGCTGAAGTCCGGCATCAACATGAGCATGAGCGACGAGTATTACAGCAAATACCTGCCGGGGCTGGTGAAATCCGGCAAGGTGACCATGGTTGAGCTGGATGACGCCACCCGTCACGTGCTCAACGTCAAATATGACATGGGGCTGTTCAACGATCCGTACAGCCACCTGGGACCAAAAGATTCTGACCCGCAGGACACCAACGCGGAAAGCCGTCTGCATCGTAAAGAGGCGCGCGAAGTGGCCCGCGAGAGCCTGGTGCTGCTGAAAAACCGTCTCGATACGCTGCCGCTGAAAAAATCCGGCACTATCGCGGTGGTGGGCGCGCTGGCGGACAGCAAACGCGACATGATGGGCAGCTGGTCGGCGGCGGGCGTGGCCGATCAGTCGGTGACCGTCCTGACCGGCATCAAAGAAGCGCTGGGCGATAACGGCAAAGTGATTTACGCCAAAGGGGCGAACGTTACCGACGACAAAGGCATTGTCGATTTCCTCAATCTGTATGAGAAAGCAGTGCAGGTTGACCCGCGCTCGCCGCAGGAAATGATCGACGAAGCCGTCGCGGCGGCGAAGCAATCCGACGTGGTGGTCGCCGTAGTGGGCGAGGCGCAGGGGATGGCCCATGAGGCCTCCAGCCGGACCGACATCACCCTGCCGCAGAGCCAGCGCAATCTGATTGCCGCCCTCAAAGCCACCGGCAAACCGCTGGTGCTGGTGCTGATGAACGGCCGTCCGCTGGCGCTGGTGAAAGAGGATCAGCAAGCCGATGCGCTGCTGGAGACCTGGTTTGCCGGCACCGAAGGCGGGCATGCCATCGCCGACGTGCTGTTTGGCGACTATAACCCGTCGGGCAAGCTGCCGATGTCCTTCCCGCGCTCGGTGGGGCAGATCCCAACCTACTACAGCCATCTGAATACCGGTCGGCCGTATAATCCGGAGAAGCCGAACAAGTACACCTCGCGTTACTTCGATGAGGCCAACGGCCCGCTGTACCCGTTTGGCTACGGTCTGAGCTACACCACCTTTAGCGTCTCCGATGTCACTATGTCGTCGGCCACCCTGCCGCGCGACGGCAGCGTGACCGCCAGCGTGCAGGTGACCAACACCGGCAAACGCGAAGGGGCGACAGTCATTCAGCTGTATCTGCAGGACGTCACCGCCTCCATGAGCCGGCCGGTGAAAATGCTGCGCGGCTTTAAAAAGGTCACCCTCAAGCCGGGTGAAACGCAAACCGTCAGCTTCCCGATCGACGTCGACGCGCTGAAGTTCTGGAACCAGCAGATGAAATACGTCGCTGAGCCGGGCAAATTCAATGTCTTTATCGGCGTGGACTCCGCCCGCGTGCAGCAGAGCGAGTTTGAGCTGTTGTAAGACAGAGCCCTTAAGCCCAACGTCACACGTTAAAGGCCGATTAATCGGCCTTTTCTTTTTCGTATCGCTGGCAAATGGACTACGCTTTTCTCTTAAGCTTCTGTAAGCGAAGCGCAAAAGAACTGAGGGAAGCGGGATGAAGATGGCGACGAAATGGTCCGGCGCGCTGGCGCTGGCCGCCCTGATAAGTGTGCCGCTGCAGGCGGCGGAGCCGGTGAAGGTCGGCTCGAAAATTGATACCGAAGGGGCGCTGCTGGGCAATATGATCCAGCAGGTGCTGGAAAACCACGGCGTCAAAACGATTAATAAAATCCAGCTCGGCACCACGCCGGTGGTGCGCGGGGCGATTGTCGCCGGCGAGCTGGATATCTACCCGGAGTATACCGGCAATGGCGCTTTCTTCTTTAAAGATGAAAACGACCCGGCATGGAAGAATGCCCGGCAGGGCTATGAGAAGGTGAAACGCCTGGATCAGGAGAAACATCAGCTGGTATGGCTCACCCCGGCGCCGGCTAACAACACCTGGACCATCGCCGTGCGCCAGGAGCTGGCGGAGAAAAATCATCTGACCTCGCTGGCCGACCTCAGCCGCTATCTGCAGCAGGGCGGCGAATTTAAGCTGGCGGCTTCGGCGGAGTTTATTGAACGCCCGGACGCGCTGCCGGCGTTTGAAAAAGCGTATGACTTCAAACTCAACCAGAACCAGCTGCTGTCGCTGGCCGGGGGCGATACGGCGGTGACCATCAAAGCGGCGGCGCAGCAGACCTCCGGCGTTAACGCGGCGATGGCCTACGGCACCGACGGCCCGGTGGCGGCTCTGGGGTTACAGACGCTGAGCGACCCGCAGGGCGTGCAGCCGATTTACGCCCCGACGCCGGTGGTGCGCGAGGCGGTGCTTAAAGCCTACCCGCAGATCGCCGACTGGCTGAAGCCGGTCTTCGCCAGCCTCGATGAAAAGACCCTGCAGCAGCTCAACGCCCGCATCGCGGTGGAAGGCCAGGATGCGAAGCGCGTGGCGGCAGATTATCTGCAGCAGAAAGGCCTGCTGAAGTAAGCCACCGGTGACCATTCGCTGTACTCACCGCGTCGGCCTGCTGCTGACAGGCCTGCTGCTGGTTACGCTGGCGCTGCCGTTTATCGCTTACGCGCCGAATCGCTTACTCTCCGGGGAAGGGCGCGGGCTGTGGCAGGTGATGCCCTGGCTCGCCGGCGTTCAGCTGGCGGCAGCCCTCGCCGGGATACTGCTCTGCTGGCTGCCGGGCAGGGTTGCGCCGCTTCTCCATCTGCTGCTGGCCGAACTGCTCTTCCCGCTGCTTATCTGGGGCAGCGGCCAGGCGGCGATTGAGCTCTCCCGGCACGGCTCGCCGCTGGCGCGCACCTCGCCCGGCAGCGGTCTGTGGCTGTCGCTGGCGCTCTGCCTGCTGCTGGCCAGCGAGGCCATTCGTCATCTTACCGCCCGGCCGCTGTGGCGCTGGCTGCTCAATGCGCAAGTCTGGCTTCTGCCCATCATCCTGCTCGCCGCCGGGGCGCTCGATCAGCTCTCGCTGCTGAAGGAGTATGCCAACCGCCAGGAGGTGTTTGACGACGCCCTGCGCCAGCATCTGCTTCTGCTGTTTGGCACCCTGCTGCCGGGCCTGATCATTGGCCTGCCGCTGGGGGTATGGCTCTGGCGGCGTCCGCGCTGGCAGGCGCCGGCCTTCACCGTGCTCAATGTGATCCAGACTATCCCGTCGGTGGCGCTGTTCGGCCTGCTGATTGCCCCGCTTGCCGGTCTGGCGCGCTATTTCCCGGCGCTGGGCGAGCTGGGCGTCTCCGGGACCGGCGTGGCGCCGGCCCTGATCGCCCTGACGTTGTATGCGCTGCTGCCGCTGGTGCGCGGGGTGGTGACCGGCCTGCAGCAGGTGCCGCGGGATGCGCTGGAGAGCGCGACGGCGATGGGCATGAGCGCCGGTCAGCGTTTTCGTCAGGTGCAGCTCCCGCTGGCGATGCCGGTGCTGTTGCGCAGCCTGCGGGTGGTCAGCGTGCAAACCGTCGGCATGGCGGTGGTGGCGGCGCTGATCGGCGCCGGCGGCTTTGGCGCGCTGGTGTTCCAGGGGCTGCTGAGCAGCGCGCTGGATCTGGTGCTGCTCGGGGTCGTGCCGACCATTGCCCTGGCGGTGGTCGTGGATGCTCTGTTCGCCCTGTGGGGCGCCTGGCTGAAAGGAGAGGCCAATGATTGAATTTGAAGGGGTCAGCAAAGCGTTTGCCGGCCACCCGGCGGTGAAGGACCTGACCCTGCAGCTGCGCGAAGGCGCTTTCTCGGTGCTGGTGGGAACCTCCGGCTCGGGCAAGTCGACGACGCTGAAAATGGTCAACCGCCTGCTGGAGCCGGACCGGGGCATGATTCGCTTTGCCGGCGAAGACATCCGCCAGCAGCCGCTCCTGACCCTGCGGCGGCGGATGGGCTATGCCATCCAGTCCATCGGCCTGTTTCCCCACTGGACGGTGGCGCAGAATATCGCCACCGTGCCGCAGCTGCAAAAATGGCCGCGGGGGAGGATCGCCGACCGGGTCGACGAGCTGATGGCGCTGCTGGGGCTGGAGGCAACGCTGCGCGACCGCTACCCTCATCAGCTCTCCGGCGGCCAGCAGCAGCGGGTCGGGGTGGCGCGGGCGCTGGCGGCAGACCCGGAGGTACTGCTGATGGATGAGCCCTTCGGCGCCCTCGACCCGGTGACCCGTGAGGCGCTGCAGCAGGAGATGCTGCGCATCCATCGCCTGCTGGGGCGGACGATTGTCCTGGTGACCCATGATATTGACGAAGCGCTGCGTCTCGCGGACCACCTGGTGCTGATGGACGGCGGCGAGGTGGTCCAGCAGGGGGCGCCGCTGGAGATGCTCCTGCGGCCAGAGAATCGCTTTGTGCAAACCTTTTTTGGCCGCAGCGAGCTGGGCGTGCGCCTGCTGTCGCTGCGCGAGGTGCGAGACTATCTGCGTCCCGACGAGCGGCTGGCGGGCGAGGGGCTGACCGTCACCATGACCCTGCGGGAAGCGCTGTCGCAGTTTGTCGCCCGGCGCTGCGAGGCGCTGCCGGTGGTGGATGCCGAGGGGCACCCCTGCGGCACGCTGCATTTTGCCGATCTGCTGCGCCAGGAGGCGAGTCATGAAGGCGCTTCGTGAGCCGCTGTGGTGGCTTAGCGCGCTGTTTATCGGCCTGCTGGCGGGGCTGCCCTACAGCGCGCCGCTGTTCAGCCGGCTGTTTCCGGAACTGCCGCGGCCGGTCTACCAGCAGGAGAGCTTCTGGGCGCTCACTGTCGATCACGGCTGGCTGGTGGCGGCGTCCAGCCTCGCGGCGACCGCTGTCGGGCTGGGGGCAGGGGTGGCGGTCACCCGGCCCGCGGGCAGCGCGTTTCGTCCGCTGGTGGAGACCATCGCCGCTATCGGACAGACCTTTCCGCCGGTGGCGGTGCTGGCGATGGCGGTGCCGGTGCTGGGCTTTGGCTGGCTGCCGGCGCTGATCGCCCTCGCGCTGTATGGCATACTGCCGGTGCTGCAAGGGACTCTGGCCGGTCTGGGGTCGATACCGTCGGGCGTGTCAGATGTGGCAGAAGGGATGGGCATGACCGGCTGGCAGCGTCTGTGCAAGGTGGAGCTGCCGCTGGCGGCCCCGGTGATCCTGGCGGGGATCCGCACCTCGGTCATCGTCAATATTGGTACTGCGACGATAGCCTCGACGGTGGGGGCCAATACGCTTGGGACGCCGATCATCATCGGCCTGAGCGGGTTTAATACCGCCTATATCGTGCAGGGGGCGCTGCTGGTGGCGCTGGCGGCGATTATTGTCGACCGCGCATTTGAGCGCCTGGCCCGCTGGCTCAGCCGACACCGCCACGTACAATAAAGGAATAGCCGGCCAGCATCACGCCGCTGATCCCGCCGATGGCCATAAGTAAGAAGAGAGTGACGACCGCGATTTTCGCTGGCTTCATAATAGGCTCCTGATGTTAACAGGGGGATTATACGGTGAAGCACAGGTGTTAATGAAACATTAATTGCGGTTTAGCGCGCCGCGCCGGGCTTTTTGCCGCTTTCGCTGCGTCACACGCCGCAAAAAAGTGTGATCCTGCCCGTCATTTTTCATTTTTATGCAGGGCTTCAAAGAAAGTCTCCGCCAGGCAGTGTAAGGTACGCGCTTTCAGGAATGTGTGGTTTGCGGGTATGTACGAGTTTGATCTGGTGTTGCTGCTGCTTCAGCAGATGTGCGTATTTTTGGTCATCGCGTGGTTGATGAGCAAAACCCGACTGTTTATCCCCCTGATGCAAGTCACCGTTCGCCTGCCGCACAAGCTGCTGTGCTACGTCACCTTCTCCATTTTCTGCATTATGGGGACCTATTTTGGTCTGCATATCGAAGACTCTATCGCCAACACCCGCGCCATCGGCGCCGTGATGGGCGGCCTGCTCGGCGGCCCGGTGGTCGGCGGGCTGGTGGGGCTGACCGGCGGCCTGCACCGCTACTCGCTGGGGGGGATGACCGCCTTAAGCTGCATGGTCTCCACTATCGTCGAGGGGCTGCTGGGCGGTCTGGTGCACAGCGTGCTGGTCAAACGCGGCCGGCCGGACAAAGTCTTTAGCCCGCTGACCGCCGGGGCGATCACCTTCGTGGCCGAGCTGGTGCAGATGATGATTATTCTGCTGATTGCCCGCCCGTTCCAGGACGCCCTGCATCTGGTGCAGAGCATTGCCGCGCCGATGATGGTGACCAATACCGTCGGCGCGGCGCTGTTTATGCGCATTCTGCTGGACAAGCGGGCGATGTTCGAGAAGTACACCTCCGCCTTTTCCGCCACGGCGCTGAAGGTGGCGGCGTCCACCGAGGGGATCCTGCGTCAGGGGTTCAACGAAGAGAACAGCATGAAGGTGGCCCAGGTGCTGATCCAGGAGCTGGATATCGGCGCGGTGGCGATCACCGACCGCGACAAGCTGCTGGCGTTTACCGGCATCGGCGACGACCATCACCTGCCGGGCAAACCTATCTCCTCCTCGTATACGCAACGGGCGATTGAGACCGGGGAGGTGGTGTATGCCGACGGCAACGAGGTGCCCTACCGCTGCTCGATTCATCCGCACTGTAAGCTGGGGTCGACGTTGGTGATCCCCTTGCGCGGCGAGAACCAGCGGGTGATCGGCACCATCAAACTGTATGAGGCGAAAAACCGCCTGTTCAGTTCGATCAACCGCACCCTGGGGGAGGGGATTGCCCAGCTGCTGTCGGCGCAGATCCTCGCCGGGCAGTACGAGCGGCAGAAGGCGCTGCTGACGCAATCCGAAATCAAGCTTCTGCATGCCCAGGTCAACCCGCACTTCCTGTTTAACGCGCTTAACACCCTGAAGGCGGTGATCCGTCGCGACAGCGAGCAGGCCGGCCAGCTGGTGCAGTATCTGTCGACCTTCTTTCGCAAGAACCTGAAGCGGCCGACAGAAATCGTCACCCTCGCCGATGAGATCGAGCATGTTAACGCCTACCTGCAGATTGAGAAGGCCCGCTTTCAGGCTAACCTGCAGATCCAGATGGCGGTGCCGGAAGGGCTGGCGCATCACCAGCTGCCGGCCTTTACCCTGCAGCCGATCGTGGAGAACGCTATTAAGCATGGCACATCGCAACATCTTGGCGTCGGCGAAATTACCATTCGCGCCAGCCAGGACGATCGCTGGCTGCAGCTGGATATCGAAGATAACGCCGGGCTGTACCGGGCCAACCCTCAGGCCAGCGGGCTGGGGATGAATCTGGTGGACAGGCGGCTTCGGGCGCGTTTTGGCGCCGACTGCGGCATCAGCGTCACCTGCGAACCGGAGCGCTTTACCCGTGTCACCCTACGTTTGCCCCTGGAGGAGAATGCATGCTGAGAGTATTGATCGTCGATGATGAGCCGCTGGCGCGGGAAAACCTGCGTATTTTGCTGGAGACTCAGCGCGATATCGAGATCGTCGGCGAATGCGGCAACGCGGTGGAGGCGATTGGCGCGGTCCATAAGCTGCGTCCCGACGTGTTGTTTCTCGACATCCAGATGCCGCGCATCAGCGGCCTGGAGATGGTCGGGATGCTCGACCCGGAGCACCGCCCCTATATCGTGTTTCTCACCGCCTTTGATGAATACGCGGTGAAAGCCTTTGAGGAGCACGCCTTTGACTATCTGCTCAAGCCGATTGAAGCTGCCCGGCTGGAGAAAACCCTCGCCCGTCTGCGCCAGGAGCGTAATCTGCAGGATGTGTCGCTGCTGGATGACGCCCGGCAGACGCTGAAATACATACCCTGTACCGGCCACAGCCGTATCTGGCTGCTGCAGATGGAGGATGTGGCCTTCGTCAGCAGCCGGATGAGCGGGATCTACGTGACCGACCGCGAGGGCAAGGAGGGGTTTACCGAGCTGACCCTGCGCACCCTTGAGAGCCGCACGCCGCTGCTGCGCTGTCATCGCCAGTATCTGGTGAATATGGCGCACCTGAAGGAGATTCGCCTGGAGGAGAATGGTCAGGCGGAGCTGCTGATGCGCGCCGGGCAAACGGTGCCGGTGAGCCGGCGCTATTTAAAAAGCCTGAAAGAGGCGATTGGCCTGTAAAGCTGCTACACTGCGCCCCATTGCATCATCGACAGTAAAAGGCACTCATGCTCAGTAATGATATTCTTCGTAGCCTGCGCTACACCCTGAAAGTCAATAATAACGATATGGTGCGCATTCTTGCGCTATCCGATATGGAATCCACCTCCGCCAGCTTTGACACCTGGACGACGAAAGAGGATGAAGAGGGCTTTGTCCGCTGCCCGGACATTATCCTGTCGGGTTTCCTCAACGGCCTTATCTATGACAAGCGCGGAAAAGACGATTCGGCGCCGGAGCTGGCGCTGGAGCGCCGGGTGAATAACAATACGGTGCTGAAAAAGCTGCGGATCGCCTTCTCGCTGAAAACGGATGATATTGTGGCGATCATGAGCGAGCAGAAATACCGCGTCTCGGTGCCGGAAGTGACCGCCATGATGCGGTCGCCTGACCACAAAAACTACCGCGAGTGCGGCGACCAGTTTCTGCGCAATTTCCTGCGCGGCCTGACCCAGCGGGTGCATAACCCGAAGGCGTGATGGTTAGCCGGGGGGCGGCTTCGCCTTACCCGGCCTACAAAACCCGTCGGCCCGTGCAAGGGTAGCGCCGCCGGGCAAAAAAAAGCCGGAGATATTCTCCGGCTTTTTTATTATTTCACCTGCTGACCCGGCTTCGCGCCGTCGTCAGGGCTTAACAGGAAGATATCCTTCCCGCCAGGGCCGGCGGCCATCACCATCCCTTCCGAGATGCCGAAGCGCATTTTGCGCGGCGCCAGGTTGGCGACCATCACCGTCAGGCGGCCAATCAGCGGCTGCGGATCCGGATAAGCGGAGCGGATGCCGGAGAAGACGTTACGCTTCTCGCCGCCAAGATCCAGCGTCAGGCGCAGCAGCTTGTCGGAGCCCTCGACGAATTCCGCGTTTTCAATCAGCGCCACGCGCAGGTCGACTTTGGCGAAATCGTCAAAGGTGATGGTTTCCTGAATCGGATCGTCCGCCAGCGGGCCGCTGACCGGCGCCGCGGTGGCTTTCACCTCTTCTTTAGAGGCTTCCACCAGGGCTTCCACCTGCTTCATCTCGATGCGGTTGTACAGCGCCTTAAACGGATTGACCTTATGCGCCAGCAGCGGCTGCTGGATGGCGTCCCAGCTCAGCTCGCTGTTGAGGAACGCTTCCGCGCGCGCGGCCAGCTGCGGCAGGACCGGCTTCAGCCAGGTCATCAGCACGCGGAACATATTCAGGCCCATGGTGCAGATGGCCTGCAGGTCGGCGTCGCGGCCTTCCTGTTTCGCCACCACCCACGGCGCCTGCTCATCGACATAGCGGTTGGCCACGTCGGCGAGGGCCATGATTTCGCGGATGGCCTTACCGAACTCGCGGCTGTCCCACGCTTCGCCGATGCTTTCCGCCGCGTCGGTGAAGGTTTTGTACAGCGCCGGGTCGGCCAGCTCAGCGGCCAGCACGCCGTCAAAACGCTTGCTGATAAAGCCGGCGTTGCGCGAGGCAAGGTTAACCACCTTGTTGACGATGTCGGCGTTAACGCGCTGGATAAAGTCTTCCAGGTTGAGGTCGATATCATCGATGCGCGAAGAGAGCTTGGCGGTGTAGTAGTAGCGCAGGCTGTCGGCATCAAAGTGCTTCAGCCAGGTGCTGGCCTTAATGAAGGTGCCGCGCGACTTAGACATCTTCGCGCCGTTGACCGTCACGTAGCCATGCACGAACAGGTTGGTCGGTTTACGGAACTGGCTGCCTTCCAGCATCGCCGGCCAGAACAGGCTGTGGAAGTAGACGATGTCCTTGCCGATAAAGTGATACAGCTCGGCCGTGGAGTCTTTCTTCCAGTATTCGTCGAAGCTGGTGGTGTCGCCGCGCTTGTCGCACAGGTTCTTGAAAGAGCCCATGTAGCCGATCGGCGCGTCCAGCCAGACGTAGAAATATTTGCCCGGCGCGTTCGGAATTTCGAAGCCGAAGTACGGCGCATCGCGGGAGATGTCCCACTGCTGCAGGCCGGATTCGAACCACTCCTGCATTTTGTTCGCCACCTGCTCCTGCAGCGCGCCGCTGCGGGTCCACGCCTGCAGCATTTCGCTGAACGACGGCAGGTCGAAGAAGAAGTGTTCGGAGTCACGCATCACCGGCGTGGCGCCGGAGACCACCGATTTCGGGTCGATCAGTTCGGTGGGGCTGTAGGTCGCGCCGCACACTTCGCAGTTATCGCCGTACTGGTCCGGAGATTTACACTTCGGACAGGTGCCTTTCACAAAACGGTCCGGCAGGAACATGCCTTTTTCCGGATCGTAGAGCTGAGAGATGGTGCGGTTTTTGATAAAACCGTTCTCTTTCAGACGGGTGTAGATAAGCTCCGACAGCTCGCGGTTCTCGTCGCTGTGCGTCGAGTGATAGTTATCGTAGCTGATGTCGAAGCCGGCAAAATCGGTCTGATGCTCCTGACTCATCTCGCCAATCATCTGCTCCGGAGTGATACCGAGCTGTTGCGCCTTGAGCATGATCGGCGTGCCGTGGGCGTCGTCGGCGCAGATGAAGTTGACCTCGTGGCCGCGCATTCGCTGGTAACGGACCCAGACATCAGCCTGGATGTGCTCCAGCATGTGGCCGAGGTGGATGGAGCCGTTGGCGTACGGCAGGGCGCACGTTACCAGAATTTTCTTCGCGACTTGAGTCATAGTGAGCATTACATCTTCTGTTGTAAAAAGGGCTTCCGATATTACCAAAAGGGCTGTGGGTGCGCCATAAATGGCTGCCCATATATGGATAATCCTTTCCTGTGATAAACTCTGTGATTACTGAAAGCATCTCAAAACAACAAAGGAGTCGGGATGAATTCGCAATCCCAGGCCAAATCCCCCGAGCGCCTCCGCGCGATGGTCGCCGGGACGCTGGCCAATTTCCAGCACCCAACCCTGAAGCATAATCTCACCACCCTCAAGGCGCTGCACCATGTCGCCTGGCTGGACGATACCGTTCATATCGAGCTACAAATGCCGTTCGTCTGGAGCAGCGCCTTCGAAGCGCTCAAAGAGCAGTGCAGCGCCGAGCTGTTGCGCATCACTGGCGCGAAGGCCATCGACTGGAAGCTGACCCACAGCATCGCGACCCTCAAGCGCGTGAAAAACCAGCCCGGCATCAACGGCGTGAAGAACATTATCGCCATCAGCTCCGGGAAAGGCGGCGTCGGTAAATCTTCTACTGCCGTAAACCTGGCGCTGGCGCTCGCCGCGGAAGGGGCGAAGGTGGGCATTCTGGATGCCGATATCTACGGCCCGTCGATTCCGACCATGCTTGGCGCGGAAGACAGCCGCCCGACCTCGCCGGACGGTACCCATATGGCGCCGATCATGAAGTTCGGTCTGGCCACCAACTCCATCGGCTACCTGGTGACCGATGACAACGCCATGGTGTGGCGCGGGCCGATGGCCAGCAAGGCGCTGATGCAGATGCTGCAGGAGACCCTGTGGCCGGATCTCGACTACCTGGTGCTGGATATGCCGCCGGGCACTGGCGACATCCAGCTGACGCTGGCGCAGAACATTCCGGTCACCGGCGCGGTGGTAGTCACCACGCCGCAGGATATCGCGCTGATCGACGCCAAAAAAGGCATCGTGATGTTCGAAAAAGTGGAAGTGCCAGTGCTGGGGATCGTGGAAAACATGAGCATGCATATCTGCAGCAACTGCGGGCACCATGAGCCGATCTTCGGCACCGGCGGCGCGCAAAAACTGGCCGAGAAATACCACACCCAGCTGCTGGGCCAGCTGCCGCTACATATTACGCTGCGGGAAGATCTGGATAACGGCACGCCGACGGTGGTGGCGCGTCCGGAAAGCGAATTTACCGACATCTACCGCCAGCTGGCGGGTCGGGTGGCGGCCCAGATGTACTGGCAGGGAGAAGTGATCCCGGGCGAGATTGCCTTCCGCGCCGTTTAAGGCCGCGGCGAGCGCATCAGCCAGTATCCGCCCTCGGGCGAGGCGCCCTGTGCTTCGATGGTCCAGCCGTGACGCTGGTAGAAGCGCAGGGCGTTTTTATTTTCCATCAGGCACTTCAGCGTCCCGCTGGCGGTAAAGGTCCGTTCGACCTGCGCCAGCAGCGCGCTGCCGATATGTTTGCCCTGCCAGTCCGGGTCGACGAACAGATGGTGAAGAAAGTTATCGGCGGTCCATACGGCGGCAAAGCCCACCGGCAGGCCGTCGTATTCCGCGACCCATAGCTGTTCATCCGCGGTGGCGGCATCGAAATCTTCCAGCCGCCATGTCGTGGAGGGAAGCCAGGTCCACGACACACTGCGCGCCCGCAGAAAGAGCTGGCGCAGCGCCGGAAAGACCGCTGGTTCGCCGGGGCGGATGCGGAGTTTGAGCGGATCAGCGATGATAGAAGATCTCGCCATCGTACACCTTGAGGATTTTGCCTTCGGTGTCGGTGATCAGCACGTAGTTACCGCCCATATAGGTCCAGTGGCTGCCGGCGTCCGGCGCGGGCAGATTACGCTGCTGCCACCCTTTGATGTTGTATTCGGGGGTGAGGTACATCGCCGGAACGGTGTCGCCAATGTGAAACTGGGTGAAGTCGGCGGTGAACTCTTTCAGCGCATACTGATCGATCCCCGCGGCAGAAGCCGTCCAGCTGGCGCCGGCGGTGGCAAGGAGTACGCCCAGAAGCATCATTTTTGTTTTACGCATAGTTTCCTCAATATTACCTGGACTCAAAATAGCAGCCTCGTATCATTCCTGATGCGTTGCTGAAATGGCAAGCACTGGATTTTTAAAAAGTGTAAGCAAAACACGGCGCAAGTCCTGCGCCGCTTGCGTTGCAGCGACGGTGATGCCTATTTTGGGAGCAATCTGAAGCAGGGGAGAATCGGCATGTTCAGGCTGGAAGATCTGACCTTATTTGTCCGCGCCGCGGCACTGGGCAGTTTTAGCGACGCCGCGCGCGAGGCGGGGCAGCAACCGGCGCAGGTGAGCGCGGCGATTAAGCGTCTGGAGACAATCCTCAATATTCGCCTGTTCGCCCGCTCGACCCGCAGCCTGCGCCTGACGCCGGAGGGGGAGACCTGGCTGCCGTATGCCACCCAGATGCTCGATACCCTCGAGGCCGGCCTGCAGAAGATCCAGACCCCGGACGATGAAATTCGCGGCATGCTGCAGATCGCCGTGCCGTCGGATCTCGGGCGTAACCTGCTCCTGACCCTGTTCCGCGACTTTCGGCAACGCCACCCGGCGCTGCGCCTGCGGCTGCTCTTTTCCGACCAGCTGACCGACGTGTTTAAAGATCCGGTGGACGTCGCGTTTCGCTATGGCAATAACGATGACGCCTCGTTTATTTCGCTGCCGGTGGCGCCGGAAAATCGTCGGGTGCTGGTGGCCTCTCCTGAGTGGATCGCCCGCCACGGCGAGCCGCAGACCCTTGAGGAGCTCGGCCAGCACAATGCGTTGATCTATATATTGCGCGGCCGCCCGTTCGACCGCTGGTCGCTGAGCCTCGACGGCGAAGTCCTGCAGCAGAAGGTCTCCGGCACGGTGATGAGCGACGACGCGGAGGTGATCCGCCGGCTGGCGGTGGCCGGGGAGGGCATTGCCTATAAATCGATGCTCGACGTCAGCGACGATCTGCGGGCGGGTCGCCTGCGGCGCCTGCTGCCGCGTTACCAGGGGGATGTGGTGCCGTTGAACCTGATTTGTCCGCACCGCAAACAGCTCTCTGCCGCGGTGCGTTTGTTATATGAAGAGGTGAAATCACATTGTGAAGGGCTTAATGTCTAACTAAGGTCGCGAAGTAGTAGACCAGCGGGACGGCCAGCACCCACAGGCCAATCGGGATTTCCCGCCACTTACCGGCGATGGCCTTGATCACAATGTAAAACAGCAGCCCGCCGGCGATGCCGGTGCCGAAGCTGTTGGCGATGAGGGTGATCATCACCATCATCAGCACCGGCAGGCCGTCGGTGAAGTTGCCAAGATCCACTTTGCGCAGGCCGCTGAACATGTTCAGGCCGATCAGGATCAGCGCCGGGGCGGTGGCCTCCTTCGGGATCATCAGCGCCACCGGCGTGAACAGCAGCATCAGCAGGAACATCACCGCCGCTGACAGCGCGGTGAGGCCGGTTTTGCCGCCGGCTTCCGCCGCCGCCGAGGACTCAATCAGCGCCGTTGCCGCCGGAATACCTACCCACGGGCCGAGCGCCGCGGCAATCGAATCGACCATAAACGGGCGATTAATCTGCGGCATGTTGCCTTCTTCATCCAGCAGACCCGCCTCGCCGCCCACCGCCAGCGTCGTCCCCATGGTGGAGAAAAACTCAGAAGCGAAAAAGACGAACAGGAACGGCAGGAAGGCGATGTTTAACGCCCCCAGCAGGTCAACCTCTCCCAGCACCGGGGCCAGCGAGTGGGGGACATCGATAAAATGCGTCGGCAGTTTCGTGACGCCGAACGGGATCCCCACCAGGGTAGCGCACAGAATGGCCCACAAAATGGCGCCCGGCACCTTACGCGCCTGCAGGGCTATCGCCAGGAACAGGCCGCACAGCGCCACCAGCGCGCCGGGGGCGAGGAAGTCGCCGAGCATCAGGGCGTTGGTTTTGGCATTGGCGAGCACCAGCCCGGCGTTGCGAAAGCCGAGGACGGCGACGAACAGGCCGATGGAGGCCGTCAGCCCCAGCTTGATCGACTGCGGCACCGAGCGGGTGACCACTTCGCGCAGGCCAAAGCGGGTCAGCAGGAAGAAGAGAACCCCCGACCAGCAGGCGATCCCGAGGCCTGTCTGCCAGCCAATCCCCTCGCTACCGGCCAGCGTGACCCCCACCAGCACCGAGCCGCCAATGCCCGGGCCGACGATAAACGGCAGGTTGGCGTAAAACGCCATCAGCAGCGAGCCGACGACGAAGACCAGAATGGTGCCGGTGGTGGCGGCGCCTTTGTCCATTCCGCCGATCGCCAGCAGTCCCGGGATGACCACCAGTAAATAGGCGGCGGCGAGAAAACCGGTGATCCCGGCCAGGCATTCGCTGCGCAGCGTGCCGCCGCGCGAGCGCAGCGCAAAGCGGCGCTCCAGCCAGTTATCGCGGGCGGAAGAGTGAAGTGTGTTATCGGCCATGCTCAGGCTCCCTGAGGATTATTGTTGTGAGGCGTTGGCGCCGGGGTTTCCCGGCAGGCTATCAACGGGTCGACTATCTGGCGGCTGCCGCCGTCGGTCAGACCCAAATCGGTTAAATGCGGCCCGGCGTTACAGGCAAGACAGGTGCCTTCAATGGCCTTAAAGACCCGGTACGGCGGCTCCCAGTCGGCGACTTTGCTGCTCAGATCGCGCAGCTCGCGGAACTGACGCGCCAGCTCGGCGGCCGGGAGATCCGACAGCATGCCGGCAATCGGCATCGCCACATGGGCGAGGATCTCGCCCCGTTGCGCCAGCGTCATCCCGCCGCCGGAGGCGATAAGCTGGTTGGCCGCCTGCGCCATATCCTCAGCATTGCGCCCGAGCACCACCAGATTGTGTGAATCGTGGGAATAGCTGGTGGCGATGGCGCCGCGCAGCTCGCCCCAGCCTTCAAGCAGGGCGATTTGCGGCGTCGCCTGATGGCGGCCGTGGCGGTGCTTGACCCAGATCAGGCTGAAGCCGGCGGGCAGCTGGACCTGGCCGTCTCGGATCTGCACTTCGACCTCGCCCCACTGGGTGAAGCGCGCGCCGCGGATATGGCGCAGGCGGGCGACGCCGTGGCGAATGCCCTTGATGCGCAGGATAAAGTCATCGGCGGCGAGGGGGGCTATCTGCAAGGTATCGCGCGGCGGCGTCACGCCCGGCGCCGGGGCGATCGGCTTCAGCAGGCGGCCGGCATGGGCCAGCCGTTCCCCGCCAACGTAGACTTCGCGGGCCGCCAGTTTCTCCAGGGAATCAAACACCACCAGGTCGGCGCGACGCCCGGCGGCAATCAGCCCGAGATCGTGGCGCTGCAGGCGAATAGCGGCGTTGAGGGTGGCGAAACGCAGCGCATCGACCGCCGGTAATCCATGCTCGATCAGCAGGTTGAGCAGGGCGATGATCCCGCCTTTCTCCAGCAGCATATCCGGCGGCACGTCATCGGTGCAGACGGTGATCTGCGAGGAGAGGTGCGGCAGCGTTTTCAACGCCGCCACGATCTCCGGCAGCAGGTAGGGGTGCGAGCCGCGGATCTCGATCGTCAGCCCGGCGCGCAGTTTTTCCAGCGCGTCGTCCGCCGAGGTCAGTTCATGATCGGAGGTGACGCCGGCGGCGAGGTAGGCCTGCAGGTCGGCGCCGCTCAGCCCGCGGGCGTGGCCTTCAATCAGTTTTCCGCTGTTGAGACCGGCCTGGACAATCTCCTGCATCCGCTCGCTGCCGTGCAGCACGCCATGCATATCCATCACTTCCGCCACGCCGCGCACTTCCGGCCAGCCGAGCATGGTCTCCATTTCCGCGCCGGCGAAATCGGCGCCGGACATTTCGAGGCCGGGGGTGGAGGGCACGCTCGACGGCGCGGCGACCATCACCTGCAGCGGCAGGTGGCGGCTGGCGTCTACCGCGTAACGCACGCCCTCGACGCCGAGCACATTGGCCAGCTCATGCGGATCCCAGAACACCGCGGTGGTGCCCTGGGTGAGGACGATTTCGGCGTAGCGCTCGGGCGGCAGGTGGGAGCTTTCGAGGTGCACGTGGGTGTCCATCAGGCCGGGCGACAGGTAGCCGCCGGACAGGGAACGCACTTCATGGGCGTCGACGCGGCTGCCGCGCGGGTGGACGCTGGCGATCATCTCGCCGACGATACCGACGTCAGCCGGGCGGATTTCGCCCGTGGCCATATCGACGATCTGCGCATCGACCAGCAGCAGATCAAACGGGGATTCGCCGCGCGCGGCCTGCACGGCGCGACGGCGGACTTGAGCATTGCTGGACATAACCACTCCGGCACAAGGATAATGCGGATACTCTAGGGGCACAGCAAACGTTTGCCCAGATGAATAAATTTATCACCCGATAAGCTCGGGTTATTGTGCAGGACCACCGTAGCGAACCCGATGATGAACGAACCCTGGCAGCGGCTGCCCGCGCTCTCTCTTAAACAGCTTCAGTATTTCGTCACCCTGGCCCAGCTGCGCCATTTTACCGATACCGCCAGTCGGCTGGCGATTAGCCAGCCGGCGCTGAGCAGCGCTCTGCGGCAGATTGAAACGGTGCTCGGCGGCAAGCTGGTCAACCGCACCGCTTCGGCGGTCACCCTGACTGAACTGGGGGCGGCGATTTTACCCCACGCCCAGCGGATCCTCAGCGTGGCGCAGGCGGCCTTTTTCGATATGCAGCAGATCGTCGAGGCGGGCGGCGACGGGACGGTGCGCATCGGCCTGGTGCCGTCGGTCAGTTCGCTGCTGTTTCCGCTGCTGCCGCAGACCCTGGCCCAGGCCTTTCCCCGCCTGCGTATTGAATTTCACGATCAGACCAACGATGCGCTCATCCAGGCGCTGTTGCGCGGCGAGATTGATTTCGGCATCGGGGCGATCGACAGCTCACTGCCCGCAGAACTGCTGGTCTATCCGCTGCGCGACGATCCCTTCGTGGCGGTGCTGCACCGCGACGATCCGCTGGCCGCGCAAGCGCATCTGCCGTGGAAACAGCTGGTGGGGCGGGACATTGCCGTCTTCTCGAAGGGCAATATTCAGCGGCTGGTGGCGGCATTAGTGGAGAGCCATCGCCTGACGCTGACCACCCGCTACCAGGTGGACTATATCGAAACCCTGTATGGCCTGGTGCGCTCGCGCTTAGCGGTGGCGATACTGCCGGAGCTGTACACCACCCATCTGCAGGACCCGGCGCTCAAGGTCGCCCAGCTGCAGCAGCCGGCGTTGACCCGCACGGTGGCCCTGATGCGCGGGCCGCAGGCGCTGCCGCCGCTTATCGAAGACTGTTTTTCCCTGCTGCAGGCTGCCTTGCGCTAGGGCAGGTGCTTGATCAGCACGTCTATGGTCAAGTGGTTGATGTACTCCAGCGAGTGTGAGGAGAGGACGCCCAGCAGCCGGTTATGGTGCCCGGCAATAATTAAATCGATCTGCCGCTGTCGAACGCAGGTTTCGACATCTTCAAAGCGGCGGGTGGTCACCAGCGAGAGGGTATCCACCGGCAGGGAGACGGTGCAGGCCAGCTCGTTGAGCAGGGCTTTGGCCTGGATCACCTCCTGCGAGACCTGATCGTCGCGCAGGCTGTCGGAAACATAGTTCAGCGCCCGGTAGTCGGTGCTGATGTGGGCGATAGTGATGCGCATGCCGTTCTCTTCCGCCATTCTGGCGGCATGCTCGAGCAGCGGGACGCCGTCCTGACTGCTGTTAATCAGTACCAGCGCATGGTGATAAAGCGCCATAAATACCTCCGCGCAAAAAAGTTGTCCTCAGCGTATTTTGAGCCGCGGGCGGGGGGATGGCAAACCCTCGGCGCGTTTGCCTGAAGATAAAATTCCCCCGCGGCCTGGCAGGCGGCGGGGGAGCGTGGGGCGCGTTGCGCTTACGGGGTGACGATGTTGAACCAGAAGGCAAAGGTGTCCATATAGCTCAGCATTTCGTCGAGCTTAGCGCCATTGCCGCTAATGTTAACCTCGCCGTTGGCCTGAGCTTGCTTCAGCGTCTCCTGTTTCAGGATGATCTTATTCAGGGTGTCGCGGCTGAGCGAGATGCTGGCGTCTGCGTTGTCGGCTACCGCATTGGCGGTATGGTTAAGCACGCCGTTTTCCAGCTCCAGTTTGTACTTGCCGCCGTCTTTACCGAGGTCGATGTTAAAGACCGCTTTAGCCGCCCCGGCTTTTTCGCCGTTGATATGCACCCCGAGGTAATCGAAGAACATTTCCGGCGTCATCGCCCGCACGGTATCCGGACTGGCGGTGTTCGGCGTCGGCAGTTTCTGCACGCCGTTACGCAGCTCCTGAGCGCCGGTGAGGTAGAAGTTGCGCCAGGTCCCGGCTTCCGCCTGATACCCGAGCTGCTCCAGGGCGTCGGCTTCCAGATGACGCGCCTGCTGATTGTTCGGATCGGCGAAGACGATTTTGCTGGTCACCTGCGCCACCCAGCGGTAGTTCCCCTGCTGGTAGTCGGCTTTGGCTTTCTGCATGATGGCATCGGCGCCGCCCATATATTCCACGAACTTCTTCGCCGCCTGCTCTGGCGGCAGCTCGTCGAGGGTGGCCGGGTTGCCGTCGAACCAGCCGAGGTAGAAGACGTAGGTCGCTTTTACATCGTGGCTGACGGAACCGTAGTAGCCGCGGCTGGACCACTGTTTCTCAAGGGACTCCGGCAGCTTGAAGTTGGCGGCGATCTCATCGCGGGTCATGCCCAAATTCGCCATCCGCAGAGTCTGGTCGTTGATATAGCGATACATATCGCGCTGACCTTTCATCAGCTTAACGATATTGTCGTTGCCCCAGGTCGGCCAGTGGTGCTGCGCGATAATCACTTCCGCATCGTTGCCCCAGCGGTCGATGGCGGCGTTGATGTATTTCGACCACGCCAGCGGATCGCGGATTTTGGCGCCGCGCAGCGAGTAGGTGTTGTGCAGGGTATGGGTGACATCCTCTGCCGCCTCGATCATTTTCTTCTCTTTGACATACCACAGCATCTCAGACGGCGCTTCCGAGCCCGGCGCCATCATAAAGTCATAGGTCAGGCCGTCGATCACTTCCTGCTGACCGGTATGGGTAATGTAGTTGGTCGGCGGGATCAGCGTGACGGTACCCGCCGAGGTGGTGGTGCCGAGACCGGCGCCAACCTGACCTTTGGCGTCCGGCTTCAGCAGGTTGCCATACATATAGCTGGCGCGGCGGCTCATTGCGGTACCGGCCATGATATTTTCGGAAACCGCTTCTTCCATAAAGCCGTCCGGGGCGTAAATCTTCACTTTTCCGGCTTTGACATCGGCTTCATCCACCACCCCGCGGATACCGCCGTAGTGGTCCACATGGCTGTGGGTAAACAGCACCGCCACCACCGGTTTTTTCGGCCGGTGGGCAAAATAGAGCGCCAGAGCCTCTTTAGCCGGTTCGGCGCTTAGCAGCGGGTCGATGATGGTGATCCCGGTTTTGCCTTCAATAATGGTCATATTGGAAAGATCGAGATTACGGATCTGGTAAACGCCGTCGGTGACTTTGAACAGACCGCCGATATTAAGCAGCTGCGACTGTCGCCAGAGGCTGGGATTGACGGTGTCCGGCGCCTTTTCGCCCTCTTTGACGAAATTATATTTGGCCGGATCCCAGATAATATTTCCCTGGTCACCTTTGAGCATCGCCGGCGGCAGGGGCGCGATAAATCCCTGATGGGCGTTGTTAAAGTCGGTTTTATCCGCAAACGGCAGTTTACGGTATAGCGCCTGGTTCGCCTCCCGCGTGGCCGGTGTGGCATCCTGTTGTTGCGCGGCGGCAAAGGCGGTTACCGACAAAGACGATAACATTCCGGCCAGCGCCAGATTTTTGGCTATCTGATTTAATTTCATCACTACCTCTCAGGTAATTTATTATGCGGAAATAAAAAATATCTCCCGCTTAAAAAGTGAATGGCTTGTCGTTTATTCTAAAGACTAATATTCCGCTGAATAGTCCCATATGGGACTGGCGCGGCGCCGCTAAAGGATCTCCTCGTCTTTAGCAGGCGAGGGCTGCTATACTGTCGCTAACGGCGCAGGCGAGGGCAGAAAATGAATTTCCAGGAAATACATAGTTATTATAAGACGTTAGCCATAGCCGACTTTTTTGCCGATATCCTCGTGGAAGGTGAAGAGGTTATTCTCGCCGCCAATAAAAAATGGTGCCCGCAACCGGGGTATATTTATTTTTGTACCGAGGGTTCGCTATCCATATTAATGCCGGATGATGGGTTGAATATCGGTAATACTATTGAGCATATGCCGATTGGCCTGATGGAACGGTATTGCCCGCTGGCGAAATTTGAATATACCGGAAGCGCAACCGTGACGCTGCGTAAAATTTCCTACGCCACTTTTGATCGCCTTTTTATTGCAACCCACCCGCAGCGCATTGAGGCGCTGGCGAAGGTGTTGGTGTTCATGAGTATCTTTACCATCGACCTGCACAATGAACGTCGCCAGGTCACCAGCTACCAGACGATTCGTCCGATGCTGTATCGCTATTTGTATCGGCAGCATACGCATGAGGGTGAAAATGAGGGGCTGGCGTTATTTATCATCCGGCGTACCAATCTTTCGCGCACTCATGTGTTTCGCGTGCTGGCGGACTTAAAGGCGGGGGGATATATCACGATGAAACGTGGCAAACTGATCTCTATCGATCGACCGCTGCCTGCGGAGTACTGACCGGGCAGGAGAGGGTAACAAGGCAGAATGCTCTGTCTTGTTACCCACGACGCCTGTCAGCGAATCATTACGGCGTCACGATGTTAAACCAGAAGTCAAACGGGTCCATATAGCCTAACATCTCATCGAGTTTAGCCCCGTTACCGCTGATTTTAACTTCCCCTTTATCTTCCGCCTGCTTCAGGGTCTCTTCTTTGAGAATGATTTTATTCAGGGTAGCGCGATCCAGCGTCAGGGTGGCATCCGCCTCTTTGGCTTGCGCATTGGCGGTGTGGTTCAGCACGCCGTTTTCCAGTTCCAGTTTATATTTACCGCCGTCATTGCCCAGATCGATATTGAAGACCGACTTCGCATTGCCCGCTTTTTCGCCATTAATATGGACCGCCAGATAATCAAAGAACATTTCCGGGGTCATGGCGCGGACGGTGTCCGGGCTGGCGGTGTTCGGGGTCGGACCTTTCACCACGCCATTGCGCAGTTCCTGGGCGCCGGTAAGGTAGAAATTACGCCACGGGCCGGACTCCGCCTGATAGCCTAATTGCTCCAGGGCATCGGCTTCCAGATGACGCGCCTGCTGGTTGTTAGGGTCGGCGAAGACGACTATGCTCACCACCTGGGCAACCCAGCGGTAGTTACCCTGGTCGTAATCCTCTTTCGCTTTCTTCAGGATGGCATCCGCGCCGCCCATGTACTCGACGAACTTCTTCGCCGCTTCTTCCGGCGGCAGTTCGTCAAGGGTGGCCGGGTTGCCGTCGAACCAGCCGAGATACAGCACGTAGGTGGCCTTCACATCGTGGCTGACCGAGCCGTAGTAGCCGCGGTTAGCCCATGTATTGGCGAGGCCGTCCGGCAGCTTAAAGTTAGCGGCGATTTCATCGCGGGTCAGGCCTTCGTTAGCCATCCGCAGGGTCTGGTCGTTGATGTAACGATACAGGTCACGCTGACTCTTCAGCAGGTTAACCACGTTCTCGTTGCCCCAGGTTGGCCAGTGGTGCTGGGCCATTATGATCTCAGCCTTATCGCCCCAGCGAACGATCGCCTGGTTGATATATTTCGACCACGGCAGCGGCTCACGGATCTTCGCCCCGCGCAGCGAGTAGGTGTTATGCAGGGTGTGGGTGACATCCTCTGCGGATTCGATCAATTTCTTCTCTTCGATATACCACAGCATTTCTGACGGCGCTTCGGAGCCTGGCGCCAGCATGAAGTCATAGGTCAGGCCGTCGATCACCTCTTTCTGGCCATCCTTATCAATGATGTTGGTTGGCGCAATCAGGGTGACGGTGCCTGCCGAGGTGGTCGTCCCCAGGCCCGCGCCCACCTGGCCTTTAGCGTCCGGCTTCAGCAGGTTGCCGTACATATAGCTGGCGCGGCGGCTCATGACGTTCCCGGCCATGATATTTTCCGCCACCGCCGCTTCCATAAATCCGGACGGCGCGTAGATTTTTACTTTACCCGCTTTGACGTCGGCTTCATCAACCACGCCGCGCACGCCACCGTAATGGTCAACGTGGCTGTGGGTGTAGATCACCGCGACGACCGGTTTTTTACCCCGGTTTTTATAGTAGAGATCCATGCCGACTTTGGCGGTTTCAGCCGAGACCAGCGGGTCTACGACGGTGATCCCCTCTTTGCCCTCAATGATTGTCATATTGGAGAGATCGAGGTTGCGGATCTGGTAGACCCCGTCGGTGACTTCAAACAGGCCGCTGATGTTGATCAGCTGCGACTGACGCCACAGGCTCGGGTTTACGGTTTCTGGCGCTTTTTCCCCTTCTTTAATGAAGGCGTACTGGCCCGGATCCCAGATGACATTGCCCTGTTCGCCTTTGATGACCTCTGGCGGCAGGGCGGCAATAAAGCCTTTATGCGCATTGGTGAAATCGGTGTTATCGGAGAAGGGGAGTTGGTTGTAGAGGGCATCGTTCGCTTTTTTGGTCGCTTCGGTTGCCTCTTTGGCTGACGTATCTGCCCAGGCGGCGAAAGCGAGACTACTCAACATGCCCGCTAACGCTAACCCTTTCACTATCGGGGTTAATTTCATTGGAATCCTCATTTATTGCATGGTTCGTTCGGTTTTACCGATTTAACGCAGGTGACTGTTTGTTACAGATTTTTTAAATATAACCACACATTTACATTCATCCAGTTTTGCTTGCAAAAAACATATTTTTAATCAGAAATTACGCCTTTTGTATTAGCTGGCGGACGGGGAAAAAAGCCGGTCAGCTTGTGTTACACCGCCACATTTCATATCCTGCTTCAGGAAAATGTTGTACCGCTTTTATGACTCGGGGTGCCCTTCTTCGTTGAAGGCTGAGAAATACCCGTACCACCTGATCTGGATAATGCCAGCGTAGGGAAGTCAGAGACCGCAGGGTCATTGCTTCTACCTCGTCTGGCGGGAGCAAACCATGCCTGAGCTGTTGAATCCCGCGCCTGTCGCGCACCTGCGCCATCTGCTGCGCGCCCATTCCCCCCTTGTGCACTGCATGACCAATGACGTGGTGCAGACCTTTACCGCCAATGTCCTGCTGGCCGTCGGCGCCTCGCCGGCGATGGTGATCGATCCCCGCGAAGCGGCGCAGTTCGCCGCCATCGCCGATGCGCTGTTAATCAACGTCGGCACCCTGACCGAAGATCGCGCAGTGGCCATGCGTGCTGCAGTGGAGCAGGCCCGCCAGGCCGGCAAGCCCTGGACGCTGGATCCGGTGGCGGTCGGCGCCCTGACCGTGCGCACGGCCTTTTGTCACGCGCTGCTGGCCTTCCAGCCGGCGGCCATTCGCGGGAATGCCTCCGAAATTCTGGCGCTGGCCGGGATGAGCGCCGGCGGGCGCGGGGTGGATACCACCGATACGGCCGCCGCGGCGCTGCCGGCGGCCCAGGCGCTGGCTCGTCAGTTGACCACTGTCGTGGCGGTCACCGGTGAGGTGGATTACGTCACCGACGGCGAGCAGGTGCTCAGCGTGGCGGGCGGCAGTGCGCTGATGACCCGGGTGGTGGGCACCGGCTGCGCGCTGTCGGCGGTGGTGGCGGCGAGCGCGGCGCTGCCGGGAGACCGGCTGGAAAACGTGGCCGCCGCCTGCGGGCTCATGAAACAGGCCGGGGAAATCGCCGCCCGTCACGGGGGGCCCGGGAGCTTTGTTCCGGCGTTTCTCGACGCGCTGTATCAGGAGGTGCGCGCATGAAACGCATCAATGCTCTGACCATCGCCGGCACCGATCCCAGCGGCGGGGCCGGTATCCAGGCCGATCTGAAAACCTTCTCCGCGCTGGGGGCCTACGGCTGCTCGGCGATCACCGCCCTGGTGGCGCAGAATACCCGCGGCGTGCAGTCGGTCTATCGTATTGAACCGGACTTTGTGGCGGCGCAGCTTGATTCGGTGTTCAGCGATGTGCGCATCGATACCACCAAAATCGGCATGCTGGCGGAAACCGATATTGTGGAAGCCGTGGCCGAGCGGCTGGCGCGCTACCGGGTGGCCAACGTGGTGCTGGATACCGTCATGCTGGCGAAAAGCGGCGATCCGCTGCTGTCGGCCTCGGCGGTGGAGACCCTGCGTCAACGATTGTTGCCGCAGGTGTCGCTGATCACCCCGAACCTGCCGGAAGCGGCCGCCCTGCTTGATGCACCCCATGCGCGCAACGAGCGCGAAATGCTGGAGCAGGGGCGGGCGCTGCTGGCGCTGGGCTGCGGCGCGGTATTGATGAAGGGCGGCCATCTCGACGATGCCGAGAGCCCGGACTGGCTCTTCACCCGCGAAGGGGAACAGCGATTTACCGCGCCGCGAGTACAGACCAAAAACACGCACGGCACCGGCTGCACGCTCTCGGCGGCGCTGGCGGCGCTGCGTCCGCGTCACGCCGACTGGGCGGCCACCGTTACCGAGGCCAAGGCCTGGCTGTCGGCGGCCCTGGCGCAGGCCGACTCCCTGGAGGTGGGCCACGGCATCGGGCCGGTGCACCATTTCCATGCCTGGTGGTAAATGGCAGCGTAACGGGACAGCAGAATCTCCTGAAAAAATGCCCTCCCGGCTGGAAAATAGGCTAAGTCGGTACCAGGCTTAACCTGCCCAAAATAATTGGGTTGGGATAATGCATGCCGGCTCCGGCCGACCTTACGGGAGATTGCTATGACTGATATTACGCAGTTGCTGGGCAAAGATGCCGAGAGCCTTTTGCAGCACCGTTGTATAACCATTCCGGCCGACCAGCTGTATCTGCCTGGCGCAGATTATGTTGATCGGGTGATGGTGGATAACAACCGGCCGCCGGCGGTGCTACGCAATATGCAAACCCTGTACAACACCGGACGACTGGGGGGGACCGGCTACCTGTCCATTCTGCCGGTCGACCAGGGCGTGGAGCACTCGGCGGGGGCCTCCTTCGCCGCCAACCCGCTGTACTTTGATCCGAAAAATATCGTCGAGCTGGCGATCGAAGCCGGCTGTAACTGCGTGGCGTCGACCTACGGCGTGCTGGCCTCGGTGTCGCGCCGTTACGCGCATCGTATTCCTTTCCTGGTGAAGCTCAACCATAACGAAACGCTGAGCTACCCCACCGAGTACGACCAGACCCTCTACGCCAGCGTTGAGCAGGCGTTCAATATGGGGGCGGTGGCCGTGGGCGCGACGATCTATTTCGGCTCGGAACAATCGCGTCGTCAGATAGAAGAGATCTCCGCGGCCTTTGAGCGGGCCCATGAGCTGGGCCTGGTCACCGTGCTGTGGGCCTATCTGCGCAATTCGGCATTCAAGAAAGACGGTGTCGACTACCATGTTTCCGCTGACCTGACCGGTCAGGCCAACCACCTGGCGGCCACCATCGGCGCCGATATCGTCAAGCAAAAGATGGCGGAGAATAACGGCGGCTACAAAGCGGTTAACTTCGGCTATACCGACGACCGGGTGTACAGCAAACTGACCAGCGATAACCCCATCGATCTGGTGCGCTACCAGCTGGCCAACTGCTACATGGGCCGCGCCGGGCTGATTAACTCCGGCGGTGCGGCGGGCGGGGAGACCGACCTTGCCGACGCGGTGCGCACGGCGGTGATCAATAAACGCGCCGGCGGCATGGGGCTGATCCTTGGCCGCAAAGCGTTTAAGAAATCGATGGCCGACGGCGTGAAGCTGATCAATGCCGTACAGGATGTCTATCTCGACGGGAAAGTGACTATCGCCTGATAAGCACCAGTATCGTTGGGTTCCCCGGTGGCGCGACGCGCACCGGGGTTACCGTTTTGTATGTGTCCTCAGTCCGCGCCGTTAGCGCGTCAGCAGCCAGCGCGCGGTATGTTCATCGGTCACCAGACCGTTGATCCAGCCGCCTTTAAGGGCGGCCAGGATCGCCGGTCGTTTGTATTCTCCACAGGCCGCGGCAATCCGCGGGCAGTGGTTCTGGCGGATATCATAGCTGGTGATCATGCGGTTGATCTCGCTGTCTACCACCTCGCCTTCTGCATCGATAAACCGCCCGAGGATCTCCCCGATGCCGCCGCGGGCGGTCACCTCATCCATCTGCGCCTGATTGATAAAGCCGTCTTTAAAGATGGGACTTTGCGTGCCCAGCGGACCAATGCCGACAAAAATGACGTCCGCCTCCCGGGCGACGCCAGAGACGCTGCGGAATAAGCGATTGGTGCACCACATCTCATACTCATCCGCGGTCTGGGCGTAGCGCGGCGCAGGCCACTGATAGTACTTGGCCTTAATTTTGCGGGTGAGCAGCAGGGGCACGTCATCGTAATAGTTGCACTGCCCGTCGGCGTCCATGGCGCTGATCAGCGCCACGCAGCGGGTATTCAGGCTGTCGAAATCGATGCGCTGCAGCGCTTTTTTCAGGGTCAGTCCCGAGCCCAGGCCGATGATTTTCTCTTTATCATCCTGCAGATAGCGAGCCATCAGCTGATAGCAACCAAACGATACGCTGTCGAGGGTACTCTCTTCGCTAAAGGCGGGGACCACATTGCATTCGATAAGCCGGTACTTTTCCTGCAACAACTGCGCATAATCGAGGCAGTTCGCCACCGGATGGTGCAGATTAATCGACACAATCCCTTCTTCTTTCGCGGCGGCGATCAGCCGTTGCACCACCGGTCTGGAGGTGCCCAACTGGCTGGCGATCTCGCTTTGATTCTGGCCGGCGATGTAGTACATCCATGCGGCACGCACCTTCTGATCCAACCGGATATCGTCTTCTTTACTCATGGTTTCCCGCCCTAAGTTGCTGGCCAGGGCACGCAATTGGCCCGGCGAATATCCGCATTCTCGCCGTGGTTGCCATAACTGGCAAGCTTTTGCTCTTTTCTGGTCATTTGTAATTTAATTGGGTAATTGCTCTTTTGTGATCCGTGGATCTTATTTTGGTCAAATGATCAATTACAGTGGCGCCATCCACTCAAGGAGAGCAGAACATGAACAATCAATTCACATGGCTTCATATCGGTCTGGGTTCTTTTCATCGCGCGCATCAGGCGTGGTATCTGCACCGTCTGATCGCTTCCGGCGATAAGCGCTGGCGCATCGCGGCGGGCAATATTCGCAATGACGCCGAGCAGGTGGTGCAGGCGCTGGCGGCGCAGGACGGACGTTACGTCCTGGAGACCGTCAGCCCGGAAGGGGAGCGTGAATATGAAGAGATCACCTCAATTCAGAAACTGCTGCCGTGGCAGGCCGGGCTGCAGCCGCTGATTAACGAAGGGGCCAACCCGCAAACCAAAGTTATCGCCTTTACCGTGACGGAAGGGGGGTACTACCTGAATACCCGCCATCAGCTGGAAACCAGCAACCCCGATCTGCAGGCTGACCTGAAAGGCGAATGCAAAACCATTTACGGCACCCTCGCGCGAATTCTGGAAAAGCGCATGGCGGACAACGCCGGGCCGCTGACCCTGCTCAACTGCGACAACGTGCGTCATAACGGCGAGCGCTTCCACGACGGGATGGTGGAGTTCCTGCAACTTACCGGCAAACAGGCGGTGATTGACTGGATGGCGGCCAATACCACCTGTCCGAACACCATGGTGGACCGCATCACCCCGCGCCCGGCGGCCGATCTGCCGGCCCGTATCAAAGCGCAAACCGGCATTGACGATAAGGCGCCGGTCATGGGCGAGACCTTTATCCAGTGGGTGGTGGAGAACAATTTCCGCGATGCCCGCCCGAACCTGGAAGCGGTCGGCGTGGAGATGGTCGAGTCGGTTATCCCGTATGAAGAGGCGAAAATCCGCATCCTGAACGCGTCGCACAGCTGCATTGCGTGGGCGGGGACCTTAATCGGCCAGCAGTATATTCACGAAAGCACGCTCACCGATGTTATCTACGCCATTGCCGACCGCTACGTCACGGAAGATGTGATCCCATGCCTGGGCGATAACGGCATTGATTTGCCGACCTACCGCGATGTGGTGCTCAAGCGCTTTACCAACCCGCATATCCAGGACACCAACCAGCGCGTCGCCGCCGACGGTTTCTCGAAAATTCCGGCGATGATCGCCCCAACCCTGCAGGAGTGCTATCAGCGCGGCGTCCGCCCGGAAGCGACCGCCATGCTGCCGGCGCTGTTCTTCGTCTTTATGGAGCAGTGGCATAAGGGAACCCTGCCGTATCAGTACCAGGACGGCATCCTGGATGAGCAGGCGGTGCATGAGATGTATGAGGCTCAGGATCCGCTGGCTGTCTTCGCCCGCGATAAAGCCCTGTTTGGTGACCTGGCCGACAACGCGGATTTCCTGGCGCTGATGCGCGAGAAAGTCGCCGCCGTTTACACGCTGATTAAATAAGAGGTGGCTATGTATCTGGGTATTGATCTTGGCACATCGGAAGTCAAAGCGCTGGTCATTGATGAGAACAATCAGGTTATCGCCAGCCATAGCGCGCCGCTGAGCATTCAGCGGCCTCATCCGCACTGGTCAGAACAGTCGCCGGAGTTATGGTGGGAGGCGACGGAGTATCTGATGGCCACGCTGCGGGAAAAATGCACCCAGCACTGGCCGGCCGTCAAGGCGATTGGCCTCTCCGGACAGATGCACGGCGCGGTGTTGCTGGATGAAAAGGGGGAGACGATCCGTCCGGCCATTCTGTGGAATGACACCCGCTGCGCCGCAGAGTGCGCTGAGCTGGAGGAGATGGCGCCGGAGCTGCATCAGGTGGCGGGCAACCTGGCGATGCCCGGCTTTACCGCGCCGAAGCTGCTGTGGGTGCGTCGTCACGAGCCGCAAAACTTTCAGCGCACCGCCACGGTGCTGCTGCCGAAGGATTATCTGCGCTACCGGATGACCGGGAAGAAAGTCTCCGATATGTCGGACGCCGCCGGGACGCTGTGGCTGGACGTGGCGAAGCGCGACTGGTCCGATGCGCTGCTGGACAAGTGCGGTCTGTCGCGCAGCCAGATGCCGACGCTGGTGGAAGGCTGCGAGGTTTCCGCCACCCTTGACCCGCAGGTGGCCGAACGCTGGGGGCTGAACGCCTCGGTGGTGGTGGCCGGGGGCGGCGGCGATAACGCGGTCAGCGCCATTGGCGTCGGGGCGGTTTCACCGGGGGACGCGTTTATTTCTCTCGGTACCTCAGGGGTGCTGTTTGTGGTAACCGACGCCTATCGTCCGGCGCCGCAGTCGGCGGTCCATGCGTTTTGTCACGTTCTGCCGAACCTGTGGCATCAGATGAGCGTGATGCTCAGCGCCGCCAGCTGTTTGCAGTGGTTCTGCCGCCTGACCGGCACCACGGAGGTGGCGCTGCTGGCGGAGATTGCCGAGCTAAGCGAGGAGGAGAAAGCCAACGCGCCGTTCTTCCTGCCCTATCTCTCCGGGGAACGTACCCCGCATAACGATCCTGACGCTCGCGGCATGTTCTGGGGTATGACCCACTCCAGCCTGCGCGCCCAGCTCGGCTACGCGGTGCTGGAGGGGGTGAGCTTTGGCATCAACGACGGCCTGCAGGTATTGAAAGAGAGCGGGACGCCGATCGCGCAGTGCTCGCTGGTGGGCGGGGGCGCCCGCAGTCCGTTCTGGGCCCAGCTGCTGGCCGATATTCTCGCTATGCCGGTGGTGACCCACAAAGGCGGAGAGACCGGCGGCGCGCTGGGCGCGGCGCGGCTGGCCTGCCTGGCGGCGGGCAAACCGGTTGCCGCGGTATGTGAAAAACCGGAAGTCTGGCAGACCTGGCGTGCGGATCCCGTTCGCCACCACACCCTGATGCAACGCTACGCGCAGTTTAAAGCCCTGTATTTAAACGATCTGCATTATCGGCAGCATTAATTTTTATCAACATAACCGCTCCGGTGAACTGACCGGAGCGGCCTCCTGTACCCTGAAAACGAGGTCATTATGTCTATCAATAATAAACAGTGGCTCGGTTTACCCCTGAACCTGCTCTGGGGATACATCGCCATTGCCGTATTTATGACCGGCGACGGTTTTGAATTAGCCTTTCTCTCGCACTATATCAAAGCGCTCGGATTCTCCCCGGCGGAGGCCTCCTTTGCCTTTACCCTCTATGGCCTGGCCGCCGCGCTGTCGGCGTGGATTTCCGGCGTGGTGGCGGAAATTATTACGCCGCTGAAAACCATGATGATTGGCTTCGTGCTGTGGTGCGTATTCCACGTGCTGTTCCTCGTTTTCGGCCTCGGTCACGCCAACTATGCGCTGATCCTGGTTTTCTACGGCATTCGCGGCTTCGCGTATCCGCTATTCCTTTACTCGTTTATCGTGGCGATTGTCCATAACGTCAAAAGCGACAACGCCAGCTCGGCCATCGGCTGGTTCTGGGCGGTCTATTCCATCGGCATCGGCGTCTTCGGCAGCTATATTCCGAGTTTCACCATTCCGCACATTGGCGAAATGGGCACCCTGTGGCTGGCGCTGGCCTTCTGCGTTACCGGGGGCGTGATTGCGCTAGCTTCCCTGCGCCATATTAAAACGCCGCAGCATATGCAGAACCTGACCACCCGCGAGAAGTTTGCCGAGCTGGGCCGCGCCGCGACGCTGCTCTATACCAACCGCAATATTCTGCTGTCGAGCATGGTGCGAATTATCAATACGCTCTCGCTTTTCGGCTTTGCGGTGATTATGCCGATGATGTTCGTCGATGAGCTGGGCTTTAGCACCTCGGAATGGCTCCAGGTGTGGGCGGTCTTCTTCTTTACCACCATTTTCTCTAACGTGCTGTGGGGCATTCTGGGCGAAAAACTGGGCTGGATGAAGGTGGTGCGCTGGTTTGGCTGCATCGGGATGGCGCTCTCCAGCCTGGCGTTTTACTACATCCCTCAGCACTTTGGCCACAGCTTTGCGATGGCGCTGATCCCGGCCATCGCCCTGGGGATCTTTGTCGCCGCCTTCGTGCCGCTGGCCGCCGTGTTCCCGGCGCTGGAGCCGAAGCACAAAGGCGCGGCGATTTCGGTGTATAACCTGTCGGCGGGGATGTCGAACTTTCTCGCACCGGCGATCGCCGTGGTGCTGCTGCCGTTCTTCAGCACCATTGGGGTCGTCATCGCCTATACCGCATTGTACGTGGTGGCCTTTTTCCTCTGTGCGTTTATCCGCGTCGAGCAGCCTGGATTTTCCCACAAGGAAGCGCCGGCCAGCGAGCAGGTGGAGTTCTCTTAAGGTGATGCGGCTGGCGTGCCAGGCATGCCAGCCTTAATGAGGTGAATGATGAGTATTCAGGCAGTGATTTTTGACATGGATGGCGTGATTATTGATTCCGAAAGCCTGTGGCGGCAGGCGCAAATCGACGCCCTCGCGCAGTGGGGGGCAACGGCGAGCGTGGCTGAGTGTGAAACCCTGACCAAAGGCAAGCGCCTCGATGAGATCGCCGGCACCTGGTGCCGCTATTTTCAGCTTAACCTTGCCCCGTCGCTGCTGGAAGACGCCATATTGCAGCGCATCACCGGCCTGATCGCCGCCGAAGGCGAGCCGATGCGCGGGGTGCATGAGGCGTTACGCTATTTTCGCCATGCCGGCTATAACATTGCCCTCGCCACCTCCTCGTCCCGGCAGGTTATCGCCGCCGTGCTGAACAAGCTCTCGCTGTGGCACTTTTTTGACGTGATCTCCAGCGCGGATGATGAACCACGTGGCAAGCCGCATCCGGCGGTGTATCTGACGACGTTGGATAAGCTTAATCTCGACGCCAGCCGGTGCCTGGTGATCGAAGACAGCTTCAACGGCTTTTGCGCGGCTCAGGCCGCGGGTATTCCTACGGTGGTGGTTGCCGAAGATAGCCAGCACGCGCGTTTTCAGGCCGCCGTGGGCCGCTATCAAACCTTACCTGAACTGCTGGAAGCGCTTACCGCCGAGCCAGAGGCGGCGTTTTAAGTAACCATTAGTGGGCGCAGACATTCCCGGGGTGTAGCTGGTCGGTTAATCTCTTCTCTGCGCTCACGCCCCATTTATAGCTTTTATCCGCGGGAGAGGGGCAGGGGGCTGCGCCGAACCGGTGTTTTGCCGGGTGGCGGCTGACGCCTGACCCGGCCTACATAGACTTACCGGATGGCGCGGCGCTTGTCCGTGCTGCATGAGAGCCGCGGACCGCAGGCCCGGCAAGCGCAGCGCCGCCGGGCGATGGGCGCCTGTCCGCCTCAGCGCAACAGCGGGCAGTCGGGCGGCAGCCGGCAGCGCAGGGCTGCCGGTAACAGCTCCATGCGGAAAGTTTTGCCGGTCAGCGGTTCGCCGTCGAGGTTAAACGTCATCTCATGGGGGGCGGTGATCTCAAACCACGAGGAGACGCCGTCGACAATATTCGGCGAGTTTTCCGGATTCGCCAGGGTGCTGAAGAGGGCAGGGATCAGCTCTTCGCCGGTGAAAATGCGCAGATGCAGCAGGCCGTCGTTAATCAACGCCTCCGGACACAGCTGCTGGCCGCCGCCCGCCTGGCGGCCGTTGCCGATGCCGATGACCAGCGCATCGCCCTGCCAGTGAAAGTTCTCCCCGCGGATCTCGCAGCGGTCCGGCTTCAGGGTATCCATGCGCATCAGGCCGTGGATTAAATAAGAGACACCGCCGAGCGCGGCTTTGAGTTTTTCCGGCGTTTCGGTGGTGATCCGGGTGCCGAACCCGCCGGTCGCCATATTAATAAAGCCGGTCTTATCATTAACCCGGGCGATATCTATCGGCACATCGCGGCCGACGATCGCCAGCTTCAGGGCGCTGGCCAGATCCTGCGGAATACCGACGCTGGTGGCGAAGTCGTTGGCCGTGCCCAGCGGTAAAATCCCCAGCGCCATCCTGCTGCCGCGCTCCACCAGCGCCGTCGCCACTTCATTAATGGTGCCGTCGCCGCCGCCGGCGATCACCGTTTCAACGTTCAGCTGCAGGGCTTCATCGATAAACCGTACGGCATCGCCCTTTTCCCAGGTGACGCGGACGTGAATATCGATCCCTTCGTCACGCAACAGGTTAACCGCCTCGCGTAGCTGCGGTTCATTGGCACCTTTGCCGTTAAGGATCAGTAAGCTGGCAGTAAACGTAGACATCATCAAGGGAACCTTTATTGCTCAATGTTGCATAAAGTGTACCGCATGACGCCAGCGAAGGCCGGAGGAGAGACAAAAAAATAAGCCCGCGTAAGGGAGATTACGCAGGCTAAGGAGGTGGTTCCTGGTACAACTAGCATTTATGGGTTATGTTTTTCAGCGAAATGGATGATACCTGTTTCGATCGAAACGGTATGTGATCCGATTCTAATATCCTTACATCGTGAAAAAATAACGCAAATTAACTAGTTACCGTGCGGATTTCTGGTTGTCTGACCAGTAAAGTTGCGCATCAGCAGCGCATACTGCAGGGGCAGGTCATCCGGCACAGGCAACCATACGGTATAGCCGTCGCCCGGGGCCACCGGCATGGCTTCGCCTTTGCCATTTTCCATCTGCTCGAGGGTGAAGTTGACGTTACCCTGCGGGGTCATCAGTTCCAGACTGTCGCCAACGCTGAACTTATTTTTGACCGCCACAGCCGCCAGCGGGCCGTTACGCTCCCCGGTGAATTCGCCGACAAACTGCTGGCGCTCGGAGAGGGAGTAGCCGTACTCGTAGTTCTGATAATCGTCATGGGTATGGCGGCGCAGGAAGCCTTCGGTGTACCCGCGATGGGCCAGCCCTTCCAGCGTTTCCAGCAAGCTGGTATCGAACGGTTTGCCGGCGGCAGCGTCGTCGATTGCCTTGCGGTAAACCTGTGCGGTGCGCGCGCAGTAATAGAAGGATTTGGTGCGGCCTTCGATCTTCAGCGAGTGAACGCCCATCTGGGTCAGACGCTCAACGTGGGCGATAGCCCGCAGATCTTTCGAGTTCATGATGTAGGTGCCGTGCTCGTCCTCGAAGGCGGTCATGTACTCGCCCGGGCGTTTGGCTTCCTCGATCATAAAGACTTTATCGGTCGGCGCGCCGATGCCGAGGGTTGGCTCCACGGTCTGCACCGGGATCGGCTCATATTTGTGGACGATGTTGCCGACGTCGTCCTCTTTGCCTTCCGCCACGTTATATTCCCAGCGGCAGGCGTTGGTGCAGGTTCCCTGGTTCGGGTCGCGTTTGTTGATATACCCGGAGAGCAGGCAGCGGCCGGAGTAGGCCATGCACAGCGCGCCGTGGACGAAAATCTCAATTTCCATCTCCGGCACCTGGCGGCGAATTTCTTCGATTTCATCCAGCGACAGTTCACGCGACAGGATCACGCGGGTCAGCCCCATCTGCTGCCAGAATTTGACCGTCGCCCAGTTGACGGCGTTGGCCTGCACCGAAAGATGGATCGGCATATCCGGAAAGTTTTCCCGCACCAGCATGATTAAACCCGGGTCGGACATGATCAGCGCGTCCGGCCCCATCTCCACCACCGGCTTCAGATCGCGAATAAACGTTTTCAGCTTGGCGTTATGCGGGGCGATGTTGACCACCACATAGAATTTTTTACCCAGCGCGTGGGCTTCATTGATGCCGAGCTGCAGATTTTCGTGATTGAATTCGTTGTTACGCACGCGCAGCGAGTAGCGCGGCTGGCCGGCATAAACGGCATCGGCGCCATAGGCGAAAGCGTAACGCATATTCTTCAGCGTTCCCGCCGGGGAAAGGAGTTCTGGTTTAAACATGGTGTTCTCGTTCTGATGACAGGTCAGATTCGCCGCACCCGGTGCGGCGAGTTGGGGGAGTGTCCCCACATTAAGGGCGGGCATTGTAGCGCCGCGGCGAAGGGGAGTAAATATCAGTTGGGTATCTTTCAGCATGGCTAATTTGTTTGCCATTTTGAACCTGGGCAGTGCTCATACTGACAGCACTAATAACGCCTGGGGGGATAGGCTCTATGGAATTCCCCCGGGTTGCGGCGTAAACGCCTTACCCGGGCTACGGATTGCAGACGGCGGTGAACGTGTAGCCCGGCTAAGCGCAGCGCGAGCCGGGAAAAGGCTAACTACGCCAGCCGGCAGGCGTCCGCTTCCCAGCGGTAGCCAACCCCGTATACGGCGCGGATAAACGACTGTTCGGCGTCCAGCGCCTCCAGCTTGCGCCGCAGGTTCTTGATGTGGCTGTCGATGGTGCGGTCGGTCACTACCCGATAGTCGTCATACAGATGGTTGAGCAACTGTTCGCGGGAGAAGACCTTCCCTGGCTCCTGGGAGAGGGTTTTCAGCAGCCGGAACTCGGCGGGGGTGAGGTCCAGCAGCTTGTCGCGCCACGAGGCCTGAAAACGCCCCTCGTCGACAATCAGCGGGCTCTGGGCGTCCAGCGCCTGCAGGTCGCGCTGCGGCTTGCAGCGGCGGAGAATGGTTTTCACCCGGGCGACCACTTCCCGCGGGCTGTAGGGCTTGCAGATATAGTCGTCGGCGCCGATCTCCAGCCCCAGCAGGCGGTCGATCTCTTCGATTTTCGCCGTCACCATCACCACCGGAACGTCGGAGAAGCGGCGGATTTCCCGGCACAGCGTCAGGCCGTCGGTGCCGGGCAGCATCAGATCCAGCAGGATTAGATCCGGCGGGGTCTGCCGAACGTAGGGCAGGACCTTATCGCCATGGTTAATCAGCGTAGGCGCATAGCCGGCGGCCTGCAGATAATCAATCAGCAGCTGGCCGAGCTTGGGTTCATCTTCCACGATCAGAATGCGCGGGGTGTTTTCATCTACAGGCAATTCAGTCATACGTCTCTCGGTAAATCATGTTCCAGAGGTAACTCAACTTTAATGCTAACCCCGCCAAAAGGCGAATGGTCGGCGCGCAGGGCGCCGCCGTGGGCCGCTACGATATTGAGGCAAATCGCCAGCCCGAGGCCAGAGCCGCCGCTGGCGCGGTTGCGCGATCCTTCCGCCCGATAAAAGCGTTCGCACAGGCGGGCCAGCTGCTCATCGCTGACCCCGGGGGCGCTGTCGGCGAAGTCGATCACCAGCATCCGTCCGCTGCGGCGGGCGGTAATGTGCAGGCTGCCGCCGCTGTCGGTATAGCGCAGGCTGTTCTCCAGCAGATTGTTGAAGAGCTGCATCAGGCGGTCGCGGTCGCCGAAGATCATCGCCTGCTCCGGGAGCGACACCTGAATGCTCAGCTGCCGGCCGGCGAAGCGCTCGCGAAACGCGCCTGCGGCCACCTCCAGCAGGGTGATGATATCCAGCGAGGTTTTCTGGTAGGCCAGCGCGCCCTCATCGGACATCGACAGCTGGTGAAGGTCGTCCACCAGCTTGGTGAGGGTGGCGACCTCGGCCTGCAGGGAGGGAATGGACTCAGGAGTGAAGCGCCGGACCCCGTCCTGAATCGCCTCCAGTTCGCCGCGCAGCACCGCCAGCGGGGTACGCAGTTCATGGGAGATGTCGGCCATCAGATCGCGACGCATCTGCTGGTTGCGCTCCAGGGTGCTGGCGAGCTGGTTAAAATCCTGCGCCAGGCGGCCGAGCTCATCGCCGCCGGTCACCGTCACGCGGGTGGAAAAGTCGCCCGCCGCCAGCTTATGGGTGCCTTCCACCAGCCGCTTCACCGGCGCCAGCAGGCCGCGGGCCAGCGGGAAGGTGGCCAGCGCGGCAAGCAGGGTGGCAAGGGCAACGATCAGCCAGCTGGTGCGCTTCTGCTGCCGGTCGAAGTTAATGTCGGTATTGCGGGTTAGCCTTTCCACCGGCGAGGCGATCACTCTGCCTACCTCCACGCCGTTGACCATAATGCTGCGCTGGCTGCCGTCCTCTGGCACGCGCTCGCGGGGGCCCACCAGCACGCGGCCAGACTGATCGACCACCCAGAACATGGTGCGCCAGCCGTGGGGCGGCATTTCCGGCCTCGGGCGCGGGCCGTCAGGGGGGCCATCCGGCGGCGGCCCGTCCGGAGCGGCGTCCGGCGCGTCCATCGCCCCCGGCTTCATGGCGTGCCCCGGCGGCGAGCGGTCGTCATTATCCCGTTCGAAGGTGCGCAGCAGCTGGAAGATAAAGCGGTCGTTGTTGCGCAGAAACGCCCAGCTGCCGTGCTGGGCATACTGCTCGCTCAGCGCGTCGCTGAGCATGGTTAACCGCTGCTCATTGCCGCGCTTGATGTAATCGATAAACCCGCGTTCGAAACTGATGCGCACCGCCCAGTGCATGCTGATCAGCAGCACGATGCAGGTGGCGAAAATAGCGAGGAACAGCTTACCGGTAATGCCCGGGCGCCAAAATTTCACGATCCACTCCTGTTGCGTCGACGAATGACGGTATTACTGCCGACGTCATCCGGTACCCGGGAAAAGATGAGCGCTGGCAGGGCGATGATCGCCGCCATGCTCAGATAGGTATAGAGAAAGACCTGATGGGTGCCGGCGGCGTCGAGGCTCAGATGCTGCTGGCCGTACAGCCCCAGCAGCAGCCCGGCGATGGTCACGCCAATACTCATCGACAACTGCATCACCATCGACAGCAGACTGTTGCCGCTGCTGGCCAGATCGTCGGGGAGATCTTTCAGGGTCAGGGTATTCATCGAGGAGAAGCGGCTGGCGTTGATCATCCCCTGCAGAAACAGGATCAGCGGCAGCACATAATACCAGCCCGCCAGGGCGCTAAACATAAACAGCAGGCTGACCGCCGCCAGGCCCAGAGTGCTGGCGACCAGCACCCGACGATAGCCGAAGCGGTTGACCACCTGGACCACGATCCGCTTCATCCCCATGCTGCCGAGCACCATCGGGATCATCATCAGCCCGGCGTGGAAGGGGCTAAAGCCGAGGCCGATCTGCAGAAACACCGGGGTCATAAACGGCAGCATGCCGCTGCCGATGCGCCCGGCGAAGCTGCCGCCGAGGCCAAGGGAGAAGGTGCGGTTGCGAAACAGGTTAAGGCTGAACAGCGCCCGGGCGTTACCGCGGGCATGCCAAAGGTACAGCAGCAGGGCGGCGAGGCCGATGGCCACCAGTCCCGCCAGCCAGCGTGTCGATATGCCGAGCCCTTTCTGGCCGTCCAGGGCCAGGGTCAGGGTCGCCATCCCGGCCGCCAGCAGCACAAAGCCGGCGAGATCGAAGCGCCGGGTCTGCATGGTGTAGTTGGGCATCAGGCAGAGGGTGGCGATGGCCCCGACGATCCCCACCGGGATGTTAATAAGGAAGATCCAGTGCCAGGAGGCGTACTCCACCAGCACCCCGCCCAGCGCCGGGCCGAGCAGGGGGCCGACCTGCCCCGGCAGAGTAACGAAGGTCATCGCCGCCATGTACTGATCGCGCGGGACGATCTTCATCACCGTCAGGCGGCCGACCGGCACCATCATTGCGCCGCCGACCCCCTGCAGCACCCGGGCCATCACCAGCTGGTCGAGGGTGCTGGCCTGGGCGCAAAACAGCGATCCGGCGGTAAACAGCACGATGGCGGTAAAGAAAATATTGCGCACCCCGACCCGGTCGGCCAGCCAGCCGCTGGCCGGGAGCATCACCGCCACCGTCAGGACATAGGAGACGATGATCATATGCATATGCAGCGGACTCTCCCCGAGGCTTTTGGCCATCGAGGGGAGGGCGGTGTTGACGATGGTGGTGTCCAGCGACTGCATAAAGAAGCCGAACGCCACTATCCATAGCTGCCAGCGCACGCTGGCCGGGAGGTCTGTCATCTTATTCGCTTACCGGTTGAGTGGAATGACGCGAAAAACGCAGCCGCAAACGGTCAAAGAAAAGATAGACCACCGGCGTGGTGTAGAGCGTTAACAGCTGGCTCATCACCAGACCGCCGACGATGGTGATCCCCAGCGGCTGGCGCAGCTCGGAGCCGTCGCCGCCGGAGAGCACCAGCGGCAGGGCGCCGAACAGCGCGGCGAGGGTGGTCATCATAATCGGCCGGAAACGCAGCAGGCAGGCCTGGAAAATCGCCTCTTCCGGCGTCAGGTTGCCGGTGCGCTGCGCCTCAAGGGCAAAATCAACCATCATGATGGCGTTTTTCTTCACGATGCCAATTAATAACATGATCCCGATAAGGGCGATGAGGCTGAACGGGGCATCGAATATCTCCAGCGCCAGCAGCGCGCCCACCCCGGCGGAGGGCAGCGTCGAAAGGATGGTCAACGGATGCACATAGCTCTCGTAGAGCATCCCCAGCACGATATAGACCGTGGCGATGGCCGCGAGGATCAGGATCACCTGCGCGTTCATGGTCTGCTGGAACACCTGAGCGGTACCGGCAAAGGAGCCGCGTACGGTGGACGGCACCCCGAGCTGGGTCATCGCGCGGTTAATCGCCTCGCTGGCTTCTGACAGCGAGCGGCCGGTGGGCAGGTTAAAGGAGATAGTGGACGCCGCCGACAGCCCCTGGTGGTTCACCGACAGCGGGGCGTTGGCCGGCTGCCATTTGGCGAAGTAGGCCAGCGGGATCGGCTTGCCCTCGCTGTTGATGACAAACATCTTATCCAGGGCGCTGACGTCCTGGGTATAGGCCGGGTCGACCTGCATCACCACTTTATACTGGTTCAGCGGCTGGTAGATGGTGGAGATCTGCCGCTGGCCGAAGGCGTTGTTCAGCAGGTTGTTGGCGTCCTGAACGCTGATGCCAAGGCGCGACATGGTATCCCGGTCATAGACGAGGTCCATTTCGGCGCCATTGTCCTGCTGATCCGAGTTGACGTCCGCCAGCTCAGGCAGCGCCGCCAGCGCTTTGCGGATCTTCGGCTCCCATTCGCGCAGCGCCGACAGGTCATCGGACAACAGGGTGTACTGATAGCTGGCGTTCGACTGCCGGCCGCCGACGCGGATATCCTGCACCGCCATCAGGAACAGATTGGCCCCGGGCTCGTTGGCCAGCTTTTTGCGCAGCCGGTCGATCACCTGCTGCGCCGTCTCGTGGCGCTGGTCGCGCGGCTTGAGGGTGATAAACATCATCCCGCTGTTGACCCGCGAGCCGCCGGTAAACCCGGTGACGTTATCCACCGCCGGATCTTCGCGAATGATCTGCATAAAGTCCTGCAGCTTGCCGCGCATCGCCTGAAAGGAGATGCTCTGGTCGGCCTGAATGCCGCCCATCAGCACTCCGGTGTCCTGCTCCGGGAAGAAGGTTTTCGGGATCGAGATATAGAGCCAGAGGCTGAGGGCGATGGTGCCCAGCACCACCAGGCCGGTCAGGCGGCTGTGCTTCAGCACCCATTTTAACGACTTACCATAGCCGCCCTGCATGGCCACCAGCAGGCGGCCAAAGCCGCGGTTGCGCGTCGGCTGGTGGGGTTTGCCGCTTTTCAGCAGCCAGCCGCACATCATCGGCGTCAGGGTGAGGGAGACCGCCAGCGAGATGCCGATCGCCACCGACAGGGTGACGGCGAACTCGCGCAGCAGGCGGCCGGGCAGGCCGCCCATCAGCAGCAGCGGCAAAAACACCGCCACCAGCGACAGGCTCATCGACAGGACGGTAAAGCCGACCTCGCGGCTCCCCTGCAGCGCCGCCTGCAGCGGTTTCATCCCCGCCTCCAGATGGCGGGAGATATTCTCCAGCACCACGATGGCGTCATCCACCACGAAGCCGGTGGCAATGGTCAGCGCCATCAGCGACAGGTTGTTAAGGCTGAAGCCGCACAGGTACATGGCGGCGAAGGTACCGATTAAGGAAACCGGGACGGCGACGGCCGGGATCAGCGTCGCGCGCCCGGAGCGCAGGAAGAGGAAAACCACCAGGATCACCAGCGCCACCGAGATCACCAGCGTCTGCTCCACCTCCTCCAGCGAGGCGCGAATAGTCGGCGAGCGGTCCTGGGCGATCTGCAGATCGATGGCCGCCGGAATGGTCTGCTGCAGCTCCGGCAGGCGGGCGCGGATGCTGTCCACCGTCTGGATGATATTGGCTTCCGGCAGTTTGCGGATCATCAGCAGGATCGCCGGTTTGGCGTTGGTCATCCCGGCGTTGCGCACATCCTGCACCGAATCCGAGACGGTGGCGACATCCCCCAGCCGCACCGCGGCGCCGTTCTGGTAGTGGACGATCAGCGGCTGATAGTCGGCGGCGGTCTTCAGCTCATCGTTGGTCTGCACCTGCCAGCGGTGGGCGCTGTCCTCCAGCGCCCCCTGCGGTTTGCGCACGTTAGCGTCGCTGATGGCGGTGCGCACCGCGTCCAGCGACACGCCCTGGTTGAACAGCGCCTGCGGGTTGAGGTCGACGCGCACCGCCGGCAGGGAGCTGCCGCCGACGTCGACATCGCCGACGCCGTCGATCTGCGCGATGGTCTGCGCCAGCTGGGTGGAGGCGAAATCATACAGCTCACCCTGGGAGTAGGTATCCGAGGTCAGCGTCAGGATCATGATCGGCGCATCCGACGGGTTGGCTTTGCGGTAGGTCGGACGGCTCGGCATCCCGCTCGGCAGCAGGCTTTGCGCGGCGTTGATCGCCGCCTGGACGTCGCGCGCCGCGCCGTTGATATCGCGGTCGAAGTTAAACTCGAGAATGATGCGGGTGCTGCCGAGCGAGCTGGAGGAGGTCATCTCATTGACCCCGGCAATCCGCCCCAGGGAGCGCTCCAGCGGGGTGGCCACCGACGAGGCCATGGTCTCCGGCGAGGCCCCCGGCAGCGAGGCGCTGACCATGATCACCGGGAAATCCACCTGCGGCAGCGGGGCCACCGGCAGCAGCCGGAAGCCGAGAATGCCGCACAGGGTGATGGCCAGCGAGATGAGGATCGTCGCCACCGGGCGGTAAATGAAGAGGGCGAAAAACTTCACTTACGCCTCCTCTTCCTGACGCGGGAAGCGACGCTTCAGATGCAGCGACAGGCGGTCGAACAGCAGGTAGATCACCGGGGTGGTGAACAGGGTCAGCACCTGGCTGAGCATCAGACCGCCGACCATGCCGATCCCCAGCGGACGCCGCAGCTCGGCGCCGACGCCGGTGCTCAGCATCAGCGGCAGGGCGCCGAGCAGGGCGGCGAGGGTGGTCATCAGGATCGGGCGAAAACGCAGCAGACAGGCCTGATAGATCGCCTCCCGCGGCGGCATACCCTGCTCGCGCTCGGCGGCCAGCGCGAAGTCGATCATCATGATGGCGTTCTTCTTCACGATGCCGATCAGCAGAATAATGCCGATGATGGCGATCACGTCCAGCTCGCTGCCCGCCAGCCACAGCGCCAGCAGCGCCCCGACCCCGGCGGTGGGCAGGGTGGAGAGAATGGTGATCGGATGGATAAAGCTCTCATACAGCACCCCCAGCACGATATACATCGCCACTACCGCGGCTACGACCAGCCAGACGGTGCTGCCGAGCGCCGACTGGAAGGCCAGCGAGCTGCCCTGGAACTGGGTGCGGATATCGGTCGGGAAATCCAGCGACTGTTCGGCGGCGAGGATCGCCTCCACCGCTTCGCCGAGCGAATAGTTGTCCGGCACGTTAAACGAGATGGTGGTCACCGGGAACTGATCGAGGTGGTTCACCGACAGCGGGGTAAAGCGCTGCTCCACCGTGGCGATGGCGGTCAGCGGCACAATGCCGCCGTCGCTGCTGGTCAGGCGGATATTATCCAGCGCCGCCAGGCCCGGCGTCGCTTCGGTATCCTGCTCAAGCACCACGCGATACTGATTCGCCTGGGTGTAAATGGTGGAGATCAGCCGCTGGCCAAAGGCGTTGTACAGCGCGTTATCGACGTCCGCCATCGAGATGCCGAGGCGGCTGGCGCTGTCCCGGTCCACCTTGATGTAGGCGGCCAGGCCTTTGTCCTGCCAGTCGCTACTGACGTCGGCCAGCTGCGGCTGAGCCTGCAGGCGGCTGAGCAGCGGCGGCACCCAGGTGCTCAGCGCCTCGAGGGAGTTCGCCTGCAGAGTGAACTGGTACTGGGTGCGGCTCACCGTGGTGTCGATGGTCAGATCCTGGGTCGGCTGCAGATAGAGCGCCACGCCGGGGACGCCGGCCACCGCCTGCTGCAGACGGCTAATCACCGTCTGAACGCGGTCGTCGCGTTCATCCAGCGGCTTGAGGTTGATCTGCAGGCGGGCGCTGTTCAGCGCCGGGTTGGTGCCGTCGACGCCGACAAACGAGGTCAGGCTCTCCACCGCCGGATCCTTGAGGATAATGTCGGAAACCTGCTGCTGGCGCTGGGCCATGCTGGCGAAGGAGATCGACTGCGGCGCCTGGAGGGTACCCTGGATAATGCCGTTATCCTGGATCGGGAAGAAGCCTTTGGGAATAAAGATCCACAGGAGGATCGACAGCGCCAGGGTGCTCAGGGCGACGCCGAGCGTCAGCCACGGATGGTTCAGCACCCGGCTCAGCCAGCGGCCATAGACGGCGATCACCCGGTCGAAGAAGCGCTCGCTGGCCCGCGAGAAGCGGTTCTGCTTGCGCAGCGATTCGTGGCTTAACATGCGGGCGCACATCATCGGCGTCAGGGTCAGGGAGACCACCGCCGAGATAAGAATAGCGACGGCAAGGGTGACAGCGAATTCGCGGAACAGACGGCCTACGATATCGCCCATAAACAGCAGCGGGATCAGCACCGCGATCAGCGAGAAGGTGAGGGAGATAATGGTGAAACCAATTTCCCCTGCGCCTTTCAGCGCGGCGGCCAGCGGTTTCTCGCCTTTTTCGATATAGCGCGAGATGTTCTCGATCACCACGATGGCGTCATCCACCACAAAGCCGGTGGCGATGGTGAGGGCCATCAGCGTCAGGTTGTTGATGGAGAAATCAAGGAACACCATCACCGCGAAGGTGCCCACCAGCGACAGCGGCACCGCGACGCCGGGAATAATGGTCGCCGGGACGTTGCGCAGGAACAGATAGATGATCATCACCACCAGGGCGATGGCCAGCATCAGCTCAAACTGCGTGTCGCGCACCGAGGCGCGAATATTGGTGGTCCGGTCGGAAAGAACCTGCACCTTCACCGATTTTGGCAGGCTCTCGGTGAGCTGCGGCAGCATCTGGCGAATGCTGTCGGCGGTGTCGATAATGTTGGCCCCCGGCTGACGCTGGACGTTCATGACGATGGCCCGCTGCTGGTTGGCCCACGCCCCCAGCCAGCTGTTCTCAGCGCCTTGTTCGACGCTGGCGACGTCGCCAAGGCGGATCGGCGCCCCGTTCTGATAAGCGATAATCAGCCGGCGGTAATCCTCAGCGGACTGCATCTGATCGTTAGCGGAAAGCGTCACCGCGCGGGCCGGGCCGTCGAGGCTGCCTTTCGCCGAGTTGACGTTGGCGCTGGTGATGGCGGTGCGCACGGTTTCGCTGGTCAGGCCGAGGGCGGCGATGGCCTGGGCGTTCAGCTTGACCCGCACCGCCGGGCGTTGGCCGCCGGCGAGGGTCACCAGACCGACGCCGGAAACCTGAGAAATCTTCTGCGCCACCCGGGTCTCCACCATATCCTCCACCTGGGTCATCGGAATGGCCGAGGAGGTGACGGCGAGGGTCATGATCGGCGGATCCGCCGGGTTGACCTTGCTGTAGACCGGCGGGTTGGGCAGATCGCTCGGCAGCAGGTTGGTGGCGGCGTTAATGGCCGCCTGCACTTCCTGCTCGGCGACGTCCAGCGGCAGGGTCAGCTGGAACTGGAGCGTGACGACCGAGGCGCCGCCGGAGCTTTGGGAGGACATCTGCTTAAGGCCGGACATCTGGCCGAACTGGCGCTCCAGCGGGGCGGTGATGGCGGAGGTCACCACGTCCGGGCTGGCGCCCGGATAGAGGGTGACCACCTGGATGGTCGGGTAATCGACCTCCGGCAGGGCGGAGACCGGCAGAAAACGGTAGCCGATGATCCCGGCCAGCAGGATCGCCACCATCAGCAGCGTGGTGGCCACCGGACGCATAATAAATAGCCGGGACGGGCCGCCGGTGCGGCCTGGGGGTAACACCTGCATCAGGAACGCGCTCCGTGTTTACCGCTCTGGCGCGGGGCGGGCTGCGCCTGCTCGCCGCTGCTGGCGGTGACAACTTCCACTTTCGCCCCTTCGGTCAGGCGGTCAATACCGTCGGTGACCACGCGATCCCCGGCGGAAAGCCCGGCGCTGATCACCACTTTCTGGCTGTCCTGAATCCCCGGGGTGACGCTGTGTTTGCTGACCTTATTCTCATCGTTCAGCACCCATACAAAATGCCCTTCGTTGCCCATCTGCAGGGCGGCGGCAGGGATCACCACCGCGTTCTGCTGGGTATCCACCAGCAGGCGGGCGTTAACGAACTGGTTGGGGAACAGGGCGTCGTCCAGATTGCTAAAGCGCGCCTTCAGCTTGATGGTCCCGGTGGTCGCATCGATCTGGTTGTCGAGGCTCAGCAGCTCCCCGACGCTGATTTTCTGCTTATTGGTGCGGTCCCAGGCTTCGACGCTGAGCGCTTTGCCCGCTTTCTGCGCCTGCACCACCGTGGCGATGGTGCTTTCCGGCAGGGTAAAGACCACGTCGATCGGGTGCGTCTGGGTGAGAACCACAATCCCGGTGGTATCCCCGCTGGAAATCTGGTTGCCGATATCCACCTGCTTTAAGCCGACGCGGCCGTCAATCGGCGCGGTGATGCGCGTCCAGTCGAGCTGCAGCTGGGCGCTGGCGACGGCCGCTTCATCGGCCTTCACGGTGCCGGCGGATTCCACCACCAGCGACTGCTGGGTGTCGAGCTCCTGGCGGGAGACGAGGTTGGTTTTCACCAGCTGCTGGTAACGGGCCAGATCGCGGCGGGCGTTGGCCAGGGTGGCGTTATCTTTCGCCAGCTGACCCTGCGCCTGGGCAAGGGCCACCTTAAACTGGCTGGGGTCGATCTGCGCCAGCAGATCGCCGGCTTTGACCTGCTGCCCCTCCTGGAAGTGAAGGCTCAGCAGCTGGCCGTCGACCCGGCTGCGGACGGTGACGGTATTGGCCGCCGTCACGGTACCCAGCCCGGTAAGATAGCGCGGCACCGCTTGTTCGGTCGCGGTGGCGGCTTGCACCGGCGCCAGCGCGCCGCCAAAGCGACCATGGCGCGCGCCGCCTGGCCCCTGCGGACCCTGCCCGGCGGCGGGCGTCCCGCTGCCGCTCGTTCCACGATCGTGCCAGAACCAGTAGGCGGTCCCGGCGATAATCACTACCGCCAGCGCGGCGCCCCAACGACGTATGTTACTGCCTTTCATTAGTTTACGGTCTCATCCTGAAGCGTTTCGCTGAATGATACTAGTTTAGTGAGGGAAGGGGCCGTAAAAATGGAGGAATTATGAAAAGAAGGTTGAGAAATGTCTGGATAACGGCGGCGATGGCGGGCGGTCTCGCCGCCGATTTCCGGGGTGATATCAACTTTTAGTTTAAAAAAGTAAAAAATAGTTGTATCCGCAAGGGCTTTAATTAGATTTATGCGGTGAATAAATCAGTGCATTTCCATAATAATAAAATATGCACTTAAAAATCAACGTGTTGAATAATCAGGGGTCATTGCTGTGGCAAACGCAAACAAACTCACGCTCTTCATCGTCATTTTTATGCTGATGGGGATCCTCTCCGGCGCGGCTATCCATGCCTACGCGACGCCGACCACCATCTCCGCATGGGCAGACAACATCACGCTGCTGACCGATCTGTTTCTGCGCTTAATCAAAATGGTCATCGCGCCGTTGGTGTTCAGCACCCTGACGGTCGGTATTATGCGCCTCGGCGAGACGGCGACCATTGGCCGGGTGGGCGGTAAGGCGATGGTGTGGTTTATCACCTCGTCGGTATTGTCCATTCTCGTCGGGCTGGTGATCGTCACCTTCCAGCACCCGGGCGCCGGGCTAAACCTGACGGTGCCGAAAGAGGCGGTGGATACCGGCCTGGCGGTCAGCGGCATGACCCTGAAAGGGTTCCTGTCGCATACCATTCCCACCAGCATCACCGAGGCGATGGCCAACAACGAGATCCTGCAGATCGTGGTGTTCTCGATGTTCTTTGGCATCGCCGGCGCGTCGCTGGGGGAGAAGTTTAATGCGCCGCTGGTGGCGGCCCTTAACGTGGTGTCGCACATTATGCTGAAGGTGACGGGCTATGTGATGTACGTTGCGCCGCTGGCCATCTTCGCCGCCATCTCGTCGGTGATTGCCTCGCAGGGGCTGGGAATTTTGCTCAACTACGCGTCGTTCATTGGCGGTTATTACCTGGCGGTGCTGCTGACCAGCGCGGTGCTGATTGCCGTCGGCTATATGGTGCTCAAGAAAGAGGTCTTCCGCCTGCTGAACATGCTTAAAGATCCGGTGCTGGTGGCTTTTACCACCAGCAGCTCGGAAGCGGCCTATCCGAAGACCCTCGAGCGGCTGGTGAAGTTTGGCTGTTCGCGAAATATCGTCTCGTTCGTCCTGCCGATTGGTTACTCATTTAACCTCGTCGGCTCGATGGTTTACTGCTCCTTCGCCGCGATGTTTATCGCTCAGGCCTATAACGTGTCGCTGAGCTTCAGCGAGATGACGGTCATGATGCTGACCCTGATGCTGGCCTCAAAAGGCATCGCCGGGGTGCCGCGCTCGGCGCTGGTGGTGCTGGCGGCCACCATTCCCAGCTTCCATATTCCGGTTGCCGGGATCCTGCTGCTGATGGGCATCGACCACTTCCTCGATATGGGGCGCTCCGCCATCAACGTGCTGGGCAACGGCATCGCCACCGCCATGCTGTCGAAAAACGAAGGTCTGCTCACCGACGAGGAAGCGCAGCCGGACTGGGAAGCGGAGAAAGTGGAAGCCTGATCCTGCCGCGCCCTCGCGCAGAGGGCGCCATTCCACATGGAAAAAAAGACCCCTGACAGGCACGTCAGGGGCAATGTGACGAAGTATCAGTTTTCCTCGTAAATAGTCTTTTTTCTTATATAAAGGCGCGCGGTAACGTCTTTATACCGAGGAAGCGTCAGAGTTTAACGTTATGTCTGGCAGCGCTGGCGCTTTTTTAGCATTCAGCGGCTATTTTCAGATTTCCGACAATATAGCCAGGTGAAAATCTTATTTTCTTCTGCACGCTATTTGCCTACCAGCGCTCACGTAACAGATTCATAAACTGGAAAAAGTCGTGGTTATTATTCAGGCTGTATTTTTCCATTATCTTATTCTTATGATAAGCGGCGGTGCGGGGGCTGACGCGCTGCAGGGCGGCGATTTTACTCATATCGAGACCTTCGAGAATACCGTGCACCACGGCGGTCTGGGATCGCGACAGCACGCGATGGGGGCAGCTGGCGCAGCTGAGCTCCCGGCCCGCGTCGTCGGTGGCCGAAGGCGCCATACAATGCTGGAGCTCGCTTTTAATAATCGTCAGCAGTTGCGGAATACTGGCCGTCTTGAGCGAGACAAAAATGACCCCTTTCAGGCAGTTAATCATGAAATCCTCTTCCGGCAGCTGGTCGTAGCTGTGGAGGATAATCAGCGAACTGCCTTTTTTCCTGTTTTTAATCAGCGTATTGCACAGGTAGATTTCGCCGGGGATCACTTCGCAAATGATGATGTCTTCCCCTGACAGGTCATTATTCCGCCAGGAAAAGCGTGCCCGCTGATCGCCCCGGGTGAGGTCATTGACCATGGCGACCAGCGATTCACGGACAAAGGTGTTACGGGTATTGATGGTGACATTAATGTTTCTCATGGCGTTATTTCCTTACGCAAAAACATAACGCCATGCTGTGACACATCCTCCGGGCGTATGCGGTGTGTTGACTGTATTAAAGTGCCTACAATATGTTTTTATTATTCTACAGTGAATTATTTACGACGCATTGAACGCTTATCGTTGAAGGTAAATTTCTGCCGTCTCCTGTCTTTCAGATAGGAAATAAAACTGTATACAGAGATGCTAAAGAAAAAAATGCATAGCAATAAAACTAACCACGTTTGCATGGCCATTGTTTATACCTTGTTTGTGTTGCATGGTGTCAGAATTTGCCGCGAACGGCTAATACGTTTTGTTATATGCTTTTCTGTCCAATGAAAATCATACGACATCATCCTTATGTAGTAGCACTATAAGAAAGTTCTTAAGGTCATCGTCAGTCTCATTCCTCTCATTTCTCTCAGAAAATGAGAAAAATTAACACTTGCGAGTCATTCATATCCAGCACGGCCGCCGACATACCCCGTCTATCAGGAGATAAAGGCCAGCCCCTTACCAAAGATGGCGCGTACGGGCAGGTGGATCCCCTGCTGGCGAGCCTTGTGGCGCAGGCGGCTAACCACCACGTCGATGCGGTGCAGGTCAGGCTCGCTTTCATGGGCGAACAGGCAGGCATGGAGATCCAGCTTGCTGCACACTTCGTTGCGATTGCGCATTAAGAGTTCCACCAGGCGATATTCCTGCTGGGTTAACTCCAGCGTCCGGGCGTCGGGTGAGATCAGTTTATCTTCGTGCAGACGCCAGAGCCCGGTGGCGGGGGGAGAGACGGCGCTGGCCGTCTCCGGCGGCGGGGAGGCCGCCGGGCGATCCTGCCGCAGGCGGGCGCCGAGGGCGGTCAGGGTCTCCGCGAGGTGGGCGAAGTTAACCGGCTTGATCAGGTAAGCATCCGCCCCGAGGCTCAGCGCCTGCAGTTTATCCTGCTGCTGGCCGCGGGCGCTGACCACCACCAGACCGTAGTGGCCCAGCTCATGCAGGTAGCTCAGCACGCTGAAGCCATCCTCGCCGGGCAGACCGATATCAATCAGCACGATGTCCACCGGATGGCTGTGCAGTTGCCGCCAGAAGGCCTCAGCGCTCCGCGTCCCCCATACCTCGAAGCCGCGATAGCCCAACCAGGCCAGCAGTTCATCCAGCAGATCGGGGTTATCTTCAATTATCGCCAGCCGTAAAGCCATGCGTCGTTCTCCTCTTAAGCAACCGTGGGGAGGGTGAGAATAAAGGTGCAGCCGTCCGGGCCATGCTCGGCCAGCCACAGTTTGCCATCATGAGCCTGCACGATCTGACGCGCAACATACAGTCCGAGACCGGTGCCGCCCGGCACCGGCGACGTATGTTCCCCGCGGCGATAGCGCTCAAAGATCAGTTCCGCCTGTCCGGCGGGGAGCCCAGGACCGTAGTCGCGAATGCGCAGCTCTGTTTGCCCGGCATCGGCGTGAATATCGATGGTGATTTCGCCCGGGGGCGAATACTTGACCGCGTTATCCAGCAGGTTGGCGATGGCGATGCACAGCAGGCCGGCATCGGCCTGCAGCTGGGGGCTTTCCACCGCGCCGTGATGGTGGATGTTCAGGTAGTGATCATGGGAGATGGCCACCACCGAGGCGGCCATGTTGATCACCGCCAGCAGGGCGGTCTGCTGGCGGTCGACGTGCAGATCGTGGGAGGCGAGGCGGGCGTCGGCGAGGCAGTTATCGGTGAGCTGCACCAGACGGGTGGTGGCGCGGCCGATGCGATCGAAGCGCGCCTCCTGGCTGGCGGAGGCCGCCGAGAGGCGGAGATTCTCCAGCGCCGCCTGGATCACCGCCAGCGGGGTGCGGAATTCATGCGCCACCATGCCCATAAACTGCCGCTGGTGGAAGCTGGCCTCGCGCTCGATCTGCAGCTCGCGCGCCAGGCGCTGCTTCTGCTCCAGCTGACGGTTTTCAGCCCGCACCCGCAGGATGGCAATGATCAGCACCGTAATGATGTGGACGATCAGCGCATACTGCCAGAGGGAATAGATCGCCATATGAAACGGGATAATACCGTGGATCGACAGCTGCACCAGCACCGCGGCGGCGACATAGAACGGCGGCAGGAGCCCCAGCAGGAGGGTGTTGCGGTCGATAGCTTTTTTGCGCCACAGCCACCAGGAGGTGAACAGCAGCACCGGAGTGATAATGATAAAGATCACCCCTTCAATCTGCATGGCGAGGCCGTAAAACCCCAGCGGAATGCTGACCTGCAGCAGCAGGTTGAGCGCCACGGCGGCGATCAGCAGCCGGTAAAGCCGCGGCATATTTTTCTTCAAATCAAATATCTCGCTGTGCAGCCACAGGGCGGTGGCATAGCTGAACAGGGAGAGGCTGCTGATCATAAAGTCCTGGAAGGGCAGCGCGGCGCGGCCGAAGAACCACTCCGGGAAGCCGTGCAGGGCGGCCACCAGCGGATAATTGAGCGAGAAGAAGCAGATGCCCCACAGCAGACGCCGGCGCAGGGCCAGGGCCAGCCACAGCGCCACGCCGCTGGCGACCGCCGCCAGGCCAAAATAGAAGCTCCAGAAGGCGGTGTCGGCGGTGGCCCGCTGCAGATAGGCCTGCGGAGAAGAGAGGGAGGCCAGCAGGATCAGGGTGCTGGTGCTTTGCAGGCGAAAGACCATCTCATAGCCGGCGGCGGTGGGCGGCGGAGGGAGGATCAGCACGCTTTCCCGATAGTGGAGATCGCTCTCCCGGGCGATGTCACGGTCGCCAAAGGTCCGCGCGGTCCACGGCGCGTCGCTGCCCAGTGGCCGGTAATAGAGAGTCAGGTGGTCGACGAAAGAGGGACCAATCTGCAGCCAGCGCGACTCGCCGGCAAACCATTCCCCCGGCAGCTCGCTGCGCAGCCACAGGGTTTTGCGTGAATAGCCGAAGGAGGGGATTTGCCGGGTGGTGGCGAGCTGGTCCACGGGCAGGTCGGCAAAGCGATCGATGGTCATCTGGCCGCTGTCGTCCGCGTACCATTCGACGGGGATATCCGTTCCCAGTTGTCGGGGCGCCGACTGCGCCTGCGGGGCGATCAGCAGCAAGAGCAATCCGCAGCTGACCAGACAGCCAGCCAGGAACCGCGGCCGGCAACGCCGGACCGCTGCGAAGATCGCAGACACCCTTTTCAATCACGCCCCCTTGCGGCATGCAAAGATTACTGACCGCAGACGACTGGCTACGGTATGGATAATACGCCCCCGGAAGCGGAGGAAAGTGGACAGGCCTGTCCGGATGAACAGGCCATTTTGCGTGGGAGACCAGGAATATTCCAGCGTAATCTGCAGCGCCGCGATCAGGACAGACCTGCTGCGCGGCAGCGCCGGGCAAGGGCTAGCGGAAAACCACCTGCGCCCAGCGGGCCAGCCCGGCGGTTACTGAGCCAAAATCATCGCCACCGGCCAGCGGAATACCCGGGAGCTTGGCCGCCAGCGCCTTTTTGATCAGCGGTGAGCGGGCGCTACCGCCGGTCAGATAGATCACGTCCGGGGTGGTCTGGCTGCTGTCGAGGGCAAGCTGCACCTGTTCCATAATGCGGCTCAGCGGCTGATCCAGCGCCGCTTCCAGCCCCTGCCGGGCGATGGCGGTGGCCAGCTCGTCCTGAATAAACGGCAGCGCGGTCTCGACGCTGTCCGCGCTGGAGAGGGCGATTTTGCTCTCTTCGGCGCTGCGCACCAGGCGATAGCTCAGGCGCTGACGCCAGACCTTCAGCAGCAGGGCCACTTTATCGGCATCCCGGGCGCTGCGCAGCAGGTCATTCAGCAGCCGGCCGTTGGCGGTGCTGTAGAAGTCGCTCTGCGCCGGGACGTCGTTGATCGCCACCGCGTTCCACCACGGGAGGATCGGCAGCGCGGTGCCTTTCTCCGTTTCGCCGCCCATGCCGAGCAGGGGCATCAGGCATTTGAAGGCCAGGGCAATATCGAGGTCGTTACCGCCGATGCGGCAGCCGCTGTGGCCGAGCAGGCTCTGCTGGCGGTCGGCGCGCTCCCGCCACTGCGGGCCCATCAGCAGCAGGGAGCAGTCGGTGGTCCCGCCGCCGATATCGACGACCAGCACCCGCTTCTCTTCACTGAGGGTGGCTTCGAAATCCAGCCCGGCGGCCACCGGTTCAAACTGGAAGACCACATCGCGGAAACCGGCGCGAAGGGCGGCCCGCTCAAGGATCCCCTGCGCCTGGGCGTTGGCTTCGTCGCCGCCGAGGCCCTGGAAGTTGATCGGCCGGCCTATCACCGCCTGGTCGATCTGCTCGGGCAGCTGGCTTTCCGCCTGCAGCTTGATGTGCAACATCATGGCGCAGACCAGGTCTTCAAACAGGGCCACCTGCTGCGGCTTGAGGCCGCTGGCGCCGAGGAAGGACTTTGGCGATTTGACGAAGTAGACCTCTTCTGGATCTTCAACATACTGATGCAGGGAGGCGAGGCCGAACTGCACGCTGTTGCGCAGCACCTCAATGTCTTCGTCGCGGTTGGCGGCGATGGCCCGGCGCAGCAGCGCCTGGTTTTCGTCGCTGTGGGTCGGCACCTCGTGATGGCGATAGAGCCACTCGCTGACCGCTTCGCGCGTCGGCGCGCAGAGCATGGAGGGCAGCAGCGCGCTGCCGTTTTCCAGCGTCAACAGCTGGGGCTTGTTTTCCCGCATCACGGCCACCGAACAGTTGGCGGTGCCGTAGTCAAAACCAATAAACATCGTCTGCAAAATCCCCATGCCGGTGAAGAAGGGGGGCGACTTTAGCGGATCGCCGTCATGCCGACAACCGGAATTTAAAAGCAAGGCGCTGACGGTGAAGGGCGACTATCATTGAAACGCTATATAAAGGAGAGCTTATGGTGCTGTTACCCTGGACCCCGCCCTACGACTGGGGGTGGATGGTTGGTTTTCTGCAGGCGCGCGCAGTCGCCGGCGTCGAGCGTTTTCATGACGGAGGCTACAGCCGCAGCTTTCGCGTAGCAGGCCACGGCGGGCTGATTCATCTGGCGCCGGACGAGGAGGCGCAGGGCCTGCGGGTGACGCTCTCCACGGGGCTGCAGCCGGTGGCGGAGATCTGCTATGCGCGAATTGGCCAGCTGTTTGATCTGGCCTGCGACCCGCAGCAGGTCGCTCGCACGCTGGGCGATCTGGCGCAGGCGCGGCCGGGGCTGCGCCTGCCCGGGGCGCTGGACGCTTTCGAACAGGCGGTGCGTGCGGTGCTCGGCCAGCTGGTGAGCGTGGCGATGGCCGCCCGGCTCACCGCCAAAGTGGCGGCCGGCTGGGGCGAACCGCTGGCGGATGCCCCCGGCTATGTTTTATTCCCCACGCCGGAGGCGCTTTCCCGGGCCGATCCGCAGGCGCTGAAGGCGCTGGGGATGCCGCTTCGCCGCGCGGAGGCGCTGATCCACCTCGCCCGGGCGGCGCTCAGCGGCGAGCTGCCCCTGACCGCGCCGGCGGATATCGACGCCGGGCTGCGTCAATTGCAGACTTTGCCCGGGATTGGCCGCTGGACGGCCAGTTATTTTGCCCTGCGCGGCTGGCAGGCGAAGGATATCTTTTTGCCGGACGACTACCTGATTAAACAGCGCTTTCCGGGAATGACCCCGGCCGCCATCGCCCGCTATGCTCGCCGCTGGCAGCCGATGCGATCTTATGCGCTGTTGCATATCTGGTATACCGATGACTGGGCGCCGGCGGCGGAATAGCCGTCCGGGGCGCATACCACTGGTATCGGGGCGCTGAAATCCCTATAATTGCCGCGTTTGGCGGTCCGCCGCCACCCTCCATCTCTATCCAGGTTAATCAGGTCGCAAAAATTTATGACTGATATGTCCCATCAGTGCGTCATTGTAGGCATCGCCGGCGCATCGGCTTCTGGCAAAAGTCTTATTGCCAGTACTCTCTATCGCGAATTGCGTGAACAAGTTGGCGACGAACATATTGGCGTCATTCCGGAAGACAGCTATTACAAAGATCAAAGTCATCTGTCGATGGAAGAGCGCGTCAAAACTAACTATGACCACCCGAGCTCAATGGACCACAGTCTGTTGTTCCAGCACCTGCAGATGCTGAAAAGCGGCCAGCCGATTGAACTGCCGGTCTACAGCTACGTCGAGCATACCCGCACGCCGAACACCATTCACGTCGAGCCGAAGAAGGTGATTATTCTTGAAGGGATCCTGCTGCTGACCGATGCGCGCCTGCGTAACGAGCTCAACTTCTCTATTTTCGTCGACACCCCGCTCGATATTTGCCTGATGCGCCGCATTAAGCGCGACGTTAACGAGCGCGGCCGCTCCATGGACTCGGTGATGGCCCAGTATCAGAAGACCGTGCGTCCGATGTTCCTGCAGTTTATTGAGCCGTCGAAGCAGTATGCCGACATCATCGTGCCGCGCGGCGGCAAAAACCGCATCGCGATTGATATTCTGAAGGCCAAAATCAGTCAGTTCTTTGAATAACCTGGCCGAATTGTGTAACGTGCAAAGAGTAGCCCTGTTGCCCTCTCCGCCGCGAAGCGTGCGGGAAACAGCCTTATAAGGAGAAAGCCCATGCGTCTGTGTGACCGAGATATCGAAGCCTGGTTGGATGAAGGGCGACTGGCCATCAATCCGCGCCCGCCCGTTGAGCGTATTAATGGCGCGACGGTTGATGTACGGCTGGGTAATAAATTCCGCACCTTCCGCGGCCACACGGCGCCGTTTATCGATTTAAGCGGCCCGAAGGCCGAGGTGAGCGCCGCGCTGGACCGCGTGATGAGCGAAGAGATCGTTCTGCCGGAAGGGGAGGCCTTTTTCCTGCATCCGGGCGAACTGGCGCTGGCGGTGACCTATGAGTCGGTCACCCTGCCTGCCGACCTGGTGGGCTGGCTTGACGGGCGCTCCTCGCTGGCGCGCCTGGGGCTGATGGTGCATGTGACCGCGCACCGCATCGACCCGGGCTGGTCCGGCTGCATCGTGCTGGAATTCTACAACTCCGGCAAGCTGCCGCTGGCGCTGCGGCCGGGGATGCCCATCGGCGCGCTGAGCTTTGAACCATTATCGGGCCCGGCGGCCCGACCGTATAACCGCCGTGAAGACGCCAAATATCGCGACCAGCAGGGCGCGGTGGCGAGCCGAATCGACAAGGATTGATAACGTCAACGGGGTGTTGCTGAGGGTGCCATGAGACGAATACTGACAACGCTGATGATCCTGCTGGCGGTCATTGTCGCCGGGCTTACCTCGTTGGTATTGCTGGTCAATCCCAACGATTTTCGCGCCTATATGGTGCATGAGGTGGCAGAGCGCAGCGGTTATCAGCTTGAACTCGATGGCCCGCTGCGCTGGCACGTCTGGCCGCAGCTCAGCATTCTCAGCGGGCGCATGACGCTGACCGCCAGAGGCGCTGAAGAGCCGGTGATCCGCGCCGACAACATGCGCCTCGACGTGGCGCTGCTGCCGCTGCTTTCGCACCAGCTGCAGGTGAAGCAGGTGATGCTCAAGGGGGCGGTGATCCAGCTGACCCCGAAAACCGAGGCGGTTCGCGACAGCGCGGCGCCGGTGGTGCCGCATGACAACACCCTGCCGCTGGCCCCGGAGGACCGCGGATGGTCCTACGACGTGCGACAGCTGCAGGTGGCCGACAGCGTGCTCTTCTTCCAGCATGAAAACGGCGAGCAGGTGACCGTGCGCGATATCCGCCTGCAGATGGAGCAGGATGAGAACCACCGGGCCACCGTCGATTTCTCCGGCCGCGTCAACCGCGACCAGCGCGACCTGGCGCTGAACTTCTCCGCCATCGTGCAGGGCGGCGACTATCCGCATTCGTTAAAAGCCGACTTTAGCCAGCTCAGCTGGCAGCTGCGCGGCGCTGAGCTGCCCCCCGACGGCATCAATGGTCAGGGGAGCCTGCAGGCCAGCTGGCAGGAAGATAGCAAAACCCTGCGCTTTGATAATCTGAACCTGATGGCCAGCGGCAGCACCCTCACCGGCAACGGCAGCGTGGTGCTGGGAGAGCGCCCGGACTGGTCATTGGATCTGCACGCCACCACCTTGAATCTCGACAGTCTGCTGGCGTCCTCTTCGCCGGCGACCGACAGCAGCGCCAGCCAGCAGGGCCAGAGCCAGACGCGCCCGCTGCGTCCGGTGATCGCCGACAGCGATGAGCGCGAAGATTACCAGAGCCTGCGCGGCTTTACCGGCCGGATGGCCCTGAGCGCCGACCAGCTGCAGTGGCGCGGCCTGAACTTCACCCAGGTGCAGAGCGAGATCAGCAATAAGCAGGGGCTGCTGACGGTCAGCAAAATGCAGGGCAGCCTCGACGGCGGCCAGCTTTCCCTCCCCGGCACCCTTGATGCCCGCGGCGACACGCCGCAGGCGACGTTCCAGCCGGCGCTGCAGAACGTGGAGATCGGTTCGCTGATCAAAGCCTTCAACTATTCCTTAAGCCTGACCGGCAAGCTGTCGCTGACCGGCAAGTTTTCCGGAGCGCGCATTGACGCGGATGATTTCCGCCGTCGCTGGCAGGGCCAGGCGCAGATCCAGATGACGGATACCCGTACCGAAGGACTTAACTTCCAGCAGCTGGTGCAGCAGGCCGTGGAGCGCAGCACCAACGTCCGGTCGCAGGAAAACTATGACAACGCCACCCGACTGGATGCCGTGAGCAGCCAGCTGACGCTGGATAACGGGCTGGTGACGCTGAACCGCGTGCAGGGGCAGTCCGACGTGATGGCGATGACCGGCGAAGGACAGCTCGATCTGCAGAAAGAAAACTGCGATATGCGCTTTAACGTGCGCGTGCTCGGCGGCTGGAAAGGTGAGGGCAAGCTTATCGACCGCCTGAAGCAGACCGCCATCCCGCTGCGCATCTATGGCGACTGGCAGTCGCTGAGCTACAGCCTGCAGGTGGACCAGATCCTGCGTAAACAGCTGCAGGATGAAGCGAAGCAGCGCCTCAACGACTGGGTCGAACGTAATAAAGGCAGCAAAGAGAGCAAAGACGCTAAAAAGCTGCTCGATAAGCTGTAATCGTCCAGACCAGCAGCCCGGGACTTCCGGGCTGTGAGCATGTCGTCAAAGTGTGAAGTCACGTTGATGCCGGGCGGCGGCTACGCCTGACCCCCCCTGGGTTGTGCGGCGGGGGTAATCCCCCGGTTTGCGTCGCCATCCCGTAGGCCTGATAAGCGAAGCGCCATCAGGCAGTGTGGCGGCTGTAGAGCATCAATTCCCTGTGATGTGAGCATGTCGTCAAAGTATGATGTCACGTGGATGCCGGGCGGCGGCTACGCCTGACCCCGCCTAGGTTGTGCGGCAGGGGTAATTCCCCTGTTTGCGTCGCTATCCTGTAGGCCTGATAAGCGAAGCGCCATCAGGCATGGGTTTGATTAGCCTTCTCACCGCCCGGGATACCCCGGGCCGTTTTATGCCTGACGATTACACCTCATAATCCAGCTCATCCTGCTTTGCCGGCGGAACGATCTGCACCTTCTGCACCCGATGGCTGTCGACCTGCAGCGTGCGCAGGGTATAACCGTCAATCTTAATGGTTTCTCCCACCTGCGGCACATGCTGCAGATACTCCATCAGCAGACCGGCAACAGTGTGGTACTCACGTTTATCATCCAGCGGTAGCGGAACATACTGCACCAGGTCCTCCAGCGGCATATGGCCGTTGACCGTCCACGAACCGTCCGGATGGTGCTGAATATCGTGCCGGGCGTCGATCTCCTCCACCTCGTTGGGCAGATTGCCGGCAATGGTCTCCATCACGTCGCTGAGGGTCACAATCCCCTCGACGGAGCCAAACTCATCCACCACAAAGGCAAAATGGGTGCGGGCCTGACGAAACTGCTCAAGGGCGGAGAGGAGCGGTAACCCCTCCGGAAAGACCAGCGGCTGGCGCACCAGCGCCTGCAGATCCAGCGGCTCCTGGCGCAGGGACTGCTGGAGCAGGTCGATAACATGCACCACCCCCAGCAGGTCTTCATTATCCTTTCCGCCGGTGACCACCAGGCGGGTGTGCTGATTTTTTTCCACCAGGCTGCGGATCTCTTCCTCCGGTGCGCTAAGGTCGATGCGCTCGATATCATGGCGGGAGGTCATAATACTGCTGACGCTGCGCTGATTCAGGTTCAGCACCCGCTCAATCATCAGCCGTTCCTGCGGATTAAACAGCGGATGATGATCCTGATCGGCGACCAGCGACGCCGTGTCAGCATCCAGTTCAGCTTTTTCTTTCTGCCCGCTCAAAAGATTCATTACCGCCTCGGTAGTGCGCTGACGCAGCGTCATATTGGCGGAGAGAAAGCGACGGCGGTTAAACAGCGCCAGCTGGTTAAGGGCTTCAATCATCACCGAGAAGCCAATTGCCGCATATAAATAGCCTTTCGGAATAATAAAGCTGAAGCCTTCAGCAATCAGGCTGAAGCCGATCATTAGCAGGAAGCTCAGACAGAGGATCACGATGGTCGGGTGGCTGTTAACGAAGCGCGTCAGCGCCTTGCTGGCCATCAGCATCAGGCTGATAGCGATGATCACGGCGGCCATCATCACCGCCAGGTGATCGACCATGCCGACCGCGGTGATCACCGAGTCGAGCGAGAAGATGGCGTCAAGCACCACGATCTGCGCCACCACGGCCCAGAATTTGGCCCCTCTGCGCTGGGTGGGGTTATCGCTGTCTTTTCCCTCCAGCCGCTCATTAAGCTCAACGGTTGCTTTAAACAGCAGGAACAAGCCGCCGAACAGCATAATTAAATCGCGGGCGCTGAAGCTGAAGTCGTGAAAAACAATCAGCGGTTTGGTCAGGGTGACGAGCCAGGAGATAGAGGCCAGCAGCAGGAGACGCATCACCATCGCCAGCATCAGGCCAGTGATCCGCGCGCGGTCGCGCTGGGAGGGCGGGAGCTTCTCAGCGAGGATAGCGATAAAGACCAGGTTATCGATACCTAACACCAGTTCGATAACGACCAGCGTGACGAGACCTGCCCAGATTGACGGATCGGCAATCCATTCCATATGTATTAAAACCTGTACGACTGCGGTATGTGTTACCCCGATCATGGATAAGATGGGTATAAAATGCAATAACGACGCGGATAACGCCCTGCCATGGGTGGATATATTTCCAGCAGATTAAGCGAACCGATAAGAATTATGTTCCGGTAAAGAACAGTGAAAAAATAACACTATGGCGGTTGCCTGGAATAAGCGGGCCAATATCAGAACGTCTGCCGCTGGGTTTCCGCCAGGGCGCAAAAGCGGCGCTGTGACACCGCTCGTCGTAGCGATAGGTGATGCCCACGCTATGGGGGAAGAGCGTAATCCCTCGCAAAATCGGCATAATTCAGCTCATAAAGGGGGCGCAGAATAGGGCGGCTCCTGGTTTTATTCCGCCGATTATGGCTTGTATGGCTACCTGTCCAGCGGTAAATGCTGAAATATATTGCCTGGATAAATTTATTATCTATACCTATTCTTTGCGGGCATAGGTGCGGCACGGCAGCCCTGGCGTGCTGGCGCGCCCTGTGGACGGGGATTTCGGCCACTTTGCACGGCGCAGAGAAATGCGCCGCTGAATAACCTGATCGAGAATAAGATTATTCTCACTTCTAACTGTTGGTAAAAGGGAGTTATGTGTATTCTTTTACGTGACAGTGAATTTAAGAATTTGGCGGGCAGATGCCCGGGCAGTATCCGTGTATTATCAGTTTCAATGGATTTGTGACATGTACAATTTTGCAAAACCGCGTGTTTTGCAACCAAACAGGTGAAGATGAATATGGCGAATTTGAAAGCGGTTATTCCGGTCGCAGGACTAGGCATGCATATGCTGCCGGCCACAAAGGCAATTCCAAAGGAGATGCTGCCGATCGTTGATAAGCCAATGATTCAGTACATTGTTGACGAAATCGTCGCCGCCGGGATCAAAGAGATTGTTCTGGTGACGCACTCCTCGAAGAACGCGGTGGAAAACCACTTTGATACCTCCTACGAGCTGGAAGCCCTGCTTGAGCAGCGCGTGAAGCGCCAGCTGTTGGCGGAAGTCCAGGCCATTTGTCCGCCGGGCGTAACCATCATGAACGTGCGCCAGGCGCAGCCGCTGGGTCTGGGCCACTCTATCCTCTGCGCCCGCCCGGTCGTCGGGGATAACCCGTTTGTGGTGGTGCTGCCGGATATCATCCTCGACGGCGGTACTGCGGACCCGCTGCGCTATAACCTCGCCGCCATGGTCGCCCGCTTTAACGAGACCGGCCGCAGCCAGGTGCTGGCGAAACGCATGCCGGGGGATCTCTCCGAATACTCCGTGATCCAGACCAAAGAGCCGATGGTGGCGGAAGGGCAGGTCGCACGTATCGTCGAGTTTATTGAAAAACCGGACGAACCGCAGACTCTGGACTCCGACCTGATGGCGGTGGGCCGCTACGTACTGTCGGCAGATATCTGGGCCGAACTGGAGCGCACCGAGCCGGGCGCCTGGGGGCGTATCCAGCTGACCGACGCCATTGCCGAGCTGGCGAAGAAGCAGTCTGTCGACGCGATGCTGATGACTGGCGAAAGCTATGACTGCGGTAAGAAAATGGGCTATATGCAGGCCTTCGTCACCTACGGAATGCGTAACCTGAAAGAGGGCGCCAAATTCCGCGAAAGCATCAAAAAACTGCTGGCCTGAACGCCAGCCTGAGACCGAGCGGCAGGCTCTGAACATCCGTCCTGCCGCTCATAACGTTATGCAGAATTTATTCATAACGTGAATGTTATAACGATTGTAAAGAAACGTATGGCTTCGGAGACTTCTGGTAGTTTGTCTCTGGCCTCTGTGGTGCAATGGTCGGAGTAGCGGCAATAATGCTTTATGAATAGTCACTTAGTGCGACAATTCCTAAAGTGCAGGGAAAGCGGTCAACGTCAGCCAAAAATAAAACTTGACTGCGATCATGTTTCCGCTTTAAACATCTCACTTGCATGCATAAAAATGTGAAATGAATTGGCATGCGAGCTGGTACAGACATTATGGATAATCCCTGAGCACGGCAGTGGACATCATCGAAGGATCACAGGTATATGAACTGGCAACTCATCTCATTTTTTGGCGATAGCACCGTTTTGCTGCCCAGCGCAGCGGCGCTGTTTATTGTCCTGATGCTGCGTAAAACGTCGCGGTTGCTGGCGTGGCAGTGGAGTTTGCTGTTCGGCATCACCGGCGCCATCGTCTGCGCCTCCAAACTGGCCTTTATGGGCTGGGGACTGGGTATTCGCGAGCTGGATTATACCGGCTTCAGCGGCCACTCAGCGCTCTCCGCAGCCTTCTGGCCTATCTTCTTATGGCTGCTTAGCGCCCGTTTTTCGGCGGGTGTGCAAAGAGCAGCGGTCGCCACAGGCTATGTTTTAGCCGCAGTGGTGGGGTATTCACGACTGGTCATCCATGCGCATTCCGTCTCGGAAGTGATCGCTGGCCTGCTGCTGGGTGCTGCCGGCAGCGCACTATTCTTACTACTACAAAAGCGCACTACTCATTCCGAATATATGTATATTCCCTGGGGAGGACTTGCATGTTTGGTGATGGTTCCGCTTATCCTGTTACATAGCGGCAGTAAAGCGCCGACTCAGTCGCTGCTGGGGCAGATCGCCACTACAATTGGTCCGTTGGACAAGCCCTTTACCCGCAACGATCTGCACAAGCAGGCTTGGTAATTGCCATTTGTTTTACAGGGGAAATTAAGTTTTCGCTGGTTAATTAGTCAAATAAGAAAATAATCTACTATATGCCGGGCAATTGATAATTCATATTTATGAAATAATGAAGTGCTACTACATTGATATTGCATATTTGTCTGGATATAGCCGTGATCAGACGTTTCTTAAATGCGCTGAGCCAGGAGCTGGAGCATGTCTACTGAATATTCCGTTACCAGGAAACTATTAGAAATTGTAGTTGACTTAGACGCCATCATCTGATTTTTGAATGACGCAACCTTAACATAAAAGATCTTGTTTTACAGATGGTTAGCTTCAATCTTGATAGGTTTGCAACAACGGGGCACTGTCTGGCCGTTTAACTTAGTGAATAATCTTAAGTGTTGATCTCTTATTTTTGCCAATAAAAGGGCAGGCGGTATTAATTGGCAGATATTCGGTAACAAGACTCCCAATTGTGACCGAAATCCCGTAAACTTAACGCCGCAAAAAATAAAGGCCTGACCAATTATTCATCCACAGGTCGATAAAATAAGTCGTTCAGGTAGTCAGTGCGCTGGTAGCTGTTAAGCCAGGGGCGGTAGCGTAGCTGAATCCACCAACTGCAACACAAAACACCTTTCTTGAACAACTATAAAAATCGACGCACGCTGGGTGATTAACACCATAGGATATCCCAGATATCCGCATAAATGGGTCAGGAGCGGCTGCTAAAATCGCCTGTATACCAACTTTCCCGTCTCATCGATAGCCTGTACGGTAAAATTCGCCTACATTGTGAGCTGGGTGGATGTGATAATGGTTACGAGCAGCTTAGGGTAACTGTACTTGCCTCGCCGGTGTTGCACAGTGAAGTCAGCTGGTGCCGCGAGCGCTTTCTATCTTGCTATTCCCCTCATTCTCATTGAGATACGACAGCGGGGCTGAAAATGGATCTTGTACAATGATAAAAATTGCGCGCATTGCCGTGACGCTGGGTTTACTTTCCTCACTGGGAGCCCAGGCTTTCGCGGCCGGGTTAGTGGTAAATGATAACGATCTGCGTAACGACCTTGCCTGGCTTTCCGATCGCGGGGTCATCCATCTGAGCCTGTCGACCTGGCCGCTGAGTCAGGAAGAGATCGCCCGGGCGCTAAAAAAGGCCAAACCGTCCTATTCTTCTGAGCAAGTGGTTCTGGCTCGTATCAACCAGAGACTGTCTGCTTTAAAAGCCGATTTCCGGGTCACCGGCTACACTTCGACCGACCAGCCGGGTACCCCGCAGGGGTTTGGTCAGACGCAGCCGGCAGATAACTCGTTAGGTTTGGCGTTCAATAACAGCGGCGAGTGGTGGGATGTCCACCTCCAGGGCAACGTTGAAGGGGGAGAGCGGATCAGTAACGGATCACGCTTCAACGCCAACGGCGCCTATGGCGCGGTGAAGTTCTGGAACCAGTGGCTCTCCTTTGGCCAGGTACCGCAGTGGTGGGGGCCGGGCTATGAAGGCAGCCTAATTCGTGGGGATGCCATGCGGCCGATGACCGGCTTCCTGATGCAGCGAGCAGAGCAGGCGGCGCCAGAGACCTGGTGGTTACGCTGGATAGGCCCATGGCAGTACCAGATCTCTGCCAGCCAAATGAATCAGTACACTGCTGTCCCACACACTAAAATTATCGGCGGTCGTTTCACCTTTACGCCGTTCCAGTCATTGGAATTAGGTGCATCGCGGATAATGCAGTGGGGAGGGGAAGGGCGACCGCAATCCCTTAGCAGCTTCTGGGATGGTTTTACTGGGCAGGATAATACCGGTACCGATAATGAGCCGGGGAACCAGCTGGCCGGATTTGATTTTAAATTTAAACTCGAACCAACTCTCGGCTGGCCGGTCAGTTTCTACGGGCAAATGATCGGTGAAGATGAGGCTGGTTACCTGCCATCGGCAAATATGTTCCTCGGCGGGATTGAAGGGCACCACGGCTGGGGAAAAGATGCCGTAAACTGGTACCTGGAAGCGCATGATACGCGTACAAATATGAGCCGGACCAATTACAGCTATACCCACCACATCTATAAAGACGGTTACTACCAACAAGGGTATCCGCTGGGTGATGCGATGGGGGGGGATGGTCAATTGTTCGCTGGCAAGGTTGAACTGATTACTGAGGATAACCAACGCTGGAGCACACGTCTGGTTTATGCCAAAGTCAATCCTAAAGAGCAAACAATTAACAAAGCATTTCCTCATTCTGACACGCTTAAAGGTGTTCAGCTTGGTTGGAGTGGAGACGTTTATCAGTCGGTACGTCTGAATACCTCCCTGTGGTACACCAACGCTAACAACAGTGACAGCGACGACGTTGGGGCCAGTGCAGGGATAGAGATACCGTTTAGTTTATAAGGCTGAATGCTGAAAACAGGGGAGAGGGAGTGGTAGCGCTGCAGGATGCAGTCAGCTTTTTTCTCTCCATAAGCCGGCACGGAAGCAACGGCGATGACAGCTGCTCAGGAATTGGCAAATCTTGTTTTACTGATGATGTGACATTATGAAGAAAAAACTTGTTAGATTTTCGGCATTAGCGTTGGCAATTGGGTTTTTATCGGGTTGTACCATTATTCCAGGACAAGGATTAAATAGCCTGCGTAAGAATGTGGTTGAGCTTCCGGACAGTGACTACGATCTGGATAAACTGGTCAATGTGTATCCTATGACTCCGGGGCTGATCGATCAGCTTCGTCCAGAGACCGTTCTTGCTCGTCCAAACCCACAATTGGATAATTTACTGCGCAGTTATGAATATCGCATTGGTGTTGGCGATGTATTGATGGTTACTGTTTGGGATCACCCGGAGCTGACAACGCCTGCAGGGCAATACCGTAGCGCCAGCGACACTGGTAACTGGGTCAACTCCGATGGCACCATTTTCTACCCATATATCGGTAAGGTGCAGGTGGCGGGGAAAACACTGAGCCAGGTACGCCAGGATATCGCAAGCCGGTTGACCACCTATATTGAAAGTCCGCAGGTGGATGTAAGCGTTGCCGCGTTTCGGTCCCAGAAAGTATACGTTACAGGAGAGGTTGCAAAATCAGGACAGCAGCCTATTACCAACATCCCATTAACTGTGATGGATGCGATTAATGCTGCAGGTGGTCTCGCTCCTGATGCCGACTGGAGAAATGTTGTATTAACGCATAACGGAAAAGACACTAAAGTCTCATTGTATGCATTAATGCAAAAAGGGGATTTAAGCGAGAATCATTTACTTTACCCTGGGGATATACTTTTCGTACCACGTAATGATGATCTTAAAGTATTTGTTATGGGCGAGGTTGGTAAACAAAGTACATTGAAAATGGATCGCAGCGGAATGACTGTTGCTGAAGCTTTGGGAAATGCTGAAGGTATTTCTCAAGAAATGAGTGATGCAACTGGTATATTTGTGATTCGACAATTGAAAGATGATAAACAAGGTAAAATTGCTAATATCTATCAATTAAATGCACAGGATGCATCTGCCATGGTTCTAGGAACAGAGTTCCAATTACAACCATATGATATTGTATATGTAACAACTGCACCTATCGTTAGGTGGAATCGCGTGATTTCGCAATTGGTTCCAACAATTACCGGAGTTCATGATATTACTGAAACTGGAAAATTTATTAGGACTTGGTGATATATATGTTTGAATCTATATTGGTGGTTTGTACAGGAAATATTTGTCGTTCGCCGATAGCAGAAAGACTTTTAAGAAATCATTTGCCATTAAAAAAAGTTGACTCTGCTGGTACTGGCGCTCTTGTCGGGCACGAAGCAGATGAAACAGCAGCTTTGATCTGCGAAAAAAATGGCTTTACATTAGATGGGCATAAAGGACAGCAATTTACATCGTCTCTTGCTAGGAAATATGATCTTATTCTCGTAATGGAAAAAGAACATATCGAGAAAATTTCTGAAATTGCACCCGAAGCAAGAGGTAAGACAATGTTACTAGGATATTGGATTGGGCAGAAGGAGATCCCTGATCCATATCGTAAAAGTTATGAAGCATTTGAATCTGTCTTTGGAACTATCAATCACGCTTGTAAAAGCTGGATTGATAAACTGAATAAATGATCAGGATATAAAGTATGGGATCCGAGGTAAAGAAGAATAATCTATTCTCTGACACAGATGAACTCAATATTGGGCGTCTGATTGGAGAACTAATCGATCATACGAAAATCATTATAGCTATAGTATCTTTTACAACGCTTCTGGCTGTGATGTACGTATTTTTTTCCACTCCTATATACCAAGCTAGTTCGTTGATCCAAGTGGAACAAAAGCAGGGAAATAGTATATTAAATAGTCTAAGTCAAGTGCTACCCGATACAGCACCTCAATCAGCTCCAGAAATTTCATTATTACAGTCAAGAATGATACTTGGTAAAACTGTTGATGATTTGAATCTGCAGTTAATTGTAAAAAGGAAATATTTTCCACTTTTTGGAAAGGGATGGGCGCGGCTAACAGGCGGAAATGAAGGGAAAATTTCTGTCAGTAATTTGAATTTTTTGAACCAAAGCGATGATCCAAATATAATTTCAGTTACAGTATTGTCTGAAAGTGCTTTTAGAGTCGAAGGTGAGGGGTTTGAATATGAAGGTCACGTCGGCAAGCCTTTAAATAACAACAATATTCAGTTATTGATTTCTGGAATTGAAGCAGAACCTGGTTCTGTATTTGACGTCCAAAAGGTATCAAAACTAGAAGCGATAAATAATTTGTCAAAAGCTTTTGCTGTGAATGAGCAAGGCAAAGATACAGGTATGTTAAGTCTAACTTTGATTGGTGAAAACCCTAAGTTAATCACTGATATACTTGATAAAATTAGTGATAATTATCTACGCCAAAATATTGATAGGCAGGCTGCTCAAGATGCAAAAAGCTTAGATTTTCTTAATCGCCAATTACCGATTGTAAGAGAAGACCTTGATTCTGCTGAAGATAAGTTAAATGCTTATAGAAGGCAAAAAGATTCAGTGGATTTGTCTTTGGAAGCTAAGTCTGTATTAGATCAAATAGTCAATGTTGATAATCAGCTTAATGAATTGACTTTCAAAGAAGCAGAGATCTCACAACTTTATAAGAAAGAGCATCCAACTTATAAAGCGCTACTTGAGAAACGAAATACCTTAGAAAAAGAAAAAGGGCGTCTGAACAAACAGGTTTCAGCAATGCCATCTACTCAACAAGAGATATTAAAGCTCAGTAGGGATGTGGAATCTGGTCGTGCTGTCTATATGCAGTTATTAAATAGGCAACAAGAATTAAGCATTGCCAAGTCGAGTGCAATCGGTAACGTAAGAATTATTGACCAAGCTGTAACAGAACCAAAACCGGTACAACCTAGAAAATTATTAGGGATTTTAATTGGTATATTGTCCGGTGCGTTCTTATCAGTTGCATTAATAATTCTTAAAATCTCATTGCGCAGAGGCATAGAATCTCCAGAAGATTTAGAGAACATCGGTATTAATGTTTATGCTAATGTGCCTGTTTCTGAATGGTTGAATAAAAAATCTTTCAAAAATACAACATCTATTGATGGAAATTCGAAAAATACACTTTTATCATTAACTAATCCCGCTGATATATCTATTGAAGCTATACGCGGATTAAGAACAAGTTTACATTTTGCAATGATGGAAGCACAAAATAAAGTGCTAATGATTACTGGTGCAAGTCCGAACGCAGGTAAAACATTTATAAGTTCTAACCTTTCAGCGATTATTGCTAATTCAGGAAAGAAAGTTTTATATATTGATGCCGACATGCGTAAAGGGTACGTGCATAAGGTATTCGGTATTTCAATTAATAATGGTCTTTCTGATTATTTATCTGGGAAAAGTACAAAAGAAGATGTTGTAAAGAAAATTGATGAAGCTGGTTTTGACTTTATATCTAGAGGCCAGATCCCACCTAATCCTGCAGAATTATTGATGCATCCACGGATGCAAGAATTGTTGACATGGGCCGATCGCTTTTATGATCTAATAATCATTGACACACCACCGGTGTTAGCAGTAACGGACCCGGTAATTGTCGGTTCATATGCGGGTACTACATTATTAGTCGCACGATTTGAAGAGAATACCGCTAAAGAAATTGAAGTAAGTATACGCCGGCTTGAACAAAGTAATGTAAAAGTTAAAGGATGTGTACTAAATGGAGTGGTAAGAAGAGCAAGTAGCCAATATGGGTATGGTTATAACCACTATGGTTATTCATATACTGAAAAAAATTAATTGTTTTAATTATAAGGCCGGCTTTTTAGCCGGCTAAGAAATCATATGATAAAATTCAAAATTAAAATAGATGAGTTAGTCTGGTTTACCTTTCATTTATTTATATTTGTTAAAGCTTTTACGGGGCCATTGACACTTTATCTTGCATATATCCGATTCGCACCTATAGCTTTGATGATATTATTAGTAGGCTATAAATTATGTATAATAATTCCTAAGAAATTAAGTTATATATTACTAATGGTCTTTCTATCAATCTATGTTCTAATTGGTATAAATAACAATTCATTAGTTAGTTCTGTTTTCGGTATTTATATTTTTATTCCATTTTTATTCGCGTTTTTGTATTCAACAGAATTGTATCAAAGGATATTTGTAAATAATTTTAAGTTCAATTTGTTTTATTTCCTTAGTTGTGCAATAGGTATTTTTTATGTAAATCAATTTGGGGCAGAATGGATAGGTGCGGAACAGGAGATAGCTGGGGTTACGAAAGTTGTTTCGCGTGATTGGATCTCCGATGGAATGATGCGAAACCCTGGATTTACGGGGACATCGGTTAGTTCCGCTACGTTAGTAATTATCACTTGTACATTTTTGGGATATACGCTTCTTGAAAAAAGAAGGTTTATCAGTCTGTTAGTGATTTTTGCAGTTTCTGCATATTTGATATACCTAACAACAACTAAGACAACGATGGTAACGTTAGGTTTTGTGTTTATTTTGATATTTTGTTCATCGTTTATAACAAAATATATTGTGAAAACAATCTTTTTATTCCTGACGTTGTTCTCATATTATTGCATGTTCAATATTAGTAACGTATCAACGGGGATGTTGACAAATACAATGCTAATAAGAATGTATCAAACATGGCCAAATGCAATGTTGTTACTTGAAACACCTCTGCAATATTTTTTCGGGAAAGGCTTTGGTTCAATAGGCGTTCCAACATATTACTTCACGCCAGCATTGGCAAATTCAGCCGATAATATGTATGTATATTTGTATGTCATATTTGGTGTATTTAGTATTTTGTTCTCATTCTTTTTTATAATGAAGTTTTTAAGCTTTGGATTAACCCTGTCAAAATCGACAAAACAATTCTTAATAATATCGTTAGTTATTTTAACAGGTGGTATAACTTCTAATCTCTTTGAAGCATCTTTTTATTCAGTATATGGTGGTGTTATTATAGGCATGATAGTTTCTGAAAAAAAAGAACGAGATATTAAGTTAAATCCTAACTATCAATAATATACTTAGGAGGTGTTATGAAAAAAAGAAAAACATTAATCTCATTAATTTATTGTTTCGCTTTTTTTTATACAAATGCTTTTGCAAGTGAACAAACAATTGGTATTGGAATCCATGCAAATAAGTATGACTTAGAAAATGACAATCTTCTTCAGCTTATAAAAAAAAGTGGTTTTGACTCATTTAGACAGGATTTAACGTGGGATTCTGTAGAAAGAACTAAAGGTGTATATGCCATACCGCCAAAGCTCAAACTAGTTGATGAAATAATTCGTGAAGCGAAAAAATATAATATATCCCCTCTGGTTATTCTTGACTATGGAAATAAAAATTACAATAACGGTGGGTATCCTACTAATGAACAAGACATTGCAGCTTTTGCCAAATATGCAAAATGGGTCGCCTCAAATTATAAGGGGCAGGTCAAGTATTATGAGATTTGGAATGAATGGACGGTTGGAACTGGAATGAAAGGGAAGGGGGAGATACCTCCACCGCAAATATATTTAGAGTTGGTAAAGAAAACAAGTCAGGCGATTAAATCTGTAGATCCTTCTGCAATCATACTCGCTGGGTCATTTAATCCTCTAAGTCCGACAGGAAGACGCTTAAATATATCTGATAGTGATTGGTTCATGATTCTTATAAACGAGGGCATATTAAATTATATCGATGGTATTTCAATACATCCATATTCATTTCTAAATGCAAATAAGAAATTAAGAAATCCTGAATATAATATTAATAAAATTGATCAATTTTATAACAAAATTAAAGACCAAAATATTAAAAAGGTTCCTCTTTATATTACAGAGATCGGAATTCCAACACACGCTGGTCTAGGTGGAGTAGATCCAGTTGAAGCCGCTGATTACGTTGTTAAATATTCCTTATTGGCTAAAAGTAAAAGCTATATAAAAGGTATATGGTGGTATGATTTAAGCAACGATGGTGGGGATATGAAAAACCAAGAGCATAACTTTGGTTTCTATGATTCTAATTTCAATCCAAAACCAGCAGCGAAGGCATTTATAAATTTACAAAAATTTTTAAACAATAAAAGAATTGACAAAATATCGACAACTAACACTAACAACGCACAGCAATTTAACATAGAAGTAAAAGATTCACTAACACAAAAAGATTATACAATTCATTGGAATGAAAAACAGCTTGAGCAAAATGGACGAATACCATATTTAGCAATAAAAAAACTTAGTACACAGAATTCAGAAAATTTTGATCAAAATAATTTAAGTCGAGACGTTTCTGTAAAATAAAATGGTATATTTATGAAAAATCTCTATATAGTGGTGCGTTCTATATCCTTCGGAAAAGGTGTTGGGGGTATGGAAAAAGCTGCTGAACAGCATATTTATGAAATGCACAGTAAAGGATACTGTATTCATCTAGTAGCACCTAAGACAAGAGTTGTGGGTAATATACCATCATTTATAAAGCATATTGATGTTCCATGGCCAATTTGGGATAAATATAAAGTACTCATGACTATGGGGGCTGCATACTATATCTGGTGTAAGAAGGTAGCTAAAAAATTAGTTGTATATAGTAATAATATTGATATTATACACTTTCATGGGGCATCGGCTGGCGTTTTAGCTTCGCTAAACACAGAGCTTATTAAAAATAAGGCTACGATTGTTAATCCACATGGTATGGAAGAATTTGGCACAGGTTCCATTCTACGTATAATTAATCGTGGATTCACTAAACATTTACTGCGCAAGGCCTATTTAGCAGATACCGTTATAGCCACGGATAAAAAGTTGGTTGAAATAGTTAGAAAAAATTTAAACACAGAAAAAATAACTGTAATTCCAAACACTATTGACATAAATACTTTAAGACGGTTAGTAAAGGAAAAAAAACAAGCGACGGATTATAAAATAGTGAGTGTTGGGAGAATTGAATATAACAAAGGCTATGATATTCTTGCTGAAGCACTTGCTAATTTAACGAAAAAAGAGTGGTCTAAAATTAAATTTTCTTGGGATCACTATGGGCGTGGAAAAAATAAAATTGATATTGAAAATTTTTGTAGAAAAAACAACGTCAAACTTAATATCATTTCCGCAGCATCTGATGAAGAAGTACAAACTGCAATAGCATGTTCCAGTTTGTTTGTTCAACCCTCCCGCTATGAGGGCAGCAGTTTAACGACATTAGAAGCGATGACGCATGGTGCTCTTATAGTTGCAATGCCTGTTGGTGGTATACCTGATAAAATTTTCGATAAATATACAGGTTTTTTATGTAAAGAAGTTAGTAGCCTTGCTTTAGAGAAGAGTTTGATAGAAGCAATGGAATCAGAAGAACCAGAAGTGATCCGGAAAAACGCTAGGCACTATGTAGAAGAGAATTTTGACATCCATATTTCAACTGAAAAATATGATTGTATATATAAAAAATTTTTAGCTGAAAAGGAAATCAAATGATTTTTTACTGTGAGGCAAGAATCTTTAGTGGGCAAGAACGCATGTATTTAATTGCTGCATGTGCAATGTCTTATGCCGAAAAGTCCATTATCATTATTAATGAATCAAACTTTATTGCAATAGATTATTGTAAAGAAAATGGAAACTTCTCAGAAATTATTACCATCAAAGATTTCGATCCAAAATTTTCATCATTATATGTTTGGTTTCGATGGAAAAGAATATATTCATTTATTAAACTGCTTAAAGCCAAACACCCTGTTTATAAGACTCTATGCGTATCTCAAGGTAGAATTGAATCTGGGAACATAGCTATAATAGCTGCAAGGTTATTAAGAAAAAAAATTATCTCTTACATTCCTATGGTCCATTATCATTTTCAAATGGAGCAAAGGAGCATATCCACGATGATCAAAGATATGTTATGTGTTCCTCTTTATAAATTACCTAATTCTTTTATTACTATAAGCAATGCCGTTGCTAATGATCTTAAGAAGAAGACTTCTGCAAATGTGCTAGTAGTTGAAAATTTCATTGATAAGAAGAATTATCAAAAAATTGACAACCCGCCCCCTTCATTTAATGAAAAAAATGTTATTAAAATAGTATTGCCAGGCAGGTTATTAAACAAACAAAAAGGTCAATTAGATTTCGTTGAAGCTATTAATTATCTTAAAAACGAAAATTTCAAAGATATTGTTTGTTATATTGTTGGTGAAGGTCCGGACAAGAAAATCATTAATGAACACATTAAACAATATAAACTTAGTGAGACAATTCACCTATTAGGCAACCGTAACGACCTAGTAAGTATTATGGATGGATGTGATTTAGTAGTACTACCTTCAAGATTTGAAGGTGTTCCTCTCGTATTGCTAGAAGCAGCTCTACTACAAAAACATATTATTGCATCTGACATAGTTGGCTTTAATGATTATTTGCATTCTGGATGTTTATTTAAACCATCGAACCCTATAAGTTTAGCAAATAAAATCAAAGAATATATTAAATCTGATGGTAAATCCACATGCTATAAAGCAACTTTGGGTAATGTGTTAATGCGTGATGAAAATCAGTTTAAAAATGATTTCATCACCGCTTTGAAAAAATTATCTTAATAAAACTTACAAGCTAAAAAGGGTTACTAATGGAAAACAAAGATATCGTATTATTATCTACTGCCGACTGGGATAATCCTTTCTGGACAAACAAACAACATGTTGCGGTAGAATTATCCAGACTTGGCTATAAAGTATTTTATATTGATTCCCTTGGTCTTAGAGCTCCTTCGCTTAATAAAAAAGATTTAACTCGAGCAATAAAACGAATATTCAAGATGTTTAAAGCTCCACGCCATGTACGAGAAAATCTATGGGTTTGGTCGCCAGTAACTCTCCCATGGAATAAGTATAAACTAATCAGGGGTTTTAATAGACTATATTTGAAAGGGATGATAGGTTTTTGGACAAAGTATCTTAAATTCAGAGATAAGGTTTTATGGACGTATAATCCACTTACTAAAAGACTACTTAATTTAAAAGATTATAGTTATGTTGTTTATCATTGCGTTGATGAGATTAAGGCTCAACCAGGAATGCCGGTTTCAATTTTAGAAGAATCAGAAAATGAGTTAATAGTTAATTCTGATATAGTATTTGTCACTGCCCCGAAGTTATATGAATCTCGTAAGTTATTAAACGACAACACCTATTATCACTCAAACGTAGCTGATTTTAATCATTTCAATACGAGCATTACTGAAGGTTACGAGAGACCAAAAGATTTGAAAAATATTGAAGGACCGATTCTTGGATTTATCGGTGCAATTAGTAGTTATAAAGTTAATTTCGAATTACTATCTTCGCTGGCAAAAAACAGACCACAATATCATATTGTACTAATAGGTTTGGTTGGAGAGGGTGATCCTAATACAAGTGTTTCAATTTTAGAAAATCATAAGAATATTCACCTCTTAGGACCAAAGGAATATGATGAGTTGCCATCATATCTGAAGTATTTTGATGTTGCACTTTTACCTAATATGATTAATTCTTACACAGATAACATGTTTCCAATGAAGTTTTTTGAGTATCTTGCAGCAGGTAGAAAAGTTGTATCAGTTAATTTAAAGGCTATTCAAGAATTTAAGGACTATGTTTATATTAGTACCACGAATGAAGAATTTATAGAAAGTGTTGATAAAGCTTTAGACGGTGATGCTATTCCATTAGAGAAAAGATTAGAACTAGCTCGACAATATACATATCAATCGAGAACAAAAAAAATGCTAGATTTAATTGAGAATAACGATAATTCTATTTATAAAGGATAAATAAATTGTCGACAGATAAAAATAAACGTATAGCAAAAAACACTATAATGCTATACTCGCGGATGATCATGATTATGATCGTTTCGCTATATACATCAAGAATTTTACTACAAGCTTTAGGTGTTAAAGATCTAGGTATATATAGTATTATCGCAGGAGTAATTGTACTTTTTGGGTTTATTCAAAATGTTACTACTCTCGCAACTCAAAGATTTCTATCAATGGGATTGGGGCGAAACGATTATGTTTGGACAAACAGAGCATTTAATACAAGTGTCGTAGTGCATTTTGGTATAGCAATTATTATTTTATTTTTAGGTGAAACAATTGGCCTTTGGTTTGTAAATTCACATTTAAGTATTCCTTCTGATCGGGTAAAAGATGTAGCATGGATTTTCCATTTCTCACTTTTAGCTCTATCTGTACAAATATTACAAACACCTTTTATTGCGTCAATAATAGCCTGTGAAAGGATGGAGGTTTATGCAAAGATTGGTGTATTGGATGCTTTTCAACGATGGTTCATTGTTTTTCTTTTAGGAGCATTTAGTTTTAATGACAATTTAAAGGCATATGCTGTTCTAGTATTATGTGGGTATTTGTTTATTTTTCTTTGTTATTTTTTATTTTGCATTATTAAGTTCGAAATATGCAAAATGGATTTGAAAGTTGATAAAAAAATACTTATTGAGATGTTTTCGTTTTCCGGTTGGACACTTCTCGGTTCAATTAGTGTTGTTGCATTGTCTCAAGGAATTGCGATATTAGTAAATATATTCTTTGGTGTTGTTGCTAATGCATCTCTTGGTTTATCAGATCAAGTATTGGCTGCTATTAATAGAGTTACTGGAAATTTTCAAACTGCATTTAATCCTCAGATAATTAAATCTTATGCTGCGGGTGATTTATCTTATCTTAATAAATTACTCACACAAGCAAGCAAATTATCGTTTGGACTTGTTTTACTTGCAGTAGTTCCATTATTCACGGACACCCATTTTATTTTATCAATTTGGTTGAATACTGTACCCGAGTATTTAGTTTCACTTGTAAAAATTGTAGTGTTATATGTCTTGATTGATTGTCTTTCTGGACCTTTTGTAACAGTAATCTACGCTGTTGGAAAACTAAAACGTTATCAAATAACAATCAGTTGTATCATTCTTCTCAATTTACTTTTTGCAGTTGTTTTGGTATATAGCCGATTGCCATTATATGTTGTCGTATTTGCTCGTGTAAGCTCTACTTTATTATTATTATTCTATCGGATGAAAATTGTAAGTGGTGTAATAGATTATGACATAAGAGGGTATATATTAAATGTTTTGATAAAGTTATTCATCGTTGCAACCGTTTCTTTTATAAGTGCTTATTGGATTGATATATTCCTTCCCGAAACATATATTGGACTATTGGCTTTAACTTTACTATCAAGTTTGTTTGTTTTGATTCTTTTTTACTTTTTTGTATTATCAAAAGATGAGAAAAACTTTTGCAATCAGAAAGGTAAGAAAATTTACAGTAAGATATTTAATTGATTTTTAAGGTGAGAACATGAGTAAGTATGGTGTTATCGTTTATGAGGGTGGGAAATTTGAAGAGCAAAATCTCCTTAACCTGGGTGACTATGTTCAAAGTACAGCGGCTAAACAATTTCTACCTTCAGTAGATCATTACATCACGCGTGAAGGAATGCATCAATACAACGATGAAACTGTAAAGATGATAATGAATGCGTGGTATATGGCCAATCCAGAGAATTTTCCCCCATCAACAAAAATAGAACCATTATATGTATCAGTGCATCTGAATTCTTCAATAGTAGACAGAATTTTTAGACCAGAAGTTATTGAACATTTTAAAAAGCATGAACCAATTGGTTGTAGAGATAATCATACTAGAGATCTACTATTAGCTAAAGGAATTGATGCCTACTATTCAGGATGTATGACTTTAACACTTGGCCATTCATATAAACGTACAAAAATTACCGATGAAGTAATTTTTGTCGATATCATGCATGACTCATTATCAATGAAGCAGTTAATCAAACAACCACTTCGTTTAGGAAAAAGAATCCTTAATGGAAGGATTAAAGAGCTTGCGATCAAAAGAGATATTCTCCAAAAATATTTTGAAGAGGATGTTTTAGACAATGCTGTCTATATTGATCAAATGGTTCCTTATATTTCTGCTGAAGTTGGATTCCAAAAAGCTGACGCTTATTTGAAACGATTATCTGCTGCACGCTTTGTTGTAACATCGAGAATCCATACTGCCCTGCCTTGTTTGGCAATGGGCACACCAGTTATTTTTGTTAATGGTGGATTCAAAACTAAAGTTGATAATTGTAGATTTGATGGACTATTTGATTTCTTTAACCGTATCGATGTTGAAGCATCTGGTAAATCTCATTGTAACTTCAATTTCGATGGAAATAAAATTGGTATGTATACTACTCTTACCAATAAAGATTTACATGTCCCATATGCTAATGATCTAATTGAGAAGTGTCTCTCCTTTGTTAAGGATTGAATATAACCTTATATAATGCTGCCGGCTACTAGCCGGCAAAATAAATTATTAAGCATATCGATGAAATTAATTTTTAAAAAAGAACATTTTATTAAACAAACAATAGCAATGGTTTACCAAAAGTAATTTTAACTTTGACGATTGTACTAAGTAAAATTTTAAGGGATAAATTATGTCGCAGGATATTAATGTTGGTATTGTAGCTGATTGGCTAGTAACATATGCTGGCGCAGAGCGAGTTATTAAAGAATTCATTGAACTCTTTCCAAGTTCTGAATTATACGCTCTTGTCGAATATCTTTCAGATGAAGATAGAATTTTTTTTCAAGGAAAAAAAGCTACCACTAGCTTCGTCCAAAATTTACCCTTTGCAAAAAAGAAATATCAAAAATATTTACCATTCATGCCTTTTGCGGTAGAGCAATTAGATGTGACCAAGCATAATGTTGTTATTTCTAGTAGTCATGCCGTTGCAAAAGGTGTATTGACGGGACCAGATCAGTTGCATATTAGTTACGTACACTCGCCAATTAGATATGCTTGGGATATGCAATTTCAGTATCTTAAAGAGTCTGGTCTTGATAAAGGTATCAAAGGATTGTTAGCTAAATGGATTCTTCATAATATCCGCATGTGGGATTATCGAACTTCTAATGGTGTAGATCATTTTATTGCTAACTCTCATTTTATTGCCCGTCGTATCATGAAGGTATATGGAAGGCAAGCTGATGTAATTTATCCTCCTGTTGATGTTCATCGTTTTGAGTTAGTAGAGCAGAAAGAAGATTTTTATCTCACAGCATCGCGATTAGTTCCTTACAAAAGAATCGACTTGATTGTTGAGGCATTTAGCAAAATGCCCAATAAGAAATTAGTTGTTATTGGTGATGGTAGTGAAATGATAAAAATAAAAAATAAAGCTAAAGGTAACGTGGAGATATTAGGATATCAGCCGAATAGTGTCATGGAGGATTATATGAAAAAAGCGAAAGCTTTTGTTTTTGCTGCAGAAGAGGATTTTGGAATTACTCCAGTTGAAGCTCAAGCATGTGGTACTCCTGTAATTGCTTTTGGTAAAGGCGGTTCACTGGAAACGGTCAGGCCATATGGTGTAGCTCAAGCAACCGGTTTCTTTTTTGAACAACAAACAATAAGTTCTTTGATCAATGCCGTAAATAGTTTCGAAGAAAATTCTCATAATATTAACCCTAGTGATTGTCGAAACAACGCCTTAAAATTTTCTGCAGAAAGATTTCGCGAAGAATTTAATTCTTATGTATCAACAAAATGGTTGGATTTTAATATCTCAAAAAGTATTGAGTATTAATTATGTTGTTTTTATCAACTGTAACATACGTTTGTATTTATTGTTGTTAGTCAGTTGTGAATATGAGTAAAATACATATGATAACATTTTCCCATCGTGTTCGTGCGAATGCTAATGCATCAATAATCTCTTTAGTGCAAAGGTTTTCTGATATTGCTATTATTTTTTTAGGTTTGTATACAACTTGCTTGTTTTATAATTTCAATATTTCTTATAAAGCAAATTTAATCGGTCTAACGGCTCTTGTTGTATTTCAAATGATCGGCGGAATTACTGATTTCTATCGCTCATGGAGAGGTGTGAAGATCTCTGCCGAACTTATTATGATAATCAAAAACTGGACACTAAGTATAATACTTACATCTGGATTAATTTCACTTTTCCCAGATTTCGATATTAGTGTGAAAGTGTTTATATTTTGGTATTTCTTTGTTGTGTTGGGTTTCATTTTTTGCCGTACTTTTATACGTCTTGGTGCTGGAGTGTTACGCAAGTTAGGTTACAATACACGGCGAGTTGCTGTCGTCGGCTCTTCCCCTGCTGCTATTAGTTTACTTCAGAGTTTTTTAGAGGAACCGTGGTTAGGGTTCGTTGTTAAAGGTATTTATGATGATAAGCCACAGATCGAATATGGTAATGTACCTTATGGTGGTTCGTTGTCTACATTAATAGCCCAAGCTAGGGCAGGTGAAATTGATCGTATATATATTGCACTGAGTATGAAAGATGAGCAAATTATAAAAGATCTTGTGTCAAAACTTACAGATACTACCTGTTCAGTGTTACTTATACCGGATGTGTTTACGTTTAATATTTTGCAATCTCGAACTGAAGAAATCAATGGCGTACCTGTAGTACCTCTTTTTGATACGCCATTGAGCGGTATTAATATGTTGTTTAAGAGGTTAGAAGACATTGTTGTCTCTAGTATTATTTTAGTACTAATTTCTCCTGTGCTTATTGGTATTGCTTTAGCAGTAAAATTTTCTTCACCTGGTCCAATTATTTTTCGCCAAATACGATATGGTATGGATGGTAAACCTATTAAGGTTTGGAAATTCCGTTCGATGACTGTTATGGAAAATGACGATAAAGTAATACAAGCTACAAAAAATGATGTACGAGTGACAAAGGTTGGACGTTTCCTTAGAAGTACCTCACTAGATGAGTTACCTCAGTTTTTTAATGTATTATTTGGTCAGATGTCTGTTGTTGGCCCACGCCCGCATGCTGTTTCTCATAATGAACAATATAGATCTCTTATTCAAGGTTATATGCTTCGACATAAGGTTAAACCGGGTATTACTGGTTTAGCTCAAATCAACGGTTGGCGTGGAGAGACAGATACATTAGAGAAAATGGAGAAGCGAATTGAATACGATTTGCTATACATTCGTGGTTGGAGTATATGGCTAGATTTGAAAATTATTTTCCTTACTATCTTCAAAGGCTTTATCAATAAGTCAGCTTATTAAGTAATATCTACCTTAACCTGCTATGTATTCTAAGTCTTACATGATGTTTTATAATATTTAAATTGAGGTCTAAATGGCTAATGATATTGGCTTTAACAAAAACTCTAGAATCCAAACACTGCGCGGTATAGCTGCGCTTTCAGTTGTTGTGGATCATACATTAACTCAATTTAATATATATTACCATCTTGAAGGAATAACCGGGGGAATATTACGTAATTTGCAGGGGGTTGGCACTATAGGTGTTTATGTGTTCTTTATTGTTAGTGGATATATAATGTCCTTAACGACTTTTAATAAAACATGGGATAAAAAAGCTTCTTCTGTTTTTTTAAAGAAAAGAATTATTCGTATCTATCCTATTTATTGGTTCTGGCTGACATTACTTCTCGTTGCTTGGTTTGCAGGCTTTGCTTTGAAACAACATCATTATTCCTTTGAGAAAATAGTTTCATCTTATTTGCTTTTACCATATTCCGATGAAGAACCCAGCAAAATAAACCCAGTCCTTGGCCAAGGGTGGACTCTTATATATGAAATGTTTTTTTATATTTTCTTTTCTATTTTGATTTTAATGAATATACCTAAGCGCAAGGTGTTAATTGTTTCCTTTTTGTTTTTTTCTTTAATAATAGTACTAGGCAAAGGCTCGATAACAGGAATTCCATATATCGATTTTTTTATATCATCAAAGTTATTTTATTTTTTTGTTTTCGGTATTTTTATTTATAATTATTGCGATAAGATTATTAATCTATTCTCTTCTGTTATTTCTGTGTGTTTAAGTTTATTAACTTGCTTTGTATTGTTTTTTGTTATCGCTTTGGGTGCTGTGCCCGAAGAGTTTAGTAAAGTGGCAATGGTCTTTTTTGCAATTATTTTCTTTCTTGTATGGTTTTCCAAAGGCTCATGCAATAAGTACTTAGTTATTTTAGGTGACTCCTCTTACTCTCTATATCTATGCCATACTTTTATTGTTATGGGATTTGGTGTTGTTTGTAAGAAATTTGACCTTTCAATGATAATGCTTTCTATAATAGGAACGTTAACTATCATTTTATCGGTCATTGTAGGGTTATTTAGTTACTTCTTACTTGAAAAGAAATTACATGCATTATTTATTCAAAAAAAAACTACAGCTAACAATGCCTTCTAAAGGCTTGTTTTAATAAAGGCTATTTTGCTTGTCTTTGTTACGCACCATTTTACCCTATGCACATAAGCACCATTGCGCTAATATGAACATCAAAATTAAGCTGCGAGTATGTCGCAGTGACCACACCTGACAGGAGTATGTAATGTCCAAGCAACAGATCGGGGTTGTCGGTATGGCTGTGATGGGGCGTAACCTTGCGCTGAACATCGAAAGCCGTGGTTATACCGTCTCCGTTTTCAACCGCTCCCGTGAAAAGACCGAAGAAGTGATTGCCGAAAACCCAGGCAAGAAACTGGTTCCTTACTACACAGTACAAGAGTTTGTTGAATCCCTTGAAACACCACGTCGTATCCTGTTGATGGTGAAGGCCGGGGCTGGCACCGACAGCGCCATCGATTCCCTGAAGCCTTACCTCGATAAAGGCGACATCATCATTGATGGCGGCAACACCTTCTTCCAGGACACCATCCGTCGTAACCGTGAGTTGTCTGCCGAAGGTTTTAACTTTATCGGTACCGGTGTTTCCGGTGGTGAAGAGGGGGCTCTGAAAGGGCCTTCCATCATGCCTGGTGGGCAGAAAGAAGCCTATGAGCTGGTTGCTCCTATTCTGAAGCAGATTGCTGCGGTTGCTGAAGACGGTGAGCCGTGTGTGACCTATATCGGTGCTGACGGTGCTGGTCATTATGTGAAGATGGTTCATAACGGCATCGAGTATGGCGACATGCAGCTGATTGCTGAAGCTTATGCGCTGTTGAAAGGCGGTCTGGCACTTTCCAACGAAGAGCTGGCGCAAACCTTCACCGAATGGAACGAAGGTGAACTGAGCAGTTACCTGATCGACATTACCAAAGATATCTTCACCAAGAAGGATGAAGAAGGTAAATACCTCGTTGATGTCATTCTTGATGAAGCTGCAAACAAAGGTACCGGTAAGTGGACCAGCCAGAGCTCACTGGATCTCGGCGAACCTCTGTCTCTGATCACCGAGTCCGTATTTGCTCGTTACATCTCATCGCTTAAAGACCAGCGTGTAGCTGCTTCGAAAGTGCTGAGTGGACCCCAGGCTCAGCCAGCTGGCGATAAAGCGGAATTTGTTGAGAAAGTGCGTCGTGCATTGTACCTCGGTAAAATCGTTTCCTATGCTCAGGGCTTCTCACAGCTGCGTGCTGCTTCAGACGAGTACAACTGGGATCTGAACTACGGTGAGATCGCTAAGATTTTCCGCGCTGGCTGCATCATTCGTGCGCAGTTCCTGCAGAAGATCACTGATGCTTATGCGCAAAACGCTGGCATTGCTAACCTGTTGCTGGCCCCGTACTTCAAACAGATCGCTGATGACTATCAGCAGGCGCTGCGTGATGTCGTTGCTTATGCCGTGCAGAATGGTATTCCGGTACCGACATTCTCTGCAGCAATTGCCTACTACGACAGCTACCGTTCCGCAGTTCTGCCAGCTAACCTGATTCAGGCTCAGCGTGATTACTTTGGTGCGCACACCTATAAGCGTACAGATAAAGACGGTGTGTTCCACACAGAGTGGTTGGAATAATTTTCTTCACACAGTCAGGCCATTTGGCCTGACTGTTTTAATTTTATATTTAATGTTGCAACCTGACTTTAAGCATTTCCTTTCTACAAATATTTCAAATATCTAATTTTTAACCTTTTTAAGAATTTGCCATATTTATTATCTTGTACACCTATATTAGTCTGCTTCTGGCCTCAGTGATTTACTGGGTGTTAAATAACAGGGTTTTAATTAAAGGATATTAATATGTTACTTCCTGTGATAATGGCTGGCGGTACCGGCAGTCGTCTCTGGCCGATGTCTCGCGAGCTTTACCCGAAACAGTTCCTCCGGCTGTTCGGGCAGAACTCCATGCTGCAGGAAACCATCACCCGACTCTCGGGCCTTGAAATCCATGAACCGATGGTCATCTGTAACGAAGAGCACCGCTTCCTGGTGGCCGAACAGCTGCGCCAGCTCAACAAGCTGTCCAACAACATTATTCTTGAGCCGGTCGGGCGCAACACCGCCCCGGCCATTGCTCTGGCGGCCCTTCAGGCCACCCGGCACGGTGACGACCCGCTGATGCTGGTCCTCGCCGCCGACCATATCATCAATAACCAGCCGGTCTTCCACGACGCCATCCGCGTCGCCGAGCAGTATGCTGATGAAGGCCACCTGGTCACCTTCGGTATCGTGCCGAACGCCCCGGAAACCGGCTACGGCTACATCCAGCGCGGCGTGGCCCTCACCGACAGCGCCCACACCCCGTACCAGGTGGCCCGCTTCGTGGAGAAGCCGGACCGCGAGCGCGCTGAGGCCTACCTCGCCTCCGGGGAGTACTACTGGAACAGCGGCATGTTTATGTTCCGCGCCAAAAAATACCTCTCCGAGCTGGCCAAATTCCGCCCGGATATCCTCGAAGCCTGCCAGGCCGCGGTGAACGCCGCCGACAACGGCAGCGACTTCATCAGCATCCCGCATGACATTTTCTGCGAGTGCCCGGACGAGTCCGTGGACTACGCGGTGATGGAGAAAACCGCCGACGCGGTGGTGGTCGGTCTCGATGCCGACTGGAGCGACGTCGGCTCCTGGTCCGCCCTGTGGGAGGTCAGCCCGAAAGATGAGCAGGGCAACGTCCTCAGCGGCGACGCGTGGGTGCACAACAGCGAAAACTGCTACATCAACAGCGACGAGAAGCTGGTGGCGGCCATCGGCGTGGAGAATCTGGTGATTGTCAGCACCAAGGACGCCGTGCTGGTGATGAACCGCGAACGTTCCCAGGACGTGAAGAAGGCGGTCGAGTTCCTCAAGCAGAACCAGCGCAGCGAGTACAAGCGCCACCGCGAGATTTACCGTCCCTGGGGCCGCTGCGACGTGGTGGTCCAGACCCCGCGCTTCAACGTCAACCGTATCACCGTGAAACCGGGCGGCGCCTTCTCGATGCAGATGCACCACCACCGCGCCGAGCACTGGGTCATTCTCGCCGGCACCGGTCAGGTGACGGTCAACGGCAAACAGTTCCTGCTGACCGAGAACCAGTCCACCTTTATTCCGATTGGCGCCGAGCACAGCCTGGAAAACCCGGGCCGCATTCCGCTGGAAGTGCTGGAGATCCAGTCGGGGTCGTACCTCGGCGAGGACGACATTATTCGTATTAAAGACCAGTATGGTCGTTGCTAATTTTTTCGGGACAAAACGCAGAATGACACAGTTAACATGCTTTAAGGCTTATGACATCCGTGGTGAACTGGGCGAGGAGCTGAACGAGGACATCGCCTACCGTATCGGCCGCGCCTACGGCGAATTTCTGAAACCCGGGAAGATAGTGGTGGGGGGCGATGTGCGCCTCACCAGCGAATCGCTGAAGCTGGCGCTGGCCCGCGGGCTGATGGACGCCGGCACCGACGTGCTGGATATCGGCCTGAGCGGTACCGAAGAGATTTACTTCGCCACTTTCCACCTCGGGGTGGACGGCGGTATCGAGGTGACGGCCAGCCACAACCCGATGAACTACAACGGCATGAAGCTGGTGCGCGAGAACGCGAAGCCCATCAGCGGCGACACCGGCCTGCGTGACATCCAGCGCCTGGCGGAGGAAAACCAGTTCCCGCCGGTGGACCCGGCGCGTCGCGGGACCCTGCGCCAGATTTCGGTGCTGAAGGAGTACGTTGACCATCTGATGGGCTACGTGGACCTGGCGAACTTCACCCGTCCGCTGAAGCTGGTGGTGAACTCCGGCAACGGGGCGGCGGGGCACGTGATTGATGAGGTGGAGAAACGCTTTGCGGCGGCCGGGGCGCCGGTGACCTTTATCAAGGTGCATCATCAGCCGGACGGCCATTTCCCGAACGGTATCCCGAACCCGCTGCTGCCGGAGTGCCGCCAGGACACCGCCGACGCGGTGCGTGCGCATCAGGCGGACATGGGGATCGCCTTTGACGGCGACTTCGACCGCTGCTTCCTGTTCGATGACGAGGCGTCGTTTATCGAGGGATACTACATTGTCGGCCTGCTGGCGGAAGCGTTCCTGCAGAAGCAGCCGGGGGCGAAAATCATTCACGACCCGCGCCTGACGTGGAACACGGTGGACATCGTGACCCGCAGCGGCGGGCAGCCGGTGATGTCGAAGACCGGGCATGCGTTCATCAAGGAGCGGATGCGCCAGGAAGACGCCATCTACGGCGGGGAGATGAGCGCGCACCATTACTTCCGCGACTTCGCCTACTGCGACAGCGGGATGATCCCGTGGCTGCTGGTGGCGGAGCTGCTGTGCCTGAAGAACAGCTCGCTGAAATCGCTGGTGGCGGACCGCCAGGCGGCGTTCCCGGCGTCGGGGGAGATCAACCGCAAGCTGGGTAATGCGGCGGAGGCGATCGCGCGCATCCGGGCGCAGTATGAGCCGGCGGCCGCACACATCGACACAACGGACGGTATCAGTATTGAATACCCTGAGTGGCGCTTTAACCTGCGCACATCCAACACGGAGCCGGTGGTGCGCCTGAACGTGGAGTCCAGAGCGGATACGGCGTTGATGAATGCAAAAACCAAAGAGATTTTAGCTCTTCTCAAGTAATGCATTATCCATAATGGAAGCCATAGGGTCAGATTTTAATCGTATTATTGACCTTATGGCTTATTCTTGACATCCCACTGGTCAAAGCGTAAAACCGCCCACAGCATTATTTAATTTCGTGGCTATCCGCCATTACCCAGTTAACTGATTAAAGTGTAATCGAATGAAAATTACTATTTCCGGTACAGGTTATGTTGGTTTATCGAACGGTATCCTGATTGCGCAAAACCACGAAGTGGTGGCCCTGGATATCGTACAGGCCAAAGTGGATATGCTTAACCAGAAGATCTCTCCGATTGTCGATAAAGAGATTCAGGAATATCTGGCAGAAAAACCGTTAAATTTCCGCGCCACCACGGACAAGCACGACGCGTACCGTAATGCCGACTACGTGATCATTGCGACGCCGACCGATTATGATCCCAAAACTAACTACTTCAACACCTCTACGGTGGAAGCGGTTATTCGCGATGTCACCGAGATCAACCCGAATGCGGTGATGATCATTAAATCGACCATCCCGGTGGGGTTCACCCGTGACATCAAAGAACGTTTAGGGATTGATAATGTTATTTTCTCTCCTGAGTTCCTGCGTGAAGGCCGTGCGCTGTACGACAACCTGCACCCGTCGCGTATTGTCATCGGTGAGCGCTCTGCGCGTGCCGAACGTTTCGCAAACCTGCTGAAAGAAGGTGCGATCAAGCAGGATATTCCGACCCTGTTTACCGACTCCACTGAAGCGGAAGCGATCAAACTGTTCGCGAATACCTATCTGGCGCTGCGCGTTGCCTATTTCAACGAACTCGACAGCTATGCTGAAAGCCAGGGGCTGAACAGCAAGCAGATTATCGAAGGGGTATGCCTGGATCCGCGGATCGGCAACCACTATAACAACCCGTCCTTTGGCTACGGCGGCTACTGTCTGCCGAAAGATACCAAGCAGCTGCTGGCGAACTACGAATCGGTCCCGAACAACATTATCGCGGCTATCGTCGATGCCAACCGTACCCGTAAAGATTTTATTGCGGATTCTATTCTCGCCCGTAAGCCAAAAGTGGTGGGTGTGTATCGCCTGATCATGAAGAGCGGGTCAGACAACTTCCGTGCCTCTTCTATTCAGGGCATTATGAAGCGCATCAAGGCAAAAGGTATTCCGGTTATTATCTATGAACCGGTGATGCAGGAAGATGAGTTCTTCAACTCCCGCGTCGTGCGTGACCTGGATGCCTTCAAACAAGAGGCGGATGTGATCATTTCTAACCGTATGGCGGAAGAGCTGGCGGATGTCGCCGATAAGGTTTATACCCGCGATCTGTTTGGCAACGATTAATTCTGCCTGTCTGACACTGGCGGCTCCCCGCCGCCAGTATGCTTCTTTATCTCCCCGCTATATCCCTCACTGCGCGTATTTCTCGCACATTCAGATTAACCTCAATAAATTGTGATGGACATTACGATCCTGCTCAAAACCCGTTGCGGGTTGAAAACAGGTCCGATAAGTTAAACTTACCTTGTGAAGAGCTACCGTCACTGTGATGTAGATGCCGGAGATAAGCGCCGGGAGGTAAAACGAAGCCTGCAACGCAGGCTTTTGTTATTTATGCCCTGAGGAAATATCTGGAACAGGGCGCGAGTAACGTTATTTTTTTCTTGCCTTAAGGCCACGCCAAAACGCAGAATGAGCGGTCATTCTGTCATATCATTTTTTTATCTCTTAATATAATCTTAATCTAAATGCAATATGGAGCGAGTCTTACCACTTGCGTTTATTAAACGTCAGTTTTGTTTTTTTTCTGTCTTTCAGATATGAAATTAAAAAGAAAACCGACACAGCAAGTAGTATGGCAGCGACCACTAAGAAAAATAGGTTTTCCATAATATCTACCACAGCTTTTTGTTGGTTGAATCATTAGCATGTTAAGCAACACGGCAGGCCGAAAGCGCTGAATTGCGATCTCTAACATATCCTGTTCTTAAGAAAATTCCTACAGAAAGTAATGTCTTTTATTTATCAGGAGAAAATGCTGAAGGATCCATTAAAAATAGTATTGAAAAGAGTGACAGCAGGTGACCAGGCTTAAAGTTGTTGGCTTTTTCGCTGGCGGGCAGATGAAACTGGTTTCAGCACCGTCGTTAAAACCAGTAAAAATTATTCTTTAGCACAAAAAAGTATAGCCTGTGCCAGGCTCGGGTAAAGAAATGAATGATAAAGGAAGACAATGCGGGATGCTTATCCGTTGCCGCAATCAGCGGATTGCGGCAGGGCAGAGACAGGTTAGATCTGATAGTAATCCTTATACCACTCCACGAAGTTCTTCACGCCTTCTTTCACTGATGTCTGTGGCTTAAAGCCCACCAGGTCATACAGCGGCTGGGTGTCTGCACTGGTGTCCAGCACATCGCCCGGCTGGATCGGCATCATATTCTTCTTCGCTTCCATCCCCAGGGCTTCTTCCAGGGCGGTGATATAATCCATCAGTTCCACCGGCGAGCTGTTGCCAATGTTATAGACCCGGTACGGCGCGGAGCTGGTGGCCGGGGAACCGCTCTCAACGGTCCAGTCGGCATTGGCCTGCGGGATCACATCCTGAACGCGCACCACCGCCTCGACGATATCGTCGATATAGGTGAAATCGCGCTTCATCTTGCCGTAGTTGTAAACGTCGATACTTTTCCCTGCCAGCATCGCTTTCGTGAACTTGAACAGCGCCATATCCGGGCGGCCCCACGGACCATAGACCGTAAAGAAGCGCAGCCCGGTGGTCGGGATGCCGTACAGATGGGAATAGGTATGCGCCATCAGCTCATTGGCTTTCTTGGTGGCGGCGTACAGGGAGACCGGATGATCGACGGAATCCTCCGTGGAGAACGGCATTTTGCGATTTAGGCCGTAAACCGAGCTGGAGGAGGCGTATACCAGGTGTTTCACTTTGGTATGGCGGCAGCCTTCCAGAATATTCAGGTACCCCATCAGGTTTGCGTCGGCGTAGGCATACGGGTTTTCCAGCGAATAGCGCACGCCGGCCTGGGCCGCCAGGTGGATCACGCGGTCAAACTGTTCTGCGGCGAACAGCGTCGCCATACCCTCACGGTCGGCAAGATCCAGCTGCTGGAAATGGAATGCCGGAGAGGACAGGCGATCCAGACGGGCCTGCTTCAGGCTGACGTCATAATAGTCGTTCATGTTGTCGATCCCGACAACGTCATGCCCTTCATTCAGCAGGCGCTGCGCGATATGAAAGCCGATAAAACCTGCGGCACCAGTGACCAAAAACTTCATATTTTTCCTCCGGGGTGTGGATATCCCGTTCTACATAAGGGCCGATTTTACACTGGCTTGCGGTTGGGATCACTTGCTTTGCCGCGTCTTATCCGCCAGGCGTGAAGTGAAGGGCGCTTTTATCTGGCAAAATCGTGGTGGCAAAGGCTGATAAATAACAACGTTTCTCATTTGACTGTTAGCTGTCGAATAATAACCTTGTGACCTGTCAGCGGTTTAGCGATTCATGGCGCAATCATAAAGGTCGCCAATCCCCCCGGTATGGCGTAATTTTGTTTAAAGATATATTTTCGTCAGCGGCTGATTTAGCAAATGGGCAAAATCTCTGTAGTGTTTTCTCTGGTTTTTTGATGAATATCAATGGATTAGATTGGTTTTGTTTGTTTAGTGAATGTTTATAATGTGTATTATTTGAGTAATCCATTAATCAGTAGGCTTTTTTATTTTTATTCCCCGCGACCAGCGCTATAATCTGCGGACGATTTTCTTTGTGGAATGTGCAGTGTAGAGCATGAGTCGTTTATCCCTCCTGTCGGAACAAAGCGCCGTCGCCATGTGCAAAGGGCCATCAAGCCTGGCCGCGCGTTGTCTCCCTGGCGGCGATAGCGATGTCTCTTCTTATCTTTCCCCGCATCGTGGACGCTCCTTTCTGACGCTTGCTGACACCGGCAGGCCGCCCGTTTCTCTTTCGTCGGTGGCGGAAAGCGCACGCGTGATACCCTGCGTAAATGAGAAAGTCCTGATGGTTAACCCGGCGGCAAATGCGGAAAGTGTGGGGCATTTCGCGGCCAGGTGAGGACAGATGCATATTAAAAGCAGAGATATGTCTCAGGACATATCTCTGCTTTTAGGTTTTCAGGACACCCGTTCCGTCAGGCTGGCTTTTCAGGCCGCTGAGTGAACGTTCTGCCGATAGCCTGAAGCGAAAGAGGGTGGCGTTTAGCCTGAAACACGGGAGCAGTACGTATTTTGGTTGCGACAGCCAATGGCGGTAGCGTGCCTGAAAAAGGCCATTCCACCCGACGGTCGATTGATTGATAGTAAAATAAAGCAATTATTTATTTAAGGATTTCATTATGTTACTTCCTGTAATTATGGCTGGTGGTACCGGCAGTCGTCTCTGGCCGATGTCTCGCGAGCTTTACCCGAAACAGTTCCTCCGGCTGTTCGGGCAGAACTCCATGCTGCAGGAAACCATCACCCGACTCTCGGGCCTTGAAATCCATGAACCGATGGTCATCTGTAACGAAGAGCACCGCTTCCTGGTGGCCGAACAGCTGCGCCAGCTCAACAAGCTGTCCAACAACATTATTCTTGAGCCGGTCGGGCGCAACACCGCCCCGGCCATTGCTCTGGCGGCCCTTCAGGCCACCCGGCACGGTGACGACCCGCTGATGCTGGTCCTCGCCGCCGACCATATCATCAATAACCAGCCGGTCTTCCACGACGCCATCCGCGTCGCCGAGCAGTATGCTGATGAAGGCCACCTGGTCACCTTCGGTATCGTGCCGAACGCCCCGGAAACCGGCTACGGCTACATCCAGCGCGGCGTGGCCCTCACCGACAGCGCCCACACCCCGTACCAGGTGGCCCGCTTCGTGGAGAAGCCGGACCGCGAGCGCGCTGAGGCCTACCTCGCCTCCGGGGAGTACTACTGGAACAGCGGCATGTTTATGTTCCGCGCCAAAAAATACCTCTCCGAGCTGGCCAAATTCCGCCCGGATATCCTCGAAGCCTGCCAGGCCGCGGTGAACGCCGCCGACAACGGCAGCGACTTCATCAGCATCCCGCATGACATTTTCTGCGAGTGCCCGGACGAGTCCGTGGACTACGCGGTGATGGAGAAAACCGCCGACGCGGTGGTGGTCGGTCTCGATGCCGACTGGAGCGACGTCGGCTCCTGGTCCGCCCTGTGGGAGGTCAGCCCGAAAGATGAGCAGGGCAACGTCCTCAGCGGCGACGCGTGGGTGCACAACAGCGAAAACTGCTACATCAACAGCGACGAGAAGCTGGTGGCGGCCATCGGCGTGGAGAATCTGGTGATTGTCAGCACCAAGGACGCCGTGCTGGTGATGAACCGCGAACGTTCCCAGGACGTGAAGAAGGCGGTCGAGTTCCTCAAGCAGAACCAGCGCAGCGAGTACAAGCGCCACCGCGAGATTTACCGTCCCTGGGGCCGCTGCGACGTGGTGGTCCAGACCCCGCGCTTCAACGTCAACCGTATCACCGTGAAACCGGGCGGCGCCTTCTCGATGCAGATGCACCACCACCGCGCCGAGCACTGGGTCATTCTCGCCGGCACCGGTCAGGTGACGGTCAACGGCAAACAGTTCCTGCTGACCGAGAACCAGTCCACCTTTATTCCGATTGGCGCCGAGCACAGCCTGGAAAACCCGGGCCGCATTCCGCTGGAAGTGCTGGAGATCCAGTCGGGGTCGTACCTCGGCGAGGACGACATTATTCGTATTAAAGACCAGTATGGTCGTTGCTAATTTTTTCGGGACAAAACGCAGAATGACACAGTTAACATGCTTTAAGGCTTATGACATCCGTGGTGAACTGGGCGAGGAGCTGAACGAGGACATCGCCTACCGTATCGGCCGCGCCTACGGCGAATTTCTGAAACCCGGGAAGATAGTGGTGGGGGGCGATGTGCGCCTCACCAGCGAATCGCTGAAGCTGGCGCTGGCCCGCGGGCTGATGGACGCCGGCACCGACGTGCTGGATATCGGCCTGAGCGGTACCGAAGAGATTTACTTCGCCACTTTCCACCTCGGGGTGGACGGCGGTATCGAGGTGACGGCCAGCCACAACCCGATGAACTACAACGGCATGAAGCTGGTGCGCGAGAACGCGAAGCCCATCAGCGGCGACACCGGCCTGCGTGACATCCAGCGCCTGGCGGAGGAAAACCAGTTCCCGCCGGTGGACCCGGCGCGTCGCGGGACCCTGCGCCAGATTTCGGTGCTGAAGGAGTACGTTGACCATCTGATGGGCTACGTGGACCTGGCGAACTTCACCCGTCCGCTGAAGCTGGTGGTGAACTCCGGCAACGGGGCGGCGGGGCACGTGATTGATGAGGTGGAGAAACGCTTTGCGGCGGCCGGGGCGCCGGTGACCTTTATCAAGGTGCATCATCAGCCGGACGGCCATTTCCCGAACGGTATCCCGAACCCGCTGCTGCCGGAGTGCCGCCAGGACACCGCCGACGCGGTGCGTGCGCATCAGGCGGACATGGGGATCGCCTTTGACGGCGACTTCGACCGCTGCTTCCTGTTCGATGACGAGGCGTCGTTTATCGAGGGATACTACATTGTCGGCCTGCTGGCGGAAGCGTTCCTGCAGAAGCAGCCGGGGGCGAAAATCATTCACGACCCGCGCCTGACGTGGAACACGGTGGACATCGTGACCCGCAGCGGCGGGCAGCCGGTGATGTCGAAGACCGGGCATGCGTTCATCAAGGAGCGGATGCGCCAGGAAGACGCCATCTACGGCGGGGAGATGAGCGCGCACCACTACTTCCGTGACTTCGCCTACTGCGACAGCGGGATGATCCCGTGGCTGCTGGTGGCGGAGCTGCTGTGCCTGAAGAACAGCTCGCTGAAATCGCTGGTGGCGGACCGCCAGGCGGCGTTCCCGGCGTCGGGAGAGATCAACCGCAAGCTGGGAAATGCGGCGGAGGCGATCGCGCGCATCCGGGCGCAGTATGAGCCGGCGGCCGCACACATCGACACAACGGACGGTATCAGTATTGAATACCCTGAGTGGCGCTTTAACCTGCGCACGTCCAACACGGAGCCGGTGGTGCGCCTGAACGTTGAGTCCAGAGCGGATACGGCGTTGATGAACGAGAAAACCGCCGAGCTGCTCAACCTGTTAAAAGAGGAATCGCTTTGAGTCCTATGTTTTCAGCGATCTATCGCTACCGTGGCTTTATTATTGACAGCGTTAAACGGGACTTTCAGTCCCGTTACCAGACCAGCTTTTTAGGCGCGGCATGGCTGATCTTGCAGCCGATCGCCATGATTTCCGTCTATACATTAATCTTTTCTGAATTAATGCGTGCCCGCCTGGCGGGCATGGACGGCCCTTTTGCCTATAGCATCTACCTCTGTTCCGGGGTGTTAACCTGGGGGCTGTTCACGGAAACGCTTAACAGTCTGGTCAACGTTTTTCTTACCAACGCCAACATTCTTAAAAAGCTCAGCTTTCCGCGGATCTGTTTACCGATCATTGTCACCGCTTCGGCGTTCATTAACTTTCTGATCATTTTCGGTCTGTTTGTGCTGTTTCTGATCGTCACGGGGAATTTCCCGGGCATGATTTTCTTTGAAATCATTCCGGTGCTGATCGTCCAGATGCTGTTCACCCTGGGCCTGGGGATTATCCTCGGCGTGCTGAACGTTTTTGTCCGCGACATCGGCCAGTTCGTCAATATTCTGCTGCAGTTTTGGTTCTGGTTTACGCCTATTGTTTACGTGTCCAAAACGCTGCCGGAATGGGTTTCAGGCCTGCTGGCCTATAACCCGATGGCGACCATTATCGGTTCCTACCAGAATGTGATGCTCTATCACCAGAGCCCAGACTGGATGGCGCTGCTTCCGGTCACGGTGGTGTCGGTCATTCTGTTTTTATTTGCCTGGCGTTTATTTAAAAAACATGCCGCTGATATTGTGGACGAGATTTAATCATGAGTATCAAAGTTCAGCACGTCGGCAAGGCGTATAAATATTACCCATCCAAATGGAACCGGGTCATTGAGAAACTGCTGCCGGGCAATAAGCCGCGGCACAGCAAAAAATGGGTGTTAAAAGACATCAATTTCAGCATTGAACCCGGTGAAGCAGTCGGTATTGTCGGGGTGAACGGCGCAGGTAAAAGTACGTTGCTGAAGCTGCTGACCGGCACCACCCAGCCCACCAAAGGCAGCATTGAGATCCAGGGGCGCGTCGCTGCGCTGCTGGAGCTGGGCATGGGGTTCCATCCCGACTTTACCGGCCGGCAGAACGTGTATATGTCCGGGCTGATGATGGGCCTGAGCCGGGAAGAGATCGAGCGCTTAATGCCTGAGATCGAAGCCTTTGCGGATATCGGCGACTACATTGAAGAGCCGGTGCGCATCTATTCCAGCGGCATGCAAATGCGCCTGGCGTTCGCCGTGGCCACCGCTTCTCGCCCGGATATTCTGATCGTCGATGAAGCGCTCTCCGTTGGCGACTCCCGCTTTCAGGCGAAGTGCTATGCCCGTATTGCGGACTTCAAAAAGCAGGGCACCACGCTGCTGCTGGTTTCCCACAGCGCCGGGGATATCGTCAAACACTGCGACCGCGCCATCTTCCTCAAAAATGGTGACATCTGCATGGACGGCACCGCCCGTGACGTGACCAACCGTTACCTGGATGAGCTGTTTGGCAAACCTGATAAAGACAGCGCCAAGAAAAGCGAAACGGCTACCTCGTCAGCCAGTGGCGAAAGCCAGATGTCGCTCGATGAGATTGAAGATGTGTACCACACGCGACCAGGCTACCGTCCGGAAGAGTACCGCTGGGGGCAGGGGGGCGCGAAAATCATCGATTACCATATTCAGAGCGCCGGGGTTGATTTTCCGCCTTCGCTGACGGGCAATCAGCAGACCGATTTTCTGATGAAGGTCGTGTTTGAATACGATTTTGATTGCGTGGTGCCAGGCATCCTGATTAAGACCCTCGATGGCTTATTCCTCTACGGAACCAACTCTTTCCTCGCCTCAGAAGGGCGCGAGAATATTTCGGTTTCCCGCGGCGATGTTCGGGTGTTTAAATTTAGCCTTCCGGTGGATTTAAACAGTGGCGATTACCTGCTGTCATTTGGTATCTCTGCCGGCAACCCGCAGACAGATATGACGCCGCTGGACAGACGTTACGACTCCATTATTTTACATGTGACCAAGAGCATGGATTTTTGGGGTGTCATCGATCTTAAGTCGTCCTTTACTAGCTACCAATGACGTTGAGAAAAACGATTCCATGACTAAAAACTTAAACACGCTGGTTAGCGAATTACCTGAGATTTATCAAACTATTTTTGGCCATCCCGAGTGGGATGGCGACGCCGCTCGCGATTGTAATCAACGTCTCGATTTGATTACCGAACAGTACGATAACTTATCCCGCGCGCTGGGCCGCCCGCTTAAAGTTCTCGATCTGGGCTGCGCTCAGGGCTTTTTCAGCCTGAGCCTGGCAAGCAAAGGCGCGACTATCGTTGGTATCGATTTCCAGCAGGAAAACATTAACGTGTGCCGCGCGCTGGCCGAAGAAAACCCCGACTTTGCCGCCGAATTCCGGGTAGGCAGAATTGAAGAGGTGATCGCCGCGCTGGAAGAGGGCGAGTTTGATCTGGCCATTGGCTTAAGCGTGTTTCACCATATTGTTCATCTTCATGGTATCGATGAAGTTAAACGTCTGCTTTCGCGCCTGGCGGATGTCACCCAGGCGGTGATCCTTGAGCTGGCGGTGAAAGAAGAACCGCTCTACTGGGGCGTTTCTCAGCCGGACGATCCACGCGAACTGATTGAGCAGTGCGCGTTTTATCGCCTGATTGGCGAGTTTGATACCCATTTATCCCCCGTTCCGCGCCCGATGTACCTGGTCAGCAACCACCGGGTGCTGCTCAACGATTTTAATCAGCCGTTCCAGCACTGGCAAAATCAGCCCTATGCCGGGGCCGGCCTGGCGCATAAGCGCAGCCGTCGCTACTTCTTTGGCGAAGATTATGTGTGCAAGTTTTTCTATTACGACATACCCCACGGCATCCTGACGGCGGAAGAGAGCCAGCGTAATAAACATGAACTGCATAATGAAATAAAGTTCCTGGCGCAACCGCCAGCGGGCTTTGACGCGCCGGCATTACTGGCCCACGGCGAAAACGCCCAGTCTGGCTGGCTGGTGATGGAAAAGCTCCCGGGTAGCTTGCTGAGCGATATGCTGGCGGCCGGGGAAGAGATCGATCGTGAAAAAATCCTTGGCACCTTACTCCGTTCCTTAGCGGCGCTGGAGAAGCAAGGGTTCTGGCATGACGATGTGCGCCCATGGAACGTGATGGTCGATGCCCGGCAGCATGCCCGTTTAATCGACTTCGGCTCTATCGTCACCACCCCACAGGACTGCAGCTGGCCGACAAACCTTGTCCAGTCGTTTTTCGTGTTTGTGAACGAGCTGTTTGCCGAAAACAATAACATAAACGGTTTCTGGCGCTCGGCGCCCGTGCATCCGTTCAACCTGCCGCAGCCGTGGTCAAACTGGCTGTATGCGGTCTGGCAGGAGCCGGTTGACAGCTGGAACTTTGCCCTGCTGTTAGCGCTGTTCGACAAGAAAGCGAAACTGCCGTCAGCTGAACAGCAGCGTGGGGCGACGGAGCAGTGGATCATCGCTCAGGAGACGGTGCTGCTGGAGCTCCAGTCCCGGGTGCGCAATGAAAGCGCCGGCTCGGAGGCGATGCGTGGGGAAATCCATGCCCTGGAGCAACAGATCGTTCAGCTGCAGGCGGCACAGGATGCGTTAGTCGAGAAAGCGCAACAGCCAGTGGAAGTCAGCCATGAGCTGAGCTGGCTGACTGAGAATATGGCGCAGCTGACCGCGCTGCTGGAGTCGGCACAAGCGCACGCCCAGGCTGACATTCAGCCCGAGCTGCCGCCGGAAACCGCTGAGCTCCTCCAGCGACTGGAAGCCGCTAACCGGGAGATTCACCATTTACATAACGAAAACCAGCAGCTTCGCCAGGAAATTGAAAAAATCCATCGCAGCCGTTCCTGGAGAATGACCAAGGGTTATCGTTATCTGGGACTGCAGATCCATTTGCTGAGGCAGTATGGTTTCGTGCAGCGTTGTAAACATTTTATTAAACGCGTCCTGCGGTTTGTTTTCTCGTTTATGAGAAAACATCCGAAGGTAAAACATACCGCGGTAAATGGGTTACATAAGCTGGGCCTTTATCAGCCGGCCTATCGTTTGTATCGTCGTATGAATCCGCTGCCGCACAGCCAGTATCAGGCTGATGCGCAAATTTTATCGCAGACTGAGCTGCAAGTGATGCATCCGGAGCTTTTACCTCCGGAGGTTTATGAAATTTATCTCAAACTAACGAAAAATAAATAAGGAGATTAACTTGCATATTTTGATTGATGTCCAGGGTTACCAGTCGGAAAGTAAATTCCGCGGTATCGGTCGCAGTACCCTGGCCATGAGCCGCGCCATTATTGAAAATGCCGGCGAGCATCGCGTCAGTATTCTGATCAATGGTATGTATCCCATTGACAATATTAATGATGTAAAAATGGCCTATCGGGACCTGCTGGCGGACGAGGATATGTTCATCTTCTCCGCCGTTGCGCCAACGGCCTATTGCAATATTGATAACCACGGCCGTAGCAAAGCCGCCCAGGCGGCCCGCGATATCGCTATCGCCAATATCGCGCCTGATATTGTCTATGTTATTAGCTTCTTCGAAGGCCATGGGGATAGTTATACCGTGTCCATTCCGGCGGACAATGTGCCGTGGAAGACAGTGTGCGTATGCCACGATCTGATCCCGCTGTTAAATAAAGAGCGTTATCTCGGCGATCCGAATTTCCGCGAGTTTTATATGAACAAGCTGGCGGAGTTTGAGCGGGCGGACGCGATCTTCGCTATTTCGCAGTCGGCGGCCCAGGAAGTGATCGAATATACCGACATCGCCAGCGATCGAGTGCTGAACATCTCCTCGGCGGTGGGTGAAGAGTTTGCGGTTATCGACTATTCCGCCGAGCGTATTCAGTCTTTAAAAGACAAATACAGCCTGCCCGATGAGTTTATTCTGACGCTGGCGATGATCGAGCCGCGGAAAAACATCGAAGCGCTTATTCACGCCTACAGCATGCTGCCTGCCGAATTGCAGCAGCGCTATCCGATGGTGCTGGCGTATAAGGTGCACCCGGAGGATCTGGAGCGGATTCTGCGTCTGGCGGAAAGCTATGGCCTGTCACGCAGCCAGCTTATCTTTACCGGCTTCCTGACCGACGACGATCTGATTGCTCTGTACAACCTGTGCAAACTGTTTGTGTTCCCGTCGCTGCATGAAGGTTTCGGCCTGCCGCCGCTGGAAGCGATGCGCTGCGGGGCGGCGACCTTAGGTTCAAACATTACCAGCCTGCCGGAAGTCATTGGCTGGGAAGATGCCATGTTCAATCCGCATGACGTGCAGGATATTCGCCGGGTGATGGAGAAGGCGCTGACCGATGAGGCGTTTTACCGTGAGCTGAAGGCGCATGCTCTGACGCAGTCGGCCAAATTCTCCTGGGCCAACACCGCCCATCTGGCGATCGATGGTTTCACTCGCCTGCTGCAGTCGTCCAAAGAGGCGCATGCCGGGCAGGCGGAAGGCGTGACCGCCTCGCGCATTCAGACGATGCAGAAAATTGATGCGCTGAGCGAAGTCGACCGTCTGGGGCTGGCGTGGGCGGTTGCGCGCAACGGCTTTAAGCGCCATATCCGCAAGCTGCTGGTGGATATTTCGGTTCTGGCGAAGCATGACGCGAAGACCGGGATCCAGCGCGTCTCGCGCAGTATTCTTAGCGAATTACTGAAATCCGGCGTGCCGGGTTATGAGGTTTCCGCCGTCTACTACACCCCAGGCGAGTGTTATCGCTACGCCAACCAATATCTGTCCAGTAACTTCCCGGGCGAATATGGTGCCGACGAGCCGGTGCTGTTCAGCAAAGATGATATTCTGATCGCCACCGATCTGACCGCGCATCTCTTCCCGGAGGTGGTGACGCAAATTGACAGCATGCGCGCCGCCGGGGCGTTCGCCTGCTTCGTGGTGCATGATATTTTGCCATTACGTCGCCCGGAGTGGAGTATCGAAGGCATTCAGCGTGAATTCCCGATCTGGCTGTCCTGCCTCGCAGAGCATGCCGACCGGCTGATCTGCGTCTCTGCCAGCGTCGCCGAGGATGTGAAAGCGTGGATTGCGGAAAATAGCCATTGGGTGAAACCGAATCCGCTGCTGACCGTCAGCAACTTCCATCTGGGCGCCGACCTCGATGCCAGTGTACCGTCCACTGGTATGCCGGACAATGCACAGGCGCTGTTAGCCACGATGGCCGCAGCCCCGTCATTTATCATGGTTGGCACCATGGAGCCGCGCAAAGGCCACGCCCAGACGCTGGCCGCCTTCGAGGAGCTGTGGCGCGAGGGCAAAGAGTACAACTTGTTTATCGTCGGCAAACAGGGCTGGAACGTTGACAGCTTGTGCGAAAAATTACGCCATCATCCGCAGCTGAACAAAAAGCTGTTCTGGCTGCAGAATATCAGCGACGAGTTTTTGGCCGAGCTATATGCTCGTTCACGCGCACTGATCTTTGCCTCGCAGGGCGAGGGCTTTGGCCTGCCGTTGATTGAAGCGGCGCAGAAAAAGCTGCCGGTGATTATCCGCGATATCCCGGTGTTTAAAGAGATTGCTCAGGAACATGCCTGGTATTTCTCCGGGGAAGCGCCGGCCGACATCGCGAAGGCCGTCGAAGACTGGTTAGCCCTGTATGAGCAAAACGCGCATCCTCGCTCAGAAAATATCAACTGGTTAACCTGGAAGCAGAGCGCGGAATTTCTCCTGAAAAACCTGCCGATTATCGCGCCAGCCGCGAAGCAATAATCGCTATCAACAGGGCCGCCCCGGTGGCCCTTGTGATGAGTTCGTTATGAAAATTATTTTTGCTACTGAGCCAATTAAATACCCATTAACGGGCATCGGTCGGTATTCCCTGGAGCTGGTTAAGCGGCTGGCGGTCGCTCGCGAAATCGAAGAGCTGAAGCTGTTTCACGGCGCGTCGTTTATCGATCAGCTCCCCCAGGTTGAGAATAAAAGCGATACCAAAGCCAGCAATCATGGTCGTCTGTCAGCGTTTCTGCGCCGCCAGCCGCTGCTGATTGAGGCGTATCGCCTGCTGCACCCGCGGCGCCAGGCATGGGCATTGCGCGACTATAAAGATTACATCTACCATGGTCCCAATTTTTATCTGCCGCATCGCCTGGAACGCGCCGTGACCACGTTTCATGACATCTCCATTTTTACCTGCCCGGAATATCATCCAAAAGATCGGGTTCGCTATATGGAGAAGTCCCTGCACGAGAGCCTCGATTCGGCAAAGCTGATCCTGACCGTCTCTGACTTCTCGCGCAGTGAAATCATCCGCCTGTTCAACTATCCGGCGGATCGGATCGTCACCACCAAGCTGGCCTGCAGCAGCGACTATATTCCGCGCAGCCCGGCGGAGTGCCTGCCGGTCCTGCAAAAATATCAGCTGGCGTGGCAGGGCTACGCGTTGTATATCGGCACCATGGAGCCGCGTAAGAATATCCGCGGTTTGCTGCAGGCCTATCAGCTGCTGCCGATGGAGACCCGCATGCGCTACCCGCTGATCCTCAGCGGTTATCGCGGCTGGGAAGACGATGTGCTGTGGCAGTTAGTCGAGCGCGGTACGCGAGAAGGGTGGATCCGTTACCTGGGCTATGTCCCGGATGAAGACCTGCCTTATCTGTACGCGGCGGCCAGAACCTTTGTTTATCCCTCCTTCTATGAGGGATTCGGTTTACCTATTCTTGAAGCGATGTCTTGCGGTGTGCCGGTAGTATGTTCCAATGTCACTTCTTTGCCTGAGGTGGCTGGCGATGCCGGCCTCGTTGCCGATCCTAATGATGTAGACGCGATTAGCGCGCATATTTTGCAGAGCCTGCAGGATGATAGCTGGCGGGAAATCGCCACCGCGCGCGGTCTTGCCCAGGCGAAACAGTTTTCGTGGGAGAACTGTACGACCCAGACCATTAACGCCTATAAATTACTCTAAGGGTGTCAGTTGAGAGTTCTACACGTCTATAAGACCTACTATCCCGATACCTACGGCGGTATTGAGCAGGTCATTTATCAGCTCAGTCAGGGCTGCGCCCGCCGGGGAATCGCAGCCGATGTATTTACTTTTAGCCCGGACAAAGAGACAGGACCTGTCGCCTACGAAGACCATCGGGTCATTTATAATAAGCAGCTTTTTGAAATTGCCTCCACGCCGTTTTCGCTGAGAGCGTTAAAGCGTTTTAAGCAGATTAAAGACGATTACGACATCATCAACTACCATTTTCCGTTTCCATTCATGGATATGTTGCATCTCTCGGCGCGGCCTGACGCCAGAACGGTGGTGACCTATCACTCTGATATTGTGAAACAAAAACGGTTGATGAAGCTGTACCAGCCGCTGCAGGAGCGATTCCTCGCCAGCGTAGACTGCATTGTCGCCTCGTCGCCCAACTACGTGGCCTCCAGCCAGACCCTGAAAAAATATCAGGATAAAACCGTGGTGATCCCGTTTGGTCTGGAGCAGCACGACGTGCAGCACGATCCGCAGCGGGTGGCGCACTGGCGGGAAACCGTCGGCGATAACTTCTTCCTTTTCGTCGGCGCTTTCCGCTACTACAAAGGGCTGCACATTCTGCTGGATGCCGCCGAGCGTAGCCGGCTGCCGGTGGTGATTGTCGGGGGCGGGCCGCTGGAGGCGGAAGTGCGTCGTGAAGCGCAGCAGCGTGGGCTGAGCAATGTGGTATTTACCGGCATGCTCAACGACGAAGATAAATACATTCTCTTCCAGCTCTGCCGTGGCGTGGTCTTCCCCTCGCATCTGCGCTCCGAGGCGTTTGGCATTACGTTACTGGAAGGCGCGCGCTTCGCCAGGCCGCTGATCTCCTGCGAGATCGGCACCGGGACCTCGTTCATTAACCAGGACAAAGTGAATGGCTGCGTGATCCCGCCGAATGACAGTCAGGCGCTGGTGGAGGCGATGAATGAGCTCTGGCATAACGATGAAACCGCCAGCCGCTATGGCGAAAACTCGCGTCGTCGCTTTGAAGAGATGTTTACTGCCGACCATATGATTGACGCTTACGTCAATCTCTACACTACGCTGCTGGAAAGCAAATCCTGAGGCCAGCTACCCCCGCCGTTGCGGCGGGGGTCAACGCGTTAGTGACGACTCTTCAGATTATCAATCACTTCCCCGAGATCCAGCCCCTGGTCCTGCAGCAGCACCAGCAGGTGATACATCAGGTCCGACGCCTCATTCTTCAGCTCGAAGCGGTCGTTCACCGTGGCGGCCAGCGCGGTCTCCACGCCTTCTTCCCCCACTTTCTGCGCAATACGCTTGGTACCGCTGGCATACAGCTTCGCCGTGTAGGAGCTCTCCGGGTCGGCGTGCTTACGCTCGGCCAGCAGCTGCTCCAGCTGATAGAGGAACAGCCACTGGTGGCCGGCGTCGCCGAAGCAGCTGGTGGTGCCTTTGTGGCAGGTCGGCCCGATCGGATTCACCAGCACCAGCAGCGTATCGTTGTCGCAGTCCGGCGTGATGCTCACTACGTTGAGGACATGGCCCGAGGTTTCACCCTTGGTCCACAGCCGCTGTTTGGTGCGTGAGTAAAAGGTGACCTTGCCGGTGGCTTCGGTTTTCTCCAGCGCCTCCTTGTTCATGTAGCCCAGCATCAGCACTTCGCCGGATACGGCGTGCTGCACGATGGCCGGCATCATGCCGTCCGTTTTTTCCCAGTCCAGCTGTTCAGTCAACATACCCTTATCTCCACGCCCTGTGCCGCCAGGTACGCTTTCAGTTCGCCAATATTAATAATCTGTTTGTGGAATACCGAGGCCGCCAGCGCGCCGTCAACGTTGGCGTCGCGGAAGGCTTCGAGGAAGTGTTCCATGGTGCCCGCGCCGCCGGAGGCGATCAGCGGCACATGGCACACCGCGCGAACCTTCGCCAGCTGCTGCAGATCGTAGCCGTTGCGCACCCCGTCCTGGTTCATCATATTGAGGACGATCTCGCCCGCGCCGCGCTTCTGCACTTCCTCCACCCAGTCGAGGGTTTCCCACTGCGTCACCCGGGTGCGGCTCTCGTCGCCGGTGTACTGATTGACGTGATATTTGCCGGTCTCTGCATCAAACCAGGTATCAATCCCCACCACAATGCACTGCACGCCAAAGCGGTCGGCAAGGCGGGTGATCAGCGTCGGGTCGGCGAGGGCAGGGGAGTTAATCGAGATCTTATCGGCGCCAAAGGAGAGGATCTGCGCCGCGTCTTCCAGCGACTTGATCCCGCCCGCCACGCAGAAAGGAATATCAATCACTTCCGCCACCCGCGACACCCAGCTCTTGTCGACCACCCGGCCGTCGCTGGAGGCGGTGATATCATAGAACACCAGCTCGTCGGCGCCTTCGTCGGCATAGCGCTTGGCCAGCGGGACGATATCGCCGATGATCTCGTGATTACGGAACTGCACGCCTTTCACTACCTGGCCGTCGCGGACGTCGAGGCAGGGGATTATCCGTTTTGCCAGCATTGAATGGCCTCCGTTACGTTGAATTTACCTTCCAGCAGCGCGCGACCGACAATCACGCCGCGCACCCCGGTGCCGCGCAGGGCGGCAATATCATTGAGATCGCCGATGCCGCCGGATGACTGAAACGCCACCTGCGGGTAGCGGGCGCAGACTTCCTCATACAGCGAGACGTTGGAGCCCGCCAGCGTGCCGTCACGGGAGATATCGGTGCACAGCACATGCTGCAGGCCGACCGGCAGATAGCTCTCCACCAGCTCCTCCAGGGTCACGCCGGAGTTCTCCTGCCAGCCGCTGACCGCCACCTGCTTATTGCCGTCGGCGTCGATACGCACGTCGAGCGCCAGCACCAGCCGTTCAGGGCCAAAGCGTTTAAACCAGCCTTTCACTTCCTCCGGGGATTTCACCGCGGTGGAGCCGACCACCACGCGGGCGACGCCGGCGTCAAGCAGGGCCGCGACATCCGCCTCGGTCCGCACGCCGCCGCCGACCTGCACCGGGACGTCAACGCCGGCGACCAGCGATTTCAGCAGCGGGATCTGGCGCTTCGCCGGATCCTTCGCCCCGGTCAGGTCGACCAGGTGCAGGACTTCCGCCCCCTGAGCGGCATAGGACTGCAGGCGCGGCAGCGGATCGCTGCCGTAGTCGCGCTGCTGGCCGTAATCGCCCTGGTGGAGACGAACGACGGTGCCGTCGATTAAATCTAACGCAGGAATAATCATCACATCTCCAGGAAGTTTTTCAGCAGCTGCGCCCCGGCGCTCCCGGAGCGCTCCGGGTGGAACTGCACGCCAAAGAAGTTATCTTTCTGCACCGCGGCGGTAAACGCCTCGCCGTAATTGCACTGGGCGATGGTGTACGGGTTGACCGGCATGGCGTAGCTGTGGACGAAGTAGAAATACGCGCCTTCTTCAATGCCGCGGAACAGACGATCGCCCGCTTTGGCATACACCCGGTTCCAGCCCATGTGCGGCAGCGGCAGGCCGTGGTCGGTCATCTTCGGCACCTCTTCCTCGATAATGCCCAGCAGATCGACGCCGTTGTTCTCTTCGCTGCGCTTGCCGAGCAGTTGCATGCCCAGGCAGATACCCAGCACCGGCTGGGTACAGGCTTTGATCAGATCGATCAGCTCGCGGTCGCGCAGCTGGTCCATCGCCGCCTGGGCGGTGCCGACGCCGGGAAGAAACAGTTTATCGGCACGCAATACCACCTCTGGATCGCGGCTGACCACCGGCTCATAGCCGTGGCGGCCAATCGCCGATTTCACCGAATTGAGGTTGGCGCACCCGGTATCAAGGATCACCACATTCATTACAGCACCCCTTTGGAAGACGGCAGGGCATCGCCCTGGACGCGGATCGCCTGGCGCAGCGTACGGCCAAAGGCTTTGAACAGGCTCTCCACGCGGTGGTGATCGTTCTTGCCCTTGGTTTTCAGGTGCAGCGTCACCGCCATGGTGTAAGAGAGCGAGCGGAAGAAGTGTTCCACCATCTCGGTGCTCAGATCGCCGACGCGCTGGTAGGTGAAGTCCGCCTTATACTCCAGGTGCGGACGGCCGGAGATATCCAGCGCGCAGCGGGCGAGACACTCGTCCATCGGCAGCACGAAGCCGAAGCGGTTGATGCCGCGCTTGTCGCCGAGCGCCAGCTTCAGGGCTTCGCCGAGGGCCAGGCCGGTATCTTCCACCGTGTGGTGATCGTCGATGTACAGATCGCCGCCGACGTTGACCTCCATGCGGAAGCCGCCATGGGTGGCGATTTGGTCGAGCATATGGTCAAAAAAGCCGACGCCGGTGTGGATCTTGCTGCCGCCTTCGCGGTCCAGCCACACTTTCACATCCACCTGGGTCTCTTTGGTGATGCGCTCGACGTGGGCATAGCGGTCGCGGCGGGTCAGCTGCTCGCAGATGGTCGGCCAGTTCAGGGTCTCGCGGTCATAGCGCAGACCGATAATCCCCATGTTATCCGCCAGCTCAAGGTCGGTGGCCCGGTCGCCAATCACGTAGCTGTGGGCTTTATCCAGCACGCCTTCTTCCAGCCACGGCAGTACCAGCTGGGTTTTCGGCTTGCGGCAGGCGCAGTTGTCGCCCGGGAAGTGCGGACAAATCAGCACTTCCTCAAAGTTAACGCCCTGCGAGGCGAAGATCTGCATCATCAGGTTGTGTGGGCCATCAAACGCCTCCTGCGGCAGGCTGTCGGTACCCAGACCGTCCTGGTTGGTGATCATCACCAGCTTATAGCCTTCCTGCTGCAGCTTCAGCAGCGCCGGGATCACCTGCGGCTCGAACGCCAGCTTGTCGAAACGGTCCACCTGGAAATCTACCGGCGGTTCGGAAATCAGGGTGCCGTCACGGTCAATAAAGAGATACTTCTGGGTCATACATTCTCCGCAGTCAAGGCGTCAATCACGCGCTGGCTCTCGGCACGGGTACCGATAGTGATACGCAAACAGCCGCTCAATGAAGGTTGTTTATTCTGGTCACGTAAGATAATGCCCTGATCCCACAAAGATTTAAACACTGCGCTGGAGGCGGTTATCCGCGCCAGGACGTAGTTGGTCTCGGAATCGAAGACCTGCTCCACGCAGGCGATGCCGCGCAGCTGTTCCACCAGGTAGCGGCGCTCGTCGAGGATCTGCGCCACGCGCTGACGCATCGCGGCGATCCCTTCCGCGCTCAGCGCCTGGGCGGCGATATCGGCCACCGGCGTGGAGAGCGGGTACGGCGCGATCACTTTCAGCAGCACGTTAATCACCTCGGCGTTGGCGAGGGTGAAGCCGCAGCGCAGGCCGGCGAGGGCAAAGGCTTTGGACAGCGTGCGCAGCACCACCAGGTGCGGGTAGTCGCTGAGCCAGCCGGCGAGCGTCGCCTGCGGGCAGAATTCAATATAGGCTTCGTCGGCCACCACGATGGCTTTGCCGCGGGTCATCTCCAGCAGGTCGCGCATCGACTGCGGGTCGATAATCTGCCCGGTCGGGTTGTTCGGGCTGCAGACGAAGACCACTTTCACCCCGTCCAGCTTTGCCTCAATGCCCGGCAGGTCGAGCTGCCAGTCGGCCAGCGTCGGCACGGTGCGGCATTCGACGCCGATGGTCTCGGCGCTGACGCTGTACATGCCGTAGGTGGGCGGGCAGTAGAGCACCGCGTCTTCGCCTGGCTCGCAGAAGGCGCGGATCAGCAGCTCAATGCCTTCGTCGGCGCCGCGGCTGACCAGCACCTGCTCCGGTTTAACCCCGGCGTAGCGGGCGTAGTTCTCAATCACCGCCTTCGGCTGCGGCTCCGGATAGCGGTTCATCGTTTGCTCGGTCAGCTGGAAAGCCACGGCGGTCGGGAATTCGTTGGCGTTCAGCCAGACGTCGCCTTTGCCGCCCAGACGGCGAGCGGATTGATACGGGGTCAGCGCACGGACGTTGGCGCGGGCTAAATCTTCAATGCTCATGCTTGCTCCTTCAGGGCGGCAACGCGCAGCGTTACGGCGTTTTTGTGGGCGTCAAGGCGCTCGGCGGCGGCCAGAATCTCAATCGTCGAAGCGAGGGCGGCAAAGCCGTCGCGCGACAGCTCCTGCACGGTCATCCGCTTCTGGAAGTCGGCCAGGCCGAGGCTCGAACAGGTGGCGGTATAGCCATAGGTCGGCAGGACGTGGTTGGTGCCCGAGGCGTAGTCGCCCGCGGATTCCGGCGACCAGTCGCCAAGGAAAACCGAACCGGCGCTGGTGATGCTGTCCACCAGCTCTCGGGCCTGACGGGTCTGAATGATCAGGTGTTCCGGGCCATACTGGTTGGAGATAGCCACGCACTGCGCCAGGTCGCGGGCCACGATGATGCGGCTGGCGGAGAGCGCCACGCGGGCGGTTTCGGCGCGCGGCAGGGCGGCCAGCTGGCGCTCCACGGCCTCGGCGACGCGGCTGCCCATCCCGGCGTCCGGGGTCAGGAGGATCACCTGCGAGTCCGGGCCGTGTTCCGCCTGGGACAGCAGGTCAGAGGCGACAAAGTCCGGGTTGGCGCCGCTGTCGGCGATCACCAGCACTTCCGACGGGCCGGCCGGCATGTCGATGGCCGCGCCGTCCAGACGCTGGCTGACCTGGCGTTTGGCTTCCGTGACGTAAGCGTTACCCGGGCCAAAGATTTTATCCACCTTCGGCACCGACTCGGTACCGAGGGCGAGGGCGGCGATGGCCTGCGCGCCGCCGACGTTAAAGATGGTTTTCACGCCGCACAGCTGCGCGGCGTAGAGGATCTCATCGGCGATCGGCGGCGGCGAGCAGAGCACCACCTGCTGACAGCCGGCGATGCGCGCCGGCGTCGCCAGCATCAGCACCGTGGAGAACAGCGGCGCCGAGCCGCCCGGAATATACAGCCCGACGGAGGCGATAGGGCGGGTCACCTGCTGGCAGCGCACCCCCGGCAGCGTTTCGACATCCACCGCCTGCAGCTGTTGCGCGTTGTGGAAGGTCTCGATGTTTTGCACCGCCACCGCCATCGCCTGCTTCAGCTCGTCGCTGAGGCGCTCGCCGGCGGCGGCGATCTCCGCCTCGCTCACCTGCAGCGCGGCGACGGTGGTTTTATCAAACTTCGCGCTGTATTCGCGCAGCGCCGCGTCGCCGTTGGCTTTGACGTTATCGAGGATCGCCGCCACCGTTTTACTGATGCTGTCGGAGGCGGAAATCGCCGGGCGCGTTAAGAGTTGTTGCTGTTGGTCTGCGCTACAGCCGTTCCAGTCGATGATTGTGTTGAAGCTCATGATTGTTTTCCCCTGTGTGTCCCGTGACCGGCTGGCCGATTACTCCATCATCTTCTCAATCGGCAGCACCAGAATGGAGCTGGCGCCCAGCGCCTTCAGTTTTTCCATGGTCTCCCAGAACAGGGTTTCGCTGCTGACCATGTGCATCGCCACGCGCTGCTTGTCGCCCGCCAGCGGCAGAATGGTCGGCCGCTCGGCGCCCGGCAGCAGGGCAACCACTTCTTCCAGACGTTCGGTCGGGGCGTGCATCATGATGTATTTCGACTCGCGGGCCTGGATCACGCCCTGAATACGGGTCAGCAGGCGGTCAATCAGCTGCTGTTTGGCGTCGTCCATTTCGCCGTCGCGCTGGATCAGGCAGGCTTTGGAGCGGTAGATCACTTCCACTTCACGCAGGCCGTTGGCTTCCAGGGTGGCGCCGGTGGAGACGAGGTCGCAGATGGCATCGGCGAGGCCGGCGCGCGGCGCCACTTCCACGGAGCCGTTCAGCAGACAGGATTTAAAGGAGATACCTTTTTGATCGAGGTAACGCTTCAGCAGGTGCGGGTAAGAGGTGGCGATACGTTTGCCGTCCAGCGCCGCCGGGCCGTTCCAGGCTTCATCCACCGGTGTCGCCAGCGACAGGCGGCAGCCGCCGAAGTCCAGACGACGCAGGGTGAAATAGCGCGGGTCTTCGCCCTGGGCGCGGCGGCTGAGCAGCTCTTCTTCCAGCACGTTTTCGCCGATAATGCCGAGGTCGACAACACCGTCCATCACCAGGCCCGGGATATCGTCATCACGCACGCGCAGAATGTCGATTGGCATATTTTCCGCCAGCGCAATCAGACGCTGGGTGTGCAAATTGACTTTAATGCCGCAGCGGCTGAGTAATTCGCGTGAATCTTCGCTTAAACGGCCTGATTTCTGAATAGCTATGCGTAAACGGGTGTTGTCTAACATTGTTCTTTTCCTCTGAATACCTGTCTGAATCTGTCCGAATTTGGTCCAAAAAAAAGCCCCCGGAAGTGAATCTTCCGGGGGCTCTCTGCGCGTTCATACACCACTGGAAGATCCAAATGTCTTCCAGCACACATCGCCTGAAAGACTAGTCAGGATGATGGTGATGATGGTGGTGTTTAAATTGAACGCGGTTCATAAAAATTCTCTGTGAATGACTATGCATTTGATGTCCTTTAACCTAAACCACTTTCGCCGCAGAAAGCAAGGGCTTTTTTCTATCATTAATTCATTTCACATTGAGCGAAGAAATTGTCAGTTGCCGCTGGCTGGCGTAGCCTGTAATCAGCACAGCGAAAGAGTCAGGAGCCTGGGATGAAAAAGGTCGCGATAGTCGGTTTGGGATGGCTGGGGATGCCGCTGGCGCTGTCGTTGACGGCGCGAGGCTGGCAGGTCACCGGCAGTAAAACCACGCAGGATGGCGTGGAGGCGGCGCGGATGTGCGGGATCGACAGCTATCCGCTGCGCCTGGAGCCGCAGCTGGTCTGTGATACCGAGGACCTCGACGCGCTGATGAACGTCGATGCGCTGGTGATCACGCTGCCGGCCCGGCGGACCGGGGCGGGGGAAGGGTTTTATCTGCAGGCGGTGCAGGAGATCGTCGATACCGCGCTGGCGTACCATATTCCGCGGATCGTCTTCACCAGCTCCACCTCGGTGTATGGCAACGTCAACGGTACGGTGAAAGAGAACTCCCCGCGCCTGCCGCAAACCGCCAGCGGGCAGGTGCTCAAGGAGCTGGAGGACTGGCTGCACAATCTGCCGGGGACCTCGGTGGATATTCTGCGCCTGGCCGGGCTGGTGGGGCCGTCCCGCCATCCGGGGCGTTTTTTCGCCGGCAAGTCGGCGCCGGATGGCCAGCACGTGGTCAACCTGGTGCATTTGCAGGATGTGGTGGCCGCCATCGAACTGCTGCTGCAGGCTCCGAAGGGCGGGCACATCTATAATCTATGTGCGCCCCGCCATCCGGCGCGCGGCCTCTTTTATCCGCAGATGGCCCGCGAGCTGGGGCTGCCGCCGCCGGTCTTCAGCGACAGCCCGGACGGCGGCCAGGGCAAGATTGTGGATGGCAATCGTATCTGCAATGAGCTGGGGTTTGAGTACCAGTACCCCGATCCGCTGGTGATGCCGATGGAGTGATCCGCCAGCGGTGATTCGCATACCGTAAGGGGGTAGCGATGAAACCACTGCTGGATGTCCTCGTGATCCTCGACGCGCTGGAAAAAGAAGGGAGCTTTGCCGCGGCGTCGGCAAAGCTCTTTAAAACGCCCTCGGCGCTGAGCTACACCATTCACCGGCTGGAAAGCGATCTCAATATTCAACTGCTCGACCGCAGCGGCCACCGCGCGCGCTTTACCCCCACCGGACAGATGCTGCTGGAGAAAGGGCGGGAAGTGTTGCACATCGCCCGCGAACTGGAGATCCGGGCGGTTAAGCTGCAGCAGGGGTGGGAACATACCCTCCGCCTGGCGGTGGACAGCACCTTTCCCGTGGCGCAACTCTCGCCGCTGATCGCCGCCTTTTATCAACAGCAGCCGCTGACCCGGCTGCGCTTCACGCTGACCCCCTCGCTGCTGGACTGGCGGCCCTTGACGGAAGGGCAGGCCGATCTCCTGCTGGGGGCGCTCGGCGAGCCGCCGCCGCTGAGCGGCTATGATTATCTTCCCCTTGGCGAGCTGGAGCTGCTGCTGGTGGTCTCCCCGCAGCATCCTCTGGCGGCGCGCCGCGCCCCGTTGAGCTGGCGAACCCTGCGGCGTTACCGCGCGGTGGCCACCGGCGAGGGTGGGGCGCTGCTCGCCGATCAGGAGACCCTGACGGTGTGTGACGCCGCGGGGCAGCTGGCGCTGCTGCGCATGGGGCTGGGGTGGGGTTGCCTGCCGCGTTATCAGGTGCAGGGGCTGCTGGAGAGCGGCGAGCTGGTCAGCCTGGCCGTGCGCGGGCTGTCGCCTCGTCAGCGCGCGTGGATCGCCTGGAATGACGCCGCCTGCGGTTTGGCCGGGAAATGGTGGCGCGAAGCGCTATTAGCAAATAGTGCTATTTTTACAATTTATCATACAGAAATCGTATAGATATTAGCATGTTAAAAATTATGCTCACGCAATGAACTTCATAACATCTTGTCAACGCCGTTGATATTGTTGCAAAATATGCGGCCTGAAAACCAGAGACTAGCCGACGCTTTTTTTAAAGTGTCGGTTATTTTTTTGGTCGAAAGACACATCATTCAATACCAAGAGGCCGGGCTTCGTACCGGATAGATATTTACTAAAAACCGACAGTCGTTGTCGCTGAGGAATAGAAAGAAATGGGGCAATTTTTTGCTTACGCGCTGGCGTTCACCGTAAAAGGGGATAACTATGTCGCATAACGCTACTCCAAATACCTCTCGCGTGGAATTACGTAAAACACTTACGTTAGTTCCGGTTGTAATGATGGGCCTGGCCTATATGCAGCCGATGACGCTGTTCGATACGTTTGGTATCGTCTCTGGTATGACCGACGGTCACGTGCCGACGGCCTACGCCTTTGCGTTAATCGCTATCCTGTTTACTGCCCTGAGCTATGGCAAGCTGGTACGTCGTTACCCGTCCGCCGGCTCGGCGTATACCTATGCGCAGAAATCCATCAGCCCGACCGTTGGCTTTATGGTGGGTTGGTCCTCGCTGCTCGACTACCTGTTCGCGCCGATGATCAACATTCTGCTGGCGAAAATCTATTTTGAAGCGCTGGTGCCTTCGATTCCGTCGTGGGTGTTTGTTATCGCGCTGGTCGCCTTTATGACCGCCTTTAACCTGCGCAGCATTAAATCCGTAGCCAACTTCAACACCGTGATCGTGGTGCTGCAGGTGGTGCTGATTGCCGTTATCCTCGGCATGGTGATTTATGGCGTGTTTGGCGGCGAAGGCGCCGGTACGCTGGCCAGCAGCCGTCCGTTCTGGTCCGGTGACGCGCACGTGATCCCGATGATTACCGGGGCGACGATCCTGTGCTTCTCGTTTACCGGCTTCGACGGCATCAGCAACCTGTCTGAAGAGACCAAAGATGCAGAGCGCGTCATTCCGCGCGCGATCTTCCTGACCGCGCTGATCGGCGGCCTGATCTTCATCTTTGCCACCTACTTCCTGCAGCTGTACTTCCCGGATATCTCGCGCTTTAAAGATCCGGATGCGTCACAGCCGGAAATTATGCTCTACGTGGCAGGTAAAGCCTTCCAGGTTGGCGCGCTGATCTTCTCCACCATTACCGTACTGGCGTCCGGTATGGCGGCGCACGCTGGCGTGGCGCGTCTGATGTACGTGATGGGCCGTGACGGCGTGTTCCCGAAAAGCTTCTTCGGCTATGTGCACCCGACCTGGCGCACCCCGGCGATGAACATCATCCTGGTCGGCGCTATCGCCCTGCTGGCGATTAACTTCGACCTGGTGATGGCGACGGCGCTGATTAACTTTGGTGCGCTGGTGGCGTTTACCTTCGTTAACCTGTCGGTGATTTCGCAGTTCTGGATCCGTGAGAAACGCAACAAGACGCTGAAAGACCACTTCCAGTATCTGTTCCTGCCGATGTGCGGCGCCCTGACCGTCGGCGCGCTGTGGGTCAACCTGGAAGAGAGCTCGATGATTCTGGGCCTGATCTGGGCCGGTATCGGTCTGGTCTATCTGGCCTGCGTGACCAAAAGCTTCCGCAACCCGGTGCCGCAGTACGAAGACGTGGCGTAAGGCGTAGCGTGATGTGAATGAGAAAAGCCGGAGGGAAACCTCCGGTTTTTTTTCGTCTGCTGTCTGCGTCTGGGGCTGCTTTTTTGCCCGGCGGCGCGGCGCTTGCGCGGGCCTACGGTGATGGTTAACCTTCTGAAATTTAATGGTTATGTAGGCCGGGTAAGCGAAGCGCCACCCGGCAACATATTGGGCACGGAGCCTGATGTATTGCCCGGCGGCGGTGGAGACTGTTATCGGTTTACCACGTTCTCAGACTCCGTAGGCCGGGTCAGGCGCAGCCGCCACCCGGCAATATGTTGGCCACGGAAACGATGGCCGGACAGTTCCGTCTCCCTTGGGGAGAGGGCCAGGGTGAGGGGAAGCAACGCCGTGTGGTCATTTATGTTATCTGTGGCTTCAGCGCACATTGCGCTCCCGGTTAATTTTCTGCGTTATGTCTCTTACGGCGCAGGGAGCGCACAGGGGGCGGCCAGTCGCCGCCGCCCCCTGTACCCCCGGGCTCCGGCCAGCAAAATCGCCGCTACGCGGTCCCTTCGACTTATCCCTGCAGGCTTCGGGTCGGGCCGAGGCAGCGTCCGTGCAAAACACGGCCCTCAGCCCGCATCCATGCGGGCTGCCCCGGCCTTCCGGGAACGTCTCAGCGATTTTGAGGCCGCCAGCACCGGCAGTTTCAGCAAGGCTGGTGAAAAAATTAACGACAGGTCGCACGAACTCCAGGCCGGGTAAGGCGTAGCCGCCACCCGGCACACAAGCGGCTCCGCGCCCGCTGTCCTTGCCCGGCGGCGCGGCGCTTGCCGGACCAGGGGTGTTGAGTAACCTTCTAATAGGTAGATGACTTTGTAGGCCGGGTAAGCGAAGCGCCACCCGGCACACAAGCGGCACTGCGCCCGCTGTCCTTGCCCGGCGGCGCGGCGCTTGCCGGACCTGGGGTGTTGAGTAACCTTCTGATAGGTAGATGACTTTGTAGGCCGGGTAAGCGAAGCGCCACCCGGCACACAAGCGGCTCCGCGCCCGCTGTCCTTGCCCGGCGGCGCGGCGCTTGCCGGACCTGGGGTGTTGAGTAGCCTTCTGATAGGTAAATGACTTTGTAGGCCGGGTAAGCGAAGCGCCACCCGGCACAGAAGCGGCTCCGCGCCCGCTGTCCTTGCCCGGCGGCGCGGCGCTTGCCGGACCTGGGATGTTGAGTAACCTTCTGATAGGTAGATGACTTTGTAGGCCGGGTAAGCGAAGCGCCACCCGGCAGAAATCCGCGTAAAGCGGTTAAACAGGGGCATTTTTGGGGCAGCCGCAGGGGCACCTGCGGGGTGTTTATTGCGGTGGCGGTTCGAAGCAGAGGCTACGCTCCAGGCATTCGTCGCAGCTCGGCGAGCGGCAGACGATCTCACCCTGCGACTGCAGGCAGCGCTGGCGATAAAAGAACTTCTTCCAGCGCATATGATGGACATTCTGCGCCACCAGCTGCGGAAAGCAGTCGCTCATCAGCCGGCCCAGTTCCGCCCGCGAATCCAGACCCAGATCCTCCCATAGATGATTAAACGCCAGCGCCGCCCCGGCGACGATCGGCGCCATCGGTTCGGCTCCCGGCGCGATCCACTCCGCCAGCCATCGCGCCAGCTGGCGGCGCTCTTCGTCGCGGGTGGCATTCAGCTCCGTCATCAGCCGGCGACGGCTCAGCGCCTCGCTGTCCAGCGGCGTCGCCACCTCGCCCAGCCGCTGCTGCAGGGCCAGCCACGCCTCGACGCTCAGCCCCATGCGCAGCGGAAAGCAGCCTTTTCCGGCGTGATACCGTCGCCACAGGCGGGTCAACCAGTCGACCGGCGCCATCAGGCGACCCCCTGACGCAGGCGCGATGCCGCCAGGCTCTGTCGTCGCCGCTGCCACCAGGCGGGCAGCACCTCGGCGACCGACCGCCACGCGCCGTCCACCTGCGGCTCAATGCCCTGTCGCTCGAGCTGTTGCCATGGCGTATGGCCGATACGCACGCAGAACACCGCTTTCACGTCGGCGAGCAGCGCGAGAAGCGCCGCCAGTCTGGCTTCGTTCTCCTGCGGCCCGCACTCCTCCGCGCCGCGGCAATATTTTGGCGTAAAGCGCTCGCCCACCAGCACCATGCCGGCGGCAGACAGGCTGTAGATCGAGAAGCGGTCGGCATGGCCAAAATGACAATCAATCACCTCGCCGCGGCTGGAGGCCACTGCCACCAGACAGGCATCATCGGCCTCCGACTCTCCCCGGGTGGCGAGGCTGGCATGAAGTTCGGCGCGCTGATGGAGGATGGGCAGCCAGTCGGGGAGGCTGTCCGGGTCCGGCAGCTGGGTAAACTGCTGGCTGCGGTCTTCGCCCAGCATGCCGATGGCGTCGGCGCGGCACTGGTGGCAATGCGTCATCTGCGGCATCGCGGCCCCGCACTGGCTGCGGATCGCGGCGAGCATCCCGGCGTCCGGCTCTGGCTGGCCGTTGAGGCCAAAGACCGTGCCGTGCTCCGGTCTGGCAATCAGCGGCATAATATTGTGAATAAACGCGCCGCTTTCCCGCAAACAACGGCTGACCTCGGCCATGCCGCTGTCGTTGATCCCCGGGATCAGCACCGAGTTTATCTTGACCAGCACCCCGGCGTTGGTCAGCCTGCGGACCCCCTCCAGCTGGCGGGCTATCAGGATCTCCCCGGCTTCCCGCCCGCGGTAGCGTTCGCCGTCGAGCCACAGCCAGGCGTAGATTTGTCCGGCGATGCCGGCATCCAGCGTATTGATGGTCACCGTAACGTGATCCACACCGACCTCCAGCAGGCGATCCACCGCGTCGGGCAGCATCAGCCCGTTGGTCGACAGGCATAATTTCAGGTCCGGAAGCTGATCGCGGACCAGCTCCAGGGTGCGGAAGGTGCGGGTCATATTGGCCAGCGGATCGCCGGGCCCGGCAATGCCGACCACCGACAGCTGCGGGATGGCCTGGGCCACCTGGCGCACTTTCAGCACCGCCTGCTCGGGGGTCAGCAGCGTCGAAGACACCCCGGGGCGGGATTCATTGCTGCAGTCGAATTTACGGTTGCAGTAGTTGCACTGCAGATTGCAGGCCGGAGCGACCGGGAGATGCATCCGGGCGAAACGGTGGTGCCCGCTGCGGGAGTAGCAGGGGTGCGCGGCGACCTTATCGGCCACCCGCGGCGCTAACGCGCTGGCGTCCGCCGACTGACAGGCGTTGCCGCCGGAAAAAGAAGAGCAGGAAGTCATGGTCGTACCTTCTTGGTTGGGCGATACCTTCCTGCTGCAAAGGGCATACCAGAGAGGGATTTTTTATCATGCTGAAAAGAAAGGTGTTATTCCGCATCCCTGCGGCAAAATATTGTCGCGTTCCCGCCGCGCAGGCGACAATGTCCTGAACCTGACACCGTGGCTTACAGACGCGGCAGGGTGATATCCATGATCTGGATCCGGTAGGCGACCTGGCGCGGCGTCATCCCCAGCAGCCGCGCTGCCTTGGCCTGCACCCAGCCGGCTTTTTCCAGCGCGGCGATCAGCCGCTGGCGTTCGTCCAGGCTGTTGTCCAGCCAGCTGTCTTCCGCCGGCCCGCTGGCGGGCAGGGCTTTGGCCGGACGTTCCTGGTGGGTGAAGAGGATCACGTCGCGATCGATCAGGCCGCTCTCGGACATCACCGCCGATCGTTCGAGGCAGTTCTCCAGTTCGCGAACATTGCCCGGCCAGCTGTACTCCATCAGCAGACGGATCGCCCCCTCGCTGATCCGCAGCGTGCGCCCCTGATGCTGGCCAATTTTGCGCACCAGAAAGTGCGCCAGCTCGGCGATGTCCTCCTGACGCTCGCGCAGCGGGGGCAGGGCGATGGGCATCACGTTCAGGCGATAGTAAAGATCCTCGCGGAAGTGGCCCAACCGGACCTCCTCCTCCAGGTGGCGGTTGGTGGCGGCGATGATGCGGACATTCACCCGCAGGGTCTCATCGCCGCCGACCCGCTCCATCTCTCCCTCCTGCAGGATGCGCAGCAGCTTAGCCTGGAACGAGGCGCTGCTTTCGCCAATCTCGTCGAGGAACAGGGTGCCGCCATCCGCCAGCTCAAAACGCCCCTTACGCTGGCGCACCGCGCCGGTAAAGGCGCCTTTTTCATGGCCGAACAGTTCGCTTTCCAGCAGGTTGTCCGGCAGCGCCGCGCAGTTAAATTTGACGAAGGCGGCGCCAGCCCGCGGGGAATGGTGGTGGATGGCATTGGCGATCAGCTCTTTCCCGGTGCCGCTTTCGCCGCGTACCAGCACAGTGGTGTCCCAGCGCGAAACCTGGCGGATCACCTCCACGATCTGGCGCATCGCCGGGCTCTTGCCGACCATATTGTCAAGGCCCACCCCGCGCGACGACGAGCAGGCCGGCGGCCGTTCCACCTTCGGCGGCTGGCGGCCCGGCAGGGTGGCGGAGGCCGGGAGGATCATCAGCCGGATGGTCTGGGCGATGAGGTTGGCGACGGTTTCGAGAAAGCGGGTGCAGGCCGGCAGCCGCTCTTCCTGGCGCGCCATCGGCTGGGCCGCCAGCACTCCCATGGGCCGGGCGTTGGGCCCCATTAGCGGCACGGCGATAAACGGCAGCTCGTAATCGTAGAGGCTCAGGCGGTCGAGAAAACGCTGATCGTCGGCGACCCGGGGCAGCACCAGCGATTGCCCCTGGGCCAGCACCGTCCCCACCAGCCCCTCGCCGGGACGATAGCGGATCTGCGCGCTGCCGGGGAGAGTCTGCTGCTCGGTTTGCTGCAGCGCTTCGATACTGAGGATCTCCTGCTCGCTGTCGTACAGACAGATCATCCCGTGCTGCATAAAGGCATCGTTGTGCAATACGCTGAGCACCTCCTGCAGCGTTTTGCTGGCCTCGGTGGCGCGGCTCAGCACCACGCTTATCCGCTGCATGGCGGTGAACTGCTGAGAGAGGTCGAAGCGTCTGACGGTGGTGTCCGGGTCGGATTCGGGGATCATGCTTCACCTCCGGTCAGGGTGTTAAACAGCGGGAAACGCAGGGTCAGGCAGGTGCCGCCCTGCGGCCGGGAAGTCAGCTCGATGGCCCCGCGATGGTGCGCCACCAGGGTCTGGATCAGCCGCAGCTCCATGCCTTTGCCCGGCGAGTTCAGCGCGTCGGGGGAGTGGGCGTAGCGCACCTGCAGCAGCGGCACGTTGTCGGTCAGGTACAGCGCCAGCCAGCCGTCGTTTTCCTCGGCATAGAGCTGCATCGCCAGCGGGACGGAAGGCAGCTCGGCGGCGAGGGCCAGGGTGCGGTCGAACCACAGGCTTAAGCACGCCAGCAGCTGAGTGCGCTGGCCAAAGCCGATCAGATGCGGCGAGGCCATGTCCAGCTGCAGCCCCTCGGCATCGAAGCGGGTGCGGTAGAGGGCGCACAGGTCGTCGAAAAAGGGCTGCAGCGGCCAGACGGCGGGGTTTTCGAGATCCAGCGACGGACGACAGCGCTGGAGCCGGGCCATCGCCTCTTCCCCTTCGCGCCAGGCGGCCTCCAGCGCCACGTTGCCGCTGCTCTCGCCGTTCAGCCGACGGGCCGCCGCCAGCATGTTAATCGGGCAGTTCAGCTGGATCAGCGCGGCGTCCAGCGACTCGCGGATCGCCGCCAGCAGCTTGCCGGCGGTCATTTGCTGCTTCAGCCGGTCGAGGCGGCCCTGCTCCTGCTGCTGGCGCTGCTGGGTACAGTCGGCGATCACCACCAGGGTTCGCGCCAGCGCGCTGTCGATAAAGTAGCGGCTGGCCTCTTCGCTGACGCCGGGCAGCGGCCAGCAGGTCACCGACAGCCAGCGCGCGGCCCCGCGGATCGCCACCGGCAGGATCTGCTCCACGCCGGGCGTCATCCGGCCTGGGGAGACCTGCAGCTCGGTGAGCAGCTCCCGGCCGCCGCAGTCGGCGCAGAAGGTTTTATAGGCAAGGTTGTCCATCACCACCCGATCCTGCTCGTCCACTACCACCACGGCGGCGGGAATATTATTCAGCACCGCCTCCATCAGGGTCATATGGTTGCGCAGCCGCTGCTCCAGGGTATAGCTGACGCTGATATCCCGCTGCATCGCCAGATAATGCTCCAGTTCCCCTTGCGGACTGAGCACCGGAGTGATGTCAATCTCCACCAGGTACAGGCCGCCGTCCCGCCGCTGGTTAATCAGCTGGCCGCGCCACGGCTGACGCTGGAGCAGGGTATGCCACATCTCCTGATAGATCTCGCGCGGCGTCTGGCTGCTGGCCAGCAGGCGCGGGTTCTGATTTAACAATTGCGCCAGCGAATAGCCGGTCTGGCGGCAAAACGCCGGGTTGGCGTAGATGATCCTGGCGCTGGCGTCGGTGAGGGAAATCGCCACTGAGGCCTGTTCCACCATGGTAAAAAACAGCCCCGGATGTTGTTGAGTCAGCGCGCCGGCGATGGCTTCCGGCGCGGCGTTATCGAGCATCATATTCAGGGTCATCGCAAACTCCTGTGTCGCAGTTATGACAAATTGTCCGACACCCTGCGCGGATCGCGGCGGGCTGAGCCGAACCCGGATAACCATGCAAACGGTGCGCCCTTATCGAAACGACCGAACGAAACATTGATCCGACAGGGGGAAAATCCGCTGATTTTTACCTTTCGGCCCGCCGGGGGCGCCTTGCGCGGGCGCTGCGGCGGCGGGAAGCGATCCTGATGGGGCAGGGATGAGCCGTCACGGTGCAGGGCAACCTGGCACAGCCTTCGCAATACCCCTGCGGTAATCCCTATTTCCGACACCATTCCGACAGGAGCGTACTATGGCGAACATTGGCATTTTCTTTGGCACCGATACCGGTAAAACCCGCAAGATCGCGAAACTGATCCACAAGCAGCTGGGGGAGGCCGCCGCTGCCCCGGTCAATATTAACCGCGCCACGCTGGCGGACCTGCTGGCCTACCCGGCCCTGCTGCTGGGCACGCCGACGCTGGGCGACGGCCAGCTGCCTGGCCTTGAGGCCGGGGGCGAGAGCGAGTCGTGGGCCGAGTTTATCCGCAACCTCGGCGACGTCAGCCTGCAGGGAAAAACGGTGGCGCTGTTTGGCCTCGGCGATCAGCGCGGCTATCCCGATAACTTCGCCAGCGGGCTGCGGCCGCTGTACGACGCCCTGCGCGCCCGCGGGGCGACGATGATCGGCAGCTGGCCGAACGAGGGGTATGAGTTCAGCGCCTCATCGGCGCTGGAGGGGGAGCGGTTTGTCGGGCTGGTGCTGGACCAGGATAACCAGTTCGACGAGACCGAAACGCGTCTGGCGACCTGGCTTGAGGAGATCAAACCGCAACTGCTGTAGACGCTGGCGGGTGGCCTGTCGGCTACCCGCATAGCCCCGGCTGGCGCGCTAACATCTCAGCCAGCCACTGGCGCTGGTGGCGGCGCTGGCTCTGTTGAATAAGGTAATCGCGGGCGCTTTCCAGCGCCTGTTCAGGCGTCATCGGCGCGGCGGGGCGGATGGCTTCGCACCATACCAGGTGCCAGCCCAGCTCGCTGGCCACCGGCGCGCTCAGCGCATTTTCCGTCAGCGCAAACAGGGCCTCCTCCAGCTGCGGATAGAGCAACCCCCGCCCGATCCACCCCAGTCGCCCGCCGTCCAGCGCGCTCGGGCAGTGGGAGTGTCGCTGGGCCAGCGGCGCAAACGCCTCGCGGGAGGCCGCGATTTGCCCATGAAGCGCCTGGATGCGCGAGTAAACCGCCTGCTCATCGCCATCGACGGTGAGCAGCAGATGGCGGGTCAACCGCTGTTCCGGGCGCATAAACTGCGCCTGATGCCGCAGATACCAGGCCTGCACCGCGGCGGGATCCGGCTGCGGCGCCTGGCTGGCAATCCCGGCGAAGGCGGTTTCCAGCCGGGCATGATGCAGGACGATCGCCGCCCGCTCCGGCGGCGTAAATCCGCCCTCATCCAGCCAGAGGCGCAGCGAAGCGGCGAGGCCTTCCCGTAGCGCGGCGGGGATCGTCTCCGCCGCGACCTCGGCGATCAGCGCCTGCTCCACGCGGGCCTGACGCTGCCAGGCCGCCTCGAAGGCCTCCCGGTCCGCCGCGGCGATGGCCGACGGTTCGCAGTTCCAGCGGCTCTGCGCCAGCCGCCGCCGGCCAAATCGTTGCCATGGCTGCATTATTCTTCCTCCTCTGCCAGGGCCAGCGCGGTCACCGGAACCTGGAACCAGCGGCCGCCGAAGTCGACGATATAGCCGTCCCCGCGCTCGCCCCGATCGGTGGCCTCAATACGCCCCTGCTGACCGACGTTGACCACCACTTCGCCCTGCAACGTCAGCGCCGTCTGGCAGGTGACGTTATCGCCATACTGCAGATTCCCCGCCAGCCAGGGACGATCGCCGGCAATCAGCTCCTGTTCGCGGCAGCCGACGATCCGGTCGCTCTCCGGGAAGTGGACCTGGTAGATGACCTGGTCCTGCAAGAATACCCCCCAGTCGCGGACATAGCCGATGCTGCCCCGGCGCACCAACAGGGCGCCGGACGGCAGGCCCGCATAGGTGCCATCGTTACGGATGGCGCGCACGACGCGGACCGCTTCGCTAAAGGTAAATGTGGGTCTCATGGCGTGTTCTCCTCGAACTGCTGCTGATAACTCTCCGCCAGCAGCCGGCGCGCCAGCAGCCAGTGCGCGCGCGGGTTCTCCTCCAGCTGGTTGAGCAGGGGCACTTCCGCCCGTAGCTTGCGGTGAAAGGCGGCCAGCACCGGCAGGCTGCAATGGGCCAGACGCTCGGGCTGGTAGGGAACGGCGAAAAACTGAAAGAAGGCGTCGGCGGAGCGCAGGTCGTCTACGCCGGGGATCTGATAAAACCACTCCATGCTTACCCCCTGGCCTGCAGCGTTTCGGCGCCGCAGAGCGCGTGATAGATTGCCGCCAGCTCATCATCCCGCGGGCTGCGTTTGCCGGTTTCCGCAAAGTGGCGGAGCGCCGGCAGCAGCTGGTCAATTTGCGCTGACGTCAGGTGATAGCCCATCCGGTCGAAGACGCCGTTAACCGCCTGGCGACCGGAGTGTTTGCCCAGCACCAGCCGATAGCCGCGGCCCAGCAGGGCGGGGTCGATCGCCTGATAGCTCTCGCTGTCGCGCAGTAGCGCCGCGACGTGCACGCCGGACTCATGGGTAAAAACCAGCTCGCCCACCAGCGGCTGCTGGGGATCGACAGGGCGGCGGGTGGCGAGGGCCACCTGTTCGCACAGCGCCGGCAGGGCGGTGAAACGCACCCCGGTCTCGACGCCCAGGCAGCGCTCCAGCCCAAGCGCCACCGTTTCCAGCGCCGCGTTGCCCGCCCGTTCGCCCAGGCCCAGCACGGTGGTGTTCACGCTGGTGGCCCCGGCGCGTACCGCCGCGAGGGTGTTGGCGGTGGCCAGCCCGAGATCGTTATGGGCGTGCATCTCGAGTTCGCCGGGCCAGACGTTACGCAGGGCGGCGATCTGCGCCGCGGTGGTAAACGGGTCGAGGATACCGACGGTGTCGGCATAGCGCAGACGGGCAGCCCCCGCCTCGCCGGCCTGCCGGGCAATATCCCGTAGCGTCGCGTCGCTGGCCCGCGAGGCGTCCTCACAGCCAATGCAGACCTTCAGGCCAAGGGTATGGGCGAGGTGGATCAGACCCGTCAGCCGCTCCAGCAGCAGCGGTAAGCTCTCGCGCAGTTTGTACTGCCGCAGCTTGTCGGAGGCGGGGATGGAGATATCCACCCAGTCCATGCCCAGCTCGGCGCTCAGGCGAATTTCGCCGGCCTGCATCCGGCACCAGGTCATCAGCGTGGCGCCAGGGAGCTGACGGCGCACCAGCCGGATACGGGCGCACTCCTCCTCGCCCATCGCCGGGGTGCCGACCTCCAGCGCCTCTATCCCCGCCGCGTACAGCGCCTCGGCGATGGCGATTTTTTCGCTGGCCTGGAAGGCCACGCCGGGACTCTGTTCGCCATCGCGCAGGGTGGTGTCATTGATCAGTACGCGTCCCATTGTCGTCTCTCCGTCTTAACCGAAGACCGGCGCGAAGGCGCCATCCTGCAGGAGCGGCTGGCCGTTTCGCCAGTAGGGCGACAGGGCGCGCAGCCGGTCGATAACAGGAGGCAGGGCGGCGATGACGTAGTCGATCTCTTTTTCCCGGGTGTAGCGCGAGAGGGAGAAGCGAACGGTGCCGTGGGCCGCGGTGTAAGGAATATTCATCGCCCGCATGACGTGCGACGGCTCCAGCGAGCCGGAGGTGCAGGCGCTGCCGCTGGAGGCGGCGATCCCGGCCTGATTCATCAGCAGCAGGATCGCCTCGCCTTCAATGCACTCGAAGGCCAGATTAAGCGTGCCGGGCACCCGCGGCTGGCTGCCGCCCATCACCGTTACCGCCGGAATGGCGCTCAGGAGATGATGTTCAAGGCGATCGCGCAGCTGGCTAATCTGCGCCATGCCCGGAAGGTGGACCTGCGCCAGCTCGCTGGCGGCGCCCATGCCGACAATGCCGCTGATATTTTCCGTCCCGGCCCGCCGGCCATGCGCCTGGTGGCCGCCGCGCAGCAGCGGGCGAAAACGCGTTCCCCGCCGCAGCCAGAGGCAGCCCACCCCTTTGGGGCCGTGGAATTTATGCGCCGAGCAGGAGAGCATATCGATCCGCGTCTGGCTGAGCGCCATCGGGATTTTGCCCACCACCTGCACGGCGTCGCAGTGAAACAGCGCGCCCTGCTCATGGGCCAGCTCCGCCAGCTCGGGCACCGGGAACATGACGCCGGTTTCGTTATTGGCCCACATGATGCTGACCAGCGCCACGCGTGGGCTAAGCGCCGCCCGAAACTGCGCCATATCCAGAGCGCCCTGCCGATCCACGGCGATACGGTGGATCAGGTATCCCTGGCGCTCCAGCTGTTCGCACACCGCCAGGGTGGCGGGATGTTCGACCGCGCTGGTGATGATCTCGCGCCGCTCCGGCATCAGGGCCACCGCTGAGGCGATGGCGGTGGTCGTGGCCTCGGTGGCGCAGGAGGTAAAAATGATCTCGCTGGGGTAGTCGGCCCCGAGCAGAGCGGCCACCTGCTGGTGCGCCCGTTCAAGGGCGGCCTGCGCCGGCAGACCAAAATCGTGAATCGACGAGGGATTGCCGTAAAAGTCGGTCAAAAAGGGCATCATCGCGTCGAGAACCATCGGGTCGAGACGGGTGGTGGCGTTGTTATCGAGATAAACAGGTTTCATTGTGTCCCCCTGGGGTTAGTTAACCGCGGCCGGGGCCGCCACCACGTCCATGTAACTTCCGGTGCGCTCCATCAGCTTTTGCTGCAGCCAGGCGAGGGTCATGTCGGTCATCATGCAGCCGCTGCAGCTGCCGGAGAGGCTGACGGTGACCTGGCGCGGGGTGACGCTCACCAGCGTCATGTCGCCGCCGTCGGCCTGAATGTGCGGGCGCAGCTCGTTGATGGTATCGACCACGCTTTGCCACTGCGCATCGTGGGCCGTCTCCGCCGGCAGGGGGGCGGGCGGCTGTTGGGCGAGGATCGCCGCCAGCGCCAGCTCAATTTTTTCATGGCAGGCGGTACAGCCCCCGCCGGCCTTGGTGTAGTTGATCACCTCCTCGAGGGTGGTCAGGCCGTTGTTCACCACGGCCCGGCGAATATGTCCTTCGTCGACGCCGAAGCATTTACAGATCAGCTTGCCCTCCTCATGCTCCTCCTCAAGGCTTTCGCCGCGAAAATGGGCGATAGCCGCACGCAGCGCCTCCTGGCCCATCACCGAGCAGTGCATTTTCTCCGGCGGCAGGCCGTCGAGGTAGTCGGCGATCTGCTGGTTGGTGATCTGCCCGGCTTCGGTCAGGGTGTGGCCGATAATCAGCTCCGTCAGCGCGGAAGAGGAGGCGATGGCGCTGCCGCAGCCGAAGGTCTGGAAGCCGGCCTCCTCGATGATCTCGGTGTGCGGATCAACCCGCAGCATCAGGCGCAGCGCATCGCCGCAGCTTAATGAACCCACATCGCCCACCGCGTTGGCGTTGTCGACCACGCGCGCGTTGCGGGGATGAAAAAAATGGTCTTTCACTTTCTCGGAGTAGTTCCACATGCTGTCAGCTCCAGGGATGATGACGAAAACGCCGGGGCGCGGTGCACCGCAGACTGGCGGTGGTACTGTTCCCCAAGCAATTGCGGTACCAACGCATAAAAACCTTATTTGTTAATGACCTGGCGGGTTAACCGCCCCCGACAGAGCCGACACTGTTGTGGCGTTTTGTGGGCTTTGTCACATAAACGACAGGCTCAGGGCTGCGGGTCGGGCTCCTCCCGCCACGTCTGCTCTTCCAGCAGGCGGTTAAAGCGCTGCGGATCGCGTTGCCGAGCGCTGCGGCGCTGCGCTTTTTCATACCAGGAGAGCTGGATCTCCTGCAGTAAGCCGAGGATGGTGGTCTGATCGGGAACCCGTTCGGCGCGGACGCCCACCTGCAGCAGCTGGCGAAAAACCGCCTCGCCAATCGCCACGCAGAACAGGGTGACGCAATCCTCCAGGGCGTGGATGCGCTCGGCAATTTTCTCGGTCTGATGGCCGCTGACGACCGGGAACTCCACCACCCGCAGCAGGGTGACCCGATCCGCCTTGACGCCGTAGACCACCAGCCGCGGCGTGGCGCCAAAATGCTGATCGACATGGCGGTAATCGGAGCTGGCGAAGGCGACTTTCATCGACCACTCGTCGGCGTGGACCATCTCAAACTGACGGTTAATGGGCGGCATAATCGTCTCCTGAAGCTTGCTGGGGGTCGGCGCCCTGGCGAAGCGGCGATCGGTAGAGGGCGGTGTGGTGATGGCGGTCGCGCAGCAGATTGGCCAGCTCAAACAGCGTGTCGCGCATGCCGGCGTACCCCTGGCGAACCCGGCGAAACTCGCCGAGCCGATCGAAAAGAGGAAAGCCGACGCGGATCAGCGGCAGGGCAAACTGCTCCGCCAGATCGCGGGCGTGTGAGTTAGCCACCAGCAGATCGGCGGGTTGCTGGCTCAGCAGCTGCTGGAGATCCTCCAGATCCCCCGGCACCACCTGCTCGACCGGCAGCTGGCGCAGGCTGGGGTGGCTGGTGGGGGCGACCAGCGGGCCGGGCTGTATCCCCTGGCTGCGGGCGAAATCACACCAGGCCGCCAGCAGGTCGCCCTCCGCGGCCATCGCCATGCGCTGGCCCTGCAGCCACATATGGCAGTCGATCATCGCGTCCTGCAGCTGGCCGCGCTGGCGCTCAATCCAGGCCGGTACGCGGCGCCCGGACAGCTTCGCCAGCTGATGAATAAAGGTATCGCAGTGGCCGAGGGTCATCAGGTGCGGCAGGGCGATCACCTCTCCGCGGCTGCGCTGGCTCAGCAGCGATGCCGCCCGCTGCAGCGACACGCCGATGGCGAAGCTGCCCAGACTCTGGCCCATCTGCGCAATCTGGCGCAGCGAGGCGCCGCCCTGGGTCAGGGGCGTAAAATCCCCCTGACCCAGGTGGCCATCCATCGACAGGGAGAGGTCCGGCAGGACCACCGGCTGCAGGCCAAAGGCCTCCACGCAGCGGCTCAGCCATTCGATATCCCCTGGCGAACAGAGGTGGCTGACCAGCAGGTTGACCCGCCGGGGCCGCTGCCCCGGACGCGGCGTCGGCGCCACCCACTGCTCGATGATGCTCTCGATCACCGCGCTGTAGCCGTTTTCCATGGAGCCAAAAAAATCCGGGGTGTTGACGGTGAGGATCGCCACGCCGTTATGGCGGGGATGCGCCTCGCGAAACTGGCGTACCACCCGGGCGATATCGCTGCCCTGCGCCTCCGCCAGTCCGGTGCTGAGCAGCACAATGGCCTGCGGACTGTGGCGCTGGCAGAGGGTGTCGAGCGCGGTGAAGATATTGCCGTCGGCGCCCATGATCGTGGCGGTCGGATCCATGGCCGTCGACTGCAGGGGCACCGGGTCATGAAAATGCTGAATAAAGAAAACTTTGGCGAAGGCGCTGCAGCCCTGGGCGCCATGGACCAGCGGGATGGCCTGGGCCAGCCCAAGGCTGGCGAGGATCGCCCCGAGCGGTTGCCCGGTTTTAATCGGGCTCACCGCCAGCGGTTTTTCGCTACGGATAAGGTCTGCCATGGTGTTCTCCTAGCGCCACGGGGCGCGGGCATGCGTTTGCGGCCAGACGGGGCTGGCGAGGGTCAGACAGAGCTGGCGGGCGAGGGTGATGATGCCCTGGTAGCCAGCGTAGGCGTGCTCCCGCTCCTGATTGATATCGAGGAACGGCAGCCGGGCTTTCCAGGCGGTGTACATATTGCGTCCGCCGGCGATCATCAGATCCGCCTGATAGCGGTACACCACGTCGAGCAGGGTGCGGGCGTTGCCCTCCTCAAGCATCACCGCCTCGTCGCCCATCAGCTCCCGGATCCGCTGTTTGTCCTCCTCGGTGGATTTCCGCGTGCCGGTGGCCACCACGGTCATGCCGAGATCCTGCAGGGCCGAGACCACCGACCAGGATTTCACGCCGCCGGTGTAGAGCAGCACTTTGCGCCCGCGGAGCTGCTCGCGCCACGGCGCTAGCGCCTGCTCCGCTGCTCGCTCCTCGCGGGCGATCAGTGCCTCGGTGCGGCGGCACAGGTCGTCATCCCCCAGCAGCGCCGCCAGCTGGCGCAAGGCGTCGGAGGTGGCGCGGATCCCGTAGAAGCTGCCCTCAAACCACGGCGTGCCGTAGCGTAGCTCCAGCCCCCGGGCGACGTTGATCAGCGCTCGCGAGCACACCAGCATATTGGCCTGCGCCCGGTGCAGGGTCTGGATCTCGGCAAAGCGGCCGTCGCCGGAGAGGCTGCCGAGGACGCGGATCCCCAGCTCGTCGAGCAGCGGCTGGACCTGCCAGAACTCGCCGGCGATATTGAATTCGCCAATCAGGCCGATATCGTGGCGCTGGGCCGGGGCAAAGGGCGTGTTATCCGGCCATGGGGCGGGTTCGCGCTGGCCAATCACCTGCCTGAGCATTACGTCGCCCGCTATCCGGTTGCCAAGATTTTTGCTGCCGTAGAAGCCGGCGGCGTCAATGGCGATGACCGGGACGCCGGTGGCGGTCTGCGCGGCCTGGCACACCGCCTCAATGTCATCGCCTTCCATCGCCGGTACGCAGGTGTTGTAGATAAAGACCGCCGCCGGGCGATAGCGGTCGACGATGTGACGCACGGCATGGAACAGGCGGCGTTCGCCGCGGCCCATAATCACATCCTGTTCGTTGAGATCGGTGGTAAAGCCGAGCCGGTTGAGGGCCGGGCCGGCGCTGACGCTGCCGCGGTTATCCCACGAGCTTCCCGCGCAGCCGATAGGGCCGTGCACCAGGTGCGCGACATCGGCGATGGGCAGGAGCGTTATCTGCGCGCCGTCGAAGGCGCAGCCGCCGGCGGTGGCGCCGGGCTTAGGGGCGCTGCAGCCGGATTTTTGCTTCTGGTTGTGCTCGCAGGCGGGTTCGTCCAGCAGCGCCAGAATTTCCTTTCCCTTCATAGTGACCTCGTTGACGGTGGGAGACCGGGGAGGTGATGCAATTCGCGCTCCAGGGAGAGGGGGGTTGATTTTTAAGGAAAAAGGGTTGTGGGCTTTGCGACAAAGGCAACAATCAAACAGGGGGAAGGCGTGGATTATCCCCTGATGACTGGATTTACCGTGACAGTATTGCCGCATATTGGCGAATGACGGGAAGCGTCGATAAGGTGGAATATTCCGTTCACCAACCTTCCTCTCTATTTCATCGCGCCCTCTGCGGGTGAACGGCATGGGGGGCGTTTCGCCCGCCCCCCATGACCCCCCGCATGGCGCTGAAAATTGCCGCTGCGCGGTCCGCTCCACTCCGGCTTCATCTGGCGGAACGGGCGGACTCGACATCCCTGTCTCGACCGCCCTCTGGCCGCCGTCCTGGCGGCCAGTCCTGGATGCGCGCCTGCGTTCTCGCCAATTTTCCTGATGCGCCTAACCCCCCGCTGTCACTTTTGTCCCTGTCCTGCGGCGCTTGCCTTGCTGAAAGAAAGGATGTCCCTGTCCTCAGGCGCTTGCCTGGCTGAAAGAAAGGATGTCACCTGCAGGGGCAAAAAAAGGCCCGCGGGGTCGGCGGGCAACAAGCACAACACAACGATTAAAAAACACGTTCCTCCAGAGGGTTATCCCGGTTGAGGTGCTTCGCCAGCCACGGCGGCAAACGGCCGGCCAGCAGCGTATTGATCGCCTCGCACTGGGCCTGGATCGTCGTGCCCGGCGGCGCTTTCATCGGGTGGATCCGGTGGCGGATCAGCCGGGCGGCGGCGGGCCCGCCGATCTCCTGGCAAAACAGCAGCTGACAGTCCTCTATAAGCCGGGCGCGCACTTCGTTGGCCTCCTGCTGGTGGGGCGCGGAGGGGTAGCGGCGCAGATCCGCCAGCCAGCCGCCCTGGTCATCGAAGGCATAGATAAAAAACAGCCGGTTCTGGCCAAAATGACCATTGATGACCAGGCCATCCTGCGAACAGAAGGCGACCCGCAGCTGCGGCGTCCGCTGGGGTGACCGGGCGATGCGCAAATGGCCGGGCAGCGCCCCCTGCAGGCAGGCGATGACCCGCGCCCAGCGGGCCGGGGACATCACCGCCGTCGCCGAAGGAAAGCTGGCGGCCAGCTGAGGCTGCGTCAGGGTGGTTAACCGTGCCGGGGTCAGGGTTTCGCCGCACTCCTGCGCCAGCCAGTCGACGACTTGCACCGGCTGCAGCTCCGGCAGCGTCTGGAATAGCGCCAGCAGACGCCAGAAAAGGGTATCGTTATCGGACATTTCCAGCTCCTTATAGCAGCGTGCTGCGGGTGGCGCGCAGGCTTATCGGAAAGACCGGCCGCCCCGGCTGCGGATTGACGTAGTAGCGACGTCCCCCTTCAAGGGCAATCGCGCCGCCCCAGCGGTCCGTCTCGTCATGTTCGACCTGAAGCACCCGGGCCTCCAGATCCTGTTTGGCGATATAGGCATACAGCGCCTCGCCGCGCTCACGGAAAATCACGATGGGCATACTCCCTCCTGGCCCCGCCTGCGGCGGGGCGCCTGATGGTTAACGAACGAGGTCGAAGCTGTAATCGGTTTTGCCCAGCTGGCTGGTGTCGTGGTCCAGTTTTTCCAGCACGGCGTTCACCAGCGTCGTGACGATGTTCATCGCGCCTTCATAGCCCCAGGTGGTCTGGCGGTGCAGATGATGGCGGTCGAACAGCGGAAAGCCGAGACGGATCAGCGGCACTTCGAAGGCTTTGCCCTTCGCCAGGGTATCGCGCTGGATAAACTTGCCGTAGGAGTTACCGATCATAAAGTCCGGCTGACGGGTGAACATCAGCGACCGGAAGTGCCACAGGTCGCAGTTGATGAACACTTCGCTGTCCTGGCCGTAGGGCGAGGCGTCGAGCATTTTCTTCATCGCCTTTTGCCAGCGTTTATTGGCGTTATGGCTGAGGATCACCGTCGGCTCGCAGCCCAGCTCCAGCAGGAAGCGCGTCAGGCCCATCACGAAATCCGGATCGCCGTAGAGGCCGAATTTTTTGCCGTGCAGCCAGGTGTGGGAGTCCAGCATCATGTCCACCAGCCGGCCGCGCTCAAGGGTCAGGGCGTCGGCGATCGGTTTGCCGGTCAGCTGACTGACGGTCATCAGCAGCGCGTCGGTAGCGGCCAGACCCAACGGAACGGCCACCTCCGTGGCGGGCTGATTCCACATCTCCTGAACCACCTTTTTGCTTTTCACCAGCTGCCATGGCTGCAGCAGCAGGGTGTCAATGGCGTCCGGCGCGGTTTTGATCTCCTGCTGGCTGGTGCCGCCGGCGTACATCCGGTAATGGCCGTCGGCGGGGGTGTCGAGCACCTCTGAAGGGTCGGAGAGCAGGCTGCAGGGGACATCCATCTGCGCCATCATCCGCTTCAGCACGCGGAAGTTGCCGAGATAGGTCTCAAATCCGGTCACCAGATTGAGCTTTTGCAGTTTGCCCGGCTGCCCGGCGTAGTCAGCGGTAAAGGTCTTCGCGAACCCTTCGAACATATTGTCCCAGCCGGTGACATGGCTGCCGATAAAGCTGGGGGTATGGGCGTAAGGAATGGCGATACTGTCGTCAACAAATCCCTCTTTTTTGGCGTTGGCGATAAACGCCTGCAGATCGTCGCCGATCACCTCGGCCATGCAGGTGGTGGAGACGGCGATAATCTCGGGTTTATACAACGCGCTGGCATTCTGCAGGCCCAGATTCATGTTGTTGTTGCCGCCGAACACCGCCGCGTCCTCGGTCATCGAGTCGGAGACGCAAGCCACCGGCTCCTTAAAATGGCGGTTAAAGTAGGTGCGGAAATAGGCGACGCAGCCCTGAGAGCCGTGGACGTAGGGCAGGGTGCCGGCGAACCCCAGCGCGCAGAGTACGGCCCCGAGCGGCTGGCAGGCTTTGGCCGGGTCGACGGTCAAAGCCTCGCGCTGGAAGTTCAGCGCTTCATACTCGGCGGTGGTGGTCCAGGCAAATACCTCCTGGACGCGCTGCGCGTCGTGCGCCTCTTCAAGGCTCTTTTTGTTCTGGAACAGGGTCTGGTATTCATCCTGTTCAAACAGCGGATAACAGCTGTGAATTTTATCGATCGTTTGGCTCATGGTGTTCTCCTCCCGCGCCACAAATCGGTGGACTGACGGGACAGTGAAGGGGCAATCACGCAGACTTCAGCCACGGGGCAGTCAGTTCGTTCCACGCCGGATTGTTCAGGGTCATATCCATATCGCGGGCAAAGATGGCGAAGCCGTCATAGCCGTGATAGGGGCCGGAATAGTCCCAGGAGTGCATCTGGCGGAACGGCACCCCCATTTTCTGGAAGATATATTTCTCTTTGATCCCGGAGCCGATGAGGTCGGGCTTCAGCGCTTTGACGAAGGCCTCCAGCTCATAGCTGCTGGCATCGTCAAACAGCAGAGTGCCCTCTTTCAGGTCCGGCAGGGTGCGGTCGTAATCATCGTTATGGGCAAACTCGTAGCCGGCGGCGATGATCTCCATCCCGAGATCCTCATAGGCGCCGATGACGTGGCGCGGCCGCAGCCCCCCCATGTACAGCAGCACTTTGCGCCCCTCCAGCCGCGGGCGATATTTGGCGATGATGGCCGCCATCTGCCCCTCATATTTGGCGATCACCGCTTCCGCATTGGCGCGAATGGCGTCATCAAATTGATCGGCGATTTTGCGCAGCGATTCGGCGATTTTGGTCGGGCCGAAGAAGTTATATTCCATCCACGGGATCTGATGTTTCTCCTCCATATGGCGGGCGATATAGTTCATCGAGCGGTAGCAGTGGACGAGGTTTAGCTTAACGAACGGGGTGTTCTCCATCTCCACCAGGGTGCCGTCGCCGGACCACTGCGCCACTACCCGCAGCCCCATCTCTTCCAGCAGAATGCGCGAGGCCCAGGCGTCGCCGCCGATGTTGTAATCGCCAATGATGGCGACATCATACGGGGTGCTGGCAAACGGCTGCCCTTCGCGGTTGTTCAGCACCCAGTCGCGCACCACGTCGTTGGCGATATGGTGGCCCAGCGACTGCGAGACGCCGCGAAAGCCTTCGCAGCGCACCGGGATCACCGGTTTATCCAGCGCCTTGCTGCTGGCGTTGGCCACGGCGCTGATGTCATCGCCGATCAGGCCCACCGGACACTCCGACTGGATAGTGATCCCTTTGGTCAGCGGGAACAGCAGCTCCATCTCTTCAATCAGTTTGCTCAGCTTTTTATCGCCGCCGAAGACAATATCGCGCTCCTGAAAATCTGAGGTGAAGTTCAGGGTGCCGAAGCTGTCGACGCCGCTAACGCCGGTATAGTAGTTGCGCCGTCCGGCGCGCGAGTACTGGCCGCAGCCGATGGGGCCGTGCGAGATATGGGCCATGTCTTTAATCGGCCCAAACACCACCCCTTTCGAGCCGGCGTAGGCGCAGCCGCGCACGGTCATCACCCCGGGCTGCGATTTACGGTTCGAGATAATGCACTTGCCGACGCTCTCCATCTGCGGATCGCTGATCATCATGTGCTTTCTGCGCTCTTTGCGCGCGGTTTCGGGAAACACCTCCAGGACTTCCTGGATGAGCGCAAGGTTACGTTCGCCTGTTGCGTTGGTCATGGTGAGGATCCTGTGCTCAGGCCGCGTTTTCTTCAGCGGCGGTTTTACCAATGATGCTGGTGTCTTCTTCTTCCATGATGCCGAACTCCATCAGCAGCGACTCCAGCTCGTCCATGGTGCAGGGGGTCGGCACCACTTTTTTGGTGTTATTGACGATCTTCTGCGCCAGCTGACGATATTCGTTGGCCTGCTGACAGGTCGGGTCGTACTCGATCACCGTCATCCGGCGGATCTCTGCGCGCTGCACAATATTGTCGCGGGGAACAAAGTGGATCATCTGGGTGCCGAGCTTCTCCGCCAGGGCGATGATCAGCTCGTCTTCGCGGTCGGTTTTGCGCGAGTTACAGATCAGGCCGCCGAGGCGTACCTTGCCGGATTTGGCGTACTTCACGATCCCCTTGGAGATATTGTTGGCGGCATACATCGCCATCATCTCCCCGGAGCAGACGATGTAGATCTCCTGGGCTTTGTTTTCGCGGATCGGCATGGCGAAGCCGCCGCAGACCACGTCGCCGAGGACGTCATAGAAGACGAAATCCAGATCTTCTTCATAGGCGCCTTCTTCCTCGAGGAAGTTGATGGCGGTGATCACCCCGCGCCCGGCACAGCCGACGCCTGGCTCCGGGCCGCCGGATTCGGCGCAACGTACATCGCCATAGCCGATTTGCAGCACGTCTTCGAGCTCCAGATCCTCGACCGAGCCCACTTCCGCCGCCATCTCCATAATGGTGTTCTGGGCTTTCGCGTGGAGGATCAGACGGGTGGAGTCCGCCTTCGGATCGCAGCCGACGATCATCACTTTCTTACCCATCTCGGCGAGGGCCGCGACGAGATTCTGGGTGGTGGTGGATTTACCGATACCGCCTTTACCGTAGATAGCGCATTGACGCATGGTCATGGTGACTTCTCCTGTTGTTGAGTGTTTGCCAGCAGAGAAGTGCAGGGAACATACCAGCTGTGATTTTTTATTCAGTCTTTTGATAAATAAGTGTTTTCTGTAAACCGGCCGCGCCGGGGGCCTGCGCAAACGGCACAATAACGCCACCAAATGTGCGAAACAGAACAATTTCCCGCCACCGGCCCGGCGCGGCGATTTGTCGCCTGTTCAACAGCTTGTCGCGCCCTGTGTCTTATTCCCCGCAATTCCGCCGGACGGACCTGCGCCTTTCTTCCCTTAACCTGTTGAATTAATAAGCGACAGGCGGCAATCCGCGAGCTGGCACAGGCTGTGCTTGAAGAGGAAACAGGGTTTGCCGCGGGCTGTCGCGGTAAAGAGAACGCTCACCTTCGAGGATTGAACGATGTCCGGAAACATGAAAACAATGGATGGCAACGCGGCGGCGGCCTGGATCTCCTACGCCTTTACCGACGTGGCGGCCATCTATCCCATTACCCCCTCCACCCCGATGGCGGAGAATGTCGATGAATGGGCCGCTAAGGGGAAAAAGAACCTCTTTGGTCGGCCGGTGCGCCTGATGGAGATGCAGTCTGAAGCCGGCGCCGCCGGGGCGGTGCACGGCGCGCTGCAGGCGGGGGCGCTCACCACCACCTACACCGCGTCGCAGGGACTGCTGCTGATGATCCCCAATTTGTACAAAATTGCCGGGGAGCTGCTGCCGGGCGTCTTTCACGTTAGCGCCCGGGCGCTGGCGACCAATTCGCTGAATATTTTTGGCGATCATCAGGATGTGATGGCGGTGCGCCAGACCGGCTGCGCCATGCTGGTGGAGAATAACGTTCAGCAGGTGATGGACCTGTCGGCGGTGGCGCATCTGGCGGCGATCGCCGGGCGGATACCCTTTATCAACTTCTTCGACGGCTTTCGCACTTCGCACGAAATACAGAAGATCGAGGTGCTGGAGTATGAGCAACTGGCGGCGCTGCTGGACCGCCCGGCGCTGGAGCGCTTTCGTCGTCAGGCGCTGCATCCGGATCACCCGGTGATCCGCGGCACCGCGCAAAACCCGGATATCTACTTCCAGGAGCGGGAGGCCGGTAACCGCTTCTACCTCGCGCTGCCCGATCTGGTGGAAAGCTATATGGCGAAGATCACCGCGCTCACCGGGCGGGAATATCACCTGTTTAATTACCACGGCGCGCCGGACGCCGAGCGGGTGATTATCGCCATGGGCTCAGTGTGCGACACCGTCCAGGAGGTGGTGGATGCGCTGAATGCGGCGGGGGAGAAGGTGGGGCTGCTCAGCGTTCATCTCTATCGCCCGTTCTCGCTGGCGCACTTTTTCGCGCAACTGCCCGCCAGCGTGCAGCGCATTGCCGTCCTTGACCGCACCAAAGAGCCGGGGGCGCAGGCGGAACCGCTGTGCCTCGACGTCAAAAACGCTTTCTATCAACGCGACGATGCGCCGCTGATTGTCGGCGGCCGCTACGCCCTCGGCGGTAAGGATGTACTGCCCAACGATATCGCCGCGGTGTTTGACAATCTTCGGCAGCCGCTGCCGAAGGACGGGTTTACCCTGGGCATTGTCGATGACGTCACCTTTACCTCGCTGCCCGCCCGGCAGGTGCCGCTGGCGGTCTCCCACGCCGGGATCACCGCCTGCAAATTCTGGGGCATGGGCTCGGATGGCACCGTCGGGGCGAACAAAAGCGCCATTAAGATCATCGGCGATAACACGCCGCTCTATGCTCAGGCCTACTTTTCCTACGACTCGAAAAAGTCGGGGGGGATCACCGTCTCGCACCTGCGCTTTGGCGACCGGCCAATCACCTCGCCCTACCTGATCCACCGGGCCGATTTTATCGCCTGCTCTCAGCAATCCTATGTCGACCGCTACGACCTGCTGGAGGGGCTGAAGCCGGGAGGCACCTTTTTGCTCAACTGCAGCTGGTCCGAGGCGGAGCTGGAGCAGCACCTGCCGGTCAGCGTCCGGCGCTATCTGGCGCAGGAAAAGATCGACTTTTATACCCTCAACGCGGTGGACATCGCCCGCGAGCTGGGCCTCGGCGGGCGCTTTAACATGCTGATGCAGGCGGCGTTCTTTAAGCTGACGGCGATTATCGATCCGCAAACCGCGGCGGACTATCTCAAACAGGCGGTGGAGAAAAGCTATGGCAGCAAAGGGGCGAGCGTCATTGAGATGAACCAGCGGGCGATCGAGCTGGGGATGGCGGCGCTGCGTCGGGTGACGGTTCCCGCCCACTGGGCGACCCTCGAGGCGCCGGCGCCGCAGGCGACAACCCTGATGCCGGACTTCATCCGCGATATTCTGCAGCCCATGAACCGCCAGCGCGGCGATCTGCTGCCGGTGAGCGCTTTCGCCGGGATGGAAGACGGCACCTTTCCCTCCGGCACCGCCGCCTGGGAGAAGCGCGGCATTGCCCTGGAGGTGCCGGTCTGGCAGCCCGACGGCTGCACCCAGTGTAACCAGTGCGCCTTCGTCTGCCCACATGCGGCGATCCGCCCGGCGTTGCTGAACGCTGAAGAACAGGATACGGCGCCCGCCGGGCTGCTGAGCAAACCGGCCCAGGGGGCCAAAGACTACCACTATCATCTGGCTATCTCGCCGCTGGACTGCTCCGGCTGCGGCAACTGCGTGGAGAGCTGCCCGTCGCGCGGCAAGGCGCTGCAGATGGCCTCCCTCGACAGCCAGCGCGCGATGGCCCCGGTCTGGGACTACGCGCTGGGGCTGGCGCCAAAAGACAACCCGTTTCGCAAAACGACGGTCAAAGGCAGCCAGTTCGAAACGCCGCTGCTGGAGTTTTCCGGCGCCTGCGCGGGCTGTGGCGAAACGCCCTATGCCCGGCTGATCACCCAGCTGTTTGGCGACCGGATGCTGATCGCCAACGCCACCGGCTGCTCTTCGATCTGGGGCGCCAGCGCGCCTTCGATGCCCTATACCACCAACCACCGCGGCCACGGGCCGGCCTGGGCAAACTCGCTGTTTGAGGACAACGCCGAGTTCGGGCTGGGCATGATGCTCGGCGGCCAGGCGATCCGCCAACAGATCGCCGGGGAGATGACCCGCGCCCTGGCGCTGCCGGTCAGCGACGCGCTTCACGCTGCGATGCGGCAATGGCTGGCGCAGCAGGACGAGGGGGAGGGGACCCGCGAGCGTGCGGACCGCCTCAGTGCGTTGCTGGCGGCGGAAAAAGAGGGGGTTCCGCTGCTGGAGCAGCTCTGGCAGAACCGTGACTATTTCGTCCGGCGTTCGCAGTGGATCTTCGGCGGCGACGGCTGGGCCTACGATATTGGCTTCGGCGGTCTCGATCATGTGCTGGCCAGCGGGGAAGACGTCAATATTCTGGTGTTCGATACCGAGGTCTACTCCAACACCGGCGGCCAGTCGTCCAAATCGACCCCGGTGGCGGCGATCGCCAAGTTTGCCGCCCAGGGGAAACGCACGCGGAAAAAAGATCTCGGCATGATGGCGATGAGCTACGGTAATGTTTACGTTGCGCAGATCGCCATGGGCGCTGATAAAGATCAGACCCTGCGGGCCATCGCCGAGGCTGAAGCCTGGCCGGGACCGTCGCTGGTGATCGCCTACGCCGCCTGTATCAACCACGGCCTGAAAGCTGGGATGCGCTGCAGTCAGCGCGAGGCGAAGCGGGCGGTGGAGGCGGGATACTGGCACCTGTGGCGCTACCAACCACAGCGCGAAGCCGAGGGCAAAACGCCGTTTATACTGGACTCTGAAGAGCCGGAAGAGAGTTTCCGCGACTTTCTGCTTGGCGAGGTGCGCTATGCCGCGCTGCACAAAACCACCCCGGATCTGGCGGACGCGCTGTTCCGGCAAACGGAGGAGGATGCCCGGGCCCGTTTCAGGCAGTACCAGCGGCTGGCGGGGGAGTAGCAGGCAGCAGGTTAGCGATTCACGACTGCTGCATCACGTTCAGCAGCGTATCCAGCAGGCCGGGAAAACGGGCGTCCAGATCTTCCCGGCGCAGCGAAATCATATTCTCCCGTCCCTGAGGCCGCTGCCAGATCACACCGCTGTCGCGCAGGACGCGCCAGTGGTGGGTCATGGTGGACTTGGCCACCTCTTCCTGACGCAGAGCGTTACAGCTCTGCTCGCTGCCGTCGGCCAGCGTGCGGATGATCTCCAGTCGCAGCGGGTTGCCGAGCGCGGAAAGGACATTTTCCAGGCGAATTTGTTCTCGTTCAGGGTGATTGGCGATCATAATAATCCTGTGTCGGCGGTGGCGCGGCGCATGGCGGTCGCAGCCCGTATCGGCGGCTGGCGGCTACTATACCCAAACTCCTGTTCTCATGCCACGCGCGCCGCCGCAACCTGACCAATCATAATAATAGTAAAAACAGTTCGAATATACTCGTACAATTGTACTATCATAAGCGGCAGTGAAATGAACTGCGGATCATTCCGACCGCAGACTGACAGTCAAAACGACTAAGGACGCATCATGCCCCGACCCATCCCCCTCGAACGTTATCGCAACATCGGTATCTCCGCGCATATCGATGCCGGTAAAACCACCACCACCGAGCGCATCCTGTTTTACACCGGGATGAGCCATAAGCTGGGTGAAGTACACGATGGCGCGGCAACCACCGACTGGATGGCCCAGGAGCAAGAGCGCGGGATCACCATTACCTCGGCGGCGGTGAGCTGCTTCTGGCCGGGTATGGACCGCAGCTTCGAGCCGCACCGGATCAATATCATCGACACCCCGGGGCACGTGGATTTCACCATTGAGGTGGAACGTTCCATGCGCGTGCTCGACGGCGCGGTGATGGTGTATGACTCCGTCGGCGGGGTGCAGCCCCAGTCGGAGACCGTCTGGCGCCAGGCGAATAAATACCATGTCCCGCGGCTGGCCTTCGTCAACAAGATGGACCGCCCCGGCGCGGACTTCTTCCGCGTGGTGCAGATGATGATCGACCGCCTGAAGGCCAACCCGGTGCCGATTGTCATCCCCATTGGCGCTGAAGAGCATTTCACCGGCGTCGTCGACCTGGTGAAAATGCGCGCCATCCTGTGGGATGACGCCACCCAGGGCATGACCTTCAGCTACGGGCCGGTCCCTGACGATCTGCTGGCGACTGCCCGCGAGTGGCGGGAGAAAATGGTCTCGGCGGCGGCGGAGGCCAGCGACGCGCTGATGGATAAATACCTCGAAACCGGCGAGCTGGACGAGGCGGAGATCGTCGCCGGTCTGCGCCAGCGCACGGTGAAGGGTGAAATCCAGGCGGTGCTCTGCGGTAGCGCCTTTAAAAACAAAGGCGTGCAGCGCATGCTCGACGCGGTGGTGGAGCTGATGCCGTCGCCGCTGGATATTCCGGCGATACAGGGCGTGGATGAGAAAGGCCAGCCGGCGGAGCGCCATCCGAGCGACGATGAGCCGCTGTCGGCGCTGGCGTTCAAACTGATGACCGACCCCTACGTCGGCCAGTTGACCTTTATCCGCGTCTACTCCGGGACGCTGAAGAAAGGCGATGCGGTGTGGAATCCGGTGAAGGGCAAGAAAGAGCGCATCGGGCGTATCGTCCTGATGCAGGCCAACGATCGCCACGAAGTGGACGAACTGCACGCCGGGGATATCGCGGCCTGCGTTGGGCTGAAAGATGTCACTACCGGCGATACGTTATGCGACCCGGATGCGGTGATTACCCTTGAGCGGATGGAGTTTCCGGAGCCGGTGATTTCGCTGGCGATTGAGCCGAAGACCAAAGCGGACCAGGAGAAAATGGGCATCGCGCTGCAGCGGCTGGCGGCCGAAGATCCGTCGTTCCGTTTGCATACCGATGAAGAGTCCGGCCAGACGATTATCTCCGGCATGGGCGAGCTGCATCTGGAGATCATTGTCGACCGGATGAAGCGCGAGTTTAACGTCGAGGCCAACATTGGTCGTCCGCAGGTCACCTACCGCGAAACCCTGCGCAAGAAAGTGACGGACGTGGAGGGCAAATTTGTGCGCCAGTCCGGCGGTAAAGGACAGTACGGGCACGTCGTGCTGACCCTTGAGCCGCTGGAGCCGGGCAGCGGTTTCGTCTTCGAGGACGCCACCAAAGGCGGGGTAGTGCCGCGCGAGTACATCCCTTCCGTGGAGAAAGGGCTGCGCGAAGCGATGGGCACCGGCGTGCTGGCGGGCTATCCGGTGGTTGACGTGAAAGCGACCCTGACCTTCGGATCGTACCACGATGTGGACTCTTCGGAGATGGCGTTCCGCATGGCGGCGATCTTCGGCTTCCGGGAAGGGGCGCGCAAAGCGGACCCGGTGATCCTTGAGCCGGTGATGCACGTGGAGGTGGAAACGCCGGAAGAGTACGCCGGGAATATCATGGGCGATCTCTCTTCCCGTCGCGGGATGGTGCAGGGGATGGAAGAGCGCTTCGGCAGCCAGATCATCCGCGCCGATGTGCCGCTGGCGGAGATGTTTGGTTATTCCACCACGCTGCGCTCGATGTCTCAGGGACGAGCAACCTATAGCATGGAGTTCCACCACTACGCGGAAGCGCCGCGCAACGTAGCGGATGAAATCATCGCCAGCCGCGCGAAAAGTTAAGCCAGTCATCCCGGGTAGCGGCTTCGCCTTACCCGGGCTACTCTGGTACCAGCGCCCAGGCCCGGTAAGGCGAAGCCGCCCCCGGGCAAAAAGGTAAGCACGAACCGGGGATGCAATGCCCGGCGGCGCTGCGCTTGCGCGGGCCTACGGTCAGGTGTCCTCCCCGGTCATCGTTTGTATCCCGGGTAAGGCGGTAGCCGCAACCCGGGAATTTCAGCCAATCAGACAATATCCTGCGCGTACTGCCACAGCGCCTTCAGCTGCGCCAGCTTCTCTTTATCATCCGCATACAGCTGATACAGTTTGTAGCCCGGGTAAGGCGTTAGCCGCAACCCGGGAATTTCAGCCAATCAGACAATATCCTGCGCGTACTGCCACAGCGCCTTCAGCTGCGCCAGCTTCTCTTTATCATCCGCATACTGCTGATACAGCATCTGCAGCTCATCGGCATAGGCCTGCAAAAACTCAGGCGTAAATACCTGACGACGGTGCTCTAACCAGCGCTGCTGCTCGGCTTCATCGAGCGTGCCGGGGAAGTTGCGCGCCCGGTAGTTAAACAGCAGGCGTTCGATGCGCTTGTCGGCGAAGGTGATATCCAGCGCCGGCAGATTGCGCGGTTCCGTTTCCAGCACGATTTTCATCGCCGCGCGGTCGGCATCGCTAAAGAACCCATTGTAAAGCTGGGCGTCGACGTTTTCGGACGGCACGAACGGCTCGGCTTCGGCATACACCGCCACCACTTTCTCCCGCACCTGCGGATTCGCCCGCAGCAGCTGGGCATTCTCCAGACAGCGCTGAATGGAGATCCCCAGCCGGTCGGCATCCTGCGGGCGCAGGGTATTGGCCTGAGCCAGCACCGGACATTTGTTCAAATGCACCAGCTTAATCGGCGCCGCCGGCAGATCGCCAAGCTCGGCGCGCGGGGTGTAAAGCCGCTCGCGCAGGGCGTCCGCATCCAGCTCCAGCAGCGGCGCCATATCCCCCGCCAGATCGACCATAATCACCGCATTGCGGTTTTCCGGATGCCAGGCCAGGGGCGCCACCAGGCTGGTGTTGCCGCGCGCGGCGCCGAACATGCCGGAGACATGCACCAGCGGCTTCATCTGCGGTACGTCGATGAGCGTCGCCAGCTTGCGCTTATTGCGGTGGCTGTAGAGATAGTCAAACAGCCGCGGTTGCCGGGTTTTCACCAGCTTCGCCATGGCGATGGTGGCGTAGACGTCGGCCATCGCGTCATGGGCGTTCTGGTGTTCAATACCGTTGGCGACGGTCAGATGTTCAAGGCGGAAGCTCGGCAGACCCTCGTCATTTTCCGGCCAGGCGATCCCTTCCGGACGCAGGGCATAGCAGGCGCGCATCACGTCGAGCAGATCCCAGCGCGAGTTATCGTGCTGCCAGCTCCAGGCATAAGGGTCATAGAAGTTGCGATAGAAGATATTCCGCGTCACTTCGTCATCAAAGCGCACATTGTTATAGCCGACGATGCAGGTTTGCGGCACCGTGAACAGATCGTGGATGCGGCGGGCAAACGCGGCCTCGTTATCCCCTTTGGCCAGCGCTTCCTGCGGGGTGATCCCGGTGATCATTACCGCCTGCGGCTGCGGCAGGTAATCGTCAGCGGGCTTGCAGTAAAACACCTCGGGCTCGCCCAGCACGTTCAGCTCCGCGTCGGTGCGGATGGCGGCGAACTGCGCCGGCCGGTCAAGGGAAGGGCTGGTGCCGAAGGTTTCATAATCGTGGAATAAAAATCCGGGCTGGTTGACGCTGTCTTGCATAGTCTGTTCATTATCCGTGGTGGCGTGCGACCGGTATGGTAAACGATTTGCCCGGTCATCAGAAGGGTAACGGCAAGCAACATCCTCCGCCGTGTCATATTTTCTTGCAATTAAACCCTGATATGAAACGCGAAGTTCCGTAAAAAGGACGGCGGATCTGTAAATCTAGAGGATATGCCGTTGAAAGGCCGTTTGTTTATTGCTGTATCTTTGCTCGCTTCGAGCGTTTCCTGCGCATTTGCCGTCGACTTACCTGCTACGGTCGCGCCGCCTTCCATTCAGGCTGGCTCCTGGGTGCTGATGGATTACACCACCGGTCAGGTACTGACCGCGGGTAACGAACATCAGCAGCGCAATCCTGCCAGCCTGACCAAATTAATGACCGGCTACGTGGTCGATCGCGCCATCGACAGCCATCGTATCACCTTTGACGATATCGTCACCGTGGGGAAAGACGCCTGGGCGAAGGGCAACCCGGTGTTCGACGGGTCATCCCTGATGTTCTTAAAGCCAGGGGATCGCGTCAGCGTCCGCGACCTCAGCCGCGGGCTGATTGTCGACTCCGGCAACGACGCCTGCGTCGCGCTGGCCGACTATGTCGCCGGCGGTCAGCCGCAGTTTGTCGCCCTGATGAATCAGTATGTCGAAAAACTGCATCTGCAGGATACCCATTTCGAAACCGTCCACGGCCTCGATGCCCCGGGCCAGCATAGTTCGGCCTATGACCTGGCGGTGCTGTCGCGGGCGATTATCCATGGCGAGCCTGACGTCTACCACATGTACAGCCAGAAAAGCCTGACGTGGAACGGCATTACCCAGCAAAACCGTAACGGTCTGCTGTGGGATAAAACCCTGAACGTCGATGGCCTGAAAACCGGCCACACGTCGGGCGCCGGGTTTAACCTGATCGCCTCGGCGGTGGATGGCCAGCGTCGGCTGATCGCCGTGGTGATGGGGGCCGACAGCCCGAAAGGCCGCGAGCAGCAGGCCGCGAAACTGCTGCACTGGGGGCAGCAAAACTTCGACACCGTGCAGGTGCTGCAGAAGGGGCAGAAGGTCGGCAGCGAGCGCATCTGGTACGGCGATAAAGAGCAGATTAAGCTCGGCACCGATCAGGATTTCTGGTTAGCGCTGCCGAAGGCGGAAGTGTCGCGGATTAAGGCGAAATACGTGCTGGATAAAAAGGATCTGGAGGCGCCGATCGCCGCCAACCAGCGGGTCGGCGAGATTTCGCTGTATGACGGCGACAAGGTCGTGGGCCACTATCCGCTGGTCACCCTCGAAAGCATTAATAAAGGCGGGGTGTTCTCGCGAATGAGCGATTACCTGCACCACGAGCTGTAACCACGCCAACCGCCTCTTTGCAGGCGGTTTTTTTTCGCCTGCCGCCCGGCAGACGCGGTGACAACATCGCCGTTTTTTTCATCAGCCGCAATGGCGACTCTGTGAATTCGCGCACATACTGAGGGGGGATCTCCTGTTAAATTAACTGTATATCCATACAGTCATTTATCTCCAAAGGAGGCAAAATGAACTACAGCGTCACCCCCCTCGGCAAGAAAACCATTGCCGGTTTCCATCTGGTCGGGCCCTGGGATCAAACCGTCAGGCAGGGGTTTGAGCAACTGATGATGTGGGTTGAGGGCCAGCAGGTGCCCGCCCGCGAGTGGCTTGCCGTCTACTACGATAACCCGGAGGACGTGCCGGCGGAAAAACTGCGCTGCGCCACCGTGGTCGCCGTTGACGAGGATTACGTCATTCCCGCCAACAGCGAAGGGGTGATCATAACGGCGATTGCCGGCGGGGATTACGCCTGCGCCCGCGCGCGGGTGGTGGATCACGACTTCGCCACCCCGTGGAGGCAGTTTTTCGACAGCCTGCTGCAGAGCACGGCGTATCGCATCGCCCCCCAGCCCTGCTTTGAGGTCTATCTTAACGACGGCAACCACGACGGCTACTGGGATATCGACATGTATGTTCCCGTCGCCCGCGTCGCGTCGTAGCGATTTACCCCTGTTCCGGACAAGGATTTTTACATTCCCGGCACGCTCCGGGCGAAAAAGCAGTTACAATTGGCCTTTTCGTTTTGCCGGAGAGGGTTGTGCGCGCTGATAAATCACTCAAGCCATTTGAGATCCGCTTGTATCGCCATTATCGGGTGGTGCATGGTGTGCGGATTGCGCTGGCCTTTGTGCTCACCTTTTTGCTGGTGCGGCTGCTGAACGTGCCTGAGGGGACCTGGCCTCTCATCACCCTGGTGGTGGTAATGGGGCCGATCTCCTTCTGGGGCAACGTCGTGCCGCGGGCGTTTCAGCGCATCGGCGGCACGATCCTCGGCTCGGCGCTGGGGCTGGTGGCGCTCAAGCTTGAGCTTATTTCCCTGCCGCTGATGGTCCTCTGGTGCGCGGCGGCGATGTTCCTCTGCGGCTGGCTGGCGCTGGGCAAGAAACCCTATCAGGCGCTGCTGATCGGCATCACCCTGTCGGTGGTGGTCGGGGCGCCGCCGGGCGATATGCATACCGCCCTGTGGCGAAGCGGCGACGTGATCTTCGGCTCGCTGCTGGCGATGCTGTTTACCGGTATCTGGCCGCAGCGGGCGTTTATCCACTGGCGCATCCAGATGGCCAGCTATGTCACCAACTTCAACCGCCTCTACCAGGCCGGCTTCTCGCCAAATCTGGTGGATCGGCCGCGGCTGGAAAAGCATCTCCAACAGGCGCTCAACGACGTCGTCAAAATGCGCGGGCTGATCACCCCCGCCAGCAAAGAGACGCACATCCAGAAGGCGATCTTCGAGGCTATCCAGACCGTCAGCCGCAACCTCGTGTGCATGCTGGAGCTGCAGATCAACGCCTGGTGGGCAACCCGTCCGGGCCACTTCGTCATGCTCAATGCGCACACCCTGCGGGAGACGCAGCAGATGACCCAGCAGACGCTGTTGGCCATCGCCCACGCGCTGTACGAAGGGAACCCTCAGCCTGTGCGCGCCAATAATGAAAAGCTGAATGAAATCGTCCTCGAACTGCGCCAGCTGATGAAAGAGCAGGGTGACGATAGCCTGGCGGAAACCCCGATCCATGGCTATGTTTGGCTCTCTATTGAACTGGCGCGCCAGCTGGAGCTGCTGTCGCATCTGATCTGCCGCGCGTTGCGCAAATAAGCACCAGATGCACCGGGTAACTGCACGGGTTGTTTCGATTCAGCAGCGTTTAGGGTTATGATAAACGCAAAGGAAAAAACATTGTCATCAGCGACTGCTAGCAGTTATGTTAGCCCTATAACGCAGTCGCTTTACGAATCCGAATCTCAATTATTAGGGGTGTAAAAATGGAAACAACTAAGCCTTCTTTCCAGGACGTACTGGAGTTTGTTCGTCTGTACCGTCGTAAGAACAAACTGCAGCGTGAAATTCAGGACGTTGAGAAAAAGATCCGTGATAACCAGAAGCGCGTTCTGCTGCTGGACAACCTCAGCGACTACATCAAACCGGGCATGAGCGTGGAAGCCATCCAGGGCATCATCGCCAGCATGAAGAGCGATTACGAAGACCGCGTTGATGACTACATCATCAAGAATGCCGAGCTGTCCAAAGAGCGCCGCGACATCTCTAAAAAACTGAAAGTGATGGGTGAAGCCAAAGTCGAAGGTTAATCCCAGCTGTCCGGCGGCGGTCAGCGTCGCCGGGCTGTTCTGCACTACCACCTCCCGTCTCTTTTTCTGCGAAAACTTTGTCCCGGCAACTGCCTCTCTGCACCGACTCTTTGCTATACTGCCCCGCGAAAACGTATTGATATCGGAAAGGTTTCTCTCATCCTGGCCGGGCATCTGACGCAGCGGCGTCAGGGCGATATCTCAACACCTCTCACCTCTCCGACGAGCGATTCGCCAGAAGACAAACTCAGGTGCTGACCGGGCGCGACAGAATCTCTTCCGCTGCTTTCGCCGACAGGAGTCAACACCACGTGATTAAGTCATTCTTTGCCGCACTCTCGTTTATCAGCCGTCTGCCGGTCCCGGCGCGGTTATCTCAGGGCCTGGAGATCGAACAGTACCAGCGCAGTATCGTCACCTTCCCGCTGGTCGGTTTATTGCTCGGCGCCATCGCCGGCGCGGTGGTGTACCTCCTGCAGCCGTGGTGCGGTGTCCCGCTGGCGGCGCTGTTCGGCGCGCTGGCGCTGGCGCTGCTCACCGGCGGATTTCACCTTGACGGGCTGGCCGATACCTGCGACGGCATCTTCTCCGCCCGCACCCGCGATCGAATGCTGGAGATCATGCGCGACAGCCGGCTGGGTACTCACGGCGGGCTGGCGCTGATTTTTGTGCTGGTGGCGAAGGTGCTGGTGGTCGGCGAACTGCTGCTGCGCGATGTCAACCCCATCGCGGCGCTGGCGGCGGCCTGCGCCGTCGGTCGCGGAATGGCGGTGCTGCTGATGTATCGCCATCGCTATGCGCGGGAAAAAGGGCTGGGCAATCTGTTTATTGGCAAAATTAGCCTGCAGCAGACGCTGGTGACGATGGCGCTGGCGATCGCGCTGGCCACCACCCTGCTGGGGCTGCATGGGCTGCGCGCCGCGCTGATCGCCCTGGTGCTGATCTGGGGTCTGGGGTGGGCGCTGAAGCGAACCCTCGGCGGGCAGACCGGGGATACCCTCGGAGCGGCGATCGAGCTGGGTGAATTACTCTTTTTACTGGCGCTACTGTAAGGCCTGGCATCAACGGTGAGGAACAGAATGGAAACACTTTCGGCGTTACTGGCTGCCATTCCGCAGCCCGATGTGACGGGCATGGCGCGCGCGCAGCAGCATATTGATGGCCTGTTAAAGCCGCCCGGCAGCCTTGGCCGTCTGGAGAGCCTGGCGGTACAGCTGGCCGGTCTGCCGGGGCTGCAGGGGCAGCTGGCGCTGACTGAAAAAGCCATCGTGGTCATGTGCGCCGACCACGGCGTCTGGCATGAAGGCGTGACCCCTTCCCCGCAGGCGGTGACGGCCATTCATGCCGGCAATATGGTGCGGGGCAATACCGGCGTCTGCGTGCTGGCGGCGCAGGCCGGCGTGAGAGTGGAGGTGGTGGATGTCGGCATCGACGCCGAGCCGCTGCCGGGCCTGATCAACCTCAAGGTGGCCCGCGGTAGCGGGAATATCGCCCGGACGGCGGCGATGAGCCGTCAGCAGGCGGAGACGGTGCTGCTGGCCAGCATGCGTTTCGCCCGCCAGCTCGCCGCCGACGGGGTGAACGTCTTTGGCGTGGGGGAGCTGGGGATGGCCAATACCACCCCGGCCGCTGCGACGATCAGCGTCCTGACCGGCAGCGACCCCGACGCGGTGGTGGGCTGCGGGGCCAATCTGCCGCTGGCGCAGCGGGGCCATAAGGTGGCGGTGGTGCGCCAGGCGATCGCTCATAACCAACCGAACCCGGCGGACGGGCTGGACGTGCTGGCTAAGGTGGGCGGTTTTGATCTGGTGGGTATGACCGGGGTGATCCTCGGGGCGGCCTCCTGCGGCCTGCCGGTGGTGCTGGATGGCTTCCTCTCCTACGCTTCGGCTCTGGCGGCCTGCCGCATGGCCCCGGCGGCGCACCCGTATCTTATCCCTTCGCACCTGTCGGCGGAGAAAGGGGCGCGGATCGCCCTCGACGCGCTGGGTCTGCGCCCGTATCTCGATATGGACATGCGCCTGGGGGAGGGCAGCGGCGCGGCGCTGGCCATGCACCTGCTGGATGCTGCCAGCGCGATGTACCACCAGATGGGGACCCTGGCGCAGAGCAACATTGTGCTGCCCGACAGCGCGCCAGCGTCCTGATGATAAAGCGCATCGTCTCGAGGAAGGGGGACGGTGCGCCGGGTTTACAGCGCCTGCTGCCAGACCGCCTGCGGCAGCAGGTAAACCTGCGCCGGGGCGCGCATACCGTCGCTGACAATATGGCCGATACCGCTGGCCATCACCGCCAGGGTGACGTCAAAGGCGTTAAGGCTGTCGCCGAAGCCGGCGGTCAGGTTGAGCATCGAGCCATTGGCCATCAGGTAGACGGTTTTGTCAGCCATGCGGTAGGCGTTGATATACGGCATCACCTCTTCCTGAGGGTACTGGCGCAGGTACTCGCCGTCGATCTCTTCCGCCACGTGGCCGACGTTAAGGATAAACACGCCCGCTTTCGCCCGGTCCAGCGCCTGGCGATTAACCACGTTTTTACCGCCTGTCGCGGTGGCTACCACGTCCGCCGAGGCGATAGCCTCCTGCAGATCGACCACGTGCCAGCCGTCATAGGCCGCCTGCAGCCGACGGGCAGGATCGATCTCCGCCACCATCACCTGGCCGCCAAAGGCTTTTGCCGCCGCCGCGACGCCCTGGCCAACCAGGCCGTAGCCGATCACCAGCACTTTTTTCTCATGCAGGGTGAGATGAGTGGTCTGGAAGAAGGTGTGCCAGGCGGTGAGACCGACCATATGGCGGTTATGCAGCCCCTCTTTGACCGGCAGATCGTCCCAGTTAAAGATCGGATAGCCGGGCTGAATATCCCCCAGCCGATTGACGCCGGAGCCGGTGGCTTCCAGACCCGCCACGATGTTGCCGAACTCGCCGCGCTGATGGAGGAGGGTGGTGATATCGGCCCCCATTTCGCACAGGTGAGTGGGCTGCCAGGCGATCGCTTTTTCCCATGACTGTTGCCAGTCGGCATCGCTCATATTGCGCCAGGCGCAGGCCTCGGCGCCGCGCTCCACCAGCCAGGCCACCACGTCGTCCTGCACGGTGGTGGGGTTACAGGTGGTTAAAAAGACCTGAGCGCCCTTGTCGAGGATCCCCTGCACCAGCGGGATCATTTTCATGTCGAGGTGCATACAGCAGGCAAGGCGGACGCCGCTGAGGTCGGGCAGGGCGGCGACCTGACGCAGGGTACGCGGCATATTCTGGCTGGCCCATGTCACTTCTTTCGCTAAAGAGATTTTATTATTCACTGGGTTATGACCTTCAGTTCGCAAAAGGGGTATCCCCCTGACAGAAAAGGGATTCTATCAGCCCGGGCGAGAATTCACAGCCCTGCGCCGCCCGGAAATCGCCGCCCGCGCGATCCCCTGCTAAATACAGGGTTGTTAATGTAAGGTTAAAAAAAGAAAATAAAATATAAGTAACTCCTATGATCTGAGCGATAAAGTGATGTTGAGCGTTATTCCCGCAGGCCTGTTTTCACGGCTGCGGATTTTCCTTGGGCGGCTGAAGCCGCACGCGCTGCCGGTGGCTCGTCGGCATATTGTGCTGGGCTCCATCGGCGCCGGCACCGGGCTGGCGGTGACCAGCATGTTCAGCCACTGGCTGCTCGGCGAAGTCAACCTGTGGTTTATTGCCCCCATGGGCGCATCGGCGGTACTCCTGTTTGGCGTGCCGAGCAGTCCGCTGGCGCAGCCGTGGTCGATTGTCGGCGGCAATGTGCTGTCGGCGCTGATCGGCGTCACGGTGGGTATGCTGGTGCCCGACCCGGCGCTGGCCTGCGGGCTGGCGGCGGCGCTGGCCATCGCCGGGATGTATTTTCTGCGCTGCCTGCATCCTCCCGGCGGCGCGGTGGCCCTGACGGCGATCCTCGGCGGCGCCGCGGTGCACAGCGAAGGCTATCACTTTGTGCTGACGCCGGTGCTGCTCAACTCGCTGATGCTGGCGCTGTTGGCCATCGTGTTTAACAATCTGGTTGGCCGCCGCTACCCCCATCCGCTGGCGGCGGAGGAGGTCAAATCCCGTGCGGTGCCGCTGGGCATTTCGGTTACCCGGGAAGATATTCACGCCGCCCTGCTGGAAGGCCAGTTCCTCGACATTGACGAAGACGATGTCCAGGAACTGCTGGAAAATATCGAACAGCAGGCGCGCCAGCGCATCGCGGCGGCTGGCCGCCGCTGACAGCGCCCTCCCGGCCGCGGGTTAGAGATCGCCGGTTAGATACTGCGCGACCCCGCGGCCAAAACTCCAGTCGCCTTTCTGGTTGCTGATAATCGACACCATCACATCATCCCCGCTCAGGCCGCAGTGTTCCGCCAGCTCCTCCTGCAGAATGGCGAAGAAACGCTGCTTCTGCGCGTCGCTGCGCGGGCTGGTATAGACCCGCACCACCACCTGATCCCGCGTGCGGGTCAGTCCGAGGCCGGTATCTTCAATCACCATATGATGGGCTTTGTTTTCGTGAACAATCTGGTATCGGTCGCGTTCCGGTACCTCGAAGGCGCGCAGCACGGCGCGATGAGCGGCATCCAGCAGGGTTCTGATCTCCTGTTCCGTACGGCCTTCAATCAGGTCAAATGTCAGTAATGGCATGCAGGTGGTCCTTATCGTTAGGGAATAATCGCTGTCTGATATGGATGCTAGCCGATGCCGTCGCGGGCAAAAACCGCTATAGTTGAATACATTGTTTTTACTGGTGAACAATCAATATGAGCGAGAGTCGTCCGGAGAGTTACTGGGCCCATCTCTACTGGCTGACGGTGCTGGAAGAGCAGAAAAGCTATACCCGGGCCGCGGAAAAGCTGGGGATCAGCAAGTCGGCCATCAGCCAGAAAATCAGCGAGCTGGAGCGGGTGACCGGTAAAACGCTGGTCCATCGCACCACCCGCAGCGTCAGCCTCAGCGACGACGGGCTGCGGCTGGTGGCGGAGCTCAGTGAGCCGTTTGGCCAGCTGCGGGATATTTTCACCGGCGCCTGCGATGAGGGCGGACCGCTGCGGGGGACGTTGCGCCTGACCGCGCCGGTGGCCTTTTCCCGTCAGCAGCTGGTGCCGGCGATCGCGCCCTTTTTACATCAACATCCCCAGCTGCATCTGCAGCTGGAGGTGACCGACCGGCTGGTCTCTCTCGGCAGCGAAGGGTTCGACCTCGCCATCCGCCACTGTCGGCGCGAGGCGCTCCCGGACACCCACGTCGCCTGGCCGCTGTGCCACACGGCCACGCTGATCGTCGCATCCGCCGACTATATTCGCCGCCATGGCCGCCCGGAGACGCCTGACGATCTGCGTCAACACCAGTGCCTGACCTATCCCCGTGGGCCCCAGCGCCCGCAGTGGACGTTCGCCTCCCGCCAGACGCCCGATGAGCGGGTGACCATCAACGTGCAGGGGCCGTTCGCCACCAACAACAGCGAGTCGCTGCGCGATGCGGTGCTGGCGGGGTTGGGGGTGGCGCTGCTGCCGGATTTTAGCGCCCGGGAGGCTATCGGCCGCGGGCTGGTGCAGGAGCTGCTGCCGGCGTGGCAGCCGGTGGAGGTGTTCGCCGATCGGCTGTACTTCATCCGGCCCTATACTCCGCGGGTGTCGCGCGCGGTGGAGACCTTTAGCCGCTACCTGAAAGCGACCTTCAGCGAGCCGCGTCCAGCTCCCGGGCCAGCGCCTCGCTGAAGCGGGGGAGCAGATGGCGCTCGCCGGGAAGCAACTGCGCCAGGGTGACGGTTTTGTCGGCGCGGTAGACCCGCCCGCTGCCGAGCTGCGCTTCGAAGGCGTTCGCCGCCTGATGCGCCGCGCTAAGGTCGGCGTCAATAAGGATCACCGCATGGGCCAGCACCACATGGCCGCCGCTCGCCGTCTGCGGCCGCCAGTACTGGGCGGTACCGACAATCTTGCGCGCCTCCTCTCCCTCTCCGCAGGCGAGGTTATACCGGCCATCGCAAAAGGAACCGCTCACCGCCCGGGCGTGGCTGGCAACGCCGAAGCGCGCGAGGGTGCGCTGCAGCACAGCGCACAGCGAGTGATAGATGGGTTCGGCGGCCTCGCCGAGCGGCTGCTGCACCGGCCAGGCGAGGCTGAGGTTGATAATCCCCGGCCCCTGGGGCACCAGACCGCCCCCGGAGCGGCGGAGCCATACCGGCCAGCCCCGCGCGGCAAAACGCGCGCTGACCGCCGGCAGGTCCGCAAACTGACGATAGCTCCCCGGCACCACGAATCCCTGCGGCGCCTGCCAGAGCTGGGCGACGGCCTCGCCGGCGCCGGCTTTGGCAAACAGCGGTGGTTCCGCCTGGGTGGGGTCCTCGCAAAACTGCAGCGCCAGCGAGGCGGGGGTAAAGCGGCGTGGCCAGCAGTCGGCCAGGGGCAACAGAGACATGCGTTCTCCTTACCGGAGGGCGCGGGTCGCGCCCTCCGAAGGCTGGTCAGTCGACGGTATGCTTTTTCATCAGCAGCGCGGTGAGGGCTGACAGCAGGCATCCCGCGGTCAGATAGAGGGCCACGCTGTGCCAGGAGCCCCCGGAGAAGGTGACCAGCGCCGCGGCGATAAAGGGCGTAAAGCCGCCGCCGACCACGCTCGCCACCTGGTAGCCGACGCCGGCGCCGCTGTAGCGATAGCTGGCGCCGAACAGCTCGGTAAACATCGGCTGCTGGACGCAGACCACCATATCATGGGCGATATTGGCCAGCATCAGGGCGAAGAACAGGATCCAGAAAACGGACTGACTCTCCAGCGCCATAAAGAACGGAAAACCGCTCAGCGTGCCGATCAGCGCCCCGGTAATATAGATCCGCCGACGGCCAAAGCGGTCTGCCAGCCAGGCGAAGCAGGGGATAGTCAGACAGCTGAGGCCGCCCACCAGCAGGCCGATGTTGAGGAACAGCTCGCGCGGCAGGCCGAGGTTTTGCGTCGAGTAGTTGAGGGCGAAGGCGGTGACGATGTACATGGTCAGCAGTTCGCACAACCGCAGGGCAATAATCAGTAAAAACGCCCCGGGATGGCGAAGCAGGGCTTCCACCACCGGCAGTCGCTTTTTCACCTGCGGCGCGTTGGCCTGGCTCTGCTGGGCTTCAAACTCCTGCGATTCGGCCATACCGTTACGGATCCACAGCGCAATCAGGACCAGCGCCACGCTGAACAGGAAGGGTAAACGCCAGCCCCAGCTGAGGAACTGCTCGTCGGTGGTCAGGCTGCTGATCAGCGATACCAGCCCGGTGGAGAGCAGCAGGCCGACGCCGTAGCCTACCTGCACCCCGCTGCTGTAAAAGGCTTTTTTTCCCTTCGGCGCGTTCTCCACCGAGAGCAGCGCTGCGCCGCCCCATTCGCCGCCGACGGCAAAGCCCTGAACTGCCCGCAGAAACACCAGCAGCACCGGCGCCCACCAGCCGATCTGGCTGAATGAGGGGAGCAGGCCGATGCAGGCGGTGGCGATACCCATCATCCAGACGGTCATCATCAGCATCCGCTTGCGCCCGAGACGGTCGCCGAAGTGGCCAAAGATAATCCCGCCCAGCGGGCGAAAAAGAAACCCGACGCCGAAGGTGGCAAACGCGGCAAGGGTGCCCATCGCCGGGCTGATTTGCGGGAAAAATTCGCGGTTGAACACCAGCGCGGCGGTAATGCCATAGAGAAGAAAATCGTACCAGTCGACCACGGCGCCGGCAAAGCTGCCCCATGCCGCCCGCCGGGCCCGATGCAGCGAATCCGGCGCCTCGCCGGGCTGCACGCTTATTGTTGAATCCATACCCTGTCCTGTCAGTCACGTAATTCGTTGTTATTGGAATGAGACGCTTTTAGCGTAGCGTCTGCACTGAGACTACCGCGCAGCGGCCGTGGAGGAAAGTAGTTTGCCTGCTAAGCGGCGAGCTGGTGCAAAAATAAGCGACCGGAAAGGCGGGCGAAATCACACCCTTTACTCAACATTCTGGCAATTTGCCAGCAAGCTTATACTTTTAATTAAATCAACGGATAACAAAGAGGAGCACCTTTTAAGAATTGACGTAAATGGTTTACACTTAACATGTCTCCTTCTCTGGAATGGTGAGTTAAATGCGTCTACTTCTTGCAGTTTTATTTTGTTCTGTCATGTTGCCTTCTGCTTATGCTGAAAAACTGCCTGCGCCGACAGGAAAACCTGTACTGACCATTTCCGGCAAAATCGGAAATACGAACGTCGGTGACAAGGCGGTTTTTGATCTCGCGATGCTGGAAAAGCTGGGCATGAAGACGGTGGAAACCACCACCCCCTGGTACACCGGCAAGGTCCGTTTTGACGGCATTCCCCTTAATAAACTCATGGATTTAGTCGGCGCTAAAGGCCAATCCGTCCGCGTGCTGGCGCTTAACGACTACACCACCATTATCCCGATGGACGATTTTTATAAATTCCCGGTCATTATGGCGTTAAAAATGAACGGCCAATATATGCGCGTTCGGGATAAAGGCCCGTTATTTATCGTCTACCCTTACGACAGCAGCGCTGAATTACAGAACCAGATCTATTATTCCCGATCGGCCTGGCAAGTTTCTAAGATTATAATAGAGTAAGGGTCGGATCTTGAATCGAATACTCACGGCTATTATTTTGTCGTTGTTTATTGTGACTGGATATATTACTTATCTGGTGCATGAGCGACAAAGTGAGTTGCAAAAATTTACCCGCTATACGGACTCGTGGTCAATGTCGCAGATGGTATCGGAATATATGCGACTGGAGTCTCGTCTGGCGGGAATGGCGATTGGGGCCGAAGGGGCGGACCACGATGAGGTGCGCCTGCGCCTCGAGATCATGATGAGCCAGATCGAACTCCTGCAGGAGGGCGATCTGGGTCGCTTTATTAATAAAAGCGAACAGCGGAAGGCGGTGGTCGCCACGCTGATCCGCAATCTCCATTTGCTTGATAAACAAGTTGATACCATGACGCCGGCGCAGGTGAAAGCGATCCTGCCGGTGTTAAGCGAACTGGATGGCCCCCTGACCTCAATGGCGGCCGCCACGCTGACGCAAGATATTAATATCGTTAATATCACCCATGATAAAATTCAGCATCTCTATTATATCTACTCGGTGATCTCCATTCTGCTGATCGCCATGTGTATTTCACTCGGGCTGCTGATGCTGCGGCAGAATAATAACCTGCGGCGCGCCCACGTTCGTATGAAAACCCTGGCCAACGATCTGCAGGCCTCGAAAGAGAAACTGCAGGTGCAGAACCGTCGACTGCAGTACGATGCCTACCATGATTCGCTGACCGGTATGCCAAACCGTCTCTCTTTCTGGCAGCGTCTGCAGGAGATCGTCAATCAGGTGCGCCCCTATAATGGCTGCGCCGTGGTGATGCTTTTCGACCTCGACAGCTTTAAGGATGTAAACGATACCCTCGGGCATGACGCCGGCGATAAGTTGCTGCAGGATCTGGCCAGCCGCCTCTCTTTTTTCCGTAAAACCTCAGAGACGCTGTATCGTCTCGGCGGCGATGAGTTCGCGATGCTCTCTTACGATCTGACCGAAGAGATGGCGCTCGAGCGGGCCAATGTTATCCGGGAGAAGATCAGCCAGCCCTATCAGATCTACGATGCGCAGATTAATATCGACGCCTGCATCGGGATCGTGATCTCTGATGGCGAAAGCCGGACTGATTATCTGTACAAGTGCGCCGACCTCGCCCTGTATGAGGCGAAAAAAGAGGGCAGCGGCCATGTGCAAATCTTCCGGCCCGGAATGCTGCAGCGTCTGCAGGAGAATAAATCGTTTGAAGACGATCTGCTGCAGGCCCTGGCCCATGACGAATTCAAAGTCTACTACCAGCCGATCGCCGATACCGTTACGCGCGAAATCTACGGTTATGAAGCGCTGGTTCGCTGGTTCCATCCGGTGCGCGGCGCCGTGCCGCCGACGGTGTTTATCCCGGTGGCAGAGAAAATCGGCCTTATCAATGCCCTCGGCGAGTGGGTGCTGAAAACCGCCTGTGCCGAAGCGGCCAGCTGGGCGACGCCGCTCAAGGTCTCGGTCAACGTTTCACCGATTCAGCTGATGAACACCTCGCTGACCGACACCATTATCAGCGTATTGCAGCAGACTGGCCTCGACCCGCGACGGCTGGATCTGGAGATCACCGAGTCGGATGTGTTCAATGAGAACACCCGTTCGCTGGAAATTCTCAGCCAGCTGCGCGAGCAGGGCATTCAAATCTCCATCGATGACTTTGGTACCGGCTATTCTTCGTTGTCGCGTTTAAGCTACTTCCCGTTCGATAAAATCAAAATCGACCGCTCGTTTGTTATCAATATTCCGGAGCAAAAAGACGATCTGGATATCGTGCGCCTGATTATCAGCATGGGAAAGAGCCTGCATATGCGCATTGTGGCTGAAGGCGTGGAGACCGAAGAGCAGTTGGCCTCGCTGCAGGCGCTGGGCTGCGACCTGGTGCAGGGCTATTTAATCGGCAAACCGAGTCCGCTGCGCTAAATGAAATATGAAGGCCCTTAAAGATATTATTCCGGGCGATTTCAGCAAGCTGGAAACGCCTTTTTTATTTTCTCTTAGCGCTAATCCCAGAGGGGTATAAAAAGGAGTAGAGATAAAATTCGCCAGGAAAATAATATCCTTCACCTTTGAAAGAGGTATATGATATGCATCATATAGGCTATTTCTGACCGTATCCTTTGCGACGGTAAAGTGAGGCGCAATCATGCAGCGAATTATTATTCCCACCCATTACGTTCATACCCGCAGCACGCCGCTGTGGACTAAGGAGACCGCTCCGGCCTCTATCTGGCGCCGCCATCTGGACGCTGGCACCCGCCAGGGGGTCTATCCCCGGCTGTCGGTGATGCAGGGGGCGATCCGCTATCTCGGCTATGCCGATGAAACCAGCCCCGAACCGGTTGAAACGCTGACCATTGAAGCCGGCCAGTTTGGCGTTTTTCCGCCAGAAAAATGGCACTGCATTGAGGCCCTCTCGGAGGACACGGTATTTAATGTCGACTTCTATGTTGATCCGAAAATTCTCATCGAGGGATAAAATTATGAACAGTGAAAATAAAGGTTATACCTTAGCGGTAGAGAATGGCCGGCTTCAGCGGAAACAAGAAAAAATATTCCTCAAACCGATGGTCTTGTATATTCCGCAGCAGGCGGTAGAGGCCGTTAATGGGCTGCTGAGCGCTCTGCCGGACGACAATTTAGAGGGGGAGTTTGTGCTGACGGTCACCAATAACAATAACGGCGTCTCGGTCGATAAAAGCTTTTCCTCGCTGGCGGCGCTGCGAGACCCGCTTACCGCGGCCGATGCGGTGAAGGAGCTGATCAATATCGTCCGCGGCTATGAGTCCGACGAAGAGACCAACGTTTGCGGCTGGTAAGGCCGCTATCCCGCTGCCGGCTGGCCGCTGACGCCCTGGGCCATCTGACCCACCAGCCACTCCCGCAGCGCGATAATATCCGCCCGCTGCGCTGCCGCTTCGGTGGTGACCAGACAGTAGCTGGCGCCCGGCAATGCGCCGCTGAATGGCGCGGATAACACCCCGCGCTGCAGCAGATCCCGCGCCAGCAGTTCGCTGGCGATCACCGCCCCCTGGCCGGCCACCGCCGCCTGCAGGGCATGGGTTTCATCGCTAAAGGTTAACCCCGCGTCAATATTCAGCGTCGGCGGTCCATAGCGGCGACGCCAGTTCTCCCAGCTCGGCGAATCGGCCGGTACGTGCCGGTTGGCGACGTGAAACAGCGTCACCTGCGCCAGATCGTCAGGCCGGCTGAGGGCCAGCGTCGGGCTGGCGACCACGATAAAGCGATCCTTATGCAGCAGGGTACAGCACAGATCCGGCTCGGGCGTTTCGCGATAGCGAATCGCGGCGTCCACCGTGCCCAGATGCAGATCCACCCGTTCGACGCTGGTGTGCAGACGCAGGTCGATAGCCGGAAAGCGGGCGGTGAAGTCCGCCAGCCGTGGCACCAGCCAGTGGGTGAGAAAATTGGAGGTGGTGGTGACGGTTAAGGATGGCGGCTGGCGGGCCTGGGCTATCTGGACGACAGCCTGCTCCAGGGCGCTGAAGGCGCGCTGGGTGGCGGCGTAGAGGATCTCGCCATCGGCGGTCAGGCTGACGCCCTGCGCGCTGCGTTCACAGACCCGGCACTCCAGGACCGATTCCAGCAGTTTGATCTGATGGCTGACCGCCGTCGCGCTGACGCCGAGCGCCCCGGCGGCCAGTTTAAAACTACGCTGGCGGGCGACGGCGTGAAAGGCGCGCAGGGCGCCCAGCGGTGGCAGGCGAGGGGGTCTCATGGCTGAGTTTTTCTCATCTATGGCTGAAAACTATGCGTTTGTGTGTCCCTGTATAGTGGCGATAGGCTACGGGCATGTAAAGACGATGACATGAGTTTTTTTCATGCCGTTTAATGTGTCAGGAGCTGAATATGCACGTTTTACACCACCATGCCGCCGCGAACGCTGCGGGAACCATCGACCCGCGCGGTCGCGCCATCGCCCTCAGCGTAGTCTTCGCCGCCGGGGCCTTGCTGTTCATCATGGCCCCCGTTATCGGGGCGAGCGGCACGCTGGGTCTGCTGGCGCTCCTGATCGCGGCCTTCGGCGCCGGATGGGGATTCGCGCGCGCGCAGCCCTGGCTCTATCGGGCGCCCCTGACGGCGACGCGCTGGGCCTTCCTGGTGTCGGCGGCCGGCTGGCTGCTGGCGCTGGTGGCCTGGTATGGCGGCCAGGCCTGGCCGTCGCTGCTCCCCGGCGTGATGTTCGGCAGCGCGGGGGCGGCTGTCGCCTGGCGCGTTGCCGCGGGACGGGCGGCACTGTCGGGTCGCCGCGTCAGCGGCGCCACGGCGCTGAGCGTGGCTGTCGCTATCGCGGCGACGCTGCTGACCTGGCACACCGCCGGGGCAGGACGCGGCGGCGTGAACTTTGCCTTCGCCGTGCTGCTGGACTGGGCGCTGCTCGGCGCGCTGATTGTGCGCATCCGCCAACAGGAGAGTGCGGCGTAGTAGCCGCCGCTTGCCGGGTTCAGGCGAGCCGATCAAGCGAAACGGGATAAGTCGTCCGGCGGGGTGATAAATTTCTTCTACACTGTTACTGGCATCACATTCCTTCGCGGCTGGCTTCTCAGCCGGCCGCCGTCGGCATTCAGTCCAGGCATGGGCCTGCAGGCTGGTTATCCTGAAAGAGGAGTCTGTAACATGGCATTTGTCACCACCCAAGACGGCGTCAATATTTACTTCAAAGACTGGGGTCCAAAGGAAGCTCAGCCGATTGTTTTTCATCACGGCTGGCCGTTAAGCGCCGACGACTGGGATAACCAGATGTTGTTTTTCCTTGCCGAAGGCTTTCGGGTCATCGCCATCGACCGCCGGGGCCATGGCCGCTCCGATCAGGTCAGCGAGGGGCATGATATGGACCATTATGCGGCAGACGTCTCGGCGGTAGTGGAGCATCTGGATCTGCACAATGCGGTCCACGTCGGGCACTCCACCGGCGGCGGCCAGGTCGCCCGCTACGTGGCCCGCTACGGCCAGCCGCAGGGGCGGGTGGCGAAGGCGGTGCTCATCAGCGCCGTTCCGCCGCTGATGGTCAAAACCGAACAGAATCCTGGCGGCACGCCGATCGAGGTGTTTGACGGTTTCCGCAAAGCGCTGGCGGCTAACCGCGCCCAGTTCTATCTCGACGTCGCCTCTGGCCCGTTCTATGGCTTTAATCGTGAAGGAGCGGAGGTGTCGCAGGGGACGATCCAGAACTGGTGGCGACAGGGGATGATCGGCAGCGCCAAAGCCCATTATGAAGGTATTAAGGCGTTTTCAGAAACGGACCAGACCGAAGATCTTAAGTCGATTACGCTGCCGGTGCTGGTCATGCAGGGCGATGACGATCAGGTGGTTCCCTATAAAAATGCCGCTATCCTGCAGGACCAGCTGCTGCCCAACAGCCAGCTGATCGTTTACCCTGGCTTCCCGCACGGGATGCACACTTCCCACGCCGATACCATCAACGCCGATCTGCTGGCGTTTATCCGCGCCTGATCTTCTCTTTCGCCGGGCGGAATGCCGCAATGGCCTTCCGCCAGCGCCCCGGCCGCCCGTCGCCGGGGCGCGCCGGTTGACGAGCAGGGGAAATCTGCTTAACTCATGGGATACCTGACGACTATTTTTCCCCTGGCAGGATAAAACGCCGGGTTTCCCGCGGGAAGCCCGGTGGAATTCTGCGCAAGAGACAAGAGAGAGACAATGAAATTAGCCGGACTTCATCCCGACGAGCAGCGTCGCCTGCAATCGCTTCGCTCTTCCGGGCTGTTGAATAGCGGAAAAGAAGAACGCTTTGATCGCCTGACCAGGCTTGCCCGTTCGCTGTATAACCTGCCGGTGGCGTCCATCAGCCTGGTAGGGGAAGATCTGCTGCATATCAAATCCTGTGCCGGTCTGGATGTGGACACGGTGCCGAGAGACATTTCATTTTGCGCCCATACCATTTTGCAAACTGACCCGCTTATCGTTAACGACATGCAGCAGGACGAGCGTTTTCACGACAACCCGCTGGTGATCCAGGCGCCGTTTATCCGCTTTTACGCCGGGTACCCGGTGCAGCTGCCGGATGGCGCGACGGTGGGGTCTTTTTGTCTGATGGACCATCAGCCGCGTTCGTTTTCCGCGCATGAAATGCAGATCTTAAGCGATCTGGCGGCGATCGTGGAGGATGAGTTCAAGGTGCTGGATGCGGCAACCTCTGATGAGCTGACGGGACTGTTTAACCGCCGGGGATTCCTCACCCTGGCCGAGTATGCCCTGCTGACGGCCCAGCGCCGTCATGAGCCGGTCAGCCTGGCGTTTGTCGACCTCGATCGCTTTAAGCACATCAACGATACCTGGGGGCATGAAGAGGGCGATCGCGCGCTGATCGCCATCGCCGATTTGATGAAAGCCGCCTTCCGTGAATCCGATATCCTCGCCAGGCAGGGGGGCGATGAGTTTATTATTCTGTTCGCCAATACCAGCCGCCACGATGCCGCGGCGGCGATGGAGACGCTCAGCCACAACGTGGCGCGTTTCAACCAGCAGGCGGCTCACCCCTGGCAGCTGGCGTTCTCCTGGGGCTGCGTGGAGTACGATCCCGCCAGCCACCCCAGTCTCAACGCGCTGGTGGCCACTGCCGACCGCCTGATGTATCAGGCGAAGCAGAAACAGGGGCGCGAGCGCCGTTAATCCTTTGCGGCGGCGGCATTCAGCAGGTACTCCTGCGCCTGCTGCCGCTTCTGCGCATAGTCACCGAGCAGCGCCTGCTGCGATTTCCCCGCGTTGTCATAAAACAGGCCGTCCTGATCGGCGATAAAGTGATAATGCTGTTCCAGCTGGCCTATCACCCAGTCGATACGTTGCAGGGTGAGCAAGGTGCAGGACTGGCCATGCAGGTCGTCTTCAATATCCAGCACGTGTGAGCGGAAGGCCTCCAGGGCAAACAACCGGCTCAGCGCGGCAGGGTCCGCCAGCCCCGTCTCCCAGCGCGCCGTTATCTGCTGAAAATGAGCCTGCACCTGCGGGGATGCCCGCCGGGCGCGAAGCCAGACCAGCTTGCGCCGGTAGCTTTCGACCGCCAGCCGCTTCATCTCGCGATACTGCGCCAGCTGCTGTTCGGCATCGGGCACCCGGGTCATCAGCCAGCTAAAAAAGAAGCGGGTCTCAAAGCGCTCGACAAAGTGAAACAGGGGATCGGCCAGACCGTTGCTGTTGAATTCTCTCAGCGGGTCGAAGGGATACATATAGCCAAAATCGAACAGCCACAGCTGCTCCTCCCGGTCCACCAGCAGGTTCCCGCTACAGAGATCCCACTCCATCAGCCCCTGCTCCTCACAGGCTTCCAGCGTGGTGAACAGCTGAGCGATCAGCGGCGGGGTCAGCTGGTGAATCGCCTCGCCATCGATCCAGGGGGAGAGGAGGATGCCGAGGCGATAATCGGCATACAGCGTCGGGACGATGTGGGTGAAGCGCGGCGCGGTATTAGGGTCATCCTTCAGCCGTTGCAACGCCTGCCGGCGCTGTACCTCGTTTAAAAACGACAGCTGGCCGTTAAGGTTGGCAACGCCGGCGACGGCGCGTCGTTTCTTTAAATTGTACTCCTTGCCGGCGATGCGCAGCCGGTAAACCTCGCCGGTCAGCCCCGAACCGTATACCTGCACCACATAGGGTGAATCCGCAGCCAGCGCGGCGAGGGTCTCCGGCGGCAGTGGACAGTGATTGACGTCGCCGACGATAAGAGGTTCTCCGCTGCGATCGAACGCCTGCTGCTGCTGTTGTCTGAGGTTCATGGCGCCTCCTTAAAAGTCATAGGACAGAGTGATTCATCCACGCTATCTCACCCGCAAGCGTCAGCAAAATCATCCTACCGCCGGGCGTTTTTTCAGGCTGAGCGGTGGCGCGTTCATGGAGGATACCTGGGGCGTAGGGCGGCGGCCCTGACGCCGTTGTCAATGAGGTGTTTGCCAGGCTGGGTGCGATTCAGAGTTAACGCCAGAGACGCAAGAAAGCAAAAAGCCTGCTCGAAAGCAGGCTTTTTAAATTTGGCTCCTCTGACTGGACTCGAACCAGTGACATACGGATTAACAGTCCGCCGTTCTACCGACTGAACTACAGAGGAATCGTGTGGAGTCGTATCTTAGCGGCGAAAAATCTTTTGTCAAACATCAATTCGCCCGTTCAGGTGCAACTGCCGCTTCCATCAACAATTTGTTGTCATTTCCGACAATGATTACGGAAAAATACTTTGCAGGATATCCATTTCTCGATCATCATTTGAAATGTTGTTTCAACATCTCTCACTAAGGTCTCTCTTGAACGTCACCTCCGCCGTACGCCAGGCCGTCGAACGGACATCCTGGTTTAAAAAACGTCAGCGTTATCGTGTGCTGTACTGGCGCGAAATCAGCCCTCTCGCTGTGCCCATTCTGCTGGAAAATGCCTGTGTGCTGTTGATGGGGGTGTTGAGCACCTTCCTTGTCAGCTGGCTGGGCAAAGAGGCCATGGCCGGGGTGGGCCTGGCCGATAGCTTTAACATGGTGATCATGTCGTTTTTTGCCGCTATCGATCTGGGTACCACGGTGGTGGTGGCCTTTAGCCTCGGCAAGCGAGATCGGCGGCGGGCGAGAGCGGCCGCGCGCCAGTCGCTGGCCATTATGACCCTGTTTTCCATTGTGCTGGCGGGAGTGATCCACGCTTTTGGTCAGGAGATTATTAATTTTGTCGCCGGCGATGCCACCCCGCAGGTGAAGGACCTGGCGCTGACCTATCTCGAGCTGACGGTGCTGAGCTATCCGGCGGCGGCGATTGCGCTGATCGGCAGCGGGGCGCTGCGCGGCGCCGGGACCACCAAAATCCCGCTGTTGATCAACGGCGGGATGAACATCCTCAATATCCTAATCAGCAGCGTGCTCATCTATGGCCTCTTCTCCTGGCCGGGGCTGGGCTTTGTCGGCGCCGGTCTCGGGCTGACCATTGCCCGCTATATTGGCGCCATCGCCACTATCTGGGTGCTGATGGTGGGCCTCAATCCCGCGCTGCGGCTGTCGCTGAAGGGCTACTTCAAACCCTTTAACTTCGCCATTATCTGGGAGGTGATGGGGATCGGCATCCCGGCCAGTATCGAATCGGTTCTGTTCAATGGCGGTAAGCTGCTGACCCAGATGTTTGTCGCCGGGATGGGCACCAACGTTATCGCCGGCAATTTCATTGCTTTTTCGGTGGCCTCGCTGATTAACCTGCCGGGCAACGCCCTCGGCTCCGCCTCGACGATCATTACCGGCAAGCGGCTGGGGAAAGGGCAGATTGGCCAGGCGGAATTCCAGGCCTGGCATGTGTTCTGGCTGTCGACCATTATTCTGACGCTGATTGCCTGGGGCAGCGCCCCGTTCGCGGGCTTTATCGCCTCGTTCTATACCCATGAAGATGACGTAAAAGAGGTGGTGAAGCAGCTGCTGTGGCTCAACGCCCTGTTTATGCCGATCTGGTCGCTGTCGTGGACTTTACCCTGCGCCTTAAAAGGCGCCCGTGACGTACGTTATACCATGTGGGTGTCGATGCTCGGCATGTGGGGCTGCCGGGTGGTGGCGGGCTATACGCTGGGTATCGTGCTGGGGATGGGCGTGATCGGCGTCTGGTTAGGGATGGTGCTCGACTGGGCAGTGCGCGGCGCGCTGTTTTACTTCCGCATGGTGAGTGGCCGCTGGCTGTGGAAGTACCCGCGGGTGAAGGCCTCAACGCCGGAAACCTGATCCGTTTGCCGGATAAACGCCATTTTTTGTGCAAAGTGAGGAATTATTCGGCAAACGATTCATTTTATTAAAAACAGGCTTTACAGCGTCCGGCGTCATCGTTAATATGCGCCCCGTTCACACGATTCCTCTGTAGTTCAGTCGGTAGAACGGCGGACTGTTAATCCGTATGTCACTGGTTCGAGTCCAGTCAGAGGAGCCAAATTTAAAAAGCCTGCTTTCGAGCAGGCTTTTTGCTTTTCTGTCTGTCCGTTTCCTTGCGGACTCAACATCCGCAGCCACCGCCGGGACGTTTGTGTCGCTCACCCGGCCACTGACGCTCCCCTGCGGGGAACGCCAGCGTTTTCCTCTCTCTTCCCCCGTCGCCGGTTAGCGGAACGGCGGTTCGTTGAAGGTGCGTAGCTTACGCGAGTGCATGTGATCCCCCTCGGCGCGCAGCAGGTCGATGGCCCGAATGCCGATCTGCAGATGCTCAGAGATGGCCCCCTCATAGAAGCGGTTGGCCTGACCGGGGAGCTTGATCTCACCGTGCAGCGGCTTGTCCGAGACGCAGAGCAGCGTGCCGTAGGGGACGCGGAAGCGATAGCCCTGGGCGGCGATGGTCGCGCTCTCCATATCGATAGCCACCGCGCGGCTGAGATTAAAGCGCAGCGCGGAAGCGGAATAGCGCAGCTCCCAGTTACGGTCGTCGGTGGTGACCACCGTCCCGGTACGCAGCCGCTGCTTCACTTCCTCGCCCGGCATCCCGCTCACCTGCTTGGTGGCGTCGTACAGGGCGCGCTGCACTTCGGCAATGCTGGGGATGGGAATATCCGGCGGTAGCACCGCATCCAGTACATGGTCGTCGCGCAGATAGGCGTGGGCCAGGACATAGTCGCCGATGGCCTGGCTTTCACGCAGGCCGCCGCAGTGGCCGATCATCAGCCAGACATCCGGGCGCAGTACCGCCAGGTGGTCGCAGATGGTTTTGGCGTTGGCCGGGCCGACGCCAATGTTAATCAGGGTGATCCCTTTGCCGTCGTGGGTGATCAGATGCCAGGCTGGCATCTGGTGCTTCTTCCACGCCAGATCGGAAATGGCCTGCTCCGGCGCTTCGGTTTCGGCGGTGATCCAGATCCCGCCGGCGCAGGAGAGGGCGATATAGGGGCTGTCAGGATCGAGGATCTGGCTGCAGCCCCAGCTGACAAACTCATCCACGTAGCGGGTATAGTTGGTGAACAGCACATAGGGCTGGAAGTGTTCCGCCGGGGTGCCGGTATAGTGCCGCAGACGCGCCAGCGAAAAATCGACGCGCCGGGCGTCAAAGTGCGACAGCGGATAGAACTCGGTAGGATGGAACAGGCCGTCCGCGGTCTCATCGCCAATCTGCGACAGCTCGGTGGTGGGGAAATAGCGCGTCAGACCGGCGCTCATCGAACGGTCAAGGGTCAGAGTGGAACCGTCTATCACGTAAGGGTAGGGGATTTCATGCTGCGACAGCTCGACGCTAATATGGGCGCCATAGTCCTGATACAGCAGGGTCAGCTGTTCGAGCAAATAGTGGCGGAACAGTTTCGGGTTGGTGATGGTGGTGGTATAGCACCCTGCATGGGTGAAACGTCCCCAGGCGCGCGTTTTAAGGGCTTTATGATCGGCGCCGTCCCAGGAGACCGACAGCTGCGGATAGACAAAAAGGCCTTCCGCGCGGGCTTCGGTATCAGGGAGCGTATGATGGTCAATATAGTCGCCGATGGCTTTGCGCAACGCCGTGACCGAGGCTTCATAACGCGCTTCCAGCTCGGCAAGCGCTTGTTCCGGGGTCAGACTGGCGGCCTTGTTATTCATGATTCGCTCCTTGTTTCAGGTCTGCTGACATTCCCGATAGTATGTCACAGCGGGAAAAGGGCGAAGGGGAATTTATCTGTCAGTTGCGAAGATACTCAGATCAATACCGGCACAGGGGCCGGACTCGATTTATTTACCGGCGTTTGCCCAGCGCGCGCTGCTATAATGGCTGGCGTTGCGGATCTTCAATGTCTGCGCCGGATTATTATTCAGACAATAGCGCGCATCGGCCAGCGGTGTGAGTTTATCCCCTTCCCGCAGGCGGAGGCGACAGGCTTCAATCTCAGCGATCATCTCCAGTGCGCCGCTCTGGAGCACGACGCGGCAGGGGCTGGACGGAGAATTATCCTGGACTTTTTTTACCCACCACTCCATCTGTTTTTTTCCTCTCCTGGTGACACATCCGCCGATAATTCATGTTTCTTAAAAATCTGACAATAAGATTATCCCGCTGGTTTATGCAGTGTTTAAAAACAGGCGACCAAACGTTGATCTCAGCGGTAGGTTTTTTTTCGCCGGCAGGGAATGATCTGCCGGGTTTAATTTGCCGGAAGCGATGACTATGCTGAAAAGCAGATCGTGAGAAGCGCCTGTCAGGAATAGGGCAGAACGCGTTCGGCTACGCGATAAATATCAGAGAGAGCGTTATGAAGCATCTATTACGACACTGGCGAACGTCGGGCGCCGTTATCGGCTCACTGCTGAAAAAAGGGAGCATTGCGGTGCTGGCGCTGCTGGTGGTGTTTCTCGCCGGACGGATCTATGAGTCGCAGCGCGGCCCGGCGCTGCATCGCTGGCATACCTGGCGCGGCAATGAGATGGCGGCCAAAGAGATCGACCAGGCGACCTTTGCCCAATATCTGGCGCGGGAGAAGACCATTTTCGCCGATCTCCAGCGCGAGGTGACGGATGCTTTACCGGAGGAAGATAAAACCCCCGTCAACCGCTTTTATCGCCACAGCCGGGTCTGGCCGGGACAGTTTACACAGGACTGGAACCGTTCTTTTATACTGTTGCCGCAGGGCAAGCCGCGCGGCAGCGTGGTGCTGTTCCATGGCCTGACCGATTCGCCCTACAGCGTGCGCTATCTGGCGCAGCTCTGGCGGCAGCGGGGCTATGTGGCGGTGGCGCCGCGTTTGCCGGGCCACGGCACCGCGCCGGGAGCGTTAACCGCCGTTGACTGGGAGACCTGGCTGGCGGCAACGCGTCTGGCGGTGCGGGAAGCGACGCGCCTGGCCGGGGCGGACGTGCCGCTGCATCTGGTCGGCTACTCAAACGGCGGCGCGCTGGCGCTCAAGTATGCCCTCGATAGCCTGGAGGACAGCCACTTGCGCCAGCCGCAGCAGATTATCCTGCTGTCGCCGATGATCGGCGTGACGGCGTTTGCCCGTTTTGCCGGTCTCGCCGGGCTGCCGTCCATCTTCCCGGCGTTTGCCCGCGCGGCCTGGCTGAACGTGGCGCCTGAGTTTAATCCGTTCAAGTACAACTCGTTTCCGGTAAAAGCGGCAAGACAGTCCTGGCTGTTGAGCCAGGCGCTGCAGCAGCAGATTATTCGCGCGTCCCGTCAGGGGGCGCTGAAAGCGCTGCCGCCGGTCCTCACCTTTCAGTCGGTAATGGATTCCACCGTCAGCACCCGGGCGGTGGTGGAGTCCCTGTATCGCTACCTGCCGGACAACGGCAGCGAGCTGGTGGTGTTCGACATAAACCAGGCGGCGGATCTCCGGGTCCTGTTCCGTCCCGCGCTTTATGCGGCGGTGAATATGCTGTTGCCGCCGGCGTCGCGGGCCTATACCACGACGGTGGTGACCAACGCGACGGCGCACACCCTGCAGACCATCGCCCGTACCACGCTGGCGCAGGAACGGGAAGAGCATCGTTATCCCTTACACCTTGCCTGGCCGGCGGATATGTACTCCCTGTCGCATGTGGCAGTGCCGTTTCCCCTGAGCGACTCGCTGTATGGTCGTGAGCCGGACGAGAAGAACCGCTACGGCATTAGCCTGGGCACCATTTCACTGCGCGGAGAGACCGGGACGCTGAGCGTGGGGCTGGAGACGTTAATGCGCGTCACCTCCAATCCTTTCTTTCCGTGGATGCTGGCCCGCGTCGATGAGCATATCGCCTGCGGCGAGCAGGCGGCGGTGGTGGCCTGCCTGAAGGCGCAGGCCAGCGCGGAGGCGTTAAAAGAGGATCAGGTGCAGGACGGTGCGCAGCAGAATGCCGACGATCGCCGCGGGAGCCACGAAGCGAAACAGGCGGACAAACCGTGAGCTGATGCCGAGGAAAATACCGATTCCGGGCAGATCGAAGGTCTGGATCAGCAGGCCTGCCGAGGCGTTGACCTGGCTGACGGTGACTTTGCCCTGCTGGATCAGCTCGGAAATGACGCCAAAATAAGCGGTGCCCCCGGCGACGCACTTCACCAGCGCCGGTAGCACAAAGTTCTGCGGAATATGCAGCCAGCCGAGCACCGGTTTCAGCAGCTGCTGCAGCAGGTCGATGACGCCAGCGCCCTGCAGCAGTCCGACGATGGTTAACGACAGGATCAGCATCGGCACCGCGCCGAGCGCCAGGCGGATGGCGTCGGAGCCGGCGCTGTTGATCACCGCCAGAATGCCCTGACTGTTCTGCTCGGCGTTGGGCAGCGCTTCCGCGCGAGGGTTCTCGGCGACCGATAGGCGCTGTCCGGTGACGTGCCAGGCGACCGCCGCCGCGCACAGGCCGCCGACCACTGAGATAACGATCGAGGCCAGCCAGTGCAGGCCGAAAGGGGTGAGGGGATAAAAGACGTTGCCTTGCCCCATGGCGAAGACCATGGCCAGGGTGGCGGCCATTTGCCGGTCAGAAACGCCGCGTTTGTCCATAATCGACAGCGTGGCCAGCGGGGCGGCGAAGCTGACAAAGTTAATCTGGATCAGGGCGAAGGCGCTCATCCCGGTTAAGCCGAAGGGCTTCAGCAATGGCGCAACCCAGCGCACAATCACATCGAGGATGCCGCGGACCTCCAGATATTTCATGATAATCAGCATGATCACCATGATCGGCAACAGCGTATACAGCGCGACGTCAACGGACGATTTGCCCGCCGCCATAATGATGCTTATGACATCCATTTACGTTCTTTACCACTCGCAAAGCCATTCGTTCGCGTCATCATAATCCCGTGGGGAAGGAAATGATATGTCAGGATCGCCCCGGGGACCGGCGCCGTGGGGCGCCGGGAGGAGAGGATTACTGGCCGATGTTGACCAGCGTGCGGCCATGAATATTGTTGCTGAGGAAATCTGCGGCATACGCTGGCGCCTGCTCCAGCGTGATTTCGGTGGCTGCCTGTTGGTAGTAGCTTTCCGGCAGCAGCTGGGCCAGACGCTGCCACACCGCGTCGCGTTCTGCGGTGGGCACCATCACCGAATCCACCCCCTGCAGACGCACATTGCGCAGAATAAACGGCATCACGGTGGTTGGCAGATCGAAGCCCCCGGCCAGACCGCAGGCGGCGACGCAGCCGCGATAGTGCGTTTGCGCCAGCACTTTGGCCAGCATCGTGCCGCCAACGGTATCCACCGCGCCCGCCCACAGCTGTTTCTCCAGCGGGCGGGTCTCTGCAAAGTCGCTGCGCGGCAGGATGGCGTCGGCCCCGAGCTGGCGAAGGTAGTCGTGCGTCGACTCGCGGCCCGATACGGCCGTCACCCGGTAGCCGAGCGCTTTCAGCAGTACCACGGCGGTGCTGCCGACCCCGCCGCTGGCGCCGGTGACCAGGATATCACCGCTTTCCGGGGTGATGCCCGCGCTGACGAGGGCATCGACGCACAGCATCGCGGTGAAGCCGGCGGTGCCGATGATCATCGCCTGGCGCGCGCTGAGCGCCTCCGGCAGGGCAACCAGCCAGTCGCCTTTGACACAGGCCTCGGTGGCCAGACCGCCCCAGTGGTTTTCGCCCACGCCCCAGCCGGTGAGGATCACGGCCTGGCCGGGAACAAAGCGCGGATCGCGGCTTTCACTTACCCGGCCGGCAAAATCAATCCCCGGCACCATCGGGAACTGGCGGATGATTTTGCCTTTGCCGGTGATCGCCAGGGCATCTTTATAGTTGAGACTCGACCAGTCGATGGCGACCCGCACGTCGCCTTCGGTAAGGGCGGGCAGGTCAATCGCTTTGACGGCGGCCACGGTGCGGTTGTCAATCTGGTCCAGAACTAATGCTTTCATGACTGAGTATTCCTCGTCTGAAGGGAGTTATCGGCGCTATCGCCGTCCTGTGCAGGTGTTATTGTCATCATAGTGTGCGCAAAGAAATCCCAGTACTGGTTAAGGGGAGCGGCGGACTGGACCAGCCTGGCGCGCATCACCGCGCCTTCCCAGCCGATCCAGAACACCTGGGCCAGCGCCTCCGGTGAGGTGTCGCTGGCGATCGTCCCGGCAGCCTGCGCCTCGTGCAGGCAGCGGGCCACGCGCGCCTCCCATGCCGCCAGGATGGTCTGCAACCGCTGGGGAAATGCCTCGGGCAACAGGGGAGCTTCCTGCAGCAGGTTGCCTACCAGGCAGCCGCGACGAAACTGGTATTTCTCCATTCCCTGACCGGCATCACGCACGAAGGCCGCCATCCGTTCCAGCGGCGGCACGGCGTCGTCCAGCAGGAATTTATCTAATTTATGCGCAAAATAGTCGCCATAGGCGGCAAGCACGGCGAGGCCAAAGGCCTCCTTGCTTTTGAAACAGTGGTAAAACGACCCCTTCGGCACGGCGATGTTCTTGATCACCGCATCAATACCCGCCGCGAGATAGCCCGTTTCGGTCAGCACCTCCAGGCCCGAGCGAATCAGCGCCTGTCGCGTGTCGACAAACTGGCGATCGGCCTTTGGCGGTCGGCCGCGGCGGGGCTTCTGGTTGGCGGAGGTAGCGGGATTCATCATTTAGACCGTATGGTTTAATTGTTTGTCAGGGTACCCCCAATCCCGGTGGGGGGCAAGCCATGTAAGGCAGAGAAGGGCGGAATTTCGAGGCAGTCAGCTTATGAAGGCGACGCGGATTATCATCAATTATTAATGCGTGGTTCTCCGCGCGGCTGCTGCAGAGAATATCAATCCGCTGACCATATATCTCTCTGGTCGCCACGGAATGATAAGGATGAATGGTAGCGATTATATTGCCGGGCTGGCGATGATTGGCAGACCCTGGCGGATTGACAACACCGGCCTGATAAAACACATTGTCCCCCCTGAAGGGGCGCCGGTTGCCAGCTCAGTTTAAATAAAAACGTCGCAAGACAGGAAAGCCTGTCCTTTATTATCGGCGTCTGGATAAATAACCCGCCGCCGAAACCACACCTGCGAAAAAGGAATAACAGCCTGATGTACAGAATGAATATTGCCGTCAAAGGAGGGGATGAATGTCGCTAATCGCTATTGTGCTGGTCTTTATGATGGCCATCGTGGTGACGGTGTTCATTTCCCATCTTCTGCCCGTTAAAGTGCCGCTGCCGCTGATCCAGATCGCTGCGGGCGCCGCGCTGGCCGCCGGTGGTTTTCAGGTCGATTTCGATCCGCACATCTTTTTGCTGTTGTTTATCCCGCCGCTGCTTTTCCTTGATGGCTGGCGGATCCCGAAAGACGCGTTTTTCCGCGATATGAAGCCGATTCTGTCGCTGGCGATAGGCCTGGTGATGGTCACTATCCTCGGCATTGGCCTGTTTATTCACTGGCTTATTCCGGCGATCACCGTGGCGGCGGGGTTTGCCCTGGCGGCGATTCTGTCACCCACCGATCCGGTGGCGGTATCGGCAATGACCGCCAGCTCGCCGCTGCCTTCCCGGATGGCGCATATCCTCGAAGGGGAATCGCTGTTAAACGATGCTTCGGGCCTCGTCGCTTTTAATTTCGCCATCGCCGCGGTGCTGACCGGCAGCTTCTCCCCGGGAGAGGCGGTGATGAAGTTTTTCCTGATGGCGTTCGGGGGCATCCTCAGTGGGCTCGTGGTGGTGTGGGTCACCGGCAAATGTAATAACTTTCTGGTGCGGCGCACCCGCGAGGAGCCGGCCATCCAGATCCTGATCAGCCTGCTTATCCCCTTCGCCGCCTACCTGCTGGCCGAGGCGTTCCATGTCTCCGGCATTCTTGCCGCCGTCGCCGCAGGCATTGCGATGCACTATGAACAGCTGTCGGGGCCCCGGCTACCCGCGACGCGCATGAAAAGCAGCGCGGTGTGGTCCATGCTGCAGACTACCCTCAACGGGATGATCTTCCTGATGCTGGGCGAGCAGTTGCCCCGCATGCTCAGGACGTTGCCGGCGGTAGCCAGCCAGGCCGGCGTCCCTTCGCCCTGGTATCTGCTGCTGTACGCCGTGGCCATCACCCTCGCGCTCGGTCTGATGCGTTTCGCTTGGGTATGGCTGTCGATGACGCTGACCATTTTTCGCCGCAAACGCCGGGGCAAAGCCATCACCGTCCGTCCGCGATTCAGCATCCTCGCCGTCATGGCGCTGGCTGGGGTCAAAGGCTCCGTGACGCTCGCCGGTATTCTGACGCTGCCGGCGGTGCTGGCGGATGGTTCACCATTCCCGGGCCGCGAACTGCTGATCTTTCTCTCAATGGCGGTGATCCTGATGTCGCTGGTGGTGGCGGCTATCGGCCTGCCGTTCATGACCCGCTATCTTGCCGATGATTTACCCCATGACACCGGCAAAGACGATATTGGCGCCGTCATGACCGAAGTGGCTATCAACCGGCTGAATGCGCTACTCGACGAGCCGGTGGAAGATCCGACTGAGCAGGCTCTGCGGGCTGATGCCGGCAATATGCTGCTGGAAACCTACCAGCGACGACTGCACTATAACGACAATGACGAAGGGCAGGACGTCGGGCTGGAGCTGGCTAAGCGCGCCAGGCTGGAGAAATATATGCAAAGAGAGGTCATTATCGCCCAGCGTCAGGAGCTGTTCCGGCTGCGTCGCGCCCACAACATTAGCGATATCACCTTTTATGAGGTGCTGCGAGAGATAGACCTGAAGGAAGAGAGCTTGCGCTAGGGGCGCCATCGCCGGAGGGGGGATCCTTCGCCTTCCGGCAGCGCAGCTGGCGCGGAAAAGCAAAAAGCCTGCTCGAAAGCAGGCTTTTTAAATTTGGCTCCTCTGACTGGACTCGAACCAGTGACATACGGATTAACAGTCCGCCGTTCTACCGACTGAACTACAGAGGAATCGTGTGAACGGGGCGCATATTAACGATGCCACCCGGCCTTGTCAAAGCCTGATTCAAAGAATTGCGTTCGACTGCTGACAATTTCAGCAACCCCCGCGCATGCGCTGTTTTTTTCACCAGATTGCACCGTTGTAGTGCGAATGTACCCCTTATGGGGCATACCACAATCTGCTTACCGGGCAAATAAAAACCGGATTGCTATCACTATCCCTTATAACACCGCCTGTGGCGGGCAACGGCAGCGGAAATGAAAAGCTGGCAAGCAAATTGCAAAACCAGTTTCATCATACTTCCAGCGTTGACGCTGGCGTTCCTTACAGGAGGCAAAATGAACTTAAGACGACTGAAATATTTTGTGAAAATCGTCGATATCGGCAGTCTGACCCAGGCCGCTGAAGTCTTGCACATCGCCCAACCGGCCCTCAGCCAGCAGGTCGCGACCCTGGAAGGTGAAATGGACCAGCAGCTGCTGATACGCACCAAGCGAGGGGTCACGCCAACGGAAGCCGGTAAAATCCTTTATACCCATGCGCGGACCATCCTGCGCCAGTGTGAGCAGGCGCAGCTGGCGGTCAATAACGTCGGCCAGACGCTGCGTGGCCAGGTCTCGATCGGCCTGGCGCCGGGCACAGCGGCCTCCGCCATTACCATGCCGTTGCTGCAGACGGTGCGTAATGAACTGCCCGAGGTGATGGTCTATCTGCAGGAAAGCAGCGGCACTGCGCTGAATGACAAGCTGCTGGCGGGCCAGCTGGATATGGCGGTGCTGTATGAGCGTTCGCCGGTGGCCGGCATCGTCAGCCAGCCGCTGCTGAAAGAAGACCTCTACCTGGTCGGCACCCGCGACTGCCCGGGGCAGAGCGTGGACCTCACGGCGGTGGCGGAGATGAACCTGTTCCTGCCGCGAGATTACAGCGCGGTACGGGCGCGGGTCACCGAGGCGTTCACCCTGCGTCGTCTGTCGGCGAAAATTATCGGCGAGATCGAATCCATTACCACCCTGACCGCGGCCATCGCCAGCGGCATGGGGGCGACGGTCCTGCCGGAATCCGCTGCCCGCTCCCTGTGCGGCGCGGCGAACGGCTGGATGGCGCGGATTAGCACGCCGTCAATGAGCCTGTCGCTGTCGCTGAACATGTCGGCGCGCGGCGGTTTGTCGCCGCAGGCGCAGGCGGTGAAGGAGATCCTGCTGTCTCTGGTGAGCCGTCCGTCGCTGGAGAACCGCGAACTGCAGCTGGTTAGTTAAGCTATATTCTCTTAAGGAATAAGTTGCTGGTTTTTATTATTTGTTACCCGGGACAACAGACTTTAACAATAGCAGATACGTTAAGTCCATTGGCCCGGAGGAAAGGGTGAACTTCCAGCAACTGAAAATTATCCGTGAGGCGGCCCGTCAGGATTACAACCTGACGGAAGTCGCGAATATGCTCTATACCTCGCAGTCAGGCGTCAGCCGCCATATCCGGGAACTGGAAGAGGAGCTGGGGATTGAGATCTTTATCCGTCGCGGCAAACGCCTGTTAGGCATGACCGAGCCGGGTAAAGCGCTGTTATCCATTGCTGAGCGGATCCTCAATGAAGCCAGCAACGTCCGGCGGCTGGCGGATCTCTTTACTAACGATGCCTCCGGCGTCTTAACCATCGCCACCACCCATACCCAGGCGCGCTACAGCCTGCCGCCGGTGATTAAAGCTTTCCGCGAGCTGTTCTCCGACGTTCGCGTCGAGCTGGTGCAGGGCACCCCGCAGGAAATCGAAGCGCTGCTGCATAACGGCGGGGCGGATATCGGCATCGCCAGCGAGCGTCTGAGCAACGACCCGACGCTGGCGGCTTTCCCCTGGTTCCGCTGGCATCACAGCCTGCTGGTACCCAAAGACCATCCCCTGACCCAGGTGTCTCCTCTGACGCTGGAGGCGATTGCCCGCTGGCCGTTAATCACCTATCGCCAGGGGATCACCGGCCGTTCGCGGATCGATGAGGCCTTCAACCGCAAAGGGCTGATGCCGGATATTGTGCTGAGCGCCCAGGATTCCGATGTGATCAAGACCTACGTCGAGCTGGGGCTGGGCGTCGGGCTGGTTGCCGAGCAGTCCGGGGATGCCCGCGAAGCGGACACCTTTACGCGGCTCGATACCCGCCATCTGTTTGATGCCAATACCGTATGGCTGGGACTGAAGCGGGGTCAGCTGCAGCGTAATTACGTCTGGCGCTTTATCGAATTGTGCAATGCCGGACTGTCGCTGGATGAGATCAAGCGCCAGGCGATGGAGCCGGAAGAGGCCGCTATCGACTATCAGATTTAAGGAAATGCTGGCCAGCGGATCGGGGAGAGGAAATGCCGCTATAATTCACACACGAGAGTCGCGACTGAGGAAGGGAAAATGACGATGCGGCGTGTGACATTACTCTGTTCGGCGCTGATGCTGTTCGCCAGCCACAGCGCGCTGGCCGTCAGCTATCCGCTGCCGCCGGAGGGGAGCCGTCTGGTGGGCAGCGCTTTTACCATTGCCGTGCCGGAGAACAACACTCAACCACTGGAAAGCTTTGCCGCCCAGTACGGCCAGGGGTTGAGCAATATGCTGGAGGCGAACCCCGGCGTCGATGTCTATTTGCCGCACTCCGGTTCGACGCTGACCATTCCGCAGCAGCTGATCCTGCCTGACACCGTGCGTGAGGGGATCGTTATCAACGTCGCCGAGATGCGCCTCTATTATTACCCGCCGCTGGGCAATAGCGTGGAAGTCCTGCCAATCGGCATTGGCCAGGCGGGACGCGAAACGCCGCGTAACTGGGTGACGGCGGTAGAGCGCAAGCAGGAAGGGCCCACCTGGGTACCGACCGCCAATACCCGCCGTGAATATGCGAAAGAGGGCAAAACCCTGCCGGCGATGGTGCCGCCCGGCCCCGATAATCCGATGGGGCTGTATGCGATCTATATCGGCAGGCTGTACGCCATCCACGGCACCAATGCCAACTTTGGCATCGGGCTGCGCGTCAGCCAGGGATGCATCCGCCTGCGCAATGACGACATTAAATTCCTGTTTGATAACGTACCGGTGGGGACGCGCGTCCAGCTGATCGATCAGCCGGTGAAGTACACCGTGGAACCGGATGGCAGCCACTGGCTGGAGGTGCACGAGCCGCTGTCGCGCAACCGGGCGGAATTTGAATCCGACAGAAAAGTCCCCTTGCCGATGACCTCGGCGCTGCGCGAATTTACTCAGGGGCCGGGAGTGAGTCCTTCGCAGGCCGAGCAAACCCTGCAGCGCCGCTCCGGCATGCCGGTGAATATCAGCGCCACAGCGGCGCAGGGGAGTTTGTAGCGGGTCGTTTAGCCTGATTAACGGCTATTGTAAGAAGGCTCTTTTGCTGTCGATGCATTCAACGTTGTTGGGGATAAGGATCGGGAAACCGATCCTTAACTTATCAACAGTGGCGGTGATGGCGTGTTAATGAGGGCGCCAGGAGAGGCTCAGGCGGAGATGATAAAGTCTGCAAATATATCTATGGACTTAATATTGTTACTGAGGATCTTTTTTTTGGCTGCCATTGTCCATGAAAGCGAATATCCCCGTTATGATAGCCAATATCCAGAATATAATACTGATGAGTGCTGCAGAATCCCTATTGTCAAAACACGCCTGACCACAGTCACTACTACTGACCCCCATCGTCGTTGATAAGCGAATCAGGGGGCTGGGATGTCGTTATTTATTGTTGGCAATCGGGACATGCTGCTGCATCACTTCAACGATCCAGTCAATAAAAACGCGCAGCTTGGCGTTGACATGGCGGTTCGGTGGAAACGCCAGGTACAGAGGCATTGGGCTAATCCGCCATTGTGTAAATAACGGAATCAAAGCGCCAACGGCCTGATGCGCTGCCGCCATATAGTTGGGCAGCGCAATCACGCCTAAGCCAGCTAACCCAGCTTCGAGGTAAGCATTGCCATCATCCACGGCAAGGACGTAGTTGCCCGTGATTTCAATACGTTCATTCTCACTGCGCAGTACCAAAGGATCAATCTTACTGGTGCGTGAGGACAAGAATCCCACTATGCAATGGTCAGTATTTTGCAGCTCTCGCGGGTGTGCGGGAGCGCCAAGGCGTTCCACATAACGGGGGGCGACGTAGACGCCGATTGGCAAATCGCCGACATGGCGTGCGATTAGGGACTGGTCGGTGATTTCGCCACCGCGCAGGACGCAATCCACGTTGTCGCCGATCAGATCTACCTTCCGGTCGCTCACGCCCATGTCGAACTGGATATCAGGGTAGCGGGCGTGGAAAGCCGGTAGCGCCGGCACCAGGATGAGGCGGGCTAGCGGACTGGGCACATCCACCCGTAGCCGTCCCCTGGGCGTCATCGCCGCACTGGACAGGCTGTTTTCAGCATCCTCCATGTCCGCCAGCAGGCGGATGACGCGCTCGTAGTAGACCGCGCCATCGGGAGTCACTCCAAGCTTGCGGGTGGTGCGATGGAGCAATTTGACGCGCAGTCGCGCTTCCAGTTGCTGAATGAGTTGCGTCACCGTGGTTTTGCTCATATGAAGCGTTTGGGCAGCCTTCGTGAAGCTCCCTGCCTCCACCACCCGAGCAAAGGCGCGCATCGCATCGAAACGATCCATTTCTTATCCTGTCTTTCATCGATTGTTTGGATATTACAAACAATGAGCGACAAAGTCGCTTGTTTATCCGCCCGATCTGGCCGTTGTACAGTGTCTTTACATTCACCGGGCTGAATTCGCCCCAGCATAAAGGTACAAACATGACAGCACGCGAAGCCGTTTTTCCCCTCGGTCGGCAGGCGCTCTATGAGCGCAATCGTTATTCACCGGCCATCAAATCCAATGGTTTCTTGTTTGTTTCGGGGCAGGTGGGTAGCCACGAGGATGGTTCGCCTGAGCACTATCTGGAAGCACAGGTCAGGCTGGCGTTCAAAAATCTAAATGCTGTGCTCGCAGCGGCGGACTGCACGTTTAGGGACGTGGTTGACGTTACTCTCTTTGTCGTCGATCCTGAGTCAAATCACGACGCTATCTGGAGTATCCTGCCAGAATATTGGGGAGAAGCGCCTTACCCTACGCTGACCGGGATCGGCGTGACGTGGCTTTATGGATTTAAGTTCGAGATTAAGGTTATTGCCAGGCTACCCTAAGCGTTACGGGTCTTTCCGCCAGTTGGGCAGCCCGCGCTGTCTGTAGCGGTAACTGGCGAATCGGGATCGTCTGCTACCCAGCGCCAGACCCAGTGGGTACCGTCGGATCGAAAGTCGGTAGCCATAAGGTTGGGAGCAGCGACGCTGCTTTTCACCTGCGGGGATCGCATACGGAACGTTGGACGGTACCTACGGTACGATGCTGCTTATACCCGCTGGCGGGGGGCTCACGGAAAGCAAAAAGCCCGCTCAGGTTTCCCTGAGCGGGCTTTTTAAATTTGGCTCCTCTGACTGGACTCGAACCAGTGACATACGGATTAACAGTCCGCCGTTCTACCGACTGAACTACAGAGGAATCGTGTGAACGAGGCGCATACTACTGGCCCGGCATTTTTGTGTCAACACTAAAATTAACTTGCTGATTCAAATGGCTAAATTTAGCTCAACACGTTGTTTTAGTGAACAATGCGCCGCTCGTCTTCGTCCTGCAGGCCATTTTCACGTCTGCGCGCCAGCGGATCCTGGCGGTAAAAATGGCAAAAACGCTGCCACAGGGCCGGGAAGCGGGGCGCGAACAGTTCAGGCGCGCTGAAAAAATATTCCGAAAGGACGGCGAAGCACTCCGCGGGATCGGTGGCGGCATAGGCGTCAATGCTGGCGGCGCTTTCCCCTACCAGATCTATCTCATCCTGAATGTTGTTCATCGCCGCGTGGAGATCGTGCTCCCAGCCGGCGACTTCGCGCAGTGGGATCAGCGGCACCCCGCTGGCCCGATCGCCATTCCGCGCATCAAGCTTATGCGCCACCTCATGCACCACAAGGTTAAAGCCTGACGCATCAAAGGAGTCCTGAATATCCAGCCAGTTCAGCACTACGGGACCCTGCTGCCAGCTTTGCCCCGACTGCACCACCCGCTGGTTGTGGACCAGACCAATATCATCCTCCCATTCATCATCCACGACAAACGGGGCAGGGTAGATCAGCACTTCATGAAAACCGTCCAGCCACTCAATCCCCAGCTCAAGTACCGGCAGGCAAAAGAGCATAGCTATCCGCGCCTGGTGCAACGGAGTCAGCTCCAGCCCCTGAAGCGCCACCAGACGTTTTTGCTGTAAGAAACGGGCAGCCATCTGCGTCAGCTTGTGCTGCTCAGCGGGCGAAAGGTGGGCTAAAACCGGAATGGCAAGCGCTTGCTCCCAGGGCATCTCTGCGTTGCCGGACTCATCATCTGCTTTCCAGGGCCATTTAAACATCATATTGCTCGCAAAGTCGTCACTTGAACACGATTACCGAAACGGGAGCTATTAAAATGCCAAAGATCCTGGCATTATAGCAACCACAACAGCGGAGAGATGCCGGAGCGGCTGAACGGACCGGTCTCGAAAACCGGAGTAGGGGCAACTCTACCGGGGGTTCAAATCCCCCTCTCTCCGCCAACTATTCTTTCTCTGACCATTCCCCTTCAATAACACCGTTAGCTTCAGGTATAACGCCTGCGCTGGGGTATCGCCATCATCATCGTCCTGGTTTCAGCGTAAAGACGCGGTAGTGCGCCTTGTCCTTTTGTGGTCTTACCGCCGCAATTTGCCCGAACGAGCTTAAACGCATCATAAAGAGGGAAGGTACGCCTGGAAAGCGGCAATGTTGAAAAGAGTGATCTCAACGGAGCGGGAACAAGAAAAAGCCCGCTGAGCGCGGGCTTTGATGGGGATCAGAACTGGTAAACCAGACCGAGGGCCACGATATCATCGGTCGAGATACCGTTGTTGCGGTAGAAGCGGTCGTCTTCATCCAGCAGGTTGATTTTGTAATCCACATAGGTGGACATATTTTTATTGAAGTAGTAGGTCATGCCGATGTCGACATACTTGACCAGATCCTTGTCGCCATAGCGAGAATAGTTGTAAAGATCTTTCCCCTTCGATTGCAGATAGGCCACGGATGGACGCAGCGGTAAATTATACTCATCGAACTGGTACTGGGCGACGACTTCAAAGTTCTGCGTCTTGTTGGCAATAGCGCCGTTGCCGTAGAAGGTCATGTTGCGGGTTTCCGCATACATGGCGGCCAGATAGATGTTGTTGGCGTCATATTTTGCGCCGACGGTCCAGGCCTCGGCTTTATCACCGTTAGCGTAAATATGGCTGCTGCGTGCTGCCGCCAGCTGGTTATGGGTACGGTCGGAAGCCGAGTAGGCGGCCCCGAAGCTGATGCCCATATCAAGATCGTAGTAGCTGGAGATACCAAACCCGTCGCCATTTTCCCGCGCCAGTTTACGAGCGCCGCCGTTGTTTGTGCCTTCGCCAGAACCGGCGTTTTCATTATTCCCCTGATACTGCAGGGCGAAATGCAGGCCGTCGACGAGGCCGAAGAAATCGCTGTTACGGTAGGTGGCCACCCCGTTGGTGCGGCCGGTCATGTAAACGTCGGTCTGAGTGTAGGTATCGCCGCCGAATTCCGGCAGCATATCAGTCCAGGATTCGATGTCGTACACCACGCCGTAGTTACGGCCATAGTCCAGTGAGCCATAGTCAGCAAACTTCAGACCGGCGAAGGCCAGACGAGTCCATGAATTGGCGCCTTCTCCTTCGCTGGTGTTCGCTTTGACATTGTATTCCCACTGACCGTAGCCGGTTAACTCGGAAGCGATCTGCGTTTCGCCTTTGATGCCTAAGCGAGCATAGGTCTGGTCGCCGTCCTCGCTGGTGTCGTCAGAGAAGTAACGCAGGCCGGCGACTTTCCCATAAAGGTCCAGTTTGTTGGCGTTGTTGTTATAAATTTCTGCAGCATTAACGGCATTGACCATGAGTAATGCCGGTACCATGAGTGCCAGTACTTTTCTTTTCATTATATATTCCCTTTTAATAATAATTTCTGTGAATTATGACAATCCCTCCGGAATGCCTGTCAGATACTAACGACTAAGTTCATTTTTATTTAAAATAAAATATGTAAATAAATAATGTAAGATATTACAAAATATTTCTATGTGGTTCATTATATTAAATTTAAATGAATCTGTTTTAATGATTATTTTGTTGTATAGCAATAGGTTATGTTGCTGTGTTGCGATCGTGGTTAACTGAATGAAATTATTTGTATTAATTTACAGTGAGTTGACCATTCAGCCTTTAAATATAATTTATTAGTCAATGCCGCCGGCGGATGGAGAATTTAAATACGCGTCATGGCTGGGTGTCGTTAATGTTTAATTCCGTGGTAAAGAATAAAAAAAACATCCCTGCATATTTCCATGGACAGAATAAGTGATAAGTGGGTGCAGAAGACAAGGATGAAACTGCTGCCTGTGGCGCAGCATGGCGGTATAATGTGATGAGCGTCACGTTTTTGAGTGGCGGTAGTATGATTTGTCACGGAGAGGAATGAGATGGAAGAGCAGGCAAAACGCAGCCCGGGCGGCAAACTTGCGCTATGGGCGTTGTATGCCTTTTGCGGATATTGTGTCTGGGTCATTGTGCGTTACTGGTGGGTGGTGGGAAAAATTCACAGTGTCCCCGGCGCCAGTGCGGAGGGCGACTTTGGCACCATGGCAGGGAAATGGCTTGGCGCCCTGTTGGGAATGCTGGTGCTCGCCGGCATTGGCGCGATCCTCGGCGCTGTCGTCTGGTATACACGGCCCTCCGGAAGCGGGCGGGATCATCGGTCGTAAAGTTGCTATGCTCGAGGCTGACCTACAGATAAAGGAACGCCTATGAACCTGGTTGACTGGCAGCAGCGATTTGAGCACTGGATACTGACGCACCACGCCCGGGAGGATGCGGCGCACGATCTGTCCCATTTTCGTCGCGTCTGGGCCACCGCCACCCGGCTGGCCGCCGGGGAGGAGGAGGTCGACGGACTGGTGCTTCTCACGGCCTGCTATTTTCATGACATTGTCAGTCTGCCTAAAAATCATCCGGAGCGAAGCCGCTCCTCGATGATGGCGGCCGAGAAAACCCTGGCTATTTTGCAGTCGTCGTTTGCCGATTTTCCCGCAGACCGGTATGCGGTGGTCAGCCACGCTATTGAGGCGCACAGCTTCAGCGCGGCGATCCCGCCGCGCACGCTGGAGGCGAAAATCGTCCAGGACGCCGACCGTCTCGAGTCGCTGGGGGCGATAGGTCTGGCGCGGGTCTTCGCCGTCGCCGGCGCCCTGAACACCATTCTGTTTGATGCCGATGATCCTTTCGCCGACCGGCGAGCGCTGGATGACAGAAAATATGCCCTCGACCATTTCCAGTGCAAGCTCCTGCGCCTGCCGGAAACCATGCAGACCGCCGGAGGAAGGGCTATGGCGCAGCATAATGCGCGCTTCCTCGTCGAGTTTATGGCCAAGATCAGCGCGGAGCTGAAGGGGGAACCCCTGGCGCTGGATGAGGCGGTTTTACGCCGCTTTGCACCGCAGCCGTCAACCGACCAGTGATTTATGGTACTCTCTGCAAAAATCGTCCGCGCTGGTTGAGGATATGCCACAAAAGTTAAGCAAGGAAAACAGGTCGTTGTCATTGACGGAACAGGCCGGTGAAGAGGCTCAGGCGCTGCTGCGCCAGCTGATGACGATCTACGATGTAAAAACGCTGGTCGCCGAACTGGTGAGCGTCGGGGAGCAGCACTGGAGCGCGGCGATCCTCAAGCGCGTGGCGGCCCTCAGCCGCGCGGCAGCGCGTTTGCGTCCGCAGGAGGTCGCTCATCTGGCGACGCTGCTGCCGTCGCCGCCGGCCCATCATCCGCACTATGGATTCCGTTTTGTCGATCTGTTTGCCGGTATCGGCGGGATCCGCAGCGGTTTTGAAGCTATCGGCGGGCAGTGCGTCTTTACCAGCGAGTGGAACAAGCATGCGGTGCGCACCTATAAGGCCAACTGGTATTGTGATCCGCAGCAACACCGTTTCAATGAAGATATTCGCGATATCACCCTCAGCCATCGCCCCGACGTTAGCGATGACGAGGCGGCGCAGCATATCCGCGAGACTATCCCGCAGCATGATGTGCTGCTGGCCGGCTTTCCCTGCCAGCCTTTCTCACTCGCCGGCGTGTCGAAAAAAAATGCCATGGGTCGCGCCCACGGCTTTGCCTGCGAAACCCAGGGGACGCTGTTTTTTGATGTGGTGAGAATTATCGCCGCCCGTCAGCCGGCGATCTTTGTGCTGGAGAATGTCAAAAATCTCAAAAGCCACGATCAGGGGCGGACCTTCCGCATCATCATGCAGACGCTGGATGAGCTGGGGTATGAGGTCGCTGACGCCGGGCATAGCGGGCCGGACGATCCGAAGGTGATCGACGGGCGCCATTTCTTACCGCAGCACCGGGAGCGCATCGTGCTGGTGGGCTTCCGTCGCGATCTGCAGCTGCACGAGGGGTTTACGCTGCGCGATATCGCGGCGCTATACCCGACGGTTCGGCCAACATTTGGCGAGCTGCTGGAGCCGACGGTGGATGCCAAATTTGTCCTCACGCCGGTACTGTGGAAATATCTTTATCGATATGCCCGCAAGCATCAGGCGCGGGGCAATGGCTTTGGTTATGGCCTGGTGGACCCCGCCAATCCCCACAGCGTGGCCCGGACGCTCTCCGCCCGCTACTATAAAGATGGCGCCGAAATTCTCGTCGATCGCGGCTGGGACCGGCCGCTGGGCGAGACGCATTTTGACGATCCGCAGAATCAACAGCGGCGTCCTCGTCGGCTGACGCCGCGGGAGTGCGCCCGGTTGATGGGTTTCGAATCGCCTCAGGGGGCGCGTTTCCGCATCCCGGTGTCGGATACCCAGGCCTATCGTCAGTTCGGCAACTCGGTGGTGGTTCCGGTCTTCGCCGCGGTGGCGAAGCTCCTGGCCCCGCGCATCGCTCAGGCGGTGGCGCGTCGCGAAGCGGGTGATAACGATGGCGGATGTTCACGATAAAGCCACGCGCAGTAAAAATATGCGGGCTATCGCCACGCGCGATACGGCGATCGAGAAGCGGATAGCGGCGCTGTTGACTCAGGCGGGATTCACCTTTGTTGCCCAGGAGCGCGAGCTGCCGGGACGCCCTGATTTCGCTTTACCCGATTACCGTTGCGTCATCTTTACCCACGGCTGTTTCTGGCATCACCATGACTGTTACCTGTTTAAGGTGCCGGCCACCCGGACCGCGTTCTGGCTGGACAAGATCGCCGGCAACGTGGCGCGCGATGCCCGTGACCGGCGAAAGCTGGCCGAGCAGGGCTGGCGGGTGCTTATCGTCTGGGAATGCGCCCTGCGCGGTCGGCTGAAGCTGAATGACGAGGCGCTCACCGAGCGTCTGGAAGAGTGGATCTGCAGCGCCGGACACGATGCGCAGATCGACACCCAGGGTATCCGCGAACTGGCGCTTATTTCGACGCCTTACAAGGGGTAGCTTCGCTGCGAACCGGGAAAAGGTATTTCCCCAGCGTCACCAGCACGACGGCAAAAATAATCACCGCCAGCGCCAGCCACTCGATCAGGGACAGGCTTTCGCCACCGAATCCGGTACCAAGCAGAACTGCCACCACCGGGTTGACATAGGCGTAGCTGGTGGCCACCGCCGGGGTGACATTGCGGATCAAAAACATATAGGCGTTGATGGCAATCAGCGAGCCAAAGATAGCCAGGTAGGCCACAGCGGCGATCCCGGACCACGACGGAACACCGGTTAAGGTTTCGCCGCTTAGCCATGACGCGGCCAGCAGGACGATCCCGGCGGCGAGCATCTCGATTGCCCCCGCCATCATGCCGGTCGGCAGCTCAATCCGCGAGCCGTAAACCGAGCCGAAGGCCCAGCTCAGGGAGCCAATCAGGATCAGCAGCGCGCCCCAGGGGTTGCCGTTCAGGTTGCCTCCGCTGTTAAGCATCACAATACCCGCGAGGCCAATGGCAATCCCCAGCCATTCCAGTTTACGAGTGGCGATGCCGAAAAAGCGGCTGAAGCACAGGGTGAACAGCGGAACGGTGGCGACCATGACCGCGGCGATCCCGGAGGGAACGTGCTGATGTTCGGCCAGGGTGACAAAGCCGTTGCCGACGGCCAGCAGCAAAACCCCGATCAGCGCGGCGTTAAGCAACGGTCCGCGGGCCGGCAGTTTATGGCCGGTGGCCAACAGCCATCCCAGCAGCAGCACGCCGGCAGAGAGAAAGCGAATTCCGGCCATCATCAGCGGCGGCCAGCTGGCGACGCCGACGGCGATGGCGAAATAGGTAGAGCCCCAAATGATATACAGCGCAAACAGCGCCCCGATAAGCGGTAACAGCTGACGGGTAGACATACTTCCTCACGACGGTGCAGAGATAGAAAGGGGACATATAGTAAACGTGAAAACTATCCTGCTGGCGAGCGCTTAATTTGCGCCAGGTTGTTAAATTTATATTGACTAATTGTACCTTGGGCAGCGGCCGTTTTTTAACGCATACTCGAGGGAGACATTGATGAAAAGAGAAGGAAAATCATTTTGGCAGGAAGTAGTCTTTTAACATTACTCGATGATATCGCCACGCTGCTGGACGATATTTCCATGATGGGCAAGCTGGCGGCGAAAAAAACGGCGGGGGTGCTGGGCGACGATCTCTCCCTCAACGCCCAACAGGTGACCGGCGTGCGGGCAAATCGTGAGCTGCCTGTGGTCTGGGGCGTGGCGAAAGGGTCGTTCGTCAATAAAATCATCCTCGTGCCGCTGGCCCTGCTAATCAGCGCCTTCATTCCCTGGGCGATTACGCCGCTGCTGATGTTGGGCGGCGCGTTTCTCTGTTTTGAAGGGGTGGAAAAGGTGCTCCACAGCCTGGAAGCGCGTAAGCACAAAGAGGACCCAGCGCAACGGCAGCAGCGTCTTCAGGCGCTGGCGGATCGTGATCCGCTGGCCTTTGAGCGTGACAAAGTCAAAGGGGCGATCCGCACCGACTTTATTTTGTCCGCGGAAATTGTCGCCATCACCCTCGGCATTGTCGCGGAAGCGCCGCTGCTGAATCAGATCCTCATTCTGTCGGGGATCGCGATTCTGGTCACCGTCGGGGTCTATGGCCTGGTGGGGGTGATCGTCAAACTGGATGACATGGGCTACTGGCTGGCGGAGAAACGCAGTACCCTGGCGCAGTGGCTGGGCAAAGGGTTATTGACCGTGGCGCCCTGGCTGATGAAAGTGCTCTCTATCGTCGGAACGCTGGCCATGTTCCTCGTGGGCGGCGGGATTGTGGTTCACGGTATTGCGCCGCTACACCATGCCATTGAGCACTGGAGCGCGGGGCTGGGCGGCATGTTGGCCGCCTTGCTGCCGATGGTGGCTAATCTGGTGCTGGGTTTTATCATCGGCGCGGTGGTGCTGGCGGGCGTCAAGGCGGTCAGTCGCCTGCGTGGCGCGGTGAAGTAGTCAGGTGCGGCGCCGCATGACGGCGCCGCGTGGTCTACGCTAAAAGCGCCTCCGGTATCGACAGAGACCGGGCGTGCTGACGACGTCAGATTTGCGCAACGTACTGCGAGAGAAAGATGGAAAAGCCACTACGGTTGAAGTTGAAAAAACTCTACCACCTGACTCGCCCGGCGCATGTGGTTAACATTTGTTTTATCGTGGTGCTGTTTTTCTCCACGCTGCTGATCTGGCGCGAAATCAATGTCCTGGAAGAGGCCTACGTGGCGAACCAGCGCAATAATCTGGCTAACGTCGCGCATGAAATGGATGGCCTGCTGCAGTTCAACATCGACAGGATGATGTTTTTTCGCCACGGTATGCAGTCCGCGCTTGAACGCCCGCTCGACGTCGATGTGTTGCACGAAGCCAGCCAGCGCTATCTGAGCCAACGCCACCAGGAGACCTGGCGGGTGGCGCTCCCCAACCGCCGGACGCTGCCGGTGTTTGGCGTCTCGGAGGGCGTCGTCAGGGATCACCCGCTGCTCTTGCCGGACGATCCGCTGGTGGTCAATGAACTGATGGCGACGCTGGAGCTGGGTTATCTGTTAAACCTGACGCAGCATGACCGCGATTTTGCCGAGCGGATGCAATATATCTCCCGCAGCGGTTTTTTTACCTCGACCCTGCCGCTGCGCGATGAGTCGCAGGTGAAGACCTACTATTCGCGCGCCATCAGCGCCCTCTGGTTTACCCGGCAGACCCAGCGGAACAATCCGCACCGCGGCGTTATCTGGCAAACCTTTCCTGACGATGACCCGCAGCTGGAAGAGCAGGTGGTCACCGCCTCGATACCGCTGGATTTTGCCGGTTACTGGCGCGGCGTGCTGGCGATGGATTTCTCAGTCAGCGAAATAAAAGCATTTTTAATCAGCGCGATGCAGGGCGGGCAGGAGGGGGAATATCAGCTTTACGACAGCCATCTTAGCCTGCTGGCCTCTTCTGCGCCGGGGAATGTCCTGACGCTGCTGTCGCCGCGCGAACAGGAACTGCTCAGCCGCGCGTTTGCCCATGATAATCAGGGCGGTCTGCGTCTGCTGACGCGCTATATCAGCTGGGCCAAACTGCGCAATTTTGATGGCGTGCTGCTGCGGATCCATACTCTGCGGGAAGGCGTACGCGGCAACTTTGGCACCATCACCATCGCCCTGACCCTGATGTGGATCCTCTTCACCTTAATGCTGCTGCTCTCCTGGCTGGTGATCCGCCGTATGGTCCGCAATATGAGCGTTCTCCAGACCTCCCTGGAGTGGCAGGCCTGGCACGATGCCTTAACCCGCCTGCTCAATCGCGGGGCGCTGTTTGAGAAGGCGATGGCGGTAGCCAGCGACTGCCAGCGCAGCGGACGACCGCTGGCGGTCATCCAGCTCGATTTGGATCACTTTAAGGGCATTAACGATCGCTATGGCCATCAGGCGGGTGACAGAGTGCTGTCGATGGTGGCCAGTACGCTTGCCGGCACCGTCCGGGACGGTGATTTGCTGGGCCGCGTGGGCGGAGAGGAGTTTTGTGTCGTGCTGCCGAATACCACGCTGCAGGAAGCGGCGGCGGTAGCGGAGCGGCTACGCCTGCGTATTCATGGCCGGGAGGTCTTTTTGCATAACAACGTGACGCTGCGGGTCAGCGCGTCGTTAGGGGTGAGCGGCAGCGAAGAGCGAGGGGAGTATCACTTTGAAGCTCTGCAGTCGGTCGCCGATGGTCGACTGTATCTGGCCAAGCAAAATGGCCGCAACCAGGTCTGGTATCGCAGCGAAGCGTGAGCAAAACGTTTCGCCCGAATCAGGCAAAATGAGATTTTTCTTAAAGTGTTCGACGGGGATCGCGCTATCGAATGAAACCGGTTTGCGGCTAAGCCTTATCGCATCAGCCCTGCAGCCCTTTCTGCTGCGAAGCGCCAACTTTCTCAATATTTTGCGCCATGAATATCGCTTGTCATGCAAAATAATTGAGGATAATGTTTCAACGCATCGGATTTCCCGGTGTAACGAATTTTCAAGTGCTTCTTGCATTAGCAAGTTTGATCCCGACTCCTGCGAGTCGGGATTTTTTTCGCCCATCGCTAGCGGTTGGCTTCACTGGCGCTGAAATCATGAATATCGAGTTCAAATGCCTCCGCCAGTTCACGCCAGGTATGCGCCCCGCGGCCATCGATACTGGCGCGCTGTGGGTCATCGAGGATGCGATGGACTTCGCTTTCGCTGATCTCATTAATCGCCGCCAGCAGAGCATCAACGTTGACATCAACGTCGTTCCCGGTCTGGTCTGTCAATCGGTTCTTCATCATTACCCCCCCTCGCTGAGCGTCGCTCAAGCCTCTTTAAGTATAGTCGGTCTAAAAAAACGCCAGTCACTGCCCGCGACGCTGCGAGCGGCGTGGTTTTGTTCTACACTGGCTGGAAATAGAGAGGAGATGGATTATGCAGGTGAACGATCGTGTCACGGTGAAGACCGACGGTGGCCCACGTCGATCGGGCGTAGTGCTGGCAATTGAGTCGTTTAGTGAAGGGACGATGTATCTGGTTTCGCTGGAAGACTATCCCCTGGGGATCTGGTTTTTCAATGAAATAGGGCACCCGGATGGGATCTTCGTGGAAAAAGAAATCTCGTAAAACCGAACTGGCGGGACCACCGCCAGTTTGTTTCAGCGTAGATTCACCTGAATACCGCTGGTAATGTTTTCGGTCAGCCGAACGATGTGGTAAATCACCTGCTTATTATGCGTCTGTATTTTCTTTTTAATATTGCCTTTATGCGATGATACCGTTTTCGCTTTGATGTTCATTTGCGTTGAAATTTGCGAAGTACCATGCCCGGCCATCCACATTTGCAGCATATTTGATTCTGTTTTGCTCAGCGACAACGTCGGTAAATTTAACTGCCCCAGACTCGTGTTCTTGTATTTAAGATAATTAACCAGAATGACATCAAGGTCTTTTGGAGTGATCGATTTTGAGCTGATTAGCAGGTTCTTACGCACCCGTAGATAGCGGTCAAAATGGATGTTCGCCAGCGACATAAAAATCACAAACAACGTCGCCGGATTTTGCGTGATGATCTGGCGAATAATGCCATTACTTTCATCATCATGCACAAAGCAATCTTCATTCAGAAACACCACCGCCGGGCAACATGACGCACAATGCCTGTGCAGATCCTCAGCGCAGTTGACCTCAACGATTTCCTGTTTTTTAATTCCCCGACTGGTCAGATATCCCGTTAGTCCCAACCGGGTATAACTGCACAAATCCATAATCATCGTTGACATGACCCATCCTCAATCAACACGTAACGATATACACTTCACACTGGCTGTGCGAAGCAGTCCTTGCAGGCGGTGATAATAGTAGGTTTAAGAAAGAACCCATTAGTTCCATTAAACTATTCCGCATCTCTGTATATAATTTGCCAGGAAAACTCTTAAAGTAAAGTCAAGAACCGGTAGTGTGAGCGAATTAAAAACAAAAAGTGCCCGCGGATGCTATGGTTAGGCCCCAAAGATTCTTTTACTTTCAGAATTTCCTTATTTCAAATGAAGGCTGCGATGCCTGGCCGTGTTTTGCCCGACTTCTCCGCCTGCGGCGGGGGTGGAAGGCTTAACGCTTTAATGCCACAATACTTTTTTATCAGCTTGTGGGATGAATGATGAAACAGTTAGTTTTTGCTGGCATGGTGCTGGCGCTGGCCGGATGCGTGCAGGTTGATCGTTACGAAGACGTTGTTAAAGCGCCAGCGCCGGCAGGCCTGGACGGCTACTGGCAGACGAAAGGGCCGCAGAGTGAGATGATGAGTCCGGACGCCATCGCCAGCCTGATCGTCACCAAAGAAGGGGACACCTTCGACTGCCGCCAGTGGCAGCGTGTGATCGCCCAGCCGGGGAAACTGATGAACCGCGATAGCGATATCTACAACGTGACCGCTTCCCTGGATATCTACCCGATCGAGCGCGAGGGCAATACCCTTTCCTACGATCGTATGACGTTGACCCGCGTTGAACGTCTCACCCCGGAGTGCGAGAAGGCGTGGGCTAAAGCGCGTGCGGCCGCTCTGGTCAGCGAGCCGACCACCGCGCGCTAAGGTTCCGGCGGGCCACTGCTGGCCCGTCCGGCGTCAGATGACTACAGCACCGCTTCCAGCACCCACACGCTGACGCTTCCCCCGTTACAGGTAAAGGTTGCGCAGCCTTCGTCGTCGGTTTCGACAATCTCTTCCCGGTTGCCCAGGAAATCCCGCCAGCGTTTGTTGCCATAGTTCTCGCCCAGCGTCAGGGTCTTTTCTCCCTCATCACCATTGGACATCACCACCACGCAGCCGGGATCCTCGTCGGTGCCGCTGCGGCTGAAGGCAATGCAGTTGGGGTGATCGAACCAGAGAGTCTGCACGCCGTGGGCAAAGCGCTGACGGGCGTCGATCAGTTCGTGTAGCTGCTCGATGACGGGCATTTCTATGGCGTAGGTTTGTCCGTCGCCGCCGGTATCTTCATAGGAAGCGCCGAAGAGATCGGCATAGAAGACCGAGGGCACGCCATTTTCACGCAACAGGATCAGCGCATAGGCCAGCGGTTTAAACCATGGCTCAACCGGCGCCTCGAGCGCCTGCAGCGGCTGGGTATCATGGTTGGTGACCAGGGTGACGGCATGGAAGGGGTCGGCTTCCACCAGCGTCCCGCTGAAAATCTGGCTCATGTCGTAATCGCGCCCCTGGCGGGACGCTTCATGAAATTTCATCTGCAGCGGGGCATCGAACAGCATCGTCTTGCCCTCGACGAGGTCGATATACTGCTGGAGCTTTTCCACTTCATGGGACCAGTATTCCGCGACAATAAACAGCGGCTGCGGGGCCACCTCCTGAACATGTTCGATCCACGCTTTGTAAAACCAGGCGGGGATATGCTTCACGGCGTCAAGACGAAAACCGTCGCAGCCGGTCTGCTCCATCACCCAGCGCGCCCAGTATTTGATCTCTTCGGTGACGGCGTGATTACGAAAATCGATATTAGCGCCCATCAGGTAGTCGAAGTTGCCAAGCTCATCATCGACCTGCTCATTCCAGCCTTCGCCGGTGTAGTCGTTGACGATTTTAAATACACCGTCTTCCGTCGGATTCTCGATGTGGTCAATGCCGCTAAAACACTTGTAGTCCCAGACAAACTGCGAATACTGCCCGGCGCGCACCGGGAAGGTATAGCGAGTCCATGCCTCGCACTCTATGATCGTCTCGTCAATTTGCGTGCGATCCTGCTCATCGACGCGCTGCACGCGCAAGGCCTCTTTTTCATCGGCGCCCATTTTATGGTTCACCACCACGTCCAGCAGCACGGCGATGTCGTGCTCCTTCAGGGCGTTAACCGCCGCCAGCAGCTGGGTTTTATCGCCATATTTGGTGGCGACAGAACCTTTTTGATCAAACTCGCCGAGGTCGAAGAGATCGTAGGTGTCATAGCCGACGGAATAACCGCCCGAGGCGCCTTTGTAGGCGGGTGGCAACCAGACCATATTGATGCCGATTTCGTTAAGACTGGGGGCCAGCGCTTCGACTTCACGCCACAGTTCGCCGCCGGCGGGGTAGTACCAGTGAAAACATTGCAACAAGGTGGGGTTTTTCATCTTCCATGCTCCAGACGTCAACAGGCTGACCTTTGCAGTATGGGAGATATCCCGCAAAACGGGTGAGGAAAGCCCTGAATTTCGCTATACCCTAAAGCGGATCATATATAATAAATTTGCATAAGATGTAGCGTAACGATGTTGGTGTCGGGCCGTTAAGCGCCTTACACTACAGGAAAATCCTAATCTTTGGGGTATCTATGAAATTAGCACTTCTGGGTCGTCAGGCGCTGATGGGCGCAATGGCCGTTGTTTTGATGACTGGCGTTAGCGTGAAAACTTTTGCGGCGGAAAACCTGCTCAATCAGATTAAAGAGCGCGGCACGCTGCGCGTGGGCCTCGAAGGCACCTATCCTCCCTTTAGCTTCCAGGGTGATGACGGCAAGCTGACCGGCTTTGAAGTGGAGTTCGCCAACGAGCTGGCGAAACATCTGGGCGTGAAGGCCGACCTCAAACCGACCAAGTGGGACGGTATGCTGGCCTCGCTGGACTCCAAACGCATTGACGTGGTGATTAACCAGGTCACTATCTCCGATGAGCGTAAGAAGAAATACGATTTCTCTACCCCGTACACGATCTCCGGTGTGCAGGCGCTGGTGAAGAAAGGCAACGAAGGCGCGATTAAATCCGCGGCGGATCTGAAAGGCAAGAAAGTGGGCGTCGGGCTGGGCACTAACTATGAAGAGTGGCTGCGTCAGAACGTCCAGGGCGTGGATGTCCGCACCTATGACGACGACCCGACCAAATACCAGGATCTACGCGTAGGCCGTATTGACGCCATTCTGGTTGACCGTCTGGCGGCGCTGGATCTGGTGAAGAAAACCAACAATACGCTGGCGGTCACCGGCGAAGCGTTCTCCCGTCAGGAAGCTGGCGTTGCGCTGCGTAAAGGCAACGATGACCTGCTGAAAGCGGTAGATGGCGCGATTGCGGATATGCAAAAAGATGGCAGCCTGAAGGCGCTGTCCGAGAAATGGTTTGGCGCTGACGTGACAAAATAACGGCCAGCGGTGAAAAAAGGCGCTCCTGGAAGCGCCTTTTTTTATTTAGCGCGTAACTGTGTGCATAATGAAGCATAACTGAGTCAGGAGGGGCCATGTCACTGCAAAATTTAACCCGCTTTCCGCGTCTGGAACTGATCGGCGCGCCGACGCCGCTGGAGTATCTTCCGCGTCTGTCCGATCACCTCGGGCGCGAAATTTTTATCAAACGTGATGATACGACGCCGCTGGCGATGGGGGGCAACAAACTGCGTAAGCTGGAGTTTCTCGCCGCCGATGCGCTGCGCGAAGGGGCGGATACGTTAATCACCGCCGGCGCGATCCAGTCTAACCATGTGCGCCAGACGGCGGCGGTCGCCGCCAAACTGGGCCTGCACTGCGTAGCGCTGCTGGAAAATCCCATCGGCACCCGGGCGGAGAACTATCTGAGCAATGGCAACCGCCTGCTGCTGGATCTGTTTAATACCCAGATTGAGATGTGCGATGCCCTGACCGATCCCGCTGCCCAGCTCGACGAGCTGGCGACCCGTATCGAAGCGCAGGGGTACCGCCCGTATGTCATTCCGGTCGGCGGCTCTAACGCCCTTGGGGCGCTAGGCTATGTGGAAAGCGCGCTGGAAATCGCCCAGCAGTGCGAAGACGCAGTGGAGATTTCGTCGGTGGTGGTCGCCTCCGGGAGCGCCGGCACTCATGCCGGACTGGCAGTCGGCCTTGAACAGCTGATGCCGCAGGCGGAACTGATCGGGGTGACGGTGTCGCGCGCTGTTGCCGACCAGCTGCCGAAAGTGGTGGCGCTGCAGCAGGCCGTGGCCAACAGCCTTGAGCTGCAGGCGAAAGCCGACATCATTCTGTGGGATGATTACTTTGCACCGGGCTACGGGACGCCAAACGAGGAAGGGATGGCCGCCGTGAAGCTGCTGGCGCAACTGGAAGGTATTTTGCTTGACCCGGTCTATACCGGCAAAGCGATGGCCGGACTTATCGATGGCATTACGCAGAAGCGCTTTAAGGATGAAGGGCCGATTTTGTTCGTCCACACCGGCGGAGCGCCGGCGCTGTTTGCCTATCATCCTCACGTCTAATATAGAAACCACAGCATGCAAGAAAGTATCCAACTGGTCATCGATTCCGCGCCTTTTCTGCTGAAAGGCGCCGTCTTTACGCTGCAGCTGAGCATTGGCGGGATGTTTTTCGGCCTGGTGCTGGGCTTTATCCTGGCGCTGATGCGCATGTCGCCCCTCTGGCCGGTAAAATGGCTGGCGCGCATGTATATCTCCATTTTTCGCGGGACACCGCTTATCGCCCAGCTGTTCATGATCTACTACGGTTTGCCGCAGTTTGGCATTGAACTTGACCCGATCCCGGCGGCGATGATCGGCCTGTCGCTGAACACGGCGGCCTACGCGGCGGAAACCCTGCGCGCGGCCATCGCCTCGATTGACAAAGGGCAATGGGAAGCGGCGGCCAGTATCGGTATGACCCCGTGGCAGACAATGCGTCGGGCTATTTTACCCCAGGCGGCGCGGGTCGCTTTGCCGCCGCTCTCTAACAGTTTTATCAGCCTGGTAAAAGATACCTCGCTGGCGGCGACGATCCAGGTGCCGGAGCTGTTCCGTCAGGCGCAGCTTATCACCTCGCGTACGCTGGAGGTCTTCACCATGTATCTGGCAGCCTCTCTGATCTACTGGGTGATGGCGACGGTACTCTCCTCGCTGCAGAACTATTTTGAAAACCAGCTGAACCGCCAGGAGCGTGATCCGAAATGAGTGCGATTGAAGTAAAAAGCCTGGTGAAAAAATTCCATGGCCAGACGGTGCTCCACGGTATCGACCTGGAGGTGCAGGAAGGCGAAGTGGTGGCGATCATCGGTCCCAGCGGCTCGGGGAAGACTACCCTGCTGCGCAGCATTAATCTGCTGGAGCAACCGGAGAGCGGCACTATCCGCGTCGGCGATGTGACGATCGACGCCGGTCGCAGCCTCGGGCCGCAAAAAGGGCTTATTCGGCGGCTGCGCCAGCATGTGGGTTTTGTCTTCCAGAACTTTAACCTGTTTCCCCACCGGACGGTGCTGGAGAACATTATTGAAGGGCCGGTCATCGTAAAAGGCGAAGACAAGCAGGAGTCGATGGCGCGGGCGCGCGATCTGCTGGCGAAGGTAGGCCTCAGCGGCAAAGAGAACAGCTATCCGCGCCGCCTCTCCGGCGGTCAGCAGCAGCGGGTCGCCATTGCTCGCGCGCTGGCCATGCGTCCGGACGTGATCCTGTTTGATGAACCGACCTCGGCCCTTGATCCTGAGCTGGTAGGGGAGGTGCTCAATACCATCCGCCAGCTGGCGCAGGAGAAACGCACCATGGTTATCGTGACCCATGAAATGAGCTTCGCTCGCGACGTTGCCGATCGGGCGATTTTTATGGATCAGGGACGCATCGTTGAACAAGGCGAGGCCAAAGCGCTGTTCGCCTCGCCTCAGCAGCCGCGTACCCGCCAGTTCCTCGAAAAATTCCTGATGCAGTAGAGCAGGCGCTGGCGCGGCGGCGCTCCTTCGCGAGGGCCGCCGCGTTCAGCCCGCTTCCACGCCGGGGGAACGCCCCATCATCACGTTTTCGTGCTATTGACTCCCCTGGCCGTATACACCGCTTCCCATCCCCCCGTGTAGGGTGTAGAAAATGAAGGGAGGGCCTTAGTTTCAGCGCAGCGAGCGGAAAAAAGGCAAGCCTTCAGGCTAATAAATGCGACAGCTACGATATTTTATACATATAAATAAGATTTATGTGTTAGTTTTCTGTATTTATAATAATGATTATCAATCAGGAGTTATTTGCACAGCTATGAGGGACAATGATTTTTTCAGCTGGCGGCGGGATATGCTGCATCAATTTCAGTCCATGGCCGCCGGTGAGGAGGTTTATAATCTCCTGCAACGAGAAACAGAAACGCTGGAATATGATTACTACACGCTTTGTGTGCGTCACCCGGTGCCTTTCACTCGCCCCCGCGTCACGTTTCAGTCGACCTATCCCCGCGCATGGATGTCTCATTACCAGGCAGAGAATTATTTCACGATAGATCCCGTGTTACGCCCGGAGAATTTTATGCGTGGCCATCTGCCATGGGAAGATGGGCTGTTTCGCGATGCGCAGGCATTATGGGACGGGGCGCGCGACCATGGTTTGCAAAAAGGGGTGACACAGTGTCTGACGTTGCCGAATCATGCTCAGGGTTTTCTCTCCGTCTCCGCGAACAACCGTTTGCCGAACGCTTATCCTGATGATGAACTGGAGCTGCGCCTGCGAACGCTGACGGAGTTGAGCCTGTTGACGCTCTTGCGTCTGGAAGATGAGATGGTGATGCCGCCGGAGATGAAGTTCAGCCGGCGCGAACTGGAGATCCTCAAATGGACCGCGGAAGGAAAGACCTCGGCGGAGGTGGCGATGATTCTCTCGATTTCGGAAAATACGGTTAATTTCCATCAGAAGAATATGCAACGGAAATTTAACGCGCCGAATAAAACGCAAATTGCCTGTTACGCCGTGGCGACAGGGCTAATCTGAATGCGCCTGCCGTTCTGCGTGCCAGACGTGATACCGGCTGTCAGTCATACTTTCAGCCGGTACAAGATTACTGCCGGTATGCTTGTTTAATTTGCTTAACGGTGCTGGAGAATACGGCGGCCTGAGCCTCATCTTCCATCTGCGCGATCTGCTTTTCCATTTTAATAATCACGCGACCCGCGTCTGCCTGACCCATCGCCTGCAGCATTAGCGTCATCAGCGCTTTCAGGCAGGAGACTTCCTGCGCCAGTTCTTGATTATTTTCTGCAGTGGAAAAATCTGGTGTGCTCATCGATATCCTCGTTTGCTCGCTGCGCTATTGCGCCTGTCTGAATGTGAAGGCCGCGCAGTATACCACAAGCGACAGAAAAAAAAGGAGTGCTTAATTTCTGTTCTCTCATCTGAGTTGTGAATGATTTTATGCATCAGATAAGACGTAATAGCTGTCAGCAGCGCAATAATTTCCCCCAATTATTTAGCACGTTAATAATTGTTACATATTTTGCCTCGTATTTATGCGCTACGTAATCTGTTGTGTTTTTTGTGCCTTCTGTATGAGGATTGTTAAAAAATAAGCCTCGGGCAACTGATTGTTCGCAATGACTTTCCACTCAGTGTGCACAGACATTGCCATAAATGAGAGCCAAATCGAGGAGACGGCATTTTTTTGCCTTTTAAATTAGCAATAAAACCCGGTAATATGTGGGAGATAAAGTATCAGTAGCGTTATCCCTCATTCTGGAGATTATTCCTTTGATCAACGTTCTTCTTGTTGATGACCACGAACTGGTGCGCGCAGGGATACGACGCATTCTGGAAGATATAAAAGGGATTAAAGTCGCTGGCGAAGCCTGCTGCGGCGAAGACGCCGTCAAGTGGTGCCGGGCTAATTCCGCTGATGTCGTCCTGATGGACATGAACATGCCCGGGATCGGTGGTCTGGAAGCGACGCGCAAAATCGCGCGCTCGGTAGCGGGCACGAAAGTGATCATGTTGACCGTGCATACCGAGAATCCTTTACCTGCCAAGGTCATGCAGGCAGGGGCGGCAGGGTATCTCAGTAAGGGCGCTGCGCCACAGGAAGTGGTGAATGCGATTCGCTGCGTCGCGTCCGGGCAACGTTACATTGCCTCCGATATTGCTCAGCAAATGGCGTTAAGTCAGATTGAACCGGAAAAAACAGAATCGCCGTTTGCCAGTTTGTCTGAACGCGAATTGCAGATTATGCTGATGATCACCAAAGGTCAGAAGGTGAATGAGATCTCAGAGCAGCTGAATCTGAGTCCTAAAACGGTTAACAGCTATCGCTATCGGATGTTCAGCAAATTGAACATTCATGGCGATGTCGAGCTGACCCACCTGGCAATTCGCCATGGCCTGTGTAATGCGGAGTCGTTAGCAAGCCAGTGAGTGATGTTTTTGACGCAAAAGCTTTCCTGAAAACGGTAACCAGCCAGCCCGGTGTGTATCGGATGTATGATGCTGGCGGAACCGTCATCTATGTTGGCAAAGCCAAAGATTTGAAAAAGCGGCTCAGCAGCTACTTCCGCAGCAACCTCGCGTCGCGTAAAACGGAAGCGCTGGTGGCGCTGATCGCGCAAATCGACGTGACCGTCACCCATACCGAGACGGAAGCGCTGCTGCTTGAACACAACTATATCAAGCTGTACCAGCCGCGGTACAACGTGCTGTTGCGCGACGATAAGTCGTATCCTTTTATCTTCCTCAGCGGCGATACCCATCCGCGTCTGGCGATGCATCGTGGCGCCAAACATGCGAAGGGCGAGTATTTTGGTCCTTTTCCCAACGGCTATGCCGTGCGCGAGACCCTGGCGCTGCTGCAGAAAATCTTTCCCATCCGTCAGTGTGAAAACAGCGTTTACCGCAATCGCTCCCGTCCCTGTCTACAGTATCAGATTGGCCGCTGCCTGGGGCCGTGCGTGGCGGGGCTGGTCAGTGAAGACGAGTATGCTCAGCAGGTGGAGTATGTGCGGCTGTTTCTCGCCGGCAAAGATGATCAGGTGCTGACTCAGCTCATCGCGAGGATGGAGAAGGCGAGTCAGAACCTCGAGTTTGAAGAGGCGGCGCGCATTCGCGACCAGATTCAGGCCGTCCGCCGCGTGACGGAGAAACAGTTTGTCTCTAACACCGGCGATGATCTTGACGTGATCGGGGTTGCCTTCGATGCTGGAATGGCCTGCGTCCATGTGCTGTTTATCCGCCAGGGTAAAGTGCTGGGCAGCCGCAGCTACTTCCCGAAAGTGCCGGGCGGCACCGAGCTGGGCGAGGTCGTGGAGACCTTTGTCGGCCAGTTCTACCTGCAGGGCAGCCAGATGCGCACGCTGCCGGGAGAGATTTTGCTCGACTTCAACCTCGGGGATAAGACGCTGCTGGCCGAGTCGTTGTCGGAGCTGGCGGGGCGCCGAATTCATGTGCAGACTAAACCGCGCGGCGACCGGGCGCGTTACCTTAAGCTGGCGCGCACCAATGCCGCCACGGCGTTAACCACGAAATTGTCTCAGCAATCGACCATTCATCAGCGTCTGCAGGCGCTGGCCACCGTGCTGGAGCTGCCGGCCGTGAAGCGGATGGAGTGCTTTGATATCAGCCACACCATGGGCGAACAGACCGTCGCCTCCTGCGTGGTATTTGACAGTAATGGCCCCCTGCGCGCGGAGTACCGGCGCTACAATATCGCCGGCATCACCCCGGGCGATGACTATGCGGCGATGAATCAGGTCCTGCGCCGTCGCTATGGTAAAGCGATTGATGACAACAAGATTCCGGATGTGATCCTGATAGACGGCGGCAAGGGGCAGCTGGCGCAGGCGAAAGCGGTGTTTGCCGAGCTGGACGTCCCCTGGGATAAACATCATCCGCTGCTGCTGGGCGTGGCGAAAGGTAGCGATCGTAAAGCCGGCCTGGAAACGTTATTCTTTGAACCGGAAGGCGAGGGATTTAGCCTGCCGCCGGATTCGCCGGCCCTGCACGTGATCCAGCATATCCGCGATGAATCGCACGATCATGCGATCTCCGGACATCGCAAAAAACGGGCGAAAGTGAAGAGCACCAGCTCGCTTGAGACTATCGAGGGGGTGGGGCCGAAGCGTCGCCAGATGCTGCTGAAGTACATGGGGGGGCTGCAGGGGCTGCAGCAGGCCAGCGTCGAAGAAATTGCCAAAGTACCGGGCATCTCTCACGCTCTGGCAGAAAAGATCTTCTACTCGTTGAAACATTAGGGGCTCTGTAGCAACATAGGGCTAATTTTTACTTACAACAGATAGTTACCCGTCACTATGCAATTTAATATCCCTACGTTGCTTACTCTGTTCCGCGTCATCCTGATCCCGTTCTTTGTGCTGGCGTTTTATCTGCCCTTTAGCTGGGCGCCGTTTGCCTGCGCGCTGATTTTCTTTGTTGCCGCCGTGACCGACTGGTTTGATGGTTTCCTCGCCCGTCGCTGGAACCAGAGTACCCGGTTCGGCGCCTTCCTCGATCCGGTGGCCGATAAAGTCATGGTGGCTATCGCCATGGTGCTGGTCGCTGAGCACTATCACACCTGGTGGGTTACGCTGCCGGCGGCGACGATGATTGCCCGGGAAATTATTATCTCCGCGCTGCGCGAGTGGATGGCGGAGCTGGGTAAACGCAGCAGCGTGGCGGTCTCGTGGATTGGCAAAGTGAAAACCACCGCACAGATGACTGCCCTGGTGTGGATGCTGTGGCGTCCTTATCCGTGGGTGGAATGGGCCGGGATCGCGCTTTTCCTCGTGGCGGCGGTGCTGACGCTGTGGTCGATGCTGCAATATTTGAACGCGGCGCGCGGCGATTTGCTTGATCAGTGATCGTTTCGCCGTTATTTTCAGCAAACGATGCAAAGTTGCGAAAAATACCGTTGACTCACCGCGAGAGATAAGTAGAATGCAACGCATCGAACGGCGGCACAGTCTTCCAGACGATAACAAAATCAAGTGATTAGCAAATAACTTGATGATGCGGGAATAGCTCAGTTGGTAGAGCACGACCTTGCCAAGGTCGGGGTCGCGAGTTCGAGTCTCGTTTCCCGCTCCAGATTAACAGCATCGGCAGTAGCGGGTGCTTCAGAATTAAAGGCGCGTTAGCAAAGCGGTTATGTAGCGGATTGCAAATCCGTCTAGTCCGGTTCGACTCCGGAACGCGCCTCCACTTTATATCCCGAGCCCGGATGGTGGAATCGGTAGACACAAGGGATTTAAAATCCCTCGGCGTTCGCGCTGTGTGGGTTCAAGTCCCACTCCGGGTACCATTGGGAAATATAGAATAATCAAAGCAATAAGCAGTGTCGTGAAACCACCTACGGGTGGTTTTTTTGTTTTTAAACCCCGCTTTATCACGACATGTCATCCTGTTTTTCTTCTCCACCTTGTCCTGCACCCGAAACATTGTTACTGGCTAAGCCTGCGCCTGATGATACGGGATGCCGTTCTGACTCCGGGCAAGGAGAGGCCTGAAGTCATGGTCTGTGATCGGCACAGACCTCTGGCGTAGAGGCTTACCGTAGTGAAGCCGGTCCGGGTCGCGGCGGATAATAGGCTTAGCGGGTGGGGGATTATATGATCGGAACGATCTCGCTCCCCCAGGCCAGCAGGGGGAGGCAAGCGGGTACACAGCGAACCGGCGTTGAAACCGTCTCTATAGTTCGAGGTTGAAAGAAAGTACTTTCGATATAAATACCATCTCATCCGTAAGCGAGGGGAATTTGCCGGTAAATCTTTCTTCAGACTCAGGGGTAAAACGATATAGCGAATAATTCTCCCCGGACGCGATGCTCTCCAGCTGAAGGTGAGAGGGGTTCCGCAGTGAAAAAGCTAACAGATAAAAGTTCGTCGTGTGATGAGCAAGTTCAGCGACTAATGCCGGGGCGCCTTTGCAAGGTCGATCTCTTATCTGCAGCAAATGACAAAAAGCTTGCCATCCGCGCTTTTTAATATGTTCCTGAGTCTCTTTACTGCCCGGAGGTAATACGCATAATCGGCTGGGGTGGTGGGATCGCGATGGGTGAAGATATCATTCAGGTTATATTTTTGTTTATATTTATTGTGGTGGGCGCAGGGTTCTTTGGACTGGCGATTTAATGAGCTATATTCGTTTTTGTCTAAAAAAGTCTGAAAATCGTCCCTCAGGCAATCGATGATCATCGCCGGGCAGGAAAAAATCCAGTCAAAAGGCAGAGAGGTTTTTTTCAGATTAAATTTTTTCAGTGTCCACGACGTTAAACAATGGCTTCCTAATGACACAATGTGCTTCACAGCCCATTGTCCTTGAGTTTCAATCCCTGATACAGGATGTGGCGGGATACATACATTCTCGAATGCCATTCTGGATGGTGTTAATCGCTTGAACTCGTCACTGTTCATCAGCGATGCGTTAAGAAGTTGTGCTGATTCTGCAAGCGACTTGTCAGAAATTGCATGGTAATAATTTTTAAGACCGTCAGGATCTGCGGGGCGACCCAGTAATGTTTTATACGTAGACTTTATTAACAATATTTTGAGATATTTTTTCTGGATGTCATCTGCCATTTTTTATCCGCTTGAAGCCATAGTGTTGCTTTATTTAATTGCTGCTTAAATATATAGCCATATAAATTGCGCGGGATTATGGCAAGTTGATTTAAGATTGGCAATCCAGCAAAAAATAGCGACTGCAGGGCACGGCGTCGTTGAATATCCTCGGCAGAATCTGGTGGCTATCGATGACTGGGCTGACGGCGGCAATCTCGCGAACGGGATCACCACGTAGTGGGAAACAATCCATTGTCACCGGCAATCGCTCATTTGTCCCAGGACAAAACGATCTCTCCCTGCTACTATCGTCCGGACACTTCATCCAGCCTGCCGGAGGCATCATGTTCACAGGGCTTTGCGCATTTCCGCTGACGCCGCTGCATCAGCAAACTATCGATGAAAAAGCGTTTATTCGTCTTCTTGCTCGTCTTACCGATGCCGGCGTCGACTCCCTGGGCATCTTAGGCTCAACCGGCAGCTACGCCTATCTCAGTCGTGAACAGCGCAAGCGGGTGGTGCAGGTGGCGAAGGCGCATGCCGGGTCGACCCCGATAATGATCGGCGTCGGCGCCATCGCCACCAGCGAGGTGCTCCGGCTGGTGGAGGATGCCCAGCAGGCCGGGGCGGATGCATTGCTCCTGCCGATGATGTCCTATCAGCCGCTCTTTGCGGAGGAGATCTACGCTTTTTACGAGGAGGTCTGCCGGCATGCCTCGGTGCCGGTTTGCCTGTATGACAACCCCCGTACCACCCACGTGACGTTATCGGATGAGCTGCAGGGGCAGATTGCTGCCTTACCGGCCATCGCCTCGATAAAAATTCCCGGTCTGCCCGCGCCGCAGGCGAGCGAACGGGTGGCGGCTCTGCGTCGTCATCTGCCTGGCGGCGTGACGCTTGGCGTTAGCGGTGACGTTCGGGCGACAGCGGGCTTGCAGGCCGGCTGCGAGGTCTGGTACTCGGTCTGCGGCGGCCTCTTTCCTCGTATCTCTCTGGCGCTGGTGAAAGCCATCCGTCACGGCGATGCGGCACAGGTGGCGGCGCTGAATAAGCAACTTGCGCCCCTCTGGCGGTGCTTTGACCGCTACGGCGGCAGCCTGCGGGTGGTCGCCGCCGCTGCGGCCATTCTGGGATTGTGTGATCCTGACTCGCTTCCCCGCCCCTTGCTGCCGTTAGGGGAGGAGGCCTGTCGCGACGTGGCGGCGGCGCTGCACGGGCTGGCCTGATTGTGTCGGGTCGACGCAGGCGCAATGGGCGCTGCCGGGTGGCTTTCTGCCGGCATTTCGGCTACTGTAGGCCCGATTTTTACCATGCGAGCCTGTGAATGAATACCGGACCTTTAAACGAAAACGAACTGGAATGGCTGGACGAGACGCTGGCGAAATACGCCACCGAAGGCGCTATTCTGGATGTCTCTGAACTGGATGGCCTGTTGACGGCGATCCTCTCGGCGCCCACCGCTATCGAACCCGCCCAGTGGCTGCTGGCTATCTGGGGTGGTGCCGATAATGTGCCACGCTGGGCCAACGACCGCGAGCGCGATCGCTTTGTCAATCTGACGCTGCAGCATATGAGCGATATCGCCGAACGGCTGGAGTCTTATCCCGATCAGTTCGAACCGCTGTTCGGCACCCGTGAAGCGGAAGGTCAGGAGCTGACCATCGTTGAAGAGTGGTGTTTTGGCTATCTGCGCGGCGTGGCGCTGAGCGACTGGTCGACGCTGCCTGCTGAACTTCAGCCTGAGCTGGAGGCGATTGCGCTCCACGGTAGCGAAGAACAGTTTTCCGCGCTGGATAATCTGACGGCGGATGAATTTATCGCCAGCATCGAGCGCATCACCCCGGCGGCGCTGGCACTTTACCAGTACTGGATGGCGAATCCACAGCCGGAGGTGGTCCCGCAGCCGGTAAGAAATGAGACGAAAGTCGGACGTAACGATCCCTGTCCGTGCGGCAGCGGTAAAAAGTATAAGCAGTGTTGCTTAGCGAAATGAAAAAGGGGCCAGCTGGCCCCTTTTTTTATCCCACCGCCGGTAACAGCCCGGCGACGATGCAGAACTGGATCGCTACGATGCCGATCCCGCACAGCAGGACCAGCCACAGCGCCGGGGCGCCGCCGGCCACCCGCCAGGCGGCCTGCGGATGCAGTCGGCGGCTCTTCATGACCAGCATGGCCGGTAACATCAGGGCCAGCACGGCCAACGCCACCCCGGCGTAGCCCAGGGCCATGACGAAGCCGCGGGGATAGAACAGGGCGAACGCCAGCGGCGGCAGAAAGGTGATCATCCCGCTCTGCAGACGCCCGCTGACGCTGTTTTTGCGCTGAAACATATCGGCCAGATAATCAAACAGCCCGAGCGAGACGCCGAGGAAGGAGGTCGCCAGCGCAAGGTCGGCGAACAGGTGTACGGCCAGCTCCACGTGCGGCGACGCTACCACTTCGCGGATCGCCTCCAGCAGACCGTTCAGACCGGCATGTTGCGCCAGCAGGGCGGTAAAGGCCGGAGCGTCGATACTGCCTAGCGTCGCCAGCTGCCAGAAAATATAAGCCACCAGCGGAATAAAACTGCCGATAATAAACACCCGGCGCAGCTTACGGATATCGCCCCCCAGATAGCTGACGACGCTCGGCACGCTGCCGTGAAAGCCAAAAGAGGTAAAGATCACCGGAATGGCCGACAGTGCCAGGCCTTGCTCAACCGGCAGCGTGAGCAGGTTCACCTGATGAATGTGCGGCATCAGCAGAGCCAGCATAATCACCAGGAAGACGATTTTGGCGCTAAACAGGAAGCGATTGAACAGGTCGACCAGCGCGGTGCCAATGCACACCACCGCCCCGCCGAGCAGGGTGAAGATCAGTACGCCGGCAGCCGGCGGCAGCTGCCAGTCCAGCCACTGGTTGAGGCTGGAAGCGAGTAATTCGCCGGCGCCACTGATGTAGGCCGCCGTGAGGGCGTACAGCAGAAACAGCATGCAGAACCCGGTGATCCATTGTCCATAACGGCCCAGATAGCGCGCCGCCAGGGAACCGAGCCCCATATCGGCAGGGACATGCTGGTAGACTTCCAGCAGCAAAAGGGCGGTATAGCACATCAATGCCCACAGGGTGAAAAGTAAACCCAGCGTGACGGTAAAGCCGACGCCTGCGGCGGCCAATGGCATCGCCAACATACCTGCACCGATTGTGGTGCCGGCTACGATTAAAATACTGCCCAGAGTGCGGTTCTTCACGCTTTTCGCTATCCCTACAGCAAATCACAATAATTTATGCCGCGCAGAGTAGGGGATATTGCGTCTTTCGTCAAATCAGGGTTACAAGCTCTGTAATTAAAACTTTACAAGGTCCAAAGGATGAAAGCCTGCGCTGGCGCAAGGCGCGGGCCGTCGGTCTGGCCTAAGCTGGCGTTTTTTTCCGGAGGGGTTATGTCTTCTATTCATGGTCATGAAGTGCTGCAGATGATGCTGGCGTCGAAGGAGTGCTGGACGGTGGCTTCGCTGGAGGCGGCCATTCACCGTCGCTTTGGCGCAGAGGCGCTCTTTCACACCTGTTCGGCGGAAAATCTGAGCGCTGCGGAGCTGGTGGCGTTTTTAGAGCAGAAAGGCAAATTTATTGCCAGAGAGGCAGGATTTACCACCGCAGAAAACAAGATTTGTCAGCATTGAAAATGCCGCGACGGAAAAGCGTCGCGGCGCGGGCAATTAATTCTGCGTATCGAGGGTGGCCAGCTCTTTGTCGATAAAGTACAGACCTTCACCGCTTTTCCCGGCGAGGGTCAGTTTATCAATTACCGATTTAAATAATTTCTCTTCTTCATGCTGTTCGGCGACATACCACTGCAGGAAATTAAAGGTCGGGTAATCCTGACTGGTCATAGCCGCGTGCGCCAGTTCATTAATTTTTTGCGTGATCAGCTGCTCGTGCTCATAGGTCTGGCGGAACAGTTCATCCAGTGACGCATACTCGGCAAACGGGGAGGCGATAGCGTTGATGCGCGGCAGGCTGCCGGTGTCGGTCAGGTAGTCGAACAGGCGCTGCATATGGGTCATCTCTTCCTGGGCATGGCGACGCAGGAAGGCCGCAGCCCCTTCAAAACTATGATAACTGCACCAGGCGCTCATCTGCTGATAAAGAAGAGAAGAATAGAGTTCAAGATTCATCTGTTCATTCAGTTTGTCGATCATTTCCGTTTTCAGCATCGTCGCGCTCCTGGAATTAAAATATAGATGTTATCGGCTGCCACTATAATTTGTTATTTAATTATTTGCAAAAAGTAAATTTAAAAAGATTTTATTTAAAATGCTAATGGGAATAACACGCATTGGCAGTTTAATAATAAATGAGAATGGTTTTAATTTATTATTAGTTTTTTGCGGAGGCGAAATGACTGCCTTTGCGGATTGCGAGGCGGGGAGCGCCAGGCGGAGTCGTCCTGATGAGGGGGCGACACCCTAACCTGAGCGGCAGAGGCGGCGAAAGTGTGAAGCGCTGCGTAATTTTTAAAACAACTTTTCATAAAATTTGAAAGTTTGTTTTCCAGGTAGTAGAGTGCAGTCAACGCCAATGACATTCTGCGGGCAGGCCCGCACAGCATTCAGGAGAGTAAACCATGAAGATTGCACTGATGATGGAGAACAGCCAGGCGAACAAAAACGCCATCATCCTCAAGGAGCTTAACGCGGTTGCCGACGAAAAAGGATTTCCGGTCTATAACGTCGGTATGAGCGATGAGAACGATCATCATCTGACCTATATTCACCTCGGGATCATGGCCAGCATCCTGCTGAATTCGAAGGCGGTCGACTTCGTGGTCACCGGATGCGGTACCGGCCAGGGAGCGCTGATGTCGCTGAACATCCATCCTGGCGTGGTCTGCGGCTACTGTATCGACCCGGCGGATGCGTTCCTGTTTGCCCAGATCAACAACGGTAACGCGCTGTCGCTGCCGTTTGCCAAAGGTTTCGGCTGGGGCGCCGAGCTGAACGTGCGGTTTATCTTTGAAAAAGCCTTTACCGGTCGTAACGGCGAAGGCTATCCGCCGGAGCGCAAAGAACCGCAGGTGCGTAATGCCGGGATCCTCAACCAGGTCAAAGCGGCGGTAGTCAAAGAAAATTATCTCGATACCCTGCGCGCCATCGATCCGGAACTGGTGAAAACCGCGGTCTCTGGCCCTCGCTTCCAGCAGTGCTTCTTCGAAAACTGCCAGGATAAAGCGATCGAAGCGTTTGTCCGCCAGATCGTCGGGTAATCGTTATCAGGGCCAGCGCCGCTGGCCCTTCCAACCTCTACGATTTCTTCGCCGACACGCTGCTGCCTGCCGTTTTGGCCAGATGCAGGCTGTCGATCATCCCCACCAGACAAATCACCGCGATAAACACAAACGCCAGGCGAAAGCTGATCCCCGGTACGGCGGAAAGGTGCAGCCAGTCGCCGACCTGTTCACCCAGGCGAATGCCGATTGCCCCAAGGGTGATCCCCAGCCCCACCGCCAGCTGCGACGCGGTACTGAACAGGGTATTGGCATCGCTCATCTGCGCGGCGGGGACATCGGCAAAGGCCAGCGTGCTCACGCCCGTGAACTGGACTGAGCGAAACACCCCGCCGAGATAAAGGATCAGCATGATCGCCCAGACCGGGGTTTGCGGCGTGAGCAGCGCGCAGGCCAGCAGCGAACAGACGTTCAGCGCGCCGTTGATCAACAGCAGGCGACGAAAGCCCAGCCAGCGGATCAGCGGCGTGGTGGCGGGTTTAATCGTTAAATTGCCGACAAATACCGCCAGTACCAACAGACCAGAGTGAAAGGGATCCATGCCGAACCCCACCTGAAACAGCAGCGGCAGGAGAAAGGGGACCGCGCTGATGGAGGCCCGGAACAGCGAGCCGCCGTACATCGTCACGCGGAACGTCGGCACCTGCAACGCCGTCAGACGAACCATAGGCGCTGTCGCCCGACGGAAGTGGCGGATAGCATACGCCAGACAGCCGAAGCCAAGCGCGGCGAGGGCCAGCGTCGGCCAGATCTGCGGCTGACGATCGCCGAGCCGTTCCATCGCCGTGACCAGGCTGACCATCGCCACCGCGGTCGTGATAAACCCTGTCATATCAAAGGCGCGCCGCTCTGCTTCGCGGATATCAGGAATGATGCGCAACGACAGGATAATCGCCGCGACGCCCAGCGGGACATTGATAAAGAAGATCCAGTGCCAGCTGGCGTAGCGGGTAATAAAGCCTCCCAAAGGCGGGCCGATAATAGGGGCCACCAGCGCCGGCCAGGTGAGGGTGGCGATGGCCTTTATCAGCAGGTGTTTCGGCGTGGTGCGCAGTACCGCCAGACGACCGACGGGGACCATCAGCGCGCCGCCGATCCCCTGCAGGATACGCATGGCGACAAAGATATGCATCTCGCTGGAGAGGCCGCAAAAGATCGAGGCAAGGGTAAAAATGGCCAGGGCGAGGGTGAAGATAGCCCGGGCGCCAAAGCGATCGGCGATCCAGCCGCTGGCGGGGATCAGCACCGCGAGGGTAATCAGATAGGCGCTGATGCCGATATTCAGCTCGACGGCGGTAACGCCAAAATCTCTCGCCATGTCGGGCAGGGCGGTAGCGATCACCGTCCCGTCGAGAAACTCCATAAAAAAGGCGCCAGCCACCAGCAGCGCCGGGGCTGAAAAAGCACGTTCGTTCCCGGAAGAGATCGCGGTATTCATGTTGTCGCTGCCATCAAGGGGATCCTCGGCAAAGCGGCAGCAAAGGTGCCGCCAGCCACTCGGGTGGCGAAAAAAACCTGCCACGGCAGGTTTTATTATCGTTAACGATTTAGGGTACTATTACGCTCCTGAAAAAAGGAGTAATTAATGTCTCAACATCTTACCGAACACGACGAGCTGGTTTCCGATGTGGTTGCCTGCCAGCTGGTTATCAAGCAGATCCTCGACGTGATTGACGTCATCGCGCCGGTGGAAGTGCGTGAAAAAATGACCAGCCAGCTGAAAGCCATCGACTTCGCCAGCCACCCGGCCTCTGCCGATCCGGTGACGCTTCGCGCGGTGCAAAAAGCGATTGCCCTGATTGAGCTGAAGTTTACCCCGCAGGAAGAAACGCATTAATAACCGGCCCCGCGGGTGACCGACGGGGCCTTTTCCTTTAATGGGAAACCACGGTCTGCGTTGGCGCAGCCTCAGCGGTTTTAAACAATTTGCTGTTGCCCCAGCACTCTTCGTAGCGATGGCCAACCAGATCCTCAACGATTGCCCGCACCTCCGGCGCAATATCACTGATTTTACCGCCCGCTTTAATCCGCGCGACTTCCTGCAGGACCACCAGATGGGCTTTACGGTCCAGTTTCATCTGCTTACTGAAGACGATGGCGGCCAGGGCTAAGGCGACGACACCGACGCAGAATACCACCGCGATGGCGGTCACGGCGCTTTCCGGTTGGCTGTGCGCTTTTGACTGGAAACCGTAAAAGCTCAGGATGGCCCCCATCGAAAACACCACAATCGAGCGCAGAATTTTCCCTGAAAAGGTCATGGCGCCGGCATAGATGCCTTCCCGGCGGCGTCCGGTGTAGATCTCGTCGACATCGGCGAGGAAGGTGTAAACGGTCCAGGGAATATAGTAAACCCCGCCGGTCCCCAGGCCGAACAGCACGGTAATACCGAACATCAGCACGGTCGCCAGGCCTGACGGCAGATGGAAGAACCACAGCGAGGTATACAGCAGGACTGCGAAAATCACGATCCCCAGCGCGAGGATATAGGGTTTGCTGAAGCCCTTTTTCACACACAGGCCGATAAACAGCGCGGTGGAGATCAGCTGCAGAATCGAGTTCAGGCTGTTCAGCCCGGCCACCATTGCCGGATCGTGCTGCAGAACGAATATCACGAAATAGGTGAAGATGGAGGCAAACAGCCATTCCGCGCCAAACCCGCACAGGTACATACCGAGATGTTTGCGGAACACGCGCAGATAAAAGGTGGAACGCATGTCTTTCGCCAGCGACAGCAGGGTGCTCAGCAGCCCCTTTTTCGCGCTGGTATCCACGGCTTCCGCACGCTCGCGCTCCCAGCTGCACAGCCACAGACAGGTAATCGCGACGATCAGGATCGCGCCGTAGGTCAGGCCGGTGAGGAAGAAAGGGGTGGCGGAATCTTTGCCGTACAGCAGAATGAACTGTCCGGGAATAAATGCGGCGAGGAAGTTGGCCAGCTTGCCGAAGATGGCTTTATAGCCGGTGAGCTTTGAGCGTAGCGAGAAATCATCGGTCATCTCTGTCGCCAGCGTTTCATAGGGCACCATGATGGAGGTGTAGATGATCTCAAACACCACGTAGGTGCACAGGTAGTACCAGAAACTCAGGCCCTCTACCCACAGCAGCGGGTAGAACAGCATCAGCGGAATGCCGATCAGCAAAAAGAAGCGCCGACGGCCAAAGCGCTTGCCTAACCGCGTTTTGCCAAAGTTATCCGTCAGATAGCCCATCAGCGGGTTGCTGATGGCGTCGATGATGCTGGCGACGGAGAAGATAAATGAGGCCTCGATCAGCGTCAGGCCGCAAAAGGTCGTATAAAAATAGAGTAGCCATGCCCCGCTTATCGCCAGTGCGCCACTCCCTAACAGATTACCGCCGCCGTAGGCTAACTGATGGCGTAACAAGATCGGTCTTCCCTGCAGCCCTTCAGAGGCTGAAGCCGTGTATCGAGCCATAAAAAATAAACCTCGTGTTTTATATTTTTGAAACACTGTTTTTATATTTCTTTGTGGCTCAACAAAAAGTGACCGCGCTCACTAATCCCCCCAAAGGGGTAACGGTGACGAGGGAATGGGATCGAGTTAAAACTTTTTTATTCTTTTGAGGAATAAATGGCAGGGGAGTATAGCGATAACGGATTAATAAACAGGGCGGGGCAGCGCGAACGCGCTCCCCCCTGATCGGCCGAGAAAGGCCCGACACCTCTGATTAATGGGGTTTCTGTGACGCTCCGACGAGGGCCATCAGACGGCGATCGGTCTGTTCCATACCGATCCCGGCTTTGTCGGCATTGCGAATTTCCTCGAGCACGCTTTGCAGCAGCAGCCCATCCTGCTGCTGCTCTTCCGCCAGCCGGGTCAGAAAACGCCAGGTGTTGTCATCGCTCTGCGCTTTGGCTTCTTCGGCGAGACCGCTCAGCATACTGCTACGCTGGCGGTAATCGACCAGGGTTTGGGTAAAGAGATCTTCCAGCGAGGTACATTCGGGATTACAGGCGCGGTCGGGATTCACTATCGGCCAGCTGCCGGCTTTTTTCAGATAGTCAAATACGCGCATGGTGAGGGTGATGCTGCACTGCGCGCGGTTGCGCAAAAGTGTCGCGGCGCCGTCGAAGCGATGCCGGGCGCACCACTCGCTTAAGTTCAGGTAAACGTTAGAGGCGTGGAACTCAAGGTTCATCTGGGTGTTTAGCTTTTGTGCCATTCCTGGAACTGCCATAAAAATATCCTTATTAACCGGGAAGGGGTTACTGGTGCGCGTCAGCGGTTCCTGCGGTAAACAACAGGATAAAAGAGTGACGCGCTGCACTGTTGCAGAATAATAAAACTCTACACATTCCGTATGAGTCGGGTAATTTTTCCTCTTGCCGACAATTTTAGAATACTCGCTGAATGGAATTAAGAAAACTCTCAATATGGATAATTTACGTTTTGTTACACGATTATTCCTGAATGACGACTGGCTGGAGGTTGGCGGCGTAGACCGGGGCGCTAGCGCGGTGTGCCAGGTATAAGTTATAGGTATTTGACTACGAGATTCGTCGTATAACGCAAAGCTATAAGTTATTTCAGAGAGCAATGTTTCATGGTGATGATAATTATTTTTATTTTTTGTTGCAGGCTTTTTTATGCAGCGGGAATATCTTTTTTCAATTCGGAATAAATTACGCAAAAGATCCGTTTTATCGCGATATAAAACGGCCGATGCCGGACTGGCGACGCGCGTCTGCTGATCTTCAGCGCCGGCAGGCAGTTGACCGCCGCTGCGACCCCGTTAGCCGCTGGATATAACAGTGCCGTAACCCTCTGTTAAACACCCTCTGACATCACAGGGATAACCCTGCTGGTGGTATAGATGATCCTGCTATTCTCCGGTTAAATTGTATGACAATTATGTCTTTTTTTATGGCTTTTTTTGCTAAATCTATGTACGCAATTACTGTAATTCCGCGATGTGATAATGCTCTCGTATGGAGAAATAATTTCCGGGTATTACTACTCTAACAACGGCAGTAGGGAATGTGATTTTTCTAATGCCTTGTTTTGATGCTGATAAAAAAGTTAATTCCGATTTTTCCCTACATGAAAGCGAATTAAAGCTGGAGTTTACCATGCACAAATTTACTAAAGCGCTGGCGGCCATTGGTCTTGCAGCGGTTATGTCACAATCAGCTATGGCGGAAAACCTGAAATTGGGTTTTCTGGTGAAACAGCCGGAAGAGCCATGGTTCCAGACCGAGTGGAAATTTGCTGATAAAGCAGGAAAAGATTTAGGCTTTGACGTCATTAAAATTGCGGTGCCGGATGGTGAGAAAACCCTGAACGCCATCGATAGCCTGGCGGCCAGCGGCGCGAAGGGCTTTGTCATCTGTACCCCCGATCCTAAGCTCGGCTCGGCGATTGTCGCTAAGGCGCGCGGCTATGACATGAAGGTGATTACCGTCGATGACCAGTTCGTCAACGCCAAAGGTAAACCGATGGAGAGCGTGCCGCTGGTGATGATGGCGGCCAGCGAAATCGGCGCCCGCCAGGGGCAGGAGCTGTATAAAGAGATGCAGAAACGCGGCTGGGATGTCAAAGACACCGCGGTGATGGCCATCACCGCCGATGAGCTGGACACCGCCCGCCGTCGTACCACTGGCTCCATCGATGCCCTGAAGGCGGCCGGTTTCCCGGAAGCGCAAATCTACCGCGTTCCGACAAAATCTAACGATATCCCGGGGGCGTTTGACGCCGGTAACTCAATGCTGGTCCAGCACCCGCAGGTTAAACACTGGCTGATCGTTGGGATGAACGACAACACCGTGCTCGGCGGCGTGCGTGCCACTGAAGGCCAGGGCTTTAAAGCGCCGGATGTGATTGGCATTGGCATCAACGGCGTGGATGCCGTCAACGAACTGTCGAAGGCGCAGCCGACCGGCTTCTATGGCTCCCTGCTGCCAAGCCCGGATATTCATGGCTATAAAACCAGCGAAATGCTCTACAACTGGGTCACCAAGGGCGTTGAGCCGCCGAAGTTCACTGCGGTGACCGATGTGGTGCTGATTACCCGCGATAACTTCAAAGAAGAGCTGGCGAAAAAAGGGCTGTAACAGCCCGGTTGAACTGGCCCCCGCCGCGGCGGGGGCTGAGTGCAGAAGAGCGGAGTCGTTATGCAACAGTCTACCCCTTATCTCTCATTTCGCGGCATCACCATGACGTTCCCTGGCGTAAAGGCCTTGTCCGATATCAGTTTTGACTGCTACCCAGGACAGATCCACGCGCTGATGGGCGAAAATGGCGCAGGCAAATCGACGCTGCTGAAAATCCTCAGCGGTAACTACATCCCCACCGCGGGCCACCTGCAGATCGGCGGTCAGCAGATGGCGTTCACCAATACGATGGCGGCGCTCAACGCCGGCGTGGCGATTATCTATCAGGAACTGCATCTGATCCCGGAGATGACCGTCGCCGAAAATATCTATCTTGGCCAGCTGCCGCACAGAGGCGGTATCGTCAACCGCTCGCTGCTCAACTACGAGGCCCGCCTGCAGCTTGAGCATCTGGGGCTGGATATCGACCCGGAGACGCCGCTGAAGTATCTCTCCATTGGCCAGTGGCAGATGGTGGAGATTGCCAAAGCGCTGGCGCGTAACGCCAAAATTATCGCCTTCGATGAACCGACCAGTTCGCTCTCCGCCCGGGAGATCGACAACCTGTTTCGCGTTATCCGCGAGCTACGGGAGGAGGGGCGAGTCATCATCTATGTTTCACACCGGATGGAAGAAATTTTTGCCCTCAGCGATGCCATCACCGTCTTTAAAGATGGCCGCTACGTCTGCACCTTTGATGATATGCCGAGCGTCAGCCACGACGCGCTGGTTCAGGCGATGGTGGGACGCAATCTGGGGGATATTTACGGCTGGAAACCTCGCCCCTACGGCGAAGAGCGGCTGCGTCTGGAGGAGGTGAAGGCCCCGGGCGTGCGCACGCCGGTCAGCCTCTCGGTGCGCAGTGGCGAAATCGTCGGCCTGTTTGGGCTGGTGGGCGCCGGGCGCAGCGAACTGATGAAAGGTCTGTTCGGCGGGACGCGGATCACCAGCGGTCAGGTGTATATCGATGGCCAGCCCGTCGACATACGCAAACCGGCCCAGGCCATCCAGGCCGGGATGATGCTGTGCCCGGAAGATCGGAAAGCGGAGGGGATTATTCCGGTTCACTCCGTGCGCGACAACATCAATATCAGCGCCCGGCGCAAGCATATCCACGCCGGGTGCCTGATCAACAACGCCTGGGAGGCGGACAACGCCGATCAGCATATCCAGTCGCTGAACATTAAAACGCCGGGCCCGGAACAGCTGATCATGAACCTGTCTGGCGGCAACCAGCAGAAAGCGATCCTGGGCCGCTGGCTGTCGGAAGAGATGAAGGTGATCCTGCTCGATGAGCCCACCCGCGGTATCGATGTCGGCGCCAAACATGAAATTTACAACGTGATATATGGCCTCGCCGCCTCCGGTGTCGCCGTGGTATTTGCCTCCAGCGACCTGCCGGAAGTGCTGGGCGTCGCCGACCGCATCGTGGTGATGCGTGAAGGGCAAGTCGCCGGCGAACTGCTGCATGAAGAAGCCAATGAACAGCAGGCGTTAAGCCTTGCGATGCCAAAAGTGAGTCAGGCTGTCGCCTGAGTAAGGAGTAAATGATGTCATCAGTGACTACGTCCGGCGCTACCCGCTCTGCCTTTAGCTTTGCCCGTATCTGGGATCAGTTTGGCATGCTGGTGGTGTTTGCGGTGCTGTTTATCGGCTGCGTAATTTTTGTGCCTAACTTTGCCTCATTCGTCAATATGAAGGGGCTGGGGCTGGCGATCTCGATGTCCGGGATGGTGGCCTGCGGTATGCTCTTCTGCCTGGCCTCCGGCGATTTCGACCTGTCGGTGGCGTCGGTTATCGCCTGTGCCGGGGTCACTACCGCGGTGGTGATTAACCTGAGCGAAAGCCTGTGGCTGGGGATTGCCGCCGGTCTGCTGCTGGGGGCGATCAGTGGCCTGGTCAACGGCTTTGTCATTGCCCGGCTGAAGATCAACGCCCTGATCACCACGCTGGCCACTATGCAGATTGTCCGCGGCCTGGCCTACATTATCTCCGACGGTAAAGCGGTGGGGATCGAAGATGAACGCTTCTTCACCCTCGGTTACGCCAACTGGTTTGGTCTGCCGGCGCCGATCTGGCTGACGGTCGCCTGCCTGGTGGTTTTCGGATTATTACTAAACAAAACCACCTTTGGCCGTAATACGCTGGCTATAGGCGGCAATGAAGAGGCGGCGCGTCTGGCCGGTGTTCCTGTGGTGCGCACCAAGATTATTATCTTTGTGCTCTCCGGTCTGGTATCGGCCGCGGCGGGAATTATCCTGGCGTCGCGGATGACCAGCGGCCAGCCGATGACCTCGATTGGCTATGAGCTGATTGTTATTTCGGCCTGTGTGCTGGGCGGGGTATCGCTGAAGGGCGGGATCGGCAAGATCTCCTACGTGGTGGCCGGGATCCTGATCCTCGGGACCGTGGAGAACGCGATGAACCTGCTGAACATCTCGCCGTTCTCACAATACGTCGTGCGCGGGGTCATCCTGCTGGCGGCGGTAATTTTTGACCGCTACAAACAAAAAGCCAAACGTGCGGCCTGATTTCAGGCATAACTTTTAAGTCTACAGAGTAATTACCGCCAGCGCCCGTTTCGCTGGCGGTAACTATCAAAAATGGCGAGGTTGGTCACACTGTCTATACTTACATGGCTAACATATAATTAACAACCAGCTTCGGCTGGCCATGATAAGGAGGAAACAGGGTGGATAACCAGATATCTGTACCGCCTGCGCTAACCGGAAACTACGCTTTTTTCTTTGACCTCGACGGTACTCTTGCCGATATCCAGCCGCACCCCGATCAGGTGGTGATACCCGACAACACGCTGCAGGCGCTCAACGCGCTGGCCCGGCAGCAGGGCGGGGCGGTGGCATTGATTTCAGGGCGCTCAATGTCTGAACTTGACGCGCTAACCCATCCCTGGCGGCTACCGCTGGCCGGTGTTCACGGGGCTGAACGCCGTGATATCAATGGTAAAACCTATATTGTCTCTCTGCCGTCGGCTCTGCGCGATGAAATCGCGGCTGAGCTGACCTCGGCGTTGCAGGCGCTCCCCGGGTGCGAGCTGGAGAGTAAAGAGATGGCCTTCGCGCTCCACTACCGCCAGGCGCCGCAGCAGCAGAGCGCGGTGCTGGAGCTGGCGCAGCGCATCGTTCAGCGCTACCCGCTGCTGGCGTTACAGCTTGGCAAGTGCGTAGTGGAGATTAAACCCCGCGGTGTCAACAAAGGGGAGGCGATCACCGCCTTCATGCAGGAAGCGCCGTTTGCCGGTCGCGAACCGGTTTTTGTCGGCGATGATTTGACCGACGAAGCGGGATTCAGCGTGGTTAATCAACTGCAGGGAATGTCGATAAAAGTGGGCGCCGGGGAAACCCAGGCGCACTGGCGGTTGGCGGATGCCGCCGCCGTAAGGACGTGGTTGCAACATCTGGCGTATGACGCGCAAACCGAAAGGAGGGATGACCATGAGTCGTTTAGTCGTAGTCTCTAACCGTATCGCCTTACCGGACGATAAAAAATCGAGCGCTGGCGGTCTGGCCGTCGGCATCCTGGGGGCACTGAAAGCGGCAGGGGGTCTGTGGTTTGGCTGGAGCGGCGAAATTGGCGATGACCAGCAACCGCTGAAGCAGGTCTCCCGCGGAAATATTTCATGGGCGTCGTTCAACCTTAATGAACGTGACCATGATGAATACTACAACCAGTTCTCTAATGCCGTGCTGTGGCCGGCGTTCCATTATCGTCTTGATCTGGTCAGCTTCCAGCGCGAAGCCTGGGAGGGATATCAGCGAGTTAACGCCATGCTGGCGGACAAGCTTCTGCCGCTGATCGAGCCAGACGATACGCTGTGGATCCATGATTACCATCTGCTGCCCTTCGCCAGCGAACTGCGCAAGCGTGGGGTCAACAACCGGATCGGCTTCTTTTTGCATATTCCGTTCCCGACGCCGGAGATTTTTAACGCGCTACCGCCGCACGCTGAGCTGCTGGAGCAACTGTGCGATTACGACCTGTTGGGCTTCCAGACTGAAAGCGACAGAACCGCGTTTCTTGACAGCATTGCCATGCAGACCCGACTCTCCGACCTCGGAGACAAACGCTATCAGGCGTGGGGTAAGGCGTTCAGCACTGAGGTTTATCCGATAGGGATCGATCCGGACGAGATTACGCGCAATGCCAAAGGTCCGCTGCCGCCGAAACTGGTCCAGCTGAAAAACGAGCTCAAAAACGTGAAGAATATCTTCTCGGTGGAGCGGCTTGACTACTCGAAAGGGTTGCCGGAGCGGTTCCTCGCCTATGAGACGCTGCTCGAGAAGTATCCTCAGCATCACGGCAAGATCCGTTATACCCAGATCGCACCGACCTCCCGCGGCGATGTGCAGGCCTATCAGGATATCCGCCACCAGCTGGAAACTGCATCCGGGCGCATCAATGGCCAGTTTGGCCAGCTTGGCTGGACCCCGCTCTACTACCTGAACCAGCATTTTGATCGTAAGCTGCTGATGAAGGTCTTCCGCTACTCTGACGTCGGCCTGGTGACGCCCCTGCGCGATGGTATGAACCTGGTGGCGAAGGAATACGTGGCGGCGCAGGATCCGGATAACCCTGGCGTACTGGTCCTGTCGCAGTTTGCCGGCGCGGCGCAGGAGCTGACCAGCGCCCTGATCGTCAACCCCTACGATCGCGACGAGGTTGCCGCCGCGCTGGATCGCGCCCTTAGCATGCCGCTGGCGGAACGTATTGCCCGTCATTCTGCGATGCTGGACGTGATCAGAGAAAATGATATTCATAACTGGCAGGCGCGTTTTGTCGACGATCTGCAGCATATTTCACCGCGCAGTGAGGAGAGCCGCCTGCGGGGGAAGATAGCCACGTTCCCTAAACTGGCCTAGTTCAGGAAAAGGGCTAACCGGCGTTAGCCCTTTTCAAGGGAAACCAGCAGGACATCGACGCCGCAGCTGCCGACGATATTTTTCGCCGAGCAGGTGGCGCGCGAAAAAAGGGAATGGTTATGATTGCCGCAGATCACCAGATCGACCTGGTGCGACCGGCAGAAGTCCTTAATATGATGGCCCAGTTCGCCGCAGGCGATGGTCATTTTTTCTATCGGGTAGTCCGCGTGACGCGCCAGCTCGTTGAGAAAATCACGCGTCTCTTCCTGCATCACCTCGCGCAGATTTTCCATCATCGGCGCAGCGAACTGGTTATACAGCTCCGGATCCGTGGCGAGGGTGATAAAGCTCACTTTCGCGTTCACGGGCCGGGCAATCGACACCGCTTTTTTAATTAATACCTGACTCTCCGGCGTTGGCGCGACGGCAACCAGCAGATGTGAATAAGGCATCTGGCCTCCTTGAGATACGCGGAATAACCCTTTCTTTCCTTATTTCTTTACTCCTGTTTACCCGGCTGCGCAAGGGCCGATCCCGGGATTTGCGAGCCTCTTCGCCAGTCGGTGTTTTTCCGGCCAGATCACAATGGTGAACCTGTCTTTTGATTTAAAAGAAATGCCGTTTTATAAATGAGTGAAGTGAAGACGTCATCTCTTTGTCATTTTGCCACCGGCAGCGGTTGCGTGGCAAAAGCACAAAGGTAACGTCGTTTCGCTGCTTTTAGTGTAGCCAGGTACCCACTCCCTTCCGGTGGCAAATCCGGAAAGATTGTCGGCGTTCTCTTAAAAAAAGACACAGGATCACGGCGATGAAAACACGAAAGATTGGACTGGCTAACTACCTGGCCTACGGCGCGGGCGATTTCCTCGGCGCCGGCACCACGGCGCTAACCGCCGCATGGCTGCTCTACTTTTACACCACCTTCTGCGGACTCTCTCCGATAGAAGCCACGCTGATATTCGCTTCCGCCCGCGTACTGGATGCGGTGGTGAGCCCGCTGATGGGCTTTCTCACCGATAATTTCGGCACCACCTGGCTCGGCAAGCGCTTCGGCCGCAGAAAATTCTTTATTCTGCTCGGCATCCCATGCGTATTCAGCTACTCGGCGATGTGGGTTGGCGAGATGGGCTTCTGGTACTACCTGATCACCTATCTGCTGTTTGATATGGTCTACACCATGATTCTGGTGCCCTACGAGACGCTGGTGCCGGAGATGACCGATGACTTTAAACAGAAAACCAAATTCTCCGGCGCGCGCATCTCAATGGCGCAAATGTCGGCGATTTTAGCCTCCTTTCTGCCGGGGATCCTCCTTACCTGGCTCGGCAAAGACAATGCCAGCTCGTTCTTTTATGCCAGTCTGGTGTTCTCGGTCCTGTGCGCGGTGATGCTGACCTTCGTCTGGTGTTTCACCTGGGAGCGTCCGCGTGAGGCCTGGTCAGAGGCGGCGCTGCGGGCGGAAGCGGAAAAACAGAACTTAACCCTCGCCCAGAGCCTCAATCGCCTGGTGATTGAGCTGAGCTCCACGCTGCGGATAAAAATCTTCCGCCAGCACCTCGGCATGTATCTGGGGGGCTATATCGCCCAGGACGTTTTCAATGCCGTGTTCACCTATTACGTGGTCTTTGTTCTGATGCAGGAGGCCTCTGTCGCCTCGAATCTGCTGGGGACGATGGCGATTTTCCAGTTTATCGCCGTGATCGCCATGATCCCGCTGTGCATTCGCTTTGGCCCCGCGCCGTCGTACCGCATGGTGGTGGTCCTCTTTGGCCTGAGCTCGCTCTCCTATGCGCTGCTCTATTACGCCGGACTGAGCGACGTCTATTCGTTATTGCTGCTCATCTCTGCTGTCGCCGGACTGGGACGCGGCGGGATTAACTACGTACCGTGGAATACCTACACCTATATTGCCGACGTCGACGAAGCGATCACCGGCCAGCGCCGGGAGGGGATTTTTGCCGGCATCATGACGCTGACCCGCAAAGCCTCGCAGGCGGGGGCGGTGATGCTGGTGGGCATCATCATGCAGCTGTCGGGGTTTGTCTCCGGGCAAAAAATACAGCCTGAAGGGGTCAGCCATACCATTTTGCTGATCCTCAGCGTCGGCACGCTGGTGGTCTTAGCCTGCGGCTTCCTCGTTTCGCTGCGCTTCAAACTCAATCTGCATACCCACAGCGTCCTGCGCAGCGAAACCCTAAGAATGCGCGAAAGCGGTCACGCCCAGCCGGAACTGACCAGTGCAGAACACCGCGCGGTCGTCGAGATGCTGGCGGGGATGCCCTACGACTGCCTGTGGGGAAATAACAATATTGGCTACCTGAATCGTCATAAACCTGCTGCCCCGGCGCTCACCCAGGGCGGCGCTTTGAATTCGACATATACCCGAGGTTAACAACATGAAAGTTTGGCCGGTAAAACATAGCCCATTACTCTGTCAGCCTGAGCGTTTTATCGCCCGTAGCGAACTGCAGGCGCTCATCCGCAACGTGACGCAAAACCTGGTGAATATTAAGGATGAGAGCGGGCAATTTTTACTGCGCCTGGATGACGGGCGCGTTATTGATACCAAAGGCTGGGCCGGCTGGGAGTGGACCCACGGCGTCGGGCTGTATGGCATCTATCAGTATTATCAGCAAACCGGCGATCTCGAGATGCGCGATATTATTGACCGCTGGTTTGCCGACCGTTTCGCCGAGGGGGCAACGACCAAAAACGTCAACACCATGGCGCCGTTCCTGACCCTGGCCTGTCGCTTTGAAGAGACCGGATGTAAGGCGTATCTGCCGTGGCTGGAGAGCTGGGCGGAGTGGGCAATGTATGAGATGCCTCGTACCGAGCAGGGCGGCATGCAGCACATCACCCTGGCGGAAGAAAACCACCAGCAAATGTGGGATGACACCCTGATGATGACCGTGTTGCCGTTAGCCAAAATTGGCAAGCTGCTTCACCGTCCGCAGTATGTGGAGGAGGCGACCTATCAGTTCCTGCTCCACGTGCAGAACCTGATGGACCGGGAAACCGGGCTGTGGTTTCACGGCTGGAGCTATGACGGTCGGCATAATTTTGCCCGGGCGCGCTGGGCGCGGGGCAACAGCTGGCTCACTATGGTGATCCCGGATTTTCTTGAGTTAGTGGATCTCCCGGAAGGGAATGCGGTACGGCGCTATCTGACCGAGGTGCTGAACGCGCAAATTGCCGCCTTAGCGAAATGTCAGGACGACAGCGGCCTGTGGCATACCCTGCTGGACGACCCGCACTCTTATCCAGAGGCCTCGGCGACCGCCGGCTTTGCCTACGGCATACTCAAAGCGGTGCGCAAGCGATATGTCGGGCAGCACTATGCCGGGGTGGCTGAAAAAGCGATTCGCGGAATTGTGCAGAATATTTCGCCGCAGGGGGAGCTGCTGCAGACTTCCTTTGGCACCGGAATGGGGTCAGACCTTGATTTCTATCGCCAGATCCCGCTCACCTCGATGCCCTACGGCCAGGCGATGGCGATCCTCTGTCTGACCGAGTATCTGCGCAAGTATTTCTGAGCAGGAGACCCCGCAGGCGCGGCGCCTGAAAAAACTAACCCGGCTTTCGCCGGGTTGGTTTTACATACGCTCGACGGTTTCGATACCGAGGGTATCGAGACCCAGCTTGAGGGTTTTCGCCGTCAACAGCGCCAGCTTCAGGCGGCTGTTGCGGGTCGCTTCGCTTTCCGCGCTGAGGATCGGGCAGTGCTCGTAGAAACCGGAGAACAGGCCCGCCAGATCGTAGAGGTAGGCGCACATCACGTGCGGCGTCCCTTCGCGAGCGACCACGGAGAGGGTCTCTTCAAACTGCAGCAGGCGCGCGGCCAGCTGGGCTTCGCGATCTTCCGCAATCACCACCGGCGCGTCGGTGAGGGCGTTTTCGTCAATGCCGGCTTTGCGGAACACGGAGAGCACGCGGGTATAGGCATACTGCATATACGGCGCGGTGTTGCCTTCGAACGCCAGCATATTATCCCAGTCGAAAACGTAGTCGGTGGTGCGGTTTTTCGACAGGTCGGCGTATTTCACCGCGCCGATACCCACCACTTTCGCCAGATTTTCCAGCTCATCAGCGGACATCTCCGGGTTCTTCTCGGCCACCAGGCGACGCGCGCGCTCCAGCGCTTCGTCCAGCAGATCCGCCAGCTTCACGGTGCCGCCGGCGCGGGTTTTAAACGGCTTGCCGTCTTTACCCAGCATCATGCCGAACATATGGTGTTCCAGCGGCACGGAGTCCGGCACATAGCCTGCTTTACGCACGATGGTCCACGCCTGCATCAGGTGCTGGTGCTGACGGGAGTCGATGTAGTAGAGCACGCGGTCGGCGTGCAGTGTTTCATAGCGATACTTCGCACAGGCGATATCGGTAGTGGTATAGAGGTAGCCGCCATCCTTTTTCTGGATGATGACGCCCATCGGTTCGCCTTCTTTGTTTTTATACTCATCAAGAAACACCACGGTGGCGCCTTCGCTCTCCACGGCCAGCCCTTTGGCTTTCAGATCGGCGACGATCCCCGGCAGCATCGGGTTGTACAGGCTTTCGCCCATCACGTCATCGCGGGTCAGCGTCACATTCAGGCGATCGTAGGTGATCTGGTTCTGCGACATGGTGATGTCCACCAGCTTACGCCACATCTGCAGGAAGTACTCATCGCCGCCCTGCAGCTTAACCACGTAGCTGCGCGCGCGCTCGGCGAAGGCTTCGTCTTCGTCGTAGTGTTTTTTCGCTTCGCGATAAAAACCTTCGAGGTCGGCCAGGGCCATCTCGCCGGCGTTTTCCTGCTGCTGTTTTTCCAGATACGCGATCAGCATGCCGAACTGGGTGCCCCAGTCGCCGACGTGGTTGGCGCGGATCACCTTATGGCCCAGGAACTCCAGGGTACGGACCGAGGCATCGCCAATGATGGTCGAACGCAGATGGCCGACGTGCATCTCTTTCGCCACGTTTGGCGCCGAGTAGTCGACGACGATGGTCTGTACCTGCGGCGTGGCGACGCCCAGGCGTTCTGACTGCAGCGCGCGGTTGACGTTGTCCGCCAGGAACGCGGGGTCGAGGAAAATATTGATAAAGCCCGGCCCGGCGATTTCAACCTTGCTGGCAATGCCGTTGAGGTCAAGATGAGACAGTACCTGCTCTGCAAGTTGTCGCGGCGCCATGCCCAGCTTTTTGGCGACAGCCATCACGCCGTTGGCCTGATAGTCACCGAACTGAACTTTTGCTGACTGGCGGACCTGAGGTTCGCAATCGGCAGGCGCGCCTGCCGCGATCAGGGCCTGGCTAACTTTTTCTGAGAGAAGAGCCTGAATATTCACCGGAATACCTTACGTGTAATGCGCCAGCCCCCGAGGGAGGCGGCGCCGGAATGTGGACAAATTAGGGCGGGAGTATACTGCATTTGTCCCCGTCCGTCAGCATCGCGCGCGGCGCGGCGGCATGGGCAATCCATCGTCGGTCGGTCACGCAGCGGCAGGGTGGCGGTTGGTCCGCGGCCTAAAACACGGTAGATTAGCCTTTTTATAATTGATGAACATAAGTGACGAGCAAACCCATGGCGAACTGGCAGCAGATTGAACAACTGGCCGATATTACGGCGGATCTCCCGCGATTTTCCGATGCGCTACAGCGCTTCGCTGCGCGACTGGGACTGGAGATCGGCGGACTCGACGCCGACCATATCTCCCTGCGCTGTCATCAGAACGCCACCGCGGAGCGCTGGCGCAGTGGGTTGGCGCAGTGCGGAACCCTGCTGTCGGAGAATATGATCAACGGTCGGCCTATCTGCTTGTTTAAACTGGCGGAGCCGGTCTGCGTGGCGCACTGGCGCTTTCATATCGTTGAGCTGCCGTGGCCGGGTGAAAAGCGTTATCCCCATGAAGGCTGGGAGCATATCGAAATTGTCCTGCCCGGCGATCCGGCTACCTTAAATGCCCGCGCTCTGGCGCTGCTGGCCGATGACGGACTCAGCCAGCCGGGGATCGTCGTCAAAACCAGCTCGCCGAAAGGGGAACATGAGCGTCTGCCGAATCCCACCCTGGCGGTCACCGACGGCAGCGTGACGGTCAAATTTCACCCATGGTCTATTGAACAAATCGTCGCCAGCGAGCAAGCCGATACGTAACAGTGTGAAGCCGCGCGGCGTCTGCCGCGTGATATCATGACATGCTGAGAAGGTTGTCTGGATCAGGGAGTGAGCAATGGCGGTACTGGAAGTTTGTTGTTACAGCATGGCGTGCGCCCGGGAGGCTGAGCGCTGCGGCGCCGATCGTATTGAACTCTGCGCCGCGCCGCAGGAAGGGGGACTAACACCCTCTTACGGGGTGCTGGTCTCGGTCCGCGAGGCGATTACCCTCCCGGTGCATCCGATTATCCGCCCGCGCGGCGGCGATTTCTGCTACACCGAAGAGGAGTTCGCCGCGATGCTTGGCGATATCCGCATGGTGCGGGAGCTCGGCTTTCCCGGGCTGGTGACCGGCGTGCTGAATGCCGATGGTCAGGTCGATATCCCGCTGATGAAAAAAATAATGGCCGCGGCCGGGCCGCTGGCGGTGACCTTTCATCGCGCGTTCGATCTGTGCGCCGACCCGCGTCAGGCCTGGGAGACGCTGGGTGAGCTGGGGGTTAAACGTATCCTGACTTCCGGTCAGCAATCCTCGGCGGAGAAAGGTATTTCATTAATTACGGAACTTATTGCCGCAGGGGATACTCCAATCATTATGGCCGGTGCGGGAGTGCGCGCCGCGAACCTGCCGCTGTTTCTGCAGGCGGGGGTGAAAGAGGTTCATAGCTCTGCAGGCCAGTGGTTGCCATCGGAAATGCGCTTTCGTCATCCAGGCGTTTCGATGTCAGCCGATCCCGATGCGGACGAATACAGGCGCTACGCCGTCAATGGCGCAGCGGTGGCGGAGATGAAAAAGATAATTTCCGCTGACAGAAGTTAAACGGTTTTTGCTGCACATCATGTCGCCCAATATGATGATTGCCCGTACCAGGCCCCTGCCCATTAAACAGGGGCCTTTTTTTATCTCGCTTTCTTCGCCAGCGACTGCTGCGTTTCCGGTTTGGTGGCGATAATCACCGCGCGCAGCGGCGCCGGATAGCCTTCCACGGTTTTGCGCTGATCCTGTGGGTCGAGGAAATCGGCCAGCGATTCGCTGGTCATCCATTCGGTGCGCCGCTGCTCTTCCGTCGAGGTGACGCAGGCGTCGACGATGCGCACATCGATAAACCCGCACTTCTCCAGCCACATTTTCAGGGCCGCCGCGGAGGGAATAAAATAGACGTTGCGCATCTGCGCATAGCGATCGCCCGGAACCAGCACCGTATTTTCATCGCCTTCGACCACCAGCGTCTCCAGTACCAGCTCGCCACCCGGCGCCAGCTGATCTTTCAGCTGCCACAGGTGGTCCAGCGGCGAGCGGCGATGGTAGAGCACGCCCATCGAGAACACGGTGTCAAAGGCCTCCAGCGCCGGGAGCTGCTCGATGCCCAGCGGCAGGAGATGCGCCCGCTGGTCGTTGCCAAGCAGCTTACGCACCGCTTCAAACTGGCACAGGAACAGCTGGGTGGGATCGATGCCGACCGCCAGATGCGCGCCCGCGCCGATCATCCGCCACATGTGATAGCCGCTGCCGCAGCCCACGTCGAGGATGGTCCGTCCGCTAAGATCGGACAGATGCGGCATGACGCGCTCCCATTTCCAGTCGGAGCGCCATTCGGTATCGATGTTGATGCCATACAGCGAATAAGGGCCTTTGCGCCATGGCATCAGGTTTTTAAGCAGGTTTTCTACCCGCAGCCGATGGCCTTCGCTGAGCGGCGTTTCGCTTTCGGCGGTGACGCTGTGCAGGAGGTCCAGACGCCAGGGCGTTAATTCCGGAAGAAACTCAACGGCGCGCTCCCATTCGCGAAACTTGCCGTGCAGGGCCTCGCGCTGCCAGGCGGCTACCTGGGCAGGCAGCGTCTCCAGCCAGTGAGACAGCGGGCTTTTGGCGATCAGCTGATAAAAGTTACTGAAGTCGATCATGCCTGCTCCCCGGATTTTACTGCCACCAGCGAGCCAAAGTTAAAGCACTGGAACCACAGTTCAGCATGTTCGAACCCCGCCTGACGCAGGCGTTTTTTATGGGTTTCCACAGAGTCGGTCAGCATCACGTTTTCCAGCATGCTGCGTTTCTGGCTAATCTCCAGCTCGCTGTAGCCGTTCGCGCGCTTAAAGTCATGATGCATATTGAACAGCAGCTCACCGACGTGGGCGTCTTCGAAGCTGAATTTCTCCGAGAGCACCAGCGCGCCGCCGGGATTCAGCCCCTGATAGACTTTATTCAGGATCGCCTGACGATCGCCCGGCTCAAGGAACTGAATGGTAAAGTTCAGGATCACCAGCGAGGCGTTTTCAATGGCCACATCGCGGATATCCCCTTCAATCACCTCGACCGGCGTCGGCGCTTTATAGGCGTCAATATGGCGACGGCAGCGCTCCACCATCGCCGGGGAGTTGTCGATGGCGATAATGCGACATCCCGGATGGCTAATATTGCGGCGCACGGAGAGGGTGGCGGCGCCCAGCGAACAGCCAAGATCGTAAACCTGGGTGTGGGGCTGAACGAAGCGCTCGGCCAGCATGCCGATCATCGAGATGATATTGGAGTAGCCAGGCACAGAACGCTGGATCATATCGGGGAAGACTTCAGCAACCCGTTCATCAAAGGTCCAGTCGCCAAGGCTGGCAATCGGCGCGGAAAAAAGCGTATCGCGGTGAGACATAACGTTAAACCCGAAAAAACGAAAACGGCGTATTGTGCGCTAACGGAGGGAGAAAACCAACTCCCAGGGCATATACCAGAGATTGGCCAGCACCATCAGCAACAACGCGCACCAGGTGGCGCTCATGCCGGAGCGGCGCCAGTGGTAGACGCGGTGATGAAAACCCCAGGAGTGCATCAGTCGTCCGACGATCAATAAAATGCCGCAAACGTGCACCATCCAGGTCTGGGCGCCGTTCATCTCCATAAATAACAGTAAAATGAGGCCAATCGGCACATATTCGACGGCATTGCCGTGAACGCGGATGGCGACCTGCAGCTCGCTGAAGCCGCCGTCGCCGTAGCCTACATGGTATTGGGTGCGCAAACGCACCACGTCAAATGAGAACTTCACTAACAATAACGCACCTAAAACGGCATACAGCGCGCTGACCATACGAAAACTCCCTTTAACTCTGGCAGATGGCTCCGGATATGATAGCAGGATATCAGAAAAGAGAAGATTGCTGCGGAATCGACGGCGCATTTCCTGCCGCCGGCAGGGCGGCGCGCAGATCGCCCCACAGGGTATCGACCAGCGTCGGCGCGTAGGCAATATCGGGGGTATGCAGGAACAGCCACGGCGTCCCTGACTGATGCCATTTCGGCAGCGTCTGCAGCCAGACGCGAAACAGTTCCCGGTTATGGACCATATCGTCGCCGCCGATAAAGCGCACCATTGGCTGCCGGGCGGTCATCACCGCATGCACCGGCACCTTCGGTTTCTTTTGTTGCGCGTCGATCATCGCCGGACTGGTGGCCGCAGCGCTATGGACCGGGCGGCTGTCGAGGATCACGCGGTTGACGCTGCGCTGGTGCAGCCCGCGGTTGAGCTGCTGTTCCGCTTCCCCTTTGGCGAAGAACTCGGGGTGACGAACTTCGACGCCGTAGGTGAAATCCTTCGGCAGTGCGTCGAGAAAATGCCATAGCGCCGGGAGATCGCGAGGGCCGAAGGTCGCCGGCAGCTGCAGCCAGTACTGGCCGATGCGCGAGGCCAGCGGCGCCAGGCGGGTGAAGAATTCATGGCTTAAATCGTCGCAGTGGCGCAGGGCGGCCTGGTGCGAGATAGTCGCCGGGAATTTAAAGCAGAAGCGGAAGTCATCGTGGGTCTGTTCGTACCAGCGGGCGACAATCTCCGGCTTCGGTAGCGCATACAGGGTGGTGTTGCCCTCGACGCAATTGAAGTGGCGGGCGTACTCTTCAAGGCTGGTGATGCCAAGGCGCACCCATTTCGGGTGCGACCACTGGGGAAGCCCAATATAAATCATAACGCGGCGAGGATCTCCTCGGTGCTGCGCACGCGGCCGATGCGCGGGAAAATATGCGTCATACTGCCCTGATGCTGCTCGGCGGAGGCGGCGCTGCAGGCATCTTCGGCAATGACCAGGTTAAAGCCCAGCTCCCAGGCGTTGCGGGCGGTGGATTCGACGCCGATGTTGGTGGAGATGCCGCAGAGAATAATGGTGTCGATACCGCGGCGACGCAGCTGAAGCTCAAGGTCGGTGCCATAGAACGCGCCCCACTGGCGTTTGGTCACTTCGATATCGCTCTCCTGCTTACCCAGCGTGGCCGGGTAGGTCCACCAGTTCTCAGGCAGCGTATGCGCCCCGGCCTGCGCGTCGACAGGCTGTTTCAGCGCTTCGGCGAAATCGGCCGACCAGCCGACGCGGACCATGATGACCGGCGAACCCTGTTGTCGGCACTTGTCTGCCAGGCGGGCGGCGCGCGCCACCACCTCGTCAGCCCGATGTGGGCCGCCGGCAAAAGGCAGAATGCCTTCCTGCAGATCGATCACCACCAGCGCCGTGTTTTTCGCATTGAGTTCTAACATGGTATCCCCGTATCTTCATCTGTTGTCAGGCGGCTACAATACCTTTGCGGCTTCAGCAAAAGGGTAACAAATTTTGTTAATTTATGTGAGTGTGGACGTTAAGCGCGCAGCAAAGCAGCGTACATCGTGCGTCGGACTTATCGAACGACAGAATTTCCAGTATAATAGCCGCCTTTTTTCATTCAGTTGTGACATCAGCTAAAGCTGCGACCTCGTCGCCTGCAGGGCAGACGACAATCCGCCGACGGCTAAGTTAAGGGATATCTCATGCGTACAGAATATTGCGGACAGCTTCGACAGTCCCACGTTGGGCAGCAGGTGACTCTGTGTGGTTGGGTCAACCGCCGTCGCGATCTCGGTAGCCTCATTTTTATCGATATGCGCGACCGCGAAGGCATCGTTCAGGTGTTTTTCGATCCGGATCGTGCGGATGCGTTGAAGTTAGCCTCTGAACTGCGTAATGAGTTCTGCATTCAGGTCACTGGCACCGTTCGCGCGCGTGAAGAGAAAAACATCAACGCGGACATGGCCACCGGCGCTATCGAAGTGCTGGCTTCCGATCTGACGATCATTAACCGCTCAGAATCGCTGCCGCTGGACTCCAATCACGTCAACACCGAAGAAGCGCGTCTGAAATACCGCTACCTCGACCTGCGTCGTCCGGAAATGGCGCAGCGTCTGAAAACCCGCGCGAAAATCACCAGCTTTGTGCGCCGCTTTATGGATGACCATGGCTTCCTCGACATCGAAACCCCGATGCTGACCAAAGCCACCCCGGAAGGCGCCCGCGATTACCTCGTGCCTTCCCGCGTGCACAAAGGCAAATTCTACGCGCTGCCGCAGTCGCCGCAGCTGTTCAAACAGCTGCTGATGATGTCCGGCTTCGACCGCTACTATCAGATCGTCAAATGCTTCCGCGATGAAGACCTGCGTGCCGACCGTCAGCCTGAATTTACCCAGATCGACGTGGAAACCTCCTTTATGACCGCGCCGCAGGTGCGTGAGATCATGGAAGCGATGGTGCGTCAGCTGTGGCTGGAGATTAAAGGCGTCGATCTGGGCGATTTCCCGATCATGACCTTCGCCGAAGCCGAACGTCGCTACGGCTCCGATAAACCGGACCTGCGTAACCCGATGGAGCTGGTGGACGTCGCCGACCTGCTGAAATCAGTGGAGTTCGCGGTCTTTGCCGGCCCGGCCAATGATCCGAAAGGGCGCGTGGCGGCGCTGCGCGTGCCGGGCGGGGCTTCTCTGACCCGCAAGCTGATCGACGAATACGGCAACTTTGTCAAGATCTACGGCGCGAAAGGGCTGGCCTATATTAAAGTGACCGAACGTGCCAAAGGCATGGACGGGATCAACAGCCCGGTGGCCAAGTTCCTGACCGCTGAAATCGTGGAAGCGATCCTCGACCGCACCGGCGCGCAGGACGGAGACATGATCTTCTTCGGCGCCGACAACAAGAAAGTGGTGGCCGACGCGCTGGGCGCGCTGCGTCTGAAGCTGGGCAAAGATCTGAGCCTGACTGACGAGAGCAAATGGGCGCCGCTGTGGGTGATCGACTTCCCGATGTTCGAAGACGACGGCGAAGGCGGCCTGACGGCGATGCACCATCCGTTCACCTCGCCGAAGGATATGACGGCGGACGAGCTGAAAGCTGCGCCGGAAGAGGCCGTGGCCAACGCCTACGATATGGTCATTAACGGTTATGAAGTCGGCGGCGGTTCGGTGCGTATCCACCGCGGCGACATGCAGCAGACGGTATTTGGTATTCTGGGCATTAACGAACAGGAACAGCGTGAGAAATTCGGCTTCCTGCTCGATGCGCTGAAATACGGTACCCCGCCGCATGCGGGCCTGGCGTTCGGTCTTGACCGTCTGACCATGCTGCTGACCGGCACCGATAACATCCGCGACGTTATCGCTTTCCCGAAAACCACCGCTGCCGCCTGCCTGATGACCGAAGCGCCAAGCTTCGCCAATCCGGCGGCGCTCAGTGAACTGGGTATTCAGGTTGTGGAGAAAGAGGCAAAAGCGTCTCTGGAGAACAAGTAATATGTCATTTAAGCTGCCCGTTTCGGTGCTGGTGGTGATTTACGCCGAAGATACCAAACGGGTGCTGATGTTGCAGCGGCGCGACGATCCCGCGTTCTGGCAGTCGGTCACCGGCAGCCTGGAAGCAGGAGAGACCGCGCTGCAGGCCGCCGCGCGTGAAGTAAAGGAAGAGGTCGCCATTGACGTTGCCTGCGAGCAACTGACCTTAATCGACTGTCAGCGCACGGTGGAGTTCGAGATATTTTCTCATTTGCGTCATCGCTATGCGCCGGGAGTGGAGCGTAATACGGAATTTTGGTTCTGTCTTGCGCTGCCTCATGAGCGGGAAATTACCTTTACCGAACATCTGGCCTACCGCTGGGTCAGCGCGACGGAAGCCGCTGCGCTGACCAAGTCGTGGAGCAACCGGCAGGCGATTGAAGAATTTGTAATTAACGCCGCCTGAAAGGGCGCGCTTTTTGGAGAGTTTTTTATGGCAGGTCATAGTAAATGGGCCAACACCAAACACCGCAAAGCGGCACAGGATGCCAAGCGCGGTAAAATCTTTACGAAAATCATTCGCGAACTGGTTACCGCAGCGCGTCTGGGCGGCGGCGATCCGGCGTCCAACCCGCGTCTGCGTGCGGCGGTGGATAAAGCGCTGTCTAACAACATGACCCGCGACACCCTGAACCGCGCCATCGCGCGCGGCGTCGGCGGCGATGAAGACGCGAACATGGAAACCATCATTTATGAAGGCTATGGCCCTGGCGGCACCGCGGTGATGGTGGAATGCCTGTCCGACAACCGTAACCGTACCGTTGCGGAAGTACGTCACGCCTTCACTAAAACCGGTGGTAACCTCGGCACCGACGGTTCCGTCTCCTACCTGTTCAGCAAAAAAGGCGTCATCTCCTTCGAGAAAGGCGATGAAGACACCATCATGGAAGCGGCGCTGGAAGCTGGCGCTGAAGACGTGGTGACCTATGACGACGGCGCGATCGACGTCTACACCGCCTGGGAAGAGATGGGCGCCGTGCGCGACGCGCTGGAAGCCGCTGGCCTGAAAGCCGACGCTGCCGAAGTCTCGATGATCCCGTCCACCAAAGCGGATATGGATGCCGAGACGGCGCCGAAGCTGCTGCGTCTGATCGATATGCTCGAAGACTGCGACGACGTGCAGGAAGTGTACCATAACGGCGAGATCTCCGACGAGGTCGCAGCCACCCTGTGATGCAGTCGCATCCACGGTTAACCGGAGGCGCGTGATGGCTATTATTCTCGGCATTGACCCGGGGTCGCGCGTTACCGGTTATGGCGTGATTCGTCAGGTTGGCCGGCAGCTGAGCTACCTTGGCAGCGGCTGTATCCGCACCAAAGTGGACGATTTGCCGTCGCGGCTGAAGCTGATCTACGCCGGAGTGACGGAGATCATCACCCAGTTCCAGCCTGACTTTTTCGCCATTGAGCAGGTCTTTATGGCCAAGAATGCCGACTCGGCGTTAAAGCTCGGGCAGGCGCGCGGGGTGGCGATCGTGGCGGCGACCAATCAGTCGTTACCGGTGTTTGAATATGCCGCCCGCCAGGTTAAGCAGACGGTTGTCGGCATCGGCAGCGCTGAAAAGAGTCAGGTCCAGCACATGGTGCGCACCCTGCTCAAGCTGCCTGCCAATCCGCAGGCGGATGCGGCGGATGCGCTGGCGATCGCCATCACCCATTGCCATGTCAGCCAGAATGCCGCGCAGATCAGCGAGACCCGGCTCAATCTGGCGCGAGGGCGCTTACGATAATCGCAAATCAGGCTGGATATCTATCCAGCCTTTTTTTATGATACCGCCAGATACTTAGACCATAACGCAGGAGCCCCACGTGATAGGCAGACTCAGAGGCATCATTCTCGAAAAACAACCCCCGCTGGTGTTGCTGGAAACGGCGGGCGTCGGCTATGAAGTGCACATGCCAATGACCTGCTTCTATGAGCTGCCGGAGGCCGGGCAGGAGGCGATTGTCTTCACCCACTTTGTGGTGCGTGAAGATGCCCAACTGCTGTATGGGTTTAACAACAAACAGGAGCGTACCCTGTTTAAAGAACTGATCAAAACCAACGGCGTAGGGCCAAAGCTGGCGCTGGCGATCCTCTCCGGCATGTCGGCGCAGCAGTTCGTCAACGCCGTTGAGCGGGAAGAGGTCGCCTCGCTGGTTAAGCTGCCGGGGATTGGCAAAAAAACCGCTGAACGCTTGATCGTTGAGATGAAAGACCGCTTCAAAGGGCTGCACGGCGATCTGTTTACCCCGGCCGCCGATCTGGTACTGACCTCACCGGCAGGCCCAACGGCGGACGATGCCGAGCAGGAAGCGGTTGCCGCGCTGGTCGCGCTGGGCTATAAACCGCAGGAGGCCAGCCGGATGGTCAGCAAGATCGCGCGTCCGGACGCCAACAGTGAAACGCTAATCCGCGAAGCGCTGCGCGCCGCGTTGTGAGGTAAGGGATGATTGAAGCAGACCGGCTGGTATCGGCAGACAGCAGCGGCTTCGAAGAGGCCGCTGACCGCGCCATCCGCCCAAAATTGCTGGCAGAGTATGTCGGCCAGCCGCAGGTGCGTTCGCAGATGGAGATTTTTATCCAGGCGGCGAAGCTGCGCGGCGACGCCCTCGATCACCTGCTGATTTTTGGCCCGCCAGGGTTGGGGAAAACCACCCTGGCCAATATCGTCGCCAATGAAATGGGGGTGAATCTGCGTACCACCTCCGGCCCGGTGCTGGAGAAAGCGGGCGATCTCGCCGCGATGCTCACCAACCTTGAACCGCATGATGTGCTGTTTATCGATGAGATCCATCGCCTCTCGCCGGTGGTGGAAGAGGTGCTCTATCCGGCAATGGAAGATTACCAGCTGGATATCATGATTGGCGAAGGTCCGGCGGCGCGCTCGATTAAAATCGACCTGCCGCCGTTTACCCTGATCGGCGCCACCACCCGGGCCGGTTCATTGACTTCGCCGCTGCGCGACCGCTTTGGCATCGTGCAGCGTCTGGAGTTCTATCAGATCCCCGATCTGCAGCATATTGTCAGCCGCAGCGCCCGCCATATGGGGCTGGAGATGAGCGACGAGGGCGCGCTGGAAGTGGCCCGCCGTTCACGCGGCACGCCGCGTATTGCCAACCGTCTGCTGCGTAGGGTGCGTGACTTCGCGGAAGTGCGCCACGACGGCACCATCTCCGCCGACATTGCCGCCCAGGCGCTGGATATGCTCAACGTCGATGCGGAAGGTTTCGACTATATGGACCGCAAGCTGCTGCTGGCGGTGATAGATAAGTTCTTCGGCGGACCGGTGGGGCTGGATAACCTCGCCGCCGCGATTGGCGAAGAGCGGGAAACCATTGAAGATGTGCTGGAGCCCTACTTAATTCAGCAGGGTTTTCTGCAGCGTACGCCGCGGGGAAGAATGGCGACGGTGCGCGCCTGGAATCATTTCGGGATTACGCCGCCGGAGATGCCGTAGTTCGCTACGGATGTGTCGTTCATCGGGAGACCCGGTCAGCAGCGCGACCGGGTTTTTCATTTTTAGCTGGCGGCTTTTTTCGTCATGCTGAGAATAAACAGCGCCGCGGCGCACAGCACCACCGATGGACCGGCCGGCGTGTCGTAGAAAGCCGAGAAGGTTAACCCGCCGGTGACGGCCAGCATGCCCACGCCCACCGCCACGGCGGCCATCTGCTCCGGCGTGTGGGCAAAACGGCGGGCGGTGGCGGCCGGGATAATCAGCAGGGAAGTGATGATCAGCGCCCCGACGAACTTCATCGCCACGCCGATAGTCAGGGCGGTGACCAGCATCAACAGCAGTTTGACCCGCTGCAGCTTCACGCCATCGACAAACGCCAGGTCCGGACTGATGGTCATCGCCAGCAGATTCCGCCACTGCCAGAGCAGAATGCCAATCACAATCACCACGCCCATGGCAATGGCGATCAGGTCCTGCGGGGTAACCGCCAGCAGATCGCCGAACAGGTACGCCATCAGATCGACGCGGACGTTAGACATCAGACTGACCACCACCAGCCCCAGGGAGAGCGCGCTGTGCGCCATGATGCCCAGCAGGGTATCGATCGCCAGATGCGGCCGTTTTTCCAGCCATACCAGCCCGCCGGCCAGCAGCAGGGTGACGGCGATCACCGCATAAAACGGATTGACGTTCAGCAGTAAACCGAAAGCGACGCCGAGCAGCGAGGCATGCGCCAGCGTGTCGCCGAAATAGGACATACGGCGCCAGACCACAAAGGAGCCCAGCGGGCCGGCGGCGCAGGCCAGCATCATCCCGGCCAGCCAGCCAGGTAACAAAAGTTCAATCATTAGCGGCTGTTTCCCCGACGCAGTACAATTCGCCCCTGAAGATCGTGGCGGTGATTATGGTGATGGCGGTAGATCCCCAGCTGTTCCGCGCCGCGCGGGCCGAACATGGAGATAAACTCCGGATGCATTGAGACGACCTCTGGTGCGCCGGAGCAGCAGATATGCTGGTTCAGGCACAATACCTCGTCGGTTTTGGCCATGACCAGATGCAGGTCGTGGGAGACCATCAGCACCGCGCAGTCCAGCTCATGGCGCAGCTGGTCGATAAGATCGTAGAGCGCAACCTGACCATTGACGTCGACGCCCTGGGTCGGTTCATCCAGCACCAGCAGTTGCGGGCGATTGAGCAGGGCGCGGGCCAGCAGCACGCGCTGGGTTTCTCCGCCGGAAAGTTTTTGCATCGGGGCGTCGATCAGATGCCCGGCCTGCACGCGCTTCAGCGCCGGCAGGATGTCGTCTTTGCGGGTGCCCGGACGCAAACGCAGGAAGCGGCTGACGGTCAGCGGCAGCGTGGCGTCGAGATGCAGTTTCTGCGGCACATAGCCGATCCGCAGGCGTTCTTCGCGCTTGATAACACCCTCTGTCGGTGCTACCAGCCCCAGAACCACCCGCACAAGCGTCGATTTGCCGGCGCCGTTGGGGCCCAGCAGGGTCAATATTTTGCCTGGCGTGAGAGCCAGCGAGATGTCAGACAGCACGCGGCGTTGGCCAAAGGCCACCGAGACATTTTCCAGCGTTACAAGGTTTGTCATAATCATTTAGGGGTTGCACAAGCTAGTGAATGTTATAATATCACATCACACTCACTCGTTTCGATGACTAGACGCATTATGTTACATAAAAATACGCTTCTTTGCGCTGGACTTGGCGCTGTTTTTTTGTTCGCACAGGTACCGCAGGCCAGTGCCGCCGTGGTGACTTCCATGAAACCGCTGGGCTTTATCGCGGCGGCTATCGCCGATGGGGTTACCGACACCCAGGTGCTGCTGCCCGATGGCGCCTCCGAGCATGATTATTCTCTCCGTCCTTCCGATGTAAAACGCTTACAGAACGCAGACTTAGTGGTGTGGATCGGTCCGGAAATGGAAGCCTTTATGGATAAGTCGACGCAAAGCATTGCGGCGAATAAAAAGGTGACTATCGCAGAGCTGGATGGGGTCAAACCGCTGCTGATGACCGGCGCTGACGACGATGACGATCATCATGGTCATGACCATGGCGCAGCGGAAAAAAGTGACGGCGATCACCATCACGGTATCTACAATATGCATCTGTGGTTATCCCCAGAGATAGCGCGGCTTTCGGCGGTTGCAATCCACGATAAATTATTGGAACTTATGCCGCAGAGTCGAGCCAAACTCGACAGCAACCTGCAGCAGTTCGAGGCCGCGCTGGCGGCGACCGACAAGCAGGTTAGCAATGAGCTGGCACCGCTGAAAGGAAAGGGCTATTTCGTTTTTCATGACGCCTACGGTTACTTTGAAAAACACTACGGTTTGACCTCGCTGGGGCATTTTACCGTCAACCCTGAAATACAGCCCGGTGCGCAGCGTTTACACGAAATCAGAACACAACTGGTTGAGCAGAAAGCCACTTGCGTTTTTGCTGAGCCACAGTTCAGGCCAGCGGTTATCGAAGCTGTTGCCCGGGGCACGTCTGTGCGCATGGGGACCCTGGATCCACTGGGTAGCGGAATTAAGCTGGGTAAAGCGAGTTACCCGCAATTCCTCACCCAGCTGGCGAATCAGTATTCGAGCTGCCTGAAAGGAGATTAACGAGGAAGTGAATACGTGCAACAGATAGCCCGCGCTGTCACTCAGGCATTTAACAATCTGCCACGACCTCATCGCGTCATGCTGGGGTCGCTTAGCGTTCTTACCTTAGCGGTCGCCGTCTGGCGACCCTACATTTACCACCCGGAATCCGCCCCCATCGTCAGAACCATTGAACTGGAAAAAAGCGAGATCCGCTCCCTGCTGCCGGAAGCCTCCGAGCCGATCGACCAGGCCCCGCAGGAAGAAGAAGCCATTCCTCAGGATGAACTCGACGAAAAAGCCGATAGCGATGCCGGCGGGCACGAATACGTGGTGTCGACCGGCGATACCCTCAGCAGCATCCTGAACCAGTACGGTATCGATATGGGTGATATCGCCCAGCTCTCCTCCGCCGATAAAGAGTTGCGTAATCTGAAGATTGGCCAGCAGCTCTCCTGGACCCTGACCGCCGACGGCGATCTGCAGAGTCTGACCTGGGAGATGTCCCGCCGCGAAACCCGCACCTACACCCGCGTGGCTAACGGCTTTAAAATGAGCAGCGAGCTGCAGAAAGGCGACTGGGTCAACAGCGTGCTGAAAGGCACCGTCGGCGCCAGCTTTGTCTCCAGCGCGCGCGATGCCGGGCTGACCAGCACGGAAATCAGCGCGGTGATCAAGGCCATGCAGTGGCAGATGGATTTCCGTAAGCTGAAGAAAGGCGATGAGTTCTCGGTATTGATGTCGCGCGAAATGCTTGACGGCAAACGCGAGCAAAGCCAGCTGCTTGGCGTGCGTCTGCGTTCTGACGGGAAGGACTACTTTGCCATCCGTGCCGAAGACGGAAAATTCTACGACCGCAACGGGACGGGGCTGGCGAAAGGCTTTATGCGCTTCCCGACGGCGCGTCAGTTCCGCGTCTCCTCTAACTTTAACCCGCGTCGTCTGAACCCGGTCACCGGGCGCGTCGCGCCGCACCGTGGCGTCGATTTCGCGATGCCGCAGGGAACGCCGGTGCTGGCGGTGGGTGATGGCGAAGTGGTGGTGGCCAAGCGTAGCGGCGCCGCCGGGTATTACGTGGCCATCCGCCACGGCCGTACCTATACCACTCGCTACATGCACCTGCGTAAGCTGCTGGTGAAGCCGGGGCAGAAAGTGAAGCGCGGGGATCGTATTGCGCTGTCGGGGAATACCGGACGCTCAACCGGGCCGCACCTGCACTACGAAGTGTGGATCAACCAGCAGGCGGTCAACCCGCTGACGGCGAAACTGCCGCGTACCGAAGGGCTGAGCGGCTCCGACCGTACCGATTATCTGGCGCAGGTCAAAGAGGTCGTTCCGCAGCTACGGTTTGACTAACCACCGGTCAGTGGAAAGCCGGTGCCCCAGGGCGCCGGCTTTTTATTTTGTAGGATACCCAACGTCTCGCTACACTATCCCATTATCTTGATTAAGCAGTCGATCTGCGGATTGGGCATGGAAACGAAAAAAAATAATATTGAGTTTATCCCTAAGTTTGAAAAATCTTTTTTACTGCCGCGCTACTGGGGCGCCTGGCTGGGGGTCTTTGCCTTCGCCGGTATTGCGCTGACGCCGCCTTCCTTTCGCGATCCGCTCCTCGGCAAACTCGGTCGTCTGGTCGGGCGTCTGGCGAAAAGCTCGCGCCGCCGGGCGCAGATTAATTTGCTGTATTGCTTCCCGGATAAAAGCGAGCACGAGCGGGAAGCGATCATCGACGCCATGTACGCCTCGGCGCCGCAGGCGATGGTGATGATGGCCGAGCTGGGCCTGCGCGATCCGCAGAAAATTCTCGCCCGCGTCGACTGGCAGGGTAAAGCGATCATCGACGAGCTGCAGCGCAATAATGAAAAGGTGATTTTCCTCGTCCCGCACGCATGGGGCGTGGATATCCCGGCGATGCTGATGGCCTCCGGCGGGCAGAAGATGGCGGCGATGTTCCACAACCAGGGTAACCCGGTCTTCGATTACGTGTGGAATACCGTACGTCGTCGTTTTGGCGGAAGGATGCACGCGCGCAACGACGGGATCAAACCGTTTATTCAGTCGGTGCGCCAGGGTTACTGGGGCTACTATCTCCCCGATCAGGATCACGGCGCTGAGCACAGCGAGTTTGTGGATTTCTTCGCGACCTATAAGGCCACGCTGCCGGCGATTGGCCGTTTAATGAAGGTATGCCGCGCCCGCGTCGTTCCGCTGTTCCCGGTCTACGATGGCAAAACGCATCGCCTGACGGTGCTGGTGCGCCCGCCGATGGACGATCTGCTGGACGCTGACGATACAACGATCGCCCGGCGGATGAACGAAGAGGTGGAGGTGTTTGTTACGCCGCACACCGAGCAGTACACCTGGATCCTGAAGTTGCTGAAGACGCGCAAGCCGGGTGAAATCGAGCCCTACAAACGCAAAGAGCTGTACCCTAAGAAGTAGTCTGCAGGCGCGCCAGTGGGCATTCCCGGCTCACTGGCTATATTGCGTCAGCAACATCATGTTCTCAGCCGCAAGCCGGTAACGATACTCCGGTCGGCCGGTGATACCGTAGTGATTGCTGGTGAAGAGCACGTTGATCTGCTCCAGCCAAATCAGGTATTTGCGGCATGAAACTCTGGAGATCTGCAGTGCCGCCGCCAGCTCATTGGTTGAAAAATCTCGCGCCTGATGAGCGATTATCCACCGGCACACCAGGCGAAGCGTTTGCGGCGTCAGCCCTTTCGGCAAGCGGCGGGGGCCGTCCTGTTGTTGAACCCCGCGGCGTAGCAGGGTGTCGATATCCGCCTGGGCGTAGCAGGATTTCGCTTGCTTCGCATCGCGTTTATTGCGCCAGGTTCGCAGGGCTTCCTCAAAGCGCGGAAACTGAAACGGTTTAATCAGGTAATCAACCACGCCATAGCGCAGCGCCGTCTGCACGGTGAGCGCATCGGCGGCGGACGTCATCATGATGACATCAATATTCCGCCCATCAGCGCGAAGCGCCGGCAGCAGGTCCAGGCCGCTCTCCTGTTGCATATAGACATCCAGCAGCAGCAGATCGATCGGCGCCAGATGGCTCAGCATCGCGTTAGCATCGGCGATCGTCGCCGCGACTCCGCAGCAGTGAAAATCAGCTACCTGGCTGATAAACAACCGGTTCAGTTCGGCCACCATAGGATCATCATCGACAATCAGCACATTGAACATGGGTGGTTCCCCCGAGTGGCGGGAAGCCAGCCGGCTTCCCGCGAGATGAGCGATCACAATGACGAACGTTTATACGCGGTGTAGCGCGCTCGCCAAAAGGTTTTATCGATGTTCGCCGCCAGCTGCGCCTCGTCAATCTGCGGCGCTACGCCGTCGAGTTGAGCCGCGCGGGCGACCTCTGCGGCAATAGCCCGTGAGATCATCTCGATCTCTTCCACCGGCGGCAGTAAACCGCCGGTTTCGCGGGTCGCCAGAGGCGAGTGGGCGGCCAGCGTTTTACTGCAGGTGATAAGCATTGCTTCGGTGACGCGCTCGGCTTTACTGGCAAGGATCCCCAGCCCCAGACCGGGGAAAATATAGGCGTTGTTGCACTGGGCAATGTCGTAGGTTTTGCCGTTATAGAAGACAGGGTCGAACGGGCTGCCGGTGGCGATGAGCGCGCTACCCCGGGTCCACTCCAGCAGATCCTTCGGCTGGGCCTCGGCTCGGGAGGTGGGGTTAGAGAGCGGCATAATAATCGGGCGCGGGCAGTGCCGATGCATCTCTTTCACTATCTCTTCGCTAAACAGCCCCGGCTGGCCTGACACGCCGATCAGCACGGTAGGGTGGACGTTGCGTACGACATCCATCAGCGACAGCTGGGCCGCCTCGGTATCCCAGTGGGCGATATTGGCTCGGGGGGTGACCAGCTCGCGCTGAAAATTGAGCAGATTAGGCATCTCATCAGTCAGCAGACCAAAGCGGTCAACCATAAAGATGCGGCGACGTGCTTCCGTTTCTGAGAGCCCATCATCCACCATCAGCGCAATGATTTTTTCCGCAATGCCGCATCCGGCCGAACCGCCGCCCAGGAAAACCACCCGCTGGTCGCGGAGCGACGTCCCGGCGGCGGCAGCGGCAGCGATCAGGGTTCCCGAGGTCACGGCGGCGGTTCCCTGAATATCATCGTTAAAACAGCACAGCTGGTGTCGATAGCGGTTGAGCAGTCGCGTGGCATTCTTTTGGGCAAAATCTTCAAACTGGAGCAATACAGTCGGCCAGCGCTGCTGAATGGCATGGACAAACATGTCCATAAACTCCAGGTACTGCTCATCGCTGATGCGCGGATGTCGCCAGCCCATATACAGCGGATCCTCCAGATGCTGCGGATTGTTGGTCCCGACATCTAACATAATGGGCAGCGTTGATGCCGGGTGAATGCCCCCGCAGGCGGTATATAACGAGAGTTTGCCAATGGGGATCCCCATACCGCCGATCCCCTGGTCGCCCAGCCCCAGAATACGCTCGCCATCGGTTACCACGATGACTTTAATATCGTTGCGGGAAAACCCCTGCAGCATCTCGTCAATATGGTGACGGTTGGGCCAGGAGATGAACAGGCCGCGTCCCCGGCGATATATTTCTGAAAAGTGTTCGCACGCTTCACCCACCGTCGGGGTATAAATAATGGGCAGCGTCTCTTTCATATGGCTGCGCAGCAGGTTATAGAATAACGTCTCGTTTGTGTCCTGAATATTTCTGAGATAAATATGGCGCGAAATGCTTTTTTTGAACTGACAAAACTGACCCCATGCGCGCTCGGTTTGTTCCTCAATGGTTTCCACATTGTGCGGTAACAGTCCCTGAAGATTAAACGCTGTGCGTTCGCTTTCCGTAAACGCGAGGCCTTTATTTAATAACGGGTTTTCCAGCAGGACAGCACCGTTATAGGGGGTGTATAAGGTTTCTGTGGCTAACATTACGTGACTCCTGAATATCAAATTAAAACATTGCCTGATGTCTTGGTGTTTTATTTCTGTGATTACGAAATGAGATAAATCATGACGCCTTCGGTGACCACACCGATGGCGGTGCCCAGCAAAATAGAAGATGAGGCGGGTTCAATATAGGTATCGCTGCGCAGGGCAAACATCCCCGCCGCGATAGCGGAAGGCGTCGCACCAATGATAATAACCTGTTGCATCAGGGTATGACTGAGCCCAAAGGCCAGCCCGGCCAGCGCCATCATGGCCGGCTGGATCAGGTTTTTAATACTAATGTTGGTGCAGGTTTGAATATTGACCGTCGGACGTTCACCGTAAAACAGCAGCCCAAGGGCGAACAGTGACAGACCGCCGGCGATTTTACCCACCATTTCGACGGGCACGCTGAGCAGAGGCGGCAGCTGGATCCCGGCCAGGCTGAGCAGCACCCCGGAAATGGGGATCCAGACAATGGGATTTCGCACGGCGTTAAGTAGGTTTTGCAGGATCAACTGCTTGGCGTGGAGCTGGGGAGCCTCAGCGTCTCCGGGCTGGTCTCCCATGCGGATCAGGATGATGGTCAGAGGGATCATCAACACGCTGGTCACCAGGTTTCCGATAAGCACCCCGAGAAAGCCCTCCGGACCTATCAGCACCGCCAGCACGGGGGCGCCAAAGTAGGCCATATCGGGGAAGGCGCAAACCAGCGACTGAATCGCGCTGGTTTTAATATCATGACGAAAAACGTAGCGCGAGATCAGTAGCGTAAGAAAATACGACCCCATCAGACCAATAACCAGCACCGCCATAAAGGTGAAGTTTTTTATTTTATCCGGGCTGGTATGTAATGCGCCGATAAAAAGATGAAAAGGAAGGGCAAAGCGGATAACCACCGTGGCAAGAACGGAGGCGTCCTCACGGCGGGTATAGCCGAGTTTACCGCTAAGCCATCCGAGCAGCATGATAAATACCAACGGGAAAAGAGATTGCAAGAGCAGTGAAGGCATAAAATGTCCTGACATATATTATCGGGTTGTTGTGCTGCCAATCTAACGATCCCCTAATATTTAAAAGGTGATAGCCATCACAGTCATCTGGCTTTAAATAATTTCGCCTTGGCTACTTTACTTACAAATAGAGAAAAGATTATTAAATCATAGCGTTGTATTAACAGAGTTCATTATTTTAGCTGGCGATAACTTTAGCTTCGCGATAATAAATTAAATTACTTAAAATAAACTTTATGGCTCAGTCACAAAGCCGGCAGCGTTAATACGGTTGTCGTTTTTAGTTTTAAAGTCCTGTGCTACCGTTTCAGTGTATTTAGTTGATACGGCGTTTAGTGCTTTTTAGTTCATAGTGCTGCGCGATTTTAATATTGCATCCTGACCCTACGTGACCTCCTTATTATTCAGGTAAAAATATGAAAAATAATTCACTCAACCACCCGATAGATAAAACGTTGCCGAACGGGCAAGCGACTCGACTTTTCGCCAATATCGAAGTCGGCGCCGTGCCGTTAACGCTGTTTATAGGTATTGCCGCGATAGTGGCGCTCTCCGCTGGCGCGGGGTTGTTGCCAAAAAACATGATTGGCGGACTGGCGGTCATCATGACCCTCGGGTTCGCACTGGCGAAAATTGGCCGCATGGTGCCGGTGTTAAAAGATATTGGCGGTCCGGCGATTTTGTGTCTGATGACGCCCTCAGTGCTGGTCTACTTTGGCGTATTTGAAGCGCATACGCTCGATACCGTGCATTTGCTGATGAAGGAGGCCAATCTCCTCTATTTCGTCATCGCCTGCCTGGTGGTCGGCAGTATCCTTGGCATGAACCGCACGATTCTGATCCAGGGGATGGTGCGCATGTTTGTCCCGTTGGTGGTCGGAACCGGCGCGGCAATCGTAACCGGCCTGCTGGTGGGCAGCTTATTCGGCTACAGTATGTATCACACCTTCTTCTTTATCATTGTGCCGATTATCGGCGGCGGCATCGGCGAAGGGATCCTGCCGTTGTCGCTGGCTTATTCGGCGATCCTCGGACAGGCGCCAGATGTCTACGTGGCCCAACTGGCGCCGGCGGCGGTGGTGGGTAACATCTTCGCCATTATCTGCGCCGGCATTCTGGCCCGCATGGCCGCTCGTCGCCCGGCGCTGTCCGGCAACGGGATGCTGATCCGCAGCCATGAAGATAATAGCGTCTTTGCGCAAAATCAGAGTACGCAGCCCACCGATTTTCAACTCATGGGCGCCGGGTTGCTGATGATTTGCGCCTTTTTCATCATCGGCGGTCTGCTGGAGAAGGTGGTGCATATTCCGGGGCCGGTTCTGATGATTCTGGCGGCGGTATTCTGCAAATATACAAAAGTTATCCCGGCGGCGATGGAGCTGGGGGCGCACAGTTGCTACAAGTTCGTCTCCGCCGCGCTGGTGTGGCCGCTGATGATCGGCCTGGGCATGCTGTATGTACCGCTGGAGAGCGTGGTCTCGGTCTTCTCCGTTGGCTACGTCGTGGTGTGCGGCTCCATTGTCATTGCCATGGCGCTGAGCGGGTTCTTTATCGCTTCACGCCTTAATATGTATCCTGTGGAAGCCGCCATCGTTACCAGCTGCCACAGTGGGCTGGGCGGAACGGGGGATGTCGCCATTCTCTCGGCCTCAAACCGCATGGGATTGATGCCGTTTGCACAGATTGCGACGCGTATCGGTGGGGCGTCGACGGTGATCGCTGCGACGCTATTGCTGAGCTGGATGGTGTAGCCTGCCGGGCGTTGGGCAAAAAAATACCTGCCAGCCGTAGCGCTGGCAGGTAGAGACCGAGGCTTACTCGACGGTGAGGATACGCGTGGTGTTGGTGCTGCCGATGGTGCTCATCACGTCACCCTGGGTAACGACCACCAGATCGCCGGAGACCAGGTAGCCTTTGTCCCGCAGCAGATTGACGGCATCGTGCGCAGCGGCCACCCCGTCATTCTGGCTGTCGAAGAACACCGGCGTCACCCCGCGGTAGAGGGCGGTCAGGTTCAGGGTGCGCTCGTGGCGGGACAGGGCGAAAATCGGCAGACCGGAGCTGATGCGCGAGGTCATCAGCGCGGTACGGCCCGATTCGGTCATGGTGATGATGGCCGTGATGCCTTTCAGGTGGTTGGCGGCATACATCGCCGACATGGCAATCGCTTCTTCCACGTTGTCGAACTGGACGTCCAGACGGTGTTTGGAGACATTGAGGCTCGGGATTTTTTCGGCGCCCAGACAGACGCGCGCCATCGCGGCCACGGTTTCCGACGGGTACTGACCGGCAGCGGTTTCCGCGGAGAGCATCACCGCATCGGTACCATCCAGCACGGCGTTGGCCACGTCCATGACTTCCGCACGGGTCGGCATCGGGTTGGTGATCATCGACTCCATCATCTGGGTGGCGGTGATGACGGAACGGTTCAGCTGACGCGCACGACGAATCAGCGCTTTCTGGATGCCCACCAGCTCCGGATCGCCGATTTCGACCCCGAGGTCACCGCGGGCAACCATCACCACATCGGAGGCGAGGATCACGTCGTCCATGGCGTCCTGGTCGCAGACGGCTTCCGCACGCTCGACTTTGGCGACGATTTTCGCATCGCAACCGGCATCGCGCGCCAGGCGACGGGCGTAGTTCAGGTCTTCGCCGCAGCGCGGGAAGGAGACGGCGAGATAGTCGACGCCGATTTTAGCGGCGGTGACGATATCGGCCTTGTCTTTGTCAGTCAGCGCTTCGGCAGACAGGCCGCCGCCCAGCTTGTTAATCCCTTTGTTGTTGGACAACGGGCCGCCGACGGTCACTTCGGTGAACACTTTCATCCCCTGAACTTCGAGGACTTTCAGCTGCACGCGACCATCGTCGAGCAGCAGGATATCGCCGGGCACGACGTCCGCCGGCAGGCCTTTATAGTCGATTCCGACTTTCTCTTTGTCGCCTTCGCCCTTGCCGAGGTTGGCGTCGAGCAGGAATTTGTCGCCGACGTTGAGGAAAATTTTGCCTTCTTTAAAGGTCGATACGCGAATTTTTGGTCCCTGGAGGTCGCCGAGGATGGCTACGTGACGGCCCAGTTTTGCCGCAATCTCACGCACTTTATCGGCACGGAGCTGATGATCTTCCGGGGTGCCGTGAGAGAAGTTCATACGCACTACGTTTGCGCCCGCGGCGATAACTTTTTCCAGGTTGTTATCGCGGTCAGTTGCCGGGCCTAAGGTAGTAACGATTTTGGTTCTGCGAAGCCTTCTGGACATGTAATACTCCGTTGACTGATACAACTTTGGTGTTGCGTGAACATGGATTCGGTAGCGCCAGCCTGCAACGTCGCACAGCCGGATCGTTATCGAAGGTGTAATGGGGTACTGCTTGTTATCAACTTTTATTGATTATCACTGGGTACGAACGGTTCTTTATCAAAACGCGATTCCTTCAGCGCTTCCTTGACCCTCTTCAAGTTATCTCTGAATTTTGCTCCCCGGCGCAGGGTAAAGCCAGTTGCCAGCACGTCAATGACGGTCAACTGGGCCAGACGCGAGACCATTGGCATATAGATGTCGGTATCTTCCGGCACATCCAGGGTAATGGCCAGCGTGGCTTCCCGGGCCAGCGGCGAGCCGGGGGAGGTGAGGGCGATCACCATGGCATCGTTTTCACGGGCCAGCTGCGCCAGCTCCACCAGGCTCTTGGTCCTGCCGGTATGCGAGATAATCACCACCACATCATCGTCATCGCAATTCATACAGCTCATGCGTTGCAGGACAATGTCGTCGGAATAGATGACCGGCACGTTAAAGCGGAAAAATTTGTTCATCGCGTCATGAGCGACCGCCGCCGAAGAGCCCAGGCCGAAAAAGGCGATTTTTTTGGCCTGAGTCAGGAGATCCACCGCGCGATTCACTGCCGACATGTCGAGAGAATGATGGACCTGATCTAAACTCGCCATGGCCGATTCAAATATTTTTCCCGTGTATGACTCAACGCTGTCGTCTTCATCAACATTGCGGTTAACATAGAGTGTGCCGTGCGCAAGGCTCTGGGCGAGATGCAGTTTGAAATCAGGAAAGCCACGGGTTTCGAGACTGCGGCAAAAGCGATTGACGGTCGGTTCGCTCACCCCGGCCTCAAGGGCGAGGGCGGCGATGCTCGAATGAATAGCCTGCGCGGGGGTGGCAAGGATCACTTCCGCCACTTTGCGTTCAGATTTGCTAAGGTGTTCCAGTCGGGACTGGATTTTTTCCAGCATGTTCATTAGTAACAGGGCGCTCATCAATGGAAACGATTTCATTAATGGGTGAAATCATCGGGCGTTTTAGCAAGAATATACCCCTCCGCAAGCGCAAGCGGTGAGGAATGACGGGAAAAAATGTTGTTTTTTTTCATTACATGATCAGAGTCGTATTTTACTGACCTGAAACAGGAACAAACAACGAACAATATCAGCCAGATGCCCAAATCATCGCCGAATGTTTTCACCCTGTGCGGTTTTCCCGCCGCAAACGGAGGGGAAGGCTTTCGGGAAATACGTAAACACAGTACAGTGCAGTGTAAGAAAATTACAAATATAGCCTGGCAAAAGCACCAGACTATCAACTGAGGAGAATGACATGGCGGTAACGCAAACGGCCCAGGCATGCGACCTGGTCATTTTCGGCGCGAAGGGCGACCTGGCGCGGCGTAAATTGTTGCCTTCCCTGTATCAGCTTGAAAAGGCGGGCCAGATCCACGCCGACACCCGGATCATTGGCGTCGGCCGTGCCGACTGGGATAAAGCGGCTTACACCAAAGTGGTGCGCGAAGCGCTGGAAACCTTCATGAAGGAAAAAATTGATGAAGGTTTGTGGGATTCCCTGAGCGGACGCCTGGAGTTCTGTAATCTTGACGTCAATGACACCAGCGGATTCAGCCGCCTGGGCGACATGCTGGACCAAAAGAATCGCGTCACCATCAACTATTTCGCCATGCCGCCGAGCACCTTTGGCGCCATCTGTAAAGGTCTGGGCGAAGCGAAGCTCAATGCCAAGCCTGCGCGCGTGGTCATGGAAAAACCGCTGGGCACCTCGCTGGAAACCTCGCGGGAAATCAACGATCAGGTCGGCGAGTTTTTTGAAGAGTGCCAGGTCTACCGTATCGACCACTACCTCGGAAAAGAGACGGTGCTCAACCTGCTGGCGCTGCGCTTTGCCAACTCCCTGTTCGTCAATAACTGGGACTGCCGTACCATCGATCATGTGGAAATCACCGTCGCGGAAGAGGTAGGCATTGAAGGGCGCTGGGGGTACTTCGACCAGGCCGGACAGATGCGCGACATGATCCAGAACCACCTGCTGCAGATCCTGTGCATGATTGCCATGTCGCCGCCGTCCGATCTCAGCGCCGACAGCATCCGTGATGAAAAGGTTAAAGTGCTGAAATCCCTGCGCCGTATTGACCGCTCCAACGTGCGCGAGAAAACCGTTCGCGGCCAGTACACCGCCGGCTTTGCCCAGGGCAAAAAAGTGCCAGGCTACCTCGAAGAAGAGGGGGCGAACAAAACCAGCAACACCGAAACCTTCGTGGCGATCCGCGTTGATATCGATAACTGGCGCTGGGCTGGCGTACCGTTCTATCTGCGCACCGGCAAACGTCTGCCGACCAAATGTTCCGAAGTGGTGGTTTATTTCAAAACGCCGGAGCTGAACCTGTTTAAAGAGACCTGGCAGGAGCTGCCGCAGAACAAGCTGACCATTCGTCTGCAACCGGACGAAGGGGTGGATATTCAGGTCCTGAACAAAGTGCCGGGCCTCGACCACAAGCATAACCTGCAGATCACCAAGCTGGATCTGAGCTACTCCGAAACCTTCAACCAGACGCATCTGGCCGATGCCTATGAACGTCTGCTGCTGGAGACCATGCGCGGTATCCAGGCGCTGTTCGTCCGCCGTGATGAAGTGGAAGAGGCGTGGAAGTGGGTGGACTCCATCACCGAAGCCTGGGCGGCCGACCGCGATGCGCCGAAACCGTATCAGGCCGGGACCTGGGGACCCGTGGCCTCGGTGGCCATGATCACCCGCGATGGCCGCTCGTGGAACGAGTTCGAGTAAGCTCGCGGTCTTATCCGTCAGGGGTATTTTACCGGTAACATGATCTGACGCAGAAAGTCGCACGCTTTTTAATCTTTTAAGCCCCGTGAGGATTCACCCACGGGGCTTTTTTTATTACACTGCCTACAGACATTTTGCCCCTGAGCGCTGGTGTTGGTGGCTTCGGGCACCAAAACACGTCATCTCGCAGCGGCCGGACAGATAAAATTTTGAGGAGCCTTTATGAATTCGACAATGTTACGGGTAACAAATCGCATTATCGAACGGTCGCGTGATACCCGCGCGGCTTACCTCGCAAGGATTAACCAGGCCAAAACCGACACCGTGCATCGTGCGCAACTGGCCTGCGGCAATCTGGCTCACGGTTTCGCGGCCTGTCAGGCCGACGACAAAGCCTCCCTGAAAAGCATGTTGCGCAACAACATCGCCATCATCACCTCCTATAACGATATGTTGTCCGCCCATCAGCCCTACGAACACTACCCGGATATCATTCGCAAAGCGCTGCACAGCGCCAATGCGGTCGGCCAGGTGGCCGGCGGCGTGCCGGCGATGTGCGACGGCGTGACCCAGGGACAGGACGGCATGGAGCTCTCTCTCCTGAGTCGCGAAGTGATCGCCATGTCCGCGGCCATCGGCCTGTCGCATAACATGTTCGATGGCGCGCTGTATCTCGGCGTGTGCGATAAAATTGTGCCCGGACTGACCATGGCGGCGCTCTCATTCGGCCACCTGCCGTCGGTCTTTATTCCCTCCGGTCCGATGGCCAGCGGCCTGCCTAATAAAGAGAAGGTTCGCATTCGCCAGCTGTACGCAGAGGGCAAAGTTGACCGCATGGCGCTGCTGGAGTCCGAAGCCGCTTCTTACCACGCTCCGGGGACCTGTACGTTCTACGGTACGGCAAACACCAACCAGATGGTGGTGGAGTTTATGGGCATGCAGCTGCCGGGATCGTCCTTCGTCCATCCGGATGCCCCGCTGCGGGAAGCGCTGACCGCCGCCGCCGCGCGCCAGGTCACCCGCATGACCGGCAATGGCAACGAGTGGATGCCGTTGGGCAAAATGTTTGACGAAAAAGTGGTGGTCAACGGCATTGTGGCGCTGCTGGCGACCGGCGGTTCCACCAACCACACCATGCACCTGGTGGCGATGGCCCGCGCGGCGGGCATCATCATTAACTGGGATGATTTCTCCGACCTGTCAGACGTGGTGCCGCTGCTGGCGCGCCTCTACCCCAACGGCCCGGCGGATATCAACCATTTCCAGGCGGCGGGCGGCGTTCCGGTTCTGGTGCGCGAGCTGCTGAAAGGCGGCCTGCTGCATGAGGACGTTCACACCGTCGCCGGCTTCGGCCTGTCGCGCTACACCCTCGAGCCGTGGCTCAACAACGGCGAGCTGGACTGGCGGGAAGGCGCGACGGCGCCGCTTGACGATCAGGTCATCGCGACGTTCGAGAAACCGTTCTCCCGTCACGGCGGCACCAAAGTGCTGAGCGGTAACCTCGGCCGTGCGGTCATGAAAACCTCGGCAGTCCCGGTAGAGAACCAGGTGATCGAAGCGCCGGCGGTGGTGTTCGAGAGCCAGCACGACGTGTTGCCGGCCTTTGAAGCGGGTCTGCTGGACAAAGACTGCGTGGTGGTGGTCCGTCATCAGGGGCCAAAAGCGAACGGGATGCCAGAATTACATAAACTTATGCCGCCACTTGGTGTATTATTGGACCGCCGTTTCAAAATAGCGCTGGTGACCGATGGCCGACTCTCTGGCGCCTCCGGTAAAGTCCCGTCAGCCATCCATGTCACGCCTGAAGCCTATGATGGTGGGTTGCTGGCGAAAGTGCGCGATGGCGATCTTATTCGCGTGAACGGGCAGACGGGGGAACTGACGCTGCTGGTGGACGATGCCGAACTGGCGGCGCGTCAGCCGCATATCCCTGACCTCAGCGCGTCGCGCGTAGGAACCGGTCGGGAGATGTTTGGGGCGCTGCGTGAGAAGCTCTCTGGCGCGGAGCAGGGCGCAACCTGCATCACTTTTTAAGACGATTAAATTTCTAGATCTGGCGAGAGAAAATCCTGATGAAAAACTGGAAAACAACAGCAGAAGCAATCCTCACCTCCGGTCCGGTTGTCCCGGTTATCGTAGTGAAAAAGCTGGAACACGCGGTACCGATGGCGAAAGCGCTGGTCGCGGGCGGCGTGCGCGTCCTGGAAGTGACTCTGCGCACCGAGTGTGCCCTGGAGGCGATCCGCGCGATTGCTAAAGAAGTGCCGGACGCGATTGTCGGCGCGGGCACGGTTACCAACGTCGAGCAGCTGAAAGCGGTAACAGAAGCCGGCGCGCAGTTCGCTATCAGCCCGGGGCTGACCGAATCTCTGCTGAAAGCGGCGACCGAAGACGGCACTATTCCGCTGATCCCGGGGATCAGCACCGTCTCCGAGCTGATGCTGGGCATGCAGTACGGTCTGAAAGAGTTTAAATTCTTCCCGGCGGAAGCCAACGGCGGCGTGAAAGCGCTGCAGGCGATTGCTGGTCCGTTCGGTCACATTCGTTTCTGCCCGACCGGCGGTATCTCCCCGGCCAACTACCGTGATTACCTGGCGCTGAACAGCGTGCTGTGCATCGGTGGTTCCTGGCTGGTGCCGGCCGACGCCCTGGAAGCTGGCGACTACGATCGCATCACCACCCTGGCGCGTGAAGCGGTGGAAGGCGCGAAGTAAACCGCGCCTCAAGGTCAACAACCCGGTCAGCGGCAACGCGACCGGGTTTTTTTATTATTTATCCTTCGACGATAATCGCCGCGGCGGCGGTTTTAGCCCGCGCCACGGCCTCTTCCACTGAATCGGCGACGGCGAGGGTCACCCCCAGACGACGGGTGCCGTCAATCTCCGGCTTGCCGAACAGACGCAGCTGCAGGCCAGCTCCGACGGCCGACTGCAGCTGGCCGAAGCTGACGTTCTGGCTGGTCAGCTGCGGAAGGATCACCGCGGAAGCGGCTGGGCCATACTGGCGGATGGCGCCGACGGGCAGCCCAAGAAAGGCGCGAACGTGCAGAGCGAATTCCGAGAGATCCTGCGAAATAAGCGTCACCATTCCGGTGTCGTGCGGGCGCGGGGAGACTTCGCTGAAGATCACCTCGTCGCCGCAAACGAACAGCTCCACGCCGAACAGGCCATGCCCCCCCAGCGCCAGCACTACCTTACGGGCGATATCCTGAGCGCGTTCAAGGGCCAGGTCGCTCATCTGCTGCGGCTGCCAGGATTCACGATAATCGCCATCTTCCTGACGATGGCCGACCGGGGCGCAGAAATGCACGCCATCGACGGCGCTGACGGTGAGCAGGGTGATTTCAAAGTCGAAATTCACCACCCCTTCGACGATCACCCGCCCGGCGCCGGCGCGGCCGCCCTGCTGGGCGTAGCGCCAGGCTTCGCTGAGCTGGTCAGCCGAGCGAATAAAGCTCTGGCCTTTACCGGAGGAGCTCATCACCGGTTTGACGATGCACGGCAAGCCGATCTCCGCGACCGCCGCGCGGAAGGCGTCTTCACTGTCGGCGAAACGGTAGCTGGAGGTGGGGAGCTGCAGCTCTTCCGCCGCCAGACGGCGAATGCCTTCGCGGTTCATGGTGAGCTTCGCTGCCCGCGCCGTGGGGACCACTTTCTGCCCGGCCTGCTCCAGTTCGACCAGGGTATCGGTGGCGATAGCTTCGATCTCCGGCACGATGTAATCAGGTTTTTCCTGTTCGATCAGCGCGCGCAGGCTCTCGCCGTGCAGCATATTGATGACGTGGGCGCGGTGGGCGACCTGCATCGCCGGGGCATCGGGGTAGCGGTCGACGGCGATAGTTTCAATGCCCAGACGCTGACATTCAATGGCGACTTCTTTACCCAGCTCGCCGGAGCCTAACAGCATAACTTTGGTGGCTGCCGGGCGCAGCGCGGTGCCTAATACAGTCATAACTCTCTTCCGCAGTAAAAAAAGATGCGGTCGATTATAAACGAAAACGTTTGCGTCTGTCTTTACGCGCGTGAGTTGAGTCCGGAAGGGAAATTTGTTATACTGTATAAAAATACAGTGTCGAGAGGCTGCAGCATGGCGGTTGAAATTAAATATGTGGTGATCCGCGAAGGTGAGGAAAAAATGTCTTTTGCCAGCAAAAAAGAGGCCGACGCTTACGACAAAATGCTCGATCTGGCAGAGGTGCTGAATGACTGGCTGGTAGCATCGCCGCTGGAAATGGACGATGCCCAGCGCGATATCATGGCGATGTGGCTGGCGGAGCGTAAAGAGGCGCTGCAGCATATCCTGCGCGCCGGCAAACTGCCGGAGCAGGATGCGACTGCGCACGATGCTCCCGCGCCGTCAACGGACGCAGAGGCTACCCCGGCGGAAGATGCCGCCGCGCCGGCTGCCAAAACGCGGAAAGCCAAAGCGGCCTGATGGCTGGCGGTTAGCCACTGGCGGGCTGGCGGGCTGGCGGGCTGGCGGGCTGGCGGGCTGGTTGGTCGGTTGGTCGGTTGGTCGGTTGGTGGGTTGGACCCGGTACCGCCGCCGCGCGCACCTTTGCGCATCTTTAGCCATATCTAACATTTCCTGACATCGCGTCGTTTAGGCTGATAACAGTGTTTGTCACCTGAGAGGAAAACCATGGCTAACTGGTTAAATCAACTGCAGTCGCTGCTCGGACAGCAGGGCGCGTCGCCGTCCGGCGAATCGTCAAAAGGGAGCGCCCTGCTGCCCGGCGCCATCGGCGGGCTGGCAGGGCTGTTGGTGGCCAGCAAATCGTCACGCAAGCTGCTGGCGAAATATGGCACCAGCGCGCTGCTGGCTGGCGGTGGGGCAGTAGCGGGTACTGTGTTGTGGAACAAGTATCAGCAGAAAATGCGCGCTCAGAACACACCCGCCCCGACACCAGAGACGGCTGCGGCGCCGGCGGATGTCGATCCGCGCAGCGTGCGGCTGATCACCGCCCTGGTGTTTGCCGCCAAAAGCGATGGGCATATCGACGATCACGAGCGGGCGAAGATTGAAGCCCAGCTTCGGGAGGCCAATATTGACGTTCAGGCCCGGGTCCTGATCGACCAGGCGCTGGCTCAGCCGCTGGATCCGCAGCGTCTCGCCGAGGGCATCGTTGACCCGCAGGAGGCGCTGGAGATCTACTACGTCAGCTGCGCGGTGATCGATATCGACCACTTTATGGAGCGCAGCTATCTCAACGCCCTGGGTGAGGCCCTGGCGTTGCCAAAAGATGTCCGGGCCGACATCGAACAGGATATCCAGTCACAAAAACAGGCGCTAAGCGTTTAAATTATCACGTTTCGCTTGCATCGCCCGCGTCTTTTGCCACCCTTATAGACACGTCATCATTCAGGCGCCACCCTGCGGCCTGAATGCTCTTGTGTCACGAAAAAGCAGCAGAAGAATAACATGCCACCTAAAGCCAAACGGATCCCTCACGCCATGACCTTGCATGGCGATACACGCATCGATAACTATTACTGGCTGCGCGACGATGAACGCGCGCGGCCTGATGTGCTGGAATATCTGCACGCGGAAAACGCCTACGGCAAACAAGTGATGGATTCGCAGCTCAGCCTGCAGGAGCGTCTGCTGAAAGAGATTATCGACCGCATTCCGCAGCGGGAAGTCTCGGCTCCCTACAGCAAAAACGGCTTTCGCTATCGTCAGGTGTACGAGCCGGGCTGCGAATACGCTATCTACCAGCGCCAGTCGGTGCTGAAAGAGGAGTGGGACGAGTGGGAGATCCTGCTTGATGCCAACCAGCGGGCGGCGAAAAGCGAGTTTTACACCCTGGGGGGGCTGGGCATTGCGCCCAACAACCAGCTGATGGCGGTGGCGGAAGATTATCTCTCCCGCCGCCAGTACGGGCTGCGCTTTTGCGACCTCAGCAACGGCGAGTGGTATCCGGAGACCCTGGAAAATGTCACCTCCGGCTTTGCCTGGAGCAACGATTCACGCTTTGTGTGGTATGTGCGTAAACATCCCACCACGCTGCTTCCTTATCAGGTCTGGCGCCACACCGTCGGGACGCCGGCGCAGAGCGACGCGCTGGTCTATGAGGAAAAAGATGAGACCTTCTACGTCAGCGTGCATAAAACCACATCCCAGCAGTTCGTGGTGATCTATCTCTCCAGCGCCACCACCAGCGAAGTGCTGCTGCTCAACGCCGAATTGCCAGACGCCGAGCCGGTCTGCTTCCTGCCGCGGCGTAAAGATCATGAATATAGCCTCGATCACTATCAGCACGCTTTTTATCTGCGATCCAACCGGGAGGGGAAGAATTTTGGCCTCTACCGTACCGTGCTGCGCGATGAAGGGCAGTGGACCACGCTGATCCCGCCGCGTCACGACGTGATGCTCGAAGGATTTACCCTGTTTACCGACTGGCTGGTCGTCGAGGAGCGTCAGCGCGGCCTGACCAGTTTGCGGCAGATTAACCGCAGGACCCGGGAGGTGGTAGGGATCGCCTTTGACGATCCGGCCTATGTCACCTGGCTTGCCTATAACCCGGAGCCTGAAACGTCGCGCCTGCGCTACGGCTACTCCTCGATGACCACGCCCGACACCCTGTTTGAGCTGGATATGGATACCGGCGAACGACGGGTGATCAAGCAGCAGGAGGTTAAGGGGCTGGACACCCGCTGCTATCAGAGCGAGCACCTGTGGGTAACCGCCCGCGATGGCGTCGAAGTCCCGGTCTCGCTGGTCTATCATCGCGACCATTTTCGTAAAGGGAGCAATCCGCTGCTGGTCTATGGCTATGGCTCGTATGGCGACAGTATCGATGCCGATTTCAGCGCCAGCCGGCTGAGCCTGCTCAACCGGGGCTTTGTCTACGCTATCGCCCACGTTCGCGGCGGCGGCGAGCTGGGCCAGCAGTGGTATGAGGATGGAAAATTCCTGTGTAAGAAAAATACCTTCAACGACTATCTGGACGTCTGCGACGCGCTGCTGGCCCAGGGGTACGGCGACCCGCGGCTCTGCTATGGCATGGGCGGCAGCGCCGGCGGGATGCTGATGGGGGTGGCCGTTAACGAGCGTCCAGAGCTGTTCCACGGCGTAATAGCTCAGGTGCCGTTCGTCGACGTGGTGACCACCATGCTGGATGAGACCATTCCGCTGACGACCGGCGAATTTGAAGAGTGGGGGAACCCGCAGGATGAAACCTATTACCACTACATGAAAAGCTACAGCCCCTACGACGGCGTGAAGGCGCAGGCGTATCCGCATATGCTGGTGACCACCGGGCTGCACGATTCCCAGGTGCAATACTGGGAGCCGGCGAAGTGGGTGGCGAAACTGCGTGAACTGAAAACCGACGATAACCTGCTGCTGCTCTGCACCGATATGGACTCCGGCCATGGCGGAAAATCCGGGCGCTTTAAAAGCTATGAGGGAGTGGCGCTGGAGTACGCCTTTTTCATCGCCCTGGCGCAGGGGACACTGCCGGGGAAAGCGGCAGTGTAGGGGCTATTCCCCGAGGTAATGCTTGAGCGTGAGGCGCAGCTCGGGGCTCATGCGGTCGAGATTGTTGAATAACCAGCGCAGATAGCCTGGATCGTTTTCAGCAATCTCGGCGACGGCTTTACCGCGGTATTTGCCGAAGGTGAAGGTGGTGAGCAGCGCCGGCCGACCGGTGATATCGGCCATTTCGTCAGGCGTCCAGCCGGAAACGTTGATGATATCCAGCAGCAGCGCAGCGGTGATATAGCAGTCATACAGCGCCCGGTGGTGATGCAGCCCCGGCGGCGTGGCCACGTTCAGCTTACGTGATTTATAGAGCCCCATATTGCTGTATTTGATCCCCGGCCACAGCCGGCGGGCCAGCTTCATGGTACAGATCCACTCGCCATGCATCTCCGGTAACACCCGACGATCGAAGCTGGCGTTATGCGCGACATACCACGGGCTGCCATGATAGTGCGGAATAATCTCCTCAATCCATGGCTTATCGGCGACCATCTCTTCGGTAATCCGGTGGATAGCCATCGCCTGCGGGCTGATGGGGCGGTCAGGACGCACCAGATGACTCATGGGATTGGTGATCTGCCCGTCGACAATGTCGACCGAGGCGACTTCAACGATGCCCCCCTGCAGTCCGCAGGTTTCGGTATCAATGACGCGCAGCATGGCTCGCTCCAGAGCAAAACAATAAGCGTAAAGCAATTGGCTGGGCTTGCCAACCGACGGCGAGGGGGGAAGTAGGCATTATTTCTGTTTCGGCTCCCAGGGCAGGCGGGACAGCGAGACGGAGGCCAGCCGATGGGCGATCAGTCGTTCGCGGAACCAGTCGCGCAGATGGGCGGGCTGTTCACGCTCGACCAAATCAGCGACCACCGGCATATTATACCGCTCTTTGAAGGCGACGCCGGCGGCGGCGAGATCGACGTTGACTTTATCCATCTCATCTTGCGAAATTTTGGCCAGATTTCTTTCCATCATACACTCCACTCTGCTTGTAAACCCGGTCAGGGCCTGACGCCCGGCTCGACTCTGCCATTATACAGGGTTATTCTCTGTGCTACAGACATAACAAAAGGGAATGACGAATATGCGACTTCTTGCTGGACGCGCGATGCGCCTCTCCGTTGCGTTTGCCGGGCTATTAACCGCGACGGGCGCGCTCGCCCACGCTCACCTGCAGCAGCAGATCCCTGCCGCCGGCGCGCAGTTGGCGGCTTCTCCGCAGACGCTGACGCTCAGTTTCTCCGAAGGCATTGAACCCGCGTTCAGCGGGGTGTCCGTCACCGGTCCGCAGCAGCATGCGGTGGCCACCGGCAAACTGACCCGCAGCGCCGACAATCCCACCCAGGTCACCGTGCCTGTGGCGGAAACCCTGCGGCCGGGAGAATACACTGTGGCATGGCATGTAGTTTCAGTGGATGGCCATAAAACCAAAGGGCAATACACCTTTAGCGTGAAGTAAGCGATGCTGACCGGGCTCTATATTACCCTGCGTTTTGGGCATTTTATCGCCCTGATGCTGGCTTTTGGCTGCGTGCTGTATGGCGCCTGGTGGGCGCCGGTGCCGCTGCGACGCGTACTGATGCTGCGCTTCTATCCGCTGTTGCGCCCGCTGCTGCTGATCGGCGCGCTCTCTACCCTGGCGCTGTATCTGCTGCAGGGGGGGATGATGGGCGAGGGCTGGGCGGATGTCTGGCAACCCGCCGTCTGGCAGGCGGTGGCGGGTACCCGCTTCGGCGGGGTGTGGATCTGGCAGATCCTGCTGGCGTGGATCGCCCTCGCCGTGGTGTGGATCCGTCCCCGCCACGGCGCTCGCCAGCTGGTGGCCCTGCTGGTGGCCCAGCTGCTGCTTTCCGCTGGGGTAGGGCATGCCGCCATGCATGATGGTTTACTCGGCGCCCTGCAGCGGACTAATCATGCTGTCCACCTCTTCTGCGTCGCCAGCTGGTTCGGCGGCCTGTTGCCCTTTATCTATTGCCTGCGCCTGGCGCAGGGGCGCTGGCGGCAGGCCGCGGTCTATACCATGGCGCGCTTTTCACGCTACGGGCATCTGGCCGTCGCCGGCACCCTTGCCAGCGGGGCGATCAATGCGCTGTTGATCCAGGGAGGATTGATTGGCGCATCGCCCTGGGGACGTCTGCTGTTGATCAAATGTGCGCTGGTGGCCGGGATGGTGGTAATTGCGTTAGTGAACAGGTATGTTCTGGTACCGCGCATGTCGGCAAGCGGTTCGCGGGCGGAAAGCCTGATCCTGCGAACCACGCAGGCCGAGATAGGGCTGGGCGCGCTGGCGCTGCTGGCCGTCAGCCTGTTTGCCACCTGGGAACCTTATTGAATTAACTGGCAAAATCATGAAAAAAATTGTTCTGACCATGTTGTTACTGGCAAGCTCCGGCGCTGCTCTGGCGGCGCCGCAAATTATCACCGTGAGCCGCTTTGAGGTAGGAAAGGAGAGCTGGGCGTTCAACCGTGAAGAGGTGATGTTGACCTGTCGTCCGGGCAATGCCCTCTACGCTATCAACCCGAGCACCCTGGTCCAGTATCCGCTCAATGAGGTGGCTGAGCAGCAGGTCAAAGCCGGCAAAACCACTGCCCAGCCGATCTCGGTGATCCAGATCGACGATCCGCAGCACCCTGGGCAAAAAATGAGCCTCGCGCCGTTTATCGAGCGCGCGCAGAAGCTCTGCTAGATTTTCGCGCTATCTCGCTGTAATGACATAAAAAAAACCGCCCTTGCTGGACAACGGCAGTGGCGGTTTTTTCGCTAACAGCGCCCTCTTTTCCAGGAATTATTCGGCCACATTGGCCGCAGACTGGAAAAGCTGACGCGTTAAACTATTCTTATAGTGCAAGGCGACTTAGCCTGCATTAATGCCAACTTTTAGCGCACGGCTCTCTCCCAAGAGCCATTTCCCTGGACCGAATACAGGAATCGTATTCGGTCTCTTTTTATCTTAATCTGTCTGCTTTCGCGATGACCAGCGACATCCTGTCAGTCAATCACCAGGCTGGCCTCTGGATGTCCCGTTATAGCACACCGTTTTTAGCATACACAATTCATTTACACACAAATTGTATCCTGCGGAAGAACGATATGGGGAAGGCGGAACCGTAAGCGAGGGGAGAGGAAAAGAAAAAACCTGCACCTAAACAGGCCCGGCGTGCAGGTTAACTGGCGGGCCAACATCGGAAGTCTGCTAGTATACCTATTTGTATGATAAATAGAATAAACAAAACCTTATTGATTTGGCAATTCATGCGATTAGTCGTCCGCGCCCCACTACGTGGCGGGAAATAATATTCAGAGGTGTAGTTTCGGGCAAACAGTATTATTCCGGAACGCTGAAGGTGGGAAATATCTGACTCTCCAGATAGCAGAGTAAAAGCCAAATTTCATCGCTGAAAATAAACCATATGCTGCCCAGCAGCACGACCGCCAGAATAATCAGCAGAAAAATTTCGGTTTTACTCATCATGCTAACGACTATCCAATGGCCTGCGGGACCATGATAGTAGCGAAATAAGAACATAATAAGCAAACGCCGCGTAACGGGGCGTCGCTGGTCGCGAAATTTACATGCCCGGCAGCGGCTGCGTCAATATTGCCACCTGCTCCGCCAGCTGATCCAGCAGCTGGAATCGACGCCGGTATTCGGCCCGTTTTTTACTGGCGATGCTCTCCAGCGGTTTTCTTTCCAGACGCAGCGGTAGCTGCCAGCGCCAGAGGCTTTCCGGCTTGCCGTCGATGGATTGCCAGAACTCGTCATAGCTGGCGTGGAAATGGCGCCCCTTGCTCAGGCGATAGCGCAGGGCGCGGAACACATGGCCGTTATCGCTGACGCCGTAAATCGCCGCGATATGGCTGCGAGCGGCCAGCAGCCAGATAAACTCCAGCAGCAGGCGCTTCGGGAACAGACCGTAGCAGGCGCGGGTCGCCTGCTTGATCACCTCATGAGAAACGTGGCGTCGCGGTCCCTGTAAACCGCCGATGACCAGCTGCCAGGCGTCGCCCTCCCGGGTCACGCTGAAGGTCGCGCTGGCCAGCAGGGTATGGTCGCTGTCGCGCAGCCATAGGGTGGTTTCACCCTCACGCTCGGCTTTCCCGGCCGAAGAGGCCGAGAGGGTAAACTGGCGTTCATCCTTTCCATTGAGCGTCAGCAACGGGACCTCGCACACCGCGGTCATGGCATGCGCCAGCCGCGACCCGCGCAGGGTATCGACATAGCGATAATGGCTTATGACCGCCATCGCCCGCTGCCAGGCGTTGAGATCGCGCGTCAAATATTGACGGTGCACTTTCCCCGGCAGCGTCGCCTGCGCCGTCAGCAGCTGGTTAAAATCGTCACGAGCGCTCAGCGCCTCCAGCATCGCTTTGGTAGGGCTATAAAATAACGCCGTGCGCAGCAGAAACTTAAAGCGGTAATTTTTCTGCCGCCAGATAGGTGCGGGTGTTAATCTGCCCATCACCAGATCGGCAATGAGATGCGAGCGCGGCGTAAGCACGCTGGATGAATGCAGGCTGTTGTCTGTCACGATAAACACCTCGTTGTTATTTCCTGCTATTTTAAAGCGAGGCACTGATAAGCTTAATGCTCTGGCCGACTATATTTGCCGTTTGTTTAAAATCGATTGAGGTGTAAATAAAAAACAGCGGCTGTAAGCTGGAATTACCTATAATTACGGCATAGAGGTAATTATATGTATCAGCGTATTAATGGCAGCGACTGGCGTAATATCTGGCTGATGGGCGATCTGCATGGCTGCTTTGCGCTGCTGATGGAGCGCCTGCGCCGGCTACGCTTTGATCCCTGGGCCGATCTGCTGATCTCGGTTGGCGATCTGATCGATCGCGGGCCGCAAAGCGCTAACTGTCTCGGCCTGTTGCGCAGCCGCTGGTTCAGGGCCGTGCGCGGGAATCATGAGCAGATGGCGCTGGAGGCGCTGGAGAGCGGAGATATGACGCTCTGGCAGATGAACGGCGGCGACTGGTACGCCCGGAGCAACGTGCGGCAGCGAGCTGACGTCGATCGGCTGCTGGCGCGCTGTCAGCGGCTGCCGTTGATTATTGAAGTGGAGTGCGCAAAGTCGCGGCATGTGATCGCCCATGCCGATTACCCGGCGCCGGTCTATCGCTGGCAGCAGCCGGTGGATCCCCAGCGGGTCCTGTGGAGCCGCCATCGTCTGAGTGAACATCTGGCGGGGCGTCATGGCGCTATCGCCGGGGCTGACCATTTCTGGTTTGGCCATACCCCGCTTCGCGCGCGTTGTGACTACGACAATCAACACTATATTGACACCGGCGCCGTGTTCGGCGGCACGCTGACCCTGGTGGCGCTGCAGTCGGCAGGCTAAAAGTCACTGTATTCGCTGGCGGGTTGCCAGAAGCCGTCAATAAAATCTTCTATCGGGTAGCAGCCGCCGTGGCGGATCCGCTGATCTTCCATCGCCACCAGGCACTGCGTTTCCTCGCGGTAGACGTCAACCACAATGTCCTCGCAGCCGCCATCCAGATAGCAAATAAACAACACTAAGGCAAACATCCTGGCCTCATGTCCGGGGGCACATACTCTTTAGTGTAGGGGATGACGGCGGGACGGGGAAATAAATAACCCGTCTCAGGCGACGGGTTCATTGGTGTCAGGCAAGGCGCATGACCCAGGCATCGGACTGGCGGTCGTAATGTTTACGGTAGAGGACGGAATGTTCACCATTGAGAATCGCGGGAACGCTGGTATCGGCATCCCAGGCGTCAAGCTGCATACATAAATCTGGATCGGATTTGCAGGGAATGCTTAACGTTCGCTCACCCTGATGTTCACCATGCAGTTCGGCATCGTCTATCTCAAACACGCCGATGCGGACATTGGTTTTACTCATCGCTTCACCCCATTTTTCAGCTGAGTTGTGGTACGACCAGTTGCGGCCGTCATTTTTCAGCGTAGTCAATGGGGGGAAAACCGCCAGTCAAAAAGTGCGTATTTTTTGCGCGGCGTCACACCTTGCCGGCAAAAAGTTTCCCATCGCGTACCAGCTCGCGCGGATAACTGTTCTTCAGACGGGAGCCGACGCGCTTGGCGAGGCCCAGCGGCACGCCCTGGAAGGTCACAATGGCTTCGTCCAGCGCTGGCGGGGTTTGCGGATAGACGTCGCGTCCGCGATACCACGCTTCCGCCTCCTCCAGCGTCAGCTCGAAGGCGCGCTGCGGCGCGGCAAAGGCAATAACCGCCTCATGCTGCCAGCGATAACCCTTATTGTGCAGCTCCGCCAGGCGCACGCCAATGCGCGAAAACCGCACCCGACCAAACAGAGGCTCCATAGACTGCGGAAACAGCCATAGCTCTTTATCTCGTTGCCACAGCGTGTGGCTCGCGTCCCATTCCAGGCCGACAGCGCGGGCGGCGGCGGTCGCCGCTGCGGCTTCCCGGCCCTTCAGCGGCACAAACGGGAACTTGCCGACCTTATAGCCCGGCGCCGGGAGCGGATCGATCGCCGCAGTCTTGCGCAGGCGAGCGACAAAGAAGCCTTCACAATCGTAGATCTGCGGGAAGACATGCAGAAATCCCTCCGCGGTTAGGGCATCGGCCGCGCCGGGAAACAGCGCTCCCAGCGGCTGGATCTCTACCGCCTGCGGGTAACGGGACAGCAGCCAGTGAATGACTGACTGATTTTCTTCCCGGTTCAGGGTGCAGGTCGAATAGACCAGCGTCCCGCCAGGGCGCAGGGCATGGAAAGCGCTGTCGATAAGTTCGCGCTGGGTGGCGGCGATGTCGAGGTTGCTCTCCGGCGACCAGTTTTTCAGCGCGTCCGCATCTTTGCGCACCACCCCTTCGCCGGAGCAGGGGGCATCAAGCAGAATGGCGTCGAAGGCTTCGGGCAATGCCGCGCCGAACACCCGGCCGTCGAAATGGGTCAGGCCGACGTTGCTGATGCCGCAGCGGCTGATGTTGGCATGCAGCACTTTCACCCGGCTGGCGGAGAACTCATTCGCCAGGATGCCGCCCGCATTGCCCATCCGGGCGGCGATCTGGGTGGTTTTCGACCCCGGGGCGGCGGCAACGTCCATGACCCGTTCAGGCTGCGGGTTGTCGGCGAACAGGGCGGCGACCGGCAGCATTGAGCTTGCCTCCTGAATATAGAACAGCCCGCTGAGGTGTTCGGCGGTGCTCCCCAGCGGCAGCGCATCGTCGTCCCGCTCGATCCAGAATCCCTCCTCACACCAGGGGACCGGCGTCAGCTGCCAGCCATAGGGCGCGACCAGAGAGAGGAAATCATCGACGCTAATTTTCAGCGTATTGACGCGAATACTTCGGCGTAGCGGGCGCTGACAGGCGGCGATAAAGTCGTCGAAAGAGAGGTGCGCCGGCATTGCCGCGCGCATTTGAGCGAGAAACGCTTCAGGGAAATAGACAGTATTTTCGGCCACGGGCAGCGCACCACAGAAAAAAAGGGTGCGCAGTTTAGCACAAACGCCCCGGTGCAGGACACCGGGGCGTGCGGTTTGTCGTCTGCCCGCCGCCGGCGTTTGCCGGGGCGGGAGAAGGGGAGGTGAGGATTACTGCGGCAGGGCGGTGCCCCACTCCCGCCACTCTTTCGGCTCGCTCTCCAGCAGCAGGAAGTGCTTGCCGTCCTGGGCCTTCGGCGCCAGCGGCGTACCCGGCGGCGTGGCAAAGGCGATCCCGCCGCGGATAAACTGATTGAAGGTCCCGGTTTTCACCACGCCGCCAACCAGGCCGAAGTCGAGGCTGTAACCTGAGGCCAGCCAGAACACCGAGTTATTGCGCACCAGGTACTGGTAGCGCTTGCTGATGCGCATCTTAACCATGACCCGGTCAGACATCGATCCCAGCGACAGACCGGTCACCGTCCCGACTTCCAGACCGCGGAACAGCACCGGCGTACCGATGCCAAGCGATCCGGCCTCCGGCGCTTCCACCACGATATTCAGACCGTCGATATAGCGCGAGTCGCTGATCGTCGTATCCTGGATCTCAAAGTCGCGACGCGCCGGGCCGCGTCCAGGCTCAACGTTAATATAGGACTGGAACAGGGTGTCGAGATGCTCCACGCCTGCCGCGGAGATCTGCGGGGTGATCACCGAGAAGCGAGTCCCGGCGCGGGCAAACGTGCCGACGTATTCCGGGTAAAGCACGGCTTTCGCCTGCACCTCGTTTTTGGCGGTGATCAGCTCCAGGGACTGGATCTGACCGATATCAATGCCGAGATAGCGAATCGGCATCCCGGCCGCCATCTTCCCGGCATCGAACGCGTGCAGGGTGATCTGGCCGCCCACGGCGCGCGCCGCCGTTTCAGAAGCGTAAAGGATGCGTTTATTATTCAGCCGCGCGTTGGCGCTGCTGCCGTTGAGGTTATCGAAACTGATCGCTCCTTTAATGGCGCGGGCCAGCGGCGAGGCCTGAACGGTGAGCCCGTTGCCGTCAAGTTTGACCTTCGCACCCCCTTCCGCCCAGAAGACGCTGTTGTTGGTCAGCAGGTAGCGGTACTCCGGCTTGATATGCAGATCGATATCGAAAGCGTCTTTGCGCGGTTTGACGGCGATGATCTCGCCGACGGCGAATTTACGATACAGCACCACCGAGCCAGCCTGAACGTCAGGCAGCGTCTCAGCGGAGAGGCTCAGGGTGGTGGTCGGCACTTCGCTCAGGCTGTTTTCCTGCGCCTTTTCGAGGTTGGCATACAGCGGATAGCTGCTCTGCATTTCGCCTTTTTCACCCGGGATCACCCGGATCCCGCCGTTCACCCATTCGCTGGCGCTGGCGCCCAGCACCTGCACGCCATCGAGCCCCACTTTGACGTCCAGACGACTGTTCACCACAAACTTGCTGTCGCCGCGAATCAGATCGCGGTATTCCGGGGCAATCGCCACCTGGAAGGTCACCCCTTTGGCCGTCAGCTTGCGCTCCAGCACCTGGCCAACTTTCACCCCGTGCAGCACCAGCGGCTGGCCGCCGTCGATCCCGTAGCTCTCCGGCGCCGAAAGGGTGACGGTGGCGACATTGGGCTCCTCCAGCAGCGCTTTATCCGCTGGCATGACGGAGAAGTGATTACGCGGTTCGCCTTCGCCGGGCACCAGCTCAAAGGTTTTGCCGGTGAGCAGGGCGCTGACGCTGGGGTTATCAAGGGAGATCTTCGGCTTCTTCATCTGAATCAGCGTTTTCTCCCGCAGCAGGGTCACCACGCTCGGGTCGACGGTCATCTCGCCCGTGACTTTGCCGCCAGGGTTAAGATTCAGTTTGCTTAACTGGCCCACTTCCAGCCCCTGATACATCAGCGGCGTCGAGCCCGCTTTCAGGCCGTCGCCGTCCGGCAGGTCGAGGGTCACCACCACCCCGCGCTGACTGTGCGCCAGGTCTTCGTACAGATGATAGTCATCGTTTTGCGACGCGACCTGCGAATCGGCAGGGGAGTCAAAGGCGATGGCGCCGTTCACCAGCGCAGAAAGGTTCTCCAGCTGCACTTTGGCCCCGCTCAGGCCGACGTCGGCTTTGATCCCGGAGACGTTCCAGAAACGGCTGCCTTTTTTCACCAGGTTGGTAAACCGGCGCTCGATCAGCACATCAATGGTGACCCCCTGGTTATTGTCATTCAGCGTGAAGTCATACACGCGCCCGACCGGGATCTTACGGAAGTAGACCAGCGAGCCGCTGCTCAGAGAGCCAAGGTCGGGCGCCTGCAGGTGGATCATCAGCTCGCCGTTGTTGATGCGGTATTTGGGCTGGGTGTCGAGGGCGACGAAGTGATCTTCGGGTTCGCCCTTGCCCGGCATCATGCCGATGTAGTTCCCACCCACCAGGGCATCCAGTCCTGACACGCCGGCCAGAGAGGCTTTCGGCGTCACCAGCCAGAACTGCGTATCTTTGCGCAGCGCCTCTTTCATATCGCGTTTGATGCTGGCGGAAACTTCAATTTTACTCAGGTCTTTACTGAGACTGATGTCCTGGACGGTACCGACTTCCACCCCCTGATAGCGGATAGGCGTCCGCCCCGGCACGATGCCGTTAGCAGACTGGAAATCGATAGTGATCGTCGATCCACGGTCGTCAAAACTGGTCCAGATGAGCCAGGCGGCAATCAGCAGCGCGATGACCGGCAGCAGCCAGAATGGCGAGATACGACGTTTGGTTTTTATTCTGGCTTCAGTCTGCGAAGCGGGCGTTTCCTGACTCATGTGCGTCCCAAAGTAAGCGGCTGTCCAGCCATTCAACTGCAAGAATAGTTAAAATTACCGCGCCACCGAAGTAAACCGCGGCCGGCCCCATCGTAAAGGCGAGGAGCTGATCGCGATTGATTAGCGACATGGTGAGTGAGATAACAAACAGATCCAGCATCGACCAGCGGCCAATCCAGGTTATCAGCCGCAGCAGCAGGATGCGGGTGCGCAGCCCCTGCTCGCATTTGAATTGTATGCTGAGCAGCAGGGTAAATAACACTATAACTTTGGTGAATGGCACCAAAATACTGGCGATAAACACCACGCCGGCGATGGCGATATTGCTGCTGGCGAGGGAGATGATCCCGGAGAGGATGGTGTCTTCCTGGCGCGCGCCGTTAACGTAAATGATGGAGATCGGCAGCAGGTTGGCCGGTAAGAGCAAAATCAGCGAGGCAATCAGCGCCGCCCAGCTGCGCTGCAGGCTCTGCGGTCGGCGATGGTGCAGCGGCGTGTGGCAGCGCCGGCAGCGGCCGCGGGCGTCGCGGTAGCCGGTGTAGTGGCAGCCGGTGCACACCTGCAGATTGTTATCGGCGCGGGTCGCCGGCCGTTCGGGATAGAATCGCTCCCACAGCTCTTCGACGTTCATATGGATAAGCGTCAGGATGCTCAGCAGCGTCAGGGAGATAAATGCCACGAGGCCGATGCCGGGCTGCAGAAAGGCGTAATCCTGCACCTTGATGGAGGCGACGCCGATGCCCACCAGATAGATATCCAGCATGACCCACTCCTTGAGCTTACCGAGCATTAGCAACACCGGACGCAGGTTCATCCCCAGCACGTTGCCCAGCCACAGATAGCTAATCGAAACCACCAGCAGCACCGGGGCGACCACCGCGCAAAAGAGCACCATCGCGGCGGTAAGCGGATCGCCCTGCGCGGTCATCTGCCAAATGCCATGCAGGACGTTGGCGTCAATGCGTACCCCCAGCAGGTGAAGGCGCAGCAGGGGTTCGGACCAGGCAAAGGGCATTAACAGCAGCATCGCCAGGGCCATGCTGCCCAGACGGGTCAACGACCAGTCGCGGCCATCGCGCACCTTTGCGTTACAGCGCGGACACCAGGCGCTTTGGTTGCGTTTAAGCACCGGTAAGCGAAAGAGCATGTCACACTGCGTACAGCGCTGATAATGCGCATAGGGAAGCGGTGTGCTCACGGCATGCACGACCATCTTATTCGCAGGCTTAAGGGTGGATGTTTTTATCGGCATTTAATACGTACAGGAATGAATGTATCCCACTATCTTAACCTATGAATGAATTCATCTTGAGCCCAAGCGCATTTAATGCTTATTTTAGTAGGCTGTACGTATCAGGCAGTAAGACAACCAAGTGAAGATATAATGAGCAAAACAGAATTTTACGCGGATTTGAACCGCGATTTCCAGGCATTAATGGCAGGTGAAACCAGTTTCCTGGCGATGATCGCCAATACCAGCGCGCTGCTGTTTGAACGACTGGGCGAGGTCAACTGGGCCGGTTTCTATCTTCTGGAAGGCGATACCCTGGTGCTGGGGCCGTTCCAGGGCAAACTGGCCTGCGTGCGGATCCCGGTCGGGCGCGGCGTATGCGGCGCGGCGGTGGCGCAAGCCCAGGTGCAGCGCGTCGAGGACGTCCACGCGTTTGACGGCCACATCGCCTGCGATGCCGCCAGTAATTCGGAAATTGTCTTCCCCCTGCGCGTGAACGACCAGATTATCGGCGTGCTGGATATCGACAGTCCGGCTTACGGCCGCTTCACTGCTGAAGATGAGCAGGGGTTGCGCACGCTGGTCGAGCATCTGGAAAAACTCATCGCGGCCACTGATTATCAAAAAATCTTTACCCGTGTCGTGGGATAATCAACGGATAACGTAGCATTTAGCGAGGACGTCATTATAATGTCGCCTGTTCATGCCTGCGGCTTGTTGGCTACGTCCGTTGTAATCAGGAAATTTCATGGAAAATCAACCTAAGTTGAATAGCAGTAAAGAAGTTATCGCCTTTCTGGCCGAACGTTTCCCTCAGTGCTTCAGCGCTGAAGGCGAAGCGCGCCCCCTGAAAATCGGAATTTTTCAGGATCTCGTTGAGCGAGTGGGTGGTGAGATGAATCTCAGCAAAACCCAGCTTCGCGCTGCATTACGTCTCTATACCTCGAGCTGGCGCTATCTCTACGGCGTAAAAGCCGGCGCTATCCGCGTTGACCTGGACGGCAACCCGTGCGGCGAACTGGAAGAGCAGCACATTGCCCATGCGCGTCAGCAGCTGGAAGAAGCGAAAGCTCGCGTTCAGGCGCAGCGCGCTGCCCAGCAGGCGAAAAAACGCGAAGCCGCTGCCGCTGCAGGCCAGCCGGATGAAGGCGTTCGCCGCGAGCGTAAACCGCGTCCTCAGCAGCCGCGTCGTAAAGAGGGTGCTGAACAGCGTAAACCGCGTCCTGTTGCAGCCAAAGCTCCGCGTGAAGAGCGTCTTACTCCGGTATCGGATGTTTCCGTTCTGACCGTCGGCCAGGCGCTGAAGGTAAAAGCAGGCAATAACGCAATGGACGCCACCGTTGTGGAAATCACCAAAGATGGCGTTCGTGTACAGCTGACTTCTGGTATGTCAATGATTGTACGCGCAGAACACCTGGTGTTCTGAAACGGAGGCCGGGCCAGGCATGAACACATTTTTTAAAATCACCGCGCTTGCGGGCCTGCTGGCAATAGCAGGCCATGCGTTCGCTGTTGATGAAATAACCCGTGCAGATCAAATCCCCGTGCTGAAAGAAGAGCCGCAGCACGCGACGGTGAGCGAGCGCGTGACATCGCGCTTTACCCGCTCTCACTACCGTCAGTTCGATCTCGACAACGCCTTCTCGGCAAAGATTTTTGACCGTTATCTGAACCTGCTGGATTACAGCCATAATGTGCTGCTGGCCAGCGATGTGGCGAAGTTCGCGGCGAAAAAAGACCAAATCGGCGACGAACTGCGCACCGGGAAACTGGACGTCTTCTATGACCTCTACAACCTGGCGCAGCAGCGCCGCTTCGAGCGCTATCAGTATGCGCTGAAGGTGCTGGAACGTCCGATGGACTTTACCGGCAACGATAATTTCAACCTTGACCGCTCCAAAGCGCCGTGGCCGAAAGACGAGGCCGAGCTGAACAAGCTGTGGGACGCCAAGGTGAAATTTGACCAGTTAAGCCTGAAGCTGGCGGGGAAAGACGATAAAGAGATCCGCGACACCTTAACCCGTCGCTATAAGTTCGCTATCCGTCGTCTGGCGCAAACCAACAGCGAAGATGTCTTCTCGCTGGCGATGACCGCCTTCGCCCGCGAAATCGACCCGCACACCAACTATCTGTCGCCGCGCAATACCGAGCAGTTCAACACCGAGATGAGTCTCTCACTCGAAGGGATCGGCGCTGTGCTGCAGATGGATGATGACTACACGGTCATTAATTCGCTGGTGGCGGGTGGTCCGGCTGCGAAGAGCAAAGCGATCAGCGTCGGCGACCGCATTGTCGGCGTCGGCCAGACCGGGAAGTCGATGGTCGATGTGATTGGCTGGCGTCTGGATGACGTCGTGGCGCTGATTAAAGGGCCGAAGGGCAGCAAGGTTCGCCTTGAGATCCTGCCGGCCGGCAAAGGGGCCAAGACGCGTATCGTCACCCTGACCCGCGAACGTATCCGTCTGGAAGACCGCGCGGTGAAAATGTCGGTGAAAACCGTCGGTAAAGAAAAAGTCGGCGTGCTGGATATCCCGGGCTTTTACGTCGGCCTGACCGATGACGTGAAAGTGCAGTTGCAGAAGCTGGAAAAACAGAACGTCAGCAGCGTGGTTATCGATCTGCGCAGCAACGGCGGCGGGGCGCTGACCGAAGCGGTATCGCTCTCGGGGCTGTTTATTCCGTCCGGCCCGGTGGTGCAGGTGCGGGATAACAATGGCAAGGTGCGCGAAGACAGCGATAACGATGGCGTAGTCTATTACAAAGGGCCGCTGGTGGTGCTGGTTGACCGCTTTAGCGCCTCAGCGTCTGAGATCTTTGCCGCCGCAATGCAGGATTATGGCCGCGCGCTGATCGTTGGCGAGCCGACCTTCGGTAAAGGTACCGTACAGCAGTATCGCTCGTTGAATCGTATCTACGATCAGATGCTGCGTCCGGACTGGCCGGCGTTAGGTTCCGTTCAGTACACCATCCAGAAGTTCTACCGCATTAACGGCGGCAGTACTCAGCGCAAAGGCGTAACGCCGGATATCATGATGCCAACCGGAAATGAAGATCGCGAAACCGGCGAGCAGTATGAAGACAACGCGCTGCCGTGGGATAGCATCAACGCGGCCACCTACGTGAAGTCCGGGGACCTCGCCCCGTTTGGACCGGAACTGCTCAAGCGCCACGACGAGCGTATTGCCCAGGATCCTGAGTTCCAGTACATCATGAAGGATATTGCCCGTTATAACGCGATGAAGGACAAACGTAACATCGTCTCTCTGAACTACGCGCAGCGTGAAAAAGAGAACGAAGAGGATGATGCGATTCGTCTGGCGCGGATTAACGATCGCCTGAAACGCGAAGGCAAACCGCCGCTGAAAAAACTGGACGATCTGCCGAAGGATTACCAGGAGCCGGATCCATATCTTGATGAAACGGTCCATATCGCGGTAGACCTGGCGCATCTCGAAAAAGCGCGCCCGGCGGTGGAACCGCCGGCCAGCCAATAAGTCGCAACGGGCACCCTGAGAGGTGCCCGTTTTTTTTTGCGCCTGGTCATCGCCATTCAGCTCATCTAACAAAATGTCAACCTGCTCTGCCGCTGTCAGCAAGATGCTACAAAATGTAAAGTTGTGTTTTTATCGTGACTTAGCGGGGGCTGATGGTTGAAAATTGCAGCCTGACCCATACGATGTGGGTAATCGCATAGTGCGTTTTGTTAAATTGAGGTAAAAAGAAAATTATGATGCGAATCGCGCTTTTCCTGCTGACGAACCTGGCAGTGATGGTCGTGTTCGGGCTGGTGTTAAGCCTCACGGGGATCCAATCCAGCAGCATGACCGGTCTGTTGATTATGGCCCTGCTGTTCGGCTTCGGTGGTTCTATCGTTTCGCTGATGATGTCGAAATGGATGGCGCTGAAGTCTGTGGGTGGGGAAGTGATCGAGCAGCCGCGCAACGAAACGGAACGCTGGCTGATGAACACCGTTGCGCAGCAGGCGCAGCAGGCGGGCATTGCCATGCCGCAGGTGGCTATCTATCACGCCCCTGACATTAACGCCTTCGCTACCGGCGCGCGTCGCGACGCCTCGCTGGTCGCCGTCAGTACCGGGCTGTTGCAAAACATGAGCCGTGATGAAGCGGAAGCGGTCATCGCCCATGAAATCAGCCACATCGCCAATGGCGATATGGTCACCATGACGCTGATCCAGGGGGTGGTAAACACCTTCGTTATCTTTATCTCCCGCGTTATCGCGCAGATTGCGGCCGGCTTCCTCGGCGGCAACCGGGAAGATGAAGGCGAGAGCAGCAATGGCAACCCGCTGATCTACTTCGCTGTCGCCACGGTGCTGGAGCTGGTGTTCGGTATTCTGGCCAGCATTATCACCATGTGGTTCTCTCGTCATCGCGAGTTCCATGCTGATGCCGGCTCGGCGCGCCTGGTGGGCCGCGAGAAGATGATTGCCGCCCTGCAGCGTCTGAAAACCAGCTATGAGCCGCAGGAAGCCAGCAGCATGATGGCGTTCTGCATTAATGGTAAAGCGAAATCCATGAGCGAGCTGTTTATGACCCACCCGCCGCTGGACAAGCGTATTGAAGCCCTGCGTAGCGGTGAATATCTGAAATAGTCCGTCATCTGACGCTGAAAATAAAAATCCGCAGCCCGAAGGCTGCGGATTTTTTTTTGTCCTTCATCGTCAGGCTGCGCGCGGCTGGGTGACGCGCAGACCGCTAATCAGCGCAGCGACGGTCGCCAGGATGCCGGCCAGCAGCAGGGCGGTGTGGGTGCCGCTGTTGCCGAGCAGGTTGAACAGCAGGGCCACCAGCGCGGCGCCGGTGCTCTGGCCGAGCAGGCGAGCGGTGCCCAGCATGCCGCTGGCGCCGCCGCTGCGATGGCTCGGGGCCGAGGCGACAATGGTGTGGTTGTTGGGCGACTGGAACAGCCCGAAGCCGGCGCCGCACAGCGCCATACGCCAGATAATATCCAGATCGGTGGGCGACGCCGGAAGCAGCGCCAGACCGAACAGGCCGCAGGCCATAACCAGCAGCCCAATGGCCCCCAGCAGCCCCGCATGGCATTTCTCGATTAAATAGCCGGCCAGCGGCGCCATCACCATCGTCGCCAGCGGCCACGGCGTCAGCAGCAGGCCGGTTTCCACTTCGCTGCGCCCCATCATCGTCTGCAGGAAGAAAGGCAGAGAGACCATCGCCAGCATCTGTGCGCAGAAGGAGCAGATGGAGGTGCAGATTGAGAGGGAGAAGAGCGGGATGCGCAGCAGATCGACCGGCAGCAGCGGGACGGGCATCGTGAGCTGACGGCGAACGAAGAAAAAGCCTACCACCAGCATAGCGGCGACCTCCGCCAGCACCAGCTGCGTGGACTGGCCCTGGGCGAAACCGCTCAGGGCGGTGATCAACAGCCCGAAGGTCAGCGCGTTCATGATGGCGCTCGGCAAATCGAAGCGGACGATTTTGCTGCGCGCGCTGTTGGGCGGCAGAAAGCGCATGGCCAGGACAAAGGCGACGATGCCGAGAGGCACGTTAATTAAAAACAGCCATTGCCATGAGGCGAGGGAGAGGATGGCGGCGGCGATCGTCGGGCCTGCCGCCGAAGAGACGGCGACGACAAAGGAGTTGATACCCATGCCGCGACCGAGAAAGCGCTGCGGATAAATCAGGCGGATCAACGCCGTGTTTACGCTCATCAGCGCGGCGCCGCCTAGTCCCTGGGCGACGCGGGCGAAGGTCAGCATTTCGAGGCTGCGCGACAGGGCGCAGGCCAGCGAGGTAAAGATAAACACCACCAGGCCTATCTTATAGATACGGCGATAACCGACCATGTCGCCGAGGAAAGAGAGCGGCAGCAGGGCGATAACAATGGCGATTTGGTAGGCGTTAACGATCCAGATTGAAGCCGCCGGCGAGGCGTTAAGATCGCTGGCGATGGTTGGCAGCGCGACGTTGGCGATAGCCCCGTCGAGCACGGCCATGGTCAGCCCAAGCACAATGGTCAGAATGGCGCCATAGCGTTGCGGCAGCGGCACGCCATCGGATGAATTTTTATCCATGGTGAATATAAGTCTTGAATGAAACGGTTTTTTGAATGATGAGTTTAGCATTGATTATTCCGCAGTATGTCGCAGATTTGTAACGAAGTGGCAGAAGAATGATTGCGGCGCAGAGGCGGCGAATTTATAATAAAAACCGGTTCTAAATTTTATAAAACAGTTACGACGAGGTGATAAATGGCAGGTGCAGATTTGGATAAACAGCCAGATTCTGTCTCTTCGGTATTGAAGGTTTTCGGCATCCTGCAGGCGCTGGGTGAAGAGCGTGAAATTGGCATTACCGAACTGTCCCAGCGCGTCATGATGTCGAAAAGCACCGTTTATCGCTTTTTACAGACCATGAAATCACTGGGCTATGTGGCGCAGGAGGGAGAGTCTGAGAAATACTCCCTCACGCTCAAACTGTTCGAGCTGGGCGCGCGCGCGCTGCAGAACGTCGATCTGGTGCGCAGCGCCGATATTCAGATGCGGGAACTCTCCCGCCTGACGAAAGAGACTATCCATCTCGGCGCGCTGGATGAAGACAGTATTGTTTACATTCACAAGATTGATTCAATGTATAACCTGCGGATGTACTCGCGTATCGGCCGTCGCAACCCGCTGTACAGCACCGCGATTGGCAAGGTTCTGCTGGCGTGGCGCGATCGGAGCGAAGTGGAGCAGATCCTTGACGGCGTGGAGTATAAACGCAGCACCGAGCGGACCATCACCAGTACCGCTGAGTTGCTGAAGGTGCTGGATGGCGTTCGCGAGCAGGGGTATGGCGAAGATAACGAAGAGCAGGAAGAGGGGCTACGCTGCATCGGGGTGCCGGTATTCGACCGTTTCGGCGTGGTCATTGCCGGGCTGAGTATCTCTTTCCCGACCTTACGTTTCTCTGAAGAACGTTTGCATGAATATGTGGCGATGCTGCACCAGGCGGCGCGCAAGATTTCTGAGCAGATGGGATATAACGACTACCCCTTCTGACACGGCGCTGAAGCATTCGGCGACCGCGGCGCTATCGTCGCGGTCGCCGGTTCGATCTTAGCCGTTATCGACGACGGTTGCGCTTTTACGCAGCAGCGGGCAGCTGCTGACGCCGATCACGCCGCTATTGGAATGCACATAAAGTGCGGTACTGACCCCACGGGCGGTGAGATATTGACACTTCAGGCCCAGACCGCCGACGTTTTCTTCACTGTGGAATAATACCCCGTAGCCGCTTAATAATACGCCAATCCATAAGATAGCCACTACGACAATAGTACGAATGATTAATCGCATTGATGCCTCATTATTTGTAAGATCCTTGCCGTGATTTTGACACGAACACGTTTTGAAACAAGTCGATGATTCCTAAACTTGCCTTTCGTATTACAGTTAGCCGCGGTTTAAGAAGGCCGTGTTATCCTGGCGACATAAAGTACTGATGCGGAGAGTGGAGTGAAAAAATTACGGTGGGTTTTACTGATAGTCATCATAGCAGGCTGCCTGTTGCTGTGGACTCAGATGCTTAACGTAATGTGCGACCAGGATGTTCAGTTTTTCAGCGGCATTTGCACTATCAACAAATTTATCCCGTGGTAAGACATTTTTCTGACGACTGATTTCCTTCTGCGCCGCGGGTGGTAGAATGAACGCCTTCTCTTTGAGGTGGTGAAATGAGTGAGTTACTAAATCCTGGGATCTTAAATCTGGCATCGCTGGCCGTGTCTGTGGCGCTGCTGCTTGTCGGTCTGTTGTTATGGTTCTTCGTCAACCGCGCCAGCTCGCGGGCGAATGAGCAGATAGAACTGCTGCAGGCGCTATTGGATCAGCAAAAGCGGCAGAATGCGCTGCTACGTCGCCTGTGCGAAGCCAGTGCGCCGGAAAAAGAGGACGTGGCTGAGCCGACCGTCGCCGGTAAGGCGAAAGGGGAGGACGAGTTTATCCGCCTGGTGGCAGAGCGCTAAGTACCTCGACAGGTGTGCATCATAAGATGCGCACCTGCATGATAGCGGGCGGTAATATCTTATTCTTATTCCATTATTCCATTATTCCTTTCTCAATGTACTATCCCCTTTTTTACACGCTGTAAATAAAGTGATCCCCGCCGCGTTTATTGTTGGATAACGTGACGCTGTCATCTTTTTTTCATTATTAAGGTGCAGAATTAGCACTATTTTTAGCGTGATGACTAACAGGTTTTATTATCACTACACTGGCGTGGCTTTAGCGATTTTTCGTCTGGGGTTATAACGAATTTTGCGCATCAATATTCATCATGGCCCGCCAGTCGCCCGTATACTGGCAGTTCGTATACGGACATACCTGGACGAAGCGAAGTTGTTGAGCTATGGTAAAAAAGTTGCCGTTACCGGGCTGCGCTCTTGCGTTATTGATAACCGCCATAGCGCCTTGCCAGGGGCGACAAACACGCATAAATGTGCAGGCGATCAAAGGATTACCTTATAATTTGTGCGAACGATCGAGACACGTTTAAAAATGGCTTGCCATTATTTACGTAGTGTGTGATAACACCTTTCGGGTTAAACGAGGTACAGTTCTGTTTATGTGTGGCATTTTCAGTAAAGAAGTCCTGAGTAAACACGTTGTCGTTGAATACCGCTTCTCTGCCGAACCTTAAATTAGTGCCTCATGCAGTTATGTGTCAGTTTTATCTATGTAAACGCCAGCAGGCGAAGAAAACAGTCTAAGGAATTTTGCAAATGGCAAAGATTAAAGGTCAAGTTAAGTGGTTCAACGAGTCTAAAGGTTTTGGTTTCATTACTCCGGCTGATGGCAGCAAAGACGTGTTCGTACACTTCTCCGCTATCCAGGGTAACGGCTTCAAAACTCTGGCTGAAGGCCAGAACGTTGAGTTCGAAATTCAGGACGGCCAGAAAGGTCCGGCTGCAGTTAACGTAACTGCTATCTGATACAAGACCACTCTTCTTGTATAAAAGCCTCGCCTGCGCGGGGCTTTTGCGTTTTTATTGCAAAGCATGTCATTTTTCCCCCTCTCGTCGCGTCTTGTTGCAAATACTCAACTTTATTAGCATTGTGTAGCAGTCTGTTTTGCTAATTTTCTGTTAAATCAGTTGGTTGCAAAACAATGCCGGAGCTATGGTGCTAAATAAAAAAATGAAGTCCGCCGCCAGCTTTACCCCGATTCGCTTCGGGTTACTCTGCGTGGCCATACTCGGTTGTCTGGGACTGCTATTGGCCCGCGTGGGCTGGCTGCAGATTATTTCCCCCGATAATCTGGTAAAACAAGAGGATATGCGTTCTCTGCGCGAAGAGCCCGTTGCGGTTGAGCGGGGGATGATCACCGACCGGGAAGGACGACCGCTGGCGGTGAGCGTTCCGGTCAGCGCAATCTGGATCGACCCGCAGACCACCATGGAGAAGGGCGGCGTCGGCTACGGACCCCGCTGGCAGGCGATGGCCGAAGCGCTGCATCTCAACCTCGGGGAACTGGCCCAGCGGGTACAGAGCCATCCCCACGCCCGCTTTCTCTATCTGGCGCGGCAGATCAATCCCGAGCAGGCGGCGTGGATTGATAAACTGCATCTGCCAGGCGTCTACCTGCGCGATGAATCGCGGCGTTTCTATCCGGCAGGCCATGTGGCAGCCAATCTGCTGGGCTTTACCAATGTCGATAATCAGGGCATCGAAGGGGTGGAGAAAAGCTTCAACGCCCAGCTGACCGGTAAACCCGGGCGACGTCTGGTGCGGAAAGATAAACATGGCAATGTGATTGAGAACATTACCGAAGTACCGCCGGTGCCGGCGCATAATCTGCAGCTGAGTATCGATGAGCGCCTGCAGACGGTGACGGAAGATGCCCTCGACAACGCTGTTCGCTGGAATAAAGCCGAGTCCGGGGCGGCGGTGCTGATTAAAATCGATACCGGCGAGATCCTGGCGATGGCCAGCTATCCGGACTTCAATCCCAACAATCGCGATGCCGCAACGCTGGATGATTTTCGCAACCGGGCCATCAGCGATACCTTCGAGCCGGGGTCGACCGTCAAACCGCTGGTGATCATGACCGCGCTGCAGCAGGGGATTGTCCAGCCGGACAGCGTCGTGGACACTCATCCGTTTGTCCTCGACGGCCACCGTATCCGCGATGTCGGCTATTATCCGGAGCTGAGCCTGACCGGCATCCTGCAGAAATCCAGCGATACCGGCGTATCGCATCTCTCGCTCGCCATGCCGGTGCAGCATCTGATTGACACCTATACGGCTTTCGGCTTCGGCGAGCCGACGGGGTTGGGGTTGACCGGCGAAAGCGCCGGGCTGATGCCGCATCGTCGTTACTGGGGGCAACTGGATCGCGCCACCTTCGCTTTCGGCTATGGTTTGATGGTTACCCCGCTCCAGCTGGCGCATGTTTACGCCACCATCGGCGGCTTCGGCATACAACGACCGTTGTCGATCACCCGCATTGATCCGCCGGTGATTGGCACGCGCGTAATGCCGGAGAATATTGTTCACAGCGTGGAGCATATGATGGAGAGCGTGGCGCTCCCGGGCGGGGGCGGTACCAAAGCGGCGGTGCGCGACTACCGGGTGGCGGTTAAAACGGGGACGGCGAAGAAAATCGGTCCGGACGGCAAATATATCGACAAATATGTCGCCTATACCGCCGGCGTGGCGCCCGCCAGCCGTCCGCAGTTCGCGCTGGTTGTAGTGATGAACGATCCGAGCAATGGCTCCTATTACGGCGGGGCCGTTTCCGCCCCGGTATTCAGCCAGATTATGGGCGATGTCCTGCGGCTGGAGAACGTCATGCCGGACGGCATGCCACAAGGGGCGGAGAATCTGATCGTTATGCACGACAGCCAGCCGCTGGCGCCGGCGCTGTAACAGTGGTCTGCAGGGGCGAATAGCGCTACACTTTCGCCCTTTCAGCGACACCGGAGCCGTCATGTCATACAGTTGCCCCCTTTGCCACGCGTCGCTCAGCCGTAGCGACAATCACTATTCCTGCCCGCAGCGGCACCAGTTCGATCTGGCGAAAGAGGGGTACGTCAATCTGCTACCGGTGCAGTTCAAACGGTCGCGCGATCCCGGCGACAGCGCTGAGATGATGCAGGCCCGTCGGGCGTTCCTCGACGCCGGGCATTATCAGCCGCTGCGGGACGCTATCGCTGAGCGACTGCGGCACGCTACCCCTCAGGCATTACTGGATATCGGCTGCGGCGAAGGATATTACACCCACGCATTTGCCGCCATCGCCAGCCGCAGCTGGGGGCTGGACGTGTCGAAGCCGGCAATCCGCGCGGCGGCGAAACGCTATCCGCAGGTGAATTTTTGTGTCGCCTCCAGCCAGCGGCTGCCATTCTCCGATAACAGCTTCGATGCGGTAGTGCGCATTTACGCCCCCTGCAACGCCGGTGAGCTGGCGCGGGTGGTGCGGCCTGGCGGATGGGTGATCACTGCCACGCCGGGACCCCGCCATCTGCTGGAGCTGAAAGGGCTGATTTACGATGAGATCCGCCTGCATGAGCTGAAGACGGAAGCGATGCCGGGGTTCCGCCTGAATGCTCAGCAGCAGCTGGCTTATCCGATGACCCTGACGGGAAGTGAAGCGCAGGCCCTGCTGCAGATGACGCCGTTCGCGTGGCGGGCCAAAGCCGAAGTGCATGACGCGCTGCGTCAGCAGGCGACCTTTGGCTGCCAGACCGATTTTATGATCCATTGCTGGCAGCGTGAGGAGTAAAGCTTAACCGGCGAAATGGCTCCAGAGAATTTCGCTGCCGATGCCAATCAGTACGATACCGCCGAGAATTTCGGCCCGTTTGCCCAGCAGCGGGCCGATAAAGCGACCCACCATAATCCCCAGCGTCGACATGATAAAGGTGGCGCAGCCGATCGCCAGCGCGGTGGTCACAATGCTGACCTGCAGGAAGGCCAGACCGACGCCGACGGCCATCGCGTCAAGGCTGGTGGCGAAGGCGGTGGTGACCAGCAGCCAGAAGCCATGCCGGCGGGGCGCCTCGCACGCCTCGTCGCTATCGCCGCGAAGCCCTTCAACAATCATCCGCCCGCCGAGAAACACCAGCAGAATAAAAGCAATCCAGTGATTCCACTCGAGCACAAACTGGCTGGCCAGCATGCCCAGTCCCCAGCCGACCAGCGGCGTCAGGGTTTCAATGGCGCCAAAAATCAGCCCGGTGCGTACAGCTTCTGAGAATTTGGGTTTATGCAGGGTGGCGCCTTTGCCGATAGAGGCCGCGAAGGCGTCCATAGACATGCCGAAAGCGAGAAGAAGGGTTGCGGATAAATTCATGTGCCTGTCCTGACCGGGGATAATCCATATGACACATCGCTGCCCCCAGTAAATATACGCGGAGCCGCTCAATGGCTGAGCAATACGTACAGCAGTGATGTATCTATGGTCTCGCCTGATTGAATCACTTCAACCCGTACGTGCCACGTTTTGCAACGAGTATGTTGACACGTACATTTCCTGACGGGCAGGAAATCGGCTACTCCCCAACGACGGGCGCAACCTTAACATATTTTTAGAATATAAAACAATAACAGAAGAGGGCTATTTTAATAACCAAATGATAACGATTTTCATTTGAATTTATAAGTAAATAAATAGTTAATGAAAAACAGAAGGGCAGAGGGGGAAATATAGCCATGGCTATATAATTCCCCAGACGAAATCTGAAAAAACATAGCGTTGGCTATATTTTTAACTCATTGAGTTGAAACGAGAAGTTTGTATATTTTCTCCAGATCGTCGATATTTCGTACGCGAATCAGCAGCCGCCGTTGCTCTAATTGCATCACCAGCACGCCGTCCTCGGATAAATTCATCTCTTTAATTCGCTGATATTCTATCCACACGTTGGCGAAGAAAAAGCCGCGCGGTTTAAAAATGATTTTCGGCGTACGGATCCAGAATAAATAGAGTCCCATCAGCGCCAGCGCAGATAATAGCCAGGTGGTGATCGCGGTGCCGTGCTGGGTGATGTTGTTATAGATCAGAATGGCGATGAGGCCGACAAAGATCATGCCGTCAACGCGGCTGCGGCGAAGCAGGGGGATGGCCAGCAGCACCGGGCCGTTGCGCCTCGGCATAATAACCTGGTCATACACCGCGTAGGCCAGTAGCGCAAGGATAAACAGGATGATCACCAGGTCCGTGAATGTCATTGCTTTGCGTTCCTCCTGATAAAAAAAAGCCGGGGGCAAGCCCCCGGCGTACAACCTGGAAATTACAGACCCAGCAGACCGACAGCGTAGCCCGCGATACCGATGACAAAGAAGCCAACGATGATCCACAGCGGGTTAACTTTCTTACGCAGCAGCCACATACAGGCGAAGGTCAACAGCAGCGGTACCAGGCCCGGCATCAGCTGGTCGAGGATCGTCTGCACCGTGGTGACGTGAACCTGTCCGTCAGAGCCGGTGATTTTTGACACCACCATCGGAATGTTCACGTGCGTCCACTTGTTAACCAGCGCCCCCATGACAAACAGGCCGAGGATTGACGCCCCCTCAGTCAGTTTCTGCAGGAAGCCGCCGCCCATATCTTTCACGATGTCCACGCCTTTGCGGTAACCGTAGGCGACGCCATAGTAGCGGGTCAGTAGTCGCACCGCGTTGAACAGGATAAAGAACAGCAGAGGTCCGAGCAGGCTTCCGCTCATCGCGATCCCGGCGCCTAAGGCCGCGAACACCGGACGCACCGTACCCCAGAAGATCGGGTCGCCGACGCCGGCCAGCGGCCCCATCAGACCGACTTTGATGCCGTTGATGGCGCCATCGTCAATCTCTGCGCCATTGGCGCGCTGCTCTTCCATCGCCAGCGTTACGCCCAGTACCGGCGCGGCAACGTAAGGATGGGTATTGAAGAACTCAAGGTGACGCTTAATCGCCTGCTTACGCGCATCGTTGTTCTCCGGGTAGAGACGACGAATCGCCGGAACCATAGAGAAGCAGAAGCCCAGCGCCTGCATACGTTCGAAGTTCCATGAACCCTGGAACAGGTTAGAACGAATGAACACGCCACGAATATCACTCTGAGTGAGTTTTTTCTCGGTGGTATTTTTAGTCATATCAACCATTTAGCTCACCTGTTAGTCCAGTTCGTTATCGAGATCGTTGTTACCAGCCGCCTGAGCCGGGGCACCGGCGACGCGGTTATATTTCGGGCTCAGCTGGATGTAGAGGATTGCCATGACCGCGCCAATCACGCCCAGGGCCACCAGGTTGAAGTTGGTGAAGGCGGCGGTGACGAAGCCGAGGTAGAAGAACGGCATCAGGTAGCCCGCGCGCATCATATTGATGACCATCGCGTAACCTACAACCACGATCATGCCGCCGGCGATGTTCAGGCCGCTGGTAACCACTTCAGGGATCGCATTCAGCAGGCCCTGGACTTCGCTGGTACCGACGGAAATGGCCACGATGACGGCCGGGATAGCGATACGCATCGCCTGCAGGAACAGGGATGAGACGTGCAGCCACGACAGGGCGGTCAGGTTGCCATTCTCCGCCGCTTTATCCGCTGCGTGCTGGAAGGCTACGGTGATGGTACGCACGATGATGGTCAGCACCTGGCCTGCAGCCGCCAGCGGGATAGCCAGCGCGATGCCGGCGCCGATGCTCTGATGGCCGGCAATAACCAGAACGGTGGAAATAATGGACGCCAGCGCGGCATCAGGGGCAACCGCCGCACCGATGTTCATCCAGCCCAGGGCGATCATTTCCAGCGTACCGCCGATGATAATACCGGTTTTCATATCGCCGAGAACGGCGCCGATCAGCGTACAGGCGACCAGTGGACGGTGGAACTGAAATTCATCAAGCACCGACTCCATACCCGCAATACACGCGACGATGAACACCAGCACAATCTGAAGAAGGGTAATCTCCATTGTACTTCTCCTGTTGATTAAGTCTTAAAGTGAAAACTGGGGCGCGATCGTCCGGGTTATTTATCAACCTTGGCGATCAGATCCATCATTTTCAGTTTCGGGTCGGTGGACACTTTACGTGCCTCCAGCTCGATACCGCGTGCGTTCAGCTTGTTAAACGCCTCAATATCTTTGGCATCGACCGAAATCGCGTTGTTAACCTGGGTTTTGCCCTGGCGGAACGCCATACCGCCGATGTTGACGCTGGTGATTTTCACGCCGCCCTCGACGACGCGCTCAACGTCGGTCGGGTTAGTAAACAGCAGCATCACGCGCTGTCCGGCGTACATCGGGTTGTTGTAGACGCGGATCATTTTGGCGACGTCCACCACGTGGGCGGTGACGCCCGGCGGCGCAACCTGGGTCAACAGGGTTTTGCGCACGGTATCCGCGGCGACTTCATCGCTGACGACGATGATGCGGGTGACGTTGGTCTCTTTGGTCCAGCGGGTGGCGACCTGACCATGGATCAGGCGGTCGTCGATACGCGCAAGGCCAATGACCATGTAGTCATTCGGGCCCATCGGTTTGGCCGGGGCGGCGGCTTTTGGCGCCGCGGCAGGAGCGGGCGCAGGGGCCGCTTTTTCCACCGGTTTGGCCTTCAGCGCTTTCACACCTTCGCTGCCGGTCTCTACCGCTAAGGCGACCAGCTCATCAAAGGAAGGATCGTCATCGCGGGCCATGAAGGTTTCCACCAGCATCGGGATGTTGACGCCGGCGATGACTTCGTAATGCTCTTTATCGACGACAATGCGGCTCGCAGCGTTGAACGGGCTGCCTCCCCATGTATCGACGAGAAACAGCACGCCTTTACTGGTATCCAGTTTTGCCAACTGGGCATTGTATTTCTCGATCAGCGTTTCGGCGTTTTCACCCGGAACGAAATCGATCCAGCCAACGTTTTCCTGCTCGCCCAACAGCATCTCTGCTGTTTTCAGCAGCTGTTCTGCAGCCCAACCATGTGTGCCTATTACAATAGCAATCGTCACTTGCTACCTCCTTTATTATCGTGAATGCATCATCTGCTTTGATACATCCTGAATCACTCTTGAGGACAAAATCGATTCAGTTAGGGTGTAAGATAGAAAATAGTTACTACCGCGAATTATTTTAGACAGTGAAAAAATAATTAATGTGATGAAGATCCGTTAATCAGGCATCGCCTGGTAATAATTTTGCAGCGCAAAAAATAGCCTTAGTTATTGCAAATTCAGGTAAATCTTTTCCAATTTCGATCTATATTTTGCTATGTTTAACTTCCGTTTAATTACTCAGGAGTATAGGGCATAGCCCGCAGTATGGACCGTCATCGACGTCTTTTCACTTTCTGGCACCTGGTTGCCACCTCCACGCATCACGCTTATCTCTCAGCATCTATTGTCGCGTCCGCGCATGACATGGCGATGACTGACGTTGCCGCTAACCGGAGTCGCACATGGAATTGTTAATGGATCCCTCAATCTGGGCCGGCCTGTTGACGCTTATCGTTCTGGAAATTGTGCTCGGTATCGATAACCTGGTGTTTATTGCCATCCTGGCGGACAAGCTGCCGCCGAAGCAGCGTGATAAAGCGCGACTGATCGGCCTGTCGCTGGCGCTGGTGATGCGCCTGGGGCTGCTGTCGGTGATCTCCTGGATGGTGACGCTGACTAAACCGCTGATTACTATCGCCGATTTCTCCTTTTCCGGGCGTGACCTCATCATGCTGCTCGGCGGGATCTTCTTGCTGTTCAAGGCGACAACCGAGCTGCATGAACGGCTGGAAAACCGCCAGCATGACGCCGGGCACGGGAAAGGCTATGCCAGTTTCTGGGTGGTGGTACTGCAGATCGTGGTGCTGGATGCTGTCTTCTCTCTGGATGCGGTGATCACCGCGGTCGGGATGGTGAACCATCTGCCGGTGATGATGGCGGCGGTCGTGATCGCGATGATTATGATGCTGCTGGCGTCCAAGCCGTTGACGCGCTTTGTCAACCAGCACCCGACGGTGGTGGTGCTCTGTCTGAGCTTCCTGTTGATGATCGGCCTGAGCCTGGTGGCGGAAGGGTTTGGCTTCCATATTCCGAAAGGGTACCTGTACGCGGCGATCGGTTTCTCGATCATCATTGAGTTCTTTAACCAGGTGGCGCGCCGCAACTTTGTTCGTCACCAGTCGACGCTGCCGCTGCGCGCCCGTACCGCGGATGCGATCCTGCGCCTGATGGGCGGCCGTAAACAGGCCTCCGTCAACCATGACGCCGACAGCCCGGCGTCGGTGCCGGTACCGGAGGGCGCCTTTGCGGAAGAAGAGCGCTACATGATTAACGGCGTGCTGACGCTGGCTCAGCGCTCTCTGCGCAGCATCATGACCCCGCGCGGGGAAATCAGCTGGGTGGACGCTGAGCAGAGTGAAGATGAAATTCGCCGTCAGCTGCTTTCGTCGCCGCACAGCCTGTTCCCGGTCTGCCGCGGAGAACTGGACGAAATCATTGGCATCGTGCGGGCGAAAGAGATGCTGGTGGCCCTGGAGTCGGGCGAAAACGTCGCGGCGCTGGCCTCCGCCTCTCCGGCGATTGTGGTGCCTGAAACGCTGGACCCGATCAATCTGCTCGGCGTCCTGCGTCGCGCGCGCGGCAGTTTCGTCATCGTGACCAATGAATTTGGCGTGGTGCAGGGGCTGGTGACGCCGCTGGACGTCCTTGAAGCGATCGCCGGTGAATTCCCGGACGCCGATGAGACGCCGGAGATCGTTATCGATGGCGACGGCTGGCTTATTAAGGGGTCGACCGACCTGCATGCGCTGCAGCAGGCGCTGGGGCTGGATCCGCTGATCAATGACGATGAGGATATTGCCACCGTTGCCGGTCTGGTGATCTCCGCCAATGGCCATATCCCGCGCATTGGCGACGTGGTGTCGCTGCCGCCGCTGCATTTCACCGTGGTGGAAGCGAATGACTACCGGGTCGATCTGGTACGCGCGGTGGTCACCCGTCCGCCGAGCGACGAAGAAGAATAATCGTCCTGCGCGCCGGTTCCCGTGGGGGCCGGCGAGTTATTCTGTTGCCTCTTGACTGGCCAGCCACGCCGGGAACGCCTCCACCGGCATCGGCCGCGCATAATAAAACCCCTGCAGCACATCGACGCCGTGGTTTCTGAGGTAGCTTTCCTGCTCCAGCGTCTCCACCCCTTCGGCAACGGTAATAATATTCAGCCGGTTGGCGAGGGAGATAATGATATCGGTCACCGTGGCATTGACGCTGTCTATCCCCACCGAGCTGGTAAACGAGCGGTCAATCTTCAGCACGTCCGGGCGCAGTTTTTCCAGCCATGAGAGCGAACTGTTGCCGGTGCCAAAGTCATCGATCGCCAGCTGTACGCCTTTCAGGTGCAGATCTTCGGCCATATGCTGGTCGCCATCCTGCAGGACATCGCGTTCGGTCAGCTCGACCACCAGCTGTTGTACCGGGTTCATGCTGAACCAGTAATTATGCAGGTCATGCAGCAGTAAGCCGTTGGCGAAGTGGCGGGCAGCGACGTTAATGGCGATATGAAATTGGCGGTCGCTGGGAAAAACATCCAGACGGCGGGCGGTTTCGGCAATGACGTAGCGGGTGAGGGGGATGATCAGATTGTCCCCTTCGGCGATGGGAATAAACACCTCCGGCGAAATCGCTCCGCGGCGAGGGTTGTTCCAGCGCAGCAGGATCTCCACCCCGCAGCAGCGGCCGCTGCGCGCATCCTGCAGCGGCTGGCACCAGAGGGCAAACTCCCGGGCGGAAATACCGAGGCTTATCTCCCGCGAGAAGCTCATTCTTCCGGCGGTGGCCAGCCAGGCGATGCCGGTCATTAGCAGGCTGAAGATCAGCGCCAGCGGCAGCTCGCCGGGCAGTTCTTCGAGGGCGATTGTCGAGGCGCCAGGGCCGTTGATGTTGATGGTAAACGGAAACTCGCTAGAGCGTTGGCGATAAATCACCGTTCCCTGCGGGCTATGCGTTTTATCGAGAAGCCCATCGCGGCTGCTAAAATAACGATCGCCAACCTGCAGGCTGACGTCGCTTATCAGGGATGATTTTTCGTTGAGAATTAAGGTCCCCAGCAGCTCGATATTGACAATCAACATCACGCCGTCCTGGCCGCTTTCCGGGGTGGGGTACCACTGGATCAATACCGGCGTCCCTTTAAGCAGCGATTTCTCGGTTGAAAAGAGCAATAAGGGATGGGGGGCTGGCAGCGAGGGCTGCAGCTGGTGTAAATCCGCCTGCCGTTGCCCGAAAATACTCGAACAGTAAACGATACCGTCCTTCACGAGGACGACGGAACGAACGGTCTGCAACGAGGCTGCCATTTTGCGCAGGGTCAGATGGATATCCGGGCAGCGTTTGCCCACCAGAGGAAGCAGGGTGGTGCGCTCCGCGCTCAGCGGGCGCAGGATATTATTCAGCGCCGCCACCCGCTGGCTGGCGGCCGTGCGGATATAGTCTTCATTTTCGCTACGCTGCGAAATAAATCGAATGGCTAAGGTGGCGCCCAGGGTCACCAGGGCGACCAGCAGGCAGACTATAATGCGTTTGCGGCGATAGGCCGTAATGACTTTTTGTGCAGTCTGCATGTGCGACACCCTGTCGACAGGACGAGTGGTTAAGCGTGGCTTATTTAATAGAGCAATTGTAGTGGCAGAATATCGCCAGGTATAGAAAAAAGAAAATGCGCCACGGAGGGCGCATCAGGAAGGCAGGGGCTTTTAGTTACCCTCGCTCCGCGCCTGCGCCCCGGGAGGCGGCAGGCGAAAGCCAACATGTTAGTCACACTGAACTTTAATCGCCAGGCCGCCTCGCGAGGTTTCGCGGTACTTGGCGTTCATGTCTTTGCCGGTTTCGTACATGGTCTCGATCACTTTATCGAGCGAGACGCGCGGTTCGCTGGTGCGGCGCATCGCCATCCGCGCGGCGTTGATCGCTTTCACGGAGGCGATGGCGTTACGTTCTATGCACGGCACCTGTACCTGGCCGGCGACCGGGTCGCAGGTCAGGCCGAGGTTGTGTTCCATACCGATCTCCGCCGCCACGCAGACCTGCTCCGGGCTGGCGCCGAGCAGTTCAGCCAGACCCGCCGCCGCCATCGAGCAGGCGACGCCCACTTCGCCCTGACAGCCGACTTCGGCGCCGGAAATGGAGGCATTCATCTTGTACAGCGCGCCGATCGCACCGCAGGCCATAAAGTAGCGGATATAGATCTCCGGGCTGACGGATTCGATAAAGTGATCGTAATAGGCGAGTACCGCCGGAACGATGCCGCAGGCGCCGTTGGTCGGCGCGGTCACCACGCGACCGCCGGCGGCGTTCTCTTCATTGACCGCCAGCGCGAACATGTTGACCCAGTCAACCACGTTCATCGGATCGCTGGAGAGCTTATCGCTGGCCACCAGCAGACGACGCAGCGCCGAGGCGCGACGCGGCACGCGCAGCGGGCCAGGCAGCACGCCTTCGGTGTTCATGCCGCGGTCGATACAGGCGCGCATGGTCTGCCAGACATTAGCGAAATAGTCCTCGATCTCTTTTTTGCTGTGCAGCGCCAGCTCGTTCTGCATCACCATCCCGGAGAGCGACAGGCCGGTCTCTTTGCAGTAGGCCAGCATTTCCTGCGCCGATTTAAACGGGTAGGGCACCTGCAGTTCGTTGGCGTTTTCTTTGCCGAAGTGCTCTTCGTCGACGATAAAGCCGCCGCCAATCGAGTAATAGGTCTTGCAGTAGATCTCTTTCTCGCCGGCCCAGGCATGAATGGTCATGCCGTTTTCGTGCAGCGGCAGATTGTCGCTGCGAAAACGCATGCCGTCATCCGCCGGGAAGTCGACTTCGTGCTGACCGTTGGCCAGCAGCAGACGGCCGCGTGTCTCGACGTCACGGATAAATGCCGGTATCGCGTCTATATCGACCGTATCGGGCTGATTGCCCGCCAGTCCCATGATAATGGCGATGTCCGTATGGTGGCCTTTGCCGGTTAATGACAGCGAACCGTAGACGTCAACCGCCACGCGGGTCACTGCATTAAGCAATCCTTTTTCGACCAGGTCATCGACGAACTGTTTACCGGCCTTCATCGGGCCAACAGTGTGGGAAGATGAGGGACCAATCCCCACCTTGAACATGTCGAATAGACTAATCACGATAATACTCCTGACAGGGTTACCGCGGGTGCGGTAACGATGTAATAACTGCGCATAGTGTAAGAGGGAAGCGCCCTGTCAGTTCAACTATTCACATGAATTAAACTAATGGATAACCGCGATTTTACTAATAGTGAGAGCGCCCTCTCATAATCAGTATAGCTAAGGGCGCGCGCCTATCTGCAGCGCCAGCTCGCGAATGATCCCGGCGGTCATCCCCCAGACAAAATAATGCTGGTACCAGGAGAGCCAGACGCGGTGGTCGTTGCCCCGGCGGTGGATATCGAGCGGATGATAGCGCCCGAGGCGCAGGGCCTCGGCGAGCGGCATTTCAAATACCGCGGAGACTTCGTCCTGGCTGGCGTGATAGTGCAGATCCGGCGGAATAATACCCACCACCGGCGTCACCTGGAAGCCGGTGACGCTGTCCACCGGCGGCAGAACGCCAATCACCTCAACCGTCTCCGGCGGGATTGCCACCTCTTCCTGGGCTTCGCGCAGAGCGGCGGCGATAAGGGTCGCATCGGTATTATCTACCGCCCCGCCGGGAAAGGCGACCTGGCCGGCGTGCTTGCGCAGCAGCGGCGAGCGCTGGGTCAGCAGCAGGCCAGGCTGCGGCCGGCGCACGATCGGCACCAGTACCGCCGCCTGCCGCTGATTGAGCGCATGGCGCGAAGGCTGAGGGCGCAGCAGCTGGAAGCGGGACAGAAAATCATCCAGATTGAGGGCGTGGTCCGCCATGGTCTAGTTCTCCAGTTGGTGCAGGATACGATTAACTTTATCAAAAGTTTCCTGATATTCCGCATCTTCCTCGCTGTCCGCGACGATACCGCCTCCGGCGGAGCAATACATTTGCCCCTGCCAGGCCGTCAGGGTGCGAATGGTGATGCTGGTATCCATATTGCCGCAATAGCTCAGATAGCCGACGCTCCCGCACCAGGCGTTGCGTCGCTGGGGTTCCAGTTCATCAATAATCTCCATCGCCCGTACCTTCGGCGCGCCGGTGATCGACCCTCCGGGGAAGGCGGCGCGCAGCAGATCGCTGGCATGAAGCGTCGCCGGCAGGCGGGCGGTGATGGTGCTGACCAGATGATGGACCGCCGGGAACGGCTCCACGACGAACAGCTCGGGGACCCGCACGCTGCCCGGGACGGCGACGCGGCCGATGTCGTTGCGCATCAGGTCGACAATCATTAAATTCTCAGCGCGGTCTTTCGGCGAGTTCGCCAGCTTCTCCGCCTGCTGCGCATCCGCCAGCGGCGAATCGAGCCGCGGCAGGGTGCCCTTAATCGGGCGCGTCTGGATCTCACCCTGGCGGAGCTGAATAAATCGCTCCGGCGACAGGCTTAAAATCGCCCCTTCCGCAAGGCGGATGAAGGCGCTAAAGGGGGCGCGGTTGGCAGCGTTCAGCCGGCGGAAGGCCTGCCATTCATCCCCGACGTAGCGGGCCTGAAAACGCTGGGCGAGGTTGACCTGATAGCAGTCACCGCTGCGCAGATAGGCCTGCACCTGACGAAATTTCTCGCCGTACTGCTGGCGGCTCATATTTGACTGCCAGGCCGAGGTCAGGGCGAAGGTTTCACCCGGCGCCGGCGTTTGCGCCTCCAGCCACTGCAGACGCTGCTGCGGGTCGTCATAGCAGAGCAGCGAAACCTGCTGGTGCTGATGGTCGACGATCAGCGCCCAGTCATAAATCCCCACCGCCATATCCGGCAGCGCGATATCGGCCTGCGCGGCAGCGGGAAGTCGCTCAAAACGGCGGCCCAGATCGTAACCGAAAAGCCCCAGCGCGCCGCCAAGAAACGGCAGATCCTCATGGGGCTGCGGCGTGAACGGCTGACGATCCAGCTGCTGCTGAAGCAGTTGCAGCGGATCGTCAGCCGAGACACAAACGGTCTCGCCGTCATCGATCCAGGTCTGTTCACCGCGCGTCAGCAACGTGGCGCGCGGGGCCGCCACCAGGATATCAAAACGGTTATGCGGATGGTCGGCAAAGCCGGAATGCAGCAGCATCGCCCAGGGCGTGGCGCTTAACGGCGTAAAATAGTATTCGGCGGCATCCGGGCGCCAGGGCAGGGTAATAATCGCGGGGGACAACATCTTTCTCGATCCTGAACGTTACCGTCCCTCTGGCGTAGGCGGGGACGGCGTGAAATAATTACGCCCCCCAATGTAGCAGGAGTACAAGATGTTTGCAGGTTTACCTTCGCTGAGCCACGAGCAACAGCAAAAAGCGGTCGAACGTATCCAGGAACTGATGGCCCAGGGGATGAGCAGCGGCCAGGCGATTGCCCTGGTGGCGGAAGAGCTACGCGCGACGCATACCGGCGAACGGATCGTCGCGCGCTTTGAAGATGAAGACGAAGACGAGTAATTACACCGCGGCGATGATTTTGATCTCAACTTTATATTGCGGGTTCATCAGCGTCGCTTCCACCGTGCAGCGCACCGGGGCGTGACCGGCTACCACCCAGGCGTCCCAGGCTTTATTCATCGCCGCAAAGTCGCTTTTGTCGGCAAGGAAAATAGTGGCGTCAAGAATACGCGACTTGTCGCTGCCCTGTTTTTCCAGCACCGCGTCAATCTGCGCCAGGGTGTTGGCGGTCTGCTCGAAGGCATCGGCATCAAGATTCGCCGGCACGCCGGTGTAGTAAAGGGTTTGATTGTGGATCACTACATCTGACCAGCGGGCTTCGGCATCAATACGCGTAATTGTCATTTCTCATTCCTCTTTGAGCATTCCATTCGGCAGCGGCAAGACTGCCATAATGTTCCGCTCGCGTCACTACCCGGACTGGCGAAACGCCGTCCTCCCTGACATAATCACTGTCCAAATAACCAGGGGGCAATGTGATCGACGATTTTGCAGCAGACGGCCAGCTAGCCAAAGCCATACCGGGATTTAAACCGCGCGAGCCGCAGCGCCAGATGGCGGTGGCGGTCAGCGAAGCGATTGAGGCCTCCCGGCCGCTGGTGGTGGAAGCGGGGACCGGAACCGGTAAAACCTACGCTTACCTGGCGCCGGCGCTGCGGGCGAAAAAAAAGGTGATTATCTCCACCGGGTCGAAAGCGCTGCAGGATCAGCTCTACAGCCGCGATCTGCCCACCGTCGCCAAAGCGCTCAAATTCACCGGCAAACTGGCGCTGCTAAAAGGGCGCTCCAACTACCTGTGCCTCGAACGCCTGGAACAGCAGGCGCTGGCGGGCGGCGATCTGCCGGTGCAAACCCTCAGCGACGTGATCCTCCTGCGCTCCTGGTCGAACCAAACCCAGGATGGCGATATCAGCACCTGCGCCAGCGTGGCGGAAGATTCCCAGGCCTGGCCGCTGGTCACCAGCACCAACGATAACTGCCTCGGCAGCGATTGCCCGCTGTATAAAGATTGCTTCGTGGTGAAGGCGCGTAAAAAAGCGATGGATGCCGACGTGGTGGTGGTCAACCATCATCTGTTTCTTGCCGATATGGTGGTCAAAGAGAGCGGCTTCGCCGAACTGATCCCCGAGGCGGAGGTGATGATCTTCGACGAAGCCCATCAGCTGCCGGATATCGCCAGCCAGTACTTTGGCCAGTCGCTCTCCAGCCGCCAGCTGCTGGATCTGGCGAAAGACATCACCATTGCCTACCGCACCGAACTGAAAGACACCCAGCAGCTGCAAAAATGCGCCGACCGCCTCGCGCAAAGCGCCCAGGATTTTCGCCTGCAGCTGGGGGACCCGGGCTACCGCGGCAACCTGCGCGAGCTGCTGGCGGACAGCCACATTCAGCGGGCGCTGCTGCTGCTCGATGATGCTCTTGAACTGTGTTACGACGTCGCCAAACTTTCGCTGGGGCGCTCGGCGCTGCTCGACGCCGCCTTTGAGCGCGCCACGCTTTATCGCGGGCGTCTGAAGCGGCTGAAAGAGATCAATCAGCCGGGCTACAGCTACTGGTATGAGTGCACCTCGCGCCACTTTACCCTTGCGCTGACGCCGTTGACCGTGGCCGAGAAGTTTAAAGAGGTGATGGCGCAGAAGTCGGGAAGCTGGATCTTTACCTCGGCGACGCTGTCGGTAAATGACGATCTACATCACTTCACCGCCCGGCTGGGGATCGACGAGGCGCAGACTCTGCTGCTGCCTAGCCCCTTTGACTATCAGCATCAGGCGCTGCTCTGCGTACCGCGTAATCTACCGCTGCCGAACCAGCCCGGCGCGGCGCGCCATCTGGCGGCCATGCTTAAACCGCTGATCGAGGCTAACGACGGTCGCTGCTTTATGCTGTGTACTTCGCACGCCATGATGCGCGATCTGGCGGAGCAGTTCCGCGCCACCATGACCCTGCCGGTGCTGCTGCAGGGGGAGACCAGTAAAGGCCAGCTGCTGCAGCAGTTCGTCAGCGCCGGCAACGCCCTGCTGGTGGCCACCAGCAGCTTCTGGGAAGGGGTCGATGTGCGCGGAGACGCGCTGTCGCTGGTGATCATCGATAAGCTGCCGTTTACCTCGCCGGACGACCCGCTGCTGAAAGCGCGGATGGAAGATTGCCGGCTACGCGGCGGAGATCCGTTCGATGAAGTGCAGCTCCCGGACGCGGTGATCACCCTCAAGCAGGGGGTAGGCCGGCTGATCCGCGATATCGACGACCGTGGGGTGCTGGTTATCTGTGACAACCGGCTGGTGATGCGCCCTTACGGCGCGGTGTTCCTGGCCAGCCTGCCGCCCGCGCCGCGGACCCGCGATATCCGCCGGGCGGTGCGCTTCCTCGCCGTGCCGCCGGCAAGGTAATCCGCCCTAAAATGTGTTAAGCTGCGCGCCATTTTGTTAATTAGCGGTTCCCACTAGACTTCGGGCGGTGTGGCGACGGATTGACCGTCTGCCGGTAAACAGGCTGCCTGAAGGCCTGAACTATGTAACGAGAGCGTGACCACCCATGCGAATTTTGGCTATCGATACCGCCACAGAGGCCTGCTCCGCGGCGCTGTGGAATGATGGCACCCTTAGTGCTCATTTCGAAATTTGTCCCCGCGAACACACCCAACGTATCCTGCCGCTGGTGCAGGAGGTTCTCACCGAGAGCGGCACCACCCTGACCGAGCTGGACGCGCTGGCCTTTGGCCGCGGCCCGGGCAGCTTTACCGGCGTGCGTATCGGCATCGGTATCGCCCAGGGGCTGGCGCTCGGCGCGGAGCTGCCGATGATCGGCGTTTCCACGCTGGCCACCATGGCGCAGGGCGCCTGGCGCAAAACCGGCGCCACCCGCGTGCTGGCGGCGATTGACGCCAGGATGGGTGAAGTCTACTGGGCTGAGTACCAGCGCGACGAGCAGGGCGTCTGGCACGGCGAAGAGACGGAAGCGGTGCTCAAACCGGACGCGGTGGCCGAACGGCTGGCGCAGCTTTCCGGCGAATGGGCCACCGTCGGCACCGGCTGGCAGGCGTGGCCGGATCTGGCGAAAGAGAGCGGACTGACCTTAAGCAGCGGCGAAATTGAACTGCCGGCGGCAGAGGATATGCTGCCGTTAGCCTGTTATCTGCTGGCGGCAGGGAAAACCGTGGCCGTGGAGAAAGCGGAGCCGGTTTATTTGCGTAACGAGGTGGCGTGGAAGAAACTTCCGGGCCGCGAGTGAATCTCAGTAACAAGAAGACTGAGAAAAGGAGTCGCATCATGGCGGGTCAAAAACAGGGCGTTCGCTGGCTGCTGGCCGCGGCGGTTGCCGTTGCGCTGAGCGGCTGCGTATCGGTGCCGGATGCCATCAAAGGCACCAGCCCCACGCCGCAGCAGGATTTGGTGCGGGTGATGAACGCCCCGCAGCTGTACGTTGGTCAGGAAGCGCGCTTTGGCGGCAAGGTGGTCAACGTGCAGAACCAGCAGGGTAAAACCCGCTTAGAAATCGCTACCGTGCCGCTGGACAGCGGTGCGCGGCCGGAACTGGGCGAACCCTCGCGCGGGCGAATCTTTGCCGATGTTAACGGCTTCCTCGATCCGGTGGACTTCCGGGGCCAGCTGGTGACCGTGGTCGGGCCGATTGCCGGGGTGGTCGATGGCAAAGTGGGTAGCACGCCCTACAAATTTATGCTGATGAACGCCACCGGCTACAAACGCTGGAACGTGGTGCAGCAGGTGGTGATGCCCCCGCAGCCCATCGACCCGTGGATGCTGGGTCCCCGCCCCTGGGGGTACGGCTATGGCGGATGGGGATGGTACAACCCCGGCCCTGCTGAGGTAAGAAACGTTGTAACTGAATGATTTTGTTGTTTTTGTTAGTTCAAAGAAACAGCGGCCAGTCCGCTGTTTCTTTGTTTTCAGTCGAATAAGAAAAAAAATAGTGACGCGCTTCGCAACCTGCTCATTGCCTAATTAATAAACTGGTACGCTGAGTTAATATAATGTTAACAAAATGTATTTCCCAGGGGCTGTGATGACGACGAATAACTATTTCAGAGGTGATGCAGTGAAAAAGGTTTGGCTAAACCGTTATCCCGCAGATGTTCCGGCGGAGATAAATCCTGACCGCTATCAATCCCTGGTTGAACTGTTTGAACATGCCACCACCCGCTACGCCGACCAACCGGCGTTTATCAATATGGGTGAAGTGATGACCTACCGTAAGCTGGAAGAGCGCAGTCGCGCCTTCGCCGCTTACCTTCAGGAGGGCTTAGGGTTACAGAAGGGCGATCGGGTGGCCCTGATGATGCCTAACCTGCTGCAGTATCCGGTGGCCCTGTTTGGCATCCTGCGCGCCGGGATGATCGTGGTCAACGTCAACCCCTTATATACCCCGCGTGAACTGGAGCATCAGCTCAACGACAGCGGCGCGGCGGCGATCGTCATCGTCTCCAACTTTGCCCATACCCTGGAAAAAGTGGTGGCGAAGACCCAGGTGAAACACGTGATCCTGACGCGCATGGGCGATCAGCTCTCCACCGCCAAAGGCACGCTGGTGAACTTTGTGGTTAAGTACATCAAGCGCCTGGTGCCGAAGTACCATCTGCCGGATGCCATCTCGTTTCGCAGCGCGCTGCAGCACGGCTATCGCATGCAGTACGTGAAGCCGGAGATCGTAGCGGAAGATCTGGCGTTTCTGCAGTACACCGGGGGCACTACCGGGGTGGCTAAAGGGGCGATGCTGACCCATCGCAACATGCTGGCCAATCTCGAGCAGGTCAATGCCACCTACGGCCCGCTGCTGCATCGCGGCAAAGAGTTCGTGGTGACCGCGCTGCCGCTGTATCACATTTTCGCCCTCACCATGAACTGCCTGCTGTTTATCGAGCTGGGCGGGCAGAATCTGCTGATCACCAACCCGCGCGACATACCCGGACTGGTGAAGGAGCTGGCGAAATATCCCTTTACCGCCATGACCGGGGTTAATACGCTGTTCAACGCCTTGCTGAACAACAAAGAGTTCCAGCAGCTTGATTTCTCCTCGCTGCACCTCTCCGCCGGCGGCGGCATGCCGGTGCAGCAGGCGGTGGCTGAGCGCTGGGTAAAACTGACCGGGCAATATCTGCTTGAGGGCTACGGACTGACCGAGTGTTCGCCGCTGGTCAGCGTCAACCCCCACGATATCGACTACCACAGCGGCAGCATTGGTCTGCCGGTGCCTTCCACCGAAGCCAAACTGGTGGATGATGACGATAACGAAGTGGCGCCGGGCCAGCCTGGCGAACTCTGTATCAAGGGGCCGCAGGTGATGCTGGGCTACTGGCAGCGACCTGACGCGACGGATGAGATCATCAAGAACGGCTGGCTGCACACCGGGGATATCGCGGTGATGGATGAAGAGGGGTTCCTGCGCATCGTCGATCGGAAAAAAGATATGATCCTGGTGTCGGGTTTTAACGTCTATCCGAATGAAATCGAAGATGTGGTCATGCAGCACAGCGGCGTGCTGGAGGTGGCGGCCATCGGCGTGCCGTCCGGCAGCAGCGGCGAAGCGGTGAAGATCTTCGTGGTGAAGAAAGATGCCGCATTAACCGAAGAAGCGCTGATTACGTTCTGCCGACGCCATTTGACCGGCTATAAGGTGCCGAAACTGGTGGAATTCCGTGACGAACTGCCGAAATCCAACGTCGGGAAAATTTTGCGGCGAGAACTGCGTGACGAAGCGCGCGCTAAAGTGGACAATAAAGGCTGAGTAACGAATGAGTCGCCAGACGCCGGCTACGCCGGCGTTTTTTATGGGCGCAAGTTAAGAGAGTATGCTTTGAACTATCAGATGATCACCACCGACGATGGCCTGCGCGCTGTCTGCGAAGCGGCAAGCGCGGCCTCCGCCGTCGCTCTGGATACGGAATTTGTCCGTACCCGCACCTATTACCCGCAGCTGGGCCTGCTGCAGCTGTTCGACGGCCACCAGGTCTCTCTGATCGATCCCTTGACGATTAACGACTGGGCGCCGATGCGCGACCTGCTGCTCAATCCGGATGTGACCAAATACCTGCATGCCGGCAGCGAAGATTTAGAAGTCTTCCTCAACGCGTTCAACCTGATGCCGCAGCCGCTGATCGACACCCAGATCCTGGCGGCTTTCTGCGGTCGGCCGATGTCCTGGGGCTTTGCCTCGATGGTGGAAGAGTATTCCGGGGTCGCGCTGGACAAAAGCGAATCCCGCACCGACTGGCTGGCGCGACCGCTAACCGAGCGTCAGTGTGAATACGCTGCGGCCGACGTCTGGTACCTGCTGCCGATCGCCAGCCAATTAATGGCGGAGACCGATCGCGCGGGCTGGCTATCGGCGGCACTGGACGAATGTCGCCTGATGCAGCAGCGCCGTCAGGAGGTGGTCGACCCGGCCGAGGCCTGGCGCGATATCGGCAACGCCTGGCAGCTGCGTACCCGCCAGCTGGGCTGCCTGCAGCTGCTGGCGGAGTGGCGTCTGCGCAAAGCGCGTGAGCGCGACCTGGCGGTGAACTTTGTGGTGCGGGAAGAGCATCTGTGGAGCGTGGCGCGCTATATGCCCACCAGCCTCGGCGAGCTCGACAGCCTCGGGTTGTCCGGTAGCGAAATTCGCTTCCATGGCAAAACGCTGATCGGCCTGGTCGAGAAAGCCCAGGCGCTGCCGGAGTCGTCGCTGCCGGCGCCGCTGCAGAATCTGATCGACATGCCGGGCTACCGCAAAGCCTTTAAAGAGATTAAAGCGCTGGTGCAGGAAGTGAGCGCGGAGAAGGGCGTAAGCGCGGAGCTGCTGGCGTCGCGTCGACAGATCAACCAGCTGCTGAACTGGCACTGGCAGCTGAAAACGCAGGCCGCTGAACCTGAGCTGATTTCCGGTTGGCGTGGTGAGCAAATGGGCGAACGGCTGATGACGCTGTTAAACGACTATCCGCGCTAGCGGGCGGTCTGGTTCAGGCTATAAAAAAACCGGCGGCGCGTGGCGTAGCCGGTTTTTTTTCGGGATGGAACAGCAGGTCAGGGTTTCGACTCTTCCGTTTCGGGTAGGGTCACGTTCAGCTCAAGAATAGAAATATCACCGTCCCGTTGCTCCAGCTGCACGCTGACCATCTCCGGGTCGATCTGCACGTATTTACAGATCACTTCCAGGATATCTTTGCGCAACTGCGGCAGGTAATGCGGCTCCGCGTCCCCGCGGCGGCGCTCGGCGACGATGATTTGCAGGCGTTCTTTCGCAATATTAGCCGTGTTCTTTTTTCGCGAGAGAAAAAAGTCGAGTAAAGCCATAATTTATCCTCCGAACAGGCGTTTGAGGAATCCTTTCTTCTCTTCTTCAATGAAGCGGAAAGGGCGTTCTTCTCCGAGCAGACGTTCAACGGTATCGGCATAGGCTTTGCCTGCGTCCGACGCGGCATCGAGGATCACGGGCTCACCCTGGTTGGATGCGCGCAGGACTGACTGGTCTTCCGGGATCACGCCCACCAGGTTGATGCGCAGAATCTCCAGCACGTCTTCCATGCTCAGCATATCGCCTTTATTGACGCGGCCTGGATTGTAGCGGGTCAGCAGCAGGTGCTCTTTGATCGGCTCTTCGCCATTTTCCGCGCGGCGGGATTTGGAGGCGAGAATGCCAAGGATACGGTCGGAGTCGCGAACGGAGGAGACTTCCGGGTTGGTGGTGATAATGGCTTCATCAGCGAAATAGAGCGCCATCAGCGCACCGGTTTCAATGCCTGCCGGGGAATCACAGACGATGAAATCGAACTCCATCTTCTTCAGTTCTTCGAGAACTTTGTCGACGCCTTCGCGGGTCAGGGCGTCTTTATCCCGGGTCTGGGAAGCCGGGAGAATGTAGAGGTTTTCCGTGCGCTTATCTTTGATCAGCGCCTGGTTCAATGTGGCATCGCCCTGGATGACGTTGACGAAATCATAAACGACGCGACGTTCGCAGCCCATAATCAGGTCGAGGTTACGCAGGCCGATGTCGAAGTCGATAACGACGGTTTTCTTTCCCTTCTGGGCCAAACCTGTAGCGATGGCCGCGCTGGAGGTGGTCTTGCCAACGCCCCCTTTACCCGAAGTCACAACAATAATGCGTGCCATAGAAATTCCTTGTTAAAAAGGGATTAATTTAACGGTTGAATTGTCAAAGCGCTTTCGCCTAAACGCAGGCGTGCCGCTTTGCCATAAAATTCGGCCGGGATGTTATCGCTCAGCCAATATTCCCCGGCGATGGAGACCAGCTCCGCCGCAAGGTGGGTACAAAATATCTGGGCGTCTCTGTCGCCACCGGCGCCTGCCAATGCGCGTCCTCGCATCATGCCATATACATGGATATTGCCGTCAGCGATAAGTTCCGCGCCGGCACTCACATGATTTGTAACAATAAGATCACAGTGTGGCGCATAAATGCGCTGACCGGAACGTACCGGCTGGTCAATCAAACGCGTTTTTGTGATCTGGTTAGCAACTGGCGGCGGCGGGGCAGGTTCGGACGGTGCCGGACGAGGGGCTTTTTCTTTCCCTTCGGTTAATAACGGGATACCGGCGCGGTCGATTTCGGTTTTCAGGCGCGGGATTTTGCATCCGCTGACGCCCATAATACGTAAACCGGTCGCGGCGATAGCCTCGTTGACGGCGCGCCATTCGACGCTCTCCTCGACGCTGGCGATATTCACCACCACCGGAGCATGGCGTAAAAAGGCGGGAGCCTGGGCGATTTTGTCTTCTAACGCCTGACGAATAACCTCGGGATTTGCATCGTGCAAATGAACGACAGATAACGTGAAGCTACTGCCTTTAAGTTCGATTGGCGTATTTGACATCCTGGCCTTACTCAATTTGCTGTTTATCGACCGCCGAAGTGCGGTGATATTCCGAAGACTAAAAGGCATGTTATAGTCACTCATATATTGAGGCAAGTGACCACGGGTCTAATTCCGAGTAAAACTATGTTTTGTGTGATCTATCGAAGTACTAAACGTGAACAAACCTATTTATACGTTGAAAAAAAGGACGATTTCTCACGCGTTCCTGACGAGCTGATGCGCGGCTTCGGCACGCCGCAAATGGCGATGCTGCTGCCGCTGGATGGGCGCAAAAAACTGGTTAACGCCGACCTCGAAAAAGTGAAACAGGCGTTAAGCGAACAGGGCTATTACCTGCAACTTCCTCCGCCGTCTGAAAATCTACTAAAGAAACACCTGGCGGAACAGGGGAAACAATCCGATTAACCCACGAGGGAAAATAATGTACCAACATCATAACTGGCAGGGAGCGCTCCTGGATTATCCGGTGAGCAAAGTGGTTTGCGTCGGCAGTAATTATGCAAAGCACATCAAGGAAATGGGCAGTGCGACGCCGGAAGAGCCGGTGCTGTTTATTAAACCTGAGAGCGCGCTGTGCGATCTCCGTCAGCCGTTGGTGCTTCCTGAGGGGCTGGGCTCGGTGCATCACGAAGTCGAGCTGGCGGTGCTGATCGGCGGTACGCTGCGTCAGGCGACGGAAGAGCATGTGCAGAAAGGGATTGCCGGCTATGGCGTCGCATTGGATCTCACCCTGCGCGACCTGCAGGCGAAGATGAAAAAGGCCGGACAGCCGTGGGAAAAGGCCAAAGGCTTCGATAACGCCTGTCCGATCTCCGGCTTTATTCCGGCCGCCGAGTTCCACGGCGACCCGCAGAATACGCCGTTAAGCCTGAAGATTAACGGCGAGGTGCGCCAGCAGGGCACCACCGCCGACATGATCCATCAGATCGTGCCGCTGATCGCCTATATGTCGCGCTTCTTTACTCTCAAAGCCGGGGACGTGATCCTCACCGGCACCCCGGAAGGGGTAGGGCCGCTGCACAGCGGCGACGAGCTGGTGGTCGGCTTCAACGGCCTGTCGCTCACCACCCGGGTACTGTAAGCGCGGTTTGCCGCCTTTTGGGGCGGCAAAACTTGCATCGTCGTGCCAGACTGGTTATAAGGTGCACCCTTAACTGGCAACGACGGACACTTCGATGAGCGAACAACCTTTCTGGCAACAAAAAACCCTGGATGACATGACCGACGCGGAGTGGGAATCGCTGTGTGACGGTTGCGGCCAGTGCTGCCTGCATAAGCTGATGGATGAAGATACCGATGAGATCTACTTCACCAACGTCGCCTGCCGTCAGCTCAATATCAAAACCTGCCAGTGCCGTAACTACGAGCGTCGCTTCGAATATGAGCCGGACTGCATCAAGCTCACGCGCGAAAATCTGCCGACTTTCGAATGGCTGCCGCCGACCTGCGCCTATCGCCTGCTGGCGGAAGGCAAGCCTCTGCCGGCCTGGCACCCGCTGCTGACCGGCTCAAAAGCGGCGATGCACGGCGAACGCATCTCCGTCCGTCATATTGCGGTGCCCGAGTCCACCGTTGTCGACTGGCAGGACCACATCCTTAATCTGCCTGACAGGGCGCGGTAAGCGCCGTCACGCTTTTTTCGCGTGGAACAGCCCGTTTTCACCGTCGGTTTCATCCGCCACCCAGAAGTGAATATTGAAGCGGGCATCGTCGCTGAGTTCGACGCGGTGCCAGTACTGCGGCGGACTGGCGGCAAACTGCCCGGCATGAATGACGACTTTTTTCTCCGGCTCCGTCGCCTGTTCATTGGCAAAACCGTAATAGGTCACCGTACCTTCCATGACGCACAGCTGACCGAAGACGCCGGCTGCGGTGTTGTGGTGGCTCAGCAGGGCGGCGGGGACGTTCTCTTTGGTAAAGAACGGGGTGGAGCGTTTAACTTTCCAGTCTGCGGGGATCAGTAAAGATGACATGTGAGCTCCTGTGGGGCTATATAAGATGTATTTAATATGCATCTTTTGATGGCCGTGGTCAACCGCAGACAGGAAACGATTCAGCGATGAACAGCAGGCACAAAAAAACGCCCCGGAGGGCGTTTCATGATGCGCGGGACTCACAGCGGCTTAGCGGCCAAACAGATCGCGCTTTTTCGCTTTAAAAGGCTGAGCAACGATCACCAGGATAGCCACCACCAGATAGGCCGCGAAAATGCCCACCAGCCATTGCGGCATCTCCAGCGACAGGAACTGCCACTGGCGTACCGAACAGTCGCCGGACGCGACAAACACCTGCGGCAACCATTTATCCAGCGGCAGCCAGCTCGGGAAGCGGGCGGCGAAATCACAGGTTTGGAACGGCGATGGGTGCAACTGGATCATCGTATGTTCCCACGCCAGCTGCAGCCCACGTACCGCGCTGTACAGCCAAATCAGCATGGCGACATAGCGCAGCGGCGTTTTGGGGGCAATGGCGCCCACCAGCCCCGCGCCCATGATGCCAAACAGGGCGCAGCGTTCATAAATGCACATCACACACGGCTGCAGCAGCATCACGTGCTGGAACCACAGCGCGACGAGTTCGAGAATGAACGCGGTCAATGCCATCAGGAGCCAGGCGCCGCGTCCCCGCGAGCACTGGTTTAAATATTGCAACATAATCATTTCCCTGGAAGATGCTAAATCATGGCAGTGTAAACGAAAACCGAACCGACGCCAGCGGCCCGGCGGAAAATATTACGTAACTGGTTATTGAATCGCCCGGGCGAACCCGGGCGACGGGTGGATCAGGGCAGGGTGGGGGTAACCAGCCAGCCGTGAGCCAGCAACCATTCGGTGACCGGCATCAGGGTGAACTCGACGCACAGCAGGCCGACCAGCGTCAGCACGAGGGTGTAGGGCAGAGCCATCCACACCATGCGGCCATAGGAGAGCCGGATAAGCGGCGCCAGCGCGGAAGTCAGCAGGAAGAGGAATGCCGCCTGGCCGTTCGGGGTGGCCACTGACGGCAGGTTGGTGCCGGTATTGATCGCCACCGCCAGCATCTCAAACTGCTTCAGGCTGATGGCGCCATGCTCGAGGGCGGTTTTCGCTTCGTTGATGTAGACCGTACCGACAAAAACGTTATCCGAGATGGACGACAGCAGGCCGTTAAACAGATAAAACAGCGACAGCTGCGCGTGCGGCGAGGCCTGCAGAACAAACTCGATGACCGGCGTGAACAGCTGCTGGTCGATGATCACCGCCACGACGGCAAAGAATACCGTCAGCAGCGCGGTGAAGGGCAACGCCTCGGTGAACGCCTTGCCAATCGCATGTTCATCGGTCACGCCGGTAAAGGTGGTAGCGAGAATGATCACCGACAGGCCAATGAGGCCGACTTCGGCAAGGTGCAATGCGAGGGCTGCGATCAGCCAGACGCCAATCAGCGCCTGGGCAATCAGCCGCAGCCGTTCCTGACGACTGCGCTGCGCGCGGCTGCGATCGTCAAAGTCCTGCAGCACCTTTCGGACCGTCGGCGGCAGCGGTTCGCCGTAGCCAAACAGGCGATACTTTTCCACCAGCAGACAGGTCAGCAGCCCGCAGACCAGCACCGGCAGCGTGATGGGCGACATGCGAATGAAGAATTCGCCAAAATGCCAGCCCGCCGCTTTGGCGATAATTAAGTTTTGCGGCTCGCCGACCATGGTCATGACGCCGCCGAGCGCGGTACCGACGCCGGCGTGCATCATCAGGCTGCGCAGAAAACCGCGGAACTGCTCCAGCACCTCGCGGTAGTGCTGATCGATATGGCTGTCGTCCTGCACATCGCTATCGTCGGGGCGCGCCGAGGCGACGCGGTGATAGATGCCGTAAAACCCGACGGCGACGCTAATCACCACCGCCACCACGGTGAGCGCATCGAGAAAGGCGGAGAGGAAGGCGGCGGCCAGGCAGAAGGCCAGCGACAGCAGCATTTTGCTGCGGATGCCGAGCAGCAGGCGCGTAAAGACGAAGAGCAGCAGCTGCTTCATAAAGTAGATGCCCGCCACCATGAACATCAGCAGGAGCAGCACTTCCAGGTTGCTGGCGATCTCATCCCGCACATGACCCGGGCTGGTCATGCCGATCAGCACCGCTTCAAATGCCAGCAGCCCCCCCGGCAGCAGTGGATAGCACTTCAGCGCCATGGCGAGGGTAAAGATAAACTCAACCACCAGCAGCCAGCCGGCGACAAACGGCGCTAAGGCGAACACCAGCGGATTGATGATTAAGAAAATAATTAATGCCAGCTTGTACCAGTCAGGCGACTGGCCAAGAAAATTGCGCCACAGCGCGCGGCCATAAGAAATTTCCACGACAGAATCCTTCCCCGTCAATTAGTACATGATTTTGTGCGTAACGATTGGCAAGAGTATCAGCTGAGCAAAATGAGAAGCAACTTTCTTCGCAGCGCGGCGGCGGTTACGGGAGAGAAGGAAAAGCGTAAAGTAAAAACGGAAAATGAAACGGCGATCCCTTTTTAATTCACTTGCGATGCTATCTGCGCTATAGCGGCTCTGGTATGATGAGTGCAATTGCAACAATGTGTAATGGAAATATTATTATGGTCATTAAGGCGCAGAGCCCTGCGGGTTTCGCGGAAGAGTATATCATTGAGAGCATCTGGAATAACCGCTTCCCACCTGGATCGATTCTCCCCGCTGAACGCGAGCTTTCTGAGCTGATCGGTGTCACCCGCACCACTCTGCGCGAAGTGTTGCAGCGTCTGGCGCGTGACGGCTGGTTGACCATTCAGCACGGCAAACCCACCAAAGTGAACAACTTCTGGGAGACCTCCGGGCTGAATATCCTTGAAACGCTGGCGCGTCTCGATCACGACAGCGTCCCGCAGCTGATTGATAACCTGCTCTCCGTGCGCACCAATATTTCCACGATTTTTATTCGCACCGCGTTCCGTCAGCATCCGGATAAAGCGCTGGCGGTGCTGGACAGCGCCCGGGAAGTGGAAGATCACGCCGACGCCTTCGCCGACCTCGATTACAACATTTTCCGCGGTCTGGCGTTCGCCTCCGGCAATCCGATCTATGGTCTGATCCTCAACGGCATGAAGGGGCTGTATACCCGCATTGGCCGCCACTATTTCTCCAGCCCGGAAGCGCGCAGCCTGGCGCTGGGCTTTTATCATCAGCTGGCGAAGGTGTGCGAAGGCGGCCTGCACGATCAGGTGTATGAGCTGGTTCGTCGCTACGGCCATGACAGCGGCGAGATCTGGCACCGGATGCAGAAATCGCTGCCCGGCGATTTAGCCATGAATGTGCGTTAAGCTGGCTATTCGCCATCGATAAACACAATAAGGGGGCCGATGGCCCCCTTCGTCGTTTTATACGTCCCGTAAAGCTATAGCGCGTTCGGCCGCGCCGGGCAGCGGTCCAGTAGCTCAATGCTGCCGTCGGCGTTCTGCTGCTCCAGCAGCACATCGAACCCCCACAGACGATGCACATGTTTCAGCACTTCGCGCCGCCCTTTGTCCAGCGGGACGCGGTTGTGCGGCACATAGCGCAACGTCAGCGAGCGGTCGCCGCGCAGGTCAACGTTCCACACCTGGATATTCGGCTCAAGATTGCTGAGGTTATATTGCGCTGAGAGCTTGTTGCGGATCTCGCGATAGCCCTCTTCGTTGTGGATCGCCGAGATCTCGAGATAATTGTTGTGGTCGTCGTCGAGCACGGTGAAGAAGCGGAAATCGCGCATGATCTTCGGCGACAGGAACTGGCTGATAAAGCTCTCATCCTTGAAGTCGCGCATGGCGAAATGCAGCGTTTCCAGCCAGTCGGAACCGGCGATATCCGGGAACCAGTACTTGTCCTCTTCGGTGGGCGACTGGCAGATGCGCTTGATGTCCTGGAACATGGCGAAGCCCAGCGCGTAGGGGTTAATCCCACTGTACCACGGACTGTTGTATGGCGGCTGGAACACCACGTTCGTGTGGCTGTGGAGAAACTCCAGCATAAAGCGCTCGGTCACTTTCCCTTCGTCATAGAGATGATTGAGGATGGTGTAGTGCCAGAAGGTGGCCCACCCCTCGTTCATCACCTGGGTCTGTTTCTGCGGGTAGAAATACTGGCTGACTTTGCGCACGATGCGCAGGATCTCGCGCTGCCACGATTCCAGCAGCGGGGCGTTCTTCTCCATAAAGTACAGCAGGTTCTCCTGCGGTTCGGAAGGGTAGCGGCGGGCGGACTCAATCGCCTTCTCCTCTTCGCGCTTCGGCAGGGTGCGCCACAGCATATTCACCTGGCTCTGCAGATACTCTTCCCGGCTTTTCTGCCGCGCCTTCTCCTCCTGCAGAGAGATTTTTTGCGGACGTTTATAGCGGTCGACGCCGTAGTTCATCAGCGCATGGCAGGAGTCGAGCAGTTTCTCCACTTCGTCGACGCCATAGCGTTCTTCGCACTCGGTAATGTATTTGCGGGCGAAGATCAGGTAGTCGATGATTGAGCTGGCGTCGGTCCAGCTGCGAAACAGGTAATTGTTTTTAAAGAACGAGTTATGCCCGTAGCAGGCGTGCGCCATCACCAGCGCCTGCATGGTGATGGTGTTTTCTTCCATCAGGTAGGCGATACAGGGGTTGGAGTTGATGACAATCTCATACGCCAGGCCCTGCTGGCCGTGCTTATAGGCCTGCTCGGTCTCAATGAATTTTTTGCCGAACGACCAGTGCGGATAGTTGATGGGCATGCCGACGCTGGAGTAGGCGTCCATCATCTGCTCGGAAGTAATGACTTCGATCTGGTGCGGGTAGGTGTCAAGACGATAGAGCTTAGCGACCCGGTCCACTTCGGCCAGGTAGGTCTCCAGTAACTCAAACGTCCAGTCGGGTCCATCGCTTAAACGGGTGGTGTCCCTGTTCATGGAGTCAATCGTAGCCATTAGCGCGCCCTCGTTGTTGTTGGTTTTCTCTGAACGGAAAACCTCTAAACAAGCATAGAACACCGCACAGCAAACTGTGTTGTCAGCCAATCGCTTTTCTTCGCGATTTCCCCATCTCAAAGCCGTTTTTTGCGCTTATTTACAGAATATAATGCTGGGTAAAAATAAAGCGCAGCATGAGATCGTAAATCTCGCAGCGCAGGGCTGGTGCGGTTTGCTGTGAGTTAAGTCACCATAAATAAAGCGTATGTTGAATAATATTTTCATCTGAGTTATCAATTTGTAATTAGATGATTGTTCTTTAACTGTTACGGAGTCGCTATGCGTGTCGTCATACTGGGAAGTGGGGTGGTTGGGGTAGCCAGCGCGTGGTATTTGAGTCAGGCGGGTCATGAGGTGACGGTTATCGACCGTCAGCCCGGTCCGGCAGAGGAGACCAGCGCGGCCAACGCCGGGCAGATTTCTCCCGGCTATGCGGCGCCCTGGGCGGCGCCGGGGGTGCCGCTGAAGGCGATAAAATGGATGTTCCAGCGCCATGCGCCGCTGGCGATCGGCCTTGACGGCACGTCGTTCCAGCTGAAGTGGATGTGGCAGATGCTGCGCAACTGCGACACCCGCCACTATATGGAGAACAAAGGCCGGATGGTGCGCCTGGCGGAGTACAGCCGCGACTGCCTGAAGGCGCTGCGCGACACCACCGGCATTCAGTATGAAGGGCGTCAGGGCGGGACGCTGCAGCTGTTCCGTACCGCCAAACAGTATGAAAACGCCACCCGCGACATCGCGGTGCTGGAGGACGCCGGCGTGCCGTATCAGCTGCTGGAGGCGAAGCGGCTGGCGGAAGTGGAGCCCGCGCTGGCGGAGGTCAGCCACAAACTGACCGGCGGCCTGCGCCTGCCAAACGATGAAACCGGCGACTGCCAGCTGTTTACCACCCGTCTGGCGGCGATGGCGGAACAGGCCGGGGTCACCTTCCGCTTCAATACCCCGGTGGACGCCCTGCTGCAGGAGGGCGATCGCATTGCCGGGGTGAAATGCGGCGATGAGATTATCAAAGGCGACGCCTATGTGATGGCCTTCGGCTCCTACTCGACGGCGATGCTCAAGGGGCTGGTGGATATTCCGGTCTACCCGCTGAAAGGCTATTCGTTAACCATCCCGATTGCCCAGGAAGACGGCGCGCCGGTTTCCACTATCCTTGATGAGACGTATAAAATCGCCATCACCCGTTTCGATCAGCGCATTCGCGTCGGCGGTATGGCCGAGATCGTCGGTTTTAACAAAGCGCTGCTGCAGCCGCGTCGGGAAACTCTGGAAATGGTGGTGCGCGACCTGTTCCCGCGCGGCGGCCACGTTGAGCAGGCCACCTTCTGGACCGGCCTGCGGCCGATGACGCCGGACGGCACGCCGGTGGTCGGGCGCACGGCGTTTAAAAACCTGTGGCTCAACACCGGTCACGGTACCCTCGGCTGGACCATGGCCTGCGGCTCAGGGCAGCTTATCAGCGATTTGATCTCCGGCCGCACGCCGGCGATCCCTTACGACGATCTGGCGGTCGCCCGCTACAGCCCCGGGTTCACCCCGGCGCGTCCGCAGCATCTGCATGGCGCACACAACTAAGGAGCTTGCATGACCCGTCCGGTAGTGGCCAGCATCGACCTGCTGGCCTTGCGGCAGAATTTACAGATAGTGCGTCGCGCGGCCCCCGGGTCGCGCCTGTGGGCGGTGGTCAAAGCTAATGCTTATGGCCATGGCGTGGCGCGGGTATGGAGTGCGTTGAGCGCGGCGGATGGTTTCGCCTTGCTCAACCTGGAAGAGGCGATCCTGCTGCGCGAGCAGGGCTGGAAAGGTCCGATCCTGCTACTGGAGGGCTTCTTCCATGCCGATGAGCTGGCGGTGCTGGATCAATATCGCTTAACCACCAGCGTTCACAGCAACTGGCAGATTAAGGCGCTGCAGCAGGCGAAGCTGCGCGCGCCGCTGGATATCTATCTCAAGGTGAACAGCGGCATGAACCGGCTGGGCTTTATGCCGGAGCGGGTGCATACCGTCTGGCAGCAGCTGCGGGCGATAAGCAACGTCGGCGAGATGACGCTGATGTCGCACTTCGCGGAGGCGGAGAACCCGCAGGGGATTGTCGAGCCGATGCGCCGTATTGAACAAGCGGCGGAGGGACTGGATTGCCCGCGCTCGCTGGCTAACTCGGCGGCGACCCTCTGGCATCCGGAAGCGCATTTTGACTGGGTTCGACCGGGCATCGTGCTGTATGGCGCGTCGCCCTCCGGGCAGTGGCAGGATATCGCGAACACCGGCCTGAAGCCGGTGATGGCCCTGCGCAGCGAAATCATCGCCGTGCAGAACCTGCGCCCCGGCGAGGCGATCGGCTATGGCGGCCTGTATCGCACCACCCAGGAGCAGCGGATCGGCATCGTCGCCTGCGGCTATGCCGACGGCTATCCGCGGGTGGCGCCGAGCGGCACGCCGGTGCTGGTGGACGGCGTGCGGACCACCACCGTCGGGCGCGTGTCGATGGATATGCTGGCGGTCGATTTAACCCCCTGTCCGCAGGCCGGGATTGGCGCGCCGGTCGAACTGTGGGGCAAAGAGATTAAAATCGACGACGTGGCGGCCAGCTGCGGCACCGTCGGCTATGAGCTGATGTGCGCCCTGGCGCCGCGGGTGCCGGTTGTGACGCTGTAACGTATTCCGGGGCGGATCACTCCGCCTCGTCTTCCGCGACCCGGACCCCTACCTTCAGCACGTGATCGTTCTCTTTTTCCGCTACTGTCCACACCATCCCGGCGAACTCCACCTGGTCGCCCACCACCGGCGCGGCGCCCAGCAGCTGCTGAACCACTTCCCCCAGCGACTGCTGATGTTCGCGGAACTCCTCTCCGCCGTCGATGCCGTAGATTTGCGCCACATCGGCGAAGCGGGCCTCGGCATCAAGGATAAAGTCGCCGAAAAAGCGCTGGTCGAGCGCCACCGGCGGCGACTGGCTGAACATTTTGCCCAGCGCAGGCAGGTCGTGTTCCCGGCCAATGACGCACAGGATATCGCCTTCCCGCAGGCGGGTGCTGCCGGTGGGGTGCAGCAGGACATTGTTGCGAAACAGCGCGGCAATCCGCGTCTCCGGCGGCATATGCAGGTCGCGCAGCGCCGCGCCGATGCACCATTTATCGGCCCCCAGCTGGTAGACGAACTGCTCCCACGGGTTTTCCGGGTGAATATCCAGCCCGACGCGGGAGATGGGCCAGCTGACGGGGGGCACCACCACTTTGGCTTTTTTCGCCGCCCACGATAGCGAGGTGCCCTGCAGCAGTAGCGACACCAGCACCACGAAGAAGGCGACATTGAAGAACAGGCGGGCGTTGTCCAGGCCGGCCATCATCGGGAACACCGCGAGAATAATCGGCACCGCGCCGCGCAGGCCAACCCAGCTGATAAACACCCGTTCACGGAGGTTAAATCCGCGGAACGGCAGCAGACCGGCAAACACCGACAGCGGACGGGCAATGAAAATCATCCACATCGACAGCAGCAGCGCCGGGATAGCGATCGGCAGCAGGTCGGAGGGCGTCACCAGCAGGCCCAGCACCAGGAACATGGCGATTTGCGCCAGCCACGCCAGACCGTCGAAGTTCTGCAGGATACCGTGCCGGTTGCGGATCGGCCGGTTGCCCAGCAAAAAGCCGCAGAGATAGACGGCGAGGATACCGCTGCCGTCGAGGGTGGTGGTGACGGCGAAAATCATGATCCCGCCGCTCAGCGCCAGCAGCGGATAGAGCCCGGCGGGCAGCACGATGCGGTTGATCATCTGCAGCAGCAGGTAGCCGCCGCCGAGGCCGATGACGATCCCGAGGCCAAACTGTTGAATGATATGCACGGCGAACATCCAGCTGAGGCCGGTCTGGTGCTGCTGGATCATTTCGATCAGGGTGATGGTCAGGAAAACCGCCATCGGGTCGTTACTGCCTGACTCAATTTCCAGCGTCGAGCCGACGCGCTCGTTGAGCCCCTTGCCGCCGAGCAGCGAGAAGACCGCCGCGGCGTCGGTGGAGCCGACAATGGCGCCGATCAGCAGGCCTTCGATCATATCCAGTTTGAACAGCCAGGCTGCCATCATCCCGGTGAGCGCCGAAGTGATCAGCACCCCGACCGTCGCCAGCGACAGCGCCGGCCATAGCGCCACGCGAAAGGAGCTGGCCTGGGTGCGCATCCCGCCGTCCAGCAGGATCACCGCCAGCGCCAGGTTACTCACCATGTAGGCGAAGGGGTAGTTGTCGAAGGGGATGCCGCCGATGCCGTCAATGCCTGCCAGCATCCCGATAGCCAGAAAGATGACCAGAATCGGGATGCCAAGGCGAGAAGAAAAGGAGCTCAATAAGATACTGCAGGTTACTAAAACAGAACCCAGAATAAACAGACTAATGACCGCAGCGGCGTCCAATGTTCACGTACTCCCTGACTGGCGTGAAAAAATGGCTAAAAGTGACACTATTTTAACAATTCGCAGGGGATCCGCCTATGCGTCTGACAAATTTATTCTGCCAGCACCGGGTGGCCGCTGATTGTCAGGGTGGTGGCCGCCGCCTGATTCACCAGCCGCGCGCGCGCCCCCAGCGGCAGGGTCACCGTGCGCTGCTCGTGACCAAACTCCAGTCCGCTAATCATCGGTACAGAGAGCTGCTGGCGCAGGTAATCAAAGACCTGCGGCAGGTCGTATCCCGCGTCATAGTCGTTCGGCGTGCCGCCGGTGAAGCTGCCGAAGATCACCGCCTTCTGCGCCGCCAGTACGCCGCTGTGCAACAGCTGAAGCAGCATGCGTTCGACGCGGAACGGGTGCTCATTGATATCCTCCACCACCAGGATGCCGTCGCGGATCGCCGGCAGCCACGGGGTGCCGATAAGCGAGGTCAGCATCGCCAGATTCCCGCCCCACAGGGTGCCTTCCACCCGGCAGTTCGGCCCTTCGCCCGGCCATTCGAGGGTGAATTCCGGCTGGCGCAGCGCCTGCCAGAAATGGTGTTCGGTAAACGGATCGAGGGTCTCCGCGCCGAAGTTGCCCGCGAGCATCGGCCCGCTGAAGGTGACGACATTGCCCAGGGCCAGCAGGCCCGATTGGATGGCGGTGAAATCGCTGTGGCCGCAAATCAGCAGCGGGTCGCGCTGCTGGCGGGCAATCAGCCCCTGCCAGTCGATATGCGGCAGCAGACGACTGGCGCCGTAGCCGCCGCGCACCGCGAGGACGATCCGGTTGCGCCCGGGCAGCTGGGCAAGCTGGTTAATATCGGCCAGCCGTTCATGTTCAGTCCCGGCGAAACGCTGCAGCCGGCGGGGAATGACCTGCTGGTGGGCCACCTCGTGTCCGGCCTGCTGCAGACGCTCGACGCCGCGGGCCGCCGCCTGCTGGTTGATGCAATATCCGGATGGCGCGACCAGATAAAACTGAGACATGATAATTCCTTGCTATGAATGAAAGGGTTATGATGCCGCCTGGAATGGCGATTGTCATCTCCAGGTGGCTAACTTCAGTCCGCACCCGTCATCCTTCTGGCTGTCGGCGGGCGGGGGACGTACCGCTGCCGTCGTTCTGCAGCATGATGGCGTTTGGGTAGATAAGGATAGATGTGTGAAATTGAGATGGTTGCTTATTTTAGTCGTTTTTCTGGCCGGTTGTAGTTCGAAACATGATTACACCAATCCGCCGTGGAACCCCGAGGTCCCGGTGAAGCGGGCGATGCAGTGGATGCCGATCAGTGAAAAAGCCGGCGCCGCCTGGGGCGTGGATCCGCAGCTGATCACGGCGATCATCGCCATCGAGTCGGGCGGTAACCCTGCGGTAGTGAGTAAATCCGGCGCCGTCGGGCTGATGCAGCTTAAGCCGTCGACCTCCGGACGCGATGTCTATCGGCGAATGGGCTGGCGCGGCGAGCCGTCGGTCAGCGAGCTGAAAAACCCGGAACGGAATATCTCGATGGGGGCCGCCTATCTGAGCATTCTGGAAAACGGCCCGCTGGCGGGGATCAAAGACCCGCAGGTGATGCGCTATGCGGTGGTGGTCTCCTACGCCAACGGCGCGGGCGCGCTGCTGCGCACCTTCTCGTCAAACCGGCAGGACGCCATCGAGGATATTAACGATCTTGACGCCGATGAGTTCTTCGAGCATGTGGTGAAAAAACACCCGGCTCCGCAGGCGCCGCGCTATATCTGGAAGCTGCAGAAAGCGCTGGATGCCATGTAGCCTTACCTTCGCCCCGCCGGTCTGGCGGGGTCCTAATCCTCGGTACGCAGCGACGTGATAACGCTAATCGGCGCTATTAACGCTTTATATTCCCGGTAGCGCTCGGGAAGCGATTCCACGCCGTTTACCGCCACGCAGAGCATGGCCGTCGCGTCATCCTCCTGAGCGCCTTTATGCGCTAACGCTTTTTGTAACGCATTGATGCAGGCATGGGCGTCATGATGCGAAATGCCGTTGATATCGAGACGAATGGTTTTGCAAATGGCCTCTGTCCATAATCCGCCCCACAGAACGCAACCCGTGGGCATGAGCAGGCAACTGAAGATGCTGTAAGCGGTGAGGTCGAGCCAGATAACGGTCTTACTGACAACGATAACGCAGAGGGCGATCGAAGGGATGCTGATGGCCAGCATATTCCATCCGCGGCGCAGCGGACTTAAGGCTAAACCCGCGCTTGCTATCTGTTCCTGCCAGAGGTTACGTCCGGCAATACTCAGGCTGCAGGGCAGATCTTCATGACACGGCTTTCGCACCGCAAAATGGTCAAATAGTATGCTTTCAATGACGTTCATTTCGTGGTTTGCATAGCGTCCGTTGGCCAAAACCTGCCCGGGCTCCGGGCTCCACAGATGCTTATTACTGAGTAAGCTGAACATTGCCAGCTGAATCACCCGGGTCCCTTCTCCGGTCAGCCAGGCCAGCAGCCAGGGGCTAACCTCCATCGCGTGCGGCTGGGGCTGAGCCGCTGGCCGCGTCAGGATAATCATTATACCGATAGCAATATAGATACCCGGGACGATAAGCATAAAACCGCCGAGAAACAGCAGTGGATGCAGATGCATCATAAAATGCCACATACCATCCCCTCGTTAATCCAGCCTCTGCAGACAAAAGGGATACTTAATAAGGTTGATGATTTTTACATATTCACCAAATCTTTCGGGAAGCAGGGCGGTTTTACCGATCGCCACGCAATAATCGGCGTTTTCATCGGTCAGGGTGTCTGCGTCAGCAATAAGCGTCTCCTTCAGGGTATCAATATAGTGATGAAAGATATTAACGGCGATCCCTTCCCGGTCCAGCCGGGTGGCATTTAAGGTGATGCATAACAGCCACAGCCACCACAGGCCGGAAATCATCCCCATTGTCAGCCAGCTGAATACGCTGGAGTGAATTATCGCCTGATTATCAAAAAGCGTTTTCCAGGCGAGCGCGGCGATTAATAGCAGGGAGGGCGCGGCAATCAATATCATATTCCACATGTGGTGCGTTGGGCTGAGCCGTAGCCCTTGGCTGTAAGGATCGGTGGTCCAGTGGTTCTTTTCGGCGACGTGCAGAGAAAGCGGCAGATCCTGGTAACTGGATTTTGGCGTAGCGAAATGGTCAAACAGTATTTTTTCCACACAGGTCATTTTGCATTCTGCGTACTGCTGATTAGCGCAAAGCTGAATATCCTCCGCCGAAGGGATAAGGGTGACATAGTTTTTTCTTAACAGCCTGAACATGGCCAGCTGAATGACGCTGGTGGCGCTATTATGCAGCCAGGCTAAAAAAGAGGGAGACAGGGAATAGGGGAGCGGAACAGGCATGCTTTTTTCAGTGGCGCGGGTTTTCGCAATAATTATATTTACCAGAATATATATCACTGTGGTGGATGATATATGGTAACCCATAAATGATAACGGATGTAAATTGGCGAGATAGCTAACGAAAGGGTTCACTTTTATTCCTTGTGAGCGTCCTAACCTGTTTTCGCCAGCATATTAAGTCCTCTCATCACAGGGGGCAAGTGAAATAATGGCTTGGCATCTTTAAGTCAATATTAGCCATCAAAGCGTGACGTCACCTGTTAACGAAAGCCTCCGCCGTCACGGGCGGAGGCTTATCTTTACGCTGTCAGTTAAAAGTCGTAGCCGACGGTAGCCATCACGCTGCGCTCTGCTCCCCAGTAGCAGTTGCCGGTGCCGTAGCAGCCGGAAACGTATTCACGATTGCCGATATTGTTGGCGTTAACCTGCACATAAGCGCCTTTCAGCCCCGGCGACCAGACGCCGAGGTCGGCCCGCATCATGGCATCCATCAACGTCACCGACGGCAGCCGCGCGGTGTTGGCATCATCCGCCCACTGTTTGCCGATGTAGCGGACGCCGGCGCCCACCGAGATCCCCGCCGGGAACTGATAGCGCGCCCAGAAGGAGGCCATCTGATCCGGGGTCAGCTGCGGCGTGTTGTTGTCGGTACCGTCCTTAGTGTCCTGGAAGCGCAGACGATTCCAGGTATACGAGGCGATAGTGCTCAGCTGCGGCGTGATCTGATGGTGCGCTTCCAGTTCGACGCCCTGGGAATGCACTTTCCCCGCAGGAATATAGGTGGCGGTGGCGATGTTCGGGTCGCGGGTGGCGACATCCTTTTGCGTCAGGTCGTAAATCGCGATGCTATAGAGGTCGCTGCTGCCCGGCGGCTGGAACTTCAGGCCGGCTTCAAACTGTTCGGCGGTGGTCGGTTTCAACGGTTTGCCATCCGCGCCGGGCAGCATCGCCGGCGTAATCGCCTGACTGTAGCTCAGATAGGGTGAAAGCCCGTTGTCCAGAGCGTACAACAGCGAGGCGCGGCCGCTGATATGATCGTCTGAACGGCGGTTCGAGGTGCCCTGGGTGTCGCTGACCTGCTGGGAAACGATGCGGTCATAGCGGGCGGAAACATCCATATGCCAGCGGTCCCAGACCATCTCATCCTGCAGATACAGCCCGGTCTGGTAGTAGCGGCGATTATTGTCATCGCTGTAGGTCACGGTATGCCCGGTCTGGGCGGTATAGCCGGTAAACGGGTTAAGCGGCGCCGCGCCGCCGGCGCCGGTCCACAGATCGTTGCGGAAGCGATGATATTCGGCGCCGAGGATCAGGGTATGCGCCAGATCGCCAGTGTTGAAATCGGCGCGCAGGCGGTTATCGGTTGACCAGCCGTCCAGCGAACCGCGCGAGCCGCTGTAGCCGCGGGCCAGCCTATCGCTGTCATCTATCCAGCCGACCTGGTAGACCTGATCGAGGGAGACGTTGGTGTGGGTGTAGCTCCCGGCGGAATAGACCGACCAGACGTCGGTGAACTGGTGGTCAAACTCATAGCTGTAGATCTGCTGACGGCGCTGATAGCCATCTCCCGGATCGCCCTCGTTGGTGCTGGTGGAGAGCTTACGGCCATTGTGCGCGAAGCGGGTGCCGTCCAGCGGCAAAGAGCCATGATAGCCGCCGGAAGGATCTTTTTGCAGATAGGCGCGCAGCAGCAGCGAGGTGTCGCTGTCCGGCTGCCACAGCAGGGAAGGCGAAATGGCGTAGCGCTCTTCGCGGGTATGGTCATACTGCGTGTCGCTGCTGCGGGTCATACCGATCAGCCGCCATGCCCACTGCTCATTGATGGCATCGGTGTAATCGAAGGCCGCACCTTTGGTATTTTGCGTTCCGCCAGTCAGGCGGACGTGGCCCTGCTGACTGAACTGCGGGCGCTTGGAGGTCAGGTTGACCACGCCGCCCGGCACGCTTTGCCCGTAGAGCGCGGAGGAAGGGCCGCGGATCACATCGACGCGTTCGATAAACTATGGGTCGATCTGCACAACGTTATGGCTGCCGCCGTCGCTCATCAGGCGCATGCCGTCGAGGAACAGGTTATCGACGTCGCCGCCGTGGTAGCCGCGCAGGGAGATGGCGTCAAACCGGGTGGCGCCGCCGCCGAAGCTGGAGTAGACCCCTGGGGTATATTCCAGCGCCTGGCTGATGGTATTCGCCCCCTGATCCGCCATCTGCTGGCGGGTGACAACCGACACCGACTGGGCGGTGGTGATTAACGGCTGGTCGGTTTTCGTCGCCCCGAGCGAGGTGCTGGCGCTATAGCCTTCAGTCGGCGCGCTGGCAGACGCCGGCGGGCTGGCCGTCACCACCACCGTCTCTTCGGCCTGCGCGGTGAAGGGAAGTGCGACCGCGAGGGCGTACAGCAGCCCCGGGCGTTTTCGAGAAATAGCCACGTTCATAAGATCATCCTGAACCAGCGCGGTCTGGTACTCCTGTACGCCGCCGCGGGAAAAACGAATCTGTCATTATTCGTTAAAAAGTAATGCGAATTATTATTGTTTGTATTTGTGCAATCAAGCGAAAAGGTGACCTGTTCAGCGCGAGGGGGTGGAGAGGTGTTTCCCGCGAGCCGCAGAATGGGCCTGCGCGGGAGGGTCGTGACCAGGGAGACCGCTTCACCCCTACCGATTTTTGTAGGGGGAAGCGGAACAGCGTCAGGAGCCGGTCTTTTGCGGTGCTGCAGGGGCGGGGTCGTTAGCGGCGGGTTTGTCCTGTAGTGAAGGCGTTGTCGCCGGACGGGTGGCGGGCAGCGCATCGCAGGGTTTCTCCTGCGGGCAGATCAGGTCCAGCATCTTAAGGGTGACGCCGTTGGTCCAGCCAAAACCGTCCTGCAGTGGATATTCCCCACCGCCGCCGCCGGTGCCGGTCGAACTCACATCATACTTCTCCACCAGCTTTTGTTTGCTGTCATAGGTATGCTGCACGTTGGTCAGGAAACGCCAGCTGACCTCCATGGCGATCTTCTGCTGGCCATAGTTTTGCAGCCCCTCGACGGCCACCCACTGCAGCGGCGCCCAGCCGTTGGGGGCGTCCCACTGCTGGCCGCTGTTGACGGTGGTGGTGGTCAGCCCGCCGGGTTTGAGCAGCCGCGACTCGGCGGCGGCCGCCACTTTCGTCGCCCGCTCGCGTGACGCGGCATTGACGTACAGCGGGAACAGCGCCGCGGCGGTCAGCTGATTGCGCACCTTGTGGCTTTTCAGATCGTAATCGGCGTACCACCCCTCTTTTTCATTCCACAGGTATTTCTCGATAGCCTGCTGGCGGGTGTTGGCCAGCGCATCGTACCGCGTAGCGCCAGCGCTGTCCCCCGCAGCTTTACTGGCGCGGGCGAGGGTTTTCTCCAGATGGAACATCAGGGCATTGAGATCGACCGGAACAATCGAGGTGGTGCGAATGGTGGCGAGCTGCTGCGGATTGTCCATCCAGCGGGAGCTGAAATCCCAGCCGGAAGCGGCGGCGGAGCGCAGGTCGCGATAGATCTCAGTGGCCGGACGATTCGGGTTGCTTCTGGCGGTTTTGACGTCGTCAAGCCAGGACTCGGGGCGCGGGGTGTCGTTATCGTCCCAGTAGCGGTTGAGCAGCGCGCCATCGGCCATCCGCACCGCCCGTTTGTCGGCGCTGCCGGGAGCCAGCGCGTCCGCCCCTGCCATCCAGTAGCGATACTCTTTCTCCAGCTGCGGCTGGTAGGTTTTCAGCACCTGGTCGCCATCGTGCGTCGCCAGCAGGCTTACCATAAAGGAGAAGAAGGGGGGCTGCGAACGGCTGAGGTAATAGGTGCGGTTACCGTTGGGGATATGGCCCCAGGTGTCAATTTCCGCGGCGAAGTTGGCGACCATATCTTCGACTTTATCCCAGTGACCGCTTTCGGCAAGACCCAGCATGGTGAAATAGCTGTCCCAGTAATAGACTTCGCGAAAGCGTCCTCCGGGGACCACGTAGGGCTTAGGCAGCGGCAGCAGCGAGTCCCACTTTTCCACCTCGACGGTGCTGCGGGTCAGGACCGGCCACAGGCCGTCGATATGCTGACGCAGGGTTTGCCCTTTGGGCGGCACATAGGTGTCGTTCTCTTTCGGCAGCGTGAAGTTCAGCTCGACGAAGTGGCGCAGGTCGAAGCTGGCCTGGTTTTTTTGCATCCGGTAATCGGCAAGGATCATCAGCGGATCGCTGTTAGGGATCGCGTCGGCGAAGGTTTTTTGATCGGCAAAGAGCTTCGCGCTCTGGACATCATTGAACAACGGGCCCAGCAGAATATCCGGCGAGGGTGGCGGCGCGGTTTTGCCGTCTTCCGCCTGGACATTCAGGCTCATCAGGGCGAGCAGGGCGCCGCCGATCGCCAGGCGCAGGGAACAGGGCAAAGCAGCGGGACGATGTGCATCAGTACTCGTCATGGGGAGTTCTCCTTATCATTATCGACTGCGGGCCACGACGTTTGGCCATCCAAAAACCTTAGACGAATATCTGCCGCTGCGCGTGTCAGGGGTAACATTTTGCGCGAAAACAGAGGATTTACCTGCCTGGTTTTCTGCTACAACCGCCGGCAACGCGATTAGGCTTACAGGCAAGCCAAGGCGCCCGGGCCACTGGCCACGGCGCGCTGGCGGCGGGTACCAGCGGATCGAGAGGGGCTGTGAGGTCCGGCCTGCGGCACACTGGCTGACGGCGCTGGCGTCCACCATGGCGCAAAAATCGTCGCCCTGCCTCACGACGGTGCAACCGCAGCCGGGCGCAGGCGGCCATCGTGGCGATTTTTTGCACAATCAGACGGCGGGTCAGAACCGATTTGCACAACGCCGCGGCGGCGGATGACCTGGCATAATTAATGCTTATCTCTTACCGGGATTACCACAAAGTGAGTACAACCGGAGGAGACGGCCATGATAAAAATAACGCTTCCTGACGGGCATTATTATGACGAGATGCTGACCGCCCAGGGTGAACAGCGGCCGCACTATAATGCCTGGTGGCAATGGTTTCGCAACACCGATCAATTCTCTATCCGGCAGAAAAAAGCGCAAGCGGAACTGCTCTTTCACCGTATCGGCATCACTTTTAACGTTTACGGCGAGGATGAAGGGACCGAGCGGCTGATCCCGTTTGACAGCGTGCCGCGGATCATTCCCGCCGGGGAGTGGCAGCGCATTGACCGCGGTATACGCCAGCGGGTGAAAGCGCTGAACGCTTTCCTCTATGACATCTATCATGAGCAGAATATCCTGCGTGCGGGGCTGATCCCGGCCGAACAGGTGCTGGCCAACGAGCAGTATCAGCCGTGCATGCAGGGCATCAACCTGCCAAACAACACCTATGCCCATATCACCGGCGTCGATATGGTGCGCAATAACGACGGTCAGTACTACGTGCTGGAGGATAATCTGCGCACGCCGTCCGGTGTCTCCTACATGCTCGAAAACCGTAAGATGATGATGCGCCTCTATCCGGAGATGTTCGAGCAGCATCACATTGCGCCGGTGGAGCGCTACCCGAGCTACCTCCTGCAGACCCTGCGCGAAAGTTCGCTGGTGGATGATCCCTGCGTCGTGGTGATGACGCCGGGTCGCTTCAACAGCGCCTACTTCGAGCACAGCTTCCTGGCGCAGCAGATGGGGGTCGAGCTGGTGGAAAGCGCCGACCTGTTTATTAAAAACGGCGCGGTGTATATGCGCACCACCGAGGGGCCGCGGCGGGTGGATGTGATTTATCGCCGCATCGATGACGCCTGGCTCGACCCGCTGGCCTTCCGCGCCGATTCGATGCTCGGCGTACCGGGGCTGCTGTCCGTTTATCGCGCCGGCGGCGTGGTGCTGGCCAACGCCATCGGCACCGGGGTGGCCGACGACAAATCGATCTATCCGTACGTCCCGGAGATGATCCGCTTTTACCTCGGCGAACAGCCGATCCTCAGCAATATCCCCACCTGGCAGTGCCGGAAAGCGGAGGACCTGCGCTACGTGCTGAGCAATCTGGAGCTGATGGTGGTCAAGGAGGTCCATGGCGCCGGGGGCTACGGCATGCTGGTCGGCCCGCGTTCCACCAAAGAGGAGCGGGAGGCCTTCCGCCAGCGCCTGCTGGCCAATCCGGCCAACTATATCGCCCAGGACACCCTCGCGCTGTCGACCTGCCCGACCTTCGTTGATGAAGGGCTGTCGCCGCGGCATATCGATTTACGCCCCTACGTGCTGTCCGGGCAGGAGATGCGGCTGGTGCCTGGCGGCCTGACCCGCGTGGCGCTGACCGAAGGGTCGCTGGTGGTCAACTCGTCGCAGGGCGGCGGAACCAAGGATACCTGGGTGATGGAGGATGACGCATCATGCTAAGTCGTACGGCGAGTGAACTGTTCTGGATGGCCCGCTATCTTGAGCGGGCGGAGAGCTACGCCCGGGTGCTGGACGTGACCTGGAAATTATCAATGATCCCCCGCCACAGTCAGCAGTCGCGAGATCTGGCGCTGCCGCTGAATTTGTCGATGACCCACGAGCTGTTTCAGGCGCGCCACGCCCGCTTTACCATGAGCAATCTGCTCAACTTTTTTGCCCTCGATGGCAACAACCCCTGCAGTATTTACAGCTGCGTGGAGATGGCGTGGAACAACGCGCACGCGGTGCGCGGCAGTCTGTCGGCCGAAGTGTGGGAGAGCATCAATGCCACCCGCATCGAGCTGCGAACCCTCCGCCAGCAGGGGCTGGGCGAGCTGGGGAGCGACGGCTTTTTCGAGTGGGTGAAAGAGCGGGTGCATCTGTTTCGCGGGGCGGTGATTGGCACGCTGCTGCGCAACGACGCCCTGAGCTTTATCGGTATCGGCACGCTGATCGAGCGTGCGTTCGCCACCACCCAGCTGCTGCTGATTAAGGATCAACAGCTGACCAACGATCCGGACCCGGTGCGCGAATACTACCGGCTGGATACCCTGCTCAATGCGGTCAGCGCCCGCGAAGCATACAACAGCCTCTACCGCCAGCCGGTCAGTCGCGAAACGGTGATGGAGCTGCTGATCCTGCGTAATGATATTCCACGTTCGCTGCGCGCCAGCATTGCCGACCTGGTGGGCGAACTGGAGAAGATCGCCAACGATCGCTCCTATCAGCCGCTGCGCCTCGCCCATCAGCTCAACGTTGACCTGCGCTTCAGCACCCGTGACGACCTGGCGCAGGCGGACCTGCAGACCACGCTTAACGGACTGCTGGCGAGAATTAACGCCCTGTCCGACAGCATCAGACAAACCTATCTGGAGGCCTTATGAAACTGGTCATCGATCATCTCACCCGCTACGGCTACGATGAAGAAGTGAAGTTTTCCACCCAGTATCTGCGCCTGACGCCTCGCAGCACCGGACGGCAGACCATCACCGCCTGGACGCTGACCCTGCCGGACGGCGCGGCGGTGACCACCACCGACGGTTGGGGCAATGTGCTGCATGTGCTGACGCTGGATAACCCGCACAAAGAGATCACCATCCGCGCCAGCGGGATTGTCGATATCGCCGACGAGGGGGAAGAGACGCGTGATGAAGAGGCCGAGCTGCTGTCGCCGCTGGTTTTTCTGCGCTCTACGCCGCTGACCCGCGCCGATACGGCGATCCGCGATTTTGCCCAGCGCCTCTATCGTCCCGATGCGGCGGAAGAGAGTTTGAATCAACTGATGGCGGATCTGCTGTTAAGAATGCCATACTCCCCCGGCGCGACCCAGGTGCAGGACTCCGCTGCCGACGCCTTCGCCCGGGCGAAGGGAGTGTGCCAGGATCATACGCATGTTTTTCTCGCCTGCTGCCGGGCGCTGGAGATCCCGGCGCGCTACGTCAGCGGCTATGTTTACAGCGATAACGCCCAGCATGTGGCGATGCATGCCTGGGCGGAAGTGTGGCTCGACGGCCGCTGGCTGTCGTTTGATATCACCAATAATACCCGTCGTCTGAATCAGCATCTGCGGCTGGCGACCGGGCTGGATTATCTCGACGCCTGCCCGGTACGGGGCACCCGGTTGGGCGGCGGCGGGGAGATTATGTTAACCAACGCTGAAGTGCGCGAACACAGCCAGCAGGCGCAGCAGCAATAATACGGGAATAACCGCAATGACCTACTGTGTGGCCATGTGCCTGGCGGATGGACTGGTGTTTGCTTCCGACTCCCGCACCAACGCGGGCGTCGACCATATTGCCACTTTTAAAAAGCTGCACGTTTTCCATCAGGAAGGGGAACGGGTGCTGGTGCTGCAATCCGCCGGCAACCTGGCCACCACCCAGAGCGTGATAAGCCTGCTCAGCGCCCGGATCCGTACCCAGCAGGAGCCGAACCTGATGCAGGTGACTTCCCTCTACGACGCCGCCATGCTGATCGGGAAAACGCTGCTGGAGGTGATCCAGCGCGACAGCAGCAACCAGCAAAACTGCAGTAACACCAACTTCAACTGCAACCTGCTGCTTGGCGGCCAGATCGCCGGCGAAACCCATCGTCTGTTCCATATTTATCCGGAGGGCAACTTTATTGAAGCCACCCGCGACACGCCTTATTTCCAGATTGGCGAAAGCAAGTACGGCAAGCCGATCATCGATCGGGTGCTGACCATCGATACGCCGCTGGAGCAGGCGATGTGCTGCGCGTTGATCTCCATTGACTCGACGCTGCGCAGTAATCTGTCCGTCGGTCTGCCGCTGGATACGCTGCTCTACCGCAGCGGCAGCCTGAGCAGCGCCGGGCAGCATCGCATCACCGACAGCGATCCCTACTTCAACCGCATCCGCAAGGCGTGGTCGGAAGGGCTGTTGCACACCTTCCGGACCCTGCCGGCCTGGACCCCAGCGGAGCGGGAAGAGGAGTAGTCTCTGCGCCGCTCCGCCGGCCACGCCGGCGCGAAGGCGGATAAGGCGCCAGCCCCCAGCGGGCAAGAAAGGGGGTACGTTGCCTGCGGTGGATTGCCGGGCGGCGCTGCGCTAACACCGGCCTGCAGTGACCGGGGATCGACGTTCATCCCGTAGGCCCGGCAAGCTTAGCGCCGCCGGGCGATGGGCCATCTTAACCGGATGGTGGTTGCAGCGAACGTCTCCCCTTAACTCATACCACGGCTGTCAGAATCCCACGCTATTTGCACGCCATCGACCCGTTGCGCCATCGACGGCATTCTCTGATTCATGCGGAACGCAAACGCGCTTTTTGGCAAAGCTAAGTAAATTAAATACTTTGTTATTTAACGTGTTATCTCACATCTTCGGAGGAAATGAGGCAACACGGCAAGGTATGGGAAGTGAAGGAAAAGAAGACGGCTGTCTATGTGGATGAGCAACAGCGCATCCTGATCCGCCAGCTGGCGCGCAGCTGGCTGTGGCGCAGCGAGCTGCCGACCTGGCTGCTGATTGTGACGGTTTACGGCGGCTGGTTTGCCTGTGTGACGAGCTGGCGGACGCTGGGACTGTTTCCGGCCACGCTGCTGCTAATCTGGTTTACCGCCTGGTATATGTCCTTACAGCATGAGCTGATCCATGGGCATCCCACCCGGCTGGCATGGTTCAACCAGCTGCTGGGGACGCTGCCGCTGGCGGTCTGGTATCCCTACGGCGTCTACCGCGACAGCCATCTGGCGCACCATCGCAACCATCTGCTGACGCACCCCGAGGACGACCCCGAGTCGTACTATGTGACGGCGGAAAGCTGGCAGCGCTTCTCTGCCTGGCAGCGCCGTCTTATCCACCTGCGCAATACCTTCTGGGGGCGTCTGCTGCTGGCGCCGCTGATGGATATCGTTCACACCCTGCGTAGCGCGCTGCGGGCTTTCCGCGCGGGCGACCGCCGCGCCATCGCCATGTGGAGCCTGCATCTGTTTCTGTTGACGGGTCTGCTGGCCTGGATGGCGGCGCAGGGTTTTTCCCCGCTGTGGTTTGTGCTGGCGGTGAGCTACCCGGCGCTGGCCCTGACCAAAGTGCGCTCTTTTCTCGAACACCGGGCCGCGGATGACCCGCTGGCCCGCTCGGTGATCAACGAGGCCGGGCTCCCCTGGCGGGTGCTGTTCCTCAATCTCAACTACCATGCGGTACACCATGACCTGCCAGGGGTCCCCTGGTACGCTTTACGTCGGCTGTATCTGCATCGCCAGGCGGCTTATCTGCAGCGTAATCAGGGGTTCCTGGTGCGCGGGTACGGTGAGTGGCGACGCCATTTTAGCCGCCGGGCGGTGGCGGTGAACGCCCATCCAGGCTTTGGCGAACAGGCGCAGGCGGGAGGAGAACATGGCTGAACGTATGACCTTTCCTATGTATGCCATCCACCGACAACAGACCCAGGCCCTGCGGCTGGCGGTGCAGTCGCTGCTGGCTGAACGCGGCGTGAAGGTGGCGGAGGACCCTCCGGCGGCCGATCCCGAGGATCTGCTGGCCCACTGGCGCCAGCCGGGGCTGTTGCTGAGCCAGACCTGTGGCTATCCGCTGGTGACCCAGCTGCCGGAGGTGCAGACGGTGGGCTGCTTCCACTACGCCGCGCCCGGTTGCGAGGGGCGCCGCTACCGCAGCCTGCTGGTGGTTCGCGAAGCGGATAGTCACCGGATGCTGGCGGACTTTTTTGGCCGCCGCGCGGTGTGCAATGCCGAGCACTCGCAGTCTGGCTACAACGTGCTGCGCAAAATGGTCGCGCCGCTCTCCCGGCAGGGGCGATTTTTTTCGGCGGTGGTGTTCAGCGGCAGCCATCGGCAGTCGCTGCGCGAGCTGCAGCAGGAAAACGCCGATATCGCCGCCATCGACTGCGTGACCTACGCTCTGCTGCAGCGCCATCAGCCGCAGGCCCTGGCAGGCCTGGCGGCGATCGGCTGGAGCCCGGCCGCGCCAGGCCTGCCGCTGATCACCGCCGGCGCCACCCCGGCGGCGACGCTGAACAGCCTGCGCGAGGCGCTCCAGCAGCTGGTGAGCGATGCGCGCTATCGTCGCCTGTGCGACGCCTTGCTGATCTGCGGCTATAGCGATATGTCGCGGGAGGCCTATGCTCCGCTGCTGGCGTGGCGGGATGAGGCCGCGGCGCTGGGGGTCAGTCAGCTGTAGGTAAAATGCCCCGGCCAGCGATCTGCGCCGGGGCGGGCCATGGCAAGCTACGGCGTCGGCGGTAACGCGGGGCGGGACGGGGCGGTGAAGCGGTTTTCCACCGCCGGCAGACCGAGCTTTTCACGCAGGGTGCCGGGCGGATAGCGGTCGCGCATGACGCCGTTACGCTGCAGAAGCGGCACCACCTGGTCAATAAAGCGGTCAAAGTCTCCCGGCAGCAGCGGGAACATCAGGTTGAACCCATCGGCGGCGCCCGCCTGCCAGGTCTCCGTTAAGGTGGCGGCAATCTCCTCGGCGCTGCCCAGCAGCAGCCAGCTATCAGAACTCTGTAATAACAACTTCCCCAACTCCAGCAGGGTGAGCTGCGGATCGTACTGGCGGATAAGCTTCAGCGCGGTACGGATGCCGTCAAAGCTCTCTTCATTGGGGAGCGGCGGCAGAGGTTGGTCCCGCGGCAGGGCGCTGAGATCCATTCGAAGATAAGAGGAGAGCAGATCGATAGCCATCTGGTCGCTCATGAGCTGCTCGTTAAGCTGCTGGCGGGCCGCCTTCTCCTCGCCGGAGTTCACCACCACCGGCAGGACCCCGGCGATGATTTTGAAATGGGCCGGATCGCGCCCGTGCTGGCGCAGCCGCTGGTTCATCTCTTCGCGATAGGCCAGCCCCTCGGCGACCGAATGAATAAACACGAAGTGCATATCAGACCAGGCGGCGGCCAGCGCTTTTCCCGCCTCCGAAGAGCCGGCCTGCACCAGCAGCGGATGGCCCTGCGGCGGGCGAGGTACGTTGAGCGGGCCGCGGACGCGGAAGTACTCGCCCTGATAGTCGAGGTGATGCACCTTGTCGGCATCGGCGAAGACTCCGCGCGCTTTATCAAAGATTGCCGCGCCATCTTCCCAGGAATCCCACAGGCGAGTGACCACGTCGATGAATTCATTGGCCCGCTGGTAGCGGGTGCCGTGGCGGGGAAGCTGCTCCAGACCGAAGTTTGCCGCTTCTTCTTCCAGCCATGACGTCACCACATTCCAGCTTGCCCGGCCATTGCTGAGGAAATCCAGCGAGGCAAAGTACCGGGCGAGATTATAGGGTTCGTTATAGGAGGTCGACGCGGTGGCCATCAGGCCGATATGCTCCGTTACCGCGGCGAGGGCGGAGAGCAGCGTCAGGGGTTCAAGCCGGGCGTTGGCATAGTGGCTCAGGCCGCTGGGCACCGTATCCCACACCGCGATATGGTCGGCGACAAAGATAGCGTCCAGGGTCGCCGCTTCGGCCTTACGCGCCAGGCTGGCGTAATAGTCGAGGGTAAATATGTCCGCTTCAGGCGCGTCAGGGTGGCGCCAGGAGAAACGGTAATCCCCCTGTGGGTTATAAAAGAAGAGGTTCAGGATCATGTGTCGGTTAGACATAGCGTAGACTCGCGGCTGAACGCCATCCGTGGCGGGGTGACGGTCAGTGTTGGGATAGGTTGGCATTAACCCACTGTTCGGCGACGGCCGCCGGATCTTTATGCTGGAGATCTACCTGCTGGTTGAGGGCAATCAGCGTGGCATTGTCCAGCTTGCCGGAAACCTCATTGAGCACGGCGCCTATCTCCGGCGTCAGACTGGCTTTGCGCACCAGCGGCACCACGTTCTGACTCGGTTGTTCATGTTTATCATCCTCGAGGACCACCCATTTCTCCTTCGCCAGATTGCCCTGGGTGGAGACGACCGTCGCGACGTCGATTTTGCCCGAATTGAGCGCCAGCCGGGTGAGCGGCCCACCCATGTCCAGCGATTTCACCGCTTTGAACTCAAGACCATAGACGCGCTTCAGCCCCGGCAGGCCCAGGGCGCGTACCGCCAGCTCCGGCGGTCCGCCGATCACCAGCTGCGGGGCGACGGGCCTCAGGTCGGAGAGGGTGCGCAGATGGTATTTCTCCGCGGTCTCGGTACGTACCGCCCAGGCGGTGATCGAGGTGGCCGGGGCCGGGTTCAGCAGGGTGAAATCGGCGGGCAGGGCCTGGGCCAGCTCTGCGCTGACGTCCTGCTGGCTGGTGGCCTCGGTTTTGCCGTTATAGAAATTGAGCAGGGCGCCAAGATATTCCGGAACGATATCGATCTCACCGCTCTGCAGCGCCGGAATAATAATTTCCCGGTTGCCGAGGTTGAGACGGGTGTTGGCCTCAATATGATTTTTCTTTAGCGCGCTGGCGTAGATGTTGGCGAGAATGGAGCTTTCGGTAAAGTTGGCCCCGCCCACGGTGACGCCGGCGGCAAAGGTGTTAACGCTCAGACTGAAGAGCCCGGCGGCCAGCAGCGAGAGACGAAATCGACGGGCGGTGACGGCCTTGCCAAATAATTGCTTCATAATACCTCTTGTATTTTCAGGTTAATCAGCGCCAGGCGCTGAGGGTAATGTCAGGTACACGTTAATAAGGCGCGGCAATTCGGCGGTGGGTCAGGCGTCCGGCGCAGCGGGCGAAAAGCAGTTCGCCGCCTATCGCCAGCAGGGAAACCACCAGCGAACCGCCGATCACCTGCGGGATATCCCGTTGCCCGAGGCCATCGATCAGAAAACGTCCCAGCCCGCCCAGGCCGGCATAGGCTGCGACTACCGCCGTGGCGATAAGCTGGACCAGCGCGGTGCGCATCCCGGCGAGGATCAGCGGCGCCGCCAGCGGGATCCGCAGCTGCCACAGGCTTTGCCAGGGGGTCATACCCAGCGCGATGGCCGCATCGCACAGCGGGCGGTCGGCGTGATAAATCCCCACCCAGGTGTTAGTGAGAATGGGCGGAATAGAAAGCGCGATCAGCGCCGCCAGCACCGGGATATCGTTAAAGCCGAAAACGATGATGCATAATAAAATCAGCCCTAACGAAGGGATGGCGCGGCCAAGATTAAACAGGTTGATCACCACGAAGGCGCCTTTGCGCCAGTAACCCAGGGCGATGCCGAGCGGCAGGGCAATGGCGCAGGCAACGGCCATGCTGACCAGCACGTAATATAGGTGTTGGCCCAGGCGCAGCAGGATGCCATCGTCGCCCAGCCAGTGCTCCGGCTGGGTTAACCAGTGAAAGGTGGCGAGAAGCAGCGTCATCATTTCGCCCACGGCGTTAGCCAGTCGCCGAGACGGGCAATCAGCCCGTCAAAGACCAGCGAAAGTACAAGACTGAGGACCAGGCTGACGACAATTGGCGTCAGAAAGTCCTGATTAAAGCCCGCCATCAGCAGCTGCCCGAGCCCGCCCTGACCGATCAGCGCGGTGACAGTGACCAGGCCGACCAGCGTCACCGAGGCAATGCGCAGCCCGGCAAACAGAGAGGGCAGCAGCAGCCACAGCTCGATATCGAAGAAGCGGAAACCGCGGGTGTAGCCGAGCGCCCGCGCCGACTCCAGCGCCGCCTGCGGCAGCTTCTCCATGCCGGCCAGCACGTTGCGCAGCAGGATCAACAGCGAGTACAGCGTCAGGCCAATCAGCGAGGTGGTCAGCGACAGCCCGGTAAACGGCAGCAATAAAATAAACAGCGCCAGCGAGGGAATGGTAAACAGCACGCCGCAGAGGGTGATGAGCGGCTGCGCCGTCGCGGGCCAGCGCAGGGTAATGGCTAACAGGCCGCCGGTGAGCAGGGAGCCGAAAAACAGCGCCAGCAGGACCATCCGCGCATGCTGCCAGAGAAGATCGCCGATCATCGCGCGGTTATCGATAACCCAGCCCCAGTCAATCATGAGGTCTCACCCCCACCGCGCCGTCGAGCACCTGCTGCAGCAGGGCGTGGGACACCGCCCCCTGGTATTGTCCTTCGCTATCCACATGCACCAGCACGCCGGTCGCCACGTCGAGCAGCGCGCTGTAGGCGAAACGCAGGCTGTGGCTGCTGGCGAGCGGGCGCTCCACCGGCAGGGTGAGACCGTGTTGCGGATCGAACCAGTGCAGCGGACGTCGCTGGCGGTCAAGCACCAGGCGCAGCGGGCTGGCCAGCGGTGGATGGGCGCTGGCGATCGGCGTCAGCGCTTCGTCGAGCAGGGGGACATCGTGACGCGGCAGCTGGCCGACCTGAATCATACCCAGCCGTTTCAGATTGGGCTCCGGGCCGATAAAGCGGCGCACGAACTCGCTCGCCGGGTGGGCCAGAATACGGTCGGGGGTATCAAACTGCGCCAGCACGCCGCCTTCCTGGAAAATGGCGATTTTATCGCCGAGGCGGATCGCTTCATTGATGTCGTGGGTCACTAATACAATGGTTTTCTGCAGCCGCTGCTGCAACAGCAACAGCTCGTCCTGGAGGCGTTCACGGACCACCGGGTCGATGGCGGCGAAGGGCTCATCCATCAGTAAAATCGGCGGATCGGCGGCGATGGCGCGGGCGATGGCCACGCGTCCCTGCTGGCCGCCGGAGAGCTGATGCGGATAGCGGTGCAGCAGATGGCTGTCGAGCGACATCAGCGCTACCAGTTCGTCAATGCGCGCGCTGATGCGCGCTTTGCTCCAGCCCGCCAGCCGCGGCACGGTGGCGATATTTTGCGCCACGGTACGATGGGGAAAGAGCGCGGCGCTTTGCATCACGAAGCCGATCTGGCGGCGGACCTGGATAATATCAGCGTCAGCGAGGCGGACGCCCTGAATATAGACGTCGCCGCTGTCGGGAATATCCAGCTGGTTGATCATCCGCAGGATGGTGGTTTTTCCGCAGCCGCTCGGGCCGACGAAAGTGCAGAATTCGCCATGATCAATATCCAGACTGAGGTCGCGAATGGCCGGCTGGGCGCTGCCTGAATAGGTTTTGAAAAGATGCGCTAATTTTATCATGGCGGAATTCAACACTCTGAATAATAAAGTCCTGACCCGGAAAAAGTGGCGCCGGGATCCAGGCTCAAACTACAGAGCGCCTGCGGGGAGGGCAAATACGTTATTTGCATTTGCATAGTGAAAAGCTGGTTAATCAGTTGCGGTGGAAGAGAGGCCGGGAGGTTGTTTTATGGATTTGTGATCGGCAACACAAATGACTGCCTGCCAGGCGCCGCAAAAGATAAATTGCCAGGGTTGATTTTAATCAAAGTATGACCGCCTGCGATATGGCGGAAAAAGCCGCCCCCTCCGCCGCACAAGAAAAACAAGATTGTGAATTTAATGTTTCTTTGATGTAAATAATGCCTGCGCCTTTTTCCCGCCCGCCGCCGATAAAATGTGATGCCAAACCGACTTGTCGTTAAATAATGGCGTTGATTATGTCCGCTTTTTATTCTTTACAGCATTAATTTAATTTTCGCCTTTTTTATCGCCCTGACGGCGCGGGTCAAATAGCGTACAAAAAGCGTATTTTTTATCGCCATTTTGCCGTCGATGTTATCGCCATCAATTATTTTTATCCCCGCATTCGGTTACGGCAATAAACGCGCAAACGACGTTCACTATGATCTTAACGCATTGATTTTAAATGGATTATTCTGGGTGGGGAATCCTGCTAATCGGCCACGGCGGAGCCTTTGTGAGAGCTCTCACATAACCCGCTAATCGCGATTTGTTACACTTTCCGCCGTCAACAAAGGAATGAAAGTGAGACGTGATGAATACTTTTTCTCTGCCTAAAACTCAGCATCTGGTGGTTTTCCAGGAAGTGATCCGCAGCGGGTCAATCGGGGCTGGAGCAAAAGCGTTAGGACTCACTCAGCCGGCGGTCAGTAAAATCATTGGCGACATGGAAAGCTATTTTGGCAGCGAATTAATCGTCCGGCGAAATACCGGCGTCTCGCTCACCGAGGCCGGGCAGGTATTTCTGAACTGGTCAGAGGCGATCACCCGGGAAATGAAAAATATGGTCAATGAAATGAATGCGTTGACCAACAGCACGGTGGTGGATGTCTCCTTTGGTTTTCCCTCGCTGGTGGGGTTTACCTTTATGTCGGAGATGGTGCATCAGTTCAAAATGACCTTCCCCAAGGCGCGGGTATCGATGTATGAGGCGCAGCTCTCTGCCTTCTTGCCGGCGATCCGCGACGGGCGCCTCGACTTTGCCATCGGGACGCTGAGCGATGAGATGAAGCTGCAGGACCTGCACGTCGAGCCGCTGTTTGAGTCTGAGTTTGTGCTGGTGGCGAACCGGGCGCGGATCGGCAACGGCACCGTCCGCCTGGCCTCGCTCCAGCACGAGCAGTGGGTGCTGCCGGAGACCAATATGGGCTACTACAGCGAACTGCTGACCACCCTGCAGCGCAGCGGCATCCGCCGTGAAAATATCGTCAATACCGATTCGGTGGTGACGATCTATAACCTGGTGCTCAATGCCGATTTTTTGACGGTCATTCCCTGCGACATGACCACGCCGTTCGGCTCGAGCCAGTTTGTCACCATCCCCATTAAAGAGGCCTTGCCGGTGGCGCGCTATGCGGCGGTGTGGTCGAAAAATTACCGGCTGAAAACCGCGGCGGCGTCGCTGGTGGAGATGGCGAAACAGTATTCATCGGGGCAGGGCAACCGCCACTGGCAGCCAATAGAAATTGCCTGACTGATATTAATTAAATAATCCAACAACCATCCTCGCTGTTGTCAGCAGGATGACGCCCGGTCATTGACTTTATATTAAGATACAGAGGCCATAATGCATATTACCTACGATCTTCCGGTATCCATTGACGATATTCTCGAAGCGAAGCAACGCCTGACAGGAAAAATATATAAAACGGGTATGCCGCGGTCGAATTATTTTAGCGAACGCTGCAAGGGTGAAATATTTCTTAAATTCGAAAATATGCAGCGCACGGGTTCATTTAAAATTCGCGGCGCCTTTAATAAGCTCTGCGGCTTAACCGCAGCGGAAAAACGCAAAGGGGTGGTGGCCTGCTCAGCGGGCAACCACGCCCAGGGCGTCTCGCTCTCCTGCGCCATGCTCGGCATTGACGGGAAAGTGGTGATGCCGAAAGGGGCGCCGAAATCAAAAGTCGCCGCCACCTGCGATTATTCGGCGGAGGTGGTGCTGCATGGCGATAATTTTAACGATACCCTCGCCAAAGCCAGCGATATTGTTGAACTTGAAGGCCGTATCTTTATTCCCCCCTATGACGATCCCCAGGTTATTGCCGGGCAGGGCACCATCGGTCTCGAAATATTAGAAGATCTGTATGACGTGGATAATGTCATTGTGCCGATTGGCGGCGGGGGCTTAATTGCCGGCATCGCGATTGCGATTAAATCTATTAACCCGACGATCCGCATTATCGGCGTGCAGTCGGAGAATGTTCACGGCATGGCCGCCTCCTGGTACGCCGGAGAGATCACCAGCCATCGCCACGCCGGCACCTTAGCCGATGGCTGCGATGTCGCCCGCCCGGGAAAACTGACCTATGAAATCGCCCGCCAGCTGGTGGATGACATCGTCCTCGTCAGCGAGGACGACATTCGCCAGAGCATGGTCGCCTTAATTCAGCGCAATAAAGTGATCACCGAAGGGGCCGGAGCGTTGGCCTGCGCCGCGTTATTAAGCGGCAAATTAGACAGCTATATCCAGAACCGCAAAACGGTCAGCCTGATTTCCGGCGGCAATATCGATCTCTCGCGGGTATCGCAAATTACCGGTTTTGTTGACGCTTAATTCAATACATAAGTGAGGACAGGATATGAGTACGACTGAGAGCATTGCATCCAGCCAGACAAGCCTTTCGTCCTGGCGTAAATCCGACACCACCTGGACCCTGGGCCTGTTTGGCACCGCCATCGGCGCCGGGGTGCTGTTTTTCCCCATCCGCGCCGGCTTCGGCGGGCTGATCCCGATCCTGGTGATGCTGGTGCTGGCCTATCCCATCGCCTTCTATTGCCACCGGGCGCTGGCGCGGCTGTGCCTGTCGGGGGCTAACCCCTCCGGCAATATCACCGAAACGGTGGAAGAGCATTTTGGCAAAACCGGCGGGGTGGTGATCACCTTTCTGTACTTCTTCGCCATCTGCCCGCTGCTGTGGATTTATGGCGTGACGATCACCAATACCTTCATGACCTTCTGGGAGAACCAGCTGCAGATGCCGGCCCTCAACCGCGGAGTGGTGGCGCTGCTCCTGCTGCTGCTGATGGCGTTTGTCATCTGGTTTGGCAAAGACCTGATGGTCAAGGTGATGAGCTATCTGGTGTGGCCGTTTATCGCCAGCCTGGTGGTGATCTCCCTGTCTCTAATCCCTTACTGGAATAGCGCGGTGATTGATCAGGTGAACCTCAGCGATATCGCCTTAACCGGTCACGACGGCATTCTGGTGACAGTGTGGCTGGGCATCTCCATTATGGTGTTCTCCTTTAACTTCTCGCCGATCGTCTCCTCGTTTGTGGTCTCCAAACGCGAAGAGTATGAAGCGCAGTTTGGCCGGGAGTATACCGAACACAAATGCTCGCAGATCATCTCCCGGGCCAGCATGCTGATGGTGGCGGTGGTGATGTTCTTCGCCTTCAGCTGCCTGTTTACCCTCTCGCCGCAGAACATGGCGGACGCCAAGGCGCAGAATATCCCGGTGCTCTCCTATCTGGCGAACCACTTTGCCTCGATGTCGGGCGCCAAATCCACCTTTGCCACCCTGCTGGAGTATGGCGCGTCGATCATCGCCCTGGTGGCCATCTTCAAATCGTTCTTCGGCCACTATCTCGGCACCCTCGAGGGGCTGAACGGTTTGATCCTGCGTTTCGGCTATAAAGGGGATAAAACCCGGGTCTCCAGCGGCAAGCTCAATACCCTGAGCATGGTGTTCATCATGGGCTCGACCTGGGTGGTGGCCTATGCCAACCCCAATATCCTCGACCTGATTGAGGCCATGGGCGCGCCCATTATCGCCTCGCTGCTGTGCCTGCTGCCGATGTACGCCATTCGTAAAGCGCCTTCGCTGGCCAAATACCGTGGCCGTCTCGATAACCTCTTTGTGACCGCCATTGGTCTGCTGACCATCCTCAATATCGTTTACAAACTGTTCTAATCCGGCTCAGGCCACGCGGAGTACAACATGACTGAATTTCCGGTAGTGCTGGTGATCAACTGCGGCTCGTCGTCGATCAAATTTTCCGTACTGGACGCCGCCAGCTGCGACTGCCTGCTCAACGGCGTAGCCGAGGGCATCAACGCGGACCAGGCGTCTCTCTCGCTCAACGGCGGCGAGCCGGTGGCGCTGGCGCCGCGCGGCTACGAAGGCGCCCTGCAGGCGATTGCCGGGGCATTAGCCCAACGCGATCTTATCGACAGCGTGGCCCTGATTGGCCACCGCGTCGCCCACGGCGGCGACCTCTTCACCGAGTCGGTCATTATCAGCGAGGAGGTTATCGACAATATTCGCCAGGTATCGTCCCTGGCCCCGCTGCATAACTACGCCAGCCTTAGCGGCATCGCCTCGGCGCAGCGGCTGTTCCCGGGGGTCATGCAGGTGGCGGTCTTTGATACCAGCTTTCACCAGACCCTGGCCCCGGAAGCCTTTCTCTATGGCCTGCCGTGGGAGTATTACCAGAACCTCGGGGTGCGCCGCTATGGCTTCCACGGAACCTCTCACCGCTATGTCTCCCGGCGCGCCCTGGCGCTGCTCGGGTTGCCGGAGCAGGAGAGCGGCCTGGTGATCGCCCACCTGGGCAATGGCGCCTCGATCTGCGCGGTGCGCAACGGCCGCAGCGTGGACACCTCGATGGGGATGACGCCCCTGGAGGGGCTGATGATGGGCACCCGCAGCGGCGATGTCGACTTCGGCGCCATGGCGTGGATTGCCGCGGAAACCCGGCAGACCTTCAGCGACCTGGAGCGGGTGGCCAACACCGCCTCCGGCCTGCTGGGGATCTCCGGCCTTTCCTCCGACCTGCGGGTACTGGAGCAGGCCTGGCATGAGGGCCATGCCCGCGCCCGCCTGGCGATCAAAACCTTCGTCCATCGCATCGCCCGCCATATCGCCGGCCACGCCGCCGCGCTGCAGCGTCTCGACGGCATTATTTTCACCGGCGGGATTGGCGAAAACTCGGTGCTGATCCGTCGGCTGGTGAGCGAGCGGCTGGCGGTCTTTGGCCTTGAGATGGACGCCGCCCGCAACCAGCAGCCTAATTCGGCCGGCGAGCGCCTGATCTCCGCCGACGGCAGCCGGGTGCGCTGCGCGGTTATCCCCACCAATGAAGAGCGCATGATTGCCCTCGATGCGATCCGCTTAGGCCGGATCCACACCGCGGCGGCGCTGGCCTGATTTTTTTATTCTGTAGAGAGACGATGTTCATGAAAGTAGATATCGACACCCACGACGCACGATACGCCGACGCCTGGCAGGGCTTTCGCGGGACGGCGTGGCAAACGCAGATTAACGTTCGCGACTTTATTCAGCATAACTACACCCCTTACGAGGGCGATGAGTCCTTCCTCGCCGACGCGACGCCGGCCACCACCGCCCTCTGGAAGCAGGTGATGGCCGGGATCCGCGTCGAGAACGCCACCCATGCGCCGGTGGATTTCGACACCAATGTCGCCACCAGCATCACCGCCCACGCGGCGGGCTATATCAACCAGCCGCTGGAAAAGATCGTCGGCCTGCAAACGGACCGGCCGCTGAAGCGCGCCCTGCATCCCTTTGGCGGCATCAATATGATCAAAAGCGCCTTCGAGGCCTATGGCCGCGAAATGGACCCCGATTTTGAGTATCAGTTTACGGCGCTGCGCAAGACCCACAATCAGGGCGTATTTGACGTCTATTCCCCGGATATGCTGCGCTGCCGTAAGTCCGGGGTGCTGACCGGGCTACCGGACGGCTACGGTCGCGGACGGATCATCGGCGATTACCGCCGCGTGGCGCTGTACGGCATTCGCTTTCTGGTCCGCGAACGTGAGCTGCAGTTTGCCGACCTGCAGCCGGCCCTTGAACGCGGCGAGGCGCTGGAGGCCACCCTGCGCCTGCGCGAAGAGCTGGCCGAACAGCGGCGCGCGCTGCAGCAGATGCAGGAGATGGCGGCCCGTTACGGCTGCGATATCTCCCACCCGGCGCGCACCGCCCGGGAGGCGGTGCAGTGGCTCTACTTCGCCTACCTGGCGGCGGTGAAGTCGCAGAACGGCGGCGCCATGTCGCTGGGACGCACGGCCACCTTCCTTGACATCTATATTGACCGCGATCTGCGCGCCGGTTTACTCAATGAGGAGCAGGCCCAGGAGCTGATTGACCACTTCATCATGAAGATCCGCATGGTGCGTTTCCTGCGTACCCCGGAATTTGACTCGCTGTTCTCCGGGGATCCCATCTGGGCGACGGAAGTCCTGGGCGGTATGGGGCTGGATGGCCGCACCCTGGTCAGTAAAACCACCTTCCGTTACCTGCATACCCTGCACACCATGGGTCCGGCGCCGGAGCCGAACCTGACCGTGCTCTGGTCGCAGGCGCTGCCGGTGGCGTTTAAAAAATACGCCGCCCGGGTCTCTATCGCCACCTCGTCGCTGCAGTATGAGAACGACGATCTGATGCGCAGCGATTTTCACAGTGACGACTACGCCATCGCCTGCTGCGTCAGCCCGATGGTGATCGGCAAGCAGATGCAGTTCTTCGGCGCCCGCGCCAATCTCGCCAAAACGCTGCTCTACGCGATTAACGGCGGGGTGGATGAGAAACTGAAGATCCAGGTGGGGCCGAAAACCGCGCCGCTGCGCGATGAGGTGCTGGACTACGACAGCGTGATGGCCAGCCTCGACCACTTTATGGACTGGCTGGCGGTGCAGTACATCAGCGCGCTGAACATCATCCACTGCATGCATGATAAGTACAGTTACGAAGCGGCGCTGATGGCCCTGCACGACCGCGACGTCTACCGTACGATGGCCTGCGGCATCGCCGGCCTGTCGGTGGCAGCGGATTCGCTGTCGGCGATAAAGTACGCCCGGGTGAAGCCGGTGCGCGACCATCACGGGCTGGCGGTGGACTTTGTCATTGAGGGGGATTATCCGCAATATGGCAACAACGACGATCGCGTCGATGCCATCGCCTGCGACCTGGTGGAGCGCTTTATGCGCAAAATCCAGGCGCTGCCCACCTGGCGCCAGGCGGTGCCGACCCAGTCGATCCTGACCATTACCTCCAACGTGGTGTACGGGCAGAAAACCGGCAACACGCCGGACGGACGTCGGGCGGGGACGCCGTTCGCCCCGGGGGCCAATCCGATGCATGGCCGCGACCGCAAAGGGGCGGTGGCGTCGCTGACCTCGGTGGCGAAACTGCCGTTTACCTACGCCAAAGATGGCATCTCGTACACCTTCTCCATCGTGCCGGCGGCCCTCGGCAAAGCGCCGTCGGCGCAGGAAAACAACCTGGTAGGGCTGCTGGACGGCTACTTCCATCACGAGGAGACGGTGGAGGGGGGACAGCACCTCAACGTCAATGTACTGAACCGGGAAAAGCTGCTCGATGCGATAGAACATCCGGAGCAGTATCCGAATCTGACGATCCGCGTCTCCGGCTATGCGGTCCGCTTTAACGCGCTAACCCGCGAGCAGCAGCAGGATGTGATCTCGCGAACGTTCACCAGCCAGCTCTGAGCGGCCGCCGGGCCACAGGGGAGCCCTTAACGGGCTCTCCTGTTATCACCTTCACATTACCGCAACAAAATAATCACCACTGTTGATCATATTCGCATTTTTGCACCACGCTGGCGCGCAGCGACCGCTAACTGCATCTATGTTTAGCTCACGGGCCGGTACGGATACCGCGTTGTCCGGCTCGCCACGTGATGGCAACCGATCTCCTGACCTGAAAGGGAATGCGCCCTTGCCGGATGCGGCACGGGTTGTCGTCGCGTGCGCACCGACCGGGGCGTCCGCTCTCCGGCGCGATCTCTCTACCTGGCGGGATTTTTGCTTCTTCCACCCTGGCCGTCCTGGCGCTGCGCCTGCGTCGGTACCACACGGTAAGTGATATTTTCTGCGTCATTCCATGACGCCAGGCTCTAAATCGCTGAGGAATATCCGAATGTCTTTGAAACTGAAAACAATGACGCTTCATGTTGTGATAGCAGGTTGTATGAGCATGGCCTTTTACGCCCAGGCTGACGTGAAGATCGGCGTCGCCGGGCCCTTCACCGGCCCCAACGCTACCTACGGCGCCCAGTACTGGAAGGGGGCCTCGCAGGCGGTGGCTGATATCAATGCCGCCGGCGGCATCAAAGGCGAAAAGATTGTGCTGGTGCAGGGGGATGACGCGTGCGAACCGAAACAGGCGGTAGCGGTGGCCAACCGGCTGGTGGACGAAGCGAAAGTCTCCGCCGTGGTGGGGCACTTTTGCTCTTCCTCAACGATGCCGGCCTCCGAGGTGTATGACGAAGCCGGGATTCTGACCATTACCCCCGGCTCCACCAATCCGCAGATCACCGAGCGCGGCATGAAGGATCTCTTCCGCATGTGCGGCCGCGACGATCAGCAGGGGGCGATTGCCGCCAACTATATGCTGGACGTGCTGAAGGCGAAGAAAATTGCCGTCATCCACGATAAAGACACCTATGGCCAGGGGCTGGCCGATGCCACCCGCGCGGCGCTGGCGAAGCGGGGCACCAAAGAAGTGTTGTACGAAGGCCTCTCCCGCGGTGAAAAAGACTTTAACGCCCTGGTGACCAAGATCGGCGCCCTCAAGCCGGACGTGGTCTATTTTGGCGGCTGCCACCCTGAGGCGGGCCCGCTGGTGCGCCAGATGCGCGAGCAGGGAGTGCAGGCGAAATTCTTCTCCGGCGACTGTATTGTCACCGAGGAGCTGGTGACGGCCGCCGGCGGGCCGCAGTTCACCAACGGCGTGCTGATGACCTTTGGTCAGGACCCGCGCACCCTCCCGGAAGGCAAAGCGGTGATCGAGAAGTTCCGCGCCGGCGGCTTTGAGCCGGAAGGCTATACCCTCTACGCCTATGCCTCTATTCAGGCTATCGCCGCCGCCTGGAACGCCGTCGGCACCGATAACGCCAAAGCCAGCGACTGGCTGAAGAGCCACGACGTCGAGACGGTGATGGGCAAAAAAGGCTGGGATGGCAAAGGCGACCTCAAGGTGTCGGACTATGTGGTCTATCAGTGGGACGACAAGGGCAAATATCACCAGCTCTGATCGGCTACCACCCAGGAACTATCCGTTGTTTTGATTGGCTAATCGTCTCACGACGGCGGTCGACCGGGTACCGATCCCGGCGGCCGTCGGCCTGGCGGCTGGAGGGGCTATGACGGCGTTTTTTCTGCAACAACTGATCAATGGGCTGACGCTGGGCGCGGTGTACGGCTTAATCGCCATCGGCTACACCATGGTGTATGGGATCATCGGCATGATCAACTTCGCCCACGGCGAGGTGTATATGGTCTCCGCCTACCTGTGCGCCATCGGCCTGGCGCTGCTCTCCTTCTTCGGGATCCATTCGTTTCCGCTGCTGATTTTCGCCACCCTGGTATTCACCATTGTGGTCACCGGCGTGTACGGTTGGGCGATCGAGCGCATCGCCTACCGGCCGCTGCGCAACTCGACGCGCCTGGCGCCGCTGATCTCGGCTATTGGAATGTCGCTGATCCTGCAGAACTATGTTCAGCTGAGCCAGGGGCCAAACCAGCAGGGGATCCCGACGCTGCTCAGCGGCGCGCTGCGTATGACGGTGGGCGATGGGGTAGTGCAGATCACCTGGACCAAGGTGTTTATTCTCGTCGCCGCGCTGGTGGGGATGCTGATCCTGACCTGGATTATCCAGTACACCCGGCTGGGGCGCATCTGCCGCGCCACCCAGCAGGACCGGCGCATGGCGGCGATCCTCGGCATCAATACCGACCGGGTGATCTCCCTGGTGTTTGTTATCGGCGCGGCGATGGCCGGCCTGGCCGGGGTGCTGGTGACCATGAACTACGGCACCTTCGACTTCTACATCGGATTTATTATCGGCATCAAAGCCTTCACCGCCGCGGTATTGGGCGGGATTGGCTCGCTGCCTGGCGCGATGCTGGGCGGACTGCTGCTCGGGGTGGCCGAGGCGCAGTTCGCCGGAATGGTGAATTCGGATTACAAAGACGTTTTTTCCTTTGCGCTGCTGGTGGCGATCCTGATTTTTCGCCCGCAGGGGCTGCTGGGTCGACCGCTGGTGGCCAAGGTCTGAGGGGGCTCTATGGGTGAACTGACGCGCCAGCCTGCGCGGGATATCAAAAGCGCGCTGATCGACAGCGTGCTGGCCGGTCTTTGCGCGTTAATTGTCTTTGGCCCGATCGTCGGCGTGGTGCTCAAAGGCTATGGCTTTACCCTCGCGCCCGCGCGGGTGGCGATCCTGGTGGCGGTGGTGATGGCCGGCAGACTGGCGCTCAGCCTGCTGCTGCAGAGCCGGCGGGGCAAGGCCTTGGTTGCCCGCTTTGAGGGGGCGGATGACGGGGTGTACGTCCGGCCCCCGGGCTACCGCTCGCGGCTGCGCTGGATAATGCCGCTGCTGGTGGGCCTGGCTATCGCCTTTCCGTTTCTCGCCAGCAAATACCTGCTGACCGTGGCGATCCTCGGGCTGATCTACGTCCTGCTCGGTTTGGGGCTGAATATCGTGGTGGGTCTCGCGGGGCTGCTCGATCTGGGCTATGTGGCGTTCTATGCTATCGGCGCCTACGGCCTGGCGCTGGGCTACCAGTACCTGGGTCTCGGCTTCTGGGCGATGCTGCCGCTGGGGGCGGTGATGGCGGCCCTCGCCGGGGCGTTGCTGGGCTTTCCGGTGCTGCGCATGCACGGCGACTATCTGGCCATCGTCACCCTCGGCTTTGGCGAAATCATTCGCCTGGTGCTTAACAACTGGGTGAGCTTCACCGGCGGCCCCAACGGCGTCCCGGTGCCGTCCCCCACGCTGTTTGGCCTCGAATTTACCCGCCGGGCAAAGGATGGCGGTATCCCTATCCATGAATTCTTCCACGTCAGTTACAACCCCAACCTGAAATTCATCTTCCTCTACGCCGTGCTGTGCATGGTGGTGATACTGGTGCTGCTGGTGAAGCATCGCCTGACGCGGATGCCCATCGGCCGCGCCTGGGAGGCGCTGCGCGAGGATGAGATCGCCTGTCGGGCGATGGGGCTCAACCATGTGCTGGTTAAGCTCTCGGCGTTCATGCTCGGCGCGTCGACCGCCGGCATCGCCGGAGTGTTCTTCGCCAGCTATCAGGGATTTGTTAATCCGACGTCGTTCACCTTTTTTGAGTCGGCGCTGATCCTGGCGATTGTGGTGCTGGGGGGAATGGGCTCCACCCTTGGGGTGGTGCTGGCGGCGTTTGTCCTGACGGTCACCCCGGAGCTGCTGCGCGGGTTTGACGAATATCGCGTGCTGCTGTTTGGCGTGCTGATGGTGCTGATGATGATCTGGCGGCCGCGCGGCCTGGTGCGCACCAGCCGCAGCGGGGTCGCGTTGCGAAAAGGAGTCGCGCCATGAGCGACAGCATCTTACGCGTTGAGCATCTGATGATGCATTTCGGCGGCATCAAAGCGCTGAATGACGTCAATCTGGAGGTGGAGCGGGGGTCGATCACCGCCCTGATCGGCCCCAACGGCGCGGGCAAAACCACGGTATTTAACTGCCTGACCGGCTTTTACCGGGCGACGGGGGGGAGTATCGTGCTACGGGCGCGGGAAAAGGTCACCGATGTCATTCAGGTGCTGGGGCAAAAGCTTCACCCGGACGATTTCCTCCACCCGGCGCAGCTGGGGCGGCGGATCTATTACAAGATGTTCGGCGGCACCCATCTGGTGAACCGCGCCGGTCTGGCCCGCACCTTCCAGAATATTCGCCTGTTCCGCGAGATGTCGGTGATTGAGAACCTGCTGGTGGCCCAGCATACCCAGGTCAACCGCCATCTGCTGGCCGGGATCCTCAACACCCGCGGCTATCGGCAGGCGGAAAGTCAGGCGCTGGATCGCGCGTTTTACTGGCTGGAGGTGGTGGAGATGGTGGACTGCGCCAACCGTCTGGCGGGAACGCTTTCCTACGGACAGCAGCGGCGGCTGGAGATCGCCCGCGCCATGTGCACCCGTCCGGAGATGATCTGTCTGGACGAGCCGGCGGCCGGACTCAACCCGGTCGAAACCCAGGCGCTGAGCCGGATCATCCGCTTTCTGCGCCAGCAGCACGGCATCACGGTGCTATTGATCGAACATGATATGGGGATGGTGATGGAGATTTCGGATCATATCATCGTCCTCGATCACGGGGACGTCATCGCCCGCGGCGCGCCGCAGGCGATTCAGGCCAACGCCAGCGTGATTGCCGCCTATCTTGGCGCTGAGGAAGAGGAGACGCGCCGATGAGCCAGCCACTGCTTGCCTTTGATGAGGTGGATGTCTTCTACGGGCCGATCCAGGCCCTGAAGCAGGTCTCCCTGACCGTCAACGAGGGGGAGACGGTGGCGCTGATCGGCGCCAACGGCGCGGGTAAATCGACGCTGTTGATGTCGGTCTTCGGGCAGCCGCGTATTGCCGGCGGGGAGATTTTCTATCGCGGGGAGGCGATCAGCCGGAAATCGACCCACTTTATCGCCAGCAACGGCATCGCCCAGGCCCCGGAAGGGCGGCGCATCTTTCCCGATATGACCGTCGAGGAGAATCTGCTGATGGGGACCATTGCCATTGGCAACCGCTATCAGGCCGAGGACAAGGCCCGGATGTACCAGCTGTTCCCCCGGCTGGAAGAGCGGCGGGGACAGCGGGCGATGACCCTCTCCGGCGGCGAACAGCAGATGCTGGCCATCGCCAGGGCGCTGATGAGCCGGCCGCGCCTGCTGCTGCTGGATGAGCCGAGCCTGGGACTGGCGCCGCTGGTGGTGAAGCAGATATTTCAGATCCTGCGCGAGCTGACGGCCCAGGGGATGACGCTGTTTCTGGTGGAGCAGAACGCCCGCCATGCCCTCAACCTGTCGGACCGCGCCTACGTGATGGTGAACGGCCAGATCCGCCTGAGCGGTAGCGGCCAGGCGCTGCTCAACGACCCGGAGGTGCGTAAGGCGTATCTGGGGATCAGCGGCTGAGAGGGTTAATCCCGCGGTTGGTTACGGGTTTTAATGTGCTGCCAGAAACGTTCGGCGGCCTGGTTAAGCCGCGAGCCGGAGCGGTAGAGCCAGGCGCCGATCGGCAGCGACAGGCTCTCATCGAGGATCGTCAGTCGGCCTTCGTCCAGCTCGCGCTGAATGGAGTACTGCGGCAACCAGCCCACGCCGTCGCCATTGAGGATCATGCGCTTGAGCAGCTCGCTCATGGAAGAGACAAAGGTGAGGGAGAAGGTGATCTCCGGCGTGCGGTCGATGACCTGGTTCACCTGGCGCCCCATATAGCTGTCGTTGGCGTATTTCATCAGCGGCAGCACGCCGCGATGTAAATGAAACAGCGGCCGGCCATGTTCGTCGCAGGGGGAGACCAGGTGCAGGTAAGAATCAAAAATTTTATGATTAATAAACGGATAGTTCATTAATTCTTCATTATAGAAGGAGAGGATAAAATCGCTTTTACCCTCTTTCAGGTTAAATACGGCGTCGTTGACGTTAATCGATTCAACATGAAAAGTCTTATTTTTACGGTCGGTGTAACCGGCGATAATTTCCGGCAGCAATAACACCGACAGCGACGGGGCGGCGTCGATTCTTATTTTCTGCGTGGTGTTATTTAAACCTTTAATTCGGCTGATCTGAAAATCCATGTCGTCGAGCATATTTCGCGCATAGCCGACAAAAATTTTCCCGCGGTTGGTCAACTGCAGGGGGTTGGCGCTGCGGTCGAAGATGCTGAATCCGAGGGAAGCCTCCAGCGACTGGATGCGTCGGCTGAACGAGGACTGGGAGATATTGCGGGCTTTGGCCGCCAGGGTAAAGCTGCGTGACTCCTCGAGAGCAATCACATCATACAGCCATTTAACTTCCAGATTTGCCAACACCGATCCAGTCCTCAAAAACGCAATAAAGGCTATGCAATTTTAGCATAGCGCATAGAAACTATGCAATTAACATAATTATCGACAGGTGTTAACATTTTTTGGAAAGTTGAGATTTATGAATGCGTATCGGCGACCCTACATGAGTACGATATGAAATCGCGACTCATGGTTATTTATTGCTTTATTTCATTGCCCAGGATTTATCTTATTAAATAGCTGGCGACGATGACGAAAGCAATGAATAACCCAGGCCTCTTACCTTAAATAGTTTGTCAGGAGTTCCATGTCACAACAAATTGAATCAGTAAAAATGGCTCTGCAGGAGCTGGGGATTAATGCAAGCGGCGAATTGTTTTACAACCCTGATTACGATTTGCTTATTGCACATGAAACCGCTCCTGAGCTGACCGGCGCGGCCCGCGGCGTAATGACCGACTCTGGCGCTGTGGCAGTGGATACCGGCATCTTCACCGGCCGCTCGCCGCGCGATAAATATATCGTCAGAGACGAGCAGACGCGCGACACCGTATGGTGGGCTGACTCCGGCCTCGGCCGCAATGACAATAAGCCGTTATCGCCAGAAGTGTGGCGCAGCCTGAAAAGCCTGGTCGCAGGCCAGCTGAGCGGCAAAAAACTGTACATCATCGACGCCTGGTGCGGCGCCAGCCCGGACACCCGCCTTGGCGTGCGCTTCGTCACCGAGGTGGCGTGGCAGGCCCACTTTGTCAAAAACATGTTTATCGTGCCGAGCGCCGACGAGCTGGCCAGCTTTACCCCGGACTTCGTGGTGCTCAACGGCGCCGGCTGCACCAATGCCAACTGGCAGGCGCAGGGCATGAACTCCGAGAACTTCGTCGCCTTTAACCTGAGCGAGCGTATTCAGCTCATCGGCGGCACCTGGTACGGCGGCGAAATGAAAAAAGGGCTGTTCTCGGTCATGAACTACCTGCTGCCGCAGAAAGGCATCGCGTCGATGCACTGCTCGGCCAACCGCGGCGAAGCAGGGGACGTCGCGCTGTTCTTCGGCCTCTCCGGTACCGGCAAAACCACGCTGTCCACCGATCCGCATCGTCAACTGATTGGCGATGACGAGCACGGCTGGGACGATGACGGGGTGTTTAACTTCGAAGGCGGCTGCTACGCCAAGACCATCAATCTCGACCCGCAGGCGGAGCCGGAGATTTATGGCGCCATCCGCCGCAATGCGCTGCTGGAAAACGTGGTGGTGCGCGCCGACGGCAGCGTGGATTACGCCGACGGCAGCAAAACCGAGAACACCCGCGTCTCCTATCCGCTGTCGCATATCGACAATATCGTCAAGCCGGTGTCCCGGGCGGGCCATCCGTCGAAGGTGATTTTCCTTGCCGCAGACGCGTTTGGCGTCCTGCCGCCGGTCTCCCGTCTGACCACCGAGCAGATGCAGTACCATTTCCTGTCGGGCTTCACCTCGAAGCTGGCGGGAACCGAGCGCGGCATTACCCAGCCGACGCCGACCTTCTCCGCCTGCTACGGCGCGGCGTTCCTGCTGCTTCACCCGACCCAGTACGCCAGCGTACTGGCGGCGAAGATGGCGGAATCCGGTGCGGAAGCCTGGCTGGTCAACACCGGCTGGAACGGCGAGGGCAAACGCCTGTCGCTGCGCGATACCCGCAGCATCATCAGCGCGATCCTCAATGGCACCACCGGCCCGCTGCGCGATGAAGCGATCCCGGTGTTCAATCTTGCGATCCCGCAGAGCATTCCGGGCGTCGACAGCGCAGTGCTGGATCCGCGTAATGGCTGGAGCTCAGCGGATAAGTGGCAGGAGAAGGCGGAGAGTCTGGCTCAGCTGTTTATGGATAACTTTAAGCAGTACAGCGATACCGAAGCGGGCGCGCGTCTGGCGCTGGCCGGTCCGCAGCTGCAGAATAGCGCGGTCGAAGCCTGATCCGCGGCCAGCAGGTCGACGCCTGGCGCCGACCTGCTGGCGAGCCGCTTTACTCCGCAAAGGCCCGCAGCGCATCGCCAGTGAGGCGATAACGCACCCACTCATCCTGCGGCTGCGCGCCAATGCTCAGATAGAAATCAATCGCCGGCTGGTTCCAGTCGAGCACGCTCCACTCCAGACGCCCGCACTGACGCTGTACAGCATATTGCGCGATGGTTTTCAGCAGCGCTTTTCCGGCGCCGATCCCGCGATAGTCGGGGGTTACGTACAGATCCTCCATATAGATGCCGTTACGGCCAAGCCAGGTGGAGTAGCTGGTGAAGAACACGGCGTAGCCCACCGCTTTGCCTGCCACCTCGCAGATCAGCGCCTCGGTTTTGCTGCTGCTGGCAAACAGCGTCTCTCTGATCTCCTCTGCCGTCGTCACCACCTCTTCGGGGGCTTTCTCGTAGACCGCGAGTTCATAAATCATGTCATAAATAGCGGTGGCGTCGTCCGGGGTGGCCTGGCGGATCGTGATGCTCATGGGTCGTCCTGTCTGAATGGTATGAAGGAAAGCAAAATTGCTGACCCAGAGCATAAGCGGTATTGTGAAAAGAATTAAGTGCAATGAAATCAGCAAACGATGAATATTATGCATCCTGTCCTGCGCCGTATCGACCTCAACCTGCTGCCGGTCTTTGACGCGGTCTATCGCTCCCGCTCGGTGCGCCTGGCGGCAGAAGAGCTGGCGATGAGCACCTCGGCGCTGAGCCATGCGCTCTCCCGGCTGCGCAGCGCCCTCAACGACCCGCTGTTCTATCGGGAAGGTCACCGGATGTGTCCCAGCGTCTATGCCAGCCAGCTGGCGCCCTCTATCGCTTCGGCGCTGAAATTTCTCAATCAGGAGCTGACGCCGCCGGCGGCGTTTGTGCCGGCCGCCAGCACCGACTGCATGCAGATTGCGATCACCGATTTCACCGCGTTCTGCGTCTTTCCGACGCTGATGCACCACCTGCAGCGTGAGGCGCCCGGGCTGCGGTTTGAGCTCCGTTATCTGCCCCACAGCCCGGCGCTGACCGAGCTGCTGGCGGGCGAGGTCGATCTGGCTCTCGGGTTCAATACCCCTGACGAGCCAGCTCATCCCGATCTCGAGGAGATCAACTGGCTGCGGGACGAATATGTGGTTATCAGCCAGGCCGACCGAACGGCGCTCACCCTGGACGCCTACCTTGCGGCCCGTCATCTGGTGGTGACCCCATGGAATGAGCGGCAGGGGGTGCTGGACTGTGAGCTGGAGCGGCAGGGCTATTCGCGGCAGGTGGCGGTGAAAACGCCCTCGATGCTGAGCGCTCCCTTTATTATTGAGCAGAGCGATCTGCTGATGGCGCTGCCCCGGCGGGCGGCGGAGACGATGGCTCGCGCCGCCCGGCTGACCATTTTCCCGCTGCCGTTTCCGGTTCCCCCGTTTGACGTCAAGATTTACGCCCACAAACGCAGCGGGAAACGCGAGGCCACCCGCTGGCTGATCTCCCTGTTGCAGACGCTGGGGAACGCCGCCGCGGCGCCGGCGCCATGAGGTCACGTCCGGATTATTAACATCTTGCCGCTCGGCGTCGCGTTAACCCTGCCGGGCCGGGTATGTCTTTTACCGCCTGGCGCCCGGGGCGCAGCGGCGTACCCTGGCCTCGGTCACAAAACGGAAAACTCACCTTTTCATCCCTGCCGCCGACGCTGATGGCGCAGAGAGTGTTAAATGATTGTATATAAAAGTAATGTTAATTAGTTAAATGTTATTTATGCGTAAATTGCATCAATGGATGCGTTTATTACGCTTATTTCATTCCCGGTTCTGTTTCAGTCTTCAGCAACAGGCGCGCGACAACGCGTGGATAACAAACTGGAGACCTGCATGCATTCGACAACCTCACTGATGAGTACCCGTGACCGGCTCGGCGCCATTCTGCGCGTCACGTCCGGTAACTTTCTCGAACAGTTCGACTTTTTCCTGTTCGGGTTTTATGCCACCTACATCGCACATACCTTTTTTCCGGCGAGCAGTGAATTCGCCTCGCTGATGATGACCTTCGCGGTCTTTGGCGCCGGCTTTCTGATGCGGCCCATCGGCGCCATCGTGCTTGGCGCCTATATCGACAAGGTAGGGCGGCGCAAAGGGCTGATTGTGACCCTGTCGATCATGGCCACCGGCACCTTCCTGATCGTGCTGATCCCCTCTTACCAGGCCATTGGCCTGTGGGCGCCGCTGCTGGTGCTGATCGGCCGCCTGCTGCAGGGCTTCTCCGCCGGCGCTGAGCTGGGCGGGGTATCCGTCTATCTGGCCGAGATCGCCACCCCGGGCCGCAAAGGGTTTTACACCAGCTGGCAGTCGGGCAGTCAGCAGGTCGCCATTATGGTGGCGGCCGCGATGGGCTTTGCCCTCAACGCCGTGCTGGAGCAGAGCGCCATCAGCGACTGGGGCTGGCGTATTCCGTTCCTTTTCGGCTGCCTGATCGTCCCGTTCATTTTTGTGCTGCGCCGTAAGCTGGAGGAGACCCAGGAGTTTACTGCCCGTCGCCATCATCTGGCGATGCGCCAGGTATTCGCCACCCTGCTGGCGAACTGGCAGGTGGTCATCGCCGGGATGATGATGGTGGCGATGACCACCACCGCGTTCTATCTGATCACCGTCTATGCGCCGACCTTTGGCAAAAAAGTGCTGATGCTCAGCGCCTCGGACAGCCTGCTGGTCACGCTGCTGGTGGCGATTTCCAACTTCTTCTGGCTGCCGGTGGGCGGGGCGCTGTCCGACCGCTTTGGCCGCCGACCGGTGCTGATTGCCATGACCCTGCTGGCGCTGGCTACCGCGTGGCCTGCGCTGACCATGCTGGCGAACGCGCCGAGCTTTTTGATGATGCTGAGCGTGCTGCTGTGGTTGTCCTTTATCTACGGCATGTACAACGGGGCGATGATCCCGGCGCTGACCGAAATTATGCCCGCCGAAGTGCGCGTGGCAGGCTTCTCGCTGGCCTATAGCCTGGCGACCGCGGTGTTTGGCGGCTTCACGCCGGTGATTTCCACGGCGCTGATTGAATATACCGGTGATAAAGCTTCCCCAGGCTACTGGATGAGCTTTGCCGCCGTCTGCGGCCTGCTGGCCACTTGCTACCTCTATCGCCGCAGCGCCGTTACACTGCAGACGGCACGTTAATCAGGGAGATGATGATGCGTAAAACGACAGGAACCCTGCTGGCCACGCTGCTGCTGGCCGCCACCGGCGGCAGCGCGCTGTCCGCTGAGGTCACCGTGATGATCTCCGGCGGCTTCAAAGCGGCGCTGGAAAAGCTGGCCCCGGCATGGGAAAAACAAAGCGGCAACCACCTCGTGGTGATCCCCGGGCCGTCGATGGGGAAAACGCCGCAGGCGATCCCTAACCGCCTGGCGCGGGGCGAACACGCGGACGCGGTGATTATGGTCGGCGACGCGCTGACCAGCCTCGAGAAAGCGGGCCGTACGCAACCGGATTCGCGCCGGGAGCTGGCCGACTCGCCCATCGGCGTGGTGGTGAAAGCGGGAGCGCCGCTGCCGGCTATCCGCAGCGCAGACCAGCTGCGGGCGGCGCTGCTGGCTGCGCCGTCGGTCGCGTACTCCGACAGCGCCAGCGGACGCTATGTCAGCTCGACGCTGTTCCACCGCCTGGGCATTGATGAGGCGATGCAGAGCAAAGCGCAGATGGTGGAGCGTATTCCGGTGGCCTCGGAAGTGGCGAAGGGACGGTATGCGATCGGTTTTCAGCAGGTGAGCGAACTGCTGCCGGTACCCGGCGTGACCTTTGTCGGCGAACTGCCGGATAACCTGCAGTACATCACCCGCTTTGCCGGGGCGGTGACCGTCAGCGCCGACCACCCGCAGGAAGGAAAGGCGCTGCTGACGTATCTGGCCTCACCGGCGGCGCAGGAGACCATCCACGCCACCGGTATGCGAAGCGTAGCTGCCGCCGCGCCGGTCAGCCAGAAGGATACTGTTCAATAATCAGCTTCTCCAGCTCTGCCGCCACGTAGGACTGAATACGGCCGCTGAGGCGGATCAGACCTACCGTACGGGTGACCACCGGGTCGGTAAGCGGTACGGCGCGGAGAACGGAATGCTCCCCGGCGGGCATCGACATCGCGGGCACGGCGGCAATGCCGATGCCCGCTTCCACCATCCCCAGCATCGTGGTGACGTGGCGGGTTTCGCAAATGCTTGGCCGCGCCGGCGTCAGATGCGCCAGCTCCCTGTCGAGCAGCGTCCGGTTGCCGGAGACCCGATCGAGGCCAATATAATCCTGTTCAAAGTATGCCTGCCAGCTGAGGTGCGTCCTGCTCGCCAGCGGATGGTCGTGCCGACAGGCGGCGACATAGCGGTCGTCGGCCAGCGGGGTGAATTCGATGCTGGCCGGCAGGTTTTTGGCAAAGCAGAGGCCAAAGTCAGCCTGTCCGCTGCTCACCGCCTCAATGACATTCCCGGCGCTGCTGTCGATCAGCCGGATACGCACCTGGGGAAAGCGCGCCTGAAAGCTGCGGATGATTTCCGGCATAAAGTAGTAGGCGGCGGAAGGTACCGTCGCCACTGTCACCAGCCCGGTACGCGCCTTGCTGACCTGGCTGATATCCGCCAGCACCGTCTCGACGTGGGCCAGCAGCTGCTCCGAACGTTCGGCAAAATTCTGTCCATACAGCGTAAGGGTCACGCGGCGGGTGGTGCGCTCGAACAGCCGGTTGCCTAACGCGGTTTCCAGCTTTTCGATGCGGCGGCTGAGGGCTGACTGCGACAGGCAAATGGATTCTGCGGCCAGCCGAAAGCTGCCATACTCCATCAGGGCGCGAAAGGCATAGAGATCGTTGAAATCAAAATTTACGGGCATGGCGGCGGCATCCTTATCGGCTGTCTGGCGCCTCGCCCCGTCCGGTGAGGGGCGATGGCGACGAAAATCGGCTCGGCAGGTGACTGGGCGCGCGGCTGACCGCACGCCGGGTCGTCATACCTTGAGCAGTTTTACCGTGGCATCGATATCGATTTCGTCTTCCGAGAAGATCAGGGTTGTCCCCTGAAAGGTGGTGATCGCCAGCTTTTTCACCGAGCGCATCTCTCCCGGCTGCACCGTGGATTTTGGCCGGATGCTGTTCATCAGCAGCCCGACCGATAGCACCGCGTTTTCTTTATCCACGCGGGTCTCGACCGGCTCTTCTTCCCGGTAAACCACATAGGATTTGATGGAGGTCAGCTTCAGCCGCTCGCCGGCGATATAGATATATTTGCTTTCCGGAATGACCTTCACCGCGTAGGCCGACAGCCCTTTATTGTTGGTGGTAGGTTCAAAAGTCACCGCCGCGTCTTTCTTGATGAGATCGGGATTGGCGACCTTAATCACATGAAAATACCGGTTTTCGCCGTTTTCATCTTTGATAAATCCAAAACTTTTATCTTTAAACCACGTTGTGATTGTTCCGTTCATCGCCATTACCGTTCTTACTCGTTGGTTAACTCAAATTTTGCAGCGCGCAGTGTAAAGCACATTGCCTGCGCAGACCATGCCTTTGCGATAAGTGTGGGTGATAAATGACGCCGCCGCGAGGGCGGATCGTGCGCCAGCGTCGTACCGGCGGGCAAAATGGGGTACTATCGTCGGCCACTCCTTCTTCGGGCCGTCTGATGTCCACCATTATCGATACCTTTGTCGCTCCGCCGTGCCGCGAGCAGATAACCCTCCTGTATCAGGACGAACACCTGCTGCTGATCAATAAACCTGCCGGGCTGCTGAGCCTGTCAGGCAAAGATCCGCGCAACCTCGACTCCGTGCATCATCGACTGGTCCAGCGCTTTCCGGGCTGCACCCTGGTACACCGCCTTGATTTCGGCACTTCCGGTCTGATGGTGGTCGCCCGCAACAAGGTGATTAACGCCGCGCTGTGCCAGCAGTTCAGTCAGCGCACGGTGGGTAAGGTCTATACGGCGCTGCTGTGCGGCCATCTGCCGGAAGATGAAGGGATAGTGGAGGCGGCGATCGCCAAAGACCCGGCCCGTTTCCCGCGCATGTCGATCTGCGCCCGGCACGGCAAACCGGCGCGTTCGCGCTACCGGGTAATTGACCGTATGTACCAGACGCGGGAAGGGGAAAGGGCGCTGGCGCTGACGAGGGTGGCGCTCACCCCGGAGACCGGGCGCACCCATCAGCTGCGGATCCACTGTCAGCTGCTGGGCTATCCGATCCTTGGCTGCGATCTGTATGGCGGCCGGGAATTGCCGGGCACGGAACAGGCTCCGCGGCTGATGCTGCACGCCAGCGAACTGCGTTTTCGCCACCCCGTCAGCTGCGAGCCGATGCATATCCAGCAGGCAAGCTCGTTCTGATCGCCTGCCGCTGGAAGCCCGCGATCACCACATCAGGTCGTCGGGCACCTTAAAGTCGGCGTACGGATCGTCTTCATCCTGCTCATCCTGGCTCAGGGCGCTGTGCAACACGATGCTGCTGGCATCGCGCTGGGCAATTTTCTCAGCCACAATCGCCGGAATAATTGCATATTCCCCTTCAGGTTTGTTATCCACCGCCAGGCGGGCAATCGCCAGGCGACCGTTAATCAGCTGGGTTTGGGTGGTCTTGTCGACCATGATTTTTTTGATCAGATTATTATCGGTAAAGTTAAAGCCGATATCGCCCCGGGCGACCGTAATGCGGTTCATCTCAATCAGCTGCTTGACCTGAGCTTTATACTCTTTCGCCAGCACCGCCTGCTTTTGCTGCTCGCTGAGCTGTTTATCGCGCTCCAGCTGGGCTTTTTTATTCTCTTCCACCGCTTCCCGGGCCTCACGGGCCTGCACGCGGGATTTTTTCGCCGTTCTCTGGACTTTGGCCATTTTTTTGCTGCTGACCAGGCCGGCTTTGAGCATCTGCTCTTGTAAGGTAAGTTTTGTCATTTGCGTATCTGAAGCTTAGGAAACATCTGGCAAGTATACCTGCATTGGCGGAAACGACGCCAGACCCGAGGACGTACTGGGGCGCTGTGCCCGGTAGCGCGAGACTGGCCGGGGATTACTCCCGGGGCTGGAGCTGATAAATCCAGGCGCTGACCTGCTGTCCATCGTCGGTGGTCACCTCCACCGACACCCGATCGTACCCCTCCTCAAAGTCGTCCAGCATGGGCCAGTGCGCCGCCAGCCGGTCGGACAGGAACAGATAACCGTTGACCCGCGGGCCGTTGGCATCGAGGACGATCCCCGGAAAATCAGCGGCTGCGCCCCAGCCGCGCGCGTAAAAGGTACCGGTAACGTAACCCGGACGCCACTCGCCCCCGATCGCCTCCAGAATATGCGCATTGCTGCGACCGGGACAGAGCGTCCCATAGACAAATAGCGGTTTCATTTTCTCTCTCTCGTTCGCCCTGATACCCGCCCCCAGCGGAGCGGAAAACCAAAATACGGGGTAATTCAGCGCCTGGCAATGGCCGGGTGGGGTAAGGCGTCTCTCTGATGCCGGGGGAGATTCAGGCGCCGGCGCTGTCGGTGGCATATTTACTGCAGTGACAATTTTAGTGTTGAGTTTTTTTATTATTTGCAGGTGAATATAAATAATGTTTAATAGCGAAATAATAAATGGACGGCTTATGGAATAAGCTGCGTGAATGGAATGAAGAGGAATTATAAAACTTCCTTGGGTTGAATTCAGATATTATTTAGGGCCAGGCGTTACCTCCCCTGGCTATTTCACTTTAAGATAAACCTCCCTTGAACAAAAAATACCATCTGATTTCGAAATTCTCGCGGGCAGGGGAGATATTTCCTTTCCTTGAAGCGGCAGGCAATCAATCGAGACGAACGACGTTCGGGAGAAAAACCGCTAGTGAGGAACAGGCCAGAGCAAATGCAGGGGCTGAGGCGAACGCAAGGTATATGAAGGATATCCCACCGGGCATTTGGTCCTGTCTGCAGACAGATGAAAGTGAAAGGCACAGGAGGTGCGATGAAGATTTTCCGCCCATTATGGCGCGATGGGGCTTTTCTGGTTCCGCAGCAGTTTCAGCAACAGGCCCGCTGGGACGCGCACGTCGCCGATACGGTCTCCCGCATGGCGCTCGCCCACCCCTGGGGGGTATTGCGCGCGGAGTTTGACGCCAGCGCGCTCACCCTTTCCCGGCTCAACGCCACCCGGCTGATCGTGCGTTTCGCCGACGGCGCGCTGATTGACACCGAGCTGGCGGATATTTTGCCACCGGTCCGCGATGTATCGGACGTGATGCAGGACAACGTGGAGGTTCTGCTCGCTCTGCCGCTGCTCAGCGCCAGCGGCGGCAATCTTGATGACGGCCAGGAAAGCGCCCGCCCGCGCCGCTGGCGCGCCGAGCAGGTGACCGTGCAGGAGCTGGCAGGCCATGAACGCAGCGAGCTGGCCGTCCTGCGGCACACGCTGACGCTGCGTCTCTCCATCGAAGAAAACGCAGCCTTCCTAACCTGCCCGGTAGCGCGTCTGGTACGCGACGCCCAGGGGCAGTGGATCTTTGACCCGAAATTCATCCCGCCGCTGCTGTCGCTGGCCGCAAGCCCGACGCTGGTCAGCGAGCTGGGCGAGCTGCTACATCGCCTGCAGGCCCGACGCAGACGCCTCATGGCCATGCGCCGTGAAAGCAATGCGCGGATGGCTGATTTTGCCGTGGCGGATGTTTCCCTGTTCTGGCTGCTCAACGCACTGAACAGCGCCGAGCCGGTGCTCAGCGAGCTGCATCAGGACCCTTCGCGCCATCCGGAGCTGCTCTATCGTGAACTGGCCAGGCTGGCCGGCAGTCTGCTGACCTTCTCTCTTGAACATCATCTGGACGCGATCCCCCGCTACCGGCATGCCTCGCCGGAGCAGGTATTCCCACCGCTGTTTGCCCTGTTGGATACGCTGCTCGAAGTCAGCTTGCCCTCAAGGGTGATCGCCATCGCGCTGGAGCAGGGTGCTGACCGGGAGATCTGGCGGGGGAGGCTGCACGATGCACGGCTGCGCGAGGGGGCGGATTTTTATCTGTCGGTGCGTTCTTCACTTCCCCCTCACCAGCTTCAGAGCCGCTTTCCGCAGCTCTGTAAGGCGGGTAGCCATGATGATGTCGCCGAGGTCGTCAACATTGCCCTCAGCGGCATCGTGATCAAACCGCTGAGCCACGTGCCGGCGGCCATTCCGCTACGTCTGGAAAACCAATATTTCGCTCTGGATCTTTCCACCGATGCCGCCCGCGCGATGCTGGAGGCTGGCAACTGCACCTTCTATACCCCGGAATCGCTTGGCGACGTGAAACTTGAACTCTTTGCGGTACTGCGCTCATGAATATCTCTGAAAGCGATCTGATCAACAAAACCTTTTACCCGGGCTGGCTGATGGTCAGTCAGTTACGCTGCGGCCAGCCGGTGACCGATGGCGAGGCGCTCTATCGTCAGGCCTGTCGATGGGTGACCGAGGCGCGCGAGGCGCTGGCGGCGGCAGGCGTCAGTGAAGCCAGCGCTGAGCAGATGCTCTATGCCTACTGCGCGCTGCTTGATGAGAGCGTCCTTAACCGCGCCAGTCAGGATGATGGCTGGCGCAGGTGGCGCAAGGATCCGCTGCAGGCGCGCTTTTTCAGCACCCTCAACGCCGGGGAAGAGCTCTGGGAACGGATCCGCCAGCTGCTGCGAGAGCCCGCGGCGGATGCGGCAGTGCTGACCTGCTTCTTTCGTACTTTGCAGCTGGGGTTTGTCGGAGAGTACCGCGCCCAGGATGACGAACGGCGTGAGGATGTAGCGCATGCGCTTGGCGCGCGGGTTCCGCCGTTCAGCATAACCCAGGAGGCGCCGGTGGTGGTTCGTGCCTCCCGGCTGCGCAGCGGACGGCGGATGTACTGGTGCGGCTGGGCGGCTGGCATTGTGGCGCTGGCGGCGCTGTGGTTGACCTTCTCCTCCATGCTGTCACAGATGGTGGCGCAGATAGCAGGGCAGGGATAAGAGATGCGTGATAACGCCCGGCGTCTGCTTACGATATTGACCGTCATCCTGGCCCTGTGGCTGGCGCTGGGCTTCTGGCCGCTGTCCATCGGCAACCAGGTGATATTCAGTCTGTGCATCCTGCTGGCGGGCAGCGCGGCGCTCTGGCGTCAGCGTCGCCGGGCAGTCAGCCGTCAGCGACCGGAAATCGTCCTGCCGCCCGAGGATTTTCAGGGGGCGGTGGTTCTGGTCTGCGGGGATACCGACGGTCTGTTTCCCGGGCGTTCGGCGCACTGCGAAACCCGCCTCGGCTGGTATCTACGGGGGGAAAGCGCGGAGCAATTGCCGCTGCTGGCGCAGTACCTGGCGGCGGCGCGTCCAGCACTGGTATCGCAGGTTTCCGTGCTGCTGGCGGTGGTACCGGAGCACCACACCACCGGGGAGCACCTGGTGCAGTCGCTGTGCGACTGGCGGCGGAGTATTGTTCAGTGCCGAACCTGGTTAAACGGTCTGCCGCCGGTGTGGAGCGTGTTCTGGGTGACGCCGCCTGGTGGCCAGGCAGCGGAAAGCCGCTGGTTTACCGTCACGCCGGATCGGCCTGGTCTCCAGGTGCGGCAGAAGGGACAAGCGCCCCAGTCGATTGCCGACTGGCAGCGAGAGGGCAGCTCTGCCTCACGCCTGCATCATACGCTGTGGCTGGAGAGCATTCTGGCGTTGGCAGAAAACGTTCTTTTCCGGCCACTAAGCACTCGCCAGGCGGAACTTTCGCCGTTGGACCTGTGCGCCATGGGCATCTGCCTGACGCCGGTGACGGCGGCGGCAAATAACCTCTGGCAGCGGCAAATCGCCGGGATCACCACGCTCTCCCCGGGCAACGCCGCGGCGCCAGGTCCTCACCCGCTGCCGGATCTTCTTCTGTCGTCACTGCCGCACCGCCACGGGGTCAGCCGCCGGATGCGCGCTGCCGGTCTTGCCGCTGGCATGGGCTTCCTCTTTCTGGCGCTGGCGATGCTGGCTTCCTTTATCAACAACCAGCGCCTCGTGCGCAGCGTCGGCGATCATCTGGCGGTCTACCACCGCCTTAGCGGCGCGCCGTCGACGCCGAAGCTGCAGGCGCAGCAGCGTCTGCGTGCCGACGGCCGCCTGCTGGATGACTGGCTGCGCCGGGGAGAGCCGCTGCGTTACCGGCTGGGGTTGTATCAGGGATTGCGGCTGATCCCCTTCGTGGAAACCGCGATCAATGACTGGGCGCCGCCCCCGCCGCCGCGTCCGGTCATTAAGCAGGTTGTGCAGGGGCCGCAGACGATCCGCCTCGATAGCATGGCGCTGTTCGATACCGGCAAATCGACGCTGAAACCGGGTTCGACAAAGCTGCTGGTGAACTCGCTGCTGGGCATTAAGGCGAAACCCGGCTGGCTGATCGTGGTGGCAGGCCATACCGACAGCATCGGCAACGATAGATCCAATCAACAGCTCTCTCTGAAGCGTGCCGAGGCGGTCCGCGACTGGATGCGCGATACCGGCGATGTGCCGGAGAGCTGTTTTGCGGTGCAGGGCTACGGCGAAAGTCGTCCTGTCGCCAGCAACGAGACGCCAGACGGGCGGGCGCAAAATCGCCGGGTGGAGATCAGTCTGGTCCCGCAGAAGGACGCCTGTCTGACGCCGGGCACGGCTAATACCTCAGGAGCCGGGGCTGCCGCATTAAAAAACGAAACCGAGTAATCCGCGACCCCGAACGAGGACGTTGAACAACAACAATCTGCCTGCCTGACCCTGTGCGCTACGGGTCCCTGATAAACAGGAAATAGCGATGGGCGGTAGCGTGCCTGCAGCCAGTCAATCTTGTCGGCAAGTGGGGCCTCTGCGGGGGTGAAGTGCGGGACAGTGGGATGGATAAAGGAGATCTGCATCGACAGCGCTAAGGACATTGCCAGAGAAATGCTGGCAGCGTTAAACGTTGAAGGCTCCGGTTTCTGTGTGCTTTTTTATTTCTCAGTAAGTGAAAATAAATATCCCTGGGGTTTCCTTTTAGTAATGAAACTCCTGGTGGGGTATCTGATATATCGATATGCACTTAAATATATTTATGAAGAATGAGATGATTATCATTAAACAAAATTAAACCGTATGGCCTGTTAATCGATGTTTGATGGTCATTACTGCGGAGTAAAACAGGAATATAATGGATACCTCTTCAATAATTACCGGCACCACCCTCAACCGTTACCAGCTGGATATTCCGTCATGTACTGCATCGCTGGATGTGGAAGAATTCAGCGGTGAAGAAAAACTCAGTGAAACGTATCTTTGGACAATTTATTTCACCAGCACGGATAAAAATATCGACGCCAGCCAGTTACTGAGCAAACCGGCGACGCTGACGATGGGCGGCGGCATATTACAGAGCCTGACCGAATGCAAACGGGTGCATGGCGTGGTCACGCATTTTGAGCGTATCAGTGGCTCTGCCGACCAGGCAGAGTACATGATAACCCTCGCACCCTTCCTCTCGCTGCTGGACAAACAGTTCCGCACCCATCGTTTCTTCGTCAATAAATCGGTGCCGGAAGTGGTGGAGCAGGTATTGCAGGAACATCACCTGCATGACTGGGAGTATGAGTTTAATCTCAAGCAACACTATCCGCGGCGCGAGCAAATTAATCAGTATCAGGAGAGTGACCTGGCGTTTATCCAGCGCCTGCTGGCAGAGGTGGGGATATTTTATTTCTTCACCCTGCAGGAAGAGGCCCAGAGCGAAGTGGTCAACTTCGCCGACGCGCAGCGGGCGCTGATGTTCGATAAAACACTTCCTGTAAACAGCCCGTCCGGGATGAGCGACAGCGGTACGGAATCGATATGGGGTCTGAGCATCACGCATAACGTCGTAGAGGCGAACGTCACTACCCGGGATTATAACCCCCGCGATGCGCAGAGCGTTCTCCAGTCGGCAACAGCGGATATGACCCGGGGAAATGGTGAAGGCATCACTTACGGAGAGGTATACCACTATAAGCTTCGCCACCGGGAGCGGGGCGATAAAATCGTCCCGCAGGCGGAGACCGCCAACTTCTATGCCCGTCTCGACCATGAGCGTTTTCTCGCTCGCCAGACGCTGATTACCGCGAGCAGTACGGCAGCCTGGCTGACGCCGGCCCAGGTGCTGACCGTTACCGACAGCCTCCCACCGACCCTGCCTGCGCCCGTGCAGGATCCGCTTTTAATCACCGGCACCGGTTTTACCGCCAGCCGCCGGGAGGCGCTGCGGGTGTCCCTGCTGGCGGTGCCCTACAGCGAAACATTGTGCTGGCGTCCGCCGCTGCTGCCGCGCCCGAAGGTGACTGGCACCATGACGGCGCGGGTGACCAGCGCGAAGGCGAATGATATCTACGCCTGGCAGGATGCGTCCGGCCTGTACCGGGTGAAATTTGACGCTGACAGAGAGGAGAAAGGGCAGGGTCAGGAAAGCATGCCGGTGCGTCTCGCCAAACCCTACGGCGGCGACGTGTACGGCTTTCACTTCCCGCTGGTCCAGGGCACGGAGGTGGCGATTGCTTTCCACGAAGGCGATCCTGACCGGCCGTACATTGCGCATGCGCTGCACTACTCGCGGCATGTCGACCCTGTGACGGAGAAAAACAGCACCCGCAATGTGATTCGTACTCCGGCCAATAATAAGCTGCGAATGGAGGACAAGCGCGGCGAGGAGCATATCAAGCTCAGCACCGATTACGGCGGCAAGACGCAGCTCAACCTGGGGCATAATGTGGATGCGCAGAGGGAGTTGCGGGGCGAGGGGTTTGAGCTCCGGACCGATAAATGGGGGGCGATACGGGCTGGGAAAGGGATCTTTATCACTGCAGATAAACAGTCAACCGCCAGCGGCAAGATACTTGCAATGCAGGGTACCCTGGACAGGCTTAAGCAGGCAGGTGATGAGATGGACTCGCTATCTCGTGATGCCCAGTCGGCTAATGCCGACCCTGCCCAGGTTGAACAACAATTAGCTTTTATGCGTGAGCAAATTGATCAGCTACGGGAGGCGGTTGCCGTGCTCAGCGCACCAAATGGTGTGGCTCTCGCCAGTGGCAAGCATCTGCAACTAACCGCACGTCGCAATCTGATGATCAATGCCGGGACGAATGCCGATATGGGCGTAATGAAACGGCTGTTTATTGGTGTGGGGGAAGGACTTAGCCTGTTTGTCCGAAAGCTGGGGATGAAATTAATCGCCAATCAGGGGCCCGTGGCGATTCAGGCGCAAAACCATCAGTTGCAGCTCCTGGCGCGCAAGGATCTTGAGATTGTCAGTACTGATAGCGAAATTCACATTGTGGCAAAGAAAAAAATCATCATTAACGCTGGAGGAAGCTATATCACGCTCGATCCCTATCGGATTGAGCTCGGTACTGGCGGTGATGTCGACGTCAAAGCCGCGGATTTTTCCTATAGCGGACCCGCCAGCATGAAGGCCGATCATCCAGATTATCCGCCGCTTCAGTCCACGGTAAGGCAATCGTTGAATCTGAACGTGGCGCAGTCGCCAAATGCGTCGGAAAGCAGCTGGGCCGGGATGCCATATACCCTGTATGCCGATGGCGCACTGTTGAAACAAGGGGTACTGGATGAAAGAGGTCAGATATCAGTCGATCACCAGGTCGTGACCAGAAGTTACAAGCTGGAGATGGCTAATGGCGTCAGCTATCAGATACCTGTTGCCGAAGCGTACAGTCGCCCTGAGCAGGGTGAACTCGCTAATCGCGGTTTTCACCACCATACCTCACAGGCCGATGCTGATATTAATCCCCCCGCCTCACACACAGAGCATCGTAGTCTGTATGCCGAACTGCTTGATGGCCCCGGTGATAAGGAAAAAAGCGAATGAGCCAGCCCGATATTGTTGTACCCGTTGCGACGGTTGACACCAGCCAGTGCATGATTACCGCGCCCTGGTTTGTTCAGGATACGGAATATCCGCCGGCGCTGGCGACCTACAAACCGCTGGTGAATGGTGAGGAGGCTTTTGCCGCTGTTTATCATGCCATCGCGAACGCACAAAAAACGGTGGATATCATCTGCTGGGGATTTCAGCCTTCGATGTATTTTATTCGTGATGGTAAGTCGCTGTGCATCGGTGAGTTGCTTTGTAAGATTGCGGAAGAAAAGAAAGTGCAGGTGCGTATTCTGGGCTGGGAAATGCCCTGTAATGCCGCCGGTGGGGGAGGAGAGGCCAACTTACCAGGTAAGGGAGCTATTCGCTATAAAGACCGGAAAGGCCAAAGTACTACGGATGAACGTTATGCCTATGACCGACAATGGTTCAGTCAGTATTCTCTGTCAGGGGAATGGTCCGATCATCAGTTAAAAAAGGGACAGGCCGGGATAGCGGAAATTGCTTCCGCACCCATAGCGCAACGACAAGAAAAATTAAGCTCCCTTTCTCCTTTGTTTGTCGGGCGCGGGTTTAATTTCCTGGAGAGAGCTGAAATTGCCTATCGCGCTGCGAATATGGCGCTTGATCCAGATATCAGCCCTGACACGTTGCTTACTCTTGCTGGTACCGTGACCCATCATCAAAAAACGGTGCTGGTTGATTATGAACTGCCGGAGTCTGCGGTTGGTTTTGTTATGGGTCACAATATGCTTGATGAGTACTGGGATACGGATCAACATTCTGCACTGTTTCGCCCGGGCAATAATATGGATCCCCGCTTCGGCGCTAACGGTAAGTTGCCGCGACAGGATATCTCCAGCCGGGTAACCGGCCCGATTCTGGAGCATCTGCATCATAATTTTGCCACGGCGTGGCGTAAAGAAACCGGCCAGGACCTGCTGACTCTCCGCAATGCTGCCGTTGTGGCTAAAAACCTGAAACCAAGATCTGTCCACGGTACCCCGCTGCTGGCACAGTTATTACGTACTCAGGCGCAGGCAGGGAAACATGATATTGAAACGCTCTATCTGAAAGCGGTGAATAATGCGACGCAGTTTATCTATATCGAAAATCAGTATTTTCGCTGGCCGCCGCTGGCAGAGTTAATTAATCAGGTTGCGGAAAGACAGAGTAAAGTGGGGCGCGAACTGCATCTGTTTGTTGTGACTAACGTCACCGATGAAGGCATTGGTGAGGGAACGGTGAATACCCAGCGTATGCTTGAGACGCTGGGCCAGGCAAACACCATCCCTGAAGTGACTAAACTGCGTAAGGTCGGACAACTCAGCAACGAAACGTTTGGTGGTTCTGTTGGCTATATCGACCCCGGAGAAATCAATAAACGTAACCGCGAGATGAGTGAGAAAATTGCGGACTTTAAAAAGAAGGCAGATGAAATTCAGAGCAGTGAAATACTGCCGGAGGAGCGCCCCGGACTGAAGGTTCATATCTGCTCGCTGGTGGCACCGGACTCACCGCCGGATGAGTGGATGCCGGTGTATATTCACTCCAAACTGATGATTGTGAATGATGTGTTTACCACGCACGGCTCAGCCAATATCAACACGCGGAGTATGCAGGTGGACAGTGAAATGAATATTGCCCATGAATGGGCCAGCGTGACGCGGGATTTACGGCGGCGGTTGTGGAATATGCATACAAACGGGAAAGGCGGGCAGGATAATGCGAAAGATGCGTTTTTCGCTTGGCAAGGGATCTTGGATAGGAATAAAACGCACCAAGGTACAGGAAAAGATAGTCCTGAAGCGTCGTTGATTAAATTCCTTTACAACAAAGCAACACTGAGCGATCTGGACTGATGAAACGACTCTTATTTTTATTCTGTTTAATGCTGGTCGCCTGTGACCAGAACAATACCCACAAGGATGCGCCCATGAACCCGCTGACCGATATTAACGCCCGTCTGGCGTTTACCTGTAAACACCAGATTATTCCTGAGGCATCTGCTGATACAGATGTGTTGTTTAAGTACGCCCGCTGGTTACAGAAAAACAACCTGATTAACCGGGATAAAACGGTGGATGTGGAAATTGCGCGTCTGTACCGCATCGCGGCGGAGAACGGGCACTATAAAGCCAGTATTAACCTGCAGAACGGGGCGCTGCGCGGGCGTTTTTCACTGAGCAGTCATGAACGCCTGCGCCTGAGCCAGCGGCTGATTGATGCGAAGGTTGCGGCCGGCTACTACTTTATCGCCATCTATCTGGAGTATGGTGCGGCAGGACTGGCGAAGGATCCAGAGATGGCGCTGCGCTACTACCGCAAGGCGGCGGATGAGGGGAATCCTCAGGCCCAGGCATATGTTGGTGATAAATTGTCTCCGGCCAAAATGGCACCACAGGTAGCTCTACAGATGCTGCGCTGTGCAGGTGAACAGGGGGAGGGGCGAGCGGCGAATGCACTAGCAAATTCGCTCGTAGTTGCCGGAAAATATCAACATGCTGCTGAGGCGTTCCAGTTGGGGGCTGCTGCGGGGGATGAAACATCAGCGGGTATGCTGGGTGAAGCATTTCTTGGGCCGGAACCGACCAATACATTGTATTACTTGGGTCAGCAGAAAGATCCTGAACGTGCTCGTAGATACAAGGTAATCTGGCGGATCTTGGCAAAATACTCTTGGGCCCATCCTGTCGTCCCGGAAATCAACGATATCGTGCCGCTGCCCCCGGCGCCGCTGCCGGAATGGGACGGTAAGCTGAAGTGGCTGGAGGAATGGGAGGCCAATATCCCGCCGCCAGTGCCTGATGCAGCGCTGATAGAGAAACTGGCGCAGGCGAAACAGCTGAACCCGGCGACGGGCAGGCCGCTGCCGACATCACCGGACTTTGAGAAGGACAGCGTGGCGCGGCTGCAGTGCCGCAGCGGCGAGCCCTGCCCGCAAAGCGGCTACTGGCAGCCGGCGTGGCGGCCCCGTGAAGGGATGAGTGAATATACCATCCGTTACTTCCGCGAGGGGGACATCATGCCGGTGGAAAAGGTGACCTTCGTTCGGCCACGTCCCTGGCCGCTGCGTGACAGGCTGGTCGTGGAAGCGCAGGAGACGGTGTGGCGCCGTGTCGGCGAGGCATAAGCTCTGCAGATGAAAAGGAAAAGGAGAGCGTCAGGGAATGAAAGGGATAACGACATGGATAGTGCTGGGCAGCCTGCTGCTGTCAGGCTGTGACCAGAAGAGCGCCCATAAGGAGGCATCATCAGAGCCGCTGAGCGATATAAGCGCCGCCCTGGCGTTTACCTGTAAACACCAGATTATTCCTGAGGCGTCTGCTGATACCGATGTCCTGTTTAAATACGCCCGCTGGCGGCAAAAAAATAATCTGATTAACCGGGATAAAACGGTGGATGCGGAGATTGCCCGTCTGTACCGGATAGCGGCGGAAAACGGTCATTATAAAGCCAGTATTAATCTGCAGAATGGCGCGCTGCGCGGGCGCTTTGCGCTGAGCAGCCATGAACGTCTGCGCCTGAGTCAGCAACTGATTGATGCGAAGGTTGCTGCCGGTTATTACTTTATTGCCATTTTCCTGGAGCACGGTGCGGCAGGGCTGGCGAAGGACCCGGAGATGGCGCTGCGTTACTATCGTAAGGCGGCAGATGAGGGGAATCCCCAGGCGCAGGCGTATGTGGGGGATAAACTCGCTCCGATTGATATTGCGCCGGATATATCCCGTCAGATGCGTCGCTGTGCTGCTGAACAGGGAGATAGAGAAGTATCCAGTGATCTGGGTGTTAACCTGAAAAATAATAAGCGATTTCAGCAGGCAACTGAGGCATTCCAGTTGGGTGTGGCAGCGGGAGATTCAACCTCAGCCGGTTTCCTGATGCACGGATTTTCCGGACCTGAATCAATGGACAGGTTGTTCTATCTGGCACTGGAGAAAGACCCGGAGCGTGCCCGTCGTTATGAGCAGATAGGCGCTGTGCTGGCGAAATACTCATGGGCTCAGCCTGTCGTCCCGGAAATCAACGATATCGTGCCGCTGCCGCCGGCGCCGCTGCCGGAGTGGGACGGCAAGCTGAAGTGGCTGGAGGAATGGGTGGCCAATATCCCGCCGCCAGTGCCTGATGCAGCGCTGATAGAGAAACTTGCGAAAGCGAAACAGCTGAACCCGGCAACGGGCAGACCGCTGCCGACGTCACCGGACTTTGAGAAGGACAGCGTGGCGGCTCCGTAAAGGGCTGAACGAACGTGCCATCCGTTTCTTCCGCGAGGGAGACATCATACCGTTGGATAAAAAAAATCTTGTCCGCCTGCGCTCCTGCTCGCTTCGCGATAAATAGCTGCGGGGAGAGAGCTAGTGTTCTGGCGACTGACGGGCGAGGCATAAATCTCCTCTTACGGCGAGTTATCGCTGGCATTAATACCTATAAATTTAAGGACAAATCATATGCGTAAATTTTTAATCGGCTTTTTTATTTTCTTCTCAGGAATAGCAGCGGGGCAGTCTAATTTAGAAGATTTTAATCATTCTCCGAAGTGGGTGGATTCGGCTGGGCAAATAAATCCTGATCCGGGTTTGATGAAGTATTTTCAGAATATGAAATTTGTCTGCCATGACGCGTCTGGATTTACACCTGAAGAAAATAAGAGTGCTGCAAAGGCGTTCAGTGAACTGGTTCAGTATACTTCTGAGGGAGATCAAATAAAGGGTTTCTGGAACAGTCCTGAACATAAGCAAAAACGTGAAGGACTGCTTGCAACAGCAATAAAAGCCGGAAGCTGGAAGGCCGCATATGTAAATAGTGTCTGGGCAATAAAATATCCGAGTGCGGAGACTCCGATAGAGGTTGCTTCCACCAAACTCCACGAACTCGTTTCTCGGGGCATCCCTATTGCTGCCTATAAATATGCGTCGTATTTGTTTGGTCGCGATTATGAAACAATGTACTACTTGTATGCTGAAGCCATCAAGCGTGGTAGTCCACAGGCTATGTCAGCAGTAGGGGGAACTATTGTTGTCAGGGTTCAGGAACTGCACCCATTAGGTAAGCAGTTACTGGAATGTGCGGTAGGGCAAGGTTATGCAGAGGCTTATGATCATCTTGGCTTGCTTGCCGATATGGAAGGCAGGAGAGTAGATGCCTATCGTTTGTGGGAAAAAGGCATTAACGAAGGATGTGAAGGCTGCATCAAAAAAATGAGTAATCTCGCTAAAGTTCGGCATGGTTATTCTGCGGATGTGCCGATGATGGAGTTGATGCCCGAACTCACAAGGATTAAAGAATTCAATGAAAATAATTTCTTCTATCAATTGACTGAATTGCCAGATTTCTATCGTCGTCTGCCGGATGAACTGATTTTCCATCTAAACGATTCCGAACTTTTAAGTCTGCTTAAGCTGGAAAAATTTTCTCGCGCGTTATAACTCTGATATTGAGAAAATGGCTGCGCAAAAAATTGCTAATTATCGCAGCTATTTATTTTCCTTAAATGCTACAAGGTAAATAAAGTCATGAAAGGAATTATTCGTACAGGCGATACGCATACCGGGGGCGGGAAAGTGCTCCGTGGTTCCAGTAATATGAAATTTTGTGGTATCGGCGTGGCGCGGCTGGGCGATCCCGTCAGTTGTCCGATCAAAGGCCATGGTCCGACGGTGATTGCCGAAGGGCACCCCACTTTTAGCGATCATGGTATACCGGTTGCGTTCCATGGCCACCGTTGTGCTTGTGGTTGCATATTGCTGTCGAGCCTGCCACAAGCCAAGGTGCGCTAACGATGCCTGTCGATTTAAAACGTATTCCCCCGCCTGCTCAACGGCCTCGAGCACCGGTGTGGTGGGTTTGGTTGCTGTTTTTGCTGTGTTGGCTGGCAGCAGGCACCTGCTGGGCCATTATGAGCAATACAGATAAACTCCAAATAAACACCGCGGATTTTTGGCAAACGGCGTTGATATTACCGGCATTACTCTGGCTTATTCTGCTGGCGTTGCGTATCGCCTGGTATAAAGGGTTACAGTCAATGGCTGATGGCTGGGATAACGATCGTGAACAGATTTTGAGTCGTGAAATCCAGAGAGGGCGGCGCCACCTGGCAATCCTGGGCGTGAGCTTACACACCGCATTACGTCTCCCGGATGATCGGGATGGTAAGGGGCAGCGAGAGGCATTACGAAACAATACTCCTGCTTTAAAAACGCAGCCTTCCTGGTGGAATGGCGAAGGTATACGACATAGTCGGCTGATACGTATCGGCGACGAAACGCCCGAACAGTTGGTTAGGCGCATCATGAGCAATACGTTGAATGAGCTGACTTCTGTACTGGCATCTGTTCCTGCAGAGATACCGCTGTCATTAATCATAGAGAGCGACAGCAGTCTGTCCGTCAGCGAGATACAGTCGATCTGGCGCCAGTGTTTGGCGAGCAGTCACATCCGGCAACCGGTGACGTATCTGGAAGGCAAAGGGCTGCAGATGATAGACCACTGGCTGGATCAGCCGATGACTGAGCCATCCCTGATGCTGATTGTGGCGCTACAGGTTGCTCCCAAACAGGTTGAGGGAACGGCAGAAACGGTGGTTAGCCTGTTGCTTGCCAGTCCTCAGGTCGCGGCGGATCTTATGCCACTGGCGCTTCTCCACCGACCAGAGCAGGTGAAGGGGATAAGCCACGAGGCGTTTCATTATGCCTTTGCGCGCGCGTTTGACTGGGCCGCGTTACCCGCGGAGGCCGTGCCTGCCGGTTGGTTGGTGGGTATCAAGATGAACTATCATCAGCCCATCGCAACGGGATTGATCGCGTTGTCGAGCCCGATCAATATCGGTCGTGATCTCTACAACCTGGACAGTAGCCTGGGTTATCCAGGCGTCGCAGCACCCTGGGTCGCGATCGCTGGAGCAATCGTACGGTGCGGTGACGATAAATCTCAACTCATTGTGAGTGGCGACGGTTTTGCCAACCAACCATTATGGGCCACGGTGATCACCCCCTTACCACTATCATCAGAGCTTCACCAGGCCAGGCCCGTTCGCGCTGCCTGAGAGGCGGCAAGCCTCGTGACTACACACTATCTCATCAGACGGTCATATCAGCCCCTGGTGGTGGGTCTGAATCTTTCTCGAATCTTCTTACTGCAGGAAATAAGGATGAATGCAACGGATAGCATATTGCGCTTAGGTAGCCGTTTTGGGGTACTGATGCTGATAGCTGGCGCAATGTTGTGGGGGATATATCACTATGGCGACAAGATTGGATTGAATACGCTGCAAGCGAAACTCTATTTCTGCCTGGGCTTAGGGATCCTTATTCTGCTTTTTCGTTATGGCGGCCGTATTGTGCAGTTCATACTCGGCCGCCATCTGAAGGGGCAGGGGGCGCCATTGACAAGTGGTCAGCATTTGAAGCCGGCTTCCCAGAGTCACCGCGCCGTTATTGAGATGAGGCAGACATTGCGTCGCCAGTATGGTCGCTTTGGGGCTGGCAAAATGACCATTCTGATGCTCACGGGAAGCGTGGCGGATGTTGAACGCCTTGCACCGGGCCTGAGTAGCCAGTACTGGCAGGAGAATGGAGACACATTATTGCTTTGGGGTGGGGAACCCCAGAGCGCGTCGGATAATGACTGGCTTTTTGCTTTGCGTAAACGCTTTCGCCCCCCTGTGAATGGGCTGGTGTGGGTCACTTCTGCGTTTGATCATCTGCCCGCAGCCAATCAGCACGCATCCCCCGCTTTGTTGTCCATGGAGGATATAGATAACATTGCCCATGATCTGGCTGAACGTTTCTCACTGCTAGGGTGGGCTGTACCACTGTATGTCTGGTCGCTGCATCCCCAGGCGGATGATCAGGCCGGGCGCATCGTGCAATCTGTCGGCAGTCTCTTCCCGCCAGACTGTCAGTCGTCGCAGATGCGCCAGTTACTGTCGGCGTTGCCTTCAAGACTGTTAGAGACTGGAGTACAACAGGTCACGGGTAACCCGCAGCATCATTTTCTTCTGGGCCTGGCGGACCAACTCACGCGGCAGCCGGAGCGGATTAGTGTTCCCCTGTCGACGTTTCTGGAACCTCATCGTGCGTTACCGTTAGCCGGCGTTGTGTTCAGCCCGTCATCGCCGCAGGCGTCGCACAGCCTGAAGCATCATTGGCGCCACGATAAACGCTGGGACGTGCTACTGGAATCTCTCAGGGCATCCGGCTTAAAAGCACGAAAGACCGGCTTTCCCTGGCGAAGAGCTGTCTCTGCCTCCGCCGTCGCCCTGATCTTACTCTGGGCCGCCACTCTGCTGGTCTCTTTTATCGCCAACCGCGAGCTGGTGGCGATCGCACAGGAGCAGGTGCGGCAGGCCTCAGCGGAGAAACAGCCGCTGACGGTCCGTCTGCATGCCCTGTCTGAACTGCAGAAAACCCTTGCCCGGCTGGAATACCGGTCACAGCACGGAGCACCCTGGTACCTCCGCGCTGGCCTCAGCCAGAATGATGACCTGCTGGCGGCGCTTCTGCCGCGCTATGGCGAAAGCGCCTTACCGCTGCTGCGTGATGCGACGGCGCGCCATCTGGAAGGGCAACTGAACGCCTTTGTGCAGCTTCCGCCGGACAGTCCGCTTCGCGAGAAGAGGGCAAAAACGGCTTACGACCAGTTAAAACTGTACCTGATGCTCTCGCGCCCTGAGAGGATGGACGCGTCCTGGTTTGCCACCACGCTGATGCAGGACTGGTCGCAGCGCTCAGGCATCGCCGACGCCGTCTGGCAGGGCAGCGGCCCTTCGCTACTGGCATTTTACGCTGCCAGCCTGGCGTCGCATCCGCAGTGGCGTCTGCCTGTCGATGACGGTCTGGTCAGCCAGGCGCGCACACGGTTAATTCGCCAACTTGGCCAGCGCAACAGTGAGTCCACGCTTTATCAGAAGATGCTCGCGCAGGTGGCGAACCAGTATGCGGACTTGCACCTGGCGGACATGACCGGCGACACCGACGCGTCGCGCCTGTTCACCACCGATGAGGTGGTGCCGGGGATGTTCAGCCGGAAAGCTTGGGAAGAGACGGTGCAGCCGGCCATTGAGAAAGTGGTCGCGGAACGCCGCGATGACATGGACTGGGTGCTGAGCGACGCGAAGCAGCCTGCCGCGCAGTCGACGTCGCCGGAAACTCTGCGAGCCCGGCTGGCGGAGCGTTATTTCGCTGATTTTAGCGGCGCCTGGCTGGATTTTCTCAACAGTTTGCGCTGGCAGCGCGCGGCGACCCTCTCCGATGCCATCGACCAGCTGACCCTGATGGCCGATGTGCGCCAGTCGCCGCTGGTGGCGCTGATGAACACCCTGAGCGTGCAGGGGCGAACCGGCCAGACCGGGGAAGCCATCGCCGATTCGCTGGTCAAATCGACCAGGCAGCTATTCAACCGTGACAACCCACCCGCCATCGATCAGCAGTCCGGCGCGCGCGGTCCTCTGGATGCAACCTTCGGGCCCGTACTGGCGCTGCTGGACAATCGCGACGGCGGGACGCCCACCAGCCGTCTTAGCCTGCAGACCTTCCTGACCCGCGTCACCCAGGTGCGTCTGCGCCTGCAGCAGGTCACCAACGCCACCGACCCGCAGGCGATGACGCGCCTGCTTGCGCAGACGGTGTTCCAGGGCAAGGCTGTGGATCTAACCGAAACGCGCGACTACGGCAGCCTGGTGGCGGCGGGACTGGGCCAGCAGTGGAGTGGTTTTGGGCAGACGCTGTTTGTTCGCCCGATGGAGCAGGCCTGGCAGCAGGTGCTGACCCCGGCGGCGGAAAGTCTCAACGCCCAGTGGCGCAGCGCGGTGGTGGAGGACTGGAATAGCGCTTTTGGCGGTCGCTACCCCTTTAAAAATACCAGCAGTGAAGTCTCTCTCCCGCTGCTGGCAAAATATCTCAATAGCGAGACCGGACGCATCGCCCGCTTTCTGCAGACCCGGCTGAACGGCGTACTGCATAAAGAGGGGAGCCGCTGGATGGCGGACAGTATCAATGCCCAGGGGCTGACGTTTAACCCGGCCTTTCTGCAGGCGATGAATACCCTGAGCCATCTCTCCGACGTCGCGTTCGCCAATGGCGAAGCGGGATTGCATTTTTCGCTACGTCCGGGCACGGCGGATGGCGTGATGCAGACGGAGCTGGTCATCGACAGCCAGAAACTTGTCTACATGAACCAGATGCCGGCCTGGCGGCGGTTCAGCTGGCCCGCCGATACCGAAGCGCCGGGCGCCAGTCTGAGCTGGATCAGCACCCGGGCGGGCACCCGCCAGTATGCAGATCTTCAGGGGGCCTGGGGCTGGATCCGCCTGCTGGATAAGGCGGTGGTCAGCGCTTACCCCGGAACGAGCAGCAGCTGGAGCCTGAGCTGGAAAGCGCCGGATGGTTTGTCGCTGAACTACACCCTGCGTACCGAGTCGGGGGAAGGACCGCTGGCGCTGCTGGCCCTGCGAAACTTTACGCTACCTGAGACGATATTCAGCGTCAGCAGGGGGCTGAGTTTGTAAAGGTCTGCACTGCCATTATAGCTAAAGATAAGGAGTTTCATGATAAAATAGCTGATAAGTATCATCATAATACTTATTCTTTTTATGGGAAAGTAGATGATGTTGTTATTCCTCCGATATATCTGATACAAGAAACCGCTCGCTGGAAAGGAAGTATTGCCATTGGTGATGCCGCTGTTTTAAAGAAAAAATATATTCTCAATGACGGACGCCTGGATTACCGGGAGATAAAGGAGAAAAGGACAGTAGCAGATACCCTTTCCGAAAAAGAGCAGAACTGGAAGGTTTCTTCTCATGGCTCTGGGTATATGAAAAGTTATAATTCAGAATATATCTATATAGGTCAATGTTTTACCCTGCAGGATTCCAGTGAAAATGGCGATGGTACTGTGCCGTTACGGGCCGGAAAAATCCCCGATCGCTTTGTAAAGGAAAGGTTGAGTGTCAATGTATCTCATTAAGCAGCCTACCGTAATGAAACCAGTCTGGCTTTTACATTGCGCTCAATTATTAAAATAGCTCAGCAGATCAACGATGATGAAGAAATGGCATATACGGAATAATCTGACCCGCCAGCCGGGCGTGGTGATATCATTACTGATTACTTTACTGGTCGTGACCGGTTTTTTTATATATCACAATAATATTTACTCTTATTCACTTACCGATAAGGAACAGCAGAGGGTCAGTACACTTTTACAACAGCCAGAAACCCGATATTTTGGTTACTATTCTGTTGCTTTGCCCGCAGAGTTTATCCCAGCACCAGAGATGTTTATGGTCATACAGGGTTCAGATATGACTAAAATTGAGAGTAAACAGCAATATTATCCACCTTTTGAGCAATTTCTTGATAGATATAAAGAAGAACTTAAAAATACACGACCAGATAGTTCTGATGATGCGCCTTATTTGAAAAAAACCGAAATATTACCATCAGGAATGAGTGGGGTATTATTTGAGAGGATGGAGGCACAATATTACGCTGATGTCTCAAGGGTTCTTGAGGCTTATAAATGGGATAATGGAATTACATTTAAAATAATGATGAAGGCCAGAGATGGCAGATCTTCAAAATACGATCGAGACAGGGAAATTTTTAAAAGTAGCTATCGTTATGATATTCCAGAAAAAAAATCTATTTTACTCAGTGTATTATCAGGTCTGCACCCCCGGAAAGATAACCAGCGCCCGCAGGGGAACAATCTGGCTATAAAATATGGCCAAGTGAAAGAGTCACTGCTTGGGGAATATGAAATGACGGTGAAGTATCTGAATAAATATGGGATTGAAATTAATTTCAGCATGGGTAACGGCCCTTACAGGGAAACTCCTTTACTAAAAAAAGATCATCGGGTAATGGAAGGGTCCTACGGTACCACGCTGTATAAAGGTAGCAGGAAAGTGAATGGTTTTGATGCCGTTGAATGGCTGGTCAGAGAGAATCGGATCTCGGAAGGTATCCCCATGACCAGTTATACCTTTACGCTGATAATTAACGAGGACAGGGTTGGGGGAGTGACACCGCTGGAAGTGAATATGATATACACCTCACAGGAAAAAAGCTCGGATGAGCTATTAAGTGAGTCTGAACTGGTTGCAGCCTGGCAGCATATAACAGAAACACTGGAGTACCATAAATCCTGGTGATCATTTTTTTAAATGGATCTGTAATTTACTCAGGCGATGGTAATTCCACTGGTTTATTCACACTATTCTTAATATTGTTTCGCAGCAGATGGAGCCTGAGCTGGAAAGCGCCGGATGGTTTGTCGCTGAACTACACCCTGCGCACCGAGTCGGGGGAAGGACCGCTGGCGCTGCTGGCCCTGCGAAACTTTACGCTACCGGAGACGATATTCAGCGTGCGCGCGCCTGCTGAGCGTGTTCCGCTGACCGACGATATACCCGGCGAAGAGGGATCCTGAAACCGCCTCCCTCACTGATTGGCGTTGACCTGCGACGCCGGGCCGCCTCTGCTCATGGCCCCCGGCGGTAAACGAATCTGCCCGCGCAGCCATGCTGCGTGTCTCCCTGAAGACGAATAATGGAATAGTCATAATGGACGATTTAACCCTGCGATATTTTGACGCTGAAATGCGCTACCTGCGTGAGGCGGCAAAAGCGTTCGCGCAGGCTCACCCCGACCGGGCGGCGATGCTGGATCTCGATAAAGCCGGCCCGCCGGACCCTTACGTTGAGCGCCTGTTTGAAGGCTTTGCCTTTTCCGTAGGTCGCTTGCGCGAAAAAATTGATGATGATCTGCCGGAGCTGACCGAGGGGCTGGTCAGCATGCTGTGGCCGCACTACCTGCGCACCATTCCATCGCTATCGATCGTGGCGCTGACCCCAACGCTGCCGGCGATGAAGATGGTGGAAACGGTGCCCGCCGGGTTTGAGATAAGCTCCCGCCCACTGGGGCCGAAAAATACCGTGTGCCGGTACCGAACCACCCGCGATCTGACGCTTAATCCGCTGGCGATAGAGGAGGCGGTGATGACGGCGGAGCCGGACGGACGTTCGGTCCTGCGGCTACGCTTCACCTGTAGCGAGCTGGCAGACTGGTCGCAGACCGATCTCCGCCGCCTGCCGCTGTACCTGGGGGAAGACGCCGTTACCGGCAGCGCTCTTCATCTGTGGCTGACCCGACGCCAGGCCGCGATGTACCTGCGTCTGCCAGGGCAGGCGGAGCGGGTAAGTCTGGACGGCTATTTTTCGCCGGGGGGATTTAGCGAGGAGGATCGTTTATGGCCGAAGGGGGAGAGCGCTTTCAGCGGCTATCAGCTGTTGCTCGAGTACTTCACCTTTCGCGAAAAATTTATGTTCGTGCAGCTAAATGGTCTGGAAAACATGACGCTACCGGCGGGGATAGCGCATTTCACGCTTGAGGTGGTGTTCAGCGAGGTCTGGCAAAGCGATTTGCCCGTCAGCGCAAGCAGCCTGCGCCTGCACTGTGTGCCGGTGATTAACCTGTTTACCCTTGAGGCTGACCCGTTAACCATCAGCGGGCTGGAGAGCGAATACCTCCTGCGTCCGAAGCGCCTGCAGGACGGGCATACCGAAATCTATTCTGTTGACAGCGTGACCGGCTCCGGGCGCACCGGGGAGGCACGCTATGTGCCTTTCACCCGCTTTCGTCACCAGGGCGGGATGATGCGTCGCCATGCGCCGGAACGCTACTACCACACCCGCGTCAAGCGGGGCGTCACCGGCATGCACGATACCTGGCTTATCCTCGGCGGGCAACAATGGGAGGCCGACCGGGCGCTGGAGCGGGAAACGGTCTCCTTGCGCATCACCGGCACTAACGGCCAGCTGCCGCGCCGGGCGCTACAGAGCACGCTGCTGGATCGCTGTGAGTCGATATCAGCCACGCCGCTTACCGTCCGTAATCTCTGTAAACCCACGCTGCCGGCATATCCCCCGGCGGAAGACCGCTACCACTGGCGGGTCATGAGCCATCTGGGCACCCGTTTTCTCAACATGATGAGCAGCGCCGAGGTGCTGCGCGGCACGCTGTCGCTCTACAACTGGCGGGAAGATGAGCTCAATAACCGCCGTCTGGACGCCATTCTGGCGGTCAGCCATCACCGAATTCAGCGTTTCGAACAGGGATTCCTGCTGCGCGGGCTGGATATCGAAGTGACGCTCGACGGCAGTGGATTTACCGGCATGGGGGATGTCCATTTGTTTGGCGACATGCTCAACCGCTTTTTCGCGCTGTATGCCGATATGAATCAGTTCAACCAGCTAACGCTCATTGTTCAACCTGAAGGAAAATGTATCCGGTGGAAAGAGAATCACAGTCTGCGCCTGCCCGGCTGATGGCGCAGCTCCGGCCTCAGTTGCCGTACATGAATTTTTACCGCTTCTGCCAGTTGCTGGAGGAGAACTATCCGAAGGCGCCGATCATCGGCAGCGGCTGGCTGGTGGGTGATGAACCCATACGCTTTCGCCCGCATCCGGGGATGGGCTTCCCGGCCGGCGAAATCCGTGGAATGGACGATCCTGACCCGCCCCGGCCGCCGGCGGTTCGCGTTGCTTTTATGGGTCTCTACGGCGTGGAATCCCCGCTACCGACACACTATAGCGATGACATTGCGCAACGGCGGGAAGGCGTCGAGGCGACCGAGGATTTTCTCGATATCTTTAACCATCGGCTGATCGCCCAGTATTACCGTATCTGGCGCAAATATTCCTACCCGGCAACCTTTCGGGCGGGTGGCACGGACAACACCTCGCAGTATCTGCTGGGCCTGGCGGGGCTGGGTATACCGGGATGTGCCGCCGTTGCCGCAGCGCCGCTGTCGCGATTTCTGGCGTTGCTGCCGGTAATGATGCTGCCGGGGAGATCCGGGGAAGGCATGGAGGCGCTGGTGGCGCTCCTGGCCCCGGGGACCCGGGCGACGGTGTACCACCACGATCCCTGCCGGATCCCCTTGTCGCAGCCGTTAACGATGAGCATCCGCCAGCCGGTTAGCCTGCAACACAGGCCAGTGATGGGAACTCACGCTACGGATGTGAACGGTCAGGTGTTGCTGCAGCTGGCGACGGAAAAGCCTGATGAGGTCCGCGGCTGGCTGCCCGGCGGCGAACTGTTCAGCGACCTGATGGCGCTCCTGCACGTCTGGCTCGGATCTCATCTCGACGTGCGGCTGCAGCTTTGCGTCGCCCGCCATTTACTGCCGGATGCGCAACTTTGCTGCCAGCAGGCGCATGCCGTCCAGCTCGGGAGAACGGCTGTGCTGCAACCGCTGGATGCGCAGAAGCAGGCTGACGACAGGATCACGATTTATCTGGGGCGCTATCAGCGCGTCCGGGAAAACCTCCACCGCAGGGAGAGCGATGAAGATGGCGATTACCGTAGTTAAACCCTCTGCCACGTTACTGGCATTCTTCATGGTCACCCTCTTAACCGGCTGCGGCCTGACGCAGACCGTAAAAGACGGCGCCGTTTCCGTGACCCAGTCCATTTTTTACCCCCAGGTGAAAACGCTTCATCTGGATCTTCGCGCCCGGGAAGGCGTGAATAACAACGCCAAAGGCGCCTCCCTGGCGACGGTGGTGCGTATTTACCAGCTGAAGGACCGGCAGGCATTTGACAATACTGACTACCCGTCGCTGTTTGCCGGCGATGGCCAGGCGCTGCAGGCGGACCGGGTGGCGGAAAAAGATATTCGCCTGCGTCCGGGCGAATCGGTGACCGTTGATATGCCCATGGAAACCAGCGCGCAGTTTGTCGCTGTGGCGGCCATGTTTATCGATCCAGACCTGACGCTAAATAGCTGGCGGCTGGTACTCACCCGGGACGATCTCGACCCGGCGAGACCGCGCATTATCGAAGCCAGCCAAAATCAACTGACGCTGCACCCGCTTAAGGAGAAGTGAAATGCCTCGACCCTCCCTGTACGACATCCTCTACGGCAATTTCGCCGGCGGGCTGGAGCTGAACAACGTCAGCGAAACGGATCAGGTCATCCTGTCGGTGCTCGATAACATGCAGCGCATCCTCAACTGTCGGGCCGGAACGCTGGCCCATTTGCCGGACTACGGCCTGCCGGATATGACCGCTATCCTCCAGGGCATGCCGGCGTCGGCGCATCAGCTGATGAGCACGCTGTCGGCGGTGTTGCTGAAATACGAACCGCGCCTGCAGCGGATCGCGGTGGTGATGCTCGATCAGGATGCGCCCGGCGAACTGCGCTATGCCATTGATGCTGAGCTGAAGGATATCGGTCTGGTACGTTACGGTACAGAGTTTATGCCTGAAGGCAGGGTGTTGATCCGCCACCTTAAACGTCAGCAGTACCTTGACGCCCGCTCCGCCCTCTAATCTCTCGCTGAAAGACATCATGATGACAACACATAAAGACCGCCGCTATAAAACCGGTGGCGACCCACGCACGCTGGCTGATTTTATTGCCCTGCGTGCGGAAATGAACAAGCTCAGCCACCCGGCGCGGCCGGATATTAACTGGCCGTATGCCGAGCAGCTTGCCCGTGCGCTGCTGGAGCATCACGGCGCGGATCTGCAGACTGTCGCCTGGTATACGCTGGCCCGCGCCCGGCTGGACGGCCTGGCAGGGATCAACGAGGGGCTATCGCTGCTGGAAACGCTGCTGGCCCACCAGGGTAAAAACCTGTGGCCGCAGGCGCTCCCGGCCCGCACCGAAATCTTCCGCACCCTGAGCAAGCGGCTGCGGCAGGTGATCCGCACCCTGAACTTCACCCCGGACGATCTTGCGTCGCTTAGCCAGGCTGAGTGTTCGCTGCAAACCTTCGACGCGGTGCTCCAGCGCCTTGAGATCGCGCCTGAAAACCCGCTGAGTGACCTGCAGGCGCTGCTGCGCAGCACGGCAACCCGCTTCGAGAACCTCGACCCTGCGCCAGCGCCTCCCGTCGCGCCGCCGGTGGCGATGTCTGAGGCGGCACTTCCCGATGCTCTGGTCAGCGAAGAGGATGCTGCGAAGGCTGAGCCAGCGCCAGAACGACAACGTAGACCTGAGGCTGAGCCGCTGGCTCCGTCTTCACCAGCAAAGCGGCCCGCGCCAGGGATGGCATCGACTCCGGTCGCCGCGGCGCGCTGGAAGCCATTTATCGCCGGAATGGTCACCATGCTGGTGGTGTCGGGCATCGCCGTCGGCGGATGGCTGGCGCTGCGCCAGACCGATTTGCCGCCGACTGTGATGACGCAACAGGCCGGGCCGCTAGCGGACCTCCCGGGGGCATCTCCCCACGCGCCGGTCGATCTGCGCCAGGCGCAGCGCCAGCTTGACGATCTCGCGCGCCTGGCGCCGGACTGGGCGATAAGCTACGGCGACCGGCTGGTCCAACTGGCCCTGAGCCGCTGGCCGGAACAGGCAAAGCCCCTGGCGCAGCAGTGGCAGCGGCAGCTAAGCGCTGCGGCATTGCCCGCGGAAAACCTCACCGGCTGGGCGGAGGGCATGCGTCAGCTGCAACGGCTCGCCGGTCAGCTCAATGCCCTCGACGAGCAGAAGGGGAAGTACCTGACGGTGAGCGAACTGAAAACGGCGGTGTTTGCCATTATGCAGTCGCTTAACCGCGCCGTTCCGCTGGAAGAGCAGCTGCGCGAGCTGGCCGCGCTCCCCGCAGGTCAACCCTGGCCAGCCGCCCGCGGCAGTCTCGCCGAACTGCATCTGCAACAGCTGATCGTGGAGTATGCCCTGCTGAAGCGAAAACAGCCGGCGCCACCGCCCGCTGCGCGACCCGCAACCGGTGGGCCCTCGGTGAGTGAGGCGGTGAAATAAAGTGTGCGCATGGCAACATTTTCTTTACATCATGATTGCAAGAACTCTACGCCCTTCGTAGTCTGAAAATGATTTAAATATATCGTTTGGTTTTATATTGAAAATTTTATTTCAAACCCTGAGGGCATGCTATGAAGCACTGTAAAATCATCCTGTTAGTTGGCCTTCTGGCCAGTTCCGCTTCGGCATTGGCGGAGAAGATCGGCGTCTCGATGGCTTACTTCGATCAAAACTTTCTCACCATTATTCGTCAGTCCATTGAGAAAGAAGCTCATGCCCGCCAGGTCGAGGTGCAGTTCGAAGACGCCCGCGGCGACACCGGGCGCCAGGCCGATCAGGTGCAGAGCTTCATTGCCTCCGGCGTGGACGCGATCATCGTTGATCCCGTGGACTCCGCCAGCACCCCGCAGCTGACGAAGATGGCGCAGCAGGCCAGGATGCCGCTGGTGTATGTGAACCGGACGCCGGGGGACAAAACGTTACCCCCTGGCGTGGTGTTTGTCGGTTCGGACGAGCGGGAGTCCGGCACATTGCAGATGGAAGCGCTGGCGAAGCTGGCGAACTACAAAGGCAACGTCGCCATCATGATCGGCAATCTCACCGATGCCGGCGCGCTGCAGCGCACCAGGGACGTAGAGCAGGTGGTGGCCAAATATCCGGCGATGAAAGTGGTGCAGAAACAGCCGGCCAACTATTCCCGCAGCGAGGGAATGGATCTGATGCAGAACTGGACAGGCAACGGGGAAGCGATTGATATTGTGGCGGCGAACAACGACGAGATGGCGATTGGCGCGGCGATGGCGCTGGAGAAGAGCCAGAAGAAGCTGCTGATCGGCGGCATCGACGCCACGCCGGATGGGCTGAAAGCGTTGGCCAGCGATAAGATCCAGGTAACGGTTTTCCAGGATGCCGTTGGTCAGGGCAAAACGGCCTTAGCGGTGGCGTTGAAGCTGATTAAAGGAGAAAAAGTCGAGTCCCATGTCTGGATCCCGTTTGAGTTAGTGACCAAAGAAAACATGCAGACCTATGTGGAAAAGAGTCATTAACGGCAAGGCAGAAATGTTCGAACTTTGCTGATAAAACCGGGCTGAGAATATGACGCCCGGGCAACGAAACCGGAGGAAAAGAGATGGCAACGGCAAAAAGCGGCTATACGCTGCAGGTGATAAAGGCAGGGCAGCAGGGGCATGTTGAAATGAGGTGGGGGCATCTCGCGGAAGTTGATACGCGCGTGGCGGCGGCGACCATCGCGCAGCATATCGGGCGACCCTCGTCTGCGGCGGATCCGCAGGAGATCAGCCTGTCGCTGACCAATGCCGCCAGCGGCATCTCGGTGGAGCTTCATCACCCGGCCTCAGGGGAAAGCGCCACCCCGGCTTTTATTGAGGACGAGTTAAAAAAGATTGTGCAGATCGTTGATGGCTACGAGGCGGCAGAAGAGACCCATATCGTGGAGTAGCGCGCCGCCTTGCGCACAGGAAAAAAAATCCACGCCGGAGCGTGGATTTTTTTTACTCGATGGCGGCAGAAACGCCAGCCAGCGGTATTAGACGTTGAACAGGAAGTTCATCACATCGCCATCTTTCACGATGTAGTCTTTACCTTCAGCGCGCATTTTACCGGCTTCTTTCGCGCCCTGTTCGCCTTTGTAGGCGATAAAGTCTTCATAAGCGATGGTCTGCGCGCGGATAAAGCCTTTTTCGAAGTCGGTGTGGATCTTACCGGCTGCCTGCGGCGCGGTCGCCCCGACCGGGATGGTCCAGGCGCGAACTTCTTTCACCCCAGCGGTGAAGTAGGTCTGCAGGTTCAGCAGGGCGTAGCCAGCGCGGATCACGCGGTTCAGGCCCGGTTCTTCGAGACCCAGCTCAGCCATAAACTCATCACGCTCTTCATCGTCCAGTTCGGCGATGTCCGCTTCAACCGCGGCGCACACCGGCACCACTACAGACCCTTCCTGCTCGGCGATAGCGCGAACCTGATCGAGGTATGGGTTGTTCTCGAAACCGTCTTCGTTGACGTTCGCGATGTACATGGTCGGCTTGAGGGTCAGGAAGCTCAGATAGCGGATGGCCTCTTTCTCTTCTTTGGTCAGATCCAGCGCGCGCAGCATACCGGCGTTTTCCAGCTGCGGCAGGCATTTCTCCAGCGCGGCCAGCTCAACTTTCGCGTCTTTATCGCCGCCTTTGGCTTTTTTGGAGACGCGGTGAATCGCGCGCTCGCAGGTATCAAGGTCAGACAGCGCCAGTTCGGTGTTGATAACGTCGATATCTTCCGCCGGGTTCACTTTACCTGCCACGTGAATGATATTGTCGTTTTCAAAGCAGCGAACCACATGGCCGATAGCTTCGGTTTCGCGGATGTTGGTCAGGAACTGGTTGCCGAGACCTTCGCCTTTGGACGCGCCTTTCACCAGGCCCGCGATATCAACGAACTCCATGGTGGTCGGCAGGATACGCTGCGGTTTGACGATTTCAGCCAGCTTGTCCAGACGCGGATCGGGCATCGGTACGACACCGGTGTTCGGCTCAATGGTACAGAAGGGGAAGTTGGCCGCTTCAATACCCGCTTTGGTGAGCGCATTGAACAGGGTGGATTTGCCGACGTTGGGCAAACCGACGATACCGCATTTGAATCCCATGATTTAAATCACCTTAATCTTTGGATAATCAATCTGTTATCAGGAACAGATTGCAGAAAATTGAATAGCTTTGCCTATTATACACGGTGCGCGGCAAAAATGCCGCACGACAACGGCTTATTGCGCCTTAAAGGCGTGTAAACGGTTGGTCGCTTTAGTGAGACCATCCTCTAACCAGATTTCCGTACAGCGCGCCGCTTCGTCGACGGCATCATCAATCAGTTTCTGCTCGCTGGCCGGTGGTTTGCCGAGGACAAAGCCGACAACCTTGTTTTTGTCGCCCGGATGGCCGATCCCGACGCGTAAGCGGTGAAAGTTCGGGTTATTGCCGAGCTTGCTGATGATGTCTTTCAGGCCGTTGTGGCCGCCATGGCCGCCGCCAAGCTTAAATTTCGCCACGCCCGGCGGTAAATCCAGCTCATCATGGGCAACCAGAATTTCGTCCGGGTTGATGCGATAAAAGGTCGCCATCGCGGCCACGGCTTTACCGCTAAGGTTCATAAAGGTGGTGGGCACCAGCAAGCGAACATCCTCGCCCGCCAGATTGATGCGCGAGGTATAGCCGAAGAATTTGCTCTCTTCGCGCAGCGGCGCGCGATGGCGATCCGCCAGTAAATCCACATACCAGGCGCCAGCGTTGTGCCGGGTGGCGGCATATTCCGCACCGGGGTTGGCCAGGCCGACAATCAGTTTAATGGTCACGTTTTCTTTCCTGCATGGGGCATTCTCTGCCGCGTAGTGTACTGTCTGCGGGCGCGCTTGACAAAGTTCTGGCCTCGAGACAATACCAGCATTGATGATTTACTCTCTAAATCATTAGAATTTGATATTGTTCATAGGCTTATTTGTAAATTTTTGTCTATTTGCTGTTCACTAATGTGATCGTGGGCGCACTCCACAGAAGAGACCTTGTCTATACTACACCTATAAGATTTGGGGACATTCCCTGGCAACCCAAAGTCCGGAGGTGACACATGAAACGCAAAAACGCTTCGTTACTCGGTAACGTACTCATGGGGTTAGGGTTGGTGGTGATGGTTGTGGGGGTGGGTTACTCCATTCTGAACCAGCTTCCGCAGCTTAACCTGCCACAATTCTTTGCGCATGGCGCAATCTTAAGCATCTTCGTTGGTGCGGTGCTCTGGCTGGCCGGTGCCCGTATTGGCGGCCACGAGCAGGTCAGCGACCGCTACTGGTGGGTGCGCCACTACGATAAACGCTGCCGTCGTAATCAGCATCGCCACAGCTAACCGTAGCATGATTCCCGCATCGGTCCCTGAAGGCCGATGCGTTTTACTGTGCCTCTCGTTATCTCTTCTTCTTTTTCCCGCCATTTGACGACCCCCGTTCCGACCTGAGCTTCGTGATGCTATGGTTGCCGCCAAAAGTGAATATCAAGCGCGTTTTTCGCTTGACCCTGACGTTACGTCAGGCAGCAGAGTAGCGGACCTGGCCACAGAGAGGAGCAGTCATGTTAATTCAGGTGGGAGAGCTGGCGAAGCGCGCCGGGCTGACGGTGCGTACGCTGCATCATTATGAACAGACGGGGCTGTTAACGCCTTCGGCCAGAAGCGAGGCGGGCTATCGGCTCTATAACCTGTCCGCGGTTCAGCGCCTGCATATGATCAAGGCGCTGGCGCAGACCGGGCTGACGCTCGCCACCATCAAGGACTATCTCGATCGGCGAACGCTGTCGCTACCCGAACTGCTGACGCAGCAGATAGAGACGCTTAATGACCAACTGCGCGATGTCGGCAGGCTGCGCGACCGGCTGTTGGCGCTGCGCGAGGCGCTGGCGAGCGGCAATGAACCCGATCTGGAGTCCTGGCTACAGACGCTGGAGTTAATGAAAATGTACGATCGTTGGTTTAGTCAACAGGAGTTAGCCGTGCTGCCGTTTGCGGCACAGGATGAACAGCGCGCGCAGGCGTGGCGCGAGCTAACAGAGGAGGTGCAGACGCTGATGGCGAGCGGCTGCCCGACGGACAGTCCGCAGGCGATGAGTCTGGCGACGCGCTGGATGGAGCGCCTGGAGCAGGATACGGCCGGGCGCCCGGAGTTTCTGACCCGCCTGAATGAGATGCATGCCGCCGAGCCGCAAATGGTTGAACAGACCGGCGTCACCCCGGCCATCATTGCCTTTATCACCGAGGCTTTTGCCGAAAGCAAACTGGCCATCTGGGCGCGGTACCTCGACGACGAGGAGATGGCGTTCACCCGCCGGCACTACTTCGACCGGCTACAGGAGTGGCCAGCGCTGGTGTCGAAGCTGCATCAGGCGTGCCGTGAAGGCGTAGCGCCGGACTCGGCGTCGGGTCAGGCGCTGGCCCGGGCGTGGCTTGAGCTGTTTCAGTCCTACGCCGGCACCCGGCCGCAGACGTTGCAGAAGTTTCGTCAGGCAATGGAGCAGGAGCCGCATTTGATGAAGGGCACCTGGATGACGCCGGCGGTGCTGAGCTGGCTGCAGCAGGCGACTGGAGCCTTGATGCGGCAGGCGCAGGGGCCTGCCGCCGGGTGATCACAGGTCAGCCAGCGCGGCCTGACGATCGGGGTAGAAGCTCAGGCGTCCGGGCAGCGGCTTGACGCCGGCGCGCGCTAACGTGCGTAGCGGCTGAAATTCGAGGTTAGATACGCGTAATTCACAGCCTTCCGGCAGCTTGTTCACAAAGCGCTGGAAGGCATCCAGACCGCCGGCGTCGAGAACCGGCACCGCGTCCCACTTCAGCACCACGATGCGCTTGCCGGCGATCCGGGTCTCCAGGTCGTTGAATAAACCTTCGGCGGCGGCAAAGAACAGCGGACCGATCACCCGCAGTACCAGCACGTCGTCTGGCACTTCGACGTTGACCGGCGCCAGATGGGTCATGCGCGCGATACGGCGCATAAATAACAGCGAAGCCAGCACAATCCCGACGCTGATGGCGATCACCATATCAAACAGCACCGTCAGCGACATGCACATCAGCATCACCACGATGTCGTCCTTCGGCGCGTGGCGCAGCAGATTGATGACTTTATGCGCCTCGCTCATGTTCCATGCCACCATCAGCAGCAGGGCGGCCATCGCCGACAGCGGCAGCCAGGAGAGCAGCGGGGCGAGGATCAGCAGCGCCATGATCACCAGCAGGGCGTGGATCACGGCGGCGATCGGCGATGTGGCGCCGGCGCGGACGTTCGCCGCCGAGCGGGCAATCGCCGCGGTGGCAGTGATCCCGCCGAAGAACGGTGCAACGATGTTGCCCAGCCCCTGGCCAATCAGCTCGCTGTTGGCTTTATGTTTGGTACCGGTCATGCCGTCGAGCACCACCGCGCACAGCAGAGATTCAATAGCGCCCAGCATCGCCATGGAGAAAGCCGCGGGCAGCAGCGCCTGCAGCGAAGCCCAGCTCAGGGTAAAGTTGGAACCCGGCATATCCCAGGGCAGCACCAGCTGCGGCAGCAGCTGCGGAATGCCGTTGCCCTGAGTGCCGTCCGCCAGCTGATAGTGGAACTGCGAGCCGATCGTCGCCACATCGCCGCCGAGCAAGTTGACGACCAGCATCACCCCACAGCCGGCCAGCAGCGCCGGGAGGTGGCCCGGCAGACGGATACCCAGCCGCGGCCAGAGGATCAGGGTGCCGAGGGTGACGACGCCGATGGCGGCGTCCCCAACGTTAATGGTCGGCAGGGCCATCGCCAGCGCCGCCACTTTCTGCAGATAATGTTCCGGCACATGGGGCATCTGCAGGCCGAGGAAATCTTTAATCTGCATGGTACCGATGGTGATACCGATCCCGGAGGTGAAGCCGAGGGTGACCGACAGCGGGATATATTCGATCAGGCGGCCAAAGCGCGCCAGGCCGAAAAGCATTAAAAAGATCCCCGACATCAGCGTCGCCACCAGCAGCCCCGCCAGGCCGAACTGCTGGGAAACCGGATAGAGGATCACCACAAAGGCGGCGGTCGGTCCGGAAACGCTAAAGCGCGATCCGCCGGTTAAGGCGATCACAATCCCTGCCACCGCTGAGGTATAGAGGCCGTACTGCGGCGGCACACCGCTGCCAATCGCCAGCGCCATCGCCAGCGGAATCGCAATGATCCCGACGGTGATCCCGGCGATCAGGTCGCGGGTAAAGCGGGCAGTGGTGTACTTTTCTTTCCAGCAAGCGTCGATGAGGGCGCGGAAAGGCATCACATGTGAGGAAAATAATCTGTTCACGATAATGTTTCATCCATGAGCGCATCATCTGTCAACTGAATGGCAGGTGAAGGAGGCATCGGTCATTGCCACATCATCCTTCGGGATGCCTCTGTGTTGGCTGCGTTCATTTATCCCGGTCACGTACTGCCTGTACGCTCCCGGGGATTCATTCACTTGCCGCCTTGACGCATGCCGAATGATTTTGTGGAAGAATTAAAAATTCAGAGACAAAAAAACCCGCCGCAGCGGGTTTTTGTGCTCGGCTCGATTAATGTTCGAACATAGCAGAGATTGATTCTTCATTGCTGATACGGCGAATAGCTTCAGCCAGCATACCGGAGAGCGTCAGAGTACGCACTTTATCCAGCGCTTTAATTTCTGGTGCCAGCGGAATGGTATCGCAGACGACAAATTCATCGATCACAGAGTTTTTAATGTTCTGGATAGCGTTGCCGGAGAAGATCGGGTGCGTCGCGTAAGCGAATACGCGTTTCGCGCCGCGCTCTTTCAGCGCTTCTGCCGCTTTACACAGGGTGCCGCCGGTGTCGATCATATCGTCGACCATCACGCAGTCACGACCCGCGACGTCGCCGATGATATGCATCACCTGGGAGACGTTGGCGCGCGGACGGCGCTTGTCGATGATAGCCATATCGGTATCGTTCAGCAGTTTAGCGATAGCGCGAGCACGAACCACGCCGCCGATGTCCGGAGAAACCACGATCGGGTTGTCCAGGTTCAGCTGCAGCATATCTTCCAGCAGGATTGGGCTGCCGAACACGTTATCAACTGGCACATCGAAGAAGCCCTGGATCTGTTCTGCGTGCAGGTCAACGGTCAGCACGCGGTCAACGCCGACGCTGGACAGGAAATCTGCCACCACTTTCGCGGTGATTGGCACACGAGCAGAACGAACACGACGGTCCTGACGAGCATAACCGAAGTAAGGGATAACGGCGGTGATACGACCTGCCGAAGCACGACGCAGAGCATCAACCATAACAACCAGTTCCATCAGGTTGTCATTGGTGGGAGCACAAGTGGACTGGATGATGAAAATATCACCACCGCGTACGTTTTCATTGATTTGTACGCTGACTTCGCCGTCGCTAAAACGACCTACAGCGGCGTCGCCAAGAGAAGTGTACAGGCGGTTGGCAATACGTTGTGCTAGTTCCGGGGTGGCGTTACCAGCAAAAAGCTTCATATCAGGCACGAGAAGAACCTCAGGCATGCGTCCAGTGGTGGATGAATGGGCCAATAATGTGCGGGCTGGCGCCATTCGATCCAGTCGGTGTATTTAAAGAGCACGATGCAACGTCTGGAACAGGGTGACGTTGTCACCGTAACTCAATTTCCCCGGCTGACTCATGAACGATGCGCCCTCACGGCGCAGGATTCAGAGCAGGGCCTGCTTGAGCGGCGAGAGGTTTACTCCGCGCGCCACAAAGCCATTTAGCCATGCCGGGGCAGTGTCCAGCACCTGACGGGCAGCGGATTCGGTGTTAAATTCAGCAAACACACAGGCCCCTGTGCCGGTCAGGCGTGACGGCGCATATTCTAACAGCCAGGAAAGCGCGGCATCAACCTCGCGAAAACGTTTTCTTGCGATAAGCTCGCAATCGTTGCTGAATTCACAATTTAATAACGTATTAATTGACCGGCGCGGGGTATTTCGTGGTAGCTCCGGGTCGCGAAAAATGATCGGCGTCGGAATACTGACGCCCGGGTGGGCCACCAGGTACCATTTTTCCTCAGGCTCCACCGGCGTCAGAATTTCACCCACCCCCTCGGCAAAGGCGGCATGGCCGCGCACGAACACCGGCACATCGGCCCCCAGCTGCAGGCCAAGGGTCGCCAGCTCATCTTCCGAGAGTCCGCAGCCCCAGAGATGGTTGAGCGCCACCAGCACGGTGGCGGCATTGGACGAGCCGCCCCCCAGACCGCCGCCCATCGGCAGGCGCTTATCGATACTGATATCGGCGCCGCTGCCCGCCGGCAGGCGGCCGCTTTCGCCGGCGGCGCGCATCAGCAGACGCGCGGCGCGAACGATCAGATTCTCTTCGTCCGGCACCCCGGCCACCGGCGTCAGCAGGCGCAGTTCGCCGTCAGCGCGCGGTTCGATGGTCAGCGTATCGCCGTAGTCGAGGAACTGAAACAGCGTCTGCAGGGTGTGGTAACCATCGGCCCGCTGGCCGGTGATATATAAAAACAGATTCAGTTTTGCAGGTGAGGGCCAGCGGCTCATCATTTCACGATCCAGTTATCCATCTTCAGCTTGATGCGCTGGGCGCCATTGTTCAGCTCGACATTAGACGGCAGGGCGGGCTGGGTATCGCTGGTGTAGCCGCCGTAGGTGACGTGCCAGGTTTTGCCGTTTTGCGTGTAGTTCAGTTCACGCAGACGGTACCGATCGTCCAGCGAATAGTCGGTGGCGTCGCCCGGCAGGCCGATGATCCACTGGCGCAGGCTGTTCAGCGGGATCGGCATCCCGGTCAGGCGGCCAATCATCTCTTCGGCATCGGTGGCGGTGTAGGTCTGGCCTTTGTTGTCGATCAACTGCACGCTGCCAGGCTGCGCGGTCAGCGACAGCTCGGTGCTGCCCAGCGGGTTGGTCAACAGCAGGCGATAGCGGTCCTGGCCGGTCTGCTGCCAGAAGAAGCGGGCATAGACTTTTTGCTCATCGGAGAGATAGGCAAACGCCCCGCGGGTCTGGAACTGGTTGAGGCTGCGGACAGCCTGCTGGTGCTGGCGCCACTGCGGCGAATCCGGGCTTTTGCCAGGCCCCTCGGGGGTATGAACAGAACAAGCGGTCAGGACGAGGCTGGCCAGCGGCAGCAGGCGGAACAGTCGATTCATAATGATGACAAATCCTTGATGTCTACAGTGAAATCCGGCGGCAGGGGAACAGCGGGCCGATTTGTGTAGCAGGTTACATTTATAATCCTTAATGCTAGCGTCGCCGGGCGATAGCGTCTACGTTCAAGTTGTCTGAAATCAAAAAATTAACCTTAATGGCGGTCTTGCTTTGGCTATTACTCCAAAAGGGGAGCCTCTCTTTTATTGATTACGCGCATCCTGTATGATGCACTCAGACTAACCTTAGCAACGCTGGTACTACTCCCTCACAATGACCCTTTTAGCTCTTGGCATCAATCACAAAACAGCTCCGGTCGCCCTGCGAGAACGCGTTGCGTTTTCGCCGGAAACGCTCGATAAGGCGCTGGAGAGCTTGCTGGCTCAGCCGATGGTGCAGGGTGGGGTGGTGCTGTCGACCTGCAACCGCACGGAACTCTATCTCAGCGTCGAAGAGCAGGATAACCTGCAGGAAGCGCTGATCCGCTGGCTGTGCGATTACCACGGCCTCAATGAAGAAGACCTGCGTAAAAGCCTCTACTGGCACCAGGATAACGACGCCGTCAGCCATCTGATGCGCGTCGCCAGCGGCCTTGATTCGCTGGTGCTGGGCGAACCGCAGATCCTCGGTCAGGTGAAAAAAGCCTTCGCCGATTCCAGCCGCGGTCATCTTAACGTCAGCGAACTGGAGCGGATGTTCCAGAAATCGTTCTCGGTGGCCAAGCGCGTGCGTACTGAAACCGATATCGGCGCCAGCGCCGTTTCCGTCGCGTTCGCCGCCTGTACCCTGGCGCGGCAAATCTTTGAATCCCTGTCGAGCGTGACGGTGCTGCTGGTCGGCGCCGGTGAAACCATCGAACTGGTGGCGCGCCATCTTCGCGAACATCACGTGCGCAAAATGGTGATCGCCAACCGCACTCGTGAACGCGCCCAGGCGCTGGCGGAAGAAGTGGGCGCCGAGGTGATTGCCCTCAGCGATATCGACGAACGGCTGAAAGAGGCCGACATCATTATCAGCTCCACCGCCAGCCCGCTGCCGATCATCGGCAAAGGCATGGTGGAACGTGCGCTCAAGGCGCGGCGCAACCAGCCGATGCTGCTGGTGGATATCGCCGTCCCGCGCGACGTCGAACCGGAGGTCGGCAAACTGGCTAACGCTTACCTCTACAGCGTCGACGATCTGCAAAACATCATTCAGCATAACCTGGCGCAGCGTAAGGCCGCGGCGGTGCAGGCGGAATCGATCGTCGAGCAGGAGACCAGCGAATTTATGGCCTGGCTGCGCGCGCAGAGCGCCAGCGAGACCATTCGCGAATACCGTTCTCAGTCCGAGCAGGTCCGTGAGGAGCTGACGGCGAAGGCGCTGGCCGCGCTGGAGCAGGGCGGTGATGCCCAGGAAATTATGCAGGATCTGGCGCGTAAGCTCACCAACCGCCTGATCCACGCGCCAACCAAATCACTTCAGCAGGCCGCCCGTGACGGGGACGACGAACGCCTGCATATTCTGCGCAACAGCCTCGGGCTGGAATAGCGCACCTTTCTCTTATTTTCAGGACAGGGTGAATTCACGCCTATGAAGTCTTCTATTGTTGCCAAACTGGAAGCGTTGTACGAGCGCCACGAAGAAGTGCAGGCGCTGCTCGGCGATGCCGCGACGATTGCCGATCAGGATAAATTCCGCGCGCTGTCGCGGGAGTATGCTCAACTAAGCGATGTGGCGCGCTGCTATACCGACTGGCGTCAGGTGCAGGAGGATATTGAAACCGCGCAGATGATGCTCGACGATCCGGAAATGCGCGAAATGGCGCAGGAAGAGCTGCGCGACGCCAAAGATAAAGGCGAACAGCTGGAGCAACAGCTACAGGTCCTGCTCCTGCCGAAAGATCCTGATGACGAGCGTAATGCCTTCGTGGAAGTGCGCGCCGGGACCGGCGGCGACGAAGCGGCGCTGTTTGCCGGCGATCTGTTCCGCATGTACACCCGTTACGCGGAATCGCGCCGCTGGCAGGTGGAGATCCTCAGCGCCAACGAAGGTGAACACGGCGGCTTTAAAGAGGTGATCGCCAAGATCAGCGGCGACGGCGTTTATGGCCGGCTCAAATTTGAATCCGGCGGCCATCGCGTGCAGCGCGTGCCGGCCACCGAGTCGCAGGGGCGTATCCACACCTCCGCCTGTACGGTGGCGGTGATGCCGGAGCTGCCGGAGGCGGAAATGCCGGATATCAACCCGGCGGATCTGCGCATCGATACGTTCCGTTCCTCCGGCGCGGGCGGTCAGCACGTTAACACCACCGACTCGGCGATCCGTATTACCCACCTGCCCACCGGCATCGTGGTGGAGTGTCAGGACGAACGTTCCCAGCATAAAAACAAAGCCAAGGCGCTGTCGGTGCTGGGGGCGCGGATCCGCGCCGCCGAAGTGGCCAAGCGTCAGCAGGAGGAAGCCTCCACGCGCCGCAACCTGCTGGGCAGCGGCGACCGCAGCGATCGCAACCGTACCTACAACTTCCCGCAGGGCCGCGTGACCGACCACCGCATCAACCTGACCCTTTACCGTCTCGATGAGGCGATGGAGGGCAAACTCGACATGCTGATTGAGCCGATAGTCCAGGAACACCAGGCCGATCAGCTGGCGGCGCTGTCCGAGCAGGAATGATGACCTTTCAGGCCTGGCTGCAGCAGGCAATCGCCCGCCTGGCGGAGAGCGACAGTCCGCGACGCGACGCCGAGATCCTGCTAGGACACGTCACCGGTCGGGCGCGCACCTGGATCCTGGCCTTCGGCGAAACGACGCTGTCCGCCGACGAGGCGACGACGCTGGAGGCGCTCCTGCAGCGACGCCAGCGCGGGGAGCCCATCGCCCATCTGGTCGGGCAGCGGGAGTTCTGGTCGCTGCCGCTGTTTGTCTCCCCGGCGACGCTGATCCCCCGCCCGGATACCGAATGTCTGGTGGAGCAGGCGCTGGCGCGTATGCCCGTCGCGGCGTGCCGTATTCTCGACCTCGGCACCGGGACCGGCGCCATTGCCCTGGCGCTGGCCAGCGAACGTCCTGACTGTGAAGTGATCGCGGTGGACGTGATGCCGGACGCCGTGGCGCTGGCGTTGCGTAATGCCGCCCATCTGGGCATTGCTAACGTGACGATACGGCAAAGCGACTGGTTCAGTGCGCTGGCCGGGCAGCGCTTCGCCATGATCGTCAGCAATCCCCCCTATATCGACGCCGCCGACCCGCATCTTGCCGAAGGCGATGTGCGTTTTGAGCCGTTGACGGCGCTGGTGGCAGGCGACCAGGGGCTGGCCGATCTGGCGCAGATTATCCGCGAGGGGCGGCAGTATCTGCAGCCCGGCGGCTGGATGCTGCTGGAGCATGGCTGGACCCAGGGCGAAGCGGTACGCGCCCTGTTTCGCGAGGCGGGCTATCTGGATGTCGCGACCTGCCGCGACTATGGCGACAATGAGCGTCTGACCCTCGGACGTTTACCCGACATGGAGAACGTTGGCTGATGAACTTATTCACGGCTGTCCTCTACCTGCACATCGCCAGCGTGGTGGTGTCGGTAGGATTGTTCGTTTTACGTTACTGGTGGATGTATCACCAGAGCCCGCTGCTGAACCAGCGGTGGGTGCGAATTGCGCCGCACTGCAGCGATACGCTGCTGTTTCTCAGCGGTGCGGGATTAATGGCGATAACGCACTACCTGCCGTTCACAGAAGACGGCGCATGGCTGACTGAAAAGCTGTTTGGCGTTATCATTTACATCGCATTAGGTTTTATCGCGCTGGGCCGTCGTCGTCCGCGCAGCCAGCAGAGCCGCTTTATCGCGTTCCTGCTGGCGCTGGTGGTGTTGTTTATCATCATTCAACTCGCCATCACAAGAATACCGATACTGGGGTAGGTCATGGGGTCATTAGCGGATTTCGAATTTAACAAAGCGCCATTGTGTGATGGCATGGTCCTCATTTCTGAACAGGTCCGCGACGATTTTCCGACGCGTTTTGTCGAGGAAGAGCTGCAGCGGCTGCTGCGCCTCGCGCAGGAGGAGATTGCGCCTTCGTGGGACCAGGAACGCCAGATAGAACGCCTGCTGGCGCTGTTTTACGAGGAGTGGGGCTTTGGCGCCTCGCAGGGCGTTTATCGTCTATCCGACGCGCTATGGCTCGATAAAGTGCTGGTCAACCGCCAGGGTAGCGCGGTGTCGTTAGGGGCGATCCTGCTGTGGATCGCCCAGCGCCTGGGGCTGCCGGTGGTGCCGGTGATCTTCCCGACCCAGATGCTGCTGCGCGCGGACCCGGAAACCAGCGAAGAGATGTGGCTGATTAATCCGTTCAACGGCGAAACTCTCGACGAACATACTCTGGAGGTATGGCTGAAGGGCAACATCGGGCCGGTGGCGGAACTGTTTAATGAAGATCTCGACGAAGCGGATAACGCCGAGGTGATCCGCAAGCTGCTGGACACCCTGAAATCGGCGCTGATGGAAGAGCGGCAGATGGAGCTGGCCCTGCGCGCCAGCGAAGCGCTGCTGCAGTTTAACCCGGAAGATCCGTATGAGATCCGCGACCGCGGGCTGATATACGCCCAGCTGGATTGCGATCACGTGGCGCTGCTGGACCTGAGCTATTTTGTCGAGCAGTGTCCGGAGGATCCGATCAGCGAGATGATCCGCGCACAAATCAACACGATTTCGCACAAACAAATTACATTGCATTAGTCTGGAACCATTCCGGTTACACCCTGATAAGGCGAATTTATGAAACAAAAAGTGGTTAGCATTGGTGATATCAACGTAGCGAACGACCTGCCGTTCGTGCTGTTCGGCGGGATGAACGTGCTGGAGTCACGCGATCTGGCGATGCGCATCTGCGAACATTACGTCACCGTTACGCAGAAGCTTGGCATCCCCTACGTCTTCAAAGCCTCCTTTGATAAAGCCAACCGTTCCTCCATTCACTCCTATCGTGGGCCGGGTCTGGAAGAAGGGATGAAGATTTTCCAGGAGCTGAAGCAGACCTTTGGCGTGAAAATCATCACCGACGTTCATGAAGCCAGCCAGGCGCAGCCGGTGGCTGACGTCGTGGACGTGATCCAGCTTCCCGCCTTCCTCGCGCGCCAGACTGACCTGGTGGAAGCGATGGCCAAAACCGGAGCGGTGATCAACGTCAAGAAACCGCAGTTCGTCAGCCCGGGCCAGATGGGTAACATCGTCGATAAATTCATCGAAGGTGGTAACGACAAAGTGATCCTCTGCGACCGCGGCGCGAACTTCGGTTACGACAACCTGGTGGTGGATATGCTCGGCTTCGGCGTGATGAAGAAAGCCTCCAACAACTCGCCGGTTATTTTCGACGTCACCCACGCGCTGCAGTGCCGCGACCCGTTTGGCGCTGCCTCCGGCGGTCGCCGCGCGCAGGTGAGCGAGCTGGCCCGCGCCGGTATGGCGGTGGGTATCGCCGGTCTGTTTATCGAAGCGCATCCGGATCCGGACCACGCGAAATGCGACGGCCCGTCCGCGCTGCCGCTGGATAAACTGGAGCCGTTCCTCAAGCAGATGAAAGCGATTGACGATCTGGTGAAAAGCTTCGACGAGCTGGATACCAGCAAGTAAGCCTGACCGCATCACTGAAAAAGCCTGCCGGCGTCAAAACCGGCAGGCTTTTTTTTCGCCCGGACTCCGCCGGACGGGAAAGCGGGGTCAGGCGAAAATGGTCATCAGGTAGGCGGCGAACAGCGCCAGATGGGCCGCGCCGTTCAGCACATTGGTGCGTCCGGTGGAGAAGGAGATATGACACAGCACCAGCGAGGCGACCATCACCACCATCTCCGGCGCGCCAAGGCCAAAGCGCAGCTCATTGCCGGTCAGGAAGGCGATGAGGGTGACCACCGGGACCGTCAGCGAGATGGTGGCCAGCACGGAGCCGAAGAACAGGTTCATCGCCCGCTGTACCTGATTGTTGAGCACCGCTTTGAGCGCGCCAAGGCCTTCCGGCGACAGGATCAGCAAGGCCACGAGGAAGCCGGTGAAGGCCACCGGGGCATTCATGCTGGTCAACAGCGTTTCCAACGGGTTGGCGTTCATTTTAGTGACGGCGATCACCGCCACCAGGTGCACCAGCAGCCAGGCGGTATGCCACCCGCTGCTGTGGGCGGACGGTTTACCGTGGTGCGGGTCGTCATCATCGCCGTCGTCTTCATGCTCATAAACAAACAGACTCTGATGGGTTTTGGTCTGAATAAGCAGGAAAACGCCGTACATGGCCGCCGAAATCACCGCCACCAGCAGCGATTGCCCGGTGCTGAAGTTCGCGCCCGGCAGCGCCATGGGAAACACCAGCACGATAATCGCCAGCGGAAACAGGGCGATAAGATACTGCTTAATGCCGAACAGATTCATATATTGGGTGGCGAATTTACGCCCGCCCAGCAGCAGGGAGAAACCGACCAGACCGCCGGTGACGATCATAATGATGGAGTAGAGCGTATCACGCATCAGGGTCGGCGCGGCGTCGCCGGTGGCCATCAACGCGGAGATCAGACTGACCTCAAGGATAACCACCGACAGGCTGAGAATCAGGGAGCCGTAGGGTTCGCCCAGGCGGTGGGCGAGGACGTCGGCGTGGCGGACCACGCTGAAGGCGCTGCTTAAAATACCGACCAGCGCGAGGATATTAATCGCGATAACCACTGGCAGTGACTGGCTGCTGCCCCAGAAAAACAGCACCGCCAGCGCCAGCACCGGAAAGACGAGGGAAGACTCCTTATGGCGGGTTTTTACCGCCTCATGTGCATGGGTCATGAACCATCTCCATTTATGCAGGTGTTATAATTATAAAAACGCAGGGCGATAAAGTAACAGATTTTGCTAAATTTCTGCTGTATTTTTACTTAAGTTTACGGGTATCGAGAGATATCTTGATTAGTTTGTTATAATTTGCGATTACGCTATTTTTATACTTACTATTCAGATAATTACTAAAATTCATTTTTAACTCATCATCGGCTTGATAGCCTGCCGCCTGCGTTCCAGACTTAAATTTTATGCTCAAACAGGAGGTCATTATGCCCTATAACAGTAAACAAGAGCTCCCCGACAGCGTTCAGCATGTTCTGCCTGCCCATGCGCAGGAAATTTATAAAGAAGCGTTTAACAGCGCCTGGGATCAATATAAAGATAAAGACGAGCGGCGCGATGACGCCAGCCGTGAAGAGACGGCGCACAAAGTCGCCTGGGCGGCGGTTAAGAACAGTTACGAGAAAGGCGATGACGATAAGTGGCATAAGAAAAAATAATTGCTGACGCCGCTTTTATGCTTGCCAGCGCCCCGCTGATTGCTTATTGAAAGATAAAGCTGGATAATATTTCAGCAATATTGACGGATGCATGAGACGAACGCCGGGAAGCGGGCAGTGGCGGAGGTAGTAAACAGTGTTAACTCGTGATTTCTTGATGAATGCGGATTGTAAGACAGCGTTTGGCGCTATTGAGGAATCGCTACTCTGGTCGGCAGAACAACGCGCAGCCTCGCTGGCGGCGACGCTGGCCTGCCGCCCGGATGATGGCTCAGTATGGATCTTTGGCTACGGTTCGCTTATCTGGAACCCGGCGCTCAATTATCGCGAGTCCTGCACTGGCACGCTGCCGGGCTGGCACCGCGCGTTTTGCCTGCGGTTGACCGCCGGGCGCGGGAGCGCCTGCCAGCCGGGACGCATGCTGGCCCTGAAAGAGGGCGGTCGAACCACCGGCGTCGCTTATCGTCTGCCGGACGACACGCTGGAAGAAGAGCTGACGCTGCTGTGGAAACGGGAGATGATTACCGGCTGCTATCTGCCCACCTGGTGCAAGCTGGAGCTGGACGACGGGCGGACGGTAAATGCGCTGGTGTTTATTATGGATCCGCGTCATCCGCTGTTTGAGCCGGATACCAGCGCCCAGGTCATTGCTCCGCTGATCGCCCGGGCCAGCGGGCCGCTCGGCACCAACGCCCAGTACCTGTTTTCGCTGGAGCAGGCGTTGAGTAAGCTCGGGATGCACGACGCCAGTCTTGATGATCTGGTGGCCAGCGTCCGCGCGCTGTTGGGCGAGAGCCCGACGCCGGGCCTGGCCTGAGCGCGCGGAAAAGAAAAACGCCCGGCATGGCCGGGCGTGTGTTAAGGCAGTGACTGTCAGGCCGGAACGTAGCTGATGGAGTGCTCCAGTGACTGGCTGTGACTGTCGATAAGCACGTTCCAGGTGCCGCTGTAGGGCACCGTCAGATAGGCGCTGTCCCGATCCTGCACGCTCAGAATATCCGCATGGCTGTCGCCAGGAACCTTTGCGCTCATCAGATGAATATGGCAGCGCTCTGAGCACCGCACCACCAGCGTGTCACCGCCAAACAACGTCAAACTTGCTTTTACCATCGCCATTTTTGTACCCCGTTTCTGTCCCGCTACAGCATCCTGCCCACCCAGTCCTCGCGTGATATTGTTCACACTTTGCTCTGTGCATCACACCAAACGGCGCGGGTCGGGATGCTGATTTTGATCAAAAAAAGGGATAAAGATTAAACAAAAATGACGTTGTTCCTGAAAGCATTCAGCTAACGTTTTTTTTACCTCTTCAGGCGGCGAAACCTGATATTTCCTCCCGTTCGGCGGCGCAGATTTAGAAGGTCAGCACTTTATCTGCCGCCAAGGTCCACTGGGCCAGCTCAACGAGAGTGCCAACCTCCACCCCATCAACCAGCGGCAGTGCGCTGACCCCGCGGCCGTCCGCGCAGGTCTTGCACAGCTTCACGGGAACCTGCTGGGCGGTGAGGATCTCCAGCATCTGCTGCACATTATACCCTTCCGCCGGCTTCTGCCCGCGCAGCCCGGCGGTGACGGCGTCGGACATCAAAAACAGCTTGAGATCGAGGTCGGACTGCTGTTCGCGCAGGGCAATGGCCAGGCGCAGGCTGTTGAACAGGGATTCACTGCCGTAGGCGGCGCCGTTGGCGATAATCACAATACGTTGCATACAAACTCCTTCTTAAAGGCACGGTTATTGCTTTACCGCAGTATAAAGCGTTAACCCGGAGGAGGGGTATGAATAATACGACTGGTCACGCGGACGAGGCGACGGCCTGGCTGCAGCTGGCGCGCCGCCTGCAAAAACAACAGCTTCAGCAACTTGCCCGGCTGGGCGAGCTGGCAAGTCAGCTCAGCGCGCTGGTGCATATGCTGCAGTGCGAGCGCGGCGCGTCGAATATTTTTCTTTGCTCGGGCGGTCAGCTGTACGCGGCGGAGTGTCGGGCGGGTGGGGCGCTGGTTGATGAGCGGCTGGCCTTGTTCTATGCCGCCCTCGAACGGGCGCGCGCGGTCGCCGGCAGCGCGCTGTGCTGGCGCATCGCCCGGGCGGTCGGCGATCTGGCGCAGCTCCCGGCGCTGCGTGAGCAGGTCAGCCGCCGGCAGGTCGCCGCTGAAGCCGCGACGGAGCAGTTCAGCCGTATTATCCGCCATCTGCTGAATATCGTCCCGCAGCTCAATGACAGCATTGACGACCCGTCGGTAGCCGGGCGTATGGTCGCCCTGTACAGCTTTATGCAGGGAAAAGAGCTGGTGGGCCAGGAGCGCGCGCTGGGAGCATTGGGCTTTACCCGCGGTGAGTTCAGCGACAGCCTGCGCCAGCAGCTGGTGGACCGTATTGATGGTCAGCAGCCCTGCTTTGACAGCTTCCAGGCGCTGGGCAGTCCGGCGACGGTCCAGCTGTTTACGACCGAGTGCCAGGCCGGTCTGGACATCGAGCAACTGCGGCGGATCGCCTGCACCCGCCAGCCGGCGGCGGACGGCGGGGAAACGGCGCTGCGCTGGTTCGGCCTGCAAACCCAGCGGCTTGAGCAACTGCGCGAAGTGGAAGAGCAACTGATCGACGATCTGCTGGACGCCACCGACGCGCTGTTAGAAGACGACGCGCCTGGCTGGCTGGCCGGGGAGGAGAGCGACAGCGTGACGCCGCGGCTGGATAAACAGCTGCTGCCGCTGGTGCGCCAGCAGGCCTATGAGCTGCAACAGCTCTCCAGCCAGCTGGCTTCGCTGAAAGACGCGCTCGAGGAACGCAAGCTGATCGAAAAAGCGAAAAGCCTGCTGATGACTCATCAGGGGATGCCGGAGGAGCAGGCCTGGCAAACGCTGCGCAAGATGGCCATGGACAAGAATCAGCGGATGGTTGAGATAGCCCGCGCGCTGCTGATGGTGAAGGCGATCTGGCCATTAACCCCAAAGGAGTAGATGCACAATCGATGGGCATTCGCTGCCTGTCGGCGGTGCACTTTTGCCTGACAAACCGACCAGAGCGAAAGGAAAAGCCCGCCAGCGCGCCATAGCCAAAGCTGGCATCCCCTTTGCATTAGCATTAGTGAGTGAATAAAAGTCCGGGCGACGAACCAATGGCGGTTCGGGTGTCCGTGGATAAAGGCGTCCTGCAGTGCATATGCACTGTCGGGCGCTTTTTTTTTGCGCGTGTGGAGCGGATATGAGCGATAAGTTTTCAATTTCACGGCGGCGCTTGCTGCAGGCAGGGGCCGCGCTGGGCGGCGCGATGCTGCTGCCGGGCGTGATGCAGGCCGCATGGGCCGGCGGCTCGGACAGACCGGAGCAAACCACCGTGCGGGTAGGGTTTATTCCGCTGACCGACTGTGCGCCGCTGGCCATCGCCGCGGCGAAGGGGTTTGACAAAAAATATGGAATTACCCTGGCGCCGAGTAAGGAGGCCAGCTGGGCGGCGGTGCGCGACAAGCTGGTGGCCGGTGAACTGGACGCGGCGCATATTCTCTATGGCCTGCTGTACGGTCTTGAACTGGGGATCGCCAGCAAGCCGCAGGCGATGGCTAATCTGATGACCCTCAACCGCAATGGTCAGGCCATCACTCTCTCCAGCGAACTGCAGGAGAAAGGGGTGACCGACCTCGGCGGACTGAAACGGCTGATCGACCGCAGCGCGCCGGGCAGCTACACCTTCGCCCATACCTTTCCCACCGGCACCCATGCCATGTGGCTTTACTACTGGCTGGCGAGCGCCGGCATCGATCCCTTTAACGATGTGCGCACCGTCGTGGTGCCGCCGCCGCAGATGGTGATGAACATGCGCATCGGCAATATGAGCGGCTTTTGCGTCGGCGAGCCGTGGAACGCCCGCGCCATTAACGACCGTATCGGCTTCACCGCGGCCACTTCCCAGGATATCTGGCCTGAGCATCCGGAAAAGGTGCTGGGCGCCCGTCGCGACTGGGTGGAACGCCACCCGAACACCGCCCGCGCGCTGGTGGCAGCCCTGATGGAGGCGCAGCGCTGGATCGCCGCCTCGGCGGAGAACACCCGGGAGACGGCCCGCCTGCTCGCCAGACGCGGCTGGCTCAATACCAAAGAGCAGTACCTCACCGGCCGGATGCTTGGGGAGTATGACAACGGCCTCGGCCGCCGCTGGCAGGATGCCCATCCGATGCGCTTTTACGCCGAGGGAGAGGTGAGCTTCCCCTGGCTGTCGGACGGGATGTGGTTCCTCACCCAGTTTCGTCGCTGGGGGCTGCTGAAGCAGGCTCCGGATTACCTCGCGGTGGCGTCGCGTCTTAACCGCATCGACGTCTGGCAGGCGGCCGCCCAGGCGGTCGGCGGGATCAGTACACCGGCAGCCACGATGCGCAGCAGCACACTGATGGACGGTACGGTCTGGAACGGGTCTGACCCGGAAGGCTACGCCCGCCATTTCGCTATTCAACGTAAGGGGGCATGAGATGAAGCAGGCACAACGTAAGCAACCGGTCGTCAGCGTGGAGAACGCGCCTGGCGAAGTCATTATCCTGCCGCCGGTGCAGGTCCGGCGCACCACGCCGACCGTCACGCGCTGGCTGCGTGAGCTCATCCAGCGCCTGCTGCCCCCACTGCTGGGGCTGGGGGTGCTGCTGCTGGCCTGGCAGCTGGCGGCGATGCACAGCAAAGGCTTTCCCACCCCGCTGAGCACGCTGGACTCGGCGCTGACGCTGTTCGCCGATCCGTTCTATCAGGACGGGCCGAATGACATGGGGATCGGCTGGAACGTGCTGGCCTCCCTGCAGCGCGTGGCGGTGGGCTTCGGCCTGGCGGCGCTGGCGGGCATTCCGCTGGGGTTTTTGATCGGCCGCTCGCTGTTCTTCACCCGCATGTTTAATCCGCTGATTGCTCTGCTGCGCCCGGTCAGCCCGCTGGCCTGGCTGCCGATTGGCCTGCTGCTGTTCCAGAAGGCGGAGCCAGCCTCCAGCTGGACCATTTTTATCTGCTCCATCTGGCCGATGGTGATCAACACCGCGGAAGGCGTGCGGCGGATCCCGCAGGACTATCTCAACGTCGCCCGCGTCCTCCAGCTCTCAGAGTGGACGGTGATGCGCAAAATTCTCTTTCCGGCGGTGCTGCCGGCGGTGCTCACCGGCGTGCGCCTCTCCATCGGCATCGCCTGGCTGGTGATCGTGGCGGCGGAAATGCTCACCGGCGGGCTGGGGATCGGCTTCTGGATCTGGAACGAGTGGAACAACCTCAATGTGGAAAACATCATCATCGCCATCGTCATTATCGGCGTCGTCGGCCTGCTGCTGGAGCAGGGCCTGATGCTGCTCGCCCGCCGCTTTAGCTGGCAGGACAAATAAGGAGCCAATATGAAACCATTAATTCAGGTGCAGGCCGTCAGCCAGCGCTTCAACACCGCCAGCGGCGAGTTTCTGGCGCTACAGAATGTCTCCTTCGATATCGTCGAAGGGGAGACCATTAGCCTGATCGGCCACTCGGGGTGCGGAAAATCGACCCTGCTGAATCTGATCGCCGGGATCACGACCCCTACCGAGGGCGGACTGCTGTGCGATAACCGGGAAATCGCCGGGCCCGGGCCGGAGCGGGCGGTGGTTTTCCAGAACCACTCGCTGCTGCCGTGGCTGAGCTGTTTCGACAATGTGGCGCTGGCGGTGGATCAGGTGTTCCGTCGCACCATGAGCAAGCATGAGCGTCGGGAGTGGATTGAACACAACCTCGCTCGCGTGCAGATGAGTCATGCGCTGCATAAACGGCCCGGGGAGATCTCCGGCGGCATGAAGCAGCGGGTGGGTATCGCCCGGGCGCTGGCGATAAAGCCGAAAGTGCTGCTGCTTGATGAGCCCTTCGGCGCCCTGGACGCGCTGACCCGCGCTCACCTCCAGGACACGGTGATGCATATCCAGCAGGAGCTCAATACCACCATCGTCATGATCACCCACGACGTTGATGAAGCGGTGCTGCTTTCCGACCGGGTGCTGATGATGACCAACGGCCCGGCGGCGACGGTCGGCGAGATCCTCGCGGTCGATCTGCCGCGTCCGCGGCATCGCGTTCAGCTGGCGGACGACAGCCGGTATCACCATCTGCGCCAGCAGATCCTCCATTTCCTGTATGAAAAACAGCCGAAAGCGGCATGAGGAGGCGGTCATGACGCGGCGACTGGTGGTGATCGGTAACGGCATGGCGGCCACCCGGCTGGTGCAGCGGCTGGTTGAGCGCGACCCTGCGCGGTTTGCCATTACCGTCGTCGGCGACGAGCCGCACCCGGCCTATAACCGCATCCAGCTCTCGCCGCTGCTGGCTGGCGAAAAAACGGCATCGCAGATCCCGTTGCTGCCGGCGGAGTGGTACACCCGGCACGGGGTATGTCTGCGGTCTGGCGAGGCGGTGGATGAAGTGGATGTTGCGCAACGGTGGCTGCGCATCGCTGACGCCTGGCTGCCGTGGGACGAGCTGGTTTTCGCCACCGGCTCGCGGCCCTTTATCCCGCCGCTGCCGGGCATTGAACGTCCGCAGGTTATGCCCTTCCGCACCCTGGCGGACGTGGAACGTATTCTGGCGATACCCGGCCCGGCGGTGGTGATTGGCGGTGGGGTTTTGGGCGTGGAAGCGGCGGCGGCGCTGCGTCGCCGCGGCGGGGAGGTCACACTCCTGCATCGCGGCAGCGGCTTAATGGCGCCGCTGATCGACGCCTTTGCCGCCGATGAGCTCAGGCAGCAGCTTGAAGCGCGCGGTATTCGCTGCGTGCTGGAGTGCCGGATCGCCGCCATCGACGCCGACGGCGTGCGGCTGGCGGACGGGCGCGTATTCCGCGCCGCCAGAGTGGTGCTGGCGACCGGCGTGCAGCCCAACAGCCGTCTGGCGGCGCAGTCCGGCGTGCTGTGCCAGCAGGGGATCGTGGTTGACCGCCAGATGGCCGCCTCGCTGCCGGGGATCAGCGCCATTGGCGAGTGTTGCGAAATTGACGGCCAGACCTGGGGGCTGGTGGCTCCCTGCCTGCGCCAGGCCGAGGTGCTGGCGGATCGCCTGTGCGGCGCCCCCGGCGCGGGCTTTGTCTGGCAGGACGCCGGGACCCGCCTGAAGGTCACCGGCATTGAACTCTTTAGCGTCGGCGAACAGCAGGCCGGCGAACAGGATGACATCTATACCAGCTGGGATCCCATCGACCGGCACTATCGTCGCCTGCTGCTGCGCGACGGCCGCCTGCGCGGCGTGCTGCTGATGGGCGACTGTACCGCCGCCGCCGCGCTCACCGCGCGCCTGGAAAGCGACGAGCCCGCCACCGCGGACTGGCTTTTTGACCCTTCTTCAACGCAGCCGCAGGCTGCAGGAATAATGACGATGACGAAACCTGTATTAGTGCTGGTGGGACATGGCATGGTCGGCCACCATTTTCTCGAACAATGCGTGAGCCGCAACCTGCATCAGCAATATCGTATCGTGGTGTTTGGCGAAGAACGTTACGCCGCCTACGACCGGGTGCATCTCTCCGAATATTTCGCCGGACGCAGCGCCGAATCGCTGTCGCTGGTGGCCGATGATTTCTTTCACCAGCACGGCATCGAACTCCGCCTCGGCAAGGCGGTGGCGACGATCGACCGCGACGCGCGGCTGGTGCGGGACGCCGAGGGGCATGAAACCCACTGGGATAAACTGGTGCTGGCGACCGGCTCCTATCCCTTTGTTCCGCCGATCCCTGGCAACGATCTCGACGGGTGCTTTGTCTATCGTACCCTTGACGATCTCGACCGTATCGCCGCCCATGCCGCCGCGGCGAAGACCGGGGTGGTGATCGGGGGCGGCCTGCTCGGGCTGGAGGCCGCCAACGCCCTGAAACAGCTGGGGCTGGAGACGCACGTGGTGGAGTTTGCCCCGAACCTGATGGCCGTCCAGTTGGATAACGGCGGGGCGGCGATGCTGCGGGAGAAGATCGTCGCCCTCGGCGTGGGGGTGCATACCAGCAAAGCCACCACCGCCATCGTGCGCGAGGCCGATGGCCTGCGGCTGAACTTTGCCGACGGCGGCACGCTGGCGGCCGACATGGTGGTCTTCTCGGCAGGGATCCGCCCGCAGGACGCGCTGGCCCGCGGCTGCGCGCTGCAGGTTGGCGAGCGCGGGGGGATTGGCATCGACGGCCAGTGCCGCACCACTGACCCGGACGTGCTGGCGATAGGCGAATGCGCCCTGTGGGATAATAAAATTTACGGCCTGGTGGCGCCGGGTTATCAGATGGCGCGGATCGCCGCGGCCACCCTCGCAGGAGAGGACGCCTGCTTTAGCGGCGCCGACATGAGCACCAAACTGAAGCTGCTGGGGGTTGACGTAGCCTCGTTTGGCGATGCGCAGGAGCGCACGCCGGGCTGCCAGAGCTATCAATGGACCGACGGTCCGCAGCAGGTTTACAAAAAAATCGTCGTCAGTCAGGACGGCAAAGCCCTGCTTGGCGGCGTGCTGGTGGGGGACGCCAGCGACTACGCCACGCTGCTGCAGATGATGCTGAACGGCATGGCGCTGCCGCCGCGTCCGGAGAGCCTGATCCTGCCGGCGCTGGAGGGGGCCGCGCCGAAGGCGCTGGGGGTGGCGGCGCTGCCCGACAGCGCGCCGATCTGCTCCTGCCATAGCGTCAGCAAAGGCGATATCTGCCAGGCGGTGAACAATGGCGCGGGGGATATGGCGGCGATAAAAAGCTGCACCAGAGCGGCTACCGGCTGCGGCGGCTGCAGCGCGCTGGTGAAACAGGTGATGGAGCACCAGCTGGCGGCGCAGGGCGTCGAAGTGAAAAAAGACGTCTGCGAGCATTTCCCGTGGTCGCGTCAGGAGATCTACCATCTGGTGCGGGTCAACCATATCCATACCTTCGAGCAGCTGATTAGCCGCTACGGCCAGGGGCACGGCTGCGAGGTTTGTAAACCGCTGGTGGCCTCGGTGCTGGCCTCCTGCTGGAACGAATACCTGCTGAAGCCGGCGCACCTGCCGCTGCAGGATACCAACGACCGCTATTTCGCCAACATTCAGAAGGACGGCACCTATTCGGTGGTGCCGCGGATGGCGGCGGGGGAAGTGACCCCGGACGGGCTGATCGCCATCGGGCAGATCGCCAAACGTTACCAGCTCTACAGCAAAGTGACCGGCGGCCAGCGCATCGACCTGTTTGGCGCGCGGCTGGAACAGCTGCCGGCGATCTGGCGCGAGCTGGCCGACGCCGGGTTTGAAACCGGCCACGCCTATGGCAAGTCGCTGCGCACGGTGAAGTCCTGCGTTGGCGCAACCTGGTGTCGCTACGGCGTGCAGGACTCCACCGGGCTCGCGGTGCGGCTCGAGCATCGCTATAAAGGGCTGCGCGCCCCGCACAAAATCAAGATGGCGGTCTCCGGCTGCACCCGCGAATGCGCCGAAGCCCAGGGCAAAGACATCGGGGTGATTGCCACCGACAAAGGCTGGAATCTCTACGTCTGCGGCAACGGCGGAATGAAGCCGCGTCACGCCGACCTGTTTGCCAGCGACCTCGACGAAGCGACGCTGATCCGCAGCATCGATCGTCTGCTGATGTTCTATATCCGCACCGCCGATCGCCTGCAGCGGACCAGCACCTGGATGGACAACCTGGAGGGTGGCGTGGCCTACCTGCGGCAGGTGGTGCTGGAGGACAGTCTCGGCATTGGCGAGGAGCTGGAACAGGAGATGGCCCGCATCGTCGACAGCTACCAGTGCGAGTGGCAGACCACGCTCAACGATCCCCAGCGCCTGGCGCTGTTCCGTTCCTTCGTGAACAGCGACCAGCCCGACGAGGCGGTGCAGCGCCACGATCTGCGCGGTCAGCCGCAGCCGTTGCCTGCTGAAGCGTTGCCTGAAGGCGAACTCCCATCCCGGCCGTGGCAGGCGATTTGCGACCTTGACGCTATCCCGGCGCAGGCGGGTATCGGCGCCCGGTTAGGGGAGCGGCAGATTGCCCTGTTCCGCTTTGGCGATCGGGTGTATGCCCTGGACAACCGCGAGCCGGGCAGCGCGGCCAACGTGTTGTCGCGGGGGCTGTTAGGGGACGTCGGCGGGGAACCGGTGGTGATCTCCCCGCTGTACAAACAGCGGATTCGCCTGCGCGACGGCTGGCCGTGCGACGGCGGTGAACAGGCAGTGCGCGCCTGGCCGGTGAAAGTGGAGAACGGCAAAGTGTGGGTGGGCAGCCAGCAGCTGCTGGCGCGAGCGGAGGCCTCCTGATGAAGACCATCCGAACGACCTGTCCCTACTGCGGCGTAGGCTGCGGCGTGCTGGCGAGCGTGGATGACGCGGGTCAGGTGAGCGTGCGCGGCGACGATCAGCACCCGGCCAACCTCGGCCGCCTGTGCGTCAAAGGGGCGGCACTAGGGGAGACCACGGGCCTGGCGGGGCGGCTGCTGGCGCCGGAGGTGGACGGCCAGCCGGTGGCCTGGTCTCAGGCGCTGGCGGAGACCGCTTCCCGCCTGCAACAGGTTATCGACCAGCACGGTCCGCAGGCGGTGGCCTTCTACGCCTCCGGCCAGCTGTTAACGGAGGATTACTATGCCGCCAACAAGCTGATGAAGGGATTTATCGGCGCGGCGAACATCGACACCAATTCGCGGCTGTGCATGTCGTCGGCGGTGACCGGCTACAAGCGGGCCTTTGGCGCCGACGTGGTGCCCTGTAGCTATGAGGATGTGGAAAACAGCGATCTGGTGGTGCTGGTCGGCTCGAACGCCGCCTGGGCGCACCCGGTGCTGTACCAGCGTCTGGCGCAGGCGAAGCGGGATAATCCCCGGCTGCAGATCGTGGCGATCAACCCCCGGCGCACCGCCACCTGCGAGATCGCCGATCGCCATCTGGCGCTGGCGCCGGGAAGCGACGGCGGGCTGTTCGTGGGGTTGCTTAACGCCCTGGCGCAGGCCGGGGCCTGCGTCGACGGTTTTCGCGACGGCCCGCAGGCGCTGGCCGCCGCTCGCGGCTGGGACGTGGCGAAAGTGGCGGCTTTTTGCGGCCTGCCCGCCGATGAGGTGGCGGGTTTCTATCGCGATTTTATCGCCGCCCCGCGGGCCATCACCCTCTACACCATGGGAATTAACCAGTCAGCCAGCGGCAGCGACAAATGTAATGCCATCATCAACGTCCATCTGGCCAGCGGAAAGTATGGCCGCCGCGGCTGCGGCCCCTTTTCGCTGACCGGTCAACCCAACGCCATGGGCGGGCGCGAAGTCGGCGGGTTGGCGACGATGCTGGCGGCGCACATGGATTTTGTGCCAGACGATCTGCAGCGGCTGGCCCGCTTTTGGGGAACCGAGCGGCTGGCGCAGACCCCGGGGCTGACCGCCGTGGAGCTGTTTGCCGCCATCGGCCGCGGCGAGGTGAAAGCGGTGTGGATCATGGGCACCAACCCGGTGGTGTCGCTCCCCGACAGCCACGCGGTGAGCCAGGCGCTGGCCGGCTGTCCGCTGGTGATCGTCTCGGATGTCGCCGCTGAGACGGATACCGGACAATTCGCCCACATTCGCTTTCCGGCGCTGGCCTGGGGCGAGAAAAATGGCACGGTCACCAACTCGGAGCGGCGCATCTCCCGTCAGCGTAGCTTCCTGCCGCCGCCGGGGGAGGCGAAAGCGGACTGGTGGATCATCGCCAGAGTAGGGCAGGCGCTGGGGTATCGCGAGGCGTTTGCCTGGCAGCATCCGCATGACGTCTTCCGCGAGCATGCGGCGTTGTCCGGTTTCGAAAACGACGGCCAGCGGGCGTTTGATATCGGCGCGCTGGCGGATCTCAGCCGCGAGGCATGGGACGCCATGGCGCCGGTACGCTGGCCGGTCAGCCGCCGCCGCGCCGCCTGGGATATCACGCGCGGCTGGCATAGCGATGGCAGGCTGCGGATGGTGCCAGTGACGCCTCAGCCGACCCGGGCGGCAACCGATGTCTTTTATCCGCTGATCCTCAACAGCGGGCGGATCCGCGATCAGTGGCACACCATGACCCGCACCGGCGCCGTGCCGCGGCTGATGCAGCATATCGCGGAGCCGGTGGTGGAGGTGGCGCCGCAGGACGCCGTTCGCTACCAGCTTGTCGCCGGCGGGCTGGCGCGGATCTGGTCGCGCCATGGGGTGATGGTGGCGAAAGTGGCGATCAGCGAAGGCCAGCGCCCCGGCTCGCTGTTTGTCCCAATGCACTGGAACAATCAGTTCGCCCGCCAGGGGCGGGTGAATAATCTGCTGGCCGCCGTCACGGACCCGCATTCCGCCCAGCCGGAGAGTAAACAGGCGGCGGTGGCCATCGCCTCCTGGCAGCCTGCCTGGCATAGCGAACTGTTTTGTCGCGAACCGCTGCCGTTTCCTGCGGCCTGGCACTGGCGGCGGCGGGCGGCGGCGGGCGTATTGCACTACTCGCTGGCCGGGGAGGCGTCAGCCCGGCAGTGGCTCAGCGTCTGGTGCGCGCAGCGCGGCTGGCAGATGCAGATAGCAGACGGCGGCGCGGTGTGGAACCTGCTGGCGTGGCATCAGGGGAGGCTGATGCTGGGCTGGTGGAGCGATGCGCGCGAGCCGGCGGTGGATAGCGCAGGGATAAGCGCCGCCTTCGCCGCGCCGCCGTCCGATGCCGCCCGGCGCCATGCGTTGCTCAGCGGCCGACCGGACGCCGCCGCCGCGCCGCCGGGGCGGATCGTCTGCAGCTGTTTTGGGGTGGGGGAGCGGGCGATCGGCGAGGCCATCGCCAGCGGCTGCGCCAGTGTTGGGGCTTTGGGCGCCAGGCTTAAGTGCGGGACCAACTGCGGCTCCTGCGTGCCGGAGCTCAACGCGCTGCTGACGGCGCAACCGGCCCGCGCCGGGGCGTAACGGCGCGACGGCACCTTCTGTGGTTGGGCGACTATTTGCCCAACCGGTTTCAGCATATTCCTGGAATTGTCTGCAGGGCTGCGGGAGAAGGGAAAAAACGATAAACTAAAACTATCTTCCAATTTTTTCTGCGAGCCCGCGCAAAACCTGTTGATGCCTGTGTCGTACCGTTTGCTGCCATCCCTGATCTTTCTCCTGCTGCTGCCGGGCGCTCCCGTCTGGGCGCTGACCGCCAGCGACACCGCTCTTACGCCCCAGGGAGAAGATCCCTTGCCCGATTTGGGGATCGCCCCGCAGGTCGATGACGACGCCAGACACTTTGCCGAAGTGGCGAAGAAATTCGGCGAGGCCAGCATGAGCGATAACGGACTGACGGCGGGCGAGCAGGCGCAGATGTTCGCCATCAACAAACTCGGCAATGAAGTGAGTCACCAGCTGGAGAGCTGGCTCTCGCCGTGGGGCAACGCCAATGTCGACCTGCTGGTCGATAAAGAGGGGAAGTTCACCGGCAGTAAAGGGAGCTGGTTCGTGCCATTGCAGGATAACGATCGCTACCTGACGTGGAACCAGTATTCGGTAACCCGGCGCGAGAACGATCTGGTGGGCAATATTGGGCTTGGCCAGCGCTGGCGGGTCGGCGGCTGGCTGCTGGGCTATAACTCGTTTTATGACAAGGTGCTGAGCGAAAGCCTGGCCCGCGGCAGCGTCGGCGCCGAGGCGTGGGGGGAATATCTCCGCCTGTCGGCGAACTACTATCATCCGCTGGGCGACTGGCAGCTGCGGGAGAATCAAACTCAGGAGCAGCGGATGGCCGCGGGGTATGACGTTACCGCCCAGGCGCGGCTGCCGTTTTATGAGCACATCAATACCAGCGTCAGCGTCGAACAGTACTTCGGCGACAGCGTCGATCTGTTTCACACCGGCACAGGCTACCATAACCCGGTGGCCGTCTCCGTCGGGCTCAATTATACCCCGGTCCCGCTGGTCACCGTGACCGCCAAGCATAAGCAAGGGGAAAATGGCGTCAGCCAGAACAACGTTGGCCTGAAGCTCAACTACCGCTTTGGCGTGCCGCTCAAGCAGCAGCTGGCGGCGGACGAGGTGGCGTTCAGCAACTCGCTGCGCGGCAGCCGCTTCGACAGCCCGGAGCGGGATAATCTGCCGGTGGTGGAGTATCGGCAGCGCAAAAATCTGACGGTCTATCTGGCCACGCCGCCCTGGGATCTACAGTCCGGGGAGACGGTGCAGCTGAAGCTGCAGATCCATAGTCTGCACGGCATCAAGTCGCTGCACTGGCAGGGCGACACCCAGGCACTCAGCCTGACGCCGCCGGTGGATGCCAGCAGCCCCGATGGCTGGAGCGTGATTATGCCGGTGTGGAACAGTGAACCGGGCGCCGCGAACCGCTGGCGCCTGTCGGTGGTGGTAGAGGATAAACAGGGGCAGCGCGTCTCCTCCAATGAGATCGTCCTGGCGCTGACTGAGCCGCTGGTCAAGTTCACCGCGCCTGGCGTCTCGTGGACGGACTCGCCTTAAAAAATTCGCTCCTGGTGGACCCATACCGCGGCTTCCACCCGGGATTTGAGCTTCATTTTCTTCAGCATGTGCTTGACGTGCACTTTGACGGTGCTTTCGGTGATATCCAGCCGGCGGGCGATCATTTTGTTCGGCAGCCCCTGGGCGATCAGCTTGAGGATGTCGCGCTCGCGCGGGGTCAGCTGGCTGATGTCGCGATCGGAGGTGGCGCGGTTGGCGCGCAGGCTGGCGGCCAGCACCGGGGTTAACGCTTCGCTTAATACCATCTCGCCGGCGGCGGCCTGCTGCAGCGCTTTCAGCAGATCTTCCGGCTCCATGTCTTTCAGCAGATAGCCATCGGCACCGCGCTTGAGGGCGGTAACAACGTCCTCTTCATGGTTAGAGACGCTGAAGACCACCACCCGGCCAGACAGCGATTTCTCACGCAGTTTGTCCAGCGTTTCCAGACCGTTCATGCCCGGCATATTGAGGTCCAGCAGGATCAGGTCCGGATCCAGCGACTCCGCCAGCTCGATACCTTGCGCGCCATTGCTGGCTTCGCCAATCACCTGGATGTCCGGCGCCATGCTGATCAGTTGTTTCACGCCGGTGCGCAGCATCGGATGGTCGTCAATGAGAAGGATGGTTGCCCGTTCCTGTTGACTCATGGGGGTCTCCTTATTGGATGGAAAACGTTTTTTCCGGGATAAACGTGACGATCACTTCGGTCCCGCCGGTTTCCCGGCGCCGAACCTGACAGTCGCCGCGCAGACTTTGCGCGCGATCCCGCATAATGATTAAACCGTAATGATTACTCCGCTCGGCGTGGTCCGGCACGCCGCGGCCGTTATCCGCCACCACCAGACGGACCTGATTATCGCGTTGTGACACCGTCACGGTGACTTGGGTCGCGCTGGCATGCTTCAGGGCATTGCTTAACGCTTCGCGGGCGATCTGCAGCAGGTGAATGGCCTGATGCGACGGCACAAAGCGCGGCGGGAGCTGATAATCAAGCTGCACCGTAAAGCCGAAGTGGGCGCTGTACTCCTGACAGCTGGCCTCTAGCGCCGGGCGCAGGCCCGGCTCGGTCAGCTGCAGGCGGAAGGTGGTCAACAGCTCACGCAGCTGGGCCCAGGAGGTATTCAGCTCGTTACGTATCTGCCCCAGCAGCTGACGGCTCTCCGCCGGCAAGGCGTCGCCCTGCATCTGCAGGCAGCTGACCTGCATCTTCATACAGGATAGCGACTGGGCGATGGAATCATGCAGCTCGCGGGCGATAGTGGCCCGCTCTTCCATAACGATCAGCTGCTGCTGTTTCTCCTGATGGCGGTCCAGCGCCAGGGTGCTGGTCAGTTGTTCAACCAACGTATCCACCAGCTGCTGCTGATCGTGGCTGAGATGACGGCCAACCGGCAGCGTCGCCAGCAGGATGCCGTACTGATTATGCGCATCCGACAGCCGCCACTTCAGCGTTGTGCCGCCATCCGGTAGCGGCGGCAGGTTGCGTGGGCAGAGGTAGCAGCCCATGTCATCACATTCATTATCCGAGTGGCAGGTAAACTCCTGATGGTTGTCTTCATCTTCCAGATCGTAGACCCGCACCTCGATATCGCGCAGCAGCGTCAGACCCTGCAGGCCGTTCAGCACCGGCGAAATGCGTTCACAGAGCGGGGCGTTGGCGTGCAGCCGGCGGTTGGCCTGCCATAAGAAGGCGAGGATCTCGTTCTTCTGTTCCAGCCCGGCGGTCTTCTCCTGCACCCGGCGCTCGAGCACGGCGTAGCTTTCCGCCAGCTCTTCCGACATGTTATTTAGCGCCATGCCGAGGGTCGCCATTTCGTTGCGTCCGCTGATGTGCGCCCGCTGGGTGAAATCACGCTGGCTCACCGCTCGCGCCATGCTCAGCAGCTGTTTCCATGGCCGCAGCAGGCGGGCGCGTAGCCAGATGATGGTGAAGATCAGCAGCAGCGCCATGCCGATGGCGAGGAGGCGATGGATCCAGACCACCCGTTCGATACGCTGCTCGGTGGTATGGTCGAATGCGGTGACCAGCTGGTCGATACGATCGACAAAGTCGGCGACATCCTGGGCGACCTCCGCCTGGTTGACCGCGCGCTGCATGCCGGGAGCCAGCGCCAGCTGCCAGTACTGCTGCAGGGCCTGCAGCTGGCGCTCCTGCCCGTCGCGGCGGGCGGAGTTTTGCAGCTCCGGACTGAAGACGGTGGCGGTCATATCATCGACCAGCTTTTGGTCGTGTTCATTCAGCGGGATCGCCGCCAGCAGCCGGTAGCTCTGCATGCGTAATGACCCGGCTTTGTTAATGGCGTGCGCGCTGCCCTGCACGCCGTTGACCAGGCGCGCGGAGATCGCCATACCGGCGACGCCAGTAAGGGTGGCAAGCAGGACGATCAACGCCAGTTGATTGACCAGCGTCAGCGGGGTAAAAAGACGTTTTAACATGGAATGCGTGGCTCCTGACCGGTCGTGTCCCCGGGAGTGGCGCTTATTCTCGGCTATCCCCTGGAGTATACCCATACCCACAAAGAGTTACTCCTTAATTGTCGGTGGTAGGCGCCGTTGGGAGAGGGGTTAGACGCATCCCGGCAGCCGTGTGAAAAACCACACTTTTTTTCCCACCATTCTCTACTCACTTCGGAGCATGGTTTATTTTCGCACAAATTAGCGCGCGCTTTTCCTTTGATTTATATCAACTTACCGCCCGGGGCAACCCCTAAGGTAGCGGCAGGAAAAATGAATAATCAGAGGTATCTATGAGTCAATCTTCCCTCCCGGAGAAGGCTAACCGCTCGGTCATTACCGACTGGCGGCCTGAAGATCCTGAATTCTGGCAACAGCGCGGCCACCATGTGGCGAGCCGCAATTTATGGATCTCCGTTCCCTGTCTGTTACTGGCGTTCTGCGTGTGGATGTTGTTCAGCGCCGTTGCCGTTAACCTCAACAAAGTGGGCTTTCAGTTTACGACCGATCAGCTGTTTATGCTGACCGCGCTGCCGGCGCTGTCAGGCGCTTTGTTGCGCGTGCCTTATGCTTTCATGGTACCGCTGTTCGGCGGCCGCCGCTGGACGGCGTTCAGTACCGGGATCATGATTGTGCCGTGCGTGTGGCTGGGCTTTGCGGTCCAGGATACCTCCACGCCGTTTAGCGTCTTCGTGATCATCTCTCTGCTGTGCGGCTTCGCCGGGGCCAACTTCGCCTCCAGTATGGCCAATATCAGCTTCTTCTTCCCGAAAGCGAAGCAGGGCGGGGCGCTGGGCGTCAACGGCGGCCTTGGTAATATGGGCGTCAGCGTGATGCAGCTGGTCGCGCCGCTGGTGGTGTCGGTCTCGGTGTTTGCCATTTTTGGCGGGACCGGCAGCGAGCAGCCGGACGGCTCAATGCTGTATCTGGAAAACGCCGCGTGGATCTGGGTACCTTTCCTGATTATTTTCACCCTGGCGGCGTGGTTCTTTATGAACGACCTGTCCGCTTCTAAAGCCTCGCTGAGCGAACAGCTGCCGGTGCTCAAACGCCTGCACCTGTGGATCATGGCGCTGCTCTATCTGGCGACCTTTGGCTCCTTTATCGGTTTCTCCGCCGGTTTCGCCATGCTGTCAAAGACCCAGTTCCCGGACGTGCAGATCCTACACTACGCCTTCTTCGGTCCGTTTATTGGCGCGCTGGCGCGTTCGATGGGCGGGGCGATCTCCGACCGTCTCGGCGGTACCCGCGTGACGCTGGTCAACTTTGTGGTGATGGCTGTCTTCTGTGCGCTGCTGTTCCTGACCCTGCCGACCAACGGCCAGGGCGGTAACTTCATCGCCTTCTTCGCGGTGTTTATGGTGCTGTTCCTGACCGCCGGGCTGGGGAGCGCTTCCACCTTCCAGATGATCTCCGTGATCTTCCGTAAGCTGACCATGGACCGGGTGAAGGCCCAGGGCGGCAGCGAAGCCCAGGCGATGCGCGAGGCGGCGACCGATACCGCGGCGGCGCTGGGCTTTATCTCCGCCATTGGCGCCATCGGCGGCTTCTTTATTCCGAAGGCGTTCGGTATCTCGCTGGATCTGACCGGCTCGCCGGCCGGCGCGATGAAAGTCTTCCTGATCTTCTATATCGCCTGCGTGATCATCACCTGGGCGGTATACGGCCGTAAGCGTCAGTAATTCGCTATCGTCGATGTTGCTTCGTAAAGGCGTACTCCCGAAGGAGGCGCCTTTTTTTACCGGCCTATTTAGTTACAACATACTAATAGGTGATTGTATACGTATTGGCCACTGAGCCGGGAAGGGACGGCTTGCCAGCGTCACTGCTCTACCCCTTAATACCTCCCTGGTGAACAATTCCGCGCCTGGCGACCCATTTTTCGATAAAAACCATTAAAAAACATGCAGTTAAAAAATCGAGATTACTACCACCTTGGTGGTAAATGCCAATTTCCGCCGCGATAACAAGCCAGTCCGTATTGATCGCTATCAATTCCCGTCCGCTTTCATAGCGTTACCTTCGCTGCAAATCCAGCAATGTCGATTTATCAGAGAGCCGTCAGGCTCCATATCAGGAGAAACCCGATGAGTAAATTCCTGGACCGGTTTCGCTACTTCAAACAGAAGGGTGAAACCTTTGCCGATGGGCACGGCCAGCTTCTAAACACCAACCGGGACTGGGAGGATGGATACCGTCAACGTTGGCAGCATGACAAAATTGTGCGTTCCACTCACGGTGTCAACTGCACCGGTTCATGCAGCTGGAAGATTTATGTCAAAAACGGACTGGTGACCTGGGAAACCCAGCAAACGGACTATCCGCGCACCCGTCCGGACCTGCCAAACCATGAACCACGCGGCTGCCCGCGCGGCGCCAGCTACTCCTGGTATCTGTACAGCGCGAACCGCCTGAAATACCCGCTGATGCGCAAACGCCTGATGAAGATGTGGCGGGAAGCGAAGGTCCAGCATAGCGATCCGGTTGAGGCATGGGCCTCGATTATCGAAGACGCCGACAAAGCGAAAAGCTTCAAGCAGGCTCGCGGTCGCGGCGGGTTTGTCCGCTCCTCCTGGCAGGAAGTGAATGAGCTGATTGCCGCCTCCAACGTCTATACCGTGAAAACTTACGGTCCGGATCGCGTGGCCGGCTTCTCGCCGATCCCGGCGATGTCGATGGTCTCCTACGCCTCCGGCGCTCGTTACCTGTCGCTGATCGGCGGTACCTGCCTGAGCTTCTACGACTGGTACTGCGACCTGCCGCCGGCCTCGCCGATGACCTGGGGCGAGCAGACCGACGTGCCGGAATCCGCCGACTGGTACAACTCCAGCTATATCATCGCCTGGGGCTCCAACGTGCCGCAGACCCGTACCCCGGATGCGCACTTCTTTACCGAAGTTCGCTATAAAGGGACCAAAACTGTCGCCATCACCCCGGACTACGCCGAAATCGCCAAGCTCTGCGATCTGTGGCTGGCGCCGAAGCAGGGTACCGATGCCGCGATGGCGCTGGCGATGGGCCACGTGATGCTGCGTGAGTTCCATCTTGATAAACCGAGCCAGTACTTCACCGATTACGTGCGTCGCTACACCGACATGCCGATGCTGGTGATGCTTGAGGAGCGCGACGGCTATTACGCCGCCGGCCGCACGCTGCGCGCGTCCGACCTCGTGGATTCCCTTGGTCAGGAGAAGAATCCGGAATGGAAAACCGTCGCCTTTGATGAGAAGGGCGATCTGACCGTGCCGAACGGTTCCCTCGGATTCCGCTGGGGCGACAAAGGCAAATGGAACCTCGAACAGCGCGACGGTAAAACCGGCGAAGAGATTGAGCTGCGTCTGAGCCTGCTGGGTAGCCATGACGAGGTCGCGGACGTCGGCTTCCCGTACTTCGGCGGCGAAGGTTCTGAACACTTCAACAAAGTCGCGCTGGAAAACATTCTGCTGCACAAACTGCCGGTTAAACGCCTGCAGCTGGCTGACGGCTCCACCGCCCTGGTGACCACCGTGTACGACCTGACCATGGCCAACTATGGCCTGGAGCGCGGTCTGAACGATGACAACTGCGCCGCCAGCTATGATGAAGTGAAAGCCTACACTCCGGCCTGGGCGGAAAAAATTACCGGCGTCTCCCGCGCGCATATTATCCGTACCGCCCGCGAGTTTGCCGATAACGCCGATAAAACCCATGGTCGGTCGATGATTATCGTCGGGGCGGGTCTCAACCACTGGTTCCACCTCGACATGAACTACCGCGGTCTGATCAACATGCTGATCTTCTGCGGTTGCGTCGGCCAGAGCGGCGGCGGTTGGGCGCACTATGTGGGCCAGGAAAAACTGCGTCCGCAGACCGGCTGGCAGCCGCTGGCGTTCGCCCTTGACTGGCAACGCCCGGCACGTCATATGAACAGCACCTCGTACTTCTATAACCACTCCAGCCAGTGGCGCTATGAAAGCGTGACCGCGCAGGAGCTGCTCTCGCCGATGGCGGATAAGTCCCGCTACAGCGGCCATCTGATCGACTTCAACGTCCGCGCCGAGCGGATGGGCTGGCTGCCGTCGGCGCCGCAGCTGGGCGTAAACCCGCTGCGCATCGCCGATGAGGCGAAAAAAGCGGGCATGACGCCGGTGGATTACACCGTCAAATCTCTGAAGGAGGGATCGATTCGCTTTGCGGCAGAGCAGCCGGAAAACGGAAAAAACCATCCGCGTAACCTGTTTATCTGGCGTTCCAACCTGCTGGGCTCCTCCGGTAAAGGTCATGAGTACATGCTCAAGTACCTGCTGGGTACGGAGAACGGCATTCAGGGTAAAGACCTTGGCAAGCAGGGCGGCGTGAAGCCGGAAGAAGTTGAATGGCGCGATAACGGCCTCGACGGCAAACTGGACCTGGTGGTGACCCTCGACTTCCGTCTGTCGAGCACCTGTCTCTACTCCGACATCGTGCTGCCGACCGCCACCTGGTACGAAAAAGACGACATGAATACCTCGGATATGCATCCGTTTATTCATCCGCTGTCAGCGGCCGTTGACCCGGCCTGGGAATCGAAGAGCGACTGGGATATCTATAAAGGCATCGCGAAGAAATTCTCTGAAGTGTGCGTGGGCCACCTCGGTAAAGAAACCGACGTCGTTACGCTGCCGATCCAGCATGATTCCGCCGCGGAAATGGCGCAGCCGCTGGACGTCAAAGACTGGAAGAAGGGCGAATGTGACCTGATTCCGGGGAAAACCGCCCCGCATATTATTCCGGTCGAGCGTGATTACCCGGCGACTTATGAGCGCTTCACCTCCATTGGCCCGCTGCTGGAAACCATCGGCAACGGCGGGAAAGGCATCGCCTGGAATACCCAGAGCGAAATGGACCTGCTGCGTAAGCTCAACTACACCAAGGCCGACGGCCCGGCGAAAGGTCAGCCGAAGCTGGAAACGGCCATCGACGCCGCGGAGATGATCCTCACCCTGGCGCCGGAAACGAACGGTCAGGTGGCGGTGAAGGCGTGGAAAGCGCTGAGCGAAATCACCGGCCGCGAGCACGCGCACCTGGCGCTGAACAAAGAAGACGAGAAGATCCGTTTCCGCGATATTCAGGCGCAGCCGCGGAAAATCATCTCCAGCCCGACCTGGTCCGGGCTGGAAGACGAACACGTCTCCTATAACGCCGGATACACCAACGTTCACGAGCTGATCCCATGGCGTACTCTGTCCGGTCGTCAGTCGCTGTATCAGGATCACCAGTGGATGCGCGACTTTGGCGAGAGCCTGCTGGTTTATCGTCCGCCGATTGACACCCGCTCGGTGAAAGCGGTGATGGGCGAGAAGTCCAACGGCAACCCGGAGAAGGCGCTGAACTTCCTGACGCCGCACCAGAAATGGGGTATCCACTCGACCTACAGCGATAACCTGCTGATGCTGACCCTGTCACGCGGCGGTCCGATCGTCTGGATGAGCGAGGCGGATGCGAAAGATCTGGGTATCGAAGATAACGACTGGATCGAAGTGTTCAACGCCAACGGCGCCCTGACGGCGCGCGCGGTGGTGAGCCAGCGCGTGCCGGCCGGGATGACCATGATGTACCACGCGCAGGAACGCATCGTGAACCTGCCTGGCTCTGAAGTCACCGGCCAGCGCGGCGGGATCCATAACTCGGTTACCCGTATTACGCCGAAACCGACCCATATGATCGGCGGCTATGGCCATCTGGCCTATGGCTTTAACTACTACGGCACCGTCGGCTCCAACCGCGATGAGTTTGTGGTGGTACGTAAGATGAAGAACATTAACTGGTTAGACGGCGAAGGCAATGACCAGGTACAGGAGAGCGTAAAATGAAAATTCGTTCACAAGTCGGCATGGTGCTGAATCTCGATAAATGCATCGGCTGCCACACCTGCTCGGTAACCTGTAAAAACGTCTGGACCAGCCGGGAAGGGATGGAGTACGCCTGGTTCAATAACGTGGAGAGTAAGCCTGGCGTTGGTTTTCCGAACGACTGGGAAAACCAGGAGAAATGGAAGGGCGGCTGGATCCGCAAAATCAACGGCAAGCTGCAGCCGCGCATGGGCAACCGCGCGATGCTGTTAGGTAAAATCTTCGCGAACCCGCATCTGCCGGGCATCGATGATTACTACGAGCCGTTCGATTTCGACTACCAGAACCTGCATAACGCCCCGGAGAGTAAACATCAGCCGATCGCCCGTCCGCGCTCGCTGATCACCGGCCAGCGGATGGACAAGATCACCAGCGGTCCGAACTGGGAAGAGATCCTCGGCGGCGAGTTTGAAAAGCGCGCCAAAGACCAGAACTTCGACAACATGCAGAAGGCGATGTACGGCCAGTTCGAGAACACCTTCATGATGTATCTGCCGCGCCTGTGCGAGCACTGCCTGAATCCGGCGTGCGTCGCAACCTGCCCGAGCGGCGCCATCTATAAGCGTGAAGAAGACGGCATCGTGCTGATCGACCAGGACAAGTGCCGCGGCTGGCGGATGTGCATCACCGGCTGCCCGTACAAGAAGATCTACTTCAACTGGAAGAGCGGGAAATCTGAGAAGTGCATCTTCTGCTACCCGCGTATTGAATCCGGAATGCCGACGGTATGCTCCGAAACCTGCGTGGGCCGAATCCGCTACCTCGGCGTCCTGCTGTATGACGCGGACGCGATCGAAAATGCCGCCAGCACCGAGAACGAGAAAGATCTCTATCAGCGTCAACTGGACGTGTTCCTCGATCCGAACGACCCGAAAGTGATTGAGCAGGCGCTGAAAGATGGCGTACCGCAGGGCGTGATTGAAGCCGCGCAGCAGTCGCCGGTCTGGAAAATGGCGATGGACTGGAAGCTGGCCCTGCCGCTGCACCCGGAATATCGCACCCTGCCGATGGTTTGGTACGTGCCGCCGCTGTCGCCGATTCAGTCCGCCGCCGATGCCGGCGAACTGGGCAGCAACGGGATCCTGCCGGACGTGGAAAGCCTGCGTATTCCGGTGCAGTATCTGGCGAATCTGCTGACCGCCGGCGATACCCAACCGGTCCTGTTGGCCCTGAAGCGGATGCTGGCGATGCGTCACTATAAGCGGGCGGAAACCGTTGACGGCGTTGTCGATACCCGCGCGCTGGAAGAGGTGGGCTTAAGCGAAGCGCAGGCTCAGGAGATGTACCGCTACCTGGCGATCGCCAACTACGAAGACCGTTTCGTGGTGCCGAGCAGCCATCGTGAACAGGCGCGGGAAGCGTTTCCGGAGAAAAATGGCTGCGGCTTTAGCTTTGGCGACGGCTGCCACGGCTCTGACAGCCAGTTCAACCTGTTCAACAGCCGTCGCATCGACGCCATCGACGTGACCAGCAAAACGGAGCCGCACGCATGATTGAACTTGTGATTGTGTCGCGTTTGCTCGAATACCCTGACGCTGCCTTATGGCAGCATCAGCAGGAGATGTTCGAGGCGCTCGCGTCATCGGAGAAACTCGGCAAAGAAGATGCTCACGCGCTGGGCGTTTTTCTGCGCGATCTGCTGGCTCAGGATCCGCTGGATGCCCAGGCGGCCTACAGCGAACTGTTTGACCGCGGCCGGGCCACCTCGCTGCTGCTGTTTGAACACGTGCACGGCGAATCCCGCGATCGCGGCCAGGCGATGGTTGACCTGATGGCGCAGTATGAGCGCCACGGTCTGCTGCTCGATAGCCATGAGCTGCCGGATCATCTGCCGCTGTATCTGGAGTATCTGGCGCAGCTGCCGGAAGAGGAAGCCCTTGGCGGCCTGCGGGACGTCGCGCCGATCCTCGGCCTGCTCAGCGCGCGCCTGCAGCAGCGCGAGAGCCGCTATGCGGTGCTGTTCGAGCTGCTGCTGAAGCTGGCCAACACTCAGGTCGACAGCCAGAAGGTGGCGGAGAAGATTGCCGACGAAGCCCGCGACGATACGCCGCAGGCGCTGGACGCAGTCTGGGAAGAAGAACAGGTTAAATTCTTTGCCGACCAGGGCTGCGGCGAGTCGGAGATTTCCGCTCACCAGCGTCGTTTTGCCGGAGCCGTGGCCCCGCAATATCTGAATATCTCTAACGGAGGACAGCAATAATGCACTTCCTGAATATGTTCTTCTTTGACATTTATCCGTACATTGCGGGCTCGGTGTTTCTGATCGGCAGTTGGCTGCGCTATGACTACGGTCAGTACACTTGGCGAGCGGCCTCCAGCCAGATGCTGGACCGTAAAGGGATGAATCTGGCGTCGAACCTGTTTCATATCGGCATCCTCGGCATTTTCGCCGGCCACTTCCTCGGTATGCTGACGCCGCACTGGATGTATGAATCCTTCCTGCCGATCGACGTCAAGCAGAAGATGGCGATGATCGCCGGCGGCGCCTGCGGCGTGATGACCCTGGTGGGCGGTTTACTGCTGCTCAAGCGTCGTCTGCTCAGCCCGCGCGTTCGCGCCACCACCACCGGCGCGGATATTCTGATCCTCTCCCTGCTGATGGTGCAGTGTGCGTTGGGCCTGCTGACGATCCCGTTCTCAGCCCAGCATATGGACGGCAGCGAAATGATGAAGCTGGTCGGCTGGGCGCAGTCGGTGGTCACCTTCCACGGCGGTGCGTCGCAGCACCTGGATGGCGTGGCGTTTATCTTCCGCGTCCACCTGGTGCTGGGTATGACCCTGTTCCTGCTGTTCCCGTTCTCCCGTCTGGTTCATATCTGGAGCGCGCCGGTAGAGTACCTGACGCGCAAATACCAGATTGTTCGCGCCCGTCGCTAACTGGCCCGCGACTGCTGACTGACCCCGCTCTGGCGGGGTTTTTTTTCGCCCCAGCCGAGGTTATTCCCCGCGGCGGCAAACAGAATCAGCATCCCGCCGCACCACTGCACAGGGGTTAACGCATGGTGGAAGACCAGATAGTCGACCCCCATCGCCACCAGTGGATAAATAAAGGAGAGTGAACCGGTAATGGGCGTTGGCAGCTTCTGTATCGCGCTATATAAAAGCTGATACATGATCCCGGTATGGACGACGCCGAGGATCAGCAGATAGCGCCAGGGAAAGCTGGCAGAAAACTCGGGCATTTGCACCAGCGGCAGCAGCATCACGACGCCGACCAGCACCTGAATAAAGGCGATATGCTGAGCAGGGAGCGGATGCAGTTTGCGGGCGATAATGGCGGTCAGAGCATAGAAAAATGCTGCGCCTAATGCCAGCAAAACGCCGGTCGCGAGACTATCGCCGTGCGCCGGGGCAAGCTCGCTTGACAGCAGGATCACCACGCCGCCGAAGGCCAGCAGTAACCATCCCCATTTTACGGCGCTGACTCGCTCCCCCAGCACCATGCCCATCAGTACCAGCATAAACGGCTGGGTGTTGTAGACCACCGTGGCCATGCCAATTGAAATACGCGAGTAGGCGGCAAAAAGCAGCAGCCAGTTGATGACCAGCGCAATGCCGCCAAGCACCGCGAGGGCGAGGGTGAAGCGCGTGAGACGACTGAAGGGTTGGCGGCTGAGAACGATAAACAGCAGCAGGGTGAGCGCGCCAATCAGGCAGCGCCAGAACACCACATCAATTACCGGCAAACCAGAGAGCAGCACGAACGCGCCGATCGAGCCAGAAATTATCATCGCCAGGCTCATTTGCCAGACGCCGCGGGTAAGTTGCATATTTCACCTCCAGAAGTTTTCCATTATTGTGCGAAAAATCCTGACAGCCTGACATGGCTGAATTAAGGTAAGCAGGGGGAAATTCCTTTCATAATTAGGTAAAAACCATGAATGACTTACTTGATGAAATTGACCGGGCGATCCTCGCTTGCCTGACTCAGGACGCCAGAGTCTCGTTGAAGGTATTGAGCGCGCGGGTGGGGCTGACCTCGCCGAGCACCGCCGAGCGGGTGAAGCGCCTGGAGGAGCGGGGGGTGATCCAGGGCTATGGGGCGCGGGTGAATCTCGCCGCGCTGGGCTACAGCCTGCAGGCGCTGGTGCGGGTCCGGCCGCTGCCTGGTCTGCTGCAGAAGGTAGATAAATATATCCAGGCGATGCCGGAGTGCATCGAAAGTGACAAAGTGACCGGAGAGGATTGTTTCGTGATGCGACTGGTGGTGCGTGATATTGCCCAACTGGATACGCTGCTTGACGGCCTGGCTGAATTTGCTCAGTGCAATACCTCGGTGGTGAAAAGTTCGCCGGTGAAGAGACGACTGCCCCCGCTGTGAGTTTCCCGGAGGCGGCGCGGCGCACCAGTCCGGGGCGCCGGTCGGCACCACCTGTAGCCTCGCTAAGCGAAGCGCGAGCGAGGAGATAGCAGCACAGGTGGCTGAAGAGAGTGCAACAGTAGTGGGGGAAGGATGACTCGGCGCTAAAGCGCCTCGCCCTTCGGGCCGTTGCCTGCGGCAACGTTCTCTCGCTACGCTCGAGTCGAACCTTGGTCGAAACTTCTCATCCTCCCCCGTAGGGGAGAATATAGCATGTCGCCTCGCTAAGCGAAGCGCGAGCGAGGAGATAGCAGCACAGGTGGCTGAAGAGAGTGCAACAGTAGTGGGGGAAGGATGACTCGGCGCTAACGCGCCTCGCCCTTCGGGCCGTTGCCTGCGGCAACGTTCTCTCGCTACGCTCGAGTCGAACCTTAGTCGAAGCTTCTCATCCTTCCCCGTGGGGCAGAATATAGAGTATCGCAAGTGAAGTAAGTTGGGTAATGCATGAAGAGATGGTGGTGGGGGAAGGATGACTCGGCGCTAAAGCGCCTCGCCCTTCGGGCCGTTGCCTGCGGCAACGTTCTCTCGCTACGCTCGAGTCGAACCTTAGTCGAAGCTTCTCATCCTTCCCCGTAGGGCAGAATATAAAAGATCGTCGAGTAGTCGAATTGGGAAGTTTTTTAAGAAGATGGTGGTGGGGGAAGGATTCGAACCTTCGAAGTCGATGACGGCAGATTTACAGTCTGCTCCCTTTGGCCGCTCGGGAACCCCACCAGGGGTAAAATCAAATTGTAGGCTATTCAGCAAAGTGAATGGTGGTGGGGGAAGGATAACTCGTCGCTATCGCTCCTCGCCCTTCGGGCCGTTGCCTGCGGCAACGTTCTCTCGCTGGCGCTCGAGTCGAACCTTAGTCGAAGGTTCTTACCCTTCCCGCTAAGTGCAAACATCGTTTACGCCTGCCGGGGAAACCCTATCACTGTAGTGAATAATGGTGGTGGGGGAAGGATTCGAACCTTCGAAGTCGATGACGGCAGATTTACAGTCTGCTCCCTTTGGCCGCTCGGGAACCCCACCACGGGGTAATGCTTAGTACTGGCCTGCTTCCTTCTCGGGAAGCGGGGCGCATCATACCAAATGATGCGCCCCTGTAAAGCATTCCTTTGACAAAAATAAACTGGTTGCCTGATTTTTACCCGTAACGCCGGAAAGCTAACCAATTCATTTCTCAGTCGATTAAAGAATAATCGTCCGGTTACCGTAGACGAAGACACGCTGCGCCAGGACCTGATACAGCGCCCGGCTCAATACGTTTTTTTCGACATCGCGCCCGGCACGCATCATATCTTCTGCGGTATAAGTATGATCGACGTGAATGACGTCCTGCATAATGATGGGACCTTCGTCCAGGTTATCATTCACGTAGTGGGCGGTGGCGCCGATGATCTTCACACCGCGCTCATAGGCCTGATGATACGGACGCGCGCCGATAAACGCCGGCAGGAACGAGTGGTGAATATTAATGATCTTGTTCGGGAAACGAGCGACAAATTCCGGCGTAAGAACGCGCATATACTTGGCCAGCACCACGTAATCCGGTTCGTGGGCGGCAATCGCGTCGCCCATCTGCTTGTCGTGCTCTTCGCGGCTCAGCCCTTCATGGCTGACCAGTTCAAACGGGATGCCAAAACGTTCCACCAGCGGGCGCAGGGTGTCATGGTTGCCAATAACCGCGGCAATGTCGACATCCAGCCCGCCGTAGTTGGCTTTCATCAGCAGATCGCCGAGGCAGTGCGCCTCTTTCGTCACCAGAATCACTACCCGGCGGCGGCCTGCCGGATTGAGTTCACGAATCGAGCCTTCCGGCAGGGCGCTGTCCAGATCGGCCAGCAGAATAGCGTCGTTGAAGATGCCTTCCAGTTCGGTGCGCATAAAGAAACGACCGGTACGGTGGTCAACAAATTCGTTGTTCTGCACAATGTTAAGTTCGTGCTTGTAGCAGATATTGGTGATACGCGCGATGAGGCCTTTCTGATCAGGGCAAATAGTGCGTAGTACTTTACGTTGTAATGAATGCATCGCGAGGAAAATCCTGTAGTGTTTGCAAGCGCTGCGGTAGCGTTACTGGCCGCAGCATTTTTTAAATTTTTTACCTGAACCGCAAGGGCAGGGGTCGTTACGGCCAATCAGCGGCCGTGTCCCGTCGATATAGTACCACTGTCCATTTTCTTTTAAGAATCTGGAACGTTCAATAATGGCGCCCGGGCGGTTATTGTCATTAAAGCGGGCGATAAAGCTGACAAAGCCTTCATTGGCGGCTCGTCCATCATCGCTGGCGAACAGGGTTAAGCCCAGCCATTCGGTGTGGGCAAAGCCTTTCTCCAGTTCGGCGCGAAACTGCTGCGCCTGACAGGACGGATGCCAGGTTTTGATCAGATAGTCGGCATCTTTCATGACGAACGCGCTGTAACGGGAGCGCATAAGCTGTGACGGGCCTGGCGCAAGCTCAGCGCCGGACAGATATCGCTGGCAACATGAGCTATACTCCAGTGCGCTGCCACAGGGGCATAATTGCGACAAAATTGCCTCCATGGAAGAAAGAGTAACGGCGCTTCTACGCCAAAGGGCTTTATGTTAACTGAGCCGTGACAATGTTGCCACGCTCAGAGTGGAAGGATAGTTATCAGTACTAATGAGAAAGCTTAAAATTGGTCTGGCGTTAGGTGCGGGCGCCGCCCGCGGATGGTCGCATATTGGCGTCATCAACGCCCTCCAGCAGGCCGGCATTGAGATTGATATCGTGGCCGGTTGCTCTATCGTTTCGCTGGTAGGGGCGGCGTATGCCTGTAACCGACTCCCGGCCCTTGAGTCCTGGGTCTGCTCTTTCAGTAACTGGGACGTTCTGAAACTGATGGACCTCTCCTGGCGCCGCGGTGGACTACTGCGGGGTGAAAAGGTGTTCAATCATTATCGCCGCATCATGCCCGTGACCGATATCGAACACTGCGAACGGCGATTTGCCGCCGTCGCGACAAATTTAAGCACTGGCCGGGAGCTGTGGTTTACCGAAGGCGATCTGCACTTAGCGATTCGAGCCTCCTGCAGTATGCCGGGGTTAATGTCGCCGGTCAGGCATAACGGTTACTGGCTGGTTGATGGCGCGGTGGTCAATCCGGTTCCCGTATCGCTTACGCGGGCAATGGGGGCGGATATCGTGATTGCCGTGGATTTGCAACATGATGCCCACCTTATGCAGCAGGATTTATTCTCCCTCGAAACGCCGCGGCGGGAAGCCGAAGCGAAGGAGGGGCCATGGCATACTCGTCTGCGCGCACGCTTGACGCAAATGAGTTCCCGCCGTACGGCCGTGACGCCGACGGCGATGGAGATCATGACCACCTCTATCCAGGTCCTGGAGAACCGTCTTAAACGCAATCGTATGGCGGGTGACCCGCCGGATATCCTGTTGCAACCGTACTGTCCGCAAGTCTCGACGCTTGATTTCCATCGCGCCGGCGAGGCGATTACCGCAGGGCAGTTGGCGGTAGAAAAGAAAATGGATGAATTATTACCCTTAGTGCGTACCGCGATTTAACGCACGAGTACCTGACTTAAGCAAATTCTGACAGGCGATAGTGAGAATAGCGTGCCACTATTGAATTATCGTCAGCCAGGGGAGATATCATGACGCAGCCATTGGCGGGAAAACAGATTCTGATAGTTGAAGACGAACCCGTTTTCCGCTCACTCTTGCATGGATGGCTGACCTCGCTGGGAGCAACAACCTTCCAGGCGGAAGATGGCAAGGATGCCCTGCATAAAATGACGGAGGTGCATCCGGACCTGATGATTTGCGACATTTCGATGCCGAGAATGAACGGTCTGGAGCTGGTGGAGACGTTGCGTAACCGCGGCGAGCAGCTACCGATCCTGATGATTTCCGCTACCGAAAACATGGCTGATATAGCCAAAGCGTTGCGGCTTGGCGTTCAGGACGTGTTGTTAAAGCCAGTAAAAGATTTCGATCGCCTGCGCGAAACCGTTTATGCCTGCCTCTATCCTGCGATGTTCAGTTCACGGGTGGAAGAGGAAGAGCGTTTATTTGAGGACTGGGACGCGCTGGTCAGTAATCCCACTGCGGCTTCACGATTACTGCAGGAATTACAGCCGCCGGTGCAACAGGAAATGTCGCACTGCCGCATTCATTATCGCCAGCTGGTGTCGGCGGATAAACCCGGTCTGGTACTCGATATCGCGCCGCTCTCGGACAATGATTTGGCCTTCTATTGTCTGGATGTCACGCGGGCAGGAGATAATGGCGTCCTGGCCGCTTTATTATTGCGCGCGTTGTTCAATGGCTTGCTACAGGAGCAGCTGGCGCATCAGGGACAACGGCTACCAGAAATGGGGAGTCTGCTAAAACAGGTGAATCAGCTCCTGCGTCAGGCAAACCTTCCCGGCCAGTTTCCTTTGTTAGTGGGGTATTACCACAGCGGACTGAAAAATTTAATTCTGGTGTCGGCGGGACTTAATGGCACGCTGAATACCGGTGAGCATCAAATTCAGATTAGCAATGGCGTTCCTTTGGGCACCCTGGGTGATGCTTACCTTAATCAAATTAGTCAACGCTGTACCTCATGGCAGTGCCAAATTTGGGGGGCGGGAGGCCGTTTACGCTTAATGTTGTCTGCGGAGTGAGCAATTGCGTTTATATCTAAGCAGACGGGATTACCCGTTGTCCTTTAGCGGTGGTAACATCGAGCAGTTTTATGCGTAAAAGTCCTAATTCGAGGCTATCGGAAGCTTTTCAGACCAGTGAATACGCGGTTGACTGATATACTCGACACGTTATTTGTAACGAGAAGTTTAAAAAACAAACAGTCCAGGAGATTTCAATGGCTGCCCTTAATTCTAAAGTCAGAAAAGCGGTTATCCCGGTTGCGGGATTAGGCACCAGGATGCTGCCGGCCACCAAAGCGATTCCAAAAGAAATGCTGCCGCTGGTAGATAAGCCGTTAATTCAGTACGTTGTTAATGAATGTATCGCTGCAGGAATTACTGAAATTGTTCTGGTAACGCACTCATCCAAAAACTCTATCGAAAACCATTTCGATACCAGTTTTGAGCTGGAAGCGATGCTGGAAAAACGTGTGAAACGCCAGCTGCTGGAAGAAGTGCAGTCTATTTGTCCGCCGCACGTAACCATTATGCAAGTTCGTCAGGGCCTGGCAAAAGGTCTGGGACACGCGGTGCTTTGCGCCCATCCGGTGGTGGGTGATGAGCCGGTCGCAGTTATTCTGCCAGACGTTATTCTGGATGAATATGAATCCGATCTGAGCCGCGATAACCTCGCAGAGATGATCTCTCGTTTCGATGAGACCGGCGCCAGCCAGATTATGGTTGAGCCTGTCGACGACGTGACCGCTTACGGTGTCGTTGACTGCAAAGGTGAATCTCTCAAGCCGGGAGAAAGCGTGCCGATGGTAGGCGTGGTCGAGAAGCCAAAAGCTGACGTTGCGCCGTCCAACCTGGCGGTGGTGGGGCGCTATGTCCTCAGCGCCGATATCTGGCCGCTGCTGGCGAAGACTCCTCCGGGTGCCGGTGATGAAATTCAGCTGACTGACGCGATTGATATGCTGATCGAAAAAGAGACGGTCGAAGCTTATCATATGAAAGGCAAGAGCCATGACTGCGGTAATAAGCTTGGCTACATGCAGGCGTTCGTCGAATATGGTATTCGCCACAAAACGCTGGGTGACGATTTTAAAGCCTGGCTGGAAACCGCGGTTGCGAAGTAATCCGCAGCGCTGCTGAAAGCACAAAACCGGGAGTCGCAGATGCGCTCCCGGTTTTTTTATATCAGCCCCTGGGGGCGAAAAAAATCCCGCCGCAGCGGGATTTTTTATATCGTAACAACGGAGATTAGATCAGGAAATCGTCCAGTGATTTACCTTGCTCATCCATTGCTTTTTTGATCACCGCCGGGGTACGGCCCTGGCCGGTCCAGGTTTTGGTTTCGCCGTTTTCGTCGACATAGCTGTATTTAGCCGGACGTGCAGCACGCTTAGTTTTGGTACCGGCTTTAACGGCTGCCATGGTGCTCAGCAGTTCATTCGGATCAATACCGTCAGCGATCAGCATTTCACGATATTGCTGCAGCTTACGCGTACGTTCTTCAATTTCTGCCGCGGCGGCGTTTTCTTCTTCACGGCGCTCGTTAACAACGACTTCTAATTTTTCCAGCATTTCTTCGAGCGTTTCCAGGGTGCATTCTCTTGCCTGCGCACGAAGAGTACGGATGTTGTTCAAAATTTTAAGTGCTTCGCTCATTGTAGTAATCTCAAACTTATATTGTGGGGTGGTTTGTTGAACTAATAATAGAGCGATAAAATGCGTTGTGCAATAGGGGGGAATGTAAGGAATTCAAAATTACTGGTTATTTGTCGCGAGAATTAATTAATTTAAGTTAAAATTCCCGTGCCGCTTCACATCTTTCATCCTTATAGCGATGAGCAGAAGGTAAGCTAAAACACTGAGACGGTATGCTTTTTCTGAGGTTCGGTGAGAAAAATTATCCTTTACATGGGTAAATAACCCTCGTCAGTATTAGCGCATTTTTGGTTATGAGGCTTAATATAAAACAACGCGCGGCGCCGCTTATAGCCCCATAGGTAACCGCCCTATAAGCACGAAAAGACAATGGTTACCCCGCCAGTAGCGTCACGGGGCGTACAAATAATGGCCCTGAAAATTCAATTCATCCTCTTAATCCTTTGGCTTTGCAGGCTCTTCAGCTGCGATACAATACCCCTGTCGAATGGGCGGCTGTACGCATAAAATATGGTACAATCGCCGCCGCGATAAAACACTTTGATTGGGGTCACGCAGCCGATGGCACAACTTTATTTCTACTACTCTGCAATGAATGCAGGTAAGTCGACCGCTCTGTTGCAATCTTCGTACAATTACCAGGAGCGGGGGATGCGTACCGTCGTTTATACCGCTGAGATTGATGACCGCTTTGGCGCCGGAAAAGTCAGCTCGCGTATCGGTCTCTCCTCGCCGGCCCGATTGTATAATCCACAGACGTCGCTATTTAACGATATTGCCGCAGAGCACAAGCTAAAGCCGATTCACTGCGTGCTGGTGGATGAAAGCCAGTTTCTGACGCGCGAGCAGGTTCATGAGCTGTCTGAAGTTGTCGATACGCTGGATATTCCTGTGCTTTGCTATGGCTTGCGGACAGACTTTCGCGGTGAGCTCTTTACCGGCAGCCAGTATTTACTGGCCTGGTCAGATAAGCTGGTGGAGCTGAAAACCATCTGTTTCTGCGGCCGGAAGGCCAGTATGGTGCTGCGCCTCGATCAGGAGGGGCGTCCTTACAACGAGGGCGAGCAGGTCGTCATCGGCGGCAATGAGCGGTACGTGTCAGTTTGTCGTAAGCATTATAAAGAGGCGCTGAGCGTCGGCTCGTTAACTCAGGTACAAAACCAGCACCGCCCCAGCTAATACGCGCAGAAGCTCGTCCAGGCGCCTGTGGGCGCCTTTTTATTGCCTGCACTCCGTTGGGCCAGCAGGCGTTAAAGCTTGGCTGTCGGTGGGCAAAAAAAAGCCCCGTCAGATGACGGGGCTTGCAGAACGTTTATGCTTGTCGATTAAGCGGATTTTTTCGCTTTTTTCTCAGCTTTCACCGGAGCTGCTTCGGCTTTCGCGGCTGCTTCGCCTTCGATGAACTCGCGACCGTAGTAGGTATCCAGCAGGATCTGTTTCAGCTCGGAGATCAGCGGGTAGCGCGGGTTAGCGCCGGTGCACTGGTCATCGAATGCATCTTCAGACAGCTTATCAACGTGGGCCAGGAAGTCAGCTTCCTGAACGCCAGCTTCGCGGATAGATTTCGGAATACCCAGCTCAGCTTTCACGCTTTCCAGCCATGCCAGCAGCTTCTCGATTTTCGCTGCGGTACGGTCGCCCGGTGCGGAGAGACCCAGGTGATCGGCGATTTCAGCGTAGCGACGACGAGCCTGCGGACGGTCGTACTGGCTGAACGCAGTCTGCTTGGTCGGGTTGTCATTCGCGTTGTAGCGGATAACGTTGCAGATCAGCAGGGCGTTGGCCAGACCGTGCGGAATATGGAACTGGGAACCCAGCTTGTGCGCCATGGAGTGACACACGCCGAGGAAGGCGTTAGCAAACGCGATACCGGCGATGGTGGCGGCACTGTGTACGCGCTCGCGGGCAACCGGGTTCTTGGAACCTTCGTGGTAGGAAGCCGGCAGGTACTCTTTCAGCAGTTTCAGCGCCTGCAGAGCCTGGCCGTCAGAGAACTCAGAAGCCAGCACGGAAACGTAAGCTTCCAGGGCGTGGGTCACGGCATCCAGACCACCGAACGCACACAGCGATTTCGGCATATCCATCACCAGGTTGGCATCGACGATGGCCATATCCGGGGTCAGCGCGTAGTCTGCCAGCGGATATTTCTGACCTGTCGCATCATCGGTCACAACGGCGAACGGCGTAACTTCAGAACCGGTACCGGAGGTGGTAGTGATCGCCACCATCTTGGCTTTAACACCCATTTTCGGGAACTTGTAGATACGTTTACGGATGTCCATAAAGCGCAGCGCCAGTTCTTCGAAGTGGGTTTCCGGATGTTCGTACATGACCCACATGATTTTTGCCGCATCCATCGGGGAACCGCCGCCCAGCGCGATGATCACGTCTGGTTTAAAGGAGTTCGCCAGGTCGGCGCCTTTACGTACGATGGTCAGCGTCGGGTCAGCTTCAACTTCGAAGAAAACTTCAGTTTCAACACCCGCTGCTTTCAGTACGGAGGTGATCTGATCGGCATAGCCGTTGTTGAACAGGAAGCGGTCAGTCACGATCAGCGCGCGTTTGTGACCATCAGTAATCACTTCATCCAGTGCGATAGGCAGGGAGCCACGACGGAAGTAGATAGATTTCGGAAGTTTGTGCCACAACATGTTTTCAGCTCGCTTAGCAACGGTTTTCTTGTTGATCAGGTGTTTCGGACCAACGTTTTCAGAGATGGAGTTACCACCCCAGGAACCACAACCCAGAGTCAGGGAAGGAGCGAGTTTGAAGTTGTACAGGTCACCGATACCACCCTGAGAAGCCGGGGTGTTGATCAGGATACGCGCAGTTTTCATCATCTGGCCGAAGTAAGCCACGCGAGCCGGCTGGTTATCCTGGTCGGTGTACAGGCAAGAGGTATGACCGATACCGCCCATGGCGACCAGTTTTTCAGCTTTGGTCACGGCGTCTTCGAAATCTTTCGCACGGTACATCGCCAGCGTCGGAGACAGTTTTTCGTGAGCAAACGGCTCGCTTTCGTCAACGTCGGTGACTTCGCCAATCAGAATTTTAGTCGTGGCCGGTACGGTGAAGCCTGCCAGTTCAGCGATTTTCGCCGCAGGCTGACCAACGATAGCGGCGTTCAGCGCGCCATTTTTCAGGATAATGTCCTGAACGGCTTTCAGCTCTTTACCCTGCAGCAGGTAGCCGCCGTGGCTGGCGAAACGTTCGCGAACCGCGTCATAAACGGAATCAACCACCACAACGGACTGCTCAGAAGCACAGATAACGCCGTTATCGAAGGTTTTAGACATCAGAACGGAAGCAACGGCGCGTTTGATGTCAGCCGTTTCATCAATCACCACCGGGGTGTTACCGGCACCTACGCCGATAGCAGGTTTACCGGAGCTGTATGCTGCTTTCACCATGCCTGGACCACCGGTCGCAAGGATCAGGTTGATGTCCGGGTGGTGCATCAGGGCGTTAGACAGTTCAACAGACGGCTGATCGATCCAGCCAATCAGGTCTTTCGGCGCGCCGGCAGCGATGGCAGCCTGCAGGACGATGTCAGCCGCTTTGTTGGTGGCTTCTTTAGCACGCGGGTGCGGAGAGAAAATGATGGCGTTACGCGTCTTCAGGCTGATGAGCGATTTGAAGATGGCTGTTGAAGTCGGGTTAGTGGTCGGTACGATACCGCAGATGATGCCGATAGGTTCAGCGATAGTGATGGTACCAAAGGTGTCGTCTTCTGACAGGACGCCACAGGTTTTTTCGTCTTTATAAGCGTTGTAAATGTATTCGGAAGCGAAGTGGTTTTTGATCACTTTGTCTTCAACGATGCCCATGCCGGATTCGGCAACGGCCATTTTGGCGAGAGGGATTCGAGCATCTGCAGCGGCCAGCGCGGCGGCGCGGAAGATTTTGTCGACTTGTTCTTGAGTGAAACTGGCATATTCACGCTGGGCTTTCTTGACACGCTCAACAAGCGCGTTCAGTTCAGCGATATTAGTAACAGCCATAATGCTCTCCTGATAATGTTAAACTTTTTTAGTAAATCAGTCGCTCGATTCGACATTATAGACAGGCTGTAAACAGCTTGCATGTAAATGTTTATGTAGGAAAATCAGGACGCTGTTTTACCGATTTACTAAAAAAGCTTTCTCTTTTTAACTTTCAGGTACTGCTGCCTTCCACTCTGTTGGTGTCATCAAGATTACTCACTTCTGAGTACAAATTACGTGATTTAGATCAAGTATTGGCACTGCTGATACCTTTCAGCTGGCTGCTTTTTGACCGGTTCGATCAAGTGTAATGGGAGGGTTTTGAAATTAAAAAAACGATTAGCATTAAAACTACAAATAGCTAACATTCGATACATATCACCGGGTTATGCATATTTATAATGAATATTGCATGCAAAAAGCGTATGTTTCGCGCAGTTATTTTATGCTGTTAACAGTCAACCGCCAATTTTGATGATGCTGCGGAGCCCATTGTGACTCAATCACTGTTCGATTTTTCTGCATATTTCAAGTTTTTCATCGGCTTATTTGCCCTGGTTAACCCGGTGGGCATTATTCCGGTGTTCATTAGTATGACCAGCTACCAGCCGGCAGCAGTGCGCAATAAGACCAACCTGACCGCCAACCTGTCGGTGGCGATCATCCTCCTGACGTCACTGTTTCTCGGCGATGGCATTCTGCAGATTTTTGGTATCTCCATTGATTCCTTCCGTATCGCCGGCGGCATCCTGGTGGTGACCATCGCGATGTCGATGATCAGCGGTAAGCTCGGCGAAGATAAGCAGAACAAGCAGGAGAAGTCGGAGACGGCGGTGAGGGAGAGCATCGGCGTCGTTCCTCTCGCGCTACCGTTAATGGCCGGACCGGGGGCAATCAGTTCCACTATCGTATGGGGTACGCGGTATCACTCCTGGGTGCATCTCGTCGGTTTTTCACTGGCGATTGCGGTCTTTGCCCTCTGCTGCTGGGGGATTTTCCGCATGGCGCCATGGCTGGTGCGTCTGCTGGGGCAGACAGGGATTAACGTTATCACCCGTATTATGGGCCTGCTGCTGATGGCTCTCGGCATTGAGTTTATTGTGACGGGGATTAAAGCGCTCTTCCCGGGGCTGCTGAGTTAGTTCGTTGCCACGCAGGCGGGGAGGCTCCCTTCACGCCTGCGCGATTATTAGCAAAACCTATTAACCAGCGCGGAACCGGCGGTAGGAATACTATTTTGCAATATCGCTATTAATTTCATGTTTTTCATTAAGATATGAAATATTTCTCTTAACATTCCCCTCATGTCTCTCCCTCCTGTGATGTTATTTTCTTCACATCATTCTCTGGCGCTTGCTGTCGGATCATCGAAATGATATTAGTAATTTTAACAAGGCTGCAGATGAATGTGCTAAAAAGTAATCTATTGTTAAATTTTTGTACAAAAAATCATCTTGTGGTCGCTGCTCAGTATGATGACTGATGTAAATGTCGTAACAGTATGATTGATAAGAATATTTTTGTATCGGCGTATTGTGACAACCGCTAGTGACGTTGGCAAAGCCGGCAATAAAAGAGAATCCGGTAACATATTTGCAAATTGCATTGGCGGAGGTGTTTACCTTTTGGTACTTTCCGCCGTTATCGTCTGCTGAATTATGCGTGTAAATGAGAATCATTTTTAATCGTCTCATTGCGCCTGAACTGCCCTCCAGCGAGGGGGAACGAATCGACGTTAAGACTGCCGTTCGAGCGGTCGTAATAAATAAGTCGGTGATAGCAATCTGCCAATCGCAAACACTCCTGCGTTGGACAGATCCCGAAAACGGGGAAAAAAACAGGCTGGTTAAAAAACCAGTAATTATAATGACTGGAGTTACAACACAATGACCATCATCACTAAAAAACGTTTGATCGCCGCAGGAGTGCTATCCGCGCTCATGGCTGGCAATATGGCTATGGCAGCGGATGTCCCGGCCGGTGTGCAGCTTTCGGATAAGCAAACGCTGGTGCGAAATAGCGGCGCCGAGCCGCAATCGCTGGACCCGAATAAAATTGAAGGGGTGCCCGAGGCGAATATTAGCCGCGACCTGTTCGAAGGCTTGCTGAATACCTCGCCGAAAGATGGCCACCCGATCCCTGGTGTGGCAGAGAGCTGGGATAATAAAGATTTCAAAGTCTGGACCTTCCATCTGCGTAAAGATGCGAAATGGTCTAACGGCGAGCCGGTTACCGCCCAGGATTTCGTTTATAGCTGGCAGCGTCTGGTAGACCCGAAAACAGCGTCTCCTTATGCCAGCTACCCGCAGTATGGTCATATCCTCAACGTTGATGAAATCATTGACGGCAAGAAAGCCCCAGGCGAGCTGGGCGTAAAAGCCATTGACGACCATACGCTGGAAGTCACCCTCAGCGAGCCGGTACCCTATTTTTACAAACTGCTGGTTAACCCGGCGATGTCTCCTGTCTATAAACCAGCGATTGAAAAGTTTGGCGAGAAGTGGACGCAGCCTGGCAATATCGTCACCAACGGCGCCTACACCCTGAAAGACTGGGTGGTCAACGAACGTATCGTGATGGAGCGCAACCCGCATTACTGGGATAATGCCAAAACCGTTATCAACACCGTCACCTGGCTGCCGACCTCTTCTGAAGTGACCTATGTTAACCGTTATCGCAGCGGTGAACTGGATATGACCTATAACCAGCTGCCGATCGAGCTCTTCCAGAAACTGAAAAAAGAGATCCCGAACGAGCTGCACGTTGACCCGTATCTGTGTACTTATTACTACGAAATTAACAACCAGAAAGCGCCGTTCACCGACGTGCGCGTGCGTACCGCGCTGAAGCTGGGTCTGGATCGCGATATCATTGCCAATAAGGTGAAAGGACAGGGCGATCTGCCGGCCTACGGCTACACCCCGCCGTATACCGATGGCGCGAAGCTGACCGAGCCGGAATGGTTTACCTGGTCGCAGGAAAAACGGAATGAAGAAGCGAAAAAACTGCTGGCCGAAGCCGGCTATAGCGCCGATAAACCGTTGACCTTCAACCTGCTGTATAACACCTCTGATTTGCACAAGAAGCTGGCGATTGCCGCCGCCTCGCTGTGGCGTAAAAACCTGGGCATTGACGTGAAGCTGGTCAACCAGGAGTGGAAGACGTTCCTCGATACCCGTCATCAGGGCACCTATGACGTGGCGCGTGCGGGCTGGTGCGCTGACTATAACGAGCCAACCTCTTTCCTGAACACCATGCTTTCTGACAGCTCAATGAACACTGCGCACTATAAGAGCCCGGCGTTCGACAAAATTATGGCTGAATCCGTAAAAGCATCCGATGAAGCACAGCGCACGGCGGCCTATGCGAAAGCAGAGCAGCAGCTGGATAAAGACAGCGCGATCGTACCGGTCTATTACTATGTTAACGCCCGCCTGGTGAAACCGTGGGTCGGTGGCTACACCGGTAAAGACCCGATGGATAACGTCTATACAAAAGACCTTTACGTTATCAAACATTAATGGCAATACGTGGAGCGGGCCTGTGCTCGCTCCATCGTGTCTTATTTGAGAGCAGTGCAAAGGCACACGCCAGAAGGTACGGGCAATGTTAAAATTTATCTTACGTCGCTGTCTGGAAGCGATTCCGACGCTATTTATTCTTATTACCATCTCATTCTTCATGATGCGTTTGGCTCCGGGAAGTCCTTTTACCGGGGAACGCACGCTACCGCCGGAAGTCATGGCGAATATTGAAGCAAAATACCATTTAAACGACCCCATCATGACGCAGTACTTCAATTACCTGAAGCAGCTGGCGCATGGCGATTTTGGTCCCTCCTTTAAATACAAAGATTATTCGGTCAACGATCTGGTGGCGGCCAGCTTCCCGGTTTCAGCGAAACTGGGCTTCGCCGCCTTTTTGCTGGCGGTAGTGATCGGTGTCGCTGCGGGCGTTATTGCCGCTTTGAAGCAGAATACCCGCTGGGACTATGCGGTGATGGGGGTAGCCATGACCGGCGTGGTTATTCCGAGCTTTGTGGTGGCGCCTCTGCTGGTGATGATCTTTGCCATTACCCTGCACTGGTTGCCGGGCGGAGGCTGGAACGGCGGGGCGCTGAAATTTATGATCCTGCCGATGGTGGCGCTTTCCCTGGCCTATATCGCCAGTATCGCGCGTATTACCCGCGGCTCAATGATTGAAGTGCTGCACTCTAACTTTATCCGCACCGCGCGGGCGAAGGGGCTGCCGATGCGCCGCATTATTTTGCGCCATGCGCTGAAGCCGGCGCTGCTGCCGGTGCTCTCCTATATGGGACCGGCTTTCGTGGGCATCATTACGGGCTCAATGGTCATTGAAACCATTTACGGCCTGCCGGGGATTGGCCAGCTGTTCGTTAACGGAGCGCTTAACCGAGACTACTCGCTGGTGCTCAGCCTGACGATCCTGGTTGGCGCCCTGACTATCCTGTTCAACGCCATCGTTGACGTGCTGTACGCCGTTATCGATCCGAAGATTCGCTACTGAAGCCGGAGTTCGCCATGATGTTAAGTAAGAAAAATAGCGAGGCGCTGGAAAACTTCAGTGAGAAGCTGGAAGTGGAGGGGCGTAGCCTCTGGCAGGATGCGCGTCGCCGCTTTATGCACAACCGCGCCGCGGTCACCAGCCTGATTATGCTGGTGCTTATTGCGCTGTTCGTGACCTTCGCGCCGATGGTGTCGTCATTCTCCTATTTCGACACCGACTGGGGCATGATGTCCAACGCCCCGGACATGGCCTCTGGCCACTACTTCGGGACCGATTCCTCCGGTCGCGATCTGCTGGTGCGCGTGGCGATCGGCGGGCGTATTTCGCTGATGGTCGGGGTGGCGGCGGCGCTGGTGGCGGTGATCCTCGGCACGCTGTACGGTTCGCTTTCCGGTTATCTCGGCGGCAAAGTGGATTCGGTGATGATGCGTCTGCTGGAGATCCTCAACTCCTTCCCGTTTATGTTCTTCGTTATCCTGCTGGTGACCTTTTTTGGCCAGAATATCCTGTTGATTTTTGTCGCTATCGGCATGGTCTCCTGGCTGGATATGGCGCGTATCGTACGCGGACAGACCTTGAGCCTGAAGCGCAAAGAGTTTATTGAGGCGGCGCAGGTCGGCGGGGTCTCCACAGCGAGCATCGTGCTGCGCCATATCGTTCCTAATGTGCTGGGCGTGGTGGTGGTGTACGCCTCGCTGCTGGTCCCCAGCATGATCCTCTTTGAATCCTTCCTCAGCTTCCTGGGGTTGGGGACGCAGGAGCCGCTCAGCAGCTGGGGGGCATTACTCAGCGATGGCGCCAACTCAATGGAAGTCTCGCCCTGGCTGCTGCTGTTCCCGGCGGGTTTCCTGGTGGTGACCCTGTTCTGTTTCAACTTTATCGGCGATGGTCTGCGTGATGCCCTCGACCCGAAAGACCGCTAAGGAGCGCTGCCATGACCATGATTGAAACGGCAAAAGCGCCGCAAGCGCAGAGCCACAGCGGCCTGCTGCTGGACGTGAAAGATCTTCGCGTCACCTTTAAAACGCCGGATGGCGATGTCACCGCCGTCAATGATCTGAACTTCACCCTGCAGGCGGGGGAGACGCTCGGTATTGTCGGGGAGTCCGGCTCCGGTAAATCGCAGACCGCCTTCGCCCTGATGGGACTGCTGGCGGCCAACGGCCGAATCGGGGGTTCCGCCACCTTTAACGGTCGGCAAATCCTCAATTTGCCCGAGCGTGAGCTGAACAAACTGCGCGCCGAGCAAATCTCGATGATTTTCCAGGATCCGATGACCTCTCTGAACCCGTATATGCGGGTGGGCGAGCAGTTAATGGAAGTCCTGATGCTGCATAAAGGGCTGAGCAAAGCCGAAGCGTTTGAAGAATCGGTGAAGATGCTCGACGCGGTAAAAATGCCGGAAGCGCGCAAGCGCATGAAGATGTTCCCACACGAGTTTTCCGGCGGGATGCGCCAGCGCGTGATGATTGCCATGGCGCTGCTCTGCCGGCCCCGGCTGCTGATTGCCGATGAGCCGACCACCGCCCTGGACGTCACCGTGCAGGCGCAGATCATGACGTTACTGAATGAGCTGAAACGCGAATTTAATACGGCCATCATTATGATCACCCATGACCTCGGAGTGGTGGCGGGGATCTGCGATAAAGTGCTGGTGATGTATGCGGGCCGCACCATGGAGTACGGTCAGGCGCGCGATGTCTTCTATCAGCCGTCTCACCCTTACTCTATTGGGCTGTTGAATGCGGTTCCTCGTCTGGATGCCGAAGGCGATGCGTTGTTGACCATTCCGGGCAACCCGCCAAACCTGCTGCGTTTGCCGAAGGGCTGCCCATTCCAGCCGCGCTGTCCGCACGCAATGGAACAGTGCAGCAGCGCGCCGCCGCTGGAGTCGTTCGCGCCAGGCCGCCTGCGCGCCTGCTTTAAACCGGTGGGGGAGCTGCTATGAACGCCGTAACTGAACAACGAAAAGTCCTGCTCGAAATTGCCGACCTGAAGGTGCATTTCGATATTAAAGATGGCAAACAGTGGTTCTGGCAGCCGTCGAAAACGCTGAAAGCCGTAGATGGCGTGACGCTGCGTCTCTATGAAGGTGAGACCCTCGGCGTGGTGGGGGAGTCCGGCTGCGGTAAATCGACTTTCGCCCGTGCCATTATTGGTCTGGTGAAGGCTACCGATGGCAAAGTGGCCTGGCTGGGTAAAGATCTGCTGGGCATGAAGCAGGAAGAGTGGCGCGACGTGCGCAGCGATATCCAGATGATCTTCCAGGATCCGCTGGCCTCGCTGAACCCGCGTATGACCATCGGAGAAATCATCGCTGAGCCATTGCGTACCTATCATCCGAAGATGCCGCGTCAGGAAGTGCGCGATCGCGTGAAGGCGATGATGATGAAAGTCGGGCTGCTGCCTAACCTGATCAACCGCTATCCGCACGAGTTCTCTGGCGGTCAGTGTCAGCGCATCGGCATTGCGCGGGCGCTGATCCTCGAGCCGAAGCTGATTATCTGCGATGAGCCGGTGTCCGCGCTTGATGTGTCCATCCAGGCTCAGGTGGTCAACTTGCTGCAGCAGCTGCAGCGTGAAATGGGACTGTCGCTGATATTTATCGCCCACGATCTGGCGGTGGTTAAGCACATCTCCGATCGCGTACTGGTGATGTATCTGGGCCATGCGGTGGAGCTGGGAACCTACGATGAGGTGTACCATAATCCGCTACACCCCTATACCAAAGCGCTGATGTCGGCGGTGCCGATCCCCGATCCGGACCTCGAAAAAACGAAAACCATCCAGCTGCTGGAGGGCGAATTACCCTCGCCGATTAATCCGCCGTCGGGCTGTGTCTTCCGCACCCGCTGTCCGCTCGCCGGACCGGAGTGCGCCAAAACCCGCCCGGTGCTGGAGGGCAGTTTCCGCCATGCGGTTTCCTGCCTTAAGGTAGACCCGTTATAATCTCAGGGGCTGACGCAGGTCAGCCCTTTTTTTTGCGAGGTTAACGAAGTGGGTATGCTTTCTGCCGCTCGCCTGCGGCTTTATCATTTGCTTTTCGATCAAAACCGACGTTCCGGCCGCCGCTTCGAAGGGCTGTGCGGACTTTTCGCCTTGCTCAGCGTGGTGGTGATATTTGTCGAATCGGGGCTGGGCACGCAATATCATCTGACATTAGATGAATGGCATTTATTCGTCTGGCTGGAGCTGATGGTGACCGCGGTCTTTACCCTGGAGTATCTGCTGCGTATTGCGACATGGCCCAATCCGCTCCACTACATTTTCAGCTTCTGGGGGTTTATTGACTTAGCGACCATCCTGCCGCTATACGTGATGTGGCTGTGGCCGGAAATTAGCCTCAATTATGTCTTTGCCTGGCGGGCAATGCGGGCGATCCGCGCGTTGCGTATTCTCAAACTGTTGCGCTTTATGCCTTCGCTCAATGTGTTCTGGCGGGCGATTGTCAGCGCTCGCCATCAACTGATCCTGTTCTATTCGTTTATCGCCATTGTGATGGTGATTTTCGGCTCGTTAATGTACCTGATAGAAGGGCCAGAGTATGGTTTTACCACGCTCAACGCTTCGGTCTATTGGGCCATTGTGACCATCACCACCGTCGGCTACGGGGATATTACGCCGCACACGCCGCTGGGCCGCATCCTGGCCTCCATTCTCATCCTGATCGGCTACTCCATTATTGCCATTCCGACCGGGCTTATCACCACCCATATGACCAGCGCCCTGAACCGGCGGCGCCAGCAGCGGGTATGCCCGCAGTGCCAGCAGGGCGGCCATGACGATAACGCCCGGTTTTGCCACGCCTGCGGTCATGTCTTACCGAAGTAAACCCTCGGCATAAAAAAAGCCTGCCGGGTGGAACGCGGCAGGCTTTTCACTGGCGGGTCAGCGTTATTCACGCCACAGAATATGACACAGCTTGTGATCTTTCTCGCGGCACAGCAGCACGCGGGCGAAGATATCATTGATTTCCCCGCCGTCGGTATCCGCCAGGCCAATCACCACTTCGGCGAAGAAATCCGGGTTCAGATCGTAATCCACATGCTCTTCCCAGTCTGCGGATGGGTCGAACAGCTCGGCGCCGCCGCGCTCCTCAAACTGCAGGTTAAACAGAATGATGTCCGCCGGGTCGAGGTTATCGGCCGCCAGTTCGAGGAAGATGTCGTATGCCTGCTCAAGCGTTTCGTCTTCGGTCAGGCGGTTGTTTAAATCCATATCCATGATTGCTACTCATTCGGTATCTGATGGGCACGTTTTACAGCAACGGGCTGAAGAAGTAAAACAGTCGCTCGGCGATCCGCTGCCACAGCGGACGTTTTAACCAGAGACGGGCGTCCAGCAGGCGCGAGCGCGAGATATAGTCATCCTGAACCGCCGCCAGATCGCTGCCGAAGCCGGCGTCATCGATGACCAGCGTGATTTCAAAATTGAGCCACAGGCTGCGCATATCCAGATTCACGGTTCCCACCAGGCTCAGTTCGCCATCGACCAGCACGCTCTTGGTATGCAACAGGCCGCCTTCAAACTGGTAAATCTTCACCCCTGCCGCCAGCAGCTCGGTGAAAAAGGCCCGGCTGGCCCAGCCCACCAGCAGCGAATCGTTCTTGCGCGGTAAAATAATACTCACGTCCACGCCGCGCTGGGCGGCGGTACAGATCGCGTGCAGCAGGTCGTCGCTGGGTACGAAGTAGGGCGTGGTCATGATCAAATGCTCTTTCGCCGCGTAGGCGGCGGTGAGCAGCGCTTGATGGATCAGATCTTCCGGAAAGCCCGGACCGGAGGCGATCGTGTGGATGGTATGCCCACTGGCCTCTTCAAACGGCATGATATTGACGTCCGGCGGCGGTGGCAGAATACGCTTTCCGGTCTCGATCTCCCAGTCACAGGAGTAGACGATGCCCATCGAGGTCGCTACCGGGCCTTCCATGCGCGCCATCAGGTCAATCCACTGCCCGACCCCCGAGTCCTGCTTAAAGTAGCGGGGATCGACCAGATTCATGCTGCCGGTGTAGGCGATATAGTTATCGATCATCACCATTTTACGATGCTGACGCAGGTCCATCCGGCGCAGAAACACACGCATCAGATTGACCTTGAGAGCCTCGACCACTTCAATGCCGGCGTTACGCATCATCGCCGCCCATGGGCTACGGAAAAAGGCCACACTGCCCGCGGAGTCGAGCATTAACCGGCAGTGAACCCCGCGACGGGCGGCGGCCATTAGCGATTCGGCGACGCTGTCGGCCATACCGCCTGGCTGCCAGATATAGAAGACCATCTCTATGTTATGGCGAGCCAGTTGAATATCGCGGATCAGGGCCTGCATGACGTCGTCAGATTCGGTCAGCAACTGCAGCTGGTTGCCTTTTACGCCGCCAATACCCTGGCGCCGTTCGCAAAGCTTGAACAGGGACTCGGCCACCGGGCTGTTATCTTCGGCAAAGATATGTTTGCAGGCTTTGAGGTCGTTTAACCATTTGGCCGTGGAAGGCCACATCGCCCTCGCGCGTTCTGCCCGCCGCTTACCAAGATGCAGCTCGCCAAAGGAGAGATAGGCGATGATCCCCACCAGCGGCAGGATATAAATGATCAATAACCATGCCATGGCGGACGGCACAGCGCGGCGTTTCATTAGAATTCGTAATGTTACACCGGCGATCAACAGCCAGTACCCCAGAATGACCAGCCAGTTCACCACCGTGTAAAAGGTTGTCATAGATGTAAAATCCTTTTGAATGACGTTATGTGATGAGTTTACGCATCAGTATTTTTCTGGCAAATAAAAACGCAGCGAAAGCGGTGGTCAGTCGCCGGCAGAGGTTTATAATGGGGGCTGTTTTCACTCGTAGAGTCGTTGCAATGAAGCGTAGTAGAACGGAAGTAGGGCGCTGGCGCATGCTGAGACAGGTGAATCGCCGTAAAGCGCGCTGGCTGGAAGCCCAATCACGCCGCAATATGCGGATCCTCGCTATCAGGAAGGGACTGGTGAAACGGCAGCGTCATGCTCTGCTGTTTATCTTCCCCGACAGTTAAACGAGCAGAACAACGGCACCGAACGCGGTGCCGTTGTCGTTTTCCCGCTCTGCGCGGCATTCCCTTTTAACATCGCCAGATCGCCTATTGAAATATCTATGCGATGCCTGTCAGAGTATGACGGGGGATTATCGACAGAACGCCATTTTCCGCAACAGGTATTCACCGCCGTGTGGAAGTCCGGACAGGGCGTGGGGTCGTCGATCGTTTTTCAATGTCGTGCTCACTATCAGGATACCCACCCTGAATAAAACGCACCGCTTTTGCGGGCGTTAATTTATTTGGCATAGGCTTCCGTGGATAACGTGATAGTCACGTTATCACTCACCGCCGGAACATATTTATCAAGCTTGAAGTCTGAACGTTTTATTACCCCTGAGGCATCAAAACCAATGGCCTGTTTTTTCACCATCGGATGCATATCCTGTTTATTCAGAGTGGCATGCAATACAACCGGTTTGGTGATGCCCTTAATGGTCAGGTTACCTTCAACATCATATTTATTGTCGCCTTTACTTTCCACCCGGGTGCTCTTAAAAGTGGCCTCAGGATACGTGTTGACATCGAAGTACTCTTTGCCTAAAAACTCATCCGTTAACGCTTTGACATGAGTGTCAATGGTTTTGACTGGCAGCGTGACGTGCACAGAGGATTTCTCCGGGTTGTCTTTGTCAAAAGACAATTTCCCTGAAACATCAGAGATATACGCTGTAGGGTTAGAGAAGCCAAAATGGTTCCAGGTAATAACAACGGAAGTATGCTGCGGATCCAGACTATATTCTGTCGCTGCGGCTTGTGACACAGGAATATATAAGGCAAGCAGAGAAAGCAATGCGGTTTTTTTCAGGGTATTCACACAAAAATCCTCATAAGCGTCAGGTACATAAATGGTAGCCCAAAAAAATGCGGCACTTATTGAAAACATTTGTTATTCCCGTTCAAATTTTTTAATCAACCAAGAATCACCCTACAATTACTCTGCGTGAAGTTTACCCGGCGAAATTAATCGACTTTAAAAAATGATCATCTGCAACGTAAATCTGGTTGCGTAGTTTTTAGACGTTCATTCCATATTGATATGTGCCTGTGTCAGCGCACTCCGTTTATTTTCAGACACTTTCAAGCCACCTCGTTTCTGAATACAGTAAGATGGCGATATGGGGTCCCATACCTGCGGAACGGGATATGCATGCTTATTTATTCCAGGCCTTTATATCTGTTGGTCAGCATCTATCTCTCTTTAACGATCTTCTTTCAACTGTATTTTGGATTTACCGGGCGATGTCAGGATGTGCTGGCTTGTAAAGCAAGCGCTAAATCCAATGCAAGACCTCTGTTGCAGACTGATTCAATACATTTACAATTCAAAATCATGCCCGGCGTCGACGTTTAGTCAGCAATTTCTATGGCCGCAGAAGGCGAGGTGAGGGTCGATGATGTCGTCGAAGGAGAAGGGATGTGCTCATCTTCCTGGCGTCTCAGGCGGATAACAGCCAACGCTTGCGTGCGGTTAAAAAGGGCGACATTTTAATGTGATGTAGCAAAATGCGCCCTTTCATCTGATGGCCTGGTGCGTTGTTGCCATTAACCAGAAAAAGAAAAGGGTATTTTCAAAATACCTTCTTATATGGTTTAACAGAGACCTGGCGGTAGACGCCGGCGGCGATATACGGATCGTCATTAGCCCAGGCCTGAGCCGCTTCCAGCGATTCAAACTCAGCGATCACCGTTGAGCCGCTGAATCCGGCTGCGCCCGGTTCGTTGCTGTCAACGGCCGGCATTGGCCCGGCGGTAAGCAGCCGACCTTCATCATGTAAAAGTTGTAGACGCGCAAGATGCGCGGGGCGAACCGAGAGCCGCTTTTCCAGAGAATCGGCGATATCTTCAGCGTAGATAACGTAAAGCACGGCAAAGCTCCTTATCATTAAACAGGCGAATTACGTTAAGTTAAACGACCATGGACTGCAATGCAAAGATGCGCCCCGGCGTCGAATGCCCCGCCGACGCGGCTTTTTTCCGCAAATGGTGGCAAAAATTGACTCAGGTTAAGACGGCTTATTGAATATGATTGCTATTTGCATTTAAAATCGGAGCATCATTTTTCAACAGAAACGACTATGAGCGCAATGACCCTTGATTTACCTCGCCGCTTCCCGTGGCCAACGCTGTTATCCGTGGCTATCCACGGTGCCGTTGTGGCGGGGCTGCTTTATACCTCGGTACATCAGGTTATTGAACAGCCTTCCCCGACGCAGCCGATAGAGATCACGATGGTGGCGCCGGCCGATCTTGAGCCGCCCCCGGCGGCGCAACCCGTCGTGCAGCCCGTTGTTGAACCTGAACCGGAGCCGGAGCCTGAGGTGGTCCCTGAGCCGCCGAAAGAGGCGCCGGTGGTGATCCATAAACCAGAACCTAAGCCGAAGCCCAAACCTAAACCGAAGCCCAGGCCGGAGAAAAAGGTTGAGCAGCCGAAGCGGGACGTCAAACCGGCCGCGGAGCCGCGTCCGGCTTCACCGTTTGAAAACAACAATACGACGCCAGCGCGCACCGCGCCGAGCACCTCCACCGCAGCGGCCAAACCCACCGTCACTGCCCCGAGCGGCCCGCGGGCGATCAGCCGCGTTCAGCCGACCTATCCGGCGCGCGCTCAGGCGCTGCGCATTGAAGGAACGGTGCGGGTGAAGTTTGACGTCACGCCTGATGGCCGAATTGATAATCTGCAGATCCTCTCCGCCCAGCCGGCGAATATGTTTGAGCGCGAGGTGAAAAGCGCGATGCGCAGATGGCGTTACGAGCAGGCAAAACCGGGAACCGGCGTGACGATGACCATTAAATTCCGTCTCAACGGCGTCGAGATTAACTGATAATGCAGGGCGGCGGACCGGGGAGGTCCGCCGTAAACCTTGTCTAACGCGTTTTTTCCATCAAGACATCGTCCAGCGCCTGCTGGACCGTCACCAGGTGCTGGCCACCGAACAATATCGCCCGGTTCAGCAGGGTATAAAGCTGGTAGATCGGCTGACGCTCGAGAAAACCAGCCGGCAGCGGTGAGACGGACTGATAGCCGTCATAGATCTGCGGGGGTTGTTCCGGGTGCATCGGCAGCATAGCTAAATCGCACTCGCGATCGCCCCAGTAGCAGGCCGGGTCGAAGATGTAGGGGCCATCCGGCCCTAAGGCGCAGTTGCCGGACCACAGGTCCCCGTGTAGCAGCGAAGGTTGCGGCTGATGGTTGGCCAGCCGCTGCTGTACCACATCGACTAAGGTATCGATATCGCCAAAGTGCAACCCTTTCTCCGCCGCCAGCTCCAGCTGCCAGCCGATACGCTGCTCGGCGAAGAACACCGACCAGCGACGTTGCCAGGCGTTGGGCTGCGGCGTGGTGGAAAGATCGTTATCAAAATCCAGACCGAACTGCGGCTGATCGCTCCACTGATGCAGGTGGGCTAACTGCTGGCCAAGCAGGAAAGCGTTATGCGCATCCAGCGGGCGGGGAGGGAGGTATTCCATGACCACGAAGCTGTAGTCGCGATCGCTGCCGACGGCAAAGACCTGTGGTACGCGAACAGTTTTGCTTCGCGACAGCAGCTCCAGCTGATCGGCCTCGGCGGTGAAGATAGGCAGGAGTTCCCGTTCGTCGCATTTCACGAAGTAATCTTTGCCGCCGAAACGCAAATGCCAGGCGGAATGGATCTCTCCGCCGGGCAGCTCGGTTTTCAGTTCGATTTCAGCGTCTTCGGTATGCCAATCGCGTAAAAGAGTACTGATTGCTTGCCACATGCTGTCTCTCCCCATGTTTTCCAACATATCATAAGGTTAGCGCATTACTACCGGGTAAACCTGGAACTGACGCACAACTGACGCTTTACGTTGCGCTAAACGCACTTATTGAGCTTTTAACCATTCAGCGAATGTGCTGACGGCGATCTCCGCCGGGCGGCCAAGGGCCGCTTCCGCCAGTCCGGCGCTAAGGGCCTTCACTTCCTCGGCTGCCTGGGCGCTCAGCAGGCCAAAGGTATTGGTGCCCAGCTCATGGGGAGTGCCCTCTTCATCATTGAGCGTCAGTACAAACCCTGCTCGGGTAAAATGGTTGCTGACCTCATTGATCTCCGTTAGCGCCTGTTCGTGGAAGTTCACGCTGACGACCCAGGCGGTAATATCATTGCTCATTTCTACACCCCGTTGTTATGCATGGCCTTTCCAGCATAGACCATCCTGCAAATATCGTGGTTCCCCTCCGCCAGCGCGGAGGGGCAGGGGAGATCAACGCCCGCAGAGATAATCGTAGATTTTTTGCGTATTGGCCTGCGAGCAGAGGCGGGTACCCTGGTTGATGGTCGCGGCGCTACCGGCGGCGACGCCAAAGCGTACCATGTCTTCGAGGCTGGCGTTCTCCGCCAGACGTAAGGTCATGGCGCCCACCATGCTGTCGCCGGCGCCGACGGTGCTCTGGCTTTTCATTGGCGGCGGCACCACCTGAACGCTGCCGCTGGCGTCAACCCCTAACGCCCCCTGCGGACCGAGGGAGACCACCACCCGGCGCACTTTACCGGACTGGATCAACGACTGAGCGGCAAGGCGAACGTCATCGGGCTGGCTCAGATCGCGCTGCACGAGGGCGCTGAGCTCTTTCTGGTTTGGCTTCACTAATTCAATATTGCCGACGTCCAGCGCGGCGGCCAGCGCGTCGCCGGAACTGTCGATAATGCAGCGCAGGCCCTGCTGTTGCGCATGCTTAACCAGCTGCATCAGATTTTCGACGCTGATACCTGGCGGCAGACTGCCGCTGATCACCAGCAGAGAGCCGGGGTCGATGGTCAGGACTTTCTCTTCCAGACGGCGGAATTCATCGTCTGTCAGCGCGGCGCCGGGCATCACAAAGCGATACTGTTCGCCGCTGGCGGCTACGTGAACGTGCAGGTTCTGTCGCGTCCAGTCGCGGGTTTCGACGGTCTCGACCGGCACCTGCTCATCGGCCAGCAGAGCGGCAAGGTGCTCGCCGGTGGCGCCGCCAATAGGGAAAATGGCGGTGGCTTTCCCGCCGAGAAAGGTCACGGCGCGGGCGACGTTGATCCCGCCGCCGCCGGGTTCAAATACCGGCGCGCTGCAGCGGAGTTTCCCTTCCGGGTAGATCTGCGGGGTCTGGGTGGCGCTATCCAGCGAGGGGGCCAGCGTGAGCGTATAAATTTTGGTCATTCCTTCTCCTCCTTAATACGGCGACTGTACTTTATTTAAGCATGGCACGATGATCCAGGGAGGGAAAGTGCTGTCCCTGAGAGATTTGCAAAGAAGCCTGTATTTTCATTATGAAATAAAGATTGTTTCCGGAGCTGTCTTATTCAAAAAACGAAAGAGTAAGTGATTGCTATGTTATTCGTGCTTTTTTATAATTTGCTACCTTTCTTAGGACCTGCACTGCGCGATCCTCGCGAAAGTTTCCGGGACCCACAGGTCTCTTTTATGTTGTACGGACGCTAAATTCAATGAGCCGGCAAAGTGACGCCTGTTCATCATTTGTACTGTCCTAAAAAATGTATTTTAGAGAGTTATAATGAAGCTTTTAAAGACAGTACCCGCAGCGGTCATGCTGGCGGGGGGGCTTTTTGCGTCTGTTGGCGCAATGGCCGATGATTCTGTATTTACCGTCATGGATGACCCTTCCGCTGCCAAAAAACCGTTCGAAGGAGTGGTCAACGCAGGTTACCTGGCGCAGTCCGGCAACACCAAGAACTCCTCAATGACGGCCGATTCCACCCTGACCTGGTATGGCAATACCACCGCCTGGTCGCTGTGGGGCAACGCCAGCAACACCTCGTCCAACGATGAGCGCTCCTCAGAGAAATATGCTGTCGGTGGCCGTAGCCGCTATAACCTGACCGATATGAACTACGTCTTTGGGCAGGGCAGTTGGCTAACCGACCGCTACAACGGCTACCAGCAGCGCGATGTTCTGACGGCGGGCTATGGTCGTCAAATCCTCAACGGACCAGTGCATAGCCTGCGGTTTGAATTTGGTCCTGGCGTCCGCTATGACGAATACACCGACGGGGATACCGACACTCAGCCGCTGGGTTACGCCTCCGGAACCTGGGCCTGGCAGATGACCGACAACGCCAAATTTACTCAAGGGGTATCGGTGTTTGGCGCCGAGGACACCACGGTCAACTCAGAGAGCGCGTTAAACGTGGCGATTAACGCCCACTTTGCGCTGAAAGTGGCGTACAACGTCACCTGGAACTCGGAGCCGCCTGCGTCTGCGCCGGAGCATACCGATCGCCGGACCTCGCTCTCCCTCGGGTATAAGATGTAATATTTTCAGGCCGGGTTTCCCGGCCTGATCGTTTTAGATTTAGCAATAAGTGACATTATTTTTTCTGGCAATTCGTTTTAGTTTTTATAAAAAGAAACGGGCCTCCATCTTTTCTCCATTATTCTCCGTTTGCTGACAAATATTCATTCTATTTGACACGAAAAGCTAAATATTCGACGGACAAATATGTGATCTGGATCTATACTAAGAGTCACTGACCGAATGGCGACATTGTTCGGTCCGTCTTCCGTAATAAGAGAATAAACATCATGAAAAACAGCCAATTTACCATCGCAGCCCTGGCGCTGTGCGTGCTTTCCTTTGGCGCATCAGCCGCCACGCCAGTTCCGCCGTCGGGTAACCAGGACCATACGCAGGTAGGTATCGCCAAAGCAACCGACGTTGAGGCCGGTTCGAATATTGCCCCCGGTTCCCGTAGTACCGGACAATCCATGAGCGATGCCTTTAATGTGCATACGCTGGTAGCAGGCGAGTGGTCTTAATATCGCAGGCTACTGCTTCACGGGCGGACTATTAAGCCGGGTAGAGTGGTACCGGTTTAACGACCCGCGCTAAACATCACGCAGGCAATATCAAGGCGTCTCTTTTAGTTTGTCCGCATAATATCATCCGGCTTCGCTGGTGATTATTTTCGCGTCTTCCTGGCGGATATTCTGCTTTTATCCGCGCGGCTCTTGTTTTCTCCACATTCCGCCATCATTTATGCTATTACGGCTTTAATCACGTACCAATGATGTGTAAACTACTCCCCGGTGTTATCAGCAGGCGGCAGCAGGCGGGAACGATCGCTCCGGTCGTGCTCCTCTTTTCGCAGAGTGAAGCGGGAACTGCGCCTTAACCTGATGATAATGATGATTATATAGTTTTGTATGTGCTCTTTCGTGCGGGGCACCACTGCAAATAAGGACATAAAATGCCTGTAATTACGCTTCCTGATGGCAGCCAACGCCATTTTGATCACGCTGTCAGCCCGATGGACGTCGCGCTGGATATCGGCCCGGGTCTGGCGAAAGCCACCATCGCCGGGCGGGTAAACGGTGAACTGGTAGACGCTTGCGACCCGATTGAAACTGATTCCACCCTCTCTATTATCACGGCTAAAGATGAAGAAGGGCTGGAGATCATTCGTCACTCCTGCGCGCACCTGTTAGGTCATGCCATCAAGCAGCTGTGGCCCAACACCAAAATGGCTATCGGTCCGGTTGTTGATAATGGCTTCTACTATGACGTAGACCTCGACCATACCCTGACTCAGGAAGATATCGACGCGCTCGAAAAACGTATGCATGAGCTCGCCGAGAAAAACTACGATGTCATCAAGAAGAAAGTGAGCTGGCACGAAGCGCGTGAAACCTTCGTGAAGCGCGGCGAAAGCTATAAAGTTTCTATTCTTGACGAAAACATTGCCCATGATGACAAGCCTGGCCTGTATCATCATGAAGAATATATCGATATGTGCCGCGGTCCGCACGTGCCGAACATGCGCTTCTGCCATCACTTCAAGCTGATGAAAACCGCCGGTGCCTACTGGCGCGGCGACAGCAACAATAAAATGTTGCAGCGTATCTACGGCACCGCGTGGGCAGATAAAAAAGCGTTGAATGCTTATCTGCAGCGTCTGGAAGAAGCCGCCAAGCGCGACCACCGTAAAATCGGTAAGCAGCTCGACCTGTATCATATGCAGGAAGAGGCGCCTGGGATGGTGTTCTGGCACAACGACGGCTGGACTATCTTCCGTGAACTGGAAACCTTTGTCCGTTCGAAACTGAAAGAGTATCAGTACCAGGAAGTCAAAGGTCCGTTCATGATGGACCGTGTGCTGTGGGAAAAAACCGGCCATTGGGACAACTACAAAGATGCGATGTTCACCACCTCTTCTGAGAACCGTGAATACTGCATTAAGCCGATGAACTGCCCGGGCCACGTGCAGATCTTCAACCAGGGGCTGAAATCCTACCGCGATCTGCCGCTGCGTATGGCGGAGTTTGGTAGCTGCCACCGTAACGAACCATCAGGCGCGCTGCACGGTCTGATGCGCGTTCGCGGCTTTACCCAGGATGATGCGCATATCTTCTGTACTGAAGATCAGGTTCGCGATGAAGTGAACGCCTGTATTCGTATGGTTTATGATATGTACAGCACCTTTGGCTTCGAGAAGATCGTCGTCAAACTGTCGACTCGCCCGGAAAAACGTATCGGCAGCGACGAGACCTGGGATCGCGCGGAAGCGGATCTGGCGGTGGCGCTGGAAGAAAATAATATCCCATTTGAATATCAACTGGGTGAAGGGGCGTTCTACGGCCCGAAAATTGAATTTACCCTGTATGACTGTCTCGATCGTGCATGGCAGTGCGGTACGGTACAGCTGGACTTCTCTCTGCCGCAGCGTTTAAGCGCCTCCTATGTGGGCGAAAACAACGAGCGTCAGGTGCCGGTCATGATCCACCGTGCGATTCTCGGTTCTCTGGAGCGCTTCATTGGCATCCTGACCGAAGAGTTCGCTGGCTTCTTCCCAACCTGGATTGCACCAGTGCAGGTGGTGGTCATGAATATCACCGATTCTCAGGCTGAATACGTTAACGAATTGACGCGTAAACTACAAAATGCGGGCATTCGTGTAAAAGCAGACTTGAGAAATGAGAAGATTGGCTTTAAAATCCGCGAGCACACTTTACGTCGTGTCCCGTATATGTTGGTCTGTGGCGACAAAGAAGTCGAAGCCGGCAAAGTGGCCGTGCGCACCCGTCGCGGGAAAGACCTCGGCAGCATGGACGTAAATGAAGTGATCGAGAAGCTGCAACAAGAGATTCGCAGCCGCAGTCTTCAACAACTGGAGGAATAAGGTATTAAAGGCGGAAAACGAGTTCAAACGGCACGTCCGAATCGTATCAATGGCGAGATTCGCGCCCAGGAAGTTCGCTTAACAGGTCTGGAAGGTGAGCAGCTGGGTATTGTGAGTCTGAGAGAAGCTATCGAAAAGGCTGAAGAGGCTGGAGTAGATTTAGTTGAAATCAGCCCTAACGCCGAGCCGCCAGTTTGTCGTATCATGGACTACGGCAAGTTCCTTTATGAAAAGAGTAAGTCTTCTAAGGAACAGAAGAAGAAGCAGAAAGTTATCCAGGTTAAGGAAATTAAATTCCGCCCTGGTACTGATGAAGGTGACTATCAGGTAAAACTCCGCAGCCTGATTCGCTTTCTCGAAGATGGCGATAAGGCCAAAATCACGCTGCGTTTCCGCGGTCGTGAGATGGCCCACCAGCAGATCGGTATGGAAGTGCTTAACCGCGTGAAAGACGATCTGGTTGAACTGGCAGTAGTCGAATCCTTCCCAACGAAGATCGAAGGCCGCCAGATGATCATGGTGCTCGCTCCTAAGAAGAAACAGTAAGGCCATCAAGAAACATTTCCGGTGGGCTTCGGCTCACTGGTTTTGTTCGCCTTTGTTTCGTTTATTAACAATGCGAAGTGGAAGTTATTAAAATGCCAAAAATTAAGACCGTACGCGGTGCTGCTAAGCGCTTCAAAAAAACCGGTAAAGGTGGTTTTAAGCACAAGCACGCTAACCTGCGTCACATTCTGACTAAAAAAGCTACCAAGCGTAAACGTCACCTGCGTCCGAAAGCCATGGTTTCCAAAGGCGATCTGGGCCTGGTTATCGCGTGCCTGCCGTACGCATAAGTCGTTAACGTTTAACTTTTTTAACTTAGAATAGATACAGGAGAGCACACATGGCTCGCGTAAAACGTGGTGTAATTGCACGTGCACGTCACAAGAAAATTTTGAAACAAGCTAAAGGCTACTACGGTGCGCGTTCTCGCGTATACCGCGTTGCCTTCCAGGCTGTTATCAAAGCTGGTCAGTACGCTTACCGTGACCGTCGTCAACGTAAACGTCAGTTCCGTCAACTGTGGATTGCACGTATCAACGCAGCAGCACGTCAGAACGGTATTTCTTACAGCAAATTCATCAATGGCCTGAAAAAAGCCTCTGTTGAAATCGACCGTAAGATCCTGGCTGACATCGCCGTATTCGACAAAGTAGCGTTCACCGCTCTGGTCGAAAAAGCGAAAGCAGCTCTGGCATAAGCCAGTTGAAAGAGGGAGCTTGTCTCCCTCTTTTCGTTTCAACACCATCAATACATTGACTTTTATCGGCGCAGGCTTTTCAATACAGGTCTGACGTTTCTTACCAGACAAGGTAATGCAAGCATGAATGCTGCTATTTTCCGCTTCTTTTTTTACTTTAGCACCTGAACTCAGGAGGCTAGCGCGTGAAAGAAGAAACGGAAAACAGCGCCAGAAAGCCTCCCCTGTGGAGGCTTTTTTCGTATATGGATTCGGAATATTAATTTCACTATAACCGGTGTCTGCACCGACATAATGAGGAAAACCATGTCACATCTCGCAGAGCTGGTTGCCAGTGCCAAGGCAGCCATTAACGAGGCATCAGATGTTGCTGCGCTGGACAACGTCCGCGTGGAATACCTGGGTAAGAAAGGGCATCTGACCCTGCAAATGACCACCCTGCGTGAGTTGCCGCCGGAAGAGCGTCCGGCAGCCGGTGCGGTCATCAACGAAGCGAAAGAGCAGGTACAGCAGGCGCTGAACGCGCGCAAAGCCGAACTGGAAGGCGCGGCGCTGAATGCTCGTCTGGCTGCAGAGACCATCGACGTCTCGCTGCCGGGTCGCCGCATTGAGAATGGCGGTCTGCATCCGGTCACCCGCACCATCGACCGTATTGAAAGTTTCTTCGGTGAGCTCGGCTTTACCGTGGCGACGGGCCCGGAAATCGAAGATGATTACCACAACTTCGATGCGCTGAATATCCCGGGCCACCATCCGGCGCGCGCTGACCACGACACTTTCTGGTTCGATGCCACTCGCCTGCTGCGCACCCAGACCTCCGGCGTGCAGATCCGCACCATGGAAAACCAGCAGCCGCCCATCCGTATTATCGCGCCGGGCCGCGTCTATCGTAACGACTACGATCAGACCCACACCCCGATGTTCCATCAGATGGAGGGTCTGATCGTTGATAAAAACATCAGCTTCACCAATCTGAAAGGAACCCTGCACGATTTCCTGAACAACTTCTTTGAAGAAGATCTGCAGGTACGCTTCCGTCCGTCCTACTTCCCGTTCACCGAGCCGTCCGCGGAAGTTGACGTGATGGGTAAAAACGGCAAATGGCTGGAAGTGCTGGGCTGCGGGATGGTGCACCCGAACGTGCTGCGCAACGTGGGTATCGATCCGGAAGTGTACTCCGGCTTCGCCTTCGGCATGGGCATGGAGCGTCTGACCATGCTGCGCTATGGCGTCACCGATCTGCGCGCGTTCTTCGAAAACGATCTGCGTTTCCTCAAACAGTTTAAATAAGGGCAGGACAGAACAATGAAATTCAGTGAACTGTGGTTACGCGAGTGGGTTAACCCGGCGATCGACAGCGAAGCGCTTTCCGATCAGATCACCATGGCGGGCCTCGAAGTGGACGGCGTTGAGCCGGTTGCCGGCAGCTTCAACGGCGTCGTTGTCGGTGAAGTAGTGGAGTGCGGTCAGCACCCGAACGCCGACAAACTGCGCGTCACCAAAGTCAACGTCGGCGGCGAACGCCTGCTGGACATCGTCTGCGGCGCGCCAAACTGTCGTCAGGGGCTGAAAGTCGCCGTGGCGACCATCGGCGCCGTGCTGCCGGGCGATTTTAAAATCAAAGCGGCAAAGCTGCGCGGCGAGCCGTCAGAGGGGATGCTGTGCTCCTTCTCCGAGCTGGGCATTTCCGATGATCATAGCGGAATTATCGAGCTGCCGGCGGATGCGCCGATCGGTACCGATATTCGCGAATATCTGAAGCTTGACGATAACACCATCGAAATCAGCGTCACCCCGAACCGCGCCGACTGCCTGGGCATCATCGGCGTCGCGCGCGATGTGGCCGTGCTGAACAAGGCGCCGCTGAACGCGCCGGAAATCACCCCGGTAGCCGCCACCATTAACGATGTGCTGCCGATTCAGGTTGACGCCCCGCAGGCGTGCCCGCGCTATCTGGGCCGCGTGGTAAAAGGCATCAACGTCAAAGCGCCGACGCCGCTGTGGATGAAAGAGAAACTGCGCCGCTGCGGGATCCGCTCCATCGACGCGGTGGTTGACGTGACCAACTATGTGCTGCTTGAGCTGGGCCAGCCGATGCACGCCTTTGACCGCGACCGTATCGAAGGCGGGATCGTGGTGCGCATGGCGAAAGAGGGTGAAACCCTGGTCCTGCTCGATGGCTCCGAAGCGAAGCTCGACAGCGATACCCTGGTCATTGCTGACCACAACAAAGCGCTGGCAATGGGCGGGATCTTCGGCGGGGAACACTCCGGCGTTAACGACGAAACCCAGAACGTACTGCTGGAGTGTGCCTTCTTCAGCCCGCTGTCCATTACTGGCCGCGCGCGCCGTCACGGCCTGCACACCGATGCCTCTCATCGCTATGAGCGCGGCGTCGATCCGGCACTGCAGTATAAAGCGCTGGAGCGCGCCACGCGTCTGCTGATCGACCTCTGCGGCGGCGAAGCCGGCCCGGTGATCGACGTGACTAACGAAGCGACCCTGCCAAAACGCGCCACCATCACTCTGCGTCGTAGCAAACTGGATCGCCTGATTGGCCACCATATCGACGACGCGCAGGTCACTGATATTCTTCAGCGCCTCGGCTGCGAAGTGACGGTGGGCGAGGGCGAATGGCAGGCGGTGGCCCCTAGCTGGCGTTTCGACATGGAGATCGAAGAGGATCTGGTCGAGGAAGTGGCTCGCGTTTATGGCTACAACAACATTCCTGATGAGCCGGTGCAGGCGGGTCTGATCATGGGTACCCACCGTGAAGCCGACCTGTCGCTGAAGCGCGTGAAAACGCTGCTGAATGACAAAGGCTATCAGGAAGTGATCACCTACAGCTTCGTCGACCCGAAAGTCCAGCAGCTGATCCACGCCGGTGAAGAGGCGCTGATCCTGCCAAGCCCGATCTCCAGCGAAATGTCGGCGATGCGCCTGTCGCTGTGGACTGGCCTGCTGGGGACCGTGGTCTACAACCAGAACCGTCAGCAGAGCCGGGTTCGCATCTTTGAGAGCGGTCTGCGCTTTGTGCCGGACACCAATGCGCCGCTGGGCATTCGTCAGGATGTGATGCTGGCCGGGGCGATCTGCGGCAACCGCTACGAAGAGCACTGGACACTGGCGAAAGAGACGGTCGATTTCTATGATCTGAAAGGCGATCTGGAAGCCGTTCTGGATTTAACCGGAAAATTAGCGGATATCGAATTCCGTGCTGAAGCGACCACCGCGCTGCATCCGGGGCAATCCGCAGCGATTTATCTTAAAGGTGAACGCATTGGTTTCATTGGGGTTGTTCATCCTGAGCTGGAACGTAAACTGGATCTGAACGGTCGCACTCTGGTGTTTGAACTGGAGTGGAACAAGCTCGCAGACCGCGTGGTGCCTCAGGCGCGCGACATTTCCCGCTTCCCGGCGAACCGTCGCGACATCGCGGTGCTGGTCGCGGAAAACGTGGCTGCCGCCGATGTTTTAGCCGAATGTAAGAAAGTTGGCGTAAATCAGGTAGTTGGCGTAAACTTATTTGACGTGTACCGTGGTAAAGGTGTGGCGGAAGGGTATAAGAGCCTTGCGATTAGCCTGATCCTGCAGGATACCAGCCGTACACTCGAAGAAGAGGAGATTGCCGCTACCGTTGCCAGATGTGTAGAGGCATTAAAAGAGCGATTCCAGGCATCATTGAGGGATTGAACCTATGGCGCTTACAAAAGCTGAAATGTCAGAATATCTGTTTGATAAGCTTGGGCTTAGCAAGCGGGATGCCAAAGAACTGGTCGAGTTGTTTTTCGAAGAGATCCGTCGTGCTCTGGAAAACGGAGAACAGGTCAAACTCTCCGGGTTCGGCAACTTCGATTTGCGGGATAAAAACCAACGCCCGGGACGTAACCCGAAGACGGGGGAGGATATTCCCATTACAGCCCGGCGCGTGGTGACCTTCAGACCCGGTCAGAAGCTGAAAAGCCGTGTCGAAAACGCGTCGCCTAAAGACAAATAATCTGAACTAATTAAAAAGGCCGCATTGCGGCCTTTTTCTTTTCTGTCGAATCTTACGCTTTAACGGCGGTGAGCATGATCTCCACCAGGATTTCTGGTCGCGCCATCTCCGCCTGCACGGCCGCGCGCGCCGGGCTATGGCCTTCCGGCATCCACTCCACCCACGCCTCATTGAACGCGGCAAAGTCACGCTCGATATTTTTCAGCCAGATCTGCGCGGAGAGAATGTGCCGCTTATCGCTCCCGGCCACCGCCAGCAGGGCGTCGATTTTTTCCAGCACTTCGCGGGTCTGCAAGGCGATGTCCTCCTCGTTGCTTTTCGGCGTCTGTCCGGAGAGGAACAGCAGATTGCCATACGCAACGCTGGCGGAAAGACGAGGTTGAGGATGATTGCGAATGATTGTCATGCGGTTTGTTTCCATGTGAGACCTTCTAAAGAAATGTCTGGCATCTGATTGTCGATTAACGCGCCCAGCACCACCGCGCTGCCGGCGGCGAGGGTAAAACCGAGGCTGCCCTGGCCGAGATTCATCCACAGGTTGGGGTAGCCGGCGCGTCCAAGTAGCGGTGGCCCGGCTGGCGTTGAGGGGCGCATGCCGGTCCAGGCTTCGGCCTGGTCCAACCCCTCGAGTTCGGGAAAACTGCGGGAGACGATTTTTTTCAGCGCCTGAATGCGGCTCTCGCGCAGTTTGTCGCCGTCGTAGCCGATGTCCACCATCGCCGCGATGCGCAGCTGCTGGCCCAGGCGGGCATAAACGATTTTGTGCCCGTAATCGGTGACGCTGATGTCCGGCGCAATGCCCGCCTGCTGCGGATAGGGAAGGGTCAGACTGTACCCCTTCAGGGCGCAGAGCGGCACGCGAACGCCCATGTGCCCCAGCAGCGGACCGCTGCCGTTGCCGGCGGCGACGACGTACTCATCGCCGGTGATGGTCCCGCGGCTGGTCTCCAGGGCGCTGACGCGTCCGCCGCGCCTGGCGAGCCGCTGCACCTCACAGTGGGTCAGCAGGCTGAAGCGGCTGCTGGCGGTGAGCTTGTCGATCAGCGCAAGGCAAAATTGATGGCAATCCGCCGTTTCATCCCCCGGCGAATAAATTCCGCCCTGCAGCGAAGGGCTGATATGTTTTAGCGCCGGTTCCAGCTGCAGGCAGGCTTCAGCATTCAGCGCCTGCTGATACTGAGGATCTATCCCTTTTGCCGCTTTAGTAAAATCATATTCCCGGCGATGGATAATTAATTTTCCGCTGCGCCGCCAGTGAAAATCGGCAAGATTATCCTCTTCCCGCCACGACTGCATGACCTGCCGGCTGAGCAGCGACAGACGCAATATATGAGCGCCGTTTATTTTATTGGTCTGGCTATTACAGGCGCGCAGGAACTGCAGCAGCCAGCGCCACTGCTGTAAAGAGATATTGAGACGCATATTGAGCGGCGAATCGGCTTTGCCCATCCATTTTATCCCCTGCAGGGGAACGCCGCTGTCGGCAAGGGGGGCGACGTAGCGGTAACTTAATTGTCCGCCGTTGGCAAAACTGGTGGCGCTGGCCGGTTCGCCGTTGCGCTCCAGTAATTGCACCTGATGGCCGCGCTTAATCAGTTCCCAGGCCGTGGCCAGACCGACCACGCCGCCGCCGATAATGACAATGCGTTTGTTCATAACCCGATATATCCACCGCTGTTTAATTTATCGGGTTATGTCAAAGCATTTACCCTGGCGGCGCAATTGACTTTTTATGGTCAGGGTATAACCGCAGGTTAATCTCCTTGAGCTGCTGGCGCAGGCGCTGGCAGAGAAAATCGACGAATTTTTGCGCCATCGGGCTCAGGGAAACGTCGGCCCGACGCAGCAGGCAGAGGTTAATGGCCATCGGCGGCGTAATGGGATGGATCATCTCGGGAGCCAGGTTGTGCTGGGCAGAAAAGATATCGGTAATGCTGCAGCCCATGCCGCGCTTCACGAACTCGGTGGCCATGTAGTAGGTCTGGACATTCAGCCGGGTAGTGGAAAAGTCGCGACGGGTGGCGATGGCGGCGGAGAGCGAGTGCGGCCCCGGCGAGATCCAGCGCTGCTGGTCGATCTGGCTGATATCCACCGCTCCCTGACGATAATGACGGTCGATATAGACCAGCGGCACTTCGGCAATGAGGGTGGTAAGGATCTCTCCCTGCTGCACCGGCTGCAGCGTCAGCGCTAAGTCTATCTCGCGTAAATCCAGTTTTCTGACCAGCGTCTCGGTGTGCTCGGTGGTGAGCGTCATCACCAGGTTGCTGTTTTGCTGATAAAAATCGGTCACCAGCTCCGGCACCAGGCTTAACCCCAGGCTCGGCAGACAGCCTAAGGTGATTTTGGCGCGCGGATCGCGGGCCAGGTTATCGGCCAGCAGGCGCAGGTTATCAAGGTCCTGATAAATAGTCTGCGCTTTTTCGAAAAGTGTGATCGCCTCGCTGGTCGGCAGCAGCTTGCCGCGCACCCGCTGAAACAGGGTAAAGCCCAGCTTCAGTTCGGCGCTTTTTAGCGCTTTGCTGGCCGCTGGCTGGGAGATATTGAGCGATTCCGCCGCCCGTGACAGAGAGCCGCAGGTCATGACGGCATAGAAGATTTCCAGATGACGCAGTTTCATGAACAGTTAACTCAGGGTTATAGCCTACCGATAAAAAGTCATTTTCTACTAACACTAAGTTAACATAAATTTAATCACCAATCAGCGCATTGGTTACATATTGTGCTGCTGGCCCCGCCTGATGGCGGAATAAAACGCTCTCAGAATCGTTTCCTTTGTACCCCACCAGACCCTCAGGCTGCGGCCAATAATGAAAAAGAGGGAGGATATTTTCTGAGCAGGCCCCCATACACCACCTGACCATCATGGTCGGATTGATTGGCATTAAGGAGTGTTATGAGTGACTCAACGCTCGCAGGCAATACGCCTGTCAGACGAAATATCACGCGAAAAAACGTTATTACCGGTCTGTTATTGCTGCTGTTCGTGTTGATTGCGCTGTGGTGCCACGGTCGACCGGGCAGCGAGCTTGGCCTGCTGGGATTTACGCCGCTGGTGGCGTTAGCGATATTATCGCTGATCGGCGTCGATATAGTGCTGGCGGTCATCTCCTCGATTATTATCGCCATGATCATGACCTCGACCGGTCTGCCGGAAATGGGCGCGATGCTGGCGAAATCCACCGGGTCATTTATTGCCACCGTCGGGCTTATCATTATGCTCGGCGCCGGCGTGGGGGAAGTGGCCACCCGCACCGGCGCGGCGGTTGAACTGGTGAAATTCGTGGTCCACCGTATTGGGCTGTCGAGCCAGACGCGGGTCAAGTTCGGCATTGTGGTGTCATCGATTTTAATTTGCGGTTCGCTGGGCACCATGGCCGGCGGCAATGCGATTATTGTCGCAGTGATTATCCCCGTAGCGGCGGCGGTACGCTTAACGCCGCCGACGGTAGCCGCGCTGATGATGACCGCCGGTTCCGTTGGACTCTTTACCGGGCCCTTCACCCCCAGCACCGTGACGATCCTCAGCCTCGGCGGACTGAGCTATCCGGATTATCTGCTGTATGTCGGCCTGCCGATGAGCGCCGTCACCCTGTTAGCCGGCTGGATCATGGCCGGACGGATCCAGAAGATGACCGAAGGCAAACTGCGCTATGAGGTCGATCTCTCGGAAAAGCCGCAAGAGGATCTTAGCGCCGCGCAGCAGCGCCGGCGTAAATTAAGCGCGCTGGCTTTCGCTGCGACCATCATCGTGATGGCGGTGGTTGGGGTGGTGATTAAAGCCGGCTTCAGCTTTGCGATTATCGTCATGCTGCTGGTGGCGCTGATGACCGGGCTGGTGGGCGGCCTGCGGCCGACGCAGATCCTGCAGGCGCTGTATCACGGCTGCGGTCGTCTGGTGTGGATGTTTATTCTCTACTGGCTGTATAACCCGATCCTTGAGCTGATGGATGGCCTGCACGCCTATCAGGGGCTGCTGGAGTATACCCAGCCGCTGCTGGAGGGGATCTCCCCGGCCTGGCTGTGCTTTAGCATCTTCGCGTTCAATATTATCGGCCATGTGCCCGGCGCGGCGGTAGCCCAGATGACCTTTACGCATAAAATCTTTGGCCCGATGCTGATGGCCGCCGGCGTGCCGCCGCAGGGGACCACCGCGGTGCTGCTGGCCTCGTCTCAGGTGGACTGGTTCGGGCCGTTTCCCTCATCGGACATGTTCGGCCAGATGGGGCTGGCGCAGTCTACACATCTGAAGTATATGCTCTATAACGGCTGGGCAATCGTGGTGGCGAACATCATTCTCTTCGCGCTGCTGTTTCAGATTCTGGTGTAAAGCGGGATGGTCGACGGGGGGAGTGTCCTCCGCGTCGACCTTTGGTCGTGAGGTTTTCCTTTTCTCACCGCGACACCCACCGTAAAATCAGCCTCTTGTTCCCACTGCGTAATGGAATCTATGCTGACTCTCGCCCATCTTCAACAGCGCCGCGGCCGGCGTTGGCTCCTTGGTTTAACGCTGTTGCTGCTGGTCACCCTGCTGATCAGCCTGTGCGCGGGGGATCAATTGATCCCGCCCGGCGAGTGGCTCAGCGCCAAAGGTCAGCTGTTTATCTGGCAGATCCGCCTGCCGCGGACCCTGGCGGTGCTGCTGGTGGGGGCGGCGCTGGCGCTCTCCGGGGCGATAATGCAGGCGCTGTTTGAAAATCCGCTGGCGGAACCGGGTCTGCTGGGCGTCTCCAACGGCGCGGGCGTCGGGCTGATTGCCGCCGTCCTGCTGGGTAAAGGCCTGTTACCGGGCTGGGCGCTCGGGCTGTGCGCGATCCTGGGCGCGCTGCTGATCACCTTTATTCTGCTGCGTTTTGCCCGCCGCCATCTTTCCACCAGCCGCCTGCTGCTGGCGGGGGTGGCGCTGGGGATCATCTGCAGCGCCCTGATGACCTGGGCGGTCTACTTCTCCACCTCTTTTGATCTGCGTCAGCTGATGTACTGGATGATGGGCGGGTTTGGCGGCGTCGACTGGCAGCAGCTGTGGCTGATGATAGCCCTCCTGCCAGCGCTCTGCTGGGTCTGTCTGCAGTCGCAACCCCTGAATTTACTGGCGTTGGGCGAAGTCTCCGCCCGTCAGCTCGGGCTGCCGCTGTGGCTGTGGCGTAAGCTGCTGGTGGTGGCGACCGGCTGGATGGTCGGCGTGAGCGTGGCGCTGGCGGGGGCGATTGGCTTTATCGGCCTGGTAATTCCGCACATTCTGCGGCTATGCGGCTTGAGCGATCACCGGGTCTTGCTCCCGGCCTGCATGCTGGCAGGGGCAAGCGCCTTGCTGGGGGCGGATATTATCGCCCGGCTGGCGCTTTCCGCCGCTGAGCTGCCGATTGGCGTGGTGACGGCGACGCTGGGCGCGCCGGTCTTTATCTGGTTGCTGCTGCGCTCGCGGTGACGGGAATAGCGCGACGCCGTCTGCAGGGACGGCGCCGGCTCGGGCTTACCAGCCTTTGATCGCGTCGCCTTTGTAGACTTCCTTCGCTTTTTCCGCGACTTCACTGGTCTGGAAGGCGGCTTTCAGTTCCTGAATTTTCTTGCTGTCCTTGTTATCCTCGCGGGCGACAATCGCATTCACGTAAGGGGAATCTGGTCCCTCCATGAACAGGCCGTCGCGGGCGGCCGACAGGCCCGCCTGGGCGGAGAAGTTGGTGTTAATGATTGACAGGCTGACGTTCGGGTCATCCAGGGTGCGGGTCAGCTGCGGGGTATCCACCTCCACAATTTTCAGCTGTTTCGGGTTGTCGATGATATCCAGCGTGGTGGGTAAATAGCCGACGCCCGGTTTCAGCTTGAGCAGCCCCTGCGCCTGAAGCAGCAGCAGGCTGCGGCCCAGGGTAGTGGTTTCATTAGAGATGGTCACCGTCGCTCCCTCGGGGAGCTCGCTGATATTTTTGATGCGATGTGAATAGGCGGCGATAGGGAAGACAAAGGTTTTACCGACCACCGCGAATTTATAGCCGCGCTCTTTCGACTGCGCCTCAAGGTACGGCAGGGTCTGGAAGGCGTTGGCATCCACATCTTTGTTGTTCAGTGCTTCGTTAGGCAGCACATAATCATTGAAGGAGACCACTTCGACGTCGAGGTGATATTTATCCTTCGCCACTTGCTCCACCACTTTCCAGATGGCTTCGTCCGGCCCGGTATTGATAGCGACTTTCACTTTATTATCTTCATCCGGAGAGCAGGCGCTCAGCAGGGCGACAGAGGCGGCGATTAACGCCAGGCTAAACAACTTCTTCATCAACAAAACTCTCTTAAATTAACAAGTAACGAAACCATATTACATTCATGGAACACTGTACACGTAAATAGGTGCCTGCCCAATTGAGAGGATTTCATGTTGCCGACGGGCAGCGAAGCGCTGTTACATCATGCGACAACTCGCGGGGATTGGCAGTAGAATGGCGGGCGCTGAATCCGCTACAGTAGATAGGGATCACCTTCACCGGAAACCGGTTTATCCATTGAGGACAGGCTATGCAACATGACATTCTGAATACCGAAGTGACGACCATTGATGGCGAGAAGACCACCCTGGCATCCTTTGCCGGCAAGGTACTGCTGATCGTCAATGTGGCCTCCAAATGCGGCCTGACGCCGCAGTATGAGCAACTGGAGGACCTGCAAAAGCAGTTTGCCGGCGAGGGCTTCAGCGTGCTGGGCTTCCCCTGCAACCAGTTCCTCGGCCAGGAGCCGGGGAGTGAAGAAGAGATTAAGACCTTCTGCAGCACCACCTACGGCGTCACCTTCCCGCTGTTCAGCAAGATTGACGTCAACGGCGAGCATCGCGCACCGCTCTATCAAAAGCTGGTTGCCGCCGCGCCGAAGGCGGTGGCCCCGGAAGGCAGCGGTTTTTATGAGCGGATGGCCAGCAAGGGCCGCGCGCCGCTGTATGTGGACGACATTCTGTGGAATTTCGAAAAATTCCTCGTCGATCGCCAGGGCAACGTCATTCAGCGCTTCTCTCCGGATATGACGCCGGACGATCCGCAGCTGGTGGCGGCGATTAAAGGAGCGCTGGCGAAATAATGTCGTTTCTGATGCAGCTACAGGATGTAGAAGCGGCGGGGCGTCTGGCCCCGTTTTCTGCGGCCTTTCGCGCCGGGGAGATCGTTCACCTGGTGGGGCCGAACGGCGCAGGGAAGAGCACGCTGCTGGCCCGCATGGCGGGGTTGTCCGACGGCCCCGGCGCGATTCATTTTAACGGACGGTTGCTTGACGAGTGGCCGGCGACGGAGCTGGCGCGCCGCCGCGGATATCTGTGCCAGCAGCAGACCCCGCCGTTCGCCATGCCGGTGTGGCACTATCTGGCGCTGCACAGGCAGCAGCAGGGCGACAGCGCCCGGGTGAACGATATCGCGGCCAGGCTTGGCCTTGACAATAAGCTGGGCCGTCAGGTCAATCAGCTGTCGGGCGGCGAGTGGCAGCGCGTGCGGCTGGCGGCAGTGATCCTGCAGATCGATCCCTTAAGCAATCCCGCGGGTCAGCTGCTGCTGCTGGATGAGCCGATGAACAGTCTGGATGTGGCCCAGCAGGCGGCGCTGGATCGGCTGTTACGCGAGCTGAGCGCGGCGGGAATCGCGGTGGTGATGAGCAGTCACGATCTCAACCACACTTTGCGCCATGCCGGACAGAGCTGGCTGCTCTGCCAGGGGGAAGCCATCGCCTGCGGGGAGACCGCCGAGGTGCTGAACGAGGAAAATTTAACCGCTGCCTATGCGATCCCGTTCCAGCGCGTGGAGGTGGCCGGTCATATTATGCTCATCGCGTCACAGTAGCACGCAGTTATCTTGTCACTATATTGATAAACAAGCTAAATTATTGCGATAAAGAGACTAGGGACAGAGGGATCATCTGAAATGCGCTTCTGGTTCATGTTGGCGGCGGCGTTAATTTTAGCCGGCTGCAGCAGCCATCGGGCACCGCCGCCGAATCCTCGGCTGGCTGACTCCATTACGGTGGTGGCGAATCTGAACGAGCAGCTGCGCAGCTGGCGCGGCGCACCGTATCGCTACGGCGGCATGACGCCGCGCGGCGTCGACTGCTCCGGCTTTGTGGTGCGCACGTTTCGCGATAAATTTGCCCTCCAGCTGCCGCGCGAAACCCGCGAGCAGGCGGAAATCGGCACCCGTATTGATAAGCGCGATCTGCTGCCCGGCGATCTGGTGTTCTTCAAAACCGGCTCAGGCGAAAGCGGCCTGCACGTCGGCATCTACGATACCGATAACCAGTTTATTCATGCCTCCACCAGTCAGGGCGTCACCCGTTCCTCGCTGGATAACGTCTACTGGAACAAAAAATTCTGGCAGGCGCGGCGTATCTGACGTCATTCAGCGGCCGGAGGGAAGCGAGCGCTTCCCTTTTTTATGCCGATAACCCTGCACTCCGCCCGTGTTAATCCGCTGTTCCAGGCACTACACTGGAGAGAGGAGGAACCATGACCCTTTCTTTTACCACCCACTGGCGGGATGAACTGCCGGACTTTTACACTTCCCTGTCACCGACGCCGCTCGATAACGCCCGACTCATCTGGCGCAACGCTCCGCTGGCGCAACAGCTGGGCGTCCCTGACGCGCTGTTTGCGCCGGAAAGCGGGGCCGGCGTCTGGGGCGGCGAAGCGCTGCTCCCGGGCATGTCGCCGCTGGCGCAGGTTTACAGTGGCCATCAGTTTGGCGCCTGGGCCGGCCAGCTGGGCGACGGACGCGGGATCCTGCTCGGTGAGCAGCAGCTGGCGGATGGCCGCCGTTACGACTGGCATCTGAAAGGCGCCGGCCTGACACCCTATTCACGGATGGGGGACGGCCGCGCCGTGCTGCGCTCGACGATCCGGGAAAGCCTGGCGTCGGAGGCGATGCACGCCCTGGGGATCCCAACGACGCGCGCTCTGGCGATGGTCACCAGCGATACCCCGGTCTACCGCGAGCACGTGGAGCCTGGCGCGATGCTGATGCGGGTGGCCGAGAGCCATGTCCGCTTTGGTCATTTCGAACATTTTTACTATCGTCGCGAGCCGCAGAAGGTTCAGCAGCTGGCCGATTATGTCATTCGTCACCACTGGCCGCAGCTGCAGGATGAAGCGGACAAGTACCTGTTATGGTTCCGTGACGTTGTCACGCGTACCGCGCAGACCATCGCCAGCTGGCAAACCGTGGGCTTTGCCCATGGGGTGATGAATACCGACAACATGTCGATTCTCGGTTTGACCATCGACTACGGGCCGTATGGCTTCCTTGACGATTTTCAGCCGGACTTTATCTGCAACCACTCCGATTACCAGGGGCGCTACAGTTTTGAAAACCAGCCGGCGGTGGGGCTGTGGAATCTGCAGCGTCTGGCCCAGTCGCTGTCGCCGTTCATCAGCGCCGAAGCGCTGAACGCGGCGCTGGATGAGTATCAGCACGCCTTGCTGACCGCCTATGGCCAGCGGATGCGCGACAAACTTGGCCTGTTCACTCAGCAGAAAGGGGATAACGATCTGCTCGACGGTCTGTTTGCCCTGATGATCCGCGAGAGAAGCGACTATACCCGAACGTTCCGCCTGCTGAGCCACAGCGAACAGCTCAGCGCGGCCTCGCCGCTGCGCGACGAGTTTATCGACCGTGCGGCATTCGACAGCTGGTTCGCCGGATATCGCGCGCGGCTTCGTGATGAACAGGTGGAGGATGCCCAGCGCCAGCAGCGGATGCAGGGTGTCAACCCGGCGCTGGTGTTACGTAACTGGCTGGCGCAGCGGGCGATCGAGCAGGCTGAGGCTGGCGATATGGGGGAGCTGGAGCGTCTGCATGCCGCGCTGGCCGATCCCTTCACCGATCGCGAGGACGACTACGTCCGCCGGCCGCCGGACTGGGGGAAACGTCTGGAAGTCAGCTGCTCGAGCTAACTCGCCTCGCCCCGCTTGCTGCGGGGCAATTATTTGGTCAGGATCAACTTCCCGGCGTGGGTCTGGCGCAGCAGATAGCGCTGGCCGCCATGCTCAATGACTACCCGTCCTTCGCTGCCTAACAGAACCCGACTGCTGATCTGTCTGTCCGTCGCCATGGGATAGGGGGCATTGTCTTTTGGTTTTTCAGCTGTGGCAGTGTTATCCATACGCGTCATAGCTCTCAAAATAAAAATCAAAGCAACAATGATAATCATTATCAATAATGTTGTTTTTGACGGCAAGCGTTATTTATCGTGTTACCGAATTTGGTAGGGGAATGGCAGAAGGGGATCGCCCACCGCAGGCGCGGCGGGCGGAGCGGTCACAGACGGGTGGCCGTGGCGGCCGCCAGTTCGCTCAATAAACGTTCGCTGTCTTCCCAGCTCAGGCAGGGATCGGTGATCGACTGGCCCCAGGCCAGCGGCTGGCCGGGAACCACTTTCTGGGTCCCTTCCTGCAGGAAGCTCTCCGCCATAATGCCGGCGATGGCGGTAGAGCCCGCGCGAATTTGCTGACAGATATCGGCGCACACCTCCAGCTGACGGCGATGCTGCTTCTGGCAGTTGCCATGGCTGAAGTCGACCACCAGCTGCTCCGGCAGATTGAATTCACGCAGCGCCTCGCCGGCGGCGGCGATATCCTCGGCGTGATAGTTCGGCCGTTTGCCGCCGCGCATAATGATATGCCCGTACGGGTTGCCGCTGGTCTGGTAAATCGTCATCTGCCCCTGCTTGTCCGGAGAGAGGAACATATGGCTGGCGCGGGAGGCGCGGATGGCGTCTACGGCGATGCGCGTATTGCCGTCGGTACCGTTTTTAAACCCGACCGGGCAGGAGAGCGCCGAGGCCATTTCACGGTGGATCTGACTTTCCGTGGTGCGCGCCCCGATGGCTCCCCAGCTGATGAGATCGGCGATAAACTGACCGGTCACCATATCGAGAAACTCGGTGGCCGTCGGCACCCCCAGCTCATTAACCTGCAGCAGCAGGCGCCGTGCCAGTTCAATACCGTGGTTGACCCGATAGCTGCCGTTGAGGTCCGGGTCGGAGATTAAGCCTTTCCAGCCCACCACGGTACGGGGTTTTTCAAAGTAGGTGCGCATCACGATCTCCAGCTGCGGCTGGTAGCGCTCGCGCATGGTCTGCAGGCGGCGGGCATACTCCATCGCCGCGTCGGTGTCGTGAATGGAGCAGGGGCCGATAATCACCAGCAGGCGGCGGTCTTCGCCGTTGAGGATTTTTTCAATGCGGCGACGGGAGGCCGAGACGTGGGCGGCCACGTCGGCGGTGACGGGATGGCGCTGGGCCAGCTCCGCGGGCGTTACCAGGCTTTCAATGCGCGCGGTACGCAATTCGTCTGTTTTATTCATTGGGGTCTCAAAAATCTGTTTCTTCGCCAGCGAAAATGCCGGGAAGTGATGCGCATCACGATAAACCAATCCCTGCTTATTGCAAGAGCAGGGCATGATCCTGTATAGGCCACGGGTGATAGCATAAACAAATTTTCAATAATGTACTAGTGTATTAGTACATCCTGCGATTCAGCCCCATGATGTCCATGATTTTTGTCGCTATTTCCTCAACGGAATAGTTGGTGCTGTTCAGGCAGGGAATTTTATTCTTGCGATACAGCGCCTCCACTTCGGTCACTTCCATCCGACACTGGCGCAGCGAAGCGTAGCGGCTGTTCTCCCGGCGCTCCTCGCGGATCGCCGCCAGACGCTCCGGATTGATGGTCAGGCCGAACATCTTATGCTGCAGGGGTTTCAGCGACGCCGGCAGAACCAGATTGTCCATATCGTCGGCGATAAACGGATAGTTGGCGGCGCGAATGCCGTACTGCATAGCGAGGTACAGACTGGTGGGCGTCTTGCCGCAGCGCGACACGCCGAGGAGGATCACCTGCGCCTGGTCAAGGTTGCGCAGCGAGATGCCATCGTCATGGGCGAGGGTGTAATCGATGGCGGCGATGCGCGCATCGTATTTGATCAGGTTCCCGGGGTTCAGGCCGTGGGTGCGGTGGGCCACTGGCGTCGGGTCGAGGTTGAGCTCCTGCTGCAGCGGGGCCACCAGCGCCTGAACGATATCCTGACAAAAGCCCTCGCTTTGCAGAATGATATCGCGGATCTCCGGAATAACGATGGAATAGAACACCAGCGGGCGGATGCCCGTTTGCTGATAAATGGCGTCGATCTGCTCTTTCACCGCCCGCGCGCGACTGATATTTTCCACAAACGGCAGGGTCACGCTGCTGATGGCGACCGGGAATTGCGACATGACGGCATGCCCCAGCACCTCCGCCGTAATGGCGGTACCGTCAGAAATATAAAATACGTGGCGATCTACAGCACTTTCCATTTTGACCATCCGGTATAATGAGTTTAATTGCCTGAAAGCGGATATTAAATTTAAGCATATCCCTGTTTGATTTGTCTCTTCTTAAAATTGAAACGCTATTTTTGTTTTTTATGAAAAGGGTGGTTCATTTTCTTTTTTTTGCCGTAATTTCCAGCGTTTTTCGTCATAATTCCTAAAAATCATTGAGTTATCTATATCGCGGGAACAGTCCGAAAAAAGAAAAAATAATTTGCTTGAACGATTCACCGTTTTTTTCAGCACCATAAATATGTCAGGATAATCTTGCAGTCGATCGTGAAATTTTTTTCACTGGTATTAAATCACAAAAGGATTGTCTCGATGTCCAACAATGGCTCGTCACCGCTGGTGCTTTGGTATAACCAACTCGGCATGAATGATGTAGACAGAGTTGGGGGCAAAAATGCCTCCCTTGGTGAAATGATTACCAATCTGTCCGGTATGGGTGTGTCCGTACCTAACGGGTTTGCCACCACCGCTGATGCTTTCAATCAGTTCCTGGACCAAAGCGGTGTTAACCAGCGCATTTATGCGCTGCTGGATGAAACCGACATTGACGACGTTTCCGCATTAGCGAAAGCGGGCGCGCAGATCCGACAGTGGATCATCGATACCCCCTTCCAGAGCGAACTGGAAAACGCGATTCGCGATGCTTATGACCTGCTGTCCGCCGATGACGCCGAGGCCTCATTCGCCGTGCGCTCTTCCGCCACCGCGGAAGATATGCCGGACGCCTCCTTCGCCGGGCAGCAAGAGACATTCCTCAACGTGCAGGGCTTTGACGCCGTGCTCGTTGCCGTGAAGCACGTGTTTGCTTCACTGTTTAACGATCGCGCGATCTCCTATCGCGTGCATCAGGGTTACGATCACCGCGGCGTGGCGCTCTCCGCCGGGGTGCAGAGGATGGTCCGCTCCGATCTGGCCTCCTCCGGCGTCATGTTCTCCATCGATACCGAATCCGGCTTTGACCAGGTGGTGTTTATCACCTCGGCGTGGGGGTTGGGCGAGATGGTGGTGCAGGGCGCGGTGAACCCGGACGAATTCTACGTCCACAAACCGACGCTGGCCGCTGGCCGCCCGGCGATCGTGCGCCGCACCATGGGGTCGAAAAAGATCCGCATGGTTTACGCGCCGACTCAGGAGCACGGCAAACAGGTGCGTATCGAAGATGTGCCGCAGGCGCAGCGCGATATCTTCTCGTTAACCAACGAGGAGGTGCAGGAGCTGGCGAAGCAGGCGGTGCAGATCGAGAAGCACTACGGCCGTCCGATGGATATCGAGTGGGCGAAAGATGGCCACACCGGTAAGCTGTTTATCGTCCAGGCGCGTCCGGAAACCGTGCGTTCCCGCGGCCAGGTGATGGAGCGTTATACCCTCCACGCTCAGGGGCAGATCATCGCCGAAGGGCGTGCCATCGGCCACCGCATTGGCGCCGGTCCGGTGAAGGTGATCCACGATATCAGCGAGATGAACCGCATTGAGCCAGGCGATGTGCTAGTTACCGATATGACCGACCCGGACTGGGAACCGATCATGAAGAAAGCCTCGGCGATCGTCACCAACCGCGGCGGACGTACCTGCCACGCGGCGATCATCGCTCGTGAGCTGGGTATTCCGGCGGTGGTCGGCTGCGGCGATGCCACCGATCGCATTCAGGAAAACCAGAACGTGACCGTCTCCTGCGCCGAAGGCGACACCGGCTATGTCTACGCCGAGCTGCTGGACTTCAGCGTCAAGAGCTCCAGCGTCGGCGACATGCCGGATCTGCCGCTGAAGGTGATGATGAACGTCGGCAACCCGGATCGCGCCTTCGACTTCGCCTGCCTGCCGAACGAAGGCGTGGGTCTGGCGCGGCTGGAATTTATCATCAACCGCATGATTGGCGTTCACCCGCGCGCGCTGCTGGAGTTTGACGACCAGGAGCCGGGCCTGCAGAACGAAATCCGCGAGCTGATGAAAGGCTACGATTCGCCGAGAGAGTTCTACGTTGGCCGCCTGACCGAAGGGATCGCCACCCTTGGCGCCGCTTTCTATCCGAAACGGGTGATTGTGCGCCTTTCTGACTTCAAGTCGAACGAATACGCCAACCTGGTGGGCGGCGAGCGCTATGAGCCGGAAGAAGAGAACCCAATGCTCGGATTCCGCGGCGCCGGACGCTACGTTTCCGAAAGCTTCCGCGACTGCTTCGCGCTGGAATGTGAAGCGATGAAGCGCGTGCGTAACGACATGGGGCTGACCAACGTCGAAGTGATGGTGCCGTTCGTCCGTACCGTCGCCCAGGCGAAAGCGGTGGTCGAAGAGCTGGAGCGTCAGGGGCTGAAGCGCGGCGAGAACGGGCTGAAGATCATCATGATGTGCGAGATCCCGTCGAACGCGTTGCTGGCCGAGCAGTTCCTCGAGTACTTCGACGGCTTCTCCATCGGCTCGAACGACATGACCCAGCTGGCGCTCGGTCTGGACCGCGACTCCGGCGTGGTCTCTGAGCTGTTTGATGAACGCAACGACGCGGTGAAAGCGCTGCTGTCGATGGCGATCCGCGCGGCGAAGCAGCAGGGTAAATACGTCGGCATCTGCGGCCAGGGGCCGTCTGACCATGAAGATTTCGCCGCCTGGCTGATGGAGGAGGGGATTGATAGCCTGTCCCTCAACCCGGATACCGTGGTGCAAACCTGGTTAGGTCTGGCGGAACTGAATAAATAAGTTCGCCCTGACAGTACAGATCCCCGGCAGCGATGCCGGGGATTTTTTTTGCCGGTGTCAGGCCGCCCGGCGTCGCGATGCGCAGGACAAAAAAAAGCCCATCGTGGGAGATGGGCAAAGACTACACACAGCAATTCGTTGTTTCACTCAGGGGATTTCCATGCTTATAAATCAAGGTGTTGATTTATAACCGTGAGCTAATAGTAGGCAGCGGGGCCTTTGCCGTCGATCAGATTCCTCTCAATAGTTAAATTGTTGTGAAGGACCAGGAGGGTAAAAGCGGGTGCGGGGCATACAAGGCTGGCGTTTTGCCGGCGATCAATTAATTTTGCTTAACAATTGTCCTGGGGGGAGACAGGCGGGGCCCCCCGCCTGACAGGGCATTACTTGCGCCCGGCCTCCAGCTCGCTGAGCTCTTCGAGCACGACATCGGGGTCTTTCGGCGGCGGCGGCACTTCGTGCACCCAGGCGTCATACAGGCGCCAGGAGACGGCCAGCAGCACCGGACCGATAAACAGGCCGATCATGCCGAAGGCGATCAGGCCGCCAATGACGCCGGTAAGAATGAGGATCATCGGCAGGTCGGCGCCCATACGGATAAGCACCGGACGGATAACGTTGTCCATGGTGCCGACCACGCAGCTCCACACCAGCAGCACGGTGCCCCAGGTGGTGTCCCCGCTCCAGTAAAGCCAGATAATCGACGGCACCAGAACCAGCAAAGGCCCGAGCTGGACCAGACAGGTAAAGATCATCACCACGGTCAGCAGGGCGGCGTAGGGCACGCCGGAGATGGCAAGGCCGATCCCGCCCAGCACCGCCTGAGTGAGGGCCGTCACCACCACGCCCAGCGCCACGGCGCGCACGGCCTGGCCGGCCAGCAGCACGGCGGCGTCACCGCGTTTAGCCGCCAGGCGCGTGGCGAAATAGCGAAAACCGTAGGCTACCTGCTCGCCGCGCCAGTAAAGCAGCGCGCTGAATAACAGCATCAGGCCGCAGTAGACCAGCAGCTTGCCGATGTGCGCCGCCTGACCGACAAACCAGCTGGTGGTGGTGCCAATGTAGGGGCGAACCTTGGCCATAATCGCCGAGCCGCCCATATCCAGCAGGCCATGCCAGGCGGCGTAGAGCTTATCGCCGACCAGCGGCACGCTGTTGAGCCAGGCGAAATCCGGCAGCGTCACATTTCCGCTGCTGATGAGTTTGATCAGCGGAACGCTGTTATCCACCAGGCTGTTGACCAGCAGAGCGATAGGAATCACGAATAGCAAAAACAGCAGCAGGGTCATCGCCAGCACCGCCAGCATCCGTTTGCCGAACAGCACGCGCTGCAGACGCAGCAGCACCGGCCAGGTGGCGATCACCACGGTGCCGGCCCAGGCGAAGGACAGAATAAACGGCTGCACAACCCACAGGCAGGATATGATAATCAGGGCCAGGAACAGCACCGACAGCAGTATTTGCGGTATGTCCCGAGGCTGATGGGGGTTAATCATAGAGAATTTTTACCTTTCCAGTCGCGCCAAAAAGCTGGCGCCGCGTAAATCCATGTACTGATAATAATATCAATAATTTTGCCGGGCTGATTTTGCACAGAAAACACGTGGGCGCATATGAAAAAAATGTGATAAAAAGTTGAATGCGCTACGCAAACGTTTAGTTAGCACCAACACAATATTTTCAAACACAACATAGTCAGGCAGGGTCAAGTGTGATGATCCCACAAATTTCTCAGGCGCCAGGGGTAGTTCAACTGGTGCTGAATTTTTTGCAGGTACTGGAGCAACAGGGTTTTACCGGCGATACCGCCACCAGCTATGCCGACAGGCTGACGATGGCCACCGACAACAGCGTCTATCAGCTGTTGCCGGATGCGGTCCTGTTTCCACGTTCCACGGCAGACGTAGCGTTACTGGCGCGGGTCGCCGCCGAACCACGCTTTAAATCGCTGATCTTCACCCCGCGCGGCGGCGGCACCGGCACCAACGGCCAGGCGCTTAACGGCGGAATTATCGTCGATATGTCCCGCTATATGAACCGCATTATTGAAATCAACCCCGAAGAGGGTTGGGTGCGCGTCGAAGCCGGCGTCATCAAAGATCAGCTGAACCAGTTTCTTAAACCCTATGGTTACTTCTTTGCGCCTGAGCTCTCCACCAGCAACCGCGCCACCCTGGGCGGGATGATAAACACCGACGCCTCCGGTCAGGGATCGCTGGTGTATGGTAAAACGTCGGATCACGTGCTTGGCCTGCGGGCGGTGCTGATGGGCGGGGATATCCTCGATACCCAGGCGGTGCCGGTGGCGCTGGCGGAGACGCTTGGCAATACGCCCTCGACGATAGGGCGGATTTACAACACGGTCTACCAGCGCTGCAAGGCGCAGCGCGAGCTAATCATTGATAAGTTTCCCAAACTCAACCGCTTCCTCACCGGATACGATCTGCGCCACGTCTTTAACGATGAGATGAGCGAGTTCGACCTGACCCGTATTTTAACCGGTTCGGAAGGGACGTTGGCGTTTATCACCGAAGCGCGGCTGGATATTACCCGCCTGCCGAAGGTGCGCCGGCTGGTCAACGTCAAATATGACTCCTTTGACTCTGCGCTGCGAAATGCGCCCTTTATGGTGGAGGCCAAGGCCCTGTCGGTGGAGACCGTCGACTCTAAAGTCCTCAATCTGGCGCGCGAGGATATCGTCTGGCACTCGGTGAACGAACTGATCACCGACGTACCGGATAAAGAGATGCTCGGGCTCAATATCGTCGAATTCGCCGGGGATGACGCGGCGCTGATTGACCAGCAGGTCACCACGCTGTGCCAGCGTCTGGACGAGCTGATGGCCCGCAGCGAGGCGGGGGTCATCGGCTGGCAGGTCTGTCACGATCTTGATGGCGTGGAGCGCATCTACGCCATGCGCAAGAAGGCGGTAGGCCTGTTGGGCAATGCCAAAGGCGCCGCCAAGCCGATCCCCTTTGCCGAGGATACCTGCGTCCCGCCCGAACACCTGGCGGATTATATCGTCGAGTTCCGCGCGCTGCTCGACAGCCACGGCCTGAGCTACGGCATGTTTGGCCACGTCGACGCCGGGGTGCTGCACGTGCGCCCGGCGCTGGACATGTGCGATCCGCAGCAGGAGGTGCTGATGAAGCAGATCTCCGACGATGTGGTAGCGCTGACGGCGAAATATGGCGGTCTGCTGTGGGGGGAACATGGCAAAGGCTTCCGCGCCGAGTACAGCCCGGCATTCTTTGGCGAGGCGCTGTACGGCGAGCTGCGGAAGATCAAAGCGGTCTTTGATCCGGATAACCGACTGAACCCGGGGAAAATTTGTCCGCCGGAAGGGATCGACGCGCCGATGATGAAAGTCGACGCGGTGAAGCGCGGCACCTGGGATCGGCAGATCCCTATCGCGGTGCGCAGCGCCTGGCGCGGGGCGATGGAGTGTAATGGCAACGGGCTGTGCTTCAACTTTGACGTAAAAAGCCCGATGTGTCCGTCGATGAAGGTGAGCAACCAGCGCATCCACTCGCCGAAAGGGCGGGCGACGCTGGTCCGCGAATGGCTGCGTCTGCTGGCGGATCGCGGCGTCGATCCCAATCAGCTGGAGAAGGCGCTGCCGGAGCAGGGCGTTAGCCTGCGCTCGCTGGTGGCGCGCACGCGCAACAGCTGGCATGCGCGCAAAGGGGAATATGATTTCTCTCACGAGGTCAAAGAGGCGATGTCCGGCTGTCTGGCCTGCAAAGCCTGTTCGACCCAGTGCCCGATCAAAATCGATGTCCCGGAGTTCCGCTCACGCTTCCTGCAGCTGTACCACAGCCGCTATCTGCGGCCGGTGCGCGATCATCTGGTGGCGTCGGTGGAATCCTATGCGCCGCTGATGGCCCAGGCGCCGAAGACTTTTAACTTCTTCATGAACCAGCCGTGGCTGAAAAAGCTGTCGGAGAAGCATATCGGGATGGTCGATCTGCCGCTGCTCTCGGCGCCGTCGCTGAAGCAGCAGATGGCCGGCCACCGCTCCGCCAACATGACCCTTGAGCAGCTCGAAGCGCTGAGCGCCGAGCAGAAAGCGAAGATGGTGCTGGTGGTACAGGATCCCTTTACCAGCTATTACGACGCCCAGGTGGTGGCTGACTTTATCCGTCTGGTTGAGGCCTTAGGCTATCAGCCGGTGCTGCTGCCGTTCTCGCCGAACGGCAAGGCGCAGCATATTAAAGGATTCCTGACCCGCTTCGCGCGCACCGCGCAGAAAACGGCAGACTTCCTTAACCGCGTGGCGCAGCTGGGTATGCCGCTGGTCGGCGTCGATCCGGCGCTGGTGCTCTGCTACCGCGATGAATATAAGCAAACGCTTGGCGACAAGCGCGGCGATTTTCAGGTGCTGTTAGTCCATGAGTGGTTGCCGAAGGTCCTGACCGCCGACGCCCGTCCCGATCCGGGCGGCGAGCCCTGGTACCTGTTCGGTCACTGTACGGAAGTGACCGCGCTGCCGGCGGCGACGAAGCAGTGGGCAGAGATTTTTGCCCACTTCGGCGCGAAGCTGGAAAACGTCAGCGTCGGGTGCTGCGGGATGGCAGGCACCTATGGTCATGAAGTGAAAAACCATGCCAACTCGCTGGCCATTTACGCGCTCTCCTGGCAGCAGGCGATGCAGCGACTGCCGCGTAACCGCTGTCTGGTGACGGGCTACTCCTGCCGCAGCCAGGTGAAGCGCATTGAAGGCAGCGGCGTTCGCCACCCGCTGCAGGCGTTACTGGAGATAATCGGATGATTTGGAAACGTCAGGCCACGCTGGAGCAGCTCAACCGGCTCGGTGAGGGAAACATGGTAGGGCTGTTGGATATTCGCTTTGAGACCTTTACCGACGATACGCTGGAGGCCACCATGCCGGTGGATGGCCGCACACAGCAGCCGTTTGGCCTGCTGCACGGCGGGGCGTCGGTGGTGCTGGCGGAGACGCTGGGGTCGGTGGCGGGTTATCTGTGCAGCGAAGGCGAACAGAAGGTGGTGGGGCTGGAGGTTAACGCCAACCACATTCGTTCGGCGCGCGGGGGCCGGGTGCGGGGCGTGTGCAAAGCGCTGCACGTCGGGACTCGCCACCAGGTCTGGCAAATTGAAATCTTCGACGAACAGTCGCGATTATGCTGTTCATCGCGGCTAACCACCGCGGTAATATAAGTCGTGACCGGGAGGCGAATAGCCTCCCTTTTTTCAGGGGAATAAGCGGGGGCGGGGCCGCCAGCGCGAAACATGAGGCCAGCAGCGCTACCGCGCGGCGGCAAGAAATTATCTAATAAATAGATTATTACCGATCCAATCTCGTTATATATGCTACTCTTTTCAATACGAAATGCTTAAAGGTAACAAGAGGACGGTTAACCATGGGTATTCTTTCCTGGATCATTTTTGGACTTATTGCCGGTATTTTAGCCAAGTGGATTATGCCGGGGAAAGACGGCGGCGGGTTTATTGTAACCATTATTCTGGGGATCATCGGCGCCGTGGTCGGCGGCTGGATCAGTACCTTCTTTGGTTTTGGCAAAGTCGACGGGTTTAATTTCGGCAGCTTCGTGGTGGCGGTAATCGGTGCGCTGGTCGTGCTGTTTATCTACCGTAAAGTGCGCAGCTAATTTTCAGCATTCTGTTTTATTCAAGCTAACAAAAGCTGCCGCGATAAGCGGCAGCTTTTTTATTATCGCAGGACTCAGGCAGAGCGCCCACGCCAGGGCTATTTCCCGTCGGCATCCTCCGCAACCGGCACCACCTCAACGTGAACTTCGTAGTGCTTCGCCTGACCGGTGGGGATCAGGGCGGTCAGTTTGTTAATGGTTTCCGCCGGCGTATCGGTCGCGACCGTTGCTGAAAACAGCACCGGCTTGCGCGGCGGAAACGGTGGCGGGAACGGCGGCTGGGGGCCATGACCCATCTCCAGCGGAGGACGACCGCCGTTGTCGACAATGGGCGTCGGGGCGTCGGTTTTATCGGCGGCAAACGCGCTGGCGGCGGCCACGGCGGCGATAGCGAACAGGGCAAGGAGAGCTTTTTTCATCTGGTATTCCTCGATTAACAAGTACCAAAAGAGTAGAGGGCGGCGGCAGGCGGGACAATCCCGTGCGGCGCGAATCCTCTGAATCTCCTTTATTCCTCGCGAATGTGAAGGTCAGATGAGAGCGGGTGTCATTGTGTTCGGGAGCCTCTTAATTCAGCAGTACGCTCATAATCAGCAGCACGGCCATGCACATCGACATAATACTGATATCAACAATCATTCTGTACGACAAAAGCTCCAGCTAAACGGGTACGACGGCTATGTTAAGCACGTATTATAGTGGTTAAAGATTGTACCCTGGCATACATTCACACCACAAACGTTTATTAGCCTGACGTGGCCTGAACTGCCGCCCCTGACCATGGCATCATGACGATACCTCGAGTACACCTGGCGCTTAGCGGAGCAACATGAGGATAGCTCATGTTGCAATGAATTTAAGTCGCTTTCCCTCCATCACCGACTCTGGCAAAAATAGACCCATTAACGAATCAACAACATTTACCGGTTGAAGCGCGCCAGGTCTGACTCTGCGTCGCCTGTGGAAAATACTCCGCTTATTCCGCTTTATGCCCGACACCAGGATGGACAATCGCCATGAATAACGAATTTACCTATACGATTAAGCGCAGCCGGTTTGATGAAAATTATAACCCTGCGGAAAATACGCGTATTACCACCAACTTTGCCAATTTGGCCAGAGGGGAGAGCCGTCAGGACAATCTGCGCAATACGTTAATCATGATGAATAACCGGTTTAATACCCTGGCGCACTGGGATAATCCCTACAACGATCGCTATGCGGTGGAACTGGATATTATTTCTGTCGAGATGAATATTGCTCAGGATGCCGCCAGTTTTCCGGTGATAGAGATCCTGCAAACGCATATTGTCGATAAAAAAACCGGTGAGCGCCATGCCGGTATCGTCGGCAATAACTTCTCTTCGTATGTGCGGGATTATGATTTTAGCGTGCTGCTGCTGGAGCATAATAAAGACCAGAACCGCTTCAGCGTGCCCGAAAATTTTGGCGAGCTGCACGGCAATATCTTTAAGGATTTCGTGCAGTCCAGCGCCTATAAGACCAGCTTCAGCAAGGCGCCGGTGATTTGCCTGAGCGTATCCAGCAAAGATGTTTACCGTCGCACTGGCAACGAACATCCGGTCCTCGGCATTGAATATGCCCAGGAAGGCGTCTCGCTGACCGAGCGCTATTTCAGCAAAATGGGGCTGCAGGTGCGCTATTTTATGCCCAAACATAGCGTCGCGCCGTTGGCCTTCTATTTTTCCGGCGATCTGCTCAGCGATTACACCAGCCTGGAGCTGATCGCGACCATCAGCACGATGGAGACGTTTCAGAAAATATACCGACCGGAGATCTACAACGCGAATTCTGCGGCGGGGCAATACTATCAGCCCAATCTCAATCACCTGGATCATTCCGTCACCAAAATTGTTTATGACCGGGAAGAGCGCAGCCTGTTGGCGATAGAGCAGGGTAAATTTACACAACAACATTTTATCAACCCGCACAAGACGTTGCTTGAGCAATGGTCTGCTAACTTCGCGCTTTGCTAAACCAAAATAAAAGGCTACTGATTATGAAAACATGGCTTCCGACATCGACCGCCGGCAGTTTACCGAAACCTTCCTGGCTGGCGCAGCCAGAGACCCTGTGGTCGCCCTGGAAACTGTCCAGCGAAGAATTACTGGCCGGCAAGCGCGACGCCCTGCGTTTGTCCCTCGACGACCAGCTGCGGGCCGGGATCGATATTGTCAGCGACGGCGAGCAAACGCGGCAGCACTTTGTCACCACCTTTATTGAGCACCTCAGCGGCGTTGATTTTGCCAAACGCGAGATCGTGAAAATTCGTAACCGCTATGAGGCCAGTGTTCCAACCGTAGTGGGCGCCGTGGAGCGCCAGAAACCGGTCTTCGTTGAGGACGCGCGCTATCTGCGTCAGCTCACCAGTCAGCCGATTAAATGGGCGCTGCCGGGCCCAATGACCATGATCGACACGCTGTATGACAACCACTATAAAAGCCGGGAAAAGCTGGCCTGGGAGTTCGCCAAAATCCTCAATCAGGAAGCGAAAGAGTTAGAGGCCGCCGGGGTCGATATTATTCAGTTCGATGAGCCGGCCTTCAACGTCTTCTTCGATGAGGTGAACGACTGGGGGATCGCCGCGCTGGAACGAGCCACCGAAGGGCTGAAGTGCGAGACGGCGGTGCATATCTGCTACGGCTACGGCATCAAGGCCAATACCGACTGGAAAAAAACGTTGGGCTCCGAGTGGCGTCAGTATGAGGAGGCCTTCCCACAGCTGCAGAAATCGTCCCTCGATATTATCTCTCTCGAGTGCCACAACTCGCGGGTGCCGATGGATCTGCTGGAACTGATCCGCGGTAAAAAGGTGATGGTCGGAGCCATCGATGTGGCCAGCCATGCTATCGAAACCCCGGAAGAGGTGGCCGCTACCCTGCGCAAGGCGCTGGCGTTCGTCGATGCCGACAAGCTCTATCCGTCCACCAACTGCGGTATGGCGCCGCTGCCGCGCCAGGTTGCGACCGGCAAACTTCACGCCTTAAGCGCCGGCGCCGAGATCGTTCGCCGCGAGCTGGCGGCACAATAAGGCGGGCTGGCCTCCGTGCGCTTCTCCCGGTTAACTTCCTGAGCGGGCCGTTGCCCGCACAGCGTCAGGTTGCCGCCAGTGGGCGGCAGATCGCCCGCAGGGCCACGGCGCTGCACAACGGAAACAGCGCCAGCAGAAGCCAGGGATAGACCGCCTGCGGCGAGGGGGTGAGCGCCTGGTCCAGCATAGGGCCGAGCAGCAAATTCCCGGCTAACACCGCGCAACCCCCCGCCGTGGCGAGCGCCCCGTAGTGGGCGCCCAGCGTCGACTCCTCGGCGAACAGCGGGATCAGATCCTTGGCTGAGGGCACCAGCAGCATCTGGCCGAGGGTGAGCAGCGTGACAAAGCAGGCCGACGGCAATAATCGCAGCCAGCCTTCGGCGGGCGACGAGGCGGCGAATAACGCCACGCTGACAAAAGAAGCCGACAGCAGCAGAAAGCCCACCGGCAGAATGCGCACGGCGCCAATACGTCGGGCGAAACGGGCGAGAGGAAGCTGCAGGGTAATAATCAATAGCGAGGCCAGCATAAAAAGCGGCGCCAGATCCTGCTCACGGCCGCCGGCGCGTTGGATCTCCACCGGCAGGGCGAGGTAAAGCTGGTTATAGCTCAACAGCCATGAGCTGTAGGCGATAATAAACGCGACAAAGCGCGGCTGACGCAAAGGTGTCCACCACGGCACCCGGCTGCGCGTTTGTGTCCGCTGCCCGTCGGCGGGCAGACAGAAAAAGAGCACCAGCAGCGCCAGAAGAAATAGCCCCGCGCCGGCGAGGGCGATATGCCGAAAGCCGATCCCGCTCAGCAGCCCTCCGGCCACCGGGCCGATAACCGCCCCCAGTTCACCGCACACTGCAAACAGCGCAAACCACTCGGCGCGGCTGCGTTTTCCGTTGGCCTGGCTGTGGGTACCGGTCCGCGCCAGCAGGGCCTCGATCGACGGGGAAAACAGCGCTCCGCCGACGCCGGTCAGGCAGGCGCCGAGGATAATAGACTCCAGCGTTGTGCCGCACGCCAGCAGCAGATAGCCGGCGACGCGAACCACGCAGCCGGCGAGGATGATCGCCTTAGCGCCATAGCGGTCGGCCAGCGTCCCGCCGATGATAAACATGCCCTGCTGGGAGAAGGTGCGCAGCCCGAGGATCAGGCCGATAAGCCCGCCGGAGAGCAGCATCTCGTCGCGCAGGAAGAGGGCAAGGAAAGGGACGACCGCATAAAAGCCAATATTAAAAACGAACTGGCTTCCCAGTAAAACGGGAGGCCAGAGGGTCGCCGCAGGGCGCAGGGAGAAGAGAGGCATATACGCCAAACCTAAACGATGAAATGAATGTGCTTTTTACCGTGGTACGGGGAGATCTCGATTTTGGTTTTCACCCGGAAAACGTCCCACAGCAGCGCTTCGGACAAAATCTCCTCCGGCGTCCCGCTGGCGAGGATCTGCCCCTGCTGCATCACGATCAGCGAATCGCAGAACATCGCGGCATGATTAAGATCGTGAATGGCCACAATGCTGGTCACCGGCAGCTCGCTGATCAACTGCATCAGCTGCATTTGATGGTGAATATCCAGATGGTTGGTGGGTTCATCCAGCAGGATCTCGCTCGGGTTCTGCGCCAGGGCGCGGGCGATATGCACCCGCTGCCGCTCGCCGCCGGAGAGGCTCAGCCATCCCTGGTCGCTTTTCTCCAGCATCGCCACCCGCTGCAGCGCGGCGGTGACCGCCTCGTCATCCTGAGCGCTCCAGTTTGAGAACGGCGAGTGATGCGGAATACGCCCCAGGCGCACGACGTCGCGCACCCGCATATTGGCCTCGGTCATGCCGTGTTGCTCGACGAACGCCACCCGGCGGGCGAGCTGCTTTTTCGCCATCCTGGCGATGTCCTGGCCGTCGAGGGTGACGCGACCCGCATCCGGGCGGCGCAGGCCCGCCAGAACCCGCAGCAGCGAGGATTTGCCGCAGCCGTTGGGCCCCAGCAGTCCCACCGTTTCGCCGCGCGACACCCGCAGCGAGACCGTGTTGACGATGACCTTTTTGCCTGCCTTCCAGGTGATATTTTCAGCGCAAATACTCATCACTTATTCCTTGAGCGGTAGATAATCACGGCGAAGAAAGGCACCCCAACCAGAGCGGTCACCACCCCGACCGGCAGACTTTGCGGGGCAATCAGCAGGCGCGAGGCAATGTCCGCCAGCACCATCAGGATCGCCCCCGCCAGCGCGCTGGCGATCAGCAACGTCCGGTGCAACGGGCCAAAGAAGAAGCGCATCACGTGGGGCACCACCAGGCCGACAAAGCCGATCGAGCCGGCCATGCTGACGATGGTGGCGGTGATCACCGCCGCAGTAGTGAAGAGGATCAGGCGCACGCGCGGCACGGCAATGCCCAGCGAAGCGGCGGCATCGTCGCCGAAGGTGAACGCGTCCAGCGCCCGGGCATACCACAGGCAGACCGCCAGGCCCGCGAGAACCACCACCAGGACCAGCTGGAATTCGGGCCAGCGGACGCCGCTGAAGCTGCCCAGCAGCCAGAACATCACATCGCGCGCCTGCTGCGCGCTGGCGGAGGTGCTGATGGTGTAGGCCGTGAGAGCGTTAAATAACTGCGAGGCGGCGACGCCCGCCAGGATGGTGCGCTCATTGCCGCCGCGCGCGCCGTTGGTCAGAAAGGCGACAAAGGCGAAGGCGGCGAAGGCTCCGGCAAACGCCCCGGCGGAGAGGGAGATCGCCCCGGCGCCAAGGCCCAGCACCACGATTGATACCGCGCCGGTGGAGGCCCCGGCGGAGACGCCGAGGACGTAGGGCTCCGCGAGGGCGTTCTTCAGGAGGCTTTGCAGCACGGCGCCGCAGATAGCCAGGCCGGCGCCGCAGCAGGCGGCGACCAGGGCGCGGCTGAGGCGGAAGTCCCAGATGACGCTCTCGTAGATACGATTGAGAGGCACCGCGGTTAAGCCGGTTTTATTGCTGATAGCGTAAAAGACGTTGTGCAGCGGGATGGGCAGTTCGCCAACGCTGACGCCTACCGCTATCACCAGCGCCAGCGCGAACACTGCCACGACGCACCAGCCGGTGAGCAGCATGCTGCGGCGCGTCTGAAGCACTGCGACGCTCATCAGTTAAGCCCCATTTTTCTCAGCTGTTCGCCCACCTGTTCCGCGCCGTAGAGGGTGCGGATGGTCGGATTCATCGCCTGGCCGTCCATCACCACGATATGGCCTTTTTTCACTGCCTCCAGCTGGCTGACGGCGGGATCGCTTTTGAGGAATTTGATCTTCTCCTCGGCCTTATCCAGCGCCCAGCGGTTACGATCCAGGCTTGAGACCACGATCACGTCCGGGTTGGCGGCAATGATGCTCTCCCAGCTCACCGTGGGCCATTCGGTCTCGGCGGTAATGGCGTTATGTCCGCCCAGCACGCTGGCGATAAAGCCGGAGGCGCTGTTTTTGCCGCCGACATAGGCATCGGCCGACGGCGAGGCGCTGGAGAACCAGAAGACGAAGGAGAGATCTTTTTTGCTTTTACCGAACTCCTGACGCAGGTCGGCTTCACGTTTTTTGAAATCGGCGATCAGCGCCTGGCCACGATCTTCCACGTTGAAAATGCGGGCAAAATCGCTAATTTCCTGATACAGCCAGGTCATGTCCCACAGCTTCTGCCGGCTGCCGTACATATCGCCGGTAGCCTTTTGGGTGGCGCACATCCCCGGCGACACGTAGCTGTTCACGCCGACGGTCGCGAGATCTTCACGCTTGGCGACTTTGCTTTCTGGCCCCAGCAGCAGCGGCAACTGGGCGGGAACGAAATCGGGATTTTGCGCCAGTACGGATTCCAGGCTCGGGATTTCCACCGTCAGGGTTTTAATCTTCGCGTTTTGCTCAGCCAGCTGCGGTAATACCCTGGTCGGCCAGAAGGCGCTGGCCACCACCTGCTTTTGCAGCCCAAGCAGCAGCAGGATTTCGACCGTATTTTGCCCCAGCGCGACCACGCGCTCCGGCGGCCGGGTGAAGGTCTCCTGATAGCCACAGTTTTCAATCGTCAGGGGGTAGGTTGTTGCCAGCGCGGAACTGACGGCGGTGAACATCAAGCCTAACGCGCAGAGGACCTTCTTCATTAAACGCTATCCTTGTAAACAGGCGAGTGGATGACCAGCAAATGGAAGTAATGCAAATGAAACTCATTATTGAGGCGGGGTTTTATACAATGCCGTATTTACAGTGTCAATGAGTGACTATTTCAGCAGGGAAGGAGTTACCCGCGAGGCGGGTGGCTCAGCGCGCCAGTGGGCCGCGAATATACGCCTGCAACCCCTCGGCGAGGAAATCAAATACTCGCTTACAGGCGGGGCTATGGCGCAGGTCCTCATGCATCACCAGCCAGGTCTCGAGATACAGAGAAAAGTCGGCCGCCAGCACTCGCCGCAGGGGAATGATGCCGTCGGCAAGGGGCGCCTGGCAGATGCCGATCCCCGCCCCGGCGCGGATCAGGCTCAGCTGGGCGAGGTCGCTATCGGTGCGCATCGCGAAGGCCTCGCGCTGGAAACGGGGGTAGCGCTCAAGCGCCCGGCGAACGAGGGGCGTGGCGCTGTCGAAACCAATCAGCGCGTGACCGTCAAGCTCCTCAGGCGTAGCGGGCCGACCCCGGCGGGTCAGATAGGCATCGGCGGCATGCAGCCCGAGCTCGATCCTGCCGAGACGCCGCGCGATAAGCTGCTCCTGCTGCGGAGCGACCATCCGCACCGCGATATCCGCCTCCCGGTGAAGCAGATCCTGAAACCGATTGGAGAGCATCAGTTCGATGACGATATTCGGGCACGCCTGCCTGAGCCGGGCAATCAGCGGCGGCAGCACCTCGGCGCCGACCACCTCGCTGGCGGCCACGCGCACCACGCCACGCAGATCGGTTCTGTCGCGACTAAAGTTGGCCGCCGTGCGTGCCAGCGCCCGGGCGGTGTTGGCCATCGCCTCGGCGTGCACCCGCAGCGCCAGCGCCGCGTCGGTCGCCAGCAGGCCGGTCTGCGAACGGGTAAATAAGGCCTGGCCGAGGGCGGCTTCCAGCCCGGCGATATGGCGTCCCGCCGTCGGCTGGGTGATGTTCAAAGTGCGCGATGCGCCCGATAAAGAGCCTTCCTGCAGGACGGCGAGAAAGGTTCGGTACCACTCCCAGGGAATAGAGGTATTCATACAAAAATGTATAGCCGCTCGATGATGATATGCAATTTCATTTGATATGAGCCGCAGGTAGGCTGTCAAGCATCCATTAGCGAACGGGGAAAGACGATGAACAGCAGCGGCAAGGTCCTTATTCTGGGAGCAAGCGGGGGCATAGGCGGGGAAGTGGCCCGCCGGCTGGCGGCGGACAACTGGCAGGTTCGGGCGCTGAAGCGCGGCGCCCAGGTGCGCAGCCGCGAAGAGGGGATGCAGTGGATAGCCGGCGACGCGCTGGATGCCGGGCAGGTGGCGGCGGCTGCTGCCGGTTGCGACGTGATCGTCCATGCGGTCAATCCGCCGGGATACCGGCACTGGCGGAAACAGGTACTGCCTATGCTGCGCAACACCCTGCAGGCCGCCGAACAGCAGCGGGCGTTAGTTGTCCTGCCCGGCACGGTCTATAACTATGGACCGGATGCCTTTCCGCTGATTGCGGAAGAGGCCGCACAACAGCCGGTGACCCGCAAAGGCGCTATCCGGGTGGAGATGGAGCAGGCGCTGGAGGATTATGTGCAGCGCGGCGGCCGGGCGTTGATTGTCCGGGCGGGGGATTTTTTTGGTCCGCGCGCCGGGAATAGCTGGTTTTCCCAGGGGCTGATCAGGCCCGGTCAGCTTCCCGGCGTCATTCGCCGCCCGGGGGCGATCGGCGTGGGGCACCAGTGGGCCTGGCTGCCCGACGTCGCCGCCACCATCGCCGCGCTGCTGGCCCGCAGGCATGAGCTTGAGCCGTTTGCCCGCTTCCATATGCAGGGCCACTGGGACCCGGACGGCAGCGAAATGAGCCAGGCGATCCAGCGGGTGGTCGCCCACTATGGCGGCAGAGCGGTAGTGAAGTCCTTTCCCTGGTGGCTGGTGAAGCTGGCGGCGCCCTTCAACGCCACCCTGCGCGAAATGGTCGAGATGCACTATCTCTGGCGTCTGCCGGTACGCCTGCGCAACGATAAGCTGGTGGCCTTTTTAGGCGCGGAGCCGCATACCCCGCTCGATCGTGCCGTACATATGACGCTGCAAGGCCTGGGCTGTCTGCCCGCCGGCGCGATAAATAATGAGGCGCGTGAGGCGTAACGCGGCGAGAGAGAGGATCAGAGCGGGGCGTTATTGTGACCAAATCATAAAAACGTCACTCGTTGTCAAACGATAGCGATCGCATTAAGCTAAACAAATGACGAAAAATACCCCCACCCCAGCAAGCCGTGGTCCCCTTGACCACAGCGTTCGCGACCAGATTCTTGACGCGGCCATGGCGCACTTTAGTCGCTATGGCTATGAAAAGACCACGGTCACCGATCTCGCCAAAGCAATAGGCTTTTCCAAAGCCTATATCTACAAGTTTTTCGACTCCAAGCAGGCGATTGGCGAGGCAATCTGCGCCAGCCGGCTGGAGAAGATCATGGTGGCGGTCAGCGAGGCCATCGCCGATGCCCCCTCCGCCAGCGAAAAGCTGCGCCGCCTCTTCCGGGCGCTGACCGAGGCCGGCAGTGAACTGTTTTTCGAGGATCGCAAACTGTACGACATCGCCGCCGTCGCGGCGCGCGATAAATGGCCCTCAACGGAGCAGTATGCCGGTCATCTGCAGCAGCTGATTGGTCAAATTCTTGTCGAAGGCCGCCAGGCGGGCGAGTTCGAGCGCAAAACTCCGCTGGATGAGGCGACCCTGGCGGTCTATATGGTGATGTGTCCTTTCATCAACCCGGTGCAGCTGCAATACAATCTCGACACCGCGCCTACCGCGGCGGTGCTGCTTGCCTCCCTCATCCTGAGAAGTCTCTCCCCCTGATTAGTGACTATTGACTTTATTGGTCACTCGTCTGAGAATGCGCTCACCAACCGGTCTTTTCATTAAGGTGACCCATGCTCAGGCTCAACGCCGTCCATTTTGCCGTCTGCCTCCTGCCGTTGGCCCTCACGGGCTGCGGCGAACCTGCCGACCATGACGATCCCCGCACGCGGCCGCCGCTGGTGCGGGTGGCCACCGTCGAGCGCGCGGAGGCCAGCTCGCGAGTCTTTACCGGCGTGGTGGTGGCTCGTACCCAAAGCGACCTCGGCTTCAGGGTGGCGGGAAAAGTCCTTGAACGGCTGGTAGAGACCGGGCAGAGCGTCCGGCGCGGTCAACTGCTGTTGCGCCTGGATCCGGCTGATCTTGCCCTGCAGGCGCAGTCCCAACAGCGGGCGGTCGACGCCGCGCGGGCACGAGCCAAAAAGGCGGCTAACGATCTTGCCCGCTATCGCGGCCTGGTGGCCAGCGGCGCCGTCTCGGCGGCGGAGTTCGATCAGATCAACGCGGCGGCAGAGGCGGCGAGAGCCGACCTCAGCGCGGCCCAGGCGCAGGCAAACGTGGCGCAAAACGCCACCGGCTATGCCGGACTGCTGGCGGATGCTGACGGCGTGGTGGTGGAAACGCTCGCCGAGCCGGGGCAGGTGGTCAGCGCCGGGCAGGTGGTGATCCGCCTGGCGCGAGCGGGGCAGCGCGAAGCGCGGGTGCAGCTTCCGGAGACGCTGCGCCCGGCGGTCGGCAGCGAGGCGCTGGCGACACGCTATGGCAGCGAATCTCAGCCGGTCACCGCAACCATGCGCCTGCTTTCGGACGCAGCTGACGCCGCCACCCGCACCTTTGAAGCGCGCTATGTGCTGAACGGCGCGCTGGCGAACGCCCCGCTGGGGTCTACCGTAACCCTGCGCATCGGCAACGACCAGGGGCCAGGCGAGGTGCTGGAGGTGCCCCTGGCGTCAGTCTACGATCCGGGCAACGGCCCTGGCGTCTGGCGCGTTGCCTCCCGCCCGGCCACCGTCTCCTGGCAACCGGTGACGGTGGTCGGCCTGAATGATGAAACGGCGCGAGTGACCGGTCCGCTGAAGCCCGGGGAGCCGATCGTCGCTCTGGGCGCCCATCTTCTGCACCAGGGCGAGGCGGTGCGGCTGGCGGAACGACGCGAGCATACTGCCGCCGGGAGCCAGCCATGAGCGACGGACGTTTTAATCTCTCCGCGCTGGCCGTCCGCGAGCGGTCGGTGACCCTGTTTTTGATTATCCTTATTTCGGTCGCCGGGCTGGTGGCCTTCTTCGGGCTCGGGCGGGCGGAAGATCCGCCCTTCACTGTCAAGCAAATGACGGTCATCGCCGTCTGGCCGGGCGCCACCGCGCAGGAGATGCAGGATCAGGTCGCCGAGCCGCTGGAGAAACGGCTCCAGGAGCTGAAGTGGTACGATCGCACCGAGACCTATACCCGCCCCGGGATGGCGTTGATCACCTTATCGCTGCAGGATCAGACCCCACCTTCCGAGGTGCCGGAGCAGTTTTATCAGGCGCGCAAGAAGCTGGGCGATGAGGCGAAAAACCTGCCTGCCGGCGTCTCCGGTCCGATGATGAATGACGAATTCGCCGATGTCACCTTTGCCCTTTTTGCGCTGAAAGCGCGGGGAGAGCCGCCCCGGCAGCTGGTGCGTGACGCCGAAACCCTGCGCCAGCAGCTGCTGCATGTTCCCGGGGTGAAAAAAGTGAATATTCTCGGCGAACAGGCGGAGCGCATTTATCTCTCGTTTTCTCATGGCCGTCTCGCCACCCTGGGGCTCTCGCCGGAGGCGATTTTTGCCGCGCTGAACAATCAGAATGTGCTGACCGCGGCCGGGGCTATCGAGACCCGCGGCGGGCAGATCTTTATCCGCCTCGACGGGGCGTTCGACCGCCTGCAGCAGATCCGCGACACGCCGATAATTGCCGGGGGCAGAACGCTGAAGCTCGCCGATGTCGCCACGGTTGAGCGGGGGTATGAAGATCCCGCCACCTTCCTGATCCGCAATCAGGGCGAACCGGCGCTGCTGCTTGGCGTGGTGATGCGCGAGGGCTGGAATGGCCTGGCGCTGGGGAAAGCGCTGGACGCCGAAACGGCCAGCATCAATCAGAGCCTGCCGCTCGGCATGTCGTTGACGAAAGTGACCGATCAGTCGGTGAATATCAGCGCCGCGGTCGATGAGTTCATGATCAAATTCTTTGTCGCCCTGCTGGTGGTGATGACGGTGTGCTTTGTCAGCATGGGATGGCGCGTGGGGGTGGTGGTCGCGGCGGCGGTGCCGCTCACCCTGGCCGTAGTGTTTGTGGTGATGGCGGCTACCGGCAAAAACTTCGACCGCATCACCCTCGGGTCGCTGATCCTCGCCCTGGGGCTGCTGGTGGATGATGCCATTATCGCCATCGAAATGATGGTGGTCAAAATGGAGGAGGGGTATGACCGCCTCAAAGCCTCGGCTTATGCCTGGAGCCATACCGCGGCGCCGATGCTGGCCGGCACCCTGGTGACGGCGGTGGGCTTTATGCCCAACGGGTTTGCGCAATCCACCGCCGGGGAGTATGCCAGCAATGTGTTCTGGATCGTCGGTATCGCGCTGATTGCCTCCTGGATTGTGGCGGTGATCTTTACCCCCTGGCTGGGCGTGCACCTGCTGCCGGAGAGGAAATCCGCGGCGGCGGGCCACGCCGCGCTGTATGACACCCCACGCTATCAGCGCTTTCGCCGGCTGCTGACCCGGGTTATCGCCCGCAAATGGCGCGTGGCCGCCGGGGTGGTGGTGCTGTTTATGGTGGCGTTACTGGGAATGAGCGTGGTGAAAAAGCAGTTTTTCCCCACCTCCGATCGCCCGGAAGTGCTGGTTGAGGTGCAGATGCCTTACGGGTCGTCGATTATTCAGACCAGCGCCGCGACGGCGAATATTGAGCGCTGGCTGCAGCAGCAGCCGGAAGCGAAGATTGTCACCAGCTATATCGGCCAGGGCGCGCCGCGCTTTTACCTGGCGATGGCCCCGGAGTTGCCGGACCCCTCCTTTGCCAAACTGGTGGTATTGACCGACGGCCCGGCCTCTCGCGAGGCGCTTAAGCTGCGGCTGCGGGAGGCGGTGGCCAATGGCCTGGCGCCGCAGGCGCGGGTGCGCGTCACGCAGCTGGTTTTTGGTCCTTATTCGCCGTATCCGGTCGCCTGGCGGGTGATGGGGCCCGATCCGCACACCCTGCGCGACATCGCCGATCGGGTGAAATCGGTGCTGCAGGCCAGTCCGCTGATGCGCACCGTCAATAGCGACTGGGGTTCGCGCGTGCCGGTGATGCATTTCAGCCTCAATCAGGACCGGCTGCAGGCGAGTGGGCTCAGCTCCCAGGCCGTCGCCCGGCAGCTGCAGTTCTTGCTGTCAGGGATCCCCATCACCACCGTCCGGGAAGATATTCGCGCCGTGCAGGTCATCGGCCGCGCGGCGGGGGATATCCGTCTGGATCCGGCGAAAATCGCCGATTTCACCCTGGTGGGCAGCGACGGGCAGCGAGTTCCCTTGTCGCAGATCGGTGAAGTCGAGATCAGGATGGAAGAACCCCTGCTCCGTCGTCGCGACCGCACGCCGACCATTACCGTCCGGGGCGATGTCGCGGATAACCTGCAGCCGCCGGATGTCTCCACCGCGCTGATGACGTCGCTGCAGCCCATTATCGACTCCCTGCCGCCGGGGTATCGCATCGAGACGGCGGGGTCAATCGAGGAGTCCGGCAAAGCCACCCGGGCGATGGTGCCGTTATTTCCGATCATGATCGCCCTCACGCTGCTGATCATTATCCTGCAGGTGCGCTCCCTGTCGGCGATGGTCATGGTCTTCCTGACCGCCCCGCTGGGGCTGATTGGCGTGGTGCCGACGCTGCTGCTGTTCAATCAGCCGTTTGGCATCAATGCCCTTGTGGGCCTGATCGCCCTGTCGGGGATCCTGATGCGAAATACGCTGATCCTGATTGGTCAAATCCACCATAACCAGCAGGCGGGGCTCGATCCGTTCCACGCGGTGGTGGAGGCGACGGTGCAGCGAGCCCGCCCGGTTCTGCTGACCGCGCTGGCGGCGATCCTGGCGTTCATTCCGCTGACGCATTCGGTTTTCTGGGGGACGCTCGCCTATACGCTGATTGGCGGGACGCTGGGGGGAACCATCATGACCCTTATCTTCCTGCCGGCCATGTATGCGATCTGGTTCCGCATCCGCCCGGAGCGCCCGGCTGACGCAGCGCAACGGCCGGCGCTGGACCCGCAGGGGTAATTTCGGTTGCCGGGCCAAGGCACGCGGTCACGCCCGGCCCCGGGCTGCGTCAGGCAGATAAGGATACCGGGACCGCACGGCTGCGCTGGTGATCTTTTTCCAGCCGGTCGAGGCAATCGAGGCTGATGGCCGAGGGGGAGGTGGCGCCGGTGAGGGTCATGGTGACCTTCATATCCTCGGCAAATAAGCGCAGCAGGTGCGCCACGCCCGCTTCGCCCGCGGCGGCCAGGGCATAAATATAGGCCCGACCAAGCAGGACCCCCTTCGCGCCGAGGGCGAGCAGGCGAATAACGTCCACGCCGGAGCGCACTCCGGAGTCGGCAAGGACCGTCAGATCGTCGCCGACCGCCTCCGCCACCCGCGGCAGCGCCCGGGCGGTGGGGATGGCGCCATCGAGCTGTCTGCCGCCGTGATTGGAGACCACAATGCCGTCGGCGCCCAGCCGCACGGCATTGCGCGCATCCTCGGCATCAAGGATCCCTTTGATGATCAGCTTTCCTGGCCAGCTGTCGCGGATCCACTCCAGATCGTGCCAGGCGATGGACGGGTCGAAGTTGTTGCTGATGAACCCCATATAGTCGTCCATGGTCATTTTGTGGCCGGTATAGGCTTCGATATTACCGAACGACAGAGGCCTGCCCGCCAGGCCGACGTTCATTGCCCAGCGCGGGTGGGTGCAGGCCTGAAGATACTGTCGCAAGGTGGCGTGCGGCCCGGACATTCCTGAGCGGTTGTCCCGATACCGTGAGCCGGGGATCGGCATATCGACAGTGAATACCAGGGTTTTCATGCCGGCGGCCCAGGCGCGCTCCAGCGCGTTACGCATGTAGCCGCGATCTTTCAGGACGTACAGCTGGGACCAGAGCGCGCCACTGGCGTGGCTCGCCACCTCCTCAATGGAGCAGACCGACACGGTGGACAGCGTGTAAGGGATCCCGGCGCGGGAGGCGGCGCGGGCCGCCTGGACTTCGCCGCGGCGGGCATACATGCCGGTGGCGCCGACCGGCCCCAGCGCCACGGGCATCGCCCATGGGGCATCAAGGATGGTGGTGGCCAGCGTCGGTTCACCCGCCCCGCACAGCACGCGCTGGCGAAGGGCGACCGAGGCGAGCTCGGCGGCATTGGCGTTCATGGTATTTTCCGCCACCGCGCCACCGTCAATATAGTCAAAAAGGAAACGGGGCAGACGGCGACGAGCGGCTTCGCGATAATCGCTGGGGGCTGAAACAATCATAATTATATCCTTATGTCTTTTAACCTAAGTGGATGTTCTGCAGGCAAAAAAACTATAGGCTTCTTAAAATCGTTGGGGAAATGAAATATTAGCATCTCAGCCATTCCCTAATGGAATAATCTGGATTCGTCGCTTAAAGGGTTATTTCTTTTTTTTGCCTCAGGCACGCGCGTTATTTTTATTTATTTCCGCGAAGCGTGAATTCGGCCAAATAAAAGACCCGACGTGGTGCGACAGCGTTATGCGCTATCGCCATAGCAAGGAAGCGAGGTCAACTCGGCGCCTGACTTTTCCAGCATGCGTAAAGAAAGTGAATTTGAAATGGAGCAGTGGCTATCTTTTGCTAGCCTTTCTGATGAGGACAGACGGAGCGACACCATGAAAGATAAAGATGAACAAACGGCATTGATTGGCATGGCTATCGGCGCGGCGGTCATTAGCTTAGTGGCGACCCAAAAGCAGATTAATCAGGGGAGCATCGTGGATGAGCTGGTGCGGCTGGGCAGACAGAAGGGAGATGGGGTGGAGGATGAGGTCTTTGTCCAGGCCGCCCGCCTGGTGAGAAAAGGGACCTAGCCAACCGATAGCCTTCCTGACTACCCGTTTCATCGCGGTTTACATCCCCCCCGATCGCGGCCACGTCTCCGCCAGGCCGCGACCGCCCCTGCCGAAAGCGTCGCGCCTTGACGCTTTCTTCTCACGCTTTCTCATTCCGCAGGCCAGCGCCTGTTCAGCGCGCATGGCCGCTTAGTGACGCCGTCACCAGATGCGAAGCCCGAAGAGGTAATCGACGAGCTGCGAAATCAGCAAGTCGCGCTGGCCGGCGGACTGAGTAACCCGGGTGGTGCAAATGGCAACGGTGAATGAAAAGCTTCAGGATTAATCGATAGCGCATGCGATATGGATAGCCGGGACATAATTACCGCGGCGACGAAATGCCTCGATGCAGTCTGGCGAGACGGGCATCGCTATCAGAAAGCAGGCGTTATGCTTGGGGAATTCTACAGCCAGGGCGTAGCGCAACTTAACCTCTTCGATGATAACGCTCCACGGAGGAACAGCGAGAAACTGATGAAAGTTCTCGCCCAACTCAACGCAAAGGACGGAAGGGGAACGCTGTATTTTGCAGAACAGGGGATCCAGGCTGCCTGGCAGATGAAGCGAGAAATGCTCTCGCCTCGATATACGACAAGATTTGCCGATTTACTTAAAGTGAGATGAGTTAATATGCCCTCTAAAATTAGAATTATTATTTAGCACTCAGGATTGAGTTTTCGATATTCATTTGCCTCAATATCGTAGCGCTTTAATTTATTGTAAAGTGCTCCACGTGAAAGATTAAGTGCGATAGCAACCTGTCGCAGATTACCTTTTTTCTCTATCAGACAGCGTTCAATGATCATTTTTTCACTATCCTTAAGATTATAGTTTTTTGTGCGTCCATCATGAACAGCCAAAGCATTACAGACAGAATTCTGTAATTCATCGGGTAAGTCTTTATCATTTATTACCTCAGCTTCTGTGAGGTTTATTGTTCGTTCGACGATGTTCTCCAGTTCTCTAACATTACCTGGCCAGTCGTAGTTTTCCATATGACTAAGGGCTGAATCTGAAAATTTCACGCAGTTTCGATTGAATGCTCGACTGATTTTTTCGCAAAACCATTCTACTAGTTCTCTAAGATCTTCTTTTCTTGCTCTTAATGGTGGAATAGGCAAGCTAATAACATTAAGACGAAAATAGAGGTCACGGCGGAAGGAACCATGTTCGATATCTTTTTTTAGATCCCGATTGGTTGCAGCAATAATTCTGACGTTAACCTTCATCGGACGCTTGCCGCCTATACGCATCACTTCACCTTCTTGCAATACTCTCAAAAGGCTAGCCTGCGCTTCAAGTGGCATATCGCCTATTTCGTCCAGAAATAGTGTACCACCATCAGCAAGCTCGAATTTCCCCGCTGCACCACCTCGCTTTGAACCAGTATATGCACCATCCTCATAGCCAAATAATTCACTCTGCACGAGATCTCGAGGAATAGCACCACAGTTAACCGCGAGAAAAGGTCCTGAATTACGATGACTACCGTTATGAATTGACTGAGCAAAAAGCTCTTTTCCTGTTCCGCTTTCTCCAGTCAGGAGAACAGTACTATCGCTTCGCCCGACGCTTCGGGCCTTATTGCGTGTATCCTGCATCACACGTGACTCACCGAGGATCATATCGAAGTTGTAGATGGCGGTACTACCAATAACACGATGAGCCATGTCGCGTACGCGTCGGTTGTCACGCATCGAAATCACTCGACCACCTTCAGGCGTGATGACTACAGAGATCACACATGAAATACGAGAATCAGATACGGGGCAGAACGTAATATTACGGTCTTTACTGGCTGGTAATGCTTTAACTGAACAGCCATCTGGGCATAATACTTCGTCAACATCGCGAAAAAGGACATCTTCCTGAATACCTAATACCTTACGGGCATAACAATTTAACTGACGAATCACCCCCAACTCGCTGATAACCAAAACCCCTTCATTAAGTGACTCCATCACCGACTCCTGCTCGTTTACCAACCGACGCAGAATAAGTTGCTGAGATATCGCTTCTGCGGCAGCCTGAACTGTGCCTAACGTATGGTAATGGAAACAACCAGGATCAGCAGTAAGGGTCAGAATGCCAAGCATTCCACCGTTTTCATCTCTGATGGGAGCTGCCGCGCAATGTTTACCTCGTACGCGTAGCGCTTCTTTATAGTTCTCAGCGCTCAGCAAATAGACCAGCCGGTTCTCTTTGAGACAACGTCCAGTACAGTTTGTACCTTGTACCGTTTCGCAAAGAATACTACCGATCGGCGTCAAGTCCTGGCCGCAATAATGTAGGGTCACTCCGTTAGCATCTGTCAGGTTGATATGTCCATCAGGGTTGTAGGCCAGCAAGTTACGCATGATTTCACGAGCGATGGAAATCAGTAGTGAATTTCTCGCCATGATTCGGCGCAGTTCCCCCTGTTCGCAAAATTGATATTCGAAGTGATGCGCATCTATGCCATTGGTATGGCTTCGTAGCCATGATGCATGAACAACAGAGCGTAATCCTTTAGGTTTTTCCCCCTTTTCGAACTCTGCCCAGGCTCTATCCAGTTCATCGGTGTATTGAGCAAAATCTTGTTCATGGTTAAGCCGGGCAATCCGCTCGCATTCTTCATCCCAGATATCACTGATGCTTTGGCTCATCTATTTCATTCTCTGTAAATTTTAATATGTTCATTCTATATACATGTTGTGTCATTGTGTCTTTTTTATGAACATATTGTGATCGTTATCTATTTTTATTTCTTTATGAAACATCGAGATGCGATTTGGCACATCTGTTGCTATTAGAACAGTGTCTCCCTACAAAGACATAAACTAGAAAAATCAATATGGAGTAAAATGAAATGTCTACACGAAAGCACAACGTGCCTTACCTCATATTCATATGTGCCATTGCATCTATTAGCGGGATCATACTCGGTTACGATGCTTCCGTTATTTCTGGCGTCATAGATCCGCTTACTGAACATTTGTCACTCTCACCAGCGGAAAGCGGATGGGCAGTTTCAAACGTCATTCTGGGTTGTATTGCGGGTGCCTGGGGGGTCGGACGCTTCACAGACCGTTTTGGCCGCAAAGTAACCTTGATCGTCACAGCTATTCTGTTCACCATTTCCGCTATCGGGTCGGCATTAGCCAATGATCTCACCTGGTTTGTTATCTACCGTATGATTGGCGGATTGGCCGTGGGTATGGCATCAGCTGTTACCCCTCTCTATATCGCGGAAGTATCCCCGAAAGACCTTCGTGGTCGGATGCTGGGAATGCAGCAGATGCTGATGGTAGGCGGTCAATTAGTTGTTTACATCGTAAATTACCTGATTGCCAGAGGAATGGCGCATGAATGGGTCGTGTCTATGGGCTGGCGTTGGATGCTGGCATCTGCACTCATTCCCTGCGTGCTATTCCTTGTGATGGCTTTCTTTATGCCAGAATCGCCACGCTGGTATGCGATGCGCAACCAGAGAGAAAAGTCACTGAAGGTACTGACCTCGCTGTCCAACCCAGGACATGCCGAGCGTTTATATGCTGATATTCGCATCTCCATCGCCACCGATTCTGCTTTGCAGAGTACACCAACATCTCATGGCATTCTGCGGGATAAAAAATCGTCTTACATCCTGTGGATAGGCTGCGCTATCGCCGTCTTACAGCAGGTCTCCGGCATCAATATCCTGATGTACTTTGCGCCTTCACTTCTACAAAACGTTACCGGAAACACACAGGATTCCCTCTTTCAGAGTATTTTCCTTGGCCTCGCACTATTGGCTGGAGTGAGCATTGCGCTGGTGGCCTTTGACCGCGTCGGACGAATCCCCTTGCTACGCTGGGGGGCATTGGGCTGTGCTGCCTTCCTGTTATTCACCTCATGGGCCTTTATGAGTGAAGCAAAAGGGTATCTCCCGGTCGTCGGCTTAGTCGGATTTATTTTTGTGTTTGGTATGTCCTGGAGCCTCGGAGCCTGGTTACTGATATCTGAGATCTTCCCTAATCGCATGCGGGCCGTTGCCATGGGTTATGCGTTTTGCTCCCTGTGGATTTCGAACTTCATCGTTACTCAGAGCTTCCCGATGATGAACCGCAATCCTGTATTAATGGAGCATTTCCATGGGGCATTCCCTCTGCTGTTATGCAGCGGATTCAGCATTATCGCTTTCTGGTTTGTTGGCCGTTTTCTGCCGGAAACCAAGGGTGTTTCGCTGGAACATATCGAACCGTTAATGCTTTCAAAATCCCGTCGGTTTGGCGGCGAGCAGGAGATGCTCGTCACGCCAAAATCTGTTTCGCAAAAATAATTAACCAATACCCTATATCTAAGGAGAATGAGATGTCAGTTAAAAACATTGTACGCATCGGTCTTATTGGCGCAGGTCGTATGGGCAGTTTTCATGGTGAAACTGTTGCTCAACGTGTACCAGGCGCAACTCTGATTGCCGTTGCCGATCCGGTTCCGGGCGCAGCAGAAAAATTAGCCGCCAGACTGGGAGCAAAAAAATCGTATACGGATCCGCAAGATCTGCTGAACGATCCTGAAATCGATGCCGTTGTGATCGCTTCTCCGGCACGTACCCACGCTGAACTGGTCGTCGCCGCAGCCAAAGCGGGTAAAGGTGTATTTTGTGAGAAGCCAATGGCAGTCACCCTGGAAGATGCAGATAAAGCCATTAATGCGGCTAAAACAGCCGGAGTTGCTCTACAGGTAGGTTTCAACCGTCGATTTGCTAGTGGTTTTGCTACAGCGTATGAAGAGATAAAAGCGGGTAAAATTGGCGTACCACAACTGTTGCGTTCAACGACTCGCGACCCCGGTCTGGGGGATCCAACGCCAATCCCGCACTGGACCATTTTCCTTGAAACACTGATCCACGATTTTGACATCCTGCTGCACCTTAATCCGGGCGCGAAACCCACCCGTGTTTATGCGGTTGCCGATGCATTAGTGCGGCCCGATTTTAAAGATCGTGGCCTGCTGGACACCGCAGTCGTGAATATTTGCTTCGACAATGGTGCGTTCGCCACTGCTGAAGCTAACTTCCAGGCAGTGTATGGCTATGACGTTCGTGGTGAGGTTTTCGGTAGTAAAGGTATGTTACAGGCAGGAAATATCAATGTGAACAACTGCGTGCGTTACACCGCTGACGGTATCTCTATTGACACAGCACGTCGTGATACTGACCTACTTCATGATGCCTATGTTGCAGAAGTGACCGACTTCGTACATTGCGTTGCAACGGGCGCCACGCCGAAAGCATCCGGTGAAGATGCACGTAATGCATTGGAAGTCGCGCTGGCATGTATCGCATCTGTTCAACAGTCTCAGCCGATTAAGCTCTAAGGATTAAAATATGTCTACTTACTCACTGTCGGTCTGCGCTGAAATGGTATTCCTTGATCTGCCATTCATTGAGCGCGTTGAACGCATTCACGCTATGGGATTTGGCGTGGAGATTTGGGACTGGACCCAAAAAGATATTGATGCGCTGGTGAAAACCGGTGCCCGCTTTACCTCAATGACAGGCTACATCTCTGGCAACCTGACCGATGATGAAGCAATTGATCACCTGCTTTCCAGCGCCAGTCAGTCACTCGAGGCCGCTCGCCGCCTTGGCTGCCCGTCTCTCAACTTGCACGGCACAGGACTGAACAATGTTGGTCTCCCGGTGAAACCAGTTGAAATTGTAACGGGTGAAATGTGGCTGAAAGCGAAAAAGACGCTGGATGCCCTTGCAGCTATGGGGGAGAAAACAGGCAAGGTATTCACTTTGGAAAACCTGAATACCGCCGTTGATCATCCGGGAACACCTTTCGCTAAAGCAGAGGATACTATGGCCCTGGTGAGCGCAGTGAACAGCCCATACCTGAAAATGAATCTGGATATTTATCACGCGCAGATCGGTGAAGGTAACCTGGTCGAGCTTATCCGCAAATGTGAGAAACATATCGGTGAAATTCAGGTTGCCGATGTTCCGGGCCGTAAAGAGCCGGGTACCGGTGAGATCAACTATAAGGCTGTAGCCCGCGCATTGAAAGGGATTAACTATCAAGGCGTGGTCGCGATGGAAGGTTGGGCATCGGGTGATTCCGTCGTCGCACTTGAAGCCTTCCGCGAAGCGTTCACGCTATAAGAGTTAACATCCTTAAGCGCTCATTTTGCATCGTTTCTAAGCTAAGGAAGCGATGCATTTATTGTAAAGGATAGAATGATGAACGTATCAACACGTATTCATGTTGGCGTTAGCCCGCTCTCCTGGACTAACGATGTACTCGAAGATCTCGGTGGCGACATCCCACTGGAAACCTGTCTGGCAGAAGCGGCGGTGGCTGGCTACAAAGGAATTGAACTTGGCCGAAAGTTTCCGCGATCCATCGACACACTTGAGCCATTACTGAATCAAGCTAAGCTGAAGCTTGCCTCTGGTTGGTATAATGGCCTGATGGCTGAACGAAGTTTTGAGGATGAGTTAGCAGCGGTACACGATCATGCCATGTTATTGAAATCACTGGGTGCAAAAGTCATGGTATATGGTGAGTGCGGCGCAATGCCCGGACTCACGCCACTCGATGAGCCCCTGTCGAAATCTCCTGCCTTAGGACATATTAATCTGCCTCAGTACGCAGAAAAAGTGAATAAGTTGGCCGTCTCTTTATTGAAGAACTATGGTTTACGTCTGGCTTATCATCACCATTTGATGATGGTTGTTGAAACCGACGATGAGCTGAAAGCCTTCCTGAAAGCGACTCATGACTTAGTCGGCATCGTCCTGGACTGTGGGCATGCAACCGCGGCAGGCGTAGATATCGAATGGGTACTTGAAAAGTATGGCAACCGTGTGGCACATGTCCATCTAAAAGATGTACGTGGTGAAGTACTCGATAACGTCATTAACAATAACCTGAGCTTCAATGATGCAGTAAGAGCCGGTCTTTTTACTGTGCCAGGCGAGGGGATAGTTAATTACGCTCCGGTTATTCATTTTCTTAAAAACTCAATCTACGAAGGCTGGATTATCATAGAAGCCGAACAGGATCCTGAAAAAGCACCACCTTTAGAGACAGTAAAAAAAGCGCGCGCATGGGTTAAAAGCGAGCTGGGTATTTAGCATTTGAACAGGTTTGCTGTAGGTTTTTGGCGCTCGTTGAGCGCCTTTTTTGACCTTTGGCCACACCCACCCGTATTTCATTATGTTGAACCGACTAGTTTGTAATAACGATCCCACTGGCCCGGAGGCTGCGACGGGTTGAATTAATTGATTCCAGAAAACGCTTACGACTGTCGCTCAGATCTCGGGAAAGTAATGCTGCCGCTTTATCTGTTTCCTGATCCCTGAGGGCGCTAACAATCTCTACGTTCTCTTTCCAGGCTGGGTTAGTGGGCTCTTTATCCTACCATCCTGGCGCGTAACCCCATTGGACCAGATCGAGGTGCAGCTGTTCATCGCGTTCGTTCACGAGCAAAACTTTAGTCCCCGGCACCACGTTGTAACGCCCAATCGGCTCAGGTCGTATGCAATGTCGCGCTCGGCTTCATCCGCCAGGTATGCAAGATATTCTTCACGGGTTTGTGATTGAGCAAAGCGTCCGCGCATGGTTACCTCCAGTCTTCAGACTGAAAGTATAGATGTTGGAATAGAGTCGGACAGTACAGCAGTGGTTTATGACGGAATCACATCCCCGGTAGAAAAAAAGTGGGCGTCAATCAGGCTGTTTTTCGGGGCATAACGGGGGCAGCAGAGTTGATGGGGACACATTTGGGGACACCAGAATGTCCATTCACGGCCTTGATCGTCCGTCTGTGTAATAGTGTAACTCATTGAATATCCGCTAAGTCACTGAAAGGCGGTTATTTTCATCTCCTATCTCATAAATCGGTATTTTCGATGCATCTTTGCCATTGCGTGCGGTAACAGAACAATATCAGAATAACATATTATAAATCATATGATTAGGTTCGACTTGCGTACCCTGATAATCCCCGGGCAAGGGTCTATGCTTATAAAAAGCGCTAAATGAGGCAATACCCCTGCTGGAGAAGGGTTGAAGTGATAATCATTATCACTAACATGGCGGTATGCCTTGATGGCGCCAACCTGGAGGTCTATCGATGGAAGTACAAGCAGGAACCTTTAATCCCGCCGATTTCAGCTGGCAGGGACTGACCATGACGCCGGCCGCTGCCGCGCATATTCGCGATCTGATGCGCAAGCAGCCTGACAAAAAGGGGCTACGGCTGGGTATCAAAACCAGCGGCTGCGCCGGTTTTGGCTATGTGCTCGAAATGATTGCCGAGCCGGCGCCCGACGATCTGCTCTTTGAATCTGAAGGGGCGAAGCTGTTTGCGCCGCTGCAGGCGATGCCGTTCATTGACGGCACGGAGCTGGATTACGTCCGGGAAGGTTTAAATGAAATCTTTAAATTTCATAACCCGAAAGCGCAGCACGAGTGCGGCTGCGGCGAAAGTTTTGGGGTGCAGGCGGAGTAACTATGTCGCGTAATACTGAAGCAACAGACGATGTCAAAACCTGGACCGGCGGCCCGCTCAATTATAAAGAGGGCTTTTTCACTCGCCTGCAGACCGATGAGCTGGCCAAAGGCATTAATGAAGAGGTGGTTCGCGCCATCTCCGCCCGCCGCAATGAACCGCAGTGGATGCTGGAGTTCCGGCTCAATGCCTACCGGGCGTGGCTGGAGATGGAAGAGCCGCACTGGCTGAAGGCGCATTACGATAAGCTGAATTATCAGGATTACAGCTACTATTCCGCCCCCTCCTGCGGCAACTGCGATGAGACCTGCGCCTCCGAGCCCGGCGCGGTGCAGCAGACCGGGGCCAACACCTTCCTGACCAGCGAGGTGGAAGAAGCCTTTAACCAGCTGGGCGTGCCGGTGCGCGAAGGGCGCGAGGTGGCGGTGGACGCGATATTCGACTCGGTGTCGGTGGCGACCACCTACCGTGAAAAGCTGGCGGAGCAGGGGATCATCTTCTGCTCTTTCGGCGAGGCGATCCACGACCATCCGGAACTGGTGAAAAAGTATCTGGGGACCGTGGTGCCGGGCAATGACAACTTCTTTGCCGCGCTGAACGCCGCGGTGGCTTCGGATGGCACCTTTATCTATGTGCCGAAGGGCGTCCGCTGTCCGATGGAGCTGTCGACCTATTTCCGCATCAACGCCGAAAAGACCGGCCAGTTCGAACGCACCATTCTGGTGGCCGATGAAGGCAGCTACGTCAGCTACATTGAGGGCTGCTCGGCGCCGGTGCGCGACAGCTATCAGCTGCACGCCGCGGTGGTGGAAGTCATCATCCATAAAGACGCGGAAGTGAAATACTCCACGGTGCAGAACTGGTTCCCGGGGGATAACAACACCGGCGGGATCCTCAACTTTGTCACCAAGCGCGCCCTGTGCGAAGGGGAGAACAGCAAAATGTCATGGACCCAGTCGGAAACCGGCTCGGCCATCACCTGGAAATACCCCAGCTGCATCCTGCGCGGCGATAACTCGATCGGTGAATTCTTTTCGGTGGCGCTGACCAGCGGCCATCAGCAGGCGGACACCGGCACCAAAATGGTCCATATCGGCAAGAACACCCGCTCGACCATCATCTCGAAAGGGATCTCCGCCGGACACAGCCAGAACAGCTATCGCGGGCTGGTCAAAATCATGCCGACCGCGACTAACGCCCGCAACTTCACCCAGTGCGATTCGATGCTGATCGGCCCGGACTGCGGGGCGCATACCTTCCCGTATGTGGAATGTCGCAACAACAGCGCCCAGCTGGAGCACGAAGCGACCACCTCGCGGATCGGTGAGGACCAGCTGTTCTACTGCCTGCAGCGCGGGATCAGCGAAGATGATGCCATCTCGATGATCGTCAACGGCTTCTGTAAAGACGTCTTCTCCGAACTGCCGCTGGAGTTCGCCGTCGAAGCGCAAAAATTGCTGGCCATTAGCCTTGAGCATAGCGTCGGCTGATAACTAAGGAAAAGAGATGTTAAGTATTCAAGATTTACACGTCGCCGTCGAAGATAAAGCGATCCTGCGCGGGCTGAACCTTGAGGTGCGTCCGGGGGAGGTCCACGCCATTATGGGGCCGAACGGCTCGGGGAAAAGTACGCTTTCGGCCACCCTGGCCGGGCGCGAAGATTACGAGGTCACCGGCGGCAGCGTCGAATTTAAGGGCAAAAACCTGTTGGAGCTCGCCCCGGAAGATCGCGCCGGGGAAGGCATCTTTATGGCCTTCCAGTATCCGGTGGAAATCCCCGGCGTCAGCAACCAGTTCTTCCTGCAGACCGCGCTGAATGCCGTGCGCAGCTATCGCGGCCAGGAGCCGCTGGATCGCTTCGACTTTCAGGATTTAATGGAAGAGAAAATCAGGTTGCTGCAGATGCCGGAAGATCTGCTGACCCGTTCGGTGAACGTGGGTTTCTCCGGCGGCGAGAAAAAGCGCAACGACATTCTGCAGATGGCGGTGCTTGAGCCGGAGTTGTGCATTCTCGATGAATCGGATTCCGGGCTCGACATCGATGCCCTGAAAATCGTCTCCCAGGGCGTGAACGCGCTGCGCGACGGCAAACGCGCCTTCATCATCGTCACTCACTATCAGCGCATCCTTGACTATATCAAGCCGGACTATGTCCATGTGCTGTATCAGGGGCGGATTGTGAAGTCGGGGGATTTCACTCTCGTCAAACAGCTGGAGGAGCAGGGCTATGGCTGGCTTACCGAACAGCAGTAATGCGCTGCAGCAGTGGCACCATCTGTTTGAAGCGCAGGGCGACCAGCGTACGCCGGAGGCCAGCCAGCATCTGCAGCAGCTGTTGCGCCTGGGTCTGCCGACGCGCAAGCAGGAGGACTGGAAATACACCCCGCTGGACGCGCTGATTAACGGCCGCTTCGTCGCCGATGAGGGAGCGTCGATCAGCGCCGAACAGCGTGACGCGCTGGCGCTGCCGCTGGACGCCTGGCGACTGGTGTTTATCGACGGTCGCTATCATCCTGAGCTGAGCGACGATCTCGCCGCCAGCGGCGTGGAGGTCAGCGTCGATAACCAGCGCCAGCATCTGCCGGATGCCCTCCAGCCGGAGGTGTTTCTCCATCTGACCGAAAGCCTGGCGCAGACGGTGACCCGCCTGCGCGTGCCGCGCAACCGTCGCCTGGACAAGCCGCTGCTGCTGATGCATATCACCCGCGGCCTGGCCGGCGATGCGCTGAATACCGCCCACTATCGTCACCATCTGGCGCTGGAGAGCGGGGCGGAGGCGACGATTGTCGAGCACTATCTTAGCTTTGATGAGCAACCGCACTTCACCGGCGGGCGGCTGACCATGACGGTGGCGGACAACGCGCGCCTGCAGCACATCAAGCTGGCGTTCGAGAACGCGCACAGCTACCACTTCGCCCATAACGACCTGCTGCTGGGCCGCGACGCCTCGGCTTTCAGCAGCAGTTTCCTGCTCGGCGGTCAGGTGCTGCGTCATCACACCAGCACGCGTCTGGGCGGCGAAAACAGCGACCTGCGTCTTAACTCGCTGGCGATGCCGGTGAAAAATGAGGTCTGCGACAGCCGCACCTGGCTGGACCACCAGGTTGGGTACTGTACCAGCCGCCAGCTGCACAAAACCATTGTCAGCGATAAGGGCCGGGCGGTGTTTAACGGGCTGATCAACGTCGCGCCGCATGCGCTGAAAACCGACGGCCAGATGACCAACAACAATCTGCTGCTCGGGCGGCTGGCGGAGGTCGACACCAAACCGCAGCTGGAGATTTACGCCGATGACGTGAAATGCAGCCACGGGGCGACGGTAGGGCGTATTGACGAAGAACAGCTGTTCTATCTGCGCTCGCGCGGGATTGAACAGCAGGCGGCGCAGCAGATGATCCTCTACGCCTTCGCCGCCGAGCTTACCGAAGCTATCCGCAGCGACGCGCTCAGAGAGCAGGTGCTGGCGCGGATTGGAGAGCGTTTGCCGGGAGGCACAGCATGACATTTTCAGTAGAACGGGTTCGCGCCGATTTTCCGGTACTGAGCCGGGAGGTCAACGGCCAGCCGCTGGTCTATCTTGACAGCGCCGCCAGCGCCCAGAAACCGGAGGCAGTGATTGGCGCCGAAGCGGAATTCTATCGCCACGGCTACGCGGCGGTGCATCGTGGGATCCATACCCTCAGCGCGGAAGCCACCGCGCGGATGGAGGCGGTGCGGCAGCAGGCGGCCATCTTCCTTAACGCCGGCTCGGCGGAGGAGCTGGTATTCGTGCGCGGCACCACCGAGGGCATTAACCTGGTGGCCAACAGCTGGGGAAACGCCAACGTCGGCGCCGGGGATAACATCATCATCAGCGAGATGGAGCACCACGCCAACATCGTACCGTGGCAGATGCTCTGCGCCAGGGTAGGGGCTGAGCTGCGGGTGATCCCCCTCAACCCGGACGGCACCCTGCAGCTGGACGTGGTTCCCGGGCTGTTTGACCAGCGTACCCGCCTGCTGGCGATAACCGAAGTCTCCAACGTGCTGGGGACGGAAAACCCGCTGTCGGCGCTGATTGCCCTTGCGCATCAGCATGGCGCGAAAGTGCTGGTGGACGGCGCCCAGGCGGTGATGCACCACCCGGTGGACGTTCAGGCGCTGGGCTGCGATTTTTATGTCTTCTCCGGCCATAAACTGTACGGCCCGACCGGGATCGGCGTGCTCTACGCCCGGGCCGAGCTGCTGCAGACAATGGCGCCATGGGAAGGGGGCGGGTCGATGATCGCCACCGTCAGCCTGACGGAGGGCACCACCTGGAACCAGGCGCCCTGGCGCTTTGAGGCCGGCACGCCGAATACCGGGGGGATCATTGGCCTCGGCGCGGCGCTGAGCTACGTCAGCCAGCTGGGACTGACCCAGATCGCCGAATACGAGCAGACGCTGATGCGCTACGCGCTGGAGGCCCTGCGCGCGGTGCCGGATCTGATCCTCTACGGTCCGGCGCAGCGCAAAGGGGTGATTGCCTTTAACCTCGGCCAGCATCACGCCTATGACGTCGGCAGCTTCCTCGATAACTACGGGATCGCCGTGCGGACCGGGCATCACTGCGCCATGCCGCTGATGGCCCGCTATCAGGTACCGGCCATGTGTCGGGCGTCGCTGGCGATGTACAATACCACGGAAGAGGTGGACCGCCTGGTGGCCGGCCTCCAGCGGATCCACAAACTATTAGGGTAAAGGACGTGACGATGGCGGCATTACCGGACAAAGACAAACTGTTGCGCAATTTTAGCCGTTGCGCCAACTGGGAAGAGAAGTATCTCTATATCATTGAGCTGGGCCAGCGGCTGCCGCCGCTGAGCGCCGAGGAGCACAGCCCGCAGAACATTATTCAGGGCTGTCAAAGCCAGGTGTGGATCGTGATGGCGCAGGATCCTTCCGGCGTTGTCACCCTGCGCGGCGACAGCGATGCGGCGATTGTCAAAGGGCTGATTGCGGTGGTGTTTATCCTTTATGACCGGATGACCGCCCAGGACATCACCGAGTTCGACGTCCGCCCGTGGTTTGAAAAAATGGCCCTCACCCAGCATCTTACCCCCTCCCGCTCGCAGGGCCTCGAAGCCATGATCCGCGCGATACGCGCGAAAGCCGCAAATATTAGCTAGAATAAACAGGTAGATTTCATTCTGTTACGTCCGGCAGGGCGCTGACCCTGCCGCCGTTCAGTCTCCTGGCGTTTTATCAGCGAAAGAAGGAATCTCAGTATGAAACGCAAAACGATGATCGCTTTAGCCCTTCTCGGTGCCCTTGGCGCCACCCCGGCCGCCTGGGCCGTCGATTACCCGCTGCCTCCGGCCAACAGCCGGCTGATTGGCCAGAATCAGTACTGGACGGTTCAGGAGAGCGATCGCAACCTGCAGGCGATTGCCCGCCATTTCGATACCGCGGCGATGCTGATCCTTGAAGCCAACGATACCATCGCGCCGGTGCAGCCGAAGCCCGGGACCCAGGTGCTGATCCCTTCTCAGATGCTGCTGCCCGACGTGCCGCGGGAGGGGATTGTCGTCAACCTCGCGGAGCTGCGGCTGTACTACTTCCCGCCGGGAGAGAATCAGGTCCAGGTTTATCCCCTGGGCATCGGCCAGTTAGGGCTGGAAACGCCGGAGATGACCACCCGCGTCGGGCAGAAGATCCCTAACCCGACCTGGACACCGACCGCCGGCATCCGCGCGCGCTCGCTGGAGAAAGGGGTGACGCTCCCGGCGGTGGTGCCGGCCGGGCCGAATAACCCGCTGGGCCGCTATGCGCTGCGTCTGGCCTACGGTAACGGCGAATATCTCATCCACGGGACTAACGCGCCGGACAGCGTTGGGCTGCGCGTCAGCTCGGGCTGTATGCGGATGAACGCCGATGACATCAAGGCGCTGTTCAGTCAGGTGAAAACCGGGACGCCGGTGCGGATCATCAATCAGCCGGTGAAGTTTGCCGTCGAGCCGGATGGTAAACGTTACGTAGAGGTCCACAGGCCGCTGTCGCAGACGGAAGGGGAAAACACCCGGACCATCGCTTACACGCTGCCAGCGGCGTTTCACGCCTTCGCTGAGGATAAAGCGGTGGATGACCTGCAGCTGAAAAAAGCGATGTCGAGAAGGGCGGGCTATCCGGTGGTGGTATCGACGGGGGCGGGTAGCGCGGCGACGTCGCTGTCGGCGCAGAACAGTTCGTCTGACAACGGCCTGCTCACCCAGTAGCCCTCAGCGCGAGGGCAAAAAAAATGGCGCACAGAGTGCGCCATTTTTATTACCAGAACTCTTACTTACGGTAAGAGTGAGCCTGGTTGTCCAGACGCTGGTTAGCGCGAGCTGCGTCGTCTTTAGCAGCCTGAACGTCGGAACGCATTGCGTTCACGTCGTTGCTCAGCTGGTCAACTTTAGCGTTCAGAGTCTGAACGTCAGAAGACAGCTGATCGATTTTAGCATTGCTGGAGCAACCAGCCAGCAGAGTAGAACCCAGGATTACCGCGCCCAGTACCAGTTTAGTACGATTCATTATTAATACCCTCTAGATTGAGTTAATCTCCATGTAGCGTTACAAGTATTACACAAACTTTTTTGGGATGAGAATATTTTTTTTACCTGAACGCACTTATTTTTGATCGTTCGCTCAAAGAAGCATCGAATTGGTCAAAATCGCTGAAAAAGGCGAGTGAAAACAGCACGCTTCCATCGGATTCATCTTAGATAATCTCTTATTAAATAGTAAATTCCGATTTGCATTTTTAATAGGAAGAGCTAGTCGATGAATAAAAAAAAGCGCCCCGAGAGGCGCTTTATTAAAAAAAACCAATTAACCTGTAAATTATTACAGCACGTGCACGGAAGCGGTATTAGTGGTGCCGCTCGGGACTAATGCGCCAGAGACCATCACCACCACGTCGCCTTTGCGCGCGAGGCCGCTCTTCAGCGCCAGATCTTTACCCAGGTGATAGAAATCATCCGTAGAGGCAATCTCTTCCACCAGCTGCGGCACAACGCCCTTGCTCAGCACCAGCTGGCGAGCAGTGGTTTCGTTGGTGGTCAGCGCCAGGATGGTGGCATCCGGGAAGTATTTGCGCACAGCGCGTGCGGATTTACCGCCCTGGGTGGCGACCACGATCAGCGGCGCTTCCAGTTTCTCAGCGGTTTCTACCGCGCCGCGGCACACCGCTTCGGTGATGCGCAGTTTACGGTTGTCGTTGTTGAAATCCAGACGGCTGGTCATGACGCGGTCGGTACGTTCGCAGATGGTCGCCATGATGGTGACCGCTTCCAGCGGGTATTTACCTTTCGCCGATTCGCCGGACAGCATTACCGCATCGGTGCCGTCGAGGATGGCGTTGGCCACGTCGCCGGCTTCAGCGCGGGTCGGACGTGGGTTTTTGATCATGGAGTCCAGCATCTGGGTCGCGGTGATAACCACTTTGCGCGCGCGGATACATTTTTCGATGATCATTTTCTGCGCGAAGATAACTTCTTCAACCGGGATCTCAACGCCCATGTCGCCACGAGCAACCATGATGCCGTCAGAGGCTTCGAGGATTTCGTCGAAGTTGTTCAGGCCTTCCTGGTTTTCGATTTTGGAGATGATCTGGATGTTTTCGCCGCCGTGGGCTTTCAGGTGCTCACGGATCTCGACGACGTCGGAACGCTTACGGATGAAGGAGGCCGCGACGAAGTCCACGCCCTGTTCGCAACCGAAGATCAGGTCCTGTTTGTCTTTTTCCGCCAGCGCCGGCAGGGCGATAGAGACGCCCGGCAGGTTCACGCCTTTGTTCTCGCCAAGGTCGCCGTTGTTCAGCACTTTACAGATAACTTTGTTGCCTTCGATAGCGGTCACTTCCATGCCGATCAGGCCATCGTCCACCAGAACGGTGTTGCCGACGCTCAGGTCGGAGGTGAAGCCTTCATAGGTTACCGCAACGATTTCGCTGTTGCCGATGACCGATTTATCGGTGGTGAAGGTGAAAGTCTGGCCCGCTTTCAGGGAGACGTCGTTGCCGCCTTCCAGCTTGATGGTACGAATTTCCGGTCCTTTGGTGTCCAGCAGAATAGCGGCTTTCTTACCGGTTTTGCTCATCACATTGCGCAGGTTCTGGATGCGCTGACCGTGTTCCGCATAGTCACCGTGGGAGAAGTTCAGACGCATCACGTTCATGCCGGCTTCCAGCATTTTGGTCAGCATCTCTTCAGATTCGGTTTTCGGACCGATGGTGCAAACAATTTTGGTCTTTTTCATGACAGTTTTAGTCTTTAAGTTGTGAAGGATATGGAATTCTCGCTCCGCGGGCGCACTGCCGGGGAGCCAAACCTGTATTACGAAAGTTGCTAAGCCACGCCCTAAGGATAGGTGACAACCCCGAAGCGTGCAGAAGAATGTGTGCTGGCGGTTCAGCCCATGAAATGTGGCAAGGTGTTATGCGTTTTATCATGCAGTCCAATGCGCTGAAACCATTCAAGAAAGAATCGAAGCGCATTATACGCTGGCGAAATCAAAAAGGAAAATAAAAACCTCGTTTCAAATTATGGACAAAACGCGTAACAAAACCGGCACGTTATGCATAAAACTATGCAACACATTTTTTCATCAGGCGTGATGAAAAGGGGCGGCGGAAAGGGAATTTTCTCCCGTTATGAGGCGGTAAAATGCGCCATTGACCCGGTAACGGGAGGATGATTTGCGTTGCCGGAAAAATCTATCAATAATGATTTGATTGATAATGAGAAAATGCGAGCCAGACTCAATGGGAAATAAAGCGAAAGACGACGAGCTGTACCAGGAAATGTGCCGCGTGGTGGGCAAAGTGGTGCTGGAGATGCGTGACCTTGGCCAGGAGCCGAAACACATTGTCATCGCCGGCGTACTGCGCACCTCGCTGGCGAACAGCAAAATCCAGCGTTCACCGCTCACCGAGGAGGCAATGGCGAAGGTCATTCACGCCCTCTCCGGACACTGACGCCTTTCGCCGGCGGGTCAGGAAATCACGAAGCGGACCACCGCCCGGACGGCAATGTCGCAGTGGTGGGCCACCATCGCTTCATCGTCAATGGCGGGCAGCGGATCGTCAAGGTACAGACTGCTGAAGGTGTAGAAATTCGACACCTGATAAAAGCTAAAGCTGCTGATTAACCGGTGAACATCGCGCGCTTCCAGCCCCGTCTGAAAGACCCCCTGCTGCTGGCCGCGCTGCAAAATGTCTTCCAGAATCGACAGGGCGGTACGATTCAGCGGCTTCAGCTCTCCCGAGGTCTTCAGCCACTTGCCGCGCTGCATGTTCTCCATGCAAATCACCCGCATATAGTCCGCGTGGGTGGCGTGATAGCGCACGCTCCAGCGCACCAGCCGCACCAGCGCCTCTACCGGCGGCACATTCTCCAGCCCCAGCTGCTGCTCGGTTTCGCGGATCCGCGCATACACATGCTGCAGCACCTCCTGATAGAGCTGCTCTTTGCTTTTGAAGTAGTAGACCACCATGCGCTTGGTGGTCTGCGCCTCGGTGGCGATCTGCTCCATGCGGGCGCCTGACAGCCCGTGTTCGGCAAAGACGGCGATAGCGGCGCTGAAGATCCGCTCCTTCAGAGATTGTGCTTCATCATGAGCAACGGCGGTCATGGCAACTCCTTTTTCTTGGGTGACAAAAAATACACATAATGATCACAATTTGGCAACCTGGTATGGCGAAAATGAACCAAATGATACATATTCAAGGCTCACGTCAGCTGTTGACCCGAGGACCTTATGCTGCGCTCTATCGCCACCGTTTCGATTTCCGGCACCCTGCCAGAGAAGCTGCACGCTATTGCGGCGGCGGGGTATCAGGGTGTGGAAATTTTCGAGAACGATCTGCTCTATTATACGGGGACGCCGGCGGAAATCCGCCAGCTGGCCGCCGATTTAGGGTTAAAAATCACGCTTTTTCAACCCTTTCGCGATTTTGAAGGCGCCAGCCGGGCGCAGTTTGCGGCCAATATGGCCCGCGCCAGACGCAAATTTGCGCTGATGCGCGAGCTGGGCTGCGACACGCTGCTGCTGTGCAGCAATGTGCAGCCGGACTGCTCGGCGGATAGCGAACTGCAGGTGGCGGACCTGCGGGCGCTGGCCACGCTGGCGGAAGAGGAGGGGATCGCTATCGGCTATGAGGCGCTGGCCTGGGGAACCCATGTGAACCGCTGGCAGCAGGCCTGGGAGCGGGTGCAGCGGGTGGACAGCCCGGCGCTGGGCCTGGTGCTCGACAGCTTCCATATCCTGGCCCGGGGCGACACCCTCGACGCGCTGCCATCGGTGCCGGTGGAGAAAATCACCTTCGTTCAGCTCGCCGATGCGCCGTATATGAAAATGGATCTCCTGGAGTGGAGTCGCCATTTCCGCTGCTTCCCCGGGCAGGGGGAGCTGCCGCTGGAGGCGTTTGCCGAGCAGATCACCCGCTGCGGCTATCGCGGCCCCTGGTCGCTGGAGATCTTTAATGACGGTTTTCGCGCCTCGCCGAACGGCGCGACGGCCAAAGATGGCTATCGTTCGCTGCTGTGGCTGGAGGAGCAGACTCGTCGCCGGCTCCCGGCGTGCGATGCCGATCTGTTTTCACCGCCGCCACCGCCGGTCTGTCACGGGCTGGAGTTTATCGAATTCGCCGCCAGCGTCGCCGAGGCGCAGCGCCTGGGGCAGCACCTGCAGGCGCTGGGTTTTCAGCACGAGGGAAGCCACCGCTCCAAACAGGTCACGCTGTGGCGCAACGGCGGGGCGCGGATCGTGATAAACCATCAGTCGCACAGCTGGGCCGATCACTTTTATCAACGCCACGGGGTATCGCTCTGCGCGATGGCGCTGCGGGTCGACAGCAGTGCGCCGATTGTCGCTCGCGCCCGCGCGCTGGGGTATGCCACCTGGCAGGGCGACGCCGGGCCGAACGAAACGCCGATCCCGGCGATCTGCGCCCCTGACGGCAGCCTGGTCTATCTCATCGATGCCGGGGAGGCGATCTACGAGCGCGACTTTCTCCTGCGCGATGGCGTGACGGTGCGCGAAGATTACCTCGGCATCGACCATCTGGCGCTGGGGATGGAGGCCGACAGCCGCGACAACTGGGTGATGTTCTTCCGCACGGTGTTTGGTTTTACGCTCGAACATGAGCAGACGCTGCCGGATCCCTATGGGCTGGTGCGTAGTCTGGCGGTGCGCAGCCCGCAGGGGGAGATCCGCCTGGCGCTGAATATCTCCCAGAGCCGGGCGACGCAGATCGCCCGCTCGGTCGCCTGCTACCAGGGGGCGGGGCTGCAGCATGCCGCCTTTGCCTGCCGCGATCTGCCGGCCACCTGCGACCAGCTCGCCGCGGTTGCCGATCATGCGCTGCCGATCCCGGCCAATTACTATGACGATCTGCTGGCGCGCTTTGGCGGCGAGCTGGACGTCGGGCGGCTCCAGCGGCGGCAGCTCCTCTACGACCGCGATCCGCAGGGCGGAGCATTCCTGCATCTGTATACCCGGCCCTTCATCGCCGGGCGCTTCTTCTTTGAATTAACCGAACGACGGGCAGGCTACGCGCTCTATGGCGCGGCGAATGCGGCCGTCCGTCTGGCGGCGATGCAGTATTGTTAGCCTGAATCAAATGGTTCATTATGCCTGAAACACAATAACAACACCCTCTGTACCCGAGACAGGAACCGACTATGAGCTCATATAGCCCTAACCCGACGGCCGCCGCCCAGCCAGCCGTCACCGCGCGCCGCTCCCGGCGGCGCATCGGCATTCTTGCGCTGCTGGCCATCGGCACCATGATCAACTACCTCGATCGCACCGTGCTGGGGATCGCCGCCCCAAAGCTGACCGGTGAGCTGGGGATCGACCCTGCGCTCATGGGGATCCTCTTCTCCGCTTTCGCCTGGACCTACGCTCTGGCGCAGATCCCCGGCGGGCTGTTTCTCGACCGTTTTGGCAACAAAGTGACCTATTTTCTGTCGCTGACCCTGTGGTCGCTGTTTACCCTGTTCCACGGCATGGCGGTGGGGCTGAAGACGCTGCTGCTGTGCCGTTTCGGGCTTGGCGTCAGCGAAGCGCCGTGCTTTCCGGTGAACAGCCGGGTGGTCAGCGCCTGGTTCCCGCAGCAGGAGCGCGCGAAGGCCACGGCGGTGTACACCGTGGGTGAATACCTCGGGCTGGCCTGCTTTGCCCCGCTGCTGTTCTGGATCATGGACGGCTTCGGCTGGCGGGTGCTGTTCGTCAGCGTCGGCGTGGTCGGCATTCTGTTCGCCCTGGTGTGGTGGCGCTGCTACCGCGAACCGCATGAAGACCCTCGTCTCAGCCAGCAGGAGCGCGAGCATATCGAAAACGGCGGCGGCCTGAGCGCCCCAGCCGACCAGCAGGTGGCGTTCAGCTGGCCGCTGGTCCGCCAGCTGCTGAGCAAACGTCAGATCATCGGCGCCAGTATCGGCCAGTTTGCCGGCAACACGGTGCTGGTATTCTTTCTTACCTGGTTTCCCACCTGGCTGGCCACCGAACGCCATATGCCGTGGCTGAAGGTCGGTTTCTTTTCCATCCTGCCGTTTGTCGCCGCCGCCGGCGGGGTGATGTTTGGCGGCTGGATCTCCGACAAGCTGCTTAAAGCCACCGGGTCGGCCAACCTGGGGCGTAAGCTGCCGATCGTCGCCGGCCTGCTGATGGCCAGCTGCATCATCTCCGCCAACTGGCTGCAGAGCGACCTGGCGGTGATCCTGGTGATGTCGTTTGCCTTTTTTGGCCAGGGGATGGTGGGCCTCGGCTGGACGCTGATCTCCGACATCGCCCCGAAGGGGCTGGGCGGGCTCACCGGCGGCCTGTTCAACTTTTGCGCCAACCTCGCGGGGATCCTCACCCCGCTGGTGATCGGCTTTATCGTCGCCGGGTTCGGCAATTTCTTCTACGCGTTGATCTACATCGGCGGCGCCGCGCTGCTGGGCGTGGCGGCCTATCTGTTTATCCTCGGCGACGTCAAACGTATCGAGTTATCGCAGTAAGCAAAGGAGCAAGGCATGGTGATTAGTGGGAATACGCGGCTGATAGCGCATCTTGGCTATCCGACCGCCAGTTTTAAGGCGCCGATGATCTACAACCCGTGGTTTGTCGACCAGCAGGTGGACGTGAAGGTGGTGCCAATGGGCGTCAGGCCGGAGGACTATGCCGCGTTTATTCCGCCGCTGTTTACGATGACCAATATCATCGGCGCGCTGGTGACGATGCCGCATAAAATCGCCACCTGCGATCTGGTGCAACGCCTGAGCCCGACGGCGGCTATCGCCGGCGCCTGCAACGCCATCCGTCGCGAGGCGGACGGCAGCCTCTCCGGGGACATGTTCGATGGCGACGGCTTTGTGCTGGGCCTGCGCCGTAAGGGATTTCAGCCTGAGGGGACGCGGGCGCTGGTGGTCGGCAGCGGCGGGGTGGGGTCGGCTATCGCCGCCTCCCTTGCGGCTGCAGCGGTCAGCGCCCTGACTCTGTACGATACCCGTCCCGAGGTGGCGCACGCTCTCGCTGGACGGCTGCATCAGCACTATCCCCAGCTCGATATCACTCTGATGCAGCACGATCCTGCCGGACACGAGCTGGTGGTCAACGCCACGCCGCTGGGGATGAAGGTCAGCGATCCGCTGCCGCTGGACGTAGACCGTCTGGCGCCAGGCACCTGGGTGGGGGAGGTGGTGATGACCCAGGAGTATACTCCGTTGCTGAGAGCCGCCCAGGCGCGACAGTGCCACATCCAGCGCGGGACCGACATGCTGTTTGAAATGATCCCTGCCTATCTGCGCTTTTTCGACCTGCCGGTAGCCACCCCTGAACAGCTCCGGGCGCTGGCGGAAATTCGCTACTGACGCGACGCCCCTCCGGCCGCACCGCGCAGTGTGGCCGGGTTTATCATCACGTTATCTGCAGGCGGTTTCTCACACGCCAGCGGACGTTCAGGGCATTTCGTACCACACTTCTTCATCCTCCATGCGGGCTTCTATCTGGCCCGCCACCCTCTGCAGCGCGGAGAGATGCTTCTGCGCCGCCTGCTCAATGGTCATGGCGCTGGCGATATAGACCAGGTTGAGGCAGCCGATGACCCGCTGCTGGCTGCAGACCGGCACAGCGATAGAGGCGATTTTCTCCTCCTGCCGCCAGCCGCGGAAATTTTCGCCATAGCCGTTCTGGCGGGTGCGGGCGAGGATCGCCGCCAGCCGTTCCGGTTCGCGAGCCAGCTGATACTCCGCTTCCGGACGGGCGGCCAGCATGCTGAGAATGGCGTCGCGCTCCGCGTCGGGGGCAAAGGCCAGCCACGTCAGACCGGAGGCGGTGAGCAGCAGCGGCAGTCGCCGTCCGACCATCGCCCGGTGAAACGACAGCCGACTGAAGCGGTGGGTGGTTTCGCGCACCACCATGGCGTCGACGTCGAGGGTGGTGATATCCGTCGGCCACTGGACCTCGCGCAGCAGCTCCCCGAGCAGCGGCGTGGCGAGGGCAGAAATCCAATGTTCGTCACGAAATCCGTCGCTCAGCTGGCGGACGTTAATGGTCAGACGAAAGCTGTCATCGGAGCGGCTGCGGCGGACAAAACCTTCCTCCTGCAGCGTCTCCAGCAGCCGGCGCACGGTGGTGCGATGCAGGCCGCTAAACTCCGCCAGCAGGCCGGGCGTCGCGCCGCCGTCGAATTTATTTAACAATTTTAATAACAATAAACCCCGGCTTAATCCGCGCACCGTTTTGTACTCAGTGGCCCCATCATCACGCATAAATCCTTCCTTAAAATGCTTTATAAACAGCGATGTGCACCTGGTGCACATTCAGCGATGTTTTGATTGTAGCCGAAAACACCCGCCCTATACTCAGCCCATTATAAAAATACGTTTACACATGATTAACAAATTGCCTGTCAGCCGGGCAGTTTCCGAGTCGTGAGGTCGCTAAGAATGACAACATCTACACCCGATATTCAACCCGCCGTGCAGCATACCGCCCAGGTCGCCATTGCCGGCGCCGGTCCGGTAGGCCTGATGATGGCCAACTACCTTGGCCAGATGGGCATCAGCGTGCTGCTGGTAGAAAAGCTCGACAAACTGATCGATTACCCGCGGGCCATCGGTATTGACGATGAGTCGCTGCGGGCGATGCAGGCGGTGGGGCTGGTGGATGACGTGCTGCCGCACACCACGCCGTGGCACGCCATGCGCTTTCTGACCCCGAAGGGCCGCTGCTTTGCCGACATCCAGCCGATGACCGATGAGTTTGGCTGGTCGCGGCGCAATGCCTTTATTCAGCCGCAGGTGGATGCGGTGATGTATCACGGCCTGCAGCGTTTCCCGCAGGTCCGTTGCCTCTTCTCCCGCGAGGTGGAAGCCTTTAGCCAGAGCAGTGACGGTGTCACGTTAAATATCAAAGGACCGGATGGCGAGCGGGAGACAGTGCGCGCTGACTGGCTGGTGGCCTGCGACGGCGGCGCCAGCTTTATTCGCCGCACGCTGAACGTCCCTTTCGAAGGCAAGACCGCGCCGAACCAGTGGATCGTCATCGATATCGCCAACGATCCGCTGGCCACCCCGCACGTCTACCTGTGCTGCGACCCGGTGCGGCCCTACGTTTCCGCCGCGCTGCCCCACGGCGTGCGCCGCTTTGAATTTATGGTGATGCCCGGGGAAACCGAAGCCCAGCTCAGCGAGCCGCACAATATGCGCCGTCTGCTGAGCAAAGTGCTGCCGGACCCGGATCGCGTCGAGCTGATCCGCCAGCGGGTCTACACCCATAACGCGCGCCTTGCCGAGCGCTTTCGCATTGACCGGGTGCTGCTGGCCGGCGACGCCGCGCACATCATGCCGGTCTGGCAGGGCCAGGGATACAACAGCGGCATGCGTGACGCCTTCAACCTGGCGTGGAAGCTGGCGCTGGTGGTCAACGGCAAAGCGGGAGAGGCGCTGCTTGACAGCTACCAGCAGGAGCGTCGCGACCACGCGAAGGCGATGATTGACCTGTCGGTCACCGCCGGTCACGTGCTGGCGCCGCCGAAGCGCTGGCAGGGCGCGGCGCGCGATGGCCTCTCCTGGCTGCTGAACTACCTGCCGCCGGTGAAACGTTACTTCCTCGAAATGCGCTTTAAGCCGATGCCGCAGTATCGCGAAGGGGCGCTGCTGACCGACGGCGCAGGCAAAGCCTCGCCGGTGGGCAAAATGTTTATTCAACCGCAGGTGACGCTGGAGAACGGCGAGAGTCTCCTGCTCGATGAGGTTATCGGAGCGAATTTCGCCATTTTCGGCTGGGGCTGCAACCCGCAGTGGGGGCTCGACGCCGGGCAGATCGCCCGCTGGCGCGCGATAGGGGTGCGCTTTATCCAGGTCGTGCCGGAGGTGCAGATCCATCGCGAGCAGGATAACGCCCCGGGCACGCTGCGGGTGGGGGATAAGCAAAACCGTCTGAAGAGCTGGTTTGCGCAACATAACACCGCCATCGCCGTGGTCAGGCCGGACCGCTTTGTCGCCGCCCTCGCTATCCCGCAAACCCTCGGCGCGCAGCTGACCGCCCTGGCGGAAAAAATGACCCTTGCGGCCGGGGATACCGGCCACGCTGAAGAGAAGGTGGCCTGATATGCATGCCTATTTACACTGTCTGTCGCACACCCCGCTGGTGGGATTCGTTGACCCGGAGCAGGCGGTCCTCGATGAGGTGAACGGGGTGATTGCCGACGCCCGGCGGCGGATCGCTGAATTCGATCCCGAGCTGGTGGTGCTCTTCGCCCCCGATCACTACAACGGTTTTTTCTATGACGTGATGCCGCCGTTCTGCCTGGGCGTCGGCGCCACCGCCATCGGCGACTTCGCCAGCGCCGCCGGCGACCTGCCGGTGCCCACCGAGCTGGCGGAAGCCTGCGCCCACGCCGTGATCAACAGCGGTATCGACCTGGCGGTGTCGTACAACATGCAGGTGGATCATGGCTTCGCCCAGCCGCTGGAGTTTTTGCTGGGTGGGCTGGATCGCCTGCCGGTGCTGCCGGTGTTTATTAACGGCGTCGCCGCGCCGATGCCGGGGTTTCAACGCACCCGGCTGCTGGGCGAGGCGATGGGCCGCTTCCTCAACACCCTCAATAAGCGGGTGCTGATCCTCGGCTCTGGCGGGCTTTCGCACCAGCCGCCGGTGCCGGAGCTGGCGAAGGCGGACGCCCATCTGCGCGACCGCCTGCTCGGCAGCGGCAAACAGCTGCCGCCGGACGAACGCGAGCTGCGCCAGCAGCGGGTGATCAGCGCCGCCCGACGGTTTACCGAAGACCAGCGCTCGCTCCATCCCCTCAACCCGGTCTGGGACAACCGCTTTTTGAGCCTGCTGGAGCAGGGGCGGCTGAGCGAACTGGACGCGATCGGCAACGACGAGCTGTCGGCGATGGCCGGCAAATCGACGCACGAAATTAAGACCTGGGTGGCCGCCTTTGCCGCGCTATCCGCTTTTGGCCGCTGGCGCAGCGAAGGCCGCTATTACCGGCCGATCCCCGAGTGGATCGCCGGATTCGGCTCGCTGAGCGCCACCACCGAGATTTGATTAACCGGGAGACTAACATGAGCTATCAACCGCAAACCGAAGACGCCACCAGCCGATTCCTCAACGTCGACGAGGGAAGCCGCACGCTGCGCATCCATATCAATGACTGCGGCGACGGGGAAGAGACCGTGGTGATGCTGCACGGCTCCGGGCCGGGGGCCACCGGCTGGGCCAACTTCAGCCGCAACATTGACCCGCTGGTCGAGGCGGGCTATCGCGTGCTGCTCCTGGACTGTCCGGGGTGGGGGAAGAGCGATTCGATCGTCAACAGCGGTTCGCGTTCGGATCTCAACGCCCGCATTTTGAAAAGCGTGGTCGATCAGCTGGGGATCGATAAAGTCCATCTGCTGGGCAACTCGATGGGCGGTCACAGCGCGGTGGCCTTCACCCTGAGCTGGCCGGAGCGGGTGGCGAAGCTGGTGCTGATGGGCGGGGGAACCGGCGGCATGAGCCTGTTTACGCCGATGCCGACGGAAGGCATCAAACTGCTGAACGCCCTGTACCGCGAGCCGACCATTGAAAACCTGAAGAAGATGATGAGCATTTTCGTCTTCGACACCCGTGACCTCACCGACGCGCTGTTCGAGGCGCGGCTGAACAATATGCTGTCGCGCCGCGACCATCTGGACAACTTCGTCAAGAGCCTCGAAGCCAACCCGAAACAATTCCCTGACTTTGGCCCGCGGCTCGGCGAGATCGCTGCGCAAACTCTCATCGTCTGGGGACGCAATGACCGCTTCGTGCCGATGGACGCCGGACTACGCCTGCTCGCCGGGATCGCCGGCTCTGAGCTGCATATTTACCGCGACTGCGGCCACTGGGCGCAGTGGGAACATGCCGACAGTTTTAATCAGTTGGTGCTCAATTTCCTCGCACGGGCTTAAGGAGTGATGATGACTATTTCTCTTGACGCGCTGGCGCAACAGTTGCGCGACGCCGAACGAACCGGCCAGGCGATCGCCCCGCTGCGCGATATCCTCGGCGTCGACAACGCCGACGCCGCCTACGCTATCCAGCGCCTGAACGTGCAGCACCACGTGGCCCATGGCCGACGGGTGGTGGGCCGCAAGGTGGGCCTGACCCATCCCAAAGTGCAGCAGCAGCTGGGGGTCAACCAGCCGGATTTCGGCACCCTGTTTGCCGACATGTGCTACGGCGACAACGCCGATGTGCCGTTTGGCCGCGTGCTGCAGCCCAAGGTGGAGGCCGAGATCGCCCTGGTGCTGAAACATGATCTGCCCCATGCCGATACCACTTTTGATGAGCTGTATAACGCCATCGAATGGGTGCTGCCGGCGCTGGAGGTGGTGGGCAGCCGCATTCGCGACTGGTCAATCGGCTTTGTCGACACCGTCGCCGATAACGCCTCCTGCGGCCTGTACGTCATCGGCGGCCCGGCGCAGCGACCGGCGGGTTTGGATCTGAAAGCGTGCGCCATGCAGATGACCCGCAACCAGGAGCTGGTCTCCAGCGGCCGGGGCAGCGAGTGCCTGGGGCATCCGCTGAACGCCGCGGTGTGGCTGGCGCGCAAGATGGCCAGCCTCGGCGAACCGCTGCGGGCGGGGGATATCGTGCTGACCGGGGCGTTAGGCCCGATGGTGGCGATTAACGAGGGGGACAGCTTTGTCGCCCATATTGAAGGTATTGGCTCAGTCGCGGCACGCTTCGTCGCCGCCGGAGAAGGACATCGTGATGCGTAAACGTAAAGTCGCCATTATCGGCTCCGGGAATATCGGCACCGATTTAATGATTAAAATTCTGCGCCACGGCCAGCAACTGGAGATGGCGGTGATGGTCGGCATTGATCCGCAGTCGGATGGCCTGGCCCGCGCCCGGCGCATGGGCGTCGCGACCACCCACGAAGGGGTGGGCGGCCTGATGCAGATGGCGGAGTTTGCCGATATCGACTTTGTCTTCGACGCCACCAGCGCCGGCGCGCACGTCAAAAACGATGCCGCGCTGCGCGAAGCGAAGCCAGGGATCCGCGTCATCGACCTGACGCCGGCGGCGATTGGCCCCTACTGCGTGCCGGTGGTCAACCTTGAGGCCAATCTCCACCAGGGCAACGTCAATATGGTGACCTGCGGCGGGCAGGCCACCATCCCGATGGTCGCCGCGGTCTCGCGGGTGGCGAAGGTGCATTACGCGGAGATCGTGGCCTCCATCGCCAGTCAATCCGCCGGGCCGGGGACGCGAGCGAATATTGACGAATTCACTGAAACCACCTCGCAGGCGATTGAAAAGGTCGGCGGCGCGGGCAAGGGCAAGGCGATTATCGTGCTGAACCCGGCGGAGCCGCCGCTGATGATGCGCGATACCGTGTATGTGCTGAGCGAGATGGCGTCCCAGGAGGCGATTGCCGCCTCGATCGCCGAGATGGCGGCGGCGGTGCAGGCTTACGTGCCTGGCTACCGGCTGAAGCAGCAGGTGCAGTTTGAGGTTATCCCCGAGGATAATCCGGTCAACCTGCCCGGCGTGGGCCGTTTTTCCGGACTGAAAACCGCGGTTTACCTCGAAGTGGAAGGGGCGGCGCACTATCTGCCGGCGTACGCCGGCAACCTCGATATTATGACCTCGGCGGCGCTGGCAACGGCGGAGAAAATGGCCGGGGCAATGAACAGCGCGGCGGGAGCGACAGTATGAACGGTAAAAAACTCTACATTTCGGATGTGACGCTGCGCGATGGTATGCATGCGATTCGTCACCAGTATTCCCTGGCGCAGGTGCAGCAGATTGCCGGCGCGCTGGATAAGGCGGGGGTGGACTCCATCGAAGTCGCCCACGGCGATGGGCTACAGGGATCGAGCTTCAACTACGGCTTTGGCGCCCACAGCGATATCGCCTGGATTGAAGCGGCGGCGGAGGCGGTCAGCCAGGCGAAAATCGCCACCTTGCTGCTGCCGGGCATCGGCACCCTGCACGACCTGAAAGCCGCATATCAGGCCGGGGCGCGGGTGGTGCGGGTCGCCACCCACTGCAGCGAAGCGGACGTCGCGGCGCAGCATATTGCCTTTGCCCGCGAGCTGGGGATGGACACCGTCGGTTTTCTGATGATGAGCCATATGATCTCCCCGCAGGCGCTGGCGCAGCAGGCGCTGAAGATGGAATCCTATGGGGCGACCTGCATCTACGTGGTGGATTCCGGCGGGGCGATGAACATGAACGACATTCGCGATCGCTTCCGCGCGCTGAAGGCGGTGCTGAAGCCGGAGACCGCCACCGGGATGCATGCCCACCATAACCTGAGCCTCGGGGTGGCTAACTCTATCGCCGCGGTGGAAGAGGGCTGCGACCGGATCGACGCCAGCCTGGCCGGGATGGGGGCGGGGGCGGGCAATGCGCCGCTGGAGGTATTTATTGCCGCCGCCGACAAGCTCGGCTGGCGGCATGGCACCAACCTCTACGCGCTGATGAATGCCGCCGACGAGCTGGTGCGGCCGCTGCAGGACCGCCCGGTGCGCGTCGACCGCGAAACGCTGGCGCTGGGCTACGCCGGGGTCTACTCCAGCTTCCTGCGCCACAGCGAAGCGGCGGCGGCGCGCTATGGCCTCAGCGCGGTGGATATTCTCGTCGAGCTGGGCAAACGGCGGATGGTCGGCGGCCAGGAGGATATGATCGTCGACGTCGCGCTGGATCTGCTTAACCGCCAAAAATAACAACGGGCGGCTGACCATGCATCAGCCGCCCATCACCTGCTCCGTTTGTCCGGCTATCGCAAAGGTACCCTATGACCAAGATAACGACCGCAAACTCCTCGCGCCTGGTGGTCACCATCGGGCTCTGTTTTATGGTGGCCCTGATGGAGGGGCTGGATCTGCAGGCGGCGGGGATCGCCGCCGTGGGCATGGCGCAGGCCTTTGCGCTGGATAAAATGCAGATGGGCTGGATCTTCAGCGCCGGGATCCTCGGCCTGCTGCCCGGCGCGCTGGTGGGCGGCATGCTGGCGGACCGCCACGGGCGCAAACGCATCCTGCTGGGCTCGGTGCTGCTGTTTGGCCTGTTCTCGCTGGCCACCGCGGTGGCCTGGAGCTTCCCGACGCTGCTGCTGGCGCGCCTGCTCACCGGCGTCGGGCTGGGGGCGGCATTGCCGAACCTGATTGCCTTAACCTCGGAAGCCGCTGGTCCCCGTTTTCGCGGCCGGGCGGTGAGCCTGATGTACTGCGGGGTGCCCATTGGCGCCGCGCTGGCGGCGGCGCTGGGGTTCTTTGGCCTCGCCGCGGCCTGGCAGACCATCTTCTGGATTGGCGGCGTGGTTCCGCTGCTGCTGATCCCGCTGCTGATGCGCTGGCTGCCGGAATCGCAGGCGTTTCAACGCGTGGAGACCAGCGTGCCGCTGCGCACCCTGTTTGCCCCGGGGCATGCCGCCGCCACGCTGCTGCTGTGGCTGGGCTATTTCTTTACTCTGCTGGTGGTCTATATGCTGATCAACTGGCTGCCGATGCTGCTGGTAGGCCAGGGATTCAGCGCCAGCCAGGCGGCGGGAGTGATGTTCTCTCTGCAGATCGGCGCCGCCTGCGGCACCCTGCTGCTGGGGGCGCTGATGGATAAGCTTACTCCGTTGCGCATGTCGCTGCTGATATACAGCGGCATTCTGGCGTCGCTGCTGGCGCTGGGCAGCGCATCGTCGCTGAGCGGGATGCTGCTGGCGGGGTTTGTCGCCGGGCTGTTCGCCACCGGCGGCCAGAGCGTGCTCTACGCGCTGGCGCCGCTCTTCTATCCCGCGGCGATCCGCGCCACCGGGGTCGGCACCGCCGTGGCGGTGGGACGCCTGGGGGCGATGAGCGGTCCGCTGCTGGCCGGCAAGATGCTGGCCCTCGGCACCGGCACCGTCGGGGTGATGGCGGCCTCAGCGCCGGGCATTGTGCTGGCCGGCGTGGCGGTGTTCTGGCTGATGCATCGCCAGCAGCGCGCGGCCATTGTCTGAAGCCTGTCCGGCGGTCCGGCGAAAAAATGCCGGGCCGCCGCCTTGCCTCTGCGCGTGCCCTGGCCTAAGGTAAGACATCATTCTCTGTCGCTAATCGTCTCTATGGCTTACCGCTCCCGCTTGCTCGACGCTATCCCTGGCATCCGCCACGCGTTTCTCGATGTCCACGAAACCGCCGCCTTTCCCTATGCCGAAATGGCGCCGGTGAAGCTGGTCCATGGCAATGAGGTTCATCATTATCAGCAGCCGCTGCCGACGCGCCCGCATGCCGACGCGGTGTTTACCGCCGTCGCCGGGCAAAAGGTGGGGGTGGTAACCGCCGACTGCCTGCCGATACTGATCGCCTCGCGCGACGGTCGCTTCATCTGCAGCGTGCATGCCGGCTGGCAGGGGCTGGCCAGCGGCATTATCGACAACAGTCTGGCGACTTTTCGCCAGCAGGGGGCGGCGCTGGCCGATCTGGTCATCGCCGTGGGGCCGCATATTCACCCTTGCTGTTACGAAGTCTCCGCCGGATTTTATCAGCAACTGCTGGACCAGCCCGGCGGTGACCGGGTGGCCCGGCACCGCCAGCGGCTGTTCCATTCCCGTTCTGGCCCGGTCAGCGATCCGCTCAAAGCCGCGGCGCGCGGCAGCGATAATCTGTGGTTTGATCTGCGCGCTTTCGCTGAGGCGATCTTCGCAGAGGCGGGGGTGGCGTCAACGAGCGTTGAATGGCTGGGGAGCTGCACCTATTGCACGCCGCAGTCGCTGGGCTCCTACCGGCGCCGGACCCATTTTCCGGCGCCGAAGAGCTTTCAGTACTCGTGGATCATGCGTGAGGCCTGAGTCGCGCTGGCGTTAGATCACCTGAAAACCGTGGGTGCCGTCGCGGGCCAGCTGATCCACCAGGCCGTACTCCCACTCCAGATAGGCCTGCATGGCCTCTGCGGAATTATCGGTCCCTTCATAGGGACGGCGATAGCGGTCCCGGCGCTCGACAGCGAGGCCGGCGACGCCATGGGCCAGCGGCAGACCGGCGGCGATCCATGCCAGCGTCCCGCCGCGCAATACCTGTACCGGCTTACCGGTTAAGGCCGCCACCTCGGGCACCGCGTAGCGGGCCAGCAGGCTGCTGCCGCAGGTCACCACGTAACGTTGAGCGGGAGGGAGCGCTTCCAGGGCCTGGCGCAGCTGCGAGCGCGTCAGCCACCATGCGCCGGGGATATGGCGGGCGACAAAGTTGGCGCTGGTGGTGAAATCGAGCACCACCGTACCGGGGTCGTCCAGCTGTTGCGCCAGCTGCGCCGGGTTTATCTCCGCCGCCTGCGGGGCGGGGGGCACTTCGGCGGCCGGTACCCCGCGCTCGCTCAGCTGGCTGGCCGACAGCGCGCTCAGCCGCGCCGTCTCCCAGCCCATCTGCGCCAGCCACGAGCCGGTTATCGCCGCCCGGACGCCATCGTCATCCAGTAGCACGATTCGCGCCCCTCGTACGCTGGCGAAGTGATCGGTCTCCTGCACCAGCTGGCCGCCTGGCGCGCTCAGGCTGCCAGGATAGTGGCCCGCCGCGTACTCCTCAGGGCTGCGCACATCAAACAGGAAGGTGGTGCGGTCGCTCTGCTGCAGCCAGCGTTGCAGGGTCGCCTCATCGATGACCGCCACCCCGGCCCGTTCGGCGAGATGCGCCACCTCGGCGGCCCGGGCGCCAGAGGCGCGGGCGGAGGGATCGTATTGCCGCTGCTGCTGGTGCGCCAGCGTCTGGCCGGCCAGCGTCCAGCCGATAGTGCCATTGCGCAGGGCATGGACCGGGTTCGGCACGCCGGCGTTGATCAGCGACTGGGTGCCGATGATGCTGCGGGTGCGTCCGGCGCAGTTGACGATCACCGGCGTTTGCGGGGAGGGCGTCAGGCTCTCCACCCGCAGGGCCAGCTCGCCGCCGGGCACGCTGATGCTGCCGGGGATGCTCATGGTCTGGTACTCGTCGAAGCGCCGGGCGTCGACGATCACCACCTCCTGTCGGCTGTCGATGAGCGCCTGAACCTCCCGGGCGCTGAGCGACGGCGTGTGACGCACGCTTTCCACCAGCTCGCCAAAGGCTTTACTGGCGGAGTTGACGTCCTGAAACAGCTCGCCGCCGCTGCGGCGCCAGCCGGCGAGACCCTCGGCCAGCAGGGCCACATCCTGATAGCCCCAGGTCCGCAGTCGTTCGACGGCGATCTCCGCCAGCCCTTCGCCATTGTCGTAGACGGTGATCGGGGTGGTGAAGCGCGGTATCCGCCGGCGCACCTCCAGCTCCAGTTTGCTGAGCGGCAGATTGACGGCAAACAGCGGATGAGCGGTGGCGAAATCGGCCTCTTCACGGACGTCGATGAGCGCCAGTTCACGACGGTCGAGCAGCGCCTGGCGGATCCCGGCGGCCTGTCGGTAAGCGTAAGTGGACATAATGGTTATCCTTGGTGTTCGCGGGAGGGATCCCAGATGTTGGGCACATGGCGGTTGGCGTAGCCGGAGATAAACGGTTTTTGCTGGCCTTCCGGGGTATACACCGCGCGCTTCACCGCGCCGATGTTGCCGCCGTAAACATGAATGCTGATGGAGACGCGATCCGCCAGCGCATTGCTGACGCGATGAATATCGCCATCGTCAACGGAGACTTTCTCCACCTGGCCTGCCTGCAGGAGCGTCGCGGCGCCCAGCGGCCGCGGTATGCCGTCTGCATCCAGCTGGTAGCGTTGATTCTCCTCTGCGCCGCGCAGCATACCAATGGCCCCCCATACCCGGTGGTCATGGATCGGCGTCGCCTGTCCCGGCCCCCAGACGAAGCTGACGATCGAGAAGCGCTCCCCGGAGTCGGCATGCAGCAGATACTGCTGGTAATGGTGCGGGTGCGGCAGGGTGTACTCTTCTGGCAGCCAGTCGTCGTGACGTACCAGCGCCGCCAGCCGTTGGGCCACGGCGTCAAGCAGCGGCGCGGTCTGGTGGTGTTCACGGTGCAGGCGATCAACCTCATGAATAAAATGGCGTAATTTTTCCAGTCGTGGTCCAGTCATGTGCGGTTCCTGTCAGAGGGACTGGTCAAAACGCTAACAGAGGCGTTAATATTATTTAAATGCAATTTACGCATATATTAATATGCAAATTACACATAAGGATCCTATGCGCATCGACGATATTGACGCTCTGCTGGCCACGGTGCAGTTTTCTTCCCTCAATCAGGCGGCGGACTATCTGGGGATCACCCAGTCGGCTATCACCCGGCGCCTGCAGCGTCTGGAGCAGGAGCTGAACGTCACGCTGTTGGCGCGTCAGACCCGCCCGCTGACCCTGACCGCCGCCGGTCAGCGGGTGTACGAGCAGTGCCTGAGCATTAAGCGCGAGACGAAAAAGCTCTACAGCCTGTTGGATCCGGAAGGCGAGCCGCGCGGCGCGCTGCGTCTCGGCGTACCGCAGAGTATCAGCGAGATCGCGCTGCCGGCGGCGCTGGCGGCGCTGAGCCAGCAGTTTCCCGCACTGTCCCCGCAGGTCGCCTGCGGCTGGAGCGGAGAGCTGCAGCGCCGGTTGGAAAACGGCGAACTGGACGGCATGCTGGCGATGGGCCCCGCCCAGCAGACCTTCGCCGAGGGCTACAGCGGGCGGCTGCTGTGTCCCCTGGAGGTGGTGCCGATTGCCGCCCGGCGTCTGAATCTGCGGGCGTCGTCGCTGCGGGAGTGCGTCGAACAGGGCTGGATCCTTAACCCCGACGGCTGTGGACTACGCGCCGGGCTCATCCGCGAGCTGCAAAGCCAGGGTCTGCGCCTGAAGCTTAACGTCGAGAGCGCGGGCGCCCAGCTGCAGATGGCGCTGGTGGCGCAGGGACTGGGGCTGGGTCTGGTGCCGCGGGCGGCGCTGGCGGCCAGCCCGTGGCGTGACGAACTCGAGGTCGTCAACCTCAGCGACTTTCAGCCTGCGGTGTCGCTGTGGCTGATCCACGCCCGGTATCTGGCAAACCTGCAGTCGCCGCTGACCTTTTTCGCCAGCAAAGTGGTGCAGCAGCTGACAGTATCCGACTGAAAGCACTATGTATTTTTGTTTAATGCCAGTCTTGCATATTAAGATATGATAAAAATGCATTTTGTTCATTAACACACCCTGTATAGGGTAATGACCAGCGCCGCCGTCGCGGCCACTCCATTACCCTGACGCAAGGAGTTGTTCATGAGCATTCAGTTTCTCGGCATGATTGGCCATCGCCTCTCTTCCGAAACGATTGCCCCGGTGGGGCCGATCTTTGACCGCGACTATATCGTTCGCTTTGCGCAAACCCATGAAGCCGCCGGGTTCGATCGCCTGCTGGTGGGTCACTGGTCCGATCAACCCGACGGCTTTCTGGTGACCGCCCTGGCCGGACTGTCGACGCAGAAAATTCAGTACCTGCTGGCCCATCGCCCCGGTTTTGTATCACCGACCCTTGCCGCGCGCAAATTCGCCACCCTTGAGCATCTGCTGGGGGGCCGGCTGGCGGTGCATATCATCAGCGGCGGCAATGACGCCGAGCAGCGCCGGGACGGCGATTACCTCGATCACGACCAGCGCTATGCCCGCACCGACGCCTTCCTTGACGTCGTACGCCAGGTGTGGACCAGTGAGCAGCCGGTAGATATTCACGACGATTTTTATCAGGCCGAACAGGCCTGGTCAGCCATTCGTCCGCTGCAAAAGCCGCATCTTCCCATCTACTTCGGCGGTTCGTCGGAAGCGGCCATCGCTGTCGCCGGCAAACACGCTGACGTCTTCGCCCTGTGGGGCGAGTCGCTGGCGCAAACCGGCGAGACCATCCAGCGCGTGCGCGCCGAAGCGGCGAAACACCAGCGTGATATTGGCTTCAGCGTCTCGTTCCGGCCGATTATCGCCGACAGCGAAGCCGAGGCCTGGGAGAAAGCCGAGCATATCCTGCACGTCGCCACCGAGCAGGCGGCGCAGCGCGGGGGCGGGTTCAAGGCCAAACCGGACAGCATCGGCGCCCAGCGGCTGCGGGCCACCGCCGCGCAGGGCAGAGTGGTGGACAAACGCCTGTGGACCGGCATCGCCCAGCTGGTGGGCGGCGGGCATAACTCCACCGCGCTGGTAGGCACCCCGGAGCAGGTGGCCGATGCGCTGCTCGACTACTACGACCTCGGGGTGCGCAACTTCCTGATCCGCGGATTCGACCCGCTGAACGATGCGGCAGACTACGGCCGGGCGCTGCTGCCGATCGCTCGTGAAAAAGCCGCGCGGCGTGCGGTGGCGGAGCGCGCATCGTGATCCATCCTGAGCGCGACGACTGGGCGCAGCAGCTGACGGCGGTACGCCAACAGATGGCGGAGCAGGCGGCCAGTCTTGACGCCAGCGGCGACTTTCCCTGGCGCAATATCGACCCTCTGCGCGCGGGGGGCTGGTTAAGCCTCGCCGTGCCGCGTGCTTACGGCGGCGCGGGCGCCAGCCTGGCCCAGCTGCAGCAGGCCATCGCCGCCATCGCCTGGGGTGAGCCGGCGACGGCGCTGATCGTCTGCATGCAGTATCTGCACCATTTGCGGCTGGCGGAAAACGACGCCTGGCACGCGCCGCTGCGCCAGCAGGTTTTTCATGATGCCGTCGAACACGGCGGCCTGATCAACAGTCTGCGCGTTGAGCCGGATCTGGGCTCCCCGGCGCGCGGCGGCCTGCCGGACACCGTGGCGAGCCGCCGCGCGGACGGCTGGGACATCAACGGCCATAAAATCTATACCACCGGCATTGAAGGGCTGCGCTGGCTGGCGGTTTGGGCGAGAAGCGATGAGAACCCGCCGCGGATGGGCACCTGGCTGGTGCCTGGCGACAGCCCGGGGATTAGCGTGGTGAAAAGCTGGGATCACGCCGGGATGCGGGCTACCGGCAGCCATGAGGTGATTTTTCGCCACGTGCGGGTGGCGGCAGAGCATGCGGTGGATGTCTGGCCGGTCGATGCGCCACCCGCCGCTCAGGCGGAACCGTTGCGCCTGTTCGCCAACCGACAGACGGCATTGCTGGCGGCGATCTATGACAGCATCGCCCGCGCCGCTCACGACTGGCTGGTGAGGTGGCTGGCGGGGCGGGTGCCCGCGGGTCTCGGCCATCCGCTTTCCCGCCTGCCGCGGGTGCAGGAGAAGGTCGGGCAGATCGCCGAACTGCTGTTGGTTAACCGCAGCTTGCTGGAGCAGGCCGCTGCGCTGCGCTTTTCCGCCATTGAGGCCAACCTGGCGAAAGTCACTATCACCGACAACGCCATTCAGGCGGTGAATATCGCGCTCGAGCTGACCGGCAATCATGGCCTCAGCCGACAAAACCCGCTGGAACGCCACTACCGCAATGTGCTCTGCGGCCGGGTGCATACCCCGCAGAGCGACAGCGCCTGGCTGGCAGCCGGCCACTTCGTCTTTCAATCACAAGGATAATCACGATGCGTCTATCATTCTCAGGCCGGGTGGCGGCAGCGCTGATGCTGCTGGCGCTGGGCGGTTACGCGACGGCGCAGGAGCGGCTTACCCTGCGCATCGCCGATCAAAAAGGCGGCATGCGTTCGCAGCTGGAGGCGGCCAACGCCCTGCAAAACCTCCCCTACGACATTAAGTGGGCCGAATTTCCGGCCGCCGCGCCGCTGGCGGAAGCCCTTAACGCTGGCGCGGTGGACGCGGGGATCATCGGCGATGCGCCGCTGCTCTTCGCCCTGGCTAACGGCGCGCCGGTAAAAGCGATCGCCGTGGACAAAAGCAACCCGGCGGGGACCGCGGTGCTGGTTTCTCCCGGCAGCGCGATAAAAACCGCCGCCGGGTTAAAAGGCAAGCGCATTGCCACGGGCAAAGGGTCGATTGGCCATTTCGTGGCGCTGAAAGCGCTCGAGCAGGCGGGCATCTCGCCGAAGGAGGTGCAGTGGGTGTTCCTCGGTCCGGTGGACGCCAAAGTGGCGCTGCTTAACGGTTCGGTGGACGCCTGGGCGACCTGGGAGCCCTACACCACCCAGATGGTGAAGACCAACGAGGGGCAGATCCTGGTGAGCGGCAAAGGGCTGCTGCCGGGGAATACCTTCCTTGCGGCAACGGATTCAGCGCTTAACGATCCGCAAAAGCGCGCCGCGCTGCAGGATTATCTCCAGCGCCTGGCCGGCGCCGAGCGCTGGGCCTACGCCAATCTCGACAGCTACGGCAAAACGCTGGGGGAGATCATCCGCTTCCCGGCGGAGATCGCCCGCGCGCAGTTTGCCAACCGCCAGTCGCAGTGGCACCCGCTGGCGGAGGAAACGGTGACCCAGCAGCAGGCGACGGCGGACTTTTATCTCGCCAACGGCCTGATCCGCACCCGGCTGGACGTGAAGCCGACCTTTGACTCCAGCTTTAGCGTGCCCGCCGGGCCGGCCCACGCGGAGGTAACGCCATGACCCCGTCCGCTTTTTCCCGTCGTCGTTTTTTAAAGCTAAGCGGTGGCCTGGCGCTGGCCGGGGTTTCCCTGCCGCTGTGGGCTCACGATATGGCGGAGATGGCCAGCGGCGATGCTCATCCGGCGCTACGCCTGCCGCAGCCGTACAAGATCAAGCTGGCGATCAACAAAAGCGCGGTTTGCCTCGCGCCGGTCGCCGTCGCCGAGCAGCAGAAGATTTTCAGTAAATATAACCTCGACGTTGAGTTTGTTAACTTCGGCAACTCCACCGATGTGCTGCTGGAGGCGATCGCCACCGGCAAGGCCGACGCCGGGGTGGGGATGGCGCTGCGCTGGCTGAAGGCGCTGGAGCAGGGCTTTGACGTCAAGCTCACCGCCGGGACCCATGGCGGCTGCCTGAACCTGCTGACGGCCAAAGCGTCGCCGTTCAACGGCCTTGAGAGCCTGAAAGGGCAAACCATCGGCGTCACCGACATGGCCGGGCCGGATAAAAACTTCTTCGCCATCCTGCTTAAGCGCCACGGTATCGATCCGATAAGCGACGTGCAGTGGAAAGTCTACCCGGCGGATCTGCTCAGCGTGGCGCTGGATAAGCGCGAGATCGCCGCCATCAGCGGCAGCGAGCCGTTCAGCTATCGGCTGCTGGAGACCGGCAAGTATCAGCTGATCGCCAGCAATATGACCGGGGACTATGCCAATCTGAGCTGCTGCGTGCTGGGGGTGAGCGGGAGCCTGGCGCGGGATCATAAACCGGCCGCCGCGGCGCTCACCCAGGCAATCCTTGAAGCGCACAGCTATGCCGCCGAACACCCGGAAAGCGTGGCGCAATCTTTCCTCGCCCATGCGCTCAACACCAGTGAAGCGGAGGTAAGCGGCATTCTGCACGGACAGGGGCACGGCCACCACGCGGTGGGGGAGGCGTTCGTGAAAGAGCTGACGCAGTATGCGGTCGACCTGCAGCGGGTGCAGGTGATCAAACCGGGCACCGATCCCCATCAGTTTGCGGAGAGTATCTATGCCAACGTATTCGCCTGAGCAGGCGCTGGCGCGCCCAACCGGCCGCGCGCCGCTGTGGGGAGAAGGGCTGCTGGCCGCCGCGCTGTGGCTGCTGGGCGGTCTGTTCACCCTGGCCTGGCCCGATGCCGGGCGGCGCTGGCCGTTTAGCGAGGGCTGGGCGCTGGCGCAGTTCGCCTTCGGCGGCGGCTTGCTGCTGCTGGCGCTGAGCTATCGCTACTGGCGAGCGCGCGGCGCGCGCGTGCTGCATGCCGGCAAGTGGCTGGCGCTGCTGCCGGTGCTGTTCGCTGCCTGGGAAGGGCTGACCGCCAAGAGCGGCGTGCTGCCGGTGCCGTTTTTCGCGCCGCCGCAGGCGCTGATCGAGGTGCTGCACGACGACTGGCCGCGTCTGCTCGACAGCCTGCTGCACTCCCTGGGGCTGCTGGGGCTTGGGGTGCTGCTCGGCACCAGCAGCGGGTTCGTCACCGGTCTCGCCATTGGCTGGTCGCAACGGATAGGCTATTGGGTCCATCCGGTGTTACGCCTGCTGGGGCCGGTGCCGTCCACCGCGCTGCTGCCGCTGTGCCTGTTTATCTTTCCGTCAAGCTTCGGCGCCAGCGTGTTTTTGATTGCGCTGAGCACCTGGTTCCCGGTCACGGTGCTGACCTGGTCCGGGGTCATCGGCATTGACAAGGCGTGGTACGACGTGGCGCGGACGCTCGGCGCCAGCCAGCGTTTCCTGATCCTGCGGGTAGCGATCCCCGCCGCGCTGCCGAACGTCTTTGTCGGCCTGTTTATGGGGCTTGGCGCGTCGTTTTCGGTGCTGATTGTGGCTGAAATGGTCGGGGTGAAGTCGGGGATCGGCTTCTACCTCCAGTGGGCCCAGGGCTGGGCGGCCTATCCCAATATGTACGCCGCGCTGCTGGTGATGGCCTTGCTGTGCTCCGGCCTGATCAGCGGATTATTTATGCTGCGCGATAAGCTGCTGAGCTGGCAGCGGGGAGGGATGCAATGGTAACCGCGACGTCAGGTTCGCAGACGATAGCGCGCGGCGCGGCGGTATCGATAAGCCATCTTCATCACGCGTTTACGCTCGGCAAACAGGCGGTGCCAGTGCTGGAGAATATCAGCCTGCAGCTGCGGCCAGGGGAAAGCGTGGCGCTGCTGGGCCCTTCCGGCTGCGGTAAATCCACCCTGCTGCGGCTGCTGGCCGGGCTGGAAGCCCCGCAGAACGGACAGATGCAGTTCGACGGCGCGCCGCTCGGCGCTCCGGGGCCGGAGCGCATACTGGTGTTTCAGGACCCGACGCTCTATCCCTGGCTGACGGTGCGGCAGAACGTGCTGCTGGGCCCGCAGGCGCAGGGCAAAAGAGGGCTGGAAGCAAAGGCCGACGCGCTGATTGACCGCATCGGTCTGCAGGCCTTCAGCGAAGCGTGGCCGAGGCAGCTGTCAGGGGGGATGGCGCAGCGCGCCGCGCTGGCGCGCGCGCTGTTGAACGAGCCGCGCCTGCTGCTGCTCGACGAGCCGCTGGGCAAGCTGGACTCGCTGACCCGCATCAGCATGCAGCGGGAGCTGATCGCCCTCTGGCAGCAGCAGGGGTATACCAGCCTGCTGGTGACCCACGATATCGAAGAGGCGCTGCTGCTGTGCGAGCGGGTGCTGGTGATGTCGCCGCGTCCGGGGCGGATTATCGCCGAGTTCGCGCTGCCGCTGGCCTTTCCCCGCCACCGCGATAACCCGCAGCTGCTGCAGCATCGTCAGGATATATTGCGCATCCTCGGCCAGGAGGAGGACTGGTAGGGTAAACGCACTCCCCGGTGGCGGCTGCGACTTACCGGCCTGCGAACTCGAGGGGAAGGGGAAGGACCGCAGGCCGGTGCAAGCGCAGCGCCGCCCGGCAATGGACATCCGGCGCCATGCGCCACGTTTTGCCCGGTGGCGGCTGCGCCTTACCGGGCCTGCGAACTCCACAGAAGGGGAAGGACCGTAGAACGCAGGCCGGTGCAAGCGCAGCGCCGCCCGGCAATGGGTATCCGGCACCATGCGCCACGTTTTGCCCGGTGGCGGCTGCGCCTTACCGGGCCTGGGAGCTCCACAGAAGGGGAAGGACCGTAGGCCGGTGCAAGCGCAGCGCCGCCCGGCAATGGACATCCGGCGCCATGCGCCACGTTTTGCCCGGTGGCGGCTGCGCCTTACCGGGCCTACGAGCTCCACAGAAGGGGAAGGACCGTAGAACGTAGGCCGGTGCAAGCGCAGCGCCGCCCGGCAATGGATATCCGGCGCCATGCGTCACGTTTTGCCCGGTGGCGGCTGCACCTTACCGGGCCTGGGAACTCGAGAGGAAGGGGAAGGACCGTAGGCCGGTGCAAGCGCAGCGCCGCCCGGCAATGAGCATCCGGCGCGACGCCATGTACGGCTTAAAAATCCATCTTCACCGTGAACTGTACCTCACGCGGATCGCCAATCTGATTGCCGAGGTTATTGGTGCCGATGGAAGAGGTGTAATAGGTCTTATCAAACAGATTCTTCACATTCACCTGCAGCGTCACCGGATACTGCAGCTTCATCTTATAGGCGGCGAACACGTCCGCCACCGCATAGCCCGGTAGATAATAATCCGCGCCGTTGGTGCCGGAGCGCTTGCTGAGCGCATGGCCGCCGCCGCCCACCGTCAGGGTGTTGCTGTTGTAGACGTTATGAATGTCATAGGTCAGGAACAGCGAACCGGTGTGTTTCGGTACGTTCGGCAGCGGTTTCCCGGCGTAATCCGGATCTTCCAGCACTTTGGCGTCGGTGTAGCCGTAGCTGGCGATCACGCTGAGGTTATCGGTGATGGACCCCGCCAGATCCACTTCCACGCCCTGGGAACGCACCTTGCCCGCGGTTTTGGCCACCGTCTCATCGCCAATGCTCTCGGTGTACAGCACATTGCGCTTATGAATATCAAACAGCGCGATATTGGCGGTAATGCCCTCCAGCAGGTCGAATTTGGCGCCCACTTCGTAGGAGGTGGACTCTTCCGGCGGCAGCTCGCCGATATAGCTGGCGATCGACGACTGCGGCATAAACGACTGGGCGACATTGGCGAACAGCGACACGTTCGGCGTCACTTTGTAGACCAAGCCGGCTTTCGGCGTCCATTTCTCATCGCGGCTGTCGGTATTGACGTTAAACGGTCGGCCTTTACCGGCGTACTGGGTGTAATACTGGTAGCGCACGCCGGCGACGGCGATCCAGTTGTTGGTCAGGTACAGCGCGTCCTGCACGTAAGCGGCATAGCTCTCCTGCTGGATCCGCTGATCGCTGTCGGACGCGGAGACGGTATTGCAGGTGTCGAGGGTGCCGTAGACCGGATGATAGATATTAAAGCCTTTCACGTTCTTGCAGCGCAGCATATCGGTGCGCAGCAGATCGTAATTCTCATAGGCGACGCCGGTCAGCAGTTCGTTATAAAAGCCGCCCACCACCACGTTGCCCTGCAGGTCGGCGCGGGTCGAGTGCATCTTCTGCGTGGAGCCATGGGTTCCATCGACCCGGCGGGTCAGGTTGCCGGTCGCCGAATCATAAGCCATTACTCGCGCCTGGTTATCGTTATAGTGATCCTGGCTGTAGCTGTAATCGAAGCGCGCGGTCCAGGCGTCGTTAAGGCGATACTCGGCGTTGAGCTGGGCGAGGTCGGAATAGCCATCGGTAATATTAAACGCTTCATCGAAGCGGGTTTTGCGATCGACGTTCACCGCATGGCCGGTATTCAGATCGAAAATAGTGCCGCGGTCAAAGGGCGCGCTGTAGTCGCGGTGCGAATAGGACGCGGTCACCGTCGCCCGGTCGCCAAACCAGGTCAGGGAAGGGGCGAAAAAGCTGCTTTTGTTTTTACCGAAATTGCGCCAGTAATCTTCATTCTGATAGTCCCCAATCAGCCGGTACGCCAGATTCGTGCCTTCGATGGGGCCGGTGACGTCGACGCTGCCGGTACCGCCGCCAAAGCTGGAGGACGTCGCGGAAACCGAACCGGAGAACTGCCGCTCCGGACGTTTGGTGATGACGTTGATCAGCCCGCCGGGGTCGAGAATACCGTACAGCGTCGAGGCGGGTCCCTTCAGGACTTCCACCCGTTCGGTGGCGGCGTTAAAGCTGCGCGGCAGAACGGTGCGCAAACCGTTGGTCATGATCGAGCCGTCGCGGTTAGCGCCGAAGCCGCGGCGGGTAAAGGCGTCCTGGGTGCCGCCGAGGGTGTTGGTTTGCACCACGTTGGCGACGTTATACAGCGCCTCGTCGAGCGAGGTGGCGTGCTGATCTTCGAGAACCCGGTCGCTGACGGTATTCACCACCTGCGGAATATCCAGCAGCGGCATCGCGGTCAGCGTCGCGGTAGAGGAGCTGAGCGGTTGATAGCCGCTGGTGGCGCTCTGCTGGGCGCCATCGGCCACCACGGTGATGGTCTCTTCCGCGTCGTTGTTACCTTTCGCCGCGTTATTTTCCGCGGCCATTAATCCCGGTGAGGCTAAAAAAAGAAGCGAAAAAAGCGCCCGCCCTTGCAACGAGGTGAAGGCGACATGGGGTTGAGTCATTATCTTTTTCTCGTGAACGAATCTGCCTTTGCGGTCAGATAAAGCCAATAAAATCATTGCCCTGAATAATAAAAACACGCGATTTAGCGTCTGAACGCGCCTTTCTACGTGTAATTGAGAATCATTCAATCATGAAGGAATGTAGTAGTAAACGTTATACAAGATAAAAAATCAGCGGCGGGGAACAGGGCGTTTTAAACACCTCCATCAGGGAATATCCTGTGGTTATCTATTTGATATTATTTTATTTTAATTCTATTGCGTTGGCGCGGCCTCGCTGTAGTCATCGTCCGCGCTTGAAGACGATGGCGACTATTGACTACTACATTCATCCCCGTCATGATCAAAAGAGAATGAGATTTATTTTGATTTGACTGCAGAATGTCCAGCCATCGCCTGGAACGCTGCGGCGCAGGAGCGAGTTATGCCACAGCGGGTGACACCTGCAGAGCAGGGGATCGTACTGGATGCCCTGTCGGCCGGCTACGGCCAGACCCTGATCGTTGACGACATCAACCTGACCATCCCCACCGGCAAAATGACGGTGCTGGCAGGGGCGAACGGCTCCGGCAAATCCACGCTGCTGTCGACCATCGCCAGGATGCTGAAACCGCTCGGCGGCAGCGTGCGTCTGGACGGGCAAGCCATTCATCAGATGCCGACGAAGGCCGTCTCGCGCCAGCTCGGCATCCTGCCGCAATCGCCGCTGACGCCGGAAGGGTTAACGGTTTTCGAACTGGTCTCGCGCGGTCGCTTCCCGTGGCAGGGGCTGATGCGCCAGTGGTCCGACGCCGATGAGCTGGCGGTGGAAGAGGCGCTGCGCTTAACGGGCACCCGCGAGTTTGCTCATCTGCCGGTGGACAGCCTCTCCGGCGGCCAGCGTCAGCGCTGCTGGATCGCCATGGCGCTGGCCCAGCAAACGGCCACGATTCTGCTTGATGAACCGACCACCTGGCTCGACCTGCGCTATCAGGTCGATATTCTCGAACTGCTCCAGACCCTGACCCGCGAGCATGGCCGTACGGTGGTGACGGTGCTCCATGACCTTAACTTTGCCGTCAACTACGCCGATCTGCTGGTATTCCTTAAACAGGGGCGCATCGCCGGCACGATCAGCGACGGTGAAGTCTGTAGCCCTGAGCTAATTAAACGCGTGTTTGATGTTGACGTGCAGATGTCGATTAACCCGCAAACCGGCAAACCGTTCTTTATGCCGTTTCGCGCCCGCCAGGCGGCGGCACAATGAGCGTGGTTAGCCTGCATCCCGCGCGGCGGCGCGCCCGTCCCCGGCTGGCGCTGCTCCTGCTTACGCTGCTGCTTATTGCCGGCTCGCTGGTGCATCTTGGCCTGGGCGCCCGCTGGATCGCCCCGCAGACGGTGCTGCAGGCGCTGCTGGAGTACAACCCGCGTAACTTCGATCAGCGGATAATCGTCGAACTGCGCCTGGTGCGGCTGGCGGCGGCGCTGCTGACCGGCGCGGCGCTCGGCGTCGCCGGGCTGCTGCTGCAGACGGTGATCCGCAACCCGCTGGGCGAGCCGCATATCCTCGGCCTTAACGCCGGCGCGTCGCTGGCGGTGGTGGCGACCTCTGCGCTGGGGCTCTCCTTCGGCGCTTTCCCCGCCGCGCGGCCGCTGACCGCCGCCTGCGGCGCGGCGCTGCTGTTCGGCGGGGTGATGGCGCTGGCCTCTGCCGGTCGCGGCGGAGCGACGCCGCTGCGCATCACGCTGTGCGGGGTAGCGCTGTCGGCGTTTGCGTCGGCGGTGACGGCGGCGATATTAATTCTCGATGAACAAACGCTGCTGGCGATGCGCACCTGGCTGGCGGGCGATCTGGCCGGGCTGAACTGGAGCACGCTGCGGACGGCGCTGGTCCCGGCGCTGATCGGCCTTGGCGTTGCGCTGTTCCTTGCCCCGCGCCTCAACGTGCTGGCGCTGGGGGATAAGGTAGCGCTGGGCCTCGGCGTGAACCTCGTCCAGACCCGGCTGCTGGGCCTGCTGGCGATTGCGCTGCTCTGCGGCGCGGCGGTGGCGGTGGCCGGGCCGATCGGCTTCGTCGGGCTGGTGGTGCCGCACGTGGTGCGCCGTCTGGTGACGGAAGATATCCGCCTGGCGCTGCCCCTGGCGGCGCCGGTGGGGGCGCTGGTGCTGCTCCTGGCGGATATCGCCGCCCGGACGCTGGTCGCCCCTCAGGAGCTGGCCACCGGGGCGATGACCGCCCTGGTGGGCGCGCCGCTGTTTATCTTTATCGCCGCGAGGTTTTTTAAATGATGCGCGCCGTCCATCGGGCCGGCTTTCGGCCGCTGGTTTTCGCTTCCCGCCAGCTGCTGCTGCGCCCGGCGGCGCTTAACATTGCCGCCTTAATGCTGCTGATGCTGCTGGCGCTGGGGCTGTACAGCCTCAGTCGCGGCAGCTATCCGCTGCCCGCGTCGACGCTGGCGCGGGCCCTGCTGGCGCCGCTGGAGATTGGCGAGCAGCCGCGCTTTATTCTGTTTGATATCCGCCTGCCGCGGATCCTGATGGCGCTGCTGTGCGGGGCTATGCTGGGGCTGGCCGGCGCGGCGATGCAGAGCATCACCCGCAACGGGCTGGCCGACCCGGGGCTGATCGGCGTCAAAGAGGGAGCCAGCATCGTGGTCCTGGCGCTGGTGCTGTTTTTCCCGGCGGTAGGCCTGGTCTGGCGGCCGCTGGCGGGAATGGTCGGCGGCGTGGCGGTGGCCCTGCTGGTCCTGACGCTGGCGCGCGATTGTTCGCGACCGCGCTTTATTTTAATTGGCGTCGGCGTCTCCTGGACCCTGGCGGCGGCGGTCGGCATCTTTATGACCACCGCCGACGTTCGCGACGTGCAGACGGCAATGATCTGGCTGGCGGGCAGCCTGCAGGCCGCCACCTGGTCGCTGCTGGCGGTGGCCTTTTGCTGGGCGCTGCCCGGTGCCATCATCCTGTTCTGTACCGCCCGGGCGGCGGACGCGGCGCTGCTGGGCGACCGAACCGCCATCGGCCTCGGGGTGCGTCTGCAGCAGTTGACTCTGCTGCGCTTTTTCGCCCCGGTGCTGCTGACCTCGGCCAGCGTCTCCTGCGTCGGCAGCCTGGGCTTTGTGGGCCTGATGGCGCCGCATATGGCGCGTTTCGTGCTGCGCGGCGGTCAGGTCTCGCTGCTGAGCGGCAGCGCCCTGATTGGCGCCTTGCTGGTGCTGGCGACCGATACCCTTGGTCGGTTGGCGTTTGCGCCGCTGCAGATCCCGGCGGGGATTGTGATTGCCCTGGTGGGCTGCCCGTTCTTTGTTGTCTTGCTCTGGCGTCGCCGTGATGCCCTTTAATCAGGAAGGTATTATGCGTTGGTTCGTCTCATTGCTGCTGTTGCTGACGGGGGCCGTCAGCGCCGCCGACCCACAAACTCAAACTTTTACCGATGATTTAGGCCGCACGGTCACCGTCCCGCTGCATCCGCAGCGCATTGTTTCGATGCACGATCTCGATATTACTATTCCGCTGATTGAGCTCGGGGCGCCACCGATCGCCAGCCACGGCCGCACGCGCCCGGACGGCAGCCACTATCTGCGCTCCAGCGCCCAGCTCACCGGTGTCGATTTCGATAACAGCGATATCCGCTTTATTGGCACCGCCGATATCGATCTGGAAGCGGTGGCTGCCGTCAGGCCGGATCTGATCATCACCGAGCCCAGCCGCCACGTGTCGGTGGAGCAGCTGGAGAAGATTGCCCCGACGGTGAGCATCGACCATCTGCAGGGCAGCGCCCCGGAAATTTACCGCAAGCTGGCGCAGCTGACCGGCACCCAGCCGCGGCTGGCGATCCTCGAGCGCCGCTATCAGGAGCAAATCAAGCAGCTGAAAGCGATGGTCAACCCGTCGCAGTACAGCGTCTCGGTGATCCAGGCGAACAACGGCAAGGTCACGGTGCATCATTCTTACCACGCGCTGGGCCGGGTGCTGCGCGACGCCGGGTTCCGCTTTCCGCCGTTGATTGAGCGGATCCCCGACGGCCAGCGAATTGACGTCAGCGCGGAACAGCTGCCGGAGCTGGACGCCGATTTTGTCTTCGCCACCTGGCGGTCGGATACCGGCGGTAAGCCGCAGGATGAGCTGCAGGCGATGGAAGGGGTGATGCCCGGCTGGTGCGACTTTATGCGCGCCTGCCGCACCGGGCGCTATATTTTGCTGCCGCGGGAGGAGGTGATCTCCAACTCCTACGCCGCGCTCTCTCTGATGGTGGCCCAGGTGCAGTCGCATATTGCCGGCAGGCCGATCCCGGCGGTGGCCAAATGAAAAGCGCGGTGAAAAAAGAGAAGGGGCGGGTCGACCTGTTCGGCGAACGCTATCGCGCCCGGGCGCATCAGCTCTCTCCCCGCCTGCGGGCCGTGGTCAGCTATATCAACGACAACCGCGAGGTGGTGCTGGAGCAGACGGCGATGGAGATCGCCACCGCGACCCAGACCTCTGACGCCACGGTGGTGCGCGCCATCCAGGCGCTGGGCTTCGCCGGGCTGCGCGAGCTTAAGCAGACTATGGAGCGCTGGTTCGGCACCTCGGTCACCTCGGCGGAAAAGATGCGCTCGACGGTCACCGCACTCGCCAGCGACGTCAATTCCAGTATTGATTTTGTGCTTGAAGGGCACCAGCGGGTCTGCGAGGTCCTGTCGCGGGCCGACAACCGCGCGGCGGTGGCCCAGGCGGTGGCGTTGCTCAGCGACGCGCGCCAGGTGGGGATCTTCGGCATCGGCGCCTCGGGGATCCTCGCCGAGTACACCGCCCGGCTGTTCAGCCGCATTGGCCTGCCGGCTTACGTGATGAACCGCACGGGCTTTAGCCTCGCCGAACAGCTTATCGGCCTGCAGCGCGGCGATGTGCTGATCATGATGGGGCAAAAATCCCCCCATCGCGAAGGGATGACCACCCTGCGCGAGGCGAAGCGGCTGGGTATTCCGACCATCCTGCTGACCCAGGCGGTGGACTCGCGCTTCAGTCAGGAGGCGCAGGTGGTGATCGACGTCCCGCGCGGCGGGGACAGTAGCCGGATGCCGCTGCACGGCACGGTGCTGGTCTGTCTGGAGATGATTGTCCTGTCGGTGGCCTCGACCACGCCACAAAAAACGGTGAAATCCCTGAAGCGAATCAACGACCTGCACCGGGCCATCGGTAAATCCGGCGGTAAACGGGCCAGTTGATAAGATAATTCACCAGCGGGAAGGTTTCCGGTTGCATACAAAAGTAAGTGTGTGTATTTTTATGCAAAATAAATGCATAAAAAGGATATCTCATGGTTAAGAATTTGCTCAAAGCGTGTTTCATGATGGCCGCGCTTACGGCAGCCGGACAGGCGGCTGCGGAAACCTACACCGTCGGCTCCGGCGGCACCTACCGGCCATTTGAATTTGAAAACAGCCAGAAACAGCTGGAAGGTTTTGATATCGACATCATCAAAGCCATCGCCAAAGCCGAAGGCTTTGACGTCAAACTGGTCAATACCCCATGGGAAGGTATCTTCGCCACGCTGAACACCGGCGACCGCGACATCATCATCTCCGGGATCACCATCACCGATAAACGCAAACAGATGGTCGATTTCTCCGCGCCGTACTTCCCGGCCGAGCAGTCTATCGTCGTCGCCCAGGATTCGCAGGTCGATTCCCTCGCGGCCCTGAAAAACGAGAAGGTCGGGGTGGTGAACTCCAGCACCGGCGATATCGTGGTCTCTGAGGTACTGGGCAAAAACAGCACGGCGATCAAGCGCTTCGACAATACCCCGCTGATGCTCCAGGAGCTGTTCGAGGATGGCGTCAGCGCCGCGGTGGGTGACGTCGGGGTGGTGAAGTACTACATCAAGCAGCACCCGGAGAAGCAGTTCAAGCTGGTGCCGGATGCCAAATTTGAACGCCAGTATTTCGGTATCGCAGTGGCGAAAGGCAACAGCGAACTGCTGGGCAAAATCAACGCCGGTCTGCAGAAGATTGTTGCCGACGGAACTTACGCCAAAATCTATAAAACCTGGTTCGACGACAACGTGCCGACGCTGCCAGCGCAATAACCCACCTTTTTCAGTGACCACGGCTATCGCCCAGGCGATAGCCGTATTTTTTAGGGAAGGACTATGACGGGATTCCGTTGGGAGATCATCGAGGAGTACGGCCCGCTGTTTGTGGACGGCGCCCTGATGACGATTAAATGTACCATTATCTGCGTGATCCTCGGGACGCTGTGGGGGTTAACCCTTGGTCTCGGACGGATGGCGAAGGCCGAGCACGGGCCATGGAAATATATTCTCCGCTACCTGGTGCAGTTTCCGGTGCGCTTTTACGTTAGCGCCTTCCGCGGTACGCCGCTGTTCGTGCAGATCATGGTGGTGCACTTTGCGCTGGTGCCGCTGTTTATTAACCCGCGCGACGGCCTGCTGGTGACCAGCGGCCTGATGAGCGCCGACTTTGCCCGCGAGCTGCGCGCCAGCTACGGGGCGTTCCTCTCCTGCATTGTGGCGATCACCCTTAACGCTGGCGCCTATGTGTCGGAGATTTTCCGCGCCGGCATCCAGTCGATCGACAAAGGGCAGATGGAGGCCTCCCGCGCGCTGGGCATGCCGTGGTGGAAAACCATGCGCAAGGTGATCCTGCCCCAGGCGTTTCGCCGCATTCTGCCGCCGCTGGGCAACAACGCCATCGCCATAGTCAAAGACTCGTCGCTGGCCTCGGCGATAGGCCTGGCCGATCTGGCCTACGCCGCGCGCACCGTCTCCGGCGCCTACGCCACCTACTGGGAACCCTACCTGACCATCTCCTTGGTCTACTGGGTGATCACCTTCCTGCTGGCGCAGCTGGTTAACCGTCTGGAAAAGAGGTTTGGCAAAAGTGATTCACATTAATAACTTACATAAGCGCTTCGGCGACAGCCACGTGCTGCGCGGCATCAGCTGCGACATTAAACCGCAGGAAGTGGTGTGCATCATCGGCCCCTCCGGATCGGGGAAAAGTACCTTTCTGCGCTGTATGAACGCCCTCGAGACGGTCAGCGAAGGCGAGGTGGTGGTCAACGGCTTTGCCGCCCACGACCGCACTACCGACCTCAACAAGATGCGCGAAAGCGTCGGCATGGTGTTCCAGCGCTTTAACCTGTTCCCGCACATGACGGTGCTGGAAAACCTGATTATGGCGCCGATGAATCTGCGTAATATGCCGCGCCAGCAGGCGGTCGACCTGGCGGAAGCCTTGCTGGCGAAGGTGGGCTTAAGCGATAAGCGCGACGCCTGGCCCTCGAGCCTGTCCGGCGGCCAGCAGCAGCGCGTCGCGATTGCCCGCGCGCTGGCGATGAAGCCGTCGATAATGCTGTTCGATGAGCCCACCTCGGCGCTGGATCCGGAGCTGGTGGGCGACGTGCTGGAGGTGATGAAAAACCTCGCCAGCGAGGGGATGACCATGGTGATCGTGACCCACGAAATGGGCTTTGCCCGCGAAGTGGCCGACCGGGTGATCTTCATCGACCAGGGCGTGATTCAGGAAGAGGGCAAGCCGGGGCAGATCTTTAGCGCGCCGACCAACCCACGCACCGCCGCGTTCCTCAGCAAGGTGCTGTAAACCGGGCGGGCTGGCGCCAGGCCAGCCCGCTGAGTGTTGTCAGATATATTGATGATATTTTTCATCATCAGTATAAACATTGACTGAACTCATAAATCCCGCGACGACTCCTTTGTTAATCTCCGGGTATCGCTTTGGGCTTCACCAGGAATATAACGTTGGAAATCTTTTTTTAACCCACTGAAAAATAGCGACTAACTATTTTTCATACGCCAAAAATCATGGTCCGTTAATGACGGACTCGGTTTCGTATGGGTTAAAAAAGGTACGTTATGACAGTTACATGGACGGTCACGCCCGTGGGGTATCAGCACATTGCCAAACGCTGCCCCTCCTGCAATGTAAAACGCGACTTCGCCCCTTCCGGCGCCATCCGGGTGAATTCGCAAAAGAAGCTGCTGGATATCTGGAGCATCTATAAATGCACGCACTGCGATTACACCTGGAATATCGCCCTGTTTTCCAGGCTGCACGTCAGCAAGATTAACCGCGAACGGCTTCAGCGTCTGAGGCAGAACGATGCTGCCATGGTTCGCTATTATGCCGCTGACCTCGCGACGCTGAAGCGCAACGGCGCCGAGCCGTCGGGGCAACCTGATTTTCGTATTCAGGAGCATTGGTCGGTCAGGTTGATGGCTTGCCCGCAAATAATGGTGCGCGTTCGGGTCCTTCAGCCTTTTCGCGTCAGCCTGCTATCAATACTGAAAAAGCAGCTCAAGCTGAGTACGGCTGATATCCGGTGGTTGGTCGCGACAGGGCAGATCAAAGGTATTCCAGTAAAACAGCTCAAGACGAAAAAGCTGAGGGAGATGGAATGTCATTTTCAGCTGGCGGCGGAAACGCTGTATGCGCGACGCCGGATTACGTTATCACTTCGCTGTAGATAACTCGTCGGGAAGATAAGCCGTAGCGCTTTAACCGCGGTTTTTCGTTATTCTCAATGAAATCAGGACGGCGAAGTCGGCCGTCCTGAATTACTCATTACTGCCTGAAAAAGGCACTTCCGCAGCAGCCATTCAAGCTGCCGACGCATAATAAACAAACGCCAGCTTATTGCCGTCGGGATCGCGGACGTAGGCGCTGTGAAAGCCGTCGCCATACTGCGGACGGTGACCGGGCGCGCCTTCGTCACGTCCGCCGAGTTGCAGGGCGAGGGCATGCAGTTCCGCAATATGTTCGACGGAGCGGGCGTTAAGCGCCACCATCGTTCCATTGCCCACCCCGGCAGGCTGCTGATCAAAGGGGACGCCCACGCACAGCCCGCAGGTCTGGTTTCCGTTGAAGGTGCCCCATGAGGCGCCTTGTTCGTTACGGCCGGCTTTGGCGTGCCCCAGCAATGCCATTAACGGGTCATAGAACTCGATGGCGCGTGGTAGATCGTTCGTTCCCAGCATAATGTATGAAAACATAGTGTCCTCCTGTTGCGGGCAAAAAGGTGACTTTCGCCCGCTTACTGCGTGAAGCGGATGGCAACAGACCCGGCGCTGCGCTCAGCCTCGCCATGGTACACCGCCTCAATATTATTCCCCTGCGGATCCAGCACAAAAGCGGCATAGTAACCAGAATGATAGTGTCGTTCGCCAGGCGCGCCGTTATCGCGGCCGCCATGGGTCAGCGCTGCATGGTAAAAAGCGTCCACCATGTCGCGATCTCTGGCCTGGAACGCCAGATGGTGGCGCCCTGTCAGTTTCCCGGCGGCCTCCTGGCTGTGGCGTGAGGCCACCACCAGTTCGTCGGCCAGCAAGTAGTCATTAGCGGTGGTAATAACCGGGATCTCCAGCGCCGACAGTACGGCGGTATAGAAGTTTTTGCTTGCCGCAAAGTCTTCGACAACCAGCAGAATATGATCGATCAATCTGCCACGATGTAACGTATTACTTTCCATATGATTTCCTCCTGGCAGGGGGGCCGGCAATGGTTAACAGCAGTGAGCCAGCAAAAACAGGATACCCTCCGGTAAGGGCCATAAAAAAGGCTGGCGCCAGGCCAGCCGTCAGGACTACTGCGCGGACTCCGTCGCTTCGTCCATGTCCTCTTCCTGCTCGCTGGCGAGCAGGGTTTTCTCGTTTTTACACAGACACTGGATCAGCAGGAACAGCCCGCCGCTGGCCACCAGGGTGGCGATCAGGCCATCGTAGCCGGTGATGCCGATCAGCATGCCGCTGACTACCGGTCCGGCGACGCTGCCGGCGGACCAGAAAAAGCCGAACAGGGCGTTAATCATAATTAGCTTCTGTCCGCTAAAGGTTTTCCCCGCCCGCACCAGCGACAGGGTATACAGCGCCCCCGCCGCGGCGCCCAGCAGCAGACAAATGGCCATCAGCTGAATGCGTGAGCCGAGCATCAGCGGCAGGGCCAGCAGCGACAGGCTGAAGACCACCGCGCAGGCCAGATGCACGCGGCGAATGCCGACCCGGTCGGCCAGCCAGCCGAGCGGGGTCTGGAACATCGCATCCCCGGTAAGCACCACGGTCACCAGCAGCACCGCCATTCCTTCATTAAGCCCCTTGTCCATGCCGTACAGCGGCAGCAGGGCGAGGATGCTGGCGTCGAAGAAGGCGAAGCAGAAGACCCCGGAGGCCAGTACCGGCAGGAAGGCGCCGAGGCTGCGCCAGCTGGCGCGCTCCCCAAGGCTTTCGCGGGTGCCGGTGGGCAGATGGCGCAGCATCAGCAGGCAGACGGCGGTGACCGCGACGATCGCCATCAGCGCCGAGGCCTGCCAGGCGGGGCCGACGGAGATCAGCAGCGGTCCGGCCAGCTGACAGCCGGTAAAGGCCGAGGCGTAGATGCCGGTGAGGGTGGCGCGCTGGCTGCCCGCCGCGCCGCCGGTGATCCAGCTTTCGCCCAGTACGATAATGACCCCGGAGGCCAGGCCGGTCAGCAGGCGCGGCAGCAGAAGCAGCGTCATATCGGTGGTCATGCATGAGGCGATGGTCGCCAGCGCCAGCAGGATCAGACTGCCGCTCAGCAGTACGCCCATTTCAACGCGCCGGCACAGCGCAGGAGAGAGGAAAGAGGAGATCATCATGCCGGCGGGCGGCAGGGCGGCCAGCAGGCCGACGTACAGCGGCGCAACCTGCTGCTGCGCCAGCTCAAGACTGATTAACGGCACCGTATAGCCGGTGATAAATCCCACGAGCGACGCGGCCATGATCATCGCCAGCGTGGGGGCAAGACGATTCTGGTCTGGGTTAAACATTTTATTTCCGATGACGGAGAGGTCAGTAGTGGATCCTTCGGCAAATTGCCGTCCTGAGTTGCATAATAATTAATCGCCTGGCCGTTGTCACCGTTGAAATCACTACCAAAAAAGGTCCGCCCGGCGGCGGCTGGCGTGTACACCGCGCCGACGCCGCATTTCGTGACGTTGTCAGCGTGTTAACGACAGGATATAACGGAGGGAGCGGCAGCGACCCGGCGCCGGTGAGCGACGGGGAAAAACGCAACGCATGACCCAATTATTCAGCATTACGCTATGCAGGAAAGGAGTAATACATGGCCGTATCGCCGTCACTGATCGCCGAAGCCACAGGCTGGCGACGTGAGTTTCACGCCGCGCCTGAGCTCGGATATCAGGAGCAGGAGACCTCGCGCCGCGTCGCCGAGCTGCTGGTCTCGTTTGGCCTGCAGGTTCATCGCGGGCTGGCCGGCACCGGCGTCGTGGCGACGCTGGAAAACGGCCCCGGGCCGGTCATCGGCCTGCGCGCCGATATGGACGCCCTGCCGATCACCGAGCTGGGGAGCGTCAGCTACCGTTCGCGCCGCGCCGGGGTAATGCACGCCTGCGGCCACGATGGCCACACCGCGATGCTGCTGGCGGCCGCGGCCCATCTGGCGCAGACCCGCCAGTTCAGCGGTACCGTCCAGTTTGTCTTCCAGCCGGCGGAAGAGAACCTTGGCGGCGCGCGCAAAATGGTGGAAGAGGGGTTATTCGAACGCTTCCCGATGGATGCGATTTACGCGCTGCATAACTGGCCGGGGATCCCCCTCGGCGAAGTGGCGCTCAGCGATGGCGCGATGATGGCTTCCCTCGACGCCTTCGAGATCACCCTGCGCGGCAAAAGTTGCCATGCGGCGATGCCGGAGAGCGGGGCCGATCCCATCGTCGCCGCGGCGCAGTTGATTATGGCGCTGCAGACCATCCCCTCCCGTCGCCTGTCGCCACAGGATTCCGCGGTGGTCAGCATCACCCAGATAAACGGCGGCGAGGCGATCAACGTCCTGCCGGACACCGTGGTGCTGCGCGGCACCTTCCGCTGCCTGAGCAATCGCGTTCGCGCCCGCGTGCGGGAGCTTATCGAAAGCTATGTGGCCACCCAGCCGCAGGTGTCCGATGTCCGGGGCGAGATTAGCTGGTTTCCCGGGTATCCGGTGACCAAAAACCATGCGCCGCAGGCGCAGCTGCTGCGCGAGGTGGCGGTCGCCACCCTCGGCGCGGAAGCGGTGCGCTGGAACCAGGCGCCGTCGATGGCCTCTGAGGATTTTGCCTGCATGCTGGAGGTCTGTCCGGGGGCCTATTTCTGGATCGGCACCGATGGCGAAACGCCGTCGAAGCCGTTGCATAACGCCAGCTATGACTTTAACGACGCGCTGATTAGCCACGGGGTGGCGATGTGGGTGGCGCTGGTGGAGAAACAGCTGCCGGCGGCGTAACCCGCCGGCAGCGGCAGGAGGGAAGGGAGCGCGCGCTCCCTGAGGTCAGACGTCGGCGGCGGCTTTCAGTCGCGCCTTCATGTCGCTGTAGGCAGTCCAGGCATAGCGCTCCGCCCACTGCTGGTCGGCAATCGCTTCCACTTTCACCGCACAGTATTTGGTCTCCGGCGTTTTGGAGATTGGATCCAGGTTATCCTGGGTCAGTTCATTACAGGCGCCCACCCACCACTGATAGGTCATATAGACCGCGCCCGGGTTGATGCGATCGCTGAGGTCGGCGCGGGTGATGACCTTTCCGCGCCGGGAGCTTACCCACACCAGCTGTTTGTCGGCGATCCCCAGCCGTTGCGCATCCACGGGATTCATCTGGACCCGTCCCGGCTCGTCGGCCAGCGACTGCAGCGCGGCGCAGTTGCCGGTCATCGAGCGGCAGGAGTAGTGCCCCACCTCCCGCACTGTGCAGAGCACCAGCGGCCATTCATCATCCGGACGCTCCGCCGGCGCGCGCCAGGCGGTGGCGAACAGCTGCCCTTTACCTGATGGGGTGTCGAAGCGGTTGTCTTTATACAGCCACGGCGTGCCGGGGTGGTCGAGGGTCGGGCATGGCCACTGAACATGGCCCATATCGCCCATTTTCTCCCAGGTCACGCCGTAGAACAGCGGGCAGAGTTCGCGCATCTCGTCCCAGATCTGCTGATTGCTCTCATAGTGCATCGGATAGCCCATTTCGCTGGCCAGCAGACTGATGATCTCCCAGTCGCGCTTCACATTCCCCGCCGGCGGGATCGCCTGTTCAAACCGCTGAAACCCGCGGTCGGCGCAGGTGAAGACGCCGCCGTGCTCGCCCCAGGAGGTGGCCGGCAGCAGGACATCGGCAATCTCCGCCGTTTTGGTCATGAAGATATCCTGCACCACCACGAAGTCCAGCGCCTCGATGCCTTTGCGCACCAGGCCGAGGTCGGCTTCGGTCTGCAGCGGATCTTCGCCCATGATGTAATAGGCTTTGATCTCGCCCGTCAGCGCCTTATGCGGCACCTCGGTGATGCGGGTGCCGACCTGGTCATCCATCTGCGCCGGGTCGATCCCCCAGGCGGCGGCGAATTTCGCCCGCACGGCCGGGTCGGTGACCTCCTGATAGCCGGGGAACAGGTTCGGCAGCACGCCCATATCGCAGGCGCCCTGTACATTGTTTTGCCCACGGACCGGGCCCACGCCGACGTTCGCCCGTCCCAGGTTGCCGGTGAGCAGCGCCAGGCTTGCCAGGCCGCGCACCACATCCACCGCCTGGCCAAACTGGGTGACCCCCATGCCCCACATAATGGTGGCGGAAGGGGCGGCGGCAAACATGCGCATTGCCTCGCGGATCGCCTGCGCGCTGACCCCGACAATCCCTTCCACTGCTTCCGGGGCGTAATCTTTCACCACCTCGCGGTAGGCATCCAGCCCTTCGGTATAGCGTTCGACATAGGCTTTGTTGTACAGCTCTTCTTCCAGCAATACATAGCCGAAGGCGTTCACCAGCGCCATGTTGCTGCCGTTGTTAAGCTGCAGATGACGGTCGGCTATGCGTGCGGTTTCAATGCGTCGCGGATCGCAGACGATGATTTTGGCGCCGTTTTCCCGGGCTTTGATCACCCGGCGGGCGACGATGGGATGGGAGTCGGCGCAGTTGTAGCCAAAGACCAACAGGCACTTCGAGTTTTCGATGTCGCTTATCGAGTTGCTCATCGCCCCGTTGCCCAGCGCCTGCTGCAGCCCGGCGACGGAAGGGCCATGGCAGACGCGGGCGCAGCAGTCGACGTTGTTGGTGTTCAGCACTGCACGGGCGAACTTTTGCATCACATAGTTGGTTTCGTTGCCGGTGCCGCGCGAGGAGCCGGTGGTCATGATGGCGCGCGGGCCATGCTTCTCTTTGATCTCCCTGAGCTTGCTGGCGGTATAGCGAATCGCCTCCTGCCAGCTGACCGGCGTGAAAGCGCCGCCTTTCTGGTAGCGGATCATCGGTTGTTTAAGACGGGGCGTCAGGAGCTGCGTGTCGTTAAGAAAATCCCAGCCGTAATAGCCTTTCAGGCACAGCTGGTTCTGGTTGGTGACGCCGTCGGCGGCTTCCGCGCGAATGATTTTATTGTTGTCGACAACCAGTTTAAGTTTGCAACCCGCCCCGCAGTAGGGGCACACGCTCGTGATTTTTTTCATCAGTAACAGACCTGTTAACAGTGAACAGAGGATCGCTGTCGCGCCGGGCCCGACGGGCAACGATCGCGGTATCGCCTGGTGGTGATGCGGACGCAGGCCCGCTGCGCTATGCAGGTCTCGTGCCAGATTTTAATATATTGATTTACAATGAAAAATAACAGGAGAAGGATGACGGGAGCGTGACCTCGTCACTAATGACGATGACGCAGAGCGCCGACGTCAGACGCTCTGCAGGGGATAATGCCGCTACGCGAGAGGGCGGCAGCGGGCGATATGCGACTCGCTCAGGCCGACGTCGCGCGCGGCGGCGCAGATTGCCTGCCAGCTGCCCGCATCCAGCGGGATCCCCTCGGCCAGACGCGCTTCGCGGTTGGCGGCCTCCCATTCGCCGGGGGCCAGCACCGGGGCATCGGGATCGTGCGGCGACTGTTTACACCATGCGATAAAGGCCTCCGTCTGCGCCTGGCTGTCCGGGGCATCGAACGCGTCCGGGCGCAGGATCACGGTGGTCATGCAGTTAAAGATGGCGTCGACGCTGGTCTGCAGGCTTTCCTGATGGGTGGTTTGCCCCCCGGAGAGCGCGCCACCGAGCACTTCGCACAGTGTCGCCAGGGCATAGCCTTTGTGCTGGGCGAAGGTGAGCAGGGCGCCCAGCGGCGAGGTCTGCATCACCGCCGGGTCGGTGGTGGGCAGCCCCTGGGCGTCGATCAGGCAGCCGTGCGCCACGGCTTCTCCTTTGTGCCAGGCGACGCGGGTTTTACCAAAGGCGATGGCGCTGGTGGCGTAGTCCAGCAGCAGCGGCGGATGGCCCGCGCGGGGAAACACCACGCACAGCGGGTTAGTGCCGAAGCGGCTGTCTTTTCCGCGGAACGGGGCGACCATCGGGTCGCCGATCACGCTGACGAAGTGAATGGAGATCAGCCCGGCGGCGGCGCACTGCTCCGCCCAGTAGCCGATGCGTCCGACGTGATGCGCATTGCGCAGGGCGATAGCCGCCATGCCGTGCTGCTTCGCCTTTTCGATGCCTAACTGCATCGCTTCGTGGGCGACCACCTGGCCGAAGCCGGCGTTGCCGTCAAGGGTGACCACGGCGCCGGCGTCTTTGGTGACCGTGGCGTGGCGGTTGAGCTGCAGAAAGCCGCCGGCGTGGGATTTGACATAGCTTGGGATCATCCCGACGCCATGGGAGTCATGCCCGGCCAGGTTGGCGGCGATCAGATGGTCGGCGACCAGCGTCGCTTCTTCTGAGCGGCTGCCGAGATGGGTAAACAGTGAGACGACAAACTGATGCAGATCCGTCGCCAGAAAGCGGTGTCCTGTTGGCACTGATTCTCTCCTGTAGTCTGTTGTTATTTTGTTATGTTTGCCGTTTTATGCTGCGCCGCCCGGCGCAGAAGGTCAAGGGCGGACTCTCCCGGCGACAGGCCCCTGCGCCAGCGCCTGCGTTATACGACAGACGATAAAAAACCGGTCCGGGATCGCGTTTTAATTAACGTCATAAACACCACATTTTTAAATTCTGCCACTGTCACAAAAGCCAGAAAAAAGCCAGCCCCGGCGTTGCAAGGGGAGCTGATACCACTATATGTTAAATTTGTGTTTATTAATTGATGATTAAAGGTTGGTATCATGTATAAGAAAATAAGTGGTTTAGTGGTTTCACTGACGGCCGTTTTCGCCTGTGCCGCCTGGGCGGAGGTGCCTGCGGGCTATCCGGCGGATTATCAAAAAACGGTTGATGCCGCCGTCAAAGAGGGCAAGGTGGTGATCTATTCCACAACCGATACCAAATCGGCCGGGCCGTTAATTAAAGGATTTGAAGCGCAATATCCGGGCGTAAAAGTCGAATATAACGACATGAACAGCACCGAGCTGTATAACCGCTATATCAGCGAGCAGGCCGCCGGGGGCGGCAGCGGGGACGTGGTGTGGAGCTCATCGATGGATACCGCGCTGAAATTAGCCACCGAGTACGCGGAACAATATGCCTCGCCGGAGGTGAAGCAATTACCCGACTGGGCGGTGTGGCAGCAGAAAGCCTATGGCACCACCTACGAGCCGGTGGTATTTATCTATAACAAACGGCTGATCCCGCAGAATGAGGTGCCGGACTCGCACACCGCGCTGGCCAAATTGATCGCCAGCCAGGCCGATAAATTTAAAGGCAAAGTCACCACCTACGATATCGAAAAATCGGGCCTCGGCTTTATGCTGGCGGTCCAGGACAGCCAGGCCGACGCGAACTATTTTACCGATCTGGCGAATATCGCTAAAGGCGGCCTGACGGTGCAGTCTTCCACCGGCACGATGATGGAGCGCGTCTCCTCTGGCGAAAACCTGATCGGCTATAACATTCTTGGCTCCTATGCCGAAGCGCGGGCGAAAAACGATCCCTCTTTAGGCATCGCCTATCCGAAAGATTACGTGCTGGTGCTCTCCCGCGTCTCGTTTATTAGCCAGGAGAGCGAACATCCCAATGCGGCGAAATTGTGGCTGGATTATGTTCTGTCGGAAAAAGGCCAACAGATCCTCGCCAGCCAGGCGGATATTCCCTCTCTTCGTCGCGATATTGAAGGCAAAAATGATATCGACGGCATGACCACGCTGCTGGGCAAAGCGTTAAAACCGATCCCGGTCAACGAAACGCTGCTGGATTATTTACAGCCGCAAAAACGTCTGCAGTTTATTAAACAATGGCGCAGCGCCGCCGCGAAATAATCCTCCCCCGGGGCATCGCCGATGCCCCTTATTCACACCCGGCGGGTTTATTCACCTGACCAAAGGGATGAACCATGAATGTATTACGCAGAAAGTGGCAGGGGCTGCCGCGCGGCGTGGTGGTGTGCATCACGGCGCTGGTGATTTACGTCCCGCTGTTATTTATTGTGGTGCAGAGTTTTCTCTCCGCGCCGTTCTTTTCCCGCTCCAAATCCTGGAGTCTGGAAGCCTTCGCCTTTATTTTTACCGACCCGGATTTTTATCTGGCGTTAAGGTCAGGGTTTATTCTGGCCTTTGGCCTGGTGATTATCGCCATTCCGCTGGGCGGTATTTTGGCCTTTCTGATGGTACGCACCGATTTACCCGGCCGACGGTTCATTGAGCCGCTGATCCTGGTGCCGATCTTCGTCTCGCCGATGGTGCTAGGCTTTGGCTACGTGGTGGCCGCCGGGCCGGTAGGCTTCTTTTCCCAGTGGGCGCAGCAGCTGATCGGCTTTGTGCCGTGGAATATCTACTCGATGTTCAGCATTGTGGTCATCGCCGGCTTAACCCACGTGCCGCACGCCTATCTCTATATCTCCTCGGCGCTGCGCAGCGTCGGCTCGGACGTGGAAGAGGCGGCGCGCACCGTCGGCGCCACGCCGCTGCAGGTGATGACTTCGGTGAGTCTGCCAATGGTGCGGCCCTCCATTCTTTACGCCTGCGTGCTGCTCTTTTTCCTTGGTCTGGAAGTCTTCGGTCTGATGCTGGTGCTGGGCGACCCCGAGGGCAACATGGTGCTGGCGACCTATCTCTACAAGCTGACCAATAAGCTTGGCACCCCCTCCTACCATCTGATGGCGGCGGTGGCGGTGGTGCTGATCTGCATCACCATCCCGCTGGTCATGCTCCAGCGTCGGCTGATGCGCACCGCCAACCGCTTTGTCACCATGAAGGGCAAGGCGTCGCAGGCGCGGGCGCTGCCGCTGGGCAAATGGCGCTGGGTGGCCGGGGCGGTGGTGGTGGCCTGGCTGACGGTGACCATCGGCGTGCCGCTGCTCGGCGTGGCGCTGCGCGCCTTTATCTCCAACTGGGGCGTCGGCGTGTCGCTGTGGGATGAGCTGTCGCTGACGACGTTCCACAATATCTGGCAGCAGCCCAACCTGCTGCGGGCGATCGTCAACTCGATGGCTATCGGCATCGTCGGCGGCGCGCTGGCGGTGATCTGCTATCTGTTTGTCGGCATCGCCATGCACCGCAAAGCGGACAACGTCACCCGCTTTCTTGACTACAGCGTGCTGGTCCCGCGCGCGGTGCCGGGGCTGCTGGCCGGTCTGGCCTTCCTGTGGGTGTTCCTGTTTGTGCCGATGTGGCTCGATCAGTCGCTGAAGCATGGCTGGCTCTCGGCGCTGCCGGTGGCGGACTGGCTGCGGGAGCACCTTATCGTGCAGCTGCGCGCGCTGCGCAATACCATCTTCAGCGTCTGGCTGGCCTACACCGTGGTATGGATGGCCTATGGCCTGCGGCTCATCTCCTCGACGCTGCTGCAGGTGGGACCGGAGCTGGAGGAGGCGGCGCGCAGCACCGGCGCCTCGCGGGGGCAGATCACCCGCCACGTCACCGTCCCGCTGTCGCGCTATGGGCTGATTGGCTCCTGGCTGCTGATGTTTCTGATCTTTGAGCGCGAATATTCCACCGGCGTCTATCTGCTGTCGCCGGGTACCGAAACCATCGGCTCGATGCTGGTGTCGCTGTGGGCGGCGGGGGCCATCGATATCGTCGCGGCGCTCTCCTTTATCAATATTCTGCTGGTGGTGATTGGCCTTGGCATCGCCCTGCGCTTTGGAGTGAAATTACATGATTGAGTTATCGGTTGAAAATCTGCATCTCACCTATGGCGACAACCCGGTGCTGAAAGGCGTGTCGATGACGCTCGGCCGGGGAGAGGTGGTGTCGCTGCTGGGGCCTTCGGGAAGCGGCAAAACCACGCTGCTGCGGGCGGTGGCCGGGCTGGAGAAGCCGACGAGCGGACGGATCGCCATCGGCAACCGCACGGTGTACGACGGCACGCCGCGCAGCGAAATCCCGGCCGAAGAGCGTAACCTCGGCCTGGTGTTCCAGTCCTATGCCCTGTGGCCGCACAAAACGGTGTTCGACAACGTGGCCTATCCGCTGAAGCTGCGTAAAGTCGCCGCCGGGGAGATAAAGGAGCGGGTGCAGCGCGTGCTGGATCAGCTGGGGCTGGGGCATCTTGGCAACCGCCATCCGCACCAGCTCTCCGGCGGCCAACAGCAGCGGGTGGCCATTGGCCGGGCGCTGGTCTACAACCCGCCGGTGATCCTGCTGGATGAGCCGCTCTCTAACCTCGACGCCAAGCTGCGCGAGGAGGCGCGGGTGTTTCTGCGCGAGCTGATCATCAAGCTGGGCCTCTCGGCGCTGATGGTCACCCACGATCAAAATGAAGCGATGGCCATCTCCGATCGTATTCTGCTGCTGAACAATGGCGTCATCGAGCAGCAGGGGACGCCGCAGGAGATGTACGGCAGCCCGGCGACGCTGTTCGCCGCCGAGTTTATGGGCAGCAATAACCGCCTGCACGGCAAGGTGATGGCGCTGGAGAACGGCAGGGCGCGCATCGAAGGCGCCAGCTGGAGCCTGTGGGGGCGAGCGGGCGAGGGGGTCAGCGTCGGCGAGCCGGCGACGGCGGTGATCCGCGTCGAGCGCCTGCGTCTTGACGGCGCGGCGCAGGATAACAGTCTCCAGCTACCGCTGCTGACCAGTATGTACCTCGGCGACCGCTGGGAGTACCTGTTCCGCACCGAGGGTGACGACTTTCCGCTACGCGCCTACGGAACCGCGCTGCGCGATGCTGAACACTGCCATCTGACGCTTCCGGCGGAGGATGTGTGGATTTTTCCGCAGCGGTAACCGTTTGTTAAGACGCCAGATGGCACACGGCTTCAATATTGTGCCCGTCTGGCGCGATCACAAAGGCGGCGTAGTACCCGGCGTGGTAGTTGGGCCGTAACCCCGGCGCGCCGTTGTCCTTTCCTCCGGCGGCCAGCGCTGCCTGCCAGAAGGCGTCTACCTGCTCGCGGCTGTCGGCGCGAAAGGCGATATGCAGCGGCGCAGGGTTGTCCGCACTTTGATAGAGACACAAAGAGACATCCCCGCAGCCGGCCAGCTCTGCGCCGTAGGTCGGATCGCCTTCGCCGACCAGCGTTACGCCAAGCGGGGCCAGAGCCTGTAAAAAGAACGCTTTGCTGGCGGCATAGTCACTGACGCCGAATTTCACATGATCGAACATCTCTTCTCTTCTCCTGTGGACGGGGTATCGCCAGCCGAACGCGTTAGCCGGGAAATGGATGCAAAATAGTTAACAACGGGTAGTAACTTTTTTAACAGCTCAAAATGTTTAATTATTCCTAATACGAGTATTTACAGACGTTTAATCTGCCATGTACCATAAACAAAAAATAACATTTGTGATACAAGTCACTCTTTTTTGGCGCATGGGTAAGCTCAGCGCGGTGTGAACGCCGCCGGTTTACCGCCTCAAGGTTATGCAGCACCCTTCTCACGATGACATTCCGGTGAATTTCTCTCCGATTTCCCGCGTTTCGTTGAGAATCGTCTACTATCCAAACGATAACCCTATAAATGATATCGCCTCTGGCGATGTTTTATCCGACTTGCCGGTCCGGGCCAGACGCTAAGCGGTTTAAAAGCGCAATGGTATCGGTTCCAGCACGACATTCACTGGTTTTGTCAGCGACAAAAACAGTAATTTTCAATGACAGGAATGTGATGATGTCGAGCGAGAAAACTAACAATTCCAGGCGTGATTTCCTGGTGAAATCGATGGCGCTGATCCCGACGGTGGTGATCGGCGGCGCGGGAGCAGGGGCCATTGGCGTGGCCACCAGCGCGACCGCGCAGGCGGCCCCCGCTTCAGAGCCAGCCTCCGGGAACACGGCGGCGGCCAGCGACTGGAAGCCGCAGTTCTTCAACGATCGTGAGTGGGCGTTTATCAACGCCGCTGTCGCTCGCTTAATCCCGGCGGATGAACTTGGGCCCGGTGCTAAAGAGGCCGGCGTGCCGGAGTTTATCGACCGCCAGCTCAATACCCCTTACGCCACCGGCTCCATCTGGTATATGCAGGGGCCCTTCAACCCCGACGTGCCGAAAGAGATGGGCTATCAGCTGCCGCTGGTGCCCAAACAGATCTATAACCTCGGGATCGCCGATGCCGAGGCCTGGTGTCAGGACAAGTATCACAAGACTTTTGCTGAACTGAGCAGCGAGCAGCAGGACGAGGCGCTCGGCCTGTGGGAATCGGGCAAAGCCGAGTTCAAACAGCTGCCGGCTTCGCTGTTCTTCACCTATCTGCTGCAGAACACCCGCGAAGGCTTCTTCAGCGACCCGATCCATGGCGGTAACAAAGGCATGGTTGGCTGGACGCTGATTAATTTTCCCGGCGCGCGCGCCGACTTTATGGATTGGGTTGAACGGGGCGAACGCTACCCCTTCCCGCCGGTATCAATTAATGGGGAGAGGGCGTAATCATGGCCACCGTATTGAAAAAAACCGATGTCGCGATCGTCGGCTTCGGCTGGGTTGGGGCGATCATGGCCAAAGAGCTGACCGAAGCCGGGCTCAACGTCGTGGCGCTGGAGCGCGGCCCGATGCGCGACACCTGGCCGGACGGCGCCTATCCGCAGGTGATTGATGAGCTGACCTACAACATCCGCCGCAAGCTGTTCCAGGACCTGTCGAAAAGCACCGTCACCATCCGGCATAACACCAGCCAGCAGGCGGTGCCGTATCGCCAGCTGGCGGCCTTCCTGCCGGGTACCGGCGTGGGCGGCGCCGGGCTGCACTGGTCCGGCGTCCATTTCCGCGTCGATCCCATCGAACTGCGGATGCGCAGCCACTATGAAGAGCGCTACGGCAAAAACTTCATTCCCCAGGATATGATCATCCAGGATTTCGGCGTCACCTACGACGAGCTGGAACCGTTCTTCGATAAAGCGGAGAAAGTGTTCGGCACCTCCGGGACCGCCTGGTCGATCAAAGGCAAGGTCGTCGGCAAAGGCCGCGGCGGCAACGCCTTCGCCCCGGACCGTTCAGATGACTTCCCGCTGCCGGCGCAGAAAAACACCTGGTCGGCGCAGCTGTTTGAAAAAGCGGCGCTCGAGGTGGGCTACCATCCCTACAACCTGCCGTCGGCCAACACTTCCGACTCCTATACCAACCCGTACGGCGCGCAGATGGGCCCGTGCAACTTCTGCGGTTTCTGCAGCGGCTACGCCTGCTACATGTACTCCAAAGCCTCGCCGAACGTGAACATTCTGCCGGCGCTGCGCCAGGAAAAACGCTTTGAGCTGCGGACCAACGCCAACGTGCTGAAGGTCAACCTGACCGACGACAAATCCCGTGCCACCGGCGTGACCTACGTCGACGGCCAGGGGCGCGAAATGGAGCAGCCGGCGGACCTGGTGATCATCGGCGCCTTCCAGTTCCATAACGTGCACCTGATGCTGCTCTCCGGGATCGGCAAACCCTACAATCCGGAGACCGGCGAAGGGGTGGTGGGGCGTAACTTCGCCTACCAGAACATGACCACCATTAAGGCCATTTTCGACAAAGATACCTACACCAACCCGTTTATCGGCGCGGGCGGCAACGGCGTCGGCGTCGACGACTTCAACGCCGACAACTTCGACCACGGCGCGGCGGGCTTTGTCGGCGGTTCGCCGTTCTGGGTCAACCAGGCCGGGACCAAGCCCATCTCCGGTTTCCCGGTACCGCCGGGCACCCCGGCGTGGGGCAGCAAATGGAAAGCGGCGGTGGCCGATACCTACACCCATCACCTGTCGATGGATGCTCACGGCGCGCACCAGTCCTATCGGCAGAACTACCTCGATCTTGATCCGAACTACAAAAACGTCTTTGGCCAGCCGCTGCTGCGCATGACCTTTGACTGGCAGGAAAACGACATCAAGATGGCGCAGTTTATGTTCGATAAGATGGCGCCGATCGCCAAAGCGATGAAGCCGAAATATATCCTCGGCAGCCCGAAAAACGCCAACAGCCACTTTGATACCACCACCTACCAGACCACCCATATGAACGGCGGGGCGGTGATGGGGGAGGATCCGAAAACCAGCGCCGTTAACCGTTATCTGCAAAGCTGGGACGTGCATAACGTCTTCGTCATCGGCGCCTCCGCTTTCCCGCAGGGGCTGGGCTATAACCCAACCGGCACGGTGGCCGCGCTGGCGTACTGGTCAGCGAAGGCGATCCGCGAGCAGTATCTGAAAAATCCGGGTCCCCTGGTGCAGGCATAAAGGAAGGCAGATGATGAAAATGCAATGGTTATCGGCCCTGGTGCTTGGGGCATTGAGCTGCGCGGCCTTCGCCGAAGAGGCGCCTGCGGACAGCAATCTGATTAAGCAAGGGGAGTATCTGGCGCGGGCGGGGGACTGTGTCGCCTGCCACACCAACGGCAAAGCGGGCAAACCTTTCGCCGGCGGTCTGCCGATGGAGACGCCGATCGGCACCATCTACTCCACCAATATCACGCCGGATAAAGAACACGGCATCGGCGGGTACACCTTCGAAGAGTTCGACGACGCGGTGCGCAAGGGTGTGCGGAAAGACGGTTCCACGCTCTATCCGGCAATGCCGTATCCCTCATTCGCGCGGATCAGTGAAGCGGACATGCGCGCCATGTACGCCTACTTTATGCATGGCGTGGAGCCGGTGAATGTCGCCAACAAGGACACCGACATCCCGTGGCCGCTGTCGATGCGCTGGCCGCTGGCGTTCTGGCGCGGCATCTTCGCCCCGACGCCGAGCGACTTTGTCGCCAACCCGCAGGTTGACCCGGTGCTGGAGCGCGGTCGCTATCTGGTGGAAGGCCTGGGCCACTGCGGCGCCTGTCATACCCCGCGTAGCCTGACGATGCAGGAAAAAGCGCTCAGCGAAAGCGAAGGCGATGATTACCTGGCGGGCAGCAATGCGCCGATTGACGGCTGGGTCGCCTCCAGCCTGCGCGGCGAAAATCGCGACGGTCTGGGGACCTGGAGCGAAGCCGAGCTGGCTGAGTTCCTGAAAACCGGACGTAACGATAAATCGGTGGTCTTCGGCGGCATGAGCGATGTGGTGGAGCACAGTCTGCAGTATCTCTCTGATGACGACATCACCGCCATCGCCCGCTATCTGAAGTCGCTCCCGCCGCGCGGCGGCAAACAGACCCCAGCCCCGGTGGAAGACAGCGTGGCGAAAGATCTGTGGAAGGGTAACGACAGCAAAACCGGCGCCGCGCTGTATGTCGATAACTGCGCCGCCTGCCACCGCACCGACGGCGCGGGCTACCAGCGCGCCTTCCCGTCGCTGAAGGGCAACCCGGTGGTGCAGACCGAAGATGCCACTTCGCTTATCCACATCGTTCTGACCGGGAGCACCACGCCGGCGGTGAAAGATGCGGTCTCCAACCTGACCATGCCGTCTTTCGGCTGGCGTCTGGACGACCAGCAGGTGGCGGATGTGGTCAACTTCATCCGCACCAGCTGGGGCAACAACGCGCCGGCGGTCAGCGCCAGCGATGTGGCGAAGGTGCGTAAGGAGACCGCGGCGCACGATGAGAAGGCGTTAGGCAACGCCGATATCTCGAAGCTGCCGGGGGCCGGACAGTAACCGTCAGGGTTGCGTCGCCCGCGCGGCGCAACCCTGACTTAGCCAGGACGTAAAAGACTGTCTGAATCAAGGAGTTTGCCTTCATGCTGCATGCAGAGCGACTGACCTGCATCGTTGACGATCGACCGCTGTTTGCGGAGCTGACGCTATCCCTTGCTGCCGGCGAGCTGCTGCAGGTCGCCGGTGATAACGGCGCGGGGAAAACCTCGCTGCTGCGGATCCTTTGCGGCCTGGCGCGCCCGGAAAGCGGGGTGGTGAGCTGGCAGGGCCAGCCGCTGGCCCAGGTGCGGGAGTCATTTCACCGGCAGCTGCTGTGGCTGGGCCATAAGCCCGGCGTCAACGCGGCGCTGACCGCCGATGAAAACCTGCGTTTCTTCTTTCCGGCCAGCCGCCTTCAGCAGCGGGAAAGCGCCCTCGCCGCCGTCGGCCTGGCGGGCTATGAAGATCTCCCCTTAAGCCAGCTCTCCGCCGGGCAGCAGCGCCGGGTGGCGCTGACCCGCCTGTGGTTAACCGATGCGCCGCTGTGGATCCTCGATGAGCCGTTTACCGCCCTCGACGCCACGGCGATAGAAACCCTGACCCGTCGCCTGGAGCAGCACGCCCGGCAGGGGGGAAGCGCGATCCTCACCACCCATCAGCCGCTGCGGCCGCTGGGCTGCCCGTTGCGCACCCTGCGCCTCGGCGACGACGGCGGGAGGCGGCAATGATGAGAGCGCTGTTGGCCCGGGAACTGCGCCTGGCGTGGCGCAGCGGGGCAGAGATCCTCAATCCGCTATGGTTCTTTCTGATCGTCATCACCCTGTTTCCGTTCGGCGTCGGCGCCGCGCCGCAGCTGCTGGCGCAGATTGCGCCGGGCGTGGTGTGGGTCGCCGCGCTGCTGGCGGCGCTGCTGGTGATGGATCGGTTGTTTCGCGACGACTGGCAGGACGGTTCCCTGGAGCAGCTGATGCTTCTGCCGACGCCGCTGGTGGCGGTGGTGCTGGTGAAGGTGGTCGCTCACTGGATGATGAGCGGCCTGCCGCTGCTGATCGTCTCGCCGCTGGCGGCGCTGCTGCTGGGGATGAACCTGCACGACGCCGGCGTGCTGGCGCTGACCTTGCTGCTTGGCACGCCGACGCTCAGTTTTCTTGGCGCGGTGGGGGTTGGCCTGACCGTCGGCCTGAAGCGCGGCGGCGTCCTGCTGAGCCTGCTGGTGCTGCCGCTGGCGGTGCCGCTGCTGATTTTCGCCACCGCGGCCTGCCAGGCGGCGGCCGCCGGGCTCCCGGTCAGCGGCTATCTGGCGATGCTGGCGGCGTTCTTAACCGCCAGCGCCACCCTGTGTCCGTTCGCCACCGCCGCCGCGCTGCGGCTGACCGTGCAATAATTCGCTGCGCCTGCGGGCGCGGCCATCATAACCGTGTGAGTAAGCGTCTATGTGGAAAGCGTTACATCAACTGGCGATCCCCGAGCGGCTGTACCGCCTGTGCGGGTGCTGGATCCCCTGGCTGGCGGCGTTGAGCGCGCTGTTGCTGGTCATCGGCCTGGGGTGGGGATTTGGCTTCGCCCCGGCGGACTATCAGCAGGGGGAAAGCTACCGGATCATGTATCTTCACGTCCCGGCGGCGATGTGGTCGATGGGGCTGTACCTGGCGATGGCCGTCGCGGCCTTCGTCGGGGTGGTCTGGCAGATTAAAATGGCCGACCTGGCGATCGCCGCCCTGGCGCCGGTAGGGGCGGTCTGCACCCTGGTGGCGCTGGTCAGCGGCGCGGCGTGGGGCAAGCCGATGTGGGGGACCTGGTGGATCTGGGACGCCCGCCTGACCTCGGAGCTGGTGCTGCTGTTTCTGTATGCCGGCGTCATCGCCCTGTGGCACGCCTTTGACGACCGCCGCCTGGCCGGGCGCGCGGCGGGGATCCTCGTCCTGGTCGGGGTGGTCAATCTGCCCATCATTCATTACTCGGTTTACTGGTGGAACACCCTGCACCAGGGCTCGACCAACCTGCAGCAAACCATCGACCCGAGCATGCGTCTGCCGCTGCGGATCTGCATTTTTGCTTTCCTCGCGCTGTCGGTCACCCTGACCCTGATGCGCCTGCGTAACCTGATCCTCCAGCTGGAACGTCGTCGGCCGTGGGTGGTGGCGCTGGCTAACAAAGGAGCCGCCCGATGAGCCCCGCTTTTTCTTCGTTCGCCGCCTTCCTGAATATGGGCGGCTATGCCCTGTACGTCTGGCTGGCGGTGGCCGTGGCCATCGCCGCCTTTGGCCTGCTGACGGTTCATACCCTGTGGGCGCGGCGGGCGCTATTCCAGGAGGTGCGACGCCAGCAGGCGCGCGAGCGGCGGATCGCGGCCGCTCGCGAACATGACAAGGAGGCCGCGGATGCAAGCGCGTCGTAAAACCCGGCTGTATATCGTGCTGGCGGTGCTCGCCGGCCTTGGGCTGACCGTCAGCCTGACGCTTTACGCCTTGAGCAGCAATATCGATCTGTTCTACACCCCGGGGGAAATTATCTACGGCAAAACGGAAACCCGGGCGCTGCCCCAGATCGGGCAGCGCCTGCGGGTGGGGGGCTACGTTCAGTCAGGCTCCCTGCAGCGCGACCCGCAAACCCTCGACGTGCGCTTTAAGCTGTATGACGCCCGCGGGGTCGTGGACGTCAGCTATAAGGGCATTCTGCCGGACCTGTTCCGTGAAGGACAGGGCGTGGTGGCCCAGGGCGTTCTGGACGGCGAGCGGCATATCACCGCTCAGCAGGTGCTGGCCAAGCATGATGAAAATTACACCCCGCCGGAGGTGAAGAACGCCATGACGCCGGCGAAAGCGGAGGCGCAGCCATGATGCCGGAGCTGGGCAACTTTTTATTGTGTCTGGCGGCGGGGCTGGCGCTGCTTCTGAGCGTCTATCCCCTATGGGGCGCGGCGCGGCAGGACCGGCGGCTGATGGCTCTGGCCCGGCCGCTGGCCTGCGGGCTGTTCGCCTGTATCGGCGGCGCCTTCCTGCTGCTGGTGCACGCCTTCGTGGTCAACGACTTTACCGTCCGCTACGTGGCGGAAAACTCCAACAGCGCGCTGCCGGTGTGGTATCGGGTGGCGGCGACCTGGGGGGCGCACGAGGGCTCGCTGCTGCTGTGGGTCCTGCAGCTCAGCGTCTGGACCTTCGCCGTCGCCCTCTTCAGCCGCCGGATGCCGCTCGACGCCGTCGCCCGGGTGCTGGCGGTGATGGGGATGATCGCCTTTGGGTTCCTGCTGTTCATCCTCTTTACCTCCAACCCGTTCAGCCGCGGCCTGCCGCAGTACCCCATTGACGGCCGCGACCTTAATCCGCTGCTGCAGGATATCGGCATGATTTTTCATCCGCCGATCCTCTATATGGGGTACGTCGGCTTCTCGGTGGCTTTCGCCTTCGCCATCGCCTCGCTGCTGGCGGGGCGGCTGGACACCGCGTGGGCGCGCTGGTCGCGTCCCTGGACCCAGGCGGCGTGGATGTTCCTCACTCTCGGCATCGTGCTGGGCTCGGCGTGGGCCTATTACGAACTGGGCTGGGGCGGCTGGTGGTTCTGGGACCCGGTGGAAAACGCCTCGTTTATGCCGTGGCTGGTAGGGACCGCGCTGCTGCACTCCCTGGCGGTGACCGAGAAGCGCGGCAGCTTCCGCGCCTGGACGGTGCTGCTGGCCATCGCCGCCTTCTCCCTATGCCTGCTGGGCACCTTCCTGGTGCGCTCCGGGGTGCTGGTCTCGGTGCATGCCTTCGCCTCGGATCCGTCGCGCGGACTGTTCATTCTGGCGCTGCTGATTGTCGCCATCGGCGGGTCGCTGCTGCTGTACGCCCTGAAGGGCGGCAGGGTGCGCGCGCGGGTGGAACATACCCTGTGGTCGCGCGAGTCGTTCCTGCTGGGCAACAATATTTTGCTGATGGCCGCGATGTTGGTGGTGCTCCTCGGAACGCTGCTGCCGCTGGTGCATAAAGAGCTGGGCCTCGGCAGCATCTCCATCGGCGAGCCGTTCTTTAACACCATGTTCACCGCCCTGATGGCGCCGTTTGCGCTGCTGCTGGGGCTGGGACCGCTGATCCGCTGGCGGCGCGATGACATCGCCAGGCAGATTAAGCGCCTGGTGGTCGCCCTGGTGGTGACGTTGTCACTTTCTCTGGCGCTGCCGTGGCTGCTGCAGGATCGTATCACCGCGATGGCGGTCATTGGCCTGATGATGGCCCTGTGGGTGCTGATCTTCGCCCTGATGGAGGTTCACGAACGGGCCACCCATCGCCACGGCTTCTGGCGCGGCCTGCGGACGCTGACCCGCAGCCAGTGGGGGATGGTGCTCGGTCACGTCGGCGTGGCGGTGACCGTTATCGGCATCACCTTTAGCCAGAACTACAGCGTGGAGCGCGATGTACGGATGCGCCCTGGCGACAGCATCGATATCCACCGTTATCACTTTGTGTTTAACGGCGTGCGCAATATCGTCGGCCCCAACTGGACCGGCGGGGAAGGCATTATTGCCGTGACCCGCAACGGCCGCCCGGAAGCGACGCTGTATGCCGAGAAACGCTTTTACACCGCCAGCCGGATGATGATGACCGAGGCGGCGATCAGCGGCGGGCTGACCCGCGATCTGTACGCCGCGCTGGGGGAAGAACTGAGCGACGGCAGCTGGGCGGTGCGTCTGTACTACAAACCGTTCGTTCGCTGGATCTGGTACGGCGGGGTGCTGATGGCCCTCGGCGGTCTGTGCTGCATGCTCGACCCGCGCTACCGGATGCGTAAGAAACTGCAGGAGGCCTCATGAACCGGAAGCTGCTGTTTATCCCGCTGGTGCTGTTTCTGGCGCTGGCCGCCGCGCTGTTCTGGCAGCTGATGCGTAACGCCGATGGCGACGACCCGACGACCCTCGAGTCGGCGCTGATTGGCAAACCGCTGCCGGAATTTCGCCTTGAAGCGCTGGATACCCCCGGCCAGACGCTGGACCGACGGACGCTGATTGACGGCAAGCCGCTGCTGCTTAACGTCTGGGCCACCTGGTGCCCAACCTGTCGCGCCGAGCATCAGTTTCTCAACGGCCTGGCGCAGCAGGGCGTGCGGGTGGTGGGGATGAACTACAAAGACGATCGGCAGAAGGCGATCAGCTGGCTGCAGCGCCTGGGTAATCCGTACAGGCTGAGCCTGTACGACGGCAACGGCATGCTCGGCCTGGATCTGGGGGTTTATGGCGCGCCGGAGACGTTTCTCATCGACGGTCAGGGCATCATCCGCTGGCGGCACGCCGGCGACCTGAACGACCGGGTGTGGCGCGAGGAGCTCCAGCCGCTGTGGAATCAATACAACCGGGGGGCGGGCTGATGAGAGGTGTCATAGGCATTCTGCTGGCGCTGATGCTGACCGGCCAGGCGTGGGCCGCCATCGACACCTGGCAGTTTAAAGACGAGGCCCAGGAGCAGGCGTTCCGCGAGATCACCTCCCGGCTGCGCTGCCCGAAATGCCAGAACAACAGCATCGCCGACTCGAACGCGATGATTGCCGCCGATATGCGGCAGAAGGTGTACGAGCTGATGCAGCAGGGGAAAACGAAAGGGCAGATCGTTGACTATATGGTGGCCCGCTACGGCAATTTTGTCAGCTACGAGCCGCCGCTGACCGCGGGCACGGTGCTTCTGTGGCTGGGGCCGGGGCTGTTCGTCCTGGCGGGCGCGGGGGTGATTATCGCCCGCGCGCGTCGTCGCGATATTCCTGACGCGGCGCTCAGCGTCGAAGAGCGCCAGCGGCTGGCGGCATTATTGAAAGAAGGAAAAGAACGATGAGCCTGTTGGTGGTTATCGCCGGGCTGTTGCTGGCTGGCGCGCTGGGGCTGCTGTACTTCCCGTGGTCGGGCAAAGGGGCGGTGGACCGCGATACCCTCAACCGCGCCCTGTATCAGTCGCGCCTGCAGGAGCTGGCGCAGGAGCGCGGCGAGGACAACCCGGCGCTGGTCGTCGAGCTGCAGCGCACGCTGCTGACGGATATCCCGCCCCAGGTACAGCCTGGCGAACGGCCGCTAAGCCGCTGGGCGCTGTTTCCGGGCGCGCTGCTGCTGGTGGTCCTGAGCCTGGGCCTGTATCTGAAAACCAGCGATATTGGCCAGGTGCTGCTCTGGCAGCAGGCGGAGCGGCATTATCCTGCGCTGTTGCAGCAGGTTAAGGACCCGACCGCGCCGCCGCTGCGTATGGATGAGCTGGCGGAGCTGCGGCTTGGCCTGCGCAGCCATCTGCAGAATACTCCGCACGACCTCGCCGGCTGGCAGCTGCTTGGGCGGCTGGGGCTGTTGTTGAACGATGGCGAGACGGCGATCGGCGCTTTTGGCCGGGCGCATGCGCTGGCGGTGGACGACCCGGCGTCGGCTTTCGATTACGCCAGCGCGCTGGTGCGGGCGGGGGATAGCGGTCAGGTCCGGATGGGCGAGCTGCTGCTGCGTGACCTGCATCAGCGACAGCCGACCAGCCTGCCGGTGCTGGAGATGCTGGCCCTGAGCGCGGTGCGTAATGAAGATTACCCCGAAGCCGTGGCGGCCCTGCAGGCGTTGCTGGCCCGGCTGCCGGAAGGGGATGCGCGGCGCGAGGCGATTGTCCGCCAGCTGGCGCAGGCGCAGCAGCAGGCGCAGTAACTGCCCGGCGGCGCTGCGTTAGCGTGGGCCTGGGGATATGAGCTGACGGGAGGCCTTTGTAGGCCGGGTAAGGCGCAGCCGCCACCCGGCAACATGGCGGGCACGGAGCGATATCTTGCCCGGCGGCGGGGGAGACTGTTATCGGTTTTACAGGTTCTCAGCCCGGGGAAAGCGTTTATCACGCGTGACTTCAGCGTAGTTTGCGCTCCCGCTTCGTGTTGCTGCACCCGGTTTTCCGTGGCGCAGGGAGCAGTATGGCAGCGGCAACGACTGCCGGACGGTTCCCTCTCCCTCCGGGAGAGGGCCAGGGGCGGGAAAGTACTGCTGGGAAGTCTTTTATGTTATCTGTGGCTTCAGCGGGTATTGCGCTCCCGGTTAGTCTTCTGCGTTATGTCAATCATGGCGCAGGGAGCGCACAGGGGGCGGCCAGTCGCCGCCGCCCCCTGTACCCCCGGGCTCCGGCCAGCAAAATCGCCGCTACGCGGTCCCTTCGACTTATCCCTGCAGGCTTCGGGTCGGGCCGAGGCAGCGTCCGTGTAAAACACGGCCCTCAGCCCGCATCCATGCGGGCTGCCCCGGCCTTCCGGGAACGTCTCAGCGATTTTGAGGCCGCCAGCACCGGCAGTTTCAGTAGCCCCAGCGCCAGCGGTGATTTGGGGCTCCAGGTCGGGTCAGGCGCAGCCGCCAGCCGGCACAAAAGCGGCTCCGTGCCCGCTGTCCTTGCCCGGCGGCGCTACGCTTGCGCGGGCCTACGAAGGGCGTGAATAGAGCGCCAAATCGCGGGCAGCCTTTGTAGGCCGGGTCAGGCGCAGCCGCCACCCGGCAACATGGCGGGCACGGAACGATATCTTGCCCGGAGGCGCCGCGTTTGCGTAGGCCTGAGGGATATGAGCTGACGGGAGGCCTTTGTAGGCCGGGTCAGGCGCAGCCGCCACCCGGCAACATGGCGGCCACGGAGCGATAGCTTGCCCGGCGGCGGGGGAGACGGTTATTGGTTTTACAGGTTCTCAGCCCGGGGAAAGCGTTTATCACGCGTGGCTTCAGCGTAGTTTGCGCTCCCGGTTAATCGTCTGCGTTATGTCAATCATGGCGCAGGGAGCGCACAGGGGGCGGCCAGTCGCCGCCGCCCCCTGTACCCCCGGGCTCCGGCCAGCAAAATCGCCACTGCGTGGTCCCTTCGACTTATCCCTGCAGGCTTCGGGTCGGGCCGAGGCAGCGTCCGTGCAAAACACGGCCCTCAGCCCGCATCCATGCGGGCTGCCCCGGCCTTCCGGGAACGTCTCAGCGATTTTGAGGCCGTCAGCACCGGCAGTTTCAGCAACCATGGTGAATATATTAACGACAGGTCGCACGAACCCTCCAGGCCGGGTAAGGCGCAGCCGCCACCCGGCAAAAATACGGCACAAATACGGCCCAACAGCGTAACCGGGATAAGGCGTCACGCATCGCTTTCCGGGGTTCTCTGCTGGCGCTATGCGCAGCCGCTTCCGTGTTAAGCTCCCAGGTGTCGCAGGAATGACTGTAGAATCTCCCCCTTAGCATCAGCAGCAGGCTGCCGCTTAGGCCCCGGAGATCCCTCCCTTAACGTTGCAAGCGCGGTAGATCCCGAGCACCGGAGTGAAAAAGGATTAGCTGAACGTCTTCAGCGCGGGACGCGAATCCATGCTAATCACCTGAGGGGGTTAGCTCGCTCATGTTCCCCGACGAGCCGGATAGCGCTGCTGACAGCTGGCAAAAGAGTCGTTGATGTAGTGGCTCAGCGCCCACTTGTCCTGATAGCCAAACGTCCTCGGGAATGGATGCAGTACGAAGCGCCGGGTCAGGAGGTCAACGTGATTGCCGCTGAAGACGCGGTGTTCACGGATCATCTCATCTGGTAACCTGTCACGCGCGCCGTTGGTAATGTGAATATTCATGGTTAATTTTGGAACTCAGACGATTAATGAAAACTAGCAGACTATTCACTTTAATTTTGCCATTGTTACTGACACTCTGCGCCGGCACAGAGGCCAGCGCCAGCACACCTTCAGGCAGCATTTCCTCTGCAAACACATCAATTACCACTCGTGATAAGAACGGAAACCTACTGCCGAGTTTCCTGCGGATTCAGTACGATGTTGATTCAGATGGCAGAGTTCAGAATGTAAAGATACTTGAATCGACAACGACTCCGGAGTTGGAACATCAAATCATTGATAAAATGATTAAAAAATGGCGCTTTGAAAAGGGCAAACCGGGAATAGCTCAAAGATTAGTCGTCAAGATCCCACCCAAATCAGACGGCGGTCCCGCGAATAAGCAGTAAGCACTTTTAATGACTAGTCGCCTGACGCAACGTCTACGTCTTTAACGTCCCCGGGGCGCCTGGAGGGGACTCTACCTATCAATAGAGGGTTCGTTTTACCGTAAGCTTACTCTCAAACAAAAAAAGCCCCTGCATATCAGCAGGGGCAAGCCATGTCAGATCTTATTATTTATTAGTTAAATACCATCCCGCCGTCGATCAGCAATGACTGACCGGTCATATAATCAGAATCCGGGCTGGCAAGATAGGAGACGCAGGCGGCGACATCTTCCGGTTCGGACAGACGACCAAGGGTGATGCGTTTGGCGAACTCGGCGGTACCGTAGCCCAGCGGTTTACCGGCAGCTTCGGACACCTGGCGGTCAATTTCGGCCCACATCGGCGTTTTGACGATCCCCGGGCAGTAGCCGTTGACCGTGATGCCCAGCGGCGCGAGGTCGCGAGCGGCGGTCTGGGTTAAGCCGCGTACGGCGAATTTACTGGAGCTATACACCGCCAGCTCCGGGTTGCCGACGTGGCCGGCCTGGGAACAGGCGTTGATGATTTTCCCGCCGTGCCCCTCTTTCTTAAAGGCCTCGACCGCCGCCTGAATGCCCCAGATCACCCCTTTAACGTTGATATTGTAGACTTTATCGACAATCTCCGGGGTAATGGACTCGATCGGCGTGGACGGCGCCACGCCGGCGTTGTTGACGATGACGTCGAAGCCGCCCAGCGTTTTGCGCGCCTGTTCGACGGCGGCAAACACCTGATCGCGGTCGGAGACATCCACTTTCACCGCCATGGCGCGGCCGCCGGCCTGGTTGATTTCGGAGGCGACCGCTTTGGCGGTGGCGTCGTTATAATCGGCAATGGCCACGGCAAATCCATCCTTCACCAGGCGAAGGGCGATAGCTTTACCAATCCCCTGGCCGGCGCCGGTAACAAGTGCGACTTTTTTCATTTTCCTTTCCTTATTGTGATGACTTACAGAATCTGACTCAGATGCAGCTGACCCATCAGCAGCGGGTTATCGCGATAATCCACCGGGATGGCCACTACCGCCGGGCCGTCGACGTCCATCGCCGCACGCAGGGTTGGCTCCAGCGCCTCGGCGCTTTCCACGGCAAACCCTTTGGCGCCGAAGGACTCGGCATAGGCTTTAAAATCCATCGGCCCGAACTCGACGCCGGACAGGCGCTGATATTTTTTCTCTTCCTGGATGGCCACCATGTTGTAACCGTTATCGACCCAGATCAGGTGCAGCACGTTGGCTTTCAGGCGGACGGCGGTCTCCAGCTCCATGCTCGACTGCAGGAAACCGCCGTCGCCGGAGACGGAGACCACTTTGCGCTCAGGATTGACCAGCCAGGCGCCGATGGCCCAGGGCAGGGCGACGCCCATGGTCTGCTGGCCGTTGGAGATCATCACCTGACGGGCGCGGAAGCTGTAAAGGTAGCGGGCGATCCAGATATGGAAGCTGCCCATGTCCACGGTCAGCGTGACGTCGCTGTTGACGATATCCTGCATCGCGCGAACGATACGCAGCGGATGCAGGGCAAACTGATTCAGCTGCGCGCCGCGGCGGTCCAGCAGTTCGCGCTGGTGCTGGCGGTCGCGGAGGATCTCCGCCGCCTGCGGGGAGAGCACCAGCCGGCGATCGATATTTTGCGCCAGCTTGCTGAGGGTGCCGGCGATATCGCCCACCAGCTCGACGTCCGGGGTATAGTTGCGTTCTTCATAGGCGGGCAGGACGTCGATATGCACCAGCGTCGCGTTGCCGCTGTTCCACATCGCCGGTTCATATTCCACCGGGCTGTAGCCGATGCAGATCACCAGGTCGGCGAGCTGCAGCAGACGGTCCCCGGCCTGGTTGTTAAACAGCCCGACCCGGCCGGCGAAGCGAGAGAAGTTATCCTGATTCACCGCCCCGGCGGCCTGATAGGTGCTGGTGACCGGAATATGGCTGGCCTCCAGCAAACGGCGTAGCGCCGCGCTGTTTTCCGGCTGGCTGGCCATCAGGCCGAGCAGGAAGATCGGGTTCTTCGCCTGAGCGATAAGCTTCGCCACCTGGTCGATGGCGGCATCCGGCGCGGCGCCCATCTGCGGGGCCCCGCTGGCCGGCAGCACTTTACCGCTGACCGGGCCATCGACCACATCCTGCGGCAGGCTGACGAAAGCGCTGCCCGGCCGGCCCTGCTCGGCGGCGCGGAAGGCGTTGGAGACCACTTCCGCCAGCGCGTCCGGCGCGGTCACCTCGACGGCGTATTTCGTCACCGGGCTGAACATCGCCACCGTATCCATACTCTGGTGGACCTGTTTGGCCTTATCGGCGCGTTTCACCGCGCCGCCCAGGGCCACCACCGGGTCGCCTTCGCTGTTGGCGGTGGCCATACCGGTGATCAGGTTGGAACAGCCCGGACCGGAGGTGACCAGCGCCACGCCCGCTTTACCGGTAATGCGCCCGACGGCGGCGGCCATAAAGGCGGCGTTGGCTTCGTGGCGTACCGGAATAATGCGAATGGAGGAATCCAGCAGTGAGTCGAATACCTTGTCGATTTTGGCGCCAGGGATGCCGAACACCTGACGTACCCCCTGGGCTTCCAGCTGGCTGACGACGAGATCGGCGCCGTGCGCCCACTGGCGTACCGGATACTGTTTGTCCATGTGACCCCCTTAACTTTCTACGGAACGGATGGCGGCATCGAGATTATCGGGATGCAGATTGGCCTGCAGGAACGCGCTGTCGGCGGGCAGGTCGATCATCAGCTTGTGAATTTCGCCGAAGGTCAATACCCCGTGGTCGAGCTGGTAATCCAGCAGGTGACCGCCGCCTTTGCGGTCATCGGTTATAAAGTGCTCGTGATACCCGGCGACGTTGATCCCCTGCATATGCTGCGGGGTACGGAAGCCGACCAGCACCCCTTCGCGCTGGTTAAAGCGGAACACCGGCTGATCGTCGAGGACGTCGGTCATCGCCCGGTACGGCGGCGTCTGGCGCGGCACGGTGCGGGTATGGGCATGGCGGAAATGGCCGTCGATGCGCAGGGCGCAGAACAGGTTGTCAGAGGGAATTTGCTGGTCGATCACCTCGTGCAACTGCTGGCGGCTCACCGGATGGTCGAAGGTTTTCCGGTACTGCGGCTGGAACCAGGTCATCACCGCGAACGGCGTTTTCTGCTCCGGCTGGGCTTTGCGCGCGCTGCCGTCGGCCCGCAGCTGATAGACCTGACTGCTGAAGGCGATCAGCTCCCCGTCCAGCTCATTAAAGGTGCCGAGACCGAAATCGCCGTGCTTCAACAGGTCCGCGATGGTGGTGCTGCCTTCGTAAACCCCGCTCAGCAGGGCGCTCATGAGCGATGTCTGATAGAGCACGCTCTCGGGATGCTGCGCGGAAAACGCCCGCAGGGTTTCGCACAGACTCTCTTCGCAGGTGCATTCAGCAGAATGATTCATATACCACTTCCTCGTTCAACAAATATAAGAAAGGTTAAATAAATGTTGACCCGATTCAGCTCACAGTTCCAATATAGAAACCATGCTGGTTTGAGACGTTTTCGATATGGAACTTCGTTATCTTCGCTATTTTGTCGCCGTCGCCAGGACGCGGCACTTCACCCAGGCCGCCAAGGAACTGGGTATTTCACAGCCTCCGTTAAGTCAGCAAATTCAGCGGCTTGAGCGCGAGGTGGGGACCCCGCTGTTTCGGCGTTTGACCCGCGGGGTGGAGCTCACCGAGGCCGGTGAGTCGTTCTATGAGGATGCCCGCCAGATCCTCGCCATGAGCGATGCGGCGCTGGAGAAGGCCAAGGGCATTGCCCGCGGGATGAACGGCAGCCTGTCGCTAGGCATTACCAGTTCTGATGCTTTCCACCCGCAAATCTTCACGCTGCTGCACCGTTTTCAGCTCGATCACCCCGGGGTGACCCTGCACCAGATGGAAGACAATATGGCTAATCTGATGACCGCCCTGAGCGAGGCCGAGCTGGACATCGCCTTCGTCCGTCTGCCGTGCGAGAGCAGTAAAGCCTTTAATCTGCGGATTATCGATGAGGAGCCGATGGTTATCGCGCTGCCGCGCGACAACCCGCTGGCGACGCAGCCGACCCTGGCCCTGGAGCAGCTGCGCGACGTGGCGCCGATCCTCTTCCCGCGGGAGGTGGCCCCGGGGCTGTATGAGCTGGTGTACAACAGCTGCCTGCGCGCCGGCATCGATATGGAGCGCGCCTGGCAGTCGTCGCAGATTTCGTCATCGCTGAGCATGGTCAATGCCGGGTTCGGCTTCGCGCTGGTCCCGCAGTTGATGACCTGCATTCAACAGCCGAACGTCAGCTATCACCCGCTCAGCGGGGCGCCGCTGAAGACCGATATTGCCATCGCCTGGCGGCGCTTCGAGCGCTCGCGCACGGTGAAACGCTTTCTGGCGATGTTCTGATCGTCGCGACGCCTGCGGTCTACTGCGCCACCCAGCCGCCGTCCATGTTCCACGCCGCGCCGCGCACCTGGGCGGCGGCGTCGCTGCACAGAAACAGCGCCATTTCGCCCAGCTGCTGCGGGGTGACAAACTCCCCGGAGGGCTGTTTTTCCGCCAGCAGCTGCGCGCTGGCCTGCTGCGGGTCGACCCCTTCGGCGATGCGCTTATCGATCTGCTGCTGCACCAGCGGGGTCAGCACCCAGCCGGGGCAGATGGCGTTGCAGGTGATGCCGCTGCGCGCGGTTTCCAGGGCCACGGTTTTGGTCAGGCCGACCACCGCGTGCTTGGCGGCGACATAGGCCGATTTCTCTTTCGACGCCACCAGGCCATGCACTGAGGCAATGTTGATGATGCGCCCCCAGTCGCGCTGACGCATGCCTGGCAGCGCCAGGCGGGTGGTGTGGAAGACGCTGGAGAGATTGATGGCGATGATGTCGTTCCATTTGTCCACCGGGAACTGCTCCACCGGGGCGACGTGCTGGATACCGGCGTTATTGATCACGATATCGACGCCGCCGAAGGTGCTTTCGGCATAGCGCATCATCGCCTCGATCTGCCCGACGTCGCGCAGGTCGGCGTCGTGATAGCCGGGGATCTTGCCCAGCGCGGCGACTTCAGCCCGGGCGTGGCTGCTGTCGCCGAAGCCATTGAGCACCAGCTGGGCGCCTGCCTGCGCCAGCACTTTGGCGATCCCTAAGCCGATGCCGCTGGTGGAGCCGGTGACCAGCGCCGTTTTACCGTCTAAATTCATTTTATTACTCCTACAATCTGGTCTCAGACAATGCCGGTCACATAGAACGTGGCAATGACAAACAGCACCGCGAGGCTTTTGATCACCGTGATGGCGAAAATGCCGCCGTAGGCCTGGCGATGGCTCAGGCCGGTGATCGCCAGCAGGGTGATCACCGCCCCGTTATGCGGCAGGGTGTCCATGCCGCCGCTGGCCATGGCGGCGACGCGGTGCAGGACCTCCAGCGGAATATTGGCGGCGTGGGCGGCGGCGACAAAGGTTTCGGACATCGCCGCCAGGGCGATGCTCATTCCCCCGGAGGCCGAGCCGGTGATCCCGGCCAGCACCGTGACGCTGATCGCCTCGTTTAACAGCGGATTGGGAATGGCCGCGAGGGCTTTCGACAGCACCAGGAAACCCGGCAGGGCGGCGATAACCGCGCCGAAGCCATACTCAGAGGCGGTGTTCATTGCCGCGAGAATCGCCCCGCCCACCGCCGTCCGGCTCCCCTCCGCCAGCCGGCCGCGAATATTGCGATAGCCGCAGACCAGCACCAGCACAATGCCGGAAAGCAGCGCTGCCTGCACCGCCCAGATGGCGGTGATTTTCCCCACCTCGGTGACGACAGGCTTCGCCAGACCCGGCAGGGTGAGCTCATGGCTGGCGCCGTACCATTGCGGGATCCAGTGGGTAAACAGCAGATTCAGCACCCCCACCAGCAGCAGCGGGGCGATTGCGATCAGCGGATGCGGCAGGTCGATGTCATCCGGGGTCTCCGGCTCATTTTGCAGATCGGTCCCATAGCCTTCGCCGCTGGCCTGCGCTTTGCGGCGCTGGCGCTCCAGCCACAGCAAACCAAAGAGGATAATGAACAGCGAGCCGATAAGCCCCAGCCACGGGGCCGCCCAGGCATTGGTGCCGAAGAAGCTGGTGGGAATAATATTCTGGATCTGCGGCGTGCCGGGCAGGGCGTCCATGGTAAACGAGAACGCGCCGAGGGCGACGGTGGCGGGGATCAGCCGCTTGGGGATCCCGCTCTGGCGAAACAGCTCGGCGGCGAAAGGGTAGACGGCAAAGGCCACCACAAACAGCGACACCCCGCCGTAGGTCAGCAGGGCGCACACCAGCACGATCACCGGGATCGCGTGGCGGCGGCCGAGGATGCGGATGGCGGCGGCGACAATCGACCGTGAGAATCCCGACAGCTCAATCAGCTTGCCGAACACGGCGCCCAGCAGAAACACCGGGAAATAGAGCTTTACAAAGCCAACCATTTTTTCCATAAACAGGCCGGTAAAGGCCGGGCCGACCGCGCCCGGGTCGGTGAGCAGCACCGCGCCGAGGGCGGCGATCGGCGCAAAGAGGATCACGCTGTATCCACGGTAGGCTGCCAGCATCAGTAACGCCAGCGCGGCCAGGGCTATTATCACACTCATCACGACGTCTCACTCTCATTGTTATTGTAGGGGTACAGAACGCGATACTAGGGTTTCAGGGCGAAGCGCAGCTGGTGTTCCCGGCGCGACTGGATGCGCTGACGCCGCGCCTCGTCCCAGCGGTAAAAGCCTTGCCCGCTGCGGGCGCCGGTGTCGCCTTGCGCCACTTTCTCCGCCACCAGCGACATCATCTCCGTACCGCTGGCCAGCTCCGGCAGCAGGTGCTGGCAGATATCCTGGACCGTCGCCAGGCCGGTCATGTCCGCCGCCTCCAGCGGGCCGACCATCGCATAGCGACGGCCCAGCGAGGCGCGCATCACTTGGTCCACCACCTCCGGGGAAGCGATGCCGCTGTGGACGATGTGCAGCGCTTCGCGCAGCAGGGCGAACTGCAGTCGGTTGCCGACAAAGCCCGGCGCGGCGCGGTTGAGCACCACCGCTTCCAGCGCGCAGCCGGCGCAAAAGTCGCTTACCTGGCGCGCCAGATGGGGCAGCGTGGCGCTCCCGGGCACCACTTCCACCAGCGGGATCAGGTGCGGCGGATGCCAGAAATGGGCGATCAGCAGGCGTTCCGGAAGGCGCATGCCCTGCGCCAGCCGATCCGGCGGCAGGCCGCTGGTGTTGCTGGCGATAATCGCCTCGTCGGCGATCAGCGTTTCCAGTTCGGCATACAGGGCGTGCTTCAGCGCCAGCCGTTCGGGGATCGCTTCAATCAGCAGCGTGGCATCGGCCAGCGCCTGCAGCGCCGGGGTGGGGATTAAACGGCTCAGCACGGCGTCGCGGTCGGCGGGATCCTGCTGAGCGCTCGCCTCCAGCTCGCGCAGGATCGCCCCGGCCACCGTGGGCACCTCGGCAAGACGTTGCGGATCGGTGTCATACAGGCGGACGGCGTGACCGTGACGGGCGAAATGGCAGGCAATGCCGACGCCCATCAGTCCCGCGCCGAGTACCGCCAGACGTGGTGTAAACATAGTGGCTCCTGTTAACGTTGAAGGGTCATGGCGATGCCCTGGCCGCCGCCGACGCACAGGGTGGCCAGCCCTTTGCTGGCGCCCCGGCGCTGCATCTCATGCACCAGGCTGACGAGGATCCGGCAGCCGGAGGCGCCGATGGGATGGCCGAGGGCGATGGCGCCGCCGTTGACGTTGACTTTCTCGCTGTCCCATTCGAGCAGCTGACCGACGGCCAGCGCCTGGACGGCAAAGGCCTCGTTGGCTTCGATAAGATCCACCTCGTCCAGCGTCCAGCCGGCATGCTGCAGCGCTTTGCGGCAGGCGCTCACCGGGCCGATGCCCATCACCGACGGGTCGACCCCGGCGACCGCCGCGCTGACGATGCGCGCCAGCACCGGCAGCCCAAGCTCGCGCGCTTTATCGACGCTCATCAGCAGGACCGCCGCGGCGCCGTCGTTCAGGGATGAGGCATTCCCGGCGGTGACGCTGCCGTCAGCCGGGCGAAACGCCGGGCGCAGCTGGGCCAGCTGCTGCTCGCTGGTCTCCGGGCGCGGTTGTTCATCGTCGGTCACGACACGCGGCGGCTTTTTGCCCTGCGGAACGCTGACCGGGACGATCTCTTCGCGAAAGCGTCCGGCGGCGATAGCGGCCGCCGCTTTGCGCTGGGAGCTGGCGGCGAAGGCGTCCTGGCGCTCGCGGCTGATATCGAAGGCATCGGCGAGGTTCTCGGCGGTAATGCCCATGTGGTAGTCGTTAAAGGCGTCCCACAGGCCGTCCTGGATCATGCTGTCCTGCAGGCTGGCGTGGCCGAAACGCAGGCCGTCGCGGGCGCCGTGCATCAAATAGGGAGCATTGCTCATGCTCTCCTGGCCGCCGGCGATAACGATCCCGGCGTCGCCGCAGCGGATCGCCTGCACCGCCTGCTGAACCGCTTTCAACCCGGAGCCGCACACCAGATTGACGGTGACCGCCGGGGTGTCCACCGGCAGGCCGGCCCGCAGCGCGGTCTGGCGCGCCGGGTTCTGCCCGCAGCCGGCGGTGAGCACCTGGCCGAAAATCAGTTCATCGACCGCCGCGGCGGGCAGCTGGCAGCGTTCAAGCAGGCTGCGCACCACCGTCGCGCCGAGGTCGACGGCGGAAAGCGGGGCGAAGGCGCCGCGAAAGCTGCCGACCGGGGTGCGTACTGCAGCAACAATGGCAATATCGGTCATGGTCTCTCCTTAGCTGAAGCGCATTTCGCGTACGTCGTCGGCGACGATCAGCCGTCCCGCCGTTTTACGCATCACCTCGTCGGGGCTGACCCCCGGAGCCACTTCGCGCAGGACAAACGCCCCGTCGACAATGTCCAGCAGGGCCAGGTCGGTGAGCACCCGGCGAATGCAGCCCACGCCGGTGAGCGGCAGGGTGCACTGCGGCAGCAGTTTGGATTCGCCGTTCTTTGAGGCGTGGGTCATCACCACGATGATGTTCTGCGCGCCGGCCACCAGGTCCATGGCGCCGCCCATCCCCTTAACCATTTTCCCGGGGATCATCCACGAGGCGATATTCCCCGCGACGTCGACCTCAAAGGCGCCAAGAACCGTAAGATCGACGTGGCCGCCGCGGATCATGGCGAACGACTGGGCGGAATCGAAGATCGCCGCCCCGGTTTGCGCGGTGACGGTCTGTTTGCCGGCGTTAATCATGTCGGCGTCGATGGTTTCCTCATCGGGAAATTCGCCCATCCCCAGCAGGCCGTTCTCCGACTGGAGCATCACTTCAATACCGGCGGGGATATAGTTGGCCACCAGCGTCGGGATACCGATCCCGAGGTTAACGTAGTCGCCGTCGCGCAGCTCCTGAGCGACGCGCATCGCCATTTGTTCACGGGTTAGCATCTCAGTGCCCTCCGGCGCGCAGGGTGCGCTGTTCAATACGTTTTTCGAATTGCCCGACGATCAGCCGGTCGACATAGATCCCCGGGGTGTGAATGGCGGAGGGCGGCAGTTCGCCCGGCGGCACGATCTCTTCCACCTCCACCACCGTAATGCGCCCGGCGGTGGCCATCAGCGGGTTGAAATTCTGCGCGGTGTGGCGGTAAACCACGTTGCCGTACCAGTCAGCTTTCCAGCCCTTCACGAGGGCGAAATCGCCGCGAATGGCCTGTTCGAGAATGTAATTTTTACCGTCGAACTGGCGCACCTCTTTGCCTTCGGCGACCGGGGTGCCGTAGCCGGTGGCGGTGTAAAAGCCGGGGATCCCGGCGCCGCCGGCGCGGATTTTTTCCGCCAGCGTTCCCTGCGGGGTGAGCTCTACCGCCAGCTCGCCGCTCAGCACCAGCTGTTCAAACAGCGCGTTTTCCCCGACGTAAGAGGCCACCACTTTGCTGACCTGGCGCGATTCCAGCAGCATGCCGAGACCGAAGCCGTCGACGCCGCAGTTGTTGGAAACCACCGTCAACCCCTGCACCTGGCGGCGCTTCACTTCGGCGATCAAATTTTCGGGTATACCGCACAGGCCGAAGCCGCCGGCGAGCAGCGTCATGCCGTCCGTTAACCCTTCCAGCGCCGCTTCGTAGCTGGCGACGCGTTTATCCAGTCCTGCCATCTTGTCTCTCCTGCCTTGCGATAGCCTTATCATTGGCGCTGGCGACTGATTTGATAATTTTGAATTTGTGACCCACTCATTTGGAAATCTTATTAATTTCCTGTTAACTAATTTCTTTCAATTAGTTAACAGGATGAAAAATGAGAATGAGTGTCAAACAGTTACGCGCGTTTTTAGCGGTAGCTCACACTCTCAATTTCGCCCACGCCAGCGAAAGGCTGAATCTGTCGCAGCCAGCTCTCAGCCTGACCATCAAAGGGTTGGAGGAGGCGCTGGGGGGCGCGCTGCTGCAGCGCAGCACCCGCAAAGTGACCCTCACCCAGGAGGGGGAACTCTTTCTGCCGATGGCCCGTCAGCTGCTGGCCGACTGGGATAACGTCGAGGAGGCGATGCGTCAGAGCTTTACCCTGCAGCGGGGCAAAATCTCGGTCGCCGCGATGCCGTCGTTCGCCGCCAACGTTCTGCCGGAGGCGCTGAAAGCCTTCCGCGACCGCTATGCCGGGGTGAACGTCACGGTACATGACGTGATAAATGAGCAGGTGATCGAGATGGTGCGCGAGGGGCGGGTGGAAATGGGTATCGCTTTCGAGCCATCGCCCAGCCACAACCTGCTGTTTACCCCGCTGGCGGTGGACCGCTTCGTGGCGATCGTTCCCCGGCAATCGCCGCTGGCGAAGAAAAAAAAGCTCACCTGGCAGGAGCTGTTAACCCTCGACTTTATTACCCTCCAGCGCCCTTCGGCGGTGCGCCTGATGCTGGAGGAGGCGCTGGCGCGAAGCGGGCGTCAGCTGGACGTGGCCCTGGAGAGCCATCAGCTGGTGACGGTGGGGAGAATGGTGGCCAGCGGGCTGGGGGGCAGCGCGGTGCCAGCGCTATGCAAAACGCAGATGGCCTCGCTGGGGGCGGTGTGCATTCCGCTTAGCGATCCGCCGATTGAAAAGTGCGTTGGGGCGATTTATGCCGGACATCTGCCGCTGTCGAAGGCGGCGCAGGCGCTGCTGGATACGCTGAAAGGGTTTTTACCCAGCTGAGGGAGCGGGAGGCAAAAAAACCGGCCCGCGGGCCGGTTTGATAATCAGATTTTGCAGGCGTCGCCGCAATCGTCATCGGCAACGATCGCCTGGGCTTTTTTGTCCGCTTCTTCCAGACGCTCCGCGTTGCGCTCTTCCGCTTCATCCAGGCCGCTGAAGACCAGGTTGTCGAGATCAATTTCCATAAGTTACCTATCGTTGCTGGTTTTGGATCAGCGTCAAGTATAGGGCAAAACCGCCCGCGGATGTACCCGCGCTTCGCGCCGAACGCACAGAGCGTTAAGTCGCTGGGCGGCGGGCATCACCTACCATAATTAACCGTTGACAGGATGGCGTTAATTTTAATTATCGTCGGCAGAACAATTTTCTGCCGCAATATTAAATGAAAGGACAACGAAGGTGTAATTAAGCGTTGACGAATATCTTTTATGTTAATATGGCCGCGATTATGGATGAATCTATGGATCTTAATCAATGGGACATACTGTTGCAGGCGCCATCAAAGAATGGCGTAAACATAATAAAGTGATCGGTCAGGTCAAAATAAACTATAAAAAAATTTTACGAAAATGCAGAGAGCTCTCGCTCGCAGGAGGTAAGTACAGAGAATATCAAGGACTTTGCGCCAAATATCAGTGCGCGCGGTTGACCGCCGTAACCCAGGGGCTGGTGCCTTTCGAGGATAAACCCTTTAAGGCCTATCTTAATAAACGGATGTCAAAACGGCGCAAGCTGGATATTGCCCACGGTTCGCTGAATTTTATCGAGAAAACATTTCAGCCGGATGTGCTGCCGCAGCTCTATAACGTGGCGGATTTTGGCCGGGCGATGTTTGCTATTCCTTTGAAAAATGGCGATAAGCTTGACGTTAAGCTGCTGGCGTCGCCGTTTCAGGAGGAGGGTGAACTGATGCTGCAGCTGTTTCTCGGCGACCGTCGCGTCTATAGCGTCTGTTTTTCCTGTACCGACGATGGCCGCGCCTATATCGGCGGTATTCAGGGCGGGAAAGATATCACCAATGAAGAGGTGAAGGCGCTGACCAAAGAGCTGCATGGCGCGCGGCCGAAAAATATCATCATGAGCGTGCTGTATGGTTTCTTAGGCTATTTCAACATCACCACGGTCTACGCGATCGATTCCGATTACCACGTGAAAAGCGATCTGGTGAAAGCCAGTTACTCATCGCTGTGGCTGGAAATGGGCGGTGAGAAACAGGCTCGCGGCTGGTATAAACTGCCGGCGCAAGAGATCAAAAAAAGTATTGAAGAGGTGAAAAGTAAACACCGCAGCCAGTTTATTAAGCGCGAAGGCATTAAAGAGCTGATTCAGCTCGATATGGCCAACGCCCTGCGGCAAATCACCTTGCGTTCGCGGGTGAATTAACGCCTCTTATACGTCAAGCGGACAGCAGGGGGCTGTTGTCCGCCTGACGATATCCTCTCTTTACTGGCCGCTTTCGCCGACCGGCGGCGACGCGGAGGCGGCGAGCAGCGGTGCGCTGCGCCACCACACCATCAGCGCGACCAGCGCGATAACGCTCAGCACCCCGAAGGCGGTGGCAAAGGAGTAGCGTCCGGCGATAGCGCCGGTTAACGCCGGACTCATTGCCGCCCCGGCCCCCTGCATCAGCATCACCACGCTCTGTCCGGCGTTGACGTGCCCGCTGCCGCGCAGCAGCGAGACGATAAAGCTGGGCACCGCCACCCCCAAAATCCCTGCCGCCAGACCATCAAGAATTTGCACCGGGACCATCATCGCCGGGGCGTCGCTGGAGGCCGCCAGCGCCGCGCGGATGGGCATGATCAGCAGCGCCAGCCGAATGCATCGCCAGTAACCATATTTGTCGATGCTGCCGGCGACCCGAATGGCCACCGGGATCATCACCACCTGCGAAATTATCACCGTGGCGGCGGCAAACAGCCCCGGATTGAGGTGTCCCGGCGCGGCGGCGATCCGCATGCTCAGCATCGGCAACAGCGCGGCGTTGGCGAGATGGAACAGCATCAGGGTCACCCCGGCGATCAGCAGCGGCGTATGGCGGAACAGGATGGCAAACCCAGGCAGAGAGGGCGGGACGGCCGACTCGAGGCCGCGGGCGGCGTCATCGTCGATATCGCTGCCGCGGATCGCCAGCAGGGCGATGAGGGTGAACAGGGTGGTACCGGCCATCAGAATGAAAATACCGCCGATGCCCCAGTACCAGGCGATGGCTCCCGCTATCAGCGCAGTGAAGAAATTCCCCGCGTGGTTGAAGGCTTCGTTTTTGCCCATCTGGGCGCTAAAACCGCGCTGTCGGGTCAGCCCAAGGGTGATCCCGGCGATTAACGGTCCGACAAAGGCCGCGCAGATCCCGCTGGCGACTTGCGAAAGGGCCACCACGCTGGTCTTCTGACTGAACCAGAGCAGCAGGGTGGTCAGGGTTATCACCAGGCAGACCACGGCCAGCAGCACGCGCTTATGCCGCGAGGTGTCGGTGATGAAGCCGGCGGGCAGGGTCGCCAGCAGGCCAGCAACGCCGCCGATGGTCATCAACAGGCCGATATCCTCCGCCTGCCAGTGACGCTGGGTGAGAAAGATCCCCAGAAACGGCCCGAGGCCGTCGCGAACGTCGGCGATAAAGAAGCTGGTCAAACATAAAGCCCGCAGTGAACGAAGCGACATTTTCTACCTTTAGCATGAGCGATCCGCGGATCAGCGGCGGACCAGGGCGGTCATGGCGTGCGCCACGGATAATGGCCGGGATCGGACCCGGCAGAGAGCGTCATCCTTTATCGCACCGTTCGATGAAAGCAAAATGTCCTGCTGTCTTCGGGTAACGTGGCAATGCAACATACCTGCTCGTCACGGCTTCCGCCAGAGGTCTACGAAAGTTCTGTAACGGGGCAACCGCGCCGCAGCCTGCGCCGCGGGGCTATCAGCGTTCGTCTGCTTTAACGATCTGCAGCGCGGCGGGATTCGCCACGCTGCCGCTGGCGGTGACGAACCCCGGATGGACGGCCTCGCCGCTGACGCTGTCCACCAGCACAATATGCGGCGCGCTATGCAACACCTGCTGGTGGCCCCATTCCATCAGGGCGAACAGCACCAGCGCCAGGCTACGGCTTTTATCGGTGAGAACATATTCATAGCGCTCGCGAGCCCCCGCTTCCCGGTAGGGGACTTTGCGGAGCAATCCCATTTCGGTCATCGTTTTCAACCGGGTGGTGAGTGTCTGGCGGGTGATATGGGTATGCGTCTGCATCGTTTCAAAGCGCGTCACACCGTAAAACGCCTCGCGGAGGATCAGCAGCACCCAGCGGTCGCCGAGCATTTTGGCTCCTTCGGCCAGGCCGCACAGCTCCGGATCGAGGTAGGGCAGTGATTTATTTTTTGACATCGCGAGATTGACCTTCTACTCTGAGTTTGAATTTTAGACTTAGCTGCTAAGGAGCATAGCGTGCCATTTGTTAACGTGCAAACCATTAAAGGGATCATGACCGCGGAACAGAAAAGTGAGCTGCTGCGGCGGATGACCGATCTGCTGGTGGAGATTGAGGGGCAGGGCGATCCGCAGTTCCGCCAGTCGGTGTGGATCCGCATTGATGAACATGACCCGGAACAGTGGAGCCTGGGGGGCGTTCAGCCGACGGCCGCGATGATTGCGGCTAAATTCGCCGCGGCGCGGCGCGACTGATCCCCTGAATAAACCGGGCTGTGAAGCCCGGCCCGGCGATCTGGCGCAGAAGAGGAGTCAGATCGCCGGGTAATATTGCTATTCGCTATGGTGCAAAAGCGTATTTTGCGGCTAAGGTAACGGTCAGGGAACCCAACAAACAGGGCGCGATGCCAGACGGCCAGCCTGGCGCCACTCTCACACCGGTGAAAACAACGGATGTCTACAGAACAGATGCTGCCGCTGGCGGCGCAGAACAAAAATATCATCCGCCTGGCCGTCGCTCAGGCGCTGGCCGGCGCCAACTCGGTGGTGTTCTACGCCACCGGCGCTATCGTCGGCAATACCCTCGCCCCCAGCCCGTCGCTGGCCACGCTGCCGATCACCCTGTTTGTGCTGGGGATGGCGGCCTCGATTTTGCCTTTCGGCGCGCTGGCGCGAAAGCGGGGCCGCAAAGCCGCGTTTATGGCCGGTACCGGCGCCGGGGTGGTCACCGGTCTGGCGGCCGCTCTGGCGGTGGTGCAGGGCTCTTTTCTGCTGTTTTGCTTCGCCGCGATGCTCGGCGGCGCCTATGCCGCGGTGGCGCTCAGTTTTCGCTTTGCCGCCACCGACGGCGTCGCTCCGGAACGTCGCGCCCGCGCGCTGTCGCTGGTGATGGGCGGCGGCGTGGCCGCCGGGATCATTGGCCCGATGCTGGTCACCGGCACCATGCTCCTCTGGCCGACCCATACCTTCGCCTTCACCTTTCTCGCTCAGGCGCTGGTGGCGGCGCTCGCCGCCATTCTGCTGGCAGGCGTGACGTCGGCAGAGCCCGCGGCGGCCAGCGTGCGCGGAGGGCGGCCGCTGCGCGAGATAATCCGCCAGCCGGGCTTCGCCACCACGGTGTTCAGCGGGGCGGTGGCCTATATGGTGATGAATTTTCTGATGACCGCCGCGCCGCTCTCCATGCATATGCACGGTCTTTCCCAGCAGGCCGCCAACCTCGGGATCCAGTGGCATGTGATGGCGATGTACGGCCCGGGATTTGTCACCGGCCGGTTGATCCAGCGCTTCGGCGCCGTGCGCATGGCGGCGGCGGGATTGCTGATCACCGGCGCGTCGGTGGCGGTCGGTCTCAGCGGCGTCGGGGTATATCATTACTGGCTGTCGCTGATTTTGCTCGGCATCGGCTGGAACTTTGGCTTCACCGGCGCCTCGGCGAAAATCATCGATTTCCACCGCCCGGAAGAGAAGACCCAGGTGCAGTCGCTCAACGATTTTCTGGTCTTCGGCGTGATGATCGTGGGTTCGTTTTCGTCCGGCGTTCTGCTCAACGCCTTCGGCTGGAACGCGGTGCTGTGGGGCTCCCTGGTGCCGGTGGGGCTGGCGCTGTTCACCCTGCCGCTGCGCCCCTTATCGCCACCCCGCGCTTAGCGCCAGGTCTGCCGCTGCGCGGGCCGTCTTTTTGCGCTTTTCGCAAATGCGTTGCCGAACTTTATCAAAGCCAGCGCGTGGGAAAACGTCACATACGCGACATGCTGTAGTAATGTCTACTGCATGAGAATGCATCTCCTGACCCTCAACCTGACGATGTCTCAAGCCGCTGAACCCTGAAGAGCACGTCGGCACGCGGGTGACCTTCGACGTTCTGGCCCGACGCTGTGCTCTGGAGGCCGCGATCCCCGATACCCGATACCCTGGGGCGGTTGATCCACTTCCTGGACGTCGGTGGGGTACCGACCCCGGAGGCGGGGTATAAAGCGTTCTTGCAGGGCTGCGGGAAACCATTACGGACGATGACCAACTGCTGGCGGCAGCCTGCTCGCTGTTCGACGGCCTACTGAGATCCTGTGAAATGAGGTCTGGCAATCATGAGCAAAACGGTGGTTCTTCCGCAGAGTGACAGTCCTACCGTCGTCGCCTCCGTCTCCTTCTGGCAGGCATTTCGCTTCTGGCTGAAGCTCGGCTTTATCAGCTTCGGCGGGCCTGCCGGGCAGATCGCCATGATGCACCAGGAGCTGGTGGATAACCGCCGCTGGATCTCGGAAGGACGATTCCTGCACGCGCTCAATTTTTGTATGGTCCTGCCCGGCCCGGAGGCGCAGCAGCTGGCGACCTATATCGGCTGGCTGATGCATAAAACCTGGGGAGGCGTCATCGCCGGGGTGCTGTTTATTTTGCCCTCGCTGGCGTTACTCATCGCGCTGGCGTGGATCTACCTCGTCTGGGGAGATGTCGCGGTGGTGGCGGGCATTTTTTATGGCATCAAACCCGCCGTGGCGGCGATCGTTCTGCAGGCGGCGCACCGCATCGGCTCGCGGGCGCTGAAAAATGGCGCCTACTGGGCCATCGCCGCCGCTGCCTTTGTCGCTATTTTTGCGCTGAACGTTCCTTTTCCGCTGATCGTCCTGACCGCGGCGATCGTCGGGTTTATCGGCGGACGGATGGCGCCGGCGACATTCGGCAAAGCCGACGCCCACCGTGCGCAGAGTCATCCCGGCGGGGCCGCCATCATTGATGACGCGACGCCGATCCCGGCCCATGCCATTTTCAGCTGGCGGCGTACCGCCCAGGTGCTGATCGCCGGGATGCTGCTGTGGCTAGTGCCGATGGCCGCTCTGACGCTAATGCTGGGCTGGGCGCATCCGCTGACCCAGATGAGCGGGTTCTTTACCAAAGCCGCACTGATGACCTTTGGCGGGGCGTATGCCGTCCTGCCTTACGTTTACCAGGGGGCGGTAACCCACTATGGCTGGCTGACCGCAGGGCAGATGATGGACGGCCTCGCCCTTGGGGAATCCACCCCCGGGCCGTTGATCATGGTGGTGACCTTTGTCGGGTTTGTCGGCGGCTACACCAAAGCGGTATTGGGCGTCGATGATGTGCTGCTGGGGGGCATTGCGGCGGCGTGCCTGGTGACATGGTTTACCTTTTTGCCCTCGTTTATCTTTATTCTCGCCGGCGGGCCGTTTATTGAAACCACGCATAATAAAGTGGGATTTACCGCGCCGTTGACTGCTATCACCGCCGCGGTGGTGGGCGTTATCCTGAATCTGGCGCTGTTTTTTATCTGGCATAGCGTCTGGGGACCGTCCGGTTTCGACCCATGGTCTGCGGCCATTGCCCTCGCCGCCGCCGGGCTGCTGTTTCGCTATAAGTGGAAGCTGACCTGGGTACTGGCCGCCGCCGCCGCGGTGGGCCTTATCGTCCATATGGCGGGACTGTCCGGCGCAGGATAAGGTCGGCGTCGGGCTGAGAGAAATGTCGCCAGATGCGGTAGCGGGGAAGAGGCCAGTGCCTGTGCAGGCCCTGGCCGGATGGGGAGCACTTATTTATCTACGGGAGGCTCCACCGCGAGATGCAATTGACAATATTGTTCAACTCCTTCTTTAAGCATCTTAATAATCATTAGCAGCATGGGTAAGTACGGAACGAACTTAACAAGCAGTGAGCCTGTAGATCCGTCAAGCAGCGTCAGCGCGGCATCCACTTTCTTTTTCCATGTTTTGTTATATTCCACGCAAAAATTCTTTACATCGGCTGGCTGCGTTGAACGGGCAATCTGTTCGAGTTCTTCGATGGCGTTGAGTGCCGCTTTTATTTTCTCAATATCAGTTTGTTGTGTCATGTTAGCCTCGTAGTAACAGGAGAAAGAGGATTAACTCATTTTTACTTCCAGGTTTGTGGCTTAAAGAAAAGCCACGGTAAGGTGTAATCGTACAGCGCTTTCACCGGCACTACGGATAAGTGGAAATGCTTATCGTGCGGGCTGGCGCCATGGTAATCGCGCCATACCCATGGCTGGACAGAAGCGCTAATAATATGTTTGTTCCAGATAATGTATTTAATTCGTTTGTCTTTGCTGTCGACCAGTGCATTGACAATCGCCTGAGCATCACACCCCTGAGCGGGAGCGTGCGTAATATCGATAGCCGTAACCACGCCAATATTTCCATCCAACACCTGCGGGTTATGATCCGAGTTTGTGTGGGCATGATGTTCATCACCAATGGTGCCATCGCTGGCCTTATTGCGGTGCGGAGCATATTGATTAATCTGATCTCTGAGTATCAGCAGACTCTTTGCGACACGCCATACCATGTTATTTACCCTCCGGATTGAAACAGGGGTTTGAGCTGACCGGTTCTGCGCCAGGAACCATGTCCTGATAAACCGGAGATAGGGGGAGAGGATCGACTACTGTATCCGCTTTCACGCTGTTGACTTGTTGCTTCTTAAGGTTCTTCACTTGCAAAAGATAATTAAGGATAGCGTTCCAGAACGCAGACCCTCCGCTCGCCATCAAGCCAATACATAATGTCATCAGATCCGGGTGTTTAAAGGCCGAAAAACTGCCGGCGACGAAGGGTTGCGTCAAAAACGCCGTCACAATTCCGGCCCCCACCGCTAATAGCTGCAGGGCAGATTTGCGTTTTCCTTCTATGACTGGATCCTGCTTTTCCAGATTAAGCCAGGGAAAATACCCTTTAATAATCTCTACCACTCTTTCCGAGGCGATACTAATGGCGATCAGCATCGTAATGATGTTTTCAAGTTGCGAAGAAATGGCATCGCTCATATCACCCTCACTATTTCTGTGTTGAATAAAAATAAATGACAACGTTTTTAACAAGTGTTTACTGCACAGGAATAATTCCTGGCGGGTAAGTTTCACGGTCATTTTTTATTGTTCAGGTAGGCAAGGGGCAAGTGATAATTTAATGATCGCGAATAATAAACTATTTGCCAGTACCTGCCAGAAATGACAATTTAACTCGAGAGCAATATTGAACCGTGAATTTAACCCGCGATAATAAATTTATCGTCGCTTTTTTGATGAGTATAACGGAGGAAACAGAGACGCCACTCATTCATATGAATGAGTGGCGTAAAAAAACTCGCCGTGCGGGTAGGGGGAAGAGAGACGGGCCCGCTCCGCATTTGCCCGCACGCGGAGCGGAGCGATCAGGTCGAGGGAGTTTCGCGGGTGGCCCGCGCCAGCGGGTTGCTGTCCAGTTCCAGCTGGTCGCGCAGCGCCCAGCCGCGCAGCTTGCCGGGGTTAAGCAATCCCGCGGGGTCGAGAGATTGTTTCACCGCCACCACGTCAGGGCGAATCACCCCTTGTTTGCCGTCCTCAACCTGCAGCACGTGGGGGTTGTTAATTTTGACGTCGTTATCGCGAAATATCTGCATGATCGCGTTGAGACGTTCGGGCGTGGTATAGCGCACCAGCTGCAGACCGCTGGCGGTGAGGTTGCCTTCGATATCGCGCAGAAATTCAATATGAGACATCACCTCCCCGGCGAAATGCTGTTCCATCTGTAAAATTTGCTGCGGATAGCGCTGCGGATCAAACGCGGTCTGCAGATAGGTCAGCGTATTGTCCACCTTGAGCGCATGCAGGGTGGTGTGGTTCCAGCAGTATTCCATTAACGAGCCATTGCGCGCTCGGGCATCATCGCTGGCCTGGCGGATGGCGGTGGCCCCGCGATGGCGCTGTAACAGGCTGGCGCACACGCCTTCGCTCTCTTCGGCGATCAGGCTGATAACCGCATGCTGCCCGGCGCGGTAACGATCGTTGAGGTGGCTAAAATAGTCAGCGATCGGGGTGGCCAGCAGCGCGACCTGGCGCTTCACCAGCCCCGGCGAGCGGACGCAGGCGTTGGCATAGTTCAGGGCATCGGCGAAATCGTCAAACACGTCCAGGCGTTCTATCCACTGGTGCACGGGAGCCAGCGCCAGCTCAACCTCAAGAATGATGCCGTTGGTGCCGTAGGCATGATGCAGCAGCAGCGCTTCGGGTGCCGGGACGGTCAGTACGCGAGGGACCGGCTCGACGGTCATCACTTTGACGCTGAGCACATTGCCGGGCGCCGCCAGCGGCCCATAGTTGATGGATCCGATGCCGCCGAACCCGCCGCCGTAAAGGCCGCCCAGGCTCGCCAGTCGATAGGTCGACGGCATACAGCGCAGCTCCCAGCCCGTCGGGCGGGCGGCGGTTTCGATGTCCGCCAGGCGAATGCCGGCCTGGGCCCTCACCGTGCCGTTGCCGAGGGCGACGATCTGGTTGAGCCCGGTCATATCCACCAGCATCCCTCCTTCGAGAGGGACCAGCTGTCCATAGTTGCCGGTGGCGCTGCCGCGCAAGGTCAGCGGCAGCTGATGCTGCGCGCAGGCGGCGACCAGCTGGCGCAGCTCCTCTTCATCGCGTGGGCGAACCACCGCGTCCGCCTGTTTTCCCGCCAGCTGCTCGGCGAGTACCGGACTGAACCAGTGAAAATCGCGGGAAAGCCGTTTGAGTTTCGCCGGCTGCAGGGTCCACTCCAGCGCCGGGAGTGCCTGCTGGATCGCCGCGACCGCTTGTTGACGCTGTTCATCAGTCATCATTCTTTTTCCTGTTCGTCAGCAAAACATTAATGAGATTGCACGGCTTCGCTTTCATGCCAGGCGCTGAGCGCCCGGCGCGAGACCCAGGACATCACGCCGAACAGCGCGATCCCGGCGAGAGAGATCAGCAGCAGCGCGGCAAACATCAGCGGGATATCCAGCTGGTAGCCGGCCTGCAGGATCTGATAGGCCAGCCCGGTATTGGTCCCGCCAGTGCCGGCGACAAACTCCGCCACCACCGCGCCAATCAGCGACAGCCCGCTGGAAATACGCAGCGCGCCGAAGAAATAGGGCAGCGCCGAGGGGATACGCAGCCGCACCAGGGTCTGCCAGCGGCTGGCGTGATTGAGGCGGAAATAGCTCAGCAGGCCGGGGGAGACGCTGCGCAGTCCCTGGGTGGTATTGGAGATGATGGGGAAGACCGCCATCAGGGTGGCGCACACCACCAGCGAGAGGGTGGCGTCCTTCACCCAGATGATGATCAGCGGGGCGATGGCGACGATCGGCGTCACCTGCAAAAACACGATGTAGGGAAACAGGGCGGTCTCCACAAAGCGGTTCTGCACCAGGATAAACGCCACGGCGGCGCCGATGACAATCGACAGCAGAAACGAGATCAGGGTGATCTTGAGGGTGAACAGTAGCGCCAGCAGCAGCGGCGTGAGATGCGTCCACAGGCTGTCCAGCATCACCAGCGGCGACGGCACCAGAAAGGCCGGGATGCGGAAATAGCTTACCGCGCCCTGCCAGAGGAGCACCACCGCCACCGCGACGAGGGTCGGATAGAGAATTTTGAGAAAACGCGGATGCTGGATCCACGGCGTTGAGGTTGTGGTCTTCATATTATGGCTCCATACCGGACTGGCTGGCCTGCAACAGACTGTCCTGCAGCTGACGGGCATACAGGGAAAATGCCGGACTGACGCGGAACGCCTCGCTGCGCGGGAACGGCTCCCGGATGGCGATATCTTCCACCACCCGTCCGGGACGGGCCGCCATCATGATCACCCGCTGCGAGAGAAACACCGCTTCGTGGATCGAGTGGGTGACGAAGACCACCGTCAGATTCTGCTCCTGCCACAGGCGCAGCAGATCGCTGTCGAGCTTGTTCCGCGTAATTTCATCCAGCGCGCCGAAGGGCTCATCCATCAGCAGCAGCTTTGGCCGGGTGACCAGGCCGCGGGCGATGGAGACGCGCATTTGCATGCCGCCGGAGAGTTCGCGCGGCAGGACGTCGGCGAACTTGCCGAGCCCCACCAGCTCAAGGACTTCACTCACCCGAGTATTGCCCTCCGCCCGCGGCACGCCGGCCAGATCCAGCGGCAGCCTGACGTTATTGCGCACGCTGCTCCAGGGCATCAGGGTGGCCTCCTGGAAGACGAACGAGAGCGGATGCTGCGCTTTTTCCCGGCTGTCGCGCCGCCACAGCATCAGCTTGCCGTCGCTGGGCTCCACCAGGCCGGCGACCATCTTCAGCAGGGTGCTCTTCCCGCAGCCGGACGGGCCGAGCAGGGTAATGAACTCCCCCTGGTTGATGGTCAGATTGACGGGCAGCAGCGCCCGGGTGCCGTTGCTATAGATCTTCTCCGCCGACAGCACCTCGATGGCCGGCGTGGCGGAGGCGGGTATAAAGCGGGTGTCGCTCATCACGGTCAGTTTCGGGGCGGTATTCATGGCATCACTCCGGCGTCTTTGACCATCTCCAGGGTGTAAGTCTGCTCAAACGGCACCTTGCTGGCGTCGATCAGGTTGTTTTTCACCAGCATGTCCCAGGTTTTCTTCAGCCGTGGCTCGGTGATGATGCCGATGCCGCCGGTCATGGCGTCGCCGCCGGTCACCAGCTGGTACTGCTTCATCTGGGCAATGCCAAAAGCGATCTGCTCGGCGCTCATTTGCGGGTTCGCTTTGCCGATCAGGCTGTTGCCGGGGCCAGGATCCTGCAGGTAGCTTTTCCACCCTTCCATGGAGGCTTTGACGAAGGCCGCCACCGCCGCCGGACGTTTGCGGATGGTGTCCGCCATACAGATAATCGAGTTGCCGTAGGGCGGGTAGCCCCAGTCGCTGAGCGGATAGACATAGAACGGCTGCCCGCCTTTGGCGACGGAGAACGGCTCGGAGGTCACGTACCCCTGCTGCACCAGATTTTTATCGGCGAGGAACGGCTGAACGTTAAAGGTATAGGGGCGCACTTTGCTGCCAGCCAGACCCAGCTCGCTCTTCGCCCACGGCCAGAAGGAGGTATAGGCCTCGGTGGCGAGCAGGAAGGTTTTGTCTTTAAGCTCCGCCGGGTTGCTCACTTTGTCATGAGTGATAAACACCGTCGGCGAGTGCTGGAACACGGTGGCGACGGTTACCGCATGCACCCCGGCCTGCCAGGTCTCCAGCGCCTGGCCGTTGTCGCCAAGGGTGCAGTCCGCCTGACCGGCCGCCATCAGCTGCATGACGTTGATCTGCGGGCCGCCCATTTTAATTTCGACATCAAGTCCGGCGTGCTTATACAGCCCGGTGGCCTGGGCCTGGTAAAAACCGCCATGCTCCGCCTGGGCATACCAGTTGGTGAGAAACGTGAACTTCTCCGCCGCGACGCAGGAGGCTGAGGCCGCGAGGGCGGCCACGGTCAGCAGGGTAAAAACTGGCGTTGGTCTGGTATTCATCAGGGCTCCTTGGATTCAGCAGCGAAAGAGGGTGGGAGGGACTGCACAAAGCCGTGCCAGTGCTGTTTGCCCCAGGTCGGTTCGCGACGTTCGACCCAGGCCATGCGGTGGATCTCGATGATTGCCTGCGCCCAGCTGGCGGCGAGGGAGTCGAGAAGCCCTTCGCCTTGCTCCCGCGTCGCCGGGGTTGGGTCGCCAATCACCCCGCTGGGGCCAAAGTCATAGGACGCCCACGCCGCCGCCGGACGGCCTTTCGACAGGGTCGGGCAGGGGAATTCCGGCGGGAAGTTGGCGACCGCCCGCTCCATATGAACGCACTCCGGCGCCAGCGCCAGCATCAGCGCCGTTTCGCTATGCCCGGCGTGCATTGCCATCCGCTGTTCATGCGGGCTGAGGAACTGTTTTTCGCAGTTGGGCACGTTGAACACGTCGTGCGGGATGGCGATGAAATCCCCGTGGCGCAGGCGCATTTCCCGGCAGGCGATCTGCAGGATTTGCGGCTGGCCGCCGTGGCCGTTGATCATCAGCAGCTTGCGAAAACCGGCCCGATAGAGGGATTCGGCGATCTCCAGCAGGGTATGCAGCAGGGTATCGCCGCTGAGGGTCAGGGTGCCGGGAAAATGCAGATGCTCCTCTGACTTACCGTAGACGATCGGCGGGATGGCGTAGGCCGGGATCGCCGCCGGCAGCCGGGCGAGGGCATGGCCCGCCACGCCGGAGGAGATCACGCTGTCCACCGAGCAGGGCAGATGGGGGCCGTGCTGTTCGATCGCTCCGGTGGGGAGGACGATAACCGTATTGCTTTTATCCGGCAGGGCGGCCACGTCCGTCCAGCTCAGAAAAGGGAGAAAGCGCGCTGCAGGAATGTAACCGTTAATCATCGCGGTGCCTCGGAGTGAATTGGCTGGGGTAACCAGACGGTTGCTTCGACTTCAATCAATACCGTGGCGTCGGGCAGCATTTCGCTGACCTGCACCACGGTGGATACGGGCGGCTGGTCGGGATAAAACAGCTTCCTGACCCGGCTGTAATAGGGAAAATGGTCAAGGTTGCGAAAGTACTGCACCAGCTTGATAACGTCGCCCATCTGCCCTCCCGCGGACGCCACGGTGCGGCGGATGCTTTCCAGAACGTACCAGCTCTGGGCGAGGATCGGCCCCTGCTTCGCATCGGTTGAAAATTCCCCGGTCGCCCCCAGCAGCTCCCGCACCGGCTCAGGCACATCCTGAAAGCCGTTGACGATGGTGCCGGTCAGGGGATTGACCGGAATAATGCCGGAGAGAAAAATAAAATCGCCGGCTCTGCGCCAGGCGGCATACCGCGCCAGCGGCGCCCCCGCGCCTGCTTCAAGACTCATGTGCCATCTCCTCCTGCCACACTCGCCGGTGGGTTAACCTGCCGTGGTTAACCACCAGACGGGCGGCGCTGTTTAAAGGCCAGGTAAAACGGTCGCTACCCGGGAAAATCACCACGCTGGCCGCCGCCCCGACGGCAAAAGGGGCCGCGTCTGCCGGCGAACCGGTTAGCGCCGCGCGATCGCAGATCAGCCGAGACTGCCGGTCGAACGGGTCGCTGAGCTGGGCGCTGAACAGGCCGCAGGCCAGGGTGTCCAGCGGGTCGTAGCTTCCCGCCGGACAAAAAGCGTCCTGCACGTTGTCGCACCCAAGCAGGGTGGCCACGCCGGCGGCCTGCGCCTCGTGCAGCAGGGTGATCCCCCGCTGGCGCGGCGTGCGGCCGAACGTCGCATCCTGCAGCAGCAGGTTGGTCATCGGCAGGGCGATAAGGGTGACGCCGTGCGCCGCCAGCTGGCGCAGGATCAGCGCCGCCTGCGCGTCGCTGCCGGCGGCCAGCGCGCAGCCGTGGCTGCAGCAGATATGCCCGGGGAATGGGTGGCGGGAGAGATGTTCCGCCAGCCAGGTCAGCCCCTGAGACACCTCGCTGAGCTCCTCATCGATATGCAAATCCAGATCCAGTTCCCAGCGGGCCGCGCTGCGCAGCAGGTTTGCCATGGCCGCGGCGTCCCAGTTGGAGGAGTGAATGAAGCCCCCCAGCAGGCAGCGCTCCCCGCTGTTGGCGACCGTCCGGGCAATGGCCTCGGCGTCCGCCGGATCGCGAAACAGGGGCAGCGGGACCAGCGCCACCCGTTCCAGGGTGATGCCGCCGGTATCGAGACGGGCGATCTCCTGCCAGGCGTCCGGCGCGTCGGCGGTAAACCAGTCGATATGGCTGCGTAAATGGGTCACGCCATTTGCTGCCGCCCGGGCCAGCGCGGCGGACGCCCGACGTTGAATATCCGCCCTGGTCCAGTGTCGGCGATCCTCGTGCATGGCGTGGATCGCCGCCAGCAGCCCGGCCTGCGCTGGACGGCAGCGTTCAAGGGTAAAGGTTTTGTCCAGATGGGCATGGGGTTCCACCAGGCCGGGGAGCGTCAGGGCCCCCGCCAGGTCCCACAGGCCGGGAGCCGGCTCAACGGAGGGCGTCACGGCGGCGATCCGTCCATCGCGAAAGGCTAGGTCCGCCAGCCGGGGTTCATCGTTGGCCTGCGTCGGCCAGCCGTCGGGCAGCGCCCAGGCCGGAAGTCGGGCGCGGCTGATGCCGGCGAGCGGCGCGCAAGAGGAGGAGAACGTCATCGTCAGTCTCCTCACAGATCCAAAACCAGACCCGGCGATTTCGCCCGCGAACAGCAGAGCGTGATCTGGTCGTTGCCGGCTTTCTCTTCCGCCGTCAGCACGCTGTCCCGGTGTTCGGGGAGCCCGTCGAGAACCCCGGTAATACACGATCCGCACATTCCCTGTTCGCAGGAGAGCATCACCTCCACCCCGGCATGCTGTAATACCTGAGCAATGGTTTGATCCGCGGCGACCAGCAGACGCTGCCCGCTGGAGGCCAGCTCAATATAAAATGCGTTGTTCGCCGCGATATTATTTTCCGCCGCGGGAGTAAAGCGCTCGAATACGAATTGCGACGGCGACCAGCGATATTCCTCCATGACTGACCGCAGTCGCTGAATAAAGCCCTCCGGGCCGCAGGCCACCACTGCGGTATCAGGGTGGGGCGTGGTTAAGCATTCGGGGATCCGCTGGCGAAACGACGCGCCTTCCTCGCTGCAGTGGATCGCCACCGTGCCGCTCGCGGCCAGCTGGGCCAGGCGCGATGTGAAGGCCGTCTGGCGCGAGCTGGCGACATAATAATGCAGCTCCAGCGCCCCTTTTCTGGCGGCAATCGCTTCGGCCATCGCCAGCAAAGGCGTGATGCCGATGCCGCCGGCAAACAGCAGGTAGCGCCCGGCCTCCGGCAGGGGAAAATGGTTGCGCGGCGACGAAATGGAGAGCCGATCGCCGTGTTTGAGCTGCTGGTGCAAGTAGCGTGAGCCGCCGGTGGACGCGTCCGTCAGCCGGACGCAAACTTCATAATGATTAGCGCGGTCAGGCATGCCGCACAGGGAATATTGCCGCGGGCCAACGCCGGGAATAATAATATCGATATGCGCCCCGGCGGAGTAGGCCGGTAATATTTCCCCGGCCGCCGCCTGCAATATTAAAGATAGATTTCCCTCGCCGTTGGGGCGTATTTCCCCCACCGAGACCGAAATAAGATCGTGGCTGTGCATTACCGTTTTCTCTCCCTCAATCCGCTGTCTGCAGGGCGGCCAGGGGCAGCGAAGGGATACCCGCTCCTTCGCGGTGACTGTCCGGCGTGCAAAAATGGATGAAACGATCGTTTCTCCGCTATGAATGCTACGGTATTGTGATAAAACTGTTGCGTCCAGAGCTTTGATTCGCACAACCCGTTGCAAAAAAGAGAGCACCCAAACGATGTTTGCCTTCTCCCGATTTCTGCTCTATTTCACCGAAGTGGCCCGTCAGGGGTCGTTTCGTAAAGCGTCAGAGGCGCTGCATGTGTCTGCGTCTTCTATTGACCGTCAGATTTTGCGCGTGGAACAGGAGCTGGCGATGCCGCTCTTCGAGCGCCATCCCACCGGGCTGCGGCTGACCGCCGCCGGGGAGCTGCTGCTGCACGCGGCCAATAACTGGAAAAAGGACTTTACCCGGGTCTGCGAGCAGCTGGATGACCTGCGCGGACTGCGGCGGGGGCATGTGCGCATCGCCACTATCGATGCCATTAACCGGCATTTCTTTTCGACGATGCTCAAAGAGGTGCACAAACATTATCCCAACATCTCTTTTACATTGACCACCATCAACAATATCCACATCCAGCAGGCGCTGATCTCCGGCGAGGCGGATTTCGGCATCATGCTTAATCCGCAGACCTCCCGCGAACTGCAGGTGCGGGCGTTTGCCGAAATGAATATGGGGATCGTAGTGCCGACCGGCCATCCGCTGGCCAGCCGCAGCGCTGTGCGTTTTAGCCAGTGCATCGACTATCCGTTTATCCTGCCATCCGCCCCGTTGATGATCAGTGAACCGGTGGAGGCGCTGGTGAACATCAGCGGCAACGAGGTGAAGGAGGTGGCGGTATCGAATAACATCCACATGATCCGCACCCTGATCAAAGAGCAGATGGGCATCGGCATCCTGTGCCGGCTGGATATTCTCGATGAGATCGAGTCCGGCCAGCTGGCGTTTGTGCCGCTAACCGATCCGCAGCTTAAGCCTTTCACCCTGGCGCTGTGCGTCTCGCCCGCCCGCCAGCTTTCCCTTGCCGCCTCGATGATGCTGAACCAGCTGGAGATGCTCTTCAGCCAGCTGTGAGAGACCGGACAGGCACTAAAATCATTCATTAGCGCACCGAAACGGTGCATTTAATGAGTGCATGAATCAAAGGTTGCATGCCCAAGGGCGGCGGCGCAGGCGATTTTTCGCGGCCGCTCGCGGGCCATCAAATCTGGCATTGTTTTTGTATAGCTGAGTGTGAGTAGAAGCGGTCAGTACGGGTTATCCATACGGGACATTGCTCAGTCACCATGTCGCGGTTCAATGTTGACCGGGATGGGAGGCTGAGCCACATTCGCTCGCTCCCCCTCCCGGCGTAAAGAGGAGAGGGATAATGAAAACAGGCGCACGCCTTCCCCGGGGCTTACGCTGGCTGGGCCTGATGGCCCTCGGCGGTGTCTCGCTGGCCGTTCAGGCCGAGGAAAAAATCGTTCTGCTGACCTCCTGGTACGCTCAGGCGGAGCAGGGGGGTTATTATCAGGCTCAGGCCACTGGGCTGTACAAAAAATATGGTCTCGACGTTGAGATCCGCTCCGGCGGACCGCAGGTCAACGGCATGCAGTTGCTGTTGTCGAAGCGGGCCGATGTGATCATCGGTTACGATCTGCAGCTGCTGGAAGGCATTCAGCGCGGCTTCCAGGCGAAAGCCATTGCCGCGCCCTTTCAGTACGATCCCCAGGGGCTGCTGACCCACGCCGATGTCACCTCCCTGCAGGGGCTGAAAGACAAAACCATTCTGGTCTCCAGCTCCGGTCAGGCGACATGGTGGCCGTGGCTGAAGGCGCAATACCAGCTGAGCGACGCTCAGGTTCGCCCCTATACCTTCAATATTCAACCCTTTGTCGTCGACGACGCTGTCGCCCAGCAGGCCTATGTCAGCTCCGAGGTGTTCCAGGTGCAGAAGGCCGGGGTGAAGGCGAACTTCTTCCTCTTTTCTGAGCATGGTTACCCTCCCTATGGCGGCATTCTCATCGCCCGCCCGGACACCATCGCTGAGCGTAAAGCGGCGATGGCGAAGTTTGTCCGCGCCTCAATGGAGGGTTGGGTGAGCTATCTCAAGGATCCGGCGCCGGGAAATGCGTTGATTAAGCAGGACAACCCGAAAATGACCGACGATCTGCTCGCCTGGGGCGTGACCCAGATCCGTGAGCATCATCTGATCGACGGCGGGGATGCCGCCAGCCAGGGCTGGGGGACGATGACCGACGCCCGCTGGCAAAAGACGCGCGATTTTATGGTCAGCGCCGGTCTGCTGGCGGCGGCCACCGACTGGAAACAGGCCTATACCACCGACTTTGTCCAGACCATGCAGGTAAAACCCTGAGGAGCGACGCCATGTCATTCATCATTAAAAATGCCCATGCCATCCTCAGCGGTCTGTCCGGAGAGGCGGCGCGGCTGGCCGGGCCGGATATTCGCATCCGCGACGGCAAGATTGCGGCCATCGGCAGCCTGACGCCGCTGCCGGAAGAGCGACTGATCGACGCCCGCGACTGCGTAATCTATCCGGCATGGGTGAATACGCACCATCATCTTTTTCAGTCGCTGCTGAAGGGCGAGCCGCAGGGGCTGAACCAGAGCCTGACGGCCTGGCTGAGCGCCACGCCGTACCGCTTTCGCGCGGCTTTCGATGAACATACTTTTCGTCTGGCGGTGCGCATTGGTCTGGTGGAGCTCCTGCGCTCGGGCTGCGCCAGCGTGGCGGATCACAACTACCTGTACTGGCCGGATATGCCTTTCGATACGTCGGAGATTCTCTTCAGCGAAGGGGAAGCGCTGGGGATGCGCATCGTTCTGTGCCGGGGTGGGGCGACCCAGGGTCGGGCGGTGGAGCAGGATCTGCCGGTGGCGCTGCGTCCGGAAACCTTCGACGGCTATATGGCGGATATTGAACGGCTGGTCAGCCGCTATCACGACCCGCGGCCCGACTCGCTGCGCCGGGTGGTGATGGCGCCCACTACCGTCCTGCACTCCGCGCCGGGCGCCCAGCTGCGGGAGATGGCGAAGCTGGCCCGCCAGCTGGGGATCCGGCTGCACAGCCATTTATCGGAAACCGTCGATTATCTTGACGCCGCGCGGCAGAAATTCGCCATGACGCCGGTGCAGTTCTGCGCGGAGCACGACTGGCTGGGAAATGACGTGTGGTTTGCCCATCTGGTGAAGCTTCTGCCGGAGGAGATTGCCCTGCTGGGCCGCACCGGTACCGGCATTGCTCATTGTCCGCAAAGCAATGGCCGGCTGGGCAGCGGCATCGCCGATCTGCTGGCGCTGGAGCAGGCCGGGGTCCCGGTCTCGCTGGGGGTGGACGGCGCTGCCTCCAATGAAGCGGCGGATATGCAAAGCGAAGCCCATGCCGCATGGCTGCTGCAGCGCGCGCGCAAAGGGATGCTGGCGCAGCCGCGCTACGCCGGGGGCACCTTCGAGGGTGGGGCCGATGCGGCCACGGTGGAGGATGTGGTGCGCTGGGGCAGCGCCGGCGGGGCGCAGATCCTTGGCTTAGCGCAGAGCGGCACCCTGCAGGTCGGGATGCAGGCGGACCTCGCCATTTACCGGCTGGACGATCCGCGCTACTTCGGCCTGCATGATATGGCGATTGGCCCGGTGGCCTGCGGCGGCCGCGCCGCGCTGAAGGCGCTGCTGCTGAATGGCCGGCCCATCGTGGAAGATGACGCCATTCCCGGTCTCGACCTTGAAGCGATGCGGCACGACGCGCTGGCGGCAGTCCGTACCCTCCAACAGCGCGCCGCTGTTTAACTGATCACAGGATAATGACGATGAACGCAACCACCCAAAATCAACGCTATGCCTTACAGGAACTGGAAAAAGAGGCGCTGATGGGCGCCCAGGGCGAAGAGACCTTTGCCCGCGAAGTGCGCTGTATCGACCTGTCTAACTTTGCAGAAAGAAAAAATGACATTGCCGAACAACTGTGGGAGGCGGCGGTGGAGATCGGTTTCTTCCAGGTCAGCCACCACGGTATTCCGCTGGCGGCGATCCGCCAGGCGTTCAGCACGACCGAGGCGTTTTTCGACCTGCCCGACGAGGTGAAGCGCCAGTATCCGCTGGCCGGCAACGCCGGCTGGGAGAGCAAGGCGCAGGTCCGGCCATCGACCCGCACGCCGGATCAAAAAGAGTCATATCAGATAACCCGTCCGCTGATGGACGGGCGCTGGCCCAGCGATCGGGAGCTGCCAGGCTTCCGACAGACGATGCTCGGATTTGAATCGCAGTGCTGGCAGCTGGGGATGAAGATCCTCTCCTGCTTTGCTTTAAAGCTCGGTTTTCCGGAATCGTTTTTTACCACCGCGCACGATCCGCAGCGTGACACCTATCAGAGCACCTTGCGCATGCTGCACTACTATGCAACCGAGCAGTCGCAGCAGGGGATGTGGCGGGCCGGCGCGCATACCGATTTTGACTGCCTGACGCTGCTGTTCCAGCGCCCCGGTCAGGGCGGCCTGCAGGTCTGCCCTGGCAAGGACCGCGAAAGCCAGCAGTGGACCAGCATTGAGCCAAGGGAAGAGGTCATCACCTGCAATATCGGCGATATGCTGATGCGCTGGAGCGACGACCAGCTGCCGTCTAACTTCCACCGGGTGAGAAACCCGCAGCCCCACGAATATCAGGGGCCGCGCTACAGCCTGGCGTTTTTCTGCCAGGCCAATAAAGATATCGAGATCCTTGGGCCGCAGAGGAAGTACCCGCCTATCAGCGCCGAGGATTATCTGCAGCAGCGGATCCAGGCCAATTTCGCCAAAGGGTAAACGTACCGGCGCGGGTCACTGCTGTTCAGGAGCGGCATGACCACGCGCCACGACCACCTTTTCCCGGCCGAGTACGGTAGCGAGATGGTCGGGCAGGGGCTGGTCAGTAATTAAACGGCTAATGCCCGACCAGCCCGCGTAGTGGTAGGGGTAGGTGAGGCCGAACTTCGAATGGTCGGCGACGACAATGCTCTTCGCGGCGCGCTGGATCATCGCCCGGTAAACCGTTCCGCTGTCGATTAACGCCTCGCTTGGTCCATCGGCGGCGATACCGCTGGCCCCCAGGAGCGTATAGTCCGCCGTGAACTGGCTGAGGAACTGTAGCGTCTGCGCACCGGTCATTGCCCCTTCGGTCGCGCAGTACTCCCCGGGAGCGACGATCACCCGGATGGTTGGATTCATCGACAGCACCGTTGCGACGCCGAAGGCGTGGGTGATGACTGTAATATCCCGCAGCTCGCTGGCCATCCGGCGGGCAACATGTACCGTGGTGGCGCCGGAGCCGATCATAAATATTTTGCCGTCGCGCATACAATGGACGGCGTCCCGGGCGATGCGCTCGCGCTCTTCGGTAAACAGCTGATGGCGCTCCGTGACCGTCGGTTCACTGTTCATGGCCCGCACCGCACCGCCGTAAGTTCGGTTCAGAACGCCCCGGCGGGTAAGTTCGTCAAGATCGCGACGGATGGTTTCGGTAGAGACACCGTGGGTGCGCGCCATATCCCCAATCCGCAGGGTCGGGGTCTCAGCCAGTTCGCGCAGGATCTGTTGCTGACGGTCTTCTTTTCTCTTCGACATGAACGCTGGTTACTCTCCCTGAAGTCGCTGATGCCGTTAATATACCTGCACGCCGAGGGCAAACAAACTGGATGTTTGCCCTCCCGGTTAGACTATGCGTTCAGGTGGCCCATTACTTTCGCCAGCCGTTCGAGGAAGAAATCTGCATCATCGCGACTGAAGCACAGCGGCGGGCGGATCTTCAGGCTGTTGCCAAAGCGACCGGCCGCGCCAATCAGCACGCCCTCAAGCTTCAAGTGATAGATAACGCGACTCGTCAGCTGCGGATCCGGCTCTCCGCTGTCTGGCCGGGCAAACTCGATGGCGTTGAACAGCCCGGCGCCGCGAATGTCGGCGATGGCCGGGAAATCCTGGGCCAGCTGGCGCAGTCCGGCACGCAGATAGTCCCCGTTGCGCTGGGCGTTGGTCATCAGGGCCTCCTGCTCAATCACCTCCAGTACCGCGAGGCCCACGGCGGCAGCCACCGGGTTACCGCCAAAGGTGTTGAAGTACTCGGTCTTTTCGCTGAACGCCCGCAGAATAGCCGGGCGCGTGATGACCGCGGCCATGGGAAAACCGTTCCCCATTGGCTTGCCGAGCGTGACGATATCCGGTTGCACACTGTGACGCTGGAAGCCCCAGAAATGAGAGCCTGTCCGACCAAAGCCCGGCTGGACCTCATCGGCAATAAACAGTCCGCCCCGCGCCTGTACGCGGGCGACCGCCTGGGCCAGAAATCCTGGCGGATCGGCGAAAACGCCATCGCTGGAAAAAATGGTATCCACCAGTAGCGCCGCGCAGCCGAAGCCCCGCGCATCCAGCGCGTCCATGGCGCGCTCAACGTCGGCGGCGAAGAGGTCAGACAGCGTCTGGCCCGCGGTCAGCCTGCGCAGGTCAGGGGCGGGAATGGTATGCACCCACGGGGGCAGGAGGGCCTCTTTGTGCCCGGAGGGAGAGACCTCCATCACCGCCGTTGTATTGCCGTGATAGGCACTTTCGGTGACGATGATCCCCTGTCGGCCACTGATAAAGCGAGCCATCCGCAGGGCGATGTCGTTGCTCTCGCTGCCGGTGCAGGTAAATATCACATTCGACAGCCCGGCGGGGAAAGTCGCTAGCAGGCTGTCCGCGTACTGCTCCAGTACCGGGAACAGATAGCGGGTGTTGGTGTTCAGTAACCCGGCCTGGCGCACCATCGCCTGGGTGATATGCGGATGACAATGCCCCACGCCCGGCACGTTGTTATACATATCCAGATAACGGTTGCCGGCGGAGTCCTCCATCCAGGCTCCGGAGGCCGTCGCCATGACGATCGGTTGTGGATAAAACAGCACCGAACTGGTCCCCTGGGTGGCGTGGCGACGGGCAATCTGTCTGCTCAGGTTTTCGTCGGCCACGCCGGTCAGCGCGTCAAAACGGTTCAGTTGAAGAATGGGGGTTTTATTGTTCATCAGCAGGTTCCTTGCAGTTAACGGTAGCGCTAAGCGGTGACGCCTGGAGGAGAAACGCCTGGGCCAGGCGTACGGTGATGGCGCCCCACTGCGGGCTGTAGCGACGGGCGGTGGCTGTCTCGCTATGGCTGGCCAGCCAGGCCGTCAGCTGTAAACGGCGCAGCATCACCAGCACCGGAAGCATCACTTCGTCCTGCTGGCTGAAGGGGCGGACGCTACGGTAACCCGCAAGCCACGCAGTGCGGTAGTCCGCAAGGGCCGGGTCGTCTTCAATGAAACTGACGGCGGTGGCAAAATCCCAGCCAAACCAGCAGATGCCGCAGTCGTCAAAATCAATCACCGTCAGCGAATTCCCATTCACCAGCAGGTTGGCCAGCCGCATGTCGCAGTGCACCAGCCCATAGCGGTCGGGGTCCTGCCCGTACGCTTCCAGTCTGGCGACCACTGTGGCCTCCACCGCCTCCAGCAGCGTAATATCGTCGGCGCTCAGTTGCGTCATTTTCCGCCAGTCCCCCCACCAGGCATGACGTCCGATAATCGTCTCGGTGTTCCACACCTTGCGATGAAAACCCTCAGGTTTTACCCAGCCTTCGCTGTGCCTGTGCAGTTTTCCCGCAACCCTTCCCAGGGCATGGTACCAGCCGGTGAGATGGCTACCGGTATCCGGTTCGCTGCCCGCAACAAAGGTGAATCCCACGACGTGGGTGACCGATTCGCCGTCGATGAGGCTGGCGATACAGCTCCCATCATCCAGTACAAGCGGTACGGCGATGTTGATACCTCCCCGGGCATGCAGGGCGTTTAGCCACATCAGCTCAGAATGGATCTCCACCGCTGAGCTGTAGTTTGGGCGATGCACTCGCAGCACGATCTTTCTCTGCGCCGCCTTATCGCTGACCAGAAACGTGGCATTTTCTGAAACCGTCAGCAGGCCAATCTCTGCGCCTTCGCTGAGCCCCCAGCGGGGCAGGAGCGGCCGCAGCTTCAGGGTAAGTGTTGTTAAATACTCGTCGTTAAACATGCTGTCCTCAATTTGAAATGACACGCTTAACACATTTTTATGTTGTGGTTGCGGGATTTGCAAGATGTGTGAGGGTTTTTTTGTTTTCTTTTGCGCTTCAATCATGATTTTTGTTTGTTAATTATTTTAATAACAGATAGTTAGTGTGATTTTGTTGGCTAGGTTCAGCCGGTTGCACCATAACAGAACGTATAATGTGGGTTTTTCTCATTCAGGCGTAAAAAACGCGAGGTTTTTCTTATTATCATGTTGATATATATAGGTAAATTAATTGACTGTTTGCACCAATCCTGTGCCCAATCATAGCGCATTATTTTTATGCTGAAATCTCACATTAAAATGTTGAACATTCAACATTTACGTGATTATTCTTTTCCTGCCAGCGACGGAGATCGCTGCACGGCCAGGCCATACGGATGGGATCGCAAAACTTTCACAGACGGGGAAAAATGATGTCAGATTTTATGAACAAACATGTGCTGGTGACCGGCGGGAGTAGTGGGATCGGTCTTGGCATTGCACTCGGCTTTGCCCGCGCCGGAGCGAAGGTGACCATTACCGCCCGGACACCATCGCGTATCGATAGCGCGATCGGCCAGGCGGCGGAGCAGGGACTAACGCTACGCGGCCTGACCTGCAACGTCAGTCATGCCGAAGAGGTAAAAGCCTGTGTGGCAGAAGCCGCACAGCAGTGTGGGGGGCTGGATATTGTCTGCTGCAACGCGGGGATTTTTCCTTCGGCGCCGCTGGCAGACATGAGCGAACAGCAGTGGGATGAGGTGCAGGCGATCAACAGTAAAGGGACTTTTTTAACTGTCCAGGCGGCGCTGCCATGGCTGAAACGGGCAGAGTATGGTCGCATCATCCTCACCTCTTCGATTACCGGCCCGGTAACGGGTTATCCGGGCTGGGCTCACTATGCCGCCAGCAAAGCGGCCCAGCTGGGTTTTATGCGTAGCGCGGCGTTAGAACTGGCCGGCGACAACATTACCGTCAATGCCGTCCTGCCGGGGAATATCATCACGGAAGGGTTGAGGGATATGGGCGAGGACTATATCGCCGGGATGGCCAGCGCCGTGCCGCTCAAACGCCTTGGAACGGTGGAAGATATTGCCGCGGCAGCGCTGTTCTTCGCCTCCCGTCAGGCTGGCTACATCACCGGCCAGTCGCTAATTGTTGACGGTGGGCAGATCCTGCCTGAATCCGCCGCGTGCCTGAACTGAACGGAGCGTTCATCATGAGCAATGAAATTCTTGCCAATCCCGCGCCAGCGGCGGAGAAACATGTTGTACAACGGCTGCGGCCAAATGCGGTAGGCCTTGGCGGGGTGCTGTTTATGACTATCGCCACGGCGGCGCCGATCACTGCGATGCTGGGCAATGTGCCGATCGCGGTGGGCAGTGGTAATGGCCAGTATGCGCCCGCGGGGTTTATGGTCGCCACCCTTATCCTTGCCCTGTTTGCCATCGGCTATGCGCAGATGGCCAGGTACATTACCGCTACCGGCGCATTTTATGGCTTCATTTCACATGGCCTGGGGCGGATCGTTGGCATGGCGTCAGGAGTGACGGTGACCATGACCTACATTGTCTTCGAGGCCGCTCTGGTCGGGATCTTCGCCTTTTTCTGCGAGGATTTAATCAATACGGTCTTCAGCGTACATATCCCCTGGCTCATCTTCGCCTTCGCCATGCTAATGACCACCGGAGTGCTGAGCTATTTCGATATTTCGCTCACTTCCAGGGTGCTCGGCCTGTGCCTGGTACTGGAAATTTTGATCCTCACCGCCGTCGCGGTGGCGGTGCTGATCCATGGCGGAGGGCCACAGGGTTTTGTCCCCGAGTCGATCAACCCGCTGAACGCCTTTACCCCGGCGAAAGGGGTGGTCGGCGCCAGTGCCGGAATTGGATTATTCTTCGCCTTCTGGTCATGGGTGGGCTTTGAGTCATCGGCAATGTACGGTGAAGAGTCGAAGAACCCGAAAAAGATCATTCCCCTGGCCACTCTGCTGGGCGTGATTGGTATCGGCGTGTTCTACGTGTTCATTTCGTGGATGGCGATTGCCGGAACGGGACCGGAGCGGGCTATTGCCCTTGCGCAGGATCCTAACCGCGCAGGAGAGATTTTCTACGGTCCGGCACGCCAGTATCTGGGGGAGTGGGCGGTCGGGGTGTTTAAGCTGCTGGTGATCACTGGCTCTTTTGCCTGCGGGATGGCGTTTCATAACTGCGCGGCGCGCTATCTCTATGCGCTCGGGCGGGAAAATCTGTTTCCGTTTGCCGGGCGTACGTTGGGTCGTTCACACTCACGCCATGGCTCGCCCCATATTGCTTCTACGGTGCAGACCGTTATCGCCACGCTGATTGTGTTGCTGTTCTTTATCACCGGGAAAGATCCTTACGCGGATATTTACACCCTGCTGGCGCTGTTGGGTACGATGGGCATTATGATTGTCCAGGCGCTTTGCGCCTTTGCGGTGATAGTTTACTTCCACGGCAATAAAGAAAATATTGGCAAAGGACACTGGTTTAAAACGGGCGTTGCGCCGTTGCTTGGGGGGATGGGGATGATCTATATCGTCTATCTGTTATTCAAAAATATGGCGTTTGCCGCCGGCGCTGCCGCCAGCTCCTCCTTTTATCATGCCATTCCGTGGATCGTGTTGGCCTGCTTCTGCTTTGGCGCCGCCATCGCGGTCTGGTTTTACCTCTTTGATACGCAAAAGTACCGGGTCATAGGACGCATTGTACTGACGGATGATTGATGATGCGCACCTGCCGCCGGCTTTCGCTGGCCGCGCGGCAGGATATCCGGCCCTGGGCTTTTCAGCTACCGTGTTAAGTTCGCTGGTGTTGCTGAAATATCTGAAGAACATCCCTCTAAGCGTCAGCTGCAAGCTACCCTGGTAAAGGCCCCGGAAATCACGCCCTTTATGTCGTAAACGCCGTTAAGCCCGCTCACCGGGGTTAAAAGTTCTTCATTGCTGATAGCGGGTTAAGGCTAACCAGGGCAGGGGGAAGACAGGCAGAGTTTATGAACCCGTAACCAGCTACGCCGGGCTTTCGGCGCCATTTCATTCTACAGACATATGTAACCTTGTCTGGCGCCTCCATGCCGCTGATGCGGCATTCAGAAGCTTCCTGATGCTGTAGGTGTTAACGTCTGCTCTGTGCCAAGAGCGGATATTCCACACTTCTGCTAATGTAGTCAAAATCGGTATGCCACTGCAATCTAGCAAAGGATAGATAATGGATAAAAATGAGCCATCAATATGGCCTCCGCACCAAGTCTTCTATATCCAATCGATGTTGTTCAATACAACATCGGCTCTACAGGCCGTGGATAGAGCATCTAAGTACATCCAAGCGATCAGTGAAGGGAAGCTAGGGCCACAAGATCGGAAAGATGAGCTTCTAGACTGTCTACAAAACTTCATCAATCATAGTGCTGCTATAGCTCGGTACTTCTTTCCATCAATGATTGGTGGAAAAGGTGAGAAGATTTTACATAAGAACCGTGCTGAGTTTCTGAGGCAAATTTTTGATGTGACAGAAAGCAGCCCTTTGCATGATAAGAAACTTAGAAATGCAATAGAGCACTTTGATGAACGACTGGATATGTATCTTGAAGGTGGAATTGTAGGAAATATCTTCCCAAGTCTAATCTTGAACAAGCCAGAAGAAACAGATGTGCCGCATCACATCTTCAGAGCCTACTATCTAAATGATGGAATTTATCAAGTATTGGGGGAAAGACATAATGTTCAACCTATTCTTGATGAAGTCATGAGAGTTCATGAACTGTTGGAGATATTTGATGAAAATGGTGGAATGTTTGGGAAATAAAAAAGTACCTTCGGGTGTAATGCCATTTTTTCTTTGCTCGTGTGCCATTCCCAAATCAGAAATGGATGACAGTCAATATAATTTTGTGGCGGGCATGGCGGGCGGCATTGACGTTTTTTTTAAATAACGACCTTATGGATTACCAGATAGCTGGGACAGGAAAAGTTTTATCGGAAAATACTTGGACGTGTGGAACTAAGATAGCGCGAAATATCAGCAACGTTACCAACAGGCTGTCAAAACGTTTACGAATAAACCGATGACAAAAGGAGATTGTAATCAACTGAGTGCTGATATTTACAGGCAGAATCAGGCGCTGGCCAGCGTCGACCAACAGCGCCAGCAGGAGCAACAGGAACGCCAGACCCAGTCTCTCAATGATGTCTTGAAAGGACCTGTGCAGACCAACTGCACCCGGTACGGGAATTCCGTTTACTGTACGTCCTATTAGCTCTTTATGACGCGTATTGTCACCACTATCTGGCGCCACGCTGATTTATCCCGGTAAAGGAAATGCGCGCCTTTACACCCTGTCCAGAGGTAAAGTAAGAACATTCAGTTAGGAAATTTGTTTAGTGGAGTGATTGCATTTTGGAAAAGATCCAGGCGACTGCGGTTAAATATATCAAGCTGGGAGAGGGAGACGAATGGGAACATGAGTGCCTGACATCTGGCATTATTAAGTTTGGGTACCACAAAACGCCCCATCAGATGTGCCTTGAGGGAAAGTGGGAGGATGTGAATAAAGTCTGGTTAGAAGAAAGGAAAAATAACCAGTCCACTGCCACCAGTGATGTCAGACAGATAAGGACGTTTTACACCGCCACCCCCGATATATTCTTCATTACGTTCAGCCAGGGGTTATTGCATTGGTGCCAGCCTTCCGGAGAGATCACCGAACTGGATGATGGCAGTAGGACCCGCCCCACGGTGAGCGGATGGCACAGCCATAGTCTGGCCGGGAACCTTCTATCCCACAGCGTCCTGAGCGGTGCTTTACTCGCTACACAGAATTACCGGGGGACCATCTGCGATGTGCGTTTGGCCGATTACGCCCTGCGAAAAATCAATGATGAGCAATCGCCGGAAATCATCAGCGCTGATATTGCTAAAGCTCAGTACCTGAAGGCTATTACCAGGCTGTGTAGTTTGCTTACCTGGTAGGACTTTGAGTTGCTCGTAGATCTGATTTTCTCCGCCAGCGGATGGAGAAGAACCGGGAGCCTTGGCAGGACACAGAAGACTGTCGATATTGAGCTTGAACTGCCCACCACCGGAGAACGGGCATATGTGCAAGTGAAGTCTGTTGCTGAGCAGTCTGTATTCTCTGACTATCTGTCACGGTTCCAGACCAGTGACAGCTATGATCGGATGTTCTTTGTCTGGCACCAAGGGACATTGAGTGAGGATCTCCGTGCTGAAGGCGTCACTATGATTGGGCCCACGAGGCTTGCAGAACTCATACTGGACACCGGGCTGGCACTATGGCTTAGAAATAAGGTTTCGTAATAGCCCGGTACCTTATCGGTTACGGGCATTTATGCTAGAAGATACCTTTTCTTATTCTGTGTAGTGGATAGCTAAATTTGGCCACTTTCGAAGGTATGTTAATTTCCGCTCCTCGCTCATAAGGGACAACCATACTCAAATCTCCCACATTGCAGGAGATTTGAGTATGAACACGTCACCGTGGAACAAAGACCGTATCATCGGCCAAAAAAGACCACTTCAGATATCTCATATCTGGGGGATCCGAATCCGGCTTGAACTAGAAGGTAAAACGCGCGATTTGGCTCTTTTCAATATGGCCCTGGACAGTAAGCTACGAGGCTGCGATCTGGTCAAACTCAAAGTATCTGATGTTGCATATGGTAGCTCTGTTTCAAGCAGAGCTACGGTGTTGCAACAGAAAACCGGTAGCCCTGTGCAATTTGAGATAACCAAAGGGGCAAGAGAAGCTGTTGCTGCATTGATAAAGCATGGCAATTTGCATAGTAAAGACTTCTTGTTTCGGTCTCGAGTCGGAACTAACCAGCCCATATCAACCCGGCAATACAACCGAATTTTTCATGGGTGGGTAGAAAAGCTTGGTCTCGATGATTCGCTATATAGCACACATTCCATGAGAAGAACAAAACCTTACCTAATCTACAAGAAAACCAAGAATCTCCGGGTGATCCAACTTCTGTTGGGCCATAAGAAACTGGAAAGCACAGTCCGTTATCTGGGCATTGAAGTCGATGATGCATTAGAGATCTCTGAATCGATCGAAGTCTAAGGTTGTCAGGGCTGCAACAGCAGCCCTGTGCCAGAAACGGACGTTTTTAACGCAACGATCGCCAACATTGAGTCAGGTAAAAGATATAAAACATCTAGTAAAGATCGTTTTATATCCATACTTCTTACTTGAATTCTTTTGTTTTTACCCACTCAGCCTTGCTAATTAATTTAATGTTGTCTTTTATGTTTTTAATAATCTCCATTATCTTATCAAAATCATGATCATCACCAGGTTTAAAGTCATTGGAAATTTCAGTGTAATCATTTAATGCGGTGATCACTTCAATAGACTCATTTTCAAGAGGGTTGAGTAACATTTCAATTTTTGCTTTAAGGAAAGTTAGATCACCTTTAATATTTGTGGCATCCATTCGAATCTGACGATAATAATAATCATCTTTTTGATCGTGCTTTCTAAATTCATTTGTTATAAGTATTTGTAAATTATTTAATTTGTTAGCCACTGATATATATCTAGCTGCATTATCTCTTAGTTCATTGATCCAATTTTGTCTGCTTGATGAGACAAGTTGTGCTCTGAGTTGCTCTCGGGCATATTTAGCATGCTCATCGCGATCAGTTTTCATGGTTTTTGCACTATTCGAAATTGCGTAATATGAGATTGCTGCGGGAATAGCTGCGCCAATAATAGCACCTAGAGTACTTGCAAAAACGCTATCCCAACCAAACCCAGAATCCACAACTATAGTTGGTAATTTACCTAGTGTTAAAATACCTGAATCTAAAAAATTTGAATTGCTTGATGGGAATGGAATGCCGAGCCAAGTCATAAATACCTCCTATATGGAGAATGTATCATATCAGTAAGTCAGGGCATTTAGCGAGGCCCTATACTAGTATAAGCAGCATTGAAGAAGATGGGCACCATATGGGATGATGAGTATCTACTCTAATTATACCGCTTAACCAAACCATACACATTTAGAGATGCAAAGAACGGTCCAGTTGTGCTAATTAGGCTGATGTCCACTTCTCGCTCACAGCGGACATCATACTCTTGGAGCGGTCCGCTCTGTGCCAGTAGAGGACGTTGCTAGTGTCAGCCTATGTTAATCAACAGGGAGCAGGTCACACTGTCGTCTCAGAATACCTAGCACATAGGTCACACGAACTTCCAACTGTATTGCTTGTTTTCGTGGCTAAGCCTCTTTTTGTTGATGATACCAATGCAACATCATCCGGAGCTTCAATAGTGTTGTACTGTCATCATCCTCAGAACAAAAATTGTATCGCCCGCCTGAATATTCATTTAACTTGTCCAAGTAAAAGCCACCCATTGGGTCATATCTATCAGAGTGGAGCCAAGCAAACATTTTCTGAAGAACGTAATGCAGGGCATTTTTCGGAAGCGTTGAAATCATCACGCCATGCTTAGTTGCTAAATCCTCAATTTTCATTTCCTGAAGATTATATCTAATCTCTACTGCAATTGGATGTAGTTTACTTAAAAATACGTCAACTTCATCCTTGAGATGTGCCTCTTTAACATTCCCCTCGAACAGCTTTATTAACTCTTCCACTTCCATTCGGTAATAATCATTATCACCTCGCACCGCAACTTCTGAAAGAAGCAACTTTAACTCAGCATGAATGTTATCAGTAGACGGTATAATCTGTTTGGATAGGGTGCTGTAATGTTTTATACGTATTGCTATTACAGAACCCTTTAGGCTTGTTAGATATTTATACCTATCTTCAATATATGTAATTAGTTCATCGAACTTAATGCCGAAAATAACATCATCTTTCCCTGGCGTGTTGTTGTAAAGGCTTATAGTGAAATCATTTTCATTGAAAGCATGAAAATGAGGCCAGCTTGCAAACAGTCGTTCACCATCACTATTTTTAAGATTTGTAGGGTGAGCACCAAAGATAGCACGAATACTCTTAAAGTATGCGTCATCATCCTCATGTGAAAGATAGGGCGTTTTATTCTTAAAGACATTCGCTGATTTCTTGAAAGGCCACCTCGCTAACTTATGATCACTCTCAATGATGCGGTGAAGCTGCTGCAACGCCTCCACAGCAATATCAATAGATGATATAAGGGAGTAAACCTGCATGGCCTTGACATCAATATCTTCCGACAGCTCAGGGAAGTTCATCAGATTGCGAACAGAAACGCTTATCCAATCCATGCACGAACAGATAGGGCTGAACTGGTTTTTACCATTTCTGTTTATGAAGTAGCTGTAAGCAAACTCCCCTTCATTAACCACATCGCGAAAATCAGTTATTAAAGTATCGTCAATAGTTACACCAAAATCTGCCTTGGTCATCTTCATGGAAATCACTTTCAAATCAGCACACTTAGAGGTTGATTGTGACCGTTATCATAGGCAAAAACAATTCAGTAGGTTGACCCGCCCCCCCATAACTCAAAATTGCTCGATTTAAGTATGCATTCCAACTTCCGCTCCTCGCTCGCAGCAGACTTTAAATTTACCCAGTACGTCCGATTCGTTCTGTGAGTTCAATCGGTCGATGCAGCGCTTTCCTTAATCAAGGGGGGACGTTGTCATGAAACGAAGAACTCGGATTTACTCCACACCTGTTCGCCTTGGATATACGGAGTCGAGCTCCCGGTAACCGTTCAAGCTGATGTGCTGGCGTGAAAGGTGAAGCAGAGGGCCATGTGCTGCGAATCAAGGTTCAGCGGTGCTGACTTTACTGACCTTAAGGGAAGGGGGCGGCTCACTCTGCTTCAGTGGGGGTAGCTAATCACCACAAATTGTTAGACATAAGGGACGGGGTTTGTCGATGCGGGCGACAAGGGTATCTCTGCCGCAGCCATAAAATCGATAAAACAGCGTATTCGCGGCGACAGATAGCGGCTGGCAGGCCACAGGACAAAGAAATGCCCATCTTTGACGCAACAGCCGGGCAACACCTCCTGCAGGTGTCCCTCATTGATGGCCTCAAGCACAACAAAATCAGGGACATAGGCGATACCCATCCCCGCCGCGCTTAATCGAATGGCAGCCTCAATGTTATTGACCCTCATCACGGAAGCGGCCCTGAAATCCCCCGTCAGCCTCATATCGCGCAGTTCCCAGGGCTGGATCAGCCCCGTCGAAGGGAAGCGAAAAAAAATGCACTTGTGCGCCGCCAATTCCGCTGGCGAGCCGGGAACGCCGTATTCCGCCAGATATGCCGGGCTGGCGCAGAGCACAAAACGAAAACCCCCCAGCTTTCTGGCGATCAAGCGGGAGTCCGCTAGTTCACCGCTGCGGATAGCGATATCAAATCCCTCATCGATCAGATTGACCAGCCGGTCACTAAAATCGAGATCCAGTTCAACCTGCGGATAAAGACGGCTAAAGGCGGTGAGGGCAGGGAGCATCAGGCGGTAGCCGATGACAGGCAGTGAAATTCTCAATTTGCCGGAGGGCTGTGAGAGACTGCTCGTCAGCTCAGACTCGGCCTCCTGGATCTGCTCCAGGATACTCTGGCAGCGGGTTAGAAACGCGGCCCCCTCCGCCGTCAGGCTGACGTTTCTGGTGCTGCGGTTAAACAGCCGGACCCCCAGCTTATGCTCAAGCCGGGCGACATTCTTACCCACCGCCGAGGCTGAAATGCCCAGCAGCCTGGCGGCCTGAACAAAGCTTAGCGTTTCGGCGGTGCGGACAAAGGACGTTAGCGAGGTGAGACTGTCCATCGATTATAAACCTTATGTCTCTTAAGAAGATATTTTCAGTCTATTTATCGGCATTAACATCCGCAATAGGATGGCGACAGTTTATTCATTCCTTCCTTGCCGACTGATGAGGGCCGCCTGATGTTATTCACCGCCAGAACACATTCCCGATCCGCCAGCGCCCTGGCCGCGCTTTCTGTCTTTATGGCGGCCATGCTGCTGCCGTTAAGTTTTACCGGCGGCGTCATGACCACTCCGGCGATACAGCAGTCGCTGGGCGGCTCTCCCGCTGCGCTGTCGTGGCTGACCAATGGCTTTATGCTGACCTTCGGCAGCTTTTTGCTGGCCGCTGGCGTGACGGCGGATGCCATTGACAGAAAACGCATCTTTCTCGCCGGCGCCGCGCTGTTTTGCCTGAGCAGTCTGCTGTTTTGCCTGACGGACGATCTCTTCCTGTCAGGCGCGCTGAGGGCTCTGCAAGGTCTGGCCGCGGCGATGATTTTAGCCAGCGGCAGTGCGGCGCTGGCCCAGTTGTATGACGGCGCTCAGCGGACGCGGGCATTCAGCATCCTGGGCACGGTGTTCGGCGCCGGCCTGGCGTTCGGTCCGCTGCTGATCGGCTTCATGACCGACGCGGTGGGCTGGCGCGGCGTATACGCCCTGTTTGCGCTGCTCTCGGCGATGGTTCTGCTTATCGGTCTGGCGTATCTGCCCGCGGCAGAAAAAAGCGAGCCGCGGACACCCGACAATCTCGGCTTAACCCTGTTTACGCTGGCCCTGATGCTGTTCACTGCCTCGCTGATGGTCATTCCGGCCCGCGGTTTTTTATCGCTGACCACGCTGGCCTTGTTCATCGTATCGGGGGGGCTGTTCGTTGCGTTTGCCGTGCGCTGCCGAAGAGTGAACAACCCGGTGCTGGAACTCGCCCTGCTGCGCCATCCGCGTTTTGTCGGCGTACTGTTGCTGCCTGTCGCCACCTGCTGTTGCTACGTTGTCCTGCTGATTATTGTTCCACTGCATTTTATGGGCGGAGAGGGGATGAGTGAGTCGCAGAGCGCGCTGTATCTGATGGCGCTGACCGCGCCGATGCTGATTTTCCCATCCGTTGCGGCCCTGCTCACCCGCTGGTTTTCACCGGGGCAGGTGGCCACGGGGGGGCTGATGATTGCCTCCGTCGGGTTGCTGTTGCTGGGCGATGCTTTTCACAGCCACCACCTCCCGCAGCTGGTGCTGGCGCTGATCCTGTGCGGGGCGGGGGCGGCGCTTCCCTGGGGATTGATGGATGGCCTGGCGATATCCGCAGTGCCGGTCGCCAAAGCCGGTATGGCGGCAGGCCTGTTCAACACCGTTCGCGTTGCCGGCGAGGGGATCGCCCTGGCGGTCGTCACCGCGGTATTAACGGCAAGCAATAACCTGACTCTGCAGAGTCGCGTTCATGGGTATGCGCCCGAGGTGATTCACCGCGCCGCAGGCTGGCTGGGGGCTGGTAATGTGCCGCAGGCGGCTGCGCTTTTGCCTGACTTTTCCCTTCGGGCGCTGCGCGAGAGCTATGACACTGCTTATACGGTACTGTTTAGCGGGCTGGCGGTCGTCACCCTGCTGTGCGCCCTGATGGTCTGGCGGACGCTATGCCGCAAGGGGGGCGCTATCCAGACCCGCCACAGCGGATCCTGAACCCCCATGACGGTGCATTGGCGTCACGCTCCCGGCAATCGTCTTTTCCGGTCTGCTCAGCGAACCGGGACTGTCATTGTTTCGCTGGCGGAACTATGCTGATTAGGGCGGCCACATGCGCCGCTCCGGCAGCGGAAACAGTGACTCACAGGTGGCGGTATGGCGAGCGATCCGGAACTGATTTACATCGAGATCCTTGAAACGGTGCTGATGGCCACCCTGGATCCTGATTTGTGGAAATCGGCGCTGCAGAAACTGGCGTTCCTCACCGGCCATCAGTACGCGGCATTTCTGTTCTACGATAAAGGCAACGCGCACCTGTTGACTGATTCATTCCTGCTGGAGGAGAAGGTTTTCACCGCCTATCGCGACGTGTTTCTGGCCATCGATCCCGCCGAAAAAATACTGACCGCGTTACCGGTCGGGCAGATGTACCGGGACCGCGAGTATTTAGGCGATAAGTTTATTGCCGGCAGCGTCTATTACAATGAGTTTCATCACCCCAACGATCTGAATAATCTTACCAGCGTCAAGCTGTGCACCCTCAATGGCTATGCCACCTATCTGTCACTGATGACGGCCAATACGGCAGCTTATCCGCAGCCGGCGCAGTTTGAGCTGTTCAGGCGCGTGATCCCGGCGCTGAAAACCGCCTGCCAGCTACACGCTCGGTTTGAACAGCTGCGGGACACCATAAAATACCAGAGCGCGGTGATGGACAACGGGATCTACCCGGTATGGCTGGTGGATCATGACGGTAACATTCTCTACGCCAGCGCGCATGCCGAACGCTACCTGCGCGCCAACGCCCGCCTCTCCTGGTACAGCGGGGGCGATACGCTGTGCCTTGATACCGACAGCAAAAAACTGAAACGGGCTATCGAGCAGGCCACCCGAACGGCAGAGCCGCCAAGGGCAGGGCTGTGCTATACCGCCGGGCGCCAGCCGAAACCGATCCTGGTGATCCCGGCGGCCCGCCTTGCCGGGGTGGCCTGCGTGATTATTCCCGAGCCGTTTCTCACCGGCAGCGCCGTGATGGAGCTGTTTAACGTCAAGCCTGCCGAGAATGCAGTGGCGGAGCTGCTGGTGCGGGGCATGACGCCGGATGAGTGCGCCTTACATCTGGGCGTATCTATCGCCACCATCAGAACCCACCTCAGCGCCCTGTACCGGAAAACCCACACCCGTAATCAGGCAGAACTATTGCTGATCATCCGCGCGATCCACGGCTGACAGCTTGCTCAGGAATGATGGTCGCGCAGGAAAACGGTCAGCACCTCTTTCGGCGGCACGCCGCCGCATTCGCCAATCATCCAGCCTACCGCGCCGCGGTGATAGGCGCCGTGAAAGAGCATGTGGTTGAGCATCTCCATCGCGGTCATATTGCCGTCGCCGCCGTCGACAAATTTGAAGGCGATACGTTCGTGGAAATCGGCGGGCGTCATGGCGCTGACGTACTGAATGTATTCGTCCGTACAGGCGGTCATGCCCGTTTCCAGCTCATCAACGGTTGGCGTCCCGGGGGTATTCAGCGCGGTGTAACCGTGCGTCTTGCCGCGCAGATTCGCCCGGAAAATCATGTCAACGACATGGATATGGTTCATTAGCCTGAGGGTCAGGTGACGCTTTTCGCCATGTACTGTACCGTCTATCGCGCGGATCGCCTGCAAGGTGGCAAGGTCAATCCAGCGCTTGTATTTCAACAGCGTCATTACGGTGTCTTTGTCCATTGTCGGTCCCGGGTTGGTTGAGCCATTATCTTAGCGATGATGCCTGCGAGTTGTCACTCTCCCGCGCCAGGAACAAAAAAGCCTCGCCGGGGCGAGGCTTTTTAATCAGCAGGTGATTTAGTCAAACACACCGTTAATCACGGCGGTAACGATGGCGGTGCTCAGGGCGACCAGCACCAGGTCATCGCCGACCGCGCGCCATTCATAGCCCGGATAATAGGGCAGGTCGTTAATCATAGAAGCGGGCAGGGTCTTTTTCGCGATACCCGGAGGTAACGGTTTGCCGCGGGCGACATTTTTGGCGATACCCGGAGGCAGCGCCTGATAGCCGACCAGACCGTAGTTCACGGCAAGGGAGCGCGCCCGCGAGAAGCTAATATCGCTGTCGACGTGGTCGGGCTTGCCGTAGTTTTTGCGGTTGCCATGATCGTCATTGGACTGACCTTTATTTTGTCCTTTATTGCCATGGTCGCCGCTGTTACCGCTGTTACCATGATTGCCGCTATTGCCATGGTTACCACTGTTCCCGTGATTACCACCGCCGCCATTGCCATTGCCGTTACCCGGGTTGGCATAGGCCGGAGCCGCCATGACGGCGAGAGAAATAACCGCCGCAAGTGCTGTTTTAATAGTGCGACGCTTAAGCATGATCTTGATTCCTTAATGTGGAGTACACGCATAAAAAATAAGATAAAGCTATGCCCCAGGCAATCTCATATAGTCTTATTTTTTGCCGGGTTTTCACGGGAAGGTCACAAAAGGATAGCGGGGCGCGGACGAGCAGTTCCATTGCTGCGTTTTGACAGACGGGCGACCGCGCCCCGCTAAATGTGTCGCCGGCAGGATCGCTCCCGGGCGTGTCGCAAAAAATGCCCGAAGCCATCGGGCAAAAATGAATAAAAATATTACGCTTCATTCATAACGCGTCTCACAAGACGGAGCGGATAGTAAATCCTGGCGCCGCTGCGCACAATCGGCCGCTTGTTTAGAAATAAATAACCACGCCGACCGCGCTCAGGACGCGATCCAATGGCAGGCGACCCGATGGCCAGGGGCCACCTCGCGCAGCGCCGGCGCTTCTCTGCGGCACCGCTCGCCGACCTGCGGGCAACGGGATGAAAAACGGCAGCCGGCGGGAGGATTGACCGGATCCGGGATCTCGCCTTGCACCAGCTCCTGCGGTTCGCTGTGCGGGTCGAGGGTCGGCACCGCGGCCAGAAGCGCGCGGGTGTAGGGGTGGAGGGGGCGGCTGAACAGCGCATCGCGGCTGGCGCTTTCCACCAGTTGCCCGAGATACATCACCGCCACATCGTCACATAGATGCTCCACCACCCCGAGGTCGTGGGAGATAAACAGAAACGTGACGCCGCGGTCGTCGCGCAGGTCGGAAAACAAATTGATGATCTGCGCCTGAATGGACACATCGAGGGCCGAGATGGGCTCATCGGCGACGATAAAATCCGGGTTGAGGATCAACGCCCGGGCAATACCGATCCGCTGGCGCTGGCCGCCGGAAAACTGATGCGGGAAGCGGGCGTAGTGTTCCGGCGCCAGGCCGCAGATCTTCATCACGTCGATCACCCGGTCATACAGCTCATCGCGGGCGCAAAGCTTGTGCTGCAGCATAGCTTCGCCTATCGCCTCGCCAATGCGCAGCCGCGGGTTCAGCGAGCTGTAGGGATCCTGAAATACCAGCTGCATCCTCGGCCGAATAGCGCGCAGGGCAGGCGCGGTCAGGTCGGCCAGCTCCTGACCGTGAAATTTCACGCTGCCGGCGCTCTTCTCGTACAGGCCAAGCAGGGTTCGGCCGACGGTGGTTTTCCCGCTGCCGGACTCGCCCACCAGGCCAAAAATGGTGCCCGGACGGATGTTAAAGCTGACGCCGTCCACCGCGCGAAGCTCGCCGGTCTGTTGGCCAAACAGGCCGTCGCGCAGCGGAAAATATTTTTTCAATCCATCCACTTCAATAACATAGCGTTCGCTCATGCTGTCGCCTCCGCAAATTCACTGTAAAAGCAGGCGGCCCGCTGGCGCTCGCCGAGCAGCGGTGGAATCGCCTCCCGGCAGCGCGCCGTCGCCCGCTCGCAGCGCCCGGCAAAGGCGCAGCCCGTCGGCAGGGCGGCCAGATCCGGCACCTGCCCGGGAATCGAGTACAGCCGCCGACGCCGCTCGCCCGGCACCGGGCGGGAGGCGATGAGCCCACGCGTATAAGGGTGCTGCGGATGGCGTAATACCTCCGCGGTGGCGCCTTGTTCCACAATCCGTCCGGCATACATCACCACTACCTGTTCGGCCATCTGCGCGATCACCCCCAGGTCGTGGGTAATCAGCATCATCGCCATCTGGCTGGCCCGCGCCCGGTCCCGCAGCAGGCGCAGGATCTGCGCCTGCACGGTCACGTCAAGCGCGGTGGTGGGTTCGTCGGCGATCAGCAGTTTGGGCTGACAGCTCAGCGCCATGGCGATCATCACCCGCTGCAGCATGCCGCCGGAAAGCTGGTGGGGATAGCTGACCATCAGGCTGTCGCCGCGCGCCAGGCCGACCTCGTTGAGCAGCCGGGTAGCCTGCTGCCAGGCGGCTTTCGGCGTGGCGCCGAGGTGGCGGATCGGTGGTTCGCACAGCTGCTCTCCGATGGTCAACACCGGGTTCAGGGCCGACATCGGTTCCTGAAAGATCATTGCCAGCTGGTGGCCGCGCAGGTCGGCCATCTGTCTGGGTTTTAGCCGCAGCAGATCGCGGTCCGCGAAACGGATCTCGCCGCCGTCGATGCGCGCGGTCTGCGGCGGCAGGAGGCCCATCAGCGCCATCGCGGTGACGCTTTTGCCGCAGCCGGACTCGCCCACCACGCCAACGGTTTGCCCGGCCTGAATCGTGAAAGAGACGTCCTGCACCGCGCGCACGCGATGGCGTTCGCCAGCGAAAGAGACGGAGAGATGATTAAAGGAGACTAACGGTATGCTCATTTCAGCCTCGGTTTCATATTGGGATCCATGGCGTCGCGCAGGCCATCGCCCAGCACGTTAATGGCGATCACGGTGATAAAGATGGCGATCCCTGGCGGCATCCACAGCCAGGGACGGCGCTGGAAATCGATCAGGCTATTGGCGGCGTCCATCATATTGCCCCACGACGGCGTCGGCGGCACCACGCCGAGGCCGAGATAGCTCAGCGCGGATTCGCTGAGGATGGCGTTGGCGACAGCCATGGTCGCCATCACCACCAGAATCGGAATGGTATTCGGCAGCAGGTGGCCAAACAGCCGGCGACGCGCCGACAGGCCTAGCACCTGGGTGGCCAGCATAAAATCGCGTTCGCGCAGGGAGAGACATTGTCCGCGCACCAGCCGCGCCAGTCGGGGCCACTCCAGCAGGCTGAGCATCACCACCACCATATAGATGCGCGAGTCCGGAGAAAAATCGAGCTCGGAAAGCATCGCCCCGGCGACGATCAACAGCGGCAATCCGGGGATGGTCATCACCAGGTCGGCCACGCGCATGATCACTCTGTCGGTTAACCCGCCGACATACCCCGAGAGGGCGCCGAGCAGATAGCCCAGGAATACCGACATCACCATGGTCAGCAGGCCGATAATCAGCGAGATGCGCCCGGCCAGCAGCAGGCGGGTGTAAACATCACGGCCGAGGAAATCGGTCCCCAGCCAGTGTTCGGCACCGGGCGGTTGGTTGATGCTCAGGGCGTCGGTGGTATCCTCTTTCCACGGCGACCAGACGGGCCCCAGCGCGCACCACAACGCCATGACCGCCAGCAGGATCAGGCAGAACATGGCCAGCCGGTTACGACGCAGCTGTCGCCACCCCTGGCGCCAGGGAGAGGGGGTAATGTGCGCCAGCGCCGGGATAGCCGCCTGCCGCTGGCGACGACGGGAAGCAAAGTAAGACAGGATCATCATGACCTCACCCGAATACGCGGATCGGCCCAGGCGTACAGCACGTCGGCGAGCAAATTACCGACGATCGTCAGCACCGCCAGAAACAGGGTGAACCCCATCAGCACCGGATAGTCGCGGGCGGCCAGCGAGTCGATATGGATGTGGCCCGCCCCCGGCCAGTTGAATACCTTTTCGGTAATGATCGCCCCGGAGAACAGCCCCGGCAGCTCGAAGCCCAGCAGGGTGATGATCGGCAGCAGGGCGTTGCGCAGCGCATGTTTGAGGATCACCGTGCGCTCCTGCAACCCCTTGGCGCGGGCGGTACGGATAAAATCCATTTTCACCACGTCGAGCATACTGGCGCGCACATAGCGCGTCAGGCTGCCCGCCTGCAGCATCACCAGCGCCAGCACCGGCAGCGCCAGGTGGGCCGCCACCTGCAGCACATACTGCCAGCCGCTCTCGTCGCTGCCGGTATTGGTCATCCCGCCTACCGGCAGCCAGTGGAGATCGACGGCAAACCATTTAATCAACAGCAGGCAGAGGAAAAAGGTGGGGAACGACATGGCGGCAAACACCGCGACGCTCACCAGATGATCAAACCAGGAGCCGGGTCGCAGGGCTGACACCACGCCGACCGCCAGGCCAATGCCCCAGTAAAAGACCAGCGCGACGCTGGCCAGCAGAAAAGAGTTCCAGATGTACTGGTTGAGCAGCTGGCTGACCGGGATCTGATACTGCAGCGAAAAGCCTAAATCGCCGCGCAGCAGCTGTCCCAGCCAGTGGAGATAGCGGGTGAACAGCGGCTGGTCGAGGCCATAGATCGCCTTGAGCTCCGCGGCGCGGGCGGCGGTCAGGGTGATATTGCCATCGATAAAGTCGCCGGGGGTTTTGGCAAACAGCATAAAAATAATGAACGAGGCCAGCAGCAGCATCGGCAGCGTTTGCAGCAGGCGCCTCAGGATGAAATTTTTCATGACGATCTCGCATCAGCCGCCGGTTAACCCGGCGGCCAGGGGATTTACTTGACGATTTTCACATCCGGCAGGCTGCCGGTCAGGCCGTTGTAGATATCCGGTTTAAAGCCGGTGACGCGGGCGCTGCTGGCGGAAAGAATGTTGCGATAGCCGAGCAGGATCACCGGCGGATCGTCGGCCAGCACTTTGTACAGCTGGTGATAGATCGGCTTGCGCTGTTCGATGTCGAGCACCGCGTTGCCGGCGTTAATCAGCTTATCGACCTCCGCGTTGTGGTAGCCGGACGCTTTCGCTTCGCTGCTGTAGAAATCCCATACCCCATCGTGCGGGTCGTTGAGGGTGCTGGTGCTGAACGAAGCCAGATCGTAATTTCCGGCTTTGCGCTGCGCCATCAGGGCGTTGAAATCCACCACCTGCGGCTTAAGCAGCACGCCGATCTGCCGCCAGTTCTCTTTGGCGATGGGGATCAACGCATCGTTGAGCACCTTCTTGCTCACCAGCAGGGTCAGCTCCAGACGCTGGCCCTCTTTGACGCGGATACCGTCGGCGCCAGCTTTCCAGCCGGCCTCATCCAGCAGCTTTTTCGCCTGCGCCGGATCGTAAGGGTAAGGATTGACGCCTTCTGCGTTAAAGGCCCAGGAGATAGGGGCGATCGGCTCGATGGCGACTTTGCCGTACCCCTGATAGACCACGTCGATCAGCTTTTGCCGGTCCAGGCCGTAAATCAGCGCCTGGCGCACCCGCTTATCCTGCAGCGCCGGGCGATGAACGTTGAATTCCACCTGGCTGTAGTCGCTGGAGCCGTAAAGGTTAATGTTGGCGAAGCCGAGCATCTTCAGCTGTTCGATATCGTCAGGACGTGAGGTAAAGGCGTCGTAGTCGGTCTCCCCGGTCTGGAACAGCTGGAAGTTGGTCGACGGATTGGTTACGCGATAGATAAAACGCGGCGTTGGCGGCGTCCCACGGTAAAAGTGGCTATTGGCATGGAAGCGAATTTCCTGACCGGGAATATAGGTATCGTACACGTAAGGGCCGTTGCCCAGCGGCTTGCCGTGCAGTGAGCGCAGATAGTCGAGATTTCCCCGCTGATATCCTTTGCCGTACCAGGCTTTCGACAACACCGGCCCGCCAATTTTGGCCAGCGTGGTGGCGCCTGGCTGGGTGGTGGTCACCTGCAGGGTGAGCGGGTCGATGACCTTCAGACCGCTGACGCGGTCAGCCTTGCCGGCTTTGTATTCTGCGCCGCCGGCGATATTGGCCAGAGTGATGTCGGTATCGCCATCATATTTGGGGTCGAGCAGGACCGTCAGGGTAAAGGCGACATCTTCCGCCGTCAGCGGTGAACCGTCGCTGAAGGTCAGGCCAGGGCGCAATTTGATGGTATAAACTTTACTGTCCGGGCTGACCGTCCAGCTCTCCGCCAGCCCCGGGACCAGCTTGCCCTGGCTGTCCCAGTCGATCAGGCGTGAAAAAATGACGTTAGTGACGTTTTCATCCCAGCCGTTGACGAAAAAGTAGGGGTTGAAGATCCCCTGCGGCTCGGAGATCCCGGCCACTACCGTGTCTTTGCGCAGCTTAGCGCTGGCCGGGATCTGACTGGCGTCGGCGGCCGGGGTGATGCCTTCTTTCAGGAGACCCTCAGCAAAGACGGCAGAAGAAAATGCTACCACGCCGCCGAGCAGGGCCACTTTTAGCGCCAGGGCAAAGCGGGTTTTTCTGGTTTTTAATCCTTGTTGTAATCTGGACAAAAGTGCTACCTCATCAAGTGATTGCGTGGTGATTTACAATTCATGACGAAAGATAAGAGGCGCACTTCGCCCTGTCTAACACTGAAACGCTATGATTTATAACCAATTATCCTTAGCAAAGGTTCGGCAATATAATCCCATTCTCTGGCTATGAAGCAGTGGTTTCCGCTGCCCGATGAGAGTGGGCCAGCATGCTATCCGCGACCCAGCCTTTCCATCGCGAGGTTCTGAACAGGCGTCACACCTGCGCGGTATTCGCCGGATGGGCGAGAACGATGAGAGTGGACCCGTACCGACCGCCGTGTACGGCGTAAGGCACCGTGACGGTCGGTTCCGGGCAGACGTTAACGCTCCTTCGCCGCAGGGGGAAGCAGTGAGGGGGCGGTTGCGGCTAACGGCTGCCAGAGCCGCTCGGGGTCGCGAAACCCCTCTTCGATGAGGGCATAAAAGCGGCTGGCGTGGAGACCGTCGACGAAGGCATGGTTAAATCGCCCGGCCACCGGGATCATGCCGTTCTGCAGCTTCCCCCAGGTGAGCGCCGGAACCGCGGCGCCCACCGCGTATTCCGCATGGGTCATCGAGGTGAAGTGGAGCCACGGCAGACAGCTGGCGCAGATAAAATGTTCGCCATCGACGATGAGCGGCGCAGGCGATGTCTCTCTTGCCGCGACGATCTTTGGCGTTGCCGCGGCGCTGAAGGTGGTGAACTCGGGAGCGTTGTCGCACCATACCTGGCGGAAGCCCTCCTCGACGGTCATCACCGGCGTCATGACCGCCAGACTGTCATATTCAATCACCTCGCCATTGCGCATGCGCTGTCGGAGCTGCGGTACCCCGTTAGCCGCGCGCAGCAGGGCATAGAGCGCGAGCTGAAAAAACGAGACCCGACGGTCCTTCGCACATTCGTACAGGCGCTGCGCCTCTATCGGAACGCAGAGATTAAAGCTGGGGTTGGCAAATTGTCGGTAAAAGGTGAAATGGTCCCGGCGGGGCCAGGCCGCGGTGTCGATGATCCGGTAATGTGCCATGGATGCCTCCTTATGGCTGGCGGTCTGCTGACTATGCGACGATTTCAATCAGGTTGCCATCGGGATCGGCGATCACCGCCTCATAATAGCCGTCGCCGGTGGTGCGCGGCGGTGAAACCAGTATTCCCGCCGCGCCGGCGCGCTGGGCAAGGGCATCGACCTGTTCTGCGCCGCCCACCGAGAGGGCCAGGTGCGCCCAGCCGGTATGGTTATTATCGGCGCTGGCCTGCTGCAGGCCAGGCTTGGTCATCAGCTCGATCACCACCTCGTCGTCGATGGTGACAAAATAGGAGGCAAAGCCGGGATTGGTCTGGCTGAGGTATTTTTCATTGATGCTTGCGGCAAAGAACTCGACCCAGAACCGGGCCTGAGCCTCAAGCCGTTGGGTCCACAGGGCGAAATGGGCAATTTTCATGGTAAACCTCCGGGCAGGAACATTGACAATCACGGCAGGGCAGACGATCATGCTTGCTGTTGCTCGTTTATGATGATTTAAGGAGTTTCTTTGCTCGATTATGCTGCTTTTCCTCAACAGCGACAAGCGCTGATTTGCCAGATCCTGCAGGAAAACGGCAGGGTGGTGTGTGCGGAGCTGGCGGCGCGTCTTCAGGTGTCTGAGCACACCATCCGCCGCGATCTGCATGAGCTTAGCCGCGAAGGCGTCTGTAAAAAAGTCTACGGCGGGGCGGTGTTGAGCCTGCCGGAAGCGGGAGATTACAGTGAACGGAAAGATAAAAACCGAGCAACAAAACTCAGGATCGCGCAGCAGTGCGCCCGGCTGGTGAAACCCGGCGGCATCCTTTTCATTGATACCGGCACCACCAATCTGGCGATGGCCGAGGCGCTGCCCGCCGAGCTGGCGCTGACGGTGGTAACGAACTCTCCGGAGATCGCCGCGGTACTGGTGAAAAAGCCGCTCTACGAGGTGGTGATGCTCGGCGGCCAGGTGCAGCGGGCGAGCGGGGGCTGCGTTGGGGCCGCGGCGGTGGCTCAGGTGCAGGGGATGTTATTCGACCAGGGGTTTATCGGCGGCTGCGCCATGGCGCCAGAGTCGGGCCTGACCGGCTTTGACTATGCCGACTGCGAGTTTAAGAAAGCGGTGATTAAGCAGTGCAGCGAAATTATCATCGGCCTGACCTCGGATAAAATTCCGGCGGTGGCGCGATTCGTGGTGGCCGCGAGCAGCGATATCGATGTGCTGGTGGTGGAGGAGAACATCAGTCGCGAATATCGCGTTGCCTTTCAGCAACACGATATTCGCATCCATACCGTGTAGCCGCTAGCGGGTGAGGGAGGTGGCGATAAGCCGTAGTCCCAGCGCCCCCAGCACCGTCGCGGTGGCGATATCGATTCGCCGCTTCAGCCGCAGGTAGACCCGACGCGGACGATCAGCGGAGAGTACCAGCGCCACCAGCGAATACCAGCTGACGTCGATCAGGAAACTCATCAGCGGCACGATGTAATAGAAGGCGGTGGGGATCTGCGCCGGCAGCACGGCGGTAAAAATCGAGGCAAACACCAGCGCGGTTTTGGGATTGCTCAACTGAGTATACAGCCCGTCGCGGAAAGTCTTCAGCAACGAACGGTTGCCGGCCATGCCGCTGGCGGAAAAATCCATCGGCTGCGCCGAACCGCGGAAAATCTTATAGCCCAACCATAGCAGGTAGAGCCCGCCCGCTACTTTCAAGCCAATAAACAGCTCCGGCACCGCGGTGAGCACCTTCTGCAGGCCCAGCATCGCCATAATAGAAAAAATGGCGGCGCCGGCGCCGGTGCCCAGGGCGGTCACCAGACCGTGCAGACGCGAGCGGGCGACCGCATTGCGCGCGACAAAAATAAAGCTCGGGCCGGGACTGATCACCCCCATGATCAGCACCGCGGCAAGGGCCATCAGGCTGGATAAGAACATAGCAACTCCTGGTATGTCCGCCGCCGGCAGGCGGTCGGCAACGTGGGGACGGTACGAGCAAACAGAGTAACAAACTGGCTCAGGAAAGCACGTGAAAACCCTGTGGAAAAGGCGAGGCTGAACGGGCATCCGCGGCGCGCGTTTTCTGCGCAACTGTTTGAATAACGATTCCCATTCCTGTCAGCGATGGTAAACTGAATAACTGTGATCTTTGTCATACCGTAATAACTACAGAGAAGAGACACTGCTATGCAACATATCATTGAGGGCTTCCTCAACTTCCAGAAAGAGATCTTCCCCCAGCGTAAAGAGCTCTTCCGCAGCCTGGCCTCCAGCCAGAATCCCAAAGCGCTTTTCATCTCCTGCTCTGACAGCCGTCTGGTGCCGGAACTGGTTACCCAGCAGGAGCCGGGACAGCTCTTTGTTATTCGTAATGCCGGGAATATCGTGCCGTCTTTCGGGCCGGAGCCGGGCGGTGTATCTGCGACCATTGAGTATGCCGTGGTTGCGCTGGGCGTGACGGATATCGTAATCTGCGGCCACTCTAACTGCGGGGCGATGAAAGCGATCGCCACCTGCCAGTGCCTGGAGCCGATGCCGGCGGTGTCTCACTGGCTGCGCTACGCTGATGCTGCGAAAGCGGTGGTGGAAAAGAAAACCTGGGCCAGCGAAACCGATAAGGTCAACGGCATGGTGCAGGAAAACGTCATCGCTCAGCTGAACAACATCAAAACCCATCCGTCGGTGGCGGTCGGTCTTCGCGACCAGACCCTGCGCCTGCACGGCTGGTTCTATGACATTGAAAGCGGCGAGATTCAGGCGCTGGATAAAAACACCAAATCCTTTGTTTCGCTGTCAGAAAATCCGGACGTCTTTTTCGAATAAAGCCGTTCCCAGGGCATGGAGGCCCTGTTCATCTCATCTCCTCACCACTACCACTCAACGCAAATTTTGCCGAAATGGGCGCCGCTTTGCAGATAGCGGAAGGCGTCTGGTAAGGCCGCAAAATCAAACACTTTATCGATGACCGGCCGCGACGCCTGCAGGTTCAGCGCGTTGACGTAGTCCTGTTGTTGCCGGCGATGACCCACCACCAGCCCCTGCAGTCGGGCCTGTTTACTCATCAGCAGATGGGTGGGCACATGACCTTCGAAGCCAGTCAGGACGCCGATCAGCGCGATGTGTCCGCCAACACTGACGGCCTCGAACGACTGGCCCAGGGTGCCCGGTCCGCCGAGCTCCAGGATAATATCGGCCCCGCGATGACCGGTGATGTCCTGCACCGTAGCGCCCCAGGCCGGGGTGGTGCGGTAATTGATGAGATGGTCAGCCCCCAGGGCGCGCGCGCGGGCGAGCTTTTCATCGGATGAGGAGGTGACGATGACCTGCGCGCCCATGCTTTTCGCCAGCTGCAGGGCGGTTATCGACACGCCGCCGGTGCCGAGCGTCAGCACCGTATCGCCCGCTTTTAGCCGCCCCTCCACCACCAGCGCGCGCCAGGCGGTGAGGCCGGAGGTGGTGATCGTCGCCGCCTCCCTGAAGCTCCATCCGTCAGGCGCATGGGTAAAATGACTGGCCGGTCTGACTACATACTGGCAGGCGAACCCCTCGGCGCCGTCGCCCGGCGTCTGGCTGAAGTCCTTCACCTGCGGGCCCGGACGGCCATCCAGCCACTGCGGGAAAAAGCCAGCGACCACCCGGTCGCCTGGCTGAAACTCGCTGACCCCGGCGCCAACCGCTTCGACCACCCCCGCGCCGTCAGCCATCAGGATCCGCCGATCGGCAGTGGGAATCACCCCCGTCGCTACCAGCAAATCGTGATAGTTCAGGGAGGTGGCGTGTAGCACTACGCGGATCTCGCCTGCCGCCGGCGCGCCGGGGTCGGCAAGATCGACAAGCTGCAGATTGTCCAGCGAACCGGGTTTGTTGACGATCCAGGCTTTCATCATGGGGCTCTCTTTTCCAGGGGATGCGCTAAGTATTGGCCCGTCATCGGCTGAACGCCACAGCGCGTCGGTCAGGAAATCACTGCCCGGAGAAAGAGGCGAAAAAAAAGCGCCGTTTTTGACGGCGCTTTGTTAATCGCGAAAGAGTGAAGAGATTATTTGCTCAGCTCAGCCGTCATATGAACGCGATTATTAAACTGGGCGCTGGTGATTTTATAGGACGCACCCTGCTCAGCGGCCTGGGCGGCGATTTTGGCTTCTGCACGGTCCAGGGTGGAGGCGGTGGCGCTGACGCTCTGGGCGAAGCTGACGGAAGAGAACAGCGACAGTGCAGCAACAGCAACGAAAGTTTTGATGGATTTCATGGTCGTATTCCTTAATCTGGTGTCTGATATAGGGCTTGTCGCCCTGATGTGATAAAGAATACGCGCAACGCCGGGCGGTTAAAATCAAAACAATTTGCGAAACTCATTCAAATAATATGAATGATTTTCGGCCGGTCGCGATGCAGCACGTCGTTGCCGGGCTGGCCGTAGCCCTGGTCTATAGCAACTCAGATCGGCGCAGAGGCGGCTAAACGTGGCCTCCGCGGTCATAAAATGATGAAAATGGGTATGGCTGACGAGGCGAAAATTACTTTTGATCCGCTCCAGTCCGTTGTAAACCCGCTTGCGATTGACGCCCAGCGTGTCTGCCATCTGATTAATCGACTGGCCGCCGACCACGCCACGGATCATCTGCATCTCCAGGTCATTGAGTGGGGCTCGCAGACGGGAGGAGCGACTCTGACGCTGATGGCGCGGCGCGAAAGGGCGGCTGCGATCTGCCAGACGGAGCAGAAGGCGGCGGATCTCCTGAACGCTTTCCCGCTGGCTGACCCACAGGAGGGTATCCGCGTAAAAGGCACGTCCGCGTTTGACGTTGTTGGCGGAGGTAAATCCGACCACCAGGCCGGGATAGCGCTGGGCTAATTCAGCAGCGGCCTGATAATCGTGATAGTTTTCCAGCGCTAAAATAATCACATCCAGCCCGGCCGGATCGGGCAGATGGCTGAGCGGCAGTGAATGAATAATGTTCAGACCGGGCAAGGTTTCCTGAATATCTCTGAAACACTGGGCGAGGCCGATATTAAAATAAATATTATTGCTGTGAATTAAAATATTCAAAGAATAAACCCTGTTACAAGCGATCTAAACGGCGCGGGAAGGAGATTAGCTGCGAACCAGAAGTTTATTCATATCAGCAGGCGAGGTGTTTATATAATTCATCATGCCCGGCGGTTTGAAGGAATAAATTTCGGCTACACAAGCAGGATTAATATAATACCCTGCGCACTTAACGCGGATAATTAACACGCTTTCGACCCCCGCCTGGTTTAAGCGAGATTTTAAGGTCTGAATGACCTGCCATAATCGCTGCGCGGACGGACGGAGATTATTTTTCTCCCAGACGTTAATCATTAACTCTTCATCACTGACCAGACGTTCTCTGCCATGCGCCAGCAAATATTCCAGTAAACACGCCATGGTGCTGCGCAGCTGAACTTGCGTTCGCGTCCCACGTAACGCGATAATTTCCCGATGATGCAGGCAGTAGAAAATATTATCCGCTAACTTATAGCCAAGTAGTTTATAGCCTGTAGTCATCCATCACTCCCTGACAAATCCCCGTATTGCCGGTGCAGAGTACCCGCCTGCGGCGGTCTGACCAAGTGAATTTTATGAGCTAGAATAATCAAAACAATTAGCCACATTCGCATACATAACTAGAATAAAAATCTGATAAAATCGCTCACTTCTGTTGGATTATGTGGTATAGGAAAAGTCTTAATCAAGCGGTGCGCGAAGTTAAACGGTTGAAAATATAGGTGGTGGAAACAAAAAATTGCATTTACCTTGATCTAGATCAATTTTATGCCTTTCAGGTGGCAATCACCATTTACATAGCAAAACAAAGATTGAAATAACAACGTTTAAGTGATGATAAGCTGATTCTGAACTTATGGAATTACCCAGGGAACTGTTCATTACTTTTCAGGAGCGTTTTATGGTCATTGCAACTCGTAAGCCTCTGTGCAACAAACGCTGGGCCGCCAGCCCGGCCTCTCAGGATCTTCAGTTGACCCAGCTGCGTCACCCCTGGGTCGCCACCACAGCCAGCTGCAAAAGTAAAAAAGGCTGGAAGCGCCGCGGTTAACGGCTAATCCACTTCCCCAGACACCACGCCCCGGTCGCGTTAATGCCACGACCGGGGTTTTGCTGCGATCGGTGTTCTGCGCGAAGGTCACACCGGGCGCAGGCAGTAGCCTGAGGCGGTATTCTCCACGCTGGCGAATCCCGGCAGGCCAAGGTGCATACCGGCGACGAGCCACCGCTCGCTGGCGGCCTGGCGCAGGAGACTTTCCCGTGTACGCCGCGCCTGGTCAGGATCGACGTCAAAGGCCACCGATGCCTCTGGCCGGGCGCTCTGGATCGAGGGAAAGTGGACGATATCCCCCCAGATCAGCAGCGACGTTCCGCCCGCCTCGAGGCGATATCCGGTATGCCCCGGCGTATGGCCGGGCAGGGGACATGGTCGGATCCCGGCGATCCGCTCTGCTTCATCTATAGCACGAATTTGCGTCGCGCAGATCGCCATTACGCGCCGGACGAGCAGCACGTTGCGTTGTCCACGCTCGCTGGCGTTGTCCAGTGTCGACGGCGCCAGCCAGTAAGCGCTTTCCCGCGAGGGCAGGAACACCCTGGCGTTGGGATAAGCCGGTGTACCGGCGGCGGTCAGCAGGCCGCCGATATGGTCCGGGTGCGCGTGGGTGAGGAGGATGGTGTCAATGTCCTCAGGGCGCACGCCGAGCAGCGCCAGATTGGCGATAAGCGCGCCGCCGACGCCGTTGGCCCCGCCGGTGCCGGTATCCACCAGCACAGTGTGCCCGCGTCCGCGGATCAGGTAAGCGCCGATCTCAATGATCTCCGGCGAGATTAACCCGGCCTGGCGCTGCAGACGCGCCGCCTCTTCAGGGGCAATCCCCGCCAGTAACGTCAGCGGCGCCGCCATCTGGCCATCACTGATGGCGCTTATCGTCAGGTCGCCTGCTGTCAGGGAATAAAAGGGAGCTGGTGTCATGTTGACCTCACGCTTGCTCCGCCGGGTGACGCAACCGGGCGGTAATGGGCTGATAGACAAAGACGGCGGCCGTGGCGGCGTGGTGATGCAGGTCGTCACGCGGGACGATGGCGGCATAGCGGGTATGCCGGGTGGCCAGACCGCCGGGCTGCAGGACGACCGGCGCAGCGACGGGCAGGGCTTCCGCGGTATCGCTCAGCAGCAGCACCTCGTCCGGAGCAACCTCCCGCAGCGCGTTAGTTGTGAGATAGAGATGGCGATGCCAGTCGGCGATCGCCGATTGCCAGCGGGCAAAATGACCGCCGCCGTTGCGGCGATAGGCGTCGCTGTCGATGACGGCGGCATCGCGGATATCGTGTAGCGCCAGGTAGCGAGGGCAGCCCTCGCTGAGCGCGCAGAAGCGCTGGGAGGCATGAAAACCGGGCACTGAGACCAGCGCCGGTAATTTTTCCAGATTGTAAAAGGTATTCCACGCCGCTTCGCTTTGCGGGTCGGTGTAGGCGCATTCGACGACATAGAGCATAGTGACCTCGAGAGATAGATGATTGAGCGCATAAGGCGCTTCAGTGAATTTACTTCATCCTATCTGGCGAAAATGGCGCTGAAAAACGATGTTTATTCAAGACTCAGTGATATTCTGTCACTGACTTTCAGTCAGCCCGCACAAGGAGCATTGGCTATGCGTCGTAAAATTCCCAGCAGCGCTGCGCTACTGGCCTTTGAGGCCGCCGCCCGCCACGGCAACTTTGCCCGCGCGGCGGCGGAGCTCGCGTTAACGGAAGGGGCCATCAGCCGGCAGATCGCCCGTCTGGAAGCGCTCCTCGACAGCAAACTATTCGACAGAATCGGGAGCCGGGTACGGCTCAATCCGGCCGGCGCCCGCTATGCCAGACAGGTCCGCGAGATCCTCAGCAGGCTGGAGCGGGAAACCCTCGACGTCAGCGGGATGCCGGCCGATGGCCGCAGTCTGGAGATCGCCGTGCTCCCCACCTTCGCCAGCCGCTGGCTCATCCCCCGCCTCGGGCAGTTCACGGCGCAGCATCCGCATATCGTGGTCAATATCGCCGCTCGCAGCGACCCCTTCATTCTGCCGGGCAGCGGATTTGATGCGGCTATCCATTTTGATCACCCGGCGTGGACCGGAATGGATGTGACGTTTTTGTTTGCGGAGTATCTGCTGCCGGTCTGTCATGCTGCGCTGCTGACGGATAACGATCTCCCGGGGCTGCTGAACCGGCTGCCGCGCATTCATCGGCGGCAAAATCCGGATGCCTGGCTGCACTATGCCCGGGAGTGTGGTCTGGCGCTGGATAACCCGGCGCAGGGGCCGCGCTATGATCTGCATGAGATGGCGATCGCTGCGGTACTCAGCCAGCAGGGCGTGGCCCTGGTGCCGAAGATGTATGTGGAGAGCGAGCTGCGTAACGGGACGCTGGTCGCCCCTTGGCCGGGTTCCACGACGCTGGCCAAGCGCTTCTGCCTGATCAAACCCGGCGGCGGCGAGGGGGAGCCTGCGCTGCAGGCGTTTGAGCGCTGGCTGCAGACGACGATTGCGGCAGGTTAGCTTAAGGCGGGCCCGGGCGTACGCTGCGCCGCCCGCTGGCGGGCATATTTGCCCGGCGATGTCCCGGCATAGCGGGTAAAAGCCACGCTGAACGCGCTGGCCGAGCCATAGCCGAGGCGCTCGGCGATATCCGCCATGCTGATGCCCGGCTCTCCCAGCCACCGCATCGCCAGGGTCATGCGCCAGCTCAACAGATAGCCCATCGGGGTCATTCCGGTCAGGCCGGTAAAGCGTTCAAACAACGTCGAGCGAGACAGCGCGCAGTCGGCGGCCAGGGCGTTGACGGTCCAGCGTCTGGCGGGGGCCTCATGCAGCAGACGGATTGCCTGGGCGATCCGCGGGTCGCTCAGGCCGCGCACCAGGCCTGGGGTGGCGAGTGTTTCGCAGGAGCGGATGGCCTCGATAAACAGCAGCTCAACCATCCGCGCCAGAACGAAAGATTTACCTGCGCGATCCGCCTGGGCTTCCTCTTTCAGCAGTCCGACAAAGGTGGCCAGCCGCGGCTGGTCGCGAACCACCACCAGGGCGGGCAGCAGCGAGGTCAGCAGGCTGGCGTTATCCGAATCGGCAGCGCAGTGGCCAATCAGCGCCAGCATCTCCGCCGGCTGGTCGAGGGCTCCCAGGCGAAAGTATTCCTCCGCCAGTTTCACCGGAGTGGTCTCCAGCGCCGGTGAAGGCGGTGGGGTCAGGCTGGTAAGCGCGAAGCGGTACGCCGCCGGGATCAACATAAAATCTCCGGCGCGCAGGGTCTGCGGCGGATGCTGGTCTATTTCCAGCCGACAGCCTCCTTCCAGCACCACGCCATAGAACGACATGCCCTGGTCCGAGCGAATGACGCGCCATTCTCCCGCCCCCTCAATGGTTTTGGTCAGCACCGCTCTGAGATTTAGCATCGCAATGATTTCCGCCAGCGGGTCGCTCATTTCCGGACTCCTGCTAAAGAATGATGGATTATTGACCCTATATCGTCCGGAGCGGGCTGTCTATGATGAAAAGGAAGAAGCCAATCGGAGACAGAGAGATGCAAACGATTATGATCACCGGCTGTTCATCGGGTTTTGGCCTGGAGACGGCGCGTTATTTTCTTGAACAGGGCTGGAAGGTTATCGCCACGATGCGGGTTCTGCGAGAGGATCTGTTGCCAGCCAGCGACCGTCTGCGGCTGGTGCGCCTTGACGTCACCTCAGCGCAGAGTATCGCCGAGGCGATTGCCGAGGCCGGAGAGATTGATGTTCTGGTCAATAACGCCGGAGTGGGGATGCTCAACGCCCTGGAGGGGGCGTCGCGCGAGGCGATAGCGAACCTGTTTGCCACCAATACTCTTGGGACTATCGCCATGACCCAGGGGGTACTTCCCCGGTTCAGAGCGCGCCGTAGCGGGACGATCGTGAATATCACCTCGGCGGTCACCCTACAGCCGATGCCCCTGCTGGCGGTCTATACCGCGAGTAAGGCGGCGGTGAACGCCTTCACGGCGTCCCTGGCGCTGGAGCTGCGGCCCTTCAATATTCGCGTCGGGGTGATCCTGCCGGGACGCGATCCCCAGACCCGCTTCGGGGAAAACGCGCGTCGAACGATGGGCCACCTCCCGGAGAGCTATGCGGCGCTTGGCCAGCAGATCCTCGACAGCATCCAGGAAAACGCCAGCGTGACGCGGGCTGTCGATGTGGCTCAGGCCGTCTGGCGAATAGTGAACGATCCTGATGCCCCTTCGCGGCTGCCGGCAGGGGAAGATGCCCTGGCGATGGCGCAGGCCAGTCGGAGTCGCGAATAATCGGCTTTAGCTTTGTCGTTGGCAGGGTTCGATAACGTTCAGGCGGGAAGCGCAGAAGGCGTGCGTTTTCCGGTCAAGATGCTGCAGGGTAATGTTGAGAGGGAATGATAAGAAACAAGATTGGTGCGTCTGAATGGACTCGAACCATCGACCCCCACCATGTCAAGGTGGTGCTCTAACCAACTGAGCTACAGACGCATTATGGTGCGTTTAATTGGACTCGAACCAACGACCCCCACCATGTCAAGGTGGTGCTCTAACCAACTGAGCTATAAACGCATAATGGTGCGTTCGATTGGACTCGAACCAACGACCCCCACCATGTCAAGGTGGTGCTCTAACCAACTGAGCTACGAACGCAATGTTGTGGTGACAACGGGGACGCATATTAGCGGCAGGCAGGGGATGTGGCAAGAGGTAAACGTCACTTTTCTTGTACATTGCTTGCGATTGCGGATCTTTTACCCATTCCGGCGATATTTTACTGAACCACAAGGATATTTCTTCGCCAGCAGGCGCCTCGCCTCTCTTTTCTCCGCGGGTCTCAACCTGCGCACAAAGGTTGCCGTTGTGTTAAATTATCGCCCACCAGAAGAGAGGAGTAATAACGAAGATGAAATCGATAGGTATTTTCTGCGGTTCTTCAGCTGGCGAACATCCGCTGTATCTCGACACTGCCCGACGGGTTGGCCACACGCTGGCGCAGAAGGGACTGGCTGTTGTCTATGGCGGCGGCAAAGTTGGCTTGATGGGGGCGGTTGCCGATGCGGCGCTTGAGGCCGGGGGCGTGGTGATTGGCGTGATGCCGCGCGGCCTGGTGGAACGGGAAATTGCCCACCGCGGGTTGACGGAGCTGCATGTGGTTGAGGATATGCACGAACGGAAAACCAAAATGGCGGCGCTGGCCGACGGCTTTATTGCTCTGCCGGGCGGAGCGGGGACGCTGGAAGAAATTTTCGAACAGTGGACCTGGGCGCAGCTGGGCATCCATGAAAAGCCGTGCGCATTTCTGAATATTAAAGGGTATTACGATCCGCTGCAGGCGATGGTCAATAACATGGTGCGGGAAGGGTTTATGCACCCGCGCTACGCGGAGATGCTGCCGTTTGCTGCCTCGGCAGAGGAGATTATCGCCGGTTTTCGCGACTATACGCCGCCGGCGCGTAAATGGGTTCAGCAGCCCGCTATTTAAACATCAAGCGAAGGGTAAACAGCGCGCAGACGATGAGCAGAACCAACAGCAATTCGAAGCGATAACGTTGCAGCATGATGTCCTCCTGAAAAAAAACCGGCGCTATTCAGCGCCGGTTTATCACCTTAACGCTCTGACCGTTATGCCGCCGGTTGTACCGCCGGTTTGGCTGCGTGGTGCGCCGCTTTGTGGTGCTTCTTCGCCGCCTGGGCTTTCTGCGCTACAGCCGGTTTCGCTGCGGCTTTGTGGTGCTTCTTCGCCGCCTGGGCTTTCTGCGCTACAGCCGGTTTCGCTGCGGCTTTATGGTGCTTCTTCGCCGCCTGGGCTTTCTGCGCTACAGCCGGTTTCGCTGCGGCTTTATGGTGTTTCTTCGCTGCCTGGGCTTTCTGTTCGGCTGCCGGTTTCGCCGCCGCTTTATGATGTTTCTTGTGATGAACGGTGGTGTGGCTGGCTGCGGCAGCCGGGGTGGTGGTCGCGGCATCGGCGGCGAAAGCAACAGATGACAGACCCATAGCAGCGGCAACAACCAGAGCTAATACTTTTTTCATGCTGAAATCCTCGAATTGGTTTCCTGAGTAACCCCACTGCGGGGCTGTTGGCCACACTATATGCATCTCCGGGGCGCTCATCAGTGAGTCTTTGGTGTCGGGGAGTAACGGAATGTACAACGCCGGAACAAAACTGAAGAAAGAAAAAGCCCGCCGGGGTGGCGGGCTTTGGCAGGATTAGCGCGCGGCGCGCTGTAAGATAGTGCTGGAGGGCTGGCGCTGCAGAAAACGCATCCGCAGCATCATCATAATGGCGGCGGAGGTCAGGCCGATGATAAATCCGCACCAGAAGCCGGCGGGCCCCATGCGGGGGACAATCACGTCGGTCAGCGCCAGCAGGTAGCCGCTGGGCAAACCCAGCACCCAGTACGCGGTAAAGGTGATAAAAAAGATAGACCGCGTATCTTTATAGCCACGCAGGATACCGCTGCCGATCACCTGAATGGAGTCGGAGATCTGGTAGACCGCCGCCAGCAGCATCAGATGCGAGGCCAGCATCACCACCTCAGGGTTATCGTTATACAGCAGGGCAATCTGCTTACGCATCAGCACGGTAAAGATAGCGGTAAACACCGCCAGACAGACGCCCACGCCCACGCCCGTGCGGGCGGAAACCTGGGCATCGATCGTTGAGCCCTGGCCGAGGCGGAAGCCGACGCGAATGGTGACCGCGGCCGCCAGCGACAGCGGCAGAACGAACATCAGCGAGCTGAAGTTCAGCGCAATCTGGTGGCCGGCGACGTCAATGATCCCGAGCGGAGAGACCAGCAGCGCGACGACGGCAAACAGGGTCACTTCGAAGAACAGCGCCAGGGCGATGGGCAGCCCCAGCTGCACCAACCGCAGCAGAACGGCGAAATCGGGGCCGCTGAAGCCCTCGGCGCAGCGGATATCGCGCATCGAACGCGCCCGGCGCACCCACCACAGCATGCTGGCGAACATCACCCAATAAACGGAGGCCGTCGCCACGCCGCAGCCGACGCCGCCCAGCTCCGGCATGCCAAAATGGCCATAGATAAAGATGTAGTTCACCGGAATGTTGACCAGTAAACCGATAAAGCCCATGACCATCCCGGGCTTGGTTTTCGCCAGCCCTTCACACTGGTTACGGGCGACCTGGAAGAACAGGTAGCCCGGCGCTCCCCACAGCAGCGCGCGAAGATAGCCAACCGCTTTTTCCGCCAGCAGCGGATCGATGTTGTGCATGGAGCTGATGATATACCCGGCATTCCACAGCACAATCATGATCAGCACCGAGACCAGCCCCGCCAGCCAGAAGCCCTGACGCACCTGCGGCGCGATACGCTCCCGCCGCCCGGAGCCATTGAGCTGCGCCACTACCGGGGTCAGCGCCAGCAGCAGCCCGTGGCCGAAGAGAATGGCCGGTAGCCAGATGGAGGTCCCGATGGCCACCGCGGCCATATCGGTGGCGCTGTAGCCGCCCGCCATCACGGTATCGACAAAACCCATCGCCGTCTGCGCCACTTGCGCAAGAATGACGGGTATAGCCAGAGCTAATAACTGACGCGCTTCAATGAAATACTTCTGCACGTGAACACCTTTGTATTGTTGTTTTTTTGAGACTAAAAAAGCCGCCGTAACTGGCAGCAAGGGGATAAAAATGAGGAAATTCCAGTCTATTGTAGCGAGGATTAGCCATTAAGCCAGTGAAAAAAGAGTCGAGGCACGAAGCGCGCTGGCAACCGCTCAGCCCTCCTGTTATTGTTCCCGATAGCGAAAACGGTAATGATACCGTCATGATTTTCAACAGGAGCCAAACATGTTTACTGGTATTGTTCAGGGAACCGCGAAAGTGGTCTCCATTGATGATAAACCCAATTTTCGCACCCACGTGGTGGAGCTGCCGGCGCATATGCTGGAGGGGCTCGAAACCGGGGCATCGGTAGCCAACAACGGCTGCTGCCTGACGGTGACCGACATCAACGGCGCGCGCATCAGCTTCGATCTGATGAAAGAGACGCTGCGGATTACCAACCTCGGCGATATTCAGGTCGGGGATGAAGTCAATGTCGAGCGGGCGGCGAAATTCAGTGATGAAATCGGCGGGCATTTGATGTCCGGCCATATTATGACCACGGCGGAAATCGTGAAGATCCTCACTTCCGAAAATAACCGTCAGATCTGGTTTAAAGTACAGGATCCGACGCTGATGAAATATATCCTTTATAAAGGATTCATCGGTATCGATGGCATCAGCCTGACGGTAGGTGAGGTGACGGCAACCCGATTCTGCGTGCATCTTATTCCGGAGACGCTGCAGCGGACCACGCTGGGGGCGAAGAAGCTGGGCGACCGCGTCAATATCGAGATCGACCCGCAAACCCAGGCGGTTGTCGATACGGTTGAACGCGTGCTGGCGGCGAAAGAGGTCGCGGCTAAGGTCAGTGAAGCCTGACAAAAAATCCCCCGCCGGTGAGCGGGGGAGTGTTTTTTAACGGGCGACGCGCAGTCCGTGTTCAATCCCGCGCGAGAACACCACCTGCCAGAGCTGAATGTCGCGGGCGCGGAAGGCGCCGGCGCAGGCGTTCAGGTAATAACTGAACATGCGTTTGAAACGCTCAGAATAGTTATCGGCAATTTCCGGCCAGCTGGCGAGGAAACGCTCATACCAGGCCATCAGGGTGGTGTCATAATCGGCGCCGAAGTTGTGCCAGTCTTCCATCACAAAGTGCTTCTCGCTGGCATCGGCGATCTGCCGTACCGAGGGCAGGCAGCCGTTGGGGAAGATATATTTATTGATCCACGGGTCAACGTTATGGTCGGTGACTTTGGAACCGATGGTGTGCAGTAAGAAGCGGCCGTTGGGTTTCAAATTACGATCGGCGACCTCAAAGTAGGTGGCGTAATTTTTGGGACCCACGTGTTCGAACATGCCGACGGAGACGATGCGGTCGAAGCTGTCGTGCAGATCGCGATAATCCTGAAGACGAATATCCACGTCAAGGCCATCGCAGCGCGCCTGGGCCATCTTTTGCTGTTCGGCGGAGATGGTCACGCCGACAACGCTCACCTGGTAATTCCGCGCCATATATTCGGCAAGACCGCCCCAGCCGCAGCCGATATCCAGCACTCGCATGCCTGGCTCGAGCTCCAGCTTACGGCAGATGAGATCCAGCTTATCCTGCTGCGCGGCTTCGAGGGTCTGCGCCTCTTTCCAGTACCCGCAGGAATATTGCATGTAGGGATCCAGCATCCGGCTGAAAAGATCGTTGCCGAGGTCATAGTGTTCTTTGCCGACGATCCAGGCGCGTTTTTTACTTTGCAGGTTAAACAGGCGAGCGCCTGCGATGCGGAGTGTGTCTTTGAAATGGTGAGGGAGTTGTTTTTCCAGCCCGGCGCGGAGCACTTTATGGAAGAATATATCCAGACGCTCGCAGTCCCACCAGCCGTCCATATAGCTTTCGCCTAAACCCAGCGACCCCTCCTGCAATACGCGTTTAAAAAAAAGAGGGTTTTTAATCCGCAGGTCTGACGGCGCGGAGCCATTGATTTCAATTCCCGCACGGCCCAACAATTCAGCTGCAATCCGGTACCAGTCATCATTTGGTACACTTACTTCTTCTATACACGATGAACTCATAGCTTCTCCATCACGCCCAAGTGATCAGAACCTTAAAACAGCGTAGACGCTTTTTTGGCTTTGTGAGAAATCTCACGGATAATCCGTGAAGTCGCTATCCGACGTAGAACAGAGGAAGGGAGATAACCCTTGCCGAAAGGCCTTCCATGGTGAAACGGAGGCATCCTGCATCCGTTAATCTGTTAAATATTCTTTATTTATGTGAACCCGGATCCAGTATAGGACGCTAAGTACTGGCTTTCAATAAAAATATCTTAGCGTGCTAACCACTGGTCCGGGCACTGGCGACGGGCGTCAGGCGTGGGAAGAGTGGGCCGCCAGCGCTGGCGTCTGCTGCAGGCGATAACCCACTCCGGCTAACAAAATAGAGACCAGCATCACGCTGGTGGTGGTCAGCAGCGGCGTGGCGATCAGCGCGGAGACTAGCAGGCTGGTCAGGAAGCACAGGCCAAGCTGGAGGGTGTTCTGCAGCGCCGCCGCGCGGCCGGTTGCCTGCGGGAAAGGCTTCAGCGCCTGAGCGACCACGATGGGGTATATCCCGCCGTTGACCACCGCCATCAGGCAGAACGGGATCATCAACGCCACCAGCGAGGCATGCGTTTGCAGACCCACCAGCCAGGTGGCGGCGACGCTGACGGCGAAGACCACCAGCAGCCACGGGAGCATCTGTTGCCCGGACCATTTTTGCAGCAGCGCGCGACAGCCATAGCCGCCCACCAGAAAAGCGATGGTCTGCGGGATATAGCTCAGGCCGATGGCGGTCGGGCCGTAGCCCATCTCATGAAGGATAAACGGCGAACCGGTAAGCCAGGCGAAGAAGCTGGCGGAGCAGGCGGCGTAGATCAGGACGTTGCCGCTGTATTCCCGGGAGCGCAGCAGCGCCAGAAAAGTGATTTTCTTTTCAGCCACAGTGGCCGACTTAGCGGCGGCCTTCAGGCGCAGGGCAGGCAGCATCAGCAGCAGAGTGATGGCAAACAAGGTGGCGAAGATGGCTTGCCACTCGAAGTGCACCAGCAGCCAGCTGCCCAGCAGCGGGGCCAGCGCAGGGGACAGTCCTACCAGCGGCATAATAGTGGCGAAGATGCGGTTGGTGCGCTGGGCGGGATAGTAATCGGTCACCATCGCCTGCCAGGTAACCGCCGCGGCGCAGACGCCAATCGCCTGCAGAAAACGCAGCGCCAGCATAAGCGTGGCGTTCTGCACCCACAGCATCCCCAGGCAGCCGACCGCGAAAATCGCCAGGCCGCTCAGCAGCACCGGTTTGCGCCCGTAGCGGTCTGACAGCGGCCCCCAGAAGAGCTGGCCCAGCGCGAAGCCGGCGAGGAACAGGCTCAGGCTGGCGCTAATGGATGCGGCGGAGGTGTCGAGATCCTGCTGCATGGCGGCAAATGCCGGCAGGTACATATCGGTGGCCAGAAAGCCCAGCACGCTCAGGCCGGCCAGCCAGACTAAAAATCCTTTCCCAGGTTGTGACATAACGTTCTCATTTTTGGAGTACAGGTACGATGCCGCAGAGTGTAGGGAGTGCATTGTGGCTTGTGAAACGCTAATATTTGTCACATGCATTCAAAAATTTTGCAGGCAGAAAATGTGGTCTGAATACTCTCTGGAAGTGGTTGATGCCGTCGCCCGTAACGGCAGCTTTAGCGCGGCGGCGCAGGAGCTCCATCGGGTGCCTTCCGCCGTCAGCTATACCGTGCGTCAGCTCGAAGAGTGGCTGGCCGTCCCGTTGTTTGAGCGCCGTCATCGTGATGTGGAGCTGACCCCCGCCGGGGTCTGGTTTTTACAGGAAGGGCGCTCTGTTATCAAAAAAATGCAGATCACCCGCCAGCAGTGCCAGCAAATTGCCAACGGCTGGCGCGGGCAGTTGTCGATCGCGGTGGACGATATCGTGAAACCCGCGCGGATGCGCCAGATGATCGTGGATTTCTATCGCCATTTTCCCGACGTCGAGCTGATCGTTTTTCAGGAAGTGTTCAATGGCGTATGGGATGCGCTGGCCGACGGCCGCGTGGAGCTGGCGATTGGCGCAACGCGCTCTATTCCGGTTGGGGGCCGCTATGCGTTCCGCGATATGGGGATGCTGAGCTGGGACTGCGTGGTGGCGAGCGATCACCCGCTGGCGAAGATGGCGGGGCCGCTGAGCGACGATGTCCTGCGCAACTGGCCGTCGCTGGTGCGGGAAGATACCTCGCGTTCGTTGCCCAAACGGACAACGTGGCTGCTGGATAACCAGAAGAGGGTGGTGGTCCCCGACTGGGAATCGTCGGCTACCTGTCTGTCGGCAGGGCTCTGCGTCGGCATGGTGCCAAGCCATTTCGCCCGGCCATGGGTGGATCGCGGCGAGTGGACCGCGCTGGCGCTGGAAAATCCGTTTCCGGATGCGGCCTGCTGTCTGACCTGGCAGCAGAATGATGCTTCGCCGGCGTTAAACTGGATGCTGGACTACCTGGGGGACAGCGACACGCTGAATCGGGAGTGGCTGCGGGCGCCGGAGTGATCCGCGCCCGCCAGTGCTTTAGCGACGATAGTCGACAAACGGGCCATCCGCCACCGAGCGGCGTTCGACCAGCCGAGGGTGCACTTCAATAGACTGCGACTCTTCGCGCTTGTTGACGATACGATCCAACAGCATATTGAACGCGGCTTCACCCAGCGAATCTTTCGGCTGATGAATGGTGGTTAACGCCGGGCTGAAATAGCGGGCGTTGCGCACATTATCATAACCGATCAGCGAAATGTCCTGCGGCACGCGCAGCCCCATTTCATCCGCGGCGCAGATAGCGCCCATCGCCATAATGTCGCCGCCGCAGAAGACCGCCGTTGGACGGTGTTGTTGGCTCAGGATCTGCTGCATGGCGCGGTAGCCGGACTCCGGCTCGAAGTCGCCCTGTACAATCCAGTTTTCCGGCACGCTGATATGCGCCTCTTTCATCGCCTGCATGAAGCCGGCCAGTCGCCCCGCGCCGGTGTTGCGCTCCAGCGGGCCCGGGATCACGCCGATTTCGCGGTGACCGCGTTCAATCAGGTAACGTCCGGCGATATACCCGCCCTGGAAGGCGTTATCGATTACCGCATCGGTAAAGTCGGCTTTTGCTTCGCCCCAGTCCATCACCACCATCGGAATATGGCGATACTCTTCCAGCATGCTCAGGACGGAGTCCGGGTATTCGGAACACATCACCAGCAGACCGTCGACGCGTTTTTGCGCCATCATCGACAGATAGGCCCGCTGTTTTTCCGGGTCGTTCCAGGCGTTGCCGAGGATCAGGGTATAGCCCTTCTGGAAGCAGCTCTTTTCAACGGACTCAATGATTTCAGCGAAATAGGCGGCTTCGCTACTGGTCGCCAGCAGGCCAATCGATTTTGTATGATTGACTTTCAGGCTGCGGGCCACGGCGCTCGGCGAGTAGTGCAGCTCTTTAATCGCCGCCCATACCGCATTGCGCGTCTCTTCGGCAACGAAACGGGTTTTGTTAATTACATGTGATACAGTTGTAGTGGAAACGTTTGCGCGCTTCGCTACATCTTTAATAGTTGCCATTACATCTCACTCCATGCCTTGACCTGATCGCCTGATCATCGATACGTAAACGTTTGCCTACACACACCCTGAATACAATTTTCAACATTGCATCACGTCGGGAAAACGACACAGAACGACAGGAAGGGGTCAATGGCCGATACGCTTTTAAATTAGCGTGGGATTTTGTCCGATCTTGGGGCAAAGTGGAAGAGCAAAAATGTGCATCGCCCTAAATCCCGGAAGATTTTTGCGATTTTTTGTGCAAAAATGAGCAAGCTCACTTTTGGTGTGGGGATAACAAGAGGGAAAAATGATGGATACCAATTTAAAGTTTTCGCTGATCACCACGATTATTGCCCTCGGCGTGATCGTCGCATTCAGCCTGACCGCCATACTGCACTAATGTTCCGATGAGGGAGGAGCGCGGCCTCCTCCCCGTATCCCGCCATTATTATCAATTCTGCAAAAATCTTTTGTCATTTCGTTCACTTTTGTTTTTTTGTGATTGATGTCATGCTTTTGACTTCTGATGTTATGCCGTCCTCCCTGACGGTCTGATGGAGTCATTGAATGAAAATCAACTTTCCTTTACTCGCGCTGGCGATCGGCGCCTTTGGCATCGGGACCACCGAGTTCTCCCCGATGGGATTGCTGCCGGTGATTGCCAAGGGCGTGGACGTCTCGATACCGGTAGCGGGAATGCTGATCAGTGCGTATGCCATCGGCGTCATGGTCGGCGCGCCGCTGATGACCCTGCTGCTGTCCCATCGCGCCCGACGCAATGCGCTGATTTTTCTGATGGGGATCTTCACCGTCGGCAACCTGCTGTCATCCATTGCGCCGGATTACACCACGCTGCTGCTGTCGCGCATTATTACCAGCCTCAATCACGGCGCCTTTTTTGGCCTGGGGTCGGTGGTGGCGGCCAGCGTGGTGCCCAAGCACAAGCAGGCCAGCGCGGTGGCCACCATGTTTATGGGCCTCACCATCGCTAATATCGGCGGCGTGCCTGCCGCGACCTGGCTTGGAGAAACCATCGGCTGGCGGATGTCCTTCCTCGCCACCGCGGGGTTAGGCCTGCTGGCGATGGTGAGCCTGTGGTTCTCCCTGCCGAAGGGCAGCGCGGGCGAGCGGCCGGATGTCAAACAAGAGCTTTCGGTCCTGTTACGGCCGCAGGTGCTTTCTGCCTTACTGACCACCGTGCTGGGCGCCGGGGCGATGTTTACGCTGTATACCTACATTTCGCCGGTACTGAATACGCTGACCCATGCTTCATCGCTGTTTATCACCGCGATGCTGGTGCTGATTGGTGTTGGTTTTTCGCTGGGCAACTATCTGGGCGGCAAATTCGCCGACCGGTCGGTCTCCCGCACGCTGAAAGGCTTTCTACTGCTGCTGATGGCGATCATGCTGGCGATACCGCTGCTGGCGCAATCCCAGGCGGGTGCGGCTATCAGTATGATCGTCTGGGGCGCAGCCACCTTTGCGGTAGTGCCGCCGCTGCAGATGCGAGTGATGCGCGTGGCGCATGAGGCGCCGGGTCTCTCTTCTTCGGTGAATATCGGGGCGTTCAACCTGGGCAACGCGCTGGGCGCCGCCGCCGGCGGAGCGGTGATCTCCGGCGGACTGGGATATGCGTTTGTGCCGGTGATGGGCGCGATTATTGCCGGTCTGGCGCTGCTGCTGGTCTGGTTTAGCGGACGAGCGCAGCCGGAGGAGGCCTTTGCCAGCCAGTCATAAACGGTGGGGAAGGGTGTAAAAAAAACCGCAGCAGGGGTCACTCTGCTGCGGTTTGTCGTTTATGCGGCCAGGTTAGCGGCAACAAACTTCCAGTTAACCAGCGCCCAGAAGTGGTCCAGATAGCTTGGACGGGCGTTGCGGTAGTCGATGTAGTAAGCATGTTCCCAGACGTCAACGGTCAGCAGCGGCTTCGCGTCGGTGGTCAGCGGGGTACCCGCGTTGCTGGTGGAGACGATAGCCAGGCTGCCGTCGGCATTTTTAACCAGCCAGGTCCAGCCAGCGCCAAAGTTTTTCGCCGCGGCGTCGGTAAATTTGGCCTTAAACTCTGCGAAGCTGCCGAAGGATTTGGCAATCGCGGCCGCCAGCTCGCCTTCCGGTTCGCCGCCGGCGTTCGGCGCCAGGCAGTTCCAGTAGAAGGTGTGGTTCCAGACCTGCGCCGCGTTGTTGAAAACGCCGCCTTCAGAGGTGCGCACGATCTCTTCGAGCGATTGACCTTCGAACGCGGTGCCTTTGATCAGGTTGTTGAGGTTAGTGACATACGCCTGGTGGTGTTTACCGTAGTGGTATTCCAGGGTTTCTGCGGAAATGTGCGGCGCCAGGGCGTCTTTTGCATATGGTAATGCAGGTAATTCAAACGACATTGCTACTCTCCTTATAACTTTTTTGTTTTATCTCACATTGACAAGATGAGGTTTTCACCTGAATCGCGTTCTGACCGCCCGACGCTGTCGCGTCCCGGGCCTGTTATTGTATTGAGAATGTTAACATTTGCCGCAGGCAGTGAAAAGCCTTACAACGATAAAGGCTATTATCGCCGGCGCAACTGCCGAAGGCTTAACCGTTTTCTGCGGAGCGGCGCGTTAAGACGCCCGCAGATGTTGCAAAAATGTATAAGTAAAAGGAGGCTGGGTCTCCAGCCTCTCGCCGCGATGGTTAATTTCTCATCAGGCCATCTGAAGACCCCCGCAGCGCAAACGACTGAGTGAAAATAATCATTTTAAATCAAATGATTAATGACGATATGCTTTCAGGTAATCGCCGCTATGCCAATAATTCATTGTCTATTTTGATATTTGTATGACAAATATAGCCACCGGCAGCAATTTCCACAGGATGGCTACGATGGCAAAAACAGATGAAGTGGTAAGCCCGAAAATGATCCCGGTCGTGCAGGGGATCGTTGACTGGATCGAAGCACATATTTTTGACACCCTGCCGGTGAGGGCGGTAGCGAAAAAGTCCGGCTACTCGCACTGGTATTTCCAGCGGCAATTCGCCATGGTGACCGGCTGCACGCTGGCGAGCTACGTCAGCCGCCGGAAGATGACCATCGCGACAATCTACTTAACGCAGACCGAGGCCTCCATGCAGAGTATTTCCCAACGTCTGGGGTACGACGGGCAGGCGGCGTTCTGCCGCACCTTTCACCGTCACTTTGGCATGTCGCCCACCCGCTATCGTCGGGAAGCGCCGGTCACAGAGGCGAATATGCAGTTTCCCCTGACGGTGGGGGCGGAGAACGCGCAGGTGAAGAGGGCTGCCGCCGTAGCGGCAGACCGGGATCAGCGAATGGTTTTCGGGGTCATGACGCGACGGGCGCCGACGTAATGACGTACCCAGTAATCTTCGCTCAGGGAGGTGATTTGAATATCGCGCCCCGTGCGCGGGGACTGAATGAATTTCCCGTTGCCTACGTAAACGCCAACGTGGTCGGCAGTGCCGCGTCCGCGGGTGCGGAAGAAGACCAGGTCGCCGCTCTGCAGTTCGTCACGATCGACCGGACGCGCATCGCGCAGGTGGTACATTTCATTGGCGGTACGCGGGATATGAATCTTGACCAGGTCTTTGTAGGCGTAATAGACCAGCCCGCTGCAGTCGAACCCGGTGCGCGGCGAGGTGCCGCCCCAGCGATACGGTTTACCCAGCTGGCCCATCAGTTTGTTCATGGCGGTACTCTGCGCTTTTTGCACCCGGACTTTATGCGCGTCGGCGATCGTCAGATTCGCTTCGCTGGCCTCGGGTTTACAGCGTTTTTTATAGCCCTTACGCACCACGCATTTGCTTTTGACGCTGTTCAGCGCCAGGGTCGGCTCGGCGCTGGCGGCCACCGTTTTTGCGCACTGCTTTTTATACCCTTTACGCAGCACGCATTTTTTCGTGGCGCCGGCGGCCTGACGATGAAGCGCGGTTTGGCTTGCTGCGGTAGAGCGGGTAGGGAGCCGGGTGCTCGAGGATTTTTTACTGGTGGTTTTAGCGGTGGTTTTACTTTTTTGACTGGTTGTTTTTTTCTTGCGCTCTGAGCCGCTTTTCGCGGGCAACGCCTTCGGCGAGGCGGAGGCGTGCGTATGCCCTGAAGCCTGAGCCAGTGGCGTGAATGAGATAGATGTGAACAGTAATGCACAGAGCGATATCGCGATTTTGTTTAGCCGCGCCACTGAGCAATCCCCTGATTAATTACAGACATGTACAAATGCCTGACGATGAATGACAAACCGGAACGATTCTAAAGCATAAAAACCCGGAAAGTTAATATTCTTTTGTATCAAAAATGTCGATTGGTTAACGATTGCAAGAAAACGCGTCAGACATTGACCGCCTCGCACAGAAAATGCGCAACGCGCGCCTGCCCGTGACGGCAAAATGATATTTTTAAGGCAACTTCGCGCAACAGAAGATAAAATATGAATAGTGAAAAAAATGTTATTATCGGTCCTGCCCTCGGGACGCTACAATGACAAGTTACTGCCGTAGAAAGAAGTTTAAGGAAGCACGACAATGAGCTCGACTTTAGAAAAGATCCAACGCCAAATCGCTGAAAACCCGATCCTGCTGTACATGAAAGGTTCGCCGAAGCTGCCAAGCTGCGGTTTCTCCGCTCAGGCCGTTCAGGCGCTGTCCGCCTGTGGCGAACGTTTTGCTTACGTTGATATCCTGCAGAACCCGGATATCCGCGCCGAGCTGCCAAAATATGCCAACTGGCCGACCTTCCCGCAGCTGTGGGTGGACGGTGAACTGGTGGGCGGCTGCGATATCGTCATCGAGATGTACCAGCGCGGTGAACTGCAGCAGCTGATCAAAGAGACAGCGGCGAAATACCACACTGACGAGCCGAAAGCGGAATAATTACCGCGGTCAGTAAAAAAGCGACTTCCTGGAAGTCGCTTTTTTTATCACTCCGGCGTCGCCACCGGCAGCGGCCAGCCGCCCAGACGCTTCCAGCGGTTCACTATCTCGCAAAACAGCTGTGCCGTCTGCTCGGTATCGTAGAGGGCGGAGTGGGCTTGCGCGCCGTCGAACGGCATACCCGCGGCAATACAAGCTTTCGACAATACCGTCTGGCCCAGCGCCAGCCCGCTCAGCGCGGCGGTGTCGAAGGTGACAAACGGATGGAACGGGTTGCGTTTTAGCCCCGCCCGTTCGGCGGCGGTCATGGTGAAGCTGTGGTCAAATGTGGCGTTGTGCGCCACCATGATAGCCCGACTGCAGTCGCTCTCTTTCATCCCTTTGCGTACCATTTTGAAGATGGCATGCAGAGCGTCGTATTCGCTAACGGCGCCGCGCTCTGGATCGTGCGGGTTAATCCCGTTAAAGGCCAGCGCTTCGGGCTGAAGATTGGCGCCCTCGAAAGGTTCAACATGGAAATGCAGCGTTTCATCGGGCATCAGCCAGCCTTGCTCATCCATCTTCAACGTAATGGCGGCGATCTCCAGCAGGGCGTCGGTTTTGGCATTAAATCCTGCGGTTTCAACATCAATCACCACTGGATAAAAACCGCGGAAACGGTCGCACAGACCATTCAGTTGAGCGTTCTCGGACATCAGATTCTCTTAGCTGGAAAAAAGTAGCGCGCATTATGGCAAATTTTGCCACGGCTTGCAGCAGGCAGGGGTGAAAACAACGGGCGCCGCAGCGCCCGGGCGAACGAGGATAATAAAGTCGCTATGGTCGGGGGTTAGTTGCCCAGCCCTTTGCCGGCGTCTTTCTCTTCAATCAGCTCGATTTTGTAACCGTCAGGATCTTCCACGAAGGCGATAACGGTGCTGCCGCCTTTTACCGGCCCGGCTTCGCGGGTAACGTTGCCCCCGTTCTGGCGGATCCGCTCGCAGGCTTCGGCGGCGTTGTCGACGCTCAGCGCGATGTGACCGTAGGCGGTGCCCAGCTCATAGCTGTCCACGCCCCAGTTGTAGGTCAGTTCGATCACCGCGGTATCGCTCTCTTCGCCGTAGCCGACGAAGGCGAGGGAGTATTTGTACTCCGGGTTTTCGCTGGTGCGCAGCAGCTTCATGCCCAAAACATTGGTATAGAAGTCGATAGAACGTTGCAGGTCGCCAACGCGCAGCATGGTGTGGAGTAAGCGCATAATGTCCCCTATGCAGTTTATTTGATAGATCAGAGCCTTGAGTATAGCGGCGATACGTCGCCGCTATCAATGGAGGGATTACAGCGTAGGATAATCGGTGTAGCCTTCCGCGCCGCCGCCGTAGAAGGACTCCGGGCGCTGCGGGTTGAGCGCCGCTTTTTTCTGCAGGCGGGCCACCAGATCCGGGTTGGCGATGTAATCGCGGCCAAAGGCCACGGCATCAATCAGCCCTTTGCTGATCAGGTCGTTGGCTTTTTCAACGGTGTAGGCGCCAGCGCCAATGATCACGCCCGGGAAGCGGTCGCGAACTTTCTGACGGAAGGCTTCGCTGTACGGCTTGCCGCCCGCCCAGTCCGGCTCGGACATGTGCAGATAGGCGATACCGCGTTTCGCCAGCTCGCTAATCAGATACAGCGCGTCTTCTTCTTCGTTCGGGCCATTATCTACATTCTGGAAGCTGCCAATCGGCGACACGCGGATGCCAATCCGGTCGGCGCTCCACTCTTTGCTCACGGCGTCAACCACCTCCAGCACCAGACGGGCGCGGTTTTCCACGCTGCCGCCATACTGGTCGGTACGCTGGTTTGCCGACGGCGAGAGGAACTGGTGCAGCAGATAGCCGTGAGCCGAGTGCAGTTCAACCAGATCGAAACCGGCGTCACGGGCATTGCCCACCGCCTGACGGAAATCATCGACGATCCCCGGGATCTCTTCGGTTTCCAGAGCGCGAGGCATCGAGGTATCGGCGCGGATGGCGTGGCCGTTTTCGTCGCGCAGCGAGGTGCGGGTGCCGGCGCTCAGCGCAGACGGCGCTACCGGGGCGGCGCCGCCGGGCTGCAGGCTGCTATGGGAAATTCGCCCGGTATGCCACAGCTGCACGGCGATATGGCCGTTTTCCGCGTGAACGCCGGCGGTGATTTTCTGCCAGGCGGCAATCTGCTCCGGGCTGTGCAGTCCTGGCGCGCCGGCATAGCCTTTGGCCTGGGCGGAAATCTGCGTCGCTTCGCTGATGATCAGCCCGGAGCTGGCGCGCTGACGGTAATATTCGCCCATCAGCGGGGTAGGGATATCGCCCGGCTCGATGCTGCGCAGACGCGTCAGTGGAGCCATAAATACGCGATTAGGGACGGTGACGGCACCGACTTTCAACGGGGTGAATAATTTTGATTCCGACATAATGACTCCTGAGTAGACCGGTCGTCTAGGAACTGATGAAATAAAAACGCCTGTTAAACAGCAGGCGCCGCAATAATCTGTTTCGCGTGGGCAAGGGCGCTCTCCAGCGGCGTTGCGCTACGCGTTATTTTGGCCTGCAGGTTGGCGCCGAGCCACAGGGAATAGAGCACCTGCGACAGGGTCATGGCCTCGCCGTCAAATGTCAGACTGCCTTCCTGGCGTCCTTTCTCCAGCGCGTCGCCCAGCAGGGCGATGATCTGGCTGGCGCCGTGGTTCATGGCGGTGCGCATGTCTTCCGACAGATCGCAGACCTCTGCCGACAGCTTGACGGTAAGACACCCGCTAATAATTCCCTGCTGGTAAAACTGATTCAGCGTGTGCTGATAGTAGGCCAGCAGCCGATCGCGATAGTTGCCGTCGCCATGGGCGAAATGCTCGACCAGGCGCTGCAGATATCCGGCGAAATGGTTTTCCAGCAAGGCGACGCCGAAGGCTTCTTTAGAGCGAAAGTAATGATAGAAAGAGCCCTTGGGCACTTCCGCCGTCTTCAGGAGTTCGCTCAAGCCCATGCCGGTAAAGCCGCGATGCATGCAAAGCCGCTCGCCGGTGGCCAGAATATGTTCTCGGGTATCACAATCGCTGTGTCTGTTCATGGGGCACACTGTAGTAGACCGATTGGTCTAATGCAAGACCCGGCGCAAAAATGTTAGCTGGCGCAGCACGTAGTGAACAAAATTTGCGTCAGCGCGGGGAAACGTCTTCAATGAAAGGAGATGAGGGGACAGGAGGCGTGTGGTGGCAGAGCAGTTAGAATTTTTCCCGGTGCAGAGCCCGTGCCGGGGAATTTGTCAGACCGATGAGCGCGGCTACTGTCGCGGCTGTTTCCGTAGCCGTGAGGAACGTTTTAACTGGCAAACGATGAGCGATGCGCAGAAACAGGAGGTATTGCGTCTGTGCCGTCAACGCCTGCTGCGCAAAATCCGCGCAAACAGGCCAGAGGCGGCGGAAGAACCGCAGCAACCCTCACTGTTTTAAGCCAAAAATTACGTATACTCAGAGCACTTTTTTATTGAGGAAGCGGTTATGGTTCAGCGTATTGCTATGGCTCCCCAGGGGCCGGAATTTTCGCGTTTTGTGATGGGCTACTGGCGTCTGATGGACTGGAAAATGTCGCCAGGCGAGCTGGTCGGCTTTATCGAACAGCATCTCGATTTAGGTATTACCACCGTCGATCACGCCGATATCTATGGCGATTACCAGTGCGAATCCGCCTTTGGTGAAGCCCTGAAGCTGGCGCCGCATCTGCGTAGCCGAATGGAAATTGTCAGCAAATGCGGCATTGCCACCCGGGCGCGCGCTGAAAACACCATCGGTCACTACATTACCGACCGGGACCACATCGTGCTCAGCGCTGAGCAATCGCTGCGTAATCTGGCGACGGACCATCTCGATCTGCTGCTGATCCACCGGCCGGATCCGCTGATGGACGCGGACGAGGTGGCTGAAGCCTTCCTCGCGCTGCATCACAGCGGCAAAGTGCGTCATTTCGGCGTCTCGAACTTTACCCCTGCCCAGTTCACCCTCCTGCAGTCGCGCCTGCCGTTTACGCTTGCTACCAACCAGGTGGAGATCTCGCCGGTGCATCAGCCGTTGCTGCTCGACGGCACCCTCGATCAGCTGCAGCAGCTGCGTATTCGCCCGATGGCCTGGTCCTGCCTCGGCGGCGGCCGCCTGTTTAATGAAGAGGGCTTTCAGCCGCTGCGCGACGAGCTGGCCCAGGTGGCCCACGAGCTTAACGCCGACAGCATCGAGCAGGTGGTTTATGCCTGGGTGCTGCGCCTGCCATCGCAACCGCTGCCGATTATCGGCTCGGGCAAAATTGAGCGCGTGCGTTCGGCGATCGTGGCTGAAAAACTGAGTATGACCCGCCAGCAGTGGTTCCGTATCCGCAAAGCCGCGCTCGGTTACGACGTGCCATAACCGGCATTTCGCCTCCGGAAACCTGTTCCTGGTTTACACTTAACAGGGAGACAGCCATCCGGAGGTGTTATGCAACGATGTATTCTCGCTATCCTTTCCCTCGCATTTTGCGCTGGCGCGCAGGCCGTCAGTGAAGATGTGCAACTTAATCTCGTGACCAGCCAGGGCGTTGGTCAATCCATCGGCAGTGTAAAAATCACCGAAACCGACCGCGGACTCGAATTTGCTCCCGATCTGCGAGCGTTGCCGCCGGGCAAGCACGGCTTTCATATCCATGCTGAAGGTAGCTGCCAGCCGGCGATGAAAGAGGGCAAAGCCGTAGCCGCCGGAGCGGCGGGCGGACATTACGATCCGCAACATACCGGTAAACATGAAGGGCCGCTGGGCACCGGACATCTTGGCGATTTGCCCCTGCTGGTGGTCAACGACGCGGGCGTGGCTGACCAGCCGATTATCGCTCCGCGTCTGAAAACGCTGGCGGAAGTGAAAGGCAAAGCGCTGATGGTTCATGTCGGCGGCGATAATATGGCCGACAGTCCGCAGCCGCTGGGCGGCGGCGGCGAACGGTTTGCCTGCGGGGTGATTAAGTAATCTTTTCGCCAATCGTTCCGGCGACCGGAGCCTGTTCCAGCTGCGATAGCGCGCAATACAGTCGCCAGATCGCGGCGGCCAGCTCCCGGGCCGCCGGCTGATGATGGCGGTTCAGAACCTCGCAGATCCGCAGCAGCTCCTGCAGCGTGGTGGCCAGCGGCCGCTGCTGCACGCCGCGCTCGCTCATGACATCGCGCAGCAGGTTGATACACAGATCGCGGACCTGGGCGAGCGGATCGGAGCGGGTTTCCCACTCACGAAGCTGCCAGACCACGTGGGAGCAGTTCAGCAAGACCACTCCCCAGCGCAGTAGCCAGCGGCGTGCCAGCGCATCCTGGCTCTGACTGAGCTGGCTGACGTGGTGATATACCAGCGATTCAAATTCGTGCTCGCTGTGCTGGGGGCGGCGGCTGAGCTGATCGACAAAGTGACGCCGTAACGCTCTGATGTGCCGTCGCCCTTTGCGGGCGTCCGAGCCGGGACTGAGCACCGCAAAAGCCAGCCACGCAAAGCCCACGCCGACAATCTTGCTTAAATTGTCATTGAAAAAGGCCGCATAGTCGTACACCGGTGGGTTGGTGACGGAGATAAACGAGCCCATAAAGACGATAAGCTGCCCCCACAGGCCGGCAAATTTTGGCCACTGCAGCTTGAGTAACTGCATGGTGGTCAGCAACGGGAACAGAAACAGCAGGAACTGCCACAGGTCGGTGATCTGCACCATCAGGCCAAATTTCACCACAAAACTGAACACCGACAGCAGGACCAGGGTCTGCATCAGCAGGGTTAGCGAGCGAAACGGCGAGGCCGACACCGAGTAGAGTACGCAGCAGATGGAGGCCAGGGTCAGGGCCGCCGCGCAGCTGGTCCACTGGGTACTGATCCCCCACGCGCCTATCGCCACCAGGGCGCAAAAGGTACGAATGCCGTTGAGCAGGGCTTCCGCCTGGTCCGTGTGGCGGGTCAGCGCGGGTGCGGAAGGAACATTGAACTCGGCGATCGCTGAGGCATTTTCAACCCGGCGGATCCAGCGGCTGCTTTCCAGATAAATGCGACAGAAATAGCGTAACCGCGCCCAGAAGGCGACGTGGCGGTAATCCGCGCCCGGCGGCGGCGCCAGCGGCGCCAGAATGCGGGCGACGTGATAGCTGTCAGCATGGGCGGTGGCGAGCTCCGCAAGCAACGACTCCAGCACCTGGCGGGTATTGGCCGGGGCGTCAGGCCAGTTCAGCAGCATACGCCGCAGGCTGGAAATGACGCTGGTCATTCGGAGCTGTTGGTGCAGCAGGTAGTTCAGCAGGGGATTCTGCCGACGGAAGCGGTAGTGGCTCCAGAAGGCCTGGATGCGCAGCAGGTTCATGGTCAGGATCTGGCCAATTACGCTTTCATGGGCGGTGCGGATAGCATCCGTCGTTTCCGGTACCCACAGCAGACTGGCGTGCTCCAGCAGGCGGGCGTGCATGGTTTTCAGCGCCGTCAGCAGGTTGCTGCCATCGGAGGTGCTGGGCAGAATCATCATCATCAACCCACCGCACAGGATCCCGACGATGACTTCGCAGACGCGCGACTGGGCAATCACCCATAGCTCGTAGCTGTCGCTGATATTAATCACCGGAAAGGCGATGATGGCGCAGGTATAGCCCGCCAGCTGAAAGGCGTAGGCCACGTTGTTGGTGAACAGGGCGCAGGCCCAGGTGCAGAGCGCCAGCCAGCCGGAGATACTGAACAGGAACAGCCAGGGATCGTTGAGCGTATGGCCAGCCAGCAGCAGGGCGGCGCAGGCGCCGAGCAGGCTGCCGGCAATGCGGCCGAAACTTTTACTGATCACCCCGCCGACGGTGGGAAAGCTGACCACCGCCGCGGAGGTCATCGCCCAGTAGGGCTCATCCAGATCCAGCGCATAGGCGATGCTCAGCGCAAGACACATGGCGATGCCGTTACGCAGCGCGTATCGCCACTGCGGTCGGGTGGCTTTAACCCAGGGCAGCGAGCGCCATGACAGGGTCTGCAGATTCATCACTGTCCGCCGATCGAGACGGTGCAGGTGGTGCCGGAGACCAGAGTGACATCGGCCGGCAAGCTATCAAAGGCAATCCGCACCGGGACGCGCTGGGCGAGGCGGACCCAGGGGATATTCGGTTTGATATTGGCCACCAGCCCGGTTCCCTGTTCCACGCTCTGGTCGACAATCGCGCGACCGATGCTGGCGACATGCCCCTGCAGCGTCTGCTGATTGCTGTAGAGAATGATTTGCGCCGGATCGCCGATGCGAATATGGCGCAGTTTGGTCTCTTCAAAGTAGCCCAGCACATAGAACGAATGGCTGTCCACCAGGGCAAAGACCGGATGGCCGGTGGTGGCGTAATCGCCGACCCGGGTGGAGAGGTTAGTCACCCAGCCGTCCACCGGCGCTTTGACTACCGTCTGGCTGAGCTGCCACTGCGCATGCTTTAGCGCCGCCTCAGTGACACCGACTCCCGCTCTGGCGGCCGCCAGGGTGGTGGTGGCGGTATTCAGGGCGGTATTGGCGTTTTCAAGGTCTTCAGCCGAGATGGCATTCTGCGACAGGTTTCTGCGACGGCGGGCCTCGCTGGCGGCTTTGCTTTGCTCCGCCTGCGCTTTCGCCACCTCAGCTTGCGCTTTCGCCAGCTGCGCCTGGGCGTTCAGCACCGCAATGCGGTAGGGGGTGTCGTCGATGGTAAACAAGACTTCACCGGCCTTGACTCGCTGGTTATCGGCCACGTTAAGCTGCAGAATACTGCCGGAGACCTGAGGGGTGATCCCGACCTGCTCGGCGCGCACTTTCCCGTCGCGGGTCCAGGGGGACTGAGTGTAGAAATTCCATAACAACCACGCGGCAACCAGTGCGATGGCCGCCACCAACAGCGTTGACAAATATTTTAATTTTTTCATAGCAGGTAGATCACCAGGCAATCAATAACAGCAGGGCCAGACAGACCGCGAGCGCGAACAGGGAGAGATCCATCAGCAGGGGATGCCAGATGTCGCCCGCATACATCCAGTCACGCAGCTGGCGATGTAAAAACAGCCAGATAAAGAAGCCCAGCAAGACGGCTTTGAACAACGGAGGGAAATAGACGGATGCGCCGAACATCAGGTCCTGCAGCGGCAATCCGGATGAATTAAGACTCAGTTTCACAAGCAAAAATCCTTTGCCATAACAGGGATAACCTCAGGACGTGCTACTCTTTAACAGTGTAAATCATTGTTTTGGTTTTTGTTGAATCAAGTAATTCATTTGTTTTGATTATTCAAATGCTGCACACTATTCTAAAATCAGTATAATAACTTAGCAAGCTAATTATAAGGAGATGAAATTGGAATCGCCACTTGGTTCTGATCTGGCACGTTTAGTTCGCGTCTGGCGCGCGCTAATCGACCATCGCCTGAAACCTCTGGAGTTAACGCAGACCCACTGGGTCACGCTGCATAACATCCACCAGCTGCCGCCTGAGCAGTCGCAGATCCAGCTGGCGAAAGCCATCGGTATTGAACAACCGTCGCTGGTGCGTACGCTCGATCAGCTGGAGGAGAAAGGGCTTATTTCTCGCCAGACCTGCGCAAGCGATCGGCGGGCCAAACGCATCAAGTTGACTGAAAAAGCCGAACCGCTGATCAATGAGATGGAAGAGGTGATAGGCAAGACCCGCGATGAAATCCTCTCGGGGGTCTCGAAGCAGGAAGTGGAGACGTTGCTCCACTTAATTCGTAAACTTGAACAAAATATCCTCGATCTCCAGGCAAAAGATTAATCCTTTTGCGGCCCGGGCTATCCCGGGCCTTTTTTTACCCGCCCTGGCGTCGCCAGATCACCACCCGGTTACGTCCGCTGTTTTTTGCTTCATACATGGCTTCGTCCGCACGCTGGACGCACTCCTCCGCCGTCACACTTCTGTCATGGGTGGTATACACCCCCATGCTGATGGTCATCCGCTCTGGCAGAGCGGTCTGCTCGGCGCTGACCGCCAGACGGATGCGCTCGGCGATCGCCTGCGCCTCGTTCTCTGAGGTGTTGACCAGCAGCAGGGCAAACTCCTCACCGCCGATGCGGGCGGCGACATCATCCTTGCGCGAATGGCTGTCCAGCACCGAGGCGGCAAATTGGATCACCTTGTCGCCGGCGATGTGGCCGTAGTTATCGTTGATGCGTTTGAAATGGTCGAGGTCGCTGATAATCACCGACAGCGGATGCTGGGCCTTCACCTTCGCCAGCTGCTGGTTTAGGGTGTCATAGAAGAAGCTGCGGTTATAGAGGCGGGTCAGCGGGTCGCGGATCGAATTCTGGTAGGAGTTGACATACTTGTGGTTAGACTCCCGATAGAGGATAAAGACGTCGACCAGCAGCACCAGGATCAGGAACAGGGTGCACAGCGTTTCAAAAAAACGCGCCTGATACCAGGCCTGATCGAGTTCCCCAACGGTAGAGAGCAGCCGGAAGAGGGTGAACAAATATGCGCTGCAAAAAAAAGCGCCGCTATACCAGAAAATATTGCGCAGTTTGCTCAAGCAAATTATTAATATTAGCGTGATAAACCAGACTGCTATCAGCAGCCAGCTGATAATACTTTGCCACAGTGGGGTGAAAGTATGATTCAGGTCGTCGATAAAATTGATGCTCAGCTTCGGCGAGTGGCTGGAGTAAAGCCATGATAAAAAAATAATGGTTAATGTAAGAACAATGCATGCCGCGAAAGTCATTACATGAGCTTTCCAGGAATGCATGATGCGCCGGCGGAAGTAATACAAAATAATTGATGACATGAATAAGACAGCCATCATTATATTGCGAAAGAAATAATATATGACGGCGTCGTTTTGTTTCACCACCGGAGAGGGATTGCAGCTGAGCCAGTCCGGATAGCTGCTGAGCGTGCCCAGCATCAGCAACGCCGAACAGGCAAAGGCGAAAGCGACAGGGGTCAGATACAAGCGACGCTTGCTGCTCCAGTATTTCATACCCATAAAACAGGCAATAGTGATATGAAACACCATCAGAAAACTGGTCAGCAGAGGAAATAGTGTAGATGAAGTGCTGTTGAATCTGGTGTGAAAAAAGTCCATCAACCCGGTCATGCCGACCCCGGCCAGTAAACAAATACAAATATAAACGATAAGACGTTTAACGACATGATTCATGTGTTTGGGCATAGACAATATTCCACAGGGAAAAGCAAGGGCAACGATATTGCGTCGACATAAAAAGAGTAATGTGCAGAAGAGTAGTCGGGGATGACTGATAAAATATTGCGCAGGCGCAATGATTAATGCAATTCAAAAATTAAGATGTCTGAATGCTAATGCGAAGCTATTAGGGTGTAATAAATGCAGAGGAAAAATACGATGCGGCATAACTGGCCGCATCGTCAGAGGGATTATCGAGGAGAGACGGTGACCTGGCTGCCGCTGCCGGCAATCGCCACGCGCTGACCCACGGAGAACGGGGTGCTGCCCTGTTTCTGCACCACCATAATGGTATTGCCGTCATCCTTACGGATTTCCAGTTCCACGCCCTGGGTTTTATTCATCGCGCCCTGTACGCCCTGACCGGCAACGCCGCCCGCGACCGCACCTGCCGCTGTGGCCAGAGAGCGTCCGGTACCGCCGCCGATGGTGTTCCCGAGGAACCCACCCAGCACCGCACCGCCAATCGCCCCGATGGCATTGCTGTCGTCGCCGCTCTGGATCTGTACGGCGCGGGTATGCACGATGGTACCGTATGTCACGCTCTGCACCTGTTTGGCTTCAGATGCGGAATAAACATCGCCGGACAGGCCGCTGCTGCTCACGCAGCCTGCGAGCGTGAAACCAATCATCGATACAGCCAAAACACGTAAAATCATTTATGAATCTCCTGTTCACCGAAGGTGTTCAATTGAACGTCCATGCGGTTAATTATATGGCATTTAGTCGTCGGCGGGCATAGCTTCTCTCCGGACTATACAAAAAATAATAATTAATGGTGCTTCAACCTTAACTAAACGCCGGTTCTTTACGATGTTCTCTGAATTGTCGCTCTATTGTTAAAAAGTATTATTACAACATAGCATTAGCGGACACTTTATGGTGGAGTGAAGGACATACAAGGGTCATGGAATGAAGGAACAACGTATGAGATCGGGTCGCTTTATTGGCGTTATGTCTGGTACCAGCCTTGATGGTATCGATGTCGTTTTGGCTGCCATCAATGAAAACATGGTGGCGCAGCAGGCCAGTCTCACCTGGCCCATCCCACACGCGATAAAAGAAGAGATTCTGGCGATTTGCCAGGGCCAGTCATTGACCCTTTCACAGCTAGGTCGTCTGGACACCCGACTGGGGCGGCTGTTTGCCGATGCCGTGCTGGCGCTGATGCGTCAGGAAAAGCTCAAACCCACCGACGTTATTGCCATCGGCTGCCATGGACAGACCGTATGGCATGAACCCCAGGGCGACGCGCCGCATACGATGCAAATTGGCGATAACAACCAGATCGCCGCCCACACCGGCGTCACCGTGGTGGGGGATTTTCGTCGCCGGGATATGGCGCTTGGCGGGCAAGGGGCGCCGCTGGTGCCGGCATTCCATCATGCGCTGCTGGCGCACCCCGTTGAGCGGCGGATGGTGCTCAATATCGGCGGGATCGCTAATGTATCGCTGCTGGTGCCGGGCCAGCCGGTGCGGGGCTATGATACCGGACCGGGAAATATGTTGCTGGACGCCTGGATCTGGCGCCAGCAGGGCAAACCGTACGATAAGGACGCCCAATGGGCCAGCGAAGGTAAAGTGCTCCTGCCGCTGCTGCAGGATATGCTGAGCGATCCATGGTTTGCCCTGCCGGCGCCGAAAAGCACCGGTCGGGAATATTTCAATTACGGCTGGCTGGAGCAGCATCTGGCTCGTTATCCTGGGCTGCGCGGGCAGGATGTGCAGGCAACGCTCGCGGAATTAACCGCCGTGACCATCAGTGAGCAGGTATTGTTAAGCGGCGGCTGCGAGCGTTTGTTAGTGTGCGGCGGCGGCGCGCGTAACCCATTGTTAATGGCGCGCCTGGCGGCCCTGCTGCCGGGAACCGAAGTCTCCACCACCGATGAGGCGGGGATCAGCGGCGATGATATGGAAGCGCTGGCCTTTGCCTGGCTGGCCTGGCGCACGATCGCCGGCCTGCCGGGTAATCTGCCCTCCGTGACCGGCGCCAGCGAAGCCACGGTGCTGGGCGCCATTTTCCCTGCTAACCCGCCGCAGAATCGGAGTTAACTGAAATCTTAAAGACGACGCGACCGGTAAACTGGACAAGTTAAGCGGAGGGCGGAGTGCCCTCCGTGACCGGGAAAGTCGAAGGCAAACGAATGAAAAAAATTCTTATCGCAGTTGTACCTTTTATGCTGGCGGGCTGTAGCTACTACAACCAGTTTGTCGAGCGGATGCAGACGGACACGCTGGAGTATCAATGCGACCAGAAACCGTTGACGGTCCATCGCAATAACCAACGCCAGCAGGTTAGTTTTATCTATGACAATCAGCAGCTGAATCTGTCAGAGGGGCTGTCGGCTTCCGGCGCGCGCTACACCGACGGCGTCTATGTCTTCTGGTCGAAAGGCGATACCGCCACCGTCTATAAGCGCGACCGCATCGTCCTCGATAACTGCCAGCTGCAGACCGCCAAACGTTGAGATTTCTGTCCGGGGGGCGCACAATAACGCCACCTTTTGACTATATCCTTAATGGCCATGTCTGATAACGACGAACTCCAGCAAATCGCGCACTTGCGCCGTGAATACACCCGTGGCGGTTTGCGTCGCCACGATCTTCCTGCTGAACCTCTGCCGCTGTTTGAGCGCTGGCTGCGTCAGGCCTGCGACGCGAAACTCGCCGACCCAACGGCCATGGTGGTTGCCACCGTCGATGAGCGCGGCCAACCCTATCAGCGCATTGTGCTGCTTAAGCATTACGACGAAAAAGGGCTGGTGTTTTATACCAACCTCGGCAGCCGCAAAGCCCATCAGATTGAATATAACCCGCAGGTCAGCCTGCTGTTTCCGTGGCATATGCTGGAGCGCCAGGTGATGGTGATCGGCAAAGCGGAACGCCTGTCGACGCTGGAGGTGGTCAAATATTTCCACAGCCGCCCGCGTGACAGCCAGATCGGCGCCTGGGTCTCGCAACAGTCGAGCCGGATCTCTGCCCGCGGTATCCTGGAGAGCAAATTCCTCGAGCTGAAGCAGAAATTCCAGCAGGGTGAAGTGCCGCTGCCGAGTTTCTGGGGCGGATTCCGCGTCAGCATCGAGCAGATGGAGTTCTGGCAGGGGGGCGAACATCGCCTGCACGATCGCTTTTTATACCAGCGCGATAACGGCGCCTGGAAAATCGACCGCCTGGCACCGTAATTGCCGAAATTAGTTATCGAAGCGCTGGCGCTGAAAGGGCCGGCGCTTTATTCTATGTACTTTTCGCATCTGGCGAAAAGTCGTGTACCGGCAGAGGTGCAGTCGTTTATACATGGAGAATTTGATGGCAAGCAGTAACTTGATTAAACAATTGCAAGAGCGGGGGCTGGTAGCCCAGGTGACGGACGAGGAAGCGTTAGCAGAGCGACTGGCGCAAGGCCCGATCGCGCTCTATTGCGGCTTCGATCCTACCGCTGACAGCTTGCATTTGGGGCATCTTGTTCCATTGTTATGCCTGAAACGCTTCCAGCAGGCAGGTCATAAACCTGTGGCGCTGGTGGGCGGCGCTACCGGTCTGATTGGCGACCCAAGCTTTAAAGCCGCTGAGCGTAAGCTTAATACCGAGGATACCGTGCAGGAGTGGGTGGATAAAATCCGCAAACAGGTAGCCCCGTTCCTTGATTTTGACTGCGGCGACAACTCGGCGATCGCGGCGAACAACTATGACTGGTTTGGCAGCATGAACGTGCTGACCTTCCTGCGCGATATTGGTAAACACTTCTCTGTTAACCAGATGATCAACAAAGAAGCGGTGAAGCAGCGCCTGAATCGTGACGATCAGGGCATCTCCTTTACCGAGTTTTCTTACAATCTGCTGCAGGGTTACGACTTCGCCTGCCTGAACAAGCTGCACGGCGTGGCGCTGCAGATTGGCGGCTCCGACCAGTGGGGCAACATTACCTCCGGTATCGATCTGACGCGTCGTCTGCACCAGAACCAGGTGTTTGGCCTCACCGTGCCGCTGATTACCAAAGCGGACGGTACCAAGTTCGGCAAAACCGAGGGCGGCGCCGTGTGGCTGGATCCGAAAAAGACCAGTCCGTATAAATTCTACCAGTTCTGGATCAACACCGCGGATGCTGATGTCTATCGCTTCCTCAAGTTCTTCACCTTTATGGACATCGCAGAGATCAATGCCCTGGAAGAAGAAGATAAAAACAGCGGTAAAGCGCCGCGCGCCCAGTACGTGCTGGCAGAGCAGGTGACGCGTCTGGTGCACGGCGAAGAGGGCCTGGAAGCGGCGAAACGCATTACCGAGAGCCTGTTCAACGGCAACCTGAGCGACCTGAGCGAAGCTGACTTCGAACAGCTGGCTCAGGACGGCGTGCCGATGATTGAGATGGAAAAGGGCGCCGATCTGCTGCAGGCGCTGGTGGATTCCGAACTGCAGCCGTCCCGCGGCCAGGCGCGTAAAACCGTCGCCTCTAACGCAGTGACCATCAACGGTGAAAAACAGGCCGATCCGGAATATGTTTTTGCCGACAGCGATCGCCTGTTCGGCCGCTACACCTTGCTGCGCCGCGGTAAGAAGAATTACTGCCTGGTCTGCTGGAAATAAAAAAATACTACCAGGGCGTGGGAAACCACGCCCTTTTTCTTTTTAGGGTTGTGGTAAGAAAATGAAGAACATCCTCGCCATTCAGTCTCACGTTGTGTTTGGCCACGCCGGCAACAGTGCCGCCGAGTTCCCGATGCGCCGCCTGGGCGCCAATGTCTGGCCCCTCAATACCGTACAGTTCTCTAACCACACGCAGTACGGCAAATGGACCGGCTGTGTGATGCCGCCTTCGCACCTGACGGAGATCGTCCAGGGCATCGCCGCTATCGATAAGCTGCAGACCTGCGATGCGGTACTGAGCGGCTATCTCGGCTCTGCTGAACAGGGCGAGCATATCCTGGGCATCGTGCGTCAGGTAAAAGCGGCCAATCCGGCGGCGAAGTATTTTTGTGACCCGGTGATGGGCCATCCGGAGAAGGGCTGCATCGTCGCCCCGGGCGTGGCGGAGTTCCACGTGCGCTATGCGCTGCCGGCCAGCGATATCATTGCGCCTAATCTGGTGGAGCTGGAGATCCTCTGCGGTCATCCGGTCGCCAGCGTGAGCGAGGCGGTGGCCGCCGCGCGGGAGCTGATTGCCCAGGGGCCGGAGGTGGTGCTGGTTAAGCATCTTTCCCGCGCCGGCATGAGCATGGACCGTTTTGAGATGCTGCTGGTGACCGCAGATGAAGCCTGGCATATCAGCCGGCCGCTGGTGGATTTTGGCCTGCATCAGCCGGTGGGCGTTGGCGATGTGACCAGCGGTCTGCTGCTGGTGAAACTGCTGCAGGGCGCCAGCCTGCGCGACGCGCTTGAGCACGTCACCGCCGCAGTGTACGAGATCATGTTGACCACCAAAAACATGCAGGAGTATGAACTGCAGGTGGTGGCGGCGCAGGATCGTATTGCTGTGCCGGAGCACTGCTTCAGCGCCACCCGACTGTAACTTTCCGACTCTGCCCGGCAGAGCGCCGGGCAGTCTCTGGTCTTACTTTAAGCCTTCCGCTGCCAGTGCGTCAGCCACTGCCGGACGCGCTGCCACCTGCGCCATCCAGCTGCCGATATGACTACAGGCGGCCATATCCAGTTTAATCGCATAGCCCCAGCGCAGCACCGTGAACAGATAACCATCGGCGATAGTGAAGCGATGGCCGGTGAGCCACTGTTTATCCGCCAGCGAGGCATCCACGTACTGCAGTTTTTTCTCGAGCAACGCGCGCGCAACGGGCTTATAGTCCTCCGGGGTGTCCGGGCGGAACAGCGGCGTAAAGCCTTTGTGCAGTTCGGTAGCGACGTAGTTCAGCCATTCCAGGGTCTGGTAACGGGCAACGGAGCCCACGGGCGCCAGAAGATGGCGGTCCGGCACCTGATCGGCGATGTACTGCATAATAGCCACGCCCTCAGTAAGCAGGATGTCATCATCCAGCAGCAGCGCCGGCACCTGACCTTTCGGGTTGATTAGCAGATAATCTTCCCCGTTTTCCAGCTGTTTCCTTGCCAGATCCACGCTCTGCAAAGTGAAATCCAGGCCGCTTTCGCGCAGGGCGATATGTGAGGCGAGGGAACAGGCGCCGGGTTTGTAGAACAGTTTCATGCGTTACTCCTCGTGGCTGCAGTTTTCTGTATGTTAGTCCCGCCAGGGGTAAAAAAAAAGCCGCTAACCTAACGTTAGCGGCTTAAAAATAATTGGTTTTCCCTGCGGCGTCAGGCTGCCGCGGTTTCGCGTGCTTTTACGTCCGCGCTGTCGTCCTGAGTCATTCGGTTCAGCTTCGGCGCGGTCAGCAGCATCAGGGCGGCGATGACCGCGGTGACGATACCGATCTGCAGGAACACGTGGCCATATACTTCCAGCGACACCAGCGGATCGGTGACGTTTTCCGGTACTGCCATCAGGTTGGCGATTTTCCCGGCGATGATTGCCGCACCGGCGGTGGTGAGGAACCAGCTGCCCATAATGAAGCCCATCAGACGCTGGGGAACCAGCTGAGCGACCATCGCCAGGCCGAGGCCGGAAATCATCAGCTCACCGATAGACTGCAGCGCGTAGCTCAGAATCAGCCAGTTAACCGAGACGATACCGGCGTCGCTGGCGAACTTCGCCCCTAAAGGCAGGACGAGGAACGCGCCGGAGCACAGCACCATACCGATAGCGAACTTGTGCGGCATCGGCAGGCGGTCGCCCATCTTGTTATAGATGGCGGCCAGAATAGGGCTACCAATCATGATCCAGAACGGGTTCAGCGCCTGGTACTGTTCCGGCTCGAAGGCGAGGCCGAGGATCGAGTGCTCCACGTTGCGGATAGCAAAGAAGTTCAGAGAGGTCGGCATCTGGCTGTACAGTACGAAGAAGACGATCGCTTCTACCATCAGCAGGAAGGCGACGATCATTTTGCGACGCGCGGCGCCTTTCAGGCCCATCGCCTCTTTGGCGAAAATCACCACGATACCCAGCGCGATGACGCCCAGCGCCATGCGTGCGATACCCTGGTTGTGCAGCAGCCAGGTAGCGATAGCGACCAGCACCACCACGCCAGCGATGGTCGCCAGCAGTTTACCCATATGCACCGGGGCAAAGTCCGGTTTCGAACCGTACTGTTTCACCCATTTCTGGCAGAAGGCGAAGTTAATGATGGTGATCACCATCCCCACCACGCTCAGGGCGAAGGCGACGCTCCAGCCGAAACGCGCGGCCAGCCACGGAGTTGCCAGCATCGAGAAGAACGAACCGATGTTGATGGACATGTAGTACATGGTAAATGCACCGTCCAGACGCGGATCGTTTTTGTCATAGCAGGTAGAAAGCAGGGAAGACGGGTTGGCTTTAAACAGGCCGTTACCGACGGCGATAGTCGCCATACCCATATAGACGATAGCGGCGTCATGACCGGACCAGGCGACCAGCGCATAGCCGATGGCCAGCACGATAGCGCCCAGCATAATGACGCGTTTGGTACCCAGCACTTTATCGCCCAGCCAGCCGCCAATGGCGACCAGGCCATAAACCAGCGCGCTAAAGGAGGAGAACAGAGTAATGGAATCCGCTTCCGACATACCCAGCTGTTTTACCAGGTAAACGGCCATGATCCCTTGCAGGCCGTAGTAACCAAAACGCTCCCACAACTCGATCGAGAAAATGAGATAGAACGCGCGTGGTTGTTTGAAAGCGTTCAGACTCACGCTTTCTGCTGGTTTATTGTTTGCAGTAGACACATATACCTCTTTTTTTACATCCCATATTTACTGGGGGGTGTTCGGGGCGCAATCTCGTTGGACCGCCGCCTTTATAGTTATTCTTGGAGGGAAAACGGCAGGTAATGTTCACTATCCTGGCGCATCAGGCAAGGCCTTTGTAATAATCTGTTACACATAATCAGGGCGGTATAATGCTCCGGTCATATGAATGTTATCCAGAGTTAAATTTCACCGTTACGTTATCGCTGCTATTTTTATCTTTTTGATTCGCCCATTTTTCCCGTAAAGGCGATATATTCTACTGATTGCGCACTAAAGTAGTGATATGGTCCATTATCCTAAAAATTCATGGCTTATTATCCTGGCAATCCTTGAACAGCCGTTGTATTGCCTGACTTTTATTTCCATTTTAATAACATTCTTTCAACATCGAGTTGCGAGCATGATCTGGATCACAAATGTATAGAAATTTTGCGCCGCTAAAAAATGAATGAGCTGGTTGTTTGTTATATAACCGGATAATAGCCCATGAAAATGCGGTTTATGTGGTGTTAGCGGCGGGTTAAATAGCTAAATGCGGACCATAACCTAAAGTTAGGCTATGGTCGTGAGTAAGACGATCAGGCGTAAACTTTGTCTTTGAATTCGCAAAGGTCTTCAATCAGGCAGGAGCCACAGCGCGGCTTGCGAGCGATACAGGTGTAACGGCCGTGCAGAATAAGCCAGTGATGGCAGTCGACCTTAAACTCGGCGGGAACCACCTTCAGCAGCTTCTCTTCCACCTGTTCGACGTTTTTCCCTGGGGCAAATTGCGTGCGGTTGCAAACGCGGAAGATATGGGTGTCTACGGCGATCGTCGGCCAGCCAAAGGCGGTATTTAGCACCACGTTGGCGGTTTTGCGGCCCACGCCGGGCAACGCCTCCAGGGCCGCTCTGTCCTCCGGTACCTCGCCGTTGTGCTGCTCCAGCAGGATCCGGCAGGTTTTGATGACGTTTTCCGCTTTGCTGTTAAACAGGCCGATGGTTTTGATATAGGATTTCACGCCCTCCACCCCCAGCGCCAGCATCGCCGCAGGCGTATTGGCCACCGGGTAGAGTTTGGCTGTCGCTTTATTGACGCTCACGTCGGTCGCTTGCGCCGAGAGCAGGACGGCAATCAGCAGCTCAAACGGCGAGCTGAAGTGCAGCTCGGTGGTGGGGTGGGGATCGTTGTCCCGCAGCCTGGTAAGGATCGCCAGGCGTTTGGCTTTGTTCATATTACGCTTTCCCTGTCGCGTCAGACGGTGCGACAGAGTCGGCCCGGGCCGCCTGCGCCTTCCGCTGCTTGCTACGTTCATCGATAAGGTATTTTACCGCCAGCATCATGCCGAGGCCAATAAAGGCGCCGGGAGGCAGCATAGCCAGCAGGAAAGGAGTGTCTGTATGGAAAACCTCGATGCGCAGGACCTTTGCCCAACTGCCAAGCAGGCTGTCGGCGCCGTCAAACAGCGTGCCATTGCCGAGGATTTCGCGCAGGGAGCCCAGCACGAACATCGCGCAGGTGGCCCCCATACCGATAGAGAAGCCGTCCAGTGCCGACAGCGCCGGTCCTTTTTTGGCGGCAAAGGCTTCGGCGCGGCCCACCACGATGCAGTTGGTGACGATAAGCGGGATAAAAATCCCCAGCGACTGATACAGACCGAACGCATAGGCATTGATCAGCATCTGCACCACGCTCACCACCGAGGCGATAATCATCACGTAGATCGGGATCCGGATCTCCGCCGGGGTCCAGCGGCGCAGGCTGGAGATGGTCAGGTTGGTCAGGGTCAACACCAGGGTCGTCGCCAGACCCAGCCCAAGGGCGTTGGTGGCGGTCGAGGTGACCGCCAGCAGGGGACACATCCCTAACAGCTGAACCAGAGCGGAGTTGTTTTTCCACAGACCCTGGACGATGACGTCTTTAACTTCGCTCATGGTTACTCTCCACAGGCGCTGAATTCAGGAAGTTGCGCAGGCAGCGTTTGTGCATACAGGCCTGCGCGCTTAACGGCATTGACCACCGCCCGGGGGGTGATGGTGGCGCCGGTGAACTGGTCAAAATCGCCGCCGTCTTTTTTGACCGCCCAGTGGCTGTCGCCCTGGCCGTGGATAACTTTCCCGGTAAAATGGGTGATCCAGTCCGACAGGCGCAGCTCGATTTTATCCCCCAGACCCGGGGTTTCATGATGCTCGGTCACGCGGGTGCCGAGGACCGTGCCGCTAAAATCGGCGGCCACCAGCAGCTGGATCGCTCCGGAATAGCCATCCGGCGCGGTGGCTTCCATGACAGCGCCGATCGGCTGGTCGTTATTTTTGGCAATCCACACTTTATGCTGGCCTTTGCCCAGCGCCGGGGCGCTGACCAGATAGCAGCTCTTGAGCAGATCGTTATTATAGCGGTCGGCAGGTAAAACCTGGTCGAATAACGCTTTCTGCTGCTGGGCCGCCTGCTGGTCGATGGTGCTTTTGGTCAACTCATTGATCGCCGCCGTTAGCCCGGTGGAGCCGGCGGCAAACAGCGCCAGCGTGACGCCGTGTTTTCGCATGGTTTTTAACATCTTCGCTCTCTCAACGGTGGCCATACGCGCGCGGACGGGTGTAGTAATCGATCAGCGGCACGGTAATATTCGCCAGCAGAACGGCAAACGCCACGCCGTCCGGGTAACCGCCGAAGCTACGAATAAGCCACACCAACAGGCCGGCGAGGGCGCCAAAGATCAGACGGCCGCGGTTGGTTGTCGAAGCCGTCACCGGGTCAGTCAGAATAAAGAAGGCGCCAAGCATGGTGGCTCCGGAGAGCAAATGCATCTGCGGCGAGGCCAGACTCTGCGGCGAGAAGATCCAGCCGAGGGTCGCGCACAGGCCAAGGCTGACGAGGAAGCTGACCGGGATATGCCAGCGGATCGCTTTCTGCCACAGCAGAAATAGTCCGCCCGCCAGCCAGGCGATATTCACCCACTGCCAGCCCAGGCCCGCCAGAACGCCGCCGTAAACCGGCAACTGCAGTACCTGCTGGACGCTATGTCCGGCATGCAGGGAGGTTTTGAAGGTATCCAGCGGGGTTGCCTGGCTGATGCCGTCGATACCCAGCCGCAGGCTGGCCATGTCGCCTCCGGCGGCGGTATGACCGGTAAAGATCATCTGCAGCGTATCGCTGAACGCCGGGATATGGGCGGCAATCTCGTATGAAGGCAGCCAGGAGGTCATCTGCACCGGGAAGGAAATCAGCAGCACGACGTAGCCGATCATCGCCGGGTTGAAGGGGTTATGGCCGAGTCCACCGTACAACTGCTTGGCGATCACAATGGCAAAGGAGGTGCCGAGCACCACCATCCACCAGGGGGCCAGCGGCGGAATACTCACCGCCAGCAGCAGGCCAGTGAGCAGGGCGGAGTTATCCCTCAGGGTGGACGCAACAGGCTGTTTGCGCAGTTTGAGAATAGCGGCTTCCATTGCCCAGGCCGTCAGAGCGGCGAGGACAATCTGCAGGACGGTGCCCCAGCCGAAAAACCATGTCTGGACCACAATGCCAGGCACGGCGGCGAGCAGCACCAGCAGCATAATGCGCGAAGTCTGCCGCTGGTTATGGGTATAGGGGGAGCTTGCGATTCTGAAAACCATTTATTCCTCGTTAACTGCCTGCTGTGTTGCTTTGCGCGCCTGAACGCGGGCGATCGCCGCGGCGACGGCCGCTTTGCGTGGGTCGTCATTGGCTGCGGTTGACGCGATTTCCGCCTGGGCGGCCTGCTGTTCGGCTTTGCGCGCTTTGGCGCGGGCGATGGCGGCTTCCACCGCGGCTTTACGCGGGTCGACCGGCTCGGCCGCCGTGGCTTCAGCCGGCGCGGCCTGCTGTTCGGCTTTACGCGCTTTGGCGCGGGCGATGGCGGCTTCCACCGCGGCTTTACGCGGGTCGACCGGCTCGGCCGCCGGGGCTTCCGTCGGCGCCGCCTGCTGTTCAGCTTTGCGCGCTTTAGCGCGGGCGATAGCGGCTTCCACCGCGGCTTTACGCGGGTCGGCCGGCTCGGCCGCCGGGGCTTCCGCCGGCGCGGCCTGCTGTTCGGCTTTGCGCGCTTTGGCGCGGGCGATAGCGGCTTCCACCGCGGCTTTACGCGGGTCGACCGGCTCGGCCGCCGGGGCTTCCGCCGGCGCGGCCTGCTGTTCGGCTTTGCGCGCTTTGGCGCGGGCGATAGCGGCTTCCACCGCGGCTTTACGCGGGTCGACCGGCTCGGCCGCCGGGGCTTCCGCCGGCGCGGCCTGCTGTTCGGCTTTGCGCGCTTTGGCGCGGGCGATAGCGGCTTCCACGGCCGCTTTGCGTGGATCGGCAGCGTCGGCCGCCGAGGCTTCCGCCGGCGCGGCCTGCTGCTGCGCTTTACGCGCCCGGGCTTCGGCCTTCCGCGCTTCGCGGGCGGCGATCGCCTCGCTGTTGTCTGGTCTGGCGCCGGCCTGAATCACGATAGGCTGCGCGGCGTCGCGCTGTTTATCACGTACCCGGGCCAGGGCGGCGTTAATCGCATCCTGATCTTTGGCGGCAGGCTGGACGGCGGCTTTTTTATGCCGCTCGGCGCGGGCCGCTTTCTCACGCTCCAGGCGCGCCTGTCGGGCCTCGAATCGCGCTTTGGCTTCCGCAGCGCGCTGCTCTTCCTGGCGAATCGCCGCGATCTCGGCTTTCTCCTGACGGAAGTACTGCACCAGCGGAATATTGCTTGGGCATACCCACGCGCACGCGCCGCATTCGATGCAGTCCGCCAGATTGTGGGCGGTGGCTTTATCGTGCTGCTGGCCTTTGCTGAACCAGTAAAGCTGCTGCGGCAGCAGATCGGCCGGGCAGGCGTCAGCGCAGGCGCTGCAGCGAATGCAGCCTTTCTCTTCCTGCGGCTCGCCCATCTCGCTGGCGGAGGGCGCCAACAGACAGTTGGTGATCTTCACCACCGGGACGTCGAGCCCCGGCAGGGTAAAGCCCATCAGCGGCCCGCCCATGATCACCATCGGCTCGGCGCTGGCGCAGAAGCCGGCGTCGTTAAGCAGATGGCGCACCGGCGTGCCAAGGCGCGCCCAGACGTTGCCCGGCCGGGTTACCGCCTCGCCGGTGAGGGTGACTACGCGCTCGGTTAACGGCTCGCCGTCAATCACTGCGCGTTTCACCGCATAGGCTGTACCGACGTTCTGCATCAGCACGCCAATGTCCGAAGAGCGACCACCGTGGGGTACCTGTTTGCCGGTGAGAATTTGGGTGAGCTGCTTGGCGCCGCCGGAGGGGTATTTGGTGGGGATCACGCGCAGCGAAATGCCATGGGCGTCGCAAAGCACCGCCCGCAGCATCGATATGGCCTGCGGTTTATTGTCTTCAATGCCGATCAGCACCTCATCAGGCTGCAGAATATGGGCAAGGATGCGGATCCCTTCGACAATCTGCGCCGCGCAGTCCTGCATCAGACGGTCGTCCGCCGTGATATAGGGTTCGCACTCGGCGGCGTTAATGATCAGCGTTTTAATTTTATCGCCGCCGCCGCGCAGTTTACTGCCGGTGGGGAAGCCGGCGCCGCCGAGGCCGGCAACGCCAAACTGGTGGATGCGCTCAATCAGCGCTTCACGGGTGCGGGTCTGATAGTCGCTCCAGCCGTCGCGTTCGATCCAGCGGTCTTCGCCGTCGGCGTCAATGATCACGCTCATCTCCGCCAGCGCGGACGGATGGGCAGTGGTGTGCGGGGCGATAGCGGCAACGGTGCCGGAGGTGGGAGCGTGAACCGGCAGCATTCTTCCCCAACCGCGGGTCAGCGGCTGGCCGCGCAGCACCCGGTCGCCGACCTTGACGCACAGTTCGCCTTCGGCGCCGATGTGCTGCTTTAGCGGGATCACAAAGCGCTGCGGCAGGGAAACCTGGCGCAGCGGGGTGCCGTTAGACTGGGTTTTCATCTCCGGCGGGTGAATACCGCCGTTAAAATCCCAGACTTTGTCTTTTCGGAAAGCGGAAAATAGCTTAAACATGTTGTTCCATAGGAATATTTCGCACCGGGATCGTATGCAGATCCCATTTCCAGGTCTCCGGGGTCGTCGCCACCGGAACGAGAGAAATGCACTGGGTCGGGCAGGGGGCAACACACAGGTTGCAGCCGGTGCACAGGTCGCTCATCACGGTATGCATGGCGCGGGTCGCCCCGACAATGGCATCCACCGGACACGCCTGAATACATTTGGTGCAGCCGATGCAGTTCGGCTCGTCAATCACGGCGAGCATGCGGGCCGGCTCGGCTGCCTGCTCGTCGCCGTCGACGGGCTGCGGGTCGACGTTGAGCAGGGCGGCGATTTTTAACATCACCGCTTCGCCACCCGGCGCGCAGCGGTTAATTTTCTCACCCTGCACGCCCACCGCTTCCGCATAGGGGCGGCAGCCAGGGTAGCCGCACTGCCCACACTGGCTCTGCGGCAACAGTTCATCAATTTTTTCCACCACCGGGTCGTCCTGCACCGCGAAACGGCGCGACGCGTACCCCAGTATTAAGCCGAAAATCAGCCCTAACAGGCTGATGGCGATCACGGCTATCCAGACTGCGCTCATTACAACTTCACCAAACCACTAAAGCCCATAAAGGCCAGAGACATTAAACCGGCGGTAATCAGCGCGATGGCATTACCGCGGAACGGCGCGGGGACATCGGCCACCATCAGACGCTCGCGGATCGCCGCGAACAGCACCATCACCAGCGAAAAGCCGACGGCGGCGGCAAAACCGTACAGCGCCGACTGCAGGAAATTGTGGCCCAGATTGATGTTCAGCAGCGCCACCCCAAGCACCGCGCAGTTGGTGGTGATCAGTGGCAAAAAGATCCCCAGCAGGCGATAAAGCGCCGGGCTGGTTTTACGCACCACCATCTCAGTGAACTGAACCACCACGGCGATAACCAGAATAAAGGCCAGGGTACGTAAATAAACCAGATTTAGCGGGATAAGGATCCAGGTATCAATCAGCCAGGCGCAAATAGAGGCCAGGGTCATCACGAAGGTGGTCGCGAGCCCCATTCCCATTGCGGTTTCCAGCTTTTTGGAAACACCCATAAACGGGCACAGGCCAAGGAACTTCACTAAAACGAAGTTATTGACAAGGACAGTACCGATAAAGAGCAGTAAATAATCAGCCATCATGCGACCTGAAACGAAAAAAAGCCGCTTATTATCGAATAAAACGATACCGGCGACAACAGGTTAAGTGTGGGGTTTTTACGGATTAACAAAGGTCCGTTTGACCCGCTGTGAACGGCGAAAATAGGGCGCCAACAGCGCGGCGGCCAGCAGTGGAAACAGTAGCTGACGCAGAGCAAGGGCATCCGAAACGGGGGAGAAGGCAAACGCCTTTATCGCCAGCAACAGCGTAATGAGCAGCCAGATAATATAGTGTTTCGGCACCAGCGAGCGCCGCTTGAAAAAGGCGATGGTCAGCCAGAGCGTATAAAACCACATGGCGATGGCAAACAGCAGCGAGGCGACCCACAGCGCCATGTGTCCGGTGCTCATGGCGCGCAGCAGGGCCCAGGTCTGCGGCGACATGAGGGCATTGGCAAAAAATAGCAGCGATAACGAGGCGCTCAACAGCGCCAACAGCAACCAGGCCAGCGGTGCCAACAGCCAGCCGCCGATGCGCTCCGCAGATTGAGACGTCATGTTTCTCCCCTATTCAACGCCAGTATATAAAAGCAGGCCGGGAAGTATAAGCAACTGGCGTGAAGGATGACAGTCTTACTGCACGAATCGCCAAACGGATTTAGGCACCTGGCCCACATCGAACAATTTACCACCGGAAACCAGCTCTGCCCGGCGATGGTCGGCGGCGCGATACATATTAACGATCTCTTCGGTGTCAGTCAGGGAGTAGTTAAGGTGATCAAATAGTTTTTCAAGACTTTCCAGCGAACTGATTTTGCGGAATTTTAATAAATAGTCCAGAACGGTCATTTTCGTATCCATTTTATAATCGGAATAATTACGTTGAATATTATCAGCATTCACTAAACCTACTCTCAACCAACGGCGCCTTCTGCCGGGGCCGCGTGGAATGATTCAGGTTATAAAAACCCATGACAAGGAGCAAAGCCAACCTTGAAGAGCAGGGAGATGTTTAAGAATATTCTAAATCAGACCGGGCGCCGAATGGCGCCCGCAGGAGAAGATTAACGCTGTTCGCCGCGGCTGGCAATAACAGATTTGTACCAATAAAAACTCTTCTTTCGTTTGCGTGCCAGATTTTGCTGGTGGTCCACATAGACAAAGCCATATTGCTTTTGATAACCGTTGAGCCAGCTCAGTAAATCGATAAACGACCAGGGATAATAGCCGCGGACGTCCGCTCCCTGCGCCAGCGCCTTTTCCAGGGCGCCAATATGGCTGCTCAGATAGTCGATTCGCGGATCGTCGACCACCTCACCGGCAATAATCGGGTCTTTCGCCCCAAGGCCATTCTCGGTGATATAGATCGGGATATCGCCATAGCGCGCCTTGATCATCATAATGCCGTCGGTCAGCCCCTGCGGCCAGATCTCCCAGCCCCATTCGGTATAGGTGCTTTGCGGATTACGCACGAAATAGAATAACCCCTCCACGCCAGGCTCGCCGCCGGTGGGGATTTCGGGCGGCTGGGCGGATACCGTTTCCCGACGATAGTAATTCAGACCGATAAAGTCACAGCGGTTGTCTCGCAGCAGCGCGTCGTCCCCTGGAGCAAAGCGCGGTACGCCCCACAGCGCTTGAGTCTGCGCCAGCAGGGCAGCAGGATAGGCGCCTTTTAGCACCGGATCGTACAGCCAGTGGGTATGGATGGCGTCAGCCAGGTCGGTAGCCTGCCGGTCTGCCTCGCTGTCGGTGAGTGGGGTATGCGGCTGCAGCACATTGACGAAACCAATCTCGCCCGCCACGGCCATCTCGCGAAAAGCCTTCACCGCCAGCGCATGGGCGATAAATACGTGATGACAGGCCTGGATGGCGCGCGCCGGATCGCGAACGGCCGGGGGATGCAGGCCGTTAATGTAGCCGTGGCCGATGAAGACAATGGTCTCGTTAAAGGTCGCCCACAGCTTCACCCGCGAACCAAAGCGCGCGTAGCACAGGCGGGCATACTCGGCGAAGGCCTCAGCGGTGCTGCGTGCTTCCCAGCCGCCCTCATCCTGCAGGGCCTGCGGCAGGTCCCAGTGATAGAGGGTGATCATCGGCTCAATATTATGCGACAGCAGTTCATCGATCAGATCGCTATAAAACTGCACGCCTGCTTCATTAACCTCGCCGCGCCCGGTGGGCAGCAGGCGGGGCCAGGAGATGGAAAAGCGATAGCTCTGCAGACCCATCTCGGCCATCAACGCCACGTCTTCGCGAAAACGGTGATAGTGATCGACGGCGATATCGCCGGTGGTCCCTTCAAAGGTGGTTCCCGGCAGGTGAGAGTATATATCCCAGATTGACGGTCCTTTACCGTCAGCGTCGTGCCCACCTTCGACCTGATACGCTGCGGTAGCGGCACCCCATAAAAAATGTTGCGGAAAAGCGGCCATGAAAAAGCTCCCAGTCTGATGATAGAGGGAGTGTAATCAAAGCAAGGATAAGCGTGCAACCGGTTTCTGAAACCGGTTGCACAGTTGCGAAGCAGGTCACTGTTTCACGGCGGCGCTACTTTGTCTGCACCACATCCGCTGGCGGTGGCGACTGATAATTATCAATATGGTGCGCGATAACCAAAAGCAGTGCGGAAATCCCAAAAACAATCCAGCCAATAAGTTCTACAATACGGGTAAAAACAGTCGTCATAACACTTCAATATCCTTTGAACACAGTGGGAAATGTTACTCCAAGGTCAGCAGATCACAAGGGGTATCTGTCTGATTTTTCACGCATGCGGTAAAACCGTAAGTGGAAAAATAATAAGTTTGAGTCGCGGTTTGTAAGAATATTCTCATTAACCAGATATTGACATCAGCTGAATAAGCGAGGCGGTAACATGAGTGATGCGATCCGGGTGGGGCTGGTGGGCTATGGCTACGCCAGCAAAACGTTTCATGCGCCGTTAATCAGCGGCACGTCGGGCCTGGCGCTGACGACGGTCTCCAGCAGCGACGCTGCCAAAGTTCATGCCGACTGGCCTGGCGTGAAGGTGGTCAGTGCGGCGAGTGAATTGCTGAACGACCCGGAGATCGATCTGGTGGTCATCGCCACGCCGAACGACACGCACTTCCCACTGGCGAAAGCGGCGCTGGAGGCCGGGAAGCACGTGGTGGTGGATAAACCCTTTACCGTGACACTGTCACAGGCTCGCGAGCTGGAGAGCCTGGCGAAGCACTGTGGTCGGGTGCTGTCGGTATTTCACAACCGGCGCTGGGACAGTGATTTCTTAACGGTCAGAACGTTGATCAACGAAGGCCAGCTGGGAGAGGTGTGTTACTTCGAATCACATTTCGACCGTTTCCGGCCGCAGGTGCGCCAGCGCTGGCGGGAGCAGGCGGGCCCCGGGAGCGGAATTTGGTATGATCTTGGACCGCATCTGCTCGACCAGGCGGTGGCGCTGTTTGGTCTGCCGGTGAGCATCACGGTCGATCTCGCTCAGCTTCGGCCCGGCGCGCAATCCACCGACTATTTTCACGCGGTGCTGGCCTATCCCCAGCGGCGGGTGGTGCTGCACGGCACATTGCTCGCCGCCGCGGAGAGCGCGCGCTTTATCGTCCACGGCTCGCGGGCCAGCTATATCAAGTACGGTCTCGACCCGCAGGAGGAGCGGTTGAAAAATGGCGAGCGTTTGCCGCAGGAGGACTGGGGGTATGATATGCGTGACGGTACCCTCACTCGCGCTGAAGGCGACGAACGCAGCGAGGAGACGTGGCTGACGCTGCCGGGCAATTATCCCGCTTACTATGCCGCTATCCGCGATGCGCTCAACGGGGTGGGAGAAAACCCGGTCCCGGCCAGCGAGGCGATTCAGATCATGACCCTGATTGAGCTCGGTATCGAGTCGGCCCGGCACCGCGCCACGCTCAGCCTGGTGTGAAAAATAGCCCGGCAGCGCGGCTGCCGGGCCGGTAATCAGCCTTTGGCCACCCGCTGAATGAGCGCGGCTTTTTCCTGTTCGCTGAGAAACGCCTGAGTCAAACCGTTGATCTGCGCCTGGCGGATCTGCTCCCGGCTCAGCCCCGCCGCCGGCGCCGCCACGGTGTATTCGTGGATAATGTCGACCCCCTGGACCGCCGGATCGTCAGTGTTGAGGCTCGCCAGCACGCCGTGCTCAAGGAACTGCTTCAGCGGATGCTGGGCCAGAGAGGGCACGGTGCTGGTTTGCACGTTCGAGGTGAGGCAGGATTCAATCCCGATGCGGTGCTCGGCCAGATAGTCCATCAGGGCGGGATCCTGTACCGCTTTTACCCCATGGCCGATGCGCTCGGCGCCCAGTTCACGGATGGCCTGCCAGATACTTTCCGGGCCGGCCGCTTCGCCAGCGTGGACGGTGATATGCCACCCGGCATCGCGAGCCTGGTTAAAATGACTGAGGAACAGCGCCCCCGGGAAGCCCAGCTCATCGCCAGCGAGGTCGAGGGCGGTGATGCCATCGCGGTGGGCGAGCAGGGCCGTCAGCTCTTCCTGGCAGGCCGCTTCGCCAAAGGTGCGGCTCAAAATGCCGATCAGGCGGGCATCGACCTGGAAATCGCGGCACCCCTCACGTACCCCGGCGATCACTGCCTCTACCACGCCGTCGACCGGCAGCTGGTGGGTCATCGCCATATAGCGGGGGGAGAAGCGCAGCTCCACGTAGTGCAGGCCATTGCGCGCCGCGTCTTCGACGTTCTCATACGCCACGCGACGGCAGGCTTCCAGCGAGGCCAGGACTTTCACCCCCCAGTCGAGCTTGGCGAGAAAACTGACCAGATCGGGCTCCAGGCTGGTGACCTGGACGTGGGGACGCAGCGTGTCAAGGGTGGTAGCGGGAAGGGTGATGTTAAACTCGCGGCCAAGATCGAGGATGGTTTGGGCCCGGATGTTACCGTCAAGGTGGCGGTGAATGTCGGTTAATGGCAATGAGGAATCAATCATGGTCGCACTCTTTTTTTAGTTAAAGTGCACGTCATTATACAACAGATACCTAACGCTTTAAAACGATTGAAAAAAGGCAAAAGAAACAAACGCCTGCGCCAGGCCCGGCCGGCGCAGCAGAATGCGGCGCATAATCATTTATATTTTATTTGAATGTATTCATGTTACATATTAAATTCTGCTTACTTTATCGACGATGAGGCAGGGATGCGGATGTGGAAAGCGTAATCCATAATAATATTGAGGGTTTTCTGCTGTTGTTATTAAGCATGTGGCCCATTCTGTTGGTGGTATTCGTTGGCGTCGCCATCTCCTTCTATACCATGCTGTTACGCAAAACGGCGCTGGCCTGCCTGCTGTTCGCCGTCGCCATCGGCGCCGCAGGCTGGAGCTTTGCCTGACGCCAGGCCTCAGGGTTTATCCAGCAGGCTCATACTGGAGGTGGCGGCGCCATCATTCAGATTGGACGGCGAATGCCAGTCGCGGCCCGCCAGGGCGCTGTCTCCCTGACCGCTGCTGGCGACGCTGTCCTGCTGCGTCGACAGCGTTGACCCTTCAAGCGCTTCCTCTGCCCCCGACTGGTCGGGCAGAGAACTGCTGTATCCGCCATTGTTCGAATACGTATCCATACCGTTGACTTCATTCGGCACCGTGTCGGTGGTGGTCCCGTCATCGTTTATGCAAAATGAGCCGCCGATGCCGTTAGGCTGACAGTCCGCGGCGAAAGTCGGGCTGGCCAACGCGGTCAGCAGCAATAGCGGTAAGCTGATTTTCTTCATTTTTATCTCCATACGCAGCGTGGCCGACAGATGTTCTCAACTATAGAGGGGAGAGCGCGGCGGCAGGTAACAAAACTGTTTAATTTTGTAATAGCTGATGGTATCCGGCGCCCGTTCGCGTGGCTCGGGCGCAGCGGCTCGGCCGAATGCGGTAATCAGTTGTTAATTCAACGTAAAGGTTAATGAAAATTTAAGGGAAGGCCGCTATGTTGGCAGCATCACACTTTCCATTAAGGATATTCCATGCGCGATAAATATTCCGGCCTGCAGATTGGCATCCACTGGCTGGTCTTTTTGCTGGTGGTGGTGGCCTATGCGGCGATGGAGCTGCGCGGATTTTTCCCCCGCAGCGATCGGCCGCTGATTAATATGATTCATGTTTCCTGCGGGATCGCCATTTGCGTGCTGATGGCGGCGCGTCTGCTGGTGCGGCTGAAAACGCCGACGCCGCCGATCGTGCCGAAGCCGTCGCCAATGATGACCGGTTTTGCCCATCTCGGCCATCTGGTTATCTATCTGCTGTTTATTGCCCTGCCGCTGATCGGCATGGTGATGATGTACTGGCGCGGGAATCCCTGGTACGCCTTTGGCCTGACGATGCCGTATGCCCCGCAGAGCGATTTTGAGCGGGTGGACACCCTGAAAGCGATCCATGAATGGTTAGCGAATGCCGGTTACTTTGTGATTGGCCTGCATGCCTTCGCCGCGCTGCTCCATCATTACTGGTGGAAAGATAATACCCTGCTGCGAATGATGCCCCGTAAGCGCTGAATCATTCGCTTCAACATTCAGACCCCGTCCCGCGACGGGGTTTTTTTTGCCTTTGCGGCTAATAAGATATAGTATACCCCCCTATATGATACGGAGGCGTTATCGTGCCACATTCACCTGAAGATAAAAAACGGGCCCTCAGCCGCGTACGCCGCATCCGCGGCCAGGTTGAAGCCCTTGAACGCGCGCTGGAGTCCGGCGAACCCTGTATGACTATCCTGCAGCAGATCGCCTCGATTCGCGGGGCGGCAAACGGTCTGATGGGCGAAATGGTGGAGATCCACCTGCAGGATGAGCTGGTCAGCGGCGACACCACCCCGGACCAGCGGGCCGCGAGAATGGCAGAGGTCGGTCATCTGCTACGATCTTATTTAAAATAACATCACGACGAGGAAGAGACAGTTATGAAATCACGCGCAGCAGTGGCCTTTGGCCCCGGTCAGCCGTTAAAAATCGTAGAGATTGACGTCGCGCCGCCGAAAAAAGGCGAAGTTCTGGTGAAAATCACCCATACCGGCGTGTGCCATACCGATGCCTTCACCCTTTCCGGCGACGATCCGGAAGGCGTCTTCCCGGCGGTGCTGGGCCATGAAGGCGGCGGCGTGGTCGTGGAAGTGGGCGAGGGCGTCACCAGTCTTAAGCCGGGCGATCATGTCATCCCGCTGTATACCGCCGAATGCGGCGAGTGCAAGTTCTGTAAGTCGGGTAAAACCAATCTCTGTCAGGCGGTGCGCGCCACCCAGGGCAAAGGGCTGATGCCGGACGGCACCACCCGTTTCTCGTATAACGGCGAACCGATTTATCACTACATGGGCACCAGCACCTTCAGCGAATACACGGTCTGCGCTGAGATCTCGCTGGCGAAAGTCAATCCGCAGGCGCCGCTGGATAAAGTGTGTCTGCTGGGCTGCGGCGTGACCACCGGCATCGGCGCGGTGCATAACACGGCGAAGGTTAAGCCCGGGGATACCGTCGCGGTCTTTGGCCTGGGCGGCATCGGCCTGGCGGTGATCCAGGGCGCCGTGCAGGCGCAAGCCGGGCGGATTCTGGCGGTCGATACTAACCCGGATAAGTTCACTCTCGCGAAAGAGATGGGGGCTACCGACTTTATCAACCCCAACGACTACGATAAGCCCATTCAGGATGTGATCGTTGAGCTGACCGACGGCGGGGTGGATTTCAGCTTCGAGTGCATCGGTAATGTCAATGTGATGCGCGCGGCGCTGGAATGTTGCCATAAAGGCTGGGGCGAGAGCGTCATTATCGGCGTGGCCGGCGCCGGGCAGGAGATCAAGACCCGTCCGTTCCAGCTGGTGACTGGCCGGGTGTGGCGCGGCTCCGCCTTTGGCGGCGTGAAAGGCCGTAGCCAGCTGCCGGGAATGGTGGAAGACGCGATGGCGGGTAAAATTCGCCTCGACCCGTTTATTACTCATCGCCTGCCGCTGGCGCAAATTAACGAGGCCTTTGACCTGATGCATGAAGGCAAATCGATTCGCACCGTGATCCACTTTGGCGACCAGTAATCGCTAACGCGCAAGGCGTTTCGTCAGCCGAAAAAAAGGGCCCGAATGGGCCCTTTTGCTTAGGTCAATCAATGATGGTCAGGAAGCGCGTAGGCGATAATGTAATCCCCGCGATCCGGAGACTGACGGGCGCCGCCCGCATTGATAATGATGTACTGCTTACCGGTTTTCGGCGACACGTAGGTCATCGGGCCGGACTGACTGCCAACCGGCAGACGGGATTTCCAGATCTCCTTGCCGTTAGCGGTATCAAAGGCGCGCAGGTAGAAATCCTGGGTGCCGGCGAAGAACAGCAGCCCGGACTGCGTCGCCAGCGACGCGCCAAGGGTCGGCATACCGATCGGAATCGGCATATGCATGCGGATCCCCAGCGGCCCGGTATCCTCTACGGTGCCTACCGGCACCTGCCACACCAGTTTCCCGGTTTTCAGATCCACAGCGGACATGGTGCCGAAAGGCGGTTTCTGGCACGGAATGCCCAGCGGCGACAGGAAACGTTCGCGCATGGCGCCAAACGGCGTGCCTTCCATCGGCACGATGCCCATCTCAATGCCGCTGGCGTCTTTCGCTACCTTCTCGCGCGGCACCATATAGTTGGGGAGACCGAGACGCATATCGTTAACGAACATCAGGCTGTTATTGGGATCCACCGAGACGCTGCCCCAGTTCATGCCGCCGAGCGAGCCCGGGAATTGCAGGGAGCGGTCTTCCCCCGGCGGGGTAAAGACTCCCTGGTGGCGCATCTCTTTGAACTGGATACGGCACAGCAGCAGGTCGATCGGCGTCGCGCCCCACATATCGGACTCGGTCAGCGTCTGGTTGCCGATCATCGGCATTCCCACCGAGTAAGGCTGCGTCGGCGAGTAGCGCTCGCCTTTGACGTTGCCCACCGGCACCGGTCGCTCTTCCACTTTCGCCACCGGCTCGCCGGTTTCGCGATTGAGCATAAAGATCATGCCCTGCTTGCTGGTCTGCACCAGCACCGGGGTGGTGCCGCCCTTGCCGTCAGGCAGATCGTACAGCAGCGGCTGAGACGGCAGGTCAAAGTCCCACAGGTCGTGGTGGGTGGTCTGGAAGTGCCAGCGTACCTGGCCGGTCGCGGCATCCACAGCGACGATGGAGGAGCTGTATTTGTCGTCCAGCGCGGTTCGTTCGCCGCCGAAGAAGTCTGGCGTAGCGTTGCCGGTCGGCAGATAGATCAGGTTCAGCTTCGCGTCGTAAGACATCGCCGACCAGACGTTCGGCGTGCCGCGCGTATAGGTCTGGCCCTCCGGCGGTACGCCGGTCAGCGCCGGATTACCCGGATCCCACGCCCAGGCCAGTTTACCGGTATGGACGTCAAACGCGCGGACCACCCCCGGCGGTTCGCCGGTAGAGTAGTTATCCGCGACGCGGCCGCCCACCACCACCACATTGCCCGCGACCAGCGGGGTGGAGGTCTGTTGATAGTAGCCCGCTTTGACTTCGCCCATTCCGACGCTGAGGTCGACAATACCGCGATCGCCGAAGCTCTCGCACAGTTTGCCGGTGTCGGCATCAATGGCGATCAGGCGGGCATCGATCGTCGGCAGGAAAAGACGACGGGAGCAGGCGGCAGGCTGGGCGCCTGACGCTGGCGTCGTCTGCGCCTGGCTATCTTCGTAATAGCCTAAGCCGCGGCAGCGCTGCCAGTTAGGCGAAGAGGACTTGGAGTCATAGCGCCATTTCTCTTTGCCGCTGTCGACATCCAGCGCCAGCACTTTGCTGTATGGGGTACAGACGTAGAGGGTATCGCCAATCTGCAGCGGGGTATTCTGATCTTCCGCGCCGGAGCCATTGCTCTGCGGAATATCCCCAGTATGCGCCACCCAGGCTACCTGCAGCTGGTTGACGTTGTGCTTGTTGATTTGATCGAGAGCGGCGAAGCGGTCGCCGTGGGTGGTGTTGCCCCAGTGCGCCCAGTTTTTCTGCTCTTCGCCCGGCGCGACGGGTTTCACCGGTACCGCTTCCGTGGCGCTGACCAGCGGTTCGGATTTAAACATCCAGCCAAAGCTTCCCGCCAGCGCCACGGCGAGCACGGCGGCGATGGCAAAAGCCGGGCCTTTTTTCGCCGGCGGGCTGGCGAGGAAAGGCCAGACCAGGGCGGCGAGAAAGGCCAGCACGCCAAGGGCGAACAGGCGCGAGAAGAGCGGCCAGAAGTTCCAGCCAGCGTCGCCAATCGCCCAGATCACTGAGGCGATAAACGCCACGGCGTACAGCAAAATCCCGCCGCGGCGGCGACGGAAAATTAGCACTGCCGCGATAACCATCACCACGCCCATCAGCGCAAAGTACAGCGTGCCGCCGACGAGAGCCAGTTTTGCCCCCAGAATACCGATAGCCAGACCGATGATCAGCATCAGTCCGGCGAGAAGCCACTGCAGGATCCGGGGGAATCCGCGCGGCGCGTTGCCAGTTGTCATGAAATCTCCTTAACCACACCAGCCACCTCATTACGAACCAAATGAAACAAAGTTATTTTGTTTTATTTTTGAATGAAGCGGTTTGCATCTTCATAAAGCCAAATTTATTGCCTGCTTTGATTTCATATGAACCATTTGGTGAAATCGCGATATGATAGATCTGTTAAAGAAATTTGCGCAAATGTTAATAAATAATTTCGCACAAAATGATTATTTTGCTGAATGTATCTCAGTCGGCGTCGGCTCCCCGGCCGCGACGGGCCGGGGGAGCGGCGGATCAGGCAGGCATTGATTTACGAATAGCGCTGAGCAGGGTGTGCGTCCCGGGGGTCAGTGTCGCATCGACGCGGGTTAAAATGCCGATGGGCTCCCCGGCGCCCTGGGTGGCAATCGGCAGGGCGGTTAGTACGCCACGGCGAAGATCGTCTTTCACCGCCCCGGAAGGGACGAACCAGACATAGTCAAAATCAACCGTTAGCTGGCGCGACAGGGAAGCGGACAGAGTCTCGATGCAGCCGGCGGGCATTTTACACCCCTGGCTCTGGAGCAGCGCTTCGGCGTTTTGCCGCGGCACGGTGCCCTTTGGCGAGACCACCACCGGCCACTCCATCACCCGACTGAGGGTCACCGTCTCCTGCAGCAGGGGATGTCCCGGACGAACCACCAGCTTAAGGGATTCCAGGAACAGCAGTTCGTAATGCAGGCCGCTCATCAGCTCCGGATCGGACATCCGTCCGATGCCGATGTCGATCTCCCCGGACTTTAACCCGGCGAGCAGCATGGTGTTGTTCATGGTGGCGACCTGCAGCGTGATATCTTTTTGCTGCTTATGGAACTGGCCGATCACCGTCGGCAGGATCCCCAGCGCGGCGGTAGGCAGCGCGCCGATGCGTACAATATCGTTATTCAGGCCCTCTTTACGGTTCAGCGCCTGGCCCGCCGAGTTAAGGGCATCAAGCACCTTCACGGCATGAGTCAGAAACTGTTCCCCGACCAGGGTCAGCTGCGCCCCCAGCCGTCCCCGCTCAAACAGACGGGTACCGGTCAGCTGTTCAAGCTCGTTAAGCGTTTTTGAAAGTGCTGGCTGGCTCAGATTTAAAGTTTCAGCCGCGCGCCCCAACGTTCCCTGTTGAGCGACGGCCACGAAGGTGTGTAGATGGCGCAAGCGAATGCGCTGACTGAAGAGACCATTTTTTTCCATAGTAAGATGATGTTAAAAACACAGCGGTGAAAGAGACAAGCGGCCTTGTTTAAATTTGATAACCAGATAGCAAAATATTTTTAACATTTGAGCTGATTACATTACAAGATCTTTCCCTATGGTTTAACACGCCACCGCCCCGGCTGTGCGGGGCGACGGCGGTGGTCAGCATGGCCGCTAGATATCGAAAAAGACGGTTTCGTTCTCGCCCTGCAGATAAATGTCGAAACGATAGACCACTTCCGCACCGCGAACTTCGCGCTCAGCGATTAAGGTTTTGCGTCTCACCTCCCACTCGATGAGATTCAGCACCGGGTCGCTGGCGTTGGCCTCGTGCTCATCGGCAAAATACATCCGCGTATTGAGGCCAATATTGATTCCCCGGGCCACCACCCACAGATTGACGTGCGGCGCCATCAGACGGCCATCGCGGCCAACCACCGCGCCGGGCTTGATGGTTTCAAAGCGCCAGACGCCGGAGGTGAAGTCAGAGCAGGTGCGCCCCCAGCCGCGAAAGCCCGGGTCGACCGCTTTCTGCTGCTGACGATCGTCAGGATGGTTATAGCGTCCCGCGGCGTTGGCCTGCCAGATCTCCAGCAGCACATCGCGGACCGGGGTTCCGGAGCCGTCGATAACCCGGCCTTCAATGGTGATTCGTTCTCCGACGGTATCGGCGGTGGTGAGAACCGGACCAAAATTTTTCTCAAAAATATGGAAACCCGCGGCGTCCGGCGCCAGACCGATATGAACATAGGGTCCCGCGGTCTGCGAGGCGGTTTCAGGCAGATACTCTTTCATCGGGCGGCCCCCTGAGTGCGATTTTCAAACAGCGTGGCGCGATGGCCGCGCAGAACAAGGTCGAAGCGGTAGGCCAGACAATCCAGCGGCACGGCGGCGTGCATGTCCAGCTCGGCGATCAGGGTGCGCACGGCGTCGTCATTATTAATGGTTCTGACGATCGGGCACTGCTTGATTAGCGGGTCGCCTTCGAAATACATCTGGGTGATCAGGCGCTGGGCCCAGGCGTCGCCCGAGAGCGAGAAATGAATATGCGCCGGACGCCAGTCGCTGGCCTGGTTGCGCCAGGGGTAGGGGCCGGGCTTGATGGTGCGAAAACAGTAATAGCCGTTCTCGTCGGTCAGCACCCGGCCGCAGCCGCCGAAGTTCGGGTCAATCGGCGCCAGATACTGATCTTTTTTATGTCGATAGCGGCCGCCGGCATTGGCCTGCCAGACTTCCACCAGGGTGTTTTTCATCGGTCGGCCGAAGCCATCCCGCACATAGCCGTGCACAATGATCCGCTCGCCAATCGGCAGGCCTTCTTTGGCATAGTTAAGGATAAGGTCATTATCCAGCGGACCCAGGTCGTCGCGGCTAAACACCGGGCCGGTGATCTCCGACAGCGAGTTCTGCAGGGAGATCAGGGCGTTTTTCGGGGAGCGCAGGACGCTGGTTTTATAGCCCGGGGCGTAAGCGGGCGGGTGACTACTGTAATCGCGATGGATAACCTCGCGCGGGGACCATTTATCGTTCATCGGGTACTCCGTATAGAGGGTAGAGGGGCATGTTGTTGTAATGTCGCCAGAAACAGTGTGTGTAAATGCATTGTTAATTTAAAGTGAAATTACCGGGTGTTTTTCATAACCATCGGTTATGTTCTGCGCTATGCCCGTGACCGGAAGCAGGTTATCGCCATCACAGTTTGTAAATTCTTCCCCCCGCCGGGAGGCAGCTTTCCTACACTCCAGGAAGTATTCACTGGAGGTAACACATCATGGCGAACACCATCACGGCTGATGAGATTCGGGAGCACTTTTCGCAGGCCATGTCGGCCATGTACCAGCAGGAAGTTCCGCAGTACGGGACACTGCTGGAGCTGGTGGCTGACGTCAACCTGGCGGTACTGGAAAATAATCCGAAGCTGCATGAACAACTGGCCAACGCCGACGAGCTGGCGCGCCTGAACGTTGAGCGCCACGGGGCGATCCGCGTGGGCACAGCGGAGGAACTGGCGACGCTGCGTCGCATGTTTGCCATTATGGGGATGTTTCCCGTCAGCTATTACGATCTCTCGCAGGCCGGCGTGCCGGTTCACTCCACGGCGTTTCGTCCTGTCGACGATGCCGCGCTGGCGCGCAATCCGTTTCGGGTATTTACCTCGCTGCTGCGTCTGGAGCTGATCGAAAACCGCGCTCTGCGAGAGCGGGCCGAGGCGATCCTCGCCCGGCGCAACATATTCACTCCCCGCTGCCTGGCGCTGATCGCCCGGCACGAGGCCGAAGGGGCCTTCACCCCAGCGGAAGCCCGCGAGTTTGTGCAGGAGGCGCTGGAGACCTTCCGCTGGCACCGGCATGCCACCGTCGATGAGGAGACCTACCACGCGCTGCATCGCGAGCATCGCCTGATTGCCGATGTGGTCTGCTTCCCGGGATGCCATATCAACCACCTCACGCCGCGGACGCTGGATATTGACCGCGCGCAGGCCCTGATGCCGGAGTGCGGTATTGAGCCAAAGGCCCTGATCGAAGGTCCGCCGCGCCGGGAGGTACCGATCCTCCTGCGGCAGACCAGCTTCAAGGCGCTTGAGGAGCCGGTGATGTTCGCCGGCGAACACCGCGGCACCCACAGCGCCCGCTTTGGCGAAATTGAGCAGCGCGGCGTGGCGCTGACGCCGAAAGGGCGCGCGCTGTACGACCGGCTGCTGCAGGCGGCAGGGACCGGCAAAGACAATCTCAGCCACCAGCTGCATCTGCAGGAGGTGTTCCGCGAATTTCCCGACAGCGAATTTCTGCTGCGTCAGCAGGGGCTGGCCTGGTTTCGCTACCGCCTGACGCCGGCTGGCGAGGCCCATCGCCAGGCGTTTCGCCCGGGCGACGATCCCCAGCCGCTGATCGAGCGCGGATGGGTGGTGGCCCAGCCCATCGTCTATGAGGATTTTTTACCGGTCAGCGCGGCGGGCATTTTTCAGTCCAATCTGGGTAACGAAACCCAGGCGCGCAGCCACGGGAATGCCAGCCGCGAAGCCTTTGAGGCGGCGCTGGGCTGCCCGGTGCAGGATGAGTTTGAACTGTACCGGCAGGCGGAGGAGCGCAGCAAACGACGTTGCGGTCTGCTGTAAAATCAGTACCCTGCTGGCATCAGCCTTACAGGGAGCAGGTTATGCAACATCCGTCGAAACCGTTGGCGAAAACCCGGCAGGGCACGCTGGCCGGGAGCGCAGAGCAGGGGATCCATATCTGGCGCGGCATTCCGTACGCCGCGCCGCCCGTGGGGCCGCTGCGCTGGCGCGCGCCGCAGCCTCCCGCCCGCTGGCATGGCGTGCGTCAGGCCGACGCCTTTTCCGCCGCCAGCTGGCAGGACATTGACTACTGCCGCGAACTTGGCGGCGGGGATCCCGGCCGCTTCAGCGAAGACTGTCTCTATCTCAACGTCTGGGCCCCCGCCAGCGCAGCGCAGCCGCTGCCGGTGATGGTCTGGCTGCACGGCGGCGGGTTTACCATCGGCGCCGGCAGCCTGCCGCCTTACGATGGCCTGGCGCTGGCCAGCCGCGACGTGGTGGTGGTGACGGTCAACTACCGACTGGGCCATCTTGGCTTTTTCGCCCATCCGGCACTGGAGGAAGAGGCGGGCGAGCGTCTGTATAACTTCGCGCTGCTCGACCAGATCGCCGCCCTGCAGTGGGTCCAGGAGAATATTCACGCCTTCGGCGGCGACGCCGCCAACGTCACGCTGTTTGGCGAATCCGCCGGGGCGCGTAGCGTGCTGTCGCTGATGGCCTCGCCGAAAGCGAAAGGGTTGTTCCATAAAGCGATAATTCAGAGCGGATATACCTTACCCGATCTGCCGCGAGAAAAGGCGCTGGAGAAAGGCCGCCTGCTGGCGGAACGCTTCGCCTTGCCGCAGGCCAGCGCCGAACAACTGCGGGCGATCCCGGCGGAGGCCTTCTGGTCGCTAACCGCCCCGCTGAATATCGGGCCAGCGCCCATCGCCGGCGATGTGGTGCTTCCGCAGCCGATGCTGGAGACCTTTTTTGCCGGGCGCCAGCATCCGATGCCGGTGATGATCGGCTCCAATAGCGATGAAGCCAGCGTGATGGCGGTGTTTGGCGTCGATATCGCCGGGCAGATCCAGAAACTGCGCCGCGAGCGCCGTCTGGGGCTGGGACTGATCAAACTCCTCTATCCCGGCGTGAAGGGGGATGAAGCGCTGGGGCGGGAAGTCTGTCGGGATATGGCGTTTACCACCCTCGGCTATGTGGTGATGCAGGCCCAGCAGCGCGTGGGCCAGCCATGCTGGCGGTACTGGTTCGATTATGTGGCGGAAGCGGAGCATGATGTCTATCCGCACGGCGCCTGGCACGGCAACGAGGTGCCCTACGTGTTTGATAACCTGCGGCTCACCGACCCGGTGCGGCAATATGCCAGTAAAGCGGATCTGGCCTTCGCCGCTCAGGTCGCTGACTACTGGGCCCAGTTTGCCCGCGTCGCCAGCGGCGAGCAGGTGCTTGCCGGCGCGGTGCGTTGGCCGGCGTGCGTGCGCGGACGGGATCGTCTGCTGCGCATTGGCCTGCATAAGCGTGCCGGATTTAAAGTGGAGAATCGCTTTATGCGCGCCCGGCTGGCGCTGTTTCGCCGGGTGATGAAGCATCACGTGACCCTCGAATAAAGGGGATGGGTCGCGGCTCAGCGCGGCCCTGCTGCAGGCCGCGGGCGGCTAAGAAACGCCCCGGCGACGATACAGTATGAGTGCTGTCCGCTTTGTTTGCAGGCGGGCCCTGGGCTGGATATTGCGCTCTCCCTCCGCCGGTGATGAAAAAACAGCCTGTTCTGGTAGACAGGGCTTTTTTACCGTTTTTCTGCGGGCAACAATTGGATTATTAATCGTTTTTGTCTAGAGTGGGCGGAAATTATCACGCAGCGTGATGACGCGTTGCGAATCAATTCACCCGTGCAGAAGGACGCTTTCTCAGGCATGAACCGCAGACGTTTTCTTAAATCTTCCATGGCTGTTGCCGCCGTATGCGGAACGTCAGGAGTCGCTTCCTTATTCAGTCAGGCCGCGTTTGCTGAAGACGCGGGCATTGCCGACGGGCAGACACGCCGTTTTGATTATGCCGTGCTGCAGGCGATGGCTCACGATCTGGCGCGCCAGCCGTGGGGCGGCGCCCCGCGCGATCTGCCGCCGACGCTGGCCAATCTCACCCCGCAGGCTTATAACAGCATCCAGTATGACGCCAACCACTCGCTGTGGAACAATATTGAAGAACGCAAACTGGATATCCAGTTTTTCCACGTCGGGATGGGGTTCCGTCGCCGCGTGCGCATGTTCTCTTTAGACGCCGCCACCCAGCAGGCGCGCGAGATCCACTTCCGTCCGGAGCTGTTCAAGTACAATGACGCCGGGGTGGATACCCGCCAGCTGGAAGGCCAGTCCGATCTCGGCTTCGCCGGGTTCCGGGTATTTAAAGCGCCTGAGCTGGCGCGCCGGGATATCGTGGCGTTTCTCGGCGCCAGCTATTTCCGCGCGGTAGACAGCACCTACCAGTACGGCCTCTCGGCCCGTGGGCTGGCGGTAGATACCTTTACCGATACCCCGGAAGAGTTCCCCGATTTCACCTCTTTCTGGTTCGAAACGGTCAAAGGAGACGCCACGGTATTCACCGTTTACGCTCTGCTGGACAGCCCGAGCATCACAGGCGCCTACAAGTTCACCATCCACTGCCAGGATACCCAGGTCATTATGGACGTGGAGAACCATCTCTACGCCCGCAAGGATATCAAACAGCTGGGTATCGCGCCGATGACCAGCATGTTCAGCTGCGGCAACAACGAGCGTCGGATGTGTGATACCATCCACCCGCAGATCCACGACTCCGATCGGCTGTCGATGTGGCTGGGCAACGGCGAATGGGTCTGCCGGCCGTTGAACAACCCGCAGAAGCTGCAGTTCAACGCCTTCCAGGACAAGAACCCGCGCGGATTTGGTCTGCTGCAGCTGGACCGCGATTTCTCCCACTACCAGGACGTGATGGGCTGGTATAACAAGCGTCCCAGCCTGTGGGTGGAGCCGCGTAACCAGTGGGGCAAAGGGGCGGTCAGCCTGATGGAGATCCCGACCACCGGTGAAACGCTGGATAACATCGTCTGCTTCTGGCAGCCGGAAAAGGCGGTGAAGGCGGGCGACGAACTGGACTTCCGCTACCGTCTCTACTGGAGCGCGCAGCCGCCGGTGAGCACCCCGCTGGCGCGTGTGCTCGCCACCCGCACCGGGATGGGGGGCTTCCCGGAGGGATGGGCGCCGGGGGAACACTACCCGGACAAGTGGGCGCGTCGTTTTGCCATCGACTTTGTCGGCGGCGATCTGAAAGCGGCCGCGCCGCGCGGTATTGAACCGGTGATCACCCTCTCCAGCGGCGAAGCGAAGCAGATTGAGATCCTCTACGTCGAGCCGTTCGATGGCTACCGGATCCTCTTCGACTGGTATCCGACCTCCGACTCGACCGACCCGGTGGAGATGCGTCTGTTCCTGCGCTGTCAGGGAGAAGCCATCAGCGAAACCTGGCTCTATCAGTACTTCCCGCCGGCGCCGGATAAACGTAACTACGTTGACGACCGGATCATGAAATAACCCCGTGACAGCCGTGGCCCCCAGGCACCCCCTGCGGGCCCGCAGAGAGCCCCATGACCACAGACATTCCAGCAGTACCTGAGTCGATCCCGGTGACCGAGGGACTGACGCTTACCGCCATTGATGAGCGTTACGTCAGCGACCTGCACCAGCTGGTGGTGAAAAACCAGCGCTGGCTACAGCAGTCGCTCAGCTGGGCCGGAGAGGTGCGCAGCGAAGAGGAGACCCGCCGCCATGTGCAGAGTAACGTGATGCTGCACCAGCGGGATTACGCCAAAATGTTTTTGCTGTATCTCGATAAGCGGCCGATTGGCGTTCTGTCGTTCAACCAGATCGAGCCGCAGAATAAGACGGCCTATATTGGCTATTGGATCGATGAAGATTGCCAGGGGCAGGGGTATCTGTCCCGTTCCCTGCAGGCCTTTATCCACTATTATGCCCGCAGCGGGCTGGTGCGCCGGTTTGTAATCAAATGTCGGGTGGCGAATACCCGCAGCAACCAGGTGGCGTTGCGTAACGGGTTTGTTCTGGAAGGCTGTCTCCGCCAGGCCGAGTATCTGAACGGCAGCTATGACGATCAGAATATCTACGCCCGCATTATTGACCGCGACGAGGCGCTACAGGGCGCCTAACAGCGGCGTTCGGGTGATCTGCTGCTGGCCGTCGAGGGTCTTCGGGCCGCGCAGGTGAATGGCTTCTCCTTCCCGCGCGGCAATCTGCACCTCGTCCCCAAGCGTAACCTGGTGCTCAACGATCACATCGCCGACGATGACAGCCCGACCCTGGATCAGCACGTCGTCGTCAAGCAGAATCGGTCCACCGCGCAGCTGCGCCTCGCCGCCCACCATCGCCCGGTGCTTTAGCAGACAGTTACCTTCAATCACCGCATTCTCCGCAACCTGGGAACTGTAGCGCACAGTGGGAATAGCATCTTCGCCGCGACCCGCGATCAGACGGGCATGCCCGTAAATCCGCGCGTTATCGCACACCCAAACGTCATTCTCCTCGTTTCCCTCAAGCCTGGCGTGGTCAAAGACTTCCGCCCGATGTTCGACAAAAGCGTGCTCAACGTAGGCCTCGCCATAGATCTGCGCCTGATGGAGAATGCGCGACGCGCTGACGGTGGCTCGCTGATAAATCTGCAGCACTTTGTCGCGGTCGGCGGTCAGCCCGCGGGCGGCAATCACCTGACAGTGGGGCAGAAGACGCGCCTCGTCGGCGAGGCGACAGTCACCGCGCACCGTACTCAGGCTAATCGTGACGTTGTCACCAATCTGCGCGTGATGGCTGATCTGCGAGGCGTGAATGGATGCCCGTCCGCTGATGATAGCCCCATGGCTGACCTCGCAGGGGCCATGGAGTCGGGCATCGTCGAGGATGCGCGCCCCGGCGAAGACCACGCTGTTGGCATCGTAGATCCAGCACTCTCCCTGCTGGCTGAGAGCGCTTTCCTCCTCCACCCAGCCGCCTTCGCTGCCCGCTTTGACGTCAGCGAAATCGATAAGCGCCACGATCTGGCGCAGGGTGACGCACTGTTTGCCATCCTCTGCCTGGTAACAATACTGCCGGGTCTGTTCGCTGAGACGGTATTTACGCATTCCCGATCCTCATTACTTATGGTTAACATAAACATAGCAAAGATCGCCGTAGCGCGTGGGATAAGGTTCCTTTAGAATGCAACTTCAAATTAAATTGATATCATCAATAAAATGAACAAAACGCATACGTCGCGGCAGGTGCTAAATCTGCCGGCGGGTTACTTTGGCATGGTGCTCGGCACCATCGGGATGGGCTTTGCCTGGCGTTACGCCAGCACCCTCTGGCCGGTCAGCCGCAGCATTGGTGATGGGCTGGTGACGCTGGCGATGGCGATGTGGGTCCTGCTCAGCATGGCGTTTATCAGCCGGGCGATCCGCTTTCCGGCGAGTGTGCTGCAGGAGATGCGACATCCCGTCAGCAGCAGCTTCGTCAGCCTGTTTCCCGCCACTACCTTGCTGGTATCGATTGGTCTGGTACCCTGGTGCCGGCCGCTGGCCATCGGGCTGTTTGTGCCGGGCGTGGCGCTGCAGCTCGCCTATGCCGCCTGGCAAAGCGGCGGCCTGTGGCGGGGAAACCATCCTCGCGAGGCCACTACGCCGGGGCTGTATCTGCCCACGGTGGCGAATAATTTTATCAGCGCGATGGCCTGCGGCGCGCTGGGGTTTACCGACGCCGGACTGGTGTTCCTTGGCGCCGGAGTCTTCTCCTGGCTGAGCCTTGAGCCGGCTATCCTCCATCGTCTGCGCAGCGCAGGCGAACTGCCGACCGCGCTGCGCACCTCGTTGGGGATCCAGCTGGCGCCTGCGCTGGTGGCCTGCAGCGCCTGGCTCAGCGTCAACGGCGGGGAGGCTGATACCTTGGCTAAGCTGCTGTTTGGCTACGGTCTGCTGCAGCTGTTGTTTATGCTGCGTCTGATGCCCTGGTATCTTCGCCAGCCGTTCAATGCTTCTTTCTGGAGCTTCTCGTTCGGTATTTCCGCACTGGCCACTACCGGCCTGCATCTGGGCCAGGCGAAGGCGGATGGCTTTTTTCATCATCTGGCGCTGCCGCTCTTTATTTTTAGCAATCTGGTCATCGGCCTGCTGCTGCTGCGCACAGGGCTGCTGCTGGTCAGCGGGAAACTGTTGCTACAGGTTGACCGGGAAACACTCCTGAATAAGAAGGAAGGATCATGACAACGCGTGACGCGGACTATTTTAGTGAAAAATATGGACTGACCCGCACCCACTCCGAGGTGCTGCATGCCGCGACGATGGTGCCGCCGGGGCGGGCGCTGGATCTGGGCTGCGGCAACGGACGTAACAGCCTTTATCTGGCGGCGAACGGCTTCACGGTGACGGCGTGGGATAAAAATGCGATGAGCATCAATAATCTGGAGACTATTCGCGCCGCCGAAGGGCTGGATAATCTGCAGACCGCGGTGAAAGACCTCAACAGCCTGACCTTTGACGGCGAGTATGATCTGATCCTCTCCACCGTGGTGATGATGTTTCTTGAGGCCGGCGCTATCCCGGGACTCATCGCCAATATGCAGCGTTGCACCGCCGCCGGGGGCTATAACCTGATTGTCGCGGCGATGGACACCGAGGACTATCCCTGCACCGTCGGCTTCCCGTTTGCTTTTAAACCCGATGAACTTCGGGAGTACTACCGGGGCTGGGAATTACTGAAATACAATGAGGACGTCGGTGAGCTGCATCGGACCGACGCCAGCGGCAACCGGATCAAACTGCGCTTCGCCACGCTGCTGGCGCGCAAGCCCGCATAATCCTCAGCGGCGCGTGATATGGCTGAGATTGACCGCGCCGCCTTGCGCTAATACCCATCGGATAAAGCAGCGCGAAAAGCCTCGCTGAAAAGAGGGTTAAAGGCGACCTGTTCATCTATTAAGTAATTATTTAATAACGTAATGTTGATCCCATCAATATTTGTATATCTTCCTTGACGAAGCCCTCATTTTGTCACAAAACTACTGGGTCTTATCTGCTATAACGTCTGCCGAAAAAACTGCATTTACAGGGATCTCTTTATGCGTACTCGCGTGTTATTTAAAGTCGCCGCTCTGGCGGGGATGTTAGCGTTGACGGGCTGTGCGTCCAAACTGGCGCAGCCGAATCAGTATTCGGGCTTTTTAAAAGATTATTCCAACCTGAAAGAAGCCACCACGGCCTCCGGCAAGTCGGAGCTGCGCTGGATCGACCCAAACTACAATCCGGCTAACTACGATAATGTCGTCTACCATCCGGTAACGTACTATCCGGTACCGAAGCCGACGACCCAGGTCGGTGAAAAGGCGTTGCAGGATATTCTTAATTACACCAACAAACAGCTCAAACAGGCCATTTCCGAGCGTAAACCGCTGGCTACCACCGCCGGCAAGCGTAGCCTTATTTTCCGCGGGGCGATCACCGGGGTGGACTCCAGCAAAGAAGGGCTGCAGTTCTATGAAGTGGTTCCGGTCGCGATGATTGTTGCCGGTACTCAGGCCGCCACCGGCCATCGTACGATGGACACCGACCTCTATTTTGAAGCCGAACTGATTGACGCCAGCACCAACAAGCCGGTGATCAAAGTGGTTCGTAAAGGGGAAGGAAAAACCCTGGCCAATGAAAACACGCCGCTGACCATCGAAACCATGAAGCAGGTGATCGATGATATGGCGGTCGACGCCGTCAAATTCGACCCTTCCCAGCGGTAATCTCGCCAGCGCCGTCTGCCGACGGCGCTGTTTTATCTTCCGCCGTTTCAGGCCAGCTTTCGGCGCAGCAGCAGCTGTTCCGGTTTGGCAAACATCACCAGATTACCCAACAGGATCAGCGCCAGTCCGATAACGGCGTTGCTGTGCCATACATAGCCTTCATAAATGGTGGAGATGGACAGGGCGACCAGCGGAAACAGCAGCGTACTGTAGGCGGCTTTGCTGGCGCCGATGCGTCCCACAAGGGTGAAATAGGCGCCGAAGGCGACAACTGAGCCGAACAGCGCCAGGTAAAGCAGGGCGCCAAGATAGCTGACGGTCCACTCCGGCATAAAATTATCCCCGCGGAGGAGTGCGATGGCGCCCATCACCAGCGTGCCGTACAGCATCGCCCAGCTGTTGGTGGTCAGCGTCTCCAGCCCCCGCCGCTGGTGACGAATACTGAACATATTGCCCAGCGAAAAGCCGTAAGTGCCCAGCGCGCTCAGACCGATCCCCCACAGTAGCGAAGCGTTCAGCCCGTTGGCCAGCAGGTCATCCCAGAACAGGGTGACGATACCGGCCAGACCGAGCGCGGCGGCAGCCCAGAAGCGTCCCGGCGGCTGCTGACGGAAGAAAAGAAAGCTGTTGATGGCGTTAAACAGCACCGCCATGGAAAAGATCACCGATTCCAGACCGGTGTTGATCCAGGCGGCGGCGGTATAAAAGCACCAGAAATTGAAGCAGAAGACGCAGCAGCCCTGCAGCAGGCAGCAGAGATGGTCCTTCGCGCCCAGCGGCCGCAGACGTCGCGTGACGAGCAGAATCGCCAGCATCGTGACGCTGGCCACGGCGAACCGCCAGAAAATCGATACCGGCGCCGCCACCGGCCCCTGCTGTAAAAAAATCGCAATCCACGTCGTTCCCCAGATAACGACAACGAGTGCATAAAGTAATGCGTTCACCCTGATTCTCCTCTGCCTGTTGAAGGGAGGAGTATGCCGCCTGCCGCAACCTGCGGCTTTCACCCGCTTGTTGTCGGCTTGCAAATTCTTGCGCTTATTTGTCTTTCGCCGGCGGTGAGGACTGGAAACCGCGTCGCAGTCTCCCTAGACTAGAGTTTTTCCAGACAGGACAGATGCGTGAAGGCGATGGGTTACGGGACGTTTGAAACATTACGGCGACAGAACGCGGTGCTGAAGGGCACCGTGGAGCTGAATTCCGGTATTCAACTGGCCGCCTGGTATAACAACTGCGATACCGTAACGGTACGCAGCGATCATCATACCTTAAGCCTGTACGTCGCCGATGGTTATGAAAGCTATCAAAAGACGCCGCACGGCTGGAAGAATGGCGGCGGCCCGGATCGCTTTTGCCTGATGCCGAAAGGCGATGAAAGCGTCTGGGATATCCGCGGCGATCTGTCGTTTGTCCATCTCTATTGTACCGATGCGCATCTGCGCCGTGTCGGGGAGGAGGTGTGGGATCGCAGCCCGGCGAACTTCACCCTGCAGGAGAAAACCTTTGCCAGCGATGACAAAATCACCACCGTGTATCGTCAGTTTTTGCTGGCTAATGACTGGCGACAGCCGGCGAACCAGCTGACCCTTAGCGCCGCCAGCAGTTTATTGCTCACCCATCTGATCCAGCACTATGCCACCGTGCAGTGGCGTTTGCCCTCGGTCACCGGGGGACTGGCGCCGGGGGTGAAGCGTCACGTGCTGGCCTGGATCGACGCTCACCTCGATCAGCCATTGACCCTGGCCGACCTGGCGCAGCAGGCGGGACTGAGTGAATTTCATTTTGCCCGTATGTTCCGCCAGTCGCTGAATATGGCTCCGCATCAATATGTGATGCAGCAGCGAATGGCGAAGGCGCAAAACCTGATCTGCCACAGCGCGCTGCCGCTCACCGAGATCGCTCTGGCCTGCGGTTTCAGCTCCGCCAGCCATTTCAGCCATCGGGTCAAAGCCGCCACCGGCCTGACGCCGACCCAGCTACGGGCGGCGCAGCGCGGATAGCACGCCGTAGCTCACTCCGCCGAGCACCACGCCCCAGAATGCCGAGCCAATTCCCGCCAGCGTCACGCCGCTGGCGGTGATCAGAAAGGTCAGCACCGCCGCGTCGCGCTCACTGGCCTGATGTACCGCCTGAAACAGACTACCGCCGATGGTGCCGAGCAACGCCAGGCCGGCCAGCATCTGGATCCACGCTGTCGGCAGGGCCGACATCAGCGCGGTGATCGATCCCCCGAACAGACCGGCCAGCAGATAAAAACCGCCTGCGGCCATGGCCGCCAGCCAACGCTTCTGCGGATCCGGGTGCGCTTCCGGGCTCTGACAGATGGCGGCGGTGATCGCCGCAATACAGATCGAGTAGACCCCAAACGGCGCCAGCAGCAGCGCCAGCCCCCCGCAGACAACGATCAGCGCGGAGACCGGTACGGCATAGCCTGATGCCTGAAGGGTAGCGAACCCGGGCGCGTTCTGTGAGGCCATGGTCACGAGGAAGAACGGCAGGCCGACGCTGAGCAGCAGCGCCGGGGTAAACTGCGGGGCGATCCATTCCGGCGCCACAAACGCCAGCGGCACAGCGGCGCTGGCCACCTCCCCGGAGGCCGCGGCAATCAGCGCCCCGGCAACCAGCGCGGCGACCACGGCGAAGCGGGGCCACAGCGCCTTACACAGAAGCCAGGCGGCGAGCATGCCGCCGCACAGCAGCAGATGATCCTGGAAGCCGGCGAAGGCCTGCAAACCGAAACGCAGCAGAATGCCGGCCAGCATCGCGGCGGCCAGCGAATGGGGAATGATTTTCATCAGCCGGGCAAACAGGCCGGTAACGCCGCAGAGGACGATCAGCGCATTGGCGAAGATAAATACCCCCACCGCCTCAGGGAGGGTCACCCCCTGCAGGCCGCTGACCAGCAGGGCGGCGCCCGGCGTTGACCAGGCGGTGAGCACCGGCACTTTTCGCCAGCCGCTCAGCGCGAGGGTGCTGACGCCCATGGCGAGGCCCAGGGCCGTCATCCAGCCGGCGATCTGCCCGGGCGTGGCGCCGGCGGCAGCGGCAGCCTGCCAGATGATGGCGGCAGAGCTGGCGTAGCCCACCAGCACGGCGACGAAGCCGGCGAACAGGCTGGGAAGCGGAACGGTAAACGAGCGCATAGTTTTCTCTTGTGCGTTATAACGTCCGATTACTCTATCATTGTGCGTTTTAGCGCACAAGGTTCCTGCGTGGTGAGGGCTGCGCACCGCGGCTCTTGTCGCAAACGGCCCGCGATGCCGCTAATCGCCCTGTTGAATCAGGCAAATGGAGGTATACTCTGGGCTGAAAAATCAGGAGGTAGGATGAATATTGCGCAACACCTGGCGGCCACCCTCAAAAATCTGCGTCAGCAGCGCGGCTGGAGCCTGTCGCGTCTGGCGGAAGAGACCGGGGTGTCGAAAGCCATGCTCGGGCAGATTGAGCGGAATGAATCGAGTCCGACGGTCGCGACGCTGTGGAAGATTGCCACCGGGCTGAACGTGCCGTTTTCGGCGTTTATCGTTCCGGATGACGGCGCGGCGCCCTCCGCGTTTGACCCGCAGCAGCAGGCGATGGTGGTGACCCCGGTCTTCCCGTGGGACCCGGAGTTGCGCTTTGATCATTTCTCGATAACCCTTGCTCCCGGGGCGCTGAGCGAATCGACGCCGCATGAGCAAGGGGTGATTGAGCATGTTGTCGTGATTAGCGGTACCCTGGATCTCTGCTTACAGGGGGAGTGGCACTCGCTGCAGGCGGGTGAGGGTCGGCGCTTCGCCGGCGATGCGGCGCATGCCTACCGGAACAGCGGCGCCCAGGCGGCTCATTTCCATTCGCTTATCCACTATCCAAAAGAAAAAACCGCGGGCGAACCCGCGGCCAGACAAGATGACTGATGATAACCACTCACAACGTGACGAGGAAAATCCGGAATACGTGATGACAGTACTCTGTACGGTGATTTGAGGGAAATATCTTTTCCTTCAATACTTTGCTGAAAACTGAAAATTCGTCGTCCCGCGACGGCGGAAAAGGTTTTCGTCTGCGCCCGGTTCTGACTACAATAGCCGCCATTTCGACCCCCTTATACTGGATAACAACACGCGTATGCGCCTGCACAGTCATCGTCTTGAACTTCTTAGTCCTGCCCGCGACGCCGGTATCGCTCGCGAAGCGATCCTTCACGGCGCCGACGCCGTTTATATCGGTGGACCTGGCTTTGGCGCCCGCCACAACGCCAGCAACAGCCTGAGCGACATCGCCGGTCTGGTGCCTTTCGCCCATCGCTTCGGCGCCAAGGTCTTTGTGACGCTGAACACCATTCTGCATGACGATGAGCTGGAGCCGGCGCAGCGGCTGATTACCGACCTTTACGACGCGGGCGTCGATGCGCTGATTGTCCAGGATATGGGGATCATGGAGCTGGACCTGCCGCCGATCGAGCTGCACGCCAGCACCCAGTGCGACATCCGCAGCGTGGAGAAAGCAAAGTTTCTCTCAGACGCCGGTTTCAGCCAGATCGTGCTGGCGCGCGAGCTGAACCTCAGTCAAATCAAGGCCATCTACGATAATACTGACGCCACCATCGAATTCTTTATCCATGGCGCGCTGTGCGTGGCCTATTCCGGCCAGTGCTACATTTCCCACGCCCAGACCGGACGCAGCGCCAACCGCGGCGACTGCTCGCAGGCCTGCCGCCTGCCGTATACCCTGAAGGACGATCAGGGGCGAGTGGTGGCCTATGAAAAACATCTCCTGTCGATGAAAGACAACGACCAGACCGCCAACCTGGCGGCGCTGATCGATGCCGGGGTGCGCTCCTTCAAAATCGAAGGCCGTTACAAAGACATGAGCTACGTGAAAAACATCACCGCTCACTACCGCCAGATGCTGGACGCCATCATTGAAGACCGCGGCGATCTCGCGCGCGCCTCGGCAGGGCGCACCGAGCATTTCTTTATCCCGTCCACCGATAAAACCTTCCACCGCGGCAGCACCGATTACTTCGTTAATGCCCGTAAAGGCGATATCGGCGCCTTTGATTCGCCAAAATTTATCGGACTGCCGGTGGGCGAAGTGCTGAAGGTGGGTAAAGACCATCTCGACGTCGAGGTCAGCGAACCGTTAACCAACGGCGATGGCCTTAACGTGATGATTAAGCGTGAAGTGGTGGGCTTCCGCGCCAATACCGTGGAAAAAACCGGCGAAAATCGCTATCGGGTGTGGCCGAACGAGATGCCTGCGGATCTGCACAAAGTGCGCCCGCATCAGGCGCTCAACCGCAACCTCGATCACAACTGGCAGCAGGCGCTGCTGAAGACCTCCAGCGAACGCCGCATCGCCGTAGACGTCACCCTAAGCGGCTGGCAGGAGCAGCTGGTTCTCACCATGACCTGTGAAGATGGCGTCAGCGTGACCCACACCCTTGACGGGGAGTTCGCCGAAGCTAACCAGGCGGAGAAAGCGCTGGCCAAACTCCGTGACGGTGTCACAAAACTGGGGCAAACCATTTACTATGCGCGCGAGGTGCAGGTTAATCTGCCGCCGCTGTTTGTGCCCAACAGCCTGCTCAACCAGCTGCGGCGTGAAACGGCCGAAATGCTGGATGACGCGCGGCTCAACGCCTGGCAGCGCGGCACCCGTAAGCCGGTCTCTGTGCCGCCGCCGGTCTACCCGGAGACCCATCTCTCCTTCCTCGCCAACGTCTATAACCACAAGGCGCGGGCGTTCTACCAGCGCTATGGCGTGCAGCTGATTGACGCCGCCTATGAAGCCCACGAAGAGAAGGGCGATGTGCCGGTGATGATCACTAAACATTGCCTGCGCTTTGCCTTCAATCTCTGTCCGAAACAGGCGAAAGGCTCCATCAAGAGCTGGAAAGCCACGCCGATGCAGCTGATCCATGGCGATGAAGTGCTGACCCTGAAGTTTGACTGCCGTCCGTGCGAAATGCACGTGGTCGGCAAGATCAAAAACCATATCCTCAAAATGCCGCACCCGGGTAGCATCGTGGCCTCCGTCAGCCCGGACGAGCTGATGAAGACCCTGCCGAAGCGCAAAGGGGCCTGATCCGCGGCGACGCTACTGGCTGTGTGATGCCCGCGGTTTGCGGGCGTCCTGCCAGCGGTGGTGCTCGCGCAGGTCGGCGGCGTTCTCTTCGCACCGGCTGCGAAGCTCATCGCTATCCGCCTCGTGCAGCAGCTGCTGCTCGAGGCTCTGTACCGGAAAGTAATCGTGCCCCTGACGGTGGGCCAGCAGATGCCCGGAAAAAAGCGCGCACAGCAACAGCAGGGCGCTCATGCTTCTCCTCAACATACCTTTTCTCTGTGAATCAATGGCGTGGGCTTACTATGCCAGGCGCTGTGCAGGTTTTTTTCCCGGTTTATCAAAGAAGGGCAAGGGTTTGTCAATGTCTGCTGAAAGAGGGTGAAAAAAGCCTGGCGCAGAAGGCCAGGCGTGAGGGATTACGCTTTTGGCGGCAGTGGTTTCCCGCTGTGCTCACCGCCTTTTGGCGGCTGCTTACCACCATGCTGCGGTTGTTTGCCGTCTCGTTGCGGCTGCTTGCCATCATGCCGCGGCTGCTTGCCGTTGTGTTGCGCTTGCTTACCGTCGTGCTGGCCGTTTTTCGCCGCCGATTTACCCTGATGCTGTGCGCTTTTTTCTGGCGGCGGCGGGTTGTCGGCAGCGAAAGCCCATGACGATATTCCCAGCGTCATCGCGGCAGACAGTAAAGCTAACTTCTTCATAGCAATATCCTTTCTTCTGATGTGTCCGCGTATTTCAGCAGGTAAAAGTGAAGACAAGATGGAGAGCTCCGGATCCGGATGACTCTGCATCCTGGTTCAAACTTTAAGACCCGCGGCGGTCATCAGCAGGCGAAACAGCAGGCTGATGGCGGCCAGCGTCAGCACGCTGCCTCCCCACAGCGCGATCAGCCACAGCAGACGTGTGGACCAGACGGTTTTCATCAATGATAACCCTCCCCTGGCTGGACTTTGCCGCGGAACACGTAATAGCTCCAGCAGGTATAGCCAAGAATAACCGGAATAATCAGCAGCGCGCCCACCAGCATAAAGCCCTGGCTTTGCGGCGGGGCGGCGGCCTGCCACAAGGTAATCGATGGCGGAATAATATGCGGCCAGATGCTGATCCCCAGGCCGCTAAAGCCGAGAAACACCAGGCCCAGCGTTAGGGTGAAAGGCGAGACATGGCGTTCGTGCAGAGGCAGTGTGCGCCACAGCCAGGCGCTAATCAGGAGCACCAGCAGCGGCACCGGCAGCAGGAAATAGAGATTCGGCAGGCTGAACCAGCGGGCGGCGATCGCCGGGTGCGCCAGCGGCGTCCACAGGCTGATGACGGCAAACACCGCCAGCAGGGCAACCAGCAACTGTCGCGACGCGCTGCGCATCCGCTGCTGCAGCGCGCCTTCGCTCTTCATCACCAGCCAGGTAGCGCCGAGCAGCGCATAGGCCACGCACAGCCCGAGTCCGCAAAACAGGCTGAACGGGGTCAGCCAGTCAAACATGCCGCCGCTGAAGGCGCGACCGCTGACGGTAAAACCGTCGATCACCGCTCCGACCACCACGCCCTGGCTGAAGGTCGCCAGCAGGGAACCGCCAAAGAAGGCGCGGTCCCAGAATGGCCGGTGCGACGGCGTGGCCTGGAAACGAAATTCAAAGGCCACGCCGCGAAAGATCAGGCCGATCAGCATCAGGGTCAGGGGGATCGACAGGGCGTCGATTATCACCGCGTAGGCGAGGGGAAAGGCGCCAAACAGACCGGCGCCGCCCAGCACCAGCCAGGTCTCATTGCCATCCCATACCGGGGCGACGCTGTTCACCATCACGTCGCGCTCTGTGCTGCCCCGGACCGTGCCGAACAGCATGCCAATGCCCAGATCAAAGCCGTCCATGACGATGTACATCAGCGTGGCAAAGACGATAATCACGAACCAGATCACCGATAATTCGATACCCATTAGCGAGACTCCTTCTGCAGATAACCTTCAGTAGCGGCGGACAGCGGGCGGGCTGGCGTACCGGTTGTCGCGGGTTGCACCTCCTGCGGCCCCTTGCGGATCAGGCGCAGCATGTAGCTGTAGCCGACCCCGAAGACGGCGCTGTAAACCACAATAAAGGTCAACAAACTGACCGACATATGCAGATCGCCGTGGGCGGAAACCGCCTCGGCGGTGCGCTGAACGCCATACACCACCCATGGCTGGCGGCCCACTTCGGTGGTCACCCAGCCGGCGAGAATCGCAATCAGTCCTGAGGGGCCCATCCACAGGGCAAAGCGCAGAAACGGCCGCGAGTGGTACAGCCGGTCGCCGCGGCGCAGCCACAGGGCCAGCGCCCCGAGCAGCAGCATCAGCATGCCGAGACCAGCCATCAGGCGAAATGACCAGAACACCACGGTGGAGTTTGGGCGATCCTCAGGGGCGAACTCCTTCAGCGCCGGCACCTGTTTATCCAGGCTGTGGGTGAGGATCAGACTGCCCAGCGCCGGGATCTCAAGCCCGTAGCGGGTGCGCTCCTGTTCCATATCTGGCCAGCCAAACAATAGTAACGGCGTCGGCTCGCCGGGCGGGTTTTCCCAGTGGCCCTCAATGGCGGCGATTTTTGCCGGCTGGTGTTTCAGGGTGTTCAGGCCATGCATATCGCCGATCAGCGCCTGGACCGGCGCAACCAGCAGCGTCATCCATAGCGCCATGGAGAACATCTTGCGGATCGCTGGCGACTGATTGCCGCGCAGCAGATGCCAGGCCGCCGAGGCGCCGACGAACAGCGCGCTGCTGAGAAATGCCGCCACCGTCATGTGCAGCAAGCGGTAGGGGAACGACGGGTTAAAGATCACCGCCAGCCAGTCGACGGGCACCACCTGGCCATCGACGATCTCAAACCCCTGCGGGGTTTGCATCCAGCTGTTGGAAGCGAGGATCCAGAAGGTCGAGATGATAGTCCCCAGCGCCACCATGCAGGTGGCGAAAAAGTGCAGCCCCGGCCCCACGCGGTTCCAGCCGAAGAGCATGACCCCGAGAAAACCGGCTTCCAGAAAGAACGCCGTCAGGACTTCATAGGTCAGCAGGGGGCCGGTGATGCTGCCCGCGAACTGCGAAAAACCGCTCCAGTTAGTGCCGAACTGATAGGCCATCACCAGCCCGGACACCACTCCCATACCGAAGTTGACGGCGAAGATCTTCGACCAGAAATGGTACAGCGAGCGCCAGGTGGGATTTTTGCTTTTCAGCCACAGGCCTTCGAGAACCGCCAGGTAGCTTGCCAGGCCAATGGTGATGGCGGGAAAGATAATATGAAACGAGACCGTAAAGGCGAATTGAATTCGCGCCAGATGGAATGCATCAAGACCGAACATGCAGGACTCCACAACAAAATTGATTCAGCGCAATTTTAGGCAGGGTGGCGGCAAGGGGGCAGAGGCAGTCGGTTCATTTTTTATCATAACAGTTGGCGGCTGTTATGATCTTTTTGCCGGTCTCCGGGGACCGCCAACATAGAGATCCCTCGGGGGAACAGCGTCATTTTTAACGCTGAAAGCAAAGCCAGATTGTTGGCCAGGAAAATATTAATAATCTATTTCACTGTATTATCGTAGTCTTACGGATCAGCTTAGACCTGTAGCTGAGCGGGAAAGCGCGGTCGTTTAATTTTTGTGAGCAATATCCTCTAATTACGACAGATATAGCATTTTATTATCTGTTCTTTATTAATGAATTTAACGTCTGCACACGTTTGTTAGTATGAGAATCAGTAAAAAGGATGAGTCAGTTAATTATGAATTAAATAATTTTAAATTGTCGTGTTTAGCCGTGCTTTGTATTTTATTCTCAGGATATCAATAAAAGGGAATGGTCATGTCAGAAAAAGGATTACATAGCTTATGTATTACCATCGGTATCATGTTCATTTTTTGGTTATGCATCATATCGTTTTTTTGGACAATTTTCTCGTGAACCTTTCCTGCGGGCGTTCTGTGTGACCGGGTTACGCTGTTTTACATAACAGTTACTTAAAAGTGTTAATTTATAACAACTGATATATGATAAAGGGAGGTTGCAGCAAGGAAAGGGTGACAATGAAAAAGTATCAACAGCTGGCGCAGCAGCTGACCGACCAGATCGCGCTTGGCGTCTGGTTGCCGGGCGATCGGCTCCCCTCGCTGCGCGAGCAGGTGGTCAGCAGCGGCATGAGCTTTATGACCGTCAGCCATGCCTATCAGCTACTGGAAAGCCAGGGGCGCATCGTCGCCCGACCGCAGTCGGGATATTACGTCGCCCCCCAGCCGGTGAAGCTTCGTCAGCCGGCGCCGCCTGCTCAGGTGACCCGCGATGAAGCGGTCGATATCAATACTTACATCTTTGAGGTGCTCCAGGCCAGCCGCCAGGCGTCAATGCTGCCCTTTGCCTCGGCCTTCCCGGACCCGCGTCTCTTCCCACTCCAGCAGCTTAACCGTTCGCTGGCGCAGGTGAGTAAAACCGCCACCGCCATGAGCGTGATTGAGAACCTACCGCCGGGCAACGCGGAGCTACGGCACGCCATTGCCCGGCGTTATGCCCTGCAGGGGATGAACGTCTCGCCCGACGAGATCGTCATTACCGCCGGAGCGCTGGAGGCGCTAAACCTCAGCCTGCAGGCGGTGACCGAGCCCGGCGACTGGGTGGTGGTGGAAAATCCCTGTTTCTACGGAGCCCTGCAGGCGCTGGAGAGGCTGCGTCTGAAGGCGCTGTCGGTGGCCACCGACGTCAAAGAGGGCATTGACCTGACGGCGCTGGAGGCGGCCCTGCAAAACTATCCGGTCAAGGCCTGCTGGCTGATGACCAACGGCCAGAACCCGCTCGGCTTCACCCTCAGCGCCGAAAAAAAAGCAGCGCTGGTGGCGTTGCTGGCGCGCTATGACGTGATGCTGATTGAAGATGATGTTTACAGCGAGCTCTACTTTGGCCGCGAGAAGCCGTTGCCGGCGAAGTTCTGGGATCAACAGGATATGACGCTGCACTGCAGTTCGTTTTCAAAATGTCTGGTGCCCGGCTTTCGCATCGGCTGGGTGGCGGCCGGGAAACAGGCGCGGCGGATCCAGCAGCTGCAGCTGATGAGTACGCTCTCCACCAGCTCGCCGATGCAGTTAGCCCTGATGGATTACCTGTCGACCAAACGCTATGACGCCCATCTGCGCCGTCTCCGTCGCCAGCTGGCGGAACGTAAACAGCAGGCCTGGCAGGCGCTGCTGCGCCATCTGCCGCCGGAGGTCACTATCCATCACAGCGACAGCGGCTATTTTCTGTGGATCGAACTACCGGAAGGGGCCGACGCCAGCGTGCTGAGCGCCAGGGCGCTGGCGTCGCACATCAGCATCGCCCCGGGAAAAATGTTCTCCACCTCTGCCAGCTGGACCTCGTTTTTCCGCTTTAATACCGCCTGGGGCTGGGGAGAACGCGAAGAGCAGGGGGTGAAGCGCCTGGGCGAGCTAATTCGTGAGCAGCTTTCCTGATCGCTTTGACTATTTTTCGCCGCGATAAACAATCGCTAAAAATAAACGAAGATGGATTTTTATCGAGGCCGGTCATTATTTTACCGGCGCTCACCATAGGAAATACGCATACCCCTCCTTTTTCTCTAACTCGTTGTCTATAATCCATAAAGTCAGTCTTGTGTTGGCGATTTTTGCGTAATGCGTCCCGGGTCACAACCTGAATAAATTCCCCCGAGGGCGTTAATCCGCTGACTACCCTTATTTCAGGAGATATTTTTACGGCACGGCTGCCGCTAATTCCCTTGTGACAGGAGTAACACCTGATGAGCAAAAAATTGGCCCGTTGCAGCCTTTATGTGCTGGGGATGGCCTGCCTGACCGTCCAGGCGGCTGAGCCACTCACCTCGCTGGATAAACCGGAAGGGCGGCTGGATATTATTGCCTGGCCGGGGTATATCGAACGCGGTCAGACCGACAAGCAGTACGACTGGGTCAGCCAGTTTGAAAAGGAGACCGGCTGTCAGGTTAATGTGAAAACTGCCGCCACCTCTGACGAAATGGTTAGCCTGATGGCCAAGGGTGGCTACGATCTGGTGACTGCCTCGGGCGATGCTTCGCTGCGTCTGATCATGGGCAAACGCGTTCAACCTATTAACACAGCGCTGATTGCCGGGTGGCACACTCTCGACCCGCGCATTGCGCAAGGGGCATGGTTTAACGTCGGGGGCAAAGTTTACGGCACGCCGTATCAGTGGGGACCGAATCTGCTGATGTACAACACCCGCGTATTCCCGACGCCGCCGGACAGCTGGAGCGTGGTCTTCGTGAAGCAGGATCTTCCGGATGGCAAAACCAATCAGGGGCGGGTGCAGGCCTATGATGGCCCGATCTATATCGCCGACGCTGCGCTGTTTGTCAAAGCCACCCAACCGCAGCTGGGGATCGAAGATCCCTATCAACTGACCGAAACCCAGTACAACGCGGTGCTGAAGGTGCTGCGTGACCAGCAACCGCTGATCCACCGCTACTGGCATGACGCCACCGTGCAGATGAACGACTTCAAAAACGAAGGGGTGGCCGCCTCCAGCTCGTGGCCCTATCAGGCCAACGGCCTGAAGGCGGAAGGCCAGCCTGTCGCTACCGTATTTCCGAAGGAGGGGGTGACCGGCTGGGCGGATACCACCATGCTGCACAGCGAGGCGAAGCACCCGGTCTGCGCTTATAAATGGATGAACTGGTCGCTCACGCCGAAGGTGCAGGGCGATGTAGCGGCCTGGTTCGGCTCGCTGCCGGTGGTGCCTGAGGGCTGTAAAGCCAGCGCGCTGCTCGGAGAGAAGGGCTGTGAGACCAACGGCTACGACCAGTTTGCCCGCATCCACTTCTGGAAAACGCCGGTTGCCGAGGGGGGGAAATACGTTCCCTACAGCCGCTGGACGCAGGACTACATTGCGATAATGGGCGGCCGCTAAGGATCGGAGGCAAACAATGACGTACGCGGTCGAGTTTCAGAATGTATCGCGCCTGTATGGCGATGTGCGGGCGGTGGACGGGGTCAGCATTGGTATCCGCGACGGCGAGTTTTTCTCCATGCTGGGACCTTCGGGCTCGGGGAAAACCACCTGCCTGCGGCTGATTGCCGGTTTTGAGCAGCTCTCCGGCGGCACCATCCGGATCTTCGGTCAGCCGGCCAGCGAGCTGCCGCCCTGGCAGCGGGACGTCAATACCGTGTTCCAGGACTATGCGCTTTTTCCCCATATGTCGATCCTCGACAATGTCGCTTACGGCCTGATGGTCAAAGGCGTGGCGAAGAAAGCGCGCCATGCCCGCGCCCAGGAGGCGCTGGAGAAGGTGGCCCTCGGTTTTGCGCACCATCGCAAGCCCTCCCAGCTCTCTGGCGGTCAGCGGCAGCGGGTCGCCATCGCCCGGGCGCTGGTGAACCAGCCGCGGGTGCTGCTGCTCGACGAGCCGCTGGGCGCCCTGGATTTAAAGCTGCGCGAGCAGATGCAGGTGGAGCTGAAAAAGCTGCAGCAGTCGCTGGGGATCACCTTCATCTTCGTCACCCACGACCAGAGCGAAGCGCTGTCTATGTCCGATCGCGTGGCGGTGTTTAACAACGGGCGCATTGAGCAGGTGGATGCCCCGCAGGATCTTTATCTGCATCCGAAGACCGCCTTTGTCGCCGGTTTTGTCGGCACCGCCAACGTCTTTGAGGCCGAGGCGGCCCGGCGGCTATGCGGCCTGGCGGGCTGCTGGTCGCTGCGCCCGGAACATGTTCGCCTGCAGGGCGGCGGCGAAGTGCAGGTGCAGGGTGTGGTGCAGGCGGTACAGTATCAGGGGGCGGCAACGCGGATCGAGCTCCGGCTGGCGGATGGCGACAAGCTGCTGGTCAGCCAGGCCAATATCGACGGCGCGGCGGCGGCGAGCGTTCCGCGAACCGGGCAAACGGTGCAGGCGTCATGGTCGCGTGCGGCGATGACCCCGCTGGAAAGCGGAGGCTGAGATGACCATGGCGATTGTTCCTGCGCAGGCCGGACGCGTATCGGGGATCTTCTGGCGCCGGCCGGCGCTGGGCCTGTTTTTGCTGCTGCTTGGGCCGTTGATGTGGTTTGGCATCGTCTATCTGGGATCGCTGCTGACCCTGCTGTGGCAGAGTATCTATACTTTTGATGACTTCACCATGTCGGTGACCAGCGACTTCACGCTGGCCAATCTGCTGGCGCTGTTCAACCCTGCCAACTACGACATTATCGTTCGCACCCTGGTCATGGCGCTGTGCGTGACGCTGGCCAGTGCTCTGCTGGCGCTGCCGATGGCCTGGTATATGGCGCGCTACACCAGCGGCAAAATGAAGGCCTTCTTTTATATCGCGGTCATGTTGCCGATGTGGGCCAGCTATATCGTCAAAGCCTACGCGTGGGTGCTGCTGTTGGCCAAAGATGGCGTGGCGCAGTGGTTTCTCGGCCATCTCGGGCTGGAAGGGGCGCTGAACGCTCTGCTGACCGTCCCGGCGGTGGGCGGCAACACCTTATCCACCTCCGGACTCGGACGCTTCCTGGTCTTCGTCTACATCTGGCTGCCTTTTATGATCCTGCCGGTGCAGGCGGCGCTGGAGCGTATCCCGGGCTCTTTGCTGCAGGCCTCGGCCGATCTTGGCGCCGCCCCGCGGCAGACCTTCCGCTACGTGGTCCTGCCGCTGGCTATTCCCGGGATTGCCGCCGGGTCTATCTTCACCTTTTCGCTGACGCTGGGCGATTTTATCGTGCCGCAGCTGGTCGGCCCGCCGGGGTACTTTATCGGCAATATGGTTTACTCGCAGCAGGGGGCGATCGGCAATATGCCGATGGCGGCGGCGTTTACCCTCGTGCCGATCGTGCTGATTGCCCTTTATCTGGCGTTCGTGAAACGTCTGGGAGCCTTCGATGCACTCTGAACGCGCACCCTGGTATCTGAAACTGGCGACATGGGGCGGGGTGGTCTTTCTCCACTTTCCGCTGCTGATCATCGCCATCTATGCTTTTAATACGGAAGATGCCGCCTTCAGTTTTCCGCCGCAGGGGCTGACGCTGCGCTGGTTCAGCGAGGCGGCAGGGCGCAGCGATATTCTGGAGGCAGTGACGTTGTCACTTAAAATTGCCGCCCTGTCGACGGCCATCGCCTTAGTGCTTGGCACGCTTGCTGCAGGAGCCCTGTGGCGGAGCACCTTTTTTGGTAAGAACGCGGTGTCGCTACTGCTGCTGCTGCCCATCGCCCTGCCGGGGATTATTACCGGCCTGGCGCTCCTGACCGCCTTTAAAGCGGTAGGCCTTGAACCTGGTCTGCTGACCATCGTGGTGGGGCACGCGACCTTCTGCGTGGTGGTGGTGTTTAACAACGTCATCGCCCGCTTCCGCCGGACCTCCTGGAGCCTGGTGGAGGCCTCGATGGATTTGGGGGCGACCGGCTGGCAGACCTTTCGCTACGTGGTGCTGCCCAATCTGGGATCGGCGCTGCTGGCGGGCGGGATGCTGGCATTCGCCCTGTCATTTGATGAAATCATCGTCACGACTTTTACCGCGGGGCATGAGCGAACTTTGCCGCTGTGGTTACTGAATCAGCTGGGGCGGCCGCGAGATGTGCCCGTCACCAACGTTGTCGCGCTGTTGGTGATGCTGGTAACAACGATACCAATCTTAGGGGCCTGGTGGCTCACCCGCGACGGCGATAACGTCGCCGGAAACGGGAAATAAAACCATGAAACAGGATAATGCTATGCAACACAACCTATTGATAAACGGTAAGTTAGTGGCAGGTGAAGGCGAGAAGGTGCCGGTATACAACCCTGCGACCGGCGATGTGATCCTGGATATTGCCGAAGCGACAGCGGCCCAGGTGGATGCCGCCGTTGAGGCGGCGGATCGGGCGTTCGACGCCTGGAGCCAGACGACGCCGAAAACGCGCGCGGAATGTCTGCTGAAGCTGGCGGATGCCATCGCGGCGCAGGCGGAGACCCTGGCGCAGCTGGAGTCGCTGAACTGCGGCAAGCCGCTGCACTGCGTGCTTAACGATGAGATGCCGGCCATTGCGGACGTTTTCCGCTTCTTCGCCGGCGCCGCCCGCTGCCTGCCGGGAATGGCGGCCGGAGAGTATCTGGAAGGGCATACCTCGATGATCCGTCGCGACCCGGTGGGCGTGGTGGCCTCCATCGCGCCGTGGAACTATCCCCTGATGATGGCGGCCTGGAAGCTGGGCCCGGCGCTGGCGGCAGGCAACTGCGTGGTGATAAAACCCTCCGAGATCACCCCGCTGACGGCGCTGAAGCTGGCTGAGCTGGCAAAAGATATTTTCCCGGAAGGGGTGGTCAACGTACTGTTCGGCCGCGGCAAAACGGTGGGCGATCCGCTGACCGCCCACGCGAAAGTGCGAATGGTTTCCCTGACCGGGTCGATTGCCACCGGCGCGCATATCATCGGCCATACCGCCTCGTCGATTAAACGTACCCATATGGAGCTGGGCGGTAAGGCGCCGGTCATCGTCTTTGACGACGCGGATATCGATGCGGTGGTGGATGGCGTTCGGACCTTCGGGTTTTACAACGCCGGCCAGGACTGTACGGCCGCCTGCCGGATCTACGCCCAACAGGGTATTTATGAGCAGCTGGTGGAGAAGCTCGGGGCGGCGGTGGCCAGCCTGAAAATGGGGGCGCCGGAGGATGCCGCCACCGAGCTGGGACCGCTGAGCTCGCTGGCCCATCTTGAGCGCGTCAGCGCCGCGGTGGAAGCCGCCAAGGCGCTACCGCATATTAAAGTGGTGACCGGCGGCAATCGGGCGGACGGCGCGGGCTATTATTTCCAGCCGACGCTGCTCGCCGGCGCCCGGCAGGAAGACGCCATCGTGCAGCGCGAAGTGTTTGGCCCGGTGGTCAGCGTGACGCCTTTCAGCGATGAAGCGCAGGCCCTGAGCTGGGCAAATGACTCCCAGTATGGTCTGGCCTCTTCGGTGTGGACGAAAGATGTTGGCCGCGCCCACCGGCTCAGCGCCAGGCTGCAGTATGGCTGCACCTGGGTCAATACCCACTTTATGCTGGTGAGTGAAATGCCGCATGGCGGCCAGAAGCTGTCGGGCTATGGGAAAGACATGTCGATGTATGGCCTTGAGGATTACACCGTGGTCCGCCATGTGATGGTTAAACATGGCTAACGGATTGACCCATAAGCGGCAACGAATGATTACGCAATGGGTGTGTTAGTTCGCTAATAGTCACGATGGCAAAAATGGTTAAAACTCGCGGCGGGGAATGTGAGATTATTCTGATACCCCTTCAAGAGCTAAGCCATCGTGAGTGCCGGAGATAAGCGCCGGATGGGGTTCGCCAGTCACCCTGGGCGCGTCGCGCCCGGCGGGTGAGGCGGCAACGTCGCGGTTTGCGACCCAATACCGGCCCCTGCCTGATGGCAGGGGCTTTTTTTATGTCCGCACTAAGCCAGGAAGAGGAGTATGCCAGCGATGCTGGCGCAGGAAGGAAATCGCGTTAACCGTGTTCAGCGCTTGGTTTTTTTGCTCGGCAAGCTGGCGCTGCGACGGTCCCGTATATAGGAAATAAGATTATACACCGCCGCGACCAGCAGGATCAGCGCGATGACCAGGGTGATGATTCCGGACATATCCACCTCGAAATATAAAAGCGCACAGCGCTAAAAACATTACCAATAGTTATGAATGTAAGTATTCTCTGAAGAGAAGGCAAATGATATTTGTTGTCATTTAGCGCTATTTGGGGCCCTCGCCAGCGAGGCCTGACATGAAAAGGTTAAGTTACAACGGCTTGTAGCCGCCTTTTATCTTATTAAGATCCAGCGCCTGCGCGGTATATCGCATTTTCGGCCAACGCGCTATAATCTTTTGGTTTGCGATTGGTGAAATATTATCTTTATCAGACGAATCAGATTGCGCTGAACAGAAACTATTTCACGACGATAAATAAGGCTTTTATATTTGCGGTTAACGGGTAATATTTATTCGCAATATTTAATAACCGGCGAGTCAATCCGCCATGCGCGCCAGCGCGGTGGCGCATGCTCCCGGGTTTGACTTTCCGCCGCCGCTCATGCGATCATTTCACGCATATTCGGTTTTAACGTTGATGTCGCTGTGAAAATTTTTGCTTTTATTCTGCTGGCTGTCGGCACCGTGGCGCTGAGCTATGGTAACGCGCCGGCAAAACGTATTCAGGGCTGTGAGAGCGCGGGAGTGGGGCAGGCCGTTTGCGCCGCCGCCGAATGGGATAGTGAGAAAGTGAATGTTTTGCCTCATTATAACCCCGCACTTAACAAGGCTATTATCGCAGGCCACTCAGCCCGTATCGTTTATGACCCTAATATAGGCGCGAGCCTCCGCACGTAAAAAAGCAGCCCAGAGGGCTGCTTTTTTAGGTTTCGTTGCTGAGTAAAATGATTAAAACCAGCCAAATCTCACCGACAGCAGGCTGATAAGCGCGAACGCGGCGCAGACATTAATCATAACGACGGTCTTGCTGGAGACATCCATAACGCCACCTTAATGAGTAAGTCCCTAAAGGTATAGTACGGCGGGCGCGGTTGCGCTATCGGATTAAGACGAATCGGGCTTTGTTCTGAATATTCAGCCCGATTCTGAATTTGTTATACAGGTATCTCTGAATCACGACGTCATGGCAGATAATTATCCCACCATGGAACGCTCCTCAGGGAAGGAAAACGAAGAATGACGTTATATCAAAAAATGTTGGTGTTTTACGCCATTATGGGCGTGATCTGCGCCGTAATTAGCTGGTTTTTAACCAAAGAGAGCCGGGTGATCCGCCTGCTGGCGGCCCTGTTGATCGGCGCCACCTGGCCGTTCAGCTTCCCGATGGCGCTACTCGTCTCGCTGTTTTAACGCTCCGGCGGCGGACGACAGAAAAGGGTGGCGGCATGGATAAGGTTACTGTATAAAAACACAGTAACCTTATCATGGAGGCAAACAGGTGAACGGTTTCTTTTCGTCCGTCGCAGGCGCCACATTGCGTTGGCTCGATCTTCCGGGAGAGGGGCTTCCGCTGGTGTTTATCCACGGCCTCGGCTGCGCGTCATCTTACGACTACCCCCGCGTCGCCAGCGCCCCCGCGCTCAACGGGCGGCGCAAAATACTTATCGATCTACCGGGCTTCGGCTATAGCGATAAACCGCACGACTTTAGTTACAACATACATAGCCAGGCGCAAGCGGTGGAGCAAGTCCTCGACCACCTGCGCCTGCAGCGCTTCGCGCTGTACGGGCATAGCATGGGGGGAAGCATCGCCATCGAAGCGGCAGGCTTGCTGGCGGGGCGGGTGACCACGCTGCTGGTTTCTGAACCCAACCTGGTCGCCGGAGGCGGCGAGTACAGCCGGCGCATAGCGGCGCAGTCAGAGGCGGCCTTTATCGCCGAAGGTTACGCCAGGATGCTGGCGGAAGAGCGCTCGCCCTGGGCCGGCTGTTTGCAAAACAGCGCCCCCTGGGCCGTCTGGCGAGCCGCCAGCAGCCTGATACACGGCAGCGACACCCCCTGGTTTACCCAGCTCTGCCAGCTGCGCTGTCAGAAGATGCTGATCGTCGGCGAGCAGTCGCTCCCTTATGCGGATATCGAACGGGTAGAGGCGCAAGGGATCCCGGTCGGGATTGTGCCCCACGCGGGGCACTCGATGGCGTGGGAAAACCCGGAAGGGCTGGCGCAGCTTATCGCCAGCCACGGCTAAGGGGGGGACGGCGTCAGAATGGCAGTTCGCGAGGCTGGGTCTGGAGCGTTATCCAGCGCAGCTCGGTAAATTCCGCAATCCCGGCCCGGCCGCCGAACCGGCCATAGCCGGAGGCTTTGCAGCCGCCAAACGGCATTTGCGCTTCATCATGAACGGTTGGGCCATTGATATGGCAAATGCCGGTTTGCAGACGTTGCGCCAGGTTCCACGCTCTGGCGCTGTCGCGGCTGTAGACCGCAGCGGAAAGGCCATAGTCGCTGTCGTTGGCTACCGCCAGCGCCTCTTCGTCGTTATTAACGCGAATAATCGCTTTTACCGGGCCGAAGGACTCTTCGTTCCACAGCCGCATCTCGCGGGTGACGCCGTCCAGCAAGGTAGGCGACATGTGGGTATCGCAGGCTTTGCCGCCGGTCAGCAGGCGGGCGCCTTTGGCTAAGGCATCGTCGATTAACGCGTTGCAGCGGGTGACGGTGTTCATGTCGACCACCGGGCCGGTCAGGCTGGCGGGGAGAGAAGCGGCGCGCCTGGTCAGCAGAGGGATAAAGCGCTCCGCCACGGCGTTGTCGACAATAATGCGCTCGGTGGACATGCAGATCTGTCCGGCGTTGGCGAAGGCGCCAAAAATGGCGCCCGCCGCCGCCTGCTCAATGTCGGCATCGTCGAGGACCAGCAGCGGCGCTTTGCCACCGAGCTCCAGCACCGCCGGTTTCAGATACTGCCCGCAGGTGCGGGCGATAATCCGCCCCACCGGCGTGGAGCCGGTAAAGTTGACGCGCCGCACCGCCGGATGGGCGATCAGCGACTCTACCAGCGCCGGCGCGTCTTGAGGCGCGCAGGTAAGATAGTTCACCACGCCCGGCGGGAAGCCCGCCGCGTCGAGGGCGTCGATAATCAATCCTTGTGTAGCCGGAGAGAGCTCAGCGCCCTTGAGGATCACCGTGTTGCCGCAGGCCAGCGGCGTCCCCAGCGCCCGGGTGGCAAGGATCAGCGGCGCGTTCCACGGCGCCATGCCCAGCACCACGCCGGCACCCTGGCGGACCCCCATCGCCAGATTGCCCGGCACGTTGGATGGAATGATCTGCCCTTCGATCTGGGTGGTCAGCGCCGCCGCTTCGCGCAGGATATCGGCCGCCAGATGGACGTTAAATCCCGCCCAGTGGGCGGTGGCGCCGGTCTCCGCCGCCATGGCTGCGATAAATTTAGCTTCCCGCAGCAGCATATGTTCCGCCGCGTCGAGCAGTAAGCGTCGCCGTTCCGCCGGGGATGTATCGCGCCACTGCGGGAAGGCGCTGGCCGCGGCCTCGACGCAGCGTTTACCGTCGGCGAGGCTGGCGGCAGCGGCAACCGAGGCGATGTCGTCGTGGGCAGGGTGGCGCCGGGTAAAGGTCCGACGGTCTTCGGCATCGTGCCACTGGCCGGCAATGTACAGATTGCAGGTGATTGTCATGGAGGTAACCTCTTATTCTGCGGTTCCTCCAGTGTACCGGTCGCGGCTGGCGGCGAGCGTGAGCGGGGCGGTTATCGCACATTTTTTTGCCGGAATTGTGCGTAGCTCACAACATCCCAACCGTACCTGGCGCAAAAAGCAGCGCGACGCCGTTTAAACCAGCAAATTCAGCGCGATTGGCATAAGGTGATAGCCATTGATTATTTGCCGGGGGCCAGGGGCTGTGCTGTTATTACGGTTCTTATAATCAATAATCAGGACTTATAACCATGTCTACAGGGAAATCCACGCTGGCGCTGCTGCTGAGCGCGCTGCTGCCGGCCAGCGCCGCATGGGCCGCGGGCAATGACACGCTGGTCTATTGCTCAGAGGCCTCCCCGGAGTCCTTCAACCCGCAGATCGCCAGCTCCGGCCCGTCGTTCGTCGCCAGCTCGCAGGTGCTGTATAACCGCCTGGTCACCTTTGATCCGGTGAAGAACACGCCGATCCCGTCGCTGGCCACCGAGTGGCACGTCTCTGAAGATGGCAAAACCTGGACCTTCACGCTGCGTCAGGGAGTGAAGTTCAACAGCAATAAATTCTTCAAACCGACCCGCGATTTTAACGCCGACGACGTCCTGTTTTCGGTACTGCGCCAGATGGATCCTCAGCATCCTTATCACAAGGTGTCCCAGGGGAACTATGAGTACTTCCACGACGTGGGCCTCGATAAGCTGATTAAGTCGGTGAAAAAGGTCGATGACTATCACGTCCAGTTTGAGCTCAATCAGCCGAACGCGGCGTTTCTTGCCGACTGGGGAATGGACTTCGCCTCTATTCTGTCGGCGGAATATGGCGAGGCGATGCTGAAGAAAGGAACGCCAGAAAACGTCGATAACTGGCCTGTCGGCACCGGACCCTATGCTCTGCAGCAGTATAAAGTGGATTCGCAAATCCGCTATATCGCCAATCCCCACTACTGGGAAGGCGAGGTGCCGACGAAGCACCTGATCTTCTCCATCACGCCGAACGTCGAGACCCGGCTGGCTAAACTGCAGACTAACGAGTGCCAGATTATTCCAGCGCCTTCGCCGGTACAGTTCCCGGTGATCAAGGGCAACAACGATCTGACACTGCACGCCGTCGAGGCGCTGAACGTCGGCTATCTGGCGTTCAACACCGAGAAAAAACCGTTTGATAATGTGCTGGTGCGCCAGGCGTTAAACTACGCCACCGACAAACAGGCCATCGTCAGGGCGGTGTTCCTCGATTCCGGTACGGTGGCGAAGTCGCCGATCCCGTCCACCATGCTCGGGTATAAAAAAGACCTCCCGGACTACGACTACGATCCGCAGAAAGCGAAGGCGCTGCTCAAACAGGCGGGTCTGGAGCAAGGGGCGGAAGTGACCCTGTGGTCGATGCCGGTTCAGCGGCCCTACAACCCGAACTCAAAACGCATTGCTGAAATGATCCAAAACGACTGGGCGAAAGTCGGGGTGAAAGCGAAGATCGTCAGCTATGAGTGGGGCGAATACCTGGCCGGCATGCGTAAAGGCGAACACGACAGCGCGCTGTACGGCTGGATGTCGGACAATGGCGACCCGGACAACTTTGCCGGCACGCTGCTCAGCTGTGATAATATCCAGACCGGCTCTAATGCCGCCCGCTGGTGCGATAAGTCGTATGACGCGCTGGTGAAGAAAGCCCTGCTGGTGAGCGATCCGCAGGCGCGCGCCAAACTCTACGAACAGGCGCAAGAGATCTTTTACCAGCAGGCGCCGTGGATCACCCTGGCGACCGGCAAGACCTTCTATGCCACCCGCAGCAACGTCAGCGGCTACACTGTGAGCATGATGGGGAGCGATTTTTCCAAAGCGAAGCTGAATTAAGTGAAAGGAGAACAGAATGGCACATCTGGATGAGGTCATCGTTAAAGTCGATGACATCCTTGCCGAGGGCGTTATCGCGCATATGAATGAGCTGCTGATCGCCCTGAGCGATGACGCGCAGCTCAGTCGTGAGGAACGCTATACTCAGCAGCAGCGCCTGCGCACCGCCATCGCTCACCATGGGCGACAGCATCAGGAAGAGCAGGACGCGCGCCGCGAGCAGTTGACCAAAGGCGGCGCGATCCTCTGAACAGTCGCTCAGAACTGGCGTCTGGCCACCAGCCAGGCGCCCACCACCAGCATCACCGCGCCGCATAATGGCCCGATCAGCGCCCGCAGCGGTACGCCGTGGGCGCGAATTAAATCCATGATCAACCCGCCGACCAGCTGGCTGGCCACCAGTACCGCGATGGTGGTGGCTGCGCCCACGGTCTGATAGCCGCTGATGCTGGCGAAGACGAAAAAGGATCCCAGCATGCCGGGGATCAGCGTCCACCACTTCACGTTCAGGGCCAGCTCATGAAAGCCGGCGACACCCTGGCGCAGCAGCAACAAGGTCACGAAAATAACGATACCTACCAGCGAATTGAGCAGCATGGCGATGAGGATCGTCGACACCGACTGGGTGATGCGCACCATCAGGGTGTTCTGCACCACCAGGCCTACGCCGGCGGCCACCAGAAAGGCGAGGGTAAGCGACCCATTCATGCCTGGCCGTCCGGGTCCTGGCGCGCATCAAGCTGCAGCTGCATAAAGGTCAGATCCAGCCAGCGACCAAATTTGGTTCCCACCTGCGGCATCTGCCCGGTGGTGATAAAGCCCAGCGTTTCATGCAGGTGCAGCGAGGCGTGGTTCTGCGACTCGATCCCGGCGACCATCACATGTTTATTCAGCCGACGCGCTTCGGCGATCAAGGCGACCAGAAGTTTGCGGCCCAGGCCTTTCCCCTGGTGCTCGGGGTGAACGTACACCGAATGCTCCACGGTGTGGCGAAAGCCGTCAAACGCGCGCCAGTCGCCAAAGGAGGAATAGCCGGTGATGACGCCGTTTTCCTCGCTCACCAGCACCGGAAAGCCTGCCAGCTGGCGGGCTTCAAACCATGCGATGCGGTTGTCGGTATCCACGGTTTTGTCATTCCAGATAGCGGCGGTATGCACGACGGCGTGGTTATAGATATCGGCGATCGCCGCGCAATCGTCTTTAATGGCAGGGCGGATGGACATAGCAAACCTCAGTTTTTCGTACACTATAGTAGTACGATATTATTACAATAATGAACGCCACGCTGTCATCCGTTTTCAGCAAATTTTTTCCTGATGGGCCAGGGGTTACGCGGCACGACGGGCGGTTGTGTAATGCCTGCGCGCACACTATAGTGTTACGTTATGAATACTATAGAAGACAACCTCAATCAGCGTATCAGCGCGCGCATCCGCATCGAGCGCGAATCCCGTGGCTGGTCGCTGAACGACCTGGCCGAACGGGCGGGCGCCTCGCGGGCGATGATCCATAAAATCGAGCGCGGCGAAAGCAGCCCGACGGCGTCGATGCTGGGCCGCCTTTCCGGCGCCTTCGGCATCAGTATGTCGACCCTGATCGCCAGGGCGGAAATGCAGGAAGGCAAGCTGCTGCGTTTTGCCAGCCAGCCGGTATGGCACGACCCGCAAAGCCACTATCTCCGCCGCCACGTTTCGCCGCGCAGCGATCTGCCCATTGACCTGGTGCAGATCGAGCTGCCGCCCGGCAGCGATGTGCCGATGCCGGCTTCGTCCTATGCGCTGGCACGCCAGCTGATCTGGCTGCAGCGGGGCGAGCTGGTGTTCCTGGAAGGGAATACCCGCCACGAGATGCAGACCGGGGACTGTCTGGAGCTCGGCCCACCGAACGACTGCCGCTTTATCAATGAATCCGCAGAGACCTGCGTCTATCTGGTGGTGCGCCTTAATCAATCGCCATCCGGCTCTTAATGATAAAGCGCATTGCGCATAAAGCAGCTAGCCTCAGTACTGTCTGCTAACAAGAGGAGTTTGCTATGTCAGAACAACCGCAACGCCATCGCCGCTGGGTACTGGCTTCCCGTCCCCATGGTGAACCGACGGCAGAGCATTTCCGCCTGGAAGAGCGCGAGGTGCCCACCCCGGGGCCGGGTCAGGTTCTGCTGCGTACCGTTTATTTATCGCTGGATCCCTATATGCGCGGGCGGATGAGCGACGCGCCGTCCTATTCACCGCCGGTGGCCATCGGCGCGGTGATGGTGGGCGGGACCGTGAGTCGCGTCGTGACCTCGCAGCATGATGATTTTCAACCCGGCGACTGGGTGCTGGGCTACAGCGGCTGGCAGGATTATGAGCTTTCCGACGGCAGCGGGCTGGTGAAGCTGGGGGACAACCCGCAGCACCCGTCCTGGTCGCTGGGGGTGCTGGGGATGCCGGGCTTCACCGCCTACATGGGATTACTGGACATTGGCCAGCCGAAGCCGGGTGACACGCTGGTGGTCGCTGCGGCCACCGGGCCGGTGGGCGCTACGGTCGGACAGATCGGCAAAATTAAGGGCTGCCGTACCGTCGGCGTCGCCGGCGGCGCGGAGAAATGTCGCTATGCGGTTGACACCTTAGGCTTTGATGTCTGCCTTGACCATCGCGCGGCGGACTTTGCCGAACAGCTGGCCCAGGCCTGCCCGCAGGGCATTGACGTCTACTACGAAAACGTCGGCGGCAAGGTTTTTGACGCGGTGCTGCCGCTGCTCAACACCGCGGCGCGGGTTCCGGTCTGCGGGCTGGTGAGCGGCTATAACGCCACCGGTCTGCCGGACGGGCCTGACCGTCTGCCGCTGCTGATGGCGACCATCCTCAAGAAACGCATTCGGATGCAGGGCTTTATTATCGGCCAGGATTATGGGCATCGGATCGCGGAATTCCAGCAGCAGATGGGGCGCTGGGTGCAGGAGGGTAAAATTAAATATCGCGAACAGCTGATCGACGGTCTGGAGCAGGCGCCGCAGGCGCTGATCGGCCTGTTGAAAGGTGAAAACTTTGGTAAGGTGGTGATCCGCGTGTCGGCGGATGACTAATACGCCGGGTATAGCCTGAACGCGCCTCTCTCCCGGCCGGGAAGAGAGGCGCTGCATGAATATCAGGCGTAAAAGGCTAACCGCTGGGCGAGCAGATCGACAAAGGCTTCGCGGTCCACATCCAGCATCAGGGTGGTATTGGGCGGATTGCCGGTCAGATGGTAGTAATCGACCACCGTCATCCCCTGGGTATATTTGCCTTCCGTTTCCACGCCGACCCAGCGCTCGATAGTGGTAAAGAGCTCCGGCTTGAGGAGCCAGGCGATGGTGCAGGGGTCGTGGAGCGGCGCGCCGTCGAAGCCCCACTTTTCGTCCTTGTGGTAGGCCATAAAGAAGTCGAGCAGTTCGGCGACGATGGTTGATACCGGATTGCCAATCTGGCGGAATCGCTCAATATCCGCAGGAAGGATCTGCGCCCGGTGGGTGACATCCAGGCCTGCCATCACCACCGGGATCCCCGACTGAAAGACCATCTCCGCCGCCTGGGGATCGACGTAGATATTAAACTCCGCCGCCGGCTGCCAGTTGCCCAGCCCTATGGCGCCCCCCATGATCACGATGCGGGCGATCTTCGCGTGCAGCTCAGGATGGCTGGCGAGCAGCAACGCCACGTTCGTCTGTGGCCCGGTGGCCACCAGCGTCACCGGCTCCTGACTTTCGCGCAGCACCCTGGCCATCAGCTCGACGGCGGTGCAGTTTTGCGGCGCAAAGGCCGGCTCCGGCAGGTTCGGGCCATCCAGTCCGCTTTCCCCGTGCACGTTATCGGCGATGATCAGATCGCGCATTAACGGCTTCCACGCGCCGCCGGCGACCGGAATATCCGCGCGGTTCAGCAGGGTCAGCATACGCAGCACGTTGCGCAGAGTCTTCTCCGGGGTCTGGTTGCCTGCGGAGGCGGTGACGGCTTTCACCTCCAGCTCCGGCGAGGCGAGGGCGAGGACCAGGGCGATCGCGTCATCATGTCCCGGATCGCAATCAATCATTATCGGCAGTGCCATAGCAGCTCCTTGTTGGCGTTGTTCTGTGACCAGACTAACGCTGCGGCGCGAGGCAGACGAGAAAGTGTGCAGAATAGTGTGATGGCTAGCACGGTTGCAGGGGCAATCGCGCGGTGAGTCGCGGCGGTCCTGCATCATCATGCCTCGCCTTGCGATGGCGCAAGCTAGCGTCCGGCGCGGCGCGATAGAATAAAAATCGCTAATCCTTACGGATATTAATGGTTTGCTTTTCGGCGAGCGGATTCTTATCCTTAAGAAAACTCAAGAGGTTATGACGATGAAAGATGTAGTAGATAAATGCAGCACCAAAGGCTGCGCCATTGATGTCGGGACAATTATTGATAACGAGGACTGCGTCTACCGGGCTGAGAAGTTATTCCCGAGCCGCGAGGAAGCGGAGTCAACCGTAGCCGCCGTTCGCGAGCGTGCCGCCGCAGCGGCGCCGGCCAGTGAACCACCGCAGGTTGACTACACGCTCGCCGCCGCCGGCGACGAGGTGAAACTCGATCTGTCCATCGCCTTCTCCTGCCAGGCGGAAAAGATCATTTTCGAATTGTCCCTGAGAAACCTGCTTTAATCAGCGTCCCGGACGCCAGCGCCTGAGGGTAACGCCTTCGCCCGCCGGTCCGCGGGCGAAGCCGGGCGTTACTCGAAGCGCCAGGCGAGGTTCAGCCCGATACCGTAGTTGCGTCCCGGCGCGGGCTCGTAGTAGCGTCCGTTGGACTCGTTAACGATGACGGACCCGACGTATTCGCGGTCGAACAGGTTGTCGACCCGGCCGAACAGATCCATATCCATCCTGCCATAGCTCCACTTATAGCCGGTCGTCAGGCCGACCACCGTCCAGGAAGGGGCTTTGGCGGTGTTTTCGTCATTCGCCATGATGTCGCTCATGTAGCGAATATCGCTCCCGGCGTACCAGCCCTGCTCCGGCTGATAGCCGAAGGAGGCGTAACCCATATTGCGCGCGATCCCCGGAATACGGTTGCCGTTGCAGCTGGCGTCGCCGCAGACGTTGGTGCGATAGGTCGCGTCAAGCCAGGTCCAGGCCGCCTTCAGGCGCCAGCTCTCGCCAAACTGCTGATCCAGTCCCAGCTCCATCCCCTGACGACGGGTCTTGCCGGCGTTTTTATAGCTGGTGCGCCCGCCGCTGCTGCTGTCGACCACGATCTCATTATCGGTATCGGTCTGGAACAGGGCGGCGGTGAGCAACCCATTGCCAATCCGCGTCTTGCTGCCGATCTCCACCGTGTCGTTGGTGGAGGGCTTCAGCCCGAAGTTGAGACCGCTCTGGTTATCGGCGCGGTATGACAGCTCGTTAATGGTCGGCGTCTCGAAGCCGCGGCCAGCGGAGAGGTAGACGTTCCAGGCGTCGGTCAGGGCATACTTCAGCGAGCCTGCGGGCAGCCATTTGTGATAGCTGGCATCGCCGCTGTCGTCGCCATTGCCTGGGGTGATGTAGTAATCATTCGAGTCGAACCATACCGAGCTGTAGCGCACCCCGGCATCGAGCGAAAGTTTGTCGGTGAGCTGCCACTGGGTTTGCAGGTAAGGGTCGACGTTCCACATCAGGTTACGTTCGTTACGGCGTAGCGCGCCCTGTTCGCCATACTGCGGCGCGCCGTTGACCATCACAAAGTTTTCATAGCCCTTGCGGCGCTCGCTCATGTTCTCGTAGTCAAGACCGGCGGTCAGGGTGACCGGCACCAGCAGCTCGCCGCGATGGGTCAGCCGGGTATCGATCCCCTGGTAGTGGCGGGTGAGGTCGATCACCCCGCCGGCATGGCTCGGCTTCAGCTGCGGCGCGCGCGGGATCGACTGGTACTGGGTGGTTTCGCGTTCCCCGGCGTACATCATGACGCTGAGATCGTCCTGGGCGCTCAGCTGGCGCTCGTAGCGCAGGCCAGCCTGGGTCTGCCGGGTATCCTTGCGGGTATTATACTGGTCGCCGCGCGGCGACTGGCGCGGGTTATCGCGCCATTCATCGGCGGTTAAGCCGCCGGCGTCATTGGCTTTGATATCAACGCTGTTCAGCAGCAGCGTCAGCTTACTGACGTCGTTGATGCGCACCCCCAGCCGGGCGTTGGCCAGATTTTTGCGCGCGCCGCTGTGATCGCGATAGCCATGGGTGGTGAAGCGGTTAGTCGACACCGTGTAATCCACATCGCCTGCGTGGCTGCCGTCGCCAACGGCGCCGGTGGCTTTCATCCCGTAGTGCCAGGTGCCGAAGCTGCCATAGTAACTGCTGGCTTCCACGGTGGGCGGCTGGGTGCCGGTCTGGCTGGTGACGTTGATCACCCCGCCGGACGAGTTACCGTAGAGGGCAGAGAAGGGGCCGCGCAGCACCTCGAGGGTGTCGACGCTACCGATATCGATATTGGAGGTCTGCCCCTGGCCGTCGGGCATGGTCGCCGGGATGCCGTCCACATAGATGCGCAGCCCGCGCACGCCGTAGGTAGAGCGGGAGCCAAAGCCGCGAATCGACAGCTGCAGATCCTGGGCATAGTTTTGTCGGTTCTGCACCTGCAGGCCCGGCACGGCGCCCAGCGATTCAGAGAGGTTGACGCGCGGCGCGGCCTGGCGCATCTCATCGCCATTGACCACGCTGACGGCGGCGGGGGTATCCAGTTCAGAAACAGTGGTTGGCGCAGCGGTCACCACCATGGTTTGTTCATCGGCGGCCTGGGCGGCGGCGATGAGCGGCAGCAGCAGGGCCGGCAGGGCCGCGTGTCGCACGGATAGGATTTTCATCGATAGTACTCGGGAGACGAACCAAATGGAACATATGTATATATGTTACCCCGTTTGTAAAATATTTGAAAATTATTAACTGCCGTTGGTTAACGGATAGTGCTTCAGGCTGACGAATTTACCGGGCAACAACAATTAGCGCTCCACTTTGAGATAATTAATGATTACTATTCGCATTCAAAATAAGGCAGAGCCATGACTTTGCCGCCGGAAGCGATGTCGGGTCAGCACATACAGGTTCATCAAAGGGAGTCGTCATGTCATTACGTCAGTTTGCCGCGCCGCGTCTGCGCCATTCACTGTTATTCACTTCTCTGCTGCTGGCAGGCAGCTTTAGCGCCCACGCCGCGGAAGAGATGCTGCGCAAGGCCGTCGGGAAAGGGGCCTACGAAATGGCCTACAGCCAGCAGGAGAACGCGCTGTGGGTCGCCACTTCGCAAAGTCGTTCGCTGGACAAAGGGGGGATTGTTTATCGTCTTGACCCCACCACCCTCGACGTGACGCAGATTATTCACAACGATCTGAAGCCGTTTGGCGCCGCTATCAACCATGCCACCGGTACGCTGTGGTTTGGTAATACCGTCGACAGCACCGTCACCGCCATTGACGCCAAAACCGGCGCAGTGAAGGGGCGACTGGTGCTGGACGAGCGTCAGCGCAGTGAAACCGTGCGCCCGCTGCAGCCGCGCGAGCTGGCGGTCAATGAGCAGACCAACACTATCTACATTACCGGTCTGGGCAAAGAGAGCGTGATTTGGGTGGTGGATGGCGCTACCCTGAAGCTGAAAACGACGATTACCGGCACCGGGGCGATGGCCACCGGCCTGGCGATCGATCCGCAGGCGAAACGCCTTTATACCACCAATGCCGACGGCGAACTGCTGACCATCGACAGCGAGAGCAACAGCATTGTGTCGCGCAAAAAATTGCTGGATGACGGCAAGGCGCATTTCTACCTTAACCTGAGCCTCGATACCGCCGGTCACCGCGCCTTTATTACCGACAGCAAGCAGCCGGAAGTGCTGGTGGTCGATACCCGCGACGGCAAAGTGCTGGAGAAAATCACCGCGCCGGAATCGCTGGCGGTGCTGTTTAACCCCACCCGCAATGAAGCCTATGTGACGCACCGTAAGGCGGGGGAAGTGAGCGTTATCGACGGCAAGAGCTATAAGGTGGTGAAGACCTTTAAAACGCCCACCCATCCCAACAGCCTGGCGCTCTCTGATGACGGCAAAACGCTGTACGTCAGCGTGAAACAAGCATCCAGCCGTGAGAAAGAGGCCACGGCGCCGGACGATGTGATCCGCATCGCCCTGTAAGGTCCCGGGCGCGACGACCATCGTCACCGGTGGTTGCGCCCGGCATCTCACCCTCTGTTACAAACGCGTATTGGCCTGATAAACCTGAAGGTTATACACTTATCGCTTTCCCGCCTCGCGCGGGCAGTGGTAATCAGTGGAGATAAAATGAAAAAACCATTCATGGTGATTTGCGCCGGCGCGATGCTGGCGCTGCTGGCAGGCTGTTCGTCCAACTACGTTATGACCACCAAAAGCGGTCAGACGATCGTCACCCACGGCAAGCCGCAGCTGGATAAAGAAACGGGGATGACCAGCTATATCGATGAGTCTGGTAATAAGCGGGAAATTAACAGCAGCGACGTGTCGCAGCTGGTTGAGGATAACTAAGTCCTGACCTCCCGGTTTGCCCGCGATGGACAAACCGGGAGTCCTGCCATTTACTGCTTGAGCGTCGGCGCTGTGCTGTGAATCGCATGCACGCGTTTACGCACGCCAAACCAGCCCGCCACCAGCAGCACCGCCAGCAACGGGATGGAGCCAATGGTATAAGTGCCGTTCGGATAATCGAAGGCCATCAGCACCAGTACGCTAAACAGGAACAGCAGCGTCAGCCAGGAGGTGAACGGCGCCCCTGGCATTCTGAAGCTCACCTGAGCCGCTTTTCCTTCCTTAATCGCTTTGCGCAGACGCATCTGACACACCACGATGAAGCCCCAGGACGCAATGATCCCCAGCGAAGCGATGTTGAGGACGATCTCAAACACCTGCGACGGCACCAGATAGTTGAGGAACACCCCGACCACGTACACCGCCAGCGTCGCCAGGATCCCGGCGTAAGGGACGTGGTGACGGCTCATCTTCGACATGAACTTCGGCGCGGAGCCCCCCATCGACATGGAGCGCAGAATACGCCCGGTGCTGTAGAGGCCAGAGTTGAGACTGGAGAGGGCGGCGGTTAACACCACGATGTTCATCACGCTGCCGATATACGGTACGCCCAGTTTTGAGAAGAAGGTAACGAACGGGCTCTGTCCCGCCTGGTAGGCGTTCCACGGCAGCAGCAGCACCAGCAGCACCACCGACCCGACGTAGAACAGGCCGATACGCCAGATCACGCTGTTGATGGCCTTCGGCACCATCGTCTCCGGATCCTTACACTCACCGGCCGCGGTGCCCACCAGCTCAATGGAGGCGAAGGCGAAGACCACGCCCTGCACCAGCACCAGCGCCGGCAGAAGGCCGTGCGGGAAGAAGCCGCCGTTATCGGTGATCAGGTGGAAGCCGGTGGCATTACCGTCCAGCGGCTTACCGGAGCCGAGGAAAATGGTGCCGACCACGAGAAACGCGACGATCGCCAGCACTTTGACCAACGCGAACCAGAACTCCATCTCGGCGAACCACTTCACGCCGATCATGTTCATGGTGCCGACGATGGCCAGCGCGCCGAGGGCGAAGACCCACTGCGGCACATCGCCAAACGCGCCCCAGTAGTGCATATACAGCGCCACGGCGGTGATATCGACGATCCCGGTCATTGCCCAGTTAACGAAGTACATCCAGCCGGCCACGTAGGCGGCCTTTTCGCCGAGGAATTCCCTGGCATAGGAGACGAAGCTGCCGCTCGAGGGGCGGTGGAGAACCAGTTCGCCGAGGGCGCGAAGAATAAAGAAAGAGAAGATGCCGCAGACCAGATAGACCAGTGCGAGCGCTGGCCCTGCCATTTGTAAACGTGCCCCGGCGCCGAGGAACAAACCGGTACCGATGGCGCCGCCGATGGCGATCATCTGTACCTGACGGTTGCCCATCGCTTTGTGATAACCCGCTTCATGTGAGTTGAGCCAGTGGCGTTTTGCAGCATGGTGCTCCGCTGCAGTGTCGTGTTTCGTATTCATTGATGTATCAGTTTCCTGTCAATGCCCATGTTTGCAGCCGGCGTGGAGGACGGCTGGCACATTATGCTGGCTTTCTCATCATTCTGACGTAGGAGATAAGCTCAGACATGGCGCTGAATCCTACACGTAACCTAATAGTTACGCACCTAAAACATTTACCGATAGCATTTGACAGATTTATCAATGAGATCAGCGTCGCAGAGTTTCCCGCAACAGAATGAAAGCGCTGGTATGCTGGCGTCGACTGGGGTAAGCGCGAGGTTGTCAGGGGACGGCGGAGGCGCAGTTCGCTGCTTTTGCATCCGTTGGCCACGGGCGATGGTCACCTGCTCGCCGGGTCGCAGCCCGGCGTTTAACCGGTCATCCACGACCATTTTTTAGCCATTATCATCAGTGGTTTTGATGTTAATATCCGGTTATTCCAGCATAAATGGCTTCCGCGTCGGTCACGGCGCCGCGCAGGCGGAGGAAGCATGATGCCTGCAGGGGAGCAGAATGAACAGAGCGGTTAACCCTTATTGTTTAATTCATTCTGCCGGAGCAGGTATTGTAAGATGGAAAAACATACCCGTAGCGCCAGGCGATCTACACAATGACACCCTTACACTTTCATAAATATCACGGACTGGGTAATGATTACCTGGTATGCCATCGCGCCGTTGCCGACCAGCTGAGCAACGAGCATATTCGAATTCTGTGCCATCGCCACTATGGCGTCGGTTCTGATGGTCTCCTGATCGACAGCGGCGATCGAACCCACCCCACGCTGCGTATTATCAATCCGGACGGCTCCGAGGCGGAGAAAAGCGGGAATGGGCTACGGATCTATGCGCGCTATCTGTTTGATATCGGTCGTGTCGGGCATGAGCCCTTTTTAGTGCACACGGCGGGCGGAGACGTCTATTGCACCGTGGAGCGTGATTTTCATCAGATTAGCGTCGACATGGGGCGGGCGAATTTCAATCCGGCGGCGTTACCCGCCCTGGTGAATTTGCCCGAGGCGGTGAATTATCCCTTGCCGCTGGCGGATGAAACCCTGTCCGTCGTGCTGGTCTCTATGGGCAATCCCCACTGCGTTGTCCTCGTGGATAAGCTCGACCTGGAACAGGTTCATCGCTTAGGGCCGCAAATTGAACATCATCCTTTGTTCCCCAAACGCTGCAATGTGCAGTTCGTGGAGGTTGTCGATCGCCATACGCTGAAGATTGGTATCTGGGAGCGGGGCGCCGGGTTTACGATGGCCTCCGGGAGCAGCAGCTGCGCGGCGGCCAGCGCCATGCGCCGGTTAGGGAAGGTGGACGATCGGGTGGAGGTCAACATGCCAGGCGGCCAGCTGCGCATCACCTTCGGCGCGGATTTTCAGGTCTGTATGCGAGGCCCGGTGCATAAGATCGCCAGCCTGACTCTGGATAAAGACTGCTTTGTCGGCGGCGGCGCTATCTCCACTGGCGCGGGATGACAGGTGGGGCGATCAGCCGGAAATTTTTTGCCTTTTGCTTGCTGTCGTAAGCGGCTGTACATACTGCCTTTTCCCATCCGGGCAAAGGCGACAAACAACGGAAATGGCTACCAGGGAGAAACAGAGATGAACATCAACGTGGTCGGCACCAGCGGCTCAGGCAAATCCACCCTGGCTCGTCGCCTGGCGCACAGGCTGGGGCTGCCGTGCATCGAACTGGATCGCCTGTACTGGCGGCCGAACTGGCAGGGCGCGCCGGATGAGGCGTTTTTCGCCGCCATTGCCGCCGCGACGGCCACCCCGGGCTGGGTATTGGATGGCAACTACAATCGCAGCCGCGGGGTCAAATGGCGCGAGGTGGATCTGGTGATCTGGCTGGATTATGGCCTCTGGCGCACGCTGCGCCAGGCGGTGTGGCGGGCCGCGAGCCGGGCGTGGCGACGTCAGGAGCTGTGGCCGGGCACCGGCAACCGCGAGAGTTTCCGCCGTTCGTTCTGCAGCCGGGAATCCATCATCCTCTGGACGCTGAAAACCTGGCGGCAGAATCGCCGACGCTATCTGGCCGATATGCAGGATCCGCAATATCGTCATATTCGCTTCGTCCGGCTGCGCAGTCCGCGGCAGGCCGAGGCGCTGCTCCGCGAGCTGGAAGCGCAGCGGTCAGGCGGGCATATCTAATTTTCAGCAGTACACATGTGAATTAATTGTTTCTCAATAGTTAGCAGAGATTTTAATAATGCAGGCACGTACTTTCATATGAGCCTGCGAAATGTCTTATCGAATCAGTATCCTGGATAAAAGTCCGCTTGCCGCCGGGGAAACCGCCGCGCAGGCGCTGGCGCGTACATTAACGCTGGCGCAACACGCCGAAGCCTGGGGCTATCACCGCTTCTGGGTCGCCGAACACCACAATACCGATCAGCTGGCGAGCCCCTCGCCGGAGCTGGTTATCGCCTGGCTGCTGGGCCACACCCGGCGGATCCGCCTCGGGTCCGGCGGCGTCATGCTCCAGCACTATAGCCCCTATAAGGTTGCGGAAAACTTCAACCTGCTGGCCGCCCTCGCGCCGGGCCGCATCGATCTCGGGGTCGGCAAGGCGCCTGGCGGCCTGCCGCTCTCCACCCGCGCCCTGCAGCAGGGCCTGCATCAGGAGGAGAAAGGCGCCTTTGCCGACCAGCTGGCGCAGCTGGATAACTGGCTGTCGCTGACTGAGCCCGGAGGGGAAGAGAGCCTGCGCGCCACGCCGATCCCGCCGCGCCGGGCAGACGGTTTTCTGCTCGGCGCCAGCCTGGAGAGTGCTGAACTGGCGGCCCGCCTTGACTGGAATTTTGTCTTTGCCGCCCATCTCAATGGCGACAGCGCGCTGCGCCGTACAGTGCTCAACCGCTGGCGCGAGCTGAGCCCGCGCGAGGCGATTGTCGCCGTGCAGGTGGTGGTCGCCGACGATCCCGCTACCGCCGCCGCGCTGGCGCAGCAGGTGGAGGCGTGGGGCGTTGAGCTGGAGAACGGCCAGCGGGTGACCGTCGGCAGTGAGGCGCAGGCCGTTGCCTTTGCCCGCCAGGCCGGTAGCCGTCCCACCCGTATCGCCCGCCGCGAATCTTCGCTGATATCGGGTACCCCCGAAGAGGTGAAAGCCCGGCTGGACGCGCTGCAGGCGGAAGATCAGCTGGATGAACTCATCATTGATACCCCCATTAGCGACGGGCCTGCGCGCCTGCGCTCCCTGCGCCTGCTGGCGCAGGCTCACTACGGCAAGGCGGTGCTGAATGTCCTTTGAACAACAACTGATTAGCTGGCGGCGCGAGCTGCACCAGAACCCGGAGCTCTCCCTGCAGGAGGTGGCCACCACTGCGCGGATCCGCGACTGGCTGCAAAGCGGCGGGTTGACCCTGCTGCCCTACGATCTGAAAACCGGGCTGGTGGCCGAAGTCGGCAGCGGCGACAAGGTGATAGCCCTGCGGGCGGATATCGACGCGTTGCCCATCGAGGAGGCGACCGGTCTGCCTTACCGCTCGCAGAATCAAGGGGTGATGCATGCCTGCGGGCACGATATTCACACCAGCGTAATGCTGGGAGCGGCGCTGCTGCTGAAGGATCGAGAAGCGGAACTCCCGGGGCGGGTGCGGATCCTGTTCCAGCCGGCGGAAGAAAATTTCGGCGGGGCGAAAACCCTGATCCGCGCCGGGGCGCTGGAGGAGGTGTCGGCGATCTTTGGCATGCACAATGAGCCCGGCCTGCCGGTGGGCGAATTTGCCACCCGCGGCGGCGCGTTCTACGCCAACGTCGACCGCTTCGTCTTCAAAGTGACCGGGAAGGGGGCGCATGCCGCCCGCCCCCACGAAGGCAAGGATGCGATCCTGCTGGCCAGCCAGCTGGTGACGGTGCTGCAGAGCGTGGCCAGCCGGGAAGTGAACACCCTCGACTCGGTGGTGCTCAGCGTGACGCGGATCCAGGGAGGCAATACCTGGAACGTGCTGCCGGAGAGCGTCGAGCTGGAGGGGACGCTGCGCACCCACAGCAGTGAAGTGCAGCAGCGGGTCAAGGCCCGGGTCAGCGAGATTGCGGCCGGTTTCGCCAGCGCCTTTGGCGCGCAGATTGACGTCTTCTGGTATGCCGGCCCGACGGCGCTGATCAATGACGCCCGCTGGGCCGACTTCGCCAGCGAGGTAGCGGCCCAGGCCGGGTACCACACCCACCACGCCGATCTGCATCTCGGCGGTGAAGATTTTGCGGTCTATCTTCAGCATATTCCCGGGGCGTTCGTCAGTATCGGCAGCGCCAGCGAATATGGTCTGCACCATCCGGCATTTAATCCGGACGAACGGCTTATTGCACCCGCAGCGCACTATTTCGCCCGTCTGGCGGAGCAGGCATTACAACACATTTAATGGATGACAGGGGAAGGGGTAGCTATGTCTGAAAATCGACAATTGCGTCTGGGGACGATATTACATGGCGCATCGGGAAATATGTCCGCCTGGCGTCATCCGGCGGCGCAAGCGGACGCCAGTATTAATTTTGATTTTGTTACAGAGACGGCGTTAAAAGCGGAAGCGGGAAAACTGGATTTTATTTTTGTCGCCGACGGTTTATATATTAATGAAAAATCGATTCCCCATTTTTTAAATCGCTTCGAACCTTTAACGGTGCTTTCCGCGCTGGCCGCGGTCACCCGGCGGCTGGGGCTGGTGGGGACCTTATCCACTTCGTACAGCGAGCCGTTTACCACCGCCCGCCAGTTCGCCAGCCTCGACCATTTAAGCCAGGGGCGGGCGGGCTGGAACGTGGTCACTTCGCCGCTGGAAGGATCAGCGAAAAACTTCTCCCGGGCCCAGCATCCGGATCATGCGCTGCGCTATCGCATTGCCGATGAATATCTGCAGGTGGTGAAAGGCTTGTGGGATTCGTGGGAAGAAGATGCCTTTGTGCGCAATAAAGCGACCGGTCAGTTCTTTGACAAAAATAAGCTGCATACGCTCGATCATCACGGCGATTTCTTTAAAGTGGCCGGACCGCTGAATATTGCCCGCACGCCGCAGGGACGACCGATTATTTTCCAGGCTGGCGCGTCGGACGACGGCAAAAAATTAGCCGCACGCCACGCCGATGCCATTTTTACCCATCAGGAATCGCTGGCCGAGGCGCAGGCATTTTATCAGGACGTGAAAAGCCAGCTGGCGGCCTGGCAGCGCACCCCGGATCAGCTGCATATTTTCCAGGGCGTCAGCGTCATTGTCGGCGATGACGCCGAAGACGCGGAGCGCCAGTACCAGACCACCGCGGCGCTGGTCTCCATCGAGGATGCGCTGAACTATCTGGGGCGGTATTTCGAACACCATGATTTTTCGCAGTATCCGCTCGATGAACCGTTCCCGGATATTGGCGACCTCGGGCAAAACAGCTTCCGCAGTACCACCGACGAGATTAAACGTCACGCCCGCGAGCGCGGATTAACCCTGCGCCAGGTGGCCCTGGAGGCAGCGAGCCCGCGTCCGCGCTTTACCGGCACCGCCAGCGATGTCGCCGACGGGCTGCAACTGTGGTTCGAACAGCGCGCGGCGGACGGCTTCATTATTCAGGGCGGCACGCCGGAAACCTTTCCGCGCTTTGTGGATGAGGTGGTGCCTCTGTTACAGGCGCGCGGCCTGTTCCGTCGCGACTATCCGGGCGCCACCCTGCGGGAAAGTCTGGGACTGGCGCTACCCGCTAATCAATTCCAAAAATAAGAAAAGAGAATCACGCTATGCAGAAAACAACACTCTTGCTGGCCGTCGCGTTGGCATTTAGCGCCTCGTCGTGGGCACAGGACGTCAAGATCAATGGCACCGGGGTAAGCCTTGAGGCCAACAAAACGCCCATTCACACAGCGAAAAACCCGCAGGCCATTGCCCTGTTGCCGAAAGATCTGCATCTGGCGGTGCCGGGGAAATTTACCGTCGCGGTGGCGGCCCTGAACTCACCGCCGCTGACGGTCTTCGCCGATGACAACAAAACCCTGCTCGGCAGCGAGGCGGATATCGCCCGGCTGGTGGCGGAGAGTCTCGGGCTGGAGGTGAACGTGGTTCCCACCTCCTGGGAAGACTGGCCGCTAGGGGTCACCTCCGGCAAATATGATGCCGCGATCAGCAATATTACGGTCACCAAAGCGCGGAAAGAGAAGTTCGATTTCGCCACCTACCGCAAAGACTCGCTGGGCTTCTACGTCAAAAGCAGCAGTCCGCTGAGCAAGATTGACAAGGCGGAAGACATCGCCGGGCTGAAGATTATCGTCGGCTCCGGTACCAACCAGGAGGCGATCCTGCTGGCGTGGAACGCGGAGAACGTCAAAAAAGGGCTGAAGCCGTTTACCCCGGTCTACACCAAGGATGATGCCGCCCAGACTCTGGCGCTGCAGACCGGACGAGCCGATGCCTTTTTCGGCCCCAATGTGATTGGCGCGTGGAAGGCGGCGCTGACCGGCAAAACCAAACTGGTGGGCAGCGTTGACGGCGGCTGGCCGAAAGCGGCGCATATCGCGGTGACGCTGAAAAAAGACAGCGGGCTGGTGAATGCCATCCAGGCGGCGCTGAACGGCGCTATCGCCAGCGGGGACTACGCCAACGTGCTTAACCGCTGGGGAGAGGGAGTGGAAAGCATTCCGCAATCGGAGATCAACCCGCCCGGACTGGGCGACTGACAGGAGGCGCGATGAGCGAAGCATTCCGCGATATTTCTCCGGACGCACCGGAGCTGCAGCCGATTATTAGCGGGCTGTTTGCCGAATACGCCGCCCGCTACGGTGACTATTTTTCCCGCGATGCGGAAGTGGAGTTGAGCGAGTGGTATTTGCCGCCGCAGGGGCTGTTTATCGTCCTTGAGCGTGAGGGCGAAATTATCGCCACCGGCGCTTATAAGCCGAAGGATCGCCACACCGCAGAGATCAAACGTATCTGGACGCACCGCCGTCTGCGCCAGCAGGGGCTGGCGGCGAAAGTGGTTCAGGAGCTGGAGCGGCGGGCGGTGCTGGCCGGGTACAGCCATATCTACCTGACCACCGGCTTTCGTCAGCCGGAGGCGGTCAAGCTCTATCTCAGCCAGGGGTATGAGGCGCAGTTCGACCTCGCGCGAGACCCCGAAGAGTACAGTCAGCCGCCCTACGATGGCCGACTGCGGTTCACTAAAGCGCTGGCGGTGAGCGCCTTCAGCCACAGCGCCTGAGGAGGCATGATGCATTCATCTGAAACGATCAAAGTGGTGCCGGCGCGCTATCCGCTGCGGGTAGTCGGGGCCCTGGTGGCCCTGCTGGTGCTGACGGTGGTGATCCAGTCGGTGGCCTTTAACCCGCGCTGGGAGTGGGGCGTCTTCGCCCGCTGGTTCTTCGACCCGGTGATCCTCGAAGGGCTGGGGCAAACCCTGCTTCTGACCCTGCTCGGCACGGTGCTGAGCGTGATCTTCGGCGGCCTGCTGGCGCTGGCCCGCTTGTCCTCATCGTGGCTGCTCAGCAGCCTCGCCTGGGGCTATATCTGGCTGTTTCGCTCGCTGCCGCTGATTGTCGTACTGATCATTCTCTACAACTTCTCCTATCTCTACGACACCCTGTCGCTGGGGATCCCGTTTACCGACGTCACCTGGGCCAGCTACCAGACGATAAACGTGCTGGGGCAATTCTCCACGGCGGTGGTGGGCCTGACCCTGGTGCAGAGCGCCTATACCGCGGAGATTATTCGCGGCGGCTTCCTCGGCGTTGACCACGGGCAGTATGAAGCCGCCGCCGCGCTGGGGCTACCCGCCTGGCGACGCACGCTGCGCATTATTCTGCCGCAGGCGCTGCGCACCATCCTGCCATCCGGCTTCAATGAGATCATCAGTCTGGCGAAAGGAACGGCGATGGTGTACGTCCTGGCGATGCCGGAGCTGTTCTACACCATCCAGATGATCTACAACCGTACCCAGGAGGTGATCCCGCTGTTGATGGTCGGCGCCGCCTGGTATCTGGTGATCACCAGCGTCCTCTCCGCCATTCAGTACCTGGTGGAACGTGGCCTGGCGCGCAGTGAGCGCCGCTCGGCGGTGAACAGCGCCCGCGGCAGCCGTCTGAATCAACCCGCACGTCAACCGCAGCCCCAGGAGGCCGTCCATGCCCAGCTCTCGTAATGGCCATATCTCTATCACCGGGGTCAGCAAATACTATGGCCGCCACAAGGCGCTGGACGATGTGTCGCTGGAGATACCTCCGGGCACGGTGACGGTGATCCTCGGCCCTTCCGGTTCGGGCAAGTCCACGCTGCTGCGCACCATTAATCACCTTGAGCGCGTCGATGAGGGGTTTATTCAGATTGATGGCGACTATATTGGCTATCGCCGCAAAGGCGACAAGCTGTATGAGATGAAAGAGAAGGAGATCCTCCGCCAGCGGATCAACGTCGGCTACGTGTTCCAGAACTTTAACCTGTTTCCACACCTGACGGTGCTGGAGAACCTGATAGAGGCGCCGATCGCCCACAGGCAGGTCACGCGCAAAGAAGCCATTGCCCGTGCCTGGGAGCTGCTGGACGTCGTCGGACTGCGCAATAAAGCCGACGCCTGGTCGCGGCATCTCTCCGGCGGCCAGCAGCAGCGTATCGCCATAGCCCGGGCGCTGGCGCTGGACCCGCGGGTTATCCTGTTTGATGAGCCCACCTCGGCGCTGGATCCGGAGCTGGTGGGCGAGGTGCTGGATGTGATCAAGAAGCTGGCGCGCTCTGGCACCACGCTGGTGGTGGTCACCCACGAGGTTGGCTTTGCCCGCGAGGTGGCCGACCAGGTGGTGTTTATGGTCGACGGCAGGATCGTCGAGCAGGGCAGCAGCGACGCGGTGCTCAACCATCCGCAGCATCCGCGTACCCGGCAGTTTTTATCCAGGGTGCTGCCGTCATGAACAGAGCGATAGCGACCCTTGTATTCAGCGCCCTGGCGCTGGACGCCCACGCGGCGCTGGATCTGCGCGCCAATGAGCAGCCATTGCCGGTCACCCGCGACCCGCAGGCGATAGCGAAAATTCCGCCGGGCTACCGCTTCGTGGAGCCGGGAACGCTGACGGTGGCGATCTCGGCGCTCAATTCGCCGCCGCTGGCGCTGCTGGCCAGCGACAACCGCACGCGGATCGGCAGCGACCCGGATATAGCCCGCCTGCTGGCCGGGAGCCTTGGCCTGAAGCTCAGGCTGGTGCCCACCGCGTGGGAGGACTGGCCGCTGGGCATCGCCGCCGGCCGCTATGACGTGGCGCTGATTAATATTGCGGTAACCGAGAAGCGCAAAGAGAAGTTCGATTTCGCCACCTATCGGGTGGACTCTCTGGCCTTCTCGGTGAAATCCACCAGCGACATCGCCGCGGTGCATGGACCTGCGGACCTTGCCGGGCGCAAAGTGATCGTTGGGTCCGGCACCAATCAGGAGCGGATCCTGCTGGGCTGGAATGAGGACAACCGGGCCGCCGGGCGGCCGCCGGCCCAGCCGGTCTACCTGACCGATGATGCCTCCGGCAACCTCTATATCCAGTCCGGGCGGGCGGATATTTTTTTCGGTCCGCAGTCGGTGGCCGCCTATAAAGCGGCCCTTAACGGCCAGACCCGGGTGGTAGGCCTGGGGCCGAAAAAAGCGTGGGTGGCGACGACCACTAAAAAAGGCAACGGTCTGGTCTTTGCCCTGCAGGCCGCCCTCGACGGGGCGATCGCCCGCGGTGAATATCAACAGGTGCTGGCGCGCTGGGGAGAGCAGGGCGAAGCGGTGGCGCAGTCGGTGGTCAACCCGCCGGGGATCACCTACTAACCGCCAGGGCCAGGGTATGCCGGGTGGGTGAGCGGCAATTTTCTGCCTACACTTAGGCTTTACCCTGGAGGCAGACCATGATTACCGTATATGGCGTGCCGGGATGGGGCTCGACGATTAGCGAGCTGATGCTCTCCCTGGCCGATATTCCCTACGAGGTGGTTGACGTCGAGGGCTTTGACCAGCCCGGCCCGGCGCGCGAGCGCCTGCGGCAGATTAACCCGCTGTGCCAGGTGCCCACCCTCAGGCTGGCCGACGGCAGCATCATGACCGAAACCGCCGCCATCGCGCTGATGATCCTCGACCAGCGCCCCGATCTGGCCCCCGCGCCGGGGACGCCGCAGCGTCAGCAGTTTCAGCGTCTGCTGATCTGGCTGGTGGCGAATGTCTATCCCACCTTTACCTATGCCGACTACCCGGAACGCTGGGCGCCCGCCGCGGCGGAGCAGCTGGTGGAAAATTGTCGCCAGTACCGGAACAACCTCTATCTCTGGTTCGAACAGCAGCTGGTCGCCGGGCCCTGGGCGCTGGGCGCGTCGGTTACCCTCCTGGACTGCTATATCGCGGCGATGTATAGCTGGGGGCCCAGGCAGGCGTGGTTTAACGCCCATACGCCCAAATTTGCCGCCGTCGCCCTGGCGGTCTATCAGCGACCGGAGCTGGCCGCGGCGCTACGACGTAACAAGCTGATTTAACGCACGCGATGCCAACCGCAACCGCCATTCTGTGGTAGCGTTATGGCCTTCACCACAAGGAGTCTTTGCTATGCCGCATGTTGATATTAAATGCTTTCCCCGTGAACTGACTGACGAACAAAAAACCGCGCTGGCCGCCGATATTACCGAGGTGCTGATCCGCCATCTGAACAGTAAAGAGGGCGCGGTCAGCGTCGCGCTCACTCAGGTTGAGCCGGACGCGTGGCAGGCGGTGTGGGACAGCGAGATCGCCCCGCAGATGGCGCAATTGATTAAGAAGCCGGGTTATAGCATGTAACCCGGCGCCCCGGAGGCGATGCTGCGCATCTGTCCAACGGACAAGGTGCTTTGCGCCGCCTCCGGCAGGGGCTTCTCCGGCTACGCACTGAGAGAAACATCATGTTCATCTATCCTAAGCGCCAGAGAGCCAACTGAGGTGTATATGAAAGACGAATTGTTTGCCGATCTGCTGGCGAGTGCAGAAGAAATGGTCAGGATCGAGAAAGGTCAACAAATGCCGAAGGAGCAGCACGTTCATACCTTCAGCGAAATTGACGTGAAAGCGATACGTGAAGCTACAGGTTTAAAACAGCAGGACTTTGCAGCGGCCGTTGGCGTTAAGTAACAGCGTGTATATAAATCAACCCGTCCAGGCGTTTGCCCCGGACGGGTTACTTTATTAAAACCAAATCTCCGTCTGCACGCCAAAGTTCCAGTTTCCTCCGGCGGTAAAGCCTTTACTGCCGAAATCATCGTTGATCGCATAGCGATCCAGGTCTTTATCCCAGTTCATCCACGTGACAAAGAAGCGGATCTCCGGCCTCGCTTTGATATCAAACACATCGCCCACTTTGAACGTCGGGGCGAAGGTCAGCTTGTAAAAATCGCCGCTCACCGCCTGGTATTGATGCACGTTGTCATTATAGCGATAGGTTCGGCCGTTGGGATTCAGGTCCATATACTGCCATGAGGCCTCATACAGCAGGGCGAAGTTGCGGGTGATCTCCTGGGAAACCCGCAGGTTAAAGGTTGCCCAATCGTAGCGGTCGCCATCGCGGTAGCGATCTTCGCTATGCTGGGCGATAACCGATGGAGCAAGCTGCCAGTTTTTCCCCAACGGCAAAATGCCGTAGGACGCAAAACGCAGGGACTTAGCGTTCTCGGTAAGATCGCCATCGCTGCCGGGCTGGCGCGCCTCGGCGCCCAGCCCGCCGCCGTACTGCAGGGCGCTCTCCGATACGCCCGGCGCGAGGCCATAGAATTGCTGTTTGTCGTGATACGCCAGCATCGCGTAGTAGCCGTTTTTGGCCGTATTATCGCTGCGCAGAGCGTAACTGCCGGTGGTCGAGGTATTATCTTTCAGATCATCATTGCCCTGGGCGGTCATCGCCGTGGTCATCAGCTGCCAGTTGTTCCAGAAGTGGTTGGCGGTGAACATCAGGTTCTGTATATCGTTATCCTGGTAGTTATCGCTACCCAGATCGCCGAAGTTACGCGCATAGACCGAGTAATCGCCGCGCAGCGTATCCCCCCACTTCACGTCATTGATCCCGCCGCCGGTACCGCCGAGGAACATAATATCGCTATCGGTAAAGTGGATATCGAAATTATCGCGGTCGAAACGCTTGCCCGCCCAGATGGACGCGCTCCTGAACGGCCCGGAAAAATCGGCGAAATTGCCCATCTCGACGTACAGCTGACGCACGTTCAGGTGGTGGCTGTCGTTATCCTGTACCCATGGATCCGGGTTGGTTGCCCCGTCGGCAAGCATGGTTTTAAAGTGCGCCCATGACCCGTCGCTGAAGGTCATTTTTTTGCCGAAGCTGAGCTCCACGTAGTTATCTTTCTCGTTGCCGAGACGGCCAACGTGGGCATCGCCGTTGAGCGAACTGGCCGGGGAGATTCCCGGCCCGCCGCGCGCGCCTTTACCATGACTGTCAACCAGCATCCCGGAGCGCGCGTAGGCGTTGAACTCGAAGCCATCGCTGAGGCTGCTTTTCGCCAGCTGTTTGTCGGCAGCCTGCTGCTTTTGCTCGGTCGCTGCGGTGCGCTGACTGAGGGTCTGCACCTGCTTTTCCGCTGCCGCCGCGCGTTGTTCCGCGGCGCTGGTGCGCTGCTCCGCCTGCTGCGCCCGACGTTTGGCCTCTCCGGCCTCCTGCTCCGCATGATTAAGCCGGGCCTCCAGCTGCGCCAGCCGTTGTTCGACGGTGAGCGGGGCCGCACTCGCGTCGTAAGCCGAAAAAAGGGCGCAGCAAACCGCTGCGCTAATCAAAGAGATACGCATATCAATCCTTATTTTTTTCAGAGGTATTAGGGGGTGCTGCGCCTTACAGGGCGTGGTTTTCTCCAGCAACGGGCGATGGGTTCGACGGCGCACGGCGTCCAGCGTCAAGGTCGGCGCGGATCTGCTCGTACTGGTCGTCGAGTCGGTAGAAGCGACCCATCCACAGCATTGAGGCGACAATCAGCAGCGCCGGGATATAGAGGTAGCAGGCTTTTATCGCCAGCATCGCGCCGTCGCTTTGCGTCTGATTAGCGATATAACCGCCGGATGAGAGCAGGACCCCGGTAATGGCTCCCGCGCCCGCCATCGCCACCTTGCCAAGAAAGCCGTTGATGGAGGTTAAAATGCCGGCGGTATTGATGCCGGTTTTCCAGACTCCGTAATCCACCGGATCGGCTTGCATAGAGAAGTAAATTGCCGTGCGCTGTCCGGCGCCAAGCGAGAGTACGACCGCTCCGGCAACCAGACCCCAGCTGTTAACGCCTGCCGCCATCATCATGACCATGCCGACCAGGTTGATCGCGCTGGCGACCAGATAGACGTGGCGCTTTTTCATCCGGCTGGCGAGCAGCGGAACGGTGAGGGTACCCAGCAGAGGAACGAAGGTGGAGATCCCGGCGACGATCGCCGTGAGATCGTTATTACCGACGTAATAATGGAAGAAGTAGACCAGCGCCCCGGTCTGGAAGAAAAACGCGCCCCACATCAGGAAAATATTGATGGCGAAGACGAACCATGGTTGGTTGGCGCGCAGGCTGACCCAGGCGCGTTTTAAGGTCATGCGCTCCTGAGTAATGCTGATATTTTCCTTAACGTTCCGGAAGCTCACCAGCAGAAAAAAGGTGGCAATCACGCCGAAAACCACCGCCGTATAGAAGAAGCCGTGCTCCTGATTGCCTTTCCCCAGCGCGCCAACCAGCGGCAGCGTGGCGACCGCGACAATAGTCGCGCCGAGCGAGCCGAGCAGAATACGTACCGCCGACAGCGTCGTGCGCTCCCGCGAGTCGTTCGTCAGAAACGGCAGCATGGCGCAGAATGGAATATTAACGAGGGTATAGAGAAACGACAGGCACAGATAGGTGACAAAAGCGTAGATCAGCTTACCGGTGGTGCCGAAATCAGGCACGTAGAAGGCCAGAATACACAGCAGTCCGAAGGGGATCGCGCCAATCAGCAGATACGGACGGCAGCGCCCCCAGCGGGTGGCGGTATTGTCGATAACCAGCCCCATTAGCACGTCGGCAACGCCGTCCACCAGGCGCGTCACGAGGAACATCAGGCCTACGTAATAAGCGGGCAGGCCCATCACGTCGGTGTAAAAGAACATCAGATAAAGAGAGATCATCTGCCACACAAGGTTGCAGGAGAGGTCGGCGATGCCATAGCCAAGGCGCTGCCGCCAAAGGGTAAAGGTTGTTTCTGCCATAAAAGTAAACTCGCTTATCGTTGTTGTTAAAGTCCGTACTGGCGAATAAACCAGGCCGGGGTGCAGCTCCACGCATGGCAATAACTGTTTATCAGCTTGCTGCCATAAGGGGAAAAATCAGGATGCGCCGGGTCGAAGATTTCCCAGAAGGTATCGGCGCCGTAGTCGACCATTGCTCCCCAGTAGGCTTTGATCTGCGCAATAGCGTCGTCGCGCAGCCCGCACTGCAGAAGAGCGGCAATATAGTGGTGACGCAGGTATGGCGTGTTCATGGCGATCGCGGGGGGATTTTGCTCCAGATTATGCATGATCTCCCGGCGCTGCTGAGGAGTACCGACTTCCGCCAGTACCAGCCAGATTTGCGATGCCCATGAGACCTGCCGCTGCTCGCCGCTGATGTAGAAGCCTTGCTGCTCGTCCCATAAGACATCGAGGGCCGCAGCTTTAAGCTGCTGTAAACGCTGGCGATAGCGGACGGCCAGCTCAGGTTCGAAACGCTCCGCCAGCCAGACGGCGCGCTGCAGGCAGTAAATCAGCACGCCCTGCGCTGCAGCCTGTTTATTCAGCGATGCCTGCCAGTCGATAAACACCCACCAGTCGTCGCTATCGCGCACAACCCCGGAGGCGTCGCAGCGTTTCAGCGCCAGTTCAATCTGACGACGGGCCGTGGGCCACAGCTCGCGGGCCGTAGCAATATCCTCCGCGCTTTGCAGATAGTTGTAGAGAACGTCAACAAAAAACAGAGAATAATCAAAAAGAAAGGTATCATCAGCAATGACATCCGGCTGCACGAACACGTTGGCCGATACCATACCGTCCTCACGAGTATGCCCGGCGAAAAGGTACAGGCAGCGGCGTACTAAATCGTGACGGGCGAAGGTCACATCGTTCACCAGCGCCTGCAAACGTAAATCGCCGAGCCACAGGCGGCGGTCGCGTTTGGGACCATCCTCAAACACCTCCTGCATGCAGTTTTGCAGAGTCAGAACGGCAACGCTGTCGATGGCCTTGAGCTGCGGGTCGGCGGTTGTCGCTGCCGGGCATGCGCCGCTGGCGGAGGTAACGGCATTCACCTCAATCTGGTTGAACTGCAGACGAAACTTGCGCGACACGGCTTTGACCTCCACCTTCAGATAGCGGAAGCAGTAGCGGCGCGGCAGATCAACGTCGGCCGGCAGGACATCAAGCCACAGATCCTGCTGCTGCAGCCAGCTGCTGCTTAGCCAACCCTGGTAATCGCTGAACGGCTCACACACTTCGCTCAGCGTTTCGCCGAAGGTGAACTGCAGATGGGCCGGAGCGTCCGGCGGGCTCCCGACGCTCTGACAGAGAAAATGCAGGTAGCCAACAAAGTGGCTGCCAAAATCAATAATGACGCTATCGCCGCTGCTCAGCTCGCGCTGATAAAACGCGGCCAGGGAACTTACCGGCTCAGCGCGCCAGCCAAACAGCGCCGTGGCGTCGGCGTGGGCTTCCACCACGGCGATCGGCGGGTACGCCTGCCGGCTTAGCGCGGGCCGGAGCGTCTCGGCGGTGCGTAGAAAATCCGGGTGGCGGGTCATCGAGACCTGAGAATTATGCTGAATTGCCTGTGACATACTGCGTCCTCTGTATTTATTTGTCCGCAGCATAAGATGCCGGCCACGGGGGCAACCACTCTGGCAATGCCAATGCATTTGCCAAATTGGCACTGATAATGAGATGGGCGAGTTGCCGATCACAATTCCAAACATCTTGCTCGTGGCGGTCGGGAAAATGCATTATCTTGCCTCTGCGCCGTAAGCCGTTTTGGACTTTACAGATGATGATGTTGACCGTTGAGTATTATTTCACCCATCCGCAGGATAAGCTGGGCATGTATGCCAGCGATCCGGAAGATAATAGCCATGAACATAGTCATGAATTTGCTGAGCTGGTGATCGTTGAGGAAGGGCACGGTTTACACGTTATTAATGGCAGGCCACTATATATTCAACAGGGCGACGTTTTTTACGTTCAGCCTGGCGACGTTCATTATTATGATGAGCTGGGGACGCTTAAGTTAATTAATGTGCTGATTAATCCGTTGGTAGGCTTTCATTATTTACAGCCTCTCGATACCTTATTACAGACTTTCTCTGCGCAGAATGCGTCCTGCTACGGTTGGCTGGCGCCGGACACCCGCCATATCTGCAAGGAACTGGTGGATAAGATATTTTCTGCCGAGCTGCGGCAGGAGCAAAATATTGCTCTGCGCGAAGCCGCGTTTTTCCAGCTGGTGACGACGATTCTGCATGCCGAAACCGAAGCCGAATATAGCACCACTAAATATAAGCTGCATAAATTGCTGACCTGGCTACAGGAGCACTGTTTTGAAGAGCATAACTGGCAGCAGCTGGCGGAGAAATTCCATCTGACCACGCGTACCGCTTTTCGCCATATTAAAGAGGCGACGGGATTGACGCCGGATAATTATTTAAAGCGTCTGCGATTAGTTTCGGCGCGCGTAAAATTACGCGAGACCGATATGACGATTACCGAAGTGGCCTATCTATGCGGCTTTGCCAACAGTAATCACTTTACCACTTTATATAAAAAGGTTTTTGGCCTGACGCCCAGCGAAGACCGGCGGCGTTTGCAGCGCTAGTTCTCTCCCCGGAGGCGATGCTGCGCATCTGTCCGGGCTACGCGTTCACAGCGGTCTGCGGCCCGGTAGCCCGGGCAAGGCGCTGCGCGCCGCCCCCGGGAGAGACGCGCAGGGTGGTGAAGGATTGCCCCGGAGGCGAGGAGAGCTACTCTTCCGGAGTATTGGCCCGCACGTGGCGGCCGCTGGCGACAAAATTGCCGGTCCCCAGATGATGCAGGGTATTGAGCTTATCGTCATCGAACTGCCAGCGTCCGGTAACAAACGCGCGCTCATCGGCGGCGGCGGAAACCACTTCGCCAAACAGCGTATCGTACTGCTCCTGGGCCGCCGTCGCCGGCAGCAGGCGGCACTCCATCCATGCCAGACACTTCTCCTCGATCAGCGGCAGTCCCAGTTCCGGGCCGCTCACCACCGGAATTCCGTAAGCATTGAATTTGTCTTCATCGCGGCCGCTGACGCTGCCGACCGCGTAGGTCCAGCTGGCGGCGGCCACGCCGGGAATCACGATGCCGAAGGTGCCGTTGCGCTCGATGATTTCCCGCGTCCAGGTGCTTTTATCCACCACGATAGCCACCCGCGGCGGGGCGAATTCCACCGGCATCGACCAGGCGGCGGCCATGACGTTGCGCCGGTCGGACGCAGCGTCGTAGCTGGTGATCAAAATGGTCGGGCCGTGGTTGAGCAGGCGGCTGGCATACTGCAGTTCCACGTGGCGAAAGCGGCTCATAGGCGTTCCTTGAGTAATGGGTCGGTTGGCAGGTAACACGTTAAGCCGCAATGAAAATGTAATCAATACGTCATCTCGTCTGACTATAGTCGCCAGCACAAAGTCCCAAAGAGGATCACAATATGTTGGCTCCCCTGATGTTATCCCAGGTGAGCGCGCCCCGTCGGATGTCGACCGCCGGGCAAGGGTTGCTTTCCCGCAAGGGAGGGCGACAATGCGCGCGCTGACCCCTATCACTCTGCAGGCGGTCTCATTCGCCTTCGCAGAGACCCCCATTCTCGATGGCTTCTCGCTGCATATCGAACCCGGCAGCATTGTGGCGCTGCTGGGCCCGTCCGGCTGCGGCAAAAGCACCTTGCTGCGCCTGCTGGCCGGGCTGAGCGTGCCGGCCAGCGGTGAAATCCGCTTTGGCGATCGGCTGGTCGCCCGCGCAGGATGGGGATTGCCCCCGGAACAGCGCGATATCGGCATGGTTTTCCAGGATTACGCCCTCTGGCCGCATATGAGCGTGGCGCAGAACGTCGCCTTTCCGCTGCGCATGCGCGGCGTTGCCCGCGCCGAACGCGAGCGCCGGGTGAGCGAGGCGCTGGCGCGGGTGGGCCTCGACGGCTTTGCGGAACGTAAACCTTCAGGCCTTTCCGGCGGCCAGCAGCAGCGGGTGGCGCTGGCGCGGGCGATCGTCGCCGCGCCGCGGGTGCTGCTGTTTGATGAGCCGCTCTCCAACCTGGACAGCGAACTGCGCGAATCGCTGTGTGGCGAAATGAGCCGCCTGCTGCGACAGCTCGGCACCACCGCCGTGTATGTCACCCACGACCGCCGTGAAGCCGACCTGTTAGCCGACCGGATCGTCCACTTATCCGCGGGCCGCGTGGCCGCTGTCCGCGCCGTTACGCCAACCTCAGAGGAAGTTGCATGAACACCGTTATGACCGTTAAGAAAGGAGTGGTACTCGCGATGGCTCTCTCCGCCATGATGCTCTCCAGCGCCCATGCGCTGACCGTTTACACCGCCGGCCCCGGCTCGCTGGCGAAAAGCCTGGCCAGTGGTTTTGAACAACAGACCGGGGTGAAGGTGACCGTTTTTCAGGCCACCACCGGCAAAGTGATGGCCCGTCTGGAGGCCGAGCAGGCCAACCCGCAGGCGGATGTGCTGATCTCCGCTTCATGGGATACCGCGGAGGATCTGCACAACCGGGGCTGGTTGCTGCCTTTTCACAGCGCCAACGCCGACAAGGTACCGGCTAATCTGAAATCGGCGGACTATATCGCCCAGGGAGTCTCGGCGCTTGGCATCGTCTGGAACAGTAAAAGCGGCACTCCGGAGCCGAAAGAGTGGCGCGACCTCACCCAGCCGGCGTTTAAAGACAAGGTGACCACGCCCGACCCGTCGCTCTCCGGCGCGTCGCTGGATCTGTTGATTGGCCTGCAAAACAGCATGGGCGACCAGGCCTGGCAGCTGTTTGACGATCTGAAAAAGAACGGCATGGTGGTCAGCGGCCCCAACGCCCAGGCAGTGACGCCGGTGATGCAGGGGGCGAAAGCGGCGGTGTTCGGCGCGGTGGATTATGTCTCCTACGGCAATATTCAGCAGGGCGAGTCGCTGAAGGTGATTTTCCCGGCCAGCGGGACGGTGATCGCCCCGCGCCCGATGATGATCCTCAAAACCAGCCAGCATGCCGACGAGGCCAAAGCCTTTATCGATTACGTGCTGTCGCCGGAAGGTCAGGCGCGGGTCGCCGACGCCTGGCTGATGCCCGCTCGCCGCGATGTGGCCGCCAAACGCCCGCTGCTGGACGCGCTGAAGGTCTTGCCCACCAGCGGCGAGGGGAGTAGCGAGCGTAGCGCCGTCCTCAGCCGCTTCAGTCAGCTGTATGCCCACTAATTGACACGGTTCTCCGGCGCTGGCCGCCGGAGAACGCTTCGTTTCAGGAACCGCTGTGAAACAAAAATTCCTTTCCGGCGTGACGCTTGCCGCCCTGACGCTGCTGGTCGCGTTACCGCTGTTGTTTATTCTGCTGCAGGCGATTTTTCCCCATTTTAGCGCCGGTTCGCTCCATGACGCCTTTGGCGGCGTCGCGCCGCTGCTGGCCGACCCCCAGCTGCCGTCGATGCTCGGCGGTACGCTGTGGATTGCCGGCGGCGTGGCGCTGGCCAGCGTGATGATCGGCCTGCCGCTCGGTATTCTGCGCGGTATGTTTTCGTTGCCGCTGCCCCGGCTGTGGGACCTGCTGTTTTTGATCCCCTTTCTGACGCCGCCCTATATCTCGGCGCTCTCGTGGATGCTGGCTCTGCAAAGCCACGGCTATCTGCAGCAGCTGACCGGCTGGCAGCTAAACGATCTGCTGTTCAGCCGCAGCGGGATCGTGCTGGTGATGACCTTTAACATTTTTCCGGTGGTTTACTTTGCCGTCTCCCGCAGCCTGCTGGCGAGCGGGCAACGGCTGGCGATGGTCGCCCGTGTCCATGGCGCCAGCGCCTGGCGCGCCTTCTGGCACGTGACGCTGCCGATGCTCTCCCCGGCGCTGGCGGCGGGGATGCTGCTGGCGTTTACTCTCGCCATCGAGGAGTTTGGCGTCCCGGCGGCGCTGGGCAGTCGGGCGGGAGTAGTGATGCTGACGGTGGGCATTGAGAAAAAGCTGGCCGACTGGCCGGTGGATCTCACCGGCGCTGCGCTGCTGTCGCTGCTGTCGCTGCTGCTGATGGCGGTGGCGTTGTTCGCCTGGTGGCTGCAAACGCGGCTGGTGGGGGAGAAGGAGGTCACCAGCGTCACCGCTAAACCGGGAGAAAACCGCGGAGCGTCGCTGGGCTGGATGACGCTGCCCGCGCTGCTGGTGATGGCGGCCGTCGGCGGCCTGGCGGTCGGGGTCCCCGCCGTCTCGATGATGCTCACCAGCCTGATGGGCACCCTCTCGGGCGGGGTGAGCCTGGAGAATGTCACGCTGCGTCACTTCGCGGCGCTGTTCGACCAGCAGGGCGATGCCCTGTCGGCCCTCGGCGTCAGCCTGTCGCTGGCGTTAGGTTCGGCGCTGATCGTCGGCGCGCTGGGGCTGCTGGCCGCCTGGCTGGTAATGGTGCAGAAGATCAAAGGGCGCGGGGTGGTGGATGCGCTGTCGCTAATGCCGGCGGCGCTGCCCGGCGTGGTGGTGGGGGTGGGATTGATCCTGCTGTGGAATCAGCCCTTCTGGCCGCGCTCGCCCTACAACACGCTGTGGATGCTGCTGCTCTCCTATTGCTGCCTGCTGCTGCCCTGGCCGGTGCGCTATGTCGGCAGCGCGCTGCGCCAGCTGGGCCCGAACCTTGAGCCCGCCGCCCGGGTGCACGGCGCGTCGCCGCTGCGGGCGCTGCGGTTGATTGTCCTGCCGCTGGTCTTTCCGGCGCTGCTGGCGGCGATGCTGATGGTGTTCGCGGTGGCGTCCCGGGAGCTGGTGACCTCGCTGCTGCTGTCGCCCGCCGGCACGCAGACCGTGGCGGTGTTTATCTGGCGCCAGTTTGAACAGGGATCCGTTGGTCAGGGCATGGCGATGGCCAGCCTGACGCTGTTGACCGGTCTGGTCCTGATGCTGACGGCGCTGGCGCTGATGCAGCGCAGCACGCGCGGTTAACGGCAAGCGCACAAAAAAGAGGGGCGGCCCGGAAAAATAGGCTATAAATGTCGGACACCTACAGCTGGAGACCCTGATGAGTCCCTTTTTACGCGCCTATTTTTCCCGTCTGGGCTGGACGGGCGAGCCTGATGTTTCCATTGATACCTTGCGCCAACTACATCTGCAGCATAACAGCGCCATCCCCTTTGAAAACCTCGACGTCCTGCTGCCGCGCGAGATCCATCTTGACGACCTGGCGCTGGAAGAGAAGCTGATCGCCGGCCGCCGCGGGGGGTATTGTTTTGAACAAAATGGCCTGCTGGAGCGCGCGCTGCGCGAAATAGGCTTTAACGTTCGCAGCCTGCTTGGCCGGGTGGTGCTGGCCAATCCGCCGCAGATGCCGCCGCGCACTCACCGTTTATTGCTGGTGGAAGTGGCGGGCGAGCGCTGGGTAGCCGACGTTGGCTTCGGCGGCCAGACGCTGACCGCGCCGATCAAGCTGCTGGCCGATATCCCGCAGCAGACGCCGCACGGCAGCTATCGTCTGGTGCATGAAGGGGATGAGTGGACGCTGCAGTTCAACCATCACGAACACTGGCAGTCGATGTACCATTTCGATTTAGGCCGCCAGTATGCGTCTGATTATGTGATGGGTAATTTCTGGTCGGCGCACTGGCCGCAGTCCCACTTCCGTCACCACCTGCTGATGTGCCGTCATCTGCCTGACGGCGGCAAAATGACCCTCACCAATTTCCACTTTACCCACTGGGAGAATAACCACGTGGTGGAGAAGGTCGATTTTGCCGATGTCTCCGCGCTGTACGAAGGGCTGCAGACCCGCTTCGGCCTCGGCGTGGACGATCCTAAACATGGCTTCAGCGAAGCGGCGCTGGCGGCGGTGATGGCGGCGTTCGATACCCATCCGGAAGCCGGGAAGTAAATCTCCTCATGCCCGGCGGCGCTGCGCTTGCGCGGGCCTACGGGGGATGAGCCTGTGAGAGGGCCCTGCAGGCCGGGCAAGGCGACAGCCGCCACCCGGCGAAATTACAGGTACCGTGCCTGATATCTTGCCCGGCGGCGCTGCGCTTGCGCGGGCCTACGGGGGATGAGCCTGTGAGAGGGCCCTGTAGGCCGGGCAAGGCGACAGCCGCCACCCGGCGAAATTACAGGTACAGTGCCTGATATCTTGCCCGGCGGCGCTGCGCTTGCGCGGGCCTACGGGGTATGAGCCTGTGAGAGGGCCCTGCAGGCCGGGTAAGGCGACAGCCGCCACCCGGCGAAATTACAGGTACCGTGCCTGATATCTTGCCCGGCGGCGCTGCGCTTCGCGGACCTACGGGGTATGAGCTTGTGAGAGGGCCCTGCAGGCCGGGCAAGGCGACAGCCGCCACCCGGCGAAATTACAGGTACCGTGCCTGATATCTTGCCCGGCGGCGCTGCGCCTGCGCGGGCCTACGGGGGATGAGCCTGTGAGAGGGCCCTGCAGGCCGGGTAAGCGACAGCCGCCACCCGGCGAAATTACAGGTACCGTGCCTGATATCTTGCCCGGCGGCGCTGCGCTTGCGCGGGCCTACGGGGTATGAGCCTGTGAGAGGGCCCTGTAGGCCGGGTAAGCGACAGCCGCCGCCCGGCGAAATTACAGGTACCGTGCCTGATATCTTGCCCGGCGGCGCTGCGCTTGCGCGGGCCTACGGGGTATGAGCCTGTGAGAGCGCCCTGTAGGCCGGGTAAGGCGACAGCCGCCACCCGGCATAACGGCTGGAGCCGGGTCGATAACTACCCGGACTCGCGCGAAGTCCGCGTCCGGGCTACCGGTTAGGATGAAGGATAACAGCCGCCAGCGCTCAGCGTCGGGAGCGCACCACCTGGTAGCGGCGGGTGAAATACTCCACCGGCGCGCTCCAGACGTGAACCAGACGGGTGAACGGGAAGATCAGGAAGATGGTCATCCCCAGCACCAGGTGGACGCGGTAAATCCAGGCCACGCCGTCCAGATGCGCCGAGGCGCCGCCGTGGAAGGTGACCACCGCCTGCGCCCAGTCCACCAGCTTGAGCATTTCGCTGCCGTCCGGATGCTGGGCGGAGAAGGGGATCGTCGTCAGCCCCAGCGCGCACTGAATCAGCAAAATGCACAGGATCAGAATATCTGCCGTGGTGGAGGTGGCGCGAATGCGCGGGTTGGTCAGGCGGCGCGCCAGCAAGCCGATGCCGCCCACCAGGGTGAGCACCCCACACACGCCGCCGAGGATCATCGCCATCAGCTGCTTCTGCGACATCGGCAGGAACCACGAGTAGACCCAGTGCGGGGTCAGCATGCCAAAGAGATGGCCGAAAAAAATGCCGAGAATGCCGATATGAAACAAGTTCGACCATAGCACCATCCCGCGTTTATCCAGCATCTGGCTGGACGACGCGCGCCAGGTATACTGCCCATAGTCGTAGCGTAGCCAGCTGCCGAGCAGAAACACGGCGCCGCAAAGGTAAGGGTAGATATCGTAAAAGAAGACGTTCAGATACTGGATCATTTCGGGCCTCCGGCGCGGATGTCGACGTACAGCGGCGCCACATCCTGGCTAAAGCGTCGTTGATAAGCTTGCATAGGCGAGCTGTCGCAAGCGGTCGCATTATCTTCAATAAACTTCACCTGCTCTTCTTCCCACACTTCGTCCAGCGCCTGACAGGTATCGTCGCGCTTTTCTCCCGCCACCTGTTTGGTGACACTGTCACTGGTGAGCGGGCTTTTTGCCAGTTCCAGCAGGGCGTCAAACAGTTGATAATACGAGCATTCTCGTTGCTTCAGGCGGCCGCCGATCAGCGCCAGAATCGGCGCGATATTCTGCAACCCTTCGCGGGCGTCGGCGAGGGGTAAAATACTGAGATACTCCAGATACAGCGGCAGATAGTCGGGCAGTTCACGGCAATCGATCAGCAGACCTGCCTGCTGATACTGATTCATCAGGTCCACCATCGCCTGGCCACGGTCGCGGGACTCAGCATGCACATGTTCAAACAGCAGCAGCGAGGTGGCGCGCCCTCGCTCGAACACCTCGCACCAGTCGGCCTGGCGATCCAACAGCGGCGCCGCCAGCAGCTCCCCGACAAAGGGCGTCAGGGAAGGGATATCGGCGCTGACCAGCGCCAGGGCTTCGTCGCGGTTCTCCCACAGCACCTCGTCGGGATACTCCAGCAGCAGACCGAGCACTTTCAGGATCCGCATCACTCGCCCTCCCCATGCTTACGCACGCCGCTGACGTCGATGGCGTCAATCCGCCGGCTGTTAAACAGGTTGAATTTCGTATCTGACCCGTGGCAGCCGTCGCCGAAGGTAAAGCCGCAGCCGTTGCGTTCCGGGAAGGCATCCTCCGCCAGTTCGCGATGGCTGGTGGGGATCACGAAGCGGTCTTCGTAGTTGGCGATCGCCAGATAGCGATACATCTCTTCGACCTGCTCAACGCTGAGTCCCACCTCTTCAATTGCCCGGGTATCGGTCACGCCCTCAACGGTTTGCGAGCGCTTGTAGTGGCGCATCGCCATCATCCGTTTCAGCGCGCGCAATACCGGCCCGGTATCCCCGGCGCTCAACAGGTTCGCCAGGTACTGGACCGGAATGCGCAGGCTCTCCACCGCCGGCAGGATGGCGCCGTTGTTGGGCAGGCCGCCGGCGTCGGCAACCGACTGGATCGGCGACAGGGGCGGCACATACCAGACCATCGGCAGGGTGCGATACTCCGGATGCAGCGGCAGGGCCAGCTTCCAGTCCATCGCCAGCTTATAGACCGGCGATTTCTGCGCCGCCTCAATGACATTGTGGGGGATGCCTTGTTTTAACGCTTCCTCGATGACCGCCGGATCGTTTGGATTAAGGAATACCTCGCACTGGCGCTCATAGAGGTCGGTTTCATGCTCGGTGCTGGCAGCTTCTTCGATACGGTCGGCGTCATACAGCAAGACGCCGAGATAGCGGATGCGCCCGACGCAGGTTTCGGAGCACACCGTTGGCTGCCCGGACTCAATGCGCGGATAGCAGAAGATGCATTTTTCCGACTTGCCGCTCTTCCAGTTAAAGTAGATTTTTTTATATGGACAGCCGCTGATGCACATCCGCCAGCCGCGGCATTTGTCCTGGTCTATCAGCACGATGCCATCTTCCTCACGCTTGTAGATGGCGCCGCTTGGGCAGGTGGCCACGCAGCTCGGGTTGAGGCAGTGCTCGCACAGGCGCGGGAGGTACATCATAAAGGTGTTTTCGAACTGGCCGTACATCTCTTTCTGCATGGCTTCGAAGTTACGGTCGCGGGCGCGTTTCTCGAACTCACCGCCGAGCAGTTCCTCCCAGTTCGGGCCCCAGTCAATTTTATCCATCCGCTCGCCGCTGATCAGCGAGCGTGGGCGGGCGGTAGGCAGATATTTTCCCTCCGGCGCGTTGTGCAGATGCTGGTAATCGTAGGTGAAAGGTTCGTAGTAATCGTCAATCACCGGCAGCACCGGGTTGGCGAATATCTTCGACAGCACGCTAACCCGATTGCCGAGGCGGGGCGTCAGTTTACCGCTGATGCCGCGGATCCAGCCGCCTTGCCACTGCTCCTGGTCTTCCCAGTTTTTTGGGTAGCCAATGCCCGGTTTGGTTTCCACATTATTGAACCACGCGTACTCCATGCCCTCCCGGCTGCTCCAGACGTTTTTACAGGTGACCGAGCAGGTGTGACAGCCGATGCATTTGTCCAGATTCAACACCATTCCAACCTGAGAACGGATTTTCATTTTTTCGCCTCCTGTACCTGATCGCGACCTTCGTCATCCAGCCAGGCAATATTTTTCATTTTGCGGATCATGATGAACTCGTCGCGGTTGGAGCCGACGGTGCCGTAGTAGTTAAAGCCATAGGCCAGCTGGGCGTAGCCGCCGATCATGTGCGTCGGCTTCGGACAGACGCGGGTGACGGAGTTATGAATGCCGCCGCGGCGGCCGGTCACTTCCGAACCCGGGATATTCATAATCCGCTCCTGAGCGTGATACATCATGGTCATCCCCGGCGGCACGCGCTGGCTCACCACCGCCCGGGCGGTGAGGGCGCCGTTGGCGTTGAACGCTTCAATCCAGTCGTTATCTTCAATGCCCAGCTCTCTGGCGTCAGTTTCACTGAGCCAGACGATCGGCCCGCCGCGCGACAGCGTCAGCATCAGCAGGTTTTCGCTGTATGTGGAGTGGATCCCCCATTTCTGGTGCGGGGTCAGGAAGTTCAGCGCTTTCTCCGGAAAACCGTTCGGCGGCACGGCCTTCATCTGGCTGACGCTGCGGGTATCAATGGGCGGGCGATAAGCCACCAGGCTTTCGCCGAAAGCCCGCATCCACGGATGATCCTGATACAGCTGTTGCCGCCCGGAGAGGGTGCGCCACGGGATCAGTTCGTGCACATTGGTATAACCGGCGTTGTAGGAGACGTGCTCGCTTTCCAGTCCGGACCACGTTGGGCTGGAGATGATCTTGCGCGGCTGCGCCTGAATATCGCGGAAGCGGATCTTCTCATCCTCTTTATTCAGCGCCAGATGAGTGTGGTCGCGACCGGTAAATTCTCCCAGCGCCTGCCAGGCTTTCACCGCCACCTGGCCGTTGGTTTCCGGCGCGAGGCTGAGAATAACTTCGGAGGCGTCAATGGCGCTGTCGATCCGCGGCCGGCCTTTGGCCGGACCGTCCTGCTTGAGGTAGTTAAGCTTGCCGAGGAAATCGACTTCGCTTTGCGTATTCCACGAGATGCCTTTTCCGCCGTTGCCAAGCTTATCGAGCAGCGGCCCGAGAGAGGTGAAGCGTTCCCAGGTGGCGGGATAGTCGCGCTCCACCAGGGCAATCGACGGAGCGGTTTTCCCGGGGATCAGATCGCATTCGCCCTTGCGCCAGTCAAGCACCTCGAACGGCTGCGCCAGCTCAGCCGGAGAGTCATGCTGCAGCGGGACCAGCACCACGTCGGTCTCTTTCCCGAGATGGCCGACGCAGACCTGCGAGAAGGATTTGGCGATATCTTTGTAAATCTCCCAGTCGCTCTTTGCCTCCCACGCCGGGTCGACGGCGGCGGAAAGCGGGTGGATAAACGGATGCATATCCGAGGTGTTCATATCGTCTTTTTCGTACCAGGTGGCGGTCGGTAGAACAATATCGGAAAAGAGACAGGTACTGGACATGCGGAAATCCAGCGTCACCAGCAGGTCGAGTTTGCCCTCGATAGCCGCCGTCTGCCACTCGACTTCCTCAGGTTTCACCTCATCGCTGGCGCCCAGTTCATCCCCCTGAATACCGCTGTCGGTCCCGAGCAGGTACTTCAACATGTACTCATGCCCCTTACCGGACGATCCCAGCAGGTTAGAGCGCCAGATAAACAGGTTCCGCGGATGGTTTTTACCGCTGTCCGGCTGCTCGGCGGCAAAGCGGATCTCGCCGGATTTTAGCGACCGCACCGTGAACTCCGAGGGCGATAGCCCGGCGGCCTCGGCCTGCTGCTTGATGGTCAGCGGGTTGACGTTGAGCTGTGGCGCAGAAGGCAACCAGCCCATCCGTTCCGCGCGGACGTTGAAGTCGATAAGGCTGCCGCTAAATTTGCTGGCGTCGGCCAGCGGCGACAACAGCTCCTGCGCGGTCAGTTTTTCATAGCGCCACTGGCTGGCGTGATTGTAGAAATAGGAGGTGCTGTTCATTTGCCGCGGCGGGCGGTTCCAGTCCAGCGCGAACGCCAGCGGCAGCCAGCCGGTCTGTGGGCGCAGCTTCTCCTGGCCGACATAGTGCGACCAGCCGCCGCCGCTCTGGCCGACGCAGCCGCAGAACACCAGCAGGTTAATCATCCCCCGGTAGTTCATATCCATGTGGTACCAGTGGTTTACCCCGGCGCCGAGGATAATCATCGAACGGCCATGGGTTTTATGCGCCGTATCGGCGAACTCGCGGGCGATTTGTTCGATATGCTGGCGCGGCACGCCGGTGATCTGCTCCGCCCACGCCGGGGTATAGGCTTTAACCTCGGCGAAATCTTTCGCCGCATTGACATCATCAAGCCCTCGGTCCAGGCCGTAGTTAGCCAGAATCAGGTCATATACGCTGACCACCAGGCCGCTTTCGCCACTGGCCAGCGTCAGCTGTTTCACCGGGAGCGGATGAAGGGTTACCGGTGCCTGCGGCACGCTGCGGAAATGCGGGTTTTCATTGCCGCCGAAGTAGGGGAAGGCGACTGACGCCACGCTGTCGCGAATATCCAGCAGAGACAGCGTGAGCTCCACCGTTTTGCCGTCAGCCAGCGGTTCGAGGTTCCATTTCCCTTTTTCGCCCCAGCGAAAGCCGATGGAACCGTTTGGCGCCACCAGTTCGCCGTCGGCGGTGCAGGCGACGGTTTTCCATTCCGGGTTATTCGTTTCGCCCAGTCCATCCAGCAGGTCGGAGGCGCGCAGCATGCGGCCTGGCACATAGCTGCCATCGTCGCGCGGCTCAAGCATCACCAGCATCGGCATGTCGGTATAGGTGCGGCAGTAGTTAAGAAAGTAATCGCTCGGATTATCAAGGTGGAAGGCTTTGAGGATGACGTGGCCCATGGCCATCGCCAGCGCGCTGTCGGTACCTTGCTTCGGCGCCAGCCAGTGGTCGCACAGTTTGGCCACTTCCGAATAGTCCGGGGTGATGGCGATGGTTTTGGTGCCTTTGTAGCGTACTTCGGTGAAGAAGTGGGCATCCGGGGTCCGGGTCTGCGGCACGTTGGAGCCCCAGGCGATAATGTAGCTGGCGTTGTACCAGTCGGCGGATTCCGGCACGTCGGTCTGCTCGCCCCAGGTCATTGGTGAGGCCGGGGGCAGATCGCAGTACCAGTCGTAGAAGCTGAGGCAGGTGCCGCCGATAAGGGATAAATAGCGGGTACCCGCCGCGTAGGAGACCATCGACATCGCCGGGATCGGCGAGAACCCGGCGACACGGTCCGGGCCGTAGTGTTTGATGGTCCAGACGTTGGCGGCGGCGATGAGCTGATTCAGCTCTTTCCAGCTGGAGCGGACAAAGCCGCCTTTGCCGCGCGCCGCTTTATAGCTGGTGGTTTTGGCCGGATCCTGCATGATGCTATCCCAGGCCTGCACCGGGTCGGGAAACTGCGCCAGTGCTTCGCGCCACAACGCAATCAGCCGTTTACGCGCCAGCGGGTACTTCAGACGGTTGGCGCTATAGAGATACCAGGAGTAGCTGGCGCCTCGCGGGCAGCCGCGTGGTTCATGGTTCGGCAGATCCGGGCGGGTACGCGGATAATCGGTCTGCTGGGTTTCCCAGGTCACCAGACCGTTTTTGACATAAATTTTCCAGCTGCAGGAGCCGGTGCAATTCACGCCGTGGGTGGAGCGGACAATTTTGTCGAACTGCCAGCGTTGACGGTAGCTGTCTTCCCAGTCACGGTTGTTGTTGTAGACCTGACCGTGGCCGTTGGCAAAGGTTTCGCCTTTCTGCTTAAAGTAGCGAAAGCGATCCAGTAGTTTACTCATGACATTTCTCCTGCTCCGATGATGTCCGGCATCGTGCCACCCGGCCGGATGAGCGAACGAACGCGTACGCCGGATAAGGCGGAAGCCGCCATCCGGCAGATAAATCGTTATGGTTAAGCGGGTTTACGTCGGCCGTAGACCAGCCAGGTCACCAATACGCAAACCACGTAAAAAACGAAGAAGACCTTCATCGCCCCGACCGGCGAACCGGTCATCGCCAGCGAGGTGCCGAAGGCTTTTGGGATAAAGAAGCCGCCGATGGCGCCAATTGCCGAGATAAAGCCCAGCGCGGCAGCGGTATCGGTTACGGCTTCATGCTGCGCTTCTTCTTCGCTGCCGCCGCGCTGCCTCACGCTCTCGATGGTGAGCTGACGGAAGATGACGGCGATCATCTGGAAGGTGGAGCCGCTGCCGAGCCCGGCGGTTAAGAACAGCCCCATAAACACCACGTAGAAGGCGAGAAAGCTGCCGGATCCGCTGCCTGGCAGGGTGAGGAACAGCAGACCGGTAAAGAGCGCCATCAGCACGAAATTGACCAGCGTCACCCGCACACCGCCCAGACGGTCGGAGATGATCCCGCCGAACGAGCGCGCCAGCGCGCCAATAAACGGTCCAAAGAAAGCCAGCTTGAGAATGTCGACCGCAGGAAACTGGGTTTTCGCCAGCATGGCGAAGCCGGCGGAGAAGCCGATAAATGAGCCGAAAGTCGCCAGATAGAGCAGGCTCAACAGCCACATATGCGGGCGCTTGAGTACGGGAAGCTGATCGCGAATCGAGGCCTTCGAACTGGCGATATCATTCATACCGAACCAGGCGGCAGCGGTGGCAAGCAGCAGGAGGGGTACCCAGACGAGCGCCGCATTACTCAGGGCCATGGTCGAGCCATCGGGCTGGGTGACGCCATGGACGCCGAGGAAGGTGAAGATCGGCAGGAAGATCACCGCCGGGGCGACCATCTGCATCACGCTGACCCCGAGATTGCCCAGGCCGCCGTTGACCCCCAGCGCGCTGCCCTGTTTGGCTTTGGGAAAAAAGAAACTGATATTTCCCATACTGGAAGCAAAATTAGCCCCGGCAAAACCGCACAGCAGCGCAATAACAATAAATACCCAGAATGGAGTAGCGCTATTCTGGATCGCCACGCCTAACCAAATACAAGGCACAATTAGGATCACTGTACTTAATACGGTCCAGTAGCGCCCGCCGAAGAGGGGTACCATAAAGGAGTAGGGGACCCGTAATATCGCGCCGGAAAGTGAAGGAAGTGCGGTTAATAAAAAAAGCTGGTCGGTAGTGAAATGAAAACCGACCTTATTAAGGTTGACCGCCACGGCGCTGAATAACATCCATACGCAGAAGGCAAGTAGTAAGCAGGTGACTGATATCCAGAGGTTTCTTCTCGCAATGGCCTGACCCTTGTTTTCCCAGAAGGCCTTATTTTCTGGCCGCCAGTTTTTCAAAAGGTAATGATTATCTTTCTCATTTTGTACCGACATATTGCCCTCTAATTGCCCGGAATGGAGTAAATAAATAAGGTCAACAGCTGAATACAAGGTGACGGTGAATAACCCTTAATTGGCGTTATCTAAAAAGCGTAGATAAAAAAAACGTGCTGTCGGAGAGCACGTGGAGAGCGTAGCGGGATTAATTGTTACTAAATGTAAAATTTAACTAAAATAACTCCAGCGTAATCATCTTATTGACGTAACGGCTAAACGCCGTCTCGTCCAGGGTTTGGGTGCCGAGGGCGTAAATTCCGTCGAGGCCGCACACCAGGGCGATAAAACGCCAGGCGATATCCACCGGCGGCTCGCTCGAGTGAAACTCTCCGCAGGCGAGACCCTGTTCCACGATCGCCACGGTCTCGGCATGCCACATGGTCATGGTCAGCCGGTAGGCCGCTTTGATGTCCGGGTCGCTGTCGGCCAGCACCTGGCCTTCCCGCCACAGGCGGATATAGGGTTCCAGCCGGCCATCCTCGCTGCCGATCATCGAGAATAACCGCTCGCGCCAGCTGGCATCCTCCGCCACCAGCGGCATGTCGAGCATCTCGCGGATAAGACGGATGAACACCTGGGACTTCAGCTCGCCAATGGAGGCGAAGTGGTGGTGCAGTTGTCCGGCGGCCACCTGCGCTTCGCGGGCGATCTGCCGGACGGTCATGGCGCTGAAGCCGCCGCGCAGCGCCAGACGCATGGCGGCCTGCATAATTCCTTCCCGTCGCTCATCCCGCTGTAAATAGTGCATAGAACCCCGCTGATATCTGGCTTTGGCCGAGTGTAACAAAAAGTTGGACATGTGTTCAACAATCCGGCAGGATCGCCATCCTGGACATGTGTCCAAGTTCTAACATTGAGGTACACGCTATGTCACGGCAATGGATGACGCTGATGGCGATTTTGCTGGTTTATATTCCGGTGGCGATTGACGCCACGGTGTTGCATGTGGCCGCGCCGACCCTCAGCGTCGCGCTGGGCAGCAGCGGCAATGAGCTGTTGTGGATCATTGATATCTATTCATTGGTGATGGCCGGGATGGTGCTGCCGATGGGCGCCCTTGGCGATAAAATCGGCTTTAAACGTCTGCTGCTGCTCGGCAGCGCTATTTTTGGCGTCGCCTCGCTGTGCGCCGCGCTGTCGCCGACCGCCCTGACGCTGATTGCCTCCCGCGCCCTGCTGGCGGTGGGGGCGGCGATGATCGTTCCGGCGACGCTTGCCGGGATCCGCAGCACCTTCGCCGAGGCCAGCCAGCGCAATATGGCGCTGGGGCTGTGGGCGGCGGTGGGCTCCGGCGGCGCGGCCTTTGGCCCGCTGGTGGGCGGCATGCTGCTGGAGCATTTCTACTGGGGATCGGTGTTCTTGATCAACGTGCCGATTGTGCTGGTGGTTATCGCCATTAACGCGAAAGTGGTGCCGCGCCAGCCCGCGCGCCGCGACCAGCCGCTGAACCTGCTGCAGGCGCTCATTTTGATTGCGGCGATCCTGATGCTGGTGTTTAGCGCCAAATCGGCCCTGAAGGGCCAGCTGGCGCTGTGGCTCACCGCGCTGGTGGCGATCGGCGGGGCGGCGATGCTGACCTGGTTTATCCGCAAACAGCTGTCGGCGGCCCGGCCGATGGTGGATATGCGCCTGTTCACCCATCGCATTATTTTAAGCGGGGTGATGATGGCGATGACGGCCCTGATTACCCTGGTGGGTTTTGAGCTGCTGATGGCGCAGGAGCTGCAGTTTGTGCATCAGAAAACGCCGTTCGAGGCGGGGATGTTTATGCTGCCGGTGATGGTGGCCAGCGGCTTTAGCGGGCCGATTGCCGGGATGCTGGTGTCGAAGCTCGGACTGCGCGAGGTGGCTACCGGCGGGATGTTGCTGAGCGCCTTCAGCTTTCTGGGCCTGGCGCTGACCGATTTCAGCACTCAACACTGGCTGGCCTGGGGGCTGATGACGCTGCTGGGCTTTAGCGTCGCCAGCGCGCTGCTGGCCTCCAGCTCCGCCATTATGGCGGCGGCGCCGAAGGAGAAAGCGGCGGCGGCCGGGGCGATCGAAACCATGGCCTATGAGCTGGGCGCCGGCCTCGGCATTGCGCTGTTCGGCCTGATCCTCACCCGCAGCTACAGCGCCACCATTGTGCTACCGTCCGGGCTGAATGAGACGATGGCGCAGCAGGCGTCGTCATCGATCGGCGAGGCGGTCAGCCTGACCCAGGCGCTGCCCGCCGGGGTGGCGGAAGCGCTAATGGCGGCGGCCAAGGCGGCCTTTACCCAGGCGCACAGCCTGGTGCTGGCGACAGCGGGGGTCATGCTTCTGCTGCTGGCCGCCGGGATCTGGCGCAGCCTCGCCACGGCGACGAAGCCGCCGTCGGCGCTATAGCTGTAGCGACAGGTCCATCGCCGCGCGACGTAGCGGGGCGAGAGCCTTCTCTTTTAACGCCGCGGCGCTGACCGTCGCGGCCGGCACCCCGACATTCAGCGCGGCCACCACCTGGCCATGACGCGACAGCACCGGCACCGCCAGCGAGCACAGGCCCACCTCTATCTGGCGGTCGGCGAGGGCATAGCCCTGCATGCGCACCCGATCAATCTCCGCGCGTAGCCCGGCCATATCGCACAGGGTGTGGGGGGTGTAGCGAATGAGCACGGCGCGTGACAGTGTCACCTCCAGCTGCTCCTCCGGCAGCGCGCTGAGCAATACCCGACCCATCGACGTCGCCCACGCCGGCAGACGGCTGCCGCGTCCGAGATCGACGCTCAGTAAATTATTCACCGCGGCGCGGGCGATATAGAGCACGTTATCCCCATCGAGCGTTGCCGCCGAACAGGATTCGCCGAGGGCTTTGCCGAGGCTATCCAGCGCCGTTTGCGCCACTTTCGCCAGCGGGGTGCCGGCGAGATAGGCGTGGCCCACCGCCAGCACCCGGGGCAACAGCTCATAATGGCGGCCATCCGGGCTATGGACCATGCCCAGCGCGGCGAGGGTATACAGGCAGCGGCGTACCGCCGCGCGGGAAATTTGCGTTTTCTGGCTTAACTGGGAAATGGTCAGCCGCTGACGCTGCGGGGTAAAGGCGTTAAGCACCTCCAGCCCGCGAGCCAGAGACAGCATAAAGTTGGGATCGTGCTCGGCCTGCCTGGCGCTTAGGGTGGTGGGGGTATGGTCACGCATGGATTCCCTCTCCGTTGCATTGCAAAGCTCACGGGGCATCACTATACCGTGCGCAAACCGCACCGTCCTGAATTGTGCCGGTTTTACCACCGCGATCACATTATTAACCGCCTTTTAACAAACGTGCCGATAATCGCACAACATTTCGATTATCGCCGTTGACCACCCGCCAGACCGAACCCTATTGTCAATGGCACAGCCCTCCCCGTTATGGATGTGGGTACAAAAAGTTATACATCTCATCAGGAAGCGAAAATGACTGCCACCGTAGAAGGTATTGAGAGCTGGATTGTGGATGTCCCAACCATCCGGCCACATAAATTGTCGATGACCACCATGGGATGTCAGACGCTGGTGATCGTGCGCCTTACTCGCTCCGACGGCATCTGCGGCATTGGCGAGGCCACCACCATCGGCGGCTTGAGCTATGGCGTCGAGAGCCCGGAGGCTATCTCGTCGGCGATAACGCATTACCTGACGCCGCTGCTGCTGGGGCAACCGGCCGATAACCTGAATGCGCTGACCGCCCGCATGAACAGCGCCATTAAAGGCAACACCTTTGCGAAGTCCGCCATTGAAACCGCGCTGTTGGATGCCCAGGGCAAAGCGCTGGGCCTGCCGGTGTCGGCGCTGCTCGGCGGCGCGCTGCAAACGTCCTTGCCGGTGCTGTGGACGTTAGCCAGCGGCGATACCGCAAAAGATATTGCCGAAGGGGAAAAATTGTTAGCAGAGGGCCGCCATCGGGCATTCAAGCTGAAAATTGGCGCCCGCGAATTAGCTACCGACCTGCGCCATACCCGCGCCATTGTGGAAGCGTTAGGGGATCGCGCCAGCATCCGCGTCGACGTCAACCAGGCCTGGGACGCGGCGACCGGCGCGAAAGGCTGCCGCGAGCTGGCGGCGATGGGCGTCGACCTCATCGAACAGCCGGTCAGCGCCCACGACAACGCGGCGCTGGTGCGGTTGAGCCAGCATATTGAAACCGCGATCCTCGCCGACGAAGCGGTAGCCACCGCTTACGATGGCTATCAACTGGCGCAGCAGGGCTTTACCGGCGCTTACGCGCTGAAAATAGCCAAGGCCGGCGGACCGAATAGCGTACTGGCGCTGGCCCGCGTCGCCCAGGCGGCGGGGATAGGCCTGTATGGCGGCACCATGCTGGAGGGGACCGTGGGGACTGTCGCCTCGCTGCACGCCTGGTCGACGCTGCCGCTGCAGTGGGGCACCGAGATGTTCGGCCCGCTGTTGCTGAAAGACGATATCGTCCGCGTACCGCTCTCCTTTGCCGACGGCGAGGTGGTGCTCCCGCAAACCCCGGGTCTTGGCGTCGAGCTGGATGAAGACAAACTGCGTTTTTACACCCGCCAGGCGTAGCGGGTAACAGGAGAAACATATGCTATTTAAAGTGGAGATGACCGTGAATATTCCGCTTGGTTTTCCCGTCGCCGAAGCGGAGGAAATAAAGCAACGCGAAAAAGCCTATTCACAACAATTACAGCGGGAAGGCAAATGGCGACATATCTGGCGCGTCGCCGGTCTTTACGCCAATGTCAGTATTTTCGATGTCAACGATGCCGAAGAGTTACATCAAATATTAATGGGATTGCCGCTGTATCCTTTTATGGATATTCGCGTCGAGGCGCTGTGCCGTCATCCCTCGTCTGTTCGTGACGACGATAGCTAATAATAATAACACCTGACCTTATGCCGGGGTGACCCGGGAAATACCCTACAACGATAAGAGAGAATAATGATGAGTAATGCTTTCGTACAACAAGAAGCCGTGCAGAAATTATTACGTGAAGGCGCGGGTTTACATGTCCCTGGCGGTAACGAACGTTTTAAAGCCATTATTCACCGTCTGCTGGAGAATATCTGTACGCTGATCGACGACTATAACGTTACCGAAGAAGAGTTCTGGCATGCGGTGAACTATCTGCATGCGCTGGGCGGCCGTCAGGAGGCGGCGCTGCTGGCGGCGGGACTAGGTCTGGAGCATTTCCTCGACCTGCGTCAGGACGCCATTGACGCAGCGGCGCGCCGGGAAACCGGCACCCCGCGCACCATCGAAGGGCCGCTGTATGTGGCTAATGCGCCGCTGGCCGACGGCCACGCCCGGATGGATGATGGCGCCGACGCCGGGGAAGTGATGTGGCTGCATGGCCAGGTCAACGATACCGAGGGCCGGCCGGTGGCCAACGCCATTGTCGATATCTGGCACGCCAATACCCTCGGCAATTACTCCTTCTTCGACCCGAGCCAGAGCGAATACAACCTGCGCCGGCGGATCCGCACCGGCGCCGATGGCCGCTACAGCGTGCGCAGCATCCTGCCATCCGGCTACGGCTGTCCGCCGGATGGCCCGACGCAGAAGCTGCTGGATCGGTTAGGCCGCCATGGCAACCGTCCGGCGCACATTCACTTCTTCGTCTCCGCGCCGGGGCATAAACATCTCACCAGCCAGATCAACCTCAGCGGCGATAAATACCTGTGGGATGATTTTGCCTTTGCCACCCGCGACGGCCTGATTGCCGACCCGATCAAAGTGACGGACCGCGAGACTATCGCGCAGCGCGACCTTGAGGGAGAGCACACTGAGGTCTGTTTTGATTTCACCCTGTGTAAAGCGCTCAGCGCCGACGAAGAGCGGCGCGGCGCCCGCCTGCGCGCCAAAGCGTAATCTGCTGTAACGGCCCCGGGCATGCGGTTGCCCGGGCCAGACATTGCACCTGAAAGCAAACAATTCACCCGGTTTCTTTCATCCTGAATACTGCAGGAGGGACTGACTCATGCAAAAAACGCTATCAGCGCTTAAAGACAAAATTAACAACGCCTTAATTGTCGATCGTGAAAACCATATTTACCGCTGCCACCGTTCGATATTTACCGACCCGCAGCTGTTTGAATTTGAAATGAAGCATATCTTTGAAGGTAATTGGGCGTTTCTCGCCCATGAAAGCCAAATAGCCGAGCCGGGGGATTATTATACCCTGACGCTGGGGCGTCAGCCGGTCATTATTACCCGCGATAAAAAGAACGAGCTGCATGCGTTAATTAACAGCTGCGCCCATCGCGGCGCCATGTTATGTCGACGGAAAACCGGGAATAAAAACTCATTTACCTGTCCGTTTCACGGCTGGACCTTCAGCAATAATGGCAAACTATTAAAAGCCAAAGATGAAAGCACCGGCGGCTATCCTGACACTTTTAAACAGGAAGGATCGCACGACCTGCAAAAGCTGCCGCGTTTTCAGTCCTATCGCGGTTTCTTATTCGGTAGCCTCAATGCCGACGTGCAGCCGCTGGAAGCCTATCTCGGGGAAACCTGCAAAATCATCGATCTGATCGTCGACCAGGCGCCGGAGGGGCTGGAGGTGCTCAAGGGATCGTCGAGCTATGTGTACGAGGGCAACTGGAAGCTGGGCGCAGAGAACGGCGCTGATGGCTACCACGTGAGCGTGGTGCACTGGAACTATGCCTCCACCATGTCGCGGCGCAACTATGAAGCGGAAGGCACCCATGCGGTGGACGCCAACGGCTGGTCAAAAAGCCTCGGCGGCGGCTACGGATTTGATAACGGCCATATGCTGCTGTGGACCCGGGCGCTGAACCCGGAGGTGCGCCCGGTGTATGCCCACCGCGAGCGCCTGCAGGCGGAATTCGGCGAACTCCGCGCCGACCAGATGGTCAACGAAACCCGCAACCTGTGCCTGTACCCCAACGTCTATCTGATGGATCAATTCTCCACCCAGATCCGCGTCATTCGTCCGCTGGCAGTGGACAAAACCGAAGTCACTATCTGGTGCTTTGCGCCGAAGGGGGAATCCGACCAGGCGCGGGCCCTGCGCATCCGCCAGTACGAGGATTTCTTTAACGTCAGCGGGATGGGGACCCCGGACGACCTCGAAGAGTTCAGCGCCTGTCAGCGCGGCTATCTCGGCGAAAACCTGGCGTGGAGCGATCTCAGCCGCGGCGCGCTGCGCTGGGTCGACGGTCCGGATGAGCATGCGCAGCACGCCGGATTTCATCCGCGCTTAAGCGGCGTGAAATCGGAGGACGAGGCGCTGTATATCGCCCATCACCATCACTGGCAGACGCTGATGCTGGCGGCGATTGAACAAGAGCAGCAACGCTATGACCAGTCGATCACCCAGCGCGTGGAGGTGGCCTGATGCTGAACCTCGAACAGGTACGCCAGTTTCTCTACTACGAAGCCCGTCTGCTGGATGATCGTCAGTGGGATGAATGGCTCAGCTGCTACAGCCCGCAGGTCGTCTACTGGATGCCCGCGTGGGGCGACGATGACCAGCTGACGCGCGATCCGCAAAAAGAGATTTCGCTGATCTACTATCCCAACCGCGAAGGGCTGGAGGATCGCGTCTACCGGATTAAAACCGAGCGCTCAGGGGCCAGCACGCCGGAGCCGCGAACCACCCATATCATCAGCAACGTCGAGCTGCTGGGGGAGAACGATGAAGGGCTGGAGGTGCGTTACAGCTGGGTGACCTGGAGCCACCGCTATCAGCACACCGACGCCTTTTTCGGCGCCACCTGCTGCACGCTGACCGAGCAGGACGGCAGGCCGCAGATCGTGCGCAAAACCGTGCGCCTGAATAACGATTATATCCGTCAGGTGATCGACGTTTACCACATTTAAGAGGCGCTTATGACCTTCACTATTGCTCTTAATTTTGAAGACGGTATTACCCGCTTTATTCAATGCCATGCCGGAGAGAAAGTCCTGGATGCCGCCTATCGGCAGAAGGTGAATTTGCCGATGGACTGCTCGGACGGCGTGTGCGGCACCTGCAAATGCCACTGCGCCAGCGGGGAATACGCTCTCGGCGACGAGTATCTCGACGAAGCGCTAAGCGACGAGGAAGCGCAGGCCCGCCAGGTGCTGACCTGTCAGATGGTGCCCACCAGCGACTGCGTTATCGATGTGCCAGTGGCTGCCGCCCAGTGTAAAACCGCCCTGACGAACACCGGGGCGCAGGTGCGGCAGGTGAATTGTCTGTCCGATACCGCCGTCGAGCTGGTGGTCGCCCTCGATGAGCCGCTGGACTTCCTGGCGGGGCAGTACGTCAACATCCAGGTGCCAGGCACGCCGCACGTTCGCGCCTATTCCTTCAGCTCCCGCCCAGGCTCGGCAGAAGGACGTTTCCTGATCCGTAACGTGCCCGGCGGCATGATGAGCCAGTGGTTAACCCGGCAGGCGCGGCCCGGCGATCGCCTGATCCTCAGCGGCCCGATGGGCAGCTTCTATCTGCGCCATGGCGAACGTCCGCTGCTGATGCTGGCCGGCGGTACCGGGCTGGCGCCGCTGCTCTCCATGCTCGAGACCCTGCAGGCGCAGAACAGCTCGCGCCCGGTGACCCTGCTGTATGGCGTCACGCGCGACGGCGACCTGGTGAAGACCGAGGCGCTGGAGGCATTCCGTCAGCAGTTAACCCACTTTCGCTGGCTGCCGGTGGTGGCGGAGGAAAACAGCGCCTGCCCGCAGCGCGGCTTTGTCACCGATCATCTTGACGACGCCATGCTGAATAATGGCGAGGTCGATATCTACCTTTGCGGCCCGCCGCCCATGGTCAACGCGGTTGCCACGGCGCTGCGCGAGCGAGGGATCGCCCCGGCGGGCTTCTGGTACGAGAAATTTATCGCCAGCCAGAGCGCGGCGGCCTAAGGAGGTAGTATGCGTTTTCGCGATAAAGTGGTCGCCATCACCGGCGCGGCCCAGGGCATTGGCCGCCAGACCGCGGAGCAGGCGGCTGCGGAAGGCGCGGCTCTGCTGCTCATCGATCGCGCGCCCTGGGTGCGCGAGCTGGCGGCGACCCTGGCGCAGTCCGGCAGTCAGGTGCTGGCGCTGGAGGCGGACCTGGAACAGTGGTCGAGCGCCGAGCAGGCATTTGCCGACGGGGTCGCGCATTTTGGCCGCATCGATGTGCTTATCAATAACGTTGGGGGGACCATCTGGGCGCGGCCGTTTGCCGAATACCAGCCGGACCAGATTGAGAAAGAGATCCGCCGCTCGCTGTTTCCCACCCTGTGGGGCTGCCGCGCGGCGCTGCCCTGGATGCTCAAGCAGGGCAAAGGCAGCATCGTCAACGTCTCATCGGTGGCGACGGCGGGGGTCAACCGGGTGCCTTACTCGGCGGCGAAAGGCGGCGTCAATGCGCTGACCCGGTCGATCGCCATGGAGTACAGCGGCAGCGGCATCCGCATCAATGCCGTCGCGCCGGGCGGGACGGAGGCGCCGCCGCGCCTGACGCCGCGTAACGACGAGCAGCCCGGTGATCAGGAGAAGGCGTGGTATCAGCAGGTGGTCGATCAGACGGTGGCCAGCAGCCTGATGCACCGCTACGGCACGCTGGCGGAACAGGCGAATGCGATCCTGTTCCTCGCCAGCGATGAGGCCAGCTATATCACCGGCGTGACCCTCCCGGTGGCGGGCGGGGATCTCGGCTAACGGCGGGTCGCGTACCAGCAGAGCAGGGAGCCGAGACACACCATCCCGGCCCCCTGCCAGAAGGGCCACGATAGCGCGGCGCTAAGCAGGATCGCCGCCAGCGCGGAGGAGAGCACCGGCGTGAAGTAGGAGGCCGCCGCCAGCAGGCTGACGTTGCCGTGGAGGATCCCCACGTTCCACGCGGCGTAGGCCAGACCGAGCGCCACCGCTACCGTCAGCAGCTTGATGCTGACCGGCCAGCTAAAGACCATCGGCGGCTGCGGCGTGGCGAGAAACTTCAGCCACAGCGTCAGCGCGGTTAACAGGACGAACAGGGTAATGGCATTTTTGCCGCGGGCATATTTGGCCGTCACCGTGCAGTAGGCCGCCCAGATAAAGGCGCCGATAAAGGCCAGCAGATAGCTGAGCGGACTGGAGATGACGTTGCTGATAATCTCGTCCAGCTGCAGGCCGTGCTCACCCCCCAACACCCAGCCGACGCCAAGCAGGGCGAGAAGCAAACCGGGGATCACCAGCCAGCTGCTTTTCTGACCATTAAACAGGATGGCGAACAGGATGGTCAGGCTGGGCCACAGGTAATTGACCATCCCCACTTCAATGGCCTGCTGACGACTGGCGGCATAGCCCAGGGATAGCGCGAGGCAGATTTCATAGCTGACGAACAGCGCGCTGCCGGCCAGCAGATAGCGGCGCGGGATCTGGCGCAGGTTAGGGAAACCGACGGTAAAAATCAGCAGCAGGCCGCTGAGGCTGTAAATCATCGCCGCGCCGCCGACCGGTCCCAGTCCTTCGCTGACGCCGCGAATCAATCCGACCATGGTGCTCCATAAAATAATGGCGGCGAAGCCGATGGTCGTGGCTCTCTTTTTCTCCATGCTTATCCTGAGGGTTACGCAAATGCAGCCGGCATATATATCATCTTTTTACCGCCGCGGGGCGAAATTTTCCGCCATGGGTAACCCCTAGGGATTAGTGAAAACGGCTGCGGCTGGCGATTAAGGGGGCGTTGGTTTTGCTCCTTGATTTGACGCAAATTTTCCCGGGATTTTGCTGTTAGTTTCCTCCGCGCGATGAATCAACATCCTGCATGGAGGAATGCAATGGACGTCAGCCGCAGAAAGTTCTTTAAGATCTGCGCAGGCGGTATGGCCGGAACCACAGCTGCCGCCCTGGGCTTTGCCCCCAAAATGGCGCTGGCTCAGGCACGCAACTACAAATTGCTGCGTGCGAAAGAGATCCGCAACACCTGCACTTACTGCTCCGTTGGCTGCGGGCTATTAATGTATAGCCTCGGCGACGGCGCGAAAAACGCCAAAGAAGCGATTTACCATATTGAAGGGGATCCGGACCATCCGGTGAGCCGCGGCGCGTTATGCCCGAAAGGCGCCGGCCTGCTGGACTATGTCCACAGCGACAACCGCCTGCGCTACCCGGAATACCGCGCGCCGGGATCTGATAAATGGCAGCGACTCTCCTGGGATGAAGCCTTCAGCCGCATCGCGCGGCTGATGAAAGCCGACCGCGACGCCAACTTTATGGAAAAGAACGAACAGGGCGTGACGGTTAACCGCTGGCTTTCCACCGGCATGCTGTGCGCTTCGGCAGCAAGTAATGAAACCGGCATGCTGACGCAAAAATTTGTGCGTTCGCTCGGCATGCTGGCGGTAGACAACCAGGCACGCGTCTGACACGGACCAACGGTAGCAAGTCTTGCTCCAACATTTGGTCGCGGTGCGATGACCAACCACTGGGTGGATATCAAAAACGCGAACGTCGTGGTGGTGATGGGCGGCAACGCCGCGGAAGCCCACCCGGTGGGATTCCGCTGGGCGATGGAAGCGAAAAATAACAACGACGCCACGCTTATCGTTGTCGACCCGCGCTTTACGCGTACGGCGTCGGTGGCGGATATCTATGCGCCGATTCGCTCCGGTACCGACATTACCTTCCTGTCGGGGGTCCTGCTGTACCTGATCGAACATAACAAAATCAATGCCGAGTACGTGAAGCACTACACCAACGCCAGCCTGCTGGTGCGGGATGATTTTGCCTTCGAAGAGGGGCTGTTCAGCGGCTATGATGCGGACAAACGCCAGTATGATAAATCGTCCTGGAACTACCAGTTCGATGAAAACGGCTACGCCAAACGCGATGAGACGCTCAGCCATCCGCGCTGCGTGTGGAACCTGCTGAAGCAGCACGTTTCCCGTTACACGCCGGAGGTGGTCGAAAACATCTGCGGTACGCCGAAAGCGGACTTCCTCAAGGTGTGCGACGTGCTGGCCTCAACCAGCGCCGCCGATCGCACCACCACTTTCCTGTATGCCCTGGGCTGGACGCAGCACACCGTCGGCGCGCAAAACATTCGCACCATGGCGATGATCCAGCTGCTGCTCGGCAATATGGGTATGGCCGGCGGCGGCGTGAATGCCCTGCGCGGTCACTCTAATATTCAGGGACTGACCGACCTTGGCCTGCTGTCCACCAGCCTGCCGGGCTACCTGACGCTGCCTTCTGATAAGCAGCCGGATCTGCAGACGTATCTGACGGCCAACACGCCAAAAGCGACCCTGCCGGACCAGGTGAACTACTGGAGCAACTACCCGAAATTCTTTGTCAGCCTGATGAAGTCCTTCTACGGCGAGGCGGCGCAAAAAGAGAACGACTGGGGCTTTGAGTGGTTACCGAAGTGGGACCAGGCTTACGACGTGATCAAGTACTTCAACATGATGGATAACGGCAACGTCACCGGCTATATCTGCCAGGGCTTTAACCCGGTGGCGTCGTTCCCGGATAAAAACAAGGTGGTTCGCAGCCTGAGCAAGCTGAAGTACATGGTGGTTATCGACCCGCTGGTGACTGAAACCTCCACCTTCTGGCAAAACCACGGCGAGTCGAACGATGTCGACCCGTCGACGATTCAGACGGAAGTCTTCCGCCTGCCATCGACCTGCTTTGCCGAAGAGGACGGTTCGATCGCTAACTCTGGCCGCTGGCTGCAGTGGCACTGGAAAGGGCAGGACGCGCCGGGCGAGGCGCGCAACGATGGCGAAATCCTGGCCGGGATTTACCATCGCCTGCGCGAACTGTACCGCACCGAAGGCGGTAAAGGCGCTGAGCCGCTGCTGAAGATGAGCTGGAACTACAAACAACCGGACCATCCGGAATCGGAAGAAGTTGCCAAAGAAAACAACGGCTACGCGCTGGCGGACTTGTATGACGCCAGCGGTGCTCTGGTGGCGAAGAAAGGCCAATTACTGAACAGCTTTGCGCTGTTGCGCGATGACGGCACCACCGCGTCGTCTTGCTGGATCTACAGCGGCAGCTGGACGGAGCAGGGCAACCAGATGGCGAACCGCGATAACGCCGACCCGTCGGGTCTGGGCAATACGCTGGGCTGGGCCTGGGCGTGGCCGCTCAATCGCCGGGTGCTCTATAACCGCGCGTCAGCCGACATCAACGGCAAGCCGTGGGATGCGAAGCGGATGCTGATCCAGTGGAACGGCAGCAAGTGGGTCGGGAATGATATTGCGGACTTCAATACCGCGCCGCCGGGGAGCAACACCGGGCCGTTTATCATGCAGCAGGAGGGGCTGGGTCGCCTGTTCGCACTGGATAAGCTGGCGGAAGGACCGTTCCCGGAACACTACGAGCCGATGGAAACCCCGCTTGGCACTAACCCGCTGCACCCGAAGGTGGTCTCCAGCCCGGTGGTGCGTGTGTATGAAGAGGACGCCATTCGCTTAGGTAAGAAGGATAAGTTCCCGTACGTCGGGACCACCTATCGTCTGACCGAACACTTCCATACCTGGACCAAGCATGCGCTGCTCAATTCCATCGCGCAGCCGGAACAGTTTGTCGAAATCAGCGAAGGGCTGGCAAAAGCGAAAGGCATCGCCAACGGCGACCGGGTAAAAGTCAGCAGCCAGCGCGGCTTTATTCGCGCGGTGGCGGTGGTGACGCGCCGTTTGCAAACCCTCAACGTCAACGGCCAGCAGGTGGAGACCGTCGGGATCCCGCTGCACTGGGGTTTTGAAGGCGTGGCTCGCAAAGGCTATATCGCCAACACCCTGACGCCGAACGTCGGCGATTCCAACTCGCAAACGCCGGAGTACAAGGCGTTTCTGGTCAACATCGAGAAAGCGTAAGGAGCGATTCAATGGCGATGGAAACACAAGACATTATTAAACGCTCCGCGACCAACCCGATCACGCCCGCGCCGCGCGCGCGGGATCATAAGGCGGAAGTCGCCAAGCTTATCGATGTCTCCTCCTGCGTGGGCTGTAAAGCCTGCCAGGTGGCCTGCTCCGAGTGGAACGACATCCGCGATGAGGTGGGGCACTGCGTCGGGGTGTACGACAACCCGGCGGATCTCAGCGCTAAATCCTGGACGGTGATGCGCTTTAGCGAGACCGAACAGAACGGCAAACTGGAGTGGCTTATCCGTAAGGATGGCTGTATGCACTGCGAAGAGCCGGGCTGCCTGAAGGCCTGCCCGTCCGCCGGGGCGATTATTCAGTACGCCAACGGCATCGTCGATTTCCAGCAGGAAAACTGCATCGGCTGCGGCTACTGCATTGCCGGGTGTCCGTTTAATGTCCCGCGTCTCAATAAAGAGGATAACCGGGTCTATAAATGCACCCTGTGCGTGGACCGGGTCAGCGTCGGTCAGGAACCGGCGTGCGTGAAAACCTGTCCGACCGGCGCGATCCACTTCGGTACGAAGAAAGAGATGCTGGAGGTGGCCGAGGAGCGGGTGGCTAAGCTGAAAAAACGCGGCTATGCCAGGGCCGGGATTTACAACCCGCAGGGCGTCGGCGGCACCCATGTGATGTACGTCCTGCATCATGCCGACCAGCCCGAGCTTTATCACAAGCTGCCTGCTGCGCCGAAGATTGATACCTCGGTGGAGCTGTGGAAAGGGATCCTGAAGCCGCTGTCGGCGGCGGGCTTTATCGCTACCTTTGCCGGGCTTATCTATCACTACATCGGTATCGGGCCAAATAAGGAAGTTGACGACGACGAGGAGGAGCATGATGAGTAAATCGAAGATGATAGTGCGCACGACCTTTATCGATCGCGCCTGTCACTGGACGGTGGTGATCGCTTTCTTCCTCGTGGCGCTATCGGGTATTTCGTTTTTCTTCCCGACCCTGCAGTGGCTGACGGAAACCTTCGGTACCCCGCAGATGGGGCGTATTCTGCACCCCTTCTTCGGAGTGCTGATTTTTATCGCCCTGATGTTTATGTTCGTGCGTTTTGTCCATCACAACATCCCTGATAAACAGGATATCCCCTGGCTGAAAGGCATTGTGGAGGTGCTGAAAGGCAACGAGCATAAAGTGGCGCGGGTCGGTAAATATAACGCCGGGCAAAAGATGATGTTCTGGACCATCATGAGCATGATTTTTGTGCTGCTGGTGACCGGCGTGATTATCTGGCGTCCCTGGTTTGCCCACTATTTCCCGATTCAGGTGATTCGCTACAGCCTGTTAATTCACGCGACGTCGGCCATTATTCTGATCCACGCGATCCTTATCCATATGTATATGGCGTTCTGGGTGAAGGGGTCGATTAAGGGGATGATTGAAGGCAAGGTCAGCCGCCGTTGGGCGAAGAAACATCACCCGCGCTGGTATCGCGATGTCGAACGTCTGGAGGCGATCAAAGAGAGTCGCGAAGGGATGAAGTAAGCCGTCTGGCCAGGAGGCCCGCTCCAGTTTTGCTGGAGCGGGTTTATGTGTTAGTGATTAATGCGTCCATCGCTGATATCACGGTCGTTCTTTCTTTAGCCAAATTGCAGATAAAATATTTTTTATCCAGCCTTTGCTTTGCCACGCTGGTGATTGCCGGCGTGTTGATGAACAGTTTCTCAAACTCCATATTAATAACCGGGGCGGCAGCATGATAATGGCCGGTCAAATGAGAATGATAGCTCAGCGGCACAATTAAACGTGTACCAAGGTCATTAAAATAATCATGTTGGATTACCATTAAATAAGGTTGAAACGCATTGGTTCTCGATGATGGGTTACGAAAGATATCAAATTGTGCCGCCATTAAATCCCTCCGAAAAAAGGATCCTCTGACAACAACCCTGCACGGGCAGTGAACTCATTCAGTGCCTTAATGAATTCCTGGTCTTTTCGGCGTTTGTCCGCATCGACGATGGTAAGTGCCTGGTTTTGCGGGTTAACCGTTGTTGTACGATCGCGAGTCTGTGACTTGTTAACGGCATTCTGTTTCATTATCTGCTCCTTGTTGTTGGCGAGCTGATTATCACGCGGTGTGCGATGAAAAGAAATACCTGGTTCGGATTTGTTTTTTATTTTGCGAAGCAACTTCCAGAGGAAAGCAACCGCATGAAATATTCATGGTTATGGTAATAAACCCGGCGCTGGCGTTAACCAGCGCGGCGGGAAATAATCAGAACTTCTCCGGAATAAAGCGGAAGGGGAAATTGGTCTGTTTCATTTTGCCCATTTTGCGCTTCGGCAGCGTGACATGCTCCACTGGCAAGGCTTCGTAGGGGATCTGCGACAGCAGGTGGGTGATGATATTCAGACGCACCCGCTTTTTATCTTCGGAGCGGGCGACGAACCACGGCGCCCAGGCGGTGTCGGTGGCGGCGAACATGGCGTCGCGGGCAGCGGTATATTCATCCCAGCGGTTGAAAGACTTGATGTCCATCGGCGAGAGCTTCCAGATCTTGCGCCCGTCGTCGATGCGATCCCGCAGGCGCCGCTCCTGCTCCTGCGGAGAGACCTCCAGCCAGTACTTGAGCAGGATAATGCCCGACTCGACCATGCCGCGCTCCACCATCGGCGCGCCGTCGAGGAACTTCTGCACCTCCTCCGGGGTACAAAAGCCCATCACCCGTTCGACGCCGGCGCGGTTATACCAGCTGCGATCGAAAATCACGATTTCGCCAGCCGCCGGGAGGTGCTTGATATAGCGCTGAAAATAGAGCTGACTTTTCTCGCGTTCGGTGGGCGAGGGTAAGGCGACGACCCGGAAGATCCGCGGACTGACGCGCTCGGTGATCGCCTTAATCGTGCCGCCTTTGCCGGCGCCGTCCCGGCCTTCAAAGACGATGCATACCTTCAGCCCTTTATGCACCACCCAGCGCTGCAGTTTTACCAGCTCAACGTGGAGCTTGCGCAGCGCCTTCTCGTACGCTTTATTGTCGAGCGGGGCGATCTTCACCGCCGCGTCGACAGGATGACCGCTTTTCTTATTACCCATCGCCATGCTCCGTGTTGCCGAGGTATCCCTTTGAAGTGTAATCCTTCACTGGCGTGGCGGTGGAAAATATTCGCGCCCGGGACGGGCTAGCTGACGTTCCCCGCGGCAATGACTTCCAGCCCCACTCGCTGCCCCCATGACAGCTCCAGGGTGTTACCGTCCGGGTCGGCAAAGAAAGCGAAATAGCCCACAGGATCGCCCAGCTGCTCCGGTTCCCGGCGCAGAACGCCTTCCCGCCGCGCCTGGGCGACCTTCTCATCGATCTCCGCCTGGGTGGCGCAGGCGACGCCGAGATGGCCGAACGGACCCAGCGGCGTGTCGGCAGGGTCATCACTTTGCACCAGCACCAGGGCGAAAGGTCGGGTGCGATCGCTGAGCCACGCCACTTTACGCGCCGAGGGGAGGTTGGGTTCGCGCTGGTGAATAACGGTCATCGCCGTGTAGCGGGTATAAAAATCGATGCTGCTGGCCAGACAGCGGACGGTAAAGGCGACATGGGTAAAGCCAACATCAACATTTTGCATGGATGATTCTCCCGAGGTGAACGATGTCTCGACTTTACAACCTCAAGTTAACTTGAGATCAATCCACAATGTGTCCCTGCGTGCCCACCAATTTTTACAGGGAATTATCCACCGCCCGGCGCCTCTGCCGCCAGCAGGACCGCCAACGGCGGCGCTGGCGAGCGCATGAACGAATCAGGCCGTTGTATGGAGGATACTGCCGTCGGGCGTTTTTAGCTGGTGTGGCGAGGCGGGATGGTCAATAATGCCGGCCGTCTCTCAATACCCCTATAAGATGTATGAAAAAAACGATTTTTTCACTGGTGCTGGGCACTTTCGGACTCGGCATGGCGGAATTTGGCATTATGGGCGTGCTGCCGGACATGGCGCGCGATGTCGGGATTTCAATCCCCGCCGCCGGCAATATGATTGCCTGGTATGCCTTCGGCGTGGTGATCGGCGCGCCGATCATGGCGTTGCTCTCCAGTCGGTTTTCGTTGAAATCGGTGATGCTGTTTCTCGCCGCCCTGTGCATTCTCGGCAATACCCTGTTTACCTTCTCCAGCAGCTACGCCATGCTGGCGCTTGGCCGGCTGGTTTCCGGGTTTCCCCACGGGGCTTTCTTCGGCGTGGGGGCGATTATCCTGTCGAAAATCGCGCCGCCGGGGAGGGTGACCGCCGCGGTGGCGGGGATGATCGGCGGCATGACGGTGGCTAACCTGGTGGGCGTTCCCGGGGGCACCTGGCTTGGGCATCATTTTAGCTGGCGCTATACCTTCGCGCTGATCGCGGTGTTTAACGTCGCGGTGTTTATGGCCATCTTCTGCTGGGTCCCTACGCTGTATGATCGGGCCACCACCCGGCTGCGTGAGCAGTTCCGTTTCCTCACTTCCCCGGCGCCGTGGCTGATTTTTGCCGCCACCATGTTCGGCAACGCCGGGGTGTTCGCGTGGTTCAGCTACATTAAGCCCTTTATGCTCAACGTTTCCGGCTTTGCCGAAAGCCGGATGATGCTGATTATGATGCTGGCGGGGCTGGGGATGGTGGTCGGCAACCTGTTCAGCGGCAAAATTTCCGGGCGCTACAGTCCGCTGCGCATCGCAGCCATCACCGACGGGGCGATCGCTGTGACGCTGCTGCTGATCTTTGCCTTCGGGGAGCATAAAATCGCTTCGCTGACGCTGGCGTTTTTCTGCTGTGCCGGGCTGTTTGCCCTGTCGGCGCCGCTGCAGATCCTGTTGCTGCAGAACGCCAAAGGCGGCGAGATGCTGGGGGCGGCTGGGGGGCAGATCGCCTTTAACCTCGGGAGCGCCATCGGCGCCTTCTGCGGCGGAATGATGATTGCCCAGGGCTTCGGCTGGAACAGCGTAGCGCTCCCCGCCGCCACGCTGTCGTTTCTGGCGATGAGCGCCTTGCTCATCTACGGCCGCCATCAGCGCCGACAGGCTTGCTAACGACGCTTACTCACGCCAGGGCTCGCCGAGCGTCAGCATCAGCCGGTTGGCCCAGGCGAAAAAGGCCGCTGACTGCAGCAGATCCAGCTGGGCCAGAGTATCTAAGCCCTGTTCATCAAGCGCTGCCAGATGGCTGGCATTCAGCGCGGGCGGCGTCACCGATAGCGCGGCGGCGGCGTCAATTTCCGCCTGCCAGCGCGGCGACTGCCCGCCGCGCAGATCCTCTCCCGGCGTCACCGCCAGCAGCGTGTCGACGGCGGTCTCGTCCTTCGCCAGCTGCGCCGCTTTGCGGGCATGCACCGAGGCGCAGTAAATACAGCCGTTGATTTTACTGGCCACCGTGGCGGCCAGTTCACGTTCGGCGCGCGGCAATCCCCCCGGGGTATAGAAAATGCCTTTATCGGTCAGCGTCCGCTGCTCCAGCACCGGCTGGTTGCGCGCCAGCAGGCGGAAGTAGGGCGAATCGCTATGGCCATATTTGGCCAGAATCGCCTGTTCTTCAGCGCTAAATTCCGCCAGCGGTTTATCCGCCAGCCAGGGTTCCCAGTGCAGCTCCTCGCGGGTGAAGCGCACCGGGGCCGCTTTACCGCTCTGCGCGTGCGGGGTGGTGTGCCAGTACCCGGCCACCACCGGCGTATCGGCGCTAACGATGGGCTGGTGGTTGAGCGCCCGCAGACCCAGCAGCAGGCGGCTCTGGAAGCTGACAAAGGCCACCAGCTGCGCCAGGGTGACGATGCCCCGCAGGCTCCAGCCTGCGTTTGTCAGTACCTGCAGCGCGCCGGGTGTCGCTTCGACGGGGGTGAAGGTCAGCAGGCGGGCAAAGGCCAGCGCCGGAACCAGACGATCCGTGGTCGGATCGGCCAGGCCGAAGCCGGCATAGTGCGCCGCCAGCGCGTCCGCCTGATGGAGCTTCGCCACCTTTGCCGCCACCGCGAAGCGTTCATCGAGGGGAAAATCGGCGTCCTGCTGGCTGAACAGCACTTCATAACTTCCCTGCGCATGTCGGGTAGCGGCATCGCGGACTGCGCGCGCCTGGTCGAGCGGGGAACCGGCGGCGATCTCCGCCAGTTCGCCCAGAATATCCTGACTCAGCGTCATGGTGACTCCTTATCTGATGTGGGGGGCAATATGCTGAGCGATCAGCTCAATGGAACGCAGCGTATCCCGGTGCGAAGGCTCCACCGAGTGCACCTGGAACGAAACATCGGTGGCGCGGGCCAGCACGCTGTCCTGCGCCAGGGAGGCAACAACATGTTCAGGATCGCCCACGTGGGCATCCAGCTGTTGCAGATAGTCAGTGACACTGTCACCTTCTATCAGATGACCCGCAGCCCGGTGCTGTGCCGCCTGCTTACGCAGGCCGGGTTCGGCGATCTGCAGGGCGTGGGCGTGACTGCCGGCGACGAAGGCGGTGCGCGAAGCGAGGATCCGCGGCGCAACGCCGTCCGGCAGCGCCGCCAGATAGGCGTCGACGATCGGGTTCTGAATGGCGTCCAGCGGCAGGCGCGGCTCACCGGGCGGCCGGGGCTGCGTGCGCGACAGCATCAGCCCGTGCCCCGCCTGACCGGCGCGGATGGCGCCTTCCACCGAGAAGGTGGCGATCCAGATGCGCGCCGCCAGCTGCGGCGCGGGCGGATAGAGACGGTTGTCCGGGTGGCTGAGGGTGTCGCCGCGCCAGGCGCTGTGGATCAGGTGCAGATGGTCGGCAAACACCGCCCCGCGCTGCTCGCTGGTCAGGCCGAAGGGCAGAAACGACGTTGGCGTGCCGCCGGAACCAAATCCCACCTCCAGACGCCCGTCGGTGAGTAAATCCAGCACCGCCGCGTCTTCGGCGACGCGCAGCGGATTCTCCATGGGCAACGTGATAATCGCTGTGCCGAGGCGAATGCGGTCAGTCTGCGCCGCCACGTGGGCGAGGAACACCAGCGGGGAAGGCAGGCCGCCTTCCTGTTCATGAAAATGGTGCTGGGCAATCCATGCGCTGTCGAAGCCGACGCGCTCCGCGTGGCGGATCTGTTCGGCCGCCAGCCGGTAGCGCGTTTGTGCGGAGCCCTGATCGAGCAGACGGGTAAAAAAGCCGAGGCGTTTAGGCATTATGCGTTCTCCATGTGGGCCTGAGCCAGGCGTGGGGATACCTGGGGAATGGCGGCGATCAGTTCGCGGGTGTAGGCCTGCTGCGGAGCGGCGAACAGGCGCCCAACGTCGCCATGCTCCACCACCTGGCCGGCGCGCAGCACCGTGACGCTGTCGGCAATCCGCCTCACCGTCGCCAGATCGTGGGTAATGAACAGGTAGCTCAGACCAAGCTGCTGCTGTAGCTGCTGCAGCAGGGCGAGGATCTGCGCCTGAACGGTGACATCGAGCGCCGAAGTCGCTTCGTCAAGAACCAGTATCGCCGGCTCGAGGATCAGCGCCCGGGCAATCGCCACCCGCTGCCGCTGGCCGCCGGAAAGCTCCCGCGGCGTCCGCGACAGTAGCTCCGGGGCCAGGGCTACCCGGGCGGCGACGCTCTCCACACGCTGGCGACGCGTCGCCGCGCTGAGGCGCTCAAAGTTTTTTAACGGCTCTTCGATAATCGCAAACAGCGTCTGGCGCGGGTCGAGCGAAGCGAAGGGGTTCTGGTAGACGAACTGGATTTTGCGCCGCAGCTGACGCTGCGCCTCGCGGCTGAGATGCCCGGCGTCAATACCGTCGATGGTCACCTGTCCGGCGTCGGCGCGCTCGAAGCCCAGCAGGATCCGCGCCAGGGTGGTTTTCCCGGAGCCGGATTCGCCCACCAGCGCATGGGTGCTGCCGCGTCTGACCTCAAAGCTGACGCTGTCGAGCGCCTGCAGGGCCTGTTTGCCCAGCGAGAAGCGTTTGCTGATCTCTTCGACGCGAATGGCCGGCGTGGCCAGCGGACGGTGACGATCCGCCGTCAGCCTCAGCGGCGCGTCCTGCAGATCGTGGAGCAACTGGCGGGTGTAAGGGTGCTGGGGACGCCGGACAATCGCCTCGGTGGCGCCCTGTTCCTGAATCTCGCCCTGGCGAAACACCATGATCCGGTCGGCGCGTTCGGCGGCCAGCGCCAGATCGTGAGTGACAAACAGCACGGCGGTTCCCGACTCGCGCCGCAGGATGTCGAGCAGATCGAGGATGCGCTTTTGCACCGTAACGTCGAGGGCGCTGGTGGGCTCGTCGGCAATAATCAGATCCGGCTGCAGGGCGATGGCGATGGCGATCAGCACCCGCTGTTTCATCCCGCCCGACAGCTGATGCGGGTACTGGTCAAAACGCTGTTCCGGGTGGCTGAGCCCGACTTTAGCGAGCAGGTTGAGAACCTGCTGCCGGCGTTCGGCGGCGGAAAGGGACTGATGCAGCCGCAGGATCTCTTCCACTTGCTGACCAATGGTTTTTACCGGATTAAGCGAATTGCCGGGGTCCTGCGGCACCAGGCTGATGCTCACCCCGCGCAGGCGGTTCAGGCGTTTTGCCGACCAGTCGCTGATCACTTCGCCATTGAGGATAATCCGCCCGGCGTCGCGGCGGGCGTTATCCGCCAGCAGGCCGATAATGGCCTGCGCGGTCGTGGTTTTCCCCGAGCCGGATTCACCGACGAAGGCCAGCATTTCGCCGCGCTGAATGGAAAAGCTGACGTTATGCACCACTTCGCGCCATTCGCCCCGCGACCGGTAGCTGATGCGCAGATCTTCAACAGAGAGAACGTTCATGGGCGTACTCCACTCCACTGGCGGCTAAGACGATTGGCGGCCAGGACCACCGCGACCACGGCGAGGCCGGGGAAGGTGGTCAGCCACCAGGCGGTCGACAGGTAATTACGACCTTCGGCGATCAGTAATCCCCACTCCGGGACCGGCGGCGGGGTGCCGTAGCCAAGGAAGCTGAGGGTGGCCAGCGCCAGCATCGCCTGACCAAACTGCAGCGTGGCGAAGGCGAGTACCGCGGTGAGCGAGTTGGGCAGGATATGACGCCAGAAGATGGCGAGAAAGGTGCCGCCGCTGCCCCGGGCCGCCTCGACGTAATCACTGTGGCGCACGCGCACCACCTCCGCCCGCGCCAGGCGCGCGAAGCTGGCGATGGCCGCCACGCCGACCGCCACCGCCGCATTCACCGTGCCAAAACCCAGCAGAATGATCACCGTCAGCTGCAGCAGCAGGGAAGGGATAGCCAGCAGGACATCCACCAGGCGCATGATGGTTGATTCCACGCGGCCGGCCAGCGCCCCGGCGAGGGTGCCAAGGGCGGTGCCCACCACCAGACCGATGGCGACGGCGATCAGCGCCGCCGACAGAGAATGTACCGCGCCGTAAACCACCCGCGTCCACAGGTCGCGGCCCAGCTGGTCGGTACCCAGCCAGTAGTGCGCCTGCGGCGCCAGGCGCTGAGCGCCGGGGATCCCTTCCAGCGGGTTAGCAGAGGTAAACCACTGTGGGGCAAGGGCCATTAACAGGGCGGTGATCATCACCGCCCACGCCAGCCACAGGCCTGGCTGGAGACGCACTTTGCGCCACTCCGGGCGGCGGCGAACCGCGATGGCATAGTCGACCAGGCTCATTTCGCACCTCCGGTCTGTAATTGGAGTCGGGGATCCAGCCGCGGCATGACCAGGTCGACCAGCAGGTTGATCAGGACAAAACCGAGAGCTGAGATCATCACCACCGCCTGCAGCACGGCGATATCCTGGTTATTCACCGCCTGCTGGGTCAGCTGGCCGAGGCCGCTGCGTCCGAAGACGGTCTCGGTGATCAGCGCCCCGGCAATCAGCTCGCCCAGCAGCAGCCCGGCTATATTCAGCGCCGGCAGCAGGGCGTTACCCATCACATGGCGCCAGAGGACGCCGGTCTCGCTCATTCCCTTGGCGCGGGCGACCGCGACGAAGGGCTGAACCGCCACCTGATCCATGCTGCGCATCAGGATCTGCGCCAGCGGGGCGGAGATGGGCAGCGCGACGGCGATAACCGGTAAAATCAGCCCCTCCAGCGGACCGGGGTTGATCACCGGGATCCAGCGCAGCTGAAACGAAAAGAGCTGGATCAGGGCGATACCCAGCCAGAAGGTGGGCAGCGAGATAAACAGCACCGGCAGCGACTGCAGGAGGTTGCTTAGCCAGCGCAGCCCCGGCAGACGTGAGGCGAAAGCGAGGGCAAACGCCAGGATCACGGCCAGCAGGAAGGCCGGCAGGGCGAGGCTTAAGGTATCCGGCAGGTTGCTGGCAATCAGGCTACTGACCGCCAGACCCGCCTGCAGGGAATAGCCAAAGTCGCCGTGCAGCATCGCCAGCAGCGTGTGCAGGTACTGGCGCCACAGCGGGCTGTCGGCGCCGTAGGCCAGCCGCATGTCGGCGATTTGCGCCGGGCTCAGACCGAGGTCCGGGTTCTGAAACTTGATCAGCACCGCATCCCCCGGCAGCACCTGCAGCAGGAAAAAGGTGAGGGTAAACGCCGCCCACAGGACCAGCAGCCCCTGGCCGAACCGTCGCAGAAGATAAGCGCTCATATCCGGCCTCTTAGTGTTTATCCAGCCAGGCGCCGTAGAACGACGGACGCCCGACGGCTTCGAAGCTGACGCCTTTCACCCACGGCGCGCCGGCGAACACCTGCGGCTCTTCGAAAATGGGGATCACATAGGCGTTATCGATCAGATAGCGCTGGGCATCGCCGGTTAACTGCAGGCGCTGCTGCGGCTCCACCGCCGCGGAGATGCCGGTCAGCAGGTCGTTCAGCTTATCATCGCGAAAGTGCTGCACTTTATCGCTGGAGCCGCCTTTCTGCAGCAGCGCGTCACGGTTGTTAGGAAAGAACATGCTTTTTACTACATCCGGGTCGGCGCGGCCCACTTCCGAGACGGTGAGCGGGGTTTTCTGCGGGTCGAGGTTATCGAGCGTCCGGCTGCCGGCGTCCCCGGCTTTGACCGTTAACGCTACCCCCACCTGGCGCCATTGCTGGGCGATCAGCTGCAGCACTTCTTTATTCTGCGGCTGCGGGAGCGACTCATAGACCGTCAGCGCCAGCCGCTGCCCGTCTTTGCTGCGAATGCCGTCGGCGGCGGGTTTCCAGCCGGCCTCATCCAGCAACTGCCGGGCTTTGGCCTGGTCGAAGGTGAGCTTATCGCTCAGATTGACATAGCCGGCGGCGGAGCTGGCCAGCACGGAGGTGGCTTGCGGGTAGTTAGCGGAGAACAGCGTCTCCACCACCTGCCGGGCGTTGGTGGCATGGAGCAGGGCCTGGCGCACCCGCAGGTCGGCGACCAGTGGGTTATCCGGGCGGAAGCTCAGGCTGTCGTTGACCCCGCGGGTAGGCGCGGCGTAGACCGTAAACCCCTGATCGGTCGCCTGCTTTTCATCGTAGGCCTGCACCTGGCGAATAAAGCCCGCCTGGCCCGCCAACAGCGCGCCGATGCGCACGCTGTCTTCCGGGGTGACAATATAGGTGATGCCGTCGAGGTTAGCGGGGCCCTGCTGGGCGATGTTTTTCGGCCCCCACTGATAATCCTTGCGCGCCACCAGCGTCAGCTCGCGGCCCGGTTTTTCATCCTGCACCACGAAGGGACCGGAGCCGATGATGTGCCGGGCATCGCCCAGCTCCTCGAAATTGCGCTGCAGGGTGCTGAGGGAGACCAGGCCGGAGCCGATGGTGGCGGTCCCCTGCAGGAAGCCCGGCGACGGCTTGTTGAAGTAGAATTTCACCGTCAGCGGGTCGATCACTTCGCTGCGCTGGTAGTTATTGATCACCTCCGAGACGGGCAGGCGATGGGCTTTATCCCCCAGCCCATAGGTGTCGAAGTTTTTGGCGACCGCGGCGGCGTCCAGCGGCGTGCCATCCGAGAAGGTGACCCCTTTTCGCAGGTGGAAAGTGTACTCGGTTTTATCGGCATTGCTGGTCCAGCTTTCGGCAATCCACGGCTCAATCTCCAGCGTTTTCGGGTTCTGCCAGGTCAGCTTGTCGGTGATCTGATTGAGTATGCCGCCATTGGGATAAAAGCCGCCGGCGGGTGGATAGAGATTGGTGTGCGGTTGCTGCTCCAGATAAATCAAGGTACCGCCTTTAACCGGCGTGTCGGCGGCCCAGACGGAAAAGGCGCCGGAGAGAAACAGCGCGGCCAGCGCGGGCAGGCGAAAATGACGATGCATGGTGAATTCCTTTGTTATCTATTGTGTTGCCATCATCGGGCGCGGCTAAAAACAAAGGAACCAAGGAATTGCGCTAAGCATTTGCGGAAATTGCATTTACTTTACGCGGCGGGAAGCGAGGGGAAGCGCGAAAGGAGAAGCGCCTCGCCCGGGCGGGAGAGGCGCTGGCGATTAGCTACGCAGATCGATAACCATACGGCCGCGGATCTGACCCTGTTCCATCTCTTTGAAGATGGCATTGATATCTTCCAGCGGACGCAGGGTGACTTTCGGCACCACTTTGCCTTCGGCGGCGAACTGGAACGCTTCCACCAGATCCTGACGGGTGCCGACCAGCGAGCCGACCACCTCGATACCGTCGAGTACCAGACGTGGAATATCGAGGCTCATCGCCTCTGGCGGCAGGCCTACCGCCACCACGCGGCCGCCGGCGCGAACGGCATCCACCGCCGAGTTAAAGGCCGCTTTGGCCACCGCGGTCACCACCGCAGCGTGGGCGCCGCCGGTTTTTTCCTGAATCACTTTCGCCGCATCTTCATTGCGCGAGTTGATGGTCAGGTCAGCGCCCATCGACGCCGCCAGCTCCAGCTGGCCGTCGTTGACGTCGATAGCGATCACTTTGGCGTTAAAGACATTCTTGGCATACTGCAGCGCCAGGTTGCCCAGCCCGCCGAGGCCGTAGATAGCGATCCACTGGCCCGGCTTGATGTGGGAGACCTTAACGGCTTTGTAGGTGGTGACCCCAGCGCAGGTAATGCTGCTGGCGGCGGCGGAGTCGAGGCCGTCCGGGACTTTAACCGCGTAGTTGGCGGTGACGATGCACTCTTCCGCCATGCCGCCGTCGACGGTATAGCCAGCGTTTTTCACCGAGCGGCACAGCGTCTCGTTGCCGCTGTTACAGTAATCGCAGTGGCCGCAGCCTTCGAAGAACCACGCCACGCTGGCGCGATCGCCCGGCTTCAGGGAGGTGACGCCAGGGCCGACTTTTTGTACTACCCCGATCCCTTCATGACCGAGAATAACGCCGGTTTTATCGCCAAAATCGCCGTTTTTCACGTGCAGGTCAGTATGACACACGCCGCAGCATTCCATTTTCAACAGCGCTTCGCCGTATTCCAGCGGGCGCAGCGTTTTTTCCGTAACGTTAACCTGATGGTCGTGAGTAACAACAGCTGCCTTCATGCCTGTCTCCTTGAGAGGGGATTGATTAATTTTATTAATGCAATATTACCCAATAAGGATTAGACGCTATGGAGAAAAAAACAAGGCGCTTTAGTACAGGATGTGGTTTTTTGCTACAGCGGTAGCACAAAATTCAGACAATACCTCTAATTTTGGTAGGTAATAATAGCGTCACGGAATAGTCATGTTTTCTTCATCACCCAACTCTATTGTTTTGCGCATCAATTTCTTATAACAACAGAGTGATACAACAATGCATCTGGTCAAAACGCTCCTCACCGCCGGTCTGCTTTTTTCCGCCGCCGCGCAGGCTCACAATGTGCTGGAATTCCCGCAGCCGGAAAACAATCCGGAAGAGTTTTACGCAGTCACCGAGATCCCGGCAGGCGGGATCATTAAGTATGAAACCGACGCTAAAACGGGGTTTATCGTCGCCGACCGCTTTCAGTCGATGCCGGTGGCTTACCCGGCGAACTACGGTTCATTAACCCAGTCGCTGGCCGGGGATGGCGACCCGCTGGACGTAGTGTTTTACACCCGCGCGCCGATGGCCCCGGGCACGCTGATTAAGCTGCGGCCGATCGGCGTTCTTAAGATGATAGACGGCGGTGAGAAAGACGACAAAATCATCGCCGTCCCGGCCAGTAAAATTGATCCGACCTATGACGACATTCAGACCATCACCGATCTGCCGAAAATCGAGCAGCAGCGGCTGGAGGCCTTCTTCCGGGTCTATAAAGAACTACCAGAGGGGCGGAAAAAGGTCGAGCTGGCCGGTTTTAATGATGCCGCCGCCGCGAAGCAGGAGATCAAATCGGCCTGGGAGGCCTGGAAGGCGAAGAACCCGCAATAATACTCATCGCGGGCGCAGTCCGGCGCCCGCGGCGATCCTGCTTATCATTCCCTGTCTGGCGAAGTCCTGCGGAAACGGGCGCACGGGTATTATGGCGTCCTGATGAGAGGAACCGTTTTTAATGACGAAGGCCTGTAACAAGAACTATCAACCTGATTGTACCAGGCGGGCACTGAACTCAATAAAGCGCTCATAGCAGTAAATGAGCGCAGTCCACGATGAGCGAAAAGCCGAAACTGGAACGGTTCACACCACCGATCGCAACATGACTAAAATTGGGGGAGGTTAGTCTGCAGGGAGGATGTCAATGTACCAAAGAGTTGCGCTAATATCATTTCATTATATAAACATCCCCGGTGAGTACCGGGGAAGATGAGGTGCTACCAGACACCAATGTTAGTCACCAAAACAAAATTCGATTTTCTTATCGGTTTGCTTAGTATTTGTCTCTTCGAGCCAGTCATCAATTGACTTGAACAGAAGTGAACATAGTTTTTTAGCAATATTCTTATTCAGCGCCATACGGTTAAATTTAACCTCTACTCTGCTGACCTGTACTTCTGAACTAAATTCATCTGCCGGAGCATTCTTGCCGCTACTGTGTTTCTTCTCCATTGCAACATTAGATGAATAAAAGGATGTAGTCACTTCATCATTTACACACATTGTGCTTTGAGTAAATAACACTTTCTTTTGCTTTTCATTTACCCGACTCATACAACTTTTCGCCAGTGATGTAAGCCCTGCCTTAACGGAGTTTTTATCTCCATCGCTCATGCCGGAGTAAATGTCGGCTATATTATCAATTAAAGAATCATAATTTCCTTCGGAATAGGTCACTGTGGTCGTGTCAGTTTTGGTTACAATCATTAAAGGGAATTTCATTATCTGATCAATATATTTTTTGAAATTCTCAGCATTGTCTGCACTTTCAGGTTCAAGCGGTTTCCACCCGGAGCGACTTTGCGCTATCCCCATGACTGTGGTGACAAAATTTGCAGGGCTGGAAACCAGTTTTTCCGCAAGTTCATCAATATCAGTAATAAGGCTTAATTCCTTACCAATTTCACGCTCCTGCGTTGCGGCAGAACCAGTAAGCACGGAAGAACCACCCGAAATATGCGTGTTGCCGGTGGTGTTTAGACCATCTAAGCATATACCAATTGAATTAACAGCCTGATTATCCAACCAGCGTTCTACATTACACATAATTTCATTGCTTTCCATATTAAATCTCCTTTTGGTAATTGAATGCTGTAAATCACAATATATATAGTTAACTGTGAAGAATGTGAATTAGATCACTTCATAAATACTTTGCATTAATTTCATAGGGAAAATAATATGTCATATAAATCATGAGTGGCTGCGCATTCACTGAATTAATATATAATGCTTCACGTTGCCTTCTTTATGGAAACATTGCCAATAAAGCAGAGCCGGGCAATGTAAAAAAACGATGAGATGCCTGCAGACCTTGTTATGAGTTCCCGCCATAATCTGCACGGGTGAGCATCCGTAAATTTGCATTATTTAAAAATCAGAGTAAACACGCGGTGACATATCGGTAACTGTCAAAGAGGGTTCAGACGCCAGAGGTTTCAGGGGCCTTAGCGCCGGCAGCTTGCCGCTGACAATCAGGAGGAATGTTTTTCAGTTATTCCAGCGACACCATGGAACTTAACACGGTAGCTGCAAAGATTTCCCCGGGTCAGTGAGCCTTGACGAACGATGCAGATGATGGTTGTATTATACAACTATCTACTTCACTGGACGCCTCACTATGTCTGACACGCCTTTAATCCAACAAATTCGAACGGCCTCGCGGTTAATGGTGCGCGAGCTGGGTTTTATGAACACCACGCTGGCCGCCACCCACTATTCACCCTCGGCGGTGCATACCCTGCTGGAGGTGTCGGTCAGGGGGACGATAACCGCCGCGCAGCTGGTCACATTGCTCGGGCTGGAAAAATCGAGCGTCAGCCGGATGGTCGCCCGTCTGCTGGCCGCCGGAGAGCTGGAGGAGCGCCCCTGCGCGGAGGACGCGCGATCTAAATCGCTGGCGCTGACCGCGAAAGGGCACGACACGGTGGCAACGATTAACGCCTACGGTACCCGCCGGGTGGTGGAGGCGTTAGCGCATCTCGATGAGACGCAGCAGCGGACCGTCGCCAGCGGACTGGCGGCCTATGCTCAGGCGCTGGCGCAGTGTCGGGATGCTGCGCTTGCGGAAACGACGCCGCAAATTTCGCTGGTGACCGGCTATCAGCCGGGGGCGATTGGCCGGATAGCCCAGATGCACGGGGAGTATTACGCCCGGCACCATGATTTCGGCGCTTTTTTTGAAGGCAAGGTTGCCAGCGGCGTCGCGGAATTCGCCACCCGGCTTTCCTCGCCGGTCAACCAGATCTGGCTGGCGATGCGCGAGGGGAAGATTGTCGGTTCGGTGGCGATCGATGGCGAGGATCTCGGCCAGCAGCAGGCGCATCTGCGCTGGTTCATTCTCGATGACAGCTGCCGGGGAACCGGCATTGGCAGGCGGCTGCTCAGTGAGGCGATGGCTTTCTGCGATAGTCGTCAGTTCAGCGCCGTTCAGCTGTGGACGTTTAAAGGTCTGGACGCGGCCCGCAAACTGTATGAGTCCTTTGGCTTCACGTTAACCCGCGAATGGCAGGGGGACCAGTGGGGAAAGATGATGACCGAGCAGCAGTTTACCCGGCCAGGAAACGCCGGCTAAGGGCGTTTCCTGGCCGGCGGAGAGCGCGAAGATTACGCCAGCTGGTTAAGCAGCCGGGCGATCTCCTCTCGCCACTGGGTCTGCAGCGAGGGCTTTTGATGTTTCGGCTTACGGGCCATATCGTCCGCCAACCATTGCTCCAGGGCTATCAGGCGCGTCAGCAGCGCCTCTTCATCATCAGCCGCGAGTGACGGCTCCTGGGATGAGGAGGCCGCCGTCAGGGTGGGGGTCTGCGCCTGCAGACGGGCATAGACCTCCTCCAGACTGTGCCACTCCGTTAACCCGGCGCTGTCGATCAGCCAGAAGCGGTTACAGCTTTCGCTAATAAGCTGGCGGTCATGACTGACCAGCAGCACGCCGCCGGGATAGTCGCGGAGCGTCTGCGCCAGCGCCGCTTTGCCCTCCATATCCAGATGGTTGGTGGGTTCATCCAGCAGCAGCAGGCTGTAGCGCGCCAGCGACATGCCGACGAACAGCAGCCGCGACCGCTCGCCGCCGCTGAGGGTGCAGACCTTCTGTCCATGCCTCGCCCAGCCAAACCCGGCGGCGATCAGCGCCCGTTTACGGGTGTCCGCCGACGGGGCGAACGGCGTCAGGGCGTCGAGCAGGCTGGCCTCGTCCGGCAACTGCGCCAGGGTCTGGTCGTAGTACCCAGGGTGAAGCCGGGGGTGCAGACGCAGCCCCGGAAGCGGCGATGCGTCGTTCATCTGCTGCCACAGCAGGCGCAGCAAGGACGATTTACCGCCGCCGTTGCGGCCCATGATGGCCACGCGATCGCCGCTGCGCAGTCGCGCCACGCCGGTGGTGAACAGGGCCGGTAGTCCCGGCGCGGGAGCCACCGGCAGCCTGTCCATCTCCAGCAGGCGGTCCGCCGGCAGGGCGTCCCCCTGCAACACCAGGCGCCACGGCGGGCCGATGCTGAGCTCGGTCTGCTCGTCTTTCAGGCGGGCGACCTGCTTCTCCATCTGTTTGGCTTTGCGGGCGAGATCTTCGTTGTCATACACCCGCCCCCAGGTGGCCAGCCGCCGGGCGCTGGCGCTGACCCGGTCGATCTCTTTTTGCTCCGCCTTATGACGTAACGCGGCGCTTTCATCCTGCTCCTGCAGTGCCTGACGGGCAGCGCTGCTGGGCAAGGCGAAGCTGTGCAGCGTCTGGTCGCGGAGGATCCAACTGGCATTAGTTACAGCATCCAGTAAAGCGTTGTCGTGTGACACCAGCACGAAGCTCCCCTGCCAGGTCTGCAAGAAGCTTTCCAGCCACAGCAGGGTGGGCAGATCGAGATGGTTGCCGGGCTCATCCAGCAGCAGCAGGTCAGGTTGGCGGATCAGCGCCCGGGCCAGCAGCAGGCGCGTATGCTGTCCGCCGCTCAGGGTGCTGGTTTGCTGCTCCATCACCGCCGGCGTGAAGCCCATCTGCGCCAGCAGGCGTTCGGCCAGCCAGCGCTGTGCTTCCCGCGCGTCGGCGGGTAACAGGTCCAGCACCGCCTGCAGCAGCGACTGCGAACGCAGCGCCTCCGGCAGATGCTGTTCAACGCGGGCCATCAGACACTGACCGGCGAGTGAGACGCTGCCCGAGGTGGGCGCGAGGGTGCCGTCCAGCACCTGCAGCAGGGTGCTTTTGCCGCAACCGTTATGGCCGATGAGACCGATACGGTCGCCTTTCTTCAGGGTGAAGGAGAGGGTATTAAACAGCGGCCCAAAGGCAGTCTCCACGTGGAGCGCATGGGCAGTTAGTAATGTACTCATAGTCAACTTACTCAAGAGTTACAGGCATGCGAATGCCTCGTCAAAACTCGCTGACGATAACCCGGTAAGCCGGAGAGAAGGGATTCTGTGAAGGGTCTTCGCTCAAGCCAAAGTTATCGCAGCACGATACCGATAACGCTTGAGCTGGCGCCATTGCCTAAGGCATGTGAAACAATAAACATTTCACAATACAGCATGGGGGCCTCCTTTTATATTCAGTAAGTGAATGGGTGATGGCAGTGTAGTGGGGAAAGGAAAAGCGCGCCAGTGACAAAACTGGCAGGGTGTGGAGAAGCGTCGGATATCGATTGTCCCGCCCCGCGCGGCTGCAGTTTCTGCCTGCGGAGCGTCTACGAGGAGGGAAGAGGCCATGATTTTGCGTGGCACAGGGCGCGCGGCAAATGCTATCTGGTTTCTATTTTTACGATAAATGAATATGGGCGAAAAAGGCGTTTCAGTGGCAGGGAATATTATCCGGACGCTATTAATAACCGGGCCGATCGTGCGGCCCGGTGAGCGCGATTAAATTGAGGTGCGGCGGTAATTACGATATTCCGGCAGCCAGAAATTATCGCTGATGGACTGCAGCAGCGCTTCCGCGGACGTTTTCACCGCCACGCCCTGCTCCTGAGCCACCTTACCGACCGCGAAGGCGATCGCCCGCGAGACGGTCTGGATATCCTTCAACTCCGGCAGAACCGGGCCTTCGCCGTTGTTCACCAGCGGCGAGTGTTTCGCCAGGGTTTCGCTGGCGGCCATCAGCATCTCGTCGGTGACCCGCGACGCGCCGGAGGCGATCACCCCCAGACCAATGCCCGGGAAGATATAGGAGTTGTTGCACTGGGCGATGGGATACTGTTTGCCTTTCACGGTGACCGGGGCAAACGGACTGCCGGTGGCGACCAGCGCCTCGCCGTCGGTCCAGCTCAGGATATTCTGCGGCGTGGCTTCCACTCGTGACGTTGGGTTGGAGAGCGGCATCACGATCGGCCGCGGGCAATGCTTGTGCATCTCGCGGATAATCTCTTCCGTGAACAGCCCCGGCTGACCCGAAACGCCGATCAGGATGTTCGGTTTCACGTTGCGCACCACGTCCAGCAAGGACAGGACATCGTTAGTGGTATCCCAGCCCTGCAGATGTTCACGCTTCTGCACCAGCTTGTTCTGGAACGGCAGCAGATTAGGCATGCCGTCGGTTAACAGGCCGAAGCGGTCAACCATAAATACGCGCTGGCGGGCCTCTTCTTCACTGAGTCCTTCGCGGACGATCTGGGCGATAATTTGCTCGGCGATGCCGCAGCCGGCGGAGCCCGCCCCGAGGAAGACGATTTTCTGTTCGCTCAGCTGGCTGCCGGCGCCGCGGCTGGCGGCGATCAGCGTCCCGACGGTGACCGCCGCGGTGCCCTGAATATCGTCGTTAAAGGAGCAGATCTCATTGCGGTAGCGGTTGAGCAGCGGCATGGCGTTCTTCTGCGCAAAGTCTTCAAACTGCAGCAGCACGTCCGGCCAGCGGGCTTTAATCGCCTGGATCACGTCGTCAACGAACTGATAGTACTCGTCGTCGGTAATACGCGGATGACGCCAGCCCATATACAGCGGATCGTCCAGCAGCTGCTGGTTGTTTGTCCCGACGTCCAGCACGATGGGCAGGGTGTAAGCCGGGCTGATGCCGCCGCAGGTGGTGTACAGCGACAGTTTACCGATCGGGATCCCCATCCCGCCGATCCCCTGGTCGCCGAGGCCGAGGATACGCTCGCCATCGGTCACCACAATCACTTTGACATTATGGTTCGGGACGTTTTGCAGAATGTCGTCAAGGTTATGGCGATTCTGGTAGGAGATAAAGACGCCGCGGGCGCGACGGTAAATCTCGGAGAAACGTTCGCAGGCGGCGCCCACCGTCGGGGTATAGATAACCGGCATCATCTCTTCGAGATGGTTGCCAATCAGGCGATAGAAAAGGGTCTCGTTGGTGTCCTGGATATTACGCAGGTAAATGTGTTTGTCGATTTCTGTTTTGAATCCCTGATACTGGATCCAGGCGCGTTCCGCTTGCTCTTCGATGGTTTCAACCACTTCCGGCAGCAGGCCAAGCAGGTTGAAACTGCTGCGCTCTTCCATACTGAAGGCGCTGCCCTTGTTGAGCAGAGGGAATTCAAGCAGAACGGGGCCCGCGTAGGGGATGTACAGGGAACGGTTTTTCTTATGGGTAAATTGCATCGCACTAACTCCTTGATCGTGTCCACAGTCCCGGCGCGGCGATAAGCGAAGGGCGGGTGGAAAAGCAGCGGGCAGAGTATAGAGCAGAAGGTCTTCAAGCGGGTAAACAAGCCGTCAATTGCCATAAAAAAACACCATCCTGGCAACAGGACGGTGTTGTTTATCATCACTCAGGCTGAAAATTAACCACCGCGGCGTTTGCGGCCGGTAGCATGGATATGGTTGAGGGTGGTTTCTTCATCGCCTTCCAGCACCACTTTTTTCTGCTGGGAAAGCTTGTAGTTCAGACCGAGAAGATGACGTGCCTGATGGTTCGATTTCATTCTGACTCCTTTATCCTGTTCTGGTTTCAAGGGCAAACCCGGTGATGACCGGATGAAATGTAACCCAAAGTTGGCCGCACGTTTTTTATGCGGCCTCAGGTAGGGTGGTCCATTTTCAGGGCAATAGCAACCTTAGCGCGCCAGATTAAGAACAGTCTCCCTCGCGCAGCGCCGGCATTACCACTTCATCTCGCCGGTGTTAACTTTGGCGCTAAGCTCCAGCGAGCTGGTTTCCGCCAGCCCCGGCCACTGCGTCTCCATGGCCTTGATCACCCCGGCGGAATCCTTATGTGTCTTCAGCGCCTGCTCAAACTGCTGGAGGTAGGTTTTGGTAAAGCGCACCGCGCGGTCACCCTCCGGCGGCGTGCCGAGGTAATGCCCCGGGATCACCTGCTGCGGGTGCAGGGCAATCATCTGGTCCAGCGTAGTGCGCCACTGCTGGCGACTGGCCGGCGTCTGGGTGTCGGCGGTCCAGAGATGCATGCCCCACGCCACGCCGGTGCCGCCGAGGATCGTTTTGTTCGCCCGGATCCAAACGAACGCCGCGTAGTCATGCGGCTGCATAATCGTCACTGTTTCGCCATCGATGGTAAAGCTGTTGGCTTTCAGCGCCTGCGGGACGTATACCTGCGTCGGCGCGCCGTCTTTCATCTGCGGGCCCCAGTACGCCAGCTTTGCCGCTTTGGTGGCTTCAATATGTTTAACCACTTCCGGCGTGGCGACCACTTCCGCCTGCGGGAAGGCTTTCACCAACGGCTCAAGGCCAAAGTAGAAGTCAGGATCGCCGGAGGTGATCACAATCCGCGACAGCGGTTTGCCGTTTTTCTTGATCATGTCCACCAGCTTTTCGCCGTCTTTGACGCTGAACTGGGCGTCAAACAGCACCGCTTCATGCGGGCCGGAAACGAGGGTGGAGTTGACGGCAAAAATACCTTTCTCCTGAGGGTTGTAAGTCTGCAGCGTCAGCGGCGCCGCGAAGACCGCGCCGCTGAACAGGGCGGTGGCAATAGCAAGGGCAGATAATTTCATCATTTATTCTCAGTCACAGGGGAATGCGTAGCATTGTACGGATTTCGCTATTTGATAGAATTCCTGAAATAAGAGATGCTGAGTTTCATAAATCGTGCAGATGAAGGGGGCGTGATGGACAGGGTGATTGCGGCGCAGGTATATCTGCGGATTTGCGAACTGGGAAGCCTCAGCGCCGCGGCGCGCGCGCTGGGGATGTCGCGCCCGATGGTCAGCCGCTATCTGGAACAGATGGAGAGCTGGGCCGGCGCCCGGCTGATCCATCGCTCAACCCGGCGGCTGACGCTGACCCCGGCGGGGGAGAAGGTGTTGCTCAAGACCCGCGGGTTGACGCGGATCGCCGATGAAATCGCCGGCGAGCGCCAGCGGGCCGACCCCAGCGGCACGCTGCGGGTGGCGTGCGCGCATTTTACCGCGATGCAGCTGATCTCCCCGCTGCTGCCGGACTTTCTCGCTCGCTATCCGCTGTTGCGCCTGGAGCTGGATATCAATAACCATCCGGTCAGCCTGATCGGCGAGCGCATCGACGTGGCCATTCGCATTACCGATAATCCGGAGGCCGGGGCTATCGCTCGCCGTCTCGGCGTGTGCCGGTCGCTACTCTGCGCTGCGCCGCGCTGGCTCCGCCAGCATGGTCCGCTGACAACGCTTGACGATCTGCAACAGCATAACTGCCTGTTATACAGCCATTTTGCCGGCCAGCGCTGGCAGTTCAGCGATGCGCAGGGGCAGGAGGCGTCGGTGTCGGTGAACGGTAATCTGAGCGCGGGGATCTCTTCCTTGCTGCTGGAGGCGGCGGTCGCCGGGTGCGGCATCGCGATGCTCCCCGAACTGGAGGCGCGGGGCGCGATTGCCAGCGGCGCGCTGGAGGTGGTGCTGCCTGACTGGACGCCGAAGGCGCTGAGCGTTTACGGCATCTATCTTTCCCGCGACTATCAGCCCGATGGGCTGCCGCTGTTTCTGGATGCGCTGCAGCGACGTCTGGGGGAAACGCTCGCCGATGCCTGAGTAGCGGCGTCGCCTTCAGCGGCAACACCGGCGGGCGGCGGCCCTGCCGGTGAGCTGACGATAAGACTTACTCGTTGCCCCACTGATTGAGGAAGTTAGCGATATCGTCAATACGGCGCTCGTCAACGGCCGCCTCGCGGGCCATCTCCTGCTGCGCTTCTTCGTCGATCTCTTCGTTATTGGTTAACCGTGCAATCAGCAGCTGAAAATAGCGCGCCAGCGCATCGCGTTCCTCATCCTTAACCGGGGCAGCCGCTTCGGTCTCGTATTCGTCCACGATGTCATAAAATTTCAGGGGGATGTCATTACTCATCTGTCGTCCTCAGGATTGGCGTCAGGGCCGGGGTTAGCGCACAGCGGCGGGCGAATATCATAGCATGCGGCCGGTAGGCTGCAGGAGAGGAAAAATCGCCGCGCCGGCGAGGCGAGAGGGCAGATACCAATCCCCGGGGGCGGAGGGTAAAACCGGCGCGCGATGTCGCACGCCGGTCTGCCGGGAGGCTTAGACTACCCCGTCCCCACCGTCAGAGCACCAAACCTGGCCGGAGGTATAAGAGCAGGCATCGGATGCCAGGGTGACGTACAGCGGGGCGATCTCGACCGGCTGTCCCGGACGCCCCATCGGCGTGTCTTTCCCGAACTGTTTCACTTTCTCGTCCGGCTGACCGCCGCTGGACTGCAGTACCGTCCAGTAAGGGCCTGGCGCCACGGCGTTAACGCGAATGCCGCGTTTTGCCACCTGTTTGGCCAGCGATTTAGTGAAGATCGCCAGGCAGGCTTTGGTCTGGGCGTAATCGAGCAGGATCGGACTGGGTTTATAGGCCTGCACCGAGGTGGTGTTGATGATCGCGCTCCCGGCCTGGAGATGGGGCAGCGCGGCGCGGGTGATCCAGAACGGCGCGTAGACATTGGTTTTAAAGGTGGCGTCAAAGTCTTCGGTGGTGAGCTCCTCGAGAGTCTCACAATATTGCTGACGCCCGGCGTTATTGACCAGGATGCTCAGGCCACCCAGCTGTTCCACCGCATCGGCCACCAGCGACTGACAGAAGGACTCGGAGCGAATATCCCCCGGCAGGGCCACCGCGGTGCGGCCTTCGGCTTTAATCAGGGCGATGACTTCATCGGCATCCTCTTGCTCTTCCGGCAGATAGCTTATGGCGACATCGGCCCCTTCGCGGGCAAAGGCGATCGCCACCGCGCGGCCAATGCCGGAGTCACCGCCGGTAATGAGCGCTTTCTTACCGGCCAGCCGCCCGGTGCCGGTGTAGCTGGTTTCCCCATGGTCCGGTGACGGCTCCATTTCCGCATCCAGACCCGGCGGGTTTTGTTCTTGCTCCGGGAACTCCGGACGTGGAGCCGTCTCTTCTGGCAACATGGAGGTGGGTAATTTCTTCATTGGCGGTTTTTCATCTTGCATAGTCATCTCCTTCAGACAGAACGGGCCAGCTGTAAGGATAGGTCAGGTTCCCCCATCGCCAGACCCCGGGCGACTCGCCCAGGGCCAGTGAATGCCCGGGAAAAGAGGTACTGTTATTCCTTAACCGACTGATCCCCGGCGTATTTAAGTGAATAGCGCTGCGTTAATATCGCTGGGGTGAAATTAGGATTATTCCATCAATATTTAACGTGGCTGGGCTATTTTTCTCCCCGGGAAAAATTTTTTAAAGACGGAGAGGAAGACGCGTCGTGAAAAAGGGAATATTAAGTTAACCCGCTACGCATGGCTAATAACGCCATGCCTCTTAGGTGGTATTTTTTGTAAGGGTGGCTGTCCGGGAGTGGAAGAAATATTTATTCATCACTTTATTTTCATTTGTTTACAAACGAGGATCGCTGTCCGCAGAACAGACCATAATGGGCATATAATCCAAAGCGAAGAAGGGGTTGCGGAAAGATTAATTTTTAGTGCCGCTTCGCTGTGGTTAATTTATTTATTGGTAACGCTGATTAATGGCCGGAATTAATTTGACTCCTGCGGGTATTCCTCTAGTGTTAGATATCGAGGGCGATGATTTGTAACAGGGTCATTTTCCATTTACCAACCGATATTGATCAAACCAAAGGTGAACATTATGGCAGAGCATAGAGGCGGTTCAGGTAATTTTGCAGAAGATCGTGAAAAAGCATCCGAAGCCGGGCGTAAAGGTGGACAGCACAGCGGCGGGAACTTTAAAAATGATCCTGAGCGTGCATCCGAAGCCGGTAAAAAGGGTGGTAAGAACAGTCATGGCGGCGGCCGTAAAGCCGGCGACAGCTAGCGACTGATGACCCGTGACGCCGTTTCGACGGCGTCGGGACAGAAACCTGTGGGCCTGGCGGTCCGCAGGTTTCTGTTTATTTGCGAACGCTTTCCTTCACCCATCGTCTATTGTCCGCAATGGAAGAAAAGGAGCAGGATAATTAAATTATAGCAACCTTAATTATTAAGCGCTGTTTACCGCAGCGGCAATGTGCCGGCGAAGCGGTAAGGGCGAGTAAATGGCGGCACTATTTTTATGGCTGTGGAAAGGGAAGATATTGTCAGCCAGGCATTAACCGCAGGATGCCAGGGGTGGGCAGCAACACTTCCGCTTGCTAAATATTGTTCAGATCTAAGGTAATAAAATGAAACTGACGCCGGTATTTATTAAGCGTTGTCATCTTGTGGCCGCCGTTATGTGGGTAGGTCTGGCGATACCCTCGTTAATCTGGTGGAAAGACAGCGTCCTGTGGGTCATTCTCATCAGTATTTATGCTAATATTGTTGGGCATTTATCCGGATATAGCGCAGCGCGAGCTGACCAGGCGGCGGAAGAGAATGAAGATTCCCCGTCAAAATAAAAAATTAATGATCAGAGGTGTATATGACGGATAGTGAAAATTACCATAACTGGCTTCGCGATGCCCATGCCATGGAAAAACAGGCCGAGTCACTGCTTATGGCCACCATCAGACGCCTCGATAATGAACCGCAATTACGGACCCGCCTTGAACAACATCTCTATGAAACCCGTCGGCAACTGTCGGCCCTGCAGGACCTTATCGCCCGCAACCACATTTCCCGCTCGGCGCTGAAGGATGCAATGAGCCGGGTCGCAGCCCTGGGCCAGACTATTGGCATCATGCTGCCCGGCGATGAGCTCATTAAACTGATTATCACCGCCTACGTTTTTGCCCATTTTGAGGTCGCCTGCTATACCGCTTTATTAACGGCGGCGAAGCGAGTGGGAGACCATAGCGCGATGCCTACTCTGGAAGGGATCCTTGCCGAAGAGAGAGGGATGGCTGACTGGCTGCTGCATCATCTGCCGGCGCTGACCGGGCAATATCTGATGCATAACAATCTGCCCGGCGTTGAGGCCGGACAATAAGCCGCCGGAGTCAATTATGGTTAAGCGCCACACCATCGCGCTGCTCGCCACGGAGAAAGCGGTTCCGCTGAAATTAACCGCCAGGCAGCAGGCGCTGGTGGACGCGGTGGCGAACAGGGCCCCTCCTGCAGAGCCCGATCCCGTACCGCCTGTCGGCAAAGCAGACGTCAGGAACAGGAGGGCGCGCTGAGGAAGCTGACAGTGGCGGGCAGAACGCAAGGTGATAGTGATGCAACAGGAAGAGTGGTTTCACAGAGCGGTCATCTATCAGGTGGACAGTTCTCTGTTTTACGACGCCAACGGCGATGGGTTTGGCGATCTTGCCGGTATCCGCCAAAAGCTGCACTACATTCGTAGTCTGGGGGCGACGGTGCTCTGGCTGACCCCTTTCTATCTCACCCCACTGCAGGATGATGGCTATGATATCAGCGACCATCTGCAGCCCGATCCCCGCTTCGGGACCATCGCCGACGTGATTGAGCTGATTGCCCGCGCCCGGGAGCTGGGACTGCGGGTGATCGTTGAGCTGGTTATCCAGCACACCTCCGCCCGGCACCCGTGGTTTCAGGCGGCGCGACGCGATCCCCGCTCGCCGTGGCGGCCATACTATCTTTGGGCCGATCAGCCGCCTGAGAACGACGATCCGCCCATGTTTCCCGGCGTCGAGGAGAGCGTCTGGAGCTGGGACGACCAGGCCGGACAATACTATCGTCACATGTTTTATCGGCATGAGCCCGACCTGAATCTCGCTCATCCGCCGGTGATCGCCGAAATAGAAAACATCATCACCTTCTGGCTGCAGGCCGGGGTGTCAGGATTTCGCCTCGATGCGGCGTCACATCTGGTGAAGCAGGCCGGGAAGGGCGAAGAGGCGCGGGGCTACCCGCTGCTGACGCATCTTCGCCAGGTCGTGCAGCGCCTCAACCCCGACGCGATACTGCTGGGTGAAGTGGACGTGGAGGTGGAAGCGTATCGCCATTATTTCGGCCGCGGCGATCGGCTGCAGATGGTGCTCAATTTCTGGCTTAATAAATACCTCTATGTCAGCCTGGCGCAGCAGCGCGCCACCCCGGTGGTGAAGGCGCTGCAGGCGATGGTGGCCCCGCCGGACGGATGCTGCTTCGTCAACTGGCTGCGTAACCATGATGAACTGGACCTGGAGGGGATTGGCGAACGCAACAAGCGCCAGGTTATCCGCACCTTTGCCCCGGATAAATCGATGTCGGTTTACCAGCGCGGCGTGCGCCGGCGGCTGGCGCCGATGCTGGGTGGCGATACCCGACGCATCGCGCTGGCCCATGCTATCCTGCTGGCGCTGCCTGGCGTGCCGGTGATGCGCTATGGCGACGAGATTGGTATGGGCGACGATCTGCGCTTACCGGAGCGCTACGCGGTCCGAACGCCGATGCAGTGGTCGGCGGCGCCCAACGGCGGCTTCTCCCGGGCGGCGCGGGAGGATTTGCCGGTAAAACCGGTGGCCAGCGGACGGTTTCGCTACCAGCGGATCAATGTCGAAGCGGCGCTGCGCCACCCCCGCTCGCTACTGCATCGGGTGCGCAATATGGTGCTGGCGCGCACGGAATATACTGAACCGGGATCCATCCCTTTTACCCTCCTTACGGTGAAGCCTGCCGCGGTGCTGGGCTTGTGCTATCGCAGTGAATCGCGGGAGGTGCTGATGCTGGCGAACTGCAGCCAGCAGGCGGTAGAGGTGCAGCTCCCGCCGCTGGCCGAGGGCTACTGGAGCCCGATTCTGGAAGATAAGTTCTACCAGGACGGGCTGCACGGCGGGAAAGAGGCGCGGCTGGCGCTCTCAGGGTATGGCTACCGCTGGTTCAGCCGCAGCCTGCCTTAGCGCCGTCTCCCCGGTCGACGGAACAACGCCCGCAGGGCCATCGTCGCCACCGCCACGCCGACGCCGGCAGCCACTTTTCCCGGGAGATCGGCGCTGATGGTCACTGCTTTACGCCGTGCGCCATCGTTAAAGGGGCCGTGTCCGGGATGATTGCCGCGCACCGGCGTGAACAGGTCGTCCTGGTGCTCTGCCGGCTTCGGCTGGCCGGTAAACTGTCCCTCCCACGCTTTCTTCACCATCAGCCGATCGAGCAGACGAGGGAAGAAGACCTGGCCGAGGATCGACTGGATGGTGCTTTTCCCCACCCACAGCTCGTTCACCGGCCGCTGGATCACGCTGTAGATAGCCTCGGCGGCGACCTCCGGCTGATAGACCGGCGGTACCGGCTGCATGGCCTGATCCATTTTGTTGCGTGCCCAGCCAAACTGAGCGGTGTTCATCCCCGGCAGCTGGACCATGGTCAACTGGAGGTGGCTTTTCTCATGCATCAGTTCGGTGCGCACGGCATCGGTGAAGCCGCGAATGGCCGCTTTGGCTCCGCAATAGGCCGACTGCAGGGGGATCGAGCGCCAGGCCAGCGCCGATCCAGCCTGAATAATCACCCCCCGATCCCGGGGCGTCATCACCTCCAGCGCCGCGCGGGTGCCGTTGACATACCCAAGATAGGTCACCTCCGTCACCCGGCGAAATTCGTCGTCGCTCATCTGACGAAAGGGCGCCAGCACGGTGGTCATGGCGTTGTTGATCCAGACGTCTATGGCACCGAGGGTGGCTTCCACCTCGGCGGCGGCGCGCTGCACAGCCCCGGCATCGGCAACATCGGTGCTAATCGCCAGCGTTTTGACGCCAAACCGTTCGCAGGCCTGCTGCGTCTCCTGCAGACCCGTTTCATCGCGGGCGATCAGCGCCACGTGATATCCTGCGCGGGCGAAACGCAGCGCGGTGGCTTTTCCTGCCCCGGCGGTTCCGCCGGTAATAACCATCACGGACATAGTGACCTCATTCATTTTTTCGCTATCGTAAATTTAAGCTGCACGGATCGAATAATTATTAAGCACAAATAACAACGGTGAGGTGGGAAATATCCTGGAATAAGCGCAGTGTGAATCAGGCGACATATCCTGATGACTCTGGCCTGTTTCTGCATAAGCAGGCGTTGAGGTTCTATAATCTGTAAGGTCCCTGACAACCCGCGAGGAGGAAAAATGTTGACATTAAACACGCGTAGCGTTGAAAAAGAAGAGGATGACGCCACCCGCGCCCCGGAATCGGGGGATAAACAACCGGAGCGCGATAAATAGCTATTCCGCTGTTATTCCTGTTGCGGAATAATGGATATCTGGCCGTTACGTTCGAGAATAGCGAATTTGATCGCTTTCAGTTCATAAATCCCATGGTGCTGCCTGGCCGCCAGCAGGATATCATCGACAGAAATATTGACGAGCTTGATTTTCTCATCGATGACAGCACCATTTTCCACCACGATAACCGGCGTGCCATCAAGGAAATTTTCCGCCTGGGCAAATTTTTTCTTAATATAACCAAATAAAATATCAATACTGACCAGGGTGACGATAGTCAGCATCGAACCGGTGACGGAATAATCTGTGCTGAGCATCGCCTGCTGGGTGGCTTCGCTGATAATCAGCAGCAATATCAGGTCAAAATTCGTTAACTGCATCAGGGTTCGTCTGCCGGCAATCTTGAAAATAATCAGCAATATCAGATAGATTGCTGCGGCTCTAAGGACCATTTCCATCGCGACTCCTACGGATAGACAAACTGCTGCCAGCTGACGGCAGGGCGATCGTTGACGGCCGCCTGCAGGGAGAGAGTGCCTATGGTTTTGGGGGTAATCGCTAACCACACCGAGAGCGGCGAGCGGCTGGTCGTCCGCTGATACACCAGATATAATTTCCCGTCGGCACTGTACATTTTATCCGGCTGCGGGCGGATATCGCCAAGCTGGTAGCGAGTTAATAACGTGGCGGCGAAGCTGATCGTGGTGTCATTTTCCTGGGTGGGTTTGATCTGAATATTCAGTTCGGTTTCACTCATCAGTCTGGCATAACGCTGGTAATCGACGATTAATTCACCTCCGGCGCTTTCCCGATGCGCCTCACTGAAATAACCAGAGGACCACAGGCCGCTTAACGCGGTAAGGATAATGAGGCTGAGTGCAATTATCCCATAGCGCCTGAAGCGATATTCAAAGCGGAGGGCTCGTTCATTTTCGTCGACGATGGGACAAGGCTGTTGATTCTCAATCATTATTATTTTCCCCGCGTTTCGTTTCGGCATCAGCGCAACGATAAGGACATTCTTATATTAGACGATATCAGAACAATTGACTTTGTAAAAATGGCCAGCCTCAGCCAGGCTTTATTCTGTTCATCAGCAAAAACAAGGAGGCATGATGAAAAAATTAGCCTTGGCCATGGCCTGTTTGTTTGCCGCCGCTGTCGCGCAAGCGGACGATAAGGGCGGTTTTAGCCAGGATGCCGCGCCGCCGCCGCCGCACAAACTGGATGACGGCTATCGCGGCGTCGAGGAGGGGCGGATCATGACCGTTGAGCAGGCGAAAACCATGCACGACGGCGCCACGATTTCGCTGCGTGGCAATCTGCTGACCCGGCAGGGAGATGACCGTTATCAGTTTCGCGATAAAAGCGGCACCATCACCGCCATTATTCCGGTTGCCGCGTTTAATGAACAGCATGTAGAGCCTGACGATCTGGTCAGTATTAACGGTAGCCTTGATCGCAAAATGACGCCGCCGGTAGTGCGTATCGATCGCCTGCTCAAACAGTCGCCTAAATAAGGGGAGCTTGCCGGTATGAGCACAACATCTCACCCGCATGGCGAGGAGCGCGGGAAGCACCCTGCGCGCGAGGCGCCGGGCGAACAGGGCGAAGTGCCGCGTAAACGGGACGACAGCGAGGATGACAAAACCGATCCTTACCATCCTCACGATGGCCGTTAGCGTCACCCGCAACGGGTACTTTTCGGGAACGCCGGGGTGGCGGGCCGCAGAATAGACGCAGGTTCGCCATCAGGCACTATACTTTTTGTTCGACATCATCACAGGAGGAGTCATATGGCGATTCATAAGAAAGGGCTGGCGCACTGGGAAGGCGATCTCAAGCATGGCAAAGGCACCGTGTCGACGGAGAGCGGGGCGCTGAGCCAGCAGCCCTACGGCTTTAACACCCGTTTTGAAGGGGTGAAAGGCACCAACCCCGAGGAGCTGATCGGCGCCGCGCATGCCGCCTGCTTCTCGATGGCTCTGTCGCTGATGCTCAGCGAAGAGGGCTATACCGCGATGTCCATCGACACCACCGCGGTGGTCACCCTCAATAAAACCGACGGCGGGTTTGCGATAACCGACATCGCGCTGCAAAGCCAGATTGTCCTGCCGGGCGTCGCGCCGGCGGCGTTCGATGAGATCATCCAGAAAGCGAAGGCCGGCTGCCCGGTATCGCAGGTGCTGAAAGCCAATATCACCCTCGACTACCAGCTGAATCCGTAAGCTGTCGTGCCCGCACTCTGCGGGCACCGTTCCCGCGATCTCTCTCCCCGCCACTGCCTCCGCTGCGCAATAGTGGTATCTTGGGTCCTTTCGCAAACGTAAAGGACTCCATCATGATCGGCATTCGCGGGATGATCGAGGCGCAGGTGCTCGGCCTGACCGGCATGGCGTTAAAAGAGATTGATTTTGAACAGCCCAAAGGGGAGCCGGGGCTGTTTGGTCCGCAATCAGCCATCTGGCAGGTGCATGGCGATTTTACCTCTATGTTGTGCGGCGGCATTAGCGCGCTGCTGCTGCAGATGCTGCATCCCCTGGCGCTGGCCGGCGTCTGGGACCACTCCCGTTTTCGCGAGGATATCTTTGGCCGCCTGCGCCGCACCAGTCAGTTTATCTCCGCCACCACCTTTGCCGCCACCCCTGACGCGGAGCGGCTGATCGCCAAAGTGCAGGGGATCCATCAGCGGATCGCCGGGGTAGACAAGGACGGCACGCCGTATCAGGCAAGCGACCCGGCGCTGTTGACCTGGGTGCATGTCGCCGAGTGCAGCCGCTTTATGGCCTCCCACCTGCGCTATAAGCGCACGGTGGTCAGCGTCCAGCGCCAGGAGGACTATTTTCGCGAGTCGGCGGAGATCGCTCGCCGGCTGGGGGCCGAGGATATTCCCCGGACGCCGAATGAGGTCGCGGACTATCTTGAGGCGATGCGCCCGCAGCTGCGCTGTGACGAACGTACCCGGGAGGTGGCCGAGGTGCTGCTCACCACCCGTCTGCCGGGTCGCCTGAGTCAGCCGGTTGGCCAGGTGATGATGCGGGCCGGGATCGATCTTCTGCCGCCATGGGCGCAGGAGATGCTGGGACTGTCGCTGACGCCGCTACAGCGGCGCACGACGCGTCTGATGGTGCAGGCTATCGCCCGCGTGCTGCGCGCCTCGGTACGCAACGGCGCCTGGCATTGCGCCATGCGCCGGATGGCGGAGGCGTGATTCAGCCCGCCTCGCCCAGGTGCCGGGCAATCAGCGCCTCCAGGCTACCGTCCGCTCGCCATTCGTTCAACGCGTCGTTCACCGCGCTAAAGCGGGCCACGTCTTCCCGGGCGACGCAGATGGCCTGCTGGATCTCGGTAAAATTATCCGCCAGGATCCGCACCTCCGGATGGCGGCGCGCTGTCGCCTCCAGCGGCTGACGGATGCCGGCGACCATATCCCCTTCACCGGCGAGGAAGGCGTCGATGGCCTCCTGCGAGGAGGGGAGACGATTCAGGCTGGCGTGTTGCAGATGGCGGGTTAACCACAGATCGTAGGCGGCGTTTTGCCCGACGTTAATCGTGGTTGCCGGGTGATCCATATCGGCCACGCTCTGGCAGGGCGAACCGGCTCTCACCAGCGCGGTTCCCTGGATGGTGATATAGGGAGAGGTAAAGCGCAGGGTCGCCTCCCGTGCCGGATCGATGGCCAGAAAGGCAATATCCCAACGTTCGCCGCCGGCGTCGGCCACCACTTTACCGGCGGCAGGATAGGTGACGAACTCGGCGGCGACGCCCCAGCGCTTCGCCAGTCGATGGCTGAGCTCGGGGGTAATGCCTGTCGGCACGCCCCTTTCGCCAGGATGGGCCAGTACCGCATTGCCCAGATTAATGGCAAAACGCAGCCGGGAGGGTGTGATATCTGACATCGCTGACTCCTGTGGTGGCTAAGAGAAGGCGGCCCGACCTGTCGGCGCCAGTGATAAGATAGTCCATCCGCGCGCGGTTGTACCTCTCCGGCCATACTTTCAGAATCTATTCATTAACGACCGCAGCGAATTCGTTAAACCGCAAGGCAATGGCTTTTATATTGTTAAGCATAAACTCAGCTTGTCAGTTTATTCTTCCCGCTCACTGAGGGAGAGAAATAATGACACAACATAATTTTGACAATGATAATAAATATCATCAGCGTTCGGAGCTGGCGCGAAAGAGTACCCTGGTTAGCGTGGTGGTCAATATTTTTCTCTCCACGTTGCAGATTGCGGTGGGAATATTCTCGGGTTCCCAGGGGTTAATTGCCGATGGAATGCACTCTTTTTCCGATCTGCTCGCCGATGGCGTTGTGTTGGTGGCGAATAAAAAGAGTCGCCGGCCCTCTGACCACGATCACCATTATGGCCACTGGCGCTATGAGAACGGCGCCTCTCTGATCCTCGGCGCGATCCTGGCGCTGGTCGGGGTCGGTATGCTGTGGTCTGCAGCGGGTCATCTCGCGCAACCGCAGACGATTGCGCCGGTGCACAGCGTGGCGCTGTGGATGGCGCTGACGGCGCTGGTGGTCAAAGAGGGACTGTTTCGCTATATGCTGGCGGCCGCCAGGCGGCTGAACTCCTCGCTGCTCATCGCCAACGCCTGGCATGCCCGCTCGGACGCCGCGTCATCCCTGGTGGTGGCGCTGGGGATCATCGGTAATCTGGCCGGGTTTGCCTGGTTCGATCCGCTCGCCGCGCTGGCGGTGGGGCTGGTGATTACGCGGATGGGCTATCGTTTCGCCGCCACCGCGCTGCACGATTTAATGGACCGCGCCGTCGATGAAGAGACGCAGCGGGCGATCGCCGGCACGCTGCGGGCCACGCCGGGCGTGGCGGGTCTGCACGATTTGAAAACCCGTAAGGCGGGGGATCTGGTGCTGGTGGATGTCCATCTCGAGGTGGCCGGAGAGCTGTCGGTAGCCGAAGGGCATCAGATTGCCCGGCAGGCGCGGGCGCGGGTCATAGCGCACCATCCGGTGCTCAATGTGATGGTGCATCTCGATCCCAGCGCGGCGGTTGCCGGTTCGCCGGGGAAGGCAAACTGCCTGACGTCATAAGCGGAAAACAGACTGGCTCAGCGGTTATTTAACCTCTGAGCCATTATTCCTCGCGCCACCCGCTCGCACATTGATTGCCCGAACGATAAATAAGGCTCATACTGAGCCGGCCATTGCCATCGCTAAATAATGGCGCAGATCTGCCCGTTGCAGTTAACGATAAAATAAACCAATCGGTTCATCGATACTCTCTATTTTTTATTTAGAGATAATAACCAGAGCGGTAATTCAGGAAGTCAGACAATGATCATTCGGCCAGAACAACACTGGTTTCTTCGCCTATTTGACTGGCACGGCTCCGTGCTGTCGAAAATCATCTTTCGTCTGCTGCTTAATGTGCTGATGTCCATCATCGCCATTATCAGCTATCAATGGTACGCGCAGTGGGGGATCCACTTAACGGTGGCGCCGTTCAGCCTGCTGGGGATCGCGATAGCGATTTTCCTCGGCTTTCGCAACAGCGCCAGCTACAGCCGCTTCGTCGAGGCGCGCAATCTGTGGGGGACGGTGCTTATCGCCGAACGTACGCTGGTGCGCCAGTTGCGCAATATCCTGCCGGCCGAACACGATGCCCATCGCCGCATCGTCAGCTATCTGGTGGCTTTTAGCTGGAGCCTGAAGCACCAGCTGCGCAAAACCGATCCGACGGCTGACTTGCTGAGGTTGCTGCCGGCGGACCAGGTGGCGGAGATCCTCGCCAGCTCAATGCCCACCAACCGGATCCTGCTGCTGGTCGGCAACGAAATCGGCCAGCTGCGCGAGGCGGGCAAGCTTAGCGACATCACCTATGGGCTGATGGACAACAAACTCGATGAGCTGGCGCACGTGCTGGGCGGCTGCGAAAGGCTGGCCACCACCCCGGTGCCGTTCGCCTATACCCTGATCCTACAGCGCACCGTGTATCTGTTCTGCACGCTGCTGCCGTTCGCCCTGGTCGGGGATCTGCACTACATGACGCCGTTTGTCTCGGTCTTTATCTCCTACACCTTTTTGTCGTGGGATTCACTGGCGGAAGAGCTGGAGGATCCGTTCGGCACCGCCGCCAACGACCTGCCGCTGAACGCGATGTGCAATACCATTGAGCGCAATCTGCTCGACATGACCGGTCAACATCCGCTGCCGGAGACGCTGCGTCCGGACCGGTACTTCAACCTGACCTGAGCCCCTGCGCACCGGGCAGTTTCCGCTGCCCGGTCATCACTTTCCCGCGCCCATGCGACCCGCCGCGCGGAAGGGGCGATAAAAGCAAAATTTGCAAATAAGTTAAATTTAACACCCGATAGATAACATCAATTATACAGATTTGTGGTGTATGTTATTATTCGGTTAACAAACGCAGTACCTACGCTTTCCCATCGTACTATCCTTGAGAAACAGCATTCTTATCAGGTGACGCCGCGCACACCACGCCTCGTCGCCGGGGTCGTCGCACGCTTTTTTTCCGCCGGCGGCGGCCAGAACAGAGCAGCAGGAGTAAGAAAGATGACCAATAAAAGACGCGCGGTTCCCGGTGTTCACCCTTATGACGGTCCGGCAGGCGGGTGGGGCGCGTTGAAGGCGACGGCCATCGCCGTGCGTACCCAGATGGATGCCTTTGAAGCGCCCGCCACGCTGCTGCGAACCAACCAGCCTGACGGCTTCGATTGCCCGGGCTGCGCCTGGCCGGATAAAGAGCATAAATCCACTTTTCAGTTTTGCGAAAACGGCGCCAAAGCTGTGACCTGGGAGGCGACCACCAAACGGGTGACGCCAGCGTTCCTCGCGGCTAACACCGTGACCTCCCTGCTGGCGAAAAGCGATTTTGAACTGGAGGGCTATGGCCGCTTAACCCATCCTTTGGTTTACGACCGCGCCAGCGACACGCTGCGCCCGGTGGCGTGGGAAGAGGCTTTCGCCCGTATCGGCGAGATCCTTCGCGGCCTGCAGCCGGATGAAGTTGAATTCTACACCTCCGGACGGGCCTCCAATGAAGCGGCGTGGCTGTTTCAGCTGTTTGCCCGCGAGTATGGCACCAATAACTTTCCCGACTGCTCTAACATGTGCCATGAATCCACCAGCGTGGGCCTGCCGCAGTCGATCGGCATTGGCAAAGGCACCGTTTCCCTCGACGATTTTGACCAGACCGAGCTGGTGATCTCTATCGGCCATAATCCGGGCACCAACCACCCGCGGATGATGGGCACCCTGCATGAGCTTTCCCGCCGCGGCGTGCCGATTATCGTTTTTAATCCGCTGCGTGAGCGGGCGCTGGAGCGTTTTGCCGACCCGCAGAACGTGATGGAGATGGCGACATATCGCTCGACACCGATCGCCTCGACCTACTACCAGGTGCGGGCCGGCGGCGACGCGGCGGCGCTGAAAGGGATCGCCAAAGCGCTGCTGCAGCTGGAGGAGGAGCAGGGCCAGGTACTCGACCACGCGTTTATTGCGCAACATACCCAGGGGTTCGCCGCCTTCGCCGAGGATCTGCACGCCACCCGCTGGCAGGACATTGAGCAGGAGTCCGGCTTGACGCGCGAGTCGCTGACCCAGGTCGCCGTGGCCTACGCCAAATCCAGGGCCACCATCGTCACCTACGGCATGGGGATCACTCAGCATAATAAAGGCACTTCCAACGTCCGGCTGATTGCCGACCTGCTGCTGATGCGCGGCAATATCGGCAAGCCGGGGGCCGGCATCTGTCCGCTGCGCGGCCACTCTAACGTGCAGGGAAACCGCACCGTTGGGATCAGCGAAAAACCTTCCGCGGCCTTCCTCGACAGCCTGCAGCGGGTGATGGGGATCACGCCGCCGCGGCATCATGGTCACGATGCGGTGAAGGCGCTGGAGGCCATGATCGCCGGCGACGCCAAAGCCCTGATCTGCCTGGGGGGCAACTTCGCCGTGGCGATGCCGGATCACGAACGCGCCTTCCCGGCGATGCGCGGCCTTGAGCTCAGCGTTCACGTCGGCACCAAGCTCAACCGCTCGCACCTGCTGACGGCGAAAGAGACCTTTATTCTGCCGTGCCTTGGCCGCACCGAGCTTGACCTGCAGGCCAGCGGTCGACAGTCGATCACCGTCGAGGATTCGATGTCGATGGTGCATGCCTCGTCAGGCAAGCTAAAGCCCGCCTCGCCGACGCTGCGCTCGGAGCCGGCGATTGTCGCCGGTCTGGCGAAGGCCACTCTGCCGGCCAGCAAAGTGGACTGGCTGTATCTGGTGGAAGATTACGACCGTATTCGCGATCTGATCGAACAGACCATTCCGGGGTTCGAGAAATATAACCAGCGCATTCGCCACCCCGGGGGCTTTCGCATGCCGCTGCCGCCGACCGAGCGCATCTGGCCTACCGCCACCGGCAAAGCCATGTTCTCGGTTTTCAAAGGCGTGCATGAGAACGTGGTGGTGGAGGGCGAGGAGGTGATGCGCTTAGTGACCCTGCGCAGCCACGACCAGTACAACACCACCATCTACGCCATGGATGACCGCTACCGCGGCGTCTTCGGCCGTCGCGACGTGCTGTTTATGAACGAGCAGGATATGGCCGCCCAGGGTCTGGAGCATGGCGATCGGGTCGATATCCACACTGCGCTGCCGGGCAGCTCGCTGACACTCAGAGATATCACGGTGGTGGCCTACGGCATCGCGCCCGGCACCGTCGGCGCCTATTATCCGGAAGCCAACGTGCTGGTGCCGCTGAACTATCTGGATGAAGAGAGCGGGACGCCCTCCTATAAGTCGGTCCCCGTCCGCCTGACGCTGCGCTCGAAAGAGATCCGCCCGCTGTCCGGCGTGCGCTAAAGAAGGAGCGCGTTGGGCGGCGTCGCGCCGTCCTGCGCCCGTCGCCCCTCGTCTCCTCGCTTGAATTTATCGGTTATGAAACTAACATTCTGGTAACCTGTGCGCGGCCCCGGGGGTGAACGGCGGGGTTCAAACGGGAAAAAGAATGGACATTAAGCAACTCAAGTATTTGATCGCGCTCGATCAGACGCGCCATTTTGGCCAGGCGGCGGCAGCCTGCCATATTACCCAGCCGACCCTCTCCATGCGCATTCGTAATCTGGAAGAGGAGCTGAACCTGACCCTTATCCAGCGCGGCCAGCGCTTCGAGGGTTTTACCCCGGAGGGGGAGCGGATCCTGGCCTGGGCGCGGGCGGTGCTGGCCGCCCATGACGGTCTGGCGGCGGAGGCGGCCATTTGTCGCGGACAGATGGTCGGTCAGCTGCGGGTTGGCATGGTGCCGCTGGCGAGCCTCAATCCGATGCAGCTGATTAAACCTCTCGCGGAGAAATACCCGGCGCTGCAGTTCAGCCTGCTGTCAATGACCTCGGAGCAGATTATCGATGGCGTCAGCCGCAACCAGCTGGACCTGGGGATCTGTTACCTGCAGCATCTGGATGAACGTCTGTTTAAGATCGCCCGGCTGCCGCAAACCCGTATGGGACTGTTGCACGATAAACGCCATTTCGACTTCAGCGACGGGACGCCGGGGTGGGATACGCTGGCGACGCTGCCCCTTGGCTTTCTGACCAAGGGAATGTACTACCGGGAATCCATTGAAATCAGCTTTAAGGCCAAAGGGCTAACGCCGAAGTCTGTCTTTGAAAGCGATTCGACGTTTCAGATAATCCAGGCGGTGCAGGCGGGGATCTGCTGCGCCATCATGCCGCTCAACAACGGCCTGGAGGCCCTCAGCGACAATCTTGATATCCTGCCCATCGTCGAAAGCCAGGTCGATTCGCAGCTGGCGCTGATTATGCGCCAGCAGGAGCCGGTCTCTACCCTGGCGGAAAAATGCTTCGCCGAGGCGCAGGGGATTTTTGGCTGAGGCCAGCCTCAGATATTCTCCAGTCGAATGCCCCGGGTTCTCGGGCCGAAGATCCCCACCGACAGCATCACCATCAGCATACTGACGACGATAAAGCTAATCACCCCCGGCGTGCCGGCATATTGCAGAATAATGCCGATCAGGATGCTGGTCACCGCGGTCGAGAGCCGGCTGAACGAGTAGCAGAAGCCGACGGCGCGGGCGCGAATATGGGTCGGGAAGACCTCGGCCTGGTAGGCGTGGTAGCTGATGGTCAGCCAGGCGTTGGACCAGGTGATCATAAACCCGCAGATCACCAGCAGAACCGGACTGTTCTGCAGGGCAAACAGGGTGCCGAAGATGACGGTCATCAGCGCGGAGAGGACGATCTGCCACTTGTTCTCAAAGCGATGCACGAAGCGGGTGCAGAACAGGCAGCCCAGCGGATAGGCGAGGGTGATAAAGAAGGCGTACAGCAGACTGTGGGTAATGCTGGCGCCCTGACCGGAGAGCAATGCCGGCAGCCAGTTGCCAAAGCCGAAGAAACCGATCGCCTGGAAGAAATTCATCACCATCAGCATCAGGGTGCGCTGCCGATACTGCGGCGCCCAGATTTCGCGGAAGGTGCCGCGTTTGACGACGCTCTCCGCCGCCTGCGCATGCTTCGGCGACGGCGTCAGGCCGCAGCGGGCTTCCATCGCGCACATCACCGCATGCGCCTCATCATGCCGCCCTTTGGTTTCCAGCCAGCGGGCTGACTCCGGCAGTTTTTTGCGGATAAACCAGATCGCCAGCGAGAACAGCGCGCCGAAGATGATCACCCAGCGCCAGCCGCTGAGGCCGAAGAGGGTGGTTGGCACCAATATCCAGGACATCAGCGCCACCGCCGGAACCGACAGAAACTGGATAAAGAAGGCAAAGGCGAAGGCTTTATTGCGCAGGTGGGTAGGGACCCATTCGCTGAGGTAAGTATCAATGGTCACCAGCTCAATGCCGAGGCCGATCCCTACCAGAAAGCGGAAGAAGATCACCCCTTCCGCGCTGCTCTGGGTCGCCATCAGCAGCGAGAAAAAGCCGTACCAGGCGAGCGCCACCATAAAGGTCAGCCGGCGTCCCAGCTTGTCCGCCAGCGGCGCCAGCAGGCTCGCGCCGATAAACAGCCCCATAAAGGTGGCGGAGGCAAAGGCCGCCTGATCGGCGATGCCAAAGATCCCCGCCGCGCCGGTGTGGAAAATACCCTCCGCCAGCAGGCCCGCGCTGATGTACCCGGTCTGGAACAAGTCGTAGAGCTCGAAGAAGCCGCCGAGAGAGAGCAGGGTGATAAACGACCATAACCCGAAGGAGGCGGGCAGCGCGTCAATGCGTCCGGTTAAGCTGGCGTGCGGTTGTCCTGGCGAAGCATAGGGCGTTTCGCCGAGAACCTGGGTGGTAGACATGGTGTTGTGTTCCTCAGGAAGAATGGTTTGCCTGCTAATGTTAAGTGATTGTTAATAGTTTTAAATTTTTAATCTTCAGCGTTAACGGCAATCTTTAGCGCAAGATCGCGCCGTACAGGAGGAAACTTGAGATTCATGCTGCTTTTCGCCGCACGCCAGGGGAAGAATTGAAGTAAATCACCGTGGACGGCAATGCTCCCCGCCTGGCGTTATCGCGCTGCCCAGGGTCCGGGCCAGACAGAGTAAACGAATCCTCACCGGCGGCGTTTTCCCGCTTTACCCGCTATTACGCCGGGCTATAATGTGCCCACTTTCATACAGGAGTCATGCGTTGGACAGTCATCCTTATTGTTTTTCTCCGGCAAGCTAACGCGACTGTTTTCGCTGCTTGCCGAACCGGCGGGCAGCAATCTTTGATTATCGGATTGCCTCCCTTGATGTAGTGATTCGCGACCGTACGCGAGAGGCACCGTTATGTTTCTGTTTCCCACTAGCTTATTTCCTCCACCATCACCCGCCCGCTAATTGCCCGGCGCGGCTGAGCGCGACATCAATAATTTTTGGCTTTCTGTTATCTGGAGGAAGGCGCGATGGTATTTCCTTATATGACACATTTACTGGCGGCGATGCTGCTGGGAGCGCTGATCGGCGCGGAAAGACAGTGGCGGCAACGTATGGCCGGCTTGCGGACCAATGCGCTGGTGGCCACCGGCGCGGCGGTGTTTATTCTTAGCGCGATGTCGGCGTCGCCGGACAGCCCCGGGCGCATTGCGGCGCAGATCGTCTCCGGTATCGGCTTCCTTGGGGCGGGAGTGATCATGCGCGATGGCATGAACGTTCGCGGCCTCAATACCGCCGCCACCCTGTGGTGCTCGGCCGGTATCGGTGTCCTCTGCGGCCTGGGACAGTTCTGGAACGCGACGGCGGCGACGCTGATTATTCTGTGCGCTAATATCCTGCTCCGCGAAGCGGCGCAGCGCATTCATGCCTTGCCGGGCGCTGGAGACGAAGAGAAACGCTATATCTTGCGCGTCACCTGTTTACGCGAGCATGAAAAGGCCGTGCGTCAGCTGCTGCTGAATATTGCTCAGCAGCAGAGGTTCACCCTGCAGGGGCTGCAGTCGGCGGCGGCAGATACGGCGGATCAGCTGGAGATTTGCGCGGAGCTGATTAGCCATAAGCAGCATCACAAAACGCTGGCGCAGATTATGGCGCAGGTGGCCGGCCAGCAGAACGTCACCTCGGTACACTGGCGCGTCGGAGAAGCGTAGAGACAGGCGGCGGGGCAGCAGACATGGCCGCTCGCCGCGCGATTCGCCAACCCGCGGGAAAGCGGCTAGAATGGCCTCCTGCCGGAGGTTATAAGAATGTTAAATAATGGATGTGTGTCGTCGGAATCTGCCCAGACTATGACGACGGCTGATTTTCGCTTTACCCGCGTGATGGCCGAGCAGGCGGCGCGTGCCCGTCTGACGCTGGACGACGATCAGCTGTCGCTCATCGCCCGCCTCGACGCCCTGGGTCAGCAGCTATTGTCCGCGCCCGGCACGCCGCAGGGACTGTACGTTTGGGGACGCACCGGGCGAGGGAAAAGCTTTATTCTCGACCACTTTTTTGCCAGCCTGCCGCTCGCCGCCAGGCGTCGGGTCCATTTTCATCACTTCTTCCGCGAACTGCATCAGCGGCTGAATGCCCCCGGCGCGCCCGGCCTGCAGGCGGTGATGATGCAGATGACCTCCGGCTGCCGCCTGCTGTGCTTTGACGAATTTCATCTTCACGACCCCGGCGACGCCATGCTGATAAAGGCGCTGCTGGAACACCTTTTTCAACGGGGCATCGTGCTGCTGGCAACCTCTAACTACCCGCCGGAGATGCTGCTGCCTAATCCGCTGTATCACGATCGCTTTTTACCGTCGATCGCGCTGATCCGCGCCCACCTGGCGGTCGTCGCGCTTAACGGCGAGGAAGATTATCGCGAACGGCACCTGAGCCAGGATAACGCCTTCTGCAGCGGGCGGCTATGGGTTAACCCGAGCGAACAACAGCGTCAGCTGTACGATCTGCCCTCGCTGCCTGCCGAACCGGTTCCGCTGGCGGTAGGCTATCGCACGCTGCAGGCGGCCGCGGCGTCACCCGACTTGCTCCATTTCTCTTTTGCCCAGCTCTGCCAGGCCGCCACGGCGGTGATGGACTATCTGTCGCTCAGCGAACGTTATGCCGTCTGGTTGCTGGACGAGGTGCCGCCGCTGGCCACGGTAGGGCCGGCGGCCCAGCAGCGCTTTATCAACGTGATTGATGTGCTGTATGAAAAGCAGATCCGCCTGCTGCTGGTGACCCGCTGCGACCTGGAGACGCTGGTGGCCGGGGTGGAACTGGAGGATATTCAGCGAACGCGGAGCCGCCTGCAACAGCTGCCGCGGGCGGTATAAAAAAACGCCCCGGCGGGTGCCGGGGCGAGGGGATCACAGGTCGAAACGGTCGAGGTTCATGACCTTGGTCCAGGCGGCGACAAAGTCATGCACCAGCTTCTGCTGCCCGTCGGCGCAGGCGTAGACTTCCGCCAGCGCGCGCAGGACCGAGTTGGAGCCAAACACCAGATCCACGCGGGTGGCGCTATACTTCGCTTCGCCGGTTTTACGGTCGCTGCCGGTAAACAGCTCCGCCCGATCATCGGCCGCTTTCCAGACGGTGGCCATATCCAGCAGGTTGACGAAGAAGTCATTGCTGAGCACGCCGACGCGGTCGGTAAACACCCCGTGTTTGCTGCCGTCGTAGTTGGCGCCCAGCACGCGCAGTCCACCCACCAGAACCGTCATCTCCGGAGCGGTTAAGGTCAGCTGCTGCGCTTTATCGATCAGCAGCGTTTCCGTCGACACACCGCCCTCGATGCGACGGTAGTTGCGGAAGCCATCCGCCAGCGGCTGCAGCAGGTCAAACGACTCGACGTCGGTCTGCTCAGGCAGGGCGTCGACGCGGCCTGGAGTAAACGGCACGTTGACGCTGACGCCGGCCGCCGCCGCAGCCTGCTCCACGCCGACCACGCCAGCCAGCACGATAATATCGGCCAGCGACGCTTTGCCGGAGGCGCGCTGGATCGCCTGCAGGGTCGGCAGCACCCGACTGGCGATAGCATTGACCGGCCAGTCTTTCTGCGGGGCCAGCGCCAGACGCGCGCCGTTGGCGCCGCCGCGCTTATCACCGCCGCGGAAGGTGGAGGCGGAGGCCCAGGCGACCGACACCAGCTCACTCACCGACAGGCCGGCGCCGGCGATGGCGGTTTTCAGGCTGGCGATGTCGTCCGCGCTCGGCTGATGGGTCGCCGCCGGCAGCGGATCCTGCCAAATGAGATCTTCTTTCGGCACTTCCGGCCCGAGGTAACGGGATTTCGGCCCCATATCGCGGTGGGTCAGCTTGAACCACGCCCGGGCGAACGCCTCGTTAAAGGCCTGCGGATCGTTGAGGAAGCGACGGGAGATCTTCTCAAACTCCGGGTCGAAGCGCAGGGTCAGGTCGGTGACCAGCATGGTCGGTTTGCGCTTTTTACCCGGGTTAAACGGATCCGGGATAATTTCCGGCGCGTCTTTGGCTTCGAACTGGATAGCGCCCGCCGGGCTGCGGGTTTGCACCCATTCGTATTTGAACAGGTTCTCGAAAAAGTAGTTGCTCCACTGGGTGGGCGTCTGCGTCCAGACCACTTCCAGACCGGAGGTGATGGCATCCGCGCCTGCGCCGCTGCCGTAGCTGGAGTGCCAGCCCAGACCCTGAGCTTCCAGCGGGGCGGCTTCCGGCTCGGCGCCGACGTGGCTGGTCTCGGCTGCGCCGTGGGTTTTACCCAGGGTGTGGCCGCCGGCGATCAGCGCGACAATCTCTTCATCGTCCATCGCCATATTGCCGAAGGTGGCGCGAATGGCCGCCGCGGCGGACAGCGGCTCGCCGCTGGCGTTAGGGCCTTCCGGGTTAACGTAGATCAGCCCCATTTCGGTGGCGCCGATGGCCTGTTTCGCCAGGCTTTCCGGGTGACGGTGGGCCAGCCACTCTTTCTCATCGCCCCAGTCGACGTCCAGATCCGGTTCCCAGACATCTTCACGGCCGGCGCCGAAGCCAAAGGTGCGGAAGCCGGCGTTTTCCAGCGCCACGTTACCCGCCAGCATGTAAAGATCGGCCCAGGAGATTTTCTGGCCATATTTCTGTTTCACCGGCCACAGCAGACGGCGGGCTTTATCGAGGCTGACGTTATCAGGCCAGGAGTTCAGCGGCGCAAAGCGCTGCTGTCCACGACCCGCGCCGCCGCGACCGTCAACGGTGCGGTAGGTGCCGGCGCCGTGCCAGGCCATACGAATAAACAGACCGATATAGCTGCCCCAGTCTGCCGGCCACCACTCTTGCGAATCGGTCAGCAGCGCTCTGAGGTCAGCCTTCAGCGCGGAGTAATCGAGCTTTTTAAACTCTTCCCTGTAGTTAAAATCCTCACCCAACGGGTTGGAACGACTGGAGTGCTGGTTCAGCAGATCGACACGCAGCTGGTTAGGCCACCAGTCGCGGTTGCCGGTGCCGCTGCCGGCGCTCTGCTTGGGCGTCTCGGCGTGGAAAGGGCACTTTCCGGCGGATGCGTTGTTGGATGGGTCGTTAGACGTGCTCATATCAGGCTCCGTTTGCTTTTGTGAATGCCGTTACGATATACACTGCTACCAATAAGCGATATTTGAATGAGTCTACGGATTTAATAGCTAATTCCGTTCAACGAAGGGCGAAACACCCTCTTATATGCCCTGGCGGTCCAGGGGTAAAAAATAAACCTCATCATTAACCATAGTCGTAACGAGACGGCAAAGGAAACGATCTGTATCAAACGGGCAGAAGGAATGCTAATTGTTTGAGATATGACAATTTTACTATGAGAAAAGGATGAGGGTTTTCCGCTGCGCGAGCGTAACGAATGCCCGACGCAGGGGTTGTTGGCAAACGCAGAATAAGCTAATACTTAGACACCATGTGACTGGCGCTAAAGACAGAATACTGTTGGGGAGCATGGTCAACGTCGCCGCGCGCCTGGGCATTACCGCTATCTGGAGATAAGTTATGCCTGAATTAGCTTCTTTAATGGCCTTTGCCGCGGTGGCGCTGGGGTTAGTGTTAACCCCTGGCCCCAATATGATGTATCTCACTTCGCGTTCGATTTGCCAGGGAAAACGCGCTGGCTTTATCTCCCTTGCCGGGGTAGCCGTGGGTTTTTTCTTCTATATGTTGTGTGCCGCTTTCGGCATTACCGCGTTGGTTTTCGCGGTCCCTTACGCCTACGATGCATTGCGTTTGTGCGGGGTCGCTTATTTGCTCTATCTGGCGTGGCAGGCGATTAAACCGGGAGGGCGGCCGATATTCGCGGTGCGCGACTTACCCGCCGACAGTGGGCGTAAGCTGTTTCTGATGGGATTTATCACCAGCCTGGCGAACCCCAAAGTTGCCATCCTGTATTTGTCCCTGCTGCCGCAATTTATCACCCCCGGACTCGGCAGCGTGCTCAGCCAGTCGTTAATATTAGGCTGTACCCAGGTATTAATCAGCGTGGCGGTGAACGGCCTGATTATCTTGCTGGCCGGGCAGGTGGCGCTTTTTCTTGGTCGGCGACCGGGCTGGCAACAATTTCAACGCTGGCTGATGGCGACGGTACTGGCCGGGATGGCGGTTAAGATCGCTTTTGAGGCCAGAAAATAACCGGGTTTACCGGGGAAAGTTTAGCCAGCGAGACCTGTCGCTGGCCAACCTCGCGCCCTGATGCCTTTCTTCCACAGAGAAAGGCTCTCCACGCTCTAACATGCTGAAACATTTCTGCCAGATCATTAGCAACCTTTCAGTAGGGCTAACGCCGCGATAAGGCTATGCTTCCCGGCCGTTACGCCGTTGGTTTTTCCCGTGATCCAGGTGATGTACCGCTAATGCCCCTTTTGAGAGATGAAATTCGCGACCACTCCGCGGAAGAGATGCTGTTTATCCGCCGGGCCGCAATCGCCTTTCTGCTGGTGGTGGTCTGCTTTGGCGTGCTGATTTTCAACCTCTACCATCTGCAGGTGGAGCAGCACGATTTCTACCAGACCCGCTCCAACCAAAACGATATCAAAATGCTGCCCATCGCCCCCAGCCGCGGGCTGATATTCGATCGCAACGGCATTCCGCTGGTGCAGAATATTACCCTGTATCGCCTGCAGGTGATCCCGAGCAAAATTCCCGATATGGCCGCGCTGCTGCAAAGCCTGACGCCGATTGTCGACCTGACGCCGGACGACATCGCCAGTTTCCGTGACGATATGCACCACAGCAGCCGCTATAAAGCGGTTACCCTCAAGTCCGACCTCAGCGACGTAGAGGTGGCCCGCTTCGCGGTCAACGAATTCCGTTTCCCCGGGGTGACGGTGGAGAGCTACCAGCAGCGTGAATACCCCTACGGCGCAGAGCTGGCGCACGTGGTGGGCTATGTGTCGAAAATCAACGACAGCGACCTGCAGCGGCTGGCGAAAGACGGTGAAGAGGAGAACTATGCTGCCGACCACAATATCGGCAAGCAGGGGATCGAAGGCTATTACGAAAAAGCGCTCCACGGCACCACCGGCTACCAGGAGGTGGAGGTGGATAACCACGGCCGGGTGGTACGTCTGCTGAAAGAGGTACCGCCGGTAGCCGGGAAAAACCTTTACCTGACCCTTGACCTGCACCTGCAGCAGTATATCGAGTCGGTGCTGAAGGGGCAGCGCGCGGCGGTGGTGGTGGTCGATCCCCGGGATGGCGGGGTACTGGCGATGGTCTCCAGCCCCAGCTACGATCCTAACCCGTTCGTCAAAGGCATCGGCTATCAGGCCTATAAATCGCTGCTGGATAACCCCGACCGACCGTTAATCAACCGTGTCACCCAGGGGCTGTATCCCCCGGCCTCGACGGTGAAGCCCTATATGGCGCTCTCGGCGCTCTCCGCGGGCGTGATCACGCCGAATACCACCTTCTTCGGGGCGCCGACGTGGACGCTGCCGGGCACGCAACGCCGCTATCGCGACTGGCTGAAAACCGGCCACGGGATGCTCAACGTCACCAAAGCCATTGAAGAGTCCGCAGACACCTTTTTCTACCAGGTTGCCTTCGAGATGGGTATCGACCGGATCCATGAGTGGCTGAGCAAGTTCGGCTACGGCCAGTCTACCGGCATCGATCTCAATGAGGAGTATGCCGGGGTACTGCCGAGTCGGGCGTGGAAGCAGCGGGTGCATAAAAAGCCCTGGTATCAGGGGGATACCATCTCCGTCGGCATCGGCCAGGGATACTGGATCGCCACTCCCATCCAGATGGTGAAAGCGCTCACCACGCTGCTGAACAACGGCAAGGTGCAGGATCCGCATCTGCTCTATTCGATGAAGCAGGGCAATCATGTGGAACGTTATCAGCAGCCGGCGAACCTGCCGCAGGTCGGCGATCCGAAATCCCCGTACTGGGGCATTGTGCGCAACGGCATGTATGGGATGGCGAATCTGCCCAACGGCACCGGCTATAAACTGTTCCATACCGCGCCGTATCAGATTGCGGCAAAGTCCGGGACCTCGCAGGTGTTCAGTCTGAAGCAAAACCAGACCTATAACGCCAAAATGATCCCGGTGCGTCTGCGCGACCACATTTTCTATACCCTCTTTGCCCCTTATCAGCATCCGAAGGTGGCGATGGCGCTGATCCTGGAGAACGGCGGCGGGGACGGGGTGGTGGCCGGACCGACGGCGCGCGCCATCCTGGACCATATTTTTGTCCCGCAGCAGGCGCCGGCGGCGGCCGCCGACGTGCCGCAGCGGGAGAGCGCGGACGCCCAGTAAGCGGCAGGACTTATTCCGCAGGCGCATCGTTCATAGAAATTGGTTATTTGTCCCCTTATCTTCCCGGCGGCATAGTATTTTTAAGGAACATGACGAGTGAGGAGGAAGGGTGACACATAAGCGATTATTGCTGGTTCAGACCGGGACGCCCCCGGCAGCCATCCGCGAGGAGCATGGCGATCTGCCGCGCTGGTTCCGCACGCTGCTGGCGCCGTGGCAGGCGCAGCTCACCGCGGTACGGGTGTTTGAGGACGAGCCGCTGCCGGCGCCGGATCGCCAGACGGTGGCGGTGCTGACCGGCTCCTGGGCGATGGTTTCCGACCGCCTGGCGTGGAGCGAACGGACCGCCGACTGGATCCGTCAGGCGGTGGCTATCGGCATGCCGCTGTTCGGCGTTTGCTATGGCCATCAGCTGATGGCTCATGCCCTGGGTGGCGAGGTGGCGTATCATCCAGCCGGACGGGAAAGCGGCAGCCAAACCGTTTCGCTATCGCCGTGGGGTGTCGACGACCCGCTGCTCCGGGACCTGCCGGCCGCCTTTCCCGCGCATCTGAGCCATATGCAAACCATTACCCGTCTGCCGGAGGGGGCCACGGTGCTGGCCGCGTCCGCACACGACCGCCACCAGATCGTGCGCTACGGGCCGCACGCGGTCTCCACGCAGTTTCACCCGGAGTTCACCGCACCGATTGCCCGCGCGCTGATCCGCTACCGGGAGGCGGTGCTGCAGGCAGAGGGCATCGACCCGCAGCGGTTATACGATGAGGTTCAGGAGAGCCCGCAGGCCGCGGCAATCCTCACGCGCTTCGTCAGCGCCTTTCTGCCCCCTGATGCACCCGGCCATTAATCCCCTGCAGTGAACAGCACCCGCCAGCGGCGACGCCGGCGGGACATCTCGTGGGCCAGGTCGACGACCGCTTCGACGCGCAGCGCGTCAGCCGCCTGCGCCGTCAGCTCCGGTAAAGCATACTTCTGACGCATGGCGGCCAGCGCCTGCGCCTCGGGCGGCGTCCGGGCGCGGACCTGTGCGGCCAGGCGCTGCTGTAGCGGCCTGAAGGCCGCCTCATCCAGCGGCGGCAGCTGGCGCAGAAAGGTTTTGCAACAGCGCAGCAGTTCCACGGCGCGGCGGTCCGGGGACTGGAGCGCCATCAGCAGCCCGTCGCGATCGGCGACGCGCTGATAGCGGCAGCTCACCACATAGCCAATCTGCTGCTCTACCCGCAGGCGCTGGAAGAAGAGCGGTTCGCAGCGCTGCGCCAGCACCCGAAGAGCCGCCAGCGAGGCGCCATCCGGCAGCGGAATAAAGACCAGCAGCGCCGTATCGCCCCCGGGGAAAGCCAGCCGTTCGACGCGGCGGCGGCAGGGGCCGGGGAGGCTGCCCGGCGGGTTGACCGGGACGGTAAGCAGGCTCAGCTGGCGCGCGACCCACCGCGCATCCTCCGCGCTGCCGCCGGCCAGGGCCACCAGCCAACCAGCCTGATGCTCTGATGTGGCCAACCGTTCGGGGAGCTGGGCCATGAGATGACGGATAGCAATACTCTCCGGCGGCGGGGTCAGCGGGTCGGCCGGGAGCGCGAGCTGCCGCACGATGGCCTGCAGAATAGCCTCCGGCCGCCGGCCGGCAGCTGGCAACTGCAGGAGCAGCTGCCAGCTGCCGTCGACGCGATGCCACTCGCCGTGGCCCCCGGCGTGGCGCAACGCGGCGAGCAGCGGGCGCAGCTGTTCCCCGCGCGCCAGCCCCTCGGCCTGAGTGGGCGAGCAGGAGAAGGGCGGTCGGAGCAGGAGCCTCGGCGGCTCTCCCGGTGACGGGAGGTGGAGCAGCGGCGCGGCTTTCGCCGGGCTTTCGGCCACGAGGCCGCCAGCGGCTTGCGGATAAAAAGCGAATTTCAGCGCCGGGGCAGTGACCGGGCGGCGGCGCCAGCGGCTGAGCGGCAGGCTAAAGCCCTGGGTGGCAACAGGCTCCCCTGGGGAAAGGGTCTGGCAGGCCAGGCTGACCGTAGGGGCGGCCTGCAGGGCGGCGCAAAAATCGGCGAACCCGGCGGGCGGCGCGCCGGGGGCAAAGCCGAATGCCCGCTGGCGCAGCTGATCGAGGGGCGACAGCGCCTGAAAACGGCGCCGGGAGAGCTGATAGTAGTGTTGCTGCTGGTCTGGCGTCGTCCGCTGTAGCGCCTGCAGCCAGTGGGTTATCTGCCGGTCGACCTGTTCCGGCTGGTCGCTGGCGAAGACCAGCGCCAGCCAGCCGAGGTGCCGATCCTGATACAGCCAGTTCAGCGCTACCTCTTGCGCCTGACCACGCTGGCGCAGCCCGGCCATCAGGCTGCCGGGGGCTTCATCGAGCAAAAACTCGCGCAGTAAGGTGACGTTGTCACTTAAGGCGATCAGCGGACAGCGCCACAGGGCGGGCTGGGCGTCGACCGCCAGCTGCAGTTCAGTGGTCTCGTCCAGGCGCAGCGGCGGCGCCGGCGGCGGAGCCTCGCCTGCGGCAAGCCCGGCGGCGAAACGGACCGCCAGCTCGCCGAGCGCCTCCAGCGACTGCGGCCCCTGCAGCCAGAGCTGCATCCGCCGGGCGACGTAATGGGTGTGGTGAAAATCGCGTAAGGCCGCCTGCAGTGCAGGGAGATCGCCCGCCAGCGCGTCGGCGCTGCCTACCTGAAAGCGGCGAAACGCCGCGGGCGCGCTGGCGGCGTGACGCACGGCGGCTTCCCGGCGCGACGGCTCATGCTGCTGGATAAGGCGGTACTCGGCGTCAATCACCGCCACTTCGCGCTGAATATCTTCCCTGAGCAGCCGCGGCGCCTGCAGCATCTCCTGTAGACGCGCGACACCGTCAGCCAGACCATCGGCGGCGACCTCGAAAAAGAACGCGCTATGGCGGGCCAGGGTGGTGGCATTCACGCTTCCGCCCTGGCGCTGCACCCAGCCCATCAGCCGGTCATCATCCCGGTAGCGCTCACCGCCGTAAAACAACAGGTGTTCCAGCAGGTGCGCCAGCCCGGGAAAGCGCGAGGGTTCGTGGTGGCTGCCGGCGGCGACCCGCGCCAGGGCCGCCGCGCGTTCGGCCTGCGGCTGATGGACCAGGGTGGCCTGCAGGCCGCCCGGCAGCGTGACGGTGAGGGTCGCCAGCGTCATTACAGGTCCCGGGTTTTGTAGATCAGCTGCGAGCTGGCCCGGTTGCGGAACTGCAGCTGGCTGACTTTTATCTCGCTGCAGGCCGCTTCGCGCCGGGCGTCGAGGATTTTGTGATGATGCGGGGATTTGCTGCACACCGGGTCGGCGTTATCGGCGCTGCCGGTCAGCATAAAGGCCTGGCAGCGGCAGCCGCCGAAGTCTTTCTCTTTTTCATCACAGGAGCGGCACGGCTCCGGCATCCAGTCATACCCGCGGTAACGATTGAAGCCGAACGAGTCATACCAGATCGACTCCAGACTCTGCTCCAGCACCGACGGAAACGCCACCGGCAGCTGGCGCGCGCTGTGGCACGGCAGGGCGGTGCCTTCCGGGGTGACGCTGAGGAAAATCGATCCCCAGCCGCCCATGCAGCCTTTCGGCCGCTCTTCGTAATAGTCCGGGGTGACAAACAGCAGGTTGGTGAGGTTGCCGCTGGCGGCCATTTTCCGCCGGTAGTCGGCGACCACCTGTTCGGCGCGGGCGATCTGCTCCCGGGTCGGCAGCAGCCCCTCGCGATTGAGGAACGCCCAACCGTAAAACTGGCAGGTGGCCAGCTCAACGTCATCCGCTTCCAGCTCAATGCACAGCGCGATAATTTTATCCAGCTGATCGATGTTGTGCCGGTGCAGAACGAAGTTGAGCACCATCGGATAGTCGCGCGCTTTCACCGCTCTGGCCATCGCCAGCTTCTGCTGGAAGGCTTTTTTGTTGCCGGCCAGCGCGGCGTTGAGCACTTCATCGCTGGCCTGGAAGCTAATCTGGATATGGTCCAGCCCGGCCTCGCTGAAGGCGTCGAGTTTGCTCTCCGTCAGCCCTATCCCGGAGGTGATCAGGTTGGTATAAAACCCTAGGTCGCGCGCGGCGCGGATCAGCTCCGGCAGATCTTTACGGGTCAGCGGCTCGCCGCCGGAAAAGCCCAGCTGTACGCTGCCCATCGCCCGCGCCTGGCGAAAGACCTCGATCCATTGTTCGGTCGTCAGCTCTTTTTCCTGTTGGGCGAAGTCCAGCGGATTCGAACAGTAGGGGCACTGCAACGGGCAGCGATAGGTTAGCTCCGCCAGCAGCCACAGCGGCGGATTGACGGCGGGTTTACGCTGGCTCACGGCAGGTGATCCACTTCTGTTGACAGGCTATCTGCAGGAACTCGATGACGTCGTCATCAACGCCCCCGGCTTCCGGGAAGCGGTCGTTGAGCATGGCGATAATCGCCGCGACGTCGCGCCGGCCATCCACCAGCTCGAGGATCGCCGCGGCGGTCTCATTGAGTTTGGCCATTCCCTCCGGATAGAGGATCACATGGCTCTCCTGGGCGGCTTCCCACTGCAGGCGGTAGCCGCGACGAAAGGCAACGATGGAGGTTTTTTGCATGGTTACACCAGTCGGGTCGAGTGCCAGGCCGCCTTGTCGGTGACCGTATGATAGGGCGGGCGCTGCAGGGCATAGGCCATGGTCATGGCGTCGAGCATCGACCATAAAATGTCGAGCTTAAACTGCAGGATCTCCAGCATCCGGTTCTGTTTTTCAGCGCTGTCGCAGTAGGCCTTCGCCAGCGCCAGGCCATGCTCCACGTCGCGGTTGGCCTGGCTCAGACGGCTGCGGAAGTAAAAATAGCCTTCCTCTTTGATCCACGGATAGTGCTGCGGCCAGCTGTCGAGGCGCGACTGATGGATCTGCGGGGCGAACAGCTCGGTCAGGGAGCTGCAGGCCGCCTCCTGCCAGCAGGCGCGACGGGCGAAGTTAAGATAGGCATCCACCGCGAAGCGCACGCCGGGCAGCACGTAGCGCTCGCTGAGCAGATCGTCGCGGCTCAGACCGACCGCTTCCCCCAGCCGCAGCCAGGCTTCAATACCGCCGTCCTCGCCGTGGCTGCCATCGTGGTCGAGGATCCGCTGCACCCATTTGCGCCGGGTCTGCGCGTCCGGGCAGTTGGCCATGATCGCCGCGTCTTTCAGCGGGATAGTGGTCTGGTAATAAAACCGGTTCGCCACCCAGCCCTGAATTTGCTCGCGGGTCGCGTCGCCGTTATGCATGGCGATGTGGTAAGGGTGGTGAATATGGTAGAAGGCGCCTTTAGCCCGCAGGGCCGCTTCAAAGGCCTGCGGCGACAGCGTGTCGGTGATCAGCATGCGGTTTCCTGAAGGGTGATAGCCATCCCGTCCCAGCTCACTTCAATCCCCTGCTGCGTCAGCGCCTGACGCTGGGGAGAGCGCTCATTAAGGATCGGGTTGGTGTTATTGATATGAATAAGAATTTTGCGTTTTGCCGGCAGGGAGGCCAGCAGGGCCATCATCCCGTGCTCATCGCCGAGCGCCAGGTGGCCCATATCGCGGCCGGTATTGCGCCCGACGCCAGCGGCCTGCAGTTCGTCATCCTGCCAGACGGTGCCATCGATCAGCAGACAGTCCGCTTTTTGCAGCCAGGGCAGAATGGTCTCATCCGGCTCACCGAGCCCCGGAGCGTAGAACAGCGTCTGCCCGTTGCGGCGGTTTTCGATAAACAGCGCCACGTTATGGCCCGGCAGCGGCCGGTCGCGATACGGCGAATAGGGCGGCGCGTTGCTGGCGATAGGCACCGCGGTAAACCGCAAATCAGGACAGGCGTCAACGGTAAAAGGCTGCTGCGGCGCGATGGGGTGATGCACCAGGCCGCCGTTCCAGTGGCGCAGCATGGTAAACACCGGGAAGCCGGTGGAGAGATCCTCATGGACCTCCGGGGTGCACCACACCTGGTGCGGGCAGCCTTCGCGCAGGCTGAGTAACCCGGTAGTGTGGTCGATCTGGCTGTCGGTGAGAATAATGCCGCCGATATGCGTTCCGCGCAGCACGCCGGCTTTATTTAACTCGGGCGTGTGGGCAATCTGCTGGCTGATATCCGGCGAGGCGTTGCACAGCACCCACTCTTGACCGTTATCGCTGACGATGATCGACGACTGGGTGCGGGCACTGGCCTGGATCGTGCCGTCGCGCAGACCCTGACAGTTGGCGCAGTTGCAGTTCCATTGCGGGAAACCGCCGCCGGCGGCGGAACCGAGGACTTTAATGAACATGAAGACGGACCGGGTAATGAAAAAAGAGGCCCGCGCGAACGGCGGGCGGGGCGATTAGCGGTTAGAAATGTACAGCGTCACTTCCAGACCGAGACGTAAATCGATAAAAGCAGGTTTCTTCCACATGTTTTGTTCCTCTTAAAAATGACGACAGGCCTCACGGATAATGCAGGATCTGTGACGGCCGCCGCATATTGCGCTTCACCGGGAGAGAGATCAACCCGGAATCTGTAAGGATTTAACTTTATGTTTACAATATAACCTATTGTTGCCAAACATTTTTTAATACCCGCAGCCAGTTACGCCACAGCAGCTTATCCAGCACCAATTGATCATAGTCGCTGTCACGCAAGGCATTGATAAGCCGCGGTAAGCCGGCCACATCCCCCAGCGCGTCCGGCAGGGTGACGCCGTCAAAATCCGAACCAAGGGCCACATGATCCTCACCCATGATGTTAATAAGATAGTCGATATGCCGGATGATGGTGGCGAAGGGCGTGTCGCTATCGCGCCGTCCGTCGGCGCGCAGGAAGGCGTTGCCGAAATTAACGCCCACCACGCCGCCGCTGTCGCGGATCGCCCGCAGTTGCCGATCGGTCAGGTTGCGCGGCTGTGGGCACAGGGCGTGGGCATTGGAGTGGGTGGCCACCAGCGGGGCGGTGGAGTGACGGGCGGTATCCCAAAAGGCCTGTTCATTCATGTGCGAAACATCGATCTGCATCTTCAGGGCGTTGGCCTGGGCAATGAGCGCGATACCCTCGCCGGTAAGACCCGGCCCGCTGTCCGGACTGCCGGGAAAGGCGCCGGTGACCCCGCAGCCGAAGCGATTGGCGATGTTCCAGAACGGACCTATGCTGCGCACCCCGGCGCGATAAAAGTCCTGCAGATCTTCGCCCTGGGCGTCGAACCCGCCGGCGCCTTCGATGTGCGCCACCATCGCCAGCGCATTATCCTGACGGCAGCGTTCGATATCCGCCGCGCTCAGGCACAGCCGCGCGCGGCTGGCGTCATGGGCGCAAATCGCCTTGAGGATAGCCAGCTGCTGCCAGAGGATCGTTAATGGGTCCCACGCCTGACTGGCGTACTGGGGCGCCACGCGGGCGATATACTCCTGCGGCGGTACAAAGAGGGCGAACAGGCCGCCGGCCAGACCGCCCTGGCGAATACGCGGATAATCGATGTGGCCGTTCTCTATCCCGGCAAAGAAAGCGTTCACCGGATCCTCGCGATGGTGAAGCCAGAGATTCAGCAGCAGGTCATTGTGACCATCAAAAATCGCCACAGCGGGCTCCTGGGTTATCAGGTGGTAAAAATGGCTGTCACGGTAGCGGATTTATGCCCGGGGGCAAGCAGAAATTCACAAGCCAGCAACAATTGCCAACGTTGATTATGTATCACACTGTATCCCGCGGTGGATCGCTGACATGAAGAGATAAAAACGGCCCCTGTCGGGCACACGGCGGATACAAATTTCCGCTTAACTGGTTACGTACTCTCTTGATGACGATAAAAGGTGACAAAGCGATGAACAGATTATCCCTGATCCGGTATACCAGCGCCGCGGCGCTGGGGTTATCCACCCTGTGGTCCGCCGCCGTTTGCGCCGCTGAAGACGCGGGGGCGTTCGACAAGCTCCACCAGATCCACGCCGGCGATCTGAATATTGGCTACGTGGATATCGGCCCGCGCGACGGCCAGCCGGTGATTCTGCTGCACGGCTGGCCCTACGATATTCAGAGCTATGCCCAGGTGGCGCCGGCTTTAGCGCAGAAGGGCTACCGGGTGATTGTGCCGTATCTGCGCGGCTACGGCACCACCCGTTTCCTCTCCGCCAGCACGCCGCGTAACGGTCAGCCGTCGGCGATGGCGGCCGATATTGTCCATCTGATGGATGCCCTGAACATCAGGCAGGCGGATCTGGCCGGCTTTGACTGGGGGGCGCGCACGGCGGATATCGTCGCCGCGCTGTGGCCGCAGCGGGTGAAATCCCTGGTCTCGGTGAGCGGGTATCTGATTAGCAGTCAGCAGATTGGCGAAAAACCGCTGCCGCCGCAGGCGGAGCTGTCGTGGTGGTATCAGTTCTATTTTGCCACTCCGCGCGGGGAAGCCGGTTACCGGCAGAACACCCATGACTTTGCGAAATTTATCTGGCATCAGGCGTCGCCGCAGTGGCCATTCAGCGACGCAACCTTTGCCAAAACCGCCCGGGCGCTGGATAACCCGGACCACGTGGCGATCACCATCAGCAACTACCGCTGGCGCCTGGGGCTGGAGAAGGGAGAAGCGAAGTATGCCAGCTATGAACAACGGCTGGCGGCGCTGCCGCCGATTACGGTGCCCACCATCACTCTGGAAGGGGCGAATAACGGCGCGCCGCATCCGGCTCCCGCCAGCTACCGGGCCAAATTTACCGGTAAATATGAGCACCGGGATCTGCAGGGGCCGGTGGGCCATAACCCGCCGCAGGAGGACCCGACGGCGTTTGTGCAGGCGGTGGTGGATGCCGATCGTTTGTAACCCGCGCCTTGCCGGCGGCGCGACGTTGCGCTTCCGGCAACACGGCTTATGCTTGTGAAGAGTCTAATTTGCCGCAGGAGCAGCCTTTGGAGCGTATTGACCACATCCTGGTCGTCGATGACGACCGCGACATCCGGGAACTGATTGTCGACTATCTGGAAAAATCGGGATACCGCGCCAGCGGCGCGGCGAACGGCAAAGCCATGTGGTCGGTGCTCAAAAACCATCAAATCGACCTGATTGTGCTGGATATCATGATGCCGGGGGAGGATGGCTTAACGCTCTGTCGCCAGCTGCGCGCAAACCCGCAACAGGATATCCCGGTGCTGATGCTCACCGCCCGCACCGACGACAGCGACCGGATCCTCGGCCTTGAGATGGGGGCTGACGACTATCTGGTGAAGCCCTTTGTGGCCCGCGAACTGCTGGCGCGCATCAAAGCCATTTTACGCCGCACCCGGGCGCTGCCGCCCAACCTGCAGATCACCGAGGCGGGCAGGCTGATCGCGTTTGGCGACTGGCTGCTCGATACCGCCGCCCGCCATCTGCTGGACGACAGCGGGGCGATTGTCGCCCTCAGCGGGGCGGAGTATCGACTGCTGCGGGTGTTTCTCGACCATCCCCAGCGGGTGCTGAACCGCGATCAGCTGCTCAATCTGACTCAGGGACGCGACGCCGAACTGTTTGAGCGGTCAATTGACCTGCTGGTGAGCCGGCTGCGTCAGCGCCTGCGGGAGGATGCCCGCGAGCCGGCCTACATTAAGACGGTGCGCAGCGAAGGCTATGTGCTGTCGGTCCCGGTCTCCATCCGCGAGAGGCATGAATGAGGTTCTGGCCCGCCTCGCTGCAGTCGAGGCTGATGGCGCTGCTGTTTCTGGCGCTGCTGCTGGCGAATACCTTAACCCTGTCGCTGCTGTTTTATGAGCGTATGAGCAGCGCCCGCAGCGTGATGCTGGGCAATCTGGCCTCTGATGTCGCCACCAGCGTGGCGATCCTCGACCGTCTGCCGCCCGCTGAACGCCCGCAGTGGCTGCCGAAGCTGGCGCGCGGCAACTACCGCTATCAGCTGGACGCCGGCGAGCGCGGCGACTACCCGGACAGCTGGCGCGCCCGCGACGCGGCGCGCTCCCTGCAGGAGGCGTTGAGCGCGCAGTATCCGGTGAGTATTGTGGCGATCCCCGGTCCGCGGCAGCATATCCAGGCCCATATTACCCTCCACGATGGCGCCCCCTTAACCCTCGACCTGTGGCCGAAACTACCGCCCATCGCCCGCTGGCTGCCGGTGGTGCTGATCGCTCAGTTTGTCCTCCTGCTGGCCTGCGCCTGGTACGCGGTTCGCCAGGTACTGCAGCCCATCACTCGCTTTACCCATGCGGTGAATGCGCTTGAGCCGGCCAGCGACACGGCGGGAACCATGGCCGAGCAGGGGCCGGAGGAGGTGCGCCGTGCCGCCCGCGCGTTTAACGCGATGCAGACCCGCATCCACGATCATCTGCAGGAGCGGGCGCGGATCCTCGCCGCCATCTCTCACGATCTGCAAACCCCGATCACCCGGATGAAGCTGCGAGTGGAGATGGCCGACCAGCCTGAACTGCGCGACAAACTGCTGCAGGATCTCGACAATATGACCCGCCTGGTGCGCGAAGGTATCGCCTTCGCTCGCACCTCGCAGCCGCTGGAGGAGGCGCGCCAGCGGCTGAACCTTGACGCCTTTCTCGACAGCATCGCCTGCGATTATGCCGATGTCGGCCGGCCGGTGCGGTTTTGCCCCGAGGCGCGCGCCGGAGTGGTGTGGATCCCACCGCAGGCCCTGCGCCGGGTGATGACCAACCTTATCGATAACGGGCTGAAATTCGGCGCCACGGTAACGGTCGTCCTGAACCGCGACGCCGCCGGGGATATCATCATTCATGTGCTGGATGAGGGGCCGGGGATCCCTGAGGCGTCGCTGCAGGCGGTGCTACAGCCGTTTTATCGCCTGGAGGACTCGCGCAATCGCGATACCGGCGGCACCGGCCTGGGGCTGGCGATCGCCGCGCAGCTGGTCAGCCAGATGAACGGCACGCTGCGCCTGGCCAATCGCCCGCAGGGCGGTCTGGATGCCAGCGTGCGTCTCGCCGCGCAGGGATTGTATCCTGCTGTATCACCGGCGCAGATAGAAAACTAAGCCGACAATTCTCCCGCTTTCCCGACACATCCGCCCTACATCCCCTTGCTGTAATGTCGTGGCTGCCACCTTCGGCAGCGATGGCATAATGAGGAGAAGGCGATGTCGATATTGATTGCATTTTTGGGCGGGATGTTAACCCTGCTAAGCCCCTGCACGCTGCCGGTGATCCCGCTGCTGTTCGCCAGCGTCCGGGGCCGCCGGGGGCAACTGGCGATCATGCTGGCGGGCATGGCGATGATGTTCGGCGCTGTCTCGTGGCTGGTGACGGTCGCCAGCGGTTGGGTCGTGAATCTGACGCTGGCTGGGCGCGGCCTGGCGCTGGCGTTCTTCGCCCTTGTCGGGCTGAGCCTGCTTTCGCCGCGCGTCGCGCAGCGGCTGACGTCACCCCTGGTGGCGCTGGGGAATCAGCTTAACGACGCCAGCTCACGCCAGCGCGGCTGGATCGGTTCGCTGCTGGCCGGGCTGGCGGTGGGTCTGCTGTGGGCGCCATGCGCCGGGCCGGTACTGGGGGCGATACTGAGCCTGGGCTTTGTGCAGCCGGGCCAGGCGACCACCGGCGGGTTGCTGTTGGCCTACGGCGGCGGCGGGGCGCTGATGTTATTCCTGCTCGGGTGGTGCGGCGCGGCGTTGATTGCCCGTCTGCGTCGCGGGCTGGCGTTCGGCGAACGGCTGCGCCGGCTGGCGGGGGTAGCGATGCTGGCCTCGGTGGCGCTGATCGCCAGCGGCGGCGATCGCTATTTGCAAAGCGCGGGAGGATGGAGTCAGGCGCTGGAGCAGCGGCTGGCCGCCCGTCTGCCGCAGCCAACGCAGAAAACGGTTCTGCAACCGATCGCGACGCCCGAGCCCAGCAGCGCGATGCCTTCGCTGGCGGGGGGCAGCGCATGGCTCAATAGCCCGGCGTTAACCCCGGAGAGTCTGAAAGGCAAAGTGGTGCTGGTGGACTTCTGGACCCGGGAGTGCATCAACTGTCAGCATACCCTGCCTTACGTGCGCGACTGGGCGAACAAATACCGCGCGGCCGGGCTGGTGGTGATTGGCGTTCATACCCCGGAATATCCCTGGGAGCGTTCGCTACCGCTGCTGCGCCAGGCGGTGAAGGACTGGCGGATAACCTACCCTGTGGTGGCGGATAATGAGTACGCCATCTGGAATGCCTTCGGCAATCAGTACTGGCCGGCGCATTATATTTTCGACGCACGTGGGCAACTGCGCTATACCGCCTTCGGCGAAGGGGATTATGCCCGCCAGGAACAGGTGATCCAGCAGCTGCTGCAGGAGAGCAAAGCCTGACCCGCGGACGCCGGTAACTGCCGGACGGTTCCCTTTATCCCTTATGCCCATTGCCGGGCGGCGCTGCGCTTGCCCGGCCTACAGGAGCGCGCAGGGAGAATGTAGGCCCGGTAAGGCGCAGCCGCCACCGGGCGTTGAAACGGGAAGGGTGCTGGATGCCCATTGCCGGGCGGCGCTGCACTTGCCCGGCCTACAGGAGCGCGCAGGGAGAATGTAGGCCCGGTAAGGCGCAGCCGCCACCGGGCGTCGAAACGGGAACGGCGCTGGATGCCCATTGCCGGGCGGCGCTGCGCTTGCCAGGCCTACAGGAGTGCGCAGGGAGAATGTAGGCCCGGTAAGGCGCAGCCGCCACCGGGCGTTGAAACGGGAAGGGTGCTCGATGCTCATTGCCGGGCGGCGCTACGCTTGCCCGGCCTACAGGAGCGCGCAGGGAGAATGTAGGCCCGGTAAGGCGCAGCCGCCACCGGGCGTCGAAACGGGAACGGCGCTGGATGCCCATTGCCGGGCGGCGCTACGCCTGCCCGGCCTACAGGAGCGCGCAGGGAGAATGTAGGCCCGGTAAGGCGCAGCCGCCACCGGGCATCGAAGCGGGAACGGCGCAGAATGCCCATTGCCGGGCGGCGCTACGCTTGCCCGGCCTGCGGGGTTACGGAGCCGCGTGTAGGCCCGGTAAGGCGCAGCCGCCACCGGGCGTTGAAACGGGAAGGGTGCTGAATGCCTGTTGCCGGGCGGCGCTACGCTTGCCCGGCCTGGGGGGTTACGAAGCCGCGTGTAGGCCCGGTAAGGCGGGTTACGTAGCGGGTGGAGACAGAATCTTGGCCGGGGTAACAGACGTTGCCGAACGGTTCCCTCTCCCTCCGGGAGAGGGTTAGGGTGAGGGAAACTGGCGTGACACTGTCACCGAACAACCCACTCCTGCAGGGCCTCGGACATCAGTTCGCCGAGCAGCGTGACCGCGGCGGAATGGGGTTCCTGACGCGGGGTTTGTTGCAGACTGACGGCCAGGTTGCCGGGGGATGGCAGTGATCCGCCGGCGGGGCGCAGATTGCCTGGCATGCCGATGCGGGTGCGTACCGTCAGCCCCAGGCCGGCCTGCACCGCCGCCCAGATGCCGCTCAGGCTGTGGCTGACGAACACCACCTGCCAGGGGATCCCTGCGGCATCGAGACAGGCAATAGCGCGGGAACGCATCAGGCACGGGCTGTCGAACATCACCAGCGGCAGCGGCTCGCCGGACGCCAGCCGCGCGCGAACGTCAAAGTCAGGATGCGCAATCCACGCCAGCGGGCAGCGGCCCAGCCCGGGCCCCTGATCTTCGGTTTGCCACAGCAGCGCCAGATCCAGCGTCTGCTCCGCCAGCGCCTGGCGCAGCGGGCCATTGCGATCCACCCTGGCGACGATCCGCACCTGCGGATGGTGGCGGGTAAACTGCCCAAGGATCCCCGGCATCAGCGATTCGCCAAAATCTTCCTGCATGCCAAGGTGAATTTCGCCAGTGAGCCGTTCGCCCTGCAGCGCGCGCAGGGTTTCATCATTGAGCGCCAGCAGCCGTCTGGCGTAGCTCATTAGCTTTTCGCCCTCCGCGGTCAGCGCCAGGTGCCGCCCCTGTTTAACCACCAGCGCGGCGCCGCACTGACTCTCCAGCTTTTTGAGCTGGGCGCTGACGGCGGAGGTGGAGCGCGCCAGACGCTGCGCCGCCAGGGCGAAGCTGCCGCACTCCATGCCGGTCACAAAGCTGCGCAGGGCGTCAAGATCGAGGCCGGGTAAGCGTTTCTCCATTATCATCCTTATTACCGGGACGTTGGATTCTGGCGATTGCCATTATCGGGACCTTACTGTGGCATCGCGGCGGGCAGGCGTCAACGGACCCTGCGGCGAGAAGCGTAGAAGCGCGCGCCAGTCGCGCAGGCAGGCATAAAAAAAGCCGATAAGGGAACTTATCGGCTTAGTGCAGGCAGGGCTGGCCGCTGAGCGGGGCGACAGGCGCCGCCTCGCTCAGGCAGATTATTGCGCCAGCAGCTCCTGAGCGGTGCGCTCCACCAGGCTCAGCAGGACCTTCACATCATCCAGCGTCACCACCGGGTTCAGCAGGGTCAGCTTCAGGCAGGTAACGCCGTTGTGCTCGGTCACGCCAACGTTGGCGCGGCCGGAAGCCAGCAGGGCGTCGCCGACGCGCTGGTTGAGCAGGGCGATAGCCGCCGCGTCGCTCTGCGCCATCTGCGCCGGACGGGAACGGAACAGCACGCTCGCCAGCTGCGGCTGCATCACCAGCTCCAGCGTCGGCTGCGATTTCACGTACTCCGCGACGTTTTTCGCCATGGTGACGCCGTGATCGATGATCGCCGCATACTGTTTCTGCCCCAGCGCTTCGAGGCCCATCCACAGCTTCAGGGCATCGAAGCGGCGGGTGGTCTGCAGCGATTTAGAGACCAGGTTCGGCACGCCGTGTTCTTCATCGAACTCGGAGTTCAGATAGGCCGCCTGATAACGCATCAGCTCGTAATGGCGGGCATCCTTCAGCAGGAAGGCACCGCAGCTTATGGTCTGGAAGAACTGCTTGTGGAAGTCCAGGGTAACGGAATCCACTAGCTCCAGACCGTCAAGATAGTCGCGATACTGCTCAGACAGCAGCAGCGCGCCGCCCCAGGCCGCGTCAACGTGCAGCCAGATCTGATGCTCCGCGGCGATACCGGCGATGTCGCGCAGCGGGTCGATAGCCCCCGCGTCGGTGGTCCCGGCGGTGGCGACGATCGCCATGATCTGTTCGCCGTTAGCCTGCGCCTGCGCAATCTTCGCCTTCAGGTCGGCCACGTCCATCCGCGCGAATTCGTCGGTTTTCACCAGCGTAACCGAGCGGTAGCCGAGACCCATCAGCGCCATGTTCTTCTGCACCGAGAAGTGGGCGTTTTCCGAGCACAGCACTTTGTACTGGCGGATATCCCCCGGCAGCCCATCCTGCTGGATGGAGTGTCCCTGACGGGCGAAGAAGGCGTCGCGCGCCAACATCAGGCCCATCAGGTTGCTCTGGGTGCCGCCGCTGGTGAAGACGCCGGCGTCGCCTGCCGGATAGCCGACCCGGGCGCGCAACCACTCGATCAGCTTCATCTCAATGATGGTCGCCGACGGGCTCTGATCCCAGGAGTCCATGCTCTGGTTGGTGGCGTTGATCAGCACTTCCGCCGCCTGGCTAATCACCAGGCTCGGGCAGTGCAGGTGCGCCACGCACTGTGGGTGATGCACCGACAGGCTGTCTTTCAGGAAGTACTCGATCGCACGATCAATCGCCGCCTGGTTACCCAACCCCTGTTCGTTAAATTCAAGGGAGATACGCTCACGCAGTTCGTCAACGCTTTTCCCCTGATACATCTCAGGTTGCTTCAGCCACTGCACAACGGCCTGACTGGTCTGCTCGATAACCTGCTGATAGGCCTCAACGCTCTGCGCCGAACCAGCAAGAATCGGATTCAATGTGGACATGGTGGTCACTGACTCCACTCAGACCGGTTTCACACCGGCGGCCAGCAGGGCCTGTTCAAATTTGTCGAGGAACACATTCAGTTCCGCGTCGCTGATCAGCAGGGACGGCAGCAGGCGCAGCACGCAGCCGTGACGGCCACCGCGCTCCAGAATCAGGCCCGCTTCGAAGCATTTCTTCTGCAGCAGGGCAGAGAGTTCGCCGTCAGCCGGGTAGCAGCCCATATGATCCTGCGCGTCGTTCGGCTTGACGATTTCGATACCGATCATCAGACCGAGACCGCGAACGTGGCCAATGACCGGGTAGCGCTTCTGCAGCTCCGCCAGTTTCCCTTTCAGCCACTCGCCCTGGGCGGCGACTTTGTCGGCAATGTTGTTGTCGCGCAGGTGACGCAGGGTGGTCAGGCCGGTAGCCATCGCCAGCTGGTTGCCGCGGAAGGTGCCGGTGTGGTGACCCGGTTCCCAGGCGTCGAACTGCTTTTTAATGCCCAGCACCGCCAGCGGCAGACCGCCGCCAACCGCTTTCGACATCACGATGATGTCCGGCTGAATACCGGCGTGTTCGAAGGCGAAGAATTTACCGGTACGGGCAAAGCCGGCCTGCACTTCATCGACGATCAGCAGAATACCGTGCTCTTCGGTCACTTTGCGGATGCGCTGCAGCCACTCGACCGGCGCCGGGTTCACGCCGCCTTCGCCCTGAACGGCTTCGAGGATCACGGCCGCCGGTTTACGGACGCCGCTCTCCACGTCGTTGATCAGGTTTTCGAAGTAGTAGGTCAGCGCTTTGACGCCGGCTTCGCCGCCGATGCCCAGCGGGCAGCGGTACAGGTGCGGGTAAGGCATAAACTGCACTTCCGGCATCATGCCGTTGACCGCCGCTTTCGGCGACAGGTTGCCGGTGACCGACAGCGCGCCGTGGGTCATCCCGTGATAGCCGCCGGAGAAGCTGATCACCGACGTACGACCGGTGTATTTTTTCGCCAGCTTCAGCGCCGCTTCCACGGCGTCAGCGCCGGAAGGACCGGTGAACTGCAGGCAATACTCTTTCCCTTCGCCCGGCAGGCAAGAGAGCAGGTATTCGGAGAAACGATCTTTTAACGGGGTAGTCAGATCGAGAGTATGTAACGGCAAGCCGCTGGTAATGACACTTTGGATGCTCTGCAATACATCAGGGTGGTTGTGGCCCAGAGCGAGAGTACCGGCGCCGGCGAGGCAGTCCAGGTACTGTTTGTTATCCGCATCCGTCAGCCACACGCCTTCAGCTTTAGTGATAGCCAGCGGTAACTTACGCGGGTAACTCCTGACATTCGATTCGAATTCGGCCTGACGGGCCAAAAAGGTTTCGTTGTTTGCGTCTAATAAATCGGCACGTAAAGTATCAATACGGACTTTATCCGTCATCATATCACTCCCACAACCAGCATTGCGGTTGAACGCTGGTTGAATAATTGGTGTAAGGAATTGAATTGGCATTCATAAAGCGCGCACAATATATGGCTTTTTAAATCCGCATTCAACGTTTTATTGATTGCGTTATTTTGACGTTATTCTTACCGGGGTAAAAATTAACGTAACCTGCTGAATTATAATAAAACAACCCTGAGTAACGATAACCCTTTAAAGTGTAATTATTAGTGAGAAAGTCTCTATATTTTTATTGCCGCTGCGTTAAAGCGCTGACGGAAAGCCTTCCGTCAGCGATAGCAAGAGTCAATGCAGCTCAACCGCATAATTTGTTAAAGGTGTAACTTTTTTCACCAACTTATTGTTATATAAAAACTGTTCGTAAGTGTCGTAGCGCGCTTTATCCAGCGCCGCCGGATCGGCGGCGAACAGCGGCACGGTTTGCAGCCAGGCCTGATGGTTAAGCTCGGTCTTCAGCTCCGGATGCGCGGCGGCGAACACCTCCCAGCTCTCCTGCGGATGCGCGCGCAGGTAGCTGACCCCGGCCTGCAAGGCGGTGAGGAATTTACGGATTTTCGCCTCATGAATCGCGTCGCGGTGGGCGACAATCACCAGCTCGTCATAGGCCGGTACGCCATAATCCTCAACGTTCATCACCACCGGGGCTTTGCCCTGCAGCTTCAGCTCCTGCGCTTCTATATTACGATAGCCGCCGATGACCGCGTCCACCTGGCCCGCCAGCAGAGCGCTGGTCAGCTGAAAATTGACGTTGACCAGCTTGATACTGGCTGGATCGATCCCCGCATGCTGCGCCATGGTCGACAGGGTGGCCTGCTCAATGCCGCTGACCGAGTAACCCACCTTCTTGCCTTGCAGATCCGCCGGGGTTTTGATCTGCTTATCCAGGGCGATCACCGTGTTCAGCGGCGAGCCGATCAGGGTGCCCACGCGCACCAGCGGTAACCCTTCGTCAGCGAAGAAGTGCACCTGCGGCTGGTAGGTGATGGCCAGGTCCGCCTGACGGGCGGCCACCATGCGGGGCGGCAGCGCCGGATCCGACGGGGGGACAATCTTGACGTCCAGACCCTGGGCCTTAAAGGCGCCGATCTGCTCGGCCACCATAATCGGCGCATGGTCGGGGTTAATATACCAGTCCAGCACCAGGGTGAGCGGTTCATTGGCCAGCGCGTGACCGCTGAGCAGCGCCGTCAGGGTTGCTCCGGCGAAAAGCGACGTTTTCATCTGTTTTCCTTTATTACTTCATGATTATTCCGGCGACCAGTCGATCAGCCGGTGCAGCAGGGTGTCTACCGCCAGCCACAGGAAGAGGGTCAGCAGTACTAAAATAAACAGCGCGGCGAAGCAGATATCGGTTTGCAGCCGCGCGTTGGCATTGAGCATGACGTAGCCCAGCCCCTCGGCGGAGCCGACCCATTCGCCGATAATGGCGCCGATGGGAGCCACCGCCGCCGCCATGCGCAGGCCCGAGCCCAGCGCCGGCAGGGCGGCCATCAGGCGGACATGCCGCAGCTGAGCGCCGAAGGAGGCGTTCATGCTGCGCGCCAGATCGAGATACTCGTGGTTGACCCGTCGCAAGCCGTCAAAGAAGGCGGACGTGACGGGAAAGAAAATCACCAGCACCGCCATCGCCACTTTGGCGCTCATGCCAAACCCCAGCCACAGCACCAGCAGCGGGGCGAGGGCAAAGACCGGGATCGCCTGGCTGGTGAGCACCAGCGGCATCAGCCAGCGCTGCAGGCGCGGGGAGAGGATCATGCCCAGCGCCAGCGTGACGCCGAGCGCCACCCCCAGCGCCAGGCCGCTGAGGATCTCGCTGAGGGTAATCAGCGTGTGCCAGCCGAGATAGGCGCGATTGACCCACAGCGCCTCGGCGACCGCCGCCGGGGAGGGTAAAAGAAAGTGCGGAATGCCGCTGCGGCTGGCCAGCCCCCAGAGAAGCATCAGTCCGCAGAACACCATGCCGCCGCGCCAGAGACGTCCAGTCATGAGTGGGCCCTCATCAGCTGCTGCAGCAGCGCCGCCTGGGCGTTCAACAGCTCGGGCGCATCCGGCGCGCGCGGAGGCGCGCCGGTGAGGTGATGGCTGTCGTCGATCTCCCCGTCGGCGGCCGAGAGGACCAGCAGACGGTGGCTCAGCCGGCAGGCTTCCAGCGGATCGTGGGTGATCAGCACCACCGTGCGCCCCGCCAGCAGAGTGGCCGCGAGGGTCTGAATGCGGGTGCGGGTGAGGGTGTCCAGCGCCGAGAAGGGTTCATCCATCAGCACGATGGGCCGGTCCTCATACAGGGTGCGGGCCAGCGCGGCGCGCTGACGCATCCCGCCGGAGAGCGTCGCCGGCCGGGCGTCGGCGCAGGAGGCGAGCTCCACCTGTTCAAGCAGGGTGGCGACCCGGGCGTGATCCACTTTCTCACCGCGCAGCCGTGCGCCGAGGGCGACGTTCTCCCTGACGCTCAGCCAGGGGTAAAGCAGGTCTTTCTGCCCCATCCACGCCAGGCGGCCGGGTATCGGCTTTCCGTCGCTGGCGACCACTTCCCCGCGGGTGGCGGGGGCCAGGCCGGCCATGACCCGCAGCAGGCTGGTTTTACCGGCCCCGCTGGCGCCGAGCAGCGACACCCACTGACCGCCGGGGACCGTCAGCGACAGGTTGTCGAACAGGCGGCGGTCGCCGAAATGGAGGCTCAGCTTGCGAACCTCGATACCTGGCGCCGTCACGCCCGGGACTCCGCCGCGGCGTTGAGCCCCATCTGCCAGAACTGCGCCTCCAGGCGGGTGGCGGTGGTGAAGATGTCGCTCAGCCCGGCGAGGCGGGCCTCGCTTCCGCGCTGTTGCCACACGGTCTCCAGCAGCGCCAGCGCGGCGCTGACGCCCTGCAGATAGCCTTCATCGCCATAGTTACGGATCCACGAGGCGTAAGGATTATCCTCCAGTCGGGTGGCGGGGTGATGCAGCAGGCCCAGACCGATTTCGGCGTAACCCGCCACGCAGGGCATCAGGGCGACCAGCAGATCCAGCGCGTCGCCTGAATGACCGATATCCAGCACGTAGCGGGTATAATTGATGGTTTCTGGCGCTTCGGGCTGGGCGGCCATCTCCGGTTCGCTAATGCCCCATTGGGCGCAGTAGCCGACATGCAGCGGCACTTCGTTAAGGATGGCGTTCATGGAGGCGGCCGCGGCGCGCATCTCCGGCAGCGTGCGCAGTTTACTCACCAGCAGCGCGTAGCTGCGGGCGAAATGGATCAGAAACAGATAATCCTGGGTCAGATAGCGACGGAACGCGCTTTTCGCCAGGGTGCCTTCGGCAAGCTGCTGAACGAAAGGGTGCGCCACATAGTGCTGCCAGTCAGCGGCGGCCAGCTGGCGTAAACGGCCATAAAGACCTTGGCTAAACGCGGGAACAATCACAGGACCTCCATTTATGCAGGGGAGATCCGGGCGTGCAGGGGTGTGAACAGGCAATGGCGGTAATGCTGGCAAAATTGCCGACCCGTCCCTTCGCTGGCATGACCCAGATCAGGTTCAAAGGGTTCGGCTTGCGCCATCTCAGCCCTCACGGGACACCCCTCGGTAGCGCTATGTTATACGACATTCACCTTATGAATACAATCATCGCGCCGACCGGCGGCGCGATGGCGTTTTTCTGTGACGGCCAGCTCTTTTTTGTACAAAAATACCCGAAAAACAAGCCGCTGCGCGTTGGTGAGGGTTCTCCGGTTACGTTATATTTTCATTATTCCGTTGTAATAATCCTGTTCGCCACGCGTGTCGTGCGCGCCCCAACGCCCTGGAGTGAGCATGAAATTCCCGCTGTCCGCGCTGGCGCTTCTGTTCCTGTTGTGCCCGCCTGGCGATGCCGCCGATCTCTTCGATGCGGAAGATAGCATGCTCGACATGAGTCAATATCTGGCGGAAAACCGTTACGGTTTTCTGCCGGTGCCGCTGACGATAACCGAGCCGGCGATCGGCTATGGCGGCGGACTGTTTGGCCTGTTTTTACACGGTAAAGGCAGCCGGGAGGGCGGGCAGTTTATTCCTCCGCCGCTCACCGCTTTCGGCGGGGCCGCCACGCAGAATGGCACCTGGTTTATTGGCGGCGGCCATCGTCACACCTGGCGGCATGATCGCATTCGTTACCTGGCGGTAGCCGGCTACGCTAACGTCAATCTGGATATCTATTCCGGCGACATCGGCGGCTTCAGCCATGCTAAACCGGTGCAGACGCAGACCAAAGGGGTCGCCGCGCTGCAAAAGCTGCTGTTTCGCGTGGGCGATACGCCGGTGTTCCTCGGGGCCTCCCAGGTGTATGCCCGGGCGGATGTCGCTTTCGATAATCCGCGGGTCAACCGGGTCTGGCAGCAGGTGCTCGGGCAAAACAGCACCTCTTCGGCGCTGGGGGTGGTGGCGGAATATGACACTACCGATAATATTTTCTATCCTCAGAATGGGTTAGCGCTGAAGGGAGAATATCGGTTTTTCCGTTCGCTGCTCGGGGGCGATTATCACTACAACACGTTTACTCTGGACGGGAAGGTGTTTATTCCGCTCAGCCAGACGCTGACCCTGGCGGTCGCGGGCAATTATCAGTCCTTAACCCACCATGATAAGCACCTGATGCCGATGGCGCGTCCTTACATCGCGCTGCGCGGGATTTCGCGCTACCGCTATCAGGGCGACTACGTGGCCACGGCGCAAACCCAGCTGGCCTGGGCCGTCACTCCGCGCTGGATCCTGCAGGGATTCGTTGGCGCCGGGAGCGCCGCTGACGCGGCGGAGACGCTATGGGAACAGTCAGAGGTGGCATGGGGAGCCGGTTTTCGTTACCTGATCGCGCGACAGTACGGTTTGCGTACCGGGATTGACGTGGCGTTCAGCGAGCATGAGCAGGCGGTCTATTTCAATGTCGGTTCGGGTTTATAACTACACATGAGAACAAAAATGAGAACATCCGGCGCGGTGTTAACGCTACTGTTAGCAGCCTGGGGCACGTCGGCTGCGGAGCCGGACGAGAGCGACAGCTATTTTCCGATCTGGGGCGATGAGGCTCGCGCCAGAGGATATTCCATTCCGTTACCCTACGGCGTCAACCTGAGCTATATGAATATCCGCCAGGATATCATGGTCGACAGTATTACCTTTTCCGGGCTTAAGCTCGGCAATCATCCCATTCCCAGCGATATGTTCGCCATCGATGCCGGACACACCCGCGAGAAAAGCAAAACCGAAAACCTGCGCCTGGATATGTGGGTCTTTCCGTTCCTCAACGTATACGGACTGGTGGGGCATACCCGCGGGTCGTCCGTCTCCCAGGTATCAGTGGATTCAGACCCGTCGCAGTTTCGCGGCCTGGATCGGGCCATCGCCGGCGCGGTTCACCAGCTTTATCAGAGCGGGAAGTTGCAGGATATTGATTTTACCCTTGATTTTAAAGGCACCACCTGGGGGGCCGGCTTTACGCTCGCCGGCGGCTACGGCAACTGGTTTGGGTTAGTGGATACTAACTATACCCGCACCGACTTCGATATCCTCGACGGCAGCATTTCGGCGGTCACCGTTTCGCCGCGCGTCGGCTATCGGTTCAGTTTTCAGGGGATCGACGGACCGTCCCATCTCAGCCTGTGGGTCGGCAGCATGTATCAGGACGTGCAGCAGGAGTTTAAGGGCGATCTCGCCGACCTGCACATGCCGCCAGAGCTACAGCCCCTTATTGCCGCAGTCAATAAAGACGGCGAGGGCAAATTCGACGTTAAGCAGAAGCTGACCTCGCCGTGGAATATGCTGATTGGCGCCCAGTATGAGGTCACCAAAAACTTTAACGTGCTGACTGAATTCGGTTTTAACGACCGCAACAGCTTCTTTGTCTCCGGTGAATACCGTTTTTAACTAAAACTGCAGGCGCCGTCTGCCGGTAAGATGCGCGCTCTTTTGTTGCTGTGGAGAGGCTGTTGATGCGTAAAGCCTTATGGCTGTTATTCGCGCTGGCGCTGCCGGCGCTGGCGCAGGACCCGGTGTTGCCCGCCGTGACGGCGATCCATCCTGCGCCCACCCTGGGCGAGCTGTCGCCGCCGGAATCGCTGCGGCCATGCTGCGCCTTTGGCTACGACCTGCACGTGCGGGCGGTGGGCATTCCGATCCCGGTGTATCAGATTGGTAACGTGCTGACCCTGGATACCCTGGGCAAGCACCATTACAACGACAGCGCGCTCGGCGCGGTGAAAAATCTGCTGGGGCTGAGCGAGGAGCAGAACGGGCTTATCTATACCCGTCGCGGCGGGTTTATCGATATTGCCCATGTGCGCGACACGGCGGATTACACCTTTTATCTGTTCAATCGCATTTCGCCGACGCTGGGCCAGGCGGGGCGCATATTCTACAGCGAAGAACTTGGCGTGCGCCGCGTTCAGCTCAATGCCTTTACGCCGCCGGCGGGGGTCAGGCAGCGCTATCAGCTGGCGGCCTGGCTCGCCGGGCATCTGGCCTTCGAAATCGCCCAGTGGCATGAGATCGCCCAGTGGTATGGCTTCCAGTCAGTGCCCGGGTTTTCAGAGGAGATCTCCGCGTTTTCGCCGGAGGATCTCTACTCCAACTTACTGGGCGCCAGACTGGCGATTAACGTCATCCTTAGCGGCCACGGCGGGTCAGTGGAAGCGTATAACCGGGCCATGGAGGCGGCGCTGAAAAAGGCGCTGACCCGGCTGATGGTGGCCACTCGAGGGGAGACGGAAGCGATGTTCCAGCGGATCGATGGCGACTGGTGGAACAGTCGCCGCCGGGTGCCGGATAAGTTTCTGGTGCTGAAGCGTAATTACGATCTGCAGGAAAACCGGCTGCCGACGCCGGTCCCTTTCGAAACCCTGCCGCCATATCGCCTGACCATGCCGGCGCAGGTGGGGGGATTCCGCCTGCGCGACCTCGGCGAGCTGCAGATCTATCCGGGGCACGATATGCAGGCGCTGCCGGTTCCTGAGCAATACTATGGCGCTGCCGCGTTTCAGGGGCTGGCCGATCGCGCCCGCGAGGCCGATAAAACCCAGCTGGCGCGCATTGAGAAGTAGCGAGAAAGGCTCAGGGCGAGGCCCTGAGCCGGCGAATTAGCGGAAGTTGACCCAACAGGCGCCGTTGTCGGCAGAGCGTACGCAGTTTTCCACCCAGCGGACGCCGAACGCCCCGGCGCGAGCGTCCGGATACCAGAAGTCCGCCAACAGCGCCTCGTCACGCCGGTCAGCGGCGTCCATGGCGATGGCGAAGCGGCGATAGAGATTCGACCAGGCGTCGAACAGCCCCTCCGGGTGGCCACCGCCGATGCGATCGTCCTGGCGCGCCAGCGGATCAAGATAGCCCATGCCGCGCTCCAGAACGCGCGCCGGTTCGCCCTGCACCTCGTAGCGCAGCTGGTTGGGCTGTTCATCCCACCATTCAAGACTGGCTTTTTCCCCCACGATGCGCACCTTTTGCCCGTGCATGGAGCCGCAGTTAACGGCGGAGCTCCACAGCGAGCCGACGGCGCCGTTGTCATACTCCATCAGCACATGCGCGTTATCTTCCAGCGGGGCGCGGCTTTTGACGAAGCTTTGTCTGGCGCACATCAGCCGGGCGATCTTCAACTGCGGGGCCATGGTTTCGACCAGAAACAGCGGGTGAGTGGCAAGATCCCCCAGCACATAGCTGGGGCCGACGAAGCGGGGATCGACCCGCCAGCGGGTACTGGCGTTTTCCTGCTCCACCGGCTGGGCGTGGAAGCCATGAGCAAACTGCATATTGACGATACGGATGTCGCCCAGCAGTCCTTCGGCGATCATCTGCCGGGCCTGCAGGATCATCTGATGACCGGCATAGCCGTAGGTCACGCCGATGATCTTACGCTGCCGCTGGCTGAGGGCCACCAGTTCGTCCGCCTCTTCGCTGCTGAAGCACAGCGGCTTTTCACACACCACGTGCAGCCCGGCCTCCAGCGCCGCCCGACAGATGGCATAGTGGGTGTTATTCGGCGTGGCAATCGACACGGCCTGGATACCGTCCGGGCGGGCAGCCTCACCGCGAAACAGACTCTGGTAATCGGCGTAACAGCGTGCGGGATCCACCCCCAGCTGTTGGCCGAACTGGCGCCCGCGATCGGCATCAATATCAAAGGCGCCGGCCAGCAGCGCAAAGGTGTTATCGCGCAGGGCGGCAGAGCGGTGAATATAGCCGATCTGGCTGCTGCCACCGCCGCCGACCATGCCCCAGCGCAGGGTGCGGTCGAGCGGTTTTAAACCGTTAATCATGGGGTGTCTCCTGTCAGAATCCAACGCCGCGCAGATAGCGCAGGCTCTCCGTGACCGCCTGCAGGCTGCCTGCGGCATGGCGCGGATCACGCTCTTGTTCAATGGTTATCCAGCCCTGATAGCCGCGGCGGGCAAGAAAATCGTTAATGGCCGTGTAGTCAATGGCGCCGCTGCCGAGCGGGCACATCACCCCTTCGGCGCAGGCGGTGAAAAAGTCGATGCCTTCGGCGATGGCGCGCTGGTAAACCTGCGGATCCACATCCTTGAAGTGCAGGTAGTCGAGCCGCGCGTAATAGCGATCCAGCCAGGTGAGCGGATCCATTCCGGCGTAGTAGAGATGCCCGGTATCCAGACACAACCCTGCCACGTCGTGCGGGATAGCGTTGGCCAGCCGCTCGATTTCATCGGCAAATTCGATGCAGCCCCCGGCGTGGGGATGGATAACCGCCCGCACGCCGTACTCCCGCCAGGCGAGGGTGCTGAGGGCGGTAATGTGCGCCATCATCCGCTGCCAGTCTGCGTCATTGAGGCGCGGAGCCAGCGCGCTGCGTCCGGCAAAGCGCGCCCGCTCGGGGTTGCCGAAGTCGATAATCACCAGATAGGGCGGCTGGAAAGGGTGTCCCGGGATGGGGGCGGCGGTCGGAACCTGCGACAGATTGCGGCAGATTTGATGGGTCAGCGCCTCCAGAGTGGGATAATGGTCTTCGCTCACCAGATCGTCAAAGATCGTCCCGGCGACCAGCGACAGCTGATGCTTTTCCAGCGCCGCGCACAGGCTGCTCGGGTCGGTGGGCAGGTAGCCCCACGGGCCGAGCTCGATGCTGCGATAGCCGGCCTGCGCCGCCTCCTTCAGCACGGTAGTCCAGGCGGGAAGGTCAGGGTTTTTCGGGTCATCCACGCCCCAGCTGCAGGGGGCGTTGGCGATAGGATAGGTCATGTCGGCTTCCTTTTATCACAGGGGATGCCGCTGAGTATTGAATGAAAATTTCATAGCCAACAATGTTGGAATGATAATTTTATGATGGCCGTCATGATTTGTATTGAGGTTGTTTTTGATAGTTATTTATCAAAATGAGTCCAGGCGTGGTCCAGGCGTGAGGCCGCCCCGTCGGCGACGGGGCGGGCGTTTACATATTTTCTTTGGTGATGATATCGAAAGGCTGAGGGTGCGAAATCACTTCGCTGGGCGGCCGCGAAACGGCTTCCGTCATGGCGCGCAGGGTGGCGGCGGCAAAGTCATCCAGCCGGTGGTTGAGAATGACATCGATGGTGCCATCGATCAGCGCCAGTTCACTGTCGCTTAGCGGGCCATGGCAGACCAGGGTGACGGCCTGCTGGCGGCCGCTGTCGCGCAGCGCCCCGACAATCCCTTCAATGCCGCCGCAGGGAGCATAGATCGCCTGCAGGGCCGGGTACTGGCTGAGCAGCTGTTCCGTTACGCTTCTGGCGACATCCGCCCGTTCATGGCTGCGAACCGGCTCAAGGATCTGCTGCCCTTTACCCTGCTCGCGCAGACAGGAGCGGAAGCTGATCTCACAGCTTTCCTGACAGGTAAAACGATTATCGCCAATGATAATGGCTATTTCGCCTTCGCCACGGCATAAACGGTCGATAAACCAGGCGGCGGTGCGCCCGGCTTTTTGGTTATCGAGGCCGATATAGCCGCTGCGCTGGGGAACCGACAGATCCGAAAGCAGGGTGAATACGCGAACGCCGCGGGCGGCGGCCCGGCCCACCGCATGGCGAATCAGCGGGTGATCCAGCGCCACCAGGCCGAGCACCTCTACCTCATCGCTGAGCCGGTGAATGGCCTGGGCCATCGCTTCCACCGCATCAATGGCAAAATGCAGGATCGCCGGCGTCTCGCCCGCCGGCAGCCACGGCGCGGCCTCTCTTGCGAGCGCCCTCGCCAGCGGCAGGTAGAAGGAGTGGGTCTCCTGCAGCAGAATAAAGCCCATCCTGACGGTAACCGGCGCTTTGCCGGCGGCCAGGCGATAGTGCGGCTGTTCGAGCGTAAACCCCAGCCGTCGGGCGGCCTCCAGCACGCGGTACGCGGTAGATTCCTTCACCGCCGCGCGTTTGTTGAGTACCCGGTCGACGGTGGCCACGCCGACGTTGGCTTCGCGCGCAATGTCGGCAAGCGTGATTTTGCTGGCGGATTTTTTCACTGTGATGACCATTGAAAATGAGCGTTATGATAGAAACTATCATGGTAACGCTGAGCAGAACAACGGCCATCTGCGTGCCACGGCACAAGCCTGCCCCCCTGCAGCGTAAAGTGTGACGGGTATACACAGTCTGTGATCAAAAGCGACTACCCGTTCTGGCATTGCTGCTATGCTATTGAAATAAAATTAATAATAAAGGCAGTGTCTCCTCTGTCGATTAAACCGTGCGCAAAGTCGCTCCGGGTGGGCGTCGCTGGGCCAGGAACCGACTATACTTGCCGCGCACGCGCGTAATGACGGTTACTCGATTATTTTTGCTATCACTTTATGCCAGCGTCAGAGCTGCACTGAATGATGTGCCGTTCCGCGCCGGGAGTGGGTCGGTTTGGGGCCTGTATGTTATTAAAAGAACTGGCTGTTTTTGATGTATTAAGCACCCCGATCTGGGTAGTCCATCCTTTTACAGAGTGTGTGGTCTATGCCAATCAGGCTTCCCGGACGCTGAGCGGCGATATGTCGCTGAATGAGATGCGCAACGGTATCTATTCCACCTGCCCGGAAACGCAGCTGCAGCATTATTTGCGCTATCTCGACGCCATGACTGAGATATTTGAAGTCTGGACGCTGCAGACCGCCAAAGGGTTGCAGTCGGTATATTGTAAAACCACCCTGGTGGAGACCGAGGACAGCGGCACCTTACTGTTATTCGAAGCGGTGAAGCTGCTCGCGCAAAATCAGTCGATTCATACCGGCTCTCGCCGCTACCAGCGGCGGAACAATGGCTTTTTTGCCCGCTTTTTTATGACCAATACCGCGCCGATGCTGTTGATCGATCCTCAGAAAGAGGGCCGGATTGTCGATGCCAATATTGCCGCGCTGCGCTTTTATCATTATTCCGATGAGGAAATGCGCACCAAACATACCTGGCAAATTAATACCCTGGGCCGGGATGTGATCCCCATTATGAATAATATTGCCAATATGCCCGGCGGGCATAAGCCGCTTAATTTTACTCATATTCTGGCTGACGGCTCGCTGCGCCATGTTCAAACCTATGCCGGGCCGGTGGTGCTGTATAATATCCGGCTGATGTTATGCATCATTCACGATATCACCGAAGAAGTGCATCTGAAAAAAGAGCTGGAATTTTCCGCCGCCCACGATCCCTTAACCGGACTGTTAAATCGCCGCGAATTTTACCGGCTCGTCGACGCGCCGTCGTTTATCGCCGATGGTTTTTGTCTGTTGTTAATCGATATCGATCATTTCAAGAGTATTAATGATATTCACGGTCATCAAAAAGGCGATGAAGTTCTGCTGGTGATCTCCCGCATTCTGGAAACCTCGGTGGACCGTGAAGATAAGATATATCGCTGGGGAGGCGAGGAGTTTCTGCTCTTTTTGCCCCATTCGCCGATCGCCCGCGCGCTGATGGTGGCGGAGGCGATCCGCCAGGCGGTCAGCGAATATCAGACGCTGTCGGTCACCGTCAGCATCGGCGTCGCCGAGCATCATGATGGCGAAGCGATTGATCAGCTGTTTTACCGCGTCGATAAAGCGCTGTACGCGGCGAAAAATGACGGGCGCAACCGGGTAACGCGCATGCCTTTTGACAGTGCGGAACTGTTGCGCAATAGCGGTGGCGCAGCCTGATTCGCGCTCGCCGACTATACTGAGGATGAGCCAGCCTGCTGTAACGGGTGGTAATAAGATTAGCCTGTGTTTGAGGTGGCAAACAACGTATGGTGCGTCTTCTCGTTCTGCTGTCGGTAGTCTCTCTTTCTGCGCCGACGACGCTGGCGGCGGACGGGCACGCGATTAAACAACGTGCCGATGCGGTATTGACCTTGATGAGCTATACCGTGGTTCCCGACGTGACCGCCAGCGATCTCAACATCGGTTCCGGCAGCAACGATAAACACAACCTGACCATCACCCAGTTTGGCGGCGGAGCGACCCTGAGCGAGTCGTTTCCTCTTTACCTCGAAGGCACAATGGGCTACAGCCGTTACGACCCGCGATTCGTCGTCAGTCATGGCCAACAGACGCGGAATGTGCCGACCAAATGGAACAGTCTGACCACCACCGGCGGCGTCGGCTGGGATTTTTCGCTGCATCGGGACAGCCTCGGAGGTAACCTGGTGCTGCGGCCGATCGTCAATGTGATGCTCGGCACCCTGGCCAGCGATGTACGCCTTGGCCGCTGGGTCATAGAGCGAAAAACCAACGCCGATCTGCAGTTTCTTGACGGCGGACGCTTCAACGCCTGGGGGCTGGGCGGGGCGCTGATGCTGGATTATGAACGCTTCTCCGCCACCCAGGATATTGATGCCGAACTGCGTTACTCCTATATGCGTCTGCAAAGTTTCGGCAGCAGCGCCGAGGTGGTGCAGGGTGAAGCCAGCGCGGAGAACCTCGGTCTGTATCTGCGCCGCCGCGCGCCGATCGCTGACTGGACGCTGCTGGGCAACCCGCTGCGCTACGTGCTGGAGGGCGCGCATACTGAATTTATCGGCGACCAGCGAGGGGCGCTGGGTTTTACCGGTTTGACCTCCCTGGGGGTTGGTCTCGAACTGGACAGCAGTAAATACCCGGTCTTTATCACCCGCACCCGGCTGGTGGCGCGCTATATGTTCGGCAATAACACCACGGGCTATGGCCTCGGCCTGGCGATGAGTTTTTGAATGCCGCTAACCCAGTCAGCGCCTTCTCCCTTTTGAAGAGGGCCAGGGCGAGGATCAATCCTGACACCACACCCGCTCGCCGTTTACCCACGTCTCGCTGATATTGCGCTCATCGCCCAGGGTCATCAGTACGAACAGCTGCTCATAAATATCATGGCAGCGGCCCATCCGCAGACGCTGCAGCGGAGTGACCGCCGGGTCAATGACCACAAAGTCGGCCTCTTTGCCCGGCTGAAAATTGCCAATCTTCTCTTCCAGCCGCAGGGCGCGCGCCCCGCCGAGAGTGGCGTGATAGAAGGCCTCGCTGGCGCGCAGGCGATAGCTCTGTAGTTGTCCTACCTTGTAGGCCTCACCCAGCGTTCGCAGCATGCTGAAGGTGGTCCCGGCCCCGACGTCGCTGCCTATGCCCATCCGCACCCGGTGCTGCCAGCAGGCGGGCAGGCGGAACAGCCCGCTGCCGAGGAACAGGTTCGAGGTCGGACAGAAGGCAACGGCGGACCCGGTGTCATGCAGGCACTGCCATTCGGCATCATCAAGATGGATCCCGTGAGCAAATACGCTGCGTTCGCCGGTGAGCTGGTAATGATGATAGACATCCAGATAGCGTGCATGCTCCGGCCACAGCTGTTTAACCCAGGCGATCTCCTCCCGGTTTTCACTGAGATGCGTCTGCAGCCAGGTATCGGGAAACTCGGCCCGCAGACGCTGCACCGCCTCCAGCAATGCCGGCGTCGAGGTGGGGGCAAAGCGCGGGGTAATGGCATACCCCAGCCTGCCGCGCTGATGCCAGCGGCGGATCAGCGCCCGGGTCTGCTCGTAGCTTTCCCCGGCGGTTTCGCACAGATAGTCGGGCACATGGCGATCCATCATCACCTTTCCGGCGATCAGGCGCATATTGAGGCGCAGCGCTTCGCTGAACAACGCCTCCACCGAGGCCGGATGAAGGGTACAAAACACCAGCGCGGTGGTGGTGCCATGGCTAATCAGCTGATTGACAAAAAACTGCGCTATCTCCTGGGCATACTCCGCATCGGCAAACTGGCTCTCCACCGGGAAGGTGTAAGTGGTAAGCCACTCCAGCAGCTGTTCGCCAAAGGCGCCGATCATCTCAGTCTGCGGATAGTGGACATGGGCATCGACGAACCCCGGCAACAGCAGCTTACCCCGCAGGTCAACATAGCCCTTCAGCGGATGCAGAAAGGCTTCACCCTCCTGCCATGGCAGCAGCGTAACAATTTTCCCGTCCTGCAAGAACAACAGGCCATCATTGAGATAGCGGGCCTGGGCGGCCACCTCATCCGGCGTCTCCGCCACGCCGGCGATATCAAAAAATGCACCGCGCACCGCGGTCTGGTAATCCATCATCGAACCTGCCTTCTCTTAACGCTCAGGGAATAGTGATAAACAGCAAGATTGGTGCCAGTTTGCAGCCTGCCGCGGCCAGTCGCCGCGGCAGAAGGGGAAGGTTACTCTTTTTGCGCCACCGCGCCGGAGCGGAAGGCGGCTTTCGCCGCCACTTCACGCTCGTCGCGAGCCAGCCAGCGGTAGGTGGTCGCGCCGAGGAAGACGCCGATAAACCAGCTGAAGTTCGCCACTTCGTGCAGGGCCGGAATAAAGCTGATAATCAGCCCCAGGCCCACCGACGGCAGCAGGGCGGCAATGGCTTTCGGGTTAAAGCCGTTGCGGTACCAGTATTTACCCTTCGGCGTATCGTCAAACAGGTCGTCTACCGACACCCGGCCGCGTTTGATCAAATAGAAGTCGGCGATCAGGATGCCAAACAGCGGGCCAATAAAGGCGCCCAGCACGTCGAGGGTATAGTGGATCAGTTCCGGTGAGTTAAACAGGTTCCACGGCGTCAGAAGTATCGACCCCACCGCGGCGATCATCCCGCCGGCGCGGAAGCTGATTTTCTGCGGCGCGCAGTTGGAAAAATCGAAGGCCGGCGAGACGAAGTTAGCCACGATATTGATGCCGATGGTGGCGGTGATCATGGTCAGCAGGCCGATGGCCACCGCCAGATCGTTGCCCACGCGGCTGACGGTTTCAATCGGGTCGGTGATCATTTTGCCGAACAGCGACTGGGTGCCGGAGACAATCACCACGGTGACCACCGAGAACAGCAGAAAGTTAAACGGCAGTCCCCAGCGGTTGCCGCGGCGGATCTCGCCCATGCTTTTGCCGTAGCGGGAAAAGTCGCCGAAGTTAAGCAGCGGCCCGGAGAAGTAGGAGACGACCAGGGCCGTGGCGGTGATCATCTGCCAGGTCTGCTCTCCGGCGCTCAGGGATTTGCTGGCGAGGGTAAAGGAGATCCCGTCGAGACCGGTCTTGTATACAATCCAGCCCGCCAGGGCCAGCATTACCACATAGACCGCCGGACCGGCGATGTCGATAAAACGCTTGATGGCGTTCATGCCGTGCCAGAAAACCATCGCCTGCAGCAGCCACATGGTGGCGAAGCACAGCCAGCCGAGCGTCGACAGCCCGAGGAAACTGCTGCCGGTCAGCGAGGCAAGGGAGGGCCAGAACTTGAGCAGGACCAGCATCAGGGCGTTTGCCGCCAGATAGGTCTGAATACCGTACCAGGCGAAGGCGATCAGCCCGCGGATCACCGCCGGGATATTGGCGCCGAAGACACCGAACGCCTGGCGACAGATCACCGCGTAAGGCACCCCGGCCATCTGGCTGGGCTTCGCCACCAGGTTAGCGCACAGCTGCACAATACAGATGCCCACCAGCAGGCAGAGCAGAACCTGCCAGCTGGCCAGCCCAAGCGTAAAGAAGCTTGCCGCCACCACGTAGCCGCCCATGCTGTGCACGTCCGACATCCAGAATGAAAAGATATTGTACCAGCTCCAGTTCTGGTCGCGGGTGGGCGCCAGATCGTCATTACATAGCCGCGGACTGTAGCCGGCGGCCGCCTCGTGAGTCTTCGTCTGCTGCGTGTGGGATGAATGTGGCATGAAACCTGCTCCTCTGAATGAAAACCCTTTTGATATGGATTGCTGAGGCTATTGCAGGATCCAGGCCAGAATGATGAATCTTGTATACAAAAAATAAATTTTATGTATACGATCTGCTATCGATAAGTGAAACCGGAGTGGGTTAATGAATAATGAACATCGTCTCCAGGCCGCGCCAGCGCTGCAGGATAAGGACGAAAGCATTTACCAGGCGCTGATGACGGCTATCGTCGAACATCAGCTGCCGCCGGGCAGCAAACTGCCGGAAGAGGCGCTGGCGGAAGTATTCGCCGTGAGCCGCACCGGCATCAGAAAGGTGCTGCAACGACTCGCCGCTGTGCAACTGGTCACGTTAACGCCCAAACGTGGTGCACACGTCACCAGCCCGAGCGTGGAAGAGTCCCAGGCGATCTTTCGTACCCGGGCGCTGCTTGAGGTCGCTAATCTGCCCGATGTGATCGCGCGCTGTCAGCCGCCGCATCTGGCGGCGCTGGAGAACATTATCCAGCGTGAACAGCAGGCCCATGAGGCGCACGACGGCCCGGCGGCGATCCGCCACTCCGCTGACTTTCATATTCAGCTGCAGGCTATCTCCGGCAACCCGGTGCTCACCGAGATGGTGACCCGCCTCAGCCAGCGCTCCTCGTTAGTGATTGCCGCCTGGGGCGCACCCTGGCGCCAGGGCTGCCGCTGCGACGATCACCAGCAGCTGGTCGGTTTGCTGCGGGATAAAGCCCTGCAGCCGCTTAGCGAGGCGCTGATGCACCATTTTGATCATATTGTCGCCAGCCTGTGCTTCGAGCGCGATGGCGTCAGTCTGCCCGATTTTTCCCGGCTGTTCGCCGGCCACAAGGAGTCGTGATGTCTTCCGTTTGTATACAAGTGATCAACCCCAACACCAGCCTGGCGATGACCGAAACGATAGGCGCCGCCGCGCGTGCGGTCGCCGCGCCGGGCACCGAGATCCTTGCGGTCTGTCCCCGCGCCGGCGTGCCGTCAATAGAGGGCCACTTTGACGAAGCCATCGCGGCGGTCGGCGTGCTGGAGCAGATCAGGGCCGGACGCGAGCAGGGGGTGGATGGGCATGTGATCGCCTGCTTCGGCGACCCGGGGCTGCTGGCGGCGCGCGAGCTGGCTCAGGGGCCGGTGATCGGCATTGCGGAAGCGGCGATGCATATGGCGACGATGGTCGCCACCCGGTTCTCCATTGTGACCACGCTGCCGCGCACGCTGATCATCGCCCGCCATTTGCTGCACCAGTACGGATTTCATCAACACTGCGCGGCGCTGCACGCCATTGATTTACCAGTGCTGGCGCTGGAAGACGGCAGCGGCCTGGCGCAGGAGAAAGTGCGTGAGCGCTGCATCCGCGCGTTGAACGAGGACGGTAGCGGGGCGATTGTCCTTGGCTGCGGCGGGATGGCGACGCTGGCGCAGGAGCTGACCCGCGAGCTGCGGGTGCCGGTGATCGACGGCGTCAGCGCGGCGGTGAAGATGGTCGAGTCGCTGGTCGCGCTGGGGCTGGCGACCAGCAAGCACGGGGACTTAGCGTTCCCGGAGAAAAAAGCGTTAAGCGGACAGTTTCAGTCGTTAAATCCATTTTAAAAGGGGCAGGTGATGGTTGAGAACCAGGAAAACTATCCTCGCGATCTGCGAGGTTATGCAGGGCAGCCGCCGCACGCGCGCTGGCCGGGCGGGGCGCGGATCGCGGTGCAGTTCGTCCTTAACTATGAGGAAGGCGCTGAGAACCACGTCCTGCATGGCGATGCGGGTTCGGAACAGTTCCTGTCCGATATTATCGGCGCCGCCAGCTACCCGGCGCGCCATATGTCGATGGACTCGCTCTATGAATACGGCAGTCGGGCCGGGTTCTGGCGCATCCATCGCGAATTTAGCCAGCGCGGGCTGCCGCTGACGGTCTTCGGCGTGGCGATGGCGCTGGCGCGGCATCCGGAGATTGTGGCGGCAATCAAGGCCGCGGATTACGATGTGGTCAGCCACGGCTGGCGCTGGATCCACTATCAGCACATGGATATCGCCGAGGAGCGCGAGCATCTGCACAAAGCGGTGCAGGTGCTGACCGATCTGTTCGGCAAGCCGCCCACCGGCTGGTATACCGGCCGCGACAGCCCCAACACCCGCCAGCTGGTGGTGGAGCACGGCGGCTTTGACTATGACAGCGATTATTACGGCGATGATTTACCTTTCTGGAGCGAAGTGGCCTGCAGCGACGGCAGCCGCCGACCGCAACTGATCGTGCCTTACACCCTCGACGCCAACGACATGCGCTTTGCCACCGCCCAGGGGTTCAACACCGCGGAGCAGTTTTATACCTACCTGAAAGACAGCTTTGACGTGCTGTACGCCGAGGGGGAAACCGCGCCGAAGATGATGTCCGTGGGGATGCACTGCCGGCTGCTGGGGCGTCCGGGCCGTTTCCGCGCGCTGCAGCGTTTCCTTGACTATATCCAGCAGCACGACAAGGTATGGGTCTGTACCCGGCAGCAGATCGCCGACCACTGGCGCGAGTTCCATCCGTATCGCGGGTAGCTTGCTGCCACTCACCAGGCCCTCTCCCCAGGGAGAGGGCATCGCCCGAACGCGTCTGTTGAACCGGTTCACCAGGATGTATTTTGATTATTGAATAAGCATGGCGAGGAGTACCAGGCACAACAGCAGCACATAGATGCGTGCATACCATACATCTGGTACTGCAGGGATAGCCCGGCGGCTAAACATTATCCCGGCCCAGCCGGTCAGGACGAGCAGGACCAAAATTTTCAGGCTGATAAACCCAAGAAATCCGTTCAGCGGAATGCTGTGCCAGCCAATGACGGCATAGGTCACAGCTCCGCATAGCGCCACGGGCAAAGAAAGCGGGTTGGATGCGCTAACGCACTCCTGCATCGCATACCCGTGTCGCCGTAGCAGGGGCACCGTCATGACGCTGCCACCCACGCCCAGCAATGCGGCAATCATGCCGATAACCATACCGCCGCCAGTGACCACTGGCAGGGACAGGCGACGCCGAGCGCTGCCCGTGAAAAAACCTTTGCGCAACAAACAATCGCTGATGGTTGCCAGCATATAGAGAATAAACAGCGCGCGAACGATCTTCTCGCTCAATATCCCTGCCAGACATGAGCCGACCACCGCCCCAATGGCAATAAACCATAACAACGGGAACAGCGTCTGCGCGGCAAGCTTGCCAGCCCGCCAGTTTCGATAGCTGACCCAGCCGGCGTTAAATATCATCACCGCCGTTGAGGTAGCCACCGCGACATGCATGGCGTTTCCCGTGAGTTCCGGCTGCCGAAGCATCAGTTGATAGACAAATGGCACCACCACAAAGCCGCCCCCGAAGCCGAACAGGACTGTGGTAATGCCGGTCGTAAAGCCAGCCAGCGCAATAATAACGATCTCATTCAAGAGAGTATCCCCGACCTGAAAATGAGCGAGCAGCTTATACCGGTCGCGTACGGCTTCCCATTTGCGTAGCGCTCAATTACCTTTGTAAATCGGTCAAAGGGAGGCAGGTGTGCGCAACGTAAAAATTGACGAAGTCGATCGGCTCGATCGCGAAGTGGTGGCGTTAGGTAATGACTATGCGCAAGGGTTTATCCTGCCACCGCACCAGCATCGTCGCGCACAGCTGCTGTATGGCGCGACCGGACTGATGTATGTCACCACTCAGGACGGAGAATGGGTGGTTCCTCCGCAACATGCTGTCTGGATCCCTCCTGAAACTGTGCACGCTGTCAGATTTGTGGGGGTGACCACGCGTAGCTTATATATTGAGCCAGATTATGTGGCCGCTTTCATTAAACACCGTCGTTGCGAAGTGATCAGCGTCTCGCCGCTGTTGCGCCAGCTACTGCTTGAGGCTGTGGATTTGCCACCGTTGTACGACAGCCCACGCGATCGCATGCTGATACAGTTGATGTTGCTGGAACTGGCTGCCATGCCGGTCCGCGAATTTGACATTCCGTTGCCGCAGCATCCGGCGCTGCTGGCGCTTTGTCAGGCTTTTTTGCTTAACCCCTCTATCCATGATCCTGCGGCGCGCTGGGCCAGGGCGCTGTTTATGAGTCCTAGTACCTTTCGCCGCCATTTCCTGAAGCAGCTGGGCCTGTCATTTTCCGCCTGGCGACAGCGAGCCTGTGTGGTGAGTGCCATGGCATGGTTGATAGCAGGGAAACCGGTGAACGAAGTGGCATTATCTCTTGGATACGACAATGCGTCCTCTTTCACCACCATGTTCCGCCGCGTGACCGGGCAGCCGCCATCGTTTTATCACCCAGCCTGATGCGTCGGGGAAGGGGGCTCCCGGCAGCATGGGTCGGAAATGAATGTCACTTTATATGGCGTTGCTATGCGTTAACGCAGTCATAAGACAGACACCTGGCTTGCATCTTCAGGTACCCCAACATTTAGTGGTGGCTACCTCGATGCGGTTTATCTATTCTGGCTGTAACCATGAGAAGACCGGAATCTCTCTTTGTGAACCATCTAATCTTTGAAAAAGTCATCATCATCTTCATTCTCGTCCTGTGGGTATTCGATACATTCAGAACCAGGAAAAGAAAACGTTTTGATCCCGCGATTGAAGCCGCTGATGCCAGCGAACGCCATCAATGGCGCTATCTGAGATGGGGGTTTCGGATCATACAGGTGGTAGCGGGAGTGTATATCGTCGTGCAGCTGATTCAGGTTTTACTGAGATAGCGGTCCCGGGCAGGGGCGACTGAATATAACCCTTGTCAGCGACACGTGTTCCTGTTTTTCGCCGAGAGCTAAGAACTTGCCTGCATATAAACGGGGTGTTTTTAGTTTGTAACATTTCAAACAACAGCATACGTGACCTTTCAATGATGCAAGTGATACTGGTTCGACACGCAGAAACAGAATGGAATGTAAAAGGTAGTATTCAGGGACACAATGATAGCGCATTGACGCTTCGGGGGGAGCGTCAAACAGCAGCCTTGCTGGCAGCGTTTGTAGCGAGTGATTACCGGGTAGAATGTGTTTACGCTTCTCCGCTTGGCCGGGCCTGGCAAATGGGACAGCGCCTGGCGGAGAGTTTTTATTGTTCACTGATAGCTGAACCAGCTCTGAAAGAACAGGCTTTTGGTCAGTTTGAGGGCATGACAAGCGTAGAGCTCCTGCAGAATAATCCAGACGCCGCAGAAGCATTATTCAACCTTGATGCAGAGTATTGTCCGCCAGGGGGGGAGTCTCTCTCACATGCTTCGCAGCGAATTATGCATTTTTTATCCAATCTGGAAAAAAAACATCATCATCGAACAATATGTCTTGTGTCTCACGGGATGGTCATTCAGGGCGTGCTTGCGATGCTAAAAAGCGGATCTGTGGATGATTTTCACAGGTATGCGCAACCCAACGCGAGTTACTCCGTTTTCGAGCTGGTTAATGGAAGGTGTTCCGCCCTTAGATGGGGGATCGCGACACATTTACGTCACCTGGATGGAACAGTCTGACTTACCCCAAATTCCTGCTTTTCATGTTTGCTGCTCTTCCTCAGTTTGTCGTTCCCGTCGCGGGTCCGGTCTGGTTGCAATTGCTTGTCCTGGGGAGTATCAAAAAAGCGGGCTGGAATGGTTTCCCTGGGTTCAGTCGCGATGGCATCAGGGACGTTTGGAAACAGTCCTTAACACCCGGGCGTTATCAAATGGCAGGAGGGGTGTACAGGCGTTGTCATCCGCATGATGTTTAGCGGGGCCGGCATAGTATCGACATCCGCCCGTTAAGGTATACACAACCGGTAAACCCGCTGTCCGCTTCTCGTTCAGACTGAAATGTAACTTTGGAGAATGGACCCCACTGCGGCGGTCAACACTAAATCTCATGCCTATCTCAACTTGACGGCATGTCAGATATAGTGATCGGCGGTGATTTTCAGGGTAAAACCCGCAGTTTTCCCAGCTGCGGTATTCGGAAAAATTCGGTAGTGGCGAGGTTCAATCACAAAATGTCTATTTTGATATAAAGCCAATGTCCGCTCCTCGCTCATAGCGGACCTTCAAATCAGTTAGTTCGTCCGCTCTGTACCAGGAGCGGACATGACAAGCTCAACCCGATGGCAAGCTCACCGGGCATGACATTATGCTTGAGCGGCGTTGTAACGCGCTTCCAGCTTATCCAGAAAGCCAAAAAGCACTTGATTCATTTCACTGTAATCGTGGGCCCGGAGCGCTGCAGGCGTGTCAACGAAACGGTAGTCTGCTGCACGGCTCAGCTCTTGCTCAGAATGGGCGATCAGCCGTTCTACAACGTCCAATGTGAGCTCCATATGGCACTGGAAACCAAAGACGCGGTCTGAATAGGCAACGATCTGCCGGGGACAGCCTTCGCTGTAAGCGATAATTTTGGCCTCCGGCGTCAAGCCTGGCATATCGTTATGCCAGTGACCCACTTCCAGTGTTTTCCCAAAGTGAGAGAACATCTCATCCTTTCTGCCGTCTTCGGTCAATGTGATCGGGAATTTACCAATCTCTTTTTCCGGGCTATGAGAGAAAGGCGCGCCCAGCGCTTCACCAATGAGCTGTGAACCTAGGCAGATACCGATCACCGCCTTACCGGTTTTAACCGCGGAAGCAATCAGCGCCTGTTCCGCTTTAGCATTAAAGTGCGGGCACGCTTCAAGCGTTGTGTCCGGATCTTGCGGACCGCCCATCACGATAAGAAAATCGATGCCTTCGGCGTCAGCAGGTAGCCGATCGCCTGCATAGACGTGTGAGTAAGTTACATCATGACCTTGGTTTATTGCCCAGGTTTCATATGCGCCCGGGGCTTCAAAACTTTCATGTACGATAAAGTGTACACGCATGAGGTTAAGCTCCTGTAATATCTTTGACGATCAGAATGATAAGTCACGCACCCATTGCCTAAGGCTCTACTCCGGGTGGTTCCAGTTTCGATATGATAAATGCAGGGGCTAAATCTGAAATGCCAGGTAGTATAGATAAAGCGCCAAGACATGATGAAGCCACAGGCTGGTCCAGTACTGCGATAAGCTATCAACGCGGTGAGGTAGATCCTCCCCATCATCATGTTGAGGGGCAGCTACTCTTCGCCACCAGAGGGGTGATGCTGGTGCAAACAGAGAGTGACCGTTGGGTGATCCCTCCTCAGCGGGCATTATGGCTACCGCCTCTGCATATCCATAGTTACCATCTGCTTTCACAAACCGATCTCAGGGCGATCTATTTAAGCAGTAGCCTTATCGCAGAATGTACGAGCTTTACGAAGAGTCAACAGGTGCATGTGATCACGGCTACGTCGTTAGTCAAAGAACTTATCGCAGGGCTGTTCAGTGAGGACTACGCCAGACCGATTCAACGGAAGATAGCGTTGTTGCTTCTGGAAATTCTCAGCGAGGCGCCACCTTTAACGATGGCGCTACCCATGCCGAATGATGAGCGATTATTCAGCGCGGCCAGATCGCTACTGGTCAATCAGCGCTGGGAAGCATCGCTGAGCGAGCTGGCTTTTATGTCGGCCATGTCGGAACGGACCTTTTCCCGATTGTTTATGAAGGATACAGGCTTTAGTTTTCGAACATGGAAGCAGAGAGCCAGAATTTATGCTTCGTTGGATCTTCTTGCGAACGGCGTTCCAATCAAACAGGTCGCTTACCAGCTTGGTTTCTCATGCCCGGCGGCCTTTACCGCTGCTTTTCGCTGCATTTTGGGGGCAACGCCGCGCGATTATGTGCCTTAAACCGGGAAACCCTCAAAGCGGTCTTTGAGACTGTCATGGGCATATTACCAGACGCAGAAACCCTGCGAGGGTAGGCGTATCCCGCCTTTGCTGTTGAGAAAGGTAGTTTAATTTGCACCCGACACACTCTCATTGATTAAAGCACGGAGTGGAGATTACTGCGGTCCACAGTTCTGACAAACCGTGAAAGAGAAGGCCTGCGTGAAGAAAAAAGGTGTCGCGATACGTTATGAAATTACCTTATGACAGACCTTGCGGTGATTTACGGCACCGGGTGGATTCCGGACGCTGTGAGCCGACTCATTTCTACGAAGCCTGATTCTGCTGTACCTCAGGCCATATGATAGCCTGCACAACAATCACATACCGCCCATTAATGCGTCCAGGGGAGTACACCCGGGCCCTTGACGTCCCGTGTGTGCCAAAAGCGGAAGTAGGCTGAAGATAAATTAGCATTGCTGTTAGCCGTGGGTTCTGCAGATGGGTAGAAATTGATAACTTAGGATGCAAGTTCGTCCCGCTCTTTCTGCAGTTTTCATCGAGGGGATATTCTCCGGAATAATTGTGCCCATATACAAAGATAGTTCAGAATCGGAATGAGTTAATAATCGGTACAGCAGGCGTTGCGCTCGGGCTGACAATGATCGACCACGAAAAGCAGGAAGTATTACTTTGTCAGTAATACGATATCCTCTCAGAAAAGCGATGTTTCCTTTCTGGCATATTAGCAACCCGGCGCGAACGTCGTTTTCATAGATAATATATACTTCTCTCTCAGAAATATGGTCACACAACTCTTCGTCATCAACTGCTACCAAATTGTTTGCAGACAGTTCGCGAACTGTCTGCCATGTATGCTTATAGGCATCGCCCAGAGCCTGACAACACCAGTCAAAATCTTCGTATGTCGCCACTTGCAAAGTAAGAGATTTATCATTAAATTCAGGGGGTTCAGAAAAAGAGGTGGCGTATATATACTGGTCGGGAATACCCTGTGGGAAGGACTGGCCGGGCACAAGAATGCGGACATACTGAGCTCTGAGTTGTGACCATTCCTTACTAATGAGTTCTAATGCAGTATGATTTAGGTCAGAATCCATACCTACAATATCAATAAAAGGTTTGTTAATATTTCCGCCCTGATAACGGGGGCCAGTAAGAAATTGCTTTCCATCAATTTTGAGTTTTCGTTGTAAAAAATATTCCTGACATAATCCAGTTTCTCTCCAGGGAAATCGCGCCGAGAAACTTCTGTCTGTACACCTCGACTCCTGCTCTGACAACCATTGTTTTAGCCATGAACGTAGGGTAAATTCAGGCACAGGTAGCCTGGCATATTGAGATAGCATGTAAGATAGCATAAAAAATATTTCGCCCTTGGATGTAAAAATGTTCTTTATAAACAAATCAGAATAGCTCTCCTCTCATTTTATTACCAATTATAGCTGGCACGTCCGCTCCTTGCTCAATGCGAACCTTTAGTTCGATAGCTTGTCCGCTCCGCGCCAGAAGCGAACAGTGTTATCAGTGGCGATTGATAAAACGTCAGCCCGTTAACCTTGTCTCACAGCACCTCAACCACTTCAAACTCTTCTGCGATCAACTCCATATCCTCAGAAAAATGACCTTCACGAATGAAAAAACGCTGATGCTCTTTCTGCCAGTATTCAAGGCTTAAATCGCCTTCACCCTCTTTGCGGGCGAACGCTTCAGTCACATCACAAAAACGCACCAGCTGCATCGAAACCAGTCTGATCACGCAAACTGGAACATTCTGGCCATCAAGAATAATGTTATAATCCCCAATCCTCGGGGCAGACTCTTCCTGCTGATAAGAGGCAAAAGATCCGCAAGAAGCCGTTTTGATCCCTTTTTTAATCAGCTCCGCAAGCTCGCTTGCCAGTTCCGGACTGTCACCCATTTGCCAGGCCCCTGCGCCTGGATATTTCCTTTTTATTTTCTCAACCTCAACCATGAAAATTCCTTCGTTATCGTCAATGAAAAGAAAGTTATACCTTTTTTAACCTGAGCGGTCCCAACATTATCAGCGATATCTTTCTTTAGATAGTGTGGTCCGTTCTTCGCTCAAAACGGACCTCAAGGACATTTAACTCGTTGGCTCTGTGCCAGAAACGGAAATTAACTTCAGGACGGGCAATAACATCGCCTGTCTTATTCAGACTGCCAGTAAAGCGGTGAACCAAACGCGTCCAGGTAGTAATCGATAATCGCCCGAACGTTCAGAGGAGGGTGGCGGGCATTCGGATAGATTGCTGCGATATGCTGTGGCTCCGTTTTTATGGACGTATCCAGCTCCGGCAGCAGTTCGACAAGCTCGCCGTGCTTCAGCCGGTCTCCAATCAGCCAGTCAGGAAACAGCACAATCCCCATCCCCCCGAGCGCGGCAATCAGCAGAGTTTCAGCATTATTCGATGACATCAGGGGCGAGACGGGGTAGTGCACCCATTCTTCTCCGTGCCTGCGCAGCAGCCATTGGTTTGGTCCTGACGAACCGCGATAGACCAGGCATTTATGCCGCGCCAGCTCTTCGGGTGATCCCAACATGCCGTGCCGGCGGATGTAATCCGGTGACGCGGTAAGATGATAGAACTGCTGGCCAAACACGCGCGCATGAAATGCGGAATCCGTCAGCACGCCAATGCGGAAAATTACGTCAGCCGGCTCGCGGTGCGGATCGATGTAATCATCAGTCAGGGTAAGCTCAATGCTGAGCTTCGGATATCGCGCCGTCAGGCCGGGTAACGCGGGGGCGACATGGCGCTGTCCAAAGAATACCGGTGCGTTTATGCGCACCATTCCGGAAGGCTCAAGGGTTCTCTCGTTGAGTTCCCGCCGCGCCTCCTCCATGCTGCCAGTCATGGCTCGCGCATAGCGGATAAAAAGATGGCCGCTTTCCGTCGGAATTATCGCCCGGGTATTGCGGTAAAAAAGCTGCTGCCCGAGCACATCCTCCATCTGATGGATGACGCGCGAAACCTGAGAGGCAGATATCCCTTCCCGCCGAGCTACCACAGAGAAATTCTGCGTCTCATAAACGTCTATAAAAATCAGCAGGGCGCGAATACTGATGTTCCCGAGCTCATTCATTAATGCATATCCTGCACAGGTGTTTATCTCATTATGGCATTTTTCTCATCCATGTTAAGTCGTAATCTTCTCCGCCTGAACTACGGGAGACTGATTGCTATGCAACTCATATTGATTTTTATCGTCATTGCCGGAGGCATGGGACTGTCCATAGAGGCAGGATTGCTCGGGCCACTGGGTGGGGAGGTCGGTGACCTCTGGGCTACCTTTAGCATATTCGGCGTCGGTGCGGCACTGACCTTTTTGCTGATGCTTTTTTTCAGCCCGCGCAACAGCCCGTCATTCTTTGCGCAACCAGCGTGGCAGCTGCTTGGCGGCGTGCTTGGGCCGATCTACGTCATCATCCTCACCGTGGTAACGCCGGCAATCGGCATCGCCATGACGATGATCGGCATTCTGGCAGGCCAGGTGTTCAAGAGCCTGATGATTGATCACTTCGGCCTGCTCGGTACGTCGCGCAGGAAAATTGACAGTAAACGTATCATTGCGCTGATTTTCATCATTGCAGCGCTGGTTATGGTTGCACAGGGGTAAAGTAACATTATGACTATTATCATGATTCTGCTCGCCGTCGCCGGTGGCGCCATGCTGAGTATCCAGGCGGCTATCAATGGCCAGCTGGGCAGCAAGGTCGGCGTATTCAAAAGCGCGTTCCTGACATTTTCTGTCGGCGCGCTGGTGACGGGATTGCTGATCTTCTTCTTCGAACCCAAACACACCCTGACGCTGATGGATGTGCCTAAATGGCAACTGCTGGGCGCAATGTTTGGCGTGCCGTATATCGTCATTATGGTGCTGGCCGTCCAGCGTATTGGCGCAGCAGTGGCTACGGTCGCCGTCATTTTTGGCCAGTTAACCATGAGCATGCTGATCGATAACTTCGGCTGGCTGGGCAATGCGGCGATTCCATTCTCGCTGAGCCGAATCGGCGCCATTGTCTGCCTGGGTATTGCGCTGTTCTTTATTTACACCAGCAGCAGGTCAAAAGCCGCAACGGCGATACCCCCCAGGCAGCAGGAAAACGCTAACACATAAGCTCAGGTCTTCGTCATTAACATCGGTTTTGGTCTGCAGGACGCCAAAACCCTAACGCACCCGTTTTCGCAGCAACGCGTCAGTGGCTCCCATTTTTTGACCTTAAGAGAAAGGGGCCGCTCACCCGGCTTCAGCGTTGGTAGCGAATTTTTCAGCTTCAGCAGAGAACACAGGAGCAAGGTGGACAAGTGATACCAGCGACAGCGTAGGGTGTCCGGGTGGAACTCCCCGCCAGCCAGCGCCGGCGGGGGAACTGACGATTATTCCCAGCGTTTCAGCAGCAGGCTGGCGTTAACCCCGCCAAAGCCAAAACCGTTCGACAGCGCATAGCGCATTTTCTGCGGGCGGGCCTGCAGCGCCACCAGATTGAGACCTGCCGCCTCTTCATCGGGGTGATGCAGGTTCAGCGTCGGCGGCACCACCTGATCACGCAGCGCCTGAATGGTGAAGATGGCCTCGATCCCGCCGGCTGCGCCTAACAGATGGCCGGTGGCGGATTTCGTCGAGGTAATGGCGACCGGATGGGCGCCAAACAGCGTTTTAATCGCCGCCAGCTCGCCTTTATCACCGACCTGCGTCGAGGTGGCGTGGGCGTTGATATGGTCAATCTCTTCAGCGGTCACTCCGGCCTGGCGAAGGGCGGTTTCCATGGCCCGACGAGCGCCGTTACCGTCTTCCGGGCCCGCGGTTAGGTGATAAGCATCTGCGCTGGTGCCGTAGCCCACCAGCTCGGCCAGCGGCGTGGCGCCGCGCGCCAGCGCGTGCTCCAGCGACTCGATCACGATAAGCCCGGCGCCTTCTCCCATCACAAATCCATCGCGGTCGCGGTCAAAGGGGCGGGAAGCGGCTTCCGGCTGGTCGCTGGAGGCGCTGGAGAGCGCCCTTGCCGCGGCGAACCCGGCCAGGCTAACGCGATGTATTGCCGCTTCCGCGCCGCCGCAGAGGGCGATATCCGCCTCGCCGCTGCGGATCATCCGCGCCGCATCGCCAATGGCCTGGGCGCCTGCCGCGCAGGCGGTGACCGGTGCGCCGATGGGTCCCCGGAAACCGTGGGCGATAGACACATGCCCGGCGGCCAGGTTGGCCAGAAAAGAGGGAATAGTGAACGGGGAGAGGCGACGCGGCCCGCGCTCATCGGTGGTATGTACCGCATTGGCGATCTCGCTGAACCCGCCGATCCCGGTGGCGATCACCGTGGCGGTGCGTTCCTGTTCGGCCGCAGATGCCGGCGACCAACCGGCCTGAGTCAGCGCTTCACGCGCGGCGACCAGCGCAAACTCGATAAAACGATCCATCTTTTTGCGCTCTTTCGCCGGGATGGTCGCCAGCGGGTCGAAGCCGTGCAGCGGATCGCTGTCAATGGACGGCACCTGGCCGGCCACTTTGCAGGGAATATCCGCGACCAGCTGCTCGCTGAGCCGGGTAATCCCTGATTTTCCTGCCAGCAGCGACTGCCAGACGTGCTGTACGCCGCAGCCCAGCGGGCTGACAATCCCCATCCCGGTGACGACAATGCGTTTAACGGAAACGCCCATAGTTAACTCTCCTGTAGTATCAGTGTGCCGGCGGCTTTTTCATCAAGGGAACCAGCTGCGCGGCAGGCAAAAAACCCATCATGATGAGGTAGAACGCATCGGAAAATGCCTGGGTTCGCGCCTCCCGCAGTGCCAGCGCGGCATCCGGCGAGATCCCCGCGTGGCGAAGTTTGCCGCGCTGCGCTGAACAAAATCCTGGCGTTATTCAGATGGCCGCCAGAACGACGACGCTTTTCTTACTGGCCGGATTCATTGCCGGCATCTCTGTAAGGTTCAGGCTGGAATTTTTGCCCGCTATCGCCTTCGCGTTTGCGCAGCAGATATTCATGACGATATTGCATCAGCGGCGAGGCGGCGGGGCCCGGCACCATGGCGTATTTACCCGGAATAATTTCTTCCCCGGTCGCTTTATCCACTATGATCGGCTCCACGCGGCGCTGGGTAGCGGTTTCCACCAGCTGCATCTGACGGCCTTCGGGGGCGAAGTGGCGATTACCCCATTCCGCCAGCGCCAGCAGCACCATGCGGAAATCGCGGCCGCGCGGGGTGAGGTGGTATTCGTAGCGCGGCGGGGTGCTGCTATAGCAGACCTTCTCCAGCAGCCCGTCGTCGACCAGCGCCTTCAGGCGGCGCGACAGAATATTGGGCGCGACGTTGCTGCTTTTCTGAAATTCGTCGAAGCGGGTAAAGCCCGCAAAGGCGTCGCGCAGGATCATGATGCTCCAGCTGTCGCCGATGCGGCCCAGGCTACGGGCGATGGGGCAGGGAGCGTGGCAAAGCGGTTCATTTTTCATGGGCGGTCCAGGGAGCAGGTGGCTGTTGCCAGCAAATTGACATAGTCACTATCAAAATGCAAGTTACTATTGATAACTGTCAGGGGAGCAGCCGCTGGCGTTCCGCTACGTCATTTCTTCCTTTGACTGCTGAAAGCGGGACAGTCTCCGCCGCCTGCTTATTTCTGCTTTACCGTAATAAGAGATAAAAACCGCTGATGGCAGATGAAACATTTTAATAATCATTAAAATCGATGTGGTGGGTAATGACCTTTATTGGGGGATACGATATAAGGTATGGCGAACACAAATTAATATTCTCATAACTTTTTAAGGTTAAATAAATGAAGCAGGTGGGTATTGTTGGCTGGCGGGGCATGGTTGGCTCAGTATTGTTGCAGCGAATGATCGAAGAGAATGATTTCGACGATATTTCAGCGCATTTTTTTAGTACCTCCAGTGCGGGTGCCGCGGGCCCGGTTATTAATGGTAAAAGCGACAGACTGAAAGATGCGAATTCCCTGAGCGCCCTCGCCGAAATGGATATTATCATCACCTGTCAGGGCGGGGATTATACCAAAGCCATCTATCCGGCGTTAATTCACTCTGGCTGGCAAGGGTACTGGATCGACGCCGCTTCGGCGCTGCGAATGGATGAGAACGCCTGCATTATTCTCGACCCGGTTAATCGCGATAATATCGATCGTGCGGTGAAAGCAGGAGTGAAACTGTTTGTCGGCGGCAACTGCTCCATTACGCTGAGTCTGATGGGGCTGGCCGGGCTGATCAAGGCTGATCTGATCGAATGGATGAGCGTCATGACCTATCAGTCTGCCTCCGGGGCGGGCGCTAAACAGGTGCGGGAATTGATCGCGCAAAGCGCGTATATCAGCCAGCATTTGTCCGCTGATGAACTGGCGGCATCAGGTTCCGTGCTGCCTTTAGTCAATAAAGTGAGTGAGCTGATTAATAGCGCCGGCATGCCGGTGGAGAATTTTGGCGTCCCGCTGATGGGCAGCATTATTCCATGGATCGACAGCGATTTAGGCGATGGAAATAGCCGCGAAGAATGGAAGGGGGAGGCGGAAACCAATAAAATACTTGGCCTTGCGCCCGGCACCATCCCGGTTAATGGTTTATGTATTCGGGTCGGCGTGATCCGCTGCCACAGCGCTGCCATTACCCTTAAACTTAAACGTGAGGTCAGCGAAACGGAATTCGCAGAGTTAGTGACCCATTCCCATCCGTGGGTAAACTATATCCCCAATAATAAGCCAGAGAGTGTCAGTAAACTGACCCCGGCTGCTATTAGCGGTTCGCTGCAGGTGGGTATTGGCCGCTACAAGAAAATGTCGCTAAATAATGAGCCGATCTACTCGGTGTTAACGGTGGGCGATCAGCTGTTATGGGGCGCGGCGGAACCCTTGCGCCGTATGTTAAATATCCTGCTTGGCAAAGTGTAATGACTGTTGCTGCCTGACAGGCCTGCGGAGAAATGACCTTTTCAGCGCAAGACTATCTGCTGATTCAGCAGCCCTCAATCATCCTGACCATCGCCAATAACTCCATTTTTACCGGTCCGGGAATGGCCAGGGGAGACGGTATCCACCTGGCCATAATCGGTATTGTTACCCTCAGTCCATCAGACTGACCTGGGCGGCGACAATTCGCCAGCCATAGGGAAAGCGCACCCACGTCTGCTGCTGGCGGCCAGGGCGGGCGCTGCCTTCGCGGGTGAACTCGGTGCTGCACACCGCCATGTCCGCGCCAAAGGTGGTGATGATGGTATGGCGCAGATCGCGGGCCAGACCGGCGGCGGGGCGGGCGGCGCGAAAGGCGCGGATCGCCTCGATGCCATACAGATTTTCACCGGCCCCCAGCCGCACGGTGCGCGGGTCGTGCCAGAACAGCGCATCCAGCGCCTCGATGTTATTGCTGACCAACGCCTCTTCATACTGATAAAACGCCGCCGTCACCTCGGCGAGGATCGCCGGGCGGTCTACATTATCCAGATTGATCATGCTGCACTCTCCGCCACTCGGGCATCGGTAATGCCCATCGCTTCCAGCGCCCGCGCGGCGCGAAGACAGGCTTGTTCGTTAAACGGCGCGGCAATCAGCTGCAGGCCAATCGGCTTGCCGCTGGCGGTACGCAGGGGCACGGTCGCCACCGGCAGCCCGAGGAAGGAGATCGGCTGCGTCAGCATTCCCATGCTGGCGCGCACCGGCAGCGGCTGGCCGTTAATCACCATCTCCTCGGCGCCAATCGGCGTGGCGCTGCATGGGGTGGCCGGGGCGATCAGCACATCGGCCTGACTGAACAGGGATTTCATCGCCTGACGGGCATGGCGGCGGAAGCGCTGGGCCTGCAGATACCATGCGGAGGGGATCATCGCCCCGGCCAGCAGCCGCTCGCGGGAGTGAGGCTCAAAGCGCTCGGGCGAGTGGCGAAGATCCGGCAGATACTGATTGCCGCCTTCGCTGGCGCTGATGATAAAGGCCGCCGAGCGGGCCAGGGCGGCATCCGCGAACTGCAGCTCGCTGTCGGCGCCCAGCGCGTGGGCGACCCGATCCACGGCCGCCCGGGCGTCGTCATCGCACCAGGTGGTGAAATAGCCCCCCAGCCGCGCGCAACGCAGACCCTCCAGCCCGCGCTCCAGCAGGTTGCCGGTGCGCTCGCTGGCTTTATCGGCCTGAAAGTCATCGGCCGGGTCGCGCCCCTGCAGGGCGTCATACACCGCGGCAAGGTCGGCCACCCGGCGGGCAAAGGGACCAATATGATCCAGACTGGCGACAAACGGATGGCTGCCGGAGCGGGAAAGGCGGCCGAAAGTGGGTTTCAGGCCAAAGATCCCGCACAGCGACGCGGGGACGCGGATCGAGCCGTTGGTATCGCTGCCGAGGCTGAAATGGACCAGCCCGGCCGCCACCGCCGCGGCCGAACCGCCGGAAGATCCGCCGGCGATCCGCGACAGATCGTGCGGGTTATGCGTCGCGCCATAGTGGCTGTTTTCGGTGGTGAAGCCGTAGGCGTAGGCGTCCATATTGAGCATCCCGCTGAGCAGGGCGCCGGCGCTATGCAGCTGGCGCACCGCCCAGCTGTCGCTGGCTGCCGGCGGCCGGTCGCTCAGCAGTTCCGCGCCGGCGAGGGTGGTGTGCCCGGCGACATCAAACAGATTTTTCACCGCGTAGGGAATGCCCGCCAGAGGCGGCAGGGGGCGCTTTTCCCGGCGCAGGGCGTCGATGCTGTCGGCCTCCGCCAGCATGCGCTGGGCGGTGACCTCGGTCCAGGCGTTGATCTGCGGATTCACGCGGGCGATATCGTCCAGCGTCTGGCGGGCGATCTCCCGGGCGCTCAGTTCGCCCTCGTGCAGCGCACGCTGGATCTCGGCGATGGTGAAATGGTGAAGTGTCATGCTTTATACACCCCCGCAATGTCGTCGCGCGGCCCGAGGGGATAGTCCATCAGCGGCTGCGCCATGGCGGCGATGCGGGCAAACTGGCGCTCCAGCTCCTCACGGCGCGGCGCATCCAGCTCCAGGCGCAACAGGTGGGTCATCTGCGTCAGATACTCGCTCCAGTCTGGCTGTGTGGTCATGGTCTGCTCCTTAGTATCCGGCGGCGGCGCCGTTGCTGCGTGGATCGGTAGCCCCTTCAAGCAGGCCGTTGGGATGGCGGACAATGGCCCCGGCGTGGCCCATCGCCTCGCTGAAATCGGCCAGCACTTCCACCTCGTGCCCCAGCTCGCGCAGGCGAGCGATGCAGGCGGGGGCAAAGCGTCCCTCCAGCTTCAGTGAATCCGAGGACTGGCCCCAGGTGCGGCCCAGCAGCCAGCGCGGCCGGGAGATGCTCTCCTGCAGCGGCGCCCCCTGCAGGATATAGCGGGTAAACAGCGCCGCCTGGGTCTGCGGCTGACCGTCGCCGCCCATCGAGCCATAGACCATCACCCGGCCATCGTTCAGGCGCGCCGCGGCGGGGTTGAGGGTATGGAACGGCTGTTTGCCTGGCGCCAGCGCCAGAAGATGCTGCGGATCGAGGCTGAAGGCCGCCCCGCGGTTTTGCCAGACGATCCCGGTGTCCGGGATCACCACGCCGCTGCCAAACTCGTGATAGATACTCTGAATGAATGACACCGCCAGGCCGCTGTTATCCACGACGCCCATCCAGACGGTATCGCCCGGGCCTTTGCCGCCGCCCCAGGGCGAAGCGCTGGCGTCGTCGATGCTGTCGGCCAGCGGCTGCAGCGCCTCCGGAGTCAGCAGTTGCTGAACGTCGACATCCAGATGGCGCGGATCGGTGATATGCGCATCGCGCAGGGCAAACGCCCGCTTGGTGGCTTCGACGATGCGATGCACCGTTTGCGCCTCGTCGGCGTCGGCCATGTTCAGACGGTCAGTGATGCCAAGGATCGCCAGCGACACCAGCCCCTGCGTCGGCGGGGCGAGGTTCCACAGCGTTCCCTGCTGGTGCTGGAGCGTCAGCGGCGCCGGACGCCGGGCGCGGTGGGCCTGCAGGTCGCCGAGGGTGACGGGCATCCCCAGCGCGGCCATCCCCTGGGCGAGACGTTCGGCCAGCGGGCCGCGATAGAAACTGTCGAGACCGTCGCTGGCCAGCATGCGCAGGGTACCGGCGAGGGCGGGCTGGCGAAAGCGGCTGCCGGGCTGCGGGGCCTCGCCCGATACCAGCCAGGTTTCGCTGAAGCCCGGCTGATGGCGCAGCTCTTCCAGTTTGCTGGCGGTGGCGTGGGCTTGCGAGGCGGTGACCGGAATGCCGTCTTCGGCATAACCGATAGCATCGGCCAGCAGGCGCGCCACCGGCAGCGCGCGGCCGGTTAAGTCCCGTGAAATTCGCAGCGCCTCGTCCCAGCCGCTGACGGTGCCGGCGACGGTCAGCGCAGCCTGCGGCCCCCGGTGGGGGATATGCCGCTGACCGGCATAGGCCTCGAGGGTGGCCAGCGAGCCGGCCGCACCGCTGGCGTCAATGGCGATGGGATCCCCCTCGGGAGGCACGATCAGCCAGAAACCATCCCCGCCCAGGCCGTTCATGTGCGGATAGACGACGGCGATGGCCGCGGCGGCAGCCACCATCGCTTCAATGGCGCTGCCGCCCTCGCGCAGGATGGCCAGCGCGCTCTGGCTGGCGAGGTGGTGGGGAGCGACCGCCATGCCGTGGGTCGAAACGTTGCTACTGTGCATAAATTATCCTTTCTGAACGAATCACCCGCAGAACACTGCAAAAGCTGTTCCATCTCTGAACGTTTCGTTTCATTGATAAAAACAATGACCGGAATTTTCCCGCTGGCACGCTATGTGTAAGGCATAGCAGATACAGTATGATGAGGGATGGATGATGAAACGAAAGTTACAGGGGCGCTATGCAACAACTCGATGAACGACTGAAAGGGCAATACGCCTCGCTGTCGCCGCAGGAGCAGCGGGTGGCGGATTTCATCTTTGACCACTTTGATGACCTGATAAGCTACAACAGCGCCGAGCTGGCGCAGCTGAGCGGCGTGTCGAAAGCCACCGTCAGCCGGCTGTTCAAGCGCCTGGGCTATGACAAATATAAGGACATGCGCGATGAACTGCGCACCCTGCGCCAGAGCGGAATGCCGCTGACCGACCAGCGCGACGCGGTGCAGGGTAACACGCTGCTGGCGCGTCATTATAAGCAGGAGATGGCAAACCTCACCCAATGGGTCAATGCCCTTGACGCTCACCAGTTCGCCGAGGCGCTGACGGCGATGGTGGCCGCGCGCCGCATTGTGGTGATTGGCATGCGCAATGCCTATCCGGCGGCGCTACACCTGCGCCAGCAGCTGCTGCAGGCTCGCGGTCAGGTGCTGGTGCTGCCCCAGCCGGGGCAGAGCCTCAGCGAAGAGCTGGTCGACCTGACCGCCGATGACCTGGTGGTGATGATGGCGTTTCGCCGGCGGCCGCGGATCGTACGCCCGCTGCTGCAGCAGCTGCAGCGCGACGGGGTGCCGGTTCTGTTAATGTGCGAGCCGCAGGCCCACAGCCTGTTCCCGCTCTCCCGCTGGCAGCTCTGCGCGCCGCTGGACAGCGTCTCGGCTTACGACAGCTATGCCTCGGTCAACAGTCTGATCAATCTGCTGGCCAATGCCTTTCTGCATGAAACGCTCGACAGCGGTCGTCCGCGGATCCACGATATCGCTACGCTTTATCAGCAGCTGGACGAGCTGGAACAACGCTGATGGGGCGCCAGCGTGGTGCTGTGCATCAATATGGTGCATTTGGTTCCGCGTTCTGGCGCCGTCGATTTTTACTCTTCTGCTCCTTACTCCCTGTCCGTTCTCACTTTTTGCCTTTATTCCTCGCCAACCCGCGTATCGACCGTATCTGGCACATTAGTTGCAAAAACAGATTCAAAGAATCTTTTGTTTCATGCTAACGTAACGGGTAAACATCATGAAGAAACTGTTGATCGCACTGGCCGGGGCCGCTTGTCTCCTTTCGTCTGTTTCCGCCGCTCAGGCTGACCAGCTCCAGGATATTGAAAAACGCGGCGTCATCCGCATTGCCGTACCTCAGGATTTTCCGCCATTCGGCTCGGTGGGGACCGACCTGCAGCCGCAGGGGTATGACATCGACATGGCGCGCTATCTGGCGAAGTCGATGAAGGTCAAGCTGCAGCTGGTCCCGGTAACCAGCGCCAACCGCGTGCCGTATCTGCAGACGGATAAGGTGGACCTGGTGATCTCCAGCCTCGGCAAAAACGCTGAGCGTGAGAAAGTGATCGACTTCAGCCGCGCCTACGCGCCGTTCTTCCTCGGGGTGTTTGGCCCGAAAGGGGCGGAGCTGAAGGACGCGGCCGCGCTGAGCGGTAAAAGCGTCGGCGTGACCCGCGGGGCGGTGGAAGACATGGTGCTGACCAGCGTGGCGCCGCAGGCGGCGCAGATTAAGCGCTACGAGGACAATAACACCACTCTGTCGGCCTATCTGTCAGGCCAGGTGCAGTATGTCGCCACCGGGAACCTGGTGGTGGCGGCCATCGCCCGGCAGAACGCCGACAAAGCGCCGGTGCCGAGCTTTATGCTGAAGGATTCGCCGTGCTTTATCGGGCTGAAAAAGAACGAACCAGCGCTGAAGGCGAAAGTGGATACCCTCATTGAGCAGGGCATTAAGGACGGCACCCTCAACGGTCTGTCTGAGAAGTGGCTGAAAGCGCCGCTGCCTGCCAGCCTCGGCGCGTAAGGTCTGTGGATGACGGAGCAACTTCATTTTTCTGAGCTCTGGCCGCACTGGCCGGAGCTGCTGGCCGGCCTGTGGGTGACGGTGCAGCTGACGGTGCTGGCGACGATCGGCGGACTGGCGATCGGCATCCTCGGGGCGGCGATCCGCAGCGGCCGCCCGGGCGCCCTCAGCCGGGTCTGGGGCGGATATGTGGAAATCATTCGTAACACGCCGTTCGTGGTGCAGCTCTTTTTTATCGTCTTTGGTTTACCGAACCTGGGACTGAAGATGACCGCCGGCGAAGCGGCGCTGCTGGCGATGGTGGTTAACCTTGGGGCCTACAGCACCGAGATCGTGCGCGCCGGCATTCAGGTGACGCCGAAAGGCCAGTGGGAGGCCGGACGCGTGCTCGGACTCAGCCGGACGCAAACCTTCGTTCGCGTCGTGCTGCCCCCGGCGCTGCAGCGGATTTATCCGGCGCTGGTCAGCCAGTGCATCATCGTGATGCTCGGCTCGTCGGTGGTGTCGCAGGTCTCCTATGAGGAGCTGACCTTCGCCGCCAACCTGATCCAGTCGCGAACATTTTTGAGCTTTGAGGTCTATCTGGTGACCACCGGGATCTACTTAGCGTTATCGATAGCGATGCGTCAGCTGCTGATGGCGGCGGGGCGTAAATGGCTGGGAGTGCAGGCATGATGACCACCTTTACCGACTGGGACATTATCCGCAACCTGCTGCTGGCCGGTCGCTGGACGGTGCTGCTGTCTCTGGTCGCGTTTACCGGCGGGGCGCTGGTGACCTTACCGTTGCTGCTGCTGCGCCTGACCGGCGGACGGCAGGTAAAACGACTGATCCGCGGCTACGTCGAACTGTTTCAGGGGACGCCGCTGCTGATGCAGCTGTTTCTGGCATTTTTCGGCGTGGCGCTGTTCGGCATCGACGTCTCGGCATGGACCGCGGCGTCGGTGGCCCTGACGCTCTACACCAGCGCCTTTCTGCTGGATATCTGGTTCGGCAGCATTCGCGCGCTGCCGAAAGGCCAGTGGGAAGCCTCGCGCTGTCTCGGGCTGAGCTTCGGCCAGACCCTGTACCGGGTGGTGGCGCCGCAGGCGCTGCGGATCGCCATCGCGCCGACGGTGGGGTTCGCCGTACAGGTGATCAAAGGCACGGCGCTGGCCTCGATTATTGGCTTTGTGGAGCTGACCAAGGCGGGAACCATGCTGACCAACGTCACTTACCAGCCGTTTAAAGTGTTTGCCCTGGTGGCGCTGGGCTATTTCATTCTGTGCTATCCGCTGTCCCGCTACAGCCGTTATCTGGAGAACAAATTCAATGCCTCTCATCACCATTAATCAGATGCAGAAGTACTACGGCGACAACCATGTGCTGAAGGGCGTCGATCTGGATATCGACATGGGGGAAGTGATCTCGATCATCGGCCGCAGCGGCTCGGGCAAAAGCACTCTGCTGCGCTGCATCAATGGCCTGGAGGGGTACCAGGAGGGGAGCATCAAGCTCGGGGGCATGACCATCACCGACCGCGATTCCCAGGCCCGGGAGATCAGCCGCTCCATCGGCATGGTATTCCAGAACTTCAATCTCTTTCCGCACATGACGGCGCTGGAGAACGTCATGCTGGCTCCGCGGCGGGTGCTGAAGAAGTCCCAGGCCGAATGCCGCGAGCTGGCGCAGCGGATGCTGGAGAAGGTCGGGCTCGGCGACCGTCTGGATTACTACCCGGCCAACCTCTCCGGCGGCCAGCAGCAGCGCGTGGCCATCGCCCGGGCGCTGGCCATGTCGCCAAAGGTTTTACTTTGTGACGAAATCACCTCGGCGCTCGACCCGGAACTGGTGGGCGAAGTACTGAAGGTGCTGGAGCAGCTGGCGGCGGAAGGCATGACGCTGATCCTCGTCACCCATGAAATGAATTTTGCCCGCGAAGTGGGCGACCGCGTGGTGTTTATGCATCAGGGGCGCGTCTGGGAGCAGGGTGACAGCAAAACGCTGTTCGCCAGTCCGCAGACAACCGAACTGAAACAGTTTATCTCCTCGGTGCGCGGTCTTAACTAACGTAAGGAATGGCAGATGGATATCACTCAGTTTTCGCAAATTAACCCGCCGCAGCGCCTGCTGATGGGTCCGGGGCCGATCAACGCCGACCCGCGCGTGCTGCGCGCCATGGCGAGCCAGCTGGTGGGGCAGTACGATCCGGCGATGACCCACTATATGAATGAAGTGATGGCGCTCTACCGCGGCGTGTTTCGCACCGAAAACCGCTGGACGATGCTGGTGGACGGTACCTCCCGCGCCGGTATCGAAGCGATCCTGGTGTCGGCGATCCGTCCGGGCGACAAGGTGCTGGTGCCAGTGTTCGGCCGGTTTGGCCACCTGCTGTGCGAGATTGCGCGCCGTTGCCGGGCAGAGGTACACACCATCGAGGTGCCGTGGGGGGAAGTCTTTAGCCCGGACCAGGTTGAGGACGCGATCAAGCGCGTGCGCCCGCGCCTGCTGCTTACCGTGCAGGGCGATACCTCGACCACCATGCTGCAGCCGCTGGCGGAGCTGGGGGAGATTTGTCGTCGCCACGACGTGCTGTTCTATACTGACGCCACCGCGTCGCTCGGCGGCAACCCGCTGGAAACCGACGCCTGGCAGCTGGACGCGGTGTCCGCCGGGATGCAGAAGTGCCTGGGCGGCCCCTCCGGCACCTCGCCCATTACCCTCAGCCCGCGGATGGAAGAGGCGATCCGCCGCCGCCGCTGCATTGAGCAGGGGATCCGCACCGACGCCCACCACGATGGCGTCGACGAGATGATCTACTCCAACTATTTCGATCTCGGCATGGTGATGGATTACTGGGGGCCGGAGCGCCTTAACCACCACACCGAAGCGACCTCGGCGCTGTTCGCCGCCCGGGAGTGCGCGCGCCTGATCCTTCAGGAGGGACTCGACAACGGCATCGCCCGCCACAAGCTGCACGGCGATGCGCTGCTGAAAGGGATCCAGGCGATGGGTCTCGAGACCTTTGGCGACCTGCGGCACAAAATGAATAACGTGCTGGGGGTGGTGATCCCCAACGGGGTCAACGGCGACCAGGTGCGTAAGCTGATGCTGGAAGATTTCGGCATTGAGATTGGCACCTCGTTCGGCCCGCTGCACGGTAAAGTCTGGCGCATTGGCACCATGGGCTATAACGCGCGTAAAGACTGCGTGATGCAGACCCTCAGTGCGCTGGAGGCGGTGCTGAACTACCTCAAGTTCACCACCACCCAGGGCGCGGCGATGCAGGCGGCCTGGGATCACTACCGCACCGAGGGCAACCTATGAGTGATACCGTCCGCCAGCAGGCGGAGAGAGAGGCGGCCGCCAGCCGGGTAATGGCACGCGCCGACCAGTTGGCCGCCCTCAGCGAAACCGCCGACGCCCTGACCCGGGTCTATCTGTCGCCGGAGCATCTGCAGGCCAACCAGCTGGTGGGTCAGTGGATGCAGGCCGCCGGTATGATGGTGTGGCAGGACAGCGTCGGCAACATCTGCGGTCGCTATGAAGGCGTGCAGGAGGGCGCGCCGGCGGTGCTGCTGGGCTCTCATCTTGACACCGTACGCAACGCCGGGCGCTACGACGGCATGCTCGGCGTGCTGACGGCGATTGAGGTGGTGCAGCGTCTGCACCAGCAGGGGCGACGGCTGGCAAAGGCTATCGAGATCGTCGGTTTTGGCGATGAAGAGGGCACCCGCTTCGGTATCACCCTGCTTGGCAGCCGCGGCGTCACCGGCACCTGGCCTGAAAGCTGGCTGTCGCAGCGCGATGCCGACGGGGTGAGCGTCGCCCAGGCGCTGGTGAATGCCGGGCTCGATCCGGCGCGGATCGCCCATTCCGCCCGCCGCCCGCAGGATATCGCCGCCTATCTGGAACTGCATATCGAGCAGGGGCCGTGCCTGGAGCAGGCGGGTCTGGCGCTCGGCGTAGTGGAGGCGATTAACGGCGCCCGCCGCCTGAACTGCCGCTTTACCGGCGAAGCCGGCCATGCCGGCACGGTGCCGATGCTCCATCGTAAGGACGCGCTCGCCGCGGCGGCGGAATGGATGGTGCAGGTGGAAAGCCTGACCCGGCAGCGCGGCGGCAATCTGGTGGCGACGGTCGGCACCCTGCGCTGTGCGCCGGGCGCGGTGAACGTGATACCGGGCGAGGTGCAGCTGACGCTGGATATTCGCGGCCCGCAGGATGCGCCGCTGGCGGCGCTGCTGGAGGAGCTGCTGGCGGAGGCGCAGGCCATTGCCGGGCGCCGCCAGCTGAGCTTCAGCGCCGAGGAGTATTATCGCATCGCCGCCACCGCCTGCGACAGCCAGCTGCAGGCGGTGCTGAGCGAGGCGGTGGTGGCAGTGCAGGGGCGGTCGCTGACGCTGCCGAGCGGCGCAGGGCATGACGCCATCGCCATCGCCGAGCGCTGGCCATCGGCCATGCTGTTTGTGCGCTGCCTGGGGGGCGTCAGCCATCACCCGGCGGAATCGGTCACCACCGCTGACGTCGGGCTGGCCATCGACGCGTTCTCCCGGGCGGTAGAGCAGGTGGCCGACGCCTGATCGCGCCGGTTGCCGTACCCCGGCTGGCGGCGTTACACCGCCAGCCGGTTGACCACCTCGGCGACGGAGGTGATGGCATGGATATTGCCGATCCCCGCCCCCACCGAGATATACCCCTCATCAGTATTCCCCTCCAGCATGCCCAGCCGCATTCCTCGCAGACCGCCCATCGCCTGGGCCAGCTCGGCCTTTGAGGCGCCGGCCCGGTCCATGGCCACCAGTGTGTCGCTCAGTTTGCCGGGCAGAGCGCGGTAGTAGTCCGGCAGGGTACGGAACAGCCGCAGATCGAGGCCGTTGGCGGCGACAATTTTCGCTTTCACCGAGTCGGGAACCCGGCTTTCGACGGTGCTGATGAATACCGAACCGGCGAAGACGCCTTCCGCGCCGAGGGCGTGAGCGGCACGCGCCCCTCGAGCATCGGTTATCCCCCCCGCGGCCATTACCGGAACCCGCTGTACCGCGTCAACAATCAGCGGGACGATGGTGAAGGTCCCCAGCGCGGTGCCCGGCAACGTGCCGCCTTCGTCAAAGCCGGTGGCGACGATAATGTCCGCTCCGGCCTGCTCCGCCCGGCGGCTGTTCTCAGGCGTCGGGTTAATATCGCGATAGATAATGGTGATCCCGGCGGCTTTCAGTTCGTCAAATAGCGCCGGTTTTAACGAACCGTCGCCGTAGCCGGTGTAGACCACCACCTTAACGCCTTCCGCTTTGATCACCGGCAGGATCGCCGGCGTCCAGATGTCGTTTTCCGCCGTCGGGATCAGATTGACGCCAAAGGGTTTCTCGGTCAGCTGTTTGGTTTTGCGGATCTCTTCGCGCATTTTCTCAGCCGTCGCTTCCGGCGTGGAGACAGCGGTTGCCGCCGTCAGCCCGGCGTTCGGACCCAGTACCCCGAGACCACCGGCGTTGCCGACGGCCGCCACCAGACGCGCATCGGTCAGCCAGGAAAGCGGCCCCTGGACCACCGGTTTTTCAATACCCAGAATGCGGGCAACGCGGTTAGATTGCATGAGATTTTTCCTTTTATGTTAACAAGTTATCTTTTTTTTCGCCCCAACGATGCGGCAATGAGAGCAGTGTAGGCGCCTTTATTGTTTTAAAAAATGAGCGAAAACTTTCAGCACTATTATTAATTTAGTAATAATTACGGCAGACGATGAGATAGGGGACGGGACGTTATGCAGATGAATCTGTTTGAAAATATTAAAATCTTTATTGAAATCGTCGACGCCGGCAGCTTTTCCCAGGCGGCGGAAAATTTGCAGATCCACCGGCCGGCGGTGACCAAAGCGCTGCAGCAGCTGGAGCGGGAGAGCGGGGTCAGGCTGCTGCAGCGTACCACCCGGCGCCTGTATCTCACGCCGGAGGGAGAAGAGTTTTATCGCCGCAGTAAACCGCTGCTCTCCCAGGCCGACGATCTGCTGGAGTCGTTCGCGCCGGACCGGCCGATACGCGGCCAGCTACGCGTCGATATGCCGATCGCTTTTGCACGGCTGCTGGTGATCCCGCATCTGGCGGATTTTTATCAGGCCCATCCGGAGGTGGAAATTGTCCTCAGCAGCTCCGATGTGCGCCGGGATATGCTGCGCGATGGCCTGGATTGCCTGCTGCGGGTGGGTGAACTGGAGGATGGCGACTATGTGGCGCGCTCGCTGGGGGAGGTGGCGTTAACCACCTGCGCCAGTCCGGAATATCTGGCGCGCTATGGGGCGCCCGCCACGCTGGAGGACCTGCAGTCGCACCTGGCGGTGAACTGGGTGAACAGCAGCAGCCGGCAGATTATGCCCTGGCGATTCCAGACCCCGGCGGGCGTCCGGCAGGTCGCCATTCCCGGCAAGCTGGTGCTGGACAACTCGGAAGTCTTTACCGCCGCCGGGCTGGCGGGGCTGGGGATGCTGCAGGGGATGCGCTTCTTTTTACAGCCCTACATCGACAGCGGCCAGCTGGTGGAAATTTTACCGGACTTTCCGGCGCCGCGTCGGCCGCTGTCGCTGCTCTATCCGCACCGGCATCTTTCGCACAAGGTGCGGGTCTTTGCCGACTGGCTGCAGGGGCTGGTGGCGACCCTGGAGCGGACGCCGCCGGCTTGACTCTGCTGGCTGAGCGTTTATATATAAAATGTGAATGCTATTAAAGCAATAAATCACAAGGCTGGATAATGACTCAACCTGTAAGGGAATGCTGATGAAACTCTGGAATAAAACACTGCTCGCTTCCGCACTGTGCCTGACCCTGTTTGGCTGCGACGATGCGTCGAAAGTAGATAACAAACTGGATAAGGCGAAAGATAATGCGGAGCAGATGAAGGATGCCGCGGCGGACAAAGCCCAGGCGATTAAGCAGGATGCGGATAAGCAAATTGATACGCTGAAAAGCCAGGCCGACGCCGAGGCCGATCGCCTGAAGGATCAGGCCAGCGCCATCAAGGCGGAGGCGGACAAGAAAGCGGATGCCATCGCCGAGCAGGCGAAAGCCCAGGCCGATGCGGTGAAGCAGAACGCAAAGCAGGAAAGCGACCGCATCGTCAAAGAGGCGGGTCAGATCAAAGACAACGCCATCGGCGATGCCAATCAGCTTTCGGCGGAAGCGGCGAGCAAAACCAAAGCCATTCAGGACAGTATCGCGAAGGATAAACAGAACGCTACGCCACCGGCCGCCCAGCAGTAACTCGCGGTGTTTGCCTGGCCAGCCGCCGTCCGTAAAAACAGAGCGTGGAGCCTGATATCGCGCCCGACGGCGCTGCGCTTGCGCGCGCCTGCAAGCGGGGCGAGTTGGCTGCGCAATGATCGGGTATTGTAGGCCGGGCAAGGCGTTGCCGCCGCCCGGCACATAGAACGGCATTAACATCCTGCTCAGGGGTATCTTACGATACCCCTTTTTGATGCCCGTTCCGGGTTCAGCGGTTTGGAAGCAGGGTGCCTTTCAGGCCGTGCGGCTCGGAGCGCAGATATTGCGAAGGTACGCGAACCTGGGCGCCAAGGCTGGCCGCGGCGTGCCATGGCCAGTGCGGATCGTAGAGCACCGCGCGGGCGAGGGCGATCAGGTCGGCATCGCCATTCTCCAGCGCCGCTTCCGCCTGCTGCGGGTCGGTGATCAGTCCCACGCCAATCACCGGGATGGCTACCTGCTCGCGAATGTCGCGGGCGAAAGGCAACTGATACCCCGGCCCGACGGTGATTGCCTGCTGCGGCGACAATCCGCCGCTGGAAACATGGATATAGTCGCTGCCCAGCGCTTCCAGCTGCTGACTGAACTGAATGGACTGCTCGCCGTCCCAGCCGCCTTCGACCCAGTCGGTAGCCGACAACCTGACGCCCACCGCCATGGCGTTGCCCACCGCCTCGCGGATTGCCTTAAACACTTCCAGCGGATAGCGCATGCGGTTTTCCAGCGAACCGCCATACTCGTCCCGGCGCTGATTGCTGAGCGGCGAGAGAAACTGGTGCAGCAGATAGCCGTGGGCAGCGTGCAGCTCAATCAGCTCAAAGCCCAGGCGTTGGGCGCGCAATGCGCTGGCGACAAAGGCCGCTTTGATGCGCGCCAGATCGGCATGGCTCAGCTCGGCCGGGGCGCGATCGCCGTCGTGAAACGCCACCGCGGAGGGGGCGACGGTCTGCCAGCCGCCCTGGTTGAGCGCCAGCTGATGGCCACCCTGCCAGGGGGCCGCGCAGGAGGCCTTGCGCCCGGCATGCCCCAGCTGGATCCCCAGAGGGATCGGTGACCAGGCCCGAATATCCTCCACCACGGCGCGCAGGGCGTTTTCGGTTTCATCATCCCACAGCCCCAGATCCCCCGGCGAGATACGTCCCGCCGGCTCTACCGCCGTGGCTTCCAGAATTAACAGGCCGGCGCCGGAGAACGCCAGCTGCCCGAGATGGATCCGGTGCCAGGACGTCGCCTTCCCCTCATCGGCAGAGTACTGACACATGGGGGCGATAACGATACGGTTATCCAGCGTCAACTGACCAATACGCGTCGCGCTAAAAAGATGACTCATGAGTACCTCGTAAATGTTAGACGTGGTCTTGCTCGGGGACGAACAGCCACTGTTTATAGCACGCCTGCCAGCCCCCCTTTATTCGGATATTGCGTTTAAACGTCCCGCTAGTCGATAAACCAGAGACGGCGCCGCCGGCCGGTTGCCTGCTGTGACACCGCGCGGGCCATTGCGCTGCCAATCTCGGCGCTGGCCGTCAGCCCCTGGACAAAGGGGCGATCGTGCATCAGCCAGGGAAGGGCGCCGAAGGCGACCCGGCCGCGCACTGCCTCCGGCGCCTGCAACGTGTAGTCATCGCCAACGTCCGGAATAGCGTCGCCGCAGGCCAGCAGCTGTTGGCGCAGTGAAGGAAAGGGCAGATCCCGGGTTTTGAGCGCTTTCTGTCCGCGGGCATCGATAAAGACATCGAATTCACAGCGCTGCTGATGATGGACAATCAGCGTCCGGTCAGACTCGCGCTGCAGATCGTAATCCTCACCCAGCGCCACAATGCGCAGAATGCCCGCCCGGTGCAGGGCCAGCAGGCGGCGAATGGACTCCGGCGGGATCGCGGCGTAGTTATCGATAAACACGCGGGCGAGCCCCTGGCGGAAGCGACGGCTGTCCTCGTCGTTGAGCTGCGGCACCACGGTTTCAATCGCCTCGTGCAGGCGGAGAATGGCATAGCGCCAGGGCACCGTGTGGCGCTCGCGCTTATTGCGCTCCACCTCCTGCAGATTGCGCTGCGCCCACTGGAAGGGGTCATGGGTAAGACGGTCGGCAAACCAGGCGTCGGCGATGCTGTCAGGCGTCAGCTGGCGCAGCCCCTTCGCCTGACACCAGGCCGGGGCGGCATATTCCAGCTCCTGGACGATCAGCTGGAACACCCGCTCCAGCAGACCGTCGCTGCCCTGAGCGACGGCCGCCTCGAGGGCGGCAGGGGTGGCGATCTCCAGCGGCTCCCACGGGATCGGGCAGTAGAAATCGGCCTCTGGCAGCACGCCGTTGCGTGACATCAGCGTGATCTCCAGCGCTTCGCTGCCGGGATGCAGGGAAAAATGGGTCGTTTTGTCGTGTTCAGTGTGGAAAACGCCGTGGCGGGCTACAACCGCCACGGCGGCATCAATCGCGCTTAAGGAGGTCCCGAGGATCCCCACCCGACAGGGGGCGATGCGGGCCTCCATCAGGCCGGTCCACGGGCTGGGGAAGTATTGCCGGCTGGCGCGTTCTTCTTCAGGCCACAAATGGCCGGTGGCTATCACCACCAGATCGACGATAACCGGCTGCGCCGCGCTGTCGGTGTGGATGGCGATCCCGACGGGCTGCACCGCAATATCCGTGACCTCACAGGACTCGCAAACGTTCACCACGAAGCCGGCGTCTCTGGCCCGTTGGACAAGATACAGAAAGCGGTCGCGGTAGTACTCGCCGAGGATCACCCGCGGCAGAAACTGGCGCTCATGCAGCGCGTGCCGTTCAAGACCGCGCGCCGCCAGCCAGTCATCGCTCTGCTGCTGCAGCCATTGCAGATAGGTCAGGTCGATAGGGGGGATCTCAATGCTGGCGATGTTGGCCAGCATCTGCGCCGCGGTATTATCATCGCTGTAGGGCATACCGACCCCGGCCTGCGCCTCTTTTTCAAACAGCGCGATCGATAGCGGCTCACCGCGCTTCACCAGTTCATACAAGGTGTAAATCCCCGTCGGCCCGGCGCCGACGATGGCGATTCTCTTCATGATTCTCTCCCTTCCTGTGGGTGGATACGGCATCGGGGCAGTGCACTGAAACCAGCCTGTCCTTAATTCTGGTCGAAAATTAGCGAACCGGTGGGCCGTCGAACGCAATTTGAAACAAATTAGCGTGCTAATAAACTTGCCGACGGCCGGAAAAGGGGTGTAATTAACAAAAGAGCAACTTTATATACAAACAATTTACACAAGCGGTGGCACCTGCCTGCTCTGCCGGACGCCGCGCAAGCTCCCGGCAACGCCGTCGGGATAGGGATGACAAGATGCACGGCTGGACTTCACGACAGCGCAATGCGGCGATCGCCAGTTTTTTAAGCTGGACGCTCGATGCTTTCGACTTTTTCCTGTTGGTTTTTTTACTGAGCGATATCGCCCACTCCTTTCACGTCGACCTCGAAGAGGTCACCCTGGCGATTCTGCTGACCCTGGCCGTGCGGCCCGTCGGCGCATTGATCTTCGGCAGGGCGGCGGAAAAGTTTGGCCGCAAACCGATCCTGATGCTCAATATCGTTTTCTTCTCCGCCTTTGAGCTGCTCTCCGCCGCGGCGCCGTCGTTGATGCTGTTTTTTCTGCTGCGGGTGCTGTACGGCGTGGCGATGGGCGGGATCTGGGGCGTGGCTTCGTCGCTGGCGATGGAGACGATCCCCGACCGCTCGCGCGGCCTGATGTCCGGTCTGTTCCAGGCGGGGTATCCCTTCGGCTATCTGCTGGCGGCCGTGGCCTACGGGCTGCTGTTTGCACAGCTCGGCTGGCGCGGGATGTTTGTCATTGGCGCCGCCCCGGTGCTGCTGTTGCCGTTTATCTATTTCTGCGTCGAGGAGTCCCCGGTCTGGCTGGCGGCCCGGCAGAGTAAAGCGAGCACGGCTCTGCTGCCGGTGCTGCGTAGCCACTGGAAGCTGTGCCTGTACCTGGTGGTGCTGATGGCGGCCTTTAACTTCTTCTCCCATGGGACGCAGGATCTCTACCCGGTATTTTTGAAAGTCCAGCACGGGTTTGCGCCGGAAACGGTCAGCATTATCGCGGTGTGCTACAACATCGCCTCAATCATCGGCGGGGTGTTCTTCGGCTCACTGTCGGAGAAGATTGGCCGGCGCAAAGCGATTATGATCGCCGCTCTGCTGGCGCTGCCGGTGATCCCGCTGTGGGCTTTCGCCAGCGGCTCGCTGGCGCTGGGGGCCGGGGCGTTTCTGATGCAGTTTATGGTGCAGGGCGCCTGGGGGGTGATCCCGACCTGGCTCAACGAACTGGTCCCGGCCAACACCCGGGCGGTGCTGCCCGGTTTCGTCTATCAGCTGGGGAATCTGCTGGCCTCGGTGAATGCCACCCTGCAGGCCTCCATTGCGCAGCACCACGGGCATAACTACGGCCTGGCGATGGCCCTGGTGGCCGGGACGGTGGCGATCGTCATTACCATTCTCACCTTCTTTGGCCGCGAGGGCCGGGTGGCGCAACCTGCCGGAGCGGCGCGTCACCAGCCGCTCTCCACCAGCCGTTAAGGGCTGACGCCGGGCGTAATCAGGCGCCCGGCAGACACGCTAACCGCGCAGGCGAACCGTCGCCGCCTGGCGTTTTTCCAGCGAGCAGATGCCAATCCCCAGCATAATGAACAGCGCGCTGAACAGGTGCCAGGCATGGGGCTGGGTATGCAGGAAGAGGATGCTTAACACGCCACCCGAGAGGGGGATGATGTGGGTGTAAATCTCCCCCCGCGTGGCGCCGATGGTGGCGATCCCTTTATTCCAGAACAGATAGGCCAGCCATGACGGAAAAATCACCAGATAAGCCAGCCCGCTGAGGAAAAACGGCTCGCGCCAGGCATCCCAGTCCTGCGCCGGGTGGCGCATCAGCCAGAAGGCGACGATCGGCAGCAGGAGCAGGGCGCCGAGCAGCGAGCTGACGGCGACAAAGCCATTCGCCGGGATCCGGCGGTCCTTCAGACGTAACAGCGAACAATAGAGCGCCCAGCTCAGCGCCGACCCCATCGCCCACAGATCGCCGACGGAAAAGGTATGCAGCGAGCCGGCATGCAGCGGGTTGCCCTGGAATAAGAGGATCATCACGCCGAGGGTGCTGAAGACCACCCCCAGCCAGTTGCGGGCCGATACCGGGTCGCGAAAAATCAGCCGGTTAATCAGCAGCACCATGCTCGGCGTGGCGGACATATAGATGGCGGCGTTGAGGGCGGAGGTGGTTTGCAGACCGATATAGAGCGTGAGCGGGAAACTGACCTGACCGCAGAGGGTGAGCACCAGCACCGCCGGGGCGTTTTCCCGCAGCAGATGACGACTGCCGGCAATCTGCCGACGGTAGAGCAGGCCCAGCAGCAGCGCCGTTAACGCCCACCGCGCTTCGGTCATCAGGATCGGATCCACGCCCTGAACCAGCACGTGACCGACAACGTAATTCCCACCCCAGAACAGGGCGGCCAGCGTCAGTAACAGATAGGGCATCGTGATTCCTTGTGTCGTTTGTCACTGTACTGAATGGTAACGTTATTATTTTTATAATATCAACACTATTTTAGTGGCTTTTGTTATGTTTATTTAAAGTCGTTAATAAACAGCATATTAACAATGTGGTTGAAATTTCCGTTGCCGCATTGTGAGCGGTACTATACCGTATAGTCGCCATGCATTTCACAGGGACAAATTCATGCGTAATACCGACAATGGGGTCATTGGTAGTGACCAAACCGCGGTGATGGCCAGGCTGGCGCTGGATGAGTTAATTGACCAGCTTCTGCACAGCAACGCGCTGTCGCTGAAGCTGACGGCCAATCCGCTGGTCGCTGACAGAGCCTGGCATCTGACGGAGAATACCTGCATCCGCGCCTTCTCCGCTGACGATCCGCAGGCCAAAAAGCGCGCGCACCATGCGCTGTTCATCCTTTATCAGTCCTGGCTTGCCGACCCGCTCTCGCCGGCGGCTGCCAATCAGTTTCATCCGCTGCTCTCCGGGATCCGAAATTACATTGAGTCTGAATGGCTGCGGGCGGAAAGCAAACGTTTCCACCGCCAGAGGCCGGTGCTCAATGCCGGCAATATCGTCGACGAACTGCGCGCCTTATGCCAGCAGCACCCGGCGTCTCATCATCCGCTGTTCGATTTTCTTGCCAGCGAGGCCTCCGCGGCGCAAATCGACTATTTCTTCAAAAGCGACAGCGCGCTGAATCTGCTTTTCTTCGATCTGGTGGCGATGGGGCTGGTGGGCTCGTTGCCGGAAACCCGCGCCGAGATTGCGCAAAATCTGTGGGATGAGATAGGCCAGGGCAGCACTGAGATCACCCACGTTAATCTGTATAAGGATTTACTGAAGCGGCGGAATATCGCTTTACCGGACAATCATTTTGCCCATCTTTATGAGTGGCAGGGGCTGGCCGGGTATAACGCCTTTATGCTTGGCGGCATAAATCGTCAGCATTACTACAAATCGCTCGGGGTGATGGCGATGACCGAACTGCTCGACCCGCCGCAGTATGAAAAACTGGTGGCGGGCTGTCGGCGGATTGGGCTTAGCGATCGCGACGTGCATTACTATGCCGAACACATCACGGTCGATATCGGCCATGCGGACGGTTGGCTGAACAATGTGATTGTGCCGATTGGCAAAAAACATCCGGCGGCGATGGAGGAGGTCTACTTTGGCGCCGCGCTGCGCCTGCAAACCTGCAACGATTACTATGACGGTCTGCTGGCGGCGCTGCAGTCGCTGGACGGCAGCATGCGCTCACAGCGTACCGCCTTCTGAGTAGATCAGCGCTTTGGCCGCGCTCCAGGCGGTCGTCCCCGGCGGGATCTCCCGGCATTCGGCGGACTCGGCCTGCTGGGCGGCGATGGCGCCATCGATGAGCATCACCATCATCATGGCGACCCGTTCGGCAGGCTCTGGTTTTAATACCCGAGTCAGAATATCGCGGAAGAACTGCCACAGGCGCGATTTGAACCGGGAGCACTGCTCCCGGATCGCCGGCGATGACGCGCCATATTCAAACAGCGCGCGGGTAAACATGCAGCCGTGGAACGTTTCGCAGGTCAACCAGCACTGATAGTAGTCGAACACGGCGAACAGCTTCTCCCGCGCGGTGGCTTTATCCGCGGTGATCTGCGTCAGATCCTGCATAAACTCGCTCTCTTTCTGCCGGAGGATAGCCAGAATGAGCGCCTCTTTATCGGCATAGTAGCGGTAGAAGGTCATTTTGGAGATGCCGGCATGCTCAGCAATCCGCTCGATGCTGGGCGACTGATATCCTTCGCGATTAAACAGCGCGCTGGCGTGGCGGAGAATGTCCGCTTGTTTTGGCTTCATGCGTTTTCCTGTCGAATGGTTCGCTGTCATGACTGCCGGTGACCCGGTCGTCCTGCGACAGCGGTGCATTATGCCGGATCTTGCCGCCAGGCGGGCAAAAAGTAAATCAGCCGCGCCACGCGCGGCGCCGGTATTGGTGTATAAGGTGACAAGGATGAAGAAGAACATTGCCTTTTTTGACTTCGATGGCACGATAACCCACGAAGATACGTTTACCCCTTTCATTTATCAGTCCCTCGATGCGAAAGCCATTCGTCGGGGCAAACTGCGGCTGTTGCCCTATATTCTCGCCTGGAAAATGGGCTGGCTTTCAGCCTCTGCCATCCGGCAAAAAGTGTTTCATTATGCTTTTGCCGGGAAATCGCAACCTGAGATCCTGCAGCGTGGGAACGATCATAGCCAGGCGTTTATTCCCCGCACGCTGCGGGAGAACGCGATGCAGCGTATAGCCTGGCATCAGGCGCGAGGGGACACCGTGGTGGTGGTCTCAGCCTCGCTGGATGTCTACCTTCGACCGTGGTGCCAGCAGCATAATCTTGAGCTGCTGTGCAGCGAAGTGGAATTTCAAAACGGGGCAGCGACCGGAAAGTATCAGGGTGGAGACTGCAGCGGCCTGGCCAAAAAGGCGCGTATCCTGGCGAACTACGCCCTGACCGATTACGAAGCGATCTTCGCTTACGGCGATACGCCGGAAGATTTCGCCATGCTGGCGCTGGCCACCACTCAAATCTATCGCTGGGAGGAGGCACCGCCATGCAGCTAGCGGCGTCAGGCTGCGCAGGTTAAGATGGCGCGCTATTGCCCCACTCACCAGGAAGAAGAGATGTTGCTACCCCTGACCACGCCCCGGCTGCTGCTGCGCCGGTTAAGAACGGAAGATCTGCCGTCTTTCAGCCGCTATCGCAACCTGCCGGAAGTGGCCCGCTTTCAGAGCTGGAGCCATTACGGTATGGCAGAGGCGACTGCCTTCTATGAACAACAGCGCTCCCTGGCCTTTGCTGAGGATGAGAGTTGGTTCCAGCTTGCCGTAGAGATCCAGGCCAACGGTGCGCTGGCGGGAGATGTGGGGATCCACTTTTTCGATCAGGGCAGACAGGCCGAGCTGGGGATGACCTTTTCCCCGGCGTATCAGCATCAGGGGTATGCCCGGGAAGCCATACAGGCGGTGATAGCCTTACTCTTTGAACCGTTGGCCCATCACCGGCTGATCGCGGTGGTAGACACCCGCAATACCGCCGCGATCAAACTCCTGGAAGGACTGGGCTTTCGTCGCGAGGCGCATTACCGGCAGAATATCTTTTTTAAAGGCCAGTGGGGCGATGAGTATCTGTATGCGCTGCTGCGCAGCGAATATCAGTGAAGTGACGGCCTGGCCGTCACTTCTGCCAGGGTTGTCGTTAGCTATGCTGGCGGATAAAGCGCGCGCGCCACGGTTTTAGCACCCACAGCGCGAGGGCAGCGGTGACAAAATCCAGGCCAATGGCGCAGCTGAAAACCACATGCCAGCCGTGGGTGTACTGATAGAGCAACGCCGCCAGCGGGCCGCCGAAGATTGACCCGAGGCCCTGAGAAATATACAGCCAGCCATAGTTGCTGGCGGCATGTTCGCTGCCGAAGGTATCGGTGAGCGTCGACGGGAAGAGGGAGAAGATTTCCCCCCAGCCAAAGAACACCACCCCGGAAAGCAGGACAAACAGCAGCGGATCTTCCCGGCACGCCAGCCAGAGCGTCATCGCCACCCCCTCCAGCGCAAAGGCGATAAACATGGTTTGCTCGCGGCCGAAGCGGTCGGAAATAAAACCAAACAGCGGCCGGGTTAAACCGTTGGTGAAGCGGTCTATCGTTAACGCCAGCGGCAGGGCCGCCATGCCAAACACCACCGCCTGGCTAATGCCGAAGTCCTCGGCGAACACCGCCATCTGCGAAGTGACCATCAGCCCGGAAGTCGACATCATCGCCATCATGGCAAACATCAGCCAGAACAGCGGTTGACGCAGCATTTCCCGGGAGGTAAACGATCTGCTGCTCTGCGCCACCGTCTGGCTGACGGGCAAAGAGACAGCAGGCGGCGGCAGCTTCAGTCCCTGACTGGCGAGGAAGCCGACGAGCGCGAAGAGAACCCCGAAGGTCGTCATCGTGTGTTCAAGGCCGTTGGTGGTCAGCGACAGGGAGATGGGGAAGGTGGTTAGGATGGCCCCCATCCCGTAGCCCGCCGCCACCGCGCCGGCGGCGAACCCCCGCTGCTGCGGAAACCATTTGACCATCAGGCCGACAACGCCGATGTAGACGATCCCGGTTCCAAGGCCGCCCATGCAGCCATAAACCAGCCACAGCGTCGCCAGGCCATTCACCTGTGCGGAAAGCACCCAGCTCATTCCCGCCATCACCGTGCCGATAGCGATTAACCGCCGTGGGCCAAATTTCTCCACTAACCGCCCCTGAAAGGGCGAAAAGAAGGTCTGGAGGATGATCAGCAGCGAGAAGGTGACCTGCAGCTCGGGCAGACCGACGCCCAGCTTTGCGGCCAGGGGTTTCGTCAGCAGCGTCCAGACATATTGCGGACTGGAGATGGCGGCCATACAGATCAGGCCCAGCACCAGCTGGCGCCATTTGCCATATTTCGGGGTAACCAACGGTTCGCTGAGTGTCGTCATGTTGTTCTCCGTTTTCAGTTAACAGGTTTCCGTGAAACGCATCCGCCCTGGAGGCTTCACGGAGAGAAGAAGGCGTTGGCGTCGCGACCGCAGGTGGCTATGGGTTGTCGCCTCCTGGCCTGAGATCTTGTCAACATCGCTGTATACAACCGCAGAGCATTAAACGTGCCAGTTAAAATAGTTCTTTATATACAAACAGTTAACATGGAGGTGTGGGAGGGGATGGGATTCAGTATGGTGAACAGGCGGCACTGAGTCGGTGCAAATGGGTCATCGCTGTGCGCTTCACTTATTGACTGGCTCAAGGCCGATGGTAGGTCTAATGGAAAAAGAGGCATGGCATTCAGGCGGGGGACAGGCACCCTCCTGCTTATCCGCTTCCTGATCGCTGATTATATTCACGCTATGGATACAGGAGGCGCTAACCTGGTCGGTGCGAACGGCTTTAAATCGCATGCTGATGAAGTTGAAGATAAACCCTGCTTAAACATGACGCAGAAATAAGTGAAAAATAAGTTACAGTTAACAATTTATTAAATTCACATTAGAATTATTTTAATGGTTATTTTTACAACGCACTGATTTATAAGTTTAAATATAATGACAGACTGGATTTTCATCAAATAGTGATGACGGCGAATATCATTGATAATACCAATATCATGATCTATGGTAGCGTTCACTTAATAGTAAATTGAATGAGGTAGGAAATGCATAATTATATTGCCAAAGGTATTGCGCTGGCTGTAGCCATCGCTGCCTCAGGAACGGTGCAGGCTATTGAAAAAAAGAATCCAGATCCTTATTTTTCAGGGGTCAAGATTTTTGCCCTAAAGGAGGCCGCCGGAAGTGAATGGGATAGCGTGACCGGCGAGGCGAAGTATCTGGTGACCTATAAAGTTACGCTTGATAACTTCTCTGATAAAAGCATTGAACCTGGCAAAGATAACAAAATGTGCTTCTTTTTGTATGATAAAAATGGCAAGTCATTTATGAGCACGGGTATTGAAATGGAGATGCTGAAAAAATACAAACCCATTGAAAGCCGAACAGGTAACGTGTTCTTCAGCAGCGCCGATCCTGAAATACTGAATATACCTTTTGTCCGTCTCGCTTTCGGTAAAGACTGCTTAACAAAATAACTACCATCCCGAGCGTGGATGATCTGCCTTATATGACGTTAGCGTAACACCAGGCGTTCGTCAGGTGTTACGAGATGAACATAACATCTGGATGATGAGGGGGCATGCGCGGCAGACATCAACCGTGTCAAGCACCACGCTCATCTGAAGTAGGTCACTCGTATTTCATTTTACGGGGGAGGTGCGTCTGCCGGGAGGGGGATACACTGGCCAGTTATTGGACAATCTTTACGCGTCTTTTTTTGCGTCGCTATCCGTGACGCTCCTGATGATTTTTCTCAGTTGGCAAATGCCAAAACTCATCGCTAATTTATTATGGTGCTTCGCTTTGCTTACGGTGCCTGTAAAAAGAGAGTGCCCGACAAAATGGCTATCCTGATAAAAAACAGTATCAGCGTGTAACTCGCCAGAAATCACCAGCACTGCTATTAGCAAAAGGAGAGAAGTTTTCATCATTCGTTTCTTGTCAGCTTAACTCTGTCTCTGGTTATCCGGGCATTATGTACACCGTTCAGCAATGGTAGTGACCGACCGATGTATATCCGGGGCATGCGGCGCATAATAAAATTCTACCGAAGTCTGCCTGCCGTTGAAGTTACTGATTTCCACCCACGCGACAGTCGTGTTTTCAGTATTCATCAGGTTGTACTTATCGATGTTTTCAGGAAGGGTGTCATCATATTCCAGCGATAAATTCGCTTTAGAAGCGGCATAATGAAGGCAATCAATCACCTGATTTTTTCCCTGATTAACGTAATAGGTTTCTTCTTCCGGGTGTATGCCCACATCCCCCAGATCCACGCAACCACTTAACAGAAAAAGGGGGGGCAACATCAGCAATATTTTCATGGAATCTCTCTGTATTAAATAACATTGGCGTGATTTTAACTTGTATTTAACAGGCCAAGCATTCTGAGTTAACGAATGGTGAATTTATTCCACCCCTCTACTTAACGTGGCGCAATATTATCACCGTGCGTTAAAACGCACAACCCTGCGATTTAGCGTTAGTATGTATTCAACATTTAAATGCTTTACCGTCAGGCGGGTAAAACAGGCGGTAAAAATCTGATGCCCCTGGCGACGGGACAGGGAAGAAGCGCCTGCGACATCCCCCCATGTCGAAGCGGCGTAATGGCAAACATTTACCCCGCGCCATGATAATCAGCTACAGGATTCATCCCCCATGACCCACGGCCGGTTGTTGGCCAGGACGCGGTGGACTTTCCTTTTGCACCAAAGCTATGCAATGCCCCACTTTTACTCCCCATTTTTGGGAGGCGATGCGCCGATTGGCGGTAAATCACTGAAAGCACGGCTGTCTGGCTCCTGGCATGGCGCTTGCAATACCATCAGCAGAAAGCAGCGCAACAGACAATTTAGATCACACAATAGCTGGCTAGGGTTCCGGTTCACCGCGGTGAACGTCTGGTCCGAGAGCTGGCGACCTCGGCGAGGTTACACGGCGGGATAAAAGCCCGGGAGACAGCAGCACCATTGGGTGTCGCGCTGCTCCGTTTCTCGTGCTAACCAGAGGTCCACCATGAAAACATCGCCGCTCCTCCGCTCACTTGTCCTGTCACTGACGCTATTGACCAGCGTCCCGTCCTTTGCCGCCGTCAAGAAAGAGTTCAACGTCTGCTGGACCATCTACGCCGGCTGGATGCCCTGGGGCGCCATCAGCAATGAAAAGATCATCGATAAATGGGCCAGCAAGTACGGCATCAAAATCAATATTGTTCAGCTCAACGATTACATCGAATCCATCAATCAGTACACCGCCGGGCAGTTTGACGGCTGCACGATGACGAATATGGACGCCCTGACCATTCCGGCGGCCGGCGGCGTCGACAGCACGGCGCTGATCACCGGCAGCTACTCCGATGGTAACGACGGGGTGGTTCTGAAAGGGGCGGATAAAAAGCTCAGCGACCTGAAAGGGATGTCGGTGTATCTCCCGGAGCTGTCGGTCTCCCACTATCTGCTGGTGCGCGGCCTGGAAAAAGCCGGGCTGCAGGAAAAAGACGTCAAGGTGGTGAATACCTCCGATGCCGATATCGTCTCGGCCTTTGGCACCAGCGGCGTGCGGGCGGCGGTGGTCTGGAATCCACAGCTGTCGGTTATCAAAAAGACCCCGCAAACCAGCGAAGTGTTTAGCTCCTCGCAGGTGCCGGGCGAGCTCATCGACATGATGGTGGTCAATACCCAGACCCTGAAAGATAACCCGGCGCTGGGCAAAGCGCTGACCGGCGCGTGGTTTGAAATGATGGCCAAAATGAAGGCCGGCGATACCCAGGCGCTGAGCGCTATGGCCGCCGACTCCGGTACCGATCTCGCCGGCTACCAGGCGCAGCTCAAAACCACTCATCTTTTCTGGACGCCTGCCGACACCCTGGAGTTTATCGCCTCGCCGGATCTGGCGAAAACCATGCAGCGTGTGGCGCAGTTCTCCTTCGATAAAGGTCTGCTGGGCGAGGGGGCGCAGAGCGCGGACTTTATCGGCATGACCTTCCCGGGCAATGTCACGCTCGGCGATGCCGCCAACCGCAAACTGCGCTTTGACGACAGCTACCTGAAGCTGGCCGCCGCGGGCCAGCTGTAATGATTGCCGCCGGGAGACCACGCCATGCGCCACATTAACCGATATCCCCAAAAGGGGATGCGCCTGACGCTGATGCTGCTGCCGTTTGTGCTGCTGATCGCCGCCTGGTTTATGGGATCGGCGGTGCGGCTGGAAGCCAATCCGCAGGACAAGTTGCTGCCAGGCCTGTCGCAGATGGCGGCGGCCATTGACCGGATGGCGTTCACCCCGGACAAACGCAGCGGCGAGTATCTGCTGTGGGCCGACACGCTGATCAGCCTGAGCCGTCTGCTGACGGGCCTGGCCGTCTCGTCGCTGATCGGTCTCGGCATCGGTATCGCCGCCGGCGTCTTCCCGATGTACCGCGCGGCGCTGTCGCCGCTGATGACGGTGGTGTCAATGATCCCGCCGCTGGCGATCCTGCCGGTGCTGTTTATCGTCTTTGGCCTGGATGAGCTGTCGAAAGTGATGCTGATCGTCATCGGCATTACGCCGATGCTGGCGCGCGACCTGGAGCAGCGGGCGCGGGAAATCCCGGCGGAGCTGTTTATAAAGGCGCAGACCCTGGGGGCCAATAGCTGGACGGTGGTGCTGCGGGTGGTGCTTCCTCAGCTGCTGTCGCGGCTGATCGCTTCACTGCGCCTGCTGTTGGGCTCGGCATGGCTGTTCCTGATCTCCGCCGAGGCCATCTCCGCCACCGCCGGGCTGGGGTATCGCATCTTCCTGGTGCGGCGCTATATGGCGATGGACGTGATTATTCCGTATGTCATCTGGATCACGCTGCTGGCATGGCTGATGGATCTGGCGCTGCGTCAGCTGCACAAAGCCTGTTTCCCGTGGGCGGAAGGAGGCCGGGGATGAGTTTTATCGACATCAAAAACATCTGGCAGGAGTACGGCGACCACGTGGTGCTGGAGCGCATTAATCTGCAGGTGAAAGAGGGCGAGTTTTGCTCAATGGTCGGCGCGTCCGGCTGCGGTAAATCGACCTTTCTGCGTCTGCTGCTCGGTCAGGAGCAACCGACCCGCGGCGCCATCCTGCTCGACGGCCAGCCGCTGGCGGCGGAGCCGGACCGCAGTCGCGGCGTGGTTTTCCAGCGCTATTCGGTGTTTCCGCATCTCAACGTGCTGGATAACGTCGCCATCGGCCTGGAGCTGCCGGCGTCCCCGCTGCTGGGGCGCCTGTTTGGCGGCAGAAAGCGCGAGGCCCGGCAACAGGCCCAGCGAATGCTGGAGAAAGTGGGCCTGGGACACGCCCTGGATAAATACCCGGCGCAGCTCTCGGGCGGGATGCAGCAGCGGCTGGCCATTGCCCAGGCGTTCGTGATGCAGCCGCGGGTGCTGCTGCTGGACGAGCCCTTCGGCGCGCTGGATCCCGGCATTCGCAAGGATATGCATGCGCTGCTGCTCCAGCTGTGGAGCGAAACGCGCATGACGGTGTTTATGGTCACCCACGACCTGGCCGAAGGCTTCAACCTGGGCACGAGGCTGCTGGTGTTCGACAAAGTGCGCATCGACCCGCAGGCGCCCAACGCCTGGGGAGCGCGTATTACCTACGACATCCCGCTCAATGAAGCGCGGATGGCGCAACTGGCCGCCGGTAGCGACACCAACGTTTACGCATTAAGGAGATAAATTGATGACTGAACTGTTTCACTCCACCCCCAGCCTGCGCGAAGAGCGGCTTCCCGGCGGGGCGCACACCTCGCTGATTTTGCGCAAAGGGCAGATCCTGCGCCTGACCGATCTCGACGGCGGGGCAAACGTCAGCATGATGATGCTCAATCCCCATGAGAAAAGTGAGCGGCTCAACCTGCCGGATACCCTCAAAGGACAGCATACCGCGCGCCTGACCGCCGGGCACTGTTTCTACTCCGATATGGGCCGGGTGCTGGCCGGGATCGTCGCCGACAGCTGCGGCTGGCACGATCCGTTCGGCGGGGTCCTCAACGCCGGGGAGACGCACGACAAATATGGCGACGGACGCTACCAGGAATTACGCAATGGCTTCTACCGCAACGGCGTCGATAACCTGCTGGTGGAGATGGGGAAATGGGATCTCGGTCTGGAAGATCTGCTGATGGTGGTCAACTTCTTCAGCAAAGTGACCGTCGATGACGAGGGGCGCTTTCACTTTGTCTCCGGCAACAGCCGCGCCGGGGACTATGTGGAACTGTATGCCCCGATGGACGTCCTGCTGGTCCTCACCGCGCTACCGCATCCTCAGGATCCGGCCACAGAGTATGCCCCCCGTCCGGTACAGCTGAGCTGGTATCAGGCCGACGATGAAGACGCGGCCACTCAGGCGCTCCTGACCCGCGATGAGAACCTGCGCGCGTTCCGCAATACCCAACTTTTTGCCCTGTAAGGAGGCGTTTATGACCCTTATCACCAGTCACCGACGTCCGGAAGAGGCCGTCTATCGCCATGTGATCCCCGCCGGGGAGCCGTGGCTGTTCGAGGTTAAACAAGGGCAAACCCTGCGTCTGCTCGATCTCGAAGGCAACCAGGCGATTGATACCCTGTTTTACAACGCCGACAACCCGCGCGAGCGCTACGATGCGCAGCGCACGCTGCGCCGCCAGGGTAACGCCTACCTCACCGCCGGCAGCGTGCTCTATTCCAACCTTGGCCGTCCGCTGATGACCATCGTGGCCGATACCTGCGGGCGGCACGATACCCTCGGCGGCGCCTGCGCCCAGGAGAGCAACACCGTCCGCTACGCCCTCGACAAGCGCTACATGCACAGCTGCCGGGATAATTTCCTCTGCGCCTGTCTGCATGATGGCCGTCTGCATAAGCGCGATATCGGCGCCAACATTAACTTCTTTATGAACGTGCCGGTGACGCCGGAGGGCGGTCTGACCTTTGCGGATGGCATCTCGGCGGCGGGAAAATACGTGGAACTGCGCGCGGAGTGCAACGCCATGGTGTTGATCTCCAACTGCCCGCAGCTCAACAATCCCTGCAATGGCTGGAACCCGACCCCCGCCGAGGTGCTGGTATGGAACTGACCCGCTGGCAGCGCTGGCGTTTGCTGGCCTTTCGGCTGTTCGCCGTTCGCGCCGACCGCCTGAACCACACGCCGACGCGCCATCTTTAAGCGCCGGTTCTCCCGGGGACGACCTCAGGGGAAGACGAATTGTTGCGGGACGACCCGCTTCGCTGTGAGTTCCGCTTATGTTTGATACCTTACTGATTGCCAACCGCGGTGCGATTGCCTGCCGCATTCTGCGCACCCTGCGCGCCATGCAGGTGAAGGGCGTCGCCGTTTACGCCGAAGCCGACCTGAGCAGTCTGCACGTCCGCGAAGCGGATGAGGCGCTGAGCCTTGGCGAGGGGCCGGCAGCGCAAACCTATTTAGTCGTAGAGAAGATCATTGCCGCCGCGCGGCAGAGCGGCGCCCGCGCCATCCACCCCGGCTACGGCTTTCTGTCGGAAAACGCCGCCTTCGCCGAGGCCTGTGAGGCGGCGGGACTGGCGTTTGTTGGCCCGACCCCGCAACAGCTGCGAACCTTCGGCCTGAAGCATACCGCCCGCGCGCTGGCCAAAGCGGAGGGCGTTCCGCTGCTGGAAGGCAGTGACCTGCTGGCCGACAGCGAAGAAGCCTGCCGGGCGGCAGAGGCGGTGGGCTACCCGGTGATGCTCAAGAGCACGGCGGGCGGCGGGGGGATTGGCATGCGCGTCTGCCGCGACGCCCGCGAACTGAGCGAGGCGTTTGCCACGGTGCAGCGGCTGGGGCAAAACAACTTCAGCGACGCCGGGGTGTTTCTCGAAAAATATATTGAACGCGCCCGCCATCTCGAGGTGCAGATCTTCGGCGACGGGAAGGGGGCGGTTATCGCCCTCGGCGTGCGCGACTGCTCGCTGCAGCGGCGTAACCAGAAAGTGATTGAGGAGACGCCGGCGCCAAATCTGCCGGACGGGATGGCGCAGGCGCTGTGTAGCGCGGCCATTGCCCTCGGTAAAGCGGTGAACTACCGCAGCGCCGGGACGGTGGAGTTTGTCTACGACAGCGCGGCGCAGCGCTTTTATTTCCTCGAGGTCAATACCCGGCTGCAGGTGGAGCACGGCGTCACGGAGCAGGTGTGGGGCGTGGACCTGGTGCGCTGGATGATCGCCCTGGCGGCAGGGGATTTACCGCCGCTGAGCGAGCTGTCCGCCGGGCTACAGCCCCGGGGGCATGCCATTCAGGCGCGAATTTACGCCGAAGATCCTGGCCGCCAGTTTCAGCCTTCGCCCGGACTGTTAACCGACGTCTGGTTTCCGCCGGCGGACGGCGCTACCCTGCGCATCGACCGCTGGGTGGAGGCCGGCTGTGAAGTACCGCCGTTTTTTGACCCGCTGCTGGCGAAAGCTATCGTCTGGCGCCCCAGCCGCGATGAGGCGATCGACGGCCTGGCGCAGGCCCTGGCGGAGACCCGCCTGTACGGCGTCGAAACCAACCGCCAGTACCTGCAGCAGATCCTTGGCTTTGCGCCGTTCACCGCCGGGGAACCCTGGACCCGCTGTCTGGAGCAACTGCGCTACCGGGCCGATACCGTGGAGGTACTCAGCGCCGGCACCCAGACCAGCGTCCAGGACTACCCGGGACGTCTGGGGTACTGGGCGGTGGGCGTACCGCCCTCAGGCCCGATGGATGACCGGGCGCTGCGCCTGGGCAATCGTCTGCTGGGCAATGCCGAGGGCGACGCCGCGCTGGAGATCACCCTTAGCGGACCCACGCTGAAATTTAATACCGCGGTGCAGGCGGTGGTCTGCGGCGCGCCGCTGCCCGTAACGCTCGACGGCATTGACCAGGAGATGGACGGCGTCTTCTCTGTTCCGGCGGGGGCGACCCTCAGGCTGGGGGCGATAAGCGGGCCAGGCGTCAGAAGCTATCTCTGCCTGCGCGGCGGCATTCAGGTGCCGGACTACCTGGGCAGTAAAAGCACCTTTACCCTCGGTCAGTTTGGCGGCCACGGCGGACGGGCGCTGCGCGCCGGCGACGTGCTGCATCTTGCGCCTCCGGCTGAGACCATGGAAGGCGCGGCGCTTCCCGCAGGGTTGCGCCCTGAGCTTTTGGAAGTACGAACGCTGCGGGTGATTTATGGCCCCCACGGCGCGCCGGAGTTCTTTACCCCGGCGTATATGGCGACCTTTTTTGCCACCGACTGGGAAGTGCATTTTAACTCCAGCCGCACCGGCGTGCGCCTGATCGGGCCCAAGCCGGTCTGGGCCCGCGACAGCGGCGGCGAAGCCGGGCTCCATCCGTCGAATATTCACGACAACCCCTACGCGGTGGGGGCGGTGGATTTTACCGGCGATATGCCGGTGATCCTCGGGCCGGACGGCCCAAGCCTCGGGGGCTTTGTCTGCCCGGTCACGGTGATCGAAGCCGATCTCTGGCAGCTGGGCCAGCTTAAGGCGGGGGATAAGGTGCGCTTTGTGGCGGTTGACGTCCCCACCGCCCGGCGGCTGGCGGCAGGCCGTCGCGCAGAGCTGGCGACCCTGCAGGCGCAGGACGTTGCCTGGCAGCCTGTGCCGCTCACCTCGCCGGTGGTGATGACCTGCGGCGACGCTGACAAACGCCTGGTGGCGCGCCTCTCCGGCGATACCCATCTGCTGCTGGAGGCCGGTGAGGCGGAGCTGGATCTGGTGCTGCGCTTTCGCATCCATGCCCTGATGCAGGCCCTTGAGGGGCAATCCCGGGACGGGATCATCGATATCACGCCGGGGATCCGCTCTCTGCAGCTCCATTTCCAGCCGGAAACGCTGGCGCTGGAGACACTGCTGGCGTGGGTCCGCGAGGAGTGGGCCACGGTCTGCATGAGCGACGATCTGCAGGTTCCGACACGGGTGGTGCATCTCCCGCTCTCCTGGGACGATCCGGCCTGCCGCAAGGCGATCGACAAATATATGACCACCGTCCGCCCGGACGCCCCCTGGTGCCCAAGCAACCTCGAGTTTATTCGCCGGATAAACGATCTCCCGGATGAGCAGGCGGTGTGGCAAACGGTGTTTGACGCCAGCTATCTGGTGATGGGTCTCGGCGATGTCTATCTCGGCGCGCCGGTGGCCACGCCCCTTGATCCGCGCCATCGGCTGGTCACCACCAAATACAACCCGGCGCGAACCTGGACGGCGGAAAACTCGGTGGGCATCGGCGGAGCGTATCTGTGCGTTTACGGCATGGAAGGCCCGGGCGGCTATCAGTTTGTCGGCCGCACCCTGCAGATGTGGAATCGCTATCACGAGGTGGCCGATTTTGCCGGCAAGCCCTGGCTGCTGCGCTTTTTCGACCAGCTGCGTTTCTATCCGGTCTCGGCGGAAGAACTGCTGGCTATTCGCCGCGATTTCCCGCTCGGACGCTACCCGCTGCGCATCGAGCACAGCACGCTGCGGCTGGCGGAGTACCAGCAGTTTCTCTCTCGCGAGGCGCAGAGCATTAGCGCATTTCGCGACCATCAGCAGCGGGCGTTTAACGACGAGCGCGAGCGCTGGATCGCCAGCGGCCAGGCCCATTTCGACAGTCAGGAGAGCGCGACAGAAGAGGCGGGCGATGCGCCGCTGCAGCCGGGGGAGCAGGGCGTGGAAAGCCCGGTATCCGGTAATCTGTGGCAGGTACAGACCGCGGCCGGCAGCCAGGTACGCGCCGGCGATGTGCTGGTGGTGCTTGAGTCGATGAAAATGGAGATCCCGCTGCTGGCGCCGTGCGATGGCAGGGTTCAGCAGGTCAATGTGCAGCCAGGCAGCGCGGTGCGTGCCGGGCAGCGGGTGGCAGTGATTATTGAGGAGAAGGCATGATGCAGCAGACGTTTGATTTACGCCTGGCGACTCTGGCGGCGAACTATCGTAACGGCCACACCACCCCGCGCGCGCTGCTGGCGGAGATCCGCCAGCGGGCGCAAGCGCTGGATCCCGAGTTTAATCTGTTTATCCATCTCCTGAGCGAAGCGGAGCAGGCGCCGTTTCTGGCGGCGCTGGAAGGCCATTCGCCAGACACGCTCCCGCTGTACGGGGTGCCGTTCGCCATCAAAGATAATATTGATCTTGCGGAGATCGTCACCACTGCCGCCTGTCCGGCGTTTGCTTACCGGCCGACGCAAAGCGCGACCATTGTCGCACAGCTGATTGCCCTGGGGGCGGTGCCGGTGGGCAAAACCAATCTCGATCAGTTTGCCACCGGCCTGAACGGGACCCGTTCGCCGTATGGTCGCTGCCGCAACGCGTACCATCCCGCTTATCCCTCCGGCGGCTCCAGCGCCGGCTCGGCGCTGGCGGTAGCCCTGGGCGTCGCCAGCTTCGCGCTGGGGACCGACACCGCCGGTAGCGGTCGCGTCCCGGCCGGGCTGAATAACCTGGTGGGCCTGAAAGCGACGAAAGGGGTGATCTCCACCGCCGGGGTGGTACCGGCCTGCCGCACGCTGGACTGCGTGACCTTTTTCAGCGCCACCGCCGACGAGGCCAGCCAGCTGCTGGCGCTGGTTGCCCGGGCCGATCCGCAGGATAGCTACAGCCGCCGCAATCCCCAGTGGAACAGTCGTCAGGCCTTCGGCAGGCCGTCCGCCGGGTTTCGCTTTGGCGTCCCGCGGGAGCTTAACTTCCTCGGCTGCCGCGCCAGCGAAGCGCTGTTCGCCCAGGCCGTGCAGCGGCTGACGGCGCTCGGCGGGGAAGCCGTGGCGATCGATTTCGCGCCTTTTCTCGCCGCCGCCCGCTTGCTGTATGACGGGCCATGGGTCGCTGAACGCTATGCGGTGGCTGGCCCGTTGATTGAGCAGCAGCCGGACGCCGTGCTGCCGGTTATTCGCGACGTGCTGGCGAAAGCGCCTGATATCGACGCGACGGCGACCTTTAAGGCGATGTATCAGCTGCAGGAGTATAAAGCGCAGTGCGATGCTATCCTCGAGACGCTGGACTGCGTGCTCACGCCAACCGTTCCGCGGCCGGTAACGCTGGACGAGCTGGCGGCGGAGCCCATCGCCCGCAACGCCGACCTGGGCTACTACACCAACTTTATGAACCTGCTGGACTATGCGGCGGTGAGCGTGCCGTGCGGGTTTATGCCCGACGGACTGCCCTCCGGCGTCACGCTGTTCGGCCGGGCTTTTACCGATCAGTATTTGCTGAGCCTGGCCGACGCCTTCCAGCGCGCGGAGCGGCTGCCGCTGGCAGGCGGCGCGCGGCTGGAGAGCCCGCCGCCTGCGCGCCCCGCGGGCCATGATCGGATGGCCCTGGCGGTATGCGGCGCCCACCTGACCGGCCAGCCGCTGAACGGCCAATTGCTGGCGCGGGGCGGCCGGCTGCTGCAGGCGACCCACAGCGCGCCGCGCTATCGGTTGTATGCCCTCCCGGATGGCAAGCGCCCGGCGATGGTGCGTGACGAGCCAGAGGGGGCTGCGATAGCGGTGGAAGTCTGGGAGATCCCCAGCGCTGAGGTGGGGTCGCTGCTGGCCGCCATCCCCGCGCCGCTGGGGCTGGGACAGATTGAGCTGGCGGACGGCCGCTGGGTGACAGGCTTTATCTGCGAAGCCGGGGGGCTGGGCGCGGCCACCGAGATCACCGCCTGGGGCGGCTGGCGTCAGTGGCTGGCCAGGTAAACGGAACACCCTCTGCGATAGCGCCGCAGAGGGAACTTCCGCACCATCCGGGCGATGCCTCCCTGACGCCGAGCGACGGTCGGGGAAGGTTACTGATTGTGTGGGGCGGGATAAAACACTTCGGCTGTCCATTGCGCTGATGGCTGGCGGTATTGCTGCCAGAACAGTTCGGCAATCTCCCGGACTTCGACGGAACCCGGCTTGACGTACGCCCCCACCGTCACGATGGAAAGATGAATATTCTGCGCTTTTAAGAGCGGAAAAAGGGCATGCGTCAGGTTAAGCAGCCCGGCTTTACCGACGCTCAGCGTCAGATACTCCGGATGAGGCTGAGTGGCAAACATCCCGCCAGTCAGCAGGATCGCGCCTGCTCCACGCGCGGCCATCAGCGGAGTGACCGCTTTGATGGCGGCATATACCGCGCCAACATTGGTGGTGAGATCCTGGATGAAGCCTGCCACCGACTGGGTCTCCAGATTACCGTCATGCATGGCCGCGGCGTTGAAGTGCAGCACATCCACGCCGCCGGTCTCCACCTCTACCTCGCGAATGAGTTCCACGATACTGGTGATATCGCTGGCGTCCGCCACGCGACCTTCCGCGGCTAATCCAGCCGCTCTCAGTTGGTCGGCCTGCGCCGCCACATAGTTTTTATTGCGTGAGGACAGGACAATCCGGAATCCCTCACCACCAATATCAGTGAAGCGCTGCTGACGGCGGTTATTCGGGCAACCGGGATCGCACTGCTGCCGGGGTGGATGGTTTGCAAGGCGGTGCAGCGCGGGGAACTGGTCCGCGTGCTGCCCGACTGGCGTAGCGCGGCGAAGGTCAGCGTTTATGCCCTGATGCCGCCCGGCACGCTGGTTCCCGCCAAGACCCGGGTATTTATCGACACGCTATGCCATCAGCTGGCGTCATCTCCGCTGTGGCAGGACGAATTGAAGCGATAAGCAGGGGGGACCGCTAGAGTAAGCCATGGATGGCGGTTATACCGCGGTACTGGCCCGGACTTTGAGTACTGACGGAATTTCTATGAACTTTTCACAAGGCTTATCGTTAAGCAGCTCGAGAAGCGCTTTTCCCGCCTTCACCCCAATGTCATGCCAGGGAAATTCAACGGTTGTCAGGGCAGGGGAACAGACTGTCGATAAAACCCCGCCGCCTAAACTCGCAATGGCTACGGTATTGGGCACTTTGATCCCGGCGCTGTGGCAGGCCATCATGCATCCGCACGCCATTTCATCCGAAGTGCAAATTAGCGCATCCAGATCGCCCCAGGTAATCATCATATCCTTGAAAATATTCACGCCTGTGGCGATGGTTGAAGGCAAATGCGTGGTCACCACCCGATGTGGCGAACGGTTCAGGGCCAACATCGCCGTATTCCAGCCACTCAGAAGCTGGCGAAACATCGTATTGTTGGCTGGGGTACACAACAACGCGATGTTTTTTAATGAGGCATCCGCGAGGTGGGTTACGATCTGTTTCACTGCCTTACCGTAATCCACGCCGATGCACATGCCAACAGGCTGGGTATTTAACGCGCCAATTTCCAGGATAGGCACATCTACATTGGCCAGCAGCTGGGTGCAGCTCTCAATGGTGTCGATATTGAACTGAATAATCGCTGCCGGGTTATAGGCGAGCATTTTTTCAAACGTTTTTTGTTCGTTTTGACCGTCATGACCAGATTCCATAAACATCATGGTATAGCCACGTTCAGTCAGCATTTTTTGTAATGCTTCCGACACCGGCAAAAAACCTGGCGAAGAGAAGGTGGGGACGACGGCCAAAATGAGATCGGAATGGACCGACGCCAGATTACGCGCCTGGAGATTGGGGACATAGCCGAGTTGACTGACTGCCGCATCAATACGATCGCGAAGGTCAGGGTTGACTTTTTCAGGCATTCTCAGCGCACGGGAGACGGTCATGGCGCTCACGCCGACAAACTCAGCCACTTCGGTCAGGGTTATCTTCCCAGTTCCCTTACGACGTTTTTCTTTCGGGCTATTGTCTGCGTCTAGACTCTTCACCAGGATCACCAACCGTTTGAAAAATAATAAGTAACAAAAGTAAATCGTTGATACGCATTATAACTTACCACAGCGTAGGGGAAAGCACATTATAACACATGTTAGCGGTAACTCTGTTTTTAACATTTTTGCTTGTTAGCGCTAACTTTGAGAGATGTATCACAGTTGCATTTTATTTAGCTGTTTATAGTTCAGCACATGGAATCCCTCGGGAGTGCATATGATTAGAGACTGGTTAACCCCGGATAAAATTAATGTCATTAACGCAATAGATAACTGGAAAAATGCCATTCGACTCTCAGCAGAACCTTTGCTGGCGCAGGGGTATATGGCAGAGCACTATATTGAGGCGATTTTTAAAAGCCATGAAGAATTTGGGCCTTATTATCTATTAGCCCCAGGATTAGCGATGCCTCATGCCCGCCCCGAGCAAGGTGCATTGAGGAATGGATTATCACTCCTTCATATTAAAGAGGGCATCTCATTTGGCTCGACTGAGAACGACCCGGTATACGTGGTTATTATGCTATGCGCTTGTTCCGGGAATGAACATATCACGATGATCGGTGAACTGGCAGAACTCTTTAGCGATCGGCAAAAGCTAGAACGATTGTTAAAAGCCGATGATATTAAGGCAATTCAGGCCGTTATTGACTGAAGGAAAAGAGAATGAAAAAAGTACTCATCGTCTGTGGCAATGGTTTAGGCAGCAGCTTTATCGTTGAAATGAATGTCAAAAAAATCCTTGCTGAAATGAATAAAGAGGCTGAAGTCGCACATACCGACCTGACGTCAGCGAAAAGCGAAACTGCGGACCTTATTCTGAGCGCCAACGATATTGCCGAACATTTAACTGGTCATTCCGCGAAGGTTGTTGGATTAAGTAATTTACTCGACAACAATAAAATCAAAGAGATTTTAGCAGAACACATTTAAGCAACGGCTTTCTGAACCGTGGAGTTTAATATGCTTCATTTCCTTATTTACGATGTGTTAGGGACACCGGCGATTCTGGTTGGATTGTTTTCTCTAATCGGTCTGCTGTTGCAAAAAAAAGGAATTTCAGACGTTATCTCAGGCACCCTGAAAACCATCATGGGTTTTGTTATTTTAACGGCTGGCGCCGGTATCATTGCCTATACATTAACCATTTTTAGCCAACTATTTGAACATTCATTTCATATTCAGGGGGTGGTGCCTAACACCGACGCGATGGCCGCGCTGGCGCAGAAGAATTATGGCACGGAAACCGCCACAATCATGGTGCTGGGCATGTTGATCAATATCGCCCTGGCGCGTCTGACGCCATTAAAGTACATCTTTTTAACGGGCCACCATACGCTCTATATGGCCGCGATGCTGGCGGTGATCTTGTCAGTAGGTGGCTTGTCGGGTGGTTGGGTGGTGGCCATCGGGGCGGTGATTCTCGGCGCGATGATGGTGATCTCTCCGGCGATCTTGCAGCCGTTTACCCGAAAAATTACCAATACCGACGATCTGGCTCTCGGCCATTTTGGCTCTATTGGTTATCTGCTCTCCGCGCTGGTGGGAAAAGTCGTAGGGAAAGGTAGCCCCTCGATTGAAGAAATTAAAGTGCCTAAGTCACTCAATTTCCTTCGTGACTCGTCGGTGGCCATCTCTCTCACCATGATGATTCTGTTCCTGGTGCTGGTGGTCGTCGCGGGCAAAACCTTTGTCGAGGAGACCCTGAGTGCCGGTCAAAATTTTATTATCTTCGCCATTATTCAGTCCCTCACTTTTGCTGCGGGGGTTTATATCATCCTCGCCGGTGTGCGGATGGTGATTGCTGAGATTGTGCCAGCGTTTAAAGGTATTGCAGACAAACTCGTGAAAGACGCGAAACCCGCGCTGGACTGCCCGACGGTGTTTCCCTTTGCTCCCAATGCCGTTATCGTCGGGTTTCTCGCAAGCTTTGTTGCAGGCCTGCTCAGCATGTTTCTCTGCCCGCTGTTCGGTTTGAGCGTCATCGTCCCGGGACTGGTGCCTCATTTCTTCTGCGGGGCAACGGCTGGCGTTTACGGCAACATCACCGGCGGACGTCGTGGGGCAGTGGTGGGGGCATTTGCCCATGGTCTGCTCATTTCGTTCCTGCCGGCAATCCTTTTGCCAATGATGGGAGATATGGGCCTGGGTTCTACAACCTTTGGCGATGCAGACTTTGGCGTTGTCGGCATCGTTTTAGGTCATATCATCGCAATGTTTAACTAACTATTTATTATCGGAGCTGGTTTATGGGCGCAAAATTTTCACCCTCACTGATGTGTATGGATTTGACACAGTTCAAAGAACAGATCACAGCCATGAATAACAAAGCGGATCTTTATCACGTAGATATAATGGATGGCAATTACGTCCGCAATATCACTCTGTCTCCCTTTTTTATTGAGAATCTGAAAAAAATCACTACCGTCCCCATCGATGTCCATCTGATGGTGAACCACCCGGAAGATATTATCCCAATGTGTCTCGACGCAGGAGCCGATATCATTAGCTTCCATCCCGAGACTGCGAATAACAAAATATTCCGCCTGCTGAATCAGATCAAGGATGCGGGAAAACAATGCGGGGTGGTGCTGAACCCGACGACACCGGCTGAAAGCATTGCTGAATATGCGCACCTGCTGGATAAAGTGACGGTCATGTCAGTTGACCCTGGCTATGCCGGGCAAAAGTTTATTCCTGAGTCGCTGAACAAAATAAGAAAGCTCATCAGTATGCGCAAAAATAATGGCTATCATTATCTCACGGAAATTGATGGTTCTTGCAATGAAAAAACCTTTGGTCTGATTGCTGAATCTGGGGTGGATGTATTTATCGTTGGTACATCTGGCCTGTTTTCTCTTCATGAAGATGTCAGCCTGGCGTGGGATAGAATGATCGATATTTTCCAGCGTGAAACCGTCGCTGCCTGATTCATTTTTTGCGTATTATTTATTTCGAACCACAGTGTATATTCAAGTGAATTTAAAAAAACTGCATCACGCCAGCGATGCCTGTTCTGTTATTCAACGACCACTCTATATGAATGCGGGTGAATTATGGATATTGCTACAGTACTTAATGTAAAGAACATCAAGCTAAAAATGACTGCCAGAACGAAAGAAGAGGTGATAGAAGAACTCACCGAGTTACTGGTACAGGATGGTGCGGTGACCAATAAGGAGGACTTTATTCGCGATGTTTGGTTACGTGAAGAGCAAGGCTCAACCGGTTTTGAAAATCATATTGCGATCCCGCATGGTAAATCTTCCGGTGTGGCCCGAACCGCATTAGCTATCGGTCGTACCCAACATGAAATCCCCTGGGAGACAATGGATGGTAGCGATGTCCGCTGTATTATTTTATTTGCTGTCTGCCTGGTGGATCAAAATGCCACTCATATTCGCCTGTTAGCGCAAGTATCCGGATCGCTGGCAGACGAAGACATTATTGCTAAGTTACTGGTTGAATCTGATCCACATAAAATCATTGCGCTTTTCAATTCGGAAACTGAAAGCGCCGATGCGTAATACATAGTTGTTAACATCCTTTTGTACCTTATTAAATAAATTACGGAGAATCGAGATGAATATCGTCGGAGTTACCGCCTGTACGGTGGGAATTGCACACACCTATATTGCTCAAAAGAAAATTGAAACAGCCGCCAAAAAAGCCGGTCATAACGTTAAAATAGAGACACAAGGGACCATAGGCATTGAGAATCAATTAACCGCTGATGAGATTGCCATGGCAGATATTGTGCTGCTTGCCGCTGATGTTAAAGTGACGGGAGAAGAGCGATTTGCGGGTAAGAAAGTGGTCAAAGTCGCCACAGAAACGGCAGTGAAATCTCCCAATAAGCTGATTGAAAAACTCAGCGAAATAGTCAATTCATAATTTTATTTCGGCCTGCTGACTCTATACTTAAGGGCGTAACTTATGTCTCTAAAACAAATATGGCAAGCAGCAAATCCTAAAGGACATCTGCTGACCGCTATCTCGTTTCTGATCCCCATTGTCTGTGGCGCAGGGTTTATTATTGCTATCGGCATGGGGCTTGGTGGAACAGTGCAGGACACGTTAACTCCGGGGCAATTTGATTTATGGCAGGCGATGGCCACTCTGGGCGCTAAGGCGCTTGGGCTGCTGCCGGTGGTCATTGCGGTGGGGATTTCCGGCTCGATTGCTGGCAAGCCGGGCATCGCACCGGGATTTGTCGTCGGGCTGGCGGCAAACACCATCAGCGCTGGCTTTATCGGCGGGATGATCGGGGGCTACATTGCCGGCTATATCGCGCTGGCGATCATTAAAAAGGTGAAGGTCCCGGACTGGGCCCGCGGGTTGATGCCGACGTTGATCGTGCCCTTTTTTGCTTCCATAATCAGCTGCCTGATTATGGTCTATATCATCGGTACGCCTATTGGTATCTTTACGGAAGCGCTTACGTCTTTCCTGAGAAGTATGGGTACGTCATCGAATTTAGTGTTGGGCGCAGTGATAGGCGCGCTGTGTATCGTTGATTTTGGCGGCCCGCTCAATAAGACATGCTTTGCCTTCGTTCTGACGCTGCAGGCGCAGGGAATAAATGAGCCGATTACCGCGCTTCAGTTAGTTAACACCGCAACGCCTATTGGTTTCGGCCTGGCTTTTTTCATTGCCAAGCTTCTGCGTAAGAACATCTATAACAGTGAAGAAGTGGAAACCTTAAAATCGGCGGTTCCGATGGGGATTGTTAATATCGTTGAAGGCTCTATCCCGATCGTCATGAACGATATCGTCCGCGGTATCGCCGCCGCGGCCATCGGCGGCGCGTGCGGTGGGGCAGTGACCATGGTATATGGTGCGGACGCCACGGTGCCTTTTGGTGGGGTATTGATGATCCCCACCATGTCACATCCCATGGCCGGCATTATGGCGCTGCTGGTGAATATCGTGGTCACCGCTACAGTCTACGCTGTCATCAAAAAAGATATACCGCGCGATGTCATTGTTAATAACGATCACGAAGAAGAGGATATCGACCTCGATGATATTAAAGTGAGCTAACTTACCTCTATATTATTTTATCAATCGCATTGTGCTATTCCTGCACACCCGCCCATAGCCGACTGTTTCCTGGTTATGGGCTGTGTTTTGCGTCTGGCAGAAGCCCAGGTGAAGGTGGAGCAGGGTGATCATTCTTGTTGCAAAAATGTGAACGCTTCAGTAGCCTTGTCTCTTTCGGAGACAGGAAATGCTCGTCACTGATTCACTTCTGGCTTACACCCTCGCTGCCACTCTGCTTACCCTGACGCCAGGTTTGGATACCGCGCTTATACTGCGCACGACGACCGCTGAAGGCGGGCGCAAAGCCTTGCATGCCGCGTTAGGTATCGATCTCGGGTGCTTTATCTGGGGCGCGCTGGTGGCCTTTGGTTTGGGCGCGCTGCTGGCGGTTTCTGAGCTGGCATATACCTTGTTGAAATGGTGCGGCGCGGGCTACCTTTGTTGGCTGGGCATCCAGCTGCTTCTGCGTCCGCGCCAGCAATTTGACAGCAATCCGGCAGCGGCAACCGCCACGAGCAACTGGTTTCTGCGTGGGATGCTGGGAAATGTGCTTAATCCCAAAATGGGCGTCTTCTACGTTTCGTTTTTACCTCAGTTTATCCCGGCGGGGCATTCCCCCATCACATGGACCTTTCTCCTGGTTACTATCCATGTACTGATTGGTACGCTGTGGTCGTTAACGCTGATTACCGTCACTCGTTATGCCGCCGGTATTCTGAAAAAAACGGCGGTAGTGAAATGGATGGATCGAACGACCGGCTGCCTGTTTCTGCTTTTTGCGGCGAAGCTGGCGATGAGCCGCCGGTAATAAAACAGGGGCCTTTGCCCCTGTTTTTGCGCTTTGCTCAGCTATCTTGAGGTACACGCTCTACGATCCCGGCCAGGTCACACACTGTGCCGGATCAAACACCGTTTTCCAGTCTTGCTTCATATCAACGACGGTCCAGCCATGCGCTTTTGCCTGCGTTAATCCATCAACCAGCTTGTCATAGGCATATTCACACACGGGAGCCGTATGATGAACCAGAAGGCGAAAGGAGACGGGTAAAAAAGCTTATATTAATTTTAGTAATAAAATTAATAGGCTTGACGAAAAATCACGTATCGTCAATGAAATATTACTAGCGGTTATAGTGAATTCTCTGTCACAGATCGGAATACCAGATTAATTCAAAAACGAGACTATATAAAAGGAAATGTTGTTTATTAATAAATTAGCGGCGCTACGGCATCCCGTGTCAGTTACGAAGCATCACTTCCATCGTTGCGTCAAATAAATGGAAGGAAAATCCGAATATCCCTTTAACTTATTATCATGCAAAAGTTTAGTGTATTCATGCTGAATCGATTAAATAATCGTATTATTTTATAGGCTACGTATTATGCATTACTGGTGAAAAATGTTATCCTTTGGGCAATGTTGATGTGAACTCACTTTTAACTTCGAAATAGTCGGTTGTATCCGTTAGTCGGCGGGGGGAGAGATATAAGACAGGCGAACAATATCTTCTGGTGCGTATTGCAGAAGCGAACGGCTAGTCTATGCTCAATTATTAAAGAGAAATAGTTCAAAACTTTTCAGAACAATAACAACAATGTTTCGTGGGTTGAGGGTGGAAATGAAGCAAATTCTGTTCATTTGTCTGGCGAGCTTGTTCACGATAACAAGTTTCATTTCGCATGCCGCAGAGCCACGACAGGAGGCGACGCCGCAAGAGCGTGCGCGTACGGTATATATCTTTCATCAGCCGATAGTCATGCTGCAGGCTAAATTTGGACTTACCACGCCGGAAGAGCGGGTATTGCGAATTAGAAATACGCTGCGGAATTTCACTGAGGAGGATGTTCGCCAACCTCTCAAACTGGTGTCTGTTACCCGTTATAACCAGCCTGGAAAACTCATCGTGATGAACGGTAAGCCAGTTATGCTGCTTACCGAAGGTGATCTTGACGAAGGGGATGATCTCACGCTCGATCAGGCCGCGCAGCGGGTTATGGCGCGTATGGAGGCACAGAGAACCGCTCTGCGCGACCAGTATAACCGCAGCTGGCTGGTGCTTTCCGCCATAAAAGCCGTTGGAGGACTGCTTGGGCTAGCTGCGCTTTGGTACGGTGCATACCGCTCATGGCGCAGGGTAAAACATCTATTTCGGCGACGTATCATCGAGAATCGTAGCTGGATCCCCCAAAGCTGGCGACGCTTTATCGGTGCTATCGAAGCGCGACTTTATGCCACATTGATGATCTTGCTGGGCGTCATAGCACTGTATGTCTGGCTGAGCTGGGTATTAAGCCTGTTCCCATGGACACGCGTATGGGGAGCCTCACTGGGCGATTGGTCTGTGCGCGCTTTTCAGGGCATAGCGCTTGCTGTGGTATCTGCCTTGCCGGGCCTGATGATTGTGCTGATTATTTTTATGCTAACCGCTGTGATTTTGAAACTGCTTAAAGTGGTTCTCAATCAGGTGGCAGCAGGGCGTTTGCAACTTCCTGGCATTCATCCGGAAACGGTCGGGGCGACTCGTAAACTGATCGTTGTGGTGGTATGGCTGTTTGCGCTGTCAGCAGCGTACCCTTTTCTGCCAGGCGCTAACTCACTCGCGTTTAAAGGGATCAGCGTCTTCTTTGGTCTGATGTTGACGTTAGGTTCCGCCGGGGTGATGAACCACGCCATGAGCGGTCTTGTACTGATTTATTCCCGTGCGCTGCGCAAAGGCGATGTGATACGCGTGGCCGATAACGAAGGGCTGGTGAGTGAAATTGGTATGTTGGCCACCAAGATCATTACCCGAGAAAATTACGTGGTCACGGTGCCTAATGCGGTGGTTGTGAGTGGAAAAATCACCAATTTGAGCGCACATGCTCACGGTGGTGGTATCAACCTGACCATCAGCGTGACGATTGGTTATGACACACCCTGGCGACAGGTTCATGCCATGCTAGAGCTCGCCGCCAAACGGGCAAGCTCAGTCGATCCGGCTCAACCACCGCTGGTACGCCAGCTCAGTTTGATGGACTGGTATATCGCCTATGAATTACAGGTACAACTGAAAGCAGGGCAATCCTTAGCCGCAGCACGCAATGAACTTTATAGCCATATTCAGGATGTATTTAACGAATTCAACGTACAGATTATGTCCCCGAATTATGTTATGCAACCCGAGGGTTCAGTCACTGTTGCCAAAGAAAACTGGTATTCAGCCCCGGCGGTTCCTCCTGATGGCAGTAAAAATGTGAGTGCGTAACTTATTTCCGTCCTTCCTGACAGAGAGGGACATTTTGTAATATAAATTGGCAGATAGCGCATGAAAAAAAAATTGATACTGGTATGTTTTGGGCTCCTTATTTCGCAGACCACGCAGGCGAGCGCACTCTACTTCTACGAAATTGGCACAGAAGATACGGCACTGGCAGGCGCAGGGCAAGCTGCTCGCGCTCAGGATGCATCAACGATTGTCACCAACCCGGCCGGGATGACTCGTTTGCCTGACCATATGTTTACGGGGGGAGTTCAGGCGATGGACGGTGATGTATCTTATTCACTTAACGATGACGCCGGACGTAAGAGCCCTGGGGATATTATGCGCTTCTTCCCTAATGCCAGCGCATTCTATGCGCAAAAAATCAATGATGATCTCTATGCTGGCCTCGGCATTTACGGCAACTACGGCCTGGGGATTGACTTTGGTCAGTGGGCTGGGGACAGATTAATCAAGAAAAGCACCATGGTGGCGATGACACTCAGCCCTTCCATAGCTTACAAATTAAGCGATAGAGTGTCTGTGGGCGGCTCTGTAAACATCAACTATGGCTTCCTGTCATTAACACGTAACGTCGATAATACTGATGAAACGCAGAAGGATCACGACTGGGCGTTAGGGTATCGTCTTGGCTTGCTGATGCAGCTGACGGACCAGACCCGGCTTGGTATAGCATGGACGAGTAAGACAGAATACGATTTTGATATTGATGGTAAGGCGCGCTTGCCGAATTTAGCCAACGTTGAGTACGAGCTTCCTGTCTCAGCGCAGGTACGCGCGCCTCAGCAAATTATGCTGAGCCTGGTGCATGATATCAATAAACGATGGTCGGTGATGGGCGATCTCGGTTGGCAGGACTGGAGCCAGTTTGGCGCCCCACAAATTGCCGTGGCGGGGCAGGAACTGGATAAAAATAGCCGTCTGAAGGATTCCTGGCATACGGCATTAGGCGTGCAGTACCGTCCTACCGAACAATGGCGTCTCAACGCTGGTGTTGCCTTTGACAGCACGGTATACGATTCGCAGAGTAACGTAGCGCTGACCTTACCGACGGGTGATGAATGGCGTTTTGCCACAGGCGCCCAGTACCAGATTACACCGCAGAGTAATATTGGCGTCGCCGTCTCCTACTTGCATATGCAATCGTCTCACGTTCAGTCGCCTGCTATCTATAGCGGTAGCTACAACCACCCATATTTATGGTTTGCTAATGTAAACTATAGTTATCAATTCTAATGGGCTGATGTCTTTGCCGTGCAATGCGCGGGGAGGGATGCACAGATGATTTTTTGTGCCCTCGTAAAGGGACATCACCGCCTTTGTACGGTGGGTGTGGCGTTTATCCTGATTCAGTTTGATTAATTCGCCTGTATATCCTGAGCGCTGGTTATCCACGATCCCTCGGGTCTTTCTTTGAGACCCGGGGGCGATGGTAAGTGGCGCAGGGAAGACGCCCGGCGGTCTGTTTCTGTGATTTGCCAGCTATCATTAATTTACATTTATAAAGCCCTTGGGCCAGTCGTTATTTATTGTCAGTTTATTGAGCAGGAGCATTAACTCATAATCGCTATGTAAGTTAAATTTCCTCATCACCATATATTTATGCGTATAGACCGTTTTCTCACTCACCATCAGTTCTTCGGCAATTTGCATGACTGACATCCCCTCATTTAAATAGCTCATGATGCGGATTTGCTGTGGCGACAGTTTGGTAAGCTGGCAATCACAACATGACCCGGTTGAGTGCCGATAATTTGTCTGCTGCAGCCGGTGCCAGGCGGTATGCATTGCTGTACGTAACTGCGTCACGGAATGTCGGCGAGAGAGAAAGATAATATCCTGAAAGCAAGAGGGTAGCGCTGAGACACGCATGTCATCATCAACAATACCAATCACAATGCTTTTTTTTCGACTCCGCAGCTCAGGGCGGCAAATAAAACATTCTCCTGGGCATAATGCCAGCACAATAACGTCCGCTACCTTCACGCTTTCGGAGGTAAAGTTAAAGCTGAAATTAACTTTAGTGTTGTGCTGAGAAAAGAAATCATTAAAAAAAAAGGTCAGTCCACGCCTAAAGAGGGTATCCCACTCTTTTATTACAATGTTAACCATTTACTATACCGAAACATAATTATTAAGCGCAGCTGCATTGGGGGAATAATAGACGCAGCTTTTTTACCCTGTTAGCTTCCTGAAGGGGAAGACGACTCAGGCGCCTATGACCCGCTATAGCCAGCGACCCGTCAGTTGTATTGCATTGTCAAAACGACAACGGCATGAATGGAACCTGGTGTTGGCCTTCCCGCCACTGAGGTCACCATGGCGCTCATCGGAATCGTCGCCGTTCTGTCTGCGGCAATATTTTGCGTGATGCTGGATCCGCTGCCCATCAACAAACCTGTAGTAGCATCAGACATCGCAATGGCCACACGGGTTGCAGTGCCACTGTTTTGGTAATAATTCATGCCCGCTTCCGGGTCAGGCGTTCCGCTAAAACGGGTTGTCACGCTTAGCGTACCCGGCGGACAGCGGGAAAACAGGAGATTAAAGGTAACCGGATCGGAAGATGACCCGGGGGTGAACATGTTTGTTGCCTGAATATTACCAAGATCAACATTCATATTTTCACTCCCCCCGTTAAAGACGCAGGGCGCTGCGATAATACGACCTGTGACTTTGATATCGACGTTGTCTGCCGACAACGCAGGCAATACTATTGCGCATGCCATCAGCAACACGAGTTTATTCATTTTCATTTAACAGTCCTTATTGATAGGTAAGACTCAGCGTTGCGGAGGCATTGGCGATGCCGGTGGTTACCGTTGTATTGGTCTGATAGTAGCGTGCGGTTAACGGAAACATCTCCTGGCCGCCATTGGTTCTCTTCAGAACAAGATTATTGCCAAGGATGAGAGGAGTATTGTTATAAACCAGCTGCACGCCAACCCCCTGTGCGACGCCTGCGCTTCCCTGACCGGTTAACGCCAGCACGGTATTATCGCTGACGTCTGGATTTTGTGCCCCGGAGAGCATGACGTTAATATTGGCTCCGGCATCACAGTCCAGAATGAGATTCTGCGTTTTCTGCGCATTAGCGGGGGTTGATCCCACCGCAGAACCAAACTCGCTGACCAAAACGTCCCCCAGTTCAAATACCATATTCGACGTTGTCACCGCGCATGCCACCTGGGTAATAGATCCGGCCCCCGCATTGACGGGGATCTCAGGAGCTTGTTCTCCGCCGAGATATTGCATCGTAAAGGCGACAAACGATGCCAGTTGCCCCGTTACTGAGCCAGATGTAATATCACCAATCTTCCAGAATTGTATAACCGGCTGATAATCATGAATAACCAGCTCGCCTGGGTTTGAAGACCAACTGGACATTGAAGCGTTACCGCGGTCAATATAATCGGTGCCGCTAAATGTCGACGCGCCTGCTTTGGAGTTCATGTAAAAGCCAAAAGAAATACCCACCCCAGGCACATTGGTTTGATAAACGCGCCGCGCGCCGTACGTCGCGACATAGGGTAAAATAGCGCTTTTCATTCCTGAGCTAGACCCTTCATTGCCGGTTGTGACGCAGGTATAAGCATGTGCTAAGGAGCCATATATCTCATTGCTTATCGCCTGGCCAACGGGAACATCGCGCTGAACGATAATATTGCCATAATCCACGGTATAGGGAGAGCCGATGTAAGTATAATCACAACAGAAGCCACTCAATGGAAACAACACAGCCAGCATTAATAATGCAGATCGGAAAAGTCGCATACCTATGCACCTGATATAAAAATTCATTTCAACGTTATCGGCAAACAGCATTATCGATAATCACATCGTTATTCAGCTTCGTCATGTTTATCGAGTAATGAACCCTGCAGGTGTTCACGGATTGATTTCCCCATTTCACGGTCAGGTTTACCTCGGGATCGAGACCCGTCAAATAGACCTGTCCGCTATCACCCACGATAAAACTGTTATGATCTGTTCCATCAACGCTGGCCATTGCGCCAAACGGCACTAACTGGCCGTTTCGCTGGCTCAAGGTCATCAACATGCGAACGCCTACGCTTGCCCGATAGTTCGCCCTGACAATCGCGCCACGCGTAGGAACCACGGTTTTGACCGTTTGCTCTAAATCAACATTAGCCGGTAATGTTTCAGTGATTAATGACACATCATTTTTGCGATAAGGCATTAAGTTAGAGGCAACCGTATATCCGCGATAATCGGTTGTCGCTCCGGTCATATTCTGGATGCCTACGCCGGCAGCCCCGGGGGCGGCAATCAGCACGTTGGTTTCACCCAGGGGCTGAGAAAACGTCACGCCATTGGCATGCGCAACCACGCCCCCCTGAATCCCATAATTCAGACGATCGGTATTTTTGTCATAGCTGTACCCGGCTGTGATTTCGCCATAGGTGCCGCGATAATCACCATTCATATTGCCGGTGTAGGCCGCATCGTGAGTGCCGAAACCCTGTTGAATATTCCAGTTGAGCGCATTATTCGGCAAAGCAACGCCATTTAACCCAGCGCTGTGTGTCGTACCGTTATTCTTGCTGGTATTCATGCCATAGTTTGCCCATGTCTGCGGCAACAGTTTTTCCAGGGGAATGCTGATATTCAGCGCCAGCATCTGGTTTTTATCGTCGCTCTGGGGTGAGCTGTACGATCCCGCGCTCCCATTCTTACTCAGCGTCCAGGTCAGGCCATAACTGATACTGTGCCAGTAGTTGTTATACCCAACGCTCCATGATTCCATCGCCTTACCCGAATTCCAGTAATCTTCACGCGCGGCGTTCAGCATCAACGATCCCAGATGGTCTCCCAACCCCTGGCTCAACGTCAGCTCAGCACGGTTGCGGCGTCGGTCCTGAAGCGCCTGACTGTCACCGTAAGAATCCAGGACCTCTTGCATGCCATAGTAGCCGCTGGTCGAATAGCGGTAGCCGGCAATCGCGAAGTTGGTGCCCGTTGCGGCAAAATTTTTACTGTATCGAGCCCGCCATGATTGCCCCCTGGATTTCGGCATATTTTGCGGCGTGGACCAGCCCTGGGTGATATCGCTGGAGATTGCGCCAAAGTCACCCATGTTTTTACCGACGCCCGCGGCGAGGGACTGGTACTTACTCGACTCCTGTAATCCGCCGTAAAACGTAAAGCCATAGGGCAAGCCGAGAATAACGCTCATCTGAGCAAAGGGCGTTTTGTCCACGCTGCCGTTGTAAGAACGATATTGGCCGCCCGTTAACGCATATTTTATTCGGCCTTCACGCTGTAATACGGGAAGGGAGGCAAATGGCACGCTAAAGTGCTGCTCACTGCCATCAGCCTCTTTAATAGTGACATCAAGATCGCCGGCGCCGCCGGTAGGATACATGTCCGTGATTTCAAAAGCCCCCGGCGCCACAAAGCTCTGGTATATCTGATAGCCATTCTGGCGAATTATCACCTGGGCATTGGTCCGGGCGATACCACGCACCACTGGGGCATAGCCCTTGAGGGAGTCGGGCAGCATGTCATCATCGGAGGCAAGTTGTCCTCCCCGAAAAGGCATGCTGTCGAAGACATCTGCCGGGGCAGAGCTATCACCCAGCGTGAGCTGCGACTGTAACGGGATTATCGTACGCTGAGCATAGGTATAAACCGTCTTCCAGGCATCGTGACCCTGTGAATCGCGCGACCAGGTGGTGTAATTTCTTAACCGCCAGGGGCCAATATTCACGCCAGGACGCAGGTTGGCATACTGATTATCGCTGGTGCTGCTGTTGCTATTTTTTGCCCAGTTATTGGCCCCACTCAGACTGTAGTTGAGCAGGGCGGCGTTAATCCCTTGATCCCAGCGATCCGGCGACACCGCTCCGCGCGCTTGCGCTGATAGTGCCGCTTGCGGAATGCTCAATACCAGACGCTGCATGGCAAACTGGAAATCCGTACTGGCCTGAGGGATCGCGGACAGGTTCGCACAGGATGTTTCGCCTTTTAACGCGGGAAAAAGTCCAGTCTTCACTCCCCAGCTTTCTAATTGCTCAATGGATAAACAGGGGATTAATTTGTCATCACCGCCAGGCTCTTTCAGCAACACAAACCTGATATCGCGGGTATCAACTAACCGATCGTCCAGGACGATATCAACATGATAATCCCCGGGAGCTTGTGCGCCCGATTCAAAACCAGAAAGATCGACTTTTTCTGTCCCCGGATTATCCAGTTCAACCAGTTCTGGATTAAAAAAATCGCGACTATAGCTATTTTGCGTATTACTGAAGAGCGCGATGGTTATCAATAATGCCAACCGTGGAGAACGTGCTTTTATATAATCCATTGCCATCATCATAAATCCCACTCAGTGTCTTTTCGCCGGTCTACAGACTGGCTTTGTGTTCTGCCCCGGGACTGCCATAATCATTGATAATTTTGAATGTCACTGGCCCGCCCGTTACGCCGGAGGGTAAATCAAACGTCGCTGTGCTACCGGGTAATACATAACTGACATCGGGTAATTTTTTACCTGATAGTGAAATTTCGTTAAAATTCATGACATGCCGAGTCGGATTGTTTACCTGTATCTTATTACCGATGCGTTGCCAGCGTAATTTTTCGACCTGCTCTTCAGGGGATGCGCCTTTCATCGCCGCCGGACGGTAGATGAGCTTGATTCTGGTTTTAATGGCAATTTGCAACGTATTGTCAACTTTAGCTGCAGAGGGTATGGCTTTTATATTAAGCCAAAATAAGCTCTCTTTATCCTGAGGTAATGCTCCGGTGGCAACAATGCGCTCGACGTTTTGTTGGCCATTATTCAGTCGATATAACGGTGGCGTAATGATGAAAGGCGCCTTTTCGGCACCGCCATCCGGCGTTTCGATCCAGGACTGGATCAGGTAGGGGGTTTTATCAGGATTATTTATGCCAATTGAGGCTTCTTTTTTATTACCATCAAAAATGACCCGCGTACCACCAATAACGACACCGGCCTGAGCAGCGGATAAGCCAATACTCAATATCGTGGTGGTAAGCAAGATACTGCGAAGAACATTCATTTTAGACCTCTGAAACATGGGGCCGTATCGACCCCATCAGCTTTTCTGGACAGAAAATCAGTTATATACAATGGAGAAGTTAGCAACAGAGTTGGCCGTACCCGGCGTTACTGATGCCGTGGTGGAGATATATTGCGCGTAGAATTTCAGCGTATTGTCCTGGGTGCTGCTAAGGGTGTAGTTATAGCTGTTCTCACCGTGCAAAGGCAGGTCGACTTTATCGGCGGTCATCAGGTTAATCGCCACCCCTGATGCCGCACTGGAGGTTGAGGTATCAATAGCCAGCAGGTTAGGGTTGGTCAGATCGGGGGTGCCATCAAAGCGTACTTTTGTCGAAGTCACTGTAGTTGGGCAGTTTTTAAGCACGATATTAAAATCCTTTGCAGCCGCTTTTGCGCCACTGTTCGGAAATTCAGTTTTATAAAAGTTACCGAGATTAACCTGCTGGTTTTGCGATGCCACATCGACTTCACAGGCAGTATCAAGAATATTGCCGACGAAATTCACGGTGCCAGCGGCAGCAAAAGCGTGAGACATAGACAGCGCTGCAGTTGCGGTCAAGGCAACTAAAACAAGACTTTTTTTCATTACGTTGTTTCCTTATTAACTTGGTTTGCCACTTATATTCAGGCAATAGGGTGCCGATGAGCGTTACACTCTTTTTGTACCAGCGCCTTATTTATTACTGTGCAGCATGGCAGCCATAATTAATTACGGTAAGATCATGAACTGTTCTGCTGGCTGGCTAAAATTTATCTAATCACTTTCTTAAACTCAAATGATTTGTGGGTCTATAAGTAGACTCTCACTTAACGAATAAGTAACATTCCTTTTTTATTGTGTTTATTAAGGTCCGGTCTATTTTTAGACTCAAAGGTCATGAGGCACAAAATCAATTACTTAGAGTACATCTTTAGCACGGTCTACTTTTGGACCCTAAACCAATATTTCGCGGTTTCTTCATTTTTAAGATAATTCGTCGGGTCGATCAATAAAGCGATCACCGTAGAGGAATTGAGGCAGCATATGAACACGCGCTTAACCACCCCGGAAAACCAGGACAAATCAATTGCCCTGGAATTAAAACCATTTCGGCACATCGAGACTCTGATAAATCATGTGTTGCCAGCAGCAGAAAGAGTAGTGATCGGCAGAGGTGAGGTCGTGCATTATTATAAAGATGATATCCGGCAATGTTTTTTACTATTGCAAGGTAGCGTCGCGCTGCACCGTCGCGGCGATGGCATTGTTTTAAATTCTGAATCATCACCCTTTATTCTGGGCGTCAGTAGTCAGTTTTCCTCAGAGCATCTCTATGTGAGAGCGCTGGAGACGTCAGAGATCGCCCGGGTGTCACTGGATTGTTTTAATCACATCGTGGCGCAACTGGATCTATGGGAACATTTTTCGAAACTCCTGATTTACACGGCCTCCCGGGTGTATGAGCATTGCGCACAAATCTCGCAGATGTCGGCTTATGACATCATCCGCTTTCAGCTTGTTGAACTGATGCAAGAGCCGGATGCGATACGGCAACAAATTACGGCTGCAGCCTATATTAAGAGCCGAACCTATCTTTCACGGAGCGGGATTATGCGAATTCTGGCAGAGCTGCGAACCGGGAACTACATCACCATGGAACGGGGTATACTTCTTGATATCAACCATTTGCCTCGAAAATACTGACGATGAGGATACCCGCAACAGGAAGCCAGGCTATAATCAGACAGGTCAATCTAAAGGTTATCGGTTATGTCCTCTTCAGCAAAACCTCACAGAGGTTCACCCTACGCGCAAGAGTTGATAATGCATTTACAGCCGTATTGCACGCCACGTAAAACTGAAAGGGGGGAGCAACTGGATTTCAAGGTGAATGGCCAGGGGATGTGTTACCTTATCCTTGAGGGAACCGTAGCGGTTTATCGCCGAAACGATAATATGATGCTGTCCACTGCGCGCAGTCCCGCCGTGTTTGGTCTTGCCAATCTGACGGATATTTACTTCGATGATTACATTAAAACTCTCAACTCCTGCGTGATTGGCGAGATCTCCACCGCTCGTGTTCATGACATTATTAAAGAAAAGTCGTTATGGGGGCTGCTCTCAAAGCAACTGATGTTTGTGTATGGCCGACTTTACAACAATGTGATGCCGCAGGGCGCACCGACGGCGTACGAGATGATCCGCCAGCAGTTGCTCAATTTAATCGAAGAAGATGAGAGTTATCGCGCCGCAGTCACAGCGGAACTCTACATCCGTGAGAAAACCCATCTTTCTCGCAGCGGCGTCATGCGCATTCTTGCAGATTTAAAAACGGGTGGTTTTATCGAAATGGAAGAGGGAAGACTCATTAAAATCCATAAGCTTCCCGCCAGGTACTAAATTCAGACACCGTCAGACAAATAAACGCCCTCATCTCCATTTAGCGACCACACCAGGGTCAATGATAATTTTTAATGCCCAGGGCAGGGCGCGCCATGTTCTACCCAGTGGTGCAACGATCGGGCGGGATCGTCCGCTTAGCCAGTTTTTTTTGCAAAATGATGATAATAATTGGGGATCCTGATGCGGAAATTGCACATAGCGTCAGCAACGTGTCCATATTCTGGAGCGCCATGCGATGGTCAGGTAACAGAAAAGCGGACAGGAAAAATGCGGCAGTCGTCATCAGATACATCATGGACGTCTGTAATGAAGAGAATCCCGCTCGTTGGTTGTTATCAGGAAACTGAATCGTAACCGCCGAAGATGAAACCAGACGACTGTAAGCTGCCCCGAGAAATAACGTCATAAACAGCGCCGGATGCGGATAGCCCAGGAGGGGTATCAGCAAGCTCAGAATAAAAACGAGGGTTGACCCGGTCGCCAAACTCAAGGCAGAAAAACGAGAGGTTAATGCCCCTGTCATTCTTGTTGACAGATACCCCGCCAGTCCCCCGTCGAAGAACAGCCAGGGCAGCAGGCCTTCAGAAGCCCCCAACAGCTGCGTCATTAATGGCGCCAGAACAGGAATGATCAGCATTGGACTAAACTGTACCAGCGCATTACCGGAAGCAAACAGTAAAGTATCAACATCGAGGGGCAGCGCGTGAGACGTGTCGAAAGCGACGGGGTCCTGAGGAATGACAGTGACGATCAATGGCAATGCCAACAAACAGAGCGTGCTGATTAACCACAACGCGACATGCCAACCGTAATGAGTACACAAAAATAATATAGCGGGCATCCCCACAACGCTTACCAGCGAAAATGACGCAATCACCGTCGCCAACATTTTTCCGCTCAAGTCAGCCGGCGTGTGGTTTATCAAAATACCGATCCCCACCCCCATTGTCGTCCCTCCAACCAGCCCTGCGAAGAGTCGCAAGGTAAGAAGAAGAGGAAAACTGGTTATGAATGTCGTCAACAGTGTCGCTATGGCTAGCAGCACCATATTAGCGATAAGAAAACGCTTCTTATTGCAACGGTCAACCCAGTAAAAGGCGATAATTCCCGACAGGACGGCTCCAGAGGTGTACATACCGGATACATAGCCTGAGAAGGAGACGGGAACAGCGAAATCCGCGGCCATAAATGTAAAAACAGGACTGAACATCATATATTCCAGCGCATTAGTAAACTGCACAAAAGCGATGACCAGCGCTATCCGTATCAGCGCCTTTTGATTAAATGTAGTGGTGACCCGTGGCATAGCAAGCGACCTGTTGATGAAAGATAACCTAGCTTAACTGCTATCAAACTTATCGATTAGATGGTAAAAATGGCACTCATTATTATCATATGTGGGATAGTTGATGCGGCCAGTTCTTGATTTTAATGCGCTGAAAGTCTTCATCGCTGTGGTTGAAAGAGACAGTTTTGTGGGGGCATCGAAAGCCCTTGAAATGCCGGCATCAAATGTCAGCCGTTGCATTGCTCAGCTAGAAGACAAACTGAATCTTCAGCTTATTGAACGCAGTACCCGACATATGAAACTCACTCAGGCGGGGCATCTACTCTATACCCGGGCGAAGCCATTACTGGAAGCGCTTGAGCAAACTGAAACCGAATTAACGTTGCGGCAAATGCAATTCAAAGGGCCATTACGTATCTGTATTCCCAATGAAATCGGTCCTGCACTGCTGGGCGCTGTTGTTGCCGATTTCGCCTGTCAGCATCCGGACCTGGAGATAAGTTGCGTCACCAATTTGTCTGGTTATGAATCCCTGCGCGATGATCTGGATCTCGCTGTCATTGTGAGTCGTGGTCAGATGGATGACAGTGACTACATAGCCCGTCATCTGGTGACCATCCCTTGCACCATCGTTGCGGCTCCCTCCGTTATCCAGCGTTATGGCACGCCTTCTCGTATACAGCAATTTGAAGAATTGCCCTGTATTACAACGGTAAATGCGCTTAAAGGCGCTCCCTGGCAGTTTGTGAATAAAAAGGGCGGATTCGAGACGATTAAAGTGAACGGTCGTTATCGGGTCAACAGCGGGGAGATGGCAGGGCGAGCGGCCATCTCAGGCGTCGGTTATGCCATCCTGTCGAAACAAGCCTGCCAGCCCTATATTGACGATGGCCGGTTAATCGAAATTGAATTTGAACAATCGGCAGCCCCCTTGCAATTGTTCGCCCTGTATTCCGATCGGCGTTATTTGCCGGCAAAAACAAGAGCGCTTATTGATTTCATGCATCAGAGATTGAGTCATGAATAAGAGGCCATCATCAGCGCACCTGGATGCGCTGTCCCGTTCAGCCGGCGCTCTTGCCGCTCATCACCTCGACTCAAGCACCATTGAATCACTCCTCGCTGATCGCCAAAAAGCGTCTGTTAAGCAGGCTGTCAGATTATCTTTTTAGCCATTGCCCTGGCGATGACCGGGGCGCTTTCTACGGACAAGCTCAGGCCTTCAAGTCCAGAACGACATGGCTAAATGTTTGATAGGTTTTTTCATCTGGCGCAGGCGGAATTTTGGCGGCTTTCAGCGCGGACATCACCTGCGCGCAGAATGGCCGATCGCCGTTCTCGACCGCCGGATCCTGCACCGTCCCGTCACGCTGCAGGGTAAAGCGCACCGAGCATTTTTGCCCTTGCCAGGAGTCCGGCTGGTCTATGTTAGCGAAGATAGCCGCCTGGATCCGCGCCAGATAGCGTGAGGCATTGGCCTGCGGTGACGTATCGGCACCCGTTTGATAATCGCGAAGTATCTTATCCACTTCTGCCGATATTTGAGCGTCTTCGGCGCTGTCCGGCGCAGAAGCATGACCCGAACAGGCGGAAAGGAGGAAAGAGAGGGTGCAAACGAGCACGGCGTTAATTTTCACGGACATGGTAAGCCTCCTTGCTGGTGGTGAAACATTTCGTGTACGAGGCGGTTATCCTCTGTTATTCCGCGAGATTATTCAAACGCTGAATGCATCATGTTCGTTTTAAGTGACACTGTCACACATTTTTGGCTTTCATCGCGGACGGTTAGGCCATCCAGTCGCGAATCAGGTCACCGTATAGCCGTTCTGCCTCCGCCAGCCGGCTGAGCAGGCAGTACTCGTCGGTTTGATGAGCCATCGACGGCTCCCCGGGGCCGAGAATAATACAGGGCGGGTCGCCCAGGGCAGGCAGCAGCAGCGAGGCGTCGGTAAAGTAGGGCACCACGCGCGGCGTAATCGGCTCAGCGTGCAGCGGCTGACAGCGTTGGTAAACCTGCTTAATCCATGCGTGATCCTCCCGGCTCAGGACCGCAGGCAGGTCGACCAGCGTGGTGACCGTAACGCTTTCGCCCAGCAGCGTCGTCAAGCGCTCCCGGATAGCGGCGTGCTGTAAATTGGGCGCGCTGCGGATATCGACATCAAAACGCGTGCGGTCCGGTACGGAATTAATATTGAGTCCGCCCTCTATGCGTCCGACGTTGAGGGTGGGTTGCTTCATCAGCGGATGCGGCGCGCCCGGCGAAAAATGCTGGATCTTACCCAGCGCATCCGCCGCAAGATAGATAGCATTGATCCCCAGCTCCGGCATCGCGCCGTGGGCGGTTTTTCCCCGCGTTTCGCAGCGTAGCCAGAGGGCGCCTTTATGGCCGATAACCGGGTAGTTGGCGGTGGGCTCACCGACGATCAGCGCGCCCACCTCTGGCAACGTCTCGGAGGCGATCAGCGCCCGCGCGCCGTCGCAGCCGGTCTCTTCTCCGCCGGTGATCAGCAATAGTGCGCCGCGCCCGGCGCGAATCGTTTGCCGCTGATGAACGCAGGCGACGGCAAATGCCGCTATCGCCGCTTTCATATCGCTCGACCCGCGTCCATAAAGACGCCCGTCTTCCATCTGCGCACCGAAAGGATCGTACTGCCAGCGGGCATTTCCCAGCGGGACGGTATCCAGATGTCCGGTAAAAGCCAGCGGTTTACCGCTCTTCGACCCGGGCAGCCTGGCGATAAGATTGCTGCGTCCCTCGCCGAATGACGACAGCGACACCTCAAAACCGCTATCGGCAAGCCAGTCGGCGAAGAACCGCATGCAGTCGGCTTCGCTGCCCGGCGGGTTGATGGTGTTAAAGCCCAGCAGTTGCCGGGCGAGCTCAAGGGTAGCGGTCATCAGCGGCGTTCCGTCAGCCAGTCGAGGCAGTTAATCCACAGCTGGCGATAGCCGGGCCATTTGGCAAACTCTTCCGGCAGCCAGTGTGCCGACATGTCGCTGGTCCACACCAGCGAGCGCCCCCGCTGATATTCGCGAATGGCCAGCAGAGGATGATCGGTACCGGCCACGGTCGCCAGCAGTTTACCTTCCGGATGCATTTCAACCTCGTTATAGCCCAGCAACCACGGCCATTCGTCCGGAATATCGTTAAACAGGGGGTGAGATCCCGCCACTTCAGCAAAGCAGCCTTCCGGGGTTTCAATGCGATCGTCCCAGGCCAGGCAGCGAACCGGCAGCACTTTCTCCACCGCGGTATTACGGTAGCGTGCGCCGCCGTTGATCCCCTGGAAGCTGTAATAGCCGCCGATCATCATCAGCGCCCCCCCGCCGGCCACGTAATCATGCAGGAGCGTTAGACGGTTGGCGGTGCGGCGGCTCTTCAGCCAGGTGTCCGGATGCAGCAGCAGCGTATTGGCGCCGATATCCGAAAGGATGATCGCATCCCAGTGTTCCAGCGCTTCCAGCGTCAGCGGAAAGTCTGTCGCCGCCGCGTGGGCGGGCATATAGGTAATGGCATAGGGACTGTCGGCGAGCGCGGCCAGAAAATCCGTTGCGCCGGTGTGCCAGGTGGCGGTGGCAAACTGGTCGAAGCCTTTAACGTGCGTTGAGGTGCTGGTCCAGGACTCACCGACCAGTAAGATTTTTTTCTGCATGATGACGTTTCCTTTTATCCGCCAAAGACCCGCTGGGGGTTTCCAATCATTAAGGTTTCAAGCTGTTCGCCGCTGACGCCGTGGCGCCGCAGACGCGGAACAAAATGCTTGAGTATGTAGCCGTAACCGTGGCCGCCGTAGCGGGTGAGCATGGTTTTCAGGAAGACATCCTGCGACAACAGAATGTGCTGGATATAGCCGTCGTCAATTAACTCGCGGATCGCGCGGGCGTTCTCCTCGTCGGAGGGCGACTGCGCTGACTCGTCGGCGTAGTAATAGCTCATGCCAATCATGTCGTATTCGAGGAATGCTCCGCGCTGCGCCAGTTCGCGCTGGTAGCGCTTATCGGCAAAGCTGGGGTTCATATGGCACAGCACGGTATGGCGTAAATCGGCGCCTTCCTGCTCGAGAATATCCAGCACCCGATGACCCAGCCGCTCCCAGCCCGGCAGATGGACCTCGATCGGCACGCCGGTCGCGGCGCTGGCCCGACCCGCAGCGCGCAGGGATTTCTCCTCATCCGGCGTAAAACGGCTGGAGATACCGATTTCGCCGATAAGCCCGGCGAGTACCTCCGGTTTCTCCTCCGCGCCGCCAAGATCGTAAATCAGCCGTTCGGTCAGCTGTTCAACACTGCTGGTCCTTACCCACTCGGGGTGCGAAGGCTCCAGATAGAGGCCGGTACCCATAATAATGTTCAGACCGGTCAGACGCGCGATGCGCGCCAGCGCTTTCGGATCGCGGCCAATACCGATATTGGTCGGATCGACCACGGTTTCGCCGCCAAGGGCGCGATATTTAGTGAGTTCCTCAATCGCAACGTCGACATCAAACAGCTGACAGTTATCGCGGCTCATCAACGGATTCAGCGACAGTTCGCCAAGGTTTTCCATTTTCACCGGCATTTCGGCAAGATGGCGATCGCTACAGCAGCAGGGCGGCACCCATTTGCCGGAGGCATCCAGCAGAATATGCTCATGCATCAGGGTGACGCCCATTTCGTTAATCGGCAGCGGGCCAAGCACTGTCATCACGTAACCGCTGCTGACGCCAACCGGCAGCGGTGAGGGATGACGAAAAATTGATCCGTTCATCAGCTATCCTTTTGCCGCGGAGCGCGTGGGGTTGAGAATGCGGGTGTTCAGCCAGATAGCCAGCAGGATAATGGTGCCGGTAGCTATCTGGGTGTAAAACGGCGAAATATGCGACAGGATCAGCCCGTTCTGAATGACCGCAATCGACAGCGCGCCCAGCAGCGTGCCGATAATGGTACCGAAGCCGCCAAACAGGCTGGTACTGCCGAGCACCACGGCGGCAATAACCTGCAGTTCAAAGCCTTCACCCTGGTTGGAGGAGCCGCTGCCGAGGCGAGCGGTAATGATCATTCCCGCCAGCGCGGCGGCCATGCCGCTGAGGATATAGACCTTCATCGTGACGGCTTTGGTGTTAATCCCGCTGCGTCGCGCGCCTTCAGCGTTGGCGCCGATAGCGGTCACGTAGCGACCAAAACGCATGTGATTAAGAACGATATGCCCGATCAGCAGAATCAGAATGCCGAGCAGCGCGGGCATGGGGATACCGACAACCCACGCGCGTCCGATAAAGGTAAACAGGCTGTCAGCCGGAACCGGAATCGAATAACCCTGAGTGATCAGCAGCGCGATGCCGCGAACCACTGCCAGAGTGGCGAGGGTGACGATAAACGCCGGAATCCCTTCATAGGCAATAAAGAAGCCGTTGATGGCGCCAACGACGCCGCCGAGCAGCAGGCCGCCGAGCAGTACCACCGGCCACGGCAGCCCCCAGCTATTCAGGGCGATAGCGGAGAGTGCGCCGACCAGCGCCAGGGTAGAGCCCACCGACAGATCGATACCGCCGGTGGTAATCACCAGGGTCATCGCCGTCGCGACGATCAGCAGCGGGGCGCTCTGACGGATGATATTCAGCCAGTTGGTGCCGGTGAGAAAGTTGCTGGTGATCAGCGAAAACACCACGCAGCAGAAGACGAAAAAGAGCGCGATGCTGACTACGCCCGAGTGGTTATGCAGCAGGCGGCGCGGCAGCGAATGCTGGATCATGCGGGAGCTGCTTAAGTTCATGATACTCATCCTGTTACCTCAATGTGCAGCCGCAGAGCGGGCGGTGAATTTTTCGCCCACAATCAGGTTAACGATATCGTTCAGGCTGGTGTCGGACACCCGTCTGTCAGCGACATTGGTACCTTCATACATCACCATGATCCGGTCACACACCAGGAACAGGTCCTGCAGGCGGTGGGTAATCAGAATCACGCTCACCCCGCGAGCGGAAACGCGGCGAATGAGTTCCAGCACCGCTTCGACCTCCGCGACGGCCAGCGCGGCGGTGGGTTCGTCCATAATCAGCACTTTCGGGTCAAAGGCCGCCGCGCGGGCGATGGCAATAGCCTGGCGCTGGCCGCCGGAGAGATTTCGCACCAGCAGGCGGGTATCCGGAATAGAGATCCCCAGCCCTTTAAGCATCTCTCTGGCATCGGCGTGCATTTTGGCCTCGTCGAGAAAGGGAATACCGAGGACCGATTTCATCGGCTCACGGCCCATAAACAGATTGCCCGCGACGTCGACCGTGTCGCAGAGCGACAGATCCTGATAGACCATCTCGATATGGCAGCGGCGCGAATCGGCCGGATTGGTAAACTGATGCTGTTCACCGTCGATACGAATCGTGCCGCTGGAGGGGATCACCGCGCCAGAGAGCACTTTGGTGAGGGTGGATTTCCCCGCGCCGTTATCGCCCACTAAACCCAGCACTTCGCCCGGGGCCAACTCGAGGTTAACGCCGCGCAATGAACGTATCGACCCGTAGGTCTTGGTGATATTGATCATCTCCACCCTTGGCGGGGTAGTTTGTGGCTGCTGCATCTGATAACTCCCATCGCTATTGCCGGGAAAATGTTCGCCATCCTGCGGGAGAGACTCTATCCGACACGGTTTACAATCTAGTAAACCGGTTTACCTGTGGAACAGAGCCCTCGCCAGTACAGTCAGGACAAACGCTATGTAAGATATTTGTTCGCCAGTAAGAACACTGCAGCATCCGTGCCAGGGCAGGAACAACACAGCAGCCCTGTAACTTAACCTTATGTATTCAATAGATTTTATTGATTACAATCCGGTAAACCGGTTTACTGATTATAGTGAATAAATTGTTAATTGATCGTTTTTTGCGCCAAAAACGGGCGCTTTTGCGTCATTATGGGACATGCTTAACAGATCTTGATCGAGTCGCGACCAATCCATTCAACCGGCAGGCGGGTTTCCGCAGGGATATCCGGATCGTCGTTTAGCAGGCGCATCATGATGTGCACCGCGGTGCGCCCCAGTTCCCGGGCGGGCTGGCGGATAGTGGAGATCCGCGGCTGGGTAAAATCGGCGTAATTGGCGTCATCGAAGCCGACTAGCGAAAGCGCCTCCGGCGCCTGGAGCCCGCTGGCGCGTAGACCGTCAAGCAGACCGAGCACCAGATAGTCGCTGGCCGCGAAGACGGCGGTAGGGCGAACCGGTTGGCTGAAGAGGTGCCGCAGCGCCTGCTGGCCAAACTCGCGCTGATAGTCGCCGTACATCACCCATTCGGGCGGCCAGCTCAGGCCGGCTTGCTCCATCGCGGTGCAAAAACCCTGATAGCGCTCACGGACGCTCATCAGTTTGTCCGGGCCGCCGACGAAAGCGATATGACGATGCCCGGCGGCGATCAGTTTTTCGGTGGCGATGCGCCCGCCCTGAACGTTATCAGCAAACACTTTTGGAACCTGACTCCCGGGAATATCTTCATCCAGCAGGACAATGCGTTCGTGACGCTGGATCTCCTTGCGCAGCAGGCCGTTATCGGGGCGGTTGGTGGTGAACAGCAGACCGTCTACCTGGCAGGTATCCAGCCAGCGGATGAACTGGCACTCTTTTTCCGGGTTGTTGCGGGTGATACACAACACCAGGCTGTAGCCGCTGGCAGAAGCGGCCTCTTCGGCAGCGTCGGCCAGCTCGGCAAAGAAGGGGTTGGTAATGTCGGGGAGCACCAGGCCAAGCGTCTCGCTGCCGCCTTTGCTCAGACGGCGCGCCAGGCTATTGCCGCGATAGTCCAGTTCGCGAATGGCGGTTTCGATACGGTCGATGGTGTCCTGCGGCAGCACAATACTGTTGTTCATATAGCGCGACAGGGTCGCTTTCGACAGTCCCGCCAGCTTTGCCACATCAGATAACAATACGCGTTTTATACTCATTTCCTGCGCCATCTCTGCCAGAATCGGCTATCTGTAACATAGTTAAGCGCGGTGGATACAGCAATTTCTCTGTGCGTAATAACCGAAAATAAATGCTTGACAAATTTTAATCAGCAGAGAATTGTATAGACAGTTTACCGCATCATCCGGGAAGTCATTCCCAAACCCGTTTAAGTCATTCCAGTCGCGCACCGACACGGACCGGTTGCCGGGATGACATTAAGCAGGTATCCGCCGAACGATCGATGATTGTTCTGGCCATATAGACGATATTTGCCCGCCCAAAAAACAATCCTTCTGCGTTCGCATGCGGCGCGGAACTCTGCTGGCTATCAACTATTCCCGACGAGGATACTGATGATGTTATTTCACACCGGAAAACTGCGTTTACTTGCTGTCGCCACGACCATGCTGGCATCGATGAGTTTTATTTCTGCCGCCAGCGCTGCCGGTCCGACTTATGCGCTGGTGCAAATCAATCAGCAGGCGCTGTTCTTTAATTTGATGAATAAAGGCGCGCAGGATGCGGCTAAGGCCAGCGGCAAGGATTTAGTTATTTTCAACTCAAACGATAATCCCGTGGCGCAAAACGACGCGATAGAAAACTATATTCAGCAAGGCGTTAAAGGCATTCTGGTCGCCGCTATCGACGTTAACGGAATTATGCCAGCGGTAAAAGAAGCCGCCGCCGCTAACATTCCGGTGATTGCGATTGATGCCGTATTACCGGCCGGACCACAGGCGGCCCAGGTCGGCGTGGACAATATTGAAGGCGGCAGAATTATTGGTAAATATTTTGTGGACTACGTGCAGAAAGAGATGGGTGGCAAGGCGAGGGTGGGGATTGTCGGCGCGCTGAATTCGGCCATCCAGAACCAGCGGCAGAAAGGGTTCGAAGAGACGCTGAAAAGCAATCCGAACATTACCATCGCTAACGTGGTCGACGGGCAGAACGTGCAGGATAAAGCGATGACCGCGGCGGAAAACCTGATCACCGGCAACCCGGATCTGACAGCAATCTATGCCACTGGCGAACCCGCGCTGCTCGGCGCTATCGCCGCCGTAGAAAACCAGGGGCGGCAGAAGGATATTACAGTGTTTGGCTGGGATCTGACGGCGAAGGCGATTTCCGGTATTGACGGCGGCTACGTAACCGCCGTCCTGCAGCAGGATCCGGAAAAGATGGGCGCCGAAGCCCTGAATGCGCTGAACAGCATCACGTCGGGAAAAACCGTGCCGAAAACCATTCTGGTTCCGGCGACGGTGGTGACCAAAGCGAACGTCGATGCTTACCGTCCGCTGTTTAAGTAGGTCAACGCGCGCCGTCCTGGGTTAACAGGGCGGCGAGCTCATGGCTGCCGGGAAACGCGCTGAGCGTTCCCCGGCGGCTAACGGTTATGGCGGCAGCGCGGCTGGCGTGCGCCAGCGCCAGGTCATCCGGCGCGACGCCGCGCAGCAGGGCGGAGGCCAGCATGACGGCGAGGAACGTATCGCCTGCGCCGGTCGTATCAATTGCTTCGGCGGGCACGGCGGGACAAAACTGGCGCTGTTCCGCCTGAACCAGCCAGGCGCCAGCGGCGCCCTGGGTTATCACTAAGGTTTTCACCCCATAGGGCTGAAGCAGCTCGGCCTCGGATTCATTGACTACCGCGATGTCGACGAGCGGCCACAGATGGCAAAAGTCAGGATTGACGGGCGAGGGGTTGAACACCGTGGTCATGCCGAGAGTTTTGGCGTACCGGAACAGCGCCCGCGTTTTATCGAGGGAGAAATTGCCCTGCTGCAGCAGAATATCGCCGGCGGCGGCATCCGCCATATGCGGAATAATATCCTCAAGGCTGAAGGCGTCGGCAGCCGCCGTCGTGGTAATGATGGCATTGTCGCCATCAGCGCTATTTAAAATAATCGAGGTGTCGCTATGTTGATTGAAAGGGTCGTCGGGAAGTAAGGTCAGTGGTTCATTTTTTATCTGCTGGCGGATCCAGGCGCCGTTGCTGTCATTTCCCGTGGCGGCAATTAAACGCGTCTCTATTCCACAGCGGGATAATATAATCGCCTGATTCGCGCCTTTACCGCCGATATCCTGCGAAACTTTAACGCCGTGAATGGAAGTGCCTTTTTTCGGTATATCCGGAATAGACCAGGTTTCATCGACGGCAATATTACCGGTAACGTAAACACGCATAGTGTTCCCTTAACAGGATGGATAAGATGGTTGCTATCTCAGCAGAAAAAACCAATGCAATACAAGCTATTTTTTCACGAAGCAAAGCCGTTATTGGCGTTATTCATTGCGATCCTTTTCCTGGTGCACCTAAATATCGAGGAAAATCAGTCTCCGATATTGTTGAGCGTGCGCTTCGCGATGCTGAAAATTATATTTCAGGCGGTGTTCATGGTCTGATTATTGAAAACCATGGCGATATTCCGTTTTCCAAACCTGAGGACATCGGCCATGAAACCTCCGCGCTGATGGCGGTCATTACCGAGAAAGTTCGTGAGCGGTTTGCGGTCCCGCTGGGTATTAACGTCCTGGCTAACGCGGCGATCCCGGCGATGGCCATCGCGCTGGCGGGCGGCGCCGATTTCGTCCGCGTCAACCAGTGGGCCAACGCCTATATCGCCAACGAAGGATTTATCGAAGGGGCGGCCGCAAAGGCGTTGCGCTACCGCAGTATGCTGCGCGCTGAGCATATTCGCGTTTTTGCCGATAGCCATGTCAAGCACGGTAGCCATGCCATCGTCGCCGATCGTTCGATACAGGAGCTGACGCGCGATGTCGATTTCTTCGAGGCCGACGCGGTGATCGCCACCGGCCAGCGCACGGGCGATAGCGCCACGATGGCGGAAATTGACGAGATCCGCGCGGCGACGGCGCTACCGCTCCTGGTGGGCTCCGGGGTAACGCCGGCTAACGTGAGGCAGATCCTCGGGCGGACCCAGGGGGTCATTGTGGCCAGTACGATGAAGGTCGATGGCGTCTGGTGGAACGATGTTGAGCTGGCCCGGGTGAAGCATTTTATGTCGGTCGCTCAGGCCGCGCTGGAGGAAGCCTAATGGAAGCGTTTAGCGAACGCCTGCTGCGCGAACATCAACCGGCGTGGCAGGCGATGCAGCAGCACCCGTTTGTCACTGATATTGAACAGGATCGACTGCCGACAGCGGTCTTCAACCGCTATCTGGTGTTTGAGGGCAACTTTGTCGCGACGGCCATCGCGATTGTTGCCCTCGGGGTCAGCAAAGCGCCGGGTATTCATCAGCAGCGCTGGCTGATTGGCGTGCTGAATGCCCTGGTTGATACGCAGATCGCGTGGTTTGAGCAGGTGCTGTCAGCGCGACAGATCGATCCCGCTGGGTACCCGGATGATTTGCCCGGGGTACGGCGCTTTCGCGACGGTATGCTGCGAACCGCCCGCGAGGGCAGCTATGAGCAGATCGTGACCCTGATGTTCGGTGCGGAGTGGATGTACTATCGCTGGTGCCGACGGGCGAGCGAACATCGACAGAGCGATGCTGATTTACGACGCTGGGTGGAAATGCACGCGGAGGACGAATTCTACCAGCAGGCGCTCTGGTTAAAGAACGAACTCGACCGTTGCGCCATGGCGCTGAGTGAAAAGGAAAAGCAAGCGCTGTCGGCGCTTTACGGTGAAGTACTGCAGTGGGAAATTGATTTCCATCACGCTGCATACGAGGAATAGCCGCGAGGTGACTCACAGGAGGCGCCGGAAGCGGCGTCTCCTGAAATCTTGCTCAGGTAGTCCGCGTCTTATCCGGGCATTGCCTCTCCAGCCATTGTACGACGAGGGGCCATCATTTCTCTGCATGGCTGGGGGCTATGTCCGCTTCCATTTCGTGTCGCCTTGCCGGAATACAGACTTTCCTGCCGTAGTGGGGCAAATATCCTGCACTTTGACGCTTATTGATTATACTTTGATGGTGGCTTGTGCTGCTTCAGGCAGTTGACGCGAGGGCGGGTAGCAAACCAGCCCCCTGACATTGGGTCAACAGGTCCGATGATGATGTGATCATGTAACAGTCGAGGAGGTATGGAAAGATGGGATTATTAAGTTTTGTGAAAGAAGCGGGCGAGAAAATATGGGACGCCGTCTCCGGCGACAGTAAAGAAGAGCGGGCCGATAAACTGAAAAAACATATCGATGGTCTTAATCTGCCTGGCGCCGAAAAGGTCAATATTGATGTTGCGGACGATGGCACCGCCACGGTCACTGGCGATGTTGCTTCGCAGGAGGATAAGGAAAAAATTCTGGTAGCGGTCGGGAATGTCACTGGCGTAGGTCAGGTCAGTGACGGCGTTAAGGTGACGCAAAGCGGGGCGGAAAGTCGTTTTTACACGGTCAAATCCGGTGACACCCTGAGCGCTATCTCCAAAGCGATGTATGGCTCTGCCAATGATTATCAACGTATTTTTGAAGCCAATAAACCGATGCTGACGCATCCCGATAAAATCTATCCGGGTCAAGTGCTGATTATCCCGGCGAAGTAGGCCGTTCATTCCACTCAGTAGTAACATCAGTGATGGCAGGGATACTTGCTTTATACCGTCGTCGGGAGCAGCTGCGGACATCAATTCCTCTCTCAACGGCAAAAGAGCCAGCAAGCTGGCTCTTGTTTTCCCGGTTCAGGCGCTTACTGTGCGTCAGCCAGCGCCAGCCTGGCCTCTTCCTGCTCGCTGTTTTTACGCTGTTGCTCAAGCTCCAGCGCGCCGCGATGGGAGAGGTAGCAGAACAGGATGCAGCAGACGATCCCGCCCATCAGCAGATAGAACCCGCCGTGCCAGCCCATTTTATCCACCATCACGCCGAACAGGCTGGTGCCTAACGAGGCGCCAAAGATATAGCTCATAAATCCGCGCAGGCCCACGGCGGAGCCAACGGCAAAGCTGGGGACGATCTCCATGGTCTGGACCGAGGCCAGAAACTGCGGGACGTAAATCAGGCAGCCCACAATGGCCGCAAATACCGTGACCATCAGCAGTGATTCGCTTTTCCAGTAGCCGATCAGACAGATGAAGATCAGCGCCATGCAGATCATGGCTAACGGCATCCGGCGGCCTTTGAACAGCTTATCGGAAAGCCAGCCGGCCAGCAGGGTTGACGGAATCGCCGCCCATTCAAAAAACAGGAAGGCGACGCTCATCTGCTCTTTAGAAAAATGTTTCACCGTCAGCAGGTAGATTGGCAGCCAGCTGATCATGCCGAAACGCACCATATAGACAAACACATCCACAAGGGAGACATACCAGGCGTTTTTGTTACGCAGGACGTAGGTGCAGAAGATCTGGAATGCGCTCATGTTCTCCGGCGCTTTCTGGGCGTGTTTGGTCTTCAGCACCACTTTCTCTTCCGGCATCATCTCTTCCAGCGAAGGCAGGCCCTCCTCGCGCGGCGAACCTTTACCCAGCACCAGTACGCTGATGGCGAATACCACCGCCACGCAGGCCGGCACAATGTAGCTGGCGCTCTGCCAGTGCTCGGTACCGAGAATCGCAAACGCGGCGCCGACGATCGGGGCGACAATTCCGCCGCCGACGTTATGGGAAATATTCCAGAAAGCTCCTACGCGGCCACGCTCCCGGCGCGGAAACCAGTTCGCGATGGTAATGAAAGAGGGGCCGACCCCCATCCCCTGAAACAGGCCGTTCAGGACAACCAGCGCAGCAAAAACCCAGAATGCGGTGCTGAATCCTAACCCGACGTTGACGATGGCGCACAGTACGAGACCGCAGGCCATAAACACTTTCGGGCTGGCTTTATCCGCGAGGCTGCTCATCACGCCTTTACTGATCCCGTACGCGATGAGCATACAGCTGCTGAGCAAACCGATCTGCGTGGCGCTAAGATCTAACTGTTCTTTCAGATAGGGCGTGGATAAGGTGAAGTTATTGCGCACGATATAGTACGCCAGATATCCCAGAAATACGCTTAGCAGCGCCTGCATACGGTATCGACCATACGTTGCCTGAATTTTCTCAGCAGGAACTGTATTCGCCGACGGCCCTTTTTTTAATAATGATAACATGTCGTCACCTGTATTTTATATTGATGTGAACATCAGGAGCATTCGGCCTGAAGTGTGAAATAAGCGGCCGTAAAATACAAATCGTCGAAATGAGTCAAAACTGACTCAAACTAATGAATTGATGGGTTGATTTTGACTCATATTGAATGAGCGAGAGCCTGCGGAATTAATGTTGCGCTGATTTTATGTCCGGCTTGTGCGGACTCTAACAAATTACCCAATCATTATCTGGTAATCTTTAGCGATATTCCCGGGCGCCCGTTTGGCTATTTTTCCGCTCGCGGTGATTAATTCGCCAGCTGTCATAAACGGGTAAGTTTTGTCTCAACGTAATTTTTTTGGTATTTCAATATTTATGAACGGGATCACAAACATGTCTCTTCGTCGGGGCGGGATAGTGAGCAAAATGCTCGCGATGCTGCTGCTGACCGCCTGGCTGAGACCCTGTGCGGCGCAAAGCAATGAGCTGGTGATGGCGACGACATTTTCTCCCAGCGCCACCGTGTGGATTATCGATCGCTGGCAGAAAGAGCCGGGGTCAGTGACGATCAGGACGCTCAACCGCACCAGCGCCTCGCTGGAACAGCTGCTAGACACGGCAAATGCCGAAAATGTCGATCTGATCCTGACCTCGTCGCCGATGCTGCTGCAGCATCTTCAGGAGCATAAAAAGCTGGCACCGTTCAGCGGTGCGCCGGCAGTCAGCCAACAACTGGTGCCGGAATCCATTCGCTCCACCTCCGTGGCCGTAGCGATTTCCGGGTTCGGTTTGCTGATTAATCGCCCGGCGCTGATGACACGGCACCTGCCTGCGCCAGCGGACTGGGATGATCTGACCGATCCTCGCTATCAGGGGGCGCTGCTGATGAGCAGTCCGTCGCGTTCGGATACCAACCATCTGATGGTGGAGTCGCTGCTGCAACAAAAAGGCTGGATTAAGGGATGGGCAACGCTGTTGATGAGTGCGGGAAATCTCGTGACCATCTCATCCCGCAGTTTTGGGGTGGCGGATAAGATTAAAAGCGGCCTGGGCGTGGCCGGTCCGGTGATTGATAACTACGCCAATCTGCTGATGAACGATCCGCACCTGGCTTTTACCTATTTCCCGCAGTCGGCGGTTTCGCCGACCTATGTCGCGGTGCTTAAAAACAGCCAGCACGCCAGCGAGGCGCGGCGGTTTATTCGCTATCTGTTAAGCCCGGAGGGCCAGACGATCCTCGCCGATGCCAATACCGGGAAATACCCGGTAACGCCCCTGGCGGCGGGCAATCCGCGGGCGGCGCAGCAGGCGGTGCTGATGAATCAACCGCCATTGAACTATCGGCTGATCCTCAAACGCCAGCGCCTGGTGCAACGGATGTTCGATACGGCGATCAGCTTTCGTCTTGCTCAGCTAAAAGATGCCTGGCGAGCGCTGCATAGCGCGGAGGCCCGTCTCAAGCGTCCGCTGCCCGAGATTCGCGCGTTGCTGACCCGTGTGCCGGTCGATCCGGCGAGCAGCGAGGATGAAGCCTGGCTGGCTCAGTTCGACAATAAGAGCTTCGCGGAACAGCAGATGATGGAGTGGCAGCTCTGGTTTCTCAACAATCAGCGGCAGGCGATTAATAAACTGGAAGAACTGAAATGATGGGCAGGTCCATGCTGCAACGTCTGCGGCAAATCAGTATCAGTAGCAGCCTACGCGGGGCTTTTCTGATGGGGGCGCTGCTGACGCTGATTGTCAGCAGCGTCAGCCTCTATTCATGGCATGAGCAAAGTTCGCAGATCCGCTATTCGCTGGATGAGTATTTTCCGCGCATCCATTCGGCTTTTCTGATTGAAGGTAATCTCAACCTGGTGGTCGATCAGCTCAATGAATTTCTGCTGGCGCCGAATACCACGGTACGCCTGCAGCTGCGCAACCAGATTATCCAGCATCTGGATAAGATAGAGCGGCTGAGCCAGGGGTTGTCGCCGGCAGAACGGCAGCAGCTGGCGGTGATATTGCAGGACAGCCGCGCGCTGCTGGCGGAACTGGATCGCGTGCTCTACAACATGTTTCTGGTTCGTGAAAAGGTGGGAGAGCTTTCGGCGCGGATCGACTGGCTGCACGATGATTTCACCACTGAGCTGAATTCGCTGGTGCAGGATTTTACCTGGCAACAGGGAACGCTGCTCGATCAGATTGAAGCCCGACAGGGGGATGCGGCGCAGTACCTGAAACGCTCCCGGGAAGTGCAGAATGAACAACAGCAGGTCTATACGCTGGCGCGTATTGAAAATCAGATCGTTGACGACCTGCGCGACAGGCTCAATGAACTGAAATCCGGGAATGATGACGGCATGCTGGTGGAGACGCATATCCGCTATCTGGAAAACCTGAAGAAAACGTCGGATGAAAATATTCGTGCGCTGGATGACTGGCCGAGCACCATTACCCTGCGACAAACGATCGATGAGCTGCTGGAAATTGGCATGGTGAAAAATAAGATGCCGGACACCATGCGCGACTACGTTACCGCGCAAAAAGCGCTCGTGGAAGCCAGCCGGGCCAGAGAAGCGACGCTGGGACGCTTCAGAACGCTGCTGGAAGCCCAGCTTGGCAGCAGTCACCAGCAGATGCAGATGTTTAATCAACGTATGGGGCAGATTGTCCGGGTCAGCGGTGGGTTAATCCTGGTGGCGACGCTGCTGGCGCTGCTGCTGGCGTGGGGGCTGAACCATTATTTTATTCGCTCGCGGCTGGTGAAACGCTTTACCGCGCTGAATCAGGCGGTGGTACAGATTGGTCTGGGCCAGACCAAAGCGACCATTCCGGTTTACGGGCGCGACGAGCTGGGACGTATTGCCGGTTTGCTTCGCCATACCCTCGGTCAGCTTAATGCGCAAAAACAGCAGCTTGAACAGGAGATAGGCGAGCGGAAAGCGATTGAGGCCGATCTGCGTGCCACTCAGGACGAGCTGATCCAGACCGCTAAACTGGCGGTGGTGGGGCAGACGATGACCACCCTGGCGCATGAGATCAATCAGCCGTTGAATGCGCTGTCGATGTATCTTTTTACCGCAGAAAGGGCAATCGAGCAGGGACAGACGGAGCAGGCGCGGACGACGTTAAGCAAAGCGGAAGGGCTGATCAACCGCATTGACGCGATTATCCGTTCCCTGCGCCAGTTTACCCGCCGCGCAGAACTGGAAACGCCGCTGCACCCGGTCGATTTGCGCCAGACCTTTACCGTGGCGTGGGAACTGCTGGCGATGCGCCATAAACCTCAGCAGGGGACGCTGCTGATACCGGATGACGCCGTCTGGATCCTGGGAGACGAAGTGCGTGTTCATCAGGTGCTGGTGAACGTGCTGTCAAATGCCCTTGATGCTTGCCCGCACGCAGCGCAAATCACCGTGAGCTGGCACATCCAGGGCGAAAGGCTGTGCGTGTTGATTGCCGATAACGGCCCCGGCTGGCCTGCGGCCTTACTCCCTTCGCTGTTAAAACCGTTCACTACCAGCAAAGCCGTGGGGCTGGGAATAGGGCTTTCGATAAGTGTTTCGCTGATGACGCAAATGGAAGGGGCGTTGCGCCTGGCGTCGACGTTTACGCGCAGTGCCTGCGTGGTGCTGGAATTCAATTTGACGGATGTAAAAGATGTTGAGTAATCACTGTTCGATTCTGCTGATTGATGATGATGCCGATGTGCTGGATGCCTATACGCAGCTGCTTGAGCAAGCGGGGTATCAGGTCAGTGCCTGTAATAATCCTTTTGATGCGCGGGAGCAGGTGCCGAAGGACTGGCCCGGCATTGTTTTAAGCGATGTCTGCATGCCCGGCTGCTCCGGAATCGATTTAATGACGTTGTTTCATCAGGATGACGATCTGCTGCCGATTCTGCTTATCACCGGTCACGGCGATGTGCCGATGGCGGTGGAGGCGGTGAAAAAAGGGGCCTGGGATTTCCTGCAAAAACCGATCGATCCAGGCAAGCTGCTCACGCTGGTGGATGCCGCGCTGCGTCAGAGGCAATCGGTGATCGCCCGTCGCCAGTATTGTCAGCAAAAATTACAGGTTGAGCTTATTGGCCGCAGCCAATGGACGGATCGGTATCGCCAGCGCCTTCAGCAGCTGGCAGAGACGGATATTGCGGTATGGCTTTACGGCGAGCCGGGAACCGGCCGGATGACCGGCGCGCGTTACCTGCACCAGTTAGGGCGTCACGCCGAAGGTCCGTTTATCTCCTGCGAACTCAACACGGCTAACGCCCACACGCTGAATGAACTGATCGCGCAAGCCCAGGGCGGGACGCTGGTCTTAAGCCACCTGGAGCATCTGTCTCACGGGCAACAGCATCATCTGGTACAGCTGCAGAGTCATGAGAAACGGCCTTTTCGCCTGATTGGTATCGGTAATGCTTCGCTGGTGGCGCTGGCAGCCAGCAGCCAGATAGTGGCGGAACTCTATTACTGCTTCGCGATGACGCAAATTGGCTGCCAGCCTCTGTCAAAGCGACCTGATGATATTGAGCCGCTGTTTCATCACTATTTGCAAAAAACCTGTCAACGGCTGAATCATCCCGTCCCGGAGGTGGATGCCGGTCTGTTGAAGGGGATGATGCGGCGGGTGTGGCCAAATAACGTTCGCGAACTGGCGAACGCCGCCGAGCTGTTTGCGGTGGGGGTATTACCGCTCGCGGAAACGGTGAATCCGCAGATGCTTGTCGGCGAACCGACGCCGCTGGATCGGCGGGTTGAGGAGGTCGAGCGGCAGATCATCACCGAAGCGCTGAATATCCACCAGGGACGTATCAATGAGGTGGCGGAGTATCTGCTGATACCGCGTAAAAAACTCTATCTCAGAATGAAGAAGTATGGCCTGAGTAAAGAGCACTACAAAGGGGTTTAGGCATGGCGCCAGACGATGGTTAATAATATCCTGAATGGTTCCTGCGCCGGAAATAACGATGTTTTTACGCTAAATGGGCTGGGAAGGGTGAACCCTTATGAATACCTGAAAAAAGAGGACACCATTTTTTAAATGGATTTTTTATATAGATTTGCAAAGGTGAAGAGGTAAAAACTTAAGCGCCTGTTATTTTTTTATTTTATAGAAGGAATTCTGAGTGAAGCGCATTAACGAACGTGCCTGGGAAGTGTTTGGTATCTATGGAAGGGTTTGTGAAAGCTGCTCCGGGGCGATCGCATTAAGCCTGTTGCAGGCGCTGGCGATGTTTGGTTGCCTTGAGAAAAGAGAGGCTGGCGGGTTAACGCTGTATTGCATTCTGACTTTCATCGCCGTTGTGGCGACGATCGGTTTTTTTGCCTCTCTGATAAGTATAGGAAGAACAATTCATATACAAAGTGAAGGTCATAAGGTAGCTGAATTCCTGATTTCCAGCGTTTTTTATCCGGTCGTTATCGGTATCCTGCTTTCGGCACTTGCGACGCTTCAATCAATATAAGGTGACATCAGGCGTAAGGACCACAGAGCGATCTCCACGCCATCATTTGAAAGTGGCATGAATAGGTGAAGGTCGATTCCGATTTAACGAAACGAAGCTGCATCAGGCGGCTCGTCGCATCGTCGACGTAGACCAGTGAGGTACACGCGGGCGCACGGTTCTCGAACCAGTGGTGGTCGCAACCATCAATCTGGATCAGTTCGCCGCAGCAGGCCCGAAGATAACGTGACTGCTGAATTTTCGGCGCACGTTGTTTGCGGGGGATCCAGAGACCGGCTTTAACCATGAGTGAACGGACAGTCTCTTTGGACAGATGAACATCATGCAGTTCTGCGAGTTTCTCACACGCCAGCGTAGACCCAAAGTCGGTATAGCGCTCGCGGATAATATTGAGCGCGTACTGTGCAAGGTCATCTGGCAGCTGGTTATTGCTGAGATTTCAGGTTAGCGATATCTGGCGAGCCTGATTCACGGCAGTGCAACAGAAGGCGTCGGTACTGGCGATCAGATATACTCAGGCGCTGTGTGGCCATCAAGTGTGGTCAGACTCCGGTCGACAACGTCCTGAATGATTTTGAGTCGGTTAACTTCGTCCAAAGTGAAAACGTCCGCTGCATGAGCCGTTATCAGAATCCCTCGATGGTGAATCTACGTGTCACTTATCCAGGAGCAGGCCTTACAACTCAGCCACCATAATCTATGTCTAGCCAATGTTGAAATGTCGTGCTGAAAACAAAGCTGACCTGACGTCAGTGGAGAGTCTGGACAATGCCTTTTTAAGGTTGAGTCAGGCTTTGGAGGAAGAACGTGGTTGCCAGGTTTTCTCGGCTATCATCAGTTTACGTACGGTCTCTTTTGAAATCCGGACACCGTATTCTGTGGTCAGAATTCGCCAGATGGCTGACGGATTCATACCCCGGCCGCGTGAGCGAATAAGCTGCAGTGCCTGATCTCTGATGGTGGTGTTTAACTGATGATTGCCGGGCTTTCCACGGCGCCGGCTGACCAGACCGGCTGGCCCCAGCTCGCGATAGCGCTTAATCAGGCGGGAGCACTGACGACGGGTGAGCTCCATGGACTCTGCCACTTCTGCCAGCGTGATTTCCCGCGCCATATAGGCTTCAATCAAATCCAGGCGTAGCGCTTCGTGAAGTGTCAGGAGCACTGGTTTGTTGTCGTCCATTTTTCTCTCATCTGTCGGCCATATCAGATCCACAGGTGAGGGAAGGGCTCATCGCTTCAGGCTGGGGATAAAATCCTGCGGACTGGCCAGCACCGGGTTGATCGCCCTGAGCTCTTCCAGTGCACGCTCCTGAGCGCGCCTGCGGGGCATTTTTGTACTGCGCATTCGCTTTCCTTCAGCCTCCAGCTCGTCCTGTTTCTGCTGTGCCAGCCTCAGAACGGCACCCAGTCGTTTGTTATCAACAACCGCCCCCTGATCAACGCAGGTCAGTTTATCGAAAATCTTATAACCCAGTGGCCGGTGCTGATGCCGGAAAGTAATGCTTCCGTCAGGGTAATCATAAACGGTAATTTTTTCACCTGCTATGCGCGTATTTTGTTCGGTGGGTTCAATGATATACATGACTTTATCATACTGAAAAGTCAGTGCTTTCGATAAGGTCCGTAGCTCCTGCCAGGCGAAGATATCATTCAGCTCCAGTGGACTCTGTGTGACCGCACGGTGCAGATCTTTAGGGTATTTTGCCGGCCGGGAGAAACGACGGTTAAAATCAGACATGAAATGTTCAATCCACTGATTGGCTTCAGCAACCGAGCTGATGTTCTGCAGGCGCATCTCTTTAATCAGTCGATCCTGGAGCGTTTTATTTACCCGTTCCACGCGACCTTTTGCCTGGCTGCTGTTGGCACAAATCAATTCGATCGCCAGTTCCCGGAGAGCCCGTCCGAACTGGGTTGTGCCGGTACGTCGGCTCTCGGGTCCGCTGACCCTGAACACCGCATGCTTGTCGCTGTAAAATGCGACAGGTTTACCATGTTTATCAATGTATTGCCGGGTAGCCATCATGTAGTCAAACGCGTTTTCTGAATCACAGAATCGCAGGTGCATCAGGCGACCTGTGGCGTCATCCATGAAGACCAGAAGACAGCATTTTGGGGCTCTTCCTTCGAACCAGTCATGGTGAGAGCCATCGATCTGAACCAGTTCGCCGAAACAGTCGCGACGATAGCGCGGCTGGTAAACCCGGGTTCGCCGGCGGGAATGAGGACGCCAGAGACCGTCGGCTGTCATCCAGTTACGGATGGTTTCAACGGAGAGATATATATGATGGCGTTCAGCCAGTTTTTCGGTTGCGAGCGTTGGGCCAAAATCTGAATAGTGGCACCGGATCAAATCCAGGGCTTTACAGCGTGTTTCTTCATCGATCCGGTTGTTTGCAGGACGTCCACGGCGGGAAGATGCAAATGCGGTTGCGCCATCTGTCCGGTACAGACGCACAAGACGCTGCACCTGACGAACACTGAGCTTAAGTATGTCTGCTGCGTCGCGCTGAAGCAAAGCCCGGTCAAATACTCGCTGAATGATGCCAAGCCGGTAAAGTTCTTTGTCTGTCATAGTCACCAACATAAGATCGCGGTCCTGTGCTGAGCAAAATGAAGGCTTAGCGTACACGACGCGTGTGAATTGTGCTGAGACGACAATAACGCTTTGTGCTGACAATCTAAGTGCGCATAATGTATATTATGTTAAATCATGTTGACTGTTAACTTACTCCGGGTTTTGCAGGCGTGCACTGTTACGTAAATACAGAGATAACTGAGCCATCTTGGAGTCAGTTCACTGGCGAGTTCTGGTGCCATTTCACGTAATTTTTGCCCAACATAAGTTAAATCACCTACTGTGGTAAATAAGTTCATAAGACACTTCCACTAACTGATAAATCAATACGTTAGGATTTCTGATCTCCCTCTCGCTTCATGCATTACGTAAAGTGTGCATTTAGTTCATAACCGCCCACAGATTACGATTAATCATATACTTACCTATCCACCAACTTCTTCATGCAATACGTTATGTTTGCTGGTCACTTCGTTCATGTTCATATTTTTTTCATGAGGTCATTCTGTAATCCGCCCGGCAGATAGACTGACCCACTCTGAAATCATACTTTATGCTCAGCGGCGGACTGAGGAACATTACGGAAGCTAATGGCCAGACGGTTCCACGCGTTCATCAGGCTTATCGCCAGCGTAAGATCAAACAGCTCTTTTTCAGTGAACAACGATGCATTTCCGGGATGAGAGCCGCGCCTGGCAGCTGGCCCGGCGATGAGGGTGACATGTTCGGCCCATGCCAGGGCGGCTTTTTCTGTTGCTGAAAAAAGCTGACCGGAATGAGCCCAGACCTGAACCAGCGCAAGCTTCTCAGGCCCGATACCAGCTTTAGTCAGCATACGCGTGTGCAGATCCGTACAGAAGGCACACCCGTTAAGCTGGCTGACCCGCAGGTAAACCAGATCCAGAAGGTGTTCATCCAGGCCGCAGTGGCTGAGGTAGTGTTCAACCTCACTGTAGGCCAGGACGCCCGCAGTGGACGTCCTGGCATAGTCAATCCGGTAGCCCATCGCTACTACTTCTTGCTGTCAGGCGTGGTTAATTTCGTGTCACCGGTGTCAGCAACGAACACGGCCAGCAGTTTTGCCGGTGCTGTTTTACTGGCGTTCCGGCTGACCACATGATGCGCCCCGGGGTCCTCATACCAGCTCTCTCCGGCGCGGTAGGTCCGTTCCGGTTGCCCGGCGATCTGGCTGATGATTTCACCCTCAACGACATAGGCATAAATAAATGAGGAAGAGGCATGAGTATGGGACGGAGAAGCTGCTCCTGCCGGATAGATGACCTCAACCGCCGTAAGCGTTTTACCCGGAACATTAGGCAAAGCATGCGTGAAGTTCGGCTTAACGATTTCCTGTGTGCCATGATCTTCCGTGCCGTGTGCCAGAACGGTACCCGAAAAGGTAAACGCCAGAGCGACAGCGGCAAGAATATATTTATTTTTCATACTGTATCTCCTGAAAGAGAGAATAATTTTAATGGGTGATATTGCCTGTTGCACCAGGAGTAAAAGGAACGGTGCGGGTGTCAGATATTTTCCTGTGCAGACATATCCCGTCTGAAACGGTCATATTGTTCATCTGCCCACCGGGAAATTTTAAACTCTACGAGCGGCAGGGTACCGATGATCCGGGTGCCATGTTTCACCCGCAGGAGCCGCCTGACGGCCAGAGACGACATGCGGGCAGTCCACCAGTATACGCCCCCGGTCACTTCCGTCCTGTTCACTGAGACAGAATACTGCGGACTCGGACGATAAATGCGCCTGTCCGCTGAGGCCTGATGCCAGAACGTTCTGTCATAAAGAAAGCGGGTGGCGTATTCGGCGGCAGAGGGCCCCAGTCCGAACCGGTCATTCCAGATGGCCTCGATCTGCTCTGGGTTGCCTGCCTGATGCCATCGCCCGCCGGGACCGGGGTATGGACGTAAACCACCCCGGGACTTAACGTTCTGCCTGAGTCATTTACACCGGCCGCAAGCATAAAGGGCTTGCTGCATGAATCGCTGATTTCCACTATGTAGTACCGCTTCCCGAGCAGCATGCAGCGTCTTGTGGTGAATGCCGGATTTATTCCGCCAGCACAGGCCAGGTCACCAAACAGCATCTCATCACCCCTGTCGTCGTCCCCTTCGCACCCGATAAAAAGGTATCGCGCACCGGGAAAGACGGCGTTGGCAAGCGACAGCAGCGCATAAACCCTGTAAGCGGTACCGGATGCGGACGCCGGAAGAACTTCCCAGTTCGCGCCCGTGCGCCCTGCCCTGAGATAAGCTGTCATCAGGTTGTCCTGAAACAGCGGGGCGTCATTCGTGTCCGGACCAGCGTTCATTGGATAGCTGGCAGGCATAATGCCATAGCCACCGGGCAGCATTTCATGGATACCTCAGACGCCCGTCGCTTCCTGAGGCACATTGCGGAAACTGATGGCCAGACGGTTGTAGGCATTGATCAGGCCAATAGCCATCGTCAGGTCCGCCAGCTCCTTGTCCTCAAAGACGGCAGAAGCGGCTTCGAACGCCTCATCCGGGACGTGGGTTTCAGACACTCTGGTTACCGTTTCGGCCCAGGAAAGCGCTGCTTTTTCGCGCTCGCTGAACACGTCGCCAGCTTCGTCCCATACCTGAACCAGCGCCAGTTTAACGGGGCTGAGACCCTTCTTGAGAAGATCGCGGGTGTGCATATCCAGACAGTATGCGCAGCCATTTATCTGGCTTACACGCAGGTTAACCAGCTCCACAAGCGTATTCTCAAGGCCGCACTGCGCGACGTAGGCATACACGCTGCCCAGCGCTTTCACACCGGCAGGAGAAGTTTTAGTATAATCAATGCGTTGGCTCATTTTCATTTCCTTTTTGGTTCAAAGTAAGTCAAGCTTATCAGCTGGATTTACACTGAAAAGAACCAAAAACAGAAGATTTTAATGTACCAGGAATGCCTCCGGCTCCGGATTGCATCCGGTGGAGGACGTAAAAAAGCAGATAAGCCAGTCCTTTGCCCCGCGCATGACAGTATGTTGCGGGCGGGGGCAGGAAAGCGGAGAGGTTAATGAGCAGACAGCCCCTTGCAGTGACGATAGACCGAAAGGCACGAATATCCATATCCGAACAGATCCGGATAGCTATCACGGAAGCTATCATGAGCGGCGTGCTGGCACCAGGCGCAAGACTGCCTTCCTGGATAGATCTCGCCACCCAGCTGGGTATCTCACGCGGAACCGTAAAAACGGCCTATGAACGTTTATCCGATGAACAGCTGATTGTCATGTCACGCGCCAGCGGTACCTGCGTCGCCGACAGCTTTCCTGTCAGAAAGGAGACCCGTTCCCAGCCGGAGCCCGTACCGGACTCTGAACTCTACCAGGATTATCTGTTTCCCTCCGGGGATTTTCAGATGGGGATCCCTGCCAGCGATGTATTTCCAGTCCCCCTGCTTTCCCGGCTTTTCTCTTCCGCCGCCCGTCAGGTCATGTCGGCAAGACAGTGCTACGGTGACCCGAGGGGGGAAAGTGAGCTGCGCCGTGAAATAGCCGGGCAGCTGCTCCTTTCAAGGGGCATCAGATGTCATCCTTCCCAGATTTTCATCACCACCGGCTTTACGGGCGGGCTGGGGCTTATCCTGCATGCGCTGTCCCTGCACGGACGTCAGGCCTGGGTTGAAAATCCCGGGTTTCCTCCCGCGAGGAAAGCCCTGTCTCTTGCCGGGCTGACAACCGTGCCGGTAAGGGTGGATGCCGAGGGGATGGACGTTGAGTACGGTATCCGTCAGGCACCGGATGCAGCTGTCGCCCTGGTCACCCCGGGTCAGCAGGCTCCTCTGGGAATGACGCTGCCGCCGGAACGACGTAAGCTTCTTCTGGACTGGGCGGATCAGAACGGAGGGTGGATCCTGGAAGATGATTACCTGGGCGAACTTCAGCTCAGCCGCAGGGCTGCGCCGTCCCTTCTGTCTCAGGATACCTGCGGCAGGGTGATCCATATTGGCTCCTTCAGCAAAACCATCAGCCCGGCCCTGAGACTGGGTTTCGTGGTTGTGCCAGCCCCACTGGTCGCAACGGTTTCAGACGTGGCGGCCTGCCTCTCCCCTGCGCCCGACCCGGCGATTCAGTTGGCTGTCCGTTCATTTTTAAGCGAGGGACACTTCCTGCGTCATCTGCGGAAAATGAAACGGATCTATCACGCCAGAAGTACGGCACTGGTGGACATCATGAAGGGCTACGGTTACACGGCCGGTATACACGGGTTATCGGTTCTGATAGATCTCCCTGAAGGGGCACAGGACCGCACTATTGCACACTATGCCTACGGTTTCGGACTCGCCCCTTCGCCTCTGTCCGGGTGGTTCCAGCCGGGCTCCCCGTCACGGGCAGGGCTGTTGCTTGGCGTGTCCGGAAAAGAAGGTGAGTCACTGTCACTGGCCTGCGAACGGCTGCATCGTCTTATCCGGAAGCTGGCGTAGGGCAGCCGGTTAAATCTGGTACAGCATAAATAAACGTTTTTGGTTCTTTTTAATGGACCAGCGCTTCCCTATCCTGATCCTGTTATCAACAAATGCCGGAACGGATCACCACCCGGCAGACTGAACGGGAACGGGAGAAAAGTATGAAGGTTTTACTGGCAGGTGCGACAGGTGCAATTGGGTTACCGTTGACAAGGGTTCTGATGAGCCTCGGTCATGAAGTATGGGGAATGACACGCCAGGGGAATGGTGTAGACCGCCTGCGTGAAACCGGCGCGAAGGCCCTGTGCGTTGACGCGATGGATCGGGATGCCGTGTTCGCGGCCGTCAGGGACATTTCCCCGGATGTGTTTATCGATCAGCTGACACTGTTACCCGCCGATCCGGCAGACATTATCCGTTCTATTCCGGCAGACACCGAGCTGCATAAAACGGGGGGAACAAATTTACTGGAGGCTGCCGCAGCCTGTGGCGTCAGCCGGTACCTTCTTCAGTCCCGCGGGTTCTATCTTGATACTCCCGCCGGCGGGCTGGCCGGTGAGGATACGTCGCTGCGCGTTCGCGCGCCGGGCGTGATCGGGGAGAGCTGCCAGGTGCTGTCTGATTACGAAAAAGCCGTAACGACGCAGCCCGGTATCAGCGGCAGCGTGCTGCGTTACGGTTTCTTCTACGGCCCGGGAACCTGGTATCGTCCTGGTGGCGCGGTTGCTGAACAGGCGTTAAGGGGCGAATCAGCCATCTTCGGAGAAGGAAATGCGGTCTGGTCCTTTGTTCACATTGACGATGCCGTTGCCGCGACGGTGGCAGCGCTGAAAGCCGAACCGGGTATATACAATGTTGTGGATGATGATCCCCTGCCGGTGGCGGTGTGGTTACCCGCGTTTGCACGCTGGGTAGGCGCGCCTGATCCCGCCCGGTTATCTAGGGAAGACGCCCTGGCCCTTGCCGGGGAAGAAGGCCTGTATTATCACACTGCGCTGACCGGCGCATCAAATCAGAAAGCGAAAGAAAAACTCGGTTTCTCTCCGCGTCCGCTCCTCTGGAAAGAGCACGCCTGATCCTTTTTACGGTGCGGTCTGCCGCACCGTATCGCCACGATATAATGAGCGTTACTGACGATGAAAAAACGGGAAAATCGGCAGGTTTTCGAATTTATTCTCCGTGATGGCCGGTACCTGCGGGCCACACTGACCCTGAATGATGACGGTAGTTTTTCTCCGGGGCTTTCTGAAATTCAGGGAGCCAGCGATTCGGCTCTCCGGACCCTTCTTTCCCCGGTCCCCTGTGAACCGGGAAGTGGTCACTATGAGGCGTTTATTCAGCTGCTTGGCGTCGTCCTGTGGAAGGCCACGCGGACGGACACCTTGCTGCAGGAGATCCACATAAAAAGTGGCGTGGACAGGGACTGTGAAAATACCCTCATGAGGATTATCGGGCATTTCGCGCCGGGAGTTAAACTCGTGCGCCAGGGGGCAGCCGCCCAGGCGCTGTCTACGGGCTGCGAATCCTGATGATATCTGCCCGACAGTCGGGCAGGTTCATACTGACTGTACCAACAGGCATTACACTGCGGGCGGCTCAGTGACGGTTATGCTAATGAGGGCTATATAGCGGACAGCATGCAGGGACGAATTGCCGGAATTTGTTAAACATGAGGAGACCACCGTGGTGGACGTAGCTGAACGTGCTGATGAAAATAAAGATATCGTAATCGGGATTGTGAATGACACTGAATTTGAAGCATGGCTTTGTCTGTGGCAGCAGTATATTAGTTTCTATGAAGCTGATGTTCCTGAGCATATAACCCGAAAAACGTGGCAACGGTTTTCTGAACCGGAAGAGCCGGTGTTCTGCGCCGTGGCCAGACAGGGGGACCAGATTGTCGGTCTCGTACACTACCTCTTCCACCGTTCCACCTGGTCGGAAAGCTATTACTGTTACCTTGAAGATCTTTTTGTCCGTCCGGATATGCGTGGTAAACACATCGGTAAGAGGCTTATAGATTTTGTGCGGTTGCAAGCCTGCATATACCCCGCTTCACGACTGTACTGGCATACGCATGAAATGAATCTCCGTGGTCAGCGTCTCTATGACCAGGTGGCAGTCAAAAGCGGAATGATTGAATACAGGATGAGTTCGTAATAATACCCGTGGTTGTGAGATCTCACCGGAACGGCCATCCGGTGTTTTCCTGATGCAATTTAGTTTACCTGTCCCTGTAGAGAAGTGGGAGAGAAGATAACCCTTACTTATGACCTTCAGACATGGCAGCATCCTATGATGTCAGTTCGGGACAATGTGATCAGTAACTAAATGCCACCTCTGCTGTACTTATTGACTTTTTGAAGGTGGAGGAAACGTTGTTCCACTATCAGTTCATGAACTAATAGTGGAAAGGCTAAAGACAAAATCCAAAAAAAACCTTACAAATCAGTAAGTGACATCATACTTAATCTTTAAACCAAAGTTACACTCAACATAAGTTAAATGACCTCCATATAAACATAGAATCAGCATGTGGTGAATTATGAGAGACCTCCCCTTAGTAACTGAGTATGAATACGCGGGCAACCGTAGCGGATCCGGGTTTCTGCTATTTCCCTGATGCGCAGGGTTATCGCCCGAGCATCCTGCCGACTCTGCCAGTGGTAAACGATTCTGCTCTGCATCAGCAGTCCGCATCCCCGTCAGTTTCAGGGAGAAGATCAATGAAAACATTAACTTGCTCTTTCCGCGCCGCCTTTCACTTTAAATGTGATGTCTATCTGATAATTAGCCATCGATGACATTGCTTTTAATTAAACTAAAATGCAATAATAATTCAAAAATTTGCATTTACTACTCAGGGCGCTTACATGAAAATCAGTGCACTCTCCGAACGAATATCACAAAAAATCATGGGGTTAGTCGATAATGGCGAAATTGCTCCAGGCTCACATTTAAGTGTACCGAAGCTGGCCGATATCTTCGATGTCTCTCGCTCCCCTGTTCGCGAAGCACTCGTTTACCTTGAACAAAAAGGGGTGCTACTCCAGAAGCAAAACCGCGGTTTTTTTGTTAAAGATGACTACACCCCGCAAGCCGATACCAAACAAGAACTGTCAGAAGAACTCGACTTACCCGAATATTATCAATTGGCTGAGGACTGGCTGCAGGATGAAATCGAATCTGAAGTAACCGAACTTTTCCTGATGAAACGCTACAATCTCACCAAGAGCCAGTTGTCTACAGTGCTCGCCAGGGGCATCAGTGAGGGATGGGTTGAACGTAAGCAAGGTTACGGATGGCGCTTTCTACCCGTGGCAAAAACCAAGACCGCGCTGGAGCAGATTTTCAGCTTCCGGATGGTCATAGAACCTATGGCCATTCTGGAACCGACGTTCAATGCCCCCCAGGAGAAGATTAACGAGATCCGACGCGAGCTGGAAATGCTGCTGGAGAGCGGAATCGAACGCCTCTCCCCTACCCAACTGCAGCTGGCAGGCTACCGCTTCCACGAAACGATTATCGCTTTTTCCAACAATCCCTTTTTTGAAATCTCGCTGCGCAATGTTAACCGAATGCGTCGGCTGATGGACTATCGAATCATGGATGACCGCAACCGTTACTACGCTGAGGTCAAAGATCATATGCGCATACTCGCTATGATCGAAGCCGGGCAGCGCATCGAGGCGTCCTACACTATGAAACAGCACCTGTCTGTTGCCCTTGATAATAAAAAAATGCGCCGAATCAGCGAAGAAAGTTAACCCCTGCCAAAAAAATCGGCCCACACAGTGAGCCGATTGTCTGTTAACTGGCGACCGAATAGAGGGGATAAAGCCCCAGCAATAATCCCGATGCCAGGAATATCATGCACAGCAGGAACGCCCACTTGAAGGTGTATTTTTGATGGTCGCTGAACTCGACCCCTGCCAATCCCACCAGCAGATAGGTCGATGCCACCAGCGGGCTTAACAGATGCACTGGCTGCCCCACCAGCGACGCGCGCCCAATCTCAACCGGATCAATGCCATAAGCTTTTGCCGCCTCAGCCAGTACCGGCAGCACGCCGTAATAGAAGGCGTCATTTGACATAAAGAAGGTACCAGGTAGGCTGATCAGCGCGGTAATAGGTGCCAGATAAGGCCCCCAGGACTGCGGCAGGATGTCCAGAAGCGTATTGGACATTGCATTCACCATTCCCGTCCCCGACAGAATCCCCGCGAAGATCCCGGCCGCGAGGAAAATAGACGTCTGATTTAGCGCGGCGGGCGCATGAGACGCGATACGCTGGCGCTGGGCATCCAGATGCGGGTAGTTAATCAGCAGCGCGATGGCAAACGCCACCATAAACAGCACCGACAGCGGGAGAAGCTCCATCACCAGCGAAGCCATCAGCGCAAGCGTCAGCGCGGCATTGAGCCAAAACATTTTTGGCCTACGCAGCTCGTCATTTACTTCATTGATAGCTGGCAGATAGCTTTCGGCATCTTCTTCGATAACCGACCCATGCGCATTTGTCTGGATGCTAAGCTTGCCCAACCGACGGCGTTCGCGAATGCCGATATACCAGGAGAGCACCAGTACCCCCACCAGCCCGCAGATCATTGAGGGGATCAGCGGTATAAACAGTTCACTCGATTCCACCTTTAACGACGCCGAGACGCGCGCCAACGGGCCGCCCCACGGCAGCAGGTTGGTTACACTCCCGGAGAGGAAGACCACACAGGTCAGTGCAAGCGGGTCAAGACGAATACGTTTAAACAGCGGAAGCATCGCCGTAACGCAAATCATGTAAGTGGTGGAACCGTCCCCGTCGAGGGAGACCATGGCCGCCAGCAACGCTGTACACATCACCGCTTTTACCGGATCGCCATCAATAATACGTAAGAAGAAACGTATTATCGGATCGAATAATCCTGTGTCGAACATAGTACAAAAATAAAGAATGGCGAAAATTACCATTATCGCGGTGGGAGCGACCTTCTTTAATCCCTCGATCATCATTTCGCCCATCTCGCCACCGAAACCAGCAATCAGCGCAAACAAGATGGGAATAATTGTCAGGGCGGTCAACGCCGATAATTTTTTGGTCATGATGAGGATCATAAAGACCACGATCATGCCGTAACCCAGGAATGAGAGCATAAGAGTCTCCGACGCAGATATTGCTAACTGCGTAATGAAAGAATGTACGTTATTAAATTATTAGGGAGAGCGATTAACTCATGTGCATACCGCCGTTGACGGAGAAGTTCGCCCCGGTGGCATAACCCGCTTCATCGGAAGCCAGCCAGGCACAAATGGACGCAATTTCTTTTGGTGATCCCAGACGCCTGACGGGAATTTCCTGAACAATCTTGTCGATTACCTGAACGGGAGTGACGGTTTTTAATTTGCTGGTAGCAAGATAACCGGGAGAAACGGTATTAACCGTCACGCCACGTGCCGAAACCTCACGCGCCAGGGCGCGAGTAAAGCCGCGCACGGCATATTTTGCAGTTGAATAGTTAACCTGACCGACGGTCCCAATCTGCGCATTCAGGGAAGAAATATTAATAATACGTCCCCAGCCCCGCGCCATCATGCTATCCACTACCTGACGCGTCACGTTAAACAAGGAGTTCATATTGGTATCAATAACCGCCTGCCACTCCTGGGGCTGCATATCGCGGAATAGGACATTGCGCGCGGTCCCGGAATTATTAATTAGCACATCCACCTCTCCTACCTCTGCGCGGATCTTCTGGAAGGCTTTTACCGTTGAATCCCAGTCTGCAACGTTGCCTTCAGAGGCGATAAAATCAAACCCTAACTTCCTGTTATCTTCCAGCCAGACGTCTTTTCTTTTTGAATTTGGTCCGCAACCGGCAACAACAATGAAGCCGTCCTGCGCTAACCGACGACAAATAGCCGTACCGAGACTACCCATTCCAGATGTGACATACGCGATACGTTGGGTCATAGCCCTCTCCCGTTGCAGTTTATTAACATTAACTCACTTCTTATTAACATTAAGCGGGGGGCTAAGGGATTCCGCAACAAGACCTTGTTGGAAATGTGAGCAGGATCGTTCAATTTCTGCATTTAATGACACTCAAATGCAATTCAAGAGATAAACAAAAAACTGCACTCATGCTCTGCACATCGATTAACAACGACAAATTCCCCTAAAAACATGGATGAAAGGGAAGTTACACAGAGAAGTGAGATAAATATCACAGCGCATAATATGCATTTATAATATAAAAAATGCACACAAACAGGAGTTATGATGACAACCTATGCTTATATTGGCTGCCGCACTTCAGCATGGCGCGGTGCGCGTGGTAAGGGAATCAGCGTCTACCGGATTTCCGATTCCGGAACGTGGGAGCTGTTACAATCCATTGCTTCCGTACAGGACAACCCCTCATGGCTGACGCTCGATCTGCCGCGTAACCGGCTCTACGTTTTGCACGGCGATGGCGACCGCGTTGCGGTATTTAACCGCGATCCTGACTCCGGCCTGCTGAGTCTCTTTAGCGATCAAACCACCGGTCCCCGACACAGCAACCCGGATCTCGATCCCGCCCGCAGAAACAATCCGGTTGGCGCCTCGCTGACGCCTGACGGGAACACCCTGCTGATCGCCAATCATGAGGGAGGTAACATTGCTGCCCTGCCCGTAAGCGTCGAGGGTCTGGAGCCACCAGTACATCTTGCCACTATCGAAGGTCATACCGCCGCGCAGGCCACGCTATCGCGCCCGCATGAAATCGTTTTTGCTCCAGGCAGCGCGCTGTTTGCCGTGCCGGTTCAGGGCCGAAAGGCTGGCAATGGCATCGATATGATCCGTCTGTACCACTGGGAGCAGACCCGCTCCTGCCTGGCCGATGAGGTTCATCTCCCGGAAGGCAGCTGGCCACGTCACGTCGATTTTCATCCCAACGGGAAATGGATGTATGCCATCAGCGAGTTGAGCAGCACGGTCACGGTTTATCATGTCAACCAGGAAAAAGGTACTATCTCACTCAAACAAACCCTTAGCGCGTTGCCTGATGGCTACGAGAGCCGGAGCGATGCCAGCGAGATAGAGGTGCACCCATCCGGGCGCTTTGTCTATGCCGCTAATCGGGGCCATGATTCCATCGCCGTGTTCAGCATCAATCAACAGGATGGTTCGCTGATGCCTACTGGATGGGTACCCTGCGGCGGGAAAACGCCCCGCTTCACCACCCTTTCGCCCGATGGCTCACGCTTCTTCAGCGCGAATGAAGACTCCGACACCATTCAGGTGTTCGACGTCGACAGTGAAACCGGCATGCTTTCCGCGACAAAAATCGTCATTGCAACGGCCAGCCCAACCTGCATCTGCTTTGCCTGATCCCGCAGGCTCAGCGTCGCTCTGCCTCTCCTTCGGGTTGCGCAGCCTGCTCTGCCGGAAGCAGGCTGCCGATTAAGGTTTTCACCGACGGCGAAGCCTGCCCGTAATCCCGCACGCCGACAAGCAGCTCCCGTCTCGCCCAGGGCTCCGCTAACGGAATGACGCGGACGCCGCTGTGCAGGGTTGAGGATGCCACCTCATTCACCGGCAGCACCGCAATCCCCAGTTGCTGCGCCACCAGCTCTGCCATAGCAATAAAGCTGCTCACGCGCAGCCCCACGTTAAGGGTCTTACCCAGGGCGCGCGCCTGGCGTTCAAGGATATAGCTCACGGCACTGTTGCGGTGCGAGCCGATCAGTTTTTCATTCACGATATCGGCAAAGCTTAACGCGCTGCGCACCGTCAGGGGGTGAGAGGGCCACACCAGTACAGAGAGGAGATCGTGCTGCCAGGGCCAGTACTCAATCCCTGCCGACGGGGTCCAGCTGGAGAAGAAGCCAACATCGGCCTCGCCAGCCAGTAATCCCTGCACAACGCTCATCCCGGTCTGTTCTTCAATTTCAATGTCAGTCTGCGGGTAGTGCGAAAGATAGCCGCTCACCACCCGCGGCAGGTGATTCATCAGCGCCGCGGAGATGGTGTAAATACGGATATGTCCCCGGATGCCCGCGGCATAATCGCTGAGCTCCTCTTCCATCTTTTCCAGATTGCGGAACACCTGGCGGGCATGGTAGAGCAGAGAATGACCCGCTGGGGTCAGGGTTATGCCCCTCGGCATACGCAGCATCAGCTGCGTCCCCACCTGCTGCTCCAGCTCGGCGATACGTTTGCTGACCGCAGATACCGCGGTGTGTTTTCGGCGGGCTGCATGGGTAAGATTTTGCGTCTCCGCGACCGCCACAAAGAGAGATAAAGAGACCAAATCAAAACGCATCGTTTTATCCATAGTTAATGCTTCAGTGTTTGCTGAATGACGTAAGGCAGAATGCCGCCGTGCCGGAGATAGCGCAGCTCCTGCTGCGAATCGAGGGTCAGCGTAAGCATGAATTCGCCCAGCAGCGTTGTGCCGCGTCGGATCTGCATCTTCAGGGCCGTGCAGCCCGTCTGTAACTGATCCAGACCGTCTACGTTAATCTCCTCGCGCCCGTCCATCTCCGGTAAACGCGCCGCCTCGTCAGGCGTGATATGTAACGGCAAAATCCCCATCCCGATAAGGTTGGTGCGGTGGATACGTTCAAAACTGTGCGCCACTACCGCCTTAACCCCCAGCAGCGCCTGCGCTTTGGCGGCCCAGTCCCGGCTGGAGCCTGCGCCATACCGTTCACCGGCAAAGATCACCAGCGGGGTTTCACGCCGGAGCCAGCTTTGCGCCGCTTCATACGCTGGCAGGATCTGCTGATGTTGCGCATCCCAGGCCCTGCCGCCACCGCTGCGCTGCGCCTGCGGAAGCAAGCGGTTGACCAGCGCGGTATTGGTGAACGCGCCGCGAACCATGACTTCGTGGTTACTGCGCCGCGTGGAATAGAGGTTCAGGTCTTGCGGATCCTCATGGTGCTCAACCAGCCATTGTCCCGCCAGACTCGCAAGCGGGATCGCCCCGGCCGGCGAGATGTGATCGGTAGTGACATCATCGCCTAACCACAGGAAAGGATGCGCGCCAGAGAGGGTCAGCGGCGCGGTGGGATCGCGGGGCAGGCGTTCAAGATACCCCGGCCGGCGCAGATAGGTGGAGGTCGCCTCCCAGGGATAATGCACGCTTCCGGGGGCCATAATCTGCTGCCAGTGCGGGGTCCCCTGCCAGATAATGTCCCGGCGTTTGACGTAGTGCTCCGGTTTCATGATCCGTCCGCGCCACATTTCCACCTCTTCCCGGGACGGCATTAAATCGCGCATGGTGAGTGGCTGCCCTGCCTCGTCAACGCCCAGCGGGTCGTTAACCATGTCATGAGAGATATGTCCGGCTATCGCCCAGGCAATCACCAGCGCCGGAGAGGTGAGATAGCCGTGCCCGAGCGAGGGGTTCACGCGACGGGGGAAATTACGGTTTCCGGACAGAACGCATACCGCCTGTAGCCCGTCGCTGACCAGCTCCTCCATTGTCGGTTGCAGAGCACCCGAGCTACCAATGCAGGTCATGCAACCGTAGCCCGTGACGTCAAAGCCCACTTTTTCCAGTTCGATCAGCAAACCCGATGCGCTGAGGTAGTCGGTGACCGCTCTGGAACCCGGCGAAAACGAGGTTTTAACCCACGGCTTGGGCCGCAGCCCATGTCTGGCGGCATTGCGGGCAAAGAGGGCTGCCTGAATGACAAGCCAGGGATTCGCCGTGGTCGTACAGCTGGTAATAGCAGCAATAGCTACCGCGCCCTGGCGGATCGGTTCAGGGTATTCAGACCGCGACCAGTGGCGATCCCGCATTTTCGCACTGAGCGTGTCGGTGAAGCTGCTGGCCGCCTGGCCCAGCGGGATCTGTTGATGGGGATTAACCGGCCCAGCCATGCATGGCTCAATGGTCGAGAGGTCGAGCGCAATAAGCTGGCTGAATTCAGGCTGCGGTGCATCCGCCGTCCGCCATAGATGCTGCGCCTGCATGTAGGTGCTGATGAGGTACTGCTTCTCTTCGCTACGCCCGGTTAACGCCACGTATTCAGCGCTGCGTTCGTCAAAGGGAAAGAACACCACCGTTGCGCCGTACTCCGGAGCCATGTTGGCGATGGTGGCCCGTGATTCAACGGACATGCTGGCTAACGCAGGCCCGGTAAATTCGACAAACTTACCGACAACGCCGGTTTCGCGCAGCAGGCGGGTGATATGCAGTGTCAGGTCACTGTCGCTGACATCGGGTGACAGCGCGCCTGATACCGAAATGCCAATCACCTCGGGGAAGCTCAGGGTGACGGGTTCCCCCACCAGCGCGGCCTGCCCTTCGAGCCCGCCCACGCCCCACCCCAGAATGCCCAGGGCGTTGATCATCGGGGTATGGCTGTCAGTGGCGATCATGCAATCCGCATGCAGGAGCGGCACCGGCGCGCTGTTATCCACCGTCACCACCTCGGCAATGGTTTCAAGGTTCATCAGATGAATAATTCCGGTGCCCGGCGGGATCACGCGAAAGTTATCCAGGCTCTTTTCGGCCCAGCGGATAAAGCGGTAACGCTCAGCGTTACGGCGAAAATCAAACTGCAGGTTATCTTCCAGCGCAGAGGCGGAGGCATAGCTTTCGACAATCACCGAATGATCGATAGTCAGTACTGCCGGAATGCGCGGATTGATCGCCGTGGCATCGCCGCCCAGCTCGGTTGTTAAATCACGCATCGCCGCAAAATCCGCCAGCGCAGGCAGACAGGTGGTGTCGTGAAACATCAGCCGATCGGGATAGAACTCCACCTCGCCTTTGTCAGCCGCCCCGGCCAGCATCTGCAAAAATTGTGGCAGAGACTCCGGAGAGCGCAGCGCGACGTTTTCCAGCAGCACGCGCAGGCTGAAAGGGAGCGTCTGCAACTGCGCCAGGGGTAACAGCTGGGTGAGATCCACAAAATGATAACGCTGATGATGAATCACCAGGTCAGAGCGTTCGAGAGCCAGGGTTGATGTCATAGGGTCTTCCGTCACAGCAGTAATGTTATGTTCGTCAGGGGATAACGTGCCATGTCCGGGGCTGGGCGAAAATTGAACTTTTGATAAGATAGCGTTCTCGAAAAGAGAACGCTAAGAGGGAGATCACGCTGCGGCTAATTCTCTGTCGATAATCTGCTGTATGCTGCCTTCCGCCTGCCAGAGGGTCAGAAGTGCGACAAGATCCTGGTAGTGCTGTTCGTTACCCCGAGGAACGCAGATAGCCTGGTTTATCTGACCAAAGTTATCGGGCAGGACCCGATATCCCGTGTTCTGTGCGGCTGTCCGCTCCAGCGGCTGACGGATCCCCGCCGCCATATCCCCTTCGCCGTTCAGAAACGCATCGATAGCAGCCTGAGAGGAGCTAAGCCGGTTCAGGCTGGCGTTCTTTAGCTGACGCGTAAGATAGAGATCGTAGGCCGCCCCTTTCCCGACGTTGATCACCACCCCGGTTTTATCCATTTGCGCCACGCTTTGCCACGGGCTGCTTTCGTTAACCAGAACCGTTCCCTGGATCTGGATATAGGGCTGGGTAAAGTGCAGCACCTCTTCGCGCTGAGGGTCGACCGCCAGAAATGCGATATCCCAGAGTCCCTTCTGCGCGTCGTCCACCACCTTTCCGGCGGTCGGATAGGTTTTGAATTGCGCCGTTATGCCCCACTCCGCGGCGATTCTATGCGCCAGTTCCACCGTGATCCCGCCCGGACTGCCGTCCGGCAGTTCCTTTGCAAGCACGGCATTACCCAGATTAATGGCAAAACGCAGGGGTTCAATGGCTGACATGGGGCTCCTCCGGAAGACCGTTACGGTCATTATGTTCGGTATCAAAACTCAGGCGCTGGATTTTGCCGGCGACAAATAAATAACAGCACAAATTCAGGAAAGCGCAGACGCCAACGAAGATCAGCGCGCCGTTAAATGATCCGGTGTCTTTAATAATGTAGGCAATGATAATCGGCGTGAAGATCCCCGAAATATTACCGATCATATTAAACAGCCCGCCGCTCAGGCCGACCGCCTCTTTCGGCGAGAAGTCGGAGACCACACACCACCCCATCGCCCCAAATCCTTTTCCGAAGAAGGCCAGGGACATGATCGCCACGACAATCCAGGCAGAGTCCACGTAGTTACAGATCACCATGCTGACGGCCAGCAGCATACCGACAACAATCGGCGTTTTACGGGCCGCAGAGAGGCTAAAGCCACGAGAGAGCATGTAATCCGACAATACGCCCCCCAGCAGCGCCCCGGCGCAGCCGCACAGCGCGGGTAAAGAGGCGACGAACCCGGCTTTCAGAATAGTCATTCCGCGATCGTGAACCAGATAAACGGGGAACCAGGTCAGAAAGAAGTACGAAAGTACGGTAAAGAAGAACTGCCCCATGTAGACGCCGAGCGCCAGCCGGTTGGTCAGCAGTTTGCGGGTATAGCCCTTGCCCGCGGTGTCGCCCTTTTTGGTGGCCTTCAGGTTGGTCAGCCCCCCGCCCGACTGGATGTAATCCAGCTCTTCGCTGTTAACCAGCGGATGGACCTTCGGGGTGTCGGCAAGGACCCGGTGCATAACAAGTGCAACCAGGATCCCCAGCCCGCCCATAAACCAGAACACCGACTCCCAGCCGAAGCGATAAGAGAACCAGCCCATCAGGGGTAAAAAGACCACCAGCGCGAAGTACTGCGCCGCCGTGGTAAACCCGGACGCCTTACCGCGTTCGCGCGCCGGGAACCAGGCAGCAAGAAAGCGCGAGTTGGCAGGCAGGGTCGGCGCTTCGATTAGCCCCATCATAAAAATAAAGCCGAAGATCATGATGCGGGTGACCCAGACGTTGTCAAATGAGGTGCTGAACCCCACCAGGAAAACAAACAGTGACCAGGTAAAGACCCCGGTGACCAGCACCCGTTTGGAGCCAAAACGGTCGAGTAACCAGCCGCCCGGATACTGCCCAAGCACGTACGCCCAGGTAAAGGTGGAGATCAGATAACCCAGCGCCACAATATCCAGGCCAGCGGCTTTGACCATATCAGGTCCGGCAATGGAGAAGGTGGCACGATCGCCATGGTTTAACGCGATACTTAAGAACACCATCAGCAAAATCATATAACGATAGTGCGTGGGTCTCTTTTTTGATGAAGCAGAGTCGGGAGTTGTCATTCTTTTCGGCCTTATCAGGAAGACGAAGAGTTAAATCCGTAAAGTTCAGCCGGGTTATCGACAAATAACTTATGCCGAACCCGCTCATTACTTGCCCAGTGAAAAATATTTGAAAGAATTAACGCGTCATCTGGCATCTTCTTATTTGCGCTAATGAGATTCGGGTGCGGCCAGTCGCTTCCCCAGACCACGCGCTCGGTGGCTTCATGCAAAAAACCTGTGATCACGCCCGCCATGTCCGATACATCCTCCCGCTGCGACTGATGGTAAAGCGCCGACAGTTTTACCCAGCAGCGGCCGGTACCGATGAGATCCCAGGCGAGCTTCCATGCCGGATGGGACATCGGTTCGGGCTGCGGCAACCGGAAGAAATGGTCGATCACCAGCCGGCCCGGAAGCTGGATTAGCAAGGCGCGCAGCGTCCAGAGCTGGTCGGCGGTGGCATGGATCTGCACATGCCAGCCGCGTTCGGCTACCCGGGCGGCCAGCGGCATCAGCATTTCTGGCGTGGTGATACTGCCCGCGCCAAAATTGAAGCGGATGCCAGTCACCCCGGCGGCGGCAAGGCAGTCCAGCTCCGTGTCGCTGACGGCATCCGTGACCACCGCTTCGCCGCGCGCTACCGGGCCAAAGGACTTCAGCGCATAGAGTAAACAGCGGTTATCTGCACCGTAAGAGGACGGTTGAACCAGGACGTGGCGCGTAAAACCCAGCCAGTGTTTAAACGCGCGATAATCGCTGACGGTGGCAGCGGGTAAATTGCGTTTATCATCGGGCGCATAAGGGTAACGCCTGTCAAAAATATGATGATGGCAGTCACAGCTATTCGCAGGTAACACGATTCCGGGCAGAGACGTAATATGGCTGTATTTAATCTCTGCCTCTGTTTTCTCATTGTTCACGACGGGGCCTTACTCTTTATGCCATGCGTGCAGCACGTTAATTCATCAAACGCTTTAATTTATTTACGGCAGACTGCGGGCTACTTAATACTGCACAGGAGACGGCGGAACTGACCTGCAGGTAAGCGATTTCCATAGAAAAATGCGCCAGAAGAATAGCGTCGGCCTCCTGGTGTTGCAGGGCCGCCTCGACAATCAGCTGGTTATGCAGGCTGGCATTGCCGGCGTTCAGGGCATCGCGGGCACCTGGCACTATATAGCTGCTCAGGGTGGCCTCTGAGTGGCATGCGGTCGCCAGCTCCCTGAATTCGTCTTCCATCCCTTTTACCGCAGGCTCGAAGGTAGCCAGCATGACGATATTCCGCCCTTTCTTCAGCGCATCCTCGAACATCGCCTCGTTAGGCTTAAGCACGGGTAGCGATTTATCCTGTGCGCTGGCTTCGATGGCGGTGCCAAAGGCCGAACAGGTAAACAGCACCGCCGCGGCATCAATGCTGATGGCGTACTCCACTAACGCATTGATACGGCTATTCAGGCTCGGGGTAAGTGTGGACGCTTTCGCGCGATCCACGCTCAGGGCATCGTCAAGCAGGTTACTGACTTCAGCGTCAGGCCACAGCTGCTTAAAGGTGTCATTGATTGGTGCCACGGCCAGAGGGGTGGCATGGATCAGGACAATACGTTGGCTCATGGCTCTCTCCAGATAACAAGCTGCCCGGGTTTGGGCAGCCACAACTCATGCTCAGGAGCGAATAGCCGCTGCCACTTTTTCAGCAAAGGCTTTGGTGCCGCATGTGCCACCCAGATCCGGAGTACGGGTCTCCGGGTTCTCCAGCACTTCGTCCACCGCACGGTTGATCTCATCCGCCGCTTTCAGGAATTTCGGCTGGTTATGCTTCTCGGCATACCAGGCCAGCATCATTGCCGCGGACAGGATCATCGAAACCGGGTTGGCTTTATCCTGGTTCTGAATATCCGGCGCGGAACCGTGCTGCGCCTGCGCACAGCAATGGGTATCGCTGGCCATAATGGAGCCCGCTAAGCCCAGGCTTCCGGAGAGTTCGCTTGCCAGATCGCTGATGATGTCGCCGTAGAAGTTGGTAGCAACCAGCACGTCAAAGCGTTCCGGATTACGCACAAGGTGCGCGGTGGACGCATCCACCAGTAGGTCATCCAACTGCACTTCCGGGAACTCTTTCGCCACGGTGCGCACCGCTTCCAGGAACAGACCATCCGTCATATGGAAGCTGTTGGCTTTGTGGATAGCCGTCACTTTTTTCTTACGCTGCATCGCCAGCTCAAAAGCTTTACGCGCAATACGCTCAGAGCAGTGACGGGTGATTTTGCGGGTAGACAGCGCCATATCCGGGCTTGGCATTACCTCACCCCAGCCGCGCGTCATATTACGATCCGGGTAAAAACCTTCTGTGGCTTCACGCATGATCACGAGATCCATGGTTTTGCCTTCTTTCATGTTCGACGCCAGGAATGGACGCGTGCGGGCCGGGCGAACGTTTGCATACAGGTCCAGACCGATACGAAAGCCCGCTGAGACGTTGCGGCCACCCTTTTCAGGGGCTGGATAGTCCGCGTGGGACTGGGTACCGAGAATAATGCCATCGTAGGTTTTCGCTTTATCTAACGACTCCTGACGAAGCGTGGTGCCATATTTTTCCAGACTCTTGAAACCCACATCTTCGTAGTCAAATTCAAAATCCAGGCCGAAGGCTTTATCCAGTGAATTCAACACTGTTACTGCAGCTGAGGTGATTTCAGGACCGATACCGTCACATGGCAGAACCAGAATGCGCATAAAAACTCCAATAGGTTGTTTGCTTTCGATTGCATTTTTATACCAACAAATGCACACGCTGCAAGGTGATGGCGATCACAATAATCTGATAAAGCTTTTACAATTTAGCATTTTGTTTACATTTAAAGCATTTGCGAAAAGCCGATTTTACGTACACAACAGCCTTCCAGAGTTGCATCGTAGTGTTTATGGTTGATATACCCATGAGGCGGCCGGATCGCCAATAAAAGTGTGATCTTAACCACGCTTTAACAATTATCTAATTTGCATTTATAAATACATAAAAGCAATATAGCCATATCAACGGGTTTCTGAGGAATGAACATGATTAAGTTAGGCGTCATCGCCGACGACTTTACCGGGGCCACAGATATCGCCAGTTTTATGGTCAACGCAGGCTGGAAGGTGGTGCTTTTTAATGGCGTGCCCACAAGCGCTTTCGACGCGCAGGATACGGATGCCATCGTGATTGCCCTGAAGAGCCGCTCGATCCCGGTCAACGAGGCGGTAGAGCAGTCTTTATCGGCCTCAGCCTGGCTAAAGGCGCAGGGATGCCAGCGACAGCTATTTAAATATTGCTCCACCTTTGACTCGACCGCTCAGGGCAATATCGGCCCGGTGACTGATGCACTGATGAAGTTCTTAAATACGCCCGCCACCCTCCTCTGCCCGGCGGTACCGGATAATGGCCGCACGATAGTTCACGGCCATTTGTTCGTTAAGGGTGAGCTACTTAATGAAAGCGGTATGGAACATCATCCCGTCACGCCGATGAAACATTCCTCCCTGAAAAAACTGATGGAGGCGCAGTCCATGGGGCTGTGCGGGATGATTAATCTGGATAAGGTGAAAAATCACCCGCATGACATAGCATCTGAGATGGAAAAACAGCTGGCGAACAAAGCCCGTTATTTCATCTTCGACGTTCTTGATAATCAGGATCTGCTGACTGTCGCCCGGGCTACCGCGAACTTCCCGCTAGTGACCGGCGCCGCCGGGCTGGGTTATGCCATCGCCACCCTGGATGAGCAGAACACATTGTCCGGAAAACAGGCCATGCACATTGATGCCAGCGGATCCAGCGTGGTGCTTTCTGGCAGTTGTTCCGCCATGACCAATCAACAGGTGGATTTCTATCAGCAGCGCGCCTCCTCTCTGGCGCTGGATGTGGAAAAAATCATTCACGATCCCGCCTATCTGGAGTTCGTGGCGCAATGGGCAATCGCCCATGCCAGTGAGCCTATGGCACCGATGGTCTACGCCACCCAGCCGCCGCAGATCATTGAGCTGATCCAGAAGAACTACGGGGCTGAGTACGTCAGCGACCGGATTGAAACCTTCTTCTCTTCGCTGGCCCAGGCGCTGACCCGAGCTGGTTTTAACAAGTTTATCGTCGCGGGAGGCGAAACTTCGGGCGCAGTAACCCAGGGATTGAACATTGAGGGGATGATTATTGGTGAATCGGTCGCGCCGGGCGTGCCCTGGACCCAGGTCCTCAACAAACAGCAGTGGGTGATACTCAAATCCGGGAACTTTGGTAGCCAGGATTTCTTCCAGAAAGCACAGGAACATTATCATGAGTGAAAAACAGTTAAGAGAGGATATGGTTCGCTATGCACGTTCCATGTTTGAGCGCGGATACAGCAGCGGTGGCGCGGGCAATATCAGCCTAAAACTTCCGGATGGTAATATTCTTGCAACACCCACTAACTCCAGCTTTGGCGATCTCGATGCAGACGAGTTGAGCAAAGTGAGCATGCAGGGAGAGCTGTTGTCCGGCCAGAAAGCTTCTAAAGAGGTGCTGATGCATCTTGCGATGTATCGCCAACGCCCGCATTGTGGCGGCATCGTTCATCTGCACTCTCCCTGGCTCACCGCCCTGTCGTGCCTGCCAGGCATCGATCCTGAAAATGCCCTGCCGCCCATTACCCCTTATTACGTAATGCGGGTGGGTAAACTGCCGGTGGTGCCTTACATTCGCCCGGGCTCACCGATAATTGCAGAGCACGTTGAAAAGCTGGCGGCGGAACATAATGCCATTCTTTTAGCGAATCACGGCCCTATTATTTCTGGAAAAACTATCCGCGAGGCGGTATTTAATGCCGAAGAGTTAGAGGAGACGGCAAAACTTTATTTCATGCTCAAACCATTTGGCATGAATACCCTGACACAGGAAAATGTTGAAGAGCTCAACGCCACATTTAACATGAAGTAAGTCATAGCAATAACGCCCTGCGTTAATTTATTACGCAGGGTTTGCCCTGCCCGTGTAACCAAAATTATAATAAGGTCGCCTATGTCTCTTATGCTTATCACCGGGATAGTTATGTTTATTATATTAACCTGGTGTCTTCTGAAAAACATCTTCCCTCCCAGTATTTTATTTATACTTCTGCCTACCGCAGCCGCATTAGTGTGTGGCTTCGGTTTTAAAGAGTTAGGCGAATATGTCGCTCAAGGGTTGAAATCTGTCGTGGGAACGGCAACGCTCGTTGCCTTCAGCGCCATGTTCTTCACCCTGATGAAAGAAGCGGGTGTGTTCGACGTGATCGTTCGCTTTATTCTGCGGTTCATTACCCCCTCCACATTTTCAGTCTTACTCGCGACGCTGGTGATTGCCTCCATTTGCAGTCTTGACGGGAATGCCTATGCCACCCTGCTGGTCACTGTGCCCGCTCTGCTGCCGATCTATGAAAAGATGAACATCAGTAAAAAGACGCTGTTACTGCTGATCACCGTGGGTGTGGGCGTAACCGGGATCACCCCTTGGGGCGGCTCGCTCAACAGAGCGATCGCGGTGACGCATCTGGATATTCTGGACGTCTACTATCGGCTGATCCCGTTGCAGGCGATTCTATTTGTGCTGGGGGTTATTCTTTGCTGGTTTATGGCGAGGATCGAAAACAGAAGCGGCTCGGGTATGTCGCCGGATGAATTCCATCTTATGCGAGCCGATATGCTCACGTGTAAAACAAATCATAATTTCTGGCTGTTGAAACTGAATTTTGTCTTAGTCATCGCCACCATTGTTATTCTGGTCTCAGGTCTGATTGCCGGCAATTATCTATTTATGATCGCCTTCTCTCTGGCGATCATTATTAATTACCCGAACGTGAAGACTGCGCAACAAAAAATAAAAGAATATGCCCTGACGATATTTCCGGTGATCGTTATATTTTTAACTATCGGCGTATTTGTCGGTATTCTGCAAAACACAGGCATTATACAAGTGTTGGTGAACAACATTGCCGACATGTTCCCCGCCAGTCTTGGGCCGTATCTGTACCTTCTTCTTGCGGCCTTCAGTGTGCCAATTGTGATTCTGATTGGTTCTGATGCGTTCTACTTTGCGCTGTTACCCCTCGCGGTCGGCCTGGGCCAGAGCTTCGGCGTATCTCCTTTGTACGTCACCATCGCCATGCTCATCACCGAGCAGATTGGCCTGCTGCTAAGCCCGGTGATACCTGCCACGCATCTCGGCCTGAGCCTACTTAATTTACGGCTTGATGAACATATACGGCATTCTATGACGAAGGTCTGGATTATGAGCGTCTGCGCCCTCGTTGCAGCACTGGGAATCGGAACGATACCTGTATGAGAATGAGATATTTTTGGTCTTGGACAGACCCCACGCCTGTTGACAAATTCTGTCCTCACGACGAGGCCTTCCGGACTGACGCCGCCGAGGTGACTGTGGCGCCGTGCCCGGTTGTAAAACACTTCAATGTCATCGAAGATATCCGCCCGGGCCAGATCCCGGGTTTTGTATATTCTCTTCCTGATGCGTTCTTTTTTCAGTGAACTGAAGAACGATACGGCCACCGCATTATCCTGCCCGGCTCATGCTCGGTGCCAGGTTATCGGCCCGGCAGAAGCGCTGCCAGTCGTCACTGCCGTACTGACTACCCTGGACGCCCTTCTAAGAGTCAAGCCGTTATCAGGATGTTGTTGACCTGCCTGTTTTGATTTAGGAGACTACGCGTCCGCATAGAGGTCTCCTCCCTTATCGCCAGTCGAAAGCATAAGCTCATGCCATTAGTCCCGTTTGACCGCATGCGCTCAAAAAGCAGCACTCCTGTAATCAGCTGTTAGCGCGCGTTATATGCTCAAATCAGATTTATTAAACTTTTTAAAACTTCAGAGCATCTGTCTTTGCGCCATACTAATTCCCATTCCTGTACCAGGTTTAAATCTTCTAATGCCACAAACGACACGTTTGGCGGAGCAAGGTGTCTAATCCCTTCTGCAACGATGGTACATCCCATGCCGGCGCTAACTAACGTAAGCATGGATACTGCATCCACGCCGTGCATAACGGAACGCGGCGTAAAACCCGCATCGTAAAAGCAATGAATAAGTCGATCATGCCACGCCGGTGCGGCGGTACGAGGAAGCCATATAAAGTCAAGATTTTGCAAATCTCTTAAGTAACGAGGTTCCTTATTATCAGGCCACTTCCATTCAGCCGGATAAGCTAATAACATTTTTTCTTTGAAAACGGGGATTCCTGCAAAAAGAGGATCATTAAGTGGTCTGAACAATAAAAAACCAGCATCAAGATCTCCCTCAGCGATCTTTGAAAGTTGCACTTCAGATATGAGGTGGTGAAGCGTAATGCCGACGAGCGGTGACGTTTTCTTGAATTTTTTTAATAATGCCGTGATCGGCGGCGCTGCATTTTGTATTACAGGAAGTGCTAGAGAGATATTACCACATTCTCCACGGGAGGCCCGAATAGCACGTTCCTTTATGACCGTAACATTGTCGATTAATATTTCTGCGTCAATGAGGAACTGACTTCCTGCATCAGTAAGTTGCACTCCTCGCCCCGTTCGTTTGAAGAGCATGACTCGAAGATCCTCTTCCAGTTTTTGGATCTGCCGAGTTAGAGCAGGTTGAGCAATATGGAGTTCTAAGGCTGCTTGACTAATGCTGCCTAGCTTCGCTACTGAGATGAAGTAGCGGCATTGACGCAATTCCATAGATATACCTCGATGGTATGAGTTAGATGTTGAAAAGGTATTTTACGACATAGCTAGCATTCTCTATCATCCATGTAGAATGAATTCAAGCAAGTATTTTTCGGGCAGGAATTCACTAAGGTAGTTTGAGAAGATTGATTTTATGTGAATTAGATCAATAAAGATAAAATATTTGTTACCTTTTCGGGGGTTAACACTAACTAAAAAGAGATTTCTCATGTCAGATAACAATATAACAACTCTTAATGTGAAGAGGCTCACAGAATTTAGGCATGATTTACATATGCATCCAGAATTAAAATTTATGGAGCAACGGACATCCGATAAAATCGCAGATTTTCTTGCGGATCTGGATATCCCCTACACGCGAGGGCTAGCTTCTACGGGTATTGTTGGCAGTATATACGGTAAAAATCGTAGCGCTAATGATCCTGGACCAGCATTAGGTATAAGAGCAGATATTGATGCCCTGCCATTAGAAGAAGCGAATAAATTCATGCATGCTAGTAAGCGTAAAGGATGTATGCATGGATGCGGACATGACGGGCACACCGCTATGTTACTTGGCGCAGCCGAACTGCTTTCAGCTAATCGAGATTTTGATGGGACCATTCATCTGATTTTTCAGCCAGGGGAAGAAGGCGGCGCCGGGGCACGCGTTATGATGAACGAAGGGCTGTTTAAGCTCTTTCCTTGTCAGGCCGTATTTGCTTTGCATAACTGGCCTCACCTTCCGCAAGGACAGATGGGGACAAAAATTGGCCCAATAATGGCATCGGGAGTCACCTTTGAGATCACCGTTTTTGGAAAAGGTGGACACGCGGCTCTCCCCCAGTCAACTATTGATCCTGTGCCGATCGCCTGCTTTATTGTAACACATCTACAGACTTTAATATCACGTCGGATGAATCCTCTGGACGCCGCCGTGTTGACTATTGGAAAAATTGAGGCAGGCAGTTCTCCGAATATAATCCCTTCTGAAGCAAAAATTATGGGTACATGCCGTACCTTAACAAACGAAGCGCAATCATTAATTTTGGATAATATGCAGCACATTGCCATCAGCATAGCAGAAGCACATGGCGCACATGCTGAGGTAATTATAAAAGAAGGTGGTTATCCAAATACAAACAATCATCCCAAAGAAGCTCGATTTATGGCTAAAATGATGCGGGAAATTGTTGGTGAAAATAATACGCATGATAATGTTCTTCCAGCGATGACCGCCGAAGATTTTGGTTTTATGCTCCAGGAAGTACCTGGCGCATATGGATGGATTGGGAATGGTAATGATGCACTTTCTCAAGGGGATCTTCATAGTACATCATATGACTTCAATGATAAAAACCTCGAATTAGGTGCTCTCTTTTGGGAAAAACTGGCACGTCAATGGTTTATTACAGAGGTTACACATAGTTAGCTGTCATTTCGCCCGTAAAGTCCTAACAGGTAAAATCTGCTCTCTCCAAATATCAGGAAAATCATAATTTATCGCCCTATAATAATCATAAGGATTAATAAATGAAAAATGATACTGATTTGCCCCAAAGTGTCACAATTTTAGAGCATGTACAAAAACCTACCCGACAGCGTTTTTTTGTGTTAGGGATTTTATTCATTAGCTTATCGATTATATATCTTGACCGTGTCAATATTTCTATTATTGCAGCGAATACACATTTTTTAAACGAAATGCATCTTAATGACAAACCAATATTAGTTGGCTTGTTGATGTCTTTATTCTTAGCGAGTTACGGGATTGCTAATGTTTTTTTAAGCCCTATAGGAGATTATATTGGCCCTCGAAGAGTCATGCTTATCGCTTATGTGGTGATAAGCCTGTCACTTTTGGTTGGGGGGATGTCAAGTTTCTTTGCTATATTATTAGGAACCAGAATTTTGCTAGGTATTGGTGAAGGTCTTTACTACCCGATGCAAAATACAATCATAAAAAATTGGTTCCCTGCTGGAGAACGAGGTCGAGCAAATACGGCATGGATCTTAGGGCAGTCCCTCGCTCCTGCACTAGCCATGCCTCTTTATACCTGGATCATAGCTGAGCATTCCTGGCGTCATACTTTTTATTTTTCATTTTCGTTAACCTTGTTACCCATTGTTCTAATCTATTTTTTTACATCAAACTTCCCACAGGAGAATAAATATGTAAACGATCTTGAACTCAAAACAATCAATAAAAGCACCACGGAGGAAGTTTTACATAAAAATAGCAGTGAAAAAATTTCAGTTATTGAACGTGCCAAAGTATATCTGTGCAATTTTAATTTTTGGATTTTATTGGCTGTTTTTTCATCTAACTCCATGCTGTCATGGGGTGTCGTAACTTGGCTTCCAACATATTTAAATACCGAGCGCGGTTTTTCATGGGCAAATGTCGGTTGGATGTCAGCGCTTCCTTTTATATTTGGACTTTTGTTCAAAGTGCTCGCTGGGTTCATTGTCGACAAAACTGACAGGAAAGGCATGGTAATGTTTGCCTCCGCCATGTTGTGTGCTGCAAGCATCCTGATTGGAGTGAATATAACTAATAATGTTTTCGCTGCCATCGTGATCTCTTTCGGTATCGGTGCCTCCTCAATGCAGCTGCCCTGTGTGTTTACCCTTTTGCAATCAATGGTTCCTGCAGAAGCGATGTCTGCAGCTGCGGGGGCTTTAAATGGCATGGCCGTTGGTTTTGGTGCATTATCACCTGTATTAATTGGTTTTATTCTGAGTGTTACTCATAACTTCTACGTTGTTATGTATCTCCTGGTTGGGATAGTGATACTTGGCGGTTTGTTTTCATTATTATTTAGCCGCCGCAGAAATTAATTTTTAAAGTAAGCGCTATTCATTGTTTTGATATTAACAATGGCGACACTCACGTGTCGCCATTGTTCTGCGAGAAAGCATAGTAATATAACGCGAGATTAAATATAGCCATATCTGGTTTTAGATTTACGCGCCATAACATTTTCTTTCATAAATTTAATGTGTGCATATAGCTCGTCTTTCATCTTTAAACGTATTCAGAGATAAAATCACCGGGTGCCAGGTCATGATAGAAGACTGTCTCCCTTCGTTGGACTGATAAAGTTGCAATCTCAGGCCACGGGAACGATACTCCATATCGCGATTGACTGGCAAACATTATGTAATGAAAGGATTATACGTGATATGTGTGAAATGAAGACCATTCACAAATTACAGAATGATGAATAAAACGGTTTGCGATCACTTGGCGCGCCCCCTAATAACTGCATATAATGCTGCCAGAGAGAACCAGCGAGGGGTATTATTACAATATTCTTCCCATTGTCGGCCAAACAGTTCTTGCATGCCAGCCTCTTCAACCTGTATATGCAAGTTGCTCAGCAGTAAAATGAGAAGCGGGGTAATCATTAAACCAGCTACACTACTTAACAATAGGGCCAAAGCGATATGTATCCCTATAAATCCAAGGTACACGGGGTTACGGGAAAAACGAAAACATCCTCTGGTCACCAGCGTACTGGTTCGTTCCGGATGTAATGCATTGAGGGTTGTGTGATTGCTCATCAACGTTACCAGTCCCGTCAGAGACAGGCCAAGACTAATGCCTCCAGTGACCAGGGCGGTGCATACTCTCCATGATACGGTGAATATCTCATCAATATGCATAAGTACAGGCCAACGCGCCCACATATTGACCAGTAAACATAGTAGTAAAAGCACCGGCGGTGCCAGCCCCTTTCTTGCAATATCTTTCATTCTAAACATGTTATCCCTGCTGCTGTGGATTCAGGAGCGAGTCAAAATTAACACTGATTTTCTCACTCATTGACGCGTGCCCGCCCCTGGTCCTTGCCTACGCAGTTATGCCCTCATCATTCAACTTCTTCAGTTAACAGGATTAAAACAAATATTATTTCTGTCTTCTTATTTTACATGTAGTAAATAAATTCAATATCGTCAATCCAGGAAAGAAACACGGAGGCCAAAGCAAAAATAGTGCACCTGTTTTTACAGCGTCTATCCACTTTGCCTCCTGTTGTATTACCTAATATACGCGATAGCCTCGATTTCAACTAAGGCTTCTTTTGGTAATTTGCCGGCCTGAATGCATGAACGTGCTGGCGCTCCTGAGTCGCCAAAAAATTCGGTGTATACTTCATTAAATACTGCAAAATCCTCCATCTTTGCGAGAAAACAAGTGGTTTTAAGCACAGTATCCAGCGAGGCGCCTGATTGCTCCAAAACGGCTTTTACATTCAATAATGATTGACGAGTCTGTTCCCTTACTCCTCCTTCGGGAAATTTCATTGTTGATGGATCCAGAGGTAGCTGGCCTGAAGTCATCACCAAATTACCAAATGACACCCCTTGAGAATAAGGTCCAATGGCTGCTGGAGCTGCTTTGGTATTAATAATTTTTTTCATCTTTATCTCCTGAAAATAAAAAATGCCGTCTTCTCGCGCAAAAAAATCTGATTTACATCATTATTACGTTGTTTGGATTTCAGTTAGCAAGCGTAAGCAGTGCTGTCGGGTAAAGTTAATAAAGTCAGTGATATAGTCCTTATTGATGTTTTCTGTAAGTGTAGCAAGCCAAATTTCTGAAATTAGTTTATTTTCTGTAATTGACTTTGCTGTGACGTATTTTTTATCAAGATATTCTGATACTGCCCAGATAGGCAATGCGGCAATACCCCGCTGGCAGGCAACCTGTTGAATGATAGCCATGGTGAGCTCTGTTGTTTTCCTCCTTATTGGAATGCCGGCAGGTTTAAGGACTTTTCGACAAAGATCGATACGTTCATCCGGTACTGCGTAGGTGATGAGCGATTCACCACGGAAGTCCTCCGCTTCAAGCCAGGGCTTTCGCGTTAAAGGATGTTCATTTGCCAAAATAGCAACCATTTCATATTTAAATAAGGAGCTATAACTCACCAGGTCTGTCTGCTCGGTTTCATCCACGATGGCAACATCAGCTCTGTTTTGCAACAAAAGACCCACTGGATCTGGCTGAAAACCAGGCAAAATATCAATTTCAACCTCAGACCATTTCTTACGAAACTCATCCATCACCGGTAGTAACCAGCCATAACAGGTGTGACACTCTAGGGTTATCCGGAGCGCGCCCTGTTTTCCGAGCGCTAACTTATAAAGATCCCTGTTGGTTTCCTCCATTGCATCAAGCACGGTTTCAGCAAGCTGTAACAGACGCTCACCCGCCAGGGTAAACTTTACGGGCGATGTTTTTCGCATAAACAGAGAAACGCTATAGTGCTCTTCGAGCTGTTTGATCTGGTGCGATAATGCCGATTGAGTCAGTTGCATAGCTGCTGCCGCGCGCGTCAGGCTTCCTGTTTTACGCAATGCTAAAAGAGTTTGTAAGTGCTTAAGGTCTATCGGAATATCCATTACTGCTTCCGTTAATCACAACGTTTTGTCATAGCGCTAGTATAACAAGCGCCAGCCTGACTGGCGCTTTTCCTGGTTCTTACGCCTTTAGATGACGTAGCGCCCGATCCAGGTCTTTTACTAAATCTACGGGATCTTCTAAGCCGATCTGTAAACGGAAGGAGTGCCCTTCGTACGGCCAGTGATATTCCGGACGATCTTTACGCGGGTTAAACGGAATAGCCAGGCTTTCAAAACCGCCCCACGAAAAACCGATGCCGAAATACTCCAGGCTATCAATAAACTTCTCCACGGACTCTTTTGAATAGTGAGGTTTAAGCACCACGCTAAACAAACCGCTGGAACCGGTGAAGTCACGTTTCCAAATTTCGTGACCCGGACAGGAAGGTAATGCCGGATGTAGCACCTGCTCCACTTCTTCACGTTCCTCAAACCATTTAGCAATTTTAAGCGCTGAATCCTGATGGCGTCCAAGACGCAAAGACATAGTACGCAATCCGCGCTGTGCGAGATAAACATCATCCGGCGCAGCATGCAGACCAAAGAGATAGATAAAGCGACGAATGGCAAGCCAGGTTTCTTTATTTGTGGTGATCAACCCCATCTGCGCGTCAGAATGTCCAACGATATATTTAGTGGCAGCATGCACGGAGACATCCACACCGTGCTCAAATGGCTTGAAAAACAGCGGTGTCGCCCAGGTATTATCAATAATAACTTTAGCGTTGTGGGCATGCGCCACGCGAGTTATTGCCGGAATATCCTGGATATCGAAAGTTTGGGAGCCAGGAGATTCTGTAAACACTACGGTCGTGTTTTCCTGGAACAGTTCAGCAATGCGATCGCCAATAGTCGGATCGAAAAAGGTTGCCGAAACGCCCATTTTGGCCAGCACATTATTGACGAATCCACGCGTCGGGCCGTAAACGCTACTACTGACCAGGATATGATCGCCATTTTTAACCAGAGCCAGTAACGCACTTGTGCAGGCTGCAAGTCCAGTAGGCACCAGTAAAGATCGGTACCCCCCCTCCAGTTCGGCCAGGGCTTTCTGCACGGCGAAGGTGATAGGCGTTCCAAATCGACCATAATACATCACTTCATCTTCCGCATCTTCAAACAGCGCCTGGTGGCGCTCGTTGAGCTCTTTGCAGTTTTTGAAGATGACCGTTGAGGCGTGATATACAGGCGGGTTAACCACACCACCAAATACTTCGGGATCGAACGGACCATGACATAGATACGTTTCTGGTGATATCTGGTTATCAAAACTATGATTAGACATTATTACTATTCCTCTGATTACAACTCTTACTGTCTTATTTATGGCCTATTACCTCTCACGGGATAACTGGAGAGGACAACTCATTAAGCGCGGTTTTTAGGCGTTTTACCGCTTCTTTAAGGCTTTCTTCTGTGGCGCTGACATACGACATTCGTAGGGTGGAATGATCCGGTTCTTCGCAGTAGAAAAATTCACCAGGCACGTACACCACGCCGTTGCGCAATGTTTTCTGAAGCCACTGCGTGGTATTCATCTCATATTTAAACTTTGCCCATAAAAACATACCGCCCATCGGCTGATGGAACGTGATGTGGTCACCTAGTTCGTTCAACAAATGGTGGCTTAGAACTCGACATTTGCGCTCATAAGCCTTTCGGATGAGTGCGATCTGTCCCGGCAAGCGGCCACTGCTTAAATAGTGGTAGGTAAGTGACTGCGAGAGAGAACTTGTATGTAAATCTGTGGTTTGCTTGATGTTGACAACCCCTCTTTTGAGCCAATCCGGTAGCACCAGCCACCCTACCCGAGCGCCTGGCGCGAGGATCTTCGAAAAGGTTGATGTGTAAACAACGTTATCACTGTTACCCCTTTCCGCAGACCATGCTCTGAGCGGAATGAATGACGTATCCGTAAAATTGATTTCGCCGTAAGGGTCGTCTTCGATGATGATAAAATCGTAGCGTAGCGAGAGTTCCACCAGCTGTTTACGCCGTTGCTCCGCGAGGGTAACGCCGCCGGGATTACCAAACGTGGGTACGATATACACTGCTTTTATCCGAGTCGTTAGAAGCAGCGTTTCCAGCTCATCGACAATCATGCCCTGAGCATCAGTTCCTACCGACATCAGGTTCGCTTCAGCAAGCTGAAATACCTGCAGTGCCGCCAGGTAAGTAGGCCGTTCTAACACCACTACATCGCCAGGATTAATCAGTGCCCGAGCAAGAATATCCAGAGATTGCTGCGAGCCAGAGGTCACAACGACATCCTCTACGCTGCAGTGAATTCCCCGGTCACGCATGATCTGGCAGATGGCTGCCCGCAGTTCAGAATGACCCTCACTCAATCCATACTGAAACGCGTCTTTCCAACCATGGGTCAGGATATTATCCATAGCAATCTGTAAGCCTTCCCGATCAAACAAGTTTGGATCTGGTATTCCGCCGCCCAGGGAAATAACACCGTCCATTTTGCTGTGTTTCAGTAGTTCTCTAATTGCAGATGATTGAAGGTTTTGTAACTTTTTTGCGATTTTATTGCGCGACATCTCCGCTCCTCACCTTTTTTATATAACGCTTTTAATATCACAGGTACGCAGCGATGATAATTATTTTTTCGCTGGCACTTTTATTTGTGGGTCAACATGAATTGAATTAATGATGACCCACAACAGGACTAATGATTACGCAATGCAAATATCAAGGTTGCAGTAAGGTGCAAGTTGTATAGGTAATACTTATTGCGAAAATAACATGACAAAAGGACCGATGCACATGAGCATGCCGATTAAAATCACATAGTAAACCGAGACGCCACGCAGGTCAGAAAACTTGTCATTTTTAAGAATAATAAAACCGGGAATGATGCAGCTTATAAGACCGTAAGTCACGCCACCAAACACGAACACCTTCAGAATGGGAAAGTTCGTTAGCACGATCAACCACAGCACCAGTACAACCATGACAAAAGCGGTAACTGAAATCGCCTTGCTGTTGTTTGCCTGAGGCTTAACCATTTTTTCAACAGTGACTTTGATCAGACCTACGAAAGATTCATGTACGGCCAGATAGAGCGCCAGGAACGCCGTCACGATGGAAAACACATTGAGAACAACGCTCATATACTTGACCGCGGCACCAGGAATGACCTTAGCGGCCAGAGCCAGGGCCGAGATATTGTCCTGATAGGCTCGTAGCGCATCGGCTTCACTGATAGAGAGTACGATGGACATGACAAACAACAGCACGGTAGCGACCAGAACTAAATAAGCCACTTTATGTACGCGTAAAATTTTATACTTTGCCACGTCCTTATCTTCTTCACGTTTTTTGTAGGCGATGTTCATCGGATTTAGTATCCCAACAAACATAATGGAGAAGATAGCGAACGGAAGCGTCGGGAACGTACCTACGACAAGGTGGCTAACGGTTGGGAATGCACCAATATTGCTCAGATCCCAGAAGGGGATCACCACGAAACCAATCGCTACGATGATCACCAGCTTTACGGCGATCATGCTGCCTGAGACTTTGAAGAGCAGCTTTTCTCCTTTCGACGCGACCAGCGAGAGCCCGGCGATTAACAGCAGAGACCACCACCAGTGTTCGGACAGCGTCTGGTTAGTAAGCCCAAAGGTTTTCAGATACGAGGCGCTGTCGTTGGTAATGGCAAGAGCATACTCCACCATCGACTTCAGCATGGTGAAGGAGTAAAGCGCGCCAAGCAGCACGCCCCAGCGACTGCCAACGTAGCTGGTGATGATACTCAGATAGGAATCTTGCTCATCGCTGCGCGCCATCGTTTCGATGAATAGCTTCTGCATGTAATAAACTGCCGGATAGCCCAGGATAACGGCCAGGGCAAAGACCCACACCCCTTTCAATCCAACCTGTAACGGGAAAAAGACGATTCCGGAACCTATGGCAGCTCCGATGCAAAGCACCACCCACCCTAAATCATACATGGTAAAGGGAATATTCTTATTATTAATTGCTTCAGTATTAATTCCTACGGTCATAGGAGTCCCCAATAGACTTAACAAAAACACAAAGTTTTGCATGTTTTAATTACATACTGGAATGACTTGTCTACATTTAATCCAGCAACCTACAAGTCCCTGACGATATTTCAATCAAATACCTGATAGATATCTTTGATTGAATGCATGAAGCTTTACACAGCATACAAAGGGTGGCTAATGAATATTAGAGAAAACAGTTTATACTTTTATTCACATCAAATTTATTTCAGCACAATATGATATGCACCACAAAATATAACTCCTTTTATCTTAAAGTGTGATCGATGTTATAGCTTTTTCTTATATTTATAATTTCGCCACGGCTAATTATTGTGATCTGACGCACGTTGATTTTTACCTATTAGAGCAAATTATCTATCGCTTTTTCCCAGTGATTCCATGGCTGGTTTTCTTCCACCAAAAAATCAATAAAGGATCTTACTTTTGGATTACGAAACTTGCTGGGGAAATAGAGTGCATAGAGGCTATGCGTCGGGTAAGCGTATTTACCATCAAGCTTTAAAGGAACAAGCTCCCCTGCATCGATGTGCTGGCTGATGAGATAAGAGGGAAGCCAGGCAATACCCTGCCCTGAAAGAGCCGCCTTCAAGAGCAACAGGCTGCTGTTGGCTTGAACCGGCGTTCGGGGTTTTATCGCGCACTGCGGATGCGGGGATACGATATCGTTATAGCGCAAGGGCGGCGTTAATCCTGGATAGATCAGGCACTCATGGCTTGCAAGCTCGGCACGTTTAGTCGGGGAGCCCATCCGTGCAAGATAATCAGGGGAAGCGCAGTATAGCCAGCTGATTTTTGAAAGTTTTCTGGCGGCATAGTTCTGCGGGGGCGTGGCGGTAACCCTCAATGCGATATCAACATTGTTTTCGTTCAGGTTCGTCAGGTGATCGTCAAGTTCCAGTATAAGTTCGACATTATGATTTTTCTTACGATATTCTTCGAAAATATCAATCAAATGTGCGTAGCCAAACGCCACAGAACTGGTGACCTTCAAGGCCCCGTGTGGCTGGTTGAAATAGCCACAGGTCGTGTTAATGATATCGTCGAACTCTTTGAGCAGTTCCGAAGCTCTGGAAACGAAGTACTCCCCGGCTTCAGTCAACTGAAATGAACGGGTTGTTCTTTGGATCAGCGGAACGCCCAGGTTTTCTTCCATTACCGCCAGCCCCTTACTCACGGCGGAGGGCGATAAATTAAGCAAGCGCGCCGCTTCTGACAGCCCCTTCCCTTCACTTATTTTTACCAGCATTTCAATTTGTTTGATCGTCAATGGAATGGTCATCGTTCTTTTCAACCGTCATGCCTGTGGCGTTTGATAATCTCACTATGAAGCAGTATGAAATGGAAACCGAGGTCATACCAAGCAGATAAACTTCCTGGCTAATATAGTTTTTCTTTTAACAAAGCCATCCAGGCAGCAGGCCCGGATAGCATTCGTACGGTTATGCTTTCAGACCCGCTGCAGATCTCAAGGCCCGGGAAGACGTCACAGCGCCAGTAGGTGTAGGGATAACCACCAGGATACCGGCCAGCATGAACGACGGTCCCGATAGATAGTGGAAAGAGAGAGGATGGTGACGCTAGATATCCAGCGCCACCAGAAAACGCGAAACCACCTTGTAAGCAGCCACGGTCTCAACTGTTTTGGCTTCACCGAAGAGACTTTTCAGTGACGCAATGACTGCGGCGTCGACATTAACGTTTATGGAGGATAGATCGGTCAACACAGGTAGGTATTCAACGATGTCCCATGGTGAGAACCATGCGAAAAGACGCCTTTCCGCTACGCATTTTTTCATACGCCTCTTGTGCTTGTGCCAGAGAACGCGTTTCAATCTGCGCGCGCACAGCTGCCAGCAGGCTGAAATGAAGCGTTTTTTCTAATTCAATTGCCGTCCCGGTCATGGCGCCGTTTATCTGTAACTCCCGCCCGACCATGAGACCCGGGGCAAAGCTCAGTGGCGCTTTACCCACACCAACGACCATCAGCCTTCCCTGGGGAAGCAGCGCGGGTAGCAGAGTGGAAACGGCGTGGCTGTCAGTGATGGTCGACAAAATAATTTTGGCGCCGCCCAACGCCTTAATGGCTTCAACAGCCTCTTCGATGTTGGTATCGACGTAGTGATGGGCTCCGAGCGCAATGACTTCTCGTGCAATATCATCGCCCCTGCCAACGGCGATAACGCGAAAACCCATTTTGCGTGCATATTGCAAAGCTAAATGTCCTAACCCCCCGATCCCCTGAACAACAACCGTATCGCCAGCCTGCGCTTGAGATTTTTTTAAGGCATTAAAGGTCGCTACTCCCGCACAAAGTAATGGTGCGGCGTCGACGGAGGACAAGTCATCCGGTATAGCGACCAGTCCCGTCTCACGCGCCAGCATGTATTCTGCATACCCCCCGTCTCTTGTGCTGCCAGTAACCGGTTGATTTTGACAGAGATTAAAGTGACCAAGACGGCATTGCTCGCAAGCGTTGCAATGACCACCTAGTCGCCCAACGCCGACACGTTGACCAGGTTTGAGCCAGGCAGGGAGCGGCCCCGATGTTTTGCAGATCGTACCGACCACTTCATGACCCGGTACGCGAGGATACTCAACACGCTTTTCCAGACCTTCAACGACGCCAGAATCCGCTCCGCAAATTCCACAGGCTTCCACTTTTATCAGCACTTCGCCTGGGCCGGGATCCGGGAGTTCTTTTTCCACGTATTCCAGTTGACCAGGACGAGAAACCTGCATTGCTTTATAAGTTTGCTTCATCTTTTATTTCTCGATTATGTGTTGTACGCCTGCCGCAGCGGCATCAATCGCCCCTGCCAGATAGCCAGGAAAGACGGTGGACCATTCGCTCGCGATACCGGTAAGACAGTTACGCCACGGACCGTGATTTGCGCTGGCGGGTGGTACAGAATGACCTGCGGGTAGGGTTAGATCGCGCGAGGTGGAGGTAAAGGGATCTGCCGCCCAGTCTTTAAGAAATTCAGCATGGGGATAGGCGGCTTCCTCGCCAAACAGTCTTATCAACTGGTTTCTGCATAAATCTCTCAGGACCGCGTCACCTATCTTATGACGCTCGTGAAAAGGCACGCCAATAAACCCGAATAACGCAAACATCCTGTCAGGTTCTGAAACATCGTGAATTTCAACCATAGGCCCAATGTTGCTTCTTACCTCCCCGGATAGTCCCTTCCTTTTCCAGAAATTATCGGGATACACAGCGACATACTTTGCATGGGGCGCCATCCAGGTTCCGGTGTTACGCCATGCGTGCAATAACGTTGTGGGTAGCGCGGGGAAAAAATTGATCCCTGCAGCCAACATAGGGGGCAATGCCAACAGTACATGTTGCGCCTGCCGGCTAAACGGGCGTCCATCGGCATAAGTTCCGCAAACGTTCAGGGTGCCATTTTGCTGTTCGATGTGTTTAACCTGCAGTCCGGTCTGAATGCGCCCAGGCTTTAACTCCGCCAGTAATACATTGGGCAGTCGTGACATCCCACCACTTACACGGGCGGCTGCAGGCGAAGAGACAAATCCAGGATGGCGAGAAGGGGCATCTTTGGGACGCTCAAAAAGCATGTCCCCCCTCTCCTGGTGACTGAATGACTCAATGTTCAGTTCTCTGAATAACTGCTTCAATGCAGGTTGTATCGTTGGCCAGAACCAGGTCGCGCCTAAATCTGCCTCAGCGGCATTCGCCTGTAAGATACGCCCCCCCATACGCTCACGACCTTCGAGAAGTGCGTAGTCAATACCCGCTTTTTCCAGCAATCTGGCCGCGTATAACCCGCTGAGCCCCCCTCCCACAATGATGACCTCAGCATTCATCATGGTACTGTTACCTGCTTAACGTCGAGATGGCCTTTTTTGAGATACACCAGGGTGTTGTCGATCCCGGCAGTAAACGCCATTCCCTGCCCGGACGGGATGCGTATCCAGCTCCCCTTCGCATGAATGCGGTTGCCTTCTATCATGCTTCCTTCCACGATGAACAACTCTGCCCCTCCCTTCAGTGCAGGGTCCACCAGTAGCGCACCAGCATGATTACGCAGCAGACAAACACGTTCTTGTGCACTCTCAAATAACGGACAAACAGACATTCCGCCGTCCGCAAGCCAATTTTCAGGCGCACGGGTATCGATACGTAACGGAACAGTTTCCTGGGTTGTCATCTGGCCAAGCTTAACGAACAACAGCGTGCCGTTTTTGCTGTGAGGTTGATGGGAAGAACCCGGTGGGTTACGCAAATACCAGCCGGTGGGATAATCGCGGTTACCTTCTGAGAATTGACCCTGCAGAACCAGGATCTCTTCTCCACCGGGATGTTGATGTTGCGGGAATACTGTAAGAGGCAAATAACGAACCACGCTGGTGGCGCGGGCCTGCTCACCACCGATACGATCCAACATAACCCGATCAATCCCTGTCTGAGGGGAGTGAACCCAGTGGTAATCATCACAGGAAACGGTAACGCGCTGGGTGAAATCGTGGTTTATTAACATGCATTTTCCAGGGTATGTGTAAGGCGGCCCCACACGGAAGCCGCGACTATTTTTACTTAGGCAGGTTGTCGAAGGCGTCAAGTGCTCGGCTGGAATAGACCAGCGCGGCGCCCGTGTTTAGTGTGATTGCCACACCAAGCGCCTCAGCGATCTCTTCGCGCGTTGCCCCCTGTTTTGCAGCAGCTTCAGCATGGACGGACAGACATCCATCACACCGGGTCGTGACCGCCACGGCAAGCGCGATCAGCTCATGAGTTTTCGCGTCCAGGTGGCCTGTTGCGACAGCCGCATTTTGCATCTTATCGATGCCTTGCATCACATCGGGTTGCAAACCTGCGAATTCTCCGATCGCTGCCCGTAGTTCTTTGCGCATTTCAGTCCAGTGAACCATCACTGCTACCTCCGTTTTATAATGCGTTATCAGGCAAGGTCGTAGATACGCACGTCAGGCGCGCGGTTCAAATAGGGTTTGAGTGCCTCAACCACATCCGCGGTAAATAACTGAGATCCGAGATACGCTTCAGCCTGTTTAACCGTGTGGAAACCATGCAGAACTTGCACATCTTCGGCACGTACCAACAGTTCTTTTGAAACAGCGCCGTCGATCGTTGAGAGGAATGGTGCTTTGTATTTTTGATATACCGCTGCAGCTGCTGCTCTGTTCTTTTCGCTGATATCCAGGTTGATCTGCAAATAAGCCATTGAAAACTCCTTAATTCATTTATTCGCGGAAGTCATAAAGATAGCCTCAGGCCATACTTCGTTACGGTGACACTCGCTTGCCCATTGCAAAGAAAAGCTTTGCGCATAAAGTCGCCACTAAGTGTTGGGGGTACAATAATTTATTTTGTAACCCTCACCGTTTCTGCATTATGTTAAGCAATACCCTCATGAACAAATGAGATAATCTTGGTTTTGTAAGAAGGTTTTCTATCAGGTATGAAAACACCCGTTCATCTCAATGCATTACGTGCCTTTGAAGCCAGTGCGCGCCACCAGAGCTTTTCTCTTGCAGCCGAGGAGTTAAATGTCACCCCGGCAGCCGTCGGACAGCTGGTACGTTCACTTGAAGAAGTGGTCGGTTTTCCGCTGTTTCATCGTAGCAATAATCGTCGTGCCGCCCTCGTTTTAACAGAGCCTGCGCTGCGTGCGCTCCCCGATATACGCATGGGTTTTCAAAGCCTGAACCTGGGGATGACGCTCCTGCGGGAGGGCGCGACAAACGGTATTCTGAACGTAACCGTCAGCCCTGCCTTTGCGGCTAAGTGGTTATTACCACGTATTGAAGATTTCCAGCATAAATGGCCTGATATTGACGTGCGCCTGGAAACCAGCCTGAAGTTAATGGATTTTACCGCACAGGGTATAGACGTAGGTATTCGCTATGGTCTGGGGCAATGGGAAGGATTAGAGGCAGAACGCTTAATGTCTGAGGAGGTTTTCCCAGTATGCGCCCCCTCTCTTATGGCAGTGAATCCAGCGATTAACTGTCTGACGGGGGTCACTGAGCAGACGCTTATTCACGATCTGTCGATGGAGCAACACCAGGATTTTATCACCTGGGATCGCTGGTTACGGCGCTTTAACGTCCAGTCGATAGCCCGTAAACCCGGCCTGCGAATAAATAACTCCGCCGCGGTACTTCAGGCAGCTATTGATGGTCACGGCATCGCGCTGGCGAGGAGCATAATGGTTGATGATGACATCAAAAGCGGGCGCCTTCTTCGCTTATGTCCGGACGTTTCTCTGACAAGCCCGCTGTCTTATTATCTGGTCTACAGGCCAGGGTGTGAAAGCCTGCCGAAAATTGCCAATTTTCGTAAGTGGATAATTGAGCAAGCTCACGCGTTTAATAACACCGTAAATCCCGGAAACCTCCCCAGCAAGAGCGATTCAGCGTAAGTTCTGCTCGCTCCCGCTACGGCCTTGAATACTGGGTATCAGTCGCGCTCAAGGGGGCCAATATTGAATGCAGCCATGGGAGGAAGCATCCTTTACCATTAATACAAATCTTCGTCGCGCTTTGAATACCATGTCTGCTGCATGGAACATGCAAATCATGCTACGAACTCACAGAGTTTGTTTTCATCTTCACGCTTACGTAAAAAGTAAACCTTCCCTGACCATGATTATTTATACTCAGAAAACAGGTCATTAAGAAAGGAAGCCACGCGTTGAAATGGGTAACCTGGTTAAAACGTATCGTGTTGTCCCTGCTGCTGTTGATTGTTGGCGCTCTGGGACTACGCGTTTATGACATACAGCGCGGGCCCGATCTGCAGCTCTGGCATACCTGGGTTCCGCATGAGATGGGCGCGGATGAAATCGACGATGCTGACTGGAACGATTACCTCAACAAAGAGAATGCGCTCTTCGGTGAGGTAAAACGCCAGGTTTCCGATAAGCTGAACGCTGAACAGCAAACCGAACTGAATCGTTACTACAGTCACAGCCCCATCTATCCGGACTCGTTTCCCACCAACTGGAATCGGTCATACATTATGATGCCGGATGGCAAACCGAAAGGCGCTGTGGTGTTGCTGCATGGTCTGACGGATACACCCTACAGTCTGCGGCATATCGCCGAAAATTACCGGCAACAGGGTTATGTCGCCATCGGTATCAGGTTACCGGGCCACGGGACGGTACCCGCCGGGCTGACCGACGTGGACTGGCAGGACTGGCTGGCCGCCACGCGCCTGGCGGTGAGAGAAGCGAAACGACTGACGAGTCATGATGCGCCCCTGCATATCGTCGGATTTTCCAACGGCGGCGCGCTGGCAATGAAGTATTCGCTGGACGCGCTGGATAATGCCGGACTGGCAAAACCCCAGCGGGTGATCCTGATTTCTCCGATGATCGGTATTACCCGCTTCGCGCGCTTTTCCGGCCTCGCGGGCTGGCCCGCGTTTCTTCCCGCCTTCTCGAAAGCCGCATGGTTAAACATCATGCCTGAGTTTAATCCGTTTAAATATAACTCCTTCCCGACGAATGCCGCGCGTCAGTCGTTTCTGCTGACCAAAGCGCTGCAAAAGCAGATAGTGACGGATTCGAGAAATCATAGGCTTAACAGCTTACCGCCGGTATTGACCTTTCAGTCCGTTGTGGATTCAACGGTCAGTACGCGGGCGATCGTGACGGCGCTGTATAACCGCTTGCCGGATAATGGCAGTGAAATTGTCCTCTTCGATTTAAATCATGCGGTCAGGTTTAATTCATTATTACGCCGGACGTCTTACACCGCGCTGGCGCGGTTGCTGCCCGCGGCGCCGCGGGCTTATCAAACCACGATCATCACTAACGCCAATTCCGCCAGTACAGAGATGGAAATTCGCACCACCCGCGCCGGGAAAACAGACACCATGGTGGAAAAGCTGCAGGGAATGCACTATTTACCGGACGTCTACTCTCTTTCTCATGTCGCGCTCCCCTTCCCCTTGAGCGATTCGCTGTACGGGCGCTATCCCCATCCGCTGAATCAATACGGGATCAGCCTCGGCACGTTTGCAGCTCGCGGTGAGCGTTCTGTGCTGGTTGTGGGTCTGGACTCGCTGATGCGCCAGTCTTCCAATCCGTTCTTTCCCTATATGATCAAGCGCATTGACGAAGGGATCGACACTCGCCCGGCGCTCTCCGGAAAATAACTCCCCTCTGGATAAGTGGCCGCCGAGGCCACTTTTTCCTGAGGGTGCTACACTATGCTTTCGCCGACGTCGACAGCCACTGATATATCGAGGACAGGTCCTGCCCGGCAAATCCCGCATCCGCCGCCTGCTGCCACAGTTCGGCGATGTTATCCAGTCCCGGCATGGTGTGCGGCTCGGACAGGGACAAGGCCAGCCGGGCATCTTTCAGCGCATGCGCCAGCTGCATCTGCGGCGCGAATTGCTCATTGGCGATGGCGTCCAGTTTGACTTTGACATAGGGCGCCGCCAGCGGGCCGCCCTCCAGGGCGCTCCACAGCTGGTCGGGGGTAAAGCCCAGCGTCTTCGCCAGCTGTGCGCTTTCCGCGATGCCCTGCATCATCGCAATCAGCCAGGCATTGAGGACCAGCTTCATTTTCTGGCTGTTGCCCGCCTCGCCAAACCACTGCGTCCCACGTGAGATAGCGGCAAATACCTGTTCCGCCGGGCCACACTTTTCACGATCTCCGCTGGCGAGCACCAGGATCTGCGCCTTCTCCGCCGGGGCTTTGGTCCCTGAAACCGGGGCATCGACGAAGGTCATCGCCGGCTGACGCTCCCGCAACAAGGCAATAGCCTCCTGGGTCTCCGCCAGGCCGATGGTGCCCATCTGGCAATAGATCGCCTGCGGCTGACAGGCAGGCGCTATTTGCGCCAGTACCTGCAGGGTAGCCTGACCATCGGCGAGCATACTGATGATCACCTCGGCATCGGCCACCGCCTGCTGCGGCGTGGCGTGCAGGGATAATCCCTGCGCCTGTAAATCCTCGCCGCGCGCTGGCGAACGGTTCCAGCCCGCGACGGTAAAGCCCTTCTTCAGCAGATTGCTGGCAAAAGCGTGTCCCATGGCGCCGAGTCCCAGCACCGCGACTTTTGGTAATGTACTCATCTTGTCTGTCCTGATTCGCGTGTTAATAAATGGCGGACGTCTACTATCGCATCTCTGGCACGGATGTCAGTAGCAATAACCGCCATATAAAGTGACACTGTCACTATATGATAGCCACATTTATCACGGCTCAGGGCTGGCGGAGCCACTCCAGCAAGCGGCGCATCGCTGGCGACAGGCGTTCGTCATCCTGATAGCACAGGCACAGCCGACGCAGCGCCCAGCGATCCTGCAATGTGATAACGGCGAACCGGTAGCGTGGCAGGTAGCGTTCGGCAATAACGCGCGGCAGGATCGCCCCGCCGGCGCCGTGAGCCACCATCTCGCAAAGCCCTTCAAAATGGCTCATCCTGATGCGGACGTTCAGCGCCTGGCCGACTCCGGCGGCCTGCTCTTCGATATGCTGCTGCAGCGCGCTGGTCTGATAGAGCGCGACCAGCGGCTCATGGATGATCGTTGCGAAAGCCACCTCGGCGGCGTCACTCAAGGCATGGGCCGGCGGCACGATCAGCACCAGGGGATCCTCAGCGACGGGCTCCAGGCGCAACGGCCCGGGGTCGACCGCATCGGACACCACCCCGGCCTGCGCCACGCCAGCCAGAATGCTGCTGACAATATCCGCGCTGGTGCGCTCTTCGGTGTCGATCTGTATCCCGGGATGCGCGGCCATCCACGCGGCGAGCTTGCCCGGCAGAAAAGCCGACATCGCCGAGGTATTGGCAAACAGGCGCAGCGTGCCCTGCTGACCGCGGACGAAGGCGTGCATCGCCTGGCGCAGACGCCGCTGCTGCTCTAACAACGGACGGGCATGGCGCGCCAGCACCTCCCCGGCCTCGGTCGTTGTCACCCCCCGGGCATGACGGTGCAGCAGCGGCACACCGACCTCCGCTTCCATTTTGCGCAGCCTTTCGCTGGCGGAGGCCAGCGCCAGATGGGCCGCCGCCGCCCCGCCGGTAATGCTGCCGCTATCCACGATGGCGATAAACAGTCGCAGATCGGCGAGATCCAGTCGCATAAGCCCTCCTTTCCCTTCGGTTTTACCGTAGCCTGTGGGCAACATACCGCATTGTCCACCCGGCGACCAGCTGTTTCAATGCCCTTCTCTGAGCCGATAAGTGAGCCATGATGTTTGATCTTCACACTCTCTGTTTACTGCTGATCTTTATCGCCGCCGGGCTGGTCAAAGGGGTGACCGGCATGGGACTGCCCACCGTGGCGATGGGCCTGCTTGGCCTGCTGATGCCGCCACCGGCCGCGGCGGCCCTGCTGGTGCTCCCCTCGCTGTTAACCAATCTCTGGCAACTGCTGGCAGGCCCCGCGCTAGCGCAGATTGTGCGTCGCCTCTGGTTAATGATGACCGGGATGATTATCGGCACGCTGGCGGGATCGTCACTGCTCATCCACCTGAACCCGCGGTGGTCGTCGCTGGCGCTGGGCGTCGTGCTGATAGCTTATGCCGGATACGCGCTCCGTGGTCCGGCGGTGCAGGTTTCCGCCCGCGTGGAAAAGCGCCTGTCGCCGCTGATGGGCGGACTGACCGGACTGATCACCGGGGCGACCGGGGTATTCGTTATTCCGGCGGTGCCCTGGCTGCAGGCGCTGGGCTTTCGTCGCGACGAGCTGGTCCAGGCCCTGGGACTGTCGTTCACCCTCTCCACTCTGGCGATGGCGGCCGGCCTCTCCCTGCACGCTGGCTGGCGCGCAGAGTCGCTGCTGCTGTCGACGCTGGCGCTGTTGCCCGCGCTGCTCGGCATGTGGCTGGGACAGCGGATCCGCTCGCGTCTCAGCCCGCAGCGCTTTCGTCAGGGCTTTCTGTTGTTCCTGCTGGCGCTGGGGCTGGAACTTGTCCTCCGGGGGCTGCTGGGGGGATCGGCCTAGCGGCGGGTAATGTGCTTCACATTGTATTTACTGGTGTTCTGGTAGATTTCTGAGAAATCAACGATCGTCCGGTTCTGGGCGTAGCTGACAGACTGCACCCGTAGCAGGAGGCTGTTAGGCGCCACCTGCAGCAGCTCCGCCTGCTCGCGGGTCGCCAGCACCGGCGTATAGCTGCGGTGGCTCTCGATAATGGTGATATGGCACTCTTTTTTGAAATAGTTGAACTTAGACTGCTCAAGGTTACCCACGCTGAGCCACGGAAAAGCGGCGTACGGAATGTAGCTGTTCTCCACCAGGATCGGGACCTCATCAATCAGGCGCAGCCGCCTGACGTAGTAGACTTTCTCTCCCGGCTGGATCTTTAACTGCTGGGCAATGGCCGGCGGGGCGTCAAGCAAGGTGAACTCAATGACCTTATTACGGTAGTTGGTGACCCCCACCACCTGCATCTGGTAGTTAAACCCCTCCAGCTCGCCGCCATGATAGTTACTCTTACGCATAATGCAGGTTCCGCTGCCGTGCCGCCGGGCGATCAGCTTTTCCTCCTCCAGTAGCGCCAGCGCTTTGCGCAGCGTCATCACCGAGACCTGCAGCTCCGCAGCCAGCGCTTTTTCGCTGGGCAGCATATCCCCGACGGCGTAGTCGTCGCTGTTGATACGGGCCTTCAGTTCGCTGGCAATCTTTTTATAAATCACTTTTAGATGTCTCGTTGAGATGGAGGGTGTGGAAAAGAACGACAAATAACGCATTGTATTTACAGATAATAGTTAACTTTTACGCAAGAGATTAGACGTTAACTCATCTATAAAAATGGCTATATTTATATATCTCTCCTGCAACAATATATATGACTTTCGTCACAGATGGCCTTTTTCCTGCTCGGGATCCCGGTGGTCTGCTCCTAGTCTGATAAGCCTATTGATCAGGTGATGACAGCGGGCTATGAAGACGAGAGGACAACCATGATTGGCGTGAAAAAGCTTCAGGACTTTTCCAAGGCGATGATCGGGCCGGTGCTGTATCTGCCGGCTATCGGCCTGTTGATCGCCCTGTTCAGCATGACCACCAACCGGCTGTGGGTGGAGGAAAGCAGCGGGATCTATTTGTTAGGGAAATTCGTCTCCAGCATGCTCTGGGCGCTGATGAACAATCTCGGGTTTCTGTTCTGCCTCGGGCTGGCAAGTGGTCTGGCGAAAACCCGCAAAGCCGAAGCCGCTTTCGTGGCGGCCATGACCTGGCTGGTCTACCTGGCGGCGAACAACAGCTGGCTGACCCTGACCCATCGCCTGGCGACCGGGGCCACCAACGCGCAACTGTATGGCAGCGGACAAACCTACATCTTCGGTTTTCAGGTTATCGATATGGGCGTGTTCCTCGGTATTATCCTTGGCTGCGCTGTCGCCTTTGTTCACAATCGCGTGGTCGGCATCGAATTTCGCGGCGCGCTGTCGATCTACGGCAACAGCAAGCTGGTGCTGATCGTGATGCTGCCGCTGGTGGGCCTGTTTGCTATCGCCACCGTCTATCTCTGGCCGGTGGTGGAGTTGGGCATCTCGGCGCTGACCGGCTTTATGAAATCATTTGGCGCCATCGGGGTCTTCCTGTACGGCTTTCTCAACCGCTTCCTGATCCCCACCGGGCTGCATCATCTGATCTGGTCGCCGTTCGTCTTTACCTCTATCGGCGGTCAGCTGCTGATTGATGGCCAGACCGTCATTGGCGCCAAGCCCATTTTCCTCGCCGAAATCGCCCGTCATCCCGTTGACGCGCTCAGTGATTCCGCCCGCTTTTTAACCTATGGGATGGTGAAGATTTTTGGCACCGCTGGTATGGCGCTCGCCTTCTACCGCACGGCGAAACCGGAGAATAAACAGCGACTCAAAGTCACGCTGATCCCCTTAATTGTCACCTCAGTGCTGGTGGGGATCACCGAACCGTTTGAGTTTCTCTTTATCTTCACCGCCCCGCTGCTGTGGCTTATCTACTCACTGCTGGACGGTTTCTTCCAGATGCTGGCCTGGCTGCTTCACGTGCGGGTCTGCGCCACAAACGGTCTTATCGATTTTGTCGTCTATAACCTGCCCGCCGGCGCCAGCGTGACGCGCTGGCCGGTATTTGTCCTGCTCGGCCTGCTGGAAACCGCCACCATGTACCTGGTCGGCACCTTCTGCATTACCCGCCTGCAAATGCTTACCCCGGGGCGCGAAGCCGCTGCCGATGCGGCGTCTTCCCCACAGACGGATCAGGCGCATGGCGATTCAGACAAAGGCGCGCTGGTGATTGCGGGGCTGGGCGGTAAAGAGAATGTTTGTACGGTGGAAAACTGTTTTACCCGTCTGCGGGTCGATGTGCGCGACCCTGCTCTCATCAAGCAGACGCTGTTGAAAGAGAGCGGCGGGAGCAGCGTGCTGATTAAAGGCAATCATGTCCAGGTGATCTATGGCCTGGGGGTTAACAAAATTCGAACGGCGGTCAACGCCAGTCTGGGTGTAACTGAATAACGAGGTGGTAAATGAAAGATAACTTTGTGGTCACGATTGCCGGCGGCGGGAGTACCTACACGCCAGGGATTGTCATGATGCTGCTGGAAAATATGGCGCGCTTTCCCCTGCGGGAGATCCGTCTGTACGATAACCATCAGGAGCGTCAGAAGACCATCGGCGACGCCTGCGCCATTCTGGTGGCTGAACGCTTCCCGCAGGTGAAGTTCAGCTATACCACCGATCCGCAGGCGGCCTTCACCGACGTTGATTTTGTGATGGCGCATATTCGCGTTGGCCTGTATGAGATGCGGGAAAAGGATGAAAAGATCCCGCTGAAATATGGCGTGCCGGGCCAGGAAACCTGTGGGCCGGGGGGGATCGCCTACGGTATGCGCTCGATTGCCGGCGTACTGGAGCTGGTCGATTATATGCAGCAGTACGCCCCGGGGGCGTGGATGCTCAACTACTCCAACCCGGCGGCCATCGTCGCGGAAGCGACCCGTCGCCTGCGTCCCGACGCGCGCATTATCAACATCTGCGATATGCCGGTGGCCATCGAGGGGCTGTTTGCCGACATCCTCGGTCTGCCGTCCCGCAAGGCACTGAACGTCCGCTACTACGGCCTGAATCATTTTGGCTGGTGGACCAGCATCACCGATAAAGCCGGTAACGACCTGATGCCGGCGCTGAAGCGTCACGTGGCGGAGCAGGGTTACAGTAGCCCAAAAGAGGATTTTCAGCATAAGGCGCCGAGCTGGATCGAGACCTTTAAAAAGGTGAAGGATGTGTTTGCCCTTGATCCCCTGACCCTGCCTAACACTTACCTGAAATACTACCTCTACCCTGACTACGAGGTGGCGCACTCTGACCCGGACTTTACGCGGGCCAACGAGGTGATGGCCGGACGTGAAAAAGAGGTCTTCGATATGGCCCGGGAGATCACCCGTCGCGGCACCGCGGAAGGCGCGCATTTCCACGCCGGGGCCCATGCCACTTTCATCGTCGACCTCGCCTGCGCCATCGCCTTTAACACCCAGGAGCGGATGCTGTTGATCGTGGAGAACAACGGGGCAATCGCCAACTTTGACGAAACGGCGATGGTGGAAGTCCCCTGCCTGGTGGGTGTCAACGGCCCGGAACCGCTGGCGATGGGAAAAATCCCTTCGTTCCAGAAAGGGTTGATGGAGCAGCAGGTGGCGGTGGAGAAGCTGGTGGTTGACGCCTGGATCGAGGGCAGCTACCAGAAACTGTGGCAGGCCATCACCCTGTCGAAAACGGTGCCCAGCGCCGCGGTGGCGAAAGCGATCCTCGATGAGCTGATCGTCGCCAACGAAGGTTACTGGCCCGCGCTGCACTGATTTTTTGCCGCAACCCTGCCGGGAGACCTTCTCTCCGCAGGGTTATCAGCGGCATCCGTCCCGCGATGCCTGCCCCATAACCTCCCTCCGCACAGACGCGTCAATGGCCTGCGCTACCCCCTCCAGACCGACGCCCCAGAGTCGCCAGCCACGCTTTTCCCTGATCGGAGTAATGAAATATAAATTCTATTCTTCGATATTATGGCGTAAAGATGTGATCTGCGTTGTATTCTTTGAGTTACATTAACCCACTGAAAACAACATCATTATTACTCACTCGCAAAATTAACCCCCTTTTCATGGGGGTATCGCGCTGCATGCCATTGTGATTGGCTTCATGTATTTACCTTCCTGCAACACTGATTTGAAATTAAATTTTCATAATGTGATCTTGTAGCATGCTCGTTCCATTTCTTTGTGCCATATTCTTATCACAGTAAATCGCCGGAACGACAGCAACATGCCACACCAGGGCGCTGTCCTGCCGACGCACTGAAGACCGCTAACCCCGAAAAGGAGAACGGATATCGACAACATCCATATCACCACCAAGCCGTAAACCTCTTTGACCGCCATTGCTTAGCGTACCCTGCCATGTGCTGAGCAATTACACAAAGAAGAAAATCATTGAATTCAGTTAGATACGACAACACAGGCGTGATAAATCCTGACTGGGGAGATGTATTTTTATCTTGTGTCGTTCAACAAAATAAAGGGACTACCATGTCATTTATAACAAACCTGAACCAGCAACAGAGAAAACGACTTCATCAGATCACCTTAGTGGCCACCTTCGGCGGCCTGCTTTTCGGTTACGACACTGGCGTTATCAACGGCGCCTTTTCCTCACTGAAGCAGTACATGGCGCTGACCCCGACCACCGAAGGGCTGGTGATGAGCGTCCTGCTGGTCGGCGCCGCGCTGGGCAGCGTGTTTGGCGGCAAGTTTGCCGACTACTTCGGCCGGCGCAAATACTTACTCTTCCTCTCCTTTATCTTTCTCATCGGCGCCCTGCTTTCCGCCGCAGCTCCCGATATCACCACCCTGCTGATTGCCCGCGCCCTCCTGGGCTACGCCGTCGGCGGCGCCTCGGTTACCGCTCCGACCTTTATTTCTGAAGTGGCGCCCACCGAGATGCGCGGCAAGCTGACCGGCCTGAATGAAGTCGCCATCGTTATCGGCCAGCTGGCGGCGTTTGCCATTAACGCGATCATTGGCATCATCTGGGGCCATCTGCCGGACGTCTGGCGCTATATGCTGTTGGTGCAGGCGATCCCCGCTATCTGCCTGTTTGTTGGTATGTGGCGCGCGCCGGAAAGTCCGCGCTGGCTGATCAGCAAAAACCGCCACGAAGAAGCGCTGCATATTCTCAAACAGATCCGCCCGGCGGAACGCGCACAGAAAGAGTATGACGACATCTCCACCCTGATCAAAATTGAAGCCGGCAATAAGTACAGCACTCAGAACACCTTCACCACTATCCTCACAACGCCATGGATCCTCAAAATTTTGCTGGTGGGCATTACCTGGGCCGCACTGCAGCAAACCACCGGGGTGAACGTCATTATGTATTACGGTACGGAAATCCTGAGTGCCGCCGGCTTCTCAGAGCGTACCTCGCTGATCTGTAACGTGCTGAACGGTGTCTTCTCCGTCGGCGGTATGCTGATTGGCGTGCTGTTCCTTGTCGACCGCTTCAAACGTAAGACGATCATCATCTACGGCTTCGCCATTATGGCTACGCTGCATCTGATTATCGCCGCGGTCGACTACACCCTGGTGGGCGATCTGAAAGCCACCGCTATCTGGCTGCTGGGCGCGCTGTTCGTCGGCGTGATGCAGGGCTCGATGGGCTTTATCACCTGGGTGGTATTAGCTGAGCTGTTCCCGCTGAAATTCCGCGGACTGTCGATGGGGATCTCGGTATTTTTCATGTGGATCATGAACGCGGTAGTCAGCTACCTGTTCCCGCTGCTGCAGGCGAAACTGGGCCTGGGGCCGGTCTTCTTCATCTTCGCGGCCATCAACTATTTGGCGATTCTGTTCGTGGTGTTCGCCCTGCCGGAGACCTCCAATAAATCGCTGGAGCAGTTAGAAGCAGAGCTGTCAGCGAATCATGAGGATAAAAAATCCACTCGTCTCACCAGGGAGGTTGGCTATGATCGATAACATCACGCTGGATAATCTGCACATCGGCTGCAAGGCCAGTAATAAAGCGGAAGTCATCGCCATGATTGGCGCGGAGTGTAAAGCCAAAGGCTATGTCAATCAGGAGTGCGTTCACTTTCTGCTGGAGCGTGAACATCAGGTTTCCACTTTTTTGGGCAATGGCATCACCCTGCCGCATCTGCCGAAATCAGCGACGGATATCATCCTCAAAACCGGGATTGAGATCTTTCAGTTTCCTGATGGCGTTATCTGGGATCGCGGCAACGTGATGTTTATTGCCATTGGCGTGATTGCGAAAGAGAAAGAGCATATTGACGTGCTCAAAGAAATTGCCTCGATATTCAGCGATGAGCTGATCGCGAATGCGCTGTCATTAATCTCTGACAAAAATGACTTCCTGAAGATCCTCCAGCATAACGCACTGCCCCATTAAGTGCGCCACCGGCCGGGGCGCAGCCCCCGGCCCCTCCATTTATTGGTCTTGCAGCAAACAGACATTGCGAAAAATCTAATTTTCCCCGTTATCACGTCAATCACAATAATAACCGGGGAAATTAACGCATATTAAATTGCTATCATATCTATTTATTATGCGCCCCCTTATCTGATTCACTAAAATCACCAATAAAAACATAATCTTAAGCATCAAAATAGTGTTTTAACCTCTGTTTTGTCAATCAGGCTGCGAGTGCCTCGCGCCAGTAATTCCTGCGCTATCCCATTAGTTTTGATTTAAATCAATACCTCTTCCGTGGTTAAAATGCATTTTACAGCGCGATTATTTTGGCAAGGTGTATACGACATTGGTTTTACGATTTGGATATTTATTTAGCCGGCCCGCAAGCCTGTGGGGATGGCTGATGTGTAACGCGCTTAACGGTATCGCTATCGTCCTTTGCTTTCGCGGGATAAGCGTCGTGACAGGCTATCGTCAAGCGGTCTGGCAGGTCATCATCACGCTGGCTATTATTATATCGACCTGGTATAGCGCTAATTATTTCGCCGCCCTGGAAGCGCGGCGCGACAGACGACGCTTTCTGCTGCTGGCCTGGGTGGTCATGACCATTCTGTTGAATTTCATTCACCTGAGCGGTGGTGAATACCGTTATTAAAGGAGCATGCCCATGACGCTGGCGATGCTGTGGGTGCTTATCACTCACCATAAAGGGCTCGCGCTCTTGCTGGTCGTGATAATTGCACTGCTGTTTATTGCGCTTACCCCGCTGGTCAAAAAACTGCTGAGCACCCTTCACGATCGTTCCTGACCTTTCTCCCATAGCCGCCAACAGGCGGCTATGTCTTCTCCTGTTGGTCTGATTCCGCCACCATCCTCAGCGGCATGCCACCTGCTACTGCGCGCATAAAAAGAAATGAGAACCATTATCAATGAAGCTATGCTAACGTGTCAGCCCAGGCAAAACGCCAGATGACAGAGAACAGGGGGACAGACGAGGTGAAGCAGGATTCAGGGATCATCACAGCGCGGCAGACGCACGGATTGCTGACGCTGGCGATAGGCGCGCTCTTCTACAGCAGCGGCAGTTTCGCCCGGCCGGATCTGCAGCCGCTGGGACCGAATATTGCGGATAAAGGGTCAGCTTTCTATCATTTTACCCAGCGCCAGTACGACTCTGCCGATGGCGAACGCCATTACCGGGTGTGGACCGCGGTGCCGGATAAAGCGCCGCCGGCCGCCGGTTACCCGGTGCTGTATATGCTGGACGGCAACGCGGTGATGGATAAACTCAACGACGCGTTTCTGCAACAGCTCTCCGTCGCTTCCCCGCCGGTCATCGTCGCTATTGGTTACCAGACGGCGCTGCCCTTCGATACCGCCGCCCGGGCCTGGGATTACACTCCGCCGCTGAAGACGCATGAACCTCGCGCCGGGAAAACCGCGCTGCCGCCGCGAAAAACCGGGGGCAACTATCTGTTTCGTCAGCTGCTGAGCGAAACGATGGTTCCGCAAACAGAAGCTAACCTGAAAATCGATCCCCGCCAGCGCGCTATCTGGGGCCACTCTTACGGCGGACTGTTTGTACTCGACGCGTGGCGAAACCACTCCCTTTTCAGGATCTACTATTCTGCCAGCCCGTCGCTTGGCCAGGCGCAGACGTCTCCCCTGAAGGACACCCAGACCCTTGATGCCACCGCGTTTACCGGGACGTCCCTGTATCTGCTGGAAGGCGACGGAAAAGCCTCTGGCGAGCCCTCCGGGCATGAAGCCTCCCTGGGCGTACTGCGTCAGACCCAGCAGCAGCTGGCCAGCAACGGTCTGACGGTGCAATTCTGGCGCTACCCTGGCCTGACGCACGGTCAGATGTTCGAGGTCTCCCTGCGCGCGGCGCTGCTGCACCTTTCCGGGCAGCCTACGTTAGCGCATCAGTAACGATCCCGCGCCCACCAGCCAACGGCGGGTGCGTTAATTCTGCCGTGGCAGATGTTTAACATCGACCGGCTCGCCGAACAGAAAGCCCTGCATTTCGTCGCATCCCTCTTCTTCGAGGATTTGCCGTTGCCCTTCGGTTTCTACCCCTTCGGCGATAAGCGGGGTATTGATTGAGTTGCCCAGCGAGATAATCGCCCGCACGAACGAGCGAACCTGAGGATTGCTCTCCACATCCTGCATAAAGCTACGGTCGAGCTTGATGACGTCGAAATGAAAATCGCGCAGCATGCTCAGGGAAGAGTAACCGGTGCCGAAGTCATCCAGCGCAATACTGATGCCCATCTTTTGCAGATGATGCAGCACGCTGAACGCCAGCTGTTTATTGATGATAAACGCCGTCTCCGTCACTTCAAATTCCAGCAGGCTAACCGGATAAGCGGTTCGCATCAGGATCTCGCGGACTTTTTCGATAAAGCTGCGGTGACGCAACTGTACCGGTGAGATATTGACTGAGATTTTTTTATTCAGCCGATTATCCAGTGATTCGCTGCATACCTGCTCCAGTACCCAGTAGCCTAATGGCACAATACCGCCACTCTCTTCGGCGATGGGAATAAACACCTCCGGCGGGATAGCCCCCAGCTGCGGATGCTGCCAGCGCAACAGCGCTTCATAACCGGTGATGCGACGATCTTTAATGTTGCGGATCGCCTGATAGTGAAGCGAAAACTCCCCCGCCTGAATACCGCGGCGGATGTCGGCGGCCATCATATTCCGCTGCCGCGTCTTGTCGTCCATCTCACGTTCGTACCAGCAAATCTTGTGGTCGAGACTGCTCTTTGCCCGATACATGGCCAGATCGGAATTGCTCAGTACCGTATTAATATCCGTCCCGTCCTCCGGGTAGACGGAGATACCTATGCTGGCGGAGAGGATCACTTCCGTCGCGGCAAACGTCTGCTTACCGCTGAAGCAGTGCCAGAGACGGGTGGCAAAGGCGTCCACTTCGCTTTCATCGGCAAAAGGTTTGACGGCCACAAACTCATCGCCGCCGAAGCGGGCGACCATCTCCTCCTTCTGCAGCGTTTTCAGCACGGCGCCTGCCACGCGCTGCAGCAGCTGATCGCCAATAAGATGGCCCTGCAGATCGTTAATCTCTTTAAACTTATCTAAATCGATGGTGAAAACGGCAAAGCGGCGGGCGTCATTACCGGTGATCAGCTTTTCCACCCGCTCAAAGAACTCCACCCGATTGGGTAAACCGGTCAGCGCATCGTAGCGCGCCATCCACGCGATGCGGTCATTGATCGCCTTCTGTTCGCTGATGTCGCGGGTAATTTTGGCAAAGCCCAGCAGGTTATGTTGTTCATCGCGGATGGCATCGATCATGACATGCGCCCAGAACCGGGAGCCATCTTTACGATACCGCCAGCCTTCGCCTTCAAACTGGCTGCTACGCAGGGCAATTTGCAGATTTTTTGCCGGCACCCCGGAGAGCTGTTCGGCTTCGCTATAGAAGAGACCGAAGTAGCGACCGACGATCTCGTCGCTCAGGTACCCTTTTGCCCGGCGGGCGCCCTCGTTCCAGCTGATGACCGTCCCATCGGCGCTCAACATATAGATGGCATAATCTTTAACACTTTCAATAAAGTGGCGATAGGCAATGTCCGTCAGGTGATCGTTACTCATGGTACAGCGCTCTCTGTGGCTCGGTCGTGGCAAAACGCATTAGATATAACAGAATCACGCCCATAATGAATACAAGGTTAAGGTGTTTTATGGTCGCCTTTCCGGCCCGGGCATGCGCCGACCGCGCGGTGCATACGCCTGTTAAGCGTAGTGGACCTGGCCATCTTCCGGAGTGACAAACTCGGCGATTTTCGCACTTAGGTCGCCCACTAATAGTTACTTTTATTGATTAAAAAGTTTGATTGAAAGAATAAATAAAAGGAGTAATGTTAATAATACTTTCTATGGAGGTTAAATATGTTGCGTGATTATTTAAAAGTGGAAAAAGAAGATCGCCTGGTTGAACAACAGAGTCGTCATGACAATAGTCAGCATTATTCTTCGGTGACCGAATGGGTTATTTTAAGTAAAGATGGCCAGCGTAAAGGTCGGGTATCCCTGTTTGACCGCTTCACCACCCGCCGCTCCTGGAGCGACAGCTTCCGCATTACGCAGTTCGATAATGCGGGTAAAGTGGTGGTGGATAAACTCACTGACGCGCTGTAAATCTCCCGGATTCCCGGCCTGACGGGAGAATATTCATACGCAAAATTAACACCTGCATAAAATATATTGATGCGTCGCCATCATGTTATTTTCATTCCGCATACTGATAACCTAATGGGTAATTTTCGCCATGGTAAACAGCGCGAATTTTTAACCCGCACACATGCTGAAAAATAAGCCCGCCGGTCGGGCTTTTTTGCATGGTGTTCGCCGCCCAGTCCACAAAATGCCAGGGACATCCCGCGCTGGATGGTATACGATACATATACGAATCATATATGGATTGTTGCTATGGGAATCGTCAAAATCTCCGATCTGCTGCACGATGACATTCGTGATGCCAGCAAAGCCATGTCCCGCTCCGTCAATGCGCAGGCGGAATACTGGATCCGTCTGGGCATGATGAGCGAACTCTACCCCGAGCTTAACCACCAGCAGATCAAACTGCTGATGCTGAAATCCGGCTCTGACCGTCTGCTGGAGGTGATCAATGCCATCAATAATCATTAAAACCGCCGATGAGCTCGCGCGCCAGCGTCATGCCGGCCAGCTTCTGGCATCGGTGTTTGCCATGCTGGATACCTTTATCGTTCCCGGCGTGACGACGATGGAAATCAACGATCGAGTGGAAGATTTTATCGTCAACCAGCTGCACGCCCGACCGGCCAGCAAGGGGCAATACGACTTTCCCTATGTGTTGAACACCTCGATTAACGACGTGGTCTGCCATGGGATCCCCAAGGCGACCGAGCATCTGCGCTCCGGGATGATCGTTAACGTCGATATTACCCTCGAGAAAGCGGGCATGATCGCTGACTCCAGTAAGATGTACCTGATAGGCGACGTTTCCCCGCTGGCCCGCCGGCTGGTAAAGACCACCTATGAAGCGATGTGGAAAGGCATTGAGGTGGTAAAACCTGGCGCGACGCTGGGCGACATCGGCCATGCCATTCAGCGCTGGGTCGAGGACCATGGCTACAGCGTGGTCAGAGAATACTGCGGTCACGGCGTCGGTCAGGAAATGCATGAAGAGCCGCAGGTGCTGCACTACGGCAGGCCCGGGGAAGGCGCCGTGCTGCGGGAAGGCATGGTATTCACTATTGAACCGATGGTGAACCAGGGCGACAGTCGTATCAAGACCAAAAAGGATGGCTGGACGGTGGTCACCCGCGATAAAAAACTCTCCGCGCAGTGGGAGCACACCGTGGCGGTGACCGCCAACGGTTTTGAGGTATTGACGCTGCGCGACGACGAGCAGTCGCGGATCCGCTGAGCATCTTCCCTTTCTGTATGACGGTGGGCCGCTTTCTGATCCCGGTGCTCGCCTGGGAGCCAGACGATACCTGGTTCTGCCGCCGGATGGCGGCAATAATTATTTCCATGAATGGTTTTCTGCACGCGCGTCTCCCGGATGTGACGGCTGACGCGCGGATACACTGCACAACGGTTTACCTTTTACCTTCAGCATCCGCTTACCCTTCATCACGTCTATCCCGCCTTAGCGATAGCGAATAATAACATCTGCTTCACTATGCTGCGCATTTCGCCAGTGAATACTGACCTCACCGCGATTGTCCGGCATGGCATAGCCAGGGCGGTTGTCTGTCGTGGCGATCTGTTCCGGTGAATGGTACTGACACGAAACATCGATACGATCGCGCTGCGGAGCGATAAGACAGGCTGGATTGATGACCCGCCCTGAAAAATGAACCTGACCGGAAAGCGCAGCAGAGGACGCCTGCGGCGCCAGACACAGACATAACAGAGCGAGACGGAGCGGAGACATAGCAATCTTCCTTGATAGCGGGTGGCACTGCGCGGCACAGCATCGTTTCTGTGCCATACAATCTGCGGCTTCCTGCCGTCACTCCACGCTACTGCAAAATAGCGGCGCCGTAAATGGTTATTACGGGCCACCCGGTCATCTGCCGGGAATAACAGCTACTTTTCGCAAAAGTTTGCCGGAATAGTTACCACTCCCGGAAATAATTCATTATATGCATGGGCCTCTTTTTAATATTTGGTAAGATTATACTTACACTAAAAAATAAATAATGTTACAGCTTAACACATCTTATCAATGGGCCTTTACGATGTTCTCCGTATAATCCCGCCCCCGACGGTAATATACATTAGCGATGCTTACCGTTTTTTGTGAACAGAAATAATAAACATGCTTTAAAAATGTTAAGCGCTTTTATTAACTTGTGATTATTTAATAAGGTTTGAGTATGAAAGAAAAAGGCACCCTGCTGGTTGTTGGTTCACTGCTGGCCTTAAGTCTGGCTACTGTGACCACTGCCCACGCGGCGGGCACACTGAATTTCACTGGTAAAATTATTAACGAGTCCTGCCAGATCGCTAATAACGGTGGCGATGTTAATGTCGATTTTGGCAACGTCGATATTTCAGCGCTGAAATCACATGAAGCGAAAACCGCAGAAACACCGTTTACCATCAACCTGACCGGCTGCCCGCTGGCACAGAACATCAGTATCAGCCTGGAGGGTACCCCGGACACCAACGCTAACGGCACCAGCGCCGCCGTGCTGGCGCTCTCCGACGCTGCAGATACCGCCAAAGGTGTGGGCATTGAAGTCTTCTCTTCCCCTGACGGCTCGACGGAAGGTACTCAGCTGACCTTTGACAAGCAGAGCAAAACAGCGGTTTCGCAAGCCGACGAAAACGGTGATATTGCATTTAACTTTATTGCCGATCTGAAAAGCGATTCCTCACAGGATGTAACTGCCGGCAATATTAATGCTACGGCCAATATTGATATTGTATATGAATAGAATGTTCTGATTGCCGCTTTACCAAGGGCAGCTTCCCCTGCCCTTATTCTCATCCCTCATGACCGGATCTTCAATTATGCAGTGTTATAAAGTGGCTTTTATCCTGAGCCTTCTCTTTTGCCCGTTCCTGGCGTCTGCCGCCGGGGTTGCCATTGCCGGCACACGTGTCATTTATAATGAACAAAGTCATGAGGCAGACATCGCGGTAGAAAACACCAACTCTCACGATCCCGTGCTTATTCAGAGCTGGGTAGACGACCTGGCTGATAATAATAAATCACCATTTATCGTCACCCCGCCATTGTTCCGTCTGGATGCCGGAGACAGCAACGATCTGCGCATACTATTAACCTCGCCGCAAATGCCCCATGACCGGGAGAGTTTGTTCACCCTAAACATCAAAGTGATCCCTGCCAATACCGCGCCGGCTGGCGAGAACATTCTGCAATTTGCTATTAAGAATCAACTGAAGCTAATTTATCGCCCGGCAGGGCTCCCTGGTTCGGCGCTTCAAGCGGCGCAGCACCTGCGCTGGCGCGTCAGCGGCAACCACCTGCAGGCGGATAATGCCTCCCCCTATTATGTGACTATTACCACGCTCACCTGCGCGGGCCAGAACCAGAAAACGCCGCTTGAGCACAGCGTGATTGCTCCTCACAGCCGTGAAGAGTATACCCTTCCAGGCGAGGCCTGCGCCCACGAGGTGAGCTGGCGCATTCTGGATGACTTTGGCGCCGTGCAGTCGTTTAGCGCCCCCGTTTCGGCGCACTAGGCGTCTGATGTCGCCATGCGCCACGGCCCGGCTCATACCGTTACCGTCGTCAGCCTCTCCATCCTGTTGGGCGGACAGAGCGCGCTCTTGCACGCCCAGGCGACCTTTAATATGGATCTGCTGGAAAAAAACGACCATCTGCCAGCGGTGGATCTGCAGCGTTTCAATCAACAGACGGGCCAGCCGCCAGGCAAGTATCCGGTGAGCTGGCAGGTCAACGGCGTCACGCTGGATGCTCGTAAGACCGTCATGTTTCGCCAGAACGATCGCGGGCAGCTAACGCCCTGCCTAAAGCCTGAAGACCTGGTGCAGGCTGGGGTTAGTCCGGCCGTGCTGGTACAGGCGCCCGGCGCAACGTCCCGCTCATGTCCCGAACTCGCCACGCTGCTGCCGGGCAGTGTGGTCAATTTTGATTTCTCCCATCAGCAGCTGGTAATGACCATTCCTCAGGCGCTGATGACGCACCGGGCGAGGGATAATGTTCCCTCTGCGCTGTGGGACGAAGGTATTAGCGCCTTTCAGAGTAACTATCGCTATTCAGGCGCCAGCCAGCGTACCCGCATGGGCAGCACCGAGCGCGATAACTATCTGATGTTGAAAAGCGGCGTGAACGCCGGCGCATGGCGCTTGCGCGCCAGCAACGGCCTGACCGCCAACAGCGACGATAAGCCCCACTGGACCACCAGCGGCGCCTGGCTTGAGCGCGACCTGACGAGCTGGCAAAGTGAACTGACCCTCGGGGATACCTTCACTTCAGGCGATGTGTTTGACGCGGTACAGTTTCAGGGAATTGCCCTCGCCTCCAGCGACGCGATGCTCCCGGACTCGCAGAAAGGTTTTGCCCCGACCATTCGCGGGATAGCAAGAACCAACGCCCAGGTCACGGTTCGGCAAAATGGCTACGTGCTGTATCAAACCTACGTCACCCCTGGCGCGTTCGTGATTGACGATCTTTACCCCACCGCCAGTAGCGGCAATCTTGAGGTTGCCGTCAAAGAGTCTGATGGCGAAATCCGCCGCTTCACCCAGCCGTATGCATCGGTGACCAGCATGCAGCGCGAAGGCAACCTGAAATACAACCTGGTCGCCGGGCGCTATCATAGCGACGATGCCAGCCAGCGGCCGTTAATGATGCAGCTATCGCTGATGCGCGGGTTCGCCCATAACCTGACGCTGTTGGGCGGACTGCAAAGCGCGGCGCAATACCACAACCTCTCGCTCGGCGCGGGACAGGGGCTGGGAGAAGCCGGGGCGATCTCGCTACAGCTGTTAATCGCCCACGACCGGCACCAGCAGGATCCGATCGATGGCCGGGCCTGGCAGCTCCAGTACAGCAAAGGTTTTGATCGTCTCGGCACGCAGTTCACCTTCACCGGCTGGCGTTATTCGCATCAGCGCTATGCCACGCTGAGCGAGGCGTATTCCAGCCCAGACGCCGACGCCGACGCCGACGCCGACGCCGACGCCGACTCGCAGGATAAAGACAACAAAAAAACGACCCTGCAAATCACCGCCAGCCAGAACCTGCCGTACGATATCACCCTCTATCTGAGTCTCGATCAGGACAGCTACTGGTCTGGAGGCGACCCGCAGCGTACCGCCAATATGGGGATCAGCGGCCAGGTTCACGGTATCGCGTGGTCGCTCAGCTACAGCGACTCCCACAGTAGCGATGGTGACGAAGTGGATGACGAGCCGCATTCCGACAAAGTGGTGACGTTGTCACTTTCGGTGCCGCTAAGCCACCTGCTCCCGGGGAGCTACGCCAGCTATACCCAGAACACCTCCCGCCACAGTGCCACCAGTCAGATGGTCAGTCTCAACGGTACTTTGCTGGACAATCATGCGCTTAGCTACGCCGTCAGCCAAACCCTCGATCAACAAAACGGGCACAGCGGAAGCCTGACGGCCGGGTACAGCAGTGGTAGGGGCGATCTGAATCTCGGCTACAGCCGCGATTCGCAGGCCACTCGTCTGAACTACGGCGCCAGCGGAGGTATCCTGATTCACCGCCACGGGTTGGTATTTACGCCGGAAATGAATGGTTCTGTCGTCCTGATTGACGCCGGTGGCGCCAGCGGTGTGACCCTGGCCAACCAGAAAACCATCGCCACCAATCGTGACGGGTACGCCGTGCTGCCCTTCGCCACCGCCTATCACCGCAACGACGTCTCTCTCGACAGCCATTCACTGCCGGGGAATGTGGATCTGGCCAACAGCACCGTGACGCTGGTCCCCACCAAAGACGCAGTGGTTCTGGCACGCTTTCACACCCACGTTGGTTATAAAGCGCTGTTTACGCTGCAGTCTCGGGGACAACCGCTGCCATTTGGCAGCGAAGTTCGCGCCAAGGACACCAGCAGCATTGTTGCCAGCGAGGGTCAGGTGTACCTGGCCGGCCTGGCGCCAAAAGGCACCCTGTATGCGCAATGGGGGCCTGGCCCTCAGCAGCGCTGTAGCGCCCGCTACGATCTCACCCCGACGCTGGCGCAGACACCCCATCCACTCATCCTACAGCAGGCGTTATCATGTTCTTTTTAACTCTCCTGCGTCGGGTCGTTCTGACGCTGTTACTCGTCTTGTTACCGACCGCCAGCGGATGGGCCTGCTCTCCGGTGTTTGTCCGCGGCCAGGCCTCCACCCTTCGGCTGAACGTGGGGCAACTTACGGTGTCGCCTGACGCCAGACCGGGCACCCCGCTGTATCACAAAAGTTTCGCCTGGAACCGCCTTAGCGACGGCGGCGAACAGTGGATCCGTTGCGCGGACGACCCGCATGGGCTGTCGCCGCTGCTGCTGGACAGTCTGCTGTCCGGGGGGGCGACGCGACCGACGGTTTATCAAACTAATCTCGCTGGCATTGGCGTTCGCGTTGCGCTGCGCGCTATCGGCGGATATGGCGGCTTTCCTGACCGACCAACGCCGTCGCCATTTAGCCTGCGAGTGGACAATCCCGCCGCTTTACCCGATGCGGTGTGGAAACTGGGCTATTTCCGCCTGACGATTGAGCTCATTAAAACCGGCTCTAAGACGACACCGGGCGAGCTTGAGTATCACAGCGAGCGCATTTTAATGGCGGAACATACCCCGCTGGCAGCCTTAGACTTAACCGGCAGGGTCAACACCGCAGGGTGTTCTGTGAATGACGCCACGCCAGCGCTGATTAAGCTACCTGCAGCGATGCTTGATCGCTTCGGCGGCGTCGGCAAAACCACCGGCGATACCCCTTTCGCGCTACAACTGGATTGCAACAGCGCGGTCACGGTTTCTCTGCGTGTTGACGGCACGGAGCCCCTTACCGCCCGGGGGCATGGCGTTTTGCGCAATGACGCCACCGACGATCGGGCACAGGGTATCGGCGTGCAGTTGCTTTACCATCGTCAGCCGGTCGCGCTGAATCATGAGATGATGCTGGGCACCGCGAGCGCGGGTCAGTTTACTCTGCCGCTCACTGCCCGCTACTACCAAACACGTTCCCGGATCACCGCCGGGCAGGTGTCGGCCGTCGCGACCTATACCTTACATTATGACTAGGCGATGACGAACCGACGGATGAAGAGGATCAAGGAATTGCTCTGACCGGCGAATCGTAAGAGAATAGCGCCTACACGCGACGATCTGATTACACGGGAGTTCATCATCAGCCATTCTCGTCGATTCCCCTTAGCCAGCAAAGTGGCGCTGGCAGGCGCGGCGCTCATCGCCGCCGGCATGCTGTTCAGCTGCACCAGTAAGGCCCCGAAATCCCTCGTCACGCCGCCGAAGAGCGCGGCCGTTAAAGCCGGTCAGACGCACCGGGAGCCGGTACGCGGCGTCTGGCTCACCACCGTCTCGCGCCTTGACTGGCCGCCGGTCGGGTCGATTATCGCCAGTACGCCGGAAAGCCGCATCACGCAGCAGAAGCTGGCGCTGATCGCCAAACTCGATAATCTGCAGCGCCTGGGGATCAACACCGTCTTTTTCCAGGTGAAACCGGACGGTACGGCGCTCTGGCGGTCGGATATTCTACCGTGGTCCGATATGCTGACCGGCAAAATCGGCGAATATCCCGGCTACGATCCGCTGCAGTTTATGCTGGATGAAGCGCACAAGCGCGGCATGAAGGTCCACGCGTGGTTTAACCCTTACCGCGTCTCGGTCAACACCAAACCGTCGACCATTGCCGAGCTGAATAACACCCTCACTCAGGTACCGGCCAGCGTGTTTGTCCTGCACCGTAACTGGATCCGCACCGCCAGCGACCGCTTTGTTCTCGACCCGGGTATTCCCGAAGCGCGTGACTGGATCACCAGCATCGTCGCTGAAGTGGTGCAGAACTACCCGATTGACGGCGTGCAGTTCGATGACTATTTCTACACCGAAACCGCCGCTTCCCCGCTTAACGACAACGAGACCTTCCGCCGTTACGGGCAGGGCTATGCCTCGAAGGGCGACTGGCGGCGGCATAACACTCAACAGCTTATTGCCCAGGTCTCCGCGACCATTAAAAAACTCAATCCGAACGTCGAGTTTGGCGTAAGCCCGGCCGGGGTGTGGCGCAACCGCTCCCACGATCCAGCGGGGTCTGATACCCGTGGCGCGGCCGCCTATGATGAATCCTATGCCGATACCCGCAGCTGGGTGCAGCAGGGACTGCTCGACTACATCGCCCCGCAGATCTACTGGCCATTTGCCCGCGATGCGGCGCGTTATGATGTGCTGGCCAACTGGTGGGCCGAGGTGGTTAAGCCCACGCATACCCGGCTGTATATTGGCGTGGCGCTGTACAAGGTGGGTGAACCGTCCAAAAATGAGCCTGACTGGACGGTGGATGGCGGCGTGCCGGAGCTGAAAAAGCAGCTCGATCTCAATGAGTCCCTGCCGCAGATCCAGGGCACCATCCTGTTCCGCGAAAACAACCTCAATCAGCCGCAGACCCGCCAGGCGGTTAACTACCTGCGCAGCCGCTGGGGGCAGCCGCAGAGCTAACCGCCACTCGGCTTCGCTATCGCGCCTGCAGCCCTTGCTGCAGGCGGGCGTGCAGTTTCAGCATGTTCTCCGTGATCGCCCGCCAGACGTGGGCGGAAAAGTCCGCCGGCAGCGTCCGGCGGGCGCTTTCGATGGCCTGCGGCACGCGGTCGGCAAACTCGTCAAGGATCGCCAGCATCTGATCCCGGGGAAAGTTAACCGCTTTGGCGGTCGCCAGAAAATGACGCGGATAGATGGCGTTAATCTCCGTTTTCCGCCCTCGGGTGGCGTTGAGCCCCATCGACAGCTTCAGGTCGCGCAGATGCAGTCCCGTCCCTCCCAGCACCGGAAATGCCGAAATAATGTCGTAGAACGGCGTGAGCCGATAGCTGCCGCCGGGCAGCAGAAAGAGCGAGAAATTCTTCGCATGCCCGTCCGTTGCCCCGGTTAGCCACTGGAACACCATGAACTTCATAAAGTCATAGCGATCTTTCAGGGCTTCACTGGAGCCCAGCAGAAAGGTCATGATCGCGGCGATACCCGGCCCGCCGTCAGACTCGTATTTCATCGACGACGGGATGCCGAATGCCTGACACAGATCCTCTTGTGGCAGCCGCAGCAGCACGCGCCCCTCCTGCGCCCAGCGCCGGTCGAAGCGGGTCACCGCCAGCGCACGGATCCGCGGGGTGGTGATAATCTCCGCCTCCGGCACCGCCAGGCCCAACGCCCTGGCCAGCGCCAGGCACAGATATTCGTTATCCACGCTTTCACGCAGATCCAGCGTCGCATTGGGCTGTTTTATCTCGCCAATGGGCAGTTTAATGATATGGGTGGTCGGGGTGGTGCCCTGCGGAATACACCAGTGCTCGCCCATTCGCAGCAGCGCGGTTTTCTCCTGGGCGCCGGCCACCGAGATACGAAAATCGTCCTGGCCGGTCACCATCCCGAGCGGAATATCCGACTGGTAGGCGGTCAGCAACGCGGTCAGTTGCGCCTCATCCAGCGTCTGCCAGCGCAACGCTGCAAGATGCGCCTCTTCTCCCGGCGGCAGCAGAGTCACCGCCCCTACGCTATCCCGGCCGACCTCGGCCAGCAGATCGAACGGCTGTTTCGAGCGCGCCTGATAGCGCCTGACGATCCGGTCGCGGACCTGTGGGCTGTCGGGCAACAGGTTATCAAAATAGTGATACACCGCGTCGGCGGTGATATTGCCATACTGCAGCGGCAGCGAGAGGGAGAGCGGCCTGGCGCGCGGGCTGCGCAACCACTCGTCATCATAGCGGAAACTGTGCGCCCCGTTGGCCTGGCGGGTTAAGGTTCCCACGCGCACATTGTTCATCCAGGTGGTGAGCGTCGCCATTACCAGTCCAGATCTGTGGTGTTATCGGGGGCCGTCGCCGTCTCGGCCGGTTTGGCGTTCAGGGTCATCACCACCCCCAGCGACTGGAGGATCTTGAACAGGGTGGTCAAGGTGGTTTTGTCCGGGTGATTTTCAAAATTGGACAGCGTCGCCTGTTTAATGCCGATCCGGCTGGCCAGCGCCTCCTGAGTCCAGTGATTTTGCTGGCGCAGCAGTTTCAGGTAATTGGCCAGCTGAACGGGACTGTATATCTGCGGGGGATGCATCGCTTGTTCCTCACCATTGTTTATCCCCCTATCGGGATAAATCTGCTTTTATACCCTACAGGGGATAATGTCAAGGTTATCCCCTAGTGGGGATAGGAGTATAATTATCCTTGTGTGGGGATAAAACAGGAAGAATGGTGGCCGGAGACACCTTTACATGCCCGGTGGCGGCTGCGCCTTACCGGGTCTACGGGCTGTCTCTCCCCGCTCCGTAACGATCCAGGCCGGGCAAGCGCAGCGCCGCCCGGCAATGGGCAGCCGGATTTAGCTGCCGCGGTAGGTCGACCACCCGCCCGGGGCTATCAGAAACGGCAGATGGAAATGGTCATCTGTCGCCTCGCCAATGACAAAATCAATCTGCGCCCGGGTAAAAACGCTCTCGCGCCCGATGCGGGCAAACCACGCCCCCGTTTCCGCGGTTAAGCAGTAGCGCCCCGCCGGCAGCGGCGCGGCGCTGAAGGTGGCGATACGCCCCTGGGCGTTAGTTACCAGGTTCGCCAGCGTCTCGCCCTCCCGGCTCAGGCTGACCGTCACGCCTTCCGCCGGCGTGCCGGTGGAAATATCCAGAATATGGGTGCTCAGGGTACTCATTCGCCAATCGCTCCTTCCAGTCTTAACATCGTAATTTCCCGCAGCTGGGCAAGCGCCTCAGCCCCTTCTTCGTCGGCGGTATGCTGCAGCCGGCGCGTCAGCGCCTGCAGCATCTCTTCGCCGCTGCGCCCTTTGGCGCGGATTAAAAACACCCGGCCAAAACGAGCCTCGTAGCGGGCATTCCCCTCCCGCAGGGCCTGCGCCAGCTTTTCATTATCGCTGTCCACCGCCGACTGCTCCTGGCGCGACATCGTCGCATGCGCCTGGCTGCCGGTCGGTTTTTCGCCGATCCGCGGATGGGCGCTGAGCGCAGCGTTCAGATCGTTCTCCCCCCAGTCGGCCATCGCTTCCCGGGCGACCTGCAGCAGCGCTTCACGGCAGGCGAAGGGTCGCAAGCTCACCAGCGTATCGCTCCAGGCCGGGATCGCCACGCAGGGGGCCAGCAGCGCCACTGCCTCATCATGACTCAGACGGTTAAACTGTCTCAGCGCGATCATCCTGACTCCTTATCGTTTTCGTCGCCGCCTGCTCCTGCGGCAGAACAAGGTTCAGCGCTATCGCCACCAGCCCACCGCTGGTGGCCGCCGAACCGAACAGATCGCCGACCATCGGCGGAAAATGGCTGAGAAACGCCGGCACCGACTCCACGCCAAGGCCCGCGCCAAACGCCAGACCAACGATCAGCACATCGCGTCGGGTGAGCGGGTTCTGGGTAATGATCCGGATCCCGGCCGCCACCACACAGCCAAACATCACCATCGTGGCGCCCCCCAGCACCGGCGCCGGGATCTGCCGCAGCAGTTCGCCCACCGGCGGGAACAGCCCAAGCAGGATCAGAATCACGCCAATGTAGCGCCCGACATAGCGGCTGGCCACCCCGGTCATCTGGATCACGCCGTTGTTCTGCGCGAAAGTCGTGTTCGGAAAGGCGCTGAGCATCGCGGCCACCATGCAGCTGACGCCGTCCGCCAGGATACCGCCCTTCAACCGGTTGCGGAAAGCGCGATCGTCAACAGACTGTTGCGAAATCAGCGAGTTGGCCGTCAGATCGCCCACCGCCTCCAGAATACAGACCAGCGACACCAGCGCCACCGGCAGAAAAATCGCGCTGTTAAACTGAAAACCGAACGGAAACAGCGTCGGCAGGCGAAACAGGGTGTCGCCCAGGCTGTGAAGGTGGAACTGACCGCTCAGCCCTGCCGCCACACAGCCCACGGCAATGCCCACCACCACCGAGGAGAGCCGCAGCCAGCGGTTTTTGGCGCAGCTCAGCAGAACGATAACGCCAAGGGTACCCGCCCCGAGCGCGATATTGCTCATGCTGGCGAAATCCTGCGCCTTTTCTCCACCGCACCAGTTAATGACGCTGACCTTGATCAGGCTGATGCCGATCAGCGCAATCACGCTGCCGGTAATGATGGGGGTAAAGATTTTCTTCAGCGGTTCAATAAAGCGGCTGACAATCACCGGCACCAGGGCGGCGACAAAGTTAACGCCAAACAGCATCGCCATAATATCCTGTGGCCCGCCGCCCTGCGCTTTCACCCACATCCCTCCGGCTACCGCCACGCCAAGAAAGGCGAAGCTGGTGCCCTGCATGCAGATCATCCCGGCGCCAATGCCCCAGACCCGGTTGGACTGCAAAAAGGTACCGATACCCGAGGCCAGCAGCGACATACTGATGAGATACGGCAGCCAGTCGCCAAGTCCGAGGGTGGCGCCGATAATCAGCGGCGGCGTGATGATCCCCACCAGACCCGCCAGCACATGCTGGAGGGCGCTAAAAAAGGCCGCAAACGGTGGGATCCGCTGTTCAAGGCCGTAAAGCAGGCCGCTGTGATGTTCGTCAGACATGGTGTTATCCCGTAGCAAAGAGAAGTGCAAGAGCTTCTGCACAAAGCAGGCCAGAGACGACCAACGCGAACGAATAAATTTATTAATACTTTAAAATCATTTAGTTAAATCACTCCAGTCATGCCTCGCTCCCCACCGCTGCGGAACCAGAGTACTGAAACGATAGATTCTTAATGCAACATAAAGAAACTTTTGATTCATAAAAAGGCAACCAATGCGTCACATTGCACCGATGTGGTGCGTAACGACCTATCGCTGTGCCTCAGGCCGGCGGTTTTCCTCCCTCCGGCGAACTGGTACGCAAATTGCTGTAGTCAGTCACAACATCGGGAGAAGGAGAAAAAAATGAAAGCAATCGTGATTGGCGCCGGCATCGGCGGCTTAAGTGCGGCAGTGGCGCTCAAACAGTCGGGGATCGACTGCGAAGTCTATGAAGCGGTGAAAGAGATCAAACCGGTCGGCGCGGCGATTTCCGTGTGGCCCAACGGCGTGAAGTGCATGGCCCACCTCGGTATGGGCGATATCATGGAAACCTTCGGCGGACCGCTGCGCCGTATGGCGTATCGCGATTTCCGCAGCGGCGAGAACATGACCCAGTTCAGCCTCGCGCCCCTGATCGAACGTACCGGCAGCCGCCCCTGCCCGGTCTCCCGCGCAGAGCTGCAGAGGGAAATGCTGGATTACTGGGGACGGGAAAGCGTGCAGTTCGGCAAACGCGTCACCCGCTGTGAAGAAAACGCCGACGGCGTGACGGTGTGGTTTACCGACGGCAGCAGCGCCAGCGGCGATCTGCTGATTGCCGCCGACGGCAGCCATTCCGCGCTGCGTCCGTGGGTGCTCGGCTTTACCCCGCAGCGCCGCTACGCCGGCTACGTCAACTGGAACGGTCTGGTGGAAATAGATGAAGCGCTGGCGCCCGGCGATCAGTGGACCACCTTTGTCGGCGAAGGCAAGCGCGTCTCGCTGATGCCGGTCTCCGCCGGCCGGTTCTACTTTTTCTTTGATGTGCCGCTGCCGGCGGGTCTGGCGGAGGATCGTGACACCCTGCGCGCTGACCTCAGTCGCTACTTTGCCGGCTGGGCGCCGCCGGTGCAGAAGCTGATCGCCGCCCTTGACCCGCAGACCACCAACCGTATTGAAATCCACGATATCGAACCATTCAGCCGCCTGGTGCGCGGTCGCGTCGCGCTGCTGGGCGACGCCGGACACAGCACCACCCCGGATATTGGCCAGGGGGGATGCGCGGCGATGGAAGATGCGGTGGTGCTGGGCGCCGTTTTCCGCCAGACCCGCGATATTGCGACCGCCCTGCGCGAGTATGAAGCCCAGCGCTGCGACCGGGTCCGCGATCTGGTACTGAAGGCGCGCAAGCGCTGCGATATCACCCACGGAAAGGATATGCAGCTCACCGAAGCCTGGTACCAGGAGCTGCGGGAGGAGACCGGCGAGCGGATTATCAACGGCATGTGCGATACCATCCTCAGCGGGCCGCTGGGCTGACGGTCGCCATGGATTCAATCACCGCGCTCAGCGTCTGAATGGCCATCTGCGCAGGACGCGATAGCTGACGAGAAGGCGCAGTGCACAGCGCCAGGGTCAGCGGCCGCAGCAGTGTACTGCGCAGCGGGATAAAGGCCAGCTGGCCGCGCTGAACCTCGTCCAGCACGTCGAGCAGGCTGAGGAGCGTCACGCCGCTGCCGCGCAGCACCAGCGACTTAATGAGCCGGATATCATTGCAGCTGATGGTATTCTCCGGCGCAAAGTCATGGTGGCGATAGAGAAGCGCCACCCGCTCATGAACGATCAGCGGCGCGCCGGGCACGATGTGCCGCTCAAGGCTGAGCTCGCCCAAAGACAGAGCCCTCGCCCCCGCCAGGGGGTGGTCCGGGCGCATCACAATCCCCACCTCCAGTTCGGCAAAGGCCAGCACGCTGAGTCCGGCCTGCCCCTGCGGATCGAGGATCAGACCGACGTCCAGATCCGCCTGACGCACTTTCTGGCTGACGGTGTGGCTGTCGGCCACCTGCAGATCCAGCTCCAGCCACGGCCAGCTGGCGATAATCTCCGCCAGCGCGGCGGCGAAGCCACCTTCCGCCAGCGCCTGCACCATACCGACGCTGACGCTCCCGCGCTTCATCCCCTGCAGCTCATCAAATTTCTGCCGGGTCTGGCGAAACTCCTTCTGCCAGCGCAGCAGATTGTCATACAGCAGTTCGCCCGCGGTGGTCATCCGCAGTCCCTCCGGCAGCCGCTCGAACAGCGGTGTCCCGAAGGCCTCCTCGGCCTGCAGGATCTGGCGGTTAATCGCCGAGGCGGAGATATGCAGCTGCTCGGCGGCCCGGCGCAGACTGCCGCAGCGGGCCACGGCGATGAAATAGTGGGCGAAACGGGAAAATGGACTCATGGCGACCCTGTACTCTTTTTTGCAACAGCAGAGTGAATTAATGGTGATGGATGTGAACACCCTAATATGACAACAATAATCTCACAACAATAAAACAATCACCGATGTGAGCAGGAAGAGAAACCATGAAGACAACCATCCCGACGCCCCCCGCCCATTGCACCTTTGATCCAGAGGACTGGCTGCGGCTGGCCCGCTGCTGGCACCCGGTGGCCCGCGCCTGCGATATTGGCGGCGCCCCGGTGAAGGCCACCCTGCTGGACGAACAGCTGGTTATCTATCGCATTAAAGGTCAGGTGGTGGTCGCCCGCGACGTCTGCCCGCACCGCGGCGTCCCGCTGACCCTGGGGTTTCATGAAGAAGAAGGCATCGTCTGCCCCTATCATGGCCTGCGCTTTGGCGAGGATGGCCGCTGCAACCGCATCCCCTCCAGTCCGGGGCAACCCATTCCAGCCAAACTGCATCTCACCAGCTTCGCCGTGGAGGAGCGCTACGGGCTGATCTGGACCTGTCTGGCCTGCGATCCGGACAATCCGCCGCCGTTACCGACCATGCCGCACTGGGACGACGCCGGCTTTCAGCAAATCAACTGCCCGGCCTTCGAGGTGAAGGGCTTTGCCGGCCGCCAGGTCGAAGGCTTTCTCGATGTCGCCCACTTTGCGTGGATCCACACTGATACCTTTGCCGACCCGGACAATCAGCAGGTGCCGGACTACACCCCGCAGGAGACACCGTTCGGTTTTGTTGCCGACTACTGGAGCTCGGTGGGCAATTACCCGGCCAGCTCCGATTTCCGCGCGCCGGAAGGGTTCCAGTGGCTGCGTCACTTTGAAATGCATCTGCCCTTCACCGCCACGCTGACCATCCATTTCCCTGCCGATGCGAAGCTGGTGATCATGAACGCCGCCTCGCCGGTGTCGTCGCGCGTGACGCGGATGTTCGCCCCTATCGCCCGCAATTTTGACCTGCATGTGCCGGTGGAAGAGGTTCATGCGTTCAACCTGCGGGTGTTTGAGGAGGATCGCCTGATGGTTGAGACCCAGCGCCCGGAGCGGCTGCCGCTGGATCTGACCCTGGAGGCGCATATTCCGGCAGACCGCAGCTCTATCGCCTACCGGCGCGGGCTGAAGAAGATGGGCTTTGGCGATTTCTTTCTGGTATGAGTGGAGGTCTTATGCGCGACATACTCCCGGTGGTGGTCGATGGCCTGTGGCGCCAGGGCGCGAAAAATCTGGCCGTTCGTCTGGTGAGCGCCGATGGGCAACCGCTGCCGGCATGGACGCCCGGCGCCCATATCGACCTCCATCTCCCCTGCGGGCTTATCCGTCAGTATTCGCTGACCGGCAGCCCGGCCGGGCGGGATCACTATCTGCTCTGCGTCGCCCGCGAGGCGCAGTCGCGAGGCGGCTCCCGTTATATTCATGACACCCTGCGTCCGGGGCAGCCCTTGCTGATCTCTGCCCCGCGCAACCACTTTCCCCTGCGCGGGGGCGGCCACGTGGTGCTCCTCGCCGCCGGGATCGGTATTACGCCGCTGCTGGCGATGGCCCACGCCCGGGCGGCGTCCGGCGCCAGCTTTACGCTGCACTACTACGTCAGCCGCGCGCAGGAGGCCGCCTTCGCCACCGAGATCGTCAGCCAGCTCACCGGCGGAACTTGCCTGATCCGCTGCTCTGCCGACGGACAGAGTCCGCGCCTGCGGCTGGCGCAGGATCTGGGCGCGCCGGACGCCGACACCCGGGTCTATTTCTGCGGGCCGGCAGGGTTTATGAACCAGGTGCGCGACACCGCGCTGGCGGCCGGCTGGGCGGAGGCGCAACTGCACAGCGAAGCGTTCCAGCCGCCCGCCCCGACGGCGGCCTCGGCGGCGGACGGAACCTTCACCATCACCCTCGCCTCCACCGGGGAGCGCTGGCCGGTACCGGGGGACAAAACCATCGCCCGGGTGCTGCAGGAGCATGGCGTCGACGTGCCGCTCTCCTGCGAGATGGGGATCTGCGGCGCCTGCCTGACGCCGGTGCGGGAGGGAACAGTCGACCACCGGGATACCGTGCAGTCGGAGGCGGAAAAACAGGCAGCGGAGCAGCATATTGCGCTGTGCTGCTCCCGCAGCCTGTCGGCCAATTTAGTTATCGATCTCGCGGGATAAGCGACCGGTCTCCGGCTGTTCGGCGCGGGCAACCGGTTTCACCCGCACGGCGGTGAAGACCACGACCATCGCGGTCAACAGCAGCACACCACTGCCGGTGAAGACTCCGCTGGCGCCGTGCAGATCGAACACCGCCCCGCCGCCGGCGGCGCCGGCGCTGATGGCCAGCTGAATAGAGGCCACCAGCAGACCGCCCGCGCTTTCCGCCTCATCCGGCACGGTGGTGGCCAGCCAGGTGGACCAGGCCACCGGCACCAGACCGAAGGCAAACCCCCAGAGGGCGACCAGCAGCCCGTCGAGCACGCTCAGATGGCCAAACGTCACCATCAGCAGCGCCAGGACGCTCATCATCAGCGGCACCAGCGCCAGGGTCAGACGCAGGCTGCGGCTCAGCAGATAGCTCGCTACCGAGGTGCCGATAAAGTTAGCGATACCGAAGCCGAGCAAAATCAGTGAAACGCCTTCAACGCTGGCCTGCGCGACGGTCTCAAGGAACGGACGCAGGTAGGTGAAGAAGGCGAAATGGCCGCTGAAAATGAGGATCGATGCCAGCATGCCGCCCAGCATACCGGGACGGCGCAGCACCCTGAACAGCGTGGAGAAGGTGCCAACGCTTTCCGGGCGCATGGAGGGCAGCGCCCACAGCTGCCAGAGCAGCGCCAGCAGGCTGGGTATCGCGCAGAGAATAAACACGTTGCGCCAGCCGATCAGCTCCCCGAGGTAGCTGCCGAGCGGCGCGGCCACCACTGTGGCGACAGACACCGCGGAAAAGATGATCGCCAGCGCCTTCGGCACATGGGCCGCCGGCACCAGACGCATCGCCGTGGCGGTGGACATCGCCCAGAAACCGCCGATGGCGATCCCCAGCAGCAGACGACCGAGCAGGAGAAACGCCAGCGAACCGGCAAAAGCGACCATCAGGCTGGAGACAATCTGCAGCACGGAAAAAAACATCAGCACCCAGCGGCGGTCGATATTGCGGGTGGCGGTGGCGATCAGCAGGCCGGTGACTAACGCCACCAGCGCCGTGGCGGTCACCGCCTGCCCGGCCATCCCTTCGCTGACGCCGAGGCTGCTGGCCATCGGCGTTAACAGGCTGGCGGGCAGAAACTCGGCCACGATCAGGCCGAACACCCCGAGGGCCAGGGCATAGACGGCACGCCAGGCAGGCCTGACGGGTGTCAGGCTTGCGTCAGCAGCTATGCAGGAAGTCATATACATCTCTCCAGGTTTATTAACATCCTGGTCATCTTAGGGGCTTACCCGTGGACGATATATGATGCATACTCTTCAGTTATTGATTATTCGTCCGGAATTACCATGAGCCAGCCTACAATCGACCTGACCAGTGAACTGCTGCGCGGTATGCGCCTCTCCGGCGTGAATTACCGGCGCATCGAAACCTCCCGCCCGTTTGGCGTCGGCTTTAGCGCCGTGGCGGGCAAAGCCCAGTTCCATTTCATCAGCCGCGGACCGGTGCTGCTGCGCATGGCCAGCGGAGAACAGTTCACCCTGGAGAGCGGCGACGCGCTGTTTATTCCTAACGGCGACGGACACGCCCTGCTCTCCGATCCGCAGGCCGCGGTGGTGAATGTGGCGCAGCTGAACAGCGAAACGGTGTGCAGCACGGTAAGTTGCATCAACGCTGGCGGCCAGCCTGACTGCCCGGAGCGCGCCGTGATTTTCAGCGGTTGCATGGACTTTGAGCTCGGCGGCATGCAGCCGCTGGTGAAGGCCATGCCCGAGGTGATGCGGGTGAGTTGCCTGCTCCACACCTGGCCGGAGATCCAGCCGCTGCTGGCCGCAATGGAGCGGGAATCGCTCACCCGCCAGGCGGGCTATGCCGGGATCCTCGCCCGGCTGGCGGACGTGGTGGCTGCGCTGATTGTCCGCGGCTGGGTGGCATGCGGGTGCGGTAACGCCACCGGCTGGGTGCAGGTCCTGCGCGATCCCCGGCTGGCGAAAGCGATCTACGCCATGCATCAGCGTCCGGGCGTGAACTGGAAAGTGGAAGATCTGGCGCGGGAGGCGGGGCTGTCGCGCTCTCTCTTCGCCGAGCGTTTTCTTGCCGCCACCGGCACCACCCCCGCCCGCTATCTGACCGAGCTGCGTATGCGGCTGGCGGTGCAGTACATCACCCACGAAGGCCAGGCGCTGGAAAAGGTGGCCTTCCGCCTCGGGTATCAGTCGCTGGCGGCCTTCAGCCGGGCTTTCAAACGCATCACCGGCCAGCCGCCGGGGGCCCTGCGCGCCACGGCACGCTAGAGTCAGCCTTTATATAAAGCGATACACGCCGTTGCCAACGCGAAAGCGTTGCCCCTTAAGCGCCGGGTTGGCGACGCGAAACACCAGTTCGGTCAGCTGGTTGGCGGCTCCTTCGCGGAAAGTAAACCACTGGCCGCCCACGTCCAGCCCCTGCTCCCCCTGTGGCGGGAAGCCCAGCAGCACCTGCCAGCGATCGCGCACCGCCTGCGGATTGTCCACCTCGAACACCGCCTGCTCGAGCACAATGTCGCCCAGCGGGTGAGGCACGTCCAGCCCCTGGGCGCGCAGCCGCGCCAGCCGGGTCTCGTCGTCTTCTCCCCACTGCAGCACAAAAGGATAGACCAGCCCGTCGGTGTCGCCATCGATGGTGAAGATCCGCCAGCGGATGACATTGCCCTGCGGATCGTGGCGCTGGCCATCGACGATCGGTGACACCGCCAGCCCCTTGCGCCGCAAGTGGTCATGGGTGGCGTCGATGTCGTCGCTGCGCAGCGCGACGCGAAACAGCGCTTCGTTCTCCGGCAGCAACCGCGCGGCATCCCGTGAGAGCAAAAACCTGTCCGTCGCGGCGCGCAGTTCGTCCGGGTCGGAAATGGCGAGGAATTCGATATAGGTCAGGCCAAAATAGCTCAGCGCATTGCGGGTTCCCCACCCCGGATGGCGCCCGCCGGCCACCGCCCGCAGCTGCTGTCCGGCAAAGGTTTCAATCGCCGCTTCCGGCTGATTCACAAACTGTACTGCGTGGTCCCACTGCAAGGTTGCCATGATCTCTCCCGCGGTTGTGCCTGTTCAGGCGTCTGCGGCAAAAGATAGTGCCGGGGTGAAGGGAATGGCAAACAAGAATTAAGTATATCGAAAGCTGGATACGTGATTTATATCAACGCGGTATATGGAGTCTGACAGGCGATGAAACGGCGGACTAACGAATGGCCCGCCGGCGGGATCAGACCGACCCTTCTTTCTCAATCACCAGAATACGCGCCGCCCCCTGGGGATGAGCGACATGCTCGCATCCCACCTCGGCGTAGAAGATATCGCCGGCGTTCAGCACGATCACCTGCTCCTCGCCGTTGACTTTTACATGCATCGCCACCTGACCATCCATGACGGCAAACACCTCCTGACCGTCGTTGATGTGCCAGATATAGGGTTGGTCGGTCCAGTGCAGGCGCACGGTGGTGCCGGAAAAATTGGCGATATCCAGCGCGCCCCACGCGCGGTCGGCGGTGAAATCTTTACTGCTCCAGCTCTGCATAATGATGTCCTGTGGTAAGGGTTATTTTTTCTGCCAGTTTGCCCATGGATCCGCTTTCTCTGCCGGCGCATCGTCGTCGAGCGAAGCCAGATACATCGCCTCCACCTCTTTACGCGCCCACGGCGTCCGGCGGAGAAATTTCAGGCTGGACTTGATGCTGGGATCGCTTTTAAAGCAGTTAATGTTGACCTGGCGGGCCATTTCCGCCCAGCCGTAGCGCGCGACCAGGGCATTGAGCAGCGCTTCCAGCGTCACGCCGTGCAGGGGATCTTTTGAACTGTGCATGAGGATACATCCGTTCCGCATTAAAAAAGTGAGCCCACCTTACTGACTCTCGATGACGGGCGCAACGGCTTCAGTTCGCCCTTACGCCTTTATCTATTTAACGCAAAAGCACTGAACCCCGCGCGAACATAAATTAGAAAATAACGTTATTGGTTGATTATCTGGCCCTGAGGCAAGCTGTGCTCAGCCCCGAACAGAGGAAATCACCATGCGCTGCTGTTGTGCCCGAACCCTGAACCTGAATCGACCCATAACATATTATCCCGTTTTCGGAGAACACCATGAACGCGACAACCCTGCCGATTCTCGATCTGGCCCGCTACGCGGACCCCGCGGATAAAGCGGCCTTCCTGGCCGACCTGCGCCACGCCGCCCGCGACATCGGCTTCTTTTATCTGATCAACCACGGTGTCGACGACGCGCTTCAATATGAAGTTCAGCGCCAGTCCCAACGCTTTTTTGCCCTCGATGAGGCGCAAAAACAGCAGGTGGCGATGATCCACTCCCCCCATTTTCGCGGCTATAACCGCGCGGCCTCTGAGCTGACGCGCGGCCAGCCTGACTGGCGAGAGCAGTTTGATATCGGCGCCGAACGTCCGGCGCTGACCCTCAGCGATGACGCCCCGCGCTGGCAGCGCCTGCAGGGTCCGAATCTGTGGCCTGCCGCCCTGCCGTCGCTTAAACCGGTATTACTTCACTGGCAACAGCAGATGACCCAGGTGGGGATCCGCCTGCTGCGCGCCTTTGCCGAAGCGCTGCAGCTCCCGGAGAATGCCTTTGACCAACTCTATGGCGACAAACCCAACGAGCATATCAAACTGATCCGCTATCCCGGCCAGAAGGAGGCGCAAAGCAGCCAGGGCGTCGGCGCCCATAAAGATTCCGGTTTTCTCAGCTTCCTGCTGCAGGACGAACAGAAAGGGCTGCAGGTTGAGGTGGCGCCCGGGCAGTGGATCGACGCTGTGCCGCTGGCCGGCAGCTTTGTGGTCAATATTGGCGAACTGCTGGAGCTGGCCACCAACGGCTATCTGCGCGCTACCGTTCACCGGGTGGTGTCGCCGCCGGCGCAACAGCAGCGCCTCTCCATCGCTTTCTTCCTTGGCGCCCAGCTTGACGCGGTGGTGCCGGTTTATACCCTGCCGCCCGAGCTGGCGCGTGAGGCGCGCGGTCCGGACAGCGACCCGCACAATCCGCTGCTGCGCGATGTCGGCTGGAATTATCTCAAGGGCCGTCTGCGTTCCCATCCGGACGTGGCGGAACGCTACTATCAGGACGTGTTTCGCGAACGCGCCGAGCAATTGATCGTTTAACCATAACTAAAAAGGAACACACCATGAAATATGCCGCTTTTAAACTGGCAGGGGTCGCACTGTCTCTTTCTCTGGCATGGACGTCTGCCCAGGCCGCCGCGCTGCGCGTCGCCGCGGACCCGGTTCCCCACGCGGAGATCCTCAACTACATCAAAAAAATCGATCCCAGCCTCGATCTGAAGGTGGTGGAGCTGACCAGCGGGGTCAACGCCAATGAACTGCTGGCCAGTGGCGACGTGGATGCCAACTACTTCCAGCATGTTCCCTACCTGAAGGATCAGGAAAAAGCGCTGGGTAAAACCTTTGCCGTCGCGGCCACCGTGCACATTGAGCCGCTGGGGATCTACTCGCACAAACATAAAAATTTCTCGTCGCTGCCGGACAACGCCACGGTGGCGGTGCCGAATAACACCACCAACCTGAGCCGTGCGCTGTTCCTGCTGCAGGCGCAGAAGCTTATCAAGCTGGACCCTAAATTTACCGACCCGGCCACCACTCTGGCGACGCCGAAGGATATTGTCGAGAACCCGAAACACCTGAAGATCCTGGAGATTGAATCGCCGCAGATCCCGCGCTCCCTCGACGATGTCGACCTGGCGGTGATTAACGGTAACTACGCCCTCGAAGCCGGGCTGGTGCCGGCGAAAGACGCTCTGGGGCTGGAAAGCGCCGAGCATAACCCCTACGCCAATATCCTGGTGACCACCCCAGCCCTGGCCAATGACCCGCGCATTAAGGCGCTGGCGAAAGACCTGACGTCGCCGCAGGTGGCGGAGTTTATCCGTAAAAACTACAACGGCTCGGTGATCCCGGTGGCCCCTCAGTCATGATAACCATCGAAGGGCTGAGCAAAACCTACGCCGGAACCGGCCGACCGGCGCTGAACGATATCGCGTTACAGATCCCGAAAGGGGCGATATACGGCATTCTCGGGCGCAGCGGCGCCGGCAAAAGTACGCTCATCCGCTGTCTCAATTTGCTGGAGCGGCCCACCTCGGGCCGCATTCTGGTGAACGGACAGGATATTACACAGCTGAACAAGGCGGCGCTGCGGGATTATCGCCTGCGTACCGGGATGATTTTCCAGCACTTCAATCTGCTGCATGCCCGCACCGTCGCCGACAACATCGCGGTGCCGCTGGAGATAGCCGGGGTGCCGCGGGCCGCTCGCGAAGCGCGGGTGCGCGAACTGCTGGAGCTGGTGGATCTCAGCGACAAGGCCGCCGCCTTCCCGTCTCAGCTTTCCGGCGGGCAAAAACAGCGCGTCGGCATCGCCCGGGCGCTGGCCGCCCGACCGGAGGTGCTGCTGTGCGATGAGGCGACCAGCGCGCTGGATCCCGAGACCACCGCCTCGGTGCTGGCTCTGCTGGCGGATATTAACCAGCGGCTCAATCTGACCATTGTGCTGATAACGCACCAGCTGGAGGTGGTGAAAACCATTTGTGACCACGCGGCGCTGCTGGAACAGGGCGAAATTGTCGAAAGCGGCAAACTCGCCGACCTGCTGGTGACCCCGTGGTCGCGGCTGCGTCAGTCGCTGCTGCACGACCCGCAGGCTGAACAGGATTTTCTTACCCGTCACGGCGTTCAGGGGAGGCCATTATGCGGAGTAGCATGAGCTGGGAAGATTTGTGGCCGTTATTACTCGACGGCACGCTGGATACGCTCTATATGGTGGGCCTGGCGGCCCTGTTTACCGTGCTGATCGGGCTGCCCACCGGTGTGTTGTTATTTATTTCCCGCGCCAACGGCCTCGCGCCGATGCCGAAACTGAACGCGCTGCTGGGGGCGGCGATCAACATCGGCAGATCGTTACCGTTTATCGTGCTGCTGATCGCGCTGATCCCTTTTACCCGCCTGATCGTCGGCACCACGCTGGGCAGCACCGCCGCTATCGTGCCGGTGACCATCGGCGCCTTTCCGTTCTTTGCCCGTCTGACGGAAAACGCGCTCGACGAGGTGGATTACGGGAGAATCGAAGCCATTCTGTCGATGGGCGGCAACGTCTGGCACGTGATTTTTAAATCTCTGCTGCCGGAAGCCCTGCCGACGCTGCTGGCCGGGATTACGCTGACCATCGTGATGCTGATTGGCTTTTCGTCGATGGCCGGGGTGATCGGCGGCGGCGGACTCGGCGACCTCGCCATCCGCTACGGCTATCAGCGGTTCAATAATGAGGTGATGTTTGGCACGGTGCTGATCCTGGTGGCGATGGTTCAGGGCGTACAAATGGCCGGCGATCGGCTGGTGCGCTGCCTGGCACACCGCCGCTAACCGTCAGATATTAATTCCAGCCGCACTCAGCCGCCAGCTGGCGGACCAGACTGGCGGCGTCACACTCGCGGATCAACCCCACACCCTGCCCGGCCCAGTGCGCGCCATACTCATGGACGCCCTGGGCTTTCGCGGCGGCGGCCAGCGCTTTGCCGATATCATATGCCAGCGGATAATCCGGCACAGCGCTCGCCGGACAGGCTTCCCCCACTGCGCAGAAGGTATTCGCCAGACAACGTGCCGGACGCCCGGATATCGCTGAGGTCAGTACCGTACGCCCGTCAATGCTGTTAGCGATCGCCGCGCGGTAGCCGGCGTCGGCGGCCGATTCCGGACAGAGTAAAAACGCCGTGCCGAGCTGAGCGCCCTGCGCCCCCACCTGCATCACGCTGGCGATCCCCGCGCCGTCCATGATGCCCCCGGCGGCGACCACCGGGATGGTCAGCCGACGCCGCAGATGTTGCACCAGAGTAAAGGTGCTCATCTGCGCATCTGGCTCCTGCGGGTCGAAGATCCCCCGGTGCCCGCCCGCCTCAAAGCCCTGAGCGACCACCACGTCAATCCCCTGCTGCTCAATGACCTGCGCCTCCTTAAGCGACGTCGCCGTGGCCAGAGTGACGATCCCCTGCTGTCGCAGGCGCTGGATCGCCTCGCGCTCAGGAAGGCCGAAATGGAAGCTCACCACCGCGGGTGAGAGATCGAGAAGCAGCTCCAGCATGGCGGTGTGGCCGATAAACGTCTGGTATATCTCCCTAAGCGACGCCGGAGGGATACTGCCAAAGCGGGTAAAATGGGGGCGCAGCGTCTCAGCCCAGTCCGCCTCCCGTCGGGCGTCGCGCCGGGGCGGCGCATGGCAAAACAGATTGACATTGAACGGCCGGTCCGTCAGCTGGCGGGTGGCGACGATCATCGCTTCCGCCTGGGCAACGGTTGAAGCGCCCAGCCCCAGCGAACCCAGCGCCCCGGCATGACTCACCGCGGCAGCCAGCGCGGGGGTGGAGACGCCCGCCATCGGGGCCTGGATCAGGGGTAGTCAATATCAAGAAGCGAAAGCAGTGAATTTTGCATGGGTTCCTCGTTCATGAGCGATGCCGGAGGCTTACCATCTCTTTTAAAGATGATAAGATCAACATCATTATCATATTGAGAATAAAAATATGAACCACAGCACACTGCAGATTTTTCTCCAGGTGGCCGACACGCAAAGCGTCACTCTGGCAGCAAAACGGCTTGGCCGCGCCCAGTCCAATATCACCACCCGTATTCAGCAACTGGAGGAGGAGCTTGCGGTGGAACTCTTCGTCCGCGGCAACAAAAAAATGGTGCTGTCGCCGGCAGGCGTTCAGTTTCTCAGCTATGCCCGGCGGATCCTGATCCTGGCGGAAGAGGCAAAGCAGAGCCTGCATCCAACCACGCCCGGCGGCAGCCTGCGGCTGGGCGCGATGGAGGCGACCGCCGCCAGCCGTCTGCCGCCGCTGCTCACCCGCTTCCAACAGCGGTGCCCGCAGGTGGATGTCACGCTCAGCACCCGGCCGACCCGCCAGTTAACCGAGGGGGTATTAACCGCCGCCCTTGATGCCGCGCTGGTCTGCCTGCCGCCAGGGACGGATGGTCAACCGGCATGCCCGCCAGGCCTGGGATCTGTCCCGGTGTTTCAGGAAACCCTGATGCTGGTCCGTCCGCAGAGCGCTGGCCCGCTGCGGTTCGCGGCATTTGCCAGCGGCTGCAGCTATCGGACGCTGGGAGAGCGCTGGCTGGCGGAACAACAGGCGGCCGTGGAGGTGCATGAGGTGAGCTCCTATCACAGCATGCTGGCCTGCGTGGCCTCCGGGCGCTACGCCTGCCTGTTGCCGCAGAGCGTGCTGGCGCTGATGACGCTTCCCGAAAACAGCTTAAGCGAACCGCTGTGCGAGGCGACCACCCAGCTTATCTGGCGCCAGGGGTTCAGCACCTCCGCCCTCAGCGAGTGGCGCATCCTGTTGCAAAGCGCCGCGAACGGCTAAGCTAAAAGAGGAAACCGCGACGCACTCGCCGGAGGCGAACCTGAGCTCTTACCGACAAACGCAGAGGCGTTTTGCCGCTACAGTATCCACCCGAGCGACAAAATCGTATTCGCCAGGTCGCGGCCATGATGCCGCTTTTTTGCCGGGTGGCGGCTGCGCCTGACCCGGCCTACATGGCGGGGCTTAGCCGGCTATAGGGTTCCTCCGCTCCGTAGGCCCGCGCAAGCGCAGCGCCGCCGGGCACCAGGTCGCGGCCATGATGTCGCTTTTTGCCGGGTGGCGGCTGCGCCTGACCCGGTCTACATGGCGGCGCTTAGCCGGCTATAGGGATCCTCCGCTTCGTAGGCCCGCGCAAGCGCAGCGCCGCCGGGCGACGGGTCGCGGCCATGATGCCGCTTTTTTGCCGGGTGGCGGCTGCGCCTGACCCGGCCTACTGGCGGCGCTTAGCCGGCTAAAGGGATCCTCCGCTCCGTAGGCCCGCGCAAGCGCAGCGCCGCCGGGCGACGGGTCGCGGCCATGATGCCGCTTTTTTGCCGGGTGGCGGCTGCGCCTGACCCGGCCTACGCCTTTTGGGAGTCATTATGTCGTTCTGCCACATGCGCATCGCCAGACCGGTCAGCGAACTGGAGAGCACCGCCAGCATGTATTGCGCCGGGCTGGGGCTGCAGCAACTTGGAAGCTTTACCGATCATGAAGGATTCAGCGGGATGATGATCGGTTCGCCGGATGCCAGCTGGCATCTGGAATTCACCCACTGCCGCCACCATCCCGTTACCCCCTCGCCAGGAGATGAAGATCTGCTGGTGCTGTACTATCCGCAGCCTGAGGCCTGGAAGGCACAATGCAGCGCCATGGACGCCGCCGGGTTTCTGCGCGTCACGGCATTCAACCCCTACTGGGAGGTCAACGGCGTCACTTTCGTCGACCGCGACGGCTATCGCACCGTGCTGCAAAACCGCGCCTGGGGGGAAGTGCGAAACGTTTCACATCACGAGGAGCCTCAATAACCTCCCTGAGGTGACCCGCACCGCGCCCGGCGGGGGCGTTAAGCCTGTTCCGCCCGCAGCCACGGCGTCACGGTAAGCCCGGCCAGCAGACCTTCCGGACTGAGCAGACGGGTGACGGTCTGCCCCCACGGCTCGTCGCGCGCGGCAACAAGGAGGTGGTACCCCTGCTGCTGCAGCTGCGCCGTCGCCGCGGCAAGGTCGCGGACCTCAAATTCAATCCACGCCTGCGGCACCGGCTCCGTCTCCGGCCACTGCTCCTGACCAAAACAGGACTGCGCCGCCTGCGCCAGCGGCCACAGCGCAAAATGCTTCACCCCGCCAATGGCATCCTGCTCGCTGAGCAGATACGCCTCGTTACCCGGCATCGGCTTCAGCGGCAATCCCAATGCCTGACAATAGAAATCACGGCTTTGCGAGGTGCTTTGGGTAATAGGGCCGAAGCCCGCAATGAACATAACGTCAATATCGGCGAATTCCTGGGACATATACTCTCCTCAAGGCGGCGGCAAGATACCGTCATCATGCCCCGAAGCCGGCGTCCGCGGCAACACCGTTAATGACGGCGGCGAGGCCATCGATCACGGATAAAACGCCCTCGCCACTCGCCAGCCTCTTCGCGGCGCGTTATGCTAAACATCCCTATGTATTAACCCTTTATCCCTATGAGCACTTCCGTCAGCACCACGCAACTTAATCTGCGCATCATTTCGATCGTTGTTTTTACCTGTATCTGTTATCTCTCTATTGGTCTGCCGCTGGCCGTTCTGCCGGGTTATATTCACTATCAGCTGGGCTACAGCACCTTTGTCGCCGGGATCGTGATCAGCCTGCAGTACATCTCGACGCTGATAAGCCGGCCGCACGCCGGGCGCTACACCGATATCTGGGGCCCGAAAAAAGTGGTTAGCCTCGGGATCGTCTGCTGTCTGCTCAGCGGCGCCTTCACGCTGCTGGCGGTAATGTTGCAGGCGATGCCGATGCTGGCGATTGCCGCGCTGTTGGCGGGCCGGGTGTTTCTTGGCGTCGGCGAAAGCTTTACCGCCACCGGCGCCACGCTCTGGGGGATCAAAACCGTCGGCGCGATCCATACGTCGCGGGTGATCTCCTGGAACGGCGTGGCAACCTATGTGGCGATGGCGGTCGGCGCGCCGTTGGGGGTCACCCTTAACCAGTATTTCGGCATCAGCGGCTTTGCCACGGTGGTGGTGCTGGTCGCCGCCATCGGACTGCTGTTCGCCCGCACGCGGCAGGACGTCAGCGTGACCGCCGGCGTCAGAGCGCCCTTTCACGCGGTGGTGCGCAAAATCTGGCCTTATGGGCTGGGGCTGGCCTTTGGCACCGTCGGTTTCGGCGTTATTGCCACCTTTATCACCCTCTACTTTGCCGTGCACAGCTGGCAGGGCGCCGCGTTTACCCTCTCGCTGTTCAGCGTCGGCTTTATCTGTGTTCGCCTGGTGCTGGGGAACACCATCACTCGCTATGGCGGGGTCCCGGTATCCCTGGCCTGCTTCGTCATCGAATGTCTCGGCCTGCTGCTTATCTGGCTGGCGCCGTCGGCCTGGGTGGCGGGGATCGGCGCCTTTCTCACCGGCTCGGGTTTTTCGCTGGTCTTCCCGGCGTTGGGGGTTGAGGCGGTAAAACAGGTGGAAGAGCAAAACCAGGGGACCGCCCTTGGCACCTACTCGGCGTTCCTTGATCTCGCGCTGGGGCTGACCGGGCCGCTGGCCGGCTGGGTCGCCGGTTACTACGATCTCGCCACCCTGTATCTGCTGGCGGCAATCGTCGTAGTGTTCGCTTTCATGCTGATTTTACGCGTATATCTGCAACAGCGGGCCGCGGTCAGGACGTAGCCAGGCCCGGCTCGCGGAACGCCGCGGGCCGCCGACACCGGCAAAAAACGAATCGGCAATTGACGACGATTCGGCTTCCGTGCCAACATCCCCTTCAGCGTCTGGCGACAGATGCAAGGACGGTGGCGGAAAACAACAGAGATCGCGCAACGATCCGGCCCGCCGCCGTAGTCCAATCCGAATCACTGACCCACACGGTGAATTCCTGATTCTGGCGGGAAACACAGACATGCACCAAAGTTTTAATCAGCGCGTTCATTTCTATTACTGCGTCCTGGTCGCGCTGAAGATGCACGGAAAGTCGAAAAAGTCGGGCGGTATCAGAGGAAAGAACAACTTTCTGCTGAAATGGCTGCGCCGGGCGCAGGATAACAACATTTTCCCTCCCGATATCACCAGTGAAATCGAATGGCTGCGCGGGAAGATTATTCAGGCCGGCTACGATACCGATCTCGAGCCGATGCTGGATTTTGTTTACGCCACCGCCAGCCGCGCCGAAGCGCTCAAGAACGCCGAATAAGCCACTGCGCCCGCTGCGGGCGCAGATGCTGCCCAATCCGCTTACTCCCTGACAATGTGTCCATCACGCACGGGATAGCCTGCTGAGGTTATTTTATCGGTGACACTGTCACGCAAGGCAGATGCTGCAGTGGATCATTTCCCCCTGACAGGCGGCCCCGGGCGTTCTATGCTTTGCCCTGTCTCCCTTACACAGGACAACGCCCGATGGCCGACTGGAACCCTTCGCTGTATCTGCAGTTTGACGCTGAGCGCACCCGCCCGGCGGCTGACCTGCTTTCCCGTATCGCTCACCTGCAGGTCGAGAGCGTCGTTGACCTTGGCTGCGGGCCGGGCAACAGTACCCGCCTGCTGCGTGCCGCCTGGCCGCTGGCGGCGATCGTCGGTATCGATAACTCCCCGGCCATGCTGGACCAGGCGACGCAGGCCTTACCTGACTGTGAGTTTATCGAGGCCGATATCGCCAGCTGGCGGCCTGCGCAACCGCCGGACGTGATCTATGCCAACGCCTCGCTGCAGTGGCTGGCGGATCATGAGACGCTGTTTCCGCATCTGGTTAACCAGCTGGCGGAGAACGGTACGCTGGCGGTGCAGATGCCGGATAACTGGCAGGAGCCCTCCCATACTCTGATGCGTCAGGTCGCCAGCGAGCTGGGATTACCGGACCGTGGTCGCCAGCCCTTGCTTCCGCCGGACGCCTGGTACGATCTGCTCACCCGTCAGGGCTGTGAAGTTGATATCTGGCGCACCACCTATTTTCATCCGCTCGCTTCCCATCAGGCGATCGTCGACTGGCTGCAGGGCACCGGACTGCGACCTTATCTGACGGGCCTCGATGAACCGGCCAGGAGCGCCTTTCTGACCCGCTATTTGGCATTGCTGGCCGACCACTATCCGTTACAGTGTAACGGAATGGTGCTTCTGCGCTTCCCGCGTCTGTTTATCGTGGCGCGAAAAAGAGCCGCCTGACGGTTGGCCTGAGTAAGTCGTAAAACATAACCAACACAAAAATAAGAGCGGGCCAGCTGACCATCCTGATTTTCAGGATTAACTATCCTGAAGATTGCGATATTCAACACATTCCTCAGCGTGCGACAGTGACGACCACTTCAACCTGTAACGGGAGTCACTATGCATACCCCCTCTGTCGATCGCCACACGCTGGCCGCCATTGCGCCAAAACTGGCCGAACTGACCGAAACGGTGCTGTTTGGCGATATCTGGGCGCGCAGCGAGCTGTCGCTCCGCGAACGCAGCTTAATCACCCTCTCCGCCCTGACGGCGCTGGGCAAAACGGAACAACTGCCCTGGCATATCGCCTACGGCTATCAAAATGGCCTGAGCCAGGAGGAGATGGTCGAATTGTTTACCCACCTGGCGTTTTACGCCGGCTGGCCGGCGGCGGCCAGCGCCCTGACCTGCCTGAACGCGCAGGAGGCGCCATGCCTCTGACGCGTATTTCGCTTGGCGCGGCCTGGCGTCCCGCGGAGTTTGCTCAACTGTCGGCGCTATTCCATGAATGCCTGGTGGCGGAGTTTGACGTGCCGCCCGCGGACAAATTTCAGTTTATCGAGCAGACCGCCGACGGACAGCGCATTTACGACCCGCATTATCTCAGCGGCGGGCGCAGCGCCCGCTTCGTGCTGTTTCATATTTTCGCCGGGAAGCCGCGCCGCCGGGCGCAGAAACAGGGGCTCTACCGTCGGCTGTGCGCGCGGTTAGCCGATGAGATGGCGGTCAGCCCGCAGGACGTGATGGTGGTGATCCAGTTTAACCAGCTGGAGGACTGGAGTTTCAGCGCCGGCATAATGGCGGGTGAATAAGACAGGCGGCGCCTGCAGGGCGCCGCGATTCAGGCTATTTTGTTGCTACCAGGCGAGATGATGCACCAGTGACAGATCCCAGGCCGTCGCCAAGAGCGAAAGAAACATTATCAGATTGACCACTGTTTCGAGACGTTTTTCCATCGTTGCTTCTCCTGAGCCTGTTTCCCCTGTTATAGCGGGAAAAGCTTAACAACATCTTATCGCTTCAGGAGTCGAGGGTGATCCTGTAGCGCACATAATCGTCAGCCGGGGTGAATTCATCATACAGGTGGCGGGCGGGATTATCACGGCGAGTATGCCAGTACAGACGTGACCAGCCTTTCTCAGCCCCTTCGGTTTGCAGCGACTTAATCAGCGTTCTGGCAATGCCTTGTCCGCGGAAGGCAGGATCGACGAACAGATCCTCCAGATAGCAGATCGGCGTGGTGACCCAGGTGCCTTCGTGCAGAATGCAGATAGCGAACCCCACCACGGTATCATCCACCACCGCGACTCTGCCCAGCACCGGTGAGTTCACCTCCAGCATCCGCTGCCAGGTGCATTCGGTCACCTCTTCCGGTTGCGGGCTGCCGTAGAAGCGGGTATAGCCTTCCCAGAGCTGAAGCCATTCGGCTTTGTCATGCGGCCGAACTTCCCGGATATCGATGACCATGCGAGTTTCCTTACAGATGAATGAATTAGCCTGCGAACATTGGCAGGAAATATGTGATATGTGTTAAGGCCATTATTTTCCTGCGCAGGTATTTGTTCAAGCGGCTTAACCACAATTCTCCCCCTGCGCAGGGCGATTTGGCACTAAAAAGCCTTTTGCAGCGGGGCTGCCGACCGGCTAAATCTGGTTAATAAAAAAGTATGTTGTAACTAATTCGATTGCGATTAAACCCGGCCGCAGCCGGGTGAATAGACTCCGCTATCAGCAGAGCGGCCTGACGGCGTCGCGCATACCGCGGGTCAGGATAGCGTCAAGGTCAGCGGCGACCTGCTCCACCAGGCCGGGGATCTGGCTGAGATCCTGCTCCCAGTGGGACTCCACGCTGAGCACAGCGGAAACCAGCTCGCGGGTGCATATCTGGCCGTCACGATGGCGGGCCCAAAGCGTCTGGTAGCGCGTCAGCCATTCCGCATCATCCTGTACCGGATAGCTTGTCCCCTCCCGCTCTCCCCGGTAGAAGGCGATCAGCGCCGCCAGGGCGAAGGTCAGGCGCGGCGGCAGCGCGCCATGCGCCTTCTGCCCTGCCAGCAGCTGCGGCAGAATGCGGGTGCGGTATTTGGTCATGCCGTTGAGAGCGATCGAGAGCAGCTGATGTTTGATATAGGGATTACGGAAGCGCCCGGTCACGGCGCTGGCGAATGACACCAGCTCATCGCGCGGCAGATCCAGCACCGGAATAATCTCGTCATAAATCGCCTTTTCGACAAACGCGCAAATTTCCGCATCGTTCATCGCATCGCCGACGGTGTCGATCCCGGCCTGGAAGGCCACCGGCACCAGGGCGGTGTGCGCCCCGTTGAGGATCGCCACTTTGCGCTCTTTATAGGGCTTGATATCGTCCACGATGCGCACATTGAGCGGCAGCTTATCGAGTCGCAGCTCGCTGGCTAATGAGGCGGGCCCCTGAATAACGAACAGATAAAAGTGCTCGGCAGTATCGAGGAAAGCGTCCTGATAGCCGGTTTGCGCCTGCAGAGCCGCCACTTCATCGCGCGGGTAGCCGGTCACTATGCGATCCACCAGCGTGGAACAGAAGGTATTTGCCGACGTCAGCCAGTTGATAAAGGCCTGCGGCAGCTGCCACTCGGAGGCATAGCGCAGCACCAGCGTCTGCAACGCCTCGCCGTTATAATCGATCAGTTCGCAGGGGATGATCACCCATCCCTTATCGGCTGCGCCGGCAAAATGCTGGTAGCGTTCAAACAGCAGGCGGGTCAGTTTTGCCGGATAGCTTACCGGCGGCGCGTCATCAAACCGATCCCCGGCATGGTAGCTGATGCCCGCCTCAGTGGTATTGGAAAAGACAAACCGTATCTGGGGGTTATGCGCCAGACGTAAAAAAGCGTCGTAGTCAGCGTAAGCGCTGATTTCCCGATTGACCGAGCGGATCAGCCGCGCGTCGCTCACCGCTTCGCCCTGCTCGTTGAGACCGCGAATGATGGTGGTATAGAGGCCGTCCTGGGTATTCAGGGAGGGGGGGAAATCGGTGGCGATAGGACGAACGACCACGATGCCAGCATTCAGGTCGGTATGCGTGTTGAGCAGGTCAATCTGCCAGTCAACGAATGCGCGCAGGAAGTTACCTTCTCCAAACTGGATGATACGGTCAGGGTACTGCGCGCCGGGGAAATCACGACGGTTTAACGTTTTCACAATGGGTTCCCTCTAAGAGTAGTCATACAACCTGAGTAATTGGTCCAATAACTTATCAGGTTTTACTACCAGTGAAACCCTGTTTTGATCAAAGGATTCTGTAATAACCGCCGTCAGGGAAGAAACTTATAGAACAGTGAAGTGGCGGTCATCGCACCGTCAGGCATCAGCGCATAGCGCGGAATTTCGCCCACTTTTTCCCAGCCACAGCGGACATAGAACTGTTCCGCCCCGCTGCCGGTCGCCGTGTCCAGCACCAGCACCGTCTTACCTACCCGCCGGGCGGTTTGCTCCAGCTCCGCCATCAGCGCGTTGGCAATCCCCAGGCGACGGGCATTTTGGTGAACCAAAAGTTTGGCCACGTCCGCACGATGGGGCTGGTTTTCCGGTTGGCTGGTGATAAGTTGCACGGTGCCGACGGCACGTTCCTCAGCGTCAAGGGCGGCCAGCACGATGCGCTCCCCGGCCGCCACGCTGTTGGCGACATGTTGCCAGAAGGTCGTCGCCGTCTGCTGACTGAAAGGCAGCATAAAGCTCACCGAGGCGCCGCCGTTCACGCAGCTCGCCAGGATATCGCTTAATGCCGGAAGGTGATGAAGAATATCGTCGCGCGATAACGTGCGCAGTGAAAATGATGTGATCATAATAGCTCCTTGTTTTTGACCACATCACTATATTTTAACCAAGCATTAACACAAGCATAACACTTATAGGATTTTCTTATGGTGCGCTTTCCGTCAGCGTCGGCATACAGATGCGGTTACGGCCTGTCTGTTTGGCTTTGACCATTTCATCGTCCGCCGCCAGCAGCAGCTGGTTAAACAGCTCGGTAATACGGGCCTGGCCCACCTCGCGTGTCTCCAGTCCCATACTGATGGTCAGGTGGATCGGGTTATGTCCCCAACCGAAAGCTTGCGACTCTACGCCGTGGCGGATCTTCTCCGCCAGTAGATAACCCTGCTGGGTGCTGTCGACCACGGCGGCGACCGCAAACTCCTCGCCGCCGATACGGGCGACCATACCCTGCTCGCCCACCAGTTGCCTGACCTGCTGGGCAAACTGAGTCAGTACGCAATCTCCGCCCTCATGGCCCAGGGCATCGTTCACCCTTTTGAAGCCATCGATGTCCAGCACCATCACCGTCAGCAGTTTACCGGCCGGCAAGGCCTGACGTTTCAGCGCCTCGCTCAGCCCGGAACGGGAATAGACCCGGGTCTGGAAATCAAAATCAGCGCGCAGGGCCAGCTGTTTCACCAGCATGTTGATCGCCTCGACGCTGGAGGCGACGATCACCGGGCTTATCAGCATCGCCGCGATCCCCAGGCGAGTGGAGAACAGCTGCCACGGCTGCATTCGCGTATCCGGCGAAAAGTGAATTAACGAGTTGGCCACCAGCAGTATCTCGCCGATGCCGGTGAGAAAGGTCAACAGGCAGGTCAGCGGCAGCGGATAGCGCACGGCGCACCAGATCAGGGCCGGTAACGGGAAGGTAATACTGCCGGCGCCGCCCACCGCCACGCCGAGGGCAATCGACAGCACCAGCGCCAGCGCGGGCAGCAGCTGGCGAAAGCGAAAACCGCTTAACGCGGAGGGCAGCGTCAGGGTCAGAATAAACGGCAGAATAAGCACCGCCGTCGAGAACTGCTCGCTAAACCAGTCCGCCAGCTGGGGAATAAAGGTGGCGCGCTCGACGTCCACCGACCCCAACGCGCCGACCGCTGCGCACAGCAGCGCGGCTAACAGACAGAAACAGAATAAATTAAGCGCGTTAATCGGGCCGGGCATCGAGTCGGCGCGTCGTTTATCCCACAGCACCAGCTGCGCCAGGGTCACAATAAAGACAATATTGGAGAAGTTAATCAGCAATGAGGCAAAGCCCATTCCCCAGCGCGAGGTTAATCCGTCATAGACCAGCATTGCCGCAAAGCAGACGGCATAAAAATAGCTGCGATTAAGCCATACGTAGCGCGCAAAGATCCCGGCCATCACTGCGTTGAGCGGCCAGAAGAAAGAGAGCTCCTGCACCAGACGCAACATCGCGCCCAGAAAATGCAGCAATAGCGTTAACGTAAATAAGACCAGTGCATCGCGCACGGGTTGTTCTTCACGAAACAGCGTAAATGACCGAATCGACAGTGAAGACATTCAGTAATTATCCGTCTAATTGTTTCAGGCAATTATTATGTTAATAGTTAGTTAGCGGATTATCATAACATGAGAATATTTATCAGGCATACTCCGGCGCCGATCAAATGCAAATTAGCGCACAGACGGGCCGTTCATCTGCAGCACCAGCCAGCGGTGGATCACCTGCACAATATAGCGCTGCTCCTGCTCGCTCAGCGCGCGGCCGTAGGGAATGGCGTGCCATTTTTCCAGGCAGCCGCGACAGCAGGTGGCGGTCGCGTGCTGGGCGATAAACACCGGGTGACCGCGCATCGGCGTCTGCTTGCCATCATTGGCCGGCGCGGCGGACGCCAGCCGCTGACGGATAAAATCGGCGGCATGCTGGTCGATGACCTCCGGCCCTTTATCGAGGCAATATTGCCGCTCTTTCATTCCCAGCCGGAAGCGTGAACGAAACGTCGAACGCGCCAGGCGAGCAAACAAGCGATCCTGATCGACCATCAGAACACCGACCTCCCCAGCCGCTGAGTCAGTTTCTCCAGCAGCGCCACGCCGGCCAGGGAGTTCCCCGCCTCGTCAAGCTCCGGGCTCCAGACCGCGATCGCCATCTCCTGGGGCACAATCGCCACAATTCCGCCGCCGACGCCCGATTTCGCCGGCAGACCGACGCGCCAGGCAAACTCGCCGGCGTTCTGGTACATGCCGCTGGTCATCATCAGGGCATTCACCTGGCGGGACTGTATCGGCGCGATAACCGGCGTTTCGAGATGCGGGGCGATGCCGCGGTCGGCGAGAAACAGAAAGGTTCGCGCCAGCTCGACGCAGCTCATCTCCAGCGAACAGTAGTGGAAATAGTTCTGCAGCACGGTGGCGACATCATTATGGAAGTTGCCGAAGGATTTCATCAGCCAGGCGATGGCGGCGTTGCGCGCCGAATGCTCAAACTCAGAGCGGGCCACCAGCGGATCGTAGGCGATATCGGCCACGCCGCTCAGGCGGCGGACAATCTCCAGCATTCGCTGGCGCGGCGCGCTGAGCCGGCTCTGCAGCATGTCGCAGACAACCAGCGCCCCGGCGTTGATAAACGGGTTGCGCGGTTTGCCCTGCTCGATCTCGAGCTGCAGAAGCGAGTTAAAGGGCTGACCGGAGGGATCTTTCCCCACCCGCTGCCAGATCTCCTCTTCCTGATAGTGGTTCATGGCCACCACCAGACTCAATACCTTGGAGATCGACTGGATGGAGAATCGTTCATGGGCATCGCCGGCGGCAAAATGTTGCCCGTCCACCGTACAGATAGCGATGCCAAGCTTATCGCCGCTGACGCTGGCCAGCGCCGGAATATAATCCGCCACTTTACCGCGGCCAATCAGCGGCCTGATTTCTGCCAGAATGGCTTCCAGCATTGCGTTATTGATCACCGTCGCCACACGCGGCTCCTTGCCCACCGTCGAATTTTGGTGGGCGAGTATAGCAGACGAGAACGACGGTCGTCAGGGGCAAACGCAGATTAGCGACGGTCTTTCCAGACGGTCTGCGCATTGCAGAACTCATGCAGGCCAAAATGCGACAGTTCGCGACCAAAACCGCTCTTCTTCACGCCGCCGAAAGCCACCCGGGCGTCGCTGGCGCAGTAGCCGTTAAGGAAGACACCGCCGCACTCCAGCTCGCGGGCAAAGCGCTGGGCCTGCGCCTCGTCGGTGGTGTAGACCGTTGCCGACAGGCCAAATTCGCTGTCGTTAGCGAGGGCCAGCGCATGGTCTGCGTCACGGGCGGTGGTCAGGGTCGCGACCGGACCAAACAGCTCCTGGCGGAAGCCGGTCATGCCGGCGGTGACGTTGCCCAGGACCGTTGGCGCATAGTAATTGCCCGCCCCTTCGATTTTTTCCGCCCCCAGCAGCAGGGTTGCGCCTTCATCGAGGGTCGCCGTTACCTGCTGGTGCAGTTCATCGCGCAGATCGAATCGCGCCATCGGCCCGACGTAATTCTGCTCGTCGCGCGGATCGCCCATCTTCAGCGCCGCGACGGCGTCGACAAATTTGCGGGTGAAGGCCTCGGCAATGCCGGCTTCGAGGATAAAGCGCTTCGATGCGGCGCACACCTGGCCGCTGTTCTGATAGCGGCCGGTGACGGCGGCCTTCACCGCTTCATCCAGATCGGCATCGTTCAAAACGATAAAGGGATCGGATCCCCCCAGCTCGAGCACGCATTTCTTCAACGCTGCGCCCGCCTGAGCGCCAATCGCTTTCCCGGCGCGGACGCTGCCGGTGACGGTCACCGCCGCGATGCGGTCGTCATTGATAATCTGCGAAACGCCGTCATTGGTGGCGTTGACCCAGCCAAACACGCCCTCCGGCAGGCCGGCGGCGGCAAAAATCTCGCCCAGCAGGCGGGCGCTGCCCATCACGTTCGGGGCGTGCTTCAGCAGGTAGCTGTTGCCGGCCAGCAGGATCGGCACCGCGCCGCGCAGCACCTGCCAGACCGGGAAGTTCCACGGCATCACCGCCAGAATGGCCCCCAGCGGACGATATTCGATCACCGCCTGGTTATTTTCCACCAGGGTGGCTTCGGTCGCCAGCATCGCCGGGCCATGTTCGGCATACCAGTCGCAGAGATTGGCGGATTTCGCCACCTCGCCGCGAGCCTGAGCAATCGGTTTGCCCATCTCGAGAGTGATCGTCTGGGCCACCTCTTCACCGCGGGCGCGCAGCTCGGCCCCGATGCGGCGCAGCGCGTCGGCGCGTGCGGCGAGCGGCGTCTGACGCCACTGGCGATAGCCCGCCGCGGCGAGAGCGATAGCCGCGTCGACCTCGCTTTCGTTGGCCCACGGCAGCGAGGAGACCACCTCGCCGGTAGTCGGGTTGACGGAGACGGCGTGCGTTGCAGATAAATTCATCGTTATTCTCTCTCTCGTTGCTTGCGAAGTGAACGTATTCTGGCTTACCTTTCCATTCATTGAAAATGAATAATATTAAGCAACGCATTCACAAAAGAAGAATAGTATGGACCTGACTCAGCTAGAGATGTTTAACGCCGTCGCCAGCACCGGCAGCATTACCCAGGCAGCGCAGAAAGTGCATCGCGTGCCGTCCAACCTCACCACCCGCATCCGCCAGCTGGAGGCGGATCTTGGCGTTGAGCTGTTTATCCGCGAGAACCAGCGGCTGCGCCTCTCGCCCGCGGGCCACAGCTTCTTACGCTACAGCCAGCAGATCCTCGCCCTGGTGGACGAGGCGCGAATGGTAGTGGCGGGCGACGAACCCCAGGGACTCTTCTCTCTCGGTTCTCTGGAGAGCACCGCGGCGGTGCGGATCCCCACCACCCTGGCCCACTTTAATCAGCGCTACCCGAAAATACATCTCGCCCTCTCCACCGGCCCCTCCGGGACGATGATCGACGGCGTGCTGGAGGGAGCCCTGAGCGCCGCGTTCGTTGACGGACCGCTGGTGCACCCGGGCCTGGAGGGGCTGCCGGTGTTCCCTGAAGAGATGATGATCGTCGCCCCCTACGGCCACGCGCCCATCGCCCGCGCCAGCGAAGTGAACGGGGCTAATGTCTACGCTTTTCGCGCCAACTGTTCCTACCGCCGGCATTTTGAGAGCTGGTTCCATGCCGACAGAGCCACTCCGGGCCGGATCCATGAGATGGAGTCTTATCACGGGATGCTGGCCTGCGTGATCGCCGGCGCCGGGCTGGCGCTGATCCCGCGCAGTATGCTGGAGAGTATGCCGGGTCATCAGCAGGTTTCCGCCTGGCCGCTGGCGGAAGAGTGGCGCTGGCTCACCACCTGGCTGGTGTGGCGTCGGGGCGCCAAAACCCGCCAGCTGGAAGCGTTTATAGCGCTGCTGAACGAAGATCGGCAAACAGCGGTTTCTCCATAAAGACGCTGAGCGGATCGGGCTGGTAGGGAGCAAACGCGCAGCGGGTCTGATAGCCGTTGCGCGTATAGAGGGTGATGGCCGCATGCTGATGGATGCCGGTCTCCAGGCGCAGAGTATGGCAGTCGCGCTGGCGCGCTTTCGCCTCCAGGGCCGCCAGCAGTTTTTCTCCCAGCTGTTGCCCACGATGCTGTGGATCAATATAGACCCGCTTCATCTCGCCAAAACCTTCATCGCTGAGGACGATAGCCCCGCAGCCAACGGCTTCGCCCTGCGGACTGCGGATCGCCAGGGCGATCACTGTCTCCGGCGGCTGTTGACCGAGGTCCAGCAGATGGTTGCTCTCCGCCGGGTAGAGTGTCTCCTGCCAGGCGTCGAGGGCGGCAATCAGGGCGGTAAATTCGGCGTCGGTGGGGGCGATGTCGGTGATGGTATACATAGGTGAGCTCCTTTTTTTACGCCACTGTAGCGCGCCCCGGAACGTTTTCCGCCATAGCATTAACTTATATTGCCGCCCGCCACTTGCGCTAACTAACTGAAACGAAGTAACTTTATCCCCTGCCGTCCGTTTTTGAGACCTGAATATGCGCACCAAAGCCCGTAAAGTGATGATTATTGGCGCCGGTAACGTCGGCGCGTCAGCGGCCTACGCCCTGCTCAACCAGAGCATTTGCGAGGAGCTGATCCTCGTCGACCTTAACCAGCCGCGCGCCGAGGCCCACGCTCAGGACCTCAGCGACGCCGCGGCCTATCTGCCGGGGATGATGACCATCTCCACCCGCGAGGCCAGCGACTGCGCCGATGTCGACATCGCGGTGATCACCGTCTCCGGCGGCGCGCTGCGCCCCGGCCAGAGCCGTCTCGATGAACTGACCACTACCGCGAAAATCGTCAAGAGCATTGTGCCGACCATGATGGCCAACGGGTTTAACGGCATCTTCCTGGTGGCCACCAACCCGTGTGACATCATCACCTGGCAGGTATGGCAGCTCTCCGGTCTGCCGCGCAGCCAGGTGCTGGGCACCGGCGTCTGGCTGGATACCACCCGCCTGCGTCGTCTGCTGGCGCAGGAGCTGAACATTGGCGCCCAGAGCATCGACGCTTTTATCCTCGGCGAGCACGGCGATACCCAGTTTCCGGTATGGTCGCACTCCTCGGTATATGGCACGCCGATCGCCGACCTCTACCAGCAACGCACCGGCCGGCCGCTCGACCGGGAGGCGATGGCCGACAAAGTGCGCAAGCTGGGGTTTGAGATCTACGCCGGCAAAGGCTGTACGGAATATGGCGTGGCAGGCACCATCGCCGAGATCTGCCGCAATATTTTTACCGGCAGCCACCGCGCGCTGGCGGTCTCCTGCATTCTTGACGGTGAGTACGGGGTCAGCGGCGCGGCGGCTGGGGTGCCGGCGGTGCTGGCCCAGGGGGGCGTGGAGCAGATTATCGAACTGCGGCTGGCCGGCGAAGAACAGGCGAAGTTCAGCCAGTCGGTTGCGGTGATCAAAGCCAATATCGCGCGTCTGCCCTGACGGCAGACGGCGGCGTCTGGATCAGTCGGCAATGATCAGCTGAGGGGAAAGGGTCACCAGCGCCTCGCGGGTCGCTTCCGGCAGGTGGCCGTCGGTGACGATATCGGTCAACGACTCCAGCGGGGCAATGTTGAAGAGTGACCAGGCGCCGTATTTGGAGCTGTCCGCCAGCAGAATGCGCCGGCGGGCATTGGCCATCAGATCGCGTTTCAGGGCGGCCTTCTCCTCCGTCGGGGCGGTGATCCCTTTCTCAAGGTCCCAGCCGTTGCAGCTGACGAAGGCGAGATCGGGCCAGATGGTCTGCAGCAGGCGGCGGCCGTGATCGCCGATGCACGACTGGCTGCTGTCATCGATGCGCCCGCCGATAATCGTCACTTCAATCTGCTTAAATTCCGACAAAAACAGGGCGATATGTAAATCGCTGGTGATCACCCGCAGCGGCAGATGGGTGATCTGCCGCGCCAGTTCAATCATGGTGGTGCCGGCATCAAGCACAATGGCGTCGCCGGCTTTCACCAGCGCTGCCGCCGCGCTGGCGATCGCCTGCTTTTCCAGCGGGCTGCGCTGGGCTTTCTCCAGCGTCGTCGGCTGGGCAGGAATAAACCGGTTCAACGTCACCCCGCCATGCGTGCGGCTGATCACCCCTTCCTGATCGAGTTTGATCAGGTCGCGGCGAATGGTGGCTGGCGAGGCGTTGGTCGCCGCCACCAGCTGGTCGACTGTCACCAGATTATGGCTTTTCAGGAAGTCCATAATCTGCTCTAACCGGTTATATCCCTTCATGTTATTCCTGCGCGATCTGCATGGCGAGCTCAATGGAGGTTGCCATGCTCTCAGACTTCGCTTTACCTGTCCAGGCAATATCAAACGCGGTGCCATGATCCGCAGAGGTGCGGATAAACGGCAGCCCGGCGGTGATATTGACCCCATCATAGAATCCCAGCAGCTTCAGCGGAATATGCCCCTGGTCGTGATACATCGCCACGACCATGTCGTACATCCCCTCATGACACTGCATAAACACCGTGTCCGGCGGACAGGGGCCGGTTACCTCCACTCCCTGCTCCCGCATGGCGGCAACCGCGGGGGCGACGATGCGGATCTCTTCATCACCAAACAGGCCGTTCTCCCCGGCGTGCGGGTTCACGCCGGCGACCGCAATGCGCGGACGCTGATAGCCGACGCGGCGCAGAAAGCGATCCGCCACGCCAATCACTGTCTCAATCCGCGGCTGGTTGAGGGTGTCAAGGAACTGGCGCAGGGCGATATGGGTGGTGATATGGATTACCTTAAGCTTTTCGGTATACAGCACCATGGCGTAATCGGTGGTTTGCGTCAGGTGGGCCAACAGTTCCGTATGGCCGGGAAAAGCATGCCCCGCCAGATGCAGCGCCTCTTTATTCAACGGCGCGGTGGCGATGGCCGCGACGGCGCCCTCCAGCGCGAGGCGGGTCGCCCGCTTAATGCAGCGAAACGCCAGATCCCCGGCCTGGGCCTGCACTTCGCCAGGACGCAGCCCCTGCGGGTCGCTGAGCGGCTCATCGATGACGTTAATCGTCGCCGGGGCAAAGCTTGCCTCGGCGGGATGGTCAATGATGCGCAGCTCCGCCCGCGGGGTGATGTTCAACGCCAGGATACGCCGCAGCGTCTGCGCGCAGCCCACCACCACCACCGGCGCGCCGCTCAGCGCCCCTTCGGCGAGGGATTTGATAATAATCTCCGGACCAATCCCTGCCGGGTCGCCCATTGTGACTGCAATGATGTTAGACACTCAGTTTCTCCTCAATAAAATTCACAACATGTAATAGCGTGGTGTCGGTGCCGAATCCTCCGGCTTTAGTCATCACCGGCCGCGACCAGCGGCCGCCGAGGAAGTATCCGTATGGGACGCACTCCGCGACCCGGCCGCGGATCTGAAAACCGCTGGCGCCGAGCGCCTGAGCCACGGCGATGGCCACATCGCCACCGGAGAGATACAGCGCACCAGGGGGGCACAGCGCCACCGCCTGTGCCGTAACGTCGGCAAGCCAGGCGCAGATGTGCTCCCCGTAGGCCGCACGGCTGAGACCGCGTTCGCGGCACTGGGCTTCAATCCCGTGCCGGACGGCGTTATTCGGGTGGGTGGTCACCACGCAGTGATCCCCCTCACGCAGCACCTCGGCGATCCGCGAGGCTACCTCCTTCGGCGATCCGCTAAAGGCCTGTTCGACATCAATTTCGATCTTTCTCACTCGGGAATGAGCCTGCAGCGCAGCGACCTGGCGCTGCGCCATCTCGCTCATCGAGCCGACCACCGCCAGCAGCGGCCCCTGCTCGCTGCGGCGCAGGCGGCGCGCCAGCGCCTCGCAAAGGCCTGCCGAGCCGACCAGCAGGGTCTCCTGCGCATGAGGAGCGACGGCGTCAATAACCTGATCCAGATGACGCTCTTCCCAGGCGTCGATAATCAGTACCTGCCTCGCTTCGCCTGCCGTCGCTAACGCTCCCGGAAGCTGGGCGGCGCTCAGCGACCGGCTCGGCAGCCGGCTCTGCATGGCGAGAATGCCGGCAATATCCGCCCGGCTAACCGGCGTCTTCGGATCGCTGGCAAATTCGGTGTGATCGAGGGGTATCCCGTGTACATAGCAGCGTCCATCCCGGGTATGCCGCCCGGCCGCCGGGTAAGCCGGCGCCACAACCGCCACCCGGCAGCCCTGCGCCGTCATCATCGCTTCCAGTTCGGCGCCGGGGTTGCCGCGCAGCGTGGAGTCGATCTTCTTTATCTGCCAGCGCGGGGCGAATCGCGCCGCGCCGCGCAGCAGAGCGGTGACCTTGTCGGCGGCCGCGCCGGCGGTCATCGCCCGGCTGTCGCTGTTGAGTATTAACGCCCGGGCGGATGACGCCTGCCCGGCGGAGAATGCCACTTCTACCGACATGCCCGCCTCCGCCAGGCTGACCCCGGCGTCATTGGCTCCGGTAAAGTCATCTGCCAGCACCAGCACGCTGTTATTGCCGTCTTTCATTGTCCTGCCTTCTGGTCGTTGTAAACGTTGCAAACCTGAAATTGATTATATTCAATCATATTTGATTAAATGTGAGCAAGCTCAAGTTATTAAACCGCCGTATAAATTATAACTTTTCCCCACCAGACGAGTAGAACGACTCGTGAATGATTGAATTCAATCAACCACTACCAAGGAGAAACGCGTGGCGACGATACACAGCACGATCATCAGCGGGGCTGGCGCCTCATCGGCCCTGCTCCCGCTGCTGGCAGATAAAACCCGTATCCTGCTGGTGACCGACCAGAACGTCGGGGCGCTGGAGGCGACCCGGGCGATCCATCGCCTGCTGGCGGCTGACGGGCGCCAGGTTGAGGTCATTAACAGTGTGCCTGCCGAGCCCAGTCATCAGGATGTGGCGGAGATCGTCAGCCAGCTGGGCGCTTCTCAACCGCAGATGGTCGTCGGCATTGGCGGTGGGAGCGTACTGGACGTGGCGAAACTGCTGTCGGTGCTGCTGCATCCGCAAGCCCCCACTCTGACGGCCCTGCTGGCGGGTGAACAGCCGCAACGACGGCTATGCTCCCTGCTGATCCCTGCCACCGCCGGGACCGGCTCCGAAGCAACGCCGAACGCTATTCTGGCGATCCCCGAGCAGCAGACCAAAGTGGGGATCATCTCCCCGGTGCTGCTCCCGGACTACGTCGCCCTGCTGCCGGAGCTGACCACCAGCATGCCGGCCAGCATCGCAGCCTCGACCGGGATCGATGCTCTGTGCCATCTGCTGGAGTGTTTCACCTCCACCGTGGCCAACCCGGTAAGCGATAACGCGGCGTTAATCGGTTTACACAAGCTGGTGCGTCATATCGAACGCTCGGTGGATCAGCCGCAGGATCTGACGGCGAAGCTGGAGATGCTCTGGGCCTCGTGGTACGGCGGCGCGGCGATCAACTATGCCGGCACCCATCTGGTGCATGCGCTCTCCTATCCGCTCGGCGGCACCTGGCACCTGCCGCACGGGGTGGCCAACGCCATTCTGCTGGCGCCCTGCATGCGGGTGGTCCGCCCCCACGCGGTGGCGAAGTTCGCTCAGGTCTGGGATCTGATCCCCGACGCGGACCTCACCCTCAGCGAGGAAGAGAAATCCCATGCGCTGGTGGCATGGCTGGCGGCGCTGGTCAAACGCTTACCGCTGCCCGATAACCTCGCCGCGCTCGGCGTTCCCGCAGACAGTATCCCCGCCCTCAGCGCGGCGGCGCAGAACGTGAAGCGCCTGATGAATAACGCCCCCTGCAGCGTCAGCCGTGAAGAGATCGCGGCTATCTACCAGACGCTGTTTCCGGAACATGCCTAACAGGAGAAAGTCAAATGAGGAGAGCCATTAGCGGCGTACTCACCGCCATCGTTACCCCCTTTACCACTGAGGGAGCCCTTAACCTGCCAGCGCTGCAGCAGCAGGTGCAGCGCCAGATCGCCGCGGGCAACGGCATATTCTGCGGCGGCACCAACGGCGAGTTTTTTGTCCTCAATGAGGAAGAGAAGATCGCCGTCGCCAGAACCTGCGTGGAGGCGGCCGCCGGTCGCGCGCCGGTGGTAGCCCACATCGGGGAGGTTTCCACGCGGGAGACCCGCCGGCTTGGCCAGCAGATCGCCCGCCTCGGGGTTGACGCGGTATCGGCCATTACCCCGTGGTTCGTGCCCCTGAAGCAGGAAGAGCTGATAAACCACTATACGGCAATCGCCGACGCCCTGAGCGTCCCGCTCTTTCTTTACAACATTCCCGCCCGCACCGGTAACACCCTTGCGCCGGAGACAGCGCGTAAGCTGGCGCAGCACGACAATATCATTGGCATCAAGGATAGCGCCGGCAGCTACGACAGTCTGAAAGGCTTTCTTGACGCGGTACGCGACATTGACGGTTTCGACGTTCTCAACGGCCCGGACTCGCTTATCCATCAGGGGTTTGTCGACGGCTGCTCAGCCTGCATCTCGGGGCTTGCCAACGTCGCGCCTGCCGAGATCAACGCTATCTGGTCGCTGTTCCATGCTGGAGATATCGCCGGATCGCGCCAGGCGCAGGAGCGGGTAACGGGCCTGCGCACCGACCTTTACAAGGTAGCGTTCTCACCCGCGGCGGTGAAAAAAGCGCTGCAGCTGATGGGCCATGAGGTGGGCGACAGCCGCTACGCGGTGCAGTTTAGTGACCAGCAGCTGCAAGAAATACGCGGCATCATTGCCCGTTATTTAGCGTAATACCCGCTGCGTTTCGTAAATAAAACAGACCGGGTACTGCCGTACCCAGGATTCGTACGCCCAGAGAGAGGCTAAGATGAATCATTTTACCGCTGAAGATACCTTTATTATTGTCGGCATTGTCATTGCCTATATTCTGTTTACCACCTGGCTGACATTCCGTATTCGTAGTAAGAATTCCGGGGATTTTATGGAAGGCTCGCGCGCCATGCCGGCCTTTATTGTCGGTATATTACTGATGTCGGAATATATTGGCGCCAAATCAACCATCGGTACCGCTCAGGCCGCCTTTGAGAGCGGAATTGCCGCCTCATGGTCCGTGCTGGGGGCGGCCATCGGCTTCCCGCTGTTCGGTTTGATTCTGGTAAAGCGCATCTATAACACCGGGAAAATCACCATATCCGGGGCTATCGCTGAGAAATATGGCACCAGTACCAAAAATATTATCTCCCTGATCATGATTTATGCGCTGTTGCTGGTTAACGTAGGCAACTACGTCAGCGGCGCTGCGGCTATTTCCACCGTCTTAAAAGTCAACTTACCCGTGGCCGCCTTTATTACCGCCATCGTCAGTACCTTCTATTTCGCCTTCGGCGGCATGAAAGGCGTCGCCTGGGTCACCATGTTACACAGCGCGTTAAAATACGCTGGTCTGCTGATCATTCTGGGTTTTGCTCTGTCCAAAACCGGCGGCTTCACGCCGATGATTGAGAAGATGCCGGATTACTACTGGACGTGGGATGGCAACATTGGCGCTGGCACTATCTTCGCCTGGCTTATCGGCACTATCGGCTCCATCTTCTGCACCCAGTTTGTTATCCAGGCGATCAGCTCCACCAAAGACGTCCGGTCAGCAAAGCGCTCCACGTGGATCGCCTTCTTTTTCTGCCTGCCCATCGCCCTTGCCATCGCCATCATCGGCGTGGCGGCGAAGTATCTGCATCCAGAAATCAACAGCCTGTACGCCCTGCCGGTATTTCTGCAGGACATGAATCCCTGGCTGGCGGGACTCGTGACAACGTCACTTGTGGCCTCGATATTCGTCAGCGTAAGTACCGTTGCTCTGGCCATTGCCTCGCTGGTGGTGAAAGATTTCTACGTACCATGGCGTAACCCAACTCCGGACCAGGAGTTCAGAGCCACGCGCTGGGCATCGTTAATTATCGGCTTCCTGCCGCTGATCTTTGTGCTGCTGGTGCCGGAAGTGCTGAAACTCTCCTTCTTCACCCGCGCCATCCGCCTGTCCATTACCGTAGTAGCGGTCATCGCCTTCTATGCCCCCTTCTTCAGGAGCACCCGCGGCGCCAATGCCGGTCTGATCGGCGCCTGCGTGGTGACCTCCGTCTGGTATTTACTTGGCGATCCGTTCGGCATCAATAACATGTATATCGCCCTGGCGACCCCGGCGATCATTATGGTCATCGATCGCCTGATCCCGAATAAATCACAATCATCCCCTGCCCCTGTTGAGCAACGTGGAGTCTAAAACATGTCCGCAATTCCTTCTTTCGACGGCGTCATTCGCCAGCACCAGCAAGATGAACATATCGCATGGGCGATGCTCCCCAACGCCTGCCCGCAAAATCATGCCGCCAACCTGCTTCAGCTGGAAGATGGCTGCCTGATGTGCGTCTGGTTCGGCGGCTCCCAGGAGGGGAAAGCCGACATTTCGATCTGGGGTTCGCGGTTAGCCCCCGGCAGCGATCGCTGGAGCGAAGCGGTTAAGCTCTCCGACGATCCTGACCGCTCGGAACAAAATCCGGTGCTGTTTCAGGCGCCGGACCAGGTAGTGTGGCTGTTATGGACGGCGCAATTCGCCGGCAACCAGGATACCGCCATTGTGCGCTACCGCCAGTCACACGACGGCGGGCAAAGCTGGGGACCCATCGATACCCTGTTGGATCAGCCCGGTACCTTTATTCGCCAGCCGATTAGCGTCATGCCTGACGGCAGCTGGCTGCTGCCGGTGTTTTACTGCCGCACTGCACCCGGCGAGAAATGGGTGGGTAACAATGACGTCAGCGCGGTGAAGATCTCCTCCGACGGCGGCAGAAGCTGGCGCGACGTGGCGGTCCCGGAGAGTCTTGGCTGCGTCCATATGAGCATCACCGCGCATCCCGACGGCGGACTGGCGGCCTTCTTTCGCAGTCGCTGGGCGGATCACATCTGGTTCAGCCGCTCCAGCGACCAGGGTGAAAGCTGGTCTGCGCCGGTGCCAACGACGCTGCCGAACAACAACTCGTCCATTCAGGCGACGACTCTCGACAATGGCGAACTGGCGCTGGTGTTTAATAATATGAGCGCCGCCGGGGCCACCGAACGCCGAGCCTCACTGTACGATGAAATTGCGGATGACGATGGCCGTAAGGAGCCGGAAACAACCGGAAAAAGCGCCTTCTGGGGCGCGCCCCGCGCGCCGATGACGGTGGCGATCTCGCCTGACGGCGGCAAAAGCTGGCCGTGGCTGCGTAATCTTGACGAGGGTGACGGCTACTGCATGACCAATAATTCGGAGCAGAAGCTGAACCGGGAGTTCTCCTACCCCAGCATCAAACAGGGAGCAGACGGTAATTTGCATATCGCCTACACCTGGTACCGCCAGGCGATCAAGTATGTTCGCGTTTCGCCACAGTGGGTGAAAGGAGAAAGCGCATGATTATCGGTACCCTGCAGGCGCTGCACCAGGCTGGTCTGCCGCCAGCGTTAAAGCAGATTTTGAGCAGCGAGGACTGTTCGCTGGCCGCCCTGAGCGCCAGAGAGGATGGCCGCTTCCAGCCCGACGGCGCGCCGTGGTTCTGCACCCTCGGCGTGGCGCAAACCCAGCCTGCGGCCGAGCGGCATACGGAATATCATCGCCAGTGGGCGGATATTCAGGTCATCCTGGCCGGCGAGGAGCGGATCCAGGCGGGCATGGCTGCCGTGATGCGCCCGCAGGATAATGAGCTTAAGCCTGACCTCTATCTCTGTCAGCCGGCCCCGGAGAGTGTCTCTATTCTGCTGCGTCCCGGCGACTTCGCGGTCTTTTACCCCGGCGAACCGCACCAGGCGCTGTGTGCGGTTTCGACGCCAGCGCCGGTCAGAAAGGCGGTATTCAAGATACCGGCAGCGATGCTGGAGGCGCAATGAAGCGGGCCATAGTCACCGGGGCCAGTTCCGGGATCGGCGCCGCGGTGGTGAGGCGATTGCTGGAGGACGGCTGGCAGGTGGTCGGCATGAGCCGTTCGCTGCCGCCCTTCTCACAGCCGAACTTTCGCCATCTGGAGGTCGATGTCAGCCAACGCAGCGCGCTGCTGGCGGCGCTGGAACAGATTGAGCCTCCTCAGGCCATCATCCACGCCGCGGGTTCGATGACCGCCGCGCCCCTGGGCAATCTTGATCCACTGCGCGGCGAGTCGCTGTGGCGTTTACATGTCGACGCGGCCCAAACGCTGGTCAATCACTTCGCCCCGGCCATGGAGCCGGGCGGTAGGGTTGTTCTGCTGGGAAGCCGAACATCACGAGGCGCAGCGGGTCGTTCCCAGTATACGGCCACCAAAGCCGCGCTGGTCGCCCTTGCCAGAAGCTGGGCGGCAGAGCTGGCGCCCGCAGGGGTGACGGTCAACGTGGTGGCGCCCGGGGCAACCGATACGCCGATGCTCCATCAGCCTGGCAGGGAAAGCTCTCCGCCGCGGCTGCCGCCGCTGGGGCGGCTCATTACCCCGCAGGAGGTGGTCTCGCTGATAAGCTGGTTATTGAGTGAGGGCGCATCGGCGATGACCGGACAGGAGCTGGTGATGTGCGGTGGCGCCTCCCTTGCCTGATGACGCACGCCGCGCCGTCCCCGGACAACGGAACGACGCGGCGGTGAGGATTAACGTAAATAGACAGTCCCGCGCAGATAGGTGGTGGCCTGGCCGCCGATCAGCACCCGGTCGCCCTGCCACTGGCAGCGCAGATCCCCGCCGCGGGCGGAGACCTGGCGCGCCATCATGGTGGTTTTCCCCAGCTTGTCGCCCCACCAGGGGATCAGCATGCTGTGGGCGGAGCCGGTCACCGGATCCTCCGGCACCCCTTCTCCCGGGCAGAAGAAGCGGCTGACAAAGTCATATTCCTCATCCGGCGCGCTCACGCAGATCATTTTGCCGAGCGTCTGCAGGCGCGCCATGTCCGGTTGCACCGCTTCAACCTGCCGGCGATCCGCCAGCAGCACCAGATAATCGCGCCCTTCCCGTACCTCGACGGCCGCCTCGAGGCCCAGCCCGGCCAGCAGGTCCGCCGGCGGATTGGCCACCGGGGTGGTCGTCCACGCCGGGAAGTCGAGCGTCAGCCAGTCGCCGCTGCGGGTCACCCGCAGGTCGCCGACAAAACGGGTGCTAAAGGTAATCGTCGCCGAGGGATGGTCGAGATATTCAAAAATAACGTGCGCCGTCGCCAGGGTGGCGTGGCCGCAGAGGTTGATCTCGCCAAGGGTGGTAAACCAGCGCAGCTCATAACCTTCGTCGGTGCGGACGAAGAACGCCGTTTCGGACTGGTTATGCTGTTGGGCCATTTTCAGCAGCACATCGTCGGCTAACCACTCGCTGAGGGGGCAAACGGCCGCGGCATTGCCGCCGAAGTTTTTATCGCTGAAGGCATCGACCAGATAAAATTGTATTTCCTGCATACACTGTCCTTATTTTTTTTACTTTCCTTCAACATGACATAAAAGCGCCCCCCTGACACTATCCATAGCAAAATTAATTGCTTAACCGCACCTGGGCGTTTGCAGTGAAATGAGATACAGATCACAAAATGATTGTCTTTTCGCCAGCAAACGTTTTAAGATCAGCGTCACATCTTCCCCTGAATCACCAGTCCAGAGCTTATGACTACGAATACGGTCTCACGCAAGGTAGCGTGGCTACGTGTCGTGACGTTGGCCATCGCCGCGTTTATTTTTAACACCACAGAATTTGCCCCGGTCGGTCTGCTGTCGGATATTGCCGACAGCTTCGGCATGGAAACCGCCCAAGTGGGCATGATGCTGACCATCTACGCATGGGTGGTGGCGTTAATGTCGCTGCCGTTTATGCTGCTGACCAGCAAAGTGGAGCGTCGGCGGTTGCTCATCGGCCTGTTTATTCTGTTTATCGCCAGCCATGTGCTGTCGTTCTTTGCATGGAATTTTGACGTGCTGGTCATCAGCCGCATCGGCATCGCCTTCGCCCATGCGGTGTTCTGGTCGATAACGTCGGCGCTGGCCATCCGCATGGCGCCCCCGGGCAAACGGGCGCAGGCGCTGAGCCTGATCGCTACCGGTACCGCGCTGGCGATGGTGTTTGGCATTCCGATCGGCCGCATCATCGGCCAGTATTTTGGCTGGCGGATGACCTTCCTGGCGATCGGCCTCGGCGCCTTAGCCACTCTGGCCTGCCTGGTGAAACTGCTGCCGACGCTGCCGAGCGAACACTCAGGCTCGCTGAAAAGCCTGCCGGTGCTGTTCCGTCGCCCGGCGCTAGTCAGCGTGTACATTCTGACCGTGGTGGTGGTAACCGCCCATTATACCGCCTACAGCTATATCGAACCCTTCGTCCAGACGGTGGCGGGTCTGAGCGGCAATTTTGCCACCGTACTGCTGCTGATCCTCGGCGGGGCCGGGATTATCGGCAGCATTCTGTTCGGCAAGCTCGGTAACCAGCACGCTTCGGGGCTGATAAGCCTCGCCATCGGCCTGCTGCTGGCCTGTCTGCTGCTGCTTTTGCCGGCCTCGCATAACCCGCACCACCTGATGCTGCTCAGCATCTTCTGGGGGGTGGCGATCATGATTATCGGTCTCGGCATGCAGGTGAAAGTGCTGGCCTCCGCCCCGGACGCCACCGACGTCGCCATGTCGCTGTTCTCGGGCATCTTTAACATCGGCATTGGCGCCGGCGCGCTGGTGGGCAGCCAGGTGAGTCTGCACCTCTCTATGGCCTCCATCGGCTACATCGGCGCCGTCCCGGCGCTGGCAGGCCTGATCTGGGCCCTGCTGATCTTCCGTCGCTGGCCGGTATCGCTGGAAGAGCACCAGCCGCACCACTCTTGATTGAGCCGCAAAAAAAGCCCGTCGGTATCGCGCCGGCGGGCTTTTGTCTCTCTGCGCATCACCGCGGTCAGGGATGCCAGGTCGAAATGATCTCCAGCACGCCGTTAATAATGAACTGCACGCCCATGCAGACCAGCAGGAAGCCCATCAGCCGCGAAATGGCCTCAATGCCGCCTTTGCCTACCAGACGCATAATCGCCCCCGAACTGCGCAGGCAACCCCAGAGAATGATCGCCAACAGGGCAAAGATAATCGGCGGCGCCGCCAGCACCACCCACTCCGGGAAGTCCACGCCGTGCTTCACGGTTGAGGCGGAACTGATGATCATCGCGATGGTGCCCGGACCGGCGGTGCTTGGCATCGCCAGCGGCACAAAGGCGATATTGGCGGTTGGCTCATCCTGAAGCTCTTCCGATTTGATCTTCGCTTCCATCGAATCGTGGGCTTTTTGCTGGGGGAACAGCATGCGGAAACCGATAAAGGCCACAATCAACCCCCCGGCGATACGCAGCCCAGGTATTGATATGCCGAATGTATTCATCACCACCTGGCCGGCATACCACGACACCATCAGGATGGCGAAGACATACACCGAAGCCATCAACGCCTGTTTGTTCCGCTCGGCGTTGTTCATATTGCCCGCCAGGCCAAGGAACAGCGCCACGGTAGTCAGCGGATTCGCCAGCGGTAGCAGCACCGCCAGGCCGAGCCCTATCGCTTTAAACAAATCAAACATAGTTAAAAAAAGCCCCGTAAATATTCATTTTTTAAGGATGGTTTCACGCCGTGAGTATACCGGCTTCAACAATTCCAACGCCAGCCTGCTGATCAATCACCTTCGCCAAAAATTAACAAGCGTTAGAAAATTCACAAACAGTGACCCGTGTCGAATTTTCTTGTTTTAGCAAATCGTGGCATCGGCCAATTCATAATGTTGACTTATGATTGCCTGGGCAATAGTATCACTCGCAACTAAATCATTGCCTGGGCAACCATCATGAAAAGTACCAGCGACCTGTTCAACGAGATGATCCCGCTGGGCCGCTTGATCCAGATGGTTAACCAGAAAAAAGATCGCCTGCTCAACGACTACCTCTCACCCATGGATATTACCGCGACCCAGTTCCGGGTGCTCTGTTCCATTCGTTGCGAGGTATGTATTACCCCCGTTGAGCTGAAAACCGTGCTTTCCGTCGACCCGGGCGCGATGACGCGTATGCTCGACCGCCTGGCGTGTAAAGGCTGGATTGAACGGTTACCCAACCCCGCTGACAAGCGCGGCGTGCTGGTGCAGTTGACGCCAGACGGCGCAGCCCTTTGCGAGCAGTGTCATCAGGTTGTGGGTCAGAAGTTACACCAGGAGTTAACAAAAAATCTGTCGGCGGACGAAGTCGCCATGCTTGAGCAACTCCTCAAGAAGGTCCTGCCGTAAAAATAAGAAGAGGTAAGATGATGTCCAGACGTAATAATGACGCCATCACTATCCATAGTATTTTGTCGTGGATCGAGGATAACCTGGAATCGCCCCTGTCGCTGGAAAAAGTGTCTGAGCGCTCAGGTTACTCCAAGTGGCACCTGCAACGTATGTTTAAGAAAGAGACCGGCCATTCCCTCGGCCAGTACATCCGCAGCCGTAAGCTGACGGAGATTGCGCAAAAGCTCAAGCAGAGCAATGAGCCAATCCTGTACCTGGCGGAACGCTACGGTTTCGAATCGCAGCAGACCCTGACGCGAACGTTTAAAAACTATTTCGATGTTCCGCCCCATAAATATCGCATAACGAATGTACCTGGCGAATCCCGCTATCTGCATCCGCTAAATAACTGTTGTTAATCGCCTGCATTATTAAAGACGTATTGAGGAAATCATGAAACTATTCGCTGCCGCAGCCATCGTCGTTCTGTCGCTGGCATCCAGCTTCAGCTATGCGGAGCAAACCACCACGCCGGTGCGGCAAAACCAGCGTGACACAATGATTCTCCCTTCGGAACATAACGACTCGCCGTTTGATTTCAATCATATGGCGGCCGGCAATGATAAATCTGACGAACTTGGCGTGCCGTACTACCAGCAGCACGACCTGTGATGCCATTACACGCATACTTGTGTATAGCCCCGTCTCCGGGGCTTTTTTTTTACCCGCGCGCCATGCCCGGCCGCACCAGACGCAGTCCGAAAACGTTGATATAGAGCCCGGCCATGATCAGCGCCGCCCCGGCGAGCTGCAGCCCGCTCAGCGTCTCTCCCAGCAGCAGCGCGGCGCTGGCCATCCCCACCACCGGCACCAGCAGCGACAGCGGCGCCACCCGCCAGGTTTCATACCGCCCCAGCAGCGAGCCCCAGATACCGTAGCCGACAATAGTGGCGATAAACGCCAGGTAAAGCAGTGAGAGAACCGTCAGCACATCGATCTGGCGCAGACTCGTCAGCATCAGCTGCGGGCCATCGATCAGCCACGAGGCGAGCATAAACGGCAGCACCGGGATCAATGCGCTCCACACCACCAGCGACATGATCGGCGGCCGGGTCGCCTGGGACATGATTTTTTTGTTAAAAATATTGCCGCAGGCCCAGCTGAGCGCCGCCGCCAGGGTCAGCATAAAGCCCACCAGCGGGACATGTTCCCCTCCGAGGCTCCCCTCCACCAGCACCAGCACGCCGAAGATCGCCAGAGCGATCCCCGCCAGCTGCTTGCCCTGCAGGCGTTCGCCAAAGACGAAGGCGCCGAGGATGATGGTAAAGAAGGCTTGCGCCTGCAGAACCAGCGACGCCAGCCCCGCCGGCATGCCCAGGCCGATAGCGCAGAACAGAAAAGCAAACTGGCCAAAGCTAATGGTCAGGCCATAGCCCAACAGCAGGCGCAGCGGAATGGCTGGCCGGGCGACAAACAGCAGCGCCGGAAAGGCCACCAGCATAAAGCGCAGGCCCGCCAGCATCAGCGGCGGCATATTGTGCAATCCCAGCTTAATCACCACGAAGTTAAGCCCCCACACTACCACTACCAGCAGCGCCAGCAGTCCATCTTTCCTCGTCATACCCCTGCCTCTGTCGTTATTAGAATTTTTGTGAACAAAATCAAAGTAGCGAAAAAGCGGCCGCCAGGATAGATCATTATTTTTGGCAGGTTCAGAAGTGCCGATCGCGACCGGGGCGACCTGTACAAGGCGTGATGACCGTGTTATTTGTGATCGAACACATAAAATTATAACAACATGACAGGCAAGGAAATCATGATCACCACACTCCGGCGCTCCACCATCGCGCTGCTGGCATCGTCGTTACTGTTGACTATCGGCCGCGGGGCCACACTGCCGTTTATGACCATCTACCTCACCCGACGCTATCAGCTGGAGGTGGATGTGATCGGCTACGCCCTGTCGCTGGCCCTGGTGGTCGGCGTGCTGTTCAGCATGGGCTTTGGCATCCTCGCGGACAAGTTCGACAAAAAGCGCTATATGGTGTGGTCAGTGCTGGTATTTATCCTCGGTTTCAGCGCGATACCGCTGGTCCATAACGCGACCCTGGTGGTGATCTTCTTTGCGCTGATCAACTGCGCCTATTCGGTCTTTTCCACCGTGCTGAAAGCCTGGTTCGCCGACCGGCTGACGGCGGAGAAAAAAGCGCGCATCTTCTCGCTGAACTACACCATCCTCAACATCGGCTGGACCGTCGGGCCGCCTATCGGCACGCTGCTGGTGATGCACAGCATTAATCTGCCCTTCTGGCTGGCGGCGGCCTGCGCCGCCTTCCCGCTGGTGTTTATTCAGCTGTTTCTCCAGCGGGATGGGGCCGCCGCCGCCCAGCCGGGAGCTGCCGCCTGGACGCCTTCGGTGCTGCTGCGCGACCGCGCGCTGCTGTGGTTTACCTGTTCCGGGCTGCTGGCCTCCTTCGTCGGCGGCGCGTTTGCCTCCTGTATCTCGCAGTACGTGCTGGTGGTCGCCAGCAGCGACTTCGCCGAGAAAGTCGTGGCCGTGGTGCTGCCGGTTAACGCCGCGGTGGTCGTCGCCCTGCAGTACGCCGTTGGCCGGCGGCTGAGCGCGAGAAATATCCGCCCGCTGATGACCTTCGGTACCGTCTGCTTTGTGATCGGCCTCGTGGGCTTTATGTTCTCCGGCGCCAGCCTGTGGGCGTGGGGGATCTCGGCGGCGATCTTCACCCTTGGCGAGGTGATTTATGCCCCCGGCGAGTATATGCTGATTGACCATATCGCCCCGCCGGGAATGAAGGCCAGCTACTTCTCCGCTCAGTCGCTGGGATGGCTGGGGGCGGCCTTCAACCTGATGTTCACCGGGTTGATCCTCACCCATCTGCCGCACTGGTCGCTGTTTGTCATTCTTATCGCGGCTATTGTCGCCGCCTGGCTGATGATTTTCCGGGGGATCAATGCCCGTCCCTGGCAGCCGGATTCTCCGCTGGCCAGGGCGTGACGCCAGCTGACATGCGGCTGTCAGGTTGCTGTCGGGCCGTTGTCGGGTCGCTGTCGTGGTGGCTGGCGGCCCGCTTTTCCATACTCCATCACAGGTTTACATCCGCAGAACGTCATGGAGCATATGAATATGAACAGCATCAATCAGGTCAAACAATTACGGCTGCAGCGCGCCTGGTCCCAGGAACAGCTGGCCGAAATGGCGGGACTCAGCGTCCGCACGATCCAGCGCATTGAGAATGGCGAACGCCCGGGGCTGGAGACCCTCAGCGCCCTCGCCGCGGTCTTTGAGGTGACGGTGGCCGAGATCGGCGGCGAAGCCTCGCGGGAGGGCGCGCCGGGTCCGCAAGCTTCGCTGGATCTGCGTATTGAGGAAGCGAAAGCGCGGGTGCAGCAGGAAAGCCGCTTTTTTCGTTCGCTGTCGGTGGCGCTGGTGGTCTGCGTGCTGCTGGCGGTGCTCAACCGGTACACGAACCCGCAGTACTACTGGTCCGGCTGGGTCGCCCTGATCTGGGGCGCTCTGCTGGTGGTGAGAGGATTACGTCTGTTCGTCTTTGGCGAATGGATCAAAAACTGGCGCCAGGCGCGCCTGCAGCGGCTGCTGCGTAAATAGCATGGAAACCGGCGGCGCGCGCCGCCGGCCCGATCAGATAGTCACCAGGGCGCGCACGCCGTCGGTTTCCATATCTCCGCCCTTTCCCTGCTGGACGATGGCGCCGCGCGACATCACCAGGTAGTGGTCCGCCAGCCCGGCGGCAAAGTCATAGAATTGCTCCACCAGCAGAATGGCCATATCCCCGCGGCTCGCCAGCTGACGGATCACCTCGCCAATCTCTTTGATGACCGAGGGCTGGATCCCCTCGGTGGGCTCATCGAGGATCAGCAGCTGCGGACGGCTGGCCAGCGCGCGGCCGATCGCCAGCTGCTGCTGCTGACCGCCGGATAAGTCACCGCCCCGCCGCTGCTTCATGGTCTTGAGCACCGGGAAAAGCTGGTAAATCTCCTCCGGCACCTGCTGCGCCTCGCGGGCGGGAAAGCGCGACAGCCCCATCAGCAGATTTTCTTCCACCGTCAGGCGGGGAAAAATCTCGCGTCCCTGGGGGACGTAGGCCACCCCGGCCTGCACCCGCTGGTGCGGTTTACGGTGGGTGATGTTCTGATCCTGCCAGCGCACCTCGCCGCTGCGTGCCGGAATAAGCCCCATCAGACATTTCAGCAACGTGGTCTTACCGACGCCGTTGCGCCCCAGCAGGCAGGTAACCTCGCCCTGACGGGCGGTAAAATCCACCCCGCGCAAGATGTGGCTCCCGCCGTAGTACTGATGTAACTGACTCACCTGTAACATTGGCGCTCCTTAACGTCCCAGATAAACTTCAATGACCTGCTCATTGGCCTGCACCTCCCGCAGCGACCCCTCCGCCAGCACCTGGCCCTGATGCAGGACCGTCACCCGGTCGGCGATGGTCTCGACAAACCCCATGTCGTGCTCCACCACCATCAGGGAGTGCTGTCCGGCCAGCGTGCGAAACAGCTCCGCGGTATATTCGGTTTCCGCATCGGTCATGCCGGCCGCTGGCTCATCAAGCAGCAGCAGATGCGGCTCCTGCACCAGCAGCATGCCGATCTCAAGAAACTGTTTCTGGCCATGGGACAGCAGACCCGCCTGGCGGTAGCGTTCGCCGTCGAGGCGCAGCAGGCGCAGCACCTCATTCAGCCGATCGTCCTGTTCGCTGCTCAGCCGGGCGCGCAGGCTGGCCCACACCGATTTATCCCCCTTCATCGCCAGGGCGAGATTTTCCGCCACCGTCAGCGCTTCGAAGACCGTCGGCTTTTGAAACTTGCGCCCGATACCCTGGCGGGCGATGGCTACCGGGTCGAGAGTGGTCAGATCCACCGACTGGTCATAGATCGCTTTGCCGCTCTGCGGCCGGGTTTTGCCGGTGATCACGTCCATCAGGGTGGTCTTGCCCGCGCCGTTGGGGCCGATCACGCAGCGCAGCTCGCCGACGCCTATCGCCAGCGACAGATCCGTCAGCGCCCGGAAACCGTCAAAGCTGACGTTAATGTTCTCCAGCTGCAGTACCGGGTCGGTCTGCGCACGGAAGCGATCTCCGGGCAGCTGGCGGGTAAACAGTCCTTCATCCGGTTGCATTAGCGGTCTCCTCGACGCAGCAGCCCCATCACCCCGCGGGGTAAAAACAGGGTCACGATGATGAACATGAGGCCAAGAAACAGCTGCCAGTACTCCGGCATCGCCACGGTGAAAATGCTTTTCGCGCCATTGACCAGCCCGGCGCCAAGCACCGGGCCGATCAGGGTGCCGCGCCCGCCGAGCGCCACCCAGATGGCGGCCTCGATGGAGTTGGTCGGCGACATTTCGCTGGGGTTGATGATCCCCACCTGCGGGACGTATAACGCCCCCGCCAGGCCGCAGAGCACCGCCGACAGCGTCCACACCAGCAGCTTGAAGCCGCGCGGGTCGTACCCGCAGAACATCAGGCGGTTCTCGGCATCCCGCACCGCGGTGAGGATGCGGCCAAACTTACTCTGCGCCAGCGCCGAGCCCAGCCACAGGGTCAGCAACAGCAGCAGGACCGTGGCCATAAACAGCGCCGCCCGGGTGCCGGTGGCGGTGACCGGAAAGCCCAGCAGCGTGGTAAATCCGGTGAAGCCGTTGTTACCGCCAAACCCGGTCTCGTTGCGAAAGAACAGCAGCATACCGGCATAGGTCAAGGCCTGGGTCATGATCGAGAAATAGACCCCTTTGATCTTCGAGCGGAAGGCGAACCAGCCGAAAACCAGCGCCAGCAGGCCGGGAACCAGCACCACCAGCGCCATCGCCCAGGCGAAATGCTGCGTGCCCCACCAGAACCAGGGCAGCTCGTTCCAGGAGAGAAAAGACATAAACGCCGGCAGACCGTCGCCCGCCGCCTGGCGCATCAGGTACATGCCCATGGCGTACCCGCCGAGGGCAAAGAAAATCCCGTGGCCAAGGGATAGCATACCCGCGTAGCCCCAGACCAGATCCAGCGCCACCGCCACGATGGCGTAGCAGAGGATTTTACCGCTCAGGGTCAGCAGCCAGCTCGGCACCGCCAGCGGATGGGAGGCCGGCAGCAGCGCCAGGAATGGCATACTCAGCAGCCCCAGCACCAGCAGGATCCCCAGCCAGCGCAGAGGCCGCGGCGCGCGCTGCGCCAGCGTTAAGGTAATGGGTTGGCTCATCAGTCAATCACCCTCCCTTTCAGCGCGAACAGGCCCTGCGGGCGTTTCTGAATAAACAGAATAATCATCACCAGGATCAGGATCTTGCCCAGCACCGCGCCCATCTGCGGTTCAAGAATTTTGTTGAAAATGCCCAGCCCAAAGGCTGCCGCCACGCTGCCGGCCATCTGGCCGACGCCACCCAGGACCACCACCAGGAACGAGTCGATGATATAGCCCTGACCCAGCTCCGGGCCGACGTTGCCAAGCTGGGACAGCGCCACGCCGCCCAGCCCGGCAATACCGGAGCCGAGACCAAAGGCCAGCATATCCACCCGCCCGGTAGGCACGCCGCAGCAGGCGGCCATCGCCCGGTTCTGCGTCACGGCGCGGACGTTCATTCCGAGGCGGGTGCGGTTCAGGATGAGCCAGGTGAAGCACAGCACCAGCAGGACGAACGCCAGCACCGCCAGCCGGTTCCACGGCAGGATCAGGTTCGGCAGGACCTGCACGCCGCCGGAGAGCCAGGCGGGGTTCGCCACCTCCACGTTCTGCGCGCCGAACAGCATCCGCACCAGCTGAATAAGCATCAGGCTGATCCCCCAGGTGGCGAGCAGCGTTTCCAGCGGCCGACCATACAGATGACGAATAATGGTGCGCTCGAGCGCCATGCCGATCCCGGCGGTGACCAGGAAGGCCACTGGCAGCGCGACCAGCGGATAAAAGGCCAGCCACTGCGGCGCGAGCTGCGCCAGGACCTGCTGTACCAGCCAGCAGCTGTAGGCGCCGATCATCAGCATCTCGCCATGGGCCATGTTAATCACCCCCAGCAGGCCGTAGGTGATCGCCAGCCCCAGCGCGGCCAGCAGCAGCACCGAGCCCAGCGACAGCCCCATAAAGGCCTGGCCCAGCAGATCGCCGAGCAGCAGACGATGTTTGATCTTTTGCAGGCTATCGCTGGCCGCCTCGCGCACCGCCGCATCCGGCTCATGCTGGGCATCGGTAAAGGGGATCAGCAGCGCCTGGGTTTCCGGGTCCGCGGAATGGCCGAGCAGCGTCACCGCGGCCAGCCGCGCGCTGGCCTCAGGCTGAGTCAACTGCAGGCGCGCCAGCGCCACCTCCAGCAGGCCCCGCACATTATCATCGGTTTCCGCCTTCAGCCGCTGCTGCAGCAGAGCGGTCATGGCCGGGGTCGCTTCCCGCTGCAGGGTGCGCGCCGCGGACGCTCGCTCTGTGACGTTGTCACTTAAAATAAGGTGGCTGGCCAGCGCGCCGGCAGCCAGATTGCGCAGGCGGTTGGTCAGACGGACCGGCCGGGTGTCGCCCTGCGGCGCGGCGGCGGCGCCCAGCGGTTGTAAGCCGCCCTGTCGGGTGCGGAAAGCATGTTTTCCGTCGTCCATCACCAGGCTCTCGCTGGTCAACGCCCGCAGCAACGGCAGGCGATCCGCCTGCGGCGCTGCCGCCCACTGGGTCAACAGCTGCGCCTGCTGGCTGCGACTGGCGGCAACGAAGTCGTCCGCCTCCGCGGCCTGCGCCCGCCATGGCAGCAAGCTCAGCAGCAGCGCCAACACACTCATGAGACGCAATGCGTTCATGTCGTTCTCCTCTGGTCAGCGGCCGACGGGCGCGACGCTCCCGCCCCGTCGGCCCTGGCGCTTACTGGCTGACGGTTTTCACCGGATGGTCAGGTTTCTTATCATTACCGGGGATCCACGGGCTCCACGGCTGCGCGCGGACGGGCTCATCGGTCTGCCAGACCACATTGAACTGGCCGTTGCCTTCGATTTCACCGATCATTACCGGCTTATGCAGATGGTGGTTGGTGGCATCCATCGTCAGGGTAAAACCGGACGGCGCTTTAAAGGTTTGCCCGGCCATGGCGTCGCGCACTTTGTCCACGTCGGTGGTGCCGGCTTTGGTCACCGCCTGCGCCCACATATGCAGACCCACCCAGGTCGCCTCCATCGGGTCGTTGGTCACCACCGTATCGGCATTCGGCAGCTTGTGCGCTTTGGCGTAAGCGCGATAGTCGGCGACAAAGGCTTTATTGGTCGGGTTATCCACCGACTCAAAGTAGTTCCATGCCGCGAGGTTGCCGACCAGCGGTTTGGTATCGATGCCGCGCAGCTCCTCTTCCCCCACCGAGAAGGCCACCACCGGCACGTCGGTCGCTTTCAGACCCTGGTTAGCCAGCTCTTTGTAGAAAGGCACGTTGGAATCGCCGTTGATGGTGGAGACCACCGCCGTTTTGCCGCCGGCGGAGAATTTTTTGATATTGGCGACGATGGTCTGGTAATCGCTATAGCCGAACGGGGTGTAGACTTCTTCGATATCTTTGTCCTGGATCCCTTTGGCATGCAGGAAGGCGCGAAGGATCTTGTTGGTGGTGCGCGGATAGACGTAGTCGGTTCCCAGCAGGAAGAAGCGTTTGGCGCCGCCGCCGTCCTCGCTCAGCAGGTATTCCACCGCCGGGATGGCCTGCTGGTTAGGCGCCGCGCCGGTATAGAAGACATTGGGGGACATCTCTTCCCCTTCGTACTGTACCGGGTAGAACAGCAGGCCGTTCAGCTCCTCAAACACCGGTAGCACCGATTTACGCGAGACCGAGGTCCAGCAGCCGAACACCACCGCCACCTTGTCCTGGGCCAGCAGCTGGCGCGCCTTCTCGGCGAACAGCGGCCAGTTGGAGGCCGGGTCGACCACTACCGGCTCCAGCTTCTTGCCCAGCACCCCGCCTTTGGCGTTGATGTCGTCGATGGCCATCAGGGCGACGTCCTTCAGCGGCGTTTCGGAAATCGCCATCGTCCCGGAGAGCGAATGCATAATCCCGACTTTAATGGTGTCGGCGGCATAGGCCTGGAATGAGAGACCCATAGCCATTACAGAGGCGGAGAGTGCAAAAGCTTTTAATAACGTTCTTCGTTGCATGATTCACTCCTGAGTAGCGCAAAAATAAAGAATTAACAGCTAACAAGAGGTGATAAGGCAAAAACGGTGCCAGGTTGTGAGAACAGCGGGACGCGGCGCAGGCGGAGGGCGGAGACGAAGGAGATGGCAGCGTTGCCTCATCACGGTGCAACGCTGCGCTAAGAAAGGCATTACCAGACGTCGGCGGCGATGGCGGTCACCAGACGAACTTTTTGCCACTGCTGGTCTTCGCTGAGGGCGTTACCCTCTTCCGTGGAGGCGAAACCGCACTGCGGACTCAGGCAGATCTGCTCAAGCGGAACATACTGCGCCGCCTCGGCGAGACGCGCTTTGACCCCCTGAGGGTTCTCCAGCTCGCCGTTTTTGGTGGTGATCAACCCGAGGACCACCTGCTGATGGCCGGGACGAATAAAGCGCAGCGGCGCGAAATCCCCGGAGCGGTCGTTGTCATATTCGAGGAAGAAGGCATCGACATTGACGCCGCCAAACAGCACCTCGGCCACCGGCTCGTAACCGCCCTCCGAGATCCAGGTTGAGCGGAAATTACCCCGGCAGACGTGGAGGCCCACCGTCAGATCGGCCGGTTTGCCCTCCAGTGCCTGGTTCAGCACCCGGGCATAAATGCGCGCCAGCGCATCCGGATCGTCGCCGCGCTCGCGCACCTGCTGACGCTGGGCATCGGAGCACAGATAGGCCCAGACGGTATCGTCCAGCTGCAGATAGCGACAGCCGGCGTCATAAAAGGCGCGGATCGCGTCGCGCCAGGTGGTGGCCAGGTCGTCGAAGTAGTCGCTGAGATCCGGGTAAACGGCGGCATCAATATCTTTCCGACCGCCGCGGAAGTGCAGCACGCTCGGGCTGGGAATGGTCATCTTCGGCTGCGCGTCGCCGCTGATGCTTTTCAGATAGCGGAAATCCTCCAGCATCGGGTGGTCGCCGAACGCCAGCTTGCCGGTAACGCGCACGCCGTGGGCTTTGGTCTGCACGCCGTTGAACTGGATCCCCTGCTCGGCATCGTAACGCTCAACGCCCTGCAGGCCGTCGAAGAAATCGAAATGCCACCATGCGCGACGAAACTCACCGTCGGTGACCACGTGCAGGCCGCAGTCGCACTGCTGCTGGACCAGATGACGGATAGCGTTATTCTCAATTTCGCGCAGCTGACCGGCGTCGATCAGCCCCTCCGCCAGCTGCTGACGCGCCTGTTTGATACTGTCCGGACGCAAAAAACTGCCGACGATGTCTGCGCGGAACGGGGCCTGTTGACGTTGCATGCTGTCTCCTTAGCGGTGGGCGCGTTAGTTGCCCACCGTGATAGTTCATTATTTGAATTTTTAGACTTCTGGATGGCTATATGTCCAGATACTGGCATGCAGGTCGACGGGCCGCAAACGAGAATATTTCATGGTACATGAAATATATTCACTTACCGGCGACAAACGCATAACCCTCATCTTCCCAGCCGGTGATCCCGCCAAGCATCATTTTCACCGGCCGCCCCAGTTCGGCCAGCTTCAGCGCGGCAACGTCGGCACCGTTGCAGTGCGGCCCGGCGCAATAGACCACAAACAGGGTCTCCGCCGGCCAGGCCGCCATTCTCTCGGCGCTGATCTGGCTGTGCGGAAGATGCAGCGCGCCGGGCAGGTGACGCCTGTCGAAGGCCTCCTCGCTGCCGACCACATGCAGCAGGACAAAGTCGACCTCGCCGGCACGCTGGGCGCTGTGCACATCGGCGCAGTCGGTCTCGAGATGCAGCTTATGGCGGAACCAGCGGATAGCCTCGGCGGAGGTGGCGGGGGTAAATTGGCTTACTACACTCATGGCGTCTTCTCCTTGTCTGTGATAACACTACTTTACTGACGCCCATCACCCTTATCTGCCGGCAACCATGACAGAAAACGCTAACATCCTGACAACCCCTTCGGTGACACTGTCACCTCACCGCGTGGTGGCCCTTGCCTACGATGGCCTCTGCACGTTTGAGTTTGGCGTGGCCGTCGAGATCTTCGGCCTCCCGCGCCCGGAAATGGGCGAGCGCTGGTACCAGTTCGCCGTCGCCGCCGTCGATGAAGGGCCTTTGAGAGCCACCGGCGGGGTCCGCCTGATGACCGACGGCGGCCCTGAGCTTCTCGCCCAGGCGCAGACCATCGTGGTCCCGGGCTGGCGCGGCATCGACGCCCCGGTCCCCGAAGCGCTGTGCGCCGCCCTGGCCGCCGCTCACGCCCGCGGATGCCGAATAATCTCCATCTGTTCCGGAGTGTTCGTTCTCGCCGCCGCCGGGCTGCTCAATGGCCGCCAGGCGACAACCCACTGGCGCTACACCGCGGCGCTGCAGTCCCGTTTTCCGCAGATCCAGGTGGTGGAGGATGTCCTTTACGTGGGCGATGATTTGCTGATGACGTCCGCCGGCAGCGCGGCGGGGATCGACCTCTGTCTGCATCTGGTGCGCGAGGATTTCGGCAGCGAGGCAGCGAATGTGGTCGCTCGCCGCCTGGTGGTCTCTCCCCATCGCGATGGCGGTCAGGCGCAGCAGGTCCTGCGTCCGGTGGCCCGCAGCCGGGAGAGCCTGCGCCTTGGCCAGCTGTTTGATTATCTGCACCAGCATCTCGCCGCCAGCCACACCGTCTCCTCCCTCGCGCAGCGCGCCGGCATGGGGACGCGCACCTTTTTGCGCCGCTTTGAAGAGGCCACTGGTAAAACCCCCGCCCGCTGGCTGCTGGAGGAGCGTCTGCTGCGCGCCCGTCAGCACCTGACGGAGAGCACGATGGGCATCGACCAGATCGCTGAGCGCTGCGGATTTGCCAGCGCTGGCACCCTGCGCCACCATTTTCGCCTGCGCTTCGCGCTAAGCCCGCTGCAGTACCGTAAACAGTTTGCTACTTCTCCGATTGCAAAATCCTCGCAGCCACGGACAATAGACAACCACAGTAAACCGGTCGCCAGGATGGTCGATGATGAAGAAAGAGTGTCGGGTAGTGATCTATAAAGAGGGCCTGCTGGGCAGCCTGTTTTTTGGCGAAGCCAAAGCCGACCCTGACAAAATGAGCCAGTTTCTCAGCAGCTATACCCGCGAGGGCTGGGAGGTAAAAACCATGTCGGTGGAGCGCCGCCGTACAGCCCTGTTCTGGTCGCGGGAAGCGTATCTGTTTGTGCTTGAAAGGCCCCTCTGACGGAGCCTGCGCCTGGTTTGCAGCTTAAGCCAGGCGTTGCCCGGCATCCGCGCTCAGGGCTGGCGGATATAGCCCTGCTCGTGCATTTTGCGCATGCCCTCCTCGCCAGCGCAGACCATCCCGGTGGTCAGCATGGCAAAACCAAAACGCTGATAGAACGCGATTTTATCGGCCACCGCATAGATAAAAATTTTGCCAAAGGGCAGCAGCTGCTCCCGGACCGCCTGCATCAGCTGTTGTCCGTAACCCAGCCCCTGTCGGTCGGGGACGATCGCCACATCCGATAAGTAGCTGCTCCAGGTGCAGTCGCTGATGGCGCGCGCCACGGCAATCAGCTGACCGTTCTCATAGCCGAACCAGCAGAAGGTGCTCTGGCGAAACGCCTGCTCCAGCTGCTGAACATCACGTTCATTCAGCCCGGCCTCGGCGACGATGGTCCGCACCCGCCGCCAGTCTACCCGCGCAATCGCCTCTTTGCCCTCAATCACCATCATGACCTTGTCTCCCGCCGTGTTCGGCATCTATCCCGGAAGAAAGATGTAGCATGCCGCCGCCGGGGATGCCAGGCGAAAAAACCAACGAAAGAACGCGGAAAATGGGAGTGAGGCAAAAAAAAACCGCCATGTGACTGGCGGTAAATCAATGCTTGCATGGATAGATTGTATTTTGCATTTTTCGCAGGCAGAGGATCCTGACCTCTCTACGTTTGATCCCGAGGTTAGCATGGTCAACCTCAATAAATCCTCAACGGCATGCGGCTAAAGCCTCTCCACCAACGCTTTCAGCTGCGCCAGGGTCTGCTGCCGGTCCTCCGCGGCGGCGAGCGGCCACGCCGACTGGCGCACGATGAGCCGGGTCGGCAGCAGCTCGCGGATCCGCATCTGCGGGGCCGCCATCAGAGCAATCAGCCGCTCCACGGCCCGTTTGCCCAGCAGATCGAAGTCCTGCGCCACCGTGGTGAGCGGCGGCTGAAAGTAGAGACTGTCAGCGGTGTCGTCATAGCCGGTCACCGACACCGCCTGGCTGCCGCTGCGATTGAGCTGGGCCAGCGCGCTGAGTACCCCGAGCGCCATCTGATCGTTGGCTACCACAATGGCGCTGATCCGCGGCTGGAGGTGCAGCAGTTCGAAGGTTTTCTGCCAGCCGCTGGCGGCGCTCCAGTCACCGAACACCGTGGTTGAACGGGCAATGTTCAGACTGTGCAGCGCCTCGCGCCAGCTGGCGAGACGCAGTCGGGCGGAAACCGAACTTTCCGGCCCCGCCAGCAGGCCGAATTCGCGATGCCCGAGCTCCCACAGATGGCGCACGCAGGCTCCGCAGCCGTCGCGATGGTCGAAGCGCACGCAGCAGACATCGGCCTCCGGGGAGACGTCAAGAAACAGGCAGGCCATATCCGGGTTCTCTTTAACCAGCCGCTCGGCGGTGGCGCTCTCCAGCGGCAGGCTGACGATCACCCCGCGAATATGCTGGGCGCGCAGTTCGTCCAGCCGGGCCTGCAGCGCGGCGAAGTCGGCCTGCGCTGGCATCGCTATCGCCACCTCCAGCTGGTGCAGGCTGGCATGGCTCTTTACCGCGGCGGCGATCTGCGAGGGGGCATGCAGGGTCAGCGAGGCGGTAATCAGCCCAATGGAGGGCGCCGCTTTGCCGGCGAGCAGCTGCGCCGAGCGGTTAGGCACGTAGTGCAGCGTCTGCATCGCGCGGATCACCTGCTCGCGGGTGCGGGCTGACACCACTTCCGGACGGTTCAGGACCCGGGAGACCGTCTGTTGGGAGACGCCCGCCGCGCGGGCGACATCCTCCAGGGTTGCGGTACGACGCGGCATAGTTTCTCATCATCAACAAAATGTCGTGCGCTAACATTTTATGTTTAACGCACGACAAAAAACAGCGTATTACCCCCGCTTTCGTGATCGTCTGTTAATTTCATTTCCGCCGTCGTTGCTGGAAAAAACAAATTACCCGATAACGTTCTTCATCCTGTTTAGCGATCGACATTTTCTGACTTACCGGGGATTACTATGCCAATAAGCGATACCAGTCGCCGCCACGCGCCTGACTTCCACGCCGTCCTCGCCCGCGAAGACTGGCAGAACCAGACCATTACCCATCTCAACCGCCTGCCGGCCCATCCCGCGTTCGCCAGCTGGCGCGATGAGCTTGCCGCCCGCGATAATCATCCTTCGCCCCATCGTCGTCAGCTGGACGGCGAGTGGCAATTTGCTTACGCCCGCAGCCCGTTTGCCGTCGATGCGCAGTGGCTGACGCAGGACCTGCCGGGCAGCCGCGGTACGCCGGTGCCCTCCAACTGGCAGATGGAGGGCTATGACGCGCCGATCTACACCAACGTCCGCTACCCCATCGACACCACCCCGCCGCGGGTGCCGGAGGATAACCCAACCGGCTGTTACTCCCTGCACGTTGCGATCGATGACGCCTGGCGCGCGGACGGGCAGACGCAGATTATTTTCGACGGCGTTAACTCGGCCTTTCATCTCTGGTGCAACGGCGCCTGGGTCGGTTACTCCCAGGACAGCCGCCTGCCGGCGGCGTTCGATCTCAGCCCCTTTCTGCGTCCGGGCGACAACCGTCTGTGCGTGATGGTCATGCGCTGGAGCGCCGGCAGCTGGCTGGAAGACCAGGATATGTGGCGGATGAGCGGTATTTTCCGCTCGGTGTGGCTACTGAATAAGCCGCACCAGCGGCTGAGCGACGTCCAGCTGACGCCGACCCTTGACGCCCTCTGCCGCGACGGCGCTCTGCAGGTCCAGGCGACCGTCGAGGCGACAGAAGCGGCGCTTGCCGGGCTCAGCGTCGGGGTTAGCTTGTGGCGCGGCGAGCAGCCTGTCGTTGCCCACCGTCAGCCGTTAGGCACCCCGACGGTGGATGAGCGCGGCCGCTACGCCGAACGGGTCGATTTCTCCCTGGCGGTGGCGGCGCCGGCGCACTGGAGCGCGGAAACCCCGGATTGCTACCGGGCGGTGGTCACCCTGTGGCGCGGCGAGGCATTGCTGGAGGCCGAGGCGTGGGATATCGGTTTTCGCCGCATCGAGATCGCCGACGGCCTGCTGCGCCTTAACGGCAAACCGCTGCTGATCCGCGGCGTTAACCGCCATGAACACCACCATTTACGCGGTCAGGTGGTCAGCGAGGCGGATATGGTGCAGGACATTCTGTTGATGAAGCAGAACAACTTTAACGCCGTCCGCTGCTCGCACTACCCCAACGCCCCGCGCTGGTATGAGCTGTGCAACCGCTACGGTCTGTACGTGGTCGATGAAGCCAATATTGAAACCCACGGCATGGTGCCGATGAATCGGCTGTCCGACGATCCGGCGTGGCTGCCAGCCTTCAGCGCCCGCGTCACCCGGATGGTACAGAGCAACCGCAACCATCCGTGCATTATCATCTGGTCGCTGGGCAACGAATCCGGCGGCGGCGGCAACCACGAAGCGCTGTACCACTGGCTGAAGCGTAACGACCCGACCCGTCCGGTGCAGTACGAGGGCGGCGGCGCGGATACCACCGCCACCGATATTATCTGTCCGATGTACGCCCGCGTCGAACGCGACCAGCCGATCCCGGCGGTACCGAAGTGGGGGATCAAAAAATGGATCAGCCTGCCCGGCGAGCAGCGGCCGCTGATCCTCTGCGAGTACGCCCACGCGATGGGCAACAGCCTCGGCAACTTCGCCGATTACTGGCAGGCCTTCCGCGAGTATCCGCGGCTGCAGGGCGGGTTTATCTGGGACTGGGCCGACCAGGCGATCCGCAAAATCTTTGACGACGGCAGCGTCGGCTGGGCCTACGGCGGCGACTTTGGCGATAAGCCGAACGATCGCCAGTTCTGTATGAACGGCCTGGTGTTCCCCGATCGCACGCCGCATCCGTCGCTGGTCGAGGCGAAGCACACCCAGCAGTATTTCCAGTTCGCCCTGCTGTCGACTTCGCCGCTGCGGGTGCGCATCGCCAGCGAATACCTGTTCCGCCAGACCGATAACGAAGCGCTGCGCTGGCAGGTGCAGGCGGCCGGTGAAACCTTGTACCACGGCAACCTGACGCTGGCGCTCCCGCCTGAGGGCAGCGACGAGATAACGCTGCTCGACAGTCTGAACCTGCCGCCAGGCGCCCGCGCCGTGTGGCTGACGCTGGAGGTGGTCCAGCCCCAGGCGACAGCCTGGTCCCCGGCGGATCATCGCGTCGCCTGGCAGCAATATCCCCTGCCGGCGCCGCTGGCGCTGCCTGCGCCCACGGTGCCAGCCGGCGCCCCGGATCTTATCGTCAGCGATGAGGCCTGGCAGATCCGCGCCGGCACGCAGTGCTGGACCGTCGATCGCCGGACCGGTTTGCTGAGTGGCTGGTCGGTTGGCGGTCAGGAGCAGCTGCTGACCCCCCTGCGGGATCAGTTTATCCGTGCGCCGCTCGACAACGACATCGGGGTCAGCGAAGTGGAGCGCATCGACCCCAACGCCTGGGTGGAGCGCTGGAAAAGCGCCGGCCTGTTCGACCTTGAGGCGCGCTGCGTGCAGTGCGACGCCCAGCGTCTGGCGAATGAGACCCTTGTCGACAGCCGCTGGCACTACCTGCGCGGCGACGAGGTGGTGATTGTCAGCCACTGGCGCCTGCGCTTTACCGCGGACGGAACGGTACGGCTGGCGGTGGACGGCGAGCGCGCGGAAACGCTGCCGCCGCTGCCGCGGGTCGGGCTGCACTTCCAGGTGGCGGTTCAGCAGGCGCCGGTGAGCTGGCTGGGGCTGGGGCCGCATGAGAACTACCCCGACCGGCGGAGCAGCGCCTGCTTCGCCCGCTGGGAGCAGCCGCTGGCGGCGATGACCACCCCCTACATCTTCCCGACGGAAAACGGCCTGCGCTGTGATACTCAGGCGCTGGACTGGGGACGCTGGCACGTCAGCGGTCATTTCCACTTCTCCGTTCAGCCGTGGAGCACCCGTCAGCTGATGGAGACCGACCACTGGCACAAGATGCAGGCCGAAGACGGCGTGTGGATCACCCTTGACGGCCTGCATATGGGGGTGGGAGGCGATGACTCCTGGACCCCAAGCGTGCTGCCGCAGTGGCTCCTGACCCAAACGCGCTGGCAGTACGAGGTCTCATTGCGTTGCCTTTAATCCGTGGGGGCGGCAGCCCCCACCCTACAAACAGAATAACAAGGGATCATGGTGATGAAATTCTCTGAACTGGCGCCGCGAGAACGGCATAATTTTGTCTATTTCCTGCTGTTCTTTTTCTTTTACTATTTCATTATGTCGGCCTATTTTCCGTTTTTCCCGGTGTGGCTGGCGGACGTTAACCATTTAACCAAAACGGAAACCGGGATCGTCTTCTCCTCCATCTCGTTGTTCGCGATTATTTTTCAGCCGGTATTTGGTTTAATGTCGGATAAGCTCGGACTACGCAAACATCTGCTGTGGACTATTACGGTGCTGTTAATTCTGTTCGCGCCGTTCTTTATTTTCGTTTTCTCCCCGCTGCTGCAGATGAATATTATCGCCGGTTCGCTGGTGGGCGGGATCTACCTGGGGATTGTTTTCTCCAGCGGCTCCGGGGCGGTGGAAGCCTATATCGAGCGCGTCAGCCGGGCAAACCGCTTTGAATATGGCAAAGTGCGGGTCGCTGGCTGTGTCGGCTGGGCGCTGTGCGCCTCGATAACCGGCGTGCTGTTCGGCATCGACCCCAATATTACCTTCTGGATCGCCTCCGGCTTTGCGCTGGTGCTGGGTCTTCTGCTCTGGCTGTCGCGCCCGGAAAGCAGCAACAGCGCCCAGGTTATCGAGGCGCTCGGGGCCAATCGCCAGGCCTTTTCGCTGCGTACGGCGGCAGAGCTGCTGCGTATGCCGCGCTTCTGGGGCTTTATCGTCTATGTGGTGGGGGTCGCCAGCGTCTACGACGTGTTTGACCAGCAATTTGCTAACTTTTTCAAAAGCTTCTTCGCCAGTCCGCAGCGCGGTACCGAAGTGTTTGGCTTCGTCACCACCGGTGGCGAGCTGCTCAATGCCGTGATCATGTTCTGCGCCCCGTCCATCGTTAACCGTATCGGGGCCAAAAACGCCCTGCTGACCGCGGGGATGATCATGTCGGTGCGTATTCTCGGGTCGTCTTTTGCCTCATCGGCGGTGGAAGTGGTGATCCTCAAGATGCTGCATATGTTTGAGATCCCCTTCCTGCTGGTCGGGACCTTTAAATATATCTCCTCCGCCTTTAACCCGCGGCTCTCAGCCACCCTGTTTCTGATCGGCTTTAACCTGTCGAAACAGTTGTCCGGGGTGGTACTTTCCGCCTGGGTGGGCCGGATGTACGACACCGTCGGCTTCCATCAGGCCTATCTGATCCTCGGCTGCATCACCCTGAGCTTTACCCTGCTCTCGTTCATCACCTTGCGCGGCGGCAAAAGCCTGCTGCCGACAGCGGAGACGCAGACCCCCGCCTGACCGGGCGCGCCCGTCAGGGATGACGGGGTTCACTCCACAATGCACGTCTCTCCGCCGCTATTCTCCAGCGCATAGCGCTGGCAGGCAGCCCCGGCGGCGATAAGATCCGCCAGCTCTGCCGAGTGGCTGGTCAGCCAGATCTGGCTGTAGCGGGAGGCCTCGACGATCAGCCTGGCCAGCGCCGGGAGCATGTCGCGATGCAGGCTGTTCTCCGGTTCATTGATCGCCAGAAAGGCCGGCGGGCGCGGGCTGAGCAGCGCGACGGCGAGGCAGAGAAAACGCAGCGTGCCGTCGGACATCTCCGCCGCCAGCAGCGGGCGGCGGATCCCCTCCCGGCGCATTTTCAGCGCGAAACGCGAGTGCTCGTTTTCACAGTAAAACTGGCAGCCGGGAAAGGCGTCGGCGAGGATCTCGTGCAAAATCTCCTCCGCGCCGATCTCGACAATGGTCTGAAAGGCGGCCGCCAGATTATGGCCGTCGCTGTCGAGCACCGGCGAACGGTAGCCGACGGCCGGCTGGCGCAGCGGTGAGTGGCGGCCGATAGCGAATTCATGGTAAAACCGCCAGCGGCGCAGGGTCTCGCGCACCCGCGAGACCTCAGGAAAGCGGTGTGGCTCGCCAAGCTGACCGAACACCGACTCGTTTTCATAAATACTCTCGGTGAAGGTGCTTTTCTCCCCGGCGACATCGACGAGGAACGCCGCCTGATTCTTACGCTGCAGTACGCGAGAGGAAGGCCGACGGGAATAGCCCGCCAGCCAGATGTTCTCTTCTTTAACGATGGGATCGAGCATGAACTGCGTCGGATAGGGCAATTTTTCCGGGAAACCAACCTGCAGTTCATAATCAAAGCTCTCCGTCCGACAGGCGATTTGCAGCCGGCGGGGATGGCGATCGAGGGGGGAACGATCTCCGGACCACATCATATTTTCAAGGCCCCCCTCTTCGCTGATAAATCCCGACAGCCTGCCGTCGGCAGCCGCGGTCAACAGATGGATAGCGTTGTAAATATTGGATTTGCCGCAGCCGTTAGGGCCGAAGACAATGTTCAGCGGCCCCAGCTCCAGCGCGATATCCCTGACTGAGCGAAAGTTTTGAATACGGATGTACTGAATCATGATGCGTCCTGGCCCGGAGAGAGAAGGCTGCCACAGTAGCAAAGCCGCGGCAGGGATACTATCGCCCCCTCTCTTCGACCGGGTTTAACAGAACATTTTTTTCATTCCGCGGGTCAGCGCCACCCGCGTCAGCTTGTCGCTATCCTGATGGGCGTCACTGAAAACGCCAAAGAAATAGCGTTCATCGTCAATGGTTTGACTCACGATACGATAGCTGAGCGGCTGGCCGGACGGCGCACCGTATTGCGCAGGGGTCACTGAGACCTCGGTCGCATCGTCGGCGACGCTGACCAGCAGTCCATCCGCCTTACCGCCCACCAGCATGACCTTAATTATCGGGTGCACCAGTTCCTCCCGGGATGGCATAGATCATTGGCAAACCGCGCAGCGCGGCGGGCGTATCGTCAGCAAACAGCGGCGCCAGCCAGAGTGCGGTCTTAAGTACTTTCTTATAGTTCATTGCGGCCTTGAGTCAAAAAATAGCGTGCTTAGGCTGAGCTAAATATTGATTATTCGAAATAAAAGATGACAAATGATGAAGGAAAAAAGAGGAATTGTGAATCAGCAAAACGCCAGGTTATTCTATTTTATCACTCCTCTCCTCGCCTTTAATGGCCCTGATTCAAGGAAGTATTGCGGTTATGCGTTATGTTCGCCTGTGCCTTATCTCCCTGATTGCCGCCCTGCCACTGGCGGTATTCGCCAGCCCTCCGCCGCTTGAGCAAATTACACGCAGCGAAAGTCAGCTGGCGGGCCGCGTGGGCTATGTTGAAATGGATCTGGCGAGCGGCCGCACGCTGGCCGCCTGGCGCGCCAGTGAGCGCTTTCCGCTGATGAGCACCTTTAAAGTGCTGCTCTGCGGCGCGGTGCTGGCCCGGGTGGATGCCGGAGACGAACAGCTGGATCGGCGGATCCGCTACCGCCAGCAGGATCTGGTGGACTACTCCCCGGTCAGCGAAAAACACCTTGCCGACGGGATGACCGTTGGCGAACTCTGCGCCGCCGCCATCACCATGAGCGACAACAGCGCCGGCAATCTGCTGTTGAAGAGCGTTGGCGGCCCCGCGGGATTGACCGCTTTTCTGCGCCAGATCGGTGACAACGTCACCCGCCTTGACCGCTGGGAAACGGAGCTCAATGAAGCGCTTCCCGGCGACGTGCGCGACACCACCACCCCAGCCAGCATGGCCGCCACCCTGCGCAAGCTGCTAACCAGCCACGCGCTGAGCGACCGTTCGCAGCAGCAGCTGCTGCAGTGGATGGTGGACGACCAGGTGGCCGGTCCGCTGATCCGCGCCGTGCTGCCGGCGGGCTGGTTTATCGCCGATAAAACCGGGGCCGGCGAGCGGGGCTCACGCGGCATTGTCGCCCTGCTCGGCCCGAACGGCAAAGCGGAGCGCATCGTGGTGATCTATCTGCGGGATACGCCGGCGACCATGGCCGAGCGTAACCAGCAGATCGCCAAAATAGGCGCGGCGCTGATCGAGCACTGGCAGCGCTAGCCCGGCGAAGGCCGCGCGCCTTACCCGGCGCGCAGCACCTCGCAAGCGTGCCGGGCGATATGTGTGGCGGCAGCATCGGAGAGATGCCGGTCGGTAATGATGGTGGTAAAGCGGGTCAAGGGTAACGCCATAAACGTTGCCACCTGATTGTATTTCGAACTGTCGCACAGCAGGATGCTTCTGGCGCTGACCTGGCTGACGGTCTCCTTGACGGTGACCTTGTTCTCATCAGGGGTGAAAATCCCGCGGCTGTCCCAGCCGCTGGCGGAGATAAAGGCCGTATCGATAGCCAGGTGGCGCAAGGTCCGCGCCGCCGACTCGCCGACGCAGGAGCGGTTCTCCCGGCACAGGGTGCCGCCGGTGTGGATCACGCCGCACTGGCTGGCATCGATCAGCAGTTGGGTTATCTCAAAATCGTTGGTGACCACCTGCAGGTCGTCCCGGTCGAGGATCGCCCGCGCCAGCGCCAGAGTGGTGGTGCCGGCATCGAGATAGATGCAGCTGTTTTTGGCGATGTGACTGGCCGCCAGCGCGCCGATGGCCTGTTTCTCTTCACTCTGTAGAGTGCTTTTCACCAGATGACTGGGCTCTGCGGCCAGCCGGCTGACGGCGCGCACGCCGCCCGAGACGCTGACCAGCAGCCCCTGTTCTTCCAGCTTACTGACGTCGCGACGGATAGTCATATGGGACACGCCGAGGATCTCCGTCAGCTCATTAATGCTCACCGCCCCGCGCTGCTCCACCAGGGCTAAAATACGCTGATGACGTTCTATTGGAATCACCGCTCTCCCCTTACCATTTTTTCACACCAGAGCTTACCACTCACGCCGGGAACCTGAAGATCCCCTGTGCTGTTATCGCTGCTTGACCGCTGTTTTTACGCTATTTTAGGGCAAGAATCGCCGTCGCGCAGCCACTTTCCGTCTGTGAATTTTTTATATTCATGTGGGCTATTCGTGATAGCTCTCACATAATTTCACATAACAACGCTTTATTCTATCATTAAATCACATTAATTAACGAATATTCACAAGGAGACCGTCATGACTGCACACACTAACGTCTGCGTGATTGGACTGGGTTCGATGGGCATGGGCGCCGCCCGCGCCTGCCTGCAGGCGGGCCTGAACACCTGGGGGGTGGACATCAATCCCGACAACTGCCGCGCGCTGCTGGAGGCGGGCGCCAAAGGCGCAGGCCCCAGCGCGGTGCCTTTCGCCGCTGAGCTGGATGCGGTCGTGCTGCTGGTGGTCAATGCCGCCCAGGTTCGGGGGATCCTGTTCGGCGAGAGCGGCCTCGCCGCCCATCTGAAGCCGGGTACCGCGGTGATGGTGTCGTCAACCATCGCCTCCGCCGATGCCCAGGCGATTGCCGCGGCGCTGGCGGAATACCAGCTATTGATGCTTGACGCGCCGGTATCGGGCGGCGCGGTGAAAGCGGCCGCCGGCGACATGACGGTGATGGCCTCCGGGAGCGATGCCGTCTTCGCCCGCCTCGCGCCAGTGCTGGACGCGGTGGCCGGCAAAGTCTATCGCATCGGGAGCGACATTGGCCTCGGTTCGACGGTAAAAATCATCCATCAGCTGCTGGCCGGGGTGCATATCGCCGTCGCCGCCGAAGCGATGGCCCTCGCCGCCCGCGCCGGCATCCCGCTGGAGACGATGTACGACGTGGTGACCCACGCGGCGGGTAATTCGTGGATGTTTGAGAATCGTATGCAGCACGTCCTGGATGGCGATTACTCGCCAAAATCCGCCGTCGATATTTTTGTCAAAGATCTCGGCCTGGTGAATGACACCGCCCGGGCGCTGACCTTCCCGCTGCCGCTCGCCACCACCGCGCTGAATATGTTCACCTCCGCCAGCAACGCCGGATTCGGCCGGGAAGATGACAGCGCGGTGATCAAGATCTTCAACGGCATTACGCTGCCGGGCCATAAACAGTGAGGAGAGACAAGATGCAGCTTGGTGTCATTGCCGATGACTTTACCGGCGCCACGGATATTGCCAGCTTCCTCGTACGCAATGGCATGCCGACGGTGCAGCTAAACGGCGTACCGCCCCACGAACTGCCGCTGACCAGCGAAGCGGTGGTGATCAGCCTGAAAACGCGCTCCTGCCCGGTGGAAACCGCCGTCAGCCAGTCGCTGGCGGCCCTGCGCTGGCTGCAGGCCCGGGGCTGTCAGCAATTTTATTTTAAGTATTGTTCCACTTTCGACAGCACCGCGCAGGGCAACATTGGCCCGGTACTGGATGCTCTACTGGCAGAGCTGGGCGAGACCCGGACGGTGATTTCCCCGGCGCTGCCGGTAAACGGCCGCACGGTCTATCAGGGGTATCTGTTTGTCGGCCAGCAGTTACTCAATGAGTCCGGGATGCGCCACCATCCGGTGACGCCGATGGAGGATGCCCACCTCGGCCGCTTAATCGAGCGCCAGGGTGGCGGAAAAGCGGTGCTGATCGCCTGGCCGATTATCGATCAGGGGCCGGAGGCGGTCGCTGCATCGCTGGACGCAATCAGCGACCCGGCGGTGCGCTATGTGGTGCTCGACGCCCTCAGTGAACAGCATTTGCTGACCCAGGGGGCGGCGCTGCGGGAGATGAAGCTGGTCTCCGGCGGCTCTGGTCTCGCCATCGGCCTCGCCCGCGACTGGGCGCAGCGCCACGGAACCCAGGGTGAAGGATCCCAGGCGGGCATGCCGCTGCCCGGCCCGGCGGTAGTGCTCTCGGGCTCCTGTTCGCTGATGACCAACAGCCAGGTGGCGGCCTATCGTGAACAGGCTCCCGCCCGCGCCGTCGACTTAAGCGCCTGCTTTACCGATCTGGAGGGCTATGCCGGGACGCTGGCGGCCTGGGTGGACGCAAACCGCGATTCGCCGCTGGCGCCGATGGTCTATGCCACGACTGAGCCGCAAACGCTGCAGCGGATCCAGGCGCAGTATGGCGACAAGGCCAGCAGCGAACGGGTGGAACAGCTGTTCGCCGCCCTCGCCGCCGCGCTGAAGGAGAAAGGATTCACCCGGTTTATTGTGGCCGGAGGGGAAACGTCGAGCATCGTGGCGCAGACGCTGGGGGTCGAGGCGTTCCATATCGGGCCGACGATCTCCCCTGGGGTTCCCTGGGTGCGTGACACCCGCCAGCCGCTCTCCCTGGCGCTGAAGTCAGGTAATTTCGGCGATATCCAGTTCTTTGCCCGTGCCCAGCAGGAGTTTTGTCATGACTGAGCAACAGCTGCGAGATGAGATGGTGCAGATTGGCGCCTCGTTGTTTAACCGCGGTTATGCCACCGGCTCCGCCGGCAATCTGTCGCTCCTGCTGCCGGACGGCAACCTGCTGGCGACGCCGACCGGCTCCTGCTTGGGCGAGCTGCAGGCCCAGCGGTTGTCGGTGGTCACCCTGCAAGGCGAATGGGTCGCCGGCGACAAACCGTCGAAAGAGATCGCTTTTCACCGGGCGGTCTATTTGCATAACCCGGCCTGCAAGGCGATCGTCCACTTGCATAGCCACTATCTGACCGCGCTCTCCTGCCTGCAGGGGCTCGATCCGCAGAATTGTATTCGCCCCTTTACTCCCTACGTGGTGATGCGGGTCGGCGACGTCCCGGTGGTTCCCTACTACCGACCGGGCGACGACCGCATTGCCGAGGCGCTGGCCGGCCTGGCGCCGCGCCATAACGCCTTTTTACTGGCCAACCATGGTCCGGTGGTCACCGGCTCATCGCTGCGCGAAGCCACCAATAATACCGAAGAGCTGGAAGAGACCGCGCGGCTGATGTTTACCCTCGGCAATCGCGAGATCCGTTACCTGACCGCTGACGAAGTGGATGAACTGAGATAAAACCATGCCAAAATTCGCTGCAAATTTATCCATGCTGTTTACCGAACTGCCGTTCCTGGACCGCTTTGCCGCCGCCGCCCGCGCCGGTTTCGAAGCCGTGGAGTTTCTGTTCCCCTATGAGTATGCCGCCGGGGAAATTAAACAGCGCCTGCAGGAAAACCAGCTGCAGCTGGTGCTGTTCAATACCCCGCCCGGCGACGTTAACGCCGGGGAATGGGGCCTCGCCGCCCTACCGGGCAGGAGCGCCGAGGCCCGGCGTGATATCGAGCTGGCGCTGGAGTACGCCTGCCAGCTCGATTGTCCGCAGGTGCATATTATGGCCGGCGTGGTGCAGCCGGGGATGGATCGCGCGGCCTGCGAGGCGGAGCTTTTCGATAACCTGCGCTACGCCGCCGAGCGCTTTGCCCGCCACGGCAAGCGGGCGCTTATTGAAGCCCTGAATCCGCAGACCAAACCGGGCTATTTCTATCACAGTCAATATCAGACGCTGGAGATAGCGCAGCGGGTCGACCGGCCAAACATCGCCGTGCAGTTAGATCTGTTTCATGCGCAGAAAGTGGACGGCAATTTAAGCCATCTTATTACCGAGTATGCCGGTCAGTACCGCCATATTCAGATAGCCTCCCTGCCCGACCGCCATGAACCGGACGAGGGCGAGATTAATTATTCATGGATCTATGCGTTGCTGGATAACGTCGGCTATGACGGTTGGATCGGCTGCGAATATATCCCCAGGGCGGATACCCTTTCCGGACTGGAATGGTTCTCGCCCTACCGGAAAAAATAAAGCGCGGTTCTAAAAATATAACTCTCTGTACACCTGTTAATACCCGAGGCAAAACTATGTCGACATCGGCGCTGTTACTTATTGCGTTAGCCAGCGTAGTGCTGTTGCTCCTGCTGGTGATCAAAGCGAAAGCGCATCCTTTTGTGGCGCTCCTGATCGTCAGCCTGCTGGTGGCGTTCGCCACCGGCATTCCGGCGGATAAAATCATTACCACCATTGAAAAAGGCATGGGCGGCCTGCTCGGCCACATCGCCAGCATAATTATTTTGGGATCAATGCTGGGGGTGCTTATTGAAATATCCGGCGGCGCCGAATCGCTGGCGAAAACGCTGACCAGCGTGCTGGGTTCTAAACGGACTATTGCCGCCTTAACCATCGTGGCTTTTATTCTCGGCACGCCAGTCTTCTTTGAAGTCGGCTTTATTATCATCATTCCGTTAATTTACGGCTTCAGTAAAGTCGCCCATCTGTCGCCGCTGAAATTTGGCCTACCGATGGCCGGAGTGATGTTAACCGTCCATGTGGCATTGCCAACCCACCCTGGCGCAGCGGCGGCGGCAGGTATTCTGCATAGCGATGTCGGCTGGTTGATGCTGGCGGGAATTGGAGTGTCGATCGTCGTGGGTATCGTGGGCTATTTTGTCGCCCGGTCTATCAATCAGCGCCATTATCATCTGTCGATTAACGTGCTGGAACAGCAGCAAACGGCCGAGGTGCCCGACCTCTCCGTCAACGCCCAGCAGACCCGACTGGCGCCGCCGAATGCGCTGGTTATCGGCGGGCTGATCGTGGTGCCCATCGTGCTGATTGTTTCCGGAACGCTGTGTCAGGCCCTGCTGCTGCCGGATAACGCGATTCGCCAGCTGATGACCGTCATTGGCACCCCGCCCGTCGCCCTGCTGATCTCCCTGGGGCTGGCCAGCTGGACGCTGGGCATCCGGCGGGGGATGAACCTGAAAAAGTTGGGAGAAGTCACCGGCAGCGCGATCCCCTCCTCGGCGGACGTGATCCTCGTCGCCGGCGCCGGCGGCGCCTTTGGCGGGGTGCTGGTCGCCTCCGGCATCGGCAATGCCTTAGCCGAGGCGCTGGAGACGATTCATCTGCCGCTGATGCCCGCCGCTTTCCTGCTGTCGCTGGTGCTTCGGGCCTCGCAGGGCTCGGCCACCGTGGCGATCCTTACCACCTCCGGCCTGTTGTCACAGGCGGTCGTCGGGCTGGAGCCGCTGCAGCTGGTGCTGGTGACGCTGGCGACCTGTTTCGGCTCGCTCGGGTTATCGCACGTTAACGACGCCGGGTTCTGGGTGGTCACGCGCTATCTCGGGCTCTCGGTGCCGGACGGACTCAAAACCTGGACCGTACTGACCACCATCATGGGGGTGACGGGCTTCCTGATCACCTGGCTGTTGTGGTTTGTACTGTAATATTTACCTGGGTGGCTCCGGCCACCTTATCGTGTCCCCTTCGCGGGGACTAACTCATTATCGCTGCCCGGCAGCTGGCCTCCCGCTGACAGCGTCACCGGTATAAAATAGCGTACGTGATAGCGCTTCTCCTCTGCCTCTCCTCCTTCCGCATGACGGGTCATGAAGCATTCAATGTCATGCCCATCCCGACGGCTTACCCCCAGCGTTGGCAACTGTTCCAGATAGAGATCGCTGGACAAACGGGCATAGCGTGACCAGCTGCCGTAGAATTCAACCCCCACATACAGCCCCGACCGGGTGGTCAACGCGGACGACGGCTTTCGCGCCTCGTGACAACCGACAAAGGCGTTAACCTCGACGTTAAGCTCATTTTGACTCGCTGCCGCGTAATCGGAGAGTATGGAAAGCGAACCGCCTCCAGCGGCGAAAAAACGGTCAACCTTTTGTCTGATAGCCGTCTTGGCGGTACTTTGCAACACCATATCCGACAGGCGCAGTTCATACTTCATCGGGTAGCCATAATAGACCCGCTCCGGCAGGGAACAGATCCGAGCCAAAGGCAGGCTCTCATCATCCGTGGGGAATTTTTTTAACAGTTTTGCCGTGTCCCAGTGCGCCGCGCAGCGGTACTCCCGTGGCGAAAGCGAGAAACGTTTCTTAAACTCCCGGGAGAAGGTCTGCGGCGAATCGTAACTTAACTGCCAGGCTATGGCGGCGATCGGTTGCCGCGTTAAACGCAGACTGACCGCTGCGATGGTCAGCCGCCGCAGGCGAATATACTGCCCGATGGGTAACCGGCCATATTGATAAAACACCTCGTACACAAACCGACGCGAATAGCCCATATACTGCGCCAGGTCATCGATCGCCGGGTTACAGTAGATATTATCCTCCAGCCACGCCAGCATTTTTAAATAGAGCATTTGCTTCATAAGCACCGCATACTTCCTGTAATCTTGTCCTCCGCTAATTTTAGCAACAGATACTGGCTACCACTAAGCTTTTTATGCATCGCAAAAATAAAAAATTATTAAAGTGCTTAAAACGCCATCTAATATAGGCTTATCATTTTGTTTATTAGGAACTTTCGCATACCAACACACCGTTATCTCACTTTTCCTGGCAGATATTGCATTAACGAAAAACATCCCTTAGATTACCCCAGCTAAAAAAGACCTGCGCATCACCATTATATTCTTTAATTTATTCTGACACCTTTTTCATACCCCACTGGGAAGTTATATGACGAATTTTTTGATCAATATAAAAAATCACTATTTGCGAGTCGCTATTGCGGAGCTGGTGGATGAAGCGATGAAGACCTACGGGGGATCAGCATATCAGTTTTCTGAACAATGGGACCTGGAGTCGATAGCGCAATCTCAGGTGTTCTTCACGGAAATGGTGGCGGGAGAATGGTACCTGTGTCATGACCTGTTTCAGCATGCCCCAGAGCAATACACGCTTTTTATTTTCCAGGACAATGAACAAGCTACCGTCGAAGAGGGCTTACCCAACTGTCTGCGGCAGGCGGTGTTTATACCTCCCCATGCTCCCGTTCAGCGTCTTAAAGATGAGATACTCAGCGCGATTCAGCGCCCCTTATCTCCTCAGCATGACCCGGCCTTCAATCGGCTGCGGCGTTGTATCAATTGCGCCTGCAAGTCGGTCAGCGATGCGCAAACCAAAGTCATTTACGCGTTCAGTATTGGTCTGAGTCCGCATGAAGTTGCCGCGGCGCTAAAAATTAGCCACAAAACCATTCACTCGCATAAAAAGAATATTATGAACAAGTTCAATTTGCACAGCCGCCAGCAATTTAACAACCTCGTAAAACTACTCGCCAGACGTTAATACAATCGTCATTATATTACCTCTGCAGATTATCTTCTGGAACGGAAGACGTAGCGTCTTTTGCGTCTTTCCTGAATATAAGAAAGACCACTCCACAAAGAAATGACGGGACAAAAAATCAAACACAAAATAATAAATAAGTCGCTCATATCAGACCTGAAAAAAGGAATTTAACTTACGTTGATAATATGCATTTGCTTTTAATCAGGCAAGACCAGCATCTCTTTTTGAGAGCGGGCAATATAATGGCAGGATAATTCCTGGTGGCGAATGTTAACCGATAATTTAAGGCGGTAGACCAATACCGCAGGAGGAATGAGCGGCCTGTTTGCCCTTTTTTGCATTGGGAATGAGAAAATGATAGCTAAACCTCAGATTCCCTGTAGAGTGAAGGTAATCACAAAGTGAAGCTCCCGTTCCGCGTAGCGGACATCACGGTTGGTTAAATGTCATAAAAAACAGCCTCCCTTCTCCGAGGGTCTGGCCATACCTCCCTAAATACGCGCTGTGCGGACCATTACGCGCTGCCGCAGCGACCGGAATGATTATGCTAACCACCCTGATATACCGCAGCCAGGTTAATCCTGCCCGCCCGCCCACCGATCTCGACGCTTTAATTCATCGCGCCAGCGGGAAAAACATGCCTCTTGGCATCACCGGTATTCTGCTGTTTAACGGCCTGCAGTTCTTCCAGGTGCTGGAGGGAAGCGAGGAAGATCTTGAGTCGTTATTCCACGAGATACAGAGCGATCCGCGCCATCGCGACGTGGTGGAACTGATGCGCGACTATTCGGCCTACCGTCGTTTTCACGACACCGGGATGCGCCTGCTGGATCTTCGTCTTTTCGAAGCCGACAGCGCGCTGGAGGAGCTCCTGCGCTTTAGCTCGTTTGGGGTCACCGAGCCGGTCAACGACCGGATGTTCCGCCTGATTAGCGCCTTTATCGCCGACGGTGGGCGCTATTGTCTACCCGAGCCGCTGCAGCCTTCTCGCTGGACGATGATGCCTGCCCCGGCCACTGCTACGGCGCGCCACCTGCCCGATCAACCTTGCCAGTTTGCCCTGCAGGCCATCGTCGAGCCGGCCACAAAGCGGGTCTCTTCCTTTGAAGCGCTGATCCGCAGCCCCACCGGCGGATCTCCTGTAGAGATGTTTGCCGCCATCCCGGCGGAGGATCGCTACCGTTTCGACCTTGAGAGCAAAGCGTATGCCTTCTCTCTCGCCGGTCAGTTACCGCTTGGTAAACACCAGCTGGCCATTAACCTGCTGCCCGGTTCGCTGTATAACCACCCTGACGCCGTAGGCTGGCTGATGAACAGCCTGCTGGCGGCCGGCCTCAGACCTGACCAGGTGCTGATAGAGGTTACCGAAACGGAGGTGATCACCTGCTTTGACCAGTTCCGCAAGGTGCTCAAAGCGCTGCGCGTCGCGGGCATGAAGCTGGCCATCGACGACTTTGGCGCGGGTTACTCCGGCCTGTCGTTACTGACCCGCTTTCAGCCCGATAAAATCAAAGTGGATGCAGAGCTGGTGCGCAATATTCATATCAGCGGCGCCAAGCAGGCGATTGTCGCCTCGGTCGTGCGCTGCTGCGAGGATTTGGGCATCACGGTGGTGGCGGAAGGCGTCGAAACCCTGGAAGAGTGGTGCTGGCTGCAGTCGGTGGGCATTCGCCTGTTTCAGGGGTTCCTTTTCTCCCGACCGTGCCTGAACGGCATCGGGGAAATTTGCTGGCCGATAGCGCGTCAGGCCACGGATCTGTAAGGCCGCGGTAGGCGGCAGCGTCACTGCCAGTGGGGGAGCTTTTCGCCCAGCGCCGCCAGGGCGAAGCGCACCGCTTTCGCCACCACTGTCTCGCAGTCACCGGTAAAGCGCAGCCGTTGGGTTTCGATCTGGCCGCGAAAGTTCCAGGCAAACCATACCGTGCCGGCGGGGGTACCATCCTCTCCCCCCTCCGGTCCCGCATAGCCGCTGATGGCGATGGCGATGTCGGCCCCGGCTATCGCCAGCATACCGCTGGACATCTCCTTCACGCACGCTTCGCTGACAGCGCTGTGTTCCGCCAGGGTTTCCGCGCGCACCTGCAGCACATTGCGCTTGGCTTCATCGCTGAAGGTAACCACGCCGGTATCATAAAAGGCCGCGGTATCAGCCTGAGCGCAGAGCGCTGCCGCCAGATTGCCGCCGGTGCAGGATTCCGCAGTGGTGAGCCGCCAGCCGCGCGCGATAAGCGCGCGGGCCACCTCGGCGGTCAGTTGATGAGTATGTTGTGCGTCTTTATCGATCTCGTCAGCCATTCTGACTCCTCGCCGAATTTGAAAAGTATCACCGCCTCACTGCCCTGTTAACAGGATAGCATAGTGATTTCTCTCGTCGCCTGGAGGCCGTTTACGCCACCTTGAGTGGATAAAATAAAGGCCCGCAGCGCGGGCCTTGAAAGGAACTCCCTCGGCACAGAAGCGGAATCACACTTTGTGTTCGATCACCCGCCCCTGGTTCTCAATGGCAATTTTGCGCGGTTTTTCGCTCTCGGGGATCTCCTGATGGATAGCGATTTTTAAGATCCCGCTCTCCAGCTGCGCCTGATTAATCTGGGCGTGTTCGGGAAGCGAAAAACTAAGCTGGAAATCAGCCCGGCGAATGCCTTTATAAATCCAGCCCTGGCTGTTTCCGGAATGATTGTCGGTTTGCGCGCGTTTACCGGTAATATGCAGATTACCGCCTACGGTCTCTATTTCCAGTTCATCATCTTTCCAGCCAGGCACGCTGACGCTGAGCAGGAAATTACTGTCATCCACTTTCTGTAAATCGTAGGCTGGTAAGGTCCCCACCGGCGTATCGCCCGTTAACTGGCTGAAAAGACGGTCGATACGGTTAAAGCGATCGGCAAAAAGGGAATCAGCAAATACCGGGAGTGCTGACAAGGTTTTGAGTGCCATAATTAACCTCCTGAATATCCATTCAAAAGCTCAACATGAAGGCAAGCATTGCTTGTCCGCTTTATAAAATAATAGCTAAAGCGCGTTTTTCAAGACCTGAAATAAAAAATTTCTTCGTCAGTCACAGAAAGAAATAACCAGGTCAGGTGGCAAAGTGACCCCCGCCAGACGGCGGGGGCTGGGGTGCTTCTGAGTCCCATAACTGATGCTGTTTAACATTCAATAAACAGAAGCGTCATGTATATATTACTTGTTCAAGGGGATGTCAACGCCCGAATCGCGCCCCCTCCCCCGTCGCCCTGCAATAGCGCCACGAGAAACGCGGTTCCCCTGCGGTCGTTTCGCCAACTGCGGCAGCCTCGACATCACTTTGGCCTCGCTGGCGCCAGCCGGAAGACCCTGGCGAAAATTTACGCCGCCAGGGAAGGAACCTTTCACCTCCCTCCGTGCCTAATAACCTGCATACGCACTTTCTGAGGCATCACTATGACCGGCATTTTTATCTCCACCACCCTGTTCGCCCTCTTCGCGTCGATGTTGATCGGTCTGGGGATGGTATGGAAAGGCATCTCCAACAACCCGGATAACTAATCCTTTTTGGACGCCGTTGCCAGTCACCTGAGGCAGCGGCGTGATAGCGCCCTCTACCGACATCCGGTCAGGACCACTTCTGCTTCCGCTCAGGCATTATTGACAAGAGTATGCCCTTGCCGAACCGTTTTTGAACAAATGATTCATGCAATAAATACATCACTTGAATTAATACATTCCAATCCAGAATTAATGTTTGTTATATGTACAATTTAAGCAGTTTGTGCCAAATCACCGGCTACATCAGGGCAAAGCCCAAAATCAACACATTGATTTATATGCTTTTTAAAGTCTTTTCCAGATAAAGTCTCAAAAATGGATTTATTGATTTTATTAGCTATTAGAAATATCCTAATCCCATATACTGTAAATGCTCTCCCCCTTAAAAATATTAATATTTTGACAATCGGCATTACTATGACTAATATTTTTATTAATACTGAAAACATATTTCTTAATCGAGGTGTTTGTGAACTTCTTATCGAGATCGCAAAGGAAGAAAACATCTGTACACCTTTTTCCATTTTGCAATACTCACCAGATACTCTCGGTCAGATAGATATGCTGTTTACGGAAATGACGACCGGTGAACATTACCTATGCCACCCGGTTTTCAAAAAAATCCCCGAACAAACGTCTATTTTTATTTTCGTTCCCACCGATAGTGCTGTGCAAGTTGATCGGATACCGTATTGTCTACGTGATGCTACTTTTATTAGTATCAACACCGGATTGCACCGTATAAAAAATCAGATTGCGAAACATCTCATGGAGTCAACAGCGTCAATTGATGGTCGCCAGGTAAAAGACAGCAGACGCTGTGTAAAATGCCCTCGATTAACATTGACCAAATCACAACTTTATATTATCGATGCGATCAGAACGGGAATGAATAATCAGCAGATAGCGCAAGAACTGGGTATCAGCCATAAAACGGTCTTTTCCCATAAAATCAATATCATGAAAAAATTCCAAATAGCCACCAAACAAGAGTTAACGAAATTCTCATCCGTTGCTCTTGCGCTGTCCTCAGGAAGGATCGGTTAACGTCGAGTTTTGTTAAATCGCATCTTCATTTTTCTTCGATCTTTAACATAGGAGAGACCAAAAATTAATGATGTCAATAATAATACTACCGCCAGGGATAATAATAGCCAGTTACTCATAAACAACCTTGTCAAAGTAAAAGATGATTTTTAAATAATAAGGGGTAAAAGTTTTCGAACACAACTAAACGCCAACCATTTCAGACAAAGGTAAAGCCACATACGATAATTCTGAAAAGCAATAAAAGAGAAGAAGCCTTCTCTCTAGCCCCGGTTATTAGGGTAATAAAGATTACTCGTAAAGAGAAAAAGCCAGGTACCACACCGAACGGTTATTGCAGAGACGTCTGGCAATATGATGGCCTGAAATTATAGCCTCTTCCAGTGGAATGATTGTGGTTTTTGGTAAGGCGTCCCTTTTTTCTGCTGTTCTATACTTCTAGTCAGACATCTGGCTGGAGGTGGCGATGTGCGGACGTTTTGCGCAAGCACAGACGCGGGAAGCATACCTGGCGTTTCTCGCAGAAGAGGCCGAACGCAATATCCCCTGGGACCCGGAGCCCATTGGGCGGTATAACGTCGCGCCCGGGACAAAAGTGTTACTCCTGAGTGAAAGGAATGAGCAACTCCACCTCGATCCCGTTCACTGGGGCTATGCGCCGGGATGGCGGGATAAATCACCGCTGATTAATGCCCGGGTTGAAACCGCTGCCACCAGCAGGATGTTCAAACCGCTGTGGCAGCACGGGCGGGCGATCTGCTTCGCCGATGGCTGGTTTGAATGGAAAAAGGTCGGAGACAAAAAGCAGCCCTACTTCATCCAGCGGAAGGATGGCCAGCCGATATTTATGGCCGCTATTGGCAGCACCCCCTTCGAACGCGGGGACGGCGCCGAAGGATTTTTGCTGGTGACCGCTGCCGCCGATCGCGGTCTTGTCGATATACATGACCGCCGGCCGCTGGTCCTGACGCCGGAAGCCGCCCGGGAATGGATGAGGCAGGATCTCACCGCCGCAGAAGCGGCGGAGATTGCCAGGGACGGAAGCGTCTCCGCCGACGATTTCACCTGGCACGCGGTATCGCGGGCGGTCGGCAATGTGAACAATCAGGGGCCAGCGTTAATTGAGCCAGTGGAGTGAGCGCATAACTCTGTGGCCGATCCCCCGCCTGATGCGCCGGCTGCGGTGCGATCCAGCCTTGCCAATAAGCCCCCGCGAGTTACCCCGACTGGCTTAACCACTCGCTTAAGGTCAACGAATAAAGCAGACTCGGCGGCGCATTTTCTATATCGGCAATCTCGTTGATGAACCTCAAGCCTGCTTTCTCGAGCACTTTTCGCGAAGCCAGGTGATTCGCCCTCACCACCGCTGAAATCTCCGTGAGTTTGATCGCCTCGAAGCCATATCTTACCGCCGAGGTCGCGAGGTCGGTGGCCAGCCCTTTTCCCCATGCCTCTGTTGCGAATCGATAGCCAAGATTGTTGAGGATGACATCGTTATAGCGGCGAATACTTAAGCCGCCAAAGCCAATAATTTTTTCCGGGGCATCACGCGCCGATATGGCCCAGTTGCCAAACCCGCGATCGTGCCAGTGGGCAAGCCAGCGCTGGAGAACCGTACTGGCATAGTCAATATCCGGGTAGGGTCCTGCGGGGTTAAAGGTATTGGTCGCCGGATCGCCATAAATTCGGTAGAGATCGGCGACATCTTCAGCCATGACAGGGCGAAGACGCAGGCGATGAGTCTCAATATGCAAACGTATCTCCTTGACGAGTGAGGTGGCCCGCGACGCTTCGCGAACCCTCCCTGCCGTTGTGAATGCCTGGTACTCGTTCAAGCGGAACTGAGAAGCGCGATTAAACAGATACTTCCGGCAATAAAAATAGGATATGGTAATCCGGAAACGGGATCCCTTTTTATCGGCGCCACGCATATCGTTACCGCGTGAACACAGGACTGTAAATGATCGATGACATCCGCTACCTGATAGTCTTTGCCAAAATTGTCGAGAGCGGTTCTGTTTCAGGCGGCGCCGCGGCGTTAGGGTTGTCGACCGCAACAGCAAGCGCACATTTATCCAGGCTTGAGAAAAACCTTAACAGCGCTTTGCTCTACAGAAATACCCGAAAGCTTTCTCTAACACAAGATGGCGAAAGTGTGCTGGAGACCGCCAGATCGATGCTCGAGCTCTATGAAAAAGGCGTCATTGAGTTTAAGCAACGTTCGGTATCCACAGCCGGTAAGCTGCGTATCTCCATACCTGCCGTTTTTTTAAACAGCCCATTCACTCACCATCTTGCAAATTTCATTAAAGAGAACCCGGATATTGCTCTGAGCATTTCTTATAGTGACCTGCGCGAGGACATTATTGCCGACAGTATTGATGTCGCCTTTCGCATTGGCGAGCTCCCCGATAGCGCTCTCAAGGCCCGGCACCTGTTTGTTCTGCCGCGAAAGCTGGTGGCAGCAAAGGGCTTTCTCCTGCGCTATCCTCCCGTTGATCATCCCGCTATGCTTGAATCAATGCCGTGGATTGGGCTGACGATGAGGGAGAATGTGCGCGAGTTCAGACATCGCAACGGCGAACGGGCGATAATAAAGTATACACCCGGCGTGTATGTCGATAGTGTTGAGGCCGCCTATGCCCTTGCCAGACAACAAATTGGCCTGGCCGCTCCGCCGCGTTTTCTCTGCGAAGAGGATATCCGCCGCGGCGACATGCAGGAACTACTTCCTGACTGGTCATTAGCCCCGCTAAAAGTGTATGCCCTATGGCCTGGCAATATTTCAGTTAGCGGCGCGGCCTATAAACTGATTAATTATATCTATAATGCCGTTGAACATCAGCCGCTATGAATAGGTAATAGACTGCGAATACAGTATGTAACCCGCAGTCATGCACAATAATCCGCCCATCACCAGATTAAACAGGCGGATCTGTGCTCTGCTTTTGAGAATCGCTGACATTTTATCACCGAATATCGCCCAGGCCGCCAGGGACAGATAGCAGACAAAAAAGTAGATGATAATAAATAGCGATATACTCAGGCGCGACGAGGGTTCAGAAAACAAGGCGACGCCAGAGGCACAGGCAGCCCAGGCTTTAGGATTGAGCCATTGCATTAAAAAACCCTGCGCAAACCCCGGCGCCTGTGCTTTTTTCAGTGACCATTCCGGATGTGAAGTGGCAATTTTATAGCCCTGAAACAATATAAATAACGAACCAACGATATTCAGATAGCTAAAAAACCAAGGGTGCGTTGCGATGGCCGCGTAGAGTCCAAAACTAATAAAAACCAGTAACAATGTAAAACCAATAGTGGCGCCCGAGACGAAAGAAAATGTTTTTCTGAATCCATGCGCAGCGCCGGAAGAGATAATAACCATATTAACCGGACCTGGCGAAAATGACAGGGCCAGCGCAAACATAAGCATAGTAACGATCAAAACCATTTATTTATCCGTTTTCCAGGGAGAGATATCGTGGCAGGTGGTTTTATTACCACCTGCATGACGTTATTGAAAGACTACCTCGATATCGCAACGGGATTAAGTGGCTTTTATCTAAATGTGTATTTGATTATTTTCGCGCTATTTCTTCTGACCGGCGCCTGGCGCAATCCCCTGCGATCAAAGCATGGCCAGTGAAAAGCGCCTGATAAGGAAAACACCCAATCGATCGCTTCTCACCGCCCGATGGCCTATGCGCTCAACCCGCGATTTTTCAGCATCGGCTCAATCTTTGGATCGTGTCCGCGCCACTGGCGATACAGTTCAGCTAAATCAGCGCTATTGCCGCGAGATAAAATCGCCTCGCGGAAGCGCTGACCGTTCTCACGGGTCAAACCGCCCTGCTCCACGAACCACTGATAGCCGTCGTCGGCCAGCATCTGGGTCCACAGATAGGCGTAATAGCCTGCCGCATAGCCGCCGCCGAAGATATGGGAGAAGTAGCTGCTGCGATAGCGCGGGGGAACGGCCGCCAGATCGAGGTGTTCTTCCCGGAGTACCCTCTGCTCAAATGCGTCCACCTCGTCCGGAAATGCGGTGGTCGACAGCGTGTGCCAGCGCATATCGAGCAGCGCAGCAGCCAGCAACTCGCTCATGTCGTACCCTTTATTGAAGGTTGCCGCACGCAACATATTGTCGCGCAGCGCCTCCGGCATCGGCTCTCCGGAGCGATAGTGCTTCGCATAGTGGGCGAATACCTGCGGATGGCTGGCCCAGTGTTCGAAGATTTGCGACGGAAACTCGACAAAATCCCGCGGGGTATTGGTACCGGAGAGGCTGGCATAGCGCTGGCTGGCGAACAGTCCGTGCAGGGCGTGGCCAAACTCATGGAACAGGGTGATCACCTCATCCCATGACAACAGCGCGCTCTGTCCGCTCTGCGGCCGGCTATAATTGCAGACGTTATAGATAACCGGGCGCTGCTCCCGCAGGGTCGACTGTTCGACAAACACGTCCATCCAGGCGCCGCCGCTCTTTGAATCGCGCGCGAAATAATCACCGTAAAACAGCGCCATCCCTTCGCCATTGTGGTCGAAGATCTCCCAAACCCGCACATCCGGGTGGTACACCGGGATGTCAAAGCGTTCCACGAAGCGGAGCCCAAAGAGCTGCGATGCCGTCCAGAAGACGCCGTCCTGCAGCACGCGCTCGAGGGCAAAATAGGGTTTGAGCTGCGCGTCATCAATGGCATAGGCAGCCCGCCGCACCTGCTCGCTGTAGTAGAGCCAGTCCCATGCTTGCGCGCGAAACTCCCCGCCTTCGTTGTCGATCACCTGCTGGATGTCCGCCAGCTCACGTTCCGCCCTCGCCCGCGCCGCCGGCGCAATCTGGCGCATAAAGCCCAATGCCTCCGCCGGAGAAGCCGCCATTTGATCGGTCAGCGCCCAGCTGGCGTAGTTTGCCGCCCCCAGCAGTTCCGCTTGCTGCGCGCGGATCGCCGCCAGCCGCAGCACCAGACTACGGGTATCATGCTCATCGCCCTGTTGATTGCGCGTCCAGCCGGCGGCGAAGAGATTCTCCCGCGTTTGCCGATCGCGCAGCGCAAGCAGCTGCGGCTGCTGGGTGGTGTTGGTCAGCGTCAGCAGCCAGCGATCGCCGAGCCCTTTTTCGCGCGCCGCGTCGGCCGCAGCCGCTATCTCCTCATCGGTCAGGCCATCCAGTTGATGCCGGTCATCGACCACCAGGCCACCGCTTTTCGCCGCCCCCAGCAGCCGCTGCTGGAACTGACTTTGCAAAGTGGCCGCTTCGGTGTTCAGGGCGCGCAGCACCGCCTTCTGCGCCGGGGCCAGCGTTGCCCCGGCGTGAACAAAGCGTTGCCATGTCAGGGTCAGAAGACGCCGGGATTCGCCGTCAAGCGAGAGCGTCTCGCGCTGCTCGTAGACGCTGTTCACCCGCTGGAATAAAGCCTCGTTGAGCCAGATGTCATTCCCCAGCCCGGCGAGCTCGGCGGAAAATTGTTCATCCAGTGATTGCAGATAAGGGTTGGTATGGGCGCTGGCCATGGCGAAAAAGACCCGCGTCACCCGCGCCAGCAGCTGTCCGCTCTGCTCCAGCGCCTCGAGCGTGTTGGCGAAACTGGCCGGCTGCGGATTGTCGATAATGGCGCGGATCTCCTCGTGCTGCTGCCGGACGCCCTCATCAAACGCCGGCCGATAGTGACTGTCTTCAATCAGATCAAACCGCGGCGCCTGGTAAGGCAACAGACTGACGCTAAAAAAGGGGTTTTGTTCGGACATCTTTCTCTCCTGTACAGGCTTATCCTGTAAGATTAGGCTTCTCCTTAAGGGGTCGCAATGATTTCCGTTACCGGTCGCCGCCTGTGCGTGCTATGGTATGAAAACACAAAAAGCGTTGAGGAACAGTAAGATGATTATCATGGTCACCGGCGCCACTGCCGGTTTTGGTGAAAGTATTACTCGCCGTTTTGTCGCTAACGGTCATAAAGTGATTGCGACCGGACGTCGCGAAGAGCGCCTGAAGACGCTGAAAGACGAGCTGGGCGATAATCTTTATATCGCGCAACTGGACGTTCGCAACCGCGCCGCTATTGAGACGCTGATTGCCGACCTGCCCGCCGAGTGGCAGGCAATCGATGTGCTGGTGAACAACGCGGGTCTGGCGCTCGGTCTGGAGCCGGCGCACCGCGCCAGCGTGGAAGACTGGGAAGATATGATCGACACCAATAATAAAGGGCTGGTGTACATGACCCGCGCCGTCCTGCCGGGCATGGTGGCGCGCAATCGCGGCCACATCATCAACATCGGCTCCACGGCAGGCTGCTGGCCTTACGCCGGCGGTAACGTCTATGGGGCGACCAAAGCCTTCGTCCGTCAGTTCAGCCTCAATCTTCGCACCGACCTGCACGGCACCGCGGTGCGCGTCACCGACATCGAGCCGGGTCTGGTGGGCGGCACCGAGTTCTCGAACGTCCGCTTTAAAGGCGATGACGCCAAAGCCGGTAAAACCTACGAGAACACCGAAGCCCTGACGCCGGAAGATGTGACCGAGGCGGTCTGGTGGGTGGCCACCCTGCCGAAACACGTCAACATCAACACCCTGGAGATGATGCCGGTGAGCCAGAGCTTTGCCGGACTCAGCGTTCACCGCCAGGGCTAACCGTCAGCCACCCGGCCTGCTGGCCGGGTATGGGCGGAACCGCAAAAAACGCGTAAAATAGTGCGCATAACCCCATAAAAAGTAACCATCAATGGCCGCAGAATCGCAACTGAATCCGACGCAACCCGTCAATCAGCAAATTTATCGCATCCTCCGCCGGGATATCGTTCACTGCCTGATCCCGCCTGGCACGCCGCTGTCGGAGAAAGAAGTCTCCGTGCGTTTTGCGGTATCTCGTCAGCCGGTGCGCGAGGCCTTTATTAAGCTGGCGGAGAATGGACTTATCCAGATCCGTCCCCAGCGCGGCAGCTACGTCAACAAAATTTCACTGTCTCAGGTGCGCAATGGTTGCTTTGTCCGCCAGGCGATTGAATGCGCGGTGGTCCGCCGTGCCGCTGGTATGATTAACGATGAGCAAGTCTATCAGCTGGAGCAGAATCTTCATCAGCAGCGTATTGCCGTCGACCGTCAGCAGTTAAACGACTTTTTCCTGCTTGATGATGAATTTCACCAGAAGTTGTCAGTTATTGCCGATTGTCAGCTGGCCTGGGATACGGTGGAAAACATCAAAGCCGCTATTGACCGCGTGCGCTACATGAGCCTCGACCATGTCTCCTCCCCGGAGATGCTGCTGCGCCAGCATCATGAAATTTTCACCGCGCTGGAAAAACGCGACGCCGAGGCGGTCGAGAAAGCCATGAGTATTCATTTGCATGAAATCAGCGAATCCGTGCTGTTGATCCGCCAGGAGAATCGCGACTGGTTTAGCGAAGAGTAAGGATCAGACGGCTGCGAAATAAGGCAGACGCAGCCGTCGTAATGGAAAGGATTATCTGACCACCAGCACCGGCGTTTTGGCGTAGCGCAAAATGGATTCGGCGTTGGAGCCCAGCAGATGGGTGGAGATCCCCGGTTTGCGGGAGCCAATCACTATCACATCGAACGCTTCGTTGTTACTGATAGCCAGAATTTCATCGCGCACGTTACCAAAGACGACCCGGGTATGGATCCGCGACATCGGCATGTCGAACAGTCGCGCCACTTCGCGCATCTTTTTCTCCGACTCTTCCTGCATATAGGCTTCGAATTTACGAATATCCGCCGTAAACCCGCGTAATAACGAACGACTGCTGTTCGGCAGAACGTTGAGCAAGGTGATTTCGCCATTTTCCGCCGACGCGAGAAATGCCGCGTGACGCACTGCCTTATCGCTTAAATCCATTTCAAAAACATCAACAGGCAATAAAATCTTTTTATACATGGCCCGCACTCCTTTTCCAGAGAAAGTGATATTTCAATAACTTAACTATGCCATTTTTGCGGTGAATGACCAGCCTTTATTCGGAAAAATAACAGCTAATTATCTTTAGTAAATCAGGGAAATATAGAGTTATGTAAGGACATTGCGTTCGATCATATTTTTAGTCTGCTAAAAGCGAACGACAGCAAAAAAAGAAATATCGGCGGAACCGTGCGGAAACAGCAGAAGAGCCGGTGTCGACCTCATGACCGACACCGGAAATAAACGATTATTGCGCCTCAGCCCATGCGGCAACGGTGGCTTTGGCCCCCTGACGCTGCAGCGCAACATAGGCGCGGGTCACCGCCGAAACGAACCGCGCTTCCTGCGGCAGCTCACGGCCGAAGATGGCCTCAATGCCCAACAGCGCTTTGACGCGCGCTTCGCCATCGGCGCTGGCGGCTACCGCCTCCTTGATCACCGGCAGCAGCGGATCGCAAATTTCGATCGCCTGGCCGGCGTCGTCAACACCGCCGACATAGCGCATCCAGCCCGCCACGCCCAGCGCTAGCAGCGTGAAGTCATGCTGGTGCGCCAGGTGCCAGCGTACCGAGTCCAGCATGCGCTGCGGCAGCTTCTGGCTACCGTCCATGGCAATCTGCCAGGTACGGTGTTTGAGCGCCGGATTGCAGTAGCGGTCAATCAGCAGACTGGCATAGTGTGACAGATCCACCCCCTGCACTTTTAAGGTCGGAGCCTGCTCGTCCAGCATCAGCGCCAGCGCCGCGCGGCGGTAGTTGTCATCCTGCATACAGTCGTTGATATGCTGATAACCGGCCAGATAGCCGAGATAGGCGAGGAACGAATGGCTGCCGTTGAGCATCCTCAGCTTCATCTCTCCGAAAGGCACCACATCGGCGACCAGCTCCGCCCCCGCGTTCTCCCACTGTGGACGTCCGGCGACAAAGTTATCCTCAATCACCCACTGGCGGAAAGGCTCACAGGCCACGCCAGCCGGGTCGCGCACGCCGGTCAGCTGTTCAATTTTATCGAGGGTTTCCGCCGTCACCGCCGGGACAATACGGTCCACCATGGTCGACGGAAAGGTGACATTCTGTTCTATCCATGCGGCGAGGTCCGCGTCCAGCGCCCGGGCGTAGGCGCAGACGACGTTGCGCATCACATGACCGTTTTCCGGCATGTTATCGCAGGACATCACGGTAAAGGCCGACAGCCCTGCCGCCCGGCGACGCGCTAAGGCCGCCACCACCACGCCCACTGCCGATTTCGGCTGGCGCGGGTTAGCGAGATCGGCGACGATCAGCGGGTGATCGAGCTGCAGTTCGCCACTGGCTGGCGAATGGCAATAGCCTTTCTCGGTAATGGTCAGGGAGACAATGGCCACCTGTGGCTCACACATCGCCGAAAGCACGGCCTCGAGACCATCGACCTGGGCGTGCAGCGCCTGCTTCACCACCCCGACCACGCGCGCGGTCCACGCGTCGGCGGACATTTCTGCCACGGTGTACAGCAGATCCTGCTGCCGGAGATCGGCGATCTGCTGCTCGCCGCCAATCAGGTTGACTTCAGTGTAGCCCCAGTCGCTGCCGTGCTCGCTGGCCAGTATATCGGCGTAGACCGCCTGATGGGCGCGGTGGAACGCGCCAAAACCCAGATGGACGATACGGGGGACCAGCGCGCGGCGATCGTAGTCCGGCTGTATGGCGTTAGCGGTTAAGAGGGTGTTTTCCATGATGACTCTCGTTGTTATGTGGCTCATCAACCATTCTCTGGGAGAACTCTCGAGGAGAATGCCTTTGTGCCTCAACCATCTCACGCAATTGGTATAACATCTTTGATTTCTGTCAACTACCATACAAGAAGCTTTTAGCGGGTTGTGGTCGCTGGCGAGGGATCACAAAATCTCTGGGATGGCAGGAGAAAATCCGCCGCGAAGCGGTAAGAGAAGATGGAGCATGGCACAGGCCGCGCCTCCCTGCGGGCCTGTTGCTTCCTGGTCGGTTAATCGATGCGGGTTTTGACGATAAAGAAGTAGCACAGCGCCCCGGCGAAGGTCACCCCGGCGGCGATCACCAACGCCAGATTGAAAGAATGGGTGGTATCCACGACCCAGCCGGTGACTATCGGCGCGAAGGAGGCAAACACAAAGCTGCCAAAGTTCTGGATCGCCGCCACCGACGCCACTTTATGCTCTGCCACCAGCACCTGTACCAATCCCCAGGCCGAGGTGCCAGCGAAATGGACGCAGAACAGCGCCATGGAGATAAACGCCACCGCCTGGGTCGGCGTGGACGATTGCACCACCAGCAGCGTTCCCAGCGCCGACAGCACCAGACCGGCAACGATCGCCGTTTTGCGGGTTTTCGCCAGATCGTAGCCTCTGCGCGCCAGGGCGTCGACCACCAGACCATTGACCCACATCCCCACCGCCGCGGCGAGGAACGGGATCGCCGCCACCCAGCCGGTGCGGGCCAGGCTTAACCCCTGCTGAGCCTGCAAATAGCCGGGCAGCCAGGCGATATACAGCCAGCCGGTATAGTTCACCCCGGAGAAGCCGAGGATCATCCCCCAGGTGGTACGCCGTTTAAACAGCGCCAGCCATTCGCTCAGTTTCAGCGCCGGCCGGGCCGCCTCCTCGCTGGCCAGATAGCGTTGCTCCTCCTCCTGGAGGGTAAATTGCCGCCGGTTACGGTATCCCACATACCAGCACAGGCCGACCAGAATACCGGCCAAACCAATCACCACAAACATTGTCCGCCAGCCCCAGGCCAGCTGCATGATGACCAGGGCCGGAGGGGCAATGGCTTGCCCCAGCACCGTCGAGGAGTTAAATATCCCCACCGCCGTGCCGCGCTCTCTTTGCGCATACCAGTCGTTGATCGATTTCACGCCGGCGGGCATAAACGGCGCTTCACCGATCCCGAGGCCAATGCGCAGCAGAATAAAATGCGAGAATGAATTGACCATCCCGGTCAGGGCCTGCATCGCAGACCAGAATATCAGCCCGGCGCCCAGCACAACCCGCGGTCCGAGGCGATCCAGCAAAATGCCCGAGGGCAGTTGCGCGAAGCCATAGGAGAGCGAAAAAGCGGAGAGCAGCACCCCGAACTCGGTGGCGCTCAGACCCAGATCGGCGCGTATCGCCTCCCCGGCGACGCTCAGGGAAGAGCGGTCAAGAAAGTTAACGATCCCGGCGATAAACAGCAGCGTCAGGGTGATCTTCTGCACCCGACGGATGCGCAGCGGCGTCGCGCCCGCCTGTGGGGCAAATGTCTCAATAGCCATCGTGATTCCTTACAGAGTCATAACCCAATATGATGTCTGATAAGTAAGGCAACAGGTCGACTACCATACAAGAATTAGGGTTTAAAAAAGTGGCAGGGATCACACAAGACGGGTTTACGCTCGTCCCCAGCCCGCCACGATGATCAGCATGCCGCACAGGGCGATGGCCGCGCCCGCCCAGTCATAATGGGTTAATTTGACCCCATCAACGACCCGCAGCCAGAGCAATGCGGTACAAACGTAGACGCCACCGTAGGCGGCATATACCCGCCCGCTGGCGGTCGGATGGAGCGTCAGGAGCCAGACAAACAGCCCCAGAGCCAGGCCGGCGGGGATCAGCAGCAGCGGCGTGGCCCCGCGCTTTAACCATAGCCACGGCAGATAGCAGCCGACGATTTCACACAGGGCGGTGGCAAAGAACAGCAGCGTTGTTTTGAGCATTAAAAGATTCGTAAAAGAGACAAAGCGTTGAACTATTCTACGCGATAATAGCCCTTTCCCTACGCTGTTTTGTCGGCTATGCCCGGCAAAATAGCTGTAGTAAACTTAACCTGAGGGTTAACCCATCACTTAAAGGAAATCGTGATGAACATGACACTGAACAAACGCTGGTGCCTGACCGCCATTCTGGCGTTAAGCGCCGTCGTCTATACCTCCAGCTCGTTCGCGGCCACCGACCGGCTGGTGATTGAGTCCGGCGACAGCGCGCAAAGCCGTCAGCAGGCGTCGATGGAAAAAGAGCAATGGAACGACACCCGCAGCCTGCGCCAGAAGGTGAACAAACGGGCGGAAAAAGAGTGGGACAAAACCGATGTCGCCTTTGACGCGCAGGATAACTGCCAGAAGAGCGCCAACGTCAATGCCTACTGGGAACCAAACACCCTGCGCTGCCTTGACCGCCGCACCGGCCGGGCGATCAATCCCTGAGCACGCTGGCGCCTGCGGGCGCCGCCTTTCAGTCCCCTCTTTTCCGCTTTGACCACAGGAATTCCCATGACCGACGCGCTACACGTCAGACTCCGCCCCCTTGAGCGCGAAGATTTGCGCTTTGTTCACCAGCTCGACAACAACGCCAGCGTGATGCGCTACTGGTTTGAAGAGCCCTATGAAGCCTTCGTTGAGCTTTCCGATCTGTACGATAAGCATATTCACGATCAAAGCGAGCGTCGCTTTGTGATCGAATGCAATGGCGATAAAGCCGGACTGGTGGAGCTGGTGGAAATCAACCATGTGCACCGCCGGGCCGAATTTCAGATCATCATCTCACCCGACTTCCAGGGAAAAGGCCTCGCCACCCGCGCCGCGCGGCTGGCGATGGACTATGGCTTTACCGTGCTCAATCTGTATAAGCTGTATCTGATTGTGGATAAAGAGAATGAAAAAGCGATCCATATTTACCGCAAGCTCGGCTTTATGGTCGAGGGTGAACTGATCCATGAGTTTTTCATTAACGGCGAGTACCGCAACACCATCCGCATGTGTCTGTTCCAGCATCAGTATCTGGCGGAACACAAAACGCCGGGCCCGTCTCTGCTGAAGCCGACGGCTCAGTAATAATCAATGCGGTTTTTAATCGTGTAGTGACGGGTCAGCGGCGGCTGGACGCTTTCATCGATCACCTGCAGCTCACAGCTCAGCGGATTGTCATGGCGATCGTAGTCGCAGGTCTGGCGCACCGTGCCCAGCGTGCGGTCGTTGAAGGTGCTGATGGCGGTATAGTCCATTTTCTTGCGCGGATCCTTCGACGGCGTGGAGGCGACGGTAAATCGCTCCTCTTTGGCGGTGGTGGTTTTCCCCAGCGGATAGCCATCGCTGTCGTAACGGTAGGTGGCGGTAGTCTCTTTGCCGCGGGCGCTGATAATAAAGCCGTTATCATCCGTTTCCCAGCTCACGCCGGTGGCGGGCATCTCCGCCAGCTGACATTTCCCCTGCAGACGCAGCCGCTTTTCATGGGTGCGGCCATCGACGTAATAGTTGGCGTCCAGCAGCAGCGTGGCGCCGGTGTTATTCTCCACATCCTCCAGCGTCAGCAGATCGAAACATCCCTCTTTTGACAGCTGCGCGCTCACCTTCTTGACCACCACATCGTGTTCGTCCAGTAACGTCTGGCTAAAATCCTTCACCGGACCGCGCAGCGGATCGAACTCAAACTCATTGGAAAAACTCGCCATCTCCGGGGTGAAGGCTTCCGGGGCGCTTTCGCGGTCGCACGCCGTCAGCAGCAGCGCTGCCGGGATCAGCCAATACAGTCTTTTCACAGATGATTCCTTTTGTGTACATCCAATCATATTAGCAAATACAATTGTTTACACCAGTTCTGCTATGCTTAAATCTGGATACCATCGATAAGGAGCGTAAGATGAAACTATCTCTCTGGACAGGCGCCGCGCTGCTGCTGTGCTCCTCGACCGTGCTGGCGGCCCCCGACTCCTGTGAACGGGTCAAAAATGATATTCAACAGAAGATCATTAACAATGGCGTACCGGAAACGGCCTTCAGTCTAGCCATCGTGCCAAACGACCAGGCGGACCAGCCCGGCGCTCAGGTGGTGGGTCATTGCGCCAACGACACCTTCAAAATCACCTACACCCGTAACAGCGACACTCCCGCCGAAAACGACGCTCAGTAAACCCGCCTCGCTTTCAAACGAAAGATCTTATCCCTGCATTGACCAGGGATAAGATCTGCCGGCTACCCATAACGTATTATCGCTCACCCCGGCGTCTGTTAATGACGCGGCGGCCCTTCTCCGCCCAGCATAACTATCATGGAGTGAGCAATGTCGAATCAGGAATCTTCCGGCGGCGTCACCCGACGCGCGCTACTTAAATCCACAGCCCTCGGTTCTCTGGCGCTGGCCGCCGGCGGGCTTCCCCTGCCCTTTACGCTGCGCAGCGCCGCGGCGGCGGTCCAGCAGGCTGCCGGCGACAACACCCGGATTGTCTGGGGCGCCTGTTCGGTCAACTGCGGCAGCCGCTGCGCCCTGCGGCTGCACGTGCGTGATGATGAAGTGGTCTACGTGGAAACGGATAACACCGGCGACGACCGCTACGGCGATCATCAGGTCCGCGCCTGCCTGCGCGGGCGTTCGATTCGCCGACGCATCAACCACCCGGATCGCCTTAACTATCCTATGAAGCGCGTCGGCAAACGCGGAGAAGGCAAATTTGAGCGTATCAGCTGGCAGGAAGCGCTGGATACCCTTGCTGACCGTCTGAAACGCGTCGTCGCGCAATATGGCAACGAAGCCGTGTACATTAACTACTCATCAGGAATCGTCGGCGGGAACATGACCCGCTCCTCGCCTTCCGCTTCGCCGGTGGCGCGGCTGATGAACTGCTACGGCGGCTCGCTTAACCAGTACGGTACCTACAGCACCGCGCAGATCGCCTGCGCCATGCCCTACACCTACGGCAGTAACGACGGCAACAGCACCTCGGATATTGAAAACAGTAAGCTGGTGGTGATGTTCGGCAACAACCCGGCGGAAACCCGCATGAGCGGCGGCGGCATTACCTGGTATCTGGAACAGGCCCGCGAGCGCTCCAACGCGCGGATGATCGTTATCGATCCGCGCTACACCGATACCGCCGCCGGTCGCGAAGATGAGTGGATCCCCATTCGCCCCGGCACAGACGCCGCGCTGGTCGCCGGTATCGCCTGGGTGTTGATTAACGAAAATCTGGTGGATCAGCCGTTCCTTGATAAATACTGCGTCGGCTACGATGAGAAGACGCTGCCGGCCGGGGCGCCTGAGAATGGCCACTATAAAGCCTATATCCTCGGCGAGGGCGACGACGGCGTCGCCAAAACGCCGCAGTGGGCTTCGCGTATCACCGGCATCCCCGCCGATCGCATCATTAAGCTGGCGCGCGACATCGGCATGAGCAAACCGGCCTACATCTGCCAGGGCTGGGGGCCGCAGCGCCAGGCCAACGGCGAACTCTCCGCCCGGGCGATCGCCATGCTGCCGATCTTAACCGGCAACGTCGGCATCAACGGCGGCAACAGCGGCGCCCGAGAATCGACCTACACCATCACCATCGAGCGTCTGCCGGTGCTGGAAAACCCGGTGAAAACCGCCATCTCCTGCTTCACCTGGACCGACGCCATCGCTCGAGGCCCGGAGATGACCGCCACCCGCGACGGCGTGCGCGGCAAAGAGAAGCTGGATGTGCCGATCAAGTTCCTGTGGAACTACGCGGGCAATACCCTCATCAACCAGCACTCCGACATCAATAAGACCCACGAGATCCTGCAGGACGAAAGCAAGTGCGAAACCATCGTGGTCATAGACAACTTTATGACCTCGTCGGCGAAATACGCCGACCTGCTGCTGCCCGACCTGATGACCGTTGAGCAGGAAGATATTATTCCCAACGATTACGCCGGCAATATGGGCTATCTGATTTTCATCCAGCCCGCCACCTCGGCGAAGTTTGAACGCAAACCGATTTACTGGATAAGCGAAGTGGCGAAACGGCTCGGCGACGATGTCTACCAGCGTTTTACCGAGGGACGCACTCAGGCGCAGTGGCTGCAGCATCTGTACGCCAAAATGGTGGCGAAAGATCCGGCGCTGCCGGCCTACGATGAGCTGAAGCGAATGGGCATCTACAAGCGCAAGGACCCGAACGGCCACTTCGTCGCCTATCGCGACTTCCGCCGCGATCCTGAAGCGCATCCGCTCAAAACCCCGTCCGGCAAAATTGAGATCTACTCCAGCCGGCTCGCCGAAATTGCCGCCCGCTGGCAGCTGGAGAAGGACGAAGTCATCAGCCCGCTGCCGGTCTATGCCTCCACATTTGAAGGCTGGGACGATCCGCTGCGCAGCCAGTATCCGCTGCAGCTGTTTGGATTTCACTATAAGGCGCGCACCCATTCCAGCTACGGCAACGTGGACGTGCTGCAGGCCGCCTGCCGTCAGGAAGTGTGGATCAACCCGCTGGACGCGGAAAAACGCGGGATTAAAAACGGCGATCTGGTGCGGGTGTTCAACCAGCGCGGCGAAGTCCGGCTGCCGGCGAAGGTGACGCCACGCATCATGCCGGGCGTGTCGGCGATGGGCCAGGGCGCGTGGCACGACGCCAATATGGCCGGGGACCGGGTTGACCATGGCGCCTGCATGAATACCCTGACCACCCATCGCCCGTCGCCGCTGGCGAAAGGGAATCCGCAGCATACCAACCTGGTCGACATCGAGAAGGTTTAAGGAGTAAACCATGAGCACGCAATATGGATTCTTTATCGACTCCGCTCGCTGTACCGGGTGCAAAACCTGCGAGCTGGCCTGTAAGGACTATAAGAACCTGACTCCGGAGGTCAGCTTCCGTCGCATCTATGAGTACGCCGGCGGCGACTGGCAGGAGGACAACGGCATCTGGCAGCAGAACGTGTTCGCCTATTACCTCTCCATCGCCTGTAACCACTGCGCCGATCCGGCCTGCACCAAGGTCTGCCCGAGCGGAGCGATGCACAAGCGCGAAGACGGTTTTGTGGTGGTGGATGAAGAGGTGTGCATCGGCTGCCGCTACTGTCATATGGCCTGCCCGTACGGCGCGCCGCAATACAACGCCGACAAAGGCCATATGACCAAGTGCGACGGCTGTTATCAGCGCGTCGCCGAGGGGAAAAAGCCGATCTGCGTCGAGTCCTGCCCGCTGCGGGCGCTCGATTTCGGCCCCATTGCCGAACTGCGCGCTAAGCACGGCCAGCTGGCGGCGGTGGCCCCGCTGCCCTCCGCGCACTTCACTCAGCCGAGCATCGCGATCAAACCTAACCGCAACGCCCGGCCGTGTGGCGATACCACCGGTTATCTGGCAAATCCGAAGGAGGTGTGAGATGGGAAGCGGATGGCAGGAATGGCCGCTGGTGCTGTTTACGGTACTGGGGCAATGCGTGGTCGGCGCGACCCTCGTCAGCGGTCTGGTCTGGCTGGCGCTGGCGGACCAGCGCGAAGCGCGGCAGCGGCTGGTGCGCAGCATGTTTTTTATCTGGCTGCTGATGGGGATCGGTTTTCTCGCCTCAGTGATGCATCTCGGTTCGCCGCTGCGGGCGTTTAATTCGCTGAACCGCGTCGGCGCCTCGGCGCTGAGCAACGAAATCGCCAGCGGCGCCTTGTTTTTCGTCGTGGGCGGATTCTGGTGGCTGCTGGCCGTGCTGGAAAAAATGCCGGCGGCGCTGGGGAAAGTCTGGCTGGCGATCGCCCTGCTGTTGGGGCTGGTGTTTGTGCTGGCGATGACCCGGGTTTATCAAATCGATACCGTGCCGACATGGTACACTGGCTACACCACCAGCGCCTTCTTCCTGACGGTACTCCTCAGCGGGCCGCTGTTCGCCGCCCTGCTGCTGCGAATGGCGAAAGTCGACGTTAACGTCTGGTTTATTGCCGGGCTGAGCGTGGCCGCGCTGGTCATCAGCGCCGCGATTATCGTGATGCAAAGCGCCGGGCTCGGCGCCATTCACAGCGCCGTTCAGCAGGCGGCCACCCTGCTGCCGGATTACGGCAGACTGCAGGCCTTACGTCTGATCCTGCTGGCGCTGGGACTTGGCTGCTGGCTGTGTCCGCTGATCCGCCGTCAGCCGCCGCGCGCTGCGGGGCTGTTGGCCGGTCTGTTGCTGGTCCTGATCGCGGAATGTATTGGCCGCGGCCTGTTTTATGGGCTCCATATGACCGTCGGTATGGCGGTTGCCCGTTAATGAGACGGCGCGCCGGCGCGCGCCGCAGAAAGGAATAAGTGATGATGCCGTTCCCTCACCGCGACGCTGTCGCCTTAAGCGCCCGTACCCTGGGCGCGTTGTTCTCTTATGCGCCGAATAGCCCGCAAATCGCGCCGCTGGTGGCCGCCTTCCAGGACGGCAGCTGGCAGCAACAGTGGCCCTTCCCGGTTGCCGCCCCGCTGGCATCGGGGTTTGCCGCGTCGGTTGAAGAGTCGTTGCCGGAAGCCTGGCAGCGCCTGTTTATCGGACCGTGGGCCCTGCCGGCGCCGCCATGGGGATCCGTCTGGCTGGATAAAGAGTCGGTGCTGTTCGGCGAATCCACACTGGCCCTGCGCGAATGGATGCGCGCGAACGGCATCGCACTGGACGCCGAACGCAACGAGCCGGAAGACCATTTCGGCACCCTGCTGCTGCTGGCGGCGTGGCTGTGCGAAACGGAACAGGAGGCGCTGTTTGCCCAGCTGCTGGCCTGGCATCTGCTGCCGTGGTCCGGGCGCTTCCTGAGCGTCTTTGTCGAACATGCCGCCCACCCCTTCTACCAGGCGCTGGGCCAGCTGGCGCAGGCGACCCTGGCGCAGTGGCAGGCAGGTCTGCCCCTCGCGGTGGCGGAAAAGCCGCTCTATCGCTAATCCCTTTGCCGCGCCGGGAGTCGGCGCGGTTTCCTTGCTGGCTCCCCTCTCCGTAACCCGCACTTATCGCTTTTGCATATAAGTTTATTCCCTATCACAATAAGGCCATGTTTTCCCAATCTCGCTGTGACCGATGCATCGTCTTCATCCCTATCCTGATGTGCAGGTGATGTTTCGTCGCCTGCTGATCGCCACGCTGATTGGCCTTCTCGCCGCCCTGGCGGTGGCCCTGTTTCGCCATGCCATGGTGGTGCTGGAAACGCTGTTTCTCGGTAACGACAGCGGGAGCCTGGTCAACGCCGCGCAGTCGCTGCCGGCGTGGCGACGGCTGATTACCCCGGCGCTGGGGGGACTGGCGGCAGGGGCACTTCTCTGGCTGTGGCAACGACGCCGCGTTGCCCGTCCGCACGCCGCCACCGATTATATGGAAGCCCTGGAGACCGGAGACGGTTGCTTCGATACGCCGGCAAGCCTGGTGAAGTCGCTGGCCTCGCTGCTGGTGGTGGTCACCGGCAGCGCGATTGGCCGGGAAGGCGCCATGATCCTGCTGGCCGCGCTGGCGGCCTCGCTGTTCGCCCGCCGCTTCACGCCGCAGGCCGAATGGAAACTGTGGGTCGCCTGCGGCGCCGCCGCCGGGATGGCCAGCGCCTATCATGCTCCACTGGCCGGCAGCCTGTTTATCGCTGAAATTCTGTTTGGCACGCTGATGCTGGCCTCGCTTGGGCCGGTAGTGATCTCGGCAGTGATCGCCCTGCTGCTGACCCAGTTTCTCAACGGCGGCGCCGCGCCGTTGTACCATGTCGTTCTGCAGCAGGATCTCAGCGCGCTGCACTATGGCCTGATGCTCGCCACCGGACTGCTGGCCGGACTGTGCGGGCCGCTGTTTATCTGGCTGATGGAATACAGCCACCGCGGGTTCGTCAGGCTGAAACTGGCGCCGCCGTGGCAGCTGGCGCTGGGCGGTCTGATCGTCGGCGGCTTATCGCTCATCACGCCGGCGGTGTGGGGCAACGGCTACAGCGTGGTGCAAAGCTATCTGCTGCTGCCGCCGCCCGGCGCGCTGCTGGTGGCGGTATTCCTGTGCAAACTGCTGGCAGTGCTGGCCAGCAGTGGCTCCGGCGCGCCGGGCGGGGTGTTTACCCCCACGCTGTTTGTCGGCCTGGCGATGGGCATGCTATTGGCCCGCTTTGGCGGGCTGTGGCTACCGGGGGAGCAGGAGATGGCTATGATGATGGGACTGACCGGCATGGCGGCCTTTCTTGCCGCCACTACCCATGCGCCAATCATGTCGACTCTGATGATTTGTGAGATGACCGGGCAGTATGTGCTGCTGCCCGGCCTGCTGATCACCTGCGTGGTGGCGTCGGTGCTGTCGCGGACGTTACGCCGGGATTCGATCTATCGCCATCACGTTGCCGAGCATGTCTAAGTCGACGTAGCGGCTTAGCTCACGCTGTTCGGCGCGCGGCAGATACGGCAGCTCGCCAATGAGCGGCGCCGGCAGCTTTTTGCTGAGCACATCGATGATTTCGGCGTAGTGCGCCAGACCGGGGTTGATGCGGTTGGCCACCCAGCCGATCAGCGGCAGCCCGTCATTGGCGATCGCCTGGGCCGTCAGCAGCGCATGGTTGATGCACCCTTCCTGGATCCCCACCACCATCAGCACCGGGAGCTGCTCCTGTACCACCCATTCGGAGAGCGGTCGCAGGTCGTTCATCAGGCTGCGCCAGCCGCCGGTGCCTTCAACCACCACGTGTTCAACCTGCCCGGCCAGCCGCTGCAAACCATCCGACAGCAAACCGTAGTTGATCGGGCAGCTGTGCGCCACGCTGCTTTCGTCTTCGCTTAAGGCGATGGGATTGACAGCCTCATAGGGTAACGCCAGCGTGGAGACGCTCTGCAGCACCAGCGCGTCTTTATTACGCAAACCGTCCGGCGTCTCTTTGCTGCCCTTCGCCACAGGCTTGTACCCGGCCACGCTTTTGCCTCTGGCAGCAAGTGCCTGCAACAGCGCACGGGAAACCACTGTCTTCCCGACAGAGGTGTCTGTACCTGTAATAAAGAAACGCTTAAACATCACTAACCCCACAGTTTTGTCGATGAAATATACGGGAGAGAAATAATCAACAGTGGGCAAAGTCTACGTGAAGCCGCTGGGGGTCAGCTTGAGATAGCGCAATTTTTGGTGTGACTATGAAAAAATGTTAACCCTGTAACAGTCGTATGAGTAAGGATCCGTTATAGAGCGCATCCTTGACCAGCGCCGCGCCAGCCATCGTTCCGCGGTTGGAGAACTGGGTGCTTTCAACCGCGATATGCTGGCTGTAGGCCGGGAGTGATTGTTGCCGAATGCAGCTGGAAATTGCCGGAAAAAGAATGTCTGCCGCCAGGTTAAACGGCGAGCCGATCAGGATTTTCTGCGGGTTAAACAGATTGACCATGATCGCCAGAATGCGACCGACGTGATGACCGACGCCGCTAATAATGTCCCGGGCCAGCAGGTCGCCCTGCAGCGCCGCCTGGCACAGCCACTCCACGCTCAGCGGACGCTGATGCAGCAGCGAGCTCATCGACTGCGCCATCCGCATCTGCGCCAGCTCCAGCACGCTCTCCACGCTGGCGATCGTTTCCAGACAGCCATGGTTGCCGCAGTAGCAGCGTTTGCCATAGGGGTCGACCTGGGTATGACCGATCTCCACGAGGCTGCTGCTGCCGGCGTGCAGCAGACGTCCGTCGGTGATAACCCCGGCGCCGACGTTATGATCGATCACCACCTGAATGACGTCCCGGGCGCCGCGCGAGGCGCCAAACAGCGATTCCGCCATGGTCCAGGCGCTAATGTCATGCTGAATATAAACCGGCACCCCGGTATGGTTGGCCAGCGTTTCGCCCAACGGGACGTCTTTGACCTCTTCATAAAACGGCATGCGATGAATAATGCCGTTTTCGGTATCAATGATACCCGGCATCGTTATGGCGATGGAGGTGAGGCGTTCCAGCTTCTTCTGGTGGCGAATAAAGAAGCGATCGATATGGTCGATAATCCGCGTCAGAAACGGCGAGCTGTCGGTAAGCGCCAGCTCCAGCTGCTCCTCCACCACCAGCTGGCTGCTTAAATCGCGCAGCGAAAGGTGGATCTCGCCGCGGCTGATGCGCACCGCCAGATAGTGCCAGGCCTCGGTTTCCACCATCAGACCCACCGCCGGGCGCCCGCGGCTGCCGGGCTCCTGAATCTCGGTCTCCTGCACCAGATGCGCTTCCAGCATCTCGCGGACAATTTTGGTGATGCTGGCGGGCGCCAGTTGCGCAAATCGGGAGAGGTCGATACGCGATACCGGGCCGAGCTGATCAATCAGGCGATAGACGGCGCCCGCATTGGTCTGCTTAATTTGATCGATATGGCCTGGTTGACTATCCGCTACCACCATTGACTCCCTTTATTTTCGCGCTTCGAAATAAACTTTCGGCTATGGTGAAGCACTTCGATGGTGAACGTCAAATTTTTGCTTAGCCTTGTGATTTACCGCACATTTCCAGCCCCTTTTTGCCTCAATTGCGCTCGTTTTTCCAGGCCAGCAGCGTGTCACGAAAGCGTTTTGCCAGCGCCCCCTGCTCATGGTGTTTCGACCACACCAGCCACATCTCCGACACCGCATCCTGTTCGTCAATCGGCAGCCAGCGCATTTCGCTGAGCTGCACGCGCTGAAAGGAGGCCGGCAGGATCGACACCCCCAGCCCGGCGGCCACCAGGCCAATAATGGTCATCGCCTCCCCCACCTCCTGGGCAATCACCGGCGTATGGCCGTAGCGGCGCAGCAGGCCAAGGATATCGTCATACAGGCCGGTACCGACGTGCGGGTCGAAAAAGACGAACGGCTCCCGCGCCAGCGCCGCCAGGCTGACCGAGGGCTGGCGGGCCAGCGAATGGTCCGCCGGGACCATCGCCAGCAGCGGCTCGCGCAGCACTCGCTGCCACGCCAGGGTGTCCGGCAGTTGGGTATTGCGCAACAGGCCGAGGTCGAGGGCTCCCTCGCTCAGCGGGACAATCTGTTCGCGGGTATTGGTCTCGCGGGTGAGAATATGCACATCCGGGTAGCGCTGACGAAACAGGGACAGCGTATCGGATACCGCCTTGATAAAAGGGGCCGAGGAGGTAAAGCCGATACGCAGCTCGCCCGTTTCCCCATGGTGCAGACGGGCGGCGCGGGCGGCCGCGTCCTCCACCTGGGCGAGAATTTGTCGGCTGTCGGCGAGAAACTGTTTCCCCGCCGCCGTCAGGCTGACGCTGCGGTTGGTGCGGGCGAACAGGCGGGCGCCGGTCTGCTGCTCGAGGATCTGAATTTGCTGGCTTAACGGCGGTTGAGAGATGTTCAGTCGCGCCGCGGCGCGGCCAAAATGCAGCTCCTCGGCGACGGCGACAAAGTAGCGCAAATGACGCAACTCGATATTCATATTTAAAACGTCTTATTTGAGATTATTAATATATTAGACAGAATATTTACATTTTCATACCCTAAAAATGTGAGCTGAATGGTCACAACACTCTGTTGGTAAGCAGCAACGTCTACCCAAGGAATTCTCTGTGAGTCGTACAACAACCGTTGACACCGAGCCGGCGGGCGAGGTCAGCGTCGCTGGTGCATCCCGCCCGGATCCGTTTATTAAGCGCGGCACCCCGCAGTTTATGCGCGTCACGCTCGCGCTGTTCTCCGCCGGTCTGGCCACCTTCGCCCTGCTCTACTGCGTACAGCCGATCCTGCCGGTGCTGTCGAACGAGTTCGGCGTATCGCCGGCCAGCAGCAGTATCTCTCTCTCCATTTCCACGGCGATGCTGGCGGTGGGCCTGCTGTTTACCGGCCCGCTGTCGGACGCCATAGGCCGCAAGCCGGTGATGGTCACCGCGCTGCTGCTGGCCGCCTGCTGCTCGCTGTTGTCGACCATGATGACCAGCTGGCACGGCATCCTGATTATGCGCGCCCTGATTGGCCTGTCGCTGAGCGGCGTGGCGGCGGTCGGTATGACCTACCTGAGCGAGGAGATCCACCCCAGCTTTGTGGCCTTCTCTATGGGACTTTATATCAGCGGCAACTCCATCGGCGGCATGAGCGGCCGCTTGCTCACCGGGGTCTTTACCGATTTTTTCGGCTGGCGCGTGGCGCTAGCGGTGATCAGCGGCTTCGCCCTGGCCGCGGCGATTATGTTCTGGCGAATCCTGCCCGAGTCGCGCCATTTCCGCCCGACCTCGCTGCGGCCAAAAACGCTGCTGATTAATTTCCGCCTGCACTGGCGCGATCGCGGCCTGCCGCTGCTGTTCGTCGAGGGTTTCCTGCTGATGGGGGCCTTTGTCACCCTGTTTAACTATATTGGCTACCGTCTGATGATGTCGCCGTGGTCGTTAAGCCAGGCGGTGGTGGGTCTGCTGTCGGTGGCGTATCTCACCGGGACCTGGAGCTCGCCGAAAGCGGGCGCCATGACCGTACGCTATGGCCGCGGTCCGGTGATGCTCGGCTTTACCGGCGTGATGCTCTGCGGCCTGCTGATGACGCTCTTTTCTTCCCTGTGGCTTATTTTCCTCGGCATGCTGCTGTTCTCCGCCGGCTTCTTCGCCGCGCACTCCGTCGCCAGCAGCTGGATTGGCCCGCGCGCGCGCCGCGCCCGCGGTCAGGCGTCATCGCTGTATCTGTTCAGCTATTATCTTGGCTCAAGCCTGGCGGGGACATTAGGCGGGGTGTTCTGGCATCGCTACGGCTGGAACGGCGTCGGCGGATTTATCGCGCTGCTGCTCCTTGCCGCGCTGTTGACCGGCACTTGCCTGTATCGGCGACTCAAATAATCGCGCGTGACGTGGCCTGCGGGCCACGTTTCACCACATGCCCATGATAGATGACAAGCCCATCAGCTCTCTGACGGCATCAACGGACAGTAAGGCAATAAACAGCCAGGTGAACGGATTCATAAACCACCCCCGAACCTCCAGACTTGCGTTATCGATCACAGTTTAGTCACGATAGGTTACCAATTTCTGCAATACTGCTCACAGAGCCACGCTTTTTTTCCTGCTATCACGCGGCTAATGCTTTACCCCGCCCTCTGCGCGCCACGCTCGACCCGCCAGGCGTATCAGGATAGTGTAGAGGCATACCGATAATCTGTTCATTCACCTGTCACGGACCGAACGCTACTATGACTGAAAATACGCCTTATCAGCAGCTTACCCGCACCTTTCAGCGCCTGTCGCGCTTTTCGCATCTCTCCGCCATCGCCGGCTGGGATATGTTCGCCATGATGCCTCCGGGCGGTAGCGCCGCCCGCGGCGAAGCGCTGGCGGAACTCGGCGTGCTACAGCATCAGATCCTGACCGATAAAAAAGTGGGTCAATGGCTGCAGGCGGCCCGCCAGCAGGATCTCAACGACCTCGAACAGGCCAACCTGCGGGAAATGCAGCGCCAGTACGATCAGGCGGCGCTGCTGCCGGAGAGCCTGGTGGAGGCCAAATCGCTGGCCGGTAGCCGTTGCGAACATGCCTGGCGCAGTCAGCGGCCGGCTAATGACTGGGCTGGCTTTGCCGATAATTTGCGCGAGGTGGTCAGGCTGAGCCGCGAGGAAGCGCAGATCCGCGCCGACGCCCGGGGCGGCTCACGCTATGACGCGCTGCTGGATATTTTCGAACCGGATATGACCAGCGCCCGGCTGGACAGCCTGTTTGCCGATCTCAAGTCCTGGCTGCCTTCCCTGCTGCGACAAGCGGTCGATAAGCAGGCGACGCGAACCTTGATCGCCCCGCAGGGGCCGTTCCCGATCCCTGAGCAGCGCGAACTGGGTCTGCAGGCGATGCGCATCCTCGGCTTTGACTTTGACGGCGGGCGTCTGGACATCAGCGCCCACCCGTTTTGCGGCGGCGTCCCTCAGGATGTGCGCATCACCACCCGCTACAACGAAAACGACCTGCTCAGCGCTCTGTTCGGCGTGATCCACGAGACCGGCCACGCCCGCTATGAGCAGAATCTGCCTCGCCCGTGGGTCGACCAGCCGGTAGGACTGGCCCGCTCTACTGCTATCCATGAGTCGCAGAGCCTGTTCTTCGAAATGCAGCTGGGACGCAGCGAGCGCTTCCTTAAACGCCTGCTGCCGGCGGTGCGCGAACGCTTTGGCGATCGGCCGGCCTTTAGCGAGGAGAATTTCATCGCCTGGAACCAGCGGGTGAAACCAGGCTTTATTCGCGTTGATGCCGATGAGGTCAGCTATCCGGCGCATGTGATCCTGCGCTATGAAATTGAACGCGCGCTGATCGACGGCGAGATAGAGGTGGAAGATATTCCGTCGCTGTGGGATGAGAAAATGCAGCACTGGCTGGGACTGTCGACCACCGGCAACTACCGGGACGGCTGTATGCAGGATATTCACTGGACCGACGGCGGCTTCGGCTACTTCCCTTCCTACACGCTGGGGGCGATGTATGCCGCGCAGCTGATGGCCGCCGCCCGTCGCGCGCTGCCGACGTTAGACCGCGATATCGCGGAAGGGGATTTCAGCGCCCTGTTTGACTGGCTGCGGCAGAATATCTGGCAGCATGGCAGCCGCTTCACCACCTCGCAGCTGATCCAGCAGGCCACCGGCGAGGATCTTAACAGCCGCTACTTCCGCGACCACCTTACCGCCCGCTATCTGTGATCGTCCGCGCCGGGCTGCCCGGCGCATCCTTCCACTCCCCGCCTTGTACATTCGGTTACACGCCGATACCAAACACTCACGGAAAGCCCGAAAAGACAAGCATATAGTGATTTCACCGGCCCCGCAGTGGGGTTGAAATTAAGAAAACTTTTCGAGGATATCAGAATGAAAAAAGTATTAGCTCTGGTCGTTGCCGCTGCTATGGGTCTCTCTTCCGCCGCTTTCGCTGCTGACGCAGTAAGCACCACTCAGGCGCCAGCTGCTACCCACAGCACTGCTGCCAAGACCACCCATCACAAAAAACACCATAAAGCCGCGGCCAAACCAGCTGCAGAGCAGAAAGCTCAGGCTGCCAAAAAACACAAGAAAGCAGAAGCTAAACCAGCCGCTGCCCAGAAAGCCCAGGCCGCTAAAAAACACAAAAAAGCAGAAGCCAAACCCGCCGCTCCGCAGAAAGCCCAGGCCGCGAAAAAGCACCACAAAGCTGCCGCTAAACCGGTAGCCCAGAAAGCTCAGGCAGCGAAAAAACACCACAAAACCACCAAACACCAGGCCGCTAAACCTGCTGCACAGCCGGCAGCCTAATTCCTCCCGGTGAACCAACCTTCTTAAATAATCGGCGCTGCTTCAGCGCCGTTTTTTCTGGAGAGCACTATGCTGCGGCGTTATCGTTTTGAGCTCATCCTGATCCTGTTAATCATTTGCGCAGTGGTTGCGACCCGCTTTTTCCTCTATTAATCATTTCGTCTTTCTCTCCCGTTTTGCCGCCTGGCTCAGACTTCACGGAAGGTGAATGTCGCGCAAATATTGTTGCCCACCCTTATCACTCTCTTTTACCCTGCCGCTGCCAGCGGCGCAAATCATGCCCGGCGCCCGAAGACGCCAGACACGTTAGCAATAAACCATCGCGCGCCTGGCCCCCACGCGGCGGCCAGACTCATCACAACGCACGTACCGCTTCCATCACCAGATAGCCGGTTGCGCCCCAGATGGCCACCGAGACCAGGGAAACATAGACCAGTGCGCGAATACCTTTTTTAGACATATACCCTCCGAACGCCGGGGAAATAGAATTCAGGCTATCATCGCCGGTATTACCTCTCTATTTACTCAACGGCCGGGTGACGGTAACAACGTTTTCGGTGAGAAAATGTTTCGCATTGAAAATAATTACGTGAGGCGTAAAGAAGTGCGAATTCTGGTGAAGTTCTGGCGGGTAAAAGTATTATTTTTGCGCATTATGCTGCCAAACCAAGAATAACCTCAAAGAGGTATTGCTGCATTATTCGCCAATTTCAGTACGTTCTGATACACGAATGTGCTTGCGCCAGACCGTGCTTTCTGCGGAAATAGCAGCAGAAGGTTAATGGTATTAACCGATTGAAATCAGAAGGTTTTACCCGCGCCAGAGCCTGTCGCGCGCAGATGAGACATGCCGTTTGGCCTGATTAGAATTATTGTTTACTTTCAAAAACTTAAATCTCCTGCTACTGTCAATAGACATCATAGCCTCCCCCAGAGAGTGATATGCGTAGAGACGTTCTGTTATTACTGTGTTCATTTTATCTGTTACCTCTGGGCGCACATGCCGAAGATAGCGGACTGAGCGCCAAAGATATTAAGACGTTGTTTTTCGGCCACGATGAGCGTAAAGCGGTGAGCCGCCCGGAGGAGAGTCCGTGGGACGCGATTGGCCAGCTGGAGACCGCCAGCGGCAATCTGTGCACGGCGACGCTCATCTCCCCCAATCTGGCGCTGACCGCAGGCCACTGCCTGTTAACGCCCCCGCGCGGCAAGCCGGACAAAGCGGTCGCTCTGCGCTTTATTTCCCGCAAGGGCAACTGGGTGTATGAGATCCACGGCATTGACGGACGCGTGGATCCCGGGTTAGGCAAGCGTCTGAAAGCCGACGGTGACGGCTGGATCGTTCCCTCCGCCGCGGCGCCCTCGGATTTTGGCCTGATCGTGCTGCGCTATGCTCCCTCGGGCATCACGCCGATCCCGCTCTTCCCCGGCAGTAAGGCCGATTTAACCGCCGCGCTGAAGGCGGCGGACCGGAAAGTGACCCAGTCAGGTTATCCTGAAGATCATCTGGACAATCTTTACAGCCATCAGGATTGCATCGTCACCGGCTGGGCGCAAAACAGCGTCCTGTCGCACCAGTGTGACACCCTGCCCGGCGACAGCGGCTCGCCGCTGCTGCTGAAAACCGCGGACGGCTGGCAAGTGATCGCCGTGCAAAGTTCGGCTCCCGGCCCGCAGGATCGCTGGCGGGCGGACAACCGCGCCATCGCGGTGACCGGCTTTCGCGATAAGCTGGAGGCGCTGGCCGGAGAGTAATTACCCCTGCTGCCGACGCCGCTGCAGCAGGTCGGCGATCGGCATCGGTTTACTGAAGTAAAAGCCCTGTAGCCGGTCGCAGCCGGCCCGCCGCAGCAGCGCCAGCTGTTGCGGATCTTCAACCCCCTCCGCCACGACCGTCATCCCCAGCGCGCGGGCGATGCGCACCGTGCCGCGCACCATCTCCGCCGCCTGCGCATCGCAATCCACTCGCCCGGCGAGGGATTTGTCAATCTTCAGGCTGTCAAAGCGAAAGCGGCGTAAATAGCCGATGCTGGAGTAACCGGTGCCAAAATCGTCCAGCGCCACGGCGATGCCCTGGGCCTTCAGATTCTCCACCACCGCCTGCGAACGTTCCGGATTTTCCAGCACATAACTCTCCGTCACCTCCACCTGCAGGCGCGACGGCGGAAAGCGGCAGACAGCGACCGTTTCCATCACCCGGCTTTCAAACGCCGGATCGCGAAATTGCGCCGGCGAGATGTTCACCGACAGCAGCAGATCGCCCACCGGCTGCAGGTCGCTGCAGGCGCGTTGCAGGACGAACTGGCCGAGGGCGTCAATCAGGCCGCTACTCTCGGCAATGGCGATAAACGCATCCGGCGCCAGCGCACCCTGCGGGCGACGCGGCCAGCGCAGCAGCGCTTCAACGCCGGTCATCGCCAGCGTATCGGCATCGACCACCGGCTGATACCAGACCTCAAATTCATCCTGCTCCAGCCCCTGACGGATGCCATTCTCAATCATCAGCTGATGACGTCGCACGGCATCCAGCGCATCGTCATACCAGGCCGTCCGCCCCTTGCCGCTCTTCTTGGCGTGGTACATGGCGATATCCGCCCGGCGAAACAGTTCGGTACTGGAGCATTCAGCCGGAGTACCGCTGGCGATGCCGATGCTGGCGCCGATATAAATTGTGCGTTTGCTCAGCGCCACCGGCGCTTTAAGCAGCTCCAGCGCCGCCCAGGCGAACGCCGCGGCCCGGTCGATCGCCTGTTCGCCGCTCACCGCCATGGCGAACTCATCCCCGCCCATTCTTGCCAGCATGGCCCCCGCCGGCACCCGTTTTTGCAGCGCGCTGGCGATATGGCGGATCAGAGTGTCGCCCACATCGTGGCCATAGTTATCATTCACATCCTTAAAACCGTCCAGATCGATAAACACCACGCACTGCATATCGTGCTTACTCGTGTCGCACACCTGGCTGAGCCGCAGCAGCAGCGCACGCCGGTTGGGCAGGCGGCTAAGCCAGTCAATCAGGGCGATCTCCCGCGCCTGACGTTCGCCGCGGGCCAGCTTATACATGCCGAGGCTGCTGAACAGAATAAACAGCAGGATCAGGCTGGCGGCCACCCCGGCGATCAACCGCATACTGCCTGACGAGGCCAGGGCCGCTTCGGCGCCGGGCAGGCGCGGCTGCCACGCCAGATAGCCCAGAATCTCGCCTCCCTGCGTGCGCAACGGGATCCGGTGTTCGCCTGGGCCGTCGCTGAGATGCAGATGGCTTATCTGGAAGGTGTCGCCTAAACGCTCCAGCAGCTGAGGGCTGATGTGCCGGGTAATGACCAGATAGCGTCGGGTCTCGTCAGCCACCTGCAGCCGGCCGCTCGTCGGCCGTATCAGGCCGATGCCGACGAAAGCGATCCCGGCCTCGGTACGTGTGATGCCGGCGAAGGCGTTTCTCCCCTCACGCAGAGCCTGTGCATGATAGCGGATCAGGCTGGTCAGCCCGGCGCCGAGAAATGAGAGGTCTGCCCGGGGCATGACCTGACTCTGAAAGGCGCCCCACAGGATGTGATAATGTTCATCAAGGACAAAGGTGCCGTCATACAGGTTATTGATTTTGAAGCCGGATCCCCAGGAGTCGTACAGCCATTTTTGATCCAGGCTGGGAGCGTAAGTCTGGGTCACCGCATCGTCCCAGATAGCATTGTCCAGCACCAGCGACAGCACCCGGTTGACCGAGGTCTGCACCGCCCCTTCCACTGACAGGACCGAGCGCTGCTGGTCAATTTCATTGGATTTGCTGGCAATGAGGTGTTGCGAGAGGTAAAGCAGGGAGATCACCGACGCGGTGAGGCCGAGCCCGGCGAGAAAAATCATTATTGACAACGTCCTGGCGGAAGGAATTTTCCGCCAGCCGAAAGCTGTGAGCATGCGCAGTCCTCATCGTCACCGGGCACAATACCTGCGGGGCCGGTCTTGAGTAAGCATACTACAGCGAACCCGTTTTGCCGCCTGGCTTTGCAGGCGGCGCGACGTCAGGCGAGTTTAATTAACACCATGCCGGCAACCAGCAGGATGACTCCCGCCCAGCCTTTGTTATTCAGGCGCTGGCCAAACAGCACCCAGCCGGCGGCGATGGTCGCCGCGATACCGAAGCCGCCCCACAGCGCATAGGCGACCGACAGATCGATGCCTTTCACCGCCTGCGACAGGGCGCTGAACGCGCCCAGCACCGCCGCCAGCGACAGAATGCCATAGACCTTGCGGCGGAAACCGTCGGAAAACTTCAAAAAGACGTTGGCAATAATTTCCAGAACAATGGCGAAGGCCAGCCAGGCGGCGTGGATCCACTCAAACTGCTGCATGAGCCACCTCCTGCTTCGACGACGCTTTTTTCTGGGTGCCGAACTTAATTAAGACGATCCCCACTACCAGGGTAGTCAGACCGGCTATTTTCAGCAGCGACAGGCTTTCATCAAACAACAGTACGCTGAACAGGGTGATCAGCAGAATACCAATCCCTTCCCATAACGCGTAGGCCACGCCGAGGGCAATTTTTTTAACCGCAAAGGCGAGAAAAATATATGACAGGGCAATCATGGCCAGCATTAAAATAAAGCCGGTATGCCCACCGCTAATGCTTGCCCATTTCATCGACAAGGTGCCGGTAATTTCAGCAATAATCGCTAAAGCTAATAAAATCCAATAAAACATGATCCCTTCTCCTGCTTGAGGATATAATCCATTACCGTTTACGCGACGCGTAAACAGGAAAATTTCTGACGTAGATTTCGCTGTGCGCTTGGCGCCAGCTCAGGCAGAAAGAAGGTGACTATAGCGCCGAATGCCAGTGCTGTTCGCCGGCAAAACGGGAAAAAGTGAGGGATACTGCGGGGTGATTTAAAATATACATCCTGAACTGATTGTCCATAAAATTACAATTATCCGCGGTGTTGCTTCTCGTCCGGTGCGGATGAAAATTGTCCTCAGTAGTTAAACACAGGTAGATTTGTAGCATAGTGCTACATTTTATTCAAAGACTTTGCAATTCTTTACGCCGCGGTTTTGCTGCAATGCGTTTTTTCTGAAAAAAAACGTCATTATGCTAATGTAACGCAACCTGTTAACAGGCAAGGAAGATTGAGGACGGGATCCTATGGCTAAACCTATTATTACACTTAACGGATTAAAGATGGTCATCATGCTGGGCATGCTGGTGATCATCCTGACCGGCATTCGCTTTGCGGCAGACATTATTGTCCCGTTTATACTCGCGCTTTTTCTGGCGGTGATTATTAATCCGCTGGTCCAGCTGCTGGTCCGCTGCCGGGTGCCACGCGTGCTGGCGATCTCATTGCTGATCGGCCTTATCGTCATGTTAGCCGTTGTGCTGCTGGCCTCGCTGGGGACCTCGCTTAACGAGCTGGCGCGCACCCTGCCGCAGTACCGCAACTATCTCTACGAACCGATGCAAACCATCGCTCCCTGGCTGCAGCGCCTGGGCTTTACCGTCTCGGTGGTGGAGCTTAACAAATACATCGACCCCAACGCCGTGATGACCCTGGTCACCGGTCTGCTCACTCAGCTGTCGAACGCCATGTCCTCGATTTTTCTGCTGCTGCTGACGGTGGTGTTTATGCTGCTGGAGGTTCCGCAACTGCCCGCCAAACTGCAGCAGCTGATGTCCCGCCCGGTAGAAGGCATGGGGGCCATTCAGCGCGCCATCGACAGCGTGTCGCATTATCTGGTGCTGAAGACCGCGATTAGCCTGGTCACCGGGCTGGTGGTCTGGGGCATGCTGGTTCTGCTGGACGTGCGTTTCGCCTTTATGTGGGGGCTGCTGGCCTTCGCGCTGAACTATATTCCCAATATTGGCTCCGTGCTGGCGGCCATCCCGCCGATCCTGCAGGTCCTGGTATTCGGCGGTCTGTACGAGGCGCTGGTGGTGCTGGCCGGCTATCTGATCGTTAACCTGGTGTTCGGCAATATTCTCGAACCGCGGATCATGGGGCGCGGCCTGGGACTCTCCACCCTGGTGGTATTCCTGTCGTTGATCTTCTGGGGCTGGCTGCTGGGTCCGGTCGGTATGCTCCTGTCGGTGCCGTTGACGATCATCGTCAAAATCGCCCTCGAGCAGACCAGCGGCGGCCAGAGCATCGCATTCTTATTAAGTGATGTGAGCAAAGAGTAACCCTTCCCCGGGCCGGCGACTGGCCGGCCCCCTCTCCCTGACACCTGTGGTAGACCACTACGCCTTTCGTATTATTGATCCTCATCACAAAGAGCCAATCACAATTGTTACTCTCAGGCTAACGATTGGCCGCCGTGCTTAATTGATGCTCCGCGCCTCGCATCGCACACTACCCTCCACCAGGACAAACAAAACGATTTGTCGAATCAGGAGGTTAATAATGAATGCCGAACAAACGACGGGGCGGGTCTGGAACCGTCGCCGGACGGAAAAGCAGCGGCGGCTGGCCGAGGCCAACATCCCGGGCAAAGTCATCCCCACTGACCAGCTGGTCAGCGTACTGGAAAACCTGCTCGCCCCCGGCGACCGGGTGGTGCTGGAAGGCAACAACCAGAAGCAGGCCGATTTCCTCTCCCGCATGCTGGCGGAAGTCAATCCGCAGAAAATCCACGATCTGCATATGATCATGCCGAGCGTCGGGCGCAGCGAGCATCTGGACCTGTTTGAAAAAGGTATCGCCCGCAAACTCGATTTCTCCTTCTCCGGTCCCCAAAGCCTGCGCATTTCGCAGCTGCTGGAAGATGGCCTGCTGGAAATCGGCGCCATTCATACCTATATCGAACTCTACTCCCGCCTGTACGTCGATCTGTCGCCCAACGTCGCGCTGATCGCCGGCTACAAAGCCGACCGTAAAGGTAACCTGTATACCGGGCCGAGTACCGAAGATACCCCGGCGCTGGTGGAAGCCGCCGCCTTCCACGACGGTATTGTTATCGCCCAGGTCAACGAACTGGTGGACGACGAGTGCGATCTGCCCCGCGTCGATATTCCCGGCTCGTGGATTGATTACGTGGTGGTCGCCGACAAGCCGTTCTTTATTGAACCGCTGTTCACCCGCGACCCGCGCCTGATTAAGCAAGAACACATTCTGATGGCGATGATGGCGATCAAGGGCATCTACGCCGAGCATCAGGTGCAGTCCCTCAACCACGGGATCGGCTTCAACACCGCCGCCATCGAACTGCTGCTGCCGACTTACGGCGAACAACTCGGTCTGAAAGGCAAAATCTGTAAACACTGGACCCTGAACCCGCATCCGACGCTGATCCCGGCGATCGAGAGCGGCTGGGTGGAGAGCGTGCACTGCTTCGGCGGCGAGCTGGGGATGGAAGAGTACATCCGCGCCCGTCCGGATATCTTCTTTACCGGCCCGGACGGCTCCATGCGCTCTAACCGCGCCTTCTGCCAGCTGGCGGGGCAGTACGCGGTGGATATGTTTATCGGTTCGACCCTGCAGGTTGATGGTCTGGCTAACTCCTCGACCGTCACCCGCGGCCGCCTTTCCGGCTTCGGCGGCGCGCCGAACATGGGCCACGATCCGCACGGCCGCCGCCACGCCACCCCTGCCTGGCTCAATATGATCACCGAGCCAGACCCCATGCAGCGCGGTAAAAAACTGGTGGTGCAGATGGTCGAAACCTTTCAGGCCGGGGTGAAGCCGACCTTTGTTGAGACCCTCGACGCGGTCGACGTCGCCAAAACCTCCGGCATGCCGCTGGCGCCGGTGATGATTTACGGCGATGACGTCACCCACGTGCTGACCGAAGAGGGTATCGCCTACCTGTATCGTGCGGAAAGCCTGGAAGAGCGCCGGGCGATGGTCGCCGCCGTGGCCGGGATCACCGACATCGGCCTCGGAGTGGACGCGAAACGCGTGGCTGCCCTGCGTCAGAGCGGCAAAGTGGTCTACCCGGAAGATCTCGGCATTCGCCGCAGCGAGGCCACCCGTTCGCTGCTGGCCGCCGGCAGCGTCGCCGACCTGGTGGAATGGTCCGACGGACTGTACAACCCACCGGCAAAATTCCGGAGCTGGTAATGAAAATTCTCTCCCCCCTGCACGCAGAAAGCCGCGTCAGCTGGCTGGCGGATACCGCCAGCGCCTGTCTGATTGACGAAGCCCGTCTGAGCCCGAAACCGGGTCTGGTTGACAGCCGCGGCAGCGGCGCGCATCAGGACCTCACGCTGGCGCTGATGGAACGCTCCGCCCGCAGCCTGCAGCCGACCTTCCACGCGCTGGCCCAGCAAAGCTGGCGCCGCCCGGCGGATATCGCGCTGCGCGAAACCGTCGGCCGCCTCGGCCGGGAAGGCGAAGCGCAGATGATGCAGGCCACCGGCGGGGTCAATACCCACCGCGGCGCCATCTGGGCGCTGGGGCTGCTGGTCAGCGCGGTAGCGATGTTGGGGGGAGCGGGTCATTCACAGGCGATCGCCGACACCGCCGCCGCCCTCGCCCGCCTGCCCGACGGCCTGGCGCCGAAAAGCTTCAGTAAAGGGCTACGCGCCAGCCGCCGCTGGCAGGTGCCGGGCGCGCGCGAAGAGGCGCAGCGCGGTTTCCCGCATATCACCGCCCTGGCGCTGCCGCAGTTACAGCAAAGCCGCGCCCGGGGCGCCAGCGAGCCGCAGGCGCAACTTGACGCGCTGATGGCCATCATGACCTCGTTGAGCGATACCTGCGTGCTGTCGCGCGCCGGCATGACCGGCCTGCAGACCATGCAGCAGGGCGCCCGCGCGGTGCTGGCGGCCGGCGGTTGCGCCAGCGTCGAAGGACGCGCCGCCCTGGCGCGGCTTGACGCGCAGATGCTGGCGCACAACGCCTCGCCGGGCGGCGCCGCCGATCTCCTTGCCGCCACCCTGTTTCTCGACCGGGTTGCCGGCTAACGCATTCAGAGGATGTTATGGAACAGATTACATTGTCATTTCCTGCCAGCCGCGCCCTCCGCGGCCGAGCGCTGGCAGGGGTTGTAGGTTCAGGCGATATGGAAGTGCTCTATACCGCCGCCGGGAGCGATACGCTCAGCGTGCAAATTACCACCTCGGTGGATAACAGCCAGGCGCGCTGGCAGGCGCTGTTCGACCGGCTGAGCCTGATCAACGGCCTGCCCGCCGGGCAGTTGGTTATTCACGACTTCGGCGCCACGCCGGGCGTCGCCCGTATTCGTATTGAACAAGTCTTTGAGGAGGCCGCTCATGCGTAACGATCGCAGCTTTATCGAACTGCGCGCTCGCGAACGCGCCCACGCTCTGCTGGACGACGGCAGCTACCGTGAACTGCTGGATCCGTTTGACGGCATTATGTCGCCGTGGCTCGGCGCGCAGGGCATTGTCCCGCAGTCCGACGACGGTATGGTGGTCGCCAAAGGCACTATCAACGGCCAGCCGGCGGTGGTGATTGCTATCGAAGGCACCTTCCAGGGCGGCAGTATGGGCGAGGTCTCCGGCGCCAAAATGGCCGCCGCGCTGGAGCTGGCGGCGGAGGATAACCGCAACGGTATTCCGACGCAGGCGGTCCTGTGCCTCGAAACCGGTGGCGTACGTCTGCAGGAGGCCAACCTTGGCCTGGCCGCCATCGCCGATATCCACGCCGCGATTGTCGATCTGCGCCGCTACACCCCGGTAGTCGGCATCATCGCTGGCACCGTCGGCTGCTTCGGCGGCATGTCCATCGCCGCCGCGCTGTGCAGCTATCTCATCGTCACCCGAGAAGCCCGTCTCGGCCTCAACGGCCCGCAGGTTATCGAGCAGGAAGCCGGCATTGAAGAGTACGACTCGCGTAACCGGCCGTTTATCTGGAGCATGACCGGCGGCGAAATTCGCGCCGCCAGCGGCCTGGTCGACGCGCTGGTTAACGATGGCGTCAAGGCCGTCAAAACCGCGATGAACGAAGCGATCGCCAAAGGCGTACCGGCGCAGCACCGCAGCGACAATTATGACGACTATCTGCGCCGTTTAAGCCAGTTCGACACCCGCCAGCAGGCGGATACCGCGCAGATTAAACAGCTTTTTGCCCGGGAGGAAAAATAATGAGTCAGTTCCCAAACCGCGCCGCGCTATGGCTGAACAAACTGGCGCCCGAGGCGCCGCTGATGAGCGGCCTGTGCCCTTCCGTGCAGGTGGCAGACGGCCAGCTTAATGGCGAAAAGGTGCGTTTTATCGCCGTAGTGCCTGACGCCAATAACCACTACCCGCGCGCCGCCGGCGGTGAAGTCGGCCTGCTGGAAGGCTGGACGCTGGCGAAAGTGGTCAATGAAACCATCGCCGCCGACGCCGACCAGGCCCGCAAACGGCCGATCGTCGCCGTGATCGATGTGCCGAGCCAGGCCTATGGCCGTCGCGAAGAAGCCTTTGGTATTCACCAGGCGCTGGCCGGAGCGGCAGGCGCCTACGCCAAAGCCCGTCTGGCCGGCCACCCGGTGATTGGCCTGATCGTCGGCAAAGCGATGTCCGGCGCGTTTCTGGCCCACGGCTACCAGGCCAACCGTCTGATCGCCTTTAACGACAGCGGCGTGCTGGTTCACGCGATGGGTAAAGCGTCGGCCGCGCGCATTACCCTGCGCAGCGTGGAGGCGCTGGAGAAACTGGCGGCGACCATCCCGCCGATGGCCTATGACGTCAGCAACTACGCCACGCTCGGCCTGCTCTCCGCTCTGCTTGACATCAGCCATCCGGACGCCCCTGACGACCACGATCTGGCGCTGGTCAGCCACACCCTGCGCGACGCCATCGCTGACGCGCGCCAGGATCCCTCGCTGAAGTGCCGCCTGGGTGCGGAAAACCGCCGCAGCTCGCAGCGGGTCCGCGACCTGATGCGCGCCAGCTGGTAGCACGTTCGTACGTAAGTAGTAGAAGAAAACCTGCCGGAAGCCGTCCCCCGGAGCGCGTCATAACCGCGCCGGGTAGGGACGGCTTTTAGAAAAAATAACAATCGCGCCAGTACTCTATTTTATTTACAGGTGATTTATGACTTATGTGATTATTCATGCTCTTGCCCCGATTTTCGTCATTATGCTGCTGGGCTTCTGGGCCGGTAAGGCCGGGATGGTAGATAACAAAAATGTCTCCCTGCTCAATATCTTTGTAATGGACTTTGCCTTACCCGCTACGCTGTTCAGCGCCACGGTACAAACGCCGTGGGCCGGTATCGTCGCCCAGTCGCCGCTGGTGCTGGTGCTCACCGGCGCGATGTGGATCACCTACGCCGGGATTTACTTCCTCGCCACCAGCGTCTTCAAACGCACCCCGCAGGATGCCGCGGTGCTGACCCTCACCGTCGCGCTGCCGAACTACGCCGCGCTGGGCCTGCCGATCCTTGGCAGCGTGCTGGGTGAAGGCGCATCGACCTCGCTGTCGGTGGCGGTCTCTATCGCCTGCGGTTCGGTACTGATGACCCCCTTCTGCCTGCTGATTCTGGAACGTGAAAAAGCCCGCGCCGCGGGGGAAACCACCGGTTCTACGCTGGCGATGCTGCCGGTGCTGATGTGGCGTTCGGTGAAAAAGCCGATCGTCTGGGGCCCGCTGCTCGGGGTGGTGCTTTCCGCTATCGGCATTAAAATGCCGGACCTGCTGCTGGCCGCCATCAAACCGCTGGGCCTGGCCGCCACCGCCGCGGCGCTGTTCCTCACCGGGGTGATCCTCTCGGCGCGTAAACTGCAGCTCAATGCGCTGATCGCCACCTCCACCATCGTGAAACTGCTGGTGCAGCCGTTTATCGCCTGGGGACTGGTGATGCTGCTGGGTCTGCACGGCGCCATCGCCATCACCGCGATCCTGATGATTGCCCTGGCCGCCGGCTTCTTCGGCGTGGTCTTCGGCAACCGCTTCGGCGTGCAGTCCCCGGATGCTGAAGCCGTGCTGCTGTTGAGCTCGGTTCTGTGTATCCTGTCGCTACCGCTATTTATCTCTTTGACTTCAGGACTGTAAACCATGTCATCAACACCGCGTCCCCACGATTTAGTGTGGTTAAACCACGCCAGCGCCCTGGAAGATGTTGTCGAGCCGTGGGTGGCTCAGCAGTGGCGAGCCGCGCTGCCGGTGGTGGTGAGGCGCGATGTTGACGGTCAGGCCCGCATCCCGGTTGGGGTGCGGGGCATGAAACGCGAACAGCGCGCCGCCGGCTGGGTACAGGCGCACAATATCGTGCGCAGCGTCACCCCGGAGATGCTGGTGGAGCGCGAGCGCCTGCTGGGCTCCCCTTTTGTTTCGCAGCCGCCGGTCCAGGCGGCCATCGCCCTGACGCTGGGCGACTGGCCCTGGCGCTGGGGCGTCACCGGCAGCACCGGCTACGCGCTGGCGACCGAAATCCCGGTACTCCATGCGGCAAGCGATCTGGATCTCCTGATCCGCGCCCCGCAGCCGCTGGCCCGCGAGGCGCTGCTGGAATGGCAGTCCCGGGTGGCCCAGCTCCCGTGCCGCGCCGATACCCAGGTCGAAACGCCATACGGCGCCTTCGCCCTCAATGAGTGGCTCCGCGATGGGCGAGCGCTGCTGAAAACGTCCCGCGGCGCGCGCTTAACCGCTGCGCCGTGGCGCAGGGAGGAATGATGAAGATTTTGTTTACTTTTCCCGGACAGGGTGCCCAGCGTCCCGGCATGCTGGCGGCTATCCCCGACCGCGAAGCGATCCTCAGCCAGGCGCGCGCCGTGCTGGGGAATGAAGTCGAGGCCCTCGATAGCGCCGGATCGCTAAAACATACCCGTGCGGTCCAGCTCTGCCTGCTGATCGCCGGGGTAGCCTGGGCGCGCGAGCTACAGCGCCAGGGCGTCAATCCGCAGATGGTCAGCGGCCTGTCCATCGGCGCCTTTCCCGCAGCGGTGATTGCCGGCGCGCTCGATTTCGCCAGCGCGCTGCGCCTGGTGGCCCTGCGCGGCGATCTTATGGAGCAGGCCTATCCCGAAGGTTACGGACTGACGGCGATCATGGGCCTGACCCGCCCGCGGGTTGAGGCGCTGATGCAGGGCCACGAGGTCTATCTTGCCAACCTGAACGCCGAAACGCAGATCGTGATCGCCGGACGCGATGAAGCCATGGCCGAGGTGGCGCAGCTGGCGCTGCAGGCGGGCGCCAGTAAGGCGCAGCGGCTGGCGGTCAGCGTCCCGTCGCACTGCGCGCTGCTGGATAAACCCGCCGCCGCGCTGGCAACAGCCTTTGCCGACGTGACCTTAACGCGCCCGCAGTGCGCCTATTTAAGCGGCTCGACGGCGCGCGTGCTGTGGGATCCGCAGCGGATCGCCGACGATCTGGCGATGAACATGGCGCGCACCGTCCACTGGCAGGAGGCGATGATCGCCGCCGATGAGCGCGACGCGCGCTTAGCCATTGAGATGCCCCCCGGCGGGGTATTGACCTGCCTGACCCGCCAGGCGGGCTGGCGCGGAGAGACCCTTTCGCTGGAACGCAGCGGCGTGGACGTCGCCCGCCATCTGGCGCAGCGGCTTAGCGATTAAGGCTCCGGGCGTACATTCTCCCTTCCGCCGCCAGCGCCAGCAGGTCGGCATCGCGTTCGCGATGGTGTGAATAGACAATCGAGATCAGCTGGCGCATCTGGTACGGTTCCGCCAGCTTTAACAGCTGTACATCTTTTTCATAGACTTTTTTCATCCGCCCCGGCAGCAGCGCAAACCCGACGCCCGCCTGCACCAGGCTAATCATCGAAAAGATGTCATTCACCCGGGTGACGATCGTCGGCTCGAAGCCAGCGATATGAAACGCTTCCCGGAACCCGGCATAGGTGGCGAACCCCTCCGCCAGCGAGACGAATTTCCGGTCGGCGTAATCGCGCAGGTCAGCAAGCTGTGTGCTATCCAGCTGCGCTGTCGCCGGGGCGGCGAGAAAGATATCGTCCTCAAACAGCGGCACCACGTCGAAAGCGGTATTGTTGAACTCCCCTTCATTGGTGGCGATCAGGATAGCGTCGAGAGCGTCATCTTCCAGCATATCCAGCAGCATCTGGTTAGAGCCCATGGTGAGATCCAGCTCCAGCTCCGGGCGACGCAGCTTCATACCCATGATAATGCGCGGGACGGTTTCCAGGGTCAGGGAATAGAGGGTGCCGATGCGCAGCCGCCCCTGGCCGACGCCGGCGACTTTGCGCGTCGCCTCAAGGCCGCGGCTCATCAGACTCATCACATCCTGACAATATTCCAGCAGCGTCCACGCCGCCTGCAGCGGCAGCAGATTGCGCCCTTTATGGACAAACAGCGGGCAGCCCACCCCCTCTTCCAGGGTATGCAACGCGCGGTGAACGCTGACGCTGCTAAGCTTCATCGCTTCGGCGGTTCTGGCGATATTGCCCTTCGCCATAAACATCATAAAGACCGACAGCTTGCGGAAGGTGATCTCCTGGTTGATATCGTCTTGCATAGCCCTTCCACACTCCTGATTTGCTTTTCTTTTTTCAATTCAAATCAGTATATCGTTTATGACGGCAAAGTTGCAGGCAGAGAGCGGCTTAGGCCGGCAAGGAACGCAAAAAAGGGAAGACCGTGGTCTTCCCTTTTGTTCTCTATCGAGTTTGATTTTACAGCGCCATATCGTGCTGCGGCGAGGCGTCGCGCTGCGGCTCCGCCGGCTTCGCGGTCGCGGTGGGCGCAGCCGCTGGCATCTGGATCACCGGCGGTTTCGTCAGCTGCAGGGTCGCGGCGGTATCATCCCAAACCTGCTGGGTCAGCGCCACGTTACCGTTCAGCTTCTGACCGTAACTCGGCACGATCTGGTGGATACGGGTCTGCCACTCCGGCGAGTTAAACTGCGTCGGGAACATCTGCTTGAGCACATTGAGGGTGATCGGCGCGGCGGTGGAAGCCCCCGGCGACGCGCCGAGCAGCGCGGAAATGGTTTTCTGCTGATCGACCACCACTTCGGTGCCCAGTTTCAGCACGCCGCCCTTCTCTGCGTCTTTCTTAATGATCTGCACGCGCTGGCCGGCCTGGATCAACTTCCAGTCCTCTTTACGCGCGTCCGGGTAGTACTCTTTCAGCGCGGCGAAGCGGTCATCATCGCTGAGCATCACCTGGCTGACGAGATATTTCACCAGGTCGAAGTTATCGAGTCCGACGTGGGTCATCGGCAGCACGTTGTCAGTGGTGGTGGTGCTCAACAGGTCGAAGAAGGAACCGTTTTTCAGGAACTTGGTCGAGAAGGTGGCGAACGGCCCAAACAGCACCACGCGCTTGCCATCCAGGTAGCGGGCGTCAAGGTGCGGTACCGACATCGGCGGCGCGCCGACCGAAGCCTGGCCATACACTTTCTCGAGGTGCTGCGCGGTGACCGCCGGGTTCTCGGTCATCAGGAACGAACCGCCCACCGGGAAGCCAGCATAGTTGTCCGCTTCCGGAATACCGGTTTTCTGCAGCAGCTTCAGCGCGCCGCCGCCGGCGCCGATAAAGACGTATTTCGCGTCAATAGTCTGCGCTTCCCCGCTCTGCACGTTCTTAATGGTCACGTGCCAGGAGTTATCGGCATTGCGTTTGAAATCGGTGACCTCAGAGGAGGTTTGCAGGGTGAAATGGCTGTTTTTCTTCAGGCTGCCGATCAGCTGCCGGGTGATTTCGCCATAGTTAACGTCGGTACCTACCGGCGTCCAGGTGGCAGCGACTTTCTGCTGCGGATCGCGGCCTTCCATCACCAGCGGCGCCCACTGTTTAATTTGCGCGTGGTCGGTGGAGAATTTCATCCCCTGGAATAAGGTGGTCTGCTGCAGCGCGGTATAACGCTTCTGTAGATAGTCGACATTATCGCCCCAGACGAAACTCATATGCGGCGTGGAATTAATAAAGGAATGCGGATCGTGCAAAATACCGCGCTTCACCTGTGCCGACCAGAACTGACGGGAGATCATAAACTGTTCGTTAATATCCAGCGCTTTGCTGACGTCAATCGATCCGTCGGCCCGCTCCGGCGTATAGTTCAGCTCCATATTCGCCGAGTGACCGGTACCGGCGTTATTCCAGCCGTTGGAAGATTCCAGGGCCACGCCGTCCAGTTTCTCCACCATCGTCAGGTCCCAGTCCGGCTGCAGCGCCTGCAGCCAGGTGCCAAGCGAGGCGCTCATGATCCCGCCGCCAATCAGCAGGAAGTCAGTTTTTTTAGAGGTATCCGCTTCAGCATGCGTCGCCGCGCTGACGAACATCGCTAATGCGGTAAAGGAAATAATCGTTTTTTTCATTGCAGGCATAATAGAATTATCACGTAGCACACGGTAATAAGAGGCAGCATATTAACGCACTTTTACTTTATTTTAAAATATCATTTACACTCTCGCATTTTTAATCAAATAATTATTTAACTTAAAAAATCAGAACGACGCAAAAAATAAAAGTCGCCGTAAAATTATCGCTGAAAATTCAGCGCGATTGCCGGGGAAAATAGAAAAGAGGGATTTCTTTAGTTAATAAAGTCCAGACGCGCACACCGTTGGTGCGCGACTGGCGACAGGCTTAATGGGCGGGAGTGACAGCGCTGCGCTGGGCTTCGCGCAGGGCAAGACGCAGATGATCGTGATGTTTGGTCAGCAGCTCCCGCGCGTGCCAGGCGTCCAGCCCGCTGAGCAGCATCAGGATCGCGGTGCGGCAATGGTGGTGGCAGCGGGTCAGCGCGGCTTTTGCTTCGCTGCGCGTGCAGTCGGTGGCCGCCATGACAATCGCCACCTGCCGCTCCGCCCAGTGCGGAGTGTCAGCCTGCAGATCCACCCGCAGGTTGCTGTACACCCGGCCGTCACGGATAGCGAGGCCCGTCGACACCATGTTAAGGATCTGCCGCTGGGCCAGCCGGGCCTTCGGATTGGTCAAACCCGCCACCGCTTCCGGCCCGGTCTGCGGAGCAATAACAATATCCGCCAGCTGCGCCGCCTCGCTGGCCGCCTGCTGGGTCACCACCGCGATCGGGGCCCCCAGCGACCAGGCGTGGCGCATCGCCCCCCAGACCCACGGGGTCTTGCCGCTAACGGTCAGCGCCAGCAGCATATCGTGGCTGGAAAAGTCCAGCGACTGCAGCTCGAAGGCGCCAAGATCGTAATTATTCGCCGCCGTCTCCCGCTCGGCCATCGCCGCCGTCTGGCCACCGGCAATCAGCCCCACCAGCGCGTGTTTGCCTTCCGGAGAGTAGTCGCTGACCGCCTGGACTGCCGTGCGGCCTGATTCCCCGGCGCCGATAATGACCAGACGCCCTCCCCGGCTCATTGTCGCGGTGGCGATATCAATCAACCGGGCGATATCCGGCAGACAGGCGCCGACCGCCTCCGATATCTGCTTATCATCCTGATGCAGCATCGCCAGCATGTCGGCGGTGGCGAGGCGATCGATGTGGGTGGTATCCGGGTGACGACGTGCCTGCATTGACGCGGTTAGCGAACTGCTCATAACAACCTCCATTTACGACAGAAAAAGCGCATCTCGGCGAAATCAGCGGCCTGATGCATATCCTTATATTCATCAGGACTATTTAACCTCTGTCGCCACTATAAGGGGAATCTTCCGCGCTTTACCGCCGTCGGGGTCACAGTTTACCGTCCCGATCGCCCGTTCACGGGCAATTGCCGATTATCTGAGCAATCCTGTCTCAGGTCTTATCTTCGCCTTCCGCCTGCATGGCCAGCCAGAAGGATTGCTGACAGAGGTTATAAAATTGTTTGCGCATTGGCTTCACCTTCAGGCCGGCGCTATCGATAACCTGCCAGTCGATCCAGCACTCCGGGCAGGAGGCGGCATCCTGTTGCGGAAGCTCGAGCTCGTAGCGGTGCTGGATCACCACCCCGCTGCGATGCCGCCAGCGCGCGATCTCCCACTCTGCTTCCGCTTCACGGTCCTGTTCACGATGCTGCGTCAGTCGTTCAACGTGCTGTTGCCGGAGGATATCCCGGACCAGAGATGCCAGTTCCATCATGTCTGCCTTAAGCCTGTGGCGAAAAGCGACAGTTTATCGTGGACGGGCCGAGGCTACCGTAGCAAAAGCGGCCTTTTGCTTTGATTACACGGCTTTATGAATGCCGCGCTATCAGCGATAATAATCGTTCACTGAATCTATCCTGGATCGTCATGAAGGCATCAGAGCACCCGCCTCGCGTTCGTCAACGCGCCTTACCGCTAAAGCTGAGCACCGCCGTCTCCTTGATGATTGGCAGCGTGATCGGCGCCGTGCTGCTGCTGGTCTATGCCCTGTGGTATATGCAGATCAGCAATGCCACCCGCGACGGCCTGAAAGAGACCGCGCTGGCGGTGGCGCGTACCATGGCTGATATGCCGCAGGTGAAGCGCGGACTGGCGGCGCCGCCGCAGCAGCAGATTATTCAGCCGCTGGCGCAGGCCATCACCCGGCGCAACGACCTGCTGTACGCTATCGTCACCGATATGCACGGTATTCGCTATTCGCATCCGGACAGCTCAATTATTGGCAAACCCTTCATCGGCCACGATATCCAGCCGACGCTGCAGGGAAAAGAGAACGTGGCCATTAACCACGGGGTGCTGGCCCCGGCGCTGCGGGTGTTTACCCCGGTGTTCAACGACCAGCATCAGCAGATTGGCGTGGTGGTGGTCGGCATTTCGCTGAGTAAAGTGGACGAGCAGATCGCCAACAGCCGCTGGGACGTGCTGCTGACCATCCTGTTCAGCGCGCTGGTCTGCGCCATCGGCACCTGGAGCCTGGTGCGCGGCCTGAAGCGCGTCCTGCTGGGGCTGGAGCCGCACGAAATCTCCACTCAGTTTCAGCAGCGTCAGGCCATGCTTCACGCCCTCAAGGAGGGGGTGGTGGCGGTCGATGTCCATGGTGAGGTTAACCTGATCAACCCGGCGGCGCGCGAGATTCTCTTTTCCGGGCCGGACAAGACCCTCGCGCATACCCCGCTGCTCGCCGACCTGCAGACGGTTTTGCACAGCGGCGAGCCGATGTACGACCGCGAGCTGGGGTGCAATGGCCTGTTGCTCATCAGCAACACGGTGCCTATCCGCAGCCAGGAGGCGGTGGTCGGCGCCATCTGTACCTTCCGCGATAAGACCGAAGTCAGCCAGCTGCTGCAGCGGCTGGACGGCATGATGAGCTATGTGGATGCCCTGCGCACCACCTCACATGAGTTTATGAACAAACTGCACGTGATCCTCGGCCTGCTGAATATGAAAAGCTATGGCAAACTCGAGGAGTACGTGCTGCAGACCGCCCACCGCTACCAGGCGGACATCGGCGATATTCAGCACCGCATTAAATCCCCGGTGGTGGCCGGCTTTCTGATAAGTAAAATGCAGCGCGCCACCGAGTGCGGCTTTACCCTTAAGCTGGCGGAAGAGAGCCTGGTGCCGGATTGCCCGAATGAGAAGCAGGTCACCGTGCTGGTGACGGTGCTGGGCAACCTTATCGAGAACGCGCTGGACGCCATGAGCGGTCAGGCGGAGGGCGAAATCGGCCTGCTGCTGCACTATCAGGACGGCTGGCTAAGCGGTGAAGTGAGCGACGACGGGCCGGGGATCCCGGAAAACAACATCGACGCTATCTTTAACAAAGGCTTCTCCACCAAAGGCGAGAATCGCGGCGTCGGGCTGTTTCTCGCCAACCAGCAATTACGCGAGCTGGGCGGCACCCTCGCCGTCGAGTCGGAACCCGGCGTATTTACCCAATTTTTTGTTCATCTCCCCTGGGATAGTAAAAGGAAACGTGCGTGATAAATGTGTTGATTGTTGACGATGATGCCATGGTGGCCGAACTGAATCGCCTGTACGTGGCAAGGGTTCCCGGCTTTCGTTGCAGCGGGAGCGCCTCGACGCTCAGTCAAGCCCGGGAGATGATTAACGATCCGCAGCTGGAGATCGATCTGGTGCTGCTGGATGTCTATATGCAGCAGGACAGCGGGCTCGATCTGCTGCCGACTATCCGTAAATCGGGGCGCGCCATCGATGTCATCATGATCACCTCGGCGGCGGATGCCGCCACGGTGCAGACCGCCATGCATTACGGAGTGGTCGATTACCTGATTAAACCTTTCCAGTTTCCCCGTTTTGAAGAGGCGCTCACCACCTGGCGGGAGAAGCGCAAGCTGATAACCGGTCAACCCTATTACGAGCAGGCCGACGTTGACCGCCTGCTGCACGGCGGCGCGCCGGAGGCCAGCGACGCGCGCAAGCTGCCCAAGGGGCTCACCGCGCAAACCCTGCGCACCCTGTGCCAGTGGATTGACGCTCACCCGAACGTTGAATTCTCTACCGATGAGCTGGCGGCGGCGGTGAATATCTCCCGTGTTTCCTGCCGCAAGTATCTGATCTGGCTGGCGCAGATCAATATTCTCTATACCACTATCCACTACGGCGCCACCGGGCGGCCGGTCTATCGCTACCGCCTGGTGGCCGAACAGTACAGTTTGCTTAAGCAGTACAGTCAGTAACGCGGTAGCCGCTGTCCAGCGACGCAAAGCGCAAGCGCTGCGGCGATGACAGTATAATGTCGCGATTTTTGGTGACGAAAATCGCGTCGATATCCTGCCGCTGACGCAACGCTGCGCAGCCTTTCTCGACGCCGAGGCCGAACAGCAGCGTGGTCCAGATATCGCCGTCTAAAGAATCGCTGGAAATCACCGTGACGCTGTCGAGTTCGTTGTCCAGCGGGTAACCGCTGCGCGGGTCGAGAATATGGTGCCAGCGCTTGCCGTCCTGCTCGAAATAACGTTCGTAGGTGCCCGAGGTGACTACCGACTGTCCGTTGACCGTCAGGGAGCCGATCAGCGCCTGCGCATCGGCAAACGGTTTTTTCAGGCCAATAGCCCATTCGCCGAGGGTATGCACATTGCCGCCGAGGTTGATCAGCGCCCTTTCCACCTGCTGCTGACGCAGATAATCACGCACCCGGTCAGCGATATAGCCTTTGGCGATCGCCCCAAGATCCAGCTCCATCCCCGGCTGCTGAAGAAACACGCTGCAGGTTGCCTCATCAAGGATCACCTCCTGCGGGCGGGTCAGCGCCAGCCGGGCCCTGATTTCGCCGGCGTCAGGCACGCTGTGTCCCTGAAAGCCAATCCGCCACAGCTTCACCAGCGGCCCAATCGCGAGGTTAAAGGCGCTGTCGCGCACCATGCTGGCGGCTTTGGCGCACTGAATGAGCTGAAAGACCGGGCGGCTGACGGTCACCGGGTGACGTCCGGCGGCGTGGTTGATATCCATCACCTGGGACTCGGCGCGGTTAACGGTAAGCAGATCTTCGTAGCGCTTGATTAACTGAAATACGCGGGAGGCCAGCGCCTCATCATGGGAGCAGAGTTTGAGCAGGATGGGAGAACCCATCAGAACGGCGGAGTAGCTATAGACGCGGTTATCAGACATCGGGCTCTCCTTAGTAGGGGTAAGCCGGGCGGCGACAGCGCCGGCCCGGCATCAACAATGGCGTGTTATCCTCTGGCGCGTTTCGCCGCCTGGTGGCCCGCGAGGGTGCCGAAGATGATGATATCCGCCACCGCGTTACCCCCGATACGGTTGCCGCCGTGGATCCCGCCAACCACCTCACCGGCGGCGTAGGCGCCGCGGATCGGCTGCCGGGCAACGTTCAGCACTTCGCCATCGGTGTTAATGGTCACGCCGCCCATGGTGTGGTGCACCCCCGGGGCGATACGAATGGCGTGGAACGGACCTTCGTTAATCGGCGCGCGCAGCGCGGTGGTACGGCCAAACTGTTCATCATGCTGTTTTTCCACCGCCCCGTTGTAGCACTCGAGGGTGGCGAGGAAGGCATGGTAATCCATCCCCAGTTTCTCCGCCAGTTCACGCGGCGAGCTGGCGCTGGTGACGAAGCCTTTGGCGATGTACTCATCGGCGGCTTTGTTTTTCGCCCGTACATGTTCGTCAAAGACGATGTACGCATAGTGTTCCGGCAGGGCGATAATCGCCGCGGAGACTTTATCGCGGGTCTCCATTTCGTTGAAGAAGCGGTTACCCTGCTGGTTGACGAGGATCGCCCCACCGCCGCGAATCGACTCGGAAATCAGATAGGAGGTCTGCTGTTCAACGGTCGGGTGAATTTGAATTTCGCCCATATCCACCGTGTCGGCGCCGATACGCTCCAGCAGCGCGATACCGCTCCCGGTGGCCCCTTTGTGGTTGGTGGTGACGAACCCTTCGAGGTCAGGACGATACTTCACCACCATCGCGCTGTTGGCGCTGAAGCCGCCGGTGGCCACCACAATGCTTTTGCTCTGGACTTCAATGATCTCGTTTTCGTCGTTGATCAGACGCACGCCGCTGACTTCATCGCCGCTCATCAGGATCTCTTCCACCGAGGTATCCAGCAGGACGTCGATGCCGCGTTTGGTGATGTTGCGCACCAGGCCGCTAATCAGATAGCCGCCGACCGCTGACCCGTCGCGCGGACGGTGGGTGCGGTCAATGCTCATCCCGCCGGTGGTGGTGATATCGTTGAGCATAATGCCGCGGTCAGCCAGCCATTCAATGGCTTGCGGGGCATTCTCCACGAAGCGGCGCAGCAGCTGCGGGTTGTTTTTATTGTGCCCACCTTTCAGGGTTTCCTGATAGAACAGCTCTTTGCTGTCCTGAATGCCTTTCACGCGCTGGAAGCGGGTCTCCGCGGCGTTCATCCCGGCGGAAGCCTTGATGGTGTTCCCGCCAATGGTCGGCATTTTCTCGACGATCAGCACGCTGGCGCCTTCGTCGTGAGCCTGAATGGCGGCCGCCAGACCGGCGCCGCCGCTGCCGACCACCACCACATCATAGCTTTTCGGCGCGGCGTCATTGCCGCCCTCTTCCGCCGCCAGCGCTTTGCTCGATTTCAGCATCGCTTTGGCGACCGCTTTTTTCACCGCCTCGCTCTGGCTGGTGGCCCCGGAAATAGCGTCCACGTGCGGGGTATTGGCGGTCAGAATACGTTCGCGGATCTCTTCGAAGCTGGTGGTGAACTCCACGGTCTGCACCGGGCTCGCCGCCAGTTCGATATCGGCGATATGGTCATTTTCGAGGCTGACGTTGATCACCAGCTCATTGGCGTCATCCTGAACGGTTTCAACAAACATCCCCGGCTTAAATTTGGCGTCGCCCATGCTCATGTCGCGGATCATCGCTTCCACCAGCGAGAAGCGCCACAGCGGTTCCGGAATGTGCAGCGCCTCGCGCTGGGTGCTGTCGATAAACAGCTCCAGCTCTTCACCCGCGGCGATACGAGCCGCCCAGTCCGGATAGGCGATGCAGGCGCGGCCCACGGCGATCAGGTCATAGCCGTGATCGAGGCCCAGCTCGGCATCGGCGACGTTAACCACCCCGCCGACTCCCATCACCGGCACCTGAGCCAGAGTGTCAGAGCGCATGGCGCAGTATTTCTCAATCAGCGGCGTTGGGTCGCAGGTATCAACGATAGAGGGACGCAGAGTCGCGCCCACCGAGAAGTGCAGATAATCGACGCCGCGAGCGGCCAGTTTTTCCAGCAGATACATGGTGTCGTCGAAGCGGATCCCCGGGACCTCCATCTCTTCCGGCGAGAAGCGGTAACCGATGATAAAGGCATCGTCAGCGTACTGGCGGGCCATTTTATGGGTGATGTCGAGCACCGCCAGCGGGAAACGAGCGCGATTGTCGCGGCTACCGCCCCACTCGTCGTCGCGCTGGTTGGAGTTCGGCGAATAGAACTGCTGAATGAGATAGGTGTTAGCCCCGTGAATTTCGACCCCGTCGAAACCGGCGAGGATAGCGCGACGGACCCCATCGCCAAACTTGGCGATCATGCCTTCCACTTCGTCTCCGCTCAGCGCCCGCGGCATCGCGGCGCCCTCACGCGGGGCGGCGATAGCGCTCGGCGCCACCGGCTGGCGACCGCCGATCAGCTGCGGGTCGACCATGCGGCCGCCGTGATAGATCTGCAGAATCGCTTTCGAACCTTCCGCTTTAATCGCTTCGGCGATTTTCGCCAGGCCGGCGATTTTTTCATCGTTATCGATACCGATAGCACCCGGGAAGGCCAGGCCGTAGTCATCAATAAAGCAGCACTCGACAATAATGGTGCCGATGCTGCCGGCGCGAGCGCGATAGTACTCCACCAGCTCGCTGGTGACAGTCCCATCGAAATAACCGGTGCAGGTGGTCATCGGCGCCATGAGCAAACGGTTTTTCAGCTCCGTACCATTTGGTAAAGTAAATGGCTGCAGAATTCGTTCGTTACTGGTCATAAGTTACGCTCCAGATTTTAAAATATTAAAAATTCAGAATGGGGTGACGGAATTATTAATGGTTGTGGTTTTTTTGATTCCTGTTGTCATGCCAATAATATAATGGGTTTTTTAGTTACTAAATCAATTACGTTAGTTATAAAACTATTTAACCCCAGCAATAACATCGCTACCTCTATTGTATTATTAAAATAATAAATAGCATTTACATAATACAAATGAACGATAACATTTCAGATACTTACGTTAACATTCACAACGACCAAACTCGCGCAAATTACAGTTATTATTCATCAACTTACGAAACACATGGAAAAAATTAGCATTAATTGCTTATTTTTATTTTAACATTTACCGATATTTTAGCCAAAATAACACCTCATCACATAGGGTTATACTGATAATAAAAAAATAGTGAAATCACCTGCTTTTCTTGATCTTGATCAATTGCAACGGCCATTGAAAGCGCAATATATAAATAACCAATAAATTTAATTTAACGCCCATCAAATCGCGTTAAATAATCGCCCCAACGATACTCAGAAACGCAAAATAAAAACTAAAGAAACTTTTGTAATTAAAGAAACCACTGAGCGCATCGCTGGCGTAAACGTTATTTTCAACAACTTACAGATACTCATTATGAAAGAGAAAAAGACAACCATACCGCCTGCCGGTGCAGTCAATCCAACGACTGCGAATAAAAAACGTCTCCTGATGATGGCGCTGCCGATTATCGTTGCCGTGCTGTTACTCTTCGTCCCGGTCCCGGACGGCCTGCCGCCGTACGCCTGGCACTACTTCGCTATCTTCGTCGGGGTGATCGTCGGGTTGATTTTTGAACCACTGCCTGGCGCCGTTATCGGCATCACCGGCGTGGTGGTCATCGCCCTGTGCAGTCAGTGGCTGCTGTTCAGCCCGGAACAGATGGCCGCACCTGGCTTCAAAATGGCCGGCGCCTCCTTTAAGTGGGCGGTGAGCGGCTTCGGCAACTCCACCGTGTGGCTTATCTTCGGCGCCTTTATGTTCGCCGCCGGCTACGATAAAACCCAGTTCGGCCGCCGCCTGGCGCTGATTCTGGTGAAATATCTCGGCCGTCGCAGCCTGACGCTGGGCTACGCCATCACCTTCGCGGATCTGCTGCTGGCGCCGTTTACGCCGTCGAATACCGCGCGCAGCGGGGGCACCATCTACCCGATTATCGCCAACCTGCCGCCGCTGTACGGTTCAAAACCGAACGATCCGAGCGCGCGTAAAATCGGTTCCTATCTGATGTGGGTAGCGATCACTGCCGCCTGTATCACCAGCTCGATGTTCCTGTCGGCACTGGCGCCGAACCTGCTGGCGCTGGCGCTGGTAAAAAGCATTGTCGGTATCAACATTTCCTGGGGCACCTGGTTCATCGCCTTCCTGCCGCTTGGCGTACTGCTGATCCTGACCATGCCGCTGCTGGCCTACTGGTTCTACCCGCCGGAAGTGAAAGTCAATAACGAAGTGCCGCTGTGGGCCGCTCGTGAACTGGAAAAACTGGGCAAACTGTCGCGCAATGAGATCCTGCTGCTGGTGTTCGTCTGCTTCGCGCTGATGATGTGGATCTTCGCCGCCGACTGGATTGAACCGGCTCTGGCCGCCCTGCTGGTTATCGTGCTGATGCTGTGGACCGGCGTGCTCTCCTGGAGCGATATCACCAACAACAAAGCGGCGTGGAACACCTTTGTCTGGTTCGCCACCCTGGTGGCGCTGGCCGACGGCCTCTCCTCTACCGGCTTTATCGCCTGGCTGGGTAAAGAGGGCGGCGCGCTGATGAGCGGTATCTCCCCGGGGATGGCGACCATTGTCCTGCTGCTGGCGTTCTACCTGCTGCACTATCTGTTTGCCAGCACCACCGCGCACACTACCGCGCTGCTGCCGGCCATGCTGACCATCGCCGCCACCATCCCGGGGATGAATATGGAAGTGTTCGTTCTGCTGATGGTGACCTCGCTGGGCGTGATGGGGATCATCACCCCGTACGGTACCGGCCCAAGCCCGATCTACTACGGCAGCGGCTATCTGCCGACCAAAGATTACTGGCGCCTCGGCACCATCTTTGGCGCCATCTTCCTGGCCGCCCTGCTGCTGATTGGCTATCCGTGGATGTCCATGATGTTCTGATTCATAACCGCCGGGACCACCCCGGCGGTTTTATCTTTATGGAGTAAGTGATTATGTCGACTAAACCGTTTGTTTATCAGGATCCGTTCCCGCTGGCGCACGACGATACCGAATACTATCTGCTCAGCAAAGCGCACGTCTCCGTCGCCGAATTTGACGGCCAGGAAGTGCTGAAAGTGGAACCGCAGGCGCTGACCCTGCTGGCGCAGCAGGCCTTCCACGACGCCGCCTTTATGCTGCGCGTCTCCCATCAGCAGCAGGTCGCGTCAATTCTGCTCGACCCGGAGGCCAGCGATAACGATAAATATGTCGCCCTGCAGTTCCTGCGCAACTCGGAAATCGCCGCCAAAGGCGTCCTGCCCACCTGTCAGGACACCGGCACCGCCATCATCATGGGTAAAAAAGGCCAGCGCGTCTGGACCGGCGGCGGCGACGAAGCCGCCCTGGCGCAGGGCGTGTACAACACCTATACCGAAGATAACCTGCGTTACTCGCAGAACGCCCCGCTGGATATGTATAAAGAGGTCAACACCGGCACCAACCTGCCGGCGCAGATCGATCTCTACAGCGTCGACGGCGACGAATATAAATTCCTGTGCATGGCGAAAGGCGGCGGTTCCGCCAATAAAACCTATCTCTATCAGGAAACCAAAGCGCTGATCACCCCGGCGAAGCTGAAAAACTATCTGGTGGAGAAGATGCGTACCCTCGGTACCGCGGCCTGCCCGCCGTACCATATCGCCTTTGTCATCGGCGGTACCTCGGCGGAAGCGACGCTGAAAACCGTCAAGCTGGCCTCCACCCGCTACTACGACGGTCTGCCAACCGAAGGCAACGAGCACGGTCAGGCGTTCCGCGATGTGCAGCTTGAGCAGGAACTGCTGCAGGAAGCGCAAAACCTCGGCCTCGGCGCGCAGTTCGGCGGCAAATACTTCGCCCACGATATCCGGGTGATCCGCCTGCCGCGCCACGGCGCCTCCTGTCCGATCGGCATGGGCGTCTCCTGCTCCGCCGACCGCAACATCAAAGCCAAAATCAACCGCGACGGTATCTGGATTGAGAAACTGGAGAGCAATCCAGGAAAATATATCCCTGAACATCTGCGTCAGCAGGGCGAAGGCAAGGTGGTCAGCATCAACCTGAATCAGCCGATGAGCGAGATCCTGGCGCAACTGTCCGCCCATCCGGTTTCCACCCGCCTGAGTCTCAACGGCACTATTATCGTCGCCCGCGATATCGCCCACGCCAAGCTGAAAGAGCTTATCGATAATGGCGAGGAACTGCCGCAGTACGTGAAAGATCACCCGATCTACTACGCCGGCCCGGCCAAAACGCCTGCCGGTTACGCCTCCGGATCCCTCGGCCCGACCACCGCAGGCCGCATGGACTCTTACGTCGATCTGCTGCAGTCCCATGGCGCGAGCATGGTGATGCTGGCGAAAGGCAACCGCAGCCAGCAGGTCACCGACGCCTGCCACAAACACGGCGGCTTCTACCTCGGCAGCATAGGCGGCCCGGCGGCGGTGCTGGCGCAACAGAGCATCAAGAGCCTTGAGTGCGTGGCGTATCCGGAACTGGGGATGGAGGCGATCTGGAAAATCGAAGTGCAAGATTTCCCGGCGTTTATTCTCGTCGATGATAAAGGCAACGATTTCTTCCAGCAGATCCAGACGTCGCAGTGCGCCGGCTGTAAACAGCACGGCTAACGCCCCCCTCTGGCGCTAACAGCAGGCCGTCGCCGTTCAGGTGACGGCTTTTTTTATGCCCGCGCCGCGCCAGCTTGAATTCACTTCCTGCCCGGCTATGCTCAACGACAAGTCGTCCCTTGAATGCTGAAAAATAACAATAATTCCCTTTCCCGGGTTGATGCTGACCCTCGGGTCGACCGGGACGATGCCCCAGCCGTCGCGCCGCAGGAGGGTGAGAAATAAGGGATAACGTAGCGGCATTTCCGCCGGGTGGCGGCTGCGTCTTACCCGGCCTACAACGACTGCCGGGCAATCCGACCTGGACGACGACTCAACCCTGCGCGGCGTCAATGTCGTCAAACACCTGCTGCGCCAGATGCATCGTGGCATTGGCCGCCGGCAGTCCGCAGTACAGCGCAGAGTGCATGATCAACTCTTTCAGCTCATCGCGGGTCACCCCGTTGTTAAACGACGCGCGCAGATGCATCTTCAGCTCCGCCTCGCGATTGAGAGCAATCAGCATGGCAATGGTGATCATACTGCGGGTGTGGTGGTCGAGCCCCGGACGGGTCCAGGTCTCACCCCAGGCGTAGCGGGTGATAAAGTCCTGAAACTCTTCGTTCAACGGCGTCAGATGCTGCAGCGTACGGTCGACGTGGGCGTCGCCCAGTACTTTGCGCCGCACCGCCAACCCGTCCTGATAGCGCTGTTTATCCTCCATGGCGTTCTCCCTGGAAAAAGCTCAGCAGCGCTGAAGTAAAGCTTTTCGCCGCCTCAATGTTTGACAGATGCGATGCCGGCAGAACTACCACCTGGGAGGCGGGGATCTGCTGCTGCAGGAAATTAGCGTCACCGACCGTGGTGACAGGGTCACTTTCCCCGGCGATGATTAACGTCGGCAGCGGGATCTGCCCTACTTCGCCCCGCAGGTCGGCGGCGGCCAGCGCCTCACAGCAGGCGGCATAGCCTTCGGCGTCGGTATGGGTCAGCTGGTGACACAGGGCCTCCACCACCTCCGGCGCCTGCTGGCGAAACGCGTGGGTGAACCAGCGATCCGCCGCCCCGGCGGCCACCACCGCCATTCCCTCCTGGCGTACCGCCCGCGCCCGCGACAGCCAGCTGGCCTGATCGCCGATGCGCGCCGCGGTGTTCGCGACAGCCAGACCATAAAAACGCTCTGGCGCAAAGCGGCCCAGCCACAGACCGGTCAGACCGCCCATCGAGATCCCGCAGAACCAGGCGCGGTCGATATTCAGATGATCGAGCAGCGCAATCACATCTTCCCCCAGCTGGGCGAGGGTCACTTTGCCATTTTTCGTCGTTTTACCGTGGCCGTGGGTGTCGTAGCGCAGCACCCGGAAATGGGCGGTTAACGCCTCTGTCTGCGGCTGCCACATCGCCCGGGTGGTACCCAGCGAGTTGGAGAGAACGATAACCGGCGCACCTTCCGGTCCATCGAGTTGATAATCAAGATTCATCATGTTGCTCCTGATAACGCGCCAGCACCTGGCGCACAAAGCGTTCGGCGCTGCCGGTCGCCGTTGCCGGGTCCAGCAGCGTGGTTAAGCGTTCGCGGGAGAGATACTGACTAACCTGCGGGTCTGCCGCGAGCAGATCGACAAGCGGGCAGTGGCGGTCCAGCGCCTGACGGCACAGCGCCTCAATATGATGGTGCGCCTCAGCTTTGCCGATGCATTCCGCCAGCGCCAGGGTCACCGCCTCAGCCATGATCAGCCCGTGGGTGATATCGAGGTCGGCGCGCATCTTTTGCGGGAAGACCTGCATGTCGCGCACCAGCGCCTCGCTTTGCGCCAGCGCCCCGCCCACCAGGGTAATCAGCTCCGGCAGGGTCTCCCACTCCGCCTGCCAGCCGCCCAGCGCCCGCTCGTGCTGCTGAATCTGGCAGGCGTAGAGGGTGGCCATCAGACCCGGGGTGCGCTGGGCGGCGGTCAGGATCGCCGCGCAGGCCACCGGATTGCGCTTATGCGGCATCGTCGACGAGCCGCCGCGCCCTTCCGCTACCGGCTCGCCCACCTCAGCCACTTCGGTCTGCATCAGCAGGGAGAAGTCGTTAGCGAATTTCCCCAGGGTGCCGCAGACGCCAGCGAACCAGGCGCCTGCCTCCAGCAGCCGATCGCGCTGGCTGTGCCACGGGGTATCCGGCAGCGACATACCGAGGTTCTGCGCCAGCGCCTGGCTAACCGCCGGTCCTTGCGCTTTCAGCGCGTCCAGGGTCCCCGCGGCGCCGCCGAACTGCAGCACCAGTAGACGCGGACGCATCTCCCGCAGCCGCTGCTGCCAGCGCAGCAGCGCGTCGAGAGTGCCCGCCAGCTTCAGACCAAAGGTCACCGGCAGCGCATGCTGCATCCAGGTCCGGCCCGGCATCACGCTGTGGCAATGACGGTCGGCCTGCCCGGCGAGGGCCGCCAACAGTCGCTCAAGCAGTTGCTCGGCGGTATCCAGCGCCCCGCGCAGCTGGAGCACCAGCCCGGTGTCGATAGCATCCTGACTGGTGGCACCCCAGTGAACGTAGCGCGCGGCGTTTGGATCCCGCGCTTTTACCTGGGCCGTCAGCTGTTTCACCAGCGGGATCGCCAGATTACCCGCCCCCACAGCCGCCTCGCCCAGGGCGGTAAAATCGATCGCCTCGTGGCGGCAGGCCGCGACAATCGGCCCGACCGCCGCCGCCGGCACCATCCCGCAGGCGGCCTGCGCCTGGGCCAGCGCCGCTTCAAAATCCAGCATGCCCTGCACCCGCTGCGCGTCGCTGAACCAGTCGGTGAGCGGACTGCTGCGCAGCATCGGGGTCAACAAACTCATTCTGGCTCCTTAAACACGTTCAATAATCAGGGCGATCCCCTGCCCGACGCCGATGCACATGGTGCACAGCGCGTAGCGGCCGCCGGTCCGTTTCAGCTGGTAAGCTGCGGTCATCGCCAGGCGGCCGCCGGAGGCGCCGAGCGGATGCCCCAGGGCGATCGCCCCGCCGTTGGGGTTCACATGGGCGGCATCGTCCGGTAAGCCCAAATCACGGGTCACCGCCAGCGCCTGGGCGGCGAAGGCTTCATTCAGCTCGATCACGTCCATCTGGGCTAACGTCAGACCGGTCTGCGCCAGCACCTTCCGCACCGCCGGCGCCGGGCCAAAGCCCATAATGCGCGGCGCCACCCCCGCCGTCGCCACGCCGACCACCCGGGCCAGCGGCTGAAGATCGTTGGCCGCCAGCGCGGTTTCGCTGGCCAGCAGCAGCGCGCAGGCGCCATCGTTAACGCCTGAGGCGTTGCCGGCGGTGACGCTGCCGTCGGCGCGCACCACGCCGCGCAGTTTCGCCAGCGCCTCCAGCGAGGTGCTGCGCGGGTGTTCATCGCGGCTAAACCGCAGCGGCTCGCCTTTACGCTGCGGCACCTGGACGGCGATCAGCTCATCGGCAAAACGCCCAGCCTCCTGGGCCGCGGCGGTGCGCAGTTGACTGCGTAAGGCGAACGCATCCTGATCGGCGCGGGAAATGGCAAACTCATCGGCGACATTTTCCGCCGTCTCCGGCATGGAATGCACGCCGTACAGGGCTTTCATCTGCGGGTTAATAAAGCGCCAGCCGATGGTGGTATCCTCCATCTGCATGCTGCGGCTAAAGGCGCTCTCCGCTTTACCCATCACAAACGGCGCTCGGGACATGCTCTCCACGCCGCCGGCGATCATCAGCTGCGTCTCCCCGCTTTTAATCGCCCGCGCCGCGACGCCGATCGCATCGAGGCTGGAGCCGCACAGGCGGTTGATGGTGCTGCCGGGCACGCTCTCCGGCAACCCGGCCAGCAGCAGCGCCATCCGCGCCACGTTGCGGTTGTCTTCCCCGGCCTGGTTGGCACAGCCAAAGATCACATCGTCAATGCGCGAAGGATCCAGTCCCGGGTTACGCTCCAGCAGCGCTTTCAGCGGCAGCGCCGCCAGGTCGTCAGAGCGCATCGTCGCCAGGGTACCACCAAAACGGCCAAAGGGTGTACGCACCGCATCACAGATAAATGCCTGATTCATCATAGGTTCCTTACGCGCTTTCCGCCAGTTGTTCAAAGGTCAGCGTCACCGGAGTGATGCGCTGCAGCTCTTCAAAAGAGAGACCGTTAAAGATTTCCCGCACCACCGGGCCGCGGTCGGTAATGTCGATCACCGCCAGGTCGGTATAGATCCGGCTCACGCAGCCGACGCCGGTCAGCGGGTAGCTGCACTGTTTCACCAGCTTGCACTCGCCGTCGCGGGTTAGATGGTCCATCATCACAAACACCTGGCGAGCGCCGATGGCCAGATCCATCGCCCCGCCGACCGCCGGGATGGCGTCCGGCGCGCCGGTGCTCCAGTTGGCGAGATCGCCGCTGGCGGAGACCTGATAGGCCCCCAGCACGCAGATATCGAGATGGCCGCCGCGCATCATGGCGAAGGAGTCGCCATGGTGGAAATAGCAGCCGCCCTGCAGGAGGGTAACGTACTCTTTACCGGCATTGATCAGCTCGGGATCTTCTTCTCCGGGCTGCGGCTTCGGCCCCATGCCCAGCAGGCCGTTCTCGCTGTGCAGGAACACCTCTTTGTCGGCAGGCAGGTAGTTGGCAATCCGGGTCGGCAGGCCAATGCCGAGGTTAACGTAAGCGCCTTCGGGGATATCGCGGGCCACGCGCTGGGCCATTTCGTCACGGGTCAGTTTTTGCATCTCGGGTTCCTCAGGCGCGTTGTGCGGCAGTCAGGTTTTCCAGCGAGAACACGCGCTGGACGAAAATGCCGGGGGTGATGATGTGTTCCGGGTCGAGGTCGCCCAGCGACACCAGCTGCGAGACTTCAACGATGGTGGTTTTCGCCGCCGTCGCCATAATCGGGCCAAAGTTGCGCGCTGCTTTGCGATACACCAGGTTGCCCCAGCGGTCGCCCTGGTGGGCTTTAATCAGCGCGAAATCGGCTTTGATCGGATACTCCAGCACATAGTGGCGGCCGTCGATTTCCCGTGTCTCCTTGCCTTCCGCCAGCGGCGTGCCGTAGCCGGTGGGGGTAAACACCGCCCCCAGCCCGGCGCCGGCGGCCTGGATCCGCGCCGCGAGGTTGCCCTGCGGCACCAGCTCCAGCTCCACTTTGCCGCGGCGATAGAGGTCATCGAAAATCTGGGAATCGACCTGGCGCGGGAAGGAGCAGATCATTTTGCGCACCCGGCCAGCCTTGAGCAGCGCCGCGAGCCCCACTTCGCCGTTGCCGGCGTTGTTGTTAATGATGGTCAGGTCGCGGGCGCCCTGGTCAATCAGGGCGTCAATCAGAAAGGTCGGCTGGCCGGCGGGACCAAAGCCGCCGATCATAATAGTCGCCCCGTCGTGGATCCCGGCGATGGCCTCGCTCAGCGTCGATACGCTTTTATCAATCATCAGGTCGCTCCATTGATGTGCGGTAATCGCACTTTTATTCGTTGTTCGCACAAAATGTGACCCGCTTAACGATGTCGGTCAAGGGCGATAATCGAAATATGGTGCGATAATCGAACATCGGTTATCTTTAGCGAAAGAATGTGATCGATGGCAAATATGGGGAACAGAAATGGACAAGCATCCAGACGATTTACTGACCGGCGACGGCGATCCGTTTAAGGGCGATCCTAACTTCATGGCCTCGCTGGCGCGCGGCCTGGAGGTGATTCAGGCATTCACGCCGCAGCGGCCCCTGCTGTCTATCTCACAGATCAGTCAAAAGACCGGCATTCCGCGCGCAGCGGTGCGCCGCTGCCTGTATACCCTGAGCAAGCTGGGGTTCGTTTATGCCGAAGACGGTAAGCATTTTCAGCTGCGGCCGCGGATCCTGGCCCTGGGGCACGCCTGGCTGGCCTCGACGCCGCTGGCGCGTTCGGCGCAGCCGGTGCTGCGGCATCTGAGCGAAATGCTCAATGAGTCCTGCTCCATCGCCACCCTCGACGGGGACGATATCCTGTATATCGCCCGCGCTTCCAGTTCGCGGATCATGACCATCGACCTCGATATCGGCAGCCGCCTTCCGGCGTGGGCGACCTCGATGGGTCGGGTGCTGCTCAGCCATCAGCCGGAGGAGAAGCTCAACGACATGCTGGCCCGGGTAACCATGATCCGCTATACCCCGCAGACGGTGGATTCGGTGGCGAAGCTGCGCGCCGAGCTGAAACGGGTGCATCAGCAGGGGTATGCCCTCAACGATCAGGAGCTGGAGATGGGCCTGCGCTCCCTCGCGGTACCGCTGTTTAACGCCCAGGGGCAGGCGCAGGCGGCGCTGAACGTCGGGGTGCATGCGGGCCAGATGTCGGCCCGCGAGATGATCGACCGCGTGCTGCCGGAGCTGCAAAAAGCCGCCCGCGAGCTGACGCTGCTGCTGCGCTAACGGCTGCGCTTGGCGTGCCGCTCCCAGGTCTCCTGCTTCGCTTCGGCCGATTTACGCAGCGCGACATAGCAGGCGCCGCTACCGCCATGATGTGGTAGCGCAGCGCAGAAGGCCTGCACCTCCGGCAGCTCTTCCAGCCAGCGCGCCAGATAGCTGCGGATGATATTGGCATGGGACTGGTCGTCGCGGCCTTTGCCGTGAACGATCAGCACATTGCGTAACCCCTCTTTCTGCGCCTGCACCATAAAGGCGAAGAGCATCTGCCGGCACTGTTCCACCGGCTGGCGCAGCAGGGAGAGGCTCGCCTGCTGGCTGTATTTCCCCCGCCGTAGCTTATCCAGCACACCGCTCTGCAGCCCTTCGCGCTTAAACTCCAGCGGCGTGGCGAGCGGTACGATATCGAGATAGCCGGTAGTGAGAAAATTATCCAGTTGCAGGGTGTCGACGCGCTGCGGGGCGCGACTGTTGCGCCCGGGATGCCAGTGCACGTCATTGTTACGTTTCAGGGGCTGGACATCTTCCATGGCGTCAAGAAACAGGGATTTGTCATCAAGGTTCATGGGCTCTCCTCCAGCGGCTGTCGCCAGCTACTATAGCCGCCTCGCGCTCCCCCCTCAACGCGTTTAGCCCCGTCTGCTGGCAAAGTGAGCGCGACGGGCGGTTAAGGAAACAATTGTCGACTCTGGCGGCGAAACAGGGTGATTAATGACGCCGTTAGCGGCGTCTGCCGGGTGTCGCGCCGCTGGATCAGAAAATAGGCCGCCGTCGGCAACGCTTCGCGGACGGGGATCATCATCAGCTTGTCCGCCATCATCGGATCGTTGCCGAGCTCCACCGGCAGGATACTGAGAAAATCGCTTTTCACCACCAGGCTGATGCACGACGAGAAGGTCTCGCACACAATATCCACCTTTGGCGCCAGCCCGGCCTGATTAAACCGGTCCTGCAGCTGTTTAAAGTAGCTGCCGCGCGGCGTCGGCATGGTCCAGTGGTGATCCATCAGCTCCACCAGCGAGGTGGCCTGCGCCGCCGGATGCCCCGCGCGGGCGAAGACCGCGAACGGTTTCTCAAACAGTTTTTCAAAGCTGAACTCATGGTCGTACGGCCCGGGATAGTAGGTGTTGATGGTGAAATCCAGCTCCCCCTGGCGCAGCTCATTGATCATCGCCAGCAGCTGGCCCTCCATGATCCGCACCTTCACCTGCGGATGCTGCTGATGAAAGCGGCAGATCACCGACGGCATCAGCGACCGGGCGACGCTGGCGCCAAGGCCAATATTGATCTGCCCGGCCTGCTCTCCCTGGCGCTGCAGCAGTTCATCCTGCGCCGCCCGCAGCTCCTCGAGAATCAGGCTCGCATGTTGATAAAAACTTTCGCCATCGTCAGTCAGCGCCACCCCCTGGCGGCGGCGGACGAACAGCTGAGCGGAAAGCCCCTCCTCCAGCTCTTTAATCGCTTTGGTCAGGGCCGGCTGCGAGACCGCCAGCGAGCGGCTGGCGCCGCGAATACTCCCTTCCCGGGCCACCTCGACGAAGGCGCGAATTTGATGAAATTTAATCTGAAATGCCATGCTTTTGGTGATAACCGTTGTTTATCAGACGGAAGAAAATGACATCTACTGTAATCCATCAGGCTGTGGCAGGTTAAGAGCGTTAAGGCCTGTAGCGCGTCAGTGATAAACAAAAGCTATCACATCGTGAACGCCGTCACATTTTTTACTTATGACAGGATAAGCTATGCCGCAACTTGATGAATACCTGCGCCAGCTGGCGCCAGCCATGACCCAATGGCGCCGCGATTTTCACCTGCACGCTGAATCCGGCTGGCTGGAGTTTCGCACCGCCAGCAAGGTGGCGGAGATCCTCGACGGACTCGGCTACCAGCTGGCGCTGGGGCGTGACGTCATCGATGCCGACAGCCGGATGGGGCTGCCGGATGAGGAGACCCTGACCCAGGCTTTCGAGCGCGCCCGCGAGCAAGGGGCGCCGGAACGCTGGTTGCCGGCGTTTGAAGGCGGGTTCGCCGGCGTGGTGGCGACGCTCGACACCGGACGTCCCGGCCCAACCCTGGCCTTTCGCGTCGACATGGACGCCCTCGACCTCAATGAGCAGCACGATGACAGCCACCGCCCCCATCGCGACCATTTCGCCTCCTGCAACGCCGGCATGATGCACGCCTGCGGCCACGATGGGCATACCGCCATCGGGCTGGGTCTGGCGCATGTGCTCAAGCAGTATGCCGCCCAGCTCAACGGGGTCATTAAACTGATTTTCCAGCCTGCTGAAGAGGGTACCCGCGGCGCCCGCGCGATGGTGGCCGCCGGCGTGGTGGACGAGGTGGACTATTTCACCGCCATCCATATCGGCACCGGCGTTCCGGTCGGCACCGTGGTGTGCGGGGGGGACAACTTTATGGCCACCACCAAATTCGATGTGCAGTTTAGCGGCGTGGCCGCCCATGCCGGCGGTAAGCCTGAAGATGGGCGCAACGCGCTGCTCGCCGCCGCCCAGGCCGCCCTTGCTCTGCACGCCATCCCACCGCACAGCGCCGGCGCGTCGCGGGTCAACGTTGGGGTGATGCAGGCCGGCACCGGACGCAACGTGGTGCCCTCTTCGGCCCTGTTAAAAGTGGAAACCCGCGGCGAAAGCGAAGCCATCAATCAGTATGTTTTTGACCGGGCGCAGCACGTCATCGCCGGGGCCGCGGCGATGCATCAAGCCGGGTACGAGTTACGCATGATGGGCGCGGCCACCGCCAGCGCCCCGTCGCCGGCGTGGGTGGCGTACCTGCGCGAACAGGCCGCCCTTGTGCCCGGCGTGCAGCAGGCGGTGGATCGCATCGCCGCCCCGGCGGGATCGGAAGACGCCACCCTGATGATGGCCCGGGTCCAGGCGCGCGGCGGCCTCGCCTCGTACATGATATTCGGCACCGAACTGAGCGCCGGTCACCACAACGAGAAGTTTGACTTCGACGAGAGCGTAATGACGGTCGCGGTCGACACCCTGGCGCGCGTCGCGCTTAACTTTCCCTGGCAGCGGGGGGTGTGATGGAACCCATCTTTCAGTTTGTGGACGAGGTGATTGAGGCAAGCCGCGAGACGTATTGCGCTATCGCCGATGACATCTGGGATCACCCGGAGACGCGCTTTGAGGAGTTCTGGTCCGCCCGCCGGCTGGCGGACGCCCTGGAAGCGGAAGGTTTTCAGCTTACCCGGGATGCCGGCGGGATCCCCAATGCTTTTATCGCCAGCGTCGGCGAGGGCCAACCGGTTATTGCCCTGCTGGGCGAGTTTGACGCCCTGGCGGGTCTTAGCCAGCAGGCCCACTGCGCGGAGCCGACATCGTCGACGCCGGGGGGCAACGGTCACGGCTGCGGGCACAATCTGCTCGGGACGGCGGCTTTCGCCGCGGCGGTGGCCGCTAAAAAATGGCTGCAGCAGCACGGCGGCGCAGGCACCCTGCGCTTCTACGGTTGCCCGGGGGAAGAAGGCGGCTCGGGCAAAACCTTTATGGTGCGCGAAGGGCTGTTTGATGACGTCGATGCGGCCCTCACCTGGCATCCGGAGGCCTGGGCCGGGATGTTCAGCACCCGCACCCTCGCCAACATTCAGGCGGCGTGGCGCTTTACCGGCACCGCCGCCCACGCCGCCAATTCGCCGCACCTGGGGCGAAGCGCCCTGGACGCGGTCACCCTGATGACCACCGGCAGCAACTTCCTGAATGAACATATTATCGAGAAGGCGCGGGTTCATTACGCCATTACCGATACCGGCGGCGTCTCGCCCAACGTCGTCCAGGCCCAGGCGGAAGTGCTGTATCTGATCCGCGCGCCGGAGATGGCCGACGTGGAACAGATTTTCGCCCGCATTGAGAAGATTGCCCAGGGGGCCGCACTGATGACCGAGACCCACGTCAGCTGCCGCTTTGAAAAAGCCTGCTCGGGCTATCTGCCCAACCGCACGCTCGAAGCGGCGATGTACCAGGCGGTATGCCATTACGGCACGCCGGCATGGAGCGACGACGAGCGCGCCTTTGCCGCGGCGATCCGCGCCTCGCTCAGCGACAACGATATCAACAACAGCCTGAACAATATCGCCGGCACCGGCGGCGAGGCGGGGAAAACCTTCGCTCGTCGCCACCGCGACACGCTGCTGATTGATGAGGTGGCGCCGTGGGCGGCCACGGATACGCTCCTCGCCGGCTCCACCGACGTCGGCGACGTCAGCTGGAAAGCGCCGGTGGCCCAGTGCTTCAGCCCCTGCTTCGCGGTGGGTACCCCGCTGCACAGCTGGCAGCTGGTGAGCCAGGGACGCACCGCCATCGCTCATAAAGGGATGCTGCTGGCGGGGAAAGTCCTCGCGGCGACGGCGATCCGCTTATTCAGCGACCGCGCGCTGCTGGAGGCCAGCCAGCGAGAGCTCAGGCAAGCGCTGGCCGAACATCCCTACCGCTGCCCGATCCCGGCGGAGGTGAGTCCGTCGGTTTTACGCTAACCATACAGACCAGACCGCTCCTGACAGACGCTGACCGGCATCGCGGCACGCACCGACCATAATAACCGCCGGCAGTACGGGAGCAGGCCTGCCTAACACAACAACGACAACAGAGGAACGCCCATGAGTATGTCATCCATACCGTCGCCTTCCCCCGCCGGAAAGCGCTATGGCTGGGTAGAGAAGATCGGTAATAAGGTCCCGCACCCGTTTTTGCTGTTTATCTATCTTATCGTGGCGCTGATCGCCGCCACGGCGATACTCTCCGCCTTCAACGTCGGGGTCCAAAATCCTGCGGACGGGTCGCGGGTGGTGGTCAAAAACCTGCTCAGCGTGGAAGGGTTGCACTGGTTTCTACCGAACGTGATTAAAAACTTCAGCGGATTCGCGCCGCTGGGGGCGATCCTCGCCCTGGTGCTGGGCGCCGGCTTTGCCGAGCGGGTGGGCCTGTTGCCCGCGCTGATGGTGAAGATGGCCTCCCACGTTAGCGCCCGTTATGCCAGCTATATGGTGCTGTTTATCGCCTTTTTCAGCCATATCTCCTCCGACGCCGCGCTGGTGATCATGCCGCCGCTGGGGGCGCTGATGTTTCTCGCCGTCGGTCGGCATCCGGTCGCCGGCCTGCTGGCGGCCATTGCCGGGGTGGGCTGCGGCTTTACCGCCAATTTACTGATCGTCACCACCGACGTGCTGCTCTCCGGGATCAGCACCGAGGCGGCCAAATCCATCGATGCCTCTCTGCACGTCAGCGTGATCGACAACTGGTACTTTATGGCGACCTCGGTGATCCTCCTGACCCTCGTCGGCGGTTTGATCACTGACAAGCTGGTGGAGCCGCGGCTGGGCCAATGGCAAGGCAGTCGTGATGACAAGCTGCAGACGCTGACCGCCGAGGAGCGTTTCGGCCTGCGCATCGCCGGCGTGGCGACGCTGGCGTTCGTGGCGGTCATCGCCCTGATGGTGGTCCCCGAAAACGGCATTCTTCGCGACCCGGTTCAACACACGGTCATGCCCTCGCCGTTTATCAAAGGCATCGTGCCGCTGATCATCTTTTTCTTCTTTGTCGTGTCGCTGGCTTACGGCATCGCCACCGGCAAAATTCGCCGCCAGGCCGATCTGCCGCAGCTGATGATTGAGCCGATGAAAGAGATGGCCGGATTTATCGTGATGGTCTTCCCGCTGGCGCAGTTCGTGGCGATGTTCAACTGGAGCAATATGGGTAAGTTTATGGCCGTTGGCCTGACGGACCTGCTGGAGAGCGCCGGCATGAACGGCGTCCCGGCGTTTGTCGGTCTGGCGCTGCTGTCGGCTTTTCTGTGTATGTTTATCGCCAGCGGCTCGGCCATCTGGTCGATTCTGGCGCCGATCTTCGTGCCGATGTTTATGCTGCTGGGCTTCCACCCGGCGTTTGCGCAGATCCTGTTTCGCATCGCCGATTCATCGGTGCTGCCGCTGGCGCCGGTTTCACCGTTTGTGCCGCTGTTTCTCGGTTTTTTACAGCGCTACCGACCGGACGCCCGCCTCGGGACATACTATTCGCTGGTGCTCCCTTACCCGCTGATTTTCCTCGCCGTCTGGCTGCTGTTGCTGGTGGGCTGGTATCTGGCAGGACTGCCCATCGGCCCTGGCATCTATCCGCGGCTTCCTTAAGCCGTTGAAGCGCCAGGGACGGCGGCTTACGCTTAACGCGGCACCTTCACTTTGACCTTGCGGGGGAGATCCGCGGCTCCGGCGAAGATGCCGAAAAGCGCGCGATACCCGCGTTCGAGCAACAGCGTGAGGCCATGGATAACCAGGCCGCTGAAGATCAATACGATTACGCCAGTCAGTATATATTGCATAGCCCCACCTCTGAGTTATTAACCGCGCCGCGCTGACGCGGCGGCACCTTCCCAGGCGCGCAAAGCTGCGCGGAGGACCGGCGTCGTCAGCTTAAAAGTAGCAAAAACCATGCCCGATAACCCGTCAGGATCGATCCAAAAATAAATCAACGTAACGGCCGGTGGCTGCCGGTCGATGATGCGGGTTTATCTTTTGGGAGTATAGTTGACCGCCGCCGGCGCGTGGTATCGTGTGGCCCTCGTGTACGATGGTGGATGACCGAAACGATGTTGACCTTGCTGCAGGATAAAATGGATACCCCGCTGGGGGCGCTGTGGGTGCTCTGCGACGAACAGTTTAATTTGCGCGCCGTCGAGTGGGACGAGCACCGCGATCGGATGGAGACCCTGCTCGATGTACACTATCGCCGGGAAGGCTATCAGCGCGTCGACTGCCGCAATCCAGGCGGTCTCAGCAGTAAGCTGAACGACTATTTTGCCGGCGATCTGGCCGTTATCGAGACCCTGCCTACCGCCACCGCCGGCACCCCTTTCCAGCGCCAGGTCTGGCGGGCGTTACGCGAAATCCCCTGCGGCCAGGTGATGCACTATGGTCAGCTGGCCGAGGCGCTCGGTCGTCCCGGCGCGGCGCGCGCCGTGGGGGCCGCCAATGGCGCCAACCCGGTGAGTATTGTGGTGCCCTGCCATCGGGTCATCGGGCGTAACGGCACGATGACCGGCTATGCCGGCGGCGTGCAGCGTAAAGAGTGGCTTCTGCGCCACGAGGGCTATCTGTTGCTTTGACTGAAAATGCGTTTTCGGAATTTTCAGGTAATTTTACAATCCAATGTGGCTGAATAATCTATTTTTAATCAAGCAGATATCAGCCTGTGTTGATTTACCCTGCTGATATTACGTGTTTCAGAGCCTGAAGACTTACCTGCTCATCAAAAAGATGTTAAAATTGACCAATATCAATTAAGGCCTGAGCAGACATATGATCCCTGAGAAGCGAATTATTCGACGCATTCAGTCTGGCGGTTGTGCTATCCATTGTCAGGATTGCAGTATCAGCCAGCTCTGCATCCCCTTTACTCTGAACGAGCATGAGCTTGATCAGCTGGATAATATTATCGAGCGGAAAAAGCCCATCCAGAAAGGTCAAACCTTGTTCAAAGCGGGTGATGAGCTGAAATCGTTGTACGCCATTCGCTCCGGGACTATCAAAAGCTACACCATCACCGAGCAAGGCGATGAGCAGATTACCGGCTTCCATCTGGCGGGCGATCTGGTGGGCTTCGACGCCATCGGCACCGGCCTGCACCCGAGCTTCGCCCAGGCGCTGGAAACCTCGATGGTGTGCGAGATCCCCTTTGAAACCCTCGACGATCTTTCCGGAAAAATGCCGAATCTGCGTCAGCAGATGATGCGCCTGATGAGCGGTGAGATCAAAGGCGACCAGGATATGATCCTGCTGCTTTCCAAAAAGAACGCTGAAGAGCGCCTGGCCGCGTTTATCTATAACCTGTCACGCCGTTTCGCGCAGCGCGGTTTCTCTCCCCGCGAGTTCCGACTGACCATGACCCGCGGCGACATTGGCAACTATCTCGGCCTCACCGTCGAAACCATCAGCCGTCTGCTGGGGCGTTTCCAGAAGAGCGGCATGCTGGCGGTGAAAGGCAAATACATCACCATTGAAAACGGCGACCTGCTGGCCCAGCTGGCCGGTCAGGCGCGCAACGTCGCTTAATCTCCGCGCAACACCTGGTCAGGATCGGCATTTTTTTCAGATTTGTTGATCTGACCAGGCTCCTCCCCTGTTTCAATTCATCCATATAGGTTATCTTTTTAATAACTGACGGTAGCTGCAGTTGTAAGGAGACCCTGTATGGCGAAGTATCAGAGCATGCTGGTAGTAATCGATCCTAACCAGGACGACCAGCCGGCGCTAAGGCGAGCGGTGTACCTGCACCAACGGATTGGTGGACGCATCAAAGCCTTTTTGCCGATCTATGATTTTTCTTATGAAATGACCACCCTGCTGTCGCCGGACGAACGGACGGCGATGCGTCAGGGCGTCATTGCCCAACGAACGGCCTGGATCCGCGAGCAGGCGAAATTCTATCTTGAATCCGGTGTGCCGATTGACGTGAAAGTGGTGTGGCACAACCGCCCCTTCGAAGCCATTATTCAGGAAGTGATCAGTGAGAAACACGACCTGCTGCTGAAGATGGCCCACCAGCACGACAAGCTGGAAGCGGTGATCTTCACCCCGACCGACTGGCATCTGCTGCGTAAGTGCCCCTGCCCGGTCTGGATGGTGAAAGATCAGCCGTGGCCGGAAGGCGGTAAAGCGCTGGTCGCCGTCAATCTGGCCAGTGAAGAGAATTATCACAACACCCTCAACGAGAAGCTGGTTCGCGAGACGCTGTCGCTGGCGGAAGAAGTCAACCACACTGAAGTGCACCTTATCGGCGCCTATCCGGTCACCCCGATCAATATCGCGATTGAGCTGCCGGATTTCGATCCCAGCGTCTACAACGACGCCATTCGCGGTCAGCATCTGCTGGCGATGAAAGCGCTGCGGCAGAAGTTTGGCATTGACGAGAAATTCACCCATGTGGAAAAAGGGTTGCCTGAGGAGGTGATCCCAGATCTCGCCGAGCATCTGCAGGCGGGGATCGTGGTGCTGGGTACGGTCGGACGCACCGGCCTCTCTGCGGCGTTCCTTGGCAATACCGCGGAGCAGGTCGTCGACCACCTGCGCTGCGATCTGCTGGTGCTTAAACCTGAGGCCTATCAGACGCCGGTGGAACTGGACGACGACGACGACGATTAACCTTCCCTCCCAGAACGTTCACCTTCCCCCGCCTCGCGGGGGATTTTTTTGCCCGCTTTCCCTCAGGCACATAAAAGGGCCGCTTGCGGCCCCGTCATTGCATGGCGATCATGAACGACTCAGTGGATACCCAGACGCCAGGCCAGATCGATCTCTTCTTTCAGCTCCAGCGAGGAGAGCGCCATCAGGTCAGCAAACTCCAGCTCCAGCAGTTTAAGTTTTTTCAGATACTGCGCTGGGGTCATGACGGTGGTGTCGCGGCGTAAGAATTCGATGGCCATCTGCGTTGGGGTTAACTCGGTATCCATAATATCCTCTGTCTGATGTAAGAACCGGAACATTATATCACCTCTTGCCGCTTATTTTATGAACAATTCCTGGCATCCTTCTGCATATAAAAAAGCCGTCTCACAGGAGACGGCTTATAAACAAACGTTGTAAAACAATAATGTTACATTACAGCGCTTTCAGGATCGCATCGACGCTGGCTTTGGCATCGCCAAACAGCATATGGGTGTTCTCTTTAAAGAACAGCGGGTTCTGTACGCCGGCGTAACCGGTGTTCATCGAACGCTTAAAGACCACCACGTTCTGCGCTTTCCACACCTCAAGCACCGGCATACCAGCAATCGGGCTCTTCGGATCGTCCTGCGCCGCCGGGTTGACGGTATCGTTAGCGCCAATGACCAGCACGGTGTCGGTGTCGCTGAAATCATCGTTGATCTCATCCATCTCCAGCACGATGTCGTAAGGCACCTTGGCCTCCGCCAGCAGGACGTTCATATGCCCCGGCAGACGGCCGGCGACCGGGTGAATGCCAAAGCGCACCTTAATGCCGCGCGCCCGCAGCTTCTCGGTGATCTCGGCCACCGGATACTGCGCCTGGGCCACCGCCATACCATAGCCCGGGGTGATGATGACCGAGTGCGAATTTTTCAGCATCTCCGCCGTCTCTTCGGCGCTAATTTCGCGGTGCTCGCCCACTTCTTCATCGCCGCCGCTGGAGGAACCATCGGTGCCGAAGCCGCCGGCGATCACGCTGATAAAGGAGCGATTCATCGCCTTACACATAATGTAAGAGAGGATGGCGCCGGAAGAGCCCACCAGCGCGCCGGTGACGATCAGCAGGTCATTGCTCAGCATAAAGCCCGCCGCCGCCGCCGCCCAGCCCGAGTAGGAGTTGAGCATAGAGACCACCACCGGCATGTCCGCACCGCCGATAGAGGCCACCAGGTGCCAGCCGAAGGCCAGCGCGATCGCGGTCATCACCAGCAGGCACAGGACCTGGGTGCCGGTGCTGTCGGAGCGCACGAAAATCACCATCAGTACGAAGGAGACCACCAGCGCCGCCAGGTTCAGCTTATGGCGATTAGGCAGCATCAGCGGTTTGGAGGAGATCTTGCCGCGCAGTTTACCAAACGCCACCACCGAACCGGTGAAGGTCACCGCGCCGATGAAGATGCCGAGGAACACTTCGGTCAAATGGATATTGACCAGAATCTGCTCCATACCGGTTTCATGCTGCAGGTAGCTGTTAAACCCTACCAGCACCGCCGCCAGGCCCACGAAGCTGTGCAGGATGGCCACCAGCTCCGGCATCTCGGTCATTTCGACCTTCTTCGCCAGACGAATACCGATGGCCCCGCCGATCACCATCGCGAGGATAATCCAGCCGACGTTGCCGGCGTCCGGCCCCAGAATGGTGGCGATCAGAGCGATGGCCATCCCGGCGATGCCGAAATAGTTGCCCTGCTGCGAGGTTTCGTGTTTCGACAGACCCGCCAGGCTGAAAATAAACAGGATTGCAGCAACAATGTATGCAGCTGTAACTAATCCACCAGACATGTGCTACCCCTTATCCTTTGCGAAACATTTTCAGCATGCGCTGAGTCACGGTAAAACCACCGAAAATATTAATGCTGGCGATCAGTACCGCGATAAAGCTCAGGAAGCTGACCCAGCCGCCGTGGCCAATCTGCAACAATGCGCCAACCACGATAATGCCCGAAATGGCGTTCGTCACCGACATCAGCGGCGTATGCAGGGCATGGGAGACATTCCATACCACGTAGTAACCCACCACGCAGGCCAGCGCGAAGACGGTGAAATGGCCGAGGAACTCTTTTGGCGCCACGTTGGCCAGCCAGCCGAAGAGGATAATCGCCAGCGCAATCAGCGCATATTTGCGCCACGGCGACGCCGGTTTGACCTCTTCTTTCGGCACTTCCACTTTTTTCGCCGCGGCCTGCGGCTGAGCGGAGACCTGAATCGGCGGCGCCGGCCAGGTGATTTCGCCTTCGCGCACCACGGTCACGCCGCGCACCACCACGTCATCGAAATCGATAACGATATTGCCGTCTTTCTCTTTGCACAGCAGCTTCAGCAGGTTCACCAGGTTAGTGCCGTAGAGCTGGGAGGACTGGGTCGGCAGACGGCCTGGGAGGTCGGTATAACCGATAATTTTCACGCCGTTGGCGGTGGTCACCACTTCGCCCGGCACGGTGTACTCGCAGTTGCCGCCGTTTTGCGAGGCGAGATCGACCACCACGCTGCCCGACTTCATTGAGTCAACCATTTCCCGGGTGATCAGCTTCGGCGCCGGTTTGCCCGGTATTAACGCCGTGGTGACGATAATATCGACCTCTTTCGCCTGGGCGGCGAACAGCGCCATTTCGGCTTTGATAAAGGCTTCGGACATCACCTTGGCATAGCCGTCGCCGCTGCCCGCTTCCTCTTTAAAATCCAGCTCGAGGAACTCGGCGCCCATACTCTGCACCTGCTCCTTCACTTCCGGGCGGGTATCGAAGGCGCGGACGATCGCGCCCAGGCTGTTGGCGGCGCCAATCGCCGCCAGTCCAGCTACCCCGGCGCCGATAACCATCACCTTGGCGGGCGGAACTTTGCCTGCCGCCGTGATCTGCCCGGTAAAGAAACGACCGAATTCATGGGCCGCTTCAACGATAGCGCGGTACCCGGCGATATTGGCCATTGAGCTGAGCGCATCCAGCGACTGGGCGCGTGAGATACGCGGCACCGAATCCATCGCCATCACGTTGATATTACGGGCCGCCAGTTTTTCCATCAGCTGCGGGTTTTGCGCCGGCCAGATAAAGCTAATCAGCGTGGTTCCTGGGTTTAACAGGGCAATTTCATCGTCATTCGGGGCATTGACCTTGAGGATGACATCAGACTGCCACACCTCGTCGCCGGTCACGATTTCAGCCCCTGCCTGGGCAAAGGCCTCATCGTCAAAGCTGGCCAGCTTCCCGGCGCCGCTTTCTACCGCGACGCTAAAGCCGAGTTTGAGCAACTGCTCAACGGTCTTCGGCGTGGCGGCGGCCCGGGTCTCCTGGGCTAGCCTTTCTTGTGGTACACCAATACGCATAGTTTTCCCTTCCATCGGTTTTTGATGATGGTTTACTTTTCTGACCAACAGCGACAGGACGGCAAAATCATCCTCGCCATCTTTCGCTGTCTGCAAAATGAAACAGTAACAAACTTTTTATAACCTACTGAAAATAGCGATTGTGATCTACAGCGATAAAACAGAAATTTTGATTTTATTGCTTATTGTCAGCACAGATGGTTCCGGGCAGCAATATTTACCTGAATTTGCCTCTCAGGCCTGATAATCCGCTTATCCAGTGGTATAAAACGCCATTTATCGCCATTGAGATCATTGTATTAACATTACATTAACTAATAAAAGTGGTATCGATTATCGTTTTTGCTGGTCAAGCGGCTGTTTTTTCAACATATCGAAAAATGTTATCTTTCCGTAGTATACGATTCGGGCGGCACGCAAAAAATGACGCAGACAGTCACGGCGATTAAATGCAATAATCAAACGTTTTCAGTCAACAACAACACCAGTATATGGTTTGCGCAAGGCAAAGGATTATTTTTATGAAGCTTAAAAACACCCTCCTGGCGTCTGCTCTCCTGACAACCGCCACGTTGTCTGCCCACGCAGCGACCGAGTTGACCCCGGAGCAGGCGGCTGCGCTGAAGCCCTACGATCGCGTTGTCGTCACCGGCCGCTTTAATGCCATTGGCGACGCGGTGCAAGCGGTATCGCGCAAAGCTGACAAAGACGGCGCGGCCTCATTCTATGTTGTCGACACGTCGGATTACGGCAATGGCGGCAACTGGCGCGTCACGGCTGACCTCTATAAAGACGACGCGCCGAAAGCGGATGCGCCGAAAAATCGCATCATCAATGGCGTGATGGAGCTGCCGAAAGATCAGGCCGTTGAGCTGATGCCTTACGACACCGTCACCGTCCAGGGCTTCTATCGCAGCCAGCCGGAAGTGAACGACGCCATCACCAAAGCGGCGAAAGCGAAAGGCGCCTATGCGTTCTTCATCGTCCGCCAGGTCGACGCCAACCAGGGCGGCAATCAGCGCATTACCGCCTATATCTACAAAAAAGATGCGGAAAAACGCGTTCTGCAGAGCCCGGACGCTATCCCGGCTGATTCTGAAGCCGGCCGCGCGGCGCTGGCCAAAGGCGGCGAAGCGGCGAAAAACGTCGAAATCCCGGGCGTCGCCACCACCGCGGCGGTTGGCTCCGGCACCGGCGTAGGTCGTTTCTTCGAGACCCAGTCGTCAAAAGGCGGACGTTACACTGTCACGCTGCCGGACGGCACCAAAGTTGAAGAAGTGAACAAAGTGACTGCGGCGCAAATGGTGCCGTTCGATAACATCAAGTTCACCGGCAACTACGGCAACATGACCGAGATCTCCTATCAGACGGCAAAACGCGCGGCGAAGAAAGGGGCGAAGTACTATCACATTACCCGCCAGTGGCAGGAACGCGGCGGCAACATCACCATCAGCGCCGATTTGTACAAATAATCGCTGCTGACTGGCTAAAAAGGCGGCGCATTGCCGCCTTTTCATTTTTTTTCATCCCGCGCCATTGCATGGCCCCCGGACACTCCGTAAAATCCCGCGCCTTAGCGCAATCCTCCATTTTTATGCGATTTCGCAAAATAAATATTCTGGAACAGCCATTTTCACCTCGGGAATGCAATGGAAAAGAAACTGGGCCTGAGCGCCCTGACCGCCCTGGTCCTCAGCTCAATGCTCGGCGCTGGCGTATTCAGTTTGCCGCAAAATATGGCGGCCGTGGCCAGCCCTTCCGCTCTGCTCATCGGCTGGGCGATTACCGGCGTCGGGATCCTGTTCCTCGCCTTCGCGATGCTGCTGTTGACCCGTATTCGTCCCGACCTCGACGGCGGGATCTTCACCTACGCCCGCGAAGGGTTCGGCGAGCTGATCGGCTTCTGTTCCGCCTGGGGCTACTGGCTGTGCGCGGTGATCGCCAATGTCTCCTATCTGGTGATCGTCTTTTCGGCGCTCAGTTTCTTCACCGATACCCCTGAGCTGCGCCTGTTTGGCGATGGCAACACCTGGCAGTCTATCGTTGGCGCTTCAGTTCTGCTGTGGGTGGTCCACTTCCTGGTCCTGCGTGGCGTGCAGACGGCGGCGGGGATTAACCTGGTCGCCACCCTCGCCAAGCTGTTGCCGCTTGGGGCGTTTGTCGCCCTCGCCGCCCTGGCCTTTCAGCTGGATACGTTCCGCCTCGATTTCAGCGGCCTGGCGCTGGGCGTACCGGTGTGGGAGCAGGTTAAAAACACGATGCTGATCACTCTGTGGGTGTTTATCGGCGTCGAGGGCGCGGTGGTGGTCTCCGCCCGCGCGCGACACAAGCGGGACGTTGGCCGCGCGACGCTGCTGGCGGTGCTTTCGGCCCTCGCGGTGTATCTGCTGGTCACCCTGCTGTCGCTGGGCGTGGTGCCGCGTAGCGAACTGGCCGAAATGCGCAACCCGTCGATGGCGGGACTGATGGTCAGACTGATGGGCTCGTGGGGTGAAATTGTGATTGCCGCCGGGCTTATCGTGTCGGTGTGTGGCGCCTATCTCAGCTGGACGATCATGGCTGCCGAAGTGCCTTACCTCGCCGCCACTCACAAAGCCTTCCCGCGCCTGTTCGCCCGCCAGAACCGCAACAACGCCCCCTCCGCTTCGCTGTGGCTGACCAATATCAGCGTTCAGGCGTCGCTGGTCCTCATCTGGCTGACCGGTTCGGACTACGGCACCCTGCTGACCATCGCCTCAGAGATGATCCTCGTGCCCTATCTGCTGGTCGGCGCCTTTTTGCTCAAAATCGCCACCCGTCCGCTGCATAAAGCGGTGGGTATCGGCGCCTGCATTTATGGCTTATGGTTATTATACGCGTCGGGACCTGTGCATTTGCTGTTGTCGGTGGTACTTTACGCTCCGGGTCTTCTGGTCTTTTTGTACGCCCGACGTACGCACCAGCACGATCGTTCGCTCAAACGCCGCGAATTGGCGCTAATTGGTTTATTGCTGGTTGCCGCTGTGCCGGCAACGTGGATGCTGGTGGGGTAAGCGGTCGCCCTGCCGCAGAAATCAAAGGAGATACCCATGGCTGAACAACAGCCCCGCCCGGTTCTGATCACAGGAGGAGGCCGCCGCATCGGCCTCGCGCTAGCGCACCATTTTCTGCAGCAACACCAGCCGGTGATCGTCAGCTATCGCACGCCCTATCCGGCGATCGAAGACCTGCGCGAAGCGGGCGCCCTCTGTCTGCAGGCCGACTTCAGCAGCGATGACGGCATTCTGACCTTTGCCGAAGCGGTTAAATCGCATACCAGCGGCCTGCGGGCCATCATCCACAACGCCAGTGACTGGATGGCGGAGAAGCCGGGCGTACCGCTCAGCACGGTGATCAACCGCATGATGCAGATCCACGTCCATGCCCCCTATCTGCTCAACCACGCGCTGGAGGAGCTCCTGCGCGGCCGCGGCCACGCCGCCAGCGACGTTATCCATATCACCGATTACGTGGTGGAGCGCGGGAGCGATAAACATATCGCCTACGCCGCCAGCAAGGCCGCGCTGGACAACATGACCCGCTCCTTTGCCCGCAAGCTGGCCCCAGAGATCAAAGTCAACGCCATTGCGCCGTCGCTGATCATGTTCAATGAAGGTGACGACGAGGCTTATCGTCAGCAGGCGCTGGATAAGTCGCTGATGAAAATCGCCCCGGGCGAGAAAGAGATCAGCGACCTTATCGACTATCTGTTTACCAGCCGCTACGTGACCGGCCGGTCATTCGCCGTCGACGGCGGTCGCCCTCTGCGTTAGTGGAAGCGGCTCCAGCCAACAATCAACAGCCACGCACACAGCCCCCAGCACCCCACTGCGCCTGCCAGCGCCAACGGCAGGCGCATGATCCCGGTGAAGTACCACAGCGACAGCAGATAGATAAAATAGGGAACGATCGACCACATACCGAACACGATAGTGGTGCGCAGGGCTTCAATACCGCGCTCGCTGGCGACAATATAGTGGGCGATGAGCGCAAAGGTGGGAAACAGCGGAACAAGTCCGGCGATGGCGTAGTTTTTGGTTTTCGCCAGCACGCCAATCAGCACCACCACCAGCGCGCCCAGCAGCCCTTTGATTAACAGCCCCATGTCCTTATGCCTTAACAATGAATCAACAAGTTAGCGCAGCATAGCGGAATTAGCGCTGTTTATAAAAGAGGGATGGCGGGTAAAATAGGCACGGTGTATGTTACTTCTTTTACTGATGTGCAATAGACATGAATAAAATCGTTTTTGTTGAGGATGACCCTGAGGTAGGGGCGCTGATCGCCGCCTATCTCGGCAAGCATGATATGGATGTGGTGGTCGAGCCTCGCGGCGACCGCGCAGAGGAAGTGATCGCGCGGGAGAAACCGGACCTCGTGCTCCTGGACATTATGCTGCCCGGCAAGGACGGAATGACGCTCTGTCGCGATCTGCGTGGGCAATGGCAAGGGCCGATTGTCCTGCTGACCTCGCTCGACAGCGATATGAACCATATCCTCTCCCTGGAGATGGGCGCCAGCGATTATATCCTGAAAACCACCCCGCCGGCGGTGCTGCTGGCGCGACTGCGTCTGCATTTGCGCCAGCATATCGCCCCGGCGGGAGCAGGCGCGCCTGCGACGCTCACCCCGCACAAGACCATCTCCTTTGGCTCACTGACCATTGACCCGGTCAACCGCCAGGTGCTGCTCGGCGGAGAAAGCGTCGCCCTGTCTACCGCCGATTTCGACCTGCTGTGGGAGCTGGCTACCCACGCCGGGCAGATTATGGACCGCGACGCCCTGCTGAAAAATTTACGCGGCGTCACCTACGACGGGATGGATCGCAGCGTCGACGTCGCCATCTCGCGCCTGCGCAAAAAACTGCTCGATAACGCCACAGAACCCTACCGGATTAAGACGGTACGCAATAAAGGCTACCTCTTCGCCCCCCACGCCTGGGACAACTGAGCGGTCCTTCTGCGGCCCTGAAAGGGGCCCGTTTCACCGCCTGACCCCGGCGGCATGCGCATCGCGTTTTTCGCCGCCTTCGCGCTGGCGGGTCGCCGCCAGTTTGTCATATTGAGTAAATCAATACGTTTCGCCGTACAGAAGCCCATCACATAACCCCTCAATATGATTGTGCTCAAGGACTTACCGTTTTCAGAGTGGCATAAAGCCTGAAAACACAGGACTTTTGCATGATGAAATACGTTGTACTTTTGGCACTTACCCTCTTCACGTCACTCTCTGGCTGGGCTTTTTCCCTCGACAACGCCGATATCCGGCTCCTCTGTCCACAGCGCGGGCAAATTAAGGTGCTCCTCCACCGCTATCAACATACCCAGCAATCCTGGGGAGATCACCATTTCGAAACCGGCGGCGGATACGTGCGCCAGGGGCCGCTGCTGGTGATCCCGTTTGCTAACCTTGATCAGATGATTTACCACCAGACCACCGGCGAATTTGCTTACTGGTATGCCGAAGCAAAACAGCTGGTGCGCTGTCGACTGCTGAGCCTGGCCACCCTCTATCCGGTGGATATCCCCTACTATCGCGAGTAGCGCCCAGCGGCGCGCAGATGACACTGGACATAATCCTTGCCTAATGCAGAGGTAAGCTCGCAATAAGTGACACTGTCACATTTTTAACGGCGCAGCTCCCCCCCGGCTGGCTATTGTCAGGGGACATAAACCCTGCTTTGATAGCGTATCGGTTACTCCCGCGCGGGCCTCGGCTCGCCCCGGTAAACCCGAGACGTTTCCGCCTCGCCGGGCAGATGGTCCCGAGGCGCCGGCAGGTTTCTCTTTTTGACTATGCGGTAATGTAATGAAAAAGCTGTTCGTGCAGTTCTACCTTCTGCTCTTCGTCTGCTTTCTGGTGATGACCATGCTGGTGGGCCTGGTCTATAAATTTACCGCTGAACGCGCCGGCCGGCAGTCGCTTGACGATCTGATGAAAAGCTCACTGTATCTGATGCGCAGCGAGCTGCGGGAAATTCCGCCTCGCGACTGGAGCAAGACGCTGAAAGAACTGGATCTTAATCTGTCGTTCGACCTGCACATCGAGCCGATGAGCAAATTCAAATTGTCGGAAAGCTCGATGCAACACCTGCGCGCCGGGGATATCGTCGCGCTCGACGACCAGTACACCTTTATCCAGCGCATCCCCCGCAGCCACTATGTGTTATCCGTGGGCCCGGTGCCCTATCTCTATTTTCTGCATGAAATGCGTCTCCTGGACGTAGCGCTGATGGCGTTTATCGCTATCTCGCTGGCCTTCCCGGTGTTTATCTGGATGCGTCCGCACTGGCAGGACATGCTGCGCATTGAGACCGCCGCCCAGCGCTTTGGCGAAGGCCACCTCAGCGAGCGTATTCATTTTGACAGCATGTCCAGCTTTGAGCGGCTCGGGGTGGCCTTCAACCAGATGGCCGACAACATTAACGCCCTCATTGCCAGTAAAAAGCAGCTGATTGACGGCATCGCCCATGAGCTCAGGACGCCGCTGGTGCGCCTGCGCTACCGTCTGGAGATGAGCGAAAACCTCACCGAGGCGGAATCGCAGGCGCTGAACCGCGATATCGGCCAGCTGGAGGCGCTCATAGAAGAGCTCCTGACCTACGCCCGTCTCGACCGCCCGCAGACGGAGCTCAGCCTGACCACCCCCGATTTCCCCGCCTGGATCAGCGACCACGTCGAGGATATCCAGATGGTCAACCCACAGCGCGAAGTCGGCCTGGCGACGCTGACCCGCGGCAACTATGGCGCGCTGGATATGCGGTTGATGGAGCGGGTGCTGGATAATCTGGTGAACAACGCCCTGCGCTACAGCGGTCAGCGGGTGGCGGTCAGCCTGACCCTGCAGGGTTCCCGCGCGTCGTTGCAGGTCGACGATGACGGCCCGGGCATTGCCCCCGAGGAGCGCGAGCGGGTGTTCGAACCTTTTGTTCGTCTTGACCCCAGCCGCGATCGGGCGACCGGAGGCTGCGGCCTCGGCCTGGCCATCGTCCACAGTATCGCCCAGGCGATGGGGGGCGACGTTCGCTGCGAGGCCAGTCCACTCGGCGGCGCCCGCTTCTGCTTTAGCTGGCCGGTCTATCATCAGTTGCCCGATTTTACCTCTGCCTGAATAAAACTTGCGCAGAGGCCGCGGGCTGGCTATGCTGGAAAAATCGAATAGTATGTTGTAACTAAGGTGAAGGCGATGGCCAGCTACGACCTCGTTGAACGTCTGAATGATACCTTTCGCCAGATCGAGCTGGAGCTGCAGGCGCTACGCCAGGCGTTAGCGACCTGCCGGCTGCTGGCGGGCCGGGTGTTTGAGCTGCCGGCGATCAGTAAGGATGCCGAGCACGACCCGCTGGCGAACATTACGGTCGTCCAGCACACCGGCGAGGCGGCGCTGGATCTCGCCCTGCGCCACTACGGCCATCTGTTTATCCAGCAGCAGTCGGAAACCCGCAGCAGCAAAGCCGCCGTCCGCCTGCCGGGCGCTATCTGTCTCCAGGTCTCCGCCGCGGAACAGCAGGCGCTGCTGGCGCGCATTCAGCAGATTAACGCCCTGAAGGCCACCTTCGAGAAAATCGTCACTGTCGACGCTGGCCTGCCCCCCACCGCCCGCTTTGAGTGGGTGCATCGCCATCTGCCTGGGTTAATCACCCTCAGCGCCTATCGCACGCTAACGCCCCTCCTCGACCCGAGCACTATCCGCTTCGGCTGGGCCAATAAGCACGTGATCAAAAATCTGACCCGCGACCAGGTGTTGATGATGCTGGAAAAAAGCCTGCAATCGCCGCGGGCGGTGCCGCCCTGGACCCGCGAGCAGTGGCAGAGCAAACTGGAAAGGGAGTATCAGGATATCGCCGCCCTGCCGCAGCGGGCGCGGCTAAAAATCAAACGGCCGGTGAAAGTGCAGCCGATTGCCCGTGTCTGGTATGCCAGCGAGCAGAAACAGGTGCAGTACGCCTGCCCCAGCCCGCTGATCGCCCTGATGTCCGGCAGCCAGGGGGTTAGCGTGCCGGATATTGGGGAATTGCTCAACTACGACGCCGACAATGTGCAATACCGCTACAAACCGGAGGCGCAGGCGCTGAGATTACTGATCCCTCGTCTGCACCTCTGGCTGGCTAGCGAGTAGCCAGGCTGCCGACCATCTGTTCCGGGCGCACCCAGCTATCGAATTCGGCTTCCGTCAGGTAGCCCAGCGCCAGCGCCGAAGCCTTCAGGGTCAGCCCCTCATGGTGCGCTTTTTTGGCGATCTCCGCCGCTTTATCATAGCCGATATGGGTATTCAGCGCGGTCACCAGCATCAGCGACTCGTTGAGCAGCTGGGTGATCCGCTCACGATTCGGCTCAATCCCCATCGCACAGTGCTCGTTAAAGCTCGTCATGCCGTCCGCCAGCAGACGCACCGACTGCAGGAAGTTGTGAATGACCATCGGCCGATAGACGTTGAGCTCAAAGTTGCCCGAGGCGCCGCCGATATTCACCGCCACGTCGTTACCCATCACCTGGCAGCAGACCATGGTCAGGGCCTCGCACTGCGTCGGGTTGACCTTACCGGGCATAATCGATGACCCAGGCTCGTTTTCCGGGATGGCGATTTCGCCAATCCCGCAGCGCGGCCCGGAGGCCAGCCAGCGGACATCGTTAGCGATTTTCATCAGCGAGGCCGCCAGACCTTTCAGCGCGCCGTGGGCATGGACCAGGGCATCGACAGTGGCCAGCGCTTCGAATTTATTCGGCGCGGTGACAAACGGCTGTCCGCTGAGCGAGGCCAGCTCGGCCGCCACCCGGACGGCATATTCCGGATGCGTATTCAGCCCGGTCCCCACCGCCGTCCCGCCCAGCGCCAGCTCGGCAAGGTGCGGCTGGCTGGCTTCAAGATGCTTCAGGCTATGGTCCAGCATCGCCACCCAGCCGGAGATTTCCTGGCCTAAGGTGAGCGGCGTGGCGTCCTGCAGATGGGTGCGACCGATCTTCACGATATCCTTGAAGGCCACCGCTTTTTCGTTGAGCGTGGCCCGCAGCGCCTGCAGCGACGGGAGCAATTTTTCCCGCAGGGCGACCAGCGCCGCGACGTGCATGGCGGTGGGGAACACATCATTCGAGCTCTGGCTTTTATTGACATCGTCATTGGGGTGGATTTTTCGCGCCATCCCCCGCTCACCGCCGAGCAGTTCACTGGCGCGGTTAGCCAGCACCTCGTTCATATTCATATTGCTCTGGGTGCCGGAACCGGTCTGCCAGATAGCCAGCGGGAACTCCTGGGGGTGTTTTCCGGCCAGCACTTCGTCAGCGGCGGCGACGATCGCCCCGGCTTTCTCCGCCGTCAGCAGGGCAAGATCCTGATTGACCTTCGCCGCCGCCCGCTTGGTCAGCGCGAGGGCATATATCAGTTCCCCGGGCATTTTTTCGGTCGAGATGCGGAAATGCTCCAGCGAACGCTGGGTCTGGGCGCCCCAGAGTTTATCGGCCGGGACGTCGATGGCGCCCATCGAGTCTTTTTCACTGCGATGCGTTGTCATTACTTTCTCCTTGGATGAAAAGTGCGTCATAGCGACAAAGCTCACCTGCTTAAAAGAGTAAGTATTGGCCAGATTGATAAGTTGTTTTGGTGGTTCGTGCCGCAAAGCGGCATAAAAAAGCCGCCCCGAAGGGCGGCCCGGACGGCTGACAACATGCCATCTTCAGCGATTGCCCGGCGGCGCTGCGCTGGCGCGGGCCGACAGGGAATGGCATACCCGGTTGATATTGCTGTTTTCGTAGGCCGGGTAAGGCGAAAGCCGCCACCCGGCAGAAGGCGCGCACGATAACGAAAACAAGTTTGTCATCGGCCAGAGCCGCCCCGAAGGGCGGCCAGGTTTATTTCACGCAGCGGGCGCACTGCGACGTCTGGATCTGCTGGAAGAAGTCGTTGCCTTTATCATCGACGAGGATAAACGCCGGGAAGTCTTCCACTTCGATTTTCCAGATCGCCTCCATCCCCAGCTCCGGATACGCCACGCACTCCAGGCTGCGGATGCTCTGCTGAGCCAGTACCGCCGCCGGGCCGCCGATGCTGCCGAGGTAGAAACCGCCGTGCTTATGGCAGGCGTCGGTGACCTGCTGGCTGCGGTTGCCTTTCGCCAGCATGATCTTACTCGCGCCGTGAGACTGCAGCAGATCGACGTAAGAGTCCATGCGGCCTGCGGTAGTCGGGCCGAGGGAGCCGGAGGCGTAACCGTCCGGCGTCTTGGCCGGGCCGGCGTAGTAGATCGGGTGATCTTTCACGTACTGCGGCAGTTCCTCGCCATTATCGATAAGCTCTTTCAGCTTGGCGTGGGCGATGTCGCGGGCGACGATAATGGTGCCGCTCAGCGACAGACGGGTGGAGACCGGGTACTGCGACAGCAGCGCCAGGATCTCGCTCATCGGCTGGTTAAGGTTCACCTTCACCGCTTCGCCTTCGCCGGCCTGGCGCAGATGCTCAGGGATATATTTCCCCGGATTGCTCTCCAGCTTCTCGATCCAGATGCCGTCGCGGTTGATTTTGGCTTTGATGTTGCGGTCGGCGGAACAGGAAACCCCCATCCCTACCGGACAGGAGGCGCCGTGGCGCGGCAGGCGGATCACCCGGATATCGTGGGCGAAGTATTTGCCGCCGAACTGCGCGCCGAGGCCGAGATTTTGCGCCTCCACCAGCAGCTCCTGCTCCAGCTGAATGTCGCGGAACGCCTGGCCATGCTCATTACCTTCGGTCGGCAGACCGTCGTAGTATTTGGTGGACGCCAGCTTGACGGTCTTCAGCGTCGCTTCCGCCGAGGTACCGCCGATGACAAAGGCGATGTGGTACGGCGGGCAGGCAGCGGTACCAAGGGTACGCATCTTCTCCACCAGATAGTTTTTCAGCTTCGCCGGGGTGATCAGCGCTTTGGTTTCCTGGTAGAGATAGGTTTTGTTCGCCGAGCCGCCGCCTTTGGCGATACAGAGGAATTTGTACTCATCGCCATCGGTAGCATAGAGGTCGATCTGCGCCGGCAGGTTGGTGCCGGTGTTGACCTCTTTATACATATCCAGCGGGGCGTTCTGCGAATAGCGCAGGTTGTCCTGGATGTAGGTGTTGTATACCCCCTGCGCCAGCGCGGCTTCGTCGCCGCCGCCGGTCCAGACGCGCTGGCCTTTTTTACCCATGATGATGGCGGTGCCGGTGTCCTGGCAGGTGGGCAGAATGCCTTTGGCGGCGATATCGGAGTTGCGCAGGAACTGCAGGGCGACGTATTTGTCGTTTTCGCTGGCTTCCGGGTCGTTAAGGATATCCGCTACCTGCTGCTGATGGGCCGGGCGAAGCATAAAGGAGGCGTCGTGGAAGGCATGTTGCGCCAGAAGGGTCAGCGCCTGAGGGTCAACTTTTAGCACTTCCTGGCCGGCAAATTCGGCGACGGAGACGTAATCACTGCTGAAGAGATAATACTCGGTGTCATCCTTTTTGAGGGGAAAAGGATCCTGGTAAACAAACGGTTTATTCGACATTGTACTCTCACTTACTGCTTTGGCTGATTATGTTTCAGGCAGGGACTCCATGTGCCTGTAGAAAAGCGAGTCGATCAATTTTACACAAATTTTTAACAAAAACTGAGACAGGGACGACTTTTTCTTTCAGCAGTTGCTTCTCCAGCGTTTGCTGGTTTAATAGGGCGATAAATTTTACTTTGATTGAAACAGGGATTGAGAATGCAAAAGCTGATTAACGCCGTGCAGAACTATGCATGGGGAAGCCACACCGCCTTAACTGAACTGTATGGCATCGCCAACCCGGACAACCTGCCGATGGCAGAGCTGTGGATGGGGGCGCATCCGAAGAGCAGCTCGCAGATCCTGGCGGCAGACGGCCAGCCGCGTTCGCTGCGCGAAGTGATTGATGCGGACAAAGCCGCCCTGCTCGGCGACAAAGTGGCGCAGCGCTTCGGTGAACTGCCGTTCCTGTTTAAAGTGCTGTGCGCCGCGCAGCCTCTCTCCATTCAGGTCCATCCTAACAAGCAGGCCTCCGAAGAGGGTTTCGCCCGCGAGAACGCCGCCGGCATCCCCCTCTCCGCCGCCGAACGTAACTACAAAGATCCGAACCACAAGCCGGAGCTGGTCTTCGCCCTGACCCCGTTCCTGGCGATGAACGCGTTTCGCGAGTTCAGCGAGATTGTCAGCCTGCTGCAGCCGGTGGCTAACGCGCACCCGGCGATCGGCGCCTTCCTGCAGCAGCCGGACGCGGCTCGCCTGAGCCAGCTGTTTGCCAGCCTGCTGAATATGCAGGGCGAGGAAAAAGCGCAGGCGCTGCAGGCGCTGCGCGAGGTGCTGGACCGCGAACAGGGCGAACCGTGGCAGACCATCCGCCTGATCGCCGAATTTTATCCCGACGACAGCGGCCTTTTCTCCCCGCTGCTGCTGAACGTGGTGAAGCTGAATCCGGGCGAAGCGATGTTCCTGTTTGCCGAAACGCCGCACGCGTATCTGCAGGGGGTGGCGCTGGAGGTGATGGCCAACTCGGATAACGTGCTGCGCGCCGGCCTGACGCCGAAGTACATTGATATCCCTGAGCTGGTGGCCAACGTCAAGTTCGAGGCCAAACCGGCGGGTGAGCTGCTGACCCAGCCGCAGCGGCACGGCGCGGAGCTGGACTTCCCGATCCCGGTGGAAGATTTTGCCTTCTCGCTGCACGATCTCTCCGCCGAGGCCAGCGATCTGGCCCAGGCGAGCGCGGCGATCGTTTTCTGCGTCGACGGCGAAGCCCTGCTGCGCAAAGGCGACCAGAGCCTGACCCTCAAGCCGGGCGAATCGGCCTTTGTGGCCGCCAATGAATCGCCGGTGCAGGTCAGCGGCCATGGCCGCGTGGCGCGCGTGTTCAATAAGCTCCAGTAAACGACAGACCTTTCAGGTCGCGCTTACTGATTATGACAACTCAGCCAGGCGGTCTCTCCGCCTGGCTTCATTTATGGACAAATGCTATGAAAAAATCGCTGGTCGCAGCAGGAATCATCGTGGCGCTGGGCGTGGTATGGACAGGCGGCGCCTGGTACACCGGCAAACAGCTGGAAGGCCGGATTGCCGATATGGTGCAGCAGGCTAACGCGCAGTTACGCAGCAGCGCGCCGGAGTCAGGTCTGGAGCTGAGCTATCAGGACTACCAGCGCGGGCTGTTCAGCAGCCATCTGCAGCTGGTGGTGAAGCCGATCGCCGGTCAGGCTAACGGCTGGCTGGCCGCCGGGCAGAGCGTGGTGCTTGACGAGGTGGTCGATCACGGCCCCTTCCCGCTGGCCTCGTTAAAAACCTTTAATCTGGCCCCGGCGATGGCCTCGGTCCACACCACGCTGGTGAAAAACGACGCCAGCCAGGCGCTGTTCGAAATAGCCAAAGGCAATACCCCCTTTACCGTCGATACGCGCATCGCCTACAGCGGCGACAGCCAGTCGGCGATCGTCCTCAATGCCCTCGACTACGCCAAAGGGGATGAGAAAGTCACCTTCAGCGGCGGCGAGTTCCAGCTCGACGCCGACCGCGACGGCAAAAACATCAGCCTGAAGGGCCAGGCCGGCAGCGGCCAGATCGATGCTCTCAACGAATATAATCAGAAGGTGCAGCTGCGCTTCGTCAACCTGACCACCGACGGCGCCACCGAGCTGGCCAGCTTCAACGAGCGTATCGGCCAGCAAAAAATGACCCTCGATAAACTGGCCATCAGTGTCGAAGGCAAAGAGCTGGCGCTGGTTGACGGCATGGCGCTGGACGGCGGCTCCACGCTGACCAAGGACGGCAAAGGCGTGAACAGCCAGGTGAACTACACCGTCAACAGCCTGAAGCTGCAGGGTCAGGATATGGGTAGCGGCAAACTGACGCTGAAAGTGGATAACGTCGACGGTCAGGCGTGGCACCAGTTCAGCCAGCAGTACAGCGCGCAGTCTCAGGCGCTGCTGGCGAAACCAGAGCTGGCGCAGAACCCGGAGCTGTACCAGCAGGCGCTTACCGAAACCCTGTTCAATGCGCTGCCGATCCTGCTTAAGGGCAATCCGTCGGTGACTATCTCACCGCTGAGCTGGCGCAATGCCAAAGGCGAAAGCAGCCTCAACCTCTCGGTGCTGCTGAAAGATCCGGCCCTGGTGACCGCCCCGCCGCAGACCCTGGCGGACAGCCTGGATCGCGTGGTGCAGTCCCTTGACGGCAAAGTGGTGATCCCGGTGGATATGGCGACGGAGTTTATGACTAAGATCGCCGGTCTGGAAGGCTACCAGCCAGCCGACGCCGCCAAACTCGCCGATCAGCAGGTCAAAGGCCTGGCGGCGATGGGCCAGATGTTCCGCATCACCACCATGGAAGATAACGCCATCAGCAGCAGCCTGCAGTACGCGAACGGTCAGGTGACGCTGAACGGCCAGAAAATGCCGCTGGAGGATTTTGCCGCGATGTTTGGTCTCGAAGCGCCTTCGTTACCGGACAGCGCGCCGCAGGAGGGCCAGCCGCAGCAGGATGACGCCGCGCCTCAGCAGGACGACGCCGCCCCGCAGCCGTAATTTATCGGCTCAGGAGACGGCCACCGCGCGCCGTCTCCGTCATTTTCTCGTCACCAGCCGCGGGGGCATGATCTGATTTCGCGTCTCGCCCGCGCCCTCCTCCAGCCGCCGCAGCATCGACTCCGCCAGCGTTTTTCCCATCTCGCGCGCCGGGGTGGTGACCCAGGTGAGCGGCAGGTCGTCAAGCGCGGCCTCAGGCACATCGGCGAACGCCGCCAGCGCCACCCGCTGCTCGAAGTAGCTGTCGACGCCATCCTCCCCGCTCTGCCTTCCGGCGCGCAGCAGACCGAACCACGCGCTGATCGCCGGGCAGAAGGTGGCGATTATGCCGGGGTATACCTATGGTCCCGAAGGCAATGGCTTTCTGCGCCTCAATGTCGGCTGTCCACGCGAGAAGCTGGAGCGCGGTGTCGCAGGGCTAATAGCCGCCCTGCGCAGCCTTATCTGATGCGCCGGCAAAGTGAATTATCTGGTTGTCAAACCCTATCCTGCCTGCCAGATGGCTGGCAGGATGATCGAGGCTTTCCCCCTGGCGCAGGCAAACCCTGTAGCGGCCATGAATGACTCTCGCGCCCGGCTGATGTCGGCATTATTAAAATAATTTTGATATTCCTCAAAACTTTTTTAGGAAGGAAGCGGTATTAATTTGGCCGCTTAATCATTGCTTACACTGGTTTATTGAGGAGGAGAGCATGAAAACCTATGACCGTAATCGTAACGCTATTGCCACCGGCAGTATGGTCATGATCGCCGGTAACGGTACGACGGGCGTGATTAAAGCGATCCATGGCGAGGGGAAAACCGCCGAGCAGCTGCGTCGGGCGGACTGCGTGGAAATCGACGGCTGCGAGGGCCGCTTCTGTCCGTTAGATCTGATCCGTCTCGGTTTCCATTAATCCCTGCCGCCAGGGCAACATGAGCAGGCCACCCAGGGTGGCCTCTCCTTTACCGGCCTGATACAGGCGCTTAGCGAAAGCTCCACTGAATACTCATCACAAAGATCGCCGGGAGAATAATCCCGCCCTCGACGCCGAAATAATCGGTAAAGTTATACTGCAGACCATGATAGATATAGGGCGAAAAACCGACGCCGGTGATTTTTTTGGCGGTGCGGTAGGTGCCTGAGTCGCCGCAGTGGCTGAAAGCGTCAAAGAAAAATTCTCCGGTATAGGCATACACCCCTTTCAGCAGCCAGCCGGTGTCGTTTTTCAGCCAGTCGCGGCGCACGCCGAGGGTCAGACAGCGATCGTCGAAGCTGTTTTTCATGGTGCCGACCAGCGCGCTGTATTTTGAATCCGCTGAAAACTTGCGCTCCACCGAGAAAAAGTTGTTGTTGAAATGCTCGTTATATTGTCCGTGGTTGCCGGTCATGTGATAAACATAGGAACCGGTATTCATCGAATAGAGATTTAATTCCCCGGCCTGCGCCGACGGCATGGCAACCAACAGCAGCCCGGATAACACAACCCATAATTTATTCAACATTCAGTAACCTACGCCACACCCGTAAAAAAAGAACCCGGCATACTATCACCGCTAAGCTAAACCAAAGGGCAATCAGATAAACCGGCGCTCGTCGCGGCAGGCAAACATGACGCTATATGCACTATAGCAGTCGCCCTCTCGCCTGGTGAGCGCCAGCGGCTATACTGCAGACACATTCATCTCATCGATTAAGGACTGCTGTGTTAGCCACTCTCCTCGTTGCGCTGGTCGCTATTATTCATCTCGCCATCCTGGTGCTGGAGATGTTTTTCTGGGAAGCGCCCGCCGGGCGCCGGGCCTTTAACCTCAGCGCCGATTTCGCCCGGGAAACCCGGGTGCTGGCGGCCAACCAGGGGTTGTATAACGGTTTCCTGGCCGCCGGCCTGGCGTGGGGGCTATGGCTGAGGGAGTCCGGCGAGCCGGTGGTGATCTTTTTCCTCGCCTGCGTGCTGGCCGCCGGGGTATTCGGCGCGCTGACCGCCAGCCGCAAAATTCTCTATATTCAGGCGCTGCCCGCGCTGCTGGCGCTGCTGGCGGTGCTGACGCAGGGGTAGGGCCTTGATCTAAAACAGAGAAAGCTGGCGGTAAGGCGGATACTATGTGCCCACTTCGGTCGGTCATCGACCTTTAATACCTTCTGAGTTCAGAGGCATTTTTATGACATGGCAATCCTTCAAACAGGCCTGGCTTATCCGGTTCTGGTCCCCCGTCCCGGCGGTCATCGCCGCGGGCATTCTCTCAACCTACTATTTTGGCATCACCGGCACCTTCTGGGCGGTGACCGGCGAATTTACCCGCTGGGGTGGCCAGCTGCTGCAGCTGCTGGGGGTCCACAGCGAACAGTGGGGCTATTATCAGCTGATCCATCTCGACGGGACGCCGCTGACCCGCATCGACGGCAGGATGATCATCGGCATGTTCGGCGGCTGCCTGGCCGCGGCGCTGTGGGCCAATAACGTCAAATTGCGCTTGCCACGCAGCCGGATCCGCATTGTGCAAGCCGTAGCCGGGGGTATCATCGCCGGGTTCGGCGCGCGGCTGGCGATGGGCTGCAATCTGGCGGCCTTTTTCACCGGCATTCCGCAGTTCTCCCTGCACGCCTGGCTGTTTGCCATCGCCACCGCCATCGGCTCCTGGTTTGGCGCTCGCTTCACCCTGCTGCCTCTTTTTCGCATACCGGTAAAAATGCAAAAGGTATCCGCTGCTTCGCCGTTAACCCAAAAACCGCAGCAGGCGCGCCGCCGTTTCCGCCTGGGCATGGTGATCTTTTTCGCCATGATCGGCTGGGGCCTGCTCACCGCCGCAGACCACCCTGCGCTCGGCCTGGCGATGCTGTTCGGCATCGGCTTCGGTCTGCTTATCGAGCGCGCGCAGATCTGCTTCACCTCCGCCTTTCGCGATATGTGGATCACCGGCCGGACGGTGATGGCGAAGGCGATAATCTTCGGCATGGCGGCGAGCGCCATCGGCATCTTCAGCTATGTGCAACTGGGGATGGCGCCGAAAATCATGTGGGCCGGTCCCAACGCGGCGATTGGCGGGTTGCTGTTTGGCTTTGGCATCGTGCTGGCCGGCGGCTGTGAAACCGGCTGGATGTACCGGGCGGTGGAAGGCCAGGTTCACTACTGGTGGGTGGGGCTGGGCAACGTTATCGGCTCCACGCTGCTCGCCTGGTGCTGGGACGATATCGCCGCCCCGCTCGCCACCCACTGGCAAAAGGTCAACCTGCTGAACGCTTTTGGTCCCTTCGGCGGACTGCTGGCGACCTATCTGCTGCTGCTGATCGCCCTGCTGCTGGTGATCGCCTGGGAGAGACATTTTTTCCGCCGCCAGTCGGCAGCGGTCCGGACCGCGAAGGAGAGCGCATGAAGAACATCATCCCTGATTATCGCCTGGACATGGTCGGCGAGCCCTGCCCCTATCCGGCGGTCGCCACCCTGGAGGCGATGCCCTCCCTGCAAAAAGGCGAGATCCTCGAAGTGATTAGCGACTGTCCGCAGTCGATCAATAACATTCCGCTTGATGCCAGGAACCATGGCTATACGGTGCTGGATATTCAGCAGGATGGCCCGACTATTCGCTATTTGATCCAGAAGTAACCCCGTTGCCCCGCCGGCGACCTTCATCGCCGGCATGGGTTTCCCCGTCTCCCGTCACGCCATTTCCTCACCACCAGAGGGGCCGTGCAGGCAAACGATTGCAATACATTGTAACACTTGAAACGATGTTCCAGTTATCCAATAACCCTTAATATAACGCGCCTATATTATTAAAATACGAATAAGTGACTTCGTGAATGGTTTCTGCCGCTACCGGCCAAAGCCGCGCACCGCAACACAATAAGGATCGAAATGGAACTGCTGGCCAGGCTGGGTCATTTTTTTGAGCAAGTGCGTTCAGATGCCGATTTTGCCACCTTCGCCAGTGAACTGCGTCGGCATCAGGTCTCGTGTTATATCTACTTTGTCTCTACCGGCAATATGAATTTCGTGATGGCCAACGACGAGGTGATCACGATAAAAAGCGCCCGCGGCCTGCTGCGCGTGCGCAGCGCCCCCAGCCATCGGCTGACCTCGGCCGCGGTCATCCGCCATTTTGCCGGCGCCATCAACTTTGAACAGTACTGCAGGGATCTCGCCAGCGCCGGGGTGTTTAAGTGGAGCGTCGACCTGGACGAGGAGACTCGCCACTACTGGTCGAAGGAAAACAGGCTGCTGTATAAAGAGAGCCTGATTCCCCCCTGAGCGGGTCCCAGGGGGAAGCCTGGCCTGAGGGGCCAGCCCTTAATCGCGGGTCTGCACCCAGAAGGCGTGGATCAGGCCTGGAATATAGCCCAGCAGGGTCAGAATAATGTTGAGAATAAACGCCCAGCCGAAACCTTTCCCCAGCAGTACTCCCAGCGGCGGCAGAATGATAGTAAAAACGATTCTCCAGAATCCCATAAGCTCTCCCTTCATCTAACGGCAATATTTTACTAAGTTATTCAATAGTTAAGCATAGACGCTTTTCACCGCTTCGCCAGCAGGCGGCCCATCATCTCCGGTAACAAAAATTATTCCCTGCCGTCACGGATAAAAAAGTCCGCCAAAACATCCACTTTTCTGGCTCATGCTGCGGGCCCGGCAGCGAACCGCACAGATTGTCAGTTGACCTGGCTGCGAGTCAGGACTAAGCCTGGAGGAGTTTTATCACATCGAGTCGTTTTACCAACCGGAGAATATCCATGAGTAAACTTGGGATTAATGGTTTTGGTCGTATCGGACGTCTGGTGTTACGCCGTTTATTAGAAGTCGACAGCAGCCTCGAGGTGGTGGCTATCAACGACCTCACCTCGCCAAAAGTACTGGCCTACCTGCTAAAGCATGATTCAAACTACGGCCCCTTCCCGTGGAGCGTCGACTTCACGGAAGATGCGCTGATCGTCAACGGTAAGACCATCACCGTGTATGCCGAAAAAGAGGCGCAGCATATTCCGTGGCAGGCGGCGGGCGCGGAAGTGATTGTGGAGTGTACCGGGTTCTACACCTCGGCAGAGAAATCGCAGGCCCATCTCCAGGCCGGCGCGCGCAAGGTGCTGATTTCCGCCCCCGCCGGCGAGATGAAAACTATCGTCTATAACGTCAACGATGACACCCTGACGCCGGATGACACCATTATCTCCGTCGCCTCCTGCACCACCAACTGCCTGGCGCCGATGGCCAAAGTCCTGCAGGATGCCTTCGGCATCACCGTAGGCACCATGACCACTATCCACGCCTATACCGGCACCCAGTCGCTGGTGGACGGGCCGCGCGGTAAAGATCTGCGCGCCTCCAGGGCGGCGGCGGAAAACGTCATCCCGCACACTACCGGCGCGGCCAAGGCTATCGGCCTGGTGATCCCCGCCCTGAGCGGGAAGCTGAAAGGCCATGCCCAGCGCGTACCGACCAAAACCGGCTCAGTGACGGAGCTGGTGTCGGTGCTGGAGAAAAAAGTGACTGCGGATGAGGTCAATCAGGCGATGAAGCAGGCGGCAGAGGGCAATGAATCCTTTGGCTACACCGAAGAAGAGATTGTCTCTTCCGATATCATCGGCAGCCATTTCGGTTCAATCTACGATGCCACCCAGCTGGAGATTGTGGAGGCCGGCGGCGTACAGCTGGTGAAAACCGTCGCCTGGTACGATAACGAATACGGCTTTGTCACCCAGCTGATCCGCGTGCTGGAGAAATTTGCCCGCTAAGTGAACGGCGGACAGCCTGCGCTGCCCGCCGATTCTGCATTGAGCGCCTCAGGCCTGCAGATAGACCACCTGAGTCTGCAGGTACTCATTCAGGCCATGGCGGCCATCTGCGCCGCCGATCCCCGATTTACGCCAGCCGGCGTGGAATCCCTGCATCGCCTCAAAGTTCTCGCGGTTGATATAGGTTTCGCCGAATTTCAGCCCCTTAATCGCCTTCATCGCCACATTAAGATCGCGGGTGTAGATCGAAGAGGTCAGGCCATAATCGCTGTCATTGGCCATCGCCAGCGCTTCATCGAGCGTCGAAAACGCCACCACCGGCAGCACCGGCCCGAAGGTTTCCTCATGGATAATATCCATCTCCTGACGCACATCCAGCAGCAGGGTCGGCGGATAAAAATAGCCTTTCCCCTCCTGCGGCTGACCGCCCAGCGCGACCCGCGCCCCCTGCGCCACCGCCTTTGCCACTTTGCGCGCCACCTGATCCCGCGCGGCGGCGTTAATCAGCGGCCCCATGGCGATGTCATCGCGCGCCGCCGGGTCGCCAAACTGCACAGCCTTCATCGCCTCGCCGAGGCGGTTGACGAAGCGATCGTAAATCCCCTGCTGAACATAGACCCGCTCGACGCAGTTGCACACCTGCCCGGTATTGATCACCCGCGAGTCCACCACCGCCTTCACCGCCAGCTCCAGATCCGCATCGTCCATGACGATGGCCGGCGCTTTGCCGCCGAGCTCGAGGCACACTTTGGTGATATTTTTCGCCGCGGCGGCCATGATTTTCTCCCCCGCCGCTACGCTGCCGGTCATGCTGACCATCGCCACCTTCGGATTGCCGGCCAGCTCCTGGCCGACGGTTTCCCCACGGCCGAGCACCAGGTTAAAGACCCCTTTCGGCAGCCCAACCTGGTGGACGATCTCGGCGAAAGCGATGGCGTTGTTGGGCGTGAATTCGCTGGGCTTAATGACGATAGTGTTGCCGGTGATCAGCGCCGGCGCCAGCTTGCGGGCGATAAGAAAGAACGGGAAGTTCCACGGCAGGATCCCGGTGGTCACCCCCAGCGCGCGTTTGAAGACGAGGATATTCTCCCCGGGACGGTCGCTCTGCACGATCTCCCCTTCATACCGCCGCGCCCATTCGGCCATGTAGTCGAGATAGTCGGCGGTAAACGCAACCTCCACCGCCGCCAGCTGCTGGATCTTGCCCCCTTCAGCGACGATCAGCCCGGCGATGTCGTCGGCACGCTGACGAATGCCGGCGGCAATTTTGCGCAGCCAGCCCGCGCGCTCAATGGCCGGCAGCGCCTCCCAGGCCGGCTGGGCGCGCTCTGCGGCGTCAATCGCCAGTCGCGCCTCTTCCGCGGTCCCGTCCGGGATCCGCGACAGCAGCGCTTCGGTCGCCGGGTTAAGCACGTCGATCCAGCCGTCGCCGCGACCGGTAACGAACTGGCCATCAATATACATTGGGTGTTGAACGGGTGCTGTCATGGCTGCTCCTGTGGTGCATTTGTATTTAACAAGTGATTTTTTTGTTAAATATCGGGCGGATAAGCCGTGGCTTCGCAGCACGTTGGCGCATTTCTGTGAGCTGATTCATAAAACCGGGCCAAAAATGCCCGGTTGAGGTTACATTTCAATAACACAAATTGCCCGTTTGCGATAAATCTGCCGCAAACGGGCATATTTCAGCCGAGGAGTCGGGCCTGCAGCGCCCCGGCAAGCCGGTCATCCTCCCGCAGCTGTCGCCAGGCGTCGAGGATCGCCGGCGGGAAGGTCACGTGGCTGATAAAGTCTTTCCCCCGCGGACCGTACCCTTCAGGGGAATCCTGCAGGCGCGGCAGCTCGCCCAGCAGCAGCGCGAGGTAGCGGGTCACCGGCCACAGCCCCGCCCCGCCGCCCGCGAACCCCAGCTGGCCGTCGGTCTGCTCCAGCACCGGCGAGCAGCCGGGAAAGCTCAGCCACTGCGGCGGCGTCGTCGCCCCCTGCCAGACGCGGGCGAAGGTGGCCATCGTCCGCCGCTGCATGGTGGGGTCCTGAATGACGATCCCGCGACGATGGGGGATCCCCCGGCTCTCCAGCATTGTGCGGGTAAAGCGCGCGTTTTCCCCGCAGTTGGTCGACCGATCCTCCACCACCAGCCGCGGGCGAGGAATGTGCCAGAAGTCATGCGCAATATCCGCCAGAATATGCGCTTCCGGGCGGCCCTCCACCGCGAGCGAACGGTAGCGGGGATCCTCGCGCACCGCCTCATACAGAAAACCGGTGGAGTGTCCTATGCCGCCGCTGATCAGCAGCGGAACCTCCTGCTCCTTCGCCAGCCGGCAGGCGGCGTCGATGGTGGGGATCACGGCATTGCCAGCCAGCACCACCACATCCACTGCCGGCGGCGCGGTCAGCGTCGCCAGATCGTTCTGCGCCAGCCAGCCGCCAGTCAGGTTAGCCGCCGCCAGCGTCGTCGCCGACAGCGGGGGAAATTGTTCTGCCATTCTGATCTCCTTAATCACCTCTCAACCGCGCAGAGAGGATAGTCCGGCCATCATAAACGCCGCCTGCCGGGGCGCAAAGCGACGTCGATTTGTAACCATTTTGAAATAACAAGAAACATCTAAAAACACGCGGGTTGCACCTGAATAACTGACCATGAAAATAACAAAAAACAGCAAAAACAGGTGGAAAATAAAAATTTACCTCGCGGTTACACCAGACAAAAGCGCGTTTTCTCGCCCGCGTTGCCGAGGGATAACTTGCCAATTGTAACCATCAACTCTAAGTTTCTTAACAATTACACAACCTTTTTCACATCAGGTTGCACCCTGCACGCACAGAGTGACACCTGACCTTTTACCGTGGCGGGAGAACGTTTCGTAATGAGCAATCCAGAAAGCAACACTGCATCCATTCTGCAGAAAAACAAGAAGGTCCTGATCGCGAGCCTGACCGGCAGCGCCATCGAATGGTTTGATTATTTTCTCTATGGCACCGCCGCCGCGCTGGTGTTTAACAAAATCTTCTTTCCGATGGTCGACCCGGTCATCGGCCTGATCCTCTCCTGGCTCTCCTTTTCGCTCACCTTTTTTATCCGCCCCATCGGCGGGGTCATTTTCGCCCACATCGGCGATCGCATCGGTCGCAAGAAGACGCTGGTGCTGACCCTGTCGCTGATGGGCAGCGCCACGGTGGCCATTGGCCTGCTGCCCACCTACGAAATGGTGGGCCTGTGGGCGCCCGCCCTGCTGATTACCCTGCGCATTATTCAGGGCATGGGTATCGGCGGCGAATGGGGCGGCGCGCTGCTGCTGGCCTACGAATACGCCCCGGAAAAGCGGAAAGGCTTTTTCGGCAGTATTCCTCAGGCCGGCGTGACCATCGGCATGCTGATGGCGACCTTTATCGTCTCGCTGATGACCCTGTTCGATGAGGCGCAGTTTCTTGCCTGGGGCTGGCGCATTCCGTTCCTGCTCAGCTCCGTCCTCGTTTTCCTCGGCCTGTGGATCCGCAAAGATATCGACGAAACGCCCGCCTTTAAGCAGGTGAAACAGTCTGGCCAGGTGGCGAAGGCTCCGCTGCGCGTGACGCTCAAACACCACTGGCGGGAGGTGCTGATCGCCGCGGGTCTGAAAGTGGTGGAGACCGCCCCCTTCTATATCTTCTCTACCTTTGTGGTCAGCTACGCCACTACCACCCTGAGCTATCAGAAGTCGCAGGCGCTGGAATCCGTCACCCTGGGCGCGCTGGTGGCCACCGTGATGATCCCGCTGATGGGGCTGCTGTCCGACAAGGTGGGCCGGCAAAAGATGTACACCCTGAGCGTGGTGCTGCTGGGGCTGTTTATCGTTCCGTGGTTCCTGCTGCTCGACACCGGCACCAGCTGGGGCATTATGCTGGCGACGATCGTTGCCTTCGGCATCCTGTGGGCGCCGGTGACCGCGGTGCTGGGTACCCTGTGCTCAGAGATTTTCAGCGCCAATGTGCGCTACACCGGGATCACCCTGGGTTACCAGCTGGGCGCCGCGTTGGCCGGGGGCACCGCGCCGCTTATCGCCACCGGTCTGCTGGCGAAATACGATGGTGACTGGCGACCGGTGGCCATCTACCTGGGCGTTACGGTGGCGATTTCGCTGCTGGCGATATTCTGCGCCAGCCGGATGAAATCCGTCCCAGGCGCGGCGCGCCCCCGGGCGGAAAGCGCCTAACCGCAGCCGGTCCGGGTCGACCATCCTGCCCGGCGGCGCTGCGCTTGCGCGGGCCTACAGGGAGATCGCGCCACGTGGGAAACCGCTCATCCCAGGCTCAGTAAGACAGTAGGCCCGGTAAGGCGCCAGCCGCCACCGGGCAGTAAAGCTGCTGCGAAGCCGACTATCCCGCCCGGCGGCGCTGCGCTTGCGCGGGCCTACAGGGGGGATCACGCCGCGGGGGAAACCGCTCATCCCAGGCTCAGTAAGACAGTAGGCCCGGTAAGGCGCCAGCCGCCACCGGGCAGACAAACGAGAACAACGGCTAAGACGAGTTGTAGCCGGCCGCCAGGGCCGGCGGGTGTCAGGCGCTCTGATTGTCCAGCTGAAGCTGCCCCTCGCGCCGCTGCTTCAGCTTCCAGAAGGCCCACAGCGCGATAAACCACAGCGGAGAAGCCAGCAGCGCCAGCAGCGTGTCCGGGTCAAAGATCATGATGAAGATGGCGAACGCGAAGAACAGCAGGCTCACCCAGCTCATCGCCACGCCAAAGGGCATCTTAAAGATCGAACCGGCGTGCAGGTCCGGACGCTGACGGCGATAAACCAGATAGGCCACGAGGGTCATCCCCCAGCTGAACACCACCATAATCGCCGCCAAGGTCGAGACGATGGTAAACAGGGTCATCACATTCGGCACCAGGAACAGCAGCAGCGTACCGATCAGCATACAGAAGCAGGAAAACAGCAGGCTGCGCACCGGGATGCGGGTGCTGCGCGACAGAATACGGAACTGCCAATGCGCATGCTTCTCCACCGACAGGCCGTACAGCATGCGGGTGCTGGAGAAGACCCCGCTGTTGGCCGAGGACATCGCCGAGGTCAGCGCCACGAAGTTAATCACCGCCGCCGCCGCGGGCAGCCCGGCTTTGGCAAACAGGGTCACGAAGGGGCTGGTCTCCGCCGACACTCCCGGCCAGGAGGCGACAGCGATGATCACCACCATCGACAGCAGATAGAAGATGATAATCCGCAGCGGCAGGGCATTGATCGCCTTGGGCAAAATGCGCTGTGGATCGCGGGTCTCCGCCGTCATCGTCCCCAGCAGTTCGATGCCGGTAAAGGAGAAGATCGCTATCTGGAAGCCGGCGAAAAAGCCGGTGATACCGTGAGGCATAAAGGCCGTCGGGTCGGTGAGATGGCTCAGAGAAGCCGTCACGCCGTCCGGAGAGGTCCAGCCGGTGGCAATCATCCAGCCGCCGGTGGCAATCAGGGCGATAATGGTGATCACCTTGATCAGGGCGAACCAGAACTCCGCCTCGCCAAACATTTTCACCGACAGCAGGTTGAGCAGAAACAGGATAGCCAGCATGCTGAGGGCCGGCATCCACGCCGACAGCTCGGGGAACCAGTACTGCATATAGCTCCCGCACACCACCACGTCGGCGATACAGGTCACCACCCAGCTCAGCCAGTAGGTCCAGCCGAGATAAAAGCTGGCCTGCGGTCCGAGATACTCGCCGACAAAGTCGGCAAACGAGCGGTAGTCATGGCGGGTGAGCAGCAGCTCCCCCATCGCCCGCATCACCATATAGGTAAAGAACCCGACCAGCACATAGATAACCAGAATCGAGGTGCCGGCGACGGCGATGTTGCGCCCAGCCCCCATAAACAGCCCGGTGCCGATGGCGCCGCCGAGGGCGATCATCTGGATATGGCGGGCGCCAAGCCCGCGCTTAAGCTGTGACGCGCCTTCACCTCCGGCGGCAGATGGCGCCTGATGTTGATGTTCAGTCATGGTGTTTCCTCAGGCTGGTTGCGGGAGGCGAAGCGCCGCGGCGCGGAGCAGCAGCCCGGCGCGCTGGCCGGTGGCGACCCCGGCATTGGGAAAGAGGATATAGGGGGCCCGGGCCTGCACCACCCACCGTTTCTCTGCCTGGCGGGCGATCTCATACCCTGCCGGGAGCGCGGTGAAGTTCTCGACGTTGGCCGCCAGATTGAGCGTAAATTCCCCTTCGCGCTTGATGATGCTCTCCTCGACCAGGAAGTAATCCACCGGCGCTTTGTCGCGCGGGGGCAGCGGCGCGTCAGAAATCCAGGCCCGGATCGCCGCGTCGGCGGCGGCGAACAGGCTGAGATCGTTGGCGCCGAACGGCATCACTTTTCCCAGCTCAAGGGTGGCGCTTTGCGCGGCGAACTTTTCGCAGGTGAAATGAGTGAAGGTGCCGCCCGCTTCGGTATGGCGCACGATGGCGTCCATCCCGCTGGCCTGCAGCAGCTGGTAGAAGCCGGGCGAAAAATCCTCCGCGTGAGCCGGGAGCAGCGCAAACTGGCGATACAGCGACCCGCGAATGGCGGTATGCATATCGAGATGACTGCGGCTGACCGGCCCCGCCGCGTCGGCGGCGCGATAGAAGGCCTGCACCGCCTGCTCGAGGGCAAAAGCCCGCCGCGACTCATTGCCCGGGGAGACCGCCAGATGGCGGCCGCCGAACAGGCGATTGAGGTCGTTGTGCAGATAGCGACGCGCGGCGCGGATCGCCGGCAGGTTACCAAAGACGATCAGCAGCGCCTGGGTGAGCGGCTGCCGCCCCTGGCTCAGATCGTGGGTCAGCTGCAGCAGCAGCTCGGTCGGCGCGGTCTCATTGCCATGAACGCCAGCGGAGAGGATCGTCGCCTGACGCCACGGCGTGGACGGCAGCAGCTGCAGGATGCCCTCGCCCAGCCAGCGGGCCTCGATGTCCGCCGGAAAGGTCCACTCCTGCAGGCGGCAGTGCAGTAAATCGTTAACCAGATGCTCCATCTGCCGCTCCTTAACGCTGAAAATCATAGACAGGGCCCAGTCGCAGGATCTGCGTCAGCTCATCCAGCGCCTGATAAACCTCGCGCAGCAGCTGCGGGTCCGCCAGATCGCGGGCGTGCAGCCGGTCACGGTAGTGTTTTTCCACCCACGCCGTCAGCTGCTGGTAACGCTCGTCGTTCATCAGACTGTGGGCGTTGACCGCGTCGCGCTCCGCCTCGTTGAGCACCACCCGCAGCCGCAGGCAGGCCGGGCCGCCGCCGTTGCGCATGCTTTCTCGCAGGTCAAAAACCGCCACTTCATCGATCGGCGAGGCGCTGTCGGCCGCCAGATCGCCCAGGTAGCGCCAGACGTTTTCCCGCTGCCGGCACTCCTCTGGCACCACGATCAGCATCTTGCCGTCGGGTTTGCTCAGCAGTTGGCTGTTGAACAGATATGAGGCCACGGCGTCATCGAGCGACACCCGCTCGTCCGGCACTTCCACGCTGGTAAACGGGATATCGAGACGGTCGCTTTTTGCCCGCAGCGTCGCCAATACTGTCGACTGATCGACAAACGCCTGCTGATGGTGGAACAGCACATGGCGATTGCTGACCGCGATAACGTCGTTATGAAACACGCCGCGATCGATAGCCTGCGGCGCCTGCTGGGCAAACACCGTATAGCGCGGATCCAGCTGGTGCAGACGGGCTACCGCTTCGCTGGCCTCCAGGGTCTGCCGCGCCGGATACTTCACCGGGGCGATGCCGCCGCTGGCGCGTCGACCGTAGACAAACAGCTGCACGCCCTGACGATCGTACTCCCGGCAGAAGCGGTTATGGTTGGCTGCCCCTTCGTCGCCGAGGTCGCCATGCTGCGGCAGCGCCGCGTGGTGGGCGAAGAAGCGCGGATCGGCGAAGGTGGCGCGCAGGATCGCCGAGGTGGTGGGCGCCTCCTGCATGCGGTGCAGCTTATTGTTCAGGTTGGCGACAGTGAAATGGACTTTGCCATCGGCGCTGTCCGCCGACGGCGAAACGGTCGCCGCGTTGGCGGTCCACATCGACGAAGCGGAGCTGAAGGCGGAGAGCAGCTGCGGCGCCGCCTGGGCCGCCTGGCGGATGACCTGCTCATCGCTGCCCTCGAATCCCAGGTCGCGCAGCAGGCGCAGGTTCGGCCGCGGCTGCGGCGGCAGGATCCCCTGCACGAATCCGCGATCGGCCAGGGCTTTCATTTTATACAGCCCCTGCAGCGCGGCCTTTTTCGGGTTAGAGAGACCATCGCGGTTATTTTGCGAGGCTTCATTGCCGACGGAGAGTCCGGCGTAGTGGTGCGTCGGGCCGACCAGGCCATCAAAGTTAGCTTCAAAACCAGACATATGTCCTCACAGGCTCCGTTATCAGAATGGCAGGCCCGGCGATACGTTCGCCGGAAGCGTCAGCGTGTCGCTGACCAGAGAGGCCATCGGCCAGGCACAGTAATCGGCGGCGTACCACGCTGCCGCCCGGTGGTTGCCGGAGGCGCCCACCCCGCCAAACGGCGCTTTACTGGAAGCGCCGGTCAGCGGCTTGTTCCAGTTGACGATCCCGGCTCGCGCCTCGTCCGCCAGCTGGTCAAACTGCGCCGCATTGCGGGAGATCAGCCCCACGGCCAGGCCATAGCGAGTCTGGTTGGCGAGGCGAATCGCCTCCGGGAAGTCGTCGTAACGGATAACCGTCAGCAGCGGACCAAAGTACTCTTCATCCGGCACCTCGATACCGGTGACATCGACGATCCCCGGGGTCAGCACCGTGGAGTGCAGGTCAGGCTGGCGCATACGCAGCAGCACCTTGCCGCCGAGCACCTCCAGTTTCTGCTGCGCCGCCAGCATGTTCTGCGCCGCCTCAAGGGAAATCACCCCGCCCATAAACGGCGCCGGCTGGTCATCCCATTTCCCGGCGCGGATCTGCGCGCTGGCCTCCACCAGTCGCCGCAGCAGCGCATCCCCCTGCTCGCCGCGCTGAACGATCAGCCGGCGCGCGCAGGTGCAGCGCTGTCCGGCGGAGATAAACGCCGACTGGATAATCACATGCAGCGCCGCATCGACATCGGCCACGTCGGCCACGATCAGCGCGTTGTTGCCGCCCATCTCGAGGGCCAGCATCTTCTCCGGCTGACCGCCGAAGTAGCGATGGAAGTGGAAACCCGCCGCCGCGCTGCCGGTGAACAGTACGCCGTCGATATCGCGGTTTTCCAGCAGCGCCTGGCCGGTGGCTTTCCCGCCCTGCAGCAGGTTAATCACCCCGTCGGGGACGCCCGCCTGCTGCCACAGCTGGACCGTCAGTTCCGCAGTGGCCGGCGTCAGCTCGCTGGGTTTAAACACCACGGTGTTACCGGCGATCAGCGCCGGAATGATATGCCCGTTGGGCAGATGGCCCGGGAAGTTGTAGGGACCGAAGACCGCCATCACGCCGTGCGGCTTGTGGCGCAGCTGCGCTTTACCGTCCGGCAGGGTCGACTCGTGAAAGCCTGTCCGCTGGTGATAGGCCTCGACGGAGATGGCGGCTTTGCCGATCATCGCCTGCACTTCGGTGCGGGTCTCCCACAGCGGCTTGCTGGTCTCCCGGGAAATCAGGGTCGCCAGCGCCTCTTTGTGCGTCTCCAGCAGCGCGGCGAAACGTTGGACGACGTCAATACGCTCGGCCAGCGGGCGGTGCGACCAGGGATAAAACGCCGCCCGCGCCGCGGCGCAGGCCGCCTGGACGTCGTCGGCCCCCGCGCTGGCCGCCTGCCACAGCAGAGATTGATCCTCCGGGGCCAGTTTACTCATCGTAGCGCCGCTGCCCGGCTGCCACTGCCCGGCTATGAACTGTGCTTTTACCGCCATGATCTGTTTTCCTCTGGGTTCAGGGTTACCGTGTAAACGCGGTCGGTTTCAGTGACCTGCAGCGCATCCAGCGCGGCGGCGTCCAGTGAGACCAGCTCTTCGTGGGCCACCAGCAGCGCCCGAAAATTGTCGAACTGACCGTTGGCGACCAGCGTCGGCGCCGACAGCGTGCCCGTCAGCTGCTGAGCCGGCAGGCACTGGCAGTCGCGCACGGCGCGGATCTGATCGGTCTCCGCCTCCAGCACCGGACCGGCATCGAAAATATCCACCGAGCCGCGCCAGCTGAACCCCTCTTTCTCGAGGATCGCCCGCGCCGGGGCGGTGTTGGGATGCACCTGACCGATGACCTGACGGGCATTCTCCGGCAGCAGCGAGATATAGATCGGGTACGCCGGCATCAGCTCGGCAATAAAGGTTTTCATGCCGGTGCCGGTCAGCCGGTCGGCATCGGCGAACGGGATCTCGAAGAAGTGATGGCCCAGCGCATCCCAGAACGGCGATTGCCCTTGCTCATCGCTGCAGCCGCGCAGTTCGGCAAACAGGTGCGGCGAAAACCACTCGCGGAAGGCGGCGATAAACAAAAACCGCGCCTTGGAGAGCAGCAGACCGTTGCGGTTGCGCTGATACCCGGGGTCGAGAAACAGCGTACACAGCTCGCTGTGACCGGTGTGGTCATAGCTCAGATTGAGCAGCTCCTGAGGCTTATAGACTCCCAGCGCTTTCGAGGCGCGATCCGTTTTCTGAATGCGAAAATTGTAAAACGGCTCGTCCAGGCCCACCGCCACCTCAATGGCGCTGACCCCCACCACCCGCTCCAGCGCGGTGTCTTCCAGCACAAACAGAAAGCCTTGCTGGCCGCGCGGCAGCGCGCCGGCGAAGGTGTCAATGCTGCGGCGTATCCGGGCGGCCAGGCGCCCGGCATCATGGGGTAAAGAGGTCATGCCGACCCCCGCCCGCGCGGCAAGGCGGACGATGTCGTCAAGATCGTTTTCCCTTACGGGACGAAATAGCATCACAGGCCGTCCTCCCGGTTAGCGGGTTAAGCGGGCAACGGCGCGATCAAGGCGCACGAAGGCTTGCGCAATATCCGCCAGCGGGATATTGAGCGCCGGCGCGAAGCGCAGCACGTCCGGACCGGCAATCAGGGCGATCACCCCCTCTTCCGCCGCCAGGTTGGTCAGGGTTTTGGCCTTCCCGCGCAGCGGTCCGGCCAGCTCGGCGCCGATCAGCAGACCGGCGCCGCGCACGGCGCTGAACGCATCGTAGCGGGCAGAGAGGGCATTCAGCTGGTCGACGATCAGCGCATGGCGCTCGCCGACCCCCGCCAGCAGCGGCGCATCCAGATGGGCCAGCACGGCGTTGGCGACGGTCGCCGCCAGCGGGTTACCGCCGAAGGTGGTGCCATGGGTGCCTGGCTGGAAGACCTGCGCCCAGGCCTCTTTCGCCAGCATCGCGCCGATCGGGAAGCCGCCCCCCAGCCCTTTGGCGCTGGTGAGGATGTCCGGGACGACGTTGTAATGCTGGTAGGCGTAGAGATGGCCGGTACGCCCGGCGCCGGTCTGCACCTCATCGAATATCAGGGTGGCGTGATGGCGATCGCAGAGGGCGCGCAGCGCCTGGAGGAACGCCGGGTCCGCCGGGATCACCCCGCCTTCGCCGATAATCGGCTCGACGATCACCGCGCAGGTACGTGAGGAGATCGCCGCGGTGACCGCCTCGATATCGTTATAGGGCAGATGGGTAATGCCCTGCGGCAGCGGCGCATAATCGCTGGAATATTTCGGCTGGCCGCCGACGGAGACGGTGAACAGCGTGCGGCCATGGAAGGCGTGGTTGAAGGCGATGATTTCGCTTTTTTCACCGCCGAACTTATCGTGGGCATATTTCCGCGCCAGCTTAAGGGCCGCCTCGTTCGCTTCAGCGCCGGAGTTGCAGAAGAACACCTTGTCGGCAAAGGTGGACTGCACCAGGGTTTTCGCCAGCTGCAGCACCGGTTCGTTGGTATAGCCATTGCCGATATGCCACAGTTTCGCCAGCTGCCCCTGCAGGGCCTCAGCCAGCGCCGGGTGGGCATGGCCGAGGGCGTTCACTGCGATGCCGCCGGCCATATCGATATACTCTTTCCCCTGCTGGTCCCAGACGCGGGAGCCCGCCGCCCTCACCGGAATAAACGGCGCGGGGGCAAAACAGGGAACCAGGTAAGCGTCAAAATCTTCGCGAGTCATACTGCCTGACATCATTCATCTCCGGAACGTAAGACGACGGAAAACGCTCCCGCCGCGTTGGACAATCGACATTAACCCTGACCCTCGGCTTATTTTGGGCACGAGCGCGCCCGCTGCGATGGTAAAAATATTCACCACAGAAAACTTAAGCCCTATTCTTTTTACGGGTATTTGTTAATTCATGGTTAACGCCATGTTGTTGTGTGGGCTAATGCTGGCCTGTGAACAATAAGATTGTCAATATGGGGAAACGCAATTTATTCACTTTTTGAAGATCATCAAGATAATGAAAAACATAGAAAAAATATTTTCTTATGCACTTAAGTGAATAAAAAGTGAATTAAAATGCACAGCTTGCGGGTGGTTCTCGTGCGTAGTTATTCACTTAAAAAATAAAATTTCTAACAAAAATTTAAAAATCGGAATTGCCGTCAAATACCGCTTTATAAAATTGGTGATACCATTCATTGCACAGAGTTTACTGCTGTAGCTATTCCACGGTTTTACACGACATAAATAACACTGAGAAACAGGACTCTTATGGAAAAGTTATCTTACGCATCTGAAAGTAGTACATCTCCATGGACCACCTACCTGCGCCAGATCGACCGTGTCGCGCCTTATCTCGGCGATCTTGCCTACTGGGTGGAAACCCTGCGCCATCCGAAGCGTGCGCTGATCGTCGACATCCCTGTGCAGATGGACGACGGCACCATTCGCCACTTCGAGGGCTATCGCGTTCAGCACAATCTTTCGCGTGGGCCGGGTAAAGGTGGTGTTCGCTACCATCCGGATGTTGATCTTAACGAAGTCATGGCACTTTCTGCCTGGATGACCATTAAGTGCGCCGCGGTCAATATTCCTTACGGCGGGGCCAAAGGCGGCATCCGCGTCGACCCCTTCTCGCTGTCGGAAGGTGAACTGGAACGCCTGACTCGCCGCTATACCAGCGAAATCGGCATTATCATCGGGCCGCAGAAAGATATTCCGGCGCCGGACGTTGGCACCAACGGCAAAGTGATGGCGTGGATGATGGACACCTACTCCATGAACCATGGCACCACCATCACCGGCGTGGTCACCGGCAAGCCGATCCACCTCGGCGGCTCCCTCGGTCGTGAAAAAGCCACCGGACGCGGCGTGTTCGTCACCGGCCGGGAAGTGGCCCGTCGCGCCGGCATCGAAATTGAAGGCGCTAAAGTGGCGCTGCAGGGCTTTGGTAACGTCGGTAGCGAAGCGGCGCGCCTGTTCGCCGGCGTCGGCGCCCGCGTAGTGGTCATTCAGGATCACACCGCCACCCTGTACAACGAAGGCGGGATTGATATGGCCGCCCTCACCGCCTGGCAGGCGGAGAAAAAGCAGATCGCCGGTTTCCCGGGCGCTCAGGAGATCGATAAAGAGGCATTCTGGACCACCCCGATGGACATCCTGATCCCGGCGGCGCTGGAAGGGCAAATCACCCGCGAGCGCGCTGAGAAACTGAGCTGCAAACTGGTGCTGGAAGGGGCTAACGGCCCAACCTATCCGGAAGCGGACGATGTGCTGGCCGAGCGCGGGGTGATCGTGGTGCCGGACGTTATCTGCAACGCCGGCGGGGTGACCGTCAGCTACTTTGAGTGGGTGCAGGACATGGCCAGCTTCTTCTGGAGCGAAGAGGAGATCAACGCCAAGATGGACCGCATCATGACCGACGCCATTATTCACGTCTGCGATAAAGCGGCCGAGAAAGAATGTACCCTGCGTACCGCCGCCTATATCGTGGCCTGCGAGCGCATCCTGATGGCGCGTAAAGACCGCGGCATCTACCCGGGCTGATCCCCGTCAGGAAGTGAATCAGGGGTGGCATTGCGCCGCCCCTTTTTTTTTGCCGTCGCGCCGTCAGCCGCCGGTGGACCACAGCACTGGCCATCCCCGACGCTGCGCCTCCGCCAGCAGCCCCGGAGAGGGATTCACCGCGCAGGGGTGGCCGACCGCGGCGAGCAGCGGCAGATCCGAGATATGATCGCCGAAGGCGTAGCATGCCGCCAGCGGCTGACCCTTTTCCTGCGCATAGCATTGGGCATGCGCCGCCTTGTGTTCGCCGATGGCGGTCCGCCAGAGCTCACCGGTATAGCGGTCATCCACCACGACCGGCTCTGAGCACAGGGCATGCTCCACCCCCAGCGCCGCCATCGCCGGCCAGAGAATGGCGGTCATCGACCCGGAGACAAACACCACGTCATCCCCCCGAGCCTGATGCTGCCTGAGGCGCGCCGCCACCTCGCGGTGAAAACCATATCCGCCTTCGCGATACAGGCGCTCGGCGACCGCCCGCACCCGGGGGCGCGACTCGTGGCGAAACAGCGAGTAATAGTAGCGGTTGATCGCCTCCCGCGGCTGACCCGCTTCGCTGAGCGCCTGCAGCTGCCGGACAATCGCCGCGGCCGTCAAACCGCACTGCAGCGGATATTCCGCGGCATAGCGGTGCAGAAACAGGAACATACTTTTGCCGGTAATCAGCGTTTCATCCACATCAAAAAAGGCGATGCTCATCCCCGTCCCCCTGCTCAATACTGACCAGATAATGTTGATGGCACTGCGCCGCCTGCTCGCACTCTTTGCGAGTGATGTAGTTAAGGTCATAGACGCTGAAGCTAAAGCCAACTTCCGCTTTGCGGGTGCCGGTCTGGTCAAACCCCACCGAGCATTCACAGGTGAAGCGGCCATGGGCTGAACTTTTGCGCGACACCACGTTGAGGACGATGGTCACCGGCAGCGGAAAAACAAAGCAGGAAAAGGCCACCTGCAGCGAGCTCAGGGTAAAGTACTTCTCCGCCATCGCCACGCCGGCCTCCGCCAGCAGGAATTTTTCCGTGGTGGCGATGATGGTCTGCCGCGCCGCCTCGATCAGCACCATCCCCTGAATATGTTGCCCGGTCTGGTGGTCGCAGAGCAGCTCCGAGGCATCCTGCAGGATCAGGCGCGCGCAATAGCTATCCTCATCGCGTTTTTCCGGCGAGGTGATGAGGATATTCGCTTTTTTACGTTTATGTACCAGCCGCTGATGATCGCGATTGTTTTGATAATAGAGATCCTGCAGATTGACGATCTGGCGCATTGTGTCCGGATAGTGCTGACGAATAATGCAGATGGTGCGGGAGATGTCGTCGAGCTGTACCCCCTGACCGATAACGATTTTATCGACCCCGGCCAGCTCGCCGCTCCAGACAAACCGCTCAAACTCATTCACCGTCAGCACATTCTCATGCCGCCGGGCAAAATCGGTAAATTTCTCACCCACTACAATTAATTTTTCCATGGCGCTTGTCTCCTCAGATCGTTTTCACCAGTAACGCAATCCCCATCCCGCCGCCGATGCACAGCGACGCCAGGCCGGTCGGTTGATTCTCCCGGCGCAGCGCGTGCACCAGGCTGACCACAATCCGCGTCCCGGAACTGCCCAGCGGATGGCCGAGGGCGATCGCGCCGCCGTGGACGTTCAGCCGGGAAGCAATCTCCTCCTCCGTCATCTGATGCGCTCTGGCCAGTCCCTTGACTACCCCCAGCACCTGCGCGGCAAAGGCTTCGTTAATCTCCAGCCGGGCCATATCGCTGAGCTGAAAACGCCCGCGGCGCAGGGCGCACGCTATGGCCGGCAGCGGGCCAAGCCCCATCATGGACGGGTCGACGCCGCCCTCGCCAAAGGAGACAATCTCCGCCAGCGGCTGCAGGCCATAGCGGGCAACGGCGCGCGCCGACGCGAGGATCACCGACGCGGCGCCATCGTTCAGCCCGGAGGCATTGCCCGCCGTGACGCTGCCGTCGGCGCGAAAGGCCGGTTTCAGCGCCGCCAGCTGCTCGGCGCTAAGATCATGGCGGATCGGCTCATCCTCGCGGACCGTGCTGACGCCCCGCTTCGCGCTGACCGTCACCGGCACCATCTCATCGGCAAAATAGCCGGCGCGGCTGGCGGCGGAGGCTTTGTGATGGCTCTCCAGGGCATACTGGTCCTGCGCCGCGCGCGAGATCTGCTCCTGCGCGGCGATGGTCTCCGCCGTTTCCCCCATCGGGATCTGCAGCAGCGGATCGGTTAATCCGTCGCGCTGGATCACATCCTCACTGCTGAACGCGCCGAATTTCATCCCGCCCCTTATCTCTCCCCGCAGCAAAAACGGCGCCTGACTCATATTTTCCATTCCGCCGGCAACCACCAGGTCGGCATAACCGCTCTGGATATGGATCGCCCCTTCGGTCAGGCTTTTCATGCCGCTACCGCAGATCATATTCTGGGTGTAAGCCGGCTTTTGCACCGGGATCCCCGCCCGCAGCGCAACCTGACGCGCCGGTCCCATCCCCTGCCCGGCGGCAAGGACGCAGCCGCAGATCACCTCATCGATCCACGCCGGGTCAATGCCGGCCTGCTGCAGGTTGTGCCTGACGGTGAGCGCGGCCAGCTCCACCGCGGAGACCGTTTTCAGGGCGCCAAGAAAGCGCCCCACCGGCGTACGGCAGGCCGCGACGATATAGACTTTGTTCATGATTATTCCATTACGTAGAGCGAGGAAAGATACTGCCGTGTCCCGGCTTCGCTGCCGGTAAAGCCCACATAGCCATCGGGATTGACCACCGCATAGTCATCGGGGCCGATCTGTAGCGCTTCGAGAAACGCCTCGTCCGCCGGTTCGAGGGGGCAGAATATAAACCAGCCGGCCTGCTTCAGGCGGGACATAGGAGGACAAGCGGCGCGGGCGGAAAAGATCACCACCTTACCGCTGGCGAAGACGTCATAGCTGTTGCGAAACATCGCCTGCGGCGAGGCAAAAACGTACCAGGGAACATGGTGCCCTGCCAGGCCGTCCGGGCGCTGCGCCTGCGTCGCGGTGAAACCGGCGTACTGCAGCGGCAGCTGGTGACGATAGTAGTGACGGTTGCAAAACTCCGGAAAGTAGACCCCGTCGATATGATTTCTCGGCACCAGACCGGCAATCAGGCCGGTATCGCGATCGGTGAAGCGCAGTACACCGCTCACCGCCGCGAAGCGCTCGGCGCGATAAGACGCCGGCAGTCGGTCAGTGGCCACGCCGTGCAGATAGAAAGCCAGCTTCCAGGCGAGGTTCACCGCATCCTGGACGCCGGTGTTCATCCCCTGCCCGCCAATGGGACTGAACAGGTGGAAGGCATCTCCCGCCAGCATAATATGATGCTGCAGATTGTCATCGGCGATGCGGTTATAGAAATTGGCGCTGGAAGACCAGGTGAGCGTTTGCGCCGGCGGCACCTGAGGGCAGTAGCGCGCCAGCGCGGCGTTAATCTCCTGCAGGTCCGGCACCGGACGCGGCGTCGGCAGGCGCCCGGCTTTTTTAATCACGATCCTGACCTGATTGTCCGGCATGGGCAGGAAAATCAAAAAGCCCTGCTCATCAATATGGTAGGAGGTTCCCGGGAGCGCCGCCGCGCGGTCGAATTGCACGTCCGCCATCACAAAATGCAGCGGATAGTCATGACCGCTAAAGCCGATCCCGGCCAGCTCGCGGACGGTGCTGGCCGCGCCGTCGGCGCCGATAATATAGTCATAAGCGGCGGAACAGGCCCGGCGGGCATCGTCGAGCAGGGAGACGTGATAGCGTTCCCCCTCCCGGCGCCAGGAGATCAGCTGGTGCCCACGTTTGACCTCCCGCCCGGCGTCGGCCAACGCCGTTTCGAGGATCTTCTCCGTCCGCGGCTGCGGGATACTGACATGGAAGGGGTAACAGGTGGCGAGTCGGCGGTTATCGATATGCAGGAATTTGCGGTTTTTATAGTAAGCGTAGACTGACTGAACCTGCTTTCCCTGGGCGATCAGTTCCCCGGCAAGGCCTAAGCCGTGGAAGGCTTTAATGGTCGCCGGACTGACGCTCAGCGCTTTGGACCAGGCGGTGCTGTGGGTATTTTTATCAATGATATCAAAATCAATTCCATACTTATTCAGATAGCAGCCAATGATTAACCCTACCGGGCCGGCGCCAACAATGAGTACTTTTTTCACGATCGAGCCTCTCTGTATGCCCCGTGCGGGGCATACGCGTGTTGCCTGGGTGTAGGGTGATTAGGGATAGATATCATCGGCCAGACGACGATCGCCGGCGACATTGCAGATATGCCAGTAGGGGTATGGTTTCTCTTTCTCGCTCACGCTGTTGAGGATCGCCGTCTCCTCGTCGCTCAGCGTCCAGTTCAGCGCCGCCAGGTTATCCTCCAGCTGGGCCAGTTTGGTCGCGCCGATCACCAGCGAAGCAATCCCCGGACGGGTACGCAGCCAGTTGAGCGCCACCTGCGCGACGCTGGCGTTGCGCTGGCGGGCAATCTCCTGCATCACCTCCAGGGTCTGCCAGGCCTGCTCGCGGTTGGCGATCGGCGCGGATTCGAACGGCGTGGCGTTCGCCAGGCGACTGCCCTCGGGAAACGCCTGATTGCGTGGGTATTTACCGGTGAGAAAGCCCCCGGCCAGCGGGCTCCAGACGGTGATGCCGACGTTCTGATCGACGCTGAGCGGGATAATCTCATGCTCCAGTTCACGCGCGGCGATATTGTAATAGCCCTGATAGACGCAGAATTTCTCCAGCCCAAGGCGCTCCGAGATCCCCAGCGCCTTCGCCAGCTGCCAGGCCGCGTAGTTGGAGACCCCGATATAGCGAATTTTCCCGGCGCGGATCAGCGTATCCAGCGTGCGCAGGGTATCCTCCAGCGCGGTGCGCGGATCGAACCCGTGAAGGTGATAGATATCGATATAATCGGTCTTCAGCCGCTGCAGGCTGGCCTCGACGGCATTGATGATATGGTAGCGCGAAGCCCCCAGCGCGTTCGGGTTGGGGTCGGTTTGCCAGCGTCCTTTGGTGCCGATAATCACCTGCTGGCGTTTTCCCTTCAGCGCGTTGCCGAGCAGCTCTTCGCCCTGGCCGTTCTTATAACAGTCCGCGGTATCAAAAAAGTTAATCCCGGCGTCCAGCGCTTTGTACACCAGGTCGTAGGCCGTCTGCTCAGGCACCACGCCGAATTCCGACCAGTTGCGCCCCGGCGCGCCGAGAAAGGCCCCTTTCTCGCCAAACGTCATGGCGCCAAAACAGAGCTCCGAAACCGACAGCCCGGTGGAACCTAAATATCGATACTTCATGCTTGACTTCCTTTTAAAGGTGACAACGTCACACTAGCGATAACCCATCCGCTGGCGGTCAGGCAAGCGCCGGCCAGGGGAATGTGAGAGAGAGAGACGCCGGAGGCGAGCAGCAGCCCGCCAAACCAGGCGCCGCCGGCATTGCCGAGGTTAAAGGCGGCGATATTGCACGAAGAGACCATGCTTTTGCCGCTCTCACTGCTGTCCAGGGCCTGCATCTGCAGCGGCGGAATGGTGGAGAACATCGCCGCCCCCAGCAGAAACACCGCCGCGCAGGCGCCGGGCAGCGTCTGAATCGCCCACGGGAAAAGACACAGGACGACGCTCAGCAAGGCGAGAGTTAGCAGCAGCGCCCGGCGGACGCCGCCGTCGGTCAGTCGGCCGCCAAGATGATTCCCGGCGACCATCCCGACGCCGAACAGCATCAGCACCGGCGGAATAAGGTGGTCGCTCATCCCGGTGACGGTTTTCAGCATCGGCGCGATGTAGGTGAAGGCGGCGAAGACGCCGGAGAACCCGAGGGCGGTGATCAGCAGGCTGCGCAGCACCGCGGGATGACGGAGCACCTTCAGCTCATCGCGGATCCGGCTCCGGGCCGACGGCTGCGCCTGACGGCCAGGCACCAGGGCGATCACCGCCAGGGCGGAGAGAATGCCGATCAGCGTGACCATATAGAAGGTATAGCGCCAGCCAAGGTACTGCCCCACCCAGGCGCCGAGCGGCACGCCCAGAATATTGGCCAGGGTGGCGCCGAGAAACACGGCGGAGACCGCCGAAGCCCGTTTATCCACCGGCGCCAGCTCCGCGGCATAGACCGAGCTTATTCCGAAGAACGAGGCGTGAGCGAACGCAGTTATTACCCGGGCAATAATTAGCATGGTCATATTACCGGCGATCGCACAGCCTAAATTTCCAATGGAAAATAAGATCATTAAAAATAACAGCGCAGGTTTTTTGCGATAACGGCTTAATAGCGGCGTAAGCAGCGGCGCGCCAATCACCACCCCACAGGCATAAGCGGTAATAGACCAGGCGGCGAGCGTAATGGATATATGAAAGTCATGGGCCACATCGAGTAATAAACCCATAATCACAAATTCGGTGGTGCCAATACCAAATGAACCCACGGAAAGCGCATACACCGCCGCAGGCAATCCCGCCGGACGGGAAACAGCAATAGTCATAAGTTACCTTATCTCCCGCCAGACCGGCGGGAGGAGCGTATTCAGGAGATTATTTATCGATTAAATTAAAGTCGCCCTGGTTATAGCGTAATCCGGCGACGTTTTCGGGAGCGAAAATATGATCGATGGCGAGAATATCCTCAGGGGAGAGCATAATATCGGCCGCAGCGGCATTATCGCGCAGATGGTTCATTTTTCGCGCCCCGGGGATCGGCACGATATCTTCCCCTTTGCTCATCACCCAGGCGAGGGCCATCTGCGCCAGGGTGGCCTCGTAGCGGCTGGCGACCTGCTGCAGACGGTCGAGCAGTTGCTGGTTTTTGCGCATGGTTTCGGCCTGGAAGCGCGGCAGATTGCGACGAAAATCATCGGCTGCGAAGACGCCGGGGTCGGTGATCTGGCCCGTCAGGAAGCCGCGGCCCAGCGGACTGTAAGGGACAAAGCCCACGCCCAGCTCGCGGCAGGCCTTGAGGATGCCGCCCTCCGGCTCACGGGTCCATAGCGAGTATTCCGTCTGCACCGCGGCGATCGGATGCACCTTGCAGGCCCGGCGCAACGTCTGGTCTGACACTTCCGACAGCCCGATATGGCGAATTTTACCCTCTTTGACCAGGTCGGCCATGGTGCCCACCACCTCTTCCACCGGCACCGCAGGATCGACGCGGTGCTGATAGAGCAGATCGATGGTCTCAATATTCAGCCGCTTCAGCGACCCTTCCACCGCCTCGCGAATATGTTCCGGACGGCTGTCGACGCCGGCCATCCGCTCCAGCCCCTGGCCGGTCGGCAGAATACGAAAGCCAAATTTGGTGGCAATCTGCACCTTATCGCGGATGCCTTTAATCGCTTTCCCAACAAGGACTTCATTGTCAAAAGGCCCATACACTTCGGCGGAATCCAGGAAGGTCACCCCCATGTCCACTGCGGCATGGATGGTATTAATCGCCTGCGACTCCTCAGCGCCGCCATAGGCGAAACTCATTCCCATACACCCGAGACCCAATGCGGAAACCTGGAACTTCTCTTTTCCGAGATAACGTGTTTTCACCTTATTTTCCTTACGTGCTGAATGTTATTAAATATATACTTCCCTTTTACATTGATAACAATTAATCTATTCCGAACGCGGTGTTAGCTGGAAATTAACAATGAAAACGTTGCCTGATTTGCAACAAATTGAAATATTAATACTCATAGTGAAACATGGCAGTTTTCGGCAAGCTGCCAGAGCATTAAATCTTTCACCGCCGGCCCTCACCAGCGCTATTAATCATCTGGAAGAAAAATTAGGCGTGCGCCTGCTCAATCGCTCGACGCGCAGTTTGTCTTTAACCGCGGTGGGTGAGGAATTTCTTAATAATATGACGCCGGTGGTGAATGATTATCGCCGGGTGGTCGACAGTCTGAATTATCACCGTCTGACCCCGGAAGGGGTGGTGAAAGTCAATTTACCGCGCATTGTTCTCGACCTTTTCTTTCAGCGCTATTTTATTGCTTTTAAAACCGCCTATCCTGACGTGACGCTGGAGCTGTTTACCACCGATCGGAAAGTGAATATTATCGAGTCCGGTTTTGACGCTGGCATTCGCTATTCCCGGGACGTGCCCAAAGATATGATTGCCATCCCCTTTGGCGAGAAGCTGTCGCTGATCCCGGTGGCCAGCCCGGACTATCTCCACGAGGCCGGAGCGCCCGACACCCCGCAGTCGCTGGTCAATTTCCGCTGCATCAACCGCTGTTTTCCCAGCGGCGAAAAGTACCGGTGGGAATTTATCAGCCCCGACGGCGAGCCAGGCGAAGTCGCCGTCAAGGGCGATCTGGTCGTCGATTCCGATACGGCGATGATCCAGGCGGCGGAGAGCGGACTGGGGATCGCCTTTGTCTATCAGTCGCTGGTGTCCGCGCAACTGAACGCCGGCAGCCTGGTCCGCTTATTACCCAGCTACCGCTACCCGGCGGATCATTTCTGCGTCTACTATCCGAGTCGCAAACATATTCCCGCGCCCCTGCGCGCTTTTATCACCTGGGTGATGGCGCAGAATAAGAGCATCCTCCATGAGTAAATGGCCTGAGGGGGTATCCTCCTGTCGCCACAATAAACGCACACACCGTTAACCATTTTTTATCCTTTCCCTTGAATTCCGCCGGTTGTCAGACATAAACTCGTTAGAGCTCTAACGATTTTGGCAGACGACCTATGGACCATCGACAGCTTAACTTCTCCCATCTTTTATATCTGACCGCCCATCACTGGCGGCTGGCGGTTAATCGTCGGCTGAAAAACCTCGGTCTCAGCCAGGCCAGCTGGGTGGCGGTCGCCGCCATCGCCCGCCACCACCAGCCGCTGTCGCAAAGCGAACTGGCGCAGGAGCTGGGAGTGGAGAGCCCGACCATTGTGCCGCTGATCAACCGCCTGGTGGCCCTCGGCCTGGTGGAGCGCGTCACCACCGACCGCGATAAACGCAAGCGGCTGCTGGTGGTCACCGACCAGGGGCAGGCCCTCTTCGAGCAGGTCAAAACGGTGGCGGACGATCTGCGTGAAGAGATCCTGACGGCGATCACGCCGCAGGAGCGGGAACAAACTCAGCGGGTGCTGGAAAAGCTGTTGCGCGAAGTGGAGAAGAAATAATGCCCCGTCGCCAGAGTAACCCCTACGTCCCTCATGACTGGGCGCCGCATGAAAAACCGGCCCTGCTCGGCTCGCCATCGACGCCGCTGCACAGCCCGGCGAAGCGCCTGGCCTACGGGGTGGTCGGGCTGCTGGTGTGCCTCACCGGCGCGCTGGGCAACGCGGTGGTCACCGCCAATCTGCAGCTGCTGCAGGGCACCTTCGCCGCCTGGTCGACGGAGATCGCCTGGCTACCGGCGGTGTATGTCATGACCAACGTCTCCATTAACCTGCTGCTGGTGAAATTTCGTCAGCAGTTCGGGCTGCGCGCCTTTACCGAAGGCTTTCTGGTGCTCTATGTGCTGGTCACCTTCTTCCACCTGTTCGTCAACGATCTCAGCTCGGCGATGATGGTCCGCGCCGCCCACGGCATGGTGGCCGCGGCGCTCAGCTCGCTGGGGATCTACTATCAGGTGCAGGCCTGGCCCGCACGCCACCGCCTGAAAGGGCTGACTATCGGTATCACCGGCTCGTCGCTGGCCATTCCGCTGGCGCGCCTCTTTTCCACCGAGCTGCTGCAGATCGATGAATGGCGCGGGCTCTACTTCTTTGAGCTGGGGCTGGCGCTGGTGTCGCTGGCCTGCGTCATCGCCCTGAAGCTGCCGCCGAGCGATCGTAAAAAGGTGTTCGAGAAGAAGGATTTTATTACCTTCTTCCTGCTGGCCCCCGGCATGGCGCTGGTCTGCGCGGTGCTCTCACTGGGGCGGCTCGAGTGGTGGTTCGAAGCGCCGTGGATCGGCTGGTCGCTGGCCGCGGCGGTGGTGCTGATCGTCGCCGCCATCGCCTTTGAGCATAACCGCAGCAATCCCCTGCTCAATACCAAATGGCTCTCCAGCGGCAGTATCCTGCGCCTGGGTCTGATTATGCTGCTGATCCGCATCGTGCTGGCGGAGCAGAATACCGGGGTGATCGGCTGGCTGCAGTACGTTGGCCTGCAAAACGAACAGATGACCAACCTCGCGTGGTCAATTTTCGCCGGCATTCTGTGCGGGATCATCGCCAGCTGCCTGACGCTTAACCCGCAGAAGCTCTACTGGCCGACCGCTACCGCCCTGGCGCTGATCATGGTGGCCTCGCTGCTCGACAGCCAGTCCAACGCCCTCACCCGTCCGGAACAGCTGATGTTCAGCCAGTTTTTGCTTGGCTTCGGCAGCGCCTTCTTTCTGGCGCCGGCGATGCTCGCCGGCATTGGCGGGGTGTTCGCCGATCCGCGCAACCTGGTCAGCTTCTCGGTGCTGTTCGGCATGAGCCAGAACATCGGCGGTCTGCTGGGGTCGGCGATACTCGGCACCTTTCAGACCTGGCGGGAGAAATTTCACTCCAGCCAGCTGGCGGACCAGATAACCACGCTCAACCCACTGATCGTCGAGCGGCTGCAGCAGTACAGCCAGATGTACCAGAGCCAGATCGGCGACAGCACGCTGCTTAACGTCCAGGCCACCACCCTGCTGCAAAACGCCGCGACGCTGCAGGCCAATATTCTCGCCTGGAATGACACCTATCTGCTGACGGCGGCGATCTCCGCCGGGACGTTAGTGTGGGTTTTCTGGCGCTTAATTCGCTTACGACTGACCGCCCGTATCGCCTTAAAACGCGCCACCGGCAGCAAATAATTATCATCATTTCATCTCTGGAGTCGTTATGAGTCAGCAGGATGCGGCCAAACAACAGGCCAACACCCGGAACAACATTCGCGTGGTTTCCATTTTTACCGCCGCGGCGATAGGCCTCGTCGGCGTACTGGTGATCCTCTATGCCTGGCAACTGCCGCCGTTCACCCGTCATAGCCAGTTTACCGACAACGCCTACGTGCGCGGGCAGACCACCTTTATCAGTCCGCAGGTCAACGGCTACATCACTGCCGTCAACGTCAAGGATTTCGCCATCGTTCAGCCGGGCGAGGTGCTGTTCCAGATAGACGATCGCATCTATAAGCAGCGAGTGCACCAGGCCCAGGCCACCCTGGCGATGAAGGAGGCGGCGCTGCGCAACAACCTGCAGCAGCGCAAAAGCGCCGAGGCGACGATCGCCAAAAATGAAGCCGCGCTGCAGAACGCCCGCGCGCAGAATCTGAAAATCCAGGCTGATTTAAAACGGGTGCAGGAGCTGACCGCCGATGGATCGCTGTCGATCCGCGAGCGGGATTCCGCCCGCGCCAGCGCCGCCCAGGGGGCAGCGGATATTGAACAGGCGAAAGCGGCGCTGGAGATGTCGCGCCAGGACCGCGAATCGACCATCGTCAATCGCGATTCACTGGAGGCCGACGTGGCCAGCGCCAAAACCGCCCTCGAGCTGGCGCAGATTGACCTGCAGAATACGCAGATCATCGCCCCCACCGGCGGCCAGCTGGGGCAGATTTCGGTGCGTCTTGGCGCTTACGTCAGCGCCGGAACCCATCTGACTTCGCTGGTGCCGCCGCAGCACTGGGTGATCGCCAACCTGAAAGAGACCCAGCTGGCCGATGTGCGTATCGGCCAGCCGGTTACCTTCACCGTTGACGCGCTCAACGGCGAGACCTTCCACGGCAAGGTGCAGAGTATCTCCCCGGCGACCGGGGTGGAGTTCAGCGCCATTTCGCCGGACAACGCCACCGGCAACTTCGTCAAGATCGCCCAGCGCATCCCGGTGCGCATCACGGTTAACGAGGGGCAACGCAACAGCGAGCGCCTGCGCCCCGGCATGTCGGTGCAGGTGACCATTGATACCCGCGCGGAGAAGCAGCCATGATCCGCCCGGTCACCCTTGCCATCGTCCTGGCGCTGGTCGGCTGTCAGTCCGCCGATGTGCAGCGCGCCCAGCCGACGCTCGCCATCCCTGCCGCCTGGCGGGCCGACGTTGGCCCTGCCAGCCCGGTGGAAGGCGTATGGTGGCGCAATTTTCATGACAGCGCGCTGAATCAGTATGTCGACCGGGCGCTGCGCTATAACAGCGATGTGCTGATCGCCCGCGAGCGGGTGAATGAGTATCAGGCGCGGGCGTATGCCGCCGACAGCAGTCTTTTCCCCTCGCTGGATGCCAGCCTGACCGGCACCCGCGCCCGCGCGCAGTCCGCCGCCACCGGCCTGCCGATCCACAGCACGCTGTACAAAGGCGGCCTGACCGCCAGCTATGATGTCGATATCTGGGGCGCGAACCGCAGCGCGGCCAGCGCCGCCGGGGCCAGCCTCGAGGCGCAGAAAGCCGCTGCCGACGCGGCCAATTTGAGCGTCGCCGCCTCGGTGGCCGTGGGCTACGTGACGCTGCTGTCGCTGGATGAGCAACTGCGGGTCACGCAGAAGACGCTCCAGGCGCGGGAAGACGCCTGGCGCCTGGCCAAACGTCAGTATGAAACCGGGTATACCTCGCGCCTTGAGCTGATGCAGGCGGATTCGGAGCTGCGCTCCACGCGGGCGCAGCTCCCGCCGCTGCAGCACCAGATTGCGCAGCAGGAAAACGCCCTCAGCGTGCTGCTGGGGGATAACCCCGGCGCGATAAAACGCGGCGAATTCGCCGGGCTCACCCCGCTGCGTCTGCCCTCGCAGCTGCCGTCCACCTTGCTCAACCGCCGCCCGGATATCGTACAGGCCCAGCGTCAGCTGGTCGCCGCCGATGCCACCCTGGCCTCGTCCCAGGCGCAGCTGCTGCCGTCTATCAACCTGACCGCCACCGGCAGCCTGCAGGACCGGACGCTGCCGGATCTGCTGGACAACCCGCTGCGACTCTGGAGCATTGGCGGTAGCATCCTGGCGCCGCTGCTTAACCGCCAGGCGTTAAATGCCCAGGTGGATGTCTCAATGGCCCAGCGCAACCAGGCGCTGTACAGCTATGAGAAAACGGTGCGCGGCGCGTTTAAAGAGGTCAATGACAGCCTGGACGCCATTAGCCGCTACGGCGAACAGCTGACCGAACTGCAGGGGCAGGAGGCGGTGGCGGAAGAAACATTGCGCATTGCGCAGAACCGCTACCGTAACGGCTACTCTTCGTATCTGGATGTGCTTGATGCCCAGCGAACGCTGTTCTCCACCCAGCTTAGCGTGGTACAGGTGAAGAATAACCTGCTGCTGGCGCAGATCGATCTATACCGGGCGCTGGGAGGCGGCTGGTCTGACTCATCAGGGAGCTAAATGGGGAAGCGTCATATGCAACAACAGTGGTCTGCAGTAGACAATTATTTGATTGAGGCCTTAATTCCCAGCGATCCTGTGCTCGATCGGGTACTGGAAAACAACCATCGTGCCGGGCTCCCGGCACACGATGTCGCCGCCAATCAGGGTCAGTTTCTCGCCCTGCTGGTACGGCTTACCCAGGCTAAGCGGATCCTGGAGATCGGCACCCTCGGCGGCTATAGCACCATCTGGATGGCGCGCGAGCTTCCTGCCGACGGCCAACTCCTCACCCTGGAGGCCGACGCGCATCATGCCCGCGTGGCGCGGGAGAATCTGCAGCTGGCGGGTGTTGACCAGCGGGTCACGCTGCGGGAGGGGCCCGCGCTACAGTCCCTGGAGGCGCTTGGCGAATGTCCCGCTTTCGACCTGATCTTCATCGATGCCGATAAGCCGAATAACCCCCATTATCTGCGCTGGGCGCTGCGTTATTCCCGCCCGGGAACCTTAATTATTGGCGATAACGTGGTACGCGACGGCGAAGTGGTCAACCCACAGAGCGCCGACGAGCGCGTTCAGGGCGTGCGTCAGTTCATTGAGATGATGGGCGCCGAGCCACGGTTGACGGCAACGGCGCTGCAAACCGTGGGCACGAAAGGCTGGGACGGCTTTACCCTGGCGTGGGTCAACGCTTAAGCGTGGACGCCTGGCCCGTCGCCCCGGTAAGCGCAGCGCCACCGGGGACAACCGGCCAGGTTACGGCGTAATCTGCTCCATCGCCTGCAGCACGCGTTTGTCCGAGATAGGGTACGGGGTCCCCAGCTGCTGGGCGAAGAAGCTCACCCGCAGCTCCTCGATCATCCAGCGGATCTCCCGGACATCGTCGTCCTCACGGCGGTTCGGCGGCAGCTTATTCAGCCACTGCTGCCACGCCTGCTGCACGCTCTCGATTTTCAGCATCTGCGCGCGGTCGCGGTGCGGATCGATAGCCATCTTCTCCAGACGCTTTTCAATCGCCTGCAGATAGCGCAGCGTATCGCCAAGACGACGGAAGCCGTTGCCGGTGACAAAGCCGCGGTAAACCAGCCCCGCCATCTGCGCTTTGATGTCCGACAGCCCCAGCGCCATGGTCATATCCACCCGGCCTTTCAGCCGTTTGTTGATATTGAACACCGCGGTGAGGATCTGTTCGACCTGTTTGGCGATCTCCACGACCGTCTCGTTGAGCTCGGCGCGAACTTTATCATGCAGCTGGCTAAAGCCCTCTTCCGTCCACACCGGCCCGCCCGCCTCGTCGATAAGCTTATCAACGCCGCAGGAGATGCAGTCGTCAATCAGATCCAGCACTTTGCCGTACGGGTTAAAATAGAGCCCGAGCTTGGCTTTGTTCGGCAGCTTCTCGTGCAGATACTTAATCGGCGACGGAATGTTAAGCAGCAGCAGGCGACGCAGACCGCGCCACATGGCCTGCTGCTGTTCCTGTGGATTATCAAACAGCTTGATGGCCACGCTGTCGCGCTCGTCCACCAGCGCCGGCCAGGCTTTTACCTTATAGTTGCCGCGCTTCTGTTCGTAACTCTCCGCCAGGGTGCCAAAGCTCCAGATATGCAGCCCGCTCTGCTCGATGCCGTCATCAGCGACCGCCGACAGCGTCTCCTGAACTTTGCCCTTCAGCGCCTCTTTCAGCGCCTGCAGCGAGCGCCCTTCCTGTAGCTTCTTGTTTTTATCATCCACCACCCGGAAAGTGATTTTCAGGTGATCGGGCACCTGATCCCACTGCCAGGCTTCGCGGTCGATGGTCACGCCGGTCATCCGCCGCAGTTCGCGCTCAAGGGAGTCGAGCAGCGGCAGCTCCAGCGGCGTCGCCCGGCCAAGAAACGCTTCCGCATAGTTGGGCGCCGGGACGAAATTGCGCCGCACCGGCTTCGGCAGCGATTTTATCAGGGCGATAATCAGCTCCCGGCGCAGACCGGGGATCTGCCATTCAAACCCGGCCTCCTCCACCTGATTAAGCAGCGGCAGCGGAATATGCACCGTCACGCCGTCGGCGTCGGCGCCCGGCTCGAACTGATAGGTCAGACGCAGCTTCAGATTGCCCTGGTGCCAGAAGTTCGGATAGTCCAGTTTGCTGACCTGCTCCGCCCCTTCCTTAATCAGCATGCTCTTCTCAAAGTTGAGCAGATCCGGTGTGTCGCGGCTGGCCTGCTTCCACCAGGCGTCAAAATGCCGGGCGGAGATGACGTCGTGGCTGATGCGCTGGTCGTAGAATTCGAACAGGGTCTCGTCATCCACCAGAATGTCGCGGCGGCGCGACTTATGCTCCAGCTCTTCGATTTCCGCCCGCAGCTTCAGGTTCTCCCGGAAGAAGGCGTGGCGCGTTTGCCAGTCACCCTCCACCAGCGCGTGGCGGATAAACAGCTCGCGGCACAGCGCCGGATCGATCTGGCTGTAGTTGACCTTACGCGCGCCAACGATCGGCAGGCCATAGACGGTGACCTTTTCCGTCGCCATCACCGCGCCCTGCGCCCGTTCCCAGTGCGGCTCACTGTATGAGCGTTTGATCAGGTGCTGCGCGACCGGCTCCACCCACTCCGGCTCAATGCGGGCGGCAATGCGGCCCCACAGCCGGCTGGTTTCCACCAGTTCCGCCACCATCGTCCACTTCGGCGGCTTTTTAAACAGACCGGACCCCGGGAAGATGGAGAAGCGGGCGTTACGCGCGCCGGTAAACTCCTGTTTATCGGCATCCTTCATGCCGATGTGCGACAGCAGACCGGTCAGCAGCGCAGTATGGATCTCGCGGTATTCCGCCGGTTCGCTGTTGATCGGCAGGCCAAGCTCTTTCACCACCTGACGCAGCTGGGTGTAGATATCCTGCCACTCGCGCACGCGCAGATAGTTCAGAAAATCGACCCGGCACTGGCGGCGGAACTGATTCGACGACAGCGCCTTCTGCTGCTCGCCGAGGTAGTTCCACAGATTGACGAAGGCGAGGAAATCAGACTCTTTATCGTGAAAGCGGCGGTGCTTCTCGTCGGAGGCCTGCTGCTTATCCATCGGCCGCTCGCGCGGATCCTGAATCGACAGCGCGGAGGTGATGATCATCGCTTCCCGCACGCAGCCGTGCTTCTGCGCCTCCAGCACCATCCGCGCCAGGCGCGGGTCCACCGGCAGCTGGCTGAGCTGGCGGCCCATCGGCGTTAGCTTATAGGCGGTGGCCTGCTCATCGGTGGTGATCGCGCCCAGCTCTTCCAGCAGGCGCACGCCGTCCTGAATGTTGCGCTTATCCGGCGCTTCAACGAACGGGAAGGCGGCGATATCGCCTAAGCCCAGGGCGGTCATCTGCAGGATGACCGACGCCAGGTTGGTGCGCAGAATTTCCGGGTCGGTAAATTCCGGGCGCGACAGGAAATCGTCTTCGGAATAAAGACGAATACAGATCCCTTCCGAGACGCGGCCGCAGCGGCCTTTACGCTGGTTGGCAGAGGCCTGGGAAACCGGCTCGATCGGCAGGCGCTGCACCTTGGTGCGGTAGCTGTAGCGGCTGATACGCGCGGTACCGGGATCGATAACGTACTTGATGCCCGGCACGGTCAGCGAGGTTTCCGCCACGTTGGTCGCCAGCACGATGCGCCGTCCGCTGTGCGGCTGGAAGACGCGGTTCTGCTCGCTGTTGGACAAGCGAGCGTACAGCGGCAGCACTTCGGTATGGCGCAGATTCAGCTTATTCAGCGCATCGGCGGTATCGCGAATCTCCCGCTCGCCGCTCATAAAGATCAGAATATCCCCAGGCCCTTCGCGCCCCAGCTCGTCGACGGCATCAAAGATCGCCTGCAGCTGATCGCGCTCGGTATCGTCCGCCTCTTCCACTATCGGCCGGTAGCGCACTTCCACCGGGTAAGTCCGCCCGGAGACTTCGATAATCGGCGCATTATTGAAATGCTTTGAGAAACGTTCCGGGTCGATGGTCGCCGAGGTGATGATGATTTTCAGGTCAGGACGGCGCGGCAGCAGCTCTTTCAGATAGCCGAGCAGGAAGTCGATGTTCAGGCTGCGCTCGTGCGCTTCATCGATAATGATGGTGTCATACTGCATCAGCAGGCGATCCTGCTGGATCTCCGCCAGCAGAATACCGTCGGTCATCAGCTTGACCATGGTGTTGTCGCTGACGTGATCGCTAAAGCGGACCTTATAGCCGATACAACCGCCCGGCTCCGTTTGCAGCTCCTCGGCGATACGGTTGGCGACGGTTCGCGCGGCCAGACGACGCGGCTGGGTATGGCCGATCAGCCCTTTCAGCCCGCGGCCCAGCTCCATGCAGATTTTTGGCAGCTGGGTGGTTTTACCCGAACCGGTCTCCCCGGCGACAATCACCACCTGGTGATCGCGTACCGCCTCGAGAATTTCTTGTTTTTTCTGGCTAACCGGCAGGTTTTCCGGATAGGTGATGGCCGGTCGCGCCGCTTCGCGCAGCAGGACTTTACCGGCTGCCTGGCTTATCTCCTGCGCCATCTCCTGGAGGATGGCCTGTTGCGATTCAGGATTTTTAACCTTCTTCACGCCGTGCAGACGGCGGGCAAAGCGCGTTTTGTCGCGCAGCATCAGGCCGTCGAGCTGTTGATAAAGCTGGGGGAAGGTGATTTTTTGTTGTTCTGTCATAGCGTTATCGGGCAGAGCTCTGCCGGGAAAATCTCTTTTGAAGTATTGCCTTAGAGTACCACATCTGTGCCATCCGTGCCTTGTTCAAAAAATCTGAACATAGGATTCGATATATTGCGCTATCTCTGTGGCGCGATTGTGAATACAGTGTCATCAAGCACCAGGGCACTGACCCGTCAATCACATTAAAAAAGGAAACACCCATGAGCAAAGTATTAGTTCTGAAATCCAGTATTCTGGCAGGGTACTCACAATCTGGTCAGCTTTCCGACTATTTTGTTGAACAATGGCAGGAAAAACACCCGGGCGACGAGATCACCGTACGTGACCTGGCCGCTAATCCGATCCCGGTTCTGGATGGTGAACTGGTTGGCGCCCTGCGTCCGAGCGACGCGCCGCTGACGCCGCGTCAGCAGGAAGCGCTGGCCCTTTCCGACGAGCTGATCGCCGAACTGAAAGGCAATGATGTGATTGTTATCGCTGCGCCGATGTACAACTTCAACATTCCGACGCAGTTGAAAAACTATTTTGACCTGGTGGCTCGCGCCGGCGTGACCTTCCGCTACACCGAGAAAGGGCCGGAAGGTCTGGTGACCGGTAAACGCGCGGTCGTCGTGACCAGCCGCGGCGGTATCCATAAAGATACCCCGACCGACCTGGTCACCCCGTACCTGTCCACCTTCCTCGGCTTTATCGGCATCACCGACGTGAACTTCGTGTTCGCCGAAGGTATCGCTTACGGCCCGGAAGTCGCGGCCAAAGCGCAGTCTGACGCAAAAGCGGCCATCGACAGCGTGGTTGCAGCCTAATATTTCACTCCTCTCGCTTCCTGCGGGAGGAGTGTTTTACTTTTTCTCGTAGCGCAAATACCCCACCACGCCTCCGCCGCCATCGTTTGGATGATTCACCCCGTCGTTGACCTCCACGCAGGAAAAATCGAAAGGCGACACGCCGTCAATGCAGGCCACATTCACCCCATACTCCTGTGGGTTTGAACGCCGTTGATGAAAGGTGTAGATCCCGCATACCGAGCAGAAAAAGTGCACGGCTTCACCTGTATTAAAGCGATACTCGGTGAGCTTATCCCTTCCGCGTACCACCTCTATGCCTGAACGCGGCGAAGAGACCGCGACCGCCCCGCGCATTCGACAATATGAGCAGTTACAGCGCCGAGCGGTATTGAAGCCGTCGCTGAGTTCAACGGTAAACGCCACCGCACCGCAGTGACAGTGAGCGGATAATTTCTCTGCCATATATTTCCCCCTCAGGTTGAGGATTTTGGCCGCAGGTTTTCATCAAATTCCAGCCGCTTACGCCCCTCTTCCACTTCCCGTAACGGCTCGACCTGATGCAGCGTCTGCTTACAGCGTTCCACCAGCACCTGGTATTCACGGGTGCCATGTTTTTTCCACGCCAGCTCCTGTTCGCTCAGGACGCGAATCGCTTTTGCCGGGCTGCCGATGATCAGATGGTTGGCGGGCATCTCAGCGTTGGCTTTGACAAAGGCCGAGGCGCCGACAATGCTGTTTTCGCCGATGGTCGCCCCGTCGATAATCACCGCGCTCATCCCCACCAGCGCGTTGCGGCCAATCACGCAGCCGTGCAGAATAGCGCCGTGGCCGATATGTCCGTCCTCTTCCACCACCGTATCCTGGCCGGGGAAGCCGTGCATCACGCAGTTGTCCTGAATATTGGCCCCGTCTTTGACCACGATGCGGCCAAAATCGCCGCGCAGGCTGGCGTTGGGCCCAACATAGACCCCTTTGCCGAGGATCACGTCGCCAATCAACACCGCGGTCGGGTGGACGTAACTCTCCTCCGGCACCACCGGGGTCAGTCCATCAATCTGATAAATCGGCATGCAACCTCCTTATGCGCCCGGCAAACCGCCAAAGCGCTGATAATAGAGCGGGCCCGGCGCGGGAAGCTCGCCGACCGAGCTTTCACCTTTCTCGCTGACGAACGCCAGCGCGCCGGGACTCACCCGTTGGTAAATATTGATACACAGCTGGCGGGCGGTTTGCCCCGCCCAGTGCGCCGGCAGCAGCTCTTCCGGCAGCAGCGGATCTTTGAGCACCACCCGGCGATAGAAATGAATCAGCAGGAGCTGGATCTGAAAGCTGCGTTCCGGCGTTAACTCCGCGGGGTCGCAATCGCGCAGCAGCGGCAGTAACGGCCGGAATAACGAGATAAAGGCCTCATACATCTCGTTTTGTTCGGTGAGATGCCAGCACTCCTCCACCCGGCTGCGCAGCGCCGCCCGGGAGAGCGCCAGCGGCGAGTGGGCTTCAAAACAGATGACGTTTTCGGCGACCCCCGCTTCATGGAGCAGCGACTGGACATCCGCCAGCTTTTGCGACGGCGAGGCTAACAGGCTCGGCGCCAGCGCGCCAAACCCCTGCCACAGCAGCTGCTTTTTGACGTCGGCCAGCACATTTTTCTCCAGGCCTTCCGAAAGCAGCAGCAGCCAGGTGCCGTCCCATTCCGGAGCGTTCGCGCGATAAATTTTATGTTCCGCGCGTCGGGTCAGGCGCAGCCCTTTGTCGCTCAGACGATAGAAGCTGCGGCGGCCGATACGGACGACATCGAGCCACTCCTCTTTATTGAGGCGAAACAGCGCGGTGCGGACGAAACGCTCGCCGAAGCCTAATCCTTCCAGCAGCGCCGCGACGCTGCCCAGCCACACTTCCCCACCGCGTTGTAATAAGGCGTCGCCATACAGCGAGGCGATTAATGATGTGCCGCTGATCGGCGTCGCCGTCACCGCTTGTTGAATAAAGGCGTCGAGTTTACTCATCTGATTCATTCTGTTGTTATATTTTTCCTTTATGAATCATAGCACAGGAAATTCCCGGCCTACGGCGTAAAGGCCTCAGCCGGGTTATCGGGGAGAGAATTAACCGCTGACCACCGCTTTACGCAGGTCGAATACGCGACAGGCTTTGCCTTCAGAGCGCGGAATGCTGCCGCAGTTGACGATGGTGATATCGGTGGAGATCCCGACCATCGACTTAATGCGGTGGCGCAGCTGGTGACAAATCTGGCAGCGCTGCTCGTGACTCAGCGCCAGCCCGCTCTCTTTCAGCTCCACGCGCACTGCCAGCGAATCGAGATGGCCGCGGCGATTCACCTCCAGCTGGTAGTGCGGCGCCAGGTGTTCAAACTTAAGGATCTCTTCTTCCAGCTGCGACGGGAAGACGTTAACCCCGCGGATGATCAGCATATCGTCGCTGCGTCCGCTGATGCGGTCCATACGGCGCATGGTGCGCGCAGTGCCCGGCAGCAGGCGCGTCAGATCGCGGGTACGGTAGCGGATCACCGGCAGCGCCTCTTTGGTCAGCGTGGTGAACAGCAGTTCGCCGTGTTCGCCATCGGCCAGCGGCGTGCCGTCGTCCGGGTTAACGATTTCCGGGAAGAAGTGGTCTTCCCAGATGGTCGGGCCGTCAACGGTTTCCAGACACTCCATCGCCACCCCCGGGCCCATCACCTCTGACAGACCGTAAATATCCAGGGCGGTGATCCCCAGCCGGCGCTCGATCTCCGCGCGCATCGCCAGGGTCCACGGCTCGGCGCCAAAGACGCCGACGCGTAATGAACAGCCGCGGGCATCGCCGGCCATCTGGCGCTCCAGCTCTTCAATCAGATTCAGACAGTATGAGGGCGTCACCATGATCATATCCGGCTGGAAATCGCGGATCAGCTGCGCCTGTTTTTCGGTCTGTCCGCCGGACATCGGGATCACCGTCGCACCTAAGCGTTCCGCGCCGTAGTGCGCGCCAAGGCCGCCGGTAAACAGGCCGTAGCCGTAGGCGACGTGAATTTTATCTTTCGCCGTGCCGCCGGCGGCGCGCAGCGAACGGGCGACGATACTGGCCCAGTTATCAATATCGTTTTGCGTATAACCCACCACCGTCGGTTTGCCGGTGGTGCCGGATGAGGCATGAATGCGCACCACCTGCTCCATCGGCACCGCGAAGGTATCGAAGGGATAGTTGTCGCGCAGATCCTGTTTGGTGGTGCACGGGAATTTGGTCAGGTCGCTCAGTTCGCGGAAGTCGTCAGGGTGCACGCCTGCGGCGTCGAATTTACGACGATACATTGGCACATTGTTATACGCATGATTCAGCGTCCACTTCAGACGCTGGGTTTGCAGGGCCTGCAGCTCATCACGCGAGGCGGTTTCAATCGGATCTAATTTTGTAGTAGTTATCATTGTAGGGTACTCGCAGGTAAATTAGCTCACACTCGCTCGAGGATCATGGCGATGCCCTGACCCACGCCAATACACATCGTACACAACGCATAGCGCCCGCCGCGGCGCTGCAGCTCAAGGCTGGCGCTCAGCGCCAGACGCGCGCCGCTCATGCCCAGCGGATGGCCTAAAGCGATGGCGCCACCGTTGGGATTCACATGCGCCGCATCGTCCGGCACGCCGAGCTGTCTGAGCACCCCCAGCGCCTGGGCGGCGAAGGCCTCATTCAGCTCAATCAGATCCATATCGTTAATATTGAGCCCCGCCCGCTCCAGCACTTTACGCACCGCCGGTACCGGCCCCAGCCCCATCAGGCGCGGCTCGACGCCCGCCGTCGCCATCGCCACGATCCGCGCCCGCGGCGTGAGCCCCTGGCTAGCGGCCTGCTGTTCGCTGGCGATGATCAGCGCCGCGGCGCCGTCGTTGACGCCGGAAGCATTGCCCGCGGTAATGACGCCGCCTTGACGGAACGGCGCTTTCAGTTGCGCCAGCTGCTCAAGCGTGGTTTCCGGTCGCGGATGCTCGTCCTCGCGCACGTCGCTAAGCGCCCCTTTCCGGCCGACAACCTGCACCGGCACGATCTCCTGCGCCAGAATGCCGTCGCGCTGGGCCTGCGCCGTGCGCTGCTGGCTGCGCCAGGCGAAAGCATCCTGATCGGCGCGGCTGATATTTAACAATTCGGCTACATTCTCGGCGGTTTCCGGCATGCTGTCAGTTCCGAAGTGTTGCGCCATGAGCGGGTTCACAAAACGCCAGCCAATGGTGGTGTCGAACAGCTCCGCCTGACGCTGATACGGCGCGCTGGCCTTCCCCATCACAAACGGCGCGCGCGACATCGACTCCACGCCGCCGGCGATCAGCAGATCGGCATCGCCGGCTTTGATCGCCCGGGCGGCAAAACCGACGGCGTCCAGCCCGGAGCCGCACAGGCGGTTGAGGGTGGTACCCGGCACGGTGTGCGGGTAGCCGGCCAGCAGCGTCGCCATATGCGCCACATTACGGTTATCTTCGCCCGCCTGATTCGCGCAGCCGTAAATCACATCATCGATCGCGGTCGGGTCAAGCCTGGGGTTGCGGCTCAGCAGCGCACGCAGCGGGATCGCCGCCAGGTCGTCGGCGCGCACGCTGGCCAGCGCGCCGCCGTAGCGGCCAATCGGCGTGCGGATCCCGTCACAAATAAAGGCCTCGCGCATTACACTTCTCCTGTGATTGTGCCGCCGATGCGGTGCGATTTGCCGCGAAACAGGGCCACAATTTTTTGCTGTTGATTAACAATTTCAATGTCGTAGACCCCGGTCAGCTTGCCCTGCTGTTTGACTCTGGCGGTGGCGACCAGCCGGTCGCCGGCAAACGCCGGGCGGAGAAAATCAATGCTGGCCGCCGAAGCCACCGCCGCCAGCCCCTGGCTGTTACAGGCGTAGGCGAAAGCGGTATCGGCAAGGGTAAATAGCTGACCGCCGTGGCAGGTTTGATGGCCGTTAAGCATGTCCGGCGAGACGGTCATGGTCATCTGCGCAAAACCGTCGTCCATCTCGATGAGTTCGATCCCCATCGTTCTGGCGCAGGTATCTTTTTCATACATCGCGCGCGCGTTGCGCCAGGCGTCATTGCTCATGGTGCTTCTCCATCAGCGCCTTCTGGCGCAACAGGGAGCCGGGGCGATAGCGCTCCTCGCCATAATGGTGGTGTAGGTTCTCCAGCAGGCGCAGCACGCGGCGCCAGCCGAGGCTGTCCCCCCACGCCAGCGGGCCCTGCGGGTAATTGACGCCCAGACGCATGGCGGTATCGATATCCTGTGCGCTGGCCACCCCTTTCTGTAGTGCATCCAGCGCTTCGTTAATCAGCATCGCCACCGTGCGCCACACCAGCAGGCCGGGATAATCGGCGATACGCAGCACGTTCTTGCCCTGCTGCTGGAAGTAGTGCACCGCTTTGTCCGTCGCCGCCGGCGCGTTGGTCGCCGCTGCGGCCAGCACCACCGTATCGCTGGCGCACAGGTCATACACCACCACCGGACGGCGATGCTTAACGCTCAGCGCCAGGGCAGTCTCGCCTTCGGTCTCCAGCAACAGCAGCTCGTCCAGCTCGGTGACACTGTCACTTATAGTGATGACGGATTGGGCGCCATGGGCAACCGGCGGCAGCGTCACCGCCGTCCTGACTTCCGCAGGCCAGCGATAGACGCCATGGCCGCTCTTTTTGCCCAGCCGCCCGGCCAGAGCCAGCTCTTGCTGGAGTAGCGATGGCAGGTAGCGGCGGTCCTGCCAGAAAGCGTTAAATACCGAGCAGGTCACGGCGAAGTTGACGTCCTGGCCAATCAGGTCCGTCAGCGCCAGGGGCCCCATCGGGAAACCGCCGCCGTCACGCAAAGCGGCATCGATAACCTCCGGGGCGGCCACCTGCTCCTCCAGCGCCCGCCAGGCTTCGGCGTAGAATGGACGCGCCACGCGGTTAACGATAAAGCCGGGCGTCGAGCGGCAGCGTACCGGCCGTTTCCCCCAGCCGCTCACGCACTGGCACAGCTGCTCCACCACTTCCGCAGACGTCGCCAGGCCGCTGACGACCTCCACCAGCTTCATGACCGGCGCCGGATTAAAGAAGTGCAGCCCGGCGACGCGTTCGGGATGCTTTACCCCGGCGGCGATGGCGGTAATCGAAATCGACGAGGTGTTGCTGGTGAGCAACGTTGACGGCGCGCAGATCGTCGCCAGCTGCGCGAACAGCGCCGTTTTTACCTCCAGGCGTTCAGAGGCCGCTTCGATCACTAAATCTGCGTCGGCCAGCGCGGCTAAATCGTGGGCTGGATGCAGGCGTGCCAGCAGCGCGTCGGCCTGCTCTGACGCCAGTTTGCCGCGCTCGACCCGTGAGGCGAGCCGCCTGGCAATACCCTCTATCGCCCGGGCGATGGCCTGATGATCGATGTCGTAAATCAGCACCGGATGCCCGGCGGCAGCCGCCACTTCGGCGATGCCGGCCCCCATGGTGCCGCTGCCGATCACCGCCACGTTGGCTATGGATGTCGTCATCATCTATTTCCCGCTGAACTGTGGTGGCCGTTTGGCCAGAAATGCGCTGACCCCTTCGCGGTAATCATCGCTGCGCCCGGCGAGGCGTTGATAATCGCGCTCCAGGTCCAGCTGCGCGTCGAGACCGTTGGTTTCCGCCGCCAGCAGCGCCTTTTTAATCAACCCAAGACCCAACGTCGGCTGAGCCGCCAGATGGCGCGCCAGCTGCAGACTGGTGTCCGCCAGTTCGGCATCATCCACCAGCTGCCAGATCATCCCCCACTGCGCGGCCTGTTCCGCGCTGAGGCTATCGCCCAGCAGCGCCAGCCCCATGGCGCGCGCGCGGCCGGCCACCCGCGGCAGGAACCAGCTGCCGCCGCAGTCCGGCACCAGCCCGAGCTTGCTGAAGGCCATCACAAACTTGGCCGAACGCGCGGCCAGCACGATATCGCAGCCCAGCGCCAGGGTGGCCCCTGCGCCAGCGGCTACGCCGTTGACCGCGCAAATCACCGGTTTCGGCAGCGCCGCCAGACGACGCACTAACGGGTTGTAAAAGCGTTCCACCGACAGGCCGAGATCCGGCGGCGGGCCGCTGGGGTCGACGTTGCGGTCGTTCAAATCCTGGCCGGCGCAAAAGCCGCGGCCGGCGCCGGTGATCAGCAGGCAACGCACGCCGTCGTCGCGCTCGGCCTGCTTCAGGCATTCCGCCAGCTGTTGATGCATCAGGTCGTTAAAACTGTTGAGGCGGTCCGGGCGATTGAGGGTAATGGTCATGACGCCCTGTTCCACTGCGCTGAAAATGAAAGCTTCCACGATTAGCGTCCTTTAAAGTCCGGGGTACGTTTTTGTAAGAAGGCGTCGATGCCTTCGCGGCGGTCTTCGGTGGCGCTCAGCAGGGTGAACAGCTGGCGCTCCTGCTGGAGACCGGCCTGCAGGCTCACCTCCTGCGACAGGCGCAGCGACTGTTTCGCCGCCCGGAGCGCCAGCGGTGCGTGGCGGGCGATGGTGGTCGCCAGTTGCAGGGCATATTCATCGGTTAACGCCGCCGGATGGATATCGCTCACCAGCCCGGCCTGCTGCGCCTGACGGGCGTCAATACTCTCGCCGCTCAGCACCATCCGGCTGGCCAGCGCCTTGCCAACGCTGCGGATCAGCCGCTGGGTGCCGCCAGCGCCCGGCATGATGCCGAGGGTAATTTCCGGCAGGCCAAAGCGGGCGTTGTCCCCGGCGACAATCAGGTCGCACAGCAGGGCCAGCTCGCAGCCCGCGCCGAGGGCGTAACCGTTGACCGAGGCGATCAGCGGTTTGGGGAAGGCATCGATACGCGCCCACAGCCGCGGGCGGATATCATCCAGGGTCGCCGGGAGATCTTTCTCCGCCATCTCGTTCAGGTCGGCTCCGGCGGCAAAGAAGCGCGGATTGCCGCTGATGACGCAGACGCTGACGTTGTCATCAGCGGCCGCGGCCTCCAGCGCCTCGGCAATCCGGGTTAATAAGGCATTGTTCAGCGCGTTGCGGGCCTGCGGACGGTTGAGCGTCAGCTGCAGCACCCGGCCATGGCGGTGGATCATCAGCTCGCTCATGCCATCCCCCGCGCGTCAAAGTCGACCACCACGTCGCCGCTGGTGGGCAGCGCCTGGCAGCTCAGCACGTAACCCGCCGCCAGCTCATCCGCTTCGAGGCTATAGTTGGCGGCCATCGCCACTTCGCCGCGCAGCACTTTGCATTTACAGGTGGCGCACACCCCGCCCTTGCAGGCAAACGGCAGGTCTGCCCCCTGGCGCAATGCGGCATCCAGAATGCTGTCGTCTTCGGCGCTGAGGGCGATCAGCCGATCGCGCCCGTCCTGGCGGATGGTTACCGTGCGCCCTTCCGCCTGCACCCCGGCGGCGCGCTTAACGCTGCCGCCCGGCGTATTGAAGCGTTCGAGATGAATGGCGTGCTCCGGCACGCCGAGCTCGCGCAGGGTCGTTTCCGCCTCATCCATCATTGTCGCCGGGCCGCAGATAAAGGCCTCGTCGAAACGGCTGAAATCCAGCAGATGGTCCGCGAGCTGGCGCAGTTTGTCGCCATCGATGCGCCCCTGCAGCAGATCGCTGTCCATCGACTCCTGGCTGAACAGATGCACCACCTGCAGGCGCTGCGGATAGCGGTCTTTTAAATCGGCCAGCGCCTGGCGGAACATCATGCTGTGGCTGCTGCGGTTGCCGTAGATCAGCGTGAAGCGGCTGTGCGGCTCGGTGGCCAGGGTGGCGCTAACGATCGCCATCATCGGCGTGATCCCGGAGCCGGCGGCGATCGCCAGATAGTCGCCCTGCCGTCCGGCCTGCGGCTGATAGCCGAAATGCCCTTGCGGCACCATTACCTCCAGCTCCATCCCCTGCTGGATAGCGTGCTGGGCGAAGCGCGAGAAGCGCCCGCCGTCGATGGCTTTGACCGCGACGCTGATCTCTCCCGGCGTAGGGCTGCGGCAGATGGAGTAACAGCGGCGCAGCTCTTCACCGCCCAGTCGGGCTTTCAGCGTCAGATGCTGGCCCGGACGAAAGCAGTACTCCGCCTGCAGGGCTTGCGGAATCGCAAACGTAATGGTCACCGCATCGCGGGTTTCCGGCTCGACTCTCGCGACCTTAAGCGCATGGAACGTCGTCATGGCAACCTCAAATACATTTAAAGTAATCAAAGGGTTCCCGGCAGCTGTCGCAGCGATAGAGCGCTTTGCAGGCCGTGGAACCGAATTCGCTAATCAGCGAGGTGCGGGTGCTGCCGCAGCGCGGACAGCTCACCTCGGCGGGCATTTCCGCGTGGCAGGCGTGCCCCTGCGGCGGGCTGATGCCGTACTGGCGCAGGCGCTCGCGGGCCTCCTGGCTCATCCAGTCGGTGGTCCACGGCGGGTCCAGCTGCAGGACGATGTGGACCGGCAGATAACCATGCTCGCTCATCACCGCGCGGATCTCGCTCAGCAGATGCTCCGTCGCCGGGCACCCTGAATAAGTCGGGGTAAAGCCAATCACCCACCCGTCGCCGTGCCGCGCGACGCTACGCACCATGCCGAGATCGGTGATGGTGAGTACCGGCACTTCCGGATCCGGGATCGCGCTTAACACTCCCCAGATGGCGCGCACCTCGGCGGGAGCGATGTCATCTAAACGTTGCATCGTCCCCTCCCTTACCACTGCAGGCCGGGATGGGAACGCTGCAGATATTGCATCTCCGCCAGCAGCGGGCCGAGATGTTCACTGTGCAGCCCCTGTTTGCCGCCGCTGCGAAAGGCCGCTTCCTGCGGGACCGATAAGCCTGAGTCAAGCAGCGCGGTATGTACGGTGCTTTGCCATTCGGCCTGAAGCTCGCGCGGATCAACCGCAATGCCCTCCCCGGCCAGGCTGAGCTCCAGGTCATCGGCAAGGAACAGTTCGCCGGTAAAGCGCCACAGATTGTCGACCGCCTGCTGCATTTTGCGATTTGAAACCTCGGTGCCGTGACCAAGACGCTCCAGCCAGCCGCGGCTGAAGCGCTGGTGGTAGCGCACCTCTTTCAGCCCTTTGGCGGCAATGGCCGCCAGCTGCGCGTCGCGGCTGTTCACCAGCCGGCTGTACAGGGCGACGTGCCAGACGTCGATAAAGAACTGGCGGGCGATGGTGTCGGCAAAATTGCCGTTCGGCTGCTCCACCAGCAGCAGGTTGCTGAACTGGCGCTCATCGCGGCCAAAGGCCAGGGTATCTTCATCGCCGCAGCCGTTAAGCTCGGCGGCATAGCTCAAAAAGTTGCGCGCCTGGCCAAGCAGATCGAGGCCGATATTGGCCAATGCGAGATCGATCTCCAGCTCCGGGGCATGGCCGCACCAGGCGCCTAAGCGCTGGGCCAGCACCAGGCCGTTGTCGCCAAGACGCAGAGCGTAGGTGGCTACAGGATTGGGGTTATTCATCGCCGCCTCACATGTGTTCCATGCCGTCCGGCACGGTATAGAAGGTCGGATGACGGTAGACTTTGCTTTCCGCCGGGTCGAAGAATTCGCCGCGCGCTTCCGGCTGCGAGGCGACGATTTCGCTGGCCTTCACCACCCAAATGGAGCAGCCTTCGCTGCGGCGGGTGTAGGCGTCGCGGGCGTTCTCCAGCGCCATTTGATCGTCGGCGGCATGCAGGCTGCCGACGTGACGATGGGAAAGCCCCTGTTTGCTGCGAACGAACACTTCATATAACGGCCAGTAAACTTTGCTCATGTTGTCTCTCCTTATGCCGCGCTGCGGGCCTGCTGTTTTTGCGCATGGGCCAGCGCGGCTTCGCGAACCCACTCGCCCTCTTCCCAGGCCTTACGCTTGGCGGCCAGCCGCTCGTGGTTGCACACGCCACGGCCGCTAATCACCTCGTTAAACTCCTGCCAGTCGATCTCGCCGAAGCGGTAGTGGCCGCTGGCTTCATCAAAGTGCAACTCCGGGTCCGGGACGGTCATGCCGAGGATCTCCACCTGCGGCACGGTGTTGTCGACGAAGCGTTGACGCAGCTCGTCGTTGGAGTGCAGTTTGATTTTCCACGCCATGCTGCGGGCGCTGTTCGGCGAGTTGTCGTCGTTGGGGCCAAACATCATCAGCGCCGGCCACCAGAAGCGGTTAATGGCGTCCTGCAGCATCTGCCGCTGGGCGTCATTACCCTGCGCCAGCGCCATGCAGGCTTCGAATCCCTGGCGCTGGTGAAAGCTCTCTTCTTTGCAGATTTTGACCATCGCCCGGGCATAGGGGCCGTAGGACGTCCGGCACAGCGCCACCTGGTTGACGATGGCCGCGCCATCGACCAGCCAGCCGATCACGCCGATATCGGCCCAGCTCAGCGTCGGGTAGTTAAAAATGGAGGAGTATTTCATCTGCCCGTCGAGCATCTTCTGATACAGATCTTCCCGCGCGCAGCCGAGGGTTTCCGCGGCGCTATAGAGATACAGCCCGTGGCCGGCCTCATCCTGCACTTTAGCCAGCAGGATCGCTTTGCGGCGCAGAGTGGGCGCCCGGGTGATCCAGTTGCCTTCCGGCAGCATGCCGACGATTTCCGAGTGCGCATGCTGACCAATCTGACGGATCAGGGTTTTACGATAGGCATCCGGCATCCAGTCCTGCGGTTCGATGGCCGTTTCCTGCGCGATGCGCTGGTCAAAGCGTTGTTCTTCTGTCACGTCATCACCTTTATGATTCCGATATTCACATCATAACCGTTTATGTGAATCACTTTGTTTATTGAAGGTTACATATTGGTTAAAGAAAACCACAAATTTTGTTTACTCTTTTTGTGATAGCCTCCGCAAAACCTTTTGTAAACCTCAACAAATACAGTTAATTAGGCCGAAAACATAACGTCATCGCGATCACAATGTTAATAATTTATTAAATACGAGCTTGCATTTTATGATTCATAAAAGAACTATTTATAGACATTCCACGTAACATATTTGGAGATTCGCGATGCAGCAGTTAGCCAGCTACTTATCCGGCGCCTGGCAGACCGGCCGGGGCCGCGCCCGTACTATCCATCACGCCATCACCGGCGCGGCGCTGTGGGAGGTGACCAGCGAAGGCCTGGATATGGCGCAGGCGCGCCGCTTCGCAATTGAGCGCGGCGGTCAGGCTCTGCAAGCCATGACCTTTATTGAACGCAGCACGATGTTAAAAGCGGTAGCGAAACATCTGCTGGAGCAGAAAGACCAGTTCTACGCGATTTCCGCGCAAACCGGCGCCACCCGCGCCGACAGCTGGGTGGATATCGAAGGCGGCATCGGCACCCTTTTCACCTATGCCGGGCTCGGTAGTCGCGAACTGCCGGACGATATCCTGTGGCCGGAAGACGAGCTGATCCCGCTCTCTAAACAGGGCGGTTTTGCCGCGCGTCACGTGCTGACCTCAAAATCAGGCGTCGCTGTGCATATCAACGCCTTCAACTTCCCCTGCTGGGGAATGCTGGAAAAACTGGCCCCCACCTGGCTGGCCGGCATGCCGGCGATCGTTAAACCGGCCACCGCCACCGCCCAGCTCACCCAGGCCATGGTGAAGGCGATTGTCGACAGCGGCCTGGTGCCGGAAGGCGCCATCAGCCTGATTTGCGGCGGCGCGGGCGATCTTCTCGACCATCTCGACAGCCAGGACGTGGTGACCTTTACCGGCTCAGCCGCCACCGGCCAGCTGCTGCGGTCGCACCCCAACCTGGTGGCCAAATCGATTCCCTTTACCATGGAAGCGGATTCGCTCAACTGCTGTGTGTTAGGCGAAGACGTCAAGCCGGAGCAGCCGGAGTTCGCGCTGTTTATCCGGGAAGTGGTCCGCGAGATGACGGCGAAAGCCGGGCAAAAATGTACCGCTATCCGCCGCATCATCGTCCCGTTGGCGCAGATCAATGCGGTTAGCGATGCGCTGATCGCCCGCCTGCATAAAGTGACCGTCGGCGACCCGGCGCAGGAAGGGATTAAGATGGGGGCGCTGGTTAATCACGAGCAGCGTCAGGACGTTCAGGAGAGCGTCAATAAACTGATTGCCGCCGGCTGCGAAGCGCTGCTTGGCGGACAGGCGGACCTCAGCGCGGCCGGGGCCTTTTTCCCGCCGACGCTGCTCTACTGCGCGCAGCCGGATGAAACCCCGGCGGTTCACGCCATTGAAGCCTTTGGTCCGGTGGCGACCCTGATGCCCTACCAGGATCGCCAGCATGCCCTGGCGCTGGCTCGTGCCGGCGGCGGTAGCCTGGCGGGAACGCTGGTCACCGCCAGCGGCGAACTGGCGCGCGAGTTTATCCTCGGCGCCGCCCGCGCCCATGGCCGTATTCAGATACTGAACGAGGCGTCCTCGGTCGAGTCAACCGGCCACGGTTCGCCGCTGCCGCAGCTGGTGCACGGCGGCCCCGGCCGCGCCGGCGGCGGCGAAGAGCTCGGCGGACTGCGTTCGGTGAAACACTATATGCAGCGCACCGCCGTCCAGGGCAGCCCGACGATGCTGGCGACCATTGGCCAGCAGTGGGTGCGCGGCGCCCAGGTGAGCGAAGACCGCATTCACCCGTTCCGCAAATATTTCGAAGAGATCCAGCCCGGCGACAGTTTGCTGACCCCGCGGCGGACCCTGACCGAAGCGGATATCGTTAACTTCGCCTGTCTGAGCGGCGACCATTTCTACGCCCACATGGACAAAATCGCCGCCGCCGACTCGATTTTCGGCGAGCGCGTGGTCCACGGTTATTTCCTGATCTCCGCGGCGGCCGGTCTGTTTGTCGATGCCGGCGTCGGGCCGGTTATCGCCAATTACGGCATGGAAAACCTGCGCTTTATTGAACCGGTCAAGCCGGGAGACACCATCCAGGTGCGTCTGACCTGTAAGCGGAAAACCGTTAAACGTCAGCGTAGCGCCGAGGAGAAAGCTACCGGCGTGGTGGAATGGGCGGTGGAGATTTTCAACCAGCACCAGCAGGCGGTGGCGCTGTATTCCATTCTGACCCTGGTGGCGCGCCAGCAGGGGGATTTCCCGGCGTAATGGCGGAATCTGTTGGCCGAACCTTGAGCCATTGAGACTGCAAGCGGTGTGCAACGGTTTCGCCGCGGGAAGTCCTTTATGTTATTTGTGGCTTCAGCGTAGTTTGCGCGGGCCTACTGGCAGTCAGACCCGGACAGGTATGCCGGGTAAGGCGCAGCCGCCACCCGGCAATAAAATCGGCGCACGTGCTCCATGCCTCTGCGGAGGCATTTTTTACGTCCGTCTGGCAAACCTGACAAATAACCTGGCAAGAGCAAACAAACGCCCCGGCGCCGCGGGCTGGTAGCTTAAGGGTGACAAAGCCGACATTCGCAGCGGCAAAAGACAACACAACAATAAGATGAGGTCATCATGGCAAACGGCTTGAAATTTTCCCCTCGTAAAACCGCGCTGGCGCTGGCCGTGGCGGTGGTTTGCGCCTGGCAATCCCCGGTCTTCGCTCACGGCAGCGAGGCGCACATGGTGCCACTGGATAAAACGCTGGAGGCGTTTGGCGCTGACGTGCAGTGGGACGACTATGCGCAAATGTTTACCCTGATAAAAGACGGCGCTTACGTCAAAGTGAAGCCCGGCGCTAAAACCGCGATCGTCAACGGCAAAACCCTTGATCTGCCGGTGCCGGTGGTGATGAAGGACGGTAAAGCCTGGGTCTCCGATACCTTTATCAACGACGTGTTCCAGTCCGGTCTCGACCAGACCTTCCAGGTGGAAAAGCGCCCTCACCCATTAAACTCGCTCTCGGCGGCGGAAATCAGCGACGCGGTGACCATTGTCAAAGCCGCGCCGGAATTCCAGCCTAATACCCGGTTTAGCGAAATTTCCCTGCATGAGCCGGATAAAGCGGCGGTATGGGCCTTCGCCCTGCAGGGTACGCCAGTGGATGCGCCGCGCACTGCCGATGTGGTGATGCTGGATGGCAAACAGGTGATGGAGGCCGTGGTCGATCTGCAACACAAAAAAATCCTCTCATGGACGCCGATCAAAGGCGCCCACGGCATGGTGCTGCTCGATGATTTCGCCAGCGTGCAAAACATCATCAACGCCAGCAGTGAATTCGCGACGGTGCTGAAAAAGCACGGGATTACCGATCCTGGAAAAGTGGTCACCACCCCGCTCACCGTTGGCTACTTCGATGGCAAAGATGGTCTGCAGCAGGATGCGCGCCTGCTGAAGGTGGTCAGCTATCTCGATACCGGCGACGGCAACTACTGGGCGCACCCGATTGAAAACCTGGTGGCGGTGGTCGACCTGGAAGCGAAGAAAATCATCAAAATCGAGGAAGGCCCGGTGATCCCGGTGCCGATGGAACCGCGGCCGTATGATGGCCGGGACCGCAACGCCCCGGCGGTGAAACCGCTGGATATTACTGAACCGGAAGGCAAAAACTACACCATTACCGGGGATACCATTCACTGGCGGAACTGGGATTTCCACCTGCGTCTTAACTCGCGCGTCGGGCCCATCCTCTCGACGGTGACCTACAACGATAACGGCAAAAAACGCCAGGTGATGTATGAAGGTTCCCTCGGCGGGATGATCGTCCCCTACGGCGACCCGGACGTCGGCTGGTATTTCAAAGCCTATCTGGACTCCGGCGATTACGGCATGGGCACCCTGACCTCGCCGATTGTACGCGGCAAAGACGCGCCGTCGAATGCGGTGCTGCTGGATGAAACCATCGCCGACTACACCGGCGCGCCGACCACCATCCCGCACGCTGTCGCCATCTTCGAGCGCTACGCCGGGCCGGAATATAAGCACCTGGAGATGGGCAAGCCCAACGTCAGTACCGAGCGCCGGGAGCTGGTGGTGCGCTGGATCAGCACCGTCGGCAACTACGACTATATCTTTGACTGGGTATTCCACGACAACGGCACCATCGGTATCGACGCCGGCGCCACCGGGATTGAGGCGGTGAAAGGCGTGCTGGCGAAGACCATGCACGACCCCAGCGCCAAAGAGGATACCCGCTACGGAACGCTGATCGACCATAATATTGTCGGCACCACCCACCAGCATATCTATAACTTCCGCCTCGACCTCGACGTGGACGGCGAAAACAACACCCTGGTGGCGATGGACCCGGAAGTGAAGCCCAACACCGCCGGCGGCCCGCGCACCAGCACCATGCAGGTGAATCAGTACACGATCGACAGCGAACAGAAAGCGGCGCAGAAATTCGACCCGGGCACGATTCGCCTGCTGAGCAACACCAGCAAAGAGAACCGCATGGGCAACCCGGTCTCTTACCAGATCATCCCTTACGCCGGCGGCACCCATCCGGCGGCGACCGGCGCCAAATTCGCCCCGGACGAGTGGATCTACCATCGTCTGAGCTTTATGGATAAACAGCTGTGGGTGACGCGCTACCACCCGAGCGAACGCTATCCGGAAGGCAAATACCCCAACCGCTCCGCTCACGATACCGGGTTAGGCCAGTATGCGAAGGACGATGAGTCGCTGACGCACCAGGATGACGTGGTGTGGATCACCACCGGCACCACCCACGTGGCGCGGGCTGAAGAGTGGCCGATCATGCCAACCGAATGGGCGCACGCCCTGCTGAAGCCATGGAACTTCTTTGACGAAACGCCGACCCTCGGCGGGAAGAAACAGTAATCTTAACCCACGGTGAAATCGAGCAGGATTTTACCGCCTCTTCCCGGCTGGCCGGCGGCGGCAATCGCTTCCCGCCAGTCGTTCAACGCCACCCGCCGGGCCGGCGGTTGCGTGGTCGTCGGCAGCCGTTGCCAGATTTCGTCGAAAGCCGCCCGCCATGCCGCCACGCTGAGGCCAGGCAGCGCCTCCCGCAGATGAAACTTGCGCACCGCCGCGCTGGCGCGCGTCTGGATCAGCGGTCGTCCGGATAATAAGCCATAGGAGATCAGGGTCGACGACGCGGGCAGCACCGACAACAGCGTGTTCCCCAGCTCCCCGCCCACCGCGTCAAACACCAGATCGCTGTGCTGGCTGACCTTCTCCACCAGCGCCCGGTCGGCCTCGAGGATCGGATAGATCCCGGCCTGCTCCAGACGCGCCCGATGCTGCGGCGAGCGAATAATCCCGCTTACCGAACGGGCGCCCATGGCCAGCGCCCACTGCCCCAGCAGGCTGGCGCAAGAGGAGGCGGCGGCGGTCAGCACGATCTGTTTCCCGGCAACCGGCCAGCGTCTGAGCATCAGCATCGCGGTCAGCGGATTGATATACCCGCGGGCGGCCAGCAGATCGTCCACCGCCGCGGGAACCGGCACCAGCCAGGTCTCATCCAGATCGATAAACCGCTGCCAGGTGCCGCCCCCGCGCAGGGGCAGCACCCGCTGGCCCGCGGTCAGTCGGCTGCCGAACGGCGCGGCGACCACCTCGCCAAGGCCTTCGTAGCCGGGCACGGCCGGCAGTCGGGTACGGTGGCGATAGGCGCCGGTAATGGGGATCAGATCTGAGGGATTCACCGGGGCATAGCGCATCCTGACCCGCACCCGTCCGCCGGCCAGCGGCGCCAGCGGGGTGCGTTTCAGCGATAGCACCGCGGCCGGCGGCCCGTAGCGGTCATAAACAATGGCGTCATTGAACATCGACAGGCTCCAGACAACGAAAGGCGGGATCATAGCAGATCCCGTCCGCAGCCGCTTACGCCGGTGGCCAGACCTGGGGGAACAGTGGCGAATCCAGCGGGTCGCCGTCCCGCAGAGTCAGTTCGGGGAACGGCGGCGAGGTCACGCCGCCGCGGTCGGCAAACGCGGCGTCATCCCCCACCCAGCGGGCGGAGAAGACCCGTCGCGCCCGCGCCCCGGGGTTGCCGCGGGCGCCATGGACGGTGCGAAAATGGAAGGCCACCGCGTCCCCCGGCTCCAGCGCCCAGCTGACGATATCGTACTCATCCTCATGGGCGTCGATATCCGGCAGCGCGCTGAACCGGGTGTGTTCGTAGAGCTTTGTGCCATTGAAGCGGGTGGGACTGTACTCCGCCTCCCAGCGATGCGACCCGCGAATGCAGCGCAGCGAGGTGGCCTCCGCTACCGGGTCCAGCGGGATCCAGAAGCTGACGTTCTGCCGGCCGGAGACGCAATAGTACGGCTGATCATGATGCCAGGGGGTGACCGTGCTGCCTCCGGCGGGTTTGACCAGCGTATGCTCATGGAAAAATTTCGCCGTCTGCGACTGCATCAGCGCCGCGGCGATCTCCGCGGCCGCCGACTGGAAGACAAACTCGCTAAACGCCGGGATCCGCGACCAGTTACAGTAATCCTGAAAGAAAGGCGGCGAGCCATCTTTGGGGATCACCGTGCGCGCATGACCATATTCGCTGGGGCTGGCCATCAGCGCCGTGACCCCCTCGGCGAGGCGCTCAACCCAGGGGGTAAAAACGCCCTTCAGTAATACCACGCCATCCGCCTGCCAGCGGTCGACAGTCGCTTGATCGATATGGGGAGAGTGTTGATTGTGCATCGCTTGAGTTCCTGTGTGGGTGGATCAGGTAAGCGGTTCTGCGGGCTCGGCGCGCATCCAGGCGCACAGCTGGCCCAGCATCGTCATACAGCGTTCGGTCTGGTCGATGCTGACGTACTCATCGGCCTTATGGCCCTGGGCCATGCTGCCCGGCCCGCAGACCAGGGTCGCGACGCCCATCTCATCGAACAGCCCCCCTTCGGTGCCGAACGCCACGGTGGAAAACCGATCGCTGCCGCACCACTGCGCCAGCCAGCGGGCGAAGTCGGACTGCGGATCGCTGAGCAGCGGCGGGTAGTGGCTCAATAGCTGAAACTGGATGTCGCTCTCACCGCCGACCCGGCGCATCTCCGGCAGCAGCCGGCGGCGGGCGTAGGCCGCCAGCGCCTCGGTGACCGCTTCGGGACGCATCCCCGGCAGGTAGCGGATCTCAAAATCAAAGCGGCAGGACTGCGGGACGATGTTCAGCGCGGCGCCGCCCTGAATGGTGCCCACCTGCAGGGTGCTGAAGGGCGGCGAGAAGCGGCTGTCCTGCTGCCGGGCCAGACCCGCGCCCAGCCGATCCAGGCGGTTAATCAGCCTGGCCGCGTAGCGGATGGCGTTCACGCCCTGTGGGGCATAGGCCGAATGGCAGGCCTGGCCCTCGATGCAGCAGCGCATGGCCAGTTTGCCTTTATGACCGAACACCGGCTGCATCTCCGTCGGCTCGCCGATGAGGCACAGCGCCGGTTTCTCCGGCGAGGCCTGCAGAAACGCCGCCAGGCTACGCACGCCGAGACAGCCGACCTCTTCATCATAGGAGAAGGCCAGATGCAATGGCATCCGCAGCGGCGCCGCCAGAAAGTCATCCACTGCCGCCAGCACGCAGGCGAGAAAGCCCTTCATATCGGCGCTGCCGCGGCCGTAGTAGCGGCCATCGCGCTCGGTCAGGCTAAACGGCGGCACGCTCCAGTCCTGCCCGTCCACCGGGACCACGTCGGTGTGGCCCGAGAGCATCACCCCGCCGCCGCCGGACGGCCCCAGCCGGGCGTAGAGATTGGCCTTACCGCCCGACGGGTCATAAAAGCGGCGGGACGCCACGCCGCGGGCGGCGAGAAAATCGGCGATCCAGTCGATCATCGCCAGGTTCGAATGGCGGCTGGTGGTATCAAAGGCCAGCAGCGCGGCAAGGATCGCTCCCGGCGTGTTATTCATCGCCAGGCACGCCATAGGCCGGCGCCTCGCGCGGGTCGAGCGCCCGGGTAATATAGGCCTCCATTTGCGGCTCCCACGCCAGCCACAGCTGCTCAAGGGCCGCCAGCGGATCCGCCTCCGCCCAGTCAATGCGCAGGTCGACCACCGGCCACGGGTAATCATCCACCACCTTCACCGCCGCCGAGTGGACCGGGCCGGCCTCGCCCCCGGCGACGATCCCGGCGCGCAGCCCGGCCAGCAGCCGGCTGGCCAGCTCACCGGTGGCGGCCTCAAAGGCGCCCACCATCGCGGCGATCACGCCCTGACTGGCCAGCATATTGCCCGCCGCCACGCAGTTATCCCCCGCCAGGGCGCCGCCGATCCCGAGGGTGAACTCCCCGCTGAACACCGCTGTGTCGCCGTTGGCGTCAATCGCCGCGACCTGGCGATATTCGCGGAAGCGATCCTCCGCCAGAGCCTGTTTCATGGCCTGCTCAACGCTGGCCCCCGCCTCGATCGCGCTGAGGATCTGCGGCCCCAGCGACGGCAGGGTAATATTCTGGCTGGAAACCGCCCCCACGCCGGGCAGCAGCCATGGACAGCGCGACCCGACGGCCATGCTCGATGAACTAATGGCGATGCCCAACTGACCCGTTTCCGGGCAGCGGGCGGTAAGGGAGAGGGTCATTCTGTCGCCTCCCCCTGCCAGTCGTCGGGGATCACCGCCGTGACGTCAATCTCCATCAGCCACTGCGGCTGCGCCAGGGCCGACACCACCACCCCGGTGGAGATGGGGAAGACCCCTTTCAACCATTTGCCCACCTCCTGATAGACCGGCTCGCGATAGCGGGGATCGATCAGATAAGTGGTGGTCTTGACGATATGCGAGAGGTCGCTGCCGGCCTCTTTCAGCAGCTGTTCGACATTCTTCATCGCCTGCTCCGCCTGGGCCCGCGGGTCGCCGAGGCCGATCAGGTTGCCGGCGAAATCGGTGCCGACCTGGCCGCGAACGTAGACGGTATTCCCCGCCCGCACCGCCTGGCACAGATCGTTATTCAGCGCCTGGTTTGGGTAGGTCTCTTTGGTGTTAAACATGCGAATACGGGTATGGGTTGGCATCAAAGCACTCCTTCAGGAATCGGTTATCAGGACGGCTGGTAGCGCTGATACTGGCGCTGAATGGCGATCTGGTCGGCAATATATTTGGCATCGTGCCAGACGCCCCAGATAAAGGTGGACCCGCGCCGCGACAGCCACGGCAGGCCGAGGAAATAGACCCCCGGCTCCGTCGACACGCCGCGGTGATGCTGCGGCCGCTGCGCGTCATCGAAGGCGTTGACCTTCAGCCAGCGATAATCGGTGGTATACCCGGTCGCCCAGATGATGGCGCTGATCCCGGCCTCGGCCAGGTCGAGGCTAAGCAGCGGGTCGCTGACGCAGGCCGGGTCGGGCAGAAAGTCACGGGCGGAGGGCTCTTCGGGCAGATCCAAACCGTTGCGCGCGACCCAGTCGTCGGCGGCGTCGAGCAGCGCAAGATAGGAGGCATCGCCGCGGCGGATATTCTCCGCCAGGTCGGGGTGGAACAGCGCCCTGGCGCCGTCAAAGCCGCGAGTCTGCCCCACCAGGGTGACCCCCTGATGCGCCAGCTGGCGAAAATCGACGGTATGTCCGCCGCGCGCGCCGCTCACCGCGATAGTGACATGCTCTTTCCCCGGTGCATTGGCCGCGGCGTCCCACATCCCCAGCACGCCGAGCCACCAGCAAAAATCGCGCTGGCGATAGCGACGCGGCGGTCGGTCGTGCGCCCCCACCGACAGCCACACCGCGCGTCCGGCACGCTGTAGCTCATCGGCAATCTGCACGCCGGAGGATCCGGCCCCCACCACCAGCACGCCGCCCTCCGGCAGCTGCTGCGGATTAAAATAGTGCGCCGAGTGAAGCTGTTGAATAGCCTCACTCTGCGGGGCGATGGCCGGGATCGCCGGGCGCTGAAAGGGTCCGGTAGCCGCCACGATCCGCTGCGCCTCAATCACCCCCTCGGAGGTGTCGACACGAAAGCCCGGCCGCCCGGCGAGGCGTTCGGCGCTGTACACCTCCACCCCGGTACGGATCGGCGCATTGAAGCTGCGGGCATAGGCGGCAAAATAGTCCGCAACCTGCTCTTTGCCGACAAAGCTGTCCGGCGGGCAGTCAGGGAACACCATCCCCGGAAACCGATCGTGCCAGGCCGGGCCGTTGGCCACCAGCGAATCCCAGCGCCCGCTGCGCCAGGCCTGGGCAATACCCTGTTTCTCCAGCACCAGATGGGGGATATCCAGCCGGGTCAGATGCTCGCTCATGGCGACGCCCGCCTGCCCCGCGCCGACCACCAGGGTATCGATCTCGGTTATCTGTTCAGTCATTTCTCTATCCTTCAAGCACAGTTGCCGACGAGGTCGCCGGAATTGACGGCTTTCAGGTTATTTAACTGTGACGAATTGGTAAAATATTATAAAACGATCGACTGAATAGAATTTTACGAGGCTGAGTGATGACAGAAAAAATAACGCCTGCCGGATCGACAGGCATTATTTCAGCCGTGAGAGGGGGTTAATTCGATACTGCGACAATAATCCATAAACAGTTGCGTCGGCCGCGTCGGCTCATTATTAGCGAGGTGCGCCATAATTAAGGTTGAGGCGGGCATGTCGTCGGCAATATCCCGCTGCACCACCCTTTCGCCATCGTAGGTCATATCGCAGCAGGGCCGGGTGACCAGCACCGAAAAACCGAGCCCCTGGCCGACCATACAGCGCACCATTTCGATAGAGGGGGAGCTGTAAGCCACTTCCGGGTGATAGCCCTTTTCCTTAAAGATGGAGATGAAATAATTTTTACTCGGGACCGCATCGAGGAGGATCATCGGCTCGCGACTCAGCTCCTGCAGCGTCACCTGCGCCTTTTGCGCCAGCGGATGCGCGGCGGGCAGCAGCGCGTAGGGTTTATGCGGAGCATTAAGCCGCTCTTTAATGATCGAGTGGCCGAGCTCCAGATCGTAGACCAGCGCCAGGTCGAAGCGGCCACGGTGCAGGCCATGCATCAGCTCATGCTGTTCGCCGTCATACAGATGCAGCGTAATTTCCGGATAGCATTTCTTAAACCCGGCCACCAGCTTCGGCATATACAGCGGGGCCACCGACTCAAAGCAACCAATGGAGATCATGCCAGAAACCAGCTCCTTATCCGCTCGCGAATTCTGCTCAAATTCCCACGACAGGCGCAGCAGCTCCTTCGCTTTATCGTAGATCCGCCGACCGCTGGAGGTGAGCGAGACGCCCTGCGCGTGGTGGCGAATAAACAGCTGCTGGTCGAAGGTGCTCTCCAGATTCTTAATGGCAATGGAAATCGACGGCTGCGCAATGTGCAGCTGGCGGGAGGCCTCGGCGATACTCTCCGTCTCCACCACGGTGACGAAATATTTGAGCTGCTTCAGGGTAAATCGGTTCATAGCATCACCATTGATAAAATATGGTCCGGCGCACGCGGGGAATAGTTTTCCTCTAAGTCCCAAGCAATCCGCGTGCCACCCGCGAAGAATGGCGGCGCATTGCCCGCCAGGGGGCGATATTATTTTTTCTCCTCCCGCGCCGGCGCGGTTTATTTCTCCGTTTGCACCATCATGCATCACGCTGCACATTGAGCAGGCAGCGGTCGCCCCAGTTTCGCGCAAAATAACCTGTCTGCATAAAATGGCGTTATTAAATTACAGCTATTGTTTTTAAATTGTTTACGCAAAGTATCCTAATAATCACTTTAAATTCCATATCGTTAATAACGCTGTATAGTTTTTTTAAACTTAAAGACCAAAAATTTACTAATTGCCTCTGAAAGCATCCTGCCAGCATAGTGTATTCGCACGATGAACACCGGCGGCTCCCCATTAATGCACAGCCGAGCCGCTTTCATTTAGGTTAATTATGACGAGTGAAATAGCCCATGACGTTTAACTGGAACTACATGTTAAGCCTGCTCAGCGATGCCGATTTTTGGTGGGCCACCTGGACCGTCATTAAATTAAGTCTGCTGACCTGGGGCTGCAGTATTGTGCTCGGATTTATTCTGGCGCTGGCTAAACAGTCGCCGCGCGGCTGGTTATCCACCCCTGCCCGGCTGTATATCTGGTTATTTCGCAGTATGCCGCTGCTGGTCCTGCTGATTTTTGTCTACAACATGCCGCAGGCGCTGCCCTCCTTCGCGCCGGTGCTGAACGACCCCTTCTGGGCCGGCCTGCTGGCGATGGTCCTCAGCGAAGCGGCCTATATCGCCGAGATCCATCGCGGCGGGCTGCTTTCCATCCCCCGCGGGCAGAGTGAAGCCGCGCGGGCCCTGGGTTTGCGCTACGCCGGGATCCAGTGGCGGGTGATCATTCCCCAGGCGTTGCGCGTCGCCCTGCCGGCGCTGGCCAATGAGTATATCGCCATCGTGAAGCTCAGTTCGCTGGTGTCGGTGATCTCCCTGACCGAAATATTGATGGTCGGCCAGCAGCTCTACTCGCAGAACTTTCTGGTCATGGAGACCATGACCGCCGTGGCGTTTTATTACATCTTTATCGTCACGGTGTTCGATTTTCTGCTGAAACGGCTGGAGAACTACCTCGATGTCACCCGACGCGACACCGCCCGGCCGGTGGATGCCGAGATGCAGCAGTTGGCGACCGCCCGCCGCCCGGCGATGGCGCGCAGCGTCTCCCAGGGCCATGAGCCGGCGCTGCAGGCCTCTAAGCTGCATAAGGCCTACAACAACGTCGAAGTGCTGGGGGCGGTGAGCCTGCAGATCCAGCCAGGCGAAGTGGTGTCGGTCATCGGCCCGTCGGGCTCGGGAAAAACCACCCTCATTCGCCTGCTGAACGGTCTTGAGCAGATCGACAACGGCGAAATTCAGATTAACGGCCAGCCCTTTATTCATCTCGACCGCCAGGGGCAACAGAAGCCGCGCTTTATGGAGAATGCCGAACACCGTCTGAATATCGGCATGGTGTTCCAGAGCTTCAACCTGTTCCCGCATCTGACCGTGTTCGGCAATCTGCTGCTGGCCCCGCGCTATCACCATCTGGCAAGCGACGCGGAGCTGCGCCAGCACGCCTGCGAGCTGCTGCACAAGGTGGGCATGCTGGAACACGCCTGGAAGTATCCGCACCAGCTCTCCGGCGGTCAGCAGCAGCGGGTGGCAATCGCCCGCGCCCTGATGATGCGTCCGCAGATCATGCTGTTCGATGAGCCCACCTCGGCGCTGGATCCGGAAAAAGTGAATGAGGTGTTGCAGGTTATCGAATCCCTGGCCCATGAAGGCATCACGATGGTCATCGTCACCCACGAGATGAACTTCGCCTTCAAAGTGTCTGACCGGATCGTGTTTATGGAGAAAGGCCGGGTGGTGTGCGATGACACGCCGCAGGCGATGCGCAGCGGGCAACACCCGCGGGTCGAGGCCTTTCTGAAAGATGTTTCTCTGGCTTAACTATCGGGACGTGAAGAGGAAAAACTATGATTGCGCAGTGGCAAATTGAGCAGTTTCATCAGCAGGGTTATCTGGTGGTCGAAGGGGTGCTTTCCGCCGCCGACATCGCCACTCTGCAGAGCGATTTTGACGGCTGGGTCGAGGAGAGCCGCCGCCACGCGTCGGCGTGGGGGGAAACCCTCGACGGGCGGCCGCGCTTCGATATTGAGCGCGACCATGCTCCCGACCATCCGTCGCTGCGCCGGGTCGCCTCCCCGACGGAGATCTCCGAGGCGTATCGCCATACTGCACTCAACTCGCGGATGGCGACCATCGCCGCGCAGCTGATCGGCGGCAGCGGCACCCGCTTTCACCACAGCAAAATTAACTCCAAGCTGCCGCACACCGCCACCGAGGTGAAATGGCATCAGGATTTCCTCTTCACCCCGCACAGCAATGACGACATCATCACCGCCCTGCTGATGGTCAGCGAGGTGACGCCGGAGAATGGCCCGCTCAACGTGGTGCCGGGCAGCCATCAGGGGCCGCTGTGGTCCCACTGGCAGGAGGGGCGCTTCACCGGAGCGGTGGATGACGAGGTGGTGACGGCTCACTGCCAGCAGCCGCAGGCCTGTTTTGGCCCGGCGGGCTCAGTCTGCTTTATGCATACCCGCCTGCTGCACGCCTCCAGCCCCAACGAAACCGCCCTGCCGCGCACCCTGTTCATCAGCGTCTACGCCGCCGAAGATGCGCTGCCCTTCGGCGAAAACCCGCTGCCGAGCCGCCATGCCGGCCAGCTGGTGGCCGGGGAAGAGAGCGGTCTGGTGCGCAGCACCGATAACCAGCTTCGTCTGCCGCAGAAGCCGCGCGGCGCTTCGTTTTTTGTTCAGCAGGCCGGTGCCGATCGCGCCAGCATGTAATTCGCCCACACTCCGGAGGTTTTATGACACGCTTTTTCGCACCACGCCCGCTGGCTCTGCTGCTCTGCGCAGCGGGGGCTCTGACATCCCTGAACGCGCTGGCCTTCCAGCAAAGCGGCAAGATCACCGCCGGTTCGGACATGACCTTTTTCCCTTACGAGTATATGGAGAACAATAAGCCGGCGGGGTTTGATATTGAACTGCTCGACGGCCTTGCGAAGAGCATGGGCCGCGAGGCGGTGAATATCGATACCCGCTTCCCCAACCTGATCCCCGGACTGCAGGGCGGGCGCTTCGATATCACCAACTCGTCGATGTACATTACCGCCGAGCGCCTGAAGGTGATCGACATGGTGCCGTACCTGAAAAGCGGGGAAGCGATCCTCGCCCGTAAAGGGAGCGACTATCAGCCAAAGACCCCGGAAGACTTCTGCGGGCATAAAATCGGCTCGATGGGCGCCACCTCGTGGCTGGCGCAGTTGCAGAAGCTTTCCGCCGACTACTGCGTGAAGAAGGGGCTGAAGCCGATTGCGCTGAGCGTCTATACCACCGACCCGCAGACCACCCAGGCGCTGCTGTCGCGCGCAGTGGATGCGCAGATCACCGACGCCGCCGTGGCGCGCGGGGTGGTGGAAAAGCTGGGCGACCGGGTGGTGATCGCCTCTGACACCCTGATCTATCCGGTGCTGAACGGCTTTGGCGTTAAAAAAGGCAACACTGAGGTGAAAACCGCCCTTGAAGAGGCGCTGAAAAAATACAGCACGACGCCGGAATACGCCGCCCTGCTGAAGAAATATCACTTCCAGGCGCCGACGGCAGAGGATCTGCAGACCCTGATGCCAAAAGCGGAGTAATGCCCATGCGCGATACCGATGAAGAGCAGATCCGCATCGACCTGGCGGCCACCTTTCGCATCATTGCCCATCTTGGCATGCATGAGGCGGTGGCCAACCATTTCAGCGCCGCGCTCTCCGCCGACGGGAAGACGTTTTTACTGAACCCGAAGTGGAAACACTTTTCGCGCATCCGCGCCAGCGATCTGCTGGTGCTGAACGCCGATGATGAAAGCTGCGCCGCGCGCCCTGACGTCGATGCCACCGCGTGGGCTATTCACGGGCAGATCCATCAGCGGCTGCCGGACGTGCGGGTGGTGCTGCATCTGCACCCGGTGTACACCACCAGCCTCGCCTGTCTGGCGACGCCGCAGATCCTGCCCATCGACCAGAACACGGCCCGCTATTTTAACCGGGTCGCCGTCGATACGCTGTACGGCGGGATGGCGGACACCGCGGCAGAAGGGGCCCGGCTGGCGGGGCTGCTGGCGGATAAACGCCGTCTGCTGATGGGCAACCACGGGGTGCTGGTGACCGCCCCGACCATCGGCGAAGCGTTCGACGATATCTGGACCCTGGAGCGCGCCTGTCAGATCCTGATCACCGCCTGGTCAACCGGCCAGCCGCTGAAGGTGCTGTCAGACGCGGTGGCGGAAAAAACCGCCCAGGACTGGGAGAAGATTGCCGATTTCTCCCGGCAGCACTTTGCCGAGATGAAGCAGTTGATGATCGACCTCGATCCCTCCCTGGTGGACTAACCCCGCGCCAGCCCGGGTCAGCCCGGGCCATCGCTGGCCGCCGCCAGCAGCGGCACGATGATATCGCTGAGCGGCGTCGGTATGCCGTGCTGACGCCCGCGACGCTGCACCACCCCGTTACGAATATCCCACTCCAGCGGTCGGCCATGCAGGCGATCGATCAGAATAGAGGTGCTCAGGTCGGCAGGCGCCCGATGAAAACCGGCGATGATCTCCTCCGGCACGCTGTCGCTCAGGACGGCCCCTTCCGCCCGCGCCACCTGCAGGCATTCGCGCAAATAGGCCAGTCCGAGAGCGGTGATCTCCTCCCGGGCGAACATCCCGGCGCGTCGTCCGGTCAGCACCATCAGTCCGGCGACGGCGTTCTGCAGCAGTTTACGCCAGGCCACGGTGGTAAAATCGGCCGCCAGCTCCACCGCGCAGCGGGTTCCCGCCAGCGCCTGCTGCACCCGCTCCGCCCCCGGCAGGTCCGGCAGCGTCAGTCGCGGCGCGGCGCGCAGCCAGACGGAAGCATCGGCGTCGCGCTGCGCCGGAAACCAGACCACCGACGGCAGCACCGTCGCGCCGCCGGTCAAAGGGGCAAACTGCTGGCGCTGCTCGACGCCGTTTTGCAGCACGCATACCACGGTGTCCGGCGAACACAGGGCCGTCAGCCAGGGGGCGATGGCCTCCGTCTGGGTGGTCTTCACCGCGACAAACACCAGGTCGAAGGGGGCGGCTATCGCCGTCGGGTCGGTAAGCACCGGGCCGGGCACCACGATCTCACCCTCATCAGTGCGCAGCACCAGCGACGAATGGGCTGTGCGCCCGCAAACCATCGGCGCCCTCCCCACCGCAAACAGGGCGGCGGCGATAGTCGTGCCGATGGCGCCGGGACCAATTAGTGCAACCTCAGGAAATGCTGTCATGCCGAAGACCTCCTCATCATTCACCGCCCTGCGCGGGCAAAGATTGCCCTCCACAGTAGCGAGAAAGCGCGGAGGTCGGCAAGCGGGATGTCGGGAAAAGCGATGCGCCTTCCCCGACGGAGGGCTAGTAACGCACGCAGACCGATTTGGTTTCGCACCAGCCGTCGAGCCAGTCCGGGCCGAAATCGCGACCGGTACCGGACTGCTTCATGCCGCCGAACGGCAGGTTGGCGTCAATCAGGGTATGGCTGTTGACCCATACCGTCCCGGCCTGCAGGCGGTCGGTATAGTTGAGAGCCTGGGTCAGGTCGCGGGTCCAGACGCTGGCGGTCAGGCCGAAATCGCTGTCGTTGGCCAGGCGCAGCGCCTCCTCGCCGTCAGCCACCCGCACCAGGTTCACCACCGGGCCAAACACCTCCTCGCGGGTAAGGCGCAGCCCGGCGTCCGGGTTGACCACCAGCGTCGGCGGAATATAGTACCCCCCGGCATCCGGCCCGGCGCTGCCGCTGATAAGCTCCGCCTTCTGCTGGCGGGCCTCTTCGAGGTAGGCCGCCACCTTGTCGCAGTGGGCCCGGGAGACCACCGGGTTGATCTGCGCCGTCTCCTGCATCCCCGGTCCCACCTGCAGCGATTTCACCGCCTGCTCGAAACCGCTGACCAGGGTGTCAAACAGCGGCGCTTCAATGTAGATCCGCGAACTGGCGGCGCAGACCTGTCCCTGGTTGAGGAAGCTGCCGGTCATCAGCCCCTCAATGACCCACTGGGGATCGGCGTCTTTGAGCACAATCGCCGGGTTCTTGCCGCCCAGCTCCAGCGTCACGCGGGTCAGTCGGTCGGCGGCCACCCGCGCAATCTGTTTCCCGGTGGCCGTCGAGCCGGTAAAGCTCACCTTCGCCACCTGCGGATGCGAGGTCAGCGCCGCGCCGCAGCCGGCGCCGCTGCCGGTGACCACGTTGAACACCCCGTCAGGAATGCCCGCCTGGGTCGCCAGCTCCGCCACCCGCAGCAGGGTCAGCGGGGTGGTTTCCGAGGGTTTGATGACGATCGAGCAGCCCGCCGCCAGCGCCGGCATCACCTTCCACATGCCGATCATCAGCGGGAAATTCCACGGGACGATGCCCGCCACGACCCCCACCGGCTCTTTTTTGGTCCACGCCTGGTAACGGGCCCCTTGCGGGAACGGGATCGAGACGTCCAGCGTCCGGCCGCTGATTTTGGTGGTCAGCCCCGCCGTGTAGCGCATCCAGTTCAGGGTGCAGCCGACCTCGAAGGCGCGGGAGATGGCGATGGATTTACCCTGCTCAAGGGTCTCCAGCTGCGCCAGCTCCTCGCCGTGCGCCTCCACCAGATCGGCAAAGCGCAGCAGGATGCGCTCACGGTCGGCCGGGGTGCGACCGGCCCAGCGGCGATCGACGAAGGCGCGCCAGGCGGACATCACCGCCCGGTCGACATCCGCCGGGCTGGCGTCGGCGGTGGTGGCGATCGCCTGCCCGGTGGCCGGATCCCAGACGGTTAACCGGTTTTCGCTCTGCGCGGCGCAGGGAGCGCCGTCGATATACAGGCCATGCTGACGGTCTAAAAACTGCTGGACGCTGGCAAGCAGCGCTATCTGAGAGGTGGACATACCCTTTCCTTATTCTTCGCGGATAGTGCTTTCAGTCTATGTCCGGTTGGCGGCTGGCGCTTTTTTCTCTGTGACATTCGTTTGCGCCGCTGTGACAGTCGCCGCAATTCCGTCGCCTGCCCTGACAGAAATGTGCCGCAGGTAATAGTTCTTTCATATACCCGCCATCGCGCCCTTGCCTGAGGCGGCATAAATGCAACAATGCAGAAACATTATTATTACAGGAGAACGGCGAATGATGACCACGGCTGAGGGGGGGCTGGCCTACCAGCGCTGGCTGGCGACGATCAATCAGGTCTGCGGCCATTTCGCCGCCCGGCCGCTGGAGGGACGCTTTCACGGTGAGATTGACGCCCGCTACGCCGGCAGTCTCAAAGTCAGCACGGTCACCGCCGCCGGCGTCAATCTCTACCGCACGCGCAATGAGATCAAACGCGATAACGACGCCTGGTTCTATACTGTGTTTCAGCTCGCCGGCGAAGCAGTGATCGAACAGGACGATCGCCAGGTGACCCTGGCGGCGGGGGATATCACGCTGATCGACGCCGCCCGCCCGTGCTCTATCGTCTGGCAGCAGACCTCGCGTCAGGCTTCGCTGTTGCTGCCGCGCCAGCGGGTGGCGCCGACGGGCGAGATCGCCACCGCCTGCCGGCTGGACAAGTCTCTGCCGATGGTGCAGCTCAGTCAGCGACTGCTGCTGGAGAGTATGGGCGGCACGACGCTCTCCGCCAGCGAGAGTGAGGCGGCGCTGGACGCGATCGCCTGCCTGTTGCGTCCGATGCTGCGCCAGCGCGAGCCGACCCCGTCCCGGCGGGACCAGCAGTTTCAGAAGATCATTGCGTTAATCGATGCGTCCATTCAGTCGGAACACCTGCGGCCGGAGTGGCTGGCCAGCGAGACGGGAATGTCGGTGCGCAGCCTCTACCGGCTGTTTGCCGACAAAGGGCTGGTAGTGGCGCAGTATATTAAGAACCGGCGGCTGGATCTGTGCGCCCGGGCGTTACAGAACGTCCATGACGACGAAAAGCTGGCGGGGATCGGCTACCGCTGGGGCTTCAGCGACCACAGCCATTTCTCCACCGCCTTTAAGCAGCGCTTCGGCGTCTCGCCGGGCGAATACCGCAAGCGCTGCCGCTAACTATTTGCGCAGCCATTGGCCGTTCAGCCCCTGAACGTACTCGCCGGGCTGAGCGCGGGCCACCAGCTTCTGTCCGGCCATTTTCGCTACCTCATCCACCGGCAGATTGTTGTCATCCGCCAGCTGCTGGTAGCTTTCACTGCGCGCGGCGTTAATCTGCTTCACCAGCGCCAGCGTCTCTTTATCCTGACGCAGCGGCGCCAGATAGCCGTTCAGCGTCTCTCCCACCCGCCCCTGCTGGCGCGCTTCGTTCAGGGTCAACGCCAGCGCGGGCGCGCTGAGCAGAGTCAGCGCCAGCGCCGCGGTTAACAGTCGTTTTCTCATCGTCGCCTCAGAACAAATCGCTGCGGGATTTCAGCAGGTTTTCCACATCCTTATCGACCTTGATATGGATCTCATGCTCAATTTTGACATTCATATTGATGGTGATGGGCTCTTTCGACGCCGCAATTTCGATACGCGGCGTACAGCCGGCGAGCAGCATCGACGCCACTATGGCCAGTAACAGCTTCTTCATTTAGGTTCCTTACATGTCTTACCGTCCGTACAGCGCCGCACGGGCAGCGTGGCATTTTGCTCAAGCCACGCCTGTAAATTGTCGCCGAAGCGTAAACTGCGCCACAGATCGAAAATATTCTCCTCATGAGCGTAGTTTAAATGCACGGTACTGCTTTTCCCGTCCACCCGGCTGGTGCCGTTGATGGCGGCCTTAAGCGTCAGCACGCCCAGATTGTTGAGGTTAATCTGCGTCGATGAACGGGAGATCTCCATATAGCGCAGCCAGTTGATCGCCGCCCCGGCGGAGACGTTGTCCGCCACCAGCGCATCGGCGGTGTCTTTATCGAGCCGCAGCGTCATCGGTCCGTCATTGCGCAACCAGCCGTCGTGGATAATCCATTGATTGTTCTCCAGCCACAGCGGCAGCGCGCCGCTCACCGCCCCGGACATGGCGAACTGCTTCACCTTGACCGCGCTGGTCAGTTCGCTGCTGGAGATGTGCTGCAGACGGATCAGCGCCGGGTCGCGCTGCGGCATGCGCAGCTGCAGCAGGGTCAGCTTGCCGCCTAACAGGTCGACGCTGACGTCGCTAAGCTGCAGCGGATTGGCCTCGCTCCATGGCCAGGTGCCCTGCAGGTCCGCCGTCAGGTTGCGCGCGGTGACCTGGTTGACGATTTCGCCAATGCGCAGGGAGACCGGACGGCGGGTGCCCAGCTGCCAGTGGCCATCGCTGAAGCGGAACGGCAGAACGAAGTCGACGCCATTGATCTGGTTATCCGGCATCCAGGCGCTGCCGCCCTTCAGGACGCCATGACCGCCCGCCTCAAATCCCTGCCCGGCTGCCGCCGAGAAGGCCACCTGCGCATAGAGACTGCCTTCGCGCAGGTTCATCTTCCAGTCCGGCGGCACCAGCGGCTGGAATACCGTCAGCGACTGTTTAGGCCACCAGGCCTGGCCGCGCAGCCGTTCGCCATCCCAGCGCCCGGTCAACCGCACCGGGCCAATGGTATCGGCGTGCAGCGCGCCGGTGAACTGGAACCACGTCGGGTCCCGGCCGTCGAGAGCGAATTTCAGCGTCGACGCCGGGAGATAGCTGCCGCCGGAGAAGGTGGTTTTTGCCGCATCCAGCGACAGCGCGCCGGTCAGCCGCGGATGCTCAGCGTCGCGCAGCCAGCGAATCGGCTGCTCGAGGGTCAGACGCGGCGTGCTGACCCGCATCGTGCCGTACTCGAGCTTATCGAAGCCAGTGGAGAGGCTGCTCAGCGAAATGGCATTGTCCCGCCACTCACCGCTGCCCTTCACATCCCAGCGCGCCTGCATTGGCGTGAAATGCCCCTCGCCCCAGTAGCGCCACTGCCAGCGGCCGCTGTCGGGCAGAAAATCGTTCGCCAGGCCGTCCAGGTGCAACGTAAAGTCGCCCATCTGCTGCTCATGGGCGCGGAGGATCGCCTGCAGGCGGCCATCGACGCCCTGCTGGGTGACCTTCACCCCGGCCAGCGGCCAGCGGATTTCGTCAATGTTCAGCGCGTCGATCACCCGCCCGCGCGAACGCAGTAGCGCCCCGGGGTGAAACGCCAGCTGCGGGCTGACCAGCGACCCGCTGAGCTGGGCCGGCAGCGCGGCGTAAAAGATCATCTCTCCCAGCTTGGCCTCGCCGGTGAGCCGCAGCGGCAGGTCGCTGTTATCCATGCTTAACTTGCCCGGGCCGATATTCAGCACCGCGTTGCCTTTGCCGGCATGCCCCTCGGTGAGCACATTTAAGCGGCCGCTGACGATCATCTGTTCCGTGCCCTGCTGCCAGTTACCGACCGACAGCGCCACTCGGCCGCTCAGCGGATACGCCTGGTAGCGGGTGCGCCAGCGTCCGTCGCTGATGGTGATCCGTTCCGGGGTGATCTCCCACGGCAGGTCGAGAATGGGCTCCACCTCGCCGCGCGGGGTGACCAGCAGCTGGCCGCGATTATGCTGCCACGCCAGCTCGGCATCGATCCATTCTGCGGTCTGCGGAAATTCGAAGGTACCCTGCATCTGGCCATCGACCGGCAGGCCATCCGGCACCAGCGGCAGATGGAAGGTCCCCACCAGCTTCACCGGCGGCTGATCGTCAGTCAGCCGGGCGCTGAACTGGCTGACAGTGAGCGCCTGGCCGCGCAGGCGCGCCTGCAGGCTCAAATCGTTCCCGGCGAAGCCGATATCCTGCTGCGCAGGCGTCAAGGACATCACCAGCCGCCCCTGCCATTTTTCCCACGGCGACAGCCGCAGGTTCTCAATGGTTAACCAGCTGTAGGGCAGCATTGATTGCCATTCGGCGAGGGTGCGCGGCGACCCCGGCGCGGGATCGCTGGCCGGCAGTTTGCTCAGGCAGGCGCTGTTGATCTCCAGCTGGCCAATATGCAGCCGCCAGCGGCTGGGGCGCGAGAGACGGGCATCGGTCACCCGGGCGAGTTCACAGTCGCCCACCAGATAGCGCAGATCGGGGATCAGCAGGGCGGAGCGCGTAAGACGCGGGCTCTCCTGCAAAGCGATATGAGTCCCCACGGGCAGCCAGATGCCCGCCAGCGTCGGCACCCAGTGGGTCAGCGTCAACAGCAGGGTTAGCGGCAGTAACACCAGCGCTAACACCAGTGCGATGGCGGCTTTATATTTACCCTTCATGGGCAGTTAATATCCTGATTCAACATAAGTAAAAGCCGAAAGGCGCCCATTGTGACACGTTCGACCAGTGAGTGAAAGTTTGCGACCTGTTAAAGCATAGTTGCCAGCCGGTATCGCGGCGCGGCGATCGCTCGTCACTATTTAGCTTTTGTTTAAGCGCTACCTGCCACACTCCAGCCAGTTCGGTTTTGCTTGCGGGAGAGACAGTGTCGTTAATTATCTCGCTCATTGAGAGCGCACAGGGCCACTATCCATTGGTATTACTGATGGTTTTCCTGCTCACTTTCACTAAATCCTGCGCGCTGGTGTCGCTGGCGATCCCGGGCACCTCCGGCCTGCTGCTGCTGGGGACATTCGCGTCCGCCAGCCTCGGTCATTTCCTGTTAATGTGGTCCAGCGCCAGCCTCGGCGCCATCGGCGGATTCTGGCTCTCGTGGTGGTTAGGCGTTCGCTATCGTCACCGCCTCACGCAGTTGCGCTGGCTGACCGCCGAGCGGCTGGCCCGCAGCCGACTCTTTTTTCAGCGCCGCGGGCTGTGGGCGGTCTTTTTCAGTCGCTTCCTCTCACCCCTGCGCGCCACCCTGCCCCTGGTCAGCGGCGCCAGCGGCCTGCCGCTGTGGTCGTTTCAGCTGGCTAACGTTACCTCCGGTCTGCTGTGGCCGTTTCTGCTGCTCTCCCCCGGCGCTTTAAGCCTGAGTTTGTGGTGAAAAAACTTTGTCTTTCAAAGAGATTCCGCAAATCCGCGATATGCTCTAGAATTAGAATAAGCACCTGCTATTTAAACTATTTTTTAATAATTGTACGATTATTTTAAATATGCTACCGTGACGTTATAATCACTGGAGAAAAGTCTTATGAAAATCGCGGTTTACAGTACGAAGCAGTACGATAAAAAGTACCTGCAGCACGTTAATGATACCTACGGCTTTGAACTGGAATTCTTCGACTTCCTGCTGACAGAGAAAACCGCCAAAACCGCCCACGGTTGCGAAGCGGTATGCATCTTCGTCAATGACGACGGCAGCGGTCCGGTGCTGGAGGAGCTGAAGGCTCACGGTGTGAAGTATATCGCCCTGCGCTGCGCCGGGTTTAACAACGTCGACCTCGAGGCGGCGAAAGCGCTTGGCCTGCGCGTCGTGCGCGTCCCGGCCTACTCACCGGAAGCGGTCGCTGAACATGCGATCGGCATGATGATGTCGCTTAACCGCCGCATCCACCGCGCCTACCAGCGTACCCGTGATGCCAATTTCTCCCTCGAAGGCCTCACCGGTTTCACCATGTACGGCAAAACCGCCGGGGTGATCGGCACCGGGAAAATTGGCGTGGCGATGCTACGGATCCTTAAAGGCTTCGGCATGCGTCTGCTGGCTTTTGATCCGTACCCAAGCGCCGCCGCGCTGGAGCTGGGGGTGGAATATGTTGACCTGGCCACGCTGTACAAGGAGTCGGACGTGATCTCCCTGCACTGCCCGCTCACCGACGAAAACTACCATCTGCTCAATCGCGAGGCCTTCGATCAGATGAAGGACGGGGTGATGGTGATTAACACCAGCCGCGGCGCGCTGATCGATTCCCAGGCGGCCATCGATGCCCTGAAGCACCAGAAAATCGGCGCGCTGGGGCTGGACGTTTATGAGAACGAACGCGATCTGTTCTTCGAAGACAAATCCAACGACGTGATCCAGGACGACGTCTTCCGTCGCCTCTCCGCCTGCCACAACGTGCTGTTCACCGGCCATCAGGCGTTCCTCACCGCCGAGGCGCTGATCAGCATTTCGGAGACCACCCTGGGCAATCTGCAGCAGGTCGCCAACGGTGAAACCTGCCCGAACGCTATCGTCTGATTCCTTTCCCTTTTGTGCTCCTCTCCCCGGGGGGAGCACATTCAGATAATCCCCACAGATCCCCGCTGCGATACCGTTACACTGGCTTTGTTTTATTAGTAATGTGAATGTTTTGGAGTAAAAATGAACAAATTTGCGGCATTACTGGCGGCAGGGTTGCTGCTGTCCGGCTGTGTCTATAACAGTAAGGTGTCCACCGGCGCGGAACAGCTACAGCATCATCGTTTCGTGTTGACCAGCGTCAACGGCCAGGCGGTGAACGCGGGCGACCGGCCGCTGGAGCTGAGCTTCGGCGAGAAGATGGCTATTACGGGCAATATGTATGTTTCGGGCAATATGTGCAACGGCTTCAGCGGGGAAGGTAAGGTGTCGGACGGCGAGCTGAAGGTTAAATCGCTGGCGATGACCCGGATGCTGTGCCACGATGCCCAGCTCAATACCCTTGACGCGACCATTGGTAAGATGCTGCGCGAGGGCGCGCAGGTCGATCTGACGGAAAACCAGTTGACGCTGGCGACCGCCGACCAGACGCTGGTCTATAAACTCGCCGACCTGATGCACTAGCCGGCGTGGTGAACCCGCTGCGGGGCTGCCATTAATAGCCGCAGCTTCCGCCCGCCAGCGCCTGCTCGCTGCAGCGTTTACCGTTCGGCAACGCGCACATGCCGATCGCCGAACCATCGAGCTGACGAGCTACCGATAACGAGCCGCCTATCATGGCGCAGTTGGCCTGACCGGCGTCGCTCATCGCCGCCCGCATTCCTGGCGTGACGTGCGCCGCCGTGGCCTGCTGAACGGGTTCACTACTGCACGCCGACAGCAACAGCGCCGCACATCCCACTAATATCGCAGCTCGCATTTTCTCTCCCCTCGGAAACGTCTTAAAAAGCAAACCCAAGAATAATAGGCAGCGTGGCGCGCGGCGTCGAGAGGGGAAGTACGTATTTATGCGTCTCATTAACATTTTCTAGCAAATTTCTGCCTAAAGGTTGATCTCCCCCGGGTTCGCCACCGGACAATCGCTGGCCTTCACGCCCTGGAAAGCCACTTTCTCCGCGAACCGCGCAAAATATTGATCTGGTCACGGGTGGCCGCCGCATTGAGGACACAAATGCAAAAATGGCGGCATCAACGGTTTGCTAAACTACCTCTTATATAATTACAGGGCGCGTCGCGGTTTTACGCGTCCATTCTTTTGCGCAATGTAAGGGTGTCTTCCTATGATTACTATTGATGGTAATGGCGCGGTCGCTTCCGTCGCGTTTCGCACCAGTGAAGTTATCGCCATCTACCCGATCACGCCCAGTTCAACGATGGCGGAACAGGCCGACGCCTGGGCCGGCAATGGGCTGAAAAACGTCTGGGGCGATGTGCCACGCGTGGTCGAAATGCAGTCGGAGGCAGGCGCCATTGGCGCCGTACATGGCGCGCTGCAGACCGGCGCCCTCTCCACCTCCTTTACCTCATCGCAGGGCCTGCTGCTGATGATCCCCACGCTGTACAAACTGGCCGGCCAGCTGATGCCGTTTGTCCTGCACGTCGCCGCCCGCACCGTCGCCACCCACGCGCTGTCGATCTTCGGCGACCATTCCGATGTGATGGCGGTCCGCCAGACCGGGTGCGCCATGCTGTGCGCCAGCAGCGTTCAGGAAGCGCAGGATTTCGCGCTGATCTCGCATATCGCCACTCTGCAAAGCCGGGTGCCGTTTATTCATTTCTTTGATGGTTTCCGCACCTCGCACGAAATCAACAAAATCGCCCCGCTGGCGGATGACACGATTCGCGCCCTGCTGCCGCAGGAAAAAATCGCTGAGCATCGCCAGCGCGCGCTCAATCCGGAACACCCGGTGATCCGCGGGACCTCGGCCAACCCTGACACCTACTTCCAGTCGCGGGAGGCCACCAACCCGTGGTACGACGCGGTTTATGATCATGTCGAGAAAGCGATGGACGACTTCGCCGCCGCCACCGGCCGCCAGTACAAACCGTTTGAGTTTTACGGCCATCCGCAGGCGGAGCGCGTCATCGTCATTATGGGCTCGGCCATCGGCACCTGCGAAGAGGTGGTCGATGAGCTGCTGAGCCGCGGCGAGAAAGTCGGCGTACTGAAGGTCCGCCTCTATCGTCCGTTCTCCGCCGCCCACCTGCTGGCAGCGCTGCCGGAGAGCGCCCGGGCGGTGGCGGTGCTGGATCGCACCAAAGAACCTGGCGCGCACGCGGAGCCGCTGTATCTCGACGTGATGACCGCCCTGGCGGAAGCCTTTAACCGCGGCGAGCGCGAGACGCTGCCGCGGACCATCGGCGGCCGCTACGGTCTCTCTTCCAAGGAGTTCGGTCCGGAATGCGTGCTGGCGATATTCCATGAGCTGCAGGCCGCCCAGCCGAAGCCGCGCTTTACCGTCGGCATCTATGACGACGTGACCAACCTGTCGCTACCGCTGGGCGAAAATACCCTGCCGGCAGAGGCCAAGCTCGAAGCGCTGTTCTACGGCCTCGGCAGCGACGGCAGCGTGTCGGCCACCAAAAACAATATCAAAATCATCGGCAACTCCACCCCGTGGTTCTCCCAGGGGTACTTTGTCTATGACTCGAAGAAGGCGGGCGGCCTGACCGTCTCCCATCTGCGGGTCAGCGAAAAGCCGATTCGTTCTTCATATCTGATTTCGCAGGCCGATTTCGTTGGCTGCCACCAGCTGCAGTTTATCGATAAATACCAGATGGCCGAGCGGCTGAAGCCCGGCGGCATTTTCCTGCTCAACACGCCGTACAGCGCCGATGAAGTCTGGTCCCGCCTGCCGCAGGAAGTGCAGGCCACCCTGAATCAGAAAAAAGCGCGTTTTTACGTGGTCAACGCGGCGAAGATCGCCCGCGAATGTAGCCTCGGGGCGCGCATTAATACCGTGATGCAGATGGCCTTCTTCCATCTGACTCACATCCTGCCTGGCGACAGCGCGCTGGCGGAACTGCAGGCGGCCATCGCCAAAAGCTACAGCAGCAAAGGTCAGGAGCTGGTGGAACGTAACTGGCAGGCGCTGGCCCTGGCCCGCGAGTCCCTGGCGGAAGTGCCGCTGCAGCCGGTGAATGCCAGCAGTCCGAACCGCCCGCCGGTGGTCTCCGACGCCGCGCCGGATTTCGTCAAAACGGTCACCGCCGCCATGCTGGCCGGCCTCGGCGATGCGCTGCCGGTCTCCGCCCTGCCGCCGGACGGCACCTGGCCCATGGGCACCACCCGCTGGGAGAAACGCAACATCGCCGAAGAGATCCCGATCTGGAAGGAAGCGCTTTGCACCCAGTGTAACCACTGCGTTGCCGCCTGCCCGCACTCGGCAATCCGCGCCAAAGTGGTCGCGCCGGAGGACATGGAGAACGCCCCTGCCAGTCTGCACTCGCTGGACGTTAAATCCCGCGATATGCGCGGGCAGAAATACGTTCTGCAGGTCGCCCCGGAAGACTGCACCGGCTGCAACCTGTGCGTGGAAGTGTGCCCGGCAAAAGATCGCCAGAACCCGGAGATCAAGGCCATCAATATGATGTCGCGCCTGGAGCATGTGGAAGAGGAGAAAGTGAATTACGATTACTTCCTCAACCTGCCGGAAATCGACCGCAGCAAACTGGAGCGTATTGATATCCGCACTTCGCAGCTGATCAGCCCGCTGTTTGAATACTCCGGCGCCTGCTCCGGCTGTGGCGAAACGCCGTATATCAAACTGCTGACCCAGCTGTATGGCGACCGGATGCTGATTGCCAATGCCACCGGCTGCTCATCCATTTACGGCGGCAACCTGCCCTCGACCCCGTACACGACCGACGCCAACGGCCGCGGCCCGGCGTGGGCCAACTCGCTGTTTGAGGATAACGCTGAATTCGGGCTCGGCTTCCGCTTAACCGTCGACCAGCATCGCCAGCGCGTGATGCGCCTGCTGAGCGAATTCGCCGACCAGCTGCCGACAGAGCTGAACGCGGCGCTGCATGCCGAGGCGACGCCGGAAGCGCGCCGCGAACAGGTGGCGGCCCTGCGTCAGGTGCTGGCCGGCGTGCAAGGCGCTGAAGAGCTGCTGACCGATGCCGACGCGCTGGTGGAGAAATCCGTCTGGCTGATCGGCGGCGACGGCTGGGCCTACGATATCGGCTTCGGCGGTCTGGACCATGTGCTGAGCCTGACGGAAAATGTCAACATTCTGGTGCTGGATACCCAGTGTTACTCCAACACCGGCGGCCAGGCGTCAAAAGCCACCCCGCTGGGGGCGGTCACTAAGTTTGGCGAGCACGGTAAACGCAAGGCGCGCAAAGATCTTGGCGTCAGCATGATGATGTACGGTCATGTCTATGTGGCGCAGATATCGCTGGGCGCGCAGCTGAACCAGACGGTGAAAGCGATTCAGGAAGCGGAAGCCTATCCGGGGCCATCGCTGATCATCGCCTACAGTCCTTGCGAAGAGCATGGCTACGATCTGGCGCTCAGCCACGATCAGATGCGTCAGCTGACCGCTACCGGCTTCTGGCCGCTCTACCGCTTCGACCCGCGTCGGGCGGAAGAAGGCAAGATCCCACTGGCGCTGGACTCCCGCCCACCGTCAGATGCCCTGGCTGAGACGCTGCTCAATGAGCAACGCTTCCGTCGCCTGAATGCGCAGCAGCCGGAAGTGGCGGAGCAACTGTGGAAAGACGCGGCCGCCGACCTGCAGAAGCGCTACGACTTCCTCGCCCAGCTGGCGGGCAAAGCGGAGAAATCACCGAGCGAGAGCTAAGGTTATTTTCCCTCCCGCAGCCATAAAAAAAGCCCGAACATAAAGTTCGGGCTTGTCGTTTTACCGATAAACAAAATCATTCCGCAGAATGAGACGGCAAATAAAAATGCTTGGCATGACAATAAAGGCATATAACGCCCGAATAATACGCGATCAAACTGAATATGTATAATTTTTATTTTGTATATTATTTGTAGATATATTCACCATAATTATCACCATTACTTCAGAAGTATTTTATTTAGATTTTACTTATATCGTAACAATTGAGTCTTACCATATCTCAGACCGCTCCTTTAGCATGAGTTCACTTCCTTCCCGGAAGCTAGAACATAAAAACAGTTAAAGGAATTTCTTCATGAAAAGAAAAGTACTGGCCCTCGTTATTCCGGCTTTATTAGCCGCTGGCGCTGCGCACGCGGCGGAAATTTATAATAAAGACGGAAATAAATTAGATGTCTATGGCAAGGTAGACGGTCTGCACTATTTCTCCAGCGACTCGAAAAAAGACGGCGACCAAACTTACGTTCGCTTTGGCTTTAAAGGCGAAACCCAGATCAACGATATGCTCACCGGTTACGGCCAGTGGGAATACAACGTTCAGGCCAACAATACCGAAAGCGCCGGCGATCAGGCGTGGACCCGTCTGGCCTTCGCCGGTATCAAAGTGGGCGATTACGGTTCTTTCGACTACGGTCGTAACTACGGCGTGCTGTACGACGTCGAAGGCTGGACCGATATGCTGCCGGAGTTTGGCGGCGACTCTTACACCTATGCGGATAACTTTATGGCAGGCCGCGCCAACGGCGTCGCGACCTACCGCAACAGCGATTTCTTCGGTCTGGTGGATGGTCTGAACTTCGCCCTGCAGTATCAGGGTAAAAACGAAGGCCAGAACGCCCAGGATATCAACGTCGGCACCAACAACCGCAGCAGCGACAGCGATGTTCGCTTTGACAACGGCGACGGTTTCGGTCTCTCCACCTCCTATAACTTCGGCATGGGCATCAGCGCGGCTGCGGCCTATACCTCTTCTGACCGTACCAACGACCAGATGACCCAGACCAACGCCCGCGGCGATAAAGCCGAAGCCTGGACTGCCGGTCTGAAGTACGACGCCAACGATATCTACCTGGCGACCATGTACTCTGAAACCCGCAACATGACCCCGTACGGCAATGACGGCGTGGCCAACAAGACGCAAAACTTCGAAGTCACTGCTCAGTATCAGTTCGACTTCGGTCTGCGTCCGGCTATCTCCTACCTGCAGTCCAAAGGCAAAGATCTCTATAATACCGGCAGCTACGCCGATAAAGATCTGGTCAAATATATGGACGTCGGCGCCACCTATTACTTCAACCGTAATATGTCCACCTACGTTGATTACAAAATCAACCTGCTGGATGACAACGACAGCTTCTACAAAGACAACGGTATTTCTACCGACAACATCGTCGCGCTGGGCCTGGTTTACCAGTTCTGATGCGCCAGCCCGCCGGTTCCGGCGGGCTTTCTCTCTCTCTGCATCGCAGCAGCTAAAACAAAACAATATATCCCACAGCTTAAAATAGCCGTCCGCTTAGTGATATAGTCGTGCTCAGTCAGTGCCTGCCCGAGGACGTCCATCATGCATCATCACCCGGTAAAATCTTCCCGAATTATCTCTGTCGCCTATGATGACGCCTCCGCCACGCTGGAAATCTGTTTTTATCACCAGCCGCCGTTGCAATATACCGGGGTTCCACCGCGTATTTTTCGTGACTTTTTACAGGTGGTGTCAAAAGGCCGATTTTATGACGGCGTGATAAAGGGAAAATTCCCCGAACGCAAGCCACGTTAATGTCAAAGTGTGACTGCGGTCATGATACAAAACGTGCCATAATGCCGTACAATATGAGGGGATACTTAAACAGGAGGTTTTATGAGCAGAATGATTCTTGTCCCCATCGATATCTCTGATAAAGAATTTACTGAACGCATTATCAGTCACGTTGAATCGGAAGCGCGGATTGACGACGCTGAGGTCCATTTCCTCTCCGTTATCCCTTCCCTGCCTTATTATGCCTCACTGGGAATGGCCTATACCGCCGAACTGCCTGGTATGGATGAGCTGCGCGAAGGGACGGAAACGCAGCTTAAAGAGCTCGCGAAGCAGTTCTCTATCCCGGAAGATCGGAAACATTTTCACGTTGCCGAAGGGTCGCCAAAGGATAAGATCCTGGCCCTCGCCAGGTCGCTACCCGCCGACCTGGTGATCATCGCTTCGCACCGGCCGGATATTACCACCTATCTGCTGGGCTCCAACGCCGCCGCGGTGGTCCGCCACGCCGAGTGCTCGGTGCTGGTCGTTCGCTAACGCCTCAGCCCGCCGCCCGGCGGGCTTTTTATTTTTACTTCTGCCCCTGCCCGCAGCCCAAAGTGCCGGAAAGATGCTGACATTCCGCCCATGAATCCGTACCATACACGCCACGGTTGTCTGTCAGACCTCATTAATTGCTACGCGCCAGCGCGACGTTGTCCAGCGGCTGGCAGAACGCGTGCTCTTCTGATGCCACACTATGAATTGAGCCACTATTACATGCTGCAAAATCAAGAAATCAGTAAAAATGTACAACACCAATAAGTTGTGCCCCCTCCAACCAACTGAATTTATTTTATATTTACATACAGCCAGCCCCCACAGCGCCGGCCGCTAGTCCTGGCACCTGAATCCACCCGGGAATGGATGAGGCAGGCTATTCGAGGAAAAGAGGTGAATGAGATAATTGCAGATGGTGCGGTACCTGCTGATCATTTCACATGGCACCCCGTTTTCCGAGCGGTGGACAACGTTAGGAATCAGGGGGCGTAATTGATTGAGGCTATTAAAATCCAATAACCTGATAATACCCGCACTATGCTGAAAGCAGACCTTGGTGTTCTGATTGCCTTTTGCATCGGGAATGCCCTCAAAGCGCATAAGTTAAGGAAGTTGCTCAGGCTCCGACGGCATCTTTAGGGCTGGTTGATAAAAAATCAAAATTGTGAACTACTTTCACCGATAATAAATTCAACGTAATAAAAAACCGCCGGCGCGAGTTTCAATCAGAAGTCATCTATTATCACGTTAATATAGGTAAGATAACGCAACTGTACCGATCAGCTACTCTTTGAAACCAGGCTTGCCATTCCTGGCCCGCCATTCTTTCACTTCCTTAACAACCCTTTCCGGACTATCCTCTCGGCCCTTTGGAGGATAGAAAATTACATCAGAACCATCAGGGTGTTCAGTGATACGTTCAAACTCTAAAACATTTTGCACATCTTCATCTTCGGTTGTATTATCCGGATTAAATATCTTTTTCACAAAAGCTAAAAACTCAGATTCGGTGTAATCAGAAATGCTTTTTTTATTGTCCATCATTTACCACCATTGCTTAGTGAACTTCGACATGGCTTTTTGTGCATCATAACTCGCCAGTTCTCAATACCATACACATCACCGGTATTTTAATAGCTTTTGCGTGTTCTAATTCATGTTTAAGCCTTCCCCCGACATGCTCATTTTACGAATGAACGACCATGTTTCTAACTTGATACCCCCTAAGCTAGCTTGTCAAACCGCTCAGTTAGCTCAGTGGTATCAGAAACCGCCTTCCTGAAAGCTCTCCGAATGAATGAAAGTTCGAAAACTCACAGCCACGAAATTTTTCAGCAATCACACTGGGAACAGGAGAGCCTAACTCGTCTCCAGTTTTTTTTCAGCCAACCATGACTAACCTGCTCCCCTTAACCAGTGATTTTGCCAGGTAAATCTCTAGAGCTTGCCAACATAACATCACTTGGCTCGACTCCCATTGCAAGAGCATCAGGCTGCTAGATCTCTCAGTACAGAAAATCCAGGCAGGCTAGCAGTATTTACGGTTGAGATGGACGAAATCTTATTGTTCCACGCGCAATGCCTGGCTTTCCGGGCTCATACTTGCATTTTCTCATTGCTGATCTTGTTTCTCTAAAAAAGATCTCAGCACCAGTTGTCTCAACAGAAGTTACTTCCCCTTTTTCATTTACTGAGGCAGCGTAATTTACAGTGCCACTAATCCGATTAGCCATGGCAGAAACTGGATAATAAGGATTAGGGCAACTTATCCGCACAGGCACAACTTCTTCTTTATTTTCTGCAGCAAGTGCCAAGTTTGATATAAGAACAGCGCAAACCAGAAGTAATGTTTTTTTCATAATCGATACCAATTGTTGTTTTCCTTATGTCTATAGATCTCTAATACGCCTTTTTCATGCAACGCCTGAGAATGCGGCTCCACTTCTACATCCCCGCTGGTATGGAGGGGATTATATATCACAGCCGGGTTAGCTGCGCGCTTTGCGTTCTGCGGGGGATTGAGGCATCGCCATTCTTCCGCAGGGCTACTCCTTCCCTATAACGCTTCCATTCACCTATATTCCATTAAAAAATGAGGAGTTTCGACTTATCATTTAGGGTCAAGTAAAGTAAACACCTCTCTTACAGCCAGATTTCCAATCTTATGTGAGCCCCAAAACCCGGCACTGATTGCCGGGTATTTTATTGCTTCCCAGGTGCTTTTACGGTTTCTCACGCCCGGCACATCTCCGGCGAGTTACCTCTCACCAGCGCCTCAGCAAAAGGCCTCGGTATGGCATTAGCAGCAGGAAACCGGACGATACAATTGCTCGGCCCTGCCCTGGACGCGCTCAAAGCGCAGCATGAACTGACAGCTGGACATCCGGTTGCCACTATCACGTTTCACCACAGGGAATACGGCTCAAGCGAGGAACAGAATTTGCGACTTGTTTTCATGCCGCGGAGACGGAAAGGCGAGCAAAAACCCTGCTACTCGCACAGCAGCATAGGCAGCAGATGGGAAGCTGCAGTAAAACGCGCTGGCATTCGCCGCAGGAATCCGTACCATACGCGACATACTTTTGCCTGCTGGCTCCTGACGGCTGGCGCAAACCCGTCTTTTATAGCCAATCAGATGGGGCATGAAAACGCGCAAATGGTGTACGACGTTTATAGTACATGGATAGAAGAAATGAACGGCGACCAGGTTTCTATGTTGAATTCCCGGCTTGGGCTTTAACACGTTTTGCCCCCTATATGCCCCTTTAAGATTTTGAGAATGTTAATAATGCAAGAAAATCAAGAACTTACAAAGAAAGAGAAATACAACATCGATAAGCTGCAGAAACGTCTGCGCCGCAACGTCGGTGAGGCGATCGCCGACTTCAATATGATTGAAGAAGGCGACCGCATTATGGTTTGTCTGTCAGGCGGCAAGGACAGCTATACCATGCTGGAGATCCTGCGTAACCTGCAGAAAAGCGCGCCCATCTCCTTCTCGCTGGTGGCGGTGAACCTCGACCAGAAACAGCCCGGGTTCCCGGAGCATATTCTGCCGGCGTATCTTGAGCAGCTGGGCGTTGAATACAAGATTGTCGAAGAGAATACCTACGGCATCGTCAAAGAGAAGATCCCGGAAGGGAAAACCACCTGCTCGCTCTGCTCTCGCCTGCGTCGCGGCATTCTCTACCGTACCGCCAGCGAACTCGGCGCCACCAAGATTGCCCTCGGCCATCATCGCGACGACATCCTGCAGACGCTGTTCCTGAATATGTTCTACGGCGGCAAAATGAAAGGAATGCCGCCGAAGCTGATGAGCGATGACGGCAAACACATCGTCATCCGCCCGCTGGCCTACTGCCGTGAAAAAGACATCGAGCGTTTCTCCCAGGCCAAGGGCTTCCCGATCATTCCATGCAACCTGTGCGGGTCGCAGCCTAACCTGCAGCGCCAGGTGATCGCCGATATGCTTCGCGACTGGGATAAACGTTATCCGGGACGCATTGAAACCATGTTTAGCGCGATGCAGAACGTGGTGCCTTCGCACCTGAGCGACGTTAATCTGTTTGATTTTAAAGGCATCACCCACGGTTCTGAGGTGGTGGACGGCGGCGATCTGGCGTTTGATCGGGAAGAGATTCCCCTGCAGCCTGCCGGCTGGCAGCCGGAGGAAGAGGACGCCCGGTTAGATGAGCTGCGTCTGAACGTAGTGGAAGTGAAGTAACCCGAAAGCGTCTCAGGCCGCCGCCTGAGACGCGCTATTCTGCCCTTACTTCAGCAGTCGTACGCGGCAGGCTTTGCCTTTGATCTTGCCGTTTTGTAACTGCTTATACGCTTTCTGCGCCATATTCTGGCGGATCGCCACATAGACGTGGGCCGGGTGGACGGTAATTTTGCCGATATCGGCGCCATCAAACCCCATATCTCCGGTCAACGCTCCCAGCACATCCCCCGGGCGCATTTTCGCCTTTTTTCCGCCGTCGATACACAGCGTCGCCATCTCCGCCGTCAGCGGCGTAATAGCGTTGCCCGTCGGCGCCGGCAGCCAGTTAAGGGATAATTGCAGCATGTCGGCCAGAATGGTGGCGCGCTGCGCCTCTTCCGGCGCGCAGAAGCTGATAGCCAGGCCTTGTTCGCCGGCGCGGGCGGTACGGCCGATGCGGTGAACATGCACCTCCGGATCCCAGGCCAGCTCGAAGTTCACCACCAGCGCGAGAGATTTGATGTCCAGGCCGCGGGCGGCGACGTCGGTCGCCACCAGAACCCGGACGCTGCCGTTCGCGAAGCGCACCAGCGTTTGATCGCGGTCGCGCTGCTCGAGGTCACCGTGCAGCGATAATGCGCTCTGCCCGGCGGCGTTGAGCGCATCGCAGACCGCCTGGCAATCGCGCTTGGTATTGCAGAACACCACGCAGGACGCCGGCTGATGCTGGCTAAGCAGACGCTGGAGCAGCGCAATCTTGCCGTGACGGGAAACTTCAAAGAACTGCTGTTCGATAGCCGGTAGCGCATCGACGCTGTCAATCTCAATCGTTTCCGGATGACGCTGCACCCGACCGCTGATCGCCGCGATCGCCGCAGGCCAGGTGGCGGAAAACAGCAGCGTCTGCCGGTCAGCCGGCGCGAAGCGGATCACCTCGTCGATGGCGTCGCTGAAGCCCATATCGAGCATGCGGTCCGCTTCATCCATCACCAGGGTCTGCAGCGCGTCGAGAGAGACCGTCCCCTTCTGCAGATGATCGAGCAGACGGCCCGGGGTGGCGACGATAATATGCGGGGCGTGCTGCAGTGAATCGCGCTGAGCGCCAAACGGCTGCCCGCCGCAGAGCATCAAAATCTTGATGTTCGGCAGGCAGCGCGCCAGACGGCGCAGCTCGCCGGCAACCTGATCGGCCAGTTCGCGGGTCGGACACAGCACCAGCGACTGGGTCTCAAAGCGCGACGGATCGATATGCTGCAGCAGGCCCAGCCCGAAGGCGGCCGTTTTTCCGCTGCCGGTTTTTGCCTGCACGCGCACATCTTTCCCCGCGAGGATCGCCGGCAGGGCGGCGGCCTGAACCGGCGTCATCGAAAGATAACCCAGCTCGTTAAGGTTGGCTAATTGGGCGGCAGGTAAAACAGTCAGGGTAGAAAAAGCGGTCACAATGTATTCTCGTATTAAAGGACAGACGATCTGCAGGCGCGTATCCTCGCAGATCTCCGCGCCTGATGCGACAATTTAATCGGCTCTTCATCAGGCGGCGGATCGGGCTGCGGCTGCGGGCGCGGTCGCGGATCGGGTAAAGGAACCGGATCGTTCGGCTCGGGCGAGATGGGGATGGACTGGGCTGTCAGCCCTGAAGCGTAATGCATAGTGGCCTCCCGGAAAGTGATACGGGCGTACCCGCAGGCGTAAACGGCCTGAAGACCGTCGGGTGTCTTAGTAAGCGTAGAAGCTGGTCAGGAGAGCGCAAAAAAAAAGCCGACTCAACAAAGTCGGCGTCGTACGAATCAATTGTGCTATGCAGTAATTCAAAAAAGGAAGTAAGACAATATGGAGCGCAACGCCCATCGCTTGACGTTGCATTCACCTGCGAGAGAGATATTGCCCTGAATGGGTAGAGGGTTTATTGATTTCGCTCAAACATTGCCGGGTTTTCCCGGCATCGTCGCCGGCAAAAGGCGATTCTTTACAGCCATTTACTGCGATGTAACCACCACGCAACACCACCGATGACAACGACTAACATCAGGCAGAAGAGGCTAAAGCCCAGATGCCAGCTGTTACCTGGGATCCCCCCGAGGTTGACACCGAACAGGCCGGTTAAAAAGGTGCTGGGCAGAAACACCATCGCCATCAACGACATCGTATAGGTCCGCCGCGCCAGCGACTCCTGCATAATCTGGGCGATCTCATCGCTCATGATCGCCGTCCGGGCAATGCAGCTGTCGATCTCGTCCAGCCCGCGCCCCAGCCGCTCGGCGATATCCTGCATCCGCCGCCGCTGATCGTCGCTCATCCATGGCAGGCGTTCGCTGGCCAGCCGGGCGTAAACATCGCGCTGCGGCGCCATATACCGACGCATCACAATCAGCTGCTTACGCAGTAGCGCGAGAAAACCGCGCGGCGGCACCTGCTGATCGAGCAGGTCGTCTTCGAGGTCGATAATTCGGTCGTGCAGTTGTTCAATAAACTCACTGGCATGATCGGTCAGCGCGTCGCAGACTTCCACCAGCCAGCTGCCGCCATCCGTCGGCCCATTGCCCTCCTTCAGGTCGCCCAGCACATCGTCCAGCGCCAGCACTTTGCGCTGACGAGTGGAGACGATCAGCCGCTCATCCATATACAGACGCATCGCCACCAGCTGGTCTGGCCGTTCATCGGTGCTGCCGTTGATGCAGCGCAGGGTAATCAACGCCCCGTCGCCGATCCGCGTCACCCGCGGTCGGGTGCTCTCGCCCGCCAGGGCATCGCGCACGTTATTGGGCAGCAACGGGGTGGCCGCCAGCCAGTCGGCGCTGTCGCTATGGGTATAGTTGAGATGCAGCCAGCAGGGTTTCTCTTTGTCGATAATATCGTCATCGGCGAGCGGCTTCACACCCCCCTGCCCGTCGAGCACCCACGCGAAGATCGCGTCCGGTATCTGCAACTCCGAGCCTTTAATCGCGTCCACTCAACCTCCGTTAATCCATGCCTGTCGCATTGCGCGCGCTCTGTATAAGGTACGCGAAAGCGCGCTTTTTCGCTGTTTATTGCCCGGTGAAAGAGGCTAATCGCTTCATTAAAAAGCGCTTTCCCCGGGCCGCGCCCGCTTTCCTCATTTAACGTTAAAGTGTAGTGAAATCAAGTTCTTCAGGTTTTGCGCGGTTCACTGCGACCTTTTGCGGTTTATTTTGCGGTTTTTTGCTGTATTATGCCGTTTAATGCGTCAATTTGCGGAGTCTCTCGTCATGCATAAGCTCGCGCGACAAAAACACATCCTTGACCGGCTGAGTGAAACCGGTCAGCTGAGCATCAGCGAACTGGTTGATGCGCTGCAGGTGTCGGCCGATACCATACGCCGGGATCTCAGTGATCTGGAAAACCAGGGAGTACTGCAGAAAAGCCACGGCGGCGCCATCGCGCTTAACGTCCCGGCGATGACGCGCCAGGGAAGAAACGCCCTGCTCCCCGGAACGAAACAGCGTCTGGGCCAGCAGGTCGCCGCGCGCATCCCCTCCGGCTCGACGCTGTTTCTCGACGCCGGCAGCACACTGCTGGCCGTCGCTACCCAGCTGAAAGGCCCCATGACCGTGATCACCGCTTCGCTGGATAACGCCCAGCTGTTCAGCGACCGCGCCGATATCCAGCTTATCCTGCTTGGCGGCCAGTGGGACAGTGAACAGCGGCTGTTCGCCGGCAGCGCCACGCTGTCGCTGGTGGCGCGCTACCGCGCCGATATCGCGATTCTCGGCGCCTGCGCGTTGCATGCCGAACTGGGCCTGAGCGCCAGCCAGGAGGCCGATGCGGACGTAAAACGCGCCATGCTCGCCGCCAGCGCGGAACACTGGCTGGTGGCGGACCATACCAAAGTCAACCATTGCGAACCCTGGCTGGTGGCCGGTCTCAGCGACATTCACCATCTTTTCCTCGATCGTCCCTGGCCTGAGCTGGGGGATGACCCTGTCCTCTCTGTACATATTGCTGACGCTTAACAACGTGGAGAACCTGATGAGTAACAACACGATAAATATCGCCCTGATTGGCTATGGCTTCGTCGGTAAGACTTTCCACGCGCCGCTTATCCGTTCGGTGCCGGGCCTGAACCTGGCCTTCGTCGCCTCGCGCGATGAAGAGAAAGTCAAACGCGACCTGCCGGACGTCACGGTGATCGCTTCCCCGGAAGCGGCGGTCCAGCACCCGGATGTCGATCTGGTGGTTATCGCCTCCCCTAACGCCACGCACGCGCCGCTGGCCCGCCTGGCGCTGAACGCCGGCAAGCATGTGGTGGTGGACAAACCCTTTACCCTTGATATGCAGGAGGCCCGGGAGCTGATCGCCCTGGCGCAGGTGAAACAGCGGCTGCTTTCCGTCTTCCATAACCGCCGCTGGGACAGCGATTATCTCGGTATCCGTCAGGTTATTGAGCAGGGCGCCATCGGCACGGTGAAACATTTTGAGTCCCATTTCGACCGTTTCCGCCCGGAAGTCCGCGTCCGCTGGCGCGAGCAGAACGTCCCCGGCAGCGGCTTATGGTTCGATCTGGGGCCGCACCTGATCGATCAGGCGCTGCAGCTGTTTGGTCTGCCGCAGTCGGTACAGGGCAATATCGCCACCCTGCGCGACGGCGCGGAGATCAACGACTGGGCGCATGTGGTCTTAAACTACCCGGCGCATAAAGCGATCCTCCACTGCAGCATGCTGGTCGCGGGGGGCTCCTCGCGCTTCACGGTGCATGGCGATAAAGGCAGCGTTGTCAAAGCGCGGGCCGACCAGCAGGAGAGCCAACTGCTGGCGGGTGTGGTGCCGGGAAGCGCCGGCTGGGGCGAGGATGAGGATGGGCTGGTGGTCTATGACGCCTCGCTGCAGACCCAAACCCAGCCTACCCCGCCGGGCGATCAGCGCCAGTACTATATGCAGATCCGCGACGCGTTGAAGGGCCTGATCGCCAATCCGGTGCCGCCGGTGCAGGCGCTGGCGGTGATGGCCGTCCTGGAAGCGGCGGCGCGCTCTGCAGAAAGCGGCGTGGCGCAGACCCTCGACCTGACCGACGACGAGCGCAACGCGCTGCGCTAAGCCTGTCGTTACTCCGGTTATCTGCGCAGCCTGCAGGTAACCGGATCGCCACCCCGACTGCAGAAATAATCACTACCTGTCAGCAGATTATCCTTTCTTTATCCTGCGTTTTTGCCTAAAGCACCGCTGGAAATTTCAGCCAATTGGGAGGAGGATAGAGGACAGATCGATCGTGATGAGAACAAGGTTGCTGACGCTGTGGACGCGGTGACCGCAATACCGGACAGGAGAAGCTCATGTACTACACGTTAGGAGATACCACTCTCCATTTTTATCGCTATCAGTGCAAATTCTACGTCGCCCACTGGGAAGGAGGGAACGTGATGGACGAAAAATTTAAACCGTTTATCGAGCAGATCACTGAGAAGACCGGGCTGGACGCGAAGCGCGTCGAGACCGCCGCGCGCGATTATTTTACTAACGTGGATTAACAGGCAGCCTGTTGCGGTATACCCAAGGCCTGGCCGACGCGCCTGCCGTTGATCTCCCCCTTCCGCCGCCACGGCCCTCGTTCCCGCTGGCGGCTCTCCTTCCCCACCGGCGATAAACAGGATAACGACCAGCCAGAACCCCAGGCTGTCTGCCCCACGCTTTTGTCAATTTTCAGACCGATAACGTGAGATGTCATTTATCGTAATTATCTATTTTCCCGTGATTTTTTTGTCGACACAATATCGCCCTGCCGCCAGGCAGGGCGTCGGCGACTACCGCTCCTCCAGCGCCGCCACCGGCTCCGGCGCGCTTTTCCTGCGCAGCAGATAGCCTGCGGCAAGGATCAGCAGCCATACCGGGATCAGGCAGACGGAGATGCGGATGTCCGGGGTCAGATACATCACCCCGAGGATCCCGGCGAGAAACAGCAGACACAGCCAGTTTGTCAGGGGATAGGCGAAACTCTGGAAAGCCGTTACCTTACCGGCCCGCTGCATGGCGCGACGGAACTTAAGATGAGTGATGCAGATCATCGCCCAGTTGATGACCAGGGCGGCTACCACCAGGGCCATCAGCAGGGCAAAGGCTTTCCCGGGCATCACATAGTTAATCACCACGCAAAGCGCCGTGGCGACGGCGGACACCGCCAGGGCGTTCAACGGGATCCCGCGGTGGTTCACCCGCAGCAGCGCGCGCGGGGCGTTGCCCTGCTGAGCCAGGCCGAACAGCATCCGGCTGTTGCAGTAGACGCAGCTGTTGTAGACCGACAGCGCGGCGGTGAGCACCACCAGATTGAGTGCGTTGGCCACAATATTGCTGTCAATGGCGTGAAAGATCAGCACAAAGGGGCTTCCCCCTTCCACGACGTTCCGCCACGGGTAGAGTGACAGCAAGACCGCCAGCGACCCCACATAAAAAAGCAGAATACGGTAGATCACCTGGTTGGTGGCTTTGGGAATGGTTTTATGCGGTTCGTCGGCTTCCGCCGCGGTGATCCCCACCAGCTCAAGCCCGCCGAAGGAGAACATGATCACCGCCATGGCCATCACTAAGCCCGTGATACCGTTAGGGAAAAATCCCCCGTCCTGCCACAGGTTGGCCACCGTCGCCGCCGGCCCGCCGTGACCGCTAAATAACAGATAGCAGCCAAAGGCGATCATGCTGATGATGGCGGCCACTTTAACAATCGAGAACCAGAACTCCAGCTCGCCATACACTTTGACGTGCGTGAGGTTGATGGCGTTGATCGCCACGAAGAAGATTGCCGCCGACAGCCAGGTGGGTACCTCCGGCCACCAGTACTGAATATAGATGCCCACCGCCGTCAGCTCCGCCATGCTTACCAGCACGTACAACACCCAGTAATTCCAGCCGGACATAAACCCGGCGAAGGGCCCCCAGTAGCGGTTGGCGAAATGGCTGAACGACCCCGCCACCGGCTCCTCTACCACCATTTCGCCAAGCTGACGCATGATAAAGAAGGCGATAACCCCGGCGATGGCGTACCCCAGCAGGACCGAGGGGCCTGCCATACGGATCGTTTGCGCGATACCTAAAAACAGTCCGGTGCCGACCGCCCCCCCGAGGGCGATCAACTGGATATGGCGGTTTTTTAACCCGCGCTTTAACTGATGCTCTTGCTGCGTTGTCATCTCTGACCTGCCCCTGTCTGTAAAAAGTCACTTTCGCCGGTAGCAACTTTCAGGCCAGCGGATCGTCGCGGAGCGTCAGACCAAAACTAATCCATTGAATGATATTGAAATATTATTTTCCAGGTCGTTCTGAAAGCTGGTCATCGCGCCGCTGACCTGGCGCATAACGCGCGAAAATTGGCCAGATGACGCACAGATCATGAGAAAACAAGTGGCTTAATGCATGAAGCTGACCCGTTTTGGTGCATCCGGTTTGCCGCCCTCGGGTCAGGCTTCACGCCAGGCAAAAAACTGTTAGGCTGGTAGCCACTTTTACGTTCCGCTAGTGGCCACTATGTACAACATCGACGACTATGATCTGAAAATTCTTACCCTGCTGCAGGCCAATGGCCGTTTGACCAATCAGGAGCTTAGCGAGCTTATCGGCCTGTCCGCTTCCCAGTGTTCGCGCCGCCGTATCGCCCTTGAACAGGCGCAGCTTATCCTCGGCTACCATGCGCGTCTGGCGCCGGATGCCGCCGGGCAGGAGATGCTTGGCCTGATTGAGGTGCGCCTGCTGAATCACACCCCGCAATGCGTGGAGAGCTTTCATCAGATGCTCAGTGAAGTGGACGCCATTCTGGACGCCTGGAAAACCACCGGCGACGCCGATTATCTGCTGCGGGTAACGGTCCCGGACCTGCCCGGACTGAGCCATTTGATCAGCCATATTCTGGCGCAAAACAAAGGAGTGGCTCATCTGAAAACCGCCGTCGTGCTCAACCGCCTGAAGGAGAACGGCCAGCTGATGCCGGGCACGCCCTCGCTGCGCTGAACCGGAGCACAGTGCCCTGCGCTGGTGCAGATGCGGGGCCAGTCAATGCGTGACAAGCAGTAAATTCGCACAATTTACGCATTTCATAACCATTATGCGCACAACTCGTGCGATTTTCTCTTTCCGACAGAACAACAGGTTAGGCTAAACCACGGCTATTTTTTCCGCAACCAATCGCCCGGGCACGCTCCTCTGGTGCGATTTTTGCAAACAAGAGCTTATCCTTGTTAACGAAAAGATAGTGCTTATTTATGGATAACGTCCTTTCCCCTGAAAAACTGACCCACACCTGGCTGGAGGATGCCCTGGCGCTGCTGTTCGGCACGCTGATGATCTCCTTTGGCATTATCCTGTTTCGCCAGGCCGGCGCCCTGACCGGCGGGACGGCAGGCATGGCCTTTCTGATCCACTACGCCACCCACCTGCCGTTCGGCGTGGTTTTCTTCGCCATTAACCTGCCCTTCTACTGGCTCTCCGTCCGGCGGATGGGCGCCGCCTTCACGCTGAAAACCTTCTGCGCGGTCGGACTGGTGTCGCTGTTCTCCGACCTGCACGGCTACTTTATCCATGTCGATCGCCTGAACCCCTATTACGCCACCCTCTTCGGCAACATCATGGTCGGTATCGGCTTTGTGGTGCTGTTCCGCCATAAAGCAAGCCTCGGCGGCGTCAATATTCTGGCCCTCTATCTGCAGGATAAAAGCGGCATCCGCGCCGGTAAATTCCAGATGGTGGTGGACGCCTGCATCGTCACCGCCTCGCTGTGGGTGGTTAGCCTACCGATGCTGCTGGTCTCTGTCCTCGGCGCCGTGATTTTGAATTCGATTATCGCCATGAACCACCGCCCGGGACGCTACGCGGTGTAATGGCTTCACCTTTAACGGTCATTTCAGGAGTAACCACTGTGTTCCAGAACGTTGACGCCTACGCAGGCGATCCTATCCTGTCGCTGATGGAAGCCTTTCAACAGGATCCCCGGGCAGACAAAGTTAACCTTAGCATCGGGTTGTACTATAACGAGCAGGCCATCATTCCTCAGCTGGAGGCGGTCCGTCAGGCCGCTGACCGGCTGCAGAGCCAGTTGCACAAGGCCAGCCTCTATCTGCCGATGGAGGGACTGGCTCCCTATCGCCGCGCGGTCCAGACGCTGCTGTTTGGCGAACACCATCCGGCGTTGCGTGCCGGACGCATCGCCACCATCCAGACGCTGGGCGGCTCCGGCGCGCTGAAGGTGGGTGCTGATTTCCTCAAGCGCTACTTCCCCGACTCCGCGGTCTGGGTCAGCGATCCAACCTGGGAGAACCATGTGGCCATCTTTGCCGGGGCGGGTTTCGAGGTGCATACCTATCCCTGGTTCGACAGCGCCACCCGTGGGGTCAATTTCCCCGCTATGCTTGCCGCCCTCCAGCAGCTCCCGCCGCGCAGCATCGTGCTGCTCCATCCTTGCTGCCATAATCCGACGGGGGCCGATCTCGCCCCCGAGCAGTGGGATCGGGTGATTGAGGTGTTGATCGCCCGGGAGCTGATCCCGTTCCTCGATATTGCCTACCAGGGTTTTGGCCGCGGGCTGGATGAAGATGCCTATGCCATACGCGCCATCGCCAGCGCCGGACTGACGGCGCTGGTCAGCAACTCGTTCTCGAAGATTTTTTCACTGTACGGCGAGCGTGTCGGCGGCCTGTCGGTGGTCTGTGACAACGCCGATGCCGCCGGGCGCGTGCTGGGCCAGTTGAAAGCCACCGTACGCCGCAACTACTCCAGCCCGCCGGGGTTTGGCGCCCAGGTGGTGTCGCAGGTGCTCAACGATCCCGAGCTGAATGCCCTGTGGCAGGGGGAAGTGGAGGCCATGCGCACCCGCATCAGCGCCATGCGCGTCGCGCTGGTGAAGGCCCTGCAGGCAGCCCTGCCGGCGGCGGATTTTTCCTATCTGCTGACCCAGCGCGGCATGTTCAGTTACACCGGCTTTAGCGCCGATCAGGTAGACGTTCTGCGTGAAGAACATGGCATCTATCTGATTGCCAGCGGTCGCGTCTGCGTGGCCGGGCTCAACCACGGCAATATTGCGCGGGTAGCCAGCGCCTTCGCCGCGGTCTGCGCACGCTGATCCGCTTTCCCGCTGGCCGGGGCAACCCCGGCGCGGTATAGCAGTTATTCGCGACGCAGTCGGCGAGCCAGGCGGGTGCCCAGCGTCTGAATAAGCTGGACAATAACAATCAGCACCAGGGCGGTGGTGAGGGTGGCAAAGGCGTCGAAACGCTGATAGCCGTAGGTGATCGCCAGGTCGCCGATCCCGCCGCCGCCCACCGTTCCCGCCATGGCGGTCGCGCCAAGCAGACCGATGGTCGCGGTGGTAAGGGCCAGAATCAACGACGCCGCCGCCTCCGGCAGCATGAAATGCCAGACGGTCTGCAGAGGGGTCGCGCCCATGGCGTCTGCGGCCTCAAGGATCCCCTCATCCACCTCCAGCAGCGAGCTCTCCACCAGCCGGGCAATATAGGGGGCGACAAAAACGATCAGCGGCACGATGGCCCCCGCGGTGCCGATAGTCGTGCCCACCAGCAGCCTGGTGAAGGGCAGGATCACAATCAGCAAAATGATAAACGGCAGCGAGCGCAGCACGTTGATCAGCGGATTCAGCGCCTGATGCACCACCGGGTTGGCCACGATGCCGCCAGGACGGCAAACCACCAGCACAATTCCCAGCGGGACGCCGAGCAGCGCGCCAAAGCCCAGTGAGATGGCGACCATAATCAGGGTATCATGCAGCGCCAGCAGAAACTGCTCGCCGGTAATGGCGGTATCAATAAGATCAAACATGGATGATTTTCACTCCTGCGTCGGCCAGATGGGTGATGGCGCGTTCGGTTTCGTCAGGCTCGCCGAGGAGTTGCACAATCATAAATCCCAGTATCCGGCCCTGAACTTCGGACATGCTGGCAAACAGGATATTCACCTCGACAGCATACTCGCGGATCAGGCGGTTAATGATCGGCTGCCGGGCCGTCGCGCCGATAAATTCGAGGCGTAAAGCCCGGGCGCCGTTGTCGCGCTGCAGGAGCGATGCCACCCGCTGCGGCAGGCGATCGTGCACCACCGACTGCACGAAACTGGCGGTGACCGGATGCTGCGGCTGGGCAAAAAGATCGAAAACCGTCCCCTGCTCAACAATGCGCCCGGCCTGCATCACCGCCACCTTGTGACAGATTGTCTGGATCACTGACATTTCATGCGTAATCAGCACAATGGTGATGCCATAGCGGCGATTAATCTCCTGCAGCAGCAATAAGATCTGTACCGTAGTATGGGGGTCGAGCGCCGAGGTGGCTTCATCGCACAGCAGCACCGACGGGTTGGTGGCCAGCGCCCGGGCGATACCGACCCGCTGCTTTTGCCCTCCCGACAGCTCATTCGGGTAACTGTGCATTTTGTCGCTCAGGTCGACAAACGCCAGCAGCTCCGCAACCCGCGCCTGGATAAAGGCCTTGTCGCGTCCCTGCAAAATAAGCGGGATAGCGATGTTATGAAATACCGTTTTCGAATTCAGCAGATTAAAATTCTGAAAGATCATGCCGATATCTTTTTTGATCGCCTGCAGGCGCTGGCCGCTGCAGTCCTGGAGCGACTCACCGTTCAACACCACCTCGCCCTCACCCGGCATTTCCAGACGATTAATCAGCCGCAATAAGGTGCTTTTTCCTGCGCCGCTATAGCCAATAATGCCGAAAATATCGCCCCGGTCGATACTGAGATTAATATCCTGCAGGGCCAGAACCGGATGCCCTTTTCTGTTAAAGGTTTTACTGACATGGCGAAATTCTATCATCGCGTTATTCATTTTAAATAATCAGGCAGCAGGTAACCATCATACTGCGGATGGCTGAGAATATATTTTTTGAAATCGGCAGAGTGATAGCCGTCGATGATATCTTTGGCAAACTGCGCCTTCTGATTTTTACCGGCAACGGTCACAACGTTAATAAAATGGCTGGTAGCGGCCTCCAGCTTTAATGCCGAGGTAAGCGCCATGCCGCTGGAGACGGCGAAATTGCCCTGAATCAGGCCATAGTCGACGTCCGGCAGCGCGCGAACCTGCTGGGCATTGTCCATCTCCTTAAGCACGATGTTATAGGGGTTGGCAACGATGTTACGCTGCGAAAAGGTGGCGGGATCGCTGTCCGGTTTAATCTTCACCCAGCCGAGGCTTTCCAGCACCAGTACCGCGCGATATTCGTTCGACGGCTGGTTTGGCACCGACACCACCGTGCCGGCTGCCGGGGTGCCCAGGGTCGTCAGTTTGCCCCCTACAGACCCATCGGCGGCGTGGGTACCTGCACAATGCCGACGTTATCGATCCCCAGTCGCTCATTGATCGCTTTCAGGTATACCGGATGCTGCATAATATTCGCTTCGATATCGCCGCGAGCTACCGCGTCATTGACCTGAATACCGTCGCTAAAATCTTTATATTCGATTTTATATCCTTTACTCAATAAATAGGGGGCGACCCCTTTTTCAAATTGCTCTTTATACGGCCCGGGGTTAAAGCCGATGCGAATAATTTGATCGGCGGTGGCGTAAAAGGAGGAAGCGGATAACAGGGCGAGCGTCATTCCGAGCGCAACTGACTTGTTCATAAGGTATTTTCCTGGAAGGTTGGCGATATTGAGCGATTAAATCACAGCCGAAAGCGGGTTGTAAGCCAGAACGCCGGATTTCCTTTTGCTTATTCCTCATAAACTTTTGCCATCCCGACATATCCTAAAAACAATAATCCTTTGCATATATTGTTATTTAGCCAGGCGCAATAAATCCCTTAAAGATGGCAGATTATTGATAACGTAAACCGGGAAAATTATGCCTGATTTCGCTGCTTCACCGCTGGTGGACGCCCTGGAAGAGAATCTGTTCAGCCTGCTGGAAAAACTGGCCGCGGAGGTCAACACCGACGCGCTGCCGTTGATCGACCTCTCCAGCGGCAGTCCGGATCAGCCCACGCCGCCGGAAGTGATTGACTCGCTGCAGAGCGCCATTCATCGTCGTGAAAACCATGGCTACCCGTCGTTCTGGGGCAAGCCGCAGGTCCGCGAAGCGATCGCCCATTTTTATCGCCGCCAGTATGATGTGGAAATCGATCCGCACAGCGAAGTCGCGGTATTTCAGGGCTCGCATATCGGTATTGTCGGCATCCCGCGGGCACTGCTCCGTCCCGGACAATACCTCATCTCCACCGATCCCTGCTATCCCATTTACCGCTCAGCGGCGCTGCAGTCCCAGGCGGCGTTTTATGGCCTGCCGCTCAGGGCTGAGAACCACTTCCTGCCGGATTTTAACGACCTCCCCCGGGAGGTGGCTGACCAGGCCGGGCTGGTGGTGCTTAACTATCCGCATAACCCCACCGGCGCCCTCGCCACGCCGGCGCTGTTCGCCAGCGCCCTGCAGTTTGCCCGCCGTCACCAGGTGCCGATCCTGCATGATTTTGCCTATGCGGCCATCGGCAGCGCGGCCAGCGATGCGCCGCTGAGCCTTTTCTCCCAGCCCGACGCGAAAGCGTGGGGAGTGGAGACCTACACCTTCTCCAAGACCTTTAATATGGCCGGCTGGCGCTTCGGCTTCGCGGTCGGCAACGCCTCGATTATCCGGGCGTTTAAAAAACTGCACACCCACAGCTACAGCACGGTGTTTGGCGCCATTCAGGATGCAGCGATCGCCGCGCTCAGCCTGCCGGCAGAACGGATTGCGCAGCTGACGGCGGTGTATCATCAGCGCCGGGAGTGGGTTCTGCGTCGACTGGCCGCACTGCGCTGGCCGGTTCGTGCCGCACAAGGTACTTTCTTCCTCTGGCTGAGCGTGCCGCCCGGGTACCGTTCACAAGAGTTTGCCCGCCTGCTGCTGCAGGAGGCGCATATTCTGGTGGCGCCAGGCACTGGTTTTGGCGATGGGGGTGAAGGGTTTATTCGCATCAGTCTGACGGCTGGGGATGACGCGCTGAGCAAGGCGCTGGACCGTCTCGCCCGGCTGGCGCTGTTTTAGCGCCCGCCTCGCGGAGTCGTTACACCTTCAGGTAGCCCGCCATGCGTTGAATACGCGCGGCGGAATAGTCATAGCAGGCGCTGGCGGGTTTACCCAGTACGCGATATTTGGCGCCATTGTAAAAGGCGGTCTTATTCTCCTCTTCCAGAAAGCGCCGGGAGACGGTGTCGCTGAAAATACGGTCGCCATCCGACTGCGGCTGATAGCGGCTGGATTTGACGCTCTCCCACGCCACGCCGATCGGCTTATGGTCATAGCCGGTCATACAGAACAGCCGGTTGGAGGCCAGCAGATCGGCCTCGATGGTTTTAAATTCCGCCGCCGTAGCGGCGCAGGTTATGCTTAACAGGCAGGCCGAAGCCCATCGGTAAATTGTCATTATTCAGGCGATCCCAGAGAGTTTCCTCCATTCTAAGCGGCTGAAAATTCTGGACGTTCACTTTCACCTATCGTTGCCAGCAAAATCCGCAAAATAATTTACACTCAGACTCCTCGTGCGTTGTCTTAACGACCTGCAGGCCTTCCCTGCGCAGCTCATCCGCCGGGCCAGACAACGAGACGCCGGCGGGAAGGATATAGTCGTCTTTAACGATTAAACGCCCAGCGGGTCCCGCTGGTCATCGCCCGCTCGAAGGCGGGACGGCCGGGGCCCGCCAGCCAGCCGGCGAAGGTGTGCAGCTGCGGGTGCAGCTGGCGCAGGGCGTCGAGGTCGGCGTGCCCCGCCAGCCGCCCGTCGTCCACCAGCCCGGTCAGCTTGTGCAGAAAAGGGCTGGCGGCCAGCACCTCGTCGGAAAATCGCGAATAGGGGATCGGCCGTCCCGCCGCCGCGGAGAATAACGCCTCGAGCTGACGACCGGTCACGCTGTCGCTGGCGATCTCGAACGTCTTGCCGGCAAACCGCGCCGGCGCGGCAAAAATCGCTGCGACAAGCTGGCCGATATCCTCCACTGCCAGCACCTGCATCCTCCCCTCCGGCAGCATAAAAAAGTGAAAATGACCTTCATCAAGGCCAAAACCGGGCATCACCAGCAGCTCCATAAAGGTGGCGGGCCGCACGATGGTCGCCGCCAGCGGCAGGCGGCGGATATGCCGCTCAATCGCCGCTTTGGTGTCATAATGCGCTACGCCGGTCGGCGTCTCCCCCGCCGCGCTGCCGGAGCTGTACACCAGATGCTTCACCCCGCACTCGACGGCAAGGTCGGCGATGGTTATCCCGTAGCGCACCTCCTGCTCATCGGTTACCGTCCCGCCCGGTGAGCTGGGCTGCACGCTGAAGACGCCGTCGACCCCGGCCATCGCCGCCCGCATTGCCGCCCGGTCTTCAAAGGCGCCCACGACCAGCTCGGCTCCCCGCGCCGCCAGCGCGACAGCCCCGGCGGAGAAAGGATCCCTGACCAGCGCCCGCACTCGCCAGCCGCGGTGCAGCAGCGCCCGCGCCACCGAGCCGCCCTGCTGGCCGGTGGCGCCAAAAACCAATACGATTTGGGCATTATTCATCACCGTTCCCCCTCGTCAGCAGATCGTTCTCCGGCGTCTCGCCAGCGATACTCCCCTGGCCTGTCCTCCTCCAGCCAACCGCAGGAGGGTCCGGCGAAATGCCCGGTGAACCATTGGGCATGATGGCTTGCGCACCACGCCATCATCTCGCGTCGCGAGCGTTCCGCCTGCCGGGGATCGCCGCAGAACGCCGAGCTCCAGTGCGGATGGGTAAACTGGCGCGGGGAATGAAGAAGATCGCCTGAGAAACAGGCGTAGTCATCGCCAGAGGAGAGGATCAGCGCGGCATGGTCCGGACTGTGGCCGGGGGTAGGGATAAAGGCGATCCGTCCGCCGACCAGCGGCCTGGCCGCCACATCCACGGTCTCCAGCTGGCCAGCCTCGATCACCGGCAGCAGGCTGTCGAGCCACAGCGCCCGGTAGCGTTCGCTGTTCTTCACCCGCGTGAGCTCTTTTGCCGAACACAGGTAGCGCGCGTTGGGAAACAGCGGCGCCCAGCGATCGTCCCGCCAGACGGTATTCCATCCGACATGGTCGGTGTGCAGGTGGGTCAGTAGCACCAGGGTCACCTCCTCCGGGTTCACTCCCGCGGCGCGGAGATTCTCCAGATAGGGCGTGTTAAGTTGATGATAGAGCGGATTGCCGCCGCGATCCCGACCGTTGCCGGTGGCGGTATCGATAACGATCAGATCGTGGGGAGTCTGTACCACCCAGCTGTGGATCGACAGCGCGATTGGTTGATTATCGGCGTCCGCCTCCGTCGCAGGGAACGCCGCAGGATAGAGCGCCGCCGGCTGCAGGCTAATCTCGCGCTCCGGCACTTTGAATATCAGGCTGTCGCCTGTCTGGTAAGTTTGCATCACTCCCTCCGCGCGCATTGCGCTGGTTGATTTACCGGGGTGATATTCACTATGCTGCCGGGATAACCCACATTCAAATTGATTATCATAATGAAGAAAATCATTGAAAATGATTTTAGTCGTATCGATCTGAATTTGTTGACGGTCTTGATGGTGCTGTACCGCGAAGCCAGCGTTACCCGCACCGCAGAGGCGCTGCATCTTGGCCAACCCGCCATCAGCGGGGCGCTGAAACGGCTGCGCGAGATGTTTGACGATCCGCTGTTCGTGCGCAGCGCCAGAGGCATGCTGCCGACCCCGCGGGCGCAAGCGCTGATGACCGAGCTGCAGCCGCTGATGGAACACCTGCATTCGGCAATGTTTGGCGCCGGGGAGTTTTCCCCCGCCAGCGCGCAGCAGCTTTTCCGCGTCGGCCTCAGCGACTGGAGCGAACACTGGTTGATGCCGCAGCTGTTACCCGGACTGATGCAGGAGGCGCCTGGGGTGTCGCTCCAGACACTCGCCGCCGACCCCTTCCAGGTACGCCAGCTGCTGGAGGCGGATCGCATTGATGTCGCGGTGTCCCTCAACAAGCAGAGCCGCGGGGAGATCGTCAGCGAACCGGTGATGAGCATGGGGGTGACCACCCTCTGGTCGCCGCAGCAGATCCCCTGCCGCGGGCCGTTGTCGGTGGGCGATTTCGTGCCTGGGAACATGTGATGGTGGCCTATCGCGAAACCGGCCACGGGGAAATAGATCGCCAGCTCGCCAGTCAGGGACTCGCGCGGCGCGTGCGCTTCGCCACGCAGAATTTCTCCACCTTTCCCCTCCTGCTGACCACCCTGCCGCTCTTCGCCACAGTCCCCCAGGGGCTGGCGCAACGCTGGCAGGCGCAGTATGCGCTGCGCGCGGACGCCCCGCCGGTGGCCTACCCGGAATTTACCCTGTGTATACTGCGCCACAAACGCCGGGCGCAGGATCCGGCGCTGAACTGGCTGATAGCGAGGATAAAACAGGCCATGCGCGGACCATAGCGGTAGCGAATACCACCGTCATCAGGCCTCGCTGAGCGGGGGTTGCAGAACGCGCCTGCTCCAGTCGTAAAACGCGCGCACCGCCGGCAGCAGATAGCGGTTTTGCGGATAGACCAGCGACAGGGGAAGATCAGCCGCGGCCTGCTCCAGACAGGCGACCAACGCGCCGCTCTGCAGCCAGGGTTGCGCCAGATAGCTGGCGACGCGGATCAGGCCCAGCCCCTGAACGCCGGCCTGGATATAGGCATCGGTATCGTCGACCACCAGCGTCTCCTGCATGCGGATCGCGCAGTCGCCGTCATCGAGGGAGAAAAGCCAGTCGATGGTCCGCCCGGTACGGTGGTTCAGGTATCCCACCGCCCGGTGCTGGTGCAGATCGTCGATGCTTTGCGGCCGGCCGTGGGCCGCTATCCAGGCCGGCGAGGCGAGGACCATCCAGCGGTAGCGGGCCAGAGGGCGCGCCACCAGGGTGGTGGAATCTTCGATTTGCCCGGTACGGATCACGCAGTCGAATCCCTCCTGGATAATATCTTCCACGTTGTCGCTTGAGCAGAGGATCAGCTCCAGGTCGGGATACTGCTGCAGAAACTCGCCGATCCTCGGCAAAACGCAGTGCCGGGCGAGAGATTGCGGCATCCCCACCTTGAACCGCCCGGCGGGCTGCGCCGAGCGGCCGGGAAAGGAGGCTTCCATCGCCGTCATTTCGGCCAGCAGCCGTTTACACTCTTCGTAATACCGACGCCCCTCCGCCGTCACGCTGAGCTTGCGGGTGGTGCGCTGAAGAAGCTGCGCCCCAAGCCAGGCTTCCAGCTCCTTCACTACCCGCGACACCGTTGAGCGCGGCTGCCCCAGCGCCTCCGCCGCCCGGGCGAAGCTGTGGGCATCCACAACCGCAACATACAACTGCATGGCATCCAGTCTGTCCATTTGGTGCTCCCCCGACGGTTATTATCCCATTATGACGAACAGTCTAACCCGAAATCCTGTTCTTATCGAATGATGCCCCCCCCCCTACACTGAGCCTGTAGCCAGTGAATACAAGGCTTAACTGAGCAAGGAGTTAAAATGAAAACTGATGATATTAATCTTGAGGAAAAAGTATTAGTTCTGGGAGCGGGACAACTGGGGGCCGCCGTACTGGATGCGCTGGTCCCAGCGGTGATCCAGCGCCAGGGCGCGGTCTCGGTGATCGTCTCGCCGGCGGCCTGGGATGAAACCGGCCAGCTGCGTTCGGCAAGCCACCGGGCGCTGGCCGACGCCGGGGCCGCCTTTCTCGCCGTCGACATCGCCGGTAGTTCACTGGAGACCCTGACCGGCGCGTTTCGCGGGTACAGCACCGTGATTAACTGCATGGGCTTTGTCGCCGGTCCGGGGACGCAGCTGAAAATTACCCGCGCGGTGCTGGCCGCCGGAGTGCCTCGCTATTTTCCCTGGCAGTTTGGCGTCAATTATGATGTGGTCGGCAAAGGCAGCGGCCAGCCGGTCTGGGACGAGCAGTATGATGTCCGGACCCTGCTGCGCGCGCAGCAGGCCACGGAGTGGGTCATTGTCTCCACCGGCATGTTTACCAGCTTTCTCTTCGAGCCAGACTTCGATGTGGTGAATTTATCCGCCCGAACCCTTCACGCCCTTGGCAGCTGGGACACCCAGGTGACCGTCACCTCGCCAGCGGATATTGGCCGCCTGACCACCGCGATTTATCTGCATCAGCCGCGGATCGTCAACGAGGTGACGTTTGTTGCCGGCGAAACGACCTCTTACCGGCAGCTGGCGGACACCGTGGAGCGCGTGACGCAGCAGACGTTCAGCAAAGCCGTTCACACCCTGTCCGCCCTGCTGGACCAACTGCGGACAGACCCGGATAACGCCATGCTGCGCTATCGCGCCGCCTTCGCCCGGGGGGATGGCGTGTGGTGGCCGATGGGCGACACCTGGAATACCCGCCACCATCTGCCGACCCAGGACATTGCCGGCTGGCTGCAGGCCGCGCGCTGATTTTCTCTCACAGGACAGAATGACGATGAACAAGCTGATTCCACTGATCGTATTGAGTTGCCTGCTGCCGCTGGCGGTCAACGCCAGGACCCTCACCGCCACCGGCGATACCCTGGACCACGCGGAAAGCAAAATTCGCCAGCAGGCCGCCCGCGAGGGCGCAACCGCCTATCGGATCATTGAGGCGCGAATGGGTAACAAAGTGCACATCACGGCGACACTCGATAACTGAACCACCGCTATCCGGCTCAGGGAGGAGCCGCCGCCAGCCCGCGCGCCAGATCAGGCGCTCATTCTTTCCCGTCGACGGTCGCGGCCCGGCGGCGCGCCGTACAGGCGAGCGTATTCCCGGGTGAACTGCGACACGCTGATATAGCCCACTTCGCCGGCCGCCTGCGCAATGCTCATCCCTTCCGCCAGCATCAGGCGGCGGGCGTGGATCAGGCGCAACTGCTTCTGAAACTGCAGCGGCGACAAGGTGGTCATGGCGCGGAAATGACGGTGAAAGACCGAAACGCTCATCCCGGCGGCGTCGGCCAGCGCGTCGACGCTGACTGGCTGCATAAAATCCCGGCGCAGCACCGCCACCGCCCGGCGGATCCGCGCCGAATGGCTGTCTGCGACGCCCAGCGCCCGGATGGCCGCCCCGTGAACACTCTGCAACAGCCAGTAATGCAGCTCCCGCCGCAGCCCTTCGCCTAACACCGCCAGCGCCCCCGGTTGATCAAACAGTCTTGCCAGCCGGTAAGCGGCGTCCGTCACGTCGGCATTCATCGGTTCGATACCGACGCGGGGCGCCTCATCTCCCCCTGACGGTCCCACCTCCTGCAGCTCGCGCAGGATAGCCAGATCCAGCTCCAGCACCAGCGCGTAATAGGGAAAACGCTGGCTGGCCTCGGTGATCTGGCTGGTGGTGGGGACATCCGCGGCGATCACCATCGCCTCCCCCGGACCATAGTCGAAACTTGCCAGGCCGGTGGTCACGCTTTTGCGCCCCTGCAGCAGCATGGCCACCAGCGGCCTGGCGATGGCCGCCTGCAGATCGCCGGGGTGCAGGGCCCGCACCAGAGTGATGCCGGGAACCGGTGTAACCGCCACCCCGCTGCTATCGACATGAGCATCGGCATACCGGCGGCAGAGAGCGAAGAGTTCGTCGCGCATAAGATCCTTTCAGGCAAGTTTTAAAGCCTCAGTATGCGCTATTTCCCACCAGAAGAGAGGGTATTGAGAGGAATGGGCAAAAAATAACAAGGATTGGGCAACCCGGTCTGGTAGCCCCCCCCCTATTGTAAGGACTCCACACACCAGAGAGGATCGAACATGACTAAGATTGCACTTATCACTGGCGCTAACCGCGGCCTTGGCCGTCAGACCGCACTGGATATCGCCCGCCAGGGTGGGGACGTCATCGTCACCTGCCGCGGCAATATTGAACAGGCGGAAGCGGTGGTGGCCGACATTCACGCTCTCGGCCGCAAGGCCATCGCCCTGCCGCTGGATATGGCGCAGACCGCCAGCTTTCCGGCCTTCGCCGACAGCCTGCGCGCTGCGCTGGGCAGCGTCTGGGGACGGGACACCTTCGACCATCTGATCAATAACGCGGGACACGGCGAATTTGCCCCGCTGGCCGAAACGCGCGAGGCGCAGTTCGACGGGCTGTTTAACGTCCACGTTAAGGGGGTGTTTTTCCTCGTTCAAACCCTGCTGCCGCTGCTGGCTGACGGCGGACGGATCGTTAACTTCTCCTCCGGACTGACCCGCGTCTCTTATCCTGGCTTCTCCGCCTACGCCGCGGCCAAAGCGGCTGTGGAGATGCTGAGCGTATACATGGCCCGCGAGCTGGGCGGGCGCGGCATCACCGTCAATACCGTCGCCCCCGGCGCTATCGCCACCGACTTTGGCGGCGGACTGGTGCGGGACGACGCGGGGGTTAACGCGCAGTTTGCCGCGATGACGGCGCTGGGACGGGTGGGCGTTCCCGAGGATATTGGGCCGATGATCGCCAGCCTGCTGCGCGACGATAACCGCTGGGTGACCGCCCAGCGGATCGAGGTATCGGGCGGACAGACCATCTGACCAGTCAGGCCAGGCTGTCGATCGCCATAAAAAAGCGGTCTTCGGTGAGAATCTGTCGCGCCTCCGGGGGCTGGCGCGCCTGACGGACCAACCAGCCGCCGTCCGGGGCCAGGCTCAGATAAAACACCTCCCGGGAGCCCGCCCCGCCAGGTGTCTCAAGGCTCAGGGTCACGACCCCCTTTTCCACGCCATCCCACAGCTGCTGCGGCACGATATTGACGCTGCGCTCGCCGTTTTGCAGGCGGAGAGTGGGGATATCGTAGCGGCAGATGCCGCTAGTGAGGCTGTAGCCAAGGGTGCTCAGATCGTGGAGGTGGCGGGTCGAAACCACCACCTCGATGCCCGTTCCGTCAAACCACTGATTCACCTGCCGGGCGAGTGCCGCCATCTGCTGGCGAAACATCGCAATATCCGCGGCGGCCGCCCTATCGTAGGTGGTTGTCCGCGGCGGATTTTGCTGGTGCTGCAGTTTCTTAAAAAAACGCTCCCTCGCTGTCACGTTATCTCCCTGTGCTGTGATGAAACCGGTGAGGCTGGATGAGGATGGTTACCGCCAGTTCGCTGGTTAACGAAGATTACGGGCCAATCGCCACGATGGACCCGCCGCAGAAATTTGTTTTCGACATTACTTCGCCGCTTCAGGCCTGAGCCTTAGCTGGTTAGTTTCGGCGGTATAAATACGTGGCTTGTCAGGATCCAATTCCTCACGCGCCAGCACCTGCTTCCAGGTATTTCTTTCTGTATCCGGATGGCGGAACAGGCCGACAACCGCCACGAACTTCGCCTGCGTTTCCAGCGGCATATTCAGACTGGCGTCCCCTCCGGGGTTGATCACTACGTCGCGACTGGCGAGGAGATCGGCGGCGAGCAGAATATCCCCCTCCTCCAGCAGCTGCTGGTAAACCAGCCGGTCAAAGGTCCGGCGATCTTTAAGCTGATAGATGCGCACCACCACCGGTTCGGAGAGCGAGTGATTCTCTCTGGCATCGGTGTTGAGCGCTTCGCGCGCCGTAAAATCCAGATGCAGCGTATTAATTTGCTTATAAAAAACGGCGTTGAAGGCGGATTTTGTTCCCTCCGAGACGCGCTGGGTGAGCCCGCATCCGCTCAGGCAAAGCGCAAGCAGGGACAGCAGGCAGGCGGTTTTAATCAAACTTATACGTAACACGTTGGTTTCCTTGCGGTGAGGTGGCAGGCTGCAGGCCGGTATAGGCGCCCAGTTCGGTGGTAAATGTCTGCGGGATATCATCCTGACTCTCACCCTCTCCAGCGCCCAGCACGCCGTTCATACCGAGCCAGAACGGTCCGTCCCCCAGCGGCGGGACAGCCAGCAGTCGGGTCGGCGCGGTCAGGGTGACTCTGGCCCGGAATCGCCAGCCCAGATACACCCGCAGCAGGATGAGAAAGTCCCGAAACAGCGGGCCATCAGGCTTCCAGCCCTGCGCCTCCTCGGGATTATCGGTGATAAGGGCGACGAGGAGCTGGCTACTGCTGTCCATCGCTTCGTCACCCAGCGGGGTATTGCCGTCCAGTAAGAAGTCATCATCGCCGTAAAAGCCCAGCGGCTGGCTGATCGCCACCGGACGCAGGCAGTAAGGGCTCACCCTGACGGTGGTCTTCGGGGCCAGCAGCGTGACCAGCGCCTGGATCCCCTGCTGAGTTTTGCCCGGCTGACGCAGCACGCCAGTCAGCGCCAGAAAGCGCGACGCTGGCGAGGCGATATGCCGCGTCGTGCCGGGGATGCCCAGCCCCGCCAGACCCAGCAACGACTGTGACAGGCGGTCGGTACCGCCGGGCTCAAAGGTGGCGGGCCAGCAGTATTTCCGCCAGAGGCGGTAATACTGCGTGATAATCCGGTGACTGAAGATATCCAGCACCCCCTGCAGCGCTTCATGCCCTTCCCTGCGCTGGGCGATATCATCGAGCCAGGCCGTCGGGAGCGGCGAATCGACACCGTACAAGCCCATAAAGGTGGTGCGAATGACCGGCGGCCCGCTGTCATTGGCCTCATCGTATTCCACGGCTCGGAGTTCGCTGGCGGGGAATCCCATCCCCGGATGCGGATAAAAACGTACCGGATCGTCAGCCGGATGGCTGGTCGCCCCCAGCAGCGGTTTAGCGGGGTGCTGTCGTTCCAGAAGCTGACAAAAGCGGTAAAAATTGATCCGCGGCAGGTCGGCCTCCAGACGCGGCATCAGCCGGGAATGCGTCGGCTGTGCTTCTCTTCCCATTCCAGTCTTTCTCCGGTTGGTTGCAGAATGATAATCAGGCGGTTGAACAAGTAGATATCGGTGTAGAGCGCAAAGAAGCGGCTGAGCATCTCGCCAAACAGGCATATATCGCCTCGTCCGGCAAAGCCGTGGCTGTCGAGGGTGACTTCAATTTGTACGCCGCGCACCAGATGGCCCTGTGCAAAGCGCTCTGTTGCGCGGTGCTTCACGTCGAGGATGGCTTCCAGACGCCGACGATTCATCTCGCTGTCGGTCCATTCATACAGCGCCAGGGTGCCGCGCAGGACTTCAGCGTTGTCCATCAGGGAAAGAAAACTGCTGCCCAGATGGCTCAGCACCCGCCAGTGAAAACGATCCTGGGCAGGGGGATAGCACGGAAGCGTCGGCGCGCAGAGGTTACGAACCGCGACGCTGGCCGAGGTGGTTTTCATCACCGTATCGAGCACGGTGCTCTGCAGCGCACGACGCGGAAGCTGGCCGTTGGTTCCGGTGAGGGTGAGCGACAGGCTTTCATCTTCCGGTACGGTATGATTGTCAAAGGCTTCCCCGCCGACGATAAGCCAGGTGTTATGCAACCCGGAGGGGCCACGGCGCACCCGGGTATGATAGTAATAATCAGGCGCGTCATGACGCATCATGCCGCCTTTGTGACGAAAGCTTGAGAACGGCGCGTAAGCCTGTTGGCTCGAGGAGATCACGGAATCGACGGTGTAAATTTCAGTGTGACCGTCCTGCACGCGCAGTGGGCGCAGCAGGTATTCTGTCTGCAGGGAATTGATGGTCAGCGGATCGGACTCGAGCGGGAACAGGTTGATCGCCGGTACGCAGTGCAGGCGCAGCTGCTTTTCGCTGAAGCGGAAGTCATGTTCCCAGCGTTCCGCCAGCACGACGTCGATCTCAAACCACGCCATCCCGGCCGGGAAAGCCACCGTCTCCAGCCCGCGCAGGTCGATGAACATGAACTTTTCACGGAAGGTAAAATACTCCAGCAGCAGCTGGTAGCCGCGAAAACTGCGGCCATCTTCGGGCCAGAGGCCGTCATCCTCGCCAAATCCCAGCGCGCTGAAATACCCGTCCAGCGGCTTTCTGTCCTCCTCACCGGGTACGCGCAGCCACATCCTGGCCACCTTGAGGGTAAAGGCCTCGTGCATGGCGCAGGCCAGCGGCGCATCGGCGTTGCAGTAGAGCGGGATATGGCTGAGATCGATCCGGCGCCAGTCCGTCAGGCTGCTGCAGTTAAAGCGCAGCGTGATCACCGACCGGCCATCCGTATCGGTGGTCAGCTGAGCGCGCTCCAGGGACAACGGCTGCAGAGCGATCGCTTTGGTGGTGGTGTACCGACAGCGCGTGCCCTTTTCACCGATCGGCCGGGAAAGCACTTCAAAGCCTTTGGCCATCGTCATCGGCTCTTTCATTTCCTGCCAGTCGGGGGTGAATTCCACGACCGACAGGGAAGGAATGGTACGTAAATAATGTGGCCACAGCAGACTGACCACGCCTTCGGTGAGTTCGGGCAGGTCGTCATCAAGCTTCTGGCGCATGCGGCCCATCAGGAAGGCAAAACCTTCAAACAGACGCTCGACAAAGGGGTCGCGGGCGCCCGCTTTGTCAAGATTGAGCATTGCCGCCTGCTCAGGATGAGCGCGGGCAAACTCTTCACCCGCTTCCAGCAGGTAGCGCATTTCAGCGTCGTAATAACGCAGGGTTAAATCGTCCATAAGTCACCAGAAGAAGTAATAGCTTTCAGATATGCAGAAGACAGCAGATGCAAGTAATGAGGTGCGGTTGACGCGTAAATTATGCGCACAGCACCGCAGCGCGAGCGGGATCCAGAGCGATAAGCCCGGCAAGCAAAGACTCCATCTCTGGCTGCAAGCGATTTTTTTCTGCCTCACTGCGCCCGGCCTTGCCTCTTAGTAGCCGGAGTCGGCGGGCTTTGATCTCAAAGATAAGCTCCGGCGTCCATTGTTCGAGCGTCATCTCCCGGGCACGGCTGTCGAGTTCCGCCAGCAGATGCAGCGCTATTTCATTTTTTCCGTACTGCTCGCTGACCCGCGCCATCAATAAGCGCATCAGCCACCTATTGCGGCTGGTGGTATAGCCCGGTTGCGCCTGTAACCAGTTCAGCGCCGACTCAATACCTTCATCGTCCGCGCGGGCGAGCACTTCTGCCTCCAGCGACAGCACCTCATCAGTGCTGGTCGCCGCCATCACCGGCTCACCTTGCCATCCGGCCATCTCATCCAGAACATGTTCGTTAAGCCAGTTGAGCGTCACTTCATCGGCGAATGGCGTACCATCGTTAAACGCCAGGGTTTCCAGCCCCGGTAGACGAGCCAGTAGCCCTTTCATATCCCGGCACAGGATATCGGCCCGTACAGTGTCAGCATCCAGTTTCAGCAGCGCCTGCCAGGCGTACCACTGCACGTCCAGCCACAGATGATTGACGCCTTGCGCCAACAGCGTGTCCGTATGCTCCAGCAGTTCTGACCAGCTTTTCTGTAAATACAACCGCTTAAGATGGGCTTTACTCTCCGGCTTTGGAGGCAATAGCCGGGTCCGGCCGGAGGCATCCAGCGGCGGTAATTCCGTTAAAGTATCCCAACGCACACTCTTCATCAGATGATGACCTGCCAGCCATCCGCCGGGACACTCACGCAGATATTTCGCCAGCACTTTAACCTGGTCGAGCAAATCACGTCCTGACGTGACGGTATGCATTACCGGTGCGGTGTCTGCATGTTGGGGCAGCAGATCGTGTTCTTCGCGGCTGGTCTGCGGCACCAGGCTGCGGGCGCCGCCGCTTTGCACCAGTCGGTTCTCCAGGAGCTGATATAGCCCGGAAAGATCGGGACGAGAGGCCTCAGCCAATACGGCAAAAGAAGCTTCCGTCAGCAATAACGCCCCGATAATGACCTGCATAGTGGTCATGTCGACTTCCGGATAAAGAGAGAGACTGTCCGACATCCGGCGACTGCCGAGCCATTCCAGCGCCGATTTGCAGCTACGTTCACGTTGGGGATGGAGCATATCTCCAAACCGCTCAAGCATTGCCGCAAGCAGCGTAACGCCCTCGGCCAGACCGGTTTCGCCATCCTGCTGCAGACGCGCCCACACGTAAAAGGTGATCACGCGCAGATCCTTGCAGGTATGAGTCAGCAGTTTTTCTGCCAGCTGGCAAATCAGTTCGGTATCGACGCCGGAGATCTTATTGACCTCCTCGCGGATACGCTGAAAATCATCGTCATAGCCCGGATCGCTGCCGGTGGGCTGGCTATCACTGATTGGCGCAAGCCATGACTGCCAGTTTTCCTGGCGTGACCGGGCCTGCTGGCGCAGTACGCTTTCATCCAACTGACTGGCGGCAACCAGATTTTGTAAAATACTCATTTTTCCATCTCATCCATGTCACTATTCCCTACCCCCGCCGTCAGGGCCTGTGCGCTCTCAGCCGCATCGACAGTGAAAATCTGATCCGGCAGGGTCAATCCGCGCAGCGCCAGAAGCACCAGCGGGCCGCTCCCAAGCTGGGAGCGCAGTACCCACTGCAGGGTGCGGCCATCCGGAGCGGTGAAGCTCATCATCCACTGGCTGCGTTCGAGCTGCTGGCGTTTACCCTGCTCCAGCCAGCGAATAAAACCCCAGGTTCCGCTGTAGTCACCAAACAGACGCGTGCCCGCATTGACGGTGGTCCAGGTCAGCAGAGCGCCGGGTTTATACGTTTCCCCCGGCCAGCGAAAAGTCTGCCAGTCGGCCATCTGATTGAAATAGCGCAGTTTTTGGCCGTCTATCGTCAGCTGTGTCTCCACGACCTGTGCAACAGGCCTGGCCTGCAATTCGAAGCTGATGCCCTGGCTGCCATCGGTGAAAAGAATGTCGGACAGCTGGCTTAGCTGGTTGATGGCGCGCAGAAAGGCTGGATTAAAGACCAGGCCGTGACTGTTGACCTTATCCGGCACCCACTGACTACCTTCTTTATGCAGAACACCGTTCAGCTCCGTCGTAAGAAAACGTTCGATTCGCCCGCTGTCTTTGCGCACAAACTCAGCCAGCATCGGCAGAGAGGCGTCGCTTTTGCTGGCGGCAAACGGAAAGCGGCCGTCAAAAGCGGTGTGCCAGCTGGCGACTACCGATCGGCGCCATTTATCATTCAGACTGGCCGCCGACGGCAGAAGCACGGTTTCCCAGGCCTGAGTCAGCGGCTGCACAAACAGAGTGTTACCGAAGCCACTCCACTCTTCGCCAAGGCTTGCCGAAATCAGACTGCCATATTGTTGCGTGTCGGTCAGGTCGACGCTTTTCCCCTGGAAGACGGTCTGCGCCAGGGTCTGCATCATCTCCTGCGGATCGGAGGCATTCGCAACCTGCTGCAGACGCAGGCGCACGCGGGTGATGCGGGTCAGATAGGTTTGCAGGCTCAGGGTGCTGTCGGCCGACATGACGTTGTTGCCCGTGTTTTTCCCCATTAGCTGGAGCAGTGGGCCGAACGTGTCATCCAGAGGCCCCTGCGGCCCGGCTGCCGACTGGTCGATGACCGGCTTGTCTTTTCCGCCCACCAGATCTTTGGCCGATTTAATAAGGCTGTCCGACAGCCCCTCCCTTTGTTGCCCCGCCTGCCCCTGCCAGGCAAGGGTATTCATCAGGGCAATCAGCGGCGACTGGCGGACATCGCTTATCAGCGTGAGCTGGTCGGTAACATCAGCAATGGTGGTCGCCGGATTAAGTCGCAGACTGTTGAGAAAATTCAGCCAGCTGCCAGCGAAATCGGTGAAGTAGCGTCGGGTCAGACGCGCTTTCAGCGCCTCCGGCGACAGGTCTGTCGACACCGTTTTGCGCGAATCGCTCAGCACCCAGTCGATTTCCTCCCGGCGCGAGCTGGCTGCCTTATCAATGGCCTGCTGAATGCCGCCTTCCCATGCCTGGCGGGTAAACATCCCCGGGACCACTTCATCGGTGGTAAACAGGCGGCGCGCATCGGTGCCACTGGTCATGTCTTCCAGCGATACATCGGCAAAATTACGACGCACGGATTTGAGCATGTTCTCATACAAGGTGCTTTCGGCATTGCGGCGACCTATCTGCTGCAACAGAACCTGACGGCTCTGACTGACACGTTGTGCATCCGGGATGATCTTCCACTCTGGCCGCTCGGGCAGCAGGGAGAGATAAAAGGCCCACAGATCCGGCGCCAGACTTTGCCACAGTCCGGTCGAGATCCCCTTTCGCGTTGGCTGGACCGTTTTCATGGTCTGCGCGAAAAAGGCGCCATCGGCTTTATCCGGACGAGCCATCATCAGCCAGGCTTTCAGCTGGTCATAGCCCGGTTTCGCCAGCCGGGCTCGCTGGTCGCTATTGGGTGCGGAGTTGACCAGCGCGCTGAGCGCCTGCCGCAGCGCGACATTGGCCGGGTCACGTATCAGGCGGTTGTTTGCCACGCCGTACCAGGGCAGGACGGCGTCTAATAGTTGCTGATTATGGTCCAGACCAAAGCGCCGATACCAGGGCGCTCCCTTCTGCCCATCGTGCACGAGACGGCCGGCCTCATTGCGCAGGGCATGGAGGGCCGTCAGTTGATAGTCAGAAACAGAGGGGTGGGTCACCAGGTCACGGGCTTTTCCCGCTACCGAAACAATCTGGCTGTAATTAAGGGTAAAGGAGAGCAGCAGTCCCGCCGCCCACAGGCCGAGGATAGCCATCAAACCGCACGCCAGGCCCCGCTCCCACGCCATTCCCACGTGATGCCCGTGTAAACGGCGGCAGTCATCGACGATTCCCTGCCAGGTGGCGGGCAGCGTCAGGAGATGAGGCTGGCCCGCAGGCGAGGCATCAGCCTCCTGATAAGGATCTGCGCTACGAGGCGCCGGCAGGCTAAACATCAGGCCTCGCAGCGCAAACCGCTGTCGCGAGGCGGTCAGCCATGGCGCCAGCTGCCAGCGCCATTGCGCGATTCCCCCGTCGAGAAGCTGCTGCCCCAGACGCAGCAGGAAGTCGTGGCGGGTCTCCTCCGCGATCTGGCGCATCCCCTGCTCCCGCAGCGTGGGCAGCATCTGCGCAAGCTGACGGGCGACATCGTCCTCGGTAGCGCGTAACGGGAAGCTAACCCCTACCGCCTGCACCGCGCGGTCAGCCTGCGACCACTCACTGCCGCACAGTTTCCACAGCCAGACCGGAGCGGCATAGCCCAGCAGTTCGCTAATTTTTTCCAGCCCGCGCAGGTCGTTTTCGCTTATCTGCGGCGTCAGGGTGAGAGACGATGGCATCACCCGCACAATCCCGTCCAGAGGACGGCCGCGGCGCAGCTTGCGCAGCGCGGCGTATTGCTCAATGTCGGGCTCGGAGAGCAAACTGCCGCCGTAAATCAGAACGGTGCGGTTGCCCTCCAGCCAGCGCTGCTGAGGCAGACCAGGCACCAGTTGTTCGATTGCCGCCTCGTCGCCGGTGACTAAAAGCAGGCGGACTTTGCGGTGCCAAAAGAAACTATAGCGGTGCTGAAGATATTTTTTTAATTCATTGTTGTTCTCTGCCGTCACATAATATATCTCGTTGACATAGTTCTCATCATCAGGGGTAAATGGTGTTTCAATATGCCTCTCAGATAAGACGAACTGAGCTGTTATGCAGGAAATGCAAGATATTCCTATAATCGCGACTATCTTTAACCAAGTGGAATATCCCTCAATATCAGCAGGGGTTTTATTTATCTGAGAAATTAATAAAACAATCAGGAGCAAGATAACCAAAATCAGGAGGCCGAAACCTACCAATCGTATATTTTTTCTCATTCCAACCTTTCCTTTTTGGGCTGTCTGACAGCCTTAACAAAACGAGGATACAGCAGTTTTGAAATTACATTGCGCGTAAGAATGGCTATAAAAGAAAAAGATACTACAAGAAGAAATGAAAATATCATCATGCCAGACCATGAAAATGCAATCGAGGGTGAGCAATTTGCTATCAAACCGAAAATACTAACGCTAAACAACAACGCCATCATAACTGTTCCAGCAGGAAATGGGGATAAATAAAATTCTCTTAATTGGGGAGAAATCACCGGACAACTCTTTCCTATTGTCACAGCCCAACCCTCATTCTCATTTTCGCACAAAAGTAAATGAGTTGCCGGGCCATAACGTGTCATTTCGCAAGCTGACGCAATCATCAGCCATCCAGCAAGCCTTTTATAAACACCAAATTCCTTGTCAAAATCAATTACCCCCCCAGCTCCGATATTATCAACCAGTGGTAATGGTAGTGTATTTAAAACTCTACCCAATTCTTGTTGGGCCGTAATGTTTAATCCACTATGCCAGACTAAATATCTTTGATCTGATGGTTGTTGCCCCATATCATGCCACTCAATTAATTCATTCTCCATGGCACTACCACGAAGGGGCATTGCATGGAAAATTTTGGGGATAAAGTTATATTCACCTTGCTTAACTAAAGATGATGGTTTAAGCAGTAAAATGCTTGCAAACTCTGGTAATGACTCATTAGGCTGCCGATAATGCATCGCCAGCACCAGAATGTTGCCGCATGTAGTAGATACACACTGGTTCCAGTCTTTAAAGGCGAACTCTTTCGGGAGCACCAATGTATAAGGTAAACCAGAGAGTTTTTCGCTATCCCAGAGTCGTCGAAATGCCCGCTGTTCCGCTTCTTTTTCGCTAGAAGAGGTAAGTAATATCACCGTTAAATTACCCAAATGCTTATCAAGAAGCCTCTGTGGGATACTGACAAACAGTAATCGACATAGTTGTTCAAAACGCGAAATACCCGGCGTTAGTGGCTCGTCAGGAAGCAGTGTCAGCGGCGGTTCTTCATCAATGCCTTCCGACGATACACCAGCGATTTTAGGGAGCAATTGAGAGTTGGCTGGTATTATACAATGGAAGCTTACAAAGTGGTGCTTGTGTGCTCTTCTGAACCACAGAAGATTCGTATTATGTCTCCAGGAATTCCAGCGCCATACAGCAAAAGCTTGAACCTCCCACCAGAACGTGTAGAAGGTAACTACAGTAAAACATCCGATAGTAGTTTGTAGTATCATTGGCAGCCAATAACCGCTACTAAAAGAAAGAAATCTGTTTTCCGGAGAGTCCAATACTGCAATAATTAGCGACAGTACAAAACCTAATAAAACAATTAAGAGGCATAACCAAGGCGACCACTGTTGGGCGCTGTTTTTCTTTGGAATAACCGGTAGAGACCATCCCATTATCCGATCTCCATATCCTGTAAACTGGCAATAACCACAGCTCCGCACTGTGTTTTACAATGGTGGATAACAACTCCACGGCCGTTTTCTTCATAGGCAGAAAAATCACACTCAATGATGTTATTTGTACCGTGATACGGGCAGGATACAGTATCGTTCAGGAGGGCAACATTTTTTCCCGATATCTCAAAACTGGACGAGGCTGAAGTTACTATACCACCATGTGAAGTAGCATCCCCTATAACAACGATATATTTACCCACTTGCCATTCCTTTGGTTAAAATTAAGACCTTAAATATTTATTTTGATATTCATCATGTTTATTAAACTGAATGGCTTATTAACACTTGTTTATGCCTTATTGACAGACCTGTACATGGGTAATTTATATTTCTCCTTATTAAATTTATCAGTAATAGTTTCACGACTAATTATATCAGGCTCAGGCACATTGTCAGTTTTTCCGCTGAAGAGATAAGGATCCTCACCTTGTGTCCAATCCGCTTTTCGCCGTAAATCAGCCATAAATTCTTTATCCCAGGTTGCATCGCAATATCCTATTGGCAAATCATATGCCACCACCTGAGACATGAAATCAGCACGCATTGGAAGAGTACTATGATCCGTAGGCTGAGAAACATAAGTTCTTATGCGAAGATCCTTTTCTTCAAATGTCTCCTTACGGTTCACAGGTACCAATCGGGGCTCAGATTCAGTACCCACATTTTTAAATCCAGTCACAATGTCCTGATTAGGATATAGGTTGATATAGTTGTCATAGGTATTGTCGTTTTTTCGTTTTTTATCCAGATTAAATTCCCCCCAACCATCTATCTGTCTGTCATCGTGTTCAGCTCCAACGCGTGATGCATCAAAACCAGCTAATTTTGCAGCATCTATAGGTTCAGGTACCTTTTCGGCATTAATAAAAACCGTTTGCCCTTCTGGAGGATCCGGATAGGTGAAGCTGCTGCTTTGATACTTGTCGCCTTTATCATCCCAGAACGGTTTACCATCCGGCAATTTTGCAAAAGGTGTTGCGGGATTTGGGGCTTCGCCACATGGGGTACTGCGAGCCAGCATTCGCTGAAATAAATATCCCTGATGCTTTTTCAGCAGAGGATGAGGCTGTCCCTGAGAATTGTTGGGTAATCCCTGCCAGCCAATTGAGCGTAGCGGGCGTGACCCCATAACACGGTCATGAGGACAAAAGTAAATATAGGTGCGGCCGTGGTTATCTCGTTCGGCAAGACTGCTGCCACTTTCACTGGCAAGAGTGACATCAGGTCGCCAATTCTTTTTATCCGCTGTCTGGCCTACGCAAAGTCCTTCATATCCAAGTGATGACAGGTGATTTTTTCTGGAAGCCACCTTGTCAACAATGGCAGATAAGGTGCTTTGTCTCCCTTCAGGAGAGATGCATTCCTCTGCTGGAAGCGAAGCGCCATTAAGATCGTTATGATCCAGTGCATAGGGTGAGTTAAGTACAAATAATGCATCAGGTGCATTCTTCGCTAGCGCTACCGCTGCCATTGCAACCATGGTTCCCTGACTGTGAGAAATAATGGTTACTGTATCTTTGGGATATTTATTACGAATACTGTCAACCAAGTCTGCAAGGCGTTTTGCTGCATGGGCATAGTATTTTCGCGGTGGGGCATTGGTTAACAGGCGATCTTTGTCTTCATTAAACCACTGGACTTTGATACCTGCGACTCTCTCTTTAAACCCTTTTTCACTCCATAAAGAGTGCAGATTATTTGTGCCGTTCTGGAATGGCCCGCCGCCCCAGAAAAATGGGCTCTGCGCCATAATATTTTCCTGAGGTAGGCCTTGTCTTTTTAACTGATGGTAATCAACGCCTTTTCTATTGGCTAGCGGTATAACATATTTATCTTCATTACCTTTAGGTGAAGCATACCCCCAGTAAAAGCGAATGACTGGAGATTTATTTTTATCAACTTCAGGTAAATCTCGGGATACCAGAGGTTCAGAATCTATTTTCTCGTCAGAAAGATATTTGTTGGCCACCAATTCATAATCTGTCTCGTTTAATCCAAGCCTCTTATTCAGCCCTTCGCAAAGTTTCTCTTCCGCAATTGAAAACCATTCTCCTGTCGAGTTAACACCATGTACAAGGATAATAATACCTGGCAAATGTGGAGGTAAATCACACCCGCCTCTGATTTGGCAATTTTTATGAGAGGGGAATGAACGCCAGGAAGGATGCCCATTATCATCAAATTTACATTCAAGTTCCCGGACAGGTTCAGGGTTAGTGTTCATTTTTCTCTACCTTCTTTTTTCCACTTGATTCAAGTGTATACGTGATGGTTTTAGCTTCAATACTTTTATCACACAGATATTTAGCATCAATACTTTTTGTGGAAAGTTTCGGGAACTCAACCCTGTGACTATAAACCTCATCCTCAATCCTGATTCGAATATCTGATAATTCATTTGCCATTAAATTACTTTCCTCATGATTTTTCGGAGGTGTTAATGTTCTGATATAGTCGAATATACGAAACTTTGGCCCATAATCGTCTGCATAGGGCATTTTTTTTCTTATCAGTTCTTCTTTTACTAACTCATGAACTTTTTTCTGCCAGTCATCATAAATACTGATTAAATTGCCGTCTGAAAATCTTAATTTATTTACTGATCGAAGATCGCGAAGACCTATAGGGTGAGAATATACATTCTCTATTTGAGACTCATCCCTTAAGTAAACCCCATCATTAGCTACTACTACCTTAAGCTTATTGAAACGCTCAGGGGTGCTGTATTCTTCAGCTACAATTTTATATATAAATGTTTTCCCATAGTCGGCTGAAAAGAAGAAAAATACAGGACAACCTGTTGTGGAATTACCGCCACCACAATATTGTCTGGTAGATGCGCCGGGAAATGCCAGATAACCATTATCCGCCCCATTTATAATAGAGCCTCTATAAGCTGCTAAGTTATTCCCCCGGCGATATGCGAAATCATAAAAATCGTCATCCCATCCCAGCTGGGTTTTTATTCCCCGCAGAGAGTCATTGTAATAAACCTGTCCACCCTCATCACAGGATATATAGTTTTCCAGGGTCAGGTATCGATTTTTATCTATGCGATAAATAATTTGAGCCGGTGCATCTGTTTCAACTTTTCGTGACTCTTCTAGCTTTTGAGAACCGCTCATTCCTCCCAGCCCCACCCCAAAGCTTGCCCCCATACTGGCTCCTGCCAGGAACTGTAACCCTTTATAAATGGCATACAGGAGTACACCAATAATGGCTATAATTGTGAGGACTTTCTTGTCTGACTGATTCCATCTCATCTTAATTCGCCTTAACTAAGCTGATAATCATATTATCGATAACATCAGATGAATTGAGTGATGTTGCGCCAGAAGCATCTGTAACACCGGAAACAACTGAACCATCTGGCATGGTAATTTTGTACGCTCTCCCTGGCAGTGGTTCTTTAGTCAGCGCATTTCTGATTATAAATTTTTCATCAAATGTTGAGGGTTCAAACGACCTCATAACACCCTGCATACTGCCAGCGCCTGCTTTCTTTATCCCCGAATTCTTAATCAGCAGTTTGCCCGATCCGCCAATTTCAACATTCCCACCAGTGATTTTGATATAGCCGCCACCGCATATCAGCGTCAGTTCATCCTGTGCTGTAATGACCATTTTTCTGCCACTTGAAATATGCGTATCCTCCGTCGACCAGGTAGTGATATTCCCTCCCTGAGCCTGAATATCAATATCATTTTGCGAGCTGAATAGTTTGACACCTCCATGACTATACAGACTCAGTTGCTTACCTACCGCCATGGTAAAGTCCTTATGTGCACCAACATCGAGCTGTTTACCTGCAGTAAGAGTCAGGTTATCGCTGGCCGAAAACTGCATATCTTCACCGCTCACAAGGGCAATTCCATTCGGCGCACTGCCAAGGATCACCTCCCCATGCAGTTGTTCAATTTTCTGCTTCAGGAGTTTTTGCTGACGACTGACATCAGCAGCCAGGGCCTGAGCCTGAAGTGCGCTGGCGGCAAGGGATTCCATCTCCAGTAATGCCGCTGAAAGCCGGGCAAGGGCCGGCTCCATATCCAGCGCCTGCCCCTGGGCCTGCGCCTGTCCGTCCGCGCTGATAAAAATACCCTTCTGCGCCTTGATGGCCCCCCAGCTGTCGGTTCTCAGCTCAAAGCCTTCGCCGCGCGGCTGCCTGTCGCTGTTCACCAGGTGCCCCAGATTCAGCTGGCTCTTGCCGCCATACTCCGTCGACACCTTGATATGCTCTTTCCCACGCTCATCGTCGAGGCGGATTTTGTTGTTGGCCGGGGTGCGCAGGACGTTACGTTTGTCATTGCGGATGGTGACGTGGTCGCCGTGCGCCGAATCGTGGAGCACGCCGGCGATATACGGCCGGTCCGGGTTACCGTCCTCAAAGCCAATCGCCACCTCCGTCCCCGCCAGCAGCGGCAGGTGCAAGCCGTAAGTGTCTCCGGCATACGGCCGCGACTGGCGGACCCACAGGCTCTCGAACCCGGTTTCCCAGCGCGCCCGGTCAAACAGCATATTCACCCGGTAGCGCCCGTGTTTGTCGATATGCCCGTAGGTGTCGTTTTCCCGGGTGCTGGTCACGCGGGCCGGCAGCGTCCCGGCCATCACCGGGCGCGCGCCGGGCTCGGGCCGGTAGCCGACGTCCGGGCTGTCCGGTATGCCGGCAAACTCCACCGTAAAGTCGGCATCGCGCCGGGCGTGGCTGTGCATCGCCGTGATAAGCACGCCATCAGCAAACTCTCCAGCCACCTCCTCTCCGCCGGTCACCTTCAGCACCTGGCCCGGGCAGAGCGTCGGGCAGCTGGTGGTGCCCTGCATCCGGGTCTGGCCGTTCAGATAACGCTCATGGCGAAGCCGGGCGTAAAACGCCCCGGTCTCCGGCGCCGGATGGCGGTCATGGACATTCCCGGCGGTCAGGTAGTTATCTCCCCAGTGGTAAGCCTCACCAAAGGTAGTCGTCTCCCCGCGGGTGACATCCACCTGCGCGTTCATGTCGGCCGTCGCCTCGCGGTAGTTGTAGTCGCGGGTACTGACCTGCTGCTCCACGACGCGGTGGCGGCATGCCATCTCCCACACCGCGTCCACCCCCGCCGACTGCTGCCCTGACGGCGGGACCGAAGGCAACGTCAGTCCCTTCTCATAGCCCTGCTGACTGTCGCAGAACTCAGCGACGTCGATGTGCAGCCGCGTGTCGGCGGTAAAGCGAAACCAGATCCCCACCTCACCCAGCAGCCGGGTGATAAAGCGCAGGTCATCCTCGCCGTACTGCATCACCTGCTCGCGGCGCGGATACGTTTTTGTCAGCGAGAACAGAAAATCCTGACCGCGCAGGCCGTGGCGCTCGCGGAGGATTTTTTCCACAATCTGCGGAACGGACTGGTCCTGATAAATGGCGTTCTGGTGCGAGCGGTTAAGCAGCGCCAGGCGCGGCTGGAGGGTCAGCGCGTAGTGCGTTTCATCCCTGGAGGTGCCGAGCCGTTCGAACCCCGTCACCACGCCCTGGATCACCCGCACGGGTTGCTGAACATTGATGCCGAAGCCCTGAGCTACCGGCGCCTGCAGCGTGAGGGAGGCTGCCTTCATCAGCATCATCTCTTTTCTGATGGAATGGTCTGCGCTGGTGAATTCGATACGATAGCGGAACGGCTGGCTCAGGGCTTCATCGCCCTCAAACGCCAGCACATCAAGCCCGGCTTCACATCCCTTCACCGAAAGCAGATGGTGGTTGTGGCTGAACAACAACGATTTCACGCTACTCATCGGCGATTGCCCCCTCGTCAAACGCCATCACGATGCCTTCTTCTTCGTGATACCCCAGCGTCACATGGTTCGGTTTATTCCCCGCCGCCATATGGCTCAATAGCTGCTGACTCAGCGCCGGCAGGATCTGCTGATTGAGCAGAATGTCGACGTTGCGGGCGCCGGTGTCCGGCAGCAGGCAGGCCTCGGTCAGCGCGTCGAACAGGCTCTCGCTGAGGGTGGTGGTCATCCCGTAATGGCAAGCCAGACGCTGACTCACCTGCCCGAGCTTCATGCCGACAATGGCGCGCAGCGCTGCCGCCGGCAGCGGACGGTAAATCACCGTCTGGAAGCGGGCCAGCAGCGCAGGCTGGAAGTGACCGCGCAGCACCGGGCGCAGCAGCTCGTGCAGGTCTGATTCGCTGGCTTCAGGCTGTTCACCCAGCATCTGCATTAGCAGGTCACTGCCAAGGTTGGCGGTCATCAGGATCACGGTGTTGCGGAAGTCGATTTCACGCCCCTCGCCGTCGCGCATTACCCCCCGGTCGAAGACCTGGTAGAACAGGTTCATCACATCGCGATGGGCCTTCTCCACCTCATCGAGCAGCACCACGCTGTAGGGGCGTTTGCGCACCGCCTCGGTCAGGATCCCGCCCTGGCCGTAGCCGACGTAGCCCGGCGGAGAACCCTTCAGCTGGCTGACGGTGTGCGGTTCCTGGTACTCGGAGAGATTGATGGTGATCAGCGCTTTCTCGCCGCCGAACAGCGCATCGGCGAGGGCGAGCGCCGTTTCCGTTTTGCCGGTGCCGCTCGGCCCGACCAGCAGGAACACCCCCTGCGGACCGTTCTCCGGCGTCAGGCCGGTTTTCGCGGCGCGCAGGCGCCGGGCAATGGCGCTCAGGGCCGACTCCTGGCCAACCACCCGTTTGCCGAGGCTCTGTTCCAGGCTCAGCAGCTCCGTCTGCTCATCCTTCATTAGCGAGGAGAGCGGCACGCCGGTCCAGTCGGCAATCACCGTCGCCACGGTGCGGACGTCGACGTCCAGCCCGAGCAGCGGATTGCCGTGCTGGGCGGCAGTAAGCGCGTTTTGCAGGTCGTTGATTTCCCCCTGGCGGGAGATATCGCGACGACATGCCCGCAGCGCCTCCGTCAGCTGCAGCTCCTGACCATATTGGATTTCGAGGGTATCCAGCGCCAGGATAAGGCGGTTCTCCTCCTGCTCAATGAACGCCAGCCGTTCGCCGTGGGCGCTGTTGCCCAGCGCGATATCCTCCAGCAGCGCCTGCTTCTCCATCGCCAGCGCGGTGAGCTGCGCCTTCAGGCGGGTCAGCGGCTCTGGCACGGTATCAAGGCTCATGCGCAGGCGTGCGGAGGCGGTGTCGAGTAAATCCACCGCCTTGTCCGGCAGCTGGCGGCCGGTGAGATAGCGTCGTGACAGCGTCACGGCGGCACGCACCGCGTCATCCGTGATATGCACCCCGTGGTGGTGGGCATACCGGGGCTTCAGGCCGCGCAGCATCAGGCAGGCGGTGTCGTCGTCCGGCTCATCCACCTTGACCATCTGAAAGCGGCGCTCCAGCGCGGCATCGCGCTCGAAGTACTGCTTGTATTCATGCCAGGTGGTGGCGGCGATGGTCCGTAGTTCCCCCCGGGCCAGCGCCGGCTTCAACAGGTTGGCGGCATCCGCCCCGCCGGCCTGATTGCCCGCGCCGATAATCGTGTGCGCCTCGTCGATAAACAGCAGCACCGGCCCAGGCGACTGCTGCACCGCCTCAATGATATTTTTCAGACGCTGCTCGAACTCGCCTTTGACCCCGGCGCCGGCCTGCAGCAATCCGAGGTCCAGGGTGCGCACCGACACCGGCTTCAGCGCGTCGGGGACGTTGCCTTCAGCAATGCGCAGCGCCAGGCCTTCCACAAGGGCGGTCTTGCCCACGCCCGGTTCACCGACGAGGATCGGGTTGTTTTTACGACGCCGGGAGAGAATATCCACCATCTGGCGGATTTCCGTATCACGTCCGAACACCGGGTCAATCTGCCCGTCTCTGGCTTTGGCAGTGACGTCGAGAGTAAATTTGTCGAGGGCGTTCTGCAGCGCCGGGTTGGGCCCATCCGCGTTCGGTACCCCGTCCGCAGGACGCCCCACAAACTCCACGTCCCCGCCATGACGCTGCGCCAGCGCCGCCTCCTGCTGCGCTTGCGGACGTTCGTCGGACTGGGTATCCAGCAGGGGGCGCAGGCGTTCCAGCTGGCTCTGGCCCAGGGTTAACAGCGGCCACAGGCCATCGCACTGGATCAGATTCTGTTTTGCTACCAGCGCCATCAACAGGTGAACACTGCGGATCTGCGCTTCGCCGCTGAGCGAGGCAATCAGCCAGGCCTCCTGCATCAGCTTCAGAATAGCGCCAGATAGCTGAGGACGATGACGTACCGAGCGCGGCTGTTTATCCAGCCAGCTAAGCAGATCCTGCCATAGCGCATCCATATCCCATTCGTAGCGCCGCGCCAGCACCGTCAGATCGCCTTCCCCCTGTTCCAGCAGCTTGAGCAGCCAGTGCTCGGGCAGGATCTCAGCGTGCGCCCGGGACTGGCACAGCGAGGCCGCCCCCTCCATCGCGCGGGCACAGCAGGGATTAAGACGGCGTAACAGGCTGGCTGGATTTTCCATGAGATCCTCTCTTTATTGGTTCCGGACACGCTACCGCCCGTCGCTGTTCCCCAACAGGAACCCATAGCGCACAGGGTCAGGCAGGCAGATTGTGTTTTTCTTTGCTGAGTACCCGCATCTCAGGCATTCAGCAAAAAACGGCGGACAGAGAAACGCTGTCCGCATCAGGCGATGGCCCTCCTTACTCCCCGGTCGCATAAATTACGATGCGACCGGGGTGAGCGAACGCCGCCAACGCGCCTCCGGCGCGAAGAATGACGGGCAATTACGCGGTAGCGCGTTCGTTCCAGCTATCGGAATGAATGATGTTGCCGTCTTTATAGGTCCAGATGATCTTCTCGTAGCGCAGCTCGATCTGTTCCAGATGGTTGTGCTTCTCGTAGGCAGGGTCTTTGATGTCGTGCATCAGGGGATTCACTTTCACCACCTTGACGTTCTCAAGCGTGGTGTTGAAATACTCCACTTCCTGGCCAGCATCGTTGATCCGGTACCACTTGAACTCGGCGGATTTCAGAGTCTGACCGGTGGTCACCGCCTTGTACAGGTAGGGGCTGGAGGAGTCGATCTCCTTGGTGAACAGGAAAGGCGTATGGATCCGCGTGCCGGTCAGTTTGCCGGTGTTGTTATCGGTCGGGATGTACAGGTTATGCTCCTGGGCCACCACTTCGATACTGCCTTCACGATCCTGAACGTCGACAGACCCTTTAATGTCCGCGCCGCCGTCGTCTTTCAGCCAAAGATAAACAGGAATTGCCATGGAATTACTCTCCATTGTGTAGTGAAGCGCCATCATCCTGGGATGACGCAGAGGGTTTGTCCGGTAACCGGCAGGCGTCGACCTGCGGCACCAGACTGATTTCGACACGTCGGTTCAGCGCCCGGCCTTCCGGCGTGTCGTTTGTTGCAATTGGGCGGCTTTCGCCATAGCCCTGAACGGCAAAGCAGCTGTCCGGCACGTCGCCGGTATCGCGCATCCAGTCGCGGACCGATTCCGCGCGTTTCAGCGACAATAGCTGGTTGGCTTTTTCATCACCGACGCTGTCGGTGTGGCCGGCCACCACGATAAGCCACCCGGGCCTGGCCTTAATGTCCACCAGCGAGTGGACCAGCTGCTTTGTCGAACCGGGTTTCAGTACCCATTTCCCGGTATCGAACAGCGACATGCTGTCAAGGCGGATGACGTGCGGCGCGACGCGCTGCACCGGCCTGGGGGGCGGTGGCGGCGGCACGTAGCGGCGAATAGCCTCCAGCAACGGCAGGCGAATCCGCTCCCCGCGATATAAGCCAAGACTCAGGCGCAGCGGGACGCCGTTACGCGCCCAGCTATCCAGCAGCGCGGCATCTTCACGCAGCACCCTGACGGCGCTGGCTTTTGCCCCATAATCATCCATCGCGATCCGCTCATAACGGGCAATATCAACGCCCACGCGCTGCAGCAGTTGTCGATTGTTCCAGCCACTGCTGAGCAGCGCGGCGACAGCCGCAAGAGTGAAAACAGCGAGCGCCGCGCGCCAGGCCCTGCCCCATGGCGTAAGCCCCCGTCCCGCCGGTAACTGCAACAGGATGAAATCCGGCAAAGATGACGCATCCGGGGTGTCGGTCTCGCCTGGCTGCCAGCCAGCTACCCGCGTCAGGCCGGTATGCCGGGATAACCACCTCGTCCATGCCGACGACGCCAGGCTCCCGGCATGGGTGGGTCCGATCCCCCAAAGTACGGCCGCTGGGGTCAGGGGTGGCAGGTCGGCATTCTCCTCCGTTAACACGGCAAGGACGTGCCGTTCGAACCAGCCCATCAGGCTGTTCATTAACACCTGCTGCTGCAGCGCCGCCGCACCGCCGACGCTCAACCAGGTCGACACAGAACAGGGGGCGCAGGAGGGCTGCCAGACTTTCACCGCCTCACCCGGGAACGCCGCCTGCCAGAGCAGACTAGGGCTCATCGCGCTGCCCACCTGCCCCTGCAGCGCCAGCGGTACGGCATACCCCGTCTGCTGCCGCAATTGGCTGAGTTGCCAGCGCAGGGCCAGCAGGGCGCTGGTCAGCGCGTCGCTTTGCGCGTGCCGCTGCGGGCAGACGCAGAGCAGCACCGACAGCTGAGGCCCCCACTCCGGTCGCTGGCTCAATATCTGGCGCGCGACCTGCGGCAGCTCCTCCGTTTTTTCCACCCGGATCCAGCAGCCCTGTTTGACGACCCGCACCGGGGACGGCTGCGGCCAGACACACGGCAGATCGCCGCAAACGAGGACTACCGGCTGGCGATAAGCGATCGTCGGAAGTTCGTGCAGGGTTGACGAGACGTGACGTTCGGCACCACGACGGGCAATACGCCAGATCGCGATAATCAGGGCCAGCGTGACCAGCAGAATGAGCCACGCCCCCCAGCGGGGAACCGGCAAAAATAGCAGGCACACCAGCGCGCTCAGCAAGCCTGCCCACAGCGCCAGCCCGCGCTGCTGGGCGCGGCTCATTTCACCTCCCCCGGCAGCAGGGTCAGCAGCAGATGATCGAGCCAGTGGTTCAATCCCCACCACAGAGCCACGATCACCGCCACGCTCAGCCCTGCACGTACCGGCCAGGAGGCCAACCAGCCGCTTATCCCCAGTCCGGCGCGGCTCTCTATCAGCACCGGAGCGCCCTGCGGACAACGGAAAGGCGGGACATGTTCACTGAGCGCGTTGACCAGCTTCAGGCGCTCCGGGTCGTGGAGGGAGCGAAAGCTGCCAACAAAACCCAGCAGCATCACCCGCTGAAAACAGGTGACCACAGCCAGGTCGGGCGTCGGATCATGCAGAACCTCGCGCATCCGCTCGCACAGGGTGTCGCCGGCGTCCATGGTGCCGAGAAAATGCCCCTGCAGCGGAATGTCATACCACTGCAGGCAGGCATCATCTTCCACGCCGCGCCCTTTCACGACTTCATCGAGCAGCGCACACTGGGCGGTGAGAATATGCTGACAGCTGACGTCATCAAGCCCGCTCGCCTTCAGCTCAGTTTGCACGCGCTCGACATCAGCAATACACCGCTGCCATAGCGTGTACCCCTCCTCATCGCGGAACTGCGGGCCATGGCGCAGGCTGATAACCTGCAGCCAGGTGTTTTGCAGCAGCGCATCGATATCAATGGACGCGGCGTTGCCGCGTTGACGTTCATTCACGTTCGTAGCACCGCAAAAAGTTCAAGTTCAGGCTCGCCAAGCATCCCCGGGACGTAGAACATACAGGTACCGCTCTGCAGCATTTCCGTCGCCAGAGGATGGGACACATCGAGGCTGAAATACTGGTTTTCCAGACGCAGCGGGATCGCCGCCGGCACATGACGCAATGGCGTCAGGGGCACCCCTGTCCGCGAGGAGTTGACGATGGCTTTGACATGATCCGGACTGCCCACTTTGCACTGCCGCGGAAACTGTTCCTGCAGCTGAGCGACCGGTACCGACGAACGAACCGACAGATAGTAATCCGCCCCTTCCCGCAGCCGGGCATCGTGCAGACGCGCCTGCCAGAAGTGCAGCCGGGCATCATGCTCCAGGGCAATCGCTACCACCCGCGACGGCAGGCTCGCCTCCAGCAGGTCGCTGAGTAAATCAAACAGCGGCGGAAAAACCGCGTTCAGCTGGTCATGTTGATAGATCGGGACGGCATTCGCCTGATGGGTCAGCGAAAAGGTCAGCAGGCTGCCAGCCAGGCGCGCCAGCTCCGGATAGAGGCGTTCCGGCGGGCTTTGCCGGTAACGCAGAAAATACCCCAGCACCGGCTCAGCGCTGTTCAGCGCGTTCAGCAACCAGAACAGAGAGACATCGGCCACGGCAAAATCAGCCATCCGTTCATTGCTCTCGCGACGCATGGCCATCAGGCGCGTCAGACGAGCCCGGAGCTGAGTAAGCAGCAGTTCAAGCTGCGTCGCCAGCCAGCGGCTGCCCTGAATCTGCAGCAGCGGCGGGAGAAACGTCTCGTCGATGAGCCAGGCCCCCTGCGAATCCCGCAGCAGGCGTACCACCGGACAGGTCAGGTAATCGCTGTTATCCTGATGGGCGAAGCGGAGGGATAGCTCCGGCTGCATGACGGCAATCTGCCGGGTATCATCCCCGAACTGGTTGCGGACATCGCGCCAGCGCTGCCGGAAGCGCACCGGCCTGTCGGCCACATCATCAGGCTTCAGGCAGTTGCCGCCATTGGCCTTCATCAGAGGCAGCGCCAGCATCACCAGTCCCGTGCGAGATTCGCCCTCCAGCGACAAAGCCGGCGGCAGCGCATCGGCATTGTCCGTATCAATCATCGTGCCATCCTGGAACCGGACCTGCAGCCTGTGAGCCTGCAGGCGGCCCAGTTTGAGCATCTCTGGTTCGAAGGTCGCCTCAACCACTCCCCAGGGGTGGTTGAGGCCCATCCGGGCAATCGCTTCCGCAGCCCAGGCGGCATACGCAGCCTGCTGTTGAAAATGCTGGGGCGACACCATAATGCCCCGGCCCCATAACGGACGTTCGGTTTTCATCATCGTCCGACCCTACGCCTTCGCCTTCGGCATCTGGCTGACCAGCGACAGATTGACGTCCAGCCCCTCGACCTGGAAGTGCGGCACGGCGTACAGCTTCACGCGGAAGAAGCCCGGGTTGTCCTCGATATCTTCCACCACCACGCTGGCATCGCGCAGCGGATGGGAGGCCTGCAGCTCGTCGCCCGGATCGGTCATTTCAGTGACCAGGCTCCGCACCCAGGTGTTCAGCTCCAGCTCCAGCAGACGCCGGTCCTTGGTGGTGCCGATATTCTCGCGCTGGATCATCTTCAGGTAGTGCGCGATGCGCGACAGCAGGAAGATATAAGGCAGACGCGCGTTGATGCGGCTGTTGGCGGTAGCGTCGGCGGTATCGTACAGCGCCGGTTTTTGCGCGGAGTTGGCCGAGAAGAAGCAGGCGTAATCGCGATTTTTGTAGTACGACAGTGGAATGAAGCCCAGGCTGGCGAACTCAAACTCCCGCGTTTCCGGGATCATCACCTCGGAAGGGATCTTCACCTGATTGCCGGTGCCCAGATCGTACAGATGGATGGGCAGATCTTTCACCGCGCCGCCGGCCTGCGGGCCGCGGATCTGCACGCACCAGCCGTTATTGACAAAGCTCTTCACCATATTGGAGGCGAAAGAGAACGCCGCGCTGGTCCAGAGATACTTTTCGTGGTCCGGCCCCTTCACCTGCTCGACATAGTTAAAGCTGCGCACCGGCACGGTGTCCGGACCATACGGCAGACGACCCAGCACGCGCGGCATCACCAGGCCGATGTAGCGGGCGTCGTCGGTTTCCCGAAACGCTTTCCAGCGAATATATTCCGCACGTTCGAAGTAGTTACCGATATCTTTGATGGCGGCGACCTCTTCCATGGTCTCTTTCAGGAAGAAAGCCGGGCCGACGGCGCCGATAAACGGCATGTGGGCGGCAGCGGAAACCCGGGAGATATTGCGCAACAGCGCCACGTCCTGCGCGCTGGCGTCGAACTCATAGGCCGAGATCAGCGAGCCGATCGGCTCGCCGCCGGGGGTGTCGTACTCCGCGGTGTAGGTGTGCCAGTAAAGGCCGCTCTGAATCAGCTCCGGCGCATCCTCAAAGTCCTGACGCAGATCGTCCTTTGAGACGTCGAGGATCTCCGTTTTCACGTTCTGGCGGTAGTCGGTGTTGTCCACCAGCTGTTTGAGGCCGCGCCAAAGGGATTCGACCTGCTGAAACTCCGGATGGTGCATCACTGCGTCCAGCTGGCGGCTTATCTGGAAATCCAGTTCAGCGATATGGTGGTCAATCAGCGTTTTATCGAGCTTTTCCACCCGCTGGCCGGACTGGCGGATGCGCTCCATAAACACCTGCATCGCCGCGGTCAGACGCTCCGCCGCCGGTGCCTCGGAGAGCGCGGCATCGTCCAGAAAGTCGTTGATGTCCCCGAGGCGAGCGGCCGGGGCGAGATTGATTTTTTCAAACAGCGACGCGTAAACGCCCTCGCTCGCCGTGTTTTCCTGCAGCGCGGTTTGCCCCTGAACAGGGCTGTTTTCTGTGGTAACAGACATTAGCATTTTCCCGGTTATTCCATTAACAGACTTGCCCCGCCATTATTTCGGAGCAAGCGCACTCATTTCGTCGCGTAATTCCTGTGACAGCGCCGGATCTTTCAGAATTGCCTCAAGCTCTTTTCTGAAAGTGGCGTTATCGAGCAGATTGGATTTGAGATCGCGTAATAAATTACGCATCGCCAGCATGGCGCGGAGTTGTGGAATTTGCCGGGCAATCTGCTCCGGTTCAAAATCGTTGATATCGGTAAAACGCAGCCTGACGTTCTCCTCTTCGCCATTGCCAGCCAGCGTATTCGGCACCGAGAGATTCACCTCCGGGCTAAATTCCGAAAGTACGCTGTTAAAGTTATTTTTATTGACGTTAATTTTTTCTCTTTCCGATAATGGCCGGTTTTCTTTACCGTGACTAAAATCGCCAATGGTAAGCAGCTTTAATGGCAGCTCAACCTTTTTTTGCACGCCGCCGGTGTGGAGAGATAATTTAAGATTAATGCGAGCCTTAGGCACTTCATTCTGGAACGTATCAGCCATAGCAGTTCCTTTCCTCAGGGAATAATTATTGAAGAGTTGACGGTAAAAGCCTGAGGATAATAAAACAGAAATAGATTATCGATCAACTTAACAAGAAGATTTATTGAATATACTCACAAGGTGAATGATTTCATTTTCTCTTAGCACCAAAATAAATATTTAATAAATAAATACAAAACCTAAAACAATAATAAAAATAAATTACATCCCAAAGAAAATATAAGAATAAACATAGCGATAACAGCACCTGGAATTAAATCATCCCCTCGCAACGCAATTTATCGTCACCCGCGCGGCAAAACATTCAAGAGCAACCTTTTTCTCAGCAACTGGTTTGCGCTAACCGGCCAGCGAACGTGGCGAGGAATGACCGCGGACCCAGCGATATGTTCCTCCGCAGACAGTCGTCAGTGGCTGAAGAGCCTATTTTCTGGGCGACTGACCACAGCGCGATGGCGAAAAAAGTTGTCGTTACCAAAAAAATATGAACCCGGTTACAAGATGCGCACGCCACCGTCTTCGGCATCCTGAGGAGGTCGCATTCTGCGGATCGCCAGGCTATATCTATGACACCTTTCTCCCACAACGAGTAAAAATAATGAGCAAGAAGATCCTGATGCTGGTCGGCGATTACGCCGAAGATTACGAAACGATGGTCCCTTTTCAGGCACTGCAGATGATTGGCCACCAGGTCGATGCCGTCTGCCCGGATAAAGCCGCCGGCGACTATGTGATGACGGCGATCCATGATTTTGACGGAGCCCAGACCTACAGCGAAAAGCCGGGGCACCGCTTCACCCTGAACGCCGATTTTGCCGCGGTGAAGGCCGAGGATTACGACGCGCTACTGATCCCCGGCGGCCGCGCGCCAGAGTATCTGCGTCTGAACGAACAGGTCATTAAACTGGTCCAGGCGTTCGACGCCGCGCGTAAACCTATCGCCGCCGTCTGCCACGGGCCACAGCTGCTGGCCGCCGCCGGGATTCTGCAGGGGCGGACCTGCAGCGCCTATCCGGCCTGCGCCCCGGAGGTGCGCCTGAGCGGCGGGCATTATGCCGATATCGGTATCGATCAGGCGCATGTTGACGGCAATCTGGTCACCGCCCCCGCCTGGCCGGCACACCCGCAGTGGCTGGCGAAATTCGCCGCCCTGCTGGCGGAGTAACGCATTTTCTCTGACTAAGTGAACGACTATCGCCGCGCTGACGCTCTCTTTGTTACCGGCCCGGCGGTTTTCGAACGGCCGTTTCCGCTGCCGCCAAACCTGATTCAGCTCAGCGAAACGCTGGCCGGATTGTCTCCTCGCCTCAGATGCGCATTCCCCCGGAAACTTCAATGCGCTGGGCATTAACCCAGCGATGATCATCGGATAACAGCGAGGCGATCATCGGCCCGATATCCTCTGGCACCCCCGGTCGGCCAAGCGCCGTCATGTTCGCCACCGCCTGAGCGACCTGCGGGTTATCCCGCACCACCCCGCCGCTGAAATCCGTGGCGATGGCGCCCGGCGCCACGCAGTTCACCGTGATCCCGCGGCCGCCCAGCTCAAACGCCATATAACGGGTCAGGGTTTCCACCGCAGACTTCATGACTGCATAGGGCGCCCGATTCGCCATCACGATACGGGTCAGTCCGGACGAGATATTCACAATTCGCCCGCCATCGGCCAGCAGCGGCAATAATTTTTGGCTGAGGAAAAAAACACCCTTCACATGGATGCGATAAAGCGCATCGAGCTCCGCTTCGGTAGCGTTCAGAAACCCCATGCCGCTGGCATTGCCGGCATTATTGACCAGGTAATGAAACCGATCGGCCCCCAGCTCCGCCAGGGCCGCCTGAAAGGTGCTGACAAACCCGTCAAAGGTGTCGGTTTCGCCGGCGCTGAAGGGCAGCGCGATCGCCCGCGAGCCCTGGGCTTCAACCCACGCGACCACATCGGTCGCCTCGGCGAAATGCGCGTTGTAGGTCAATACCACATTCACGCCGCGCTGAGCCAGCGCTTCAACGGTCGCGCGGCCCAGGCCACGGCTGCCGCCTGTCACCAGGGCGATTTTTGCGCTATTGTTCATGTTTCCCCCTTTTATCTCTGCTGAAAACATGAGCGATTATAGGCCTCTGAATGCCGACGATAAGACCGCATGGTACGACAGGATTGTTTTGCCAGCTGGAACAATGTCATGGATAAACTGGATACCCTGACCCTGTTCGTGCGTATCGTCGAACGGGGTTCGTTCAGCGCTGCCGCCGCGGATCTGGGTTTTTCCCGGCCGGTGGCGACCGCGGCCATTAAGGCGCTGGAGGCCAGCCTTGGGGCGCGCCTGCTGCAGCGCACCACCCGGCACGTGCAGCCGACGGCGGAGGGGTCGCTGTATTATCAGCGCTGCGTCTCCATCCTGGCGGCCCTGGAGGAGGCCAACCGCAGCGCCGGAGGGAGCATCTCCGGCACCCTTCGGGTGGACGTGGCGGGCAATCTGGCGCGAACCCTGCTGCTGCCCGCGCTACCGCAGTTTCTCGCCCGCTATCCGGCCATTACCTTGCAGATTGGCGAAAGCGAGCGCGACGTCGATCTGGTCCGCGAAGGGGTAGATTGCGTCATTCGCGGCGGCCATCTTCCCGATAGCGAGATGATTTGCCGGCCGCTCGCCATGCTGCAGGAGATCACCTGCGCCAGCCCGGCCTACCTCGCCCGGTACGGTACCCCGCATACGATTGACGGGCTGGCGGGACACGTGACGATCGGTTTTGTTTCATCGCGCACGCACCGTACCTTGCCGCTCAGTTTTACCCTGGATGGCCGCCAGACCGAGGTCAGTTTGCCCTGTCGGCTGCTGACTTCCGATGCCGACGTCGGCGCCGAAGCGGCCAGACTGGGCTTTGGCCTGTATCAGGCACCCTTGTCCCGCCTTGAGGCCGATCTGGCATCCGGTGGGTTAACGGAGGTGCTGGCTGATTTTCGCCCTGCGCCGCTGCCGCTCTCCCTGCTCTATCCCAGCAGCCGGCAGCTCTCTGCCCGGGTACAGGTATTTATCGACTGGGTGACGGCGCTGATGAAGGCGCCCCTTCCGCAGCAGGCATCCGGAAGGCTAAAATAACGTTTGCTATTATTTGCGGCTCGTGCGTTAATCATTAAGTCGATTTACCAGACGAAAAATTATTATCGAAGCACGTGTTCTCATCTCCAGGCGTTATCCCTGATACCACCTTCCTTTGAGCAGTCCCGTTAGTATTTTGCTTTTTCTGTAAACAGGCCCTGTCAGACCCCTGTTGGCTCGTTAAAAAAGCCCTCCGTCTGACCCAATACCCGGCTTACCACTAACAAAAATCAGCCGCGTTAATTTCCCTGAAAACGACCATTGTCTTTTCAACAGAACATTACCCATACAAGGTTTACATTATGATTGAACATATCCATTTTAGATGCCCATGCTGCCATGGCTCCCAGTACAGAACGTCCCAGTTTGACGTGACGGAAAAAAATCCCTTTGGTGCGAAATGCATTTTCTGCAAATCGGCCATGATGACCTTAGATACTATTCGCCCTTATCACCTGGGCGCGCTGTCCACCGCTCAGGCACAGCCATAAGACGATGAAGCGGGTGAACGCGGGCGGGAAAATCCCCCCGGTGATTCACTTGGGGGCAACCTCTGGTCCTTCACCTGACGCACCGTCGGTGGAATGGCGAAGGCCGGCATCCGGCAACGCTTTTATCAGGGTCGTCACATTCTCCCCGGCGCGGGTTTCCACATTAAAATAGTCCACCGCGCGCAGAATGAGCCGCAAACCTCTGCCGCTTTCCGCTAACGGATCGACATCGAAGCGCTCATCGCTACGCGCCAGCGCCAGGCGCTCTGCCGGAAAGACCTCTCCTGCATCAATAAAGCGCAGCGTCACCCGGTCCTCCGCTGCGATAAATTCGACACGAAAAACGCGTTGCCGATCCTCATGCAGCGCATAGCGAATGATATTGGTGGCCGTCTCACAGGCGGCAAGATCGAGCGCGAAGCGCCACTCCTCCCCGACGGACAGCGGCGTCATTTGTTGAGTCAGCCACGCCGCCAGCGGTGAAAGCGAGCTGAGTTGGGCAGGAAACAGCATGACGTTATTCACGGGCGCATCACGGATTGAACTGCGCAAGGGCTGAAGTGCGATCCTCGCAAATACGAAAAATACGATCCATCCTGGTCAGGGTAAACATATTGCGGATGCCGGGGTTCAGCGCGCACAGTGTCATTTCTCCTTTACCATTCATCATTTTCATCAGGGAAACCAGCGTTCCCAAACCGCTGCTGTCTATAAAATCGATTTTACTGAAATCAACAATCAGATCGGTGCGATCTTCGCCTATCTCCTGGGCGATTGCCGCTTTAAAGGCTACCGCGACGGACGCATCCAGCCGACGCACCGCCGGCGTCAGGATCGTCACCGAGGCCTGCCGTTCGGTTTCAATTTTCATCACTGTCCCCTGTACGTTCAATAATCAAGAGTGAAACATCATCGGCCATCGCCTGAGTCTCCTGCCCGTCGCCACTGCGCCAGCGGATCAGGTGCCGGGCAAACCCCGGCAGCAGCGCGGGCAGCGGCTGCGTCACGCTGTCCTGCAGCCACGCTTGTAAACGCGCCTCGCCAAACTGTTCACCGCTCCGGTTTTCACATTCGGTGATGCCGTCGCTGAACAGGCACAGCCGCTCTCCCGGCGCCAGTGAGAAACTGACATCTGCCCACGAGAGATGGTCTATCAACCCCACCGGCGCCCCGCCGCTGCCGACCGGACGGACGGCTGCGTCCGGGCTCACGATAAAAGGCGTGGGATGCCCGGCCTGACAGAGTTTGCCCGCGCCGGTCTTCAGGTCAATGACGCCATAGATCAGGGTGAAATAGCTGACAATCTCTGTTTCGTCACTGCAAAAACGACCATTAAGGATCGCCACCACTTCAGCAGGCGACGCCGGCTGGTTGTCTGCCGTAAAAAGAAAGCGCTCAACGGCCCTGCCATGCAGAAACTGGCGGGCGACGGCGAGCGACATCATCGCCGCCCCCACGCCGTGTCCGGAGACATCCACGCAGTAAAATCCGAGCCGATCGCCCAACGGGAAGACGTTAAAAATATCTCCCGACACCCAGGCCGAGGGCAGGAAAATCCAGTCGGAGAAAAATCCCTGATGACGCAGCTGATGAGCCGGGAGAACCGACTGCTGAATGCGCGCCGCCAGCTCCAGATCCTGTTCAATCTGTCGCAGCGCTTCGCTCAGCCGCGCATTGCGCGCGGCGAGGTCAGCCTCAAGGGAGAGGATCCGCGACCCGGCGTGCAGCCGCGCCCGCAGTTCGCTCTGCTCTACCGGTTTGCTGAGAAAATCATCGGCCCCGGCCTCAAACCCCTGCGTTAAATCGCCAGGGTCTTCGCGGGCGGTAAGCAATATCAGATAAACGTAGTGACCAAACTGGCGACGGCGAACTTCCCGGCACATCGTCAGGCCATTCATCTCTGGCATCTCCCAGTCGCTTATCACCAGGCTGACGGGCTGGTTTTCGAGGATCGCCAGCGCAGCGACGCCGTTTTCCGCCTCACTGACGATATAGCCCCACTGCGTCAACATCCGGCTTAGCAGCCGACGATAAACCAGCGAATCTTCAACAATCAGGACGTGCTGTGCCGACATCGCGCCTCCTAAATCGGCAAGAACCAGATAAGGCTGATCGTGCCTTCACGAAACTTGCCGCTGCCGCTGTCGTGCCCCGGATAGCGGGTACCGGCATAGTTGGCATACTGCACAGAGAACGATCCTGGCGTATAGCCCGCGTAGCCGAAACTGTAACTGTAGTCGCCATTCCACGGCTGCTGCTGGCTACTGTCCGGATACCAGAACGCGGTAGCGCGCACAAAAAAATGCTGCTTAAAGGTATATCCGCAGCCGCCGAGCAGCACATTTTTGTTTTTGCGGATGTCATCGCTCTCCAGATCGTAATAGCGCGGCACCCAGCTGTAGCCTACCTGGCAGATAATGGCATCGCCTTTGTTAATCAATAGCGCATGCTCCATGGGCTTCGGCAGCGAAAATTTATACGCCAGGGTAATCGCCCCCTGCTCAAAATAGGTGTGACGCTTGCTGCCCGAGGTCCAGAAGTGGTTATCGCCATAGTTACTGTAAACCAGGCTGACGGTGTTGGCATGCCAGTCGTCGTAGCCAAAACTATAGCGAAAATCGGCGGTATAGCGGCTGGTATCGGTCACCGGTAAACGGGATGTCACGTTGGCGAACCAGAAGCTGTAAGGCGAGTATTGCAGGCTGAGGTTCAGCGTCTGATTATATTTTTTCTTCTGTTCTGCGCTGTCTGAGCTGTTGGGGACGGTCATCCACTGCTCTTTTAAACCCGAACTAAAGCTCAGCGCTCCGGAAAACACCTTGTCATTCCCGGAAAAAAGCCGTCCCCAGCGGCTGGTAAACACCCCGGCCTGCACCGGTTCACCATTTTTATCACGCAGCGGTTGTGCGTCGTTCTTCTCTGCTCCTTCGGCACCTGCGATGGCGCACCATAGCGCACAGGCCAGCATATATTTCTCCCGCATTTGCCCTTCCTTAGTTAGGTATCCAGCGTGCGGCGACGCGGTATTTGGCCATCAGCCACAGTACGCCCAGCGCGGCGGCATGGATCAAGGTGTTCATTATCCACGCCTGGCGCCACAGATCGAAGGTGACCAACTGGCTTACGGCGAGCACGATGTAAACATGCAAAATAAAGGTGTAGAGCGAACGCTGCCCGAGCGGGATCAGGAACCAGCCTGCCAGCCAGTTCAGGGGGCGCCAGCACCGGGTCAACAGCAGATAAATAGTGACCATCAGACTGATATCATTAAGGATCCGTACCGGCCCGAGGCCGTTTTTCGCCGCCCAGGTATGGTAAAAGGCGTTAAATTCCGCCGGTGGGATCACGTGCATCAGCAGCGCGGGCGGCATAAAAGGATTGGTATGATTCTGGGCGACAAACGCAAGGATAAGCGCGATGCACACCAGCGCCGCGACGGCGACTTTGCCGGGCGGCGTGCGGGCGAAAGAGATCAGTTCCGCTTTGTACCAGCCGCAGCACATTCCCAGCACAAAGATAAATTGCCAGGCCATCAGGGGAAAGGCGAATTCAAATTCGCAGGGCGTCACCCGTACCGGCCAGCGTTGCCAGCAGCCGTAGATCAGCAGCGAGACGCCCAGTAATGGGTAGACGTGACCCTTTTGCAGCATGCCGAGAAACAGCGGGCTGAGCAATAACAAAAAAATATAGAGACCGAGGATCTGCGTCTGATGCGGGCCAATCTGCAGATAGAGGATAATGTTAAACCACGTCTCTTTTATTTGTGGGGTTAGCGGATAAAGCGACCAACTGGTCCCGGAAAAGCGGTCGGTAAAATGAGTGACTTCATAGACATTAATATGAGGTAAATATCTCAGCAAAAGAAAAGAGACAATAATAATAATATTAACCTGATATATTTTCCAGGCGCGAAGATAAAGCCCCCAGCTCACCGTCACTAATACTGCCTTTTGTAATCTGACACGATTTAGCATCCCTAACATGAAGCCGGACAGGATCACAAAGCCCTCGGCACCGGTGGTCAAACCAAATCGTTCCCAGCTGAAAATATTAAATATCGACATCACTTCCGTATGCGCCACCACCATCATCACGAGAGCAATACCGCGCATAAAGTCGATACGCAGGTCGCGATCCCCGGTCAGAGAGTAACGCCAGGCCGTTGATTTATAAGTTTCTTTTTGCGAAATCGCTGAAACAACCTGGCTCATGAGGGATCCCGTCGTCTACCCTGCAACATTTATTACAAATTATTTAGATAGTGTAGAATGCGCTATCTTGCAATGCTCATTTTATAAATTCCGCCTGCGTACATCACACTATGTTAAGTCATCCCGGTGACTATCATTTCGCGCTGTTGAAATTTTTACGCCACCATCTACACTCACTTTACTGTTATTTATAAGCCCCTGTGCGTTCTGCAGAACGCCGCCAATCAATAACAGACCAGTCATTCAAACTCAGCGCGGAATCAGGATATCCTTGCTATGGATTTTTATTTTTCCCGTTTTGAACATCGTCGACCGCCTGAGCCGCTCAGCACCCCGCGCTGGGTGAGGATGATCTGGCAGGTATTAGCCGTGGCCGCCCTGGTTCTCGGCGCCAATTATATTTACTGGCGCTGGACCGCGTCTTTAAATACCGACGCCCTATGGTATGCCGTTCCGCTGGCGCTGGCGGAAACCCTGGCGTGGATTGGCACAGTCCTGTTCACCATAAATTTATGGCAGGAAAAAGATCCTCCGCCAGGCGTCCCCCCGACGGAGATTAACGACTGTCTGCGAGCGGATGAAGCGGTGGAGTCGAGGCCGATTAAAGTCGATCTGTTTATCGCCACCTATTCCGAAGACGTGGAGCTGGTCAGGCTGTCGATCCGTGACGCCATGCGGATGACCTATCCCGGTCCGCTCGACTATAAGGTGCATGTTCTTGACGACGGGCGTCGCCCGGAGATGAAGGCGGTCTGCGAGCAGGAGGGGGCGAACTATATCACCCGTCAGAGCAATATCGGCTATAAGGCCGGAAACCTGCGCAACGGGCTGGAACATACCGATGGCGACTTTCTGATCATCTGTGATGCCGATACCCGCGTTTTCCCGACCCTGCTGAGCAATACGCTCGGCTATTTTCGCGATCCGGACGTCGCCTGGGTGCAGACCCCGCAATGGTTTTTCGATCTCCCGGAGGGGGAGGATCTGGCGCGCTGGCTGCGGCGTAAAGCGGGCGGCGCAGGCTACGGCGTGGGCTGGCTGGCGCAGAAAATCGTCGGTCCGGTGACCATTGGTCGCGATCCGTTTTTCAACGATCCGCGCATGTTTTACGACGTGATTTTACGGCGCCGCAACTGGGCTAATGCCGCATTCTGCTGTGGCGCCGCCTCCGTTCACCGGCGGGAAGCGGTGATGCAGGCCGCGCTGCGCAGCTACGTCTGGAGCGTTGACGCCGAGATCGCGCGTCATACGCGGGATATTCGCGACCCGGCAACGCGGGAAGCGCTGCAGGAGGCCATGCGCCCCCACGTGGCCTACGATACTGAACTGACGCCCTATAAGTTCCACGTCTCGGAAGATATTTATACCTCCATCCTGCTGCACGGCGACGCTGCCCGCCGCTGGCGCTCGGTAATGCACCCGCGGATCGAGTCGAAAATGCTCTCGCCGCAGGATATGCTGACATGGATGATCCAGCGCTTTAAGTACGCTGCCGGTTCGCTGGATATCCTGTTCCATGACAACATCTTCAGCCGCCGCCGCTTTAAACTCTCGCTGCCGCAAACGCTGATGTATGCGACCACCTTCTGGTCCTATCTGGCCTGCGTATGGAATACCGTGTTCCTGATTTCGCCCATTATCTATCTCTTCACCGGCATTCCCCCGGTGTCGGCGTGGTCTACCCCTTTCTATCTGCACTTTTTACCCTTTTTTATTGTCTCCGAACTGGCCTTTATGTTCGGCACCTGGGGCATTTCGGCCTGGGACGGCCGGGCCTCTTACCTCTCCTTTTTCTCGATGAATCTGCGGGCGCTAAACACCGTTTTGCGCGGGGAGCAGATCAAATTTCACGTCACGCCAAAAGAGCGACAGACGGGCCGTTTTCTCTATCTCGTCAAGCCGCAAATTGCCATCGTTGTACTCACCCTTACGGGGCTGCTATGGGGCGGCATTCAGGTGGCGCGCGGGCAGGTTGACGACCCCTCCGGGTACGTCATCAACATTTTCTGGGGCGCGGTGAATATTGCCGCCATGCTGCCGCTGATCTTCGCCGCCATATGGACGCCCCCCGAAGAGCAGGAGGCAAGTCGATGAGGATCCGCGACGCCCTGCTCCCCGCCCGCAGCTACCTCACCATCCTCATTGGCTTCCTGCTGGGTTTTGCGATTGTCGTGTGGGTGGAAAAACAGATGCCCGCGCGCGTCGAGAGCAGCGGTGGGATGACGTTGAGCCAGGATTTTCCGCCGCTCCCTGCCCCGCGCGAGCTGACCTTTGACGAGGCGATCTGGGCGCGAGTGGCCTGGCAGTATTATGTGAATAATACTCAGCCAAACGGTCTGGCCAACGCGCACGATGGCGAACCCTGGCTTAGCCTGTGGAGCGTCGGCAGCTATCTTTTCGCCGTGGTCGCCGCAGAGCAGCTGCATATTGTGACCGCCGCCGAAGGTGATGAGCGCCTTGCCGCCGCCCTGTTTACGCTCGGTCAACTGCCCCTCAACGCCCAGGGATTGCCCGCCGCTCAGTACCATGCCGACACGCTGCAGATCCTCGGCAGCCCGGACTCCTCCGCCATCGGTATGGGACGCCTGCTCACCGCCCTGCAAACGCTGCTCTGGCGCTATCCTCAGCACGCCGCCGCGGTGCGGGATCTGTTTAATCAGTGGCGGGTCGGCGCGCTCATCAGCAACAGCCCCGCCAGCCAGGCCGCGGCGCCGCTGCACCACTGGGCGCTGGCGGCGGATGAACCGCGGGACAGCTTTGGCTACCGGCTGTACGCCAGCCATACGCTGCGGCTGATCGACAGCGCCGCGGGGCTGGCGGTGACCAACCCGCCGCAGGGGCAGCAGATGATCGATATCGACGGCATCATGGTGCCCGACGAGGGGCTGCGCACGCCCTGGGGTCGGCAGCCTTCGCTGATCAGCCTGCCGTACCTGCTCACCGGGCTTGAGCTGGGCTTTGACGCGCAGAGCGCGGAGATCGCCTGGCGCATCATGCAAATCCAGCAGCGCCGTCATAGCCTGAGGGTCAGCAAGCCGCCGATCAGCACCGACTACGCCGAGCCCGCGCCGGATTATGCCAGCGCGCTGGCGGACCGGCAGCCGCAGAGCGCCTTCGCCCCGCGCAGCGCCGCCCCGGAGCAATCGGCGATCACCTCCACCCGCACCGCCTTTGCCTGGTACGCCCTGTTCCGTAATAGCTGGAGCGAAGCGCTGCGCCAGCAGGTCCAGACGCTGCAGGTCCCGGGCAGGGGCTGGCAGCGCGGGTTAAACCTCAACCGCAGCGTCAACGACGTTATTGACGGCGATACCAACGCGATCGTGCTGGAAAGCCTGGCCTACATTTCCCGGGGGCAGATGCTGTGTCTGGCCTGCCTGAGCCCTGCCCCTCTCCCCTCGTCCTCAGCAGGAGCAACGCCATGAAGCTGATCTATTTATCCCGTTTTCCCCTGCTGGCCGGACTCATGGCGCTGTGGCTCTCGCTCTCCGGCGCGCAGGCCGCGACCGGTCTGCCGGCTACGGAATACGCCCCGCGCAGCGGGGAGCTGACGCCGAGGGAGATGACTATCGCCAGAAACGCCTGGCAATATTTCGTCGCCAACTTTCAGCCCACCACCGGGCTGGTCAATGCGGTGAACAAATACCCCTCCACCACCATGTGGGACAGCGCCTCCTATCTGGCCGCGATGACCGCGGCCCGTGAGCTGGGGATTATTGATAAGGCGGAGTTCGACCGTCGGATGCTGAAGTTTCTCGCCACGCTGAATAAGCTCGATTTATTCCGTAACGAATTGCCCAACAAAGCCTATAACACCGTGAGTGGACAGAAGGTGAACTACCAGAACAAGCCGGGCGAAATCGGCTATTCGGCGCTGGATATCGGCAGAATGCTGATCTGGCTGAAGGTGATCAAGGAGCGCTATCCGGAATACAGCAACAGCATCGATAACGTGGTGCTGGGGTGGGATTTCAGCCATGTGGTCGATCCCTGCGGCACGCTGTACGGGGCGTATCTGGAAAACGGCCAGCCAAAATACGTTCAGGAAGGCCGCCTGGGCTACGAGGAGTACGGCGCGGCGGGCTTTCAGCTGTGGGGATTTAACACCTGTCAGGCCAGCCGGCCGCAGCCCTACGAGCTGGCGGAGATTTACTGCGTGCTGGTCCCCTATGATTCGCGCGACCCGCGGCAAACCAGCCAGCATAACTATGTGGTCAGTGAATCTTACGTGCTGTATGGCATGGAGTTTGGCTTTGATAATCCTGCTGATCGGAACAACAGCCCGCGCGAGTACTCCCATCCATGGATGAAAAACTTTGCCGACCGGGTCTATCAGGCCCAGGAGAATCGCTACGCCATCACCGGGATCCTCACCGCCCGCTCCGAGCATCAGCTCGATAAATCCCCGTACTTTGTCTATGACACGGTGTTCAGCGATGGTTTTAACTGGAACACCATAACCGACAAAGGCCAGTTCGTACCGAACAGCGCCGCCGTGTCGCTCAAAGCGGCGATGGGGATGTGGGTGCTGTGGAACTCGCCCTATACCGATCGTCTGCTGGACGCCATTGAAAACGCGAACGAAGCGGGTAAAGGCTATTACGAGGGGCTGTATGAGAACGGCGACGGGCCAATCAATGAATTTACCGCCAACAATAACGGCATCATGCTGGAAGCGCTGCTGTTTAAAAAAGAGGGCAAACTGCTGCAGTTTTCCAGCGACAATCCGAAAAACCGCAATTTCGCCCCGTCGCTGTGGGACAAGAAGCTGGTGGATCTCTTTGAACCGAATAACGGCCCGCGCAATCGCCCGTTCCTGAGCAACACCCCGGCCGTCAAAACATGGTGCGAGCAGACCGGGACCACGCAGCGCACCCAACCCGCCTGCCAGGCCTGCCAGTGCGCCGCCTGCAAGGCTGACGAGCCCGTTAAACTTCCGCCGGTGACCGCGCAATGCTTAAAACCCTAGCCCGCTGTCTGGCCGTCGCCGTCGTCCTGCTGCTTATCGCCCTGGCGCTGTTTGGTCGCGAAGGCGCGGGGTGGCGCTGGCTGACTAAAGGCGGCTGGCACACCACCGCCCGTATCAGCAGCCTGACGCCGCAGGAGCGGACGTGGGCGCAGATCGCCTGGCGGTACGTTGAGAACAATACCCAGCCGCAAACCGGGCTCGTCAACGGCAGCGACAAACAGCCCCGCGCGACGCTATGGCAGATGGGCGACACCCTTATCGCCCTGCTCGCCGCCAGAGAGCTGGGGCTGGTAAAGGAAGCGGAATTCGACGCCCGCCTGACGCCCCTGCTCGGCACCCTCAATCGACTGACGCTGACCGACGGCGGTTCGCCGGGCAGGCTATACTCCACTCAGACGGCGACCCCTGTCGACTTCAGCGGCAAACCGGCGGGGAGCGGCTGGTCAGCGAAAGATATGGCGCGACTGATGCTCGCCCTGCGGCTCACCGCCGAACGCGCGCCGCAGTATGGCGAGTACATTGATAAAATTATCCTGCGCTGGAACTTCTGTCCGGTGATCGATAAAGACGGTGAGCTGTGGTCCGCCTCACTGCAGAGCGGGCAGCGGACGATCCGCGAGGAGCTCCGGCTGGGAGACAGTGAATACGCCGCCAGCGCGTTCCGCCTGTGGGGATTTCCGGCCGGCAAGGCTCTCTCACCCCCGGCGCGCCATGTGATTATTTATCAGCGCCGCCTCGCCGTTGACGACCGCGACCCGCGAACCACCTGGCAACCCGTGGTGCTCTCCACTCTGCCCGCCATGCTGCCGGGACTGGAGTTCGGCTGGAAGCCGCCTGGCGTGTCGGAAGAGGTACAAAAAGCTATGCGCGCCCGGGCGGAAGGGATATGGCTCAGCCAGAAAACGCGCTGGACGCAGGATAAGGTGCTCACCGCCCGGGCCGATTTTTCGCTTACCCAGGCGCCCTGGCACGTGGAAGACACCGTCTGGGGAAATGGCTACGCCTGGAATACGCTCGGGGACGACGGGAAATACTACCCCCGGCTGGCGCAGGTGACCACTAAAGCGGTCTTTGTCCTGTGGACGCTGTGGGAAACCGAGTATACCGATGCGCTGATGGCGGTCACTACCCATCTTAACGACCCGCAGCGCGGCTGGTATGAAGGTCGGGTCGAGGCCACCGGCGACGTCAACGCCACCCTCACCCTCTCCACCAACGCCATGGTGCTGGAGGCGCTGTTTTACAAACACAACGCCGGGCCGTTGTTCAAAAACGGCCTCGCGGATGACAACAGCTATTTTGCCCGCCGCGCGACGGACGAATTTAACCCGCCCCGCCGCTGCCTGCCGGGCGAACGGGTCATGAGGAGCGCACCATGAAGTTTTATCGCGATCTCTTTGAAGCCAGCCTGAATCGCGTCGTACCGGAGCACGACAAACAGCGCTTCTTCGAAGCCTTCTACACTACTTTTATCCATATGTCTGCGGAAACCGAGCAGCACTTCTCACAACGCTCTGGCGAAGAAGGCCAGCAGATGATCTTTAAAAGCTTTTTCGCCATGCTGGCGGTCAACGGCGACCTCTTTGTACCCGATTTCCTGGAACGGCTGGCGCGGGCGCAGAGCGAGGAAGGCCTGCGTCTGCCGCCGCGTTTTTTTGCCCTCTGGCGGGAAGCGATGCTCAAAACCGTCCGCGCCAGCGATCCGCTGTGCGATGAGGAGATCCTCACCGCATGGGCAATGGCCATCGCCCCTGGGCTTGAGTATCTGCGCCGCCAGGCGGAGCTCCACTATCAAACCGCTGGCCAGTAATCATGCATGCCGCTAACCGTACCGACCTCAATCTCCTGCCCTCGGCGGTGATGATCTACGATGAGCGTGAACGACTGCAGGCCTGGAATGATAAGGTGGCGCTGTTTTATCCAACGATCGCGCCCTGGCTCGCCGTCGGCGCCTCTCTTGAGAGCCTGGCGGAGAAGTTTATCGATGCCGGATATAACATCGACCCTGGCCGGCAACAGACGCTGCGCGAGGCGATAATCCGCAACTGCCGCCAGACGAACCACTGCGAGGTCCGTCAGTCGGGCAACCGCCGGATTTACGTTCAGCATCAGCGGCTGGCGGATGGCGGGATTGTCAGCCTGCATACCGACATCACCGAGCTTGACGAGGCCCGACGCTCGCGTCACCAGCTTCATGACGACTTTTTATTCACCGCGGAGTCGATCCAGATCGGCATCTGGGACTGGCAGGTCTCCGGCGACAGCCTGCAGGTCAATGACACTCTGCTGGCGATGGTCGGCCAGTCACGGGCGCAGTGGCGCTTTCCACTGCGTTTTATGCTCAATCTGGTCCACGAGGACGATCGCGCCACCCTGCAGCAGGCGATGATCGCCTCGCAAAACGAGCATATGCCGGTTTTTGAATGTGAGCTTCGCGTCCAGCACCCCACGCAGGGCTGGCGCTGGATGCTGCTCTCGGGGCAGATCGTCACCCTCAATATGCAGCAGCAGGCAGAGCGGGTGATCGGCACCTTGCAGGATATTACCCGGCGCAAAGCCGCAGAGCTGCTGGCCATTGAGGCGGCGAAGGAAGCCCGCGAGGCGAACGAAGCGAAAAGCGCCTTCCTCGCCAATATGAGCCACGAAATCCGCACCCCGATGAACGGCATTCTCGGCATGACGCAGCTCTGCCTCGACACGCCGCTGACCGCGGAGCAGCGGGAGTACCTTTCGCTGGTGATGAGCTCAGCCCAGTCGCTGCTGCACATTATTAACGACATTCTTGATTTCTCACGCATTGAGTCGGGCAAGATGCAGGTGGACGAAGAGCCGCTGGAGATCCGCCCCTTTGTTCAGTCGCTGATCCGCCCGCATATGCCTGCCGCCAGCGAAAAGGGCATTGAGCTGCTGGTGGATATCTCCCCAGCGGTGCCCGAGGTGCTGATCGTCGATGGCCCCCGGCTGCGGCAAATCCTGACCAACCTGTTGGGTAATGCGCTGAAGTTCACGCATCAGGGGGAGGTTCTGCTGGCGATAGCGCCGGCCGGCGACGAAAACCGCTGGCGCTTTCGCATTCGCGATACCGGCATCGGCATCGCCGCGGAGAAGCAAAAGGCGATCTTCGAGGCTTTCAGCCAGGCCGATAGCTCCACCACCCGCCGCTACGGCGGCACCGGTCTGGGGTTAACCATTTCGGCCCGCCTGGTCAGCCTGATGGGCGGCGAGCTGACGGTGGAGAGCCAGCCCGGGGCGGGCAGCGAATTTGCCTTCACCCTGCCGCTGGCAGCGCTGCACGCCGCCGCCGACAGCGCCCCGCTGGGCCACTTTAACCACCAGCGGGTGCTGGTGGTTGACGACAACAGCACCAACCTGCGCCTGCTCGACGCCATGCTTCGCCAGATGGGGCTGATGCCAAGCTGCGTGGACAACGCCGGCGAGGCGCTACGCCGGGCCGCCGAAGGGCCGCCCTGGCCGCTGATCCTGCTGGACGCACAGATGCCGGATATGGACGGCGTATCCCTGGCGCTGGAGCTTTCCGCCCTGCCCGAGGCCCGGCAAAGCCAGATTATTATGCTCAGCTCCATGAGCCGCCATTTTGACGCCAATATGCTCAAGCGCATCGGCATTGCCCATTATCTGCATAAACCGGTGGCGCAGCGCGAACTGCATCAGGTTATCGCCGGCATTCTGGTTCCCACGCCGGTGGTGGCGACAGCGCCAGCCCCCATTGCGGAACCGGTCAGAGAGCAGGCCGGGCTGCATATCCTGCTGGCCGAGGACAATCTGGTTAATCAGAAGGTCGCCAGACGGCTGCTGGAACAGCTTGGCCACCGCTGCGAGGTGGTGAACAACGGCCGGGAGGCGCTGGCGCGCTGGCGCGCCGACTGCTGGGATCTCCTGCTGATCGATCTGCAAATGCCGGAGATGGACGGTGAAACCGCCATCCGCCTGCTGCGTGAAGAGACGCAGGCGCTCGGCCGGGAGCACCAGCCCGCGATGGCTATGACCGCCCACGCGATGCAGGGCGATAGAGAGCGCTGTCTGGCGATGGGCTTTGACGGCTATATCGCCAAACCGGTGAGCCAGGAGGCGCTACGGGAGGCCATCGCCCGCGTCGGCGCGGCGGAAGATAGCGGTCCGAAGGAAGAGGAAGGCCTGCCGGACGAGGCCCGCCTGCTGAAACAGTGCGCCGGCGATCCTGAGCTGGTCGAGGAGCTGCTGGGGCTCTTCGCTGCTGGGCTTGACGCTGCCGCCGCCGCCCTTACCCACGCCATTAACGCTAATGACCGGGAGACGTGGCGTCGCGCCGCCCACAAACTGCGCGGCGAGGCGGCCACCCTTGGCTTTCAGCGCCTTTCCGGGGTGCTCCAGCAACTGGAGAGCCAGGCAGCCTCGCCCGACCAGAGCGTGCCGGGCGACCTGCAAAACACGCTGGCCGAGGCGATCGCGGGTTGCCGCCTGTGGCTGCGCCGCAGAATGCAGGAGGCTCCCCGTGATCGCTAGACGTCTTCTGCTGCTGGTGGTTTGCCTGCCGCTGGCGCACGCCGGCTCAGCGCCGGTGACCTGGTCACTGGCCGGACAATGGCGGGTGCATGACGCCAACGACAGCGCCTTCGACGGCGCGCAGGCTTCGGATGGCGACTGGCGCACGCTGCGGGTACCGGCAAACTGGTACAGCGCCGGATACGATCATCAGGGCGCCCTGTGGTATCGCCATCAGTTTACCCTGCATGGCCTGACGCCGGACGCCATGGCCACCCTGGTGTTTGACGGCGTCGATTACTTTGCCGAGGTGGCGCTCAACGGCAAGACGCTGGCCCGGCACGAAGGGTATTTTCAGCGCTTCCCGGTGGACATCACCGGGGTCGTTCGCCGCCATAATCAGCTCGCCGTGCGGGTCGACAGCCCCTATGAAGACCCGCAAACGATCTGGCCGCTGCACAAAACGCTGATGAAAGGGATCCTGAACCAGCACGATACCCGCCCGGGCGGCGCCTGGTCGGTTCAGGGGCAGGATGCCAATTCCGGGGGGATCTGGGCGCCGGTGAAGCTCCATCTGAGCCGCGGCGTCACCCTCGACGAGGTGATCCTGCGTCCGGACTGGCGACAGGGGCTGGAGCAGCCCATTCTGCGTGCCGAAATCCGCTATCGCGCCGTGACCCCCGGCCCCGTCACGCTGCGCCTGACGGCCACCCCGGACAATTTTTCCGGCCCGCGTTTTCAACAGGCCTTCGCGGTCACCCTGGAGAACACAGCAGGCGTCCTGCGCGTCTCGCTGCCCATGCCCTCGGCAAAGCTCTGGTGGCCCGTGGGTGCTGGCAAACCTAACCTCTACCGGGTGCGCGCCACCCTCGCGGATAACCGGGGGATCATGGATTCCGCCGTCACCCGCACCGGATTACGTAAGGTGGAAGCGCTGGCGGACAATCAGGGCTGGCGCATCAATGACAAACGGCTGTTCATCAAGGGCAGCAACTATATTGGCTCGCCGTGGCTGAGCACCATGACGCGGAAAAAATATCGCCGGGATTTCAGGCTAGTCACGGCCATGAACGCCAACGCCATCCGCGTTCATGGCCACGTGGCGGGCCGTGCGCTGTATGAGGTGGCCGATGAGATGGGGCTGATGATCTGGCAGGATGTTCCGCTGCAGTGGGGTTATGATGACAGCGTCGCCTTTGCCGATAACGCGGTGCGCCAGACCCGGGCGATGATGGACCAGTTCGGTAATTCGCCGGCGATTATTGTCTGGGGCGGTCACAACGAGCCGCCGTGGAACTCGCCGTGGATGGAGAAACGCTTCCCCGACTGGCGTAAAACCTTAAACCAGACCCTGACGCAGCGGGTGGGCGATGCGCTGGCGGAAGATACCTCCCGCATCGTGCATCGCTTTTCCGCTGTTGAAGAGCACTACTGGGCGGGCTGGTATTTCGGCACCCTGCGCGACCTGCTCTCCCCGGCGAAAACCGGGATTATTTCCGAGTTTGGCGCCCAGGCGCTGCCCCGCCTCTCCACCCTGAAGACCATTATCCCGGCCCGTCTGCTGTGGCCGAAAACCACCGCCGCCGACGACCCCGGCTGGGTGCGATGGAAGTACCATAATTTTCAGCCTTTCCAGACCTTTAAATTTGCCGGTATTCCACGAGGCAACACTATTCAGGAGATGATTGAAAACACCCAGGCGTATCAGGCCAGGCTGGTGGCGCTGGCAGCGGAGAGCTATCGCCGCCAACGTTATCAGCCGGTGACCGCCCTGTTCCACTTTATGTTTGTCGAGACATGGCCCTCCATCAACTGGGGGGTGGTGGATTATCTGCGCCAGCCGAAGGCGGGTTACTATGCCCTGCAGCGCGCCTATCAGCCGATCCTGCCATCCATCGAGCCGGTGACCGCCAGCTGGCGTCAGGGCAGCCCGGCGACGGTGCGCCTGTGGGCGATTAACGATACCTGGACGACCTGCGAGGATTGTCGCCTGACCTGGCAGGTCAGGCAAAATGGCCAGATGCTCGCTCAGGGGGAAACCACCCGGACCCTGCCGCCGGACGCCGGCCAGATGATCAGGGAGCTGACCGTCACCCCCGCCGGCCCGCAGCCCGTGACGGTCGACTACCGCATCGACAACCGTCGCGGCACACGCGTGGGCGCTAACCAGCATACCGAACCCGTCGCCGCGGCGCAGGCAGCTAAATGAAGCAGGCTTCACGCTGAGCCACGATCAGTCGTGGATTTTCACCCCCAGACAGCCGCGAACGAATTCAGGGTTAAAGTGTTTCACTGCTTCGCCAACGTAACCTAAATCCAGATCGCTAATTTGCGCCATTTCGCGCGCGGTGAGCGAGAAATCCCAGATGGCAAAGTTCTCTTCAATACGCTCCTGGCGGGTGGATTTAGGAATGACCGTGACGCCTCGCTGCACGTTCCAGCGCAGGACCACCTGAGCAACGGTTTTTTGGTGGGCATCGGCAATCTCCTGCAGCATAGCCTCTTCATACGGATTATGTCTGCCACCGCCTAACGGCGCCCAGGCTTCCGGCTGAACGTGATAGTGCATCATGGTTTCCAGCGCCGCGGGCTGCGCGAAATAAGGATGTAGTTCGACCTGATTCACCATCGGCCTGATTCTGACGGTTTCGCAGAAGTTAGCTAACACATGGGCATAGAAATTGGACACGCCGATCGCTTTGAGGGTACCGGCTTCATAAGCCTCCTCCAGCGCGCGCCAGGCGCTGAAATAATCGCCCATCGCCTGATGCAACAGATATAGATCGAAGTATTCCAGCCCGGATTTTTTTAAGGACGCGGCAATCCCGGCTTTCGCCATTCCGGCGTTGGCCATGTCCTGAACCCACAGTTTGGAGGTAATAAATAGCGCCTCGCGGGTACACAGACCTTCGGCGATGGCTTCGCGAACGGCCTCCCCCACCGCATCTTCATTATCGTAGACGGCGGCGGTATCGACGAGGCGGTAGCCGGTGCGAATGGCGTTCAGCACCGACCGCTTACACTCTGCTTTATCGGTTACCTTAAAAACGCCAAAACCCAGCATCGGCATTTTACGGTTGTTACTTAATACGCAATATTCCATGGTCAGCCCTCATCTTGTTTAACCATCATGGTAGGCCATAAACGTCGCCGTGATTACCCTGTCATTTGTGATTTGACTTATGCATCCAGCTCATTAATCGGCGTGCGCTGAGATGAGCTGATTTTGGCAGAGAGCAGAAAAGTCGCCCCTGCCGCCGCCAGCAGTAACAGACCGCTCAGTGCAAAATTGCTGCGCCATCCCAGACTATCAAACACCAGGCCGCCTGCCGTTGACCCGAGGGCAATCGATAGCTGGATCACGGCGACCATCAGACCACCGCCCGCCTCCGCATCCTCGGGCAGCGTCCGCGCAATCCACATCCACCAGCCGGTGGGTGCGGCCGTCGCCAGCAGGCCCCACAGGCTTAACAGTACGGCGACTGATCCCGGGTGGCGTCCGGCCAGCAGAAGCGTTCCGGCAATCGCGGCCATGACCAAAGGGATAGCCACCAGCGTCGGATAAAACCGGGCGTTCAGCGCGCTCGAAATAAGCAGCGTGCCGACAAAACCGGCGGTACCCATCGCCAGCAATATCAGGGACAGACCAGAGGAACTGACTCGGGTCACGGTCTCCAGAAACGGTCGCACATAGGTAAATAAGGTAAACTGCCCCATAAAAAACAGCCCGCAGGCCAGCAATCCAAGGAATACCGTCGAGCGGCGGAACAGACCCAGCACGGTTCCCTGCGGCTGTGGTGCGCGCTGGCTTTTCATCGACGGCAGGCTAACGCATTGCCAGACGAAGGCCACCATCGCCAGCGGGACGAGACATAAAAAGGCGCCGCGCCAGCCGACGGTGGCCCCCAGGTAGCTGCCCAGCGGCGCTGCCACAACGGTGGCCAGCGCGTTGCCGCCGTTAAAGGTGGCCAATGCGCGGGGGACCTGACGTTGCGGCACCAGGCGAATGGCCGTTGCGGCCGACATAGACCAGAAGCCGCCGATGACGATCCCAATGAGCGCCCTGCCCAGCATATAAACTGGATAGCTGGACGCCAGGGCAATCATCATTCCCGAGACCGCCATCAGCGCCGTGAGCGCTAACAGAAGGTATTTACGATCCCGTGCTCCCGCAAGGCGAGAAATGCTCAGGCTGGTCAGCACCGCCAGCGCGCCTGAAATGGCAATGCCCTGACCGGCTAATCCCTCGGTGACGCCTAAATCGCCAGCGATGGGCGTTAACAGGCTGACCGGCATAAATTCTGAGGCAATGAGTACAAATACGCAGAGCGTCATCGCCAGGACGCCGCTCCAGTGTGCCCGGGTGTGACTTAATGCAAACATTGTTTATCTCCGACAATACAAAGCCGCCCGCAGGCGCGTGGCGGCTTTGGGGATGTCTCCGGCACCGGAGATCTATTTCAGGTTGGTTTTAAAGAACTGCTCAAACTGACTAAAGGGAATTTTGCCTGCGGCGTTGTCATAAAGATCGACATGGTTTGCGCCAGGGACAATCACCAGTTCTTTCTCGTTGCTGCCAATAGCCTTATAGGCAGCTTCGGCAAAATAGCGAGAATGGGCTTTTTCGCCAGTCACGATAAGCGTCGGAATAGTCACTTCGCCGGCATAATTCAGCAGCGGCATATTCATAAACGACAGCGGCATCGTCGCATTCCTTGCCCCGGTTGAATTAACCGAACGCGGATGGAAACCACGCGGCATACGGTAATAATCGAAGAACTCTTTCAGGACCGGGTTGGGATTGACGGGCAAGGTTTCCGGCAAAATACGATCGGCAGCGCTGACGTTGCCTTTATCATCAACATAAATGTCATGCCCGCCGGGGGCGAAAGTGCCGTTTGCCGCATCCTTCCAGCGCTGCGCGTTCAGGTACTGCAGTACCGCTCGGCGGTCGGCTGTCGTGTAGCGGTCTTTGCCATCGCCGACTCCATGCCCCATCGCGCGGCTCATGTCATACATGACGCTGGTCGCCACCGCTTTGACGCGCGTATCCATCGCCGCGTCGTTTAAGGCCATACCGCCCCATCCGCAAATGCCGAGCAAACCGATACGGTGGCGATCCACCTCTTTTTGCAGGCCCAGAAAGTCCACCGCGGCACTGAAATCCTCGGTATTGATGTCCGGCGAAGCCACGTTACGTGGGTAGCCACCGCTTTCACCCGTATAGGATGGGTCAAACGCCAGGGTGACAAACCCTTGTTCAGCCAGCGTCTGTGCATACAGGCCGCTGGATTGCTCTTTTACCGCGCCGAAAGGACCGCTAACGGCAATGGCGGCCAGTTTGCGGTCGCCGCGATCCTTCGGCAAATAGAGGTCCCCGACCAGGGTGATCCCGTAGCGGTTGGTAAAGGTCACCTTACGGTGATCCACTTTCGTGCTCTCAGCAAACGTTTTATCCCATTTTTCGCCCAGGGAAACGGGCGCGTTCGGATTGGTCGTATCTGCATAACTCATCGTTGTGACTCCACTTAATGAGACGCACAGCAGCATGGCGGGTATCGCGGCTGTCAGTTTTTGGGTGAAAGCAGTCATCAAATTCCCCTTCATTAAACGTGATAGAGACGGTTTTCATACGGACAACGCTGCTGTGCTTTGTTGTCATGCGCCCATTATAGTTAGCAGGATTAGTGCTGATTAGAGGGTGAAAAATGCTAGAATTAATATCATATTGTTATAAATAACAGACGACAGTAGAGAGGGACCGATGGCAAAACGGGAAAACTATAACGATCTTTATCTGTTTATGCAGGTGGTGCGGGAAGGCAGTTTTACCGCCGCAGCGCAACGACTTGGCCTGGCGCAGTCCGGGATCAGCCGTGCGGTTCGTGAACTTGAAGAGCGCCTGGGCGTTCAGCTTCTGGTGCGCACCACCCGCCGTTTGTCGCTCACTCAGGCGGGTGAACAGCTCTATCACAATGTCGAATCCGGTTTCGACGCCTTAGATATGGGACTCGCCACGCTGGCCCACTATCGTCAAACGCCCTCCGGTACGGTACGCATCAATGCCAGCCAGCATGCCATTGATAAAGTCCTGCTGCCGAAGCTGGCAGTATTTAAACAACGCTATCCCGATATCAGACTGGAACTGATCAGCGAAAGCCGGTTTGTCGATATTATTGCGGAGCGATTCGATGCGGGCGTACGTCTGGGCCCGGAAGTCGGAAGCGGCATGATTGCGGTGCGCATTTCGCCCGATATGGAGATGGCGGTGGTGGGTACACCGGAACATTTTCGACGCTACGGCTTTCCACAAACGCCCGCCGATTTAGTCGTCCACCCCTGCATCGCTTATCAGTTTGGCGACGGCAGCCTTTACGCCTGGGAACTTAACGTGGATGGCAAAAAAATCACTCATCCGCCGCAGGGACAGTGGGCTTTCGCCGATAGCTATATGGAAGCCAAAGCGGCCAGGCTCGGTCTGGGGCTGGCCTATGTCCCGGAAGAACTGATTACCGACGATCTAGCGCAGGGCACGCTTATCCGGGTGCTCCAACGTTATAGCCAGCGTCTGGAAGGTTCATTTCTCTATTACCCGCACCGCAATGTGTCGCCCGCGCTGAGAGCGGTTATTGATACATTGCGAATGTAGCAGAGGTTGCCTGCGCGTAGCAGGTATCGGTTGGCGGAGGGGGCTGAGCTCAGAGCTTTCGCTTAATTCCGAACTATGCAAATTGTCATGCAAGGCGGAAATGATCTTATATCAGTATTAATTTTGCGACTTGCCTATTTGATTATAAAGTTATAATACAGCACCGCTTCGTAACAAGTTAAACAACGCATATTTCCCTGCTGCGCAAACCCTTTTTCTTCGCCTACCCACGCCTGTTCTTGAAATACCTCTAAAACGCTTAAGCATTGCATTCCACCTCAGGACTGCCAGGCTATCGCTACGTCAATGGCAAAGGAGGCGTAATGAAAGTCCTCAATATTCTGATCCGTCGATGCGTGCTGCTGAGCTGTTATGAAGAAACCGTTTCGTTCTATGAAAACCTCATCGCGCAGAAGGCGAGGTTGCGCTTCGACTATCCCGAATACGACCTCAAACTGGCGCAGGTGGGTTCGGTGCTTTTAATCGGCGGAACCGAGAAAAGCCTGGCGCCTTTTCGCGCTACCGAGGCCACTTTCCTGGTCAACGACATTTCCGCCTGGGAGAAACATCTGCCTTCCACCGGAGCAACGATTATCAACCCGGTGAAGATCGTGCCAACCGGCTGGAACATGCTGGTTCAGCATCCGGATGGTATGATTGCCGAATACGTTGAGCATCATGACAAAAACCCAGCGGATGAGATCTTCTGATGCTTCGCTTTTAGAGGGTTAGACCTGGTTTCAGTCGGCCATACTACCAGAAAAGTGATGCTTTCTACTGTGGCGGGAGAAGGTGAGCAGGAGAAACTGGCGCCGTAATCCGCGCCAGCTCCGGGTTCAGCAATGGCTACCTGCCCTGAGCAGGAGGCCAGTACGCATCAGTGTTTAACGATATACATGGTACGGCTATAGGCCACATCTTCCGGGTTGGTGATCGGGTAGCCTTTCAGCCACGGCTTAATCAGCCGACCGTTGGTGTACTGGTAGATCGGCGCAATCGGCGCTTTGACCATAATGATCTTCTCCGCCGCGTTGTAATCGTCGTTACGCGCTTTGGCTGAATTTTCCACCGCCGCCTGGGCGAGGATTTTGTCGTATGCCGGATCGTTAAAGCGGGAGATATTTCCGCTGTGGGTGGAGGTCAGCAGCGACAGGAAGGTGGACGGCTCGTTGTAATCCCCTACCCACGAGGCGCGGATCACATCGAAATTGCCGGTGTTGCGGCTGTCGATATAGGTTTTCCACTCCTGATTCTGCAGCTTCACTTCCACGCCGAGGTTCTTCTTCCACATCGACGCCACCGCGATGGCAATCTTCTGGTGGTTCTCAGAGGTGTTATACAGCAGCGTCAGCTTCAGCGGGCGATTCGGGCCATAGCCGGCGGCAGCCAGCAGGGCTTTCGCCTGAGCGTTAAGCTCGGCCTGACTCATGCTCTCAAACTGCGACGGCTGCGGCGTGAAGCCCGCCGTTACGTCCGGGGTAAAGCGCCAGGCCGGTTTTTCCCCGGTCCCCAGCACCTTCTCCGCCATCACCCGGCGATCGATGGTCATACTCAGCGCCAGTCGCACCCGCTCGTCCGCCGTCGGCCCTTTTTGGGTATTAAAGGCGTAATAGTAGGTGCCCAGCTGCGGTGGGGTATACACCTGCCCCGGAATATCCTTCAGCAGCTTCTGATACATATTTTTCGGGAAAGATTCGGTGATATCGATATCGCCGGCCAGATAGCGTTTGGTGGCGGCGGACTCCTGGTTGATCGGCACAAAGGTGACCTGCTGGATCACCGTTTTGGCGTTATCCCAGTAGTGGGTGTTGGGCACCACTACCAGCTTTTCATTCACGACGCGATCTTTCAGAACATAGGCGCCATTGCCCACCAGGCTGCCGGGCCGCGTCCAGTTTGCCCCGCTGTCGACGTTCGCCTTTTGTACCGGGTAGAAGGCAAAGCTGGCGGTCAGGTTGCTGAACCACGGCAGCGGCTTATCCAGCTGCACCCGCAGGGTGTGGGCGTCGACGGCGGTGACCCCCAGGGTCTCCGGCGCGGCTTTGCCGTCAATGATGTTCTGCGCGTTGGCGATCCCCGCCAGCGCGGCAAACCAGGCGAACGGCGAGGTGGTTTTCGGGTCCACCAGACGCCGCCAGCTATAGACGAAGTCCTCAGCGGTGACAGGCGTGCCATCGGACCAGCGGGCGTTATCGCGCAGGGTAAAGGTCCAGACGCGGTTATCGTTGCTCTGCCAGCGGGTCGCCACGCCCGGGATCAGGTTGCCTTTCGCATCCTGATTGACTAAACCTTCAAACAGATCGCGGATCACCTGGATTTCCGGCAGGCCCACCGCTTTAGCGGGATCTAACGAGGCGGGTTCATCTTTGATATGGCGCACTAACAGCTGGTTTTCCGCCAGTACCGTGCCCGGCGGTACGTCCGCCGCCCAGGCCAGAGAAGATACGCTGGCTAACCACAGCGCGCCGCATGTCAAAGCGACAGGATACTTCATAAGATCCCCTTTAAAATGAGAAAAAAACACCGCCAACAGAGCGATAATTATTTGTTTCATCACCTGAAATTGCAAACAACATATGATAGAAAATTGATGTGCCGTCGGATTTCACGCCTCAGGGAATGGGTTTGATTCCAGCACGCTTTTCGCCAACACTACATAATAACGACACACAGGAAGCCCTATGTCTATTTCACGTCCTCGCCCGCAGCGCGGCGACTTTCCGCCGGGGACCCGGCAGTACGGCAGCTCGGAACTGGGCGCGCCGCTGCTGTGGTTTCCTGCGCCGATGGCCGACAGCCGCAGCGGCCTGATTATTGCCGGCACCCACGGCGATGAGAATTCGTCGATTGTGACCCTCTCCTGCGCCCTGCGCACCCTGAAGCCGGAGCTGCGCCGCCATCACGTGGTGCTGACGGTCAATCCTGACGGCTGTCAGCTCGGGCTGCGCGCCAACGCCCGCGGCGTTGACCTCAACCGTAACTTTCCGGCCGCTAACTGGAGACAAGGGGAAACGGTGTACCGCTGGAACAGCGCGGCGACGGAACGAGACGTGGTGTTATTGACCGGCGAACAGCCGGGCTCGGAGCGAGAGACCCAGGCCCTGTGTCAGTTGATCCATCAGATCCATCCGGCGTGGGTGGTCTCCTTTCACGATCCGCTGGCCTGCATCGAAGACCCGGGACACAGCCCGCTGGGACACTGGCTGGCCGACGCCTTCTCACTACCGCTGGTAGGCAGCGTGGGCTACGACACCCCAGGTTCCTTTGGCAGCTGGTGTGCTGATATCGGACTCCCCTGCATCACCGCTGAGTTCCCGCCGGTCTCCGCCGACGAGGCAACCGAGCGTTACCTGCCGGCGATGACCGACCTGCTGCGCTGGCAGGCTTAAAGATGAAGCACGCCGGTGCTGAACCGCAGCGCCGGCTCGACGTCCACCGCCAGCCATGTCGGGCCGTCGAGGTCGGCGAAGCGCGCCAGCGGCGCCAGGGGTAGCGCGGCGGCGATCCCGCGCGAGGTGCAGAGCATACAGCCCAGCATCCGTCCAAAGCCCTGTCGTTCTGCCTCCTCGGCGAGGGCCAGCGCTTCGGTCAGGCCGCCCGTTTTGTCCAGTTTGATATTGACCATCTCATAGCGTCCGCGCAGCCTGGGCAGGCTCTCCCGGGTATGGCAGCTCTCGTCGGCGCAAATTGGCAGCGGATGGACGAAATTTTCCAGCGCCGCATCGGCGTCGGCAGGGAGCGGCTGCTCAAGCATCGCCACGCCGAGGTCCGCCAGCAGCTGGCAGCGCGCCGCCAGCCCCTCGCTGTGCCAGGATTCATTGGCGTCGACAATAAGCGTAGCCTCCGGCGCCGCCTGACGGATAGCGATTAACCGCTCGCTGATCAGCCGGTCGTCGAGCTTCACCTTCAACAGCTGAGCGCCCTTCTGCCACAGCGCCGCGGCGCTGGCCGCCATCTGATCCGCCGTGCCAATGACCACCGTCTGGGCGGTGATCACCCGGTTTGGCAACGTCACCCCCAGCAGCTGGGGCAAGGTTTTGCCTTCGCGCCGCGCCTGCAGATCCCACAGGGAGCAGTCAATGGCATTGCGCGCGGCGCCTGCCGGTAGCAGCCGCTGCAGCTGTTCGCGGGTAAGTCCCGCCTCCAGCTGCTCGCCGATCGCCATCACCTGGGCCATGACCGAAGCGATGCTCTCGCCATAGCGGGGATACGGGGTGCATTCCCCCACCCCTTTCACACCGTCCTCTTCCAGTTCCACCACCACCACTTTTGCCTCGCTGCGGCTACCGCGGGCGATCACAAAGGGGGTGTGGAGCGGCCAGGCTTCCTCATACACTCGCACGTTGCGCATTCCCTTGTCCTCTCTGGTAAATGTTAAATAGGGTTTGCCGTGTAGCTGGCGGATGTCATACACTACTCGCGACGTTAACTATATGTAAACAGGAAGATAACCATGTCACAAACCGTGCATTTCCAGGGCAACCCCGTTTCTGTTCAGGGCACCATTCCGCAGGCAGGCGCTAAAGCGCAGCCGTTTACGCTGGTCGCCAAAGATCTCTCTGACGTCGCGCTGAGCCAGTACGCCGGCAAACGTAAAGTACTGAATATTTTCCCGAGCATTGATACCGGCGTGTGCGCCGCATCAGTGCGTAAATTCAACCAGCTGGCCGCTGAACTGGACAACACCGTGGTGCTGTGCATTTCCGCTGACCTGCCGTTCGCCCAGTCCCGCTTCTGCGGCGCGGAAGGCCTGAGCAACGTGGTGACCCTTTCCACGCTGCGCGGCGCCTCGTTCCTCGCTGACTACGGCGTCGCCATCGCCGCCGGTCCGCTGGCGGGCCTGGCCGCTCGCGCGGTGGTCGTTATCGATGAAAACGATCAGGTTGTCTACAGCCAGCTGGTGAACGAAATCACCGAAGAGCCGGACTACGACGCCGCGCTGGCCGCCCTGAAAGCCTGATAACAGACTGCCCGGGGGCATCGCGCCTGCGGACATGCTATGTACTCAGCCCTCGCTCTGCGGGGGCTTTTTATTGCCGCGGCGCATAGCGGGAAATAGCCCGCGCCATCGCCGGGCCGGTCAGCAGGATGGTAAACAGCCGCAGCGTCTGTAGCGCCATAATAAACGACATATCCGCCCGGGTGCCGGCGGCGATAATCGCCACCGTGTCGAGTCCGCCAGGGCTGGTGGCCAGATAGGCGGTCATGAAATCCATCTGCAGAATGTGGGTCAGGCCGAGGGCCATCAGGGCGCACATCAGGATTAGCCCAAGAATGGAGGCGATAATCTGCGGCAGCGTCTTCAGGGCCAACAGAAAAACCGCCTTGTTAAACTGCAGTCCCACCGTCCAGCCCAGCACCGCGTAGGCCATCGCCAGCAGCCACTCCGGCAGCTCCAGCATCACCCAGCCGCCCCCCTGGGCCAGCGCGCCGAGCAGCATCGGCAGCAGCATGGCGCCGGAAGGAATGCGCAGCCGCACGCCCAGCCAGCAGCCCGCCGCTGTCAGCAGCAGCGTTAAAGGGAAATGAAGGGTCAACGGTGGAAACCAGACGATAGCCTGGCTCATTGTTTGCGCCTCGTTGCCCAGGGCATAGCGCACCACCAGCGCCGCCGCGCCGACGACAAACAGCACTCGCAGATACTGCATCAGCGCCACCAGGCGTACATCAGCCCCGTACTCCTGAGCCATCACCACCATTGCCGACGCCCCGCCGGGAGAGCTTCCCCAGGCGCCGGTGGCGCCCGGCAGCGCGCTGTAGCGGACCAGCAACCAGCCGGTGAGGCCGCTGATCGCCAGGGTCGTTAACAGGATCGCCAGCACCAGCGCCCAGTTGTTGAACAGCACGCCAAAAACGGAGGGGTTAATGGCGCGGGCGATCATACAGCCGACGATAGCCTGCGCCGCCAGATAACAGGCGCGGGGGATCCTCAGCTTCACCCCGCGCAGGCTCAAAATGAGACCGGCAATCAGCGGCCCCAGCAGCAGCGCTGCCGGCAGATGAATGCGTAACAGCAGCGAGGAAAAGAGAATTGAGAGCAGCAGCAATGTCAGCCATTGCCCGATCGCGCGACGCGACGCCAATATGCACCACCCCGGAAAAAGGATTAAAAAACCAGTATATACAGGTTTGGCCCGCTTTGCAGGCCGGGATACCGGCGACGAGCGTCGCCGGCGTTCAGCGATTATTCGTCGCCCTTTTTCTGACTCAAACCATATTCGCGCAGTTTATTGGCGATGGCGGTATGCGACACCCCCAGCCGCTTCGCCAGCTTACGGGTGCTGGGGTAGCTGCGATAGAGCTGGGTCAATACCGAGCGCTCAAAGCGGCGGGTAATGTCGTCCAGCGATCCTTCCATGGCCTCCTCGCCCACCGGCAGCGAGGCGACGTCGTGGTCCGGCAGCAAAATGTCCTGCGGACGCAGCTCGAATCCTTCCAGCTGGGTTAGCGCGCGATAAACGGCATTCTTCAGCTGGCGGACGTTGCCGGGCCAGCTGTAGCGGGTAAGTACCGTACTGAGATCGGCGGAGAGCTTCGGTCGGGGGATCCCCTGCTCATCGGCAAAGCGCGCCACGAACAGCTCCGTCAGCGGCATAATGTCCTGCGGGCAGTCGCGCAGCGGCGGCAGATACAGCGTCAGGACATTGAGGCGATAGTAAAGATCTTCCCGGAACAGCCCTTTCTGCACCAGCTCGACCAGGTTTTTCTGCGTCGCGCAGATCACCCGCACATCAACGTGCACTTCATGATCCTCGCCAACGCGGCGGAAGGTGCCGTCGTTGAGGAAGCGCAGCAGCTTGGTCTGCATTCGCGGCGACATCTCGCCAATTTCATCCAGCAGCACCGAGCCGCCGTTAGCTTGCTCAAAGAAGCCTTTTTTGCCCTGCAGCGCGTCACCGAACAGCTCGCTCTCAACGGCGTCCTCAGGAATGGAGCCGCAGTTGAGCGCCAGATAGGGTTTGCCCGCCCGCGGACTGGCCAGATGGCAGGCGTGCGCCAGCAGATCTTTACCCGTGCCGGTGTCGCCGACAATCAGCAGCGGCGCGCTGAGCATCGCCAGCTTACGCGCTTGCTCCACCACGTGGCGCATTTTCGGCCCCACCGCGAGGATCTGGCTGAAGGCGCTGGTGTCCTGGCTGGTCATGGTCTGCAGCTGGCGTCCCATGCGCACGGTTGAGCGCAGCATCGCCACGGCGCCGGTCAGCACTCGCTCGTTATGCTCCCCTTCCAGATAAACCGGGGTCACTTCCAGCAGGTAGTTCTGCCCATTCACCACCACATGCTCCGCCAGCGTCTCCTGCGGGCTGCTTTCCAGCCAGCGCTGGACGTTAAAATCGTCGATCAGTTGCGCCACCGGATGGTTGCGCAGCTTCGCCTGGCTTTGGCCAAACAGCAGGCAGCTGGCGGGGTTGGCCAGTTCGACCCTGCCTTTGGTATCCAGCGACAGCACCGGCTCCGGCATCGCCACCAGCAGCGCGCTCAGCGCCAGATGTTCACGCTCGGATGGCATCCACGGCACGGTGCGCACGTCTGTCACGCCGGCGATACGGCGGATCTCCGCCATCAGGCTGCTGAAGGTGGCGAACTCCAGTTCGGCAAAATTGAGGTAGATACGGCCAATAGGGTCAATATCGATACCACGCAGATCAATGCCGCGCAGCACCAGCAAATCGAGCAATTCACGAGTCAGACCGAGGCGGTCTTCACAAAAGACTTCAAGACGCATGGGAGTGTTCACCCTAAAAGTGCCAATGACCGGAGAATAATAGGCCAGGAATGGACTTTCGGGAAGCTAACTGTCAACAATTATTGACAGCATGGCGGAAAAATGGGCGTTGCGCCGTAAAGTCAGGCGGTCAGTGGTCAATTAACCGGCCATCCGGCCGGTTAATGGGGGGTTAAGCATGGAAGGCAGGCAGCCACTGGCGGTTATGGGCGATCACTTCATCCAACGCTTGTTCGAGCTTCTCGCCGCTGACAATCAGCGGATTCAGCACCAGCGCGCGCCACGCCGTATGGCGGTTGCCGGTGATGGCGGCCTCGATGGTCAGCTGTTCGAAAGATTTCATCAGCTGCAGCAAACGCAGGGTATCGTCAGGGAACGGCGCCACGTTGAGGGGCAGCGGACCGGAAGCGGTGATCAGCGCGCTGACCTCCACCGCACAGTCATCCGGCAGGCCATTGATGGCGCCGTTGTTGCGCGTGTTGACGTGCATGATAATGCGCTTGTCATTGTAGATGGCATTCATCAGCTCGCAGGCCGCCTCGGAATAGTACTGACCGCCACGGCCCTCCAGCGCCTTCGGTTTAACCGCGAGGTGCGGGTCGCTGTACTGTTCAAACAAGGTTTTTTCCAGTTGCTTAACCACTTCGCCACGGGTCCCTTCGCCGCCCGCCTCCGCCAGCTCCTGACGCAGCAGATCGTCCTTCATGTAGTAATAACGCAGATAGGCGCAGGGGATCATGCCTAAGCCCTGCAGGAGATGCGACGGCCAACGGAACGGCGGAATGTTGCGCGGCACCAGCGGATCCCGACCGGCATTGATCTCGGCGATGACCTCCGGCAGCCATTCTTTTCCTTTGTGCAGGATCTGGCGCACGAAGATAAAGTGGTTCAGGCCGGCGACCTGCATCACTACCTCCTTTTCGTCAGCGCATTGCAGCAGGGTGGTCACCCCTTTTTGCATAATCACCGGCACATTACACAGGCCGACGGCTTTGATGCGACTGTGGCGCAGGATCGCTTCGGTCACCATCCCCGACGGGTTGGTAAAGTTCAGCAGCCAGGCGTCAGGGCAGAGTCGTTCCATATCGGCAGCAATCGCCAGGGCGATGGGAATGGTACGGCAGGCATTGGCGAAGCCCCCAAGGCCGTTGGTCTCCTGGCCGATCAGGCCATACTTGAGGGAAATACGTTCATCGCTGATGCGGGCGTCAAGGCAGCCGGCGCGAAACTGCGAGCAGACGAAATCGGCATCGCGCAGGGCGCTCTCCCGATCCAGGGTAGCCACCACCTCGATGATCAGCCCGGCTTTGGCGATCATTCGCCGCGCCAGTCCGGCGATGATCTCGACTTTCTCTCTGCCCTCTTCAATGTCCACCAACCATAGCGAAGCGACCGGCATCTCGTGATAGCGGTTAAGCAAACCTTCAATCAGTTCCGGGGTGTAGCTGGAGCCGCCGCCAATCACCACAATTTTGAGTCCTGACATGGTATACCTCGGTTTAGTTACGATATAACTATTTAAAACCGGCCAAACTGGCGTAACAAACGAATTAAATCGGCCTATGCATGAAGCAAATTAATGCATAAGGGAGACAACCTGTGCTTGAACAACAAAGCATCCTTGCGCTGCTGCAGACCTTTGAGGTGACCGCCCGCCATTTGAGTTTTACCCTCGCCGCGCATGAAATGAACCTGACCCAGGGGGCGGTCAGCCATCGGATCCGCAAGCTGGAGATGCATATCGGATTTCGCCTGTTTATTCGCATGACGCGTAAACTGGCGCTGACGGAGGAAGGCAAACGCCTGCTGACGACGTTGAGCCATTCGCTGCGGGCGATTAACGATGAAATTGAGGATATTCGCGAACAGGATCTGCGCGGCACGCTGCATATTGGTATTGCGCCGACCCTGGCCCATCTTTGGCTGATGCCGCGCCTGCCCCGCTTCCAGGCCCAGTGGCCGGGACTAAATCTACAGTTTCGCGTCCGCGCCGGGGTGATGGATTTTAACGAGGAGCGGGTGGACCTCGCGATTTATTACGGCGCCACGCGCTATCCCGATCTTCATCAACAACGGTTGATGGCGGAAAGTTTGCTGCCGGTCTGCTCTCCGGAGTATCGCCGGCAGTATCGCCCGCTGAGCGGCGGTGACGCGGCGGCGATCGTCTGGATCCATGCCTGCGAATCCACCGACGTGCAGGATCAGTTTGCCGAATGGCGCCTGTGGTGCCAGCAAAGCGGACAGGCGTTACCCTTTGACGGCCGGTATTACGCGGTGAACAACCACTCGCTGGCCATTGAGATGGCGCTGAATGGACTCGGGGTCGTGATGGGGCGTAAAACGCTGATCCAGCCGCTGCTCGCCACCGGGAGACTGGTAGCCTTGTCCGAAGACGAGGCGGAATCTCCCTTTGGCTATGATCTGATTTGTCCGCAGGAGAACCGCTCGCGCCCGCGCTTTCGCGCCTTCAGCGAGTGGCTGGCGGCGGAATGCGTATGACCGGACATTGCCCGCGGCGCGGCAGGTGCGCAAGCCTGGACTCGACCTCGCAGGCCGGGCAAGGCCAAACCGCCGCCCGGCGATGTCTCTGAGCGGAGGTTACTTCTCCGGACTGGTTTTGCTTTTCTGCAGGGTCTCTTTCAGCTGGCCAATCAGCTCGCGACGAAAATCGCCGAGCCGCGGTTTATCATCGGCGATCCACGGCAGCGGGCGGCACAGCTCCATCGCCTTGATACCAAGGCGGGCGGTAAGCAGACCGGCGCCGATGCCCTGCGCGGCGCGCGCCGACAGCCGGGCCGCCAGATCCTGCGACATCCAGTCCATGCCCACCTCGCGCACCAGTTCGCTGGCGCCGGCGAAAGCGATATTCAGCAGCACCAGGCGAAACAGACGCAGGCGGCTGTAATACCCCAGCTCAATGCCGTACAGGGTGGCAATTCGGTTGATCAGCCGCAGATTGCGCCAGGCGATAAACGCCATATCCACCAGCGCCAGCGGACTGACGGCGATCATCAGCGTCGACTCCGCCGCCGAGCGGCTGATTTCCCGCCGCGCCTGGGCATCGAGCACCGGCTGCACCAGCTGGGCATAGAGGCTGACCACTTCCCGGTCGCTTTGCGTTTCGTGGATGGCGGCATACCAGCGCTGCAGCGCCGGATGCGACTGATCCAGACCCGCCTGCTGCGCCAGCTTCTCACAAAAGGATTTCGCTTTGCCGACCGCGTGACTGTGCAGCATATCGCGGGCTTCATCGCGTTCGTGGGCGCGCTGGCGCAGTCGCCACAGGCGGCGCCACTCGGTGGCCACCGATCCGACGCCGGCGCCGACGATCAGCGCCCCGGCAGCGCAGCCGCCCAGCGCAATCCAGTCCTGCGTCTGCCAGGCGTTGGCGGTCCACTGTACCCCTTGCGCCACGACGCTGACGCCGAAGATCGCCAGGCCAGCGCTGACCATCCGCCGCCACAGACTGCGTTTCGGCCGCAGCACCGATTCCACCACCGCCTCTGCCGCCCCCTCTTCCTCTTCGCCGGTCACCAGAAGCGCCGGCGCGAAGTTGTCGGCTTCCCGTCGGTCAAAGGCGCGGGCGCTTTTCAGCGGCGGCGTTTTTTCCGCCTGCAGCGGGCCATCAAAATCAATCCGCGGTTTTAACGGTTCGCTCATCGCAGTTTATCTCCAATCAAAAATTCCAGCGCCGCGTCGAGGCGAATGTGCGGCAAGGGCCGATCGACATCCATGACCTGCGGACGAAAGTTTTCAAACTGAAATCCCTGCTGCTGCCAGAAGGCCTGCCCCGGCAGGCGCGCCGGCACCTCGCCGGGATAGATGGTCAACGGCTGGCCGTCGCTCAGCCGATTGCCGCGCAGGGCGGGGATTTTCTCGCCGTTCAGCTCAATCAGCCCGCTCTGGGTCGCCTGAATGGACGCCAGCCCCAGGCAATCCATACTGATCCCCTCGAAGGCGGCATTCTGCCACGCGTCCTGGATCAGCTGCTGCAGGAGCGACACCATATTGCTGTGCTGATCCACCGTGACGTGGTCGGCTTTGGTGGCGGCGAACAGCAGCTTGTCGATGACCGGCGAAAACAGCCGGCGGAACAGGGTGCGCTGCCCATAATGGAAGCTTTGCATCAGCTGGGTCAGCGCCAGGCGCATATCGTTAAACGCCTGCGGCCCGCTGTTCAGCGGCTGCAGGCAGTCCACCAGCACAATCTGCCGGTCGAAGCGCAGGAAGTGCTCTTTGTAGAACCCCTTCACCACCTTTTCGCAGTAGTACTTGTAGCGTTCGCGCAGCATGCCGGCGTTGCTGTGTTTATCGGCCTGCGCCAGCTTAGCTTCGCCGACGGCATCGACGTCAGGCCATGGGAAAAACTGTAGCGCCGGCGCGCCGGCCATTTCGCCGGGCAGGACAAAGCGTCCGGGCTGGATAAAGTGCAGCCCTTCACGCTTACAGGCGTGCAGATAATCCGTCCAGGCGGCGGCGATCTCGGCCAGCCGGGCCTCGTCGGCAGGGGCCAGCGGATCCAGCCCGGCGCACAACTGCCGCCAGCGGGTCGACCACTCCGCACGCTGTCCCTGCAGGAGTCCGGTCATCTGCCGCGACCAGCTCAGATAATCCTGCGCCAGCATCGGCAGATCGAGCAGCCATTCGCCCGGGTAGTCGACGATCTCCAGATACAGCGTGGAGGTGTCTTTAAAATGGCGCAGCAGGGAGTCGTTGGAACGGTAGCGCAGCGCGAGACGGATCTCGCTAACGCCGCGCGTCGGGGTTGGCCACATGGGGGGCTGGCCGTACAGCTGTGCCAGCCCTTCATCGTAGGTGAATCGCGGAATGCCGAAGTCCCTCTGCGGTACGCGCTTGACGCCGAGCAGTCGCTCTTCGCGCGCGGCGCTCAGCAGCGGCAGGCGGGCGCCGGTATGAATATTCAGCAGTTGGTTGACCAGCGCGGTGATAAACGCCGTTTTGCCGCTGCGGCTCAGGCCGGTCACCGCCAGCCGTAAATGCCGGTCAACCCCGCGGTTGACCAGCGCATTCAATTCAGTTTTCAGTCGCTTCATCGCCAGTCCGTTATGCCCTGAAGGTGTGTCTCGTCATCATAAGCTATCTGCCGGGGATAAGCAGGAGAACGTGAATCCTTTTGCGCCTTCCCCACGGCGGCGTTATTTCATCCCGCGCGTGACGCGGTTGGCCAGCCGGCTGAGCAGCGGCTCCAGCGCCACCGCCAGCAGCATTTTCAGCGGCCGTCGCGCGACCGATTTGACCGCCCAGCCGGCAACGCCCGCCGGGCCATAACGCAGCGCGGTCAGCAGCGCCAGCTTACCGACGATTTTCAGGCCGGGCTTAACCTGCTGCCCGGCGCGTTGCCATTTGCTATTCATGCGTTGCCTCACTCGTTAACAACAGGATTTACAGCTGACGAAAGCGGCTGCGCAGCGTGAAGGTGTCGGAGGTGACGTACCGTTCCATCTCACGCAGACGCTGTTCGCCGGAGGCCAGTTCGGCATCCACGGCGGCCAGCAGATCGCCATTGCTCGGCGCTTTGTGGCCGTAAAGCTCACTGTCCGGCATCGGGTCCAGGGCGAAGGTCAGAATGATGTAGGCCACCAGGACGAAGAAAAAGAGGCCAAAAATCATCGCCAGCACGGTAATCAGGCGCACCAGCTTCACCGGGACATCAAGATGCTGAGCAATACCCGCGCAGACGCCCTTGACCATCCCGCGCTGCGGGATACGCCACAGTTTTTTATTCAGATCCAGTCCAGCCATTATTTATCTCTCCAGTTCGGATGTTCGGCATCCAGGATCGCTTCCAGCGCCTGAATGCGCTCGCGCATCCGCTTCGCGTCATCGGTCAACTGCAGCAGCCGTTGCTGCTCATTTTGCGTCAGCGTCCCGTTGGCGCCGCGATTGTTGTAGTGCAGCCACAGCCAGACCGGCAGAACAAACAGCACAAACAGCGTCAACGGAATGGCGAGAAAAAGCATGCTCATGTGTACTCCTTACAGGGGGTGAGCCGCGGCGCAACGCCGCGCCGCGCAATCGTACTTACTGGTTGGACTGATTCATTTTGGCTTTCAACGCCGCCAGCTGCTCGCTGATTTCATCGTCCGCTTTCAGTTCGGCAAACTGCTGATCCAGCGTCTGCTGCTTGCCAAAGCGGTGACTCTCCGCTTCCGCTTCCATCTGATCGATGCGACGTTCAAAGGATTCAAAGCGCGCCATCGCCTCATCCAGTTTACCGCTGTCCAGCTGGCGACGCACATCGCGGGACGAACTCGCCGCCTGATGACGCAGCGCCAGCGCCTGCTGACGGGCGCGGGTTTCGCTGAGTTTGTTCTCCAGCTCGCCAATCTCTTTCTTCATGCGCGCCAGCGTTTCATCCACCAGCTGCACTTCGTGGTCCAGCTGAGCAATAAGGTCGGTCAGCTTCTGTTTTTCGATCAGCGCCGCCCGGGCCAGATCCTCTTTCTCTTTGCGCAGGGCCAGCTCGGCCTTTTCCTGCCATTCCGCCTGCTGGGCGACCGCCTGCTCAATACGACGGGTCAGCTGTTTCTTTTCCGCCAGCGCGCGGGCCGACGTGGAACGTACCTCAACCAGCGTGTCTTCCATCTCCTGGATCATCAGACGCACCAGCTTTTGCGGGTCCTCGGCTTTCTCCAGCAGGGAGTTGATGTTGGCGTTCACGATGTCGGCAAAACGAGAAAAAATACCCATAATTTCAGTCCTCATAGTTCTGGTTGCAGGCATTCACCTGTGGCTTAGCTAATACAAATTGCGTGCCAACTTTTTATCTTATTGATTTTAAACAGAGTGGTTGCGAAACAGGCAGGGCATTGCTACAGTCACCTGGTTAATCACACTACTTAATGGCGAAATTCATCATGGCGCAGTACAAGGATAATTTGCTGGGCGAGGCCAACAGCTTTCTCGAGGTGCTGGAACAGGTTTCCCGGCTGGCTCCGCTGGACAAACCGGTGCTGGTCATCGGCGAGCGCGGTACCGGGAAAGAGCTTATCGCCAACCGTCTGCACTACCTCTCCGCCCGCTGGCAGGGGCCGTTTATCTCGCTGAACTGCGCGGCGCTGAATGACAATCTGCTCGATTCGGAGCTGTTTGGCCACGAAGCCGGGGCCTTCACCGGCGCCAGCAAGCGCCATCCCGGACGCTTCGAGCGTGCCGACGGCGGGACGCTGTTTCTCGATGAGCTGGCGACGGCCCCGATGCTGGTGCAGGAGAAGCTGTTAAGAGTGATTGAATATGGCGAACTGGAGCGCGTGGGCGGCAGCCAGCCGCTGCAGGTCAACGTCCGGCTGGTGTGCGCCACCAACGCCGACCTGCCGCGGATGGTGGAGGAAGGCCATTTCCGCGCCGACCTGCTCGACCGTCTGGCCTTCGACGTGGTGCAGCTCCCGCCGCTGCGCGAACGGCAGAGCGACATCATGCTGCTCGCCAACCAGTTTGCCATTCAGATGTGCCGCGAGCTCGGTCTGCCGCTGTTTCCCGGCTTCAGCGAACGAGCCACCGCCACGCTGCTCGGCTACCGCTGGCCGGGAAATATTCGTGAACTGAAGAACGTCGTCGAGCGCTCGGTCTATCGCCACGGCGACAGCGAGCATGAACTGGACGCCATTATCCTCAACCCTTTCCGTCAGACCGCCGCCTCCGTGCCGGAGGCCGCGTCCGGGGACGAACTGCCCGCCCTGCCGCTGGATCTCCGCGATTTTCAGCTACAGCAGGAAAAACGCCTGCTGCAGCGGAGTCTGGAGCAGGCGAAGTATCATCAGAAGCAGGCGGCGGAGCTGTTGGGGTTAACCTATCATCAGCTCCGCGCGCTGCTGAAAAAGCATCAGCTATGAGAGGCGCGCGGCAGCAGCAGCGCGCTCACCGCCATCGCCCCCAGGCATAAGGCGGCGTTGAACCACAGGGCATACTGGGCGGCATGGGCCATACCGAGCGGCAAAAACAGCGCGAAAAGTGACGCCGTCACGGCAATCCCCATCGCCCCGCCCAGCGAGCTGCCCATCTTGTAGATCCCCGAGGCGACGCCAATTTTGTTCTCCGGCGCGTTGGCCACCGCCGTATCCGTTGACGGCGTGGCGTAGCAGCCCAGCCCGAGGCCGAACAGCACATTGCTGCCGAACACCACGCCGATATAGAGCGCCTTATCGAGAAAGGTGCAGGATATCAGGCCGATGGCGATGGCGGTCAGCACCGGGCCGGCCATCATCGCCAGGACGGTCACCAGATAGCCGAGGGTCATCATTCCACTCTCCAGCGGCGTCAGGTGGTGCCCCTGCTGCAGCCAGATGCTGGCGATCATCATGGTGCCAATCGCCCCGTTGAGCAGAAAGTTCGACAGCACCGCCGCGCCGTACGCCCGGTTGCGAAACAGCGCAAAATCGATCAGCGCCGCCTCGCCTTTGCGCAGCCCGCTGCGAATAAACACCGCGCCAGCGATCAGCGCCCCCGCCAGCATGCTCAACGACAGCGGACTGCTCCAGCCCCAGCCGTGGCCTTTGCTGATAAACAGATTCACCAGCACCAGCCCGGCGATAAGGCTCAGCAGGCCGCCAACGTCCAGCTTCTGCTGGCTGGCGCTGGCGCTGCGGCTCTCCGGCGTGCCGCGCAGTAACGCCAGCGCCGCCAGGGCAACGGCGATGGAAAAGACAAAGATCCAGCGCCAGCCCAGGCCGGTGGCGATAGCTCCGCCGACGAAGGAGCACAGGCCGCTGCCGCCCCACGAGCCGATGACCCAGAAGCTGACCGCCCGCTGACGCGCGCGCCCCTGGTACCAGGTCTTAATCAGCGCCAGCGTCGCCGGCATAATGCACGCCGCCGACAGCCCCTGCAGCACCCGGCCGGCGAGGAACAGCCCCGGCCCCTGGGCCAGTACCAACATGGCGCTGCCGACGATGCTCAGCCCCAGCCCGAGGGTGGTCATTCGCATGCGGCCAAACTTGTCCGCCAGGCCGCCGCTGGCCACCACGAAACAGCCGCTGAACAGCGCGCTGAGGCTGACGGCCAGGGTTAAGGTCTCAAGAGAAATATCAAGACTGCTTTTCATCGCCGGCACGACGTTAATCACCGACTGGGCAAACAGCCAGAAGGTTAAAACGCTCAGCACAATCCCCACCAGCAGACGATCGCTGCCGACATAGGGGGTGTCGCTTACGGTGACAGTGCTCATTGCATGGCCCTCCCGTTTCCGGTGATTAACGCAGATAGTGTTCCGTCAGGCCGCACCACAGCGCCGCGCCGCTAAGCAACAGCGCGTCGTTGAAGTCATAGCCCGGGTTATGCACCATGCAGCGATCCGGCTCGTCGCCAGCGCCGATAGTGAAATAACTGCCGTGGGGGTGCTGCTCCAGCATGAAGGCGAAATCTTCACTGCCCATAAACGGCTTCACCTCGCCCACCTGCTCTGCGCCAAACAGCGCTGTGGCCACCTCCCGCACCATGGCGTTGGCCGCCGGATCGTTACGTAATACCGGGCTGCCGTTGACGTGGGTCAGCGTAGCCGTGGCGTTAAAGCTCTCCGCCTGAGCCACGGCAATATCATGGATCCGCTGCAGCACGGTCTCGCGTACCTGCTCATTGAGGGTGCGCACCGTGAGCTTCATCAACACATGATCGTTAATGATATTGGGCGCATGTCCGGCCTGGATGCTGCCGACGGTCACGACCGCTGGCTCAAACGGGGTGATATTGCGCGAGACGATGGACTGCAGCGCGAGGGTAATATGGCAGGCCACCAGCGTGGCATCCACCGTATGCTCCGGTACCGCGCCGTGGCCGCCAACGCCCTTCACTTCAATATACAGCGTATCGGAGGAGGCCATCATCGCCCCGTCGCGCAGACCAATTTTACCCAGCGGCTGACCCGGCATATTGTGCAGGCCGAAGATGGCGTCGCAGGGGAACTGGTCAAACAGACCGTCCTCGACCATCACCCGCCCGCCGTACAGCAACTCTTCCGCGGGCTGGAAAATCAGCTGCAGCGTCCCGTTAAACTGGCGGGTGCGCGCCAGATATTCAGCCGCGTAGAGCAGCGTGGTGGTGTGCCCGTCATGGCCGCAGCCGTGAAAGCGCCCGTCAACCTGGCTTGCCCACGGCTTCCCGCTCCGCTCCTGCATCGGCAAGGCATCCATATCCGCCCGCAGGCCGAGGCGTTTTTCCCCGTGGCCGACGCGCAGCGTACCCACCACCCCGGTGCCCGCCAGGCCGCGATGAACCTCGTATCCCCATTCGCCAAGCAGTCGGGCGACCTCGCTGCTGGTCTGATGCTCTTCAAAGCCGATCTCCGGCTGCTGGTGGAACCGGCGACGTAAGGCAATAAATTGCGCCTCGTTGACCTGCAAGGCTTCAAGCAACGGATGTGTCATTTTTGTTATTCCTGTGTTGTGTTTGCACGACACTTTCGAGTTTATGCGGGTGAAACAGCTTTCAGGCGCGCTTTTTTGTTTTATATTGACGAGAAATGAATGAGTGTTTTTCATACATATCGGTTATGACAAAAAACAACCGGTTGCTTTTTGTCTACAGAGGAGAACCATGTGGAGCAGCATTCAGGCGACTTTAGCGTCACCGTGCGCGATGTGCGTCAGCTAAGCCAGCCGGAGAGCGATCTGCTGACGCTGCTGTGGGTGCTGGAGGGGAGCGTAAATCTGGCGGAGGCGGAAGGCGCGCCGCAGCAGCTTGCCGTCGACGGGCTGGCGATCGTTAACCGCAACCGTCGCTGGAGCCTGCGCAGCGCCGGGGGCAACGCGGTGATGATCCTCACCCTCTCCGCCAGCTGGCTGGCCCGCCTCGACAACGCCTTTTTTGCCGTCGACTACCAGATATCGCCGCGCACCCGCGATGCCGATGACGGCCTGCGCCGCCTGATGCGCCAGCTGCTGGTGAGCGGCCTGGTCAATCATCCCGGCCATTACCGGCTGGAGACCAACCGTTGGCTGAGTGAGATAGCGCTGCTGCTGGCCACGCGCTTCAGCCAGCCCATCGCCTTCACGCCACGGCGCGATGCTGAAAAATGGAGCCGGAGGATAGCCAGCGTAGTGGCGCGGATCGACGCCAACTATCAGCGCCGTCTCTCTTTACAGGAGGTGGCGGCCGCCGAGTTTGTCTCCGAGGCCTGGCTGTCACGCCTGTTTCACAAGGAGGTTGGCGTCAGTTTTGTCCAGTACCTCACTGCGCTGCGCCTGCGCCACGCCGCCGATCAGCTGTTAACCACCCGCAAACCCGTTCAGCAAATTGCCCGCGAGCAGGGGTTCGCCAGCACGCGGATGATGAGCGACCTGTTTAAGCGCCACCATGGGGTGACGCCGCGCCAGTATCGCGAGCGGTCCCCCCGGGAGCCGGGCCGACCGCGCCCGCCGCAGGGCGATCGCTGGCAGCCGGTGGCCGTGGACCGGCTCTACGCCCGCCTTAATGAGCCGGAACAACGCGACCGGGAGAGTCAGCCGCTGTTGATCAATCCGCCGCAAACCCGGGAGATCAACCTGCACCAGCGACCGGCGCGCGCCGCGGTGCTGCGCCATACCCGGATGGTGGTGACCGTGCGCGAGCTGGACGATCTGCTGCGGGAGGACGTGCGCCGCGAACTGGAGCAGTTGCACCGCGCCCTGCCGGTGTATGCCATCGATATCAACGATGCCTTTCTCAGCAGCCGCCTGTTCGGCACTGGCTGGGACGATCCGCAGATGGCTGGCTACGCCTGCTGGTACAACCTGCAGCAGATCTTCAGCTGGCTGGCGGCGATGGGCTGGCAGGTGATCCTGCATACCGGGGTCACCACCCGCAGCGATCTGCTGCAGCGCTTCCTACAACTCGCCGCCAACCATTTTCCACCGACGACGCTCAGCAGCTGGCGCTTTGTCTGGCACTGGTCGCCGCAGGCCAGCGAAGCGGCCCGCCAGGCGGCCTGGCGGCAGCAGCGCGAGGTTCTTCACCGTCTGCTGCCGCAGCCGCAGCTGGGGATCTGGCACCGCTTTGCCGCCAGCGCGCCCGGGGACGATCCGCTGTTCCACTCGCCGCTGCTGGCGGAAGCCGATTTTCTCGCCTGCCAGGCGGATGCCAACGAACGGCTGGATCTGGCTCAGGCGGACAGCAGCAGTCTGGCCTCCAGCGAGCACTATCCGGCACATAAGCTGCGACAGATCCACAGCGCCCTGCGTCAACGGCAGCTTAACCTGCCGCTATGGCTGCTCTCGTGGAATACGCTGACCGGCGATACGCGGGACACCAACGGGCGCTTTTTTCGCGGCGCGCTGTTGATGGATAATCTGCTGGGGGTCGCGGACCAGGTCTGGCTGGCGGGCTTCTGGTTAAACTCCGGCCTCCAGGGCGAAGCCCGCGCCAACGGCAAGCTGGATACCTCCAGCCTGGCGCTGCACTATCTGCACGGGCTGCCACGCCCGGTTTACTGGGTGCTGTGGCTCTGGCGACGGCTGCGCGGCGAGATCCTGTTTCACGACAAAAACCTGCTGCTGCTCCATCACCAGGGGCACTACCAGCTGCTGCTGCGCAATACGGTGGTCTACAACCCCTGGCTCTCCAGCGAAGCGGCTTTTATTCAACGCTTCAGCCAGCCGTACAATGTGCGGCTGCAGGGGCTAAAGGGCCGCTGGCGCATCAAACAGCACCTCTTCGATCAGCACCACGGCGCGCTGTTCCCGCTGGTGGACGCCTTTCGCAGCCGCAGCGGCCCCGACGCCGAAGATTATCAGTGGCTGATGCATCAGGCCCGTCCGGCGCTCAGCGTGGAGGAAGCCCGACTCGACGGCCACTGGCTGCGGGTCGACTCGCTGGAGAGCAACGCCCTGGCCCTGTACGAATTTACCCCTCAGTACTCCCCCGATGAGGATCCCGACGCCTGAAGCAGGCCGTGAATTTTGCGCTGGCTCTCCGTCGTCGCCGGGTTGAAAACCAGCAGCGACAGATCGGGGCGGCCCTCCACGGCAAAAGAGGTGAACTCCAGATCGAGCGGGCCCATCTGCGGGTGGTGAATGCGCTTATAGCCCTCGCCGTGGCCGGCGACGTCGTGGCTTTGCCAGAAACGGGCGAACTCGACACTCTGCTGGCTGAGCTCCGCGATCAGCTGGTCAGTTTCCGTCGTGGCGCCCATCCGCGTGACGTCGGCGCGAAAGGCATTAACGATAAGCTGCCCCACCGTCTGCCAGTCCTCCAGGGTGCAGCGGGCCTCAGGCCGGGTAAACAGGCGGCGCAGCACGTTGCGCTCCGCCAGCGGCAGCTGGCCGTAGTCGGTCAGCACCCTGGCCGCCGCCGCGTTCCAGGCGATCACGTCCCAGCTGGCGGTACGGATAATCGCCGGAATGGCGAAGGCATCGAGCACCCGCTGCAGCCGCGGCGTCATATCATCTGTGATCGTCAAACGGGTCTGCGGCGGATGGCCGAAGGCGAGTATAAACAGATGTTCGCGCTCCGGGGTGGTCAGCCGCAGACCGCGGGCGATCCGCTCCAGCACCTCGCGGGAAGGCGCCCCGCCGCGCCCCTGTTCAAGCCAGGTATACCAGGTCGGGCTGATGCTGGCGAGCTGGGCGACCTCTTCACGGCGCAGGCCCGGCGTGCGCCGGCGTCCCGCCGGGAAGCCAAACGTTGCCGGGTCGAGACGCTGGCGCCTGGCGCGGAGAAAATCACCTAAAGCATGATTGTCAGAAGTGTTCATCATCTGCCTGTAAGTCTGCCTGTTAGAATTTATACCCCGATAATGTCTCTACTTTTATAGTATGACATCGCGGGTAGGATACGCCTGATAACCCGTTCAGGAGGTTCATAATGCGTATATTTCTTACCGGCGCGAGCGGATTTATCGGCTCGCGTATTCTTCCGGCGCTGCAGGCGTCGGGCCATCAGGTTATCGGCCTCGTGCGCAGCGACGCCACGGCGCAGGCCCTGGAAGCGGCAGGGGTCGAGGTGCGCCGCGGCACGCTGGACGCCCCCGATTCGCTGCTGGCGGGCGTCGAGAGCGCCGACGCGGTGATCCATACCGCTTTCGACCACGACTTCAGCCGCTTTGCCGCCAACTGCGAGAAAGACCGCCAGGCGATCCTCACCATGGGCCAGGCGCTGCGGGGCAGCGCGCGGCCGCTGGTCATCACCTCCGGCACGCTGATGGGCGACGACGGGAGCGGCGCCCCGGCCCGCGAGTCGTGCTTTAACGCCGCGCACCCCAGCCCGCGGACCGCCTCAGAACTTGCCGGCCAGCAGCTGCTGGAGGCGGGAGTGGACGTCCGGGTCGTTCGCCTGCCGCAGGTGCATGACACCGTGCGCCAGGGGCTGCTGACCAGCTATATCGAACGCGCGGTCGCCAGCGGCGCGGTGGCCTTGCGCGGCGAGGGGAACCACCGCTGGTCCGCCGCTCATGTCGATGACGTCGCGCGCCTGTACGTCAGCGCACTGCTGCAGGGCGCTGCGGGCGAGCGCTACCATGCGGTGGCTGAAGAGGGGATCGCATTACGGGAGATTGCCGCAGTCATCGCCCGGGGCTTAAATCTGCCGCTGACCCAGCTGGATGAAGCCCAGGCTGACGCCTGGTTCGGCTGGTTTGCCCCCTTTACCGCCCTTGACCTGCGCGCCAGCTCGGCATGGACTCGCGAGCGATTGCAGTGGCAGCCGGTCGGCCCCGGGCTGCTGGAGGATTTACGGAATATGGATTATCAAAAAGTGACGTTGTCACGATAAGCAAATACGTTCCCCCCTGTATGACATCCGACGGGTAGGGTTACCCGCCCGTCGGACCCTCTGCTTTCTCCCCGCTATACTGAATTTATCCCCGGCGTTAGCGTCGCTTCCACCGTCTGGTCAACCGCGGCCAAACAGAGCTGACTGGCGATATCGGCGATAAAAAGTTACCATGTTTCATTATACAGACTCGGTTCCGCGACTATTTTAATCAATTGACTGAATACTATACGCACCCGGTAACCGCATTATCCCTCAGGCTTGTTGAAGGCGGTGGTGAATGTCTATGAATCTTAATAAGATAGAGTTCAACTCTATAATCAAACAGAAAATATGCGCCTGAAATTGTCATCTCTCCTGGCAGCGGTTTCCCTGCTGTGTGGGCAGGCTTTTGCCGCCCCTGCGCTCCCCGACCGCGCCGATATTCGCGACAGCGGTTTCGTCTATTGCGTCAGCGGCCAGGTTAATACCTTTAATCCGCAGAAAGTGAGCAGCGGCCTGATCGTCGATACGCTGGCCGCGCAGATCTACGATCGCCTGCTTGACGTCGACCCTTATACCTATCGGCTGGTCCCCGAGCTGGCGGAGAGCTGGGAAGTCCTCGATAACGGCGCCACCTACCGCTTTCACCTGCGCCGCCACGTCCCGTTTCAACGCACGGCATGGTTCTCCCCGACGCGGGATTTCAACGCCGATGACGTGATTTTCACCTTTGGCCGCATTTTTAACCGCGATCACCCCTGGCACAACGTCAACGGCAGCAGCTTCCCCTACTTCGACAGCCTGCAGTTTGCTGACAGCGTGGAGAGCGTCCGCAAGCTCGATAATCAGACCGTGGAGTTTCGCCTCAAGCGGCCGGATGCATCATTCCTCTGGCATCTGGCCACCCACTATGCGTCGATTACCTCCGCCGAATATGCCGCCCGCTTAACGCAGGACGATCGTCAGGAACAGCTCGATCGCCAGCCGGTGGGCACCGGCCCGTTCCAGCTGTCTGAGTACCGCTCCGGGCAGTATGTTCGCCTGCAGCGCCACCCCGGCTACTGGCGCGGCAAGCCGTTGATGCCGCAGGTGGTGGTTGACCTCGGCTCCGGTGGAATCGGCCGCCTGTCGAAACTGCTGACCGGCGAATGCGACGTGCTGGCCTGGCCGGCCGCCAGCCAGTTGACGATCCTGCGTGACGACCCGCGCCTGCGCCTGACGCTGCGTCCGGGGATGAACATTGCCTGGCTGGCCTTCAACACCGCCAAGCCGCCGCTGGACAACCCGGAGGTGCGCCACGCGCTGGCGCTGGCCATTAACAACCAGCGCCTGATGCAGTCTATCTACTATGGCACCGCGGAGACGGCGGCGTCGATGCTGCCGCGCGCCTCGTGGGCCTACGATAACGACGCTAAGATTACCGAATATAATCCCCAGGAGGCCCGCACCCGCCTGAAGGCCCTGGGGCTGGAAAATCTGACCCTCAAGCTGTGGGTTCCCACCAGCTCGCAGGCGTGGAACCCCAGTCCGTTGAAAACAGCAGAGCTGATCCAGGCGGATATGGCGCAGATTGGCGTCAAGGTGATCATCATGCCGGTGGAGGGGCGCTTCCAGGAGGCGCGGCTGATGGACATGAACCATGACCTGACGCTCTCCGGCTGGGCGACGGACAGTAACGATCCGGACAGCTTCTTCCGACCGCTGCTGAGCTGCGCGGCGATCGCCTCGCAAACCAACTTCGCCCACTGGTGTAACCGGGAATTTGATGACGTGCTGCAAAAAGCGCTGCTCTCGCAGCAGCTCTCCTCGCGGATGGACGCTTACAAAGAGGCCCAGCGCATCCTCGCTCGTGAACTGCCGGTCCTGCCGCTGGCCTCATCGCTGCGGTTGCAGGCCTATCGCTATGATATGAAAGGCCTGGTGCTTAGCCCCTTCGGTAACGCTTCGTTCGCTGGCGTATCGCGGGAGAAAACCGAAGAGGTGAAAAAACCATGATTATTTTTACCCTGCGCCGTCTGCTGCTGTTGCTGGTCACCCTCTTTTTTCTGACCTTTGTCGGCTTCAGCCTGAGCTACTTCACTCCCCATGCCCCGCTGCAGGGCGCGACCCTGTGGAATGCATGGCTGTTCTGGTTTGAAGGGGTGCTGCACTGGGATTTTGGCGTCTCCAGCATTAACGGCCAGCTGATTTCCGAGCAGCTGCGCGAGGTGTTCCCGGCGACCATGGAGCTGTGCATCCTCGCCTTCGGCTTTGCCCTGCTGATTGGCATTCCGGTGGGGATGATCGCCGGCGTGATGCGCAACAAATGGCCCGATACCCTGATCAGCGCCGTCGCGCTGGTCGGTTTCTCGATCCCGGTCTTCTGGCTGGCGCTGCTCCTGACCCTCTTCTTCTCCCTGACCCTCGGCTGGCTTCCGGTCTCCGGCCGCTTCGACCTGCTGTATGAGGTGAAAAACGTCACCGGTTTCGCGCTGATTGACGCCTGGCTTTCGGACTCGCCGTGGCGCCATGAGATGATCGTCAGCGCCGCCCGGCATATGGTGCTGCCGGTGCTGACCCTGGCGGTAGCCCCCACTACCGAAGTGATCCGCCTGATGCGCATCAGCACCAGCGAGGTCTATGACACCAACTACGTCAAGGCGGCCGCCACCCGCGGCGTCTCGCGACGCAAAATTTTACTGCGCCACGTGCTGCACAACGCCCTGCCGCCGGTGATCCCGCGCCTCGGCCTGCAGTTTTCCACCATGCTCACCCTGGCGATGATCACGGAGATGGTATTCAGCTGGCCAGGGCTGGGCCGGTGGCTTATCAACGCCATTCGTCAGCAGGACTACGCGGCGATCTCCGCCGGAGTGATGGTGATTGGCGCGCTGGTGATTATTGTCAACGTGATTTCCGATATTCTCGGTGCCATGGCTAACCCACTGAAACATAAGGAATGGTATGCCCTACGATAGCGTTTATCTGGAAAAGCGTCCGCCCGGCGCGCTGCGCACCGTATGGCGTAAATTCTATGGCGACACCACGGCGATGATCGGCCTGTACGGCTGCGCGGGGCTGCTGCTGCTTTGCGTCTTCGGCGGCTGGTTCGCCCCCTACGGCATCGACCAGCAGTTCCTCGGCTACCAGCTGCTGCCGCCATCGTGGTCGCGCTATGGGGAAGTCTCTTTCTTCCTCGGAACCGATGACCTGGGGCGCGATGTGCTCAGCCGACTGCTGAGCGGCGCGGCGCCGACCGTCGGCGGCGCTTTTGTCGTCACCCTCGGCGCCACGCTGTTTGGCCTGGTGCTGGGCGTCATTGCCGGATCGACCCACGGCCTGCGCTCGGCGGTGATGAACCATATCCTCGATACCCTGCTCTCCATCCCCTCGCTGCTGTTGGCGATCATCGTCGTCGCCTTTGCCGGGCCGCACCTCAGCCATGCGATGTTTGCCGTCTGGCTGGCGTTGCTGCCGCGCATGGTGCGCTCCGTCTACAGCATGGTCCACGATGAGCTGGAGAAAGAGTACATCATCGCCGCCCGCCTCGACGGGGCGTCGACGCTGAATATTCTGCTGTTCGCCATCCTGCCCAATATCGCCTCCGGCCTGGTGACCGAGATCACCCGCGCCCTGTCGATGGCTATTCTGGATATCGCCGCGCTGGGCTTTCTTGACCTCGGCGCTCAGCTGCCTTCGCCGGAATGGGGAGCGATGCTGGGCGATGCGCTGGAGCTTATCTATGTTGCGCCGTGGACCGTGATGCTGCCCGGGGCCGCGATTATGCTCAGCGTACTGCTGGTCAACCTGCTGGGCGACGGTATTCGCCGGGCGATCATTGCCGGGGTAGAATAATGCCGTTACTCGATATTCGTCACTTAACCATCGAATTTAAAACCAACGAAGGCTGGGTAAAAGCCGTCGACCGCGTCAGCCTGACCCTGACCGAAGGCGAAATCCGTGGCCTGGTGGGGGAATCCGGCTCCGGGAAGAGCCTGATCGCCAAAGCTATCTGCGGCGTGACAAAAGACAACTGGCGGGTCACGGCCGACCGCATGCGTTTCGACGACATCGATCTGCTGCGGCTGTCGAACCGCGAGCGCCGGAAACTGATCGGCCACAACGTGTCGATGATATTCCAGGAGCCCCAGTCGTGCCTCGACCCCTCTGAGCGCATCGGCCAGCAGCTGATCCAGAGTATCCCTGGCTGGACCTACAAGGGCCGCTGGTGGCAGCGGCTGGGCTGGCGTAAACGTCGGGCCATCGAGCTGTTGCACCGCGTCGGGATTAAAGATCACAAAGACGCCATGCGCAGCTTCCCCTATCAGCTGACCGAAGGCGAGTGCCAGAAGGTGATGATTGCCATCGCCCTGGCCAACCAGCCGCGCCTGCTGATCGCCGATGAACCGACTAACGCTATGGAGCCCACGACGCAGGCGCAGATTATCCGCCTGCTGACGCGGCTCAACCAGAACAACAACACCACCATTTTGCTGATCAGCCACGATCTGCAGATGCTCAGCAAATGGGCGGATAAAATCAACGTCATGTACTGCGGGCAGACGGTGGAGAGCGGGCCCAGCGAAGAGCTGATCACCCTGCCGCATCACCCCTACACCCAAGCGTTAATCCGCGCGATCCCGGATTTTGGCAGCGCCATGCCGCATAAAAGCCGTCTCAACACCCTGCCGGGGGCGATACCGCTGCTGGAGCAGCTGCCCATCGGCTGTCGGCTGGGGCCGCGCTGCCCGTACGCCCAGCGCGAGTGTATTGAAACCCCGCGTCTTACCGGGGCGCGCAATCACCTGTACGCCTGTCATTTCCCGCTGAACATGGAGAAAGAGTGAAATGGTCGAAACATTGCTGGAAGTGCGCCAACTCAGTAAGACCTTTCGCTATCGCACCGGCTGGTTTCACCGCCAGACGGTGGAGGCGGTTAAGCCGCTAAGTTTTACCCTGCGCGAACGGCAGACGCTGGCGATTATCGGCGAGAATGGCTCCGGAAAATCCACCCTCGCGAAGATGCTGGCGGGCATGGTGGAGCCCACCAGCGGCGAGGTGCTGATCGATGACCATCCGCTGACCTTCGGGGATTACTCCTACCGCAGCCAGAAGATTCGCATGATCTTTCAGGATCCGTCGACGTCGCTAAACCCGCGCCAGCGTATCTCGCAGATCCTCGATTTTCCGCTGCGGCTGAATACCGACCTCGACGCCGAAGCGCGGCAGAAACAGATCATCGACACCCTGCGCATGGTCGGCCTGCTGCCGGACCACGTCAGCTACTATCCCCATATGCTGGCCCCGGGTCAGAAGCAGCGTCTTGGCCTCGCCCGGGCGCTGATCCTGCGCCCGAAGGTCATCGTCTGCGATGAGGCGCTGGCCTCGCTGGATATGTCGATGCGTTCCCAGCTCATCAACCTGATGCTGGAGCTGCAGGAGAAACAGGGCATCTCTTACATCTATGTCACCCAGCACCTGGGAATGATGAAGCACATCAGCGATCAGGTGCTGGTGATGCATAACGGGGAAGTGGTTGAGCGCGGCAGCACCGCCGATGTGCTGGCCTCACCGTTGCACGACCTGACCCGACGCCTGATCGCCGGCCACTTCGGTGAGGCTCTCACCGCCGACGCCTGGCGCAAAGACGGCAAATAGTGCCGTCTCATTCACCTCGCCCGCAGACCTCACGCCGGCGCGTGGCCAGCGGTTCGCTTAAGGATGGCCACCGCGCTGGCGATGTCCGGCGCCAGCCAGCGATCGTCCTCCCAGCCAGGCACGCTTTCGCGCAGCAGGTCTCGCGCCCGGCGCGTGCCCGCCGCCAGCTTCTTCGGCTCGTGAAAATCGAGCCCCTGGGCGGCGAGTAAATATTCGATGCCCAGGATCTGATAGAGGTTGCCCAGCAGGCGCTGCAGTTTCAGCGCTGCGCCGGTGCCCAGGCTTAAATGATCCTCCTGCAGACCCGAGGTAACAAAATTATCCAGCACCGCCGGCTGCGCCAGCTGCTTGTTTTCCGCGCACAACGACGCGGCGACGTACTGGGCAATCATCATGCCTGAATTCACGCCCGGTCGGGCGACCAGGAACGCCGGCAACCCGCTCACCAGAGGATTCACCAGCCGGTCAAGGCGTCGTTCAGCGATGGCGCCCAGCTCAGCCATGGCAATGGCCAGCAAATCGCAGGCCATCGCCACCGATTCGCCGTGCGGATGCGCCTGGGAGACCACCCGCCACTGCTCAACGGTTCCCAGGATCAGCGGATTATCAGTACAGGCGTTGAGTTCGATATTTATCTGCGTCTGCGCGTGGCTAAACTGATCGCGGCAGGCGCCATGCACCTGAGGCATCGAGCGAAGGCTTAGCGCATCCTGGGTGCGAAGTCCTTCACTTTCGGCCAGCAGACGGCTGTCCGCCAGTAGCTCACGCAGCCGCTGGCCGCTGGTCTGGATCCCGGGGCTGGCTTTCAGCGCCAGGATCTCGGCATCGAATGCCACAAGCTGGCCGCGCAGCGCTTCAAAGCTCATCGCGCCGGTGACATCGGCCCAGTTCATTAAGCGCTCGGCGTCGTCTAACGCCAGACAGGCCAGACCGGTCATGCACGGCGTACCGTTGACCAGGCTCAGCCCCTCTTTCGCTCCCGGCGCGATGGGCTGCAGATCTAGCTGCGACAGGACCTCTGCCGCTGACCACGTTCGCCCCTGCCAGAGCACATCGCCAACCCCCATCAGGGCCAGGCCAATGTGCGCCATATGCGTTAAATAGCCAACTGACCCCTGGGAGGGCACCTGAGGGGTGACGCCATGCTGCAAAAACGCCAACAGCTGCTGCACTATCCCGGCGGAGATCCCGGATTTACCGTGGCTGAAATTGGCCACCGCGGCGCACATAATTGCCCGGGTTGGGGCGACCTCCAGCAACGGTCCCACCCCGCAGGCGTGGCTGAGCAACGTATTGCGCGACAGCTGGTGTAGCTGCGCTTCCGGCAGCGTAATATTGCACAGCGCCCCCAGCCCGGTGTTGATCCCATAGGCTACCTCGCCGGCTTTAACGATATGCTGGACAATCGCCCGCCCTTGCGCGATACGCGACCAGGCGCTGTCGCTGAGGCTCAAGGTCGCCTCGCCCCGCGCAACGCAAGCCACCTCCTGCCAGCGTATCGGCGCATCGCCCCACTGGATCATTTTCATACGACCTGTCCTGGCTGTTGGTGGCTGGAGATAAATTGCTTGAAGCGCGCGGACCCCTGGCTGCCAAACAGCGCCTCTGGCGCACCGTCGCAGTCAATCGTCCCCTGGTGCATAAAGACCACCCGGTTGGAAACATGGCGGGCGAATCCCAGCTCGTGGGTGACCACCAGCATCGTCCGTCCCTCCTCCGCCAGGCTGCGCATCACCTTTAGCACCTCGCCGACCAGTTCGGGATCCAGCGCTGAGGTCGGTTCATCAAAGAGCATGACGTCCGGCTCCATGGCCAGCGCGCGGGCTATCGCCACGCGCTGCTGCTGGCCGCCGGAGAGCTGCGCAGGATAGAAATCCTTTCGGTTCAACATCCCCACTCGCTCCAGCAACTGCTCAGCCTGTTCAATGCAGGTTCGTTTGTCCCGTTTGAGCACATAATGCGGCCCCTCGATGACATTCTGCAGAACCGTCATATGCGACCAGAGGTTAAAACTTTGGAAGACCATCCCCAGCCGCGAGCGCAGGCGCTCTATCTGCCGGGGGTTCGCCGCCAGCCGATGCCCGCGGGCATGATGCTTCATTTCAATCGTCTCGCCGCCGACGCTGACCACTCCGGCATCGGGCGTTTCCAGCAGGTTAATGCAGCGCAGCAGCGTACTTTTACCGGAGCCGCTGGCCCCGAGGATCGAAATGACATCGCCCTGCTGCGCCTGGATGGTGATCCCCTTCAGGACATCCAGGGAGCCAAAGGACTTATGAATATCGCTGACCGATAAGGTCACCGGACGTGAATCGAGCATCTTACTCTCCTTTGGTTATCGGCTTGAGCGACACGGTCGCCGGATTTTGCCGGGTATGCGGGGTTAAACGCCGTTCAAGCAGGGCGTACAGCTGCACAATGATGAAATTGAGCAGCAGGTAGATGGCCGCCGCGCAGAGGAATACCTCCATCGTCCGGTAGGTACGCTGAATAATCTGTTGGGCCACCCCCGTGACGTCCCAGACGGTCACCAGGCTTGCCAGCGCCGTCGACTTGACCAATAAAATGGCCTCCGTGGAGTAGGCTGGCAGCGCATAGCGCAGCATCACCGGGGCAATGATCCGCCGCAGCAGCAGCCAGCGCGACATACCGCAAGCCTGGCCGGCTTCAATCTGGCCCGGCGGTATCGCCAGCAACCCGCCGCGCAGAATTTCCGCGGTATAGGCCGCCGTACAGAGCGCCAGCGCAAGAACGGCGCAGATAAAGGGTTCGCGCAGCAGCGGCCACAGGAAACTGTGGCGGATCACCCCAAACTGACCCAGCCCGTAATAAATGAGAAACAACTGGATCAGCAATGGCGAACCGCGAAAGATCAGGATATAGCCTTTGGCGAAACCGCTTGCCAGCGGCCAGCGGCTCATTCGCAGCGCCAGAACGCCAAGAGCCAACACGCCGCCGAGCAAAAAAGAGCAGATAAAGAGCCCCAGCGTCACCGGCAGCGCCGCGCCGAGCTTCAACAACGTCTCACCGAGAAAGGCAAAATCGATAATCATATGGGCTCCTTACGCCTGCGCGGCGCTGCGACGCAGCCAGGCGCGGTTCAGACGGCTCTCCGCCCGGGTAAACGCGCGGTTAGAGAGCAGCGTCAGGATCAAATAGCAGCCGCCGCCGATGAGATAGAACAGGAAATAATCGCGGGTAGAGCCAGCGGCAATCTGGCTGGCGCGCATCAGTTCAACCATCCCGGTCACCGATACCAGCGCCGAGTCTTTGAGGCTCATTTGCCAGACGTTGGACAAACCCGGCAGCGAATAACGGACAATCTGCGGCAACAGGATGCGCTGCAGGATCCGCCAGCGCGGCATGCCAATGGCGGAAGCCGCCTCCACTTCACCGGGCATCAGCGCCAGACGAGCAGCACGGTAGACTTCCGCCTGATACGAGGAGGAGATCAAGCCAATCGCCAGAGCGCCAATCAGAAATGGCGGAACCTCAATAAAGCCGTCTGCGCCAAACAGACGCCCCAGCCATGAAATCATCCCTGAGCCGCCAAAATAAAACAGATAGATCACCAGTAATTCAGGGATACCGCGGAATACCACCGACCAGGCGGCGCCGAACCAGCGCGCTGGCGCGTGGCGGGACAGCTTCGCGGCGGCGATAACGCCGCCCACCCCCGCACCGACGGCCAGCGCCGCGAGCGACAGCAGCAACGTAGTCAGCGTTGCGCTGAGGATCAGCGTCCCCCACCCGTTTTCACCCAAACTCAGAAGATTTAACATGGTTGCCTCGCTCAGGGAGTCACGTCGCTTTTAAACCATTTCTCACTCAGTTTTTTTACCGTCCCATCGGTCAGCGCCGCCTGAATGGCGCTATCCAGTTTCGCTTTGAGTTCGGTATCGGCGAGGCGCACGCCCATCGCCTCACCGCCTCCCCAGATTGGGCCGCTCATCAGCGGACCGCTCAATGCCAGATTGCTATTCTCCGGGCGCGACAGGGTGGTGTTGGCAAAGGTAATATCATCAAACACCGCGTCGATGCGCTCAGCCTGCAGGTCGAGGATCGCATCCGCTGAGTTGTTATATTCCCGGACGTCAGCGATATCCTTGAAATACTTATCAATAAACGGGGTGTACACGGTGCCGGACGCGATGCCGATGGTTTTCCCTTTCAACGCCGCGCGCAGAGGCGCAATCGCCGCCTGAATCTCTTTCTCATCATCATGAAGCTTAACCGTCGGAGACGGAGGGAGCAGCGACCCTTTTACCGCAATGAAAGAGGCCGGCGTGGCTGCGTATGCCTGGGTAAACGCCACGACCTTCGAGCGCTCTGGGGTGACGACGATAGCATCCATGATCACGTCATATTTTCCGGCGTTAAGTCCGGCAATCATGCCATCCCAGTTCTGCACCACCAGTTTGCATTCGATCTGCATCCGCTGGCATAAATTCGCCATAAGCTCGGGCTCGAAACCGCTGAGTTTCCCGCCGGGAAGCGTCAGATTCCAGGGTTCATAGCCGCCTTCCGTAGCGATGGTGATCGATTTCCACTCTTTAGCGTATGTTGAGCCACCAGACAGCAGTAGCCCCGAAAACAGGGTGACCAGGCAGGCCTGGCGGAAAGTAATACGCTGTTGCATTTTCATTCTCCCGATCGCGTTTTGTCATGATGGCTCTGGTCAAGGCGATAAGATAATTCGCAGATGACTGCTCATGTATATACAAGCATTGACAAACCCGCACACGCGCTCAATGATGGATTTGTGAGCCCTGTTGTAAATAATTTGTAAGAGCTTTGAGACAAGCGTGTAACAAATACTATCCACTTCCGACTTCCGCCGAGCAAACTATGATCACCTATTTTGATTACGCTACCTTGCCCGTCACACCATGGAAGAACGGCGCCGGCGCCACCCGGGAAATTATCGCCATTCCTTCCGTAGATGCGCCTTTTCTCTGGCGCGCGAGCATTGCCACCCTGCAGGCCGATGGCCCATTCTCCCCTTTTCCCGGCGTCGACCGGACGATCGTCCTGCTGGCGGGGCAACCGCTACGGCTGCGCGGGGAGGAGATCGACCATCCGCTGGCGCGCTGGCAGCCGTGGGCGTTTCCCGGCGAATGGGCGCTGTCCAGCGTCGGGATCGTTGAGCCTGGACTGGACTTCAATGTCATGACCCAGCGCGGGCGAGCCCTCGCGCAGGTTGAAGTGGTGAGCGACAGGCAGCGACCGGCCACTAACGGGGTTGCTTATGTACTGCAGGGTGAATGGGATCTGGCCGGACGGCGCTGCGCCGTCGGCAGCGGGCTCTGCTGGCACGGCGACGCTCCGGGCGAGTTGCGGCCTCTCAGCGCCGATGGGCGTCTGCTGCTGGCGGCGATTGCGCTCAAATAGTCAGCAGAGAAAAATGGTATACTTGAGCCATCGCGATCGGCTTTTACCCCGCGCGGCGCGGGCCGGCTGAAAAATATCGTGACACAAGGGGTCGTCAGTGGGATATAATTCCCGGCTAAATTTGAGTTATTTTGAAATAACAATGTTAACGTTATGATTGTTAAAGTAAAAATAAGCAATAACGATAAGGATTAAAGCTATGGGTTTTCTTTCCGGTAAGCGCATTTTGATCACTGGCGTCGCCAGCAAACTGTCCATCGCCTACGGTATTGCGCAGGCAATGCACCGCGAAGGCGCGGAACTGGCATTCACCTATCAGAATGAAAAACTGAAAGGTCGCGTTGAAGAGTTTGCTGCCGCGCTGGGTTCTGACATTGTGCTGCCGTGCGACGTTGCTGAAGATGAGAGCATCACCGCGCTGTTCACCGAGCTGGAAAAAGTCTGGCCAAAATTCGATGGTTTCGTCCACTCTATCGGTTATGCCCCGGCTGACCAGTTAGACGGCGACTACGTCAACGCGGTCACCCGCGAAGGTTTCAAAATCGCGCACGACATCAGCGCCTACAGCTTCGTGGCGATGGCTAAAGCCTGCCGCACGATGCTGAACCCGGATTCTGCTCTGCTGACGCTCTCCTACCTGGGCGCCGAGCGCGCGATCCCGAACTACAACGTGATGGGTCTGGCGAAAGCCTCTCTGGAAGCGAACGTGCGCTATATGGCGAACGCGATGGGTCCGGAAGGCGTTCGCGTCAACGCTATCTCCGCCGGTCCGATCCGTACCCTGGCCGCGTCCGGTATCAAAGATTTCCGTAAAATGCTGGCGCACTGCGAAGCGGTCACCCCGATCCGTCGCACCGTCACCATTGAAGACGTGGGTAACAGCGCAGCCTTCCTGTGCTCCAACCTGTCTGCGGGTATCTCCGGTGAAGTCGTTCACGTTGATGGCGGGTTCAGTATCGCCGCTATGAACGAGCTGGAACTGAAATAAGTTCCTTCCCCTCCTCGCCCCGGTGAGGAGGGTTTTCCCTTCCCAGGCCTTGCGCTCTCCCTGTTATTCCAATCGGCTATTTGATAGCACGTATCAATATTTTCTCCTGCTTCCGGGTTACGCCAGGATAGTTCTGCATAAACGATCCGCGGAACGGCGGTTCGCCACATACCGAACAAGGAAAGCCCATGGAGCCACGCCGCGTGAATGGCAAAAACCACTGGTATCACGAAACCCAGTCAACAATCTGCCCGGTGGATGTCCTGCCGCTCGTCCCTGAAGCCGCCCATGTTGAAGACCGCTTTTTGCTGGACCTGACGCTGCCGGACGCCTGGCTACACGCCCACACAGGCTGGCTACGCCCCGCGCGCCAGCTCGCCGAGCGGCTGTTTCCCGACCAGGTGGCGGTAAGCCGCCTGCAAACCTTTACCGCCTACGATCGCCTGAGCACTGCGCTCACCGTCGCCCAGGTCTACGGCGTCCAGCGGCTGTGTAACCACTATGCCGCCCGCCTGGCGCCCCTGCCGGGGCCCGACTCTTCGCGCGAGAGCAACCGTCGTCTGGCGCAGATCACCCAATACGCTCGTCAGCTCGCCGGTTCCCCCTCCGTCATTAACGCCCTTTCCCGCAGCCAGCTGGACGAAGTGGGCCTGACCAGCCGGGATATTATCCTGATCAACCAGATTATCGGTTTCGTCGGCTTCCAGGCGCGGGCGATTGCCGTGCTGCAGGCGGCGCAGGGCTTCCCGGTGCGCTGGATCCCCGGCATGCCGCAGCAAGAGGAGGCGCCCCCCGGCCTGTTCGCCATCCCGCCGGGAGAGTGGCAAACCGACATTGAAGATCCCGATCTGCAGTATGCCGATGACGAGCGCCAGCGGCGCATCGCCAGCTGGCAGTCGCTGCCCGGCCTGGGCCCGCTGGCTCCGCTGCTGGCCTGCGACCCGCAGTTGATGGCGCCGCTGGAGACGCTGTTACGCCAGCTCAGCGGCAACGATACCTTTGGCCCGCAGGTCGCCTTACTCACCGCGCGCACCAATGGCAGCGCCACCTGTTTTGACGCCTGGCTCCCCCACTGGCATGGTGAAGAAGCGTTCGCCAGCCATTTACGGGAGGGCGATCAGGCTCTCCATCACTGGCTTGGGCAGCATCCTCAGTCGCGCGCGCTCGTTACCGCGGTACAGTTGTTAACCCGCTCCCCGGACCGGTTTAGCGCCGCCCAGTTAACACCCCTCGGCGAATATGGACTCTCAGCGGAACAAGCGATCGATCTGTTAACCTGGAGCGGGCTGTGCGGCTGGATGAATCGTCTGAAAATCGCCCTCGGCAATGTGCGTCAGCAGACGTAAATTGCTGAAACAGCGCTTGCTGCGACAGGCATAATCGCGTAAAAATGTCAGCCGCTCTTTTAGCCACGAAAATACCTAATTATGTTTCAGGATAACCCGCTGCTAGCGCAGCTTAAACAGCAACTGCATTCCCAAACGCCGCGCGCGGAAGGGGTCGTTAAGGGCACGGAAAAGGGCTTTGGCTTCCTCGAAGTGGACGCTCAGAAGAGCTACTTCATTCCGCCGCCGCAGATGAAAAAAGTGATGCATGGCGACCGTATCGTTGCGGTGATCCATTCTGAAAAAGAACGCGAAAGCGCCGAGCCGGAATCGCTGGTTGAGCCTTTCCTGACCCGTTTCGTCGGTAAAATCCAGAAAAAAGACGATCGCCTCGCTATCGTTCCTGACCATCCGCTGCTGAAAGACGCCATTCCCTGCCGCGCCGCCCGTGGCGTTGAGCATGATTTCAAACAGGGTGACTGGGCCGTCGCTGAAATGCGCCGTCATCCGTTAAAAGGCGACCGCGGATTTTACGCGGAGCTGACCCAGTTCATCACCTTCAGCGACGACCACTTCGTCCCGTGGTGGGTGACGCTGGCGCGCCATAATCTGGAAAAAGAGGCACCGGACGGCGTCGCCACCGAGATGCTTGACGAAGGGCTGACACGCCGCGATTTGACCGCCCTCGACTTCGTCACCATTGACAGCGCCAGCACCGAAGATATGGACGATGCGCTGTATGTCGAATCTGGCGCCGACGGCAAACTGTTGCTGACGGTGGCGATCGCTGACCCGACCGCATGGATTGCCGAAGGCAGCAAGCTGGACAACGCCGCAAAAGTACGCGCCTTTACCAACTATCTGCCGGGCTTCAACATCCCGATGCTGCCGCGCGAACTGTCAGACGACCTGTGTTCCCTGCGTGCCGATGAAGTGCGCCCGGTGCTGGCCTGCCGGATGACCCTGGCGGCCGATGGCACCATTGAAGACAACATCGAGTTCTTTGCCGCCACCATCGAATCGAAAGCCAAGCTGGCCTATGACGACGTCTCTGACTGGCTGGAAGGCCGCGGCAGCTGGCAGCCGGGCAGCGAGGCGATCGCGCAGCAAATTACGCTGCTGAAGGACGTGTGTCAGCGTCGCAGCGAATGGCGTCAGACCCACGCGCTGGTGTTTAAAGACCGCCCGGATTACCGTTTCGTCCTCGGCGAAAAAGGCGAAGTGCTGGACATCGTCGCGGAACCGCGTCGTATTGCCAACCGTATTGTCGAAGAGTCGATGATCGCCGCCAACATCTGTGCCGCCCGCATTCTGCGCGACAAGCTCGGCTTCGGCGTTTATAACGTCCACACCGGCTTCGACCCGGCGAATACCGAACAGCTGGCTGCCCTGCTGAAGACCCACGACGTACACGTTGATCCGACGGAAGTGCTCACCCTGGAAGGTTTCTGCAAGCTGCGCCGCGAACTGGACGCCCAGCCGACCGGTTTCCTCGACAGCCGCATACGTCGTTTCCAGTCGTTTGCTGAAATCAGCACCGAGCCGGGCCCGCACTTTGGTCTCGGTCTTGAGGCCTACGCCACCTGGACCTCGCCGATCCGTAAGTATGGCGACATGATCAACCACCGTCTGCTTAAGGCCATCATCAAAGGCGAAACCATTGCGCGCCCGCAGGATGAAGCCACCGTGCAGATGGCGGAGCGCCGTCGTCTCAACCGCATGGCCGAACGCGATGTCGCCGACTGGCTGTATGCCCGTTTCCTCAACGATAAAGCCGGCACCGATACCCGCTTTGCGGCGGAGATCATCGACATCAGCCGCGGCGGGATGCGCGTGCGTCTGGTGGACAATGGCGCGGTCGCCTTTATTCCGGCCCCGTTCCTTCACGCCGTGCGCGACGAACTGGTCTGCAGCCAGGAAAACGGCACCGTGCAGATCAAGGGAGAAGTGGTCTACAAAGTGACCGATGTTATCGATGTCACTATCGCTGAAGTCCGCATGGAAACTCGTAGCATCATTGCTCGTCCGGCTGCCTGACGTCTCATCACAGCGGTTCCTCCGGGAACCGCTCCTTCTTTCCTCCCTGTCCCGCCATTTCCGTCGCGCCGATTAAGGTTGTGCGTTTTTTTCGCTTCTCTTTTTCACCCATTTTTAGCATCATTGATTTCATTCGTTTTTGTTACCAGGATAATGCCATGTCAGATGTGAATGCCCACCTGCTCGCCCAACGTATCGATACCGTGCTGGATATTCTGGTTGCCGGTGATTACCACTCTGCGATCCATAATCTGGAGATCCTCAAAGCGGAGCTGCTGGCGCTGGCGGCAGACGACGCCGAGCAAAACAAACCACCCAAAGCGCCCTGGGAAATCTGATTATCGCCCACATGCCGCAACCGGCGATGCTGACCGGTTGCTCGCCGTATAGCCCCCTAACAGTGATGTTGCTATGAACGCCCGACAACAAAGTATTTTGCAAGTGGTCATCGATAAAGGCCGCATGAGCGTCGCCGATCTGGCGAAGATGACCGGAGTTTCAGAGGTCACCATCCGTCAGGATCTGAACCTGTTGGAGAAGCAGAGCTATCTGCGCCGTACCCATGGCTACGCCGTCCCACTGGACAGTGAAGATGTCGAAACCCGCATGATGACCCATTTCGCCATTAAGCGTGAACTGGCCAGCCGCGCCGCGGCGCTGGTGAATGCCGGCGAAACGGTATTTATCGAAAACGGCAGCAGCAACGCCCTGCTGGCGCGCACCCTGGCCGAACGCGGCGATATCACCATCATCACCGTCAGCAGCTATATCGCCCATCTGCTGAAAGAGACGCCGGGAGAGGTGATCCTGCTGGGCGGGATTTACCAGAAACGCAGTGAAAGTATGGTTGGCCCACTGACCCGCCAGTTCATCCAGCAGGTGCATTTCAGTAAAGCCTTTATCGGGATCGATGGCTGGCAGGCGGAAACCGGCTTTACCGGTCGCGATATGATGCGTGCGGACGTGGTTAACGCCGTTCTGGAGAAGCACTGCGAAGCGATTATCCTCAGCGATAGCTCAAAATTCAGCGCGGTGCACCCCTATCCGCTTGGGCCAGCCGGCCGCTTCAATCGTGTTATCACCGACGATCGTCTGCCGAACGACTGCCGTGAGCAGTTGCTGCGCAGCGGCCTGACTGTGGATATTGTACCCTACGTCTGATGTGTCTCCGCCCCGTCCCAGCCAAGCGTCGGACGGGCGCGTTAACGCTCTGAGAGTATTCCGAGCCGGTAATTAAGACTTTTTACCTGACGCTAAATTTTAAAAAAAGTAAAATTATTATTAGCGATATAACAGGAAGTGACTATCACCTGCGTGATTTTCGTGATACCTGCGCACCCTAACTTCATGGAATTGCCCTAAAGCTGCTTTATCAGGCTATGCTTACAGGAGCGCTGTAATCCATGAATAGATTATTCAGGAGAAAAAAATGATGACTTCAACGAGCAAAAAAATGGCTGCTGTTGTTCTGGCTGTCACTGTAGCAATGTCTCTGAGCGCTTGCTCTAACATGTCTAAACGCGATCGTAACACTGCTATCGGCGCAGGTGCCGGCGCCATCGGCGGTGCGGTGTTAACTGACGGTAGCGCACTCGGTACCCTGGGTGGCGCAGCAGTCGGTGGTATTATTGGTCACCAGGTCGGCAAATAATATATTTATCTGACGAAATAAAAGAATAATTCACACGAATTGACTTACGCACGTTAAAACATTCAAGGCCGCGGCATTCACCGCGGCCTTGTTATTTCACCAGGCCATAATTAGGGTTGAAATAACAATTAGCCGCCGGCTAACTTCACCTTCATCCCTTTCGCCTCGATCAGCGACTTCAGTAAATCCCGTTTGTCGCCCTGGATCTCGATCACGCCATCTTTCACCGCGCCGCCGCAGCCGCATTTCTTCTTCAGCTCTGCCGCCAGCGCAGTGAGCGCCGCATCGTCGGCATCAATTCCGCTAATCAGACAGACGCCTTTGCCCTTGCGGCCGCTGGTCTGGCGCTGGATCCGCACAATACCGTCGCCTTTCGGGCGCACCGGCGCCGGTTTCGCCTCGTCGATACGCCCGGTTTCGGTGGAGTAGACCAGACGGCTGTTGGAATCGCTCATTATGCCCCCTTGCGCAGAGAATCGTTGATCGCCCGCAGCGTCGCGGCTGGATCGGTCGACTGGGTAACCGGGCGGCCAATAACCATATAGTCCACCCCTGCCGCCTGAGCCTGCTCGGGAGTCATGATCCGCCGCTGATCGCCAGCGTCGCTGCCCTGCGGACGGATACCCGGGGTGACCAGCTTGAACGCCTGCCCCAGCTCTTGCTTAAAGCGTACCGCCTCCTGAGCTGAACACACCACCCCGTCGAGGCCGCAGCGTTGGGTCAGCGCCGCCAGCTTCGCCGCGTAGTCAGCCGGGGATAAGGTAATGCCCAGATCCTGCAGGTCGCTGGACTCCATGCTGGTGAGGACGGTGACGGCGATGAGCAGCGGCGCGTCTTGACCAAAGGGCAGCAGCGCTTCGCGTGCCGCGGTCATCATCCGCGCGCCGCCGGAGGCATGGACATTCACCATCCATACGCCAAGCTCGGCAGCGGCCGCCACCGCGCGGGCGGTAGTGTTGGGAATATCGTGAAACTTAAGGTCCAGGAACACCTCAAACCCACGCTGATGCAGATCGCGGACAAACTGCGGTCCCAGCAGGGTGAACATCTCTTTGCCCACCTTCAGGCGGCAGTCGCGCGGGTCGATGCGGTCGACAAATGCCAGCGCTTTATCGCGATTATCATAGTCGAGCGCAACCACAACGGGAGAGGAAGTGACAGCGCGGGAAGATGGGATAGCTGTTGACGTCATGACCAGACCTTAGTGTTGATGGGCGCCAGAGGGCGCAAAAAAGGTAAACGGGCAGCATTCTACCTGTGAAGCTAACAAAATAACAGGCTGCTGTTTTGCCCTGCGCGGCCGATGGCGATGCCGGGGCTGCAGGCGGTGACGGGAAAGAAATGATAAGTATGTTGTAACTAAATCGTCTGTTTTTTTTGACCTTACTGGCCGTCGAGGCCGCGAATAGGTTTGATGGTCGCCCAGGAGCGGCAGGAAGGACAATGCCAGTAGAGAGTATGAGCGGTAAAGCCGCATTTCTGACAACGGTAGCGCGGTTTGCTGCGCACCTGTTCGCCGACCATGTTTCGCAGCACCCCAAGGCTTTCTTTCGCCCGCCCTTCTTCCGCTTCGTTGAGATGGTAGTCCATCAGCTTATGGAAAACGCGCATGGTCGGGTGGCGCTCAAGCTGCCGGGTCACGTAGTTTTGCGCCGCTTCGACCCCTTCCCGCTGCTCAAGGATCTGCGCCAGCATCAGTTCGGCGGTCGCCCCGGCGTTCTCCTCCACACAGCGGCGCAGGAAAACTTCCCATTCATCGGCTTTGCCGAGCTGCTGGTAGCAGGTCTGCAGCATCTCCAGCGTCTCACCCACCAGCTCTTTATCCTGATCGATAACTCGCTCGAGGCTCTCCACCGCTTTGGCGTAGTCGCCCTTCTCCATCCACACCCGGCCCATCATGATCGAAACCCGGGCGCTGTTGCGGTCCGCGGCAGCGCCTTTCTTCAACAGCGCCATCGCCTTATCCAGATCGTTGGCCGCCATCTGCTGCAGGGCCAGTTCGCACCAAAAGTTGGCGATTTCGCCACGATGCTTCTCTTTCCCCAGCTTCACCAGTCGTTCAGCCACCTCGATAGCCGACTGCCAGTCGCTGGTCGCCTGGTAGATCTGCAGCAGCTGCTGCAGCGCGCCGAGGCGAAAATCGGTCTCATCCACCAGCTGTTTGAACATATCTTCCGCGCGGTCATACAGCCCGGCGGCCATATAGTCGCGCCCCAGCTGTTGCACCGCCAGCAGGCGCTGGTCGTAGGTGAGCGACGCGCTTTCCATCAGACTCTGGTGAATACGGATCGCGCGGTCGACCTCGCCGCGCGAGCGGAACAGGTTGCCGAGGGTCAGGTGGGCCTCAACCGTGCCGGTATCCTCTTTCAGCATATCAAGGAACAGATCGACGGCTTTATCCTGCTGGTTGCTAAGCAGAAAGTTTACCCCCGCCACGTAATCCCGTGACAGGCGGCTCGCGTCGTCCTGTTTGGACTGTTGTGCACTTCTGCGCCCCATGTACCAGCCGTAGGCGGCGGCAACGGGTAAAAGCAGAAACAACAACTCCAGCATAAGAGGTTATTCCTTCACCGCAGGCACGCCTGCCTCGACAGCCGCCGGGCTGACAGGAGCAATCTGGTGCTCAAGGCGCTTAATTTTCCGCTCCGCGCGCGCCAGCGAGACGCGCACCCGCAGCCAGAACAGGCCGCAGATCAGCCAGCCGATGGCAAAGCCCGCAGCGAACAGCACCGCCAGCAGCGTCGAAATGCGGAATTCACCCTGAGCGAGCAAATAGTTGAAAGTGACCTGTTGGTCATTCTGCGCCCCCAGCGTCACTGAAATGACGAAGATTGCTAACACCAGTAAGAAAATGAGTAAATATTTCACATGACTTCCCGTTCTGTGGGTTGCGCGTAAAAAGCCCGCTTTCAGCCCTATAAAGTATCATTTTCGCCGCAGCGGTGGAACGAAAAAGCACGGCAACTCGACAGGATATGCGGTCGGATGCCGCTAAAATCAACATTATTCCGCTTCAGGCATCCGTTTTTTAATATCCTGCGCCTCTTCCCCCGGCGGCGAGAGCGGCCCGCAAAGACGCTGCGTCAGCCAGCAGGCCACCGTGACCAGCAGCCAGGAGATCAGCGTAGCGACGATGAGATCCAGCGGCCAGTGCATACCGAGCGCCAGGCGACTCCCCATCACCGCCGTCGCCCACGCCAGCAGCACCGCGATCGTGCCCCAGCGCCGACGCGGCCACAGCAGCCCGGCAGCGAGCAGCGCCCAGCTGGCGGCGAACATCGTATGGCCTGACGGGAATGCAAACCCGGTCTCTTTCTGCCAGTGTTTGCGTAAAAACGGCGGGATGTCCTGCGCCTGCGCCAGCTGCTCATGCACCAGTTTAGCGCGTTCTTTGCGCTTTAACGCGTAGAATTGCGTCACCGGCACCTGCCTGGCGTTTTCCAGCCAGATGACAAACGGTCTCGGCTCCTGAACCCGCGCCTTGACCCAGGATTTGGTCCCCTGTCCCACCAGGATGGCGGCGGCAAGAATGAGGAACAGGATCAGCGCCGCGCGCAGGCGAAAGCGCAGGCACCAGAGAAACCAGGCGCACAGCACAACATGGGTGATAATTCCCCACGGCTGGGTCACCGTTTCCGTCACCCACCAGAGGCTTTTCAGCCATACCACCGGCAGTCCTGGCTGCCACAGCCAACCAGACAGCCAGACCGTGAGGGGCATGACCAGCAGCAGCGCCGCCGCGAGAGCGGTTCGTCGGGCAATCAACAGCATTTTCTCTCCTTCTCCTTGTAGATGAACATCATAGCGGAAAGTAGATCGTTTGTGCGCTTTCCGCGCGGCTAACCGTTCGTGATTAGGAGAACGTCCCGGCGTTGTGGCAAAATAGCGGTAAACAGAAAGCACATTCAGGTGCTGACAGAATCTGGAGAATCACATGCAGCTTAAACGTGTGGCAGAAGCCAAACTGCCAACCCCCTGGGGCGATTTCCTGATGGTGGGTTTTGAAGAACTGGCAACCGGACAGGATCATGTCGCGCTGGTATACGGCGATATTTCAGGGCAGTCGCCGGTGCTCGCCCGCGTCCATTCAGAATGTCTGACGGGCGATGCCCTGTTTAGCCTGCGCTGTGATTGCGGCTTTCAGCTGGAGGCGGCCCTGTCGCATATCGCCGAAGAAGGCCGGGGGATCCTGCTCTATCATCGTCAGGAAGGTCGCAACATTGGTTTATTGAATAAGATCCGCGCCTACGCGCTGCAGGATCAGGGTTATGACACTGTCGAAGCGAACCATCAGCTAGGCTTCGCCGCCGATGAACGCGACTTCACCCTGTGCGCCGATATGTTCAAGCTGCTCAACGTTGAGCAAGTGCGGTTGTTAACCAACAACCCGAAAAAAGTGGAAATCCTCAGCGAAGCCGGGATTAACATTGTGGAGCGCGTTCCGCTGATCGTCGGGCGCAACCCGAAAAACGCCCACTATCTGGACACCAAAGCCGCCAAGATGGGCCATCTGCTGAACAGCAAGCCGGCGGAATAATACCGGCGGCAGCGTAAAGAGAGGGCCAGCGATGCTGGCCCTTCGTTTTACAGCATATTGCGGATAACGTAGTGCAAAATGCCATCGTTGCGGTAGTAGGTGAGTTCGGTCGCCGTGTCGATACGACACCGGCAGGCGATCACCTCCTGCGAGCCGTCAGCGCGGGTGAGGGTCACTGGCACCGTGGCGCCGGGCTGCAGCGACTGCAGGTTACTGACATCAATCCGCTCTTCGCCGGTCAACTGTAGCGTTTTACGGGTGACGCCCTGCGGGAACTCCAGCGGCAGAATCCCCATCCCGATCAGGTTGGAGCGGTGGATACGTTCGAAGGACTCGGCGATGACCACCCGGATCCCCAGCAGGCGCGGCCCCTTCGCCGCCCAGTCGCGACTGGAACCTGAGCCATACTCCTTACCAGCAATCACCGCCAGCGGTATGCCCTCAGCTTTATATAGCATCGCTGCATCGTAGATTGCCACCGGTTCGCGGTCCGGCAGATGGCGGGTCATGCCCCCTTCCACCCCCGGCACCATTTCGTTGCGGATGCGGATATTGGCGAAGGTGCCGCGCATCATCACCTCATGGTTACCGCGACGGGAGCCGTAGGAGTTAAAGTCGCGCCGGGCAACCCCATGCTCCTGCAGATAGCGGCCTGCCGGACTATCGGCTTTGATGCTTCCCGCCGGCGAAATGTGGTCAGTGGTCACTGAATCGCCCAGCATGGCGAGGATCCGCGCGCCGTGAATATCCTCCACCGGCAGCGGCTCAATGCCCATCTCGTCAAAGAACGGCGACAGGCGAATATAGGTCGAATCTTCCTGCCAGTCGTAGGTATCTGACGCCTCCACCTTGATCGCCTTCCACTCTTCTGTCCCGGAAAACACTTCCGCGTACTCTTTGCGGAACATCTCCGTGGAGACCTGTTCCACTGCGCGGGCAATCTCCTCCCCGCTCGGCCAGATATCTCTCAGATAGACCGGCTCGCCGTCGCTGCCCTGCCCCAGCGGCTCGCGGGTAAGATCGATGTTCATGTTCCCGGCCAGCGCGTAAGCGACCACCAGCGGCGGCGAGGCCAGCCAGTTGGTTTTCACCAGCGGGTGGATACGCCCTTCGAAGTTACGGTTACCGGAGAGCACCGCCCCGACGGTGAGGTCGCCCTTTTTGATTGCTTCTTCAATAGGTTCCGGCAGCGGGCCGGAGTTACCGATACAGGTGGTACAGCCATACCCCACCAGATTGAAGCCGAGCTGGTCGAGGTAAGGCGTCAGGCCGGCATGGGCCAGATAATCCGACACCACTTTCGAGCCCGGGGCCAGAGAAGCTTTCACCCACGGCTGCGGCTGCAGTCCGCGTTCGACGGCTTTTTTCGCCAGCAGGCCGGCGGCCATCAGCACGCTGGGGTTGGAGGTGTTGGTACAGGACGTGATCGCCGCAATGGCCACAGCGCCATCCGGCAGCGAATAGTGATGCCCGTTCAGCGTATACGCCACCGGCTGGCGCTGACGCTGAAGGTGGTTAACCTCCAGCTCGCCGCTGGCGGCAAAGGCTTTCGGCACATCGCCGAGCGCCACGCGATCCTGCGGCCGCTTCGGCCCGGCGAGGCTTGCTTCAACGCTGCCCATATCCAGCGCCAGGGTACTGGTAAAGACCGGCTCATCGCCCGGCTGGCGCCACATGCCCTGCGCTTTGGCATAGGCTTCCACCAGCGCCACCTGTTCTTCGCTACGTCCGCTGAGGCGCATATAGCTGAGCGTCACGTCATCGATCGGGAAGAAACCGCAGGTGGCGCCATACTCTGGCGCCATATTGGCGATGGTGGCGCGGTCGGCCAGGGGCAAGGTATCCAGACCGTCACCGTAGAACTCAACAAATTTTCCGACAACGCCGTGCTGGCGCAGCATCTGGGTGACCGTCAGGACCAGGTCAGTAGCGGTAATGCCTTCGCGCAATTTGCCGCTGAGCTTAAAGCCTACCACATCGGGGATCAGCATCGACACCGGCTGGCCAAGCATGGCGGCTTCCGCTTCAATCCCGCCCACGCCCCAGCCCAGCACGCCGAGCCCGTTAATCATGGTGGTATGGGAGTCGGTACCCACCAGGGTATCCGGCCACGCCATCCACTTCCCATTCACCTCTTCGCTCCACACCGCCCGTCCGAGATATTCCAGGTTGACCTGGTGGCAAATCCCGGTGCCCGGCGGCACCACGCTGAAGCGGCTGAAGGCCTGCTGCCCCCAGCGCAGAAAAGCGTAGCGTTCGTGGTTACGTTCCATTTCCAGGCGGACGTTGTCTTCAAAGGCTTCGTCATCGCCGAAGCGGTCGACCGTCACCGAGTGGTCGATTACCAGGTCGACCGGCGACAGCGGGTTCACCTTCGCGGTATCGCCGCCCAGGCGTTTCACCGCCTCGCGCATGGCGGCCAGATCCACCACCGCCGGTACGCCGGTAAAGTCCTGCATCAGGACGCGGGCCGGACGATAAGCAATCTCCCTGTCGGCATGGGCCTGCTGCAGCCAACCGGCAAGGGCGCGAATATCTTCTTCAGTCACCGAGTCACCGTCCTGCCAGCGCAACAGGTTCTCCATCAGCACCTTCAGCGACTTGGGCAGTCGACTGAGATCGCCCAGCTGCTTCTCCGCCAGCGGCAGACTGTAGTAATGCCAGGTTTTCGCGTTAACCTGCAGCGTATCCTTACTGGCTTCTCGTAGGGTTGACGACATAGCTCCTCCTTTATCTCAGGGATGGCATACCCCGATTCTCCTCAGGGTCTCCATTAAAGATAACACATGCTGGGCATAACACTTTGATAACAACCCAAATTGCTAAATCTGATGTGACGGAGAGGGGTTAAAAGGGAATTATCTACGCGCAGAGGAAATAGCACCAAAATAGTGCAGAGAGGTCTTTTAAGCGATATTGTATTAGTACACGAGGACAAAAAAAGAGCTAATCATTACCTGCTGGCCGATTAGCTCTTGTGATTGATTTCAGGTTGGATGAATCCCGCGGCAAAATATATTCTCCCTGTATTGCCGGTCACTGATTTTATATTACAGTTTCCTTTCACTGTCATAAAAATGACATGTATCTACAACGATGACCTACAGCTTTAGCTGACAATCCAGATGTTGCAGATGGTGAGCGCGATGATGCTCCAGAACATCGCCAGCCCTACCAACACTACGCCCCATACGCGACTACGCAGAACGGGATCGATTTCGGTTTTGTCATTTTCGTATGACATCGCCAGTTTCATGTAATCGATATTACTTATCATATTGTCACCACCAATTGCTCAAATCATCAGGTACAGATAAATCTTAATTATGGATAAACGATTAATCCAGTGAATTTAGGCCTGATGGAATATATTTGACCGGTTATTTGATCGCGACGGGCATTATGAAAAACGCGTTATCAGAAATTCTTAATTTTGTGATTGGTTCGAGGTTTAAGTTGTTAAATAAGGGCCATGATAGTTAATGGCACTCCTTACACGGAATGCCATTATTTTTAACGTGGTTATTTTTCCGGAAGTTTTATATCTTTGAACATCGCTTCAATATCTTCATTCGACCGTAGCGCCACTGCGGTATCCACAACATCCCGAGTCAGATGGGGTGCAAAACGTTGAATAAAATCATACATGTAGCTTCGTAAGAAGGTGCTACGGCGGAAGCCTATTTTAGTGGTGCTGTGGCTGAAAATACCGTTGGCATCCAGCTTCACCAGGTCCGGATCGGAGACCGGATCTACCGCCATGCTGGCAATCACCCCAACCCCCAGCCCCAGGCGAACATAGGTTTTAATGACGTCGGCATCGGTAGCGGTAAAGACAATGCGCGGCGTCAGGCCCGCACGGTTAAACGCGGTGTCCAGTTCGGAGCGGCCCGTGAAGCCAAAGGTATAGGTCACCAGCGGGTACTGCGCCAGCTCTTCTATTGATACCGAGCCCCTGGAGGCCAGAGGATGCTCCGGCGTCACCACGATCGACCGGTTCCAGTGATAGCATGGCAGCATCACCAGGTCGTCATACAGATGCAGCGCTTCGGTAGCAATGGCGAAGTCGGCGTTGCCTTTCGACACGGCTTCGGCGATCTGGGTTGGCGAACCCTGATGCATATGGAGCGACACCCGCGGATAGCGTTCAATAAAGCCCTTGATCACCCCGGGCAACGCATAGCGCGCCTGGGTATGGGTGGTCGCCACGTACAGCGATCCTTTGTCCGGCCAGGTATGCTCCCCGGCGACAGATTTGATGGCATCGACTTTCGACAACACCTCGCGGGCAATACGGATGATCTCCTGCCCGGCAGGCGTCACCTGAGTCAAATGCTTGCCGCTGCGGGCAAAGATTTGGATGCCCAGCTCGTCTTCCAGCATACGCACCTGCTTACTGATGCCTGGCTGAGAGGTATAAAGCCCTTCGGCGGTGGATGAAACATTCAGGTTATGGTTAACCACCTCAACGATGTAGCGAAGCTGTTGTAGTTTCATGCTGATATCCGTTTGCGCGTAAAATGAAGCCGCTTAATACACTTTACGTTCAGGCAACTTGTCGCCGGTGAAGGCCAGGCCTCCCGGCAGTTGACCATAGTGGCGCCGCAACGCATCCTGAAAGCGATGATGTATAAGACGTTTTAATAATAAAAAAGGCATTAACTATAACCACTATATCATTTATATCAACACTGTATAGACGGTAACGAAAAATAATATAGGTGGTTATAAGAGGGTGAAAAGCGCGGAGAGAAAGGAAAACGACACGGCAGAGGCATCCATGGCCCCTGCCGGCCGCCAGAGCAGGAAAAGCGCCCTTTTCCTGCCTGATAATGGTCAGTTACTTTTTAGCTTCCGTCCATTTACCGTCGATAAAGAAGGCAGACCAGCCGGTCGCTTTGCCCTCTTTTTCGGACGCTACGTACTGTTGCTTCGTTTTACGGCTAAAGCGCACCAGCGTCTTATTGCCTTCCGGATCCTGCTGCGGCGCATCGGCGAGATAACGCAGTTTTTCCGGCAGACGATCGCGGAAGCGGTACAGCTCTTCCACCAGCGGCGCGCGCGTTTCCCGTGATTTCGGGAAGGTGTTGGCCGCCAGGAAGACGCCCGCGGCCCCGTCACGCAGTACGAAATAGGCGTCAGACTTCTCACACGGCAGCTCCGGCAGCGGCACCGGATCTTCCTTCGGCGGCGCCACTTCCCCATTGCGCAGGATCTTACGCGTATTCTTACACTCGTCGTTGGTACAAGCCATGTACTTCCCAAAACGCCCCATCTTCAGGTGCATCTCGGAGCCGCACTTCTCGCACTCCACTACCGGACCGTCATAGCCCTTGATGCGGAACTCACCCTCTTCAATCTCATAGCCATCGCAGGTCGGGTTGTTACCGCAGACGTGCAGTTTACGCTTAGGATCGATAAGGTAGCTGTCCATCGCCGTACCGCACTTCTGGCAGCGGCGTTTGGCGCGCAGCGCGTTAGTTTCGGCGTCATCGCCTTCCAGCACGTTGAGGACTTCGTTTTCCGGCACCAGGTTAATGGTGGTTTTGCAGCGCTCTTTCGGCGACAGGGCATAGCCCGAACAACCGAGGAAAACGCCGGTGCTGGCGGTACGGATACCCATTTTACGGCCGCAGGTCGGGCAGTCGATGCTGGTAAGCACCATCGGGTTCGGCTGCATGCCGCCCTCTTCCGGATCTTTCTCCGCCGTCTCCAGCTGGGTGGTAAAATCGCCGAAGAAGTGGTTCAGCACCTCTTTCCACTCGGCCTGGTGGTTAGCCACCTGATCGAGACGATCTTCCATCTGCGCGGTGAAGTCGTAGTTCATCAGATCGCGGAAGTTCTCTTCCAGTCGGTCGGTGACGATCTCGCCCATTTTCTCCGCGTAGAAACGACGGTTTTCCACTCGCACGTAACCACGATCCTGAATGGTGGAGATAATCGAAGCATAGGTCGACGGACGGCCGATGCCGCGTTTTTCCAGCTCTTTAACCAGCGAGGCTTCGCTGAAGCGCGCCGGCGGCTTGGTAAAGTGCTGCGCAGGCGTCAGCTCGACCAGGCTCAGCTGGTCGCCCTGTTTGACCAGCGGCAGGGTCCGGTCTTCATCGCCCTTGCGCAGGGCCGGCATCACTTTGGTCCAGCCGTCGAAGCGTAAGGTACGACCGCGCGCTTTCAGTTTGAAATCGCCCGCCGCCACGGTCAGCGTCGTGGAGTCGTACTGCGCCGGCGTCATCTGACAGGCGACAAACTGGCGCCAGATCAGCTGATACAGTTTCTGCGCATCCGCTTCCATATCTTTCAGCGTTTCCGCCAGCACGTTCACATCAGACGGACGAATCGCTTCGTGCGCTTCTTGTGAATTTTCTTTGCTGGCATACTGATTCGCGCTTTCCGGCAAATATTTTTTACCAAACTTATCGCTGATATAACCGCGAACCATGTTCAGCGCGTCCTGACTCAGGTTGGTGGAGTCGGTACGCATATAGGTGATGTGACCCGCCTCATAGAGACGTTGAGCCATCATCATGGTCTTTTTCACGCCGAAGCCGAGACGGGTGCTGGCCGCCTGCTGCAGGGTGGAGGTGATGAACGGTGCGCCCGGCTTACTGCTGGTCGGCTTGTCTTCCCGCTCCAGTACGCTGTAGCTGGCTTTTTCCAGCAGCGATACCGCCGCCATCGTCTCATCACGGCTGACCGGACGGAATGGCTTATCATCCTTATGGGTCACCTGCAGCGGCAGCGCGTCGCCGCCCGGCGTGGTGGTACTGGCATCAACTTCCCAGTACTCTTCCGGGACGAACGCTTTGATTTCACGCTCACGCTCCACCACCAGGCGGACCGCGACGGACTGCACGCGCCCGGCAGAAAGACCACGGGCGATTTTTTTCCACAGCAGCGGCGAAACCATATAACCCACCACGCGGTCCATAAAGCGACGCGCCTGCTGGGCGTTAACCCGATCGATATTCAGCTCGCCCGGCTTTTCGAAAGCCTGACGAATGGCGTTTTTGGTGATCTCATTGAACACCACGCGGCTGTAACGCTGCTCATCGCCGCCGATGACTTCCCGCAGGTGCCAGGCAATGGCTTCCCCTTCGCGGTCAAGGTCGGTTGCGAGATAGATGTGGTCAGCTTTTTCCGCCAACTGTTTGAGTTCGGAAACTACCTTTTCTTTACCCGGAAGTACTTCATAATGCGCATTCCAGTCATGCCATGGGTCCACGCCCATGCGGTTAACCAGAGCACCACGTTCGTCCTTTTTAGGCTTTTTAGCCCCTTTGGTGGCGGTAGAGTCGGTGCTCTTTTTGGAAGCTGATCCACTGGTCGGCAAATCGCGGATATGACCGACGCTGGATTTCACCACGTAGTCATTACCCAGATACTTATTGATCGTTTTGGCTTTTGCCGGGGACTCAACGATAACGAGAGCTTTACCCATATTCACCTTTACCTAATTTGATTCATCCAGGAATACATCGCACATTCATACACCCTCCACTGGCGACTGCCTCATATGTTGCGGCACCGTCGGTGAATATCAACCCAGAACACCTGTTTCAACTCCGTAAAACCAGGCGCTTGAGTTTGCTGACCTTTTTTCGTCAGGTGACATAGCACGAAGAATTTTTGGCCGAATGTCAAGCAAATCTGTTGCCAGATCGCCGAAAGCGTCACACTGTACCTGATAAAATTCGTTACGCAACTTTATTAGCATGCAAAAGCGAATCACGCCAGTAAACGGCTGTTTCTCCACTGGTTACGATTACCCCTGTTTTGTCCATGGAAAATTTGCCCCGCGCCGCCGCGCGGCGTAAACTACGCCAGGAGAAAAAGAGGAGTCCGTTATGCAAGGTACAACCCAACCAATCGATCGCCAGACGCTGCTCGAAAAAGCCAACAAACTTATTCGCGAACATGAGGATACGTTAGCCGGTATCGAAGCCACCGACGTCGTTCAGCGCAACAATGTCCTGGTGTTTAGCGGTGAGTTTTATCTTGATGAGCAGGGTCTGCCGACGCCAAAGAGTACAGCGGTATTTAATATGTTTAAGTACCTCGCCCATGAGCTGTCGGACAAATATCACCTTGTCGATTAAGACCGGCGTAGATTAAGACCGCTCTAAACGAGAACGCGAGGCAGAGCCTCGCGTTTTATCATCTACATCAGCGGCTTCTGTCCGCGCTGCCACCAGCGCAGCAGCAGTCGATCGGCACTCTCCGCCGCGCTACCGGTGAAGCGATCGAGCATTTTCTTACGCTGTTGATAACGCACCCCGATCACCTCGTGGCTTTCCATTAATCCCAGCAGCAGCTCATCGCTGGTTTCAACCGCATCCACCAGCCCTTTTTCCAGCGCCTGTACCCCGTACCAGTGCTCGCCAGTGGCCACCTGCTCAATATCAAGGCCCGGGCGCATCCGATGGACGAAATCCTTGAACAAATGGTGCGTCTCATTGAGATCCTCGCGGAACTTGCGCCGTCCTTCTTCAGTGTTTTCACCCAGCATAGTGAGCGTTCGTTTGTACTGTCCGGCGGTGTGCAGTTCGATATCAATATCTTTGTTCTTCAGGAAACGGTGCAGGTTTGGGATCTGCGCCACCACGCCAATAGAGCCGAGGATCGCAAACGGCGCCGAGACAATTTTGTTCGCCACGCAGGCCATCATATAGCCGCCGCTGGCCGCCACTTTATCGACCGCCACCGTCAGCGGGATCTGTTTGTCACGCAAGCGCTGCAGCTGAGAGGCAGCCAGCCCGTAGCCGTGCACCACCCCGCCGGGGCTTTCCAGACGAATCACCACCTGATCGCGCGCTTTCGCCGCGGCCAGCACCGCGGTGATCTCTTCGCGCAGGCTGGTGACCTCATGGGCATCCATGCTGCCTTTGAAATCCAGCACCCAGGCGCGCGGCTTGCCTTCCGGCTCCACGTTACCCAGCTTCGCCCGCGCTTTCGCCGCCTTCGCCTCTTGCTTTTGCTTTTTCTTCTGCGACTTATGCCACTGCTTCTGCTGCGGGCCATCCAGCAGGGCCACCGCCAGCGACTCCTTCATCTCTTTATAATGCTCGCTAAGATTCGTCACCCGCAGCTCGCCGCGCTGCTTCTTGCGCTGGGCCAGGTTGACGATAATAGCGGCAATCACCGCGATAGCGACGACAACGGTCGCGATCTTGGCTAAAAATAAGCCATATTGAGCAAGTAATTCCACGTTTTCACCTTGTGTAAAGCACTGACGTTGCTGCACAGTGTACATCAGCCCCTGGCGAGAAGTCTTTGTGCTTTGTGTCCTCTGCGCAGCGGATTCCGTTTTTTTTCAGCGAGGCTGAAATCGTTGCAAGATATTAATTTTGTGAATACTTTCCGCTTCGCCGATTGCAATGGCGGGCGCTTTCAGGCATAACAGCGCAAAAGTGAGATACCAAAGATGAAGCGCGATCGAGAGCCGATCGCCAAAGGAGTCGCCGTGCATTATCAACCGCAACGCCACTTGCTGAAAGATCGCATCATTCTGGTCACCGGGGCCAGCGACGGAATTGGCCGTGAAGCGGCCCTGACCTACGCCCGCTACAGCGCCAGCGTGATTCTGCTTGGCCGCAACGACGAAAAACTGCGCGCCGTCGCCCAGGAGATTGAACGCGAGGGCGGTATTTCCCCCCGCTGGTTTACTCTCGACCTGCTAACCTGCACGCCGCAGGCGTGTCAGCAGCTGGCGCAGCAGATCAGCATGCACTATCCCCGCCTTGACGGCGTGCTGCACAATGCTGGCCTGCTCGGCGATATCTGCCCGATGGATGAGCAGAAACCGGAGGTCTGGCAGCAGGTGATGCAGGTGAACGTCAATGGCACCTTTATGCTGACCCAGGCGCTTCTTCCTTTATTACTCCGTTCTGAATCAGGTTCGCTGGTCTTTACCTCATCCAGCGTCGGTCGTCAGGGTCGCGCCAACTGGGGCGCCTATGCCGTCTCCAAATTCGCTACCGAGGGGATGATGCAGGTTCTGGCCGACGAGTACCAAAGCCGCCACCTGCGCGTGAACTGCATCAACCCTGGCGGTACCCGCACCGGCATGCGCGCCAGCGCGTTTCCGACGGAAGATCCGCTGAAACTGAAAACCCCCGCTGACATTATGCCCGTCTATCTGTGGCTGATGGGCGACGACAGTCGTCGCAAGACGGGAATGACCTTCGACGCCCAACCGGGGCGTAAACCAGGAATTGCCCAATGAGTGATGAACGCTACCGCGAACGCCAGCAGCGGCTGAAAGATAAAGTTGACGCCCGGGTGGCGGCGGCCCAGGACGAACGCGGCATTGTGATGGTCTTTACCGGCAACGGCAAAGGCAAAACCACCGCCGCCTTTGGCACCGCGACCCGCGCCGTCGGCCACGGCAAAAAAGTCGGCGTGATCCAGTTTATTAAGGGGACCTGGCCTAACGGCGAGCGTAATCTGCTGGAGCCACACGGCGTCGAATTCCAGGTAATGGCGACAGGCTTTACCTGGAACACCCAGGACCGCGACAGCGACACCGCCGCCTGTCTGGCGGTCTGGGAGCATGCCCGCCGTATGCTTGCCGACGACCAGCTCGATCTGGTGCTGCTGGACGAACTGACCTACATGGTGGCCTACGATTACCTGCCGCTGGAGGCGGTGCTGAGCGCCCTACGTGAGCGTCCTGCCCACCAGTCGGTGATCATCACCGGCCGCGGCTGTCATCGCGATATTATTGAACTTGCGGATACCGTCAGCGAGCTGCGCCCGGTGAAACATGCTTTTGATGCCGGCATTAAAGCACAGATGGGGATTGACTACTGAGGGCCGGATACGGCGAAAGGAAGTCCGCGTTCCGGCGCAAAACCACCGGAACGCGCAACATTAACCGTTGGTCTTATTGCGGGTACTGGAACGGCGGTTGCTGTTATTACCCTGGCGCGGGTTAGCGCTGCTCTGGCTGTGGCGCTTCACCGCCCGGCGGATCTGATTGGCTTTCAACCGGCGACGATCTTTTTCAACGGCGACCTTAGAGCTGGTTTCCGGAGTGAGTTCCACCAGCTCGCGCAGGTAGTTGGTCTGCGCCAGGTCCAGCTCGGTATAGCCGCCGCGCGGCAGGCCTTTCGGCAGCAAAATATCGCCGTAGCGCACGCGGATCAGGCGGCTGACCTGCACGCCGACCGCTTCCCACAGGCGACGCACTTCGCGGTTACGCCCTTCGGTCAGGGTGACGTTGTACCACTGGTTAATCCCTTCACCGCCGGTGAATTTAATGGTTTTAAACGCCGCCGGACCATCTTCTAGCTGCACGCCGCGAGACAGCTGACGCAGCTTATCTTCATCCACCTGGCCGAAAACGCGAACGGCGTACTCACGCTCGACTTCACGGCTCGGGTGCATCAGACGGTTTGCCAGTTCGCCGTCGGTGGTGAACAGCAGCAGGCCGCAGGTGTTGACGTCCAGACGACCAACGGCAATCCAGCGCGCGCCGCGCAGTTTAGGCAGACGATCGAACACCGTCGGGCGCCCTTCCGGATCGTTACGGGTGCACAGTTCGCCTTCCGGCTTGTAGTAAGCCAGCACGCGGCAGATCTGCTCGGCGGACTCTTTCACCGAGATCAGATGGCCATCGATACGAATTTTTAAACCGGGGACGATTTCCACACGGTCGCCGAGGGTGGCGATTTTGCCATCGACGCTGACGCGGCCAGCTTCGATTTTCGCTTCAATTTCACGGCGGGAGCCGTGGCCGGCGCGGGCCAGCACTTTTTGCAGTTTCTCGCTCATTGAGCTTCCTTAAGGTGTCGCCTTCCCAGGCGTCTGGTATGCTTTATGAAACAATGAGGCCTTTATCAACAACTCATTGTTAGGTATATACTTTTTACGTAAAGTCTCGCTGGCATGCGCAAAACATTCACCGCGAGCCCGTAATCGTGGCCGAACATACTACACTAACTTCGTCGGGAAAGCTTCTGTTCGCCGCATTGCGCCTTGAGTATGGAACAGATTTTGCGCGGACGCTTAGATTTGCGAGCAGCCTGAACCTATAAAGACCTGGTGGGTCATTGATTATCAATCCGGGAAAGGAAATTTACAGATAACCCGCCTCCAGCGTGGATTGAGCAAGGGGTGGAATGCAGAAGCCATCCTCTGGATTTGATGGATAATTATTTTTTTAACGCCCCCATGACCAGGCGAAATAATTCCGGCGGATTATTGGTCGCGTCTAAAGCGCCATGCTGTTTTGCTTGTTCCTTATGCTGAGCAGCATTGGAGCTCGCATAGATAATGTATGGAATGTCTTTGCCCTTTCTTCTTAGCTCATCCAGGAGAGTATATCCCGCACGATCATCCCCAGGCCTCTTCATATCGGAAATAATCACATCAAACGACTGATTTTTTAGTCTTTCGAGAGCCTCGTCGGTAGATACTACATTAACAAACCTTATGCCCAGAGCTTCCATGGACTGACGTTCAAAGCGATTACCATTGGGTCTGTCATCAACCCACAAGATGACGGCATCACCCGCTCTTCGCAATACTCTCGGCGTTACAGCCTGAGTCACTACGTTGACGTCATCCAGAACGCTTTGCTCTACATTACCCTCGCCTTTAGCAATGGTACCTTTGCTGGCCAATGCAGCGGCAAGATTGGCACTAGACTCAGCCCCTTTATTGAAGGTCTCGACTTCAAAGCCGGGACCTTTAATGGAAAGGCGGCTGAGGTTTTCAAGAAACCGGTTGATTGCAGTTCCAAATCGACATAGAAAAAACAGAACAATAGCGGGCCAAATAACAACATTGATTAACGATATCAGCTCATGAAGCATAACCAGGTTCTCCCATGAGTCTTTCAGGAGCCAGACAGGCTCCTGACCTTCGAGCGTTGCTTCAGCCCACTTTTCGTCAGATTACAGAAACGGCCTCACGTCGCCGACGCCTTCGCGCAGAACCACCGGAGCGTCTTCAGTGAGATCGATAACCGTGGTCGGCTGCTGTCCAAGGAAGCCGCCGTGGATAATGAGGTCCACGACTTTCTCCAGACGATCTTTGATCTCTTCCGGGTCGGATTCGGTAAAGTCGCTGCCGGGCAGCATCAGCGAGGTGGAGAGCATCGGTTCGCCTAAGGTCTCAAGCAACGCCTGAGCGATGGGATTGGACGGGACGCGCATACCAATGGTTTTACGCTTCTCCTGCAGCAGCCGGCGCGGCACCTCTTTCGTTCCTTTGAGGATAAAAGTGTAGTTGCCCGGCGTATTGTTTTTCATCAGGCGAAACGCCACGTTGTCCACAAAGGCGTAGGTTGACAGTTCGGACAGGTCGCGGCACATCAGGGTGAAGTTGTGTCCGTCCGGCAGCTGACGGATGCGGCAGATCCGCTCCATCGCGCCCTTGTCTTCAATTTTGCAGCCCAGCGCGTAGCCGGAGTCAGTAGGATAAACGATCACCCCGCCCTTACGCACAATCTCCACCGCCTGGTTAATCAACCGCGCCTGCGGGTTATCCGGATGGATATAAAAAAACTGGCTCATACTTCCCTCTCAATTTTTATTCGGCGGCCGCTTCCCAGCTGTGCCAGACGCCTTCGACGCCGGCAGGGAGCCAGAGCTTACGGCCAAGCTCGATCCACGCGCAGGGTTGATGGAAATCGGATCCCTGCGACGCCAGAAGACCAAACTGCACGGCCAGGGCGGCCAGTTGAGCGCGTTCGTGGGGCGCCTGCTGGCACTGGGCCACTTCCATGGCATCACCGCCCTGCTCGCTAAAGTGGGCCAACAGCCGCTTCAGCCACTTGGCGGAAAGATCGTAACGTCCGGGATGGGCTATCACCGCCTTGCCGCCAGAATGATGAATGACATCAATTGCTTGTTTTATTGTACACCACTGCGGCGGCACGTAACCGGTTTTCCCGCGGGCAAGGTATTTTTTGAAGACCTCCGCCATGTTCTTCGCGTGGCCGGCCTCCACCAGAAAACGGGCAAAATGGCCGCGGGTGACGGCGCCACCGTCCGCCAGCCGCAGCGCCCCTTCCCAGGCGCCGGGGATGCGCGCCTTCTCCAGACGCTCGGCTATCATCTGGCCGCGCTGCTGGCGCCGCGCTTTCTGCTCCTCCAGCAGGGCGGTCATCGCCGGGTGCGCAATTTCAATATTGAGACCCACAATATGAATCTCGTGATTCTCCCAGAGGGTGGAAATCTCGACGCCGTTCACCAGGTTCAAGGGTAATCCGGCGCGGGCAATCTCTTCCCGGGCCCCCGGGATAGCCGCCACGCTGTCATGGTCGGTGATCGCCAGCGTGCCAACGCGCATCTCATGGGCGCGATGGACCAGTTCCTGCGGAGTCAGCCGCCCGTCAGAGGCGGTGGTATGGCTGTGCAGATCGTAAATCACTGCGTATTGGCTGTCGCTCAAAAGGACTCCTGCTGGACATCAACGTAAATAAGCGCATTATCATACCGACAGGCAGAGAAAATCTGCAAACAAGGGTTGACTTTATTCCATCGAACTAGTTAACTAGTACGCAAGTTCACATGAAGGGGTATCACGATGAAAATGCACTTTATCACTCTGCACAGCTGGTGGCGCACCTCCTGATAACGGGCGGCGTGATCGCGTTTTGCATTCAGCATACAGATACCCGGCCCGCCAATGAGCGGGCTTTTTATTGGACAAAAATAATACGAACAGGCGAGAACAATAATGCAAACATCCAAACCGGCACTCGAGCTTCTCACCAGCGACGCCATCTACCGGGAGAACCCGACGGCGTTATTCCACCAACTGTGCGGCGCCCGTCCGGCCACCCTGTTGCTGGAATCGGCTGACATCGACAGCAAAGATGACTTAAAAAGCCTGCTGCTGGTAGACAGCGCGCTGCGTATCACTGCCCTCGGTGACACTGTCACCATTCAGGCCCTCTCCGCCAACGGCGCCGCGCTGCTGGAGCTGCTGGACGGCGCGCTGCCCTCCGGGATCGCCAATCAGCGCCAGCCCAATGGCCGCATTCTGACCTTCCCGGCGGTCAGCTCCCTGCTCGATGAAGACGCCCGCCTCTGCTCGCTGTCAGTGTTTGACGCCTTCCGTCTCCTGCAGGAGCTGGTGACCGTCCCGGCCAACGAGCGTGAAGCGATGTTCTTCGGCGGCCTGTTCGCCTATGACCTGGTGGCCGGCTTTGAAGATCTGCCGCCGCTGCAGAGCGACACCGCCTGCCCGGACTACTGTTTCTATCTCGCGGAGACCCTGCTGGTCATCGATCATCAGACCAAGCATACCCGCATCCAGGCGAGCCTGTTCACGCCGCTGGAGAGTGAAAAACAGCGCCTGGAGCAGCGCCTGAGCCAGCTGCGCCAGCAGCTGAACGAGCCGCCGCTGCCGCTGCCGGTCACCACCGTGGCCGAAATGCGCTGCGACGTTGACCAGAGCGATGAAGAGTACGGCGCGGTGGTGCGCAAAATGCAGCGCGCGATCCGCGCCGGGGAAATCTTCCAGGTAGTCCCTTCCCGCCGCTTCTCGCTGCCCTGTCCGTCGCCGCTGGCCGCCTATGATGTGCTGAAGAAGAGCAACCCCAGCCCGTATATGTTCTTTATGCAGGACAACGATTTTACCCTGTTCGGCGCCTCGCCGGAGAGCTCGCTGAAGTACGATGCCGTCAGCCGTCAGATTGAGATCTACCCCATCGCCGGCACCCGGCCGCGCGGCCGCCGCGCCGACGGTTCGCTGGATCGCGATCTCGACAGCCGTATCGAACTGGAAATGCGCACCGATCACAAAGAGCTTTCCGAGCACCTGATGCTGGTGGACCTGGCGCGCAACGATCTGGCCCGCATCTGCACCCCGGGCAGCCGCTATGTCGCCGATTTAACCAAGGTTGACCGTTACTCCTTTGTCATGCATCTGGTCTCCCGGGTGGTGGGTGAACTGCGTCAGGATCTTGATGTGCTGCACGCCTACCGCGCCTGCATGAACATGGGCACTCTCAGCGGCGCGCCGAAGGTTCGCGCCATGCAGTTGATTGCCGCCGCCGAAGGTAAACGACGCGGCAGCTACGGCGGCGCGGTGGGCTATTTCACCGCCCACGGCGACCTCGACACCTGCATCGTCATCCGTTCCGCCTACGTGCAGGAGGGTATCGCTACCGTCCAGGCCGGAGCCGGCATTGTGCTCGACTCGGTTCCCCAGTCGGAAGCGGATGAGACCCGAAATAAAGCCCGCGCGGTGCTGCGCGCCATTGCCCAGGCCCATCACGCGAAGGAGATTTTCTGATGGCTGACATTCTGCTGCTCGATAATATCGATTCTTTCACCTATAACCTGGCAGACCAGCTGCGCGCCAACGGCCATAACGTGGTGATTTACCGTAACTCCGTTCCGGCGCAGGCGCTGATTGAGCGTCTGGGCACCATGGACAACCCGGTGCTGATGCTCTCCCCTGGCCCGGGTACGCCAAGCGAAGCCGGCTGCATGCCGGAATTGCTGACCCGCATGCGGGGCAAGCTGCCGATCATCGGCATCTGCCTCGGCCACCAGGCCATTGTCGAAGCCTACGGCGGCTATGTCGGCCAGGCGGGCGAGATCCTCCATGGCAAAGCCTCCAGCATTGAGCACGACGGCCAGGCGATGTTTGCCGGTCTGGCTAACCCGCTGCCGGTGGCGCGCTACCACTCGCTGGTCGGCAGCAATATTCCCGCCGGGCTGACGATTAACGCCAATTTCAACGGCATGGTGATGGCGGTGCGTCACGATGCGGACCGGGTGTGCGGCTTCCAGTTCCACCCGGAATCGATCCTCACCACCCAGGGCGCGCGACTGCTGGAGCAGACTCTGGCCTGGGCGCTGCAGAAGCTGGAGCATACCAACACCCTCCAGCCGATCCTCGAGAAACTGTACCAGGCGGAAACCCTGAGCCAGCAGGAGAGCCACCAGCTGTTCTCCGCCGTGGTGCGCGGCGAAGTGAAGCCTGAACAGCTGGCCGCCGCGCTGGTCAGCATGAAAGTGCGCGGCGAGCAGCCGCAGGAAATTGCCGGCGCCGCCACCGCGCTACTGGAAAACGCCGCGCCGTTCCCGCGCCCGGACTACCTGTTTGCCGACATCGTCGGCACCGGTGGCGACGGCAGCAACAGCATTAATATCTCCACCGCCAGCGCGTTTGTCGCCGCCGCCTGTGGATTAAAAGTGGCGAAGCACGGCAACCGCAGCGTCTCCAGTAAATCAGGCTCTTCCGACCTGCTGGCGGCCTTCGGCATTAATCTCGATATGAACGCCGATAAATCCCGCGCGGCGCTCGATGAGCTGGGCGTCTGCTTCCTGTTCGCGCCCAAGTATCACACCGGTTTCCGCCACGCGATGCCGGTCCGTCAGCAGTTGAAGACCCGTACCCTGTTTAATGTGCTGGGACCGCTGATCAACCCGGCGCATCCGCCGCTGGCGCTGATTGGCGTCTACAGCCCGGAGCTGGTGTTGCCGATTGCGGAAACCCTGCGCGTACTCGGTTATCAGCGCGCGGCCGTGGTGCACAGCGGCGGGATGGATGAAGTCTCGCTGCATGCGCCCACGGTGGTCGCCGAGCTGCATGCCGGAGAAATCAAAAGCTATCAGTTGACCGCCGACGACTTCGGCCTGACGCCTTACCATCAGGCGCAGCTGGCGGGCGGTACGCCGGAAGAAAACCGTGACATTCTGACGCGCTTGCTACAAGGTAAAGGTGAAGCCGCTCACGAAGCCGCCGTCGCCGCCAACGTCGCCATGTTGATGCGTTTACACGGGCATGAAGATCTGAAAGCTAACGCTCAGCAGGTACTGGATGTGCTGCACAGCGGCGCGGCCTATGACAGAGTGACCGCCTTAGCGGCAAGAGGGTAAAGAATGCAGACCGTTTTAGCAAAAATCGTTGCCGACAAAGCGATTTGGGTGGAAGCCCGCAAACAACAACAACCGTTAGCCAGTTTTCAGAATGAGGTCGTCCCGACGCAGCGCAATTTCTATGACGCGCTGGCCGGCACCCGCACCGCGTTTATTCTCGAGTGCAAAAAGGCCTCGCCGTCGAAGGGGTTGATTCGCGAAGATTTCGATCCGGCGGCGATCGCCAGCATCTACAAACACTACGCCTCGGCGATCTCGGTGCTGTGTGATGAGAAATATTTCCAGGGCAGCTTCGATTTTCTGCCGATCGTCAGCAAGGTCGCGCCGCAGCCGATCCTGTGTAAGGACTTCACCATCGACCCTTACCAGATCTACCTGGCGCGCTACTATCAGGCCGACGCCTGCCTGCTGATGCTCTCGGTGCTCGACGATGAACAATATCGTCAGCTCTCCGCGGTGGCTCACAGCCTGAATATGGGCGTGCTGACCGAAGTCAGCAATGAAGAGGAGCTGGAGCGCGCCATCGCTCTGAAGGCGAAGGTGGTGGGCATTAACAACCGCGACCTGCGCGATATGTCGATTGACCTTAACCGCACCCGTCAGCTGGCGGCGCGTCTCGGCCCGGATGTCACGGTGATCAGCGAATCCGGCATCCATACCTATGCCGAAGTGCGTGAGCTGAGCCACTTCGCCAACGGCTTCCTGATCGGCTCCGCCCTGATGGAGCAGGCGGATCTGGAAGCGGCCGTCAAACGCGTGCTGCTCGGCGAGAACAAAGTGTGCGGCCTGACGCGCCCACAGGATGCCCAGGTGGCCTGGGAGTCCGGCGCCATCTACGGTGGCCTGATCTTCGTCCCGACCTCACCGCGGGCGGTAAATGACGCCCAGGCCAAAGCGGTGATCGCCGCCGCGCCGCTGCAGTACGTCGGCGTCTTCCGCAATGCGCCGCTGGACGAGGTGGTCGCCCGCGCCCAGGCCCTGGGGCTGGCCGCCGTGCAGCTGCACGGTGATGAAGACCAGGCTTATATCGACGCGCTGCGCGACGCCCTCGCGGATAACGTCCGCATCTGGAAAGCGTTGAGCGTTGGTGAAACTTTGCCGGCCCGTACACTCCGCCATGTCGATAAGTATCTGCTCGACAACGGCCAGGGCGGCAGCGGCCAGCGTTTTGACTGGAGCCTGCTGCAGGGCCAGGATCTGCGCAACGTTATGCTGGCCGGCGGCCTCGGCGCCGATAACTGTGTGGAAGCGGCCAAAAGCGGCTGTGCCGGACTCGATTTCAATTCAGGCGTAGAGTCGCAACCCGGGATTAAAGACGCCAGCAAGCTGGCCTCCGTTTTCCAGACGCTGCGCGCATATTAAGGAGCAATAATGAGCACTTTACTGAACCCCTACTTCGGCGAATTCGGCGGCATGTATGTGCCGCAGATCCTGATGCCCGCCCTGCGCCAGCTGGAAGAAGCCTTTGTCAGCGCGCAGAAGGACCCGGCCTTTCAGGCGGAATTCACCGACCTGCTGAAAAACTACGCCGGTCGTCCGACGGCCCTGACCAAATGCCGGAACCTGACCGAAGGGACCCGCACCACCCTGTACCTGAAACGCGAAGATCTGCTGCACGGCGGCGCGCACAAAACCAACCAGGTACTGGGCCAGGCTCTGCTGGCCAAACGGATGGGCAAAACCGAAATTATCGCCGAGACCGGCGCCGGCCAGCACGGCGTCGCCTCAGCGCTGGCCAGCGCCCTGCTCGGCCTGAAATGCCGTATCTACATGGGCGCTAAGGACGTCGAGCGCCAGTCGCCGAACGTCTTCCGTATGCGCCTGATGGGCGCCGAAGTGATCCCGGTGCACAGCGGCTCCGCCACGCTGAAAGATGCCTGTAACGAGGCGCTGCGCGACTGGTCCGGCAGCTACGAGAAGGCGCACTATATGCTGGGCACCGCCGCCGGTCCGCACCCGTTCCCAACCATCGTGCGTGAATTCCAGCGCATGATTGGCGAAGAGACCAAAGCGCAGATCCTCGAAAAAGAGGGACGCCTGCCGGACGCGGTGATCGCCTGCGTCGGCGGCGGATCAAACGCCATCGGCATGTTCGCTGATTTTATCGAGGAAACCCATGTCGGCCTGATCGGCGTGGAGCCTGCCGGGCACGGTATCGAAAGCGGGGAGCACGGCGCGCCGCTGAAGCATGGTCGCGTTGGGATCTACTTCGGCATGAAGTCGCCGATGATGCAAACCGCCGACGGCCAGATCGAGGAATCTTACTCCATTTCCGCCGGGCTGGACTTCCCGTCCGTTGGGCCGCAGCACGCGTATCTGAACAGCACCGGGCGCGCCGACTATGTGTCGATCACCGACGACGAAGCGCTGGACGCGTTCAAAGCGCTCTCCCGCCACGAAGGGATCATCCCGGCGCTGGAGTCCTCGCACGCCCTGGCCCACGCGCTGAAGATGATGCGCGAAAACCCGGAAAAAGAGCAGCTGCTGGTGGTTAACCTCTCCGGCCGCGGCGATAAAGACATTTTCACCGTACACGACATCCTGAAAGCGCGAGGGGAAATCTGATGGAACGCTATGAGACGCTGTTTGCCCAACTAAAAAACCGCCAGGAAGGCGCCTTCGTCCCCTTTGTGACCCTTGGCGATCCGGGACCGGAGCAGTCGCTGAAAATTATCGATGCGCTGATCGAAGGCGGCGCCGATGCCCTTGAGCTGGGGATCCCCTTCTCCGACCCGCTGGCGGACGGCCCGACCATCCAGGGCGCGGCCCTGCGCGCCTTCGCCGCGGGGGTGACCCCGGCGCAGTGCTTTGAGATGCTGGCGGCGATCCGCCAGAAGCATCCGACGATCCCAATCGGCCTGCTGATGTACGCCAACCTCGTCTTCAGCCCGGGTATCGATGAGTTCTATGCCCAGTGCGCCCGCGTCGGCGTCGACTCGGTGCTGGTCGCCGACGTGCCGGTGGAAGAGTCCGCCCCGTTCCGCCAGGCGGCGATGCGCCATAACATCGCGCCGATTTTCATCTGCCCGCCCAATGCGGATGACGATTTACTGCGCCAGATTGCCTCATATGGCCGCGGCTACACCTATCTGCTGTCGCGCGCCGGGGTGACGGGTGCGGAAAATCGCGCTGCGCTGCCGCTGCACCATCTGGTGGAGAAGCTGGCGGAATATCACGCCGCGCCGCCGCTGCAGGGCTTTGGCATCTCCGCGCCGGAGCAGGTGAGCGCCGCCATTGACGCCGGCGCCGCCGGGGCGATCTCCGGTTCCGCCATCGTCAAAATCATCGAACGCCATCTTGATGAGCCGCAGGCCATGCTCGACGAGCTGAAAGCCTTCGTCCAGAGCCTGAAGGCGGCGACCAAAACCGCCTGACCGTCAGCCGCCTGGCCTTGCGCCGGGCGGCGATTTCCTCGCGTTCTCTCCCCCTCCACGTCATCTTGCACGCCTGCACATCAGACTGAACGATGATCGACACCTTGACGCCAGGCGATGCGCTTTAACGTGGAAATTGATGGCGGGCGGATACCGAAGATTTGCACCATGTTGAAAGTAAAAATATCGCTCTCCCTGGTACAGGAGAGCGATAGGTCAGGCAATCAATATTGCCCGAATATCGTTTATGTTGGTTAGCGTTGGGCCGGTCATTACCAGGTCATCGAGCGCATGAAAATAGCTATAGCTATCGTGTGCATCAAGATAACTAGCCGCATTTAGACCACCCATTATGCCGCGTGTTAGCGTGTCCGGGAATACCAGCGCACCTGCTGCATCTTCCGTTCCGTCGATACCATCACTGTCGCCGGCGATTGCCCATATACCGCTTTCTCCCTGCAACGCACAGGCCAGACTGAGCGCAAATTCAGTATTACGACCCCCTTTCCCGTGCTGACCCTGACTTACCGTCACGGTGGTTTCGCCCCCCGACAATAGCACTGCCGGACCGGAAACCGGATGACCATATTGCTTCACGGATTTAGCAATCCCGGCCATAACAATGGCCACTTCACGACTTTCGCCTTCTAACGCATCGCCGAGAATAAGCGGCGTCAGTCCGTGTCTGCACGCAGCCAGCGCGGCAGCCTGCAAAGCCAGCTGCGGCGTGGCAATGAGTTTTACTTCGCTGTTCACTGCGCTTTCAACCGGGCCTGCCGGCTGGCTTAGCAGTTTATGAACAGGTTCCGGGGTCTGAATACCGTAGCGCTGAAGTACCCGAAGCGCATCAAGCGGCGTGCTGTCATCGGCGACAGTAGGACCTGATGCCACATCTGCCGGGTTATCCCCCGGCACATCGCTGATAATCAGTGACACAATACGGGCCGGTTGCGCCATTCTTGCCAGCTTGCCGCCTTTCACCGCGGAGAGATGACGACGTACCAGATTCATCTCTTTGATATTGGCACCGCTGTGCAGTAGCGCGCGGGTAATGGCCTGCTTATCTTTCAATATTAATCCTGGTGCGGGCAGCGCCATCAACGCCGAACCGCCACCGGAAATGAGCGCCAGCACCAGGTCATCAGAGGTCAATCCGCGCAGCGCTTCCACAATCAGCATGGCGGCAACTTCGCTCATCGAATCCGATACCGGATGAGCAGCCTCGATAATCCGGATGCGACCAGCAGGCACCGCGTAACCGTAACGCGTCACCACCACGCCAGACACATCCACATCCGGCCAGGCTGCATCCACAGCCGCTGCCATTGCCGCCGAGGCTTTACCGGCACCGATTACCACGCAGCGGCCACGCGGTTTTTCCGGCAGGTTAGACAGAATCGCAGGCCCGGCTCGGGCGCTGTCGACAGCATGCTGAAAAATATCCTGCAGGATCTCTGCAGGCTGTTCATTTATCATGGTTATACGGTCTCGGCGATATTTGCTCTGGCTTCAATAAATTCCACTACAGCGCGGGTGACGTCCGCGGTACTGGCCGTTCCACCGACATCTGGCGTCAGAATGCCTTTCTCACAAACATATTCGATACTTTCCATAATCATCGCCGCGGCGTTACGCTCTCCCAGATGTTCAAGCATCTGTACCGCAGTCCAGAAGGTTGCTATCGGGTTAGCAATGCCTTTGCCGGTGATATCAAAAGCTGAACCATGGATAGGTTCGAACATGGAAGGGAAGCGGCGTTCCGGATCAATATTGGCGGTCGGCGCTACGCCCAGACTGCCCGCCAGCGCGCCGGCCAGATCGGAAAGGATATCGGCATGCAAATTGGTGGCAACGATGGTATCCAGGGTCTGGGGATGCAGCGTCATGCGGTGCGTCATCGCATCGACCAGCATCTTGTCCCACTGCACATCCGGGAATTCCTGCGCCACCTCGGCGGCAATCTCATCCCACATCACCATTCCGTGGCGCTGGGCGTTGGATTTAGTCACCACGGTCAGCAGTTTACGTGGACGAGACTGCGCCAGTCTGAAGGCATAGCGCATAATGCGAGTAACCCCGACGCGGGTGAAGATGGCCACCTCGGTGCCGACTTCTTCCGGTAAGCCACGGTGTGCACGGCCGCCGTTACCGGAATACTCACCTTCGGAGTTTTCGCGCACAATCACCCAGTCAAGATCGCCGGGCCCGCGGTTGCGCAGCGGTGAGGTGACACCCGGCAGGATTTTGGTTGGACGCACGTTGGCGTACTGGTCAAACCCCTGGCAAATTGGCAGGCGCAGACCCCAGAGTGTGATGTGGTCAGGGACATCCGGTGCGCCCACCGCGCCGAAGTAAATGGCATCAAATTTTTTTAGTGTGTTCAGCCCTTCTTCCGGCATCATCACGCCATGTTTTTTGTAATAGTCCGACCCCCAGTCAAAGGTCTCCACATCAAACTTCAGCTGCGGATCGTGGCGTGTCAGTGCATGCAGCACTTCAACACCTGCCGAGATGACTTCAGGACCAATACCGTCGGCAGGTATGGCGGCAATTTTATAGTTACGCATAGTAAATTCTCCGGTTAATGAGTATGAGGATGAGTGAGTTCTGCCGTTTGCGGTTTACCCGCCCTGGCAGAAAGGATCAGGACAATGAGGGCCGAAATAGCCAGCAATCCGGCGACAAAGTACAGGCCCCAGGTGTAGCTACCGGTCTGCTCGCGGATCACGCCAATCATCATCGGGCCGACAAAGCCGCCCAGATTGCCGATGGAGTTAATCGTGGCAATACCCGCGGCCGCAGCCGGGCCGCTGAGGAACACAGTAGGCATACTCCAAAGGGGCGGTTTCGAGGCGCTGATGCCTGCGGTGACCAGGGTTAAGGCAACAATCACGGTAAACAGTGTGCTGACGTTACCGGCGTAAATCAGACCGGCTGCTGCCAGCAGGCAGGCACCAATCACATGCCAGCTGCGCTCTCTGGTGCGGTCAGAATGCCGCGCCCACAGGATCATGGCGATGACGCCGATGACCGCCGGGAAGGCGTTGAGGAAGCCAATCTCCAGTGAGGTAGCACCGAAGCTGCGGATGATTTGCGGGGACCAGATGCCAAGTGTGTACAAGCCGGCAGAAGTACCGAAATAGACCAGCGCCAGAGCCAGTACCCGCTTATCCGCCAGTCCTTTCCATGCGCTGCTGTGGTTCTGTTTTGCCGCCCGGGCCAGCTCCTCGGCCTGCATGGTGTTTTCCAGCCATGCACGCTCTTCGTCAGTCAGCCATTTGGCTTTGGCCGGACGATCGGTAAGAAAGAACAGAACCACAACGCCGAGTATCAGCGCTGGCAAGGCTTCCAGCACAAACATCCACTGCCAGCCGGCGTAGCCGAGAAAGCCATGCATCTCCAGCAGGGCGGCAGAAACAGGCGATCCCAATGCTGTAGAGAGCGGGGCTGCGGCCATAAAGATGGCGGTAACCTGCGCGCGTCTGGCTGCCGGGAACCAATAACTGAGATAAAGGATAATTCCCGGGAAGAAACCGGCTTCCGCTACACCGAGTAGAAAACGCAGAATGTAGAAGCTCGTCGTACCCTGCACAAAAGCCATGCAGCCAGAGACCAGGCCCCAGGTGATCATGACGCGGGCAATCCAGATGCGGGCGCCTACTTTATGGAGAATTAAGTTTGACGGCACCTCAAACAGAAAGTACCCCAGGAAGAAGATGCCGGCGCCCAGCCCAAAAACGGTGGGTGAAAAACCCAGATCCTGATTCATGGTCAGGGCGGCAAAGCCAATGTTGACACGGTCGAGGAAGGCAATGAAGTACAGCAGCATGATGAAAGGAATAATGCGCAGGGTAACCTTGCGCATCACCTTCTTTTCGAGGTCGTTTTTCATGACGGATGCTCCATAGTGATGTAGGGTTGTTATCGTTTTGTAATAAACCCAGTATGAAGTTTTGAACCGCTTTATCATCGGCATGGCTTTATATAAATAATTTGCATAATCAGGTTTTGGTGAAAAAATGGATATAAATCAGCTACGTTGCTTTGTGGTATTGGGTGATGAGCTTCACTTCGGCCGTGCTGCCCGTAAACTTGAAATGATGCCTGCGTCACTGAGTCGCTTCATAAAACTGCTGGAAGATGATTTGGGGATAAGACTACTGAATCGATCGACCCGCAATGTGTCGCTAACGCCTGAAGGTGCCGCCTTTTTAAATGAGGCCAAAACGGTCATTGCTGATTTCGATGCGCTACGGCAGCGATTCCGGAAAAATAGCCTGTTGCAGAAAAGGACGTTGCGGATCGGAGCTATCGATAGCGCAGCCAAAGGATTACTTCCTGAACTGCTTAATCTTTTCGTCAGGCGTTTTCCGGAGGCAGACATTCATCTTACGGAAGATAAATCTCACAAACTTATCCCCCGACTCATTTCAGGATGGCTGGATGTGGTCTTTGTACGTCCGCCGGAACATATTGATGCCACGCTGACAACACGTTTTATCGCCAATGAAACCTGCGTGCTCGCCGTGCCCGCTAACCACCGCCTGGTCAGTTATGACGAAGTCAGTATCGATGACTTCCGACACGAGCCGGTTATCGTGCCGGAAAGAGGCACCCGGCGTCACAGCCATGACCTGACAATGAATATTTTCAAGGAGGGTGGCAGCATGCCTGTCATCGCGCAGTATGCCGAAGAGAAGCAGACTATCCTGAGTTTTGTTGCCGCTGGACTGGGCATCGCTCTGGTGCCTGCGTCATATAAAGATATGAATGCGGACGGCGTGAAATACCTTAAGCTCGCGCCCAAAAAACATATCGAAGGCCTTCCCCTCAGCGCGATGTGGCATCAGGGAAATAACACTATCTATGTGCGATCTCTACTGGAGATACTTTCCGACAACATCGACGAGCTGACCCGTGATTTGTGACGGAAAAAGATGATTGTTTCGCCGGGGCGGCAACACGCGAGAATTTAGTTCGGTTGCTTACAGGCGAGCCCCTGGGCTTCCAGTTTCTTCACCGGGCGCCTGACGGTGGTGTAATCGCACCCTAAATGATCTGCCAGCTCCCCCCCATGACGCCCTACCGCCACCAGCAGAGGAAACAGCATCTGTACCAACTGGACGCCGGCCGCCTGGAGGATCTGCTCATCGCGCACCGGCTGGTTCATCACGCTGATGATATCCAGCAGCGCACGGTCTTTACCCTTGGATAAAAATCGCTTCCGCACAAAAGATGGGGTTGATATCTTAAATGAGAAATATTATCTTTCTCATTACTGAATAGTTGAGTAAATAACTCAGGTATTCAGTACGACATTGCTCACATTGCTTCCAGTATTTTTGCCCGCACTTGTGCGGGCTTTTTTTTACTCACAACACACCTCACGCACCAGCTGCCGCAGCCGGCGGTCAAGCCGCAGGGGCTGCTGGGTGTGATGTCCTCCGGCCAGGGCAGTCTGACGAACAATCTCGGCGGCCAGCGGGAGCTCTACCGCGGAAGTAAAGCCGCGCTGAATATGTTCATGCGCAGCTTCGCCGCTCGCCCCACCTCGGCCTGCCACCCGCTGGTAGTGATGGCTCCGGGATGGATCCGCACCGAGCTCGGCGGGGCCGACGCCCCCTGACCATCGAAGAGACCATCCCATGCCTGGTGAACGTCCTGCTCGACAAGCAGCGGCGCCCGGGACTGGAGTTTCCGGATTACCAGGGCCGCACGGTGCCCTGGTAAGCCCGCCGGGACGCCTGCCTCCGGGCGTCCTCCGGCGCCCGCCCGGCGTCATTGATCCCAGGACACCACGCCATGTACCGCTTTGTCCCGCCGCCTTTGCCGAGCTAATCCGCCTTTTTTGTTCAAAATTTATGAAATTTGTAAACGGTGGTGAAGAAATCAGTTTAAACGTCAACTTTTCTGTGTAAATATTAAGGCGAATGATAACTATTCTTTTTATCATTTATAGAGTCACGCCGGGTCAGCGCAAGCCAGACGACGAATAACGTCGCTTTTGCGCGGCGTGATATGTGCAAATAACAAAAAATAAGCCTGCATTTATCATGGAAAAAAACGCTTCTCTGCCGTTTGGCAGTTTCAACTCATTGGCATTGTTTACGGGTCTGTGTCTGGGGGCCGCGCCGGCAACCGGCATGGCAGCGGAAAAATCAGTCAAAAATAATGAAGAGACGCTGGTGGTGGAAGCCGCCCCGCCTTCGCTTTATTCTCCCGGGGCCTCCGCCGATCCCAAGTTTAATAAACCGCTGGTGGATACCACTCGCACCATCACCGTGATCCCCGAACAGGTCATTAAAGATCAGGGCGTCACCAACCTGACTGACGCCCTCAAGAACGTCCCTGGCGTCGGGGCGTTTTACGCCGGGGAGAATGGCAGCTCAACCACCGGGGACGCCATCTTTATGCGCGGCGTGGACACCTCCAACAGTATTTATGTGGACGGCATTCGCGATATCGGCAGCGTGACGCGGGATACCTTCAATACCCAGCAGGTGGAAGTCATCAAAGGGCCCGCCGGCACAGACTATGGCCGCAGCGCCCCCTCCGGCTCGATCAATATGATCAGCAAACAGCCGCGTCTTGACTCCGGGATCGACGGTTCGGCCAGCATCGGCAGCGCCTGGTCGCGCCGGGGTACCCTTGATCTTAACCAGGCCTTCGGCGACAACGCCGCGTTTCGCCTCAACCTGATGGGCGAAAAAACCCACGACGCCGGCCGGGATAAGATTGAGAACGAGCGCTATGGCATCGCTCCGTCGCTGGCCTTTGGCCTCGATACGCCAACCCGTCTGTATCTGAACTATCTCCACGTCCGGCAGAACAACACCCCGGATGGCGGGATCCCCACCGTCGGCCTGCCGGGCTATTCGGCGCCTTCGCCGAAGTATGCCGCGCTCAATTCCGCCGGTAAGGTCAATACCAGCAATTTCTATGGCACCGACTCCGATTACGATAAATCCACCACCGACAGCGGCACCCTGCGCTTCGAACACGATCTGACGGACAATACCACCGTGCGCAATACCACCCGCTGGTCGCGGGTGAAGCAGGAGTATCTCCTGACTGCGGTGATGGGCGGCGCGAGCAATATCACCGCCCCCGACATCAATGACGTCAACACCTGGAGCTGGTCACGGCTGGTTAATACCAAAGATGTCAGCAACCGCATTCTGACCAACCAGACCAATATCACCTCGACCTTCAATACCGGCTCGATAGGCCATGACGTCAGCGCCGGCGTGGAGTTTACCCGGGAAAACCAGACCAACTATGGCGTCAACGCCCTGACCGCCCCGGCGGTGAATCTCTATCATCCGGTGAGCAGCCTGTCGATTGGCGGGCTGGACAGAAACGGGGCGAACGCCAACGGCCAGACCGATACCTTCGGCATTTATGCCTTCGATACGCTGGCGCTGACCGATCGGGTTGAGGTCAACGGTGGGCTGCGTCTCGACAGTTACCATACCAAATATGACAGCGCCACCGCCTGCGGCGGCAGCGGACGCGGGGCTGTCGCCTGCCCGCCAGGACAGTCGACCGGCAGCCCGGTCACCACTGTCGATACCGCCAAATCCGGTAACCTGGTTAACTGGAAGGCCGGAGCGCTGTATCGCTTAACCGAGCAGGGCAATATCTACGTCAACTATGCCATCTCGCAGCAACCGCCGGGGGGCAGCAGCTTCGCGCTCGCCGCCAGCGGCAGCGGCAACAGCGCCAACCGGACCGACTTTAAACCGCAGAAGGCGAAATCCAGCGAACTGGGCACCAAGTGGCAGATCCTCGACAAGCGCCTGCTGCTCAGCGCGGCGTTATTCCGTACCGATATTGAAAACGAAGTGGCCGCTAACGATGACGGAACCTGGTCGCAATACGGCAAAAAGCGCGTGGAGGGGTATGAGCTCTCCGCGACCGGGAACCTGACACCTGACTGGACGATCATCGCCGGCTACACCCAGCAGCATGCCAAGGTGACAGAGGGGCAGAATGTGGCGCAGGATGGCTCTTCCGCGCTGGCCTACACCCCGAAACATGCCTTTACGCTGTGGACGCAGTATCAGGCCACCAGCGATTTGTCCGTCGGCGGCGGCGTGCGCTATGTCGGAAGCCTGCGCCGGGGCAGCGATGGCGCGGTGGGTACCCCGGATCATACCGAGGGCTACTGGGTCGCCGACGCCAAACTGGGCTATCGGGTCAACAGCAACCTCGATCTGCAGCTCAATATGTACAACCTGTTTGATACCGATTACGTGGCTTCGATCAACAAGAGCGGCTATCGCTATCATCCGGGCGAACCCCGTACCTTTATGCTGACGGCGAACGTCCATTTCTGAGTCTGTACGTGGGGCCATCGCGCCCCACCTTTTTGAGAGGACACCGCAATGATGTATCACATTCCTGACGTGCTAACGGCGGACCAGGTGGCTGAATATGCCCGCCTGCTGGCGCAGGCCGAATGGGTTGACGGGCGGGTTACCGTCGGCAGCCAGGGGGCGACCGTCAAGCAAAACCAGCAGATCGATACCCGCACGCCGCTGTACGCCCGTCTGCAGGCCGCCGTACTCGACGCGCTGCGCGGCCATCCGCAGTTTTTTTCCGCCGCGCTGCCGCGGACGATTTCCGCACCGTTGTTTAATCGCTACGGGCCGGGGGAGACCTATGGCTTTCATGTCGATGGCGCGGTGCGTCAGAACGGCGAAGCGGGCTGGATGCGGACCGATTTATCGGCGACGCTGTTTCTCTGCGAACCGGAAAGCTATGAGGGAGGCGAACTGGTCATTGAAGACACCTATGGCCAGCATCGGGTGAAGCTCCCGGCCGGGCATCTGGTGCTCTATCCCGCCAGCAGCCTGCACTGCGTCACCCCGGTCACCCGCGGCGTACGCCAGGCCTCTTTCCTGTGGATCCAGTCGATGGTCCGCGACGATAAGCAGCGCGCGATGCTCTACGACCTGGACCGGACGATTCAGTCGCTCAAAACTCGCTATGGCGACGGAGAAGAGGTGCTCTCCCTGCTCAATATGTATCACAACCTGCTGCGCCAGTGGACGGAAGTGTGATCCGCAGGCGAAGGGGTATCGCAGGGAGGAGTGAGGAGGCAACAAACTGGCCGTCCGCTGGCCAGTTTGCAGCAGGCGTTAGAACCGATAGCCTGCGGAGAACATAAACACCCACGGATCCAGGCGGGTGCTGACTTTCTGGTCCACGCCGCCGGCTTTGAATTTCACATCGGTATCGATATCCATGTACCACACCGACATATTCAGCAGCCAGTCACGGTTAATCAGGTAATCGAGGCCGACCTGCCCTGCCGCGCCCCAGGAGTCCTTCAGGCTCAGATCGGAAAGCCCGGCCGCCTTGCCGTTATCGTTAAAGTCTTCATTAAAGAAGGTGGTGTAGTTAATCCCCGCTCCCACGTACGGGCGCACCTTGCTTTGCGCATCGCCAAAGTACCACTGCGCCATCAGGGTGGGTGGCAACTGATGGACGGTGGCGATGGTGCCGGTTGGCCCGGTACCAACCTTATGGCGGAACGGCGTTGCCGCCAGCAGTTCCACGCCGATGTTATCGGTCGCCATATAGGTAAAGGTTAAACCCAGCTGAGTGTTGTTACTGACGTTGAAACCGCCAAGGCTGCCTAACACATTGTCAGAGCCCTCCGTCGGTCGGACGGTGGCGGTCCCGGCGCGAATGAAAAATTCACCCGCTTCATGCGCCCAGACGCTGCCGGTGGAAAGAGTGCTTAGAATTAATGCCGCCGCTGCTAACTTCTTCATATCCACTTCCTCATTATGGTTTTTCAGCGCGGCCAAATATACCTATAACGAGTTACGTTTGATCTGTTTTAGATCACACTAAAACCTTAGATTTAACATTTATTGATCCAGATTAATTTTTGATACCGATCGCAATACGCTGAATCCTTCACACATCAATTTTCACTTTTCGCGAAAAAAATTATTTCTGCCCCTCTTGCCGCCGCTGAGGCGGCTGGATAAGTTAACTGCCGACAATCTGTGTTGATGCGTTTTTTTCAGGTGTAATTATGAGTGAAATCAACCCGTGCATGACGTGCGGTGCCTGTTGTGCGTATTTTCGTGTCTCTTTCTACTGGGCGGAAGCCGACGACGCGGGTGGCCTGGTGCCCTCCGCGCTGACCGAGCCGCTAACCCCTTTCCTGCGCTGCATGAGCGGCACCAATCAACGCCAGGGCCGCTGCGCGGCGCTATCGGGCGAGATCGGCGACGCCGTCCACTGCACTATCTATGAAAACCGTCCCTCGCCATGTCGCGAATTCGCCATGTCCGGGGAAGATGGCGAGGAAAACGACGCCTGCAACCGGGCGCGAGCGCGCTATGGCCTGCCGCCATTGCGGCCTCTTTACAAAGATATACCTGCCCTGACCGGCGCAGAGAGTGCTACGACGGAACGATTTGCGGTACAATCGCCGGCTAGTTAACACCTGCGACACTCAAGGAGAATGCATGTCTATCACGGCGAAGTCCGTCTACCGTGACACCGGGAATTTTTTTCGTAATCAGTTCATTACCATTTTGCTGATTGCGCTGTTGTGCGCGTTCATTACGGTAGTACTTGGCCATGCCTTTTCACCCAGCGACGAGCAGCTGTCGATACTCAGCGAAGGCGATAACCTCGCCGGTAGCGCAGGCCTGTTCGAGCTGGTGCAGAATATGACGCCGGAGCAGCAGCAGGTTCTGCTGCGCGCCTCGGCGGCATCGACCTTCTCGGGTCTGGTGGGCAATGCGATCCTCGCCGGCGGCGTCCTGCTGCTCATCCAGCTGGTCTCTGCCGGTCATCGCGTCAGCGCTCTGCGCGCTATCGGCGCCTCGGCGCCGGTGCTGCCGAAGCTGCTGCTATTGATCCTCTTCACCACCTTCCTGGTGCAGATGGGGATGATGTTAGTGCTGGTGCCCGGCGTCCTGTTGGCCATTGTGCTGGCCTTTGCGCCGATCATGCTGGTGCAGGACAAAATGGGCATCCTCAGCGCCATGCGCAGCAGCATGCGTCTGGCCTGGGCCAATTTGCGGCTGGTGGCGCCGGCCATTATCGGCTGGCTGGTGGCGAAAACCCTGCTGCTGCTGTTCGCTTCCAGCTTTGCCGTGCTGACGCCGAACGTCGGCGCGGTGGTCATCAACACCATCAGCAACCTGATTTCCGCTCTGTTGCTGATCTATTTATTCCGCGTGTATATGCTTATCCGTAGCTAATTTTAACCTGGACCGGGAAATTTCCCGGTCCGTCCTGACAGACGGGATCGATGTATGAAGCAGTTTCTGGATTTTTTACCGCTGGTGGTCTTCTTCGCCTTCTACAAGCTTTACGATATCTACGCCGCTACCACGGCGCTGATTGTGGCGACCGCCATCGTGCTGATCTACAGCTGGGTGCGCTACCGTAAAATCGAAAAAATGGCGCTGATCACCTTCGTGCTGGTGGCCGTCTTCGGCGGATTAACGCTCTTCTTCCACAATGATGAGTTTATTAAATGGAAGGTGACGGTGATCTATGCGCTGTTCGCCGGCGCGCTGCTGTTCAGCCAGTGGGTAATGAAAAAGCCGCTTATCCAGCGCATGCTGGGTAAAGAGCTGACCCTGCCGCAGCAGGTCTGGTCGCGTCTAAACCTGGCGTGGGCGGCGTTTTTTATCCTCTGTGGGCTGGCTAATATCTATATCGCCTTCTGGTTACCGCAGAATATCTGGGTTAACTTTAAGGTCTTCGGCTTAACCGCCCTCACGCTGGTCTTTACCCTGCTGAGCGGGATCTACATCTACCGTCATATGCCGCAGGACGACCACCACTAATTCCCCGGCAGCCTGCGCCCGCCTCCGCGGGCGCTATCCCCTATTCTCTCTCCGCCGTTTTCATAGTAGCATCCCGCTGATCGTCTTTGACCACAACAGAGTAGAGCATGACAACAACAGATCTCGCCCCGAAGGGCGAAATGGTTTTACGCACCCTGGCAATGCCGGCGGATACTAATGCCAACGGGGATATTTTTGGCGGCTGGCTGATGTCGCAGATGGATATCGGCGGCGCCATTATGGCCAAAGAGATCGCCCAGGGTCGCGTGGTGACCGTGCGCGTGGATGGGATGACCTTTTTACGCCCGGTGGCCGTGGGCGACGTGGTGTGCTGCTATGCCCGCTGTGTGAAGCGCGGCAATACCTCGGTAACCATCAACATCGAAGTGTGGGTGAAAAAAGTCTCTTCAGAACCGATTGGCCAGCGCTACAAGGCGACGGAAGCGCTGTTTATCTACGTTGCCGTCGATAATCAGGGTAAACCACGCCCTCTGCCGGCGGAATAAGATGGCGCCCGGCTAACCGGGCACCTGGCTTAGAGAAAGCCCAGCAGCGAGAAGAAGAAGTAGCCGATGACAATTACGATCACCGGCAGCACGTACAGCGGGAAATACTGCACCAGGATCGTATGTCGCGGTACCACAATGCGTTCGGCGAGCTGCTCGCGAGTTAACCCTTCCGCGCCTTTCGCCTGCTCGAGGATCAGCTGATCCTCAATCCCCTCGCGGAGAAATTTCGCCTGCCGCGCCATCCGCGCGCCGGAGGCCTGCAGCGCCATACCGACGAACACCAGAATGAAGATAATCCAGAAGCCGATGTTCAGACTGTGGTGAAAATCCGGCAGCGGTGAGTTGTACCAGAAAAAGTTCAGGAACGGTGTGTTAAAGCGCATCATCTCAATCATGACGTGCGCAAAATCCATCATTACCGCGTCAATGCCGGGTTTCTTTTCACTGTGCTCATACATAAATTTGAGGACAGAAATCAGCGTCGACAGCACGGCGGGAATAAAGATGACCCATCCCAAAATACGTTTGATGACCGCAATGCGTCCAGCTTGTTGGTACGTCATGAGTTCCCCTTGTTAAAGACGCGTTAGTGGTTCGCCTGCCACCCGTGGCGTGGCGCAGGCGCTCCTCGCTTACCCGAATGTGTCGGGTATAAGTCTATCTTCCACGGCGAATTTCGCCCAATAACGCGCGGTATGATATACCATGAATGCCGATTCGTTTATCTGATTACGCAACAGGAGAAGGACATATGTCAGCGAAGCGCCGCGTTGAGGCTGCGATTTTTGATATGGACGGGTTGCTGATTGACTCTGAGCCGCTTTGGGATCAGGCGGAGGTCGAAGTCATGGAGAGCCTGGGGGTGGATACCCGCCGCCGCGATGAACTGCCCGACCTGCTGGGTCTGCGAATCGACCTGGTGGTGGATCTGTGGTACGCGCAGCAGCCGTGGCGCGGCGTGGACCGCGCGGAAGCCACCGCGCGCATTATCCGTCGCGCCATCGAACTGGTGGAAGCCTCACGTCCGCTGCTGCCGGGGGTGCGCGAGGCCGTGGCCCTGTGTAAAGCCCAGGGGTTAAAGGTTGGGCTGGCCTCAGCCTCGCCGCTGGTGATGCTGGAGAAAGTGCTCAATATGTTCGAGCTGCGCGATCAGTTTGATGCCCTCGCCTCGGCGGAGCATCTGCCCTGGAGCAAACCGCACCCGCAGGTGTATCTCAACTGCGCCGCCGCCCTCGGGGTCGACCCACAGCGCTGCGTCGCGCTGGAGGACTCGGTCAACGGCATGATCGCCAGCAAAGCTGCGCGCATGCGCGCTATCGTGGTGCCGGAAGCGGAGAACAGCCGCGACCCGCGCTTTGTGCTGGCGGACGTCAAGCTGCCGTCACTGCAGGCCCTGACCGTCGAGGCGCTGCTCGGGTAAGGCCGCTGGCGGCTGACGCGATCGCCGTCACGCCGCCGGCAACAAAATCAAAACACCGTTTCATTTTAATTGTAATTTTGTTTTCCTGCCTCTATGCTGGGCACAGGTGGCGTCATCGTACGCCTGAAGATCAGCACGCAGAGGTGAATATGGTACTGAACGCCTTCGACCTGACGGGTAAGGTCGCCATCGTGACCGGTTGCGATACCGGCCTGGGACAGGGAATGACGCTGGGCCTGGCGCAGGCCGGATGCGATATCGTCGGCATCAATCGCAAAATCCCCCACGACACGGCCGCGCAGGTTGAGGCGCTGGGCCGCCGCTTTCATGCCATTCAGGCGGATCTCAGCCATCAGGATGATATGACCGTTCTGGTCGACCAGGCGGTGGCGACGATGGGCCGGGTCGATATTCTGGTTAACAACGCCGGGATTATCCGCCGCCATGACGCCCTGACCTTCACGGAAAGCGACTGGGACGCGGTCATCGATCTGAATTTGAAAGCGGTTTTCTTCCTCTGCCAGGCGGTCGCCAGGCAGTTCATTCGCCAGGGTGAAGGCGGGAAAATTATTAACATCGCCTCGATGCTCTCGTTTCAGGGCGGGATCCGCGTCCCCTCTTATACCGCCTCGAAAAGCGGCGTGCTGGGTCTGACCCGCCTGCTGGCCAACGAATGGGCTGGCCAGGGTATCAACGTCAACGCCATTGCGCCCGGGTATATGGCCACTAATAACACCCAGGCGCTGCGCGAAGATGAAGAGCGTAACCAGGCAATCCTTGAGCGTATCCCCGCCGGTCGCTGGGGGGTGCCGGGTGACCTGCAGGGGCCGGCGGTGTTTCTCGCCTCGTCCGCCGCCGACTATATTCATGGCTATACCCTGGCCGTCGACGGCGGATGGCTGGCGCGCTGAGAATTTGTGACAAAGAGTTACACCGTCACCTCTTCCGTGCACTGTATAAAAACCCTATACTGTATGAATCGACAGTTTAGGGTGTGTTATCATGACGGCGGAAGGCCATCTCTTCTTTTCAATCGCCTGCGCAGTATTTGCCAAAAACGCAGAGTTAACGCCGGTGCTGGCGCAGGGCGACTGGTGGCATATTGTGCCCTCCGCGGTCTTGACCTGCCTGCTGCCGGACATCGATCACCCAAAGTCGTTTCTTGGCCAGCGGCTGAGCTGGATCTCCAGGCCCGTGGCGCGGGCCTTTGGCCACCGCGGCTTCACCCACAGCCTGCTGGCGGTGTTTGGCGCGCTGACGCTATTCTACCTCAAGGTGCCTGACAGCTGGATTGTCCCGGCGGACGCCCTCCAGGGCCTGGTGCTGGGCTATCTCAGCCACATTCTCGCCGATATGCTCACCCCCGCCGGAGTGCCGCTGCTATGGCCCTGTCGCTGGCGCTTCCGGCTGCCGATCCTTGCGCCGCGCAAAGGCAACCAGCTGGAGCGCGCCTTATGCATGGCGCTGTTCGTCTATGCCGTCTGGATGCCGCAGACGCTGGCGGACAACAGCGCGATACGCTGGTCTTCCGGGGTGATTAATTCCCTGCAGATCACCTTCAATCGCTTCATAAGTCACCAGAGTGGGCGATAAACCGGCAGAAAACGCCATTTGGTTATAACCCATTCCATTTGAATATAAGTCCTTGATAACGCCTTCTGCTAACCTTGCGGTCATAAGAGCTGGTTATCCACCAGCCCAGGTTATAAAAATATCAGGAGAACGGGGATGAACTTTCCATTAATAGCGAACGTAGTCGTGTTCGCCGTATTGCTGTTTGCGCTGGGGCAAACTCGCCATAAACAGTGGAGCCTGGCCAGGAAGGTCCTGGTCGGCCTGGCGATTGGCGTGATCTTCGGTCTGGCGCTACAGCTGATCTATGGGTCTGACAGCCAGGTGCTGAAAGACTCCATCCAGTGGTTCAATATCGTCGGCAACGGTTATGTCCAGCTGCTGCAAATGATCGTTATGCCGCTGGTCTTCGCGTCAATCCTTAGCGCCGTGGCCCGCCTGCACAATGCCTCGCAGCTGGGGAAAATCAGTTTCCTGAGCATCGGTACTCTGCTGTTCACCACCCTGATCGCCGCCCTGGTTGGCGTGCTGGTGACCAACATGTTCGGCCTCACCGCCGAGGGGCAGGTCCAGGGCAGCGCGGAGACCGCCCGTCTGAACGCCATTCAGAGCAACTATGTGGGTAAAGTGGCCGATCTCAGCGTCCCGCAGCTGATCCTCTCCTTCGTGCCGAAGAACCCGTTTGCTGACCTCACCGGGGCTAACCCGACCTCGATCATCAGCATCGTCATTTTCTCGGCCTTCCTCGGCGTCGCAGCCCTGAAGCTGCTGAAAGAGGATGTGGAAAAAGGCCAGCGCGTACTGACCGCCATCGATACCCTGCAGGGCTGGGTGATGAAGCTGGTTCGTCTGGTGATGCAGCTGACCCCTTACGGCGTGCTGGCGCTGATGACCAAAGTGGTTGCCGGGTCGAATCTACAGGATATCATCAAGCTTGGCGGCTTCGTGGTGGCCTCGTACATCGCGCTGGGCATCATGTTTGTCGTTCACGGCCTGCTGCTGGCGATTAACGGCATCAGCCCGCTGAAGTACTTCCGTAAAGTCTGGCCGGTGATCACCTTCGCCTTCACCAGCCGCTCCAGCGCCGCCTCCATTCCGCTGAACGTGGAAGCGCAGACCCGTCGTCTCGGCGTACCGGAGTCGATTGCCAGCTTCTCCGCCTCCTTTGGCGCCACCATTGGTCAGAACGGCTGCGCCGGTATCTACCCGGCCATGTTGGCGGTGATGGTCGCACCGACCGTAGGCATCAACCCGCTGGATCCGATGTGGATTGCCACCCTTGTGGGCATCGTCACCGTCAGCTCGGCGGGCGTCGCCGGGGTGGGCGGCGGGGCCACCTTCGCCGCGCTGATCGTCCTGCCGGCGATGGGCCTGCCGGTGACCCTCGTGGCGCTGCTGATCTCCGTCGAACCCCTGATCGATATGGGGCGTACCGCGCTGAACGTTAACGGCTCCATGACCGCCGGGACGCTGACCAGCCAGTGGCTGCGCCAGACCGACAAGTCGATTTTCGATAGCGAAGAAGAGGCCGAACTGGCGCATCGCTAAACGGTAAGCACAAAAAAACCGCTGATAATCAGCGGTTTTTTTATTTCTGCAGCAGATTCAGGCTTCAATCTCACCTTCCTGACGCACCTGGTTAGCCCAGCGCTGCGCCGACTCCGGCACGCTGAACGCCGGTGAACGGCGGAAATGCTCCCCCATCAGCAGAAAGGCGACATACTTCCCGCGCAAAATCCAGACATCGCGAAAATGGTCCATTTTCACGGCATGTTCCGGGGGCGCAGGCTCCACGCGCGGCACGTAGCTAATGACAGGGCGATTTTGTTGGCGCAATGGTTTCATAACAAATGGATTCACTAAGCAAAGCGGGAAACAGAAACCTCTATCATAGCCGATCGTGGCCCCGTTCGTCGCCCCCCTGCCGCCGATGCGCATTTTAGGATAACTCCCTGCCCCCTCGCCGGGCGCAGCCAGCGTAATGTTCTATAGTTAGAAGGGTTTTGGTTTATCAACGACCACTTTTAGCAATGAAAGCAGGAGACGAGCAATGTCTGATAAGCACCCAAACCCGCACCACCAGCAGGCACCGGTTCACGGCAGCGAGGAAGCGCAGCCGGGTCTCGACTCGCTGGCGCCGGATGATCGGGAGTGGCGCCCCACGCCGAAACCCACCGCCCCTGGCGCTGAACCGACCGCCCCTGGCAGCCTGAAAGCGCCTGATACCCACAGCAGCAAACTTGACGCCCTGGAGCCGCAGCGCAAAGGCGGAGAAGACTATCCGCTGACCACCAACCAGGGCGTGCGCATTGCCGACGATCAGAACTCGCTGCGCGCCGGCGCCCGCGGCCCAACGCTGCTGGAAGATTTCATTCTGCGGGAGAAGATCACCCACTTCGACCATGAGCGAATTCCGGAGCGTATCGTACATGCCCGCGGCTCAGCGGCCCACGGTTACTTCCAGCCCTACAAAAGTCTGACAGCGTTGACCAAAGCCGATTTTCTCTCGGCAGCCGATAAAATCACCCCGGTCTTTGTGCGCTTCTCCACCGTGCAGGGCGGCGCGGGGTCGGCGGACACCGTTCGCGATATTCGCGGCTTCGCCACCAAGTTTTACACCGACGAGGGGATTTTTGACCTCGTCGGCAACAACACCCCGGTCTTCTTCATTCAGGACGCGCTGAAGTTTCCCGACTTTGTTCACGCCGTGAAGCCTGAGCCCCACTGGGCCATCCCCCAGGGACAAAGCGCTCACGACACCTTCTGGGACTACGTTTCCCTGCAGCCGGAAACGCTGCACAACGTGATGTGGGCGATGTCCGATCGCGGCATCCCGCGCAGCTATCGCACCATGGAAGGCTTCGGGATCCACACCTTCCGCCTGATCAATGCCGAGGGCAAAGCCACCTTTGTTCGCTTCCACTGGAAACCGGTCGCCGGCAAGGCGTCGCTGGTGTGGGATGAAGCGCAGAAGCTGACCGGCCGTGACCCCGATTTTCATCGCCGCGATCTGTGGGAGGCCATTGAAGCCGGGGACTACCCGGAATTTGAGCTCGGGCTGCAGCTGATCCCCGAGGAAAACGAATTTGATTTTGACTTCGACCTGTTAGATCCCACCAAGCTGATCCCTGAGGCGCTGGTGCCGGTGCAACGGGTCGGCAAAATGGTCCTCAACCGCAACCCGGACAACTTCTTTGCCGAGAACGAACAGGCGGCCTTCCATCCCGGGCATATCGTACCGGGCATCGATTTCAGCAACGATCCGCTGCTGCAGGGGCGTCTCTTTTCCTACACCGATACGCAGATTAGCCGCCTCGGCGGACCGAATTTCCATGAAATCCCGATCAACCGGCCAACCTGCCCGTACCACAACTTCCAGCGCGACGGTATGCACCGGATGGAGATTGACACCAACCCGGCCAACTACGAACCCAACTCGATCAACGACAACTGGCCGCGCGAGACGCCGCCAGCCGCCAAACGCGGCGGTTTCGAGTCCCTTGCCGAGCGCGTCGACGGTGAGAAGATCCGCCAGCGCAGCCCTTCATTCGGCGAATATTACGCCCAGCCGCGTCTGTTCTGGCTGAGCCAGACGCCGATTGAGCAGCAGCATATTATCGATGGCTTCAGCTTCGAGCTCAGCAAAGTGGTCCGCACCTGGATCCGCGAGCGGGTGGTCGATCACCTGGCCCATATTGATACCCGGCTGGCGGAAGCGGTCGGGGCGAATTTAGGTATTGAACTGAGCGATGAGCAGCGCAGCCTCACTCTGCCCTCCCCGGTCAACGGCGTGGAGAAAGATCCCACCCTCAGCCTCTATGCGGACGCCGAAGGGGATGTGAAAGGTCGCGTGGTGGCGGTGCTGCTCAATGAGCGTACCTCGGCGCAGGACCTGGTCCATCTCCTGCAGGCGCTACAGGCCCAGGGCGTGCACAGTAAACTGCTCTATTCGCGGATGGGCGAGGTCATCGCCGACGATGGTTCTCCCGTGCCGATCGCCGGCACCTTCGCCGGTTCCCCATCGCTGACGGTGGATGCCGTGGTGGTGCCCGGCGGCGACCTCAGCGCCCTGAGCCAGAGCGGCGATGCGCGCTACTACCTGCTGGAGGCCTATAAGCACCTGAAGCCGATCCTGCTGGCAGGCGATGCGCGGCAGTTAACGTCGGTTCTCCAGGTCCCGGCCCAGGGCGAAGAGGGCGTCATCGTTACCGATGCTCTCGACACCCCGGCGGCAGATAAACTGCTCGCCCTGATGACGGCCCACCGGGTGTGGTCGAGAAGCCCGAAAATCGCCGCTATTCCGGCGTAGCAAAAAGCCCGGCACGGTGTGCCGGGCTTGACTCACTTTCCTTTCCCCCGTCGGGCTTACACGTCGCGGTAGGTTCCCAGGCGATAACCCCGGTCGGCCACCGCCGCTTTCAGCGAGGCAGAGGTCAGCACATCAAGCTCGCCCAGCCGCGGGTAGCAGTAGGCGCTGCCCATGATGGTCTGGTCGACAAAGGCCGGATGACACATCACCTCCAGGGAGCGCTCCTCGCGGGCGATTGAGGCGTCCAGCGTCTGCAGGAACAGCGCCTCAGAGACGGCTTCCCCATAAAACTCGCTGCTGAAGCCTGCGCTGCTGCGCGCCGCCTGCTGATCGAGACCGCTCTGCGCCGCCACCTGGCGATCGATGCGCAACGCGATGCCCTTGTCGCGGGCAAAAGCGGCGACGATGGGATAGATCGGGGCGATCATATGCACATGGTGATGGCTGTCGAGATGCGTCGGCTCATGGCCGAAGAGATCGATAAAACGACGGTACTGACACGCCAGCTCATGGGCAATCTCCTCCAGCGGCAGGGTATCTTCTTCCGCCTGCTGCCAGATCCATTTGCCCAGCCGGCCGTCGCGGGTTAACCCCGGCATGGCCGACAGCGGTTCGCCCAGCGTCAGCACAAAGTGCATCCCGACCGCCAGCTCCGGCGTACTGCGGCTCAGCTGGGCGGCGTGGTCAATAGCCGCGCCGTTGACCAGCGCCGTAGTCGATGTCACCACGCCGTTGCGGCAGGCTTCGATAATGCCGTAGTTCTGCCCTTTACTGAGGCCGAAGTCGTCGGCGTTGACGATCAATACGCGTTCCATTTGCCGCTCCCGTTACGCTTTCAGTTTTTCGATCGTCGCCGCAAAGTTCGGCAGCCATTTTTCATGAGCCAGAATCATCTCCCGCGCCAGCTGCTCGGCGTCACGATCGGAATGGATCAGCGGGCTTAAGTTCAGCGCCAGCAGCACGTCGTTCAGCTCGCCGCTGATCGCCGCCTGGCTGGCCGCCACTTCAAACCCTTTGATGGTGTAGATAAGCCCCAGCACCTTCTCGTCGAAATGGGTGATGCGCGGCGTCGGCTTCGCGCCATCGCGACCTAAGGTGCAGCTCATCTCGACCGCCCAGTCCGCCGGGATATTATCGATATGGCCATGATGCGGGATATTCACATAGTGCTCAGTCTGCTTGTCGTTATAGATAGCGTTGATCACTTCGCAAGCGGCATCGGAGTAATAGGCGCCGCCGCGCTGCTCCAGCTCCTTCGGCTTGACCTTGAGATCCGGATTTTTATACAGCTCGAACAGCTGCTTCTCCACCTTCTGCACCACCTGGGCGCGCGCGCCGCCCTTATAGTACTCGCCCATCTCAATCGCCAGCATCTCTTTTGGCTTAAAGTAATAGAGCAGATAGGAGCATGGGATCAGGCGCAGGGAGCGGATCAGCCCCTCGCTAAACGGCAGGTCGAAGATATTTTTTACCGAGTTCGCGGTCAGGCGGCCGGAGGCAACGCCGTCCAGCAGTTCATCGAAGCGCGAGACGCCGTTAACCAGCACATCGCGGACGAACACCAGGTGGTTCAGACCGAACAGGTCGATGTTCAGCTCATCGCTCGGGCTGAGCTGCAGCACGTCGGTGATGAACATCTTCATGCCGATGGGAATGTTGCACACGCCGATAAAGCGTTTGAAACTGGTGTGGCGATAGACCGCCTCGGTGACCATGCCCGCCGGGTTGGTGAAGTTAATGATCCATGCGTCCGGGCAGATCTCCTGCACATCTTTCACGATGTCGAAAATCACCGGGATGGTGCGCAGCCCTTTAAACAGCCCGCCCGCCCCGTTGGTCTCCTGGCCAAGATAGCCGTGGCTCAGCGGGATGCGCTCATCTTTTTCACGCGCCTTCAGCTGCCCCACCCGCAGCTGGGTGGTAACGAAATCCGCGCCCTGCAGCGCCTCGCGGCGGTTCAGCGTTTTATAAACCTTCATCGGCACGCCGGCTTTTTCCACCATCCGCTCGCACAGCGCATGGATAATATCGAGCTTCTCCTGGCCCTCTTCCACATCCACCAGCCACAGCTCTGTCACCGGCAGTTCATGATAACGTTTCAGAAAACCTTCCAGTAATTCCGGGGTATAGCTGCTACCGCCGCCAATGGTGACGACTTTTAATTTCTGGCTCATTTTTTTCTCCCTTAGGCGCTGCGCCTGGGCGCAGGCCGCTCTCCGCATAAATGCGGACAGTTAACTTAAATTAGTTACGGTGTAAGCCGGGCGGCTAATACCGCGCGGGTTTAATTAATACTGGTCAAATGTTTGCGATAACTGCTCGGCGTAAACGAGGTCAGCTTTTTAAAGGTTTTAATAAACAGGCTCGGGCTGCTGTACCCTGATTCATAGGCAATATCCGTCACCGAATAGTTGGTAATTTCCAGCTGCTTTTTGGCAAAGTTGATACGGATATCGTTAATTATCTGCATCGGCGTTTTACCATAATAGCGCTGGGTCGCCCGGGTTAAATACTCCTGCGTTTTGCCCGATAGCCGAACCATATTCTCGAGGGCGCTCTCGCCAAACTCCAGTTTATCGTGCATGGCCTCAACGGTATTTTTTAACCATTGTGGGACGACGTCTGCAACCGGCTCTTCGCGATAGTGACGTAAACGGTTAATGACATAAAAGGAGACCAGCTCGATAAATTCGTCAAATTCCGTTTCGCGAAAATTGAGTGAGGCGATGACCGACTCAATATAGCCGAGAAAAGCGCTCTGCACGGCATAGACCTGCGACGCCACCAGGCCAAACGGCAGCAGCGGCAGATAGTGTTTCTCAAAGAAGCGCCTGCTGATGCCGACGTTAAGGATGCGCGTCGCACCAAATTCGTAGAAGCTCTGGTGGTGCGAGCCCATCGGGATAAAGACAAAATCCCCGCGCTCCAGCAACACCCGTTTGCCATTGATCTCCTGGTAATAGCGCCCGGTTAATACGACGGTAAATTCGTAGTAATCATGCTGGTGGAGCCCGCTCACGCTTTCCGTTTTGTTATAGATGACCACATGAAAGTTCTTCCCGTTGAACAACTGCTGTTCTCTGGCGGTACTGATCTCGGTGGTCATCATCCTGGGCTGCCTCATCGTCGTGATGGCCTATTGTACCTTCTCGTGCAGCTCAATCAATTCCGCAACCAGCTCGCGAGCCAGCATGGAGGTCATCAGGTGATCCTGAGCATGCACCAGCACCAGGCTGACCTTCATTTTCCCTTCGCCCTCGTCGCTTTCGATAAGCTGGGTCTGCACGCGATGCGCCTCGCTCAGCGCCTGACGCGACTGCTCCATCATCGATTTCGCCGCGGCAAAATCCCCCTGCTTGGCCTGTTTTAGCGCGGCATAGGCCAGGCTACGGGCTTGTCCGGAGTTGATAATCAGCCCCATCACCACCTCTTCGAGGTCGTTTTCCGGGGTCTCTACCGCGTCGATGTTGTCCAGATCAAACATAATATTTCCCTCATTTCTCAGGCGGTACGGGACGCTGCCCGTACCGCGCGGTATCAGAATTTCAGTGCGTTGGCGATGTCTTCTTCGCTCTCTTCCTGCTCGATGACGGTCTGCGCTTTATTCGACAGCACCACAAACGGCAGGTAGACCAGGGTGGAGACGCCAAGGTTGAACAGGGCGACCAGCAGAGCGGCGACGCTGCCGTTACTGTTGAAGAACGCCCCCAGGCCAGTTGGCATGGTCCACGGCGCCAGGTTGGTCACCGGTGGGATAATCCCCAGGCTGTAGGCCGCGAGAGTAATGGCCGCCAGAATCGGCTGGACCAGCACGAACGGGATGAACATGACCGGGTTCATGATGATCGGCAGGCCAAACAGAATCGGTTCGTTAATCTGGAAGATGCCTGACGGCAGCGCCAGCTTCGCAACCTGACGATGGTCAGCGCGACGGGAAGCGATAAAGATGGCGATGATCAGACCCAGCGTCGCCCCGGAACCCCCCAGCAGGATGTAGGAGTCGAGCATCGGCTTGGCCCAGAAGTGGAACTGTTTACCCGCTTCGATCGCCGCATCAACCGATCCGTACTGGTTGTACAGCGCGATGTTTTCCAGCGCCCACGGCGTCATGATGCCGTTATCCAGCGCGGTCAGCGCCAGCGAACCGTGCACCCCGAAGAACCACAGCAGGGAGTTAAAGATGACGTATGCCCAGCCGACCACGCTGCCCATCGCCGCCAGCGGCGTAGAGATGGAGTCCATGATGATCTGGTGGAAGTTGCTGCCGTAGCTCGACAGGGCCCACGAGATAATGCCGAAGATGGAGAGGATCAAGAAGCCAGGGATCAGCGCGGAGAAAGAGCGCGATACCGACCCCGGCACGCTGTCCGGCAGTCTGATCACCCAGTTGCGACGGATCACGAAGGTGAACAGCTCCGCGACGACCAGACCGATAATCATGCCGGAGATGATGTTCTGCCCGCCCAGCCAGTTGGCGCCGACGGCATAGGCTTCGCCCACGCTATACGGGGTCACGGTCATGAAGGCCGCGACCGCCAACAGGCCTGCGGCCATCGGGTCGACTTTGCGCTCTTCCGCCAGCGCGGAGCCAATAAAGAATGGCGCCATCAGCGACATAATGCCGAGGGTGCCGTTATAGACGTTACCGCCGATAGCCTTAAAACCGTTTAAGGTTTCAATGGTGGAGGCATCCAGGCGAATGCCCATGGAATAAAAGAAAGAGCCTTCGCCGAAGCTCAGAAAAACGTTGTTAATTAATACAAACATGGCCCCGGCGAGGGTCAACGGCATTAATTTAATGAATCCATTTTTAATCGCATTAATATGCGGCTGCTTTCCTATTTTCACTGCAAAAGGAAGGAGTACCTTTTCAAGCGAGTCGATCACTTTACTCATAGTCAATACCCTTAAAAGCCGCAATAAACTATTACGGCGATGATGTATGAAATTACTCTTTGACGGGAAAATAAACTCTTTATTCTTTGACGTCCGGCAACGGGATGCCGCCAGGCGTCAAAATATATCGAGTTTTAAAATTTAAAATTATTGTGCTGCAGCTTTCTTAATGGCCGCGACGGCGGCTTTCAATACCCCTAAACCATCCACCTTGCCATACAGAAGAGAATCGATGACTTCTACCGGTTTATTCGGCAGCAGGCGCTGAATTTCCGGTAACATATACGCAATTTGTGGCCCTAATAATACAACGTCGGCTTCCGGTCCCTTTTCACCCGCGAGAGTCTCAGGATAGGCTTCAATAATGACCGGGACTTCGTATTTTTCCGCCTGCGCCCGCATTTTGGAGACCAGCAGTGACGTGGACATGCCTGCCGAGCAGAACAGATAAATGTGTTTCTTTTCCATGAACGCTTCCTCAATGTGTGAGACCAGGGCCTTCAGTAACCGCTGAGAGCCGGTAAGACTGGTAACATCCGGTTAATTCTGTTTATGGGTTGAGTATACGGCAACCTGAGCCGTCGTGATAATTCCCTGTTGAACAGAATTGTCTCTCATTGACCTCCGGTTTTGACTACCCTCACATTTTCATCCAAATAATTCGCGCAATTAAATAAGCATCAGGACTCACAAAAAAGCCCGACCAGTGGTCGGGCTTACGTACAACTCAGTCAACAGTAGGGCGCTTACTTAGCGTTGCGCGGATCCGTATCATACTCAGCGCAGGTCTGGTAGCCGGAGTTCATCACGTGCCCCGTTTCGTCGAGGGCCACAAAGTAGGTCTCCACTTTACCATCTCGTTGACCGAGGATATAGGTCTGGCAGGTGCCGCGGGCATGGACCATCGTCACTTCCGTTGAAGGTTTGCCAGCGATCTGCATCACCTGCTCACGCGACATTCCTTTCTTCACATCTTTCACCACCGGCTGGGTAAACTGGTCTTTGGTACGATCGTAAGCGGTACAGCCCGCGAGTAAGGTTAACGCGACGGTGACGCCCAGTATTCCTGCTAAGCTTTTGTTCATTTTGGTTCCTCTCTTCCACTGTGTAACGATAAGCCTGGAATAAATAGTGTTATTTTTCAAGCCGAACAGCGAAATCATGTCTGATTGTGTTATTGCGTAAACAGGATTGACGCTCCGCCGACGACCGGCGCTTTCTCCTGCGCGCGGGCATCTATAATGAAATCCTATGTCATTGATTGCCTTCTTTTCCGGCAGTCAAAACCCCGGTCCTTGTCGTTTCAGCGGCAAAGAGGTAGCTTTAAGCCAACAGGTTGCCAAACAGATTCACTTTCGGAGGGCGCGATGACGCTACAACAAGAGATTATTCAGGCGCTGGGCGCGAAGCCGCAGATTGATGCCGCAGGCGAGATCCGCCGCAGCGTCGATTTCCTGAAATCCTATCTGCAGACTTACCCTTTTATTAAATCGCTGGTGCTGGGTATCAGCGGCGGCCAGGACTCGACCCTGACGGGGAAACTGTGCCAGATGGCGATCAATGAACTGCGCGCCGAAACTGGCGACAGCAGCCTGCAGTTTATCGCCGTCCGTTTACCCTACGGCGTGCAGGCGGATGAGCAGGACTGCCAGGATGCCATCGCCTTTATTCAGCCTGACCGCGTGTTGACGGTGAATATCAAAGCCTCGGTGCTGGCAAGCGAACAGGCCCTGCGCGAAGCGGGGATCGAACTGAGCGACTTCGTTCGCGGCAACGAAAAAGCCCGTGAGCGCATGAAAGCCCAATACAGCATCGCCGGGATGACCAAAGGGGTGGTGGTCGGCACCGACCATGCGGCGGAAGCGATTACCGGCTTCTTCACTAAATATGGCGACGGCGGCACCGACATCAACCCGATCTTCCGCCTGAACAAACGTCAGGGCAAACAGCTGCTGGCCCATCTCGGCTGCCCGGAACATCTGTATAAGAAGCTGCCGACCGCCGATCTGGAAGACGATCGCCCCTCCCTGCCGGATGAAGTGGCGCTGGGGGTCACCTATGAGAATATCGACGACTATCTGGAAGGCAAAACGCTGGACCCCAGCATCGCCAAAACGATCGAAGGCTGGTATCTGAAAACCGAACACAAGCGTCGGCCGCCCATCACCGTCTTTGACGATTTCTGGAAAAAATAGTCCCTCCCCCGCCCCGGCCCGCGCCGGGGTTATTTTTTGCGCTTTTCGCCGCAAAAACCGCCTGCTATACTGGATAGATAGACAGTATCAGGAGTTATTGTGGCCAGAAAGCAATCTGCCCCGCGTCTGGAGTTTGAGGCGGCGGCGATCTATGAATATCCCGAACACCTTCGGCCGTGGCTGGAGGCGCTGCCGAAGCTGCCGGGCGTCTATCAGTTTCACGGCGACAGCGACACGATGCCGCTCTATATCGGCAAGAGCGTTAACCTGCGCAGCCGGGTGCTCTCCCACCTGCGCACGCCTGAAGAGGCCGCGATGCTGCGTCAGTCCCGGCGTATTACCTGGCAGCGCACCGCTGGCGAGCTGGGGGCGCTGCTGCTGGAGGCGCAGTTAATTAAAGAGCAGCAGCCGCTGTTTAACAAGCGGCTACGGCGTAACAAGCAACTCTGCGCCTGGCTGCTTGCGGACGACCGGCCGCAGATTGTCTATGCCCGCGAGGTTGATTTCTCTCATCAGCAGCATCTCTATGGTCTGTTCGCCAACCGGCGGGCGGCGCTGCAGATGCTGCAGAGCCTCGCTGACGAACAGCGCCTCTGTTATGGCCTGCTCGGTCTGGAGCCGCTCAGCCGCGGCCGCGCCTGCTTTCGATCCGCGCTGGGCCGCTGCGCCGGCGCCTGCTGTGGAAAGGAGAGCGTGGAGGCGCACCGCCAGCGTCTGCTGGCGCAGATGAGCAAGCTGCAGCTGGTGTGCTGGCCTTGGGCAGGACCGGTGGCGCTGGAGGAGCGCGGCCCTGATATGACGCAGTATCATGTCATTCATAACTGGCTGTGGCTGGGGGCCGTCGACTCGCTCGACCAGGCCGCTGAGCTCACTCGCCTGCCCGCCGGATTCGACCAGGATGGTTACAAAATTCTCTGTAAGCCTCTGCTCAGCGGCAACTACCCGCTGCACCCGCTTAGCTGAGAAGCCAGAAAGAAAAAACCGCCGGCCCTGCCCAACGCCTGATGGCATTATTGGGCAAGACCGGCGGTCTTGATTCAGTACGCTACATTATTCAGCGGGTGCAGGCATTTTACCTGCCGGCGCGTTGCGTTCTGTCAGATGCTTCTCAAAATTAGCATTGAACTGTTTTTTCTGCTCTGGGGTCAGAATATTGTAGATCTTGTTCTGCGTTTCCAGGCGGGACAGCGCCATCGCTTTATGCTGCGCCTCCATCTTATCGATCTGCGCTTCCGCTTTCGCCTTGTCGAAGGTATCGCTGGCGATCAGCTCGTGCATCGCGCGGCGTTCGTCAAGGGACGGACGCTTCATGTTTTCGCGCTGGCTCTTCATGATGTCGCGGATCTGCTGCTTCTGCGCATCGGTCAGGTTGAGGCCTTTAAACATCATGTCATGCTGACCCGGGCCGCCTTTATGATGCATCATCATCGGCTTGCTGTCGCTCGGCGCGGTGGTGGTATCGGCGGCGTGAGCCAGGTTAGCCGCGCCCAGAGCCAGAGTAGAGGCAACAAACAGTGCAGTGAGTTTCTTCATCATTCAATCCTTACTTTACGTTATTCTTACGGCGCGTTGCCGTGTTGACGAGATTAACTTTACGACGTTAATCGTCAATTAGTCAGAGCAAGAGTAAAACAATGAAAGTGTAAAAAACAGTTTCTCACCAATTATGGAGAAAATAAGGAATTTGAACGAGGAATTGCAATAAAAAATAAATAACCTACTGTTTTGCAGAGAAATTATGGAGAGTATAAAGGAGGAGAGATTAAAAACAAAGCATTTTACCAGGAATAATCTGCAAATTTACACTGGCGCACGAAAAAATAAGAAGATGTAAAACGACGCGCGAAATTAAGCAGGCCGCCCGGCGGACGGCTTGCCCTCAGGATAATTTTTCCAGCATCAGGCCAGCGCGCAGCCCCCTCGCCACCGCCGGATTGGGAAACAGAACATACTCCGGCTCAGCCCCCACCACATACCGCATCTCCCCCTCCTCCGCCAGCAGCGTGCCTGGGGCGAAGGGGGTGAAGTTCAGCGTCCGATCCGCCATATGCAGACGGAAATCATCGCTATGGCGGGTGATCTGCTGCACCACCCGGTAGCGCAACGGCGCCGGGGCGTCGGCAATGGCCAGATCCCCCACCAGCAGCCGGGAGATAGCCCCCTCGGCGGCGGCAAACTGCGTCAGATCGTTTTCCCCCAACGGCAGCGCTTTGCCCAGCTCAAGGGTGCAGGCCAGCGCCGCGAACCGCTCGCAGCTGAAGTGGGTGAAGGTCCCGCCTGGCTGGCGATGAAACACCAACGCCTCCAGCCCGGCGCCGCCCAGCCAGTGAAGATAATCCTCCTCCCAGGGCGTATCGCGGGCCGGGAGCACCCCGAAGCGCGGATGCAGCGACCCGCGGATCGCGGTATGCAGATCGAGGTGCCAGCGCGGACCATCGTGGTCGCGATAGAAGCGGCCCACCGCCTGCTCCAGCCGCTGCGCCCGCTGCGTCTCCTCGCTGGCCGGGAATTGCCGCCAGCGCTCGCCAAACATCCGGTTCATATCGCTGTGCAGATAGCGTTTATTCGCCCGCAGCGCCGGCGGGTTACCGACGATCACCAGCAGCCGCCAGCGCAGGGGGAGTTCCTCCCGAACCAGCCGCTGCACCAGCCGGTCGACAATCTCCACCGGCGCCGTTTCGTTGCCATGGATGGCGCAGGAGAGCACCAGCCCCCGCTCGCAGCGCGCATGCGGCGTCAGCTCAAGGATCCCCTCTCCAAGCCAGTGCCAGCGAAAATGGGCCGTCTCGCCGTGAAAGTGATGGGGCAAACGCCCCGCCAGGGTTAATGCCAGAAAGTGTTCCACCGCGCCCCCTTATTGCTGAAATGGATAAACCGAACCGAGCTGCAGGATCTGGGTCAACCGATCCAGCGCGTCGCGCCCTTCCCGCAGCAGCTGGGGGTCGGCGAGGTCGGCCTGGGTGAGACGATCGCGATAGTAGCGATCCACCCAATCATTGAGGGTGGCAAACAGCGTATCGTTCATCAGGACGTGCGGATTGACCGCCTGATACTCCTCGGCCGTCAACACTACCCGCAGGCGCAGGCACGCCGGACCGCCGCCGTTGGCCATACTCTCGCGCAGATCAAACACCTGCAGCGCGGCGATGGGGTTATCCCCGGCCAGCAGCTCATTGAGATAGTTCCACACGCCCGGATGCGCCTGGGCTTCCTGGGGCAGGATCAGCGCCATGCTGCCGTCCGCCCGGCTCAACAGTTGGCTGTTGAACAGATAGGTGGCAACCGCCTCTTCCACCGTGACCCGGCTGGCGGGAACCACCAGCGGGGTGAAGCCCGGCACCTGCTGCGCCAGCTGCTGCAAAACCGCGTTCTGGTCGGCAAAGGCCTGCTCATGGCAGAACAGGACCTGACGATTGCTCACCGCGATGACATCGTTATGAAAAACCCCCATGTCGATCGCCGCCGGATGCTGGCGGGCGAAGATCAGCTGGCGGGGATTGACCTGATTAAGGCGCGCCACCGCCTGGCTGGCCTCAAGGGTTTGCCGCGCCGGATAGCGACGCGGCGCCTCTTCGCTTCCCCGGCGGCGGCCATAGACAAAGAGCTGAACGCCGGGGGCGCCATATTCCCCGCCGAGACGGTTATGATTCGCCGCCCCTTCGTCGCCAAACCATGCCGAGGCAGGCAGCGCCGGATGGATGGCAAATCGCGTGCGGTCCGGGAAGATCGCCTGCAGCAACGCTCCGGTGGTGGGGGCTTCGCTGGCGCGGTGGAATTTATCCTGCAGATTCGCCACCGTCAGGTGTACCAGGCCATCCAGCGAATCGGCGGAGGGACAGACCGTCGCGGCGTTGGCCACCCACATCGCCGAGGCCGAACTCACCGCAGACAGCAGATCCGGATCCTGCTGAGCCGCGCGAGCCACCACCTGTTCATCGCTGCCGCTAAAGCCCAGCTGACGCAGAAGCGGCACGTTGGGCCGCTCCTGAGGGGGGATCACCGCCTGCGGATAGCCGGCGTCGGCGAGGGCTTTCATTTTTTTTAGCCCCTGCTTTGCCGCCAGCTGCGGGTTCGACACCCGAAAGCGGTGCCGGGTGGAGGCCTCATTGCCAAAGGAGAGCCCGGCGTAGTGATGGGTCAGTCCGGGCAGACCGTCAAAGTTGACTTCGCGGGCGGTCATGACGCCTCCCCGGCCCGAAAGTCGAGCCCCGGATTGAGACTGGCGGGCAGCGTCAGGGTCGGCGATTCGAGACTGGCCATCGGCCAGGCGCAATAATCGGCGGCATACCAGGCCCCGGGGCGATGATTGCCAGAGGCCCCGGTGCCGCCGAACGGCGCGGTACTCGCCGCCCCGGTCAGCGGTTTGTTCCAATTGACTATCCCGGCCCGCGCCTCGAGCAGCAGCCGATCGAACTTCTCCCGTTCCGGGGAAATTAACCCGCAGGAGAGCCCGAAGCGGGTGGCATTGGCCAGGGCAATCGCCTCCTCGAAAGTGTCGTAGCGCCAGACGCCAAGCAGCGGGCCGAACACCTCTTCATCCTCGACCTGGGCCACGTCGCTCATGTCGACAATCCCCGGCGTCAGCAGCGACGTCCCGGCCTGCAATAAGCGCGGCTCCAGTAGGGTGACTGCGCCTGCGGCGACCCGCTGCAGCCAGGCCTGATGCACTTTCTGCGCGGCCTGTTCAGAGATAAGCCCGCCGAGAAACGGCTGCGGCTCAGCGTCCCATGCCGCGGGGATCAGCCGTTGGCTCACCGTCACCAGCCTGGAGAGGAAAGCATCTCCCGCCTCTCCGCGCCGGACCAGCAGACGCCGGGCGCAGGTGCAGCGCTGGCCGGCGGTAATAAAGGCGGACTGGATGGTCAGATGCACCGCGGCATCGACGTCCCGCGGATCGTCGACGATCAGCGGGTTATTGCCGCCCATCTCCAGCGCGAGGATCTTCTGCGGCTGTCCGGCCAGCTGGCGATGCAGATGAAAACCGGTGGTCGAGCTGCCGGTAAACAGCAGCCCGTCGATATCCGCCTGGCCGCTGAGCGCCTCGCCGGTTTCCCGACCGCCCTGCAGCAGGTTGAGCACCCCGGCGGGCAGGCCGGCCTGCTCCCACAGCTTCACCACCGCTTCGCCACTGTGCGGGGTGAGTTCGCTGGGTTTAAACACCACGGTATTGCCCGCCAGCAGCGCTGGCACGATATGCCCGTTCGGCAGATGGCCGGGAAAGTTATAGGGGCCAAAGACCGCCAGCACGCCATGCGGCCGGTGACGCAGCGTCGCGGCGCCATCGGGCAGATCGCTGTGCTGTTCGCCGGTGCGGGTGTGGTACGCCTTCACCGAGATCGCCACCTTGTTGATCATCGCCGTCACTTCCCCGGCCGCCTCCCAGCGCGGCTTTCCGGTCTCGGCGCCGATAATCGCCGTCAGCTCCGCCTTGCTGGCCTCCAGCAACGCGGCAAACTTTTCGACGATGACCTGGCGGTCGGCAAACGGCAGCCGCGCCCAGGCCGGGAACGCCTGGCGGGCAGCCGCCACCGCCTCGGCGACCTGCCCGGCGTCCGCCGCTTCTCCCTGCCAGACAACCTTCAGGTTGACCGGATCCTGTTTGCTGAAGCGCGGCCCATCGCCGGGCCGCCACTCGCCGTTAATCCACAGACTCATGCGGTTTTCTCCTCAGGGATCAGGCGCACCATGCGCACCTGGTCGCCGGCATGACACTTCAGCATATCCAGCTCGCGGGCGCTGAGGGTCAGGGTGTCACCATCCGGGTCGGCATGCACCAGCAGAGCGCGGAACTGGTGGTACTGTTCGTTCGCCACCAGGCACAGCGGTCCGTCGCCGGGCGGCGTTTCGCCGGCCTCGGTGGTCACCAGACGGCTTTTGCGGATCGCCCGCACCCGGTCAATATCGCACTCCAGGGTCGGGCCGCCGTCGAAAATATCGATGTAGTTCAGGTAGCGGAATCCCTCTTTCTCCAGCACCGTCCGGGCCGGGGCGGTCTGCGGGTGGACCTTGCCGATCACCGCCTGCGCCTCGGGGGTGAGGAAATCGATATACAGCGGGTGCTTGGGCATCAGGGCGGCAATGAAAGCCTTCTGTCCTGTGCCGCACAGGTAGTCGGCGCGGGAAAACTCCATGGCGAAAAAGCGTTTGCCCAGGCTCTCCCAGAACGGGGAATAGCCGTGCTCGTCAATCACCCCGCGCATCTCGGCAACCACCTTCTCATTAAAGCGCTCGCGAAAGGCGGCCATAAATAAGAAGCGCGATTTCGACAGCAGATAGCCATTGCCCTCTTTGCGCCACTGCGGGTCGAGGAACAGGGTACACAGCTCGCTGCTGCCGGTGTGGTCGTTACTGAGAAACAGCGTCGGCAGCGCCTGATAGACGTTAAGCTCCTTCGAGGCATGGACCTGGGTGCCGACCCGGTAGTTGTACCAGGGATCGTTGAGCCCCACCGCCACCTCTATCGCGCAGATGCCCACCACTGCGCCGCTCTCGCTCTCTTCCAGCACAAAGACATAGCCCTGCTCGCTTTTCGGCAGCTCGCCGCGCCAGGTTTGCTGTGAGCGGGCGATCCGCGCCGCGAGGGTGGCTTCATCCACCGGCAGCGAGGTCAGCCCGCCGCCGGTCTCCGCCGCCAGCTTCAGCAGCCCGGGCAGATCGCCCGGCTCCACCGGTCGAATAACCATCATGATGAAACTCCCGCCAGGAATCGCGCGCAGGTCCGCTCGACGCGATCCAGCCCGCTGTTCACCTCTTCTTCACTGACGTTCAGCGCCGGCGCGAAACGCACCACGTTGGCGCCGGCGATCAGGATCATCACACCCTCTTCCGCCGCCAGGTTGCTGAGGGTTTTCGCCTTCCCGGCCCAGGCGTCGTTCAGCACGCAGCCGATCAGCAGCCCCAGGCCGCGGATCTCCTTGAACAGACCATAGCGGGCGTTGATCGCCTGCAGGCGTTCGCAAAACCACTGATGGCGCTGTCTGACGCCGGAGAGCACTTCCGGGGTATTGACGATCGACAGCAGCTCGCCGGCCACCGCCCCCGCCAGCGGGTTACCGCCGTAGGTGGTGCCGTGGGTGCCGACGGTCATCACGCTGGCGCAGGCCTCTGTCGCCAGCAGCGCGCCGATGGGGAAGCCGCCGCCCAGCGCTTTGGCGGTGGTCAGCACATCGGGGGTCACGCCGTAGTGCATATAGGCATACAGTTCGCCGGTGCGCCCGACCCCGGTCTGCACTTCATCGAAAATCAGCAGGGCGTTGTGCTGGTCGCAAAGCTGGCGCAGGCCGCGTAAAAACTCGACGCTGGCCGGCACCACGCCGCCTTCGCCCTGCACCGGCTCGACGATCACCGCGCAGGTTTGGTCATTGATTAAGGCCTTTGCCGACGCGAGATCGTTAAACACCGCATGCTGGATCTGCGGCGGCAGCGGGGCAAAATCCCGGGAGTAGGCCGGCTGACCGCCTGCCGAAACGGTGAACAGCGTCCGCCCGTGGAAGGCGTTCTGGAAGGCGACAATGCCGCTTTTCTCGCTGCCAAAGCGATCGTGGGCATATTTACGCGCCAGCTTGAGCGCCGCCTCATTGGCCTCGGCCCCGGAGTTACAGAAGAAGACCCGGTCGGCGAAGGTGGCATCGATAAGCATTTTGGCCAGACGCAGGATCGGCTCATTGGTATAGCCATTGCCGGTATGCCAGAACTTGCCAGCCTGATCGGTGAGGGCCTGCACCAGCCGCGGATGCGCATGCCCCAGCGCGTTCACGGCGATGCCTCCGGCAAAATCGATATACTCTTTGCCCTGCTGATCCCACAGCCGCGACCCGGCGCCCCGCACCGGAATAAAAGCCGCTGGCGCGTAGACCGGCATCATCCATTCATCAAAGTGGTTACGCGTAATTGACTGAGACATATCGACCTCTTCCGGTAAATTAAAAGTAGCAATAATGTTAATAAATATGAGTTATTACGCTGTAAATGTAGATTGCACGGTTCGTGCCAGCCAGCGATAAAAATGCATAAACCGGATGAGATAACGAAATATCAATGAGTTACAACCTGGCGCTATTCACATAAAATGCATAATTAGTGAATAAGTATCCGATAAAGGGGGATGAACAGTGATTAAAGAAGATAAGTTATGCAAAGGTAAGATATAATTCTGTAATTGTGATCTTCTGCGAAATTTATCGTAGCTATTTGCCCTTTTTTGGCGCGACGTGCCCGCAAAAGGGGCACCCACGGCACGCTCATGCGCAGCGATTGGCAGAATGACGCATCGGATGGCAGCCAGCCTGGCGAATTTCTGCTACCATCCCTGCACTATTCACCTTGCACAGTGGCAGCGACTATGAAATTTGTCTCTTTTAATATCAACGGCCTGCGCGCCCGCCCACACCAACTGGCCGCCATCGTCGAAAAGCACCAGCCGGACGTGATTGGCCTGCAGGAAACCAAAGTTCACGACGATATGTTCCCTCTCGAAGAGGTCGCCAGACTCGGCTATAACGTCTTTTATCACGGCCAGAAAGGCCATTATGGCGTCGCTCTGCTGACCAAAGAGACGCCGATTGCCGTCCGCCGCGGTTTCCCGGACGATGGCGAAGAGGCTCAGCGCCGCATCATCATGGCCGAGATCCCGTCGCCGTTCGGTAACGTTACGGTGATTAATGGTTATTTCCCGCAAGGTGAAAGCCGCGATCATGAGACCAAATTCCCGGCCAAAGCGGCGTTCTATCAGAATCTGCAGAACTATCTGGAGACCGAGCTCAATAAAGAGAATCCGGTGCTGATCATGGGCGATATGAACATCAGCCCTACCGATCTCGACATCGGTATCGGTGAAGAGAACCGCAAACGCTGGCTGCGCACCGGCAAATGTTCCTTCCTGCCGGAAGAGCGGGAATGGATGGACCGCCTGCTGGGCTGGGGCCTGGTGGATACCTGGCGTCAGGCTAACCCGGACAATCAGGAGCACTTCTCGTGGTTTGATTACCGTTCCAAAGGCTTCGACGATAACCGCGGGCTGCGCATCGACCTGCTGCTGGCCAGCCAGCCTCTGGCCCAGCGCTGCGTGGAGACCGGAATCGATTATGAGATCCGCGGAATGGAAAAACCGTCCGACCACGCGCCGGTGTGGGCCACCTTCCGGCCGTAAGCCACGTCCTGACCTGCCTCCCGCCGCGCGGGGGGCAGAATTTCCTGAGCAAAATCAACAAAGCGACGGTAAACCATTGTGGCCGTCGTCTGAACAGGATACTGTCGCGCGCACTTTTTAATGTCCACTGCGTCCAGGCTGTACAGGAGACCCCTTCATGAAAAAGAAGCCATCATCCGGCCATTGGTAAAGGGCTGGGACTCATCGCGCTGGCGGCCACGCTGGCCGTTATCAGCCACCGCGTCGGTCTCCACGATCTGCTGACTCACCTGCATCTGCTGCAGGAGACCCTGCGCCATCAGGGCGCCTGGGGCTATCTGGTCTATGCAGCGCTGTTTATCATTGCCACCCTGTGCCTGATCCCCGGCAGCCTGCTGGTGATCGCCGGCGGAATACTCTTCGGCCCGCTGACCGGCTCTCTGCTCTCGTTTGCCGCCGCCACTGTCGCCTCTTCGCTGTCGTTTTTGATCGCCCGCTGGCTTGGGCGCGATCTGCTGCAGCGCTATGTGGGCCATACCGCCGTCTTCCAGGCCATTGAGCGCGGTATCGCCCGCAGCGGCAGCGATTTTCTGATCCTCACCCGCCTGGTGCCGCTCTTTCCCTACAACATTCAGAATTACGCCTACGGCCTGACGGCGATCCCCTTCTGGCCTTTTACCCTGATCTCCGCCGTGACCACCCTGCCGGGCCTGGTGATCTATTCGGTGATGGCCAGCGAACTGGCTCGCGAGGGGGCGACCTTCGCCTTCGCGCTCAAGCTGAGCCTCGCTGGTGGGCTGCTGTTTGCCCTGGTGCAGATGGGCAAACGGTTTGCCCGCGCCCGCCGTGTGGCAACGCCCGGCGAGGAGGTGCGCCATGACCCGACCTGATCGCCGTCACCTGCGCCGCGCCCGGCTGGCCCTCGCCGTGGTGGCCGTTGCCGCTCTGGCCGCCTGGCTGTGGTTCCCCGGCGGGCGAGCCTTTCTGCAGCACAGCCTGACGGCGCTAGCGTCGCTGGATCCCCAGCATGTTAAAGACTTTATCGCCGCCTGGGGGGCGCAGGCGGCGCTGGTCTCTTTTGCGCTGATGATCCTCCAGGCGATCGTCGCCCCGCTGCCGGCCTTCCTGATCACCCTGGCGAACGCCGCGCTGTTCGGCGCCTTCTGGGGCGGCGCGCTGTCGTGGTTCAGCGCCATGGTCGGCGCCGGGCTCTGTTTCTGCATCGCCAGAGCGCTGGGGCGCGAGGTGGTGGAGAAACTCACCGGCCGCACGGTGCTGCGCAGCGTCGACGGCTATTTTGCCCGCTTTGGCCCGCAGACGATCCTGGTCTGTCGCCTGCTGCCGTTTGTCCCTTTTGATCCGGTCAGCTATGCCGCCGGACTGACTTCGCTGCGCTTCTGGCCCTTTATGCTGGCCACCGGCCTGGGACAGCTGCCGGCGACCATCGTCTATTCCTGGGCCGGGAGCCTGCTGACCGGAGGCGCCTTCTGGCTGGCCACTGGCCTTTCGCTGCTTTTTGCCCTGGCGGTGGTCATCTCCATCGCCAAAAATATTTACCGTGAACGTCATAAGAGATCGTCGCCATGAGCTTACCCCCGCTGGATACTGTCCCCCTGATCCTTCGTCCGCAGGCCTGGCTGCACCGTCGTCATTACGGCCAGGTGCTGAGCCCCATTCGCTGGTGGGGACGGATCCCGTGGCTGTTTTACCTGGTCTCGCTGTTCGTGGGCTATATTGAACGCCGCCGCTCGCCGCTGGATCCGGTGCTGCGCTCGCTGGTCAGCGCCCGCATCGCCCAGCTGTGCCACTGCGAATTCTGCATCGATATCACCAGCATGACCCTCGCGGCGCGGAGCGGAGGTCGCGACAAACTGCTGGCGGTCGCCGACTGGCGCAACAGTACGCTGTTTAGCGAGCAAGAGCGTCTGGCGCTGACCTATGCCGAAGCCGCCAGTCAGACGCCGCCGGAGGTGGATGATGCCCTGCGCAGCGCGATGGCGGCGCATTTTGACGCCCGGGCGCTCACCGAGCTGACCGCCCTGATTGGCCTGCAAAATTTATCAGCGCGGTTCAACGCCGCGATGGCGATCCCGGCCCAGGGGCTGTGCAAGATACCCCCCTCTTCCCCGCATAATAAGGAGTAACGATGCGCCGTTTGCGTGATTTCAGCCTCTGTCTGTACCTGCTGCTGCTCTGGCCGCTGGTGGTGAATGCCGACGACAGCTGGCGGCAGACCCAGACGGAAGCCCGTGGCCAGACCGTCTGGTTTAACGCCTGGGGCGGCGACCCGGCCGTTAACCGCTATCTGACGTGGGTCAGCGAGGAGGTCAAACGACACTACGCGATCGACCTGCGTATTGTCCCCATCGCCGACGCCGCCGATGCGGTGAAACGCATCCAGACTGAGGCGCAGGCTGGCCGTCGCCGCGGCGGTTCGGTGGATTTGCTGTGGATCAACGGCGAAAACTTTCACACCCTAAAACAGGCCAACCTGCTGCTCACCGGCTGGGCCGAATCGCTGCCCAACTGGCGCTATGTCGATCGGCAAAAGCCGGTTCAGGAAGATTTTTCTGTCGCCACCGAGGGCGCCGAGTCGCCGTGGGGCAGCGCCCAGCTGACGTTTATCGCCCGCCGCGAACAAACCCCGCAGCCTCCCACCAGCCCGCAGGCGCTGCTGGCCTTCGCCAGAGCCCATCCGGGCAGCGTAACCTACCCGCGGCCACCGGACTTCACCGGTACCGCCCTGCTGGAGCAGCTGCTGATCGCCCTCACCGACCAGCCTGCCGCCCTGCGCCAGCCGCCGCAGACGGCGACTTTCGCGGCGGTCACCGCCCCGCTGTGGCGCTATCTCGATGCGCTGCACCCTACGCTGTGGCGGGCGGGCAAGGATTTCCCGGCGTCGCCGGCGCGGATGGACGCCATGCTCAACCAGGGCACCCTCCGCCTGTCGCTGACGTTTAATCCGCTCCATGCCCGGCAGAAGGCCGCCAGCGGGGAGTTACCGGCGGACAGCTACAGCTTCGGCTTTACCGGAGGGACCCTTGGCAACGTCCATTTCGTGACTATCCCGGCCAACGCGCGCGCCGTCGCCGCCGCCAAAGTGGTGGCCAATTTCCTGCTCTCCCCTGAGGCGCAATTGCGCAAGGCGGATGCCGCCGTCTGGGGCGATCCAAGCGTTCTGGACCCGCAGCGTCTACCTGACAAGCAGCGACAGGCGCTGGCGGCCACCCTGCCGCAGGATCTGCCGCCGGTGCTTGCCGAGCCGCACGCGGCATGGGTTGACGCACTGGAGCAGGAATGGCTGCGCCGCTACGGTACCCACTGATCCTGCTGGCCTGGGGGACGATGGCGGCAATCTATCTGCCCTTATTCCCCGCCGCCGCAGGGCTGGTGTGGCCGGCGCTCTCCCCGGTCCACTGGCGGGCGCTGTTCGCCGACCCGCAGCTGGGCCAGGCGCTGGCCGCCACCCTTGTTTCCACGCTGCTGTCCGTCGGCGGCGCGTTACTGATCGCCCTGACCATCGTCGCCGCCCTCTGGCCTTCGGCCCGCTGGCGGCGACTGGCTTCCCGCCTGCCCTTGCTGCTGGCGGTGCCCCATCTAGCCCTGGCGACGGCGGCGCTGCTGCTGTTCGCCGAAGGCGGCTGGATCTGGCAGCGGCTGCCGTTTTTGACGCCGCCGGTCGACCGGTACGGCATCGGGCTTGGCCTGACGATGGCTCTGAAAGAGAGCGCCTTTGTGCTGTGGGTGATCTACGGCCTGCTGGGGGAGGCGCGCCTCGCCGACCAGGCGACAGCGCTAAAGAGCCTCGGCTACGGCCGCTGGCAGTGCCTGCGCTGGTTGGTGCTGCCTGGGCTGCTGCCCGCCCTCGGCATGGTGCTGTTGGCCGCCGCGGCCTGGAGCCTGTCGACGGTAGACGTCGCCCTGGTGCTGGGGCCCGGCAATCCGCCCACCCTCGCCGTGCTGGCGTGGCAGTGGTTAAGCCAGGGCGATGACCTGCAGCAGGCGAAAGGGGCGCTGGCCAGCCTGCTGCTGCTGGCGATCCTCGGCGGGCTGGCGCTGGTCGCCTGGGGCGGATGGCGGCTACAGCGTCGACGTCTGCCCGATCTGCGCGGCGTTCGGCATCCCCATCCCCACGCCCTGCCCGGCCGCCTGCTGGCGAGTGCCCTGCCGCTGAGCGGCCTGCTGTGCGCGCTATTGCTGGCGGGGCTGGCGCGCTCGGCGCCGCCGCAGACCGAGGCATTGATTAACAGCCTTGGTCTGGCGCTGGCGGCCTGCGCCCTCGGCGCGGCCGTCTGCCTGCTGTGGCTGGCCTGCGGCCCGGCGCGGGGAGATGGCTGGGTCTGGCTGCCGCTGGTGCTGCCGGCCCTGCCGCTGGCCGACGGCCAGTACCGGCTGGCGCTGTACGCCTGGCTAGACGGCGAATGGTGGACCGTCCTGTGGGGCCATCTGCTGTGGGTGGTGCCGTGGATGCTGTTTATTTTGCGCCCGGCCTGGCGCCAGCGCGATCCGCGGATGGCGGTGATCGCCCGCACGCTCGGCTGGGATCCCACGCGTATTTTCTGGCTGCTGACCCTGCCCTCGCTGACCCGCCCGCTGCTAACCGCCCTGGCGGTGGGTTTCTCGGTAAGCATTGCGCAGTATCTGCCAACGCTATGGCTGGGGGCAGGCCGTATCCCGACGCTTACCAGCCAGGCGGTGGCGCTCAGCAGCGGCGGCGAGGCGCAGACGCTCGCCGCCCAGGCGCTGTGGCAATTACTGCTGCCGGCGGTATGCTTTACCCTGACGGCCCTGCTGGCCTGGCTGGCGGGCCGCTATCGACGAGGACTTCGCTAGTGCTAACCGTAAACCATCTGACCCTGAGCGTGAAACGTCAGCCGCTGCTGCGGGAGGTCGCCTTCTCGGTGTCCCCGGGTGAAGTGCTGACGCTGATGGGCCCTTCCGGCAGCGGAAAATCGACGCTGTTTGCATGGATGATTGGCGCTCTGGCCGGCGACTTCCGCGCCGAGGGCGAGCTGTGGCTCAACGATCGGCGCTGCGATACGCTGCCGACGGAGCGCCGGCGCATCGGCATCCTGTTTCAGGACCCGTTGCTGTTCGACCATTTCAGCGTCGGGCAAAATTTACAGCTGGCGCTACCGGAAAGCGTGCGCGGCGAGGCGCGAAAAGCCGCGGTGGAGCAGGCGCTCAGTCGCGCCGGGCTGCATGGCTTCGCCGCGCGCGACCCGGCCACGCTCTCCGGCGGACAGCGGGCGCGGGTGAGTCTGCTGCGCGCCCTGCTGGCGCGCCCCGAGGCGCTGCTGCTGGATGAGCCCTTCAGCCGCCTGGATGCCACCCTGCGCGCCGCGTTCCGCCGCTGGGTATTTGAGGAACTGGCCCGCCAGGCCATTCCGGCGATCCTGGTGACCCACGATCGCGAGGACTGTCCGCCGACGGGGCGGTGCCTGGCGATGGAGCGCTGGCAATGAAGCGCAATAGCGTGCAAACCTGCGTTACCGCAAAGAAATCAACGCCTGGCAAGCGGAGAATACGCCCTCCACTTTTTACCGTCGGGCATTTCGATGAAACGTGTTTCTCAATTGACCGCACTCGCCCTGCTCATGGGGCTTGCTGCTACCACCACCTGCGCCGCTGAAACCATGCCAGCGCTCACCCTCTCCCACCTGCAACAGCAGCACGGCGTGGCCATCGACACCCGCCTGAGCGCTTATTACAACGGCTGGCCGCAGCACGTCAACGGCCCGGAAGGGCATGAGCCGCAGGCGCTTAACCTTTCCGCCCGCTGGCTCGGCGCCATGAGCGACGAGCAGCTCCACAGCTGGGCTAAACAGCACCAGCTCCAGCCCGATACCCCCATCGCGCTGTACGGCAGTCCTGAGGATAACGCCAGCGTCGCGGCGCGACTGAAACAAGCGGGCTTCACCCGGCTCAACGTCCTGAGCGACGCTCTGAGCCAGGGCGACCGTCTGCAAAAGCTGCCGCACTTTGAACAGCTGGTCTACCCGCAGTGGCTGCACGATCTGCAGCAAGGGAAAAGCGTGGCTGCCGCCCCGGCCGGCGACTGGAAGGTGTTTGAGGCCGCCTGGGGAGCGCCGAAGCTCTATCTGCTGAGCCATATCCCGGGTGCGGGCTATATCGACACCAATGAGGTGGAGAGCGAACCCCTTTGGAATAAAGTGTCCGATGCGCAGCTGAAGGCGATGCTGGCGAAGCACGGCATCCGCCATGACACCACGGTGATCCTCTACGGTCGCGACGTCTACGCCGCGGCGCGGGTGGCGCAGATCATGCTGTACGCCGGCGTCAAAGACGTGCGCCTGCTGGACGGCGGCTGGCAGACCTGGTCCGACGCCGGTCTGCCTGTGGCGCGCGGCATGCCGCCGACGCCGCAGCCGGCACCGGATTTTGGCGCGCCGATCCCCGGCCAGCCGCAGCTGATGCTGGATACCGGGCAGGCCCGCGGTCTGCTGCACCGCCAGGACGCCTCGCTGGTCAGCGTCCGCTCGTGGCCGGAGTTTATCGGCACCACCAGCGGCTACAGCTATATCAAACCGAAGGGCGACATCGCCGGCGCCCGCTGGGGCCATGCCGGAAGCGACTCCACGCACATGGAAGACTTCCATAACCCGGACGGCACCATGCGCAGCGCCGACGATATCGCCGCCCTGTGGCGCCAGTGGAACATCCTGCCTGACCAGCAGGTGGCGTTCTATTGCGGAACCGGCTGGCGGGCCTCGGAAACCTTCATGTATGCCCGGGCCATGGGCTGGCCGCACGTCGCCGTCTATGACGGCGGCTGGTACGAATGGAGCAGCAACCCGCACAATCCGGTCGCCCGCGGAGAACGCGGCCCGGAAAGCAGCCAGTAACGCGTCCCACCCGCGCGCGTCGCCCCCTGCCGGCGACGCGCGATTTTCCGCTCACGCCACCCGCTTTAAGGTCCGGTAGCCGCTGGCGATACGCGTCGCCGTCGTCAGCCAGCATAGCGCGCCAAACAGCCACGCCAGCCAGGCGAAATGCGCCGGAAACAAGCAGCTGAGGACAAACAGCAGGATAGTCTCCGTCCCCTCCGTCAGCCCCCCGAGATAGTGCAGCGATTTATGGGCATAGCCGGGATTGGCGATCTGGTGCTTTGCCGCCAGCGCGGCAAAGGCGAGAAAGCTGCTGCCGGTGCCGATAAAGGCAAACAGCAGCCAGCCCCCCGCCAGGGCGTTATTCTGCGGATCCGCCAGGATAAAACCGAACGGCACCAGGGCATAGAAGAGAAAATCCAAAGAGATATCGAGAAAACCGCCGGCGTCGCTAAGCCCGCGCCGCCGCGCCAGGGCGCCGTCCAGGCCGTCCAGCAGGCGGTTGAGAAGAATGGCCGCCAGCGCCGCGCCATACCATCCTAATGCCAGAAATGGCAGAGCCAGCGCACCGATGGCAAAACCGAGCAGCGTCAGCCCGTCTGGCGAAATACCCGGGCGGTCAAGCGCGCCGGCGGCAGCGTTAAGCAGAGGTTTGAGGCGAGGATGCAAGTGGCTATCAAGCACGGGGGTCTCCAGCAGAGTTGGCGGTTGTCAGTAAAGGTCTATGGCGGTGATAATAGGCCAGTTTGGTCTTATTAACGTTGATGCTTATGCTAAAAATGATTGAAGTTGTCGCCGCCATTATTGAACAGGATGGCAAAATTCTGCTGGCGCAGCGCCCGCCCCACGCCGACCAGCCGGGAATGTGGGAATTCGCCGGCGGCAAAGTGGAGCCGGGCGAAAGCCAGCCGCAGGCGCTGGCCCGGGAGCTGCGGGAGGAGATGGGCATCATCGCCCACCCGGCATGCTATATCGCCAGCCATCAGCGAGAAGTCTCCGGTCGCCAGATCCATCTGCACGCCTGGTGGGTACCGAACTTTCAGGGCGTGCCGCTGGCCCACTATCACAGCCAGCTGCGCTGGTGCCTTCCTGCCGACGCCTTAACCCTCGATCTCGCCCCGGCCGATATCCCCCTCCTGCACGCCTTTATCGCCCAGCGCCCGTCCCTTTCTCCCCGCTGATCCGCTCGCCGCCTCGTCATCGTTTTTAGTTATGACGGGCGGGCAATTATAAATTTTGCTGACGGCTTAATTTTTCCTTGCTTGCCTAAGGATTAGCGGTGTTATAGTCGGAAAATCGGTTTTTTCAAGGACCGAATCATAATAAATACACGCAACCACAACCATAAGGGGAACTTATATCTATGGATCAGACGTGCACTCTGGAAGGCTTTCTCACCCGCGTTCAACAGCGCGATCCTCATCAAACCGAATTTGCTCAAGCCGTCCGGGAGGTCATGACCACCCTGTGGCCTTTCCTTGAGGAAAATCCGCGCTATCGTCAGCTTGCTTTGCTGGAACGTCTGGTGGAACCGGAGCGCGTGATCCAGTTCCGCGTGGTGTGGGTGGACGACCGCAATCAGGTCCAGGTCAACCGCGCGTGGCGCGTGCAGTTCAACTCGGCCATCGGCCCGTATAAGGGCGGGATGCGCTTCCATCCGTCGGTGAATCTGTCGATTCTCAAATTCCTTGGCTTCGAGCAGACCTTCAAAAACGCCCTGACCACCCTACCGATGGGCGGCGGGAAAGGCGGCAGCGATTTCGATCCTAAAGGCAAGAGCGATGGCGAAGTGATGCGCTTCTGCCAGGCGCTGATGACCGAGCTCTATCGCCATCTTGGCCCGGATACCGACGTACCGGCGGGCGATATCGGCGTCGGCGGCCGCGAGGTCGGCTTTATGGCCGGCATGATGCGCAAACTCTCTAACAACAGCGCCTGCGTCTTCACCGGTAAAGGCCTCTCCTTCGGCGGCAGCCTGATCCGTCCGGAAGCCACCGGTTACGGCCTGATCTACTTCACCGAAGCAATGCTCAAACGTCACGGCCTCGGCTTCGAAGGCGCTCGCGTGGCGGTCTCCGGCTCCGGCAACGTCGCGCAATACGCCATTGAGAAAGCGATGGAGCTTGGCGCGCGGGTGGTCACCGCCTCCGACTCCAACGGCACCGTCGTTGACGAGGCGGGCTTCACCAAAGAAAAACTGGCCCGCCTGATCGACATCAAAGAGCGTGCCCACGGCCGGGTGGCCGACTACGCCCGCGAGTTTGGCCTCACCTATCTCGAAGGCCAGCAGCCATGGTCAGTGCCGGTGGATATCGCCCTGCCTTGCGCCACTCAGAACGAACTGGACGTCGATGCCGCCCGCCAGCTGATTGCCAACGGCGTGAAGGCCGTGGCGGAAGGCGCCAACATGCCGACCACCATCGCCGCGACCGATCTGTTCCTTGAAGCTGGCGTGCTGTTTGCCCCGGGCAAAGCGGCCAACGCCGGCGGCGTGGCGACGTCCGGTCTGGAGATGGCGCAGAACGCCGCGCGCATGGGCTGGAAAGCGGAAAAAGTGGATGCCCGCCTGCATCACATTATGCTGGATATCCACCACGCCTGCGTGCAGTACGGCGGTGAAGCGAAGCAGACCAACTACGTGCGCGGCGCCAATATCGCCGGTTTCGTGAAGGTGGCGGATGCCATGCTCGCCCAGGGCGTGATTTAACCTCCCCTGACGCCCTCCCGGCGGCTGCCCGCCGGGAGGCGTCTCACGACGTCATCGTGATCACCACTTTCCCCAGATGTTGACCACTGTCCAGACAGGCATGCGCCTCGGCAATCTCCGCCATCGGGTAGCTGGCATAGATCATTGGCTTGCATTTCCCTGCCTCAAACAGCGGCCAGACGTGGCGCCGCAGCGCCTCGGCAATCTCCTGTTTCTCCGCCGCCGTCCGGCCGCGCATGGTGGAGCCGGTGACGGTGGCCCGCTTGAGCATCAGGGTCTGAATATCCACCTCATGAGCGATTCGCCCGCCCATAAAGCCGATGATCACCAGCCGTCCATCCTTTTTCAGTAGCCCCAGGTTGCGGTTAAAGTAAGGGCCGCCCACGATATCCAGAATGACATCCACCCCTTCATCGTTGGTCAGTTGGTGAATTTTCTCTGCGAAATCTTCGGTTTTGTAGTTGATCGCCGTGGCGTAGGGTCGCAGCGCGGCAATTTTTTCGTCCTGGCCGACGGTGGCATAGACGCTCATCCCCAGCGCGTGACACAGCAGGACCGCGGTGGTGCCAATCCCGCTGGCGCCGCCGTGGATCAGAATGCTCTCGCCGGACTGCAGCTTACCGAGCAGGAAAACGTTCGCCCACACCGTGAAGAAGGTTTCCGGAATGGCGGCCGCTTCGCTAAAGCTGAGGCCCGCCGGGATCGGCAGCGTCTGGCCTGCCGGGACGGCGCAGTATTCGGCATACCCGCCGCCGTTGGTCAGCGCGCAGACGCGATCCCCGGGGGCAACGGTTGTGACCTGCGCGCCGACCTTCACGACCACGCCCGCCACCTCGAGGCCGGGCACGGGGGTGACGCCCTCAGGCATGGGATACAGCCCCTGGCGCTGCAGAATATCCGGCCGGTTGACGCCCGCCGCTTTCACTTCGATGAGCACCTCATGCTCCCCGACGGTAGGGATCTCACCTTCGCGGATCTGCAATACTTCCGGGCCGCCCGGTTGGCTGATAGCGATATATTTCACGGGTCCTCCTTATCGCCTGGGAGAGAAATGAGCAACGGCATCGGGAAGGGCAATGGGCATCCCTGTTCTGAGGGGGTCGTCAACCCCTTCCCGGCTGTTTAGTGTAGACCATTGACCTGGCGGGGGGAGAAACGGCGGCCGCGGGGAAACGCATCCTCGCGGCCGCCGGGCGGGTTATTGCGGCGGCGGCGCGGCATCGTCTGCCGCTTTTTTGCCTTTCGCTTTGCCTTTGCCCTTACTGAAGGATTTTTTCGCCCCGCCAGGCGCCACCAGACCGCGGAACTGGCGCACCGGCGTGCTGCGCGCCTGCTCGATCAGCTGATACAGCGTCCCCACCAGCGGCTGCATAAAGTCCTGATAGCGGCACTGTTTCTCGCTGATTTGCGTCAATACCGACTCCCAGTGGGCGGTCATGTCCGGTCGCCCGGCCATCTCCGGCAGGGAATGAATCAGCGCCCTTCCGGCCTCCGAGGAGTGAATATAACGCCCCTTTTTGCTCAGGAAACCGCGCTTAAACAGCAGTTCGATAATCCCGGCGCGGGTCGCTTCGGTGCCGAGGCCGTCGGTGGCGCGGAGGATCTTCTTCAGATCTTTATCCTGCACGAAGCGGGCAATCCCGGTCATCGCCGACAGCAGCGTGGCGTCGGTAAAGTGGCGCGGCGGCTGCGTCTGGCGCTCCACCACCTCGCCCCTCTCGCACAGCAGTTCATCGCCTTTGGCCACCACCGGCAGCGGCGTGCCGTCGTTCTCTTCATCGCGCTCTTTGCTGCCAAGCAGCGTCCTCCAGCCCGCCTCGGCCAGAAAACGCGCTTTGGCGACAAATTTGCCGTTGGCGATCTCAAGGTCAATCTGGCATTTACGGAACACCGCGTCAGGGCAGAACTGCATCAGATACTGCCGGGCGATCAGGGTGTAGACCTTCGCTTCGTTATCGGTGAGTTTGACCTGGCTGCTGCGGGCGGTCGGGATAATCGCATGGTGCGCGTCGACCTTTTTATCATCCCAGCAGCGGTTGCGGATCTCCGGATCCACCACCGGCTGCGGCAGCAGATCCGCCGCATGGACGGCAATCGCATTCAGCACCGCATGGCGGCCGGCGAAATGCTCTTCCGGCAGGTAGCGGCTGTCCGAACGCGGATAGGTGATGAGCTTGTGGGTTTCATACAGCTTCTGGCAGATATCCAGCACGTTTTGCGCGCTGAAGCCGAAACGTTTGGCCGCTTCAATCTGCAGCGCCGACAGCGAAAACGGCAGCGGCGCGGGTTCGGAATCGCGCTTATCGTTATAGCCGGTCACCAGCGCCGGCTGGCCTTCGATACGCTTAACCACGTGCTCGGCCAGCGGACGATGCAGCAGGCGCCCTTCTTCATCCTGGTAAGGTTCGCAGGCTTCGCTCGGCACCCAGGTCGCGACAAAGCGCTCCTCCTGCGGCGTGACGATATGCGCTTTGACGTCGAAGAAATCTTTGGCGACGAAGTTTTCAATCTCTTCATCGCGGCGCACCACCAGGCCGAGCACCGGGGTCTGCACCCGCCCCACGGAGAGCACCCCCTGATAGCCGGCGTTGCGCCCCAGCAGAGTATAGGCCCGGGTCATATTGATGCCGTACAGCCAGTCGGCGCGCGCCCGCGCCAGCGCCGACACGCAAAGCGGCACAAACTCGCTGTTGGCGCGCAGGCGGTTGATCGCCCGCTCCACCGCCTGCGGGTTGAGATCGTTTATCAGACAGCGCTGCACCTGCTGGCGCTTCTCCGGCGCCAGCTGCAGGTAGTCGAGGACCTCGTCCACCAGCAGTTGCCCCTCACGGTCGGGGTCGCCAGCGTGGATAACCTCCTCGGCGTCGCCGAGCAGGCGCTTGATCACATTCAGCTGTTTGGTGACCGAAGGTTTAGGCTGCAGCTGCCATTTCTCCGGCACAATCGGCAGGTCGGTGAGATTCCAGCGGGCATAGCGGCTGTCATAGACGTCCGGCTGCGCCTGCTCCAGCAGGTGACCGATACACCAGGTGACCACCTGCCCGTTGCCGCACTCAATATAGCCATCGCCTTTGCGGTGCGGTTTAGGCAACACATCGGCGATAGCCCGACCGAGACTCGGTTTTTCTGCAATAAACAACCGCATCGAATCAACGGATCTCGATCATCGGTCGTCCGCCACGGGCGGTCACCAGCTCGCCGATGGCGGCCAGCTTAATACCGAACTCCGCCGCGGCGGCCTGGACTTCCGCCTCCGCCTCCGGGGTCACCGCCAGCAGCAGACCGCCTGAGGTCTGTGGGTCGCACAGCAGATCGCGCCACGCCGTCGGCATCTCGCCCATCAAATGGCCGTAGCTGGCAAAGTTGCGCCCGGTGCCGCCCGGCACCGCGCCGGCGGCGATATACTCCTCCACCCCCGGCAGTTTCGGGATATCGGCATAGCGCAGTTGCGCCTGCACGCCGGCCCCGCGGCACACCTCGCTGAGGTGGCCGAGCAGGCCAAAGCCGGTGACGTCGGTCATCGCCTTCACCCCGTCGATAGCGGCAAACGCGGCGCCGGCGAGGTTCATCTGGCACATGGTCTCCGTCGCCAGCCCCTGATGCTCTGGCTTGAGCAGCGATTTTTTCTCCGCGGTGGTCAGCACGCCGATCCCCAGCGGTTTGGTGAGATACAGTTTGCAGCCCGCCTGCGCGGTGCTGTTTTTCTTGATGCGCTCGGTGGGCACCACGCCGGTGACCGCCAGACCAAAGATCGGCTCAGGAGCGTCAATGGAGTGGCCGCCCGCCAGCGCGATCCCGGCCTGCTGGCAGGCAAAGCGCCCGCCCTCCACCACGTCGCGGGCGATTTCCGGCGCCAGGGTGTTGATCGGCCAGCCGAGAATGGCAATCGCCATAATCGGTTTCCCGCCCATGGCGAAAATATCGCTGATGGCGTTGGTGGCGGCAATGCGGCCAAAGTCGAACGGATTATCGACAATCGGCATAAAGAAGTCGGTGGTGCTGACGATTGACGTGCCATTACCAAGATCGTAAACGGCGGCATCATCGCTGGTTTCGTTGCCGACAAGCAGGTTCGGGTCGACAAACTTCGCCTGCTCGCTATGCAGGATGGTTTCCAGCACTTTCGGGGAAATTTTACAACCACAACCGGCTCCGTGGCTGTATTGCGTTAAACGAATGGCTTGCTCGCTCATGGACATCTCCTGTCATTGCAATCCCGCTATGTTAGCGCCCAAACGTCAGAGTGGTAAGTACGACAGTCTGAAATCGCGTATGGTTGCTCATTAAGCAGACAAAAAGCCGTTTTTGCGAGACGCGGCAATTTTTTCCCGACCATTTTCACTTTTACTTAAAGATGACAGAAATGTGACAACCCAGGACTGTCTTCTCTGGAATGATTATGACGTAAGGAAATTCTAATGAAAAAGCGTGTTCTTGCCCTTTGCCTGGCCAGTTTCTTCTCCGTTAACGCCTTCGCGCTGGTTCCCCCCGGTAACGATGTCACCACCAAGCCCGATCTCTACTATCTGACCAATGCCCAGGCCATCGACAGCCTGGCGCTGTTGCCGCCGCCGCCGGCGGTGGGCAGTATCGCGTTCTTAAACGATCAGGCGATGTATGAGCAGGGGCGCCTGCTGCGCAACACCGAGCGCGGGAAGCTGGCGGCAGAAGATGCCAACCTCAGCGCGGGCGGCGTGGCTAACGCTTTCTCCAGCGCCTTTGGCTCGCCGATCACCGAAAAGGACGCGCCGCAGCTCCATAAGCTGCTGACCAATATGATTGAAGACGCCGGCGATCTGGCGACCCGCGGCGCGAAAGAGAAGTATATGCGCATTCGCCCGTTTGCCTTCTACGGTGTCTCCACCTGCAACACCACCGAGCAGGACAAGCTGTCGAAAAACGGCTCTTACCCATCCGGGCATACCTCCATCGGCTGGGCCACCGCCCTGGTGCTGGCAGAGATCAACCCGCAGCGGCAGAACGAAATTTTGAAGCGCGGCTATGAGCTCGGCGAGAGCCGGGTGATCTGCGGCTATCACTGGCAGAGCGATGTCGATGCGGCGCGCATCGTCGGCTCCGCGGTGGTCGCCACGCTGCACACCAACCCGGCCTTCCAGCAGCAGTTGCAGAAAGCCAAAGACGAATTCGCCAAAACGCAGAAGTAACGTCATCGCCGTTGAACTCCGGGATACGGCGCCTGGCGCGCCTTGTCCGGGCTACCTTTGGGGCTGCAGGCCGGGTCAGGCGCACGCCGCCGCCCGGCATAGATGCGGCTCCGAGCCTGCTGCCATCGCCCGGCGGCGCTATGCTTGCGCGGGCCTACATTGAGGGGTAACCGTCTGATACAGGGATGGTTATGTAGGCCGGGTAAGGCGCAGCCGCCGCCCGGCGAAATAACGGCGCAATCGTAAATTTCCCTGCTCGCGCTGCGCTTAGCAGGGCTACCACTCCTGTGTTATGTCCGGGCAGATGGCGCTCCCGATATATCCTCTGCGTTATGTCTGGCATGGCGCAGGGAGCGCACAGGGGGCGGCCAGTCGCCGCCGCCCCCTGTACCCCCGGGCTCCGGCCAGCACCGGCAGTTTCAGCAACAATGGTGAATAAATTAACGACAGGTCGTACGAATGTAGGCCGGGTAAGGCGCAGCCGCCACCCGGCGTAACACGCGCTGACTCAGAATCGCGTCACAAACGGCGCGGTATCCGGCAGGGCAATGGTGGTTGAGGCTTTCAGCTGCGGCGTGCCCAGATAGAGGAAGCCGACGATTTTATCCTGCTCGCGGCACCCGAAGCCGGCCCGCACCACCGGGCTCTCGGTCAATGCTCCGCTGCGCCAGATGCCGTTGAATCCCTGGGCCAGGGCCGCCATCTGCATCGCCATCACCGCGCAGCCAGCGGACATCTCCTGCTCCCAGCGCGGCACCTTCGGGTGGTCTTCACAGCGCGCCACTACGGTAATGATCAGCGGCGCGCGAAACGGCGCATTGCGGGCTTTCTCTATGCCCTTCTCATCCTGGCCGGCCTCCCGGGCCCCCTTTTCCAGCAGCTGACTAAAGCGTTCGCGGCCGTCATCGGCGATAATGTAAAAGCGCCACGGCTGCAGGGTGCCATGATCCGGGGCGCGCAGCCCGGCGCGCAAAATGTTTTCCAGCTGTTCGCCGGCCGGGGCCGGTTCCGCCAGGCGGGAAGCGCTGCGGCGATTAAGCAGTAGGTCGAGAGCATCCATCTGTATAACTCCTGTGATGTCATTTTTCATAAAATTAACATGCACAAGGATTTTGTTACAGCGCGGTCGGTGATTCCTGCTGACAACCGACGGCTCACTCTTTAGGATAGCCAGACGCGGCGGCCCCTGCGGCCTGCCCATTTTTAGATAACGTTAGGGAGAATACATGCGAACCCTTTGGCGACTGATTGCCAGCTTTTTTAAATGGACGTGGCGGATACTCAACTTTATTCGCAAACTGGCCCTCAATGCGATCTTCCTGGTGCTGGTGCTGGTGTGTATCGGCATCTGGAGCCAGTTCAGCAGCACCACCAGCGAACATGCCGCGCGCGGCGCGCTGCTGCTGGATATTACCGGCGTGGTGGTGGATAAACCGTCCGCCAGCAGCAAGCTCGGCGTAATTGGCCGCCAGCTGTTTGGCGCCAGCTCGGACCGTCTGCAGGAGAATTCTCTGTTCGATATCGTGCAGACCATCCGTCAGGCGAAGGATGACCGTAATATCACCGGTATTGTGCTGGATCTGAAAAACTTCGTCGGCGGCGATCAGCCCTCCATGCAGTACATCGGTAAAGCGCTGCGCGAATTCCGCGACAGCGGCAAACCGGTGTATGCCGTCGGCAGCAGCTACAGCCAGGGCCAGTACTACCTGGCGAGCTTTGCCAACAAAATCTGGCTCTCTCCGCAGGGCGAGGTGGACCTGCACGGCTTCGCCACCAACGGGCTGTACTACAAGTCGCTGCTGGATAAGCTGAAAGTCTCCACCCATGTCTTCCGCGTCGGCACCTATAAATCCGCCGTCGAGCCTTTCATTCGCGATGACATGTCCCCTGCCGCCCGCGAAGCGGACAGCCGCTGGATTGGCGAACTGTGGCAGAACTACCTCAACACCATCGCCGCCAACCGGCAGATCACCGCCCAGCAGCTCTTCCCGGGCGCCCAGGGCATTATCGATGGCCTGCGTAAGGTGGGCGGCGATACGGCGAAATATGCGCTGGACAATAAGCTGGTGGATGAGCTGGCGACCTCCACGGAAGTGGAAAAGGCGCTGACCAAACAGTTTGGCTGGAGCAAAGCGGATAACAATTACCGGGCGATCAGCTATTACGACTACAACGTGAAAACACCGTCTGACCAGGGTTCCGCCATCGCGGTGATCTTCGCCAACGGCGCCATCATGGACGGCGAGGAGACCCCGGGCAACGTCGGCGGCGACACCACCGCCGCGCAAATTCGCGATGCGCGCCTCGACCCGAAAATTAAGGCCATCGTCCTGCGCGTCAACAGCCCGGGCGGCAGCGTGACCGCCTCGGAAATCATTCGCGAAGAGCTGGCGGCAGCCAAAGCCGCGGGTAAACCGGTGGTCGTTTCAATGGGCGGCATGGCGGCCTCCGGCGGCTACTGGATCTCCACGCCGGCGGACTACATTGTCGCGAACCCAAGCACCCTCACTGGCTCCATCGGCATCTTTGGGGTGATCAACACCGTGGAAAACACCCTTGGGTCGATTGGCGTCCATACCGACGGCGTCGCCACGTCGCCGCTGGCGGATATCTCCAGCACCAAAGCGCTGCCGCCGGAAGTGCAGCAGCTGATGCAGTTGAGCATTGAGAACGGCTATCAACGCTTTATCACCCTGGTGGCTAACGCGCGTAAGAGCACGCCGGAGAAAATCGACCAGATTGCCCAGGGCCACGTCTGGACCGGGGAAGATGCCAAAGCCAACGGTCTTGTCGACAGCCTCGGCGACTTCGACGACGCGGTGGCCAAGGCCGCCGAGCTGGCGAAGCTGAAAACCTGGCACCTCAACTACTATCAGGAAGAGCCCACCTTCTTCTCGATGGTGCTGGACAGCCTGACCGGTTCGGTACGCGCCTCGCTGCCGGCCGCCATTCAGGCCTGGCTGCCTGCGCCGGTGGCCGCGGCAGCCGAGACGGTGAAAGCCGAAAGCGACAAGCTGGCGGCGTTTAACGACCCGCAGAACCGCTATGCCTTCTGCCTGACCTGCGCCAACATCCGTTAATACGCAGCGGCTGCCCCGTCTCCCGGGGCAGCCTTTTTTCCGCACCTGCCAGCGCCGCCACAAAGCGAGCGGCCAACACTGTATTTTTTCCTCCGTCTCTTTATACTGCGCCTGTCTACGACCAACCTAAGCGATGCTATGCAAAAAAAATCGATTTACGTTGCCTACACCGGTGGGACCATCGGTATGCAGCGCTCTGAACACGGCTATGTACCCGTTTCCGGCCATCTCCAGCGTCAACTGGCGCTGATGCCTGAGTTCCATCGCCCGGAGATGCCGGACTTCACGATCCATGAATACCATCCGCTGATGGATTCATCCGATATGACCCCTGAGGACTGGCAGCACATCGCCGACGATATCCGCAGCCATTACGAGGAGTATGATGGCTTTGTGATCCTCCACGGTACCGACACCATGGCGTTTACCGCCTCTGCGCTGTCGTTCATGCTGGAAAACCTCGGCAAACCGGTGATTGTGACAGGGTCACAAATCCCGCTGGCCGAGCTGCGCTCCGACGGCCAGATCAACCTGCTCAATGCCCTGTACGTCGCCGCCAACTATCCGATTAACGAAGTGGCGCTGTTCTTCAACAATCGGCTGTTCCGCGGCAACCGTACCACTAAAGCCCATGCCGACGGCTTTGACGCCTTCGCCTCGCCAAACCTCGCGCCGCTGCTGGAGGCCGGGATCCATATCCGCCGTCTCGGTACCCCGCCGGCGCCGCAGGGCTGCGGAGAGCTTATCGTGCACCCCATCACCCCGCAGCCGATTGGCGTGGTGACGATTTACCCCGGCATCTCCGCCGACGTGGTGCGTAATTTCCTGCGCCAGCCGGTGAAAGCGCTGATCCTCCGCTCCTACGGCGTCGGCAATGCGCCGCAGAATGGCGAGTTTATTCAGGTGCTGGCGGAAGCCAGCCAGCGCGGCATTGTGGTGGTCAACTTGACGCAGTGTATGTCCGGTAAAGTGAACATGGGCGGCTATGCCACCGGCAATGCCCTCGCCCAGGCGGGAGTCATCAGTGGTTTCGATATGACGGTGGAAGCGACGCTGACCAAGCTACACTATCTGCTGAGCCAGCAGCTGGACGTTGACGCCATTCGCGCGGCGATGCAGCAGAATCTGCGTGGCGAACTGACCCCTGACGAAGCTTAAGGAGGACGTATGGCGCATCGAGCGCTGTTACTGGTTGATTTGCAGAACGACTTCTGCGCCGGCGGCGCGCTGGCGGTTCCCGAAGGCGACAGCACCGTCGAGGTGGCCAATGCGCTTATCGACTGGAGTCTGGCGCGCGGCGAGCCCATCGTCGCCAGCCAGGACTGGCATCCCGCGGATCATGGCAGCTTCGCCAGCCAGCACCAGGTGGAACCCTACACCGTGGGCGACCTGGATGGCCTGGCGCAAACTTTCTGGCCGGATCACTGCGTTCAGCACAGCGAAGGCGCGGCGCTGCATCCCCTGCTCAAGCAGCAGGCCATCGCCGCCGTGTTCCACAAAGGGCAAAACCGGGACATTGACAGCTACAGCGCTTTTTTTGACAACGGTCACCGGCAGAAAACTGAACTGGACGGCTGGCTTCGTGGTCAGGGGATCGTGGAGCTGACCGTTCTCGGCCTCGCCACCGATTACTGCGTTAAGTTCACCGTGCTGGATGCCCTGGCGCTGGGCTACACGGTCAACGTCATCACCGACGGCTGCCGCGGGGTGAATCTTCAGCCGCAGGACACCAGCCAGGCGTTTATGGAGATGGCCGCCGCAGGCGCCACGCTCTATACCCTCGACGACTGGCGGGAAACCCACGCCTGATCCCTTCCCCGGCGCGCCCGCGCCGGGGCTTCTTCTGCCGCTTCGTTATCGTCCATAAATTGAACTCTCTCGCAGTTTCAACAGGTTATTGCTGGTAGTCTGGCAAGGCTGTTTTTTCGCCACGCCATTTTCGTGGCGCGGTTATTTTTTTTATGTCAAAGAGGAACCACTATGAAACGTTTGCCCTTGCTGGCAGCCTTGCCCCTGCTTTGCGCTTCCGCGCTCTCTGCCCAACCGCTGATGTCCGTCGGCTATTTCAACGGCGGCGGCGACGTCACTGCCGGGCCGGGCGGGGATATCGACAAGCTGGACGTCCGGCAGATCACCCATCTCAACTACTCGTTTGGCCTTATCTATAACGATGAAAAAGACGAGACCAACACAGCCCTGAAGGATCCTGCTCATCTGCACGAGATCTGGCTGTCGCCGAAGGTGCAGGCGGATCTGCAAAAGCTCCCGGCCCTGCGTAAACAGAACCCGGACCTCAAAGTCCTGCTGTCGGTCGGCGGCTGGGGAGCGCGCGGTTTCTCCGGCGCGGCGGCAAGCAAAGAAACCCGGAAGGTGTTTATTCAGTCTGCGCAGGAAATTGTTGAAAAATATGGTCTGGATGGGATTGACCTCGACTGGGAGTTTCCTGTCAACGGCGCCTGGGGGCTGGTTGCCAGTCAACCGGCCGATCGCGATAACTTTACCGCGCTGTTAAAAGAGCTGCGCGCAGCGTTTGGTACCAGGAAACTGGTCACTATCGCCGTGGGCGCCAACGCCGAAAGCCCGAAAAGCTGGGTGGACGTTAAAGCGATTGCATCATCGCTCGACTACATCAACCTGATGACCTACGACATGGCCTACGGCACGCAGTACTTCAACTCGAACCTGTATGACTCCAGCCACTGGCCGACGGTCGCCGCGGCGGATAAATACAGCGCCGATTTTGTGGTCAACAATTACCTGGCCGCCGGGCTTAAACCCAGCCAGATGAACCTCGGGATTGGTTTTTATGGCCGGGTGCCGAAACGGGCGGTCGAGCCGGGGATTGACTGGAGTAAAGCGGATGCGCAAAAGAACCCGGTCACCCAACCCTATTTTGGTCCACAGCAGATCGCGCTGTTTGCCTCGCTGGGCTATGACCTGAGCAAAGACACTTACGTGAAATACAATGATATCGTGGGCAAATTGCTCAACGATCCGCAGAAACGCTTTACCGAGCACTGGGACGATGAGGCGAAAGTCCCGTGGCTGTCGGTGCAGTCCGCGGAGGGCAAGCCGCTGTTCGCCCTCTCCTATGAGAACCCGCGCTCGGTGGCCATTAAAGCGGACTACATCAAGGCGAAAGGCCTCGCCGGAGCGATGTTCTGGGAGTATGGCGCCGATGACCAGAACCAGCTGGCCCGCCAGCTGGCGGAATCGCTGGGGATCAAACACTAATCGCGGCTGTTCCGCCGCATCGCCGCCGCCGGGCGGCGTGACGCAGGCAGCATCGCCGGCAATGCAGGTATATCGCGCCGCCCGGGATAGGTTATGATGCCTGTTATCTGCTGCGCCAGGGGCTGGCGCAGCTTAACCGTTTGACAGGAGGCAGGGGGCCATGGCCTATATCCCCAAAAATTACGCACGTCTGGAAGTGGGTTACCGCGAAAAGGCGCTCAAGCTCTTTCCCTGGGTATGCGGACGCTGCTCACGGGAGTTTGTCTACTCCAATCTGCGCGAGCTGACGGTGCACCATATCGATCACGACCACTCCAATAACCCGGAAGATGGCAGCAACTGGGAGATGTTGTGCCTTTACTGTCACGATCACGAACACTCCAAGTACACCGAAGCCGATCAGTATGGCTCCACGGTGGTAGCGGGCGAAGATGCGCAAAAGAGCGTCGGCGAGGCCACCTACAACCCGTTTGCCGACCTGAAAGCGATGATGGATAAAAAGTAAGCGAAGCGACTGGCCGCCGGGCGCGGTCGTTGACGCTACCCTTGTCCGGCGCCGGATCACCGGACGCCGGAACGTCTCCCCGCCGGCCGGCGGTTTATTGCAACTTCACGGTGGCGATCGGCTTCGGCACGATGCCGAAATCTTCCTTCAGCTGCTGTTTGCTCTTCATCACCATCTGCCCGCGGGTGTCGATGGTCATATGCTGGGCGTCGGTGTTATACCGGGCCTGCCACAGCATCACCAGCTGCAGGCTGTTTTCCTTCTGCTCCGGCGTCAGCGCCACGCCATCCGGCCATTTTCCCAGCTCTACCGCCGTCGCCAGACGCTGATACACTTCCGGGGTCATGCTGTCGATAATTTGCTCAATGTCCATCTTCCGCTCACCTCCACCTGGAATAATTTGCTGAATCGTTTCTTCAACCCTTGATCTGCTCGCCGTTCTGCTCATCGGTGAAGCTGAGCGACGCCGAATTGACACAATAGCGCTCGCCGGTCGGCTGCGGGCCATCCGGAAACACGTGACCGAGATGGGCATCACAATTTCCGCAGCGGATCTCAATGCGCTGCATGCCGTGGGAGCTGTCGTCCAGATAGCGAATGGCCTCTTCGCTTACCGGCTCGTAGAAGCTCGGCCAGCCGCAGCCGGAGTCGTATTTGGTCTGGGAGTTGAACAGCGGCGCATCGCACACCAGGCAGTGATACACGCCATTTTTCTTGTTGTGCAGCAGCCGTCCGGTGAAAGGCGGTTCGGTGCCATGATGTTGGGTCACGTAAAACTGCATTTCGCTCAAGCCGTTTTTCAGCTCTTCCGGGGAGGGTTTATTTGCCATGGGCTTACATCTCGCTTTGCAATGGACAACTTTCGCCCCAATTCTAACAAAACATTAACAATGAAGCGTACACTTTTGTTCTAAACTTATCCGGTGCCCACAGGCAGCCAGATAATTGTGACTTAAATCACGTTTTTATCTTAAATGCCCTTTAAAATTCCGCGCGCAGCCCCCATATGGAATTGGGCTCAAAGGGAGAGTGAGGCAAATCAATCGCGCAAGGTGTGCTCAGGATTGATTTGTCGCAATGATTGACACGATTCCGCTTGACGCTGCGTAAGGTTTTTGTAATTTTACAGGCAACCTTTTATTCACTAACAAATAGCTGGTGGAATATATGACTATCAAAGTAGGTATCAACGGTTTTGGCCGTATCGGTCGCATTGTTTTCCGTGCTGCTCAGAAACGTTCTGACATCGAGATCGTTGCAATCAACGACCTGTTAGACGCAGAGTACATGGCTTACATGCTGAAGTATGACTCCACTCACGGTCGTTTCGACGGCACCGTTGAAGTGAAAGACGGTCATCTGGTCGTTAACGGTAAAAAAATCCGTGTTACCGCTGAACGTGACCCGGCTAACCTGAAGTGGGACGAAGTTGGTGTTGACGTTGTTGCTGAAGCAACCGGTATCTTCCTGACCGACGAAACCGCTCGTAAACACATCACCGCTGGCGCGAAAAAAGTCGTTCTGACTGGCCCGTCCAAAGACAACACCCCGATGTTCGTTCGCGGCGCTAACTTCGACACTTACGCTGGCCAGGACATCGTTTCCAACGCATCCTGCACCACCAACTGCCTGGCACCGCTGGCTAAAGTCATCAACGACAACTTCGGTATCGTTGAAGGCCTGATGACCACCGTCCACGCAACCACCGCTACTCAGAAAACCGTTGATGGCCCGTCTCACAAAGACTGGCGCGGCGGCCGCGGCGCAGCTCAGAACATCATCCCGTCCTCTACCGGCGCTGCTAAAGCAGTAGGTAAAGTACTGCCAGAACTGAACGGCAAACTGACCGGTATGGCGTTCCGCGTTCCGACTCCGAACGTATCCGTTGTTGACCTGACCGTTCGTCTGGAAAAAGCAGCGTCCTACGAAGAAATCAAGAAAGCTATCAAAGCCGCTTCTGAAGGCGCAATGAAAGGCGTTCTGGGTTACACCGAAGACGACGTTGTTTCTACCGACTTCAACGGCGAAGTTTGCACTTCCGTGTTCGATGCTAAAGCAGGTATCGCACTGAACGACAACTTCGTTAAACTGGTTTCCTGGTACGACAACGAAACTGGCTACTCCAACAAAGTTCTGGACCTGATTGCCCACATCTCCAAATAAGTTGAGATGAAAAAGTAATCTGTAAGAGCGACTTCGGTCGCTCTTTTTTTTGTCTGCAGAGATAGGATTGCACAATGATAAATAAAATTTTTGCTCTCCCGGTGAATGAAACCATTTCGCCCGTTATCTCCCGTCGCCAGCTGGACGACCTGGAGCTGATTGTCATCGACCATCCGCAGGTGAAAGCCTCTGTGGCGCTGCAGGGGGCGCACCTGCTCTCCTGGAAACCCGCCGGTGAAGAAGAAGTCCTGTGGCTGAGCAACAACACCCCATTTAAACAGGGCGTCGCCCTGCGCGGCGGCGTGCCGATTTGCTGGCCGTGGTTTGGCCCATCGGCGCAGCAGGGCCTGCCGTCGCACGGCTTTGCCCGCAACCTGCCGTGGACCCTGGAAGGGCATGATGAAGACGACAGCGGCGTGATGTTGACCTTTGCGCTGCAGAACAGCGCTGAAACCATGAAGCTGTGGCCGCATGAGTTCACCCTCTATGCCCGCTTCAAGCTGGGCAAGACCTGCGAAATCGAGCTGGAAGCCCACGGCGAATTCGAGACCACCTCTGCCTTGCACAGCTACTTCAACGTTGGCGATATCGCGGCGGTGAAAGTGAGCGGTCTTGGCGAGCGCTATATCGATAAAGTGAAGAACGCCGAAGAAGGCGTTCTGAACAACGGCGTGCAGACCTTCCCGGATCGTACCGACCGCGTCTATCTCGACGCCGAAGGCTGCAGCGTGATCCACGACGACGCGCTCAGCCGCACGATCGACGTGGTGCATCATCATCAGCACAACGTGGTGGCCTGGAACCCGGGCCCGGCGCTGTCCGTCAGCATGGGCGACATGCCGGACGATGGCTATAAAACCTTCGTTTGCGTCGAAACCTGCTGCGTGACCCAGCCGCAGAAAGCCAGTGAAGAGACCCCGTCTCGCCTGGCGCAAACCATCAGCGTGAAAAAACGCTAACCGCAAAAAGCCCCGTTTATCACGGGGCTTTTTCTCTTCTCCACCTGGATGCGCTGTGGGTTAAACCATATCCAACCGGGTTTTCCGCGGCGGCGGCGGATAGAGGCGATCCAGCTGCGCAAGCTCTTGCGGGCTGAGAACGATATCAAGCGCGGCGGCATTCTGCACCACATGCTCGATAGTCGCCGCTTTCGGGATCGCCAGCATTCCCGGATGACGAATCACCCAGGCCAGCAGCAGCTGCGCCACCGTCACGCCCCGCGCGTTAGCCATATTGATGATATCGGTATGCTGAAAAAGTCCATCGCGTAAGCGCCCCGCCTGCGCCAGCGGACAATAGGCCATCACCGGCAGGGTGTGCTGCTGACACCAGGGCAGCAGATCGTATTCAATGCCCCGCGACGCGAGATGATAGAGCACCTGGTTGGTGGCGCAGCGTTCGCCGCCCGCCGTGCGCCACAGCGCCTGCATATCGTCGGTGTCCAGATTGGAGACGCCCCAACGGCGGATTTTGCCCTCGGCCACCAGCCTTTCCATCGCCTCGACCGTCTCCTGCAGGGGGATATCGCCCCGCCAGTGCAGGAGATATATATCCAGATAGTCGGTCTGCAGCCGGCGCAGACTGTTTTCACAGGCGCGGCGCATCGCCGCTCCGCCGGCGTGCCAGGGATAGACTTTAGAGACCAGCGTCACCCGGTCGCGCAGGCCGCGGATCGCCTGGCCCACTACCTCCTCCGCCCCGCCGTCGGCATACATCTCCGCGGTATCGATTACCGTCAGGCCATGGTCGATGCCCGCGCGCAGTGCAGCCACCTCCTGCTGACGCTGCGCCGCGTTCTCGCCCATATACCAGGTTCCCAGCCCGATGGCCGGAACTGCCGCCTGCTCGCCAAAGCATACTGTTTTTTTCACCATCGTCTCCTTCTTCGCGCCCTGCACCACCATAAAGCAAAACAGGGCGCGAAGCCCTGTTTTGATGCATAAAGCGCACTGTAATAATGCACAATCAGAAGGTGTAGGTGATCCCGGTTGAGATCAGACCGCTCCAGGATTTGTCCACCATCGGGCTATCGGTGATTTCATCCGACAGACGCGTGTAGCGCGCAATACCGTATACGCTCCAGTCGCCGAGGAAGCGATAGTTGGCCGCCAGCTCCAGATACGGGTTCCAGCTGCTGTCCGGATCGTAGCTGCGCATCCCGCTGCGACGGGACTCATGCTGCGAGACGCCATAGTAGTATTCGTTCTGATTGTCGCTGTTCCACTCGACGCCAATGCCCGGCGTCAGCGTCAGGTTCCCGTTGGTGTAGCGGTACAGCCAGGCGAGATCCCAGTTGATACCGTTGCTGTTATCCAGCGTATCGCCGGCAATCGTCGTGCGCAGGAAGCCATAGGGCGTGTTGTGGACATAAGAAAGACCGGCCATCACGGTCGATTTACGTTTATCCAGGCGACGCATTTGTTCGCTATCGCTGTCGCCCGGCTTGAAGTACATCGGCGACCAGTAGGCCGTTATCGACAGCTTATCGTTGGTATCATTCCACAGGTAGTAACCCCCGCCCAGACCGTGGAACCAGAAGTTATCGCTCTCATAACTAATGACCGGCACCGGATAAACATCCGCATCATACTGCTTGTACGGATGCTCAACGATGCCGACGCCAGCCCCAAGCGTGAACTTCCCATCGGCATGCGCCGCGCTGGCGGAGGTCGCAATCAGCACGCCGAGTGCCAGAAGTTTGATTTTAGTCACAATCCATATTCCCGTTGTCAAATAATCAGCCCGTGCAGTTTACCGTCGTAGGTCTCATGCCTCAAATTCTTTACCCGATATGACACAAATCGTTCACTTTCCCACCCTTCTCTTACCATCTGGTGACAGCCCGATGACAGCTTCACGTCCCGGCGAATCAAAAAGCGTCTTTTTCAGGATGAGTTATTGATATGTCATTGAAATTGATTTTCTGCGGCATGCAAGATTTCTAAATGCATCTACGCTTAAATTTAGAAGGTGTAATTGCAGGGCACATTCACGCTACCCCACCCGCAACCTGGCATAAGGGTTGCTGGATACCAGGAGAGCGATGTTCAGCTTATGTCTTCCGGGGGCCCCCACTATTCATATGAACGGCTCTCAACCTGTGCTAAAAAACGAAAGGACGGCATGCCATGAATATATTCGATCACTATCGCCAGCGCTATGAAGCTGCCAAGGACGAAGAGTTCACACTGCAGGAGTTTCTTACCATCTGCCGGCAAGATCGCAGTGCCTATGCCAATGCGGCAGAACGTCTGTTGATGGCCATTGGTGAACCCGTCATGGTTGATACGGCTCTCGAGCCGCGGCTATCCCGTCTCTTTTCAAACCGGGTCATCGCACGCTATCCGGCGTTTGAAGAGTTTTACGGTATGGAAGACGCCATTGAGCAGATCGTTTCCTACCTCAAGCATGCCGCCCAGGGGCTGGAAGAGAAGAAACAGATCCTCTATCTGCTGGGACCGGTGGGCGGTGGTAAATCATCGCTGGCTGAACGGCTGAAAGCCCTGATGCAGCGCGTGCCTATCTATGTGCTGAGCGCCAACGGCGAGCGCAGCCCGGTTAACGATCACCCGCTGTGCCTGTTCAATCCGCAGGAGGATGCGCAGATCCTTCAGAAAGAGTATGGCGTCCCTACCCGCTATCTCGGCACCATTATGTCGCCATGGGCGGCCAAACGCCTGCATGAGTTTGGCGGCGATATCACGAAATTCCGCGTGGTCAAAGTCTGGCCATCGATTCTCGAGCAGGTCGCCATCGCCAAAACCGAACCAGGCGATGAGAACAACCAGGATATTTCAGCGCTGGTGGGTAAAGTGGATATCCGTAAGCTGGAACACTATGCGCAGAACGACCCGGACGCCTACGGCTACTCCGGTGCGCTGTGCCGCGCCAACCAGGGGATCATGGAGTTCGTCGAGATGTTTAAAGCGCCGATCAAGGTGCTGCATCCGCTGCTGACCGCGACCCAGGAGGGTAACTATAACGGGACCGAAGGGATCTCCGCCCTGCCGTTTAACGGGATCATCCTTGCCCACTCCAACGAATCGGAATGGGTGACCTTCCGTAATAACAAAAACAATGAGGCCTTCCTCGACCGCGTCTATATCGTCAAAGTGCCTTATTGCCTGCGGATCTCCGAAGAGATCCGTATCTATGAAAAACTGCTCAACAGCAGCGAACTGACGCATGCGCCATGCGCCCCGGGCACTCTGGAAACGCTGGCGCGCTTCTCGATTCTGTCGCGCCTGAAAGAGCCGGAAAACTCGAGCATCTACTCGAAAATGCGGGTCTATGACGGCGAGAGCCTGAAGGATACCGACCCGAAAGCGAAATCCTATCAGGAGTATCGCGACTATGCCGGGGTGGATGAAGGGATGAACGGGCTCTCCACCCGCTTTGCCTTTAAGATCCTCTCAAGGGTGTTTAACTTCGACCATGTTGAAGTGGCGGCCAACCCGGTGCATCTGTTCTATGTGCTGGAGCAGCAGATTGAGCGCGAACAGTTCCCGCAGGAGCAGGCCGAGCGCTATCTGGAGTTCCTCAAAGGCTATCTGATCCCGAAATACGCCGAGTTTATCGGCAAAGAGATCCAGACCGCTTATCTGGAATCCTACTCCGAGTACGGGCAGAACATTTTCGATCGCTATGTCACCTACGCTGACTTCTGGATCCAGGATCAGGAATACCGCGATCCGGACACCGGGCAGCTGTTTGACCGTGAATCGTTGAATGCCGAGCTGGAGAAAATTGAGAAGCCGGCCGGGATCAGCAACCCGAAAGACTTCCGTAATGAAATCGTCAACTTTGTGCTGCGCGCCAGAGCCAACAACAGCGGACGTAATCCGAACTGGACCAGCTATGAGAAACTGCGCACGGTTATTGAGAAGAAAATGTTCTCCAATACCGAAGAGCTGTTGCCGGTCATTTCGTTTAACGCCAAAACCTCAACCGATGAGCAGAAAAAACACGACGACTTTGTCGACCGCATGATGGAGAAAGGCTACACCCGCAAACAGGTTCGCCTGCTGTGCGAGTGGTACCTGCGGGTTCGTAAATCGTCCTGATGCGTCCAGCCCGGCGGTGCGCCGCCGGGCAAACTGCAGCTGAATGATGATAAGTAAAGTTGGCTAATGCAGTACAGGAGGGCATATGACCTGGTTCATAGACCGACGCCTGAACGGGAAAAACAAAAGCGCCGTCAATCGTCAGCGCTTTTTGCGCCGTTATAAGGCGCAGATTAAACAGTCGATCTCCGAGGCCATCAACAAGCGCTCGGTGACCGATATTGAGAGCGGAGAATCCGTCTCGATCCCGACGGACGATATCAACGAGCCGATGTTTCATCAGGGTCGCGGCGGGCTGCGCAACCGCGTCCACCCGGGCAACGACCATTTCGTGCAAAACGACCGCATCGAACGCCCGCAAGGGGGCGGCGGTGGCGGGGGCGGCGGTCAGGGGCAAGCCAGCGCCGATGGCGAAGGGAAGGATGAGTTTGTCTTCCAGATTTCGAAAGATGAGTACCTGGATCTGCTGTTCGAAGATCTCGCCCTGCCGAACCTGAAGAAAAATCAGCACCGGCAGCTGAACGAGTTTAAAACCCATCGCGCGGGCTTTACCTCTAACGGGGTGCCGGCCAACATCAGCGTGGTGCGTTCGCTGCAGAACTCGTTGGCCCGCCGGACGGCGATGACCGCCGGCAAGCGCCGTGAACTGCGCGCCCTGGAGGAGGATCTGGAGACCATCAGCCGCAGCGAACCGGTGCAGCTGCTGGAGGAGGAGCGCCTGCGCAAAGAGATTGCCGAACTGCGGGCTAAAATTGAACGGGTGCCGTTTATCGACACCTTTGACTTACGCTACAAAAATTACGAAAAACGGCCGGAGCCCTCCAGCCAGGCGGTAATGTTCTGCCTGATGGACGTCTCAGGCTCGATGGACCAGGCCACCAAAGACATGGCCAAGCGCTTTTATATCCTGCTGTATTTGTTCCTCAGCCGGACCTATAAAAACGTCGATGTGGTCTACATCCGCCACCATACTCAGGCGAAAGAGGTGGATGAACACGAGTTCTTCTACTCTCAGGAGACCGGCGGCACCATCGTCTCCAGCGCCCTGAAGCTGATGGATGAAGTGGTGCAGGCGCGTTATGACCCGGCGCAGTGGAACATCTACGCCGCCCAGGCGTCGGATGGCGACAACTGGGCCGACGACTCCCCGCTGTGCCACGAACTGCTGGCGAAGAAAATTCTGCCGGTGGTGCGTTATTACAGCTATATCGAAATTACCCGCCGGGCGCATCAGACTCTGTGGCGCGAGTATGAACACCTGCAGGCGACCTTTGATAATTTCGCCATGCAGCATATCCGCGACCAGGAGGATATCTACCCGGTATTCCGCGAACTGTTTCACAAACAATCGTCTAAAAGTGAAGCGTAGTGAAATACTCAGCCAGTGAGTCGAGTGACTTGCTGGCTATTTTCCTCAGACACAAGGCCCGATGGCACAGCCATACATCATGTAAAACGGAAACAACGGGGCCATGGCGACGGCGCCAAGCGAGCTAATCGTTTTGGTCTTATCATTGATTGATACCACAACGGGGTGAGCTAACTGGTAGGCGGCGGCCAGATCTGACGCGTCCGATGCCGTCCAAAACCCTGTCGCTTTAAACAACACCCCGAGGCGATCGTTATCAATCTGCACCGCATGATACTGATTTACCAGCTCGCTATGCTGCCCGGCATCCAGTTTGCGCTGATCCATCACCACCAGATATTCCGCCGTTACCTCATGTTGTTCCACGACAAAGTTAACCCGCACGCCGGAAGCCTGTTGGTGAAAGCGCTCATAAAAGGTCTTATAACGCTGATATTCCTCAGGCACACCGTCACGGACAAAGCGGTAACTGTATTTCGCTGAGCTGGCGACAATACCGGACTCTGTGGGTTTCATCGCCACAATGGTATCCCGAGGCGGCAAGTTTGGCGCGCTGGTACAGCCTGCGAGCATCGCCACTACGACCAGCGATAAGATATATTTGACCATTTTCAGCCGTTCCTGTTCGCGATTTTTTCTATGACATCTGGCGTTTTTTAACACTCCAGGTACAAATCCCTAACCCTGTGTATCATAACTGCCTAATCTGCTTCAAACATTCGCGCGATCGTTAGCGTTGAACTATTTCTACTCTCAGGAGCCTGCTATGACCCCTTTTTATCAATTGACGGCTACCCGCCTGCGCGGACAGCCCCTCTCCATGGCTGACTATGCTGGCAAGGTGGTTCTGGTGGTGAATACGGCCAGCCATTGTGGCTTCACGCCGCAATATGCTGGCCTTGAAGCGCTCTACCAAAAGTACGCGGCTCAGGGGCTGGTTGTGCTTGGGTTCCCCTGCAACCAGTTTGGCAAGCAGGAACCCGGCGGTGCGGATGAAATCGAGCAGACCTGTCACGTTAACTACGGCGTGAGCTTCCCGATGTTTGAGAAAGTGGACGTCAACGGCCCTGCCGCGCATCCGCTGTTTCGTTATTTGAAACAAGCGTTGCCCGGCGTGCTCGGCGGACGGATCAAGTGGAATTTCACCAAGTTCCTCATCGGTCGCGACGGCACTCCCCTCGCGCGTTTTGCGCCGTTCACGACGCCGGAGAAAATGGAAGCCGCCATTGTTGCCGCACTCAAACGCTAAGTGTTCCTGTCATTCCACGTTCGCCCAACGGCGGCTGGCTGCCCATGCAAGATAGAGGTCGATCTCACGCGGCCAGCAACCGTCTGTGGTTGGCCTAACTTCCGCATGCCCGACACGCAGCCTACAGCGGCGACACGGCCTCAACCTCATGCTGAAACACGTAGGGGTCGGAGAGCAGTTCGAATACTTCGTCGTCCGGATAGGTGACCGCGACGTGATAGTCTTCGCCTGCGAAGGCTTTGACCGCCGCGAGATCCTGCCAGTAGGTGGCGAGAAAGAAATGCGCCCATTCGCCCTGGTTTTCCCGGCGCACCAGCGCGCCCCTGTTGCCGGAGATACCCCGGGCGTGTTCCACGCCGGTCCGCTCAAGGTGCTTTGCAAACCCCTCGGCATGTTGCAATGGCACACAGCCGTGCCAGGTCCTGACAATCATTTGCGTTCTCCTGTGGTAATCAACCTCTTACCCTAACATCGACAGGCATTTTTGGGGGAGCGCAACAAGGCGGCGCTGGCAACAACACAAAATTATTTTGCCGGACGGGGATATCCCCTCACTCTGCAGTATTTTCGACTGCGGCGCAGCATTGGGCCGAATATTGCGCGGTGAGTATGACTGTTAGCGGGCGCGGAAAAAATCGTGGCTCGTCAGCCCCGGGGGGTCTTATCGATACACGCCCAAGCCGCGTCCCTTCAGGGCATCGCCAGCCGCTCTTGATGATCCGCAAAGAGAGCGATGAGATGGTCGGCGAGAACCCGCACGCGTCTTGACCCGGCCAGGTCGGAATGCATCACCAGCCAGAGGGTCTGATCCGCGCCGATTTCCGGCTGCAGGCACTGCAGGCCGCTGGCCCGCGCCATAAAGTGCGGCAGGACGCCCAGTCCGAGGCCCGCGGATACCGCGGAAACCTGGGCCACGAGCGTATTGGCTTCGACTTTACACGGCCGGCCGCGCAGGGTGCGCGTGATCCATTGGGCGGCCGGCAGGTGCTGGTGAGTTTCCGGCCACCCCACAAAGTCCGCCTCGCTCAGCGACAGGCCGTCCGCGCCGGCCAGATAGCCGGCGGCGCCATAGACGCCAAACCCCACCGTCCCCAGACGCTTTAACGTCAGATGCCCGGCCTCAGGCTTGACCATGCGGATCGCCAGATCGGCATCCCGACGGTGCAGGTTCACCGGCTGCACGCCGCTCAGCACCTCCACCCGCAGCTCGGGATATTGGTCCAGGAGCCCTTTCAGGGAGGGCAGAATAAAATGCGTGGCCAGGTTGTCCGCAGTGGCCAGGCGGACAACCCCGGCGACATGCCCCTGCAGTTGCGCCGCTTCGCCGAACGCCAGGCCTGCGTATTCCAGCGCCTCAGCCCGCGCGAGCAGGGCTTCGCCATCGTCGGTCAGGCGATAGCCGCTCTGATGGCGGCTGAAGAGCGGAACGTTCAACGCCTGCTCCAGCCGATCCAGCCGGCGGGAGACCGTGGCAATCCCCATGTTCATCTTGTCGGCGGCGCCGCTCAGCGTTCCCGCCCGGGCGATGGCGAGGAATATGCGCGCATCATCCCAGTTAAATTCTGCGGTCATCTATTTTCCATTTACGGAAAACGACTCTCCGTTTTCCGCTCTTTTTTATCAGTTTCACAGGGATGATACTGCACGCCACTCGCGGAGACAACCAGGCCATCCGGTCGCCTGCTCGCTCCTCACCTGAACGTCCGCGCACCGCGCGGAACGCACCTTTCCTAAGGATACGCCTGATATGAAAGAGATTGCTTTACTCCTCCACCCGGCGCCGGCGCGCGTCTGGATAGCCGTCGTTGCGCTCGGGATCTGCGCCTTTTCGATCGTCACCAGCGAACTGGCGCCGGTGGGCATGCTCAGCGCCCTGGCGGCGGATTTTCACCAGACGGAATCCGGCATGGGCCTCGCCGTCACCGCCTATGGCTGGGTGGGCGCCCTGGCGGCTCTGCTTTCCGGCGCGATGCCGGCGCGTATTTCCCGCAAGGCGCTACTGGTCGGGCTGATGCTGATCCTGGCGCTTTCCTGCCTCGCCGCAACCCGGTCTTATTCGATGTTCGCCCTGATGAGTGCCCGCATGATTGGCGCCCTGGCCCATGGAGCCTTCTGGGCCTTAATTGGCATCGTCGCCGCGCAGCTGGTGCCGCCGCACCGGCTGGGGCTGGCCACGGCGATCATTTTTGGCGGCGTGTCGGCGGCAAGCGTAGTGGGGGTACCGCTGGCGAGCTTTATCGCCACCCTGGCGGGCTGGCGACACGCGTTTATGGCGATGGCCTTGCTGTCACTGGCCGCCGCTGCGGCGCTGTGCTCAACGCTGCCCCCGCTGGCCGCCCCTGCCTCCGTCAGGCTGCGTGTTTATCGCGATATTTTCCGCAATCCGCTGCTCGGTGGCCTGTATGGCGCCACGGCCTGCATCATTACCGCTCACTTTGCCGCCTTCACCTACATTGAACCGCTGCTGATAAATCTGCAGGGAGTCCCGGCGACCGCCCTCTCCGGCCTGCTGCTGCTGTCAGGGGTTTCCGGGCTGCTGGGTAACGTTATCGCGGGTAAGCTTATCGATCGTCATCTGAAGGGGCTGATTTTCGCTGCGCTGCTGCTGAGCGGGGGCGCGCTGGCGATCCTTGGCGCCGCCCGTCTTGCGCCACTGTCGTTCTGTTTTAGCGGGCTACTGTTAGCCCTGTGGGGCGCCGGCATCGCGATTGTGTTCGTCGGCTTACAGACCTGGCTGCTGCGCAGCGCGGGCGCGGTCGCCCAGCCGGCGTCAGCCATTTACGTGGCCATTTTTAATGCCGCCATCGGCACCGGGGCGCTTGTCGGCGGCCAGCTGATCGCCTCAGCTGGCCTGTCGGGAATGGTGTGGCTGGCGGCGGGGATCATGGTGGGCAGTACGCTGCTGATCGCCCTGCTGAAAGCGCCCTCGGCCCGCTAAAGGCTGCCCTGTAAAACCGCGTTTTCACGGTCCAGAGTGAAGACCTGCCACACGACGCGGGTCGCGCTCAAGGTAAAAATAGCCGTCGCCAGCGTATTTTCCTCATCCGGATCGTCGGGAGACAGCCGGTAAATCGGTAACAGCGGATCCTGCTGGTCGGAGAGCATCGCTTTCGCTGTCACGCCATCCAGCGGCGGGTTCGTCGCCAGCCATGCGTCCAGGCGCCGCTGGCGCGAACCGGAGCTCCCGGTCACGATCTGTTCAATGGCCGCAAGCTGGGGATGGATCAGATGGTTGGCATGCCCGCCGGTGGCGGACAACTCGAGCACCGAGCTGCCGGAGCCGGTGGCTTCCACGCTAAACAGACGGCTATCGCCCATCTGGCCCAGGGTGTGGTGAAACGCGCCCGCGCGCGGCGTGGCGCTCAGCAAAGTGACGGCTTCCTCTAAGGTGGCGGCGTTCAGCGATGCGCGGGCCACAATCTGGCGCGGCATGCCGTCCGGACGATGCACGGCGCGAATATTGTTGACCGTATTGACTATCCCCTTCTCATTCACCGCGAAGGTATGCCCGCACAGGGAGCCGGGATAGGCAAAGCTGGTGAAGGCGAGGCCCACCTCCGGGGTTACGCTGACGATGGCGCACTCTTCACGCAGCTGCGGGAAGCCGTCTTCATTGTGCGCAATGATCAACGCGCCCTCCGGGCTTCTCCCCGCCAGGGTGGTGCAGCCATCTGACGTCGAACGTACCAGATCGCCGCGACAGTTCCAGGCGAACACCTCATCCACCGGCGCCTGCAGCCCGTCCGCCATGCCCTCCAGCTCCTGCCAAATCAGCGGGAACTGCGCCTGCACGGCTGCGCGCATGCGCTGGGTCTGTTCCGCCGTTTTCAGGGCGGTTACGGTTTGCCACAGCGCCGTTTGCCTGATTTTAGTCTGCCAGGCCTCACGACCAAACGCGCCAAGCTGCTGACCGACCGCATAGGCGGAACCACGGATTGCGATTGTTTTCATATTGTCATCATTCACTTATGTTCAGGATACGTGTTGCAAAAACTCTTGCAGACGCGGATTGCTGCTGGCCGTGAGCAGCGCCTCAGGTGAACCATCTTCGGCAATGGTGCCGCCATCAATAAAGATCAACCGGGAAGCCACCTCTCTGGCAAAGCCAATCTCATGGGTCACAATCACCATCGTCATGCCCTCTTCGGCCAGGGATCGCATGACCTTTAACACCTCATGCCGCAGTTCGGGATCGAGGGCGGATGTTGGCTCATCAAATAACATCATTTTGGGTTTCACCGCCAGGGCGCGCGCTATCGCCACGCGCTGCTGCTGACCGCCCGAGAGCTCTGCCGGATAGTGGTTGGCGCGTTCACGCAGCCCCACGCGGTCCAGCAACGCCAGCGCCTGCTCCCGCGCCGCGGCCTTACTCTGCTTGCGCACGCGAAGCGGACCGAACATAACATTCTCCAGGGCGGTCAGATGCGGAAACAAATGAAACTGTTGAAACACCATACCGGCTTCGCGGCGAATATCACACTCATTCGCATGCGGATCCGTAATGTGCATGCCCGCCACCAGCAGCGTTCCCGAAGAGATCGCCTCCAGCTTGTTAATACAGCGCAGCAGGGTCGATTTTCCCGAGCCGGACGGGCCAATGATCACCACCACCTCGCCCACTTCAATCTTTAAATTGATATCGTGCAGCACCTGAGTGGCGCCGAAGTTTTTCGCCACCGCGCTAAATTCAACCATGCTCATAAAATATGGATCCTTTTCTCAAGTTGTTTCAGCAGGAAGCTCAGGCACAATGTCAAAAACAGATAAATCATCGCCACCGCCGTCCACACCTCCAGCGCCCGAAAATTGCCGGCAATAATCTCTTGTCCCTGACGGGTTAATTCTGCCACGCCAATGACAATAAACAGCGAGGTATCTTTAATACTGATAATCCACTGATTGCCTAATGCCGGGATCATCCGCCGAAAAGCCAGCGGCATAATGACATGCCACAGGGTGCTGCGCGGCGATAATCCCATCGCCAGGCTGGCTTCTTTAAATCCTTTATTAATCGACAGAATCGCCCCCCGGGTGATCTCCGCTATATAAGCCCCGGAGTTAATCACAATGGTGATAATGGCGGCGGGAACCGGGTCAATACGCACTGGCAACACCATCGGCAGGGCGAAGTAGATAAACATCACCTGCACCATAATTGGCGTCCCGCGGATGACTTCCACAAACACCAGCGATACCGTTTTGGATATTGTTCCGCCTAATGCGCGGCAGGTCCCGGCCAGCAAGCCAATGATTAATCCACCTAACAAGCCTGATAACGAAATAATCAGCGTCAGCTGCAAACCTTGCATCAGCAGCGGCAATGCATCCCAAATATAGCGACTGTCAAAATTCATGCTTCTACCCGTAAAGAAAATATGAGGTCGGATCGCTCCGACCTGGCAGGGTTATTTCGGCTGTTTAGCAAACCACTTTACGTAAATCTTGTCGTAGGTGCCATCGGCGCGCAGGGCCTGCAGGGCCTGGTTGACTTTTGGCGTCAGGCTGCTGTTTTTCTGCATCGCAAAGCCATACTGCTGTGGCAGAATGCTGTCCGTCTCACCGGTGGATTTGACCTTGCCGTTACCCGCCGTCTTCACGTAGTAAAGGACATTCGGTGAATCATGAACCACGGCATCGAGATTACCGGCCTGCAGGTCAAGGTAAGCGTTATCGATATTCGGGAACTCGATATAATTCGCTTTATATTTGCTTTTCATAAAGCTGGCTGCCGCTGTCCCCTGCTTAAGGCCGACTTTTTTCCCGGTCAAATCGCTGAATTTAACAATGGAGTTGTCGGTACTTTTCACGGCCATGAGCAGGTCGGCATTATAATATCCTTCGCTGAAGTCCACGACCTGCTTGCGCGCATCGGTAATCGTTATTCCCGCCATCGCCACATCCAGATTACGTGACTGCAGACCGGGGATCAGGCCGCCGAAATCCATCGGCCTTAATTCGTAGCTGATATGCATTTTCTTCGCAATCGCGTCCCACAGATCGATATCAAAGCCGACATATTTATCGCCTTGTTTAAATTCAAATGGAACAAAGGCAGTATCGACACCCACCGTTATTTTATCTTCTGCTGCTGTCACAAAACTGGCTGAACAAATAACTAATGCCAGCGTCAGCTTTAATTTCTTAAATAATCCACTCATAATTACCCTCAGCGTCAGTGAAATAGCCTACAACGAACGTCATCCTGCGAAATATCTCGCCGGAAGAATTAATAATAAGAGCTGATATGCCGGGCGCAGTTTTATGCGCCCGAATAAAATCGATAACTTATTCAGAAAACAGAGAGTCAGAGGTATCCGGTACTGGCGTTTGCGCGCTGTTCATCACCATGGAGAGAAAACTGTAATAACCGTTTATTCCAATCAGATCCACCACGCCCTTCTCGCCCCATAACTCAATGGCTTGTTGCCAGGTCTCATCGCTGACCTTTTGCTGTTGATGCAGCTGCTGACAGAAGTCATAGATCGCCTGCTCATCGGGCCGCAGATCCGCGGGCCGGCGCCTTTCCTTAATCGCCTGCACCGCCGCGGCAGAGATCCCTTTCTCGCGTGCTATCGGCGCATGGATCGCCCACTCTACCGGCTGCGACCAGTGCCGCGCGGTCAGCAAAATCGCCAGTTCAGAAAGACGCTGGCCCAGCGCGCTGCGATAGCGCAGGTACTCCCCCATACGCTGGGCATGCGCCATCAGCTCGGGGCTACGCAACAGCGGTTCAAAGGGCGGCAGCAAGGCGCCGCGCGGTCCGTTGATGATCTCTTCCGCTAACTGACGCTGCCGATCGTCCCATTCCTGTTCCGCCAGGGGCGGTAAACGATTGATCATAATTTCCCCGTCTCTTCGCGGATCACACAGTCCAGGGTATCGACCACAAAATCGAGCTGCGCCGGGGTGATGATAAACGGCGGTGCAATCAGGATGTGGTCGCCAGACTGGCCATCGATCGTGCCGCCCATGGGATAGACCATCAGTCCGCGCGCCATACAGTTTGCTTTGATCGCGGCGTGCAGCTTCAGGGCAGGATCGAACGGCGTTTTGTCGTCTTTATCGCGCACCAGTTCGACCCCCGCAAACAGGCCACGTCCGCGCGTATCACCGACATGCGGTAACTCCCCCAGCACCTCGCGCAGCGCCTTGTGCAGATAGGCGCCCTGCTGTTTGACAGCGTCCAGTAAATTATCGCGCGCGATCACCTGCTGCACCGCCAGGGCTGCCGACGCGGCGGTGGCATGACAAATGTAAGTGTGACCGTGCTGGAACAATCCGCTGCCCGCCTTCAGCGCGGAGACGATGGTCTCACTCGCCAGCACCGCCCCAATCGGCTGATAACCCCCGCCGAGTCCCTTGGCGATGGTCACTAAATCGGGCACCACGTCGTCCTGTTCAAACGCATGCAGCGTCCCGGTCCGCCCCATACCGCACATCACCTCATCCGCGATGTACAGGATGCCGTATTTGTCGCACAGGCGGCGGACCCCTTGCAGATAGCCCGGCGTCGGCGGCGTGGCTCCCGTCGTCGCTCCCACCACGGTTTCCGCACAGAAACCGATGATCGTTTCCGGGCCGGCCTCAAGGATGGCTTGCTCCAGCTCATTGAGCAGACGTTCGGTATACTGTTGCTGGGTCTCGTCAGCCCGGCGATCGCGGTACTCATTGCAGGCGGAGACGCGGATAACATCCATTAATAAGGGGGCAAACTGGCGACGGCGCCATTCGTTCCCCCCCACCGCCAGCGCGCCCAGCGTATTGCCATGATAGCTCTGTTTACGGGCGATAAAGCGGGTGCGCGATGGCTGGCCGATCTCCACAAAGTACTGCCGCGCCATCTTCAGCGCCGTCTCTACCGCCTCAGAACCGCCCGAGACAAAGTAGGCGTAGTTAAGCTCGCCGGGCGCCGTGCGGGTGAGATGTTCGGCAAGCTGCTCGACGGCATCGCTGGTGAAAAAGCTGGTATGCGCATAGGCCAGCCGATCGATCTGGCGGTGCATCGCCGCCAGCACATCAGGATGCGCGTGTCCGAGGCAGGAAACCGCCGCCCCGCCACAGGCATCAAGATACGGTTTTCCCTGGGCATCAAAGATATAGGCCCCTCGCGCACGTGAGGCCACCATCGGCGTGCTACGCAGGCTGCGGTGAATGACATGACTCATACTGGGTTCTGCTCCTGAATCCGCTACATTAATTGAGCGTATCTTGCAGGATCCATTTGGATCACGTCAACGAATTAAAGATATAAATGCATCCATTATACTTATAACTGATACATTTGAATCATTTATCAGGACTTACCGGGGATCACGTAGGCGCCAGACTCAATGAGATAGCGTTCGGCACTTTCAATTTTACTCACCGCCTCCCGGCCGTGGCGCACCACCAGCATCGCCAGCAGACACTCCGCCAGCCCCATGCCGGAGACCACGGAAGGGAAAAATGACGGACTGTCGATGGAAAACAGCAGCGTGCAGTCTGCCGCCTGCGCTAAGGGGGAAACCGGCGAGTCGGTAATGGCGAGGATCTTCGCCCCTGCCTGCCGGGCTGCCTGTAAAACATCCAGTGATTCGCGCGAATAGGGCGCAAAGCTGGTGAGTAAGACGCAGTCCCGGGCGGTGAGTTCGCGGGTAAAGACTTCGATATTGCTGGCCAGGCCATCGATTAACGATACCTGGCGGTTGAACAGTCGATAGACATAGAACAGCGACCACGCGATCGGAAAGCTGGCGCGGAATCCGCAGATATAGACATTCTCCGCGCTGTCGAGCAAGGTCACCGCCTGCTCCATCTGCTGGGCATTTTCGTTTTGCGTAAAGGTCAGGTTCGCCTGATGCGCCTGAAATACCTCTTTATACAGCTGCGTTTGCGTGCCGCGGGCCATCATTTTTTCCGCTTTTGATACGTATGTATCATTGCGCAGCCCCAGGTCGTCAATGAAATCGCTTTTCAGCTCGCTCCAGCCGCGGTAACCCAGCCGCTGCGCCAGACGCAGCAGCGTCGCCGGTTTTACCCCGGCTTCCGCCGCGAAGGCGCGCATGGATAACACCACCAGCTGACTGGCATTTTGCAGTGAGAACTCGGCGGCGCGTTGCAGCTCGGGCGACAACCCGCCGAATTCATTAATGATTTTTTCCCTGAGATTCATGGCAGCCACTGACTGGTTTTAAGTGAAAGCTATCTAATCATATTTGAGATCAAGACTCTATAGGTGGCTAACGACCCCGCGTGTCACATCCGTTCCCCCTTCTCATTGCTGGCGTGCTTTACTTCAAATATGGCACAAGAGGAATGTCACTGGCGGGTGGGAAAAGGTATGCTCTTATCAGGGGGCGTTGCACATCAAAGCCCTGTTCACTGCTGGAAATCTCACCATGGCACGCAACCGCACTTTTTCTCTCAATCTCCGTTGGCGAGCGCTGCTCAAAGACGCAGGGATGGAGCCTGAACATCTTCTCCGCCAGGCCGGTTTGCCGGACGACACCTTTTCAGACATCAATCGCGGTCTGACTACCGATGAGTATCTGCGTTTCTGGCGCGTGCTGGAAAAAGAAAGCGACGATCAGGCCTTTCCTTTGCCCTTTGTAGAAAGGGTCTCTGCGGAAGTGTTTGATCCCCCGCTGTTCGCCGCCTTGTGTAGTACCCACATGATGCAGGCGGTCCAGCGGCTGGCCAGGTATAAACTGCTTATTGCCCCCATGGTGCTGGAGACGACGGTCGTGCAGAACGGCACGCTGACAGTGTCTCCGCGCTGGCTGGGAGCAACAGAAATCCCTGCCTCTCTGGAAGTGGCAGAGCTGGCATTTTTACTTCGTCTGAACCGACTGGCCACCCGCGAACCGGTTCAGGCCGTGAAAGTAACGCTCTCACAGCCCCTCACCCGCCAGCAGACCCACCACTTTTCAGCCTTCTTCGGCACGACCATACAGCGTGGAAAGCGGGCGACCATCAGCTTTGCCGCCGCTGATGCCCTGCGGCCCTTTTTGACGGTGAACGAGGGTATGTGGCAGGTCTTTGAGCCGGAGCTGAAGCGTCGTCTCAGCCAGCTTAGCGATCAGGCCTCAACGGCTGAACGTGTTCATGCAGTCCTGCTGGAGCTTCTGCCGGGCAACGACGCCTCTATCGACAATACGGCGCAACGTCTGGGAATGAGCAAACGCACCCTGCAGCGCAGGCTGGAGCAGGAGGGAGAGAATTATCGCGCCCTTGTTCACGCTTGTCGCGAAGCGCTGGCTCGCCACTATCTTCTCAATACCACGCTTTCCGGCTATGAAATCGCCTTTCTGCTCGGTTTTGAAGATCCAAATTCCTTCTACCGGGCTTTTATGGCGTGGACCGGCCAGACGCCAGAAAACTTCAGAGACATGATGCGCCTCAACTAAGCGCGCGTCATGGCGCGCTTTGCCAGTATTGTGGCGCACCGTGCCAGCGACACCGCGCCTGACAGCAGGCACACTCAGCGCAGTCTACTTGCCGAGGTGCTTATGTTTATTCAGGAAAATAAAACCGCGCTGGTCACCGGCGCATCGTCAGGGATGGGGAAAGCCATTGCCCGTCGTCTTATCCAGGAGGGTTACCAGGTTTACGTTGCTGCCCGGCAGCTCGGGAAAATGGAAGATCTGGCTTCGCTAGGGGCCCAATGCCTGCAGATGGATCTCTCACGGCAGGACGATCGGCTGGCGGTCGTGAACACCATTCTGTCTCAGACCGGAGGGGTCGATGTACTGGTCAATAATGCCGGTTTTGGCCTGTATGGCCCGGTCGAAGAGATCGGCATCGATGAGGCTCGCTACCAGTTTGAGGTCAATCTCTTCGGCGCGGCACATCTCACGCAACTACTGCTTCCCGCGATGCGCGCCCGCCGTCGCGGATATATTGTCAATATCTCTTCCATGGGCGGGAAGATGTATAGCGTCCTCGGCGCATGGTACCACGCCACCAAACATGCACTTGAGGGGTGGTCAGACTGCCTGCGGCTGGAAGTTGCCGACTTCGGCATCAAGGTGGTTATCATCGAACCTGGAGTGATTGAAACCGGCTTCGGCGATGCGGCCAGTGAAAGTATTGTCAAACGTTCGGCCACAGGACCGTATGGTCAGTTGGTAAAAGGGGTCGCCCTGTCGATCCAAAAAACGTACGGCCATGGCACCGGCAGCGACCCGCAGACGATCGCCGAGGTGGTCCTGGTCGCGGTGAATGCCTCAAATCCACGCCCCCGTTATGCCGTCGGTAAGTATGCCAAATTGCTTATCCGGATGCGTGTCTGGCTGGGCGACCGTCTTTTCGATCGTATTATCCTCAGCCAGATGCGCTGAGGTCATGTTCTGCTCACTTTCGCCTCGCGCTGGAGGGGGATGACTCTTCCAGCCAGTCGATAAAAAACGCCATAAACGCCGATACCTGAGGGGGCTGCAGCTTTCGCTGGGGAAAGACAAACTGCAGCCCAACCTCCTTGCGGTCTAACCGGCTGAAACCGGTGAAGCGGTCGGCAAACAACACCTGAAGCCGCCCCTCCTCGACATCCCTCTTCACATCCCACCATGATTTACCGGCGATCCCCGCCCCGCTGAGCGCCCACTGCCGCAGCAGTGCCCCATCGTCGCAGACCATCGCCGGCGTTACCCGGATGACCTGCTCTTTTCCCGCCTCCTCAAAGCGCCACTCGTTCATCACCACGCCGTGCCGCTCCAGCGCCAGGCAGCGATGATGATGCAGCGCCTCGGGCGAAGCAGGCGTTCCACGGGCGGCAAGGTAAGCCGTCGAGGCCACCAGCACTCGGTGGTTAGGACGAATGTGGCGGATGGCCAGGCTGCTGTCCGGCAGGTTACCGACGCGAATGCTCATATCCAGCCGGTTGGCGACCAGATCCTCCACGCGCTCGCCTAAGTAGACGGAAAAGGTCACTTCCGGGTGACGGCGGGTAAAGTCGACGATGGCCGGGCTAAGGTATTGTCGGCCAAAGTCGGAGGGGGCGGAAAGGCGAATATCGCCGCTCAGGACCCCCTCTTTTTGCGTCAGCAACGACTCGGCGTGGCGCGCCTCCTCCAGCACGCGCCGCGCGGCATGATAAAAATCTTCCCCCGCGTTGGTCAGGGTGATAGCCCGCGTGGAACGATGGAACAGGCGGGTCTGATAACGCTCTTCCATCGCCTTCAGACGTGCAGTCATGGTGGCCGGCGAGAGCGACAACCGTCTGCCGGCGGCGGAGAGTCCCCCCGCCTCGGCGACGGCCACCAGCAGCGCCATATCTTCCAGTTTGCCCATTTTTCGCATTTCCCGAAAAGTGAATCTATTTTTCGTCTAATTATCAAAATCAGATCCCGACTGTAAAGTGATTTCCATTCCACTCGCAAGGGACACCATTATGAACACGCTCTCACTTTTTGATCGTCATCGCATCGGTACGCTGCCGCTGAAAAACCGCATCGTCATGGCCCCCATGACCCGGGCGCGCGCCCTGCAGCCGGGAAATATCCCCTCCGCGCTGATGGCGGAGTATTACCGCCAGCGCGCCAGCGCCGGATTGATCGTCACGGAAGCGACGCAAATCTCTCCCGAGGGACAGGGGTACTCCTGGACGCCCGGCCTGCATTCCGCAGACCAGATTGCCGGCTGGCAGTTGACGACCCGGGCCGTACACCAGGCCGGCGGCGTTATTTTTTCTCAGCTCTGGCACGTGGGACGCATGTCGCACGCCCGTTTTCATGCGGATGGTCAACCCGTGGCCCCCTCGGCGCTGGCGCCGGACGCCCAGGTCTGGGTGGTGGATGAGCAAGGCCGGGGCCAGATGGTGGACTGCCCACCGCCGCGGGCGCTCTCCCGGTCGGATATCCAGCGTATTGTCGCCGATTACCGCCAGGCGGCGCGCAATGCGATCGCGGCGGGGTTTGACGGCGTGGAGGTGCACGGCGGCAATGGCTATCTGATCGACCAGTTCCTGCGGCGTACCGCCAACCAGCGCACCGATGAGTACGGCGGTAGCCTGAACAACCGGATCCGTTTTGCCCAGGAGGTGCTGACCGCCATCGGCGACGCTATCGGCCGCGAGCGGACGGGCATCCGCCTTTCCCCCTTCATTACCCAGCGCGGGATGAATGACCCGCAGGTGATCGACGCCATCCTTGCCCTGGCGGCCTGGTGCGAACAGCAGGGTATCGCCTTTATCCACCTGGCGGAGGCGGACTGGGACGATGCGCCAGCCGTTCCCCTGCACTTCCGCGACACGCTGCGCGCAACCTTCAGCGGCACGCTGATCGTGGCCGGGAATTACGATCAGCAGAAGGCGGAGCGCATTCTTGGCGCCGGTCTCGCCGACCTCGTGGCTTTCGGCCGGCCGTTTATTGCCAATCCCGACCTGCCGCAGCGGCTTCAGCACCGCTGGCCGCTGGCGACCGTCAGCGATCCCGGCACGCTGTTTGGCGGGACAGAGGTGGGCTATACCGACTATCCCTTCTATACGGAGCATAAAGAGTGAAATTGATCGACAAAATGTTACCTGCCGGGCGTGGTGTCGCTGTTGCCCGCACGCTGGCCAGGCGCGGCCTCACGCGCCGTCGCTGCGCCACCGCGCTGCTGCTTGCCGGGATATCCGGCTCCGCGTTTTCAGCCCCGCAGGGTTTGCTGAAGCCAGCCCAGCTCATCGTTGATAGCGGCCTTCCCCCTGCCACACGCGTCGCCAATGAATATGTCGCCAGGCAATACGCCACGTTCTGGAATACCGGCGATGACGCGCTGGCCCGGGCGGCGCTGGCGGAGAATTTCATCGATAAAACGCCCCCGGAAGGGCGCCGACAAGGGCCGGAAGGAGCGATCCTCGCCTCCAGAGCGTTTCGCCAGGCGGTGCCGGATTTACGCTGTGATGTCGAACAAATGATCGTGGCCGGTGACCGGGTGGTCTCACACTTACATTTCCATGGCCACTTTACCGGGACCTTCGGCACCCGGAAGGGGAAGGGACAAAATATCGATTTTATCGCCACCGATATCTATCAGATCAGCGGCGGTAAAATTGCCGCCAACTGGCATATTGAAGATAACCTGACGCTGATGAAACAGCTGGGCACGCAATAAGCTGCCCACCCGGACGGTGAGTAAGCGATCGGCAAAACCACGAGCCGCCCCGGACTCCGCCAGGACGGCTCGCCTGGCGGAGTCCGGCGCTTAAATTTGCGCCAGCCCGCCGTCGACATAGATCTCTGCGGCGTTAATAAAGCTCGACTCATCCGACGCTAAAAATACCACCGTCCGGCCAATCTCCTCCGGCTCGCCCAGCCGCCCGAGCGGAACGCTGGCGGCCAGAGCATCGAACAAGCCCTGGCGGTCCGCCTCCGCCACCAGCCCGCCCAGACCCGGGGTACGCACCGGACCCGGGCTGACGACATTGATGCGGATCCCGCGATCGTTCACCTCCAGCGCCCAGGAGCGCGCCAGGCTGCGTACCGCGGCCTTACTGGCGCTATAGATGCTGAAGTTCGCCGTCCCTTTGACCGCCGCCGTAGAGCCAGTCAAAATCACCGAGGCGCCGTCGGTGAGCAGCGGCAGCGCTTTCTGGACGGTGAACACCACCCCGCGCACGTTGGTGGCGAAAATCCGCTCGACGTGCGCTTCGGTGATGGCGCTGAGCGGCAGCATATCCCCGCCGCCAGCATTGGCGAACAGCACATCCAGGCGGCCGGACTCGTCGGCAATGGTCGCAAATACCGCGTCAAGGTCGCTTAACACGGCGGCGTCGGCGCGGATCCCGCGGGCGGCGGGCCCGATGAATCTTACCGCCGCATCCAGCTCCTCCTGTCGGCGGCCGGTGATATACACCTTCGCGCCCTGCTCCGCCAGCGCTTTCGCCGACGCCAGGCCAATCCCGGTGCTGCCGCCGGTCACTAACGCCACTTTATCCGCAAGTTTTTTGCTCATGGTGCATTTCCTTGGTTAGAGTATAAACAGGCCAGGCTCGCGAAAGCGTCCCGCCGGGTATGGAAAGCACTGTAATCGCCTCAGAGAGGCGGAAAAATGGCCTAATCTGAAAAACACTTTTCCCCTCCGTGGATAATGGACGCCCGCTAACCAGGATACTGCGAATAATGGACCGGTTTTCAGCCCTCAAAGCCTTCACCCGCGTTGTCGAAGCCGGCAGCTTTACCCGCGCCGCGGACTCGCTGGATATGCCCAACGCCACGCTCAGCAAAACCATCAAGCAACTGGAAGCGCACCTGGGGGTTTCCCTCCTGCAGCGCACCACCCGGCGTATTACCGTAACGCCGGAAGGACGGGAGTACTATGAAAAAGCTCGCTGCCTGCTGGAAGACCTGGAAGAGATCGACGCCTCCTTCAATACCGCCCACAATAAGCCGAAGGGCCATCTGCGGATCGCCATCGGCGGGTCGACCGCGCGCGATGTGCTGATCCCGCTGCTGGCGGACTTTATGACCTCCTGGCCGGATATCCGTATTGATTTGCAGGTGGCCGATAAACCCGCGGACCTCATCAGCGGCAATATTGACTGCGCCATCCGCGGCGGGCCGATGGAAGACTCGACGCTGATGGCCCGTAAAATCGGCGAGGCGACGCTGGTCACCTGCGCCACCCCTGGCTATCTTCAGCGCTGCGGCACGCCCGCCTCGCCGGATGAACTCCACCATGGCCACCAGCTCATCAGCTATCTGTCGCCGGCCAGCGGCAGAGCGTTTCCGTTTCGTTTTACGCGTCACGGCGTCAGTACCGAGCTCAAGACAGAGCCCCATCTCGGCATCAATGAGAGCAACGCGCATATTGCCGCCGTCGAGGCGGGCTTAGGCATTGTGCAGACCTTTACCTATTCGCTAAGACCCGCGCTGGCAAGCGGCAAACTGGTGGAGATCCTCGCCGCCTGGCGCCCGGCCCCCTATCCCTTTCACGTCGTCTATGCCCGGCACCGGCACGTGCCGCCCCGGCTCCGCGTCTTTATTGAATGGCTGGCGGCGGTTTTTCCGGCTGCGGTGCAGGGATAGCGCGCGTTATCTGACGCGGAGCAGGTCGCCGTATCGCGTGGTGTAGCGCGGCGATAGCATCTCTCGCTTCATCTGCCACTGCTGCTGGATCCCCTGGCCGGCAAAATAGAGCGCCCCCCTGCCGTTTTTCGCATTCAGCTGGTCGAGCACCTGCATCAGCCTGGCGCTGTTCTGCCGCGGGGCAAGCTCGTCGAACAGGTTCAGCTGGGCGACGCCCTGGCTGTAGAAATCGCCGAGCATCACCCCGGCCTTCTGATAGCGGTGCCCCGCTTTCCAGATGGCGTCCAGGCAGCTTGTCGCCGCGGCGATAATATCCCGGGAATCCTGCGTCGGCGTCAGCAGCTTCAGCGAGGCGCTGTTGCCGTAATAGGGTTCATTCAGCGCGAAGGGGCTGGTTTTGACAAAGGCGGAGACGAACCGGCAGTACTGATGCTCACCGCGCAGCTTTTCTGCTGCCCGCGCGGCATAGCTGCAGATCGCCTGGCGCATATCCTCATAGGCCGTAATGCGATCCCCGAACGAGCGGCTGCAGATAATTTCCTGCTTCGCGGGGGCAAACTCCTCCAGCGCCAGGCAAGGCTCGCCGCGCAGCTCCCGTACCGTTCGCTCGAGCACCACCGTGAAGTGCTTGCGGATAAAGCGGATATCGCTCTCCGCGAGCTGAAGTACCGTGCCGATCCCCATCGCCTCGAGCTTTTTGCCGATCCGCCGCCCGATGCCCCAGACCTCACTCACCGGCAGCAGCGCCATCAGCTTTCGCTGCCGCTGCGGGCAAGATAAATCCACTACCCCGCCCGTCTGCCGCTGCCACTGCTTCGCCGCGTGGTTGGCCAGCTTCGCCAGGGTTTTGGTCGGGGCGATCCCGACGCCCAGCGTCAGATGGGTGCGCTGCTGCACCGTGGCGCGGATTTCCCGGCCAAAGTCAGTCAGATCTCTGCAGTGGCGCACGCCGCTGACATCGCAAAAGGCTTCATCAATACTGTAAATTTCGCAGCGCGGGGCGAGCTCTTCCAGGGTGGACATCACCCGGCTGGACATGTCGGCGTACAGCTCATAGTTGCTGCTGAACGCCACGACGCCGTGGCGAAGAAACGCCTGCTTCTGCTTAAAGTAGGGTTCGCCCATTTTCACAAACGGCTTCGCCTCCGCCGAGCGGGCGATCACGCAGCCATCATTGTTCGACAGCACCACTACCGGCCGCCCCTTCAGGTCTGGCCGGAAGGCGGTCTGGCAGCTCGCATAGAAGGCGTTCACATCACAGTGCGCGAACATGATCAGCCCGCCGCCTTGATGATGTAGGTCACCACGCCGAAAATATCGAGCGTCTCCTCGCGGCCGACCACGATGGGCGAATAGTCCGGGTTCATCGGGTTAAGCTGCACCCGCGGCAAAAGCTGCAGCTTTTTTACGGTAAACTCGCCGCCGACGGCGGCAATCACGATATCGCCATGCTCCGCTTTGCGCGCGCTGTCCACCACCAGCAGATCGCCTTCGTCAATGCCGGCGTCGATCATGCTGTCGCCAGCGGCTTTGACAAAATAGGTCGCGCTGGGATGCTGCACCAGCAGCTCGTTGAGGTCGATTCGCTTCTCGACATAGTCCTGAGCCGGGCTGGGAAAGCCGCACTGCACCAGGTCGGCAAAAAAGGGAAAGGAGACAATCTGACGTAGCTCAACCGGCGTGTAAAAGTTCATTTTTCAACCCACCATATAATACTGAATATATATACAGTAGTTTTGCCGGTTTTGCCGGTCAATATCGGCTCCAGCTATCAATCTCCAGCACTGAAATAACTCCTTGATGTCACTGAAGGTCACCGTCGTCGGTGGCGAACCGTTTGCTGCTTTTGCGCGCAGCCCCTCTCCCGCGCGAGGTGGCGGATACGCAGCGCCGCGGCAATCGCTTGACACTGTACATTAATACAGTAAAACTATCGCCCGCGATCAGCATACAGAGGACAGAATATGTTTGTGGAACTGATTTATGACAAGCGCAATTTTGCCGGGCTGCCGGGCGCCAGAGAGACCATTCTTAACGAGCTGACCAAACGCATGCAGCGCATTTTTCCGGAGGCGGAAGTGCGCGTGAAGCCGATGATGACGCTCCCGGCGATCAACACCGACGCCAGCAAGCATGAAAAAGAGCTGATCAGCCGTACGGTGCAGGAGATGTTTGAAGAAGCGGATATGTGGCTCACTGAAGAGTGATGCCGCCCGTCGTTGGCGGCGCCCCCCTCTTTAAGAGCTTTCCCGGATGTGGCAGAGCAGCGGGCAACAGTACAATAGCGGCGGTTGCAGACTGGCAATGCAACCTTCGCTCACCTGCTGGCTCTTGCATACGGCCAGCAGGTGAGCCTCCCCTCATCGCCTCACAGCGTCTCCGGCAGCGCCGCCATTATCCGATCCACCAGCTCGCGATGCTGATGCACCTTACCGCATTTAACGATAACCTGCCTGGCGTTGTCATAGCCCGGCGCCCACAGACGGTTGTTGAGCAGAACGTCCTTGTAGACCGCGATCAGCGGTTTGTTCCACGCCGCCGCCATGTGCACCACCGAGGTGTCCGGGGAGATAATCAGCTCCGCCTGGGCAATCAGCGCCATCGCATGGTGCAACGTGTTAAATGGATTAACCACCACCTCCGGCGGCAGCGGGATGCGGATCTCGCGCCGGTGATCGAGCAGAATCACCGCGATCCCCGGATGGCGAGCCAGCAGTTTGTCGAGGAGTTCGGCCAGCTGCGTCTGGGAGAGACTCCGGTCGGCATGGCCGGCAAAAATATTAATCACTACCGCTTTTCCGCTCAGCGACGCCAGATACTGCGCCACCTCCTGCATAATCGGCCCGGGGATCGCCAGGTCGTAAGCATCCAGCCCGCAGGTGTCCAGTTTGAGATAATCGGCGATCAACTCGAACGTTTTCGTCACGTGCCAGCGCTGGCAGTCAAAATCAAAAGAGTGGGAGTAGTGCTTAATCGACGGCCATTTATTAAACCCGAGCACCGATTTCGCTTTTATTTGTCGGAAAAGCCGTAGACGATGCACGGGAATATCGAACAGCGAAGGGTCAATAATAATATCGTACTTATTATTAGCCAGTTCATTAATAACGTCGCGGGGAACGTTATGATTAAATTTTCGCAAAAAATCGGCGGACGTGACCGGGTCAGCTTCATAAATATGGCGGATCCGCGGGTTATAACGCATCACCTGGCTATTAGAGGTCGTCAGCAGGAAATCAACGATATAGCCTGACTGATGCAGGCATTTCACCAGCGCGGAATCCACTACCACATCGCCGACCGCCCCCTCATTGCGCATCAGTAAGACGGTTTTCGCGGACGACAAATCCACCGGCTGACGGCGTCGGCGATCCCAGAGCGCTTTCGCCACTCCCACCCGCAGGGCATTACGTACTTTCTTAGTGAAGTAATTTCGCCGTCTGTTGAGTTCCCTTATTTTATTAAACTTCTTGCGTGGGGAACCCTGCATGGTTGCATCGTGCATCATCCTAACCTCATTACGGCAATCATTAATATTCTGTGTCGTCCGATAAAGACTGAGCGAAATAAAAAAAGTTCGATTGAAAATGAAAATCATTCTTTTTTTTATTTACAAAACTCATCCAGCCCTGCGGGATTGCACCACAGCACTGTGAAGCAATAATGAGTGAATAGTGAATTTCCCGGCCCACCGTTGGCAGGCCGGCGCAACAGCGCTAAGCTGGCTGCTTTATGATGTCAGGAGGACGCTATGCTTGAAGCAGTAGAAGGTAATATCCACCAGCGGCTGTGCGCGCTGCTCGACGAACACCAGGCGCGCTACCGGGTGATGGCGCATGACGCGGTCGGCCAGTGCGAAGCCGTCTCGGCGATCCGCGGCACCGCGCTTGGCCAGGGCGCGAAAGCGTTAGTCTGTAAAGTGAAAGGAAACGGCGTCAACCAGCATGTGCTGGCGATCCTCGCCGCCGATCAGCAGGCCGATCTGGCCAGCCTGGCCCGGCATATCGGCGGCAGCAAAGCCTCGCTGGCCAGTCCGGCGGAAGTGGAGGCCCTCACCGCCTGCGTGTTCGGCGCCATTCCCCCCTTCAGCTTCCATCCGGCGCTGCGGCTGGTGGCCGACCCGCTGCTATTTGAGCGCTTTCCACAAATCGCCTTTAACGCCGGGCGCCTGGACCGGTCGATCATTCTCGATACCGAAGACTATTTACATATCGCCCGACCGGAGATCGCGACCTTTCGCCGTCTTAGCTAACCGGGCATCGGCCCTGATTTCCGCCGCATGGCGCAAAAATCCTGTTTATTCACGCCACGATGCGTAGAGTAAGCGGGATATTTTTTAGCTTTCTTTTTTTGGCAAGGACCTCTGTACATGTTTGATACCACCCTGTTGATCCTGCTGGGTCTGGCGGCGCTCGGCTTTATCAGCCATAACACCACCGTAGCGATCTCCATCCTCGTGCTGATTATCGTGCGCGTCACGCCGCTGAACGCCTTCTTTCCCTGGATTGAGAAACAGGGACTGACCGTCGGGATCATCATTCTGACTATCGGCGTGATGGCGCCCATCGCCAGCGGCACGCTGCCGCCGTCGACCCTGATCCACTCCTTTATGAACTGGAAATCACTGCTGGCGATTGCGGTCGGGGTGTTTGTTTCGTGGCTCGGCGGGCGCGGCGTCTCGCTGATGGGCTCCCAGCCGCAGCTGGTGGCCGGACTGCTGGTCGGTACGGTGCTCGGCGTCGCCCTGTTTCGCGGCGTCCCGGTCGGGCCGCTGATTGCTGCCGGGATCATCTCGTTGTTTATTGGGAAGTCGTAGCCAGGCTGCCGTGATAGCGGCCCGGCGTCTGTCCGAGCCCTTTCTTAAACATGGTGATGAAGGCGGTGGTGGAATCGTAGCCCAGCGCCTGGGCCGTCTGCTGCACCGTCTGCCCGCGGATCAGCTGCTGCAGCGCAAGGATCAGCTGCAGCTGATGGCGCCAGCGGCGAAAGCTCAGCCCCGTTTCACGCACTACCAGCCGCGCCAGATTGCGCTCGCTCATCGCGAACTCCGCCGCCCACTGGCTCAGGGTCTGCCAGCGCGCCGGATCCTCGGCCATCATCGTCACCATCTGACGAATTTTCGGGTGGTTCGATACCGGCAGCTGCAGGTGCTCCTGCGGCTGCCGGGGCAGCTCATCAAACAGCACCTGCACCAGCCGGGCCGTGGCAGGGGCGGCCAGCGACTCGCCGCCGCGTTCCGCCAGGGTGAGGATCAGCTCACGCACCAGTGGGGAAATCTTTAACGTACAGCAGCGGTCCGGCATCGGCGCGGCGCCCGGCTCGATGAACAGGAAGCACACCTGGGCGCCGGGGGTGGCGCGGTTACTGTGGGAAAGCTGCCCAGGGACCCACACCGCATACTGCGGCGGCACCATCCACATCGCGTTCTCCACCTCGCAGGTCAAGGCGCCGTGCAGGGCGAGGATCAGCTGCCCCTTACGGTGGGAATGCGCCGGAATATACTGCTCCGCCTCCACCACCCGAATACGAAAGGCAATAGCCGATTCGTGGCCACTGTCCGGTTCATAACCATCCAGACCCAGTCCGATCATCATGTTGTCCGATATTAGCGATAATCTGTCATTTTAGCTTGATTTAAACAGGGGACAAAGTCGCTATCGTAACCCCCCTCGTTAGTTACCTTGAGAATGATATGTCTTCTGTGATCTCCTCCACCGGCCGCAGCCCCGCGCTGCTGATTGCCGGTATCCTGCTCATCGCCACCACCCTGCGCGTGGTCTTTACCGGCGCGGCGCCGCTGCTGGACGCGATTCGTAGCGACTATGGCCTGACCACCGCGCAGACCGGGCTGCTCACCACCCTGCCGCTGCTGGCCTTTGGCCTTGTCTCGCCGCTGGCGGCTGGGGTTGCCCGCCGGTTCGGCATGGAGCGCAGCCTGCTGCTGGCGATGCTGCTGATCTGCGCCGGCATTGCCCTGCGCTCCCTGCCCTCCGCTGCATGGCTGTTTATCGGCACGGCGGTGATCGGCTGCGGCATTGCGCTGGGTAACGTGCTGCTGCCCGGGCTGATTAAACGGGATTTCTCGCAGCATGTCGCCCGGATGACCGGCGCCTATTCCCTGACGATGGGCGGCGCGGCGGCGCTTGGCTCGGCGCTGGTGGTCCCCGTGGCGATGGCCGGATTCGGCTGGCGCGGGGCGCTGCTGCTGCTGATGATCTTCCCGCTGCTGGCGCTCGTCAGCTGGCTGCCGAAGTCCCGGCGTCAAGCGGAGGCGCCGCTGACCGGCTCAGGCGCCATGCATAACCGGGGGATCTGGCGGTCGGCGCTGGCCTGGCAGGTGACGCTGTTCCTCGGCATCAACTCGCTGGTCTATTACGTGATTATCGGCTGGCTGCCGTCGATTCTGCAGAGTATGGGCTATAGCGAAGCGCAGGCCGGCTCGCTGCATGGCCTGCTGCAGCTGGCGACCGCCGCGCCCGGCCTGGCGATACCGCTGATCCTGCATCGGCTGCGCGACCAGCGCGGGATCGCGGTGCTGGTCGCCCTGATGTGCGCCATCAGCGCCGCCGGGCTGTGGCTGCTGCCAGGGCTGGCCATCGGCTGGACGCTGCTGTTCGGCTTTGGCTCCGGGGCCACGATGATCCTCGGCCTGACGTTTATCGGCCTGCGCGCCAGCTCGGCGCACCAGGCCGCGGCGCTGTCGGGGATGGCGCAGAGCGTCGGCTATCTGCTGGCCGCCTGCGGACCGCCGCTGATGGGCAGGATCCACGATGCCAATGGCGACTGGCATATTCCGCTGCTGGCGGTGGCGCTGATTTCGCTGGTGATGGCGGTCTGCGGCGCCCTCGCCGGGCGCGACCGGGAGATTCATCCCTGAAAATGACCGGCAGCGCCCGCTGCCGGTAGGGTTATTGTGCCGCGGCGCGCAGCAACGCCTGCACCAGCGGCGCAGGACGCCCGTCCAGCGCGTGGCGTTCATGTTGAAACAAGGTGGCGACAAAAAACGGGTGCGTCACCAGCTCGACGGCGCGGATCTCGCCCTCTTCATCCCAGCCGGTGACGCGCAGATCGCCCTGCTCCAGCTCCGCGGCAAACGCGCTGTCCACCCCGTAGCGGCAGTGGTAGCCCTCTTCAATGCTTTCCCGACCATAGGCGCGGGCAATCAGCGTATTCGCCCGCAGCTCGACGACGGCAGAAGTCTCCACCAGCGAGCAGCTGAGGGGAGCGATCACCATCCGCCCTTCGCTGTCGGTTTCCGCATGACCCGCGTCCTGCCAGCCGAGCACGTTACGGGCGTATTCAATCACCGCATGCTGAAAGCCGCCGCAGGTGCCGAGGAAAGGAATGCTGTTTTCACGGGCATAGCGGATAGCGGCAAACGCGCCTTCCGGGTGACGATACGGGCTGCCGGGAACGACCCAGACGGCATCGTACTCCGCCAGCGCGTCGCCGGAGGCGATCGACGGGGTGGCGAGCCAGTCATATTTCACCGGCTGCTCCAGCACGGCGGCAGCATCGTCTATCGCCAGGGGAATGGCCTGATGGGCAACAATATCGGGGTGATAATCGCCGACGAGGGCGAGGCGTAAAGGGGTTTTCATAGCAGGTTCCTTATGTCTGGACGAGACGAGCAGCACAAGGCACGTCAGGATAGCGATCCCCTCCGCGGAACACAATCCTTATTTTCACCCCACCGCCGTGGCCGGCGGGTGAGGTATACTGGAGCAAGCGCAAAAGGGAGAAAGGATGAAAAGTAAGCTTTTGGTCAGCGCCTGCCTGATGGGATTCCAGGTGCGATATAACGGTAGCGAGAAAGCGCAGCTGGCGGCGACGCTGTCCCGCTGGCAGCAGGCGGATCGTCTGGTGATCCACTGCCCGGAGCTGGCGGCCGGTCTGCCGACGCCCCGCCTGCCGGCGGAGATCCTCGGCGGCGCCGGCGGCGATGTGCTTGCCGGACGGGCGCGGATCGTGGAAAGCGACGGCCGCGACGTCACGGGACATTATCAGCTGGCCGCCTGGCTGGCGCTCAGCGCCGCCCGGGAAGCGGGATGTCAGGCGGCATTACTCACCGACGGCAGCCCCACCTGCGGCAGTCAGTTTATCTATGACGGTTCCTTTCTCGGGCGGCGCAAAGCGGGCGCCGGCGTGGCCGCCGACCTGCTGCGCGCTCACGGCATCACGGTATTTTCCGACGGGCAGATCCCGCAGTTGCTCGCCTGGATGGCACAGAGGGAGCAGGATGATGATTCAATGTAAACGGGTGTACGATCCACAGGAAAGCAGCGACGGCTACCGGGTGCTGGTCGACCGTCTCTGGCCGCGGGGGATTAAAAAAGAGGCGCTGGCCTGTGATGAGTGGTGTAAAGAGTTAACGCCGTCCGCTGAGCTGCGGAAAGCCTTTCACGGCGAGGCGATCGATTTCGACCACTTCAGCCAGCGCTATCGTCAGGAGCTCGACGCACATCGCGAAACGGGCCTGCGGCTGGCGGCGCTGGCGCAGCGCCAGCCGCTGACGCTGCTGTACGCCGCGAAGAACACCGAGCAGAATCATGCCCGGGTGCTGGCCGCCTGGCTGGCGGCCCTGCCGGTTACGATTTAGCCGGATGGTCCCGGCGCCATAGCGCCCACTCATCGAGGGTTTCGCCGCTGGGCAGCTTGCACTGGGTGCTGACGCCCTGCGGCGTTTGCACCGGCACCCGGGTGCCGCCGGATTGCTGGCAGTAGACCGACGCGGGATTGGCCATGCCGATGGTTTTCGTCGGCGCGGTGGGCTGCGGCTGGGCGCAGCCGGCCAGCGCCAGGGGCAAAATAGCCAGTAACTTTTTCATCTTTTCTCCCTTTCTTCAATTCCCGGGGATTTTAGCCTGAATCTCCACGTTTTCTCCATCTTGCCTGCACTTTTCCCCCGTAGATTAACCCTTGTTCTCGAACTGACCAGAGAACAGATCATTCCATAATCAATGAGTTTTTCCCCGTCGCCCCCGACGGGGCTTTTTTTCCCGCCGTGTCGACAAGTATTCCCCAGACAGATGTGATAAATTTAAAAATATCACTGTTTACTCGACGCTGATGTCCGTTTGCAGCCCAATATGCTGGGGTGACGTTTGGCGTGCTGGAGCTGTATTATTCATGTCAGATTTTATTCTTGCCCGGGTGTCGCAAACCCTCGCTACGGAACAGTCCCTGGAAACCTTAGTGCGCCAGCTGCTGGAGATGCTGGAGGCGGTGACGCGAATGGAGTCCACCTACCTTACCCGCATCGATATCAACGCCCAGCGGCAGCAGATCATGTTCGCCCACAACAGCAGCGAAATGCAGATCCCGGAAGGATTTTCCGTCCCCTGGGATGAATCTCTGTGCAAACGCGCCCTTGAGGATCAGTGTACGTTTAGCAATGACGTCGCCCGTCGCTGGCACTCCTGCATCGCCGCCCAGGAGCTGGGGATCGCCACCTTTTTAAGCATTCCTGTGCGCCTGGCCGACGGCTCTCTGTTCGGCACCCTCTGCGCCACCAGCCGGCAACAACAGCCTTATAACCTTGAAGGTGAACAGGTCATGGGCCTGTTCGCGAAGCTCATTTCCCACTACGTGGAAAAAGACACCCTGGTGCAACAGCTGCAGGCGGCAAACGTCGCGCTGGAGCTGCACTCGTCGACCGATGAGCTCACCCAGCTCCCTAATCGCCGCGCGCTGTTTAAGCAGCTGGCGCTACGCTTTGCCTCCGCCCGCGCTCAGCAGCAACAGGTCGCGCTCATTTTTATCGATCTCGACGGTTTCAAAGCCATTAACGATCGATTCGGCCATCCGTGCGGCGACAGCTTTCTGGTGCAGGTCGGCGAACGACTCACCGCCGTCGCGCGCCGTGAAGATATCGTTGGCCGCCTTGGCGGCGATGAGTTTTTGATCGTCGGTAGCGCCCAGCCGCCCGCGGCGCAGCAGGCGTATGTCACCACCCTGCGCCAGGCCCTGTGCGGCGTCTACTTCCTCGGCGAACAGCGTATCAACTATGAGGGCGCCAGCTTCGGGGTGGTCATCTGCGATCCGCAGAGTATCGATGTTGAAGCGGCCTTACGCGCTGCCGATGAGGCGATGTATCAGGATAAAAAGTCTCGTCGGCAGGAGAATTTTATTCATATTGACTAAAGTCACGCGATATCCAGTATCATGCTGGGCATCATTCGTGGGTACAGGGACACTATCATGAAATTAGGTATTCTTTTCCCGGTGGCGATCTTTATCATCGCCGTCGTCTTTCTCGGCTGGTTTTTTGTCGGCGGCTATGCGGCGCCGGGCGGGGCATAATGAAAAAAAGCACCATTATTATGCTGGTTGTCGCCATCGTGGCGGTGGCCGGCGCCCAGTTCGGCTGGTGGTGATCGCCGCGGCGATATTGCGGAGTTGTCCTATCCCATCAATAAGTTAACGCTTTACACTCACGTTATCCGCCGCGGCATTCTCGGCCCCGGGGAAAGAAAAATAGCGGGAGAAGTAAGGATGAAAAAACCGATCGTGTTACCGTTGATTATTGCGCTGTGCACGCTGTTATCGGGATGCATTGTTGACGATGGCTATCACCACCATCGCCATCACCACCATCATCACTATCATGACGATGATTAATGCTTCACGCTGTTGATGAGCCGATAAAACAGGGCGAACGTTGGTTCGCCCATTGACGCTTAATCCTGACGCTCGTCGCCAAGGAAAATAAAGCCGAGCGGAATAGCGAAGAGCGCGGTAAAGACGATGCTGTAAACCGTCACCATCGCCCCCTGCAGGAAGAACATGGACGTCGTCCACTCCGAGTACGGCATATTGTACTCGCTCACCACGCCGCCAAAGGTCGCCCGTCCCACCACCGCCAGCGCGATAGCAAACACCGCCGCGAGCGACAGACAGTATTTTTTGCAGTTTTTATTGCTGAGGAGTTTTTGCAGAATCATCCGGGCTTCCTTTTTGCTGAGCGATAAACGGCTGTATATGTAACACCAATGCAATAAAAAATGAAGGGTTTTTGTTACAGGGCAGAATAAGAGGCGGCGGGCCGGTCTGTGGGTAACCGGCCCGTGGGGATCAGGACTGCAGGGTAGCCAGGCGCGCGGCGAACCCAACGAAAACCAGGCCAATCAGGCTGTTGCCAAGTTTGGCCAGCTTCTTGCGGGTTTTGACGTAGCGGGTGACAAACGAGCCGGAGAGGATCAAAAAGCTCATATAGCAGAAGCTTATCACCTCGAGGGTCAGCGCCAGAATAAAGAACGCCACCTCGGGTGCTTTGGCGTTGACGTCGATAAACTGCACGAAAAACGACACATAAAACAGAATCGCTTTCGGGTTGGTCAGGCTCAGTGTCAGGGAGCGCTTGAGGATTGCGCTCGCCGGCTCTGCGCTGGCGTCGGCCTGGCCGTCACGCTGGGTCAGCACCGCATAGAGCATTTTGCCCCCCAGCCACAGCAGGTAAATCGCTCCGAGGTAACGGACGACGTTAAACAGCACCGGCGTGGTCTTAATCAGCGTCGCCACGCCGGCAAAGGCCAGAAACATCAGCACCGCGTCGCCAATAAAGACGCCCGCCGCCGCCAGATAGCCTTTCTTCACGCCGTGGGCAATGCCCGTCTTCAGCACAAAAAACGTATTAGGGCCAGGGACGAGGATGATAAACACCGCCCCGACCAGGTAGGTCAAATAATTCAGAACACCAAACTCAGCGAACACTCTGCACTCCTTCGCGCACGACTAAAACATGATCCGGCTCACGTTACCCCAACTGTCGGGATTTTGAAAGCGCAGCCTGTGCGGGAAGGTTAATAGACGGAGGGTTCACCCAGCGGGCGGGTTTTAAAACGGCGATGCACCCACAGATACTGCTCGGGGGCGCGCAGGATCTCGCGCTCAATCACCTTGTTGATATAGCCGGCGGCGATCTGCTTATCCTCACCCGGATAGTCATTCATCACTTCGCTAATGTGCAGGCTGTAGCCCTGGCGATCCAGCTTGCGCACCATGCTGATGCTCAGCATTTTCGCCCCCGATAAACGGGAAAGCACATAGGTGCCGTTGGTGGTAGCCGCCTGCGGGACGGAGAAAAACGGCGCAAACACGCTGCCCTTGGGGCCGTAATCCTGGTCCGGAGCAAACCAGACCGCTTCGCCTGATTTTAAGGCATGTACCAGGCCGGTCAGGTTGTTGCGATCGATCATCGCTTTGTTCGAGCGCAGGCGACCGCGGGTTTGCACCCACTCCATCAGCGGACTGTTGTGCGGACGATAGGTGGCCATCATTGGACGACACAGCCCCATGGCGCGCCCGCCCAGCTCCAGCGACATAAAGTGTATGCCGACGACCATCACCCCTTTCCCGCCGCTAAGCGCATGATTAAGGTTGGCAAAGCCCTCGACATCAAACCATTTTTTAACCCGCTCATCGCTCCAGAACCAGGCCATGCCGGTTTCGATCAGTCCCATTCCCAGCGACATAAAGTTTTGATCGATGAGGGTCTCGCGCGCCGCCGGCGACATCTCCGGGAAGCAGAGTTCAATATTGCGCCGGGCGATATGTTCGCGGCGTTTGAGAAAGCGTCGGGAAAGACGACCCGCGCTGGTGCCGATAAAATGCAGCAGCGGATAAGGCAGTTGCACGATCAACCAGAGAATGCCGAGCCCGAACCAGGTCAGCCAGTTGCGCGGGTGTAAAAGTTGTTTATGAAATACGCAGGCCATGATTTTTCCTGTAAACATTAATTATGTGGTAACGCTTAAGGAAAACAGAGTCCATTTATCATCATTAGGCGGTACGTACAGCAAGTTCGACAATACTAATCCGGCGAAATTCCTTCCGGCAAGTAAAAAACTGCGTGCTGACAAAAAAACATAATTGCGGCACAAATGTTACTAAATGTAAACTTAAATCTTGCGGCCCTTTTAATATATTCATCATGTATATCATTTTCACGCTAATCATCCGCGTTACTAGCAGAAAAAACCGAATTCTTCATCGGGAGCGCCCTGCCTGCGGGGAGATGTCGTCCGCTAAGCCGCGCGGCCAGCGGCGTGGCGCATCGCGTCGCATCGTCATTTGTGGGCGTGATAATTAAAGCGCGCGCGCCGTGGAATGCATCCTGTTTAATCTATCAGCATAAGGAAGATTAAATTCGCCTTAAGACAATAATTAAGAATAGGCTTATTTAAGCCTGCTTTAAAAATACTCGTCTTTTCCTGCGGAGGCATTTTAATGGCGCCCTCGCCGGCTGCTAAAAAAATATTTCTTTACGCCTCGCGCATAAAAACAGGCGGGGGTGAATGACGGACAATGATCCGCCGCCGGTTTGCACTCGCGTCGGGTGATTGAGAGAACAACGCGGCCAGGGCGCGAACCACGCCCTGGCCGTAGAGGATCAATAGGTGTGGAAGTATTGCTGGATCAGCTGCGGATTTTTCGTCTGCGTCAGCGCCGTCATCAGCAGAATACGCGCTTTAGCCGGGTTGAGGGAATCGGCCACCAGCCCTGGCTGGCTGTCGTCCGGGGGCACCACGCCGCTGCCGGTGCGGGAGGCACGCACCACCACGATACCCGCCTGCTGCGCTTTTTTAATACCAGCAGCGCTACGTACCGATACAGAACCCGCCCCCGTGCCGGCGTAAATAATACCGTCGGCATGATGGGCGATCGCCGCATCGTACATATACTCCGGGTCGTCCTGGTAACCATAGATGATCACCACTTTCGGCAGGGCCTTCAGCTGACGCACATCGAAGACCGAGCGCAGGGTGTGAATTTTATCCACCCGCGTTTCAAACTGGGGTTTTCCCCCCACCACGACGCCAAGATAACCTTCCTCCGGCGCCCGGAAAGTATCCAGCGAGGTGGCATTGGTTTTGGTGACGAAGCGCGCCGCGCCGATGCGGTCGTTAAGCACCACCATGACCCCGCGCCCGCGGGCATCCGGGTCGGCGGCGACGGTGACGGCTTCCAGCAGGTTCATCGGCCCGTCGGCGCTGATCGCCGTCGCCGGACGCATTGCGGCGGTAAAGACCACCGGTTTATTGCTTTTCACCGTCAGATTGAGGAAATAAGGGGTTTCATCGAGGGTGTCGGTGCCATGAGTGATCACCACGCCATCGACATCATCCCGGGCTAATAACGCATTCACCCGCTTCGAGAGCTGCAGAATAATATCGCTGGTCATATTCTCACTGCCGATATTCGCCACCTGCTCACCTTCGACGTGGGCGATTTTACTTATTTCCGGCACGGCGTTAATCAGCGTCTGCACGCCAATCGCCCCGGCCTTATAGCCCGTCGTCTGGGTATTGCTGGCCGCCGAGCCGGCAATCGTCCCGCCGGTGGCTAAAATGACAATATGCGGTAAGCGCGTCTCGCTAAACGCCAGGCTGCTCATCGTCAGTAACGCAATGGCAAGTAATGCTCTAAAATTCATACAAGTCACTCCCTTCATAGACATTAATCAAACTTACGCTTGCTTAATGCAAAGGGCTTGCCAGAATTGATATCTTTTACGGGGGGTAAATGGTTAACTATCAGACAATAATAAGGTTCTCGCATCAACATCGCCCAAATCTGGTGCATGACTGGATCTGAACCGGGCAGGCGCCATGAACCCATACATTATGAGTTTTTACCCTTTCAGCAACACACAACACGCATTGGGATCAGATTATCGACACTTCCGTCACCCCCGAGGTCATTTATGCCCGCCGGGTGACGCGAACGGAGAACAGAAATGCGTATTGCCCTGAAGTCGGCCCTGATGCTGACCACCAACGTCATTCAGATCATCAACCCTGATCTACACCGGCATATGCAACGAACGGCCTTAATCGCCCTGACGCTGGCGCAAAGGCTGGGCTTGCCTGCCGAGCGGCAGCAGACCATTTTTTGCGCCGCGCTGCTGCACGATATCGGCGTACTGGGTGATAGACGCACCATTCATTCGCTGGATGCCATCGATAATATCCACGATCCGCATCAGCGCCAGGGGGCGGCGATGCTCGAGGGGTTAGCAACCTTCCGGCCCATCGTCCCCTTTATTCGCGACCACCACTTTAGCCCGGAGCACCGCGGCAGCCGCGAACAGCATATTGTCTATTTCGCCGATGCCTTTGAACGGCTGCTCCCGGCGGATAGCCGCGTGACCGCCTGGCCCACGCGGGCAGTGGTGGAGCAGTTCGTCACCCTGCACCGGGAGATCGATCCGTTACTCTGCGATACCCTGTGCGAGGTCGCTGAAAATGCGAACTTCTGGCAGCACCTGCATCCCGGGCATATTCAACGGCTGCTGGAAATTATTGCCCCCATCAACACGCTGTATCTGGATATTGACGGTCTGAAAGATGTCTGCCTGCTGATTGCCAAAATTGTCGACACCTACAGCAGCTTTACCGCCAGCCACAGTATTATGGTGGGGGAAATCGCCCGCCAGCTTGCCCACTGGATGCAGCTGCCGGAGCCCATCTGCCAGCAAATACAGGTTGCCGGCTATCTGCACGACATTGGTAAGGTTTATATCCCTCTTTCTATTCTGGAAAAAGAGGGGGAGCTGGATGACGACGAGCTGAGCCAGGTACGCGAGCACAGCTACATGACCGGGGATCTCCTTAGCGACTACAGCGAGCTTGGCGACATTATCAACTGGGCCTCGAATCATCATGAAAAACTGGACGGCAGCGGCTACCCTCTGCATCTCGAAAAGGATCACCTGACCCTCGCCGACCGCATTATCTCCATCGCCGATATTTTCACCGCCCTGACCGAAGATCGCCCTTATCGTAAAGGGATGGCCTGGCAGGAGGCCTTACAGATTATGGAAACGGATGTTATAAATGGCGCTCTGGATCGCGATGTCTTTCTCGTTTTGCGCCACCATGCGGAAACGCTACACGCCATCATTCTTCAGACCCTCGAACACCCCCGCAGCGAGCACCGTCCCTGAAGCGGACCGCCGTCGTGACGGGGACGGGTTCTATAATTAAAACAGCTTCATCTGCATGCAAGGAAACACAGGGTGAGAATCGCCACCATCACCAACTGGGCCTACGGGATCACCGTCGGCCTGACGCTGGCCTCCGGGAGCGCCATGCTCATGGCCTCCAGCGCAGACCGCGTCGAACGCCAGGCGGTACAGCAGCGCCAGGTCTTTGATACCCTCTCCGACGAGGTGGAAAACGACGCCTGGGCGCTGTCTGACCTCGCCCGGCTATACGTGGTTAAGCCCTCTCCGGAGACGCTGGAGCAGTACCAGCAGCTGCAGCGGACCGACAAAAGCATTGAGCTGCGGCTGGCCAGATTGAAAGATAACGGCGCCAGCCGCGAGGAGCTGGCGCTGCTCCACGATGGCCTGCAGATTGCCGCTGAACTGCAGGATGAACAACTGGCCGCCCTGACGCATGTCGCCCACGGCGATGCGCCAGCGGCCATCGCCGTGCTGTACGGCAATGCATACGAGACCGAGCTGGAACGCATGCAGACGCAGATCGATCGCTTCCGCCAGATGCTCGAAAATCGCGCCGCCGTCGCCATTGACCAGGCCACCGAACGCTCGCGGATCTGGCGCACCCTGTCGGAAATCATGGTCGGCCTGACCGCGCTGATGTTTTTGTTCGTCCTCGGCTTTATTCTCAAGCGGCGGGTGCTCTACCCGGTGGTTCGCCTGAGCGACGTGGTGCAGCGTCTCGCCTCCCAGGACTATGCGGTGGAGACGCCGCAGTTCACTCAGGTGGATGAGATTGGCGATATGGCCCAAGCCATCCGCATTTTTCGCGAGAACGGCCTGGCCCGCCAGCAGCTGGAGCAGCAGCGCGACGCTGACTGGGCGATCCGCGAACTGCTGGCGCGCATGACCCAGCGTCTGCAGGGCTGTGAAACCATTGAGGATGTGATTAAGGTGGCGGAACTGTTTGCGCCGAATATCGCCCCGACGATCCCCGGGAAACTGTATATTCTCGATACCGACCCCTGGCAGATGCGCTGCGTGGCGCAGTGGCTGGCGCCCGCCGGGGAGACGACGCCCTTTTCACCCGACGACTGTTGGGCGATACGTCGGGGACTCAGCCATCCGCCGGTGCAGGGCGAACCCGATATCACCTGCTATCATCTGCCGGAGGCGCACGCCGGCCAGTCGCTCTGCGTACCGCTCATCGCCCAGGGCGAAGCCATCGGGCTGCTGACCTTTCAGAACGTTACCGCCAGTGACGCTCCTTCCCGGGCCTACCTTGAGCTGATGGCGGAAGCGTTGGGCCTGGCGCTGGCCAATCAGCGCTTACGCAGCGCCCTGCTGGAAAAAGCGCTGTTCGATTCCCTGACCGGCCTGCGTAATCGCCATCATCTGGACGAAGCGCTGCATTCACAGATGGCGCTGGCGGTCCATACCCGCACCCCGCTGAGCTGTCTGATGATCGACATCGATCATTTTAAAGCCATCAATGACCGCTACGGCCACGAGGCCGGCGATCTGGTGATTAAGAGCGTCGCCACCATCGTGCAGCGCGCGGTGCGCGATATCGGCACGGCTTTCCGCTACGGCGGTGAGGAGTTTCTGGTGCTGCTTCCCGGCCTTGACGAAGCCGGGGCGCACCAGTGCGCCAGCGAGATCTATACCCAGGTGCATGCGATGACGCTGCGCGATGGTCTGACCGAGATAGGCCAGGTGGATGTGTCGATTGGCATCGCCAGCTACCCGCAGCATACCCAAAGCGACAGCCTGCTGCGCGCGGCGGACGCCGCGCTGTACCGGGCGAAAGAGCTGGGCCGCTCAAGGATTGTCAGCTTTGGCCGCCTGAAGACCAGCTAACCGGGTGATTGCTCGGTCGCATTGAGCAGCGAGATAACTTTCCGCACCACCGCCGAACGGATATGGCGGTGGTAAACCATGCTCAGCTCACTCTCCGCCAGCCGGTCCTGAAGATCGATATACACCACGTTATCGAGGCGTAAGGCCCGCGCCGAGACCGGAACCAGGGCCACCCCGACCCCGGCGGAGACCAGGCTAATCATCGAGGTGACGTCGTTAATCCGCTGCGCCACCTGCGGCGTAAAGCCCGCGACGCGGCAGGCGTCAATAAACACCTGCTCCAGCCCGGTGCCCTGCGGATCGTCAAGCGAGATCCAGTTATCCGCGCGCAATGAGGCCAGATTGAGCGCCCCCACGCCCGCCAGCGGATGCTGTTGATAGAGCGCCAGGCAGAGCTTTTCCCGCACAAACGGCCTGACCACCAGCGCCTCCGGCGGCGAGGCCAGCGGCGCGCGGATGATGGCGATATCCAGGCGCAGATCCAGCAGCGCTTCGTAGAGCATTTGCACATCGCCATGCACCAGCGACAGCTCAATCCCCGGCCAGTCGGCGCGCAGCTCGCGCAGCAGCCCCGGCAGTTTACTGTCGTACATCGCGCTGGAGACATACCCCAGATGCAGCCTTCCCTGCTCGCCCCGCGCGGTGCGCTGGGCGTCCAGTGCCGCCTGGTCGACCATCTCCAGCGCCAGCCGCGTCTTCTGCCAAAAGGCCTCGCCCGCGGCGGTCAGGGTCAGACGGCGGTTGGCGCGGGAGAAGAGTACAACCCCCAGACGCTGCTCGAGCTGTTTAATCTGCTGGCTGAGGGCGGGCTGGGCGATATGTAACCGCTCCGCCGCCCGGTGCATATGTAACTCTTCGGCAACGACCACAAAATGGCGTAACGCTCGCAAGGACATGCCGGACTCCATAGGTTTTATTGATAACAAAAATCTTATCAATAACGCATGAATGATGCAATTGATAACCATTAGCCTGCGAAGCATACTGTGCGCATCGACACGCTAAGGAGAACATCATGACCGCACCGATTCAGGATCTGCGCGACGCCATCGCGCTGCTGCAACAGCATGACAATCAATACCTCGAAACCAATCATCCGGTGGACCCTAACGCCGAGCTGGCCGGCGTCTATCGTCATATCGGCGCCGGCGGCACCGTGAAGCGCCCCACCCGCATTGGCCCGGCGATGATGTTTAACAATATTAAAGGCTATCCGCATTCACGCATTCTGGTGGGCATGCACGCCAGCCGCCAGCGGGCGGCGCTGCTGCTGGGCTGCGAAGCTTCGCAGCTGGCGCTGGAGGTGGGTAAAGCGGTGAAAACACCGGTTGCGCCGGTGGTGGTTCCGGCCGGCAGCGCCCCCTGTCAGGAGCAGGTTTTTCTGGCCGACGATCCGGACTTTGATTTGCGCACCCTGCTCCCGGCGCCCACCAACACCCCGATCGACGCCGGCCCCTTCTTCTGCCTGGGCCTGGCGCTGGCCAGCGATCCTGACGACGCCTCGCTCACCGACGTCACCATCCACCGCTTGTGCGTGCAGGGCCGGGATGAGCTGTCGATGTTTCTTGCCGCCGGCCGCCATATCGAAGTGTTTCGCCAGAAAGCCGAGGCTGCCGGCAAACCGCTGCCGATAACCATCAATATGGGTCTCGATCCGGCCATCTATATTGGCGCCTGCTTCGAAGCCCCTACCACGCCGTTTGGCTATAACGAACTGGGCGTCGCCGGCGCGCTGCGTCAGCGCCCGGTGGAGCTGGTGCAGGGCGTCAGCGTCCCGGAGAAAGCCATCGCCCGCGCCGAGATCGTCATTGAAGGCGAACTGCTGCCCGGCGTGCGCGTCAGAGAAGATCAACACACCAACAGCGGCCACGCGATGCCGGAATTTCCCGGCTACTGCGGCGGCGCCAACCCGTCGTTGCCGGTGATCAAAGTCAAAGCGGTAACCATGCGGCACAATGCCATCCTGCAGACGCTGGTGGGACCGGGGGAAGAACATACCACCCTCGCCGGGCTGCCGACCGAAGCCAGTATCTGGAATGCCGTCGAGGCCGCCATCCCGGGCTTTTTACAAAACGTCTACGCCCACACCGCGGGCGGCGGTAAATTTCTGGGGATCCTGCAGGTGAAAAAACGTCAGCCTGCCGACGAAGGACGTCAGGGACAGGCTGCGCTGCTGGCGCTGGCGACCTATTCCGAACTGAAAAACATCATTCTGGTTGATGAGGATGTCGATATCTTTGACAGCGACGATATCCTGTGGGCGATGACCACCCGCATGCAGGGGGATGTCAGCATCACCACCCTCCCCGGTATCCGCGGTCACCAGCTCGATCCTTCCCAGACGCCGGAATACAGTCCGTCGATCCGCGGGGAAGGTATCAGCTGCAAAACGATTTTTGACTGTACGGTTCCCTGGGCGCTGAAAGCGCACTTTGAGCGTGCGCCGTTTGCCGATGTCGACCCGCGTCCGTTTGCCCCGGAGTATTTTGCCCGTCTGGAAAACGGCCACGGTCAGTAAGTCAGTCAAGCGGGGCGACAGGCGCCGGACACGCGGCGTCTGTCGTCCGATGCAGCGCCATCCGGAGCGGATGGCGAAGGCGGGTTAGTTGATCGCCGCGGCGAGGTCTTTTTTCACCTGCTCACGCTGCTCAGCGGTCAGCACCTGGCTGACGTCGAAGTAGTATTTCACGCGATAATAGCGCACCTGCTGATCCAGTTGGCTAAAGGCAGCCAGCTGCTGTTTGACTTTGGCTTCATCCCATTTCCCGGAGTGAATCACGTCGGCCAGGGCGCCGTCCTGATAGCCGCTGATTTTAATCTGGCTCACACTGTTCTCGAAGCCCTGACGCAGCGCCTGGATTTTGGCGACCTGATCCTCACTCAGCTTCAGGTGCTGGACGACCGGGTCCTGCGAGACAGACGGCACGTCAGCCGAGGTCGACGCCTGGCTGGCGGCGGTGAAGCAGGTGGTCAGCGCAATGGCGATCAGGGTGTTACGCAAGCGTGTATTCACAATGAGTTATCCTTCAGGCAAGTAAAAGAGACTGGATTATCATCGCGGGAATAAAAACTATCTGTAACAAAGCATTCGTTTAAAACTGGATAAGAAAAGAATGGCAGGTAACCGAAACCTGGCCCCGGCGGGCGCTCAGCAGCAAAGAAAGATATATTCATCCTTCCAGTAACGGCCCTGACCAATGATATCCCCGGCCGCAGTGATGAGCCGTTTTTGCTTTTCGGTTTCGATCCCCTCCACAATCACATGCCCGGTCAGGGTATGAATAGCCTGTAACAGCCCGGGCAATGCGGGATCGTTTTCTTTGTCCCAGAAATAGTCTTTATCCACTTTGACGCAATCAAAGCGAAATCGCTCCAGCAGCCGGAACGTCGTTCGTCCGCGACCAAAGTCATCCAGCCAGACCGGGCAAAGCGTCGCCAGCGTGCTCAGCGCCGTCAGTTCACGGCCAGCGATAAATTCATGAAAATTCTCATTTATTTCCAGAGCAATGTTTTTACAGGAGCGCAGAAAATCACAGAGATAGCGGTCGGTCAGAATAAAATGGCTTAATAAATCATCAATATTCAGAGAGATCGGCTTATTATCGACCTGGGAAAAATCAAATACGGAAAGCAACTCGATTTGTCGGGTAAATAGTGCAAGCTTATCGCTTTCGGTGAGCGTGGAGAAAGAAAACGTGGGCGCTGAGGTGTTATTTTGTGCGGGTGCTATAATGTCTTTAGTGAGCAATTCCCACGAGTGGTAGCCGCCACCATCGCTAATAGCGGGCTCCAGAACGAAGCGATAAGAGGTATTTTTCACGTTTTCTTTAACCATTTAAAAAATACCAGAAATAAGAAAGGGTTAAAGCATGTCATATATTTCCCGCTAACAAAAATAGTTTAAAATGATCGATAAGAAACATTCGATAGCTAAAAGCTATCAAGATATAATTTATTGATCGGTAAAGTGAATTAATATAAATTTGCCCCCGCTGTCAGACCCGCGTAAATCACAATTAAAATATCGTTTCAAACCAGCCAGTTACAAGATAACCCCGCCGCCAGGCATGGCGACTTCATGCTTTTCCCTGCAGGATAAAAAGCATGGTGTAATAAAAACGAAAAAAACAAGCCGCCAGTTTTTGTCATATTGTTATGCCGAAGATGAATAACGCATCACCCGGCACGCCCCGCCGGCCATGCCTTCTGCGGGCGATAAATCAGGCAGCCGGGTCAACGAAACGTCATATTTTCCCGCTACCTTACTGGCAGAAAAGGCGAAGCGGGAAAAGGGAAGTGAAAAGAATATACGTGGTTCCGCTGGCGCTGATGCTGATCATGCTCAGCGCCAGCGCGTGGTGGGAGCCGGCTCCGCGGCATGCCGCCAGAGGGCTGTGCGTCTGGTTTGATGGCGCAATGGTCGACTGCCTGCAGAGGCAGCGGCTGGGCGAAGCGAGGCCCGCTCACGCGCTGGTCAGACGATAAACCGGTACCCGCCGGGTGGTATTGAACAGATTGTCGCTGACCTCCACCTCCTCAGTGACAATAGCCATCCCGGACCGGCGCAGCTGGGCAATGTCCGCCGCCACCCGCTGGCTGCCGAACCAGAACAGGGCATCAAGCGCGGTAACCGGCAGGCCGGCGATTAATGCCTGGCGGAGTCGATCCCGGGCAGGTTTAATCTCCCGGGCGATCTGCTGGTACGGTGCCGCCGTCAGGCCCGTCGCTTCGACGCGACGAATGCGGTTTGTCAGGTGGTAATGAAAGCTCTCCGGTACAGCCTGTAAATCCTGCTTCAAACTGTAGACGCAGCCGTAACGTTTGCCGTTGAAAACGGCGGCTTTACGGCTGAGCTGCAGCGTCTCGCGGACGTCGGCGATCAGCTGCGGCGCGCGCACCAGCAGCAGGCGAAAAGGCAGCTCGAAGCTGGTGACATAGTCGACGTTCAGTAACGCAATGCGCAGGCGCTCCTCTGCCCCGGCCTGCAGCTGACGGCACTCCTGATAGACTTCGCGCCACTGCTCCCGCAGCCGCGACGTTTCACCGGCTTCGGTAAACTGGTATTTTTCAATATCGTAATCAACTCTCCCGGCCACCGCGCATTCCTTCCTGAATCAGTCCCGGCGTTATACTATCATCCTCCGGCGCTGTACCCTACGCCGAGCGCCGTCGCCGCTGTCGGTTATTTACGATAAAGATAACGGGTGATGACCACATCAAGAACAAACAGCAGGAAAATAACGCTGCTTAACCACAATAAGCCTGCGAATAAATCAAGTAATTGCATCGTTGTTCCCTCGCCGTTGGCCATAAAATATAAAGCCCCATCACCATAAAGTAGTTAAGAACTACCTTAACAGCCACAGAATAAAAATTATTTAGCGATATGAAATCCCGAGCCCTTGCAGGTTCATTTTACTGACATCAAATTGTCATCAAACAATGTCTATCATCAGCCGACGCCACAGGATTGTTCCTGCCGTCATGGTATCGCCGGCAAACGCGCGACCGCACGGTTTAACAACACGGAATAATATCGCCCTACCCCACTCTTACTGTCATTGCATAATCTTATATCAGGCCCCATTGCCATTCTGCTGAATAATCCGGAAAGCGCGATAAGTCATAAACGCCCTGCTGATTGGTTGACCATGGAGAAATACGATGCCCAGCGAAAAAGCCCGCAGCCTTGACCATTTCTATGAATTACTGGCGACAGGACAACATCAGAAAATTGAACTCGATTTCGACGTCGCCGCGGACGATTTTTTTAAAATCGCCACCGAGTTTGGCGACATTGGCGCGAGGATCACCCGGCTGAATGAGCGATTTATTATTAAGATCAAGTCGCCGAAAGCCTAAGCCCCTGCCCGCCCTCTCTGCCGGGCGTCAGGCCAGCGGTCGTCGCCCGTCCCTTTTTCTTAACGAGTGCCGGTCTGCCGTTCGGCAAAATAGTGCGCCGGCGTCGTCCCCATCGTTTTTTTAAACAGGGTAATGAAAGCATTCACCGACTCATACCCCAGCTTAGCCGCCACGTTTTGTACCGAAACGCCGCTGGCCAGCTCCTGCAGGGCAATAATCAGATGCAGCTGCTGGCGCCAGCGTCCGAAGGTGAGGCCGGTCTCCCGCTGCATCAGGCGCGCCAGGGAGCGTTCACTCAGCGCCAGACGTTTCGCCCACACCGGCAGGGTACTGCGATCGTCTGGATGACTCACCAGCCTGTCGGCCATGGCGCGTATTTTGGGGTGCGCTGAGACGGGCAGATTCAGGCGCTGCGCCGGCATGGTCGCCAGCTCGTCAAGGGTCACCCGGGTCAGTCTCCCGGCATGGCTATCCGCCGCGTAGTCCGCCCCTTCGCGGGTGAGCCGCCCCACCAGCTCATGGATCAGGGAAGAGAGCGCCAGCGCGCAGCAGCTGTCGGGCAGCGCCGCCGCCCCGGGTTCAATAAACAGGTAGTTGAGGCGCGCGTTCCAGGTGGCGGTCACACTGTGGGCAATACCGCCCGGGATCCATACCGCGCAGCGAGGCGGCACGATCCACAGGTTATTTTCCGCCCGACAACGCACCGCGCCATACAGCACGATAATCAGTTGTCCTTTGCGATGGCTATGCACCGGCACTTCGGCTTCATACTCGACAAAATCAAGATGGCGCGCGACGGCCGGGCAGGAAGACGCGTCCGGATCGTACAGCGTATTGGCAAAAGGTGATGGCATACGGTTGGCAAGATTCAGGTATTTTTTGACAGAATAGAGTATTTCTCCGCAAGCGCAAGCCGGCAATAATCGGCGGCATGAACATCATCCTCTTTCGTCAGGCCCGCTGGCTGCGGGCCGCAGGCGCCGTCGCGCGCCGTTTCATGCCGCAAACACCCTCAGCCGCGCTGCGCAGCGATGGCCAGGCGGTGATCTATGCCGCGAAGAGTTTCGCCGCGGCGATGCTGGCTTACTATCTTGCGCTCTCCATCGGTCTGCAGCGGCCTTCCTGGGCCATCATCACCGTCTATATCGTCTCGCAGACCTCGGCGGGCGCCTCGTTGAGCCGTAGCGTCTATCGGCTGGTCGGGACCGTCGTCGGCGCGGCGGCCACCGTGATCATCGTGCCCACCTTCGTTAACCAGCCGATCCTGTGCAGCGTCATGCTGGCCCTGTGGATCGCGGGTAGCCTCTGCCTGTCCCTGCTTGAACGCACGCCGCGCGGGTACGCCTTCCTGCTGGCGGGTTACACCGCGAGCCTGATTGGCTTTCCCGCCGTCTCCGCGCCCGGGACGATCTTTGACCTCGCCGTCACCCGGGTGGAAGAGATCGCCATCGGTATCTTATGCGCCGGCCTGATCCATCGCTTCGTGCTGCCGGTGCGCATCGCCGGGCGGTTTAACAGCACGCTGGCACAGACGCTGGCAACCGCCCGCCAGCGGATCGCCGATACGCTGGCAGGCAAGCCGGTGGCGGCGGAAACGCTGCGGCTGGCGCTGAGCCTGCAGTTTCTCCAGGGCATCAACCACCACCTGCCCTGGGATGACGGCCTGTCTGTCCCTCACCGCCAGGCGAGAAGAGCGATCCACGACCGGCTGGCGCGACTGTTGATCGTCAATGGCGAATTATATGACCGTTTACAGCGGAGCGGGCCGCCACCTGACGACCTGCAGGCGCTGCTGGCGGAGGCAGAGGCCTGGCTAACAGGCCCGCAAGCCGCCAGGTCGGCGCCCTCGGCAGACGGACTTCTCTCCCGCTGCGAGCGGCTCATCGCCCGGTACGCTGCTGACGCGCAGACCATGGACGAGGCGCTGCGGCTCAGCCTGGCGCGCCATCTGGCGGAAGCCATCCGCCTCCTGCAGGAGAGCGAGCGGCTGGCGAAGGCGGTTTATCGCCGGCGGTCGCCTGCCCTGCCCCCCGACGCCGGCGCGGCGAAGGGTTATGTTTTCCATCGCGATCCGCTCAGCGCCCTGCGGACTTCCTTCGGCGCCTTCGTCATCATCCTTAGCGGCTGCCTGATCTGGATAGGATCCGCCTGGCCCGATGGCGGCACCGCGGTCTCGATCCTCGGGGTCTGCTGTAGCCTGTTCGCCAGCTTCGACGCGCCGGCGGCGCATCTGGTGAAATACCTGATCGGCTGCGTGTGGGGCGTGCTGTTCAGCCTGCTCTACAGCTTCGTCCTGCTGCCGCAGGTGAACGAATTTGCGCTGCTGGCGGCGGTGCTCGCCCCGGTCTATCTGCTGGCCGGCTCGCTGCAGGCGCGGCCAGCCACCACCTTTATGGCGATGGGCATCACCCTGACGCTGCCGATATTGTGCGAGCTGGGGGCCAGCTACCGCGGCGACTTCGCGACGGCGATCAATACCGCGCTCGCGCTGTTTATCGCCGTCGGTTATGCGGCGTTTGGTATGCGCCTGCTGCAAACCGTGCAGGCGGAAACCGCTATCCGTCGTCTGCTGACGCTGTGCCAGCGCGATATCCGCCGTGCCGCTCGCGGCCGGCTGGCGCACAATGCCCACCGCTGGACCAACCTGATGATCGACCGTACCGCATTACTGCTGCCCCGCCTGCCGCAGAGCGGACCGGCAGCCGGTCAGTTGCTTGACACGATGCTGCGCGATATTCGTACCGGTCTCGCCGTGATCCATCTGCGCCGTCGCTATCAGCAGGCGGACAGTGCGTCGGCGGACGCAGTGCAAGCGCTCCTGGATGCGCTGAACCCGCAGCCGGACATGACGGCCCTGGAGCAACCGGTCAATGCGCTGCTGGCCCAGGCTTTACCGGCGACCGATGCCGCCTCGCGCGAACGCGCGGAAGCGCTCATCGCGCTGTATTGCGCCTTACACCTGCCTGAGGAGAGCCAGAACCATGCGTGACCTCGCGCTGGGCGGGGTATTTTTCCCCGGCCTGCTGATTGTCGGCCTTATCGCCCTGCTCGCTACACTGTTGCTGCAACCGCTTATCTTCTCCGCCCGCGGCCCGGGTCGCCTGCCGTGCCGGCCGCTGTGGGGACTGTCCCTTTTTATCGCGCTTTTCTTCCTGCTCCTGCAGGGCGTTCACACGCTGGGGTTATCCGTATGACACTGTATCTGACACTTCTGGGCCGCTATGCCCTGACCTTAGGCGCCGCCGCCGCCGCCGCGCTACTGGCTTTCATTTTCTGGAAACAGGAGGCGCAGACGCCCTGGACCCGCGATGGCCGGATGCGGGCCGACGTGGTGCAGATCGCCCCCAATGTCTCGGGGCCGGTGGCCAGCGTGGCGGTGAAAGACAACCAGTGGGTCAATCGGGGAGAGGTACTCTATACCATCGATCCGCGCTGGCTGAAGCTGGCGGTCAGCAGCGCTCAGGCGGAGGTGGAAGCCCGACGCCAGGAGATGGCGATGCGCCAGGATGCCGCCAGACGTCGGGCGCAGATCCAGGGCGTCATCTCCAGCGAAGATCTGAAACAGACCAACAGCGCGGCCAGCGTCGCGGCCGCTAACTACCAGGGCGCGCTGGCGGCACTGGCGCTGGCGCAGCTGAATGTAGCGCATGCCACCGTGCGGGCGCCGGTATCCGGCTACGTGACCCATCTCCGGCTGCGCCCCGGCGACTATGCCACCGCCGGGGTGACGACAGTCGCCATTATCGATGGTCAGAGCTTCTGGGTGGTGGGGTATTTTGAAGAGACCCGTCTGCGCCACATCCACATTGGCGATACCGCGCACATCACGCTGATGGGCTACGACCCTGTTATTACCGGCCATGTGGAGAGCATCGGGCACGGGATCGGCGATACCAATGATGAAACCGGCGCCCTGGGCCTGCCGCAGGTCGAGCCAACGTTCAGTTGGGTGCGGCTGGCGCAGCGTGTGCCGGTGCGTATCCATATCGATACCCTGCCCGCAGGGGTGGAGCGGGTCGCCGGTCTGTCCGCGACCATTTCGGTCATCCCTGACCGGACGGCGCGGCACGCCGGTCAATCATCAATAGCCGACTTGCTGTCCTCTCAGTGATAGCCTTCGCTGCCGGACACTTTGCCGCGAAAGACGTAATAGCTCCAGGCGGTATACATCAGGATCACCGGGATGATCAGCAGCGCCCCCGGCAGCATAAATACCTGACTGGAGGGCGGCGCGGCGGCATCCCACAGGGAGATGTGCGGCGGAATAATGTTCGGCCAGACGCTGATCCCCAGCCCGCTGAAGCCGAGGAATATCAGGCCCAGCGTCAGGATAAAGGGACGAGCGTGGCTGGCGGGGCGCGCGCTCAGGCGCCAGATCCACAGGCTCAGGGTCAGCACCAGGATCGGCACCGGCACGAACCAGAAGAAATTGGGCAGCGTAAACCAGCGTTCCGCCACGTAGCGCCAGCCCAACGGCGTCCAGACGCTGACCACCGCGATCACCACCATCAGCGCCAGCAGCACCTTGCGGGTCAGCTCGCGCATCCGCTGCTGCAGCGCGCCTTCGCTTTTCATGATGAGCCAGGTGGTGCCCAACAGCAGATAGGCCACCACCAGCCCCAGACCGCAGAACAGGTTAAAGGGGGTAAGCCAGTCCAGCGTCGAGCCGGCAAAGCGGCGGTCGGCTACCGCAAAGCCGTTGATAAAGGCGCCGACGACAATCCCCTGGCTGAAGGTCGCCAGCAGCGAGCCGCCGGCGAAGGCATAGTCCCAGAAGGTGCGATGCGAGGGAACCGCTTTAAAACGAAACTCAAACGCCACGCCGCGGAAAATCAGGCCGATGAGCATCGCCGTCAGCGGGATAACCAGCGCATCGGTGATCACCGCGTAAGCCAGCGGAAACGCGCCGAACAGCCCTGCCCCGCCGAGCACCAGCCAGGTTTCGTTACCATCCCAGACGGGCGCCACGCTGTTAACCATTACATCGCGCTCTTCGGCGTCATGCACCACGCTGAACAGCATCCCGATGCCTAGATCGAAACCATCCATCACGATATACATCAACGTGGCGAAGACAATGATGACAAACCAAATCACCGAGATATCGATGCTCATGATGCGTTCTCCTCATCCCGCACCGGCTCTGCCGCCGAGAGCGGACGCGCCGGGGTGCCTGCGGTTTGCGAGGTCAGCTCCGTCACCGGCTGCGGCCCTTTTTTGATAAGCCGGAAGATATAGTAATACCCCACGCCAAACACCGCGCAGTAGACCACGATAAACACCAGCAGGCTGATAGCCATCTGCAGCGTACTGTGCAACGACACCGCGTCCCGGGTGCGCAGCAAACCGTAGATCACCCACGGCTGACGGCCCATCTCGGTGGTCACCCACCCGGCGACCAGCGCAATAAGACCTGCGGGCCCCATACAGAGCGCAAACCACTGGAAGGGACGCGAATGGTACAGCCGCCGCCGATAGCGCAGCCAGGCGCTGCAGATCCCTAAGGCGATCATCAACACGCCCATCCCAACCATGATACGGAACGACCAGAACACGGCGGGCGAATAGGGCCGGTCCTCTTTCGGGAAATCTTTCAGGGCCGGCACCTGCTTATGCAGGCTGTGGGTGAGGATCAGGCTGCCCAGCGCCGGGATCTCCAGGCCATAGCGGGTCCGCTCCTCTTCCATATCCGGCAGGCCAAACAGCAGCAGCGGGGTGGCCTCGCCCGGCCGGTTTTCCCAGTGTCCTTCAATCGCCGCAATCTTCGCCGGCTGATGCTCAAGGGTGTTAAGGCCATGCATATCCCCCACCACCGCCTGGATGGGCGCCACCAGCAGCGCCATCCACATCGCCATCGACAGCATTTTGCGGATGGCCGGCGAGTCGTTGCCGCGCAGCAGATGCCAGGCGGCGGAGGCCCCGACGAACATGGCGCTGCTGAGGAACGCGGCGATCGCCATATGGAACAAGCGATACGGGAATGAGGGGTTAAAGATAATCGCCAGCCAGTCCTGCGGGATAAGGTGGCCATTTTCGAGGGTAAAACCCTGCGGCGTCTGCATCCAGCTATTGGAGGCGAGGATCCAGAAGGTGGAGACCAGGGTGCCAAGGGCTACCATGCAGGTGGTAAAAAAATGCAGCGCCGGCGGCACCTTGCTCCAGCCGAACAGCATCACGCCGAGGAATCCCGCTTCGAGGAAGAAGGCGGTCAGGACTTCATACAGCAGCAGCGGGCCGGTAATACTGCCGGCAAACTGGGAGAATCCGCTCCAGTTGGTGCCGAACTGATAGGACATGACTAATCCGGAAACCACGCCCATGCCAAAATTGACGGCGAAAATTTTCAGCCAGAAGTTGTAGAGCGAGCGCCAGACGTTATCCCGGGTTCGCAGCCACATCCCTTCCAGCACCACAAGGTAGCTGGCAAGGCCGATGGTGATGGCCGGAAACAGAATATGGAAGGAAACGGTAAAGGCAAATTGCAGTCGGGCCAGATGAAACGCGTCAAATTCAAACATAATCCGCACCCATCATTATGAAACGCCCCGGCCGCAGCCGGGGCTTATGCGAACATCACTTAGCCGATGATGACGTGTTTTGCTTACCGGCGCCCAGTTCAGCGCCGGTCAAAGGATCACCCTGCGGGTCAGACTCTGTTCGCTTCAGCATCGCTTTGCACAGCGCTTCTTGCTCCGGCGTCAGGCCGACAGAGGCGCTGCCATCTCCGCCATCCACGGCCGGCTGCGGATCCTTGACATAATCGAAGTGTTTGTCACTGTTCCAGCTGCCGCGTACTTCTCCACCTTCAGACATATTGTAGTAGGTGTTCGCGTACTCGCTAATGGGCGGCAGTTTGCCCGGCGGATAGTTGTTGCGAATTGACTGCAGCGCCTTCTCAAAAGAGAGCTGATGCGCCGCTTCGCGGGTCATCAGGAACGCCAGCGCGTCTTTTACGCCGGGATCGTCGGTCACGTTGATCAGCCGTTCATAGACGATCTTCGCCCTCGCCTCCGCCGCGACGTTCGACCGCAGGTCGGCGGTGGGTTCGCCGATAGTATCAATGTAGGCCGCCGTCCACGGCACGCCCGCCGAATTGGTCAGCGGGGTACCGCCGCCGTACAGTAACGACGTAATATGGCTGTCGTTGCCGTTGGCGGTGAGCGAACGATAGAGTTCCGCCTCGCTCTCGGTGCCCTCCGCCAGCGCCCCTTTGGCGCCTTTATTTAGCATGCCGACCAGGGTGCCAATGATCTCCAGATGGCTCAGCTCCTCTGTCGCGATATCCATCAGCATGTCTTTGCGGCCGGGATCGTCATCGCTTAATCCCTGAGTGAAATAACGACACGCGGCGGCCAGCTCGCCCTGAGGGCCGCCAAACTGTTCGAGCAGTAAATTCGCGAGCCCCGGATTGGGTTCAGCAACGCGCACGGTATACTGCAGTTGTTTCACATGACGAAACATAGGCCTGCCTCCTGGTTATTTTTTCGCTTCTACGCCGTCAGCATCTGAACGCAGGAGAAATTGCTCCGTGGTCTGAGGAATATGTTTGATCAGCCAGTCGGCCATGGCCTGCTCTTCCGCCAGGATGGCCTCAATGGCCGGAATGGAAGCGGTATCGCCCGCTTTTTCAGCCGCCGCCAGCAGAGAGGTATAGCAGGCGATCTCAAACTGCTCGAAGACGTACCCGCTGATCGAGCCTTTGACTATTTCATCGGAAGGAAACATCCCGCCGATGGACTGGCCGAGAGCCGCCATTTTACTCATTGAATCTTTAATCACCGAGCGCGAAATCTCGTTGCGGTCGAGGATCTCTTCCAGCACGGTAATTTGCCGTTTGGTCTCATTAATATGCTGTTCGATTCTGGCACGGAGATCCGGATAATTATCGATACGACCAGCCATTGATTCCAGCATGGATTCTGCCTGTTTTTCCATGGCATGCGCATCTCGTAGCCAGTCATGATAATGTTCAATGTGATTCATCGTGATTTCCTCGTGTCAGGGAGCGTTTATTTTTCTGCTTTTTTATTAATATTACCTACCGCCAGGTCGGTTAATTTCACATCGGTTTGTTTTTCTTCTTCCAGGGTTTCGGCCAGCAGTTTGACCGCTTTTTTATAACCCAGCTGTTCCGCCAGGGTCACCAGGGTACCGTAACTGGCAATTTCGTAATGCTCGACCTTTTGCGCAGCGGCAATTAACGCGGCATCACGTACTTCATTTTTTTCCGTGCTCTCAACGACTTCATTGGCCTCTTCAATTAATCCTTCCATGGCCACGCATTTCATGCGTTTGATTTTCAGACCGGATTCCTGCTCAACGATCTGGTCGATACGTTCAATCTGGCCCTGGGTTTCTTCAAGATGAGCATTGAACGCCGCGCTGAGTTTTTCACTGGACGCCGCTCTGGCCAGTTTAGCCAGCCCGCGGGTTAATTGTTTCTCTGCGCTGTAGGTATCTGAGAGCAGGTGAATAAATACATCTTCAATGCTTTTCATATTCATAGAAATACCTTCCGGAGTCAGAAAATAACTGCGAGTCTGTGACAGACTCGCAGGAGATACTTTCACTTCAGGGTGCAAGGAAAAGGATAATCAGGAATTATCAGACTTGCGGCCACCGCCGTGGCTGTTTTGTCCGCCTTTTTTACCCGCTTCGGACGCACGCTGCGGATCATTTTTAAAGTTCCCGCCGCTGTGCTGACCACCTTTACGACCTGCTTCAGAAGCTTTTTCACGATCTTCAGCAAAATTACCGGAACCACCACGATGCTCTGCCATATTTTCACCTCATGTATATCGGTTATGTCAGTACGATACGAAAATATTCCGTATCACTCGTCGTTCGATATTTAAATCTAGCGGGTAATGCTGGTTAGTCAAATTATTATCCGGTGCTTTCGATGTCTTTTAGCAGCAATTCGGAATAATTCTACAAAACACATCAAAAACAACCAGACGGCACATTTCGGCTAACTTACTGTGTTCAGGGAAATAATGCATAGAGACCACCCATGCGGCAAAGAATTATTTATACCGGCGGGTTACTCCCGTTGGGTTATATAACGAAGCGGCAGTATTGCCTGTAGCCCGACTGAAATTAGGAATTTTTCTTGTTTTTAAGGCAAAAAAAAAGCCGCTGGGGAAGCGGCTGGAAAAATAAAATGGAGCGAATATCATGCCCGATTAAGCCTGGCATATTCAGGGGAAACAGGCAAATAACGCCAATAAATAAGCGAAGCGTGGCATATATTCAGCGACTGGAATATCACGCAGTTCCATTATTAGTACTCTACGCTTTATTTTCACGGTGGTTTATCGGCGGCAATAGCGTCAGGTCACTTTGCCTTTGCGCCTGATGCGATCAGCCATTCTCTCCAGGAGAAGACTCTATGAAAGCACTCACTTATCATGGCCCCCATCATGTCAGCGTTGACACCATGCCCGACCCGGCCCTTGAGGCGCCGGACGATATTATTCTGCGCGTCACGGCGACGGCGATCTGCGGTTCCGATCTGCACCTTTACCGCGGAAAGATCCCCGGCACGCACCATGGTGATATTTTCGGCCATGAATTTATGGGGGAAGTGGTGGACGCCGGTTCGGACGTCACCGCGGTTCGTAAAGGCGATCGGGTGGTTATCCCGTTTGTCATTGCCTGCGGAGACTGCTTCTTTTGTCGCCTGCAGCAATATGCCGCCTGCGAAAGCACCAATAGCGGCCAGGGGGCGACGCTCAATCGCAAAGGTATTTCGCCACCCGCGGCGCTGTTTGGCTATAGTGATTTGTACGGCGGGATCCCCGGCGGCCAGGCGGAATATGTGCGGGTTCCCAAAGCCAATACCGGCCCGTTTAAAGTGCCGGACACCTTACCCGATGAAAAGGTGCTGTTTCTGTCGGATATTCTGCCCACCGCCTGGCAGGCGGTAAAAAACGTCGAGGTCAAACCCGGCAGCAGCGTGGCTATTTTTGGCGCCGGCCCGGTTGGCCTGCTGTGCGCCTCCTGCGCCAGACTCAATGGCGCAGAGCAGATATTCATCATTGATCATAACGATTACCGACTCGACTTCGCGCAGCAGCGCTATGGCGCGATCCCGATAAACTTCGACCACCATGACGACCCGGCGCAGTGGATTATCGACAACACCGCCGGCCATCGCGGCGTCGACGCGGTGATTGACGCCGTCGGCTTCGAGGCGAAAGGCAGCCTCACGGAAACCGTTCTCAGCACCCTGAAAATCGAGGGCAGCAGCGGGAAAGCGCTGCGCCAGTGCATCGCCGCCGTGCGCCGCGGCGGCATTGTCAGCGTGCCCGGGGTTTACGCCGGTTTCATTCACGGATTTATGTTTGGCGATGCCTTTGATAAGGGGCTGACCTTCAAAATGGGGCAAACCCACGTCCATGCCTGGTTGCCGGATCTGCTGGCGCTAATTGAGCAAGGGTTGCTCACCCCGGAGGAGATTATCACGCACCATATGCCGCTGGAGGAGGCCGCGCGCGGCTATCAGATCTTTGAGAAGCGTGAAGAGGCATGCCGCAAAGTGATCCTCGTGCCGGGGATGCAGCCCGGAAAGGCAACGCTTTGCGGCGCAGGTTAACGCAGCGAAACCCTTCGGCGGCCAGTGCGGGCCGTGATATAAAAACAGCATCCGCTGGCCCGCCGTGGCGGATACCGCCGTTAACCACAGGAGAAGGTCATGCTCGAGTTACGCCCGAATTGCGAATGCTGTGATAAAGATCTGCCGCCAGACTCACCCGAAGCGTTTATCTGTTCGTTCGAGTGTACCTTTTGCCAGGACTGCATGACGGCCCGGCTGAACGGCCATTGCCCGAACTGCGGCGGCGAGCTGGTGCGGCGCCCGGTGCGTCCCGAAGAGGCGCTCCGGCGTCACCCCGCCTCCACCCTGCGTCGCCCTACGCAGTAAAACCGGATGAGCAGGCGTCGCAAACGGGAGCCCTCAGGCTCCCTTTCTTCACCCTTATTTCTCTGCCGAAAAGCGCCACTCTGCGGCGGTCGACAGCGTCACAAAGGGCCCCGCAAGGGTGACATTGTGATGGCCAATGATGTCAGGCGCTGATAAACGTTCGTTATCCATGGTTGAGTGCGCATCCGAGATTAACACCGTCCGTAATCCCAGCGCCGATGCCGCTCGGCAGGTCGTGTCCACGCAGAATTCGGTTTTCATCCCGGCAATAACCAGCTGTTTTACGCCGGCCTGGGCGAGCTGATGCTCAAGGTCAGTTTGCTGGAAACAGGAGGGGTATTTTTTAATCAAAACGATATCCCGCTCGCAGTTAACCCCCATCTCAGGCAGCAGTTGGGTTAATGGACTTTGCGCGGAGAACGGAGAGTCGTCAGGTCCGGTATGGCGGGCAAAGAAGACTGGCACCTCAGCCTGTCTCGCTTTTTCAATCAGCAGGCAAACGTTCGCCAGAAGCGCATCGGCCTGATACGGGGAAACCGGGCCACGGAAAAGCCCCTGCTGCATATCGATAATTAACAGGGCATGTTCAGATGAAATCATGATGGGTCTCCATTCAGTCTGTCACGAACGGAGAAGACGCTCCCCGTCCACATTGGCGGGGAGTGAGGATCTGTTTGTCAGGAGCCGGTCACAGATACGCCCACACCACCGCAGGTTACGGTGGTGGTGGTGACGGTGGTGGTTGGCTGCACTGACGTAATCATTATCTGACCTTCACTTATTCTTTACAGATAAAACATAAGCGCCATTAAAACGGCTCTTTTCTTATAGCATTGAGCTGAGACGGATTGCAATTTATGCGTGAACAACGCAGCCGCTTTACGCAACCATTAACGGCTTACAATATAGGCGCGAAGGATTTCACCTGCTGAAAGAATATGTTTCACGGTATATGCCCGAGCCTCCTGTGGATTATTTTGCTGGCAGGCCATCAGGATCTGCTGATGCTCATCCTGGAATTTCAGCGTATCCGACAGCAGTCTGTTCTGAAAAAGCTCATATCTTTCAATCTGCTCGCGCAATTCACCGATCATCTTCAACAGGCGCTGATTGTTACACTTCCGATACAGCAGTTCATGAAACTCCCGGTTATACCTCCCCTGCTGCTCGGGTTCAGAAGCGCTGCTCAGCAGCTGATGCACCAGCTCTGCCCGGGCAAGCGTTTCCGGGTCCATATTCTTCAGGCTATGAAAAATGGCTTCACCTTCCAGGAGTGCCCGCAGCTGATAAATTTCATCGACATCTGCGGCCGTCAGCGTTTTCACCACCGCGCCGCGATTTCTGTAAATCTCAACCAGACCTTCGCGCTCAAGCTGCTGTATCGCTTCTCTCATTGGGATACGGCTGACAGAAAACTGGCAGGCCAGGTCGCGCTCCACAAGCCGGTCGCCATCTCGCAATGCCCCCTTGTTGATTAAGATTTTTAACTCACTGGCAAGGATGTCGGCGGTCGAACGGGTAGCAGCGTTCATTTGGCTCTCTTTACATCATTCATAAATGGTATACCATTATGCCATTCTAGCCAACGTCATGACAACCTTGCGATTCTACCTGCGGCTTCGTTCAGGCAATGCACCTGGACGATACCGCAGTGAAGAAATTCATCCCTCTATAGAGAAAGGCAAACCAATGGAACATGCTTATACCAGTCATATCACATGGACCGGCAATCAGGGCACGGGTACCTCGGGTTACAAGGCTTATGCCCGAACCTGGGATATCGCGATAAAGGGAAAAGAACCTATTCATTGTTCAAATGATCCATTACTGGGCGGCGATCCCGGCAAAATGAACCCGGAAGATCTCCTGCTCTCTTCTCTCTCTGCCTGTCACATGCTGTGGTACTTACATCTGGCCTCAGATGCCGGCATTACGGTCATGGAATATCAGGACTCGCCGGTGGCAACGGGTGAAGTATTAAAAGGGGGCGCGGGTCGCTTTATTTCTGCTACCCTCAGGCCGAAAATCACCGTATTACCAGGTACCGATCTCGACGCCGCCGCGGCCATTCATCAGCAGATCCATCACGTCTGTTTTATCGCCCGCTCGGTCAATTTCCCGGTCAGCTACCAGCCTGAATTTATTATCTTTAACGAAGAGTAACTCGTTTCTGGCGCGGTCATCCGGCGCTCAGGAAATGTGGCTGGGGTATCCAACCTCAGCCACACTTCGCTGCACGCCGAAGCATCCTGCTCTGGCCGTCATTAGACTGCAGGGAAATTCACCACGGAGCAGACTTATGATTGCGGTACTTTTTGAGGCCGACGCCTTACCGGAAGCACAGGAAAGATATCTTCAACTGGCGGCCGGGCTGACGCCTTTGCTTTCAGACACGCCGGGGTTTATCGCCATCGAGCGCTTTCAGAGCCTGAATTCGCCCGGCAAAATCCTTTCGTTATCCTGGTGGGAAGATGAAGCATCGGTGGCCAACTGGCAGCAAAATGAGCGGCATCTGGCTGCCCAGCGCGAAGGCAAAGCATCGATTTTTTCATATTACAGAATACGCGTTGCCCGCGTGTTCCGGGATTACTCATCGGAGCGGGGAGCACAGCCAGATGTATGATATTCACGTCATTCTCAGCAACTCGCCGGGCTCGCTTGGCGCAATGGGTATAGCGCTGGGCAACAACGGTGTGGGTCTCGAAGGTGGTGGGGTATTCACCACGCCTGATGCCGGACATGCGCATTTTCTGGTAGAAGACGGTGAGACAGCCCGCAGGGTGCTGACCGAGGCCGGATTTACGGTCAGCGATGTATGCCGCCCTCTGATACGCAAGTTACCCCAGGAACGACCCGGGGAACTGGGAGACATTGCAGACACCCTGGCCCGCAACGGTATTAATATTCTGGTACAGTACAGCGACCACCGTAACCGGCTCATTCTCCTTACCGATGATGACACCCGGGCAGCGGAAGTGACCAAAAAATGGGCCATACTTTCTGAATGAATCTCCTGAAAGCGCAGCAAGACAGTGAGCCAGAGGCGGCGCTGGAAACCGCGATGGCGATGGTGGCCTCAGCCCTCTCTGACCCGTCAAGGGTGAGTATTCTCTGCGCGCTGATGGACGGGCGCGCATGGACGGCGACCGAGCTCAGCACGGTCGCCGAGGTCTCCGCCTCCACCACCAGCGGACATCTTGCCCGGCTGCTCAGCAACGGGCTGGTGGTGTGTCTCGCGCAGGGGCGCCACCGCTATTACCGCCTGGCGGGCCCGCATATCGCCGGGCTGCTGGAAAACCTGATGGGCGTCTCAATGCAGGCGCATAAGGCGCTGGCCACCAGCACGCCGGTTACGCTTCGCTACGCCCGCACCTGCTACGACCATCTGGCGGGCGAACTGGCGGTGAATATTTATGAGTTTATGCTGCGGCAGAAATGGCTGACGGCCGATGGGCAGTCCCTGACGTCAGCCGGTAAAACCCAGCTTGAAAGCCTGGGGGCAGTACTTAACGCTCGACCGCGACGTAAGCCTTGCTGCCCCTGTCTTGACTGGAGCGAAAGACGTTTTCATCTGGGAGGCGACGCCGGATCGGCGCTGATGGCGCTGTTTGAGCAGAAAGGATGGATAACCCGCGCACCGGGATATCGGGAAGTGCAAGTGACGGATAGCGGCAGAGCGGCGCTGTCCCGGCTGTTTAATCTGAAGGTGAACGGATAGCCTGAGTTTAGGCTACATCACATTTTCGCCGAACAGCGCCGGTTTAAGCCGGTCGGGCCATCAGTATGGCCCCTGGCGTTCAATCCATTCCCACTCGCGATCTCGCGGTAAACTGAGCTATCCCTGTCACGAGGTGCATGGCTTTGATGGACATTGTGTTGCGGGAAATCGGCGATGGCACCGCGCAGCGAGCGCCCGGCAAAATAATAGCCTGCATGCGATAAAAAAACGGGAGCCCATTGGCTCCCGCTTTTACTTAATCCACCAACGGGATTACATGTTCGCGATAATCGCGTCGCCAAACTCTGAACATTTCAGCAGTTTAGCGCCTTCCATCAGACGTTCGAAGTCATAGGTCACGGTCTTGGCGGCGATAGCGCCTTCCATGCCTTTAACGATCAGGTCTGCGGCTTCGAACCACTGCATATGGCGCAGCAGTAGTTAACTAACAACATCATTACTTATTGATTTAAAAAGAAAAATAGGTGTTTTTGATATGTGGTTAATGTTTTTAGCCTAAGCCCTAACCTATTGAAATTCATTAGTATATTTTCAGTTTTGATAACTGGCTTTGAGTTTTTCAGCTCATCTGGAGGGTGAATTATTAGCCAATAATACTCACTCCCTGTGAGTCGGGTTAAATATTTCGGATGTTCTAATTCATGCTTTGAAAGCATTATAAAAATACTATAAAAAAGCCTCGAAATTCGAGGCTTTCATTGAAAGCACCATCACTATAATATTATTTTAATAATTATCTACCATGTGATTATTGCTCTTTTCCAAACCATCTTCCCTTTTTTCTCTTCTTTTAAATAAAGAATCTTTTTCATAATAAAATAAAAAACAAGAGAAAACGCAATTATAGCAATATATGCACCGATACCGAAAGATACCAGAAACACAACTAAGATTCCAAAGAGCGCAACCAGTAAAGACGTGCCGATAGATACCAAATTAATTCTTGTGCGAGCGTCTCTTGATACATATCCTTTAATCTGAAATGCATGGCAACTTTGGCAGTGGTCCTCAGCAATTAAATATGCACCACAAAATGGACATTTTTTATCTTTTGTTATCATTTATTTTAAATCTCGACATAATAGTAATCGCTCATCCACAACCTTCCCTGGCAAGCGCAATCAACAACAGAATGTACTTTATTTTTTTGTTCTATTGTCTCAACTCCCTCAACAATTACGAAATTGCAGTATGATTTTACTTCATTTAATATCTTAAATAATTTACTCTCATACTGTATTTCCCAGAAATAATCTTTATCGATTTTTATACATTCAAAATTAAACATCTGAATAATTGTAATACTTGTTAAACCCCTCCCAAAATCATCCAGCCATACTGGACACAATTTCGAAAGACACTTTAAGTCAATCATACAGCATTTAGTATTAAATTCATGAAACTCTTCGTTAATCTCAAAGGCAATGTTTTTTTGTTTTTTTAAGTAATCGCTAATATATTTATCATTCAAGATATAATCGCTAATTAGGCTGTCAACATTCAACGAAACTGGCTTTAACTTCAATTTAGAAGCATCAATTTCTTCAATTGTCAATATCTGTTTATTAAACAAATCGATTTTTTCTTTGTCACTTAGTGTGCTGAAACAAAAAGCACTTTCATTAGCAAGATAACCATTAGCATTCTTTTTTTTAACATTTTTCGTGAGAATTTCCCAAGAATGTACAGAACCATCTTTTTTGTAAGATGGTTCTAAAACAAATCTACAGGATTCTATTTCCACACTGTTCTTTATCATTAAAAAAACACCGGAACTAAGAATAATCCTAATCGTGTCATAATTAAATATGAAAGAGAAATAGTTTAAAATGATCGATAACGATCTAATGATAGGCAAAAACTATCATACTTTGAGTATCGATCGATCATTCAAATCAAATGAAAAGGAAGGTTAAAAAAGAAACATGATTTCAATATTAAAGCTATTTGGATCAGATAGTTGCATTACGCGAATGACTTGGGTGGCAGATGTCCAATGTAAGTTGAAAGGCGCTTATGGTTTCGAAGAGATTTATCCTTGTTACAATTGTGGATAATAAACGTTCTTAAACATATATATGTATAAAATCATGAGAAAAGAAATCATATCTTCTTCAATTATTTGGCATGCAATATCCATTCTTTCCGTTACGTTTAACTTCATATAGCATTTCATCAGCCTCTTTGATCCACTCGATGATTGATTCTTTATTTTCTGCACAAGAAATACCGATACTGACAGTACAGTACATATCTTTGTGGGAAGGCAATGAAAGATCTTTAATATTTTTTTGAATTAAATGAACCATAGCTATAACAAGCTTGTTATTACTGTTGTTAACAATAATAGCCAACTCATCGCCACCAATCCTTGCTGGCACGTCCTTCACACCAGCGCACTCTCGTAATATTGTTGATATACGAGATAACACCGCATCGCCTACTTCATGACCATAGGTATCATTAATTTTTTTAAAATTATCAACATCAATGAGCATAAGATATGAATGAATTCTTTTTTTACGCGTCGCACGAAAAGCACTTTCCATTTTCTGCTCAAAAAAACGGCGATTTGGAAGATCTAGACCAGGATCCATCAGGGCCTGCTTTTCCAGTAACTCCCTTCTTTTCCTCAACTTTATAGATAAATGTCTTGAAACCACACTCAATACAATGGGATAGCAGGTTGCCAAGGGTAAAGAAAGCAATACCGTTCGGGTACTGAATTCAATCGTATATCTGAAATCATTTGCTAACCAAACTGTCAGGAAACTAATCATCATACACGTTAATGCTGGTTTTAAAATTTTCCATCCACCAGCAGCATAGCGATCAGCTATTTGAACTGAAATTATGAATAATGATGGAATTGGACTAACTTGCATTACGGCTATCCAGATACCAGCCCAGAATGAATCAAGTATCATATTCTTTTTTTCAGTACCCAGCATATCCTTCGACATCATGCTTGCCAGATAAGCAACCGATGGCCAGATGAGTGCATTAAGAATTAACAAGGCTATTGTTATTTTTTGATGTGACTGCTCCTGGAGGACAGAGTATATAGGGAGAAAGCAAAGAACGACACCTATCTGACGTAAAAAATATACTCGTTTAATAAACGATGAATTTCTATCAGAAATGTATTTTTCATCCGGGAAATTTGTTAACATAGAAAGCCTATTAAAAATCGCTAAGAACCGATATCACTACAACCCACTAAATAACAAGATAAAACCGCCCTGCATTACAAATTTATAACATGGGTTTAAAAATTACAAGATTGCACCTCAATTAATTATAAACGTGTCAATAATAATATTTAGCATCCATTACCCTGAATCTATCTTTATGATTTCTATCTGATGGAAAGTAATACTTTAGTTTTAAATCCTTAAACATGAAAACCCAACAGGATTTAGCACTATTGCATTATTAATTTTGGTAGGTTATTAAAAAACGACACAACATCTGACCAGTAGAAGTTTACTTGAACTTACTTATCGTTTACTTCAAATTATTCTGTGATGTACACAGCAATTAATGTCGTTTCAGTTGCCCCCGGCAAGTGCCTCCGGGGGATTTTTTATGCTCCTCAACTTTCTAGGGCGTCAACTCGCCTAAGCAAATCCTGTACCACGGTCACCAAATCGGCGATGATTGCCGTGTAATCCACATTCATCACTCTGAATTTTTCGCCATCAATCTCCTGCTCGATGCCGAGGAAAGTATACAGATCGTCAGCTTTTTCAGCCTGCTGGGCGATAAATCCACGCCTCCGGCGCGTTTCACCCTTCATGTTGAACTCGCATACCCCCAGCGCGTTAATGCGCCTGGAGGCACCTTCCCGAGATTCCGTAAAATCCTCTTTAAGCCGCACGTCTGAGCCGGTGGTCAGGACGTCCCCTTTGCCAGTGGAAATGGTGCCGCCAGCACGGAAGATCCATGCATCAGTTCGGCCATAACCATCGAGATAGACAACCGCCCTGTGCTCCGAACCCACAGACTCCTCAACATAATAGTTTGCTACCGCACCACGGGCATCGCCAAAGCCGCCACGCCCTTGAATCATCGACTGGAACGGTGCGCCGGTGATCAGTTGTCCATTCGCTGGATTGCTCGGGGCAACGCTTCTCGCCATGAGTGCTCCCCAGGCGTATAGATGCTTTTTACACATAAAGGCCCCTTCGAGAGTCAGCTCACCTGCTACGTTCTCGATAAGCCGTGTTGTGTAATCGGCGGTACTATCGTTGAAATGAAAGTCGATGTATGGCGTACTCATCGATAGCTCAATGGCCTGCGCAAAATATTTCCCCGCGCTGATGTTGCCCGGAACAGCCAGATTGCCGGCGCTATCGACCCCCATAATCTCCGTCTGGGTATCTTCAGGGCTGATGGTCGCCTTATTTCCTTTCACCACGCTGAAGCGCGTTCCGCTGCCCACCATCAGCTTCCCGTAGGTGCCTGATTTTTTGACCAGTCCAATATCGTTGTTCCTGCCAAGAATAAAACCGGCATTATCGCTGGTTATAACCTGCGAGCCGTCGAGGTCGTTTCCTCCAGTGAGTTTTGCCAGTGCGTTAAGATCCGATGCCTTCGCCATCCCGGCTATCGCCGGTACGGTCACCTGCTTTCCGGTGATCGGGTCAGTCAGGGTGATATTGCCGCTGCCGGTCAGGGCCATCGACCAGCCCTCCACCACACTACGCCAGAATGCAAATGCGCTGGCCAGCTGGTTAGCAAACGACGAGGTGCTGGCGGTTTCAGCGGTAATAATGCCGTAACAGGCACCGGAAAATGCGGTGGTGATATTCCGGGTCAGCGTCAGTTGCGTGTCGCTGTCCACAGATTTGATCGCATACAGGTCAGCACTACCGCTGCGGTAGACCACCAGAATCGACCCGGGCAGTATCCCCAGCGCCTCCTGTGACCATTTTGTTGTCGCACCTGTCACCCGTGCCTGCGACGCTGCACCCGTGACGGTGCCGACTTCATACATCGCCATAATAAAATTCCTCCTGGATGGTTTTCCCTGGAAAAAGAAAAGGCCCCTAGCGGGGCCTTTGTTAGCTAAATGAACTGCTGTCCGTTCGGAAGGCGGTTGCGGTGATGTTCTCGACTGTGCAGGTGTAATCAATCGCGGCATTTCGACCTGTAGCCTTGATAAAGAAGCCGACATTGTTGTAGTCAGCATCCAGGCGCGCGGCAAACCGCAATTCAAAGGCCGTGGTGCCAGCTGTGATATTACCGGCATCGACGAAGATACGGCGGGTTACCTCCTGCCCACCAATGTTGAACGTAATATCAGAGGTATACCCCAGGCCACTGCCCGTCCCATAGGTCTGGCACACCAGGGTGCAGGCCAGAACCACTGTCATGCTATACCCCCTGTTCTGATACGCACCGTTCCGCTGTACCGTCTGGTTGCGGCGGAAGGTCAGGCTGTCGTAACCTTTTGCCACCGCAATGTCACCGATGAACGCATCCGCCTGGACAGTGCCACGGAACACGCCGCTATTCGCTTCGACCCTGCCACGAACGATCACGTTATTGAACTGCGAAGAGCCATCCTTGGCGATACGCCAGCCTTGCGACCCGTCAACAAAGTTATTCGAGCGGATCTCGTTGCCGATCTTCGCGTTCGTGATGGAACCGTCCGCGATTTTAGTTGAGGTCAGGGAACTGTTTTTGATACGTGCCGTATCGATATACAGTTCATTGCCTTCGGCAATCATCACCGGCACTGCCGTCGCATTGTTACGGTTAAACAGCGAGAAGCGGTCGGCATAGAGGATCATGTCGCTTGTTTCACCATTGCTGCCCAGCGTAATCCCCGCGCCAACATTCTTCCCGTTAACCGTCTCAACCTTCATCGACCACAGCGAACTCACCGTACCATTCACATCCGCCACGGTTTTAGCGGTGTTTTGAACGGAGGCGCTGAGATCCCCGACACTGGATGTCAGGGTCGTCTGCTGCGTTGCCAGCGCCTCCAGTGCCGTTGCATGCGTCTGCTGGGTACTGGTGATACTGGCCACCGATTTAATCGTGTTGTCCAGCGTCGTCTGGTTTTTGATGTTGGCGGCCGCCTGCGCGTCAATCTGCGACTGAAGCGAGGTATTCAGGCTGGCCTGTGTGCTCTGGCTGTCGCTCAGCGTCTTCGCCATGTTATCGACGCGGGAGTTGGCGTTATCCACTTTCGTGGCCAGTGCCGTCTGCTGCTGCGCCTGGGCAGTGATTTTCCCTTCGGCATCCGTTACGCGCGCCGTCAGGCCGCTCACGGCACTCGCCGTCGCGTCTGAGGCATCCTGTGCCGCTTTCGCATCGGTAACATCCGTGATGACCAGATCGTCGATATACAGTGAATAGCCAGGGGTACCGTTGCCGGTGGCGCCGCGGGTGGAGATCCAGACCACCGCGCGTGTTCTGCCTGCCCCGTTGTTACTGGCGATCCCCGTGAATTTCACCCACTTATCGCGCGCGCCCAGAGAGGCTTCGCTGACAGTGACCGCCGCCTGCCAGGCATTTTGCCCGGCAGCATTCTGTGACTGGATACCGACCAGCGTTGTCCACCCGGAGGATGGCGCCTGATCCGCCGGCATCATAGCCCAGAACTCAAACCGGAACTTCGCATCCTCACGGACTGACTGCCAGCTCCCAAGCTGTTTATCGCTGTTGCCGTTATTGTTCGCTCCTCGACTCACCTTCAGGCTCTTATTGCCGGTGAATTTCTGAGACGCCACCACAACGGCTGTGCCGTTCCCGCCCAGCACCTGGCCATCGCTGTAGCTTTCAAACGTACCGTCAACCCACGGATTAGCTCCCTGAGTGCGGATGGTATTGATGGTGCTGGTCAGCGACGTGATGCTCTGCGACTGGCTGGTGATGGTGTTTTCCACCTGGCTTACGCGACCGGTCAGTGAACTCACCGCGGACGTGTCAGCCTTTTTACCCAGCTCAGTATTCATCGTGGTCAGGCTGTTCTGCAGACTGGTGAGCTGCTGCGACTGCGAATCCAGTTTACCCTCGGCAGACGTCATCCGGGTGGTCAACCCGGTGACAGCGCTTTGCTCGGCCTTCTTACTGACCGCCGCATTCGTGACGGCCAGATCGCCGCTGAGTTTCGTCAGCTGCTGCGCCTGGGTGGTGATAGCCCCTTCAGCAGCGGTGACGCGGGTATTCATCTGAGAAATGGCCCCGGCATTAGCTGCGATATCCTTTTCATCCGTAACATCGAGGACATGGAAATCATCGAAATACATTGCCCCCGCGCTGAGGAAGGTCGTCAGCTGGAAACTGGCCGTCGTGGTCTTCGTGGCTTTCCAGTCAAACGTTACCAGTTGCCAGCCAGAACTAAACGGTCCGTAGTTTGAGCCGACCAGCAGGCCAGTGCTGTCGGCCACACGAAACTTCGTGTTACCCGCATCTTTAATCGTGGTTCCCGGGTCCTGCTTCGCCCATACCCCCATGCGGTAGGTACGACCCTGCGTGATACTGATTTCCTGCCCGACCAGGTTCGACTGGCCGGCGGACATTTTCAGCGCCTTGTTACCCGAATGCGGAACCTGTAAATCGGCCACCGTCGCGGTACTGCTCCAGCCGGTAAAGCCCGCCGCGCCGCGCTCAAAACTGCCGTTGACAATGAGGTTGCCCGGCATTTTCCCGCTGGCGTCAATATCCGCTGCCGTCTGGCTCAGGCTGTTACTCAGTTGCGTTAGAGAATCCCCTTGTGCACTGAGTGTTTTGCCCTGCTCAGTGACCTGGTTCTGCAGGGTGTTCATCGCGCTTGCGTCCGCTTTTTTGTTCACATTCGCATTCGTAGTGGCCAGATCGCTGCTGAGTTTTGTCAGCGCGCTGTTGGCTGCCGCGATGTCATTCCCCTGCTGCGTCACCGTGCCCTGCAGCTGCGTCACCGCTGTCGTGTCAGCCTTTTTACTCACCGTATCGTTTGTCGACCGGAGGCTGTTCTCCAGCGAGGTGGTCCGCGTGCCGATGCTGCTGAGCGTATCGCCCTGCTGGCTAACCGTGGTGGTCAGTGAATCCACCGCTTTTGCGGTCGCATCTGCGGTTTTCTGCGCACTGTTCGCCGCCGTCACGTTACGCATATGCCAGTCGGCAGCGTACCAGACAGTGCCGAACGGGCTGCTCTGATTAACCTGCAGGAACGGTCGCAGGAAGTTCGTGTCTGCCGGCACAGTAAAGCGCCAGGTGGCTCGTTTCCACGCGGTGGTGGTCTTGGTGTTTCCCCCGGACGCTCTCGCCCCAATACCACCAGTAGCAGTGGTGGCCCGACCGATGTAGAAATTAAAGTCAGCGCTGCCGGTACCACACGCTACCAGAGCAGACATTTCGTAAACGTCGCCCGGAGTCACAGCGATGTTGTTGATTTTTGGCACATGGTCTCGCCCGGCCAGCCGGACGGCATACCTGAACGGGCAGTCAGCCGGCACACCTGCAGCAGTGGTCTCCACCACGTCATAACCCATGCGGTCATACGCCGGATCAAATGACGGGTTTGGGATGTAATCATCCCCGGCAGCATTCCCGGCGTTCACCGCCGCCGTCAGACTGACGATGTTGCTGTTGGCTGCCGTGAGGCCTGCCTCGGTTTTCTCCACCCGGCCAGTCAGCGCGTTAAGCGCCGTCTGATCCGCTTTGGTGTTGACCTTATCGGTGGTGCTGCTCAAATCGCCCTGCAGCTTCGTGATAGCCTGCCCCTGGGAGGTGATTTTGCCTTCCGCACTGGTGACCCGGCTGGTGAGATCACTCACCGACTGCGCGCTGGCCTTTTGTGCCACGTTGTTGTTGGTGGTGTTCAGGCTGTTCTGCAGATTCGTGATGCTCTGAGACTGCGCGGTCAGTTGCCCCTCGGCATTCGTCACCCGACTGGTGAGGCTGTTAATGGCCGATGTGTTCGCGGTAATACCGCTGGCCGCATCATCCGGACTCGGTGACCAGTCAGTCATCACGGTCCCGGTTTCCAGCTGAGGGCGACAGAGCCAGACTTCTTTGTCGGCAGACGTCGCGCTTTCCAGACGCGCGGCAATCAGCCGTTTGGTGCCACTGGTGGCAGGAATAACCCATTTCACCCAGTAACGCGCCCATGCGGTGGTCAGTTTCGTGACCGCCTTGCCGTCACCGGCCCCGCCTTTAACGCCCTGGCTGGTTTCCGTGGTGGTGGTGTTCGACGGGTTATAGAAATAACTCGCCATCTCCTGCCCGTCATAAGCCCCTTTCGCATAGAAGCTGAATACAAATTCCGTACGCCCGGTAACGTCCAGCGTCTGTTCATCCAGCTGGGTATAACCGGATGCACCTTTCGCCAGCCGGGTGTAGGCCACGCGGTCGCCCAGATAGGTCTCTGTGGCGTGGCGGCTGCTCCATCCCTCCAGTGTGTCCGCATTGCGGATAAGGTTGGTCCCGCCCACGGCCAGGGAGGAAAAGTTGTTTTCCAGGTTCGTCAGCGCGCTGCTTTGCGTGGTCAGATCCCTGCCATGCTGTTCAACGGTGTTCTGCAGGCTCTGCAGCGCCGTTGCATCAGCCTTCTTCGCCACATTGCTGTTAGTCGTGTTCAGGCTGTTCTGCAGGCTGGTCAGGCTGTCTCCCTGCGATTTCAGACCGCCTTCGGTAGCCGTCACGCGGGTCGTCAGATTCGTCAGTGCGCTGGCATCGGCCTTGCCGCTGATATCCTTACCAAGTTGCGTTACATCCGACTGCAGTTTCGTGATCGCGCTGCCCTGAGACGTAATATTCTTCCCGTTCTTCGTGACTGATGCGGACAGACTGGAAAGCGCCTGCGCATTCGCATCGGCGGCATCGAGCGCCGCCTTTGCATCGGTCACGTCAGTGATGATCAGATCATCAATCAGGAAGGCGTCACCCAGGCGAACTTTTGGTGTATTCGGGATGGAGATCCTCACCATTGCCTGTTTCAGCGCGGTTCGGTTGTTGGTCAGATAGCCACTGACTTTTGTCCAGTTGTCCACCGACAACTCGGAGACTTTCACGTTCAGGCCAGGCCACGACCAGCCATTGGCAGAATCCTGGAAGGAAAATCCGAGCACCATATAAACGGTCGGATCGGCGGTCGAGCCAGCCGGCAACTTAACCCACGCCTCCACGTAATAGACCGCGTTATCGCGAACCTGCATGCCTGAAAAGATATGGGTATCGTTATTATCCGTCGCGTTCGGGTTGTACTCCGTACTGCGCGTAACACGCAGGCTTTTGGTCCCGCTGTGAGCAGCTTCACTGGTGATAACGGCGCGGGCATTACTGAGAACATCGCCGACGGCATAGGATTCAAAACTGCCGTCCGGCAGTACGTTGGCTCCCCGTGTCGCCTGCTGCTTCAGCGATGTATTCAGGCTGGTCAGGCTGTCGGCCTGGCTACGGATATCCTTTTCAGTGTGGGTAACCCGGTTGGTCAGTGAACTGACCGCCGACGCATCAGCCTTCTTCGCCACATCGCCTTTGACCCCTTCCAGCGCGTTATTCAGCGCCGTGATGGATTGCCCCTGTGATGTCAGGGTGTTCCCCTGGTTCGTCACCGTCCCGGTCAGAGACGAAACAGCATCGCTGGTCGCCTTGATGTTGGTTTCATCGGTGATATCAAACACCCGGACGGAATCGAGCCAGATTTCACCGTTTGTCGGATGAGAATAAAGTTTGAAGTTCTGCCCGTCCGCGCCGGCAGCCGTCAATCCGGTTTCCCAGGTGATGGTTTGCCAGTCAGTGGTCAGCGTGACCGTTTTATCCTCATACGTACTGTCCGTCTGGCCGATTTTGTTCTGGCGACGGATCAGCAGACTCATCGCGCCGGAAACACCTTTGGCCTTCACCACCACCCGATACTTGCGCTGGCCATTCAGCGGCACCGGCTTGTTGTTGTTGGAGAAAATGCCTGGGCTGGTAGTGGTCGTCCGGTTCAGCCGGACCCCCGCTTTCCCGTCCCCGAAATCGCCAAAGGTCACACCGGCGGGATACTGAATATCCCAGGCCGTGCTGCCCTGCAGAAAATCAAAGTTCGGGATCAGGTTGTCGCCGGCGTTGCGGGTGGCCGTCAGCACATTCGCCAGATTTGTCAGTTGCTGGCTCTGTGTGGTCAGTTTCCCTTCTGCCTCTGTCACCCGGTTATCGACCGAAGTCAGTGCCGTTGCATCGGCCTTCTTCGACACATTGCTGTTGGTCGTGTTCAGGCTGTTCTGCAGGTTCGTCAGCTGCTGGCTTTGTGAGGTGATGGCCCCTTCCGCTGTGCTGACCCGGCTCGTCAGTCCGGTAACGGCGCCGGCGGTGGCATCGATGTCCACCCGGTCGGTAACGTCAGTGACGTAAAAATCATCGAAGTAGCGGCTGCCGCTAATCAGATAGTTACTCAGCGTCACCGGCAGGCTGGCTGTCTCCGTCGCTTTCCAGCGACCGGAAATCAGGGTCCAGTTTGTCCCCACCGTACCGCTGTTGTATGGACGCTCAAAAACCGGCTGGCCGGCAGAGTTGCCGATCCGCAGCTTGTTGTTCCCCGCGCCATTATCCGTCGTCGCTCCGGGTTCCTTGACCCACACCCCGATTTCATAGGTTCGCCCCTGAACAAACGGGATGTATTGCCCCGGAGTCACATTCCCCGGATCAACCTTCAGCGCCCGCGTCCCGCTGTGAGGAACGGAAACCTCCACCACACTGGTCGCGGTTGACCGCCCGGTGTAGCCATCCAGCCCACGTTCAAACGAGGGATTCACGACCAGGTTACCCGGTATCTGACCGCTGGCATCGATATCTGCCGCAACCTGCGAGAGACTGTTCGACAGATTCGTCAGCGAATTGCTCTGGCTCTCCAGCGTTTTACCCTGCTGCGTCACTTTCGTGTCGAGCGTGGCCAGCGCAGTCGCATCGGCTTTCTGCGCCAGCGCTTTATCGGTATTCGCCAGATTTCCGGTCAGTTTCGTGATGGCGCTGTTCGCAGCAGTCAGATCGTTGCCCAGCTGTGTGACGGTATTGGTCAAATCCTGCACCGCTGTCGCATCAGCCTTTTTGGCCACTGCGGCATTGGTGGTTGCCAGCCCGTTTTCCAGCTGGGTTGTCCGGTTGCCGGTCGAGGTCAGCAGATTACCCTGTTGCGTCACGGTGGTGGTCAGAGAGTCAACCGCCGCCGCTGTGGCATCCGCAGTATCCTGAACCTTTTGCGCCGCTGTCACATTTCGCATATGCCAGTCCGTAACGAACCATACGGTGCCATACGGGCTGTTCTGCGAGATCTGCAGGAACGGGCGGATATAACCCCTGTCCACCATCGCCTGCGTGACCTTGAAGCGCCAGGTGGTTCTCTGCCAGGTCGCGGAGGGGGATTTCCCGCCCCCCGCCATGAGTGGCGCACCGGTGCTCGTATCTGGCCGAACGGCGGTGCCAACATACAGATTAAAATTCGCCGTGCCGGCGCCGCAGGCAACCAGTGCGCTGATCTCAATCACATCGTTAAGCGTGGCCGGGAACGCGGCAAAGTTAGGATGGTGATCCCGGCTGGCAATTCGGGCCGCATAACCATACGGGCAGCCCGGCGGGACCTCCTCAGCCGTCGTGGCTACCACGCTGAACCCCATCTGGTCATACGCCGGGTCAAACGTCGGGTTGGGAATTAAATCCCCGCCTGATGCGTTTCCGGCCCGTACAGCGGATTTCAGCGAGGTAATGTTGGCGTTAGCAGCCGTCAGCCCGGATTCCGTCTTCTCCACTCGTCCGGTTAGCGAGTTCATCGCCGTCTGATCCGCTTTGCTGGCCACGTTCGCGTCTGTCTGCGTCAGCGCATTCCGGAGCTGGGTGATGTTCTGCGAATTGCTGACCACATCGTTGCCAATCTGGCTGACATTCGAGCTGAGCACGCCGGCTGCGTTTGCCAGCGCGGAAACCCCGAGACCGGAGTACATCTCAGCAACCTGGTCTGACAGCTTCAGGCCCAGGTTGATATACGCCTGGCCGGTCCACTGAGTCACCAGAAACTCAACGGTGTTCCAGCCGGCTTTCAGTTCAAAACTGACAGTATTCCAGCTGGCATTACCCCAGGCGACCTGAACCCCATTCACAAATATGGCGCCGGTATCATCAAAAACCCTGGCGCCGGGCGCCAGTGTGATGGTGGTATCTGCGGCCACTTTCACCTGGCAGGAATACAGCGCGATCAGATAGCTGCCGGCGGACGTAAAGTCCAGTTTGGCCGCGTCGGCCACCTCATCCACTACCGTTGGTGCCACAGCGCGAACATCGCTGAATGACGGGACTGTCCCGGCGTTAGCCAGTTGCACCGGATAGATCCGACGGGACCAGCGATTCGGCTGGCCATTGACCAGTTGATTCGACAGGCTGGTGATGCTGTCAGTATTGCTGCGAATATCCTGCCCGTTTTGCTCTACCTGCTGCGTTAAGGCAGTGACCGCAGCCGCTTCGGCTTTCTTCGCCAGCGCGGCATTTGTCGTGCCCAAATCGCTCGTCAGTTTCGTGATGGACTGACCCTGGCTGGTTATCCTGTCGCCCTGCTGGGTAACAACAGACTGCAGCCCGCTCAGTGCCTCATTCGTACCAGCCAGGCCCGTTTCCGTCTGGCCAACCCGGTTAGTGAGCGATGTTAACGCGGCGCCCTGCGATGTCAGCGTGGTGCCCTGTTGCTCAACTTTCTGCGTCAGGGACGTCAGCGCGGCCGCATCGGCTTTTTTCCCGAGGCTGGTTTCCAGGCCACCGATACGGCTCGCCTGCGCGCTCTGCTCTGTCGTCAGAGAACTCAGTTCACCAGAAACAGCAGCTTTGTTGTCGTTAAACTGCGTCTGCAGGGACTCTCTGGCCTTAACTTCCGCCGAGATGGCGGTAACGCGCGCGGTTTTTTCCTGGTACAGCAGCCCGGAGGTGACTTTCTCCAGATCGCTCCCATCATAGGAGCCACGCATCTGCGCCGCCAGCGTGCTGCGTGCCTGCGCTTCGGCGGTCAGCGCGTTACTCAGCGTACTCCGCACATCCTGCAGAGCCGCCGTACTGGCGCCGGGTGCTGGCCGGCCAACGGCGATCCAGTCGAATTCGATAAAGTTGCTGGCATCCTGCTGGTTCGTCAGGTCCAGGCGAATACGATCAATGTTCCCTGTCCACGGAATATCACGCACCGTCAGGGTTGCCACCCCATCGACATATTCCGGCTCAGCAACAATGTATCGCTTCGTGTTATTGAAGTTTTCGCCGGCAGACACCCAGCGGATCTCACCCGCCCAGACTGGTTTGCCGGTTTTACGAAAGCGCAGCATGATGAAACGGTACGCCGCACCATCGACAGCCAGCCCGCCAGGAGAGGTAATGTACGGATCGGTGGCGCTGTCCGCCGGGCGTAACCAGCCATCCTGTGACACACCCGGTACGCCGGCGCTGCCGGTCCAGCCCTCGGTCGTCTGATTGTTGAAATGCCAGATAACCTGCGAATCGAACTGGATATTAGCGCCGGCAGCGAGGCTGGACATTTCCCGCGCCAGATTTTCATCGGCGGTCTTCATCACCTGAGTCAGGCTCTCGATACTCGCCTCAATCCCCTGCGTTGCCGCCAGCAGTTCATCAGCGGCCTGTGACGCCTTCGCGTTAACATCGGCGATACGATCCGCGGTCTCCTGCTTCACCGCATTGGTCAGCGTGGTGTTGACCTGAGACAGCGACTGCTTCAGGCCATTTTCGGCAGTCTTTATCTGCGCATTCAATGCGGCATCGCCGTCGGTCAGCGTTTTGTTGACCCTGGCAATCTCCAGGTCGATGGTGGCGTTGATTTCCGCAGCCGTATCAGTGACTGACTGTCTGACCTGGGTGATGCTGTCGGTCAACGACTTGTTCACAGTTGCGATCTGCTTGTTCGCATCTGCGACGGCGGATTTTGCCTCCTGAACACCTTTGTTTGCCTGAGCCAGACCAGAATCGAGAGCCTCATTGACCGAGGTGATCTCATCCGTGATGGTTTTATTCACGGCGGAGATCTTCCCGTCAACATCAGCCGTGATGCTTTTCGCCGATGCATCAATATCCTGGCTGACCTGCTTCGCCTGGTCTTCGGCTTCCTTACGCAGAGCCTCAGCGGTCTGCTCCAGTTCCTGCTGCGTATTGCGGATACCTTCCTGTGTTTCGCTAATGGTGCGCTGTGTTTCCTCCCAGGCAGCCGTATCCTTGATCGCGTCGGTCAGGTTTTCGTAGTAGTCATCAAAGTTATCGCTGGCCATCCCCTGGACCCAGCCGGTCCACGGGCTTTCATTGCCAAGACGATCCACAAGGCGCGCCCGATACCAGAATTCTGCGCCCATACTGAGGCCCATCTGCTGATAGCTTTTCCCCGGATAGGCCACGTCTGATAACGGCATCGGCGCACTGCCGTCCTGATTTTTGCTGTACTGCAGTTCCGTGCGCAGCGTATCCCCGGAGCCGGTCGGGAACTCCCAGCTAACCTGGACCCCATGAACCAGCGAACGGGTTGCCAGCGCCAGCGGTGCCAGCGGCTCGCCGACCTTGCCGGTCAGGATTTTCTCTTCGGAATACGCCCAGCCGCTCGAGATCTCCGCCGCATTGATCGCACGGACGCGAACCAGGTAACGACCGGCATAAATGCCGCTGACCTCAAACGAGGTGGTCGAGCTGCGCGGCACATTAATCCAGTTCCCGTCGTTACGGCGCCACTGCGCCTCGTAGGCAATAGCGCCGCTGACCGCTGACCAGTTAACCTGCATCGTTTCGACGCTGATCCCCTGATTCACGACCGAGCGGGATGTGATGACAATATCGTCAGGAGGTGACTGGTTGCCCGCCGGCAATACGCTAACCGGGCGCTGATCGATAATCGCGCCGGTATCGATGCGGGCGAATTTATCCGGGTCATGTGACACGCCGGTGATCGTGAGGGTGGCATCGCCGTTCTCTTTTACCCCTGTGACCCGGTACTGCTGCAGAAAGAGGTCATTAGATTCTACGGCCCAGACGCATTCCCGTTCTGGCGTCTCACTGTACGCCGTTGTGACCGTAATCTGCCGGCGTCCGTTAACGGCCTGGATGGTCCGGCTCTGTGAGATCCCGGATGGCAGGTTTAGCTGGAGGCGGTCGCCAGGTTTGGCATCCACATCACGATCCAGCGTAATCACCCGGCCATTCACCGCGCTGATCCGCCCGCCGTTGACCCGTCCGGCCAGCAACTCATCCGCCAGGGCAATGATATAACCGGGTTGAGGAATGCGACCGTCCAGCCCCACATCAAACTCAACGACCCGGTCTTTGTTGTTGGTCAGTATGCCCCACAGCCCCTTACGGTGGGCTTCGCTCTGGCGCGTACAGCCAATCGCGGTCATTTCGAGCTGGTTAAAACTGTAGCGGGAAACCAGTTCCGGGATAAACGCCGGCTCCATTGCATCAGCATAAGCATTATCCGGATCAGACCAGGAAACTAGGGCGTTGGTGTACCGAACCTGGCTGCTGCTGCTCGAATAACGGGGTTTGCCGACAATATTGGCGCGCGTATAGGTAAAATCGACATCACGCGGCATATCAGCCTGCACAACAATCTGCTCACCGTTCCAGCAGGTCATGCCCCGGAAAATGGCGGCAAAGTCTCGCAGCACGGTGTAAGCATCGTTGCGTTCCTGGACGTAGACGTTACAGGTATAGCGCGGCTCCATGCCGTCACCACCGCGCCCGTCAGGAACCAGCTGATCGCAGTACTGTGCAATCTGGTACAGCGTCCATTTCGAAATATTGGCGCTGCTCAGACGATTACCGAGACCAAAACGGTCAGCTGTAACAATGTCGTAATAGATCCAGGCCGGGTTATCCGTCCAGGCCCATTTAAACCCGCCGGTCCAGACGCCGGTATATTCGCGGGTTTCCGGATTGTAGTTATCCGGCACACGAATCACGCGCCCACGCGGCTCACAGGAAATTTGCGGAATGGAGCCATTAAACTGGCTGGAGTCGAACTCGATATAAAGCAGCGCGGTGTTGGGATAACGCAGCTTCGCGTCGATCACTTCGGTATAGCTCTGCAGCGTCATCACGTCGCCAACTTTGACACTGTTTGCATCCGGAGAGATTTTACGCAGGCGTAGCGTCCAGGTACTGCCGGCATGGGGCAGATCAATACGATGGCTCCGCTCATAACCGGAGGTGGTTTTACCCGTGACAGCGGTTTCCAGCACCGTCTGCCAGGCGCCGCCGTCGGTCTGCAGGTCAATCGCATACTTGACGGTATTGCCCACCACGTCGCCGTCATCTTCCTGTTTCATCAGGGACGGCCATTTCAGGCGGACACGAACGGCAGAAAGCTGGGTATTAGTAAAGGTATGGGTCCAGGCTGTCTTGCTGGAAACTTCCGTTCCTACACTGATTTCATTTTCAGTACCGGGAATACCCTGAATATAAGTCTGAGCCTGCGTGCCGGGGCGAAATTCCCAGGACACGCCACTGAAGTTTTGCGAACCATCAGCATTTTCAAGCGGGGTGCCATCAAGATAAATATCTTTCCCGGTTAAACCACCTGCAAATTCACCCTCACCTAATGCGAGCAGAATTTTGGCTTTTGCAACGGACTGTAAATCATCCGGCTGTTCCGTCGGTGTACGCTGCTTTGAGCCGCCACCCTTGCGCCCTTTAATTATGTTATTTGCCATATTACGCCCATAAAAAAAGCCACCGCAAGGTGGCCTGAATTGGATGGTTTACTGAATAAAACTTATTGCTGGTCTTCTACGTAAATACCGGCAGATATAATGGCGCCGCCAATTCGGCGTCTGCCATAAAGCAAAGGGACTGGGTATCCCTGAGAGGCAGTGTTCGTCACTCCCCCAAAGGCGTAGGACGCTTTATTGTCAGCGGATTCTTTTCGTGCCAGGCCAGCTGGCTGTGGGGAAAGCATCTGAACGACGCCACCGAGCATCATAGCACCGCCCATCATTGCCATCTTAGAACCAACAGCCCAACCTACACCGGTCCACCCAGAAACATATCCAACGATAACCCCAACTGCAACCAAAGCCGCGCCCATAATTGTTTGTAAAACACCTGCTTTTTTACTACCAATGACAACCGGAATTATGCGTAAAACCTCTCCTGTAAGAGGAAATGATAAATCACGTTCACCAATATTTTTTTTGCCCTTAAATACTGCAAACGTTATCCCTTTTTCCTTGCTTTTATTAAGAAATTTTTCAAAACCCTCTAAGGTACAACATAAGGCTCTAACAGCTTCAGATGAGTTTGAAACAAGTCTTTGATGATACTTCCCAAAAGTTTTACCCAAAATTCCGCCTAATTCTATTTTTGTCATTACCTCTTTCATGCTCACCCCAATAAAAAACCCACCGAGGTGGGTTTGTTTCGTTATTTAAATTCACATGCAACTTTTCGCAGCTTTTCCCCAAGGGTCATTCCAACCTTTGGATATAGCATAAACATGAACGTTGCTTCCACCTTCTTTGGAAGGTTCTATTTTTGCTATGGATACAGTTCCTAATAAATCATCCGACGCGACAATTTTATACCCTGTCTCAGTAGGGATAACTGAGCTTGATGGCCTTAATTCAACCCATTTAGGAGCAAGGCACTTACTTATTTTATCTATGCTTTTTTGTGAATTTCCGGAATATATTGGCTCTTGCGATTCCAAAGAACTTGCCATACAACCACTAAGCATAAACATTGAAAATAGCAGGGCTGTTTTTTTCATCTCCATATCCTTTTTAGATGCCATTTCCTTAAAGGTTAACATAGAGACTTATACCGAACGACCTTCATTGTCCTTTCCATCCAGTACCCACCATACGGCACGCGCTTGCTGAGATGGCCATAGAGGTGATGCAGCAGCAGGTTCCCTTCCAGCAGAATCCCGGCGTGGTTCCACTTATCCGCCTGCACCTGCATGATCACCATATCACCCGGTTGTGGTGGGCCATCAAACTCACGGAACCCGCATTCATACCAGCAGTCCTGATAAAAATTGTCCGGATACTCCTTTTCCCACCACGGATAATCGACGCGGTAATCGTGCAGCTCGATGCCGTGGGTTTGCCGAAAATAGCTCATCACCAGGCCCCAGCAATCGTAGTGGCCCAGCACGAATGGTCGCTCGAGGAGCGGCAACTCACCACGCGGGTGGATGGTACGGAGATCGCCTTCTGGCCAGCTGATAATATGCCAGGGGAGAAGGGTCGCGTCGCATTGCGCTTTATCCAGTTCGCTCGGCTGGGTGGTGGCATCAGGATGGCTGTGAACAATACCGGTGATCGTTCCCCATTCCTCAACCTCTGCATAATCCTCCGGCGCCAGCACAAAATTATCTTTCGACTCTGTGGACAGGTTCCGGCAGGGGAAATAACGCTCCGCTCGGCCCCTCTGGGCGACGAGGCCGCAGGCCTCGCGCGGATATTCTGCGGCCGCATGTTCCTGGATGGCCTTAATCGTTTTCTGACGCATATCAGCTCCTGATTAATGAGGTGCCGGGGAACCCGCCAAACGGCAGTTCACTATTCTCACCATGACGTAATTTACAGGCCGTGAGCGTGCCGTTGCAGACATCCTGCGACGGGTCATCAACTGGCTGATTGTTCCTGTCAAAATACCGGGTGCCGACATAGTCGCACCCGTTACCGCTGCGGTACTGATTGCGGATACACCAGGTGCAAATCGCATGCAGCTGGCGAGTGGGGATCATCATCCCCTGCAGGGCAAACGGGCTGGAGAGAGTAAACTCCACCTTCTCATCGTCTTCATAATGCTTTACGTCAATGAAGAAAAGGCGCCGTTTCTCCTGCGTCGGATCGGCTGAGGCATTCCCGTCCGGGAAGTTCTTCGCATCGAGATACTGTTTTTGTGTGTCGTGGATGACAACCCGCGCCAGAGCCAGATCGTCGTAATGAAGACAGAGCGCGGATATCTTCCCGTCGATGTTCCCTACCCGCAGCGTTGGCTGCGCGTCACTGCCCGTGGTGGAGGACTCGATCCCTTCGATTTCACATGGCCAGGCTTTATACTCCCGCCCCTGCCACCAGATGCTTTTCGCCGGCAGCTTATCCAGGTCGCCGCCAGCGGCGAGGATTTCGGCTGCAGTATGGGGAACGTTATAGCCGTGGAAATACAAAACCTCATCCAGGCCAAACGCCTGGCCATCGATCTCCAGGAGACGAACCTCATCGCCTGGCTCTAACTTCTGATAATTCGCGTTAAGGCTCATGGTTTAAATGCCTGAATAAAAGTGGCTGAAAGTGAGTAATTTCCGCCGCCTAACGGCACCGGTTTGTATTGTTCGCAGCGGTAAAGCCCCACCTCTTCCAGAGGCGGGGTCCACTGAAACGCGCGAGTGCCGGCATGACGGTCGAGGAACTGCTTAATCGGGCGGATATAGTCCTCCGTACCGACAAAACTCAGCTCCCAATCCTGTGATCGGGTGTTAATACCATCGCCGGATACCTGCGCATACCCGTCACCGAACTGCGCCTTCCGGACACGAAAGTTAACGGTCTGCTGGGGATTAACCCGCGGACTCCAGGTGAATATCTCAATAGCCATCAACGTTGCCCTTTAACTGCATTCCAGACCATCCCGCCAGGGCGCATATCCTGCGCCATCAGCTCCCTGTATTTTTTCTCCACAAACGAGCCGATCTGCTGGCCAAACTGCTCAAAACCAGACGGCGCCTGCGTTGAGGTGTTTCCGCCTTCAATCGTGATAAAGACTTTTGGCCCTTCCGACGCGCCGGCGTTCTGACCACCACCGACAGCGCGTACACCCAGCGAACCATCGCCGGCACGCGTCAGCGGCATGATGGCCTCCGGCCCGGCCTCGCCAAATACGCCGGCCCCTTTTGCGAAGGCGAAGAACTGCGGAGAGTCGTAGACCTGGTTGCTGTATGCGCTCAGCGACGGCGAGTCGTAAACGCCGCCTTTGGCGTTGAACTGGAAGTTACTGGCGGCATTCTGGATCGCCGTCCCCGAGCCTGCGCCCGCAGCGCCCGTGACAACGCTGGTCCCGACGCCCACCACGCCCATAATGGTTTGCATGACGGAACTGGTGACCAGCGCCTGAGCGGCCATATCAACGAGGTTTTTTATGATCGACTGCGTGAGCGAGGAAAACAGGTCAGCCATATTCTCCTTAAAGCTTCTCGTCCGCGTCAGCATGCTCGTCAGGAAGTTGCTTGAGCGCTCATGGGCCGTTTCAAATAACCCGACGGCCATGCTCTGGAATTCTCCCTGTGATCGGTATAACTCCAGTGACGTCTGATACTGCGCATCGGCGGATTCTTTCGTCGCCTTCTGCATCAGCATTTCGTACTGTTCTTTGCTGATCGCGCTGCCCTGGTAGTACGCCTGCAGCAATGCCTGCCGCTGCGCAAGCTGATTGCGCAGCGAGACAAGTGGATCAACTTCGCCGGCGATATCCAGTGCCGGCGCAGCGATTTCATCGGCATGCGCCTGCAGCAGCTCTTTCGCAGTATCTCTGGCCAGCGTTATTCGTGCGGCCTGGTACTCTTTTTCATCAAGAAGGCGGGCTTTGAAAAGCTCAGCCAGGTCCCGGCTGGCTTCCTGCTCTTTTCGCAGAGTTTCCTGGGCGGGGGAATACTGCGCAGCCAGATCCAGTCGTTGTTTCTGGTAGTTCTCTGCATTCATTAACAGCGCGCGCTGCAGGTCAGCATCACTGGCGCCATTTTTCTTCGCCGCTTCCTGCAGCTCCCTGTTGCTGTCCTTTTCCTGCAGGTTAATTCTGGCCAGGCTGGATGCATGGGCTTCTTCAATTTGCTGCCGTAGCGTTTTGAACTGGTCGACCTGGGACTTACTGCCTTTCCCCGTGCCGGTACCGCCATCGCCGCCCCAGGGATTTCCATCTCCGGTCTCTTTGGGGGGCGTGCTTAACGCTCCTTTCAGATCGTCCGTAAGGGAGGTTATTTTTCCCGATAAACCCAGCTGAGCCAGTGTTTTTGCATCACTGACACGCTTAATGTTTTCCTCGGTTTTGCGGAGTCCCTCGTTAACGCTATCGAGATCCGCCCGTGCCCGCGTCTGGTCTTTTGTCACCCCTTCCAGCTGGCCGAAGGGGTCAAACCCTTTCAGGCTGCCGATACGACTGTCGGCATCCTGAATCTCTTTTATCAGCTGGTTACGCTGCACGACCTGGTTTTCGTACTGATCCTCCAGGTCGAACTGCTTCACATTTAACTGGTTAAGCGAGAGGCGCATCAGCGCTTCACTGGTTTCGACTACGGCATCTTTTAAATCAATGGCTGACTGCCGGGCTTCCTTTGCCTTCTCATGAAAGTAAAGAATGCCTGAGCCGGCCAGCATCGCGGCGCCGAAAGGACCACCGATTAAATTTAATGCGCCTCTTGCCAGCCCCACCGCAACGGAAGCCGCGCGGGCCGATATCGACATCTGCCGGTTTGCCGCTGCCAGTTTCAGTTTCGCCTGGCTGGCCAGATTGGTTTGCTCAGTTTCCTGCCGGATAAGCCGGGTAAACTCATCCTGGTAACTGATATTCATCCCATACTGTTTAGCCGTCCGCTCCATCTGCCGGTAGTGGCCAAACTCAGCGTCGTTCTGTTTCAGGATGGCCGCTGTCGAATCCAGCGTTTTGCGGGCAATATCCGCATCAGCCTGCGCCCGCGCTTTTACCGCCGCCTGGCTTTCCCGCCAGGCCGCGATATTCTCCCGCAGCCCTGCAGTCAGTTTCGTGGATAACACGGGGATCAGGCTGTAAAGCGCCACGCTGGAGACGGTGTTGAAATTGTCTGCCAGGCTGTTCAGTGCCTCCGTGGCAACCTGAATCCCGCTGCGGAGTGGCCCGTTACTGCTCTGGCCGATCTTAATGACCATCCCTTCAAACGCACTGCTCAGCCCCAGCAAATCGCCGTTCAGGTTGTTAACCCTGATGGATGCCTGCTCATGCGCCGTTTTGGTACCGGTCAGGGAAGCGGTTAGCTCATCAAGCTTTGAACGGTTCTGGACCAGGATAGACGCCGCATTCAGGTTCTCCACGCCAAACAGTTTTACGGCCTGGGCCGTGGAGAGATTTTTCCCGGAAAGATTGGTCAGCGCCTGGCTGAGACCAACCACGGACGGCTTGAGGCTCTTGTCCGTGCCCTTTTCCAGATTCAGGATGACGTTACGCAGCGCCGTGCCGGCTTCACCGCCTTTAATTTCACGCTCTGCCAGCACCTGAATCGCGGCATTCAGCTGCTCAAAACCAACGCCGGCCTGTGCGGCTGCGACGCCACCATTTTTAATGGCGGCCGCTGTATCCACAATCTCCGACGACCCGTACTTCGCGCCGGCGGCCAGCACGTTGATATAACGATCCGCCTCCTGCGCGCTCGCCCCGTACTGGTTTAAGGAGAGCGCCAGCGTTCTGGTCGCATCGGGCAGCGTTGTGCCGGCGGCCTGCGCCAGGATAAGCGCGCTGTTCGTAGCCTTCTGCAATCCATCGGACGTTTTTAAAAGCTCCGGTTTAGCCGACGCCATCAGCTTTAGCGCCTCGGCGGCCTGGCTGGCGCTGTACTCTGTCGTGCGTCCCATTTCCTGCGCAGCCAGATCCAGCGCTTTCATTTCAGCAGCAGTCGCACCGGTGATGGCCTGCAGGTCTGATAATGCCTGTCCATATTGTCTGGACGTGGTGACGATCGTACCGATGGAAAGGCCGGCTCCTGCCAGCCCCGCCAGCCGGCTGGCCATCCCGGATATCGACAGACCGACCTTTTTATAGGCGTCCTCCGTCTTTTTCGCGTCCGCCTGGGCATTACGGTTGAACCGTCGTGACTGGTTCTCCGCATCGCCATACGCTCCCAGCAGCTGGGATTTAAAACTGGCTGCGTTCAGGTGCAGCCCGACCGCTAAAGATGCGACGTCTGCCATTACATTAATGCCCTCATGACTGCCGCGCATTCATCATCGACCCGGGATGGCGCAGGTGTGGTTTCGGTAGGTGGCGCGTTTTCATCGACAGGACGGCGGAAAGTGCCTTGTTTCAGGAAGTAGGCTCGCCAGTGGTACAGAGTGTTGGCCGGCAATGCGGCAATTTTGGATGGGTCAGGCTCGCCCCAGCGGTCGGCCAGCCAGAAGATCAGCTCCAGCCAGGGCGAGTCACTCAGTTTTTTTCCGCTTCCTCCAGCTTGCCGATTGCGTGTTGCTTCACTTTTTCCACAGCGGCCAGCAGTTCGGGGTTTTCATGGGCCTTCAGCAGCTCGGCTGCCGTGGGTTTAAATTCATCCGGAATGGCCGTTCCATCCGGCTGAACCAGTGCATCGATGACGATCTGAATGACTTGCTCCGATGCCTCGCGCGCTGCGCCAGCTTTTGCGGTTTCAGCCATTTTCTCTTCGTAGCTGATGAGGTAATCCCCGGTCAGGCGGCGGATGAATACGGTGGCGCCAAATAACTCGGTTTTAATGACGGTTGGCTCCGATTTAAGCAACGCGGATTTCAGCGTGGACAGGTAATCTTTATCTTTCACAGATAGTCCTTAAAAATAAAAAGCCACCCTAAGGTGGCTGTTTAAAGGTTAAGTTAATCAGGCGCCGCCGGAGACAGCGACGGTTCCCCAGGTGATCTTGTTCTGTTTACCCTGAACAGTGATCTGGATGACCTCATTCGCCGGAGCGGCGATTTCATTCATCTGCCACCCGGACAGCGCCAGGAGCATCGTCGCTGTTCGCTTGTTGGGTAATTCGACGTATAACTGGATGGTCTTGCGGGCCTCTGCTGCGTTCAGCAGCGCGGCAAAATCGGTATTGCCCGGATCATCAATGAAGCCCAGCGACTTTTCAGGCCCGTCAGGCAGATCGCTGATGGACTGTTTCTGCTTATCCAGTAACGTGGTGCAGTCGACAAAGCCCCCCGTCTGCCCCATTGCACCCAGCGCTTTACAGTTAATCAGCGGTTTCAGCGCTGACGTGGCAGCGCCAGGCTCCCCGTATTTCACAATGGTGCCCGCCGGCAACATCGCATATTCAGGCGAAGTTTTATCAGCCATGTTTCTCTCTCTTTTTATACGGCAGCGGATGCTACCTGTTTTCAATGCCGTTTCGGATTTCCACGGTTAACACGCGCAAAACGGTCTGGAGGTTGTAATCCAGGGCGGGTCGGATAAAGGGGTCTGCAACCTGTTTAACCGTGCCAAACTCCTGCGCCAGCGCCTTCATATGGTGCTGCTTGCTGGGGCCAACACGGAGCGTTACAACCGCGTTCCCTTTACCCTTGCGGGTGGAAGAGCGGATTTTGATTGAGTCCCGCATGTGCGGCCCGGCAGACGTTTCGTCAAAGCCGGCATGCTGCTTCATATCTTCCTCGACGACCTTTAGCGCTTCGCGCCCGGCATCCCGCAATACCTTCGTCGCCACTTTTTCGCCCAGGGCCATTAACTGCCGCTCCAGCTCATCCAGCCCTTTAACTTCCATTCGGATCACGAGGAGTCCTCCACGTAGTGAATGATGAAATCGCGGGTCAGGCGATACTGAATGCGACGATTCGTCAGCTGGTTTTTATCCTGATGGATACCGCCTCGCTCCACATACTGAACCGGGATACCCTCCAGTTGGCCATGAACGACGGACTTCAGTTCCGTCCAGATTTTTTTATCCAGCTGCAGCAGTGAGGTGTAATCATCGAGACGGCACAGATTCACCTGGATACGGGCAGATACGATCCCCGTTCGCAACATTCCCGAGACCATTTCCGGGTCAGAGATACGCTGAAAGGTCGCACCTTCCTGGACCGTGTCCGGCAGTAAAAGCGGATACGCATTCATGCCGGTGATGCGCTCCAGCGCACCCTTAATCGCCAGCTCTATCATGCCGCCCGTCAGCCTCCCCCGTGATAATGATCCGGTCTGTTTTGCGGTCGATATTCCGGACGGTATAAACCAGATTTTTCGTCGTGATTTTCCAGTCAATATCAACCAGCACGCCCGGATAGACCGTGAACAGGCAGGTTTCCACCACCTGCTGCTGATCCAGCGTGCGGACTTTTCGCCCCGATACCAGCTCCCGTTTTGCCCACGCTTTTCCCGATTCAACCTGCTTTTCCGGTAGCGGTTCGCCCAGCGGCCCACGACCGGACTGAACGTAGCTAATTGCAATGCGACAGTTCATATCACCCGGTTTCAGGCTCATAGCGTATGCTCCTGCAGGGGGAAAAGAAGATGCCTCACCGCAGTGGTTTCCAGCCACTGTCCGGTATGGCCATTCAGATACGCATCGCTGACCAGAAACTGAATAGCCAGCCGGATATCTTCATCCGCGATAAATCCGCGGACGGTCTCCGGGAGCGCCTGCAGCTCTTCATCACTGGTGACCAGCTTGCAGTAGTAATCACGCTCGATGCTCCGCTGCGCGGCGTTCACCATTTGCGTGAGCATGGCATCATGCTCCGTGAAGTCCAGTTCCAGGCGTAGCTGGGTTTTCACATCATCCAATGTCAGTATCAAAATCGCTGTCTCCCGGCTTCGGTTTCAGCGCACGTTCGGCATCCTCCGGCCATACCGCGATACGCCGCTTAACCAGTTCTTCGGCGCGCGATCCTTCAAAGCACGCGATATCTCCACGGGAATAACGGTGGTGCGGCCCAAGGAACACAACGGATTTACGCTCTGCCTGTGCGACCACGGTCGCATGGTTGTCCTGTGTGCCTGTTTCTTCCGGCTCCACTGCTTTATTTTTCGCAGCCATAACATTCTCCTGAAAGGGAAAAGCCCGCATATGCGGGCCATATTTACTGAGGGATGGGTTAGAACAGGACGCCGGTACCCAGCACCAGGCCTTCCGGATGACGGAAGCCAATATCATGCTCAGTAACAACGCGGATTAGCGACTGGTTACGGGAAAACGCAGATACCAGGGTGCCATCGGCATCGATGTAAGAGGCTTCCTTCGAGAAGTCGACTTTCATATTGCCGTCTTCAGCGATAACCACATCATTGAAGTCAGCAAAGTAAATCTCAGTCTCCTTACCCCCGGTCCCCAGATTCGCAGGGATCGCGCTGGTACGCTGAACCGGATATCCTTTAAGTAATCCCTGAGCCATTTCCGGATAGACTTTGTTGCCGTTGCCGTCACGCAGCCCAAACAACTTCATATAGGTACGGTTCGACATGCCCCAGCCGCTGCTGATCATATTGCTGTTGCCGTCCATCGCCATCAAAATGATCTTGTCCAGGTACTCGTCAACTGTGTTCAGGTTGATCGCTGCATCAGCTTCCCACGGCAGCAGGCGGTTCCACTGCGTCGCGCGCGCCTTCATACCAATCGGTGTATCGCCGGTACCGTCATCGCGCATAAAGGCTTTATCCTCACGCACTGAGATGGCGGTCAGAATATCCTGCAGGACCAGCTGCTCGACGTTGAATCCGGCGCGGCCAATCAGTGCATTGGAAATAGGCACCATCGCAATCAGAGTTTTCGCCGTAAGTTTTACATCATCAAAGCGTGTTTCTGATGTCTTGGCGTCTTTGTTTTCTCCTGTGTAGCTTGCCGTTGCTCCACCGGCCACGCGTGGTAGCGTCATATTACCGTTAGGCAGCGGAACGGGACGGGCGCCCAGCTTGCGGACGATGGTTCGGTCGCTCAGTAGCTCGATCACCTCACTGTGGAGGTTCTGCGGAATAAGCACACCACCGGACGCCGCTGCGGTGGAAATGGCCATCGATACGGACTGGTCATTCAGCTCTTCTGAAGCGAATTTTGCCGCGTCCTGCAGATTCCCTGCGCCTGCGGCGACAGACATAACCAGTCGGGTCATGCCAGCACCGGTGTACTGTTTAGGCTCCTGCTTAACAATAATGCCGGGGGCCTGCTGAGTCGCTTTCACGGGTTTTGCGACCAGCGCCGCAGCACGTTCGGCGGCTTCCAGGCGTTCAATTTTGGCGCTGATATCAGTGAACTGCTGCTGCAGGTTCGCAAACTCCGTCAGCTGCTCCGCAGTCAGCGTGCTGCCGCTGGCGTCAATGGTTGCCAGGGCCTGAACCTGTTCGTTGATACCCGCACGCTGACGACGCAATTCTTCAATCTGTGGCATTTGATTTCTCTCTTTTTAGACATAAAAAAAGCAGCCTGCTGGCTGCTTAAGGTGACGCGGTTTGTGTTTGCGCCGGGTTACATTTTGGTTTGCAGGTCCATCGCGGCTGCCTGCATCTGAATGGAGGTTTTTTGACGGGGTTGCTGATACTTTGCCGCGATAGCATTGATCGCCGCCTGGGGGTCAGAGACTTCATCCGCCAGGCCGGCAGACACCGCGCCAGGGCCAAAATACAGCCCCGCCTGCGTATCAATGACGGCCTGCTGCTTCAGGCCGCGATATTCGGCCACCGACCCCGTAAACGTCTTGTACATTTCGTCGATCATGCCCTGGAACATACCCAGCGACTCTTCACTCAGTGGTTCATGTTGGGTGCCGTTATTTTTGTTATCTCCCCGGTAAATGGTGGTGAACGTCAGCCCCATTTTTTCTTCCATCTTCGACGTATCGAGGTGCTCCATGATCACACCAATCGACCCCACGCCACTGGTCTGGCTGACGATGATTTTGCTGCAGGCCGATGCGATGAAATACGCGGCGGAATACGCGCTGTAGTTCACAATCGCCGTGATGGGCTTCGTATCGCGAGACTGATAAATGTAATCGGCCAGCTCCTTGCACCCCACCGCTGCGCCGCCGCCGGAGTTAATATCCAGAACGATTTCGCTGATTGAGGGGTCGTTTAACGCCGCCTGCAACTGCCCGCGGATCCGCTCGTAGCTGGTCAGCTCGGAGCACATCGCCGTAATCTGCCCCCGGCGTGGAACGAGAATGCCGTGAACGGGGATCACCGCCACCCCGCCGGTGGGCTGGACCTGCTCAGCAGCAGGTGATTTACCCGGATTCAATGCCATCTGAATGGCGGCATCTTCGGTGATCCCCTGAATACGGGGGATGAGCACCGCTTTCACGGAGTCCATTGTTTGCCGCGTCACGTAATGCGGCACGCCAAAGACCATATCTGCCAGGTGCGGCAGGTTAATTAATTTCGTTGTCATGTTGTCTTCCAGGTCATCCCGCGCGGCGGGAAATAATCAGGCTCTGGCCAGAAGGGTTTCGATTTCGGCCAGCTGTTTTGCTGTCGGCGATTTATCGCCAGGAAGGATCTTCGCGCTGTCGACCATGTTGAGCGGCGTCAGGTATTTATCCCCGCCGGCAATTGGCGGCAGATTCTCCATACGCCGGATATCGTTAGTGGATAGCCATCCCCACTGGCGGCCCAGCGCATAAGATTCATAGCGTGATTTCTGATCGCCTCGCAGCAGCCCGGAAACATTGAACTCGATGTACAAATCGCGGCGTTCGCTGGGCAGAAGCAGATCGCGCTGCAGCGCACCCTCATGGCGTTTCAGCCAGGCCAGCAGCGTATACATCACGAACTGCAGGCCCTGGTGCTCGATGTTGTTGTTGGTTGCTTTCGCCAGCATCTGCACCATATGTGGCGGGATTTTATAGAGCCGGCAGACCTCTTCCACGCCCCACTGCCGCGACTGTAGCAGCTGCGCCTTTTCGTTATCCTGCGACAGTTGTTTGTAGCTCATGCCCTCCTGCAGCAATGCCACAGAGAACATATTGTGAATACCGGAATGGCGCTCGGTCCATTTCGCCAGCAGGCGATCAATAGCATCCTGGCTTTTAATGGTCGCAGCCTCTTTCGGACGCTCTATCACCCCGCTCATCGTTGTCCCGCGCCGGAATGTCGCGGCCGCATGCTCCTCAACCGCCAGATTCAGCCCCAGAACATCGGCGTTCGTCTGAATTGGGGAACTGCCGATATAGCCATCCAGAGAAAAGACCTTCACATGGTGCATCATGCGCATCGGCAGAATTTCGCCGACTTCCGGGAGTTCGTAATACGGCATACCGTCCGGCCCTTTCAGCACAATGACCTTTTTCGGGTTAATGGGGATCAGCTCTTTCGGGTAGCCTTTTCCGTCCCGTTCGATGATCGAGTAGCAATTTCCCTCAAGCCCCAGCAACCCCTGCTGCTGCTCGAAATACTCGAATGAGGTGTCTTTCCTGTTGGGCTGGGAGTGAATCAGGTCATAAACCGGGTGGTCCGTCGCACGCTGGCGCCCGCCATTTTTATCCCGCCGGTAGAGTTCGCACGGCAGCTGCGCGACTGACTCCGCCAGGAGGGTGACACAGGCCCGGACCGCTGAAAGTCCAAGAGCGGTTTCCGGCGTGATTATGATGCCAGTTTTGCTCTGGCTTGAACGAACCCCGCCCAGCATGGCTTCCCAGAAGCTATTACCCGAGTATTGTCGGCCCCTGAACATCTGGGGTAGGAACATTATTTACCTCCGCCATTGCTGATGCCGGAGGAAAAGGCCCGGGTTGTCATATATGACCAGCCCAGACAAATAATCCCTCCTGTTATCAATCCCACTGATGGAGAAATAAGCCAGGCACCTGCGGATAACAATCCAGCACCAGTGAGGCCGACAATAAAACTCAGAACTGAAATTAGCATGCTATATCTTCCTCATCGTATACGGATGTCATCACTGAACTGTTGAGCATGGCGCGCCCCAGCCCCATCATTAAACCAACCGCACCATCTATCTTGTTCTGCCGCCCTTCTTTCCCGGGACGCACAATATCGTCACTTCCGGGAAGGTACTGGCCGACGATATTGGAAATACACCAGTTCATGACAGGGTGTCCGTCATGATGGAATCTCCCCGAGATGAGCGCAGCCTCAATCTCTCTCATAGGATCACTCATATGGGTAAAATTTTGTCTTATCTCGACAGGCTCAAGCCCCTCTTCCTCAAGCATGTGACGTAATGAAGTCGCGCCATAAGGATCAATGGGGCATTGGGCAATTTTTACGGTATTCCGCAGCTTCAGGATCGTTTCAAATATCAGCCTGTAATCAACTTCGCCACCATCGGTCGGGATCAACTTACCCTGCCGGACAAAGGACTGATAACGTTCTGCGGTACTTTTCAGCGCGGTCTCCTGCGAGTAAATGGTTTCTTCTGGTGCCCAGAACAGAGGAGAAACACAGTAAAAATGTGTTATTCCGTCTATTTCACGACGAAAAACTGGAACCACGGCATTGAGGTCAACTTTCGAGGCCAGATCTATACCCAGCCAGCATTCTTCCCCTTCAAAATCTGACAACTTAAGGTTTTTATCGGCTGCATCCATCCATTTTCTCAGGTCGTAATAAGCTGATTTTGCGCTTACCCAGCGATTGAAATGCTTGGTCAGAATCTTGTTTGTCTGCCCGGGCGTCGACATACCCAATAATTGTTTAGCCCGGAGAAAATCTGCTTTTACCGAAATGCCATAGTTGGGGTTTGCCTTGATTAATGCCTCAGGAGTCGTCCAGTCATCATCGTCATCAAGGCCATAAATCAGCCCAAATATGGTTTCATTTTCCTCGCCATTACGGGTTCTCCGCAGGATCTCGACAACCTGAGTACGCTTTTCATAGCAAGGGGATGTAATGTCATAGCCGGCGGTGGTGATGATCAGTGTCATCGGTTGTTCACGAGCCCCCATACCGGTGGTCATGGTGGTGTAAAGCGCATCAGTAGTATGTTCGTGATATTCATCAATGATGGCGCATGATGGCGAATCACCATCCCCCGGGTCACCGATCACAGGAGCAAAAACCGAACCGTCAGGGCGCGTCATTTTTTTTGCCCAAGGTTTTATCGAGAATTTTTGCCGCAATGCCGGCAGCTTTTTCACCATTTGCAGCGCCGGAGAAAATACCTTCCATGCCTGTTTTTCAGTCGTGGCGCCGCAATAGACTTCTGCACCATGCTCGCCATCTGCACAAAACATATAATTTCCTACAGCAGCGGCAATAGCGGATTTCCCGTTCTTCCTGGGCACCTCGATATAGATTTCAGAGAAACGACGCAGGCCTGTCTTCTTGTGTACCCATCCAAACGGTACGCCAAGAGCGAACTTCTGCCAGGCTTCAAATTCAATCCGGAGTTTACGCCGGGCCCATTCCCCTGAGGTATGAGGCATTTTCTGGGCAAAACGAAGAAATCGTTCTGCTTTGTTTTTATCGAAGCGGTAGGGCCAGTGGGGATCCTTTGCTCGTTCGAGGTCGTCCAGATGTCGCTGACAGGCAAGTACCGTTAACTGACACGCCAGAATCTTCCCGCCAACGATATCCCGCGCATACTGGTTCGCCGCATTGACGTTCGGATAGGTAGCCATCAGTCAAACTCATCGAATTCATTCCCGTCATCGTCCGGATCCTTTTGTCCGCTGGTCATGCGAAGACGACTGAGCGGATCTAACCCCAACAGAGAGCCGAGGCGGGCAAGCTGGGAAACCGAGTCATTCCGGACATTAACTGCAGGGTGTTTTTTCAAGCCCCCCATTTCACTTTCTGAGGTCAGTCCGCTGGCCAGCATTTTTTCGGCTTCGAGCATCAGATGAAAAGCATTGCAGTAAGCCAGCAACAAAGGTGCGTCCTCCAGCTCAAACACCCCTCGGTCGATGAGTATTTTGCTTTGCGTCTTCCACATTCTTATTGCCGCCTCCCCCATTAACTCAGCGGGAGGCGCAATACGTGTTAATTTGCTTTTTTGCCCGGTGGGTAAAGTGGGTTTTCGGCCACCACCGGACGATCGAATTCCTCCGGCCATAAACGTTCCTTTGATAGATGAAACCTTCCGAAAAAAAGTTTCTTATTTCTGGCGTGTAAAAATAGACTTCAACGGGCAGTCCCGAAGCGCGAAAGGGGTCAGGGATTTGATCCCCCCTCCCCCCTGGCTGCAGCTGCCTCAGTCGAGGTGGAGGTCGTCATTCCGGCTGCGCCGGCGGCGAATACGGTTCGCACTGCGTGGGCCGGCATATCTCAGACGTTCAATGAACACCAGTTGTTATACCGGCGGTCAGGATCCTGTCGCTGTAGCAGATTCTCCATCGACCTGCAGTACGCTTTCTGGAAGCCGTTCATCTAATGGCTGGTTCTCGAAAACCTTCATCCCAAACTGACCGATCCAGGTGCTAACTGAGTTGATGTTCCCTGCGATGAAGTCGGTCACCTCGGCGATCAATCCTTTAACGACGACATCCGTGCTCTGACGCCAGTAATTCTCAATCGCGACCAGCAACGGATCGGAACCATTACTGACAGATTGTTCACCTACGCTATACGTTTTTTTCTTCGCGCTATCGGTTATACATCGCAGCTGGCTGGTCTGGACGGCTCCAACCTCTGCTGCAATTACCTGCATCGTCAACGTAGCCACTTTGTTCCCGTCTGCATCAGCGCTGGATGCATAGAACATGGAGAGCGTCAGATCCGTGCGTTTAAACATCATTGCTTACCTCCCCTACGATGGCGGGAACGACGACCGCCGGGAAACGGAGATTGTTGATCCTGTACCAGCTCACCCACTAAAGGTTCCTGAGCCGACTCAGCAGCCGGTGCCGGTGCAATATCATGCGCAATCGTCAGTTTCAGCAGTGGGCGGCCGCCCTGGACATGCTCAAAATGGATGCCATGCACGGCTTCATTCATTCGTGACTGACCATCCGTCTCCAGAACGGTCAAAACGCCATCAACGTATTCAATTTTGAAACTCTTCATCGGGTTCTCTCTGTTGCTGTTTTCTTGCTGTGGCAGGTCCAGCACAATGACTCCAGATTAAAGTCATCATCGGTACCGCCATGAGCTTTAGGAATGATGTGGTCGACACTTGAGGCTTTCGTGGCAATACCGTCTCGCCTGCAGTTCTGACAAAGGTATTTATCCCTCTTCATGATACGGGCCCGTTTAATTTCCCACGGTCGACCATAACCACGTTCCTGCCGAGTTTTTCCGGGCTGGTAGTTACGCCAGCCATCACCAGCGTGTTGCTGCCGATGCATCTCACAGTATCCACCGACATCATTGGTCACAGTCGCGCATCCTCTGTGCCGGCAAGGTCGTTTAGCTCGTGGCGGCATAAGCATCCTCGAGCATGAGTTGAGGGAGAAGAGTTAAAGCGGTACTGTCGATGGGAAACTCTGAAACGGGCAGCGATGAGCAGGACAATCCGTCACACTCAATCCCCTCCAGCTTCTCGTCTACGTATGCAATTTTTAAGTTCTTCATCGCGTTACCTTTTGCGAATAAAAAAGCCCCGCAGATGCGAGGCTACTGGTTAAATATCAGGGTGTTACTGTGAAAGCTCAGAGTGTAAGGTTGCGGCTCAGCCTATCTGTGGTGGGACACAGTTAAACATTGTACTTGCAGAGGAATGGCTGATTAGCTCTGCTTAAGGAATAGATATGATCAAGAAGCATATACGCCTAGAAATGGAATCAAACGCCCAAACAATCGACGAATTGAACAAGGAAATTGGGCAATTGAAATGTGTCGTTGGTTTTTTGATGACTCAATTAACACCTGATTCCAGGCAGGCTGTCATTGATAACTTGAAAGAATTTGGACTAAATGATTCAGCCAAGGAATTTACTCAGTTCCTTTAAAAATTGCCAAACCTACTATATTAATTTTCCAACCTTGTGAATGATTGGGTTGGGTCTCAGGCGTAATAGTGGATTCATCCCTTTCGCCTGAGACAGATTCAAATCTTGAAAATGTAAGTTTCAGCGTTTTCATGTTGTTGTTCCTCATTTTTATCCCCGACAAGGGATATCGGTTATTTTATCCCTTATCGGGGATAGACGTTCGCGCCGATTCGTAAATCCGCTCACAGGTCATTCCTGTTTCCCCTGATTGGTTTTATCAAATATTTTCGTCCAGGATGTCCTCAAACCATTAAACCGACTAAAAAAAGGCCGCATAGGTATGCGACCTTTGGTTAGTAACAGTTAGAAACCTAAAATCTCTCAGGAGCCACCCGGGAGAGATTTTCTGCTTGCTAAATGACCTCTGCCGTTTCGGTGTTGGCTGGCAGTGGTAACGTGAGGATAGCTTCATTTCAGCCATCGATATCATTTAAATGGATGAATAGCTTATTAGACCAGTAATTCGCGATTCTCAAGAACATTAACCAGAACAACAGACGTCTGTGCTTATTTTTTTAGCGCAATGATCCGTTAGTCACCAGTAACTAACATATTATTCGATGGTTCCTTAGACAGTGACCCATAAATCTAATTGTTTAATGTACCATTGGATGGGCACACAAATAACCACACCATCCCCAAAGTTAACAGATTTGATAACACACCCTTGTGGCGGAAAAAATTCCGCACCAGTCTGGGGCCGGATCGAGCGCTCAATGCCGTAACGATAACCGCATGGTAGTTGTGGTAGTAAGTTTACTGTCATGAGTGGCTACTTAGTTAAGAGTGGTTTGAGATCCTATAGTGCATGACATCCCCTGAATTAGATACAAACATTTCGATGCTGAAAGCTTGAATGTCTTGTTTTCAGATTTTTTGTTCACTTAAGGCCACTTATTTCATGTGCTATGCCTGTTACTTACTCACCGCCCGATAGTACGCCTGCCAGCGATACTTATCCAAACGGAGCTGGCGCAGGCATTGAGCGGTTTCTACATCAGACTGTAAATCTTCATCGCTGTCATTCCCTGCGTCACTTGCTTTGCACGGCGGACTCATCAAATCCGGGGATGGAGTTGGCAGCATCGATGGCGCGCTGACGCAACTGCACAGCAGCATCATCAAACCTACACACAGTACGATTCGGAGACTGAACATATTTCACCACGTCGCGGGTTATTGTTTTGTAGATGACCTTACCCGCTTCGTTAGCAGTCGCGGCCTTTTCCTCTACAGGCTTAATGGCATTCTCGGCCTTCTCTCTCTTCTTCGCAGCCTGAGCATTGATGTGATCAGCGTGGGAACTCCATCCCATACGCCATGAAATGGCACAGGACATTAGCAGGATTGCTATTGCGATGATAACGGCGGTTAAGCGACTCATCTTTGCTCCCATAAACACACTTCACGCTCAATTTCCCTCCGGGTAATAAGTCCTTTCCACTGCTTACCTTTGGCATAGGTCCAGCGGCGCAGCTGATCACACGCACCTTTCTGGTCACCCTGGTTGATTTTGCGAAGCAGAGTAGAGGTCTGGAAGTTCCCGGCTCCGACGTTATAGGCGAATGAGTACAGAGCCCCACGCATTGTTTCTGGGATCGGTTTTTTGATGTAAGGGTTGATCTGCCAGGCGACGGTATTCAGGTCTTTATTTAGTAGCGCCCGACACTCTGCCTCGGTATAGGTTTTGCCGAGCATGATGTCTTTACCTGCGTGGCCGTAGCAAACCGTCCAGACACCTACCACATCCTGATAAGGGGAGTATCGCACTCCCTCAAGCCCATCATTACCCATCGGGCCAGTGATGAGTGCAGAGGCAATCGCCAGGGCCCCGCCGCCCACCGCCGCAAGAACAGTTTTACGTAGTGTCGGAGACATTATTCACCTCGAGCAGCTTTTCGCCGGTCTTCTTTAATTTTGAAGTACAGATTCGTCAGGTATGTCAGCAAGCCAAATACCAGACTTCCCAGAACACCAATAGCGGCCCACTGGGATGGGGATACTTTGTCGAGCAATTGCAACATCCAGAACCCCGCGTTACCTGCGGACGTTCCGTAGGCAATACCTGTTGTTAGCTTGTCCATTCGATACATACTCCACCTCCGGATTAACGGGGTGCTTTGTGCGTGTAGGGGGTCAGGCCCATCGGGCTGATTTAACAACGAGCCGTATCGATGATGATTCCCGTGAGCCTGAAACGAAAAAGGCCACGCAAATGCGCAGCCTCTGAATAGGTGCCGCACAGTGGCGGCATATTTCCCCTTCTGTTATTGTAGGTTTGCGAAGACTAACAACCAGCAAGAGGAAAATTCTATATGAATAAAACTCGTCAAGTTGTAGGTGACCATATGCCGCCTGGACTTAGACCTAAACCAAAACCTGCGCCTGCAAAGCCACCGGCTGCACCCGCAAAATCTAAATAGGTGATTTATGTGCCGAGACGACGTGATTTTTGATCTTCATTACTCTTATTTTCTTGAAAATATGTTTTCTACCCTAATGGGTAGGATGGATAAAACTATGTCTCTTTTTCTCATCGTCTTGGGCGGCACAGCTTTTGCACCTTTTAGTAATGCTTTTATTTTTGGCGTTTCGGTAGCAACCCTTTCGGCAGCACAATTTATTTTCCAGCCTGGAAAGCAGGAGGGTATTTCGTCTGAGCACGCAAAAAAATACCTCCAACTCATCAGCATCTCTGATAGTCTGGATGATGAAACACTACTGAAACGGTTTAATGAACTTCAATCCCTGGACTCCAAACCGTGGAGCGTTCTTAAAAATGCCGCCCAACGGCGCGCCACGATAGTACTCGATCTGCACGACATTCAACCAGAACTAACTCGGTGGGAAAGTCTGTGGTCATGGTTTGCAGGGGATTTACCCGTAAAAGAGCGATATGAGCATCAGAGCCATTGATACATACGAGCCGAATCCTGGGAGCCACAGACCCATCAATCCCAGACCTGTTCCAAAACCGCGATAAGTCATTATATAAGCCCCGGAATGCGGGGCTTCTCACTTATGGAACTAAATCACCAGCTTAGGCTGGCATGTGCATTTACAGTTCTTTGTTCGTATCTACATCCAGTGCTGAACGAAAATTTTCAAACTAGGTATAAAAACGAAGAAAAATAAATATGCGCGCATCTCTACTCCTGAATTAATTGGTTTACGAAAACTACTACTGCCAGCCAATTATCTCAGAGTGAAAGCCAAAAAATTCCAATTAAGCGGTAAAAAATAAAAATTTTTTCGACAAAATCTCATCAAAAGTCACTTTTACAACTTTCACTAAAAGTCACTTTTCAAGCAGAGTTCGGCGATATGACAGGGGTACTGATGCAGCGCATCTCGCGAATACCCCTGTCGTATCGCCGGAAAGCAAAAACCCCGCATGCGCGGGGTCTTCGTTATATTCAGATTGTCGCTTTTTGCCGCTGCCGAGTGGCGCAGCTCTGCCAAGCATGAAGGGATTATCTGATTTTCTGGCCCGTTTTCAATACCAAAAAGGGGGAATAGCACTTTTTGTTAATCCACATGAATCGCCTTATGAACAGCCAGGAAAGCTTTTGCTCTGAATATTTCTAGGCACCAGCGCACTCTTTTCCGGGCCTCACTGTCTGTTAACCATGGAGCCACCAGCTGTAATTCCCGTGTTATGTCTGAGATTTTTTTACGGGTGGTGTAATAGTTAACGCCAACGAGATAAACCGGATCGCCCGTTTCAAATATCGCCAGTACACATCGTTCAACAAATTCAACATCATCCTCAGTGATCGCAGCGTCAATGGCGAGCGTTGCAGGCTTCGGCCACAAAATGGCATGCGCCCTGCTTAGTGCCTGCCGCCCGCGATAGCCTTCACTCCTTGCCTGCTCGATTGCTGCCGTAAAGCGCTCTAATGCTCTATCTGACCAGTGATCACCCTTCATACCTCGCCAGCATGAATGTCCTGATGGTTTGCGCGGGGCCGCACCTCCTCTCATACCTTCTCCCCATACAGTAAGCAGAGATTTTATCCAGGCGGACTGAATGCCATTAAGGGGAGTGAATCGGCCCAGCCAGCTTTTGCGCGGGGCGGCGGCCACTGTTTCTAATCCTGCACGGTGTAGACGGCGTTGACGTGGTGTCATTCTGTTCTTCTCCTTACTACGCCAGAACGCCGAGCGAGTATGCCCGGTCCAGCAATTTAATAATCAATACCGGCTGGGTGCCGTATTCACGCTCAAAAGCGGCAGGGTCATGGTGCAAAGCACGGTGGTGCTTGCGGCATAATGGGATCGTAAAAACATCGTGGGCCTTGGTGCCTACGCCGCCCTGCCCCCAGCCAATAAGATGGTGTGCATCATCTGCAGGCTGCCCGCAGCACATACACGGTTGTGTTTTAACCCATGAGATAAAATCAGCTGATAACCATCGGCTCCGCTTAGGTCTCGCGAATAGTGTCGCCGGAGCAACAGGATCGACGTTCACAGGAACCAGAGGTTTGCCCGGCGTTGTTATTGCCGTTGGCTTGATTGTTTTTTCGAGACGGGGAGAAAGAATACTGGTGGCCGGTACCGACGGAACAATCTCACTCTCCCTGTAAACCGATTTAATGCCATCGTCTTTAATACGCAGGGATCGGCGCGCCATTTCTTCTGTAATTTCATCGCCAATCCCGGCGCCTACCGCCCACCAGCATAGCTCCGCCAGTGACAATGAGCGCTGAGCGTCCAGACCAAGCGCGATGCGGACAGTGTCGATTACCCAGTCAGCGTTGTTAACACCTACCAGTTGATCGAGGGTTTGTTCCGTTTGGTTTTTCAGCTCATTATCACAGTGCCAGCATGCGATTATTACACCCGTCGAATGGCGAAACGGGACAAGCTCATGGTGATGGTAATCGGAATGTTTCCACTGACAGTTTTTAACCTGCCTACGCAACCATGACTCGAGGGCACTAACCCCACCAGCTGCAGTGATAACTGCCTTCTTCATGAAAAAAGGTCTGATCCCCATATCATCCCGCAACGGCTGCCGGGCATCAGGAAGACGTCCGCTGGGTATCTTTTTCATGCTTGCCGGCGGCATTTCAACAAGAACCCGGCCGGCACCGAATAACGGCATTAATTCACTACCCGGCTTAAGCAGCACAATTCCAAGATGGCGTGCAATATCCACGTTAAGCAAAGCTCGCATCAGTCCCTCCACATCTTCTGTATGTAGGTCCTGTCAATCCGTGGCGGCTTCTTCGATTCCGGCAACAACACGCGGATCTCCCACGATGCAAAGTCTCTGGATAAGCTCTTCTCAACCACACAGTTATTTTTACGGTATCGCTCCACCAGCTCTGTAGCCTCAGTCTCTGAAAGCTGCTCGTGTAAAAACCAACTTTTCTTCATGGCTGATCACCGAACAGTCGCAAAAACTCAATCGCTCTTTCCCGCGCTCCGGGTTCTTCAGCGATCATTTCCTGCAGCAGCTGCACGGCGAGCATAGGCTCCTTTCGCCCGACGATGGAAATTCCTCTGGAGACACGGCGAGAGAGTTTTATAAAATTTTTTCTCTCTAACGCACGCAGATGCAACAGGACAGCATTAGACGAGCTAACGCCGAGCATATCGGCCAGCTCAGATAGCGTAGGTGGGTAGCCATGCTGATTGATGTAGGCCACCAGCAGATCGAAAACTTCCTGCTGGCGAAAAGTTAGTTTTGAAGACGAAAGCAAACCGGCGCTCGCTGAAGGAGCACCAGTCTGATGGGATTTTGATACTTCGGGGGTTTGCGTCATGGTTTCTCTCCGCGACGCAGCAGGTATAGGTTGTTCAGGCCTATGACGGGATTGTAACAGAACCAGGCGGAACCTGGTAACCAACTCCAGACTTTGCCTTTTCAATCATCTGTGAAAATAGAGAGAGAGTCCCCACGATCTCATCCGGCTGCAAAGGCATAAACGAAACAGTATCGCCGCGCCGGTACATCAGAGCGCGCTCACACACAGGAAAGGATGTCAGACGAGCAACGATCACCCCATCGTCGCATCTGATAATTGCATAGCCGGTGTTCGGCATTTCTTGTTTTTTACTCACAGCAAAATCCTCAAAGTAAACCAGGCAAGCCACTGGACCTCAACTTAACAGAACCAGTCATCAGCGCTTTCCCAGGTGTCCTGCAGGATTTCCTCTACACGTTTTTTATCTCCGTCCATTCCACCAAGCACGGTCAACCCATCAGAGTTGGCCCGACGAATCACAAGACTGCAGTTATTAAAGTTTTGATCCAATCGCCGCAGTAGCTCCTTCTCCAGAGCAGGCACAGCGCCATCTGGCAATTTTTTTTGGCGATCAATTGTGATTTCCACTTTCATAACTAGCTCCTCACGCAAGTACTGTATAAATAAACAGTATACTTGTTAGGTGAAATGTTCAAGCGTTTAATGCCACTTTTCGCTAACCCATGCTCATGTTTAGATTGATCTTTTCTCCACAAAGGACGAAATCCGCTATCACAGGGATACAGTCATTTTTGTAGTGATCAACACCGTTGATAAGAAACGTTGCTACTTCTGGCGTACACCCGAATTTATTAAGATGGTCAGTAGACACGTGGCAATGTAAGTATCCCTGCAAAACGAACCATCAATTTTTAAAGGGCCTCTGGCGCTCTAGATTCCGCTCTTAGCACACAGGGGATGTCCAGGGCTCGGGGGTACTCCCCTGGACGCATGGCCCAGATTGACCATTATGATTTTTTATGGTTTTGTGAAGATAAAAATAACGACAGAGCCAAAAAGACTAAAATTGAAGAGGAGCACTACCATGAGCAACCCAGAAATAAAAAATAAGGGCCATGAACCTCCGGATGGTCTTCCTCGTTATCGTCTCCTGACAGGTAAGGATGACGCTAAATTTTGTCATCGAGTTTCAGAAGCACTGGCGCTTGGTTATCAACTGTATGGTTCCCCCGCCGCGACGTTTAATGGGCAGGATGTGATTGTTGCCCAGGCTATCATATGGCCTGAGGTACAGCAGAATCAGGCTTCGTGGCAATGAGTGGGCTCACAGCGTCCGGAATCCGCCCGGTGCCGTAAATCACCGCAAGGTCTGTCATAAGGTAATTTCATCACGCATCGCGACACCTTTTTCTTTACGCAGGCCTTCTCTTTCACTGTTTGTCAGAACTGTGGACCGCAGTAATCTCCACTCCGTGATTTAATCAATGAGAGTGATGACGGGTGCAAATTAAACTACCTTTCTCAACAGCAAAGGCGGAATAACCCTACCCTCGCAGGATTTCTGCGTCTGGTAATATACCCATGACCGTCTCTAAGACCGCTTAGAGCGAAGAGCGGACATTGCCTTTATGGCATCTTTCGGCTATATAATATTTTATTAATATAAATAAAGCTAAAGCTCTCTAACTTTAGCTTTCCTTTTTACTCGGCATAATTAAATATTTTAACCAAGTAGATTTCGTGCTTTATCTATCAATGCCGATGTAAATCTAGACCTTTTCAGTTGGTCATCTGTCACATCACCATTACTGTCATTAACTACTGCGTCTATAATCTGGTGACATTTAGAGAAATGTGCAATATAAGCATCACTTTTAAAGCTTTTGATTATTTTATCGCAGTAGTTATTTATTTTTTTTGAGTTTGGTTCTATTTTTTCGACTTTACCGTGAACCACCCAAGGGTACAGCATTGCGATATGCCACCGGTATTTGTTATATCTTTGCGCATTTTCTCTTTTACCGTTAATCATTGTATTATACTTATAGCGTATATAAACAGAAGCGAAGTAAGCGCACTCGTTGTCTGAAGGGTTAAATATAACATCTTCTTTTTTTTCAGATACTTGTTGGTCTGCTGCTTCTTGTTGGTCTGCCGCTTGTTGGTCTGCCACTTCTTGTTGGTCTGCCGCTTCTTGTTGGTCTGCCACTTGTTGGTCAGGGTTTTTTTGTCCAGATGCCTTTTGATTCAAAACTTTCTTCACATATCTCGCGGCATTATGAGGATCGGCCTTAAATACGGATATAAAACATCTAGCTAATTCTTTGATATCATAAATCCTTGTTGATTGGATATCGTGACCACGATATTCATTTTCTCTGCGCTCAAAATATAGACTCTCTAACGTATCGTCCTTACGCTTTAGGTCAAAAAACTTTTGTACCATCCTCGCTTTTTCTTTAAGCGCTAAAAAAGCTTCTCCCTCAATAGCGGACTGACTATTAGTAGCTTCAATGATTCTACTAGCAACATCTGCATCTTGTGATTCAATAAATTTTACTATTAATCTTACATCATCATTGATTTGATTATAGTGATGATGCAACGTATTAGTCGTTTGGCAACCATTTATTATTTGGTAATTAGTAAGGTTTATCACTTTTGTATTCGGCTGAATAGACAATTCTGGAGAGATAATTGTCACTCCATTATTTAAAACTGGGAATTGCTTAGATTTTATTTCATCGTCTGTTATTGTCTCTGAGATTTTTTTATTTACTTTATTCTCACCACCAAGAAAAGCCCTTATATTCTCTTCAAAAACAGACTCTTTAATCTTTCCGTCTTCATCCATTGCTATTTTTTCAATGAAGTGCTTGGCTTTAACAGTCGCAATATATGATTGAGGAATACCCGGCATGGATTCAATACCGATGTAGTCAATTAACTGCAGTTCCGCTTCATTTTTTTCTGTGAGCGATATCCATAAGTCCATCAACTCCTTTCTACCTAATGGTTTAACTTCCACCTTGCTGAAATAGTCAGTCTCAATGCAAAAACGTTTGATTATATCTAACGTTGCTTCGATCTCTCTCTCTGCATTATATGTCCCACTAGAACAAAAGTTTATCGTTAGCGAAGGTTTTTTATTATGTATTTTTTTGACATTTTTAAAAATTAACTTAAGAATTTCAATTGCTTGGGTGTTATAAATGCCATTTGGAAGTTTAGGTTCTAAACTTAGAAAGTCTTCTATACCTACCTTAAAATTTGATATATCACTCTTTAAGAAACTTTCCCCAGATTTTGCTTGTGTAAGAATTATTTCAACGGGTAATGATGTTTTGTAAGTATTAAATGCTGCCTCAGCATCGTCAACATTATATATCAATTCCCCATCAACTATAAATATCACACCATCCAATGAGGCATCATCTTCTTGTGTGGTGATGTCGATTGGATTGAATCTACCCAAATATTTTTTTGATGCTATGACATAGTTACAAAAATATTCAAATAGCTTCGACTCTTCAGCTTCAATTTCAAATTGAGCAGAGAGATCTTGGACATACTGTTGAAGAATTGCGTGCATAATTATAATTCCTAGCTAAGATTAATGATTTTTATGAATCCTGCATTAAAACTAATCAAAGACAATAAAATTATTACACAATCAATTTGCTCATAATTTCACGGAATTGTCAATGTAAAAATACTGAACCGAATAAGTACATCGACTTGATAGGATATAGTTGTTACCGCATTACCTAGCTAAAACCTCGGAACTATCGCATTGTACTATGATTCTTATCTAAACATCATAGTCCACCCAGTTTAAACTCTCTTTTCCGTAGAAACGTCAGGAGGTTTGGAGCTTGTAGCGAACTAAGACGAGCTATTAGTGCTAAACATTTTAGCCATCGAACGTACTCCTGCTGCATTTACCAAACAATAAAAGGTTACACAATGTCTGATCAAGGACCTTTCCAGGTTAAGCTATCCGCTTATGTCACATAGCAGACAGCTATCTGCTGCTAAAGGTCCACTGTGAGCGAGAAACGGAAGTGAGAATTTGTCATGATTACCCGGATGCAGAACTAAAATCGGCCGCTGATAATCAATGAAGAGCAGGTCAGGGTGACCAGCTCCCTTCTTATTTATATATTACGGACAGGCGAGCATACGTTTTTACTTAATACTCGTTCACTTTAAGGCTTCGTCTCTGCCGTGATACCAGGTTTCAAAAGCATCAGGGGTCATCGGTTTGGCAAAAAAATAGCCCTGAACTTCATCGCAGCCCAGCCTTCTTAAAATATCAACGGTCCTGGCGTCCTCGACTCCTTCGGCCAGAACGATATAGTCGAGCTGCTTGAGGAGTGTGATAACGTTGCGAACAATGATGCGGCTGGCATTGTCGCCAGCAACCTTACTCACAATAGAGCGGTCAAGCTTGATGATGTCCATCGGGATTTGTCGCAGGTAATTAATGTTGCTGTATCCGGAACCAAAATCATCCAGAGATATTTTAAATCCGCGTTGTTTGAGCATGTCCAGGCCGATAAGTGCAGCGGGGCTTTCCAGCATCTTCTCGGTTTCCAGACACTCCACCCCCAGCAGGGCGGGATCCAGACGCGCGTCCAGCATTTTCTGTTCCAGCTCATCGCAGAAATCTGGTCTTGAAAAATCACTGGCAGCCAGATTAATCGACACAGGTAAAGAAACTCCACGGCTTTGCCAGGCACTCAGTTGCACAATCGTGTGATCGATAACCCATGCTGTGAGTTCACGCATCAGGCTGGTCTTTTCGACCAGAGGAATAAACACACCCGGCAACACTTCGCCGTTTTTAGGATGTTGCCATCTAAGCAAAGCTTCGGCTCCCGTCACACGCCCTGTCACCAGTGAGATTTTCGGCTGATAAACCAGATATAAGCCCTGGTTTTCTTGTAGCGCTTGTCTAACTTCAGTAAGAAGGCTGAAATCAGTCGTCTTACGGCTATCCAGTGCGTCATCATAAACTGTAAACCGGCGCCCCTGACTTATCCCTTCATGCAATGCGCTGACTGCACGGCGCAGTATTTCATTCGATGTCAGAGATTTATCGCAAAGCCCGGAGTCACCCATGTGAATATCCAGATCAAGGGGAACTTCAGGGGTAAACCTGGCCTGGATCCCCTGAAGGCTTTGAGAGATATCTTCTAATGTCCGAGTTTTTTCCTTATGGGTAAAAAAGGCAAATCGTCCAACTGCCACGGCGTAGAGCGGCCCTTCTAAAGGCAGGCGGATCTGCAGCTCTGCGACCATATTACGAAGTAGATTTTCTACGGCAGTCATACCGAGTGAGCGAGCCATTTCGTAGGCTAATGGCATATCAATACAATCAATAATGACGAGCCTGAATGCGCCTTCAGTTGAAACCTCTATATCCTTCAGCAGTCGCTGCCGGTTTGGTAATAGCGTGACTATATCGAGGTAGCCGACGGAGTGCCACGAGGCCAGAAAATCCGATATAAGTCCTGCAATCTTTTCAAAAAGATCGAGCTGCTCGTCTGAAAGTTCCCTAGGCTGAGTATCGAGGATACACAAGGTACCTATGGGTACTCCATCCTGGGTTTTAAGTGGGCAGCCTGCATAAAAGCGAATGAATGGAGCCTCTTTCACCGCGTGATAGTCACGAAAGGTAGGGTGCTGATGAGTGTCATGACAAATGAATGTCTTACTCTGTTCCTGGGTCTGTACGCAAAATGCCTCGCTCAGGCTGATTTCCGTGACGGCAACATTTTGGGCTGATTTGATGTATTGCTTTTCTTCATCGAGAACAGAAACAAAGCCCATCGGCATGTTCAGCAATTGGCATATTAGATGAGTATATTTTTTTAACGCATCATCCCGGCCCTTGTCAGGATTTTTCAACAAGTCGATTGCCGCAAGTCTTTTACTTTCATCTCTGCTGAGATCGGTCAACATGGCAAGACATCCTCCGGCGCAATAGGCTTCTGGTTATTCCACACTCAAAGGTAGCATGCATCATTCTTCCAATGGCATATGGTAATACATACGCTGTGACCTGCATAAACTCTCACATTAAAATGTTTCCAGTTGATTGTCTCCCGGAAATGTCGCCCCCGGGCTGCCCGGTAATCCATTTGCTGGTTGTGTTTGTGTCAGTAATGTCCGCTCCTGGCACTCAGCGGACATCTCAGCTTTGCCTCACCCCGGGATATTTAAACTTACCTTTGACATCCCGTACCAGCTGCTGTTGATTCCATTTTAGGCATAATCAGCACCTCGTCGCTTTGCGCAGGCAGCGGTTACGCATTTTGGCAAGCAACCAGAGTTCGTTTGCTGTTGTAGTCATCCCAAGCATCGATGTGTAAACAGTCGCAGCCCGGCGCCACAGCTTTTTGTCTTCCAGCGTCTTCGCCAGGGCCAGTGCGTCCTGGACTTTCTTCACATCCTCTTCAGATAATGGTGTTGCAGTCTGCGGCAGGGCAACATCGGGAACCTCAACGCCTGCAACAACCCGGTAGACATACTGGCAACCGTTATGGGTACGATGGAGTTTTCCCGCGGCATGGAGTTGCCGCAGCAAGTTACCTGCTGTACTGGCTTGCAAGTCCAGCGCATCGCAGACATCCTGCAGGACGCATTCTGGCGTCCGGCTAACGATGGCAAGCACCATCTGTGCTTTGGTTACTTTGGTTTTTGATTGTTTGGTCATGGTCAAAACTCGTTTACTTGGTTAAACCTGCCGTCTTGCGGCGTTTGTACTCTTCCATCAGAACCTGCGCTGGCGTCGGCCCAGCTGGATGCCTCGGTGCTGCCAACTGCCGACGAATCGGAGGAATCGAAAACCCGTTAGCCAGGTGTTTAGTCCATTTCGTGAGTAAGTTTTCTGCCAGTTTTTTCAGCTCTCCCTCCGTCAGGTTCCTCTCAACTCCGGTTCTGCGCATCTCAATGCAAATGTGATACAGAACATCCTGTTTCCATGGATATTTGTCGCTGCCCGAGTATCGATAAGATTCGTTTCTCCAGCGTTTGTACTCCGCCATCACTGCATCGGATGTCAGATTGAATGGATTAGCACCGCTGGCTGACACCAGCGCAACGAACTCAGCAAGATCCGGCGGCCATGTGTTTCCCGCCGCACAGCGCTCCATACACTGCCTGCAGACCAGCATAATCTGGGCATCACTCATCGATCCAATCTGGGCAATCCACATATCCGAGGGCGCCGCCCCGTTCTTCTGGGTCCACCGGTTCGAGAATATCTCCCCCATTACCGTCCATAGCCGCCAAGCCGTATCCGCCGCCAGCAAGTCCGTTTTGCTTTTCCCAGCGCTCTCTGGCTGCCTGAATTTCCTGAACTGCCCGGGATGCGGTGTTAGCTGGTTGAATTCCTGCATGGCCATTACCTCCGGTTGCTGGTTGTGGTTTAGATTTGGCTCTGGCACTTATCACGCTGCGGGCAAATTTCTGCTCCCACTGAATCTGAGTGAACACTTTCCCCTCGGATTTCCAGTACGCGATGAACTCTGCCAGCTCTGTAGGCAGATATGCCGGTTCGGGAAGCGCTATACCCCAGGTAGCAGCCAGTCGCGGCCAGTCCTGTGACGGCAGCCAAAGGTCGTGCATGGTGAATTTTCCGATCGGAATATCCACTCCAGGTAGATACTGAGGTTGCTGGGGAAAATTTCTCTCCTGCGCATAGAGAGTGGGGTTTGATCCTTTTCCCTTCCCTTCCCTTCCTTTTCCGTCAGTGAGTCCTCCATGAGGATTCACTGAGTCCTCACTGAGCCCTCCTTGATTAGGAGCTCTCTTTTCTTCCTTTCCTGCCTTAGACTCAGTGAATTCTGGCGGAAGAGGTATTTTTGAGGCCGAAGGCCTGTTTATTTTTTGATGCTTAAGGAAACCTTTAATCTGCAAATAGCAGACATCATTCACTGAATACTCAGTGAGTAATCCATGAGTAATCAGTTCCTGTATTAGTGGTTCGCAATCGAGCGCGTCCGCAGGGAAGATTTGCATCTTCAACCGTTTTGGCGAACGCTCAAGGCATCCCATATCGTTGGCGAAGTTGAACAACCCGATAAACAGGAGACGCGCTGGAATTGAACATTCCACCACCTTCTCATCTGTCCAGAATTCAGGTTTAACTGTTCTGATGCGGGCCATCTGAAACCTCTTATTAACCAGCTGGTGCTGGTGGTCATTGTCAAAACTCGATTAGAAAAACTGCGGCGCTACGGCGCTGATGCTCGCCAGTAGTGGTCCCGCCGCATCTGCAGGGAGCATGTTAAAAAGTGCAATTGCAGCTTCCCGTATTTCACGCTCTAGTTTCTGCAGAGGTGCGCCAAGTAACTTGGCCTGGTGCGCTTCGCTGCATTCTTTGATTGCATTGGCCACCAGCTCAGTTTCAGTTAAGCCATGTTTTAGGCCATGTTTGCGCGCGATCTCTATCGGCATTGCATCAGCGATCGCCGCCGAAAGCTGGATGACATAACTGGTGTACTTCTCTGAACCGCCCTCGTTTTTCAGGTAGCGATACAGATTTTGTTTATTGACGCTGATACCGCGCCCGTTTTGTTTCTCCCACTGTTCGGCCACCAGCTGCGCGACGTGGTCTTGCGCACGCCCAGGTAATGAGGACTCCCATTCCTGAACGGCGGCCAAAATGGCTCGGCATTTCTTGCCGTCACGCCGACGGGGCAAATACTGATTTTCCGTTTTCAGTTGCATACTCATCACCGGAGTATGATTTTCAAAAGAGGTGGTTTGCATGGTCACTCCTTAGGTATTCCATCCGTCGGATTCGGATATAGATCAGGACGTAATTCATGAGGCGTAACGCCCGTTGCATTAAAAACCTGTAAAACTCGCGATGAAGGCACAATACCTTTTGTTTTCCACTGACTTACTGCCATGCCGCTTACTCCAAGCGTTGATGCTAATTTATTGGCTGAGCCAGCTACTCGAATTGCGTTATCAAGGGCTGTCATATCTATCTCCTCGTTAAGTTAGGCATAATAAAGCATAGGTTTATATTCAATGCAAATTTTTAATTTATTGTGACTATAAACTAAACCTTTACAATGGGCTTATGAAAAACACTGAAGAACTCAACAACCAACTGATTGCTCGTTTGGAAGAAATTACTCAAAGAGGGATCAGCAAGGCGGATATGGCTCGCATTGCTGGAGTTACACCTCAAGCGGTGAATGGGTGGTTTAAGAAAGGAGTAATCAGTAAAAAGTCCGCAATTGCCCTCGCGGAAGCTGCCAATGTGTCTGTAACTTGGTTGCTTGGAGAGAAAGTATCTGAAGATTCAGGCCTCAAGCCAAATGAGAGCAAAATGTTACGTCTGTTTAGGCAGTTACCTGAGGCTGAACAAGAGAGAATGATTGATACGTTTGAAGTCCGCCTAAAAGAAATCGATGATTATGTTGAGAAATATCTCCGTGGTCGATTTAAGGCTAGCGACACTAACTAACATCTCTGATCTCACCCCATGAAACCGGCAAATGCCGGTTTTTTTTTGCCTGCCGCGCAGCCTCAATCACTCCAACAGCTCCCCTGTCTCGATTAAAGCAAAAGTTTGCATCTGTATAAATCCAATATTGACATCAAACATAAACCAATGCTTTAATCATTCCATCGCAGCAAGTCATCGAGGCAGGAAGCCCACGAAGTAGCTGCCGGCGGCATACGAAACACCGGATGAGATGACAGCAATATCAATCGCAGCAGGTTCAACGTTCGGCTGCCCGGCCTTAAGGGAAAGAAATGAGTATGGATAAAGCATATGAAGACTATTTTGAAAGCCTCTCTGAAGGTGAGGAGGCGCTGAGTTTCAGCGAGTTTACCGCGGCGCTTTCAGGTAAGCCGGCAGACTGCGCCTCTTCTGAAATGTAATGGAAATCCTGCGCGCTTCGTGGTGGTGAATTGCAGGGTGAAAAAGCTCAATCGTGAAGATCAGCGTCACGACACCACCGACGAAGCGCGTCGAAGTAGTGAAAATAAAAAATCAGGGTTTGCAATGCGGTGAATGCGGCTATGCGCACGCGACACAGTTAAAAAAGTAAACATGGCGGTTATTCACACGTTGTGGGGAAAAAGTTGTCGGCGGTAGTTGTTAACTGGCTGCCGTCACCGGGAGGCACCCGGCGCCGCATTGCAAAACCACATCCTAATACTGAGTTAACTGGAGATAACTATGAAGGATTTTGCCCGAGTACCTACCGGGAACCAGGCGACCCGCCTGAACTGGTTCGAGGTGAGACTACGCCAGCTGTGTTACTTGCTGGCGCAGAAAGGAAACCCTGAGGCTGAGGCATGAATACCCTGTTTGCCCTTGTCATCAGCGTTTGTGCTCTCACTGGTGAATGCTCTGATGTTCTGATCGGTGTTTATCCATCAGAGGCCAGTTGCAACAGCAACGCCGATGAACAAAAAGTACAGGGCCAGTGCCTCCCCTACCGAAATGCACAAAACATGGCTGACGACCAACAGCCTGCAGCGAGTTTTTGAATCGAGTTTTGACCAATGGCCGTTACGGCCGGAGAAGTGATTATGGAATTTGGAATGAAACGCGTTCTGGCATCTGTCCAGGCCGCCGCCACTTTGAATAAGCTCTATGACGGCTCGCCCGTTTCACTGACGGCCATCAGTAAAGAGTCAAAGCTGTCTACTTCATACCTTGAGCAGATCTTCAAAAAGCTGCGGGCGGGTAACCTGGTAATTTCACAGCGTGGCCCAGGTGGTGGTTATAGCCCCCGCGGCGATGACATCACCGTTACAGAAGTGATCACTGCGGTATCTAAACTGCCAGCCCATAAAACTTTTGAGCCTATCCTGCGAGCGCTTGACGACGTTCGCGTATCACAGCTGCTGCGGGCCGATTCGCCAGCCCCATAAAGCACAAAACCCGCGCAAGGCGGGTTAAGTACCCGGTCAGCCGACCAAAGCTTTCCGGAATCGAGTTTTGACCAATGACCACCACCAGGGCGGCTGCCATCAGCTGCCGGGTATCTTACAATCCAAAGGAGCCCAAACGCAATGAACAACTACCCGTATCTCATTAAAGCTAAGGCAAAAGCAAACGAAGCGAAAAGCCTCTTCTGCTGGTTCTCTGCTAAATCCGATTCTCGCGCCGAGCGCAAAATCCTGGACATCCTGGAAGACGCTGAAATTAACGTTGGCCGTGGCGCCAGCCATCAGCTGCCGATCCGCACCAACTGGCTCATCGTTGATGACTTACCGGAAGAAGGTGTACTGGATGACACCTGGTGCGATCGCTACGAGCTTGGTGGTGAAGACGGGCTGACATGGCAAAAAATCGTTGCGCCGGCGGCTGCTGAACCACAGCCCTCTAGTAAACCAGAAAACGATATCTCTCCTGCAAATAGTGATGAAGAAGACTATTCGAACAATGAAGAAGCACTCTTCAACCTGGCGGAAATGTCATTCCGCACGCAGCTGCTTGCCCAGTATATGGCCGACGAACGTCACGTGTATCACATTAGCATTCCTCATCGTAACCGCCTTTCAGCGATGGAAATGGATACGGATAATCACGGTGTGCAGAATCTGCTGCTGACGGCAGAAAATATTCCGGAGCTTAAAAAATATGATATGCCTGGCCTGTGGAAATTTACCAGCGCATTTAAGAGCGTATTTCCTGTGGGGAAACGCCATGAGCTCGGCAAGCAAATTCAGTTCGCCAAATTGTGGCTTGAAACGTCGCACATTGACCGCGGGATCCTTACAAAGGAATGGACTGCTGGAAACTATATCACCTCAATAAACAAAACAGATACCGGCGCCAATGCTGGTGGCGGTAACAAAACTGACCGCAATCCGGATTATCAGCATTCGCTGGATACTCTGGACATAGAGATCGCCCTTGCGACGATGCCTATGGATTTTGATATCTATAATTTTCCGGCATCAGTCCACCGCCGCGCGAAGGAAATAGTACAGAAGAAAGAAAGTCCATTTAAAGAATGGTCTGCAGCATTACGGAGCACACCAGGCATCCTTGATTATTCCCGTGCAGCGATTTTTGTACTGATCAGGGAAGCATCCAGTGGAATAACTCCTTTTCCAGATCGGTTGCGTGGCTACATCAACGCGAATCTGACTGAACATAAGCATGATACCCCAAGCGCTGAAACGCTTGCCAAGGCGGGGCATATTCCATCTGCTGCAGTCACTCTGGATGCAATAAACCAAGCAATCGCCGGAGAGGATAGCAGCGCAAAGCTGGAAACACTCTCCTCCGACTTTAAAGCAGTTGGTACCGAACTGGTAAAAGAGGCTCAAAAGCAACGTCCAGACGCTAATCAGGTTCTGGCCTCCGAGCGCGGCGAATATGTTGAAGGGATTAGCGACCCTACGGATCCGAAGTGGGTAACCGAAGACCTTACCAAGACCAGGCAGCCTGAAGTTTCAAAAATTGGGGACGGAGTATTTTCCATTGACGGTCTTGTTGACGTTACGGGCAAGGTTAACCAAAAAGAAAAAACAGATGAAGTTGTTCATCAAACAGATGCTGTAGATATTGAATCCGGTCCTCATAATAAGGAGGAAGATCAGCCAATTGATTATGTTCACGTTATGGTTGATCTGGAAACCATGGGTAAAAAACATAACGCCCCTATCGTCGCTATTGGTGCGGTTGTTTTTGACCCGGCAACCGGCTCTATTGGAGAAAGTTTCTATAAAGTCGTATGCCTTGAATCCTCTGTGAACTGGGGCGCCGTAATCGATCCATCTACTGTTATCTGGTGGCTTAAGCAGTCCTCCGAAGCACGCTCTGCAATCGTAAATGATGATGCTATCCCGTTGCTGGATGCATTACTCCAGTTCAGAGAATTTGTTTCTGATAATGTCGCTGGTGGGAGCAAAAAGGCGCAGGTATGGGGTAACGGTGCGTCATTCGACAACTCTATTCTGCGTTCTTCTTACGATTGCATTGCTGAAGATTATCCGTGGGAATACTGGAACGATCGGGACGTACGAACAATGGTAGAGATCGGCCAGGCCATTAGCTTCGACCCCAAAACAACGATCCCGTTTGAAGGGTCTCGTCACAATGCCCTCGCTGATGCTATTCATCAGGCCCGCTATATATCAGCGATCTGGCAGCGAATAATTGCCGGCAATCAGGTGCTGCAAAAATTGATGCAAAACTGATTTTTTATTTTCAGATACTGGCCCAGCAATGGGCCATAATGAGGTAAAACATATGCTCCAGATGTTAACCCTTGAAGAGTGGGCAAACGAGAAATACAGAAGCAATCCTCCAAGTGTTTCCACTCTCAGGAATTATGCAAAACAGAATATGTTTTCTCCCCCAGCCAAAAAAGAAGGTCGATTCTGGCGCGTCAGGGAGGATGCTGAGTTGGTCGGTACATTGACCACTCCTGTAGTAAAGAAAAGCGACCCTGTTCTTTTGCAGAGGATTTTGAACGATGGCTGCCAGACCACGTAAAAATAATATATCTATTCCAAATTTATACCCGCTCTTCAGTAGAAAGGTTAATAAAGTATACTGGCGTTATAAGCACCCGATAACTGGTAAGTTTCATAGTCTAGGAACAGACGAAGCAGAGGCCACGGCAATAGCTATTGAAGCAAATAAAAGACTGGCGGAACAACAAACCCGCCAGATAATGGCAATCACTGACAGAATTTCCACCAGCTCAGGAAAATCAATATCAACTAACACTTGGCTTGAACGTTACTGGAAGATTCAGCAGGAAAGATTAAAGTCCGGAGATATTAAAGAAAATACTGTCAAACAAAAAGCAAAACCAGTATCTCTGCTTAAGGAACGGGTAGGAATGAAATTAATATCCGCTGTCAATGTTCGAGATGTTGCGCAAATTCTTGATGAATATTTAGCGGAGGGACAACCCAGAATGGCTCAAGTCATTCGCTCTGTCCTAATAGATGTTTTTAAAGAAGCTCAGCATGCGGGAGAAGTACCTCCTGGTTATAACCCTGCACTAGCAACTAAACAACCTCGTAGAAAGATCACTCGCCAGCGCCTCACTCTTGAGGAATGGCAAAAGATTTTTGATATAGCCGATGAAAATCACAAATACATGGGGAACGCCATGCTTTTAGCCATAGTAACAGGGCAGCGACTAGGTGATATATCCCGTATGAAATTCTCGGACATCTGGGACGATCATCTACACGTTGAGCAAGAGAAAACCGGAAGCAAAATCGCTATACCATTAGCTCTGCGTTGCAACGCAATCAACTGGAGCCTCCGAGATGTAATCAGTCGTTGCCGGGATTATGCAGTAAGCCCTTATTTGGTTCATTTCTTTAGAACCACCTCACAGGCTGAGCGAGGAGCACAGGTGAAACCCAGAACACTGACCATGAATTTCAGCAAGGCAAGAGACAGTGCAGATATTGACTGGGGACAAGGTACACCGGCAACTTTCCATGAACAAAGATCGCTTTCCGAGCGGTTATATAAAGCCCAAGGTATAAACACGAAAGATTTACTTGGACATAAAACTCAACAACAAACGGATAGGTACCATGATGATCGTGGGAAGGGGTGGACAACGGTGGCCTTATGAGGTTTTTCGGGAGGGGTTTTGATAACTTATTTTGATAAAATTTTGATAACCGTTCGAAAACTAATAATAAAAACGGGAACCACCAGGTTCCCGTTCTGACATAATCTGGGGGCCAGATTACATGTTCGCGATAATCGCGTCGCCAAACTCTGAACATTTCAGCAGTTTAGCGCCTTCCATCAGACGTTCAAAGTCATAGGTCACGGTCTTGGCGGCGATAGCGCCTTCCATGCCTTTGACGATCAGGTCTGCGGCTTCGAACCACTGCATGTGGCGCAGCATCATCTCTGCGGACAGGATGATGGAGCCCGGGTTCACTTTGTCCTGGCCTGCATACTTCGGCGCAGTACCGTGAGTCGCTTCGAACAGCGCGCACTCGTCGCCGATGTTGGCGCCCGGGGCGATACCGATACCGCCAACCTGTGCCGCCAGCGCGTCAGAGATGTAGTCGCCGTTGAGGTTCATACAGGCGATAACGTCGTATTCCGCCGGACGCAGCAGGATCTGCTGCAGGAAGGCATCGGCGATCACGTCTTTTACCACGATCTCTTTGCCGGTGTTCGGGTTCTTGATTTTCACCCACGGGCCGCCGTCGATCAGCTCGCCGCCGAACTCTTCGCGAGCCAGCTGGTAGCCCCAGTCTTTGAACGCGCCTTCGGTGAACTTCATGATGTTGCCTTTGTGAACGATGGTCACAGAGTCACGATCGTTGGTGATCGCATACTCAATGGCTGCACGAACCAGGCGTTTGGTGCCTTCTTCAGAGCACGGCTTGATGCCGATGCCGCAATGTTCCGGGAAGCGAATTTTCTTCACGCCCATCTCATCGCGCAGGAATTTGATCACTTTGTCTGCTTCAGCAGAGTCGGCTTTCCACTCGATGCCGGCATAGATATCTTCGGAGTTTTCACGGAAGATAACCATGTCGGTCAGTTCCGGGTGCTTAACCGGGCTCGGGGTGCCCTGGTAGTAACGTACCGGACGCAGGCAAACGTAGAGATCCAGCTCCTGACGCAGCGCCACGTTCAGGGAACGAATGCCGCCGCCGACTGGGGTCGTCAGAGGACCTTTGATAGCAACGCGGTAGTCACGAATCAGATCGAGGGTTTCAGCTGGCAGCCAGACATCCTGGCCATAGACGTGGGTCGATTTCTCACCGGTGTAAACTTCCATCCAGGAAATTTTACGCTCGCCCTTATAGGCTTTCTCAACGGCGGCATCAACCACTTTCAGCATCGCTGGGGTAACGTCAACGCCGATACCGTCGCCTTCAATGAACGGGATAATCGGATTATGAGGGACGTTCAGTTTGCCGTTTTGCAGGGTGATTTTTTGACCTTCCGCCGGAACTACTACTTTGCTTTCCATTAACCTCTCCTTCGAGCGCTTCTGGTTCTGCTCTTCCCTCTTCACGCGAGCCTGGTGTTGGCTGAGTCGGCCAGCTTCGGAGTACCGGGTCTTCCCGCTAACCGGAGCTATCGCGTCCGTGTCGCCTTCCTGCCTGTGTTGCGAATCGGTTTGAGCAATTTTTTGTTAATAATTTGTAATGAGCATGTCAATACTACCTGAATGTTTGCGTCCATGAAAGGCATTCGTAATTAGGCTATAATGCGGCAATTGATAGAGCCTGAAAATACCATGCAGAAAACTTCATTTAGAAAACATCGCGTTGAGCGATTCAGCACACAACAAGTCACCAGACAACGTAAAGAACGCCAGCCAAAAACTGTGATCTTGTTCAATAAACCCTATGATGTGTTGCCGCAATTTACCGACGAGGCCGGGCGCAGCACGCTGAAAGATTTTATTCCCGTAGCGGGCGTCTACGCCGCAGGTCGACTCGATCGCGACAGCGAAGGGCTGCTGGTGCTGACCAACGATGGCGCGCTGCAGGCGAAGCTGACCCAGCCGGGTAAACGCACCGGCAAGATCTACTACGTCCAGGTGGAAGGCGAACCCACGCCCGAGGCGCTGGCCGCTTTGCGCGACGGCGTCACCCTCAACGATGGCCCCACCCTGCCTGCCGGCGTAGAACTTGTGGAGGAGCCCGCCTGGCTGTGGCCGCGCAACCCGCCGATTCGTGAGCGCAAATCGATCCCCACCCGCTGGCTGAAGATCACGCTCTACGAGGGACGCAACCGTCAGGTGCGCCGGATGACCGCCCACGTCGGCTTCCCCACCCTGCGGCTGATCCGCTACGCTATGGGCGGCTACACCCTCGACGGGCTGGCCAACGGCGACTGGCGCAAAGCCGAATAACCGAAAAGGAAAAGCGATGTTTAAACCTCATGTCACTGTTGCCTGTGTGGTTCATGCCCAGGATAAATTTCTCATCGTCGAAGAGACCATTAACGGCAAAGCATTGTGGAACCAGCCGGCGGGCCATCTTGAGGCCAATGAAACGCTGCTGCAGGCCGCCGAACGTGAACTGTGGGAAGAGACCGGCATTCGCGCCACGCCGCAGCACTTCATCCGCATGCATCAGTGGCTGGCCCCCGATAACACCCCGTTTCTGCGCTTCCTGTTCGCCATCGAACTTAGCGATCTGTGCGCCACTGAACCACACGACAGCGATATCGATCGCTGCCTGTGGCTCAGTGCTGAGGAAATTCTTAACGCGCCAAACCTGCGCTCGCCGCTGGTTGCCGAAAGCATTCGCTGCTACCTGCAGGACCCGCGCCAGCCGCTGTCGCTGATTGGCGCATTTAACTGGCCGTTCACAGGGGGTGAATGAACGGTGAGCGCGTGCTAGAATACGCCGCCTCGAAGTTCAATGTAGCGAGTATTTCCATGTCAGAAAGCCAGAAAAAAGTGATCGTCGGCATGTCCGGCGGCGTCGACTCCTCGGTCTCCGCGTACCTGCTGCTGCAGCAAGGGTATAAGGTGGAAGGCCTGTTCATGAAGAACTGGGAGGAAGACGACGGCGAGGAATACTGCACCGCCGCCGCCGACCTTGCCGATGCGCAAGCGGTCTGCGATAAGCTGGGCATTGAACTGCACACCGTTAACTTTGCCGCCGAATATTGGGATAACGTCTTTGAGCTCTTCCTGGAAGAGTACAAAGCCGGCCGCACGCCGAACCCGGATATTCTGTGCAATAAAGAGATCAAATTTAAAGCCTTCCTCGAGTTTGCCGCTGAAGACCTCGGCGCCGACTACATCGCCACCGGGCACTATGTGCGCCGCGCCGATGTCGATGGTAAAAGCCAGCTGCTGCGCGGTCTCGACGGCAACAAAGATCAGAGCTACTTCCTTTATACCCTCAGCCACGAACAGATTGCCCAGAGCCTGTTCCCGGTGGGTGAGCTGGAAAAACCGCAGGTGCGTAAGATCGCCGAAGAGCTGGATCTGATCACCGCGAAGAAAAAAGATTCCACCGGCATCTGCTTTATCGGCGAGCGTAAATTCCGCGATTTCCTTGGCCGCTATCTGCCGGCGCAGCCGGGCAAAATCCTCACCGTCGACGGCGAGGAGATCGGCACCCATCAGGGGCTGATGTACCATACCCTGGGCCAGCGTAAAGGACTGGGTATCGGCGGCACCAAAGAGGGTAGCGAAGACCCATGGTACGTGGTCGATAAAGACGTTGAGAATAATATTCTTATCGTCGCCCAGGGCCATGACCACCCGCGCCTGATGTCTGTCGGCCTGATTGCCCAACAGCTGCACTGGGTTGACCGTGAACCGCTGCAGGGCACCCTGCGCTGCACGGTGAAAACCCGCTATCGCCAGACCGATATCCCCTGCACCGTTACCGCGCTGGATGAAGACCGTATCGAAGTCCGCTTCGATGAGCCGGTCGCGGCGGTGACCCCGGGCCAGTCCGCCGTGTTCTATTTGGGTGAAGTGTGCCTCGGCGGCGGAATTATTGAACAACGACTGCCTCTGCAGTCCTGAACGCGCGTTATTTCCGCCGGGACGAACCGCCCCGGCGGCTGACAAGGAGTATGTGTGGCGAAGAATTACTATGACATCACCCTGGCGCTGGCTGGCGTTTGCCAGGCGGCGCGACTGGTTCAGCAACTGGCGCATCAGGGACATTGCGACAGCGATGCCCTGCATGTGTCGCTGAACAGCATCATCGACCTCGATCCCGAGTCGACGCTGGCGGTGTTCGGTGGCAGTGAAGCCAATCTTCGCCTCGGCCTTGAAACGCTGCTCGGGGTGCTCAATACCAGCAGCCGTCAGGGCCTCAATGCGGAACTCACTCGCTATACCCTGAGCCTGATGGTGCTGGAGCGCAAGCTCGCCGCCAGTAAAGGGGCGATGGACACGCTCGGCAACCGCATCGCCGGCCTGCACCGTCAGCTGGAGCACTTTGACCTGCAGTCCGAAACGCTGCTCAGCGCCATGGCGGGCATCTATGTCGATGTGATAAGCCCGCTGGGCCCGCGTATTCAGGTGACCGGCTCCCCTGCCGTGCTGCAAAGCCCGCAGGTGCAGGCGAAAGTTCGCTCAGCGCTGCTGGCGGGGATTCGCGCCGCGGTGCTCTGGCATCAGGTGGGCGGCGGACGTCTGCAGCTTATGTTTTCCCGTAATCGTCTGGTTAACCAGGCAAAGCAAATTCTTGCTCATTTAACCCCGGAGTTGTGATCTATGGAATTATCCTCACTGACCGCCGTTTCCCCTGTAGACGGCCGCTACGGCGATAAAGTCAGCGCGCTGCGCGGTATCTTCAGCGAATTCGGTTTGCTGAAATTCCGCGTTCAGGTGGAAGTACGTTGGCTGCAAAAACTGGCCGCCCACGCAGCGATCAAGGAAGTTCCTGCTTTTGCTGCCGACGCAAACGGTTTCCTTGACAAAATCGTCGCCGATTTCAGCGTCGAAGACGCCGAGCGCATCAAAACCATCGAGCGCACCACTAACCACGACGTGAAAGCGGTAGAGTACTTTCTGAAAGAGAAAGTCGCTGACGTCGCCGAACTGCACGCCGTGTCGGAGTTTATTCACTTCGCCTGTACGTCCGAAGATATCAATAACCTCTCCCACGCGCTGATGCTGAAAACCGCCCGCGACGAAGTGGTTCTGCCTTACTGGCGCAAGCTGATTGACGCGGTAAAAGATCTGGCGACCCAGTACCGCGATGTACCGCTGCTCTCCCGTACCCACGGCCAGCCGGCGACGCCGTCCACCATGGGTAAAGAGATGGCGAACGTCGCCTACCGTATGGAGCGCCAGTACCGTCAGCTGAACCAGGTGGAAATCCTCGGTAAAATCAACGGCGCGGTGGGTAACTACAACGCCCACATCGCCGCCTACCCGGAAGTCGACTGGCATCAGTTCAGCGAAGAGTTTGTCACTTCGCTGGGCATTCAGTGGAACCCGTACACCACGCAGATCGAGCCGCATGACTATATCGCTGAGCTGTTTGACTGCATCGCGCGCTTCAACACCATTCTGATCGACTTCGATCGCGACGTGTGGGGCTACATCGCGCTCAACCACTTCAAACAGAAGACCATCGCCGGGGAAATCGGCTCCTCCACCATGCCGCACAAGGTGAACCCGATTGACTTCGAAAACTCCGAAGGCAACCTCGGCCTGGCCAATGCGGTCATGCAGCACCTGGCCAGCAAACTGCCGGTTTCCCGCTGGCAGCGCGACCTGACCGACTCCACCGTCCTGCGTAACCTCGGCGTGGGCATCGGCTATGCGCTGATCGCCTATCAGTCCACCCTCAAAGGGATCAGCAAGCTGGAGCTGAACCAGGATCGCCTGCTGGACGAACTGGATCACAACTGGGAAGTACTGGCTGAGCCGATCCAGACCGTGATGCGTCGTTACGGTATCGAAAAACCGTACGAGAAGCTGAAAGAGCTGACCCGCGGCAAACGCGTTGACGCGGAAGGGATGAAGCAGTTTATTGACAGCCTCGCCCTGCCGGAAGAGGAAAAAGTGCGTCTCAAAGCGATGACCCCGGCCAATTATATCGGTCGGGCAACCACCATGGTTGACGAGCTGAAGTAATCGCCCTGCCCCTCTTTCCGCCGGAAAGAGGGGCGTTTTATCGCCGGAAGGCGATCAGATCCAGACGTCGTTCACCGCCGTCCGCTCGCCGCCCTCGTGGCCGGTATTCAGCACCCCGCGCGGTTCAATCAGCAGCAGCTTCGCTTCCATCTCCGCCGAGGTCTTATGTTCCACCCCGCGCGGCACGACGATCATCTCCCCGGCCTTCACCAGCACATGTCCGTCGTGGAAGTCCACGCGCAATACCCCCTCCACCACCATCAGCGTCTCATCGGTTTCCGGATGGCTGTGCCAGATAAAGTCGCCGGCGATGCGCACGATCTTGAACTGATAGTCGTTCATTTCGGCCACCACTTTGGGCTGCCATTGTTCGCTGAACAGGGAAAATTTATGAGCAAGATTAACGAGTTGATACATAGGCTGTCTCCTTGTGATAAAGGCAGTCAGCATAGTTCGCCGCGCCGCGGTTACGCTTGAACGATTGTGCAACCTGCGCCGCCTTAGCCGCGGATCGCCCGCAGCCAGCGCCCCGGAGAGAGGCCAAAGCGGCTGATAAACTGGCGCGTCATGTGGCTCTGGTCGGCAAAGCCCGCCTCGGCGGCAATATCCACCAGACGCTCCCCGGCGCGCATCCGCTGGCGACAAAAATCAAGCCGGCGCATCATGACGTAACGCCACGGACTGGTGCCATACAGCGTTCTGAAATCGCGGCTCAGGCTCCAGCGGTCCCGGCCGCTGACCTGCGACAGGATGTCGAGGGTCATATCCTGCATAAAACAGGCATGGATATACTCCCGGGCCCTCTCCGCCGCCTGATAATCAAACGCCTGGCGACGGGAACGCTGCCCGCCGACCACGGCCAGGGTCTGCGCCAGGTCGTACAGGGCGTCCTCTTCCTCCAGCGGCTCGAAGGTAGCCGTGACCGCTTTCAACAGCGGTTGCGCGGCGCGACGTAGCCGTGGATCCGCCGACAGGCCGCCGGGGATAAACGGCAATGGCCTGCCGCCGAGTATCTTCTGGATCAGAGCGGGTTCGATATAGGCCATGCGGTAGTGAAACCCCGCCTCAGTGCCCGCCTCGCCATCGTGTATTTCGTCCGGGTGAAGGACCATCGTCCCGCCGGGCAGACTGTGCTGTAGCCCGCCGCGATAGTGAAAGCTCTGCACGCCGGCGATCGTCTGGCCGATGGCGTAGGTGTCATGCCGGTGCGGCTCATAGCCGTGGCCGCCGAAGAAGGCTTCGATGCGCTCCGTCCGACTGGGCGACTGCGCCAGCCTGACCCAGTCCGCGCTCTGCTGCTGAGACATAATGGATAACCTGCGGCGTCATTGAGGGATAATTCCAGCACTATTACACAAAAAATTAACATCACCAACCCGCCGCTGCCCGCGCCCTGCCGCTGGGCGTTTGCTGAAATTACGCATAGAATGAAGGAGTTCCATGCCCGTGCGCAAAAGGCGCCGCCCAACGCCGACCTGCCCGGCGATGCTGCACGCCGTTTGTATAAAAAGCTTTATTTAACAGCTGTTTATATTTTGCGTATATAATAAGCGTCAGACTACTTTCGAAATTGCAAGGGAGAACAGCCATGCGCGTACTCGTGGTTGAGGATAATGCCCTGCTGCGTCACCACCTCAAAGTTCAGCTACAGGAGCTGGGCCATCAGGTCGATGCCGCAGAGGATGCCAAGGAAGCGGATTACTATCTGGGCGAACATCTCCCGGATATCGCCATCGTCGATCTCGGTCTGCCGGATGAAGATGGATTATCGTTGATCCGCCGCTGGCGCAGCCACGACGTGTCACTGCCGGTGCTGGTGCTTACCGCCCGCGAAGGTTGGCAGGATAAAGTCGAAGTGCTGAGCGCCGGGGCGGATGATTACGTCACCAAGCCTTTCCATATTGAAGAGGTTGCCGCCCGCATGCAGGCGCTGCTGCGCCGCAATAGCGGCCTGGCCTCGCAGGTGATCTCTCTGCCGCCGTTCCAGGTCGACCTCTCCCGGCGCGAGCTGTCGGTGAACGACCAGCCGATCAAGCTGACGGCTTTTGAGTACACCATTATGGAAACCCTGATCCGCAATCGCGGCAAAGTGGTCAGTAAGGATTCGCTGATGCTCCAGCTTTACCCGGATGCCGAACTGCGTGAAAGCCATACCATCGACGTGCTGATGGGCCGGCTGCGTAAGAAAATTCAGGCTGAATACCCGCAGGACGTCATCACTACGGTGCGCGGCCAGGGCTATCTGTTCGAACTGCGCTGATGAAGGGACTGTTACGGCATATTTTCCCGCTGTCTTTACGGGTTCGCTTCCTGCTGGCGACCGCCGGGGTGGTGCTGGTGCTCTCCCTGGCTTATGGCATGGTGGCGCTGGTGGGCTACAGCGTCAGCTTCGATAAAACCACCTTCCGTCTGCTGCGCGGCGAGAGCAATCTCTTTTATATGCTGGCCAAATGGGAGAACGGCGCCATTGACGTCGATATCCCGGAAAATCTGAATATGGAAAGCCCGACGGTGACCCTTATTTACGATGAGAAGGGCAAACTGCTGTGGGCGCAGCGCGATGTTCCCTGGCTGACAAAACGCATTCAACCGGATTGGCTGAAACGCAATGGCTTCCATGAAATTGAAGCCGATGTCGACAGCAGCAGTATGCTGTTGCGCAATAACCATGAGGTTCAGGAACAGCTGGACGCCATCCGCGAACAGGGCGACGATTCGGAGATGACCCACTCGGTGGCGATCAACTTCTACCCGGCCACCAGCAAAATGCCCCAGCTCAGTATCGTGGTGGTCGACACCATCCCGGTGGAGCTCAAGCGCAGCTATATGGTGTGGAGCTGGTTTATCTACGTGCTGGCCGCCAACCTGTTGCTGGTGATCCCCCTCCTGTGGGTCGCCGCCTGGTGGAGCCTGCGCCCCATCGAGTCGCTGGCCAAAGAGGTGCGCGAGCTGGAGGAACATCACCGCGAGAAGCTCAATCCCAACACCACCCGCGAGCTGACCCGGCTGGTCAGCAACCTTAACCGGCTGGTTCGCAGTGAGCGTGAACGCTATGACAAATACCGTACCACCCTCACCGATCTCACCCACAGCCTGAAAACGCCGCTGGCGGTGATGCAGAGCACGTTGCGCTCGCTGCGCGGCGAGAAGATCAGCGTCGACGAGGCGGAGCCGGTGATGCTGGAGCAGATCAGCCGTATTTCGCAGCAGATTGGTTACTATCTGCATCGCGCCAGCATGCGCAGCGGCGGCACCTTGCTGAGCCGGGAGCTGCACCCGATCGCCCCCCTGCTCGACAGCCTGACCTCCGCCCTCAATAAGGTTTATCAGCGCAAGGGGGTCAATATCTCGCTCGACATCTCGCCGGAGATCAGTTTTGTCGGCGAGCAGAACGATTTTATGGAAGTGATGGGTAACGTTCTCGATAACGCCTGTAAGTACTGTCTGGAGTTCGTGGAGGTTTCCGTGCGCCAGACCACCGACAGCCATCTGCACATTCTGGTGGAAGACGATGGGCCGGGGATCCCGCCGAGCCAGCGCCGCGCGGTCTTCGACCGCGGTCAGCGGGCGGATACTCTGCGTCCCGGCCAGGGGGTGGGGCTCTCCGTCGCCCGGGAAATCGTCGAACAATATGACGGGGAGATCATCGCCGGCGAGAGCCTGCTCGGCGGCGCCTGCATGGAGGTGGTGTTTGGCCGCCAGCTGATGGAAGATAAAGAGAGTTAATCGTTGAGTTTTTTCACGGCGCCTGCATCGCCGGGGCGCCGCATCCGTTATAATCCCTGTCAGACACCTGCAGTGGAATATCAATATGGATTATCAATTAACGCTTAACTGGCCCGACTTTATCGAACGCTACTGGCAAAAACGGCCGGTGGTATTGAAGCGCGGCTTCGCCAATTTTATCGACCCGCTGAGCCCGGACGAACTGGCTGGACTGGCCATGGAGAGCGAGGTCGATAGCCGCCTTGTCAGCCATCAGGATGGAAAATGGCAGGTCAGTCACGGTCCCTTCGAAAGCTACGATCACCTGAGCGAAAACAACTGGTCCCTGCTGGTACAGGCGGTTAACCACTGGCATGAGCCGTCGGCGGCGCTGATGCACCCGTTCCGCGCCCTGCCGGACTGGCGTATCGACGACCTGATGATCTCCTTCTCCGTACCGGGCGGCGGCGTCGGCCCGCATCTGGATCAGTATGATGTGTTTATCATCCAGGGCACTGGCCGTCGGCGCTGGCGCGTCGGGGAAAAAGTGCCGATGAAACAGCACTGCCCGCATCCGGACCTGCTGCAGGTTGACCCCTTCGAGGCGATCATCGATGAAGAGATGGAGCCGGGCGATATTCTCTATATTCCGCCAGGATTCCCGCATGAGGGATATTCGCTGGAAAATTCGCTGAACTATTCGGTCGGCTATCGCGCACCGAATGCCCGCGAGCTGTTCAGCGGCTTTGCCGACTACGTTCTCCAGCGCGAACTGGGCAGCCAGCGCTACGCCGATCCGGACGTGCCCTCCCGCGACCATCCGGCGGATATTTTACCGGCCGAACTCGACCGCCTGCGCGAGATGATGCTGGGGCTGATTAACCAACCAGAGCACTTTAAGCAGTGGTTCGGCGAGTTTATCACTCAGTCGCGTCATGAGCTCGACGTCGCGCCGCCGGAGCCGCCGTATCAGCCCGATGAAATTTACGATGCCCTGCAGCAGGGCGATACCCTGGAACGCTTGGGCGGCCTGCGGGTGCTGCGCATTGACGGCGAGGTGTTCGTCAATGGCGAGAAGATCAACTCTCCGCACCGCCCGGCGCTGGACGCCTTAGCCACCCACCTGACGCTGCGCGCCGACCATTTTGGCGATGCGCTGGAAGATCCCTCTTTCCTCGCCATGCTGGCGGCGCTGGTCAACAGCGGCTACTGGTTCTTTGGCGACTGAGTGCCATCCTGCCCGGCGGCGCTGCGCTTGCCGGGCCTACGGGTTCCGCAGTCACCGGTTGGGCCGTAGGCCGGATAAGGCGTTAGCCGCCATCCGGCATAAAGACAAGTACCCGCTCTGCTGTTGGCCGCCCGGCGGCGCTGCGCTTGCCGGGCCTACGGGTTCTGCGGCCACCGGTTGGACTGTAGGCCGGATAAGGCGTTAGCCGCCATCCGGCATAAAGACAAGTACCCGCTCTGCTGTTGGCCGCCCGGCGGCGCTGCGCTTGCCGGGCCTACGGGTTCTGCGGTCACCGGTTGGACTGTAGGCCGGATAAGGCGTTAGCCGCCATCCGGCACGAAGACAGGCACCCGCTCTGCTGTTGACCGCCCGGCGGCGCTGCGCTTGCCGGGCCTACGGGTTCCGCGGCCGCCGGTTGGACTGTAGGCCGGATAAGGCGTTAGCCGCCATCCGGCACGAAGACAGGCACCCGCTCTGCTGTTGACCGCCCGGCGGCGCTGCGCTTGCCGGGCCTACGGGTTCCGCGGCCACCGGTTGGACTGTAGGCCGGATAAGGCGCAGCCGCCATCCGGCATAAAGACGAGTACCCGCTCTGCTGTTGACTGCCCGGCGGCGCTGCGCTTGCCGGGCCTACGGGTTCTGCGGTCACCGGTTGGACCGTAGGCCGGATAAGGCGTTACTCGCCATCCGGCACTTTGTGGTTTCGATGGCGGCAATGTCTTACCCGAGCATTATCGCCTCTCGCCTGCATCAAAGTCGCTTACCTCACCCGCCCACTCCGGGGGGTACCATCCCCGGCGCACATCACGATGAAAGGTCGAATACGGCCAATTCTGCACCCGACGGACATAACCGTGCTTAACGGGATTGATATAAACGTAATCCATATGCCGCCGGTAATCTTCTTCATTACGGATGGCATGTTCCCAGAAGCGCGGTTGCCAGATGTGGCGCTGCGCCAGCGCCCGGGTAAACGTTTTTTTAATATCCCGCCAGCGACCGGAATAATCGGTATCCCCCTCAGGCAGGGTCCAGATGCAGTGCATATGCTCCGGTAAAACCACCCAGGCGTTAATCAGAAAAGGTTTTTTGCTTTTAACCAGCGCTGTAGCGGTACGCAGATGAGCAATATGCCGCGTCAGGAGATCGCTGTGGCGATTTTGCAGGTTAACGGTGAAGAACCAGCAGCCGCCGGGGATATAACTGCGACGATAATCAGACATGTGAGGTTCCCTCCTCAGTATTAGCCTTATCGCTTTTGCCCGGCGGCGCTGCGCTTGCCGGGCCTACGGGTTCCGCGGTCACCGGTTGGACCGTAGGCCGGATAAGGCGTTAGCCGCCATCCGGCATAAAGACGAGTACCCGCTTTGCTGTTGACCGCCCGGCGACGCTGCGCTTGCCGGGCCTACGGGTTCCGCGGTCACCTGTTGGACCGTAGGCCGGATAAGGCGTTAGCCGCCATCCGGCATAAAAACGAGTATCCGCTCTGCTGTTGGCTGCCGGGCGGCGCTGCGCTTGCCGGGCCTACGGGGTCAGCAGTCACCGGTTGGACCGTAGGCCGGATAAGGCGCAGCCGCCATCCGGCGTCTTGTCCGACTCGCGGCCCTACCGGGCTGCCTGAGAAGATTAATGCCCTTTTCGTGCCGCCGTCAGCTCGGCGATACGCACGATCACCTGTACCGCTTTCTCCATCCCTTCCAGGGTGACAAACTCATGTTTGCCGTGATAGTTGTAGCCGCCGGTAAACAGGTTCGGGCATGGCAGTCCCATAAACGAGAGCTGCGCGCCGTCGGTACCGCCGCGGATCGGCTTCATCTGCGGTTCGATATCGCAGTCCACCATGGCCTGGCGGGCAATATCGACAACGTGCGGATGGGCGATCACCTGCTCATGCATGTTGTAATAACTGTCCTCGATCACCAGCTCGATATAGCAGTCCGGGTGCAGCCCCTTGCCCACCTTTTTGGCGATCTCCATCATCTTGCGCTTACGCGCCTCGAAGTGCTTACGGTCAAAATCGCGGATGATGTAGTGCATCTCGGCCCGATCGACGCTGCCTTTGATGCTGGTGAGATGATAAAAGCCTTCATAGCCTTCGGTAGTCTCCGGCGCCTCGTCGGCCGGCACTTCGGCATGAATCCGCGCGGCCAGCGACAGCGCGTTGACCATCACCCCTTTCGCGGTGCCGGGGTGCACGTTGTTGCCGACGATCTTAATAGTCACCGAGGCGGCATTGAAGTTTTCAAACTCAAGTTCGCCGACCCCGCCGCCGTCAACGGTATAGGCCCAGCGGGCGTCAAAGGCCTCGACGTCGAAATGTTTCGCCCCTTTTCCGACCTCTTCATCGGGGGTGAAGGCCACGCGGATATCGCCGTGGGGGATGTTTTTCGCCTGCAGGGTCGCCAGCGCGGTCATGATCTCGGCGATGCCGGCCTTGTCGTCCGCCCCCAGCAGCGTTTTCCCGTCGGTGGTGATCAGCGTCTGCCCCAAAAGCTGATGGAGAACCGGGAACATCACCGGGGAGAGCACCTCATCGCCGATACCCAGCGCAATATCGCCGCCGCGATAGTTTTCTACAATCTGCGGGTTAACGTTTTTGCCGCTGAAATCCGGGGAGGTGTCGACGTGAGAGATAAAGCCGATGGCCGGGATATCGCCCTCGACGTTGGCGGGCAGGGTTCCCATTACCGTCCCTTTTTCACTCAGCGTTACCTTGACCAGTCCCATTTCTTCCAGCTGCGCCTGCAACAGGCGTAACAGCTTCCACTGCCCTTCCGTGCTGGGGACCTGACGAACGCCAGGCTTCGACTGCGTGTCCAAAGAAACGTACTGCAAAAAACGCTCAAGCAATTTATCCATGTAGCCACCCTCTTCTTTTGTGACAACATTATTGATAAGCCAGAAAAGACAAATATTGCGTCAGGTCATTCTTAGCCCGTAAAGCGAAATTTAATAACGGAACCGACGTTATGGTGTAAAGGTAGACTATGCAGGCGTATCAAGGATTGGCGATTACCCTCGTTTGCCGTAGAATGCTGGCCCTTATTAAAAACGTGCAACCCCAAAGGTGGTTAATCACAAACCCCGCAGCGGTCGGAAGTTTCCGTTGCGTCTACATGGGACAGAGTCAAAAATTGAATATACAACCGCGTTCGCGTTCGCCGCTGGTGCAACTGGCGGGAATTCGCAAAAGCTTTGATGGTAAAACGGTCATCGATAACCTTAACCTGACCATCAACAATGGTGAGTTTCTCACCCTGCTTGGCCCCTCTGGCTGCGGTAAAACCACCGTTCTGCGCCTTATCGCCGGCCTGGAAAACGTCGACAGCGGACGGATCCATCTCGAAGATCACGATATCACTCATGTTCCGGCGGAAAACCGCCACGTTAATACCGTATTCCAAAGCTACGCCCTGTTTCCGCATATGACGGTGTTCGAGAACGTCGCCTTCGGCCTGCGCATGCAGAAAACCCCGGCGGCGGAAATCACTCCGCGGGTGATGGATGCCTTAAAGATGGTGCAGCTGGAGGCGTTTGCCCAGCGCAAACCGCACCAGCTCTCCGGCGGCCAGCAGCAGCGCGTGGCCATCGCCCGCGCGGTGGTCAACAAACCGCGCCTGCTGCTGCTCGATGAATCCCTTTCGGCGCTGGATTACAAGCTGCGTAAGCAGATGCAGAACGAACTGAAAGCGCTGCAGCGTAAGCTCGGCATCACCTTCGTCTTCGTCACGCACGACCAGGAAGAGGCCCTGACCATGTCCGATCGCATCGTGGTGATGCGTGATGGCAAAATCGAACAGGACGGCACCCCGCGCGAGATCTACGAAGAGCCAAAAAACCTGTTCGTCGCCAGCTTTATCGGCGAGATCAATATCTTCGACGCCACGGTCATTGAACGCCTCGACGAACAGCGCGTGCGGGCCAGCGTGGAAGGGCGTGAATGCAACATCACCGTCAATTTTGCGGTGGAGGCCGGCCAGCGTCTGCATGTCCTGCTGCGCCCGGAAGATCTGCGCGTCGATGAGATCCACCACAACAGCGACGCCGACGGCCTGATCGGCTATGTGCGCGAGCGCAACTATAAGGGCATGACCCTCGAGTCGGTGGTGGAGCTGGAAAACGGCAAAATGGTGATGGTCAGCGAATTCTTTAACGAAGACGACCCGGATTTCGACCACTCTCTTGACCAGAAAATGTCTATCAATTGGGTGGAGAGCTGGGAGGTGGTGCTGGCCGATGAAGAACACCAGTAAATTCCAGAATGTGGTGATCGCCACCATCGTCGGTTGGCTGGTGCTGTTTGTCTTTCTGCCCAACCTGATGATCATCGCCACCAGCTTCCTGACCCGCGACGACGCTAACTTCGTCAAGCTGGTCTTCACGCTGGACAACTACTCGCGGTTGCTGGATCCGCTCTATTACGACGTGCTGCTGCATTCGCTGAACATGGCGCTGCTGGCGACCCTTGCCTGCCTGGCGCTGGGCTACCCGTTTGCGTGGTTCCTTGCCCGGCTGCCGCAGAAGGTGCGGCCCCTGCTGCTGTTCCTGCTGATCGTTCCCTTCTGGACCAACTCGTTGATCCGCATCTACGGGCTGAAGATTTTCCTCAGCACCAAAGGCTACCTGAACGAGTTTCTCCTGTGGCTGGGAGTGATCGACACGCCGATACGCATTATGTTCACCCCGTCGGCGGTGATTATCGGCCTGGTGTACATCCTGCTGCCGTTTATGGTGATGCCGCTCTACTCCAGCATTGAGAAACTGGATCGGCCGCTGCTGGAAGCGGCGAAAGATCTCGGCGCCAGCAAGCTGCAGACGTTTATCCGCATCATCATTCCGCTGACCATGCCGGGGATCATCGCCGGCTGCCTGCTGGTCATGTTGCCGGCGATGGGGCTGTTCTACGTTTCCGACCTGATGGGCGGCGCCAAGAACCTGCTGATCGGCAATGTGATCAAGAGCCAGTTCCTCAATATTCGCGACTGGCCGTTCGGCGCGGCAACCAGCATTACCTTAACCCTGGTGATGGGCCTGATGCTGTTGATTTACTGGCGCGCGGCGCGCCTGCTGAATAAAAAGGTGGAGCTGGAATGATCGGTCGACTGCTGCGCGGCGGCTTTATGACCGCCATCTACGCGTATCTCTACATCCCTATTATTATTCTGATCGTTAACTCGTTTAACCGGTCGCGCTTCGGCATCAACTGGCAGGGGTTCACCACCGACTGGTATAGTCTGCTGATGAACAACGATAGCCTGCTGCAGGCCGCCCAGCACTCGCTGACCATGGCGGTGCTGTCGGCGACCTTCGCCACCCTTATCGGCTCGCTAACCGCCGTGGCGCTGTACCGCTACCGTTTTCGCGGCAAACCGTTCGTTAGCGGCATGCTGTTTGTGGTGATGATGTCGCCCGATATTGTCATGGCCATCTCCCTGCTGGTGCTGTTTATGCTGATTGGCGTCCAGCTTGGCTTCTGGTCGCTGCTGTTTTCGCATATCACCTTTTGCCTGCCGTTTGTGGTGGTCACCGTTTACTCCAGGCTGAAAGGCTTTGATGTGCGGATGCTGGAGGCGGCGAAAGATCTGGGCGCCAGCGAGATGACCATCCTGCGCAAAATCATCCTGCCGCTGGCCCTGCCGGCGGTGGCGGCCGGGTGGCTGCTGAGCTTCACGCTGTCGATGGATGACGTGGTGGTCTCCTCGTTCGTCACCGGTCCGGGGTATGAAATCCTGCCGCTGAAGATCTATTCGATGGTCAAGGTCGGCGTTTCGCCAGAGGTGAACGCTCTGGCAACGATACTGTTGGTTCTGTCGCTGGTGATGGTCATCGCCAGTCAGTTAATTGCACGTGATAAAACTCAGGGGACGTTAAAATGAAAAAATGGTCACGCCACCTGCTCGCGGCGGGCGCTCTGGCAATCGGCATGAGCGCCGCCCACGCGGACGACAGCAAAACGCTCTACTTCTACAACTGGACCGAATATGTGCCGCCGGGCCTGCTGGAGCAGTTCACCAAAGAGACCGGCATCAAGGTTATCTACTCGACCTACGAGTCGAACGAAACCATGTACGCCAAGCTCAAGACCTATAAAGACGGGGCGTACGACCTGGTCGTCCCGTCGACCTACTTCGTCGACAAGATGCGTAAAGAAGGCATGCTGCAGAAGATCGATAAGAGCAAGCTGACTAACTTCAGCAACCTCGATCCGCAGATGCTGAACAAACCGTTCGACCCGAATAACGACTACTCCATCCCCTACATCTGGGGGGCGACGGCCATCGGCGTCAACAGCGACGCTATCGATCCGAAAACCGTCACCAGCTGGGCCGATCTGTGGAAGCCGGAATACAAAAGCAGCCTGCTGCTGACCGACGACGCGCGCGAAGTGTTCCAGATAGCGCTGCGTAAGCTGGGCTATTCCGGCAACACTACCGACCCGAAAGAGATTGAAGCCGCCTATAACGAGCTGAAAAAACTGATGCCCAACGTCGCGGCCTTTAACTCCGATAACCCGGCGAACCCGTATATGGAAGGCGAAGTGAACCTCGGCATGGTATGGAACGGTTCGGCTTACGTCGCCCGCCAGGCCGGTACGCCGCTGGAAGTGATCTGGCCGAAAGAAGGCGGCATCTTCTGGATGGACAGCCTGTCGATCCCGGCAAATGCGAAAAACGTCGACGGCGCGCTGAAGCTGATTAACTTCCTGCTACGCCCGGATGTCGCCAAACAGGTCGCGGAAACCATCGGCTACCCCACGCCAAACCTGGCGGCGCGCAAAATGCTCAGCCCGGCCGTGGCCAACGATAAATCGCTCTATCCGGACGCCGCCACCATCGAGAAAGGCGAATGGCAAAATGACGTCGGCAGCGCCAGCGCTATTTATGAAGAGTATTACCAGAAGCTGAAAGCGGGCCGCTAATCCCGCCGGGCGGAACCGCGGTTCCGCCCTTTTTTTGCTCTCACTTTAGCCCCTCAGCGCGCGCCAGAGGATCGCCGGCAGCTTGCGCCAGCGCGGCCGATGGTAAAAATCCACCAGCCGCTGCGCCACCGCTTCCTGCCCCCGGTGAGTAATAAACCAGGGCGGCAGGGGCATCAGCGTCAGTTCGCCATGCCACAGACTGCGCGGAAACGGCCGAAACGGCGCCTCAATCACCGTGCGCTCGGTTTTCTCCAGCATAAAGCTGTTATGCACCTTGCCCCGCCCGCTCTGAATATCGTCGAGCCTGTGGCCGGGAAACGCCCCCCACGGGCAGGGAGCTAACAGAAAGGCCACCCCGCTCCAGCAGTTGATCGCCACCGTGCCATAGCGCAGCTCGGCGATCAGCGCGTTAAAACGCTTACGCCCAATCGCCTTGCGGGTGCGCGGGTGGATCACAATATTGGCCCCCAGCGTGCCCTGCAGCCGCTGATTGGCATAGCCGATCGCCTGGCGCAAAAAGCTTTCCGCGCTGTCGGCCTCAAGGCGGGTGACCGACAGCCCCGGGCCAAAGACCTCCTGCTGGCAGAAGTCCGGATCATCCTCGGTGTTCGCCACAATCAACGGCAGCGCGTCGCCGCGGGCTATCTCCAGCGGCTGACGGGCGCGCAGGCGAAAGTCAGTCAGCCGGTTTTCCGCGCCGGGGTAATAGTCCGGGCGGGTATTGGCGGCGATCAGCCGGTACAGCTGATTAAGCAGGGCCGACGCTGGCTCCCAACCCTGCTGCAGGATCAGCACCTGGCTGGCCACGCAGTTAAACCCGCCATTGTTCATCTTCTGCGTCGCCAGCTGCTGCGCCTGAAAAGCGATATCCGCCTCGCTCCACGGACCGGGGACGATAATGGTAGGGCTGACGCCGCCCAGCTCCGAGGTCACCCGACGCTGGTTCAGCGGCGTCCCGGCGGCCCGACGCTGGCGAGCCGCCTCACCATCGCCCCAGACGATAGCGTCATGGCTCTCCCGCGAGCCGGTGATATGGATCTCATCGACAGCGGGATGGGTGGTCAGCCACGCCCCCGCCTGGGCGTCGCCGGTGACGATGCGGAGCGCATCCATGGCGATCAGCGGCGCCAGAGCCTGAGCCAGCAGATCGTGCAGATAATCATTCACCGGGTTGAGCTTCAGCAGGCAGACCTGATTTTCAATAAACAGTTTGTGTAATACGTCCAGCGGCGCGATAGAGGCCACATTCCCGGCGCCGAGCACCAGCGCCAGCTTGCCCTGCCGCGCGGCCGGCGGGATATCGTATGCGGCCGCCGCGCAGCGATCGAGATTGGCCCGGGTGACCCCCGGCTGCATCCAAATTTCAGCGCGAACACCAGACAGCAACAGTCGATCCCAGAGCGTGCCGGGCACCACCCGCAGCGCCAGGCGGCCGTCCGCCAGCGTCCGCAGCGGGATCCGCCGGAGAAAGGTTTTCTCCTCCAGCTGCTCCAGGGTGGCGATAAGCCCGTTGCAGCCGACCATCAGCGCGCAGGGGCCTGCCAGCCACTCTTCGCCCGTCAGCGGATCGCCTGGCGGTAGTCCTTTGGCCCTCGCCGCCGCCTCCACCCACGCAGGAGCAATTGAAGCCAGGGCATCCTTGATCTGGCGCAGGAGCGCCAGACGACGATTCACTGAGGTCTCCGCCCAGCGCTGGCGCGCCGCCGACAAGGCGTGCAGCGCTGCGTCATACTGAGAGCAGGTCGTCAGACCGGGTCGCGCGTGGCTCATTTTCCCTCACTCATTAAAATCTCTCCATAGGCCTGGCGCAGCTGATTCTTGAGCACCTTGCCCGTGGCGCTGACCGGTAGCGCATCGACAAATATCACCCGGTCCGGGATCTGCCATTTGGGCACCCGTTTCTCAAACCAGGCCAGCAGATCGCTCTCTTCCACTTCGCCCCCTTCCACGCGAACGCACAGCAGCACCGGCCGCTCGTCCCAGCGCGGGTGACGGGCGGCGATGGCCGCCGCGCTGCGCACCGCCTGATGCGCGATGGCGATATTCTCCAGCTCAACGGTGGAGATCCACTCGCCGCCGGACTTGATGATATCCTTTGCCCGATCGCTGATCACCAGATAACCATTGGCGTCGAGCGTACCGATATCGCCGGTATCAAACCAGCCTGCCGCGGTCAGGGCGCTTTCGTCCTGACCATAGTACTGCTCCACCACCCAGTGCCCTCTGACCTGCAGATATCCCTGACTTTGGCCGTCCATCGGCAGTGGGTCCCCCTCGACATCCACCACCTGTAGCTCGATGCCAAAAATAGGCCGCCCCTGACCGGTACGCTGTTTTTGCTGCTCCGGCGCCGGGAGTGCGTCATGTTTGCTCAACAGCGTGTTAATGGTGCCGATGGGCGATGTTTCGGTCATTCCCCAGGCGTGGATCAGCGTAATGCCGTAATCGTGCTGAAAGGCCTCCATCATCGACGGCGGCAGCGCGGAGCCCCCGACAAACGCGCGTTTAAAATCAGGCAGCCGCATGTCCGACCGCCGCATCGCCGCCAACAGACCGGCCCAGATCACCGGCACGCCGAACGCCACCGTCACCTTCTCGGCGGCCAGCAGCTGCAGCAGGCTGTCGCCATCGAGGTGCGGCCCCGGTAGCACCAGCCGCGCGCCGACCATGGCGGCGATAAACGGCGTCCCCCACGCGTTGACATGGAACATCGGCACCACCGGCAACAGGCTATCCCTGGCCGAGATCCCGGCGGCGTCCGGCTGATTGCCGCTCAGGGCATGCAGGACCAGCGAACGATGGGTATTCAACACCCCTTTCGGTCGGCCGGTGGTCCCCGAGGTGTAGCAGAGCGAGGCCGGCGTCAGTTCATTGAGCGGCGGCCAGCGATAGTCTGCCATCCCCTGCTGCAACAGTTCGTCAAAAAACAGCAATGAGGGCAGCTGGCTGAGCGCCGCTTCGCTGCGGGGCGCCATCAGCACGACGTGTTTCACCGTCGGCAGCTGCGGCAGGAGCTGCGCCACCAGCGGCAAAAAGGTCTGGTCAAAGAACAGCACCTCGTCGGCAGCGTCGTTGAGGATATACCGCAGATGGTCAACCGACAGCCGCGGATTGACGGTGTGCGTCACCCAGCCGCCGGAGGCGACGGCAAAATAGATCTCCAGGTGGCGGCGATTGTTCCATGCGAGGGTGGCGCAGCGGGCGCCCGGCGGCAGCCCCAGCGACGCCAGCGCCGATGCCAGCCGCTGAGCGCGGCTGGCCACTTCCCCCCAGCTGCTGCGCTCCTTCTCACCGCCGGCGCCCACCGAGACGATCTCCGTCTCGCTGTGGTATTGCGCCGCATGGCTGAGCAGCGCGGTGGTAGTGAGATCCTGATAAATCATCGGTGACGGCATGGCGGGGTCTCCTTTACAGACTTCCGGGCGGGGGAACAGGGTCGCGGCGCGAACGTGCGGACGCCTATTGAATCTGGTCTACATTTGCCGGTCTGCACAAAAAAACGTACGGAAATCAGCGGTCACGCACAAAATTATCGCGGGTAATCGCTCAGAAAGGAGAAGCCGAGAATGATATGATGAAGGGCATTGCCCGGCGCCGGTCCGGGCGATATCGCCAGAGCGACCGCCGGGGACTGACGATAGCCTGGAGTACGTGATGCGCGCTTCAGAGGAAAGCGGCTCAGCGTCGCCCATCCTCGGGCTGGCCTTTGTCCTTCCCTTTTTCGGCTCGCCGTTGCACAAAATCTTCAATGATGCTGAAGAGCCCGTTGAGGGGTTTCCACAGCACCACCAGCAGCAGCATGGGGCCGTATACCCGCACACCGCCCGTCGCGACCTGACCGGTAAACAGCAGGGCTAAGCCATCCAGCAGCAGGCACAACGCGCTGCCGGTGCCGATCAACAGGCACAGCAGGAAGAGGATCGGTCGGCTATCGGCGTATTCAGGTAGCGCACGCTGGCTCCAGATGCCGACGATAATGGACGCGATCAAGGCGATCGATGCAATGACGAGGGGATGATGCATGGTCTGACTCCTGTCATGACGTGACATCCTTGTCAACAGCGCTGCCGGAAGCGGTGGGCGTCGCCCTGACCCCCGGCAGGCTGATTCAGTTTACAGCGCGTTTTCCTGCAGCAGCTTATCGATAAAGGCGGGTACCACTTCGCTTGCCAGCCCGTAGTGCTTTTCGGCAAACTCGCTGCCCACCTGGCTGGGCTCGAGGTTCAGTTCAACGGTATGGGCGCCGTGCAGTCGCGCCTCGTGCACAAAGCCGGCCGCCGGATAGACGTGGCCGGAGGTGCCGATGGCGATAAAAATATCCGCTTCGGCCAGCGCGCTGTAGATCTCGTCCATCCCCAGCGGCATTTCGCCAAACCAGACCACGTGCGGACGCAGCGCCGCCGGGAACTGGCAGCAGTGGCATTTGTCCTCTGCGGTGACGTCCCCGGTCCACTCCAGCACCTGGCCGCTCCACGAACAGCGCACCTTCAGCAGCTCGCCGTGCATATGGATCACCCGGCGGTTGCCGGCGCGTTCATGCAGATTATCGATATTCTGGGTGACCAGCAGAAAATGGTCGCCCAGCAGATCCTCCAGACGCGCCAGCGCCAGATGTGCCGCGTTCGGCGCGATCTCCGGACTCTGCAGCTGACGACGGCGGGCGTTGTAGAACGCCTGCACCAGCGCCGGGTCGCGGGCGAAGCCTTCCGGCGTCGCCACATCTTCCACCCGATGCTCTTCCCACAGGCCATCGGCCGCGCGGAAAGTTTTGATCCCCGACTCCGCCGATATGCCCGCGCCGGTTAACACCACCACTCTCGGTTTGGCCATCGCTTCAGGCTTCATCCTGTCCTCCCTAAAGAAAATCCGCTGACGCAGACGGTCACGCAACTGACGTTTATTGCGACGAAAACGGCTCAATCGATGTAAACGGCGCGACTGCATAGCTACCTCTGTGGTTAATGGCTCAGATGAAGGAAGGCCGCACCGCGCATTCCCCCGGCATCGCCGTGGCGCGCGCGCTCAATGCGCGGTACCCTGGCGACCGGCAGAAGATGGCGCGGCAATCGCTGCGCCAGCCCTTCGCTAATGGCCGTAAAGTTAGATAATCCACCGCCGAGCACCAGCAAATCCGGGTCGACAATGGTCAGTATATTTCCCAGACACACCGCCAGCAGATCGAGATAGCGCTCGACGTGCGCCTGGGCGCGGGGATCGTGCTGCTGCCACTGCGCCACAATCTCCGGCGAGGTAAGCGGTTGCTGATAAAAATGTTCATACAGCCAGGCGAAACCGCGGCCGGAGAGATAATTTTCAATGCAGCCCAGCTGGCCGCAGCCGCAGCGAAGCAGCGGAAAATCACGCCCGACCACCTCCAGGGCATCCACCGGCAGACGAATATGACCAAACTCGCCGGTGATATAGCTATGTCCGGTAATCGATTTACCGTTCAACACCAGGCCGCCGCCCACGCCGGTGCCGAGGATCAGCCCCATCACCAGCGGGTATTGCGTAAACTCATCGTCCCACGCTTCCGACAGCGCGAAGCAATTGGCGTCATTATCGAGGCGCACATCGCGCCCCAGCCGCGCGCTGAGGTCGGCGCGCAGCGGCCGGCCGCTGGCGGCAGGCACGTTAGCGGCATACAGCGTGCCGTCCGCCGTTTCCGGCATCCCCGGGATACCGATCCCAACCGTCCCCTGCCGGTCGAAGCGCGCATCGGCCTCGCGGACCAGCGCCTCCACCGCCTGGAGAAAATCCTCATAACTGCTTTTCGGCGTGGCGACGCGTTTTTCCCACTGCAGCCGCCGCTCCTGATTAAATACGCCCAGCGCTATCTTGCTGCCGCCAATGTCAAATCCATAGTACATTTCAGCAATTCCTCTTGTGTCGTCAGCCAGGCCGACGATGACGATAAATTACTGGCCACTCAGCACCCTCGCCGGGTCGATACGGCTGGCGCGGCGGGCGGGATACCAGCTGGCCAGCAAACTCAGCAACAGTGCTGTCACCAGCACATAAAAGACGTCCAGCCAGTGCAGTTCAGACGGCATGAAGTCAATAAAATAGATGTCGCCGGAGAGGAATTTATGCCCAATCAGGTATTCGATGCCGTTGATGATTGACGTCAGATTCAACGCGCAGATCACGCCGATCACCACCCCGAACAGGCTGCCTACCGATCCGGCTAATAAACCATACCACACGAAAATCGCGCGAATTAAGCCGTCTTTTGCGCCAAGCGTGCGCAGCACCGCAATATCGCCGCTTTTGTCTTTGACCGCCATCACCAGCGTCGAGACGATGTTGAAGCAGGCCACGCCGATCACCAGCACCATCGCCAGGTACATAATGGCGCGGATCATCTGGATATCGCGATACATATAGCCGTAGGTGCCAATCCAGCTCTTGATGTAGACGTAGCTGTTGGTCACCTCGCCGGCGTCGCGCACCAGCTTGTTAGCATGGAAAACGTCGGTGACCTTGATGGCAATGCCGGTCACGCTGCCGCCCATCTCCAGGTACTGCTGCGCATCCTGCATCGGGATCATGGCAAAACTATGATCGAGCTGGCCGCTCAGCTGTAAAATACCGGTCACATGCAGCCTGACGCGTTTCGGCTGCAGCAGTTGATGGTCGGCGTCGGCGTTAGGGATCATGATCGACACCCAGTCCCCCTGCTTCACGTGCAGGGCATCGGCGACGCCTTTACCCAGAATCACCTGCTGTTCGCCGGCCTTGAAGCCGGCCCACGCGTTATTCTGCACAAAGGTGGGCAGCGCGCTGAGCCGGGTTTCCTGCTGCGGGTCGACCCCTTTCACCTGGATGGCGCGCATATTGCTGCCGCTCTCCACCAGGCCGGTGAAGTTAATATAGGGCGCCGCCGCGACAATCCCCTTCACCTTCTGCACCTTCGCCAGCGCCTCCTGCCAGTTATTCCACGGCTGGTTCACGGGTTCGATTTCACCGTGCGGCACCACCGCCAGCACGCGGTGGTTCAGCTCGCGCTCAAAGCCGTTCATCGCGCTGAGACCGACGATCAGCACCGCCACCCCCAGCGCAATGCCGATGGTGGAGATCACCGAGATCAGCGACACCATGCCGCCGCGCCGCCGGCCGCGGCTGAAACGCAATGCAATTAATAACGATAAAGGAGAGGCCATTACTCGGCCCCCATCAGGGTCAGGTCGGCGGTCAGGCGGCCATCGCGCATCTCCAGCTGGCGGCTCATCCGCTTCGCCAGCAGCAGGTCGTGGGTCACCACCAGAAACGCGGTGCGCTGCGCGAGGTTCAGTTCGCCCAGCAGCTGGAAGATGCTGTCCGCGTTGCGGGCGTCGAGGTTCCCGGTCGGCTCATCCGCCAATACCAGCCGCGGTTTGTTCACCAGCGCGCGGGCAATCGCCACCCGCTGGCGTTCGCCGCCGGAGAGCTCCGACGGACGGTGTTGGCTGCGGTGTTCAAGCCCGACCGCCTGCAGCATTGCTTTCGCCTGGCGTTCAATGTCCGCCGGCTTCTTTTTACCAATCAGCAGCGGCATCGCCACGTTTTCCAGCGCGCTAAAGTCCGGCAGCAGATGGTGGAACTGATAGATAAAGCCCAGCTCGCGGTTGCGCAGGTCGGCGCGCGCGGCGGTGGAAAGCTTACTCATCGGCTGACCGGAGAAAATCACGTCGCCAGAGGTCGGCGTATCCAGGCCGCCCAGCAGATGCAGCAGGGTACTTTTGCCGGAGCCGGAGGTGCCGACGATGGCCATCATCTCGCCTTCATCAATGCTGAAGCTGACATTGTGCAGGACATCGGTTTGCACATTGCCTTCCTGATAGCGTTTGCACAGGTTGTCGCATTGCAGCAGGATCTTATTCATAACGTAAAGCCTCAGCGGGTTGAGTGGCGGCAGCGCGCCAGGAAGGGTACAACGTAGACAACAATGCCAGCGCCATCGCCACCAGGGCGATAACAATAACCTGCAGCGGCTCAATCGCCACCGGCAGCGCCGCGCCGTCAAGGAAGGCGCCGATGATCGGCATTAAATTATTCAACTGGCTGGCCAGCAGCGCGCCAAGCACGGCTCCCAGCAGCGCGCCGACGATCCCGGCGCTGGCGCCCTGCACCATAAAGACGGCCATAATCTGTCGCGGCGTCAGCCCCTGGGTCTGCAGGATCGCCACTTCGCCCTGCTTCTCCATCACCATCATCCCCAGCGAGGTAATAATATTGAAGGCCGCGACGGCGACGATCAGGCTGAGCAGCAGGCCCATCATATTTTTCTCCATACGCACCGCCTGGAACAGTTCGCCCTTGCGCTCGCGCCAGTCCTGCCACTGGGTGCCCGACGGCAGCGTCTGCTGGCTGAGGGTATCCACTTGCAGCGGTTTATCCAGCCACAGGCGCCAGCCGGTGATATTCCCCAGCGGATAGCGCATCAAACGGGAAGCATCGTCGATGTTGGTCAGCATCTGATAACCATCGACTTCGCTATTGGCGGCGAAGGTGCCGATGACTGTAAACAGACGCTGGCTCGGCACGCGTCCCATCGGCGTAAACTGGCTGGCGGAGGGGACCATCACGCGAATTTTATCGCCGCGATTCACCCCCAGCTGGCCCGCCAGCTGCTCGCCGAGAATCACGTTATATTTGCCCGCCTGCAGATCGCTCTGTTTGACGTTCACCAGGTACGGTGTCAGGGGATCGTTCTGCGCCGGGTCGATGCCCAGCATGACCCCGACCGCCACGCTGCGCGCGCTCTGCAGCACCACGTCGCCGGTGGTGATCGGCGCCACGCGGGTGACGCCCTGGAGTTTCGCCTCGCGCTCCGGCAGCTGTTGGGGATTCACCGAACCCTGTTTGGCGCTAAGAATGGCCTGGGGCATCAGCCCCAGGATGTTGTTTTGCAGTTCGCGTTCAAAGCCGTTCATCACCGACAGGACCGTCACCAGCGCCATGACGCCGAGGGTAATACCGATGGTGGAAAGCCAGGAGACGAAACGACCGAAGCGGTCGGCTGCGCGCCCGCGCATATAGCGCAGGCCGATAAAGAGTGCGGCAGGTTGGTACATGTCATCCATCTGGTTGCTGATAGCCGATTCCCGAGTATATAAGCGATTAGGGGCAGCGTAAATGACTGATACCTGACGACTTTATTAGCAATAATCCTAAAAATCAAGCAAATACAAACGGATAGATAAGTACTTACTTATTAATCTTTACGCTTATCGACAGCGCTGACCTTTCTTCACTCAACACGCGATGGCAATTCGGGTTGGCGAATCCAGACCAATCGCGGATAATCTCACTATTGAATATCAGCGAGTTGCCCTCCATATCGGCAGAGCGAATCCCTAAGAGACCATGAAACCGTCTATGCCTGAACAATATCGATACTCATTGCCGGTGAAAGCCGGTGACCAGCGCCAGCTTGGCGAGTTGACCGGCGCAGCCTGCGCCACCCTGGTGGCGGAGATGGCCGAACGCCACAAGGGCCCGGTGGTGCTGGTGGCGCCTGACATGCAAAACGCGCTGCGTCTGAACGACGAGATCAGGCAGTTCACCGACAGCCTGGTGATGGGGCTGGCGGACTGGGAAACGCTCCCTTACGACAGCTTCTCGCCGCATCAGGACATCATCTCCTCCCGTCTTGCCACCCTTTACCAGTTACCCACTATGCAGCGCGGCGTACTGATCGTCCCGGTCAGCACGCTGATGCAGCGCGTCTGTCCGCACAGCTTCCTTCACGGCCACGCGCTGGTGATGAAAAAGGGTCAGCGCCTGTCGCGCGATGCGCTGCGCGACCAGCTCGAGGGGGCCGGCTACCGCCATGTCGATCAGGTGATGGAGCATGGCGAATACGCCACCCGCGGCGCGCTGCTCGACCTGTTCCCGATGGGCAGCGACCAGCCCTACCGCCTCGATTTTTTTGACGATGAAATCGACAGCCTGCGCCTGTTCGACGTCGACAGCCAGCGCACGCTGGAGGAAGTGGCGGCCATTAACCTGCTGCCGGCGCACGAATTCCCCACCGACCAAACCGCCATCGAGCTGTTCCGCAGTCAGTGGCGCGACCGCTTTGAGGTGAAGCGCGACGCCGAGCATATCTATCAGCAGGTCAGTAAAGGGACGCTGCCTGCCGGTATCGAATACTGGCAGCCGCTGTTCTTCAGCGAGCCGCTGCCGCCGTTATTTAGCTATTTCCCGGCCAGCACGCTGATCGTCAACACCGGCGATCTCGAGGCCAGCGCGGAGCGTTTCCAGAATGAAGCCCGCGCCCGCTTTGAAAACCGCGGCGTCGATCCGATGCGCCCGCTCCTGCCGCCGGAACTACTGTGGCTGCGCAGCGATGAGCTGTTCAGCGAACTGAAAAAATGGCCGCGCGTTCAGCTGAAAACCGAGCGCCTGGCCGAAAAAGCAGCGAATACCAACCTGGGCTACCAGACGCTGCCGGACCTCGCCGTCCAGGCGCAAAACAAAGCGCCGCTGGATAATTTGCGCCGCTTCCTCGACGCGTTTGCCGGTCCGGTGATCTTCTCCGTTGAAAGCGAGGGTCGCCGGGAAGCGCTGAGCGAAATGCTGGCGCGGATCAAAATTGCGCCGAAACACCTGCTGCGCCTGGAGGAAGCCACCGGCAACGGGCGCTATCTGATGATTGGCGCCGCCGAGCACGGGTTTATCGACAGCCAGCGCGGCCTGGCGCTGATTTGCGAGAGCGACCTGCTCGGCGAGCGCGTAGCGCGCCGTCGTCAGGATTCCCGTCGCACCATTAACCCTGACACGCTAATTCGCAACCTTGCCGAACTGCATATCGGCCAGCCGGTCGTTCACCTGGAACACGGCGTGGGCCGCTATGCGGGGATGACCACCCTGGAGGCGGGCGGCATCACCGGCGAATACCTGATGCTGACCTACGCCAACGATGCCAAATTATACGTTCCGGTCTCCTCGCTGCATCTTATCAGTCGCTACGCCGGCGGAGCGGAAGAGAACGCGCCCCTGCACAAGCTGGGCGGCGATGCCTGGACCCGGGCGCGGCAAAAAGCGGCCGAGAAGGTACGCGACGTAGCGGCCGAACTGCTGGATATCTACGCCCAGCGCGCGGCGAAAGCCGGGTTTGCCTTTAAACACGACCGCGAACAGTATCAGCTGTTCTGCGACGGTTTCCCGTTTGAAACCACGCCGGATCAGGCGCAGGCGATCAACGCCGTCCTCAGCGATATGTGCCAGCCGCTGGCCATGGACCGCCTGGTGTGTGGCGATGTGGGCTTCGGCAAGACCGAAGTGGCCATGCGCGCCGCCTTCCTCGCCGTGGAGAACCACAAACAGGTGGCGGTACTGGTGCCGACCACCCTGCTGGCTCAGCAGCACTATGACAACTTCCGCGATCGTTTCGCCAACTGGCCGGTACGCATCGAAATGCTCTCCCGCTTCCGCAGCGCTAAAGAGCAGGCGCAGATCCTCGAGCAGGCCGCGGAAGGCAAAATCGATATCTTGATCGGCACCCATAAGCTGCTGCAGAGCGAAGTGAAGCTGCGCGATCTGGGGCTGCTGATCGTCGACGAAGAGCACCGGTTTGGCGTGCGGCATAAAGAGCGCATCAAAGCGATGCGCGCCGATGTCGATATCCTGACCCTCACCGCCACGCCGATCCCGCGAACGCTGAACATGGCGATGAGCGGGATGCGGGATCTGTCGATCATCGCCACGCCGCCGGCGCGCCGCCTGGCGGTAAAGACCTTCGTTCGCGAATACGATGCGCTGGTCGTGCGCGAGGCGATCCTGCGTGAAACGCTGCGCGGCGGTCAGGTTTACTATCTGTTTAATGACGTCGAGAACATCCAGAAAGCCGCCGACAAGCTGGCGGAGCTGGTGCCTGAGGCGCGGATCGCCATCGGCCACGGTCAGATGCGGGAGCGCGAGCTGGAGCGGGTGATGAATGACTTCCATCACCAGCGCTTCAATGTGCTGGTGTGCACCACCATCATCGAAACCGGGATCGACATTCCCACCGCCAACACCATCATTATCGAACGCGCCGACCACTTTGGCCTCGCCCAGCTGCACCAGCTGCGCGGCCGCGTTGGCCGCTCCCATCACCAGGCCTATGCCTGGCTGCTGACGCCGCATCCGAAGGCGATGACCACCGATGCGCAAAAGCGCCTCGAAGCCATTGCCTCGCTGGAAGATCTTGGCGCAGGCTTTGCGCTGGCGACCCACGATCTGGAGATCCGCGGCGCCGGGGAGCTGCTGGGCGAAGATCAGAGCGGTCAGATGGAGACCATCGGCTTCTCCCTGTATATGGAGCTGCTGGAGAATGCGGTAGATGCCCTGAAAGCCGGGCGCGAGCCGTCGCTGGAAGATCTCACCAGCCAGCAGACGGAAGTCGAACTGCGCATGCCTTCCCTGCTGCCTGATGATTTCATCCCCGACGTCAATACTCGTCTGTCGTTCTATAAGCGCATTGCCAGCGCCAAAAACGAACAGGATCTCGAGGAGATCAAAGTCGAGCTGATCGATCGTTTTGGCCGCCTGCCCGACGCCGCCCGCAATCTGCTGGATATCGCCCGTCTGCGTCAGCAAGCGCAGAAGCTGGGGATCCGTAAGCTGGAGAGCAATGAAAAAGGCGGCGTGATCGAATTTAACGAGAAAAACAACGTCAATCCGGTGTGGTTGATCGGCCTGCTGCAGAAGCAGCCGCAGCACTTCCGCCTGGACGGGCCGACGCGCCTGAAGTTCATGCAGGATCTCGAGGAGCGAAAGACGCGGATGGATTGGGTTCGCCAGTTCATGCGCCAGCTGGAAGAGAACGCCGTCGCCTGATCGCGGGGGAGATACGGCCGGTACGCCGTATCTCCCTTTTCACATATCTGGCAATCTTTACAAACATTTTGCAATCCGCCTGGATTTCCCCACACAGACTCACGCCATAATCTCATCTCCTTTTTCATATAAAAATAACCAGTTATATATTTTGGAGTTATGGTAATGAGAAACCGTTTCCCCCTGGCGCTGGCGCTGGTCGCGCTGGTTGCCGCGCTGGCGCTGCCTGCGCGCGCTAACACCTGGCCCCTTCCCCCGCCGGGCAGCCGGCTGGTGGGGCAAAATCAGTTCCATGTGGTGCAGGATAACGGCGGTTCGCTGGAGGCGATTGCCAAAAAGTACAATGTCGGCTTTCTGGCCCTGCTGCAGGCCAATCCCGGGGTAGACCCCTATGTTCCGCGCGCCGGCAGCGTGCTGACTATCCCCCTGCAGACGCTGCTGCCCGATGCGCCGCGCGAAGGGCTGGTGATCAACCTTGCCGAACTGCGCCTCTACTATTATCCGCCGGGCAAGAATGAAGTGACCGTCTACCCGATCGGCATCGGCCAACTGGGCGGAACCACCATCACACCGACGATGGTCACCACCGTGTCCGACAAGCGGGCTAATCCGACCTGGACGCCAACCGCTAACATTCGCGCGCGCTACAAAGCGATGGGGATTGAGCTGCCGGCGGTGGTGCCTGCCGGTCCTGACAACCCGATGGGCCATCACGCTATCCGCCTTGCCGCCTATGGCGGAGTCTATCTCCTGCACGGCACCAATGCCGATTTCGGCATCGGCATGCGCGTCAGCTCCGGCTGTATTCGTCTGCGCGACAACGATATCAAGGCGCTGTACAACGCGATCTCGCCGGGCACGAAGGTGAATATTATCAACACGCCGATTAAGGCGTCGGTGGAGCCGGACGGCCGCCGTCTGGTCGAAATCCACCAGCCGCTGTCTGAGCATATCGATGACGACCCGCAGACGCTGCCTATTACGCTTAACGCGGCCATGAAGGCGTTCAAACAGGCGCCGCAGACCGACGGTACGGTAATGGAGCGCGCGATGAATTACCGCTCGGGCATGCCCATTGACGTTACCCGTCATGCCGACCCTGGTCCGCAGTCGCTGTAACCTCACGCTGCAGAAAACAAAAAACCCGCCTGACGGCGGGTTTTTTGTTGGCAAGGGTCAAACAGGGGTACAACAGGGTCTTACTCATCGCTGACCGGTGAAGGGGGCCGGGCAGCGACGCATCGGGTTTACTTGTAGATAACCGCGGTACCGTGAAGAGTATTCGGACCAGTTACCGAAGTAATACGGTATGAGGTGGCGCCCATTTCATCCGCTTTCTGCGCCAGCTGGTCTTCCAGCGACCCCAGGTTAGTCCCTGCGGACGCAGAGATGGTGCCCACTTTATGCTGGCCGGCTGGGGTGGACTGCACCTCAACAGCGGCAAAGCTGGCGAAAGAGAGGGAGCTAAGCACGGCGGCAATAGCCAGAGTATTAACGGTTTTCATGATTATTATACCTATGCAGATGAATTTTATAGTAGGGTCGTAAGCATTAACTTAACGATCGATAGGTAAATAATAATGTGATCTAAGTCACACGTCAACGCATTTTTATAACGATCGTTTAACTATTTATAAAATGCTTAATTTTCATACGCATATGAATTATTTATTTTTGAACCAACAGCGCTGGCCCCGGCGATCGTTTATTTTTATAATGGCCATTCACCAAACCAACATAGGTACAACGGCATCATGACAACTGACGTTCAAAGTTGCGCCAAAAAAAGCCGTGGCCGACCGAAGGTGTTCGACAGGGATGCGGCGCTGGACAAAGCCATGACACTCTTCTGGCAGCACGGCTATGAGGCGACCTCGCTCGCCGATCTGGTCGAGGCGACAGGAGCAAAAGCCCCCACCCTGTATGCGGAATTTGTGAATAAAGAAGGACTGTTCCGCGCAGTATTGGATCGTTACATTTCGCGCTTTGCCGCGAAGCACGAAGCCGTGCTGTTTGCTGAGGGAAAAACCGTCGATCGGGCGTTGCGCGACTACTTCACCGCGGTCGCCACCTGCTTTACCAGCAAAGAGACGCCGGCCGGCTGCTTTATCATCAATACCTCCGCCGCGCTGGCCGCCTCCTCGACGGATATCGCCAACACCATCAAATCCCGCCATGCGATGCAGGAGCAGGCGCTAACCCAGTTTCTGCAGCAGCGGCAAGCGCAGGGCGAACTGCCTGCGGGCCGCGACGTGGCGCAGCTCGCGCAGTTTCTCAACTGTGTCCTGCAGGGGATGTCCATCAGCGCACGGGAAGGCGCCGATTTCGACAAACTGATGCAAATCACTGACACCACTCTCCGTCTCTGGCCGCTGGTCCTCGAGTCCTGATGCGCCCCGCTTCCGGCGGTATTCTGCCGCCGGAACCGCCCGCCGTTTCGCTTTACCCCCACAAAATAGATTGATTTTTATTACCTTTTCTCGCGCAAGATAAACGCAAATGATATTGATTGCGATATTCATTATGTGCAAAATCCTTTTTTGAGTTTTTCCAGATGTTTCGCATTGTAACGAATACCGGCCGACGCCGGCCCATAACAACGACAAAGCAACTTGCTCATAAAAGGAATGGATATGAAAAAGCGCCTCTGGGTGCTCCACCCTCTGCTGCTGGCCAGCGCGCTGCCTGCGCTGGCGGCTCAGTCTGATGAAGACAGCATCATCGTTAGCGCGAACCGCACCCACCGCACCGTGGCCGAGATGGCCCAAACCACCTGGGTCATTGAGGGCCAGGAGATTGAGCAGCAGGTCCAGGGCGGGAAAGAGTTCAAAGACGTGCTGGCGCAGCTGATCCCGGGCATCGATGTCAGCAGCCAGGGGCGCACCAATTACGGGATGAACATGCGCGGGCGCGCCATCGTCGTGCTGATTGACGGCGTCCGGCTCAACTCCTCACGCACCGACAGTCGCCAGCTCGACGCCATCGATCCGTTCAACATCGAACATATCGAAGTGATCTCCGGGGCGACCTCACTGTACGGCGGCGGCAGTACCGGCGGACTTATCAACATCGTCACCAAAAAAGGGCAGCAGGATCGGCAGGTCGATCTTGAGGTGGGCAGCAAGAGCGGGTTTGCCAACAGCAACGATCATGATGAGCGCGTCGCGGCGGCCGTCAGCGGCGGGACAGACCACGCGTCCGGGCGTTTATCGGTAGCCTATCAGCGTTTCGGCGGCTGGTACGATGGCAACAACGATGCGCTGCTCCTCGATAACACCCAAACGGGGCTCCAGCACTCTGATCGTCTGGACGTCATGGGAACGGGGACGATCGAGATCGACGACAACCGCCAGCTGCAGCTGGTCACCCAGTATTATAAAAGCCAGGGCGATGATGACTATGGCCTGTGGCTCGGAAAGAATATGTCCGCGGTGACCAGCGGCGGCAAAGCGTACACCACCGATGGGCTCAATTCCGATCGTATCCCCGGCACCGAGCGCCATCTGATCAGCCTCCAGTACTCCGATGCCGACTTCTTCGGTCAGAATCTGGTGAGCCAGGTGTACTATCGCGATGAATCCCTCACCTTCTATCCGTTCCCGACGCTCAGCAAAGGCCAGGTCAGCAGTTTCTCCTCGTCGCAGCAGGATACCGATCAGTATGGGGCAAAGCTGACCCTGAACAGTCAGCCGCTGGCGGGCTGGGATCTCACCTGGGGTCTCGACGCCGATCATGAGACCTTCAATGCCAATCAGATGTTCTTCGATCTGCAACAATCGCTGGCTTCCGGCGGGCTGCACAACGAATCGATCTACACCACCGGCCGCTACCCGGGATACAGCATCTCCAACGTCGCGCCGTTCCTGCAGTCAAGCTACGATCTGAACGATATCTTTACCATTAGCGGCGGGGTTCGCTACCAGTGGACCGAAAACCGGGTTGACGACTTTGTCGGCTACGCCCAGCAACAGGATATCGCCAACGGCAAAGCGCGCTCCGCCGACGCCATCAAAGGCGGCAAAACCGATTATGACAACTTCCTGTTTAACGCCGGGATCGTCGCCCATCTGACCGAGCGTCAACAGACCTGGTTTAACTTCTCGCAGGGCGTTGAGCTGCCGGATCCGGGTAAATACTATGGCATCGGGAAATACGGCGCCGCGGTCAATGGTCATCTGCCGCTGCTCTCCAGCGTCAACGTCGATGACTCGCCGCTGCAGGGGATCAAAGTTAACTCGTATGAGCTGGGCTGGCGCTACACCGGCGATAACCTGCGCACCCAGCTGGCGGCGTATTACTCGACTTCGGATAAAACCATCGTGGTCAACCGTACCGACATGACCATCGATGTTCAGTCCGACAAGCGGCGTATTTACGGCGTTGAGGGAGCGATCGATTACTTTATTCCGGACAGCGACTGGAGCGTCGGCGGCAACTTCAACGTGCTGAAATCACAGGTGCAGACCGATGGCCGCTGGCAAAAATGGGACGTCACCCTCGCCTCGCCGTCCAAAGCCACCGCCTGGGTAGGCTGGGCGCCGGATCCGTGGAGCCTGCGCGTGCAGAGCCAGCAGGTGTTTGACCTCAGCGACGCCGCCGGCAACAAGCTGGAAGGCTATAATACCGTCGATTTTATCGGCAGTTACGCGCTGCCGGTGGGGAAACTGACCTTCAGTATCGAAAACCTGCTTAACGAAGATTATGTCACCATCTGGGGCCAGCGCGCGCCGCTGCTCTACAGCCCAACCTACGGCAGCTCGTCGCTGTATGAATATAAAGGCCGTGGCCGTACCTTCGGTCTGAATTACGCGTTAACTTTCTGACAAAAAAAGCCCCTCAGCCTGAGCGATTGAGGGGCTAATCATTACACAAATCTGTTTTTAGATTTTGTTGTTCAGGACCAGCTGGCCGTTGTTGTCCAGCGGGATCTGGCTGCCAGGATCGTGATCCATACGGATTTTCCCCTGCTGATCGCCTATCTTATAGGTCACATCGTAGCCCAGCATTTTGTCGGATTTGTCATACACCGTTTTGCAGCGCTGCTGCGTGGTGGTGTAGGTGTCGTTATCCTGCATCGCGCCCTGGAGCTGGTTACCGGCATAGCCGCCGCCCAGCGCGCCCACCACCGTCGCCACGCTGCGTCCGTGACCGCCGCCGAACTGGTGGCCAATCACCCCGCCCGCCACCGCGCCCAGCACGGAACCGGCGATGCGGTTTTCATCCTGTACCGGACGACGATGGGTCACGGTGACATTGCGGCATTCCTGGCGCGGCGTTTTGACGGTTTCTTTAATCGGTGTACTGGAGACCACTTGCGCATACTGCGGGCCGCGATCTAACACGTTGAGACCAGCGACAGCTGCAACGCCCAGCGCGGCAGCCACGCCTATCCCTATACCCGCCAACATAGATTTATTCACGGGAGATCCTCCTTTGTTGCTGTTGATACAATTTTGCAACCGGACCCGGGAAGGCGCAAATCAGATAGCGGATGAAAAGTGCGAGAATTCGCTGCAAATCAAAGGGATTCAGAGGATTCCGAGCGGGATCACCGCCGGTTCAGCAGAAGAGCCCGGAGGCGCCGCCAGGGCGCTCCGGGTCGCGATAGCGATTAGTGCAGCTTGAGACGCGGGCGAATGATGCGGTTGATGCGACCAACCAGCATCATCAGGCCGGTTTTGAAATAGCCGTGCAGGGCGATCTGGTGCATACGGTACAGGGAGATGTACACGAAGCGCGCAATGCGCCCTTCCACCATCATCGAGCCGCGCATCAGGTTGCCCATCAGGCTGCCGACGGTGGAGTAATTGGACAGCGACACCAGCGAGCCATGGTCTTTATAGGTATACGCCTTCAGCGGTTTGCCTTTCATCTGCGCGAGGATGTTATTCAGCGCGCAGGTGGCCATCTGGTGCGCCGCCTGAGCACGCGGTGGCACAAACCCGCCTTCCGGACGGGCGCAGGAGGCGCAGTCGCCGATGGCGAAAATATCCGCGTCGCGGGTGGTCTGCAGCGTCGGCTCAACCACCAGCTGATTGATACGGTTGGTTTCCAGGCCGCCGATCTCTTTCATGAAATCTGGCGCTTTGATCCCGGCCGCCCAAACCATCAGATCCGCTTCAATATATTCGCCATCTTTGGTGTGCAGGCCGCCCGCATCGGCGCTGGTGACCATGGTCTGCGTCAGCACCCGTACGCCCAGCTTGGTCAGCTCATTGTGCGCCGCGCCGGAAATGCGCGGCGGCAGCGCAGGCAGAATGCGTTCGCCCGCTTCGACCAGCGTGACGTTCAGCGCTTCGTTGGTCAGCCCTTTGTAACCGTAGCTGTGCAGCTGTTTCACGGCATTATGCAACTCAGCGGAGAGTTCCACGCCGGTGGCGCCGCCGCCGACGATGGCAATGTTCACTTTACCGTTAGCGCCAAGGTTCGCGGAGTACTTAAGGAACAGGTTGAGCATCTCCTGATGGAAACGACGCGCCTGATGCGGGTTGTCGAGGAAAATGCAGTTCTCTTTCACCCCAGGGGTGTTGAAGTCATTCGAGGTACTGCCCAGCGCCATCACCAGCGTGTCGTACGGCAGTTTACGCTCAGCCACCAGCAGCTCGCCTTTTTCATTGCGCAGTTCGCCGAGGGTGATGGTCTTCCCTTCGCGATTGATATCGACCACCGATCCCAGCTGGAACTGGAAGCCGTGGTTGCGGGCATGGGCCAGATAGCTCAGCGCATCAACGCCTTCATCCAGAGAACCGGTGGCCACTTCGTGCAGCAGCGGCTTCCACAGATGGCTGTGGTTACGGTCCACCAGGGTGATTTTCGCTTTCTTATGGCGCCCTAACTTTTTCCCCAGCTGAGTTGCCAGTTCCAGTCCGCCTGCGCCGCCACCCACAATTACGATTTTTTTCAATGGCGTAGTCATGTGTACCCCTAAAATTATTAACCAATTGTTAAATAAAAGTTATTAAAATAGCCTTTATTTAACAACAAGTTACGTCAATGAAACCATTCAGCACTGTCGAGAATACCATGAACGGTGCATTGGTCATACCAAAATTGATGTGCATCAAGTTTTGTCGCGTATTTTTTCAGCGAAACCAATAAGTGTAGACATGAAAAAACCCGCGCGGTGAACCCGGCGCGGGTTTGGAGATAGGGGAAAAAGGCTTAACCGAGGGTTTTAAACGCTTTCAGCCGCTGCAGGTGCGGCGAGATGTTTTTAAACTTATGGGTCTGCTCTTCATCCCAGATAATTTCATAATAGTGGTGCAAAAGGTCGGCGGAACGCTGGCTGTCCAGCGCTTCGTCCTGCCGGGAAAGCACCACCAGGCAGCGATCGCGGTTCTTCTCGCGAAAGTTGGTCACGCACTTGGTGGCGATGTCAGCATACTCTTCCGGTCGGTCGATTTTGCCTTCCATATTCTCATGCGGAAACAGGTTCGGATTGAACACCGCCTGACGAATATCGCACAGGAAACCAATCCGCTCAGCCCAGTAACCGCCGAGTCCAACGCCGCAGATCAGCGGCCGGTCATCGGCGGTAAGCTGCAGCATTTTATCGACCTCTTTCAGCAAATGCTGCATGTCGTGCTTGGGGTGGCGCGTGCTGTAGCTTATCAACCGCACGTCAGGGTCAATAAACTGCAACTGCATCACCTTCTCGTGGTTACCGGGGCTGTTCGAGTCAAAACCGTGTAAATAGATAATCATCGCATCCTCACCAGACAACAACGCCCCGCAGAGCGTTACGCGGACTTCGCCTCTTGCCAGCGCGCATGAAGCTGCTCCAGCTGGGCACTCACCGTTTTCCAACGGGCTGAATCCCTTAACTCCTGACGGGAAAAGGAACCTTTATGATACAATTTCGTAACACGCTCTGCTTTGATCGGCGACAGGTTATCCAGCACACTGACCGCGCCCTTACGATTATTGCAGACCAGTATCATATCGCAACCGGCGTCGAGCGATGCCTGGCCGCGTTCGGCATAGCTGCCCATGATCGCCGCCCCTTCCATCGACAGATCGTCGGAGAAAATCACCCCGTCGAAGCCCAGCTCGCCGCGCAACACCGTCTTCAGCCAGTACGCTGAACCGCTGGCCGGGCGCGGATCGAGCTCCGGATAAATCACATGCGCCGGCATAATGGCATCCAGACGCTGCTCGGCGATAAGGCTTTTGAATATCGCCATATCGTGGTCGCGGATGACCGATGCCGGACGCGGATCGAACGGGGTTTCTTTGTGCGAATCGGCAGTCACCGCCCCGTGTCCCGGGAAGTGTTTGCCGGTGGTTTTCATGCCCGCAGCGTGCATGCCGTCAATGAAGTGACGCGCCATCGTCAGCGCTTTCTGCGGATTTTCATGATAAGAACGTTCGCCGATCGCGGCGCTGATATGGCCGACGTCCAGCACCGGCGCAAAGCTAATATCGATGTCCATGGCGATCATTTCGCTGGCCATCAGCCAGCCGGCCTCGGCGGCCAGTTTGCCCCCCTCTTCCATCCCCAGCAGCGCGGCGAAAGACTGGGCCGCCGGTAAACGGGTAAAGCCTTCGCGGAAACGCTGAACGCGTCCCCCTTCCTGATCGACCGCCACCACCAGATGGTTACGGGAGGCTTCGCGGATCTGGCGCACCAGCTCCCGCAGCTGCGCCGGATCGTGATAATTTCGGGTGAAGAGGATCAACCCTCCCACCAGCGGATGCGCCAGAATCTCTCGCTCTTCCGCATCCAGTTCATACCCTTCAACATCCAACATCACTGGGCCCACACTGACCTCTCTTATCCTTTGCGTTCGTTGTCTAACTGACACCATGTTTCATCTGCCAGCGTGATAAATTGCCGATCCCCGCTCTGCCGCCAGCGCATTTCATACCAGCCCGCCATCAGCAGCAGTACCCACGGACGCCAGCGCGCCACCTGCCGCCATAGCTGCTGCGGGTCGATGGCCGCCCGCCGGGCATACGCCGTCACCAGCTGGCGGCGCTCGCCCGGGGCGATCCATACGGCGGCCAGCTCCAGCGCGATATCGCCATCGCCGGCATATTCCCAGTCGATCAGCTTCAGACCGGCGTCGCTGTGGATAATATTGCCGGCATGGACGTCCATATGCAGCGGCGCCAGCCGCAGAGGACGAGGCTCGCCCCGGCGGCACAGCCGCTGATGCCAGCGTAGCCAGCGCGGCGTGCGCCGGGCCGGATCGCTCCTCTGCCAGTACTGCGCCAGCAGCGGCCCGAGACTCACATGCCAGCCAAACCGCGGTTGCTGATGCAAATCATACAATAAGGCAGACAGCTGCGGGCAGTCAGGTAACTCGCTTTTCACCTCACCCGCGCAATACTCCACCACCATCCAGCAGGGCGAGTAAAACAGGGGGTTGGGCGCCAGCCTGGCAGGCAGCCGGCGCAGCGCGCGATACTGACGGCGAAAATAACAGGCAGCGGCAGACGGGTCGTGCGGCTGACGCAGCACTCGTCGCCGGTCGCCGTCGCTGATAATCACACTGCCGCCGCTGAGGCCGGTCTGGCTCAGCGAGGCGACAGGATGATAGTGGGGAAAGAAGCGCGACAAGAGCTCGTCGCGCGTTAGCTTATTGTTGCTGAACAGCACCTTTACCTGACCAGATAATCTCGCCGGTTTGCACCAGCATCAACTGCATCTTCAGCTCAGGCGCGTTGACGTTGCCGGTGGCATTGGAGTAAAGCACATACTGCGCGCCCACGTTGCGGGCGATACCCATGGCTTTGCTGCGGCTGCCGAGGCTGTCCTGCGGCGACAGGCCCAACTGCTGCTTGGCGACCGCCAGCTGCTGCGGTGAAACAAGGGTAAATTTGCCGTTGCCCGCCAGCGCGTTGCGTAACGCGGTGGTAGCTTCTCCGGCATTCAGCGAACCGTTGGTGCGGTTGTTCACGCTGTCAACCAGCAGAATACTGCCGGCATTGACCCCGCCCGCCTGCAGCATCTGTCCCACCATCGGCTGCACCGCGCCGTTCCAGTCATAATGACGCACGCGCGGCGCCGGCTGACCCGACTGCTGATCCTGATGCTCAATCGGTCCTGGCTGCGACGGGACGGATGGCACCGCCGGTACCGTCGGCACCGTGGGCTGCGGCTGCGCAGGCTGCTGCGGCTGCGGTTTGGCCTCTTCTACCGGCGCGGGCTGCTCACGCAGCCCCGCACAGCCTGCGAGGAATATCGCCAGTGCTGTGATTAACGCATAGCGACACATTTTCATCATTATAATTACCCCTTACAGATAAAGATAAAGGCGGGCCTTATGCGCCCCCAGGATATTGGCGCTGCCATACAACGTCACCGAGGAGCGAGCCGGAACCACGATGGTGCGCGGCGCCTCCAGAGGGTGCATCTCCAGCCCTCGGGCGTCATACCAGAAAAAACGATAATGCACGGTGACCGGCTGTTGGCGCTCGTTATACAGCGTAGAGGAGGCGGTGGCCTGGATCTCCGTCGCCACGACGACAGGCTCGCTGGCGCTGATCCCGGCGGCCAGCACGCTCGACTCCATCACCAGCGCCTGCTGGTCAGAAACCGGGATCTCCGGATGTGAACTACATCCGGCCAGCAGCCCCGCCGCCAGACACGCGCCCAAAAGGGTCCTGAGCATGACGTTAGCCTTTGTGCGCCAGCATCGGACCCAGCGGACGACCGCCCAGCAGATGCATATGGATATGGTAAACTTCCTGGCCGCCGTGACGGTTGCAGTTGACGATCAACCGGTAGCCATCGTCGGCGAGGCCTTCATCGCGGGCAATCTTCGCCGCGACGGTCATCATCCGGCCCAGGGCCAGTTCATGTTCAATGGTAACGTCATTTACGGTAGGAATCAGAACGTTCGGGACAATCAGAATGTGGGTGGGCGCCTGCGGGGAGATGTCGCGAAAAGCGGTCACAAGCTCATCCTGATAAACCATATCCGACGGGATCTCCCGGCGAATGATTTTGCTGAAAATCGTTTCTTCTGCCATGACTGATTCCTTATTAGTTTTATCCCGTACGCTGGCCTGCTTCTGCAGATAAACGCGGACGCACAGGTTACGGTAAGAGTATGAGCGACATCCTCCCTCTCTTTCAACCTGAAAGCTCTTTTTCTTATTCAACTATAGACTTAGCTGCTGAGGGAATAAGCATTTGGCGGACAGTTTGCGGGGTTATCGCCTCTGGAAGGCCGATCTGGTGACGTAAAAAAGGCAGCCAGTTGGCTGCCTTAGTCTCCCCGATACTACGTCTTAACTGTTACGGATGTACTCATCCATTTCAGTTTTCAGGTTATCGGACTTGGTACCGAAGATGGCCTGTACGCCAGAACCTGCCACTACCACGCCAGCGGCGCCCAGTTTTTTCAGGCCAGCCTGGTCAACTTTCGCTACATCCGCCACGCTAACACGCAGACGAGTAATACATGCGTCGAGGTTGGTGATGTTCTCTTTACCGCCGAAAGCGGCGACCAGAGCCGGAGCCATCTCGCTGGTTGCGCCAGCCTTGCTCTCTTCGGTGGTATCTTCACGACCCGGGGTTTTCAGATCCAGGGCTTTAATCAGCACGCGGAAAATGACGTAGTACACGATCGCATAGCAGATACCAACGATCGGGAACAGCCACAGCTTGCTGCTGTTACCGGACAGCACGATAAAGTCGATCAGGCCGTGAGAGAACGAGGTACCGTCACGCATACCCAGCAGGATACAGATCGGGAACGCCAGACCCGCCAGGATGGCATGGATAACGTACAGGATCGGCGCCACGAACATGAACGAGAACTCGATCGGCTCGGTGATACCGGTCAGGAACGAGGTCAGCGCGGCGGAGATCATGATACCGCCCACTTTGGCGCGGTTTTCCGGTTTAGCAGAGTGCCAAATCGCGATAGCCGCTGCCGGCAGACCGTACATTTTGAACAGGAAGCCGCCAGACAGTTTGCCCGCAGTCGGGTCGCCTGCCATGTAGCGCGGGATATCGCCGTGGAATACCTGACCCGCCGCGTTGGTGTATTCGCCGATCTGCATCTGGAAAGGAACGTTCCAGATGTGGTGCAGACCAAACGGCACCAGGCAACGCTCGATGAAACCGTAGATACCAAACGCCACCACCGGGTTCTGATAAGCAGCCCACTGGGAGAAGGTCTGGATCGCGGAACCGATCGGCGGCCAAATGAAGGAGAGGATCACGCCGGTGAAGATAGCGGCCAGACCAGAGATAATCGGTACAAAGCGCTTGCCCGCAAAGAAGCCGAGATATTCTGGCAGCTTGATGCGATAGAAGCGGTTGAACATGTACGCGGCGATAGCACCGGAGATAATACCGCCAAGCACGCCGGTATCAGCCAGGTGTTTTGCCGCAATCTCGTCAGCAGGTAAATGCAGCACCAGCGGCGCAACCACCGCCATGGTTTTCACCATGATGCCGTAAGCTACGACTGCAGCCAGTGCGGATACACCGTCGTTATTGGTGAAGCCGAGGGCCACACCGATAGCGAAGATCAGCGGCATGTTGGCGAAAACAGAACCGCCTGCTTCTGCCATGACGTGGGAGACCACGGCTGGCAGCCAGCTGAAGTTTGCGGAACCGACGCCCAGCAGGATACCTGCGATAGGCAGTACGGATACCGGCAGCATCAGCGATTTACCGACCTTCTGCAGGTTAGCAAATGCATTCTTAAACATAATTGAGAGTGCTCCTGAGTATTTGGTACTTTTTTACGTTTTCACGCATTGGCCCGGGGGGAGAACCGCGCCGTGGACAGGACATCTAAGCGCCCTTTATTTATTACACAGAGTAAAATAATTAACGGGATGATTGTTTGACGGCTATCACGTTTCAATCAGCCTTCCGGTAAAAATTTACATCAGCTTACATAAGTTGTATCCAGATGTTGCCAAAAAACCTTCACCGCCACTTTTGTGGCGGTGAACTTTACTCGCTTTGGCTATTAATTACGAGCCTTAAAATAATAAGCAGATCAAGCAGGTTGCAAGCGGGCGGGGTCAATGTGGAACAGCGTGGCAAAATTGTCGGTGGTCTGCTGAGCCAGTTGCTCCAGCGACACCCCCTTCAGTACCGCCATGTATTCAGCAACGTCACGAACCATCGCCGGCTGGTTCTCTTTGCCGCGATGGGGTACCGGCGCCAGGTACGGCGAATCGGTCTCCACCAGCAGACGATCCAGCGGAACATAGCGCGCCGCATCGCGCAGTTGCTCGGCGTTACGGAAAGTGACGATACCGGAAAACGAGATATAGAACCCCATGTCGAGCAGCTTACCCGCCGTCTCCCTGTCCTCAGTGAAACAGTGTAGTACGCCTCCGCAATCCGTCACCTTTTCTTCACGTAAAATGGCCAGGGTATCGGCGCGAGCGTCACGGGTATGCACGATCACTGGCTTATTCAGCTCCCGGCCGATGCGGATATGGTCACGGAATGAGGTTTGCTGCTGGGCTTTGGTTTCCGGGGTATAAAAATAATCCAGCCCGGTCTCTCCCATCGCGACGACGCCCTCTTCCGCCGCCAGCGTGCGCAGCGTCTCCACCTCGTAGGGCTCGTCCTGGTTTAACGGGTGCACGCCACAGGAGAAAACGACATTGTCACGCCTCCCTACCAGCTCGCGCATACTGCGGTAGCCAGGCAGCGTCGTGGCGACCGCCAGGCAAAATTTCACATCGCGCGCGGCCGCTTTTGCCAGCACGTCATCGACGTTTTTGTGCAGAGTTTGATAATCCAGACCATCAAGATGGCAGTGGGAGTCGACTAAAAACATAATGTCTCACTCAGAGGTGGGAGACGGGTAAAACCGTCCCGGGTTGCAGGTAATGTTCCCAGCGCAGCAGGCGCTCGGTGAGCAGCAGTTCGCGGTTGACGCCGACGACGTTCAGCAATTGCTCGCGGCAGGTACAGACGTCATGGGCAATCGCCTGCAGCCGGGAGGCGGGCAGACTATGCGCCAACTGATCCAGCAGCGGCCAGACATCCGGATTACTCACCAGGGCAATTCCCTGCTGTCGTTTTTGCGCATCGACCAGCAGCGATGCCAGCCAGTTCAGGCGAACCGCCGCCTGTTCATGATTGAGTATCGGCAGCAGCGCCAGCCAGTCACCGCTCGCCAGCGTGGTCGCCAGCGCCTGACACAGCTGCTGTCGCGCCGTCCACTGCGGCTCCTTAAGCAGCTCAAGCGCGGCGGCCGGCGCGCTGGCGCACAGACGTAACGCGGTCAGCAGCGCCTCCTGCGGCAGGTTCACCTCACGCTCCAGCCAGGCCAGGGCATAAGATTCCGTCGGCGGCGACAGGTGGTGCAGGCGGCAGCGACTGCGCAGAGTGGTCAGCAGACACGCCGGCTCCTCGCAGGCGAGGAAGAACCAGGTATTTTCCGGCGGCTCCTCCAGCGTTTTCAGCAACGCGTTGGCGGCGGCATCGGTCAGCAAGGCGGCATCGCTAATCCATACCACCTTCGCCCCACCGAGGCGCGCGCGCTCATAGAGCTTGTCGTTGACATCGCGCACCGCGTCAATACCCAGCGCGCTCTTGCCTTTCTCGGGGCTCAGCGGGTAGTAATCGGGGTGCGTACCGGCCTGCATCAGCTGGCAGCTGTGGCAGTGACCGCAGCTTTTATGCCCTTCGGGCTGGCGGCACATCAGGAAGCGGCACAGCGCATACATCAACGCCTCGCCGCCCATCCCGCTCCGGGATTGTAACAGTAAGGCGTGGTGGCCTCGTCCGGCCTGATAGCTACCGACCAGTTGCTCGAACGAGGGGCGCAGCCACGGATACCATTTCATGCCGGTTGCTCCGCCATCCACTGGACGATCGTGGCGCGAATATCGCGCGCGACGGCATCCAGCGGCTGCGTCGCGTCCACCGTGCGGATAGAAGGATCCGCCGCGGCCAGCTCAAGGTAGCGCGCGCGGGTACGATTGAAGAAGTTCATGGACTCCTGCTCAATGCGATCCAGTTCGCCGCGGGCGCGGGCGCGCCGCAGGCCCACTTCCGGCGTGACGTCGAGGTACAGCGTCAAATTGGGGCGAAAATCGCCGAGAACGGCGTCACGCAGCGTCGCCAGCATCGTGCGGTCAATCCCCCTGCCGCCGCCCTGATAGGCCTGAGTGGAGAGATCGTGACGATCGCCGATCACCCACTGGCCGCGAGCCAGAGCAGGCTTAATCACGGTCTCCACCAGCTGGACGCGCGCCGCGTAAAACATCAGCACTTCCGCTTTATCGTTAATCACTTCATCGCCCGTGGACTGGATATCCAGCACCAGGCTACGCAGTTTTTCGGCAAGGATTGTGCCCCCCGGCTCACGGGTAAACACCATATCGTGAATACCTGCCGACTGCAGCGTCTCCACCACCAGTTGACGTGCGGTGGTCTTCCCGGCGCCCTCCAGCCCCTCGATGACGATATAGTTACTGCGCATTTTTTTCCTTAAGTACTTTCAGATAGTCCTGCACCGCGCGGTTATGGCTGACCAGGTTTGTGGTAAACGTATGGCCCCCTTTCCCGTCGGCGACAAAATAGAGGTATGGCGTTTTCGCCGGATGGGCGGCCGCCTTCAGCGACGCTTCGCCCGGCACCGCAATAGGGCCTGGCGGCAGGCCGCTGATGGTATAGGTATTGTACGCGGTCGGCGTCTCCAGATCCTTACGCGTTAACTTACCATTATACCCTTCTCCCATCCCGTAGATCACCGTTGGATCAGTCTGTAAACGCATGCCGATGCGCAGGCGGTTGATAAACACCGACGCGACGCGATCGCGCTCTTCCGCCACCGCGGTCTCTTTCTCAATAATCGAGGCCATGGTCAACAGCTGATTCTGATCGTCATAGGGCAGATTATCCATCCGTCCTTCCCAGACCTTCGCCACTTCGGTGACCATTTTCTGATGCGCGCGCTTGAGGATGGCGATGTCGCTGGTATTGGCGGTGTACATCCAGGTATCCGGCCAGAACCAACCTTCCACCCAGTCGGCGTGGTCAAGACCTAGAGCCTTAGCCACCGTCGCGTAGCTATCGTCTTCAAGCGTGTGCTTCACGTAGGGGGCATCGCGCAGCTGACGAAGGTAGTCGCTGACGCGCATGCCTTCGACAAAGCGCAGCGGAAACTGCGCCTCTTTGCCGCTGGCCAGCAGCTGCAGCATTTCGCGTACCGTCATTTGCGGCGTGAAGCGATAGGTCCCGGCCTTGAAGTGAGACAGCTCAGGCTCCATCCGCAGCAGCCACTGGAACACGCGCGGACGATTGATCACCTTCTCGCGATAGAGATCCTGCCCCAGCGCCAGCCGGCCGGTGCCGGCTTCGAGGGTAAAGATGGTCTCTTCTTTAATCAGCAGCTTGCTGTCCGCCAGCTGGCGTACCTTCCACATTCCTGCCGCCGCGGCGATGCCCAACAGCACGACCAGCAACAGGATAAAACGTAACATTTTCTTCATACTAACCAGACAGCTCACACAAAGGGGCTAAAAAATGGTAAAGCTCGCGAGAGGACCAGACGGTCTCCTCCCAGCGACGAACCGGCACCAGCGGCATAAGCGCATTGCAGATCAGCACTTCATCGGCCTCCCGCAACGTCTCGGGACGCGCTGTCACTTCGACAACGCGAAACGTCGATGGTGCCAGCTGCGCGATACAACGCTGCCGCATTATGCCGTTGACCCCGGCATAATCGAGTCGCGGAGTAAAGACATCCCGTCCCTGACGCCAGAATAAATTCGCGGCACAGCATTCCGTAAGCCACCCGTCACTGTCAAGGACCAGCGCCTCATCGGCGTCCGTCTGTTCAAGATGAGAGCGGATCAGCACCTGCTCCAGACGGTTAAGATGCTTCAGACCGGCCAGACAGGGGTTGCGCCCCAGGGTCACCGGGCTTCGGGTCAGGGTAATGCCCTCCTCCCGCCAGCGCGCGTAGTGCGCCGGAAGCGAAGAGACGCTCAGAATGCGGGTGGGCGACGCGCAGCCCGCCGTGCTGTATCCCCTCCCCCCGACGCCGCGGGTGAGGACCACCTTAAGCACACCCTGGGCGTGCGGCCGAGCCAGACGCTGCATCTCGTCGCTCAACGTCAGCCAGTCGTCAAATGGGATGCGTAATTTTTCGCAGGTCGTCTGCAAACGCTGCAGATGGGCGTCCAGTAACGCAACCTGCCCGTGCTGTATACGGGCGGTGGTAAAACAACCGTCGCCAAACTGGACGGCGCGATCGTTCGCCGCCAGCGTGTCCTGTTCAACGCCATTTATCAAGAACATAAAGGACTCCTTTTCACAGGTCGGTGAGTGTCTCAGGACACGGAGCAGAGGACAAGCGGAGAAAGCCGAATAAAAAAGGCCCGACGAACGGGCCTTTTGTTAAAGCAGTACCGGGGCAAGCCCTGTCACACTTTTTTGAAGATCAGCGAACCGTTAGTGCCGCCGAAGCCGAAGGAGTTGCACAGGGTGTACTCCATACCGGAAACCTGACGCGCTTCGTGCGGAACGAAGTCGAGGTCGCAGCCCTCATCCGGGTTGTCGAGGTTGATCGTCGGCGGAACCGCCTGATCCCGCAGCGCCAAGATAGAGTAAATCGACTCTACCGCCCCTGCCGCGCCCAGCAGATGCCCGGTCATGGATTTGGTGGAGCTCACCAGTACGCGGCTCGCCGCATCGCCGAAGACAGACTTAACCGCCTGCGCTTCCGCTTTATCGCCAGCCGGCGTCGAGGTGCCGTGGGCATTGACGTAGCCGATCTGGCCCGGTTCGATACCCGCATCGCGAATGGCATTCACCATCGCCAGCGCGGCGCCCGCGCCATCTTCCGGCGGTGACGTCATGTGGTAAGCATCGCTGCTCATGCCGAAGCCGACGATCTCGGCGTAGATTTTCGCGCCGCGTTTTTTCGCATGCTCGTACTCTTCCAGCACCACCATGCCCGCGCCGTCGCCCAGCACGAAGCCGTCGCGATCTTTATCCCACGGACGGCTTGCCGCCTGCGGGTTGTCATTGCGCGTGGAGAGCGCCCGCGCTGCGCCAAAGCCGCCCACGCCAAGCGGGGTACTGGCTTTTTCCGCACCGCCTGCCACCATCGCATCGGCATCGCCATAGGCGATGATGCGCGCAGCCTGACCGATGTTGTGCACGCCTGAAGTACAGGCGGTCGCGATGGAGATACTTGGTCCACGCAGACCAAACATGATGGTCAGATGCCCGGCCACCATGTTAACAATTGTGGAGGGAACGAAGAATGGGCTGATCTTACGCGGTCCGCCGTTGACCAGCGAACTGTGGTTTTCTTCGATCAAGCCGAGGCCGCCAATACCGGAGCCGATCGCGGCGCCAATACGGGTAGCATTCTCTTCCGTCACTTCAAGGCCAGAATCCTGCATGGCCTGAACGCCAGCGACAATTCCATATTGAATGAAGGCATCCATCTTGCGCTGCTCTTTGCGCGAGATGATGTCATCACAGTTAAAATCCTTTACTAAGCCAGCAAATTTCGTTGCATAGGCGCTAGTATCGAAATGGTCGATCAGGCTGATGCCACTCTGACCGGCAAGGAGAGCTTTCCAGGTAGACTCTACGGTATTGCCGACAGGAGACAACATGCCCAGTCCGGTCACAACTACACGACGCTTAGACACGTTTGTCCTCCAGGGAGGGAAAATAGATTCTTGTGGGACAAAAAAAAGATAAAACTCAGGCGGTCGAATGACCGCCTGGAGATGTTCACTTACGCCTGGTGGCCGTTGATGTAATCAATGGCAGCCTGAACGGTGGTGATTTTCTCAGCTTCTTCGTCCGGAATCTCAGTATCAAACTCTTCTTCCAGAGCCATTACCAGCTCAACGGTGTCAAGAGAATCAGCGCCCAGGTCTTCAACGAAGGAAGCATTGTTGGTAACTTCTTCCTGCTTAACGCCCAGCTGCTCGCCGATAATTTTCTTAACGCGTTCTTCGATAGTGCTCATACTCTTAAATTTCCTATCAAAACTCGCTTTCGCGATGGTTTTCGTAGTGTATAAAATGTTGAAAAATTTGCAACTAAATCCCGGCAGGTCTTACCACGATTTTGCGCTATTTTGAGGCCGTTTGCCCTAAGAACGCAAATCTTTTCGCACAAAACCGCACACAGAACCGTGCGAAGTGCGCGGTTCCTGAACGTTTTGCACAAATCTCGGTCAGACCATGTACATTCCGCCGTTGACGTGCAGGGTTTCACCAGTGATGTAACTTGCTTCGTCAGAGGCTAAAAATGCCACCGCGCTGGCGATTTCATTTGGGGTGCCAAGGCGCCCCGCAGGAACTGCCGCCAGCGTACCCGCACGCTGCTCATCGGTCAGCGCACGCGTCATGTCCGTTTCAATAAAGCCCGGAGCAACAACGTTTACAGTAATACCGCGTGACGCAACTTCACGCGCCAGTGATTTACTGAAGCCGATCAGACCCGCTTTCGCCGCAGCGTAGTTGGCCTGACCCGCATTTCCCATGGTACCAACCACAGAACCGATAGTGATAATACGTCCATGACGCTTTTTCATCATAGCGCGCATTACCGCTTTTGACAGACGGAAAACCGATGACAGGTTGGTTTCGATAATATCGTTCCACTCGTCATCTTTCATGCGCATTAACAGGTTGTCGCGAGTGATCCCGGCATTATTAACCAGGATATCCACTTCGCCAAACTCTGCGCGCACATTTTCCAGAACAGATTCAATAGATGCCGGGTCGGTCACATTCAACATCAGACCTTTACCGTTGGCGCCTAAATAGTCGCTGATCGCCTGCGCGCCGCTTTCGCTGGTCGCAGTACCGATAACTTTCGCGCCGCGGGCGACGAGCGTTTCAGCGATGGCGCGGCCAATACCGCGGCTTGCACCGGTAACCAGCGCGATTTTTCCTTCAAAACTCATGGTTTTCCTCTTTTATTGCTCAAGCGCCGCAGACATCGCCGCCGGCTCGTTAAGCGCGGAAGCGGTCAGGGTGTCAACAATACGTTTGGTCAGGCCGGTGAGGACTTTACCCGGGCCAACCTCATACAGATGCGTGACGCCCTGAGCAGCCATAAACTCAACGGTTTTGGTCCACTGAACCGGGCTATACAGCTGGCGTACCAGCGCGTCGCGAATGGCGTCCGGCGCGGTTTCGCACTTCACGTCGACGTTATTTACCACCGGAATCGTCGGCGCGTTGAAGGTGATGTTCTGCAGCTCAAGCGCCAGTTTTTCCGCAGCGGGCTTCATCAGCGCACAGTGGGAGGGCACGCTCACCGGCAGCGGCAGCGCGCGTTTAGCGCCCGCGGCTTTACAGGCGACGCCTGCGCGTTCGACGGCCTCTTTGTGACCGGCGATAACCACCTGTCCCGGGGAATTGTAGTTCACCGGAGAGACGACCTGCCCTTCGGCCGACTCTTCACAGGCTTTGGCGATAGCCGCGTCGTCCAGACCGATAATCGCTGACATGGCGCCGGTACCTTCCGGTACGGCTTCCTGCATAAATTTGCCGCGCAGTTCAACCAGGCGAACGGCGTCAGCGAAAGCGATAACGCCCGCGCAAACCAGCGCGGAGTATTCGCCAAGGCTGTGGCCTGCCAACAGCGCCGGCGCTTTGCCGCCCTGCTGCTGCCAGACGTGGTACAGCGCCACGGAGGCGGTCAGCAGCGCCGGCTGGGTCTGCCAGGTCTTATTCAGTTCTTCTGCCGGGCCCTGTTGCGTCAGCGCCCACAGATCGTAACCCAACGCTGCGGAAGCTTCACCGAAGGTCTCTTCAATGACCGGCCAGGTCGCCGCCATATCGGCCAGCATGCCTACGGCCTGAGAGCCCTGTCCCGGGAACACAAAAGCAAATTGCGTCATGTTTAAATCCTTATACTAAAAACGAACCAGCGCGGAACCCCAGGTGAAACCGCCACCAAAGGCTTCCAGCAAAATCAGCTGCCCACGTTGAATGCGGCCATCGCGGACGGCCTCATCCAGCGCGCAAGGGACTGACGCCGCGGAGGTGTTGCCATGGCGGTCGAGGGTCACTACGACGTTATCCATCGACATGCCCAGTTTCTTCGCCGTCGCGCTGATGATCCGCAGGTTTGCCTGATGCGGCACCAGCCAGTCCAGCGCTGAACGTTCAAGATTATTCGCGGCCAGCGTCTCATCAACGATATGCGCTAACTCGGTGACCGCCACTTTGAAGACTTCATTACCGGCCATCGTCAGATAGATCGGATTTTCCGGATCGACGCGATCGGCGTTCGGCAGGGTCAGCAGTTCGCCATAGCTACCGTCAGCATGCAGATGCGTCGAGATAATGCCAGGCTCTTCGGAGGCGCCCAGCACCACCGCGCCGGCGCCATCGCCGAAAATAATAATCGTCCCGCGATCGGCCGGATCGCAGGTGCGCGCCAGCACATCAGCGCCAACGACCAGCGCATAATCCACCGCGCCGTTTTTCACATACTGATCGGCGACGCTCAGCGCATAGGTGAAACCGGCGCAGGCGGCCGCGACGTCAAACGCCGGGCAGCCTTTGACGCCCAGCATAGACTGAATCTGGCAAGCCGAACTCGGAAACGCGTGCGTGCCGGAGGTGGTCGCAACGATGATCAGACCAATTTGCTCCGCGGACACGCCCGCCATCGCCAGCGCCTGCTTTGCGGCTTCAAAGCCCATCGTAGCAACTGTTTCATGCGCTGCGGCAATACGACGCTCACGGATACCTGTGCGGGTGACAATCCACTCGTCAGAGGTCTCTACCATTTTTTCCAGGTCGGCGTTTGTACGCACTTGCTCGGGCAGATAGCTGCCGGTACCAATAATCTTCGTATACATGTACGCTCAGTCACTCTTGGGTAATATACCCGCCTCGTTCAACCGCCGCGGCGTCAGTGGTGTCCATTCGTCCCGCTTTGCTGTCGGGCGTTCACGTCACTGTCGCTTTCCGGCAGCTCGAAACCAGCTGGGTATAAAGATTCCAGGCGCGCGGCGATCCGTTGAGGAATTTGCCGCTGCACCGCCTGCACTGCCTGCTCTATCGCGACGCTAAAGGCGCGCTGATTGGCAGCACCATGACTCTTGATCACGGAACCGCGCAATCCTAACAGACAGGCGCCATTATACTGGTCGGGGTTGAGGTGACTGAATCGCCTCGCCAGGCTTTTTTGTAACCAACGTTTTAGTAACAGCAGCCACCACGACCGTTTTTTGCCCTCTCCCTGAGATTTCAGCAGTGAAAGGAACATTCTGACAACACCTTCCATGGTTTTTAATGTGACGTTGCCCGTGAATCCGTCACAAACCAGCACATCGGTTTTTCCGGTCAACAGTTCATTGGCTTCAAGATAGCCGATGTAGTTGAGGGAAGGCAGCGTTTTGAGCACTGCGGCAGCATCGCGGATGCTGCTGAGGCCTTTCATCTCTTCTTCGCCGATGTTCAGCAAGGCGACGCGTGGATTGGCAATGCCGACCACCTCTTCCGCCAGTACCGCGCCCATCACCGCGAACTGCACCAGCATCGTGCTGTCGCAGTCGACGTTGGCGCCGAGATCCAGCACCACGGTTTTGCCCTTCTGCTGGTGCGGCAAAACCGTCACCAGCGCCGGCCGCTCAATACCTTCAATCGGTTTGAGCAGCAGTTTCGCCAGGCCCATCAGCGCGCCGGTGTTGCCGGCGCTAACGCAGGCTTCCGCCCGCCCTTCTTTCACAAGCTCCAGCGCCACGCGCATTGAGCTTCCGCGACTGCTGCGGATAGCCTGTGCGGGTCGCGCATCACTGGCAATAACTGACTGCGCAGGAATAATCTGCAGACGCGAACGTTGTTCGAAGTCAGCTTTGGCGAGTAATGGCGTGATGGCGTCGGGATCGCCGACTAAAAGAAGTGTGAGTTGCGAATTAGAGTTCAGTGCCTGCAGTGCTGCAGGCACTGTCACGGATGGGCCGAAATCGCCCCCCATGACATCTAACGCCAGGGTTAGACGTGTCAAGGTATCGTCGCTGCCCGGTTCGGTGATTCCCCAGTTGCCCGGGGAGTCCTCACTAAGCTTCATCACGCTGGCACCCGCGAATTTTCACGCTGCAGACGCAACAATCCGGGCATTGACGCTTCTGGTTACCGGGTTAACCGAGTGTCCAGGTACGCACACGCCCGCCATGGCCTGCAACGGGAAATCCTGCGAGTATCGCGTGATTACTTAGCGATAACCTTGCGACCGCGGTAGAAACCGTCGGCAGTGATGTGGTGACGCAGGTGTTTCTCACCAGAAGTTTTGTCTACAGACAGGCTGGTGACTGCGGTCAGCGCGTCATGGGAACGACGCATGCCACGTTTGGAACGGGTTGGTTTATTCTGTTGTACGGCCATGGACCTTACTCCTCAATTACTTACGCTTTAAGCTGGCTAATACGGCAAATGGGTTTGGTTTTTGTGCCTCTTCAGGCAGTTCGCCAAAGACCATGTCCGCGTCGGACACTTCACAGTGTTCAGAATCATGCACCGGAACTACGGGCAGGGAGAGGATAATTTCATCCTCGACCATTGCCTGCAGGTCGATTTCACCGAATTCGTTAACCTCAATCGGCTCATACGCTTCCGGTAGTGCTTCGGCCTGTTCGTCATTTCTGACGGGGCTAAAACAATACGTGGTGTGGACGTGATGGGAGAACGGTTTCCCGCAACGCTGGCATTCGAGGGTTACCGTTACCTTCGCATCGCCTGTAATGACGGCGAGACGCTGGTTATCGATAGCGAACGACATGCTGCATTCCACATCGCTGTCCACGCTGACTACAGAATCGGCTACACGTTCAACCTGATCGCGGGCATAGATGCCTTCGTAATCAAGGCGTTTTTGAGCCGTGCGTACCGGATCAAGAGTCAGGGGTAATTTTACCTTTTGCATAGGGCGCGCATATTAACTTTGTAATGTCATAGAGTCAAAGAAAAAGGCAGCCTCAGGTTGCCTTTTGCCATTTATTCGCACACATTGCGGCGCATAGTTTAAGATGATGCTCTGCGAAGCGCTATATGTGGATGAAAAAATATGTCTGAACTTATCCTGGCGTCAACCTCTCCCTGGCGGCGCATGCTGCTGGAAAAACTGGGATTACCGTTTGAATGCGCGGCGCCTGACGTCGACGAAACGCCCCGTCCTGAAGAATCCGCGCGTCAGCTTGTCACCCGGCTGGCGCAGGCCAAAGCGCAGAGCCTGGCCTCGCGCTACCCCAATCACCTTATTATAGGCTCCGATCAGGTTTGCGTACTGGACGGTGAGATCACCGGTAAACCGCACACCGAGGAAAATGCCCGCAGGCAGTTGAGAAAGGCCAGCGGGTCAATCGTCACCTTTTATACCGGCCTGGCGCTGTATAACTCCGCCAGCGGTCATCTGCAAACCGAATGCGAGCCCTTTGACGTCCACTTCCGCCATCTCAGCGATAAAGAGATCGAAGGCTATGTGCGCAAAGAGAACCCGCTGCAGTGCGCCGGGAGTTTCAAGAGCGAGGGGTTAGGCATTACGCTGTTCGAACGGCTGGAAGGCCGCGACCCGAATACGCTGGTCGGGTTACCCTTAATCGCGCTGTGTCAGATGCTGCGCCGCGAAAACGACAACCCGCTGTTAGGCTAAGGCAAAAAAAACGGCGGAACTGATTCCGCCGTTGCGCTTATTTGCTCTTCCGTAGCACCTGTAAACAGTGCTTCAGCTGGTTATCCAGCGGCGCCTCAACGCGCATCACCTCCCCGCTCCCCGGGTGGGTAAACTTCAGCGCAGCAGCGTGGAGGAACAGGCGGTTTAAGCCGGTACCTGAGAGTTGCTTATCAAATTCGCGGTCGCCATAGCGGTCGTCAAAGGCGATAGGATGGCCGGCATACTGGGTATGAACGCGAATCTGATGGGTGCGCCCGGTGACCGGACTGCAGCGCACCAGCGTGGCGAATTCATAACGCTCTTCCACTTTAAAGCGCGTCTCTGACGGCTTGCCTTCCTGACTCACGCGGACAATTCGCTCCCCGCTCTGCAGAATGTTCTTCAATAGCGGGGCCTGCACTACTTTGGTATGCGACTGCCACTGGCCGCGCACCAGCGCCAGATAGTCTTTCTGCATGCCTTTATCGCGCAGCTGCTCGTGCAGCGAACGCAGCGCCGAGCGCTTTTTCGCCACCAGCAGCACGCCTGAAGTATCGCGGTCGAGTCGATGCACCAGCTCAAGGAAGCGCGCCTCCGGGCGCAGGGCGCGCAACCCTTCAATCACCCCGAAGCTCAGGCCGCTGCCGCCATGTACCGCAGTGCCGGAAGGCTTATTGAGGACCAGAATATGATCGTCTTCATAGAGGATCACCTCAGAGAGCGCCGCGACTTTCTGTAGATGCGGCGATACCGCCTCTTCTTCACGCTCCGCCACGCGCACCGGCGGGATACGGACTTCATCGCCCGCTTCCAGCTTATACTCCGGCTTCACGCGTTTTTTATTCACCCGCACCTCGCCTTTACGCAGGATGCGATAAATCATGCTCTTCGGTACGCCTTTCAATTGCGTACGCAAAAAGTTGTCGATACGTTGCCCCGCTTCATCAGCAGCAATGGCAACCATTTTTACGGTTGGGGTCTCAGTTTTCATGGTGCGCGATTCTAAATAGCCGGACGCATTAGCGCCACTCATTTTTATATGCTTATATTTATCATTATCCTGTTTTCACGGTTTGCCTGACCGCCATATTGTTTGTTATTAGAACAATCTGTATGGGCAGGTGATAAAACTGTGAGTAACCGGGTGATAAAAGGTGAAAGTCAACTTGCTATAACAAGGTTAGCAATGGAATAATGAGACCGTTTTCCGTATTGCATCTTGTTAGAACAAGACATTAGCGGAATGACCAATTTTGTCTGACCGATCGCCCACGCAGCAATGGCGTAAGACGTTGTGATCTTTCAGACAGTTAGCGGGCTGCGGGTTGCAGTCCTTACCGGTACAGGCTCTATGGATTTCAAGTCGCAGGAAGGCGTCAACTCCGGGACTCCCGGGAGCTCATCTGGATCAGCCGATCGAGGTGAGCAGGTTAAGCCATCATGCCTGCAACGCGAAAGACGACGAGTATAAATGGAATATTCTCTGGTGATACATCCCAGGCTGTTCCCCTGAATAATTGCGCTGTGTTTCCGTTTGAAACACAGGCGACCGACACTCTGCGCCTCTTAAGCGCGCGACAACCGTGAGGTTGGCGACGTGAACCAGACACGAGGCCATCGGTTTTCCCCCGGAAAGGCATTACTCTGCCCGCAGCTTAGTCGTCAATGTAAGAATAATGAGTAAGTTACGATGAAAAGAATGTTAATCAACGCAACTCAGCAGGAAGAGTTGCGCGTCGCCCTTGTTGATGGGCAGCGCCTGTACGACCTGGATATCGAAAGCCCCGGGCACGAACAGAAAAAAGCGAACATCTACAAAGGCAAAATCACCCGCATTGAACCCAGCCTTGAAGCCGCGTTTGTTGATTACGGCGCCGAGCGTCATGGTTTCCTCCCCCTCAAAGAAATCGCCCGCGAATACTTCCCCGCCAACTACAATGCGCATGGTCGTCCTAATATCAAAGACGTACTGCGTGAAGGTCAGGAAGTTATCGTGCAGATTGATAAAGAAGAACGCGGCAACAAAGGCGCTGCGCTCACCACCTTTATCAGCCTGGCGGGCAGCTATCTGGTACTGATGCCGAACAACCCGCGCGCGGGGGGAATTTCCCGCCGTATCGAGGGCGACGACCGTACCGAACTGAAAGAAGCGCTGGCGAGCCTGGAGCTTCCGGACGGCATGGGCCTTATCGTTCGCACCGCTGGCGTCGGCAAATCCGCCGAAGCCCTGCAGTGGGACCTGAGCTTCCGTCTGAAACACTGGGAAGCGATTCAGAAAGCCGCGGAAAGCCGTCCGGCGCCGTTCCTGATCCACCAGGAAAGCAACGTCATTGTCCGCGCCTTCCGTGACTACCTGCGCCAGGATATCGGCGAAATCCTGATCGATAACCCGAAAGTGCTTGAGCTGGCGCGCCAGCATATCGCCGCGCTGGGTCGTCCGGATTTCAGCAGCAAAATCAAACTGTACACCGGTGAAATCCCGCTGTTCAGCCATTACCAGATCGAATCCCAGATTGAATCCGCCTTCCAGCGTGAAGTCCGTCTGCCGTCCGGTGGTTCTATCGTCATCGACAGCACTGAAGCGCTGACCGCTATCGATATCAACTCCGCCCGCGCTACCCGCGGCGGCGATATCGAAGAGACGGCGTTCAACACCAACCTCGAAGCGGCTGACGAGATTGCCCGCCAGCTGCGTCTGCGCGACCTCGGCGGCCTGATCGTTATCGACTTTATCGATATGACTCCGGTTCGCCACCAGCGCGCCGTGGAGAACCGTCTGCGCGAAGCCGTCCGTCAGGACCGGGCGCGCATTCAGATCAGCCATATCTCGCGCTTCGGCCTGCTGGAGATGTCCCGCCAGCGCCTGAGTCCGTCGCTGGGCGAATCCAGCCACCACGTCTGCCCGCGCTGCTCCGGCACCGGCACCGTGCGTGATAACGAATCGCTGTCGCTCTCTATTCTGCGTCTGATTGAAGAAGAAGCGCTGAAAGAGAACACCAAAGAAGTTCATGCCATCGTTCCGGTACCGATCGCCTCCTATCTGCTGAACGAAAAACGTGCCGCGGTGAGCGCTATCGAATCTCGTCAGGGCGATGTGCGCGTGATCATCGTGCCAAACGACGAAATGCAGACGCCGCACTACTCCGTCCTGCGCGTGCGCAAAGGTGAAGAGACTTCAACGCTGAGCTACCTGCTGCCGAAGCTGCATGAAGAAGAGATGGCGCTGCCGGGCGACGATGAGCCGGCAGAACGGAAACGTCCGGAACAACCGGCCCTCGCCGCTTTTGTCATGCCTGACGCGCCGCCGGCCCCGATGCTCGAAGAGCCAGCCGCCGCGCCTGTCGCCGCAGCGACCCCGGTCGCGGCCGCCGCACCGGCGCAGCCTGGCCTGCTCTCGCGCTTCTTCAGCGCGCTGAAGAATATCTTCTCTGGCGCCGAAGAGGCCAAACCGGCTGAAGTTCAGGTCGAGAAAAAAGCGGAAGAAAAACCAGAGCGTCAGCAGGAGCGCCGTAAACCGCGCGCCAACAACCGCCGCGATCGCAACGACCGTCGTGACAATCGCGACAATCGCGACAATCGTGATAACCGCGACAACCGTGATAACCGCGACGCGCGTGCCGAGAATAACGAAGGCCGTGAACCGCGCGAATCGCGTGAAGAGAACCGTCGCAACCGTCGCGAGAAGCCGTCGCAGAACGTGGAAGCCCGTGATGTTCGCCAGACCTCAGGTGACGACGCGGAAAAAGCGAAATCTCGTGACGAGCAGCAGCCGCGCCGCGAACGCACCCGCCGCCGCAATGACGACAAACGTCAGGCGCAGCAGGAAGCCAAAGCGCAGACACGCGAAGAGCCGGTAGTGCAGGAGACGGAGCAGGAAGAGCGTGTGCAGACCCTGCCGCGTCGTAAACCGCGCCAGCTGGCACAGAAAGTACGCGTCGAGTCCGCTGTCGTTGAGCAGGTTGCCGAGATCGTGCCAGAAGCCGTAGTGGCGGAAGTTATCGCTCCGCGCAGCGAGCCGGTGAAAGCCGAGCTGCCAGCAGTCGTGGAGAGCGTGGCGGACCAGGACGAAAATGGCGAATCCCGTGAAGCGAACGGTATGCCGCGTCGTTCACGTCGTTCCCCGCGTCACCTGCGCGTCAGCGGTCAGCGTCGTCGTCGCTATCGTGACGAACGCTATCCGACCCAGTCGCCAATGCCGCTGACCGTGGCCTGCGCATCGCCGGAGATGGCTTCCGGTAAAGTCTGGATCCGCTACCCGGTGGTTCGTCCGCAGGACCAGCAGCCGGAAGAGGTTCAGGTTCAGGACGACAACGTCGTGGAAACTGTCGCGGCCGTCGCGGCCCCGGTTGCCGTCGTTGAAACCGTTACCGCTGCGCCGGTCACAGTCGAGCCGGCAACCATGGAGCCGGTTACCGCTGAGCCTGTGGTCGTCGAGCCGGTCGCGGCCGCCGAGCCGGTGGTCGTTGATGCTGCGGAAGTTGTCGCGCCAGCAGCCGTCGAGCCTGCGCCGCAGGAGCTGGTCACCGAAGCGCCGGCTGTCGAAGCGCCTCAGGCTATCGCGCCAGTGACGATCGACGCCGAGCCGGTGGTGGTAGAACCTGAAGTGGTGGAAACGGCGCCTGTCGTTGAAGCGCCAGTGGAAACCATCGCCCCGGCGGCGGAAACCGCGGTTGAAGCACCGGTTGTCGAAGCAGCGCCTGTCGAGCCGGTCAAAGCCGAGCCACCGGTGAGCAAGCCGGTAGTGGTGGCGAGTCATCGCCATGCCACCGCGCCAATGACCCGTGCGCCAGCGCCGGACTATGTCCCGGAAGCACCGCGCCACAGCACCTGGGTGCGGCCGCCATTCGCCTTTGAAGGTAAAGGCGCCGCCGGCGGTCATAGCGCGACCCATAAAGCCACCGCTGAACCGACCCGCCCACAGCCCGTCGAGTAAGCGTGCTAAATAAAAAAAACCGGCCTCCTGGCCGGTTTTTTTTATGCGCTTTGCGGAGGCTGCATGCCGGCGAGGTCCGGCATGATCTCCCGCATCAGGTCGAGGAACTTACGCAGCCGCGTCGGATAATAGCGCGCCCAGGGATAGACCAGATGGACCGGCAGCGAGGCGGGACGCCACTGCGGGAACAGCTCTGTCAACCTTCCGGCGGCAAGATCCTCCGCCACCGTCCAGCTGGACACCATCGCCACCCCCAGACCCGCCAGCGCGGTATTGCGCGCGACGTACAGGCTGTCGGTGCTCAGACAGGGGGTAATCGCCGTGGAGACGATCTGCCCGCTTACCTGATGTCGGAGCCGTACCTCATGCTGATAAAAGGTGTTAATGGCGATCCACGGCAGGCCGGATAATGCCTCCAGCGAGGTTAACGGCGGGTACTTCGCCAGCAGTTCAGGAGAGGCCACCACGCAGCGCGGCACTTCCGCCAGCAGCACGGAGACCGTGGCCGGATCCACCTCCGCCCCCACGCGGATGGCGCAGTCGATATTATCGCTGAGAAAGTCGACAGTATTATCATTCAGCATCCACTCCACCGACAGCTGCGGATGACGCTGGAGAAAGGCGACCAGCGGCCCCAGCAGCTGCTGCTGGCCAAAAGCGTGCGGTGCCCTCACCCGCAGCACCCCTACCGGCCGATCGTCGGCAATACGCAGGTCATCTTCCAGCGCCAGCCAGGCATCCACCAGCTGGCGAGCGTGACGGTAGCAGCGTTCGCCATCGTCAGTGAGCTTCATCGCATGGGTGGTACGCAGGATCAGCTTGACCCCCAGCAGCCCTTCAAGGGACTGCAGGCGGCGGCTGACGGTCGCCTGAGTGGTATCCATCTGCCCCGCCGCGGCGGAGAGCGATCCGGTCTCCACAATGCGGATATAAGTGCGCATTAGCTCAATGCGGTCTATACGCTCCTGTCTTTTCATTCTTCTTTTGCCTATACGTGCTACGTATAACCGTTTTACCACCAGCCCGGCTACCGCGCCAGCCGCGTTCAGGGAAAAATAGCCCCATCGCATACACGAGGCACTGATCATGACACCGACTTCTCTTTCCGCCCGCGACGCAGGCTGGATTATCTTCATTCTCGCGCTCGGCGCTGGCTTTAGCGTCGCCTCTATCTACTACGCGCAGCCGCTGCTGCCGTTGATGGGCGCCAATCTCCACCTGACGGTAGAAGGTATGGGTCTGGTCCCTACCCTGACGCAGGCGGGTTATGCGCTCGGCATTCTGTTCCTGCTTCCGCTCGGCGACCGCCACGATCGCCGTCGGCTGACCCTGGTGAAAAGCGCGCTGCTGGCACTCCTGCTGCTGCTGTGCAGCCTCACCGGCCAGCTCAGCTCACTGCTGGTGGTTAGTCTGCTGATCGGTATGGCGGCGACCATGGCGCAGGATATCGTCCCGGCGGCGGCGATCCTCGCCCCGGCGGGCAAGCAGGGAAAAATGGTGGGCACGGTGATGACCGGGCTGCTGCTGGGGATCCTGCTTTCCCGGACGGTCAGCGGCGTGGTGGGCGCAGTGTTCGGCTGGCGGGTGATGTATCAGGCGGCGGCGGTCAGCGTGGCGCTGATTGGCCTGGTGATGTGGCGGGTGCTGCCGCGCTTCGCCATTCACTCGACGCTGAGCTATCCGCAGCTGATGGCCTCGATGGCGCATCTCTGGCAGCGTTACCCGGCGCTACGCCGCGCTGCGCTGGCTCAGGGGGCGCTCTCTGTCGCCTTCAGCGCCTTCTGGTCGACGCTGGCGGTGATGCTCTCCGAACACTATCACATGGGCAGCGCGGTAGCGGGCGGCTTTGGTATCGCCGGGGCCGCCGGGGCGCTGGCCGCGCCGCTGGCCGGCGGACTGGCCGATAAATTTGGCGCCGGTAAAGTGACGCAAATGGGGGCGGCGCTGGTCACCGTCTCCTTCGCCCTGATGTTTATACTGCCGCTGCTGCCACTGCATGGACAGCTGGCGCTGATTGCCCTGTCGGCGATTGGCTTCGACCTTGGCCTGCAGTCAAGCCTGGTGGCGCATCAGAACCTGGTGTATGGCCTTGAGCCACAGGCCCGCGGCCGCCTGAACGCTCTGCTGTTTACCGTGGTCTTCATTGGGATGTCGCTGGGGTCGGTGCTGGGCAGCAAGCTTTACGTACTGGCCGGCTGGAACGGGGTGGTTACCCTGGCGGTGGTCAGCGGGGCGATCGCCCTGGCGATCCGCTTGCTGGAGAATGCCCGTATCGTTGCAGCCGAACGCCGCGCATCATAAAAAAAACCCGCTTCGCCTGAGGCGAAGCGGGTTCATCAATTCCCATTCAAGCGCTTACGCTGTACGACGGGCAAACTCTTTCACGCGGAAGCCCAGCAGCAGCAGCGTGGCGAAATAAGCCACCACTCCGGCGATCACCACCACCAGCAGACGCATCAGACGGAACGGCATCGTCCCCAGCGACCACTCCGGCATGAGATGCATGACGCCCAGCAGCGCCGCGGCCATGACCAGCACCGCAGCAATCAGACGCAGCAGGAAGGCCAGCCAGCCCGGTTGGGGGGTGAAAATTTTCTGTTTACGCAACTGCCAGTAAAGCAGCGCAGCGTTCAGGCAGGCCGCCAGGCCGATGGACAGCGACAGACCCGCATGCTTCAGCGGGCCGATAAACGCCAGGTTCATCACCTGGGTCATAATCAGGGTGACAATGGCAATCTTGACCGGGGTCTTGATGTCCTGACGGGAATAGAAACCCGGCGCCAGCACCTTCACCACGATAAGCCCCATGAGCCCCACGGAATAAGCCACCAGCGCGCGCTGGGTCATCGCCGCATCAAAGGCGCTAAATTTGCCGTACTGGAACAGGGCCACGGTCAGCGGTTTAGCGAGGATCCCCAGCGCTACCGCGCTCGGCAGCGCCAGCAGGAAGCAGAGACGCAGCCCCCAGTCCATCAGCCGGCAATACTCGTCATGATTACCGCTGGCGAAACTTTTTGACAGCGAGGGCAGCAGGATAGTGCCGAGCGCCACCCCCAGAACACCGGACGGAAACTCCATCAGGCGGTCAGCATAGTACATCCACGACACCGATCCCGACACGAGAAACGAAGCGAAGATGGTATTGATGATAAGGGAGATCTGGCTTACCGACACGCCGAGGATCGCCGGGCCCATCTGCTTCACCACCCGCATCGCGCCGGCATTTTTCAGATTGATGCGCGGCAGGACCAGCATGCCAATCTTCTTCAGGTGCGGCAGCTGGTAGGCCAGCTGCAGCACGCCGCCGACCGTGACAGCCCAGGCCAGCGCCAGCACCGGCGGATGGAAGTACGGCGCGGCAAACAGCGCAAAGCCAATCATGCTGACGTTAAGGAACGTCGGCGCAAAGGCCGGCACCGAGAAGCGGTTCCAGGTATTGAGGATCGCCCCCACCAGCGAGGCCAGGGAGATCAGCAAAATATAGGGGAAGGTAATGCGCAGCAATTGGGTGGTCAGCGCAAATTTATCGGCGGTATCAGCAAACCCGGGGGCGGTGATGGTGATCACCCACGGCGCCGCCAGCATCCCGATAACGGTGACGATCGCCAGGGCCAGGGTCAGCAATCCGGAGACATACGAGACAAACACCCGGGTGGCATCTTCGCCCTGCTTGCTTTTATATTCGGCAAGGATCGGCACAAACGCCTGCGAGAAGGCGCCTTCGGCAAAAATACGCCGCAGCAGATTAGGCAGTTTGAAGGCGACGAAAAAGGCGTCGGTCGCCATCCCGGCGCCAAAAATGCGCGCCACAATCGCATCGCGGGCAAAGCCCAGCACGCGCGAAAACATGGTCATCGAACTGACGGCCGCCAGTGATTTTAAAAGGTTCATTACGCTGTTATTCCAAACCCTGGAGTAAAACGCCCGCAAATGCGGGCGCTGGAAAGTGGCGATAGTCTACCGGGTTCAACATGAATTACTACTGTCAGTTGTTACAACGGATTATTCGCTGATGGCGTCGCGCCAGAGTTTGTCGACCACCCGCTGAGCCAGCAGCGCCTGTTCGCCTGAAGTTTCAGGAACGGTCTGATTTTGCACGCATTCGATAAAATGGCGCGCGCAGCCGACAAAGCCGCGCTGCTCCAGGGTGGTTTGCCAGCCGGCGACCGGGCGCTGGACCACGCCGTGACCGCACTCTTCCTGCCATTCGCGCATCTCGCTGACGGCATATAGCCCGCCATCCGTCACCGCCTGCACCCACTCGCGCTGGCTGCCTGCGCGGCGGTGCATGCTGGTGGTGACCTGCAGCCGGGGCGAACTGAACTGGTGTTCGGCATAGAGCATCTCGCCCTGCGGAGTGATCTGTAGCGCGCCACCGCGCAGACGCGCCTGACCGTCGGCCAGCCATAGCGCGGTATCCACCACGTGTAGATAGTCATCAAGCAGGGTAAAGCGCAGATCGTTGCCCACGCTATCGCTGCGGTGCTTATCCATCCGCAGCGAGGCCGCCTCGCCCAGCCGTCCCTTCAGCTCCCGGTAGAGCGGTGCGAAGCGGCGATTGAAACCGACCATCAGCGTCAGACGCCGCCGCGCCGCCAGCTCGACCAGCATCTCCGCCTCACTCAGCTTGTCCGCCAGCGGTTTGTCCACGCAAACATGAACCCCGGCATTCAGCAAATGTTTCACCACTTCATAATGTGAAGCCGTCGACGTATGGACAAAAACCGCATCGCACTGCGCCGCCAGAGCATCCAGTGATTCAGCGTAGGGGATCCGCCAGGTTTCGCAGACCCGCAGCGCCTTCTCTTTTCCCGGCGACCAGGCCGCCTGCAGCGTCCAGCTTTCCGCCGCCCCCAGCACCGGCAGCCACGCTTTCTGCGCAATGCCGCCTAAGCCAACCATTCCGATGCGCAATCTTGTCCCCACGTTTTAGTCCCCCAGATGGTGTAACAGCGAATCGAGGCGCGCTTTCAGCTCCGCCACCTCGCCTTCCAGCGCTTCAACCCTGGCTCGCAGATCGTCATCCTCTTCCAGCGGCGCGAGTGCTTCCACCGTCGTGATCAGCGTATCCATCTCGTCGCAAAACAGATGCATATAGCGGCTTTCCCGTTTTCCCGGCTCCCGGGGCAGACGGGCGACGAAGGGACCATCTTCGCGGGTCGCCAGCCCTTCCAGCACGCTTTCCACTTCCGCCATGTCGCTGAACTCATGCATCCGCTGCGCCCGACTGCGTAATTCACCCGGCGTCTGGGCGCCGCGCAGCAGCAGCGTCGTCACCACCGCCACCTCGCCGGCGCTGAGCTTCAGATCGCCAAATTCGGAGTTGCAAAAGCGCTGCTCATACTTGGTTACCCGATTGCCGAATCCGCTGACCGTGCGCAGATAGTGGCGTTTCACCAGGGTATCCAGCAGCGTCTGGACCTCGCCTTCGCTCAGCGACATCACCGGCTCGCGGTTGGTTTTCTGATTGCAGGCGGTCACGACGGCGTTCACCGACAGCGGATACTGCTCGGGCGTGGTGACCTGCTTTTCCAGCAGACAGCCAATGACGCGCGCTTCATGCGCGGTTAACTGATATTTCATCCTCTCTCCTTAACGTCCCGCTGACCAGTCCGGCGTCGTTAGCGCCGTCAATACATGGTCACGCCACTGCCCGTCGATCAGCAGGTAATCTTTGGCGTAACCCTCTTTTTCAAACCCCAACCGCGCCAGCAGCGCGCCGCTGCGCTGATTATGCGGCATATAGTTGGCCATAATGCGATGAATATGCTGCGTACGCTGCATATAGCGAATCGCCGACGTCAGCGCTTCAAACATCAGCCCCTGCCCCTGCCACTTCTCGCCAATAGAGTAGCCGAGATAGCAGGCATGGAATGATCCACGCACCACGTTGGAAAAGTTCGCCACGCCGACGATCTCCTTTTCCTCCGGATCGAGCAGCGCGAAATAAAAAGCAGACCCCTGTTTATGAAACTCGGCGATCATCGACAGACGCGCCTGCCATCCGGAAGGATAGCAGTGGCTGTCGTCACGAACCGGCTCCCAGGGTTTTAAGAACGCCTTATTCTCGGCGTAATAATCGGCCAGACGCCAGGCGTCACGATCGTGAACCAGGCGCACCACCAGCCGGTCCGTCGTCAAACGCACCTTCGGCACGTTACTGCGATAGCCAAACATTTCCTTTTCAGTCCCCCTGACTTCATTCTTGCTGCCTTCACTATACCTGTCCTGCGCGACGGTGTGAAAACAGCAACATACCATTTTCTGCGCCATCTCCTCTTTTCGATGAATAGCCTCAATCGAACTTGCATTTTGATAAAAAAATATTGTCGCAAGGGCGCTGGGAAAAGCAGCAGATTGCCCGCAGAATATCCACGCTTATCTCTATTTTTCCCTGGAGGGGAAATGTCCCGCGTCTCGCAGGCAAGGAGCCTGGGTAAATATTTCCTGTTAGTCGATAACATGCTGGTCGTGTTGGGCTTTTTTGTCGTCTTCCCGCTGATTTCCATCCGCTTTGTCGATCAGATGGGCTGGGCGGCGCTGATGGTCGGCATCGCGCTCGGCCTGCGCCAGTTGGTGCAGCAGGGATTAGGTATCTTTGGCGGCGCTATCGCCGACCGCTTCGGCGCCAAACCGATGATCGTCACCGGTATGCTGATGCGCGCCGGCGGCTTCGCGGCGATGGCCGTCGCCCATGAGCCGTGGGTGCTGTGGTTCTCGTGCATACTTTCCGGGCTCGGCGGCACGCTGTTCGATCCGCCGCGGGCGGCGCTGGTGGTTAAGCTGGTGCGCCCGCATCAGCGCGGCCGCTTTTTCTCCATCCTGATGATGCAGGATAGCGCCGGCGCGGTGATTGGCGCGCTGCTGGGCAGCTGGCTGCTGCAGTATGATTTCCGCCTGGTGTGCAGCGCCGGCGCCGCGCTGTTTATCGCCTGCGCGGCATTTAACGCCTGGTATCTGCCGGCATGGAAGCTCTCGACGGTGAAAACGCCGATCCGCGAGGGGCTGGGCCGGGTGCTGCGGGACAAGCGCTTCGTCACCTATGTCCTGACGCTGACGGGCTATTACATGCTGGCGGTGCAGGTGATGCTGATGCTGCCGATCATGGTGAATGACATCGCCGGCTCGCCGGCCGCCGTGAAGTGGATGTACGCCATCGAAGCCACCATTTCGCTGACCCTGCTCTATCCCATTGCCCGCTGGAGCGAAAAACGTTTTCGCCTTGAGCACCGGCTGATGGCCGGTCTGCTGGTGATGACTCTGGCCATGCTCCCCATCGGCATGACCAGCAGTTTGCAACAGCTGTTTACCCTGATCTGCCTGTTTTACATCGGCTCCATCATTGCCGAACCCGCCCGGGAGACGCTGGGCGCCTCGCTGGCGGACGCCCGGGCGCGCGGCAGCTATATGGGCTTCAGCCGCCTGGGGCTCGCCTTTGGCGGCGCGCTGGGATATGCGGGCGGCGGCTGGCTGTTCGATGCCGGTAAGGCCGCGGGTCAGCCCGAGCTGCCGTGGCTGATGCTCGGGGCCATCGGGGTTATCACCTTCCTGGCGCTGTGGTGGCAGTTTAGTCCGAAACGCTCTGCCTCCGGCATGCTGGAGCCGCGGACCTGATGCGCGCGGCGGCGGTTTCTCCTGCTTTCAGCCTATTCTGCTGGTATCGAGGGTGCTGACAGGTCATGATGCTTTGTGTCAGGATGAATGAAGATATGAGCCAGAGGACCCCCATGAAAAAGATTTTGATCGCCGCCGCGCTGATTGTCAGCGGCCTGCTGAGCGGCTGTAATCAGCTGACCCAATACACAGTAAGCGAGCAGGAGATTAACCAGGCCCTGCAGAAGCGAAACCATTTTGCCAAAGATATTGGTCTGAAAGGCGTTGCCGACGCCCATATCGAACTGCAGAACCTCACCAGCGCCATCGGGCGCGAGGAGCCGGGCAAAGTCACGCTGACCGGGATCGCTAACGTCGACCTGAACTCCCTGTTCGGCACGCAGAAAGCGACGATCGATCTGAAGCTCAAAGCGCTGCCAACCTTTGACAGAGAGAAAGGCGCCATCTTCCTGCAGGAAATGGAGGTGGTGGATGCCAAAGTGGCGCCCGAGAAACTGCAGTCGGTCATTCAGGCCCTGCTCCCCTATCTGAATCAGTCGCTGCGCAGTTACTTCAGCCAGCAGCCTGCCTATGTCCTGCGTGAGGACGCCAGCACCGGTGAAGCGCTGGCGAAGAAATACGCCAAAGGCATAGAGGTGAAGCCGGGCGAGATTGTCATCCCCTTTACCAATTAATCTCCAGGGCGCCGCGGCGCCCTCAATTTTTTACGGAAATGAGTGCAAAGGAAAACGTTTACGCTTATCCTTAGTGCCCGGCAAAAAACAGCCCTGATGACTGAACCTATTAGCCGGAGCCTTCCATGACAGCACAATCCCAGGTATTGAAAATCCGCCGCCCAGACGACTGGCATATCCATCTGCGTGATGACGATATGCTGAAAACCGTCGTGCCTTATACCAGTGAGTTTTATGGCCGGGCGATCGTGATGCCGAATCTGGTGCCGCCTGTCACCACCGTCGCGGCGGCTATCGCCTATCGCCAGCGCATTATGGACGCCGTCCCGGCCGGGCACGATTTTACCCCGCTGATGACCTGCTATCTGACAGACTCCCTCGACCCGGCGGAGCTGGAGCGCGGCTTTAACGAAGGCGTGTTCACCGCCGCCAAGCTTTACCCGGCCAATGCCACCACCAACTCCAGCCACGGCGTCACCAGCACCGACGCCATTATGCCGGTGCTGGAGCGGATGGAAAAACTGGGGATGCCGCTGCTGGTACATGGCGAAGTCACCCACGCCGAGATTGATATTTTCGACCGCGAAGCGCGCTTTATTGAAACCGTGATGGAGCCGCTGCGCCAGCGCCTGCCCGGCCTGAAGGTGGTCTTTGAGCATATCACCACCAAAGATGCCGCCGAGTATGTGCGTGACGGCAATGAACTGCTGGCGGCCACTATCACCCCGCAGCATCTGATGTTCAACCGTAACCATATGCTGGTCGGCGGTATTCGTCCTCACTTATACTGCCTGCCGGTACTCAAACGCAATATTCATCAGCAGGCACTGCGCGAACTGGTCGCCAGCGGCTTTAGCCGCGTCTTCCTTGGCACCGACTCAGCGCCGCACGCCCGCCATCGTAAGGAAGCCAGCTGCGGCTGCGCCGGCTGCTTCAACGCCCCGACCGCCCTCGGCAGCTACGCCACCGTGTTTGAAGAAATGAACGCTCTGCAGCACTTTGAGGCCTTCTGCTCGCTGAACGGCCCGCGCTTTTACGGTCTGCCGGTCAATGAAAGCTATGTTGAACTGGTGCGTGAAGAGACGACCGTCGTCGACAGTATTGCGTTGCCCAATGACACCCTGGTGCCGTTCCTGGCAGGTGAAACCGTCCGCTGGACCATGAAGCGATAAAAAACGCGGCCCCCTGTTGTCAATGCTCACCAGATACTGTATAAATAACCAGTATCAAACACAGGGGGCAATTATGCGCATTGAAGTCTCTATCGCCAAAACGACCGCCTTACCCAACGGCGCGCTGGAAGCGCTGAATAACGAACTCTCTCGCCGTATCGCCGAACAGTTCCCGGCCATCGACAGCCAGGTGAGCGTCCGCTACGCCACGGGCAATCAGCTCTCGGTGTTCGGCGGCCTGAAAGAAGACAAAGACCGGATAAGCGAAATCCTGCAAGAAACCTGGGAAAGCGCGGACGACTGGTTTGTCCACGACCTCTCCTGAAGCATGGCGGGATCCAGTTACTCTGGTTTGCTCCCTCATTGTGCTTTTCTTTGCCGGGTCGCCCCGGCTTTTTTATCCTCTTCTCATGTTCAGAATATTCCTGATTATTCTGCTTAATATCGACTAAAATGGCCGTTTTGCACGCTTATCTTGAGTAAAAAAGCGGCAAAACAAGAAAATCATGCTGCCTTTCATTTAATTTCTCGAGTTTATTCTTGATCCCTGATATAATTAACTTGCTTCAAAAAACATGCATTAAACCTCGAGAATTGTTGTCTTTTAACATATGAATAAGGGGTTATGATGGAAAAAAATAATGAAGTCATTCAGACCCATCCCCTCGTCGGATGGGACATCAGCACCGTTGATAGCTACGATGCGCTGATGTTGCGCCTGCACTACCAGAACCCCGCTCAAGAAAACAGTCATGATGCTGAGATAGGCCAGACGCTATGGCTAACGACGGACGTCGCACGTCAGTTTATTTCAATCCTGGAAGCAGGCATTGCGAAAATTGAATCTGGCGAATACCAGGAAAACGAGTACCGCAGACATTAACGCGGCACGCGGAATGACTTAACAATAAGCTTAACAGGCACCTGCGGGTGCCTGAATTATTTTCGGGCTTGTATAAGCACAGGGAGTTAATTACCCTGCTAACAAGGCAATTACCCGGAACTCACCATGCAATACGATCTTATCATTATCGGCAGCGGCTCCGTCGGCGCCGCCGCTGGCTATTATGCGCGTCGTGCCGGACTCAATGTTCTGATGACCGATGCCCATCAGCCTCCTCACCAGGAAGGCAGCCATCACGGCAGCAGCCGTCTTATCCGTCACGCCTATGGCGAAGGTGAAAAATATGTTCCGCTGGTGCTGCGCGCCCAGCAGCTGTGGGATGAACTGGCCGAGATCAGTGGCGAAGCCGTGTTTGAACGCACCGGCGTCATAAACCTCGGCCCCGCCAGCTCCCCTTTCCTCGCCAACGTTGCCGCCAGCGCCCGTGCGTTCCAGCTTGAGGTGGTAGAGCTGGATGCCCAGGCCGTGATGCAGCGCTGGCCGGAGATACGCCTCCCCGATGACTATCGGGCGATTTTTGAACCCGCTTCCGGCGTACTGCGCAGCGAACTGGCCGTGGAAACCTGGATCCGTCTGGCGCGGGAAGCGGGCTGCGCGCAGCTATTCAACTGCCCGGTCTCGGCTATTCATCACCATGCAGATGGGGTCACCATCGATACCATCGACGGTGAATATCATGGTAAAAAGCTGCTGGTCAGCGCCGGGACCTGGGTCACCCGCCTGCTTCCGGACCTTCCCATCCAGCCGGTACGCAAGGTGTTCGCCTGGTACCAGGCCGATGGCCGTTACAGCAGCAAGAATCACTTCCCGGCCTTCACCGGCGAGTTGCCCAACGGCGATCAATACTACGGTTTCCCGGCGGAAGATAACGAGCTGAAGATTGGCAAGCATAACGGCGGTCAGCCGATCTCCATGCCGCAGGAGCGAGTGGCGTTTGGCGCTGTCGCCAGCGATGGCTCCGAATCGTTTCCGTTTTTGCGTAACGTCCTGCCCGGGATCGGCGGCTGCCTGCACGGCGCCTCCTGTACCTACGATAATACCGTCGATGAAGACTTTATTATCGATACGTTACCCGGCAGACCAGACACGCTGCTCATCACCGGTCTGAGCGGGCACGGCTTTAAGTTTGCCCCGGTGCTGGGGGAAATTGCCAGTCAGTTTGCTCAGGGCGAAGCTTCGAGCTTCAACCTGGCGCCCTTCTCGCTGGCGCGCTTTAACGCGTAATGGAATGCGGCACTTTTGCCGTCGGGCAAAAAAAACGGCCTCTGTCGAGGCCGTTAGTGATTGAGAGCGGTTATGCGTCGCCTGTTTAATTTGCTGGTCAATAACGTCCGCGAGCACTTTATGATCTACCTGGCGCTCTGGCTGCTGCTGGCGATCTTCGATCTTGTCTGGTTATGGTTTTTCTGACGGCTCAGGATCGAGGATCCCGAGTTTGGTGTTCAGCCGGCCACGGGATTTATTAAAGATTTTATTGCCGTTTTCACGCCCGGCGCGCAGCTGACGCTGCTCCTCTTCCGGCAGCTTATGCTCTTCCATGCAGGCTTCGCTACAGCAGCCGGCAAACTTCTCGGCACAGCTCGGGCACTGGATAAACAACAGATGGCAGCCATCATTCAGGCAGTTGGTATGGGTGTCGCACGGCGCGCCGCACTGATGACAGTGGGCGATAACGTCATTGGAGATCCGCTCGCCCATCCGTTCATCAAAGACAAAATTTTTGCCAATGAAACGCACCGGCAGCCCCTGCTCACGGGCGCGGCGGGCGTACTCAATGATGCCACCCTCGATGTGCCAGACCTTATTGAAGCCGTTATGCTTCATCCAGGCGCTGGCTTTTTCACAGCGAATACCGCCGGTGCAATACATGACAATTTTCTTGTCTTTATGGTCCTGCATCATTTCAACGGCTTTCGGCAACTGGTCGCGGAAGGTATCCGCTGGGATCTCCAGCGCGTTTTCGAAATGGCCCACCTCATATTCATAGTGGTTGCGCATATCGATAAACACGGCATCCGGATCGTCAAGCATCGCGTTGACCTCCGCCGCCTTGAGATAGTCTCCGACGTTGGAGGCGTCGAAAGAGGGATCGTCAATGCCGTCGGCAACGATGCGGTCGCGCACTTTCAGACGTAGCACCCAGAACGATTTACCGTCGTCCTCGAGAGCGATATTGAAACGCAGCCCCGCCAGCGCCGGATCGAAGCCATTGAGAAACTCACGCAGGGCTTCAACGTTGCTTTCCGGCACGCTGATTTGCGCGTTGATCCCTTCCCGGGCCAGATAGATGCGGCCAAAGACTTTCAACTGGGTTAAGGCAACCCACAGCGCATCGCGGGTCGCTTGCGGATCGACAATGGTGAAATATTTATAGAACGAGATCGTCGTGCGCGGCTCGGTTTCAGCCAGCATTTGCGCCTTTAACGTCTCATTTGAAATGCGGTTGTGTAACACTGGCATGGTGTACCTGCTCGACATAGAAATGAGGAAATAAACGGCGGGCATGATATAGCAAAGCTTATTAATTTACATCCCTACATTTTACGCTACATTTTTCTCACCGGTCGCCCCCCACTTAACAAAACGATGTGGCTGTCGCCGCCTTTGGCTGGCCGGTAAAAAAATGCGATAATATAAGATGTTGCTCACTGATACGGGTATGAAATGACTCATTTGCCTAAATTTTCTCCGGCGCTGCTGCATCCGCGCTATTGGCTGCTGTGGCTGGGTATCGGCCTGCTGTGGCTGGTTGTCCAACTGCCCTACCCGCTGATCTACCGCCTCGGGAACGCCATCGGCCGGCTGGCCATGCGATTTATGAAGCGCCGGGCGAAGATCGCCTATCGCAACCTTGAGCTCTGCTTCCCCGAGAAAAGCGAGCAGGAACGTCACCGGATGGTGGTGATGAACTTTGAATCGGTGGGTATGGGGCTGATGGAGACCGGTATGGCCTGGTTCTGGCCGGTTCGCCGTATCGCCCGCTGGACCGACACCATCGGCTTTGAGCATATTCGCGATGTGCAGGCGCAGCAGCGCGGCATTCTGCTGATCGGCATTCATTTCCTGACACTGGAAATGGGCGCGCGGATGTTCGGTATGAACGAGCCGGGGATTGGCGTCTATCGTCCCAACGATAACCCGGTCATCGACTGGCTGCAGACCTGGGGCCGACTGCGCTCCAACAAGGACATGATCGACCGCAAGGATCTGAAAGGCATGATCCGCGCGCTGAAAAAAGGCGACGTGGTGTGGTACGCGCCAGATCATGATTACGGCCCGACCGCCAGCGTCTTCGCCCCACTGTTTGCCGTAGACCAGGCGGCGACCACCTCCGGCACCTGGATGCTGGCGAAAATGTCCAAAGCCTGCATCGTGCCCTTTGTTCCACGCCGTAAACCGGACGGTAAAGGTTATGAACTGATTATCCTGCCGCCAGAGTGCTCCCCGCCGCTGGACGACGCGGAAACCACCGCTGCGTGGATGAATAAGATCGTAGAGCAGTGCATTATGATGGCCCCGGAACAATATATGTGGCTCCATCGCCGCTTTAAAACCCGCCCCGAGGGGATGCCCTCCCGCTACTGAACCTCTTTCCCGGCCGCGCGCCTCCCGGCCGGGAATCCCCAGCGCTCAGGCTTTACGCTCTGCTTTAGCTTTAAAAGCTCTTCTCCATTGCGGCATTTATTTCCCAGGCGCATAATTAGCAGGCTCATATTTTCTCTTAATTTGACCTGCCGCGCAGGCCAGTGGAACCCTATGTCGTCTGCTGATACCCCCATTAACTGGAAACGAAACCTGACCGTCACCTGGCTTGGCTGCTTTTTAACCGGCGCCGCCTTCAGCCTGGTCATGCCCTTTCTGCCGCTCTACGTCGAACAACTCGGCGTCACCGGGCATAGCGCCCTCAACATGTGGTCCGGGCTGGTCTTTAGCATCACTTTTCTCTTCTCCGCCATCGCCTCGCCGTTCTGGGGCGGACTTGCTGACCGCAAGGGACGTAAAATCATGCTGCTGCGTTCAGCCCTCGGGATGGCCATCGTCATGATGCTGATGGGGATGGCGCAGAATATCTGGCAGTTTCTGCTACTGCGCGCGCTGCTCGGCCTGCTGGGGGGCTTTATTCCCAATGCCAACGCCCTGATTGCCACCCAGATCCCGCGCCATAAAAGCGGCTGGGCGCTGGGCACGCTGTCAACTGGCGCGGTAAGCGGCGCCCTGCTCGGCCCGCTGGCGGGTGGCTTCCTGGCCGACCACTGGGGCCTGCGTACTGTCTTCTTTATGACCGCGGCGGTGCTGTTTATCTGCTTCCTGTTTACCCTGTTTTTAATCCGTGAAAATTTTGTCCCGATCGCCAAAAAAGAGATGCTCAGCGCGAAGGCGGTGTTCTCCTCGCTGCAGAATCCGAAACTGGTGCTCAGCCTGTTTGTCACCTCGCTGATCATCCAGGTCGCCACCGGCTCCATTGCGCCGATCCTGACGCTTTACGTGCGCGATCTGGCGGGTAACGTCAGCAATATCGCCTTTATCAGCGGGATGATCGCCTCGGTGCCGGGCATTGCCGCCCTGATGAGCGCCCCTCGTCTGGGCAAACTGGGGGATCGTATCGGACCGGAAAAAATCCTCATCGTGGCGCTGATTATCTCGGTGCTGTTGCTGATCCCGATGTCGTTCGTCCAGACCCCGCTGCAGTTAGGTATCCTGCGATTCCTGCTCGGCGCCGCGGACGGCGCGCTGCTGCCGGCGGTGCAAACCCTGCTGGTGTATAACTCCACCAGCCAGATCTCCGGGCGGATCTTCAGCTATAACCAGTCATTTCGTGATATTGGCAACGTCACCGGCCCCCTGATCGGCGCCTCGGTTTCCGCCAACTACGGCTTTCGCGCCGTCTTCCTTGTCACCGCAGGAGTGGTGTTGTTTAACGCGATCTATTCGACCCTCAGCCTGCGCCGGCCAGCCGCGGACGCCTCGCAGCCCGACCGCCATTCAGTAAATTAACGTCCAGAGGGGCTCAGCCCCTTGACGCTTTGCCTGGCGCCTTCTATAGATTGAATCGTGTTCAATTCATATTCTTCTCAGGAGATTCGCTATGCCAAAGGATTCGATGTTCTATGCTACGCTCGAAGAAGCTATTGATGCAGCACGTGAAGAATTTCTCGCCAACAACCCTGACAGCGATGAAGAGAGCGCTAACGTTGAGCAGCTCAATATTCAAAAGTATGTGCTGCAGGATGGCGATATCGCCTGGCAGGCCGAATTTTTTGCTGACGAAGAGGAACAAGGCGAATGCTTACCGATGCTCAGCGGCGAAGCCGCGCAGAGCGTCTTCGATGGGGATTATGATGAGATAGAGCTGCGTCAGGAGTGGCTGGAGGAAAATACGCTCCATGAGTGGGATGAAGGTGAATTCCAGCTCGAGCCCTCGCTGGACACCGAAGAGGGACAGACGGCGGCCGACGAGTGGGACGAGCGTTAATCAGTTATAGGGCCCGTGGCTGGCGTCCAGCGGCAGCAGCAGCGTATCGAAAACCAGCGAGAACGGCAGGTCCAGAATGGTGAGATAGCGCCATCCTGAATCGCGAACGTCCCACTGCACGCCCGGGTAATATTGATTGCCATGCCCCTGCCCGGGCACCGTCCGGCTAATAATGCTGCCGCAGCCGCTAAGCAGCAGCGCCATGGCAATGATAGGTAGTATTCGCATCCACAACCTCGTGTTTCAGATAAAAAAATACCGGCATCGCTGCCGGTATTTTCCTTAACGTACGGCTTATTTCGTTTTCAGCGCCAGCGGGTTAAGCGCCAGCTGCTGATAGGCGTTCACCCACGAAGAGTATTTCTCCGGCGCGGCCCATACGCGATAGTGCAGACGCGACATGGTTACCGGGTCGCTCAACAGCACCAGTCGACGATCGCGGTTCAGCTTATCCGGCGTTTCATTCAGCGCCTGCTCGACATGGCGCTCGCGGGCGATCTCCAGGATATGACCCTGACGGTGGCGCGCGGTGGCCATCGCGGTCGCGAGGGCGTTAAACGACGGGTTAAACACCGCGTGCATAAAGCCATCGTCCAGCGAACGCTGACGGTTCAGCGTCAGGTACGCATCGGTATCCTTGAGCACCTGCGGCGGCGAATACTCTTCCGGGATCAGGAACAGCTTCCAGCGCTTGGTGCGCAGGCCCACGGTCGCCCGGCTGGAGATCGCCGACACGAACGGCGACAGGATCAGCGATACGACAATCGGCGCCAGCCAGAACAGGAAGCGCAGATCCAGCCATGCCATTCCGACCGCCCATACCAGCCCCAGCAGCAGCTGCGAGCCGTGACGCATAAAGGCTTCTCCCCACGGCGTGGAGTCATCATCACGCTGCGGCGAATTCCACACCACTTCCCAGCCGAGGAAGGCGCTGACCACGAAGACGGTGTGGAACAGCATGCGCACCGGCGCCAGCAGGACCGAGAACAGGACCTCCAGCAGCAGGGAAAGCGTCACGCGGATAAATCCACCGTACTCCTTCGGCCCCTTACACCACACCAGGATGATACTCAGCAGCTTCGGCAGGAACAGCAGCACCATGGTCGAGGCGAACAGCGCAATAGCCAGCTCCGGACGCCACTGCGGCCACACCGGGAACAGCTGACGCGGCTGCAGGAAGTACTGCGGCTCGGTCAGGGCATGCACCACCTGCAACGCTGTCGACAGGGCAAGGAACATAAACCACAGCGGCGCCGACAGGTAGGACATCACGCCGGTAAGGAACACCGCCCGGTGAACCGGGTGCATCCCTCTCACGAGGAACAGGCGGAAGTTCATCAGGTTGCCCTGGCACCAGCGGCGGTCGCGTTTCAGCTCGTCCAGCAGGTTCGGCGGCAGCTCTTCATAGGAGCCCGGCAGATCGTAGGCAATCCACACGCCCCAGCCGGCGCGGCGCATCAGCGCGGCTTCAACGAAGTCGTGCGACAGAATCGACCCGGCAAAGTTGCCCTCGCCCGGCAGCGGCGCCAGCGCGCAGTGCTCAATGAACGGTTTCACGCGGATGATGGCGTTGTGTCCCCAGTAGTGGGACTCCCCCAGCTGCCAGAAGTGCAGACCCGCCGTAAACAACGGACCATACACCCGGGTGGCAAACTGCTGGCAACGCGCATACAGCGTGTCCATGCCCGAGGCGCGCGGGGATGACTGGATGATCCCGGCGTTCGGGTTCGCTTCCATCAGGCGCACCAGGCTGCTCAGACACTCTCCGGTCATCACCGAGTCAGCATCCAGCACCACCATGTAGCTATACTGGCTGCCCCAGCGGCGGCAGAAATCATCGATGTTGCCGCTCTTACGCTTCACGCGACGACGACGACGACGGTAGAAAATCTGCCCTTCGCCCTGTACTTCGGCAATCAGCTCCATCCACGCCTTTTGCTCAGCGACACAGATATCGGGGTTATAGCTGTCGCTGAGGATATAGACGTCGAAATGGGCGGCGTTGCCGGTGGCTTTCACCGACTCCCAGGTCGCCCGCAGCCCGGCGAACACGCGGTCAACGTCTTCGTTACAGATCGGCATAATAAGCGCCGTACGGTGCGCCGGGTTCAACGGTTCGTCACCGACCGTCGAGGCGGAAATACTGTACTTATCGCGACCGATCAATAGCTGAAGGAAGCCCATTAACGCGGTCCAGAAGCCGGCGGAAACCCAGCAGAACAGCACCGCGAAGAGGATCAGAATGCCGCTCTGCAACACGTACGGCAGCAGCTGCATGAACGAGACCCACAGGTTCTGCCCCACCATGTCGGCCGGGTTGATCAGCGCCCAGCCCTGATAAGGCAGAATGGTTTTCATGTACCAGGTCGCCACCACGGTCTGCGATAGCGTCAGCAGCAACAGGATGTAGCGACGAATGGTGCCGACGGTACGCCATTTTTGCTCGCTCTCGCGCTCTTCTTGCGTCAGGCGGGAGAGATAGCGCGGCGTGACATCGCGTCCGCGCAGACGGTCCCAGAAGCGGCCAACCGGGTTGGTACGCCACGGGTCCGGGATCATCGAGGAGCGCTTGGCTTTCGGCATCGCATGCAGCTGGGTGCGGCCTTCATCATCCTTCACCAGCTGATCGCCAGACAGCGAATCCGGCCAGCTGTGCGCCAGCCGCGCCTTGACCGACCCCAGCGGGGAGTCGTCTTCGCGGGCGAAGGTCTGATGTTCGTCATCCAGGGCCTGATGAACGGCCTGCAGGCTGGTGTCCGGCAGCGCCGATTTCTCGGCGTCCGACAGCGGCAATGCGTCAATGTACTTCGTTATCTTATTCATTGGCAGGCAGCTGATAGCTCCAGGTTTCGCTCAACGTGTCATCGCCGTTAACCAGTGCGGCGCGCATTTCCGTCGTTTTCTTCGGATCTTTCACCTTCAAACGCAGGATCATTCGCCAGCCTTTGGTCACCGGATTGTAACGCACGGTATTTTCAACGATTTCAGCGTTATCGCCGGTGCTCGCCTGGGCGGCGACCGGGGTATCCGCCGGCAGTTTTTTCATATCGGCGCCGGTGAAGTCGACAATGAAAGCAATGGTGCCGTCCGGCTGGCGGATCAGGTTCGACTGCTTCACATCGCCGGTAGAGCGGCGGGTCTGCATAACGTACGCGTTATCCGGCGCATGCAGCTTGTCTTCATCGCGGCTGAAGGTGATGGTGTACTTGAAGTTCATCTCCTTGCCCGGCTCCGGCAGCTGATCCGGCGTCCAGTAAGTCACGATGTTATCGTTGGTTTCATCGTTGGTCGGGATTTCGACCAGTTCGATTTTCCCTTTGCCCCACTCCCCTTTCGGGGTGATCCAGGCGCTCGGGCGCAGGTCATAACGATCGTCAAGGTCCTCGAAGCGCGAGAACTGACGGCCGCGCTGCAGCAGGCCGAACCCTTGCGGGTTTTCCATCGCATAGCTGCTAACGGCCAGGTGTTTCGGGTTGTTCAGCGGACGCCAGATCCACTCGCCGTTGCCCGCCAGGATCGACAGACCATTGGAGTCGTGCAGCGCCGGACGATAGTTCAGCGCCGGAGAAGGCTGGTTGGAACCAAACAGGAACATACTGGTGAGCGGCGCCACGCCCAGTTTGCCCACTTTGTCACGCAGGTAAACTTTGGACTGGACATCCACCACGGTATCGCGTCCCGGCATGATTACAAAGCGATAAGCGCCGGTTGCCCGCGGCGAATCCAGCAGCGCATAGATAGTCAGACGCTTGTCGGTAGCTTTTGGACGCTCAATCCAGAACTCACGAAAACGCGGGAACTCTTCGCCGGAAGGCAGCGCGGTATCGATAGCCAGACCGCGCGCGGACAGACCGTATACCTGACCCTGACCCAGCACGCGGAAGTAGCTGGCACCGAGCATGCTGACGATTTCATCGTTCTTATCTTTGCTGTTGATCGGATACAGTACTTTGAAGCCGGCGAAACCAAGGTCTTTCACCGTGTCTTTATCGTGCTGAACGTTACCAAAGTTAAAATAGTCCGGGCTATATTTAATTTTGCGCACGCTGGTGGCCGTCACTTCATTGATGGTGACCGGCGTGTCGAAGTACATACCCTGATGGTAAAATTCAAGCTTGAATGGGGTTTTCTGGTTATTCCAGTAAGCTTTATCGTGATTAAACTGAATTTGCTGGTAGTCCGCGTATTTCATGTCGCGGAAAGCGGAGGGCAGGTTACTCTTTGGCGCTTCATAGCCTTTCCCGGCTAACGTTTTGGCCTCTTTTGCAACGTCATCAATGCTAAATGCCCATGCAGATGAAGTACACAGGGACAACATTACGGCTGCGCTTAACCAACGCATTTTCATCATCTGTGGTTTATGTTTCATATAAGTAAGCACTTCCCCCTTTGTGTGCTTAAATCGATCCGATCTATTTTAATGGAAACTCAGGCAATCCGACAACATAATCCCTGCTTTGTTCAGCGTAGCGGCGCAGGGAATAAACAGTTCGCAGTCCCGTTTGCACTTTGCGTGCTTATCCTGGAGACAGGTACCCCGAGTTCATGTAGGGTTGCTGATAATGTAAGCGTTATCATCTTGAGTGATAAGACGAATTATCTGAGATTGTCGTGAATCGTATGAATAATACTCCGGTACAGCGTGAATATTTTTTCGACAGCATCCGCGCCTGGCTGATGCTGCTGGGGATCCCTTTTCACATTTCGCTGATTTATTCCAGCCATAGCTGGCATGTCAACAGCGCAGAGCCCTCGTGGTGGCTGACGCTGTTTAATGATTTCATTCATGCCTTCCGCATGCAGGTCTTCTTCGTGATCTCCGGCTATTTCTCCTACATGCTGTTCCTGCGCTACCCGCTGAAAAAGTGGTGGAAAGTGCGCGTCGAACGGGTCGGTATTCCGATGCTGACCGCCATCCCGCTGCTGACGCTGCCGCAGTTTATTATGCTGCAGTACGTCAACGGCAAGGCGGAAAACTGGCACACCCTTTCGGGGTACGACAAATTCAACACCCTGGCGTGGGAGCTCATTTCCCACCTCTGGTTTTTGCTGGTCCTGGTGGTGCTGACCTCGCTGGGGGTGGTACTGTTTAAATGGCTGACGCGCCGCCCGGCTCCGGGCGCTCACGCATTCGGTGACACTGTCACCATGGGCCAGCTGACGATGATTTTCCTCGCGCTGGGGGTGCTTTACGCGCTGATCCGTCGGTCATTGTTCGTGATCTACCCGCCCCTGCTGAGCAATGGTCTGTTTAACTTTGTGGTCATGCAGACGCTGTTCTATCTGCCCTTCTTTGTGCTGGGGGCGCAGACCTTTATTAACCCGCGCTTAAAGGCGATGTTCACCACCCCGTCGCCATGGTGTTGCGTGGCGTCACTGCTGGGATTCATCGCTTACCGCCTGAACCAGCAGTATGGATCTGGCGACGGTTGGATGTATGAAACGGAATCGGTGATCACCATGGTGCTGGGGCTGTGGATGGTGAATGTGATCTTCTCGCTCGGCCATCGCCTGCTGAATTTCCAGTCGGCGCGGGTGACCTACTTCGTCAATGCTTCGCTGTTCATTTACCTGGTGCACCATCCGCTGACGCTGCTGTACGGGGCGTGGATCACCCCGGCCATTAAGTCGAATACCTTAGGCTTTATTGGCGGGTTGGTTTTTGTGGTGGGGATTGCCCTGATCCTGTATGAAATTCATCTGCGTATTCCGCTGCTGCGTTTCCTGTTCTCCGGTAAACCCATGAGCAAACCGGCAAAAACCCCGGCCTCGGCCAGCTAACCTTTAGCCTTTGCGGCACGCCAGGCGTGCCGCGCTACGCTTGCTCATCAAACAGCCGATCGAAGATCATATTATACAGGGCTTCTAAATCCGCTTTATCGACCGGAGTGGAGGCGCTCAGCTCACAGCGGTAGGCTGCCCCCTCCGTCAGAACGGCGATGAGCTCTGAAGCAGCATTGCGTCGCGCATCGCTGAGACCGGGATGATAGCGCTGCGACAAACGGCCGCCCTCCTCTTTCAACCTCCGATCGGCCTGCACCAGGATTTCGCGCAAGCGTGGGTTACGCGAGGCTTCGGCGTTGATTTCCATCAACAGATAATTGTCGCTTTTGGTGGCTGCCGAAGTCGGGATCCTGCCGGCCAGCACCGCCGCTTTGCGCGCCAGATTGTGGTTCTCATCGATCATCTCCCCGACCCTGGCGTTGACGATTTCGCTGACAATCGCTTCGATGATCGCCTCCTTGCTGGCAAAAATGCGATACAGCTGACCGACGCTCAGGCCCGCCTCGCGGGCGATATCAGCGACAGAGGCGCCATGCAATCCCTTTGTCGCAAAACATCTTTGCGCAGCGGCAACGATCTCCGCGCGGCGCGCCTGCTGCTTCTGCTGTACTTTTCCTTCCGACACCTGCTCCCTCCTGCAATCCATCATTCCTGTCAATACCGGCGGTTATCATAGCCTATTCTGCGGAATCAGGGGTATGCCGCCAGCAGGCGACGATAGATAGCCGCCGTTTCCTCGTCGAAACAGACGAACAGGACCCGTTCAAGCGGGTTATAGCGGGTGAGAAACGCGGTCACAGTGCGCACGGCGATCGCCGCCGCTTCCTCTTTCGGATAGCCATACACGCCGGTGCTGATCGCCGGAAACGCAATGGAGCGATAATTGTTTGCCGCCGCCAGCTGCAGGCTGTTTTTGTAGGCATCGGCCAGGGTTTGCGCCTCCATGCGGTCGCCGCCGTGCCAGACCGGGCCCACGGTGTGGATCACCGCGCTGGCGGGAAGATCGCCCGCCATCGTGATCACCGCATGACCAGGGGGACATTCGCCCTGCTGCTGCAACACTTGCTTGCAGGCCGCCAGCAGCGCGGGACCGGCCGCCCGGTGGATCGCGCCATCCACCCCGCCGCCGCCCAGCAGCGAGGGGTTTGCCGCATTCACAATCACATCGACATCAAGCGTCGTAATATCGCCGAGAATTACTTCAGGTTGAACAGCCATTTCTCCTCCTGTCGGCATAGCGCGTAGATACGGCTTTCTGCCGATACTAGGGCATACCCGCCCCCGGGAGCAAGATTATCCCGCCGCGCCGGCGACAAGAAGGTAAAAAAAACAGGACCCTGAGGGTCCTGTTGCTATTATCGTCCCGCCGCTCAGGCGTTGTCATTGGCGAACGATTTATGCTTATCCGCACGGGCCGCCAGCCACAGGCCACTATTTTTCATGGCATAGCCAAAGACCAGGCCCAGCGCCAGAGAAGGGATAACCAGACGCCAGTCGCCGTCTGCCGCGAAGGTCGCGCAGGCGCCGATAAAGGTGCCGGGGACAAACGACAGCAACGTCTGTCGCGCCTGGATGCACATCAGAAAGGCCACGACGCCGGTCATCATATAGCTGAGGATCTGCAGCTGCGGGGCCAGCGCGCTACCGTGGATAATCACCAACGCCCAGACCACGCCGCTCATTACCGTACAGGAGGAGATGGCCAGACCTTTCAGACCGCCCTGCGGGCAGGCGAAATAGGCGGTACAGCCGAGGAAACCGGCCCAGCTCAGCAGGCCGAGGGCGACCGCCACCCATCCCCAAATCCCGGAGAGAATGCCCGTCGTTAATGCGATTGCGAAGAGTATGTTCATGGCGCGTATCCTAGCAGATACGCGCCGGAAGAATGCGATCTAAAACACACTATATGAATGAACCTAATTTCAGTTACATTAAAATAGTGACTTAAATCACATTTTATTGCTCATCTTCTTCCTGAAGCTCGTCCCACATCGCGGCGATGGCGTCGCGGGTCAACGGCGCCATCGTGCGCCAGAACGCTGTGTGCGCATGCGCTTCGACTTTCCCCAGCATTGTCCCGCACCACGGCAAGATGTAGTCGGCAAACAGGCGCTCCAGCGTCTCGCTCTGCTCTTCTGTGGCATGATCCTCCAGCCAGGAGGCGGCCAGCAGCAGCGATCCGAGATGATCCGCCGGACCTTCTCCCGTCGGGATGCCATGCTCGCTCAGAAAAGCCCGGACCTCCGCTTCCGAGGAACCCTCCACCCACGCGCTGCGGTACGGCGGGACGCTGCAGGCTTCACCGACGAACAGCGCATTATAGTCCGTCGCCAGGGACTGCATTTCACAGCTTTTCTGCAGACGCGCCAGCAGCTCGTCCTGTTCCAGCGGCCAGCTGGCGGCCAGTTTGCCCTCGCGGATCAGGGTAAACAGCGGCACCAGCAGCGGGTCCTGCGGTTGACGGTAATACAGCGAACCCAGCACGCGGCAGAGGATTGAAAACTCGTTCATTCAGTTATTCCAGTTATACAAATTAAAGGTCAGCAAATTCCGGGATCGCCGGCATACCACGCGACTCGAGGAAGTCGAGCAGGCGACGCGGAGAAACGTTGAGGATCCTCTCCTCCGGGAAATCGACAGCATCGAGGATATTGCGGCATTCGGTAAACTCTCCGAGGGTAAACGCAGTGTGAGAGTCCGAGCCCAGCGCCACCCACCCTCCGGCGTCGCGCACCGCGGCGGCGATGGCCCGGCAGTTATCTTCACTGCCCACGCGCGATGAAACGAAAGAGGAGTTATTGATCTCCAGCGCCACCTGGTAATGGGCCGCCGCTTCGGCAATGGCCGGGATATCCACCGGGAATTTCGGATTACCCGGATGGCTAATCATATGCACTTTACCGCTGGCCATCGCGGCAATCATCGCCTGCGTATGGGTGGCGCTATCCTGCGGCGGAAACACCGGCTCGTGGAATCCGGCGATGATCAGATCGAGCGACGTCAACATCGGCCCGGAACAGTCGATCTCGCCTTCGATATTTTTAATATTCGACTCAATTCCGCGCAGGATCCCCACACCGTCCACCAGACGGGGCCAGATGCGCATATTAACGAAATGCCAGTAGTGCGGAGCATCCGCCATGTCCGGGCCGTGATCGGTAATGGCGAAGAGTTTGATCCCTTTACGCTTTGCTTCCGCAATATAATCGTGCAGGGTGCTGTAGGCGTGGGTGCTGGCGACGGTATGCATGTGCAGGTCAACGGGATACATCACATTCTCCTCTTCTGTTTGCCGCAAGAATAGCAGGAATCCGGGCGCTTGATTAGCAAAAACCCCGCCGTGGCGGGGTTTGCTTACCTTAATAACCGCGCTGACGATCGACCTGACCGCTAACCGGTTCCCCTCGCTCCAGGCGGCTAATGGTCCCGGCGATGTAGGCAATGGCCTCCATCGGGCGGGTGACTGCCGCCACGTGGGGAGTCATGGCCACCCGCGGGTGCGCCCAAAGCGGGCTCTCCTGGGGCAACGGTTCGCGACTGAAGACATCGAGCATTGCCCCTTTGAGCTTACCGCTGTTCAGCGCCGCCAGCAGATCTTCTTCAACGACATGCACGCCGCGGGCAAGGTTTAGGACATAGCTCTCATCCGGCAGCTGCGCCAGCAGCGTCTGGTTAATAATGCCGACGGTTTCAGCGGTGTTCGGCAGCAGGTTGATCAGCACGCGGGTCCCCTGCAGGAATGTGCCCAGCTCGGCCTGGCCGGCAAAGCTCTGCACCTGCGGCCAGGCTTTGCGGCTACGGCTCCAGACGCGAAGCGGGAATCCCCAGGGTTGCAGGCTTTCCGCCACCTTCGCCCCCAGCACGCCGGCGCCCATAATCCCGACGGTGAAATCGTCGGCAAGATACTCAGGCAACGGCTGCCAGCAGGACGCCAGCTTCTGCGCCTGATAGTCATCGAACCGGCGGAACCAGTGCAGAACCTGGCTCACCGCATACTCCTGCATCTGCCGTCCCATGCCCGTATCTTCGAGGCGAAACAGCGGGATCGACAGGGGCAACATATCCGGATGATCGCGCAGCTTACTGAGGATCGAATCCACCCCCGCCCCAAGGGCGAACACGGCCTTCAGCGCCCTGCCCTGCAGCATCTCTACCGGTGGATGCCAGACCAGGGCATAGTCCGCCGGCTGGTTATCGCCCGCTTTCCATTCGCGCACTCGCGCGCCGGGTAACTGCTTTTCCAGCTCTCGAATCCAGTATTGGGTATCAAAGGTCGGATGGTAAAAAATAATCTCCATAGGGGCTCCTGATAGCAAACGCCCGGGGCAGGTTAATGCTGGCGTCTTATTTTACTCATTGTTTTCTATTGGTTTGCCAGCATAGCAAATTTCCCCTTGTCGCAAAGTGAAAAGGGAGTGGCGACAAAAAAAACGGATTTCGCACGTTTAAGGAGCAAGTTGTTCGAAGTTTGTCTAAACGCGCTGATTTTGCAAAAAGTTGATTGACGGGCGATACGTATTTCCCTACATTAGCGCCCGTTCCCGACAACAACGGGAAAGACAATATGGTGAGGTGTCCGAGTGGCTGAAGGAGCACGCCTGGAAAGTGTGTATACGGCAACGTATCGGGGGTTCGAATCCCCCCCTCACCGCCATATTTTAAGAAGAGCTCGTACGCAAGTACGGGCTTTTTTTTCGCATGTGGCACCCGCCGGGGGGGATGAGAATCCCCGACCGGGGTTCGACAACTGGCAACGCCAGTTGGACAGACCGCGAGCCTGCGAGCGGGCTGCCCCGCAGGGGCGAGCGAAGCGAGTCAATCCCCCCCTCACCGCCATATTTTAAGAAGAGCTCGTACGCAAGTACGGGCTTTTTTTCGCATGTGGCTCCCGCCGGGGGGGATGAGAACCCCCGACCGGGGTTCGACAACTGGCAACGCCAGTTGGACAGACCGCGAGCCTGCGAGCGGGCTGCCCCGCAGGGGCGAGCGAAGCGAGTCAATCCCCCCCTCACCGCCATATTTTAAGAAGAGCTCGTACGCAAGTACGGGCTTTTTTTTCGCATGTGGCACCCGCCGGGGGGGATGAGAATCCCCGACCGGGGTTCGACAACTGGCGCAGCCACCTGGACAGACCGTGAGCCCGCGAGCGGGCTGCCCCGCAGGGGCGAGCGAAGCGAGTCAATCCCCCCCTCACCGCCATATTTTAAGAAGAGCTCGTACGCAAGTACGGGCTTTTTTTTCGCATGTGGCTCCCGCCGGGGGGATGAGAATCCCCGACCGGGGTTCGACAACTGGCGCAGCCACCTGGACAGACCGTGAGCCCGCGAGCGGGCTGCCCCGCAGGGGCGAGCGAAGCGAGTCAATCCCCCCCTCACCGCCATATTTTAAGAAGAGCTCGTACGCAAGTACGGGCTTTTTTTTCGCATGTGGCTCCCGCCGGGGGGATGAGAATCCCCGACCGGGGTTCGACAACTGGCGCAGCCACCTGGACAGACCGTGAGCCCGCGAGCGGGCTGCCCCCGCAGGGGCGAGCGAAGCGAGTCAATCCCCCCCTCACCGCCATATTCGAGATGAGAGCCTGTACGCAAGTACGGGCTCTTTTCTTTTATATTCTCCGCTGGGGGGACGCCCCCCGGGAAAAGCGAATCCCGAAGCTAATCCTCCTCCATTCGTTGATACTCTTCGCTGAGGTAATCCACCAGCGCTCTAACGGAGGGCAGCAGCCCGCGCCGGGAGGCAAATACCGCATGGATCACTTCCCGCCGCGGCTGCCACTCATCCAGTACCACCTCTAACTCCCCTGACGCCAGCTGATCGCGCACCATCAATAAAGGAAGCTGCACCACCCCCACGCCGGCTATCGCCGCCTCGCGCAGCGCCAGCATATCGGTGGTCACCATTCGCGGCGTGAAATACACCTCCGCCCTTGCCCCTTCAGGCCCGGTAAGCTGCCATTTATGCTGATGCTTGTTCGCCCCCAGGCTGAGCCCCGGCCAGTCGCTCAGCTCAGACGGCGCCTGCGGGCGTCCGAGCCGGGAAATCAGCTGCGAACTGGCCACCAGCCGGTGCCCGCGGTCCGCCAGCACGCGCATCACCAGGTCGCTGTCCTCGATTGGCCGGGGACGGACGCGGATCGCCACATCAATGCCCTCACCGACCACATCCACCCGGCGGTTGGTCGCCTCAAGATGCAATGTTACCCCGGGATAGCGCGCCATAAATCGCGCCAGCATCGGTCCGATATGGACATGCAGCAAGGTGACCGGACAGGTGATCCTGACGCTGCCGCGCGGCTCGGCGCGCAGCGTGTCGACCGCCTGCTGCGCCGCCTCGGCCTCAATCAGCATCGCTTTGCAATGCTGGTAAAAGGTCTGCCCGACCTCGGTGACCGCGAACTGGCGAGTGGTTCGCTGAATCAAACGCACGCCCAACCGCTCCTCGAGTTGCGCAATACGGCGGCTGAGCTTGGATTTCGGCTGGTCAAGCGCTCGCCCCGCCGCGGCGAAACCGCCATGATCCACGACCTGGACAAACCAGGCGAAGTCATTGAGATCCTGCATCCTTCCTCCATTGTTCCATTTTTGGAACAGTATAGGTCATTTTTGCTTACTACCGCACACGTCGTCCCGGATATAAGCTTATTCACATCAGATACCGATACACAGGAGAAAGCCATGAAACAGATTACAGGAGTCTACACCGCGCCTGCGCAGCATTGGGTAGGCGACGGCTTCCCGGTTCGTTCGATGTTTTCCTATCAGACGCACGGCCAGCAGTTGAGCCCCTTCTTACTGCTCGACTATGCCGGGCCGTACACCTTCCCGGCAGGCAGCGATAAACGCGGCGTCGGTGAGCATCCGCATCGCGGATTCGAAACCGTCACTATCGTCTACGCCGGTGAAGTAGAGCATCGTGACTCCACCGGACGCGGCGGGGTGATCGGCCCAGGCGACGTGCAATGGATGACGGCCGGCGCCGGGATCCTACACGAAGAGTTCCACTCGGAGGCCTTCACCCGCAGCGGCGGCGAGCTGAAGATGATCCAGCTGTGGGTCAACCTGCCCGCCAAAGACAAAATGACGGCCCCCGGCTACCAGAGCATTACCGCCGGGACAATCCCCACCGCCGCGCTGGCGAATGGCGCCGGACAGGTTCGGGTTATTGCCGGCCAGTATGACGACGTCAGCGGCCCGGCCCATACCTTCTCACCGCTTAACGTGTGGGATCTGCAGCTGAATCAGGGGCACGACCTCACGCTGCGCCAGCCGGAAGGCTGGAGTACTGCGCTGGTGGTACTGGAAGGGGAAGTGATCATCAACGGTTCCGAATCCGCCCGCGAAGGCCAGCTCGCCGTCCTGAGCCAGGCAGGAGACGCACTGCACCTGGAGGCGACCGCCCAGGCAAAAGTTCTGCTGATGGCCGGCGAACCGCTGCAGGAGCCGATTGTGGGCTATGGCCCCTTTGTCATGAATAACAAAACACAGATCGCAGAAGCCGTTCGCGATTTTAACAGCGGCCGCTTTGGCCAAATCTAACTCATTGAGGTGAATACTATGTCTACTCCCGCTAACTTTAACGGTGCTCGTCCGGTGATTGATGTCAACGATACCGCCATGCTGTTGATTGACCACCAGAGCGGCCTGTTCCAGACCGTCGGCGATATGCCGATGCCAGAGCTGCGCGCTCGCGCCGCCGCGCTGGCGAAGATGGCCTCGCTTGCCGGGATCCCGGTGATCACCACCGCTTCCGTGCCGCAGGGGCCGAACGGTCCGCTGATCCCGGAGATTCATGAGAACGCGCCGCATGCGAAATATATCGCCCGTAAAGGCGAGATCAACGCCTGGGATAACCCGGAATTCGTCGCCGCGGTGAAAGCGACCGGTCGCAAAACGCTGATTATCGCCGGGACCATCACCAGCGTCTGCATGGCCTTCCCGGCGATTGCCGCCGTCGCCGACGGTTATAAAGTATTTGCCGTGATTGACGCTTCCGGCACCTACAGCAAATTGGCGCAGGAGATCACCCTGGCTCGCGTGGTACAGGCCGGCGTAGTGCCGATGGATACCGCCGCCGTCGCCTCTGAGCTGCAGCGTACCTGGAATCGCCCGGACGCCGCAGAATGGGCGGAGGTGTACACCAAAGTCTTCCCGGCCTACCAGCTGCTGATCGAAAGCTACAGCAAAGCGCAGGACGTCGTGAAGAATAACGAACAGCTTGATTCCCAGCGCTAAAACGCCTGCCCCGCTACGTCGCAGCGGGGCGTTGTTCATTGCGTGAGCGGTCGGTAAAGAAAGAAGAAATTATGCTTGACCGTTTAAACGCAACTCCCTATAGTAGCGCCCCGTTGCCCACCCAAGGTGAGCAGCAAGACAATATGGTGAGGTGTCCGAGTGGCTGAAGGAGCACGCCTGGAAAGTGTGTATACGGCAACGTATCGGGGGTTCGAATCCCCCCCTCACCGCCATATTCGAGATGAGAGCCTGTACGCAAGTACAGGCTCTTTTCTTTTATATTCTCCGCTGGGGGGGATGAGAACCCCCGACCGGGGTTCGACAACTGGCAACGCCAGTTGGACAGACCGCGAGCCTGCGAGCGGGCTGCCCCGACAAAAACGCCGGGAGCGTTTTTGAACAACGCCTGCGTTGGCCCCGCAGGGGCGAGGCCCATGGATGGGCCGAGTAACGGCGAGCGAAGCGAGTCAATCCCCCCCTCACCGCCATATTTTAAGAAGAGCTCGTACGCAAGTACGGGCTTTTTTTTCGCATGTGGCACCCGCCGGGGGGGATGAGAACCCCCGACCGGGGTTCGACAACTGGCGCAACCACCTGGACAGAACGAAAAAGACAATCCGAATGAAACTATCTCACTTCACGTCACTGGGATTTGTTAAGCAAAAATAAAACCAGATTCGCCATATCCTCTGCATAGGTATCATAGTCATCTTGCGCGAGTGATGCATTGTTAATATGATATTTCCCTGAAACATAAAAAGAAGGCGTACCACTTACTTTCATTTTTTCGACCAGATTGTCCTGTCTGGCAATTAAAGCTTTTACCATAAAATTACTTTGCATTTCGGCATATTTCTCGGACGTAATGCCAAGTTGATTAAATACCTTAACAATATCAGCTGTCGTTTTAATATCACGCTTAACCTGTAAGCCTTCAAACAATAACTTTTCCACCTTGCCATCTACCCCAGCATATTGTGCTACGGCCCATGCTTCTGTTAATGCTGGTCCTAAAGGTCCCATCTGGCTGACATGGTATTTTTCCAGTTTCATATCGGCGGGCAGGCGCTTTCTGATAGCTGTATCAACATTGATGCGCTCTGCAAACGCATAACAAGGTCCGCAGTAGAAGGAAAAAAACTCAACCAGTTGCGGCGGTTGCTTAACAGTAGAATTAATGACAGTGAAGTTTTTCCCTGGCTGATAATCTTTACTATAAGCAGCAGATGACAACCCCACCATCAAAATAGTAATTAATAACTTGATAACTTTCCCATGTACGACCATAGTGCTTCCCTTACAAGTATCCATACAATTAAATGAGTAAAACGGCGTAAGACGAAGGAAATTATTAGAAAGGCGCTTATGTATAGCAAAGCAGATATTCTTGTATTACAGAGAAGAAATTCTATCACCTACAGCGATGGATCCCTCAAAACAGAAAGTTTATCCGCACTTCAGACTGTCGCAAAGATAAAACAACAAAGCCCGGGCTAGCCCGGGCCTTGCTCACAGTATGACGATCAATAATAGGCTTTCAGCGTCCGCTGGCAGAGGGCCGAGCGCACGCAGTCATCGGTGGTGAAACGCACGATGCCGATCATCTCGTCTTCCTCAAAACGCGCCAGCGCATCACTTAGGCCAGATCTCACACCAGAGGGCAAGTCGCACTGGGTGATATCGCCATTGACGATGACCGTCACGTTCTCCCCGAGGCGGGTTAAAAACATCTTCATTTGCGCTGCGGTCACGTTCTGGGCCTCGTCCAGAATCACCACCGCATTTTCAAAGGTACGTCCGCGCATATAGGCGAACGGCGCGATTTCCACCTTGCCGATTTCCGGACGCAGGCAGTACTGCATAAAGGAAGCCCCCAACCTTTTCACCAGCACGTCATAAACCGGTCGGAAATAGGGCGCGAACTTCTCGGCGATATCTCCCGGTAAGAAGCCGAGATCTTCGTCGGCCTGCAGAACGGGACGGGTAACAATAATTCTGTCCACATCCTTATGGATCAGCGCTTCCGCTGCCTTCGCCGCACTAATCCAGGTCTTGCCGCATCCGGCTTCGCCGGTGGCGAAAATCAGCTGTTTATTGTCGATGGCATTCAGATAATGCGCCTGAGCCTCATTGCGCGCCTCAATTGGGGAAGTATCACGGCTGTCCCGCGCCATGCCAATTGCTTCTACGCCACTCATTTGCACAAGCGATGTGACCGATTCTTCTTCACGCTGCTTATGACTGCGTGAATCCCGTCTCAGCACACGTTTTGCTTCACGACGAGCTTTGATCACTGCTTTTTGTCTTCCCATGGATAGCACCTTGCGTTGTAGGTTTACATCACACGCGTCAACATCGACGCGACTATGCGCACGAACGATTGAGGTTTGGCTTCCTTGTAAGCCATTGCTTGCCGGTAGAACTGACAACGAGTCGCGGCTACGCGCACCGCGTACCCTGCCAAGGTGATAATAATTCGAAGCGGAGGGAGAAAGAGTGAGAAAATCGCTGCCGGAAGCGGGGCTTCCGTGCTGAAGAGTACGGTCTGTGGTTTTACGTTGTCCGGTACGGGACCTTACCATTCGCGATCTCCATAGTGAAACGTCACACTGCCGGGAACTACCGCGTATGTAATAAGTACATCAAAAAAGATTCTTAATGCAACTTATTTTTCACAATGACGCAACAAATAGTTCTTAAGCAAGTGTAGGAGACTATCGGTCATTTGTATTACAGAAATATAACACATGGCAGGAAATATAAGAAAAATGAGAAAAACAGCAGAAAACGCCCTGCCCTTGCGGACAGGGTCGGTATCAGGCCTGCAGCAGCGTCTGTCCCAGGTAGTGCTTGTCATCCACTACGCCGGGTAAAACAAAGAAGTAGCCCCCGCCAATGGGTTTGACGTACTCCTCCAGCGCCTCGCCGTTAAGCCGTTTCTGCACCGTCAGAAAACCCTTTTCCAGATCGTGCTGATAGCAAACGAACAACAGCCCCATATCCAGTTGCCCGGCGTTAGTGACGCCCAGCGAATAGCTGTAGCCGCGGCGCATCATCAGGCTGGACTGGGTTTCCGGCGTGCGAGGATTGGCCAGACGAATATGGCTATCCAGCGCGATCGTCTCGCCGCCAGGATCGTTGCTGTAATCCGGGGTATCGTGCTCGTTTTTCATCCCCAGCGGCGCTCCGGTGTGTTTGTCGCGGCCAAAGATCGTCTGCTGCTCTTTCAGCGGCGTCCGGTCCCAGAACTCGACGTGAAACTGGATGATGCGCGCCGCCTGATAGCTGCCGCCCACGGCCCAGGCCGGCTCGTCCTGATCCGCCGTTACCCACACGACCTGATCCATCAGCGCGCTGTCATGGCTCGCCGGATTAGCGGTGCCGTCTTTGAAACCCAGCAGGTTGATGGGGGTCTCTTTGCCTTTGCTGCGCGCCGCGCTATCGGAGATAAACCCTTCCCGCTTCCAGCGCACGCTGAGCAAATCCGGCGTATGTTTGATGACATCGCGCAGGGCGTGGATCACCGTATCCTGAGTATTGGCGCAGATCTGCAGCAGCAGGTCGCCATGGCACAGGGCGGCATCCAGCGAATCATTGGGGAAGCGAGTCATCGGCTGCAGTTTTCTCGGCACTTTATCCGCGAGACCAAAGCGCTCATCAAACAGCGAATGGCCGACCGAGACGGTGATGGTCAGGTTATCCGGGGCAATCCACGGCCCTAAGATGCCGGAATCCATCGGCGGCAGCCGGGGATTAGGCGTATCCGGCGCCGGGCCGCCGTGGGTTAAAAAGGCGATACGCTGGGTCAGCAGCCGGAACAGACGCTCGAGGTCGGCTTTATCTGACGCCAGCACGTCGAACGCCACCAGCATCATCGAGGCCTGCTGCGGCGTCAGAATGCCCGCCTGATGCCGGCCGTAGAATGGCTGTTTTTCCTGACGCGCGTCGGGTGCGAGCGTCCCGGGGGAACTTTCCGCTTTTGCCGCATGTGCCACCGGGCAGCCGCCGGTGATGGCCAGCGCGCCGCCAAGCGCGCCGATCCCTTTCAGTAAGCGACGACGTGACGGCTCGTTCACGTCGTGTGGTTTCTGTTGTGCCATCGACTTAGTCCAGACCCAGGATCCCGCGCAGCTGAGCCAGATCTTCCGCCAGGGTGGTGATCGGCCCTTTCAGCGCATTACGGTCAGCGGTGGTCAGCTTATCGTAAGTTTCGAAACCGTCTTTGGTGCGGTATTTGCTGAGGATACTGTCCACTTTCTTAAAGTTGGCGTCCACTTTCGCCAGCAGCGCGCTGTTCTCTTTTTGCAGCTGCGGGCGCAGCAGGTCGACAATTTTCTGGGCACCGTCAATATTGGCCTGGAAGTCCCACAGGTCGGTATGGCTGTAGCGATCTTCTTCACCGCTGATCTTGCTGGCCGCGACTTCTTCAATTAATCCTGCCGCACCGCCCACGACTTTTGACGGCGGGAACGCCAGCTCGCTGATGCGTTTTTGCAGCTCCAGCACATCGCTGTTCAGCTGATCGGCATATTTTTCCATGCCCTTGACGCTGTTATCGCCAAACAGCGCCTTTTCCAGACGGTGGAAACCGGTGAATTTCGGATCTTCCGCTTTTTTCTCGAAATCGTCTTCGCGGGCGTCGATGCTGCCGTCAAGGTCAGAGAACAGCTCGGCGATCGGCTCGATGCGCTCGTAATGCTGGCGCGTCGGGGCGTACAGCGCTTTCGCTTTCTCGATATCGCCCGCTTTCACCGCGTCGGTAAAGGCTTTGGTGCCGCTGACCAGCTGCGCGGTTTCCGCCGTCACATAGGCTTTGTAAGCGGTGATCGCTTCGCCGAGGCTCAGCACCGCATCGGCTTTCGCCGCGTCTTTGGTGGCGGCGCCGGTGACGATCAGTTTGCCTTTCGGGTTGGTGAGCAGGCCGCAGGTCATGTCATATTCGCCCGGCTGCAGGTTCGCGGTGAGCTTCTGGGTAAAGCCCGGCGCGATGTTCTCACGCTCTTCCACCACCATGACCCCTTTCAGAATCTCCCACTCCAGCGCTTTCTGGCTGTGGTTCTGAATAATAAACTGGGTTTTACCCGCGTTAACGGTCACCTGCATCGGCTCGCACTGTTTATCGTTGACGGTGACTTTGACCTGCGGGATATCCGCAGCCTGAGCACCGAATGCAGAGCAGAGCAGCGCGGCCACGGTCACCCGCAGCGCATTACGGCGAAAATGAATCATCATGATCATCCCTTTCGGTAAGTAGAGTGTCGCTTATAAGCTCGCAGCGCCCGGTCAGGCAGCCCGCGAGGCAGTCGTATTATTTCGCGGCGGCAGCGCAAACAGCACCAGCGCCGGGATCAGATAAAGCAGATAAACAGCCACTTCGCTGACGCTTGGCGTCTCCTGGTAGCCGAAGATCCCTTCCAGCAGCGTGCCGAACAGCGTATGCGTCGACAGCACAGCGCTCAGATCGAAGGCGGTCTCCTGGAACAGGTTCCACAGGCCCGCCTCGTGGAAGGCGCGGATCGCCCCCGCGGCCAGGCCAGCGGCCACCAGCAGGATAAACAGGCTGGTCCATTTGAAGAACACGCCGAGGTTGAGACAGATACCGCCCCAGTAGAGCAGGAAGCCCAGCACGATAGCCGTGGCCAGCCCCAGCAGCGCCCCCAGCGGCGGCCAGATGCCGACATCCTGCTGGAATGCCGCCAGCAGAAAGAAGACCGACTCCAGCCCCTCACGGGCGACCGCGAAAAAGACCATCATCACCAGCGCCCAGCCATGGTGATTGCCGCGCTGTAGCGCCTTGTCCACGGCCTGCTCCAGCTGCTGCTTGACGTTGCGTGAGACATTGCGCATCCAGAAGACCATCCACGTCAGGATCACCACTGCGATGACCGCGACGATCCCTTCGAACAGCTCCTGTTCACGCTGAGGAAATTCACCGGTGGTTTCGTTGATAAAAATGCCTAAGCCAAGACACAGCGCCGCCGCAAGGATCACGCCAATCCACATCACGCCAATCCAGTTGCCGCGCTGGGTGCGTTTCAGATAGCTGGCGATCAGGCTGACAATCAGCGCCGCCTCCAGGCCTTCGCGTAACATAATGAGAAATGGGACAAACATGCCAATACCCTTAAATGTAAAGCACCGTCAACGAATGCAAAAACAGGTAATATTTATGATAGTGATTATCATTACAATACTCAGAAACACAAGCAAAATGTGCAGAGAATGATGATCAGTTGTAAATAAATCGCTGGCAAATAATGACTTATGAAAATATTCGCCTGTTATGAGGGAAAAGAATAAGCAAAGGATTTTTTACGTCAGATATTTACCCGTCGCAGCGGCTATGGCTAAATGGCGGCCTTATTGACCTGCGAAAAGAACAACATGACTGCATTTTTTCATTTCCTGCTGGCGCTGGCGGTGATCCTCGCCCTGGCCTGGCTTGTCAGCTATGACAGACAAAAAATCCGTATTCGTTATATTCTCCAGTTGATTATTATCGAAATAGCGCTCGCTTTCTTTTTCCTGCACGCCGAAAGCGGCCTGTGGCTGGTGAAAAATATCTCCGGCTTTTTTGCTTCGCTATTAGGCTTTGCCGCCGAAGGGACCAATTTCGTCTTTGGCGGCATGAGCGAAAAAGGCTTAGCCTTTATTTTCCTTGGCGTCCTGTGTCCGATTGTGTTTATTTCCGCGCTGATTGGTATTCTCCAGCACTGGCGGATCCTGCCGATTTTTATTCGCGTCATTGGCACCCTGCTGTCGAAGGTCAACGGCATGGGTAAGCTGGAATCTTTTAACGCCGTCAGCTCACTGATCCTCGGCCAGTCAGAAAACTTCATCGCCTACAAAGGCGTGCTGGGCGACCTCTCCTCGCGGCGTCTGTTCACCATGGCGGCGACGGCCATGTCGACCGTATCGCTGTCGATCGTCGGCGCCTATATGACCATGCTGGACGCCAAATACGTCGTCGCGGCGCTGATCCTGAATATGTTCAGCACCTTTATCGTGCTGTCGGTGATTAACCCGACGCGGCCGGGCAGCGAGCAGGAAATAAAGCTGGAGAAGCTGCATGAATCGCAGAGTTTCTTTGAAATGCTCGGGGAATATATTCTGGCCGGCTTTAAGGTGGCGATGATTATTCTGGCGATGCTGATCGGCTTTATCGCGCTGATCAGCGCCATTAACGCGCTGTTCGCTACCCTGTTTGGCCTCAGCTTCCAGCAGATCCTCGGCTACGTCTTCTATCCGCTGGCCTGGCTTGTCGGCATTCCGCTGAGCGATGCGCTGAACGCCGGCAGCATCATGGCCACCAAGCTGGTCGCTAACGAATTTGTGGCGATGATTGAGCTGCAAAAGATTGCCGCCAGCATGACGCCGCGCGGGCTCGGCATTCTCTCGGTCTTTCTGGTATCGTTTGCCAACTTTGCCTCGATCGGCATTATCGCCGGGGCGATCAAAGGCCTGAATGAACCGCAGGGCAATATTGTCTCCCGCTTCGGCCTGCGGCTGGTGTATAGCGCCACGCTGGTGAGCCTGCTTTCGGCCAGCTTCGCCGGGCTGGTGCTGTAAGACAAACGGCGGGGCTGTCCCCGCCGTTAACTCAAAACTGTACGCAGACCGGCTGGTCGACACGCATCACCGACTCCTGCGCGAACCGTGATTTATAGCCCTGGCGCAGCGCCTCAATACCGGCCTCGCTCTGCGCGTCGTTGCCATGGATCACCATCAGCGCCTTACTCTGCTCCCGCACCACCTGTCCATTCTGGCCCAGCCACTGGCCGCGAGCGTCAAACACCGTCAGCCCGTCGCGAAAACGCGGCGTGACGTCGCGGTCGACAAACTGTTGCCACTCATCAGGGGTGATGTCTTTCCCCGCCGGGCGGCTCAGGCCGAAGTAAAGCGTGGTTTGCACCATGGACTGATCCGCCGGGCAGGCGCCGGGCTTCGGCGCGCTGGTCGACGAACTTCCACCCGCCGCGCAGCCGCTGAGTAACCCTGCCAGCACCAGCGCCATTGCACCCTGTCTGAACGTCATCTTTGCTATCCTCATTGTTATTAGTCAGGAAATATCAGCGGATTTTCAAATAATTAGCAAGGGTTATAATATTCCGGCCCGGCAACAGGCAAAAAAAAGCCCGCCAGCGGCGGGCTCGTGAACATCAGTTGATCTTACTCAGCCGTGGCGCGTACCGGCGGCGGCGTATGGTAGTGGGCATCCGCTTCGGCGAAGCGCTGCTGCATGCTGGCCGACGGCGCTTTATCCAGCAGGCTAAAGACCACGATCCCGATGCTGCCGAAGACAAAGCCCGGAATAATTTCATACAGGCCCAGCCAGCCAAACTGCTTCCAGACGATCACGGTCAGGGCGCCAATCACCATCCCGGCCAGCGCGCCGTTACGGGTCATGCGCGACCACATCACCGAGAACAGCACCACCGGACCAAAGGCGGCGCCGAAGCCGGCCCAGGCATAGCTCACCAGACCCAGCACGCGGTTTTCCGGATTGGCCGCCAGGGCAATCGCCACCAGGGCAACCACCAGCACCATCATCCGGCCCATCCACACCAGCTCTTTCTGACCGGCGTTTTTACGCAGGAAGGCTTTATACAGGTCTTCGGTAATCGCGCTGGAGCAGACCAGCAGCTGACAGCTCAGAGTGGACATCACCGCCGCCAGAATCGCCGACAGCAGGATCCCGGCAATCCATGGGTTAAACAGGATTTGCGCCAGTTCGATAAACACGCGCTCGGCGTTCTGGTTAACCGCGCCCGCCAGGCTCGGGTTGCTATTGAAGTAGGCGATACCAAAGAAGCCGACGGCCACCGCCCCGGCGAGGCAGAGGATCATCCAGGTCATACTAATGCGACGCGCGTGGACGATGCTGTGGTGCGAATCCGCCGCCATAAAGCGCGCCAGAATATGCGGCTGACCGAAATAACCCAGCCCCCAGCCCATCAGCGAAATAATCGCCACGAAATTCAGCCCTTTCAGCATGTCGATATTTTCGATGCTCTTTTGCTTAATGACTTCCAGCGAATCGCCAAAGCCGCCGACGGAAATAATCACGATCACTGGGGTGAGGATCAGCGCGAAAATCATCAGGCTGGCCTGCACGGTATCCGTCCAGCTGACGGCGAGGAAGCCGCCGACAAAGGTATAGATAATCGTCGCCGCCGCGCCGGCCCACAGCGCGGTTTCATAACTCATGCCGAAGGTGCTTTCAAACAGACGCGCCCCCGCCACAATTCCCGAGGCGCAATAGATGGTAAAGAACAGCAGAATAACCAGCGCTGAAATAATTCTCAGCACCCGGCTTTTATCTTCAAAACGGCCGGTAAAATAATCGGGCAGCGTCAGGGCGTTATTATTCACCTCGGTATGCACGCGCAGGCGCCCGGCTACCAGCTTCCAGTTAACCCACGCCCCCAGCGTTAAGCCGATGGCGATCCAGCTTTCGGAAATCCCGGAGAGGAAAATGGCGCCCGGCAGGCCCATCAGCAGCCAGCCGCTCATGTCCGAGGCGCCAGCGGAAAGCGCGGTCACAAATGGCCCCAGACTGCGTCCCCCGAGAATATAATCATCAAAGTTTTTGGTCGAACGCCAGGCAATAAACCCTATCAATACCATACCAAGAATATAAATAATAAATGTCACCAGCATCGGTGTGCTAATAGCCATGCAAAGTCTCCAGAATTTTTATCGACAGCGTCCAACTTCGTCGTTTTTTTCCACTACCGGAACGGGGTAATGGCGCATTGTTTAATTGGGCGACCGTATCCTGACGGAAGCTTCGGTTTTTCACAAACGATTTAACACAGCATTTACACGAAAAACCGACGGCGCAAAACGTCAATTTGCGAGAGGTTGCACTCTCTCACGTTTTTAAAGGTTGCACCAAACAAAAGTGTTAACTCACGCATACAAATACCCTATGAGCCCGGGGTTAAAATTCTGCTATTTTAGGCACTATTTTTAACAAATCCGCCATTTCATGGCTTTCGTCACACGCCTCAATTAACAAGGTTGCACAAAGTTGCAACATAGTGGATATTTCCAGGCAACCGCATAAGCCTAACGATAAATGACAGGAGTTTTGAGCATGGGCACCACCACCATGGGTGTTAAGCTTGACGACGCAACCCGCGAGCGCATTAAGTCCGCCGCGAGCCGCATTGACCGCACGCCGCACTGGCTGATTAAGCAGGCCATCTTCAACTATCTGGAAAAGCTGGAGAACGACGAAACGCTGCCCGAACTGCCGGCGCTGCTCTCCGGGGCCGCCAATGAAAGCGATGAAGCGGGTTCCCCGGCGGAAGAGCCGTATCAGCCGTTCCTCGAATTCGCCGAGCAGATCCTGCCGCAGTCGGTTAGCCGCGCGGCGATCACCGCCGCCTGGCGTCGCCCGGAAACCGACGCGGTGCCGATGCTGCTGGAGCAGGCCCGACTGCCGCAGCCGCTGGGCGAGCAGGCGCATAAGCTGGCGTATCAGCTGGCGGAAAAACTGCGCAACCAGAAGACCGCCAGCGGCCGCGCCGGCATGGTGCAGAGTCTGCTGCAGGAGTTCTCCCTCTCCTCACAGGAAGGGGTGGCGCTGATGTGCCTGGCGGAAGCCCTGCTGCGTATTCCGGATAAAGCCACCCGCGATGCGCTGATCCGCGACAAAATCAGCAACGGCAACTGGCAGTCGCACATCGGCCGCAGCCCGTCGCTGTTCGTCAATGCCGCCACCTGGGGGCTGCTGTTCACCGGCAAACTGGTCTCCACCCACAACGAAACCAGCCTCTCACGCTCGCTGAACCGCATCATTGGCAAGAGCGGCGAACCGCTGATCCGTAAGGGCGTGGATATGGCGATGCGCCTGATGGGCGAGCAGTTCGTCACCGGGGAAACCATCGCCGAAGCGCTGGCTAACGCCCGCAAGCTGGAAGATAAAGGTTTCCGCTACTCCTACGATATGCTCGGCGAAGCGGCCCTGACCGCCGCCGACGCCCAGGCCTATATGGTCTCTTATCAGCAGGCGATCCATGCCATCGGCAAAGCTTCCAACGGCCGCGGCATTTATGAAGGCCCGGGCATCTCCATTAAGCTCTCGGCTCTGCACCCGCGCTACAGCCGCGCCCAGTATGACCGGGTGATGGAAGAGCTCTATCCGCGTCTGAAATCGCTGACCCTGCTGGCGCGCCAGTATGACATCGGCATTAACATCGATGCTGAAGAGGCCGACCGTCTCGAGATCTCCCTCGACCTGCTGGAAAAACTGTGCTTCGAGCCGGAGCTGGCGGGCTGGAACGGCATCGGTTTTGTTATTCAGGCCTACCAGAAGCGCTGCCCGTTCGTCATCGACGCGCTGATCGATCTCGCCACCCGCAGCCGTCGTCGCCTGATGATCCGTCTGGTGAAAGGCGCCTACTGGGACAGCGAAATCAAACGCGCGCAAATGGAAGGTCTCGAAGGCTACCCGGTCTACACCCGCAAGGTTTACACCGACGTCTCCTATCTCGCCTGCGCGAAAAAGCTGCTGGCGGTGCCGAACCTGATTTATCCGCAGTTCGCCACTCACAACGCCCATACTCTGGCGGCTATCTACCAGCTGGCGGGCCAGAACTACTACCCTGGCCAGTATGAGTTCCAGTGCCTGCACGGCATGGGCGAACCGCTGTACGAGCAGGTGGTGGGCAAAGTCGCCGACGGCAAACTGAACCGGCCGTGCCGGATCTACGCTCCGGTGGGCACCCACGAGACGCTGCTGGCGTATCTGGTGCGTCGTCTGCTGGAGAATGGCGCCAATACCTCCTTCGTCAACCGTATCGCGGACAATACCCTGCCGCTGGACGAACTGGTGGCCGACCCGGTCAGCGCGGTGGAAAAACTGGCGCAGCAGGAAGGCCAGGCCGGTCTGCCGCACCCGAAAATTCCGCTGCCGCGCGATCTCTACGGCAGCGGCCGGAGCAACTCCGCCGGTCTGGATCTGGCTAACGAGCATCGTCTGGCCTCCCTCTCCTCTTCCCTGCTCAACAGCGCCCTGCATAAATGGCAGGCATTGCCGATGCTGGAGCAGCCGGTGGCCGAAGGCGAGATGCAGCCGGTGGTCAACCCGGCGGAGCCGAAGGATATCGTCGGTTACGTCCGCGAAGCCAGCGATGACGAAGTGCAGCAGGCGCTCACCAGCGCTATCAATAACGCGCCCATCTGGTTCGCCACCCCGCCGCAGGAGCGCGCCGCCATTCTTGAGCGCGCCGCGGTGCTGATGGAAAGCCAGATGCCGACCCTGATGGGGATCCTGGTGCGCGAAGCGGGTAAAACCTTCAGCAACGCCATCGCCGAAGTGCGCGAAGCCGTCGACTTCCTCCACTACTACGCCGGTCAGGTGCGCGACGATTTCGATAATGAAACCCACCGTCCGCTGGGTCCGGTGGTCTGCATCAGCCCATGGAACTTCCCGCTGGCGATCTTCACCGGGCAGATTGCCGCCGCGCTGGCGGCCGGCAACAGCGTGCTGGCGAAACCGGCCGAGCAGACGCCGCTTATCACCGCCCAGGGCGTGGCGATCCTGCTGGAAGCCGGCGTGCCGCCAGGGGTGATCCAGCTGCTGCCGGGCCGCGGGGAAACCGTCGGCGCCGCGCTGACATCCGATGAGCGCGTGCGCGGCGTGATGTTCACCGGCTCCACCGAAGTGGCCACCCTGCTGCAACGCAATATCGCCAGCCGCCTCGACGCTCAGGGACGCCCAACGCCGCTGATCGCCGAAACCGGCGGGATGAACGCGATGATCGTCGACTCGTCGGCGCTTACCGAGCAGGTGGTGATCGACGTCCTGGCTTCCGCGTTCGACAGCGCCGGTCAGCGCTGCTCCGCCCTGCGCGTCCTCTGCCTGCAGGAAGAGGTAGCCGACCACACCTTAACCATGCTGCGCGGCGCGATGAGCGAGTGCCGGATGGGCAATCCCGGCCGCCTGACCACCGATATCGGCCCGGTTATCGATGCGGAAGCGAAAGAGAATATCGAACGCCATATTCAGACGATGCGCGCCAAAGGCCGCACCGTCTATCAGGCGGTGCGCGAGAATAGCGAAGACGCCCGCGAATGGAACCACGGGACCTTTGTGCCGCCGACGCTTATCGAACTCGACAGCTTCGACGAGCTGAAAAAAGAGGTCTTCGGCCCGGTGCTGCACGTGGTGCGCTATAACCGTAACGAGCTGGACAAACTGGTGGAGCAGATTAACGCTTCCGGCTACGGCCTGACCCTCGGCGTACATACCCGTATCGACGAGACCATCGCCCAGGTCACCGGCAGCGCGAAGGTGGGCAACCTGTACGTCAACCGCAATATGGTTGGCGCGGTGGTCGGCGTGCAGCCGTTCGGCGGCGAAGGGTTGTCCGGTACCGGTCCAAAAGCCGGCGGCCCGCTGTACCTTTACCGCCTGCTCTCCAGCCGTCCGCAGGGCGCGGTTGGCGTGACCTTCGCCCGCCAGGATGCAGAGCGTCCGCTGGACGCCCAGCTGAAAACGCTGCTGGAAAAACCGCTGCAGGCGCTGCAGCAGTGGGCGGCGGGCCGTCCTGAGCTGCAGGCGCTGTGCCAGCAGTACAGCGAGCAGGCGCAAAGCGGCACCCAACGCCTGCTTCCGGGGCCCACCGGCGAGCGCAACACCCTGACGCTGATGCCTCGCGAGCGCGTGCTGTGCGTGGCGGATAATGAGCAGGATGCGCTGATCCAGCTGGCGGCCGTGCTGGCGGTCGGTTGTGAAGTGCTGTGGCCGGACAGCGCCCTGCAGCGCGATCTGGCGAAGAAACTCCCGCGGGACGTCAGCGAGCGGATCCGTTTCGCCAAAGCGGATCAGTTGCCTGGCCAGGCCTTCGACGCGGTTATCTATCACGGCGACTCCGACCAGCTGCGCGAGCTGTGCGAGCAGGTGGCGGCGCGCGACGGGGCGATTGTCTCCGTGCAGGGCTTCGCCCGCGGCGAAACCAATCTGCTGCTGGAGCGGTTGTACATCGAGCGTTCGCTGAGCGTCAACACCGCGGCGGCAGGCGGTAACGCCAGCCTGATGACCATCGGCTAAGACGGGCTCCCCGGTGGCGCTGTGCGCCGCCATCCGGGAAATCGGCGATGCGATCAGCTAATGACAGCCGACGTCAGCTGTGCTTAATTAAGGCTCCCGGACGGGAGCCTTTTTTATGGGAGCAGAACAATGAAACGCATGTTATTTGCCGCGGCGGTCTTGCTGGCCAGCGGCGCGGCGCTGGCGGACGAGTGCAGCAACGCCAACACCCAAACCGAAATGAATCAGTGCGCGGCCGCGCAGTATCAGGCAGCCGACAAAAAGCTGAACGACACCTGGCAGCAGGCTCTGCAGCGTGCGGTGGGTAAACAGCAGACATTACTGAAGCAGGCCCAGCAGGCATGGATCGCCCTGCGCGACGCCGACTGCGCTTTCCTCGCGTCCGGAGCCGAAGGCGGCAGCATGCAGCCGATGCTGGTGAGCCAGTGCATGACCGATAAGAGCGTGGAGCGGGAATCTTTCCTCGCCTCGCTGCTGCAGTGCGAGGACGGCGATCAAAGCTGCCCGCTGCCGCCGGCCAATTAACGGACGCGAATGCCTTCGATAATCATCCGCTGGACATTATCGACCGTTTGCTCAAAAAAGGCCGCGTCCTGCAGCGTGGCGCCGGTGACCGCCTCCACCTGGGTGGCGAAGTCGGCGTAATGCTGGGTAGTGGCCCAGATCATAAAGATTAAATGCTGCGGATCGACCGGCGCCAGCTTGCCGCGGTCGATCCAGCCGGAAACAATCGCCGATTTCTCATCGACCAGCGCTTTCAGATCCCCGGTCAGTTCGCCCATCAGCAGCGGCGCGCCCTGCAACATCTCAAGGCAGAAGAGCTTCGAGGCCTGGGGGTGATCGCGGGACACCTCCAGCTTCAGACGAATATACTCGCGGATCGCCACCAGCGGGCTGATATCCTCGCGAAAGGCCTTCAGCGGCGCCAGCCAGATGGCGAGGATCTGCTGCAGAACGGCCACGTACAGCGCCTCTTTCGAAGGGTAGTAATAGAGCAGATTGGTTTTCGACACCCCGGCGCGCTCAGCCACCTGCTCCAGTCGCGTACCGTGAATACCAAATTGCGAAAATGCCTCCAGCGCGGCGGCCAGAATGGCCTCCTTTTTGGCGCTGACCGCTTGTGAACGTTTGCCGTTTTTCTTCACCGCGCCCTGTGCCATACATCCTCTCCTTCAGTTGACGCCACCAGCATAGCAAAAGCCCTTCGCCGACACGACCCCATGCACCCTGATTGCGCATGACTGCCGTTTTTTCGTGCACTGATTTTGACCATCCAGTCCACTTTTTTATCGTCCTTTTTAGCAACCCAATAGTAACACATTAATAACATTAGCATTTATAAAACTGGCATCGTGTTTGCTTTACCTCTTCTGCGAGGTGGTCCAGGGAGAGGCAGGATGCCGCGCCACCGCAACCCATCTTCCATGACTGTAGAGAGGTAGGTATGAAAATTGGTGTTTTCGTTCCCATTGGCAACAACGGCTGGCTGATCTCCACCCATGCCCCGCAGTATATGCCGACCTTCGAACTGAATAAGGCTATCGTACAGAAAGCCGAGCACTACCATTTCGACTTCGCGCTCTCCATGATCAAGCTGCGCGGCTTCGGCGGGAAAACCGAATTCTGGGATCACAACCTGGAGTCCTTCACCCTGATGGCCGGCCTGGCCGCGGTAACCTCGAAGATCCAGATCTACGCCACCGCCGCCACCCTCACGCTGCCGCCGGCGATCGTCGCCCGGATGGCCTCCACCATCGACTCCATCTCCGGCGGCCGGTTTGGCGTCAATCTGGTGACCGGCTGGCAAAAACCGGAATATGACCAGATGGGCATGTGGCCAGGGGATGACTATTTCGCCAGCCGCTATGACTATCTCACCGAATACGTTCAGGTGCTCCGCGACCTGTGGGGCACCGGGCGCAGCGATTTCAAAGGCGACTACTTCACCATGAACGACTGCCGGGTCAGCCCGCGCCCTTCGCAGCCGATGAAGGTGATCTGCGCCGGGCAGAGCGACGCCGGCATGGCCTTCTCCGCCCAGCACGCCGACTATAACTTCTGCTTTGGCAAAGGGGTCAACACGCCAACGGCCTTCGCGCCGACCGCGGCGCGCATGATGCAGGCGGCGGAAAAAACCGGCCGTGACGTAGGCTCCTATGTGCTGTTCATGGTGATCGCTGACGAAACCGACGAAGCGGCGCGCGCCAAATGGGAGCACTACAAAGCGGGCGCCGATGAAGAAGCGCTGGCGTGGCTCACCGAGCAGAGTCAGAAAGACACCCGCTCCGGCAGCGATACCAACGTGCGCCAGATGGCCGACCCCACCTCGGCGGTCAATATCAACATGGGCACCCTTGTCGGATCCTATGCCAGCGTCGCCCGTATGCTTGATGAAGTCGCGAGCGTGCCCGGCACCGACGGCGTGCTGCTGACCTTTGATGATTTTCTTGCCGGCATCGACGCCTTTGGCGAACGCATTCAGCCGCTGATGCGCTGCCGGGACCATATTGCTCCTGTTACCCGTGAGGTGGCCTGATGATTACCCTTCCCGCTCGCCCGGAATCCCTGACCTTCGCGCCGCAGCAGAGCGCGCTGATTGTTGTCGACATGCAGAACGCCTACGCCAGCCTCGGCGGTTATCTGGATCTCGCCGGATTTGACGTCTCCGCCACCCGGCCGGTTATCGACAATATTAATACCGCCGTCGCCGCCGCCCGCGCCGCGGGCATGCTGATTATCTGGTTCCAGAACGGCTGGGATGACCAGTATGTTGAAGCCGGCGGCCCGGGCTCGCCGAACTACCATAAGTCCAACGCGCTGAAAACGATGCGTCAGCGCCCGGAACTGCAGGGCAAGCTGCTGGCGAAAGGCGGCTGGGATTATCAGCTGGTGGACGAGCTGACGCCGCAGGAAGGCGACATCGTGTTGCCGAAACCGCGCTACAGCGGCTTCTTTAACACTCCGCTCGACAGCATTTTGCGCAGCCGCGGCATCCGTCATCTGGTGTTCACCGGGATCGCCACCAACGTCTGCGTCGAATCGACGCTGCGCGATGGTTTCTTCCTCGAATACTTCGGCGTGGTGCTGGAGGATGCTACCCATCAGGCCGGACCGGCCTTCGCCCAGCAGGCGGCGCTGTTCAATATAGAAACCTTTTTCGGCTGGGTCAGCGACGTCGAGAGCTTCTGCCGCGCGCTGTCCCCTGCCACCCCGCTGTCTTTAGCCCAGGAGAAACGTTATGCCTAAACAGGTGATTATTCCGCCAGGCACCACCACGCCGATTGCCCCCTTTGTTCCGGGGACGCTCGCCGATGGCGTGATCTACGTCTCCGGCACTCTGCCGTTTGATAAGCAAAACAATGTGGTGCACATCGGCGACCCAAAGGCGCAAACCCGCCACGTGCTGGAGACCATCAAGTGCGTTATCGAAACGGCGGGCGGGAGTATGGCGGATGTGACTTTCAACAGCATCTTTATCACCGACTGGACAAATTACGCCGCGATTAACGAGGTTTACGCCGAGTTCTTCCCCGGCGATAAACCCGCGCGCTTCTGCATTCAGTGCGGGCTGGTGAAGCCTGATGCGCTGGTGGAAATCGCCAGCGTCGCCCATATCGGAACCCCGACATGATGAGGCTCAATATTGCTCCGGCCCCATGGCCCGGCGCGCCGGTGGTGGTCCTCAGCGCAGGTCTGGGCGGCGGCGGCGGCTACTGGCTGGCGCAGCGCGCGGCGCTGGAGGAACAGTATCAGCTGGTAAGTTATGACCATAATGGGACCGGGGAGAACGCCGGTCCGCTGCCCGCCGACTACAGCATGGCGACGATGGCCGGGGAGCTGTTCAGCGCTCTGCAGGCGGCGGGGATCGCCCGCTTCGCGCTGGTGGGCCACGCGCTGGGGGCGCTGATTGGCCTGCAGCTGGCGCTCGATCGCCCCGAGGCGGTGAGCGCCCTGGTGCTGGTCAACGGCTGGCTGTCGCTGTCGCCGCACACCCGCCGCTGCTTCCTGGTGCGCGAGCGTCTGCTGCATGCCGGCGGCGCGCAGGCGTGGGTCGAAGCGCAGCCGCTGTTTCTCTACCCGGCGGAATGGATGGCCGCGCGCCTGCCGCGCCTCGAAGCCGAAGATGCGCTTGCCATCAGCCATTTTCAGGGCAAGGAGAACCTGCTGAAGCGGCTGCAGGCCCTGAAGCAGGCTGATTTTTCCCGTCGCGCGGCGGCCATCGCCTGCCCGACGCTGATGGTTAGCGCCGCTGACGACCTGCTGGTCCCGGCCTCCTGCTCCCGCGTGCTGCAGACGGCGATCCCCGGCAGCCAGCGCGTGGAAATGCCGTGGGGCGGGCATGCCTGCAACGTCACCGACGCCGATACCTTTAATACCATTTTACGCGACGGGCTGGCCGCTATGCTGCCGGTCGCCAGGGAGACCCGATGAACGACGCGATAAACCAGACGGCCTGCGAGACGCTGTTTACCCAGGCCCGGACCCACAACGGCTGGCTGGATAAGCCAGTGAGCGATGCGCAGCTGCAGGCAGTCTGGGACCTGATGAAAATGGGGCCGACTTCCGCCAACTGTTCGCCGGCGCGCATCGTGTTCGTGCGCAGCGCGGAAGGCAAAGAGAAGCTCCGCCCGACGCTCTCCAGCGGCAATCTGCAGAAAACCATGCAGGCGCCGGTGACCGCCATCGTGGCGTGGGACAGCGCCTTTTACGACCGGCTACCGACCCTGTTTCCCCACGGCGATGCCCGCAGCTGGTTCACCTCCAGCCCGCAGCTGGCGGAAGAGACGGCGTTTCGCAATAGCTCCCTGCAGGCGGCGTATCTGATTTTCGCCTGCCGGGCGCTGGGACTCGACACCGGGCCGATGTCCGGTTTCGATCGGGAAAAAGTCGATGCAGCGTTTTTCGCCGACAACGGCTGGAAAAGCAACCTGCTGGTGAACATCGGCTATGGCGACCCCGGCAAACTGTATGGCCGCCTGCCGCGTCTGTCCTTTGATGAAGCCTGCCTGCTGGCATAAGGAGTTGGCGATGAAGTTAGCGGACAAAGAGAGTTTTCGTGACGCCATGGCCCGCGTCGGCGCCGCGGTTAACATTATTACCACCGATGGCCCGGCGGGCCGGGCGGGCTTTACCGCCAGCGCGGTCTGCAGCGTGACCGACACCCCGCCGACCCTGTTGGTCTGTCTGAACCGCTCAGCCTCCGTGTGGCCGGTGTTCAGCGAACACCACACGCTGTGCGTCAATACCCTGGCGGCGGGACAGGAGGCGCTGTCAACGCTGTTTGGCGGTAAAACGGCGATGGACGAGCGCTTTGCCGCCGCCGACTGGCAGACCGGCGCCACCGGCTGCCCGCGGCTGGAGGCGGCGCTGGTCAGCTTTGACTGCCGCATCGACCAGCGCGTCAGCGTCGGCACGCACGACATTCTGTTTTGTCACGTCGTGGCCATTACCCGTCACCCGGAACCCCGGGGTCTGATGTGGTTTGACCGCGGCTATCACACGCTTATGCGACCCGCTTGTTAACCTTTAACCCGGGATATCATCATGGCACTCTTCGATTTTCCTCGCTGGAAGCTGACCTCCCCCGCCGCCGAATCCGGCGTTGTCGCGCCCGATGAACGCTTATCGGCCGGGCAAACGCTGGTGATGGGCGTGCAGCACGCCGTTGCGATGTTCGGCGCGACGGTGCTGATGCCGTTGTTGATGGGGCTCGACCCAAACCTGTCCATACTGATGTCGGGGGTCGGCACCCTGCTGTTCTTTGTCGTCACCGGCGGACGGGTGCCGAGCTATCTCGGCTCCAGCGCCGCCTTTGTCGGGGTGGTGATCGCCATTACCGGCTTTAACGGCCGGGGACTCAACCCTCACCTCAGCGTCGCCCTTGGCGGGATCATCGCCTGCGGGCTGGTCTATACCCTGATCGGTCTGGTGGTGATGAAGATCGGCACCCGCTGGATCGAGCGCCTGATGCCGCCGGTGGTGACCGGGGCGGTGGTGATGGCTATCGGCCTGAACCTGGCGCCGATTGCCGTGCGCAGCGTCTCCGCCAGCGCCTTCGACAGCTGGATGGCGGTGTTAACCGTGCTCTGTATCGGCATAGTCGCGGTATTTACCCGCGGGATGCTGCAGCGTCTGCTGATCCTGGTCGGCCTGATCGTCGCCTGCGCGCTGTACGCCCTGCTGGCTAACGGCTTTGGCCTCGGCAAACCGCTGGACTTCTCTCCCCTCACCCAGGCGGCGTGGTTCGGGCTGCCGCACTTTACCACCCCATCCTTTAACGGCCAGGCGATGATGTTGATTGCCCCGGTCGCGGTGATCCTGGTGGCCGAGAACCTCGGCCACCTGAAGGCCGTCGCCGGGATGACCGGGCGCAATATGGATCCGTACATGGGGCGCGCCTTCGTCGGCGATGGTCTGGCGACCATGCTCTCCGGCTCGGTCGGCGGCAGCGGGGTCACGACCTATGCGGAGAACATCGGCGTCATGGCGGTGACCAAGGTCTACTCGACGCTGGTGTTTGTCGCCGCGGCGCTGATTGCCATGCTGCTGGGCTTCTCGCCGAAATTCGGCGCATTAATCCACACCATTCCCGGGCCGGTGATCGGCGGCGCCTCGATCGTGGTCTTTGGCCTGATCGCCGTCGCCGGGGCGCGGATCTGGGTGCAAAACCGCGTCGACCTCAGCCAGAACAGCAATCTGATCATGGTGTCTGTGACCCTGGTGCTGGGCGCCGGCGATTTCGCGCTGTCGCTGGGCGGCTTTACGCTGGGCGGGATTGGTACCGCCACCTTCGGGGCGATCCTGCTGCACGCGCTGCTTCATCGCGGGACGCGTGAGGCGAAGGAGGCTAGGGTAACGCCGGTTTAAGCCACATTAGCGCGGCGTTGGCGCAGGGAGCGGGTGGGCCGGATAAGGCATTTATACCGCCATCCGGCCTGCCGGGAACGTCTCAGCGATGTTGAGGCCGTCAGCACCGGCAGTTTCAGCAACAATGGTGAATAAATTAACGACAGGTCGTATGAACGTAGGCCGGGTAAGGCGCAGCCGCCACCCGGCGAAATAACGGTACAACCGAATATTTCCCTGCTCGCGCTGCGCTTAGCAGGGCTACAACTTCTATGTTAATGCCGGGCAGATGGCGCTCCCGGTTAATTTTCTGCGTTATGTCTGGCTTGGCGCAGGGAGCGCACAGGGGGCGGCCAGTCGCCGCCGCCCCCTGTACCCCCGGGCTCCGGCCAGCAAAATCGCCGCTACGCGGTCCCTTCGACTTATCCCTGCAGGCTTCGGGTCGGGCCGAGGCAGCGTCCGTGCAAAACACGGCCCTCAGCCCGCATCCATGCGGGCTGCCCCGGCCTTCCGTGAACGTCTCAGCGATTTTGAGGCCGTCAGCACCGGCAGTTTCAGCAACAATGGTGAATAAATTAACGGCAGGTCGTACGAACGTAGGCCGGGTAAGGCGCAACCGCCATCCGGCATAAAAGCGACGCCGTGCCTGATGCCATCGCCCGGCGGCGCTGCGCTTGCGCGGGCCTGGGTGATGTGTGCCTGTAGGCCGGATAAGGCAGTTATGCCGCCATCCGGCATCGCCACGGGTACTGAGCCTGACCTCACGGCGGCGCTGCGCTGGCGTGGGCCGACTGACCGTCAGGGCTGGATAATTTGATACGGTTATCGGTTTGCAACGGTTTCGCCCCGGCAAAACGGTTGTTCTGTGTTATTTCCGGGCAGATGGCGCTCCCGATAGGTCTTCTGCGTTATGCCTCTCCTGGCGCAGGGAGCGCACAGGGGGCGGCCAGTCGCCGCCGCCCCCTGTACCCCCGGGCTCCGGCCAGCAAAATCGCCACTGCGTGGTCCCTTCGACTTATCCCTGCAGGCTTCGGGTCGGGCCGAGGCAGCGTCCGTGCAAAACACGGCCCTCAGCCCGCATCCATGCGGGCTGCCCCGGCCTTCCGGGAACGTCTCAGCGATTTTGAGGCCGCCAACAACGGCAGTTTCAGCAGCCCCTACGCCAGCGGTGAGTTGGGGTTGTAGGCCGGGTAAGGCGCAGCCGCCACCCGGTATAAACGCAACTCCGTGCCTGATTCCATCGCCCGGCGGCGCCGTTGCTTGCCGGGCCTACAGACAATCAGAGCCGGACGAGTAGGCCAGCCAGGATAAGCGCCGCTGTAGGATCAGAAGCGTAAAATTACGGCTCGCGACGATCGGCCAGATCCGGGAGCGGTTGCGCATCGTTATTCGTTGACATCTGCGGCGGCGGTTTGCGCTTCCACTTCAGCTCGCTCACCAGCACGCCCGCGAGGATAAAGACGCAGCCGAGGAGGGCCAGCAGCGGCAGACGCTCACCGGCCAACCGGCCAAAAATACCGGCCCACACCGGTTCGCCGGTATAGATCAGCGTGGCCCGCGTCGGCGAGACGCTGCGCTGCGCCCAGTTCATGGTCACCTGAATGATCGCGCTGAAAATGCCCAGCCCCAGCGCCACGCCGAGCAGCGCCGGCGTCAACGGCGGCACTGACTCACCGGCCGGCTTCATGGCGGCGAAAGCCACCAGCGACGCGGTCGCCAGCTGCACCACCGTCACCCGCCGAACATCCACTTTCCCGGCCCAGGCGCTGATAAGGATAATCTCCGCGGCAATCGCCAGCGCGCTCGCCAGCGTGATCATCTCCCCCACGCCAAGCGCCAGCAGATTGTTTTCCGGCCCGGCCAGCAGGATCAAACCGATAAAGGCCAGCACAATCCCCACGCAGGACATCACCCCCGGCATACGACCCAGGCACAGCCACTGCAGCAGCGGCACCAGCGGCACATACATCGCCGTGATAAAGGCAGACTTACTGCTGGAGATCGACTGCAGTCCCCAGGTCTGCAGCCCATACCCCAGCGCAATCGCCACGCCAATCGCCACCCCCGCCTTCACCTCCAGCCATGTCATACCGCGCAGGGTGCGCAGCGAGAGCAGACCCACCGCCAGCGCGGCGGTCGCGAAACGCAGGCCGACAAAAAACAGCGGCCCGCTGAGGCTGACCGCATACTGCACGGCAAGGAAGGTCCCTCCCCAGAACATGGTGATCATGATAAGGAGCGCTTCCTGGCGGCTAACGGAGAATTTTAACGAAGACATAAAACAGCCATGACGATTAACGGGCGACCAGTGTGCAATCGGCCCGGCGGGAGCGCAACCTCCGACAGTTAAAAAAAAACCGCCGGCTGATGCCGGCGGCGAGGGCGATGCGGTTGGGTCGGGGAGATTAACACCGCATCAAAGAGAACAGTGCGAGTCGCGCGTTAACTCTCACGACTACCGTGACTGTTTTTACCCCCTTTTTTACCAGCCTCTGAGGCGCGCTGAGGGTCATTTTTAAAATTCCCCCCGCTATGCTGGCCACCTTTACGTCCTGCTTCTGATGCTCTTTCACGGTCTTCAGCAAAGTTGCCAGAACCGCCACGATGGTTTGCCATTACTGACCTCCATTAGGTTAGACATCATAGTGCATTACGCGGGAGCGGCGACGCCGCTGTCCTGCCGCGTATCTATAAGGTTAGTGAATGACTGCCGCTGACGATGGCAAATGTCACATTCAGAAACAAAGCCTGGCGAAAAAAATCCCCTCGCGCCGCGTGATGGCGCTAACCTCCTCTGCTGACGAAGAAAAAATAGTTAGCGAAAATGTATCCTGATGCTACATCCTCGCCGCACCGGCCAGAATGGCGGAGGCATCGCTTCCCGCTTCTCCGCCGCTCAGGCCGCGCTGCGCAAGGAAAAGTAAATAATGCTTTGTCATTTTGTTATAAATCAAATAAATGCCCGTTGGATTTGCACTCTTCGGCAGAGGCTTTATCTTTAAAGGTACCAGCTATTTGGCTGGCTTATAATGCAACCGAGGAGTGATGGAAATGGCTAAAATTCTGGTGCTTTATTATTCCATGTATGGACACATTGAAACCATGGCTCATGCCGTCGCCGATGGGGCGAACCGGGTGGACGGCGTTGAGGTGGTTGTGAAGCGTGTGCCGGAAACCATGCAGGCAGAAGCGTTTGCCAAAGCAGGCGGTAAAACGCAAAACGCGCCTGTCGCTACGCCGCAGGAACTGGCTGAGTATGACGCCATCATCTTTGGTACCCCGACTCGTTTCGGCAATATGTCCGGACAAATGCGCACCTTCCTCGATCAGACCGGCGGCCTGTGGGCATCCGGCGCGCTGTATGGCAAGATCGCCAGCGTATTCAGCTCAACCGGCACCGGCGGCGGCCAGGAACAAACCATTACCTCCACCTGGACGACGCTGGCCCACCACGGCATGATCATCGTGCCGATCGGCTACGGCGCCCAGGAGCTGTTCGATATCTCCCAGGTCCGCGGCGGGACGCCTTATGGCGCAACCACTATTGCCGGCGGCGACGGCTCGCGTCAGCCAAGCGAGGAAGAGTTAGCCATCGCCCGCTATCAGGGTGAACATGTCGCCAAACTGGCCGTTAAACTGCACGGCTAATCTTCCGCAGGAGGAGCACTATGCCAACTCAAGAAGCAAAAGCACATCGCGTCGGCGAATGGGCAAGTTTACGTAACACCTCGCCGGAGATCGCCGAGGCGATTTTCGAAGTCGCCCACTATGATGAAAAACTGGCGGAGCAAATCTGGGAGGAAGGCAGCGACGAAGTGCTGGCGCTGGCCTTTGCCAAAACCGATAAAGATGCGCTGTTCTGGGGTGAACAGACGATTGAGCGTAAAAACGTCTAGGACGTTTATCCCTGCCGAGTCTCACCCTAACCTGCTAAAAAACCCGGATTGCTCCGGGTTTTTTCGTTATTTCGCCGCCTCGTTGATCACCTTTTTAAAGGTCTCCAGCGGACAGAAACCCTGGTCATCGACCGGGCAGCCGTTAAGCGCCAGCGTGACCCGCTGCGGCGGGGTCTGCAACGTCAATGGGTCGGCATTACGCAGCTGCTCGGTGCTCTGGTAGACATACTCAATCTTCATCAGATCGCGGTTGCTGCCGCTGTCGTGCCAGCGTTGAAACAGCAGTTTGCCGCCGATAGGCGTGCGCTCATACTGGCCGGGCAGTTGATAGGGCTTAAAGTCCAGCGCCGTCAGCAGCGAGGCAATATTCGAGTCGTGTCCCACCAGCAGCGTGACTTTCGCCTTGCTGGCCCCCTCGCCCACCAGCGCGTTATCGATATAGTTGACCAGCGGCTTGGCCACGTTTTGCGCCACCGCCACCGAAGTAAACAGACTATCCTGATAGCCGTTTTTCAGCTTCGACAGCACCTGCCACTGCTTATCGCTGGTGATCTCCCCCCACGCCACCTGGTCTTTGGGGAAGCCTTCATAATATTGCAGGGTGAAGGCGTCCACCAGCGAGTTGCCCACCTTCAGCGGCCCGGACACCCCCGGCTCCTGCTGATAACCGGCGCTAAAGGTATCTTTACCCTCGCTCAGGGAACAGACCTGCTTCTCTTTGCAGGAGGGCGAGTTGCGGTAATCGATCATCGTCTCCAGCAGCTTGTAACTCTCGGTCAACTGCATCCCCTGGCGCTCTTTTTCCATCGCCTGCAGCGCTTTCTCACGAAACGCCGGGGAGTCGTCGGTGATAACCGGGTTGAAGGTCGGGTCCATGGTGCCCATCTGCGGCTGATGATGCACCGCAATGCCGCAGCCCGGGAACGCGCCGGTGATAAAGAACTGCGCGGTGGCGACGGTGCGCTGCAGGCTGTTAGCGTAGGCGTAAACAGCGTTTTCCGGCGGGCACTCGCCGCTGGTCACCAGCTTCTGCTGCGCCAGCCATTCGCGCATATAGTGGCCCATATACACCTCCAGCACGCCACCCTTGGTGGTCAGCTGGCCGCCCGGCACATCCCATTGCGGCCAGGCTTTGGCGGTGGACTGCTCCAGCACGCTACCGTTATTGGCCAGCGGCGCGCGCAGGTTGTGACGACTCATGATCAGCACCTGCTGCAGCTGATACCCCTCCGGGGCGGCCGTGTCCTGCGCCAGAGCGCCGGCGGATAACATGACCGCGCCGGCTACGGCGGCGGCGAGTAGACGTTTTTTCATCCCTTCATCCTTAGTCATTTATTATCATCGGGTTAATTGTGACGGATTTATGCCATTTTTCCTGGCATTCGCTCGCAAACTTAGACCGCCGCCGAAAATTTCCTCTGCCGACCAAATAGTTTTATAATGAAACAACTAACCCGGAGGCTTTCGTGAAACGTACCCGTCTTGAAAACAGCTGCTGTCCTGTCGCCCGCTCCCTCGACGTTATCGGTGACTGGTGGTCGCTGCTTATCGTCCGCGATGCCCTGCGCGGGGCGTGCCGTTTTAGTGAATTCCAGAAAAACCTCGGCATTGCCAAAAATATGCTCGCCGGACGCCTGAAAATGCTGGTGGATGAAGGCATCCTGCGTCTGCAGCCGGCCTCCGACGGCAGCGCCTGGCAGGAGTACGTCCTGACGGATAAGGGCCGCGCCCTGCAGACCGTGCTGGTCGCCCTTTCCCAGTGGGCGGATGACTATCTGTTCGATCCTGACGAACCGGCAACCCGGCTTATTGACCGCCAGCAGCGCCAGCCCCTGCGTAAACTGGTCCTGCAGGCGGCGGATGGCCGTGAGCTGGCCCCAGCGGATATCACCATCGCCGTTCCGCTGAACGACTAATCGCTGCCCGCGGCAGGCAAAAATAAAAAAAGCCCGGCAAAATGGTTGCATTATTAAACCAAGTATCTCATCCTGAATTTGGTTTAATAATGCAACCTTTTAAGAGGCAATACTCATGTCCCAGTCATCGCACACTGCTTTTATCACCGGCGCTTCCTCAGGTATCGGCGCGATCTATGCCGAACGACTCGCCGCTCGCGGCTACGATCTGATCCTCGCCGCCCGCCGTGAAGATCGGCTGCAGGCGCTCGCCGGGCAGCTGCAGGCGCGCTACGCCATCCGGGCCAGCATCGTCAAGGCCGACCTGAGCGAGGAGCAAGGCATTGAAGCCGTGGAGCAGCGTCTGCAGCACGATCCCGCCATTGACCTGTTCATCAACAACGCCGGCACGGCAAAAATGGCGGGCTTTCTCGCCAGTACGCCGCGCGAGCACCAGGCGATTCATACGCTCAACACCACCGCGCTCCTGCGCCTGAGCTATGCCGCGCTGGCCGCTTTTGCTCCCCGGGGCCGCGGAACGCTGATCAATATTGCCTCTATTCTTGCGCTGCATACGCTGCCGGGCAGCGCGGTCTACAGCGCCAGCAAAGCCTGGGTGTTGAGCTTTACCCGTGGCCTGCAGGATGAGTTTGCCGACAGCGGCGTGCGTATTCAGGCGGTATTGCCGGCGGCGACCGCCACCGATCTGTGGCCGACCTCCGGCGTGGCGCTGGACGCCCTGCCCACCGGTACGGTCATGACCACCGAGGATCTGGTTGACGCCGCCCTCAGAGGACTGGAGATGGGGGAAAAGGTCACCTTACCGCCCGTGCATGACCTGGGATTGTGGGAGGCTTTCGAGCAGACGCGACTGGCGCTGTTTACCAGCGCGCGAACCGGGCAACCAGCGCCGCGATATCGCTAACTCACTCCGGCAGTGGAACCGCCGCCAGGGTACAGATCGCCTCGTGCTCACCGCCGCGGCGATCGGTGATCACCACCTTATCGCCCGCTTTTTTACCTTCACACGGTTTCAGGACCTGCTCCACGATCCGCTCGCGGATCGCCTGACGTTCATTTTCAGCCTGACTGGCGAAGGCCGTCAGCGCCAGCGCCACGCCCAGCAGGCTGAGGGTTTTCTTATACATGTCTTGCTCTCAGATCATTCTAATTCGCGGTCAGCGTAACCCGCTGCTGGCCGCACTTCTGTAAAATCACTTAACGGAGTGTTACGCCCTTTCAGCTGAAACCCAGACTGTCACATTCCTGCGGGAAATATTTTATCACAACCCCTGCGGCGGATATTCCCGCGATGAGGCGTCATCTTTCAGACATATCCCGATGTTATCTTCAACTGAGCCCTGTATCTTTTTCCCTTTCTAAACAGAATTTTAGGTTGGTCTATGTCGGGTCTTATTCTCTTTATCGTCGCGGTGGCGCTGCTGGGCGTCGCCATCTACAGTCTGGTGTCGTACCTCAAAGAACGGCGCGCCAGTCAGTTACCTGTCCATAAAAAGAAGAAATAATACCTTCCGTTCTCCGCCGTTTTCTGCTGATTTCTTTACCATCCTGTACTGTCCCTTACCGATGCCATAACAAAGGCAGGACTGCGGGCCTGCCTTTGTTCGGTTTCTGCGTCAGGCTCTAGGACTCCCAGGCCTGCTCCGCCTTGGCGGCATCGAACTGCGGCGGCGGTTTACGGAAGCGTCGGGTCAGATAAGCCAGATACACCAGACCAAGCGCCGCCCACACCAGACCGAGCGTCAGGGAAGTGGCCTCGAGGTTGATCCACAGCACCCCTACCGTCAACGCCCCGACCATCGGCAGCAGCAGATAGTGCAGTCGATCCTTCCAGGTTTTGTTGTACCCTTTGCGCCGCCAGAAGTGGTTGAACACCGACAGGTTAACGAAGGTGAAGGCCACCAGCGCGCCGAAGTTAATCAACGCGGTGGCGGTCACCAGGTCGAAGAACAGCGCCGACAGCGCGACAATACCCACCATAATCACGTTCAACGCCGGGGTGCGCCATTTCGGATGCACATAGCCGAAAATGCGCTCCGGGAAGACGTTATCGCGGCCCATCACGTACAGCAGCCGGGAGACGCTGGCATGGGACGCCAGGCCGGACGCCAGGGTGTTAACAAAGGTGGTGCAGAGGAAAATTGACTGGAACAGCTTGCCGCCCACGTACAACGCAATCTCCGGCAGCGCGGCGTCCGGGTCTTTAAAGCGATGAATATCCGGGAAAAACAGCTGCATAAAGAACGACGCGACGATGAAAATAATGCCGCCGTACATCGCGGTGAGAAAAATCGCCTTCGGGATCACCCGTGCGGCGTCAGGCGTCTCTTCCGACAGCGTGGTCACCGCGTCGAAGCCGAGAAACGAAAAGCAGACGATGGTCGCCCCGGTAATAATCGGGATCAGATGCGCATTCTGGCTGATAAACGGCTGCAGCGACCAGACGGTCCCTACCCCCTCGCCTTTGTGCAGCCCCTGGACCACCAGAATGACAAACACCACCATAATCGAGATCTGCACCAGCACGAACAGGGTGTTGAAGTTGGCCACCAGGTTAACGCTTTTCAGGTTCGCGGCGGTCAGAATGGCGACAAAGGTCACCACCCACACCCATGGCGGCACTTCCGGGAACAGCGCCGAGAGATAGATCTTCGCCAGCAGGACGTTGATCATCGGCAGGAACAGATAATCCAGCAGCGACGACCAGCCGACCATAAAACCGACGTGCGGACTGATGGATTTTTGCGCGTAGGTGTAGGCAGAGCCGGCTTCCGGGAACTGGCGCACCAGTTTGCCGTAGCTGATGGCGGTGAACAGCACGCCAGCCAGCGCCAGCAAATACGACGCCGGGACGTGGCCGTTGCTGATGCCGGAGACAATGCCGAAGGTATCAAACACCGTCATCGGCGTCAGATAGGCGAGCCCCATCATCACCACTTGCCAGAGTTTGAGGGATTTACGCAGACGCGGTCTGCCCGCCTGAGCGGCGTTATGCGCAGGAAGATTAATTGCCATCGACCATTCCCCCCTTGCGGATAACAGTTTGCGGGCACAACGTTCGCGTGACAAACCTGCTTAGCAAGGGGGTAAGGCATAAATAAAAGGGTAAGACGGACCGGTGAGCGGTTGCTGGCTGGCATCCAATGCGGCCTGAGCGGCCTCCCTCTCCCTGCGGATATTTGAACATCTGCATCATCTCATTTCCTCGTCACACACTGTGTCGTTAACTGAAGCCCCGTTGCCGCCTGCGCTCCTTAACGCGACATCCGGGAAATGGCTGGGCTCCCAGCAAAAAGGACGACCAGGCTCCGCTCAGGCCGTATGATGCTACTCATGACTCAACTCATGCGCCCCTCGCGGGGCGACCATCAGGCGTTTTTCAACATCCACTCAATTTCAGTTTCTGTGATAAGACGCTCAAACTGCAATAATTCATCATGCTTGCAGGCATGGAAAACGTGGCAGAAACGCTCGCCGAGACGCTCACGCAGGTGATCGTTCTGCATAAACTCCCACAGCGCGTCGCTCTGACGGATCGGGAACGGCAGCCCTTCTTGTTCCAGGCCGTTACCTTCCACCTCTTCCTGCAAAGGCAGCTGAGGGTTATCCAGCCCGTGCAGGATACCGGCGAAAATCGCCGCCATCACCAGATACGGGTTGGCGTCCGCTCCCGCCACGCGATACTCCACGCGGTGGTTCTGCCGTTCTCCGCACGGGATCCGCAGCGCCACGGTACGGTTGTTATGGCCCCAGGAAGCCTGCGTCGGGACATACATCCCCGGCTGGAAGCGGCGATACGAGTTCACGTTCGGCGCCAGCAGCGCCATCGAGGCCGGCATCAGATCGATCATCCCGGCCAGCGCGCGTTTGAGCAGCGCGGAGTCTTCCCCGTCGCCGTCCACCAGCACGTTTTCCCCTTTATTGTTCAGCATGCTGATGTGGATATGCATCCCGCTGCCCGCATGCTCTTCATAAGGCTTGGCCATAAAAGTGGCGTGCATCTTATGCTTCTCCGCCATTAAACGCACGAGACGTTTTAACGCCAGCGCATCATCGCAGGCATCCAGCACGTTATCGGTATGGTGGAGATTGATTTCAAACTGGCCCGGCGAGGCTTCGGCCACCGCGCCGTCGGCGGGGATCAGCTGCAGTTTCGCCAGCTCGTCGATGTCGTTGAGCACGTCGGCAAAGTGGTTCAGGTTATCGACCGAGTAGACCTGGCTCTGGGTGTTGCGATCGTCGGTGCCCGGCGCGCACGGCGGCTGCAGGTAGCCTTCGGCATCGCGTTTGCGGTCCAGTAAATAGAACTCCAGCTCTACCGCTACCACGGGGAACAGCCCGCGCTGGCGCAGCTGCTGCCAGAGGCGGTTGAGTACGTTCCGCGGCTCAACGTCAAAGGGAGCGCCATCTTCATCAACCATAGTCAGCTGTACCTGGGCTATCGACTGCGGATCGGCCGCTGAAGGCGTTAAGGTACCGGGCACCGGGATGCAGCTGCGATCCGGCTCGCCCATCTCCTGGCCCAGACCGGCCTCTTCCACGACGTTGCCGAGAATATCCATCGCAAACACCGAGGCCGGAAAATAACAGCCTTTCTCCAGCTTGCTCAGGCCGGCAACGGGGATGCGCTTGCCGCGGAAGCAGCCGTTCAGATCAGTGAGGAGGACATCGACATATTGGGTATCAGGGTAGGTTTCGAGGTAGCGCTTCACTTCTTTCGCGAACGCGCTGACCCGTCTCTCTTCCGTTTGCTGAACAAAATTCTCAACTTCTACGATATTGGTTTCCATGATTCACCGCCGTTGGTTTGGTTTCGGTCCTGCACTCAGGCCGTTAAATATAATGTCCACCCCATCGACTGTGTATGCAAATAAATTGTTTGTCAAATGTTAAATTAAGTTTGCAAAGGGCTATTTCCACTGCTAGATTGAGAAAATATTGAACGATATGGCCGTTAAACCCGCTATAGCGGTCATAATTTAGTCCACTTTGTGAGGGCGATCATGGAAAATATAATGTACAAGCCAGTTATTGGCGTCGTGATGTGTAGAAACAGGCTTAAGGGTCACCAGACCCAGACCTTGCAAGAAAAGTACCTGAATGCAATTGTTAACGCCGGCGGACTGCCGATCGCCCTGCCGCATGCGCTGGCGGAGCCGGAGCTGCTGAACGCGTTAGTCGATAAACTGGACGGGATATACCTGCCAGGCAGCCCCAGTAACGTGCAGCCGCACCTTTATGGTGAAAACGGCGATGAGCCTGACGCCGACCCCGGGCGTGATCTTCTGAGCATGGCGCTGATTAACGCCGCACTCGAAAGGCGCATCCCCATTTTCGCCATCTGTCGTGGACTGCAGGAACTGGTTGTCGCCACCGGTGGGACTCTGTATCGTCGTCTGTTCGAGCAGCCTGAGCTGCTGGAGCATCGCGAAGATCCTGAACTGCCCGTCGAGCAGCAGTATGCCCCGTCCCATCAGGTTGAGGTTCAGGAAGGAGGATTGCTGTCGCAATTGATACCGGGCTGCAACACGTTTTGGGTAAACTCGCTACACGGACAAGGGGCAAAAACCCTGAGTCCGCAGCTGCGCGTGGAGGCGCGAGCGCCGGATGGACTGGTGGAAGCGGTCAGCGTGAACGATCACCCTTTCGCGCTGGGCGTACAGTGGCATCCTGAATGGAACAGTAGCGAATACGCCCTGTCGCGTATGTTGTTTGATGGTTTTATCACCGCCTGTCAGGGCCATCATGCTGAAAAGCGGCGGCGCTGACCACTACCGTTAAGGAAATGCAAATATGAGCGATGACGGACTGGCGCCAGGGAAACGTCTGTCAGAGATCCGCCAACAGCTGGGTCTCTCGCAGCGTCGTGCCGCCGAACTGTCTGGGTTAACACATAGTGCCATCAGCACCATAGAGCAGGACAAAGTCAGTCCCGCCATCAGTACGCTGCAAAAGCTGCTGAAAGTCTATGGGCTGTCGCTCTCGGAATTCTTTTCTGAACCCGAAAAGCCGGACGAACCCCAGGTGGTCATTAATCAGGATGACCTTATCGAAATGGGCAGTCAGGGCGTTTCCATGAAGCTGGTTCATAACGGAAATCCGAACCGTACGCTGGCGATGATTTTTGAAACTTACCAGCCTGGAACCACGACCGGGGAGAGGATTAAGCATCAGGGTGAGGAGATAGGCACCATACTGGAGGGGGAGATCGTGCTGACCATTAACGGTCAGTCGTACCACCTGGTGGCTGGACAGAGCTATGCCATTAACACCGGCATCCCGCACAGCTTCAGCAACACCTCGGCAGGCATCTGCCGCATCATCAGTGCCCACACCCCCACCACATTCTGAATAGTTAGCCTGAACGAGGTTCAGGCTTTCTTCAGACCTGCGACGGCGGAAATTTTATTTTCGTCGCCGCGAAAAACTCGCCGTCATAACGTTTGTGCCGGAAGGGAATCCTATTTCCTGCTGGCCCTGAAATAATTAACGCCGTGAATGGCGACTCGTCCCTGAATTATTCGGCATGCAGACAACCTGCCGAAATTTAGGGCAATAAAACGGTATTCAACTCCGGGGATTCACGATGCCCTGCGCCTGGCGCAGCGCCCCCGTGCAGCCTGAAAACGCCGAAATGATTAATTTGCCGATAATGTTTTTAAGGAGTCATGATGAATTTTCAGCACCTGGCTTACTGGCAGGAAAAAGCGAAAAGCCTGGCCATTGAAACACGATTATTTATTAACGGCGAATATTGCGCCGCGGTCGATAATACCACCTTTGAAACCATTGACCCTGCCGCGCAGCAAACATTAGCCCATGTCGCCCGCGGCAAAAAAGCCGACGTCGAGCTGGCGGTGAAGGCCGCGCGCCGGGTCTTTGATAACGGCGACTGGTCACAGGCCGCCCCCGCGCAGCGTAAAGCGGTTCTCACACGCTTCGCCGATCTGATGGAGGCCCACCGCGAAGAGCTGGCGCTTCTGGAAACGCTGGATACCGGCAAACCGATTCGCCACAGCCTGCGCGACGATATTCCCGGCGCCGCCCGCGCCATCCGCTGGTATGCCGAAGCGCTGGATAAAGTCTATGGCGAAGTGGCCCCCACCGGCAGCAACGAGCTGGCGATGATCGTCCGCGAACCGATTGGCGTCATCGCCGCGGTGGTGCCATGGAACTTCCCGCTGCTGCTGGCCTGCTGGAAGCTCGGTCCGGCGTTGGCGGCAGGCAACAGCGTGATCCTTAAGCCGTCGGAAAAATCGCCGCTCACCGCCCTGCGCCTCGCCGGGCTGGCGAAAGAGGCTGGCCTGCCGGACGGCGTGCTGAACGTGGTCAGCGGCTTTGGTCACGAGGCCGGACAGGCGCTCGCCCTGCATCCTGACGTGGAGGTCATTACTTTTACCGGCTCCACCCGCACCGGCAAGCAGCTGCTGAAAGACGCCGGCGACAGCAATATGAAGCGCGTGTGGCTGGAAGCGGGCGGCAAGAGCGCCAACATCGTCTTCGCCGACTGCCCGGATCTGCAAAAAGCGGTCAGCGCCACCGCCGGCGGCATCTTCTACAACCAGGGCCAGGTGTGCATCGCCGGCACCCGCCTGCTGCTGGAGGAGAGCATCGCCGACGAGTTCCTGGCGCGACTGAAAACCGAAGCGCAACACTGGCAGCCGGGCAACCCACTCGACCCAAACACCACCATGGGCATGCTGATTGACAACACCCATGCCGACAGCGTGCACAGTTTTATTCGCGGCGGCGAAAGTAAAAGCACGCTGTTCCTCGATGGGCGGAAAAATCCATGGCCAGCCGCCGTCGGCCCGACCATTTTCATTGACGTCGACCCGGCTTCCACCCTCAGCCGGGAAGAGATCTTCGGCCCGGTGCTGGTGGTGACGCGATTCAAAAGCGAAGACGAGGCGCTGCGGCTTGCCAACGACAGCGACTACGGCCTCGGCGCCGCGGTATGGACTCGCGATCTCTCACGCGCCCACCGCATGAGCCGCCGCCTGAAGGCCGGTTCGGTCTTCGTCAACAACTATAACGATGGTGATATGACCGTCCCCTTCGGCGGTTACAAACAGAGCGGCAACGGGCGCGATAAGTCGCTGCACGCCCTGGAAAAATTCACCGAACTGAAAACCATCTGGATTGCCCTGGAGTCTTAATCATGACCGAACATACCACCAGCTATTACGCCGCCAGCGCCAACAAATATGAACCCTTTCCGACGCTGGACGAATCGATAAGCTGCGACGTCTGCGTCGTCGGCGGCGGCTACACCGGCCTCTCCTCTGCCCTGCATCTTGCCGAAATGGGCTACGACGTGGTGGTGCTGGAAGGGGCGCGCATCGGCTTCGGCGCCAGCGGCCGCAACGGCGGTCAGCTGGTTAACTCCTACAGCCGCGATATCGACGTGATTGAAAAAAACTACGGCCCGGATGCGGCGAAAATGCTCGGCAGCATGATGTTCGAAGGCGGCGATATTATCCGCGAACGCATCCAGCGCTATCAGATCCAGTGCGATTACCGACCGGGCGGCCTGTTCGTGGCGATGAACCATAAACAGCTGGAGACGCTGGAAGAACAGAAAGCCAACTGGGAGCGCTACGGCAACACGCAGCTGGAGCTGCTGGACAGAGAGGCGATTCGTCGCGAAGTGGACAGCGACCGCTACGTCGGCGCCCTGCTCGACCACAGCGGCGGCCATATTCACCCGCTCAACCTCGCCATCGGCGAAGCGGACGCTATTCGCCTGAACGGCGGCCGGGTGTATGAGCAGTCGCCGGTCACCCGCATCCAGCACACCAGCCCGGCAGTGGTCAGCACCGCCCGCGGCCAGGTCACTGCCCGCTATGTGATCGTCGCCGGCAACGCCTATCTCGGTGACAAACTGGAGCCGGAGCTGGCGAAGCGCAGCATGCCGTGCGGCACCCAGGTGGTCACCACCGCGCCGCTGTCGGAGGAGGTCGCCCGCTCGCTGATCCCGAAAAACTACTGTGTGGAAGACTGTAACTACCTGCTGGACTACTACCGTCTGACCGGCGATAACCGCCTGCTGTACGGCGGCGGCGTGGTCTACGGCGCCCGCGACCCGGACGATGTGGAGCGGCTGATTATGCCAAAGCTGCTGAAAACCTTCCCACAGCTGCAGGGGGTGAAGATTGACTACCGCTGGACGGGCAACTTCCTGCTGACCTTGTCGCGGATGCCGCAGTTTGGTCGCCTGGATAGCAACATCTACTACATGCAGGGCTACAGCGGGCATGGGGTCACCTGTACCCACCTCGCCGGACGATTGATTTCGGAACTGCTGCGCGGCGACGCCGAACGTTTCGACGCCTTTGCCAAACTGCCGCACTACCCGTTCCCGGGCGGCCGCAGCCTGCGTATCCCCTTTACCGCGATGGGCGCCGCCTACTACAGCCTGCGCGACCGCCTTGGGGTTTAATCGTCTTTGCCGACGGCCCTGGCCGTCGGCTCATGCTGCGGATAGTGTTGCTGGAAATAGTGGCGCAGAAACTCCACGGTGGTGCGAATTTTAGCCGACGTCGCCAGGCGGGAGACGTAAACCGCCCAGACGTTGGCCGGTTGCCAGTAGTCCGGCAGCACCTGCACCAGATGCCCGCTGGCGATATTCTCCCTGACGTCCCACCACGAACGGAGCGCAATCCCCTGCCCGTCCAGACACCACTGATGAACAATTTCGCCATGGTTGGACGACAGCGGCCCGGTCACTTTGATGGCGTGCTGGCCCTCTTTGCTATGCAGCTGCCAGACGCCGAACGGATGATCCCGCTCTTTAATCACCAGGCACGGCAGAGCCGCCAGATCGCTCAGCTGTTTCGGCGGCGCATGGCGGGCGAGGAACTGCGGCGACGCGCAGAGTACGCGGTGATTGCGCGCCAGCTGGCGGGCAATCAGATTCGGCGCGATATCGTCGCCGAGGCGAATATCGAGATCCACCCCTTCATTGACTAAATCCACCAGTCGGTCCTGAACATCAAAACGCAGCTCCAGCTGCGGGTACTGAAGCGCCAGCGCCGACAGCGCGGGGGCCACCACCCGGCGACCAAAGCCGAAGCTGCTGATAATCCGCAGCGTTCCCTGCGGCACCTGACGCACGTCGGAGAGCTCGTCCATCATCTCATCGACATCCTGCAGAATGCGCTGCGCCCACTCGTAGATCCGCTCTCCCTCTTCGGTAATGGTGACCCGGCGGGTGGTCCGGTGCAGCAACATCACATTCAGGGTTTGCTCCAGCAGCGAAACCCGCTTGCTGACAAAAGCCGGCGATACGCCCAGCTCCTCAGCGGCGGCGGCAAACCCGGCCCGGCGGGCGACCAGCATAAAAACGCGTAAATCATTCAGCAGCGGCAGATTATTCATGATCTGTGTTTTATGTTTCACCAGTTAGCGTGATTAATTATGAATCAGTCAATTATAGGATAAGCAGGTGGTCAAACATCATCGCTAAAAAGTGAGAACCGGAATGAAAAAAACCTGTCGTATTGCCGCCATCCCGGGTGACGGAATTGGCAAAGAAGTCCTGCCTGAAGGGATCCGCGTACTGAAAGCCGCCGCGCAGCGGTGGGATCTGGCGCTGAGCTTCGAGCAGATGGAGTGGGCAAGCTGCGAATATTATGCTCATCACGGTAAGATGATGCCGGACGACTGGCGCGAGCAGTTACAGGGGTTCGACGCCATCTACTTTGGCGCCGTCGGCTGGCCGGATACCGTCCCGGATCATATCTCGCTGTGGGGGTCGCTGCTGAAGTTCCGCCGCGAGTTCGATCAGTACGTCAACCTGCGCCCGGTGCGCCTGTTCCCCGGCGTCCCCTGCCCGCTGGCGGGGAAAAAGGCTGGCGATATCGATTTCTACGTGGTGCGCGAGAACACCGAAGGCGAATATTCCGCTCTGGGCGGGCGTGCCAATGAAGGTACCGAGCATGAAGTGGTGATTCAGGAGTCGATCTTTACCCGCCGGGGCGTTGACCGTATCCTGCGCTACGCCTTCGAGCTGGCGCAAAGCCGCCCGCGCAAAACGCTGACCTCGGCGACGAAATCCAACGGGCTGGCCATCAGCATGCCCTACTGGGATGAGCGGGTGGAGGAGATGGCCAAAAACTATCCCGAGATCCGCTGGGACAAGCAGCATATCGATATTCTCTGCGCCCGCTTCGTGCTGCAGCCGGAGCGGTTTGACGTGGTCGTCGGCTCCAATCTGTTCGGTGATATTCTCTCCGATCTTGGCCCGGCCTGCACCGGTACCATTGGTATTGCGCCATCGGCCAATCTCAACCCGGAGCGCACCTTCCCGTCGCTGTTCGAGCCGGTCCACGGTTCAGCGCCGGATATCTACGGTAAAAATATCGCCAATCCGATCGCCACCATATGGGCCGGGGCGATGATGCTTGATTTTCTCGGGAACGGCGATGCGCGCTATCACGCTGCGCACAACGGCATCCTGGCGGCAATTGAGCAGACGATCGCCAGTGGGCCGAAGACGCCGGATATGCAGGGCTCTGCCTCCACCCAACAGGTAGGAGACGCGGTTTGCCTGGCTGTGCTGAGTGAAGTCGTTCCAATGACGGCCAGGAAAACCAGCTCGAGTAGCGACCATTGATGCGAGGCACACTAGAGATACTCAACGCGTTGAGGTAACCGCTAAATCACCAGTGGGATAATCAATCCGTAGCCCCAGCGCTGCCGACAGGCAGTATGCATGATGGCGCAACACTTGTTGGGCTGCACCGCCGGGGCTCACATCAATGACCCCACTCTCATCAAACAAGGTCAACGCGTAAGCTATTGAACCACTGAGATCAAAAACCGGCGCGCTCACGGAACTCAATCCTGGCGCAGGAACATTTTGCTTGAAGTCGCACCCGGCCTGACGAACAGCCTCTAACTTCGCAAAGAATGCCGCCATAGCCGTTTTCGGCGCCGCACGGTGCTCACGTCGCCAATACTCCGCCTCCCATGCCTCGCGAACGATCTCCTCTGGCATCCAGGCGGAAAATACCTGACCAATGGAGGTCTGCTCCAGCGACATCACCGACCCGATTCGAATTTCCGGATATACGCTATAACGACTCTCTTCAACGCGCACGACCGTTGGTCCCATGTTCCCCCAAACGCTCAGGGCAGCACTATGTCCGCATTCCAGGTTTAAGATCTTCAACGTATGTTCAGCGGTATCGTAAGGACGGTGTAAATGCAGAGCCAGCATTCCTAACTGCTGTGACAGTTCGCCGGGCAGATAAAGCCCTCGTGCATCATCCTTTGTCACCAGTCCACTACGTACCAGGCTTATAAGATACGGGAAAGCCCGTGCCGGACTCATACCTACAGCCTGGGCAATCTTTTTTAGCGGCACACCACCCTGTTGGCCTGTGAGGAACTCTAACATCAAGGCGGCAGTTTCAACCGACTGCACTCCACGCGAGTTCTTATCATTATCAACGTGATTCATAAGCGATCTCATTGCATGAAAGGGAGGCGGCGAGCGCTTGAAGAGCATTGCTCACCATCGTTAAGCGCTCACCTATCAAATCATGAGCGGCCGCAAACGCGCTGATCGTCAGGGTAAGCGAGTTGTCAGCCGCAAACACCGGGACAGCAAGGCTGGTAATTGATGCCAACGGATAAGACTGTGCAATCGATATTTTGTCTCTCCTGATGGCGGCCAATTGTTGCTGAAAAGCCGGGGAGAGATAATCATCCAGCTTATCGCGCGTAAACATCTGCTGGTTAATTACCTCGGTACACTGTTCGCGATCGTGATAAGCGGCGAAAAGTTTTCCTGTCGCTGTCTGGGTCAGAGAAAGTACGCTTCCCAGGCGAAAACCAATATTCATCACTGCACCATGCTCACGATAGTCAATGACCAGCGGGCCAAAACGTCCCCACACAGAAAGAAACATATTGACGTTTAAACGCTGTCCCAACGCTGCAATATGAGCAATAGCCTCTTCCACTACCGACTGGCTATGTAGGGCTGCGACGCCTAAACGGAGGGCTAGTGCCCCTGGTTCAAATTTCTGACTTTGTGGGTCACGCTTAAGCAGACCCACGCGCGTCATGCTTACCAGATAGTTATGAATTTGCGCAGAAGTTGTCCCTGCCCGCTCAGCTATTTCGCTGAGCGTTAAGGGACGGGAATGGTCCACCAGTACTCGTAAAATTTGCCCGGCGATTTCCACGCTCTGGATCCCACGCGATTCTGATTTCATAGCACTTACCGCTGATGTCAGGTTGTTATGAAGCGGTACTTTATCTTGGGCATCAGGTGCTAACAATATGTTTTGGGATGCTTCACTCACCAGCCTCAACGCAACGGTAATCCATCAGCTCACCAGATATCCTCCGTCTACAGGCAATATCACACCGGTCACATAGCTGGCAGCAGACGAAGCGAGAAAAGTCGCAGGGCCAATAAGTTCATCAGGTTGCGCGGCACGCTTCATCGGCACGTGCTGCAAAAAACGCTGCATAACCTCTTCATTATCCCTTGTACTTGCCGACATTTCTGTCGCGATCATTCCCGGAGCAATGGCGTTTACACGTATATTATCCGTCGCCAGTTCCGCAGCAAGCGTCCGGGTTAACTGCGCCAGCGCGCCTTTAGAGATGGCATAGGTGGGTGAGGTTGGTGCGGCGACAAAGGACTGGATAGAAGCAATATTAATAATATTTCCACGCCGTCTTTTTAAGGCAGGTAAAAATGCACGGGTCATATTAAAAGGACCATGAACATTCACGGCGAGCGTGACGGCAAAGGCCTCGTAAACAGATGCCGATGCAAAGGGGATCCGCTTCAACAGTCCTGCATTATTGATTAATACATCGATATCCCCTACCTCCTCAGCAAGCTGCAGACATCCTTCGATCTGGCTAACGTCAAGCCGGTACGCACTGGCTAATCGCCCTTCTGCTCTAAATGTATCTGCTAAACGCTGCACACCTTTGTCATCGACATCGACCAATATGACTTCTGCCCCAGCATCCGACATCCCGCGCGCTAAGGCGGCGCCATTACCTTTTGCCGCCCCGGTGATGAGTATTTTCTTACCGCTTAAATCAAATAATGGTGCAATTTGCATAATCGTGTTCTTCAACAAGAGTAATAACCCATCCTTCCGGATGCGTGAAAGAGCGCATCCGGAGGCAAGAAAAATAGTTAAAGCATCAGGATGCTTTTTTTATCGTCTCGGAGACTGAAGGGGTGCTGCAGTGAGCCAAATACTGACCCACGGCATATCCGAAAGTTAATGCCGGTCCCAGGGTAATACCTGCCCCCGGGTAATTACCGCCCATGATGCTAGTGGCATCGTTACCAATGGCGAACAGGCCGCGGATGGGCTTCTTCTGCTGATCCAGAACACGGTTATCCGCATCAACCGGGATACCGTTGTAGGTCCCGATATCACCAGGTAAAACCTTCACCGCATAAAAAGGCCCGCGCTCAATGGTATTGATGCAAGGATTAGGATTATGCAAAGCATCGCCCTGATAACGGTTATAGGCTTTTGAACCTTTACCAAAGATCGGATCCTGACCGTAGGCGGCATAACGGTTATATTCCTCCACCGTCGCCTTAAACTGTGCCACCTCAATGCCCGCTTTTTCCGCCAATGCTTCCAGCGTGCGCCCTTCAAGGAGATAGCCGGAGGTCAAATGGCGTTTCAACGGTAGCGGAAATGGCGCGACACATCCCAGCCCGTAGCGTCTGAGAGTTCGGCGATCGCAAACTAACCAGGCACAAACTTCACTTTTAGCATCCCTAACGTTGATCATTGCCTGCACGAAATCATGATAGGAGTTGGCTTCGTTAGTGAAACGGCGTCCCTGACGAGTCACCGCGATAACGCCAGGCTTTGCCCGATCAATAAAGTGTGGCATCACTCCCTGACCGCCGTCCGGTCGTCGGGTTAACGATATCGGTGCCCATGCGGCGGCGTTTGGCAAATGGCTATCGACTCTCCCACCGATATTTTCAAACATATTCAGGCTGTCGCCGGTATTGGTTTCGGCTGTCGGGCTCCAGTGTTCCTTCCCGGTTGGCGTATGGGGATAGTGTTCGCTTCGTCTCTTAATATCATGAGAAAAACCGCCGGCGGCCAGCACCACACCGCGCGATGCGTAGACCGTATATAACGATCCTTCTTTTTCTACCTTTGCGCCAATGACCGCCCCCTCTTTAAGGATCAACTCCCTGACGGGTGAATTCAGCCAGAGCGGCACATTCTTATCAAAGACCGATTTAGCTAATCTGCCCATCAGAGCATTACCGTTGGTTAAGGTCATGCCTCGTCCACAGGTCAACGTTTGCCAAAAATGTTTAGTTAAACGCTTCGTGGCGTAGATGGCGGACTCCAGCGAACGCGTCGCTTTCATAAAGTGGCGAATATCGTTGCCCGACCCAATCATCATGCCAAACACTGTCAATTCAGGTAGCGGAGGTTCCAATTGGGCCAAATGTTTCCCCAACTGACGAGCATCGAACGGCTTCGCCACCATGGAGCGTCCTCCCTGCGCTGCCCCGGGAGCTTCAGCATGGTAATCAGGGAAAGTGAGAGGCATTTCAAATTTGACTGCGGTATCCTGGCTAAAGAAGGCGGCGGCTTGCGGGCCATGACGCAAGAATGCATCCACTCGTTCTTCGTTATAGCTGGCACCCCCTTCATGCTTTAAGTAACGCTTCACCGACTCAATTGAATCAAGATGGCCCCAGGCTTTAGCCTGATCGCTGCCCGGGATCCATACCCACCCACCAGATCGGGCAGCAGTGCCACCGAAACGCGCTGCTTTTTCCACAATCAGTACATTCAGCCCCTGATGTGCCGCACTTACTGCCGCTGACATACCTGCCGCACCGCTACCGACCACCAGTACGTCGCAGTGAAACTCTTGCTCTTTAGTCATCGAATCCCCCTTTGTTTCTCGCCCACCCCGGACGGTCAATATGGATTTTCTTCGCAGGCAAACTAACGCTGAATTACATAATGATCAAACAATTTGTTATTGTGTAATTATAAATTTGCGATCGATGTTACAAAAATGTATAAAAAAACCACACCTTTCGGTGTGGTCTGAGGTAAGTGAGAGAGGAGTGACGGGGAATGAAATCACAGCAAAATTCATTGCAAATAAAATGGGCAGTGCAAAAAAAACGATAAAAAACCCTAAAGTTCAGTAGCTTAAATCTCAAGCTCACGCTGGAGCAACGTTGCGATAGCCTCGCTGCTCTCAGCGGATACCAGCGCCTGGCGGAACTCGGCGTGCATAATGCGCCGCGCCAGACGCGAGAAGATGCGCATATGCTGGTCGCCCGCCGAATGCTTGTTTAGCGTCAGCATAATCACAAACTGCGCTTCTTCATCACCCCACTTCACCGGCTGCGCCAGGCGGGCGACGCTAATGGTCGACTGCTCAATATGCTCGGATTTACTGTGCGGAATGGCAAAGCTGAAGCCCAGCCCGGTGGAGAACACCGCCTCGCGGGCCCAGAGATCGGCCTCCAGCTTGCGTGGATAGCGGCAGCGCCCGGCCAGCAGCAGGTTATCCGTCATCCCCTTCAGCACCTCCTCCTTGCTGCGCCAGTCACTGTTGAGGGTGATGCACTGGCGGCTAATCAACGGCACATCCTGCTGGCGCATGCGGAACTGGGCCAACAGATGCTCCACTTCCAGCGAGGTACGGCACTGCATCGCCTGATTCAGCAGCTGACGGCAGGCGCGGCTGTCCAGCTGCGCCAGACGCGCTTTGGTCGCCGGGATCGTCGGCGCGCTCATGCTCAGTTCATCCAGGCCGAGGCCGACCAGCAGCGGCAGCACCGAACCTTTGGCCCCCAGCTCGCCGCACAGGCCGATCCATTTCCCCTGCCGGTGCGCCGCCTGCACGGCATAGTCCAGCGCACGCAGGAAGGCCGGGTTGAGACTGTTGTAATGGCGCGTCACTTTCGCGTTACCGCGGTCGACCGCCAGCAGATATTGCGTTAAGTCATTGCTGCCGATGCTAAAGAAGTCCACCTCTTCGCAGCACTGATCGATGATGAACATCACCGACGGCACCTCCAGCATGATGCCCATCGGGATTTTTTCATCAAACGGGATCTGTTCGACGCGCAGCGACTGTTTGGCCTCCGCCAACCGCTCTTTCACCCACAGGATCTCTTCCATTGAGGAAATCATCGGGATCATGATCTTCAGCGAGCCGTGCGCCGAAGCGCGTAGAATCGCCCGCAGCTGAGTATGAAACAGCGCCTGGTACTCTTCATAGATGCGCACCGCGCGGTAGCCGAGGAAAGGGTTATTTTCCGCCGGAATGTTGAGGTAGGCCACCGGCTTATCACCGCCGATATCCATAGTCCGCACGATAATGCTGCGCCCGGCGGCAGGCTCCAGCGCCTGGCAGAAAATGTTGTAGAGTTCGTCTTCCGATGGCGCTCCGGGCCGGTCCATATAGAGCATCTCCGTGCGGAACAGGCCAACCGACTGCGCGCCGTTGTTGAAGGCCGCCACCGCCTCTACCGAATGGGCGATGTTCGCCGCGATCTCGACGCGGATACCGTCTTCCGTCTGCCCCGCCTTATCCAGCCATACCTGCTGCTGTTGCTGGATCTGCGCCTGAACCCACGACTCCTGCTGATAGTAGCGCGCCACCGCCGGACTCAGGTCGACCACCAGCAGCCCGGCGTTGCCGTCGATCTGCACCTGAGTATCCTCCCAGGGCAACAGTGCGTCGAGGTCAACCCCCACCAGGGTCGGGATATTGAATGAGCGGGCAAGGATCACGGTGTGCGACGTAGTGCCGCCGCTGCGCAGCAGCAGCCCTTTGAGATGCGTTTTATCCAGTTCGAGGAACTGGCTGGGGGTGAGTTCGTCGGCAAGGCAAATGGCGGCTTCCCGCAGTTGACCCGGCGCCGGGAAACGGGCTTCGCCGTAGATATGCTGCAACAGCTGGAAGCAGACATCGCGCACATCCAGCACTCGCTCCTGCAGATAGCTGCTGCCGGAATCGCGGAACTGGGCGCAGAAGTGGTCGCTGGTGGCGACGATCGCCTGGGCGCAGCTGAGACCGGTGAGGATCCCGCCGAGCAGATGCTGGCGCAGCGAGGCATCCGTCGCCAGCGAACGGTGAGCTTCCAGTATCGCGCTGGCGGTACCGTCATTGTCCAGCAGCCGCAGTTCGATATCTTTCACCAGCAGGCGCAGGCCGTTATCCAGTGCCGCCTGCTCCTGTTCAGGACTGCTGGCGACGGGCAGTGCGCCAAGCTCGTGCAAATCGCGGGATTTTAGATGGATGAGTCTGCCCCCCGCGCTGCCGGCGCAGACCGGACTGGCATGGAACAGCGTCGGGTTCAGACGTGAGAGTGACTCCGGCACCGGCTGGACGTCCAGCGCTTGTGCCGTAGGCAGCGGCGCGTCGCAGTGAGGAAATTCATCACGCAGAAAGGCCGTTAACGCGGCGTAAGCCCCGGCTTCATCTTCGCCGCTGATAAGCAGCTGGCAGGTGTCGCCCTTCAGGGTGTTCGTGCCGATGACCGCCAACGCGCTTTTGGCATTGCCACCGGTATCGCAGCGCAGGTTCCGCCACTCAATTGCCGATGAAAAACGGTTACACAGCGTTTCGACCAGACTGGCCGGACGCGCATGCACGCCGTTGGGCAAATCACATGTAAATTCAATGACCAGAGCCATCGCCTTCCTCCTGAGTAATCCATTAATTCCCCAAAAGGTAATGAAAGATGGTCAAGTGGACTAGGTGACAAAACTGGCAATTACTGGACTATTGTACACACGATACTTTTTTATGCCCGCCATCACAATTCCACCCTTTTAGCGCTCACTCCTCCTGTCATCACTAAGATTTGAGGTGGATCGCAATTCTTTTCTAACCTTACAAATATCCAGTAAATGCACTTTTTCTCTACTGTTTTATGCGGCGCCCTTTTTCTAATGTTGAGCCATCAATACTGTCACGGGCCCTACAGCGCTCAGGAGCAAGCAATGAACGAACTGGTGCAAATACTAAAAAATACTCGCCAGCATCTGATGACCGGCGTGTCACATATGATCCCCTTCGTGGTCTCCGGCGGGATCCTGCTGGCGGTGTCCGTCATGTTGTATGGCAAAGGTGCGGTTCCGGATGCCGCCACCGATCCCAACCTGAAGAAACTGTTTGATATTGGCGTCGCCGGCCTGACGCTGATGGTCCCTTTTCTCGCCGCCTACATTGGCTACTCCATCGCCGACCGCGCCGCGCTGGCCCCCTGCGCCATCGGCGCCTGGGTAGGTAACAGCTTCGGCGCCGGCTTCTTTGGCGCGTTGATCGCTGGGATGATCGGCGGTCTGGTGGTCTATTACCTGAAAAAAATACCGGTCCACAAGGTGCTGCGCTCGGTGATGCCGATATTCATTATTCCCATCATCGGCACCTTTATTACTGCCGGGATCATGATGTGGGGGCTCGGCGAACCGGTAGGCGCGCTCACGGCAAACCTGACCAACTGGCTGCAGGGCATGCGCGAAGGCAGCATCGTGGTGCTGGCCATCATTATGGGCCTGATGCTGGCGTTTGATATGGGCGGCCCGGTGAACAAAGTGGCCTACGCCTTCATGCTGATCTGCGTTTCACAGGGGGTCTACAGCGTAGTGGCTATCGCCGCCGTCGGCATCGCCGTACCGCCGCTGGGGATGGGACTGGCGACGCTGATCGGCCGCAAATATTTCACCGCCGAAGAGAGGGAAACCGGCAAAGCGGCGCTGGTGATGGGCTGCGTCGGGGTCACCGAAGGGGCGATTCCCTTTGCCGCTGCCGACCCGCTGCGCGTTATTCCGGCCAATATGATTGGCGCGGCCAGCGGCTGCGTCACCGCGGCGCTGTTGGGCGCCCAGTGTTACGCCGGCTGGGGCGGGCTCATCGTGCTGCCGGTGGTCCAGGGCAAACTCGGCTTTATCGCCGCGCTGCTGGTCGGCGCCTGCGTCAGCGCCGCCTGCGTCATTGTGCTGAAAGCGCTGGCTAAAAAGAAATCGTCTGACGCCAAAGCCGACGACGAATTAGACCTTGATTTTGAAATTAACTAACAGACTGGAAGGAACAGATTATGACCCACATTATCGCTGTCACCGCCTGCCCGTCGGGTGTGGCTCACACCTATATGGCCGCCGAATCGTTAGAAAGCGCCGCTAAGGCCAAAGGCTGGCAGGTCAAAGTTGAAACCCAGGGTTCTATCGGCATTGAAAACGAGCTGACCGCGGAAGAGATCGCCGCCGCCGATATGGTCATTCTGACCAAAGATATCGGTATCAAATTCGAAGAGCGTTTTGCCGGGAAAACTATCGTACGCGTCAATATCAGCGATGCGGTCAAACGCGCCGACGCCATCATGAACAAGATAGACAGCCACCTTTCCCAACGAGCCTGAAGCCTTAAAAGGGGCGCCCGCGCGCCCTTCGCCACAACATGGAGTTTGTCATGACGAATCGTACTCAACGCCTGAAAGCCAGCCTGTTCGCCCAACCGCGCGAAATATCACTTGAACGCGCCCTGCTCTATACCGCCAGCCATCGGCAAACGGAGGGCGAGCCGGTGATTATTCGCCGGGCGAAGGCCACCGCCTGGATCCTCGATAAGGTAGACATTTCGATTCGTGATGATGAACTGATTGCCGGCAACCGTACCATCAAACCGCGGGCCGGCATTATGTCGCCGGAGATGGATCCCTACTGGCTGCTTAACGAGCTCGACACCTTCCCGACCCGACCGCAGGACCGCTTCGCGATAAGCGAAGAAGATAAGCGCGTCTATCGGGAAACGCTGTTCCCCTACTGGGAAAAGCGCTCAATGAAAGATTTCATCAACGGCCAGATGACCGACGAGGTCAAAGCCGCCGTCAGCACCCAAATATTCAGCGTGAACCAGACCGATAAAGGCCAGGGCCATATCATTATCGACTATCCGCACCTGTTGAATAATGGCCTGGACGCGCTGGTTGCGGAGATGCAATCACACTGCGCCCGGCAGCCTGATAACCCTTTTTATCAGGCGGTATTGATCCTGCTGGAGGCCTCTCAGCGCCATATTCTGCGCTACGCCGCGCTGGCCGAGGAGATGGCTGGACACTGTCAGGATCCGCAGCGTCAGCGGGAGCTGTTAACCATCGCCGCGATTTCGCGCCACAATGCGCAGCACCGGCCAACGGACTTCCCCCAGGCCTGCCAGCTGTTCTGGTATATGAACATCATTCTGCAGTACGAATCCAATGCCAGCTCCATTTCGCTCGGCCGTTTTGACCAGTACATGCTGCCGTTTTATCAGGCGTCGCTGAATCAAGGACAGGATCCGGCGTCGCTCAAGGAGTTGCTGGAGTCGCTTTGGGTAAAATGCAACGACATCGTCCTGCTGCGCTCCTCCAGTAGCGCACGCTATTTCGCCGGTTTTCCCACCGGGTATACCGCCCTGCTCGGTGGGCTAACGGAAACCGGGCGCAGCGCGGTCAACGTGCTGTCATTTTTATGCCTCGATGCCTATCAAAACGTGCAATTGCCGCAGCCGAATCTTGGCGTGCGGGTGAACGAGCTGATTGACCGCCCGTTCCTGCGTAAAACCGCCGAAACCATCCGCTTGGGCACCGGCATTCCACAGATTTTCAACGACGAGGTGGTGGTCCCCGCCTTCCTCAATCGCGGCGTGTCGCTGGAAGACGCCCGCGACTACGCGGTGGTCGGCTGCGTCGAGTTGTCGATCCCCGGCCGCACCTACGGCCTGCATGATATCGCCATGTTCAACCTGCTGAAGGTCATGGAACTTGTCCTGCAGGAAAATGAAGGACAACCGGAGGTCAGCTGGGAAGGGCTTATCCGCCAGATGCGCGACAAAATTCGCTATTACATCAAGCTGATGGTCGAGGGCAGCAATATCTGCGATATCGGCCATCGCGACTGGGCGCCAGTGCCTCTCCTCTCCTCGTTCATTAAAGATTGCGTGCAGCACGGTAAAGACATCACCGCCGGCGGAGCGCGCTATAACTTCTCCGGCGTCCAGGGCATCGGGATCGCCAACCTGAGCGATTCGCTTTATGCCCTGAAGGGGATGGTCTTTGACCAGCAGCGCCTTAGCTTTGACCAACTGATGGCGGTACTGAAAGCCAACTTCCAGACGCCAGAGGGAGAGAAAATCCGCGCCCGGTTGATCAACCGTTTTGAAAAATACGGCAACGATATCGACGACGTCGATAATATCAGCGCCGATCTGCTGCGCTTTTACTGCAAAGAGGTGGAACAATATCTGAATCCGCGCGGCGGGCGTTTTACGCCCGGCTCCTATACCGTCTCGGCGCACGTGCCGCTGGGCTCGGTGGTGGGGGCTACCCCGGACGGGCGGCTGGCTGGCGAACAGTTAGCGGACGGCGGCCTGTCGCCAATGGTCGGCCAGGATGCCCAGGGGCCGACGGCGGTGCTGAAATCAGTCAGCAAGCTGGATAACTATCTGCTGTCGAACGGTACGCTGCTCAACGTTAAATTCACCCCGGCGACGCTGGCCGGCGACGGCGGGCTAAACAAGCTGGCAGACTTTTTACAGGCTTTCTGCAAGCTCAAGCTGCAGCATATTCAGTTTAACGTGGTCAATGCCGACACCCTGCGTGAAGCGCAGCAACGGCCGCAGGACTTTGCCGGCCTGGTGGTGCGCGTCGCGGGCTACAGCGCCTTCTTTGTTGAGCTGTCAAAGGAGATTCAGGATGACATTATCCGCCGCACCGCGCATCAGCTGTGAGGTGATGGAGACGCGCGCCGACCGGGCGCGCATTTTTAATCTGCAGCGCTACTCCCTCAACGATGGCCAGGGGATCCGCACGGTGGTCTTTTTCAAAGGCTGCCCCCACACCTGCCCGTGGTGCGCCAACCCGGAGTCAATGTCACCCAGGATCCAGACCCTGCGCCGACAGAGTAAATGCCTGGGTTGCGCCCGCTGCCAGCAGGATGTCGCCGAGTGTCCCTCCGGGGCATGGGAGCAGATCGGTCGCGACATGACGCTGGATAACCTCTTTCAGGAGGTGCTGAAGGATGAAGTCTTCTTCCGCGCCTCCGGCGGCGGTGTCACCCTCTCCGGCGGTGAAGTGCTCATGCAGGCCGAATTTGCCGCCCGCTTTCTCCAGCGCCTGCGCCAGTGGGGGATCCGCACCGCCATCGAAACCGCTGGCGACGGGCCCTTCAACCGTTTTTTACCGGGGGCTGAAGCCTGCGACGAGGTGTTATTTGATTTTAAAATCATGGAACCTGAGCGGGCATTGTCGCTACTGCGAATCAATCAGCCGCGGGTACTGGATAATTTTCGCCAGCTGGCGGCTAGAGAGATCAACCTCATCCCACGCGTGCCGCTGATCCCGGGCTATACCATGAGCGTCGATAATTTTCGCCAGATTCTGAACTTTCTCGCACCTTTTAATCTTACAGAATTGCACCTGCTGCCATTTCATCAATACGGCGAGCCCAAATACCGTCTGCTGGGCAAACCCTGGGCGCTGGCCAGGGTGAAAGCGCCTGACGAAGCGGACATTCAACCTTATCGGGTAATGGCCGAAGCGGCCGGATTCCACGTCACTATCGGCGGTTAACGCCAGGAGGATGTTATGGACTTCAATATTATCGCCGTCACCGCCTGCGTCAGCGGAGTGGCGCACACCTATATGGCTGCCGAACGGCTGGAAAAGGTCGGTCATCATGAAAAATGGCATCTTAAGGTGGAAACTCAGGGCGCGCTCGGCGTTGAAAATCGCATTACCGCAGAAGATATCGCCCGCGCCGAAGTGGTGCTGCTGGTGACGGATATCGAAATTGACGACGCCCAGCGCTTTCGCGGCCTGCGGACGATTAAAACCAGCATCAAGAGCTTCCTGCTGCAGCCGCAGCAGATCGTCGAGGCCGTGAAAAGCATCATGAAAAAGCCGGTCGTCTATGTTGAACTTCCCTGACCGGCGACGGGCCTTACTCTACATCCAGCAACCACTTTTGCGCTGGCGTCAGGCGGCTGGCCGTCTCGGGCGTCAGCCAGCGCCGCTGGTCCTGCTGCGGCGTATCCGCGCGATCGATGTATAACCCATGCAGCACCCGTCGTCTGCTGCCCTCACGATTACGCGTGCCGCCGTGCCAGGCGTGAGCGTTGTAAATCATCACGCTCCCGGCCGGCGCAGCAAACACGATTTCATCAGGGTGGGCCTGCTCCGGGTCGGCCAGTACCTCTTCCGGGAGCTCAGGACGCAGGTGGGTACCGGGGATAATCCGCGGCGCGCCGTTGGCGGCGCTCAAATCGTCTATCGCCCAGATGGTATTCACCAGGTGGACTTTGGGAAAATCCGGGCGCGGCTTTTTCCAGTCGGCGTGCAGCGGCTGGTGGCCGCCGTTATATAACGCCTCGCGCGCGTTCAGGCTGGAGACTTTAAAATCGCCGTTGAAGATATAGCGGCAGGCGGAGAGGATCAGCGGATGAGCCCAGACTTTCTCCCAGATAACCCCCTTATTCACCAGGTTGGCGATCCGCGTCGCGGTCGCTTCCTGATGATGTTCCATCGCCAGATTGTCGCCTTCGCGCTCGACCAGGGTATCAATTAGCCGTCGCATTTCGCTCAGCCACTGGGCGTCAACGACATTATGCACAACGGTGTAGCCGAGGGTGTCGAGCTCGTGTTTCATTTGCGCGCTGAGCGCCAGGCTGGCGCCTAACGCATCGAGAAAGCTAGCTGATGATGAGTTCATGTTGCGTTCCTTTTTAACGTTCCGATAACACAAACAAACTCTACTGGTCCATCCGCGGCATGACAGGAGGCGAACGCTACGAAAAACTGGACATACGTACGCGAGCCAACAAAGTGTGATGGGCGTCAACAATCACGTTTTCGGCGATGCCTGTGCTGTAGCTGACCGGGAATCCACCGCGCAAAATGGCTTAACAAACGCTGCCGGGGAGAAAAAAATAGATTATCATCAACAGGATAATGCGCATGCTGAGGGCAAAGAATGATTGAAGATCTGCCGGATATACTGCATCGGTTAATCGGTCAAAAAGATCGCTTACAGGTGAGATTTCCTGAGCCGGATATCTCCGTGCCTGCCCTTGCCTTCAACGTACCGTTTCCACGTCTGGAAATTGTGCTGGAGGGTCAGCTTAATGAACAGGGGCTGCCGCTAGCCGCTTCGACGTTAACCGCGCTGCAGGTACTCTACGTGCAGGCGGGAAAGTGGACGCTGCCGCAGTGGACCGGCCCGGCCACTACCCTGAGTATCCTGTTTGGCCGGCAGAAACTGGGATTCAGTATTCAGCGCTGGGACGGGAAAAGCCTGCACACGGAGAAGCAAAGCGTTGCCCGCCTCGGGCCGCGCGTGGGCTCTTACCTGCTGCTGAGCCTGAATGAAGTCAGCCTGCAGCCCGATCCACTGACCGCCCGGCTGGTGGTCGCCGCGCTACTGAGCCACTGTCGCGAACAGCTGGTTGGGCTGGAAATGCGCGTCAGTCGCAGCCGGGATCTGTTTCTTGCCGTTCAGGACTATCTCGAGGAAAATCTGAGCCTGCCGCTGACGCGGGAATCAGTGGCCAGACGTTTTCACATCACGCCCAACTATCTTTCGCATATTTTCCAGAAATCAGGCTCGGTGGGATTTAACGAATATCTGACCCGGGTGCGTCTTGAAAAGGCAAAACAGCTGCTGCGCGGCTATGACCTGAAGGTGAAAGAGATCGCCCATAACTGCGGCTTTGTCGACAGCAACTATTTTTGCCGGGTCTTCAAACGCTACACCGAGCGTTCGCCGTCAGAGTATCGGCGACACTGCCGCAGCGCACAGCAGGCCTAACCTGCCGTGTCGGAATATTACGCCCACTCCACGCGCCCGCGCCCGTTGTGCTTGGCCTTGTACAACGCCTCGTCGACTTTGCGGATAAACGTCTCCTGAGCTTCGCCCGGCCGCCAGGTTCCAACGCCAATGCTGATCGACAGCGGTGTTTGATGATTGATCAGGATGGTGCGGGCATTGTCGAGGATCGCCTGCGCCAGATCGTGCAGCTCAGGCTCCGACAGGCCATCGACGATAATGGCAAACTCTTCCCCACCGATACGCGCCGGCAGGACCTGCTCGCTGGTCAGTTTCGCCAGCTGTTTCCCCAGGGAAAATAACACTTCATCCCCCACCAGGTGGCCCCAGGTATCGTTGATTTTCTTAAAAAAATCGATATCCAGGATCATGAGCCCCAACGCATGTCCGGACTTTTCGCGAATGGTATCGATAAAAAAGCGGCGGTTGGGCAACTGAGTGAGCTCATCTTTTAGGGATTGCGAGCGCGCGTCAACGTACAGCAGGTTGATGCGCTCAATAATTTTGTAGACGCCCACCACGGTCAGCAGCATCCCGGAGAGGCGCAGCAGATCTTCGCAGTAGTAGCCCATCCAGCGCGGCTGAACCACCATCTCATCCATCACATCGAACGTGCCGCCGGCAATCCACAGCAGCAGCCCATAGCGCACCCAGTTGACGGCAATATGGCTCATCCGCACCTTCGCTGAGCTCCACAGCATAAACACCAGAAACAGCAGCGCCAGCAAATCGATATAGAGCCCGGGGTTGGCCAGGATTTCTCGCCACGTGCCGATGGGCGGCGACACCAGCGCACAGCCGACAGCGACGGCGACGATAACCAGCAGCGCAGGCAGTAGCGTACCCCGCGCCAAAGCGGACGGAATGGGGCGTTTCGCAGGAATAAGGCATTCAGGCATAGCGATGTCTCATGGTAACCACAGGGCCGATCGCGGGACAGGATAGCAGTTAAGCGCAGCGGGACGAATGAAAAAGCGACGCGCCGACAAAACGGCGGTGAGGTAGACTGACCCCGCGGAATTGTTCCAACGTACTACCACTCCATGGCGACGAGGTCAGTGGCGCGGATACTATCGGCTAAATCCCTCAGCTGATTAGCTTTCCGTGCGGCGCCACCGATAACCGGCGGCGCCTGCTCAGAGATTAGCCGCTGAACACTCGCGCCTTGCCGCTGACCGTCAGTCGTACCGTCGCGCCGGGCTGCCACGCCGGCTGGCTTACGGTTCGCAGGACAATCGGCCGATCGTGCCCGGACATCGACAGCGTCAGCGTGGAGAGCTGGCCGGAGAAATCAACATCGCGGATGGTGGCGGTACTTTCCTGCGGCCCGCTCACGCTGACGCTCAGCTGTTCCGGACGCAACATCACCTTACCTTCACCAGCAGGATGTCCTGCATCTGTCGCCAGGTCGCCCAGCGCGCAGCTGGCCCGCCCGGGGCTCAGCCGTGCGGGGAGGATCAGGGCATCGCCGAGAAACAGCGCCGTCTCTTCATCCACCGGCTGCGCGTAAACCGCCAGCGGGGTCCCCACCTGGGCGAAACGCCCCTGGCGCATCACCGCCACCTGTGTGGCGAACGACAGCGCTTCGGTCTGGTCATGGGTCACCAGAATCGAGGCAATGCCGGTCTCCGCCAGCAGATCGGCGGTCGCTTTGCGCGTGCTGGCGCGCAGGCCGGTGTCCAAGGCAGAAAAGGGTTCATCGAGCAGCATCAGCGCCGGCTGCTGGGCCAGGGCGCGAGCCAGAGCAACACGCTGCTGCTGGCCCCCGGAGATCTCATGCGGCCAGTGGCGCGCCAGGCTGTGGTCGAGGGCGACCATCTCCATCAGCGCGCCCACCCGGCGACGTTTTTCCTCGCGGCTGGCGTCCAGACCCCAGGCGATATTGTCCGCCACATTGAGGTGAGGAAACAGCGCCCCCTCCTGCGGAACGTAGCCGATCCGTCGCTGGTGGGCAGGAACAAACACGCCCTCGGCAAACAGCGGCGCGCCGTGCATCACGATCCGCCCGCTGTCGGGCGTTTCGAAACCGGCGAGAATGCGCAGCAGCGTGGTTTTTCCTGAACCCGACGGACCCACTATAGCCGTCCGGCTACCCGGCGCCACCTGAAGATGAATATTATCGAGGACCTGCGCGTCGGCGAAGGATTTCGAAACAGAAGACAATTCCAGCATGTTACAACCCTGCCATTTTTTTCGACTGCATATAGAGAACCGCCGTCAGCGGCAGCGAAATGACGATCATCAACAGCGCGTAGGGCGCCGCCGCCACGTAGTCGATCTCGCTGGTTAACGCCCAGAATCCGGTCGACAACGTGCGGGTGCCTAACGGCGAGAGCAGCAGCGTGGCAGTCAGCTCATTGCTGACGCCGAGGAACACCAGCGCGGCGCCGGCGGCCGCCCCCGGGGCGGCAAGCCGCATGGTGATACTCCACAGGGCGCGGGCCGGGCTGCGTCCGAGACTGCGGGCGACGTTTTCCAGCTCCACCGGCGCCTGGGCGATACCGGCGCGCAGGTTAATCAGCGCCCGCGGCATAAACATCAGCAAATAGGCCAGAAACAGCGTCACTTCTGTCTGGTACACCGGACGGGCATAGTGGATGGTGACGGTGACCAGCGCCAGCGCGGTCACGATGCCGGGCAGCGAGCTGGTGATGTAATTACACCCCTCCAGCAGGCGGAACAGCGGACGCGGATAGCGCACGCCGAGCCAGGCGATGGGGATCGCGCAGACCGTCGTCAGCAGCGCCCCGCCCGCCCCCAGCAGCAGCGTTTGACGCAGGGAATGCCACAGATCGGCATGCAGCCAGTTGTCGATACCGCCCAGCCACAGCCAGCGTCCCAGGACCAGCAACGGCACCCCCATCGCCAGCAACACCAGCAACAGAAGCAGCAGCTGCGCGCCGAAAGCGGCCCCTTTACCCAGCACCAGGCGCTTCTGCTCGCGCGCCGCCCCGGCGCCGATACGCGCATAGCGCGCTTTACCGCGCGAAGCGCTCTCCAGCAGCAGGATCGCCAGACAGCACAGAGCCAGCACGCCCGCCAGCATATTGGCGGCCGGACCGCTGAAGGTCGACTGGAACTGATCGTAAATGGCGGTAGTGAAAGTATCGAAGCGGATCATCACATACAGACCATATTCCGCCAGCAGATGCAGGGCCACCAGCAGCGCACCGCCGCAGATAGCCAGCCGCAGCTGCGGGAGGACTACCCGAAAGAACACTTTCCACGGCGGAGTGCCCAGCGATGCGGCGACATCTTCAAGCGTGGGATCGAGTCGGCGCAGCACGGCCGCCACTGGCATATAGATAAACGGATAGTAGGCCAGCACGGAAAGAAACACCCCGGCGCCCAGGCCATGCAGCGAGGGCGCAGCGCTGACCCACGCGTAGCTCTGAACAAAGGCTGGAATGGCCAGCGGGGCCACCGCCAGCGCCGACCACAGCTGCCGCCCGGCCAGCGCGGTACGTTCCGTCAGCCAGGCCAGCGTCACGCCAAGCACAATGCTGATGGGGACCGCCAGCACCGTCAGCCACAGGGTATTGCTGAGCAGCTCGCCTACCCGCGGGCGAAAGACCAGCGCTTTGATTGTCGGCCAGCCGGTATCGAATCCGACCGCCACCACAAACCCTAACGGCAACAGCGCCAGCAATGAAAACAGGAGCGCTAAGGCAACCATCGGAAATGCAGGACGCCTGCGCTCGGGCAGGCGTCCTGTTTTCTTTCCGAGCGACAGACTCAGAACAGACATAGCAACATCACTTCCTCAGGATCAGAGCAGGCCAGCCTGCGTCATCAGTTCAATGACCTTTTTACTGTTCAGCGAGGAAGGTTCTACCTTCGGGGCGTCCAGATCTTTCAGCGGGGTCAGTTTCGGGTTAGAGGCCGCGTCTACCCCCACCGCATATTCGAAGGCGTTATTGGTGCGCAGCGCATCCTGTCCCTGCTTACCGGTGATCCATTTAATAAAGGCCTGCGCCTGCGCTTTATGTTTGCTGGAGGCCAGCACGCCGCCGCCGGAAATGCTGACGAAGGCCCCAGGATCCTGATGTTTGAAGTAATACAGTTGGGTGTTTTTGCTGTTCTCGCCGGTTTTTGACTGGTCAACGAAGCGATAGTAATGGTAGATCACCCCGCCGTCGATCTGCCCGGCGTTGACCGCTTTCATCACCGTGCTGTTGCCTTTATAGGCGACAAAGTTGGTTTTCATCGCCTTCAACCAGTCGAGGGTCGCCTGCTCGCCCTTCAGCGCCAGCATCGCGCTGACGATAGCCTGGAAATCCGCCCCCGATGGCGAAGCCGCCCAGCGGCCCTTCCACTCCGGTTTTGCCAGATCCATCAGCGAGTGCGGCAGCTGCGCCTCGCTGATTTTCGCCGGGTTATAGACGAAGACGGTGCTGCGCGCGGCGATGCCGATCCAGCGACCGTGCTGAGGGCGGTACTGCGCCGGAACCTGCTGCAGGGTCGCCGCATCCAGCGGGGCGAAAAGTTTGGCATTATCAACCAGCACCATCGACGGCGAGTTCTCGGTCAGAAACACATCGGCTGGCGACGCGGCGCCTTCCTGAACCAGCTGATTACCCAGCTCGCTGTCATCACCATTGCGCAGCGTGACTTTAATACCGGTCTCTTTCGTAAATCCATCCACCCACGACTTCACCAGATTTTCGTGTTGGGCGTTGTAGACCACAATCCCGTCCTGACCGTCAGCCGCCATCCCTTGCGGCGCCAGAAACAGAGAAGCGGCAACCAGCGCTGCCGTGCGGAGGGGCGATAAGCGAGATTTCATGAACGCATCCTTAATGAAATAGGGCAATTAATGGTAAATAGCCTGAGCGGAGAGGATTAAATCACAGCAAAAAAAGAATGATAATGAAAACAATTATCATAAACTTAAAAAAGCAAAAAATAGCGCCGGTCTGTTATTAGGGATTAGAAAATGCTTAAAACCATCCGTTCCCGAAATTTAGATTAAGAAAACATTAAGCTGCGATTATTTTATTGCCTTCGTGACAGAGCAGCCGCCTCTGCACGTTATCTGCGGTCTTTGCCGGCGGGTATTGTGATACTGATCATGTTTTTAATATGCGCCGTCATCACGAAAGATATCCCCCTTCTACGATCATTAAAAAGCCTTTACCGTCAGAGGGATGGTTAACTTTATGCACACTCACCCTGGCACGCACGATAAATGAAAGAGATAAAGCGGCGAAACGCATGGATTGCCTTTTCCCTCGCGCTGGTGGTATTTCTGGCTGGCGTGTTCGTCATTAACTGGCAACTGTGGCATTCCGACCAGGCCGCCCATGTCGCCGCCGCCCGCCAGGCGGCGACGAAAATCGCCGTTATTCTGGATGAGGCCCGCACAGCAACGGTGACGGCGATGAACGTTAGCCGCAGCGGGTGCTCGGAACAGGGTCAGTTTCAGCTCGGAACGGAGGCCGCCCTGCAGCCGCATCTGCGCACCATTATGCTGATAAAAGAGGGCCAGGTGTGGTGCTCGTCCCTGCCCGGCAACCGGGTCCTGACGCTCAGCCCTGTTTCTTTATCTGACGAACCTCTGATGCTGCTCCCGGCCAGAATGATGATCAATAAGCGTCCGGTGCTGATCTATCAGACGCACTCAGCGCAGATCCGGGTGATTGTCACTATCAGCGACGTCCATCTGCGCGATGCGCTATATAGCGATTCGGATAGCAATGGGCTGGCCCTATGGGTTCAGGATCAAATGATTACCAGGCATGGCGATGTCCAGCCACAGGCTGCTGATCCAAGCCGGAGCGTTTTTACCTCGCCGGCCTATCCGTTTCGCATTGCCTATCCCGAGTCATCTTTTTTAAGCCCCGGCCGCCTGGTGAATAATGGCGCCGGTTTGCTGATTTTTATTTTCTCTGTTTCGCTGCTGTTTTATTTTCTGATGCGTAAATTTCTCAATGTTTACACCTCTGAAGAAGAAAAGTTGCGCTACGCCATCGCCCAGGGCTATATCGTTCCCTACTACCAGCCTTTGGTGAACGGGAAAACCGGTGAGATATACGGTGTGGAAATACTGGCACGCTGGCAAAACACCACCACGCCCTCGCGTTCACCTGCTGAATTTATACCGCTGGCCGAGCGTACCGGCTTAATTATTCCGCTGACCCGCAGCCTGATGGCGCAGGTAACCGCCCAGATGAGACCGCTCTTTAATAAACTACCGGATGGGTTTCATATCGGCCTCAACATCAGCGCGTCGCATATTAACTCGCCGACGTTTATCGATGATTGTCTGCACTTTCGGCGCGGCTTTGAGGGTAAAGCGGTAAAGCTGATGCTGGAGATCACCGAGCAGGAACCGCTGTTACTCAATGGGGCGGTGGTCGACAAGCTCAACAGGTTACACAACTGCGGGTTTTCCATCGCGCTGGACGACTTTGGTACCGGCTATTCCGGGCTTTCCTATCTGCACGAACTGGTGTTTGATTACATTAAAATCGATCAGAGCTTTGTCGGTCGCGTGACCGGAGAGACGCCGTCAAGCAAGCTGCTGGACTGCGTGATAGAGATGGCCCGAACGCTTTCACTGCGCATCATTGCCGAGGGCGTTGAAACCCAGGCCCAGCTGGATTACCTCAATCGCCAGAATATTCCTCTGCTGCAGGGCTACTTCTTCTGGAAGCCGATGCCCTACGTCGCGCTGGTGATGCTCCTGCTGAGTAAACCGAAGGCTCGGATTATCGAAGAATAAACGGGCGGTCAGTAACCCGGCGGCAATCCTGCCCTGTACAAACCTCATCCCTGAGCAAACAGGTTCAGCGCCTCCTGACGGTTCTCTTTAATAGAAAAGATACGATCCAAACGGGTAAGCTTGAACAGGTTCTGGATCGTCCCGTTGAGCGAACACAGCACCAGCTCTCCCTGCCCACTGACGCTCTTGAGTATGGATACCAGGGCGCCCAGGCAACTGCTGTCGATAAACTCGACATGGCTCAGATCCAGCAGTACGTTTTTCGTCTCCCCGTCGATGGCCTCGAGGACCTGCTGCTTAAACGCCGAGACAACGGAAGCATCCAGTCGACGCACCAGGGGCACGATAATTTTGACGCCCTGCTCAGTATGTAATTCAACGTTCATCTTTATCCTCAATGTTGGCTGACACCTGTCAACGCGACTCAGTTCTGTTTGGCGTGTGCTTTTTTAGCGGGTGATGCCCCAGATATCCCTGGCGTAGCCGCGGATGGTTCTGTCGCTGGAAAACTCCCCCATCCGGCAAATGTTGAGCAAGGCCCGGCGGTGCCAGCGATCCGGTTGTTCAAAATCAGCCATCGCCTGCTGTTGCACCTGACAATAACTGTCGAAATCCAGCAGATGGCAGTAATGATCGGCCCCCGTCAGCATCTGATGCAGCGGCGCAAACCGTTCGCGATCGGCGGTAAACTGCCCGGACACCAGGCTATCGACCACTCGCGCGATAGCCGGATTCTGATGATAGAACGCAAGGTGATGCCCGAGGCGTCGGCTCTCTTCAATCTCTTCCGCCACCGCGCCAAACAGATAAAAATTATCGATCCCCACTGCCTCGCGGATTTCGATATTCGCCCCATCATAGGTGCCGATAGTTAACGCGCCGTTCATGGCAAACTTCATATTGCTGGTGCCGGACGCCTCGGTCCCGGCGGTGGAAATTTGCTCAGAGAGATCCGTGGCGGGAATAATTTTTTCCGCCAGCGAGACTTTATAATCTTCGAGGAAAACCACTTTAAGCTGCCCGGCGACCTGCGGGTCACTGTTAATTTTTCGGGCAACGGTATTAATCAACTGAATAATCAGCTTCGCCATCCGGTAGCCCGGCGCCGCTTTACCCGCAAACAAATGGACCTTAGGCGCAATCGTTCTCCCTGCCTCTTTGATATCCAGGTACAGCGCGATCACGTGAAGAATATTGAGTAACTGTCGTTTGTATTCGTGAATACGTTTGACCTGACAGTCAAACATGGCCAGCGGATCCAGCGGGATGCCGTAGCGTTGCGCCACCAGCTGGCTGAGCGCGGTTTTGTTAGCAAATTTTATGGCCCGGATATTGTCAATAACGGCCGGATCGTCCACCAGGTTTTCCAGACGGGAGAGCTGGGGTAAATCGGTTGGCCACCCCTCCCCCAATTGTTGTTGCAAAAACTCTGCCAGCCCAGGGTTAGCCTGCTGCACCCAACGACGCGGTGTGACGCCGTTGGTCTGATTAATGAATTTCTCCGGGGTGATAAAATAGAAATCAGGCACCAGCTGTTTTTTGACCAATTCTGAGTGCAGCCACGCCACCCCATTCACGCGATGGCTACCGACAATGGCCAGATTAGCCATGCGGATTTGCTTATCATGATGTTCGTCAATTAAAGACAGCGAAGATAACAGATGATTTTTATCCGGCCAGCGCCGGGCCACCGCTTCGAGAAAACGGTGGTTAATCTCAAATATAATCTGCAAATGACGCGGCAGAAGTTTCTCAAACAACGACACAGGCCAGGTCTCCAGCGCTTCCGGCATCAGCGTATGATTGGTGTAGGCGCAGGTATTTTGCGTTATCTCCCACGCCTGCTCCCAGGGCAGTCGGTATTCGTCCACGAGGATCCGCATCAGCTCCACCACCGCCAATGCCGGATGGGTGTCATTAAGCTGAATAGCCACATGCTGCGCCAGCAAAGTAATGTCGTCATTAACCTCAGCGTAGTCACGAAATATATCCCGCAGCGTACAGGCCACCAGAAAATATTCTTGGGTCAGCCGCAGCTCTTTTCCGGTCAGCACCTCATCGGAAGGATAGAGTATTTTTGAAATATTCTCCGAGGCGATTTTTTCACTCACCGCCTTGATATAATCGCCGCGATTAAAAATATGGATATTAAAGGAGTCAGAGGCTACCGCGCTGTAGAGACGCAGCTTGTTGGTGGTCGTATCCCGGTAGCCGGAAACAAAATAGTCATGGGGAATACCAACGATAGTTTTCCAGCCGAGCCACATCGGGTTGTAATTACCTTCTATATCTTCGCTATGCTCGATATACCCCCCCAGCGGGATCAGAATGTGCTGGGCGTGATGCTCCACCAGCCATGGGGAATGCATGGAGTGCCAGTCATCAGGATGTTCGATCTGCTGATCGTTTTGAAATGACTGGCGAAAAAGGCCATATTCGTATTTGATGCCATGCCCGGACGCTGCAATGTCAAGGGTAGCCATCGAGTCGATAAAGCAAGCGGCTAAGCGCCCTAACCCGCCGTTACCCAGCGCGGCGTCAGGCTCCTCGTCAAGGAGGCGTTCAAGATCAAACCCCAGGTCATTGACCACCTGGCGCATCTCCGACAGTAAATTCATATTCACCAGGTTATTACGCAGCGACTGGCCGAGTAAAAACTCCATCGACAGGTAGTAAACTCGCTTTTTTCGCGCTCCGCGCTGCCGCGCCTGGCTCGACAGAAAATGGTCCTGCTGAAAATGACGAATGGCCAGCGCCACCGCGTTAAAAATATCGCCTTGCGTGGCTTTATTTAAGCTGACACACAGCGTGTATTTTAATTGCTGTTCAACCAACGCCCGTAATTCTTTGATATCTTGCGGATTAATGACAGGCATGCTGACCTCACTGGTTTCTTTTCTGCGTAAAACCGTGGCAGGTAAATCATCATTTTTCCAAGTATAGACGAAGTTTTTTTGCGGAAAGTTTTTTATTCCTGAGCATCAATTCGCTTATATCGTGCTTCGGAACAATTAACATTCCTCCTTTTAAACGGATTGGTGGTTTTATTTTCGCCAGCTGATTACGCTGCGGCACTGACAGAGCCAACGAGGTTTCGCATGGCGGGTTTGCGAAGTCGGGAGGTCAGGATGAAGTGCGGTGGGGATGGTCAAAGGGAAAAGCAAAAAGGGGTTACCTTTCGGTAACCCCTTCTTTTATATGGCGGAAGCGCAGAGATTCGAACTCTGGAACCCTTTCGGGTCGCCGGTTTTCAAGACCGGTGCCTTCAACCGCTCGGCCACACTTCCGGTGTGAGGCGCACTATAAACACCTCGGCGGATGCTGTAAAGCACCATTTTGTTCAACTGCCTTAAAAACAAACAAATCTGTGTTATTCGTCTGAATTTCAGGCAGTTCGCACAGAAAATCAGCGCCCATCGCCGCTCGCGGACGGCAGTTTCTTTATATACATATCTTTGGTGTAGTAGTATCCCAGTTTGTCCGGCGTGAAGCCGCCCACCCAGGGCTTCACTAAATGGGTACGCACATAGTGATAGACCGGAATGGCGGGAACATCCTGCGCCAGCAGATCTTCCGCCTGCTGATAGTATTTGCCGCGGGTCGCCACGTCGGTGGCTTTCGCCGCGTTGTGCAGCGCCTCATCGTAAGCCGGGTTGCTGTACTGACTGGTGTTCTCGCTATCCCCGGTGCGGAAGGTATTGAGGAAGGAGGCGGCATCGTCGTAGTCGGCAATCCACGCGTAGCGGACGGCGTCAAAATTATGCGTATGCATCGTATCCAGCATCGTCTTCCACTCCTGGTTCTGCAGCTTCACCTCGACGCCGAGGTTTTTCTTCCACATAGAGCTGGCGGCGATGGCGATGCGCTGATGTGACTCGTAGGTGTTATATAGCAGGGTAAAGACCAGTGGGTGCCGCTCATCGTACCCTGCCTGCGCCAGCAGTTTTTTCGCCTCGGCAATCCGCTTCTCGCGCGGCCAGCTGGCATAGTCCGGGTTGTGTAGCGTCACGCCGCCAATATCCGGCTGACTGATCACCCAGGCCGGGCGCTGGCCCTGGCCGAGTACTTTTCCGGCAATGATATCTTTATCAAGCGCCATATTCAGCGCCCGACGCACGCGCGCGTCGTTAAACGGCGGCCGGGTGGTATTGAACTCGTAGTAATAGGTCGCCAACTGTGGCGAAACGTCCAGCTGGTCGCCCATGGTTTTCTGCAACTGCGCAAACTGATTGATCGGCACCGTGTAAACAATATCGATCTCCCCCGCTTTGTAGCGATTGACATCGGCGGCCTCGGAAGAGACTGGCAGGTAAGTGACTTTATTGATAACCGTGTGCGCATTGTCCCAGTACTTCACATTACGTTCAGCCACCAGCCGTTCATTCACCACCCATTGGGTCAGCTTATAGGGCCCGCTGGTGACGATATGCTCTGGCCGGGTCCATTTATCGGCAAAACGCTCCACCAGCACTTTGTCGATCGGCACCAGCGCGGGGTGCGCCAGCATCGCCAGGAAGGCAGCATTCGGCTGAGTCAGGGTGACCTGCAGCGTGGTGTCGTTTAGGGCTTTCACCCCCAGCGTCTCGGGGCCCTTTTGCCCCAGGGCAATCTCTCGGGCGTTGGTGATATGCATATTGCCGGGGTAGCTTGCATAGGGGGAGGCGGTGGCCGGCGAGACCAGCCGTTGCCAGCTCCAGACGATATCCTGCGCCGTGATAGCCGTGCCGTCGGACCAGGTCAGACCGGGACGTAAATGGAAGGTCCACAGCTGGTTGTCCTTGTTTTCCCAGCGTTCCGCCAGCCGGGGCTCGACCACCCCCGCAGGCGATACGCTGACCAGACCTTCGAAGAGATCGCTAATAATATTATTTTCAACGTCGCTCTCGACTTTGTGCGGATCGAGCGAGGCTGGTTCACTGCCGTTATTTCTGACCAGCTTCTGCTTTTCCGCCAGCTGGGTGCCCGGCGGCACCTGCGCCGCCTGCGCCCCGCCGATCATTGCTATCATACTGACTGCCAGCAGCGTTCGCGTGATGTGATTGTTTTGATGTAATGTCATTTCCCTTTGCCTTTAACGTACGGAGTTATTCCCCCTTCCACACTTAGTCGCAGAATTTCAATAAAGCAATATTTTTCAGTAACCTATAAGATTTCGATCGGCTCACCGAAGCGAAACGCGAAAACATATCGCTTTTTCCAATCCATGTAGAATTTTATGCTAGTCAAAAGCGGCAAAAGCTAAGTAAAGATGGGTAAAAGCATTAGGGCTTCACGCTTGTTTTTCTTATTCTTTATACCTAATTACATCTGTCATAAGAGAGTGACTCATGGATCGCATAATTACATCATCGCGTGACCGTTCCTCGCTGCTCAGCACGCACAAGGTTCTGCGTAACACCTACTTCCTGCTCAGCCTGACGCTGGCGTTTTCCGCCATCACCGCTACCGCCAGCACGGTGCTGATGCTTCCTTCCCCGGGGCTGATTTTAACCCTCGTGGGGATGTACGGTCTGATGTTCCTGACCTATAAAACGGCGAATAAGCCCACCGGGATTATTTCCGCCTTCGCCTTCACCGGGTTCCTCGGCTATATCCTTGGACCGATGCTGAACGCGTACCTTTCTGCCGGCATGGGCGATTTGATCGGCCTGGCGCTGGGCGGTACGGCGCTGGTCTTCTTCTGCTGCTCGGCCTACGTGCTGACGACGCGCAAAGATATGTCTTTCCTCGGCGGAATGCTGATGGCCGGCGTGGTAGTGGTGCTGATTGGTATGGTCGCTAACCTGTTCCTGCAGCTGCCGGCGCTGCACCTGGCGATTAGCGCGGTGTTCATCCTGATCTCTTCGGGCGCCATCCTGTTCGAGACCAGCAACATCATCCGCGGTGGTGAAACCAACTACATTCGCGCCACGGTCAGCCTGTATGTCTCGCTGTACAACATCTTTGTCAGCCTGCTGAGCATCCTGGGCTTCGCCAGCCGGGACTAACCGTTCCCCTGCTAACAAAGGCCTCGCTTATGCGGGGCCTTTTTTTTTGCTACACTGCGGCCAGTTTCAGGCGGTATGTGAAAAATTATGTTTATTTTTGAAGGCAACGAAATTGAGACGGATAGCGAAGGCTATCTGAAAGATACCACCCAGTGGAGCGAGGCGATGGCCGACGTCATCGCCGCGCAGGAAGGGATAACGCTCGCCGTTGAGCACTGGGAAGTGGTGCGCTTTGTGCGCGAGTTTTACCTTGAATTCAACACCTCGCCAGCGATCCGCATGCTGGTAAAGGCGATGGCCAACAAGTTTGGCGAAGAGAAAGGCAACAGCCGCTATCTCTATCGCCTGTTTCCGAAAGGCCCCGCCAAACAAGCGACCAAAATCGCCGGTCTGCCCAAGCCGGTGAAGTGCATCTAATAGAGGATCGCGAACTTGTCCCAGCTGCGGGTGGGTTGATGGGGTTCAGTCAACACTCGGTCAACCCGCGCGCTGCGCGGCCCACCGGCTTTCAGCCAGGCGATGAGTTTCTCCACCTGCTCCGCCTCGCCGCAGGCAAGCACTTCCACGCCGCCGTCGTCCAGATTACGGGCATAGCCGGTCAATCCCAGCTGCAGCGCTTCCCGCTGTGTCGAATACCGAAACCCTACGCCCTGAACTGAACCGTAAACCCATGCCATCGTGCAGATACTGGCCATCATCGTCTCCTTTTCGCTCACCCTTTACGCTGAGGATAGCAAATTCATTCAGCGTACGTGCTTTGGCAGTAAACCATAGTGCTGACGGAAGCGCGCGGTAAAGCGCGATCCCGACTGATATCCGCTGTTCTGCGCAATTTCCCCGATGGGCCGCGAAGTGGTCTGCAGCTGCCCCAGGGCATGGGCCATCCGCACCTCCTCGACAATCTGGCGAAAACTCTGCGATTCCTGCTGCAGCCGACGGCGCAGCGTGGACTCGCCGAGAAAGAGCATTTTCGCCACCCGCGACACGCTCCACGCTTGCGCTGGCGACAGCATGACCAGTTGTCGAACCTGCGCCGACAGATCCTGCTGCCGCTCGACGAGCAGCGGGCCGGCATAACCCGCCTCGTGCAAGGCCAGCAGCAGGCCCATGGTCTGATGCTGCTGCAGAGAGGGGGACAAGCCTTCCCGCACCGCCTGCAGAACGCTTTGCCACATAAACGCCAGCTCAGTCGTCACCGGGGCGCAGAGCGAGGTCAGACGCCCGGGCGGTGGTTCACTGACATAGCGGGTCTTGAACGCCGTCAACAGCTCGGGCGTCAGCGACAGCAGATCGGAGCAAAAGAGGCCATTCTCCGGCTGGTTAATCACCTCCAGCTCAACGTCTGCCGGCAAAACAATCAGCTGTTGCGGGGTCGCCAGCACCCGGCTCTCCCCTTGCACAATCACCTTGCTGCCGCGCTTTACCCGACAGAGCGCCGGGGCGAACAGACGCACCCGATGCAGCCTGCATAGCCGTCGGGTGGTGATCTCCGCGGCGGTCAGGGCATTATGCTGAAAATGAATACTCTCCATCCGACCACCCTTTTATTTTAGCGCCCGGCCGTCGCCGTCAACTGGGCGCTGGCGAGAGCATGGCTGTGTAACAGATACCCGACCAGCGCCCCGCTGGCATCGGCATTCACCGGCAACGTGGGGATATCCAGCGCCCACACCGTAAAACGGTAGCGATGCGGTTTATCTCCCGCCGGCGGGCAGGCGCCGCCGAAGCCGGCATAGCCAAAATCGTTGCGGCCCTGTACCGCTCCGCCCGGCAGTGTAGCGCTGTTTTTATCTCCCGCGCCAGCGGGCAGAGAAGAGACGCTGCTGGCAATGTTGACTAACGTCCAGTGCCACCAGCCGCTGCCGGTAGGCGCATCAGGATCCCGGACGGTGACCGCGAAGCTGCGCGTGCCTGCCGGGGCGTTTTTCCATGTCAGCTGTGGAGAGACATTGCCTCCTGTGCAGCCGAAACCGGTAAACCAGTGCTTCTGGGCCAGCGGCTGCCCGTCACGCATATCATTGCTGCTCACGCTAAACGGCGCGGCCATCGCGCCACTGCTCACTGCCGCAACCATCGCCACAACTATCCGCATACCTGTTTTCATCGTCTTCTCCTCCTGGGGGTGAGAAGACAGAGTATGAAACGCCGCGCAAAGTGAATGTGCTGAAGCGCCTGCATTTTGTGCCGAAACGCTCAACCGCGCCTGGCGGGGGAAAGATGCTTGTATGCGCCAGGTGTGCTAATCTACGCGCCATTTTTCGGTGCCGACATTCCCGTTGCTTAAAGGTAGCTCCATGACAGATTCCCTATTCCCCCGCTTAGTGTTAGCCAAAGGACGCGAGAAATCCCTGCTGCGTCGCCATCCGTGGATTTTCTCCGGCGGCGTCGCCCGCATGGAAGGTAAAGCCCGCAGCGGTGAAACCATCGATATCGTCGACCATCAGGGAAAATGGCTGGCCCGCGGCGCTTATTCGCCGTCGTCGCAGATCCGCGCCCGCGTGTGGACCTTCGATCGCAACGAAGCCATTGATAACGCCTTCTTTGAACGCCGCCTGCAGCAGGCGCAAACCTGGCGTGCCTGGCTGGCCGAGCGCGATGGCCTCGACAGCTACCGTCTGATCGCCGGCGAGTCCGATGGGCTGCCGGGCGTGACAATCGACCGCTTTGGCAACTTTTTCGTACTGCAGCTCCTCAGCGCAGGCGCCGAATACCAGCGCGCCGCCATCATCAGCGCCCTGCAGAGCCTGTTCCCGGACTGCGCCATTTACGATCGCAGCGATGTCGCGGTGCGTAAAAAAGAGGGGCTGGAGCTGGCCCAGGGGCCGGTAGTGGGCGAACTGCCGCCAGCGCTGCTGCCGATCGCTGAGCATGGCATGAAGCTGTTGGTCGATATCCAGGGCGGGCACAAAACCGGCTATTACCTCGACCAGCGCGACAGTCGCCTGGCGACCCGTCGCTACGTGGCGGACAAACGGGTGCTGAACTGCTTCTCTTATACCGGCGGCTTTGCGGTGTCGGCGCTGATGGGCGGCTGCCGCCAGGTCACCAGCGTGGATACCTCGCAGGAAGCGCTCGACGTTGCGCGCCAGAACGTGGAGCTCAACGGACTGGATCTGTCCAAAGCGGAGTTTGTGCGCGACGACGTGTTCAAACTGTTGCGTAAATACCGCGATCAAGGGGAGAAATTCGACGTCATCGTGATGGATCCGCCGAAATTCGTAGAAAATAAAAGCCAGTTGATGGGCGCCTGCCGTGGCTATAAAGACATCAATATGCTGGCGATCCAGCTGCTGAACCCCGGCGGCGTGCTGCTGACCTTCTCCTGCTCCGGCCTGATGACCACCGATTTATTTCAGAAAATCATCGCGGATTCAGCAATTGATGCCGGACGTGATGTACAATTTATAGAACAGTTCCGTCAGGCTGCCGACCATCCGGTGATCGCAACCTATCCGGAAGGGCTGTATCTGAAGGGGTTTGCCTGTCGCGTCATGTAACTTGAAAAACGAAACATGAGCCTCATATAGGGAGTATTCATGTTTCCCAGGAGGTGCCTATGATAGCCAGCAAATTCGGTATCGGCCAACAGGTCCGTCATACGCTCTTGGGCTACCTGGGCGTCATCGTCGATGTCGATCCCGAGTACTCGCTCGCGGAACCGGAAGAGGATGAAATTGCCGCCAATGACGAACTGCGCGCGGCCCCCTGGTACCATGTAGTGATGGAAGATGATGATGGCCAACCCATCCACACCTATCTGGCAGAAGCGCAGCTGAGCAGCGAACCCCGCGACGAACATCCGGAGCAGCCGTCCCTCGACGAGCTGGCCAAAACAATTCGTCAGCAGTTGCAGGCGCCCAGGTTGCGTAACTAGCCTACCCGCGCCGCCCTCAGGGCGGCGTTTTGCTTTATAGCCTATTTTTTCGCCCCAACCACGGCGGCCAGCGTCTGACAAATCGTCTCATTAAACTCGGGGCTGCGCTGCTGCGCTTCTGACCAGCGGGTATTCGCCAGGTTTAACTGCCGCGACTGTACCTCGCTCCCCTGCGCCAGCTGATTAAAAAACGGCGTTAACATCGCCCCCCCTTTCACTTGCTGTGCTATCAAGACCGGCGAACCATCGCTGTAACGGAAACGCTGTGCTGCTGCGGGGATAGTGATATTAGAAAAGTGCGCTTGCGCAAAGCTTGCCCAGTAATTCGCGGCGTTATAACCGCGTGTAAAATTACTTTCGCAATCAGGAAGCGGAAAGCGCGGCCGGGTATTTTTCTCCGGGGCTTTAAAGCTGTTCTCCATCCACCGCGCCATGCCCTCCAGATACCATGTTTGTTTAAAGACGGCATAGCCATACTGATAAAGATGGAAAAATTCATGAGCAGGGGTAATGTTACGCGCCGGTTCCAGCGCGGCATTCAATACAAACTTTAAACCGCAAGGCAGTTGCCTGCCGTCATTCATGGTTTCTGCCGCCACGCGATCGAAAGCCAGACCATTCCCCTTCGGCAGTTGCAATACATAGACATTGATTTGTCTGGCCTGAGCATAAATCTTTTGCTGTAACGGAAAGCGAAGGCCAAGCACATGGGAATAAAGATATTTGGCGGCCTGCAGCTGCACAGCAATATCTTTAATACTATCAGGGACGCCACTGCCTGAACTGTCGTACTGATATTTGAGCGCGTCGCGCCCTTGCAGGCTATAAAAAATATGGAAATCATCTTCAACATATTCTTTTTCGAGGCGATGTTTAAGCAATATCGAACCTTTGACGCAGCGGGATTCCTGCACCATTTCATTAGCCACTGCGGAAGGCAAACAAAAGGCCGCGAAAAGATATATGGCGCAGCATGCCGCTCCTGTTCTGCTATATCGCAAGGTACCGCCTCTCCGGATGTAGTCCGCCCCAGCGAATTCATTTTACCAGGGCGGAAACGTTTTCACACGACACGTTGTTTGAGTGAAACCACGTTGACCGGCTTCTCCTCCTGCCCCTTCATTCGCTGCTCATTTTGCTGTAACCAGTTCTCCCAGCGCCCGGCTATCGCGCTGGCGTAATAACGGCGTGCATTGCGGATGGCGGCGGCCTGCATCTCTTTTTGTAACGCCTTATCGGAGATGACCTGAACTAATGCCGCGGCCAGCGCCTCTTCGTCGCCGTAAGGTACGAGGATCCCGGCCTGACGATCCTGCAGAATATCGCGCGGCCCATATTTTATAGCAAAGCTAATTAACGGCGTGCCATAGACCATTGCCTCGACCGCCGACAGGGATTGCCCCTCCTGATTTGAGCAGAGTACCGTACAGCAAGCGCGGCGATGGACAGCAGCAATATCCGAGGTAAATCCATTGATTTTTATGACCTCTTCTAATCCCCACGCCTTAACCTGCTCGCTGAGTTTACGGCGAAGCGGACCGACGCCATAAGTGTGTAGCCGCGCATCAGGGCATTGCGCCACTACTTTACGGAACGCGTTAAAAAGCATCAGATGCTGTTTTTCTTCAGAGTAACGCGCCAGATAGATGACTGTTTCCGAGGGTTCCTTTTGCGGGTCAGCCGGAATTTTGCTGTCATCCATATGATTGGGGATGACCACCAGGCGATCGCCGGGGATCCCCTCCTGCTGTAAATCCTGCCATTGTTCGTCGGTAAGTACGATTAACCGATCCACCCGTTGCGGTTGTTCCAGTAAATGACGGTATGAAGCTTTTATCCCGCCGTTTAGCATCTGATGATGAGAGTGGATGACTGCGCTAACCGTGCAGTTCATCCGCTGTGCCGGTTGCGAGCAGACGAACGCTTTCCAGGCTTTATTTTTATCGACGATAAAATGCCAGCTGCCCGCTGCGGGCAGCATCATTTCCAGCATCCAGGAAAAAAACGCCTCCTGTTGGCTGAAGGATTTTATTTCTCCACCGGGTAGCGCGAGATCCATGCGGGCTATCTGCAGGTTCGCTTTCTTCACGTCAAAATATTTACGCAGCAAAACGTTTCCCGCGCTATCGACGTAATCCTCCACCAGTTGCCCCTGCGGGCGTAATTGATAGTTATTTTTACCGACCGTCGCCTCTGCTTTTGGCGCTACAGCCTGACGAAGTTCGATCTCCCCTTTAAGCACAGGTAGGGGAATGATTTTCCCGCTCTTCAGACACGACACCAAAGCATGGTACAAATTGTAAACCGGGACCGCTTCCGGCAGCGCTCCCCGCGCCTTCAATGCTTTTACCGTCTCATTGAGTTCGGGATCCCACATCGCGGTAATAAGCCAGGGAACAGTCTGTAAATGTTCTACAAACAGCCTTGCTCGCCGGGAAGCCGCTACCTCAATACCATTACCCACGTCGCGCAGATTCTCTAACAAAAAAATAGTCGTTCCCCGAGGTGCGGGCGGCGCCGCGATTGGCGATTGCTGACGTGTGTTGGCAGCCTGATAATACTTTTGATAAGCAATATAACCAGACAGATAGTGCTCTACATCATCAATCCGCACGCGGTAGCTATGGTGTCGAATGAAGAAGCTGTTGACAATACGAGCAGGATTTTTAAAAAACATCGCCAGTTCCGGCCAGAAGAAACCATCCAGCAGGTAACGCGCCCGCGACTCCAGCGCCTGATAAAACTTCTCTTTATCAAAGTTGTCGAGCAAATGGCGCTGTTCGGACGAGGCATCCAGACGCGCAATCATTTCCGCCGCCGCCATCATTAATTCCAGTAACGTCGGATAGGTTGTTACGCGTTGCAGCACGAAATCCAGATGATCGCGCACGTTATCCAGCCCGAAACGGAAATAACGCTCTTCCGGGCGGTAACGCGTCAATTCGTTAACACAGTAGCTCAACCAGTGATCGTGATGCTGCCAGTGTTTTTGTCGAATAAAGTATTCAAATGCTTTCTCCACCATGGACAGCCACTGCGGCGCCTGCGTCAAACGATACAAACGCATTAAGGCAAATGCCGCCTCGCCGTCGTAATAGATTATGCGATGTTTGGCTTTCAATGAGAGATCGTTGCTGTTAAGAACATGAACAAACTCACCGCTTTGCGCATCCTGCATAAAGGCAATGCCGGTGGCCAGTTGCGACAACAAGTCCAGATATTGTCGGTCACCCGTCGTTTCGGTATATTTTACCAGCGCCAGAATACTGACCGCATTCCCGCCAAGCTTAATTTCATTTTCGACATCGCAAAGAAACGCGGCCTGTCGCCCATCGGCAAGCGTACGAACGGCAATAAGATTGTTGACCAGGTAACCAATCGCCCGATCGATTGCCTGACGCAGGTGCGGCTGCCTGGTGGCTTCCCATCCTTCAATCAACGAATAGGTTGAGCTGGCATGGCGCAGAGCATTATAGGAACGTACCGGGCGGTCAAAGCAGGGAAACCAACCGTAATAATAGAGCCCATCTTTTTTAACCTGGCGAGCCAGATAGTCGCTCCCCTTTTTAATCACCTCGGGCAGATAGTTTTTTTGCCATTCATCATCGATAACCCGGTAGCCGGAACTGCGGCCGCTATGTTCAATGAGTTTGGCACCGCTACGATCGCAAAACACCGATCGCGTTTTAAAACGCCATAATATCTGCTGAGGCTCGCTCGGCCAGTTCAAACTACATTTAAACCGCCGTTGACCATAATTTTCCAGATTGATGTCATTTGGCGCCGCTACGCCATTGTCGCCATCATAAAGTAACGCATTCGCCGCAATTTCCTGTTCAAGGATCGCTTGCGTAAATTGGGTATCAAAAGAGATCCCGAAGCGGAAGTAATTGCGTTTAGTGATATTGAGTTTCTTTTGCAGATTTTCCCAGGTGAGTTTTTCTACGCTATCGACAATGTCAATTCGTAACCATTGCGGTTCATTATCCTGCTTTTTACGCCACTCCTGCAGCGCTCTGGCGCCGGTTAACCAGGCTTGATCAAAACTGGCGGCGGTCGATACCTGGACATGCGCGCGCTGCTTTCCGTCACTGACGCTAAAAAAGATGACCCATCCAGGATAATCGGCAGGCAATGCGGTCGTTTTTAATGGCTTGCACTGAAAGCAAGCCTGTTGTAATAAATCGCTTAATGCCATCTCAAATCTCCATACGTTGAAAATTTCACCAAACATACAGCCAGCTAGTGGGTGTTACCTTTCTCTCAGTGCTTCTTTCGCCCTGTTAAATGGTTTCACCAGATAATCCATTACGGTCTTTTCACCGGTTTTAATATCAACCGTGGCGATCATTCCCGGGCCAATTAAAAAACGCTTGCCGCGTTTATTTTCCAGATAGTTATGATCGGTTCGGATAAATACCCGATAGTAGTAGACGTCAGGTTTTGCCTCATCCTGGATCGTGTCCGGAGAGATAGTTTCGACAACACCATTGAGGGCGCCATAGATGGCATAATCATAGGCGGTAATTTTCACCAGTGCCTTCTGATCGGGATGAATAAATGCAATATCCCGCGGCGAAATACGCGCTTCGATCAATAACCGACCATCGATGGGTACAATATCCATCAGCTCACCGTTTGGCGCGATAACGCCGCCGATGGTATTCACTTTGATATTTTTGACGATCCCCTGCACCGGCGAGCGCACGGTCAGCCGAGCCACTGAATCTGCCCGGCCTTTAATCACTTCGGCAAGGCTGGCGACATCCGCGTTAGCTTTCGACAACTGCTCGCGGGCATCAACATAGTAGCGAGTGTTAAGGTCAATTTTCTTTAATTCAATATCGGCGGCCTGCTGACGCAAACGGAGTACTTCGACGTTACTGGCCGCACCGGTCTTAGCCAGCTTTTCATTTATCGCCAGCTCGCTATTTACCAGAGACAACGACTGCTCCAGTTGCCGCATAGACTTCGTTAATTGCTCCCTGCGGCTGTGATAGAGGCGAGTTTCTTCCGCCAGCAGCCCCGGCCAGGCCTTCAGCGATGGCGGAAAAATCAGCGGTTGGTTATTAACCTCTGCGGTCAGGCGAATGCTCGCGGCTAATGACGCGCGATATTTGGCCTGACTCTCGCCAACATTGGATTCACTGCGGGTGGGATCCAATCGTGCGACCACCTGACCTGCGGCGACCCGGCTGCCTTCGCGAACGTGCAACTCAGTTAAGATCCCGCCGTCCAGCGTTTGCAACACCTGCTCGCGCGAGCTGGGGATCACTTTTCCGGTTCCGGTGGATACTTCATCGAGCGTCGCGAACCACGCCCATACGCCTGTGACAACCAACAGCAGTGCCAGTAAAGCGATCAGGCGTCGCGAATTAACCAGTTCAGCCTCATCACGCTCGTTATCAGCCATCGCGGCAACCGGATCCGGTTCCTGTACTCGCGAGAAAATTGCAGTACTGGGTTTATTCATATGTTCACCACCTGAGCGCGCGCTTTTTCCTGCTCAAATACTGTCGCCTTCGGTTTATCCAGCGCTAACTGACCATCCTGAATAACCAGAATACGATCAACGATATTGAGCACTGCTGCTTTATGAGTGGCGATGATTAACGTGCGCTCTCCGGCCCAGCGCGCCAGTTGCTCGACGAACGCTTTTTCTGTTCGTTCATCAAAAAATGAGGTGGGTTCATCCAGCAAAATAATATTAGGGTCGCGAATGAGCGAGCGCGCCAGCAACAGGGACTGCCGCTGTCCGCCGGAGAGCCCGAGTCCCCCTTCCATCACCACATGTTCAAGACCCATAGGCAGTTTGTTGACGAACTCCAGCGCACCACACAGTTCAAGCACTTTCACCAGTTCATCATCGCTCGCCATTGGCCGCCCCAGCGTCAGATTCTCCCTTAATGTTCCATGAAACAGCCGCGCCTCCTGAGTCAGTAGCGTGGCGTTACGGCGAATGTCTGCAAGATCGATCTGTGGCAGCGAAAGATCGTCAAGCCGAAGTTCGCCTGACGCCAGCTCGACATTGCCCATCATCGCCTGCAATAGCGTCGATTTTCCGGCGCCTATGCGCCCAAGAACGGCTATTTTTTCTCCGGCTTTAATAGAAAGTTGTTTAATTCGCAGCGGTGCGGGACCATTGTCTTTGCCGTAACGAAACTCGGCGTTACGGAATTCATAATTGCCGTGCAGAACCGCTCGGTGGACCCGCGGTTCATCCAGCCCGCCCTCTACCGGCAGCGCCATTAAATTATCCAGGCTTGCTTTCGCGACTTTCACCTGCTGCCAGCGAGCCAGTACGCCGCAGAGGGCCGTCATCGGAGCAACCATTCGGCTGGACAGCATCGATGCCGCCACCATGGCGCCAGTCGTGATGTCGCCATTAATAACCAGTGGCGCCCCTACCGCTACGACGGTGGCATACAACAGGTTCTGAATCGACATGCCCCAGCTCACCAGGCCATGAGTGACTTTGCGGGTTTTCACTCCCGATTCGGCAGTAATTGCCACATAGCTGTTCCATTGCTGCAGGAAACGGCTTTCTGCCTGCATCATTTTGATATCCGGCAACCCCTGAATGCTTTCCACTAAAATGGCGTTGCGTAGCATGCTTTCATGCTGATTTTTGTTCGCCAGCTCGGCCAGTTTTTTCTGCAGTACCAATCCCGGCAATAGCATCAGAATAGTCGCAACAGGCGCAATCCAGCTCAGCCATGGCGAGACGATAAATAACACAAGCTGGAAAAGCAGGAAAAAAGGCAAATCGGCAATGACCGTCATCATGGTCGAGGTCATCATTTCCCGTACCTGTTCAAGCTCGCGAATTTGGGAAATAAAGCTGCCTGTCGAGCGTGGAACCGCCGTATTTTTCAGCCGCAATGCGTGACCAAACACGCGATCGGAGATACGGATATCTCCACGTTTGCCTAACAGATCCGTGACGTGTCCACGGGTAATTTTCAGCATGAAGTTGAACAGGGCGGCAATTAATACACCGCTGAACAAGACATATAAAGTGGGATAAGATTGAGCAGGGATCACCCGGTCATATACCTGCATAGAAAACAGGATGCCGGCTAATGCCAAAATATTAATCGCCAGCGATGCCAGCATGACATGCAAATAGGGACGCCAATCTTTTAAAACGATTTTACGCAGCCAGTCTGGCTGAAAGCGAGAGAGATAGCTTTCAGTTCTAATATCTTTCTCCGGCGAGGCCGGACGAAAAGCCACGGTGAATTCAATCTCATCTAATAAGGCGTCAAGCGGGCAGTGGCTTAGTAAAGTCAGCTCTTTGACAAAACGGATCCCGACGGAATTATGCAGATCGAAGCTTTCAATAATGCCAATCTGACCATCTTTGAGCTGTACCACAAGCGGCAGACGCCAGGCCGACATTTTCCGGTCATTGCCATTCAGAAACTGGCAATGCAATCCGGCATGGCGGCAGAGATGTTTAAGCGCATCAGGCAGCGTTTTTTGCGTCGCCCACTCCGCCGCGGCATGGAGCGTACCCGGCGAGTAACTTTGCCGATAATGGCTGGCGACAAAAGCCATAGCGTTAGCCCAATCCTGCAAATGGGGAATATCGCTGCGCTGGTGTTGTTCGCTCATGGTCGAATCTCCACACCCTGAATTCTTTGGTTATCCAGAGCAAAAACGGCGCGCATTTTCCCCGTACTGAACAGACAGTCCAGTTCCAGATTTCGCAGTTGCGCTTCAGTTAATACCTGATTGAATTGCGCCTGATAAATTTCCTGATCGACATTGAGCAGGTCGAGTAACGGACGCGTGCCAAGCTGTAAATATTGATCCTGATACAGAGCGCGAGTTTGTTCGCCAAGTAATTGCTGGCGGCGCTGGATGGCGATAGATTGTTTCAGATTTACCGCCTCGTCGCGGGAGGCGCTTAACTTCTGGCTGGCATCGAGTTGCGCGTTTCTGATCCCGGCATTAGCCGCAGATAACGTTTGCTGCGCCGCTTCGCGGGAAGCGGTGAGTGCTCCGCCCTGATAGATCGGCATTTCAACTTTTACCCATGCCGAATACTGAGTTTTATTTAACACCGCGCTGTTGGCGTAATTATCATTGAGGTAATGCGTTACCTGAGGTTCCAGCGAGATAGTTGGCAACATTTGCGCGGTGGCATTATCTAACTGCGCCTGCGCCTGCGTAGCCTGCGCCAAAGCCGCGAGCACCGCTGGTACGGTTCGGTAATCGATTTTACTTACGCCACAGGCAGCATCCATCGCCTGCGGTACGCTTTCGGTTACGGAGGTAATACTCCCGAGACCAAGATAAGTCGCCAGCGTTGCCTTCCAGCGCTCCAGCGCCGCCTGATATTGAATAAGCGTTGCCTGCGCGCCCTCTACGCGGGTATCCGTCTGCACCACATCTGAAAGCGATGTTGCGCCGGCGTCGTTGCGCTGGCGAATAAGATCGCCAATATGTTTTAACGAATCCACCTGGGCCTGAGCTATTTTCACCAGCTTTTGATAGCCCTGCATCTGTACCACTGCACCCGCGGTATCATGAGCCACTTGATCGATATTAAGCATGACCATCGCCTGCTGTTGGGCAACAGCGGCATCCGCCGCTCTGACCGAGCTGGAGACTTTGCCAAAGTCGTACAGCATTTGCGAAACAGAAACCACTAATGAAGGGGAATATCCTGAATCAGAGTAGGTATTACTATAACCATTATTCATACCCGCATTGACCTGCGGATAATATTTGGCTTTCGCTACATCAACTTTTTGCACCTGCTCCTGGAGCTTACTCACCTGTTGAGTGATAGCTGGATGCCAGTTGACTGCTGATTTTACCGCCGTGGCAATATCCACTGGACCAGCCAGATGACTTTCAGGATTGATAAGATCTTCGCTATATCCGGCAATCTGCTGACTATCGTTTAATCTCTGGGTACTGATAGTGGTGGGCGGAAAGGAAAGCTCCTCTGCCTCAACCGTTAATACCATGCTTATTGACAGGAAAATAGTGCTGCACCTGTAAACGTTGACCATCCCTTTTTTTTGAAATAGACGCATAAAATTACCTTTCAGAAAGCACACTGAAAATATGGATATACTCTTTCCGCATCATTCCTTTTATTTAACAATAACCCGTCGTTCTCGGGTTTGTTTTTTCTTTCTCCTTTTTTGGCAAAAGCCATAACGGCAGCACATCCCTGTGCCACCATTCCCATCGACATATTTAGTTCGAATTGTTGGTATCAATCAGCTCATCGAGCGAATTGATATGGACCCCCTGTAGCGTAATCAACGTCGCAGGTTGATGAGTGGTTCCACCGTTACCATCGCGATCAATAGACACCACGGTATTTCCGCCAACATAACTCAGAGTAATATAGTCACCCAGCGTATCGCTGGAACCATTCCAGCCGACCAGCAGCGCCGAAATATCGATATGGTCTCCCTGCGCGACTGAGAAATCGCTCCAGGTATCGCTACCATTGCCTCCGGTGTCGTCATCCGCCAGCAGGTTGTAAACCAGCGTATCGGCCCCCACTCCCATGCTGAAGGTATCATCGTAAGCGGTACTGTGAACGCTATCGTCATTGACGCTGCCGGCGATCTGCGGATGCAGATCGATGGTCAGGTTCGCCGTCGAACTGCCGCCATCACTACTGATAAGGGTATAGGTAAACGTCTCCTTAGCCGTTATGGCGTCGGTATTGACACCATTGTTCAACTGATAGGTGTAACCTCCTTCCCCATTAATGGTCAGGATCCCATATTCACCATACAGCACCGCATTTCCGTTAGAGGCGCTGGTCCCCGTATCGTTAGTTACTGTGCCATCCGAATGGAAGGTCCAGTTGGTCACGACGCCCAGATTATTTTCGCCACTTATCGTAAAGCCGCTATGCAGCGAACCAAGCGTATCCGGTGTGCCATTCGCATCGGAACCGTCGAGAATATTGCCTGCCACGGATTGCGCGACCGTCAGATGCGCATCGGTATGGATCTCGGTTCCTGTCACGCTCGCTGACAGGCTGTAGGTCATCGCCGGGCCAGCCTGCATCGTATGACTAATACTCAGCGTATAATCACCTGCCGCCAGTTGTACCGGGTTGCTGCCGTTGACCAGGTTTAGCGTCGCGGTAGCCGAATCCGCCCCCGGGCTCAAGAGGGTACCGTTGAGGGCCATCTCCAGAGGCCCCGTCCACACCGTGACATCTGTCGTGACTCCGCCAACGGTCACATGATGGATTAACGTGACCGTTCCGGAAAGATCGCCATTCAGTAGTGAAAGGCCACTGGTTCGGTTACCACTCAGGTTGAGAGTGATAGACGCCCCATCCACCTCCCGGCCTTCCGCGATGGTAAAGTTCTGGCTTGTTACTTTCACCGCCGAGGTCGCGCCAGTCTGTACCGCAGCGTTCGTCACCGCAAGATTACTGACGCTTTGCGTCCAGGTGGCCGCTTGCATTGCCGTCGGCGCCGACAGGGAAACGATATCATCTATCGCCACCGCCGGTGTCGATTCAATATTCATCGTCAACGTAGTCGATGAAGTCTGACCCAACGCATCTTCTATCGTATAGGTGAAGACATCGCTTTGACCGGCGCCCGTTGTACCATTGGCATGATAGCTATAACTACCGTCCGCCTTGATGAACAGCGTTCCCCAGGTGCCATTTATAGTGACGCCCTCAGGGGTGACGGTTTCTATCTGCGAACCAAACTGGACGCTGCTTACGGTAATCCCGTTTCCGGTATCGCCGACATCACCATCGCTATCAGTATGCAGAACATTACCCGTCACATATTTGGCCGAATCAGTCACCTCCATACTAATACTGGTGCCCAAATTGAGATTCAGAATCGAGCCGATCACCCCTCCTGTGGTGGGTGACGAAATAACGACCATATAGTTACCGGCGCCAATTCGTTCGAACTCACCTCCCCCCGCATACTCAAGGCTTAATCCAAGGAGACCAGTCGGCGTTGCTGTAATTCCATCCTTAATGACCCCGACAATCTGGTTCGTATCGGTATTGACCAGAATAAGATCCAGGGTGACAGCGCCAAGCGCGATGCTAAGGGCGGTAGACCCTGAAACGCCTAACGTCACATCCTGTTCAGTCCCCTCGGCCACGGTAAACTTAAAGCCATTAGTCGGAAGCGCGACATTCACGGTATTCAGTAACGACAGGCCCGCCACCTGAACGACATTGCCCCCTTGAATATCAAGATTATCCTCGACATTGCCGACGTAATAAGCCTGCGTATCAGGATTGGCCTGGGCGGTTTCGATCTCCTGACCAATATTAATGGTCAGGGTCGTGGTGGATTGCAGTCCATTACCATCCGTAATGGTGTAGGTAAATACATCTGCATTACCTGCTGACCCCGCCTTACCTGATGCCTGATAGCTATAGCTGCCGTCAGCGTTAATAGTCAGGACACCGTAAGCACCGGTTACCGATATTGTGCCGCCATCCACGGAGACAGTCTCGCCTGCGGCAGTGGTGGCTGTTACCGACGTTACCGTAAGATCGGTACCGCTATCGGCCATATCGCCGTTGTCGGATCCCTCCAGTACGTTGCCTGTAACGGTACTTCCGCTATAACCGAGCGAGTCTGTTACCGTTGCCTCAACGAAGGTGGCAACGCCTGCCCCTGCCAGCGTGTTGATCAGGCTCACCAGCACCCCATCAGAATTGGGTGAGGATATCGCCAGCGCATAGTTACCAGCAGGCAGATTCTCAAAGGAAGCGGTGCCGCTATAGACCAACCCACCAAGCAAGGTTGCGCTAATACTCACGCTCCCCGGGTCGATAGCAACAACGCGTCCCGTAGCGATATCAATCACCGACAGATCGGCTGTCAGCGTATTTCCCGCCCCCAGCAGATTGACTATCGACGTTAACAGTCCTGCTGTTGAAAGCAGAGAAACGCCACTGACATCAACCGTCATATCTTCTGTCGTGTTGTTATCCACGTTGAAGCGGAAACTACTGCCAGACAACAGCGACACATTAATCGTGCTCAACAGCGAGACACCAACCAGTTGCGAGAGATTGCCTTCAGTGCCATTAAGGTTGCCGTACTGCTGAATAATCTCAGAACTATTAGTATCAGGTATTGCCTCAACGGAATCGGAGTCGCTGTCGGAGTCAGAATCGCTATCCGAGTCGGAGTCACTGTCAGAGTCTGAATCGCTGTCCGAATCGGAGTCGCTGTCAGAGTCGGAATCGCTGTCAGAATCCGAATCGCTGTCAGAGTCCGAGTCACTGTCGGAATCCGAGTCGCTGTCAGAATCGGAGTCGCTGTCGGAGTCCGAGTCGCTGTCCGAATCCGAGTCGCTGTCCGAATCCGAGTCGCTGTCGGAATCCGAGTCGCTGTCGGAATCCGAGTCGCTGTCGGAATCCGAGTCACTGTCCGAATCCGAGTCGCTGTCCGAATCCGAGTCGCTGTCCGAATCCGAGTCGCTGTCGGAATCCGAATCGCTGTCGGAATCCGAGTCGCTGTCCGAGTCGGAGTCGCTGTCCGAGTCGGAGTCGCTGTCGGAGTCAGAATCCGAATCGGAGTCGCTGTCGGAATCAGAGTCACTGTCCGAGTCCGCATCGCTGTCGGAGTCCGAGTCGCTGTCAGAATCCGAGTCACTGTCAGAGTCAGAATCGCTGTCAGAGTCGGAGTCGCTGTCCGAGTCCGAATCACTGTCAGAATCAGAGTCGCTGTCGGAATCCGAGTCGCTGTCCGAATCCGAATCGCTGTCGGAATCCGAGTCGCTGTCCGAGTCGGAGTCGCTGTCCGAGTCGGAGTCGCTGTCGGAGTCAGAATCCGAATCGGAGTCGCTGTCGGAATCAGAGTCACTGTCCGAGTCCGCATCGCTGTCGGAGTCCGAGTCGCTGTCAGAATCCGAGTCACTGTCAGAGTCAGAATCGCTGTCAGAGTCGGAGTCGCTGTCTGAATCAGAATCACTGTCAGAATCAGAGTCGCTGTCGGAATCCGAGTCGCTGTCAGAGTCCGAGTCGCTATCAGAGTCAGAGTCGCTGTCGGAATCGGAGTCGCTGTCGGAATCCGAGTCACTGTCAGAGTCCGAGTCGCTGTCAGAATCCGAGTCACTGTCAGAGTCGGAATCGCTGTCAGAATCGGAGTCGCTGTCAGAGTCCGAGTCGCTGTCGGAGTCAGAATCGCTGTCAGAGTCCGAGTCGGAGTCAGAATCCGAGTCGCTGTCGGAATCCGCATCGCTGTCAGAGTCGGAGTCGGAGTCGGAGTCGGAGTCGCTGTCGGAGTCAGAATCGCTATCCGAGTCCGCATCGCTGTCAGAGTCGGAGTCGCTGTCTGAATCAGAATCACTGTCAGAATCAGAGTCGCTGTCAGAGTCGGAGTCGCTGTCGGAATCCGAGTCACTGTCCGAGTCCGAGTCGCTGTCGGAGTCGGAGTCACTGTCCGCATCAGCATCTGACTCACCGGTATCGCTTCCTGCCACAATATTAATTGTCAGCGTGGCCGTCGCCATATCACCATTCTCATCCACTATCGTGTAGGTAAAGACATCAGCCTGGCCAACAGCGTCCGCATCGCCAGTCGCCTTATAGGTATAGCTGCCGTCCGCATGGATCGTCAGCTGGCCGTAAAGACCGTTGATCACAACGCCTTCAGACGTCACATCAAGCGGCGTGGTCTGCACGCTGGAGGCGATTTTGCTTACCGTAATGCCATCCCCGGTGTCTGCGACATCACCGCCTGCATCTGCAGTCAGCACGTTGCCGGCAATTGCCGTCGAGGTGTACTGCGTAGAGTCTGTGATCGTCGCCTGCGCAACCGACAGCAGATTGGCTGAAGCCAGTTCATCAACCACTGCGGCCAGCGCGCCGGAAGCCTGTGGTGAAGAAACCACCACCGCGTAGTTCCCTGCCGGCAGGTCGCTGAAGGTCGCGCTGCCGGAGTAAACCAGATTGAGCAGCGCCAGAGATGGCGTCAGGCTCACGGCATCCGGAATAATCTGCACCACCTCACCGGTGTCGGTATTCACTATCGACAGATCGGCGGTGATAGATGAAGCACCTCCCACCAGTTGTCCCACCAGTGCCAGTACCGACTGCAGACTCAGCAACGTTGAACCGGTAACAGCTATCGTCACGTCCTCAGTGGTTCCTTCACTAACCGAGAACTTCGTTGAGTTTGCCGCCAGCAGGGAGACATCCACCGTATTGAGTAAGGAGACGCCGAGCAGCTGGCTTGCGGTTCCGGTCACGTTGTTAAGATTGCCCTCTACGGTATCGATAGCCGCGGTATGGGTATCATCATTTGCCTGCGGTTCGGTATCCGAATCCGAGTCGCTGTCCGAGTCGGAGTCAGAATCGGAGTCGCTGTCAGAATCCGAGTCACTGTCAGAGTCGGAGTCGCTGTCAGAATCCGAGTCGGAGTCGCTGTCAGAGTCAGAGTCGCTGTCAGAATCGGAGTCACTGTCAGAGTCCGAGTCGCTGTCGGAGTCGGAGTCGGAGTCACTGTCGGAATCCGAGTCGCTGTCCGAGTCCGAATCACTGTCGGAATCGGAGTCGCTGTCCGAGTCTGAATCGCTGTCGGAATCCGAGTCGCTGTCGGAGTCGGAATCCGAGTCGCTGTCAGAATCCGAATCGCTGTCGGAGTCAGAGTCGGAGTCAGAATCCGAGTCGCTGTCAGAATCGGAGTCACTGTCAGAGTCAGAATCGCTATCCGAGTCAGAATCACTGTCGGAATCTGAGTCGGAGTCGCTGTCTGAATCCGCATCGCTGTCGGAGTCCGAATCGCTGTCAGAGTCAGAATCGCTATCGGAATCTGAATCGCTGTCTGAGTCCGAATCGCTGTCTGAATCGGAGTCACTGTCGGAATCGGAGTCGCTGTCGGAGTCCGAGTCGCTGTCGGAATCCGAATCGCTATCCGAGTCAGAATCACTGTCGGAGTCAGAGTCAGAGTCGCTGTCAGAATCCGCATCGCTGTCTGAATCGGAGTCGCTGTCAGAGTCCGAATCACTGTCAGAGTCCGAATCGCTGTCCGAGTCCGCATCGCTGTCCGAATCGGAGTCACTGTCAGAGTCCGAGTCGCTGTCGGAGTCAGAATCGGAGTCGCTGTCGGAATCCGAGTCGCTGTCAGAGTCCGAATCGCTGTCAGAATCCGAGTCACTGTCAGAATCCGAGTCGCTGTCTGAATCGGAGTCGCTGTCTGAGTCGGAGTCACTGTCAGAATCGGAGTCGCTGTCGGAGTCTGAATCGCTGTCGGAATCCGAGTCGCTGTCGGAGTCGGAATCGCTGTCGGAATCCGAGTCACTGTCAGAGTCCGAATCACTGTCGGAATCGGAGTCGCTGTCCGAGTCGGAGTCGCTGTCGGAGTCCGAGTCGCTGTCGGAATCAGAGTCACTGTCGGAATCAGAGTCACTATCTGAATCGGAGTCGGAGTCGGAGTCGCTGTCGGAGTCCGAGTCACTGTCGGAGTCCGAGTCGCTGTCGGAATCCGAGTCGCTGTCGGAATCCGAGTCGCTGTCAGAATCGGAGTCACTGTCTGAATCCGCATCGCTGTCAGAGTCTGAATCGCTGTCGGAGTCAGAATCCGAGTCGGAGTCTGAGTCGCTGTCGGAGTCAGAATCGGAGTCGCTGTCGGAGTCGGAGTCACTGTCAGAGTCCGAATCGCTGTCAGAATCGGAGTCGCTGTCGGAGTCAGAATCCGAGTCGGAGTCTGAATCGCTGTCAGAATCGGAATCCGAGTCGGAGTCCGAGTCACTGTCAGAATCCGAATCGCTGTCAGAGTCCGAGTCACTGTCGGAATCCGAGTCGCTGTCTGAATCGGAGTCACTGTCAGAGTCAGAATCGCTGTCGGAATCCGAGTCACTGTCGGAATCCGAGTCGCTGTCAGAATCGGAGTCGCTGTCGGAGTCCGAGTCGCTGTCCGAGTCCGAATCGCTGTCGGAGTCCGAGTCGCTGTCAGAGTCGGAGTCGCTGTCAGAGTCCGAGTCGCTGTCCGAATCCGAGTCACTGTCTGAATCCGAATCGCTGTCAGAGTCCGAGTCGCTGTCCGAATCCGAGTCACTGTCTGAATCCGAATCGCTGTCAGAGTCCGAGTCGCTGTCAGAATCCGAATCGCTGTCTGAATCGGAGTCGCTATCGGAGTCAGAATCCGAGTCGGAGTCGCTGTCGGAATCCGAGTCGCTGTCTGAATCGGAGTCGCTGTCTGAATCGGAGTCGCTGTCGGAATCCGAGTCACTGTCAGAGTCCGAGTCGCTGTCGGAGTCAGAATCGCTGTCAGAGTCCGAGTCGGAGTCAGAATCCGAATCCGAGTCGCTGTCAGAGTCCGAATCACTGTCGGAATCGGAGTCACTGTCCGAGTCCGCATCGCTGTCGGAATCCGAGTCACTGTCAGAATCCGAATCACTGTCAGAATCCGAATCGCTGTCGGAATCCGAGTCACTGTCGGAATCCGAGTCGCTGTCGGAGTCAGAGTCACTGTCAGAATCGGAGTCGCTGTCTGAGTCCGAGTCGCTGTCGGAGTCCGAGTCGCTGTCGGAGTCAGAATCACTGTCAGAATCTGAGTCACTGTCCGAATCCGAGTCACTGTCAGAATCCGAATCACTGTCGGAATCTGAATCGCTGTCAGAGTCCGAGTCGCTGTCAGAATCCGCATCGCTGTCTGAATCGGAGTCGCTGTCCGAGTCGGAGTCAGAATCCGAATCGCTGTCTGAGTCGGAGTCACTGTCAGAGTCCGAATCCGAATCCGAGTCGCTGTCGGAGTCAGAATCGCTGTCGGAGTCACTGTCAGAGTCAGAATCCGAGTCGCTGTCAGAATCCGAATCGCTGTCGGAGTCAGAGTCGGAGTCAGAATCCGAGTCGCTGTCAGAGTCCGAGTCACTGTCTGAATCAGAGTCGCTGTCGGAGTCAGAGTCGGAGTCGGAATCCGAATCGCTGTCGGAATCCGAGTCGCTGTCTGAATCCGCATCGCTGTCGGAGTCCGAGTCGCTGTCCGAATCCGAATCGCTGTCTGAGTCGGAGTCGGAGTCGGAATCCGAATCGCTGTCGGAATCCGAGTCGCTGTCTGAATCCGCATCGCTGTCGGAGTCCGAGTCGCTGTCCGAATCCGAATCGCTGTCTGAGTCGGAGTCGCTGTCGGAATCCGCATCGCTGTCGGAATCCGCATCGCTGTCGGAATCCGAATCACTGTCAGAATCCGAGTCGCTGTCGGAGTCGGAGTCAGAGTCGGAATCGCTGTCTGAATCGGAGTCGCTGTCTGAATCGGAGTCGCTGTCGGAATCCGAGTCACTGTCAGAGTCACTGTCCGAGTCAGAATCGGAGTCACTGTCAGAATCAGAGTCACTGTCCGAGTCCGCATCGCTGTCGGAGTCAGAATCCGAATCCGAGTCGCTGTCGGAATCCGAGTCACTGTCAGAGTCAGAATCGCTGTCAGAGTCAGAATCCGAATCACTATCAGCATCGGAGTCTGTATCATCAATGTTAGAATGAGATGAGTGATCTTTATCAGATGATCCCGCAATCATCGCGCCCACCCCCAGCAGTGCCGCCCCAGCCATTACCCATGGAGCAATGCTATCACCAGAACTGCCAGCAACTAGTAATCCTGAAATATCGCTGATGAGAGAATAATGGGCATCGCTGGTTCCTGCCCCTTCAAGCCACCACAGAGCCCCACTATCGTCATCCTGTAAAACTAAATCGCTATGATGCCCACTGGCATCATTAACAAAAAAGTTTTTCAGCGTAAGCGTACTGCCATCGTTTATCTTCAGAACAAGATCATTACCTTGCCTCGAGAACGAACTGATGTCCTCTCGCTTAATATGCAACACGACAACTGACTGCGTGTTCAAGTTAACTTGATTACCATCGATGGTGTATTTCACACCTGTGTCTTTTGCTGTGATATTTATATTTTTCATCAGGACGCACCCTTGGGATGAAGACGCAGTCAGAGGTTTTGAGATAATTCTTACTTATGCATCTTATTAGATATACCAGAAACCACGGGGCCGCAAGGATGTTAAGAAACAAAACTGAAATACATTGAAACAAAACAACTGATTGATAAATAAGACAATAAAACAGAGAATCACACTTCTATACTCTTTTATTTTTCATGCCAGGTTTTCATTTCATTAAGAACTCGTTTGGCAAAAAAAAATTATACTTCCTGGCTTCGTCATATCTTTCTATCGTTTTTTTTCATCGTTCACCTCAAAAAATGAGACCTTTGTCACGGAATTGCAATATTCAAATCACCTCCATTTTTTAATAATTAAAATAATTACCGCATTAATAACCTTAATTAAAACATGCCTTAAAAAAATGAAAAAATTCGAGTCTGAGTGTTTTTTTATTATTCCACATAATTAGCATGGCTATCTGTGATTAATAAAGACATTATATTCCACAAGGTTATTTCCACTCTATAAATTTTCAAATGAACAACGAAACGTTTCGCTAAGAAAACATAAATAATGCGAATTTTATTTATTAGAGAAGGATAAAAAAACCCGCTAATGCGGGTTATTTTTACTTAGCCAGCCCCAGTCGCGGTAGCTCAATGGCCGGACAACGATCCATCACCACCTTTAACCCGGCTTCTCGGGCCAGCACCGCGGCCTGTTCATTGATCACCCCCAGCTGCAGCCACAGCGTTTTCGCGCCGATAGCAATCGCCTCCTGCGCCACGCCCCATGCCGCTTCTGAATTACGGAAGACATCAACCATGTCGACCTTTTCCGGAACATCGGCAAGCGTTCCATAGCCCTGCTGCCCCAACAGCGTCTTGCCTGCCACCTTCGGCGAAACCGGGATAACGTGATACCCCTGATCCAGCAGATACTTCATGACCCGGTAGCTAGGACGGTCAGGTTTGTCGCTGGCGCCGACCAGCGCAATCGTCCGTGTCGAGGTCAGGATTTCGGCAATATCGTTCTCTTTCATGGTTTCCTCCTGCTATTTCACCTAAGTGTATGCTAATCCGCAGCAGGGGGCCATCCAGGCTAACCCGCAGATTCAGCAAAATTTTCATCCCTGATGCTTGCAGCGACAGCCACATTCAGTAATCTGTCAGCAGGTCAAAATGCGGAATGAAAATATGGAACTGACAACACGTACCCTGCCTGCGCAAAAACATATCGCGCTGGTGGCTCACGATCACTGTAAAGATATGCTGATGAAATGGGTTGCTCGCCATCAGGCGCTGCTGGCACAACATGTTTTGTACGCCACCGGCACTACCGGCAACCTGGTCTCCCGGGCTACCGGGCTGGAGGTCAATGCCATGCTGAGCGGCCCGATGGGCGGCGACCAGCAGGTGGGTGCCCTCATTTCAGAAGGGAAAATCGACGTGCTGATCTTCTTCTGGGATCCGCTGAACGCCGTTCCCCACGACCCGGATGTCAAAGCCTTGCTGCGTCTGGCCACGGTCTGGAACATTCCGGTCGCCACTAACGTCTCCACCGCTGACTTTATTATCCAGTCGCCGCACTTCGCTCAACCGCTCGATATTCTGATCCCGGATTATCCGCGATATCTTGCCGAGCGCCTGAAATAATCGAACCGCGATCACGGCTTTCTGGCCACAGGCACATCCAGCGCCTGCAGGATCTCGACAAACGGCGACGGTTGCGCCTTGTTAAATAACAGCCACACCCGGTGACGGGCGCGGGTTATGGCCACGTAAAGCAGTCGACGTTCCTCCGCATCCGGAAAATCTTCCGGTTGCGGCAGGAGCGCCTCCTCTATGATCGACTCGCGCGCTGGGGCCGGAAACGCATCCACTCCCTCCTGCAGTCCCAGCACAATGACATAGTCGGCCTGCTGACCTTTGCTGGCGTGAATAGTCATAAAATCAAGCTGGAGGTGCGGCCAGCGCGTCGCCGCTTGATCAAGCGCCTCGGGTTTCAGATGATGGTAGCGGGCAAGCAGCAGGATCCGCTGCTCGGGCTTAACGTAACCGCTCAATTTATCCAGAAGATCGTCCAGCTTATCGTCGGCTAACAGAGTGACGGCCTTTTTATCTCCCGCGGTCAGGCTGTTCAGCGGTTTGCTTAACTGATGCGGATTCTGCTGGATAAAACCATTGGCTATTTCGCCGATACGCCCGTTAAAGCGATAGGTGGTATCCAGCGCACAGCAGTCGCCTTCGCCAAAGTAGTGGTTGAACGCGGTGGTCAGGGAGAGCTGCGCCCCGCTGAACCGGTAAATCGCCTGCCAGTCATCGCCAACGGCAAAGAGCGTGGTTTGGCTATTTTGCCGGCGTAACGCGGCCAGCAGCGAGGCTCGCTGCGGCGAAATATCCTGAAATTCATCCACCAGAATGTGTTTCCACGGGCTAACGAAGCGGCCTTTATCGAGAATATTGACCGCCTGATGGATCAGACCGGAAAAATCGACCGCATTCTCCGCCTTCAGCGCCGCCTTCCACTCTTTCAGCAGGGGCGACATCAACTTCACCCGTTTACTGAACAGATCGCGTACCGCATCCGGCGCGCCGGCGATCATCTCTGCCTGGGAGCCGCCGTGCATGCGCATCAGGCTGACCCAGCGGTCAAGCCGGCTGGCCATCCGCCGCTGCACCTTTTTATCCTGCCAGAAGTCTCCCTCCGGCAGTTGCCAGCCCATCTCCTCTTCCAGCCACAGGCGCCAGCCTTTCGCCTGCGCTTTTTTCTCCTGGCACTGCTTTTGCCAGCTTTTCAGCAGCAATGCATGGCGGGCCGCAGTATCGCTTTCCAGCTTACTGATGGTGGGCACTTTTTTGCTGCCCTGCTGGATAATATGCAGCGCCAGCGAGTGGAAGGTGCGGGCGGTAATATCGTCTGATGCCAGACGCTCGCGGATCCGCTCATCCATTTCCTGCGCCGCCTGGCGGCCGAATGCCAGCAGCAGAATTTGCTCTGCCGCCGCTTCTCCCCGCGCCAGCAGCCAGCCCGCTCGAGCCACCAGCACCGAGGTTTTACCACTGCCCGCTCCCGCCAGCACCAGCAGGGAGCGCTCGCCGTTCACCACCGCTCGCGCCTGCGACGGATTGAGCGGGGAGGATTCCACGCCGTCAAAAAAGCCGCGATACTGTTCCAGCATCGCCTCGGTAAAGGCCTGGTTATGGGCCTGACGCGCCGCTTCAATATCCCCTAACCAGCGCTGACATTCCCGCCACAGCTCCCGGCAGTTATCAAAGGCGTCAAGCCGGCTGGTGGGCATCGGCAGCCCGGTTAACGCATGGCGAATATTATCCTGAACATCCGCCACCTGCTGACGCGTCAGCCACTTACCTTCTGCCCGGGTGCGTTCGATAGCTGTAAGCTGCTGCTTCAGCACCCCGGCGGCGATATCGCTCATTTCCGTGCTCCACTGCTGCCAGAGCGTGTGTAAATGGTGATAAAAGCGCTGCGTTTCGCTCCATTCGGTACCGTGCAAACGCACGACTTTATCGTCCGGCAGCACAAACTCCAGTTCGCCCCAGACCAGACCGCGCTTACAATGCACTGACAATAACTGATTGAAAGGGATAAGATACTCATGACGATCGCCGGAAACCTTTACCCCGGCATTCAGTAACTGCACCCTGTCATAAGGATGCTGAGCCATGCGTTTGCCCAATGTTGTCGCTTTAAGTTCCATATAATGTCGATTTTCAATCAGGGTGGATTGTTTTTCAGTTTAACCGCCCCGGACCAGGTGCTCCAGCGCAAAAAAACGTTACAATTGTCAGGTCTTATTATCCACAGGGCAAAACCGAGGCTTTATGCGTACCATTCTGAATATTTTGAACTTTATCCTTGGCGGTTTCGCCACCACTTTAGGCTGGCTGCTCGCCACCCTGGTCAGCATTATGCTGATCGTCACGCTGCCGCTGACTCGTTCCTGCTGGGAAATCACTCGCCTTTCGTTATTTCCTTATGGTAACGAGGCGATTCATGTTGATGAGCTCGAGCCAGGTCGCCAAAACAGCCTGCTGAACGCCGGCGGCACCATCCTGAACATTCTGTGGTTCATTTTTTTCGGCTGGTGGTTGTGCCTGATGCATATTTTCAGCGGCATCGCCCAATGCCTGACTATCATTGGCATCCCGGTGGGGATCGCTAATTTTAAAATCGCCGCCATCGCCCTCTGGCCGGTGGGTCGCCGGGTCGTCTCTGTGGAAACCGCGCGCGCCGCGCGCGAAGCCAATGCGCGTCGTCGCTTTCAGTAACCGAACGGAACACGGACATGATTAGCCCCCTGCTACGCCGCTACACCTGGAACAGCGCCTGGCTTTATAACGTACGCATTTTTATTGCGCTCTGCGGCACGACGTTGTTTCCCTGGTGGATCGGCGAAGTCAAACTGACCATCCCCCTCACCCTCGGCGTCGTGGCCGCGGCGCTGACCGACCTTGATGACCGTCTGGCGGGCCGTCTGCGCAACCTCGCCATTACTCTGGTTTGCTTTTTTATCGCCTCCGCCTCCGTGGAGCTGCTGTTTCCGTGGCCGCCGCTGTTTGCCCTTGGTCTGACCGTGTCTACCATCGGCTTTATTTTGCTTGGCGGCCTCGGACAGCGCTATGCGACCATTGCCTTCGGCGCCCTGCTTATCGCCATCTACACCATGCTCGGCGTCACGCTGTACGATCACTGGTATCTGCAGCCGTTGTTCCTGCTGGCGGGAGCCGTGTGGTACAACCTGCTGACGTTGTCCGGCCATCTGCTTTTTCCAATTCGTCCACTGCAGGACAACCTGGCGCGTAGCTATGAGCAACTGGCCCGCTATCTGGAGCTCAAATCCCGGCTGTTTGATCCAGACCTTGAGGATGAGAGCCAGGCGCCGCTGTACGATCTGGCCCTCGCCAACGGCCAACTGGTGGCGACCCTTAACCAAACCAAGGTCTCACTGTTGACCCGACTACGAGGCGACCGGGGACAGCGTGGTACTCGTCGTACGCTGCAGTATTACTTTGTGGCCCAGGATATTCATGAACGCGCCAGCTCATCGCATATTCAGTACCAGACCCTGCGCGACCAGTTCCGCTACAGCGATGTGATGTTCCGTTTCCAGCGCATGCTTTCGATGCAGGCGCAGGCCTGCCAGAAACTCTCGCGGGCGATTCTGCTGCGCGAACCCTATCAACATGATGCCCATTTCGAACGGGCGTTTATGCATCTCGATGCGGCACTTGAGCGCGTACGCGCCAGCGGCGCATCCGATGAGCAGCTCAACGCCCTTGGCTATTTACTCAATAACCTGCGCGCCATTGATGCTCAGCTGGCCACGATTGAATCGGTGCAAACCACCGCGCCCGCCGGGAGTAATACAGAGACGCTGCTGGCCGACGACAGGCTAGGCGGACTGAACGATATCTGGCTGCGCCTGCAGCGCAATATGTCGCCAGAGTCAGCCCTCTTTCGCCACGCGGTGCGTATGTCGCTGGTGCTCTGCGCCGGCTATGCCTTTATCCAGTTTACCGGGCTTCAGCACGGCTACTGGATCCTGCTGACCAGTTTGTTCGTCTGTCAGCCGAACTATAACGCCACCCGCCATCGCCTGGCGTTGCGGATCATCGGCACGCTGGTCGGGGTGGCGATCGGCCTGCCGGTCCTCCTGCTGGTACCGTCGGTTGAAGGGCAGCTGCTGCTGATCGTCCTCACCGGCGTGCTGTTCTTCGCCTTTCGTAACGTGCAGTACGCCCATGCCACCATGTTTATTACGCTGCTGGTGCTGCTGTGCTTTAACCTGCTTGGCGAAGGTTTTGAAGTCGCGCTGCCGCGCATCATTGATACGCTGATCGGCTGCGCCATCGCCTGGGCGGCGGTCAGCTTCATCTGGCCGGACTGGAAATTCCGCAACCTGCCGCGGGCGCTGGACCGGGCGCTAAACGCGAACTGCCGTTATCTGGATGCCATCCTGGAGCAGTACCACCAGGGGCGCGACAACCGGCTGGCCTACCGTGTCGCACGCCGTGACGCCTACAACCGCGATGCGGAGCTGGCTTCCGTCGTCTCGAACTTGTCGACGGAACCACGGGCGGATGCCGCCCAGCGTGAGACCGCCTTTCGCCTGCTGTGCCTCAATCATACCTTCACCAGCTACATTTCCGCTCTCGGCGCGCATCGGGAAAAACTGTCCACGCCGGACATCCTCGCCCTGCTCGATGATGCGGTCTGCTATGTCGATGATGCCCTGCATCATACCCCAGCGGATGAACAGCGAGTGCAGAAGGCGTTGACCAGCTTGCAAAGCCGGATCCACCATCTGGAGCCTCGCGCGGACAGTAAAGAGCCCCTGGTGTTACAGCAGATTGGCCTGCTGCTGGCGCTGTTGCCTGAAATCTGCCGCCTGCAGCAGCGGGTACACGCTCAAACGGAATAACCGTTGTCCATTAGCGCGCAGACGCCCATTCCAGAAGCTCCTGACGCCGTGGCGTCGGGAGCGCGGCGGCATGAACGCCAACGATAGCCCCCTCCAGCGCCAGCAAGACGTTGTGCGATAGAGAAGCATTGTTCTCGCGCAGCTTTAGCCAGGCCTGGCGGGCGCCCACCTCCCGTAGTGCTAACACGTCTGGAATGCCCGAGTGAATCAGCTGCAATTCCATATGAAAGCTGATATTGGGTAAATCCTTCAGGCGTCCCGACGACCGGCGGCGATATTTTTCACGCTGGGCGCTCTGCCACGACATCAGCGACAAGCGGAAAAGCTGTTTCTCATCGCGCCACAAGGCATCGTCGATTTGATAATACTTTAGCGGCACGATGCGCCCGTGTCGGCGCAGCATCAATAAAGGATTATGGTGTTCTACCCGATAGGCAGCGCTCTGCTCGCAGGCCTTTAGATAAATATTCTCCTCTGCCACCATCGCAAACACGGTATCTTCGATAGCCAGGCTGTAGCCGCCAAACAGAGGGCGAGAGTGAAGTTGACCCAGCGGAGAGACGCAGGCCTGAAATTGCGGGAGCCGCGGACATACGAGTTTTCTCATGATCATTCCTTTGTGAATCATGTAATTAAACTTAAGTTGTTAACGGATCCGCTAAGGGAAAACATAAGGGACTTCCCTGACAGCAGCAAGATGATTTTTGCCTGCTTTTCCACCAGAACGCGGTTTTGCGAGACGCTTTCAGAAAATTGCAGCTGTTGCTGCAACTGGCAGACAGGAGAAAAAGGATTAGTCGGTGTTAAGGATGGTGTTGCGAGTAGCCGCAAACCTGTACCGTCAGGATGGCTGAAAGCGATTAAATTTCCACCAGCAAAATGACAAATTGCGGTTGATCTTTTCCCCTGGTGGATATACTGTATATGCATACAGTAACTACAGGCGGGATAGACTATGTTTACTTCAGCTCATGCAAACCGTTCAGCACAGGCCTCTGCTCCGGCAGCCCACTACGCTCATCGTTCTGGCGAACAGGCCGCCAATGGGCTGATCAGTGAAATTGTCTATCGTGAAGATCAACCCATGATGACACAGTTGTTGTTGCTACCTTTATTACAGCAGTTGGGTCAACAGTCTCGCTGGCAGCTGTGGCTTACGCCGCAGCAAAAGCTTAGCCGCGAGTGGGTTCAGTCCGCCGGTCTGCCGCTGTCTAAGGTCATGCAAATTAGCCAGCTCTCCCCCAGTCACACTTTAGACTCGATGATCCGCGCCCTGCGTACCGGTAACTATAGTGTGGTTATCTGCTGGCTTGCGGAGGAGTTAACCGCTGACGAACATGAGCGTCTGGTGCATGCAGCCCAGGAAGGCTGCGCGATGGGATTCATCATGCGCCCGGTCCGAAATCAGGGCACGCTCGGCAGACAACTCAGCGGGCTAAAAATTCACTCAAATTTGTATCATTGAGTGAAATTAGGATTATTCCTGGAATTTTTTTTACCGGTAGTAATGGCACAGCGTTTTTTAAGGTCTTTTTCGCGGAATGCCTGCCACACGGGCATTTGTGCCTTTTTTTCGTGTACGAAAATCAACCATATTTGTTAAATATTGTGTACACAACCCTTTTTTTTCATATGCCTGACAGAGTTCACACTTGTAAGTTTCGAACTAAGTTGTAGACTTTACATCGCCAGGGGTGATCGGCTTACGCTGCATGTATCAGCATAGTTAACAACAAGTCACGCCCCCGGTGAAGGATTTAACCGTGAGGTCTTTTGTAACTTCATGGCGAATTTTGGATGATAATGAGGCGCAAAAAATGAAAAAGACAGCTATCGCGATTGCAGTGGCACTGGCTGGCTTCGCTACCGTAGCGCAGGCCGCTCCGAAAGATAACACCTGGTATGCAGGTGGTAAACTGGGTTGGTCCCAGTATCACGACACCGGTTTCTACGGTAACGGTTTCCAGGGCAACAATGGTCCGACCCGTAACGATCAGCTCGGTGCTGGTGCGTTCGGTGGTTACCAGGTTAACCCGTACCTCGGTTTCGAAATGGGTTACGACTGGCTGGGCCGTATGGCATATAAAGGCAGCGTTGACAACGGTGCTTTCAAAGCTCAGGGCGTTCAGCTGACCGCTAAACTGGGTTACCCGATCACTGACGATCTGGACATCTACACCCGTCTGGGCGGCATGGTTTGGCGCGCTGACTCCAAAGGCAACTACGCTTCTACCGGCGTTTCCCGTAGCGAACACGACACTGGCGTTTCCCCAGTATTTGCTGGCGGCGTAGAGTGGGCTGTTACTCGTGACATCGCTACCCGTCTGGAATACCAGTGGGTTAACAACATCGGCGACGCGGGCACTGTGGGTACCCGTCCTGATAACGGCATGCTGAGCCTGGGCGTTTCCTACCGTTTCGGTCAGGAAGATGCTGCACCGGTTGTAGCTCCGGCTCCGGCTCCGGCTCCGGAAGTGGCGACCAAGCACTTCACCCTGAAGTCTGACGTACTGTTCAACTTCAACAAAGCAACCCTGAAACCGGAAGGTCAGCAGGCTCTGGATCAGCTGTACACCCAGCTGAGCAACATGGATCCGAAAGACGGTTCCGCTGTTGTTCTGGGCTACACCGACCGCATCGGTTCCGAAGCTTACAACCAGCAGCTGTCTGAGAAACGTGCTCAGTCCGTTGTTGACTACCTGGTTGCTAAAGGCATCCCGGCTGGCAAAATCTCCGCTCGCGGCATGGGTGAATCCAACCCGGTTACTGGCAACACCTGTGACAACGTGAAAGCTCGCGCTGCCCTGATCGACTGCCTGGCTCCGGATCGTCGTGTAGAGATCGAAGTTAAAGGCTACAAAGAAGTTGTAACTCAGCCTGCGGCTTAAGTTACAACTGATGAAAAAACCCGCTTCGGCGGGTTTTTTTATGTCTTCTCGCTCGCTTTAGCGGCTAAAGACTGAAGGCCGTTAGAGGCGGATAATAGCCTGTGTGGAGCGACCTGCGCCTTAGTCACCACTGAACGGGCAGCCCGCTACTCCTTACCTAACAGAACCTGCAGATCGTGCTTCAGGCTCGACATTTTGCTGGCATACTTCTCTTTATGCTCAGCATCCTCAATCAGCTGGACGATGGTTTCGGACAAGGTTTTCCCTCGCCTCTGCGCCAGACCGGCAAGGCGCTGCCAGACGACAAACTCAAGGTCGATCGACTTCTTACGCGTATGCTGATGCTCGGCGTTAAAATGGCGTTTCCGTCGCGCACGGATGGTCTGTTTCATGCGGTTCATCAGCGCCGGATTCATATGCTGCTCAATCCAGGCATGCACCAGCACAGGTTCATTCTCGAGCGTCAGCAAGTCATCTACCGCAGCTTGCGCAGCGCTGGCCTCAATGTAGCGGGTAATCAGCTCACCTTCCCGGTGCTTCTTTACCAGATATTTCCATTTCCAGCCGCTTTCAAGATTTTCCAGTTGTTGATATTTCATTGCGATCTCAATGTGACCGTGTAACTCATTTCAGGATATCAGTTTTTTCCTGATGTGCTGAATATAAATCATTATTCGTGAGGTGTATGGCCGGGTAATCATCGGGGTAGCCATAATCCTCCGTGTGCTCAGACGCGGCATCAGGTATAATTGCGCGCTTTACATCTAACTAAAAAACAGCGACTTTGACCATTACGAAACTGACCCGAACCGACCTTGCGCCTGATCTGGAACCTTACCAGGCGCTGTTTGCTCAAGCTGAACTCTCTCATCCGGCCCCCTCCCTCTCGGGCGATCTGCAGCCGCGGTTGTTCTATGCGCTTGAGCAACTGCTGTACACCCCGGCAGTCTCCTCCTTCATTTTGGTGAAAGCCCCTGAGGAGCCGGAATATCTGCAATGGCTGGCGGCTGAAACTCGCACGCTGCACGAGCCTGCCGCACCGCTTCACGGAGTTCGCTATGAGGTTAACGGCGCTCACGTGACGCTCACGCCGGCGCAACGCGCTGAAGATAATTTTGCCAGTACCGCTCCGGTCGTGGCGGCCGATTGGCTGGAGGCGGAACAGCTGTTTGGCTGCGTACGCCAGTTTAACGGTGAAATCACACTCCAGCCAGGCCTGGTCCATCAGGCCAACGGCGGCGTGCTGGTGCTCTCACTACGCGCACTACTGGCGCAACCGCTGCTGTGGATGCGTCTGAAAAATATGGTGACCCGTCAGCGCTTTGACTGGCTCTCCATTGATGAATCACGGCCGCTGCCGGTCAGCATCCCTTCCATGCCGCTGAGCCTGAAAGTCATGCTGGTGGGCGAACGCGAATCGCTGGCCGATTTCCAGGAAATGGAGCCAGAGCTCTCTGCCCAGGCTATCTATAGTGAGTATGAAGACACCCTGCAGTTTGCGGACGCCGATACGCTGAAGGCCTGGTGCCAGTGGGTATGGCAGAATGCGCAGCAGCTGGAGCTACCGGGCCCGGCGAGCGATGCCTGGCCACTGCTGATCGATGAAGGGACGCGCTACACCGGCGACCAGGAGACCCTGCCGCTCAGCCCGCTATGGATAGCCCGCCAGCTGCGTGAGTCTGCCGCCTTCTGCGAAGGCGAAGAGATTACCGGCGAAGCGATGCAGACGATGCTGGCGCGCCGGGAGTGGCGTGAAGGCTACCTGGCGGAGCGTATGCAGGATGAAATCCTGCAGGAACAGATCCTGATTGAAACCGAAGGCGAATGCGTCGGGCAGATCAACGCCCTCTCAGTCATTGAATTCCCCGGTCATCCACGCGCCTTCGGCGAACCTTCGCGCATCAGCTGCGTCGTGCACATTGGCGACGGCGAGTTTATCGACGTCGAACGCAAAGCCGAGCTGGGCGGCAACATCCATGCGAAAGGCATGATGATCATGCAGGCTTTTCTGATGTCCGAGCTGGAGCTGGAGCAACAACTCCCCTTCTCCGCTTCGCTGACCTTTGAACAGTCCTACAGTGAAGTGGATGGCGACAGCGCCTCCATGGCGGAACTCTGCGCCTTAATCAGCGCGCTGGCCAACGTGCCGATTAATCAGAGCATCGCGATCACCGGCTCCGTCGACCAGTTTGGTCGTGTGCAGCCGGTCGGCGGACTGAATGAAAAAATTGAAGGTTTCTTCACAATCTGTCAGCAGCGCGGCCTCACCGGAAAACAGGGCGTGATTATCCCTGCCGCCAACGTTCGCCACCTTAGTCTGACCCACGAGCTGCGTCAGGCCGTTGCCGACAATCAGTTTGCTATCTGGGCAATAGACGATATCACCGAAGCGCTGCCGATGTTGACCCAGCTGATGTGGGACGGTGAAGGACAGACGCTGCGACAAACCATTCAGGAGCGGATAGCGCAGGCGACCCAGCAGGAGACTCGCCATCGTTTTCCGTGGCCGCTACGCTGGTTAGGTGGGACAAGTTCTAACTGATCGGACTTGTTCAGCTTACACGTGTTAGCTATCCTGCGTCCCGAACTTAAAATAAGGCTTACTGAAAACATGGTAGATAAACGCGAATCCTATACAAAAGAAGATCTTCTTGCCTCTGGTCGTGGTGAACTGTTCGGCGCGAAAGGCCCGCAGTTGCCGGCGCCAAACATGCTGATGATGGACCGCGTCATCAAAATGACCGAAACCGGTGGTAACTACGACAAAGGTTATGTTGAGGCCGAACTCGACATCAACCCGGACCTGTGGTTCTTCGGTTGCCACTTTATCGGCGATCCGGTGATGCCGGGCTGCCTGGGCCTGGATGCCATGTGGCAGCTGGTAGGTTTCTATCTCGGCTGGCTCGGCGGCGAAGGCAAAGGCCGTGCGTTGGGCGTTGGCGAAGTGAAATTCACGGGGCAGGTTCTGCCGACCGCGAAAAAAGTGACCTACCGCATCCACTTCAAACGCATCGTTAACCGTCGTCTGATTATGGGCCTTGCGGATGGAGAAGTGCTGGTTGACGATCGTCTGATCTACACCGCAAGCGATCTGAAAGTGGGTCTGTTCCAGGATACTTCCGCTTTCTGATAACGTTCAGCAGCGATTAAAAGGCGAAGCCCCCGCTATGCGGAGGCTTCTTTTTTAAAGAGACAGTGTCAGGCCGTTAGTACCCTGTCCTCCATGGCTTCTCGCCAGCCTCCCAGCCACCATGAGCGTTGATTCAAGCTCTGGTATGGACACATTTCTTTCGATCTTCCTGCGATACCCGCCTGATATCCGCGTTGATGTGCCCGTTCCAGGCGATCTCGTTTTTGTCTCTTCATGCCTCGTTTCCCTCATTCTTTGATCTGGTGGAAAAGAAAACAGTGGTCGCAAATTGTGCAGCCACGGGTTACGAATACCGCGAAATGAAGGCGACGTCAATGCGCAAAATTCACGCCATTGTCATATTTGTGACCTATATAAGAGTTCATTTTTTGTTCACCTGGCACACCGGCCGGTAACGAACTGACTTGACAAAAAAAAGCCGCGCGGCTCAGATGAACCGCGCGGCAGATCAGCGTGATGAATTTTACTTATGGCAGACGGTTAAGCTCGCTGGCAATGGCTGCCGCCTCCTGGCTCCACGCCTGCGCCAGGGTCTTGACCATCGCATCATATCCATCCTGATCCTGCTTAAGCACGATGTTAAACGGGCGCTTGATCAGCTGCCCCTGATGCTTCAGCAGCCACTCACCGCTGACGATAACCCGCCCGTCGTAGCGTCCGTGAAAGCCGTTGACCGCGACGTTGAGCGTATCCTGTTCGCTACCCAGCGGCTGGGATGACACTACCCAGCCCGGCAGCTGTTGGCTCAGGTTCGCCACCAGCGTAGTGCGCAGCTGCTGGTCCAGCGGGCTGGCCCACAGATTATTATTGGCGATCACATACTGTACGTCGGTGGTCTGGTAGACCACCCCGTTACCCGCCAGATAATCCGGGATGCTGACCTGCTCAACCCACAGCAGACGTGCCCCCTGGCTGGCGGCGCGCTGTGCGCCGCCCTGCGCCACCGGCAGCTGGTAATACGTTTTGCTTTCGCCGCCGCTACTGCATGCCGTCAGCACGCATACGGTTGCCGCGAGTAACCATTTTTTCATTATTTCGCTCCCTTCGGCTGTGGGTCTTTTTTATCCTTCGCCTCAAATACCAGCGCATTGCTCTTATCATTGAGCGTTTTCAGGACCGGCTGCAGCTCGCGCAGCACCTGATCCAGACGCTGCATATCGGCCACCATCTTATTGTAGGCCGCGGAGCCCGGCTGGAAGCCCTGCATGCTGCGGTTCAGCTCGCGCAGCGTCGTCTGCATATCGGCAGGCAACTGCTGCATCGACTGGCTGGAGGTGATCTTATTCAGACTATCCAGCGTGGTCTGCACGTGCTGCATGGTCTTCTCGCTCTGCGCCAGGGTGCTCGTCGCCTGCTCCAGCAACGGATTGAGCGGCAGGTTATTAATCTTATCCAGCGCATCCATCAGACGCTGCTGGATCTGCGCCAGACCACCGCTGATGGTCGGGATAATCGGATAGCCGTTAAACTCCTGCATTTTCCCGCGCGGCGGCGCCTTCGGATAGAAGTCGAGATCGATATACAGCGCGCCGGTCACCAGATTGCCGGTTTTCAGCGAGCCGCGCAGTCCGCGGTTGATCAGATCGTCAATGTGGGCGCGAATATTCGGATCGCCGCCCAGCTGGTTAATCAGACGTTGCGGTTCAACCCGCACTTCCACCGGAATGCGATAGTCGTCGTTCAAACGCTGCTTCAGACCGGGGATGAAGAATGGCACTTTGCCGACGGTTCCCAGACGGATGCCGCGGAACTCCACCGGCGCGCCGGGCTGCAGGCCGCGAACTGAGTCTTTGAAGAACATCACATAGTCAATATGTTCGGTAAAGACCGAATCCTGGATGCTCTTCTGATCGTCAAACAGATGGTATTCCGTTTTATTCGCCACCGGCTCGCCGAGATCCAGTCCTTCCGGAATATCGAAGCTCACGCCGCCGCCAAACAGCGTCGACAGCGAGCCCATCTCGACGCGCATCCCCGCCGAGGTCAAATCGACAGCGATCCCACTGTCTTTCCAGAAGCGGACATTGGTGGTTACCAGGCGGTCATTGGGCGCATTGATGAACAACTGATAAGTGATACGACGTTTCTGGGTGTCGAAGGTGCTGGTTTCCACCGACCCCACGCGATAGCCGCGGAACAGCACCGGATCGCCCGGCGACAGCTGGCCCGCCTTGCTGCTCTCCAGCAGAATACGGATCCCCTTGGCGTCCGGCGAGGCCAGCGGCGGAGAATCAAGCAGCGGATACTGCTCCGGCACCGTACCTTTCGACCCCGGCTGCAGTTCAATATAGGCCCCGGACAATAATGTTCCCAGGCCACTGATCCCCTCGCGCCCTACCTGCGGTTTAACCACCCAGAAGACGGAATCGTTGTGCAGTAATTTCTGCATCCCGGAATTGAGGCGGGCTTTGATTTCCACGTGGGTTAAATCGTCGGTCAGCGTGGCGCTCTCCACCACCCCAACGTCCACGCTACGGCTCTTGATACGGGTTTTTCCCCCTTCAATCCCCTCCGCATTCGTGGTGATCAGCGTGACCTCAGGTCCCTGATGGCTGTAATGATAAAACAGGATCCACGCCCCGATCAGCGCAGTGACGATAGGGAAGATCCACACCGGTGACCAGTTCTTCACCTTCTGCACTTTCGCTTCTCCGCTCTTATTTTCCATGTTGTTGTCTTTCCTCATGGCTTGAATCTGGCTCACGATCCCACAGTAAACGGGGATCAAACGTCATGGCTGAAAACATGGTCATCACCACCACCAGCGCAAACATAACCGCGCCGATGGCGGGATAGATATTCATCAACCCTCCCATGCGCACCAGCGCAGAGAGTACGGCGATGACAAAAACATCAATCATTGACCAGCGGCCAACAAATTCCACCACTTCATAGATCAGATGCATGCGTTCCGAATCGCGCGCACCGTTGCCATTGGCATTCCAGCACAGCCAGGCGATAGCGATCATCTTTAGCGTCGGCACCATAATACTGGCAATAAAAATCACCAGCGCCACCGGATAAGACCCCTCGCTCCACAGTAAAATTACCCCGGCCATGATGGTTGACGGCATTTTATCGCCCAGCAGATCGGTGATCATGATCGGCATAATATTGGCGGGGAGATAGAGGATAAATGAGGTCACCAGCAGGGCCAGCGTCCACTGCAGGCTGTTTTTACGCCGCGCCGTTCCTTTACTATGACAGCGCGGGCAGACCGTCTGGTCGACGGGTAACACCGCCGTGCAGCAGGCGCAGGAGCGCAGCCCCTGGCGGATGCCGGCCACTCCGACCTTCAGCGGTTGGCTAATGGCTGGCATGGGGGCAATATCATCCCACAGCCAGCGGCGGTCGACGCACTGGAAAGTGCGTAACTGCAGCAGACAAAACATGCACCACGGAACAAAGCTCAGACCGATACCGATATCGCCATAGGCCATCAGCTTAACGAAGCTCACCAGCACGCCGGCAAGAAAGATCTCCGCCATTCCCCACGTCTTCAGGTGAAACAGAATTCGCGCCAGAAACGCTTTCAGGCCAGCGGGCATCCTGACCCGATTGACCAACAGCAGAATGGTGACCAGGCAAAAGGCCGGTACCAGTTGCACAAAGAGTAAAAAGAAGGTGCCGAGGCTGGCGTAATCCTCGGTAAATAACACATTGGGAATTTCCAACAGCTCTATTTCGCTGCTGATCCCGCCCACTTTCATGTAGATAAATGGAAACAGGTTGGCCAACAGCAGCATAAACAGCGCGACCAACGCGTAAGCCGTGGGACGCTGGCGAGGCGCGTCCCACGTGGTGGTTAACGTTGTACCGCAGCGCGGGCAAGCGGCTTTCTGGCGATGCTCCAGCTGCGGCAAAGCCACCAGCAAATCACATTGGGGACATAAAATATGTCGCGCAGCATGATGATGATCGCACATGACAACTCCTCGGCTCAGGCGCCGTTCTTTAATCCTTCGAGATATTCCCAGCGTTCAAAGGCTGCTTCCAGCGCCTGTTCCGCTTCGGCCAGCTTTGCCAGCACCTGCTGCGTGCGATCGTGCGGTTGTCCAAAGAAGTCGGGATCGGCAACCTGTTCCTGCAGCGTCTGCAGTTCGGCCTCGAGAGCTTCCAGCTTCTGCGGCAGCTGTTCCAGCTCGCGCTGCAGGTTATAGCTTAGTTTGTTCCCACCGCGTTTGACAGTTTCTGCTTTTGGCTGAGCGACTTCCATCGTTTTTTTCGCTGCCGGCTGCTTCTGCGCCAACGACTGGGCCTGCTGGCCGCGGGCATCGTGATAGCCGCCGATGTACTGGCCGATGCGACCGCCGCCTTCGAAGATCCAGCATTCGGTTACGGTGTTATCCACGAACTGACGATCGTGGCTTACCAGCATCACGGTGCCCTGATAGCCATCGATCAGCTCTTCCAGCAGCTCCAGCGTTTCGACATCCAGGTCGTTTGTCGGTTCATCGAGAATCAATAAGTTGCTGGGTTTCAGGAACAGCCGCGCCAGCAGCAGGCGGTTACGTTCCCCACCGGAGAGCGCGCGCACCGGGGTCATCGCCCGTTTTGGATGGAACAGGAAGTCCTGCAGGTAGCCCAGCACATGGCGCGGCTTACCGTTAACCATCACCTCTTGCTTACCTTCCGCGAGGTTATCCATCACCGTCCGATCCGGATCCAGCTCTGCGCGGTGCTGGTCGAAGTAGGCGACTTCCAGTTTAGTACCGACGTGGATCCGCCCGCTGTCGGCCTGCAGCTGGCCAAGCATCAGCTTCAGCAGCGTGGTTTTCCCACAGCCGTTGGGGCCAATCAGGGCAATCTTGTCGCCACGCTGGATCTGCGCGGAGAAATCTTTCACCAGCACTTTGCCATCAACCTGGTAGTTGACGTTCTCCATTTCGAACACGATTTTGCCGGAGCGCGAAGCCTCTTCAACCTGCATTCTGGCACTGCCCATCACTTCCCGGCGCTCTCCGCGCTCGCGACGCATCGCCTTCAGGGCGCGAACGCGGCCTTCGTTACGCGTGCGGCGCGCTTTGATCCCCTGGCGGATCCATACCTCTTCCTGGGCCAGCTTGCGGTCGAATTCCGCATTCTGCAGCTCTTCAACCCGCAGGGCTTCCTCTTTATCCAGCAGATACTGATCGTAATCGCCCGGGTAGGTCACCAGCTTGCCGCGATCGAGGTCGACGATGCGCGTCGCCATATTGCGGATAAAGGAGCGGTCGTGCGAAATAAAGATAATGGTGCCTTTAAAGGTTTTGAGGAACCCTTCCAGCCAGTCGATGGTTTCGATATCCAGGTGGTTGGTGGGTTCATCGAGCAGCAGCACGCGCGGCCCGCTGACCAGCGCGCGGCCCAGCGCCGCTTTACGCAGCCAGCCACCGGACAGGGATGCCAGCTGCGCGTTGGCGTCGAGACCAAGCTGCTCAATCACTTCGTTAATGCGGCTGTCCAGCTGCCACAGCCCCAGGTTATCGAGCTGCTCCTGCAGGCGCGCCAGTTCATTTAAATTTTTGTCACTCGGATCGGTCATGACCTGATGCGACACGTCATGATAGGCCTTCAGGTAGGCCGCCTGCTCGGCGATGCCTTCCGCGACAAAATCGTACACCGTACCGGCGACATTGCGCGGCGGATCCTGCTGCAGACGCGCCACAATCAGATCCTGTTCATAAATAATGCGCCCGTCATCCAGCCCCTGCTCGCGGTTGAGGATCTTCATCAGGGTCGATTTACCGGCGCCGTTGCGTCCGACGAGGCAGACGCGTTCGTTATCTTCGATATGCAGCTCGGCATTATCCAGCAGCGGCGCATCGCTGAAGGAAAGCCAGGCGCCGTGCATACTAATCAGTGACATTCTTTATTCCTTTCAGGCTGCGGTAATCAGCCAGCAGTTGTGGATCTGACGGTTGCGGGCAAAATCCTGCGACAGCGTTTTTTGCGAAATCTCTTGCGCCTTCAGGCCAAGCGCCGCCAGCCCGTCATGATCCATACGGAAACCGCGTTTGTTATTCGAGAACATAATGGTGCCGCCTTTACGCAGCAGACGTTTCAGATCGGTCATCAGGCGAATGTGATCGCGCTGGACGTCGAAAGCATCTTCCATTCGTTTGGAGTTGGAGAAGGTCGGCGGATCGATAAAGATCAGATCGAACTGCTCGGTGCTCTCCCGCAGCCAGCCCAGCACGTCCGCCTGCATCAGGCGATGCGCGCGGCCGGTCAGGCCATTGAGACGCAGGTTGCGTTCCGCCCATTCCAGGTAGGTGCGCGACATATCCACCGTGGTGGTGGAGCGCGCGCCGCCGAGACCGGCGTGGACGCTGGCGCTGCCGGTATAGGAGAACAGGTTCAGGAAGTCCTTGCCTTTGCTCATCTGGCCGAGCATACGGCGGGCGATACGGTGGTCGAGGAACAGACCGGTATCCAGGTAGTCGGTGAGGTTGACCCACAGGCGCGCGTTGTACTCCTGCACCTCGATAAAGTCGCCCTTCTCCGCCATCTTCTGGTACTGGTTTTTCCCCTTCTGCCGCTCGCGGGTCTTCAGCACCAGCTTGTTAGGCGCCATGTCCAGTACGGCGATGGTCGCGGCGATAATATCGAACAGGCGCTGGCGCGCTTTGTGCGCATCGACGGTTTTCGGCGGGGCATATTCCTGGACCACCACCCAGTCGGCGTAGCGGTCGATGGCCACGTTGTATTCCGGCAGGTCAGCATCGTACAGGCGATAGCATTCAATGCCTTCCTGACGGGCCCATTTTTCAAACTTCTTCAGGTTCTTACGCAGACGGTTAGCAAAATCTTCCGCCAGCATCGCCGGCTTGCCGCCTTCGCTCTCCGCCAGGTGATAATTCTTCTGTACGCAGTCCAGCGGGCCGTTCTTGGCTTTAAACTGTTTGTCGGCGCGCAGCTGCAGGCAGCTTAACAGCTCCGGCGAGGCGCTGAACACCGACAGGTTCCAGCCGCCAAACTGACTTTTCATGATCCGGCCCAGCAGGCTGTGCAGGGCAATCAGCGCCGGCTCGCTTTCCAGACGCTCGCCGTACGGCGGGTTGCTGATCACGGTGCCGTACGGGCCTTTCGGTAGCGGATTATTCAGCTGGGCGACGTCTTTGACTTCAAAATCGATCAGCTCGCCGATGCCGGCCCGACGGGCGTTGCGACGGGCGCGGTCAATGACGCGTTCGTCGACATCAGAGCCATAGAAGCGTGACCCATATGCCGCCAGCCCCTGACGGGCGCGCGTTTGCGCTTCCGCTTTCACTTCTTTCCAGATGGCGTCGTCGTGCTGCGCCCAGCCGCCAAAGCCCCAGTGGCCGCGGTGCAGACCCGGCGCGCGGTCGGTCGCCAGCATCGCCGCCTCAATCAGCAGGGTACCGGAGCCGCACATCGGATCGAGGAGCGGGGTGCCCGGCACCCAGCCGGAGCGCATCACGATCGCCGCCGCGAGGTTTTCTTTGATCGGCGCCATACCGGTGCCATCGCGGTAGCCGCGCAGGTGCAGGCCTTCGCCGCTCAGATCCAGCGAGATGTGCGCCGTCTCTTTGTTCAGCCAGACGTTGATCCGCAGATCGGGCGACTCACGATCGACGTTCGGGCGCGGCAGGTTCTTACGGGTGAAGCTGTCGACAATGGCGTCTTTGACCTTCAGCGCACCGTACTGGCTGTTGCGGATCTCCTCATTGAGGCCGCTAAAATGCACCGCGAAGGTGGCGCCAGGGTTGAACATCTCCGTCCACGGAATGGCCTGTACGCCGAGGTACAGATCCAGATCGCTGTATACGCGACACTCGCCCAGCGGCAGCATGATGCGCGAAGCCAGCCGGCTCCACATCAGGCTTTGATACAGCAGGCGCGTATCCCCCTGAAAATGGACCCCGCCCTGGACTACCTGGCAGTCCGTCGCGCCAAGCCCTTCCAGTTCAGTTTTTAACAGCTCTTCCAGCCCACGAGCCGTACTGGCAAACAGAGAATTCATATCGTCACTTTTACTTAAAGAAAATTGGTGCGCATTATAGCCAATATGTGCCCTATGTCATAAAGTTATAGGCTTATTTTTGGAACCCGGAGGCAGCGTATGGTAACGCTCTCGCGTCTTTTTATTCATCCCGTTAAATCCATGCGCGGCATGGGCCTGACCCACGCCTTTGCCGATATCAGCGGCCTGGCCTTCGATCGCCTGTTTATGGTCACCGAAACCGACGGCACCTTTATTACCGCCCGTCAGTTTCCGCAAATGGTGAAATTTATTCCGGCGCCGCTGCATGATGGCCTTCACCTGACCGCACCGGACGGCAGCAGCGCCGTGGTGCGTTTTAACGATTTCGCCCCTCAGGCCGAGCCGACAGAAGTCTGGGGCAACCATTTTACCGCCCTTATCGCGCCCGCCGCCGTTAATCAGTGGCTCAGCGGCTTTTTCAATCGCGATGTCCAGCTGCGCTGGCTGGGGCCACAGTTAACCCGCCGGGTGAAGCGCCACGATGCGGTACCGCTCTCCTTCGCCGACGGCTACCCTTACCTGCTGGCTAACGAGGCCTCGCTGCGCGACCTGCAGCAGCGCTGCCCGGCAAGCGTAAGCATAGAACAGTTTCGCCCTAATCTCGTGGTCACCGGCGCGGCGGCCTGGGATGAAGACAGCTGGAAAGTGATCCGCGTCGGCGAGGTGGTATTTGACGTCGCCAAGCCGTGCAGCCGCTGCATTTTTACCACCGTCAGTCCGGAGCGCGGGCAGAAGCATCCCAGCGGAGAGCCGCTGGAAACCTTAAAGCGCTTCCGCACCGCGCAGGATAATGGCGATGTCGACTTTGGTCAGAACCTGATAGCCCGTAACAGCGGCGTGATCCGGGTGGGGGATGAAGTGGAAATCCTCGCCCGCGGCCCGGCGAAAGCCTACGGCGCCGGCGAAAGCGACGATACCCCGGCTCCCGAGGCGCAGCAGCAGGCCACGGTTGCCATTGAATGGCAGGGTCAACAATTTACCGGCAATAACCAGCAGGTGCTGCTGGAACAACTGGAGCAACAGGGCATTCGCGTACCCTACTCGTGTCGGGCGGGGATCTGCGGCAGCTGCCGCATCCGTCTTGAAGAGGGGGAAGTGAGTCCGTTAAAGAAAAATGCGGTCGCCGGAGATGGCACCATTCTCGCCTGCAGCTGCGTGCCGAAAACGGCCCTGCGCCTGGCGCCTTAAACCGCCTGCCCCAGGCTGTAGCTGACCGCGCTTTGCGCCGGCTGCAGCCTGTCGTTCATGATTTTAATCACATCGCCCAGCTGCATAACGCGGCCGGCAAGCGTGAGACCCGGCTGGGCCAGCAGACAAAGCGCGGCGTTATCGCCCGGCTCCACCACCAGCAAATTGACCTGCTCCCCGGTATCGCTCAGCCAGACGCAGGCCGCGTCGCCGCCGCTCGGCTGCCAGTGATGGGGATGGGCGACGAAGTGCCAGCTTTTCGGCATCTGCGGTTTGAGAAAACGGATCGCGGTTAATGCGTTGAGGACTAATTCCGCCCGCTGCTCTTTCGACAACTCGAAATCGCGGCATTTTTCTTCAAAGGAGAAATAGAGCGCGGCGTCATCGACGCAGAATCCCGATGGGGCAAAAGCGTCCGGGGTCAGCATGCGCCGGGCGAAGCGCGAGCGAAATAACATGCCATTGGCCAGATCGAGCATCATGCGGTCGTGCTCTTCATCGTAATACCAACGCCAGTTATCGTCAGGTTTAATCCGCATTTTTCCCCCTGTCCCCTTTCATACGCCTCTGCAAAGTTGTTGCGACTTGCCGCAGAATATTTTCTAAAATTAAGAAAAGTCTAAAATGTTTAAATAAGCAACAGTGAGGGAATATAAAACAACCAGGGCCGGAAATAAAGCCCTGGGTGGGATTCAGAGGAGGAAAAGATTAGATGTGGGTAACAATTTCTTTAATCAGCGGCGGACCTTTAAAAATAAATCCGGAATAGATCTGCACCAGCGATGCTCCGGCGGCCATTTTTTCCCGCGCGGCAATCACGGAATCAATACCGCCCACGCCAATGATAGGCAAGCGGCCATTGAGCTCAGCAGAGAGCATACGGATAATTTCGGTACTTTTTAATTGTAATGGACGACCGCTAAGTCCGCCGGTCTCATCGCAATGTTTCATTCCCTGAACCAGAGAACGATCGAGGGTGGTATTGGTGGCAATCACGCCATCAATATTATGACGCACGAGGCTATCGGCAACCTGGATCAATTCCTCAGGCAAAAGATCCGGCGCGATCTTCACGGCGACCGGAACATATTTTTGATGCTTCTGCTGCAGCTCAAGCTGCTTATTTTTAATACCGGAGAGTAAATCATCGAGCGCTTCGCCGTATTGCAGCGTGCGCAGCCCCGGGGTATTCGGCGAGGAGATATTAATGGCGATATAGCCGGCGTAGGGATAGACTTTTTCCATACAAATCAGGTAATCATCTTTCCCGTGCTCAACCGGCGTGTCTTTATTTTTGCCGATATTGATGCCCAGCACGCCGTCAAAATGCGCCTTTTTCACGTTCTCAACCAGGTTATCGACGCCATGGTTATTAAAGCCCATGCGGTTGATCAACCCCTCGGCATCCACCAGACGGAAGATCCTTGGCTTATCGTTGCCCGGTTGCGGACGCGGCGTCACGGTGCCGATCTCAATGGATCCAAAACCCATCGCGCCCAGCGCGTCAATGCATTCCCCGTTTTTATCCAGCCCGGCCGCCAGACCCAGCGGGTTTTTAAAGGTCAGCCCCATGCAGGTGACAGGCCTGGCCGGCACCTTCTGGCGAACCAGTATTTCCAGCGGCGTCCCGGTGACACGGCGTAATTGTTGAAAGGTAACTTCATGAGCGCGCTCAGGATCGAGCTGAAAAAGGGCTTTACGAACGAAGGGGTAGTACATGAACTCTCCTGGATTCCCGGTGTGCAAACCGGGGGCGTATTATGTGCGATCTGTTGCGGAAAGGGAATTGACCTGCGACAAAAAATCCCCCATCAGCGCAAACGATTACCTCCCCGCGCGCCGTTATGCGCTTTTCGGCTATCTAACGGTGGATAAATCATTTAGGGAAAGAATGGCCCTCTGTCACACTCACTAGAAATGTTATCAATTATAGATAAATGCAAACATTTAGTTATAAGGAGAGAGAGATGCGCGTCATTACGCTTGCGGGCAGCCCGCGTTACCCTTCCCGTTCCAGCGCCCTGCTGGAATACGCCAGAGAGACGCTCACCGCCGCCGATATCGAAGTCTGCCACTGGCATCTGCAGAACTTTGCCCCGGAAGACCTCCTGTACGCTCGCTTTGACAACCCGGCGCTGCAGACGCTCAATGAGCAGCTGGCCGGGGCTGACGGACTGATCATCGCCACGCCGGTGTATAAAGCCTCGTTTTCCGGCGCCCTGAAAACGCTGCTCGACCTGCTTCCAGAGCGGGCGCTGGAGGGCAAAATCGTGCTGCCGCTGGCCACCGGCGGCACCATCGCCCACATGCTGGCGGTGGACTACGCCCTGAAGCCGGTGCTGAATGCCCTCAAGGCTCAGGAGATCCTCCATGGCGTCTTCGCTGACGACAGCCAGGTGACCGATTACCAGCACAAGCCGCAGTTTACCCCGAACCTGCAGCGGCGCCTCGATGAAGCCCTGGAGACCTTCTGGCAGGCGCTGCATCGCCCCAGCAGCCGCGCCCCGTCGTTAACGTCTCTGCGTGGGGTGGAACATGCTTAATCCTCTCCGCGCTCTGACCCTCGGCGGGCTGCTGCTGTTCTCCGCCCTGGGCCATGCCGCCCCGGCGGCGCCTGACGCCCTGCGCATCGGCTATCAGAAAGGCAGCGTCAGCATGGTGCTGGCGAAAAGCCATCAGCTGCTGGAGCAGCGCTACCCGCAAACCCATATTTCGTGGATTGAATTTCCGGCCGGTCCGCAGATGCTGGAGGCGCTGAACGTCGGCAGCATCGATATTGGCAGCACTGGCGACATTCCGCCTATCTTTGCGCAGGCGGCCGGCGCCGATCTGGTGTATATCGGTTCGGAACCGCCAAAGCCCAAAGCGGAAGTGATTCTGGTGGCGCAGGGCAGCCCGATTCATAACGTGGCTGAGCTAAAAGGGAAAAAGGTCGCTTTTCAGAAAGGCTCCAGCTCCCACAATCTGCTGCTGCGCGCCCTGCAGCTCGCAGGTTTGAAGTTTAGCGACATTCAGCCGGTCTATCTCGCCCCCGCCGATGCGCGCGCCGCCTTCCAGCAGGGCAATGTCGACGCCTGGGCGATCTGGGATCCGTATTACTCCGCCGCGCTGCTGCAGGGAGGCGCCCGGGTGCTGACCGACGGAACCGACCTGAAACAGACGGGATCCTTCTATCTCGCTTCCCGCCCTTACGCTGAACGCAATGGCGCCTTTATTGAGGGCGTACTCGATACCTTTACCCAGGCCGATGCCCTGACCCATAGCCAGCGTGCGCAAAGCATTACGCTGCTGGCAAAAACGATGGGATTACCGGAAGCGGTGATCGCCAGCTACCTGGACCATCGTCCCCCCACCTCGGTGACCCCGGTGAGCGCTGAAACCGCCGCTCGCCAGCAGCAGACGGCCGACCTGTTCTATGAGAACAAGCTGGTGCCGAAAAAAGTTGATATCCGGGCCCGCATCTGGCAGCCCGCCGCCGCACAAGGAGCGAAATCATGAGTCTGAATATGTTCTGGTTTTTACCGACCCATGGTGATGGTCGTTATCTGGGTACCGAAGAGGGAGCCCGTCCGGTCGATTACGGCTATCTGCAGCAAATCGCGCAGACGGCGGATCGGCTGGGATTCACCGGCGTACTGATCCCGACCGGGCGCTCATGTGAAGATGCCTGGCTGGTTGCGGCCTCGATGATCCCGGTAACGCAGCGGCTGAAATTTCTTGTCGCCCTGAGGCCAAGCGTGGTGTCGCCGACGGTGGCCGCGCGCCAGGCGGCGACCCTGGACCGACTGTCGAACGGCCGGGCGCTGTTCAATCTGGTCACCGGCAGCGATCCCGCCGAGCTGGCAGGCGACGGTGTCTTCCTCGACCACACCGAGCGCTATGAGGCCTCGGCTGAATTTACCCATATCTGGCGCAAGCTGATGGAGGGGGAGACTGTCACCTTTAACGGCAAGCATCAGCGCGTTCGCGACGCCAAACTGCTGTTCCCGCCGCTCCAGCAGCCGCGTCCGCCGCTCTATTTCGGCGGATCGTCTGAGGTAGCGCAGGATCTGGCCGCTGAGCAGGTCGATCTCTATCTTACCTGGGGCGAACCGCCAGCCCAGGTGGCAGAGAAGATAGCTCAGGTGCGGGAGAAAGCCGCCCGACACGGTCGCCGGGTGCGTTTTGGCATCCGCCTGCACGTGATTGTGCGGGAAACCAATGAGGAAGCCTGGCAGGCGGCGGACAGCCTTATCTCCCATCTGGATGATGAGACTATCGCCCGCGCCCAGGCGGCCTTCGCCAGAACCGACTCCGTCGGCCAGCAGCGGATGGCGGCGCTGCACAACGGTCGACGCGATAAGCTGGAAATCAGCCCCAACCTGTGGGCTGGCGTCGGTTTGGCGCGCGGCGGCGCCGGAACCGCGTTGGTGGGCGATGCCGCTACCGTTGCCGAAAGGATCAATGAATACGCCGCGCTGGGTATCGATAGCTTTATCTTCTCCGGCTATCCGCATCTGGAAGAGGCGTATCGGGTCGGCGAGCTGCTGTTCCCGCTGCTCGACGTCGCGGTGCCATCTGTTCCGCAGCCGCACAACCTGCGTCTGCAGGGGGAAGCCGTCGCCAACGAGTTTATCCCGCGTAAAGTGGCGCAGAGCTGAGGAGGCACTGATGGCAAAATCAACCCATCCCCTGTTATTACGCCTCGCCCCCTGGCTGCTGCCGGTGGGAACGGTCATTGTCTGGCAGCTGGCGTCGTCCGTCGGCTGGCTGTCGACGCGGGTGCTGCCCTCGCCGGAGGGCGTTTTGAAAGCGTTCTGGACGCTCTCGGCCAGCGGTGAGCTGTGGCAGCATCTGGCCATTAGCTCGTGGCGGGCGCTGGTCGGCTTCGCCATCGGCGGCTCCATTGGACTGGTGCTCGGCCTGATCAGCGGTCTGTCACGCTGGGGCGAGCGCCTGCTGGACACGTCGATCCAGATGCTGCGCAATGTGCCGCACCTGGCGCTGATCCCACTGGTGATCTTGTGGTTCGGCATCGATGAGACCGCCAAGATCTTCCTCGTATCGCTGGGCACCCTGTTTCCGATCTATATCAATACCTGGCACGGGATCCGCAATATCGACCGTGGGCTGGTGGAGATGGCGCGCAGCTATGGTTTATCCGGCTTTGCTCTTTTCCGTCACGTGATTTTACCCGGCGCCCTGCCCTCGATTATGGTCGGCGTGCGTTTTGCACTCGGTCTGATGTGGCTGACGCTTATTGTCGCCGAAACCATCTCGGCGAACGCCGGTATCGGCTACCTGGCGATGAATGCGCGTGAATTTCTGCAAACCGACGTGGTGGTGGTCGCCATCATTCTTTACGCCATTCTTGGCAAACTGGCCGACGTCAGCGCCCAGCTGCTGGAGCGGCTCTGGCTGCGCTGGAACCCGGCGTATCATCTTCAGGAGGCTAACGCATGAACACTGCCCGTCTGAACCCAGGTATCCCGCTGCTGCTGAACGGGGTGACTAAACGCTATGGCGACAACACCATTCTTAACGAGCTGGATCTGCATATCCCCAGCGGCCAGTTTGTGGCGGTGGTGGGCCGCAGCGGCGGCGGCAAAAGCACCCTGCTGCGCCTGCTGGCGGGCCTGGAAAAGCCGAATGCCGGCGAGCTGCTGGCAGGCGCGACGCCGCTGGCGGCGATCCAGGACGACACCCGGATGATGTTTCAGGATGCGCGCCTGCTGCCGTGGAAAACGGTGATTGATAACGTGGGGCTGGGGTTAAAAGGCGCCTGGCGCGACGCCGCCCTGCAGGCGTTGGCCAGCGTCGGACTCGAGAGCCGCGCGCAGGAGTGGCCGGCGGCGCTGTCGGGCGGGCAGAAGCAGCGCGTTGCGCTGGCCCGCGCGCTGATCCATCGCCCGCGCCTGCTGCTGCTGGACGAGCCGCTGGGGGCGCTGGACGCCCTCACCCGTCTGGAGATGCAGGAGCTGATCGTCTCCCTGTGGCAGGAGCATGGCTTTACGGTCCTGCTGGTGACCCACGACGTCAGCGAAGCCGTGGCGATGGCCGACCGGGTGCTGTTGATTGAAGAGAAGAAGATCGGTCTCGATTTGAACGTGGATATTCCGCGACCGCGGCGCACCGGTTCGGCGAAGCTGGCCGAGCTGGAGGCGGAGGTGCTGGATCGGGTGATGAAACGCGGCAAGAGCGAGAGCGCACCGCGTTTGTTTAGTCATGGCTAACTAACGTCCCCGGCCCGCGCTTCGCTCGGCCGGGCTACCAAATCGCACAGCGCTGTAGCCCCGGTAAGCGAGAGCGCAACCGGGGATTTTGCCACCGTTACGCCAGCGCCTTACTGATTTTCTCGTACAGATCGCCTGAGAGATCCTTCAGCCCCTTCAGCTGCTCCAGCGCGGCGCGCATCAGCGCCTGGCGTTTCTCATCATAACGCTTCAGACGAATCAACGGCTCAATCAGTCGCGAGGCGACCTGCGGGTTGCGCTGGTTAAGCTCGGTCAGCATCTCCACCAGGAACTGGTAGCCGCTACCGTCTTCAGCATGGAACGCCGCCGGGTTGCTGCTGGCGAAAGCGCCGATGAGCGACCGCACGCGGTTCGGGTTGCTCATGCTGAACGAACGATGGTTCAGCAGACCGCGTACCGTTTCGACCACATTGGCCGCCGGACTGGTGGACTGCAGGATAAACCACTTGTCCATCACCAGGCCGTCCTGATGCCATTTGTCGTCATACTCCTGCATCAGCGCATCGCGGCACGGCAGCTCAGCGGCAACCGCCGCCGACAGCGCGGCCAGCGCGTCGGTCATGTTATCCGCCTGGTGATACTGCGCCGCCACCAGCTTATCGCCCAGCGTCGGCTCTGCGAACGCCAGATAGCGCAGGCAGGTATTGCGCAGGGCTCGCTTACCGATATCGGCGTGCTCCACCCGGTAGCTGTCGAGCTTATTGGCGTTATATACCGCGAGGAATTCGTCCGCCAGCTCGTTCGCCAGGGTGCGGGTGAGCGCCTCGCGCACGGTGGCGATGGCGATAGGATCGATAATGGCGAACATCTCGGCGATTTCGTTGGCCGACGGCAGGGTTAAGATCTCGGCGGCCAGCGCCGGGTCAATCTTCTCGTCGAGCAGAATCGCGCGGAAGGCGTCCGCCACGTGCACCGGCAGCGACAGCGGCTGTCCCTGCTGATGACGGTTGACGTTCAGCTTGATGTAGGTCGCCAGCAGACTCTGCGCCGCATCCCAGCGCGAGAAATCATTCCGCGCATGGCGCATCAGGAAGGTCAGCTGCTGATCGCTCCACTTGTATTCCAGTTTCACCGGTGCTGAAAACTCGCACAGCAGGGCCGGGACCGGCTGGAAATAGACATTATCAAAGACGAAGGTCTGCTCAGCCTGAGTCACATTAAGCACCGGGTGCAGCGGATGACCGCCCTTCTGCAGGGGGATCACCTTACCTTCGTTATCGTACAGCTCGATGGCAAACGGAATATGCAGCGGCTGTTTCTCAGCCTGCTCGGCGGTCGGCGGCGTGCGCTGGCTGATGGTCAGCGTATACTGCTCGGTTTCCGGGTTATAGTCGTCGTGGACGGTGACAATCGGCGTACCGGACTGGCTGTACCAGCGGCGGAAGTGCGACAGGTCGACGTTAGAAGCATCTTCCATCGCCTGGACGAAATCGTCGCAGGTGGCGGCGCTGCCGTCATGACGTTCGAAATATAGCTGCATCCCTTTCTGGAAGTTTTCTTCACCCAGCAGCGTGTGCAGCATGCGGATCACTTCGGCACCCTTTTCATAGACCGTCAGGGTATAGAAGTTATTCATCTCGATAACCATATCCGGGCGGATCGGGTGCGCCATCGGGCTGGCGTCTTCGGCAAACTGCAGCCCGCGCATGGTGCGCACGTTGTTAATGCGGTTCACCGCCCGCGAGCCGAGGTCGGAACTGAACTCCTGATCGCGGAACACGGTCAGCCCCTCTTTCAGGCTGAGCTGGAACCAGTCGCGACAGGTGACGCGGTTGCCGGTCCAGTTATGGAAATACTCATGGCCAATCACCCGCTCGATATCGAGGTAGTCTTTATCGGTGGCAGTGTCGGTGCGGGCCAGGACATATTTGGAGTTAAAGACGTTCAGCCCTTTGTTTTCCATCGCTCCCATATTGAAGAAGTCGACGGCGACAATCATATAGATGTCGAGGTCGTACTCGAGGCCAAAGCGCTCCTCATCCCATTTCATGGAGTTTTTCAGCGAGGTCATCGCCCACGGCGCGCGGTCGAGGTTACCGCGATCGACGTACAATTCCAGCGCCACTTCACGCCCGGAGCGGGTGGTAAAAGTGTCGCGCAGGACGTCGAAATCACCGGCCACCAGCGCAAACAGGTAGCACGGCTTCGGGAAGGGATCCTGCCACTGTACCCAGTGACGACCGTTCTCCAGTTCCCCTTCCGCCATCCGGTTGCCGTTGGAGAGCAGGAACGGATATTTGGCTTTATCGGCGATAATTTTGGTGGTAAAGCGCGCCAGCACATCCGGACGGTCCAGGTACCAGGTGATATGGCGGAAACCTTCCGCTTCACACTGGGTGCACAGCGCTTCGCCTGACTGATACAGACCTTCCAGCGCGGTGTTCGCCGCCGGGCTGATCTCATTGACGATGGTCAGGGTGAAATGCTCCGGCAAGCCGCCGATCACCAGCTGATTGTTTTCTTCTTTATAGTCGCTCCACGGCTGGCCGTTCACTTGCAGAGCAATCAGGGTCAGATCTTCGCCGTCCAGGCGCAATGGCACATCAGACGCAGCCGCATGGCGGGAGACCTTGCTCTCGGCCGTAACAACGGTTTTTGCGGCATCCAGGTCAAAGGTCAAATCGATATCGCTAATCAGATACTCCGGCGCACGATAGTCGTGGCGGTATTTGGCTTGGGGCTGTTGTGTCATAAAAAACCTTTAGCATCTTCGGTAAAGTGTCGTCCCAGTCTATTCCTGTTGTGTCAATCGCGCTATGCAGAATCTTCATCTTTTCAACGTGAAACACGAAAATCGCTACATTTTGTTAACACTCGTGGCACGAATTGCCCTCGACCCGACGCAAAGCTTGTGGTGTGATCCATGTTCAATATATTAAACTAGGCCTCGCAAATGACCGTCAGCGTCGCCATCGCTCGCCATCGCGGGACAGAGCCGGGTAATAAAGGTATACTCCGCCTCCTTTTTCCGCGTTGGTTTCGATGGAACGCTCCAGTGAGAGGATGCTACTGCGCACCATGACACAATTCACTTCTCCTGTACTGCATTCGCTGCTTGATACGGATGCCTACAAGCTGCACATGCAGCAGGCTGTCTTCCACCGCTACGGCGATGTACATGTGGCGGCGGAGTTTCGCTGCCGTGGAGACGACCTGCTCGGCATTTATGCCGACGCGATCCGCGAGCAGGTGGAGTCCATGCGCGACCTGAGGCTGCGGGATGATGAATATCGCTGGCTGTCCACCCTTCCCTTTTTTCGCCAGGATTACCTCGACTGGCTGCGCGATTTTCGCTATGACCCGCGCCAGGTCACGGTCGCCAATGACAACGGCAAGCTGAACATTCGCCTCACCGGCCCGTGGCGGGAAGCCATCATGTGGGAAGTCCCCCTGCTGGCGGTGATAAGCGAGCTGGTCCATCGCTACCGTTCACCCGAGATGGGCGTTGAACAAGCGCTAAACGCGCTGGAGCATAAGCTAGGCGACTTCGCCACCATGACCGCTGACCTCGATATGAGCGCCTTCCGCCTGATGGATTTCGGCACCCGCCGTCGTTTTTCACGCGATGTACAGGAAGCCATTGTGCAACGCCTGCAGCAGGAGCCTTGGTTTGTCGGCACCAGCAACTACGATCTGGCGCGCCGTCTGAACTTAACCCCGATGGGCACCCAGGCCCATGAGTGGTTCCAGGCCCACCAGCAGATCAGCCCGAACCTGGCCAGCAGCCAGCGGGCGGCCCTCGCCGCCTGGCTGGAAGAGTATCCTGACCAGCTGGGCATCGCGCTGACCGACTGCATCACCATGGATGCGTTCCTGCGCGATTTCGGTCCGGAGTTCGCCACCCGCTATCAGGGTTTGCGCCACGACTCCGGCGACCCGGTGGAATGGGGTGAAAAAGCCATCGCCCATTACCAGAAGCTGGGCATCGATCCGCTGAGCAAAGTGCTGGTCTTCTCCGATAATCTCGACCTGGCGAAAGCCGTCGACCTGTATCGCCACTTCGCCTCGCGGGTGAAGCTGAGCTTTGGTATTGGTACCCGTTTAACCTGCGATCTGCCGCAGGTTAAACCGCTCAATATCGTGATTAAGCTGGTGGAATGTAACGGCAAACCGGTGGCGAAACTCTCCGACAGCCCGGGGAAAACCATCTGCCACGATAAGGCCTTCGTCCGTGCCCTGCGCGAGGCGTTTGACCTGCCGCCGATTAAAAAGGCAAGCTAAAAAACATGGCCCGACGGCATTCTGCTATCGGGCCAATCAATATCACTCCTGCGGCAGACGGGTTCTGACGACCTCGGCAAAATACTCCGCGCCAGTTAGCAATATCTCATCATTAAAGTCGTAGCAGGCATTATGCAACGGTGTATTGCCCTGAGCATCTGAACCATCGCCGTTGCCTAAAAAGATGAAACAGCCGGGGATTTTTTGCAGAAAAGCGCCAAAATCCTCCGAAATCATCATCTGTGCGACGTTGCCGTCCACCTTCTCAGCCCCTACCACGTTAATCGCAGCGGTGACCGCCACATCAACGCATTTCTGCCAGTTCACCGTTGGCGCAAATTCATGGGTATAGCTGAACTGGCACCTAGCACCGTGCATCGCGCAAATTGCTTCGCTAATGGTACGCATTCGTTCTTCGAGCAGCATCTGCACCTCCGGTACAAAGCTGCGCGTATCCCCTTTGATTTCAACATGCGTCGGAATCGCATTGCGGATGCCATCGGTGTGCAGTTCAGTACAGGAAATGACCGCTGGCACGTTCGGATCAACATTTCGCGAAACAATTGTCTGCAAAGCCAGGATGATTTCCGCCGCAATTACCAGCGGATCTTTCGCCATATGCGGCCGCGCCGCATGCGCTCCCTGCCCTTGAATACGAATAATAAAGTTATCTTCACTGGCCATAATGCCACCGACTCGCGTGGCGATAGTCCCGGCTTTCATACCCGGCATATTATGCAGACCGTAGATTTCCTCAATGCCAAAGCGTTCAATAACGCCATCGTCCATCATCGCTCTGGCGCCATAGCCAGGCTCCTCAGCAGGCTGAAAAACAAAGATGACCGTGCCGTTAAAATTCTGCCGCTGCAATAGCAACTGCGCCGCGCCCAATGCAATGCAGGTATGACCATCATGCCCGCAGCCGTGCATCCGATCGGCGGTCATGGAGCGGTAAGACCGGTCTCCCTGTTCGGTCAATTGAATGGCATCAATATCGGCACGAATAGCGATAACGCCCTTGCCGTCGCCGCATTTCAATCTCCCCACTACCCCGGTTTTGCCAATATCGCGGTGTACCTCAATGCCCATGGCCTCGAGCTTTTCGGCAATAAACCGTGAAGTATTCTGCTCTTCGAAGGCGCTTTCCGGATGGGCATGCAAATAGTGACGCCAGGCGATAAGCTGCTGCTTTAACTGTTGCTGATTCATTCTCTGCTCCTGTAAACATTAGTCCATACGCTGGGCGCGCTGTAAAACCACCTGCAGCAGCACATTGGCGCCAGCAATCAGGTCTTTGGCCGCACTGTGTTCTTTGACGTTGTGACTGATGCCATCAACGCAGGGGACAAAAATCATCCCGGCGGGACATACCGACGCCATAAATTGTGCATCGTGTCCAGCGCCGCTTGGCAAACGTCGGTAACTGAGCGCCTGACGCTCCGCCTCGGCTTCCACCGCATTGACGATCTCATCGGCAAAAATGACCGGTTCAAAGCGCACCAGTGAGCGGCTGGTTATCTCCACGCCCTCTTCCTGCGACGTTTTTGCGACAAATTCTGCCAGTTGCTGCTCCGCCAGACATAAGATCGCATTATCGGTATTGCGAAGATCCACTGACATAACGACATGGTTGGGAATGACGTTGATCAGATTTGGCTTCACGCTGAAATGCCCAACGGTAGCTACCTGATCACCACCAAGGCTTAGTGCCAGCTCACGGGCAAAAACAGCGATTTTCGCAGCCGCCAGCCCGGCATCGCGTCTCATGGACATTGGGGTAGTACCCGCATGATTCGATACGCCTCTCAGGGTAAATTCCTGCCACGAAATACCCTGTACGCCGGTAACAACGCCAATATCAATTTGCTCTTTATCAAGAATCGGTCCCTGTTCGATATGCAGCTCAACGTAGCTATCTACCGCCATATCTCCCGGCTGACGTTCGCCCTTATAACCAATGTTACGCAGCGCTTCATCGAGCGTGATACCGTCGAGATCTTTTGCCGCGAGCGCCTGCGCCAACGGATACTCGCCGGCAAACACCACGCTGCCCATCATATCGGGCTGAAATCGCACCCCCTCCTCGTTAGTAAAGAAGGTTACCGCCAACGGTCGTCGGGGGCGGATCCCGGCATCCTGGAGGGTGGCAATCACCTCAAGGCCGGCCATAACGCCGTAGTTGCCATCGTATAACCCACCGGTAGCGACGGTATCGATATGTGACCCCATCATCACCATCGGCAACGTCTCCTCGCCGTGATAAACACCGGTGACATTACCGATAGCATCAATAGACACACTCAGGCCCAGGGCCTTCATGCGGGCTACAACAAAGTCCCTGCCGGCTTTATCTTCGGCCGTCGCTGCCAGGCGGCATACGCCGCCGCCTTCCAGCGCACCATATTCGCCAAGCGCATACAGGGAATCGATAAGCCGTTGGCCGTTAATCTGCAGAAAATGACTCATAAAACATCTCGCTAGTGATGGTGGTTATTGGAACATGCCGTAAAAAATGGCAGAGACGGTGATAAGCCCGATCAGGGTGACGAAAACGTTGCTCGCTTTACCGCGCCAGGGGGCAAGCACCGGTAATTTATGAATGGCGTACATAGGCAACAGCAGAAGAATTGCCGCCCCGGTGGGACCGCTGATGCATTCGATAATACCGAGGATACTGGGGTTCTTGTACGCGGCGAACCAGCAGGTAAACACCATAAACACCAGGATGACCGCGTCGACGAGGCGAATGCCAGGTTTTTTCCCGCGTGCGGCGGCGGCCTCCAGAATCAGGTCGCGCAGCGATTCATAGGCGCCGATGTAGTGGCCAAGAAATGATTTAGTAATAGCGACAAAGGCGATAATCGGCGATAGCCAGGCAATAATCGGTGTATCGTACTGATTGGCCAGATAGGACAAAATCGACAGATTCTGGGCTTTGGCTTCCGCCAGTTGCTGCGGCGACAGGCTTAACACGCAGCTGAGAACAAAAAACAGCACCACCACCGTCATGAGCAGGATACCGTAGCGCTGGATCTGCGCGCATTTCCCCTCAGCGAACGCCAGACCGTAACGCTGCTTCTGGCGCACCACCATCGGCGAAATGATGGGATAGTGGTTAAACGACATCACCAGTACCGGGAAGGTCATCCAGAGGGATAACATGATCCCCTGCCCATCGCCTGTGGCGCTGAAGCTTGCGGTTTGCAAAATTGCGCCGTTCCAGTGCGGAATCAGAAAAAGTGCCATAAAAATAAGCGAGATAATAAAGGGATAAACCAGGGTGCTCATCACCCGCATTATCAAACGCTGTCCAAAACGGACGATAAACATCAGCCCGAGGATCAGAACGATGGCCACCAGCGACCGGGGAGGCTCGGCCATTGCCAACTGGTGGGTGATAAAGCTCTGCGCGGTGTTGGTGATTGCCACCGCATACATAATCAGAATGGTATAGACGGCGAAGAAATAGATGACGGTAAACACTTTTCCCGCCAGCGCGCCAAAATGCTCGCCAATAACATCGGTAATACTACTTTCCGGCGTATTGGAAGAGTAAATGAATCTCGCCAGACCGCGGTGAGCCAGATAAGTAATAGGAAAAGCGAGGACAAAAACAATCAGCAGCGGCCAGAAGCCGCCAATTCCGGCATTAATCGGCAGAAACAGCACCCCGGCGCCAATTGCGGTACCGAAAAGGCCAAGGACCCAAACGGTATCTTCGCTATGCCACTTTGCGGGATCGGAACATCCTTTATTGATAATTATATTTTCAGTATTCATCGGTCAGGTTCTCTCTGTGCATGACGCGAAAGCGCGTATGTTTTCGTTATGAGTCAGAACGCTTGTCACACCGAGGGCTCGTAGGGTAGGTAAGATGGCCCCCTTGTTATTGTCGATAGCGCTCAACCATTACGTCCAAACCAGACGATGTCTTCATAGACATCGGGTGATGTATCTCCTTCCGTGCTGATTAACAGAACCTGTGCATCGGCATTCAGGCGCAGAGATTCGGCAAGCTCGCGATACTCCGGCTGAGTCATCAGCGCGTAAAGCACGCCAGTGCCGATAGCGCCGGATTCCCCGGAGACAAAAGGTTCGTCAGTACCTGGTCGCGGAGCGGCCAGCAGGCGCATGCCATTGGCGGCCAGACAATCGTCGGCGGAAATAAAACAGGTGGCATGGTCGCGGAGCATTGGCCAGCTGGTGATATTAGGTTCACCACAGGCAAGCCCGGCCATCAGGGTTGACATATCCCCGCCGACGCTGTGCGGCAGTCCGTCATTAATGGTTGCCGAGCGATACAGGCAGTTCGCCTTGTGCGGCTCAACGATGATGATGGTGGGAGCCTGCTGCTGCATCTTTTCGATGAAATATCCCATGATGCTGCCGGCAAACGACCCGACACCGGCTTGTAAAAACAGATGCGTCGGCATCGGCGCCCCGCTTTCTACCAATTGCTGCCAGATTTCAACAGCGAGGGTCATATAGCCTTGCATGATCCATGTGGGGATCTGCTCGTAGCCCTGCCAGGCGGTATCCTGGAGTAATACCCATCCCTGCTCGCGCGCGGTTTTGGCCGCCATCCGAACTGTGTCGTCGTAGTTCAGTTCAGTAATCGTGCATTCGGCGCCATGCCGGCGAATATTCTGCGCGCGTACCGGTGAGGAGCCCTTTGGCATATACACCACCGCACGCAGCCCAAGCTGCTCAGCCGCCCACGCCACGCCACGTCCATGGTTACCGTCGGTAGCAGTCACAAATACGATGTCCTTGATACGCGCCTTAATCGCTGGTGAATTAAGCTCGGCAAAGCTCAACGTAGTAATATCTCGCTCAAGCAGAGCGGCGAGATATTTCCCCATCGCATAAGATCCGCCTAATCCTTTAAACGCATTCAAACCGAATCGCTGGGCTTCATCTTTTATATGGATCGACCCCAGGCCCAGCCGCTGGCTTAAAAATTCCAGCTTACGCAGCGGCGTGACCCGGTAATCAGGAAATTTTTGATGGAATGCCAGCACTTCGTTCCCCACGCTTTCATTGAGCAGACTCAAGTCTGCTCCCTGGCCATAGGGCTGCCGCCGGGCGTTGAGTTGAAATTTAATTGTGTCCACTATTCAGGCACCTCTATTTTCATATCGTCCTGCGACGATAACGTTATTTGCGACCATTCCGCCTAAACGACGGGTGCACGGATCCGTGCGGCCTGAGACAGGACGGTCGCTTTAAATTGGTTAAGTCAGAGTGTGAGAGGCTTTTTGTCGCGATATGCCGCTTTCCCACTGCCTGTGATGGTACACTGCGCCCGGCGGTTAATTGGCGCAAAGTTGCCCATCGCGCCGCAATTTTCACTCTGTTTTATCATTCTCACGCAACGACGTTGCATGAGTGAGATTGATCACAGGCTTGCAGGACGAGATATATGATGAAACTTGACGCATGGGATAAAAAAATTCTTACGCTCTTGCAGCGTAATAATCGCTTGTCGCAACGGGAGATCGCCGATCGGATCAGCCTGTCTCCTTCGGCAGTCAATCGGCGTATCGCTGCACTTGAGGATGCAGGGGTGATTAAAGGCAGTGTTAGCTTAGTGGACGCCAGTAAAGTGGGAAGACCCATCACCATTATGGTGCAGGTGACCATTGAGAATGAACGTCTCGATCTGCTTGAGGAGGATAAACAGCGTTTCGTAACCTGTCCGCAAGTGCAGCAGGTCTACTATGTCACTGGCGACTTCGATTTTCTGCTCGTGATCAACGTCCGTGATATGGCGGAATACGAAGCGCTAACCCGTGAACTCTTTTTTGCCTCGGGAAATATCAAGTCTTTCCGGACCATCGTGTCGATGCAAAATGCGAAGCAGGAAATGACGGTCATTATCGAGTAAGTCGTGTAAAAGTCGAAATGGGGAGCCAAAGAACGCCCCGGAGGTGTATTTATTTCCGAAATCCACCCTTCCCTGTGCGAAATCTACTTGTCTGATGGAAGATGACAGGTAACATAGATATCCCCCCGCTGTAGGGGGAAGAGACTTTTTTATTGGACTATATAGAGAGATTATTATGAGCGTTGTGCCTGTAGCCGACGTACTCCAGGGCCGCGTTGCCGTTGACAGCGAAGTCACGGTCCGCGGATGGGTGCGTACCCGCCGAGATTCAAAAGCTGGCTTTTCATTCCTCGCCGTCTATGACGGTTCCTGCTTTGATCCTGTACAGGCCGTTATTAATAATTCTCTGCCCAATTACAATCAGGAAGTGCTGCGTCTGACCACCGGTTGCTCGGTGATTGTCACCGGTAAAGTCGTGGCTTCCCAGGGCCAGGGTCAAAGCTTTGAGATCCAGGCGACCAACGTGGAAGTGACCGGCTGGGTGGAAGATCCGGACACCTACCCGATGGCGGCCAAGCGCCACAGCATCGAGTATCTGCGTGAGGTGGCCCACCTGCGTCCGCGCACCAACCTGATCGGCGCGGTTGCCCGCGTGCGTCACACTCTGGCGCAGGCGCTGCATCGCTTCTTTGATGAGCAGGGCTTCTTCTGGGTCTCCACCCCGCTGATTACTGCCTCCGATACCGAAGGCGCCGGCGAAATGTTCCGCGTGTCGACGCTGGATCTGGAAAACCTGCCGCGTAACGATCAGGGCAAAGTCGATTTCGACAAAGACTTCTTCGGTAAAGAGTCGTTCCTGACCGTTTCCGGCCAGCTGAACGGCGAGACCTATGCCTGCGCGCTGTCGAAGATTTACACCTTCGGCCCGACCTTCCGTGCGGAAAACTCCAACACCAGCCGCCACCTGGCGGAGTTCTGGATGCTGGAGCCGGAAGTGGCCTTCGCTAACCTGAACGATGTTGCCGGCCTGGCGGAAGCGATGCTCAAGTACGTCTTTAAAGCGGTACTGGAAGAGCGCGCGGACGACATGCAGTTCTTCGCCGAGCGCGTTGATAAAGACGCTATCGACCGTCTGCAGCGCTTTATCACCGCTGATTTTGCGCAGGTGGATTATACCGACGCCGTCACTATTCTGGAAAACTGCGGCAAGCAGTTCGAGAACCCGGTCTACTGGGGCGTGGATCTCTCCTCCGAGCACGAACGTTACCTGGCTGAAGAACACTTCAAAGCGCCGGTGGTAGTGAAAAACTATCCGAAAGATATTAAAGCCTTCTACATGCGCCTTAACGAAGACGGTAAAACCGTCGCGGCAATGGACGTCCTGGCACCGGGTATTGGCGAGATCATCGGCGGTTCCCAACGTGAAGAGCGCCTCGACGTGCTCGACGCGCGTATGGCCGAGATGGGTCTGAATAAAGAAGACTACTGGTGGTATCGCGACCTGCGCCGCTACGGCACCGTTCCACACTCCGGCTTTGGCCTGGGCTTCGAACGTCTGATCGCTTACGTGACCGGCGTGCAGAACGTCCGCGATGTCATCCCGTTCCCGCGGACCCCGCGCAACGCGACATTCTAAATTTTTCTGACATAAACCTGAAAGGCCAGCGCAAGCTGGCCTTTTTTTATGTCAATTACTGTTATCAAAATTCAACAAACTTAAACATCAAGGCCTCGGATTCACATTTATGTTACGCACTGTTTCGGTGCATCCGGGTGATGCAGATCGCACTTTATGTTCATAACGGAGCAAACCCTCTGATAAATTTGCTCATTTTTTAACCACACGCCGCACGTCTTGCCAAGACAAAGGCTGAATAAAAAGAAGACGAATTCAACACACAAAATGAGCAAATTTACGCTTATCCAAATTAATCATAAATAATTCATATAGATAGATATGGGAAGGCGATTTACCTCACCATGTGGAACGGAATTTTGATTAAGTTCACAAAGTTCCCATAAATACATATTTAGTTACATGTTTTTTCGTTTTGTTACTCATATAAGATATTAGTAGCATTTTCCGGCTAGCGAAACGTTGTCGCGGATGGAAAGATGCCTTCAGACACCAAACTCTCATCAATGGTTCTGTAAGTTTTTATTGACAGAACTTATTGACGGCAGTGGCACGTGTTGATATAAAAAATATTAATGAGGGTAATAAATAATGATGAAGCGCAATATTCTGGCAGTGGTGATCCCTGCCCTGCTGGTAGCCGGTGCAGCTAACGCTGCAGAAATCTATAACAAAAACGGCAACAAACTGGACTTCTACGGAAAAATGGTCGGCGAGCACGTCTGGACCACCAATGGCGACACCAGCAGCGACGATACCACCTACGCCCGTATCGGCCTGAAAGGCGAAACCCAGATCAACGATCAGCTGACCGGCTACGGTCAGTGGGAATACAACATGGACGCCTCCAATGTTGAAGGTTCCCAGCCGACGAAAACCCGTCTGGCGTTCGCAGGTCTGAAAGCGGGCGAGTATGGTTCATTCGACTACGGCCGTAACTACGGCGCGATCTACGACGTCGAAGCAGCAACCGATATGCTGGTTGAATGGGGTGGCGACGGTTGGAACTACACCGATAACTACATGACCGGCCGTACCAACGGCGTGGCAACCTACCGTAACTCTGACTTCTTCGGTCTGGTTGACGGCCTGAGCTTCGCGCTGCAGTACCAGGGTAAAAACGACCACGACCGTTCGATTCACAAGCAGAATGGCGACGGCTTCAGCACCGCGGCGACCTACGCGTTCGACAACGGTATCGCGCTGTCTGCTGGCTACTCCGGCTCCAACCGCAGCGTAGACCAGAAAGCTGACGGCAATGGCGACAAAGCCGAAGCCTGGGCAACCTCTGCAAAATATGACGCCAACAATGTCTACGCGGCCGTCATGTACTCCCAGACTTACAACATGACCCCGGAAAACCAGGGTAACTACTTCGCTGGCAAAACCCAGAACTTCGAAGCCGTTGTACAGTATCAGTTCGACTTCGGCCTGCGTCCGTCCATCGGCTACGTACAGACCAAAGGCAAAGACCTGCAGGCGCGCGGCGGCTTCTCCGGCGGCGATGCGGATCTGGTTAAATACGTCGAAGTGGGTACCTGGTACTACTTCAACAAGAACATGAACGTTTATGCGGCGTACAAGTTCAACCAACTGGACGACAACGCTTATACGCGTGAAGCTGGCGTAGCGACCGACGACCAGGCGGCCGTGGGTATCGTTTACCAGTTCTAATCTGCAGTACACCCCTTCGTGATATGCCTTCAGAGCAGGACTTCGGTCCTGCTTTTCTCTATTCCTGAGGCAAAGATCGTATCTTTCGAAAACCTTCGCGCTTTTTATCGCAAACGGTTGGCAATTCGTTGTTCTCCCGTTAACCTGATAGCGGATTTCCCTTCAGTAATCACAATGGAACCTCGTCATGTTTGAGAACATTACCGCCGCCCCAGCCGACCCGATTTTAGGTCTGGCCGATCTGTTTCGTGCCGATGACCGCCCTGAAAAGATTAACCTCGGAATTGGTGTTTACAAGGATGAAACCGGTAAAACACCCGTTCTGACCAGCGTCAAAAAAGCAGAGCAGTACCTGCTGGAAAATGAAACGACTAAAAACTATCTGGGCATCGATGGTATTCCTGAATTTGGTCGCTGCACCCAGGAGCTGCTGTTCGGTAAAGGCAATGCGATTATCGCCGATAAACGCGCCCGCACCGCGCAGACCCCGGGCGGTACCGGTGCGCTGCGCGTCGCCGCAGACTTCCTCGCCAAAAACACCGACGTGAAACGCGTGTGGGTAAGCAATCCAAGCTGGCCAAACCATAAGAGTGTGTTTACCTCCGCCGGGCTGGAAGTACGTGAATATGCCTACTACGATGCGGCTAACCACGCGCTGGACTTTGATGGTCTGCTGGCCAGCCTGAACGAAGCCCAGGCGGGCGACGTGGTACTGTTCCACGGCTGCTGCCACAACCCGACCGGTATCGATCCGACGCTCGAACAGTGGCAGACGCTGGCGCAGCTGTCGGTCGAGAAAGGCTGGCTGCCGCTGTTCGATTTCGCCTACCAGGGCTTCGCCCGCGGTCTGGAAGAAGATGCTGAAGGGTTGCGCGCCTTTGCTGCTCTGCATAAAGAGCTGCTGGTCGCCAGCTCCTACTCGAAAAACTTTGGCCTGTACAACGAGCGCGTCGGCGCCTGCACCCTGGTCGCCGCCGATCAGGAGACCGTAGACCGCGCGTTCAGCCAGATGAAGTCGGTGATCCGCGCTAACTACTCCAACCCGCCAGCGCACGGCGCGTCCGTGGTCGCGACCATCCTGAGCAACGATGCGCTGCGGGCAATCTGGGAGCAGGAGCTGACCGATATGCGCCAGCGCATCCAGCGTATGCGCCTGCTGTTCGTCAACACCCTGCAGGAGAAAGGCGCGAGCCGCGACTTCAGCTTTATCAGCAAGCAGAACGGTATGTTCTCGTTCAGCGGCCTGACTAAAGAGCAAGTGCTGCGTCTGCGTGAAGAGTTCGCCATCTATGCGGTCGCGTCCGGCCGTATCAACGTGGCCGGCATGACGCCTGACAACATGGCGCCGCTGTGTGAAGCCATCGTCGCCGTGCTGTAAGCGATATTATTAGCTATAAAGAAAAAGGCCGCGAATGCGGCCTTTTTTACGTTCGCGTCAGGTCGGTTACCAGACCGGCATCTCATCCTGCAGGAACGGGTTGTTGCGGCGTTCCTCACCCAGCGTCGACAGCGGACCATGGCCGGGAATAAAGGTCACGTCATCGCCCAGCGGCAACAGCTTATCCTTAATGGCCGCGATCAACTGTCCATGGTCGCCGCGTGGAAAATCACTGCGCCCCACCCCGCCTTTGAAAATCACATCTCCGGAAATGAGCAGTCGGGAAGCGTCATCAAAGAAGACCACGTGACCCGGCGTATGGCCCGGGCAGTGCAGTACCCGCAGCGCCACATTCCCCACATTAACCACATCGCCTTCATTGAGCCAGCGATCCGGACGCAGCGGCTGGCAATCCTCCAGGCCGAACATCCGGCTTTGCGCCGGTAATCCTTCCAGCCAGAACTCATCTTCTTTTTCCGGACCAATAACCGGTACGCCATAATGTTGCGCCAGTTCCGCAGCGGCGCCGACGTGATCGAGATGACCATGCGTCAGCAGGATCTGCATCAGCGTGACGCCAGCCTCCGCCACCACCGCTTTGATACGTTCAGCATCGCCGCCAGGGTCGACCAGCGCCGCCAGCCGGGTTTGTTCGCACCAGATAAGAGAACAGTTCTGCGCGAACGCGGTAACCGGAATAATACGATAGTTCATGACGCTCCTTTCGTTACCAGTGCCTTACGGGACCGGTATCAATATGCACAAAGTTACTACGTGGATAGTATCCTACACCACCTGCGCGCATAGATAACGCCGCTTTGCGAATATTGCTTAACGAAATACCTTCAATATGGAAATCCATTGCCTGCCCCTTGGTGTGATAGCTGTGTTTTGCTACACCACGGCTTCGTGCGCGAAGCTCATCATTGGTATCGAGGGAACGATAGCCAGAGATAAGCTGGACAGGTTTGTTGGTGCCAAGTAGTCCCTGCAACCGATAAAGATGATCGAACAGATTTGGATCGATGGACTTAATTTTATTCGCGCGGTAATCACGGAAAAAATGGTTAAGTCTTGCTAATTCATCCTGAATATAGCCTCTGCCATCGAAAAACTCCGCCTTGAGTGATTCACCAGTATGCAGGTTATTCAGCGTCAAAATACGCGGACGGGGGGTCGAGAGGGTGGCAAATGCCGGCGCAGGGAGAATGGCGGCAGCACCCAGCGCAGCACCACCCAACGCCAGCAATCTGCGGCGATTAGCGTCAAATTTGTCCATGATAATCAGGTCTACAGTCAATGAATCGTTATATACTTTTTCCGCTTTGCGCGATGTTGAACCTCAGCACGCCATCGCTCGCCAGAGCCGTGATGCTGCCCGGCAAAAGAGAGCGTTCGCGCTGACTGCGTCACGCATTGAGCGGAATGATATGTATATGCACTTCTGGCGCACGAAAGGCACCTTACCGGGCATTATTGCCAACGTCAAGGCAGCCTCACCCCAGGAAAATCGGGCGCTGCAGAGGAGCAGCACCCTTTTTTACCCAGTGCTAGGACAACAAAATCCATTGAACTACTTCATTTACCTGATTAATTGCTCAGCTTTCGTCAGAATTTGTGCGCTGGATCGCGCGGTGATATCGTAATTGTAAATATCTGTTCGATATTGTGTACGTCCATCAGCGTCCACAAACGCCGTTAAGTAATATAAATTCACCGGTATATTTTGCCGAATATTGACATAGCGCGTGTCCCCTTGCTTCAGGGCATCGGAAATACGCGTGTCATTCCAGCCCGCATCCTGCAGCAGCATATTGGCCAGTTCCGAAGCCTTATTCACCCTCACACAGCCGGAACTGAGCGCACGAACATCCTTCTGGAACAGATTATGGTTCGGCGTATCGTGCAGGTAGATGGCATCGGAGCTCGGCATATTGAACTTGTAGCGTCCGAGCGAGTTACGCGCTCCGGGCGCCTGCTGAAAACGGAACGGTAAGTTGTTCTCGGTGATGGTCGACCAGTCGACCCGATAAGGATCGATGGTCTCTTTACTGTTCCAGCCGCGCATGACGGTGTAGCCATGCTGCTCAAGATAGCCTGGATTGTTACGCACCTTCGGCAGGATATCTTTGCGCGCCAGGGTTGGCGGCACGTTCCATGGCGGATTGACCACCACGTTATTCAGCGCGCTGCTCATCATTGGCGTTTTGCGATCCGGACGCCCCACAATTACCCGCGAGGCCAGCACCTGGCTGCCGTCCTGATAATAGACCAGCGAGAACGCCGGAATATTGACCATAATGCCGGTGGACAGTTTGCCCGGCAGTAAGCGTAAACGCTGAATGTTCAGGGCCAGCACCCCTGCGCGCTGCGCGGAAGAGACGTTGAGCCAGTCGCGAGTCGACTGGCCGATGACGCCATCCGCCCCCAGCCCCTGCATCGCCTGGAAGCGCTTAACCCCCTCCACCAGCTGGCGATCGTACACGCCGCGCGCCGCAGGTTTGCTCTTTTTCTTCGCCGACGGGCTCACCACATCGCCGGGCAGAACGATATTGGCGGTATCGTCCAGCATTCCGGTACGCTGGAGGATCTCGCGCAGAGCGCCGATATCATTGCTCCATTCGCCGGGGCGCAGCGAGCCGCTGCCGGTCATCTGCGGCCATGGGCGAGAATCAGCCACCAGCGCCAGCAGCGACTGATGCATGGCTTCATACTGCGGATGATGCGGCGCCAGGCCGGCGATAAACGCCGGCAGGGAGCCATTGTCCAGCGCCAGCTGCCACTGGTTAATCACCGACAGCGGCGGGGTCGCCATCTTGTACGGCGTTGAACTGTACAACCAGCGGGTCCCCTGGGTGGGGATGCCGCTGATAAAGTGCAGATAGCCCATCATGGCGTCCGACAGCACCACATCGCGCGCCATGCCGCTGACGGCGGGATCGGTCAGCAGACTGACCCAGGTGGTAAACTGCGGCTGAAAACCGGCGATGGCGATCTCCGCCAGCTGCTGCTGGAACGCCTGCACTGCCTCGCGGTTTTCCCACATCGGTTTCATATCCCTGGCGGCGTACAGCGACACCAGCGGATTCATAAAGACGGGTTTGTACCCTGCCGGCAACAGCGCCTCGATCTGGGCGCGGCTGTTTGCCGCCGCCTCCATCGACAGCGGCTGCTCACCGGCCAGCTTCGCGACCGCCGGCGATTGCCCATCGCTTTGCGCCAGCGCGGCGGAAACCTCGGCGGGCGCCGCAGAACTGTCGCCGGGTACGACTTCAGGCTCTTCGGCCTGGACATTGAACAGCGGAGCAAATGCCAGTGCCAGGCTCAGGCTGAGCGCTGACAATGGACGACCATACCGTTTCTTTAGCAACATCCCTTGCCCCCTGTTGTCACACATTGCTGCCCACAAAAATGGGGCTCTTTTTTCAGTATATAAAGACGAAAAGGCTTTTGCCTTACCTAATGTAAAGAAGTTTAAAGATTATACCACCCTCGCATACCGGGCTGGATAGAAAAAAAGGGCAACATAACGTTGCCCTCTTCACCGCTTAGCCGCCAGAATGTAGCCGCAGCCTCAGGAGGCGTCGGCTGTTCCCGGCAGCGCTTCCGGCAGCGGCGCGGCAAACCCGCGCAGCCCCACCACGTGGACGTGTTCGTGATTATTGAACACCTTACGCACCAGTTTATAGGTGGTGCCTTTCTCCGGACTGATGTTCTCCGGCGCCGCGATAATCAGCTGCATCTCCAGACGTTCGCACAGCTCGAACAGCGTGGCGATGGAGCGGGCGTCGAGACGCGCCGCTTCATCGAGGAACAGCAGACGGCAAGGCGAGATATCCTTGCCGCGCAGGCGGCGGGATTCATCTTCCCAGCTCTGGACGACCATCACCAGAATCGACATCCCGGTACCGATCGCTTCCCCGGTGGACAGCGCGCCGGACTCCGCGCGCAGCCAGCCGTCGGAGCCGCGGTTAACTTCCACTTCCATCTCCAGATAGTTGCGGTAGTCGAGCAGCTCTTCGCCGATGGTTTGCGGCGTGCGCTGCCCCATGTCGATCTGCGGATTCAGGCGCTGATAGAGCTTGGCCAGCGCTTCCGAGAAGGTCAGGCGGTTGCTATTGAACAGATCCTGATGCTGTTCATGCTGCTCGGAGAGCACATCAAGCAGCGTCGAGTGGGTCTCGCGCACGTTGACGTTCAGACGCACGCTGTTGACCTGGCCGAAGGAGACGCTCTGCAATCCCTGGTTGAGCATTCGGATACGGTTCTGCTCGCGCTGAATGGTTTTGCGAATAATGTTGGCCACGCTGCGGGAGCTGATGGCCAGCTTCTGTTCGCGGTTTGTCAGCTCTTCGGTCAGGCGGCTGAGCTCAATCTCCATCTGCTCGATCGCTTCCACCGGATCATCGGTGCGGATAATATCCTGGCGGATACGCTCGCGCAGATGCTGGTAGACGGCAACGAAGAACTGAATTTTGCGCTCCGGGCGCTTCGGATCTTCCGAGATACGCAGCACGTCGCGCAGATGTTCGTTATCGGCGACCGCCAGACGCAGCGCACCGAGCGCCTTATCCGACATGGAGCGCAGCTCGTCGGCGGAGAGATAGGCCAGCTCGCGGCGGTGCAGACGACGCTCGACGCCGTTGTCTTTCACCAGGCGCATCACCGCGCACCAGCCCGCCTTGGCGGTCACTACCTGCTCGCGCATTTCGCAGTAATCGCGCTCCAGCTTGCGCAGTTTGCGGGTCAGGTTGTCCATTTCCGCTTCGCAGAAGGTCAACGCTTTCTCCAGCTGATTGCGACGGGAGCGGTTATTGCTCAGCTGCATGTGCAGCTCATCGCGACGCGCACGGGCACGCTCTTCCGCGCCGGCATCGGCGCGCACGCCAATGTCCTGCAGCTCTTTATACAGATCGTTGAGCAGCTCTTTCTTGGTGTCATACGAGCTCTTCAGCGAGGCCAGCACCTGATTGTACTGGCTAAGCTGCGCCGCATGGGCACGCATCGCGTCGCGCGCGCGGCTGCGTTCGGTTTCCGCCTGCTCCAGGCGCTGGCGCAGTTTCTCGTTGAGATCGCTGTTGCCGCTGAGCATTTCCGCCGAATCGGAGTAGCTGAAGTGGGCCCGGCGCTGGACGACTTCCGCCAGGGCAAAAGCCTGCTGGCGCGCATCGCGCTGGGTCTGCTGCGCATAGGCGTAATCTTCTTTCAGCTGCTCAAACTGCTCCGGATCGCTCTGCAGCACCGAAACAATCGGCTCCAGCTTCGCCAGCTGGTTGCCGTGCTGCTGAATAAAGCGCGCGGCCTCCTGCGCTTCGTCCAGACGTTCCTGGATCTCGTCCACGCGGTCGGCCAGCGTATCATCCGCCAGCAGATTCAGGCGCGGCAGCAGGCGGTTGAGCGCCGACACGCCCTCTTTCGCCTGCTCATACTGCACGCGGTTCTGTTGGTTATCGCTTTCATGGGCGCTCAGCGCGCGCTCCAGCTCGCCGCGGCGGCTGTTGAGTTTGCGGATCTCTTCTTCCGGATCGTCCTCAAAGGCCACTGCCAGATGGCTGCCAATGAAGCGGCTAAAGGCCTGATGCAGACGCTGAGTTTTCTGCACGTCAAACGACAGGGTCGCAAAACGCTCGGACAGCGATTCACGCTCGGCATGCAGGGTTTCAATGCGGTTTTCACGCGCGGCGCGGCCAAACAGCGGCAGCGACGGGAAGCGCGAATAACGCCACTGGCGGTCGGCGATCTTCACCACCACCGCTTTTTCCAGCTCATCCACGCTGAATACGCTATCGTCAAAGGACTGCGGATCGCCTTCGATCAGATAGAGATCTTCCGGACAATCTTCCAGTCCTTCAAGCTGCTCGGCAACCTGCGACAGATCCGGCACCACGATGGCATGGCGCGACGGACCGTACAGCGCGGAGAAGTACGGCGCATCGTCAAGGCTGACATCATCGTAGATCTCGGACAGCAGAACGCCGCCGAACCGTTCCGCCAGCGCGTTGAGGCGCGGATCTTCCGAACCGCCCGGCTGGCTGAGACGCTCAATTTCTTCGTCGATGGCGCGCTTGCGGGCGCCGACCTCGTCACGTTCAACGATAGCTTCGCGCTCGCGCTCCAGCAGCTGCTGCAGGTATTCGGTAACCTCCTGGCCGGACTCAAACTGCTCGCCGCTCTGCTCGCACAGCTGGTTAAGGCTGTTCTGCGCCGCCAGCCAGACCGGCGCCCGGCGCATCAGCGTCTGAGTGCGTGACTGCAGCTGCTCCAGTTCCTGGCGCAGGGTCATGCGCTGTTCCTGCGCGTTAGAAACGCTGTCGGCCAGCGAAGCGATGCGCGCTTCCAGCTCCTGATGCAGCGTTTCCAGATCGTCGATATCGTAGCGTTTGCCCTGGCGTTTGCAGAACTCAGCCAGCTGGCGCTCGGCGTCCTGCTGCTCGCGCAGGCGCTGCTCCAGCTCGTTGAGGCGGCTACGCAGCCCCTGCGCCTGCTCGGCCTGGTGACGCTGGTTCACGCCGTCGCGCAGCAATTCGCGCGCCACGTCCCAGGCTTCATTGCGCGCCAGCGGGCCGTTAATCGCCGCCACCAGCTGGTAGGCCTGTTCAAACTGGCTGTGCGCGGTTTGCGCCACGCTCATTTTCTGTTCCAGCGACAGCATTTTCTCCGTCGCTTCCTGCTCTTTCGCCTGGAAGGTTTCCAGCCACTCGTCGGCGCTCTCCGGCGTCAGATCCGGCAGATGACACAGCGCCTTCGCGCGCTCCAGCGCCTGCAGCGCCTGGTTATACTGAATGGCGCGGGTCTGCTGCACGTCGAGCGCCTGCTGATAGTCGGCGAGCTGGTTTTTCAGCTCATCCACTTCCAGCTCGGCGGCCTCGGCGCGGGCTTCGTTCTCTTCCTGGCGATCGATGGCTTCCGCCACCACTTCGTTCTGCTCTTCCAGACGGATCTGCAGCTCGTCGAGATCCGCTTCGTAGCGCTCGATTTTTTCCTGCTGACGCAGTGCGGTCTGCACCAGGTTCAGGTGGTCGCTGGCGGCCTGGTAATCCGCTTCCAGATCGCCTTCTGCGCCGTTATGCTCCTGCAGCTCGCGGGCCATGTCGACGTGCTTATACTGCTCTGCCGCCAGCTGTGAACGGGAGGTAAAGAGATCGCGACGATACTCCAGCGCCTTATCAAGATGAATGCGCCGCTCGTTGGCGTGACGCATATAGTCCGCCGCCACGTAGTTGGTGGCTTCGCTGATCAGGTGTTTGAACAGATCGCGATCGGACTGGGTGACGCGGATCGCCTCGAGGGTCATGCGGTTTTCCCGCAGCGCCGCTTCCATATCCTGGAATGCCTTACGCACGCCGCTGTTTTCCGGCAACAGGTAGTCGCGCAGCGAGCGGGTAATGGTGCTGGAGATCCCGCCGTACAGCGAGGCCTCGATCAGGCGATAGTATTTACTTCGATCGGAGGCGGAACGCAGACGACGCGCCACCACGCCCAGGTCGAACATCAGCGAGTGATACTCGGTGATCGAGTTGAACTGCTTAAACTGGACCCCTTCCATCGCCTCGAGCTTGTCTTTCAGCTCATTGAGACTAACCACGCGCGCCTGGCGATCGTTCAGCGTTTCGGTTAACAGCTGGGTCGGCAGGATAGCGGTGGGCAGCCCCTGAATGGCGAAAGGCTTGATGTCGACTTTGCGATCGCGCCCGGCAACCTGCTGCAGACGCACGCCGACCACCACGCGCTGATGGCGCGAGTTGATGACGTCGAGCACGGAGTAACAGACCCCGGCGCGCAGCTTCCCGTGCAGGCCTTTATCGCGTGAGCCGCTGGTGGCCCCCGCTTCGGTGGTGTTACGGAAGTGCAGCAGGGTTAAATCGGGGATCAGCGCCGTGACGAAGGCCGCCATGGTCGTCGACTTACCGGCGCCGTTCCCCCCGGAGAGGGTGGTGACCAGTTCATCAAGATCAAAGGTCCGGGCAAAGAAACCGTTCCAGTTAACCAGCGTCAGCGAGCGAAACTTACCGCGTTCAATCATTACTCTTCCTCCCCGCTATCCGGCTGGTTCTCTTCATTCTCATCATTGAGCTGCAGGTGATTTTCCAGGGCCATCGCTTCCCCGTCGCGGATCAGGCGGCGCTGCGCCTCGCGTGGGTCGTCGCCGGCGCGCACATCGGCGCCAAAGCGGAATACCGATTCGGTAATACGGAACTTGCTGCTGTCATGGCCCATAAACCACACCATCCCCAGACGGCGCAGGCGGTTAAGCGACGCGCGCATTTTTTCCTGCAGCTTCTGGCGGTCCAGATCCGAACCGGTGGAACGGTTGTTGACCAGCTTCAGCAGCCTGGATTCATCCGCCAGGGTCAGCAGCTCGTCATACAGCTCCTGCTGGGTGAAAATCCCTTCATTTGCCAGGCGCTCCGGGCTGAGATAGAGATAGCAAAGAATTTTGCCCACCATCATATCCAGTTCGGACAGCACCGAGCGTGAAATCAGGGTTGTGGAACGCGGGCGCAGGTAGAAGAAGCCCTCCGGCGCGCGGATCAGCTCGACGTTATAGCGAGCATAAAACTCTTCCAGATAATCCTGGAAATCCATCAAAAATGCGTGATTATCCAGCTCGTCGAGGCCGATATGTCGGCCCGCGCGCAGGGCGCTGTCCAGCGCCGGAAATAACGGATTGGCCAACGCCTGCGCCAGCTTAACCGGCATCACTTGTTCAATATTTGTCAATGACATGCGCCTGTACCTTGGCTCCGTAATCATTAATCGGCTGCCATTTGGCTGGCAGTCCGGTGAAATCTGCCTGGGCGACGCCCAGCTGTACCGCCTGATCCACGACGATCCGCGCCACGTCAAAGTGACGCCCGCGCGGATATTGCGCCAGGAACTCCCGCGCCACCAGGCCGAGATCCAGCGGTATTCCTTTCTCTTTATAGACCGCCAGCTGCGCTTCGATCAGCGCCGCCAGCTGCTCGCGAATTTCGTTAAACTCTTCAAATTCAAGGTCCGCAGGCAGCTCGCCGGTGACCTCTTCATCGCGCAGGGCCATCTCCTCGTCGCGCATATCCAGCAGACGGTCGGCGTTGGCGTAAGTCAGCGCCCACGGCTCATCAAAATAGGTCTGTACCGACTGGCGCAGACGCTGAGCGAAGACGCGGTTCTTATCCATATCGATAGCGGTACGGATAAACTTGTGCACGTGGCGGTCATAGCCGATCCACAGGTCAATCGCCTGCTGGCCCCAGCTGACGATGCGGTCGAGCTTGCTTTGCAGATCGAACACCAGCCGGTCGACAAAATGGAGATCGTCGCGCGCCATGGTCGAATCCTGAATGCGCAGCAGATTCGCCTGCAGCTTATCCCCCGCCGCATCCAGCGTATCCTGCAGTTCACGCAGGGTGCCGGAAGTTTCCGACAGCAACAGTTCACAGCTGGAAATCGCCGCGCGCCAGTCTTTGTTCAACAGCTGCGCGATATCGTCTTTCACCAGCTGCTGCTGCTCATCCATGATGCGCTGCGTCAGGTCGATGCTGTCGAAAATTTCCGCCACCGAATACTTCAGCGGGGCAAAAACGTTGCGATGCCAGTGAAACTCATCGCCGCCCTCTTCTGCCGCGTCCGCCGCGCGCTTCAGCTCGCCGGCGACGATCGACAACTGCATCGAGAGACGCAGCGTCGAAAATTCGCGCTGCCGGATATAATAATCGGTGATCCCGATCCCCAACGGCGTCAGACGATAGATTGCATTGCCTTCGGTAATTTCGCTGGTAAAGCGGTTCAGCAGACGCTGGCGCACCAAATCGTTGATGGCGTTATTGGCGCGCTGGCTGATGGTTTCGCTGGTCTGCTCAAACGCATCACTCACGTGGCGGAACGCATCCACCAGTTCTCCCTCGCTCATTTCTCCTTCCAGCCGTTCGCCATTCAGGGTGGCGATCGCCAGCAGGAAAGAGAGCCTGTCGACCGGCAGCGAGATAGAAAAATCATTTTTCCTGGCCCAGGCAACCAGTTCGGGGACTGTCTGGGAAAATTCACTCATACTTTATCCTTGCATCTGCGGCTATGAGCCTGGCTCTTAAGCGCGGTGACATGAATATAACGGCCCAGGCTGAGGTACGGCTCCTGACGACAGTAGCGCGTCTCCAGCTCCAGCAGCGCCGCATAGCTGTCATGCTGTTGGCGTTTTTCACGCAGATAATCATGAAACACCCGCACGCCGGTTTTGCTGACAATTTGCCAGCCAATCTCTTCCAGCCAGTGATAAACCTGCTGCGGCTCACGCGGATAATCCGGCGACAGCGTGCGTTTTTTCTTTTTTGGCATGCCCAGTTGTACGTAATCGAAATTACCGGCAACCATATTGTGCATCAGCAGGCCGTTAGCATTGTAGAACATCAACGACAAGCCGCCGCCAGGACGCAGCGTCGACCACAGGGTACGCAGCACCGCCTGGGGCTCCGCCACCCACTCCAGCACCGCATGAAACAGTACCAGATCGACCGGGCTTTCCAAGTGCTGCGCAATATCCTGAGCCGCGCATTGTACAAAATGCATGTTGTCGATCACACCTTTATCGACAGCAGCCTGGCGGGCGCGGGCCACCATTTCAGCAGAGAGATCGCACAGCGTCACGTGATGGCCCAGTTGCGCCACTTTAATGGCCGTTTGCCCTTCGCCGCCGCCGGCATCCAGTACCCTCAGCGGTCCCGGCCCCAGCTGCGCCAGCAGCGGCTCCAGATCCTGCCAGAGGATCGCCTGGCGCAGCTGGCCTTTTGTGGTGCCGTAAATATTGCGCGAAAACTTTTCAGCAATGTCATCGAAATTGCGATCCTGCACGGGCGACTCCACAAGCCAACACAAAACCGCTATTTTGTCATACCCGCGCCGAGAATGAAGCGATCTGTTATAAGATCCGAACATAACTTTGGTTATATGGTTAAAAAAGGAACCATCTGGCATGCTTTTCACGCTAAAAAAGATCGTCGGCGGTCTGCTGCTGCCGCTTCCTGCCCTGCTGTTGCTGATCGGTATCGGGATCGCCCTGTTATGGTTCAGCCGCTTTCAACGTACCGGGAAGCTATGCGTGAGCCTCGGCTGGCTGCTGCTGGCGCTGCTGAGCCTGCAGCCCGTGGCAGACAGCCTGCTTAAACCGATAGAAGATCGCTATCCCACCTGGCGCGGCGAGCAGCCGGTGAGCTACGTGGTGGTGCTGGGCGGCGGCTATACCTGGAACCCGGAGTGGGCGCCAAGCTCTAACCTTATCAGCAACAGCCTGCCGCGCCTGACGGAGGGCATTCGCCTGTGGCAGGAGAATCCGGGATCGAAAATGATCTTTACCGGCGCGGCGGCAAAAACCAACCCCGTCAGCACGGCGGAGGCCGGGGCGAGAGTGGCGGAGAGCCTCGGCGTACCGCGCAGCGATATCATCGTGCTCGATAAGCCGAAAGATACGGAAGAGGAAGCGCTGGCGGTGAAGGGCGCCATCGGCGACGCGCCCTTCCTGCTGGTCACCTCGGCGTCACACCTTCCGCGGGCGATGATCTTCTTTCGCCATGCCGGTCTGGACCCGCTGCCCGCACCGGCTAATCAGATGGCGATCACGTCACCGCTCAATCCGTGGGAGCGGGTCATTCCTTCTCCGGTGTGGCTGATGCACAGCGACCGGGTCGGCTATGAAACGCTCGGTCGCGTTTGGCAATGGCTGAAAGGCAGCTCAGGCGAGCCAGGGCAGGAGTGATTTTGCGGCGAGGTCGAAACGGGCGCGGTCAAAGCGCCCGGTATTGACCAGACTATCCACCTCATCCCACAGCAGATAAAGCCAGCGCCGCCAGACAAAGGCCTCGGAAACCGGCGCCTGCTGCAGGTAGCGCCATAGCAGCTGCTCGGCCTGGCCCCCCTCCGCGAGACGGAACAGTTCGTACTCCCGCGGCGCCCACAGCATCATCCCCGGGCCGACCATCGCCAGCAGCTGGTCGCTGCGCGGATCTTTCAGCATGCTGCGCAGGGTGAAATTGCCGTGCACCAGCACGGCATTATCATTGAAGTCGCTGAACAGCTCCGGCAGACACTCGCGAGAGCGGAACAAAACCCGCTTATCCTGCATGGTCAGGCCGGTGTCCTGATACAGGTTCAGGGTGCTCCACAACATCGCCACCCGCTGCCGGTACCAGTTCGGCCACAGATTGTCCTGGGTATTATCGACCATCCCCACGCAGCCGCCGCTGTCCTGACGATGCCAGGCCAGCAGCGCCTCGACGATCTGCTCCTGCAGCTGCTCCCAGCGCGCCGGGGTGCGGGTGGGCGCCTCCACCGGGACGCCGCGCAGGCGCTCAAGCAGCAGCACGTCCGGCCCGGGATGCTCTTCGTGCGTCATCACGCCGTAGACCACCGGCATGCGCACCGTACCGCTGCGCGCCAGAGTGGAGATCTTCCAGGCCAGCTGCCGCGCCACCCCGGGCGTGGTGAAACTTCGCGCCAGCAGCGGCATCGGATTTCCCTGCGCGTCATACAGGGACCACAGCGCCGTAGCGGCTTTTTCACTGACACACTCCACCCGGCTCAGCTTTTCGCCAAGCAGGTGACTGAGTTCGGTTCGCAACTGTTCCATTGTCGATTACCCCTATGATCACTACTGATTTCATAATGAGCGCCCGCACCTGGGTTGTCATCGGATAAGATCAAAAATGGGCAAAAAAAGCATAAAACTGGTGGGGATATCCCCTCCTGCAAGGAGGGGACAGAGGACTAGCGCAGTTCAGCGCGGACGCGCGCCAAATCTTCAGGGGTATCGACGCCGGTGCCGGGCACTTCGGCCGCCACGGCGACGTGGATCTTCTCGCCATACCACAGCACCCGCAGCTGCTCGAGCATTTCAATCTGCTCCAGCGGGCTTGGCGCCCAGCTGACGTAGCGGCGAATAAATCCGGCGCGATAGCCATAGATGCCGATGTGGCGCAGCAGAGAATCACCAATGGCGTCGCGGGAGTGGGCAAAGCGATCGCGATCCCAGGGAATGGTGGCGCGGGAGAAATAGAGCGCATAGCCCTGCGCATCCATCACTACTTTGACCGCATTTGGATTAAACGCCTCTTCCGCATCGTGGATCGGTACCGCCAGCGTCGCCATTCCGCTGGTGCTGGCAGCCAGATTCTCCGCCACCTGGCGGACGATAGCCGGGGGGATCATCGGCTCATCGCCCTGGATATTGACGATGATGGTGTCATCGCTGAACGCGCACTTCTCCACCACCTCCGCCAGCCGTTCGGTGCCGGACTGATGGTCGGCGCGGGTCATGCAGACCTCGCCGCCGGCGGCTTCAACCGCCCGGGCGACATCTTCGTGATCGGTGGCGACAATAATGCGTTCCGCGCCGGATTCGCGGGCGCGCTCCAGCACATGGACAATCATCGGCTTGCCGTTAATGTCCTGCAGTGGTTTTCCCGGCAGGCGCGTGGAGGCGAAACGCGCAGGAATAATGACCACGAAACTCATGAGTGACTCTCTTCTACCGCCAGCGGACGCGCTTCTGTCTCCAGCAGCACAGGGATGCCATCGCGGAGCGGAAACGCCAGACTATCAAGTTTGCAAATAAGTTCTTGCTTATCCTGACTGTAATACAGCTTACCGTTACAGACCGGGCAGGCGATGATTTCAAGTAAACGGTGATCCATGTTTCCTCCTGATGGACCGGATAGATTTCTCAGCAGCATAACACAGGAAGGTCGGCGCCGGGATCAATCGGCATCGATTTCCCACCCCTGCGTCTGGCCGACAAACAGCCCTTCCGGCAGGCGTCGGCACAGGATCCGCTCTGCCGATTGCCAGCGTGCGAAATCGTTGATCGCCCGGCGCAGCCCCTGCTCCAGACCACGGGTGATCTTCACCCCATCCTCCAGCCACAGGGCGAAGATCTCCAGTTCCCGGCTTTTGCGATGTATTTTACTGTCCATCCGCCCGACCAGTTTTCCCCGGTGCAGCAGAGGCAGTACGAAGTAGCCATACTGACGCTTCGGCGCAGGGGTATAGCACTCCAGGCGATAGCTGAAGTTGAACAGCTGCTCAGCGCGTTTCCGATCCCAAACCACCGGGTCGAAGGGCGAGAGCACGGCGCTATGGCTGGCGGTAAGTTTACCGCCGGGCGCGGACTCCAGCTGCGCCAGCGCATCGCGATGTAGCCACATCTCGCCAAGCGCTTCCACGTTGGCCTGGGTCACCAGACCCTCTTCCTGCCAGGCCGCCAGCAGACCCGGTAGCGCCGGCTGACGTAAACGATAGTAATCCGCCAGCCACTGGGGACGAAAGATGCCGAGGCTGCGGGCGCTGTTGCGCAGCATGATGGCCTCTGCGGCGTCGCGGGACAGCGCATCGCGCTCGTCATCCCAGTGCGGCATCACCCGCCGGGTTAAATCATACACGCGGTGAAAGTTGCGCCGCTCTACCACCATCACTTCCCCGGCGGTAAACAGCCCTTCCAGGTGGCGCTTATGCGGTTTCCACTCCCACCAGCCGCTGGCGCCTTTGCGAGGGTGGGCAAAATCCGCCGAGCGAACCGGCCCGTTTTGGCCGATATGCGCCACCATCTCTGCAATACTGCCGGCATGCTCCTCCATCCACGCGCGATGATATTTCCAGCCCATCTTATCGGGGTTCAACATCCGGTGGCGCACAAGGGCGAAATCGCTGCGCGGCAGAAAACAGGCTTCATGCGCCCAGTATTCCATCAGCTCGCCGTTGCGCAGCGACTCATCCAGCCAGTGCTGCGGATAGCTGCCGAGGCGGCTGAACAGCACCAGGTAGGGGCTGCGGGCCACCACGTTGATGGTATCGATTTGCAGCAGCGACATCTGCTGGATGGTGGAAAGGATGTCATTTGGGCGAGCGCGACGCCGGGGCTTTTTTAATACCCCCTGCGCCGCGAGATGGAGGTGGCGCGCCTCATTAAGCGATAGTTGCAATACCGACATGCAGGTTCTCCGTCAGGATTTCCAGCACAGCGGCGAGCAAAACCGGCGCGTCGGTTAACGTTGCGCCAACGTCGCTAAGTCCGCAAGCAACCGCTGTGCGCGTTCATCGGCCATTATGGCGTCGACCGGTAAATACCACCAGTTCGCAGCGGCGAAATCGCGACATTTCACGGCGTCTTTTTCGGTCATCAGCAGCGTCTGCCCGGCGGTTACCAGGGCGGCGACATCGGCCTGGCTCAGCGCCTGATGGTCCGCCAGAGCCACGGTTTTGACCGGTTGGACGCCACTGCTTTCGAGGGTGGCGAAAAAGCGCGGCGGATGGCCGATGCCGGCCATTGCCACCACGTTAGTGAAGGTAGAGACATCGCGACGTTCGCCGGTGAGCAGGTTGACCGCCATCCCGGGACGCAGCTGCATCGGGATCTCTCCCGGACGCGCCACGCCGCCGTTGACGATAACCGCATCAACGCTTTGCAAGCGCGACGCCCGCTCGCGCATCGGCCCGGCAGGCAGCCACCAGCCGTTGCCAAAGCGGCGCACGCCGTCGATGACGACAATTTCCCGGTCCCGCGCCAGCTTATAGTGCTGCAAACCATCGTCGGTCACGATAATCTGCAGATCGTACGCGCTGAGCAGCGATTTCACCGCGTCGCTGCGCAGTGGAGAGACAGCCACCGGCGCGCCGGTACGCTGATGGATAAGCACCGGTTCATCACCTGCCTGCGCCGTACTGGTCCGGTCAGTTAACACCAGCGGGTAGCGTTCGGCTTTACCGCCGTAGCCGCGGGAGACCACCCCAACGCGAATGCCCCGCTGTTGCAGCTGCTCCACCAGCCAGATCACCACCGGCGTTTTACCATTGCCGCCGGCGGTCAGGTTACCAACCACCACCACCGGCACCGGCGCGCGCCAGGCTTTTTTCCACCCCAGCTGATAACTGAGGCGAATCACCGCGCTCACCAGGCCATACAGCCAGGAGAGCGGCAGCAGCAGGCGCCACAGCGGCGATTCACCGGACCAGATGCGCGCGATCATTCGCCGAATTGCATCTTATGCAGCTGGGCGTATACGCCTTTATGCTCCAGCAGGTCGTGGTGCGTTCCGCGCTCCACGATCCGCCCGTCTTCAACCACCACGATCTCATCAGCCTGCTCAATGGTTGACAGACGGTGGGCGATAACCAGCGAGGTGCGGTTTTTCTGCAGCTCATCCAGCGCCGCCTGAATCGCACGCTCGGACTCGGTATCCAGCGCCGAGGTGGCTTCATCGAGGATCAGGATCGGGCTGTTACGCAGTAGCGCACGGGCGATAGCAATACGCTGGCGCTGGCCGCCGGACAGCATCACGCCATTTTCGCCGATGATGGTATCCAGGCCATTGTCCATCTTGTTGATGAAGTCCATGGCGTAGGCCATCCGCGCAGCCTCTTCAATTTGCTCGCGGCTGTACTCTTCGGTACGGGCATAGGCGATGTTATTAGCGACGGTATCATTGAACAGGTGCACGTTCTGTGAAACCAGCGCGACCTGGTCGCGCAGCGAGCTCAGCTTGTACTCGCGCAGGTCGTGGCCATCCAGCAGGATCTGCCCGTCGTCGACATCGTAGAAGCGTGTGATCAGGCTGGCGATGGTCGATTTACCCGACCCGGAGCGTCCCACCAGCGCCACGGTTTTCCCTTCCGGGATATCGAGATTGATATTGCGCAGCGCGGCCACTTCGCGACCCGGATAAGTAAAGGTGACGTTCTCGAACTTGAGATTGCCTTTCGCCCTCTCAATGACGCGCGTACCTTCGTCTTTTTCCTGCTCGGAATCGAGGATCGCAAACAGCGTCTGGCATGCCGCCATCCCGCGCTGGAACTGGGCATTGACATTGGTCAGCGACTTCAGCGGACGCATCAGCGCAATCATGGAGGAGAAGACCACGGTAATGGTCCCGGCGGTCAGGGTATCCATCACGCTCGGGAAGCTGGCGGCGTACAGGACAAAGGCCAGCGCCAGGGAGGCGATAAGCTGAATGATCGGGTCGGAGATTGACGAGGCGGAAACCATCTTCATCCCCTGCAGGCGCATTTTATTGCTGACCTTATCAAAACGTTTGGTTTCCACTTCCTGGCCGCCAAACATCAGCACCTCTTTGTGCCCTTTCAGCATCTGCTCGGCGCTGGTGGTGACCTGCCCCATCGTGTTCTGCATATTCTTACTGATATTGCGAAAACGCTTGGAGACCACGCGGATTGCTACCGACACGATAGGCGCCAGTACGATCAGGATCAGCGACAGCTGCCAGCTGTAATAGAACATCATCACGAACAGGCCGATAATCGATGCCCCTTCGCGGACCACGGTGATCAGCGCGCTGGAAGAAGAGGAAGCGACCTGCTCGGAATCATAGGTGATACGTGACAGCAGCGTCCCGGTAGACTGCTTGTCAAAGAATGCCACCGGCATACCCATCATATGGCCGAACAGGCGACGACGCATGGTCATCACCACTTTGCCGGAAACCCAGGAGATACAATAGCTCGAGATGTAGCTGGTGATCCCACGCAGCACCATCAGCCCGATAACCACCAGCGGCATCCATAGCAGCACTGAGCGATCCGTTTTACCAAAACCATCATCCAATAACGGTTTAAGAAGCGATAACATGAAGGTGTCACTGCCCGCGTTAAGCACTAACGCCACCGCCGCTACGATTAGCCCGGCTTTAAACGGTGCAATAATCGGCCAAAGTCGGCGGAAGGTCTGCCACGTGGAGAGATCTTTATCGTTCTGCATTCAATAAACCAGCTTGTGTTGAAATAGCCGCATATTCTACCCGTTATCGGCGGGCGCGCCAAACCACTGATGATACCAACGTGGTAAAACTTGATCCCGTAAGCTATGGATTTGCCACCCTTCTGCAGAAAAAACCACCGTTATCTGCCCCTGCTGCGGCGTGGCGAACCAGCGATACCCCCGCTGGCGATAACGCTGAACGACCTTGTGCGAGGGCATCCGCCACGCATTGTAGCGCGAAGCGGAAACCAGCGCGGCCGCGCCATCCACCCGCCGGATCAGCAGTTCGCTGGAGGAGGTGTTGCTGCCGTGATGGGGAACCTGAATAAGTGTAGACGCCAGATGCTGCCAGTAGCGGCTGATCATCGCCTGCTCCGCCTGACGTTCTATATCGCCGGTCAGCAGGATGCTGGAGCGACCGTCATCGATCCGCACCACGCAGGAGTGATTGTTTCCCTTTGCCGTGCTGCCCGGCAGCGGCCACAGCGCCTGGAAAGTGAGTCCCTGCCACTGCCAGCGCTCGCCGCGATGGCACGGCAGATGACCCGACCAGCCTGGCGGGCTGCGCACCCACGCCTGCGGCCATGCCTGCAGCACCGATTCGAGGCCGCCGCGATGGTCAAGATGCTCGTGGCTCAGCATAATCCCCTGCAGCTGCAGATGGTGCCAGCGCAGCCACGGGATAATCACCTGTCGACCGCTGTCGCCCTGCGGCCATGCCGGCCCGGTATCGTACAATAACGCCTTGCCGTAACGCTCGATCACCATCGCCAGCCCCTGCCCGACATCCAGCATCGTCACCTGCCATTGGTCCGCGGGCGGTTGCCGGCTGAATGGCCGCGTCAGCAAAAACAGCACGCTCAGACACAGCGCCGGCGAATGTCGCCAGCTCTGAAAACGCCAGCCCATCACCAGCAGCCACGGCAGGCTACTGATCCAGAGCCAGCGGGCATCCAACGTCAGCCAGCCGTCCGGTAAACGTCGTAACCCCCAGAACAACACCGCCAGCACGCGATCGGCTGCCAGCCAGATCAGCGACGCCACCATCTCCGGTCCAGTGAGATGCAGCAGCATTCCGGCGAGAATGAGCGGCACCGCCAGCAGGGTCACTAACGGTACCGCCAGCAAATTGGCGGCCATCGACGTCAGGCTTATGCCGTGGCAGAGCAGCAGTTGCAGCGGCATCAGCAGCAACGTCACGCCAGCCTGCAAATGCGCGAGGGCGAACAGGGCTTTCCACGGCCAGCGCCAGCGGCTGTCAGGCAGCGGTAACCACTGGTACCAGAAGATCAGCCCCGCCACGGCGAAGGCGGATAGCCACAGGCTTTGCGACAACACCGCCAACGGATCGGCAACCAGTATCGCCCCCAGACAGCAGAGCCACACCTGCCACGCCGTCCAGCGTTGACCCGACAAACGTAAAGCACAGCAGACCGCAAGCCCTACGCAAGTGCGCAGGGCCGGCGGCTGCATACCGGTCAGCCAGGCATAGCCGACGGCGCCCGCCAGTCCGGCCAGCAGTGGTAGCCGCCAGCCGATCCAGCGACCCGGTAAAAGTGACTGTAATCCGCGCAGCAGGAGCACGATCAGGGAAGCCGCGAGGGCAATATGCAAACCGGAGATAGCCATCAGATGGGAGGTGCCTGTGTTCTGCATCAGGACTTTTATCTCCGCCGGCAGCGCCAGCCGCTCCCCCATTCCCAGCCCCAGCATCACCGGATGCCAGGGATAAGTCTGCAATCGCCGGGTCAGCGACGCCAGGTAGCGGGCGCGCAGACTGCAGCGGGTATCCAGCGCGGAAGCGGCGACGATCCCCCCGCTCAGCGGCCGATGCTGAGCCAGCGCATAGCGCTGGCTGTCGAAGCCCCCGTCATTGAGCTGCCCATGCACCGGCCGCAGGCGCAGCGTCATCATCCAGCGCTGCCCCTCGCAGACGGGCGCAGGTGCAAGTTCCCCGTATAAAGTCACGCCAACCGGAGGGAACAGGAAACGACCCGCCAGGCGCACAATCTGCCCGCGGTGCAGGGTCTGACCATCCGTCTCGTGAAGGATCACTTCCGCCTGACGGACGGCGCCGGTGAGGTGCTGCGTTGGCCACAGCGCCTGATACGCGCTTAAAACTCCCCAGACCATCAGTAGAAGCGTCACCGCCACAACGGCGACGACCGTCCCGCGCAGACGGGTCAGCAACATCGCCAGTACGCCGGCGACCGCCAGAGTGCCCGGCCCCGGCAACGCGGGTAGCCAGAGTAGCGGCAGTATTGCGATGATGGCGCATCCGGCAAGCCATGGTAGACGCATAAACACCTCCCTGTGAGCGGGCAGTGTTACGCAAAGCGAGGCTGGCGTCCTGGGGCAGTATTCAGGCGCGCGTGCAGCGTTCCAGACATTCGTCACCCTTGCAGTCAGGCACTTTTGTTTTGCGAGGCGGGACGCAAATGGCAGGTACAAAAAAAGCACCCAAAGGTGCTTTTATCGTCAGGCAGGTTGCACGTCGTGCAACTCACCCTTCATAAATATTGGCGCGGTCACGTAATTCTTTCCCGGGCTTAAAGTGCGGAACGTACTTACCTTCCAGTTCGACTTTATCACCAGTTTTCGGGTTACGTCCGGTGCGAGGTGCTCGATAGTGCAGAGAGAAGCTGCCGAAACCGCGGATTTCAATGCGCTCACCTTGAGCAAGCGTTGAGGCCATATGTTCCAGCATTTCTTTAACAGCATCTTCCACCGCTTTCGCCGGAATGTGAGATTGCTGGCTGGCAAGTCTTTCAATCAATTCTGACTTGGTCATTATTCCTCCGGTTTCCTTCAAGGCAAAAATTAGCTAACAGCTTAAACAAGGGCGGCCGTAGCCGCCCTTTGTGCTTGATTACAGGACGAATCCTGCAATCTGTCAAGTAAACTCGTCACTATTCAGGTTGTTATTACCTGAATGACAAAGATTACTCGCCTTTCGCTGCTTTGAACGCTTCAGCCATGGCGTTGTTGGAGAAGTTCGCGTCTTCCTGCTTGTTCACGGTAGCGATAGCGTCTTTTTCTTCCGCTTCGTCTTTCGCACGTACAGACAGGCTCACTACGCGGTTCTTACGATCCACGCCAGTGAATTTCGCTTCAACTTCGTCGCCAACGCTCAGAACCAGAGTTGCGTCTTCAACGCGGTCACGGGATGCTTCAGAAGCACGCAGGTAACCTTCTACGCCGTCAGCCAGTTCTACGGTTGCGCCTTTAGCGTCAACTGCAGTCACTTTACCAACAACGATAGCGCCTTTCTTGTTCAGAGCAACGTAGTTGTTGAACGGATCTTCCGCCAGCTGTTTAACGCCCAGGGAGATACGCTCACGCTCTGCGTCAACCTGCAGAACAACTGCTGCGATTTCGTCGCCTTTTTTGTATTCACGAACTGCTTCTTCGCCTGCAACGTTCCAGGAGATGTCAGACAGGTGAACCAGGCCGTCGATGCCGCCGTCCAGGCCGATGAAGATACCGAAGTCAGTGATAGACTTGATTTTACCTTCAACACGGTCGCCCTTGTTGTGGGTTTCCGCGAACTGCTGCCATGGGTTAGATTTGCACTGCTTCAGACCCAGGGAGATACGACGACGCTCTTCGTCGATATCCAGAACCATTACTTCCACTACGTCGCCAACGTTAACAACTTTGGACGGGTGGATGTTTTTGTTGGTCCAATCCATTTCGGAAACGTGAACCAGGCCTTCAACGCCTTCTTCGATTTCAACGAAGCAGCCGTAGTCGGTCAGGTTGGTCACGCGACCGGTCAGTTTGGTACCTTCCGGATAACGTTTAGCGATAGCTACCCACGGATCTTCGCCCAGCTGTTTCAGGCCCAGGGATACACGGGTACGCTCGCGGTCGAACTTCAGCACTTTAACAGTGATTTCGTCGCCAACGTTTACGATTTCGCTCGGATGCTTAACGCGTTTCCAGGCCATATCGGTGATGTGCAGCAGGCCGTCAACGCCGCCCAGATCAACGAATGCACCGTAGTCAGTGAGGTTCTTAACGATACCTTTGACTTCCATGCCTTCCTGCAGGTTTTCCAGCAGCTGATCGCGCTCTGCGCTGTTTTCGGATTCGATAACGGCACGACGAGAAACAACAACGTTGTTACGCTTCTGGTCCAGCTTGATGACTTTGAACTCAAGCTCTTTGCCTTCCAGGTGCAGCGTGTCGCGCACCGGACGAACGTCTACCAGGGAACCTGGCAGGAACGCACGAATACCGTTCAGCTCAACAGTGAAGCCACCTTTAACTTTGCCGTTGATAACACCGGTAACAGTTTCAGCGTCTTCGTAAGCTTTTTCCAGCGTGATCCAAGCTTCGTGACGTTTAGCTTTCTCACGGGACAGCAGAGTTTCACCGAAGCCGTCTTCTACTGCATCCAGAGCAACGTCAACTTCGTCACCAACCTGGATTTCCAGCTCGCCCTGGGCGTTTTTGAACTGCTCAGCCGGGATGGCGGACTCAGATTTCAGACCGGCGTCAACCAGTACTACGTCTTTGTCGATAGCAACAACAACACCACGAACGATGGAACCCGGGCGGGTTTCGATTTCTTTTAAGGATTCTTCAAACAGTTGAGCAAAAGATTCAGTCATGTTTAATCTTCAGGTTAATATTAACGTCCACCTGGCTCCGTGCCGGATGGGGTTGTTTCACATACCCGCTGACCATCCATTGCCGCGGGGTACTGCTATAATTCGGAGGCTTCGGCGCGTGACCGGTTAAGGCTTACGCAACGGCCAATTTTTCGCGCGCATATTGTAGCGCTTTTTCAATCACTTGCTCAATGTTTAGTTCGGTTGAATCGAGAACTAATGCATCGGCAGCCGGGACAAGCGGCGCCACGGCGCGATTTCTATCGCGATCGTCACGCTCTTTTATCTCGGACAAAAGACGTTCAAAGTTAACATCAAAGCCCTTTTCCTGCAACTGCCGCATGCGGCGATGCGCCCGCTCATCGGCCGAGGCATCGAGGAAAATTTTCACCGGCGCGTCCGGGAAAACCACCGTGCCCATATCGCGCCCGTCGGCAATCAGCCCCGGCAGTTCACGAAAGGCGCGCTGGCGGCGCAGCAGCGCTTCGCGAACGCGAGGGAAAGCCGCCACTTTCGAGGCGGCGTTCGCGACCTCCTGGGTGCGAATTTCGCCGCTGACATCTTCCCCTTCCAGCACCACTTCCAGGTTGCCGTCAGTAGAAATAAAGCGCACGTCAAGATGGGCAGCCAGGGGTACCAGCGCCTCTTCGGACTCCACGTCAACATGATGATGCAGCGCCGCCAGCGCCAGAACGCGGTAGATCGCGCCTGAATCTAACAGATGCCAGCCCAGCGCTTCCGCCATTGCCTTGCACAACGTACCTTTACCCGCACCGCCAGGCCCATCAATGGTGATTACCGGAACTGTTGCCGTCATCTTTTTCTCCTTCAGCAAGGCGCATAAATATCTAAACGCCGCGCATTATACGCATCTCTTCGGCGGAAAGTGAGTCTTGCTTTTAAATTACAGATAACTGGAAATCTCATGCGGAAGAATTGAGCAATTATAGCGGGCTGATTGAGCATCAGCCCGGAAGATGAGGCAGTTTTACTTTTTATCTGCAGCGATACGGTCGCGGATATGCTGCGCGCGTTCAGCTGAAGGCGGGTGTGAATCGAACAGAGATTTACTGTGGCCGGCGTCAAGGCTGGCCAGCTTGTCGAAGCTGCCCACCAGCCCCTGAGTGCTGATGTTGCGTTTTTTCAGCAGATCGTAAGAGAAATCATCAGCATCCGACTCCTGCGAGCGGGAGAACGCAGAGTTGATCATTCCCTCAGCGATATCGCCCAACTGAGATTTAGACAAGCTTGCAGCCGCTTCGCTGGTCGCTGAAATTGCATCGCGTGCGGCAATAGTCGCATACGCGGTTTGCATCGCTTTGCGCGAGTGTCCGAGCGCTACGTGACCCAGCTCATGGCCCAGAACCGCTTCAACTTCATTATCGGTCATCATGTCCATCAGGCCGCTATAGACGCGGACGCAGCCGTTGGCCATTGCCCAGGCGTTGACGTCGGATGTCATGTAAACCTTATAGGTTACCGGCGTGCCGTTGATATTATTTCCTAACGCTTTGGCAATTTTATTCAGACGTTTGGTGTACTTACTTGATGCACTAGCCAGTTTATTTTCACTATCCATTTGCTTACAGGCATCGTCGGAAAGCGTTTTGACTTCAGAGTCAGAAAGCGTCGCCGCTTTGTAAGCCGTCATTCCTGAATTGACGAGGGCGTTGGTGTCCATCCCCTGCATATTTTTACAACCTGCCAACAACGTGGCGGAAACGGCCAAAGCCAGCATTACTTTTGTATTTCTCATATCAATCATCCATTGATTAGCATAATAAACGCTTATAAATCCTATATTTACAAGCAAGCAAGGCTAGCATTTAGTTTCCTGTCCGACAAGCAGAGATAAAAAAACGCCGACCTGAGGGTCGGCGTTGTTACCTTAAATTCGCGTCATTCAGGCCGGCGTACTGATCCGCGCCAGTTGCTCAAAATAGTCGGGGAAGGTTTTCGCCGTACACTTCGGATCAAGGATGGTCACCGGCGTATCAGACAGCGCCACCAGCGAGAAGCACATCGCCATCCGGTGGTCGTTATAGGTGCCGATTTCAGCATACTTCAGCGTCGCCGGCGGGGTGATGCGAATATAATCTTCACCCTCTTCCACCTCGGCGCCCACTTTACGCAACTCGGTCGCCATGGCGAACAGACGGTCCGTCTCCTTGACCCGCCAGTTGTAGATATTGCGCAGCGTGGTGGTCCCTTGCGCGAACAGGGCGGCGGTGGCGATGGTCATCGCGGCGTCCGGGATATGGTTCATATCCATATCGATAGCCTTGAGCTCGCCCCGGGTACAGGCGATGAAATCGTCGCCCCAGGTGACGGTGGCGCCCATTTTTTCCAGTACGTCGGCGAAACGAATATCGCCCTGTACGCTGCCGCGGCCAATACCGGTGACTTTCACCGTGCCGCCCTTAATGGCGCCAGCGGCAAGGAAATACGAGGCCGATGAAGCATCCCCTTCCACCAGGTAATCCCCCGGCGACTGATACTGTTGCTTGCCGCGCACCACAAAGCGCTGATAAGACTGGTTGTCCACCTCAACCCCGAAGGTTTTCATCAGGTGCAGCGTAATGTCGATATAGGGTTTTGACACCAGATCGCCCTTAATGGCGATCACGGTATCCTGCGGCGCCAGCGGCGCGGTCATCAGCAGCGCGGTCAGGAACTGGCTGGAGACGCTGCCGTCAACTTCAACGTTGCCCCCCTGGAATCCCCCGCGCAGGCGCAGCGGCGGATAATTTTCCTGCTCCAGATAGTCGATCTGAGCGCCGCCCTGACGCAGGGCATCCACCAGATGGCCGATCGGGCGCTCTTTCATTCGCGGCTCACCGGTCAGCACGATATCGTTGCTGCCAAGGCACAGGGCTGCCGCCAGCGGGCGCATCGCGGTACCGGCGTTGCCGAGGAACAGCTCCAGCGCCGCTGCGGCATGCAGCGGGCCGCCGTTGCCGGTCACTTCACAGCGGGTACGGTCAGCAGACAGGGTGTATTGAACCCCCAGCGCACTCAGGGCATTCAGCATATGGCGCACATCGTCGCTGTCCAGCAGGTTGGTCAGCACCGTCGTGCCGCGGGCCAGGGCGGCCAGCAGCAGCGCGCGGTTGGAGACGCTTTTCGAACCTGGCAGGTTCACGGTGCCCTCTACGCGTGCGATGGGTTGTAACGTCAGGGAATCCATCAAACTTCACTCTCAAACAAACAGAATAAAAACCCCGCAGACAGGCCGCGGGGAGGAAGAAAGGAACGGGCGATTAACCGTGGCGGCGTTCGAAGTCCAGCATAAAATCGGTTAACGCCTTCACGCCGTCTAACGGCATCGCGTTGTAGATGGAGGCACGCATGCCGCCCACCACCCGGTGGCCCTTGAGCGCGTGCAGCCCGGCGGCAAACGACTCTTCAAGGAACAGTTTATCCAGCGCGCTGTCCGCCAGCTGGAACGGCACGTTCATACGGGAGCGGTTGGCTTGCGCCACATCGTTACGATAGAAGCCGCTGTTATCGATCACGCCATACAGCAGTTCGGCTTTCTGCTGGTTGATCTTGTCCATCGCGGCAACGCCGCCCTGCTGTTTCAGCCACTTAAACACCAGACCGGCCAGATACCAGGCAAACGTCGGCGGCGTGTTAAACATCGAGTCATTCTCGCTTAACACGGTGTAGTCGAGGATTGACGGGCAGGCCACGCTGGCTTTACCCAGCAGATCTTCACGCACGATGACCAGCGTCAACCCTGCCGGGCCGATATTTTTCTGCGCGCCGGCATAGATCACGCCGAAGCGGTTGACGTCAATTTCGCGGGACAAAATGGTGGAGGAGAAATCGGCGGTCACGATGACGTCGTCGCCGAAGTTCGGCGTATCGTCAATCGCGATACCGTCAATGGTTTCGTTCGGGCAGTAGTGCAGATACGCCGCGCCCGGCGTCAGCTGCCACTCGCTCATTGGCTTGACCGCGCGCTTGCCGTCGACGGTGATTTTCGCGTCGATGACGTTAGGCGTGCAGTATTTCTTCGCCTCTTTGACCGCGCTGGCGGCCCAGTAGCCAGCGTCCACATAGTCAGCGACGTTTTTATCGCCGAGGATGTTCAGCGGGATCCCGGCGAACTGGCCGCGACCGCCGCCATGACAGAACAACACTTTATAGTTGGAAGGGATATTCAGCAGAGAACGGAAGTCCTGTTCTGCCTCTTCTGCCACCTGGATGAACTCCTTACCACGGTGACTGATTTCCATGACCGACGTACCCAGACCGTGCCAGTCGCACAGTTCCTGCTGAGCCAGTTTGAGTACTTCCGCCGGCAGCATTGCCGGGCCCGAACTGAAGTTATAGACCTGAGCCATTTCCCCTCACCACGTTGCTATGTTGTTTTGCCCGCGAACCGCCGCGGGCATAAGTTATTCCTGTGGCTATCGGTTTTATCATTCAGTGACACGGTCCGCAATGGCTAAAACTCGCCGACGGCAAAACGCGGCAGCCGTCACACAACAGAATCTATCGGCTTGACGTAATAAAACCGACATATTTGCTGTCAGGTGAGTCGTTTCGCCCGGCTGGCCTTCGACCATTCTGCATTTGCGCAGCGGGAACATATTCGCTTTTCTCCCGCCTGCATCGCCATCACGATGCTGCAGCGTACGCAGGCGTAGATCCCCTCCTGAGGAATAGTGGTATAGCGCGTGGTGCAGTGCGTCGGGAGAATCGACAACCCGGCCCTCACCTCGTCATCGGGATAATAAAACACGCTGATCTGGCCATTGGTTTCAAGGATCGCCAGCCGCACCTGGCCGAGCTGCTCGACGCTGTTGACCCGTAGCTCCATAAAAAATTCGAATTCGGTCATATTTTCCGCATGCAGTTTCTCCCATGCCAGTTGCCCCTCCTCCACCACCACGATAGGCTTGCCCTCCAGCAGATCCTCCAGCTTTTCACTATGCCCCATCAGCCACATGATGCCGCGATAAAGCAGCGCCAGCGTGACGAAGACCACCAGCACCGGCAACAGCGGGACATCGTCATAAAACGCCACGTCCCCCGCCGCCGAGCCGAGGGTCAGAATAATCAGCACCTCAAACAGCGACATCTGCCGCACGCCGCGCCGTCCGGTAATTTTGAGGAAAATAAAGACCAGAACGAAGGTGTAGAGGCTGCGCAACGCCACCTCGCCGAGAAATTCCACCGGTACTTTATCGAGCGCCATCCTCTGCCAGTCAAAGGCTTTCATTATCATCTCCCTGAGCATTAAAAGATGTCTCTAAGCATAGCCAGATGATGGAGATAGCACCTGTCAGATAAAAGCCGTATCATTGCGCGCTTTCCGTACGACAAAAGTGATCGCCATGACCCAAACGTTTATTCCCGGCAAAGATGCCGCCCTGGAAGATTCCATCGCTCGCTTCCAGCAAAAATTGCTCGACCTCGGATTTGATATCGAAGAGGCCTCGTGGCTGAACCCGGTGCCGCACGTGTGGTCCGTTCACATTCGCGATAAGGAATGCGCGCTGTGCTTTACCAATGGTAAAGGCGCCACCAAAAAGGCAGCCCTCGCCTCCGCGCTGGGCGAATATTTCGAGCGCCTGTCCACCAACTATTTTTTCGCTGACTTCTGGTTAGGCGACACTATCGCTAACGGCCCGTTCGTTCACTACCCGAACGAAAAGTGGTTCCCGCTGACCGAAAACGACGACGTCCCGGAAGGTCTGCTGGATGCCCGCCTGCTCGCGTTCTACGATCCGGACGATCAGCTGACGGCCAGCATGCTGGTGGATCTGCAATCCGGTAACGATGAGCGCGGCGTGTGCGGCCTGCCCTTTACCCGCCAGTCCGACGGCGAAACGGTCTATATTCCTATGAATATCGTCGGCAACCTGTATGTCTCCAACGGCATGTCCGCCGGCAACACCCGTAATGAAGCTCGCGTGCAGGGCCTGTCCGAAGTCTTTGAGCGCCATATCAAAAACCGCATCATCGCCGAAAGCATCAGCCTGCCGGAGATCCCGGCGGAGGTCATGGCGCGCTATCCGGGCGTTGTGGAGTCGATCGCCAAACTGGAAGCCGAAGGTTTCCCGATCTTTGCCTATGATGGCTCGCTGGGCGGCAAGTATCCGGTTATCTGCGTCGTGCTGTTTAACCCGGCAAACGGCACCTGCTTCGCCTCTTTCGGCGCCCATCCGGACTTCGGCGTGGCGCTGGAGCGTACGGTCACCGAACTGCTGCAGGGCCGCAGCCTGAAAGATCTCGACGTCTTCACGCCGCCGACCTTCGACGACGAAGAAGTCGCCGAGCATGCTAACCTCGAAACCCACTTTATCGACTCCAGCGGCCTGATTTCCTGGGATATGTTCAAGCAGGATGCCGACTATCCGTTCGTTGACTGGAGCTTCTCCGGCACCACAGAAGAAGAGTTCGCCACCCTGATGGCCATCTTCAAGGCCGAAGATAAAGAAGTGTATATCGCCGACTACGAGCACCTGGGCGTTTACGCCTGCCGTATCATCGTCCCGGGGATGTCGGATATTTACCCGGCGGAAGATCTGTGGCTGGCGAACAACAGCATGGGCGCTCATCTGCGCGACACCATTCTGTCCCTGCCGGGCAGCGAGTGGGAAAAAGAAGATTACCTGGCGCTGATCGAGCAGATGGACGATGAAGGCCTGGATGATTTCACCCGCGTTCGCGAACTGCTGGGCCTCGCCACCGGCAAAGACAACGGCTGGTATACCCTGCGCGTCGGCGAGCTGAAAGCCATGCTGGCCCTGGCCGGCGGCGATCTGGAGCAGGCGCTGATCTGGACCGAGTGGACCATGGAGTTCAACGCTTCGGTCTTCAGCGCGGAACGCGCTAACTACTATCGCTGCCTGCAGACCCTGCTGCTGCTGAGCCAGGAAGAGGAGCGTCAGCCGCTGCAATACCTGAACGCCTTTATCCGTATGTACGGCGCCGAAGCGGTCGAAGCCGCCAGCGCGGCGCTGAGCGGGGAAGCGCCGTTCTATGGCCTTCAGGCTGTCGACAGCGATCTGCAGGCTTTCCCGGCCCATCAGTCGCTGCTGAAGGCTTATGAAAAACTGCAGCGAGCGAAGGCGGCGTTCTGGGCAAAATAAGCCCTAAGCGCGCCATCGTGGTGACCAGCAACGGAGCCCAATGCGGCTCCGTTGATTTCACCTGACGAGGCGGCCACTATAGTTTGTAGTTGCAAAGTTAATTAATAGTAAATAATGCGCTTATAAGATTTACCATTCGTTAATTTTAAATAAAATACTCCATATTAATTAACTCAAAAAATGGCGTGAAAACGAAAAAATTCAACATAACTTATAAATTTTAAAATTTATTTTCTTCATAATATTCAATCAGTTAACCACTAAAAACACAAAAACCACACACTAAAAAGGCATATAGTTCCGGTGAGATATGATCTATATCAATTTCCCTTCTATAATGCTTTGTTAGTATCTCACCGCCAACTTATATAAAGAGAGAGTTAGTGTGAAAGCTGACAACCCTTTTGATCTTTTGCTCCCTGCCGCGATGGCGAAAGTCGCCGAAGAAGCAGGTGTCTATAAAGCAACGAAGCATCCGATGAAGACCTTTTATCTGGCGATCACCGCTGGCGTTTTCATCTCCATCGCTTTCGTATTCTATATCACCGCGACCACCGGCACTGCCGCGATGCCTTATGGGATTGCCAAGCTTATCGGTGGGGTCTGTTTTTCCCTGGGTCTGATTCTGTGCATTATCTGCGGCGCTGACCTCTTTACCTCTACGGTATTGATCGTGGTGGCGAAAGCCAGCGGTCGAATTACCTGGGGGCAACTGGCAAAAAACTGGCTCAACGTCTATTTTGGTAACCTGGTGGGCGCACTGCTGTTTGTGCTGCTGATGTGGTTATCAGGCGAATATATGACTGCCAACGGCGGTTGGGGGCTCAATGTCCTGCAGACCGCTGACCACAAAATGCACCATACTTTTGTGGAGGCCGTGAGCCTGGGTATCCTCGCTAACCTGATGGTTTGTCTCGCCGTATGGATGAGCTATTCCGGTCGTAGCCTGATGGATAAAGCGATGATCATGGTCCTGCCGGTAGCGATGTTCGTTGCCAGCGGCTTTGAGCACAGCATCGCCAACATGTTTATGATCCCGATGGGTATCGTAATCCGCAACTTTGCAAGCCCGGAATTCTGGACCGCAATCGGTTCGACTCCGGAAAGTTTCTCTCACTTGACCGTTATGAACTTCATCACTGATAACCTGATTCCGGTAACTATCGGGAACATTATCGGCGGGGGTCTGCTGGTCGGGTTGACATACTGGGTCATTTACCTGCGTGGCAACGACCATCACTAAGGGTTGTTTCAGGCAGTAAATAAAAAATCCACTTAAGAAGGTAGGTGTTACATGTCCGAGCTTAATGAAAAGTTAGCCACAGCCTGGGAAGGTTTTGCGAAAGGTGACTGGCAGAATGAAGTCAACGTCCGTGACTTTATTCAGAAAAACTACACCCCATATGAAGGCGACGAATCCTTCCTGGCTGGCGCGACTGAAGCGACCACCAAGCTGTGGGACAGCGTAATGGAAGGTGTAAAACAGGAAAACCGCACTCACGCGCCTGTTGATTTTGACACTGCCCTGGCTTCCACCATCACCTCTCACGACGCAGGCTATATCGAGAAAGGTCTGGAAAAAATCGTTGGTCTGCAGACCGAAGCGCCGCTGAAACGTGCGATCATCCCGTTCGGTGGTATTAAAATGGTTGAAGGTTCCTGCAAAGCGTACAATCGCGAGCTGGACCCGATGCTGAAAAAAATCTTCACTGAGTACCGTAAAACTCACAACCAGGGCGTTTTCGACGTCTATACTCCGGACATCCTGCGCTGCCGTAAATCCGGCGTGCTGACTGGTCTGCCGGATGCTTACGGCCGTGGTCGTATCATCGGTGACTACCGTCGCGTTGCGCTGTACGGTATCGACTTCCTGATGAAAGACAAATTCGCCCAGTTCAACTCTCTGCAAGCGAAACTGGAAAGCGGCGAAGATCTGGAAGCGACCATCCGTCTGCGTGAAGAAATCGCTGAACAGCACCGCGCGCTGGGCCAGATCAAAGAGATGGCGGCTAAATATGGCTACGACATCTCCGGTCCGGCGACCACCGCTCAGGAAGCTATCCAGTGGACCTACTTCGGTTACCTGGCTGCCGTTAAATCTCAGAACGGCGCGGCAATGTCCTTCGGTCGTACCTCCAGCTTCCTGGATATCTACATCGAACGTGACCTGCAGGCGGGTAAAATCACCGAGCAAGACGCGCAGGAAATGGTTGACCACCTGGTCATGAAACTGCGTATGGTTCGCTTCCTGCGTACCCCGGAATACGATGAACTGTTCTCCGGTGACCCGATTTGGGCAACAGAATCCATCGGCGGTATGGGCGTTGACGGCCGTACTCTGGTGACCAAAAACAGCTTCCGCTTCCTGAACACCCTGTACACCATGGGGCCGTCTCCGGAGCCGAACATCACTATCCTGTGGTCTGAAAAACTGCCGCTGAGCTTCAAGAAATTCGCTGCTAAAGTGTCCATCGATACCTCTTCTCTGCAGTATGAGAACGATGACCTGATGCGTCCGGACTTCAACAACGACGACTACGCTATCGCATGCTGCGTAAGCCCGATGGTTGTTGGTAAGCAAATGCAGTTCTTCGGTGCTCGCGCCAACCTCGCAAAAACCATGCTGTACGCTATCAACGGCGGCGTGGATGAAAAACTGAAAATGCAGGTGGGTCCGAAATCTGAACCGATCAAAGGCGACGTTCTGAACTTCGACGAAGTGATGGAACGCATGGATCACTTCATGGACTGGCTGGCTAAACAGTACGTCACTGCGCTGAACATCATCCACTACATGCACGACAAGTACAGCTACGAAGCCTCTCTGATGGCGCTGCACGACCGTGACGTTATCCGCACCATGGCGTGTGGTATCGCGGGTCTGTCCGTTGCTGCTGACTCCCTGTCTGCAATCAAATATGCGAAAGTTAAACCGATTCGTGACGAAGATGGTCTGGCTGTCGACTTCGAAATCGAAGGCGAATACCCGCAGTTTGGTAACAACGATGCTCGCGTCGATGACATGGCCGTTGACCTGGTTGAACGTTTCATGAAGAAAATTCAGAAACTGCACACCTACCGCAACGCGATCCCGACTCAGTCTGTTCTGACCATCACCTCTAACGTGGTATATGGTAAGAAAACCGGTAACACCCCAGACGGTCGTCGCGCTGGCGCGCCGTTCGGACCAGGTGCTAACCCGATGCACGGCCGTGACCAGAAAGGTGCTGTTGCCTCTCTGACCTCCGTAGCGAAACTGCCGTTTGCTTACGCGAAAGATGGTATCTCTTACACCTTCTCTATCGTACCGAACGCGCTGGGTAAAGATGACGAAGTTCGTAAGACCAACCTGGCGGGTCTGATGGATGGTTACTTCCACCACGAAGCGTCCATCGAAGGTGGTCAGCACCTGAACGTGAACGTAATGAACCGCGAAATGCTGCTCGACGCGATGGAAAACCCGGAAAAATATCCGCAGCTGACCATCCGCGTATCTGGCTACGCTGTACGTTTTAACTCCCTGACTAAAGAACAGCAGCAGGACGTTATTACCCGTACCTTCACTCAGACCATGTAATTCCCTGTCTGACTGAAAAAGCGTACAATAAAGGCCCCACATCAGTGGGGCCTTTTTAACAAGCAATCCCCGCCCTAGCCTGCTTTGCCAGTTATCTATACTTTGGGTATCTGTCAAAACAGACTCGACACAGCCGCTGAGCTGTGCACCAACACGGCCCCGGATGGGCCACATCTGGAGAAAACACCGCAATGTCAGTTATTGGTCGCATTCACTCCTTTGAATCCTGTGGCACCGTTGATGGCCCGGGCATCCGCTTTATTACCTTTTTCCAGGGCTGCCTGATGCGCTGCCTGTACTGCCATAACCGTGACACCTGGGATACCCACGGCGGCAAAGAAATCACCGTTGAAGAGTTAATGAAAGAGGTAGTGACCTATCGTCACTTTATGAATGCTTCCGGCGGCGGCGTCACCGCATCGGGCGGCGAAGCGATCCTGCAGGCGGAGTTTGTTCGCGACTGGTTCCGCGCCTGTAAGAAGGAAGGTATTCATACCTGTCTCGATACCAATGGCTTTGTTCGTCGCTACGATCCCGTTATCGACGAACTGCTGGAGGTAACAGACCTGGTGATGCTGGATCTCAAGCAGATGAACGATGAGATTCACCAGAACCTGGTCGGCGTCTCTAACCATCGTACGCTGGAATTCGCCCAGTATCTGGCGAAGAAGAATATCAATGTCTGGATCCGCTACGTGGTGGTTCCGGGCTGGTCAGACGATGATGATTCCGCGCACCGCCTGGGCGAATTTACCCGCGATATGGGCAATGTCGAAAAAATCGAGCTGCTGCCCTACCATGAGCTGGGCAAACACAAATGGGTAGCGATGGGCGAAGAGTACAAGCTGGACGGCGTCCATCCGCCGAAGAAAGAGACCATGGAGCGAGTCAAAGGCATCCTTGAGCAATATGGGCACAAAGTGATGTACTAATCCCGCCCGGGCCGGTGATGCGCTTATGCCGGCCTGCAACGGCGTGGGAAGCTGTTACCGTCCAGCCCGTTGCATTATTATGCAAAACGGCTCTACTGCAGTAAGCACAGGCTATTAAAACGGATGACGCGCAGCATGCGCTGCGCGCTACAGGGTCAGGCGTGCGCCACCGGCGTTGGATGATGCCCGGCTTTACGCAGCAGGGTCAGCAGATAGATAAACGACACGCTGGCGATCATAATAAACAGCAGGTTATCCGAGAAGTTCTGCATCAGCATCGCCGTCAGCGTCGGGCCCAGCAGGCTGCCGATGGTATAGCTCATCAACAGCGCCTGGTTCATTGCCACCAGCTGATGGTGCTCCACTTTTTCACAGGCCCAGGCCATCGCCACCGGATAGAGGGTAAAGCCCGAAGCGCCCAACACAAACAGCGCCGGCGCCATCGCCGCCTGGCTGAGCATCGCCATACATCCCAGAATCACCACAAAAACCTGCACCCGCAGCACCAGCAGGCGACCGTAGCGGTCTGCCAAGCGCCCTACCGGCCACTGGCCGAGGATCCCGGCGCTAACCATCACCGCCATCCAGAAGCCAATGCCGCCGTCGCTGACGCCCTGATGGTTCAGCCACAGCGGCATCAGACCATACAGCGAGCCGAGGACAATCCCTGAGATAATGCAGCCATTGACCCCATGGCGCGCCTGGCGCAGCTTCAGCATCGGCCAGATACGTACCGTTTCATGCGGCTCTTCGGCCTGCCCCATGATGCGGGTAAACAGCAGCGGCAGGATCGCCGCCAGCGCCAGACCCGTCACCCACGGCAATACGCTCATTAAATCGGTGGGGAGTTTACTGACCATCAGCTGGCCCAGTACGGTACCGACGTAATAGACCATCATGTACGCCGCCAGCAGACGACCGCGGCTGCGTGAAGTGCCGCTGCAGACCAGCGCGCTTTCCACCACCACCCAAATCATCGCGCAGCCTACGCCGGCGATAAAACGCCAGCTCAGCCACGTCCAGAAGCCCACGGTGATCCCCAGCCCTACGCAGCCGACGGCGAATATTAACGACGCGAGATAATAGCTGCGGTTAAACCCCAGGCGCTTGATCACCCAGCCGGCAAGCAACGTACCGGCCAGATTGCCGGTAAAATAGGATGACCCCACCATGCCGACCTGCCAGGTTGGCATATTTTCATGGGCGAGCCAGAGCGGGACGAGCGTATTCAGCACCGCTATCGCCAGGGTCAGTAAAAGCAGGCCACAGAGCAGCATTTGCACTGGCCGGGTGTAGATGGTCATGGGTAAAAACCGTGAGGAATGTTCAGATCGCGAGCGCATCATGCCACCGCTAAAAACATTGTCAATCCACCTGAAATCAGGCCTGACGCGGTTTTGCCGGGCACGATAGAAGTTTTTTATCCACAGAACGGATAAAGATGAGGCAACAGATAATACGCTGTTGTTTTTCTTAATTTATTAATAAATCTCGCTGTTAATTTCAGTCGAAAAATTTCATCTATCGACAGCACGTTTTCATCATGCCGGCACGCCTGCGCCGGCATGATGACGCTGATTAACTGGCGATAGCCATCCCGACGGTCATATGCAGACCATAGAATACGCCGCGGCCAATCATCTCTCCTGCCAGCACCAGAACAAACGCCAGGCCGAGCAGCGAGACCGCAGGCTTGCGGCCGCGGATCTGCGGCACGCACCAGCAGGCCAGGGCCAGCGCCAGCAGCACCACGCGCCAGGCCATAAGCAGCCCATAATCCGGCACCAGGGCGGAGGCCTGCTGAATTGAGCTGCGGATAGTGGCGAGTTCACTCCCCTGCATCAGGACCACCACGATACTCACCAGCAGTGCCAGTAAAGTGACCACCGGCAGCAGGCGCAGCGCCCAACCGTCGACGCCTGCGACGCGCAGCAGCAGGTAGCCCAGCAGCGGGCCGCCGATAAACAGCGTGAGGAAGAAGCTCAGCGGCGTCCAGACGGTATACCAGGTCGGCACTGTGTCGATGGTGTTATAGACCCGCACCATCATCCAGACGAAGATCACCCCAAGCGCCATGGTCGCTACCAGCCACAGGCTACGCAGTCCGGCAGGCAGCTTTTTACACACGGCCAGCAGCCAGCCAATCCCGCCGACGGCGAAGAAGATCGCCCCGCTGGCTATCTCATTACTCAGCGATGAGGCCCCTACGCGATTGAGCGAGTTAAAGGCCCGCAGCGGCGAACCGAGGTGCATTGTCGAGGCGATAAACCCGATCCCCATCAATACCCACAGGCCGAACATGCTACCCACCACGCGCTGCTCCTGCTCACGGGAAAGCTTGCCCGTCATGAGCGCCAGCGCCAGGACGATGAAGCCGCCCGCGACGCACTGGCCGAAGACCGTAAAGATCATCAGCGGCCATTCATGCCATCCGTTTCCCATCTTACACCTCCTTCGGGTTTGCCAGGTAACCGGTGGTATCGCCACACGGCCGGGCATTGGCGTTAGGTTTGATCACGATGCTCGGCCGGGTAAAGTGCGCCGAAGGCAACGGCGCCACCGCCGCCAGCTGGCCGTGCTTAGCGCGCAGTTCGGCAATCGGCCCGAAATCCAGCGCCCGCAGCGGGCAGGACTCGACGCAGATCGGCTTTTTCCCGTCGGCGACGCGCTCGTGGCAGCCGTCACACTTGGTCATATGGCCTTTGTCGGCGTTATATTGCGGCGCGCCGTAAGGACAAGCCATATGGCAGTAACGGCAGCCAATGCACACCTCTTCGTTGACCACCACAAAACCGTCTTCGCGCTTGTGCATCGCTCCGCTCGGACAGACCTTGGTGCAGGCCGGATCTTCGCAGTGGTTACAGGCGATGGAGAGGTAATAGGCGAACACGTTCTGATTCCAGACGCCGTTATCCTCCTGCCAGTCGCCGCCGGCATATTCATAAATGCGGCGGAAGCTGACATCCGGGGTCAGATTTTTGTAGTCCTTACAGGCCAGTTCGCAGGTCTTGCAACCGGTGCAACGGGCGGAATCAATAAAAAATCCATACTGAGTTGTCATCGGTTACTCCTTACAGCTTCTCAACCTGGACGAGGTTGGTATGCGACGGGTTCCCCTTCGCCAGCGGCGAGGGGCGCTGGGTGGTCAGCACGTTAATGCTGCCCGCCTGATCCACGCGCGAGGCGTCCGGGTTATACCAGGCCCCTTCCCCCAGCGCGACCACGCCCGGCATCATGCGCGGGGTCACCTTCGCTTCGATATGCACTTCCCCACGGTCGTTGAAGATGCGAATGCGATCGCCGTTGGCAATGCCGCGCTGGCGGGCATCGATCGGGTTAATCCACATCTCCTGCCGACAGGCAGCCTTCAGTACATCGACGTTGCCGTAGGTTGAATGGACACGCGATTTATAGTGGAAGCCGGTCAGCTGTAGCGGGTATTTCGCCGTCAGCGGATCGTTGTAGTTTTCGAAGCCCGGGGTGTAGATCGGTAGCGGATCGATGACATCGCCTTCCGGCAGCTCCCAGGTGGCGGCGATTTTCGCCAGCGCCTGCGAATAGATTTCAATCTTGCCCGAAGGCGTGGTCAGCGGATTAGCCTGCGGATCCTCGCGGAAGGCTTTATAAGCCACATGGTGCCCTTGCGGATCGCGCTGCTTATAGATGCCCTGCTGACGGAAGGTGTCGAAATCCGGCAGGTCGGGAATCGCTGTGCGCGACTGCTCATACAGATAGCGCATCCAGCCTTCCTGGGTACGGCCTTCGGTAAATTTTTCCTCGACGCCGAGGCGCTTCGCCAGCTCGCTGGTCATCTCATAGATAGTTTTGCATTCGAAACGCGGCTTGATGGCCTGGTCGGCAAAGATGACGTAGGACATGTTGCCGCAGGAAGCATCCAGCGCGAAATCCATCTGCTCAGAGGCGGTGCAGTCCGGCAGCAGAATATCGGCGTATTTCGCTGACGAGGTCATATGGCAGTCGATGACCACAATCATCTCGCACTTCTTGTCGTCCTGCAGGATCTCGTGGGTGCGGTTAATCTCTGAGTGCTGGTTGATCAGGCAGTTGCCCGCATAGTTCCAGATCATTTTGATCGGCACATCGAGCTTATCTTTGCCACGCACCCCATCGCGCAGGGCAGTCATTTCCGGGCCGCGCTCAATCGCATCGGTCCACATAAACATTGAGATGCTGGTCTGAACCGGATTCTCCAGCGTCGGCATGCGCTCAAACGGCAGGCTGTAGGAGCCCTCGCGCGCGCCGCTGTTGCCGCCGTTGATCCCGACGTTACCGGTCAGAATGGCGAGCATCGCGATAGCCCGGGTGGCGATTTCGCCGTTGGCGTGACGCTGCGGCCCCCAGCCCTGGCTGATATAGGCCGGTTTGGCGCTGGCAATTTCGCGCGCCAGTTTAACAATGCGTTCGCGCGGAATACCGGTTATGGTCGAGGCCCACTCCGGCGTTTTGGCGATACCGTCGGCGCCCTGGCCAAGTATCCAGGCTTTATAGTGGCCATTGGCCGGGGCATCGGCAGGCAGAGTTTTCTCGTCGTATCCCACACAGTATTTATCGAGGAACGGCTGATCGACCAGATTCTCGGTGATCATCACCCACGCCAGACCCGATACCAGCGCCGCATCGGTACCGGGGCGAATCGGGATCCATTCATCTTCGCGTCCGGCGCCGGTGTCGGTATAGCGCGGATCGATAATGATCATCCGGGCATTGGATTTCTGGCGCGCCTGCTCAAGATAGTAGGTCACCCCGCCGCCGCTCATCCGCGTTTCGCCTGGGTTGTTGCCGAACAGCACCACTAACTGGCTGTTTTCAATATCCGACGGGCTGTTGCCATCCGCCCAGCCGCCGTAGGTGTAATTCAACCCTGCGGCAATCTGCGCGGATGAATAGTCGCCGTAATGATTGAGATACCCACCGCAGCAGTTCATCAGACGGGCAATCAGGGTTTTCCCCGGCGGCCAGGAGCGGGTCAGCGTGCCTCCCAGCGTGCCGGTGCCGTAGTTCAGATAGATGGACTCGTTGCCGTAGTCTTTAATCAGGCGCTGCGTCGTGCTGGCGATGATATCGAACGCCTCTTCCCAGCTGATTTGCTCGAATTTACCCTCACCGCGTTTGCCTACGCGCTTCATCGGATATTTCAGCCGATCGGGGTTATAAACCCGGCGGCGCATAGACCGCCCGCGCAGGCAGGCGCGCACCTGATGCAGGCCGTCATAGTTATCGTCACCGGTATTATCGGTTTCGACGTATTGAATCGCGCCATCCACCACGTGCATGCGCAGCGGGCAGCGGCTACCGCAGTTGACGGTGCAGGCGCTCCAGACCACCTTCTCACTGGCCGGGGCTGGCGTGTCGGCGGCGTGGGCCATACGGGAAAAGGGTAACGTTAGTGCGTTGCTGGCCAGCGCCAGGCCGCCTATTGCCGTGGTTTTCATCAGACCACGGCGGCTTACCTCAGCAGCCAGTAAAGCATCGGGGGCTTTAATTTTCATGGATACTCGCTTTGGTTGCTCACAATAAACTGACAAGCGCTATATAGTAATATATATAAGGCTTTGAAATATTATTGGTTTTTTATGCTGGTTTAATCCAAAGGGAGTATCACTGCATTCGCGGATGGGATTATTGCCCGGTATCAATAAGGATGTAAAAAAAGCGCCCGCAGGCGCTTTTAAGGGAGAAGGTAAAAATTAACCGATATATTCGAGGCCGCGCATATACGGGCGCAGGATTTGCGGGATCTCGATACGGCCATCAGCCTGCTGATAGTTTTCCATCAGCGCCACCAGGGTACGACCGACCGCCAGGCCAGAACCATTCAGGGTATGAACGAGACGGGTCTTCTTGTCGGACTTGCTGCGGCAGCGAGCCTGCATACGACGCGCCTGGAAATCCCAGACGTTGGAGCAGGAAGAGATCTCACGGTAGGTGTTCTGCGCCGGGACCCACACTTCGAGGTCATAGGTTTTGCAGGCGCTGAAGCCCATATCGCCGGTGCACAGCGCGACCTTACGGTAAGGCAGGCCCAGCAGCTGCAGCACTTTCTCGGCGTGGCCGGTCATCTCTTCCAGCGCCGCCATCGAGTCTTCCGGACGGACAATCTGCACCATTTCAACTTTATCGAACTGGTGCATACGGATCAGACCGCGGGTGTCGCGACCATAAGAACCTGCTTCGGAACGGAAGCACGGCGTATGGGCGGTCATTTTTATCGGCAGATCGTCTTCATCGATAATTTCATCACGCACCAGGTTGGTCAGCGGCACTTCCGCCGTCGGGATCAGCGCGTAGTTGCTGCTGTCAGCCTCTTCTTCCAGCGGACGGGTATGGAACAGGTCGCCGGCGAATTTCGGCAGCTGACCGGTGCCATACAGGGTGTCCTGGTTAACCAGGTACGGGACATAGTTTTCGCTATAGCCATGCTGTTCAGTGTGCAGATCCAGCATGAACTGCGCCAGGGCGCGGTGCAGACGGGCCAGCTGGCCTTTCATCACCACGAAGCGCGAACCGGTGAGCTTAACGGCGGCGGCAAAATCCAGCCCCCCGTGCATTTCACCCAGCGTCACGTGATCGCGCACGTCGAAATCGAACTGGCGCGGCGTGCCCCAGCGGCTGACTTCAACGTTGTCGTTTTCGTCACGGCCAACCGGCACGTCATCGTGAGGAATATTCGGGATCGCCAGCGCGATATCGCGGATTTCCGCCAGCAGCGCTTCCAGCTCGGATTTTGCGGCATCCAGCTGTTCGCCGAGTTTGTTCACTTCCAGGCGTAATGGCTCGATGTCTTCCCCGCGCGCTTTCGCCTGGCCAATGGATTTCGATCGGGAGTTGCGCTCCGCCTGCAGGTTTTCCGTTTGCACCTGCAGAACTTTACGACGCTCTTCAAGCGCGCGAAGTTTATCTACATCCAGCTTAAAGCCCCGGCGTGCCAGTTTTTCTGCGACTGCGTCTGGCTCGGTACGCAGCAGATTGGGATCGAGCATGCTTATCCTGTGCTTATCGAATTAAAAAAAGAATAGTGGCCGCAGACTACGACCACGGAAATAGTGTAATAACCTTACCGCAACGCCTCAATTAGCGGTAGCGTTTTATCGGGCTATTTTGATCCTGTTCAGCGAGCCAGGCGAGCTTTTCGCCAATTTTGCCCTCAAGCCCCCGGTTTGTCGGGCGATAATAGCGCGTTTGCGCCATTTCCTGCGGGAAGTACTGCTCACCGGCGGCGTAGGCGTTAGGTTCGTCATGAGCGTAACGATACTCCTGCCCGTAGCCCATCTCTTTCATCAGCTTCGTCGGCGCATTGCGCAGATGCACCGGAACGTCATAGTCCGGACGGTCTCGCGCGTCGGCCAGCGCCGCTTTAAAGGCGGTGTAGACCGCATTGCTCTTCGGCGCGCAGGCCAGATAGACAATGGCCTGGGCAATCGCCCGCTCGCCTTCCGCCGGCCCGACGCGGGTAAAGCAGTCCCACGCCGAAATGGCCACCTGCATCGCCCGCGGGTCGGCGTTGCCGACGTCTTCCGAGGCAATCGCCAGACAACGGCGGGCAACGTACAGCGGATCGCCCCCGGCGGTGATGATCCGCGCGTACCAGTAGAGCGCCGCGTCCGGCGCGCTCCCGCGCACTGACTTATGCAGGGCGGAAATCAAATCGTAGAAACGGTCGCCTTTATTATCAAAGCGCGCGCTGCGCTCGCCGGCGATCTCGGTCAGCAGTTCCGCCTTCAGCACCCGCTTGCCCGCATCATCGCTCTCGGCCATATCGGCCATCATTTCCAGGGTATTCAGCGCCCGCCGCGCATCGCCGTTCACCAGTTCGGCGATGGCCCTGCGGGTCTCATCCGGCAAAACGATATCCTGGCCGCCGTAGCCGCGGGTTTTATCGTGCATCGCCTGGTCAAGCACCTGCTCGATATCGTCGGTGGTGAGCGATTTCAGTAAGTAGACGCGGGCGCGGGAGAGCAGCGCCGAGTTAAGCTCAAAGGAGGGATTTTCGGTGGTCGCGCCAATAAAGGTGATGGTGCCATCTTCAATATGCGGCAGAAAGGCATCCTGCTGGCTTTTATTGAAGCGATGCACTTCGTCAACAAACAGAATCGTTCGTCGGCCGGCGTTGCGATTCTGCCGCGCGCGCTCAATGGCCTCGCGGATCTCTTTCACCCCGGAGGTCACCGCCGAGATCCGTTCGACATCGGCGCTGGCATAGCGGGCGATCACTTCCGCCAGGGTAGTCTTGCCGGTGCCCGGCGGCCCCCAGAGGATCATCGAATGCAGGTGCCCGGCTTCGATCGCCCGCGGCAGGGGTTTGCCCGGCGCCAGCAGGTGCTGCTGGCCAATATACTGCGCTAAATTTTCTGGCCGCATGCGAGCGGCCAGAGGTTGAAACGCGTTGTCGGAAAAATCGAGCGACAGATTGCTCACTTTCGCCTCTACTTACGTTGATCGTCCACCGTCACCCCTTTCGGCGGCGTAAAGGTGAACTTAGATGCGTCGACGGCGCCGTTCTGCTGCGATTTCAGCTGATAGCTGCTGCGCTGATCATCCTGCTCGACGGCGCTGAACTGATGGATGGTGCCGTCCCGACCGACGTTGATCGTGAACTGCTTCAGGTTGCCGCTGCCGCTTTTCGGCGTCAGCACAAAATCATCGCCGTTTTGTTTGATATTGTACTGCTGCCAGTCGCTGGACTGGTTGCGGGCAATCAGCATAAACGGCGTGTTGCTGGTGGCGTCTTTCAGCCAGGTCGCCGTGGCCTGCTCGACGAACGGGTTATAGAACCACAGGGTTTTACCATCCGAAACGAGGACGCTCTCATCCGGCTGGGTCATATGCCAGTTAAACAGATTCGGGCGTTTTACCCACAGGTCGCCCTGTCCGTCCTGCACGGCGTTGCCGCTGCCGTCGGTGACTTTTTGCGTGAAGCTGGCATGGAAGCTGCTCACTTTATCAAGACGGCTTTTTAAGTCACTGGCCGCATCTGCCCAGACCTGGCTGACGACCATACCAGACAGTAATGCACAGGTGATTGCGAGTTTTTTCATTGTTCTTCCTTAATGTGCGTCACTCCCGACGCGGGAGCCTCTTCTGCCCCTAATGTAGGACCGCCGACGGCGGCGGGACAGAAGAATTGGCTGATTTTGCGCTTATTTACCCAACTTTGCACTCATTCAAAGGGCGGCGGCGCCAGTACTTCGCGGTTACCGTTATGGCCCTGCTCGCTGACAATGCCCTGCGCTTCCATCTGTTCGATAATACGCGCGGCACGGTTATAGCCGATGCGGAACTGGCGCTGCACCCCGGAAATCGACGCTTTACGCTTCTCGGTCACAAAGCTGACCGCCTGATCGAACAGCGGATCCAGCTCTTCACCACCGTCGAAGCCACCGCCGCCGCCTTCGCTTTCGCTGTCGGAGGTAATGCCGTCTACATACTGCGGACGACCGCGGGCTTTCCAGTCCTGAACCACGGCGTGGACTTCCTGGTCGCGAACAAACGCCCCATGGACGCGCACCGGCGTGGTGGAGTTCGGCCCGGAGTAGAGCATGTCCCCCATCCCGAGCAGCGATTCCGCACCGCCCTGATCCAGAATGGTACGCGAGTCAATTTTGCTCGACACGGTAAAAGCGATGCGCGTCGGAATGTTGGCCTTAATCAGACCGGTAATGACATCCACCGACGGACGCTGCGTCGCCAGCACCAGGTGGATCCCCGCCGCACGCGCTTTCTGCGCCAGGCGAGCGATCAGCTCTTCCACCTTCTTACCGACGGTCATCATCAGGTCGGCGAATTCGTCCACCAGCACCACAATATACGGCAGCTTTTCCAGTACCGGGTGCACGGCGTCCATACTGTCGCCTGGCTTCCAGTACGGATCCGGGATCGGACGCCCCATGCGCGCCGCTTCTGCAATCTTCTCGTTATAGCCCGCCAGGTTACGCACGCCCAGCGCCGACATCAGCTTGTAGCGACGCTCCATCTCGTTGACGCTCCAGCGCAGCGCATTGGCGGCGTCTTTCATGTCGGTAACCACTTCCGTCAGCAGGTGCGGAATTCCTTCGTAGACCGACAGCTCCAGCATTTTCGGGTCGATCATGATGAAACGCACATCTTCCGGCTGCGCCTTGTAGAGCATGCTGAGGATCATGGCGTTGACGCCGACCGACTTACCGGAACCGGTGGTACCGGCCACCAGCAGGTGCGGCATTTTCGCCAGATCGGCCACCACCGGATCGCCGGCGATGTCTTTACCCAGCACCACGGTCAGCGGCGACGGGTTATCACGGAACTTGCTGTTGTCGAGCACTTCACGCAGGTAGACGGTCTGGCGCTTTTTATTCGGCAGCTCAAGCCCGACATACGGTTTACCCGGGATCACCTCCACCACGCGCACGGCGACCGTGGACAGTGAACGCGCCAGATCCCGTGACAGGTTAGAGATTCGCGCCGCTTTGACGCCAGGCGCCAGATTCAGTTCGAAGCGGGTGATCACCGGCCCCGGCGAGTAGTTCACCACATCCGCTTTAATGCGGAAATCGGCGAGTCGCGCTTCCACCAGTCGTGCCATCTGCTCGAGAGCAAAGGTATCCACCGGCTCGACTTCACTGGGCGGCGGCGTAAGCAGATCCAGCGACGGCAGCGGCGTCGTCGGCTTTTGCAGCGGTCGACTATCGCCATTGCGCATCAGCAGCGGGTGGATCAGGCTCTCCTGCGGCGCAGGCGCGGCAGGCTGATGCCCCTGCGGGGTAACCGGTTGGTGCTGCGGCACGGACTGCGGCGCAGTCTGGTAAGGCTGCGGCGGCACTGGCTGATGATGTACCGGCTGGTGCTGCGCAGGTTGATAACCCTGCTGCGGAGCGGCGGCCGGTTGTTGATAATGCTGGGCTGGCTGCTGCGGCTGTACTTCCGGTGTCGGCGTAAACAGCGGCTCGCTCGGCCCCTCATTGACCAGAGTTTTCATCGGCGAGAATTCGTAATCCGCCGGCGAGAACGGATTGGCGCCCGGCGGCTGCTCGGAGGCGTAGCGCTGCTGCTGGGTGGCGGCAAACTGGCGCGCCAGCTCCGCTTCCGCCGCAGCGTCGGCATCATCGTCATCAGTCGCGTTATCGTCTTCCCAGCGATGGCCATAACGCTGCTGTTGAGTGGCGGCGAACTGGCGAGCCAGTTCATCCTGCTCCATAGCATCCGCTTCCTCATCCGAGAGTAGCCCATCATCATAATGGGGGTCGCGCTCTGCCTGCCGCGCGCGCTGTTCTGCTTCACGCTGCGACGGTAGCTTGATGCCGTAGGAGGCCAGTTCCCGACGCGTCGGGACGCGAACGCGATTAGGCCGCGGTAGTTTTGGACCAATGCCCTCTTTCACCTGTACCCGCGGTCCGCTGGAGGCCGGGCTGAACAATGGCGCCGTCGCTGCGGACGCGGCGGTCGCCGTCGTCGCGGCCGCTGAGCCGCCGCTGGCAGCCGTTGCCTGATGCACCCCGGCCGCCACCGCAGAAACCACGGTTGACTCCACGGGCGGTTTGGACGGGGCGGCTGGCGGCGTCAGCGGTTTGGTGGCGATCGGGCTTTCCGGCTCCGGAATAGGCTGATACCAGGAAGCCAGCAGCTCGCGTTCGCGCGCCCGCTTCTCTTCCACTTCCTCGAAGTAATAGAGCGGCGGACGTTTCACTTCTTCCTGCACGACCTCAGGCTCTGGCTGCGCGGCAGGTACCGGCGCGGGCTCAGGCTGATACGCCTGCGGCGCGGGCTGGCCGGCATGCGGATCGTAACTCGGCTGCTGATAAGGCGCAGTCTCGGGTTGATACCCCTGCGGCGCGGGCTGGCCGGCATACGGATCGTAAACCGGCTGCTGATACTGTGCAGGCTCGGGTTGATATCCCTGCGGCGCGGGCTGTTGCCCGGCATATGGATCGTAAACCGGCTGCTGGTGCGGCGCATGCTCGGGTTGATACCCCTGCGGCGCGGGCTGACCGGCATGCGGATCGTAAACCGGCTGCTGATACTGTGCAGGCTCGGATTGATACCCCTGCGGCGCAGGCTGTTGCCCGGCATATGGATCGTAAACCGGCTGCTGATACTGTGCAGGCTCTGGTTGATACCCCTGCGGCGCAGGCTGTTGTCCGGCATATGGATCGTAAACCGGCTGCTGGTGCGGCGCATGCTCGGGTTGATACCCCTGCGGCGCAGGCTGTTGTCCGGCATGCGGATCGTAAACCGGCTGTTGATACTGCGCCGGCTCTGGCTGATACGCCTGCGGCGCGGGTTGCCCCGCTGGCGGCTGATAAGCAGCCTGCTGGAACGGGGCGGGTTCAGGCTGGTAGGCCTGCTGCGGCGGATAGCTGGCTTCTGGCTGATAAGCCGGCGCAGCGCCCTGATGGCCCGCCGTCGACTCGCCCCACGCCTGCGGCGCGGCAGTGGCCGCCGCCGCTGCGCCCACCGGCTCAGCGATACTGTGGCCGTTCAGCAACGGATCGTAAGGGTCGAAATCGCCCGGGCGCGCGGCGCTGGCGCCGGAAAATAGCACATCATTCTCTGCGGGACGCGCGGCGCTGGCGCCGGAAAACAGTACATCGTCGGCGGCGACAGGCGCACCGCTGGCGCTGTACTGCACGGCCTCTTCCCCGTCGTCCATCCGTTTGCCGGAGAAAAGCGCCGCGTCGGTTTTACGCCCCATAGGGTTGGTAAACTTCTCGGCCAGACGTTTACGCCGCGCCAGCGCGCTGCGCAAGATACGGGCCCGACGCGATTCCTGGGGGGTTGCCGCCTCTTCGTCGTCGTACTCTTCATCGTCGTCTTCGTATTCGCCTTCATCGACCCAGGTATCGTCCCGACGGGTGCGGTTGCTGGCAAAGGTGAGTACGGACAGGATGCCGCCGCCCAGTTTTTCCGCAATGCTGACCCACGACCAGCCGGTAAACAGCGTCAGGCCGGCCGCCCAGATGCACAACAGAGCGATGGTGCCGCCGCTGCTGTGCAGCAGCGGTTGCAGGGTGGTGCTCAGCAGGCTGCCAATCACCCCGCCAGAGGCGAAGTACCAGATATCATCGGCGTTAATCGCTGCCAGACCGCAGGAGGTCAGGATCAGGGCTAACGCACCGATGAGACGAAGAGAAACGGCGAAATAGTCAATGTATTCGTCGTTTTCCTGATGCCGCCAGGCAAACCAGCATCCGCCGATGATGATCACCGGGATGGTATAGGCCATGACGCCAAAAATGAAAAACAGGGTATCGGCAAGCCACGCGCCGGGGGCGCCGCCTAAATTATGAATAGGCTCATGCCATGCCGTTTGCGACCAGCTTGGGTCCGAGGGGTTAAAGCTCAGTAATGCCGCCATCAGCCAGATGGCGAAGAGGGAGCAAAGGATGAGCATCGCCTCAAGGAGTCGGCGCCCGCTGCTGAGTTTGGTAAGTTTGACTTCTTTGTCTTCGGTGTATTCCTGGCTCAAGAAAGGCTCTCCAGGTATCAGGCTGTTTCCTGCCTGCTGCTAAAACGGACAACAGCGCCGGGTCTCCCCGGCACTGTTGCTGTATGGATTAACAGGAGTGTAATCAAACTACGTCGAGTTTGCACCTGTTCCGTGTTAGCGCGTCTTAATAACCAGGCGATTACTTTGCTTGACTTCTTCCATTACCACATAGGTACGGGTGTCGTTAACGCCCGGCAGGCGCAGCAAGGTCTCGCCCAGTAATTTACGATACGCTGACATATCCGGTACGCGGGTTTTCAACAGATAGTCGAAATCACCGGAAACCAGATGACACTCTTGAATTTCTTCAAGTTTTTGCACTGCGGCGTTAAATTGCTCAAACACATCCGGTGCGCCACGATTCAGAGTAATCTCAACAAATACCAGAAGTGATGCATCCAGATAATGCGGGTTGAGCAGCGCCGTATAGCCCTGAATAAAACCCTGTCTTTCAAGACGACGCACACGCTCAAGGCAAGGCGTCGGAGAAAGTCCCACCCGTTTAGAAAGCTCGACGTTAGAAATTCGCCCATCTTTTTGCAATTCATTCAGGATGTTACGATCAATGCGGTCGAGATCTTTGCCAGGGCGCTTCTTGCTATCTACCATTATTATTGTCTCTCTGTATTCCTTCCCTACTCCTGTTCCGGCTCTGTGCCTTCACTGCCAGAGCCCATCCTGTTATTACCCGTACGACATTAGGTAACCCAGGGGTACGTGAGAAGCCCGTTGCCTGACGGCAGTCACCGATATCACGCATGGCGTCTGTCCACACCATGCGTAGATTTCGTTAACCCGGATAAAAATGGCATTTGCGTGCATGAAAATTCGCCGCACGCCAAATACTGCTTTTCTTCTTCCTTGAATGTTTTCGCAAAAGCACAGGGGATTGTCAAAGCAAAACATCGATTTTTAGTACAAGATGCCAGATATTCATCATCCACCCTGGTTGATTCTCATTTTTTCGTCTTATAATTGTCCCGCCAACAGTAGAAATAGTTATATTCCTTGCCGGGAAAATCGCCAATTCATCGGCCGCTTCTATTGCACACATCGTTAACAAAATCGCTGCGCTCTTTTTTTACGACAACAAATTCCCTACAATCCCAGCCCAATGTATGCCAATTATTATGGGGATCTCATGGGCACAGCCAAACACAGTAAACTGCTTATTCTTGGTTCTGGACCTGCGGGATACACCGCGGCGGTCTATGCCGCGCGCGCCAACCTGCAGCCGGTGCTGATCACCGGGATGGAAAAAGGCGGTCAGCTGACCACCACGACGGAAGTGGAAAACTGGCCAGGCGATCCGAACGATTTGACCGGTCCGCTGCTGATGGAGCGCATGCACGAGCATGCCGCGAAATTTGAAACCGAGATTATTTTCGACCATATCAGCCGCGTCGACCTGCAAAACCGGCCGTTCCGTCTGACCGGCGACAGCGGCGAATACACCTGTGACGCGCTGATTATCGCCACCGGCGCTTCAGCCCGTTACCTGGGTCTGCCTTCCGAAGAAGCCTTCAAGGGCCGCGGCGTTTCCGCGTGCGCCACCTGTGACGGATTCTTCTATCGCAACCAGAAAGTGGCGGTAATCGGCGGCGGCAACACCGCGGTTGAAGAGGCCCTGTATCTGTCGAACATCGCCTCTGAGGTACATCTGATCCACCGTCGCGATTCCTTCCGTGCGGAAAAAATCCTCATCAAACGCCTGATGGACAAAGTGGCAAGCGGCAACATCGTGCTGCATACCGATCGCACCCTCGAAGAGGTGACCGGCGACCAGATGGGCGTTAGCGGCCTGCGTCTGCGCGATACCAAAAACAGCGACAACGTCGAGTCCCTGGAAGTAGCCGGTCTGTTTGTCGCCATCGGCCACAGCCCGAACACCGCCATCTTTGAAGGTCAGCTGGAGCTGGAGAACGGCTACATCAAAGTGCAGTCCGGTATCCACGGCAATGCGACCCAGACCAGCATCCCGGGCGTGTTTGCCGCCGGCGATGTCATGGACCATATTTATCGTCAGGCTATCACCTCCGCCGGCACCGGCTGCATGGCGGCGCTGGACGCTGAACGTTACCTCGACGGTTTGGCTGACGCGTGCAAATAATCTTTACAAGTCAGTAACAAAGGTAAAGAAGGCGACGAAAAGTCGCCTTTATTTTTGCCGCGATGTAACATTGCCGTGCCCAATATTCCCATAACGACACCTGCTAAGCGCGCAATGAATAAAACCCGTCAACAAGAGTTAACCCGCTGGTTAAAACAGCAAAGCATTATCTCCCGTCGCTGGTTGATGATTTCCCGCCTCCTCGGCGTGGCGAGCGGTCTGCTGATCGTGGCGCAGGCCTGGTTCCTGGCGCGGATCCTGCACCGGATGGTGATGGAGAATATTCCTGCAACCGCCCTGCTGCTGCCGCTGACCCTGCTGGTGCTGACCTTTGTGCTGCGCGCCTGGGTGGTCTGGCTGCGTGAACGGGTCGGCTTTCAGGCCGGGCAGCATATTCGCTATGAAATTCGCCGCCAGGTGCTCGACCGTCTCCAGCAGGCGGGCCCGGCGTGGATCCAGGGTAAACCGGCCGGCAGCTGGGCGACGCTTATCCTCGAGCAGATCGACGATATGCATGACTATTATGCCCGCTACCTGCCACAGATGACGCTGGCGGCCTGCGTGCCGCTGCTGATCGTTATCACTATTTTCCCGATCAACTGGGCCGCCGCGCTGATCCTCCTCGGCACCGCGCCGCTGATCCCCCTGTTTATGGCCCTGGTTGGGATGGGCGCCGCCGATGCCAACCGGCGTAACTTCCAGGCGCTGGCCCGCCTCAGCGGCCACTTCCTCGACCGTCTGCGCGGCATGGAAACCTTGCGTATTTTTCACCGTGGTCAGGCCGAAACGGATAATATTCGCGACGCCTCGCAGGACTTTCGCCAACGCACCATGGAAGTCCTGCGCCTGGCGTTCCTCTCCTCCGGAGTACTGGAGTTTTTCACCTCGCTCTCCATTGCGCTGGTAGCGGTTTATTTCGGCTTCTCATACCTGGGCGAGCTTAACTTCGGCCACTATGGCGCGGGCGTCACGCTGATGGCGGGCTTCCTGACGCTGATCCTCGCCCCGGAGTTTTTCCAGCCATTACGCGACCTGGGCACCTTCTACCATGCCAAAGCCCAGGCCGTCGGCGCTGCGGACAGTCTGAAAACGTTTATGGAAACCCCGCTGACCCAGGTGGAGCGTGGCGAAAAAACCTTAAATGATAACGATCTGATTGGCGTGGAAGCGCGCGATCTGCTGATTAAATCTCCCGACGGGAAAGTCCTCGCCGGGCCGCTGAATTTTTCACTGCCTGCAGGCGCGCGGGTGGTGCTGGTGGGGCAGAGCGGCTCAGGGAAAAGTTCCCTGCTGAACACCCTGCTCGGCTTTTTGCCCTATGAAGGTTCGCTGAAGGTCAACGGCGTCGAGCTGCGCGAGCTGGACGCCGATCGCTGGCGTCGCCTGTTAAGCTGGGTGGGGCAGAATCCCCAGCTTCCTGCCGCCACGCTGCGGGAAAATGTGCTGCTGGCGTGGCCGGAAGCCAGCGATGCCCAGCTTCGGCTGGCGCTGGACAAGGCCTGGGTGAGCGAGTTTATCGCTCTGCTGCCGGATGGGATCCATACCGCCGTGGGCGATCAGGCGGGCCGTCTGTCGGTCGGCCAGGCGCAGCGTATCGCGGTCGCCCGCGCGCTGTTGGTGCCGTGCCGCCTGCTGCTGCTGGATGAACCCGCCGCCAGCCTCGACGCCCATAGCGAACAACGGGTTATGCAGGCGTTGACCCACGCCTCCACCCAGCAAACCACGCTGCTGGTTACCCATCAGCTTGAGGGACTGGCGGACTGGGATGCCGTCTGGGTGATGCAGGACGGACAGATTATCGAACAAGGCGACTACGCCACGCTGGCCCGCGCCGGCGGGGTCTTCTCGGCGCTGTTGGCCCATCGTCAGGAGGAGATTTAAATGCGCGCGCTCTTACCCTATCTGGCACTGTATAAACGCCACAAATGGATGCTGCTGCTCGGCATCGTACTGGCTATTGTGACCCTGCTGGCCAGTATCGGCCTGCTGACGCTCTCCGGCTGGTTTCTCTCCGCCTCTGCGGTGGTGGGCGTCGCCGGGATCTACAGTTTTAACTATATGCTGCCCGCCGCGGGCGTACGCGGCGCAGCGATTATCCGTACCGCCGGACGCTATTTCGAGCGTCTGGTCAGCCACGATGCCACCTTCCGCGTGCTGCAGCACCTGCGCGTCTTCACCTTCAGCAAACTGCTCCCCCTCTCTCCGGCGGGGCTGGCGCGCTTTCGCCAGGGGGAACTGCTCAACCGCGTAGTCGCCGACGTCGACACCCTGGATCATCTCTACCTGCGGGTCATTTCGCCGCTGGTCGGCGCGCTGGTGGTGATTGTGGTGGTGACCTGCGGATTAAGCCTGCTCGACGTTACCCTCGCGCTGACGCTCGGCGGCATCATGCTGGTGACCCTGCTGGTTATGCCGCCGCTGTTCTATCGCGCCGGTAAACCGGCCGGAGAGAGTATGACCCAGCTGCGCGGTCAGTATCGGCAACAGCTTACCGCCTGGCTGCAGGGCCAGGCGGAGCTGATGGTGTTTAACGCCAGCGACCGCTATCGCGCGCAAATGGAAAAAACCGAGCTCAGCTGGCAGGACGCGCAGCGTCGCCAGGCCGAGCTGACCGCGCTTTCACAGGCGCTAATGCTGTTAATCGGCGGAATCGCCGTGGTGGCCATGCTCTGGCTGGCCTCAGACGGCGTCGGCGGCAACAGTCAGCCCGGGGCGCTGATCGCCCTGTTCGTCTTCTGCGCCCTGGCGGCTTTCGAAGCCCTGGCGCCCGTCACCGGCGCTTTCCAGCATTTAGGTCAGGTGATCGCCTCCGCGCTGCGGATCTCGCAGATCACTGACCAGCAGCCGGAAGTCTCCTTCGTTGAGGGCGAAGCCAGCAGGCCTGCGCAGGTGGCCTTAACCTTCAGGCAGGTCACCTTCCGCTACCCGCAGCAGCCCTCCCCCGCCCTGGAGAACATCTCCCTGCAGATTGCCGCCGGGGAACATATCGCTATTCTTGGCCGAACCGGCTGCGGAAAGTCGACGCTGTTGCAGTTGCTCACCCGCGCATGGGATCCGGCGCAGGGAGAGATATTGCTCAACGACCAGCCGCTGTCCGGGCTGAGCGAAGCCACCCTGCGGCAGTCAATGAGCGTGGTGCCGCAGCGCGTGCATCTGTTCAGCGCCACCCTGCGCGACAACCTCCGGCTGGCGGCGCCTGAGGCTGATGACACTCTGCTCTGCGCCACCCTTGAGAAGGTAGGCCTGGAAAAACTGCTGGAAGATGGCGGACTCAACGGCTGGCTGGGCGAAGGCGGACGCCAGCTTTCCGGCGGCGAACTGCGCCGGCTGGCCATCGCCCGCGCGCTGCTCCACGATGCGCCGCTGATGCTGCTGGATGAACCGACAGAAGGTCTGGATGCCGCCACCGAAAGCCAGATCCTGCATCTGCTGGCGGAAGTCATGCGCGAGAAGACCGTGCTGATGGTCACCCACCGCCTGCGAGGCCTGGCGCGTTTTAATCAGATAATAGTCATGGACAACGGCCAGATAATTGAGCAAGGTAGTCACGCGGAGCTGCTCGCTAAACAGGGCCGGTACTTCCAGTTTAAACAGCGTCTGTAGGCTATTATCTAATTTTTGCTGATGCGTATTGAGGTTAAAATGCGTCTGGTTCAGCTCTCCCGGCATTCTATCGCCTTCCCTTCTCCGGAAGGCGCCCTGCGTGAACCTAACGGCCTGCTGGCGCTCGGCGGCGATCTAAGCCCCGCGCGTCTGCTGATGGCCTATCAGCGTGGTATTTTTCCCTGGTTTTCCCCCGGCGACCCGATCCTCTGGTGGTCGCCCGATCCCCGGGCAGTGCTTTGGCCGGAACAGTTCCATCTCAGCCGCAGCATGAAGCGCTTTCATCAGCGCTCCCCCTACCGCGTCACGCTCAATCATGCCTTTGGCGAGGTGATTGAGGGCTGCGCCAGCGATCGTGACGAAGGCACCTGGATAACCAGCAGCATCGTTCGCGCCTATCACCAGCTGCATGAGCTGGGCCATGCCCACTCCATTGAAGTCTGGCAGGAGAATACCCTGGTGGGGGGAATGTACGGCGTGGCGCAGGGGGCATTGTTTTGCGGCGAGTCGATGTTCAGCCGGGCGGAAAATGCCTCTAAAACCGCGCTGCTGGTATTTTGCCAGGACTTTGCGCAGAGCGGCGGTAAATTAATTGACTGTCAGGTGCTGAACAACCACACCGCGTCATTAGGCGCAGTGGATATTCCCCGCCGCGATTATCTGGACTATCTCTCGGTATTACGCGGCTACCGTCTACCCGAGCGATTTTGGGTACCACGGGTGCTATTTCCGGGCGGATAATAAAATGTTTTCAGCACATTTTGCGTCAGGATGGTATAATTGCGCGGTAGAGTAGCTTCTGCCTGTTGCCCCGCCGCCGTTTGGGAATAATAAGAGTCAGATAACGCCCATCGTTCTGTCACTCCCCTTTACGTTTGCGCCTGTCACGCGGCATGGCCGTGTGTGTCCCGGGCAATGCGCCAAAACTACTTCGGCGATTCATACCCGTCATATTTCCATTGCCGGCGTGCTGACTGCGCGCCTTGCGGTAAGGTGAATGATTCAGGGTAGACACGTAAAACTTTACTTACATGATGAACTTCGGCATTATCTTGCCGGTTCAAAACTACGGTAGTGATACCCCAGAGGACTAGATGGCCAAAGAAGACAATATTGAAATGCAGGGCACCGTACTTGAAACGTTGCCTAACACTATGTTCCGCGTAGAACTGGAAAACGGTCACGTGGTAACCGCGCATATCTCCGGTAAAATGCGTAAAAACTACATCCGCATTCTGACGGGCGACAAAGTGACTGTTGAGCTGACCCCGTACGACCTGAGCAAAGGCCGCATTGTCTTCCGTAGTCGCTGATTGTTTTCGCCACTAAGGCGTCAGATGCTGAAGGCCGGGATAATTCCCGGTCTTTTCATTTCTACCGCCAGCCAGCAAAAAAAAACCGGCCAATGGCCGGTTTTTACATGCAAGATATCGCCTTAGTGGGCGGCTTCCGGTTTGTGCTTCGGCGCGCTCTGGAAGTCGTAAGTCAGCGTATTTTTCGCGCTGTCCAGAGAGACCGTCACCTGCCCCCCGTCGACCAGCGAGCCAAACAGCAGCTCGTTCGCCAGCGGTTTTTTCAGGTTGTCCTGAATGACGCGTCCCATCGGACGTGCCCCCATCGCCCGGTCGTAGCCTTTTTCCGCCAGCCAGTCGCGCGCTTCCTGGCTGACTTCCAGGGAGACGCCTTTCTGATCCAGCTGAACCTGCAGCTCGACGATAAACTTGTCGACAACCTGATGGATCACCGTGGTGGAGAGGTGATCGAACCAGATAATGTTGTCGAGACGGTTACGGAACTCCGGCGTAAAGATCTTCTTGATCTCATCCATTGCATCCGGACTGTTGTCCTGCTGGATAAGGCCAATCGATTTACGCTCGGTTTCCCGCACCCCGGCGTTGGTGGTCATCACCAGCACCACGTTGCGGAAGTCCGCTTTACGTCCGTTGTTATCGGTCAGCGTTCCGTTATCCATCACCTGCAGCAGCAGGTTGAACACGTCCGGATGCGCTTTTTCGATCTCATCGAGCAGCAGCACCGCGTGCGGATGTTTAATCACCGCATCGGTCAGCAGCCCGCCCTGGTCGAAGCCGACGTAGCCCGGAGGCGCCCCGATTAAACGGCTGACGGTATGACGTTCCATATATTCGGACATATCAAAACGCAGCAGCTCAATACCCAGCGCCTTCGCCAGCTGCACGGTCACTTCGGTTTTCCCCACCCCGGTCGGCCCGGCGAACAGGAATGAACCCACCGGCTTGTGCTCATGGCCCAGCCCGGCGCGCGCCATTTTGATGGCTTCCGTCAGCGCCTCGATGGCCTTATCCTGACCAAAGACCAGCATTTTCAGTCGATCGCCAAGGTTTTTCAGCGTATCGCGATCGCTGCGGGAGACGCTCTTCTCAGGGATCCGCGCAATGCGCGCCACCACTGACTCGATATCCGCCACATTAACCGTTTTCTTACGCTTGCTGACCGGCATTAAGCGCGCCCGCGCCCCTGCCTCGTCAATCACGTCAATCGCCTTATCCGGCAGATGACGATCGTTAATGTATTTCACCGCCAGCTCAACCGCGGCACGTACCGCCTTGGCGGTATAACGCACATCGTGGTGCGCTTCGTACTTCGGCTTCAGGCCGTTGATAATCTGGACGGTCTCTTCCACCGACGGTTCGGTAATATCAATTTTCTGGAAACGGCGGGCCAGCGCACGATCTTTCTCAAAGATGTTGCTGAACTCCTGGTAAGTGGTGGAGCCAATCACCCGGATCTTGCCGCTGGAAAGCAGCGGTTTGATCAGGTTAGCCGCATCGACCTGACCGCCAGACGCCGCCCCCGCACCGATGATGGTGTGGATCTCATCAATGAACAGGATGCTGTTGGTATCCTGCTCCAGCTGTTTGAGCAACGCTTTAAAGCGTTTTTCAAAATCGCCACGGTATTTCGTCCCGGCCAGCAGAGAACCAATATCGAGCGAGTAGATGGTGCAGTCAGCCATGACTTCCGGCACATCGCCCTGCACAATACGCCAGGCAAGGCCTTCGGCGATGGCGGTTTTACCGACGCCGGATTCCCCCACCAGCAGCGGGTTATTTTTACGCCGACGGCACAGAACCTGAATGGCGCGTTCCAGCTCTTTTTCACGGCCGATCAGGGGATCAATGCCGCCGACGCGAGCAAGCTGATTGAGGTTGGTGGTGAAGTTTTCCATACGTTCCTCCCCGCCGGCTTGCTCTTCATTGCCAGGCTGGCTTCCGCTGTTATCGGAAGACTGGCTCGGCTCGTCTTTGCGTGTACCATGAGAAATGAAGTTCACCACATCGAGTCGGCTCACTTCATGTTTACGCAGCAGGTAGGCGGCCTGCGACTCCTGCTCGCTGAAAATCGCCACCAGCACGTTGGCGCCGGTCACTTCGCTGCGGCCAGAAGATTGCACGTGGAAGACGGCGCGCTGCAGCACACGCTGGAAGCTCAGCGTCGGCTGGGTGTCGCGCTCTTCTTCCGTGGCTGGCAGGACGGGTGTGGTTTGTTCGATGAAGGCTTCAAGTTCCTGACGCAATGCCACCAGGTCCACTGAACACGCTTCCAGGGCCTCACGGGCCGAGGGGTTGCTTAGCAGAGCCAGCAGCAAGTGCTCGACGGTCATAAACTCATGACGGTGCTCGCGCGCTCTGGCGAAAGCCATATTTAAACTGAGTTCCAGTTCTTGATTGAGCATAGGCACCTCCCCCAATTTTCATGCCTGTATTCAGGCTTTTTCCAGCGTACACAGCAATGGATGCTCGTTCTCCCTCGCGTACTGATTCACCATAGCGACTTTGGTCTCCGCCACTTCCGCGGTAAACACGCCACAAATCGCCTTACCTTCATAGTGAACCGTGAGCATCAGTTGCGTTGCACGTTCAACATCATAAGAAAAGAATTTTTGTAACACGTCAATAACAAACTCCATTGGAGTGTAGTCATCATTGACCAATATCACTTTATACATAGATGGCGGTTTAATCGCATCACGAACTTCGTCGTCAACCAGGTGCTCGAAGTCCAGCCAATCTCTCTTACTCATCGTCAGTGTTCATCATCGGTTGCTGTTGCCAACAGGCGGAGGCCTGTCGATGACCAGAGGTTATGCTCATCACAAATCTACAACAGATCATAGATAACTATCATCTATCGCTTCTATCCGCGACGGCTGTCACATTCCCCGGCAATAGCGTTAACTGCTTCAAATTTTGACGCATTTTTCGCCGCTCCCCCTCCTCAATCGCTTGACGCGTTTTCGTATTTCTCTAAATTGTAGTGGCGAGAGTTGGCGAGCAATTGAACAACTCGTCACTCCACCACCGGTTCATTCCATCTTACTAATAAAGATTTACGAAGGATGTCGAAGTATGGAAATGGGTACTGTTAAGTGGTTCAACAATGCCAAAGGGTTCGGTTTTATCTGCCCTGAGGGCGGCGGCGAAGACATTTTCGCCCATTACTCCACCATCCAGATGGATGGTTACAGAACGCTAAAAGCCGGACAAGCCGTTCGGTTTGATGTTCACCAGGGGCCAAAAGGCAACCACGCCAGCGTGATCGTCCCTGTGGAAGCGGAAACGGCTGCATAACTCTTTTGCTTCATTGTGTACATCCTGCTAATAAAATGCCAGTCCTTCTGACTGGCATTTTTATTTCTCATCCCGACTACTCCCGCGCCAGGGCATCCACCGGATCGAGCCGCGCCGCATTGCGCGCCGGCAGCCACCCAAACAGCACCCCGGTTAACGTCGAACAGAGAAACGCTGTCACCAGCGCCAGCGGCGAAAAACCGATCTCCCAGCCGGGGAGAAACAGCTGCAGAATAAACGCAATCATCAGCGACAATGTCACCCCCAGCGCGCCGCCGACCAGGCAAACCAGCACCGCTTCGATGAGAAACTGCTGCAGCACATCGCTGGCCCGGGCGCCAACCGCCATGCGGATGCCTATCTCACGCGTTCGTTCAGTCACCGACACCAGCATAATATTCATCACGCCAATCCCGCCGACCACCAGGGCGATCACCGCCACCAATGTGAGGAACAGCTGTAAGGTATGTGTGGTCCTTTCGGCGGTTTTCAAGATGCTGTCCATATTCCATGTGAATACATCTTTTTTACCATGCCGCAGCTCCAGCAAACGCAGCAGCTGTTTTTCAGCGGTGTCGCTGTCATAGCCTTCATGAACGCGAACGGTGATCGAGTTCAGCCACGACTGGCCCATCACCCTTCCCGCCATGGTGGTGTAGGGCAACCAGACGCGGAGAATTTTACTGCTGCCGAACATCGACTGCTTTTCATCCGCAACGCCAATCACCGTGGCCGGCATATTGCCCACCAGAATCACCTCGCCCACCACTTTTGCTTTATTGGGAAACAGCTGGCGACGGGTATTGCTGTCGAGCACCACCACCTGCGCCCGGCTGTTGAGCTGCAGCTCATTAAAGGTATTGCCCTCGCTAAAGGTCATGCCGTAAACATTAAAGTATTGCGGCCCCACCCCTTCCGCGCTGGCGGCTACGTCAATATTGTTGGCGCGCAGACGCAGGCTTTTTGACACCGCCGGCGTAGCGGAACGCACCCACGGCTGTTTCTGGATCGCCAGCAAGTCGTCATACTTCAGCGCCTGCTGATAGCGCGGGTCGTCATCGCCAAAATCCTTGCCAGGGTAGACGTCAATGGTATTGGTGCCTATCGCGCGAATATCTGCCAGCACCATCTGTTTGGCGGCATCGCCCACCACGACGATCGACACCACCGAGGCAATCCCAATAATAATGCCGAGCATGGTCAGCAGGGTGCGCATTTTATTCGCCGCCATCGCCCGCCAGGCCATGACCAGCGCCTCGCGAAAGCCGCTGGTGAACTGACGCCACGCCGAGGGCTCCTCCTGCTGACGGGCGCGCAGCCCACCGCCCTGGCGGCTGGCGGAGGGGTTGCGGACGATTTCGCCATCGCGGATCTCGACGATCCGCTCCGCCTGAGCGGCGACCTGCGGATCGTGAGTGACAATGATGACCGTGTGCCCCTGCGCTTTCAGCTGGTGCAGGATCGCCATCACCTCTTCGCCGGAATGGCTGTCCAGCGCGCCGGTCGGCTCATCGGCGAGGATCACTTCCCCACCGTTCATCAGGGCGCGGGCGATACTGACCCGCTGCTGTTGGCCGCCGGACAGCTGCGACGGCTGATAGTCGGCGCGATCGCCAAGCCCCAGGCGCGCCAGCAGCTCATGAGCGCGCGCCAGGCGCGCCCGCCGTTCACTGCCGGCATACACCGCCGGCACTTCGACGTTCTGCGCGGCGGTCAAATGCGACAGCAGGTGATAGCGTTGAAAGATAAAACCAAAGTGTTCCCGCCGCAGACGGGCCAGCGCATCGCCATCCAGCTGCGCAATATCGGTTCCCGCCACCCGATAGGTGCCGCTGGTGGGTTTATCAAGGCAGCCAAGGATGTTCATCAGTGTTGATTTACCCGAGCCGGAGGCGCCCACGATCGCCACCATCTCCCCGGCATGGATACTGAGGGTGATCCCCTTGAGGACCTCAACGCTGCCGTCGCCGGAAGGATAGCTGCGACGAATATCACGCAGCTCGAGCAGGGCCGTCATTTTGCCGCCCCGCTCGCGCTCTCGCCGACGATCACCTCATCCCCCTCTTCAAGTCCCTGCACCACCGCGACGTCGGTATCATTGCGCGCGCCAATGACAATCTCACGCTCTTTGACCTCGCCGGTACGCAACAGCCGGACGTGGTAGCGGTTATCACCGACCGCATCGCCCAGGGCGCTCAGCGGGATGGTGATCACGTTCTTTACCTCGGCCAGTTGAATATGCACCTGCGCGGTCATGTCGAGGCGCAGGATCCCCTGCGGGTTCGGGACCTCGAAGCGGGCATAATAGAAGATGGCGTCGTTGACTTTTTCCGGCGTCGGCAGAATGTCCTTCAGCTTGCCTTCATAGCGGGTTAACGGGTCGCCCAGCACGGTAAACCACGCCTTTTGCCCCGGTCTGAGATGGATGACATCCGCTTCGGAGACCTGCGCTTTAACCAGCATGGTGCTGAGGTCCGCCAGGGTCAGAATGTTCGGCGCCTGCTGGGCAGCGATCACCGTCTGTCCCTGCAGGGTGGTAATTTGCGTCACTTCGCCAGCCATCGGCGCCAGGATCCGCGTGTAGTCGAGGTTGGTCTTCGCGGTGTCGAGCGTCGCCTGGTTGCGCTTAATTTGCGCTTCAATGGTGCCGATTTGCGCCTGTTTCACCGCCAGGTCGGTGGCCGCGGTATCGAGGTCCTGTCGCGAGACCAGCTGGCGCTGCGCCAGCTGCTGCTGACGGGCCAGGGTCACCTGCGCCAGCTTACTCTCCGCGCGCGCCTGATTGAGCTGGGCGCGCAGTTCCATCAACGTCGCTTCCACCTCTTTGATCTGGTTTTGCGCCTGCTCAGGATCGATAACCCCCAGCAGTTGGTCCTTTTTGACCTTATCGCCGATATTCACGTGCAGCGTCTTCAGCTGTCCGCTGACCTGGGCGCCGACGTCAACTTTTCGCAAGGCATCCAGCTTGCCGGTAGCCAGCACGCTCTGCTGGAGGTCGCCTTTGCGCACCACCAGTGTCTGGTAGTGCGGCAGCGGCGCGTTGAGGATCCGCCATCCCCAGACAGCCAGACCCAGCACCACGATCGCCAACAGCCACCAGACGGTCCTGCGTTTTCCCTTCAATTTCATATTCCGATTCCTGCTGTTTCCCTGCCGATCCAGGCGGTGATTCTATCGAAACCCGTTGGCAACAGAACATCCATTTTTCGCGCCAATGACGTTTTGTTTAGCTGCCGGAGAGCTTTGCGCCGCCGAGCCCCTCGACGGCGAAGAGATTAATCGGCGCGACCGCGGGCCAGCCACAGTACCCGCGAGAACATTTTTTTCAGCAGCGTCGGCACTGCGTCCACCCCACGGCGGCCGGCTTCCATTGCCACCTCAATCGCCAGGTCCGGCTTGGATGAACGATGAATGGCCTTGGTGATCACCCGCCGCATATTCATGGGCACATTATCCGGGATCTGCGCCACCCGGTGGTAAACGTCATCAAATCCCTGACGATACATAAAGTGTTCCATATCCAGCGCCGGCAGAGTGGTCAGATGGTCGCGCTCCAGCTCGCGATCGTTATTCAGCAGGCCGCGTACGGTCGCGGCATATTTTTTCCCTGCCTCATCGCCGTCCACCAGCACGTGCCACTGGATCCCCATCCGGCGGGCGAATTTGATCAACGGCTTCAGGCCCGACTGGGCGAATTCAATGACTTTCACCCCTTCAGCATCAAAATGATGGCCGCACTGGCGGGCCAGTTCGTTGATAACCCAGGTTTCCGTCTCCCCCTCTACCAGCAGCCAACAGCGGGCGAAGAGCGATGAGGCGCGATTGAAGCGGATATGAAAGGCAATGCGCCGACTCTCTTCGGCATTCATTCCGCCGGGCCCCAACCGCCATGCCGACACCCGCGCCGATTCACGCACCAGCCGGCACACATGCTCGACGGGCGTTAGCGACAGCAGCTCGCCGGAGTTCGTCGTCGTCACCCGCTGCAGCGGCAGCAAATTGAGCAAATGCCAGGCCACCGACAGCATAATAGGATGCAGCCGGGTTTCCGGGTCCTCAATCAACAAGAGCGGCCGCGCATCGCGATCGAGGCGCACCGTCCCTTTCGCCTGCAGCAGGGTGGCGAACAGCCCCAGCAGGATCACCCGATGGCTGCGCCCGCCGGGCTTGTCGATCATCCGGTTGATAATATCCAGATAACGCCAGCTACGCTGTTCATCATGGGAACGCCGCCGCATCAGGCGATGTCGCGTCTGGGCGCTGCTTTGCTCGGCAAAATAATGCTCCAGCAGCTGCACCATGGCCGACAACCCCTCGCGGATCTGACCGTCGGATAAATTTTGCGGGTGGCTGACCAGTTCGCGGGACAGAAAATCCAGCTGGCGGGCGGTGATCTCTATCTGCGGCGAGTGCGGTACCGTTCCGTTATGAATGCGCCGCATAAAGCGCGCGTCGCGCAGACGCAGCACCGGCATCAAACGCACCAGGTGTCTGGCCAGCTCATCGATATCCTCCAGCGCCAGCGCTTCGCCTTCGCCATCGATAAAACTGCGCAGGGTCATCACGCTGTCATCATCGGCGAGTTCGCCTTCCAGGCGGTAGAACACCCGGTGATACCCGTCATCACAGGGCACCCAACAGCGCTGAAGCGGACGGAAACGCCGCACCCGATGGCGTCCCGGCTCCGTTTCGCGGAAGGTCAGAATAATATGCAAATGGTGCTCGCGCCCCTGGATGTCGCCCGCGGGGAACCAAAAGTCATCGCGAACAAAGTGATAAAGATCGAACTCTGGCGACAAAAGCAGGGTCAGCGCATCAAGCAGACTGGACTTCCCCCACGCGTTTTCCCCGATCAGGACGTTATTTTGCTCAAGCATCAACGACAGACGATTGATACCGCGAAAACCGACGATTTCTACGCGCTCAAGAAGCATATCCCCTCCGCTACACCACCACTCTCCTTCAGTAATCAACAGTATAGCGAGGGCGGCGGCAAGATGACACTCCGCTTAGTCACCTCGCGCATCCTATTCAGGAGGTTAAATATATTCATAAAATTACACACTTACCGCCTATTAACCGCTGTTGATTATTCATCAAACAAAATAGTTTTATTTCAGACGTTATGTTCTACACTATTGATAATCTTGGATGGATATAGGAATAGTTAAACTGGCAAACGCAATCCCTTCACCTTGCCCTAAATCAAATAATATCAATATATTTAACTGGCTCTGGGATGACGATTATCTCTAGAATAACTCCGCTTTATTTTTATCGTCGTCCCTTATCACGATAAATAAAGAACGGCACGGTCCGCTCGTGCGCGTATACATTTAAATTGAGGTGGTTATGTTCAGAAAATTAGCAGCCGAATGCTTCGGCACCTTCTAGCTTGTATTTGGCGGCTGCGGTAGCGCCGTCCTTGCCGCAGCATTTCCCGAGCTGGGTATCGGTTTTGCCGGCGTGGCGCTGGCATTTGGTTTAACCGTATTAACCATGGCGTATGCGGTTGGCCATATTTCCGGCGGTCATTTCAACCCGGCGGTGACCTTAGGCCTGTGGGCCGGCGGTCGTTTCCCGGCGAAAGAGGTCATTGGCTATATTATCGCCCAGGTGGTCGGCGGAATTATTGCCGCCGCGGTGCTGTACGTAGTGGCCAGCGGTAAAGCCGGCTTTGATGCCGCCGCCAGCGGTTTTGCCTCCAACGGCTATGGCGAACACTCCCCGGGCGGCTTCTCTATGCTGTCGGCTATCGTTATTGAAATCGTACTGACCTGCGGCTTCCTGCTGGTTATCCATGGCGCTACCGACAAACACGCGCCTGCGGGCTTCGCGCCGATCGCTATCGGCCTGGCGCTGACCCTCATCCATTTGATCAGCATTCCGGTCACCAACACCTCGGTCAACCCGGCGCGCAGCACCGCGGTGGCGATTTTCCAGGGCGGTTGGGCGCTGCAGCAGCTGTGGCTGTTCTGGGTCATGCCGATCGTCGGCGGGATCCTCGGCGGCGTGCTGTACCGCACTCTGCTGGAAAAACGCGATTAATCTTTTCTAAAGCCCGGGTCCCCGGGCTTTTTCTTTCTGGCGACAGCTTTACTCGGCCCGGCTATTTGGATAGTGTCATGAGCGCTATTCTCATCATGCAAGGGTTGCATCGTTCATGTTCTCGGGACTGTTCATCATTCTGTTGCCGCTGGTCGTCGGCTATTTACTGCCTCTTCGTCGCTCCTCCGCGTTAAAACTGATTAACCGGATGCTGAGCTGGATTGTCTATGTGATCCTCTTTTTTATGGGTATCAGCCTGGCGTTTCTCGACAATCTGGCCAGCAATCTGCTGGCGATATTGCATTACGCCGCGGTGAGCGTGGTCATCATTTTACTGTGTAATATTACCGCTCTGCTGTGGCTGGAAAGAAAAATGCCCTGGCGCAGTCTGCATCGTCAGGAGAAATTACCCTCGCGCCTGGCCATGGCCCTGGAATCACTCCAGCTGTGCGGTGTGGTGGTGCTCGGTTTCTTGCTTGGCCTGACCGGCCTGTCTTTTTTACAACACGCCACCGAAGCCAGCGAATATACGCTGATCTTTCTCCTGTTCCTCGTCGGTATTCAATTACGCAATAATGGAATGAGTCTGCGACAAATAGTCCTCAACCGGCGGGGAATGATCGTCGCCGTGGTGGTCACGGCCAGTTCATTACTCGGCGGCATCCTCAACGCCTTTATTCTGGATTTGCCGCTAAAGACCGGTCTGGCGATGGCCAGCGGCTTCGGCTGGTATTCACTCTCCGGTATTTTACTGACCGAATCCTTTGGCCCGGTGATCGGCAGCGCGGCGTTCTTTAACGACCTGTGCCGCGAGCTGCTGGCCATCATGTTAATTCCGGGCCTGATTCGCCGTAGCCGCTCCACGGCGCTGGGGCTGTGCGGCGCCACCTCCATGGACTTCACCTTACCGGTGCTGCAGCGTTCCGGCGGCGTGGAGATCGTCCCTGCCGCCATCGTGCACGGTTTTCTGCTGAGCCTGCTGGTCCCGATCCTGATCGCCTTTTTTGCCGCCTGAGCAGGCGCTGGCGGCAGACTTCCTGCCGCCAATTTTGCGCTAAATCAATCTCCCTTTAAGTTGTATCAGAAATACCTTTTCTCCTCACGCGCTCGGGCATAACCTTAAACATGTATATCAAATATAACTTTAAAGGTGTGACCATGTTTTGTGTGCAATGTGAACAAACCATTCGTACCCCGGCCGGCAACGGCTGCTCATACGCGCAGGGGATGTGCGGTAAAACAGCGGAAACCTCCGATCTACAGGATCTGCTGATTGCGTCACTGCAAGGCCTCTCCGCCTGGGCGCTCAAGGCCCGCGAATATGGCATTATCGACCACGACGTCGATAGCTTTGCGCCGCGCGCTTTTTTCTCTACGCTGACTAACGTTAACTTCGACTCCCCGCGTATCGTTGGCTATGCGCGCCAGGCTATCGCCATGCGTGAAGCGCTTAAAGCGCAGTGCCTGAACATTGATGCCCACGCGACGGTTAACAATCCGATGGCCGCTCTGCAACTGGCTAGCGACGATCTGGGCGACCTGCAGCGTCAGGCGGCGGAATTTACCCCGAACAAAGACAAAGCGGCCATCGGCGACAACATTCTCGGCCTGCGCCTGCTGTGCCTGTACGGCCTGAAAGGCGCTGCGGCTTATATGGAGCACGCGCACGTTCTCGGCCAGTACGACAACGACATCTACGCCCAGTACCATAAAATCATGGCATGGCTGGGTACCTGGCCTGCCGATATGAACGCGCTGCTGGAGTGCTCAATGGAGATCGGCCAGATGAACTTCAAAGTCATGAGCATTCTGGACGCCGGTGAGACCAGCAAATACGGTCATCCGACCCCAACCCAGGTCAACGTTAAAGCGACCGAGGGCAAGTGCATCCTGATCTCCGGCCATGACCTGAAAGATCTCTATAACCTGCTGGAGCAGACCGAAGGCACCGGCGTTAACGTCTATACCCACGGGGAAATGCTGCCGGCGCACGGCTATCCGGAGCTGCGTAAATTCAAACACCTGATTGGGAACTACGGCAGCGGCTGGCAGAACCAGCAGGTGGAGTTCGCCCGCTTCCCGGGCCCCATCGTCATGACCTCTAACTGCATCATCGACCCCACCGTCGGCGCCTACGACGATCGTATCTGGACCCGCAGCATCGTCGGCTGGCCGGGCGTGAACCACCTGGAAGGTGAAGACTTCGCGCCGGTTATCGCCCAGGCGCAGCAGATGGCTGGCTTCCCGTACAGCGAGATCCCGCATCTGATCACCGTCGGCTTTGGCCGTCAGACCCTGCTCGGCGCGGCGGACACACTGATCGATCTGGTCAGCCGGGAAAAACTGCGTCACATTTTCCTCGTCGGCGGCTGCGATGGCGCCCGCGGGGAACGTAACTATTTCACCGATTTTGCCACCAGCGTACCGGACGACTGCCTGATCCTGACCCTGGCCTGCGGTAAATACCGCTTCAATAAACTCGATTTCGGCGATATTGAAGGCCTGCCGCGTCTGGTCGATGCCGGGCAGTGCAACGATGCCTACTCGGCGATTATTCTGGCGGTGACCCTGGCGGAAAAACTGGGCTGCGGCGTCAACGATCTGCCGCTGTCACTGGTGCTCTCCTGGTTCGAGCAGAAAGCGATCGTCATCCTGCTGACGCTGCTGTCTCTCGGCGTGAAAAACATTGTCACCGGCCCGACGGCGCCTGGCTTCTTCACTCCGGATCTGCTGGCTATCCTCAATGAGAAGTTTGGTCTGCGTTCCGTGACCACCGTGGAACAAGATATGCAGCAGCTGCTGAGCGCGTAAGGAGTCCCTGATGACCATGCCAACCTCACAATGCCCGTGGCGAATGCAGGTGCATCACATCCATCAGGAAACGCCGGATGTGTGGACCGTTTCATTGCTCTGCCATGACTATTATCCGTACCGTGCCGGGCAGTACGCCCTGGTCAGCGTGCGTCATTCGGCAGAGACCCTGCGCGCTTACACTATTTCGTCCACGCCGGGCGTCAGCGAATATATTACGTTGACCGTTCGCCGTATTGACGATGGCGCGGGCTCACAGTGGCTCACCCGCGACGTAAAGCGCGGCGACTATATCTGGCTGTCCGACGCGATGGGGGATTTCACCTGCGAGGATAAGGCGGATGATAAGTTCCTGCTGCTGGCCGCTGGCTGCGGCGTCACGCCGATCATGTCGATGCGCCGCTGGCTGGCGAAGTACCGTCCGCAGGCCGACGTGCAGGTGATCTATAGCGTTCGTTCGCCGGAGGATGTGATCTTTGCCGAAGAGTGGCGCAACTATCCGGTTACCCTGGTGGCGGAGCACCACGCGACGCACGGTTTTGTCGCCGGCCGTCTGACCCCGGAACTACTGCAGAGCGTACCGGATATCGCCAGCCGCACCGTGATGACCTGCGGGCCAGCGCCGTATATGGAGAAAGTTGAACAGGACGTTGCCGCCCTGGGTGTTACCCGCTTCTTTAAGGAGAAGTTCTTCACCCCGGTGGCGGAGGCCGCCACCGGGGTGAAATTCACCAAACTGCAGCCGGCGCGAGAATTTTACGCGCCGGTGGGCACCACCCTGCTCGATGCGCTGGAGAGCAATCAGGTGCCGGTGACCGTCGCCTGCCGCGCCGGCGTCTGCGGCTGCTGCAAAACCAGAGTCGTTTCCGGGGAGTATAGCGTCACCAGCACCATGACGCTGACCGACGGCGAAATCGCCGACGGCTATGTGCTGGCCTGCTCCTGTCACCCGCTGGGCGATCTGGTTCTGGCCTGACCTTAAAAGGCCGGATGATGCTATGCTTATCCGGCCTCTGTTTCTGCTTTACGTCGTACGCAGTTGTTCCGCCTTTCGGCGCATGGCTATCGCCAGGCCGACTGACCGGCCAGCGAGTAACGCCCGGCGCCCAAAAGCGCAATCGCCAGCGCGCCAACAAAGAAATAGACCAGATTCTCAATCGCCCACGCGCCCACCGCATCAAGCGCAAACGTCTTGCCGAGACCGACCATCAGCCACGCCACTACCATGGTGAAAGCCAACACCAGCGCCGCTGGGCGCGTCAGGATGCCGACAATCAACAAACAGGGGGCAACCACTTCCCCCACCAGCACACCGTAGGCGATAAACCCCGGCAACCCCTTCGCCACCAGCATCCCGCTAATGCTGTCCACGCCATCCAGCAGCTTGTGCAAACCGTGAAACAGCATTAACCCGCCGACGGCGAGTCGTAACAAGAGTTTACCGGCATCTTCATGCGACAGCGTTCTGTTTACTGTGTTTAACAATCCATTAACCATTTGATGTGCTTCCTGTTTTACACCCCGTGAGACCCCAGAGTATGCCCAATACTTCAGCAATAAAACCAGCGAAAAATTGAGGGAAATCGGCAACGTACGCTGCAGTTTCATCTAAGCTTGAAGGCGTTATCAAAAAAAGGAGATGGAGATCATGAAACAAACCGTGGCCGCATACATTGCCAAAACGCTGGAACAGGCCGGCGTGAAACGTATCTGGGGCGTCACCGGCGATTCCCTCAATGGATTGAGCGATAGCCTGAACCGCATGGGCACCATCGACTGGATGGCCACCCGGCACGAAGAGGTCGCCGCTTTCGCCGCCGGCGCGGAGGCGCAACTGACCGGCGAACTGGCGGTCTGCGCCGGTTCCTGCGGACCGGGTAACCTGCACCTGATCAACGGTCTGTTTGACTGTCACCGCAACCATGTCCCGGTGCTGGCCATTGCCGCCCACATCCCTTCCAGCGAGATTGGCAGCGGCTATTTCCAGGAGACCCATCCCCAGGAGCTGTTCCGCGAATGCAGCCACTACTGCGAGCTGGTCTCCACCCCGGAGCAGATCCCGCAGGTGCTGGCGGTGGCGATGCGTAAGGCGGTGATTAACCGCGGCGTTTCGGTGGTGGTTCTGCCCGGCGACGTGGCGCTGAAAGCCGCCCCGGAGAGCGCCAGCAGCCACTGGTACCATGCGCCGTTGCCGACGGTCTCCCCGGCCGACGAGGAGCTGCGCAAGCTGGCGCAGCTTATCCGCTACTCCAGCAATATCGCGCTCATGTGCGGTAGCGGCTGCGCCGGCGCCCACCAGGAGCTGGTGGAGTTCGCAGCAAAAATTAAAGCCCCCATCGTCCATGCGCTGCGCGGTAAAGAGCATGTGGAGTATGACAACCCGTATGATGTGGGCATGACCGGGCTGATTGGCTTCTCTTCTGGCTTCCACACCATGATGAATGCCGACACCCTGATCCTGCTCGGCACCCAGTTCCCCTATCGCGCCTTCTATCCGACCGACGCCAAAATTATTCAGATCGACATTAACCCCGGCAGCATCGGCGCGCACAGTAAGGTTGATATGGCGCTGGTGGGCGACATCAAATCAACGTTAAAGGCGCTGCTGCCGCTGCTGGAAGAGAAAACCGATCGCCGCTTCCTCGATAAGGCGCTGGAGCACTATCGCGACGCGCGAAAAGGACTCGACGATCTGGCGAAGCCCAGCGAGAAGGCGATCCACCCGCAATATCTGGCGCAGCAGATCAGCCATTTTGCCGATGAAGACGCCATTTTCACCTGCGATGTCGGCACCCCGACCGTCTGGGCGGCACGCTATCTCAAGATGAACGGCAAACGCCGCCTGCTGGGTTCATTCAACCACGGCTCCATGGCCAACGCCATGCCGCAGGCCATTGGCGCCAAGGCCACCGCGCCGGAGCGTCAGGTGGTGGCCATGTGCGGCGACGGCGGGTTTAGCATGCTGATGGGGGATTTTCTGTCGCTGGCGCAGATGAAGCTGCCGGTGAAAATTATCATCTTTAACAACAGCGTGCTGGGTTTCGTGGCGATGGAGATGAAGGCCGGGGGCTATCTCACCGACGGCACAGAGCTGCACGACACCAACTTCGCCCGCATCGCGGAAGCCTGCGGTATTAAAGGTATTCGCGTTGAGAAAGCCGCCGAGGTGGATGAAGCGCTGCAGACCGCCTTCCGCACCGACGGTCCGGTGCTGGTCGACGTCGTGGTCGCCAAAGAGGAGCTGGCGATCCCGCCGCAGATCAAGCTGGAGCAGGCGAAAGGCTTTAGCCTGTATATGCTGCGGGCGATCATCAGCGGGCGCGGCGATGAAGTCATCGAACTGGCGAAAACCAACTGGCTCAGGTAAAACAGAAGCAATACTCTGAACCAGAACAAGGAAAAGCCGTGATCGATCTGCGCAGTGATACCGTTACCCGTCCCGGGCGCGCCATGTTGGAAGCCATGATGGCCGCCCCGGTCGGGGACGATGTGTATGGCGACGACCCTACCGTCAATGAACTTCAGCGCTACGCCGCCGACCTGGCCGGCAAAGAGGCGGCGCTGTATCTGCCCACCGGCACCCAGGCCAACCTCGTCGGCCTGCTCAGCCACTGCCAGCGCGGCGAAGAGTATATCGTCGGCCAGGGGGCGCATAACTATCTGTACGAAGCCGGCGGGGCGGCGGTTCTCGGCAGTATTCAGCCGCAGCCGATTGACGCCGCGGCGGACGGCTCGCTGCCGCTGGATAAAGTCGCAGCGAAAATCAAACCTGACGATATCCATTTTGCCCCGACCCGCCTGCTGAGCCTGGAAAACACCCATAACGGTAAGGTGCTGCCGCGCGACTATCTCCAGGAAGCCTGGGCGTTTACCCGCCAGCGCGATCTGGCGCTGCACGTCGACGGCGCGCGCATCTTTAACGCCGTGGTCGCCTACGGCTGTGAGCTGCGCGATATCGCCCAGTACTGCGACTCCTTCACCATCTGCCTGTCAAAGGGGCTTGGCGCCCCGGTTGGCTCGCTGCTGGTCGGCAGTGAAGCGTATATTCGCCGCGCCGTTCGCTGGCGGAAAATGGTCGGCGGCGGGATGCGCCAGGCGGGCATTCTGGCCGCCGCCGGGCTGTACGCGCTGAAAAATAACGTGCAGCGCCTGCAGGAGGATCATGATAACGCCGCGTGGATGGCGGATCAGCTGCGCGCCATCGGCGCCGACGTCACCCGTCACGATACCAACATGCTGTTCGTTCGCGTCGGTGATGAACAGGCCCGGGCGCTCGGCGAGTTTATGCAGGCGCGCGGCGTGCTGATCAACGCCTCGCCCATCGTCCGTCTGGTCACTCACCTGGATGTCAATCGTCAGCAGTTGAGCGAAGTGGTCGCCCACTGGCAGGCTTTTTTACAACGCTAAGGAGTCAGGCGTGTCGCAATCGGTTTTGGTGCTCGGCGCCAGCGGCTATATTGGTCAGCATTTAGTCCGCGAATTAAGCGCACGGGGTTATCCGGTGCTGGCGGCGGCGCGCCATACCGACCGACTGCAAAAACTCGCTTTGCCCGGCGTCACCTGCCGGTCAGTCGATCTCAATCAGCCGCAGGCTCTGCCTGCGCTGCTCACAGGTATCGATACCCTTTACTATCTGGTACACGGCATGGGCGAAGGCGGCGATTTTATCGCCCATGAGCGTCGGGTGGCGACGCATGTTCGCGATGCCCTGCGCCAGACGCCGGTGCGTCAGATTATCTTTCTCAGCTCGCTGCAGGCTCCAGCGCAGGAGCAGTCCGACCATCTGCGCGCTCGTCAGGTCACCGGCGATCTCCTGCGCGAGTCGGGCGTGCCGGTAACCGAGCTGCGGGCCGGAATTATCGTCGGCGCCGGCTCCGCCGCCTTCGAGGTGATGCGCGACATGGTCTATAACCTGCCGGTGCTGACCCCCCCGCGCTGGGTGCGTTCGCGTACCACCCCTGTCGCGCTGGAAAACCTGCTCGTTGACCTCGTTGAGCTACTGAATCACCCTTCCGACGCGCACCGCGTCTTCGAAGCCGCCGGTCCGGAGGTGTTAAGCTATCAGCAGCAGTTCATTCGCTTTATGGCCGTCAGCGGCAAACACCGCCCGCTCATTCCGATTCCCCTGCCGACGCGCTGGATCTCGGTGTGGTTCCTCAATGTCATCACCTCGGTGCCGCCGACCATCGCCAAAGCGCTAATTCAGGGGTTGAAGCACGATCTGATCGCCGATGACCGGACGCTGCGGACGCTGATCCCGCAAACGCTGATCCCCTTCGATCAGGCGGTTCGCCGCACCCTGAAAGAAGAAGAGCAGCTGGTAAACTCCAGCGACTGGGGCTACGACGCCCAGGCTTTCGCCCGCTGGCGACCGGAGTATGGCTATTATCCGAAACAGGCAGGCTGCACCATCACCACTCAGGCGAGCCGCAAAGCCCTGTGGCAGGTCGTTAACCAAATCGGCGGTAAAGAGGGATATTTTTTCGGCAATCTGCTGTGGAAAACCCGCGGCGCGATGGATCTGCTGGTCGGCCACCGGCTGGCCAAAGGGCGACCGCAGCGCGACTATCTGCAGACCGGCGATACGGTCGACAGCTGGAAGGTGATTATCGTGGAGGAAGAAAAACAGCTCACTCTGCTGTTCGGCATGAAAGCGCCGGGACTGGGCCGGTTAAGCTTTACCATTAACGATAAAGGCGATCGTCGTGAACTGGACGTCCGCGCCTGGTGGCACCCGCACGGTATGCCGGGCCTGGTCTACTGGCTGCTGATGATCCCGGCGCACCTGTTTATTTTCCGCGGTATGGCGCAACGCATCGCCCGGTTGGCCGAACAAATCTCAGGCAGAGTCGAAGGATAAGCATTATTCTTTCATGATTCTCATTGCATAGTCGGGAGAATCACGGAAAAATGCGCACGAAATTCTTTTCTGGGACAGTAGAGTAATATGAAGGTACTGGTTACCGGTGCGACCAGCGGATTAGGCCGCAACGCAGTGGAATATCTGCGCAACAAGGGCATCAGCGTGCGAGCGACCGGGCGCAACGAAGCGATGGGTAAGCTTCTGAGCAAAATGGGGGCGGAATTCATCCCGGCAGATTTAACCGAGCTGGTCTCTTCGCAGGCTAAAGTGATGCTCGCCGGTATCGATACCCTGTGGCACTGCTCAAGTTTCACCTCGCCCTGGGGCACGCAACAGGCTTTCGATCTCGCTAACGTCCGCGCCACCCGCCGCCTCGGCGAATGGTCGGTAGCATGGGGCGTACGCAATTTCGTCCATATCTCTTCGCCCTCGCTCTATTTTGATTATCACCACCATCGCGATATTCAGGAAGATTTCCGCCCGCACCGCTTCGCCAATGAGTTTGCCCGCAGCAAGGCGGCCAGCGAAGAGGTGATCAACCTGCTGGCGCAGGCCAACCCACACACCCGTTTTACCATTTTGCGCCCGCAGAGCCTGTTCGGGCCGCACGATAAAGTCTTTATTCCCCGGCTGGCGCAAATGATGCAGCACTACGGCAGCGTCCTGTTGCCGCGGGGCGGCAGCGCGCTGGTCGATATGACCTATTATGAAAATGCCGTCCACGCGATGTGGCTGGCGAGCCAGCCTGCCTGCGATCATCTTCCCTCCGCCCGCGCGTGGAATATCAGCAATGGCGAACCGCGCACCCTGCGCAGCATCGTGCAGAAACTGATCGATGAGCTGGGCATCAAATGCCGGATCCGTTCAGTTCCCTACCCGATGCTGGATATTATCGCCCGCAGCATGGAGCGTTTTGGCGATAAAACGGCCAAAGAGCCGGCCTTTACCCACTACGGCGTCTCTAAACTTAATTTTGATTTTACGCTCGATATCACGCGCGCGCAGGATGAGCTGGGCTATCAGCCGGTGGTGACGCTGGACGACGGGATTGTGCGTACCGCCGCCTGGTTACGCGACCACGGTAAACTTCACCGCTAACCCTGGCCATATTTCTCTAACAGCGCCTCGGCTATCGCTTCGGTTTGCGCATCCGCTACGCCATCCCAGCGCTGGGGGCGGAAGTGCATCTGGAAGGCGATAATTACCCGTTTCTTCTGCGCGGGAGTCATCTCCGGCGTGACCTGATAGCCGTAGCGCGCCAGCAAATCCAGCACCTCCTCAGGGTCCACTGGCTCACTGGGCGGCCGCCCGTTCAGATAAAAAGCCACCCGCTGCTCGTCCGGCCAGGCGCCAATCCCCTGCTGCGCCAGCTGTTGCCAGGGGAACAACGGCCCCGGATCGTCTTTGCGCTGCGGGGCGATATCGGCATGGGCCACCACGTTCTGCGGCGCGATGTGGTAGCGGGTGATAATATCGCGCGCCAGCGGGATCAGGGCCGCGATCTGTTCCGGGTGAAAGGGGGTAAAGCTTTTACCTCCCGCGGTCTTCTGCCAGCCGCGGTTTTCCAGTTCAATACCGATGGAAGTATCGTTGATGCGCGTGCTGCCGCGCCAGTAGCTTACACCGGCGTGCCAGGCCAGATCCTCTTCCGGCACCAGCTGCCAGATCCGCGGTTTATTATGGTGGCGCGGCGGCTGTTCAGGAATTAAATAGTGGGAGCTGACCTCTTTATCGGTCAGGGTCGCCAGAGAAGTATCAAAGTTGTCTGCCGTATAGTGGATCACCAGCACTTTTATTCGCGGATAGGCCGCCTGCGCCGGATGGCGGATGTCCAGCTGGTATCCATCGCGATCGATAATCCCTTTTTCGCCGGCACAGCCGCTTAGCAGTAACGCCAGCAGCGCGATCAGCGCAATCCGTGTCATTCTTTCATCCTTGCCCGGCAGCGTCTCCGGGTTAATAAGACCATCGATTTCGTCCTTTATTTTTCGCCTGGTACAGCGCGCTGTCCGCCCGGGCGATCAGCGTCTCCATCGGAACCGTGCCGTCGGAGGCGACGACCCCCATACTGACGGTCACCACCGAGGCCACCGCCGAAGCCTCATGGGGGATCGCCGCCTCGCTAATTTTCTGCTGAATGCGCTCGGCAATGGAGGTGGCTCGCGCTAAGGAAACCCCCGGCAGCGCGATGACAAACTCTTCGCCGCCGTAGCGGGCGACCAGATCGCCCTCTGCCCGTACCGCCATTTTAAGCACCTGGGCGACAGTCGATAAGCAATCGTCGCCAGCCTGATGGCCATAGTGGTCGTTGTAACGCTTAAAGTAATCGACGTCGATCATCATCAGCGCCAACGGCGTTTTTTGCTGCCAAATCTCCGCCAGATAGGCATTCAGCGCCCGGCGATTCGCGGTCCCGGTTAATGCATCCTGGTTGGCAATACTTTCCAGCCGCTGAATAAGCCGCATATTTTCCTGATGCGTCTTCCAGGCCTCATCATACCAGCGCTTAAGAATACGCCTGCCATAGAGTAAAATCGCCGTAAAAATGCCCCACAGGATCAAAAAGCGGACCTCAGTGTGAGGGTGGTTCTGTATACCCGCCAGCAAGGCGGTTCCCCATAGCGGAAGCATAAAAGCGATAATGCCGGGCCAATGGTGATACAGCGCGGCGAGGCCGGTGGTCATTAATATCACCAGCAGCGGCCAGGCGAAGGGCAGTGTCCAGAAAAAGATAAAACAGTAATTACTCAGGGACCAGCACAGGCTGAGTGCCAGCTGCAGGCCGGTGATAATACTCAACGTATAGCGCCCCTGCGCCAGGCGCGGCGTGACGGCAATAATGGCTAAAATTACCGAAATAATAATAACCGCGATCAGCGCGACTTCGACATAAGGAATAACCGCCTGGTGCGTTAACAGCTTCTTATCAAAATGAGTAAAGATAAAATTGCGGAAGAAAACCATTAACGCAAAAGCGATATTGACAAAGGCCAGCCAGGGCATACTCATGGATAGCGCATGGCGCTGGACATTATCTCTGGTGGCCCACAGCTCGGTTCGCAGCTGGCGGACGCCCTCTTGCTTATTTGTTAACATCTTATCTCCCTGGTGACCTGCATGACCATGGGCGCAGACCCTGCTTTGCTTTATGATAAACCATGTTTCCGGGAATGTCTGTCAACGCTGCCCCCCTTTCTGCCCCGGCGCCTTAAGCTGATTTTCTGCTAACGTCAGATGAAAAGGGTCTGGTCCTCTCCCTATGTGTATCCGGCAAAAAAAAGCAAGCATTATCAATGCAAAATACGTCATCTTTTCTTTAAAAAAGAGTTAACTAACCGTCATAAAATTGCAGTATTCCACTTGAAAAAAAAATGGTGTTAGTACAATCTGAAACCGCTCATTGGTGAGATAAAACAAGAGCATGATGATAGCAAGATAAACAATGGAGTCTAAAAATATGAAATATGCAGCTTTAGTGGCAGGTGCAGCATTGTTTTTAACGGCGAACGCCTTCTCTGCAGAAATTTTAACGAAAGAAGCCTTCGATAAGGTCCATACGCAATATACTAAAATCGGTACCATTTCTTCTACCGGTCAGACTGCACCCAGCGATGCCCGTGAAGAACTGATTAAAAAGGCCGATGAGAAAGGCGCAGACGTTATCGTGCTCTCTTCCGGTAATACCGATAAAAAACTGCACATCTCCGCTAACATCTATAAGAAGAAGTAATTAATCTTATATTTCAAGAAACATTATCATATTGCCCGGGTAATGTTTCTTGTTTGCCCAAAAAGTCTGTTTATTTTTAAACGGCCCCCAGATTTTCCTGCCTTAATATCATACAGCGATCTTCCCTGTCGATGTCCTGCCCTAAGGCCGTAGTCACATCAAGGTCTTAGCTCTTTGCGTCAAGTACAATCCGCACGCTATACGCTATGCTTTAACGGAAACTGAAAACGTAGTTCGCTTATAAGGAAATCATCATGCGCTACAAACTTCTTGCAGCACTTCTCCCTTGCGCGCTGGCGCTCAGCGCCTGTACGACCGTCACCCCGGCCTATAAAGATAATGGCACCCGCAGCGGCCCCTGTGTCGAAGGCGGCCCTGACGACGTAGCGCAAAAATTCTACGACACCCAGCTCCAGAACCGTACGCAGGATCCGGCGGCGCTGCGCCCCTATCTCAGCGACGGCCTGGCGAAGTTACTCAATGACGCCCGTCAGGATCCGGCCAACAGCAAACTGCTGCAGGCTAACCTGTTCTCGAGCAGCAGCACCCCGGCGGACAGCGCCGTCGTCGCCAGCGCCTCAACCATCCCTAATCGCGATGCGCGCAACATTCCGCTGCGCGTGGAGCTAAAGCAGGGAACCCAGAGCTGGAAAGACGAAGTGCTGATGATCCAGGAAGGCCAGTGCTGGGCCGTCGATGACGTTCGCTATCTCGGCAACAACAGCCACGCGCCGGCCGGGACGTTGCGACAGAGTCTGGAGAAACGTTAGTTCCGGAGTTGAAGCGACGTCGCTGAAACGATAACCCCGGTAAAATGTCGGTATTCGCCCCGAGAATGCCGACATTTACTCCCCCCTCACCCACCAGGCAATATTTTGTGCTAACTTTAAAGCTAAACGTGGTTTAGATTTAACTTTTAACGCATAAATATTGCATAACTATTCTGCCAAAGGTAGTATTTGCGGCCTCAATAGCTATTCGTATCAGACTGCCCAGATGAGTATTAAACTAAACGGCATTAATTGCTTCTACGGCGCGCACCAGGCGCTGTTCGACATCACGCTGGATTGCCCGCAGGGGGAAACGCTGGTGCTGCTCGGCCCCAGCGGTGCCGGGAAGAGCTCGCTGCTGCGCGTACTCAACCTGCTGGAGATGCCGCGTTCCGGTTCATTAGCCATCGCCGGTAACCATTTCGACTTCACCAGAGCGCCGTCCGATAAAGCGATTCGCGAACTGCGGCAGAACGTCGGCATGGTCTTTCAGCAGTACAACCTGTGGCCGCACCTGACGGTACAGCAGAACCTGATCGAGGCCCCCTGTCGCGTACTGGGGTTAAGCAAGGATCAGGCGCTGGCTCGCGCAGAGAAGTTGCTGGAGCGCCTGCGTCTGAAGCCCTACAGCGATCGTTACCCGCTGCATTTATCCGGCGGTCAGCAGCAGCGTGTGGCGATCGCCCGCGCGCTGATGATGGAGCCGCAGGTTCTGCTGTTCGATGAGCCTACCGCGGCGCTCGACCCGGAAATCACCGCCCAGATCGTTAGTATCATCCGCGAGCTGGCTGAAACCGGCATCACCCAGGTTATCGTCACCCATGAAGTTGAAGTGGCGCGCAAGACGGCAAGCCGGGTGGTGTATATGGAAAATGGCCATATCGTCGAGCAAGGGGATGCCTCCTGCTTCACGCATCCGCAAACTGACGCGTTTAAAAACTATCTTTCACACTGATGTTTTTCGGGGAAATGACGATGAAAAAAGTACTGATTGCCGCCCTGCTCGCAGGCATGAGCCTCTCCGCTTCCGCCGCGCAAACCATTCGTTTCGCCACCGAGGCCTCCTACCCTCCGTTTGAGCTGGTGGATGCCAACAACCAGATCGTCGGTTTCGATGTGGATCTGGCTAACGCGCTGTGTAAAGAGATCGACGCCACCTGTACCTTTACCAACCAGGCCTTTGACAGCCTGATCCCGGGCCTGAAATTCCGCCGTTTCGACGCGGTCATGGCCGGGATGGACATCACGCCTGAGCGTGAAAAGCAGGTCCTGTTCTCCACCCCGTATTATGACAACTCGGCGCTGTTCGTCGGTCAGCAGGGCAAGTTCACCAGCATTGACCAGCTGAAGGGCAAAAAAGTGGGCGTACAGAACGGCACCACCCACCAGAAATTTATCACGGATAAACATCCGGAAATCACCACCGTGCCTTACGACAGCTACCAGAATGCGAAGCTGGATCTGCAGAACGGTCGTATTGACGCGGTCTTCGGTGATACCGCCGTGGTCACCGAATGGCTGAAGAGCAATCCGAAGCTGGCGGCCGTGGGCGATAAAGTGACCGACAAAGCCTATTTCGGCACCGGGCTGGGCATTGCCGTGCGTCAGGGCAACACCGACCTGCAGCAGAAATTTAACGCTGCGCTGGAAAAAGTGAAGAAAGACGGCACTTACCAGACCATCTATAACAAATGGTTCCAGAAGTAAGACTGAATGAACGAAATTTTTCCATTAGCAAGCGCCGCCGGGATGACCGTCGGCCTTGCCGTTTGCGCGCTCGCCATCGGCCTCGTCCTGGCGATGCTCTTCGCGGTACTGGAGTCAGTGAAATGGCGCCCGGTAGCCTGGCTTGCAACCGGCATTGTGACCATTCTGCGCGGCCTACCGGAAATTCTGGTGGTGCTGTTTATCTATTTCGGCTCGTCCCAGCTGCTGCTGACGCTCTCTGACGGTTTCACCATCCCGCTCGGGTTCACGCAGATCCCGGTGCAGATGCAGATTGAGAACTTTGACGTCAGTCCGTTCCTCTGCGGGGCGATCGCCCTGTCGCTGCTGTATGCCGCCTACGCCTCGCAAACGCTGCGCGGCGCGCTGAAAGCCGTTCCGCAGGGTCAGTGGGAGTCCGGCCAGGCGCTGGGGCTGTCGAAAGCGGCCATTTTCTTCCGCCTGGTGATGCCGCAGATGTGGCGGCATGCCCTGCCCGGTCTCGGCAACCAGTGGCTGGTGCTGCTGAAGGACACCGCGCTGGTGAGCCTGATCAGCGTCAACGATCTGATGCTGCAGACCAAAAGCATCGCCACCCGCACTCAGGAGCCCTTTAACTGGTATATCATTGCCGCAGCAATCTATCTCGTCATCACCCTGTTGAGTCAATACATTCTTAAGCGGATTGACCAGCGTGCGACGCGCTTCGAACGGAGACCAGGCTGATGCTCGACTACTTACCCGAACTGCTGAAAGGCCTGCATACCAGCCTGACGCTGACCGTGGCGTCGATTATCGTGGCGCTGATCCTGTCGCTGATCTTTACCATTATCCTGACGCTGAAGACGCCGGGGCTGGTGTGGATAGTGCGCGGCTACATCACCCTGTTTACCGGTACGCCGCTGCTGGTGCAGATCTTCCTGATCTACTATGGCCCCGGGCAGTTTCCTTCGCTGCAGGAATATCCATGGCTGTGGCATCTTATCTCCGAGCCGTGGCTGTGCGCCCTGATCGCCCTGTCGCTTAACAGCGCCGCCTATACCACCCAGCTGTTTTACGGCGCCATCCGGGCGATCCCCGACGGGCAATGGCAGTCGTGCAGCGCGCTGGGGATGAGTAAAAAGGATACCCTGGCGATCCTGCTGCCGTACGCCTTTAAACGCGCGCTGTCGTCCTACTCCAACGAAGTGGTGCTGGTGTTCAAAAGTACCTCTCTGGCCTACACCATCACCCTGATGGAAGTGATGGGTCACGGCCAGCTGCTGTACGGACGGACCTACGACGTGATGGTGTTCGGCGCCGCCGGGATTATTTATCTCATCGTCAACGGGTTGCTGACCCTGTTGATGCGCCTGGTGGAGCGCAAAGCGCTAGCTTTCGAACGGCGTAACTAGCGCCTGGCGTATTTGCATAATAAGCGAACAACAAGACGGACAAGTCTAATACCTGTCCGTCTTTTTTTATATCAAATAAAATAGTTAATCATTTTTATTGAATACAAATTCATTTAATGGCATTGTCACCCTATGCCGCAGACACGGCGAATAATCATAAGATTGACAGACGGGAGTTCCACGATGAAAAAGTTAGTTCTGGCTGCACTGCTCACCACGTTCACCTTCGGCGCCGCCGCCGCGGAGAAAATCAGCTTCGGCGTGTCCGCGACCTATCCGCCGTTTGAATCGATGGACGCGAATAACCAGATTGTCGGCTTTGATATCGATCTGGCCCATGCGCTGTGCAAACAAATGCAGGCAGAATGCACCTTTACCAACCACGCGTTTGACAGCCTGATCCCGGCGCTGAAGTTTAAGAAGTATGACGCGGTGATTTCCGGAATGGATATTACGCCGGAACGCAGCAAGCAGGTGGCCTTCACCGACCCGTACTACGCCAACTCCGCGCTGGTGATCGCCAAAAAAGACGCGTTCCACTCGTTCGATGATTTGAAAGGCAAACGGATCGGCATGGAAAACGGCACCACCCACCAGAAATATCTGCAGGATAAACATCCTGAGGTGAAGACCGTCGCCTATGACAGCTACCAGAACGCGATTATCGACCTGAAAAATGGCCGTATCGACGGCGTGTTCGGCGACACGGCGGTGGTCAACGAGTGGCTGAAAACCAACCCACAGCTGGGGGCAGCCACGCCGAAAGTAACCGATCCGCAATACTTCGGCACCGGCCTTGGGATTGCCGTGCGCCCGGATAACAAGGCGCTGCTGGAGAAACTGAACGCCGCGCTGAAGGCGATTAAAGCCGACGGTACCTACCAGAAAATCAGCAACCAGTGGTTCCCGGAGTAACTTTTTTGCCGGGTGGCGCTGCGCTTACCCGGCCGTCCCCGTAGCCGGGTAAGGCGTAGCCGCCACCCGGCAATTTCTCAAAGTGGCACGAAGAACCTGAACCGCGCCCCGCTTACCGACTCCACCAGCCGGATCCCGCCCCCGTGCAGCTCCAGCATCCGTTTCACAATCAGCAGCCCTAACCCACCGCGATCCTCCCGCGACGCCTGGGTAGACAACGCCGACGGCCGCTGGAACAGATCATCACGCAGCGCGGCATCGACGCCCGTTCCGTTGTCTGCCACTTCAACCTGGAGCTGTTGATTCTCCTGCCAGACCGCCAGACGGATCTCCCCGCCGACGGGAGTATGCCGCATCGCGTTATCGAGCAGGTTGGTCACCACCCTCTCAATCATCGACACATCGGCGTTGATCAGCGGCAACGGCCCCGGCACATCAATTTGCAGGTTCACCTCGCGCGTGCGGGCGGTGAGTTCAAACTTCTGCGCCACGTCGGAAATCAGCTCCGCCATCGCGAAACGCTCGCGCTGCGGCTTAATGCTCCCGTGCTCCAGTCGCGCCAGCTCAAACAGCTGCTGTGAAAGATGGCGCACCTTGTTGCCCTGGCGCAGGGCGATGGTGAGATACTGCCTGCGCTCCTCGGCGGTCAGCCTTTCGTCCTTCAGGGTCAGCGTTTCCAGATACCCCAGCAGCGAAGTCAGCGGCGTGCGCAAATCGTGGGAAATATTGGCCACAAATTCGCGGCGCTGGCGGTCGCTGTCTGCCAGTCGATCCCACTGACCGGCTATCTGCCGGGCAAGGTCAATAAAGCGGTTCTCAAGAACCGCTACCTCATTACCGGGCTGTGGCTCCGGCGTGCGGGCCGCCAGGGTTTTGATGGCGCTGATGCTGTCCCGATCGTTCGCCGCCACCTGGGCGGTGAGCTGGCGGACAGGCCGGGTAACCCAGAACCATGCCAGGCCTCCCGCCAGCAGACCAAACAGGGCCACCAGCAGCAGGGTCCACAGAACAATGCTCCACAGCGTTTTTTGCCAGGCGTCGGCCGCCAGCTGATTAAAGGTCTCCCCCTGCAAAATGATATACAGGTAGCCGCGCAGCTGGCCGTCGACGCGCAGCGGGGCGGCGCTGAAGACTTTTCGCCCGTCAAGGCTGCGGGGATCGTCGCCATACACCGGCGACGAACTGCCGGTGAGAAAAACCTGTACCGGCGCCATGTCGATCCGCTGGCGCTGGATATGGCCCGGCGGCGCCGCATCGGCCAGCAGGTCGCCATCCGGCGACAGCAGATAGAGCTCCACGCTGGGATTAAAGGTCATCAGGCGGTCAAACAGCGACTTCAGGGTTTGCCGGTTGACCTCGCCGTGGGCGTCCAGCAGCGGTTCGCGGGCCACAATTTGCTGAGCCAGCCCGGCGGAGAGGCGCTGCACCATGGCGTTGCCATACTGCGCGCTGCTGTGTAACTGAACGGCGCACACCGCCGCCGCGCACAGCATCAGCAGGGAGACCACCACCAGCGCCAGCCGCTGGCTGAGGCTCAGGCGGCGGATCACGGGGCGGCCTCCTGGGTCACCGGGGCGAACTTATAGCCTTTTCCCCAGACGGTCAGAATGATGTCCGGCTCGGCCGGGTCACGTTCGATTTTACTGCGCAGGCGGTTGATATGGGTATTGACCGTGTGCTCATAGCCCTCATGCTGATATCCCCAGACCTGCTCCAGCAGCGCCAGCCGGGAAAACACCTCCCCGGGATGGCGGGCAAAGTAATACAGAAGCTCGAATTCGCGCGGCGTGAGGTCCACCATCTCGCCGCGCAGCCTCACTTCGCGGGACAGCGGATCGATGCTCAGACCATGGCAGGACAGGCGCCCGGCGTCCATCAGCAGGTTCTGCCCCATCGCCTCCTGGCGACGAAACAGCGCTTTAACGCGGGCGATAAGCTCCAGTAACGAAAAGGGTTTCGCCAGATAGTCGTCGGCGCCCATCTCCAGGCCCAGCACACGGTGCATTTCGCTGGTGCGAGCGCTGATGATGATCACCGGCAGATAGCGGGTCATCTGGCGGATGCGCCGGCAGATCTCCAGGCCGTCGACACCGGGCAGCATCAAATCGAGGATCACCGCATCCCAGACCCGCGTTTCCAGTCGGGCGAGGGCCTGGCCGCCATCGGCCTCATGCACAATCTGATAGCCCTCATCCTGCAGATTGAGCCGCAGCAGCGTGGCTATATCCTCATCATCTTCCACCAGCAGAATGGTTTTGGCCATTAGATTCCCCCCACCAATAACAAAACATGCTGCGTCAAGCTTACCCGATTTCGGCGGCGCAAAGCCTTCACATTTTGTTTAAACTTCGCGGACCAGCAGGGTCAGCACTTCGTAGTGGGCGGTATGAGGGAACATATCAAACAGCTGGACCCGCTCGACGCGATAGCCGCTAAGACGGGCAATGTCGGTCGCCATGGTGCGGGCGTTACAGCTGGAATAGATAATGTAGGGCGGCGCCATGCGGCTTAAATAGTCGCACAGTTCAGCGCCAATGCCGCGTCGCGGCGGGTTGACCAGCACCAGCTGCGGGATATCCGCTTCATGCGTGGCGAACCGCGTGGAGTCCAGCGCCTGAAAATGCAGATTGCCGAGCCCCAGCTGCGCGGCAGACTGCCTGGCGCAGGCGATCGCTTCCGGGGCTATCTCTATCCCGGTCAGGCGCATCGCCGGCGTCGCGCAGTGCAGGCCAAAACCGCCGACGCCGCAAAACAGATCCCACATATGCTGGACCGGCAGCGCGCGCACCCAGTCGCGGGCGGTGGCGTACAGCCGGCTGGCTACCGTCGGGTTAGTCTGAAAGAAGCTTTGCGGACGGATCCACAGCGGCACCTCATTAAAGACCTCGCCCAGCGCCTGCTGTTCGGTGAAGAAGATCTCCTGCTCGCCTTCCATGATTGCCATATGCACCGGCTGGATATTCGCCGTGATCACCTTGAGCTGCGGGAACTGTGCCTGCAGCCAGGGCAGCGCGGCGCGCAGCTGGGCCACCTTGGCCTCTGAGCGCAGCACGAAGCGCAGCATCATCTCCCCCTGCTGGCTGGCGGTCAGCAGCAGATATTTCAGCTCCCCGCGCTTGCGCGCGACGTTGTAGGGAGTTAACCCGGCGCGGGCGATAAAGGGCTTCAGGCCGGCAAACACCGGCGCAAACTCGGCGGGATAGAGCGGGCAGTCGGTGAGGTCCACCGGGGTGCCATCGCGGTGCAGCATCCCCAGCAGCGGACGCTCAACGCTGCCGCTGACCACCATTTTGGCCTTGTTACGGAAAGCCGCCTCCGGCCCGCTGACCGGCTCGCCCCAGTCGGCGACGGGGATTGCCGCCAGCAGCGTGCGCAGGTCGGCCATTTTATCGGCGAGCTGTTGCGGAACCGACCGTTCCAGCCATTGACAGGAACGGCAGCGGCCGGCGTCGTAGAGTGCGCAATGCATAATTGACCTTCAAAATTCCAGGGGCGGGGATTGTATCACCGTTATTGCAGGCGGAAAAACCGACGGCAGGTCGCTGGCACAAACAGCAGCGTCAGGACCAGTAGATCCGGCAGTTTTTGCATCACCAGCGAGTGGAAGATCTCCCGTTTGGATTCGCCGGGAATACTGAACAGCTCCGGATACCCGTAGCCCAGCGACGCCGCCCACAGGTAGCCGGCGGCTATCATCTGCGTCAGCAGATAGACCCAGCGCGCCCAGTTGCGCCCTTTCACCAGCGAGAAGGCGCACCAGATTTCGATAAACACCAGCGCCAGGCTGCCGAGGAAGACCAGCGTCAGGTTCCAGGTCTGGACGCTACGGTGTATGAATTCGTTCAGCCCCTGCAGGCCCAACAAATTGAGGATCATCAGCAGATCCAGACCGCGAATCAAAATAATCGCAAAGGCCGCCACCTGCACCAGCGCAGGGACGTTAAGGCGGGCATGCGATGAGCGAGTTTTCGTAAACAATCCCAACGTAATGTCTTCCATGAAAACGGCGCCACAGAGTGGCGCCGACCGGAGGCTGCTGTACCGATTTTAGGTGGTTCAGCCTTGTCTTGCACGCTGGATATCGCGCACTCGCTGCTTTTCTGCGCGGGCCATCAAATACCAGGCGATAAAACCAACAACGCCGACCACGCCGAGGATGAGCGTCGCCAGGGCGTTAATCTCCGGGTTGACCCCCATGCGCACGCTGGAGAAGACCAGCATCGGCAAGGTCGTGGCCCCGGGACCGGAGACAAAGCTGGCGATCACCAGGTCATCCAGCGACAGCGTGAAGGCCAGCAGCCAGCCGGAGATCACCGCTGGCATAATCATCGGCAGCGTGATGACGAAGAAGACCTTCAGCGGCGCGGCGCCCAGATCCATCGCCGCCTCTTCGATCGAGTGGTCCAGCTCACGCAGGCGCGAGGAGATCACCACCGCCACGTAGGCGGTACAGAAGGTGACGTGCGCCAGCCAGATGGTCAGCATCCCGCGATCCGACGGCCAGCCGATGGCATGTCCCAGCGCCACGAACAGCAGCAGCAGCGAGAGCCCGGTGATCACGTCCGGCATGACCAGCGGCGCGGTGATCATAAACGCGAAGCCGTTGGAGCCGCGAAAACGTCCAAAGCGCACCATCACCACCGCGGCGATGGTGCCAAGGATCGCCGCCGCCGTCGCCGCGCAGGCGGCGATAGTCAGGCTGAGCCCCACCGCGCTCATCATCGCGTCATCGTGGAACAGCTCGCTATACCAGCGCGTTGACCACCCGGCCCAGACCGTCACCAGCTTTGAGCTATTGAAGGAGTAGATCACCAGCATCAGCATCGGGGCATAGAGGAAGGTGAACCCGAGCACGAGGATCAGAATGCGCCACGGCGAGCGTACTACCGGCAAGTCGTTCATCCCTGCTCTCCCATCTGTTTTTGCTGGTGCTTATGGAACCACATGATCGGCACGATCAGCAGCAGCAGCATGACAATCGCCACCGCCGAAGCCACCGGCCAGTCACGGTTGTTAAAGAACTCCTGCCACAGCACGCGGCCAATCATAATGCTGTCCGGCCCGCCCAGCAGCTCCGGGATCACGAACTCCCCCACCGCCGGGATAAACACCAGCATGGAGCCAGCGATAATCCCTCCTTTGGTGAGCGGAACGATCACCTGAAAGAAGGTCTTCAGCGGCCGGGCGCCGAGATCCAGCGAGGCCTCCACCAGCGAATAGTCGATGCGGGTCAGCGCGGTGTAGATAGGCAGCACCATAAACGGCAGATAGGCATAGACGATACCGATATATACCGCCAGGTTGGTGTGCAGGATCTCCAGCGGCTGATCGATAACCCCTAGCCACAGCAGGAAGTTATTCAACACCCCGTTGCTTTTCAGCAGTCCCATCCAGGCATAGACGCGGATCAAAAACGACGTCCACGACGGGAGGATCACCAGCAACAGCAGAATATTGCGCGTCGACGGCTTGCTGTGCGCCACCGCCCAGGCCAGCGGATAGCCCAGCAGCAGGCAGCAGAGCGTCGAGATGCCCGCCACCTGCAGCGACTGCAGATAAGCCTCAAAATAGAGCGGATCGTCGGTCAGCTGCAGGAAGTTGGCAAAGTTAAGGGTCAGCGTCAGCTGACCATCCGCCCACTCCATCAGATCGGTGTAGGGAGGGATCGCCCGCGCCATCTCGGCAAGACTTATCTTGAACACGATCAGGAACGGCAGCATAAACAACAGGATCAGCCACAGATAGGGCAGCGCGATCACCAGCTTGCGGCCATGCGCCATCTGCAGGCGCGCCGCCCACAGCGCGAAGCCGCCCGGTTTTTTCGCCCCTGACGGGGATTCAACGGTACTCATCGCCCTCTCCTTACACCGTCAGTACAACGCAGCTGTCCGCATCCCAGCATAAACGCACCTCGTCACCCCAGGTGGGCGTTCCTTTCCGATGGCGGTGCTCATTCTGCAGCTGGGCGCTGATCATCTGCCCGCTTTGCAGGCGCACATGGTAGATGGAGAGATCCCCCAGATAGGCGATATGAATCACCTCGCCGACGGCAAAATTGTAGCCATCCGCCGGCGGCTCATCGCACAGCATGATCTTCTCCGGACGCAGCGCCACCCACACCGGCACGTTGTCCACCACCGAGGCGTCGGGGTCGACCTTCAGCGGATGCACCAGTCCCGGCGAGCGCAGCACCAGGCCATCTTCCAGACGCTCTTTCACCAGCCCTTCAAAGACGTTCACCGAGCCGATGAACTCGGCGCTGTAGCGGGTGGTCGGGTGCTCGTAAATCTCTTCCGGTTCGCCAATCTGCACAAACTTGCCGCGGTTCATGATGGCGATACGGCCCGCCATGGTCATGGCCTCTTCCTGATCGTGAGTCACCATCACGCAGGTCACGCCAACGCGCTCAAGAATATCCACTACTTCCAGCTGCATGCGATCGCGCAGCTTTTTATCCAGCGCCCCCATCGGCTCGTCGAGCAGCAGCAGCTTTGGTCGTTTCGCCAGGCTGCGCGCCAACGCGACGCGCTGGCGCTGACCGCCAGAGAGCTGGTGCGGCTTACGTTTAGCGAACTCCTGCATGTGCACCAGAGCCAGCATCTCCTGCACCCGGGCGGTGATTTCCGCCTTAGGCAGACGATCCTGCTTCAGACCGAAAGCGATATTCTGCTCAACGGTCATATGGGGAAACAGGGCGTAGGACTGGAACATCATATTGATAGGCCGCTGATAGGGCGGTACGCGCGCCAGATCCACGCCGTCGAGCATAATCTGTCCGGCGGTCGGTTGCTCAAAGCCCGCCAGCATGCGCAGCAGGGTCGATTTCCCGCAGCCTGATGCGCCCAGCAGAGCAAAAATTTCGCCTTTATAAATAGTGAGACTGACATCGTCGACAGCGTGCTGGCCATCAAACGACTTGGTTAAGTTACGGATTTCCAGCAGCGGGGTCAGCGCTTTGGGGGCTTTCGCCTGTGGGCGGGGCATTACGTCGTTCAATCGGGTGCTCTCCGGCAAAAAAACGATCACCATATGGTCCGGTGCCATACTTCGTGCTTAACAGTGCAGGTGCACCATCCTGGTGCTTCTGCTCGCCGGGCGCGCTGCCATTTCCCGGCGAGTGCCGTTCTGATACGGCCCGCTTACCGGGCCGTCAGAGTTTATTTACCGCTCTTCACTTTGGTCCACGCGCGGGTGCGCACGCGGTCGATCTTCGGATCCTGCACCTTCAGCGTGAACAGTTTGGCGAACACATCCGCTGGCGGATAAATCGCCGGGTTGTTACGGATAGTCTCGCTGACCAGCGGCGTGGAGGCCTTGTTGCCGTTGGCGTAGAACACCTGGTCGCTGATTTTGGCGATCACATCCGGGCGCATCAGATAGTTAAGGAACTGATAGGCCTCATCTTTATTCTTAGCGTCGGCCGGCATCGCAAAGACGTCAAAGAACGCCAGGGCGCCTTCCTTCGGAATAAAGTAGGAGACGTTGACGCCGTTCTTCGCCTCTTTCGCGCGGTTCGCCGCCTGCCAGACGTCCCCTGCCCAGCCGATCGCCACGCAGATGTCGCCATTGGCGAGGTCGTTAATATATTGCGAAGAGTGGAAGTAGCGAATGTTCGGCCGCAGCTTCAGCAGCAGATCGGTGGCCGGACCGGTGTAATCATTCGCTTTGCTGCTGTTCGGATCCTTGCCAAGGTAGTTCAGCACGGTGGCGAAAATCTCTTCCGGCGCGTCGAGGAAGGAGACGCCGCAGCTTTTCAGTTTTTCTAGGTTCTCCGGCTTCAGCACCAGATCCCAGCTGTCCACCGGCGCATCTTTGCCGAGGACGGCTTTCACTTTATCAACGTTGTAGCCAATGCCCGTCGTCGCCCACAGGTAAGGCATGGCGTATTTATTCTCCGGGTCATGCTTGGCGACCAGCTTCAGCACTTCGGGGTCGAGATTCTTCCAGTTCGGCAGCTTGCTCTTATCCAGCGGCTGGAACACGCCCGCCGCCAGCTGGCGCTCAAGGAAGCTGGCCGATGGCACCACCAGATCGAAACCGGTGCTGCCGGCCATTAATTTACCTTCCAGCACTTCATTGGAATCAAAAACGTCATACACGACTTTAATCCCGGTCTCTTTTTCGAAATTGGCCACGGTGTCCGGCGCAATATAATCAGACCAGTTATAGACATGCAGGGTTTTTTGTTCGGCGGCGAGCGAACCGGCAGAGACGGCCATCAGCGCACCCGTAACCAGACCTGTTAACCATTTTTTACCAAAGGCGGTCATATCTCTTTTCCTTCTCAACGCCCGTTAACTTACGGGCTCAAATATACGCATTTCTACGCATGCAAAAATCATGCATATTTTTTCATTGCCTGAGAAAAGGAGAGCGGATCTCTCCCGGAGTGGTTGCTCGCAACTGGAAGCATCGCCAGAATAACTGTAGCCAGAATAAGAGGCTATAGCCCAGGTAAAAAAACGCCTTTTATCAAATTTTTATGCAATAACGGTCTACGTGATAAGCCAAAACGGCCTGAATGGCGGTGAATAATGCTTTAAAGAAAGGTTAAATGCAGAATAAAAGCGGGTAATACGCAGCCGCTGCGGTAGTGGCTGCGCTAATTTTAGGCAGGTTTAGTGAAGAAAATGGTATTGCACGTTTTCTGCGGCCGGCTCTTCTTCTTCGCCTTTGTACAGCAGCTGATTGGCGCCGGCTTCGAGGATCACCATCGAGATCTGCTCCTCGCTTTGGCGGAAGAACCAGGCGAACTGCTCCATCGTCACCCCGGGGCCGATAGACAGCGACTGGCAGACCACCAGCTTGGGCAAATTATCGTCCTGAATGTCGATAAACGCCTTCACGGTTAACGAACTGGCGTTGATGGCCGAGAGATCCGCCGACAGCGCCAGTAAAGCAGACGGCTTCACCTCCGCCAGGGCGGAAAAGAGCACCACGTTATCCACCAGGTCAATTTTGGCATCAAAAATACCGTCGAAATTCTGCATATGCGGCAGGTGCAATGCCTGACAGGAATCGCACTCAAAAAAGCTGATGCCGATCTCATCCAGCCAGCGACGTAGCGTATCCAGACCTGGAACGACCAGTGAATCCATAGTGCCTGTGACCTCTTACAGTGGAAAAACGACGCCATAGCTTACGCAAAAAAAGCGCCGCATACCATGACAGTCTTGCATCCGGCGGTTAGCCGCCTATTTTCAAACAGAATTCCGGTGTCGCCTGGCGCTCGATCCAGGCGATCATCCTGCTGGCGATGTCCACGCCGGAGGTGGTTTCCACGCCTTCCAGTCCGGGCGAGGCATTCACCTCCATCACCAGCGGCCCGCGGCTGGCGCGTAAAATATCGACACCGGCGACGTCCAGGCCCAGGGTTTGCGTCGCCTTGATGGCAATGGCGCGCTCCTCATCGCTAATCTGCGCCACCGTAGCCATGCCGCCACGGTGCAGGTTAGAGCGAAAATCGCCCTCTTTCGCCCGCCGTTCGATCGCCGCCACCACCTCATTGCCGACCACCAGGCAGCGAATATCGCAGCCTTTCGCCTCGGCAATGTACTCCTGCACCAGGATGTGGGCGTTCAGCCCGCGAAAGGCGTCGATCACGCTCTCCGCCGCCTGGCGGGTCTCCGCCAGCACCACGCCGATCCCCTGGGTGCCCTCCACCAGCTTCACCACCAGCGGCGCGCCGCCGACCATGGCGATCAGATCGCTGGTGTCATCGGGGGAATGAGCGATGCCGGTCAGCGGCAGATCGATGCCCTGGCGCGCCAGCAGCTGCAGCGAGCGCAGCTTATCGCGAGCGCGGGTGATGGCGACCGATTCGTTCAGCGGATAGCTTCCCAGGAGCTCAAACTGACGCAGGGCCGCGGTGCCATAGTAGGTAATCGCCGAGCCAATGCGCGGGATCACCGCATCAAAGTGCGGCAGCTGGCGCCCTTTATAGTGGATCGAAGAGGCCACCGGGCTGACGTTCATATAACAGGAAAGCGGATCGAGGATCTCGACCTGATGCCCGCGCTGTTGCGCCGCTTCGCGCAGGCGTCGACATGAATAAAGCGTTCCATCCCGGGATAATATGGCAATTTTCATCCTGCACCTCTGCAAAAAGACCCGCACTGGCGGGCCTCAGCTATCGAACACACTTCCACCTTTCCTGCCGCCAGCGTCGGATACCGCCTGGCCGGAGCAGCAGTGTACACGTAATCAGCGCGTTGCCCACCCCTGCTTATGCAGATAGTCGAGAATAAACGGACGACTCTCTTTCACGATAGTGCGACGGATATGATCGCTCCAGGTATCGCGGCGGGCGTTGCTGCCGCGCGACAGATAATAGTGCGCCAGCTGTTCGTCATACTCCGCCAGCAGCGCGTTATCCAGCGGCTGATAGCGGTTCTCATGCACCAGCATGGCGGCCGGCATCCGCGGCTTGATGTCCGGGTTATCCGCCGGCCAGCCAAGGCAAAGACCGAACAGCGGCAGGACGTGCTGCGGCAGCTCCAGCAGCTCGGTCACCGCCTCGATGCTGTTGCGCAAGCCGCCGATATAGACGCCACCCAGCCCGAGGGACTCGGCGGCGGTCAGCGCGTTTTGCGCCAGCAGCGCCGTATCGACAACGCCGATCAGCAGCTGTTCCGCCAGCCCCAGCTCCGCCTGCGGGCAGATCTGCAGGTGGCGGTTAAAGTCGGCGCAGAAGACCCAAAACTCCGCCGCCTGGGCGACGTGCTGCTGGCCGCCGGTCAGCGGGACCAGACGTTCACGCAGGGCCGGGTCGGTAATACGGATGATGGAGGTGCACTGTAAAAAACTCGAGGTAGATGCCGCTTGCGCGCTGGCGATAATCGCCGCGCGCTGTTCGTCGCTCACGGGCGCATCGGTGAAGTGGCGGATAGAACGGTGGCTGCGCAGCAGCTCAATGGTCGGCGTCATTTCGTTTTTCTCTGTCAGACAAGGATTCAGGCTCAGGAGAGTGGGTTAACTGCGGGGCCACGATCTGCGCCATCCGCCACATCACGACGATGGCGGCGGGGATCATCAGCACGATCCCGGCAAAGAGCATCACCAGCGCCGCGGTCGGGCTGGCAATGGGCGCAGGCAGCTGGACATACTGGTTAAGCGAGAGCCAGGCGAGGGTTAACAGCCCCATCCCGAGGATCTCAACCAGCAGTATGCTTTTTGGCAACGGGGCAAATTTTCGCATCACGCCTCTCCGGTTGATAAACGCGGCGCGCCAGCCAATGCCACCGCGCCGCCGGGTCAGTATACGGGTTTTGATAGTACGACATTTATCAAACATAGCCGTAAACCATCGAAGCAAAAGGCAGAACCTTCTTTCCCTCACCGGCCAATGCAGGCATCATAAGCGCCATTCGCCATCCGGCTGAGGTTTAAGGAGAGAAGCAATGTTTACCGTTATTTTTGGTCGTCCAGGCTGCCCTTACTGCGTTCGCGCCAAAGAGCTGGCAGAAAAACTGACCAACGAGCGTGATGACTTTAACTACCGTTACGTGGATATTCACGCCGAAGGCATCAGCAAAGCTGATCTGGAAAAAACCGTCGGCAAACCGGTTGAAACCGTACCGCAGATTTTCGTCGACCAGAAACACATCGGCGGTTGCACCGATTTCGAAGCCTGGGCGAAAGAGAACCTTGGCCTGTTTGCCTGAGTAAATTTATTTACTCGATGAATGACTGCGCCAGGTATCAAGCCAGGCGCAGATAAACAAAAAGCACAACGCCCCGAGCGCACACCAGAACACCGCGCTCAGTACCCACGCCATCTCCTGCCAGAACGTCCGGTGCGTGACGAAAAAGAGCCGCATCGTCACCATACAGACCGGCGCCGCCAGTATTGCGCCGAGCAAAGGACGCAGCACCCGCCGTCCGGGAGAGAGACAGCTCGCCGCCGCCCCTGGCAGCAAAAAGAAGAGCAGGCCCAGCTCCGGGTTGCCGCTGGCGCGAAAGGCCCCTTTCATATGTAACAACAACGATAAGCACACCACAATGAACAGAACGAAGCCACAGATAATGCCGGCCCAACTACGCTCAGATTTCACCGTATCCTCCTGATGTTGCCTCTAACTCACGTCCACGTCGCCCAGTCAGATAAAGCATTTCGGCAATCCATGCCAATAACTCCCCTACCAGCCTAAAAACGATTGTCACTAGCCGCCGCATCCAGGAAGGATTAAACTAGCGGGTATATTTTTGCTGGTTATAACAGGGTGCCAGAATAGGTTCGCGACAACGCGAACGCCTGAGCAACCTTAGACCAAATAACCATTTCCTTCAACAACTTACTAGTAAACGAGAAGTTGGCTTTCGTGAATATAAACGTCGCAGATTTGTTAAACGGGAATTACATCCTGTTATTATTCGTTGTACTTGCATTAGGACTATGCCTGGGAAAACTGCGTCTCGGCTCAGTACAACTTGGTAATTCCATTGGCGTTTTAGTCGTTTCTCTATTATTAGGTCAGCAGCATTTCGCGATTAACACCGATGCCCTTAATCTCGGCTTTATGTTGTTTATTTTTTGCGTCGGCGTGGAAGCCGGTCCTAACTTTTTTTCGATTTTTTTCCGCGACGGGAAAAACTATCTGATGCTGGCCCTGGTGATGGTCGGCAGCGCGATGCTGATCGCCATGGTGCTGGGTAAAGTGTTCGGCTGGGATATCGGGCTCACCGCCGGTATGCTGGCGGGGGCGATGACCTCCACCCCGGTGCTGGTGGGCGCGGGGGACACCCTGCGCCATTTCGGCCTGCCCAGCGATCAGCTGGCGCAGTCGCTTGACCACCTGAGCCTCGGCTATGCCCTGACCTACCTGGTTGGTCTGGTGAGCCTGATCGTCGGCGCCCGCTATATGCCCAAGCTGCAGCATCAGGATCTGCAGACCAGCGCCCAGCAAATCGCCCGCGAGCGCGGCCTCGATACCGATTCCAAACGTAAAGTCTACCTGCCAGTGATCCGCGCCTATCGCGTCGGCCCGGAGCTGGTGGCATGGGCGGATGGCAAAAATCTGCGCGAGCTGGGCATTTATCGCCAGACCGGCTGCTATATCGAACGCATCCGCCGCAACGGCATTCTGGCCAACCCGGACGGCGACGCGGTGCTGCAGATGGGCGACGATATTGCGCTGGTGGGCTACCCGGACGCGCACGCCCGCCTCGACCCGAGCTTCCGCAACGGTAAAGAGGTTTTCGACCGCGACCTGCTCGACATGCGCATCGTCACCGAAGAGATTGTGGTCAAAAACCACAACGCCGTCGGCCGCCGCCTGGCGCAGCTCAAGCTTACCGATCACGGCTGCTTCCTGAACCGGGTCATTCGCAGCCAGATCGAGATGCCTATCGACGACAACGTGGTGCTGAACAAAGGCGACGTGCTGCAGGTCAGCGGCGACGCCCGCCGCGTGAAGACCGTAGCCGACCGCATCGGCTTTATCTCCATTCACAGCCAGGTGACCGATCTCCTCGCCTTCTGCGCCTTCTTTATCGTCGGCCTGATGATCGGCATGATCACCTTCCAGTTCAGCTCCTTCAGCTTCGGCATCGGCAACGCCGCCGGCCTGCTGTTCGCCGGCATCATGCTTGGCTTCCTGCGCGCCAACCACCCAACCTTTGGCTATATCCCGCAGGGGGCGCTGAACATGGTGAAAGAGTTTGGTCTGATGGTGTTTATGGCCGGGGTCGGGCTCAGCGCCGGGGCCGGGATCAATAACGGGCTGGGCGCCGTCGGCGGCCAGATGCTGGCGGCCGGGCTTATCGTCAGCCTGGTGCCGGTGGTGATCTGCTTCCTGTTCGGCGCCTACGTGCTGCGCATGAACCGGGCGATGCTGTTCGGCGCCATGATGGGGGCCCGCACCTGCGCCCCGGCGATGGAGATCATCAGCGATACCGCGCGCAGCAACATCCCGGCGCTCGGCTATGCGGGCACCTACGCCATCGCCAACGTGCTGCTCACCCTCGCCGGGACGCTCATCGTGATCATCTGGCCAGGGCTACAATAAATTTTTTGCGAAAAAAGCCGCCACAGGCAGAACTTTTTCTCAGGGCATCAGTCATAAGTAATGCCACTGCTTTTCTTTGATGTCCCCATTTTGTGGAGCCCATCAACCCCGCCACTTCGGTTCAAGGTTGATGGGTTTTTTGTTGCCTGCGTTTAGCCATTCCGGCTGAAACGCCGCCTCAGCGCCCCTCTTCCTGCGCCCTCTCCCCTGCCAGCTGCCCGACCATCATGCGGATCGCCGCCTTCGACAGCGGCGCGCGGTCGGTGACAAAGTGCAGGGTCATCCCTTCAATAAAGGCGTCAAGGCCGCGGGCGGTGTCGGGGGCAAACCACTGCTCCAGCGTCTGCTGGCTGCGCCGCATCCAGTTCTGCATCACCGCCTTCAGCGCTGGCTGGCTGCTGCAGAACGCGTACAGCTGGTACATCAGCTCCATATTGCGCGCCGTGGTCACCTGGGCGCTGAAGATCAGCTCCGCGATGGCATCGCAGGCTTGTTGCCGGTTCGTTACTCCGGCGAAGCTTTGCTGATACTGCGCCGACATCTCGGCGGTAAACAGGTTGAACGCCTCCGCGATCAGCGCCTCGATGCCGCTGAAATAGTAGGTCAGCGACCCCAGCGGCACATTCGCGCAGGTGGCGATTTTACGGTGCGTCACCGCATGGACGCCGTGCGCCGCGATGGTGTCCAGCGTCGCCTGCAGGATGCGCTCGCGGCGCTGCGGATCGTTCGGTCTACGGGCCATGATTTTCCTCTTCCGGTTTATGTACAAATGTACACATGCTTGCTACTGTTGTCTTCACTCTTCTCCTTTAAGGCGTTTACGGATGACGACGCAATCTTCGCGCAGAGCGCTCCAGCTTCGACTGTGGGCGCTGTTTATGTTCTTTTTCATCCCCGGCTTATTAATGGCCTCCTGGGCCACCCGCACGCCGGCGATCCGCGATCTGCTGGCGCTTTCTACCGCAGAGATGGGCGTCGTGCTGTTTGGCCTGTCGGTGGGATCGATGAGCGGTATTCTCTGCTCGGCGTGGCTGGTGAAGCGCTTTGGCACCCGCAAGGTCATCCGCACCACCATGTCCTTCGCCGTACTCGGCATGCTGGTGCTCAGCCTGGCGCTGTGGGTCACCTCCGCCCCGCTGTTCGCCTTCGGTCTGGCCATCTTTGGCGCCAGCTTTGGCTCGGCAGAGGTCGCCATTAACGTCGAGGGCGCGGCGGTTGAGCGGGAGATGAATAAAACGGTGCTGCCGATGATGCACGGCTTCTACAGCTTTGGCACCCTGTTCGGCGCCGGGGTGGGCATGGCGGTGACCGGGTTCGGCCTGCCCGCCGCTCCGCATATCCTGGCGGCCGCGCTGGTGGCCATTCTGCCCATCGCCATTGCCATCCGCGCCATTCCGGAGGGTACCGGTAAAAATGCCGCCGAAGCCGCCCACGGCGAGGCGAAAGGTCTGCCGGTATGGCGCGACGCGCAGTTGCTGCTTATCGGGGTCATCGTCCTGGCGATGGCCTTTGCCGAAGGCTCGGCCAATGACTGGCTGCCGCTGCTGATGGTGGACGGCCACGGCTTTAGCCCCACCTCCGGCTCGCTGATCTATGCCGGCTTCACCCTCGGCATGACGCTGGGCCGCTTTACCGGCGGCTGGTTTATCGATCGCTACAGCCGGGTGACGGTGGTTCGCGGCAGCGCGGTGATGGGCGCCCTGGGTATCGGCCTGATTATCTTCGTCGATAACCCCTGGGTGGCGGGCATCTCGGTGCTGCTGTGGGGCATCGGCGCCTCGCTCGGCTTCCCGCTGACTATTTCCGCCGCCAGCGATACCGGTCCGGATGCCCCTAAGCGCGTCAGCGTGGTGGCGATTACCGGGTATCTTGCTTTCCTCGTCGGGCCGCCGCTGTTGGGCTTCCTCGGCGAGCACTTCGGCCTGCGCAGCGCGATGCTGGTGGTGCTGGGCCTGGTGATGGTGGCGGCGCTGGTCGCCCGCGCGGTGGCTAAGCCACAGTCTGAACCCGTTATGGAGAACAGCTAATGAGCATCAAACTGATTGCGGTGGATATGGACGGCACCTTTTTAAGCGATGCCAAAACTTACAACCGGCCGCGCTTCCTCGCCCAGTACCAGCGAATGCGTGAACAGAATATTCGCTTCGTGGTCGCCAGCGGCAACCAGTACTACCAGCTGATCTCCTTCTTTCCGGAGATCGCCCACCAGATCGCCTTCGTGGCGGAAAACGGCGGCTGGGTAGTGAGCGGCAATGAAGATGTCTTCAACTGCCAGCTGCCGGTTCACCATTTCAACGCCGTGGTCGATCATCTGCAGACGCTGCCGAATATCGAAATCATCGCCTGCGGGAAGCGCAGCGCCTACACCCTCAACCGCTACAACGACGCGCTGAAGACGGTGGCGGCGAAGTATTATCACCGCCTTGAACTGGTGGATGATTTTAACCATCTCGATGACACCATCCTCAAATTTGGTCTCAACGTGCCGGACCGCCTGATCCCGGAAATTCAGCCGAGGCTGCACGCGGCGCTGGGGGACATGGTGACCGCAGTGGCCACCGGCTACGGCAGCATCGACTTAATTATCCCGGGGGTGCACAAAGCCAACGGCCTGCGTATTTTGCAGCAGCGCTGGGGCATCGAGGATCATGAGGTGGTGGCGTTCGGCGACAGCGGCAACGATATCGAAATGCTGCAGCACGCCGGGTTTGGCTTCGCCATGGCCAACGCCCGGGAAGACGTCAAAGCCGTCGCCCGCTATCATGCGCCGCACAACAACGAAGAGGGGGTTCTGCAGATTATCGATAAGGTGTTGGATCGCGAAGCGCCGTTCGCCTGATAAGACCCGGATGCAAGCGCATCCGGGTTGAAAACCGGTTACCCCTGCTGCGAATTGCCGACGCTTTTATCTTTCAGGAAGTAGATCATCAGCCCCAGCCACAGCACCCCGCCCAGCAGGTTAAACAGGCTGAACAGCCCATTGCCGCCCAGCTCGTAAGCATGTTTGCTGAGCTCGATGCCGACGGTGAAGATCAGCATCTGCAGCATTCCCATCGCCGCCGAAACCGTGCCTTTGCTCATCTCGCTGGCGAACAGGGTTAAGCGCACCAGGCCGGCGTTCGCCAGGCCAATCCCGAAGGCGTAGAAGCTCAGGCCGGCGGTCATCCACAGATAGGCGTGGGAAGAGACCACCGTCGCCGCCGCGGAGAGGAGCAGGCCAAACACGATCGGCCAGCCGCCCATGATAATCAGCGAGCGCACGGTACGGCGCGAAGTCAGGCGCGCCAGCACCAGGTTGCCGGCAATCAGCGCGCCGAAAATCGGCACCTGCAGCATGCCATACTCATAGCTGGTGGCTTGTTCGCCGCTGATAATAATGACCGGCGACTGGGCAATCCACGCCAGCAGCGGCAGGCTGACAAAGCCGGTGGCCAGCGCGCCGGCGACGAAGCGCAGGTTTTTCAGCACCAGGCGATAATCGCGGCCCAGCTCTTTGACCGACAGCTTTTCACCCAGCCGCGTCGCGGTCTCCGGCATCGCCCGCTGCAGGCCGACAAACGAGATGGCCGCCAGCACGGCGAACAGCACGAACATCATCTCCCACGGCAGGATATGCACCCAGGCGGCGCCCACCAGCGGCCCCAGCAGCGGAGCAATCAGCGCCACGTTGGCCATCAGGGCAGTGATTTTAATACACACCGCCTCCTCAAAGGACTCCTGGATCGCCGCGTAGCCGACCGCGCCGATAAAGCACAGGCTGATCCCCTGCAGGAAGCGCAGCAGGGTGAACTGCTCAATGGTCTGCGCCAGCAGCGTCGCCAGGCAGGTGACGATAAACCACACCACCCCGGTCAACATCACCGGACGGCGGCCAATACGGTCCGACAGCGGCCCCAGCAGCCACTGTAAAAACATGCCGCCGGCCAGATAGGCGGTCATCGAGGTGGGTACCCACTCGTTGCCCACCTGGAATTCCTGAACCACGGCCAGCATACCCGGCTGGATCATATCGTTGCCGATATAGGTGGAAAACTCGTACAGCACCAGACATAGCGGGAACAGCAGCGCCTGCCTTCCGAGGCGGCGGCCTGAAAGCGAATAATTTTGCATGAAATCTCTTATCTATCAAAAATCGCGCAAAGTGTAATGAAACTCCCGGCGCGGAGATAGTGAATTGTGGGTGACACCGCACAATATTGCGAGTTGCGCGCCACCGTCAGGCTTCTTCTTTGCAATTCACTCGGCGTATATATTCCGTTTATGTTTCAGCAATGTGACAAAGGATATACTGACGCTTTTCAGGGGGTTAGCGCCGCGCCTCAGGAGGCGACATTTCATAACAACCTGATCTTTAAGACAATGCTGCTTTATCTCCGCACCGCTTTTATTTAGGGTAGGCGGCTTATTTGCTATCGGACCAACGAGCCTGGAAGTCTATGCTGGAAAATATTAACTACGCGCTGTTCGCCCTGCTCAACGCGACCCCGGCCTCGCCGCAGTGGGCCATTGAGGTGGCGATTTTCATCGCTAAAGATCTGATTCTGATCGTGCCCCTGCTGGTGGTGACCTTGTGGCTGTGGGGGCCTGCCCAGCGGCAGATGGTTTTTAAGCTGATGCTGGCGCTGACGATCAGCCTGACCGTCTCATGGGCGATCGGCCACCTCTATCCGCACGATCGGCCATTTGTCGCCGGCGTGGGCTATAACTTCCTGCACCATGCGGCGGACGACTCCTTCCCCAGCGACCATGGCACCGTCAGCTTTACCTTTGCCCTGGCCTTCCTGTTCTGGCATCGCCTGTGGTCCGGCGCCCTGCTGATGGCCCTTGCCGCCGCCATCGCCTGGTCCCGCGTCTATCTCGGCGTCCACTGGCCGCTGGACATGGTTGGCGGCCTGCTGGCCGGGATGTGCGGCTGCCTTGGCGCGGCGCTAATCTGGCATACTGTCGGCCCGGCGCTGTACCGTCAGCTGCAGCGCCTCTATCGCCTCTGCTTCTCCCTGCCGATCCGCAAAGGCTGGGTGCGCGGCTAAACGCCGACCGTCGCGGCGGCCACCGCGTGACTAACCCGCAAGCGACAGGTAAAATCCCGCTAACGCCCTGCCTCCGCAGGGCGATTTTAGCGCAGAGGGAATATGGAAACTCGCCGTGACGAACGCATCAGTCAACTCATTCAGGCACTCAAGCGCAGCGATAAGCTGCATCTGAAAGAAGCGGCCTCCCTGCTTGGGGTGTCGGAAATGACCATTCGTCGCGACCTCAACGGCCACAGCGGTCCGGTCGTGCTGCTCGGCGGATACATTGTGCTGGAGCCGCGCAGCGCCACCCATTACCTGCTCAGCGACCAAAAGACCCGGCTGGTCGAGGAGAAACGCCGCGCCGCCCGCCATGCGGCCGCGCTGCTGGAGCCCCATCAGATGGCCTTCTTCGACTGCGGGACCACCACCCCGTGGATCATTGACGCCATTGACGATGCCTTGCCCTTCACCGGCGTCTGCTACTCCCTGAACACCTTTCTGGCCCTGCAGGAAAAGCCCCAGTGCCGCGCGGTCCTGTGTGGTGGAGAATTTCATGCCAGCAACGCGATTTTTATGCCGCTGAGCCTTGAGGATACCCTCAGCCATCTGAGCCCTGACATCGCCTTTTACTCGGCGGCGGGCATTGACTGCGAACAGGGGGCGACCTGCTATAACCTGGAGGAGCTGCCGGTCAAACACTGGGCGATGCGACACGCGCGCTACCACGTGTTGGTGGTCGACCACAGCAAGTTTGGCAAAGTGCGTCCGGCGCGCATGGGGGCGTTAGCGAAGTTTGACGTGATCGCCAGCGATATCTGCCCGGATGATGAGCTGGTGGCGCTGGCGAAGGCACAGCAGATCTCCCTGCTGTATTGAAGCGTCACTATTGAAGCATAACTGACCGCGCCCCGCCGGGCGCGGTCATGGCATCAGGAGAACCAGCTGCCGAACCAGCCGTGCAGTTTCATCAGTACGAAGTCGATCATCCGGCTGAAGAAGCCGCCCTCTTTCACCGGCTCCATGACGATCAGCGGGCGCTGCTCGATGGTTTTATCATTCAGCTTAAAGTCGATAGTCCCGACCACCTGCCCCTTCTCCAGCGGCGCGGTAAGCTGCGGCTGGTTTAAGGTGTAGCTGGCTTTCAGGTTTTTCAGCTGGCCCTTCGGCAGGGTGATAGAGCCCGCTTCGCCGGCCCCCAGTTTCGCTTCGCTGCTGTCGCCAAACCACACGCGCTGGGTGACGAAGGTGGCATCCGGTTTAATCGGCGTCACGGTTTCATAGAAGCGGAAGCCCCAGGTTAGCAGTTTTTCCGACTCGTTAAAGCGAATGCGGTCGGTTTTGGTCCCCAGCACCACGGCAATCAGACGCATATCGCCCTGAGTGGCCGAAGAAACCAGGTTATAGCCGGCCCCGGCGGTGGTCCCGGTTTTCACGCCATCGGCGTTGAGGTTGGTGCTCCACAGCAGGCGGTTACGGTTTGGCTGGCGAATTTTATTAAAGGTAAACTCTTTCTCTTTATGTACCGCGTACTCTTCCGGTACGTCGTGGATCATCGCTTTGGTCAGTAACGCCATATCGCGGGCGGTACTGAACTGCCCCGGCGCATCGAGGCCGTGGACGGTCATAAAGGTGGTGTTGGTCAGCCCCATTTTTTTGGCGTAGCCGTTCATCAGGCTGACGAAAGCGTCCTGGCTGCCCGCCACGTAGTCCGCAATGGCAATGCTGGCGTCGTTACCGGACTGAATGATGACCCCTTTGTTCAGATCTTCTACTGAAACCTGCATGCCGGGCTTGAGGAACATCACCGATGAACCGCGCAGCGCCGGGTTGCCGGTCGCCCAGGCATCGCGCCCGACGGTCACCATATCGGTCAGTTTAATTTTTCCCGCTTTTATCGCCTGCCCCACCACGTAGCTGGTCATGATCTTCGTCAGACTGGCCGGGTCGAGTTTTTCATCGGCATTGCCTTCGCTCAGCACCTTCCCGCTGGCGTAGTCCATCAGGATCCAGGCGCGAGCGTCAATCGAAGGGGCGTCGGGGAGTTGTTCTGCAGCCTGCACCGCAGGTGCGACAAGAAATAACAGCGCGCAACCTGCCGCGAGGCCGCGAAGGGAAAAAGCGTCATGCATCATAAGAGCCACCCAAGTATCCTTTCCAAACAAAATATGCCGCGCCACTCTGACCGCGCCGCAGCAACCGGTGAGTAAAGCGTACAAATGACCTTAAAGAAACAGCGAGTTGGTAAAGTTTTTAAAGTTTACGCAATAACATGCCGCTGTGCTTTAATCAGAACAATTTTTTTGATCGTGATTGCCTAAATATTAACTTTATCCCAACATGATCGCCGATCGCGCTGCAACGGCAGTGAAACAAACTCAGGAGCGAAAATGATTACACTGTGGGGACGTAATAACTCGACCAACGTGAAGAAAGTGCGCTGGGTGCTGGAGGAGCTGGATCTGCCGTATGAGCAAATCCTCGCCGGGCTGGAGTTTGGTCTCAATCGTGACCCGGAATATCTGGCGATGAACCCCAACGGGCTGGTGCCGCTGTTAAAGGACGACGCCACCGGGGTGGTGTTGTGGGAATCAAATACGATTATTCGCTACCTTGCCGCCCAGTATGGCGCTGACCGTCTGTGGCTGGCCGCGCCGGCGCAGCGCGCGCAAGGCGATAAGTGGATGGACTGGTCCAACGGCACGCTCTCTCCCGCCCATCGCCCGGTATTAATGGGTCTGGTGAGGACGCCGCCGGAGCAACGCGACCCGGCGGCCATCGCCGCGGGGATCAGCGCCTGCGAAGCGCTGTTCGCCATGCTGGATGACGAGCTGGCGAAAACGCCGTGGCTCTCCGGCGAGCAGTTCGGCCTTGGCGATATTGCCGTCGCCCCCTTCGTCTACAACCTGCTGTCGATCCTCGACAGCTGGCAACCGCGTCCCCATCTGCAGCGCTGGTATCAGCAGATTAGCCAGCGTCCGGCCTGGCGCGAAGTGGTGCAGATCCCGGTCACCTGAAATTAACTCTCCGGACTCAGCCGCAATAGCTCGCCGTTAGACTCGTCGGTTAACACATACAGATAGCCGTCGGGTCCCACGCGGACGTCGCGGATCCGTTTCCCGCGCGCCTCCAGCAGGCGCTCCTCCTCGCGGACCTGATTGCCGTCCACCGCCAGAACAATCAGCGACGTCTCCTTCAGCGCGCCGATAAACAGCTTATGTTGCCACTGGGGAAAGGTCTGCGCCGCGTAAAAGGCCATCCCGCTCACTCCCGGTGAGACCGGCCAGACATGCAGGGGAGGCTCGGTCCCCGGCACCGTCTTGCCCCTGGCCTCCGGAATGGGCAGGCCGCTGTAGTTAATGCCGTGCGTCGCCAGCGGCCAGCCGTAGTTTTTTCCCGCCTGCGGGATATTAATTTCATCCCCGCCGCGCGGACCATGCTCGTTCAGCCACAGCGCCCCGCTCCACGGATTCATCGCCATACCCTGCGGATTGCGGATGCCGTAGGCCCAGATCTCCGGCCTCACGTCGGCCCGGCCAACAAAGGGGTTATCCGGCGGAACGCCCCCGGTCTCCGTCAGACGGACCACTTTTCCCTGCAGCTTGCCGAGATCCTGAGCGGTGGGACGCTGATTGTTCTCCCCGAGGCCAATAAACAGATGCCCTTTGCCGTCGAATACCAGCCGGCCACCAAAATGATTGCCGACGGAGAGTTTCGGCTGCTGGCGAAACACCACGGTGAAGTTCGTCAGCTGCGTGGCATCCTGGCTCAACTGCCCGTAGCCCACCGCGGTGCCCGCTTTGCCGCTGGCGTCGCTCTCCGCATAGCTTAGCCACACCCGCCGCGACTGCGCGAAATCCGGGGCCAACGCCACGTCCAGTAAGCCTCCCTGGCCGTTGGCCCACACCTGCGGCACGCCGGCTATCGGCGCCGACAGGCCTTTACCCGGCTGCCAGCGCTTGAGCTCGCCGCCGCGCAGAGTAATCAACATGCCCTGGTCGCCGGGGAGAAACGCCAGGCTCCACGGATGGGCCAGCCGGTTCTGCAATACTTCCACCCGCACCGCGGCCTGGCTCAGGGCCGGCAGCGACAGGGCGCTCAATAGCAACAGCAGCGGGATCGGACGCATGGCATTCTCCTTTCGTCAGCTCTGCGCTAAAGGGTAGCCAGCGGGGAGATTTGCGCGGGGATTTTTACATAACCTTTAACAGGGGAAGCGTCCACTTCCCCTGGGTTTCAGCCGATCAGGCATGAGGGATTGGCGACAATTTATTCAATTTATGAATATTTGAAGTCAATCCTGTCAGACAGCGTTCTAGCTTCTCTACGTTAACAGCGATGTACAGCGGACAATCATGATGTCCGCTCATCAGGCATACTGCAGCGGCGGCGACGGACTCGCCGGCCAAACGAAGGGCATCCCTCTCCTCCGGTGAAATGACATTCTGCAGGCGCGGCGCCTGGGCACGCATTTCACGGCAAAGCTCAAACAAGTTTTCACGCAGATGGTCATTTTCGCTGACTGACATGTAGCCTTTGGCCTTTCGCAGCTGCAGATAGGCGTCAATATCGATATTGGCGTTAATGAGCTTCTGCAAAAGGTGGCGGTATAGTCTGTCAACGGTCATCACGGTTCCTCCTCTGTCGTCCTTTACCTCATCCATAATACGGTTATTTTTTGTACAAAATGATGCGCCAGGTCAATTATTCCCAAGCCTTTAACACCCTTTACAATGTAACAACCTTGCCGCATTGTCAGGTATATAACAAAGATTATGTTATACGATCACATTTGATTTCACAAAGAAATTAATTCGCATTCGCCGCCATAAAAAGGCCAAAATAGTGCTGCAATGATCACATTATATCGCTGGAGCTATTGCGCGATGGCCACTCAGGATGCCATAACAAATCATTAATGTAATACGTATAACATTTAATAAAAACAGCGACCGCGGTTCGCTGATGATCTCTCTGCCCCTTTGCAAGGAACTGAACCATGACGCCCGGTAAAAGAAACTACCTTCTGTTGAGTCTTTTCGATTTCCTCTACCTGTTCGCCTGGTCGTCGACCATGGCTTTCTTTGTCATCTGGACCACCCAGCACCTTGGCATCAGCGCCACGAAAACCGGCCTGCTCTATTCGATCAACGCCTTTATCGCCCTGCTGATGCAGCCTTTCTTCGGCTTTATCTCCGACAAGTTCGGCCTGAAAAAACGCCTTATCTGGCTGCTGGTGGCGCTGCTCCTGCCGGTAGGCCCCTTCTTTATCTACGTTTACGCGCCGCTGCTGATGCATAGCTTCTGGATTGGCGCGCTGCTGGGGGGCATCTATCTGGGGATCATCTTTAACTCCGGCTGCGGGGTGATCGACTCTTATATCGATAAGATTTCCCGCCGCTACCAGTTCGAATACGGTCGGGTGCGGATGTGGGGCTCGTTAGGCTGGGCGGCCGCGGCCTGGATCGTCGGTAAATATATCGACAGCAATCCCAATCTGGCCTTCTGGCTCGCCAGCCTCGCCATCGTCATCGCCGCCGTCTGCTTTATGCTGACCAAAATCGAATTAACTGATGCCGATGTGGCGCGAAGCGAATCGCTGAAGGTCTCCCATGCCCTTGAGCTGGCGAAGAACAGCCAGTTCTGGATGCTGCTGATCTTTACCCTGTTCGTCACGCAGATTTATGACACCTACGATCAGCAATTTGCCCAGTACTTCTCGCTGCAATTCCCGACGCCGGAGGAAGGCAACCGCTGGTATGGGATCCTCGCCTCCATTCAGGTGTGCGGCGAAACGCTGTTCTTATGCCTGATGCCGTGGTTTGTTAACCGGACCGGCGCCAAATGGGCGCTGATCATTGCCGGGCTGATCATGTCGGTACGTATTGCTGGCTCGGCGGTGCCTCTCGGCCCGGTGTGGATTGGCGCAGTAAAAATGATGCATGCCCTGGAGAAACCGTTAATTCTGGTGTCGGTCTTTAAATTCATCGCCGCCAACTTCGACCACAAGCTCTCTTCAACAGTCTATTTACTGGTGCTGTTTGTCGCCTCGATCGCCACCGCCATCTACTCGCCGCTGGCAGGCTATCTGTACGATACCATTGGCTTCGCCGACACCTATCTGATCCTCGGCGGCATAGCCGGGCTCTTTACTCTGATCTCTGTCTTCACGCTGCAGGATAAGCGCGAGCCGAAAAAGCCCGGCGTCGCCCCCTCCGGAGCCGTCACCCCGGCGCAATAAGTCTCTGCCCGGCAGCAACGCCGGGCATGAGTCGCCGCCCGCGCGCACGGCGTGCCGGAAGCGTTTCCCGCCCCTCTGCCCCGGGGCGTGCGGGATCCGCTGTAGCGGCAGGGTCGTGAAAGGCAGGGTTGGGTGCGCTTTTTCACCATTAACCGTGACGGAGCTATACTCTTTTTCGCAAAGATCTGTAGAATTCCTGCCCTGACCATTCCAATAATTGAACACTTTTTAAGCTATGAGCAATGTCACGCACCAGCCGAAAATCGGCTTCGTCTCCCTGGGCTGCCCGAAAAACCTCGTGGACTCAGAGCGTATCCTGACCGAACTGCGCACCGAAGGTTATGACGTCGTACCTACCTACGACAACGCCGATATGGTGATCGTTAACACCTGCGGCTTTATCGACAGCGCTGTGCAGGAATCGCTGGAAGCGATCGGCGAAGCGTTGAAAGAGAACGGCAAGGTGATCGTCACCGGCTGTCTCGGCGCAAAAGAGGATCAGATCCGCGAAGTGCACCCGAAGGTGCTGGAGATCACCGGTCCGCACAGCTATGAGCAGGTGCTGGAGCACGTCCACCACTATACGCCAAAGCCGAAGCACAACCCGTTCCTGAGCCTGGTGCCGGAACAGGGTGTTAAGCTGACGCCGCGCCACTACGCCTACTTAAAAATTTCCGAAGGCTGCAACCATCGCTGCACCTTCTGCATTATTCCGTCCATGCGCGGCGATCTGGTGAGCCGTCCGATTGGCGAAGTGCTGGCGGAAGCCAAACGCCTCGCTGACGCTGGCGTGAAAGAGCTGCTGGTGATTTCGCAGGACACCTCCGCCTACGGCGTCGACGTCAAGCACCGCACCGGTTTCCACAACGGTATGCCGGTGAAGACCAGCATGGTCAGCCTGTGCGAAGAGCTGGCGAAGCTCGGCATCTGGGTGCGCCTGCACTATGTCTACCCGTACCCGCACGTCGACGATGTGATCCCGCTGATGGCGGAAGGCAAAATTCTGCCGTACCTCGATATTCCGCTGCAGCACGCCAGCCCGCGTATCCTGAAGCTGATGAAGCGTCCAGGATCCGCGGACCGTCAGCTGGCGCGCATCAAGCAGTGGCGTGAAGTCTGCCCGGATCTGACCCTGCGCTCCACCTTTATCGTGGGCTTCCCGGGCGAAACGGAAGAAGATTTCCAGATGCTGCTCGACTTCCTGAAAGAGGCGCGTCTCGACCGCGTCGGCTGCTTCAAGTACAGCCCGGTTGAAGGCGCCACCGCCAATGAGCTGGCGGACCAGGTGCCGGAAGAGGTGAAAGAGGAGCGCTGGAACCGCTTTATGCAGCTGCAGCAGCAGATCTCTGCCGAGCGTCTGCAGGAAAAAGTGGGCCGCGAAATCCTGGTGCTGGTGGATGAAGTGGATGAAGAAGGCGCCATTGGCCGCAGCATGGCCGACGCCCCGGAAATCGACGGCGCGGTCTACCTGAACGGCGAAACCCGCGTTAAGCCGGGCGACGTGGTGCGGGTGAAAGTCGAGCACGCCGACGAATACGATCTGTGGGGAACCCGGATCTAGTCCAGCTTCCCGGATAGCGGCTTATCGCATTCCCCAGCCTGGGGGGTCCTCCCGTAGGCTCCCCCCCAGGCCCGGCAAGCGCAGCGCCGATTACCTTCCAGCCAACCCTGTTGCGCCGTTATTTTGCCGGGTGGCGGCTACGCCTTACCCGGCCTACGGGGTCCTCTTACAGGCTCATACCTCGTAGGCCGGTAAGCACAGCGCCACCGGGCGATGACAGCAGGCACGGAGCCACTTTTATGCCGGGTGGCGGCTGCGCCTTACCCGGTCCACGGGGTCCTCTCACAGGCTCATACCTCGTAGGCCCGGTAAGCGCAGCGCCACCGGGCGATGACAGCAGGCACGGAGCCACTTTTATGCCGGGTGGCGGCTCCGCCTTACCCGGCCTACGGGGTCCTCTCACAGGCTCATACCTCGTAGGCCGGTAAGCACAGCGCCACCGGGCGATGACAGCAGGCACGGAGCCACTTTTATGCCGGGTGGCGGCTGCGCCTTACCCGGCCTACAGGGTCCTCTCACAGGCTGACACATCGTAGGCCCGGTAAGCGCAGCGCCACCGGGCGATGACAGCAGGCACGGAGCCACTTTTATGCCGGGTGGCGGCTGCGCCTTACCCGGTCCACGGGGTCCTCTCACAGGCTCATACCTCGTAGGCCCGGTAAGCGCAGCGCCACCGGGCGATGACAGCAGGCACGGAGCCACTTTTATGCCGGGTGGCGGCTCCGCCTTACCCGGCCTACGGGGTCCTCTCACAGGCTCATACCTCGTAGGCCCGGTAAGCGCAGCGCCACCGGGCGATGACAGCGGGCACGGAGCCGATTTTGTGCCGGGTGGCGGCTGCGCATGACCCGGCCTGGAGTTCGTGCGACCTGTCGTTAATTTATTCACCATGGTTGCTGAAACTGCCGGTGCTGACGGCCTCAAAATCGCTGAGACGTTCCCGGAAGGTCGGGGCAGCCCGCATGGATGCGGGCTGAGGGCCGTGTTTTGCACGGACGCTGCCTCGGCCCGACCCGAAGCCTGCAGGGAAAAGTCGAAGGGACCACGCAGTGGCGATTTTGCTGGCCGGAGCCCGGGGGTACAGGGGGTGGCGGCGACTGGCCGCCCCCTGTGCGCTCCCTGCGCCATGCCAGGCATAACGCAGAAAATTAACCGGGAGCGCAAGATGCGCTGACGCCACAAATAATATAAAGCACCGCACGGCGGTGCTTTCCCTCACCCTACCCCTTTAACTTCGGATCCAGCGCATCGCGCAGGCCATCTCCCAGCAGATTAAACGCCAGCACGGTCAAGAAAATCGCCACCGCCGGAAACAGCGCCACGTGCGGAGACATCACCATATCCGCCCGCGCCTCGTTGAGCATGGCACCCCACTCCGGCGTGGGCGGCTGCGCGCCGAGGCCGAGAAACGACAGACTGGCCGCCGAAATAATCGATACCCCAATGCGCATGGTGAAATAAACCACGATTGACGACACCGTCCCCGGCAGGATGTGGTGGAAGAGGATGGTGGCATCGCTGGCGCCAATACTGCGCGCCGATTCAATAAAAGTCTGCTGCTTTAATACCAGAGTATTGCCGCGCACCAGCCGGGCGAACGCCGGGATCGAGAAGATCGCCACGGCGATAATCACGTTGGCCATCCCGCTGCCCATGACGGCGACCACCGCGATCGCCAGCAGGATCCCCGGAAAGGCGAACAGCACGTCGCACAGACGCATAATCAGCCGATCCCACCAGCCCTCATAGTAGCCGGCCAGCAGCCCAAGCACCGTGCCGATGGCCGCGCCAATCAGCACCGCCAGCACCCCGGCGGCCAGCGAGATCTGCGCGCCCACCAGCACCCGGCTGAAAATATCGCGCCCCAGCGAGTCGACGCCGAACCAGTGCACCAGCGAAGGCCCCTCGTTAAGCCGGTCATAGTCAAAATAATTTTCCGCATCGTACGGCGCTATCCATGGGGCGACGATGGCCACCGCAATCAGCAACAGCACAAAAATACCGGCGCCCATGGCCACCGGCTGACGCCGAAAGCGCCGCCAGAACTCATGCCAGGGGGTATGGATCTCGCCGGGCCTGATGCCCGGCATGGCGTTCAGCGCCGCCTGCCTTCTCCAGTTAAGCAATCGCACCTTACTTATACCTGATAGCCGGGTTTATGGCCGCGTACAGCACATCAACCACTAAATTGATAAGAATAAACTCCAGCGAAAAGAGCAGCACTTCCGCCTGAATCACCGGGTAATCGCGCATTTCTACCGAATCGACCAGCAGTCGCCCCAGCCCCGGCCAGTTGAAGACCTTCTCCACGACGATCGAGCCGCCGAGCAGAAAGCCGAACTGCAGCCCCATCATGGTGACGACCGGGATCATCGCATTGCGCAGACCATGCTTGAGCACCACCCGCGTTTCGCTCACCCCTTTCGCCCGGGCGGTACGCATATAGTCTTCATGCAGCACATCGACGAACGACGCGCGGGTAAAGCGCGCCATCACCGCCGCCACCGCCGCGCCGAGGGTCAGCGAAGGCAAAATATAGTGCCGCCAGCTGTCGGCCCCCACCGTCGGCAGCCAGCCCAGCTCAACCGAAAACACCTGCATCAGCAGCATACCAAGGGCAAAGGCCGGAAACGAAATGCCGCTCACCGCCAGCGCCATTCCCAGACGGTCGGGCCAGCGATTGCGCCACACCGCCGCCGCGATCCCCGCCGCCATGCCAAACAGCACCGCCCAGCTCATGCTGGCCAGCGTCAGCCACAGGGTGGGCATAAAGCGGCTGGCTATCTCACTGGCAACGGGACGCCGCGAGGCCATGGACATGCCAAAATCGCCGCGCAGCACGTTGGTGATGTAGTGCCAAAACTGGACGTGCAGCGGCTGGTCAAGCCCCAGCTGCTGGCGCACCATCGCCACCACCTGGGCGTCGGCTTCCGGTCCGGCAATCAGCCGCGCCGGATCGCCGGGCAGCATATGGACGAAGAGAAACACCAGCACCGCGACGATTAGCAGGGTGGGGATCAGCCCCAGCAGGCGCTTAATCACATAGTTGAGCATCGTACCTCCACCACCCGCCCCGCGGAAAAACCGCCCTCCTCCCACCCGTGCCGGAGGGCATCATCTCGACCTTCACGGTGTTAAATCTGCCTGTTCGAAGCTGAAGCCGGTGTCCGGCTGGATATAGAAGCCAGTGAGATTCTTGCTGTGGGCAGAGACCAGTTTCTCCACCACCAGCGGCACCCACGGCGACTCTTTCCAGATAATATCCTGCGCCGCTTTATAGAGTTTGGTTTTCTCTTGCGGATCGGTGGTTTTCAGCGCCTCGCTCAGTGCGCTATCCACCTGCGGGTTGCTGTAAAAGGCGGTGTTGAACAGGGTCGGCGGCCAGTTTTGGGAAGCAAACAGCGGCGACAGCGCCCAGTCGGCTTCGCCAGTGGAGGCGGACCAGCCGGTATAGAACATCCGTACCCCGCTCTCTTTCTGCCCTTTACCTTCCACTTCCGCCGCCCGCTGACCGGCGTCCATCGCCGTCACCTGCGCCTTAATGCCCACCTGCGCCAGCTGCTGCTGGGTAAACTGCAGCACTTTCTGTGCGGTGCTGTGGTTATGTGACGACCACAGCGTCGTGTTAAACCCGTTGGGGTAGCCGGCCTCTTTCAGCAGCTGGCGCGCTTTCGCCGGATCGTAAGGCCACGCGGGGTAGCTCTGGGCGTAGGCAATCGACGGCGGCACCACGCCGGTCGCCGGGGTGGCGTAGCCGGCAAACGCCACCTTGACCAGCGCCTGGCGGTTGATGGCGTAGTTGATCGCTTCGCGCACCTTCGGATTATCGAACGGCTTCTGCGTCACGTTCATGCTGATGTAACGCTGCATGATCGACGGACTGGCCACCAGCTCCAGTTTGCTGTTTTTCGCCAGCAGCGGCGCCTGCTCATAGGGGATCGGGAAGGCGAACTGCGCCTCGCCGGTCTGCAGCATCGCCGCCCGGGTATTGTTATCGACCACCGGTCGCCAGGTAATGGAATCCAGCTTCGGCAGCCCCGGCTGCCAGTAGCCATCGAACTTGCTGACCTTCACGAAGTCGGTCTGGTTCCAGGTATCGAGCTTATACGGCCCGGTGCCGACCGGGTGGAAGCCGATGTCTTTGCCATATTTTTTCAGCGCCGCCGGCGAAATCATCGCCGTCGCCGGATGGGCGAGAATATTAATAAACGCCGAGAACGGCTGCTTGAGGGTAATTTTCACCGTGGTTGGATCGACCGCCTCGGTGCTGGCGATATTTTTATACAGGTTATAGCGCTTAAGATGGTTTTCCGGGTTGCTGGCGCGGTCGAGGTTAGCCTTGACCGCCTCGGCGTTAAAGTCGGTGCCATCCTGGAATTTCACCCCGCTGTGCAGCTTGATGGTGTACACCAGGCCATCCGGCGATACGGTGTAGCTCTCGGCAAGGACATTTTGCAGCTTCATCTCTTTATCAAGGCCGAACAGGCCTTGATAAAAGGACTTCGCCACCGCCTGCGACAGGGTATCGTTGGCATCATAGGGGTCGAGCGTCGTGAAGTTAGACCCGACCGCCACCACCACATCTTTGGCGGCAAAAGCGGGGGCGCTCGCCAGGGCCGCCGCGATACTCAGCGCCAGCCACCATTTGCGTGAAACAGGTTGTGTCATCGTGTTCTCCTGAAAAGGTGCGTTATGTGTTGTTATGCTCTGCCCAGCACATCGGCGGCGTCGCGGGCGACGAAGTGGCCCGGCCCAACCTGCTGCAATGGCGGGCTGGCGATCTCTTCGCCCCGCTTATAAATATTGCCCGGAACGTCATCTGACAGCAGGACCCGTTGCGGATGACGGTAGGCCGGGTCGGCCACCGGTACGGCGGCCATGAGCTTACGGGTATAGGGGTGCTGCGGGTTTTCAAACACCGCGCGGCGCGGGCCGATTTCGACAATCCGGCCGCGATACATCACCGCCACGCGGTGGCTGATGCGCTCCACCACCGCCATATCATGGGAAATAAACAGAAACGCGATGCCCATTTCGCGCTGCAGGTCGAGCATCAGATTGATAATCTGCGCCCGAATGGAGACATCCAGGGCCGACACCGACTCATCGGCAATCACCACCTTCGGATTAAGCGCCAGCGCGCGGGCAATGCAGATCCGCTGCCGCTGGCCGCCGGAAAAGGCGTGGGGGTAGCGCCAGGCATGCTCCGGCTGCAGCCCCACGCGCTTAAGCAGCCAGGCGACCCGCTCGCGCGCCGCCTCCCTGTCCAGCAGGCCATGCACCCGCAGCGGCTCCATAATCGAATCGCCGACTGTCTGGCGCGGATCGAGCGAGGCGTAAGGGTCCTGAAAAATAAACTGAATATTGCGCCGCAGGGACTGCAGCTTGCTGCCGGAGAGGGTATCGATCCGCTGACCATCGAAGGTAATGGTGCCCCCCTGGGTCTCAACCAGCCTCAGCAGCGCCCGGCCGGTAGTCGACTTGCCGCAGCCGGACTCCCCCACCAGCGACAGGGTCTCTCCCGGCCAGAGATCAAAACTCACCTTCTCCACCGCATGCACTTCGCGCGTCACGCGATTGAGCAGTCCGCCGCGCACCGGAAAACGGGCCACCAGATCGCGCACCTGCAGAATAGGCTCCCCCGCCACCACCGTGTCTGGCGTGTCTGTCTCCGCCAGCGGCTGCCCCGGTAGCGGGAAGCGGCGCGGCAGATCCTGACCGCGCATCTCCCCCAGCCGGGGGACCGCCGCCAACAGCGACTGCGTATAAGGATGCTGCGGTGAACGGAAAATCTCCTCGACGCTGCCGGTCTCCACCGCCTCGCCGCGATACATGACCAGCACCCGATCGGCGATATCGGCCACCACCCCCATGTCGTGGGTGATAAAGATTACCCCCATCGCCATCTCCTTTTGCAGGACGGTGATAAGTTGCAAAATTTGCGCCTGAATGGTGACATCCAGCGCCGTGGTCGGCTCGTCGGCAATCAGCACCGCCGGCCGACAGGAGAGCGCCATGGCGATCATCACCCGCTGGCGCATGCCGCCGGAGAGCTGGTGCGGATAGCGTGAGAGCATCTCTTCCGCCTGGGGAATACGCACCTGGTCGAGCATCTTTTTCGCCGCGCGCAGCGCCTCTTCGCGCCCCAACCCCTGGTGCAGGCGCAGGGATTCGGCGATCTGCTCGCCGATGGTGAATACCGGGTTCAGCGAGGTCATCGGCTCCTGAAAAATCATCGCCAGATCCGCGCCGCGTACCCGGCGCATTTCGGCCTCCGATTGCTCATTGAGCGCGATCACCTGCCGGTTGCGCCGTCGCAGCCACAGCCCCTCGCTGCTCACCTCGCTGCTGGCGGCGTCAAGCAGACGCATCAGCGCCAGCGCGGTGACCGATTTTCCCGAACCGGACTCCCCGACAATCGCCAGCGTCTCGCCGCGGCGCAGGCTGAAGGAAAGCTGACGCACGGCCTGCACCTCTGGCGCATCCTGCTGGCGGAACGCCACGTTCAGGTTGCGCACCACCAGTACTTCGCAGGTATCCGTTTCGTGAGTTTGCGGCACTCTCCTCTCCCTTGTTCTATTCGCGATAAATGCCAATGGTCGGCGTATCGCCGGCATAGCACCAGGCGCGGTACATGCCTTCGCTGTTAAACGGTAAAACGACGTTGCCTTCGCGATCGACGGCAATCAGCCCGCCGCTGCCGCCGAGGGCCGGCAGCTTCTCCATCACCACCCGCTCGCAGGCGGAATAGAGACTGAGCTGACCGTACTCCATCAGGGCGGCGATATCGTAGGCCGCCAGGGTACGCATAAAGACTTCGCCGGTGCCGGTGCAGGAGACCGCCACGCTGGCGTTGTTGGCGTAGCACCCCGCGCCCGGCAGCGGGCTGTCGCCGACGCGTCCGGGCAGTTTGTTGGTCATGCCGCCGGTGGAGGTCGCCGCCGCCAGATTGCCGGCCAGATCGAGCGCCACCGCCCCGACGGTGCCCATTTTCTGCCGTTCGTCGAGCGGAGCGGCGTGATGGTCAAGGATGATCTCCCCGCCCGCTTTCGCCTCCTGCAGCTGCAGCAGACGCTCGGGGGTGGAAAAGAGATCGTTATCGACGCGCGCCATTCCGTGGGAGAAGGCGAAATTTTCCGCCCCCTCGCCGATCAGCAGCACGTGCGGGCTCTCCTCCAGCACCAGACGCGCCGCCAGCACCGGATTACGTAGATGTTTGACCCCGGCCACCGCCCCCGCCTGCAGGCTGTAGCCGTCCATCACGCAGGCGTCCAGCTCGTGGGTTTGATCGTGGGTAAATACCGAGCCCATCCCGGCGTTAAACAGCGGACACTCCTCCAGCAGACGGACGGCCTCGGTCACGGCATCCAGCGCACTGGCGCCTGCAGCCAACATTTTCTGCCCGCTTTCGACGATAGCCGACAGCGCCGCCACGTACTCCCGCTCCCGCTCCGGCGTCATCTGCGCGCGAGAAATCGCCCCTGCGCCGCCGTGAATTGCTATAACCGCCTTGCCCATTTCGCCAGTCCTTAACGATGAAGTGGATAGCCCCCGCCCTGTCGTACCGCGTCGCGGCACCGGTCACGTCAGGAATAAGGGTATTGATATCATTATATTGCTGAATGCCTTATACAATTTTTGAATATAGAAAGAGCGGCGGTCGATGTAAAGCCTCGTACCCAGGTGGCATACAGCCCGCGCCGCTTTTCTGCCATAATAGGCGTTTTCGCCGTTTTGCCCGCAGGAGTGACCCATGGATTTTACCGCCGGACTGATGCCGCTCGACACAGCCCTCACCCAGATGCTCGATCGTATTACGCCGCTGAGCGCGACGGAAACTGTACCGCTGTTGCAGGCCTTCGCGCGCGTCACCGCCCATGACATTATCTCCCCGCTGGATGTCCCCGGCTTTGATAACGCGGCGATGGATGGCTATGCCGTCCGGTTGAGCGACCTCAACGACGGCGCGGCCCTGCCGGTCGCCGGGAAGGCCTTTGCCGGCCAGCCGTTTCACGACGCCTGGCCCACCGGCACCTGTATCCGCATCATGACCGGCGCGCCGGTGCCTGCGGGCTGCGACGCGGTAGTCATGCAGGAAGAGACCGAACAGACCGACGCCGGCGTGCGCTTTGCCGCGCCGGTGAAAGCCGGGCAGCATATTCGCCGCCGCGGGGAAGATATCGCCCACGGCGCGGTGGTCTTCCCGGCGGGAACGCCGCTGACGGTAGCCGAGCTGCCGGTGCTGGCCTCGCTGGGCATTGCCGACGTCGAGGTGGTGCGCAAGGTTCGCGTCGCGGTCTTCTCGACCGGCGATGAGCTGCAGCTGCCGGGTCAACCGCTTGGCGACGGCCAGATTTACGATACCAACCGCCTGGCGGTGCATCTGATGCTCGAACAGCTGGGCTGCGAGGTCATTAACCTCGGCATTATTCCTGACGATCCGACGCAACTGCGTGAGGCCTTTATCGCCGCCGACCAGCAGGCCGACGTGGTCATCAGCTCCGGTGGCGTCTCGGTGGGCGAAGCCGACTACACCAAAACCATTCTTGAAGAGCTGGGGGAGATCGGCTTCTGGAAGCTGGCGATCAAGCCGGGCAAACCCTTCGCCTTCGGCAAGCTCAGCAGCAGCTGGTTCTGCGGCCTGCCGGGCAACCCGGTTTCCGCCACCGTCACCTTCTGTCAGCTGGTACAGCCGCTGCTGGCGAAGCTCTCCGGTAAGCACGGTCCGCTTCAGGCGACCCGCCTGCGGGTGCGGGCCGCCGCGCGGCTGAAAAAGTCCCCGGGCCGCCTCGATTTTCAGCGCGGTATTCTGCAGCGCAACCCGGACGGCGAGCTGGTGGTGACCACCACCGGTCATCAGGGCTCGCACATTTTCAGCTCTTTCAGCCTCGGCAACTGCTTTATCGTGCTGGAGCGCGAGCGCGGCCACGTTGAAGCGGGCGAATGGGTCGACGTCGAACCGTTCAGCCATCTGTTTGGGGGGCTGTAATGGCCGTGGAGCTGAGCGATGAAGAGATGCTGCGCTATAACCGACAGATTGTTTTGCGCGGTTTTGATTTTGACGGCCAGGAGCGGCTAAAGGCCGCTCGCGTGCTGGTGGTCGGCCTCGGCGGACTTGGCTGCGCCGCCGCGCAGTATCTGGCCGCCGCCGGGGTGGGGCAGCTCACCCTGCTCGATTTCGACACCGTCTCGCTCTCTAATCTGCAACGCCAGACGCTGCACAGCGACGCCGCCATCGGCCAGCCGAAGGTGGACTCCGCCCGCGAGGCGCTGGCGCGCATTAATCCGCACGTTCATCTGGTGCCGCTCAATGCCTTACTGGACGAAGCGGCGCTGGCGGGGCAGATTGCCGGGCACGATCTGGTGCTCGACTGCACCGACAACGTCGCCATTCGTAACCAGCTCAACGCCGGCTGCTTCCGCCACCAAACCCCGCTGGTTTCCGGGGCGGCGATCCGTATGGAGGGGCAGATCAGCGTCTTCACGTATCAGGAGGGCGAACCCTGCTACCGCTGCCTGAGCCGCCTGTTTGGCGAAAACGCCCTCACCTGCGTCGAAGCCGGCGTGATGGCCCCGCTGGTGGGCACTATCGGTTCCCTGCAGGCGATGGAGGCCATTAAGCTGTTGACCGGCTACGGCACGCCCGCCAGCGGGAAAATCGTGATGTACGACGCCATGACCTGCCAGTTTCGTGAAATGAAGCTGATGCGCCACCCGCAGTGCGAGGTATGCGGTACGCGCTAACGTTCAGCCGCCGGCGAGGGTCGTCGCCGGTGAAGTTGTGACCTCTGCCGTTATTCTATCCCCTGGCGATTATCGCCATCCCGCTTGTTGATTTGCGTCAATATAACTTTCATTCGAAAGTGTTTTTATATTCATACGCAAACAAGAGGGTAAGCCATGATCTTCAATATCCAGCGCTATTCCACCCATGACGGCCCAGGGATCCGCACCGTCGTCTTCCTGAAAGGCTGCTCGCTGGGCTGCCGCTGGTGCCAGAACCCGGAGAGCCGCGCCCGCAGCGAAGACCTGCTGTATGACCCGCGCCTGTGCCTGGCTGGCTGCGAGCTGTGCCAGCAGGCGGCGCCGGCGGTTACCACCCGCACCCTCGAGGGTCTGATCATTCACCGGCAACACGTTAACGACAGCCATATCGCCGCGCTGCGCGACTGCTGCCCCACCACCGCGCTCACGGTGTGCGGCGAGGAGAAGAGCGTCGAGGAGATCATGGCGACGGTGCTGCGCGATAAACCCTTTTACGATCGCAGCGGCGGCGGCATCACCCTTTCCGGCGGCGAACCCTTTATGAACCCGGCCCTGGCGCAGGCGCTGTTGGAGGCCAGCCATCAGGCGGGTATCCATACCGCTGTGGAAACCTGCCTGCACGTACCGTGGAAATACATTGAGCCGGCTTTACCCTTCATCGACCTGTTTCTCGCCGACCTGAAGCACGTCGACGAGGCCGTTTTCAGGCAGTGGACCGACGGCAGCGCCCGCCGGGTGCTGGACAACCTGCAGCACCTGGCGCAGGCGGGGAAAAACATCATTATTCGCGTGCCGTTAATCCAGGGATTCAACGCCAGCGAAGCCGACATTACCGCCATCACTGATTTTGCCGCCGACCGCCTGCGGGTCAGCGAAATCCATTTCCTGCCCTACCACACGCTGGGAATGAATAAATACCAGTTACTCAGTCAGCCCTACACCGCACCGGATAAACCGCTGGATGCTCCCGAGCTGCTCGCCTTTGCGCAGGATTATGCGCGGAGCAAGGGGCTAACGGCGATCTTACGAGGATAACCCCTATGACTACCCTGAAACTCAACACCCTCAGCGCCCGTATCCAGGCCCATAAAATGGCGCTGGTGCATATCGTCAAGCCGCCGGTCTGTACCGAACGCGCCCGCCACTATACCGAGATGTATCAGCAGCATCTTGATAAGCCGATCCCGGTGCGCCGCGCCCTGGCCCTCGCTCACCACCTGGCCGAGCGCACCATCTGGATCAAGCACGATGAGCTGATCGTCGGCAACCAGGCCAGCGAAGTGCGCGCCGCGCCGATCTTCCCGGAATACACCGTCAGCTGGATCGAGAAAGAGATCGACGATCTCGCCGACCGCCCCGGCGCCGGCTTCGCGGTCAGCGAAGAGAACAAGCGCGTACTGCACGAAGTGTGCCCGTGGTGGCGCGGCCAGACCGTGCAGGACCGCTGCTACGGCATGTTTACCGATGAGCAGAAAGCGCTCCTCGCCACCGGCATTATTAAGGCCGAGGGCAACATGACCTCCGGCGACGCTCACCTGGCGGTCAACTACCCGCTGCTGCTGGAGAAAGGACTGGACGGCATGCGCGCGAAAGTCGCCGAACGCCGGTCGCGCATCAACCTGACGGTGCTGGAAGACCTGCACGGCGAACAGTTCCTGAAAGCGATTGATATTGTGCTGGCGGCGGTCAGCGACCACAGCAAACGCTTTGCCGCGCTGGCGCGCGAGATGGCGACGGCAGAATCCCGTGACGCACGCCGCGATGAGCTGCTGGCGATTGCCGAAAACTGCAATATCATCGCCCATGAGCCGCCGAAGACCTTCTGGCAGGCGCTGCAGCTGTGCTACTTCATTCAGCTGATCCTGCAGATTGAATCCAATGGCCACTCGGTCTCGTTTGGCCGCATGGACCAGTACCTCTATCCGTACTACCGCCGCGACGTTGAGCTACAGCAATCGTTGGATCGCGAACAGGCCATTGAGCTGCTGCACAGCTGCTGGCTGAAGCTGCTGGAGGTCAACAAGATCCGCTCCGGCTCGCACTCCAAGGCCTCAGCCGGCAGCCCGCTGTATCAGAACGTCACCATCGGCGGCCAGAACCTGGTGGACGGCCAGCCGCAGGACGCGGTCAACCCGCTGTCGTACGCCATTCTGGAATCCTGCGGTCGTCTGCGCTCGACCCAGCCGAACCTCAGCGTGCGCTACCACGCCGGAATGAGCAACGACTTCCTCGACGCCTGCGTCCAGGTGATCCGCTGCGGCTTCGGCATGCCGGCGTTTAATAACGACGAAATCGTGATCCCGGAATTTATCAAGCTGGGAATCGAGCCGCAGGATGCCTACGATTATGCGGCCATCGGCTGCATCGAAACCGCGGTCGGCGGCAAATGGGGTTATCGCTGCACCGGCATGAGCTTCATCAACTTCGCGCGGGTGATGCTGGCGACGCTGGAAGGCGGCCGCGATGCCACCAGCGGCCAGGTGTTCCTGCCGCAGGAGCACGCCCTGTCGAAAGGCAACTTCACTAACTTCGACGAGGTGCTGGCCGACTGGGACAGCCAGATCCGCTACTACACCCGTAAGTCGATTGAGATTGAGTATGTGGTCGATACTATGCTGGAAGAGAACGTCCACGATATTCTCTGTTCGGCGCTGGTGGACGACTGCATCGAACGGGCGAAGAGCATTAAGCAGGGCGGCGCTAAGTATGACTGGGTGTCCGGCCTGCAGGTGGGCATCGCCAACCTCGGCAACAGCCTGGCGGCGGTGAAAAAGCTGGTCTTCGATCAGGGCGTTATCGGCCAGCAGGAACTGGCGAAGGCGCTGGCGGAAGATTTTGACGGCCTGACCCACGAGCAGCTGCGCCAGCGGTTGATCAACGGCGCGCCGAAGTACGGTAACGATGATGACAGCGTGGACGCATTGCTGGCGCGGGCCTACCAGACCTATATCGACGAGCTGAAGCAGTATCACAACCCGCGCTATGGCCGCGGCCCGATCGGCGGCAACTATTACGCCGGCACGTCCTCTATCTCCGCCAACGTTCCGTTCGGCGCGCAGACCATGGCGACGCCGGATGGCCGTAAAGCGCACACTCCGCTGGCGGAAGGGGCCAGCCCGGCCTCCGGAACCGACCATCTGGGGCCGACGGCGGTCATCAGTTCGGTAGGTAAACTGCCCACCGGGGCGATCCTCGGCGGCGTTCTGCTAAACCAGAAGCTGAATCCGTCCACCCTGGAAAACGCGTCCGACAAGCAGAAGCTGATGGTGCTGCTGCGCACCTTCTTCGAGGTGCATAAAGGCTGGCATATCCAGTACAACATTGTCTCGCGCGACACGCTGCTGGAGGCGAAGAAACATCCTGATCAGTACCGCGATTTGGTGGTGCGCGTCGCCGGGTACTCGGCGTTCTTTACCGCTCTGTCGCCGGATACCCAGGACGATATCATCGCCCGTACCGAGCATACGCTGTAGCCCTTCAGGCCCGCTGGCGCGACGCTTAGCGGGCCTCCCCTGTCCTGCTGGCCGGGAAAGGCAAGGCCGCCTCCCGGCATTTTCTGAATGCGTGAACTTTCATTCGAAATAAATTTGTGCTCCCCATCACATTGTAATTAGAATGTTACTGGTCGAAGTTAAGCCAGGAGCATCCCCTTATGACCGTTAAAGTTATCGTCACCGATATGGACGGAACTTTTCTCAATGACGCCAAAACCTACGACCGCTCACGGTTTCTGGCGCAATTCGCCCAGCTGCAGCAGCGCGGCATTGAATTCGTTGTCGCCAGCGGCAACCAGTACTATCAGCTGATCTCCTTCTTCCCGGAGATCCGCGAGCAGATCTCGTTCGTCGCCGAAAACGGCGCGCTGGTCTTTGAGCATGGTAAGCAGCTGTTCCACGGCGAACTGACCCGCCACGAATCGCAGGTGGTGATTGGCGAATTACTCAAAGATCCGCAGCTGAACTTCGTCGCCTGCGGCCTGCACAGCGCCTACGTGAGCGATAACGCCCCGGACGCCTTCGTCGACCTGATGTCAAAGCACTACCACCGTCTGCAGCGGGTAAGCGACTATCACGCCATCGACGATACGCTGTTCAAATTTTCTCTGAACCTGCCGGACAGCGAGATCCCGCAGCTGATCGATAAACTGCACGTCTCGCTCGACGGCATTATGAAGCCGGTCACCAGCGGCTTTGGCTTTGTCGATTTGATTATTCCCGGTCTGCATAAAGCCAACGGCATCAGCCGCCTGCTCAAGCGCTGGAACCTGTCGCCGCAGCAGTGCGTGGCCATCGGCGACAGCGGCAACGACGCCGAAATGCTGAAGCTGGTGAAATACGCTTTCGCCATGGGTAACGCCGCCGACAGCATCAAAGCTATCGCCGGATACGCGACCGACGATAATAATCATGACGGCGCGCTGAACGTCATTCAGGCCGTCCTCGATAACCGCGATCCCTTCAACGCCTGACCGCTCTCCGGGGCTGCGCGCCCCGGCTTGTCCATTTTGTGCGCCGCAGCAAGATTTTAAACTTGCATTAACTCCATTTTAACTTAAATTAACGTTTATAAGATTTAATACTTTCGAATGAAAGATACAGCGAGGTTATTATGGCTGCTCTCCCGACCCACGAAACACTCCCCGCCGACCACAAAGCGGCGATTCGCCAGATGAAGCAGGCGCTGCGGGCGCAAATCGGCGACGTCCAGGCGGTGTTCGATAAGCTCTCAGCGCGCATCAGCGAGCGCCTGCAGGAGATTGAGACGCTGAAAGCCGCAGGCCAGGAGGTCTGGCCAACCATTCCGTTCCGCGATATCGCCGAGGGAACCGTGAGCGATGCCCAGCGCGCGGCCATTAAGCGCCGGGGCTGCGCGGTGATCAAAGGCCACTTTCCGCGCGAACAGGCGCTGGCCTGGGATACCGCGATGCTGGAATATCTGGATCTGAACCATTTCGACGAGGTCTACAAAGGGCCAGGCGACAGCTTCTTCGGTACGCTTGAGGCTTCGCGGCCGGAAATCTATCCCATCTACTGGTCGCCCTCGCAAATGCAGGCCCGCCAGAGCGATGAAATGGCGGCGGCGCAGTCCTTCCTTAACCGCCTGTGGCGCTTTGAGCAGGACGGCAAGCGCTGGTTCGATCCGGACGTCAGCGTCATTTACCCCGACCGCATTCGCCGCCGTCCGCCGGGAACCACCTCGAAAGGGCTGGGCGCGCATACCGATTCCGGTGCGCTGGAGCGCTGGCTACTCCCCGCCTACCAGCAGGTCTTCGCCAACGTCTTTAACGGTCATGTCGACGCTTACGATCCGTGGGACGCCGCGCACCGTACTGAAGTGGAAGAGTACACTGTCGACAACACCACCAAGTGCTCGGTGTTCCGCACTTTCCAGGGCTGGACCGCGCTGTCGGATATGATCCCGGGTCAGGGACTGCTGCACGTGGTGCCGATCCCCGAGGCGATGGCCTATGTGCTGCTGCGCCCGCTGCTTGACGATGTGCCGGAGGATGAGCTGTGCGGCGTCGCGCCGGGCAGAGTGCTGCCGATCTCTGAGCAGTGGCACCCGCTGCTGATCAAAGCCCTCAGTTCGATCCCGGCGCTGAACGCTGGCGATTCCGTCTGGTGGCACTGCGACGTCATTCACTCGGTGGCGCCGGTGGAAAATCAGCAGGGCTGGGGCAATGTGATGTACATTCCGGCGGCGCCGATGTGCGAGAAGAACCTCGCCTACGCGCAGAAAGTGAAAATCGCTCTGGAAAAAGGGGCCTCGCCGGGTGATTTCCCGCGCGAGGACTATGAGGCCAGCTGGCAGGGGCGCTTCACCCTGGAGGATCTGAACATCCACGGCAAACGGGCGCTGGGTATCGCGGTTTAATCGTCATACAGCCCCTGCGGCTCCACGGCGGTATGGCCTTTGCCCGGCCGGATCCGCCGTACCGAATCGCGCACCACCAGCGTGCCGTGCAGCAGCAGCGAACCGTGCGGCGCCTCCGGGCGCAGCAGGCGCTGCTGCAGGAGGTGCACCGCCTCGCTGCCCAGCTCATCCCGCGGCACATGCACCGCGGTCAGCGGCACCTCCTGGATCGCCGCCAGATTAAACCCGTCGATGCTCATCACCGAGACATCCTGCGGCACCCGCAGGCCGCGCTTTTGCAATGCGCTGACCGTGCCGGCGGCCATAAAATCGCCGCCCACCAGGAAAGCGGTGGGCAACGGCCTGCCCTGTAAGCCATCAAGCCAGGTCCCCACCTGCTCTTCGGTCTCTCTGGCGCTAAAGTTGGCGATGCTGATGAGATCCCGGCTGGCGGTAAAGCGCAAATTGCGCGCGCGCCACGCCTCCTGGATCCCCCCCAGCCGCAGCTCCATGGTATAGCGGCGCAGGCACATGACGTTCATCACCACGCGATGCCCCATATCAAACAGATAGCGGGCGGCGCACAGGCCAATCAGACGATGATCGGGGGCAATGGACTGCAGCCGCATCCCTTCATCCCGACAGTTGATCAATACGCAGGGTTTGCCCAGGTCCGCCGCCAGGCCATGAATATGCGGATCGTCGATCCCCAGCAGCACCGCGGCCTGGGTCTCCGCTTCGTTCATGCGGGCAAGAAACAGATTGGCGTCGCTGTCGTTCTCGTCCAGCGCGCAGTAGCGCAGGCGCACTTCATGCGCCGCCAGCGCGTTATTGATGCTCTGGATCACCCGGTAGTAGAAGATATCCGACCGCTCATCGAAGGCGCGCTGTGGGGCAAACACCAGCAGATTATTGAGCAACAGACGTCCGGCGGCCAGTCCCTGCATGACCCCCAGCTCGCGGGCGCACTCCAGCACCGCCCGGCGGGCCTTGTCGCTGGTATTCGCCTTCCCGGCCAGGACGCGCGAAACGGTACTGGCCGACAGCCCGGTGCGGGCGGCGATTTCGGCGACGCGCAGCTTTTTATCCATTTTGTGATCCAGCTCCGATTGGAAAATGAAAGAATTTTCATAATCGCCAAAGCGCTACCTGTAAGCAAATGACAGCGCAAAATTTGAGATCCCGGTCATTTCATGAAAAAACTTGCATAAATAGCGCTTTGCCCGACGTTTTTTCTCCCTTAGCCTGAATTGGTCCAACATCTCCCATACTAGTTATACCAATGGTGTTGAGATAAAAAAATATACTATTCAAATAGTTAACAACACTACGTGACCGCTCACGGATTGAGAACGTCACTTTCCCCCTACTAACGTCATGTGGAGTGTGCTATGAGTCAAGGCCTCAACAATGATATCGCGGTCAGCAAAACGCGCCGGGTGGTAAAAAACCTGCGCTGGTGGGTGCTGGTCCTGTTTTTACTTGGCGTCACCGTCAACTACATCACACGCAACTCGCTGGGGATTATCGCCCCGGAACTGAAAGCGACGCTCGGTATCACCACCGAACAATATTCCTGGATCGTCGGCGCGTTTCAGTTGGCTTACACGATTTTCCAACCGCTCTGTGGCTGGCTTATCGACGTCATCGGCCTGAAGCTCGGGTTTATGATCTGCGCCACCCTGTGGGCGCTGGCCTGCATCGCCCACGCCGGGGCCGGCAGCTGGCTGCACCTGGCTATATTGCGCTTCTTTATGGGCGGGGCCGAGGCGGCCGCCACCCCGGCCAACGCCAAGACCATCGGCGAGTGGTTCCCGAAGTCTGAACGGCCAATCGCCGCCGGCTGGGCTGGCGTCGGGTTCTCCATCGGCGCCATGCTCGCCCCGCCGATCATCTACTTCGCCCATGCCTCCTTCGGCTGGCAGGGGGCGTTTATGTTTACCGGCGCGCTGGCCCTGCTGTGGGTGGTGCTGTGGTGGGCCTTCTATCAGAACCCGGAAAAGCACCCCAATCTCAGCAAAAGCGAGCTCGAGTACATCAAGCAGGATAACGAAGCGCCGCCGGTGAAACAGCCCTTCTTTACCGCACTCAAAACCGTCTCGAAGAATAAACGTTTCTACGGGATCGCCATTCCCGCATTTATGGCCGAGCCCGCCTGGGCGGTGCTGAGCTTCTGGGTACCGCTGTACCTGGCTAAAGAGCACGGCATGGATCTCAAGCAGATTGCCATGTTCGCCTGGCTGCCGTTCCTTGCCGCCGACCTCGGCAGCGTGGTCAGCGGCTACCTCACCCGCCTGTACGTTCGCTGGTTCGGCTGTACGCGAGTCAACTCGGTGATCGCCAGCTCGGTGACCGGCGCGTTTTTGATGATCTCCCTGGCCCTCGTCGCTATCACCCGCGATCCCTATATCACCATCGTCCTGATCTCCATTGGCGGCTTCGGGCATCAGATCATCTCCTGCATGCTCAGCGCGCTGGTGGTGGAGTCGTTCGACAAGGGACAAATGGCGACGGTGAACGGTATGCGCGGATCCGCGGCGTGGATCGCCAGCTTCCTGTTCTCGTTATTAATCGGGGTGACCGCCGACAAAATTGGCTTCAACCCGCTGTTCATCGCCATGGGTTTCTTTGACCTGATTGGCGCCGTTTTCCTGGTGGCATTTATTGCTGAACGTCGCGCCAAGCGCGCCTGAGAGTGGATGTAAGATATGAAGACGTTGAAACACTGGAGTTTGCATCAACAGCTGGAGCATCACGTTGAACTGACGGTCGATGGCCAGCACACCCTGTGCCTGTACGTACTGGAAGAGAATCTATTCCGCGTGCTGCTGAAACGCCAGGGCCAGCTGGCGCTGGATCGCACCTGGAGCATCGCTCCGCAGCAGGATGTACCGTGGGAAGGCCGCGCCCGGGATGACCTCAGCGGTTTTAGTCTCCCGGCCTGGCAGCTGACCCAGGAGGACGATACGCTGACCATCGCCACCCGCCAGCTGCGCGTCACCGTCCACCAGCCGCTGTGGCTGGAGTGGAGCTATCGCGACGATGCCGGGGAATGGCAGCAGCTTGCCAACGACCGTCCCACCAGCGCCTATCTGGCCAATGCCCACGGCGACGGCGTCGCCCACTATCTGAGCCGCCGCAAAGACGAGCGTTTCTATGGCCTGGGCGAAAAGGCCGGCGACCTGCAGCGCACCGGTAAGCGTTATGAAATGCGCAACCTTGATGCCATGGGCTACAACGCCGCCAGCACCGACCCGCTGTATAAACATATTCCGTTCACCATCACGCAACGCAGCGACGTTAGCTATGGCCTGTTTTACGACAACCTGAGCAGCTGCTGGCTGGATTTGGGTAACGAAATCGACAACTATCATACCGCCTATCGCCGCTGGCAGGCGGAAGCTGGCGATATCGATTACTACCTGTTCACCGGTAAACAGGTGCTGGATGTGACCAAAGCCTTCGTCCGTCTGACCGGTAAAACCCTGTTCGGGCCCAAATGGAGCCTCGGCTACAGCGGCTCGACCATGCACTATACCGACGCGCCGGATGCGCAAAATCAGCTGATGAACTTCATCCGCCTGTGCGATGAGCACGCTATTCCGTGCGATTCGTTCCAGCTCTCTTCCGGCTATACCTCGATTAACGGCAAGCGCTACGTCTTTAACTGGAACCACGACAAGGTGCCGCAGCCGAAAGTGATGAGTCAGTCGTTCCACGACGCCGGGCTGAAGCTGGCCGCCAATATCAAACCCTGCCTGCTGCAGGACCATCCGCGCTATGGCGAGGTGGCGGAGCGCGGTCTCTTCGTGCGCGATTCGCAAACCGACGCTCCGGAGCGCTCCAGCTTCTGGGACGATGAAGGATCGCATCTCGACTTTACCAATCCGCAAACCGTGGCCTGGTGGCAGGAAGGGGTCACCAGCCAGCTGCTGGAGATGGGCATTGATTCGACCTGGAACGATAATAACGAGTATGAGGTGTGGGACGGCGAAGCGCGCTGCTACGGCTTTGGCCGCGAAATCGCCATCAAGCATATTCGCCCGGTGATGCCGCTGCTGATGATGCGCGCCTCGATGGAGGCCCAGCAGCGCTTTGCGCCGCAAAAGCGCCCGTATCTCATCTCCCGCTCCGGCTGCGCCGGGATGCAGCGCTACGTCCAGACCTGGAGCGGCGATAACCGCACCAACTGGGATACGCTGCGCTATAACATCCGCATGGGGCTGGGCATGAGCCTTTCCGGGCTGTTTAACGTCGGCCACGACGTCGGCGGTTTCTCCGGCGATAAACCTGAGCCGGAGCTGTTCGTGCGCTGGGTACAAAACGGCGTGATGCACCCGCGCTTTACTATTCATTCGTGGAATGACGACCAGACGGTCAACGAAGCCTGGATGTATCCGGCCGTCACCCCGGCCATTCGTTCCGCTATTGAGCTGCGCTACCGCCTGCTGCCCTATCTGTACACCCTGCTGTGGCAGGCGCATGCTGACGACGAGCCGATGCTGCGCCCGACCTTCCTCGATCATCAGCACGACGCGCAGACCTTCGCCGAATGCGATGACTTCCTGCTGGGCCGCGATCTGCTGGTGGCCAGCGTGGTCGAGCCTGGCGCCCGCCAGCGTGAGGTGTGGCTGCCGGATAATCAGGCCGGATGGTACGATTTCTACAGCCACCAGTGGTTCGCCGGCGGCCAGTGGGTCACCCTCGACGCGCCGCTGGAAACGCTGCCCCTGCTGGTGCGCGCCGGGGCCGGACTGCCGCTCAGCGAGCGCATCCGTCATGTTGCTGCGCAACAGGACGATCGCCGCGAACTGCAGCTGTTCCCGCTGAAAGGCGTCGGGACCACTTCGGGTCTGCTGTTTGAGGATGACGGCGAAAGCTGGGGCTATAAACAGGGCGATGCGCTGTGGCTGGAGTGGGAAATGGCGTGCGACAGCAGCACTATCAACCTGAAGGTCAACGCCCGCGGCAATTATCGCCCGGCGTGGAAAGCGCTGAAGCTGTCATTACCGGCGGGAGAAAAACGCAAACTGCTGGTGAATGGCGTCGAAGGAACGGAGTGGAGGCTCTGAGCATATGCCGGGCGGCGGCTTACGCCTCGCCCGGCCTGGATTTAATAATGTTCCCGGATGGCGCTACGCTAATCCGGGCTACAAACTGGTGGCCTCAAAATCCCCGGTGGCGCTACCGCTTACCGGGGCTACAGCACTGTGCGGTTTGGTAGCCCGGGTAACGGACAGTTTCAGTAACCATGGGTACAAGATAGAGCTCTTAAGCTCACAATGGCACGGACCGTAGGCCGGATAAGGCGCAGCCGCCATCCGGCGCGAAAGTGGCTCTTTACCCGCGGTTATTGCCCGGCGGCGCTACGCTTGCGCGGGCCTACAGATCACATGCCAGGCGTAGCCCGGGTAAGGCGTAGCCGCAACCCGGGTAACGAAGCGGGATTACTCGATACCTTTGCTGCGCAGGTAGTCTTCGTAGTTGCCGCTGAAGTCGATCACCCGTTCCGGGGTAATCTCCAGCACGCGGGTGGCCAGCGAGCTGACGAACTCACGGTCGTGGGAAACGAAGATCAGGGTGCCCTGATACATCTCCAGCGCCATGTTCAGCGATTCGATGGATTCCATATCCAGGTGGTTGGTCGGTTCATCCATTATCAGGATGTTTGGCTTCTGCATCATCAGCTTACCAAACAGCATGCGGCCCTTCTCACCACCGGACAATACTTTCGCCGGCTTCTTGATGTCATCCTGGCTAAACAGCAGTCGGCCAAGGATACTGCGCACCGCCTGCTCGTCGTCGCCTTCCTGTTTCCACTGGCTCATCCACTCGAAGACCGTCAGGTCGTTTTCGAACTCGTACTCATGATCCTGCGCGTAGTAGCCGAGTTGCGCATTTTCAGACCATTTCACGGTGCCGTTGTCCGGCTGCAGTTCACCCACCAGGGTTTTCAGCATCGTGGATTTACCCACGCCGTTGGCGCCCAGAATGGCAATCTTCTCGCCCACTTCCAGCAGCAGATTGACGTTTTTGAACAGCGGACCGTCTTCAAAGCCTTTGGTGAGGGCTTCCACTTCCAGCGCGTTACGGAACAGTTTCTTATCCTGCTCGAAGCGGATAAACGGGTTCTGACGGCTGGAGGCTTTAACCTCTTCCAGCTTGATATTGTCAATCTGACGCGCGCGCGAGGTGGCCTGACGCGATTTAGAGGCGTTGGCGCTGAAGCGGCTAACGAAGGACTGCAGGTCAGCAATCTGCGCTTTTTTCTTGGCGTTGTCCGCCAGCAGACGTTCACGCGCCTGGGTGGCCGCCGTCATGTATTCATCGTAGTTGCCCGGATAGACGCGCAGCTCGCCGTAGTCCAGATCCGCCATGTGGGTGCAAACCATGTTCAGGAAGTGACGGTCGTGCGAGATGATAATCATGGTGCTGTCGCGGTCGTTCAGCGTCTGCTCCAGCCAGCGAATGGTGTCGATGTCCAGGTTGTTGGTCGGTTCATCGAGCAGCAGAATGTCCGGGTTAGAGAACAGCGCCTGCGCCAGCAGGACGCGCAGCTTCCAGCCTGGGGCGACTTCGCTCATCGGGCCGTAATGTTGTTCAACCGGAATGCCCACGCCCAGCAGCAGTTCGCCCGCGCGCGCTTCAGCAGAGTAGCCATCCATTTCGCCATATTTCACTTCCAGGTCGGCCACTTTATAGCCATCTTCTTCGCTCATCTCGGCGAGCGAGTAGATGCGATCGCGCTCCTGCTTCACTTCCCACAGCTCGCCGTGGCCCATGATGACCGTATCCAGCACGGTGAACGCTTCAAAGGCGAACTGATCCTGACGCAGCTTACCGATGCGCTCGTTCGGGTCGAGAGAAACGTTGCCCAGCGTCGGTTCGAGATCGCCGCCGAGGATCTTCATAAAGGTCGATTTACCGCTGCCGTTGGCGCCGATCAGACCATAACGGTTGCCGCCGCCAAATTTAACGGAGATATTTTCGAACAGCGGCTTACTGCCAAACTGCATGGTAACGTTGCTGGATACTAGCACGGGGATATCCTGAAAAAAGAGTATGAGGGGTGTGATACAGCAGACATTATGCCAGTAAATGACGCACTTTTCACGGTCTGCGGTAAATTCCGCCGCGGCGCTTGTGCTAAGGTCTTTGTCAGATGCGCCAGAGACCTGCGCGCAAACCGTTATTCTGTACGTGATGATGAGGAGTCCCATGACCACCAGCCAACCGCGACATCCGGCCTTTTTATCCCTGCAGGGCGGCATTAATTTTCGCGACCTGGGCGGCCAGCGCGCCGCCGACGGACGCCGGGTACGCAGCGGCAAGCTGCTACGCTCCGGTGCGCTAAACCGGCTAACGGCAGAGGATCTCGACCACCTGGATACCCTGCCGCTCAGCCGGGTGCTCGACTACCGCGACCCCGGTGAAGTACAGCGCACGCCGGACAAACTGAGCCCGCTCACCCACTATCTCAACGCGCCGGCCAATCCGCCGATCGGCGAGGTCAACGCGAAGGTCACCGAGCTGAATGCCGCCACCCTTAATGCGCTCAACGGCGAGCAGTTTATGCTGCAACTCTATCGCCAGCTGCCGTTTAACAATCCGGCCTATCGCCAGCTCGCCGCATGGCTGGCGACCCCTTTCGACGGCGCCTTGCTGCAACACTGCGCGGTCGGTAAAGATCGCACCGGCGTCGGCTGCGCGTTAACCCTGTTCGCCGTCGGATGCGACAGCGAGACGGTGATGGAGGAGTATCTCCTTACCCATGGCATGCTGACGCAGGTGGAGGCCTGGATGCTGGAGATGCTCGGCAACGACCTGACGGCCCAGGGGCGCCAGAGCCTGGCGGCCATCCTGACGGTGAAAGAGTCCTATCTCGCCGCCGCGCTGTCGGCTATTCAGCAGCGCTATGGCAATGTCGACGCCTGGCTGGCGGAAGAGTACCAGCTTACCGCCCCGGTCCGCGCGGCGCTGCAGGCCCGGCTGCTGGAAGACTAACCCTCGTCGCCCCGAACGCCAGGGCGCGGCAGCCGAGGCGACAGGGAAAAAAATGTGATTTCGTACACATCTGATTTACCTGTTCAGCGGAATGCACATATAATGCGCTCCCATCTACTGTCTCAATCATTAACAAAGGCCTGTGTGGCGTTGATTTCGCACACGACATTAAAAACTATGAAATTATCTACACTCTTAGCGGCAGCCTTCGCCATCGTAGGCTTTTGCAATACAGCGTCTGCTGTCACCTATCCTTTGCCAACCGATGGCAGCCGTTTGGTTGGTCAGAACCAGGTCATCACCATTCCGGATGATAACAAGCAGCCGCTGGAATACTTCGCGGCGAAATATCAGATGGGGCTTTCCAACATGCTGGAAGCCAACCCGGGGGTGGATACCTATCTGCCGAAGGGCGGTAGCGTCCTGAACATCCCTCAGCAGCTGATCCTGCCGGATACCGTCCATGAAGGGATCATCATCAACAGCGCCGAAATGCGTCTGTACTACTACCCGAAAGGCACCAACACCGTGATTGTTCTGCCGATCGGTATCGGCCAGTTAGGCAAAGACACGCCAATCAACTGGACCACCAAAGTCGAACGTAAGAAGGCTGGCCCGACCTGGACGCCGACCGCCAAGATGCATGCGGAATACGCTGCCGCCGGCAACCCGCTGCCAGCCGTCGTACCGGCCGGTCCGGATAACCCGATGGGCCTGTACGCGCTGTATATCGGCCGTCTGTACGCCATCCACGGTACCAACGCTAACTTCGGTATCGGCCTGCGCGTGAGCCATGGCTGCGTACGTCTGCGCAACGATGACATCAAATTCCTGTTTGAGAACGTGCCGGTCGGCACCCGCGTGCAGTTTATCGATGAGCCGGTAAAAGCCACCACCGAGCCGGACGGCAGCCGTTACATCGAGGTTCACAACCCGCTGTCGACCACCGAAGCGCAGTTCCAGGGCGGCGAGATCGTGCCGATCACCCTGACTCAGCCGGTACAGGCGATCACCAGCCAGTCTGATGTCGATCAGAACGTGGTCGAGCAGGCTATCCAGAACCGCTCCGGTATGCCGGTGCGTCTGAACTAAGTTCTGCATGACAATAAAAACGGCGGGCCTGATGCCCGCCGTTTTTTTTATCGGTGTTGTGCCGGGCTGCGGCTGACGCCTTGCCTGGCGACTGAACCTGACAACACCCTGGCCCTGCTAAGCGCTGCGCCAACCGGGGCCCCCGGTCTAGCCGTTATTCACCAGAATAATCCCGCCATGGTCGTAGCGATAGTGGCAGTGGGCGTACTCCAGCGGCGTGCCGTCTTCCAGATAGATAACCTGCTCCACCTCCAGCACCGGATCGGTGGGCTCGCAGTGAAGATGCTGTTTATCCAGTTCATCCGGCTTCATCGCCCGCACCACGCGGTAAGATCCCATCAGCTTCAGCCCCAGCGTCTCCTGGATATAGCGAAACACCGAGCTTTCCAGATGGCTTTTATTGAGCCCCGGCACCAGCCCCACCGGCATGACCGTCAGATCCAGCGACACCGGTTCCCCGTTGAGCAACCGCAGGCGAACAAAGTCATACACCGGGGCATCGGCGTCGATCAGCAGCGAACTCTGCTCCTTGTCAGTGGGAAAACGCACCTCAAAGCGCACCACTTCGCTTTGTACCTCGCCAAGATGCTCCCAGGTTTTGGTGGCGCCGAAATAGTCGCTGCCTGGCAGCTCCCACTGCGACAGCTGAAGGAAATTTTTCCGCACAAAGGTGCCCTGCCCTTTGCGGGTATAGATCAGCCCTTCGACGATTAACTGGCGCATCGCCTGCTGGATGGTCATCCGGCTGGTGCTGAACTCTGCCGCCAGCGCAAACTGGTCAGGTAACGGCGCGCTGGCAGGATACTGCTGGCTGATGATCCGTTTTTTTATTTCCCGCGCGATTTGCAGATACTTCGCCGTCATTCCCCGGTCCTTATACATTCAGTGAGTGCTGGCGGGCAGGATCCACGGCCTGACCGCCAGAACACCATTACATCACGTCGCCATTGCTGTGGATCACCTGCTTCAGCCACGCATAGCTCTTCTTCGGCACCCGCCGCAGATCCTTGAGGTCATGGTTCTCGCGATTGACGTAGACCACGCCGTAGCGCTTACGCATATCGCCCTGCGAGCTGAGGATGTCGATTAATCCCCAGCCGAGATAGCCGATCACCTGCGCCCCATCCTCAAACATGGCCGCTTTCATGGCGTTGATATGGTCGCGATGGTAGGCGATGCGGTAATCGTCGGCAACCGGATGTTCACCGTCCCACGACTCAATCACCCCGATGCCGTTTTCAATCGGGAACACCGGCAGGCGCCAGTCGTTATAATAGCGGGTGATGATGGTCCGGAAGCCCAGCGGATCGATCTGCCAGTTCCATTCTGTCGCGTTCAGGAACGGGTTATCCTGATTGCCAAACAGCATATAGTTGTTGACCGCCGTTCCCGGCGGGATCGCGTCGCTGTTCAGCGTCCGGCTGGCGTAATAGCTGAACGCCAGATAATCGACCTTCACCGTCGCCATCAGCGCGAGATCCTCCGGACGATAGATATCATCGAACCCTTCGGTGGCGACAAAATGCATCACTTCCGGACTGTAGCCCTCCCCGGCGTAAGCCCGCAGCAGGTTCTGGTTTAAAAACTCGTCCAGCTGCTGGGCGCACAGGATATCGCGTGGTTTGCAGGTCGCCGGATAAACCAGGGCGTGGGCCAGCATCCCGCCCATCAGACACTGCGGCTTCGTCTGATGCAGGTGATCGGTCAGATGGACGTGCGCCATCATCACATGATGCTGGATCAGGTACAGCTCGCGCAGGGTCTTCTCCCCCTGCAGGTAGCCGGAAATCAGAAACGCTTCCGGCGAATGGTACAGATTCTGTTCATTAAAGGTGAGCCAGTATTTCACCTTGTCGCCATAGCAGGCGATCATCTTCTGGCCATAGCGAATAAAGGCGTCCATCACCCGGCGGTCGGTAAATCCGTTGTAGCGCTCCGCCAGCGAGAGCGGCATATCGAAGTGGTACAGACAGATCATCGGCTCGATGCCGCGGGCGATCAGTTCATCAATAAACTGATGGTAGAAGGCGATGCCCTCTTCATTGAACTCGCCGTCTCCTTCAGGGCACACCCGGCTCCAGGCGATCTGAAAACGGTAGCAGTTCATGCCCAGATCCTGCATCAGATCGAAATCTTCCCTAAAGCGATGATAGGAGTCGGTCGCCACCTTCCAGTCGGAAGCGAATTCTGCCGGTTGCCGGATATCGTACACCGACATCCCCTTGCCGCCCTCGTTCCACGCTCCCTCCGTCTGCATGCTGGAGACGGAATTACCCCATAAGAAATCTGCCGGTAGTCTGTTGTTCATCCTGCGCCTCGATATATGACTAGTCATTTAAATTTCATGACTAGTCATATATCGAAAAGCGAACGGATGCGCAAAGCCAGGGATCGTTTTCTGTGAGCCGGGCAAAAAAAGATCGCCCCGGAGGGCGATCCTGTCGAACGACGTGGAGGGCGGCAGACTGCTGCGGAAATCAGGCGCAGAGTTTGAAGAGCCAATAGCCGGTGAGGGCCGCCCACAGCAGCATGGGAATGGAGTAGAGATGGAAACGCCACCAGATCCGCCGATCGCCAGCCATGCGCAGGGCGATGATATTGGCCAGCGAGCCCGGCAGCAGACCAAAGCCCCCCACGTTAACCGCCCAGGCGAGCAGGATCGACGGTGGGACATAGTTGAGCAGGAGAATGGTCGAGGGCACATTGCTGATCACCTGCGACAGGCCGATGGCGGTCAGCCACAGTCCACCGCCGGAGAGCGTCCCGACCCCGCTCAGCACCTGGTGCAGCGCCGGAAGCTGGGTCAGCAGATGGACGTCGATAAACATCACCATAAACACCAGCAGCAGCGACCAGTCAACATGGACGATCACCGCCCGGGCCAGCGCCAGAAAGCCCAGCAGCACCAGCGCCAGTCCCCACAGCGCCTGATCCATCTCCAGCGCCGTCAGGAACACCAGATAGAGCCCCAGACAGCTCCAGACGAGCTTAGGCTGCCACGATGGCGCCATATCGCTGCTCTGGTAGGTAAGCCGCTTTGCCGGGAAACAGAACCAGCACAGCGCCAGCAGGGTCAGCATCATTGCCGCCGCCAGGGGCAGCATCTGGCCGATAAACCCAGGGAAAGAGAGACCGGAGCGTCCCCACAGCAAGATGTTCTGCGGGTTGCCGATCGGCGTCAGCAGCGACCCGGCGTTCACCGCCAGCGCTTCGAAAATAATCAGCCGGTTTACCGGGATGGCGCACCACTTCTTCAGGGTCAGGGTCAGGGGCACCACAATAAACAGCGCGACGTCGTTGGTGAGGAAGGTGGACAGCAGCGCCGCCGCCAGCACCATAAACATAGCCAGCTGACGCTCGGTGACAAAGCGGCGGGCCATTTTACGCCCCAGCACGTCAAAATAGCCGCTCAGTTCAATTCCCTTAGTCAACAGCATCAGGCCGCTGAGGGTGATGATGGTATGCCAGTCAATGGCCGCCGGCCAGCTTGCCGGGACAAACGGCACCATCACGCTGAGCACGCAGGCGATAATCAGCAGCAGATGGAGAAAACGGTCGCGCAGCAGCGACTGGACGAAGGGAAGAGTCATGCTTCCTGAGATCCCTGTGTTTGGGTAAATTTCAGGAACATCGCCAGCGTCTCTTCGCTCACGTGATGCTCCATCCCTTCGGCATCACGACGGGCGATCTCCGGACTGACACCGATCGCCAGCAGGAAGTTCTCCACGATTTGATGGCGCTCGCGGCTCTCCTGGGCCAGCTTCTCACCCTCCGCGGTTAAGAATATGCCGCGCCACGGGATCTGTTCGATAAGGCCGACGCTGGCCAGCCGTTTGAGCATCTTGGCGACGGTGGGCTGCGAGACCCCCAGCCGGGCGGCCATATCCACCTGACGCGCCTCGCCCACCTCGCGGATGAGGTCGGAAATCAGTTCAACATAGTCGTCAATCAGCTCGCGCCGATGCGCTTCCCGCACCTGGCGGAACCCTTCAACGTGCTCTTCAACATTTACTAACTGCGTCACTTTTTTTGTTATTGGCTTACCTGCGCGACGGTTCATTGTGCTTCCTCATTCGTGTGACGCGTCAAGCATCATATAAAAAGATCCACATTGTAATGGATTGCGCCAAGAGCACAAAAATTTAACGTTTTAGCCATAGCTATAAAATATAGCCTGTGCTATATCTGTATATAATGCAAACATCCATCAGGGAATGATGGAGCGAACAGGCAGGAGGAGAGCAGATGAACGAATTCAAGAGGTGCTTAAACGTGTTCAGCCATTCACCCTTTAAAGTACGCTTAATGCTGCTCGGTATGCTGTGCGAGATGATCAACGGTAAACCGCAGCAGGACAAACCCCATCGCTAAGGCGGCGTCGCGGTACGCCGCTTCATTTTTCCGTCATCATCTGCCGCTAAACTGACCGGTTTATCCCGTTTCCCCCACCTTTTTTCAAGTTTTGTAAGCGTCCTCGCAAAACAATCTGTTATGTCTGGTTGACCTTACCATTTACAAGCCCTATCTTTGCACAGCCCTGCCACATTCGCGGCTCGCAGAGACCCTCTTCACGCACTGTCCAGCAGGTTTTACCCCTTGAAGCCAGGGGATGCGCATGGCCTCTTTTTGATTGTTTACTATGAATGTCACCACCCTGAAAGATACGCTGGTCGCCCGCCGACTGGCACTGAACCCATGGACAGGATTCTACTTTTTACAATCGCTGTTGATTAACCTGGCGCTGGGCTATGAATTTAGCCTGCTCTATACCGTGGCATTTACCTGCGTGTTACATCTTCTGTGGCGTGCCTTTCCGCGCGTGCAGAAAGGAGTGGTCGGCGCTTATTCTCTGCTGGCGGCCCTCTACTACCCGTTTGGCCAGGCTTACGGCGCCCCCAACTTCAATACCTTGCTGGCGCTGCACGCCACCAACGTGGAAGAGTCCACGGAAATCCTCACCATCTTCCCGTGGTACAACTATCTGCTGGCGGTATTTATCTTCGCGCTGGGGATCATCGCGGTCCGCCGCAGGATCGTCGAGCAGACTCGCTGGGGAAAAATGGAGACCCTGGGCCTGCTGTTCAGCATCGGGATCTTCTTTCTTCAGCCGGTGCAAAATCTCGCCTGGGGCGGTGTATTCAAGGTGATCGATACTGGTTACCCGGCCTTCCGTTTTGTCAAAGACGTGGTGGTGAATAATAACGAGGTGCTGGACGAGCAGGCGCGGATGGCGCAGCTGGCCGGCATGAAAGATAGCTGGCACGTGCTGGCGGTGAAGCCGAAGTACCATCTCTATGTGGTGGTGATCGGTGAAAGCGCCCGCCGCGACGCCCTCGGCGCCTTCGGCGGCCACTGGGACAACACGCCGTTTGCCAGCTCGGTGAACGGGTATCTGTTTAACAACTACGTCGCCGCCAGCGGCTCGACGCAAAAATCCCTCGGCCTGACCCTTAACCGGGTGGTCGATGGCAAACCGCAGTTTCAGGATAACTTTGTCACCCTCGCCAACCGCGCCGGTTTCCAGACCTGGTGGTTCTCCAACCAGGGGCAGATCGGCGAGTACGACACCGCTATCGCCAGTATCGCCAAACGGGCGGATGAAGTGCAGTTCCTGAAAAACGGCGATTTCGAAGCCAATAAAAACACCCAGGACGAGCAGTTACTGAAGCTGACCGAGCAGGTGCTCTCCACCCAGCGTACCCAGCCGCAGCTGATTGTTCTGCATCTGATGGGCTCGCACCCGCAGGCCTGCGACCGGACCAAAGGCAAATATACGGTTTTCGTCCAGTCGAAAGAGACCTCCTGCTATCTCTACAGCATGACGCAAACCGATACCCTGCTGGCTAAGCTCTACAGCCAGTTGCAAAATTCCGGCGACACCTTTTCCCTGACCTACTTTTCCGATCATGGTCTGGCGTTCAAGGAGCGAGGCAAAGAGGTGCAGTATCTGGCGCACGACGATAAGTTCCAGCAGAACTTCCAGGTGCCGTTTATGGTGCTCTCCAGCGATGACAAAGCGCATAAAGTCATTAAGGCGCAGCGCTCGGCAAATGATTTCCTCAGCTTCTTCTCGCAATGGACCGGCATCAAGGCGGCGGAAATCGCCCCGCGCTATCGGTTTATCTCTGAGCAGAAGGCCGGCCCGGTGTATATCACCAACTTCCAGCTGCAGAAGGTGGACTATTCACACCTCGGCAGCGATGAGTTCACCATCAACTAAAACGACGCGGTCAGCGCCGGCCAACCGGCCGGGCTGGCGGTCAGCAGGCAAAAAAAATCCGCCCCAGGAGGCGGATTTTTTATATCACCGGAGTGATTAGAAGCGGTAACCCACGCCAGCGATCCAGGTGCCGACGTCAACGTTACGAATACGAGACTGCTCGTAGGAGAAGTCCAGAGCAACGTTTTCGATCGGGTTGAACTGCAGACCAGCACCGTAGGAGAAACCGTAGTCGCTCATATCGGATTTATTAGGGAAGTTGTTGTTCTGGAATTTACCGTAACCAACACCCACTACGCCGTAGATGCTTGCCCAGTCGTTCAGACGGTAAGCCGGACCAGCGGTGATGCCGTAGTACTGACCTTTGTTGTAAGTACCGTTGCTGTTATTATCCTTTTCGGTGTAGGTGAAGGAACCGATAACGCCCAGCGGGTTGTTATCTTGCTCGTAACGGTATTTCAGGTTGAAACCGCCAGCTTTGTTCGCTTTACCCTGCATGTCGCTCTGCGCGTAACCGCCGGTTACGGTAGAAGTTGCAGCAAATGCAGTGGTACCTACGGATGCAGCCAGAACAACGGCCAGTGCTGAAAGACGTGCAATTTTATTCATAACCACCTCAAATGTGTTTCTAATAAGTCCTAAGCCTTAAATATATCAAAAACTTTTGGGAAACTCTTTGGAGTTTACATTGTCTAACATACTTTTTCATGTAACCAAAAGTTTCCATATTTCTATAACAATATGGAAAACAAGAGTTTTTGGCGTTAACTTACAGTTTAACGCTCATTAAGAAATTCGCAAGCATCCAGATTAATCCTAATCACCTGGTGAATTTCTCAGCAACTTTCGCCATTGTACTGTTTTTGCCCCTGTTTTTTTCAACAATAGCTCAACCGCCAGCAGCTAATTCCAGTACACTGGAACTTTTACCCCTTTTGACAAAAATTGACAGGAGAAAGGATGCCCGGTCCATCCCGAAAAGCGGCGGCATGGTTGCCGATAGTGGTGATTTTAATCGCTATGACCTCGATTCAGAGCGGCGCATCGCTCGCCAAATCGCTGTTCCCGGTGGTCGGCGCCCCGGGAGTTACCGCCCTGCGCCTGGCGCTCGGGACGCTGATCCTGGTGGTGGTGTTCAAGCCCTGGCGGCTACGTTTCTCTCCGGCGCAGCGCGTGCCGCTGCTGCTGTACGGCCTGGCGCTCGGGGCGATGAACTATCTGTTTTATTTATCCCTGCAGCGTATTCCGCTCGGCGTGGCGGTGGCCCTCGAGTTTACCGGCCCGCTGGCGGTGGCGCTTTTCGGCTCGCGCCGCCCGCTGGATTTTGTCTGGGTGGCGCTGGCGATCCTCGGGCTGTGGTATCTCCTGCCGCTGGGGCAGAACGTGGCGCAGGTGGATTTAACCGGCGCGCTGTTCGCTCTCGGCGCCGGGGCCTGTTGGGCGGTCTATATTCTGACCGGCCAGCGCGCGGGTGAGGAGCATGGTCCAGCCACGGTGGCGATGGGGTCGCTTATCGCCTCGCTGGTCTTTGTCCCGTTAGGTATGGCGCAAGCCACCGATACGCTGTGGCAATGGTCGCTGCTGCCCCTGGGGCTGGGGATTGCCATTCTCTCCACCGCACTCCCCTACTCTCTGGAGATGATGGCCCTGACGCGCCTGCCGACGCGCACCTTCGGTACGCTGATGAGCCTCGAGCCGGCGCTAGCCGCCCTGTCCGGTATGATCTTCCTTGGCGAAACCCTGAACCTCTCCCAGACCCTGGCGCTGGGCGCCATTATCATCGCCTCAATGGGCGCCACGCTGACCATGCAGCGGCAGAGCAAAATCAAGCAAGTCGATATCAATTAACATTCTGTTACGGCGGCGGCCCGCGCCAGCTGCGGGCCTGCCAGCCTTCGCTAACCTTCTGATTGGACTTGTTTTTTCAAATAGCCAACCACTTTGCGCTATCGGAGTGATATGGCCTGCCGATGCCTCAAACTTTAAAACCCTTGCTATACTTAGTCCCGAAGTTACCTGGGACAACGCTCCACATCATTCAGTTTTGAAGTGTGACGAGCATCAATATCAAGAGGATATGAAACGATGAGTACCGCTAAACTGGTTAAATCAAAAGCATCTAATCTGGTCTATACCCGCAACGATGTCGCTGACAGCGAAAAGAAAGCGACCATTGAGCTGTTGAATCGCCAGGTGATCCAGTTCATTGACCTGTCCCTTATCACCAAGCAGGCACACTGGAATATGCGCGGTGCGAACTTTATCGCCGTGCACGAAATGCTGGACGGTTTCCGTACTGCGCTCACTGAGCATCTGGATACCATGGCGGAGCGCGCCGTGCAGCTGGGCGGCGTCGCCCTGGGCACCACTCAGGTGATCAACAGCAAAACCCCGCTGCAGAGCTACCCACTGGATATCCATCATGTTCAGGATCACCTGAAAGCGCTGGCTGACCGCTACGCGGTAGTGGCTAACGATGTGCGCAAAGCGATCGGCGAAGCTAAAGACGAAGATACCGCAGATATCTTCACCGCCGCTTCCCGCGACCTGGATAAATTCCTGTGGTTTATTGAAGCGAATATCGAGTAAGGCTTTGCCGTCGGCCGCAGCGCGGTCGACGGCGCCTTTGCTTTCCCCACCCAGCCCTTGTTGTTTTTCCCTCCTCCGTTTTCCCTCACCCGCTGGCCCTGCACCATTTCAGGGCGTCAAATTGATGAAAATGCGCACAAAAGTAAAACAATTGTAATAATCACCTCACACAATCGTTACGGCGAGATTGTTTTCCCATCAGGGTTTGCGCTAAAAATGGGCTCGTTATTCAGCGACCTCAGAATGCACCAAAATAACGCCCCGTTATGGTGCACTCTTTGCCTGAAACGATCGATATTGTGCAACGGCTACCGCTTCGTTTGTTGAAAAACAACAGCTTGTAAAAGTGGCACGATTTTTTCATTAGGCTAGTCGTTCTCGCAGGGGATCGTCCCGTGGATATAAAAGGAAATGCTATGAAGTCTGTATTTAAAGTTTCACTGGCTGCACTGACCCTGGCTTTTGCGGTTTCTTCCCATGCCGCCAATAAGACCCTGGTTGTCGCCACCGATACGGCGTTCGTCCCGTTCGAATTTAAGCAAGGCGATAAGTATGTGGGTTTTGACGTTGACCTGTGGGCGGCCATCGCCAAAGAGCTGAAGCTCGACTACACCCTGAAGCCAATGGACTTCAGCGGCATTATCCCGGCGCTGCAAACCAAAAATATCGATCTGGCGCTGGCGGGGATCACCATTACCGACGAGCGTAAAAAAGCCATCGACTTCTCTGACGGCTACTACAAGAGCGGCCTGCTGGTGATGGTCAACGCCAATAATAACGACATCAAAGATGTGAAAGATCTGAACGGCAAAGTGGTCGCGGTGAAGAGCGGCACCGGCTCCGTTGACTACGCGAAAGCCAATATCAAAACCAAAGATCTGCGTCAGTTCCCGAATATCGATAACGCCTACATGGAGCTGGGTACCGGCCGCGCGGATGCCGTTCTGCACGATACGCCGAACATCCTCTACTTCATCAAAACCGCGGGCAACGGCAAATTCAAAGCGGTAGGTGAATCACTGGAAGCGCAAAACTACGGTATCGCCTTCCCGAAAGGCAGCGACGAGCTGCGTGAGAAAGTGAACGGTGCGCTGAAAACGCTGCGCGAGAACGGCACCTACAACGAAATTTATAAAAAATGGTTCGGCACTGAACCAAAATAATAAAAACGTACATCGCCGGGCGCAGTCCCGGCGACTTCACAACGGTCTTCCGGCACAGACGTTGCGGGAGACAGTATTTTGGCGGAGGCTTTCCTCTGCTCTCGACACGGTAACAGGAACGTATTATGCAGTTTGACTGGAGTGCCATCTGGCCTGCCATTCCGATTTTGTTGGAAGGCGCCAAAATGACGCTGTGGATTTCCGTCCTCGGCCTGGCCGGCGGCCTGATCATCGGTCTGGTGGCCGGTTTCGCCCGCTGCTTCGGCGGCTGGATCGCCAACCACATCGCGCTGGTGTTTATTGAAATCATTCGCGGCACCCCGATTGTGGTGCAGGTTATGTTCATCTACTTTGCGCTGCCGATGGCCTTTAGCGATCTGCGCATTGACCCCTTCTCCGCGGCGGTAGTGACCATCATGATTAACTCGGGCGCCTATATCGCGGAAATTACCCGCGGCGCGGTGCTCTCCATTCATAAAGGCTTCCGCGAAGCGGGCCTGGCGCTGGGCCTGTCGCGTCGCGAAACCATTCGCCACGTGATCCTGCCGCTGGCGCTGCGCCGCATGCTGCCGCCGCTGGGCAACCAGTGGATCATCAGCATCAAGGACACCTCGCTGTTTATCGTCATCGGCGTCGCCGAACTGACCCGTCAGGGACAGGAGATCATCGCCGGCAACTTCCGCGCGCTGGAAATCTGGAGCGCCGTTGCCGTGATCTACCTGATCATCACCCTGGTCCTGAGCTTTATTCTGCGTCGTCTTGAAAGAAGGATGAAAATCCTGTGATTGAATTTAAAAACGTCTCCAAGCACTTTGGCCCGACCCAGGTGCTGCACGATATCTCTCTGAAAATCAATCAGGGTGAAGTGGTGGTCATTATCGGCCCGTCCGGCTCCGGTAAATCGACGATGCTGCGCTGCATCAATAAACTGGAAGAGATCACCAGCGGCGATCTGATTGTCGATGGCCTGAAGGTCAACGATCCGAAGGTGGACGAACGTCTGATTCGTCAGGAAGCCGGGATGGTGTTCCAGCAGTTTTACCTGTTCCCGCACCTCACGGCGCTGGAAAACGTGATGTTTGGCCCGCTGCGGGTACGCGGCGCCAGCAAGCAGGCCGCGGAGAAGCTGGCGAAAGATCTGCTGGCGAAAGTCGGTCTGGCAGAGCGCGCGCATCACTATCCGTCTGAACTCTCCGGCGGCCAGCAGCAGCGTGTGGCCATCGCCCGCGCGCTGGCGGTGAAGCCGAAGATGATGCTGTTTGATGAGCCCACCTCCGCGCTCGACCCGGAACTGCGTCATGAAGTGCTCAAGGTGATGCAGGATCTGGCGGAAGAGGGCATGACGATGGTGATTGTGACCCACGAAATCGGCTTTGCCGAAAAAGTGGCCTCGCGACTGATCTTTATCGACAAGGGACGAATTGCCGAAGACGGCAACCCACAGGAGCTGGTGAACAACCCGCCAAGCCCGCGTCTGCGGGAATTCCTGCAGCACGTCGCCTGACCCACAACGGCTCTCTCCGTCGCGGAGAGAGCCGCTTTCCAGATTCCTCTTCCCTCCCCTTCCGCCATCGGCTTCTATACTTACCCGTTTACGTTGCAACGGAGGTGCCCATGCCGTGGATCCTGCTTTTGCTCGCTGCGCTGTTTACTCCCCCGCTTTCCGCCGCCGCCCTGCCCGGCGTGCCGACCGCTAATGCCGATAAAACCAGCGCCAGCGAACCCGATGTAGAACAGAAAAGAGCGGCCTATGCCGCGCTGGCCGACGTGCTGGCCAACGACTCCGCCCGCCAGGAGCTCATTGACCAGCTGCGTAAAGCGGCCGCCACGCCGCCGCCCGACAGCACCCCGACGCTGACGCCGCCGGCGGTGAAAGAAGAGACCACGGTGCTGGAGAACGTCACGCAGATCAGCCGGGAATATGGCGATGAGTTCTCATCGCGCTTCTCCCAGCTGTGGCGCAATATTACCGGCTCGCCGCATAAGCCCTTTAATCCGCAAACCTTTACCAGCGCCGCCTGGCATTTTTTACTGCTGGCCGGGCTGGTGTTTGCCTTCTGGTGGCTGGTACGCCTCGCGGCGCTGCCGCTGTATCGTAAAATGGGCGAATGGGGACGGCATAAAAACCGCGATCGCGGAAACTGGCTCCAGCTGCCGTTGACCATCGCCGGGGCGTTTATCATCGATCTGCTGCTGCTGGCGCTGACCCTGTTTATCGGTCAGCTGTTGAGCGATCGCCTGAATGGCGACAACCCTACTATCGCCTTCCAGCAGAGCCTTTTCCTCAACGCCTTCGCGCTGATCGAATTCTTTAAAGCCATCCTGCGGCTCATTTTCTGCCCGCGCATACCGGCGCTCAGGCCCTTTAACCTCAGCGACGAGGCCGCCTCCTACTGGAGCCTGCGCCTGAGCGCCCTCAGCAGCCTGATCGGCTACGGCCTGATCGTCGCGGTGCCGATTATCTCCAACCAGGTGAATGTTCAGGTCGGCGCGCTGGCTAACGTCGTCATCATGCTGTGCATTACGCTGTGGGCGCTGTATCTGATTTTCCATAACAAAGCGGTGATTACGCAGGGGCTGATCCATCTGGCTGACCGCTCGCTCTCCTTCTTTAGCCTGTTTATCCGCGCCTTCGCCCTGATCTGGCACTGGCTGGCCTGCGCCTACTTTGTGGTGCTCTTTTTCTTTTCCCTGTTCGACCCAGGCAACAGCCTGAAATTTATGATGGGCGCCACCCTGCGCAGCCTGGCGATCATCGGCGGCGCGGCGCTGGTGTCCGGCATTCTGTCGCGCTGGATAGCCAAAACCATCACCCTCTCCCCTGCCACTCAGCGCAACTATCCTGAGCTGCAAAAGCGGCTGAACGGCTGGATCTCCGCGTCGCTGAAGGCAGCGCGTATTCTTACCGTCTGCGTCGCCATCATGCTGCTCCTGAGCGCCTGGGGGCTGTTTGACTTCCGCGAATGGCTGCACAACGATGCCGGGCAAAAAACGGTGGATGTGCTGATCCGTATCGCCCTTATCCTCTTCTTCTCCGCTATCGGCTGGACGGTGCTGGCCAGCCTGATCGAAAACCGGCTGGCTTCGGATATCCATGGCCGCCCGCTGCCCAGCGCGCGGGCCAGGACGCTGCTGACGCTGTTTCGCAACGCGCTGGCGGTGGTGATCAGCACCATCACGGTGATGATTTTGCTCTCGGAGATTGGGGTCAATATCGCGCCGCTGCTGGCCGGCGCCGGGGCGTTGGGGCTGGCCATCTCGTTTGGCGCGCAAACCCTGGTCAAAGACATTATCACCGGCATTTTTATCCAGTTTGAGAACGGGATGAATACCGGCGACCTGGTCACCATCGGTCCTTTGACCGGCACGGTGGAACGGATGTCGATTCGCTCAGTGGGGGTGCGCCAGGATACCGGCGCTTATCACATTATCCCCTGGTCCTCGATCACCACCTTTGCCAACTTCGTGCGCGGCATTGGCTCGGTGGTGGCCAACTATGACGTCGACCGCCATGAGGATCTGGATAAAGCCAGTCAGGCGCTGAAGGCGGCGGTGGACGATTTGCTGGCCCAGGAGGAGATCCGCGGCCTGATCATTGGCGAACCGTCGTTCGCCGGGCTGGTGGGGCTGAGCAATACCGCCTTTACGCTGCGCGTCAGCTTCACCACCCTGCCGCTGAAGCAGTGGACGGTGCGTTTTGCCCTCGACACCCAGGTGAAAAAGCACTTCGACCGCGCCGGGGTTCGCGCCCCGGTACAAACCTGGCAGCAGCTGCCGATGCCGGGCGCCGACAGCCCGGCCGCGGAGTAGTTAGAACGGACGGCGGCGTTTGGCGTCGTCCATAAAGCTCCAGGCGATAAAGCGGCTCTGCTTTTGCCCCTGGGCCATCTCTTTTTTCACCACTTTCACTGCCCCGACCTCGGTCAGCAGGCGGTAGAGCGGCGGCAGATTGTCGCCGCGCGACACCAGCGAGGTAAACCATTTCACCTGGCGGGCGAAGGCCTGACTTTCGCGGATCATCTGCGAGATAAAGGCCACTTCGCCCCCTTCGCACCACAGCTCCTGCTGCTGACCGCCAAAGTTAAGCCCGCTGTCGGCGCCGAGTCCGAGATTGCGGCGCTTGCGCTCACCGCCCGCCCGGGCGCTCTCTGCGGAGTCATGGAACGGCGGATTACACAGCGTGGCGTCATAGGTCTCGTTTTTGTGGATCACGCCGTGGAAGATAGCCTGGCTCTCTTTTTGCCGACGCAGACGGATCTGCCGGGTCAATCCCGGGTTGCCATTGACAATCGCCTGCGCGCTGGCGAAGGCTTCCGGGCTGATTTCGCTGCCGGTAAAGCGCCAGCCGTACTCGTGAACGCCGATCAGGGGATAAATGAGGTTGGCGCCGGTGCCAATATCGAGGATCGTGGCTTGCTTCGGCACTTCGCCGCTGTCCCCGGCCAGCAGATCCGCCAGATGATGAATATAATCGGCCCGCCCGGGCACCGGCGGACAGAGAAAACCATCAGGAATGTCCCAGTGTTTGACCGCGTAGAAATGCGCCAGCAGCGCTTTATTCAACGCCTTTACCGCCTGCGGATTGGCAAAATCAATGGTCTGCTCACCCAGCGGATTGAGCGTAATGTATCCCTGCAGGTCAGGATGCGCCTGGCAGAGCGCGGGCAGGTCGTAGCGTTGATGGTGGCGGTTACGCGGGTGTAACCCCGGTTTCTGGGCTTTCATGACAATCTCCTTTGAACAGCCGCGTAAGATACCCGTTGACGGCCGCTCGGTAAATAAGGGAGTCTGGATATCTCCTTTATCCGTGACAGGTGCAGCATGTACTTTTATCAACCTTCGCAGGGCCACGGCCTGCCGCATGACCCGCTCAACGCAATAATCGGGCCTCGCCCGATAGGCTGGATCGCCTCGCAGGACGCCGAGGGCCAGCGTAATCTGGCGCCATACAGCTTTTTTAACTGTTTTAACTATCGCCCGCCGATCATTGGTTTCGCCAGCAGCGGCTGGAAAGACAGCGTGCGAAATATCGTCGAAACGAAGGAGTTCGTCTGGAACCTGGCGACGCGCCCGCTGGCCGCCGCGATGAACGAAACCTCCGCCTCGATCCCGCACCATGAGGATGAATTCGTGCGCGCCGGACTCACCGCCGCCGCCAGCCGCCTGGTCAAGGCCCCCCGGGTGGCGGAGAGCCCGGTGAACTTTGAGTGCCGCCTGTCGCAATGTATTCAGCTCACCACCGCCGACGGCAACCTTGTCGATACATGGCTGGTGCTCGGCGAAGTGGTCGCCGTGCATATCGATGAATCACTGCTGGAGAACGGCATCTATCAAACCGCCCGCGCTCAGCCGATCCTGCGTGCCGGGGGGCCGAGCGCCTATTACAGTATTGATGACAGCCTGCGTTTTGACATGATCCGCCCGGATGCCCGCTAAATAATATCCCTGGCGCGGGGACCGCTACCCTGCGCCGGTTGCGGGCTAAACGCCTTGTTTTTGCATAAAAAATTCCCTACCGCGCGGTCTGGAAAGGCCTACACTTAAGCTATGTCCCATGCTGTTTATGAGGATATGCTGATGAAAATCACCTCGCTGCTGTTTGCCGCTGCGCTTGCCGCTCAGGCCGACGCGGCCTCTTCCCTGCCGCCGCCCCCCGTACTGCCCTATGACGGGCCGCTGCGTCCTGTCGGCACCGTCTCCGCCTCCGGCGCCCGCACCCTTGACGACCTGGTGGCCGCCCTCGCGGATAAGGCCCACCGTCGTGGGGCGATAGCCTGGCGGGTCAATGCCGCCAGCAGCGGTAACCGGCTGTACGGTTCAGCTATAATTTATCAATAACCCTTTTAAAGGAGGCAGACAATGGCATCAGGTTGGGCAGGCGACGGCGCCGTACAGGATCAGATCGACAGCACCATTGACGATGCGGTGGCTCGCGCCCGCCGCGAGCTTCCGCACGGCGAAAGCAACAAATTTTGTGATGAATGCGGAGAGCCGATTCCGGAGGCGCGCCGACAGGCGATACCCGGGGTGAGATACTGCGTGAAGTGCCAGCAGGAGAAAGATTTACATAACAATACATTTTCAGGATATAATCGCCGTGGTTCCAAGGATAGCCAGCTACGCTGACTTTCCTTTACCGTTCATGACAGCCTTTCGCATTATCTTTTCGCGCACACTTTTTGGCGATAAATGTCGCAATATGTGCCCTTAAGCGTGCCGGTCTCCCTCGCTCCGCCATCAGACAAAAAGAATGAGAAATAATTTATTAATAATCAGTAAATTATTAATCATTCAAAAAATTAGATGAAGACTGTGAATTTCCTTCGATTTTATCTCCCGCAAAAAAGCTTGATACTTATCACATCGACGGAACATCGTCCCCTGAACAGAACAACCTGCGAGAGATTAACTATGAAAAACATCAAATATGCTGCCGCTGCCATCGCTCTGACCGCCCTTTCCTTCGGCGCCTTTGCCGCCGAGCCGGTTACCCCCGCTCAGGCTGAAAGCATGAATAAGATCGGCGTGGTGTCTGCGCAAGGCGCAACCACGTTAGATGGTCTGGAAGCGAAACTGGCTGCTAAAGCCGAAGCCGCTGGCGCAACCGGCTATAGCATCACTTCCGCTAACACCAACAACAAACTGAGCGGTACCGCGGTTATCTATAAATAATCGCAGCTCAACCCTGTAAGCCACTGAATTAACCCTGAAAAGACCTTTAATACCCTTGCCTTGCCCGTCCGAGCCACCGGACGGGCTTTTTTTTATTCTGCCGAGCCAATCACCAGCAGTCGTTGACGCGGCTGAGCCCCTGCTCCAGGGTTGAGACCTCCCCGCAGGCCAGCAGACAGCAGGCCAGCTGGATCTTCAGCGAGTGGGGTACCGGTTCGACGCCGGCGACGCAGCGTTCGATCCAGCGCGCGGTCACTTCGGGATCTTTCGAGGCCGGCAGAATGACTTCCTCCGCCGCTGCCTCGGTCTGACGGTCGCACAGCGCCCGCACGCCCTGGTCATCGATCAGGCTGATCTGCGGGCAGCGCTGCGGGTTGGCATACACTTCGCCTTCGGTACCGTGCATCAGCAACGCGCGGCCACCGGTCTCGCGAAAGAAGCCCGCCACCCTGGGAACATATTCCGGATGCGATACGCTGGAGAGACGTAACGCCTCCCCTTCGCCAAACGGCGTGGCCAGTTTGGCCAACGTATGGGCGCTGTTGCGCACGCCCATCCGCCAGCGCATCGCCAGCTGTTTCTCCAGCGGCGGGCAGAAGGCCCCCACCGGGATATATACCGGTTCATGCCCCTCCAGCTGCGCCTGAGCCTGGCCGGCATGCCGGGTAGCCGGAATGTCCAGCAGGGTAAAAATGGTCTCGGTCAGCACCCGGGTCGGATCGTGACTGACGCCGTGAACCACGACCGGAAACCCCAGCTTGTGCAGGAGCATCGCCAGCAGCGGCGTCAGGTTCGCCTGCTTGCGCGCGCCGTTGTAGCTGGGGATAACGATCGGCATCGGCTTGCCTGCCGGCGGGGTCAGGCGCAGAGTATGCTGCTGCATCGCGGCGTAAAAGCCTTTCATCTCCGCTTCGCCTTCGCCTTTGATGCGCAGGGCGATTAATATTCCCCCCAGCTCCAGCTCCGGCACCTCGCCGTTCAGCATCCGCGCGTAGAGCCCACGGGCGGTCTCTTCATCCAGGTCGCGGGCATGATTCTTACCGCGGCCCACCTCTTTTATAATTTTGCTGTACTCCATGGCTCCCCCTGTTGCGTCACGCGCCGGCGTCAACGACGTTTACGGCCTGTCTGTTTTGCTGTCTGTTTTGCTTTACGTTTTACTATAACCTCCGGGACGCCCGGCTGCTCTATGGGAAAAACAGGCAACGCGTTCAGTAGACGCGCGCCGTAGTTTTTGGTCAACAGACGCTTATCGTAAATCACCACCTCTCCCCAGCAGTGATGGCTACGGATCAGACGCCCCACCTGCTGAATAAGATTAAAGGAGGCGCTGGGCAAACTCTGTACCTCGAAGGGATAACGATTGAGGCTTTTCAGCCATTCGCCTTCGGTGATCACTACCGGGCTGTCGATGGGCGGAAAGGCGATTTTATGGATATGCACCTGGCTTAACAGATCGCCTTTTAAATCGAGACCTTCGGCGAAGGACTGCAGGCCCACCAGCACGCTGCGCTCGCCGCTTTCCACCCGTTTGCGATGCAGCTCCACCAGCCGGTAGCGCGGCTGGTCGCCCTGCACCAGCAGCATCAGGCGCAGATCGGTCACATGCTCCAGGAAGCGATTCATCGCTCGCCCGCTGGCGAACAGCACCAGCATCCCGAGATGTTTCTTGCTCTCCACCTGCTGGCGAAAATAGGCCGCCATCTCGGCGATGTGCTGCTCTTCGTTATCCATCAGCGGTTCATAGCGCATTTGAGGAATAATAATTTTCCCCTGCTCTACGTGGTTGAACGGCGAATCCAGTGCCACGAAGCGGTCGCCCGCTTTCTCCTTCAGGCCGCTCATCTCCTGCAGGCGCGAGAAGCTGTTTAGAGAGCGCAGCGTCGCTGACGTCACCACGATATGCGGCACGCTGCGCCACAGCAGTCGTTCAAGCTGATCGCTGACGCGGATGCCGACGCAGTGGAACCAGACGTGGATCTGGCCGTCGCGCACCACCCGCGTCGCCCATTTGGTCACCGGCGCGCCAGAGGACTGCGCCAGCGACGCCAGACGCCACAGCTTGCTTTGGCTTTCAAACATGCCGAGGGCGCGGTTCATCTGCAGCAGCACCCGATGCAGGCGCACCACGTCATGGCTGCCGGTCTTTTCGCTGAGATCGTTAAGGAACAGCTCCGCCAGCCCGCGCAGCGTCTCGGTGAGCTTCGCCAGCCGCTGGCAGATCTCCATCACCTCCTGCGGCAGTTCGCCCATCGGGAAGCGATGCTCCGCGTCCTGACCGGCGGGCATATAGAGATTGAGAATATTATTCAACGACGCAATCAGCTCGAACAGCTCTTCGCAATGGCCGGCGAGCCGCTCCGCATTGGCCAGCGGCGGCGTGGTTTTCGGGCGGAACTGCTCCATGCAGGTAGCCACCAGCTTGCAGAACAGATCCAGCTGCAGGCGAAACCAGGGGGCGGTGATCTCGGCGCTCATCTCCAGCGCGTCGCGGGCGACGTCCGGCAGATGATGGCCTTCATCGAGGACCAGCAGCAGGTTTTTCGGCTCCGGCAGCACCGCCTCGCTCTCCATCGCCGCCATCACCAGCGCATGGTTGGCCACCACCACTTCCGCCTCCTGAATTTCCCGCCGCGCCACAAAGAACGGACACTCCCGATAGTAGTGGCAGTTGCGGTTCAGGCAGCTGGCCTTATCGGTGCTCAGCCGGCTCCACAGCCCATCGTCGATGGCTTTGTCGGTATGGTCGCGCAGCCCGTCCCAGCGGTAGCTGTCGAGATCCTGCTTCAGCGTCGCGCACAGCTTCTGCTCGGCCTGGTTGTTCGGGGTGAGATCGTCGTCGAGGAAGGCCAGCAGATCCTGCTGCGTCGGCTCGGTGCTGGCCAGCGCCGTCAGATTGCGCGGGCAGACGTAGCGTCCGCGACCGAAGGCGGCGGTGAAGCGCAGGTCGGGGATAATCTTGCGCAGCAGCGGCAGGTCTTTACTGTAAATTTGATCCTGCAGGGCGACGTTGGCGGTGCTGACCACCAGCGTTTTTTGTTTCTCACGGGCGATGGCAATGCCGGGGATCAGATATGACAGCGTTTTACCAACGCCGGTCGGCGCTTCGATAGCCAGATGCCGGCCCTCATCCCCGGCGAGGGTTTTCGCCACATCAGCGATCATCTGCCGCTGCGGGGGGCGGGGAATAAAGTCCGGGATCTGTTCCTGAAGCGCCTTATACCAGGCGGCGATTTGCGCTTTCAGCGCAGCGGTCAAAGCCATGAGAAAACCTGAATACTGTATAAACAGCCACTATTGTGCCATTTTTGCCCGCCCGGAGGTATTGCTTTCTGCTCAGTGTGGAAGCGTGCTCGACAAATAGTGTAATGGAAAGAAAAAGGCCCGCCGCCGCGTAGCGGACAGACGGGCCTGAGCCGTACTTAACCGCATTCTCGCGGTCCGGGCATCAGCCTGTTATTCGCCAGCCGGTTTACGCGGGCGACGGCGGCGCGGCGGTTTGCCGTCCTGAGTGCGCGCTTTCGGCGCCTCGCCGTCCTGACGACGCGGGGCGCTGCTCTGGCTGCGCGGCTGTCCGCTGCGCCCCTGGCCCTGGCCGCCGCGTCCCTGACCCTGACCACGACCGCCGCCGCGCTGCTGGCGACCGTTCTGGATAGGTTCGGCTTTAATAGACGGATCCGGCTCATAGCCGGCAATCGCGATGCGCGGGATCTCTTTCTTCAGCAGGCGCTCGATATCGCGCAGCAGCTTGTGCTCATCCACGCACACCAGCGACAAGGCTTCGCCGGTGGCCGCGGCGCGACCGGTACGGCCGATACGGTGGACATAATCTTCCGGCACGTTCGGCAGCTCGTAGTTCACCACGTGCGGCAGCTCTTCGATATCCAGACCGCGGGCGGCGATATCGGTCGCCACCAGCACGCGAATGCCGCCGGATTTAAAGTCGGCCAGCGCGCGGGTACGCGCCCCCTGGCTCTTGTTGCCATGGATCGCCGCGCTGCGGATGCCGTCTTTGTTGAGCTGCTCCGCGAGGTGGTTGGCGCCATGCTTAGTGCGGGTAAAGACCAGCACCTGCTGCCAGTTGCCTTCGCCGATAAGCTGCGACAGCAGCTCGCGCTTACGGTTTTTGTCAACAAAATGGACGTGCTGGGTGATCTGCTCGGAGGCCGTGTTGCGACGCGCCACTTCCACTTCCAGCGGGTTGTGCAGCAATTTCTCAGCCAGGCCTTTGATCTCGTCGGAGAAGGTCGCCGAGAACAGCAGGTTCTGCCGACGCGGCGGCAGTTTAGCCAGTACGCGGCGGATGTCATGGATAAAGCCCATATCCAGCATGCGGTCCGCTTCATCCAGTACGAGGATTTCCACTTTATCGAGGCTGACGGCGTTCTGGTGTTCCAGGTCCAGCAGACGGCCCGGGGTGGCGACGAGGATATCGACGCCGCCGCGCAGCTTCATCATCTGCGGGTTGATGCTCACGCCGCCGAACACCACCAGCGAGCGAACATTCAGATATTTGCTGTAATCCCGCACGTTCTCGCCCACCTGCGCCGCCAGCTCGCGGGTCGGGGTCAGGATCAGCGCGCGCACCGGGCGACGACCCTTCGCGTGCGGCTCGTTCTGGATCAGGCGCTGCAGCAGCGGCAGAGTAAAGCCCGCCGTTTTACCGGTGCCGGTCTGGGCGCTGGCCATCAGGTCGCGGCCCTGCAGTACCGCCGGGATCGCCTGCTGCTGGATAGGGGTCGGCTCAACGTAGCCCTGCTCAGCGACAGCGCGCAGGATATCGGGATTCAGGCCAAGGGAATCAAAAGACATAACAACTCCGAACCGCCCCGGCCCGGTGAAGGGCGTAGTTTTCAGGGAGATTATTGCGATAAGAGATGGCAAAAACCACAATGCCATGAAGGGGCGCAGTCTAGCAGATTTTGTGACAGGCCGCATAAAATCTGCAAAAGAATGCCGCGCCTGGCTGGCGGGGGAAAGAAGGCCGCTGAGGGCGCTCAGCGGCCAGGCGGGTCGCCGCAGCGCGGTTAACGCAGACGATACTTAATTTTTTCAACGATCTTCGCGGTGGAGATGCCGTAGCGATCGTGGAGGGTCGGCAGCGCGCCGGCTAACAGGAACGCGTCAGGCAGCCCTACGGTATCCAGCTCGCAGCGAACCCCATTGCGCATCAGCAGGGCGGCCACCGCCTCTCCTAACCCGCCGACCGCGGTGTGGTTTTCGGCGGTGACCACCAGGCGACCCGGCTTCGACGCCTGTTCAATAATCGCTTGTTCATCCAGCGGTTTGATGGTCGGCACGTGCAGGACCGCCACGCTGATATTATCGTCCCGCAGCTTTTCAACCGCCTCCAGCGCGCGCATGGTCATTAGCCCGGAGGAGATAATCAACACGTCGTTGCCGTCCTCCAGCAGCTTCGCTTTGCCCAGTTCGAACTGATAGTCGTATTTATCCAGCACCAGCGGCACCTTCCCGCGAAGCAGGCGCATATAAACCGGGCCATGATGATCGGCAATGGCCGGTACCGCCTGCTCAATCTCCAGCGAATCGCAGGGATCGACGATGACCATTCCAGGGATACCACGCATGATCGCCAGATCTTCGGTGGCCTGATGACTGGGGCCATAGCCGGTCGTCAGGCCCGGTAGCGCCGCGCAAATCTTGACGTTCAGATGCTCTTCAGCGATCACCTGATGAATAAAATCATAGGCGCGACGGGTCGCAAAGGCGGCATAGGTGGTGGCGAAGGGAATAAATCCCTCCTTCGCCATGCCTCCCGCCGCCGCCATCAGCAGTTGCTCCGCCATTCCCATCTGGAAAAAGCGATCCGGGAAGGCCTGGGCGAAAATATGCAGGTCAGTATATTTTGACAGGTCCGCGGTCATACCGACGATCGCCGGGCGCTGCGCCGCGAGTTTCGACAGCGCGACGCCGAAGGGCGCAGAGACGGTGGCCTGGCCTTCATCGGCAATCGAAGCGATCATCGCCGACGTTTTTAAACGGGGTTTACTCTGGCTCATTACAGCACTCCTTCCGGTTTGTTAGCGTCCAGCACCGCAATCGCTTTTTGCCATTCGTCGGCATCGACGCGAATAAAATGGTTCTTATCGCGGGTTTCGAGGAACGGCACCCCTTTGCCCATCAGCGTGTCGCATAAAATGACCCGCGGCTGGTTGCCGGAATAACTTTTCGCGTTGTCAAAGGCGGCCATCACCGCCGACAGATCGTTACCGTCCACGCGCTGCACGTACCAGCCGAAGGCGGCCCATTTATCCTGCAGCGGCTCAAAGCCGAGGATTTTGCGTGAATCGCCGTCGGCCTGCTGTTTGTTGACGTCGACAAGGTTAATCAGGTTGGTCAGGCCATAGTGAGCCGCCGACATCGCCGCTTCCCAGGTCGAACCTTCATCCAGCTCCCCATCGGACATCGAGTTATAGACCCAGGCCTTGCTCTGTTTCTGCCGCAGGCCGAGCGCCATGCCGACGGCGATAGACAGCCCCTGCCCCAGCGAGCCGCCGGACATCTCCATCCCCGGGGTGTAGGTCGCCATGCCGGACATCGGCAGGCGGCTGTCGTCGGAGCCGTAGGTTTCCAGTTCCGCTTCCGGAATAATGCCCGCCTCCAGCAACGCGGCATAATAAGCGATAGCGTAATGGCCATGAGAAAGCAGGAAGCGATCGCGCCCCTCCCACTCAGGATCTTCCGGGCGATAGGTCATGGCGTAACTGAAGGCGGTAGCCAGCACATCGGCATACCCCAGCGCCTGGCCAATATAGCCCTGCCCCTGAACTTCCCCCATTTGCAGGGCATAGCGGCGGATACGCCACGCCGCCGCGGCGACTTTTTGTGATTCGGTGATGTTCATCTCTGTGCCTCGCTTAGTGAATTAACATGCCGCCGTTAACGTCCAGGGTGATACCGGTGGAGTAGGAAGAGAGGTCGCTGCCGAGGAACAGCGCGGCGCGGGCGATGTCCACCGCGTCGCCGAGGCGGTTCATCGGAATGCCGGCAAGAATATTGGCCGTCATGTCGTCCGTCAGCTTGCCGGCGGTAATGTCGGTCTGAATTAGCCCCGGGGTGATGCAGTTAACGCGGACGTTGTCCGGGCCAAGCTCGCGCGCCATCGCCCGCGCAAGGCCGAGCACGCCGGCTTTTGCCGCGCTGTAGTGCGGACCGCCGAAGATACCGCCGCCGCGCTGGGCGGAAACGGACGAGATGCAGACGATGCTGCCGGATTTTTGCGACCGCATCGTGGGGATCACCGCCTGTGACATCAGCAGCGTGCCGCGCAGGCTGACATCGAGCACCGCGTCATAGTTGGCGCGCTTGATGTCCATTAGCTTCAGCGGCTGGGTGATCCCGGCGTTATTGACCAGCACATCGACCCGGCCGTATTTCGCCAGAATCTGTTCGATGGCCGCCTGCACCTGCACTTCGTCGGCGACGTTCGCCGCCAGGCCGAGATGGCCTTCGCCCAGCGCCGCCGCGGCGGTTTTACTGGCTTCGCCATTGAGGTCGATAATGACCACTTTCGCGCCGTTTTCGGCGAATAATTTCGCGGCCGCAAAACCCAAACCGCGTGCGGAGGCCGCGCCAGTAATAATGGCGACTTTATCTTTTAATAACATAGTTTCACTCCATGACATTACGTCATATTAATTAACAGGATCTATTTTCGTTATTGTGGCTCATCGAGGAAAAGAATCACCACCAAACCGATTGCGGCGCAGATACCAAAATAGGTAAAGACAGAATTAAAGCTCCCCGTTTTATCCAGTAAGAAACCAGCCACCATCGGCGCCACAAATCCGCCGAGGTTGCCGCCGCTATTAATAATGGAAGAGACGATCGGATAGGTTTTGCTGTCCGAAACGGCCATACCGTAGGCGGTAAAAGCCGGCCAGCCGATATTCAAACAGAAACCGACAAAGAATAAACCAATACAGACCGCCAGGCTGCTTGCCGGTATATTCAGCATAATTAACATCATGACTACGGTTGATACCGCTGTGAATATCATGGTTGGTTTACGCCGGCGGCCTAATAATTTATCCGAAATCCATCCTCCGCCAATCGCGCCAATAAAGCCGCCGATGCACGGCATACTGGCCACGAAGCCCATACTCATCACATCGAAACCGCGCTCTTTCACTAAATACAGCGGGATCCAGGTTAATAATCCATATAACACGCTGACCATCATAAAATATGCGAGGCAGTCTCCGAGAATATTTTTTGAGGTAAATAATCCCTTCGCCGTATCCACAGGCGGCATTTTTTTCACCCGGATAATTTTATCCAGCCAGGTGAAGCGATCGGCGATTAATATATTTTCACGTACACCGTCATTATGATGGCTGTCCCGCCCGGCATTAATCTCTGCCAGTTCGCTTTGAGATACGAATCCGCTTTCCGCGGGCTTTGACTTCACCAACAGGTACCACGCTATCGCTGCTACGATCCCGGGAATAGCAAAGGAGAAAAAGACCCACCGCCAGCCCCAGGTCACCGCAATCCACACCGCCAGCGGCGGCACGATAATCGGGGCAAACATGGTCGCCGCGATGTAAACGCCGGTTGCCGTGGCTTTCTCTTTCGGCGGAAACCAGTTGTTTATCGTCGACGCCAGCCCCACCGGGCAGGGACCTTCGCTTAGTCCCAAGCCCAGCCGCACCAGCTTCAGGCCAAATACGGAGCTCACCGTGCCCATCAGCCAGGTAAAAGCGGAGAAGCCGAAAATAGATAGCGAAACCAGCCCTCGAGTGCCGCGTCTGGCGATGAAAAAGCCGGCCGGGATCTGGCTGACCGCATAGCCGAGGAAAAACATACTGGCAATCGCTCCGGCCTCAAAATTATTGATATGAAATTCATCAATGATAAACGGCAGTACCGCGCCGATATTCGTTCTGTCGGCGTAATTGATGGCATACACCAGGAAAATCATCGTCAAAACCACAAAACGATATTTTGTTTTCCTGGCGTCAGTACAGACCAGCGTATCTATACGTGACATAGGGTTTCCTCATCTTATACCTCATCCACTTCGCCGTAGGTTGCCGCCTGGGTTCGCCGCGTTTCACGCGCCCTGGCGCAACAAGAGAGACATGTCTTTTCGCACAGCGAAACAGGTGGTTAGGTGTTTTATTATTGCGACCCAAGCGCATCGCAGTTTGTGATCAGGCCTGTGAGGGGAATATAACAACCCAAAAATGAAAAGGTATTCAAAAAAGCTCAATTATGATTGAGAAAAATTGAGTTAGTGACTCCCCGCAAATTTTAGCGTTTACTGAGAGGGGCGATTTTAACGAGATAAATTGTTAAGCCCATCACAAATTAAAAGATTATTTTCGCTTTTCCCTATGCTGTTCATCACGGCTGCGCCACGCTGTTCGCCATTTTCTTTTATTCGCGCCCCGCGCAGGATGCCGCCATGAGTCAACCGCTGCCCAATAAAAATCTGCCGATGCCCTCTTTACGCAATATCCAGGCTTTTATTGAAGTCGCCGCAACCGGCAGCCTCAACCTGGCCGCAGAGAACCTCAACATTACCGCCTCGGCGGTCAGCCACCAGATAGCCAGTCTGGAGCACTTGCTGGGAAAAAAACTGTTCTCCCGCAGCAGCAAAGGCGTGATGTTAACCGCAGTGGGAGAAAAATATCTCAAAGAGGTCTCCGGAGCGCTGAATATGATTGGCCAGGCCACCAGCCAGGTGATCAACGATATTCATCAGGATTATTTACGTATTCACTCAGCGCCGAGCTTCGGCCTGCTGTGGCTGATGCCGCGGCTGGATAAATTCCGTCAGGCGTGGCCGGAGCTAAAAATTAGCCTGACCTGCTCTTACGAAAGCATTCAGTTCTCCCGGGATAATATTGATATCGATATTCGCCACGGGCTGTCGCAGTGGCCGACGCTGCTGGTCAGGACCATTAAAAATGAGTGCGTCCTTCCCTACAGCGCCTCCTCTTATTTAGCCCGCCATGCGGTTCGCGCCCCGGAAGATCTGCTGGCCTGCGATCTGATCCATTCCGACAGCACCTTAATTAACTGGAGCAACTGGCTGTCGTGGCACAAGGTCCGCGGCTGGCACAAAAACTTTATCTTTAATTTCGACCGGTCGTACATGAGCATCGAGGCGGCCCGAATGGGGATGGGGGTGATCCTGGAAAGCAATCTGCTGGCCGGCGGCCACGTGCGTCAGGGGCAGCTGACGCCGGTGTTTGCCGACGAGCGGAGTATGCCGGTCGGCGCGCACCACTTCGTCCTTCCCCACGCCAATGAACAGAAGGAAAAGGTCCAGCGCTTCTTCGCCTGGGTCGCCGGGGAGCTACAGGAAGACGGTTTTCATATTTAGTCCTGGCAGGTGGACAAACCGCCAGTCGGCGCCTAAAGTTAATCAATCGATTGATTAATTTTTTCAGAGCGCGATGACCAGTAAAGGCGAACAGGCAAAAAGCCAGCTTATCGCGGCCGCTATCGCCCAGTTTGGCGAGTACGGCCAGCATGCCACCACCCGCGATATCGCCGCCCAGGCCGGGCAGAATATCGCCGCTATCACCTACTATTTTGGCTCGAAAGACGACCTGTATCTCGCCTGCGGCCAGTGGATCGCCGATTTTATCGGAGACAATTTTCGCCCGCACGCCGAAGCGGCGGAGGCCCTGCTCGCCGGAGAGTCGCCGGATCGCCAGGCGATCCGCGCCCTCATCCTCAGCGCCTGCCATAACATGATCCTGCTGCTGACCCAGGATGATACGGTCAACTTGAGCAAATTTATTTCCCGGGAACAGCTGGCGCCCACCGCCGCGTACCATCTGATCCACCAGCAGGTGATCGCCCCCCTGCACCACTATCTCACCCGGCTGATCGCCGCCTGGACGGGTCGCGATGCCGGTGATACGCAAATGATCCTCCATACCCACGCCCTGCTGGGCGAGGTGCTCGCTTTCCGTCTCGGGCGTGAAACCATCCTGCTGCGCACCGGCTGGACGCAGTTTGACGCGCAAAAAACCGAACAGATTTTTGAGGTCATTACCTGTCATATCGATTTCATTCTGCATGGGTTATCGCAAAGGAGTTTGGGCTGATGAAAAAACCCGTCGTCGTCATTCTGCTGATCGTGATTCTTCTCGCCGCGCTGGGCGGCGGCTGGTGGTGGTACCAGAGCAGCCGGCAGCAGCCGCTGACTCTGTATGGCAATGTCGATATCCGCACCGTCAATATGAGCTTCCGCGTCGGCGGCAGACTGGCCTCGCTGACCGTCGACGAAGGCGACAGCATCCGCGCCGGGCAAACCCTCGGCGAGCTTGACCGTGCCCCCTATGAAAACGCCCTGCTGCAGGCGCAGGCCAACGTCTCCACCGCCCAGGCGCAGTATGACCTAATGATGGCCGGCTACCGCTCGGAAGAGATTGCCCAGGCCGCGGCGGCAGTGAATCAGGCGCAGGCCGCTTACGACTACGCGCAAAACTTTTATCAGCGCCAGCTGGGTTTACGCGCCAGCAGCGCCATTTCCGCCAACGATCTGGAGAACGCCCGCTCCTCGCGCGACCAGGCGCAGGCAACGCTGAAGTCAGCGCAGGATAAACTGCGTCAATACCGCGCCGGCAATCGTCCGCAGGAGATAGCCCAGGCCAAAGCCAGCCTCGAACAGGCGCAGGCGGCGCTGGCCCAGGCTAAACTGGACCTGCACGATACCGTGCTGACCGCCCCTTCCGACGGCACGCTGATGACCCGCGCCGTCGAGCCCGGCACTATGCTCAACGCCGGCGGCACCGTGCTAACCCTCTCCCTGACCCATCCAGTATGGGTCCGCGCCTACGTTGACGAGAAAAACCTCGGCCAGGCGCAGCCGGGACAAGCAGTGCTGCTCTATACCGACAGCCGGCCGGATAAGCCCTATCACGGCAAAATCGGCTTTGTCTCGCCGAGCGCTGAGTTCACGCCGAAGACTGTCGAGACGCCGGATCTGCGCACCGATCTGGTCTACCGTCTGCGCATCGTGGTAACCGACGCCGACGGCGCGCTGCGCCAGGGGATGCCGGTGACCGTCTCCTTTGACAACGGGAACGGACATGAGTGAGGCCGTCATCGCCTTAAACGGCCTGAGCCGCCGTTTCCCCGGGATGGACAGGCCAGCGGTGGCCCCGCTGACCTGTACGATCCGCGCCGGCTACGTCACGGGGCTGGTGGGCCCCGACGGCGCAGGGAAAACCACCCTCATGCGGATGCTCGCCGGGTTGCTTAAGCCTGATGAGGGCAGCGCCAGGGTGATTGGCTTTGATCCGCTAAAAGACGACAGCGCTCTGCACGCGGTGCTCGGCTATATGCCGCAGAAGTTCGGCCTGTATGAAGATCTGACGGTGATGGAAAACCTCACCCTGTACGCCGATCTACGCAGCGTTACCGGCGAGGCGCGGAAGAAAATTTTCGACCGCCTGCTGGAATTCACCGCCCTTGGCCCGTTCACCGGGCGGCTGGCGGGCAAGCTCTCCGGCGGCATGAAGCAAAAGCTGGGGCTCGCCTGTACCCTGGTGGGTGACCCGAAGGTGCTGCTGCTGGATGAGCCCGGCGTCGGCGTCGATCCGATCTCTCGCCGCGAGCTATGGCAGATGGTGCACGAGCTGGCCGGCGACGGCATGCTGATCCTGTGGAGCACCTCTTATCTCGATGAAGCCGAGCAGTGTCGTGATGTGCTGCTGATGAACGAAGGCAAACTGCTCTATCAAGGGGAGCCGACGGCCCTGACGCAAACCATGGCCGGGCGCAGCTTTCTGGTCTCCAGCCCGCAGGAGAACAACCGCCGCCTGCTGCAGCGGGCGCTGAAGCTGCCGCAGGTTAGCGACGGCGTGATTCAGGGCAAATCGGTGCGTCTGATCCTGAAAAAGGAGGCGCGCATCGATGAGGTTCAGCAACATGACGATATGCCATCGCTGCAGGTGACCGACACCGCGCCGCGCTTTGAAGACGCCTTTATCGACCTGCTCGGCGGCGCCGGGACCGCCGAATCGCCGCTGGGGGCGATTATCCATCGCGTTGACGGCAGCAAAGACGAAACGGTGATTGAGGCGCAGTCGCTGACTAAAAAATTTGGCGATTTCGCCGCCACCGACCACGTCGATTTCCAGGTCAAGCGCGGCGAGATCTTCGGCCTGCTCGGCCCCAACGGCGCAGGGAAATCCACCACCTTCAAAATGATGTGCGGCCTGCTGGTGCCCACCTCCGGCAAAGCGCTGGTGCTGGGGATGGATCTCAAGGTCAGCTCCGGCAAGGCGCGTCAGCATCTGGGCTATATGGCGCAAAAATTTTCGCTGTACGGCAACCTCAGCGTCGAGCAGAACCTGCGCTTTTTCTCCGGGGTCTACGGCCTGCGCGGCCGGGCGCAAAATGACAAAATTGCCCGCATGAGCGATGCCTTCGGTCTGAACAGCATCGCCCGCCACGCCGCCGACGAGCTGCCGCTCGGCTATAAGCAGCGGCTGGCGCTGGCCTGCTCCTTGATGCATGAGCCCGACATTCTTTTTCTCGACGAACCCACCTCCGGGGTCGATCCCCTCACCCGTCGCGAGTTCTGGCTGCATATCAACAGCATGGTGGATAAAGGGGTGACGGTGATGGTCACCACTCACTTTATGGATGAAGCGGAGTATTGCGACCGCATTGGGCTGGTCTATCACGGCAAGCTTATCGCCAGCGGCACCCCGGACGCGCTGAAGGCCCAGGCGGCGGATGACAACCAGACGGACCCGACCATGGAGCAGGCGTTTATTACCCTGATTAACCGTTGGGATAAGGAGAATGGCCATGAGCAGTAATCTCCTCTCCTGGCGGCGGGTCCGCGCCCTGTGCGTCAAAGAGACCCGGCAGATCGTCCGCGATCCCAGCAGCTGGCTGATTGCGGTGGTGATCCCTCTGCTGCTGCTGTTTATCTTCGGCTACGGCATTAACCTCGACTCCAGCAAGCTGCGGGTGGGGGTTCTGCTGGAGCAGCAGAGCGAAGAGGCGCTGGACTTCGTGCATACCATGACCGGATCGCCCTATATCGACGCCACCGTCAGTGACAATCGCCAGCGGCTAATTGAGCTGATGCAGGCCGGTCGCATCCGCGCGATGGTGGTTATTCCGGTGGACTTCGACCGCCAGATGGCCCGCCCCGGCGCCACTGCGCCGCTCCAGCTCATCACCGACGGCAGCGAGCCCAATACCGCTAACTTCGCCCAGGGCTACGTGGAGGGTATCTGGCAGATCTGGCAGCAGCAGCGGGCGGAAGACCGCGGCGAGACCTTTGAACCGCTGATCGACGTGCAGATGCGCTACTGGTTTAACCCGGCGGCCATCAGCCAGCACTTTATTATCCCCGGGGCGATCACCATTATCATGACCGTGGTCGGCGCCATATTGACCTCGCTGGTGGTGGCCCGCGAATGGGAGCGCGGCACCATGGAGGCGCTGCTGTCGACGGAGATCACCCGCGCTGAACTGCTGCTGTGCAAGCTCATCCCCTACTACTTCCTCGGCATGCTGGCGATGCTGCTGTGTATGCTGGTGTCGGTGTTTATTCTCGGCGTCCCCTATCGCGGTTCGCTGCCGATCCTGTTTGTCATCACCAGTCTGTTTTTGCTCAGCACCCTGGGGATGGGACTGCTGATCTCGACGATCACCCGCAACCAGTTTAACGCCGCGCAGGTGGCGCTGAACGCCGCCTTTTTACCGTCGATAATGCTGTCCGGGTTTATTTTCCAGATAGACAGCATGCCGGCGGTGATCCGCGCGGTGACCTATGTGATCCCGGCGCGCTATTTCGTCAACACCCTGCAAAGCCTGTTTCTGGCGGGCAATATTCCGGTGGTGCTGCTGGTGAATGTGCTGTTTTTGATTGCTTCGGCGGTGATGTTTATCGGCCTGACGTGGCTGAAAACCAAACGGCGTCTGGATTAGGTTTTGCCCGGTGGCGCTGCGCTGACCGGGCCTACGGTTTAACCAACATCGATTATACAGTTCGCCGATCCCGTGGGCCGGGCGAGCGCAGTGCCGCCCGGCGTTGTTGAATGGGCCAAAGGAGCTAATATGTTTCACCGTTTATGGACATTGATCCGCAAAGAGCTGCAGTCGCTGCTGCGCGAACCGCAGACGCGGGCGATTTTAATCATGCCCGTGCTGATTCAGGTGCTGCTGTTTCCCTTTGCCGCGACGCTGGAGGTGACCAACGCCACCATCGCCATCTATAACGAGGACAGCGGTCGCCACGCGGTGGAACTCACTCAGCGCTTTGCCCGCGCCAAAGCCTTTACCCACGTCCTGCTGCTGAAAAGCCCGCAGGCGATCCAGCCGACCATCGATGAACAAAAAGCCCTGCTGGTGGTGCGCTTCCCGGCGGATTTCTCACGCGACCTCGACAACTATCAAACCGCCCCGCTGCAGCTCCTGCTCGACGGGCGCAACTCCAACAGCGCGCAAATCGCCGCCAACTATCTGCAGCAGGTCGTGAAAAATTACCAGCAGGAACTGCTGGAGGACAAAGCGAAGCCGAACAATAGCGAACTGGTGGTGCGCAACTGGTATAACCCGAATCTCGACTACAAGTGGTTCGTGGTGCCGTCGCTCATCGCCATGATCACCACCATCGGGGTGATGATCGTCACCTCGCTGTCGGTGGCCCGCGAGCGCGAGCAGGGCACCCTCGATCAGCTGCTGGTCTCGCCTCTCGCCACCTGGCAAATCTTTGTCGGTAAAGCGGTGCCGGCGCTGATCGTCGCCACCCTGCAGGCGACTATCGTGCTGGCGATTGGTATCTGGGCCTATCAGATCCCGTTTGCCGGCTCGCTGCTGCTGTTCTATTTCACCATGGTGATTTACGGTCTATCGCTGGTGGGCTTTGGCTTATTAATCTCATCGCTGTGCGCCACGCAGCAGCAGGCGTTTATCGGCGTGTTCGTCTTTATGATGCCGGCGATTCTTCTCTCCGGCTACGTTTCACCGGTGGAAAACATGCCGCAGTGGCTGCAGGATCTGACGTGGATAAACCCGATCCGCCACTTTACCGATATCACCAAGCAAATTTATCTGAAGGATGCGAGTCTGGAGATTGTGTGGGGAAGTTTGTGGCCGCTACTGGTCATAGCGGCCACCACCGGCTCAGCGGCGTATGCGATGTTCCGAAGAAAGATTGCGTAATTTTTTATCTTTCGCCAGCAGCGAGACCAGCGCCGGGCCTGCCAGTATCACCAGCCCGGCGAGGGCCAGCAGCAGGTTGTTGTGCAGCACGCGCGACAGCAGCCACAGCGCTATCATGGCGGCGCCGAAGTACCAGGTGGTGGTGAGCTCCTCAAGGAAGTCTCCCACATCGCGCCAGCGCGCCTCGTGATGACGCTGCAGAAACAGCATCGCCAGCAGCGTGACGCTGTAGAGGACGCACAGCCCTAATCCGACGCGCACCAGCGCGCCGCTCATCCATCCCATCACCAGCACTGCCACGACCAGTAGATGCAACATAATCTGCCAGCAACTAAGACCTGTTGCGACGCGTACACGTTGTTGCCACTTCATGGCTTCTCTCCTGAAGGATTTTTCTCTGCTACTCAGAGTACCGCACTTTACGGAAAATTCCGTAACACCGCATCTTTTTGTGACGTCTACTACACTATTTTATTCAGGAAAGTGACATTTACTGGAGAATTATGGCTGAGCCAACGTCGGGATTTTCGTTGAACGTGCTGACAATTAACACCCATAAAGGCTTTACGGCGTTTAATCGGCGTTTTATTTTGCCCGAGCTGCGCGAAGCCGTTCGCAGCGTCAGCGCTGACATAGTTTGCCTGCAGGAAGTGATGGGCGCTCACGAAGTTCACCCGTTGCATATCGAAAACTGGCCAGATACGACCCATTACGAATTTCTCGCCGACACCATGTGGAGCGACTACGCCTATGGGCGCAACGCGGTCTATCCGGAAGGTCACCATGGCAATGCCGTGCTGTCGCGCTTCCCGATTGAATACTATGAGAATCGCGATATCTCGGTCGGCAACGGGGAGAAACGCGGCCTGCTGTACTGCCGCATCGTGCCGCCTCAGAGCGGCGTCACGATTCACGTCATTTGCGTCCATCTCGGACTGCGTGCCGACCAGCGGCAGGCGCAGCTGGGGATGTTGACGGAATGGGTCAACACCCTGCCCGCCGGCGAGCCGGTGGTAGTGGCCGGTGATTTTAACGACTGGCGTCAGCAGGCTAACCAGCCGTTAAAAGCCCAGGCGGGGCTGGAAGAGATTTTTACCCGCGCCCGCGGACGCCCGGCGCGCACCTTTCCGGTCAGTTTTCCGCTGCTGCGCCTCGATCGCATTTACGTCAAGAACGCCCACGCCAGCCGCCCGAAGGCGCTGGCCCTCAAACAGTGGCGGCATCTGTCCGATCATGCACCCCTTAGCGTGGAGATTCATTTGTGAAATGTCGTTGGCAGGAAGGCAACCGCATTACGCTACTGGAGAACGGCGACCAGTACTATCCGGCGCTGTTTGCGGCCATCGGTCGCGCCAGCCGGCGGGTGATCCTCGAATCCTTTATCTGGTTTGAAGATGAGGTCGGCCGACAGCTGCACGCGGTTCTGCTGAAGGCCGCCCGCCGCGGCATCCAGGTGGAAGTGCTGCTTGACGGCTACGGCTCGCCGGATCTTAGCGATGAGTTTGTCGGCGAACTGACCGCCGCCGGGGTGATTTTCCGCTATTACGACCCGCGCCCTAAGCTGATGGGAATGCGCACTAACCTGTTCCGTCGCATGCACCGTAAAATCGTGGTGATCGACGACACCACCGCCTTTGTCGGCGGTATCAACTACTCCGCTGAACATATGAGCGACTATGGCCCGGAGGCGAAGCAGGATTACACGGTGCAGGTCGAGGGGCCGGTGGTGCTGGATATTCTGCAGTTCGAACTGGAGAATCTGCCCAACAGCGAAACCGCCCGCCGCTGGTGGCGCCGTCGTCGCCATCAGCCGGAGATCAACCAGACCCCCGGCGAGGCGCAGGCGCTGTTCGTCTGGCGCGATAATCAGGATCACCGCGACGATATCGAACGCCACTACCTGAAGATGCTGACCAGCGCCCGCCGGGAGGTGATAATCGCGAACGCCTATTTTTTCCCCGGCTACCGTCTGCTGCATGCGATGCGCAATGCCGCGCGGCGCGGGGTGCGGGTGAAGCTGATCGTCCAGGGCGAACCGGATATTCCAATTGTGAAATTTGGCGCCCACCTGCTCTATCACTACCTCGTCAAAGGCGGCGTGCAGATCTACGAATATCGCCGCCGTCCGCTGCATGGCAAAGTCGCCCTGGCGGACGACCACTGGGCCACCGTCGGGTCGAGCAACCTGGATCCGCTCAGCCTGTCGCTGAATCTGGAAGCCAATCTGATCATCCACGACCGGGTGTTTAACCAGACGCTGCGCGATAACCTTAACGGGCTTATCGCCCGGGATTGCCAGCGGATCGATAAAGCAATGCTGCCGAAACGCAACTGGTGGCGGCTGGGGGTGAGCGTGATGGCCTTCCACTTTCTGCGCCACTTTCCGGCGTGGGTCGGCTGGCTGCCGGCCCATACTCCGCGGCTGGCCAGGGTTAGCCCGCCGGTGCAGCCGGAGATTGAAACGCAGGATCGCGTCGAGTCACCTACCAGGGATAATCCACTATGAGCAAATCGCACCCGCGCTGGCGGATGGCAAAAAGAGTGCTGACCGTGCTCTTTTTTATCGCCGTGATCGTCCTGCTGGTGATTTACGCGCAGAAGGTCGACTGGCAGGAAGTGTGGAAGGTGATCCGCGGCTACGATCGGCTGGCCTTGTTCAGCGCCATTGCGCTGGTCATCGTCAGCTATCTGATCTACGGCTGCTACGATCTGCTTGGCCGCGCCTGGTGCGGACACAAGCTGGCGAAACGCCAGGTAATGCTGGTGTCGTTTATCTGCTATGCCTTCAACCTGACCCTCAGCACCTGGGTCGGCGGCATCGGCATGCGCTACCGGCTGTACTCTCGGCTGGGGCTGAACAATAGCACCATCACCCGTATTTTTTCCTTAAGCATCACCACCAACTGGCTGGGCTATATCCTGCTCGGTGGGGTGATCTTTACGGCGGATCTGGTGAAGCTGCCGTCGCACTGGTACATCAGCCAGACCACCCTGCGGATTATCGGCGGAGCGATGCTATTTCTCACGCTGTGCTATCTCTTCGGCTGCGCGTTCGCCAAACGCCGTCACCTGACGATCAAAGGCCAGCGGCTGGTGCTGCCCTCCTGGCGATTCGCGCTGCTGCAGATGGGGGTCTCGGCGGCGAACTGGATGGCGATGGGGGCGATCATCTGGCTGCTGTTGGGCAGCGAGATTAACTATTTCCTGGTATTGGGAGTGCTGCTGGTGAGCAGTATCGCCGGGGTGATTATCCACATCCCGGCCGGGATTGGCGTGCTGGAGGCGGTGTTTATCGCCATGCTCTCCGGGGAAGAGATTTCGAAGGGGGCGATCATCGCCGCCCTCCTCGCCTGGCGCGCGCTCTATTATTTCCTGCCGCTGCTGCTGGCGACGGTGGCCTATCTGCTGCTGGAGAGTCGGGCGAAAAAGCTGCGGCAAAAGAACCAGCGCAAGCTGGCCCGCGAGTGAAATCGCCCGGCGGCGCTGCGCTTGCACGGGCCTACGGGGTGTGAGCCTGTGAGGGGGGTCCTCCAGGCCGGGTAAGGCGCAGCCGCCACCCGGAAACATCACGGGTACCGCGCCTGGCGTCTCGCCCGGCGGCGCTGCGCTTGCATGGGCCTACGGGGTGTGAGCCTGTGAGAGGGTCCTCCAGGCCGGGTAAGGCGCAGCCGTTACCCGGAAACATCACGGGTACCGCGCCTGGCGTCTCGCCCGGCGGCGCTGCGCTTGCATGGGCCTGAACGCCAGCCGGACTGTTTCCGGGAGAGGGGAAGCACTGCCGTGGGGTTGTTTATGTTATCGGTGGCTTCAGCGTAGTTTGCGCTCCCGGCTAGTCTTCTGCGCTATGTCTCTTACGGCGCAGGGAGCGCACAGGGGGCGGCCAGTCGCCGCCGCCCCCTGTACCCCCGGGCTCCGGCCAGCAAAATCGCCACTGCGTGGTCCCTTCGACTTATCCCTGCAGGCTTCGGGTCGGGCCGAGGCAGCATCCATGCAAAACACGGCCCTCAGCCCGCATCCATGCGGGCTGCCCCGGCCTTCCGGGAACGTCTCAGCGATTTTGAGGCCGTCAGCACCGGCAGTTTCAGTCGCACAAGTGGGTAAATCAACGACAGGTCGCACGAACCCTGTAGGCCGGGTAAGGCGCAGCCGCCACCCGGCAAAAAAACGGCGCAAGAGGGTTGCCTGGAAGGTAATCAATGCTTGCCCGGCGGCGTTACGCTTGCCGGGCGTTCTGAGATGCAACCCCTTGGTATAAAGAGGTTAGCGGCGATTGCCCATAATACGCAGCAGCATCAGGAACAGGTTGATGAAATCCAGATACAGCGTTAAGGCGCCGAGGATCGAGTATTTACGCAGCGTGGCGCTGTCGCGGGTATCAATCTGCTCGCCGATATTTTTCAGCTTCTGGGTGTCGTAGGCGGTCAAGCCGACAAACAGCACCACCCCAATGTAGGTCACGGCCCACATCAGCGCCTCGCTCTTCAGCCACAGGTTGACCAGCGACGCCAGTACGATGCCAATCAGCCCCATAAACAGCATGCTGCCGAAGCCGCTCAGATCGCGTTTAGTGGTGTAGCCGTAAAGGCTCATCGCCCCGAACATCCCGCCAGTGACCACAAAGGTGCTGGCGATGGAGGAGTAGGTATAGGCGATAAAAATGCTCGACAGCGTCAGCCCGGTGAGCGCCGAATAGAGCATAAACAGGGTGGTCGCCATCCCGGCGCTCAGCCGCTGTACCATCCCCGACAGCACAAACACCAGCGCCAGCTGGGCGATGATCAGCCCGAAGAAGGTGATTTTGCTCGAAAAGACGAACATCATCACCGCCGGGGTGTTAGCCGCAAACCACGCGATAAACGCCGTCAGCAGCAGGCCAACCGTCATCCAGCCGTACACCTGCGCCATATAAGTCTGCAAGCCGCTGCGGCCCTGCACTATTGAATCGGAACGCGGATATCTGTCCATGACTCTCTCCTGATTAACAAAGTTTCACTCTGTAAGCGTATCACACTACCAGCGCTCTGCCGCCTGGCGATCGCTGTCGCGGGCGTCGACCCAGCGCTCGCCCTCCGGCGTCGCCTCGCGTTTCCAGAACGGCGCGCGGGTTTTCAGGTAGTCCATCATAAACTCGCCGGCGGCGAAGGCGCTGCCGCGGTGGGCGCTGGTGACGCCGACAAACACAATCTCTTCCCCCGGCCACATTTCGCCGATGCGATGGATAATGGTCACCCGGCCCAGCGGCCAGCGCTCGCGCGCCTGGTCGACGATTTCCGCCAGCGATTTCTCGGTCATCCCCGGATAGTGCTCGAGGGTCAGCGCTTTCACGCTATCGCCGAGGTTGTGATTGCGCACTTTGCCGGTGAAGGTGACCACCGCGCCGTCTTCATCGCGTTCGGCCAGCCAGGGATACTCCTCGCCGACGCTAAAGCGCGCCGGGCTAACGACGATACGAGTTTGCGTCATGTCAGCCTCCGGTGACCGGCGGGAAGAACGCCACTTCATCCCCGCTGGCGACAGGATGGTCAAAGGCGGTCAGCGTCTGGTTAACCGCCGCCAGCAGTTTGCCCTCCTCCAGGGCCAGCGCCCAGCGATCGCCGCGAGCGGCAAGCTGCTGACGCACAGCCTCAACGGTGGCCAGGTCGCTGGCGTCGAGAGTCAGCGAATCAGTACCCACCAGCTCGCGCACCTGGGCAAAAAACAGAACCTTAATCATGGCGTTCGTCCACCTTAAAATCGCCGGATTTGCCGCCGCTTTTCGCCAGCAGACGCACCGGGCCAATCACCATATCCTTCTGCACCGCTTTGCACATATCGTAAATGGTCAGCGCGGCAACCGAGGCGGCGGTAAGGGCTTCCATCTCGACGCCGGTTTTGCCGGTCAGGCGGCAGAGCGATTCGATGCGCACCCGGTTATGTTCCGGCTGCGCCTGCAGATTGACTTCCACTTTGCTGAGCATCAGCGGATGGCACAGCGGGATCAGCTCCCAGGTGCGCTTGGCCGCCTGGATCCCGGCGATACGCGCGGTGGCGAAAACGTCGCCTTTATGGTGGCTGCCGTCGATAATCATCGCCAGGGTCGTCGCCTGCATCTCGACATAAGCCTCAGCGCGCGCTTCGCGCACCGTTTCCGCTTTGCCGGAGACATCCACCATATGGGCTTCGCCCGCGGCGTTAATATGGGTCAGTTGTGACATAAATTATTTCTTCAGGTGAGGAATAAAATTACAAGGACGGGTGCGGGCATCCAGCTGCGGGGCAATAATGTTGTCCCACGCGGTGCGGCAGGCTTTCGTCGAGCCCGGCATGGCGAAGATCAGCGTGTGGTTGGCGACGCCGGCCACCGCCCGGGACTGCAGCGTCGAGGTGCCGATCTCTTCGAACGACAGCATGCGGAACACTTCGCCAAAACCTTCCACCTCACGGTCAAACAGCGGCAGCAGCGCTTCCGGCGCCTGGTCCCCTTCGGTGAATCCGGTCCCGCCGGTGATCAGCACCACCTTCACCTCATCGCTGGCGATCCACGCCGATACCTGGGCGCGGATGGCGTAGCGGTTCTCTTTGACTATCGCCTTATCGACGACATGGTGCCCCGCCTCCTGCGCCGCCTCACGCAGCCAGTGGCCGGAAGTGTCGTCCTCTTCGCCGCGACGACTGGAAACGGTAAGAATAGCAATACGGGTCGGAATAAACTCAGCGCTAGCCTGGCTCATCTGAATGCTCCTTTCGAAAACGATTATCCGCCAATATAGGACAGGTTCTGCGTAATGCCGGTGTTGCCCTGATGCAGGAAATGGGTCTGCTTTTTGTGGGTTAAGGCTTCGGCGATCCGCGCTTCCAGCGCCGCCTGCTGCCGATCATCGGCCATCAGGTCGCGCAGGTCGACGCCGCCTTCGCCAAACAGGCACAGGTGCAGTTTGCCGACGGAGGAGACGCGCAGACGGTTGCAGGTGGCGCAGAAGTCTTTTTCGTACGGCATGATGAGGCCGATCTCGCCGGCGTAGTCCGGATGACAAAAGACCTGCGCCGGACCATCGCTGCGCTGGCGGATCTGGTGGATCCAGCCGCGGCGCAGCAGCTCGTCGCGCAGCACCATGCCGGAGAGATGGTGACGGCGGAACAGGTCGCTGCCCTCGCCGGTTTCCATCAGCTCAATAAACCGCAGCTGAATTCGACGCGGCTGGATCCACGCGAGGAAGGTATCAAGCTGGTGATGGTTAACATCGCGCATCAGCACGGTATTCACCTTCACCTTGTCAAAGCCCGCGGCGAAAGCGGCGTCAATCCCGTCCATCACCTGGTGGAATTTGTCCTGGCCCGTGATGGCATGGAACTGGCGGGCGTCGAGGCTATCGACGCTGACGTTGATCGCCGTCAGCCCGGCATCGCGCCAGCGTTCGACATCGCGCGCCAGGCGGTAACCGTTGGTGGTGACGGCAATCTGACGGATCGCCGGGTTTTCACGCACGGCGGCGATGATCTCGGTGAAGTCACGGCGCAGGGAGGGTTCCCCACCGGTGAGGCGAACTTTTTCAGTGCCCAGCGCGGAGAAAGCGCGCGTAACCCGGCGCACTTCGTCTACGCTGAGAAAGCCGTTGTTATTGACGGCGCCGGGCTTGTAGCCATCCGGCAGGCAGTAGGTGCAACGGAAATTGCACACATCGGTAATCGACAGACGCAGGTAATAAAACTTACGCGCGAATGCATCGGTAAGCTGTGAGGCCATATACACCTTTCCAAATACGGGAGACGCGGTCATTTCTTCCCACGCCCTGGCGACAACCGGGGGCGTCGCGGCCAAACCGCCATATCTTTTGACACAGGCGAAGAGGCTAGAGTGTTAACAGGTTATGCCGATAGTAGCGCGTTCCAGGCGGTTTCGCCATTTGCGATTTCGCTATATATTCTTGTATATATCGCTACCTTCGTGCATTTTCGTTACAGAATAGCCATAAATCATCTTTTTGCCTTGATATCGGTCAGTTTGTCGGGCTCCTCCCATCGTCTTTTAGGGGTAGATCGGGTAGTGTGTGGCCGTTTATGTGAAATAAGGAATTTCTATGCGCAATCGTACATTCGCTGACCTGGATCGGGTGGTGGCGCTCGGCGGCGGGCATGGTCTGGGTCGGGTGATGTCTTCCCTCTCCTCGCTGGGCTCACGGCTGACCGGCATTGTGACCACCACCGACAACGGGGGATCCACCGGGCGGATCCGCCGCTCGGAAGGCGGCATTGCCTGGGGCGATATGCGCAACTGCATCAATCAGTTAATCGCCGAGCCGAGCGTGGCGTCGGCGATGTTTGAGTACCGTTTTAGCGGCAATGGCGAGCTTTCCGGCCATAACCTGGGAAATCTGATGTTAAAGGCGCTGGATCACCTCAGCGTGCGGCCGTTAGAAGCGATCAATTTGATCAGAAACCTGCTCAAAGTGGACGCTTTTCTTATTCCGATGTCGGAACAACCGGTGGATTTAATGGCGCTCGATCATGAAGGCCATGAAGTATACGGTGAAGTGAATATCGATCAGCTGGATAGCGTGCCGCAGGAGTTGATGCTCACCCCGCCGGTACCGGCCACCCGCGAGGCGGTAGAGGCCATCGCCGAAGCCGATCTGATCCTCATCGGCCCGGGCAGTTTCTATACCAGCCTGCTGCCGATCCTGCTGCTTGACGAGATGGCCCAGGCGCTGCGCCGCACTCCGGCGCCGATGGTGTTTATTGATAACCTCGGCAAAGAGCACAGCCCGGCCGCGAGGCTCTCGCTGGCGGAGCGCATCGCGATTATGGAGCGCTACGTTGGCAAGCGGGTGGTGGATGCAGTCATCGCCGGCCCAAAAGCCGATATCAGCGGCATCGACGACCGGCTGGTGATCCAGACGCCGCTGGAAGCCAGCGACGTGCCCTATCGCCATGACCGGGCGCTGCTTCGCGGGGCGCTGGAGAAAGCGCTCCAGCTGCCGGGCTGATCCTGCGCGCCGAAGGCTCGGCTTTCGGCGCACCTTAAAATCTTAAGGTTGTCTTAAAACAGAGCTGGCACTATACCCTTATCTCTTCCTGTGGGTATGTACTATGTCGTTATTGCCTCTGCGTCGGCCGGTCGTCAGCCGCACGACTTATCTGATTATTTTCGCGGTCTATATCGGGCTTTTTCTTAACCTCGCCTTCTACCGCCAGGCGTATACGCTGCTGCCGGTGAACAACCTGCACACCGCGCTGGTGTTTCTGAGTATGCCGCTGGTGGCATTCAGCGTGATGAATATCCTCACCACCCTCGCCTCGTTCCTCAAGCTTGACCGGCTGGTGATTAGCCTTTTTATTCTGCTCAGCGCATCGGCGCAGTACTTCATCTGGAGCTTCGGCGTGGTGATCGACCGCAGCATGATCACCAACATCCTCGACACCACCCCAGCGGAGAGCTTTGCCCTGCTCTCCGGCGAAATGATCGTTGTCCTTGGACTCTCCGGGGTGCTGGCGGCGCTGGTCGCCTGGTGGGTTAAAATTCGTAAACCGGCCACGCTATGGCGCGGCGTGGCCTGGCGCCTGGTGAATATGGTGGCCTCCGCGCTGCTGATCGTCCTGATTGCCGTCCTCTTTTATAAAGACTATGCCTCGCTGTTTCGCAACAACAAGGAGCTGGTGAAATCCCTGAGTCCCTCCAACAGCATTGTGGCGGTGAACTCCTGGTATGCGCACCATCGCATGGACAACCTGCCGCTGGTGAAGATTGGCGAAGATGCCAAACAGAAACCGGTGATGCATAACGGTCCCCGTAAGAACCTGACGATTGTGGTGCTGGGCGAAACTTCCCGGGCGGACAACTTCTCGCTGGGCGGATATCCGCGCGACACCAACCCGCTGATGCAACAGGACGGGGTGATCTACTTCCCGCACACCACCTCCTGCGGAACCGCCACGGCGGTCTCGGTGCCGTGCATGTTCTCCAACATGCCGCGCGCGCACTATGACGAAGAGCTGGCCCATCATCAGGAAGGGGTGCTGGATATTCTGCAGCGCGCCGGCATTCAGGTGTTGTGGAACGACAACGATGGCGGCTGCAAGGGGGCCTGCGATCGGGTACCGCATCAGAACGTGACCGATCTGAAGCTAACCGGGCAGTGCATCGACGGCGAGTGCTACGATGACGTGCTGTTCCATCATCTCGACAGCTATATCGATAACCTGCAACAGGATGGCATTATTGTGCTGCATACCATCGGCAGCCATGGGCCGACGTACTACAATCGCTATCCGGCTGAATTCAAAAAATTCACCCCAACCTGCGACACCAATGAGATCCAGGGCTGTACCCGGGAGCAGTTGACCAACACGTATGACAACACCATCCTGTACGTCGACCACGTGGTGGATAAAGCGATAAAACTCCTGCAGGCGAAACAGGACAAATTCACTACCAGCCTGGTCTATCTTTCCGACCACGGCGAGTCGTTAGGGGAAGATGGGGTCTATTTGCATGGTCTGCCATACTCTATCGCGCCCGATACGCAGAAACACGTGCCGATGGTGATGTGGCTCTCTGCCGACTACCAGCAACGCTACGGCATTTCCGCGCAGTGTCTGCAGCAGCGAGCGAAAAAAGAGAATTACTCGCAGGATAATCTGTTCTCCACCCTGCTCGGCCTGCTCGGCGTCAGCACCCACGAGTACCAGGCGGCAGATGATATTTTAACGCCATGTAGAGAGGCTGGTTGATGAAAATCTTAGTCATTGAAGACGATGCGCTGCTGTTGCAGGGGTTAATCCTGGCGATGCAAAGTGAAGGATACGTGTGCGACGGCGTCTCCACAGCGCACGAAGCGGCGCTGTCGCTGGCCAGCAATCACTATAGCCTGATCGTGCTCGATCTTGGCCTGCCGGACGAAGACGGCCTGCATTTTCTCGCCCGCATGCGACGGGAGAAAATGACTCAGCCGGTGCTGATCCTCACCGCCCGCGATACCCTTGAGGATCGCATTAGCGGTCTCGACACCGGCGCGGATGACTATCTGGTGAAACCCTTTGCCCTGGAAGAGCTGAACGCGCGCATTCGCGCCCTGCTCCGTCGGCATAATAATCAGGGCGATAACGAAATCAGCGTCGGCGACCTGCGCCTCAACGTCACCCGTCGCCAGGTGTGGCTCGGTGAGACGGCGCTGGATCTGACGCCGAAGGAGTATGCCCTGCTATCGCGACTGATGATGAAAGCCGGCAGCCCGGTACATCGCGAGATCCTCTACAACGATATCTACAGCTGGGACAATGAGCCAGCGACCAATACCCTGGAAGTGCACATCCACAACCTGCGCGATAAGATTGGCAAATCGCGGATCCGCACCGTCAGGGGCTTCGGCTATATGCTGGCTAACCACAACGAGACGGAATAGACCATGGCTCTGTTTGCAACCGAAAACTGGACCATGCGCCACCGGCTGCTGTTGACCATCGGCGCCATTCTGGTGGTCTGTCAGCTGATCAGCGTCTTCTGGCTATGGCATGAGAGCAAAGAGCAGATCCAGTTGCTGGTGGCCAGCGCCATCGAAGGGCACAACAATCAGAAGCATGTGGAGCATGAGGTAAGGGAAGCGGTCGCCAGCCTGCTGGTGCCGAGCCTGTTGATCGTGGGTCTGGCGCTGTATATCAGCATGCTGGCGGTACGCAAAATCACCCGCCCGCTTTCACGTCTGCAAAGCGAGCTGGAGAGTCGCACGCCGGACAACCTCACCCCCATCGTGCTCAGCGAATCGGTACCTGAGGTGACGGCGGTGACCACCGCCCTGAATCAGCTGGTTTCCCGCCTCAATCTGACCCTTGACCGCGAACGGCTGTTTACCGCCGACGTGGCGCATGAGCTGCGCACCCCGCTGGCCGGGCTGCGGCTGCACCTTGAGCTGCTGGCGAAAGTGCATGGCATGGGCGTCGACCCGCTGATCCAGCGCCTCGACCAGATGACCACCAGCATTTCGCAGCTGCTGCAGCTGGCACGCGTCGGTCAGTCCTTTTCCGCCGGCAGCTATCAGCAGGTGCTGCTGCTGGATGACGTGGTCAAACCGCTGCAGGATGAGCTGGAGACCATGCTGGCCGAGCGCCAGCAACGGCTGCTGCTGACGGATGTCGAAAGCGAGGCCGTCGTCTCTGGCGACGCGACGCTCATCCGCGTCATTCTGCGCAATCTGGTGGAGAATGCCCATCGCTACAGCCCGCAAGGGTCGACGATCCGCGTGTCGGTGAAAGCGGGTCTGATGCCGGTGATGGCAGTGGAAGATGAAGGACCGGGAATTGATGAGGCGAAAAGCGGCGAACTCAGTAAGGCCTTTGTACGCATGGACAGTCGCTACGGCGGCATAGGGCTTGGACTGAGCATCGTCACGCGCATTGCTCAGCTGCATGACGCCCAGTTCTTTTTGCATAACCGCCAGCCGGGGCCAGGGGTCCGCGCGTGGGTGTTATTCCCGCGGCGTGCGGGTCAGAACGTCAGCACCCACTGATGGAAGAAGGCAACAATAATGACCAGGGCGGTGGCGACCGCCAGATATTCACGGAAGTTGATTTTTTGCATGGGCACTATCCTCATCAGGTTGAGGATAGTGTCGCCTGGCGAGATTAAGCAAACATTAAGAAGGCCGCTTTGCGGCCTTTTTTCTTCTCCGCCGTGGGTTATCTGGCTGCGGAACGGTCAGCGCAGCGCCGTACCTTCACTGCCCCCTCGCCTATCCCCGTCCGGCGGTATGCGCCAACACTCAGGAGGCGGCGATAAACAGTTCGCGCAGCTGATGCAGCTGGTCGCGAATTTGCGCCGCCTCTTCGAACTCGAGGTTCTGCGCGTGCTGCATCATCTGCCCTTCCAGCTCGTGGATTTTCTGCTGCAGCGCTTTTGGCGTCATATCCACGCCGCTGAGCCCGGCAGGCTCGACGGCCTTCGCTTTACCGCGCCCTTTGGCTTTGGTTTTCGCCAGGCTCTGGCCCAGCTGCAGGATATCCACCACTTTCTTGTTCAGCCCCTGCGGCACGATGCCATGCTCTTCGTTGTAGCGCTGCTGCTTCTCCCGTCGCCGCTCCGTCTCACCGATGGCTTTCGCCATCGAGGGAGTGATCTTATCGCCGTACAGAATAGCCTTGCCGTTGACGTTGCGCGCCGCGCGGCCGATGGTCTGGATCAGCGAGCGTTCGGAGCGCAGGAAGCCCTCTTTGTCCGCATCGAGGATCGCCACCAGCGACACCTCCGGCATATCCAGCCCCTCACGCAGCAGGTTGATCCCCACCAGCACGTCAAACTCGCCAAGACGCAGGTCGCGGATAATCTCCATACGTTCGACGGTGTCGATATCCGAGTGCAGATAGCGCACCCGCTCGCCGTGCTCCTCAAGGTACTCGGTTAAGTCTTCCGCCATCCGCTTGGTGAGGGTGGTGACCAGCACGCGCTCGTTGATGGCCGTGCGCAGGCGGATCTCCGACAGCAGGTCGTCGACCTGGGTGGCCACCGGCCGCACTTCGATGATCGGGTCCAGCAGACCGGTCGGACGCACCACCTGATCCACCACCTCGCCGCCGGATTTATCCAGCTCGTAGGCGCCGGGGGTCGCCGACACGTAGATGGTTTGCGGCGCCAGCGCTTCGAATTCTTCAAACTTCATCGGCCGGTTATCCAGCGCCGACGGCAGGCGGAAGCCGTACTCCACCAGCGTCTCTTTGCGCGCCCGGTCGCCGCGGTACATGCCGCCGATCTGCGGCACCGTGACGTGGGATTCGTCGATCACCAGCAGGCCGTCTGCCGGCAGGTAGTCGAACAGGGTGGGAGGCGGCTCGCCGGGCCCGCGCCCGGAGAGGAAGCGCGAGTAGTTTTCAATGCCCGAGCAGTAGCCCAGCTCGTTCATCATTTCGAGGTCGAACTGGGTGCGCTGGGTTAAGCGCTGCTCTTCCAGCAGCTTGTTGTTGGCCAGCAGCACCTTGCGCCGCTCCGCCAGCTCCAGCTTAATCTCTTCCATCGCCTGGACGATGCGTTCCCGCGGCGTCACGTAGTGCGTCTTGGGATAAATGGTGTAGCGCGGCACCGTCGATTCCACATGGCCGGTAAGCGGGTCGAACAGCGACAGGCGCTCAACCTCTTCGTCAAACAGCTCAATGCGCAGGGCGATATCGTCGGATTCCGCCGGGAAGACGTCGATCACCTCGCCGCGCACGCGGAAGGTGCCGCGCTGGAAGGCCTGATCGTTGCGGGTATACTGCAGCTCGGCCAGGCGGCGCAGGATCGCCCGCTGGTCAATCAGCATCCCCACCGTCAGATGCAACATCATTTTCAGATACAGGTCCGGGTCGCCGAGGCCGTAGATAGCCGAGACCGAGGCCACCACCACCACATCGCGCCGCTCAAGCAGCGCTTTAGTGGCCGACAGGCGCATCTGCTCGATATGTTCGTTTACCGAGGCGTCCTTCTCAATGAAGGTATCTGAGCTGGGGACGTAGGCTTCCGGCTGGTAGTAATCGTAGTAGGAGACGAAATACTCGACGGCATTCTCGGGGAAAAATTCTTTCATCTCGCCGTAGAGCTGGGCCGCCAGGGTTTTGTTTGGTGCCAGCACCATCGTCGGCCGCTGCAGATCGGCAATCACGTTGGCGATGGTAAAGGTTTTACCGGAGCCGGTGACCCCCAGCAGCGTTTGATGCGCGAGCCCATCCTCCAGCCCCTCTTCCAGGCGGCGGATGGCTTCCGGTTGGTCTCCGGAGGGGCGAAAGGCGGAATGCAGAACAAACGATTTACTCATCAATCAGAACCTGAAAAAGATTTAGCGGCCGGTGTTTAATTCTACCCCTCGGGCCGTTTTTTGCCAACAAAATATACTGGATATTTAAACAGTACGTGATTATGATAGCGCCACGATTTGGCCTTTTTTGCCGGCAACCGGGATATAAAACGCGCGCCGGGCGGAATAATCCTCCGGCCGTCAGGGTTATCCCCAGAAATTTTTACCTTTTAACATTTGTCAAGCGGACGGGTGAAAGTTTTATGGCAGAAGATGACGCTTTTCTTACACCCATTGATTTTATCTAACAAGCTGATATTTAATGCTTTTAAAGAAAAGACGCCTTTCGCGCCAATTCAGCCGCAAGCCGCGTACGCTCTAGCTTACCGCAGGTTTTCTAACTCTAATACACAAGGTTATCCACAGGAATAGTGGATAACTGTCTGCAGCCCAAGACCGCCGCCGCCCGGCGCAAATCGTCTGGCTGCCTAAACCGCGCGGCGAAAAATTTTTATCGAACTATTTTTGATAACTATCCGCTTAAAGCCGCTCGATTTTTGCTGCTTTTTGCACCACCCTTTAGCGTCGGGCACCGGAAAAGTGCAGCCCCGGCGCTGGCTGTGCCTGATGGTATCGGCGTTTAGCGTTTTTTTCCGAGCGTTCTTTTTCCTGGCAAGAGTTTTGCAGCATCTTTCTGTCGCCCTGACGCCAGGATAAGGAGAAAACGTCCATGTTGAATTTACAGGCAGTAAATCACTTTTACGGCAACCAGCATTCGCTGTGGAATGTCGATCTTGAACTACGCCCGGGGGAGTGCATTGGCGTACTGGGACGCGAGGGCATGGGAAAAACCACCCTGGTTAACTGCATTGCCGGGCACCTGCCGGTGGCCAGCGGCCGGATGACCTGGCATGACATTGGCGCCCCGCCGCAGGATCTCACCCCCCTGTCGGCCCAGTCGCGCAGCGCCATCGGTATCGGCTATGTGCCGCAGGATAAACGCATCTTCTCCCAGCTCAGCGTGGAAGAGAATCTACATATTGCCCTCGCGGCCGGGAAACCCGGGGCTAACGCCAGCGGCGGCGAAATCTATGAACATTTTCCCGAACTCTATGCCCTACGGCAGCGCAAAGGCGCCTCGCTGAGCGACGACGATCAGTACCAGCTGGCGCTGGCCAGGGCGCTGATTGTCCAGCCGCGGCTGCTGATCCTTGATGAACCCTCGCGCGGCAGAGGGCCGCGCTGTCTGCAAAAGCTGGCGGATCTGCTGCTGCGGTTGAATCGCGATATCGGCCTGACGGTGCTGCTCGCCGAGCAGCACCTGCCCTTTATCCGCCGGGTGGCGGATCGTTTCTGTGTTTTGCACCGGGGCCGTAACGTCGCCGAAGGCGATATTATGGCGCTGGATGAACCGCTGCTGGCGCAGTGGATGACGCCGGATCCAGCGCCCTGAGGTCCAGATACTGGCCGAGATCGTCGCGCTGCGCGATATCGGCAAGCCACGGTATTTCACCGAGGAACGGCGCGGCCAGCCGGTTTTTCAGCGTCGCCAGATACTCGGCGTGGCGCTTGCCCGGCGGCAGCACGTCATTGGCGATCCACCCCGCGAGCGGCAGCCCCGCCTGGCGTACCGCCTGGGCGGTAAGCATCGCGTGGTTGATGCAGCCGAGCTTGACGCCCACCACCAGAATCACCGGCAGCTGCTCCGCCTGCGCCCAGTCGGCGAAGGTCAGGGTTTCCGAAAGCGGCGTAAACCAGCCGCCGGCCCCTTCCACCAGCACCCAGTCGGCGAGGCGTTCTAACTCGCGCAGCCCGCTGGAGAGCCTCGCCGCGGCGATCGGCCGTCCTTCGTCGGCGCTGATGATATGCGGTGAGGTCGGCTCGGCGAAGGTATACGGGTTAACCTGCTCATAGCGCAGCGCGACCCGGCTATGACGCTGCAGCGCCAGCGCGTCTTCATTACGCAGCCCGGCGGCGGTAAGCTCGCTGCCGGAAGCCACCGGCTTATAGCCGGCGGTGTGAAAACCCAGCTGATTCGCCGCCTGCAGCAGGGCGCTGCTGGCGATGGTTTTCCCGACTTCAGTGTCGGTCCCGGTGACAAAAAAACGTTTAGTCACGCTCAATGACTCCTGTAAAAAGAGAATACGTCAGCGGGCAGACGCCCTGCCGCTGCGGCCAGGCCAGCTGTAGCTCGCGCAGTTTGCCGCGGCTAAGCGGGGCCGATGCCCGCCCCTGGTGCAAATGGGTGGCGCCGATGCCCTTCAGCGATCGCATGGCGCTCAGCGCATCGACGAACGGCAGGCTAATCTGATGCACCTCGCCGGACGCCCGCAGGCCGCTCAGCGCCTCGCGCACCGCCGCTTCGCTGAGAAAACGGTTGGCATGCGGCCGGTCGTCGATGGCCCGCCACGCCTGATTGAGCTCCGGCAGCGAGTCGGCCAGCAGCGTGCTAAACGCCACGCTGCCGCCGGGACGCACCACCCGGTACAGCTCGCCAAGGGCTGCGCGCAGATCGTCGCACCACTGCACCGCCAGATTGCTCCACGCCAGATCGAGGCAGGCGTCAGGCAGCGGCAGCGCCTCAATGTCGCCCAGCAGGTAATGCTGGGCGGCGTCGTTACGCTGCGCCTGGGCCAGCATCCCGGGGGAGAGATCCAGCGCGGTCACCACGCTGCCTGCCTCACGCCAGCGGCGGCTCATGCTGCCTGGGCCGCAGCCGGCATCCAGCACCCGGGGAAAATCGCGACGCGCCAGCTGGCGCAGCAGCAGTTCCGCGCTGCGCCGCTGCAGTTCATCATGTTGCGAATAGCCGCTGGCCGCCCGGCCAAACGCCGCGGCGACCGCCTGCTTATTCACCGTGGCCATGCAGCACCTCCAGTAAACGGTTAATGTCCTCAGCCTGATGGGCGGCGGTCAGGGTCAGGCGCAGACGAGCGCTGCCGACCGGCACCGTCGGTGGACGGATCGCCGTTGCCCAGCAGCCCGCGTCGCGCAGACGGCTGGCCAGGCTCAGCGCCCGCCCGTTATCGCCGACGATCAGCGGCTGGATCGCGCTGACGGAGTCGGTCAAACCCAGCGACGTCTCGCCCATCCCCGCGCGGAACTGACGGATACGGGCGGCCAGGGTGTCGCGGCGGCGCTGGCCTTCATCGCTGCGAATCACCCGCAGCGCGGCGCTCAGCGCCACCGCCTGGGCGGGCGGCATCGCGGTGCTGTAGATCAGATGGCGGGCAAACTGCAGCAGATAATCGGCCAGCGCGTCATCGCACAGCACCGCCGCGCCGCTGACGCCGAACGCCTTGCCGAAGGTAACCACCAGCAGCTCAGGGCGCACCGCCTGCGCGGCGCAGCTCCCGCGTCCTTTGTCGCCGACCACGCCGACGCCGTGGGCATCATCCACCAGCAATAGCGCCCCGGCGGCCTGCGCCGCGGCGTGAATGGCCGCCAGCGGCGCGCTGTCGCCGTCCATGCTGAAAATGCCTTCGGTGACCGCCAACTGTTCGCCCGCCAGCGGCTTAGCCAGCAGTTGAGCGAGCTCTTGCGGATCGTTGTGGCCGAAACGGCGTAGCTGCGCCGGACTCAGACTGGCCGCCTCCAGCAGGGAGGCGTGGCTCAGGCGGTCGGCCACAATCCGATCCTCTTTATCGGCCAGGGCGGCGATCAGCGCCTGATTGGCGGCAAAGCCGGAGATAAACAGCAATGCGCGCGGGTAGCCCAGCCAGTCGGCAAGTTCCTCTTCCAGCGCACGGTGGGCCTCGCTATAGCCGCTTACGTGTCCCGAGCCGCCGGAACCGACGCCATAACGTTCCGCCCCCTGCTGCCAGGCGGCGATAATCGCCGGATGCTGGCTCAGGCCGAGATAGTCATTGCTGGAGAAGTTAAGCCAGCGCTCCCCTTCCCGCTCCAGCCAGCGCCCGGCGCCGTGCGTCACCGGCAGGCGGCGGCGAAGGGCATCCGCCGCCCGTCGCTCGTCCAGCGCCCGATCGATTCGCTGCTGCCAGGTCATAGCGCCGCCGCGTTGTAATATTCCTCAGTGTCCGGGGTGAGTAAGGCCTGCTCCAGACGCTGCTGCTGCTCATTGTCGCCTTCCAGCACCGCCGTCTGTTGCGGGTTGATCCCCAGCTTGCGGAACAGCTGCAGATCGTTGTCCTCTTCCGGGTTCGGCGTGGTCAGCAGCTTGCAGCCGTAGAAAATGGAGTTCGCCCCGGCCATAAAGCACATCGCCTGGGTCTGCTCGTTCATCTGCTCGCGGCCGGCGGAGAGACGCACGTAAGAGGTGGGCATCATGATGCGCGCGATGGCGATAGTGCGAATAAAATCGAAAGCGTCGACGTCGTCGTTATCCGCCAGCGGCGTACCTTTGACTTTTACCAGCATGTTGATGGGCACGCTTTCCGGCGGCGTGGGCAGGTTGGCCAACTGCAGCAGCAGGCCAGCGCGGTCTTTCACGGTCTCCCCCAGCCCGACGATACCGCCGGAGCAGACTTTGATCCCGGCGTCACGCACTTTGTCCAGGGTATCCAGGCGCTCCTGGTAGGTGCGGGTGGTGATGATGTTGCCGTAAAATTCCGGCGAGGTATCAAGGTTGTGGTTGTAGTAATCGAGGCCCGCCTCGGCCAGGCGCTGCGCCTGGCTGTCGGTCAGAGTGCCGAGCGTCATGCACGACTCCAGCCCCAGAGCCTTCACCCCTTTCACCATCTGCTCCAGATAGGGCATATCGCGATCGTGGGGGTTTTTCCACGCTGCTCCCATGCAAAAACGCGTGGAGCCGGCGTTTTTTGCCTGACGGGCGGACTCCAGAACCTGCTCGACCTCCATCAGGCGCTCGGTTTCGAGACCCGTTTTATAACGCGCGCTCTGCGGACAATATTTACAATCTTCCGGACAGGCGCCGGTCTTGATCGACAGCAGGGTGCTGACCTGCACCTGGCGCGGATCAAAGTGTTGACGGTGGATTTGCTGCGCTTCGAATAGCAGGTCGATCAGCGGTTTATTAAATAATTCCGTAACTTGCGACATTGTCCAGCGGGGTTGGTGAGCCATTTTCCTCTCCAAAGGTCGTACACTTCTTATTTCACACAGCCTCTTTGTTGGCTGCACTCGCACACCCCAGTCAGATAGTGAACTATGCTGCTGGGGATGTTCTCGCTTGCCGCCTCGATGCTGCGCGAAATATTTTGTGTACGTTTCATTGTAAGTAAGTTCAGTGTAGACTTGTAAACCTAAATGTTTTCAAAATGGTTTACAAGTCGCTTATGACCCTGGACGATCTCGCCTTCGATCGGCGCCACATCTGGCACCCCTACACCTCTATGACTTCCCCCCTGCCGGTCTACCCGGTGGTTTCCGCCCACGGTTGCGAGCTGTCCCTCGCCAGCGGAGAACAGCTGATTGACGGTATGTCCTCCTGGTGGGCGGCGATCCACGGCTACAATCACCCGCGTCTTAATGCGGCGATGAAAGCGCAAATCGACCAGATGTCGCACGTGATGTTCGGCGGGATCACTCACCCCTCGGCGGTGGCGCTGTGTCGTCAGCTGGTGGCAATGACCCCGCAATCGCTGGAGTGCGTATTCCTCGCCGACTCCGGTTCGGTAGCGGTTGAAGTGGCGATGAAAATGGCCCTGCAGTACTGGCAGGCGAAAGGCCAACCGCGTCGTCGTTTCCTGACCTTCCGCAACGGCTATCACGGCGATACCTTCGGCGCGATGTCGGTCTGCGATCCGCAGAACTCGATGCACAGCCTGTGGCAGGGCTATCTACCGGATAACCTGTTCGCCCCCGCGCCGCAGAGCCGCTTTGACGGCGAGTGGGATGAAATGGATATGGTGCCCTTTGCCCGTCTGATGGCCGCGCACCGTCACGACATCGCCGCGGTGATCCTCGAACCGATCGTTCAGGGCGCGGGCGGGATGCGGATGTACCATCCGGAGTGGCTGAAGCGGGTGCGTAAAATGTGCGACCGGGAAGGAATACTGCTGATCGCCGATGAGATTGCCACCGGCTTTGGCCGCACCGGCAAGCTGTTCGCCTGCGAGCACGCCGGTATCGCCGCCGATATTCTGTGTCTGGGCAAGGCGCTGACCGGCGGCACCATGACCCTCTCCGCCGCGCTGACCACCCGCGAGGTGGCGGAAACCATCAGCAACGGTGAAGCCGGCTGCTTTATGCACGGCCCAACCTTTATGGGCAACCCGCTGGCCTGCGCGGTGGCCAGCGAAAGCCTGCGCCTGCTGGAGAGCGGTGAATGGCAGCGGCAGGTGGCGGCGATTGAAGCCCAGCTGCAGACCGAGCTGGCTCCGGCGCGGGGATCCGCCCTGGTCGCCGACGTCCGCGTGCTGGGCGCTATTGGCGTGGTTGAAACCTGTCGCCCGGTCAATATGGCTGCCCTGCAGCGCTTTTTCGTCGAGCAGGGGGTGTGGATCCGACCGTTTGGCCGCCTGATCTACCTGATGCCGCCGTATATCATCACGCCTGAACAGCTGTCCCGCCTGACCCGCGCCGTTAACCTGGCGGTGCAGGACGAAACATTTTTTAGCGAATAAATAGCGGAATTGCGTCGTGGTGCAGGCTACACTTCCTGGTTAATCAGCGCATTATCAATGAGGATGAAGCATGAAACTGATCAGTCACGATCTCCAGGACGGCGGTAAGCTGCCTAATCGTCACGTCTTCAACGGCATGGGCTACGATGGCGACAATATTTCGCCGCATCTGATGTGGGATGATGTGCCCGCAGGAACCAAAAGCTTTGTGGTGACCTGCTACGATCCGGATGCGCCGACCGGCTCCGGCTGGTGGCACTGGGTGGTGGCTAACCTGCCTGCGGATACGCGCGTCCTGCCGCAGGGGGCCGGTTCCGGCCAGGCGGAGCTGCCGGAAGAGGCCGTTCAGACCCGCACCGATTTTGGCAAGGCGGGATACGGCGGCGCGGCGCCGCCGAAGGGCGAGACCCACCGCTATATCTTTACCGTCCACGCCCTGGACGTTGAGAAAATTGAGGTGGATGCCGAGGCCAGCGGCGCAATGGTCGGCTTTAACGTCCATTTCCATTCCCTCTCCAGCGCCTCCATCACCGCCCTGTTCAGTTAATCTTCCCCCGGATAGCGGCTTGCGCCTTATCCGGGCTACCTGCTCACAGGCTCATACCTCGTAGGCCCGGTAAGCGCAGCGCCACCGGGCGATGACAGCAGGCACAGAGCCGATTTTGTGCCGGGTGGCGGCTGCGCCTTACCCGGCCTACAGGGTCCTCTCCCAGGCCAACACCTCGCAGACCCGGCAAGCACAGCACCGCCGGGGAAAGTATTGATTACCTTCCAGACAACCTTGTTGCATGGTTGTTTTGCCGGGTGGCGGCTACGCCTTACCCGGCCTGGAGTTCGTGCGACCTGTCGTTCATTTATTCACCAGCCTTGCTGAAACTGCCGGTGCTGGCGGCCTCAAAATCGCTGAGACGTTCCCGGAAGGTCGGGGCAGCCCGCATGGATGCGGGCTGAGGGCCGTGTTTTGCACGGACGCTGCCTCGGCCCGACCCGAAGCCTGAAGGGATAAGTCGAAGGTACCGCGTAGCGGCGATTTTGCTGGCCGGAGCCCGGGGGTACAGGGGGCGGCGGCGACTGGCCGCCCCCTGTGCGCTCCCTGCGCCATGATTGACATAACGCAGACGATTAGCCGGGAGCGCAATCTGCCCGGAATTAACATAGAAGTTGTAGCCCTGCCAGGCGCAGTGCGAACAAGACATTTCCGGTTGTGCCGTTATTTTGCCGGGTGGCGGCTGCGCCTTACCCGGCCTACAGTTCCCTCTCACAGGCTCATACCTCGTAGGCCCGGTAAGCGCAGCGCCACCGGGCGATGACAGCAGGCACAGAGCCGATTTTGTGCCGGGTGGCGGCTGCGCCTGACCCGGCCTACAGGGTCCTCTCCCAGGCCAACACCTCGCAGACCCGGCAAGCGCCGCGCCGCCGGGGAAAGTATTGATTACCTTCCAGACAACCCTGTTGCATGGTGATTTTGCCGGGTGGCGGCTGCGCCTGACCCGGCCTGGAGGGTCCTCTCACAGGCCAACACCTCGTCGCCCCGGCAAGCGCCGCGCCGCCGGGGAGATCTGATTTACTGCTCAGTGACAACCTGCAGCGCGGTTTTACGCACCCGCGCGTACCACACCACCGTCAGCAGCCCGAGCCAGACCAGGCCGGCGATCAGCGCCATCCGCGTCTCGGCAAACATCCCCAGCACAGCGATGACCAGCCCCATAAACAGCAGCGTTAACAGCGGCGCCACCGGCCAGAACGGAACGGGGAAGGCAATCTGGCTGCGCTCTTCGGCAGACAAACTACGGCGCATGGCGAAATGGGAGAGCAGGATCATCAGCCATACCCACACCGTGGCGAATGCCGCCAGCGAAGCAATCAGCACAAATACCTGCTCGGGGATCAGATAGTTCAGCACCACCGCCGCCAGCAGCGCGCCGCCCATGACCACCACCGTCATCCAGGGTACGCCGTTGCTGGCGATGCGCTGGAAGCTTTTCGGCGCCAGCCCCTCCTTCGACATGCCATACATCATGCGTCCGGCGCCGAAGATATCGCTGTTAATCGCCGAGATGCTGGCGCTGATCACGATGATGTTAAGGATTGTCGCCGCCGCCGGGATCCCCAGACCGTCGAAAATCAGCACAAACGGACTCCCCTGCTCGCCAAAGCTGTTCCACGGGAAAATCGCCATCAGCACCGCCAGGGTGCAGACGTAAAACAGGATAATGCGCAGCGGAATGGTATTGATGGCCTGCGGGATGACCTTCTTCGGATCCTTCGCTTCCGCGGCGGTGACGCCGATAATCTCCACCCCGCCGAAGGCGAACATCACGATGCCAAGCGAAGCGATAACGCCCTGCCAGCCGTTAGGGGCAAAGCCGCCGTGGCTCCAGAGATTTTCCAGCCCGGTGGCCGGGAAGCTATGGCCGAAGCCAAAGAAGATGATCCCCGCCCCCGCCAGCATCATGGCGATAATCGCCACCACCTTCACCAGCGACAGCCAGAACTCCATCTCGCCGAACACCCGCACGTTGCACAGGTTCATGGCGCCGATAAAGAAGATGATGCTGAGGATCCAGATCCAGCGCGGGACATCGGGATACCACAATCCCATATAGATGCCGAAGGCGGTCACGTCGGCCAGGGCGACGATTACCATTTCAAAAGTGTAGGTCCAGCCGGTAATAAACCCGGCCAGCGGGCCGAGATACTGGCGGGCATAGCTGCCGAAGGAGCCGGAAACCGGGTTGCGCACCGCCATCTCGCCCAGCGCGCGCATGACGATAAACACCGCCGCGCCGCCAATCAAATAGGCCAGCAGCACCGCCGGGCCCGCCGCCTTGATGGCGGAAGCCGAGCCATAGAACAGCCCGGTGCCGATCGCGGAGCCGAGCGCAATAAATCGAATGTGTCGGGCATTGAGCCCGCGCAGCAGATGTGGCTTGTGTTGTTGTTGCATATACAGGTGTCCTGGTTTTTTTATTTGACGACAAATATGCGATGTAGGGCGGTCGGGGGAATGATTTCCCCCGACGCGGGTACAGAGAACAACGGTGATTAGTGCAGGCCTGGCAGTACCGCAGGCAGCAGACGCGTCAGGTGACGGGCCGCCAGAAGCGCTATGGCATTATCGATATCCGGGGCGAAGTAGCGATCCTGCGTATAGTGAGGGACGCGTTCGCGCAGCAGATGGCGCGCCTCTTCCAGCAGCGGGCTGGTGGTCAGCCCTTCGCGCATATCCAGCCCCTGCGCCGCCGCCAGCCACTCGACGGCCAGTACGCCGCGGGTGTTCTCGGCCATCGCCCACAGGCGGCGACCGGCCGCCGGCGCCATCGAGACGTGGTCTTCCTGGTTGGCGGAGGTCGGCAGGCTGTCGACGCTGTGCGGGTGCGACAGCGCTTTGTTTTCACTGGCCAGCGCCGCCGCCGTGACCTGGGCAATCATAAACCCGGAGTTCACCCCGCCGTTTTTGACGAGGAACGGCGGTAGCTGCGACATATGGCTGTCCATCATCAGCGCGATGCGACGCTCGGAGAGCGAGCCGATTTCGGCAATCGCCAGCGCGATATTATCCGCCGCCATCGCCACCGGCTCGGCGTGGAAGTTACCGCCGGAGATCACGTCATTCTCGGCGGCGAAGACCAGCGGGTTATCGGACACCGCGTTGGCTTCGGCCAGCAGCACCTCAGCCGCCTGGCGGATCTGGGTCAGGCAGGCGCCCATCACCTGCGGCTGACAGCGCAGGGAGTACGGGTCCTGCACCTTGCTGCAGTTATGGTGCGACAGCGAGATCGCGCTGTCGTCGGTCAGCAGATGGCGATACAGCGCCGCCGCGTCAATCTGCCCGCGCTGGCCGCGCACTTCATGGATGCGCGCATCAAACGGACGACGGGAGCCCAGCGCCGCTTCGGTGGTTAACGCCCCGCAGACGACCGCGGAGGCGAACAAATCTTCGGCTTCGAACAGACCGCGCAGGGCAAAAGCGGTCGACGCCTGGGTGCCGTTGAGCAGCGCCAGCCCCTCTTTCGCCGCCAGGGTAATCGGCTCCAGCCCCGCCTGACGCAGCGCTTCGGTGGCCGGCAGCCAGTCGCCGCCGCGTACCCGCGCTTTACCTTCGCCAAGCAGGGTCAGCGACATATGGGCCAGCGGCGCGAGGTCGCCGGAGGCGCCGACGGAGCCTTTCGCCGGGATCCACGGCGTCACGCCGGCATTCACCAGGCCAATCAGCGCCTGGATCACGCTCAGGCGGATCCCGGAGAATCCGCGAGACAGACTGTTAATCTTCAGCACCATAATCAGGCGCGCCAGGTCATCGTCCAGCGGCTCGCCTACGCCCGCCGCATGGGACAGCACCAGCGAACGCTGCAGGTTCTCCAGATCTTCCGTCGAGATACGGGTCTGCGCCAGCAGGCCAAAACCGGTGTTGATGCCGTAGGCGGTCCGCCCTTCGGCAAGGATAGCGTTGACGCAGGCCACGCTCTCGTCAATGGCGGCAAACGCGCCGCTGTCGAGGGCAATATTCACCGGGTGGCTGTAGATGTCGCGGAGCTGCGACAGGCTGAGTTGACCCGGGATCAGAGTTAAAGATTTCATTTCGCGTTCCCCTGCGTTGCCGCCACCATCGGAAGATTCAGACCCTGTTCTGCCGCGCATTCAATGGCAATCTCGTACCCCGCGTCGGCATGACGCATCACGCCGGTGGCCGGGTCGTTGTGCAGGACGCGGGCGATACGCGCTGCCGCTTCATCGGTGCCATCGCAGACGATAACCATCCCGGAGTGTTGCGAGAAGCCCATGCCTACCCCGCCGCCGTGGTGCAGCGACACCCAGGTCGCGCCGCTGGCGGTGTTGAGCAGCGCATTCAGCAGCGGCCAGTCAGAGACCGCGTCAGAGCCGTCGCGCATCGCTTCGGTTTCGCGGTTCGGGCTGGCGACGGAGCCGGAGTCAAGATGATCGCGGCCAATCACGATCGGCGCGGAGACTTCGCCGCTGCGCACCATTTCGTTAAACGCCAGGCCCAGCTTCTGCCGCCATTCCAGACCGACCCAGCAGATACGCGCCGGCAGTCCCTGGAAGCTTATGCGCTCGCGTGCCATATCCAGCCAATGGTGCAGATGCTTATCATCCTTGATGATCTCTTTCACTTTCGCGTCAGTCTTGTAGATATCCTGCGGATCGCCGGAGAGCGCCACCCAGCGGAACGGACCGATACCGCGGCAGAACAGCGGGCGGATATAGGCCGGCACGAAGCCCGGGAAATCGAAGGCGTTGCTGACGCCCACTTCCTGAGCCATCTGGCGAATGTTGTTACCGTAGTCGAAAGTCGGCACCCCCATCTCATGGAAGGCCAGCATCGCCTGCACATGGTCGGCCATCGAGCGTTTCGCCGCCAGAATGGTGCCCTGCGGATCGGATTCAGCTTTCTGCTGATACGCTTCCCAGCTCCAGCCTTTCGGCAGATAGCCGTGCAGCGGGTCGTGGGCGCTGGTCTGGTCGGTGACCATATCCGGGCGCACGCCGCGTTTCACCAGCTCCGGCACGATCTCCGCGGCGTTGCCGCACAGCGCGATGGAGATAGCCCGGCCTTCGGCGGTGTATTTCTTGATACGCGCCAGGGCGTCATCCAGAGAAGTGGCTTGTTCGTCCACGTAGCGGGTGCGCAGACGGAAATCGATGCGGCTCTGCTGGCATTCAATATTCAGCGAGCAGGCGCCGGCCAGCGTCGCGGCCAGCGGCTGCGCGCCGCCCATGCCGCCCAGCCCGGCGGTTAGCACCCAGCGGCCTTTCAGGCTGCCCTGATAGTGCTGGCGACCGGCTTCGACGAAGGTTTCGTAAGTGCCCTGGACGATGCCCTGGCTGCCAATGTAGATCCAGCTGCCGGCGGTCATCTGGCCGTACATCGCCAGCCCTTTGGCATCCAGCTCGTTAAAGTGTTCCCAGGTCGCCCAGTGCGGAACCAGGTTGGAGTTAGCGATCAGCACGCGCGGCGAGTGTTCATGGGTTTTGAAAACGCCCACTGGCTTGCCGGACTGGACCAGCAGGGTCTCGTCGCTTTCCAGGTTCTTCAGCGCCTTCACGATAGCGTCATAGCATTCCCAGTTGCGCGCTGCGCGACCAATACCGCCATAGACCACCAGTTCGTGCGGGTTTTCGGCGACATCGGGATCGAGGTTATTCATTAACATACGCAGCGGGGCTTCGGTCAACCAGCTCTTCGCGGTCAGCGTCGTGCCTCTTGGCGCACGGACGTCCAGCTGGCGATATTTGCTTTGCGACATCGGGGTTTCTCCTGACAATGAACGTTGTTTACGTAGATACATATACTTGTCTATACAAGCATGCGCAAGCCAGGATTTAACAGAAATGATACAATTTTGTTATATTGCGTCAGCAATCACGTTTTGCTGACGCCAGCGTGGATCAGGAGCCAAAGCGGCCCTGCAGACGATAGCGGCTACCGGGGAACAGCAGGCGCGCGTGGGAGACGATGTGGGTTGTCGACCAGGTGCGGCGGCGGATCAGCAGGCAGGGATCGTGGGCGTGAATATGCAGCAGCGCGCACTCTTCCGCCGTGGCCTGCACCGCTTCAACAATATGTTCACCTTCTGTTAACGGGGCGATCAGCGACAGATAATCATGGGGCGTGGTGGCGGTATAATCCTGCTGGAGATAGTCCGGCACCACCGCGGCATTGACGCAGCGATCTTCGATTTGCACCGGCACCTCGTTTTCGTAATGCACCATCAGCGAGTGAAAGATGCGGGTGCCTTCCGCTACGCTGAGCGCCGCCGCCTGAATATGATCCGCCCGGGTCTCCTCCAGCAGCAGCACCTCGCAGCGGTGCTGATGGTGACGGGCAATAATTTCTTCGGCAATGCTGCGCACCTCAAACAGCGCCGACTGCCCTTTCGGTTCGGCGACAAAGGTCCCCACCCCTTGCAACCTGACCAGCAGGCCTTCATCCGTTAGCTCGCGCAGCGCGCGGTTGATGGTCATCCGGCTGAAGCCGAACTGGGCCACCAGCTCCGCTTCCGAAGGGATACGGTCATGCGGTCGCCAGACGCCGCTGTGAATTTTTTCACCGATAGCCTGCTTCACCTTCTCATAAAAAGGCGCGGGCGCGGAACGGGGTTGCTGTGAAAACATAGCCTGGCTTTCCTTTTGCAAAATGGGCGGCGAAACACCCAGAATATACCGGAATGGCTACTGCCACCAATGGGCGATTTGCCATGCCAGACGGGCCGCCGCGCGGGCGCCCTGACCGTCAATGTCAAACTGCGGGTTGAACTCCACCAGATCCACCGCCTGTAGCTTACCGCTGCGGCACAACGGCTCTACGATACGCAGCAGGGTCGCCAGCGGCACGCCCAGCGCCGCCGGCGCGGATACCGCCGGCATTTCGCGCGCCGGCAGCACGTCGAGATCGATAGTCAGATACAGACGGTCGAATTGCGCGATATTGCGCTCAAGCTCGGCCAGCACCCGGGTTTCGAAGGCCTGTAATACCTGTAGATCCTCCACAATAGCCACCTCGCGCCGCGCCGCTTCTTCCCAGAGCGCCTGGGTGTTGGCCGCCCGACTGACCCCAATGCAGGTATAGTGAAAACCGCGCTGCTGCGCGTCACACTCCAGCGCCAGCTGGCGGAACGGCGTCCCGGAGCTGGCGCACTCGGCAAAGCGCAGATCCAGATGCGCATCGAGGTTAATAATGCCCACTTTTTCGCCGGGGAAGGCATCCAGTATCCCGGCGCCGTGACCGAAGGCGGTCTCGTGGCCGCCGCCCAGTACCAGCGTGCGTTTGCCGGCGCGCTGGCAGGCGGTCACCGCCTCGCGCAGCGCCTGATGCGCGGCTTCCAGCTGGTCGCCTTCGACGCTAATCGTGCCAATATCCACGCAGCGGTCGTGGCCCTGATGGCTGGCCATATTGGCCAGCGCCCGGCGTAGGGTCGCCGGGCCGTCAGCCGCTCCGGTACGCCCTTTGTTGCGCCGGACGCCTTCGTCACAGGCGAAGCCGAGCAGCGCGATATCGCCGGGCATCTCCTGCGGCGCGAAGCGTTCGGCGCGGGGAATGGTCTGGAACAGACGCAGCGCATTCGGCGCTTCCGCGCTGTCGTCGCGACCTTGCCAAAGGTTAGCGGGGGTAGCTTGCCACAGCATCATTGTAGTTCTCCTCGTACCACACGCTGCCAGAGCGGACTGCGCCCCGGCTCATACACCATCTCGACCGGATGCTCGGCATCCCAGATGGCAAAGTTCGCCACAAAGCCCGCCGCCAGCTGGCCGTGGCTGTTCTGCCGCCCCAGCGCCCGCGCGGCATGGCGCGTCACGCCGGCCCACGCCTCTTCCGGCGTCAGGCCAAATTTGACGCAGGCCATGTTCATCGCCAGATGCAGGCTGGCGAAGGGGCTGGTCCCGGGGTTGAAATCCGTCGCCACCGCCATCGGCACCTGGAACTTGCGCAACAGTTCCACCGGCGGTTTGCGGGTTTCATTGAGGAAGTAGAACGCGCCGGGCAGCAGGGCCGCCACGGTGCCGCTCTCGCGCATCGCCGCCACCCCCTCTTCCGTCAGATATTCGATATGGTCGGCGGACAGTCCGTGATAACGGCTCACCAGCTGCGCGCCGCCCAGCGAGGAGAGCTGCTCAACGTGACCTTTAACCGGAATGCCTAGCGCCTGCGCCGCCTGAAACACCCGCTCGGTTTGCTGCGGGCTGAAACCGACGTTTTCGCAGAAGACGTCGACGCTTTCAAACAGCCCCTCCCGCCACAGCGTCGGCAGGATCGTCTCGCAGACCAGCGTAATATAGCCGTCGGCGTCGCCTTGATATTCCGGCGGCGTGGCGTGGGCAGAGAGCAGCGTCGCCGAAAGCTCGACGCCATTGTCGTCGGCCAGCTGGCGGGCGACCCGCAGCATTTTGCGCTCGTTTTGCAGATCGAGACCGTAGCCGGATTTGATCTCCAGAGTGGTCACCCCTTCACGCAGCAGGCGGGCCAGCCGCGGCTGGGCCAGCGCCAGCAGCTCGGCTTCGCTGCTGTCGCGGGTGGCGCGCACGGTGGCATTAATCCCCCCACCGCTGGCGCTGATGGTCTGATAGGAGACGCCGTTCAGACGCTGCTCCCACTCCTGGGCCCGGCTGCCGCCGAAGACGAGATGGGTGTGGCAGTCGATTAATCCCGGCGTGACCAGCCGGCCTTCGAGATCGATCCTGCGCCCGCTGGGGAGGTCATTTTCGGGGACGATCGCCGCAATGCGACCGTCGCGGACCAGCAGCGCGTGGCGCTCCAGCAGACCGTATGGTTGAGCGTGGTCGGGGTTCAAGGTGGCGAGACGGGCGTTTCGCCAGATAACGCGTTCGGAGGTGGCTTCAGTCATAGCGTTCAACTTGTCATGGGTTGTATAGACATTTATTTTCATAACGCCGGGAATGTCAACAAAAGCGCGACTAAATGTTATTTATTTGTGACTAGGGACCGTCCCGGAACAGCGTTCATTGCGTAAAGAAGGTAAGTTTTTCAGCCCGCATCTTCCCGTTTCGTTCAAGTTAGTATAAAACAGCAGGTTTTAAAGGACTTATACCCTGGCGTCTCAGCCGGGGTATTTCACTACGCTTAATTTTGCCCGGAGCAACATGAACACATATTCCGTTTCCCGTCTGGCGCTGGCGCTGGCCTTCGGCGTGACGCTGTCCGCCTGTAGCTCGACGCCTGCCGATCAACAGCCCTCAACGCAGACTGCACCGGGCACCACCGCGCGTCCCATTCTGAACGCCGATGAAGCGAAAAACTTTACCCCGGCGGCCTATTTCCAGTCGCTGAACCCCAATGCCGCGGCCTGGACGCCGTCCGCCATCAGCCTGCCGGCGCAACCTGACTTTATCGTCGGCCCGGCGGGAACCCAGGGCGTGACCCATACCACCGTCCAGGCAGCGGTGGATGCGGCAATTGCCCGCCACTCTAACCGTCGCCTGTTTATCGCCATCATGCCGGGCGAATACCCGGGCACCGTCTACGTTCCGGCGGCGCCGGGCGCCCTGACCCTGTATGGTACCGGCGATAAACCGATCGACGTGAAGATCAGCGAAGCCATTGATTCCGAAATGGATCGCAACACCTGGCGTCGTCTGGTCAATCCGGGTGGCAAATACATGCCGGGCAAACCAGCGTGGTATATGTTCGACAGCTGCCAGAGCAAATCCACCGCCACCGTCGGCGTGATGTGCTCCGCGGTCTTCTGGTCGCAGAATAACGGCCTGCAGCTGCAGAACCTGACCATCGCCAACAACCTGGGCGACAGCGTCGATGCCGGCACCCACCAGGCCGTTGCCCTGCGCAGCGATGGTGACCAGGTGCAGATTGATAAAGTGAACATTCTTGGCCGCCAGAACACCTTCTTCGTGACCAACAGCGGCGTGCAGAACCGTCTGCAGGACAACCGTCAGACCCGCACCCTGGTGACGAACAGCTATATTGAAGGCGACGTGGATATCGTTTCTGGCCGCGGCGCCGTGGTGTTTGATAACACCGACTTCCGCGTGGTGAACTCGCGTACTCAGAAAGAAGCCTACGTCTTCGCGCCGGCCACCCTGAAGAGCGTGACCTACGGCTTCCTGGCGACCAACAGCCGCTTCACCGCCTCCGGGGATAACGTCGCGCAGCTCGGCCGCGCGCTGGACGTTGACGGCAACAGCAACGGCCAGGTCGTGATCCGCGACAGCGCCATCAATGAAGGCTTTAACATCGCCCAGCCGTGGGCGGCGGCGGTAGGCTCCGGCCGTCCGTTCAGCGGCAACACCGGCAGCGCGGATGACAAAGGCAATCTGCAGCGCAACCTCAACGACAACGGCTTCAACCGTATGTGGGAATATAACAACCGCGGCGTGGGAAGCAGCGTGGTCGCCGAGCCGAAACAGTAACGCGCAACAAGCGTGAACCATAATAAAAGAGAGGGCGATGCCCTCTCTCAGACTGCTGACAACGTGCAATCTTCAGGAATTGCCCGGCGGCGCTGCGCTTGCGCGGGCCTACAGCTAACTGCATAACGGTTTGATATTGAAGTCTTTCGTAGGCCGGGTAAGGCGAATGCCGCCACCCGGCAGAAATGCGAGCACAATGACGAAACAGGTTTGTCGTCAGCCAGAGAGGGGGCGATGCCCCCTCTTTCCTTTTTCGTTCAACGCTTCACGCCGTCAGGCGGTTCGCCATTTGCGGGTCAGCGGTTTTTCCAGCTCCACAATCAGGAACATGGCGAAGCCGATGATAAAGGTGATCACCCAGTAGCGGAACGGCAGCCCGGTGGTGCCGAACAGCATCTGCATAAACGGCGCATAGATAATCAGCAGCTGCAGCACCAGCAGCACGCCGCTAACGATCCAGATCCCTTTGTTAGCCAGCAGACCTTTGGTCAACGAGAAACCATCCGACACGCGGCAGTTCAGCATATAGAACCACTGGGCGGTGACCAGAGTCTGCAACAGCACGGTACGGATAAACTCCGGCGAATAGCCGCGGGGCTGCAGCCAGGCTTCGAGAATAAAAGCGCTGACCGCAATCATCGACCCCACAAACGCCACGCGCCAGATGGCAAAGCCGTCCATCACGTGCAGTTTCGGGTCGCGCGGCGGCCGCCGCATAATATTTTTCTCACCGGCTTCAAACGCCAGACCAAACGACAGCGTGGCAGAGGTGGCCATGTTCATCCACAGGATCAGCACCGGCGTCAGCGGCAGTACGTTGCCCGCCAGCAGCGCGATCACGATCAGTAACCCCTGCGCAAGGTTGGTCGGCATGACAAAAAGAATGGTTTTTTTCAGGTTGTCATACACCCGGCGCCCCTCGCGGACCGCGCTGGCGATGGTGGCGAAGTTGTCATCGGTCAGCACCATATCGGCGGCTTCCTTGGTCACTTCGGTCCCCTTGATCCCCATCGCCACGCCGACGTCAGCCTGCTTCAGCGCCGGGGCATCGTTCACCCCGTCTCCGGTCATGCCGACAATCTCTTTCTTGCTCTGCAGAGCCTGCACCAGACGGAACTTATCTTCCGGGCTGGTGCGGGCGAAGATATCGTACTGCTGCGCGGCCACGCTCAGCTGCGCGTCGTCCATCACCTCCAGCTCGCGCCCGGTAATGGCGTTCCCCGCATTGCCAATCCCCAGCATTTTGCCGATGCTCATCGCCGTTTGCGGGTGGTCGCCGGTGATCATCTTCACGCGGATCCCGGCCTGCAGGCAGTCGGCAATCGCCGTGATCGCTTCCGGACGCGGCGGATCCATCATCCCGGCAACCCCTAATAAAATGACCCCCTGCTGTAGATCCTGATGGGTCAGCTCGGTCTGGCCTGCGGCAGCCGGCTTCCAGGCCGCGGCCACCATTCGCAGCCCCTCCCGGGCGTACTCTTCAATTTTGCTTTCCCAGTACGGGAGATCCAGCGGCTGCAACCCGCTGTCGCTCTGCTGATACTGGCACAGGCGGAACAGAACATCCGGCGCGCCGGTGACCAGCACCACCTCCTCTTCGCCCAGCCGGTAAAGCGTCGACATGTATTTATATTGCGAATCAAAAGGAATTTTACTGCGCAACTCGCTGGGCTGCGGCGGCAGGGTTATCTTCGCCGCCAGCACCTTCAATGCCCCCTCGGTGGGGCCGCCGGTGATTTTCCACAGCCCGCTTTCCTCTTTGATAAGCTGGCTGTCGTTACACAGATCGATGGTGCGCAGATAGCGCTCAAGAAGCGATCCTGGCGCCACCGCAACCGGCGTCGGGTCGTCGATAGCATGGATTTTACCGACCGGCTCATAGCTGTCCCCTTCCACCCGATAGACGCTGTCCGCGGTGATCACCGCCTTCACCGTCATTTCGTTCATGGTCAGGGTCCCGGTTTTATCCGAACAGATAACGGTCATCGCGCCGAGGGTTTCTACCGTCGGCAGCTTGCGGATAATCGCTTTCTGGCGGGCCATCGCCTGCACGCCGAGCGACAGAATAATCGAGATAATCGCCGGCACCCCTTCCGGGACCGAGGCCACCGCGAGGCTAATCAACGACAGCATCAGTTCGGAGACCGGCATATCACGGAACAGCAGGCTAAAGACGAACAGCGCTGCCATCATCACCAGAATCAGGATGAAGATGGCTTTGCCCAGCTTGTCCATCTGCACCAGCAGCGGCGTGCGGTGCTTCTCAATGCCCGCCATCATTTGGTTGATGTGGCCCAGCTCGGTATCGCCGCCGGTGGCCACCACGATCCCTTTCCCCGCCCCTGAGCTGACGGTGGTCCCGGAAAACAACAGGTTGCTGCGATCGCCGAGCGGTAAATCGCCGCTTAGCGGCTCGGTGGTTTTTTCCACCACCGTCGACTCGCCGGTGAGGATCGCCTCTTCCACCCGCAGGTTGTGCGCCTCAATCACCCGTAAATCGGCGGGGATACGGTCGCCGGCGCGGATCACCACGATATCGCCGGGTACCAGCGAGGTGGTGGGGATGGTTTCATGGTTGCCCTGTCGGATCACCACCGCCTCGCTGGACAGCATATTGCGGATACTCTGCAGCGATTTTTCCGCATTACTCTCCTGAATGAAGCCGATCAGCGCATTGACCACCGCCACCGCGAGGATCACTGACATGTCGATCCAGTGGCCCATTACCGCCTTCAGCAGCGCCGCCGCCAGCAGAACGTAGATCAGCACATCGTTAAAATGCACAATAAAACGCAGCCAGGCGGGTTTACCCGGCTTCTGCGGCAGGGCGTTTTCGCCATACTGCTGCAGGCGCGTGGCCGCCTCTGTTCCGCTAATCCCGTCCGGCGAACTCTGTACGCTGGCGAGCGTCTCCTCGACGGAGCGCTGATAATAGGGCGCCCCCGGTTTATCTGTATTCATACTCTCTCCCTCGATTTCTGAAGCGGAAGTCAGGACGACATCCCGCCGTCATCAGCGCACAACGAAAACCGGTACATGGGCATAGCGCACGATATTGGCCGCTTCCGAGCCCAGCAGGTGAGTCTGAATCCCCGGATTGCGCGAACCGACAATCACCACGTCCGCTTGTAGCTCATCGGCCAGAGCAATCACTTGATCGCGAACATTGCCACTGCGCACATAAAGATGGCTGGCGTCTTCCGCAAGGCCATTTTTTTTGACCAGCTCAGTCAGTTTTTCCTTAGCGGTATTAATCAAATGGTCTTCCATCTTTCGCGCATCAGAGATAAATCCGCGCGTTAACACCGGAGAGAATGCCGGAATGACATGGACAAGATGAATTTGCCCGGAAGAATGCTGGGCGAGGAATTTCGCATGAGAGAGGGCTTTGTCGGCCAGGCCTGCATCAAACACGTCAACGGGAACAACGATATTTTTATACATGAGATAATCCTTTTATTACCAATACAATGCGTAGTGATGAATAACCCCATACTTGGGGAGGAACGAAATCTCAACAACAGAAGCGGCGAGCGGAATAGATGTTATTAAACGTAGCACAGGAAAATTAACATTAGAAAATGACGGATTAATAGACTGAAAAATATTATAAAAACCATATATTCCCTGCAGATCTCCTGCGTTTTCCCCAACAGTGCCGCTGCCGCTCGCGGTATGCTCTTTTTTAACACTTCACCTTTTCTCCGACTATGCTGATTACAAGCAGGAGTGCCGCTCCGAATGTCCGGTGGTCACCGTGGGGGCCGAATTAAATGACATTCGCGGTTCGGGTGGGAGTAAAGGGAGAAAATCATGTTTGGTTATAGCCTGTTACGTCTGGGATTATTTGTCGCGCTGGCCATTGTCGCCTGCACGCTGGTGGGACTATTCACCTATCTGGTTGTCGCCGCCCTCGCCGAATAAGCGTGCGCCGCGTAATAAAAATGTAAAATAAATCCTGAATCTGAGGGGAATACTGTGAACCGTTATTTTTCTCTCATCCCGGTTGTTATTTTATTTACAACCGCTTGCGATCAGAAATCGCCGTCCGTCGAGTCCGCCCCGCGCATGGTCAAGGTGGCGCAGGTGACCGCCGTGGGCAATACCCAGCAGCGAACATTTCCGGCACGTATCGAGTCTGGCGACTCCACCGAGCTGTCGTTTAAGCGGGGGGGCCAGGTGGAATCGCTGGATATTCGCCAGGGGGCGACCATCGCCCAGGGGCAAACGCTGGCGCGCCTGAATGCCCGCGAGGCCCAACAGCGGGTCAATGAACGACAAACGGCGGCTACGCTCGCCCAGCGTCAGTTTGATCGCTTCCAGACCCTGGCGGGACGTCAGGCGATTTCCCAGGCGGAGATGGACGTGCAGCGCGCCAATCGCGATGCCGCCAACGCGGCCTTAAAAATCGCCCGTGAAGAGCTGGCGCAAATGAGCCTCACCGCGCCCTTCGGCGGGATTGCCGCCGGCGTGCATATCCGCAACCATCAGGTGGTCGCCGCCGGCCAGCCGGTGATCACCCTGACGCGTACCGACCTGCTGGATGTGGTCTTCAGCATTCCCGAAAATCTGTTCACCTCCCTGGATATCCGCAATACCGCCTACCGCCCCGTCGTCAGGATCAATACCCTGCCGGGCCGCGAATTTACGGCGGAATACAAAGAGCATACCGGCAGCAGCGACAACAGCACCCTTACCTGGCAGATCATTTTAACCATGCCGCGGCCGGATGATTTTCCCACCGTCGGCGGGGTCAGCGGCACCGTGACGGTCAATCTCGGCAATTTACCGGCCAGCGCCGGAAGGGAAACGCTTATGGTGCCGGTAGAGGCGGTGTTTAACCCGGATAACCGGCCGAAGAATGAACCGGTCGTCTGGGTGGTAAAAGGCGACAACGCGCATCGGTTTCTTGAGGAGCGCAAGGTCACGGTCGGCGAGGTGACCTCGCAGGGAGTGGCCATCACCGACGGTCTCCGCGCGGGTGAAGAGGTGGTCGCGGCGGGCGTGAGCGAGCTGCATGCCGGGCAGCCGGTGCGGATCTGGACGCGTGAACGAGGATTATAAATGGACATTTCCCGTCAGTTTATTAATAACCCGACCCGCGTCTGGTTAGCCATTCTGCTGCTGGGGGTGGGTGGTCTGTTCGCCCTGCTCAATATCGGCCGTCTGGAAGATCCTGCCTTCACCATTAAAACGGCGGTGATCGTGACCCACTACCCGGGCGCGTCCGCTCAACAGGTGGAGGAGGAGGTGACCCTGCCGCTGGAAAACGCGATTCAGCAGCTTCCCTCACTGGATAACGTCAGCTCCATCTCCTCAAATGGCTTATCGCAAATTACGGTGAATATCGCTTCGCAGTACCATTCCAGCGAGCTGCCGCAAATCTGGGATGAGCTACGTCGCCGCGTCGGTGACGCCAGCCGACTTTTCCCCCCTGGCGTAGTGACCCCCTTCGTCAACGATGACTTTGGCGATGTGTTTGGCTTTTTCTTCGCTATCTCGGGCGACAGTTTTACCAACCCCGAGCTGGTGCGCTATGCCGAACAGCTGCGTCGGGAGCTGGTGCTGGTTCCTGGCGTCGGTAAAGTCGCTATCGGCGGCGTCATTCCGCAACAGATCAATGTTGATATCTCGCTGGCGAAAATGGCGGCGCGCGGGATCACGCTCAACCAGCTCGCCGCTATCCTGACCCGGCTCAACGTGGTGTCCAGCGCCGGAGAGATCCGCGTTGGCAGCGAATCGATCCGCCTACACCCCACCGGGGAGTTTCAGAGCATCGATGAACTGGGGGATCTGCTGGTCAGTCCTCATGGCGCCAGCGCCACCACCCGACTGCGGGATATTGCCACGCTGTCGCGCGGGCTGACTGACTCGCCGTCCAGTATTTATCATGCCAACGGCCGCCAGGCGGTGACCATGGGGGTCTCTTTTATTCCTGGCGTCAACGTCATTGACGTCGGGCACGCCCTTGAAGCCCGCCTCCAGCAGATGGCCGCCGACAAACCGGCGGGTATCGACATCGCCATTTTTTACGATCAGGCGGCTGAGGTCGCCCACTCGGTCAATGGCTTTATTACCAACTTCCTGATGGCCCTGGCGATCGTGGTCGGCGTGCTGCTGGTGTTCATGGGAGTACGCAGCGGGATCATTATCGCCCTGTCGCTGGCGCTCAACGTCCTCGGCACCCTGCTTATCATGTTTGTCTGGGGGATCGAGTTACAGCGGATCTCCCTCGGGGCGCTGATCATCGCCCTGAGTATGCTGGTGGATAATGCCATTGTCATTGTCGAAGGGGTGCTGATCGCCCGCCAGCAAGGATCGCCGCTGCTGGGCGCCATTAACTATGTGATCCGCCGCTCCGCCCTGCCGCTGCTCGGCGCCACGGTCATCGCCATCCTCGCCTTCGCGCCGATTGGCCTCTCGCAGGACTCCACCGGAGAGTATTGCAAATCCCTGTTCCAGGTGCTGCTGATCTCCCTGATGCTCAGCTGGTTCTCCGCCCTGACCATCACTCCGGTGCTCATTAAGTGGTGGTTGTTTAAACACGCCCCGCCGGCCGCCGCGCCGGCGGAGAAAGCCGATCCCTACCGCGGCCGCTTTTACCGTGGCTATCAGCAGACGCTGAGAATACTGCTGCAGCAAAAGACCCTGACCCTGGTGCTGATGGGCGCCCTGCTGGCCGCGGCGATCTGGGGCTTCACCTTCGTGCGGCAGAATTTCTTTCCGTCATCGAATACGCCCATTTTCTTTGTCGACCTGTGGCTGCCCTACGGTACCGATATTAACGCCACCGAGCAGATGACCCGCGATATTGAGCGGTCGATCGCCGGCCAGCCGGGGGTGGTCACCACCGTCGCCACCATTGGCCAGGGCAGTATGCGTTTTATTCTTACCTACAGCGGTCAGCGGCAGTACAGCAACTACGCGCAGATTATGGTGCGGATGGACGACCAGCGCGGCATCGCCCCCGTCACCCGCCACGTCGAAACCTGGATCGCCAGAAACTACCCGCAGGTGAACGCCAGCACCAAACGCATTATGTTCGGCCCCTCCGGGGATAGCGCGATTGAAGTGCGCATTAAGGGCCCTGACCCGGATACGCTGCGCGCGCTGGCCAGTCAGGTGAGCGATATTCTCGCTGAGGATCCGGCGACCGACAGCGTGCGTAACGACTGGCAGAACCGCAGCAAGGTGATCCGCCCGCAGTACTCCCTAGCGCTGGGGCGCGAGCTGGGGGTGGATAAACAGGACATTGATAACGCGCTGGAGATGAATTTCTCCGGCAGTCGCGCCGGGTTATATCGCGAGGGCGCCGATCTGCTGCCGGTGATCGTCCGGCCGCCGGCAGCGGAGCGACAGGATGCCAACCATCTGCATAACGTGCTGGTCTGGAGCCAGAGCCGCCAGCAGTATATCCCGTTGAGTAACGTCATCCATGGCTTCTCCCTGGAGTGGGAAGATCCCTTGATTCTCCGCCGGGATCGCACCCGGGTGCTGACGGTCCAGACCGATCCCAGCCCGCAAAGCGGCCAAACCTCGGGTGATATTCTCGCCCGGGTGAAACCGCGCATTGACGCATTGACGCTGCCGCATGGCTATCGCATCGAATGGGGCGGCGATGCCGAGAACTCCAGTGAAGCACAGCAAGGGCTGTTCACGACCCTGCCGCTTGGCTATCTGGTGATGTTTATCATTACGGTGCTGATGTTCAGTTCGCTGAAAAACGCTGTCGCCATCTGGCTGACCGTCCCGCTGGCGCTGATCGGCGTCACGCCCGGCTTTTTGCTGACCGGCATCCCCTTCGGCTTTATGGCCTTAATCGGCCTTCTCAGCCTCAGCGGCATGCTGATCCGCAACGGCATTGTGCTGGTGGAAGAGATAGAGCAACAAAAACAGGAGAAAGATCAACGACAAGCGATCATTGATGCGGCAACATCTCGTCTGCGGCCGATCCTGCTGACCGCCTTCACCACCGTGCTTGGCCTTGCCCCGCTGCTGCGCGATGTTTTTTTCCAGAGTATGGCAGTGGTGATTATGTTCGGTCTGGCCTTCGCCACCGTGCTAACGTTGCTGGTTCTGCCGGTGATTTACGCCTGCTTTCACCATAAGGATATGACGCCTCAACGATGAACAGTACCGGTCTGAGCATTATTAAGACACTCGGCTGTATGACAGCGGTGACTTTTTTCACCATCTATAACACCTGGGATCGCTTTGATTATGACTATCACTGGATCCTCGGGCTGCTGACCTTTGTCTCGACCATCGCCACGCCGCTGTTTTTTGTGGTGGCTGGCTATCTTGATGCGCAAACGCGACACGACGCCAACTGGCAAATTGGTAAAATTAAAAGCGTGGTGATCGTCTTTCTGTTTTGGGTGACGGTCTATTATGTCTGGGAGCCTTACCAGCGCGGCTACCTGATCCAGCCCTGGTTTATTTTCGCCCTGATTGTCATCTATACCTTCCATCCCCTGATTGCCTGGCTCAGCCAGCGGCGCGGTCTGTTTTTCTCCGTGGTCCTGACGCTACTGTGCTGCTCTTATGGTTACGACCTGCTCTCGGTGCTCTACCCGGAAAGACATCTTTTCAGCCTGGCGCCGCAGTATCGTCTGTGGACGTGGCTACTTTTTTATTTAACCGGGCAGTTGTTTAACGATCCGCGGGTCACGGAGTGGATACGCGACCCGCGGGTGATTAAAGCCGCCATTATCGCCCTGCCCTTTGTCTATTTATTTACCTGGTTTTATGAACGCCACTTTTTCTTCGCGTTGTTTAAAGCCGATCGCAATGCGTTCATTCTCACGGGGTCGCAGATTTATATTCTGATCGTCCTGCTGGTGATCGCCGCTAACGCCGTACAGTTTAAAAAGAACCGCGAGCTGAAGGAGGCCGTGCTGGCGACGGTTAGCAAAGCGATGACCGGGGTCTATATTTTGCACTACTCCGTTTTTCACCTGCTGGTGATGCTGATCCCTATTCACTCGTTAGCCACCAAGCTGGGAGTGATTGCCCTAACGTTTGTCCTGTCGGTGCTCATTTCCCTCGCCGCGCTCTCCAGTACGCTGCTCAGGAAGGTAATAACCCTGTAACAAACGACGCCGTAACTTAGCGGAAGCTCCACTGGATGCTGATCACAAACACGCTGGGAATAATAATGCCGCTCTCAAGGGCGAAATAGTCGGTAAAGTTGTACTGGATAGCATGGTAGATATAGGGTGAAAAGCCGATCCCGGTGGCGTCCTTAAAATCTTTATAGGAGCCATGATCGCCGCAATGCTCGAAGGCGTCGAAGAAGAATTCGCCGGTATAGCCGTAAACGCCTTTGAAGGTCCACCCGCTGCCGTTGTGGTACCAGTCTCTTCTCACCCCCAGCGCCAGACAGCGATCGTCGAAACTGTTATTCATGGTGCCAATCAGCAGGCTGTATTTCGAGTCGGCAGAGAATTTCCGCTCCACCGAGAAAAAGTGGTTCTCGAAATTCTCAGTATATTGACCGTGATTATTGGTCAGATGGTAAACATAGGAACCGGTATTCACCGAATAGAGGTTAATCTCTTTCGCCTGCGCGAAAGTCGCTAACCCGGCCAGGAGCATCACGCTTTTACCGCGCATTTCCCCTCCTCACACCTCAACGCCTGTCTATAGACAGACTGCCTTTGCCGTATTTACCGGTCGTGACAGAGGTAAAAGACCCGACAGGGAAATGGGAGAAAGATAACGATGCCGAACCGTCGCATCGCTATTAAAAGCCTAGCACACGCCTTATCCGCCAACAAACCGACCGAAGCGTTAACGAAATGGCCGATGTGTTGCTCTTTACCTGATTGTGCAAAAAACAGACAAAACCTCACCTGATATCCGCTATGATCAGCGTCCGACGCGGAAGAAAGCCACCTGTCGACGACAGAGTTGCTGTGTACCCCTTCCTGCGTCGGCGCGATTTCATCCAACACGCCAGCCAGCACAATACCTTCCCATTGAGCTCACGCCTGTCGTCAGCCTCTTCCCGCTAGTTTTACAGGTGGATCCTGCACAAACCGGATTTTATGTACAAGTTATGAAAGCAATTAAACTATTTAAAATCAATAACTAAAAACACAAACTAAAAATCAGCCGTTCTGTTGTACATATAGTTCTGAAAAAAGTTGTACATAATGGGATCACCGTCTATAGTTTGGAGTGTTAACTGCTTGTTGCGCAACGAAGCGGGGATGTTTAACGGTGGCGCGGCAAGTCAGGCGGTGGTTCCTGGTTTTGCATTTCCTGTTCGTGACTTGGCGCGTACCGATGGTACGTAGCGACTTTTATTGTCAGTTTGCGTTATACGTGGGAGAGTTCGAGCTATGCATATTAAAAATACCATTCCAGCAGAGTTTGTCTTCAATTCGGCCCTGATGAAGAATATTGAAAATACGCTCATTAAGCAGCACAGAACGATAAATAATGAGCGGATGATTACGGAAATTCAGCATCGCCTGAAAACGGAAAGTAATGAAATACTCTCCGACCTCTATTTGCAGGCGCTGGATATGCTGTACAGCAAACCTCATCATTAATTAAACTCGCGGAGCTGGCAGCAGGCTTAAGCCTGCGGTGCCGGCACGCCTGGGTCTCTATCGGCTAACTGAGGCAAATAAAATGTCACACCATAATACCTGCTATCGTACTGAACATTACGATCTGTGGTTTGATAATCGTTTTCTTCTCTATGGGATGTCGCTGATCCTGAATAGTCTGCCGGCATCTTACTTTCGCAAAAAACACGTTTTCTTTACCAGCGACAATTATTTCGCGGTACTGCAGCACAACTATAATCGTCGGGATACGTTATTTATTCTGTTAACCGAAGGCAACGATCTTAATTTTCTTAGTGAACTGCCTATGCTGCGCTTACCGGCCAATTCAACGCCGGAAGAGTTAAAGATATTTCTGCACCAGCCAACCCGCTACTATAAAACCCACCCGGCGCCGGGCGCCTCGGTGCAGTTTACCGAGCGGGAAAAGAAAGTGATTCAACTTATCAGCAATGGCGAAGCGGTCGCCAGCATTGGCCGGTCGCTGAATCTGCATATTAAAACCATTTATCAGATCCGGCTGAATCTGATTAAAAAGCTCGGCTGTAGCGGTAGGACCGATTTTTTTAATATCAGCCGCAGCGAAACCTTTAAATCCTGGAGCCAGATCCACCTGTAACCCGGCGCGTTAGCCCCGGTCTGCTTTGCGGATCGGGGCGATTAATTATTACCGTGAAAATGGATGCTGAAGCCCTGCTCCTGCCAGTGGCTGAGCAGCTCTTCCTGGAGAGGGGTGGCGGCGCGTCCGGTCCAGACGAAGATATGCTGCCCGGGGAACAGCTCGGGCCGCGGCGACTCCAGCGGTTCGGCGAGGACGTTGACGTGCCAGCCGCGCTGGGAAAGACGCCATGCCTCCAGCCACAGACGCGTCCTGTCCTCATTGCTCCAGCCCACCAGCAGCGTCTCCCTGCCGTTCTTTTTACGCGCTTCGGCGAGAAACAGCGCCACGCAGTCAATCAGCAGACCATCCAGCAAACTACTAATCACCAGAGAGGTATTCTGATCGAGCTTCAGACGCTGACGTACCGGCACTAACAGGCTGTCGATGAGCGTGTCGACGGGGTGTTGATGGCTTAGCGCCAGTAATTTGGCACGGATTCTGGCGGGCTGCATATAACGCAGAATGGACATCATCTCTTCCTGAAGATGCGCGGATTCGTCGCGCGCCGCCGGCAGGTTACCCTCCAGCAGCGCTTTGACTTTCCCGACGGATACGCCGCGCTCGATCCAGCGCTTGATCTCTTCAATGCGCAGGATATCTTCTTCATCAAACTGCCGATGCCCGCCTTCGCTACGCTGCGGTTTCAGTAGACCGTAACGACGCTGCCAGGCGCGCAGTGTGACCGGATTGATTCCGCAACGTTCGGCGACTTCACCGATACTGTAAAACGCCATAGCAGCCTCACATCAACCTGATACTTTAATACCTAAACTAACGAATTCAGGCATCCTGTACAACTCTATTTTCTTGTACAGATAAAGATAACAGGTTGTGGCTCACAGCGCTTGGGAAAAAGATGAAAAAATAGTTGGCTGATTTCGCGGTGGATTATTTTTTTTCCGGCCAGGCGACGGCGGGTAAGCCCCCCAGGCGCGCGCTGGCGAACAAATTCCCCTGAAACTGCGAAATACCGGCTGATTCCAGCCACATCCACTCTTCAGCACGCTCAACGCCGACGGCAGAGACCGCAATCTCCAGCGAAAAACAGCATTTGATAATCGCCTGTACAATTGACTGACGCGGTCCATCCTGGTGGATATTGCGGATCAGCTCATGGTCGATTTTAATTCTGTCGGGCTGGTATTGCGCCAGCAGCGACAGCCCGGCAAACCCTGCGCCGAAGTGATCGATGGCAAGATTGATGCCCGCCCCTTTTAGCTTTCGCACCGCATCGGTAAAATCATCCATCCGCGAAATCACTTCCCGTTCGGTAAACTCGACAATAATCTGTTCAGGAATAAGATCATTACGCTGAATTTGATCGAGCAGGAAACCCACCGCGTTCGGCGCTTTAACCAGCGTCATCGGCAGTAAATTAATACTTAACGCCTTATTGCGTAAGCCTAATTTCCCGGCCAGCGACAGCGCGACGCGTTTACTGTGCAGATCGGCGAGATAAATATCGTCCCCGGAAAGCCCGGCAAAATAGGCGCCAGGCGACTGGCCGTCCGGTGTGCGTAACAGCGCTTCCCACGAAATAATTTCGCAGGCGAAAGGGTCGACGATCGGCTGGAAGGCAAAGGACCAGCTTTCCTTATTGTCAATTATCGGCGTATCAGGATAGAAAGTATTCTGATCGGGGATAAATACCCAGCTGTCAGCGGAAGGAATCTCAAAATAGTTCGCTTTTTCCGTTGATTCGACAAAGGTGCGGAAAAATTGCAGTGCCCGGTCGTCATAGGTGAGCTGATATTTTGTGGTCCCGCGGTCCATCACCGTCTGCAGCACCTCCTCGCGATCATGTTCCCGTAAATCAAACAGTTCCATACCGACCTTACCGAAACGGCGGGACGGCGCATAATCGCACAGAAGCTCTACCAGGTTATAATGGCGGGGATCGCGGCAAATATGCTGATAAATATCCTGAACCTTTTCTTCAGGCCCCTCAATGAGTTGAAAAAAATGCGTCCCGTTAAAAAGTAAAATACCGGTGACGTCCGCCTGCCCATTTCTTTCGTTTGCCCTGGCAACCATGGCCTCGATCGATTTGAATGAGACATTGTCGCAAATATGGCTGCGATAAATGATGGTGGTTAGCATAGTGATTCCAGATGGGAGGGTAAGCATTCACAGTAGCAGTTATCAGGCTAATCGTCTTGTAAAACTACGTTTTGTCTTAACAAAAAAGATACACTAAAAATCCCTTTTTTGTGCAAGGCTTTTTCATTTTTCTTTTCTTGTACAACGTGCACCGTTAAATCCTACCTTTACAAGCCAGAATCGCACAAAACACATAAAAATAAATTATTAAAAATCAATGATTTAACTATGCCTGAATCATTATTGTTCAACTTTGTGTGTACAGGTTAACAATTATTGTATAAGTTTAATGGCAGTTAACAGATGAGTGAAATGTAAGGAGCAGATATGCAGCAGAATGGTTACATTCCAGATACAGCGAACGCAATTGCCCAGTATTTCAACAAAGCATCGTTACCTTCCCAGCAGGAAACGCTGGGTCAGATTGTGATGGATATTCTCAACGAAGGGCGTCATCTCAACCGCAAGGCGCTGTGCACTAAACTGTTGAGCCGCCTCGATCGGGCCCGTGCCCCCGAGGAAGAGAGTCACTATCAGACCTTAATTGGTCTGCTGTTTGCCGATCAGGAATAACGTCATCGATCGTCGCCTGTTGCAACCGCAGTAGCAGATGAGGGGCGATCGCTTCCATAAACCTGCTGCTGACCTGAATGTCCGTTCGCAGATTCAGGGAGAGAGTGGCATGCAGTGAGACGGTTATGAATAGCAGTGAAACTGAGGAAATCACCGATGAGATCATCGGCGAGGCGGTACTCGCGCTTCTGAAAACGAATCGCCCTATTACCACCCCGACCCTGCTGGTTCGACTTCGGTTGATGCAGGCGACAGAGTCAGACCGACAGCGAAGAAAGGTTATCGCTGCCGTGATTGAAGAAATTTGCGCGAAGCTTGCCCGTCAGCGGAAGCAAGCGCCTTTGCAGGTAAAGAAAATCAATGGCCGTTGGGAAACCCGAGGATCGCCGGCGCAAAGCGCCATGGCGCCGGAAGGTAAAAAGATCCACTGAGTATCCTAACCGTGGTGAATAACACAGAGTGAGAATGTGATGAGACAGACTATGCATCAGCAACCCGATATTTACGCAGGACTGCAGGACACCGCGCTCTCCGACTATTTCCGTAACGCCGGTGATAAGCTGGTTGATGAGTCCGCCGTGATGTCGCTGGCCATCAACAGTATTCTCCAGTCAGAAGGTCACCTGAACAATAAGGCCATTATTTTATGGCTGATTCAGGCGCTGGAAAGCACCGATGACGTGGTGACCGCAGACGTGATCCGTAAAACGCTGGAGATTGTCGTCGGCTACACCATGGACGATATCTAAGGCCGTCACGCTTCAGGCCCGCCAGGGCAACCCCTTTCCGACAGAGCCTGTCCGCTCTGTTAAAAAAAACCTCGCTGACGCGAGGTTTTTTCTTTTACGCCTGACGGATCAGTGGGCGTTGACTACCACCCACATCGGCCCCTGCCCGACCGCATAGCGACCTTTCTCCTGCAGCAGCCCCTGCTCGCCGGTAATTTCGTACACCGCGATATGGTGCGACTTCTGCCCGGCGGCAATCAGATACTTACCGCTGTGATCGAGATTAAAGCCGCGCGGCTGGGTTTCGGTGGGCTGATAGCCCTCCACCGCCAGCACGCTACCATCTTCCGACACGCTGAACACCGTGATAATGCTGGCGGTACGATCGCAGGCGTACAGGTGACGACCGTCCGGAGTGATATGAATATCCGCCGCCCAGCGCACGCCGGTGAAATCAGACGGCATCATATCCAGCGTTTGTACACATTCGATGTTGCCATTCGGGTCTTTCAGCTCCCAGACGTCAATTGAGCTGTTTAGCTCATTGACGCAGTAACCATACTGCTGGTTCGGATGGAACACCATGTGGCGCGGACCCGCCCCTTCGACGGTGGTGACTTCCGCTGGCTCCTGGGCGGAGAGGAAACCATCCTCGCTGAGGGTAAACAGGCAGATGCGATCCTGCTTCAGCGCCGGCACCCACAGGGTACGATTGTCCGGAGAGATATTGGCCGAGTGGCAGCCTTCCAGCCCGTCCACCACGGTGATGGTTTCGCCCGGCAGACCATCCTGCAGCGGGGTCACGCTGACGCAGCCCTGATTGTAAGAGGCACTGAAGACAAAGCGACCATGATGATCGGTAGAGATGTGGGTCGGGCTGCCCGGCAGCGCCGCTTCCCCTGCGAAGGTCAACGCCCCGTTATCCGGCGTGATGCGATAAGCTAACACGCGAAACTCCGGACGAACGCCAACGTACAGATACTCCTTATTGGGGCTGACCACCATCGGCTGGACCTGCCCCGGGGCATCAACCACCTGCACCAGCGTCAGTTTGCCGTCCGCTTCAAGACTCCAGACGTGGATTTGTTGGCTTTCCGGGCTGGCGGTATAAACGGTTTGTTTCATGACTACTCCTTCCCTCACTGCACGTGGATTTTTCATTTTCAGGATAACTGCACCCTGAAAATTATAAGACATCCGCCCATGATACTCGCATCGCCCGCCGAATTACCGACGGACGGCGGCACAAAGGGCATACAGACATTCACGGCAGATGTGGAAAAATTGGTCCTGACGCCACGGCGGTGTACCATCATGGCCAGGTCACTTTTCAACATCAACCGGAAATAACACATGACAACACGCGTGATTGCCCTGGATTTAGACGGCACCCTGCTCACCAGCAAAAAAACCATCCTGCCCGCTTCGCTGGAAGCGCTGGCCCGCGCCAGAGAGGCGGGCTACCAGGTGATCGTCGTTACCGGACGTCATCACGTCGCTATTCATCCTTTTTATCAGGCACTGGCTCTCGATACACCTGCAATTTGTTGTAATGGCACTTATTTGTATGATTATCACGCAAAAAAGGTTTTGGCGGCCGATCCTATGTCGGTGGAACACGCGGTAAGCCTCACCGCCATGCTCGCCGAACAGCAGATCCACGGCCTGGCCTATGTGGATGACGCGATGCTTTACGAACAGCCCACCGGGCATGTGATCCGCACCCGCAACTGGGCGCAGGCGTTACCGGAGGATCAGCGCCCGGTCTTCAGCCAGGTCGACTCGCTGGCGCAGGCGGTCCGCGAGGTCAAGGCGGTATGGAAATTCGCCCTCACCGACGACGACATACCCCGTCTGCAGCGCTTTGCGCAGGAGGTCGGCGAGACGCTGGGCCTCGAGTGCGAATGGTCGTGGCACGACCAGGTGGATATCGCTCGCGCCGGCAACAGCAAAGGCAAACGCCTGGCGCAGTGGGTCGCTGACCAGGGGCTGTCGATGCAGAACGTGGTGGCCTTCGGCGATAACTACAACGATCTGAGTATGCTGGAAGCGGCAGGCACCGGGGTGGCGATGGGTAATGCGGTGGACGACGTCAAAGCCCGCGCCAACGTGGTCATCGGCGACAATGAGTCCGCCAGCATCGCCGAGTTTATCTACCGTCAGCTGCTGTGATCAGGCGGCAATCGACACGCTTTTGATCTGGGCAAATACCTGCTGGCCTGGCGCTATCGCCAGGTCATCCCGCGCCCACGGGCTGATTCGAGCCCACAGCGGATGGCCGCTCACCCTGAGCTGAACCTCAATCTGCCCGTTGACCTCCAGACACTGAACCACCTCGGCGCGTAAGATATTGCGGATGCTGGTTGCGGACGGCTGGGCCAGCACCAGCGAGACGTCCGACGCCTGGATGCGGATCCGCGCGCTCTCCCCGGCGGGACGATCGAGCCGGTTAACCCACAGCATTTGATCCCCCAGCGTCAGCGCGGTCATCGCGTACTGCGGATGCTGCGCGGCGACGGTGGCGCTGAGGATCGTACTCTGCTGTTCCGCCGGCAGCCAGGGGTGCATCACGCTGCTGCTCCAGACCTCCTCCAGCGGACCGAAAGCCTTCACCTTACCGGCCTCCAGCACCAGCACGCGATCGGCCAGATGCTGGATCTCGTCCAGCGAGTGGCTGACGTAGAGCATCGGAATATGGATCTCCTGCGCCAGCCGCTGCAGATAGGGCAACAGTTCGCGTTTGCGCGGAATATCCAGCGAGGCCAGCGGCTCGTCCAGCAGCAGCAGCTCCGGCGCGGTCAGCAGGGCGCGGCCGATGGCCACGCGCTGCTTTTCGCCGCCGGATAACCGGCCCGGCAGCCGATCCAGCAAAGGCGCAATTCCCAGCAGTTCCACCAGCTTATCGAACTGGCTGACCATGGATTTCGCCATTCCGTACTGCAGATTGCCGCGCACTTTATAGTGGGGAAACAGGCGCGCATCCTGAAATACATAGCCGATCCGCCGCTGCTCCGGCGCCAGGCAGATACGCTGCGCGGTGTCGTTCAGCACCCTGCCGTTGAGGACGATCCGTCCCGCCTGCGGCCGGGTCAGGCCGCTGATAGCGTTGATCAACGACGTTTTCCCGGCGCCTGAGACGCCAAAGATGGCGGTGATCCCGCTGCTGGGCAGCGTTTCACGGATCTGCAGACAGTGGCTGCCGAGGGTCTGGGTAAAGTCCAGCTCGAGCATCATGATCCTCCCATTCGCTGGCGGCTCACGCGGGCCAGCCATTCTGAAATCAAGAGCGAGACCAGCGCCAGACCGATAGCGATGAGGCAGAGGCGGGCCGCCGCCCCCTCCCCGCCCGGGGTCTGGATCAAGGTGTACATCGCCGAAGGCAGGGTGCGCGTTTCACCGGGAATATTGGAGACGAACGTGATGGTCGCGCCAAACTCCCCTAACGAGCGGGCGAAGGCCAGCACCGTGCCGACAATAATTCCCGGCAGAGTCAGCGGCAGCGTAATGGTGAAAAATACCCGCCAGCGGCTGGCCCCGAGGGTTCTCGCCGCCTGCTCCAGTTTGATGTCCACCCCCTCCAGCGCCAGGCGGATGGCGCGCACCATCAGCGGGAAAGACATCACCGCCGCCGCCAGCACCGCCCCGCGCCAGCTGAAGGCAAAGCTGATGCCGAACCAGTCATACAGCCAGCTGCCAATAAACCCGCGCCGCCCCATGGCCACCAGCAGCAGATACCCCACCACCACCGGCGGCAGCACCAGCGGCAGATGGAGAAGGCTGTCGAGCAGCGCCTTGCCGGGGAAGGTGCGGCGGACCAGCAGCCAGGAAAAAAAGATGCCAAAGGGCAGGCTCAGGGCCACCGCCAGGGAGGAGACTTTCAGGCTCAGCAGCACCGCCTGCCATTCGGGTTCGCTCAGAAACATCAGCGGGTGGTAAATCCGTAACGTTGAAAAATCGCCGACGCTTCCGGCCCTTTCAGGTAGTCATAGAAAGCGCTCACGGCCGCATTGCGGTGGCCATCGACAATCGCCAGCGGGTACTCGACTTTCTGATGCGACGCCTCCGGGAAAGTACCAACCACTTTCACCCCTTTGCTGGCCACGGCATCCGATCCGTAGACGATGCCCAGCGGCGCTTCGCTACGCTCCACCAGCGCCAGCGCGCCGCGCACGTCTTCCGCCGGGGCGAGCTTCGGCGACAGGGTCTCCCAGGCGCCCAGTTTCTGCAGCGCTTCTTTGGCGTAGATACCTGCCGGAACGTGCTGCGGATCGCCCACCGCCAGACGGCCCCCTTTCAGCAGGCTGGTCCAGTCGGTTTTCTCATTAATGGTTATCGCCCCCTGCGCGCTGGCTTTCGGCGCCACAACCACCAGGCTGTTGCCAAGCAGGGTGGCGCGGGTCGCCGGATCGATGGCCTTTTTGTCTGCCGCGTAATCCATCCACTTTTGATCGGCGGAGATAAACAGGTCCGCCGGGGCGCCTGCCTCAATCTGCCGCGCCAGCGTCGACGACGAGGCAAACGACGAGACGACCTCGACGTTTTTCGCTTTCTTATACGCCTGGGCGATATCCTGCATCGCGTTAGTTAACGACGCGGCCGCGAAAACGGTCACTTTCCCTTCTGCCGCCAGCGCCTGACCCGCGACGCACAGCGTGAGCGATACCCCGACCACCCCGCGTAACCAAGAACCTGTCATCTGAATCTCCTGTCAATGCGTTATGTACTCGACAATATAACGATATGCGAAGCGTTTTTATAGTGACGCAGGACAATAAAATGAAGGGAAATGATACAGGAGGGAAATAGCACAGCGCCCGGTTAAACCGGGCGCCGGGAAATCAATGATTTTGCTGGCTGCGATCTTTGTGGCCGACGCCGGAGAAGAGGTTGAACACTTCGCCAAGACCGTAAATCAATCCCAGGATGACCGCCATCACCACCGGTACCATGATGACCGCAAAAACCAGACTTTTCAAAAGCTCTAACATGGTTCACTCCAGATAGTATGATTCCCTGATTGTAACGGTTTCAGCCGAAAAAACACGCCCCATTTGTGCGGTGGTTAATGACAAACCGCGCAGAGAGGTTTTGCAACGGGGTGACTATCGGTCACAATACGCTTTTTTGTCAGGAAACGATTATGCAGGCCGAAATTCTTCTCACCCTTAAGCTTCAGCAGCGCCTGTTTGCCGACCCCCGGCGGATCGCCCTGCTCAAACAGATTGACCAGACCGGTTCGATAAGCCAGGGGGCGAAGCACGCGGGTATCAGCTATAAAAGCGCGTGGGATGCCATCAACGAGATGAACCAGCTCAGCGAACAGCCGCTGGTGGATCGCGCCACCGGCGGCAAAGGCGGCGGCGGCGCGGTGCTGACCCGCTACGGGCAGCGTCTGATCCAACTGTACGATCTGCTGGCGCAGATCCAGCAGAAAGCGTTTGATGTGCTCAGCGATGACGACGCCCTGCCGCTGGACAGCCTGCTGGCGGCCATCTCGCGCTTTTCCCTGCAAACCAGCGCCCGCAACCAGTGGTTCGGCACTATCACCGGCCGCGATCGCCAGCAGGTGCAGCAGCACGTCGAGGTGCTGCTGGCCGACGGGCAGACCCGCCTGAACGTCGCCATTACTGCCCAAAGCGCTGAAAAGCTGGGGCTCGATGAGGGCCAGGAGGTGCTGGTCCTGTTGAAAGCGCCCTGGGTTGGCATCACCCTCGACCCGGCGGTGGCCCGCCAGGCCGAGAACCAGCTGTCGGGTCGCATCAGCCATATCGAATGCGGCTCCGGGCAGTGCGAAGTGCTGATGACCCTTGCGGACGGCCAGACCCTGTGCGCCACCCTGCCGCAGGCCCAGACCTCTGGCCTGACCGAAGGGACGGAGGCGATCGCGTACTTCAACGCCGATCGCATCATTCTCGCTACATTATGCTGACCCCATTGACATTGCGCGCCTGACGTCGTATCCCTGATGCACATCGCTGCAAAAAATGGGATACATCATGTCATCATTGCAAATTTCGCAAGGCACGTTTCGCCTGAGCGATACAAAAACCTTAAAAATAGACCACCTGAGCGTGGCGGCGGGTGAAAGCTGGGCGTTCGTCGGCAGCAACGGCAGCGGCAAGTCCGCCCTCGCGCGGGCCCTGGCCGGCGACCTGACCCTGCTCAGCGGCCAGCGCGACAGCCTCTTCTCCCGCGTAACCCGCCTCTCCTTCGAACAGCTGCAGAAGCTGGTCAGCGACGAGTGGCAGCGCAATAACACCGACCTGCTCAGCCCCGGAGAAGAAGATACCGGACGCACTACCGCGGAGATTATTCAGGATGAGGTGAAAGATCCGGCCCGCTGCGCGCAGCTTGCCGAACAGTTTGCCATCAGCGCCCTGTTGGACCGCCGCTTTAAGTATCTGTCCACTGGCGAAACGCGTAAGACCCTGCTGTGCCAGGCCCTGATGAGCGATCCGCAACTGCTGATCCTCGACGAGCCGTTCGACGGCCTCGACGTCAACTCCCGCCAGCAGCTGGCCGCCCTGCTGGCCGACCTGCATCGCGCCGGCATCACCCTGGTGCTGGTGCTCAACCGTTTCGATGAGATCCCGGACTTTGTGCAATACGCCGGCGTGCTGGCTGATTGCCTCCTCAGCGAGACCGGCGAGAAGCACGCTCTGCTGCAGCAGGCGCTGGTCGCCCAGCTGGCGCACAGTGAAAAACTGGACGGTATCACCCTGCCGGAGCCGGATGCCCCACCGGCCCGCCATACGCTGACGGAGACGGCGCCGCGTATCGTCCTCAATGACGGGGTGGTCTCCTACAACGATCGCCCGGTCATCAACCACCTCTCCTGGACCGTAAACCCTGGAGAACACTGGCAGATCGTCGGCCCCAACGGCGCGGGTAAATCCACCCTCTTAAGCCTTATCACCGGCGATCACCCCCAGGGCTACAGCAACGATCTCACCCTCTTTGGCCGTCGGCGCGGCAGCGGCGAGACCATCTGGGATATTAAAAAGCATATCGGCTACGTCAGCAGCAGCCTGCATCTGGACTACCGGGTCAGCACCAACGTCCGCAACGTGATTCTGTCGGGCTATTTTGACTCGATCGGCATTTATCAGGCGGTGTCGGATAAACAGCATAAGCTGGTGCAGCAATGGCTGGATATTCTCGGCATCGATAAGCGCACCGCCGACGCGCCGTTTCACAGCCTGTCGTGGGGCCAGCAGCGGCTGGCGCTTATCGTCCGCGCGCTGGTGAAGCATCCAACCCTGCTGATCCTTGATGAACCGCTGCAGGGGCTGGATCCCCTCAATCGCCAGCTGGTGCGCCGCTTCGTCGACGTCCTGATTGGCGAAGGCGCCACGCAGCTGCTGTTTGTCTCGCACCATGCGGAAGATGCCCCGGACTGTATTACCCATCGCCTGGCGTTCGTTCCCAGTGGAGACGGTTACACTTATCAGCTCGGCCCCGTGGCCTGACGCCCCCTGCCGGGGATCGCAAGATCCCTGGTATTTTTCAGAAAAATAGCGCCTTACTCATCTAACAAGATGTATTTTAAACAAAATATATTAAACGATGCCGTTTCACTCTTGAGTGTAAACGATTCCACTAACTTGTTCTGTGTCACACTTTTCACTTCTTTGATATGCTATCTTCCTCATACACGATAAGCCGAATGGAGCGAATCATGAAAGTTCTGGTTACAGGTGGTAGCGGTTACATTGGAAGTCATACCTGCGTTCAACTGCTGCTGCAGGGGCATGAGGTGGTGATCCTCGACAATCTCTGCAACAGCAAGCGCAGCGTACTGCCGGTGATTGAGCGTCTCGGCGGCAAAGAAGCCACCTTTATTGAAGGCGATATTCGTAACGAAGCGCTGATGACCGAGATCCTCCACGATCACGCCATTGAAGCGGTGATCCACTTCGCCGGGCTGAAAGCCGTCGGGGAGTCCGTCGCCAAGCCGCTGGAATATTACGACAATAACGTCACCGGCACACTGAAATTAGTCTCCGCCATGCGCGCCGCGGGCGTGAAGAACTTCATCTTTAGCTCCTCCGCCACCGTCTACGGCGACCAGCCGAAAATCCCGTATGTCGAAAGCTTCCCGACCGGCACCCCGCAAAGCCCCTACGGTAAAAGCAAACTGATGGTGGAGCAAATACTGACCGACCTGCAAAAAGCGCAGCCGGAGTGGAGCATTGCGCTGCTGCGCTACTTCAACCCGGTCGGCGCCCACCCGTCGGGCGACATGGGCGAAGACCCGCAGGGGATCCCGAATAACCTGATGCCCTACATCGCCCAGGTCGCCGTTGGCCGCCGCGAATCGCTGGCCGTGTTTGGTAACGACTACCCGACCGAAGATGGCACCGGCGTGCGCGATTATATCCACGTGATGGACCTTGCCGACGGCCACGTCGCGGCCATGGAAAAACTGGCTGACAAAGCCGGGGTCCATATCTACAACCTTGGCGCCGGCGTCGGCAGCAGCGTGCTCGACGTGGTCAATGCTTTCAGCAAGGCCTGCGGCAAACCGATTAACTACCATTTCGCGCCGCGCCGCGATGGCGACCTCCCGGCCTACTGGGCGGATGCCGCCAAGGCCGACCGCGAGCTGAACTGGCGCGTGACGCGCAACCTGGACGAAATGGCGCAGGACACCTGGAACTGGCAGTCCCGCCATCCGCAGGGTTATCCAGACTAAGGAACCTTCATGAGCGTATTTAACCCCGTTGACCATCCGCATCGTCGTTATAATCCGTTAACCGGGCAGTGGATTCTGGTTTCTCCGCATCGCGCCAAGCGCCCCTGGCAGGGAGCGCAGGAGACGCCGGCGAAACAGACCTTGCCGGCCCACGATCCGGACTGTTTCCTGTGCCCGGGCAACACCCGGGTCACCGGCGACACGAATCCGAATTACACCGGCACCTACGTGTTTACCAACGACTTTGCGGCCCTGATGACCGACACGCCGGATGCCCCGGAGAGTGACGATCCGCTGATGCGCTGCCAAAGCGCGCGCGGCACCAGTCGGGTGATCTGCTTCTCGCCAGACCACAGCAAAACGCTGCCGGAACTGAGCCTTGAAGCGCTGGAAGGCGTGGTTAAAGCGTGGCAGGAACAGACCGCGGACCTCGGGAAAAGCTACCCGTGGGTGCAGGTCTTTGAAAACAAAGGAGCAGCGATGGGCTGCTCCAACCCACACCCGCACGGTCAGGTATGGGCCAACAGCTTCCTGCCTAATGAAGCGGAACGGGAAGACCGTCTCCAGAAAGCGTATTACGCCAGCCAGGGCCAGCCGATGCTGCTGGACTATGCCCGGCGCGAACTGGCCGACGGCAGCCGCACGGTGGTCGACACCGATCACTGGCTGGCGGTCGTGCCCTACTGGGCCGCATGGCCGTTCGAAACGCTGCTGCTGCCGAAAGCGCCCGTGCAGCGTATTACCGATTTAACCGACGCCCAGCGCAGCGATCTGGCGCTGGCGTTGAAAAAGCTGACCAGCCGTTACGACAACCTGTTCCAGTGCTCATTCCCCTACTCCATGGGCTGGCACGGCGCGCCGTTTAACGATGAAGACCATAACCACTGGCAGCTTCACGCCCACTTTTATCCGCCGCTGCTGCGCTCCGCGACGGTCCGCAAGTTTATGGTTGGCTACGAAATGCTGGCCGAAACGCAGCGCGATCTCACCGCCGAGCAAGCTGCCGAACGACTGCGCGCCGTCAGCGACGTCCATTTTCGTGAATCCGGAGTGTAATGATGAGTCTGAAAGAGAAAACCCAAACCCTGTTTGCTGAGGCCTTCGGCTACCCGGCCAGCCATGTCATTCAGGCGCCAGGCCGCGTCAACCTGATCGGCGAGCATACCGATTACAACGACGGCTTTGTGCTGCCCTGCGCCATCGACTACCAGACGGTGATCAGCTGTGCGCCGCGCGACGATCGTACCGTGCGGGTGATTGCCGCCGATTACGACAATCAGACCGACGAATTCTCTCTCGACGCGCCGATTCTCAGCCACGACACCCAGCAGTGGTCGAACTATGTCCGCGGCGTGGTGAAGCATCTGCAACAGCGGAACAGCCACTTCGGCGGCGCAGATCTGGTGATCAGCGGCAATGTGCCGCAGGGCGCAGGCTTAAGCTCCTCAGCCTCGCTGGAGGTTGCCGTCGGCACCGTGTTCCAGCAGCTCTACCATCTGCCGCTGGACGGCGCGCAAATCGCCCTCAACGGCCAGGAGGCGGAAAATCAGTTCGTCGGCTGCAACTGCGGGATCATGGATCAGCTGATTTCGGCGCTGGGCAAAAAAGACCATGCGCTGCTGATCGACTGCCGCTCGCTGGGCACCAAAGCCGTCTCGATGCCGAAAGGCGTCGCGGTGGTGATCATCAACAGCAACTTTAAGCGCACCCTCGTCGGCAGCGAGTACAACACCCGTCGCGAACAGTGCGAGACCGGCGCGCGCTTCTTCCAGCAGCCCGCTCTGCGCGATGTCACCCTTGAGCAATTCAACGCTGTCGCCCATGAGCTGGATCCGGTGGTGGCGAAGCGGGTACGTCATGTGCTGACGGAGAATGCCCGCACCGTGGAAGCCGCCAGCGCCCTTGAAAAAGGCGACCTGAAGCGGATGGGCGAGCTGATGGCCGAATCCCACGCCTCGATGCGCGATGATTTCGAGATCACCGTCCCGCAGATCGACACCCTGGTGGAGATCGTCAAGGCGACAATCGGCGATAAGGGCGGCGTGCGCATGACCGGCGGCGGTTTTGGCGGCTGTGTGGTAGCGCTGGTCCCGGAAGATCTGGTCGATACCGTTCAGCAGGCCGTTGCCAACGAGTATGAAGCGAAAACCGGAATTAAAGAGACGTTTTATGTCTGCAAACCGTCACAGGGGGCTGGTCAATGGTAACGCAAACTACCGCGCTGGCGCCGGACGGCCAGCCATGGCAGCAGGTAACCCTGCGCAATAAGGCGGGGATGACCGTCACCGTGGCGGACTGGGGCGCGACGCTGCTCAGCGCCGAGGTGCCGCTGGCCGATGGCAGCGTGCGCCATCCGCTGCTGGGCTGCGCAAAGCTGGAAGACTATGCCCGCCAGGCCGCGTTTCTTGGCGCCTCGGTAGGCCGCTACGCCAACCGTATCGGCAATAGCCGCTTCCCGCTTGACGGCCAGCTCGTCACCGTCACGCCGTCAAACGACGCGGGCCACCAGCTTCACGGCGGCCCGGAAGGTTTTGATAAACGCCGCTGGCGCATCGTCCGCGCTGACGAGCAGGAAGCGCTGTTCGCCCTGACCTCGCCCGATGGCGATCAAGGCTTTCCGGGCACTCTGCAGGCCACCGCGCACTATCGTCTGACCGACGATAACCGCATCGCGATTACCTATCGCGCCACCGTGGACCAAGCCTGCCCGGTGAACATGACCAATCACGTCTATTTCAACCTCGACGGTGACCAGGGCGACGTGCGCCAGCACCAGCTGCAGATCCTCGCCCATCGCTATTTGCCGGTGGAAAGCGATGGTATCCCGGGCGGCGGACTCAAAGACGTCGCCGGCACCAGCTTTGATTTCCGCCAGCCGAAAACCATCGCCGCCGACTTCCTCGCGGATGCCGATCAGCAAAAGGTAAAGGGTTACGACCATGCCTTCCTGCTGGACGCCAGAGGCGACGCCAGTCAACCTGCGGCGCAGGTCTGGTCGCAGGACGGTAAGCTGCAGATGACGGTCTATACCTCCGCTCCGGCGCTACAGTTTTATTCCGGCAACTATCTCGGCGGCACCCCGTCGCAGACGACGGAACCCTACGCCGACTGGCAGGGGCTGGCGCTGGAGAGCGAATTCCTGCCGGATTCGCCGAATCATCCGGAATGGCCGCAGCCGGACTGTGTGTTACGTCCAGGCCAGGAGTACGTCAGCCTGACGGAATATCAGTTTATTGCCCGCTAATCGCCAGCGCCCTCCGCCGGGGGCGCTGAGTTTCGTCCCCGCCCTCCTCTCTACCGACTCTTTTTTCAGCAATCTGCTCTATTTTCCGTCATCAAAGGACAAAAAAATAACCTGTGTTTTACAAGCACCTTACACTGAGCCACTATTTTCGCTATGGTTAGGGATAAGCATTGCCGTGAGCCAAATCACGGCAATATAATGAGAATAGTTATCAATCAATAACACATACACCAACATATTCAGCGCACCGTTCGCGGCGCGAGGGATGGCGTGTAGAGAGGAGTAAGAGAATGGCTGTAACTAAGCTGGTACTGGTTCGTCATGGCGAAAGCCAGTGGAACAACGAAAACCGCTTCACCGGTTGGTACGACGTTGATCTGTCCGAGAAAGGCGTTAGCGAAGCGAAAGCAGCAGGTAAACTGCTGAAGGCTGAAGGCTTCAGCTTTGATTTTGCTTATACCTCCGTGCTGAAACGTGCCATCCACACCCTGTGGAACGTGCTGGACGAACTGGATCAGGCCTGGCTGCCGGTTGAGAAATCCTGGAAGCTGAACGAGCGTCATTACGGCGCGCTGCAGGGCCTGAACAAAGCGGAAACTGCTGAGAAATACGGTGACGAGCAGGTTAAACAGTGGCGTCGCGGCTTCGCCGTTACTCCGCCGGAGCTGACCAAAGACGACGAGCGCTACCCGGGCCACGATCCGCGCTATGCAAAACTGACCGACGCGGAACTGCCGACCACTGAAAGCCTGGCGCTGACCATCGACCGCGTCGTGCCTTACTGGAACGAAACCATTCTGCCGCGCCTGAAAAGCGGTGAGCGCGTGATCATCGCCGCTCACGGTAACTCCCTGCGCGCGCTGGTGAAATACCTCGACAACATGGGCGAAGACGAGATCCTCGAACTGAACATCCCGACCGGCGTACCGCTGGTGTATGAGTTCGATGAAAACTTCAAGCCGATCAAACATTACTATCTGGGCAATGCGGAAGAGATCGCGGCGAAAGCGGCTGCCGTCGCCAACCAGGGTAAAGCGAAGTAATTTCCCCCGGTGAAAATAAAAAAGCGTGGAAATCTCCACGCTTTTTTTATGACCTGCGCGAGCGCAACGTAGCTTAGCCGCGGCGGGTTTTCACCGCTTCCGCCAGCTGACGCAGGATCGCTTCGGTATCCTCCCAGCCGATGCAGGCGTCGGTGACGCTCTTGCCGTAGGTCAGCGGTTCACCGCTCTCGAGGCTCTGGTTGCCTTCCACCAGATGGCTTTCAATCATCACGCCCATAATGGCGCGCTCGCCGCCGGCAATCTGCTGGCATACGTCGGTGCCTACTTCCATCTGCTTCTTGAACTGCTTGCTGGAGTTGGCGTGGCTGAAGTCGATCATCACCTGAGCCGGCAGGCCCGCTTTCGCCAGACCGATTTTCACCTCCGCCACGTGCTTCGCGCTGTAGTTCGGCTCTTTGCCGCCGCGCAGAATAATATGGCAGTCGCCGTTGCCGCTGGTATTGACGATAGCGGAGTGGCCCCACTTGGTGACCGACAGGAAACAGTGCGGCGCGCCGGCGGCGTTAATCGCGTCGATAGCCACCTTGATGGTGCCATCGGTACCGTTTTTAAAGCCCACCGGGCAGGAGAGCCCCGAGGCGAGCTCGCGGTGCACCTGGGATTCGGTGGTACGCGCCCCAATGGCGCCCCAGCTCATCAGATCGGCGACATACTGCGGGGTGATCATATCGAGGAATTCCCCCGCCGCCGGCAGGCCGCTGTCGTTAATGTCCAGCAGCAGCTTGCGCGCAATGCGCAACCCGTCGTTGATGCGGAAGCTGTTATCCATATGGGGATCGTTGATAAGCCCTTTCCAGCCGACGGTGGTGCGCGGTTTCTCAAAATAGACGCGCATGACGATCTCGAGCTCGCCCTTCAGCGCCTCGCGCAGGGTCAGCAGACGGGAAGCGTACTCTTTCGCCGCCGCCGGGTCGTGAATAGAACAGGGCCCAATCACCACCAGCAGGCGGTCATCATCACCTTTGAGGATCTGGTGGATCGCTTTGCGAGCATGTGCAACGGTGTTTGCAGCATTTTCGGTAGCAGGGAATTTTTCCAGGAGCGCAACGGGAGGTAATAATTCGTTGATCTCTTTAATGCGTAAATCGTCGTTCTGATAATTCATCTTCTTTCCAGCGTTGCCATACTTATTCAATGAAATGCAATCCCTCCAATCTATCTCTTCGCTGAAATAGTGTAAACGTGATTTTACAGTAGTGATGGAATAATCCTGGAAATAGGCAAAAATACGCCATAAAGTAGCGAAACCAGACTCATGAACTACAATATTTAACTGTTAAAGCTAATTAAGTCTTACGTTTCAGGATTATATAGTGACACTGCGATCGTCTGCGGAGTCTTTAACCATAGCGAGTCAGATCCCTGGCACACTTACCGCTGGAGGCGTAGTTACCGCTTCCCGACCCAACAGGAGTATCCGATGAACATGAAAAAACTGACGACCCTTTTGCTCACCGCCACCTTAGGTCTTGCCAGCGGCGCGGCCCTGGCGGCAGACACCGGCGCCCAGTCCAACAATGGCCAGGCCAACTCTTCCGCTGATGCCGGTCAGGTGGCGCCGGACGCCCGTGAAAACGTGGCGCCGAATAACGTCGATAATAGCCAAATCAATTCTGGCTCTGGCACTGGCACTGGCACTGGCACTGGCACTGGCGGCACCATGCTTCATCCTGACGGCTCGACGATGAGCCAGGACAATATGTCGAGCGATGAGGTCCATAAAAACTCGATGTGTAAAGACGGCCGCTGTCCGGACACCGGTAAGAAGCTGGACAACGGCGACAGCATGAACCATGACAACAGCAAAACCGACGGCACTACCCAATAATTGATGCGGTGAGTGCAAACAGAGAAAAGGCGAGCCGGGCTCGCCTTTTCTCTGTTTGTTATCGTTCTCTGTTTATGATGTCATAGCGTGATAATGATAACTATCAAGGGACGACACTATGGCGCACTCGCATTCGCACTCCCCTGCCCAGGCTCCGGATAACGGCAACGCCCGCCGGCTGCTCTGGGCGTTCATCGTCACCGCCGGTTTTATGCTGGTAGAAGCCATCGGCGGCGCGATCTCCGGCTCGTTGGCCCTGCTGGCGGATGCCGGCCATATGCTCACCGACTCCGCCGCCCTGCTGTTTGCGCTGCTGGCGGTTCGCTTCGCCAGCCGTCCCCCGAATGCCCGCCATACCTTTGGCTGGCTGCGTTTGACCACCCTGGCGGCGTTTCTCAATGCCATTGCTCTGGTGGTGATCACCATGCTGATTGTCTGGGAGGCCATTCAGCGCTTCCAGCACCCGCAGCCGGTTGCCGGCGTGACGATGATGGTGATTGCGGTCGCTGGCCTGCTGGCCAACGTGCTGGCTTTCTGGATCCTGCATCGTGGCAGCGAAGAGCGGAACCTCAACGTGCGCGCCGCGGCGCTTCACGTGCTCGGCGATCTGCTGGGCTCGGTTGGCGCGATTGTGGCCGCCGTGGTGATCCTCACCACCGGCTGGACACCTGTCGACCCGATCCTTTCCGTGCTGGTTTCCTGCCTGGTGTTACGTAGCGCCTGGCGTCTGCTGAAGGAGAGTCTGAATGAGCTGCTGGAAGGCGCGCCGCGTTCGCTGGATGTGACGGCCCTGCAGCGGGATATCCGCCGCTCTATCCCGGAGGTGCGCGATGTTCACCACGTCCACGTCTGGCTGGTGGGGGAAAAACCGGTGATGACGCTGCATGTGCAGGTTGTGCCGCCGCACGATCATGATGCGTTACTCAACCGCATCCTGCATTTCCTGGAACATAAATATGAAATTGAGCATGCCACGGTGCAGATGGAGTACCAGCCCTGCAGCGGCCCGGAGTGCCATCTCAACACGATGCACGCCGGGCACGATCATCATCACCACCATTAGCCAGAAAACGCGTGAGAACCTCGCTCACGCGCGCTGTTTATCCACATCCGGCTGCCGTTCAGCGCAATGAACGTCAGCAAGAGATATTCCAGCGACATCGCATAGACGCCCTGACGGGCAAAAATCACCACGCTGATGACGTTGACGATGACCCACAGCAGCCAGTTCTCAACGTATTTGCGGGTCATTAAGATCATCGCCACTACCGACAGCACCGTCATACAGGAGTCCCAGAACGGGAAGGCGTCCGGCTGCAGTTCCGGCATAGTGACCTGCAAACCGAGCGCTTGCATCAGGCTGACCGCGATCCGCGTCAGGAAAGCAAAAAACGGATTGATAAACAGGGTCAGCAAGCCGATCGCCACCACGCAGGCCGCCAGCCAGCCCAGGGCTTTACTGCGCGGTAGCCAGCGGATCTGCAGCTCAACCTCATGGTTGCTGCTTTGCCGCGACCAGGCATACCAGCCGTAAACGTTAGCGGCAAAGAAGAACAGCTGCAGCAACAGGCTGGCGTACAGCTGGATCTGAAAGAAGATGATGGCGAACAGCGTGACGTTGACCAGACCGAAGGCATAGTTACTGATCTTCTCCAGGCTCGCCAGCCAGATGCACAACAGCCCGGCGATGGTCCCCACGGCCTCTATCCAGGAGAGATCGTACCCCCCGGCGCCGATGGGTATATGTACTAAAATATTCTGCGTGCTAAAAAAATCCATTTTATCCTCTCAGCGCCAGATGACGCGGTAATAGGTTATCCCCGTAGTGTAGCCGCAAAATCCAGCATCCGGTTAAGGGGAATTAATGCGCCAGTCCGCAGCGCTTCGTCGACGTGGATTTCATGTTCAGCGCCGCCCTGCTCGAGACCCTCGGCAATGGCTTTCAGGCCGTTCATCGCCATCCACGGACAATGCGCGCAGCTGCGGCAGGTCGCCCCTTCACCGGCGGTGGGCGCTTCCAGCAGCGTTTTCTCCGGCACCGCCTGCTGCATTTTATAAAAGATACCGCGATCGGTCGCCACGATCAGCTGGCGCTGGGGCAGGCTTTTCGCCGCCGCGATCAGCTGGCTGGTGGAGCCTACGGCATCGGCCATCTCGACGATCGCCTGCGGCGACTCGGGATGGACCAGCACAGCGGCTTCGGGATGCAGAGCCTTCATCCGCATCAACGCCTGGGTTTTAAACTCGTCGTGCACGATGCACGCCCCCTGCCAGGAGAGCACATCTGCGCCGGTCTGACGCTGAACGTAACGGCCAAGATGGCGGTCCGGCGCCCAGAGGATTTTTTGACCAAGGCTATCCAGGTGGTCAATGAGTTCCACGGCGATGCTGGAGGTCACCACCCAGTCGGCGCGAGCCTTCACCGCGGCAGACGTATTGGCATAGACCACCACGGTGCGGTCAGGATGAGCGTCGCAAAAGGCGTTGAACTCCTCAATCGGACAGCCCAGATCCAGGGAACACTCGGCGTTCAGAGTCGGCATCAGAATGGTCTTTTCCGGGCTGAGGATTTTGGCGGTTTCCCCCATAAAACGCACCCCGGCGACCAGCAGCGTGGAGGCCGAATGGCGGGCGCCAAAGCGCGCCATCTCCAGCGAGTCGGCAATACAGCCGCCGGTCTCTTCAGCCAGCTGCTGAATTTCAGGATCGGTGTAGTAATGCGCCACCATCACGGCATCGCGCTCGCGCAGCAGACGCTTGATTTTTTCGCGGTAAAACTGCTTTTCATCGACGGTCAGCGGCTGCGGTTTCGGTGGGAAGGGATAAATCGCCGTTTCAGGATCAAACATTACGCTCATCATGCAATCTCGTTTTACTGGCTTAACTCTAAGACCGTTAGTATGGCCTGCCCGCGCCATGATACGGTCATGGTGTTTTATATGCTAAACAAGATAGCCGATTACGCGCCAAAAGTCGTGATGAATTTTGTACATCAGCGCCTGTTCCAGGGGACGATGCTGCGTCGCTGTCCGGGCTACCGGTTCGCGCCCTGTGCAGGCGTGGTAAGCGCAGCGCGAGCGTGGGAAAGCTCTGCATACAATATTGTGGAAATTGATGGGCGGGCAGATAGCAAAAAGGCGCCTTTAGGGCGCCTTTTTACATTGGTGGGTCGTGCAGGATGACTCGGCTTCGCCTCGCCCTTCGGGCCGTCGCCGCAAGCGGCTCCGTTGTCTCACTGCGTTCGACCCGAACCTGCTGCAGGTTCGAATCGTTGAGTTCCGCGCATAGCAAAAAGGCGCCTTTAGGGCGCCTTTTTACATTGGTGGGTCGTGCAGGATGACTCGGCTTCGCCTCGCCCTTCGGGCCGTCGCCGCAAGCGGCTCCGTTGTCTCACTGCGTTCGACCCGAACCTGCTGCAGGTTCGAATCGTTAAGTTCCGCGGATAGCAAAAAGGCGCCTTTAGGGCGCCTTTTTACATTGGTGGGTCGTGCAGGATTCGAACCTGCGACCAATTGATTAAAAGTCAACTGCTCTACCAACTGAGCTAACGACCCCTTGCGGGATTTTGCTACTGTCACCATTCAGGATGGTGGGTCGTGCAGGATGACTCGGCTTCGCCTCGCCCTTCGGGCCGTCGCTGTCGCAACGTTATCCTTCACGTTTCTACCAGTTACCATCATTAAAGATTGGTGGGTCGTGCAGGATTCGAACCTGCGACCAATTGATTAAAAGTCAACTGCTCTACCAACTGAGCTAACGACCCGCTCTGGTACTACCTGAATAATTTCACTCGACACCAATATTGGAATTGGTGGGTCGTGCAGGATGACTCGGCTTCGCCTCGCCCTACGGGCCGTTGCTGACGCAACGTTATCCTTCACGTTCAACATCTGAGTTAAATGCTGAAATTGGTGGGTCGTGCAGGATTCGAACCTGCGACCAATTGATTAAAAGTCAACTGCTCTACCAACTGAGCTAACGACCCGAGTGGTGGGTGATGACGGGATCGAACCGCCGACCCCCTCCTTGTAAGGGAGGTGCTCTCCCAGCTGAGCTAATCACCCGATATTACGCTGGATACTGCTGATACTGCCTCCACCGACCCCATCATTAAAATGGTGGGTCGTGCAGGATTCGAACCTGCGACCAATTGATTAAAAGTCAACTGCTCTACCAACTGAGCTAACGACCCGGTGGTGGGTGATGACGGGATCGAACCGCCGACCCCCTCCTTGTAAGGGAGGTGCTCTCCCAGCTGAGCTAATCACCCGATACTACGCTGGATACTGCTAATTGGTGGGTCGTGCAGGATGACTCGGCTTCGCCTCGCCCTATGGGCCGTTGCTGTCGCAACGTTATCCTTCACGTTTTACTATCGCGTTCCACCAGAACGATTGGTGGGTCGTGCAGGATTCGAACCTGCGACCAATTGATTAAAAGTCAACTGCTCTACCAACTGAGCTAACGACCCACTCTGGCGTCGCTTTGGGCTTGTTTGATATCCCTTGGCAACGGCGGCATATATTACTGATTTCAGAATTCAGCGCAACTAAAATTTCGATAAAGATCACTTAACTGCTGGCGATTCAGGCGACAAGACCAGAAATAACGCGATTTCTGGTCATGCCGTAATCAACCAAGAGCATTAAGTCGTTTTTGCGCTTGTTTCGCACCGTCGGTGCCGGGGAATTTGCTGATCACCTGCTGGTAAACCGCTTTCGCTTTCGCGGTATCACCTTTGTCCTGCATGATCACGCCGACCTTAAACATGGCGTCCGGCGCTTTTGGCGATTTCGGGTAGTTCTTCACCACCGAGGCGAAGTAAAACGCCGCATCGTCTTTTTTCCCCTTATTGTAGTTCAACTGTCCGAGCCAATAGTTGGCGTTCGGCTGATAAGTTGAATCCGGGTACTTTTTAACGAAGTTCTGAAACGCCACCATGGCGTCATCCTGGCGTGAAGCATCCTTCACCAGGGCAATGGCCGCATTGTAATCGGTGTTCGCATCGCCGGTCATCGCCGGAGCGCCTGACGAGGCCGCTGGCGCTGCGCTGGCGGTAGCCGCACTCTGATCGCTGGAAGACGACGACGCCTGAGCGCCCGCCGCCGCTGCGCCACTTCCGCTCGTCAGCCCGTCAATCTGCAGCAGAATCTGCTTCTGACGCTCAACGATCTGATTCAGCTGATACTGGTTCTCCTGGATCTGACCACGGAGAGAATCAATGTCAGTCTGGTTATCAGAGAGTTGTTGCTGGAGTTGGGTTAAAAGCTGGCTGTGAGCATTGGAAATACGCTCGAGTTGAGTGACACGGTCTTCGACCGAGCCTGAGCCGACACTACTGATTGGCGCCTGAGCAAAAGCGGCCCAGGGGGCCGCTATGCCAACCAGTAACGACAGACTCAATAAATGATGTCTGAAGTTACTGCTCATGCAATTCTCTTAGTATACCAGTACGGCGCGACGGTTTTTGGCATATGCCGCTTCGTCATGACCCAGTACTGCTGGTTTTTCTTTACCGTAAGAAACGATGGAGATCTGATCGGCAGAAACACCTTTGCCCTGCAGATACATCTTAACGGCGTTAGCACGACGCTCACCCAGCGCGATGTTGTATTCCGGGGTACCGCGCTCATCCGCGTGACCTTCTACAGTCACTTTGTAGGACGGGTTGCTGCGCAGGAAGTTAGCGTGCGCGTCCAGCATTGCAGCGAAGTCAGAACGGATATCGTACTTGTCCAGATCGAAGTAAACGATGTTGTTCTGCTGCAGCTGCTGCATCTGCAGACGAGCTTGCTCTTCAGAAGACATGTTGCCGCCGTTACCGTTAGCGTCCATACCAGTGCCGGCACCCAGCATGCCTTCACCGCTCTGGTCGTTGCTGGCGTTCTTGTTAGAAGAACATGCCGCGATTGCCATAACCGGCAGAGCGATCATCAGCCCTTTCAGCACTTTGTTCAGTTGCATTTCTTTGATTCCTTTAATAATCAATTATTTATTATCACAGATACGGCGACCAGGCAGGCGATTTTACCTGTCCATCAGTTGCCGGAAGACGCGCTTTGAAACGCCCATCTGTAGAAACCAGATTCAGCACGGATCCCATCCCCTGAGAAGAGCTGTAGATTACCATAGTGCCGTTAGGTGCCAGACTTGGCGTTTCGTCTAAAAACGTTGATGACAGAACCTGTACACCACCCGCTTCCAGATCTTGTTTGGCAATGTGCTGCTGGCCGCCGGCCGAGCTGACCATTACCATCGTTTTACCATCCGCGCTCACGTCAGCGTCCTGGTTCTGCGAACCTTCCCAGGTGATACGCTGCGGCGTGCCGCCATTAATATTGACTTTATACACCTGCGGACGACCGGCCTGGTCAGAGGTAAAGGCCAGGTTCTGGCTGTCCGGGAACCAGCTTGGTTCGGTGTTGTTGCTGCGACCGTTGGTCACCTGACGAATCTGACCCGAGCCCAGATCCATCACGTACAGGTTCAGGCTACCGGTTTTCGACAGCGCGAAGGCCAGTTTAGAACCATCCGGCGAGAACGCCGGCGCGCCGTTGTGCTGCGGGAAGGAGGCAATCTGACGCACAGCGCCGTTCGCCAGGGTCTGCACCACCAGCGCAGAGCGACCGCTCTCGAAGGTGACGTAAGCCAGTTTTGAACCGTCCGGTGACCAGGCCGGGGACATCAGCGGCTGGGAGGAGCGGTGAACCACAAACTGGTTGTAGCCATCATAATCGGAAACGCGCAGCTCATACGGGAACTGACCGCCATTGGTCTGCACCACGTAGGCGATACGAGTCCGGAAGGCGCCTTTAATACCGGTCAGCTTTTCAAATACCGCGTCGCTGGCAGTGTGCGCGGCATAGCGCAGGTACTGTTTAGTGACTTTGAAAGAGCCTTGCGCCAGCGTTGTGCCCGGCGCACCGCCGGTATCCACCAGCTGATACGCTACCTGGTAAGAACCATCCGGGTTTGACGTCACCTGACCGACGACCACGGCGTCAATGCCCAGCGCAGACCAGGCAGCAGGCTGCACTTCCTGGGCACTGGTCGGCTGCTGCGGCAGACGCGAGCGATCCAGCGGGTTGAATTTACCGCTGTTGCGCAGGTCAGCCGCCACGATACCGCCAACATCTTCCGGCGCAGCGCCCTGGCCGGCCCACTGGAACGGTACCACGCCGATGGGGCGCGCCGAGTCCACCCCCTGGGTGATCTCGATACGTACTTCTGCGTGCAGCACCGCCGCCCACAGCATTAAAAAACCAAATGCTACTCGTAATGCCTGCTTCATCATATCTCCCTTATCCGGGCGGAAAGCCCACGATAATTTAGCAGAATGTTAACAAACTCAAATACACAAAACTACCAAAACCCATGACCGCCCTATTTTCTTTCCCCCCGCTGACGCGGGGGAAAAAGCGCTTAAGGTTTGAAGTCCAGTGGCGCATTTTTGAACGTTTCATAAACAGCCTGCGACGGCGGTTTAGGGAATTTGCTCATCCGACTGGTGGCCGCCAGCATTTGCTGGCAGAACGCCGGATCGCCGCCTTCCGATTTCACACTCAACAACGTTCCATCCTGAGCCAGGTTTACGCGCAACGTACATACTTTACCCTTGTACGTATCCCAGTCATAGAGATGTCCTTTAATCGCGGCCTGCACCTGCGAAATATAGCTGGCAATCTCCGCCTGAGACGCACCGCCCTGCCCCGGTTTACTTCCTTTAGCAGGTGAAGAGCCACCTGTGCTACCGCTGGTGCTACCTTTCGGCGCATTCTTACCTGAACTCAGATCGCCGAGCAGGTCGTCCACGCCGTCCGCTTCTTTCGCAGCAGCCGCTTTCTTCGCTGCCGCGGCTTTTGCTGCTGCCGCTTTGGCCGCTTTATCGGCCGCTGCCTTCTCAGCAGCAGCCGCTTTGGCTGCTGCGGCTTTTTCAGCTGCGGCGGCTTTCTCGGCGGCGGCCTTCTCCGCGGCCGCTTTTTGCGCGGCGGCCTTCTCAGCGGCTTTTTCAGCGGCTTTTTCTGCTGCCGCTTTTTCAGCCGCGGCCTGCTTAGCCGCTTCCTGCTGGGCCTTCTTCTCCGCTTCCTGTTGCGCTTTCTTCGCCGCTGCCGCTTCCGCTTTCTTCTGCGCCTCTGCCGCGGCTTTCGCCGCTTCGGCTTCCGCCTGTTTCTTCGCATCGGCCGCCGCTTTCGCGGCGGCGGCTTCGGCCTGTTTCTTCGCGTCAGCCGCCGCTTTCGCTGCCGCCAGTTCAGCCGCTTTCGCCTGGGCATCCGCCTTCGCTTTCGCCTCGGCGGCCGCTTTGGCCGCCGCTTCCTGCGCTTCTTTGGCCTGCGCATCCGCTTTGGCTTTCGCCGCCGCGGCAGCCTTGGCAGCGGCTTCCTCAGCCTGCTTCTGTTGTTCCTTCGCTTCTTTCGCCGCTTCCTGCGCCTGCAGCCGCTCCTGTTCGAGCTGTTTCAGCCGTTCCTGTTCCGCCGCCTGCTTCTCACGTAACTCTTCCGCCTGCTGCTGCGCCTGTTTTTCACGCTGTTCAGCGGCGCGACGTGCGCTGGCCTGCTGCTGTTGCTGACGGTTATAATTGTTTACCACCGCCCCCGGATCGACCATGACGGCATCAATCGACGATCCCCCGCCGCCGCCGGCAGAGGCATCCAGATGCTCGTCAAACGAACTCCATATCAGCAGCGCGATCAGTATGATGTGCAGCGCGACTGAAATGATGATCGCTCGTTTAAGCTTGTCGTTTTGTTCGGTTGCCTTTGACACTATCGGTTCCCAAAAACTGTTCGCCTGTACCCGCGATGCGCACCGACGGCGAGCGATACTCGCCGCCGAACGCCGTGCGGACGCACCTACCTGAAGCGATTAAATAGGTTTGGTCATCAAGCCGACCGATTTAACCCCTGCGCTATGCAACAGGTTCAGCGCTTTAATAATTTCATCGTAAGGGACGTCTTTCGCACCGCCGATCAGGAATACCGTTTTCTCATTGGCTTCAAGACGACGCTTCGCTTCGGCAATCACCTGCTCCGGCGGCAGCTGGGACAGCGTCTCCTGCCCCACTTTCACGCTGTACTGCCCTACCCCGGAGACTTCCACAATCACCGGCGGATCGTCATTGCTTTTCACCGCTTGCGATTCCGTGGCGTCCGGCAGATCGACTTCCACGCTCTGCGTAATGATCGGCGCCGTTGCCATAAAGATCAGCAACAGCACCAGCAGGACATCCAGCAGCGGAACGATGTTGATCTCGGACTTCAGTTCGCGACGTCCGCGTCCACGTGCTCTGGCCATGGCTTACCCCTTATTGCTTTCGCTGGTGGTAAAGGCCTGACGGTGCAGAATAGCGGTGAACTCTTCCATAAAGTTGTCGTAATTCAGTTCAAGCTTGTTCACCCGCTGGTTCAGGCGGTTGTACGCCATCACCGCCGGGATAGCGGCGAACAGACCGATCGCGGTGGCGATCAGCGCTTCGGCGATACCCGGCGCCACCATCTGCAGGGTGGCCTGCTTCACCGCGCCAAGGGCGATAAAGGCGTGCATGATCCCCCAGACGGTGCCGAACAGACCGATATACGGGCTGATGGAGCCTACGGTGCCGAGGAACGGAATATGGGTCTCCAGCGTTTCCAGCTCGCGGTTCATCGAAATACGCATCGCGCGCGATGCCCCTTCGACGATCGCCTCCGGCGCATGGCTGTTGGCCCGATGCAAGCGCGCAAACTCTTTGAAGCCGCTGTAGAAGATCTGCTCCGAACCGGTCAGATTATCGCGACGCCCCTGGCTCTCCTGATACAAACGGGACAGTTCAATCCCGGACCAGAATTTGTCCTCGAACGCTTCAGCTTCGCGCGCGGCCGAGTTAAGGATACGCGTTCTCTGAATAATGATAGCCCAGGAAGCGATAGAAAAACCAATCAAAATCAACATGATAAGTTTAACCAGAAGGCTCGCCTTCAGGAACAAATCAAGGATATTCATGTCAGTCACTGCTTAAACTCCGCGACAATAGACTTGGGAAGCGCACGTGGCTTCATTAAGAGTGGATCAACGCACACAATGAGAACCTCAGCTTCGTTTAACACTGTATTCTCGGCGTTGACGATTCGCTGCGTAAAAACCAAAGAGGTGCCGCGCATCGAGGTAATTTCCGTCTGGACTTCGAGCATGTCGTCGAGTCTGGCGGGGGCAAAATACTCCAGCGTCATTTTGCGAACCACGAAGGCAACGCGTTCAGCCAACAGAACCTGTTGACTAAAGTGATGGTGGCGCAGCATCTCTGTGCGTGCTCTTTCATAAAAAGCGACGTAACTGGCGTGGTAAACCACACCACCGGCGTCGGTATCTTCGTAGTAGACCCGAACCGGCCATCGAAACAGCGTTGTATTCACTTTACATCCCGGTAATGCAAAAAAAGGTTAGAGCTTTCAAACTTCGCTACTATACGCGCGGGAAAGGTGGTTTGGAATGGGGGAAAGTAAACGGGGAGTAAATTTTTATGGGCTTATGCAAGCCCATAGCATTAACAGAGATCTCTTATTCAAAAGAAGAAAAAGAAGAGACCTAAAGCGAGCACGATATCAGCGATAAGCGGACAAAAAATCCCCTGCCAGTGAACGGCACGCGGGCGGAAGCCCACGCCGTGAATTACGCCGCTGCAAACCGCCCACATCAGCAAGAAACCGTGCCAGATTTCCAGCTCGCTGGTCTTCGCGGCAAAGCGCGACGGATCCCAGAAAATGCAGCCTGCCAGCAGCAGCGCCATCAACAAGGAAAGCGCCCTTAACGGGCGCTTGTCCATTATCGCATACATATACTTTATCATTCACATCGCCTCTTTGTTGGCTACGTCTGCTTACCCCAGTCACTTACTGGTGTAAGCTCCTGGGGATTCACAGACTTGCCGCCTCGATGCAACCCGAATGATTTCGTATATCGCATCACGATAATACTCATCAGTGTTCTTCTTTACCTGCTTTGGTGGCTTCCACGTGCTCAAGCGCCAGCGCGGTAATCACCCCAAAGGCACAGGCAAGAAGCGTTCCCAAAATCCATGCGAAGTACCACATATATAGCTCCTTACCTTAGTACAGCGAGTGGGTGTTCTTTTCGATGTCTTCACGGGTGATGCGGCCAAACATCTTCCAGTAACACCAGCTGGTGTAGCCCAGAATGATCGGCACGAAGACAATCGCCACGTAGGTCATCAGGTTCAGCGTCCGCTGGCTGGAGGTCGCGTCCCACATCGTCAGGCTGGCGTTCAGCATGGTGCTGGACGGCATGATGAACGGGAACATCGCGATACCGGCAGTCAGAATGATGCAGGCCAGGGTCAGCGAGGAGAACAGGAATGCCCAGGCGCCTTTATCCGCTTTGGTCGAAACGACGGTCAGCAGCGGCAGCACCACGCCCAGGGCAGGGATCGCCCACAGCGCTGGCATATTGTTAAAGTTCACCATCCACGCGCCAGCCTCACGCACCACTTCTTTGGTCAGCGGGTTAGACGGGCCGGTATGGTCAATCACCGATTTCACCACATAGCCGTCGATGCCGTAGTAGACCCACACGCCCGCCAGCGCGAAGCAGACCAGCGTCACCAGCGCCGCCACCGTGGAGACGGTGCGGGTGCGCAGATGCAGTTCGCCTACGGTACGCATCTGCAGGTAGGTCGCGCCCTGGGTGAGGATCATCGCCACGCTGACGATACCGGCCAGCAGACCAAACGGGTTCAGCAGCTGGAAGAAGTTACCGGTATAGAACAGACGCAGGTATTCGTCGACATGGAACGGCACGCCCTGCAGCAGGTTGCCGAAGGCCACGCCAATCACCAGCGGCGGCACGAAGCTGCCGATGAAGATGCCCCAGTCCCACATGTTGCGCCAGCGGGTGTCCTCGATCTTGGAACGGTAGTCGAAACCGACCGGACGGAAGAACAACGAGGCCAGCACCAGAATCATCGCCACATAGAAACCGGAGAACGCCGCGGCGTAGACCATCGGCCAGGCAGCGAACAGCGCGCCGCCGGCGGTGATCAGCCACACCTGGTTACCGTCCCAGTGCGGGGCGATGGCGTTGATCATAATCCGACGCTCGGTGTCGTTACGGCCGAGGAAGCGGGTGAGCATGCCCACCCCCATGTCGAACCCGTCGGCGACGGCGAAGCCAATCAGCAGGATGCCAATCAGCAGCCACCAGATAAAACGCAATACTTCATAATCGATCATTTGACGACTCCTGTCTTAGCGTGCCGACTGAATAGCCGCAGAGGACTGTTCAAAATGATAGCGGCCGGTTTTCAGGCTGCTAGGTCCTTTGCGGGCAAACTTGAACATCAGGAACAGTTCAGCCACCAGGAACAGCGTGTACAGACCGCAGATCAGCAACATAGAGAAGATCAGATCGCCCGCGGTCAGCGACGAGTTGGCCACCGCCGTCGGCAGGACTTCACCAATCGCCCACGGCTGACGGCCGTATTCGGCAACAAACCAGCCCGACTCCACGGCAATCCACGGCAGCGGCAGGCCATAGAACGCGGCGCGCAGCAGCCATTTTTTCTCGCCGATACGGTTACGAATCACGCTCCAGAAGGAGGCGCCGATAATCAACAGCATCAGGATGCCGCACGCCACCATGATACGGAAGGCGAAGTACAGCGGTGCGACGCTTGGAATAGAGTCTTTGGTGGCTTTGGCGATCTGCTCTTCCGTGGCGTCAGCGACGTTCGGGGTATAGCGTTTCAGCAGCAGACCATAGCCGAGATCTTTCTTCACGTTATTGAACTGGTCGCGAACGGCCTGGTCGGTGGAACCGGCGCGCAGTTGCTCCAGTAGCGCGTAGGCTTTCATGCCGTTACGGATACGCTCTTCGTGCTGAACCATCAGATCCTTCAGACCGATAACCGGCTTATCCACCGAGCGGGTGGCAATGATGCCCAGCGCGTAGGGGATCTGGATAGCGAAGTGGTTAGTTTGCGCATTCTGATCGGGAATACCAAACAGGGTAAAGGCCGCCGGCGCAGGCTGGGTTTCCCACTCTGCTTCGATAGCCGCCAGTTTGGTTTTCTGCACGTCACCCATTTCGTAACCGGATTCGTCACCCAGCACAATAACGGAGAGGATCGCCGCCATACCGAAGCTGGCTGCGATGGCGAAGGAGCGCTTAGCAAAGGCAAAGTCACGGCCTTTCAGCATGTACCAGGAGCTGATAGCCAGGATAAACATCGCACCGGTGACATAGCCAGACGCCACAGTGTGAACGAATTTCACCTGAGCAACCGGGTTGAGCACCAGTTCGGAGAAGCTGACCATCTCCATACGCATGGTTTCAAAGTTGAAGTCCGATGCGATAGGGTTCTGCATCCAGCCGTTAGCGACGAGGATCCACAGCGCGGAGAGGTTGGAGCCCAGAGCGACCAGCCAGGTGACGGCCATATGCTGAACTTTACCCAGACGATCCCAACCGAAGAAGAACAGACCTACAAAGGTGGATTCGAGGAAGAAGGCCATCAGACCTTCAATGGCCAGCGGCGCACCGAAGATATCGCCCACGTAGTGTGAGTAATACGACCAGTTAGTCCCGAACTGGAACTCCATGGTCAGACCGGTCGCCACACCCAGCGCGAAGTTGATACCAAACAACTTGCCCCAGAATTTGGTCATATCTTTATAAATCTGTTTGCCGGAAAGGACGTAGACCGTTTCCATGATGGCCAGCAGGAACGCCATACCGAGCGTCAGTGGCACAAACAGGAAGTGGTACATCGCGGTCAAGGCAAACTGTAAGCGCGACAGTTCGACTATATCTAACATCATGACTCCTTGCTCATCGCATGAAGACTCCGAAAATGAACCGAGAAGCTCTGGCTCATACGCATGCCCCAATACAAATTTTTATTTGTCGCCCGCCCGGAGCGGGTTTCAACCGAAAGTGAAACCACGCCAGGACAAGGTTACAAATACGTTAACGAAAAACCCAATTGATTCCCCAATATATTACGCCGCAATAACCTTACAATAAATATGTTTTTATTGTTCCAGTTTTACATTTTTCGACGGTGATCAATATATAGCGAAGATGGCCGGTTTAGGCCAATTTGACTTGAGACAATTTAACGTTTTTTGAAGGATTTTTCCAAGCATTAAGTATTGATATAAATCAATTTTTACTCTGCGTGTTAATTATGTAGCTCAATAAAGAATATTGGTAAACCCAATGTTAATGCTGTGTTTAAAGTATGCCTTGATTGGTTACTAAAAAGGGAAAGATGAGAATCATAGGTAATATTATTTAACGCCACAGGAAAAAAATAAAAAAAAGAGCCGATCCGATTAATGCTAGACCGCTCACAGTATTTTTTCCTGCTTTCTTCTCCCCTCCCCCACTCTTTTTTTTACTGTCTGTTTCGTTACCCTGCGGTACGACCAGGGCAAATTTTCATTTCCGACAACCGCGCGTCGATAATATTTATGAAATAATTCATAAAATCAATATGATAGATAAGGTTTTTGCCAAACGCAGGGTTTGCTGACGCAGCGGCTTTCGGAACAAGCGGACAACGGCCAAAAAAAAGGCCACCTGACGGTGGCCAACCATGTCGAAATCGGACAGATTTCTGCTTGCGGATAAGCAGAGAGGGTTTACTTGATGATAGCTTTCAGCGCTTCGCCGATATCGGCCAGGCTGCGAACGGTTTTCACACCGGCTGCTTCCAGGGCTGCGAATTTCTCATCGGCAGTACCTTTACCGCCAGCGATGATGGCGCCAGCATGGCCCATACGCTTGCCCTTCGGCGCGGTCACGCCCGCGATGTAACCGACAACCGGCTTGGTCACGTGCTCTTTGATGTAGGCAGCCGCTTCTTCTTCCGCGCTACCGCCGATCTCACCGATCATCACAATCGCTTCGGTCTGCGGGTCTTCCTGGAACAGCTTCAGGATATCGATGAAGTTAGAGCCCGGGATCGGGTCGCCGCCGATACCGACGCAGGTAGACTGACCGAAGCCGTAGTCGGTGGTCTGCTTAACTGCTTCATAGGTCAGGGTACCGGAACGGGAAACGATGCCCACTTTACCCGGCTTGTGAATGTGACCCGGCATGATGCCGATTTTGCATTCGCCCGGAGTGATCACGCCCGGGCAGTTCGGCCCGATCATGCGCACGCCCGCTTCGTCGAGCTTCACTTTCACGGTCAGCATATCCAGCGTCGGGATACCTTCGGTGATGGTGATAATCAGCTTAATGCCAGCATCGATAGCTTCCAGAATAGAATCTTTGCAGAACGGCGCCGGAACGTAGATGACGGATGCGGTTGCGCCGGTGGCTTCGACCGCTTCGCGAACGGTATTGAATACCGGCAGGCCCAGATGCGTGGTGCCGCCTTTGCCCGGGGTGACGCCGCCGACCATTTGCGTACCGTAAGCGATGGCTTGTTCAGAGTGGAATGTGCCCTGGCTACCGGTGAAACCCTGGCAGATAACCTTGGTGTCTTTATTAATTAAAACGGACATTATTTCCCCTCCACTGCGGCAACAACCTGCTGAGCTGCATCCGTCAGACTTTTCGCTGCAATAATATTCAGGCCGCTGTCAGCCAGTTTCTTCGCGCCCAGTTCGGCGTTGTTACCTTCCAGACGAACCACGACCGGAACGTTAACCCCAACTTCCGCTACCGCACCGATGATGCCGTCAGCGATCAGGTCGCAACGTACGATACCGCCGAAGATGTTCACCAGCACCGCTTTCACGTTGTCATCAGAGAGGATGATTTTGAACGCTTCGGTGACGCGCTCTTTGGTCGCACCGCCGCCCACGTCGAGGAAGTTAGCCGGTTCGCCGCCGTGCAGTTTAACGATGTCCATGGTACCCATCGCCAGGCCTGCGCCGTTAACCATGCAGCCGATGTTGCCGTCCAGCGCGACGTAGTTCAGTTCCCACTGCGCCGCCTGCGCTTCACGCGGATCTTCCTGCGACTGGTCGCGCATTTCGCGCAGATCCGGCTGGCGGAACAGCGCGTTGCCGTCAGCGCCCAGTTTGCCGTCGAGGCAGATCAGGTCGCCCTGCTTAGTGATAACCAGCGGGTTGATTTCGATCAGCGCCAGGTCGCGCTCCAGGAAAATGGTCGCCAGGCCCATGAAGATCTTGGTGAACTGCTGAACCTGTTTACCTTCCAGACCCAGTTTGAACGCCAGTTCACGACCTTGATAAGGCATCGGGCCCGCCAGCGGATCGATGGCGATCTTGTGGATCAGGTGCGGGGTCTCTTCCGCCACTTTTTCGATTTCCACGCCGCCTTCGGTAGAGGCCATGAACACTACGCGACGGGAGCTACGGTCAACGACCGCGCCCAGGTACAGCTCTTTGTCAATATCGGTCGCCGCTTCAACCAGGATCTGGTTAACCGGCTGGCCGTTCGCATCTGTTTGATAGGTCACCAGACGTTTGCCCAGCCAGTGCTCGGCAAATGCGCGGATCTCTTCTTTGCTCTTCACCACTTTCACACCGCCCGCTTTGCCGCGGCCACCAGCGTGAACCTGACATTTCACTACCCACGGACCCGCGCCGATTTTTGAAGCGGCTTCTTCTGCTTCACGCGGAGTAGTACAGGCATAACCCACCGGCGCCGGTAAGCCATAGCGGGCAAAAAGTTGTTTTGCCTGATATTCATGTAAGTTCATGTGTTCAGTCCATCCTTCAGGGTGTAATTATCTTTAAACCTGTAGGCCTGATAACGGCGTTAACGCGTGTTATCCGGCCTACGGTAGGTAATACGCTTGCTGACTACACGTCCAGCAGCAGACGGGTCGGATCTTCCAGCAGCTCTTTAATCGCCACCAGGAAGCCTACCGATTCACGTCCGTCGATCAGACGGTGGTCGTAGGAGAGCGCCAGGTACATCATCGGCAGGATCTCTACCTTGCCATTCACCGCCATCGGACGGTCTTTAATGGCATGCATACCCAGGATGGCGCTCTGCGGTGGGTTGATGATCGGCGTGGACATCAGGGAGCCGAACACGCCGCCGTTGGTAATGGTGAAGTTACCGCCGGTCAGGTCGTCTACGGTCAGCTTGCCGTCACGGCCTTTCACCGCCAACTCTTTAATATTCTTTTCGATATCCGCCATGCCCAGCAGGTCAACGTCACGCAGAACCGGGGTGACCAGGCCGCGTGGAGTGGATACGGCCATGCTGACGTCGAAGTAGTTGTGGTACACCACGTCGTCGCCATCGATAGAGGCGTTCACTTCCGGATAGCGTTTCAGCGCTTCCACGACCGCTTTCACGTAGAAGGACATAAAGCCCAGACGGATGCCGTGACGTTTTTCGAACGCGTCGCCGTACTGCTTACGCAGATCCATGATTGGCTTCATGTTGACTTCGTTGAACGTGGTCAGCATGGCGGTGGAGTTTTTCGCTTCCAGCAGACGCTCGGCCACGCGTTTACGCAGGCGGGTCATCGGGACGCGTTTTTCAGAGCGGTGGCCCAGCTGCGGCGCCGGCGCGGCTGCCGGGGCAGCGGCTGGCGCTTTGGCTTCTGCCGCCGCCGGGGCTTTCGCCAGATGTTTCTCGACATCTTCGCGGGTCAGGCGGCCGCCGACGCCGGTGCCTTTGATGGCCGCCGCGTCGAGGTTGTGTTCAGCCAGCAGACGACGGATCGCCGGGCTCAGCGCATCGTTGTTCTGCTCTTCCAGAGAGGCCTGCTGACGCTGCGCCGGCGTGGACGCTTTCGCATCGGCTTTTTCGCTGCTTTCTTTACCTGCGCTGTTACCTTCGCGCAGGCGGCCAAGGATCTGGCGAGACAGGACGGTAGCGCCCTCGTCTTCCAGCACTGCATCCAGAATGCCGTCCGCTGATGCCGGTACTTCCAGTACCACTTTGTCAGTTTCGATTTCGACCAGGACTTCGTCACGGACGACCGCGTCGCCCGGTTTTTTGTGCCAGGTGGCGACGGTTGCGTCAGCTACGGACTCAGGCAGGTCGGGAACCAGAATATCTACGCTACTCATTGTGTATCCTTTAATTAATCGACGTTCAGCGCGTCATTGACCAGATCTTGTTGCTGTTTCTGGTGAACGGACATATACCCTACCGCCGGAGAGGCGGAGGCCGGGCGGCCTGCATAACGCAGAGAGGCCCCAAACGGAATCACTTCACGGAAGTGATGCTGGCTGCAGTACCATGCGCCCTGGTTGAGCGGCTCTTCCTGGCACCAGACAAAATCATGTACGTGCGCATACGCTTTCAGCGCATCCTGCACCGCCTGATGCGGGAACGGATAGAGCTGCTCGATACGAACGATAGCGACATCTTTTTGCTCGTTTTTACGGCGCTGTTCCAGCAGGTCGTAGTAAACCTTACCAGAGCACAGCACCACGCGCTTCACAGCCTGCGGATCAAGTTGATCGATTTCACCGATGGCCGGCAGGAAAGTGCCGTTCGCCAGCTCATCCATGCTGGAGACCGCCAGCGGATGACGCAGCAGCGACTTCGGCGACATCACCACCAGCGGACGACGCATACCGCGCAGCGCCTGACGACGCAGCATGTGGTACACCTGCGCCGGCGTGGACGGCACGCATACCTGCATATTCTGCTCAGCGCACAGCTGCAGATAACGCTCCAGACGGGCGGAGGAGTGCTCCGGGCCCTGGCCTTCGTAGCCGTGCGGCAGGAGCATCACCAGGCCGCACATCCGGCCCCACTTCTGCTCACCGGAGGAGATGAACTGGTCGATCACCACCTGCGCGCCGTTGGCGAAGTCGCCAAACTGCGCTTCCCAGATGGTCAGAGTACGCGGCTCTGCGGTGGCGTAACCATATTCAAACGCCAGCACCGCTTCTTCAGACAGCACGGAGTCCCAAACGCGGAACTGGCCCTGACCGTTATGGACATGCTGCAGCGGGGTGTAGGTTGAACCATTGGTCTGGTTATGGATCACCGCATGACGGTGGAAGAAGGTGCCGCGACCGGAGTCTTCCCCGGACAGACGCACCGGAATACCTTCGTCAACCAGCGTGGCGTAGGCCAGGTTTTCAGCGCCGCCCCAATCGAACAGCTTCTCACCTGCCGCCATCGCCTGGCGGTCGGCGTAAATTTTCGCCACGCGGGACTGCATTTCGATACCTTCCGGCACCGTGCTGATGCGTTTGGCCAGCTCCTGCAGACGCTTCGGCTCCACTTTATCCGGATAGCTCTCGTCCCACTCATGGTTGAGGTACGGCGACCAGGTAAAGGAGTGCATGTTCATCGGACGCCATTCCTTCACCACGCATTCGCCGGCATCCAGCGCATCGCGGTAGAGGTTAACCTGCTCGGTAGCATCTTCCAGGGTCGCGACCTTGTCCTGCTCCAGCTTGTCAGCATAGATTTTGCGCGGAGTCGGGTGCTTTTTGATCTTCTGATACATCAGCGGCTGGGTTGCGCTCGGCTCATCGGCTTCGTTATGGCCGTGACGGCGGTAGCACACCAGGTCGATGAAGACATCGCGTTTGAAGGTATTGCGGAAATCCAGCGCCAGACGGGTGACGAAAGCGACCGCTTCCGGGTCGTCGGCGTTGACGTGGAAAATCGGCGCCTGCACCATTTTACCGATGTCGGTGCAGTACGGGGTCGAACGCGCATCCAGCGGGTTAGAGGTCGTGAAGCCCACCTGGTTGTTGATAACGATGCGCACGGTCCCGCCCACTTCGTAACCGCGGGCTTTGGACATGTTCAGGGTTTCCTGAACCACGCCCTGACCGGTCACCGCGGCGTCGCCGTGGATAGTGATCGGCAGAACCTTGTTGCTGCTCGGCTCGTCCAGACGATCCAGACGGGCGCGTACGGAACCGATCACCACCGGGCTGACGATCTCGAGGTGCGACGGGTTAAACGCCAGCGCCAGGTGCACCAGACCGCCTTCGGTTTCTATATCGGAAGAGAAGCCCATGTGGTACTTCACATCGCCGGTACCGAGGTGTTCTTTATGTTTGCCGGCAAACTCGTCGAACAGGTCCTGCGGTTTTTTACCCAGCACGTTGACCAGCACGTTGAGACGGCCACGGTGCGCCATGCCCAGCACCACTTCACGGGTGCCGCTCTTACCCGCATGGCGGATCATCTCTTTGAGCATGGGGATCAGGGCGTCGCCACCCTCCAGCGAGAAGCGCTTCGCCCCCGGGAATTTGGCGCCGAGGTAGCGCTCCAGCCCTTCCGCGGCAGTCAGTTCGCCGAGGAAACGCTTTTTCTCTTCCGCGGTAAAGCTCGCTTTGCCGGCTACCGATTCAATGCGCTGCTGGATCCAGCGTTTTTCTTCGGTAGAGGTGATATGCATGTATTCCGCGCCGATGGAGCCGCAGTAGGTTTGCTTAAGGGCGGCAATCAGCTCGCCCAGCTTCATCGTGTCTTTACCGATGGCAAATGAACCTACGTTATAGCTTTCCTGGAAATCGGCCTCGGTCAGATCGTGGTAGGCCGGATCGAGATCCGCCACTCTCTCTTGCTTCCACAGCCCCAGCGGATCGAGATTCGCATGCTGGTGGCCACGGAAACGGTATGCGTTGATGAGCTGCAGGACTTTAACCTGCTTCACATTGGTGTCTGGGTCGGAAATCGAAGAAGTGTAACGTGAGGCATCCTTCGCCAGTCGACGGAAATAATCACGCGTTTTGGAATGAAATTGATCCGGTTTAACTCCGGTGCCAGGTAACTGCTGGAACATTGAACGCCAGTTGGCGTCAACAGAGTCAGGATCGGTTAAGAAGTCTTCATAGAGCTGTTCTATCCAGCTCTGGTTCGAACCAGAGAGGTAAGAAGAGTCCAGCCAGGCTTTCATTGCGCCGTTCTGCATCGTGATCCCTTAAGCATTCATATGCTTATTTCGCCGTAGAAACTACCACGCACACCGAGTGCACGTGCCGGGGTTCACTTGTTGCGGACGAGTTGTGGTTTCTATCCGCTAAGGAACCTTTAAAAACTGCCATTAATCTTCGGCGTTCAGGCTGCGGTTGCGTTAGCTGCCTTCACTTACCCCGGTCATATAGTTCACTATGCTCCCGGGGATGCGTTCAGTTGCCGCCTTACCTCGCTCTGAACGCCTTGATTACTGGTACATATTTGGCGGTTTTTAAAGATTTCCTGCTATATCTATTGCCTGATGGCGCTTCGCTTATCAGGCCTACAAAATATGCTCCTGTAGGCCGGATAAGACGTTTACGTCGCCATCCGGCAACTAAAACAACTTACGCGCTGCGCTGCAGCAGCATCGACTTAATATGGCCGATGGCGCGCGTCGGGTTCAGCCCCTTAGGACACACACTGACGCAGTTCATAATGCTGTGACAGCGGAATACGCTGAAAGCATCGCTCAGGCCGTCCAGACGCTCGCTGGTTTCGGTATCGCGACTGTCGATCAGGAAGCGATACGCCGCCAACAGGCCGGCCGGGCCGATGAACTTGTCCGGGTTCCACCAGAACGACGGGCACGAGGTCGAACAACATGCGCACAGAATACACTCGTACAGGCCATCGAGCTTCTCACGCTGCTCAGGCATCTGCAGATGCTCGCGAGCCGGAGGATTTTGCCCATTATTCAACAAGTAAGGCTTAATCTTCTCATATTGTGCATAGAATTGCCCCATGTCCACCACCAAATCACGGATAACCGGTAATCCTGGCAGCGGGCGGATAACAATCTTCTTGCCCGGCTGATTCAGCGCGGAGATCGGCGTGATGCACGCCAGACCGTTTTTCCCGTTCATGTTCAGGCCATCGGAACCGCAGACCCCTTCACGGCAGGAGCGGCGGAACGACAGCGACGGATCTTTTTCTTTCAGCTGGATCAGCGCATCCAGCAGCATCATGTCACGACCTTCTTCCGCGTCGAGGGTGTAATCCTGCATGTGCGGAGCGTCGTCAACATCCGGGTTATAGCGATAAATTGAAAACTCGAGTTTCATTTTCCTGTCTCCGCATTAATAAGTACGAATCTTCGGCGGGAATGCCGGACGCAGTTTCGGTTCCATGTTGACGCTACGACGCGTCATGGATTCCGACTCTGGCAGATACAGGGAATGGCACAGCCAGTTTTCATCATCACGATCCGGGAAGTCGAAGCGGCTGTGAGCGCCACGGCTCTCGGTACGGAAGTTAGCGGATACGGCGGTCGCGTACGCGGTTTCCATCAGGTTATCCAGCTCCAGGCACTCAACGCGCTGGGTGTTGAACTCGCTGGAGGTATCGTCGAGACGGGCGTTTTTCAGGCGCTCGCGGATCACTTTCAGCTGTTCCAGACCTTTGTGCATCGCATCGCCTTCGCGGAACACCGAGAAGTTATGCTGCATACATTCCTGCAGCGCTTTGCGGATCGCCACCGGATCTTCACCGGAACGGGTGTTGTTCCAGCGGTTGAGGCGGTCCAGCGAGCCTTCGATATCGGATTCGCTGGCGTCGCGCAGCGTGCCCTGCTCGGCGATAGACTCCTGCAGATGCAGGCCCGCCGCGCGGCCGAAGACCACCAGGTCGAGCAGCGAGTTGCCGCCCAGACGGTTGGCGCCGTGGACCGATACGCAGGCGATTTCGCCCACCGCGAACAGACCCGGGATCACCACGTCTTCACCCTTCTCATTGACGGTCAGCGCCTGGCCGGTCACTTTGGTCGGAATACCGCCCATCATGTAGTGGCAGGTTGGGATAACCGGGATCGGCTCTTTCACCGGATCGACGTGAGCAAAGGTGCGGGACAGCTCAAGGATACCCGGCAGACGAGATTCCAGAACCTCTTTACCCAGGTGATCCAGTTTCAGTTTCGCGTGCGGGCCCCACGGACCGTCGCAGCCGCGGCCTTCGCGGATCTCGATCATGATGGAACGCGCCACCACGTCACGACCCGCCAGGTCTTTCGCGTTCGGCGCATAACGCTCCATAAAGCGCTCACCGTGTTTATTCAGCAGATAACCGCCTTCGCCGCGGCAACCTTCGGTGACCAGAACCCCGGCCCCGGCGATACCGGTCGGGTGGAACTGCCACATTTCCATATCCTGCACCGGCACGCCGGCGCGGATGGCCATCCCGACGCCGTCACCGGTGTTGATGTGGGCGTTGGTGGTGGACTGATAGATACGGCCTGCGCCGCCGGTCGCCAGCACGGTGGCGCGGGCTTTAAAGTAGACCACTTCGCCGGTCTCGATGCACAGGGCGGTACAACCCACCACCGCGCCGTCCTGGTTTTTCACCAGATCGAGGGCATACCATTCGGAGAAGATAGTGGTGTGGTTTTTGAGGTTCTGCTGGTACAGGGTGTGCAGCAGGGCGTGGCCGGTACGGTCAGCCGCCGCCGCGGTACGCGCCGCCTGCTCGCCGCCGAAGTTCTTCGACTGGCCGCCGAACGGGCGCTGATAAATACGGCCGTCGTCAAGACGGGAGAACGGCAAGCCCATATGCTCCAGCTCGAGAATCGCTTCCGGGCCGGTCTTACACATATATTCGATGGCGTCCTGGTCGCCGATATAGTCCGACCCTTTTACGGTGTCGTACATATGCCATTCCCAGTTATCTTCATGGGAGTTACCGAGCGCGACGGTGATACCACCCTGCGCGGATACGGTGTGCGAACGGGTCGGGAAAACTTTGGAGAGCAGCGCACAGGTCTGTCCGCTCTGGGAAATTTGCAGCGCCGCGCGCATACCTGCGCCGCCGGCACCGATGACAACAGCATCAAACTCTCTGACTGGCAATTTCATTACACACCCCACACCACAACAAATCCATAAAGAACGTAAGCCACCAGCGCCACAACGATAGCCAGTTGCAGAACCAGGCGCAGAGCCAGTGGTTTAACGTAGTCCGTTAACACCTGCCACATCCCGATCCAGGCATGGATAAGAATGGAAACGAGAGCCAGCAGAGTGAAGACTTTAGTGAAGCCGGAGGCAAAGAATCCGGTCCACACTTCCCATGAGATTTCACCGGTGGTCGCGAAGAAGCCAACCATGTAGATGATGTAGAGGGTCAGAACGATGGCGGTAGCACGGACCAGAATAAAGTCATGTACGCCGTTGCGTCCCAGTGCTGAGGCGTTGCTTACCATACGAGGACTCCTGCGAGAAGTGAAAGCACGACAGTAATAACAAAAGAAATCTTGGCGGAACGTTTCCCTGCTTCGAGGGTTTCGTCCAGGTAGCCAAAGTCCATCATCAGATGGCGGATACCAACAACGACGTGATAGGCCAGCGCGGTGAGAATGCCCCACATGATGAACTTCACAAAGAAGCTATCCATGATCGAGGCCGCCGTCAGAAAACCTTCAGGGGAGGAGAGGCTGGTGCCCAGCAGCCAAAGCAGAATTCCGACCGCCACGAAGGTGATGACACCGGAAACGCGATGGAGAATGGACGCTATCGCCGTGATTGGGAACCGTATCGTTTGTAGATCCAGATTGACAGGTCTTTGTTTTTTCACATTTCTTACCATGAATAACGCCCACATGCTGTTCTTATTGTTTCCTTCCTCCGGTCTGCTTGCGGGTCAGACAGCGTCCTTTCTATAACCAGAAGTCATGTTAAAACGTCTTTTCAGGCATTAAAACATCACTAAACAACGCTGGGTGGCTCGGGATTGCAGGGTGTTCCGGAGACCTGGCCGCAGTATAGGCCGTTCACAAAATCATTACAATTAACCTACATATAGTTTGTTGGGTTTTCTCCGGAACAGTGATCAATGTCACGATAACAACATTTTTTTAATTTTTAATCACCTGATTTGACAAATATTAAACATTCTTGTTACAACCATTACCAGTTAAATGCAATAATGCTCAAAAGTTATGAGGTCATGCTTTCACCTGAGAATAAGTTATGTAACAGTGTGTCAGTATTGACCGATGTAATCAGGACAGTTATTAGTGGTATACAGGTTTTAATATTCGGACTGCTAAAACGCTGATTTGCTGTTGTTTCACCGCAGCCCTGAAGAACGTGCCATCAAGCGCCGTTGCTCTGTACCCTGCCCTTTTCGCTGACGCAGAGCTGTGTGCAACATAACAAACTGGTAACGTATACGGGCGCGGGCCGAAAGCAAATCCACCACCCGGCAGTCTTAAGCAATAAAGGCGCTAAGGAGACCATAAATGTCTGATGCTAAAGCAAAAATCACCCTGGGTGGTGACACTGCTATTGAACTGGATGTGCTAAAAGGCACGCTCGGTCAGGATGTTATTGATATTCGTAGTCTTGGTTCAAAAGGCGTATTTACTTTTGACCCAGGTTTCACATCTACCGCTTCCTGTGAATCTAAAATTACGTTTATCGATGGTGACGAGGGGATCCTGCTGCACCGTGGCTTCCCGATCGACCAGTTAGCGACCGAATCAAACTATCTTGAAGTTTGTTACATTCTGCTAAACGGTGAAAAACCGACCCAGGCAGAATATGACGAATTCAAAACCACCGTCACCCGCCACACCATGATCCATGAGCAGATTACTCGTCTGTTCCATGCGTTCCGTCGCGATTCTCACCCGATGGCCGTTATGTGCGGGATCACCGGCGCCCTGGCGGCGTTCTATCACGACTCCCTCGACGTGAATAACCCGCGTCACCGTGAAATTGCCGCCTATCGCCTGCTGTCCAAAATGCCGACCATGGCAGCCATGTGTTACAAGTATTCTATCGGCCAGCCGTTTGTTTATCCGCGCAATGACCTCTCCTACGCCGGCAACTTCCTGCGCATGATGTTCGCCACGCCGTGCGAAGAGTACGAAGTCAATCCGGTGCTGGAGCGCGCAATGGACCGTATTCTGATCCTGCACGCCGATCACGAACAGAACGCCTCGACCTCGACGGTACGTACCGCGGGCTCTTCCGGCGCTAACCCGTTCGCCTGTATCGCAGCCGGCATCGCCTCCCTGTGGGGACCGGCGCACGGCGGCGCCAACGAAGCGGCGCTGAAAATGTTGGAAGAGATCAGCTCCGTTGAGCACATTCCGGAATTTGTTCGTCGTGCGAAAGACAAGAATGACTCTTTCCGCCTGATGGGCTTCGGCCATCGTGTGTACAAAAACTACGACCCGCGCGCCACCGTGATGCGTGAAACCTGCCATGAAGTGCTGAAAGAGCTGGGCACCAAAGACGACCTGCTGCAGGTGGCCATGGAGCTGGAGCATATCGCGCTGAACGACCCGTACTTCATCGAGAAGAAACTCTACCCGAACGTCGACTTCTACTCCGGTATCATCCTGAAAGCGATGGGTATTCCGTCCTCCATGTTTACCGTTATCTTCGCCATGGCGCGTACCGTGGGCTGGATTGCGCACTGGAACGAAATGCACAGCGATGGCATGAAAATCGCCCGTCCGCGTCAGCTCTATACCGGCTACGAAAAACGCGATTTCCAGTCCGACATCAAGCGTTAATCTCGCTGTCCGGATGATAAAAACGCGCCTGATGGCGCGTTTTTTTATGCCTGACGATGAGGTCTGGCGCTGCCTGGCCGCCGGCTTAATGCTGGCAGTGCGGGCACCAGTAAAAGGGCCGCGAGGAGAGCATCGTCTTCTCAATCACGCCCCCGCAGCGCTCGCACTGTTCGCCATCGCGATGGAACACCTTAAAGCGGAACAGCGCGCCGTGGTGCTTGTTGTCATCGGGCTGGCCGCGGGTACGATAAGAAAGCCGCGGGATATCAAGCAGCGCGTGCGCCAGCGCATCCAGTTGTATTGCATTCAGCTCCGAGGCCTTATGCTGCCCGGTCAGCCCCACCTGCCAGAGGATTTCCACCCGCAGATAGTTTCCCAGCCCGGCAAGAAAAGCCTGATCCAACAGCAGGCCGGAAAACTGACGATGGCGGAATTTGGCCGACAGCAGCCGCGCTTTCACCTGCTCCGCGGTTAACGTCATATCCAGTACGTCCGGACCGATGCGCAGCAAGAACGGATGGTTGGCCACCTGCTCCGCTGTGAGCATCTCAATGTCCGACGCGCTGTAGAGCAAAATCGCCTTGCTGGCGGTCTGGAGCCTGACGCGCAGCACCCGGTTAGAGGCGGGCTGTTCGCCAGCGTCAACCACGCGCCAGACGCCGTACAGCTGATTATGGCTGTACAGGGTCAGGCCGCCGGAGAAGCGGGTCAGCAAGGCTTTGCCCCGGGTGTCGATATGGGTAACCCGCTGACCAATCAGCGGGGTTTGGTAGGGTTGCAACCGGGGAAAGGCGAACCAGACGTCGGTTAAGGGTTCGTCTTTGATTGCCGCCTCCAGTGTATCCGCCGCGCGGCGGATCTCCGGACCTTCCGGCATACTGTCATCCTTTTGTCAGTGGGTGGCGCCGCCGCCCAGTTTACTGTCCACAGGCTGGCGCAGGGCCACGGCAATGGCCGTCTCCAGCGCCTCCCGCACGGTGGCGATCGCCATACTCGGCTCGCCGGGATGGGCCGCCGCCTGCGCCGGTAGCCATGGAATATGGATAAAACCGCCTCTCACCTCAGCCTGACCCTGCAGCCTGTGCAACAGGCCGTACATGACGTGGTTGCAGACGAAGGTGCCGGCGGTCTGCGACACCGAGGCCGGGATCCCGCGATCGCGCAGCGCGTTGACGATCGCTTTGATCGGCAAGGTGCTGAACCACGCCGCCGGCCCGCCGTCGACGATCGGCGTGTCGATGGGTTGCTGGCCTTTGTTATCGGGGATGCGCGCATCATCGACGTTGATCGCCACACGTTCGACGCTGATATCGACCCGACCGCCGGCCTGCCCCACCGCGATAACCAGCTTCGGCTGCAGGTCTTCTATCGCCGCGTCGAGCGCCGACAGCGCCTCGCCAAACACGCAGGGAAGCTGCCGGGCGGTCACCGGCTGGCCAGCAATCATAGTGCCGTCAAGCTGCTGCACCACTTCCCAGGAAGGGTTCACCGTCTCGCCGTCAAAGGGTTCGAAACCGGTTAGTAATACTCCCGCCACCATCCTCTCCTTCGCGGTCATGCCGATTGTCATATCTCAGCCTCTGGCTGAGCGCTGACCAGAATATGGCGCCCGGCGAACGCCGCCCGCAAACGGCGGGCAAAATCGAGGGCATGCGGACCATCACCGTGCAGACATACCGTCTGCGCCACCACGTTCGCCCATTCGCCGCTGACGCTGCGCACCCGGTGGTGTTGCACCATCTCGAGGGTTTGCGCCAGGGCCTGCTCTTCGCTGTCAATCAGCGCCCCGGGCTGGCTGCGCGGCACCAGGCTGCCGTCGGCCAGATAACCGCGATCGGCAAACACCTCCTGACGCGTCGTCAGACCATAGCGCTGTCCGGCGCGGATCAATTCGCTGCCCGCCAGACCCACCAGCACCAGCTGCGGGTTAACATCGCGGACCGCGCGGGCGATCGCGTCGGCCAGCGGCGGCGATTTGGCCGCCTGGTTGTAGAGCATGCCGTGCGGCTTCACGTGCTGCAGCTCGCCGCCCTGCGCCTGAACGATCGCCGCCAGAGCGCCAATCTGATACAGCGTCTGGGCATAGACCGTTTCCGGCGGTAGATCCATCGCCGTGCGGCCAAAATTTTCCCGGTCGGGATATCCCGGATGGGCGCCCACCGCCACGCCGTACTTCAGCGCCTCGCGCACGCTCTGCACCATCAGCCCGGCGTCGCCGGCGTGAAAACCACAGGCGATATTCGCCGATGACACCAGCTGGAGCAGCGCGCTATCGTTCGCCCCGCCTTCCCCGAGATCGGCATTAAGATCAATCATCATCGTGGAGTCTCCAGGCCAGTTGTTCCAGATAACGCTGGCGATCGGCCCGCGCCTTCAGCGCCTCCTCCAGCGAGCAGGCCACGAAATGGATTGGCTGCCCCAGCGGGATCTGCGCCAGCTGATACATATCGGCATCGATAATGCAGGCGATCCGCGGATAGCCGCCGGTGGTTTGCGCGTCGTTCATCAGCACAATGGGCTGGCCGTTGTGCGGCACCTGCACCACGCCCGGCAGCAGGCCGTGCGACAGCATTTCACGATCGGTGGTGCGTTTCAGCGGCTGCCCCTGCAGACGGTACCCCATGCGGTTACTCTGCGGACTGAGCTTCCAGGGGGCGCGCCAGAATGACGCCTGCGAGGCCTCGTCAAATTCATGGTACTCCGGCCCGGGCAGCGCACGAATGCGGTTGCCCAGCGGCAGCTGCTTGACGCCGCGCGGGGTGGTGAAGCAGCGGGCGGCTTTCCCGAGCTTCAGTTTGTCGCCATCCTGCAGGCGGCGTCCTTCCAGACCGCCAATCCCCGCCTTGAGATCCGTGCAGCGCGAGCCAAGGACCTCGGGGACCGCAATCCCGCCCGCCACCGCCAGATAGCTACGAATGCCATGCTGGGGCGTTTTCAGCACCAGCCGCTGCCCGGCCCGGTAGGCGGTGCGCCAGCCCACCCAGACCGCTTTACCGTCCAGCGTCGCTTCGCAGGCGGCGCCGGTCAGCGCAAACCAGCCGCTGCGGGCAAATTCGATCTCCACCTGGCCGAGGGTAATCTCCAGCCCGGCGGCATTCGCCTCGTTGCCAACCAGCAGATTGGCAATCACCAGCGAGGGATAATCCAGGGCGCCGCAGCGGCTGATGCCAGACTGGCGCAGGCCTTCTCGTCCACCGTCCTGTACCGAGGTGTACAGGCCGGCGCGGATCAAGGTCAACATACCCCCTCCTTTTGCGGCACAAAGCGAATTTTATCGCCCACGCGCAGTAGCGCAGGCTCCTTCCGCGCCGGGTCGAACAGCGTCAGCGCGGTCCGCCCCAGCAGCTGCCAGCCGCCGGGCGTCGCCAGCGGATAGATACCGGTTTGCGCGCCGCCGATACCCACCGATCCGGCCGGGACGAGCACGCGCGGTTCGGCGCGACGCGGTGTCGCCAGCGCCGCAGGCAGCCCGCCCAGGTAGGGAAATCCCGGCTGAAAACCAATAAACCAGACCAGATATTCCACCGAAGCGTGCAGCTCCACGACCTGTTTTTCACTCAGGCCGCTGTGCTGCGCCACCACCCCGAGGTCCGGTCCGGCCTCGCCGCCGTAGACGACCGGAACAGACAGCGAGCGCGACTCCGGCTCGATCGCGAGGCTCTCCTCCCACCAGCGCTGCAGACGGTCTATCGCCTCCCACGCAACCTCCTGCGGGCGGCGGAGCACCACAGTGATATTGTTCATGCCGGGAATGGCGTCAATCACCTCTTCATGGTTGGCCAGACGCTGGGCTAATCCCCAGATCCGTTGCTGGCTTTCAAGGGTAACCGGCGGCTCCAGCTCCAGCACGACAGCCGTTTCTCCTAACAGATAACAACGCGCTCGCTGCACTTTTCTCTCTCCCGTCAGGCAGGGTTAGGAATATCAATAAAGGTGACATCCAGGTCGGTGGTTTCCGTCAGCCATTCGCTGAGGGCGCGAATGCCGCCCCGCTCGGTGGCGTGGTGGCCGGCGGCATAAAAATGCAGGTCCTGCTCGCGGGCAGAGTGGATGGTTTGTTCCGACACCTCGCCGGTGATAAACGCGTCCACGCCAAAGCGCGCCGCGGCGTCGATAAAGCTCTGGCCGCCCCCGGTACACCAGGCGACGCGGCTGACGGTGTCCGGCCCGGTATCGCCGCACCACAGTGGCTTGCGTCCCAGCCGCGCTTCAATCCACGAGGCCAGCTCGAGGCCGGACACCGGCATCGACAGTTCGCCCCAGGGCACCAGCGGTTCGATTTCGCCCAGCACGTTAATCCCCAGCAGATGCGCCAGCTGCGCGTTATTGCCCAGCTCGGGATGGGCATCCAGCGGCAGGTGCCAGCCGTAGAGATTGATATCGTTGGCCAGCAGGGTTTTCAGGCGCCGGCGCTTCATGCCGCGGATCACTGGCGATTCGTTTTTCCAGAAATAGCCGTGATGGACGATTACCGCATCCGCCTGCAGGCGGACGGCCTCATCCAGCAGCGCCTGGCTGGCCGTGACTCCGGTGACGATCTTGTGCACCGTGTCGCGCCCTTCCACCTGCAGACCGTTAGGGGCGAAGTCACTGATGGCTGCGCTATTGAGCTTGTCGTTTATCAGTTGTTCCAGTTCGCTATTTTTCATCGCCACTCCAGCAGATAATCAGGGTATACAAAGGCATAACATAACCAGATCCATTCGGGTCGTCGATAGTCCGCCTCCGACACTGACGATGACTTTTTACCGAATAGCGCAATTTGTCTATTCATCCCGCCGCGCATTCGTGTATATTTATGCACTAATAAAGCATATTAAATAATCAGAAAGCCCCTCAAGCCATGAATATGACTAATTAAACGCTATTCATGCAGAACGATCGACTTTCGCTTTACGCCAGGAAACACACTTCTCATGAAGACAACATCATCGCAACCGCGGGCGATTTACTACGTCGTGGCGCTGCAAATCTGGGAATACTTTAGCTTCTACGGCATGCGCGCCCTGCTGATCCTCTATCTCACCAATCAGCTTAAATATGACGATAACCACGCTTACGCCCTGTTCAGCGCCTACTGTTCGCTGGTCTATGTGACGCCGATCCTCGGCGGCTATCTGGCCGATAAGCTGTTAGGCAACCGGATGGCGGTCATGCTCGGCGCGCTGCTGATGGCCATTGGCCATCTGGTGCTCGGGGCCAGCGAAACCGCCCCGGTCTTCCTCTACCTGTCGCTGGCGATCATCGTCTGCGGCTACGGGTTGTTTAAATCCAACGTCAGCTGTCTGCTGGGCGAGCTGTACGAACCCGCCGATCCGCGTCGCGATGGCGGTTTCTCGCTGATGTATGCCGCGGGCAATATCGGCTCGATCATCGCGCCGATCGCCTGCGGCTACGTCCAGGAGGAGTATAGCTGGGCGATGGGCTTTGCCCTGGCGGCCATCGGCATGGTGGCGGGACTGGTGATTTTCCTCTGCGGCAACCGTCACTTCCAGCATACCGCCGGCGTGAACCGCCAGGCGCTGTGCGCCCGTCGCTTCCTGCTGCCGAACTGGGGCTGGCTGCTGGTGCTGCTGGTCACTGCTCCGCTGCTGATTGCCGTGCTGTTCTGGCAGGAGTGGTCGGTATATGCCCTGATCGTGGCCACGGCCATTGGCCTCGCGGTGCTGGCGCGGATCTACCTGCGCGCCGAGACCGATAAACAGCGCAAGGATCTGCGCCTGATCGTCGTCCTGACCGCTTTCAGCCTGCTGTTCTGGGCCTTCGCCCAACAGGGCGGCAGCTCCATCAGCCTGTATATTGACCGCTTCGTTAACCGCCATATCATGAGCTACGAAGTCCCTACCGCTATGTTCCAGTCGATCAATGCCTTCGCGGTGATGCTCTGCGGCATGGTGCTGGCGTGGCTGGTGAAAGAGAGCGTCGGCGGTAATCGCACCGTGCGCATCTGGGGAAAATTTGCCCTCGGTCTGGGCCTGATGAGCGCCGGGTTCTGCATCCTAACCCTCAGCGCCCGCTGGTCGGCGGCCTATGGTCAGTCGTCCATGCCGCTGATGGTGCTGGGGCTGGCGGTGATGGGTTTTGCCGAACTGTTTATCGACCCGGTCGCGATGTCGCAAATCACCCGCATTGAGATCCCGGGGGTCACCGGGGTGTTGACCGGCATCTATATGCTGCTCTCCGGGGCTATCGCCAACTATCTGGCCGGCGTTATCGCCGACCAGACCTCGCAGGCGTCATTCGACGCCGCCGGGGCGATGAACTACTCCATTGACGCCTACATCAACGTCTTCAGCCAGATCACCTGGGGCGCGCTGGCCTGCGTCGGCGTGGTGCTGGTCATCTGGCTGTATCACTCGCTGAAGGTCAGGACCCGCCGTCTGGCGGTGGAGTAATCCCCTTTCTGGCGGCCTCCCAGGCCGCCAGCGTCTCCTGCCGCGCCTGCTTGTGATCGACTATCGGGCGCGGATAATCCAGCGTAATCCCCTGTTTATCCGCCCACGCCCACGGCTGATGCAGCGCCTTCTCCGGCACCTTTGCCAGCTCCGGCAGCCAGCGACGCATAAACACCCCCTGCTTATCAAACTTCTCGCCCTGGGTGGTGGGATTAAATATGCGGAAATAGGGCGCGGCGTCGGTGCCCGTCGAAGCCGCCCACTGCCAGCCGCCGTTGTTCGCCGCCAGGTCGCCATCAATCAGCTGGCTCATGAAATAGCGCTCCCCTGCCCGCCAGTCGAGGCGCAGATCTTTAGTCAGGAAGCTGGCGACGATCATGCGCAACCGGTTATGCATCCAGCCGGTGGCGTTAAGCTGGCGCATGGCGGCATCGACAATCGGATAGCCGGTCTCCCCGCGCTGCCAGGCCTGCAGGGCGACATCCTCTTCGCGCCAGGCGACCTTATCGGTCCAGGCGACAAACGGCCGTCCTTTACAGAGTTTCGGATAGTAGACCATCAGATGGCGGTAAAACTCCCGCCAAATCAGCTCATTAAGCCAGGTGGCGCCTGCCCCGCCGTCCAGCGCGGCGGGGTGTTCCGTCAGCAGCCGATGCAGACACTGGCGCGGCGACAGCACCCCGGTGGCCAGGCAGGGCGACAGGCGACTGGTCCCTTCCACGGCCGGGAAGTCGCGCTGCCCCTCATAATCCGCCGCCGGTTGCTGACAAAACGCGCGCAGCCGCGCCAGCGCCGTTTTTTCATCCGCGGCAAACAGCAGCCCATCGAACGGCGTTTGCGGATAGTTGAGCTCCGGCGGCGGCGGCGCCTGGCGGGCGGGTGCCTCGCGCGGCTTTGGCGCGGCCACGCACGCCGGCAGCCCTTCCCGCAGCCGGCGAATAAACGCATTCTTAAACGGAGTGAAGACTTTATACATTTCGCCGCCGCCGGTCAGTACGCTGCCGGGCGGCAACAGGACGCTGTCGTCAAATCCCTGGCAAATCACTTCGCTCAAGGTGTTCTCAACGGCGGCATCGCGCTGGCGTTCATTGAATTCGTACTGATAGTTGTAGAACAGGTGACTGACCTGGTGCTGCTGGCAAAAATGGGCCAGCCGCTCGACGCTGGCGCTAAAATCGTCCGCCTCTTCTACCCACAACGGTATGCCACGCTCCGCCAGCGCGGCGTGCAGACTGTGCAAATGGCTGGCGATAAAAGCGGCCTGCCGCGGCGCCATATGATGCTCGCGCCACTGCCCTGGGGTGGCAATATAGAGCGCCAGCACCTGCGCCTGCGGATCGCGGCAGGCGGCGGCCAGCGCCAGGTTATCGTGAATGCGTAAATCCGTGCGTAACCAGACCAGATGGGTGGCCATATCACTCCTCATTATCCGTCAGCAAAACTCATCTCATGATCTAAGCCGGAAAAAATAGCGCGCTCCGGCAAAATAAGCACCTGCCAATTCCGCTGCGGCGCTTGCAACGAGTGTAGACAAGCGACGAAAAAAAACCGCCGGGGGCAACCGGCGGTTATTGGCTTTCATTGCAGCAGGGCGAATCAGTAGAAGTCGTGAGCGGCTTTTTCCGCCTGCGCCATCCACACCGGCTGCTCGCTGGTTTTCGACCACACCCGGTGCAGCCAGCTGTAATAGCGGGCGCGATCTTTCCAGAACAGCATCACCGGCAGCGCCGCGACGCCAGCCACGACGGCGAAAGCCCGACGCAGCAAAATAATATGAGCAGGATAAGCTTTGTACAACGCCATCATTTCTCTCCCCTTTGTCAGGCCGGCAAGTCGCGCCGGTAAAAAATTACCATGTTTGTTTGAGCAAAATAGTACCGCGTTGGTTGTAATTTTACTACTCATCCGACCACTAAAAAGCACGTATTTATACTTAATTTACATTCATCCCGTAAATTAGTTACGAAAAAGTTAAATTAATACTAACCATCAGTTAAATTGTGCCTTTGCCATTTTTATACTTTTTTTACACCGCGCCCGCGGATTTTTGCGAAATCTTTGCGCCGTAATTTCTATTCTCCTGGTAAATCAAAAACACACCCGGAGGTGGATTGTGACTGCAGGCGTACTCACTGGCGTTGGGCTGGTGTTCCTGTTACTGGCTTATCTGGTTTATGCCTTGATACATGCGGAGGCATTCTGATGGCTGCCCAGGGATTTTTATTATTAGCCAGCTACCTGCTGGTATTGCTGGCGCTGGCGCGCCCGCTGGGGATGTGTCTGGCGAGAATGGTGAACAACATCCCGCTTCCCGGCCTGGCCGGCGTCGAGCGCGTCCTGTGGCGCGTGGCCGGGATCCGCGCCGATGAGATGGGCTGGCTGCAGTATTTGCTGGCGATCCTGCTGTTTAACGCCCTCGGCGGCCTGCCGCTGTTTGCCCTGCTGATGCTCCAGGGCGTGCTGCCCTTTAACCCGCAGCACCTGCCGGGGCTGCCGTGGGATCTGGCGCTCAACACCGCGGTCAGCTTTGTCAGTAATACCAACTGGCAGGCTTACGCCGGCGAAAGCACCATGAGCTATCTCAGCCAGATGGTGGGGCTGACGGTGCAGAATTTCCTCTCCGCCGCCACCGGCATCGCCGTGGTCTTCGCCCTGACCCGCGCCTTCGCCCGACAGAAAATGTCCACCCTCGGCAATGCCTGGGTGGACCTGACGCGCATTACCCTGTGGCTGCTGCTGCCGCTCTCTCTGCTGGTGGCCCTGTTCTTTATTCAGCAAGGCGTGCCGCAGAACCTGCAGGCTTACCAGCCCTTTACCACCCTCGAAGGGGCGCACCAGCTGCTGCCGATGGGGCCTGTCGCCTCACAGGAAGCGATTAAGCTGCTGGGCACCAACGGCGGCGGTTTCTTTAACGCTAACTCCGCCCATCCGTTTGAAAACCCGACGGCGCTGACCAATCTCGTGCAGATGCTGGCCATCTTCCTGATCCCGGCGGCGCTGTGCTTCGCCTTCGGCGAGGTGGTGAGCGATCGCCGCCAGGGGCGCGCTATTCTGTGGGCGATGACGCTGATCTTTATCCTCTGCGTCGCCGTGGTGATGTGGGCGGAAACCCGCGGCAACCCGCACCTGTTGACGCTGGGCGCCGACAGCAGCCTGAATATGGAAGGTAAAGAGAGCCGCTTCGGTATTCTCGCCAGCAGTCTGTTCGCGGTGATCACCACCGCCGCCTCCTGCGGCGCGGTCAACGCCATGCATGACTCCTTCACCGCGCTGGGCGGGATGGTGCCGATGTGGCTGATGCAGATTGGCGAAGTGGTGTTCGGCGGAGTCGGCTCGGGTCTCTATGGCATGCTGCTGTTCGTTATGCTGGCAGTGTTTATCGCCGGGCTGATGGTCGGCCGCACCCCGGAGTACCTCGGGAAGAAAATCGATGTCCGGGAAATGAAAATGATCGCCCTGGCCATTCTGGTCACCCCGACGCTGGTGCTGCTTGGCACGGCGCTGGCGATGATGACCGAGGCCGGCCGCGCCGGGATGTTCAACCCCGGACCACACGGCTTTAGCGAGGTGCTGTACGCCGTCACCTCGGCGGCCAATAACAACGGCAGCGCCTTCGCCGGCCTGGGCGCGGCGACGCCCTTCTGGAACCTGCTGCTGGCGTTCTGCATGCTGGCTGGACGCTTCGCCGTCATCATTCCGGTGATGGCTATCGCCGGCTCGCTGGTGGCGAAGAAAATTCAACCGGCCAGCCCCGGTACCCTGGCCACCCACGACGCCCTGTTTATCGGTCTGCTGATCGGCACCGTGCTGCTGGTGGGCGCCCTGACCTTTATTCCTGCGCTGGCGCTTGGCCCGCTGGCCGAACACTTTTCCTTACTTTGAGCGATGCGGAGCCCCCTGTTATGAGTCGCAAACAATTAGCCCTGCTGGAGCCGACGCTGGTGCGCCAGGCGCTGCTGGATGCCGTGAAAAAACTCAGCCCGATGGTGCAGTGGCGCAATCCGGTGATGTTTATCGTCTGGGTGGGCAGCCTGTTAACCACCCTGCTGGCCATCGCCATGGCTGGCGGCGCTCTGACCGGCAGCGCCACGTTTGCCGCCGCCATCAGTATCTGGTTATGGTTTACCGTGCTGTTCGCCAACTTTGCCGAAGCGATGGCGGAAGGCCGCAGCAAAGCCCAGGCCAATAGCCTGAAAGGGGTGAAAAAAACGGCCTTCGCCCGTAAGCTGCGCGCCCCGCAGCACGACGCGACGGTCGACCATGTGCCGGCGGAAGACCTGCGCAAAGGCGACGTGGTGCTGGTGGAAGCCGGGGATATTATCCCCTGCGATGGCGAAGTCATCGAAGGCGGCGCCTCGGTGGACGAAAGCGCCATTACCGGCGAGTCCGCGCCGGTGATCCGCGAATCCGGCGGCGATTTCGCCTCGGTGACCGGCGGGACGCGCATCCTCTCCGACTGGCTGGTGATCCGCTGCAGCGTCAACCCGGGAGAAACCTTCCTCGACCGGATGATCGCCATGGTGGAAGGCGCCCAGCGCCGTAAAACGCCGAACGAAATCGCCCTGACGATCCTGCTGATCGCCCTGACGCTGGTGTTCCTGCTGGCCACCGCCACCATCTGGCCATTCTCGGCCTGGAGCGGCAATGCGGTGAGCGTCACCGTGCTGGTCGCTCTGCTGGTGTGCCTGATTCCGACCACCATCGGCGGTCTGCTGTCGGCGATCGGCGTCGCCGGGATGAGCCGTATGCTGGGCGCCAACGTGATCGCCACCAGCGGCCGCGCGGTGGAGGCCGCTGGCGATGTCGATGTCCTGCTGCTGGATAAAACCGGGACCATTACGCTCGGCAACCGCCAGGCCTCCGCTTTCCTGCCGGCGCGCGGTGTGGAAGAGCGAACCCTCGCCGACGCCGCCCAACTCTCCTCGCTGGCGGACGAAACCCCTGAGGGACGCAGCATCGTGGTGCTGGCGAAGCAGCGCTTCAACCTGCGCGAACGCGATCTGCAGTCGCTGCACGCCACCTTTGTCCCCTTTACCGCGCAAACGCGGATGAGCGGCATCAATATCGATCAGCGCATGATCCGTAAAGGCTCGGTGGACGCGATTCGCCGTCACGTGGAGGCCAACGGCGGCCACTTCCCTGCCGATGTCGAGAAGCAGGTGGAAGAGGTCGCCCGCCAGGGGGCAACGCCGCTGGTGGTTGCCGAAGGTGAAAAGGTGCTGGGGATTATTTCGCTCAAAGATATCGTCAAAGGCGGCATCAAAGAGCGTTTCGCCCAGATGCGCAAAATGGGCATTAAAACGGTGATGATCACCGGCGATAACCGCCTCACCGCCGCGGCGATCGCCGCCGAGGCCGGCGTCGACGATTTCCTCGCCGAAGCGACGCCGGAAGCCAAGCTGGCGCTGATCCGCCAGTATCAGTCGGAAGGTCGGCTGGTGGCGATGGCCGGCGACGGCACCAACGACGCGCCCGCGCTGGCCCAGGCCGACGTCGCGGTGGCCATGAACTCAGGCACCCAGGCGGCGAAAGAGGCGGGCAACATGGTCGACCTGGATTCCAACCCCACCAAACTGATTGAGGTGGTCCATATCGGCAAACAGATGCTGATGACGCGCGGCTCGCTGACCACCTTCAGTATTGCCAACGACGTGGCGAAATATTTCGCCATTATTCCGGCGGCATTTGCCGCGGTCTATCCCCAGCTGGCGATGCTGAACGTGATGGGCCTGCATTCGCCATCGTCGGCGATCCTCAGCGCCGTTATCTTCAACGCGCTGATCATCGTCTTCCTGATCCCGTTGGCCCTGAAAGGGGTGAGCTATCGCCCGCTCTCCGCCTCGGCGATGCTGCGCCGCAACCTGTGGATCTACGGCCTCGGCGGTCTGCTGGTGCCATTTATCGGTATTAAAGCCATTGACCTGCTGCTGACCCTGAGCGGTCTGGTGTGAGGAACAAACTATGTCATTGATTCGTCCAGCACTTGTGCTATTTATTCTGTTAACCCTGCTCACCGGCGGCGTTTATCCTCTGCTGACCACCAGCCTGGGACAGTGGTGGTTTAACTCACAGGCCAATGGCTCGCTGATCCGCCTGAACGGCGAGGTGCGCGGCTCGGCGCTGATTGGCCAGAACTTTACCGCCGCAGGCTATTTCCAGGGCCGCCCGTCAGCCACCGCGGAGACAGCGGATAACCCGATGGCCTCTGGCGGCAGCAACCTCGCCGCCAGCAACCCGGCGCTGGATAAGGCGGTAAGCGAGCGGGTACAGGCCCTGCGCGCCGCGAACCCGGATGCCGACCCGCGGGTGCCAGTCGAACTGGTCACCACCTCGGCGAGCGGTCTCGATAACAACCTGACCCCGGCCGCCGCGCTGTGGCAGGCGCCCCGGGTGGCCAAAGCGCGCCAGCTGAGCGTCGACCAGGTGACCGCGCTGGTTAACCAGGCCACACAAACGCCGCTGCTGAGCTTCCTTGGCCAGCCGGTGGTCAATATACTGCAACTCAATATGGCGCTGGATGCCCTGAAGGATAAGTAAATGAGTGACGAGCCGCTGCGTCCGGACCCTGACCGCCTGCTGCAGCACACCGCCGCCCCGCATCGCGGCAAACTGAAAGTCTTCTTCGGCGCCTGCGCCGGGGTGGGGAAAACCTGGGCGATGCTGGCGGAAGCGCAGCGGCTGCGGGCCCAGGGGCTGGATATTCTGATTGGCGTGGCGGAGACCCACGGCCGGAAAGAGACCGCCGCGATGCTGCAGGGCCTGAGCACCCTGCCGCCGCGGCGGCTCGCTCACCGCGGGCGCTACGTGTATGAGTTCGACCTCGACGCCGCCCTCGCCCGCCGCCCGGCGCTGATTCTGGTGGATGAACTGGCGCACAGTAATGCCCCCGGCTCCCGCCATCCGAAGCGCTGGCAGGATGTGGACGAACTGCTGGAAGCCGGGATTGACGTCTTCACCACGGTTAACGTTCAGCATCTGGAAAGCCTGAACGACGTTGTCAGCGGGATCACCGGCGTGCAGGTGCGGGAGACCGTCCCCGATCCCTTTTTTGACGCCGCGGACGACGTGGTGCTGGTGGACCTCCCCCCTGACGATCTGCGCCAGCGGCTCAATGAGGGCAAAGTCTACATCGGCGGCCAGGCCGAGCGCGCTATCGAGAACTTTTTCCGCAAAGGGAACCTGATTGCGCTGCGCGAACTGGCTCTGCGCCGTACCGCCGATCGCGTCGATGAGCAGATGCGCGCCTGGCGCGACCGCCAGGGCCAGGAGAAAGTCTGGCACACCCGCGACGCCATTCTGCTCTGTATCGGGCACAACACCGGCAGCGAAAAGCTGGTGCGTACCGCCGCCCGCCTCGCCGCCCGTCTGGGCAGCGTCTGGCATGCGGTATATGTCGAAACGCCTTCCCTGCACCGCCTGCCGGAATCCCGGCGGCGGGCCATCCTCGCCGCGCTGCGTCTGGCCCAGGAGCTGGGCGCCGAAACCGCCACCCTCTCCGACCCGTCTGAAGAGAAAGCGGTCCTCCATTACGCGCGCGAACATAACCTCGGAAAAATTGTCATCGGCCGCCAGAGCAAGCGCCGCTGGTGGGATCGCAGCGGCTTCGCCGACCGTCTGGCTCGTCACGCGCCGGACCTCGATCTGGTGGTCATCGCCCTGGATGAAAAGCCCTTCCCCCTTCCGGCGCGCGCCAGCGACACTCGTCCGGCGCTGGAGAAATGGCGGCTGCAGCTGCAGGGCTGCGCGTTGGCGGTGGCCCTGTGCGCCATCATTACTCTGGTGGCCATGCAGTGGCTGATGGCCTTCGAAGCCGCCAACCTGGTCATGCTCTATCTGCTGGGGGTGGTGATCATCGCCCTGCTCTATGGCCGCTGGCCGTCGGTGCTGGCGACGGTGATCAACGTTATCAGTTTCGATCTCTTTTTTGTCGCCCCGCGCGGCACGCTGGCGGTGTCAGATGTCCAGTATCTGCTCACCTTCGGCGTGATGCTCACCGTTGGCCTGCTTATCGGTAACCTCACCGCCGGCGTGCGCTACCAGGCGCGGGTGGCGCGCTATCGCGAGCGGCGTACCCGCCACCTGTATGAAATGTCCAAAGCGCTGGCGGTGGGTCGTAGCCAGCAGGATATCGCCACCACCAGCGAGCGGTTTATCGCCTCCACCTTTCAGGCTCGCAGCCAGCTGCTGCTCCCGGACGCCCAGGGGAAACTGCTGCCCTTAACCCACCAGCCCGGGCTGACGCCGTGGGATGACGCCATCGCCCGCTGGAGCTTTGATAAGGGGCAACCCGCCGGCGCCGGCACCGATACCCTGCCCGGCGTGCCGTATCAGATCCTGCCCCTGAAGAGCGCCGCCCGCACCTGGGGACTGCTGGTGGTGGAGCCGGCGAATCTGCGCCAGCTGATGATCCCGGAGCAGCAGCGGCTGCTGGAGACCTTCACCCTGCTGGTGGCCAGCGCCCTGGAGCGTCTCACCCTGACCGCCAGCGAAGAGCAGGCCCGGCTGACCAGCGAGCGCGAAAGCCTGCGTAACTCGCTGCTCGCCGCCCTGTCCCACGATCTGCGTACCCCGCTCACCGTGCTGTTTGGCCAGGCGGAAATCCTGACCCTCGATCTGGCCAGCGAGGGCTCGAAGCATGCCCCGCAGGCCAATGAAATCCGCCAGCATGTGCTCAATACCACCCGGCTGGTGAACAACCTGCTGGATATGGCGCGGATCCAGTCCGGCGGCTTTAATCTGCACAAGGAGTGGCTGACGCTGGAGGAAGTGGTCGGCAGCGCGCTGCGTATGCTCGAGCCGAGCCTCGGCGGCCAGCACGTTCAACTGGATTTACCCGACCCGCTGCAGCTGGTGCATGTCGACGGGCCGCTGTTCGAGCGGGTGCTGATCAATCTGCTGGAGAATGCCCATAAGTATGCCGGCGCCCGGGCGGACATCGGTATTCGCGCCGAAGCAGACGCCCGGCAGCTGTCGCTGGAGGTATGGGATAATGGTCCGGGGATCCCGGCGGGTCAGGAACAGGCTATCTTTGATAAATTCGCCCGCGGCAACAAAGAGTCGGCGATCCCCGGCGTCGGGCTGGGCCTTGCCATCTGTCAGGCCATCGTCGACGTCCACGGCGGGACCATCTCCGCCAGCAACCGGCCGGAAGGCGGCGCCTCATTCCGTGTTACACTGCCGGGAGAAACGCCCCCTGAACTGGAAGAGCTATCTGAGGAATTGTGATTAACGTTCTGATTATCGAAGACGAACACGCTATCCGTCGCTTTCTGCGCACCGCGCTGGAAGCCGACGGCATGCGCGTATTTGAAGCGGAAACCCTGCAGCGCGGGCTGATCGAAGCCGCCACCCGTAAGCCCGACCTCGCGATACTCGATCTCGGCCTGCCGGATGGCGACGGCATTGATTTTATTCGCGACCTGCGCCAGTGGAGTCAGATGCCGATTATCGTCCTGTCAGCGCGTAGCGAAGAGCACGACAAAATTGCCGCCCTGGATGCCGGCGCCGATGACTACTTAAGTAAACCCTTTGGCATCGGCGAGCTGCAGGCCCGCCTGCGCGTCGCACTGCGTCGTCACGGCGCGGCGCAGTCCGACGAGCCGGTGGTGCGCTTCTCCGACCTGGAGGTCAATATCCCCGCCCGCCGCATCCTGCGCGGCAGCGAAGAGATCCACCTGACGCCCATCGAGTTTCGCCTGCTGGCGGCGCTATTGAATAATCCCGGCAAAGTGCTTACCCAGCGCCAGCTGCTGAATCAGGTGTGGGGCCCTAACGCCGTGGAGCACAGCCATTATCTGCGGATCTATATGGGTCACCTGCGGCAAAAGCTGGAGGCCGATCCGGCGCGCCCGCAGCATCTGCTGACCGAAACCGGGATTGGTTATCGCTTTATGCCCTGAGCCCCGCCTCTGCAGTACCAGAGGCTGGCGATTTTCAACCCTTCAGAGAGCAGCAGGAAGCCTCCCAGGATCGCGAAATGCCGGACGCCGGCGGCCTGAATCAGCCACAGACCCACAGAAAGCGAAGGCTGCATAAACACCAGCCTGAGCGGCGCCTGCCCCCAGGCCAGCCACAGCCCATAGCGGCTCTGACGGAAAAAGAGGATCATCGACAGCGGGATGCTGATAATCAGCAGCACATTCAGCGGATAGAGCCAGACCGCCGCAGCGCCCCAGTCGTGCAGCAGCTGGAGATAAGCCAGCAGGTCGTCGTAAAAAGGGAGTCGGCGGTGGGCAATATTCCACCATAAGAATTGCAGGACGAAAAAGAGATCCATCCACGCCCAGAACAAAAACAGGGACTTCCGTTGTATTTTCATCGCTATCCTTGCGAAAAAAATCAGGCCCGCGAGGGGCCTGATGGTCGTGCGCCTTTAGGCGTTCTTCAGCACTTCACTGACAATCTCTACCGCTTCTTTTTCGATCAGTTTGCGATGTTCTTCGCCGAGGAAGCTTTCGCAGTAGATCTTGTAGGCGTCTTCGGTGCCTGACGGACGCGCCGCGAACCAGCCGTTGTCGGTCATCACTTTCAGGCCGCCAATCGCCGCCCCGTTGCCCGGCGCTGCGGTCAGACGGGCGGTGATCGGATCCCCCGCCAGGGTGTCAGCGCTGACCATTTCCGGCGACAGCTTAGACAGCGCCGCTTTCTGCGCGGAGGTCGCGGAAGCCTGCAGACGGTTGTAGCTCGGCGCGCCAAAGCGCTCCGCCAGCTCGTTATAGTGCTCCTGCGGGTTTTTGCCGGTCACTGCGGTGATTTCCGCCGCCAGCAGGCACATGATAATGCCGTCTTTATCGGTGGACCACGGCGTGCCGTCGAAGCGCAGGAAGGAGGCCCCGGCGCTCTCTTCGCCGCCGAAACCGAAGCTGCCGTCGAACAGGCCGTCGACGAACCACTTAAAGCCCACCGGCACTTCCACCAGCTTGCGGCCCAGATCGTTCACCACGCGGTCAATCATCGCCGAGGAGACGAGGGTTTTACCGACCGCCACCTCTTTGCCCCACTGCGGACGATGCTGGAACAGGTAGTTAATCGCCACCGCCAGATAGTGGTTCGGGTTCATCAGCCCGGCTGGGGTGACAATCCCGTGACGGTCGTAATCCGGGTCGTTGGCAAACGCCAGATCGAACTTATCGCGCAGCGCCAGCAGGCCCGCCATCGCACATTCCGAGGAGCAGTCCATGCGGATGGCGCCGTCTTTATCGAGGTGCATAAAGCGGAAGGTCTGGTCTACCTGGTCGTTCACAATGGTCAGATTGAGCTTGTAGTGCTCGCCAATGCGCTTCCAGTATTCGATACCGGAACCGCCCAGCGGATCGACGCCCAGCGTCAGGCCCGCTTTCTGGATCGCCGCCATGTCGACGATATCCGCCAGGCCTTCAATAAACGGCTGCACCAGATCCTGCTCTTTGACGTGGCCGGAAGCCAGCGCCGCGTCCAGAGGAAGGCGTTTCACGCCCTGCAGGCCAGCGGCCAGTAGTTCGTTGGCGCGGTTTTCCACCACTTTGGTGACGTTGGTATCAGCCGGACCGCCGTTTGGCGGGTTGTACTTGATACCGCCATCTTCCGGCGGGTTGTGTGACGGGGTGATCACAATGCCGTCCGCCAGCGGACCGCCTTTTTTGTTATGCACCAGAATCGCGTTGGAGACCGCCGGCGTCGGGGTGAAGCCGTTGTTTTCCTGCACGATCACGTCAACACCATTGGCGGTTAACACTTCCAGCACCGAAATAAACGCCGGCTCGGACAGGGCGTGGGTATCTTTACCGACATAGCACGGACCGGTGATCCCGTTCTTCGCACGATCTTCCGCAATCGCCTGGGCGATGGCCAGGATATGCGGTTCGTTGAAGTTGTGACGCGCCGCGCTGCCGCGATGGCCGGAGGTGCCGAATTTGACCGCATGCTCCGCATTACCGACTTCAGGCTTCAGCACGTAGTACTGAGCAGTCAGTTGGGCGACGTTAATCAAATCACTCTGTTGCGCAGGCTGCCCCGCACGTTTATCGATTGCCATTGCCTGATCCTTCTGGTGCAAATGTTAAAAAGCTAGATCGTGCCGCAAACCTTTTCAATCAGCTCCGCAGGGAACTGCATCGACTGCATGATGTGCTCAATCATGCTGCATTTACGGCCGGTATTGGTATTGGTGATCACCCACCACGGTGTACCAGGAACCTGTTTCGGTTTGGTCTGATTACCGCTTTTCAGCAGCGTACGCGCATCTTCCGCGAAGTAGACGCGCGTGCGGCCATGCAGAGACTCCGTCGCCTCGGCAAATGCTTTACTGTCCAGGGAGTAGAGGGTGGTCAACACCAGCATAAAACGGTTCACCGCGCGCTTCTGCTCGGCGTATTCATCAGATAACAGCATCTCGCGCATGGCGCGGACTTTATCTTTCGCCGGGTTAGCGGGTTTCACCTCAACGGCAGGCGCGGGCGCCAGCGCCGGCGCGGCTTTGCTGACCTGTGTAGCCGGTTGGGAAACGGCGGAAAATTTCAGCATGCGCCGTAAAATGTCGGATGCGCTCTCGCCGATATGCAGAGTGTGGCTGGCAATATAGCGATAGAGTTCATCATCAACTTCAATTGTTTTCATCTTAATCCAGTGCGATATCTTTTCTGAATACAAATCGTTGGGATTATAAGTACAAATCCCAACCGCGGATAGCGTCAAACCAGGATGGCGGTAAAACTCAGAAAACTTCTGGGTCTTGCAGCCGGATGGCAGAATGTCCAACATAATACCCTAACCCGACGGAGCGAAAAAAAGAACTTTGCCATGAAATTAAATAGCCGAGCGCAATCTGCACAGAATCCGCACAACCACTCCCCGATCGTGCTGGTCCACGGTCTGTTTGGCAGCCTGGACAACCTGGGCATCCTCGCCCGCGACCTGGTCGCCGACCACGATATTCTGCAGGTCGATATGCGCAACCACGGTTTGTCGCCGCGGTCGCCAGAGATGACCTACCCCGCGATGGCGCAGGATCTGCGCGATACGCTCGACGCGCACCAGATTGAGCGCGCCACCTTTATCGGCCATTCGATGGGCGGCAAAGCGGTGATGGCGCTGACCGCCCTGGCGCCGGAGCGCATCAACGGTCTGGTGGCGATCGATATCGCCCCGGTGGATTATCATGTTCGCCGCCATGATGAGATCTTCGCCGCTATCCGCGCCGTCAGCGAATCCGCCGCCAGCACCCGCCAGCAGGCGGCGCAGGTGATGCGCGAGCATCTGCAGGAAGAGGGAGTGATTCAGTTCCTGCTGAAATCTTTCGTCGACGGCGACTGGCGCTTCAACGTCCCGGTGCTGTGGGACCAGTACCCGCATATCGTCGGCTGGGAAACCATACCGGCCTGGCCGCACCCGACGCAGTTTATTCCCGGCGGCAACTCACCCTACGTGACCGACGCCTACCGCGACGCGCTGCTGGCCCAGTTCCCGCAGGCCCGGGCCCACGTCATCGCCGGCGCCGGACACTGGGTCCATGCCGAGAAACCCGAAGCGGTGTTGCGCGCGATCCGCCGCTATCTCACGAGCATTGGCGCCTGATTGGCTAAAATATGCCCGACCGCGCCGCAGAATGCCCGCGGTCGTTGGCGCAGCCGTTCGCCTGATGTATGATGGCGCGCTATCTGCGCCGGCTAGAGCCCGGCAGCTTGTTTCCCCGAAGTCACTCAGAATCATGGCAAAAGAACAAACGGACCGTACGACATTAGATTTGTTCGCAAACGAGCGTCGCCCGGGAAGACCAAAAACCAATCCGCTGTCGCGCGATGAACAACTGCGCATCAACAAACGTAATCAGCTGAAACGCGATAAAGTGCGCGGGCTGAAGCGCGTGGAGCTAAAGCTCAACGCCGACGCGGTCGATGCCCTTAACGAACTGGCGGAAGCGCGTAATATGAGCCGCAGCGATCTCATCGAAGAGATGCTGATGACGCAATTAACCGCCCTGCGCAGCCAGGGAAAAGTCTAACTTTCCGCGAAAAATCCGCATTCATGTAGCAGAGTGTGCAGTCGGGCGTGATTGCTGTTTCCGCGTCCTTGCCTGTTCTGCTATGATTGCCGTTATCTGTGGGCATCGCGTCCCTACCACATCATTTAAGTTTCAAGAGGTTATTTTACTCATGGCAATCATCGGCATCTTTTTTGGCAGCGACACCGGCAACACCGAAAATATTGCAAAAATGATTCAAAAGCAGCTTGGTAAAGATGTTGCTGATGTTCACGACATTGCCAAAAGCAGCAAAGAAGATCTGGAAGCCCACGACATCCTGCTGCTCGGCATCCCGACCTGGTACTACGGTGAAGCCCAGTGTGACTGGGACGACTTCTTCCCGACGCTGGAAGAGATCGACTTTAACGGCAAGCTGGTGGCGCTGTTCGGCTGCGGCGACCAGGAAGACTACGCAGAGTACTTCTGCGATGCGCTGGGCACCATCCGCGACATCATTGAGCCGCGCGGCGCGACCATCGTTGGCCACTGGCCGACTGCCGGCTATCACTTCGAGGCCTCCAAAGGCCTGGCGGATGACGACCACTTCGTCGGCCTCGCCATTGATGAAGACCGTCAGCCGGAACTGACCAACGAGCGCGTTGAGAAGTGGGTGAAGCAGGTGGCTGAAGAGCTGCACCTCGAAGAAATCAAAAACGCCTGATAATTAAGCGGCGCAATCGTTGAGTTGCGTCGTATTAATAGACAAAAGCAATCAAACTAATAGCTACAAGTTTTTAACTTTTAATCACATATCTGTACAATGTCCTCTGATTCTACGAGGCACGTGACGCAGTTTGTAGCTGGTGCCTCGTTTTTGACAGCAAACCAGGCCCGATGCTTGCAGTTTTCATTTACCAGTGGCAGTTCTATAATGAGACGCATTACGTCGGGTTAATTTCTGTATGACTTCCGTTGAAGGAAGTAGATCGTTTAGCAACAGGACAGATTCCGCATGACTGACAACAATACCGCATTAAAGAAGGCTGGCCTGAAAGTCACACTTCCTCGACTGAAAATCCTTGAAGTGCTGCAGGAACCGGATAACCATCATGTCAGTGCGGAAGACTTATATAAACGCCTGATCGACATGGGCGAAGAGATTGGTCTGGCGACCGTTTACCGCGTCCTCAACCAGTTTGATGACGCCGGTATCGTGACTCGTCATAATTTTGAAGGCGGTAAATCCGTTTTCGAACTGACCCAGCAGCATCACCACGATCACCTGATCTGCCTCGACTGCGGCAAAGTGATCGAATTCAGTGATGACTCTATCGAAGCGCGCCAGCGTGAAATCGCTTCCCGTCACGGCATCCGCCTGACCAACCACAGTCTGTATCTGTACGGTCACTGTGCGGAAGGTGATTGCCGCGAGGACGAACACGCCCACGACGCAGTGGAAAAGTAATTCCCTGCTTCGCCTGCTCTGAAAAGCCAACCAGCCGGTTGGCTTTTTTATGGGCGCTTCTGCCGCGCTTCCCGCTCACGTCCCGGCGGCGACCCTCGCGAGTCCCCGCTTTGTCCGGAGAGTTGATATGGAACTTCGCCAGCTACGCTATTTTACGCGCATTGTTGAAACCGGCAGCATGGGCCGCGCCGCGCTCGATCTGAATATCGGCGTCTCGGCGCTCAGCCAGCAGATCGCGCGTCTGGAAAATGAGCTGTCCATTCGCCTCCTGCAGCGAACCTCTCGCGGCGTGACGCCCACCAGCGCGGGCCTCGCTTTCTACTCACAGGCGCAGCTGGCGCTGCGTCATGCCGATGATGCCATCCTCGCCGCCCGCGAGGCGCGGCTGTCGGGCCACGTCAGCGTCGGCATGGCCCCCAGCACCGCCTCCGTTCTTGGCGTACCGTTCATCAACGCGATGCGCGAGAGCTACCCCGACGTCCGCCTGCACCTGGTGGAAAGCCTCTCCGGGAATCTGGAGCGGATGATCAACACCCGCCAGCTGGATTTAGCCATCGTCTTCCAGCAGGAGAAGATCCTGCGCTGGAGCGCCAGACCGGTGCTCGAAGAGCGCCTGTTCCTGATTGGCACCCATGCGCTGTTGGCCTCGCTGCCGGATGACCCTGTTTCCCCTGACCAGCTCACCACCCTGCCGCTGATTATGCCAAGCCAGGGCCACGGCCTGCGCGGCAGGCTGGAGGCGGTTTGCCAGCAGCACAGCCTCAGCGTTGAGGTGGTGGCGGACATTGACGGTCTGGCCCTGCTGATGCAGGCCGTGCGCAGCGGACTGGGCGCCACTCTGCAGCCCGGGGCCGCTATTTCCCATCTCGACCATCAGGCGCTGAGGGTGATCGGCATCGCTAATCCGGTCCTCAGCCGCCCCAACTTTCTGGTCAGCCTGTCGGATGATGAGCTCACCCCGGCAGGCCTTGCGGCACGGGTCATACTAAGCAAAGTCATGCGCCAGCTGGTGGAGTCCGATCGCTGGCCAGGCGCCACCCTTTACGTTAACTAAACCCCTCTTTAGCGTTACGCCATAGCGCCCCGTCGCCGTTACCGCCTACATTCCCATTACAAATTTAACAATCCATTAAATTGTAAGGGAGCCGATAATGGTGGATGTACTGGTCATTGGCGGCGGCAATGCCGCGCTATGCGCCGCCTTAACCGCCCGGGAAGCCGGCGCCTCGGTGCTGCTGCTGGAGGCGGCGCCGCGGGAGTGGCGAGGCGGCAATTCGCAGCACACGCGTAACCTGCGCTGTATGCACGATGCGCCGCAGGACGTGCTGGTCGACAGCTATCCGGAAGAGGAGTACTGGCAGGATCTGCTGCGCGTCACCGAAGGGAACACCAACGAAGCGCTGGCCCGGCTGGTGATCCGCACCTCGTCACAGTGCCGGGACTGGATGCGTCAGCACGGGGTTAACTTTCAGCCGCCGCTCTCCGGCGCCCTGCACGTGGCCCGCACCAACGCCTTTTTTATGGGCGGCGGCAAAGCGCTGGTCAATGCCTATTACCGCAGCGCAGAGCGGATGGGGGTGCAGATCCGCTACAACACGCCGGTGCAGGCTCTGGAACTGCGCAACGGTGAATTTGTCGCCGCGCTGGCGGGCGAGGAACGGATTGTCGCGAGAAGCTGCGTCCTCGCCGCCGGCGGATTTGAATCCAACCGCGAGTGGCTGCGCGAGGCCTGGGGGCAAAATGACCGCGGCGAATGGCCCGCCGATAACTTTCTCATCCGCGGCACGCGCTTCAACCAGGGGGTGCTGCTCAAGTTTATGATCGACGCCGGGGCCGATATCATCGGCGATCCTTCCCAGTCCCACTGCGTCGCCATTGACGCCCGGGCGCCGCTCTATGACGGCGGGATCTGCACCCGCGTCGACTGCGTTTCGCTGGGGGTGGTGGTCAACCGCGATGCCGTGCGCTTTTATGATGAGGGGGAAGATTTCTGGCCTAAACGCTACGCCATCTGGGGCCGACTGGTCGCCCACCAGCCTGGACAGATCGGCTACTCGATCATCGACAGCAAAGCCATCGGCCACTTTATGCCCCCCGTCTTTCCCGGCGCTCAGGCCAATACCATCGAGGAACTGGCTCGCCAGCTGGGGCTGGACGGCGAACGGTTAGCGCAAACCATCGCCGACTATAATGCCGCCTGCGCGCCGGGCCAGTTCGATCACACCCGCCTGGATAACTGCGCGACCTCTGGCCTCACGCCGGCGAAAACCCACTGGGCGCGCCCCATCGATACGCCGCCTTACTACGGCTACGCCCTGCGGCCGGGGATCACCTTCACCTACCTCGGGCTCTACGTCGACGACACCGCCGCCGTCCATTTCGCCGGTCAACCTAGCCGTAATCTGTTCGTCGCCGGGGAAATGATGGCCGGCAACGTGCTGGGCAAGGGCTACACCGCCGGCGTCGGGATGTCGATCGGCACCACCTTCGGCCGCATCGCCGGCCAGCAAGCCGCCCGGGCGGCGCAGCAGGAGAAACACCATGAAGTCGCTTGAAAAGCTGATCATTGACGCGCAGATCATCACCGAGCCGGAGGCGGAAGTCGAACGGGTGATGCAGGTGTGTAACGCCTGCCGCTACTGCGAAGGGTTTTGCGCCGTGTTCCCGGCGATGACCCAGCGCCTGGCCTTTGGCAAGGCGGATATCAACTATCTGGCTAACCTGTGCCATAACTGCGGCGCTTGCCTGCATGCCTGCCAGTATGCGCCACCGCACGAGTTCGCCATTAACGTGCCGAAGGCGATGGCCGAAGTCCGGCTCGAGACCTATCAACACTACGCCCAGCCCGCCGCCTTTGGCAGCCTGTACCGCCGGGCCGGCATGACCACCGTGCTGGCGCTGGTCGGCGGCCTGATTGTCTTTCTGCTGCTGGCGATGGGGCTCAAAGGCTCGCTGCGCCATCCGCCGCTGGCGGGCGACTTCTACCAGATATTCCCCCATAACCTGCTGGCGTGGATGTTTGGTTCGGTCTTTGTGCTGGCGATTGGCTTACTGATGAGCGGGGTGATCCGCTTCTGGCGCGAGATCTCCCCGGGCCAGCCGCAACCGATTGATATTGCGAAGGCATCCCATGATGCGCTGACGCTGAAATATCTCGACGGCGGCCACGGGAAAGGCTGCAACGAAGCCGATGACGCCTTCACCCTGCTGCGCCGCCGTTTCCACCACTGCACCTTCTACGGCTTTATGCTCTGTTTCGCCGCCACCGTGGTGGCCACGGGCTATCACTATATCGCCGGCCAGGAAGCCCCCTACCCGTTCTTCAGCCTGCCGGTGCTGCTCGGTACCCTCGGCGGCATCGGCCTGCTGGTCGGCCCGGCGGGCCTGCTGTGGCTGAACCTGCGCCGCTCGCCGCTGCACGGCGACGCGCGGCAGAAACCGATGGATCGCGGATTTATTCTGCTGCTGCTGCTGACCAGCTTCACCGGCCTGGCGCTGCTGGCGGGGCGGGATACTTCGTGGATGGGCGTCCTGCTCGCCATCCACCTCGGGGTGGTGATGGCCCTGTTCTTAACCCTGCCGTATGGAAAATTTGCCCACGGATTTTATCGCTGTGCGGCGTTACTCAAGTGGGCGATTGAGAAACGCCGCGGAAAACAGGCGGGCGTCGCCGGCGACTGACCTGCCCCTCTGCACCCGATAACAACAAGATAAAGACAATGGAGATCACCCCCTATGACCCAACAACCCACCCGCGCCGGCACCGTCGGCGCTATCCTCCGCGTGACCAGCGGTAATTTTCTCGAACAGTTCGACTTCTTCCTGTTTGGCTTTTACGCCACCTATATCGCCCGCACCTTCTTTCCGGCGGAGAGCGAGTTCGCGGCGCTGATGCTCACCTTTGCGGTATTTGGCTCGGGCTTCCTGATGCGTCCTATCGGCGCGGTGGTGCTCGGCGCTTATATCGACAGAATCGGTCGCCGCAAAGGGCTGATGGTCACCCTGGCGATCATGGGCTGCGGGACGCTACTCATCGCCCTGGTCCCTGGCTATCAGACTATCGGCGTGCTGGCGCCGATCCTCGTGTTAGTGGGCCGTCTGCTGCAGGGGTTCTCGGCGGGCGTCGAGCTTGGCGGAGTGTCGGTCTATCTCTCTGAAATCGCTACGCCGGGCAATAAAGGCTTCTATACCAGCTGGCAGTCCGCCAGCCAGCAGGTGGCTATCATCATGGCGGCGCTGATCGGCTATGCGCTGAACGCCACGCTGGAACATGAGGAGATTGCCGCCTGGGGCTGGCGCATCCCCTTTTTTATTGGCTGTATGATCATTCCGCTGATTTTCGTGCTGCGCCACTCGCTGCAGGAGACCGAGGAATTCCTGCAGCGTAAACATCGCCCGGATACCAAAGAGATCCTGACCACCATCGCCAGAAACTGGCGCATTATTACCGCGGGGACGCTGCTGGTAGCGATGACCACCACCACTTTCTACTTTATTACCGTCTATACGCCAACCTACGGCAGAGCAGTGCTACACCTCAGCGCCCGCGACAGCCTGCTGGTCACCATGCTGGTGGGCATCTCCAATTTTATCTGGTTACCGATTGGCGGCGCGATCTCTGATCGGATCGGTCGTCGCCCGGTGCTGATGGGGATTACCGTGCTGGCGCTGCTCACCACCTGGCCGGTGATGCACTGGCTCACCGCCGCGCCGGATTTCACCCGTATGACGCTGGTCCTGTTGTGGTTTTCCTTCTTCTTTGGCATGTATAACGGCGCGATGGTGGCGGCGCTCACTGAAGTGATGCCGGTTTATGTCCGCACCGTGGGCTTTTCGCTGGCCTTCAGCCTCGCCACCGCCATCTTCGGCGGCCTGACGCCGGCTATCTCCACTGCCCTGGTCGAGCTTACCGGCGATAAAAGCGCGCCGGGATGGTGGCTGATGTGCGCTGCGCTGTGCGGGTTCATCGCCACCGCGCTGCTGTTCGTGCGCCTGAGTCGCGGCTATCAGCCGGCGGAGAGTCAGCGCTAAAAAAACAAACGGGCGGAGATAGACTCCGCCCGTTTGCCGCTGCCGTCTGGCTTAATGGGTGGTGTTATTGTTGCGGATCTCTTTCCAGATCTGGTCGCAGCGCGCTTTCACCGCCTGATCGTTACCGGTACGGGTAGCCTGGATACACTGCTGATAATCCAGTACCCGGACGCTCTCCTGGTTAGCAAACTGCTGGTGCTGTTTATCCTCTTTCAGGACATTCAGTACGCTCTGGCAGGCTTCAATTTTGTCCGGATTGCCTTCCGCCGTATTAATACAGGCGCTATAGGCATCTTTCAGTTTGGTGTCTTCTTTCGGTGCCGGCGACGTGGTGCAGGCCACCAGAGCCGATGCCATCATGGCAATAAGCAGCATTTTTTTCATTGTCGTTCTCCCAGAGGTGCGGCAGGCTCACGCCCGCCGCGCAGGCATCAGAAAATTGTGAACGGGGCGATAACCATGAACTTCACGTCGCGCTCATCCTGGAAGATGTTGCCGTAGCCGCCGCTCCAGCTCGGAATATCGGAATGGTTGTCGTACTGGGTAAAGTGCAGTTTAAACAGCGTGCCCTTCGCCCGGCCTTCCTGCACGGTATACAGCGCATCCAGGCTGTAGGCCGACTCTTTCAGACGGTAATCAGCGTCATAGTAGGCGTCCGGGGAGGACATTTTGCCCGGCTTCGCATCCCAGGCGTACACATAAGACGCGCCAAACGCCCAGCCCGGCATATCCCAGTTTTTCATGTCATACATCGCGCCGAAGAAGACCGCTTTTTCGCCGTTGGCGTTGAAGTCGGAACGGTTATCCCACCAGATATCGAGACGACCGTTGGAGGAGGCGTAGGTCGGGGTCATACGCTGCAGGAAGTAGCCCTGCTGGCCATCGGCCTTCACCCAGGTCCCTTCCAGACGCAGATCCAGCACATCCGCCACTTTATAGCCAAAGGTTAACGCCTGCAGCCATGCGGTGCCGTCATAGATGTCGTTGACCCCGCCGTTGCTGACCTTATCGCGAGTGCCGTAGAACTGGTAGCTGGTGCTCAACGGCGCGCCGGCGACGTCAAACTTGTAGCTGGCTTTAGCAAAGTACTGATCGATATAGCCCTGAGCCTGACCAAATGCCGCCTCCAGCACCAGGTCGTTTTTGAAATCATATTTGGCGCCGACGGAGTGGAGATAATCGACTTTGGTCTTCTTATCGTTCTGGTAGAAATCATCCATCTCGATATGCCATGGCGCTTTATACTCGTTCGTCCACATGTAGGAGAAACTTAACGCGCCCGCGGTGCCATAGTCGAAGTTGGCCCCGGCTTCCGCCCCCTGATAGGTACCCGGCATAAAGCTCCAGTGCGGCGCCAGCAGGGTCTGACCGGTTGGCTGGATGTAGCCCGCGCGCGCCCACGCCGGACCGTATTTGAATTTCGCAGCGGCTTTATACAGGCTGATGCCGCTCTTATCGCCGGAGTAGTCTTCGTCATAGGCTTTGTTACGCGACGAGAAGGCGATTTCGTTCGGGTGGCCGCTGTCGCCGTTCTCCGCCATTTCAATCGCGGTAAACGCCGCAATATCAAGGCCAAACATATCGGCGGCATAGCCGGACTGGAAGTCCAGGTTGGCGTTCCAGGTGGAGTGGGAAAGGTTGGTTTTGTATTTGTCGCCGTCGGTCACATCTTTACGGTCACGCTCACGCTGCCAGTAATAGATACCGCCGGTTAAAGTAGAATCATCGATAAAGCCTGCTGCGCTGGCCTGCGGAATCACAACCCAGCCCGACATCGCGGTGACGGCGGCAATAGCCAGCGCCAGCGTACTACGTTTGCCACTAAACGTACGCATGTGCATATCCTCTTTGACGTTTTAAAAGGCGAAGACCAGGGGGTCATTCGCTAAAAAAAATAAATAACACTGCAAAATGTGGGGCGGTGAAAAAGGCCGCGAAACCACTGTAGATAGACTATTTTTCGTGACGCGAATTATCAATGTTTTTCGTGAGGCAAAGCTTAAGATTATGACAAAGCGCACATAATTTATGTCGTTTTGTTACAGTCTTATCTCTGATGATTTTGTCATGGAAGTCATTGCAAAATCAGGGAAAAACGCAAAACCTGAAAGCGATTACATTGGTTTTTTGTATGAGACAGGAAATATCAGAAGCGTTATTTATTTCCGGTTTGAAACAGAATTAATTCGCTTCGCGAAAATAAAAAGAGTAATTTGCTGATTCTGAAACAAAAAAAGCGCCGCAGAGTGCGGCGCTTTGACGGTAGGGAAAATGTTATTCGCCCGCTTTCGCCCAGGTATCGCGCAGACCGACGGTGCGGTTAAACACCAGACTGGTTGCGGTTGCATAGCGGCTGTCGAGGCAGAAGTAACCTTCACGCTCAAACTGGTAAGCTTTACCGGCTTCCGCCTGCGCCAGGCTCGGCTCCGCGTAACCCTGTTTGATCACCAGCGATTCCGGATTGATCACCGCGAGGAAATCCTCCGCTGCACCCGGGTTTGGTACGCTGAACAGGCGATCGTAGAGACGGATCTCTACCGGCAGCGCATGCGCCGCGCTCACCCAGTGGATCACGCCTTTGACCTTGCGGCCGTCAGCCGGATCTTTACTCAGGGTGTCGGCATCGTAGGTGCAGAAGATAGTGGTGATATTGCCTTCGGCATCTTTCTCCACGCGTTCCGCTTTGATGACGTAGGCGTTGCGCAGACGCACTTCTTTGCCCAGCACCAGACGCTTGTACTGCTTGTTGGCTTCTTCACGGAAGTCCGCGCGGTCGATCCAGATTTCCGCGCTGAACGGCACTTCGCGGCTGCCCATCTCCGGCTTGTTCGGATGGTTCGGCATCGCCACCATTTCGCTTTCGCCCTGCGGGTAGTTCTCGATAACCAGTTTCACCGGATCGATCACTGCCATCGCGCGCGGCGCGTTTTCGTTGAGATCTTCGCGAATGCAGGACTCCAGCGACGCCATCTCAATAGTGTTGTCCTGCTTGGTCACGCCGATGCGCTTGCAGAATTCGCGGATGGATTCGGCGGTGTAGCCGCGACGACGCAGACCGGAGATGGTCGGCATACGCGGATCGTCCCAACCTTCCACGTGCTTCTCGGTCACCAGCTGGTTCAGCTTACGCTTGGACATCACCGTGTATTCAAGATTCAGGCGCGAGAATTCGTACTGGCGCGGGTGAACCGGGATGCTGATGTTGTCCAGCACCCAGTCGTACAGACGACGGTTGTCCTGGAACTCCAGGGTACACAGCGAGTGGGTAATGCCTTCCAGCGCATCGCTGATGCAGTGGGTGAAGTCGTACATCGGGTAGATGCACCACTTGTTGCCGGTCTGATGATGCTCAGCGAACTTAATGCGGTACAGCACCGGATCGCGCATCACGATGAACGGCGACGCCATATCGATCTTCGCGCGCAGGCAGGCCTTGCCCTCTTCGAAGCCGCCGCTGCGCATTTTTTCGAACAGCGCCAGGTTTTCTTCCACGCTGCGGTCGCGATACGGGCTGTTCTTACCCGGCGCTTTCAGGGTGCCGCGATATTCACGAATTTCATCAGGAGAGAGTTCATCAACATAGGCCAGGCCTTTGTTGATCAGCTCAACCGCATACTGATGCAGCTGATCAAAGTAATCAGACGAGTAGCAAACGTCCCCGGACCAGTGGAAACCTAACCACTGCACGTCGTTTTTAATCGACTCCACGTATTCGATATCTTCTTTCACCGGGTTGGTGTCATCGAAACGCAGGTTGCATTGGCCCTGATAATCCTGGGCGATGCCGAAGTTCAGGCAGATGGATTTCGCATGGCCAATGTGCAGATAACCGTTCGGCTCCGGCGGGAAGCGGGTGTGAACGGTGGTGTGCTTACCGGTAGCCAGATCTTCATCAATGATCTGACGGATAAAGTTAGTCGGGCGGGCTTCTGCCTCACTCATCACGGGTTCCTCAAAGCGTAAACAACGTATAACGGCACATGATCTTACAAGCAGGGCGTAGTGACAACTATTAGTTACGTAAAATAGGTATCAGAAGAGGATTATGGGGCCGATTGCTGCAAAAAAAAGCGGCGAAGGTTTCCCTTCGCCGCTGAGGCATAAACTCGACTCAGGAGCCTTACTTGCCTTTAATCTCATACAGCGGCGTCTGGCCGGCAACGACCTTACCGCTCGCCAGTATCACCAGCGCGCTGTAGTCATCGCTGTTGCTGCAGACCACCGGGCTAATCATCGAGCGCGCATTGGCGTTGAGGAAGTCCAGATCCATTTCCAGAATCGGCTCGCCCGCCTTCACGTCCGCGCCCTCTTCAACCAGACGTTTGAAGCCCTTGCCTTCCAGCGCCACGGTGTCGATACCCATGTGGACAACGATTTCCGCACCGTTGGTGGTTTCGAGGCAGAACGCGTGGTTAGTGTTGAAAATTTTCACCACGGTACCGGCGGCCGGGGCCACCACGATGTTGCTGGTCGGTTTCACCGCGATACCGTCGCCGACGGCTTTGCTGGCGAAGGCTTCGTCCGGCACCTGTTCGAGGGCCACCACGTCACCGGTAATCGGCGAAACCAGCGACTCAACGGTCTTCGCGTTCGCTACCGCCTGCGGTTTAGCCGCGGGCGCTGCGGTGGCGACGTTGCCAGCCGGCGCGGCTGCCGCTGCCGCTACCGGGCCGCGGGTCACCACTTTTTTCATCTCATCGCCGATAGACTCTGCCTTCGCGCCGACGATAACCTGGATGGTTTGCTTATTCAGTTTCACCACCCCGGACGCGCCGAGACGTTTACAGGCGGCGTCGTTGACTTTCGCCGAATCGCCCACGGTCAGGCGCAGACGGGTGATACAGGCGTCAATCGCTTTCAGGTTGTCCGTTCCGCCCACCGCGGCGATATAGCTGGTAGCCAGTTGGGTCAGGCCTTCTTCAGTGTTGCTGTTCGCTTCTTCCGTTACCACGTCAGCGGCTTTGTCTTCACGACCCGGCGTTTTCAGGTTGAACATGCGGATCACCGCGCTGAACAGCAGGAAGTAGACGAAGAAGAACACTACGCCCATCACCAGCAGCATCCAGACGTTTTTGCTGGCGGCCGGCAGGCTGTACATCAGCACGTAGTCAATAGCGCCTGCGGAGAAGGAGAAGCCCGCATGAATGCCCAGCGCCGTTGCGATGAACAGGCTGATACCGGTCAGTACCGCGTGCAGGAGGTACAGCAGCGGAGCCAGGAACATGAACAGGAATTCCAGCGGCTCGGTTACCCCGGTCAGGAACGCGGTGATGGCAACAGACAGCAGCATACCGCCCACCATCGGACGACGCGCTTTCGGAGCGGCCAGATACATCGCCAGCGCCGCGCCCGGCAGACCAAACATCATGATCGGGAAGAAGCCGGACATGAACATCCCCGCGGTGCCGTCGCCGGCGTAGAAGCGGTTGATGTCGCCGTGGAACACGGCGCCTGCGGCGTTCGTGAACTCACCAATCTGGAACCATGCGATGGTGTTCAGCACCTGATGCAGACCGGTCGGGATCAGCAGACGGTTGATAAAGCCGAAGATACCGGAACCCAGCGCCCCTGCGGAAACGATCCACTCGCCGCCCGCATGGATAGCGTGCTGCACCGGCGGCCAGACGTAGCCGAAGAGCGCCGCGAGGATCAAACAGAAGAAGCCGGTGGCGATCGGCACGAAGCGTTTGCCGCCGAAGAAGCTCAGGAAGTCCGGCAGCTTGATGCCGGCCCAGCGATTGTACACCGCCCCTGCTACCAGACCGGTAATGATACCGGCCAGTACGCCCATGTTGATTTCCGGATTGATGGTGACCATCGCTTTGGTCATCACGAAATAACCTACTGCCCCGGCCAGCGCCGCAGAGCCGGCGTTATCCTTGGACCAGCTTGACGCCACACCGATAGCAAAGATCAGCGCCAGGTTGTCGAAGATAGCCCCACCCGCTTGCGCGATGAAGGGTACATTCAACAGGTCTGGTTGCCCGAAACGCAGCAGCAATGCCGCGACCGGCAGCACTGCGATAGGGAGCTGTAACGCCCTACCCAGTCGCTGAAAGAAACCTAAAATATTCATCTTATTCCCCCTATGAGACCCCGATGAGGCTCATTTTCAAAGCCACTTTTTTATTGTGTAACAAGGTCGGTTTTATCACTTACCGGCAAAGTGTGTGAAAAATTAATTCGTATCGCAAATTAAACGGGTATTTTTTGTGATAATTATCACCAAATATCGTATTCACCCCTCCCTTAGACTGGCTAACATCGAAAACTTATTTTATCATTCAAAAAATCAACACGGATTGACCCCGGTCGGCGCAGTTGCTGCAATACTCTCCTCAGAGTGCTGGCGCCAATCCGCCAGATTCTACTTTTAACTATAGAGGTGAAGAATGAGACTGATCCCCCTGGTAACCGCTGAGCAGGTCGGTAAATGGGCTGCCCGCCATATCGTGAACCGCATTAATGCATTCAAACCAACCGCGGACCGTCCGTTCGTGCTGGGTCTGCCGACCGGCGGCACCCCGCTCACCGCCTACAAGGCGCTGGTTGAAATGCATAAAGCAGGCCAGGTTAGCTTCAAACACGTTGTCACCTTCAACATGGATGAATACGTTGGCCTGCCGAAAGAGCATCCGGAAAGCTATCATAGCTTCATGCACCGTAATTTCTTTGACCACGTTGATATTCCGGCAGAAAATATCAACCTGCTGAATGGTAACGCGCCGGACATCGATGCGGAATGCCGTCGCTATGAAGAAAAAATTCGTTCCTACGGTAAAATCCACCTGTTTATGGGCGGCGTGGGCAACGATGGCCACATCGCGTTCAACGAACCGGCCTCTTCTCTGGCGTCCCGCACCCGTATTAAGACCCTGACCCATGACACCCGTGTGGCGAACTCCCGCTTCTTCGACGGCGACGTGGATCTGGTGCCGAAATATGCGCTGACCGTCGGCGTGGGCACCCTGCTGGATGCAGAAGAAGTCATGATTCTGGTGCTGGGCCATCAGAAAGCGCTGGCGCTGCAGGCGGCAGTTGAAGGTAACGTCAACCACATGTGGACCATTACCTGTCTGCAGCTGCATCCGAAGGCGGTGATCGTCTGCGACGAACCGTCCACCATGGAGCTGAAAGTGAAGACGCTGAAATATTTCAACGAATTAGAAGCTGAAAATATTAAAGGTCTGTAATGTAGTCGCGTCCCGCGACTTTGCGCGGGACCATCTTTTTCTTTGTATGCATCATCAGGCCGGCGGCAAACGAACGTTCCCGGGCCTGATGAGACGTATATACCGGGGGTCGTAATGTATGCATTAACCCAGGGCCGGGTTTATACCGGTCATGAAATTCTCGATGACCATGCGGTTGTTATCGCTAATGGCCTTATCGAACGTCTTTGTCCGCTGGCAGATTTGCCGTCTGACATCGAGCAGCGCTCAGTCAACGGCGCGATCCTCGCCCCCGGTTTTATCGACGTCCAGCTCAACGGCTGCGGCGGCGTGCAGTTTAACGACAGCCCTGACGCGGTCACTGTCGAAACGCTGGAGATCATGCAGAAGGCCAACGAACGCTCAGGCTGCACCAGCTTCCTGCCGACGCTGATTACCTCCAGCGACGATCTGATGAAGCAAGGCGTCCGCGTGATGCGCGAATACCTGCAAAAGCACCCGAACCAGGCGCTGGGTCTGCATCTTGAAGGACCCTGGCTGAATATCGTTAAGAAAGGCACCCACAATCCCGACTACGTGCGTAAACCGGACGCGGCGCTGGTCGATTTCCTGTGCGACAACGCCGATGTGATCACCAAAGTGACCCTCGCCCCTGAGCGCGTCGAGCCGGAAGTGATCCGCAAACTGGTCGCCGCCGGGATCGTCGTCTCCGCGGGCCACTCCAACGCCACGCTGAAAGAGGCGAAAGTGGGCTTCCGCGCGGGCATTACCTTCGCCACCCACCTGTATAATGCAATGCCGTACATTACCGGCCGCGAACCGGGTCTGGCCGGGGCGATTTTTGACGAGCCGGATGTCTACTGCGGTATTATTGTCGACGGGATGCACGTCGATTACGCCAACGTGCGCAACGCCAAGCGCCTGAAAGGCGACAAACTGTGCCTGGTCACCGACGCCACCGCGCCGGCGGGGGCGAATATTGACCAGTTCATTTTTGCCGGGAAAACAATATACTACCGCAACGGGCTGTGCGTAGATGAAAACGGCACCCTCAGCGGATCTTCCCTGACCATGATTGAAGGGGTGCGTAATCTGGTTGAGCATTGCGGTGTGGCGCTGGACGAAGTATTGCGGATGGCGACGCTCTATCCCGCGCGCGCCATTGGTGTGGACAAGCAGCTCGGCAGCATTGCGCCGGGTATGGTCGCTAACCTGACCGCCTTTACACGCGATTATAAAATCACCAAGACCATCGTTAATGGTAACGAGGTCGTCACTGAGTAAGTAAAAGTATGACAGCAGGCGGACAAGCTCAAATTGGTAACGTTGACCTCGTAAAACAACTGAACAGCGCGGCCGTGTACCGCCTGATTGACCAGCATGGGCCTATCTCGCGCATTCAGATCGCGGAACAAAGCCAGCTTGCCCCTGCCAGCGTGACCAAAATCACGCGTCAGCTTATTGAGCGCGGCCTGATCAAAGAAGTCGATCAGCAGGCCTCCACCGGGGGGCGCCGCGCCATCTCCATCATTGCGGAGACGCGTAACTTCAACGCCATTGGCGTGCGCCTTGGCCGCTATGACGCCACCCTGACCCTCTATGATTTAAGCAGCAAGACCCTGGAGGAGGAGCATTTCCCGCTGCCCGAGCGCACCCAGGAAACGCTGGAACACGCCCTGCTGAATATCATCGCCACTTTTATCGAAAACTGTCAGCGCAAAATCCGCGAGCTGATCGCCATCTCGGTGATCCTGCCGGGGCTGGTGGATCCAGAAAGCGGCGTGATCCGCTATATGCCGCACATTGCGGTGGAAAACTGGGGCCTGGTCGGGGCGCTGGAAAAACGCTTCAACGTTACCTGCTTTGTCGGGCACGATATCCGCAGTCTGGCGCTGGCCGAGCACTATTTTGGCGCAAGCCAGGACTGCGAAGACTCCATTCTGGTGCGCGTGCACCGCGGCACCGGGGCGGGGATCATCTCCAACGGACGCATTTTTATTGGCCGTAACGGCAACGTGGGCGAAATTGGCCATATTCAGGTCGATCCGCTGGGCGAACGCTGCCACTGCGGCAACTTCGGCTGCCTGGAGACCGTCGCGGCGAACGCCGCCATCGAACATCGCGTTCGCCATCTGCTGGACCAGGGCTACCAGAGCCGCCTGACCCTCGATGACTGCACGATCAAAACCATCTGCAAAGCGGCCAACAAGGGCGATGCCCTGGCCTGCGAGGTGATCGAGTACGTAGGGCGTCACCTCGGAAAAACGATCGCCATCGCCATCAACCTGTTCAATCCGCAAAAAATCGTCGTCGCCGGCGAAATTGTGGAAGCCGAGAAAGTGCTGCTCCCGGCCATTGAGGGCTGCATTAACGCCCAGGCGCTAAAGGCGTTTCGTAAGAACCTGCCGGTGGTGCGCTCCACCCTCGATCATCGCTCAGCGATTGGCGCCTTCGCGCTGGTCAAACGCGCCATGCTCAATGGCACGCTGCTGCAGCGCTTGCTTGAGAGCTAATCGCCCCCCTCTACAGATAAGCGCGTCGCTCTGTCACTGGCGGGCATCGCCCGTCAGAGGTGTGAAACCGCATCGATGACGCGTATAGTTTCGTCTTTGTTAATGATTCTGGACCCACCATGACCATTCAAAACATAATTTGTGATATTGACGGCGTGCTGATGCACGATAACGTCGCCGTTCCCGGCGCTGCCGAGTTTATCAAGCGCATCCTCGATAAAGGCATGCCGCTGGTGATGCTGACCAACTACCCGTCGCAAACCGGGCAGGATCTGGCGAACCGTTTCGCCACCGCCGGGATTGAGGTGCCGGATAGCGCCTTCTACACCTCGGCAATGGCGACGGCCGATTTTCTGCGCCGCCAGGAAGGCAAGAAAGCCTATGTGGTGGGTGAAGGGGCGCTGATCCACGAGCTGTATAAAGCCGGCTTTACCATCACCGATGTCAACCCGGACTTTGTCATCGTCGGGGAAACCCGCTCCTTTAACTGGGAGATGATGCATAAGGCGGCCTTCTTTGTCGCCAATGGCGCCCGCTTCATTGCCACCAACCCGGATACTCACGGTCGCGGCTTCTACCCGGCCTGCGGCGCCCTGTGCGCCGGGATCGAGAAGATCTCCGGCCGTAAGCCGTTTTACGTCGGTAAACCCAGCCCGTGGATCATCCGCTCAGCGCTGAACAAAATGCAGGCCCACTCCGAACAGACGGTGATCGTCGGCGACAATCTGCGCACCGACATTCTGGCCGGCTTCCAGGCGGGGCTGGAGACCATTCTGGTGCTCTCCGGCGTCTCGACCCTCGACGACATCGACAGCATGCCGTTCCGCCCGTCGTGGATCTACCCTTCCGTCGCGGAAATCGATATTTTCTAATGCCAGCCACGTCTCAGGACGTGGTTGTTCATTTCTGACGCCTGCTAAAAGCCCCCCATCTAATAAAAACGGCTTATAATTGCGTATTCTTCAATAAAGCCGTTCAAAAGATACTCTTTTTTTACTATTCAACAATCGCAGTTGCGTTTTTTCTTTTTCCGGCCGTAAAACCCTTGCGCCGGCTTCCCCTTTACGGCATTTTCTTAAGCACGCACTCAGGCTTCGCCACGAGACGAAGCCAGCACAACATCAAACACGACAGGGTAATGGAGAAGGCTATGTGTTCTATTTTTGGCGTACTAGATATTAAAACTGACGCAGGCGAGCTGCGTAAAAAGGCGCTGGAGCTTTCCCGCCTGATGCGCCATCGCGGTCCGGACTGGTCTGGCGTGTATGCCAGCGACAAAGCGATTCTGGCGCACGAGCGCCTGTCGATTGTCGACGTCAACGCCGGCGCCCAGCCGCTGTACAACGCCGAAAAAACCCATGCGCTGGCCGTTAACGGCGAAATCTACAACCATCAGGCGCTGCGCGCGGAATATGGCGATCGCTATCAGTTCCAGACCGGCTCCGACTGCGAAGTGATCCTCGCGCTGTATCAGGAAAAAGGCCCGGCGTTCCTCGACGACCTGCAGGGGATGTTCGCCTTCGCCCTGTACGACAGCGAAAAAGACGCGTACTTAATTGGCCGCGACCATATCGGTATTATTCCGCTGTATATGGGCCATGACGAACACGGCAACTTCTACGTCGCCTCAGAAATGAAAGCCCTTGTGCCGGTGTGCCGCACCATTAAAGAGTTCCCGGCGGGCAGCTACCTGTGGAGCAAAGACGGTGAAATTCGCCAGTACTATCAGCGCGACTGGTTCGATTACGACGCGGTAAAAGACAACGTTACCGATAAGAACGAACTGCGTCAGGCGCTGGAAGAGTCGGTGAAAAGCCACCTGATGTCCGACGTGCCCTACGGCGTGCTGCTCTCCGGCGGCCTTGATTCTTCGGTCATCTCCGCCATCACCAAGAAATTCGCCGCCCGTCGCGTCGAAGATCAGGAGCGTAGCGAAGCCTGGTGGCCGCAGCTGCACTCCTTCGCGGTCGGTCTGGAAGGCTCTCCCGACCTGAAAGCGGCGCAGGAAGTGGCTAACCACCTCGGCACCGTGCACCATGAAATTCACTTTACCGTTCAGGAAGGGCTGGATGCGATCCGCGACGTTATCTATCACATCGAAACCTACGATGTGACCACCATTCGCGCTTCGACGCCGATGTACCTGATGTCGCGTAAAATTAAAGCCATGGGCATCAAAATGGTGCTTTCCGGCGAAGGCTCGGACGAAGTATTCGGCGGCTACCTCTACTTCCATAAGGCGCCGAACGCCAAAGAACTGCACGAAGAGACGGTGCGTAAGCTGCAGGCGCTGCATATGTTTGACTGCGCTCGCGCCAACAAAGCGATGTCCGCCTGGGGCGTGGAAGCCCGCGTGCCGTTCCTCGATAAGAAGTTCCTCGACGTGGCGATGCGCATCAACCCGCAGGATAAGATGTGCGGCAACGGCAAAATGGAAAAACATATCCTGCGCGAATGCTTTGAATCCTATCTGCCGGCCAGCGTGGCGTGGCGCCAGAAGGAGCAATTCTCTGACGGCGTCGGCTACAGCTGGATCGATACGCTGAAAGAAGTGGCTGCGAAACAGATCAGCGACCAGCAGCTGGAAACCGCAAGCTTCCGCTTCCCGTACAACACGCCGACCTCCAAAGAAGGCTATCTGTACCGCGAGATCTTCGAAGAGCTGTTCCCGCTGCCAAGCGCGGCGGAGTGTGTCCCTGGCGGTCCGTCGGTGGCCTGCTCTTCTGCCAAAGCCATTGAATGGGATGAAGCGTTCAAAACCATGAACGATCCGTCAGGCCGCGCGGTGGGCGTCCACCAGTCGGCCTATAAATAAGCCCTGACAGGCGATGAAACGCGAAACGGACCCTCCGGGGTCCGTTTTCTTTTTGCGGGATTTATGCCGCTGAAAAACGATAAATAACCAATAATTGCCGATTATTGCAGCGAGCTGTTCGCAACCTAACCAAACAGTCACATTACAACGATTTTCCTTGAAAAAGAGGTTGACGCTCGCAGGCCCAATACGCATAATGCGCCCCGCAACGCCGATAAGGTTACGCGAAAAAAAGATGGCTACGTAGCTCAGCTGGTTAGAGCACATCACTCATAATGATGGGGTCACAGGTTCGAATCCCGTCGTAGCCACCATCTTTTTTTGCGGGAGTGGCGAAATTGGTAGACGCACCAGATTTAGGTTCTGGCGCCGCAAGGTGTGCGAGTTCAAGTCTCGCCTCCCGCACCATTCACCAGTCAGCGTTGTACGGATGGGGTATCGCCAAGCGGTAAGGCACCGGTTTTTGATACCGGCATTCCCTGGTTCGAATCCAGGTACCCCAGCCATATTTCTTCGATATTTGCGGTTCACCGCGACGGTATTGGGGTATCGCCAAGCGGTAAGGCACCGGTTTTTGATACCGGCATTCCCTGGTTCGAATCCAGGTACCCCAGCCATCGAAGAAACAGTAAGACAATTTGGCTACGTAGCTCAGCTGGTTAGAGCACATCACTCATAATGATGGGGTCACAGGTTCGAATCCCGTCGTAGCCACCATATTCGGGACGTATCGATACACATCGATAAATCCGCAAACAATTTGTTGGGGTATCGCCAAGCGGTAAGGCACCGGATTCTGATTCCGGCATTCCGAGGTTCGAATCCTCGTACCCCAGCCAAATTAAAAAGTCGTTCAGCAATGAACGCACTGTTGCGCTAAAACCGGGATAGTGACGGTTAAATGCAACAGACAATTGGGGTATCGCCAAGCGGTAAGGCACCGGATTCTGATTCCGGCATTCCGAGGTTCGAATCCTCGTACCCCAGCCACTTCAATGCAAAAAAGCCCACCTCGGTGGGCTTTTTTGTTATTGGCGTTTTGCCATCCTGGCGCATCACTGACTGCCGGGCAGGCGCTTTCCACGACGCCCCTGCCCGCGACGCCGGTTTACAAGCCTAACGCATACTTCAGCGCCTGACGCTTCAGCGCCCCGGCGCGTTCGGCCGCCATCAGGCCAATATTGCGCAGCATCCGCACCGGCGCCAGGTCATTGCTGAATCCGGCGTAAAACAGATCCATCCCCGACTGCATAATAAAATTATCCGCCCGCCGCCGCCCCTGGTAGCGCTTGAGCACCGGCAGGCTGGCCCACTCTTCGCCGCGGCCGCGCGCTTGCGTCAGGACCTCCAGCAGGGCATCCACATCACGGTAGCCAAGGTTAACCCCCTGCCCCGCCAGCGGATGAATGGTGTGCGCCGCATCGCCCACCAGCGCCAGACCAGGCTGAACATACTGCAGCGCATGACGCCGGGTGAGCGGGAAGGCGCCGGCCGCCTGCGGCGTCACCCGCCCGAGACGCGCCGGGAAATGGCGGGCGATCTCCTGCTGGAGCTGGGGCATGGACATGCCCTGCAGCTGACGGATCCGCGCCGGGGCGTCATACCACACCAGCGAGGCCCAGTTGTCGAACAGCGGCAGGAAAGCGCGCGGTCCGCTGGGGGTAAACTGCTGCCAGGTGCTGTCGCCGGGATCGTCGGCGCATTGGACGCTAATGAGCATACAGGATTGCTGATATTGCCAGGCATGCACGCCGATGCCGGCCATCTCCCGCACCTGAGAGCTGGCGCCGTCGGCGCCGATAACCAGCCGGGCGTGGATCGTCTCCCCGTCGCGTAAACGCAACGCCGTCTCCGCCTCGCCGCGCTGCATCGCCTCCAGTTCGCCGCCAACGCGCAGGGTAACCCCTTCGTGCGCCGTCAGCGCTTGCCACAGGCCCCACTGCAGGACCTTGTTCTCGACCATATAGCCCAGCTCCGGCAGCTTAAGCTCGGCGGCGTCAAAGGCGACGTGGGCGCTCTCCCACTCCCAGGTCTCCAGACGACGGTAAGCGTGGACGCGCATCGCCCGCACGGCATCCCAGACGCCAAGGCTTTTCAGCAGGCCGACCGAGGCCGCGCTGATCGCCGAGATCCGCACATCCGGAGCGGATGCCGGATCGAAAGCCGGAGGCGCCGTTTTCTCAAGCACCGTCACGGTAAATCCCTGTTGCGCCAGCCCCAACGCCAGGGCGCCGCCGACCATGCCGCCGCCCACGATGGCGACATCTGTTGCGTGAATTGTCATGGCTATTATCCTTAAAGCAGAATCCGTTAAGTTTACCGGATTTTTCGCCCTCTTGCGGTGATAACGCTCGCACTGGTCAGGGGGCGACCAAAGCATTACAATACGCGCCCTGGAATGCGAAATTCACCCTGTATATATCCCCGCGTTTTGGATATCTATTACTGAGCATGAGCAAGTCAATGACAAAAAAACTCCATATTAAAACCTGGGGCTGTCAGATGAACGAGTATGATTCATCAAAGATGGCCGATCTGCTGGATGCGACACATGGGTATCAACTGACCGAAGTGGCGGAAGAAGCAGATGTGCTGTTGCTCAATACCTGCTCAATTCGTGAGAAGGCCCAGGAAAAAGTTTTCCATCAGCTTGGCCGCTGGAAGCTGCTGAAAGAGAAGAACCCGGACCTGATTATTGGCGTTGGCGGCTGCGTGGCTTCCCAGGAAGGCGACCATATTCGTCAGCGCGCGCACTATGTCGATATTATTTTCGGGCCGCAAACCCTGCACCGCCTGCCGGAGATGATTAACTCCGTGCGCGGCAACCGCAGCCCGGTGGTTGATATCAGCTTCCCGGAAATTGAAAAATTCGATCGTCTGCCAGAACCGCGCGCCGAAGGCCCGACCGCCTTTGTCTCGATTATGGAAGGCTGCAACAAATACTGCACCTACTGCGTGGTGCCCTACACCCGCGGAGAAGAAGTCAGCCGCCCGTGCGACGATATCCTGTTTGAAATCGCCCAACTGGCGGCGCAGGGCGTGCGTGAAGTCAACCTGCTGGGCCAGAATGTGAACGCCTGGCGCGGCGAGAACTACGACGGCACTACCGGCAGCTTTGCCGATCTGCTGCGCCTGGTGGCCGCTATCGACGGCATCGACCGCATTCGCTTCACCACCAGCCACCCGATCGAATTTACCGACGATATCATCGACGTCTATCGCGATACGCCGGAGTTGGTGAGCTTCCTGCACCTGCCGGTGCAAAGCGGCTCCGACCGCGTGCTGAACCTGATGGGACGCACCCATACCGCGCTGGAGTATAAAGCGATTATTCGCAAGCTGCGTGAAGCGCGTCCGGATATTCAGATAAGCTCCGACTTTATCGTCGGCTTCCCCGGCGAAACTACGGAAGATTTCGAAAAGACAATGAAGCTTATCGCCGACGTCAATTTCGATATGAGCTACAGCTTTATCTTCTCCGCCCGTCCGGGCACCCCGGCGGCCGATATGGTAGACGACGTGCCGGATGCAGATAAGAAACAGCGTCTGTATATTCTGCAGGAGCGCATCAACCAGCAGGCGATGGCCTGGAGCCGTCGCATGCTCGGCACGGTACAGCGCATCCTGGTGGAAGGCACGTCGCGCAAGAACATCATGGAGCTTTCCGGACGTACGGAGAACAACCGGGTGGTCAACTTTGAAGGCACCCCGGACCTCGTCGGCAAGTTTGTGGATGTCGAAATTGTCGATGTTTACACCAACTCGCTGCGCGGCAAAATCGTGCGCACCGAAGCGGAGATGGGTCTGCGTATCGCTGAATCACCTGAATCAGTGATTGCCCGCACCCGTAAAGAGAACGATCTTGGCGTGGGTATCTATCAGCCGTGATCCCTTCAGGCCTGTCGGTTCCGGCAGGCCTTGTAATTCCTCTCTCCGTCCCTATATCTACAGCAATGCTTGCGCCATTTTCCTGTGACGTAAATAATTTCCTGATTAGCCGGCCACGCGCCGCGTCCGGCCACCTGCGTAAAGAGGAACAGTTTGAACATAGACACTCGTGAAATTACCCTGGAGCCAGCGGATAACGCACGCCTGTTAGCCCTGTGCGGCCCGTTTGACGACAACATCAAACAGCTGGAACGTCGGTTAGGCATTGAGATCAACCGCCGTGACAATCACTTTAAACTGACCGGACGCGCCCTATGCGTGCACGCCGCCGCCGATATTCTGCGCAGCCTGTATGTCGACACGGCGCCGATGCGCGGTCAGATTCAGGATATTGAACCAGAGCAGATCCATCTGGCGATCAAAGAGGCGCGCGTGCTGGAGCAGAGCGCCGAGAGCGTGCCGGAGTACGGAAAAGCCGTCAATATCAAGACCAAGCGCGGGGTGATCAAACCGCGTACGTCGAACCAGGCGCAGTACATCGCCAATATCCTCGATCACGACATCACCTTCGGCGTGGGTCCGGCAGGTACCGGGAAAACCTATCTGGCGGTGGCGGCGGCGGTCGATGCGCTGGAGCGCCAGGAGATCCGCCGCATTCTGCTGACCCGTCCGGCCGTCGAGGCGGGCGAAAAGCTCGGCTTCCTGCCCGGCGATCTGAGCCAGAAGGTCGACCCGTATCTGCGCCCGCTGTACGACGCGCTGTTCGAGATGCTCGGCTTTGAGAAGGTGGAAAAGCTGATTGAGCGTAACGTCATCGAAGTGGCTCCGCTGGCCTATATGCGCGGACGGACGCTGAATGACGCCTTTATCATTCTTGATGAAAGCCAGAACACCACCATCGAGCAGATGAAGATGTTCCTGACCCGCATCGGCTTTAACTCCAAGGCGGTGATCACCGGCGACATCACGCAGATTGACCTGCCGCGCAGCACCAAATCCGGTCTGCGCCACGCCATCGAAGTGCTGGCGGAAGTCGATGAGATCAGCTTCAACTTCTTCCATAGCGAAGACGTGGTCCGCCATCCGGTGGTCGCCCGCATCGTGAACGCCTATGAGGCATGGGAAGCCGCAGACCAGAAACGTAAAGCAGAACTGGCCGCCGAGCGCAAACGCGAAGCCCAGGAACAGGAGCAAAAATGAGTCAGGTGATCCTCGATTTACAGCTGGCCTGCGAAGAGACCAGCGGCCTGCCGGACGAAGCCCTTTTTCAACGCTGGGTCGACGCCGTCATTCCGCCGTTTCAGGAGGAGTCAGAGTTAACGATTCGTCTGGTCGACGTTGCAGAAAGCCATGAGCTGAACCTGACCTATCGCGGCAAGGATAAACCGACCAATGTCCTCTCTTTCCCGTTTGAAGCGCCGCCGGGGATTGAAATACCGCTGCTCGGCGATCTGATCATTTGCCGTCAGGTGGTGGAGCAGGAAGCCAGCGAGCAAGGGAAGCCGCTGGAGGCGCACTGGGCGCATATGGTGGTTCACGGCAGCCTGCATCTGCTGGGCTACGATCACATCGAAGATGACGAAGCGGAAGAGATGGAAGCCCTCGAAACAGAGATAATGCTTGCTCTGGGCTATGAGGACCCGTACATTTCCGAGAAGATTGCTGAATAGCCCCCTGCCGGATGGCGGCGCTTGCGTCTCATCCGGCCGCTGTTCATGCATTTTACCCGCCTGAACCTCAGGCAACCCATGCCGTCCGGCGCTGAGTGTACGCGCGACGAGCGACATTAAATCAACATGAGAACCCAAACGACGCCATGAGCGACGACAATTCACACAGTAGTGACACAGTAAACAGCAAAAAGGGATTTTTCTCCCTGTTACTCAGCCAGCTCTTTCACGGGGAACCGAAAAACCGCGATGAACTGCTGGCGCTGATCCGTGATTCCGGGCAGAACGACCTTATCGATGAAGATACCCGTGACATGCTCGAAGGGGTAATGGATATCGCCGACCAGCGGGTCCGCGACATTATGATCCCCCGTTCACAAATGATTACCCTGAAACGCAATCAGACGCTGGACGAGTGCCTTGATGTCATCATCGAATCCGCCCACTCGCGCTTCCCGGTTATCAGTGAAGATAAAGATCACATCGAAGGGATTCTGATGGCCAAGGATCTGCTGCCGTTTATGCGCAGCGACGCCGAAGCTTTCAGCATGGAAAAAGTGTTACGGCCGGCGGTTGTCGTTCCGGAAAGCAAGCGGGTCGACCGCATGCTGAAAGAGTTTCGCTCACAGCGCTACCATATGGCGATCGTTATTGACGAATTCGGCGGTGTCTCCGGTCTGGTGACCATCGAGGATATCCTTGAGCTCATCGTCGGGGAAATTGAAGACGAGTACGACGAAGAAGAAGATATCGATTTCCGCCAGCTGAGCCGCCATACGTGGACGGTGCGCGCTCTGGCCTCCATCGAAGACTTCAATGACGCCTTCGATACGCACTTCAGCGATGAAGAAGTGGATACCATTGGCGGACTGGTAATGCAGGCCTTTGGCCACCTGCCGGCTCGCGGCGAATCTATCGACATTGATGGTTACCAATTCAAGGTAGCAATGGCAGATAGTCGTCGTATCATTCAGGTGCATGTTAAGCTGCCGGATGACGCTCCCCAGCCGAAGCTGGAAGAGTAAGCGGCGGCGCTGAAGGTCACGGCCAGCCGGGAGACAGACCGTGGGCGATCCCCGGTTGTCCCCTCCCCCGGCTGGCAAACAGCATAGCCTGTGGCAACAGGCGTTAATTAACGGGACGATTAGCCTAAATGGTATTTGCCTCTCTTCTTGAACGTCAGCGCGTACGTCTGCTGCTGGCGCTGCTATTCGGAGCCAGCGGAACGCTGGCTTTTTCACCTTATGACTTCTGGCCCGCGGCGATTATTTCGCTGGTCGGTCTGCAGGCGTTAACCCTCAACCGCCGCCCGCTGCAAAGCGCCGGCATCGGCTATTTCTGGGGGCTCGGCCTGTTCGGCACGGGTATCAACTGGGTCTATGTCAGCATCGCGCAGTTTGGCGGTATGCCGGGCCCGGTTAACGTCTTCCTCGTCGTGCTGCTGGCGGCCTATCTCTCGCTCTACACCGGCCTGTTTGCCGGCCTGCTCGCCCGTCTGTGGCCCAAAACCAGCTGGCTGCGGGTGGCGATCGCCGCTCCCGTCGTCTGGCAGATCACCGAGTTCCTGCGCGGCTGGGTGCTGACCGGTTTTCCGTGGCTGCAGTTCGGCTACAGCCAGATTGACGGCCCGCTGAAAGGCCTGGCGCCGGTGATGGGCGTCGAGGCGATCAACTTCCTGCTGATGATGGTAAGCGGCCTGCTGGCCCTGGCCCTCGTACAGCGCAACGGGAAGTCGCTGGTCATTGCCGCGCTGCTGTTCGCCCTGCCGTTCCCGCTGCGCTATATCCAGTGGTATCAGCTGCTGCCGGCGCGTGCGACGCAGGTCTCGCTGGTGCAAGGCGATATCCCGCAGGCCATGAAGTGGGACGAGAAGCAGCTGGTTAACACTCTGAAAACCTATCTGGCGCTGACCCAGCCGCATATCGGCCACTCGCAGCTGATTATCTGGCCCGAATCGGCGATCCCGGATCTCGAGATCAACCAGCAGCAGTTCCTCAGCATGATGGACGATCTGCTGCGCGCAAAAGACAGCTCACTGATCACCGGCATCGTCGACGCGCGTCTCAATAAGCAGAACCGCTACGACACCTACAACACCATCATTACCCTCGGCAAAGATAACCCTTACCGCTACGACTCGACCAACCGCTACAACAAGAACCATCTGGTGCCGTTCGGCGAGTTTGTACCGCTGGAGTCGATTCTGCGTCCGCTGGCGCCATTCTTCGACCTGCCGATGTCCTCCTTCAGCCGCGGTCCCTACGTGCAGCCGCAGCTGATGGCGCATAACCTAAAGCTGACCGCGGCCATCTGCTACGAGATCATCCTCGGGGAACAGGTGCGGGATAACTTCCGTCCGGACACCGACTTCCTGCTGACCATCTCCAACGACGCCTGGTTCGGCAAGTCCATCGGCCCGTGGCAACACTTCCAGATGGCGCGGATGCGCGCCCTGGAGCTGGCCCGCCCGCTGCTGCGCAGCACCAACAACGGCATTACCGCCGTCATCGGCCCGCGCGGCGAGATTCAGAAGATGATCCCGCAGTTTACCCGCGAGGTGTTGACCACCACCGTGACGCCCACCAGCGGCTTGACCCCTTACGCCCGCACTGGCAACTGGCCGCTGTGGGCGCTGACGGCGCTGCTCGGCTTCGGCGCGCTGCTGATGAGCCTGCGTCAGCGTCGCCGATAAATGCTCTGCCGGCGACGCCCGTCGTCGGCTTTTTTTTCTTCCCGTCATTTGCCACCCTGGCACAGTCATTGCTTTATTTAATCGGGTAGCGCCGTCCTCTGGCCCAGTGCAACCGGGTTGCACCATAAACGATCGGCGGTCGCGCTATTTTGGTGCAATGGAAGATATTTGCCTCCGATTGGTGCGGAGCGCTTCGCAAAAATAAACAATAAAACAGCAAAATCTTTACATTAAGCCAAACTAAATGCTAACAAACACATACAAATGCGGCACGTGGATGCGTGCCCCCAATAACAACACACACAATCACAATGGGTATCAATAGCGTCGGTGACGCTGCGGATAAGGAGTTGGATATGCAATTACGTAAACTGGCCACGGCAATGCTGGTAATGGGAATGACCGCTGGTCTGGCGCAGGCGGAAGATGCTGCCCCGGCGGCTGGCCAGAGCACTCTGGATAAGATCGCGAAAAATGGCGTTATCGTTGTCGGCCATCGCGAATCTTCCGTCCCTTTCTCTTACTACGATAACCAACAGAAGGTTGTGGGTTACTCTCAGGACTACTCCAACGCCATCGTCGATGCCATCAAGAAAAAACTGAACAAACCCGATCTGCAGGTCAAACTGATCCCGGTTACCTCGCAGAATCGTATCCCGCTGCTGCAGAATGGCACCTTTGATTTCGAGTGCGGCTCAACCACCAACAACCTCGAGCGCCAGAAGCAGGCGGCCTTCTCCGATACTATCTTCGTCGTCGGCACTCGTCTGCTGGTGAAGAAAGGCGGCCCGATCAAAGATTTCCCGGACCTGAAGGATAAGGCGGTCGTTGTCACCTCCGGGACCACCTCAGAGATCCTGCTGCATAAGCTGAACGATGAGAAAAAAATGAATATGCGCATCATCAGCGCCAAAGATCATGGCGACTCTTTCCGCACCCTGGAGAGCGGACGCGCGGTGGCCTTTATGATGGATGACGCTCTGCTGGCCGGCGAACGCGCCAAGGCGAAGAAACCGGATAACTGGGAAATCGTCGGCACCGCGCAGTCGAAAGAAGCCTATGGCTGCATGCTGCGTAAGGACGATCCGGCCTTCAAGGCGCTGGTCGATGAAACCGTTGCCCAGGCCCAGACCTCTGGCGAAGCGGCGAAGTGGTTCGATAAATGGTTCAAAAACCCGATTCCGCCAAAAAATCTTAACCTGAACTTCGAGCTGTCGGACGACATGAAAGCGCTGTTCAAATCACCTAATGACAAAGCACTGAACTAATTATAACAACCAGGGGCGGGATATCCTGCCCTCCCGATGGTTGTCACAGCACGGACAGACTATACGGCGGCTGGTCGTTCCCCAGCCGCCGCGAATACCGAAACAAGCTGGACAACCGTCTTCGAGGGTAGCAATGGCTACCCTTTTTTTTCCAGGAGTCATGTATGTCAATAGACTGGAACTGGGGGATATTCCTGCAACAGGCCCCCTTCGGCAACACTACCTACCTGGGCTGGCTGTGGAGCGGTTTTCAGATCACCGTCGCCCTCTCCATCTCGGCCTGGATCATCGCTTTTCTCGTCGGCTCGCTGTTCGGTATTTTGCGCACGGTGCCCAATCGTCTGCTCTCAGGGATTGGCACCTGCTATGTCGAACTGTTTCGCAACGTGCCGCTGATCGTGCAGTTCTTTACCTGGTACCTGGTGGTGCCGGAATTCCTGCCGGAAAATATCGGCATGTGGTTTAAATCGGAGCTGGACCCAAACATTCAGTTCTTTGTCTCCTCGATGCTGTGCCTGGGGCTGTTTACCGCCGCTCGCGTCTGCGAGCAGGTACGCGCCGCTATTCAGTCGCTGCCGCGCGGGCAAAAGAACGCCGGTCTGGCGATGGGGTTGACCCTGCCGCAAACCTACCGCTACGTGCTGCTGCCGAACGCCTATCGCGTTATCGTGCCGCCGATGACCTCGGAGATGATGAACCTGGTGAAAAACTCGGCCATCGCCTCCACCATCGGTCTGGCCGATATGGCCGCGCAGGCGGGCAAACTGCTGGACTACTCCGCTCATGCCTGGGAGTCTTTTACCGCCATCACCCTGGCCTATGTTTTCATCAACGCGGTGATTATGCTGATTATGTATGTGGTCGAGCGTAAGGTTCGCCTGCCTGGCAATATGGGAGGCAAATAATGTACGATTTTGACTGGAGTTCGATCGTTCCCTCCATGCCCTACCTGCTGGCGGGGCTGGTGATCACCCTGAAGATCACAGTGATCGCCATCGTGGTCGGTATCGTCTGGGGCACCCTGCTGGCGGTAATGCGCCTGTCCAGCTTTCTGCCGCTGGCCTGGTTTGCTAAATCCTACGTTAACGTGTTCCGTTCTATCCCGCTGGTGATGGTTCTGCTGTGGTTCTACCTGATTGTCCCGGGCTTCCTGCAGAACGTGTTGGGACTGTCGCCGAAAACGGATATTCGCCTGATCTCGGCGATGGTGGCGTTTTCGATGTTCGAAGCCGCCTACTACTCGGAGATTATCCGCGCCGGCATCCAGAGCATCTCCCGCGGCCAGTCGAGCGCCGCGCTGGCGCTGGGAATGACCCACTGGCAGTCGATGCGGCTGGTGATCCTGCCGCAGGCCTTCCGCGCCATGGTGCCGCTGCTGTTAACCCAGGGGATCGTCCTCTTCCAGGATACCTCGCTGGTGTATGTATTGAGCCTCGCCGACTTCTTCCGTACCGCCTCGACGATTGGCGAGCGTGACGGGACCCAGGTCGAAATGATCCTGTTCGCGGGCGGCGTCTATTTTGTGATTAGCCTCAGCGCCTCGCTGTTGGTCAGCTGGTTGAAGAAAAGGACTGTGTAATGATTACCCTGAAAAATGTTTCAAAATGGTATGGTCACTTTCAGGTGCTGACCGATTGCTCCACGGAAGTGAAAAAAGGCGAAGTCGTGGTGGTCTGCGGGCCGTCAGGCTCCGGTAAATCCACACTGATTAAAACCGTGAACGGCCTTGAGCCGGTGCAGCAGGGGCAGATTATCGTCGATGGCACCGTGGTTAACGATAAAAAGACCAATCTTGCCAAACTGCGCTCGCATGTCGGAATGGTGTTTCAGCATTTTGAACTGTTCCCGCACCTGTCGATTATCGACAACCTGACGCTGGCGCAGGTTAAGGTGCTCAATCGTGACAAAGCGTCATCGCGCAAGAAGGGTCTCAAGCTGCTGGAGCGCGTGGGCCTGGCGGCGCATGCGGAAAAATATCCGGCGCAGCTCTCCGGCGGCCAGCAGCAGCGCGTGGCCATCGCCCGTGCGCTGTGCATGGACCCGATCGCCATGCTGTTTGATGAACCTACCTCCGCGCTCGACCCGGAGATGATCAACGAGGTACTGGACGTCATGGTGGAACTGGCCAACGAAGGGATGACTATGATGGTGGTTACCCACGAAATGGGCTTCGCCCGCAAGGTGGCCAACCGGGTGATCTTTATGGATGAAGGAAAGATTGTCGAAGACGCCGATAAAGAAGCGTTCTTCGCTAACCCACAATCCGATCGCGCCAAAGACTTCCTCGCCAAAATTCTGCACTAACTTCTGCGGCGCGCACGATATCACCGTGCGCGCCTGTCAGCCCCTCCCCTTTTCAATCGCTTCATCTCAAAGCGACAGCTTCACAACGTGAAGTAAAAATTTCACAAAGAATTCAAGGGCCGTAGAATAGATTAACCGCCACGTCATCGTTAGCATACGGCATCTTGTAATAATCCCCGTGAGTTTAAATTTCTTGAAAATAATATTTCAATTGACTTGCTATACGTCGCGCAGGCTATTTCATGCCGCGCACAACCATTAATTATAATCTTACTCAATGAAACAAACGGATATTGCTTCATGCGGACTAACACTAACAGACTGGCCATTATTTTGTGTTTAAATTTGCTCACCTGCTTTACCGCCTGGGCGGGTATTGAGGCCGCAACGGTAAACCAGGTTGAACAGGATAAAGCCCGTGAAAGCGCATTAATGCCCCATCAGCAGCAATACCAATCTTCTCGCACCTATGCGAAAACGCAAACCTTGATATTTCCCGAAGAAGCGACCTGTCGGTATATCACGAAAGTTGATATTACCTCCGAGGACAACGCAAAAACCACCGCCCTCCTCGGGAAGATCGCAGCCCAGGCGCCCGGCCATTGCCTCGGAATAGATGGGATTCGCCTGCTGACGAACGCCTTACAAAATGAACTGATAACGCAAGGGTATATTACTTCTCTGATCGATATCCCTTCTCAGTCACTAGAAGGGGGCATTCTCAAAATAACGCTGACTTATGGCAAAACGGGGCATATTGATTTTGCGCCGAATAGTGCCGTGACGAACCTGTGGACCTCCATGCCCACGCATACCGGTAAAATCCTGCGCCTCAGCGATCTTGAACAAGGGATGGCTAACCTGCAGCGGCTGCCTGGCACCAGCGCCCATATGAAGCTGCGGCCCGGGGAACACATTGGCGAAAGTGATATTGAAATCGCCCGGGTAATGGATAAACAGTGGCAGGTTGGCGCCTGGCTTGATGACGCAGGCAGCCGCGCCAGCGGTCGCTATCAGGGCGGCGGCGCGCTATACCTTTACGATTTATCTTCATTGAACGATATTCTTTCCATCTCGGCAGGCGGCGACGTTGAATTCAACCAGCACAACGACGGCAACCATAACGGCAATCTTTACTACTCCGTGCCTTTTGGTTACTGGTCATTGAGCCTGTACGGCTCCTACAGCCAGTACCGCCAGCTGTTTAAAGGAAGATGGTCAAGCATCGACTATAAAAGTAAAAACCGTTATTACAGCGCGACCCTTAGCCGCCTGCTTTCGCATACCCGACAACAAAAAACGACCGCCGATCTGCGCATAGCAAAGAGCAGTTCGCACTACTTTTTTGGCGGCGATGAGCTGCATGTAATGCGTAAACAAAATCCTGTCTGGGAATTTACCCTGCGCTACCAGCGCTATTTTAACAATAAAATTGTCGACGCCAGCGTAGGTATTCAGCGCAGCCTGCCGTGGCTCAGCTCCGTGCCTACGCCGGAGGAAAAAGCCGGTTTATATAGCCGCCATTCGCGCATCGTTCACGCCGATATACAGGCCTTAATGCAGTTTGCCGCAACCGGCGATAAGTTTAGCTGGATGCCGCGTTTCCATGCCCAGTTCAGCCCGGATAGATTATCTTCGGACAACCAGTTTAATATCGGCAATCGCTGGACGGTTCGCGGCTTTGATGGTGAAAATACGCTTTCGGCCAATCAAGGCTGGTACTGGCGCAATGATTTTAGCTGGAATATTCCCACCCCCGACCGGCAGGTATATCTTGGTCTTGACTTCGGCCGGATCATTGGTAGCGAGCGCGCCAGGCAAGGAAAAAGTCTTTCTGGCGCAGTCGGCGGCGTCCGCGGAGAAATAGCGTCTACGCAATATGACTTTTTTATCGGCACGCCCATCAGTAAACCTGACGACTTTCATAGCGATGCCATGAATATGGGCTTTTCATTACAGTGGAGGTATTAGTTTTCATCAGCACATTACTGCAATTTACTGATTCATTTTTTCATATTTAAAGGAATAAATTACATGTTTAAATTCAAGGTTTCATATGTTGCGCTGGCTGCAGCGCTAAGTTCATCCGTTGTTTATGCCGATCCCTCAAGCTATACGCATAAATCAGGGGCTAATGTTATTGATATCGAAGCCCCAAATGCCGCTGGCGTCTCGCATAACTTATATCGCGAATTTAACGTCGGCCCTAACGGCACCATATTAAACAATAGTGCCAGTGACGTTAATCACGAAACTCACGGTAATATCGCAAAGAATAACAATCTGACCAACGGCAGCGCTTCCGTCATTTTAAATGAAGTGACCTCCAATAAAATGAGTAACCTGCAGGGCTTTATCGAGGTTAACGGACAAAAAGCCGATGTCGTTATCGCCAACCCTAACGGCATCTCCTGCTCCGGATGCAGTTTTATTAATACTAACAAAGCAGTGCTGACGACAGGCCAGGTCAATCTGAGCGACACCGGCGCGATTGATAGCTATACGGTCACGCAGGGTAAAATCACCATCGGTGATAAAGGCATGAACGCCTCCTCAAACTATGCGATCTTGCTTGCGGATGCCATTGCGATTAACGGTACCCTTAACGCCGCCAGCACCGCCCTCAGCGCGGGTAACTTCACATATAATAACGCTACCGGAGAGATAGCAAACCATGGGAAAACGGCTACGGTCATGCAGATGCTCATACCGGAATATAGTATTGATATCAGCAATCTAGGCGGTATCAAGGCCAATAGCATCAGTATGGTGGGGAATACCTTAGGCCTCGGCGTGCGTAATAAAGGCGTTATTAGCGCAAACTCTATGCTTATGATGACGAGCTATGGTTCTCTGATTAATGAGGGCGCCATCAACGCGGACGGCCTTGTCGCTAATATGGTGTCTGCAGGGGATATGAAAAATAAAGGTACCATTAATAGCACCGCTTACGCTACGGCGTTGTCCAGTTTGGGGACATTAAACAATGAAGGCACTATTGCCAGCAGCAAAACACTTGGCGTAAATGCTAGCGGCGATCTCGTTAACGCGGGTACTTTTAGGGGAACTCAGATGCTATCCGTAGCCAGCGGGGGCAATCTCACTACTCGCTATGGGTCCTATATCGACTCTGATGGCCAGTTAGCCGTGTCCGCTGTCAATATCGATAACGGCGGTTCAATCCTGGGCGATGTCACAAACATTGCTTTCAGCGGCAATACGCTTAACGTCACCGGCAACATCCGGGCTAACTCCAGCCTGACCGTGCAAGCTAAAAAGGATGACAACATCACTTCGGGGAAGATATATAACAAAGGTCGCATTGAAGGTAACGATGTATCCATAGTGACTAACGGTAATCTGGATCAGGAAGGGAATATTGTTGGTCAACATTCCCTGTCGATTAAAGGCGATGTGATCGATAATATTTATTATATTTACGGCGACACGCTGAGCATCGAGAGTAACTACCTGCGGAACAGGGCAACGATCGACGGGAATGCTGTCAACATCACCGCGAATAACGGCATACTTAATGAGGGTCAAATGATGAGTAGCGGGGACATGACTCTGTATACGCAGCAAACCGCTGACATCACCAACTATAAAACGATTAAGGCGAATGGTTCCCTGACGATGACCACCCGGTATGTCAAAAATGGTGGCTACCGCTGCGGTTTCCTGAACCTTTCAATTTGTAATGCAGGTTCTCTTTCTGCTGATAAGTTAGTGGTCAATTCTTACCATAACTACGCCTCTGACATGGGTGGTCGCCAGCAGTATAAACAGGCAGAAATAAATACTATTCGTTGACAATAAGCGATGCGCTGGCGACAGCGCATCGCCGATGAGTCTCCGCAAATGACATAGCCTTGTTATCAGACAGCGCCCACGCCCCATTAGCAAGCGCACCGCGCATCTTATTCCAAATTAATTTGGTCAATATCATACGCTGAGCTGGCTGCGATACGCTGCGCGTTATGCTCCACGATAATCCGTGGCGGTGTAAAAAATATGAGCATAACACCAATAAATCTATAAGGTTTATATTGCCCCATTAGATTTATCATTAATTATTTTTTCACCGGCCCGGCGCAATCATTCAGCACCGGGCCCGATCGATCAGGGCTCAAACGGGCGACGCTGGAACTGATCGTGGCCGCACTTCGGACAGCGCGGTAGCACATCCGGGGTATACACCGCCAGGTGATAGTGACACTTCTCACACACCAGGTTACCTAAACCGACCACTTCGCCGCTGTGGTATACGCCGTGGTGATTCAGATCCTGAAAAACCTCCCGCCACTCAAGCTGGGTTTTGTCAGTGATATCGGCCAGCTCCTGCCACAGGCTCTCTTTGATCACCCGCATAAACACGCTGTCGCTCTCGTCTTCATGACTCTCTTCGTAGCTGCGGGCAAACTCCTCAAGATCGCGCTTGACCGCGGCTATTACCGACTCAATCTCGCTCTGCGTCAGATCGCCGGCGCGGACAATTTTATCGCGTGCCTGCGTCACCAGCGCGTCAATATCGCGTTCTCCATGGCGGAGCCGTTCGCTGAGCGAGGAGACCAGTTCACGGTAATATTGAGCAACCTTGTTCATCATTTCGCCTCCGGTGTGGTTAACGTCTTCTGATAATAGACCTTATTCCTCTCCCGCTGTGTCTGACAAGCCACAGACTCGCGAAATAATCTGCCCAGCTTTTGCCGATGTTGATGTGCGAAAAGCTGTTTTGACGTTGGCGTTTGGGCTATGCTATGCCGATCTGAAATAACACATCCATTGGCTACATTTTGTAGCTGTATTGAAAACAGGACCACTGGCTGCCATGCAAGAGCAATACCGCCCGGAAGAGATAGAATCGAAAGTCCAGCTTCACTGGGACGAAAATCGTACATTTGAAGTAACTGAAGACGAGAGCAAAGAGAAGTATTACTGCCTGTCGATGCTTCCTTATCCTTCTGGTCGACTACACATGGGTCACGTGCGTAACTACACCATCGGCGACGTGATTGCCCGCTATCAGCGCATGCTGGGTAAAAACGTCCTGCAGCCGATTGGCTGGGATGCGTTCGGTCTGCCTGCGGAAGGCGCGGCGGTAAAAAACAACACCGCGCCAGCGCCGTGGACCTACGACAACATCGCCTACATGAAAAACCAGCTCAAAATGCTGGGCTTCGGCTATGACTGGAGCCGTGAGCTGGCGACCTGCACCCCGGAATACTACCGCTGGGAGCAGAAGTTCTTCACCGAGCTGTACAAAAAAGGCCTGGTGTACAAAAAAACCTCCGCGGTGAACTGGTGCCCGAACGACCAGACCGTACTGGCCAACGAGCAGGTTATCGACGGCTGCTGCTGGCGCTGCGACACCAAAGTCGAGCGTAAAGAGATCCCGCAGTGGTTTATTAAAATCACCGCCTACGCCGATGAGCTGTTGAACGATCTGGATAAGCTGGACCACTGGCCGGACACCGTGAAGACCATGCAGCGCAACTGGATCGGCCGTTCTGAAGGGGTGGAAATCTCCTTTGACGTTAACCATTACGCCGACAAGCTGACCGTCTACACCACCCGCCCGGACACCTTTATGGGCTGTACCTACCTGGCGGTCGCTGCGGGTCACCCGCTGGCGCAGCAGGCTGCGGCCAACAATCCGGCGCTGGCCACCTTCATCGACGAATGCCGCAACACCAAAGTGGCGGAAGCCGACATGGCGACGATGGAGAAAAAAGGCGTCGATACCGGCTTTAAAGCTATCCACCCGCTGACCGGCGAAGAAATTCCGGTGTGGGCGGCTAACTTCGTGCTGATGGAGTACGGCACCGGCGCGGTGATGGCCGTTCCGGGTCACGACCAGCGCGACTACGAGTTCGCCAGCAAATACGGGCTGAACATCAAGCCGGTGATCCTCGCCGCCGACGGTTCTGAGCCAGATCTCTCGGAGCAGGCGCTGACCGAGAAAGGCGTCCTGTTTAACTCCGGCGAGTTCAGCGGCCTCGATTATGAAGCGGGCTTCAACGCCATTGCCGACAAACTGGCAGCCATGGGCGTCGGCGAACGTAAAATTAACTACCGCCTGCGCGACTGGGGCGTGTCCCGTCAGCGCTACTGGGGCGCGCCGATCCCGATGGTCACCCTGGAAGACGGCACCGTGCTGCCGACCCCGGAAGATCAGCTGCCGGTGATCCTGCCGGAAGACGTGGTCATGGACGGCATCACCAGCCCGATCAAAGCCGATCCTGAATGGGCCAAGACCACGGTTAACGGCCAGCCAGCGCTGCGCGAAACCGACACCTTTGACACCTTTATGGAGTCCTCCTGGTACTATGCGCGCTACACCTGCCCGCAGTATCAGGAAGGGATGCTGGATTCGCAAGCGGCCAACTACTGGCTGCCGGTCGATATCTACATCGGCGGTATCGAACACGCGATCATGCACCTGCTCTACTTCCGCTTCTTCCACAAGCTGATGCGCGACGCGGGCATGGTCAACTCCGATGAGCCGGCGAAACAGCTGCTGTGCCAGGGCATGGTGCTGGCTGACGCTTTCTACTACGTAGGCGAAAACGGCGAACGTAACTGGGTCTCCCCGGTTGACGCCATCGTCGAACGTGACGAAAAAGGCCGCATCGTGAAAGCGAAAGACGCGGCGGGCCACGAGCTGGTGTACACCGGCATGAGCAAGATGTCCAAGTCGAAAAACAACGGCATCGACCCGCAGGTCATGGTTGAGCGCTACGGCGCGGATACCGTGCGTCTGTTCATGATGTTCGCCTCCCCGGCGGATATGACCCTCGAGTGGCAGGAATCTGGCGTCGAAGGGGCGAACCGCTTCCTGAAACGCGTCTGGAAGCTGGTCTACGAACACACCACCAAAGGGGACGTTGCGGCCCTGAACGTGGCGGCGCTGAGTGAAGATCAGAAAGCGCTGCGTCGCGATATCCACAAAACCATCGCCAAAGTGACCGATGACATCGGTCGTCGTCAGACCTTCAACACCGCCATCGCGGCGATCATGGAGCTGATGAACAAGCTGGCGAAAGCGCCGCAGGAAGATGAGCAGGATCGCGCTCTGATGCAGGAAGCCCTGCTGGCGGTCGTGCGTATGCTCAACCCGTTCACCCCGCACGCCAGCTTCACCCTGTGGCGTGAGCTGAACGGTGAAGGCGATATCGACAACGCGCCGTGGCCAGTGGCAGATGAAAGTGCGATGGTGGAAGACAGCACCCTCGTCGTCGTCCAGGTCAACGGCAAAGTTCGTGGTAAAATTACCGTTGCGGTAGACGCAACTGAAGAGCAGGTCCGCGAGCGCGCCGGCCAGGAGCATCTGGTGGCGAAGTATCTCGACGGCAAAACCGTGCGTAAAGTGATTTACGTTCCGGGTAAACTGCTCAATCTGGTCGTTGGCTAAGCGCGGGAGGAAGCGTGCGATATCTGGTAACAATGTTGTTATCTCTGGCGGTGCTTGCCACCGCCGGCTGTGGCTGGCATCTGCGTAGCACTACCAAGGTGCCCACCACCATGAAAACCATGATCTTCCAGTCGAGCGATCCGAACGGGCCGTTAAGCCGCGCGGTGCGTAATCAGCTGCGTCTTAACGGCGTGGAACTGATCGACGCCAGCACGCTGCGTAAAGATGTCCCTTCTCTGCGCCTCGATGGATCGTCGATTCAGAAAGATACGGCATCGGTGTTCCAGGACGGTCGTACGGCGGAATATCAGATGGTCATGACCGTTCATGCCAGCGTCCTGATCCCGGGTCACGATATCTATCCGATAACCACCAAGGTCTATCGTTCGTTCTTTGATAACCCGCAGGCGGCGCTAGCCAAAGACGCCGAGCAGGATATGATTATCCAGGAAATGTACGATAAAGCGGCGGAACAGCTGATTCGTAAACTGCCAAGCGTTCAGGTAGCGGATGTTGAAGCCACCCAGCAGGAAGAAAAACCGGTCGCGGGCAGCACCGCGCCGGCGTCCTCGGGTAACCGCGTCTCCACCACGCTGGGTCAATGATGATTCGGTTGTACCCGGAACAGCTCCGCGCGCAGCTCACTGAAGGGCTGCGCGCGGCCTATCTGCTGCTTGGCAACGATCCTCTGCTGTTGCAGGAAAGCCAGGACGCTATTCGCGAAGCCGCTGCCGCGCAGGGCTTTACCGAACACCACACCTTCACTATCGATAGCAGCACCGACTGGCAGGCGCTTTTCGCCTTAAGCCAGGCGATGAGCCTGTTTGCCAGCCGGCAAACCCTGCTGTTGATCCTGCCGGAAAACGGCCCCAACGCGGCGATCAACGAACAGCTGGCGACGCTGGTCGGTCTGCTGCACGACGACCTGCTGCTGATCGTTCGCGGCAGTAAGTTGACTAAAGCCCAGGAGAATGCCGCGTGGCTCACCGCGCTGGCTCAGCGCGCCGTCCAGGTCAGCTGCCAGACGCCGGAATACGCGCAGCTGCCGCGCTGGCTGGCCGCGCGGGCCAAACAGCATCAGCTGCAGCTCGACGACGCGGCCAGCCAGCTGCTGTGCTACTGTTACGAAGGCAATCTGCTGGCGCTGGCGCAGGCGCTGGAGCGTCTGGCGCTCCTCTGGCCGGACGGTAAGCTGACCCTGCCCCGCGTTGAGCAGGCGGTGAACGATGCCGCGCACTTTACCCCTTACCATTGGGTCGATGCCCTACTGGCAGGCAAAAGTAAGCGCGTGCTGCACGTTCTGCAGCAGCTCCGTCTTGAAGGCTGCGAGCCGGCGATCCTGCTGCGTACGCTACAGCGGGAGCTGCTGCTGCTGGTCACCCTCAAGCGCCAGTCGGCGCAGACGCCGCTGCGTTCGCTGTTTGATAAACATCGGGTCTGGCAAAACCGCCGTCAGCTGCTCAGCGACGCCCTCGCCCGACTCAGCGGCGAACAGCTGCGCCAGGCGGTGACCCTTCTGACCCGCGCGGAACTGACCTTTAAACAGGATTACGGGTACGACGTCTGGCCCGAACTGGAAAGTCTTTCGTTGTTGCTCTGCCACAAAGCCCTGGCGGACGTTTTTATTGATGGTTGATATGACTCACTTACAGGCAATCTATGGCGGCACCTTCGATCCGGTGCATTATGGTCACCTCAAGCCGGTCGAGATCCTGGCGAATCAGATTGGCCTGAGCAAGGTCATCATCATGCCTAATAACGTCCCGCCGCATCGTCCCCAGCCGGAAGCCACCAGCGCCCAGCGCGTGCACATGCTGAAGCTGGCGATTGCCGATAAGCCGCTGTTCACGCTCGATGAACGCGAACTGCGGCGCGATACCCCCTCCTGGACGGCGCAAACGCTGCAGGAGTGGCGCCAGGAGCAGGGGCCGCACAAGCCGCTGGCGTTTATCATTGGCCAGGATTCGCTGCTCACCTTTCCCACCTGGCATAACTATGAAACCATCCTCGACAATGTCCACCTGATTGTCTGCCGCCGGCCGGGTTACCCGCTGACCATGGCCCATGAGGCCGATCAGCGCTGGCTGGATCGCCATTTAACCCACGACGTGGAGTCTTTGCATCACCGCCCTTCCGGCGTGATCTACCTGGCTGAGACCCCGTGGTTCGATATTTCGGCGACGATCATTCGCCAGCGCCTTGAGCGCGGCGAGTCCTGCGCCGAGATGCTGCCGGCCGCGGTGCTGGACTACATCCGCGAGCAGGGTCTCTATTGCTGACCCCGGGCTGGGCCTGGCGCGAAAAAAGCGCTATCGTAACGCCACCTCTCCAACGCCTGTCAGAGCCTGTTCATGAAATTGTGGTTAGTTCGCCATGGCGAAACCGAAGCTAACGTTGCCGGGTTATACAGCGGCCATGCCCCCACGCCCCTGACGCCGCGCGGCGTCGCTCAGGCGCGAGCGCTCGGTGAACGACTGCGCGCGGCGCCTTTCGATAAAGTCTTCTGCAGCGAGCTGGCGCGGACCGGGACAACGGCCGATCTGCTGCTTGGCGATCGCGCTATCCCGCGCGAATGCCATGCCGCGCTCAATGAGATGTTTTTCGGCGACTGGGAGATGCGCCATCATCGCGACCTCCAGCGAGAAGATGCGGAAAACTATGCCGCATGGTGCGCTGACTGGCAGCACGCGGCCCCGACCAACGGCGAAAGCTTTCAGCGTTTTGCCCGCCGTGTCAGCGAGTTTACCCCCACGCTGACCGACTGCCGCCATCTTGACCACCTGCTGATCGTCGGCCATCAGGGCGTCCTGAGCCTGCTGACCGCCCTGCTGTTGCAGATGCCCGCCGCGGCGATGTGGCACTTTCCGATAGCCCATGGCGCCTGGAGTCTCCTCGACATTCGCGACGATTTCACCACCCTGCGGGTATTAAATAGCCAGGCCGTCTGGCAGCCGCAACAAGAATTCCCGCCGAACCATTGACAGGCCAGAGCAGGCTGCTATTCTCCGCTGCCAGGCAGCATCCGCCAAAGCAGGTTTGCAGAAATTGTTTTACAAAAATGGCGATGCAATCCTCGGCGAGGGATGGGATGATACTCCGCCGCGAACGCCTGCCGACAGACATTTCACCCGACTTTTTCATTAGTTCAGGTATACTGTCAGGCTCTTTATGATTATCAATCTTCACGCACCCAGGGGGAACACTTGCAGGGTAAAGCACTCCAGGATTTTGTTATCGACAAAATTGATGACCTGAAAGGTCAGGACATCGTTGCCATTGATGTACATGGCAAATCCAGCATCACCGATTGCATGATTATCTGCACCGGCACCTCCACGCGTCATGTGATGTCCATCGCCGACCACGTGGTTCAGGAATCCCGCGCCGCCGGCTTGCTGCCCCTGGGCGTTGAAGGGGAAGCCGCCGCCGACTGGATCGTCGTCGACCTCGGCGACGTGATGGTTCACGTCATGCAGGAAGAGAGCCGTCGTCTGTACGAGCTGGAAAAACTCTGGAGTTAATGCGTGAAGTTGCAGCTGGTGGCCGTTGGCACCAAAATGCCGGACTGGGTACAGACCGGCTTTAGCGAGTATCTGCGCCGTTTTCCCAAAGATATGCCGTTCGAACTGGTGGAGATCCCTGCCGGTAAGCGCGGCAAGAACGCTGATATCAAGCGCATCCTCGAAAAAGAGGGCGAGATGATGTTAGCCGCTGCCGGTAAAAACCGCATCGTGACCCTGGATATTCCGGGTAAACCATGGGATACGCCGCAGCTGGCGCGCGAACTGGAACGCTGGAAACAGGACGGGCGCGACGTCAGTTTGCTGGTCGGCGGCCCGGAAGGCCTCTCTCCAGCCTGTAAAGCAGCGGCGGAACAGAGTTGGTCGCTCTCCACCCTCACCTTACCTCACCCGCTGGTGCGCGTACTGGTGGCCGAGAGCTTGTATCGGGCGTGGAGCATTACCACCAACCATCCGTACCACCGTGAGTAATGATGATCAGGGTAGACTGAGCAGCGAATGAAATTACAGAATTCTTTCCGCGACTATACGGCTGAATCCTCGCTGTTCGTGCGCCGGGCGCTGGTCGCTTTTTTGGGGATTTTGCTGCTTACCGGCGTTCTGATCGCCAACCTGTACAATGTGCAAATCGTTCGCTTCGACGACTATCAGACGCGCTCGAACGAAAACCGCATCAAGCTGGTGCCGATCCCGCCGAGCCGCGGCATTATTTACGATCGCAACGGCACCCCGCTGGCGCTTAACCGCACCATTTATCAGCTGGAGATGATGCCGGAGAAAGTCGATAACGTGCAGCAGACGCTGGATGCGCTACGCGATGTCGTCGATTTAACCGACGATGATATCGCCGGTTTCAAAAAGGAGCGCGCCCGCTCCCATCGCTTTACTTCGATTCCGGTCAAGGTCAACCTCAGCGAAGTGCAGGTGGCCCGCTTTGCCGTCAACCAGTACCGCTTTCCCGGTGTGGAAGTCAAAGGCTACAAGCGCCGTTACTACCCCTATAACTCGGCGCTGACGCACGTCATCGGCTACGTGTCGAAAATTAACGATAAAGACGTCGACCGCCTCGATAAAGAGGGCAAACTGGCCAACTACGCCTCGACCCATGACATCGGTAAGCTGGGTATTGAGCGTTATTACGAGGACGTCCTGCACGGTCAGACCGGCTACGAAGAGGTTGAAGTAAACAACCGCGGCCGCGTTATTCGTCAGCTCAAAGAGGTGCCTCCGCAGGCCGGACGCGACATCTACCTCACCCTCGACCTCAAGCTACAGCAGTATATCGAAACGCTGCTGGCCGGCAGCCGCGCCGCGGTGGTGGTCACCGACCCGCGTACCGGCGCCATTCTGGCGCTGGTTTCGACGCCGAGCTACGACCCGAACCTGTTCGTCGACGGCATCTCCAGCAAAGATTACTCCGGCCTGCTCAACGATCCCAACACGCCGCTGGTCAACCGTGCGACGCAAGGGGTCTATCCGCCGGCATCGACGGTCAAACCGTACGTCGCCGTCTCGGCGCTGAGCGCCGGGGTGATCACGCGCAATACCAGCCTGTTCGACCCGGGCTGGTGGCAGCTGCCCGGCTCGGAAAAACGCTATCGTGACTGGAAAAAATGGGGCCACGGCCATCTGAACGTCACCAAAGCGCTGGAGGAGTCCGCGGATACCTATTTCTATCAGGTCGCCTATGACATGGGCATCGATCGCCTCTCGGAGTGGATGAGCAAGTTCGGCTACGGCCACTATACCGGTATCGACCTCGCCGAAGAGCGCTCGGGCAACATGCCGACCCGCGAATGGAAGCTCAAACGCTTTAAGAAACCCTGGTACCAGGGGGACACCATTCCGGTGGGCATAGGCCAGGGTTACTGGACCGCCACGCCGATCCAGATGAACAAAGCGCTGATGATCCTGATTAACGACGGGGTGGTGAAAGTGCCGCACCTGCTGCAAAGCACCGTGGAAGACGGCAAGCCCGTTCCGTGGGTCCAGCCTCATGAGCCGCCGGTAGGCGACATCCATTCCGGCTACTGGGAAATCGCCAAAGACGGCATGTTCGGCGTGGCCAACCGCGGCAACGGCACCGCGCACAAATATTTCGCCAGCGCGCCGTATAAAATCGCGGCCAAGTCCGGTACCGCCCAGGTGTTCGGCCTGAAGGCCAACGAAACCTATAACGCGCACCGAATCTCTGAGCGTCTGCGTGACCATAAACTGATGACGGCGTTTGCGCCTTATAACAACCCGCAGGTTGCCGTGGCGATGATCCTGGAAAACGGCGGTGCCGGCCCGGCGGTCGGTACGATTATGCGCCAAATCCTCGATCACATCATGCTGGGCGATAACAACACCACGCTGCCAAGCGAAAACCCGGCGGTAACCGCAGGGGAGGATCAATAATGACGGATAATCCGAACAAAAAATCGCTGTGGGATAAGATCCATCTTGACCCCACTATGGTGCTGATCCTGCTGGCGCTGCTGACCTACAGCGCGCTGGTTATCTGGAGCGCCAGCGGTCAGGACGTCGGCATGATGGAGCGTAAAATCGGCCAGATCGCCATGGGCGTGGTGATCATGATCGTCATGGCGCAGATCCCGCCGCGGGTCTATGAGGGCTGGGCGCCCTACCTCTATATTTTCTGTATTATTCTGCTGGTGGCCGTCGACGCCTTCGGCGCCATCTCCAAAGGGGCGCAGCGCTGGCTGGATCTCGGTATCGTCCGCTTTCAGCCGTCGGAGATTGCAAAAATCGCCGTGCCGCTGATGGTGGCGCGCTTTATTAACCGCGACGTCTGCCCGCCTTCGCTGAAGAATACCGGTATTGCCCTGGTGCTGATCTTCCTGCCGACGCTGCTGGTGGCGGCGCAGCCTGACCTCGGGACCTCGATTCTGATCGCCCTCTCCGGTCTGTTTGTGCTGTTCCTCTCCGGCCTCAGCTGGCGCCTGATCGGCATTGCGGTGGTGCTGGTCGCCGCCTTTATCCCAATTTTGTGGTTCTTCCTGATGCACGACTATCAGCGCCAGCGCGTGATGATGCTGCTCGATCCGGAAACCGACCCGCTGGGCGCGGGGTATCACATTATTCAGTCTAAAATTGCCATTGGCTCCGGCGGTCTGCGCGGCAAAGGCTGGCTGCACGGCACCCAGTCGCAGCTGGAGTTCCTGCCGGAACGCCATACCGACTTTATCTTTGCCGTTCTCGCCGAAGAGCTGGGCCTGATTGGCGTGCTGATCCTGCTGGCGCTCTATATTCTGCTGATCATGCGCGGACTGTGGATCGCCGCCCAGGCGCAGACCACCTTTGGCCGGGTCATGGCCGGTGGTTTAATGTTGATTTTATTCGTTTATGTCTTCGTAAATATTGGTATGGTGAGTGGTATTTTACCGGTGGTGGGCGTACCGTTGCCGCTGGTGAGCTACGGGGGCTCCGCCCTGATCGTATTGATGGCCGGGTTTGGTATCGTGATGTCGATCCATACCCACAGAAAAATGTTGTCGAAAAGCGTTTAAAGGGGTTCGCAATGCGTAAGCAATGGCTGGGGATCTGCATAGCAGCGGGGCTGCTGGCGGCATGTTCGAGTGATGACGTGCAACAAAAGACGGTCAGTACTCCACAGCCGGCCGTCTGTAATGGCCCGACGGTTGAGATCAGCGGCGCCGATCCGCAGTATGAAACGCCGAACGCGACGGCGAATCAGGATTATGAGCGCGACGGTAAGCGCTACAACATCGTCCAGGATCCGGCAAACTTTACTCAGGCCGGTTTCGCGGCGATCTATGACGCGGAACCCAACAGCAACCTGACCGCCAGCGGTGAAACCTTCGACCCGACGCAGTTGACCGCGGCGCACCCGACGCTGCCGATCCCGAGCTATGCGCGGATCACCAACCTCGCCAACGGGCGCATGATCGTCGTGCGGATTAACGATCGCGGTCCCTACGGCAACGATCGGGTTATCTCGCTCTCCCGCGCGTCCGCCGATCGCCTGAACACCTCGAACAACACCAAAGTGCGTATCGACCCGATCATCGTCGCGCCTGACGGTTCGCTTTCCGGCCCGGGAATGGCTTGTACCACCGTCGCCAAACAGACTTACGCCCTGCCCGCCCGTCCGAATCTGGACGGCGGTGACGCCGCTGGCATGAGCCAGCCCGCGCCCACTGACGTTCGCCCGATCAGCAACAGCACGCTGAAGCCGGAAGACAGCGTTGGCGCACCGGTGAACAGCGGCGGTTTTCTCGGCGCCCCGACGCCGCTGAACAGCGGCGTGCTGGAGAGCAGCGAACCCGTGGCCGCCGCCGCGACGGCACCTGCCGCCGGCGCCACGCCAGCAGCGCCGGTAACCGCGCCCGGCTCCATCCAGGGTAGCGTCGCGCCCGCAGCGGCCACCGCCGCAGCCGCCGGCGCCGTTGCCGCTTCGTCTTCCACCGCCTCCAGCGCCAGCGGTAGCTTTGTCGTGCAGGTGGGCGCAGTGAGCGACCAGGCGCGGGCGCAGCAGTATCAGCAGCGTCTGAGCCAGCAGTTCTCTGTGCCAGGCCGGGTCATGCAAAACGGCGCGGTGTGGCGTATTCAGCTGGGGCCGTTTGCCGACAAGGCGCAGGCCAGCGCCGTTCAGCAGCGCCTGCAAAGCGAAGCGCAGCTGCAGTCTTTTATTACTCGCGCCAACTAAAGGCCGCGGGCAGCCCGTTCACCTTGCGCATGTAAAAGTCATTAACAAACTCATGCGCAATGTCGGATGCTGGCCCGCAGAGCATTTGCTATAGTAAGGCACTTTTTTTAACTCCATCACGGATGCCGTTGTTCTGACCATGAAGACCTCTTTCACCGCTCGTTTACTCATCACGGCGCTCTCCGTTGCAGCGCTCTCCTCCGCTGCCCGCGCCGATGACCTGAATATCAAAACGATGATCCCAGGCGCCCCGCAGATTGACGCCGAATCCTGGATCCTTATCGATTACAACTCTGGCAAGGTGCTGGCTGAAAACAACGCCGACTCCCGCCGCGACCCGGCCAGTCTGACCAAAATGATGACCAGCTATGTTATCGGTCAGGCGATGAAAGCGGGCAAATTCAAAGAGTCCGATCTGGTCACCGTCGGCAACGACGCCTGGGCCACCGGCAACCCGGTATTCAAAGGCTCTTCCCTGATGTTCCTCAAGCCGGGGATGCAGGTGCCGGTTTCCCAGCTGATCCGCGGTATCAACCTGCAGTCCGGTAACGATGCCTGCGTGGCGATGGCCGACTATGTCGCCGGCAGCCAGGACGCCTTCGTCAGCCTGATGAACAACTACGTCAACGCCCTCGGCCTGAAAAACACCCATTTCCAGACTGTTCACGGCCTCGATGCTGACGGCCAGTTCAGCTCGGCGCGCGACATGGCGCTGATTGGCCAGGCGCTGATCCGCGACGTGCCGAACGAGTACTCCATCTATCGTGAGAAAGAGTTCACTTTCAACGGTATCCGCCAGCTGAACCGTAATGGCCTGCTGTGGGATAACAGCCTGAACGTCGACGGCATCAAAACCGGCCACACCGACAAAGCGGGCTACAACCTTGTCGCTTCCGCCACCGAAGGGCAGATGCGTCTGATCTCGGCGGTAATGGGCGGCCGGACGTTCAAAGGGCGTGAGTCGGAAAGCAAAAAACTGCTGACCTGGGGCTTCCGCTTCTTCGAAACCGTCAACCCAATTAAAGCCGGCAAAGAGTTTGCTTCCGAACCGGCCTGGTTCGGCGACAGCGATCGCGCTTCGCTGGGGGTGGATAAAGACGTCTACCTGACCATCCCGCGCGGCCGGATGAAAGATCTGAAAGCCAGCTACGTGCTGAATAACACTGAGCTGCATGCACCGCTGCAGAAAAACCAGGTCGTCGGCACCATTAACTTCCAGCTGGATGGTAAAACCATTGACCAGCGCCCGCTGGTGGTGCTGCAGGAAATTCCGGAAGGTAATTTCTTCGGTAAAATTATTGATTACATTAAATTAATGTTCCACCACTGGTTTGGTTAAAAATCGAACACTTGAAAGTGTGATTTCCATCCCCATATACTATTCATCCAAGTAACCTGATAACTCCCGCCCTTGGTGGGAGTTATTATTTTGTCGTAACACCGGAGCTGACATGAAAACCAAACTTAACGAACTGCTTGAATTCCCTACGCCATTTACTTACAAAGTAATGGGGCAGGCGTTGCCTGAGCTGGTTGATCAGGTGGTGGAAGTGGTACAGCGCCATGCGCCTGGTGATTACTCGCCGTCAGTAAAACCGAGCAGCAAAGGTAACTACCACTCGGTCTCCATCACCATCAACGCCACTCACATTGAACAAGTGGAAACGCTGTACGAAGAGTTAGGCAATATCGATATCGTTCGGATGGTGCTGTAACCTTTTCCCTGACCCGGCCGCCGTGCCGGGTCTTCTCATTCCCTCCCGCACGGCTGTGATATACTCCCCGACCTGAATTCTCTCTTCCCGGCGGAGATGTTGTTTTGCAGCACAATAAAATTCTAATCCGGCAGCTTGGCCTGCAACCTTACGAACCCGTCTCGCAGGCGATGCACGAATTTACCGACGCCCGTGATGAAGATACCCTCGATGAGATCTGGCTGGTGGAACATCACCCGGTCTTCACCCAGGGTCAGGCCGGCAAAGCGGAACACCTGCTGGTGCCCGGTGATATTCCGGTGATCCAGAGCGATCGCGGCGGCCAGGTAACCTATCACGGCCCGGGACAGCAGGTAATGTACGTCCTGTTGAACCTCAAGCGCCGCAAGCTGGGCGTGCGTGAACTGGTGACGCTGCTGGAGCAAACGGTCGTCAATACCCTTGCCGAATACGGTATTGAGTCGCACCCCCGCGCCGATGCCCCTGGCGTCTACGTCGGCGATCGCAAAATATGCTCTCTGGGGCTGCGGATCCGCAAAGGCTGCTCTTTCCACGGCCTGGCGCTCAATATCGCGATGGATCTGACGCCGTTTCTGCGTATCAACCCCTGCGGCTATGCCGGTATGGAGATGACGCAAATGCGCCAGTGGCAGCCGGAAGCCACTCCGGAGACAGTGGCTCCGCGGCTGGTCGCCCATCTGCTGGCGCTGCTGAACAATCCCCCGCACGAATACCTTCCTCAGGGTTAAGGGCAGACCAGCGCCCCGCTGACGGCGGGGTGCTGAACGAGTAACACATTATTTTTGCAATCAATTGTCACGCACGGCAACGCGGTGGGCCGCTATACTTGGCCTATCATTCCCAACCGGACTCATCGCGTGCCAGAGAATACGCCGCCGTCAGAATCTCCTGACCGACAGGACGAACGTTACGACCGTCAGATGTTTCGCATCCTGCGTAATATTGACCTCAATCTGTTGACCATCTTCGAAGCCGTGTACGTACACAAAGGTATCGTCAATGCCGCGAAGATACTCAATATCACGCCGTCGGCCATTAGCCAGTCAATAAACAAACTGCGGGCGCTGTTCCCCGATCCGCTGTTTATCCGCAAAGGCCAGGGCGTAACGCCCACCGCCTATGCCACCCATCTTCACCAGTACATCAGCCGCGGTATGGAGGCTTTCCTCAGCGCGCTGGATATCACCGGCAGCCCGCACCAGCAGCGGGTGATCACTATCGCCACCACGCCAGCCATGGGGGCGCTGCTGATGCCTGGCCTGGCCAGCGCGCTGAAGCCGGTCTTTCCGCAGATCCTGCTGCACAACATCGCCCTCACCGACGCCGCGCGGCAGCTCGACCAGCGCCAGGTGGATTTGTTGATTGATACCCATCTGCACAGCGGCCAGGCGATAAGCCATCACGTGCTGTATCAGGAACGGGTGCAGATGTACTGCCGCGCTGGGCATCCCGCGCTGGAGGGTCCGCAGGATGAATCCGCCCTTGCACAATACGAGTTTGCGCTGCTGCTGCCGGAAGGCCAGCGCTACCCTACGCTGCACCGTCGGCTGCAGGAGGAGATGGGCGAGCGCCGCTGCGGTTTCAGCACCTTCAACCTGCTAACCCAGGCGGCAATGATCGCCGAGAGCGACATGCTGGGGCTGACCACCGAGCGCCTGTTCGCCATGGTATCCCGTCTCTGGCCGCTGCAGACCCTGGACTTCCCCTCCCTGCGGGAAGAGCAGATTGATGTTGCGCTGCACTTCAATAAGCAGAGCGGGAAAGAGCCATTGCTGAAAGAGATCATTGAGACCGTGATCCAGGCGTTTAAGGCGTAGCGCACGGAAGGGAAAAGGATAAAACAACAACTATTTTACAATTTGCCGGGCAGGCAGGCTGCTTTCTGCCCCTTTTCAATGGTATACTGCCTGCTCTTGATTCAAAAATAGTTGATAATTGCAACATTTCATTGAATTAATTCGCTTTCCTTCGTGACTCGCAACTGGAACACGCACGCTATGAGTAAACCCATTGTGATGGAACGCGGTGTTAAGTACCGCGACGCCGATAAAATGGCCCTTATCCCGGTGAAGAACGTGGCAACTGAGCGTGAAGCTCTGCTCAGAAAACCGGAATGGATGAAAATCAAACTTCCGGCAGACTCGTCCCGTATCCAGGGAATCAAAGCAGCGATGCGTAAGAACGGCCTGCACTCCGTGTGCGAAGAGGCCTCCTGCCCGAACCTTGCAGAGTGCTTCAACCACGGTACCGCGACCTTTATGATCCTCGGCGCGATCTGTACCCGCCGTTGCCCATTCTGCGACGTCGCGCATGGCCGCCCGGTCGCGCCAGATGCGAACGAGCCACAGAAGCTGGCGCAAACTATCGCCGATATGGGGCTGCGCTACGTGGTGGTCACTTCGGTGGACCGTGACGACCTGCGCGATGGCGGCGCACAGCATTTTGCCGACTGCATCAGCGCCATTCGCGAGAAAAACCCGACGATTAAAATCGAAACGCTGGTCCCGGATTTCCGCGGCCGCATGGATCGCGCCCTGGATATTCTGACGGTGACCCCGCCGGACGTCTTCAACCACAACCTCGAAAACGTACCGCGCCTCTATCGTCAGGTGCGTCCGGGCGCGGATTACAACTGGTCGCTGAAGCTGCTGGAGCGTTTTAAAGAAGCGCACCCGGAGATCCCGACAAAATCCGGCCTGATGGTGGGCCTGGGCGAAACCAACGACGAGATCATCGAAGTCATGCGCGACCTGCGCCGTCATGGCGTCACCATGCTGACGTTAGGCCAGTATCTGCAGCCGAGCCGTCACCACCTGCCAGTGCAGCGTTACGTTAGCCCGGAAGAGTTTGAAGAGATGAAAGCGGAAGCCATGGCGATGGGCTTCACCCACGCCGCCTGCGGCCCCTTCGTTCGCTCTTCCTATCACGCCGACCTGCAGGCTAAAGGGATGGAAGTTAAATAACCTGCCGCTTCTCCCGCTGCGTCACTTCCCGGCGCAGCGGCGCTCTCCGCTTCATTCGCTTCGCCTTCCCGTAACAGTTAGTTGCATCTTTCCTGCGCGGCGTCGACAAAAACGACAAAGGCCGCAACGTCAAACGTCGCGGCCTCTTCGCCGTACCACCCGCATCCCGCCAGGGGACGCAGCCGGAGAATTACTCTTTATGAGAGAGCTTCTGCGCCGGTGCTTCGTCTTCAGCGGTGGTTTTTTTCGCGCTATCGTCATCTTCGTTCATGGCTTTTTTAAAGCCCTTGATAGCCGATCCCAGGTCGCCGCCCAGCGTACGTAATTTCTTGGTACCAAACACTAAGATAATCAGTGCTGCGACTACCAGCAGTTTGGTAATACTAATCTCACCCATAGCTAACCTTCTTCTCTATACAAGCTGCGAATACGCCATCATACACGCATTTATCCGTCATATTGTAATCCACCTGTGCGTGGGCTGCGTGATTCAGCCCGAGGCCTCCCCTCCGGGAGCGAGCGCTGGGGTGTCCGTCCTGACGTGCACAGCGAATTATTGGGATAAACAATACGGGTATTTGGCGCGCGGACACAATAGCAATCTGTAACAAGGTGAATCAAGCCTTGTTTAAAAAAACATCACAATAATTGCGGTGGCGCAAACCGTCGGTTCTGCAGCACCGGCAAACGCTCGCGAACCCGCGCAAGGTAGTCTGCGGATATATCGGCATAGATCAGCTGCGGCTCGCTCCCCGCGCCCGCCACGGTGGTCCCCAGCGGATCGACGATGCGGCTCTGCCCGATGTTACGCGTCCCGCATTCGCCTGCCGCCACGACGTAGCAGGTCGTGTCCAGCGCGCGCGCCGCCAGCAGCGTCGCCCAGTGATGCTCTTTTTGCGGCCCTTTCACCCATGCGGTGGGCAGCACCAGCAGCTGCGCCCCGTTCAGCGCCAGCGACAGCGCCAGCTCCGGAAAACGCAGATCGTAACAGGTCATCAGGCCAACGCGGAAACCCGCCACTTCAATCACCGGCGGGATTTGCCGGCCGGGATCCACCCGCCGGGACTCCTGCATTGCGAAGGCGTCGTATAAATGAAGTTTGTGATAATGGGCAATAATCTTCCCTTCACGCAATACCACCAGCGTGTTGGTTGCTCTCCCCTCCCCCGACGGCACATGCAGCGTCAGGATCGTCGTCAGACCGTTACGCGCGCTCTCGGCCAGCAGCAGCTCTAAAAACTCTCCATCCAGCGTTTGGGCCGATTTCACCGACAGATCCGGGTCGTTGTCATCACGTGCCAGCAACGCCTCCGGCAGCACCAGCAGCGCCGCCCCTTCACGCGCCGCCTGCTGCATCATCGCCACACAAGTTTGCGCATTCGTCCGCCATACTGGCGTGACGATAAACTGCCCTGCCGCTACCCGCATGTTTTTCTCCCGTCAGGTTATGAATAGCCAATTGCGCCCGTTGCGCGCTACACTTGACACTCTCTTACATCAAATAGCAGGAAACGACCGTGTTTCAACTTCTTTGCGCCGTGTTTATTGGCGGCGGCACCGGCAGCGTTTTGCGCTGGTGGCTCGGCATGAAGCTCAATCCTGTGCACCATGCTATCCCGATTGGGACGCTGACTGCCAACCTGTTAGGCGCCTTTGTGATCGGCGCCGGGCTGGCGTGGTTTAATAGACTGACCGGCATTGACCCGATGTGGAAACTGCTGATCACCACGGGTTTCTGCGGCGGGTTGACCACCTTCTCCACCTTCTCTGCGGAAGTGGTGTTTCTTCTGCAGCAGGGGCGAGTGAGCTGGGCGCTCCTCAACGTCGCGGTGAACTTGCTGGGCTCGTTTGCCATGACGGCTGTCGCCTTCTGGCTCTTCTCGCAGGCCGCCAGCCGCTAAAGGCGTAATCAACAGGCAAAAAAAAACCCGCTGATTAGCGGGTTTTTATATTCTACTGACGCGTTGCTTACAGAGCGATTACGTTTGCAGCAGAAGGGCCTTTGGCACCGTTAGTGATTTCGAACTCTACGCGCTGACCTTCAGCCAGAGTTTTGAAACCGTTGGACTGGATTGCAGAGAAGTGTACGAATACATCTTTGCTGCCATCTTCCGGAGTAATGAAACCGAATCCTTTGGACTCATTAAACCACTTAACGTTACCTTTAATCTTAGACATCAAAATTACCTTTATATGAAAAATCGACACTAATGCTGTGTCGGGTATCAGTACACCAATTGTGGTACCTTTTGTCCAGTGCAACTTTGCTAAAAAGTGATAAAAGTCGCTATCTTTTTTAGTGGGTAACGCTTTAGTCCTTGTTTTTCCACAAGACGCATCGCTTATCTCATTTATTGCTAAGACTTAGCGAATTAAAACTGTATGCGAGCCCAGGCGAAGTAAACGTTACCGTTATTGTAGGTGCCGGGAATATAGGTCATCTGGAACGTTGCCGGACCGTAACCTATTGACGCTAAGGGCAAGATCACCGGAATCGGGATGTAGTTCCAGTTATCGCGCGCCGTCACCCCGAGGGTATAGCCGAGACCGAGGCGGAAGTTCTGGTCCGTCAGCGGACGCCAGGTTTTCTCCCAACCGTAGCCGCCGATGGGCTCCCACTTATTGAAAGAGTCTTTAAACGCCATCAGGTACAGGCCGTGCCAGTTCCCTTTCTCATCCCAGCGCGAAACGCCGAAGCCTGCCCCCCACGGACGTTCGTTATACTTGTCCGTCTTTTCCTTATCATAAGCAAAGCGCGCGTGCCAGGTGATGGCTGGAACGTACAGATCATAGTGCTCCGGCTTATTCCAGGTCTGCGCAACGTTATTACTTAAGGTATGGTAACCTTCGCTAAGGGTCGATGAAAACGACGCGCTGGCGTTTCCGGATACCAATAACCATCCTAAAAAACCAAGAGAAAACAATGAAAAACGACGTAACATCAACACTTTTCTATTACCACTTTCATTTAAAAGCCACCTAAGATAGCAAAGATAGTCTCAATACAGGTTGAACGAAATAAGGCAAACTCCTGATTTTCGCCCGCTGACCATCAGAACCGCTTAACTATCCATCTGGTGATTATATCCAGGCGGGACGGGAGGGGCGTAGTTCTTATCGCTTTATTGATTTGCATCAGCGAGTTTCGTCCGTTTTTTCGGCACATTCGCACATTAAAATTTGGTGTGGCGCTTTTTAACTACATATTCTTTGGGCTTAGGGGAAATGAATGCTGACGTTTGTTGAGATCCTGATCGGGATTGCGGTCATTGTGGGCGTCGCCCGCTATATCATTAAGGGCTATTCGGCCACCGGCGTGCTGTTCGTCGGCGGCTTAATATTGCTGATCGTCAGCGCCCTGCTGGGTCATAAAGTCTTACCAGGCAATACCGAGGGCACCGGTTACTCCGCCACTGACATTATTGAATACATTAAGATTCTACTCATGAGCCGTGGCGGCGATTTGGGTATGATGATCATGATGCTGTGCGGCTTCGCCACCTATATGACGCATATTGGCGCCAATGATATGGTGGTGAAATTAGCCTCAAAGCCATTACGCTATATCAATTCGCCCTATCTGCTGATGATTGCCGCCTACTTTGTCGCCTGCCTGATGTCGCTGGCCGTCTCCTCCGCGACCGGCCTCGGCGTCCTGCTGATGGCGACGCTGTTCCCGGTGATGGTAAACGTCGGTATCAGCCGCGGTGCGGCGGCGGCCATCTGCGCCTCCCCGGCGGCGATTATCCTTTCGCCTACCTCGGGTGACGTCGTGCTGGCGGCAAAAGCGGCTGAAATGCCGCTGATCGACTTTGCCTTCAAGACCACGCTGCCGATCTCCATCGCCGCTATCATCTGCATGGCGATCGCCCACTTCTTCTGGCAGCGCTACCTGGATAAAAAAGAGAACATTTCCCACGAAATGCTCGACGTCAACGAGATCACCACCAATGCCCCGGCGCTGTACGCCATCCTGCCGTTTACCCCGATTATTGGCGTACTGATCTTTGATGGCAAATGGGGGCCGGAACTGCACATTATTACCATCCTCGTCGGCTGCATGCTGCTGGCGGCGATCCTCGAATTCCTGCGCGGGTTCAACACCAAAAACGTCTTCAGCGGACTGGAAGTCGCCTACCGCGGGATGGCTGACGCCTTCGCCGGCGTGGTGATGCTGCTGGTCGCCGCCGGCGTTTTTGCTCAGGGATTAAGCACCATCGGCTTCATCAACGGTCTGATCTCCATCGCCACCTCCTTCGGCTCGGCCAGTATTATTCTGATGCTGGTGCTGGTGATCCTGACCATGCTGGCAGCGATGACCACCGGCTCCGGCAATGCCCCGTTCTACGCCTTTGTCGAGATGATCCCCAAGCTGGCGCACTCCTCCGGCATCAATCCCGCCTATCTGTCGATCCCGATGCTGCAGGCCTCTAACCTTGGCCGCACGATCTCGCCGGTCTCCGGCGTGGTGGTGGCCGTCGCCGGGATGGCGAAGATCTCCCCGTTCGAAGTGGTCAAACGCACCTCGGTGCCGGTGATGGTTGGCCTGCTGGTGGTGATTGTCGCGACCGAGATCCTCGTCCCGGGCAGCGCGCTCCGCTAATGGTCTAACCACGTGAAAAGGCGCCAGCAGGCGCCTTTTTTATGCTTTAATAACTCCCCGTTATCTTTTGCCATCCACAATCAGGAATAAACATGTTCAGGAAGGAATTCGCCGCGCTTGCCCTTGTGCTTACCGCCACTCAGGCCGGCGCTGAACCGCTCACCGCGACGCGATACGCTGATTTTGACCGCTATGTCCTGGCCCTCTCCTGGCAAACCGGATTCTGTCAGAGCATGTATGACCGTAACCGCAACGAACCGGAAGAGTGCCGCCTGCAGCAGGAAACCGCGAATAAAGCCGATTTTCTGACCGTGCACGGCCTGTGGCCCGGGCTGCCAAAGTCCATTGCCGCGCGCGGAGTGGATGAACGACGCTGGATGCGCTACGGCTGCGCCACGCGCCCGCTGCCCGACATGCCGGAGGTGAAAGCGAACCGCAAATGTCAGGCGGCGGAGACGGGATTGTCGCTGGAGATGGCCAACAAACTGAATAGCGTAATGCCGGGCGCGGGCGGCACCTCCTGCCTCGAACGTTACGAATATGCCAAACATGGTGTCTGCTTCGGCTTCGATCCCGACAGCTATTTTGGCGCCATGGTGCGCCTGAACGGGGAAATTAAGCGCAGCCCGGTTGGTGATTTCCTTGCCAAACACTATGGCCAAACCGTCAGCCGGGCCGACTTCGACGCCGCCGTGGCCCGCGCCTGGGGTCCGCAGAGCGTGAAGGCGTTTAAATTAACCTGTAACGGTAATCCTGCCTATTTGACCGAGATGCAAATCTCGCTCAACGCCGCGACCATCAACGCCCCACTGGCCACCTCCGCCTTTCTGCCCCAGCCTCACCCGGGTAACTGCGGCGCGCAGTTTATCCTCGATAAGGTTGGCCACTAGCGCAACGCGGCATACTGTTCAGAAAACGCCCTTCGCCGGAGGCGTTGCGCGCTGATTGTGCGTTTCATCACTTCAAACTGCCGGCAACTCTCAGTATGATGGGAGAACCTTAACCCTTGCCTTTTTCGGCGAGGGTTTTCTTTTACGGACAGGTTCCTGGATAACATGGAGTATGCAATGACCAGACCCGCAATCATCATTAACGAACTGGATGCCGAACGTATCGACAGGCTGCTGGAGCAGCCGGCTTTCGCCAGCTCGCCGGTTGCCGATGCCCTGAACGACGAGCTCGACCGCGCGCAAATGCTGGCGCCGGAAGCGATGCCGCACGATGTCGTCACCATGAACAGTACGGTTAAATTCCGCGATTTAACCAGCGGCGAAGAGCGCGTGCGGACGCTGGTGTTTCCGACGCAGGTGACCGACAGCGCCAGCCAGCTCTCCGTCCTCGCGCCGGTGGGCGCCGCGCTGCTCGGCCTCAAGGTCGGCAGCACCATTCACTGGGAGCTGCCGGGCGGGGCGTCGACGCACCTGGAAGTGCTGGCGCTGCTGTACCAGCCGGAAGCCGCTGGCGAATTCCACCGTTAATCCCCGCTGCCTGAGGCGTATCGCGCTTTATTCAGAGGATGTCCACACATCCTCTTTCTGCTGTCTTTCCCCCCGCTAACCTTTTTTTACGCTTTGCGCCTGCCTGACTGACAGTTTTGCGACCTGAATGACACAATATCCGCATATAATATGTTGATATAGACGCAAACGAACAAGGAGGATTGCATATGTATAAGACTATCATTATGCCGGTTGATGTCTTTGAGATGGCGCTGAGCGATAAAGCCGTCCGGCATGCGGAGTTTCTGGCCCAGCAGGACGGGGTGATCCATCTGCTCCACGTCTTACCCGGTTCAGCGAGCTTCACGATGAGCCGTTTTACCGCCGACCTGCGGCGTTTTGAGGAACATCTGCAGCACGAGGCGGAAACCCGCCTGCAGACCATGGTCAGCCATTTCAGCATCGACCCATCGCGGATCAAGCTGCATGTGCGTTTCGGCAGCGTGCGCGACATGGTCAACGAACTGGCCAGCGAAATAAACGCCGACGTGGTGGTGATAGGCTCACGCAATCCCTCCATCAGTACTCACCTGTTGGGCTCCAACGCCTCGAGCGTCATCCGTCACGCCCATATCCCGGTGATGGTCGTCAGGTAAGGCTGAGGAAAAGCGCATAAAAAAAGAGGCTACCCCTGGGTAGCCTCTTTGTTATGCAGGTCTATTGTCTGACTTGTTATGCGGTTTTCGTGCGGATCAGGTAGTCGAAGGCGCTCAGCGACGCTTTCGCCCCCTCCCCTGCCGCGATGATAATCTGCTTGTACGGCACGGTGGTGCAGTCACCGGCGGCGAATACGCCTTTAACGTTGGTTTCGCACTTCGCATCGATGATGATCTCGCCCATGCGGTTACGCTCAACCGCGCCTTCCAGCCAGGTGGTGTTAGGCAGCAGGCCGATCTGCACGAAGATGCCCGCCAGCGCGACGTGATGCTCATCGCCGCTCACCCGGTCACGATACTGCAGACCGGTGACCTTGCTGCCGTCGCCTTTCACTTCCGTGGTCTGCGCATTGAGAATGATGTCGACATTCTTCAGACTGCGGACTTTATCCTGCAGCACCTGGTCGGCCTTCATCTCCGGTGCGAATTCCAGCAGGGTCACGTGTTCCACGACGCCCGCCAGGTCGATGGCGGCTTCCACGCCGGAGTTCCCCCCGCCGATCACCGCCACGCGCTTACCTTTAAACAGCGGGCCGTCGCAGTGCGGGCAGTAGGTTACGCCCTTGGTGCGATACTGATCTTCGCCCGGCACGTTCATGTTGCGCCATTTCGCCCCGGTGGCAATGATGACGCTGCGCGCCTTCAGCACCGCGCCGGAGGCGGTTTCGATCTGATGCAGGCCGCCCTCTGTCGCCGCTGGCGTCAGTTTGGTCGCGCTCTGGGAGTCGATCACATCGACGTTATAGTCGCTAACGTGCGCTTTCAGGGCCCCGGCCAGCTTCTGGCCTTCGGTTTTCGGCACCGAAATGTAGTTTTCGATATCCACGGTATCCAGCACCTGGCCGCCGAAGCGCTCGCCCATCAGGCCGGTACGAATCCCTTTACGCGCAGAGTAAACCGCGGCCGCCGCGCCGGACGGGCCGGAACCGACGATCAGCACATCGTAAGCGTCACGCTGATTCAGCTCTTCCGCTGCGCGTTTTTCCGCACCGGTGTCCACTTTGGCGACGATTTCCGTCAGCGTCATCCGCCCCTGACCAAACTCCTGGCCGTTCATGAACACCGCCGGCACGCCCATCACGTTGCGCTCGGTGATCTCATTCTGGAAAGTACCACCGTCAATCGCCGTATGTTTGATACGCGGGTTGAGCACCGCCATCAGGTTCAGCGCCTGGACCACGTCCGGGCAGTTATGGCAGGAGAGCGAGTAGTAGGTTTCAAACTCGAAGTCGCCATCGATATCGCGGATCTGCTCCAGCAGAGACTGAGCCTCTTTCGACGGATGACCGCCGGTCCACAGCAGCGCCAGCACCAGCGAGGTAAACTCGTGGCCCAGCGGGGAGCCCGCAAAGCGTGGGCCCTGGTCGGAACCGGGGTTAGTAATCAGGAACGATGGCTTGCGTACCGCCAGCGTGTTGTCTTCTTTAAAGGTGACTTTGTCTGACAGTTCAGCAATTTCAGCCAGCAGTTCCCTGATTTCTGCCGATTTAGCGCTGTCATCCAGCGTGGCAATCAGCTCAACAGGCTTGGTCAGCTTCTCAAGATAGGCCTTGAGCTGGGTTTTCATGTTGGTGTCGAGCATTGTTATCTCCTGGGCTTAAAACATCATCATGCAAGCGGCCTTGTCAGGCTGCCTGAATGCGCTTGCATCATGGTGTTGGAATGAAATGGGCACAGGTGCGCCCATGACTGAAGTAATTTCCAAAGTATTTCGCGTCAGAGCAAGGCGGCTAGCCTGAGAATCCCCGAGAGCTTACTGAAGTAAGCGACCGGGGTGAGCAGGCGACGCCAACGCAGCTATGGCGTGAAAGGCGACGGAAATTGTAATTCACCAGTATTTCGCGTTAGAGCAAGGCGGCAAGCTTATGAACCCCCGGGAGCTTACACGAGTAAGTGACCGGGGTGATTAAGCGCAGCCAACGCCGCTATGATGCGAAAGACGCCGTGATTATTAGATTTTGCCGACCAGGTCCAGGGATGGAGCCAGCGTCGCTTCGCCTTCTTTCCATTTCGCCGGGCACACTTCGCCTGGGTGGGAAGCAACATACTGCGCCGCTTTGATTTTACGCAGCAGGTCAGACGCGTCACGGCCGATACCTTCAGCGGTAACTTCGATCGCCTGGATGATACCCTGCGGGTCAACCACGAAGGTGGCGCGGTCAGCCAGACCTTCATCTTCACGCATGTTGTCGAAGTTACGGGTCAGGGCGCCAGTCGGGTCGCCAATCATCGCATATTTGATTTTCGCGATGGTTTCAGAGCTGCTGTGCCACGCTTTGTGGGTGAAGTGGGTATCGGTAGAAACAGAGTAAACGTCTACGCCCAGCTTCTGCAGTTCTTCGTAATGGTCAGCCACGTCGCCCAGTTCGGTCGGGCAGACGAAGGTGAAGTCAGCCGGATAGAAGAAGAAGACGCTCCAGCGGCCTTCGGTGTCTTTCTCGGTGACTTCGATGAATTCACCATTTTTGAATGCCTGGTTTTTGAACGGTTTGATTTTGGTGTTAATTAAGGACATCTATACTTCCTCCGTGTTTTCGTTGAGGTCTAAGTTAACGAATTTTTCCTGACCCGACCAATGCGTTTACATTATCGAATCAATAAGCGTTATCTAACAACCGGAACAAGACAACAATGTGAACCTGTCGACGCGTTCAGCGCAGTTCGCTGTTTTTCGCATCATTTGCCGCGACAAAAGTAAAAAGGCCACCCTTTCAGGCGGCCCCGTTACCTGAAATACCCGAAGGTAGGTTCAGCGCCAGTCAGACTGGCTATGTGTTGCGCTCTACATTACCTTAATGTAACAGCATCCAGGATTACATCACCCATGCCAGGAAAGGGCAATCCGTCGTTCTGCTGATCCTGCCTATAACTGTAATAGGTTTGGCAATATTTCTTCCTTTCCTGCTGATTTTACAAGGAATACTCATGTTAAAACGTCTGCTGTTGCTCAGCCTTTTGCCTTTTTGTAGCTATGCGGAAGAACTGCCCGCCCCGGTAAAAGCAATTGAAAAACAGGGCATTACCATCATCAAACCCTTTGACGCGCCGGGGGGAATGAAGGGCTGGCTGGGGAAATACCAGGATATGGGCGTCGCCATCTACCTCACGCCTGACGGCAAACATGCCATTTCCGGTTATATGTACGACGAAAACGGCAACAACCTCAGCGAGCAGTTATTTCAAAAAGCGCTCTACACGCCGGCGGGACAGGAGATGTGGAAGAAGATGGCCAGCGCCCACTGGCTGCAGGATGGCGACAAAGACGCCCCCATCGTGCTGTATGTCTTTGCCGATCCCTTCTGCCCTTACTGCAAACAGTTCTGGCAGCAGTCCCGTCCCTGGGTGGAGGCCGGTAAAGTGCAGATCCGCACCCTGCTGGTGGGCGTGATCAAGCCGGAGAGCCCGGCCACCGCCGCGGCGATCCTCGCCAGTAAAGATCCGGCGAAAACCTGGCACGATTACGAGCAATCGAACGGTAAAATGGCCCTGACGATACCGAAGGCTATCCCGCCGGAGAAGATGAAAATGCTCAACGTCAACCAGCAGCTAATGGACGATCTGGGGGCCAACGTCACGCCAGCTATTTATTATATGAATAAGGATAATATGCTGCAGCAGGTGGTCGGCCTGCCGGATAAAGAGAAGCTGTCTATTATGATGGGTGAAAAAGAGTAATTCCGTCCCGGTGTGGCGCCTGGCGAAACCGACCTCTGGTGCCACTACCGATAGTAAGATATATTAAGCAAAACTTAACTTTATTTGCCCACAATTAAATTCACGCCACAAATACTAAGACTCAAGATATTATCGTTAGAAATATTTTAACTTACACTGGCAATAAACAGGACTGTATTAATGGCAAATCTTTACGATCTGAAAAAGTTCGATCTAAATTTATTGGTTATTTTTGAATGTATCTATCAGCATTTAAGCATCAGCAAAGCGGCGGCGATGTTATTTATCACCCCGTCAGCGGTAAGTCAGTCATTGCAGCGTCTGCGTCAGCAGTTAGACGATCCGCTATTTGTGCGCGTCGGGAAGGGAATGACGCCCACCACCGCCTGCGTGAATCTTCATTACCACCTGCAGCAAAATCTGGAGCAGCTGGAAAAAACGATCAATCTCAATAACCGTTCCGATCTGCGTAAACGTATTGTAATATATGGCCCCCCGCTGTTCTGTTCAGTAAACAGCCACTTTATGATTAACCAGCTTTGTCATCAGGCCAACTTGCAAATTGAGCACCATAACCTGACCACCACCGAATCGGCTGAGGAGCTGCTGGCATATCGCCAGGCTGACCTGGTGTTCACCCGAATGCCCATCACCAACCGCGCCACCATCTGTCAGCCCTATCAGACGGTGCAGACCCTCGCGGTGTGTCGGACGAACCATCCGCGGCGCGAGGCGCTCACGTCAGTTGACGCGCTGGCGCAGGAGTTTTTCACCCACTATATTACCAACGATCCCGTTATCCAGCGCGTTCAGCAAAGCAGCACGCCCTGGCTGAACCCGCGTAATATTGCCTTTCGCAGCGACTCTTTTATGACCATTCTTAACATGATCAATAAAACCGATCTGATTGGCTTCTTGCCGTCCTATTTATATGATTTTATTTCGCCAGCCATGCAACTTCACGTCCTCGATATAAACGAACTTTTTCCAGACATTACGATATATATTAACTACCATCAATCATCCGCACAAAATCATTTTTTATCTGAATTAATCACCATTTTAATGAATGACAGAGAGATATCACGTCCCCAATTCAATAACAGCCAATAACGATCCGACTTATTGACCCTCCCCAAAGGAAGGGAAAGTCGACCATTAATTTCCCGCTCGTCATCGTTTATACTGAGCGAACGGGAATCTCTAGTATTAAAGGATTAATGGTCATGTCGTTTATCAAATATCCCTTAGCGGAATCGGTGCTGCAGGCGACGGAGCAGCGGATCGATTGGGTTATGGATAATTTTTCACGCATTTGCGTCTCTTTCTCTGGCGGAAAAGACTCTACCGTTATGCTCCATTTAACCGCGCAGGCAGCGCGGTTACAGGGTAAGAAAATCAGTGTGCTGTTTATTGACTGGGAAGCGCAGTTCTCCTGCACCATCGCTCACTGTGAAAAACTGCGCGCCCTCTATCAGGATGTTATCGATACCTTTTACTGGGTCGCCCTGCCGCTCACTACCCAAAATGCCCTGACGCAGTATAAGCCGCAATGGCAATGCTGGCAGCCCGGCACCGACTGGGTCCGCCAGCCCCCCTCCTGGGCCATTACCCACCCGGGCTATTTTTCGTTTTACCAGCCGGGGATGAGCTTTGAAGCCTTCGTCAGCCACTTTGCCGAGTGGTTTTCACAGCGCCGTCCCGCCGCCGTGCTGGTGGGTATTCGGGCAGATGAATCGCTGAATCGCTTTATGACCATCTCTTCTCAGCGAAAACAGCGCTTCGCCGACGATAAACCGTGGACCACCTCGGCGCCGGGCGGCCACGCCTGGTACATCTACCCGATCTATGACTGGAAAACCGCCGATATCTGGACCTGGTTTGCTAAAAGCGGCCAGCCCTATAACCCGCTGTACGATCTGATGTATCAGGCCGGTGTGCCGCTGCGCTATATGCGCATCTGCGAACCCTTCGGTCCGGAGCAGCGCCAGGGGCTATGGCTGTACCATGTGCTGGAGCCGGAGCGCTGGGCCGCGATGTGCCAGCGGGTGAGCGGCGCGCACAGCGGCGGCATCTATGCCGGGCATGATAATCAATTCTACGGTCACCGAAAAATCGACAAACCGGACCATTTGACATGGAAAAGCTATGCGCTGTTTCTGCTCGACAGCATGCCGGAAACCACCGCCGAGCATTACCGCAATAAGATCGCCGTCTACCTGCGCTGGTACCAGAAAAAAGGCATGGAAGAGATCCCCGATACTCAGCCCGCGGACGTTGGCACCAAAGATATCCCCTCCTGGCGACGGATCTGCAAAGTGCTACTCAATAATGACTACTGGTGCCGCCAGCTCTCCTTCAGCCCAACCAAAAGCAGCCACTATCAGCGCTACCGAAAACGTATGGAAAAACATCGCCAACAATGGGGGATATTATGCAACAACAACTAACGCAGGCGCTGGAGGATTTCCTGCAAACGCTGGATGACGAAGCGCGTATCGAGGCTATCAACGCGTTTCGCCAGGTGCTCCACCAACACAGCCCCTTCCGCTCGCAGCCCGTTGACTGTGTGTTGTGGGTCAAACAGGAGCAGGTTATCCCGAACGACTATAATCCGAATAACGTGGCGCCGCCGGAGAAGCGCCTGCTGCAGACCTCGCTGGAGGCCGATGGCTTTACCCAGCCGGTGGTGGTCATCAGGCAGGGACCGCAGGGGTACGCGATTGTCGACGGTTTTCACCGCCATGAGCTGGCCTGCAGCAAAGCGTCGCTGAAAAAAAAGCTGAAAGGCTATCTACCGGTCACCTGCCTGACGCATGAAAACGCCTCACGCGACGGGCTGATGGCAGCGACAATACGCCACAACCGGGCGCGCGGACGCCACCAAATTCACGCCATGTCAGATATTGTCCGCGAGCTAACCCGGCTCGGCTGGACGCCGCAAAAGATCGGCAAAGAGCTGGGGATGGATGCCGATGAGGTGCTGCGCCTGAAGCAAATTAGCGGCCTGGCAGAGATGTTCGCCGACCGCCAGTTCTCTCAGGCGTGGACCATAAAGTAACTACAGCTCGCACAAACGCGCCGCCGCGGCCAGCAGGGTCTCCGGTTGTTTAGCGAAGCACAAGCGGATCAGCTTGTGCGGGAACGGGTCGGCGCAGAAGACGGAGAGCGGGATCGCCGCCACCCCAACCTCTGTCGTCAGCCAGCGGCAGAAGCTGACGTCGTCAAGGTCGGAGATGGCGCTGTAGTCCGCCAGCAGGAAATAGGTCCCCTCACAGGGCAGGAGCTCCAGCCGGCTGGGGCGCAGCGCCTCAATAAACAGATCGCGGCGTTCACGATAAAAGGCCGGTAGTTCTCGGTAGTGATCCGGCGCCTCGCGCAGCATGTCGGCGATCGCCAGCTGCGCCGGGGTATTTACCGAGAAGGTCAGATACTGGTGCACCTTGCGCAGCTCCGCGCTGATGGCTGCCGGAGCCACGCAGTAGCCAACCTTCCAGCCGGTCATATGAAACGTTTTGCCAAACGAAGAGACCGCCACCGCCCGCTCGCGCAATAGCGGATGCGCCAGCACGCTGGCGTGGCCGTCCTCGGCAAAGTTGATATGCTCATAGACCTCGTCGCTGAGAACATAGATCTCGCGTTCGGCAATCGCCTGCCACAGGGCGGCAAAATCCTCGCGTTGCCAGACCGTGGCCGAGGGATTGTGCGGGGTGTTGAGGATCACCAGCCGGGTTTTGTCGCTCAGCGTCGCGGCAAACTGCTGCCAGTCGACGCGAAAATGCGGCGGCTGAAGGGCAATACGGCGTAATTCGCCGCCGGCCAGCGCCACCGCGGGAGCATAGCTGTCGTAGCTGGGATCGAAACAGACCACCTCGTCGCCGCGGCGCACCAGAGCGGTAATCGCCGCGTACAGGGCCTCCGTCGCCCCGGCGGTGACCGTGATATCGCTGTTGACGTCGGGTCGATATCCATACAGCTCCGCCGTCTTGTCAGCGATCGCCTCACGCAGCGCCGGCACGCCGGTCATCGGGGCATACTGATTCGCCCCCTGCGCCACGTGGTACGCCAGACGCTCCTGAAGATAGCGCGGGCCGTCGAAATCGGGAAAGCCCTGCGACAGGTTTATGGCCTGATGCTGCTGGGCGAGAGCGCTCATCTGGGTAAAAATGGTGGTGCCAAGTGACGGGAGTTTACTCTCTGGAATCAATGGGTTATTACTCATTCTTTTTGTACCGATTGTAATGCTGTTGTTGAAGCCACTATAACACGATGTTAATATTTGGCAATCAAGACGCTTAGACGTCTAAATGCTAATGTTATTCCACGCTACGCCCACTCTGGAGAAACCATGATCCGCGCCATCGTGACCGACATAGAAGGCACCACCAGCGATATCCGCTTCGTGCATAACGTGCTGTTCCCCTACGCCCGCGAACGACTGGCCGGCTTTGTGACCGCTCAACAGCACGCTGAACCGGTGAGAACGATCCTCGACAACTTGCGCCGCGAGACAGACGCCCCCGCCGCCAGCACCGCCGACCTGATTGCTACCCTCTTCGATTTTATGGACGAAGATCGGAAATCCACTGCGCTGAAGGCGCTGCAGGGGATCATCTGGCGCGATGGCTACCTCAACGGCGACTTTACCGGCCATCTCTACCCGGACGTGCTGCCGGCGCTGGAGAAATGGAAAGCACAGGGCATTGATCTGTATGTATATTCTTCTGGCTCCGTGGCAGCGCAGAAATTGTTATTTGGCTACAGCGATGAAGGTGATATTACTCATCTATTTACGGGCTATTTCGATACCCTGGTAGGCGCCAAACGCGAAGCGCAGTCCTACCGCAATATTGCTGAACACCTGGGCCACGCCCCCGGGGCCATCCTGTTCCTGTCGGATATCCATCAGGAACTCGACGCCGCCGAAGCCGCGGGGTTGCGCACTGTCCAGCTGGTACGCGGCGACCGCGACCCGGCAAGCCGCCACCCTCAGGTTCAGCGTTTTGACGACATTCATCCGGAGCAGATCCCAGCATGAGCGCATTAACCCTTTTTTCCGTGAAAGATCCGCAAACGCCGGTCTGGCACAGCACCGACGCCAAAGCGATTCAGGAGCAGCTTAACGCCAAAGGCGTCCGTTTTGAGCGCTGGCAGGCTGACCGCGATCTCGGCGCGGCCCCCAGCGCAGAAACTGTGATTGCCGCCTATCAGCATGCGATTGACAAACTGGTCGCCGAAAAGGGCTATCAGAGCTGGGACGTCATCAGCCTGCGCGCCGATAACCCGCAGAAAGAGGCGCTGCGGGAAAAATTCCTGAACGAACACACTCATGGCGAAGACGAGGTGCGGTTTTTTGTCGAGGGCGCCGGCCTGTTCTGCCTGCACATTGGCGACGAGGTGTTCCAGGTGCTGTGCGAAAAGAACGATCTAATTTCGGTTCCCGCCCACACTCCGCACTGGTTTGATATGGGTTCAGAACCGAACTTCACCGCCATTCGCATTTTTGATAACCCGGAAGGCTGGATCGCCCAGTTTACCGGCGACGATATCGCCAGCGCCTACCCACGGCTGGCGTAACGTCGCCCTGTCATCAGCCTTAAAACGCCTGGCGCGCGCTTTCCCGGAGGCGGCGCATACCGCGCTTTCTCCGGGATAGCCGACCCGCCGCCGGCGATCCCTGACACCTAAACCGCAATAAACTTCGGCGGGTCAAAGGCGGTGATCGGCGGCAGTTCCTCTCGCCACGGGGCGATCTCCACCCAACAGCTCTGGGCGCTACAGCCCTGTCCCAGGCGCGAACTGCCGCGATCCTCGGTTAACACGTTGGGATTACCGTGCTTATCGAGAGATCCTTTTTCATTCGGATCCAGAGGGTCATACCAGGCGCCGGTGGACATCTGTACCACCCCCGGCAAAATCTGCTCGCTCAGGTGCACGCCCGCCAGAATCGCCCCACGGTCGTTATACACTTTCACCACGCTGCCTTCGCGAATGTCTCTTGCCTGCGCATCCTGCGGATGCATCCACAACGGCTCGCGTCCCTGAATTTTCGTCGCCCGGCTGACGCTGCCGTGGTCGTACTGACTGTGCAGGCGGGCGCGCGGCTGACTGGAGAGCAGATGAAGCGGCCAGCGCGCCGCCTCCTGTCGCTGCCGGGCGGCCTCTTCCTCATCCCACCAGGGATGGCCAGGGCATTCGCGATAGCCAAACCCGGCGACGGTAGCGGAAAAGAGTTCAATCTTGCCGGAGGGCGTGGAAAGCGGATAGCGCTGCGGATCGGCGCGAAAATCGGCGAGAAAGACCTGCGGCCGCGCCGGCGCGCTGTACTCCAGCACCCCTTGCTGCCAGAAGTCTTCGAACGAGGGCAGCGCAATGCCCTCCTCCTGCGCCCGCGGTCTTGACTCCTCATAGAGATGGCGCAGCCATTGCCCGGCGTCCCGCCCCTCGCTGAACTGTTCTCCGAAGCCCAACCGCCCGGCAAGATCGAGGAAAATAGCGTAATCATCACGCGCTTCGCCCACCGGCGGGATCTGCGCGCTCATGGCAATCATAAACCCGTCGTGACCGCCGCTGCCGATATCCTCTCGCTCCAGCGAGGTGGTAGCCGGCAGAACGATGTCGGAGAATTTGGCCTGGGCGGTCCAGTACTGCTCATGCACCACCACCGTCTCCGGACGGCGCCAGGCCTCGCACAGTCGGTTAATATCCTGATGATGATGAAACGCATTGCCTCCCGCCCAGTAGACCAGACGGATGTCGGGATAGTGCAGCTGCTGACCGTCGAACTCATAGGCTTCTCCCGGGTGCAGCAGCATATCGGACAGCCGCGCCACCGGGATGACGCTGTCCACCGCATTCTCCCCGGCGGGCAAGCGCGGGCCGGAAAACGCTTTTCGCACCGCCCCCGCCAGGTTGGTACAGGCATAGCCAAACCCGAGGCCGCCGCCGGGCGTGCCGATCTGTCCCAGCAGCGCGGTCAGGGCCACCGTCGCCCAGTAGGCCTGCTCCCCCTGACGGGCGCGCTGGATAGACCAGGAGATATTCACCATCGTCCGGTGGCGGGCCATCTCCCGCGCCAGGTCGGCGATGCGCTGCGCGTCCAGGCCGGTTATCGCCGCCGCCCACGCCGGGGTTTTCGCCACGCCGTCATGCTCGCCCAACAGATAGGCGCGATAGGGAGCAAACCCGACGGTATGGCTGGCGACAAACGCCTGGTCGTAGAGGGACTCAGCGATCAGCACATAGCTCAGCGCCAGCAGCAGTGCGGTATCGGTACCCGGCCGAATGGCCAGCCACTCGGCGTCGGCCACCGCGCTGAGGTCATTGCGCACCGGACTGATATTAATAAACCGCGTGCCGTTGGCCTGCATCTTATCCAGCCAGTACGGCAGCATATGGTCATTGGCGCCGCCGCCGTTGACCTGGGCATTGCGCAGCGGCAGACCGCCAATCGCGACAAACAGCTGACACTCCCGCGCCAGCTCGGAAAAATGGGTATGCTGACGGTGCAGCGGGCTCAGCGGCCCAAGAATATGCGGCAGAATGCGCTCGCCCGCGGCGCTGCTATAGGTATTGGTGCTGGCGGTATACCCGCCAAAGCCCTTAAGAAAACGGTGCAGCTGGCTCTGCGCATGGTGAAAGCGCCCGGCGCTGGCCCAGCCGTAGGAGCCGCCGTAAATCGCCTCATTGCCGCAGCGCGCCTTGACCGAGCGCAGCTCGCGAGCCACCAGGTCCAGGGCCACCTCCCAGCTGACTTCGACAAAGGGCTCCTTGCCTCGCCCTTCTCGTGACGCCGGCCCGTGCTGCAGATAGCCGGCGCGCACCGCCGGGCGGCGAATGCGCGTTTGGCTGGTCACCGCGTCGGGGAGCGATTGACCGATGCGTGAGGGGTTTTTATCCCAGGGCACCGGCTTAACTGCCACGATCTCGCCCTCGCGGCTCTCCACCTGCCAGGTTCCCCAGTGCATCACCGTATAATTATGCTGTTTCTTCATAGCGCACGCGTTCTTCTCAGCCTAAGGTTCGTTAAAATAAAGCGGGGAAATGCGGTAATATTGTTTACCCTGCCAGATATTGCTCTGCTAAAAAAAGCGTTAGCCCGCGCAATCTTCTCTTTTTCGCAGTAGAGGCCGTATTTCCCATGCACTCATAATATTAAGAAAATTGTCTTTATCCGCTAAATAAACACAGAACAAACCAAAAATAAAACCACAAAATAAAAAGGCCTACCCGGCATCATGAAATATTTTCAGGTTCTTCATGACAAAATAAACTTTTTCTCTGGCGTTTCCGCGATATAACATTGCCGGCATAACTTAGACTTATTTTGTATTTGAGGTGGCGAGGTGCTTCTTGTCATGCTACCGGTCCGCAACCACCTTCATCACAGGATCATAATAACAATGTCGCAGAAGAGAAAATTATTGCCTGCCGCGCTGGGACTGCTTTCCCTTGCCTCGCTGAGCGTCACCGCCGCTGACGCCCTCTCATTACAGGGAAAAACCATTGGCGTGGCCGTCGTAGGCACCCAGCATTTCTGGGATCGCGAGGCTTTCAAAGGCGCGACAGAAGAAGTGGAGAAGCTGGGGGGCAAAGTCATTGGCGTCGATGGCGGCCGGGATAATCAGGTTCATGCCAATAATCACGATATTTTACTGTCACGCAAGGTGGACGCGGTAATTAGTATTCTCGGCGACAGCGCCGTCGAACCCAAATTTAAAGCCTTACGTGATGCCGGCATCCCGGTATTCACCGTGGATCATGTTTCACAATATTCGGTCAACAATTCCACCTCCGATAACTACACTCTGGGCTCCACCATCGGTCGCTACATGGCGGACGAATTAGGCGGCAAAGGTAATGTGGCGGTATTTAATGCGTTCTCCAGCGCGCTGCGTATTTGCGGAATTCGCTACGATCAGTGGAAATATGTCTTTAAGGATTATCCGGATATTCATATTATCCAGCCTGAGCTCGCGGAACAGTTCGCCAACTCGCCGGAAGACGCGCGGAAGAAAACCCTCGAATTACTCAGCCAGTATCCGAAAGGCAAACTGGATGCCATCCATGTCGCCTGCTGGGATCAACCGGCCATCGGCATCGTCCAGGCGCTGGAAGAGACCGGTCGTGATAAGGACGTGAAAGTGACGGCCATCGACGCCGGCCCGGAGACACTGGAGATCATGGCGGAGCCCGGTAGCCCCTTCGTGGCTAACGTCGCGCAGCAGCCGCATCTGATCGGCCAGACCTCCGCCGATAACGTGGCCCGCTACTTTGCCGGTCAGAAACTGCCGGTGCAAACCTTTATCCCGGTCATACCGGTGAAAGGTCCGCAGGAAGCGAAAGCGGTGTATAAACAGTTGGGATACGGCGAACTGCAGTGATAAATCAACACCCTGGCGGGGAGCGCCCCGCCGCGGGTCTGGTCATGGACCAGATCGGCAAACGTTTTGCCAGCGTAACGGCGCTGAATGCGGTTACCCTGCGCCTCAACCCGGGGGAAATTCATGGCCTGATTGGCGAGAACGGCGCCGGTAAATCGACGCTGATCAAAATCCTCGCCGGCGTCTATCAGGCCGACAGCGGCAGCGCGACCCTCGACGGTCGCCCGCTGCCCCTCGGCAACCCGGCAGCCATCGAAGCCGCCGGCATCCGCGTGATCCACCAGGAGCTCAACCTGATCCCGCACTTTACCGTCGCGGAATCGGTGTTTCTGGGTCAGGAGTATCGCACCCGCTGGGGGGCGCTGGATCGCCGACGGATGAGGGCCGCCACGGCGCAATTTTTCCAGCAAAACTGGCAGCTGGCGATCGACCCCGAACGCCTGGTGCGGGATCTGAGCCTGGCCGAGCGCAAGCTGGTGCAAATCGCCCGCGCGCTGATCGACGGCGCGGCGCGGCTGGTGGTGTTCGACGAGCCCACCGCCCCCCTCGAGGCCCAGGAGGCCAGTCTGGTCTCCTCCGCCATCCTGCGCCTGCGCGACCAGGGCATTGCCATTCTGTATATTTCCCACTACCTCAATGAGATAGCCACCCTCTGCGACCGCGGCACCGTGCTGCGCAACGGGGAAGTGGTCGGCTACCCGGACCGCGACCTGCTGCAGAATACCGAGGCGCTGATCGCCATGATGGTCGGCCGGGAAATCGACCAGCTGTATACCCCGCGCCAGCGCCCGGCGGCAGACAACGGGGCGGCTCCATTACTCTCGGTGCGCCAGCTGAGCGACGGACGGCAGCTACAGGACCTCTCTTTTGATATTCACCCGGGGGAGATCGTCGGCGTCGCCGGCCTGCTCGGCGCCGGGCGCGATGTGCTGGTTGACTTACTCTACGGCTTGCGCCCGGCGGAGCGCGGTACGATCCACCTCGACGGCCAGCCGCGACGTATCCGTACGCCAAAGCAGGCGATCCGCGCCGGAATGGCGCTGGTCCCGCGTGACCGCCGTCATCAGGGGCTGATCCTGCCTTTCACCACCGCTGACAACATTAATCTCGCCTCGCTGCCCGAGACCGCCACCTTTGGCTGGGAGCGGCGGGGGCTTGCCGAGCAGAAAGCGCGCGACTGGATAGCGCAGCTGGCTATCCGCCCGGGACGCCCGGCCCTGCCGGTACGCTACATGAGCGGCGGCAACCAGCAAAAAGCGATCCTCGCCCGCTGGCTCGGTACCGATGCCCGGCTGTTTATTCTCGATGAACCCACCCTTGGGGTTGACATCGGCGCCCGCCGCGATATTTATCAACGTACGCGCCAGCTGGCCGATCAAGGACGGGCGGTGCTGGTCTCCTCCAGCGACGCCACCGAATTACTCGGACTATGCGACCGGATCCTCGTCCTCTGGCGCGGCGCGCTGGCGGCCAATCTGCCCACCCGCGGGCTGACCCTCGACGCCCTGCTGGTGGCGATCAACGGCGGACAGGAGCCTTCACCATGAGTACCGCTATCCAGCGTCGCAGCCGTCCGGGCCTGGCGACGCTTATTGAAAAATTCCCCCTGATCCTGTTTCTGGCGCTGCTGGTGTGGCTGAGCGTGCAGTCGCCCTACTTCCTCAGCTGGCAAAATATCAGCCTGATGCTGGTCCAGAGCGTACCGCTGGCGATCCTCTGTTTCGGCCTGGTCTGCGTCATCGCCGTTGGCGGAGATGACGTGGTCTCCGGCGGCATCGACCTCTCCCTGCCGGCGACCGCGGTGCTCGGCGTCGCGCTGCTCAGCCTTGGGCTGGCCGAATGGCAGACGCCGTATCTCCTGCTGCTGGCGCTGCTGGCGGCGGTTTGCCTGCTCTGCGGGGCGATCAACGGCTTCCTGGTGCTGGCGGCCGGCCTGCCGCCGCTGCTGGCCACCCTCTCGACCTCGGTGGCGTTTACCGGCCTGACGGACCTGTTGACCGGCCAGCGGCGCATCGCGGTCAGCGATCCGCTGATGGTCGCCTTTCGCGATAACAGTGTGCTGGGCCTGCCCTGGCCGCTGGTCTATCTGCTGGGGGTGTTTATTCTGTTCCAGTTCCTGCTCCATCACTCCCGCTTCGGCCAGCATGTGCAGGCGGTGGGCGGCAATCGCGATATGGCGCAGATGAGCGGCCTGAACGTGCGCCGCTTAACCTTGCTGGTCTGGCTGTTAGCGGGCATCGCCGCCGGGCTGGCTATTCTGCCGCTGCTCAGCCAGGGCTCCGGCAGCTCCAGCGGAACGGCCACGCCGCTGCTGCTGGAAACCGTGCTGGCGACCTTTATCGGCGCCGCCTTCTCGCGTCGTCGGGTGGTCACCATCTGGGGCGCGCTGCTGGGGGCGATTCTGGTTAACGCCCTCTCTAACGGGCTCGGCCTGCTGGGGGTCAATATCTTCTGGATGGGCGCCATTAAAGGCGGCCTGATCCTGGTGGTGCTGGCGGCATCGGCGGTCAGACACAAAGGAGGCGAGGCATGAGCCAAATCACCCTGAAAACCCCAGCGCCTGCGGAACAGACGGTCAGCAGCCCGCTGGCCTGGCTGTCGCGGGCCGGATTCGGCGTCATCACCCTGCTGGCCATTGCCCTGTTCGGCTGGGCGAATCCGGTATTTTTAACCGTGGATAACTGGGCCAACCTGCTGCAGGGCAGCGCGATCCTGCTGATTGTGGCGATGGCGATGACCTTGATCGTCAGCGCGGGCGCGATTGACCTGTCGGTAGGCGTCGCGCTCGATTTTGGCGCCGCCTTCGCCCTCGTCGCCCTGAAAACCTGGCATCTGCCGTGGCAGGCGGCGGTGGGCTGCGCCCTGCTCGGCGGGGTGCTGATTGGCCTGCTCAATGCTTTTCTGATCCTCATCTGCCGGATCCGCCCCTTCCTCGCCACCCTCGGCACCTGGTTTATCGCCAGCAGCGCCGAACGCATCTATACCGATGGCGGCGGCGCGATAGCCTATCGGCGGATGGCCCCCGAGTATCACGACCTGGCGGTGGGTAACCTTGGCGGCATCCCCACGCCGGTCGCGATCGTGCTGGCGCTGTGGCTGGCGGCCTGGCTGGTCACCGAGCGTACCCTGTGGGGCAAATATATCCGCGCCATCGGTCAGAACAGCGAAGCGGCGCGCATCGCCGGGATCCGCGATCGCCTGACCATGCTCGGCGTGCTGGTGGCCGCCTCGGCCCTCTGCGCCATCGGCGGGGTGATCCTCTCCGCCAACCTGCGGCAATTTACCCCGCTGGCCGGGCAGTCTTATCTGATGGACGCCATTGCGGCGGTGTTTATCGGCACCGCCTTTAACCGTCTGGGACGGGTCAGCATCGCCGGCACGCTGGGCGGCGTGCTGTTCCTCGCCATTATTGATAATGGTCTGAATCTGATGGGGCTCAATTATCTGGTGAAGGACGCTCTGGTCGGGGTGATTCTGGTGGTGGCCCTCGCCCTATCCTTCTGGCAGGCGCGCCTGCGCCAAACGCATCGCTAAACGGGAGAACGATGGCAACCTTTGACGCCGTGTTTGTCGGCCTGACTATTCTGGATATCGCCGGGCGCCCGGTGGTGGCGATCCCGCCGCGCGGCGGCGTCGCCTTTATTGAGCAAATTCGCCTCAACCCCGCCGGCACCGCCGCGGGGGCCAATATTAACGCCGCGAAGCTCGGGATCCGCACCGCAGCGGTGGCCTGCCTGGGCGAAGATGAAAAAGCCGACTTTATCCTCGCCAGCTATGCCCGGCTGGGCATCGACTGCTCGCTTATCCAGCGCACCGCGCTGAAGGAGACCTCGGCGACGATCCTGCCGATTCGCCCCAACGGCGAACGTCCGGCCCTGCACTGCCGGGGCGCGTCTGACGCCCTGTTCGTCAGTGAGGCGGAATTTGACGCCGTCCTTGACTGTCGCTTCCTGCATCACGGCGGGACCGGACTGCTGGCGGCAATGGACCAGGGACAGAGCGCGCGGCTGTTGCAGGCGGCCAAAGCGCGCGGGGTCACCACCAGCTTTGATCTTATCGCCCCGAATGAACACACCCTGGAACTGCTGCGGCCCCTGCTGCCGTCGGTGGATTATTTCATGCCTTCCCTGGAGGAAGCCGCCTTTCTCTCCGGGGAGACGCAGCCGGAGGCCATCGCCCGCTTTTTCTTTGCGCTGGGCGTGGGCACCTGCATTCTGAAAGACGGCGAGAACGGCTCCTGGCTTATCGGCCGCGATGGCGTGCTGGAGCATATTGCGCCGTGGCCGGTCGAGGCGGTGGATACCACCGGCTGCGGCGACAGCTACTGCGGCGGGTTTATAGCCGCGCTGGCGCGCGGACTCAGCGTGAAAGCAGCGTGCGACGTCGCCTCGGCGGTGGCCGCGCTGGTGGCGACCGGGATGGGATCGGATGCCGGGGTGGTGGACTGGGAACAGACCCAGGCTTTTATGGCGGCCCATCGCCCCTGACGCTGGACCCGCGCCGCCGCAGGCGCGGCGGCGCTAGCGGCTTAACGCCACTGGTACAGCAGCGGCTCTCCGGCGACATAGCGCTGAAGATCGGCGGCAATCATCGCCGTGTGTTTGGCGATACTCTCCCGGGTAGCCCCGGCGATATGCGGCGTAATAATCACGTTATCAAACTCGGTGACAAATGGGTGATCGCGCCACAGCGGTTCTCGGTGATACACGTCCAGCGCCGCGCCGCCCAGCGGGCCGTGACGCAGGGCATCAATCAGCGCCGCTTCGTCGACCACCGCCGCGCGGGAGGTATTGATCAGCAGCGCGCCGGGCTTCATGCTGTTTAACAGCGCCGCATTCACCAGCCCGTCGCTGTGCGGTCCGCTGCTCAGATGCAGGCTGACGATATCCGCGTCGCGGAACAGCGCCTCCAGGGTCGTTTTCTGTAGCCCTGGCTCATTGATATCCTCTGCGGCGACGAACGGATCCACCACCCGCACCGCCATGCCGAACGCCCGGGCGATACGCGCCACCCGGCGGCCAATGTTGCCATAGCCCACCAGCCCCAACGTTTTATTGCGCAGTTCACTGCCCTTAAACACTTCATAGGGGCTTTCCGGGCTTACGTCCCAGACCACATCCCGCCGCAGGCCCTGCTGAGTGGCGGCGGCGGCATTATCAGCCTGCGTGAACTCCCCCCGCTTCAGCGCCGCATGGGATTGCGGAATGTGGCGCGCCAGGCTAAGCATCAGGCCAAGCGTCAGCTCCGCGGCGGCATCGGCATTGCGCCCCGGGGTGTAGAGCACCCGGATGCCGCGCGCCTGCGCGGCCTGGGTATCAATATTCACCGGATTGGCGCGGCTACAGGCGATCACCTGCAGACGCGGACAGGCGGCCATCACCGCGTCCGTCACTTCATCATAGCTGGTCACCAGCACCTCGGCGTCGTGGGCCAGCTCAATCAGCTGGCCGGCGCTGAGTTTCGGTTTGCCCAGCGCCCATCCCTCCACCAGCAGCTCGCCCAGCTGGTGGAAGGCGCTAAGGTCGCCAGCATGCTCGGCGGTAAAAACGATTTTCATGGTTGTACTTCCTGAGAAAGATGTTGAAGAGCGGCCTGCCTGGCCTGCCATACCGGCAGCATCTGCTCGCGCAGCAGGCGATAAACGGGATACAGCGCCGCATAGCGGGCATGCGCCTGAGGGCGCGGCTGATAGCGGGTCTGCGCCAGCGGAGGCGTCTCGGCCAGCGCAGCGACGCTGCGGGCCGCCAGAATCGCCGCCCCGCGCGCGCTCAGTTCGTTAAAGGCGCTGGAGACCACCGTGCGCCCGGTACAGTCGGCGATAATCTGCAGCCAGGTGGCCGAGGCGGCGCCGCCGCCGGTCAGATACAGCTCGCCGCCCTGCGGATAACCCTGCAGCGCATCGACAATGGCGAAGGCCAGGCCTTCAAACACCGCGCGCTGCAGTTCGGCGCGGGTGGTGTGCGGGCTAATGCCGATAAAGCCGGCCCGCGCGTCGGGACTGTAAAACGGCGCGCGTTCGCCATTGAGGTACGGCTGCCAGAAGACGCCGCCGCTGCCCGGCTCCACGTCCGCGATCGCCTGCTCCAGCCGACCCAGATCGGCGTCCAGCGAAATATGCTGCTGCAGCCAGTCAATGTTTGGCGTACCGGCCTGCATCGGAAACAGCGAGATCACCTGTCCGGCTTCGGTATGGGTGACAAAGCGCGTCGCCTCGTTCACCGTCTGCGGGCCGCGGCAGACGATCCCGGTGCAGCAGGTGGTGCCGAGGATCGTGTAGATGTCCCCTTCGTTGACCGCGCCGCAGCCCAGCGCGGCGCTGCAGACATCCAGCGCCCCGGCGGCCACCGGCGTCGCGGCGGGCAGCCCGGTCAGCGCCGCCACCGCGTCGCTCAGCGTGCCGGCCGGAGCATCCGGGGCCAGCAGCGGGGGAAACAGCGGCAGCAGTTCGTCCAGCCCCATCTCGTTCATCACCACCGAGGACCAGCTGCCGCTCTGCTGATTGAGTAACGAGCTGCTGGCGTCCGTCAGCTCCAGCGCCGCCACGCCGGTCAGGCGAAAGCGGATCCAGTCCTTGGCGAAAAACAGATAGCGCGCGGCCGCCAGCCGCTCCGGCTGATACTGTTTCAGCCAGTACAGCTGCAGGCTGGTATTGCAGGGCTGCAGGTGGGTGCCGGTATCGGCGAAATAGCGCCGGTCAAAGCCGGGCCGGCGCAGCAGGTCGCTCATCAGCGCGTGGCTGCGGGTATCGCTCCACAGGATCCCCGGGCCCACCGGTTCGCCCTGCTCATCGCTGAGCCAGACTCCCTCCCCTTGCCCGGCGAGGCCGATGGCCCGCAGCCGCCCCGCCTGCAGCGCCGGGTGGCGGGCAATCTGGCGCAGAATAGCCAGCACCGAATGCCACAGCTGGGTCATATCCTGTTCCGCGTAGCCATTGGCCGACAGGCGGGGGGAGGTGTTTTCCGCGGCGCTGGCGCGCGCGGTGAAATGCTGATCAAACAGCACCGCTTTCACCCGGGAGGTGCCGATATCGATACCAAGATAAAAATCCATACCTGCTCCGGCTCAAGGCTCGTAGCGGCGGCGCATCAGCTCGCACTCGAACAGGAACTCCAGCCCTTCCAGTTGTCGGCGGGCCTCCTGAATATCTTTCCCCCAGCAGGTCAGGCCATGTCCGCGCAGCAGAAAGCCGTAGCGCAGCGGGCGGGTTTGCGCATAATCGGCAATCCGCGCCGCCAGGGCGTCAATATCCTGATCGTTATCGAAGATGGCGACCGGAACGGTGTCGAGATGGCTGTGCTGCCCGCTGAGGGTTTTCTGCATTTCATACCCCTGCAGCGCCAGCGTGTCGCTTTTTTCGATGCGCGACAGCACGGTGGCGTTGACGGTATGCACATGCAGCACCACGTTGGCCTCCGGGAACAGGCGATAGACCAGCGTGTGCAGGCCGGTCTCGGCCGACGGTTTCCGTCCGGAAGGGGCCTGGTTGGTGGCGATCTCCACCTGCAGGAAATCCTCGGTCGTCAGGCTGCCTTTGTCGCGGCCCGACTCGCTTAGCCAGCACCAGGTGTCATCCTGACGCACCGACATATTGCCGCCGGTCGCCGGCGCCCAGCCTTTCGCGCCGATCCAATGACAGGTGGTAACCAGTTGCGCGAGTCTTTCTTGCCACATAGCAGTTCCTTAGGTTAGCGATGATTTATTTAGCCGTCTAAATGGCTATTTACCCGATACTAACACCGCTAACCGGAGGGAACAATATTTCAGGAAACACACATAAGACAAATGGTTATATCATAAATGCATATTAAATAACCTTTATTCACAGCAATTTAACCAACCGCGGTGAGTCCGCTACGATTCCCTCCTGTCTGGCGCCAAAACGCTGGCGGATTCTGCTGGTTGAAATTCTCCGCCTGCGCCGGGAATACCGTCGCCGCTCTCCTCTGCCCCCGGCTGGTGCAAAACATGGCAGGATGCACACTAAAATGGCATTACTCCCCCTGCATCCTGCAATAACTGTGCATATTGCACACCGCGCGCTATTCCCCGTGCCCGGTTTTTCCTGGCACATCTCTTGCTACTTCCGGCTATCACCGCCCATCTAACCAGCCAGAGGTTCCAGGATGTCAAACAGCAATGATTTTCCCCTCGTCGAAGCGCCCGCCGCCGGACGTAAAGGCGTATTTTCCATCGCCATGGTGTTATTCAGCTTTACCTTTTTCACCGGCACGATGTTCGCCGGCGGTAAACTCGGCGTCTCCTTTTCCATCGTCAATCTGCTGTGGATAGCCTTCATCGGCAACGCCTTGCTGGCCCTGTATGCCGCATCGCTGGGCTGGATCGCCGCGCGCAGCGGCCTGAATACGGTGCTGATGGGCCGCTTCTGCTTCGGCGAAATCGGCAGCAAGCTGGCCGATTTTATCCTTGGCTTTGCCGAGCTGGGCTGGTACGCGTGGGGGACGGCCACGGTCGCTATCTCGCTGGTGAAGATCCTCGCCCTGCCCGAGGCGCTGACCCTGCCGCTGATGGTGCTGTTTGGCATTCTGTTCTGCGTCACCGCGCTGGTGGGCTACAAGGGGCTGGACGCGCTGTCGCGCCTGTCGGTGCCGCTGATGTTCGTGCTGCTGGTGGTCTCCATGTATCTGGCGCTGCGCCACGCCGGCGGCTGGCAGGCGATGACCCGCATTGCGCCAGGCGACGCCATGACCTGGTCGGCGGCCATCACCATGGTCTTTGGCACCTTCGCCAGCGGCGCCACCCAGGCGACAAACTGGACCCGGCTGGCCAACTCCAGCCGTACCGCCATTCTCGCCAGCATGGGCAGCTTCCTCGTCGGCAACGGGCTGATGATCGTCGCCGGCGCCTGGTGCGCTATCGTCTATCAACAGGCCGATATCGTCGAAGTGCTGATCCTGCAGGGGCTGTCGGTAGCCGCGGTGATCATGCTGTGTCTCAATCTGCTGACCATCCAGGGCCCCACCATCTATAACGTCTCCGCCGCCGCCTGCCATCTGCTGCGCAGCGAACGTCGCCGCACGCTGACCCTCGCCGCCGCCGGGGTGGGCATTGTGCTGGCCATTGGCGGTATGTACGAAATGCTGATCCCGTTCCTCGTGCTGCTGGGCAGCATTATCCCGCCCATCGGCGGGGTGATCCTCGCCGACTACTGGTTCGCCCGCGGCGGGCGCTATCCCCTGCTGCAGAACGCCCGCTTGCCGCGTTTTAACTGGCTGGGACTCGGCGCCTACGCCGCCGGCGCGGTGGTGGCTTATCTGTCGCCGTGGATCGCGCCGCTGGTGGGGATCACCGTCTCCGCGCTGGTCTATATCGCCCTGACCCTGCTAAGCAAGCGTCAGCCTGCCGCCGTCGCGGAGCAGGAGCCATGAGCCTGACGGTCAGCGAACTGCTGGCCCTTGAGGGACTCTCCGCCCTGCGTCTGCGGGCGGGAAAGCAAGGGCTGCAGCGGGCGGTACGCTGGTACTACGTGGCGGAAAATGAGCATATCGCCGAGTGGATCATGGGCGGCGAGCTGGTCTTTATCACTGGCATCAACCATCCCCGGGATGAAGCCAACCTGATCCAGCTGCTGATGGAGGGCAAACAGCGCGGCATCGCCGGGATGGTGATCCTCACCGGCGAGGCCTATATCCACGCCATTCCCGCCACGCTGATCGCGCTTGCCGACGAGCTGGGCATTCCACTGATCGAGCAGCCCTACCTGCTGAAGATGGTGATTGTCACCGAGCGGGTCGGCACCGCGCTGGTTCGCAGCGAAAGCGCCCTGCAGTCGCAGCGCGACATCCTGATGCAGCTGGTCACCGGCGACTATCCGGACCTGCAGATGCTCCACCAGCGCGCCCTCCACCAGCAGCTCGATTTTACCCGCCCGCTGCGGCTGGCGGCGCTGCGCCTGGAGGGACTGTCCCGCCTGTTTCGCCAGTTTCCGCCCGAACAGGCCGAAGCCTGGCTGCAGCAGGCCCACCGCAGCGTGCGCCAGCAGCTGCAGCTGCAGCTCAACCAGCAGGGCAACCCCTTCCCGCTGCTGGAGCGCAGCAATATGTTCCTTTTCCTGCTGCCGGATGAGGAGGGGGAAGGCTTTCAGCAGAAAAAGTGGCTACAGCAGTGGCTGCAGACGCTGGCGGAGGGAGAAGAGAGTTTGTCGCTGCTCTGCGGCCTTTCCGCGCCGGTCAGGCAGCTGCAGGGCTACCCGCGGGCGCTGTCGCAGGCGCGACAGGCACTGGATCTTTGCGATACCCTGCGGCCGACCCAGCGGATCAGCGACTATCAGCAGCTGGGGTTTATCAAACTGCTGTCCGCGGTCAGCGACCCGGCGCTGCTCAACGATTTTATGCACGACACCCTGGGCTGCCTGTTCGAGCCGGGCCGTAAAGCGCCGTGGCTGCTGCTGGAGACCCTCGAGACGCTGCAGCAGGAGAACGGCAACGTGGTGCGGGCCGCCGACCGGCTGGGTCTCCATCGCAACACCTTGCATCAGCGCATCCAGCGTATTGAAAAACTGACCGGCTACCCGGTCAGCCACCCTCAGTTTCATCTCAACGCCTCGGTCGCGCTGGTGATCTGGCGTTTATCGCAAAACCATTTACAGGACCAACCATGAAAATTGTTAACGCCCGCCTGCGCCGCCAGGAGGCGCTGTTTACCCTTGAGCTGCAGGACGGCCTGATTCAGCGCATGACCGCCCAAACCGCGATGCAGACCGCCGTCGCCGGCGATATCGACGCCCAGGGCCGGCTGGCGATCCCCCCCTTCGTCGAGCCGCATATTCATCTTGACGCCACCCTCACCGCGGGCGAGCCGGAGTGGAACCGCAGCGGCACCCTGTTTGAAGGCATCACCCGCTGGAGCCAGCGCAAAGCGAGCATCACCCCGGAGGACACCCGCCAGCGGGCGCTGAAAACCATCGGCATGCTGCGCGATTTCGGCGTCCAGCACGTCCGGACCCATGTGGATGTCACCGACCCGTCGCTGTCGGCCCTGCAGGCGCTGCTGGCGGTGAAAAAAGAGGCCGCCGATCTCATCGATCTGCAGATTGTCGCCTTTCCGCAGGAGGGGATTGAATCCTACCCCGACGGTCGGGGGCTGATGACGCGCGCCATCGAGATGGGCGCCGACGTGGTGGGCGGCATTCCGCACTATGAAAACACCCGCGACAAAGGGGTCAGTTCGGTGATGTTTTTGATGGACCTCGCCCAGCGCTATGGCCGCCTGGTGGATGTCCACTGCGATGAAATCGACGATCCGCAGTCGCGTTTCCTCGAAGTGCTGGCGGAAGAGGCCCGGGTGCGCGGTATGGGGGCGCAGGTCACCGCCAGCCACACCTGCGCGATGGGCTCTTATGACAACGCCTACTGTTCGAAGCTGTTTCGCCTGCTGAAAGCCTCGGGGATCAACTTTATCTCCTGCCCGACCGAAAGCATTCATCTGCAGGGCCGGTTTGACAGCTGGCCGAAACGGCGCGGCGTCACCCGGGTGGCGGAGCTGGATCGCGCCGGCATCAACGTCTGCTTTGCTCAGGACTCGATTCAGGATCCGTGGTATCCGCTGGGGAACGGCAATATCCTGCGCATTCTGGATGCCGGACTGCACATCTGCCATATGCTCGGCTATGACGATCTACAGCGCTGCCTCGACTTCGTCACCGACAACAGCGCCCGGGCGCTCTGTCTGGGCGATAACTACGGCCTCGCCGAAGGCCGCCCGGCTAACCTGCTGATCCTCGATGCGGAAAACGACTACGAGGCCGTCCGCCGCCAGGCGCGGGTGCTAACCTCCATTCGCCACGGTAAGGTGATTTTACAGCGTGAGGTGGAGCACATCCGCTACCCGGCATAAGGCGCAAGGCGCTGCGCGTCGGCGCCTTTCTGTGATACCTTTTCAGGCAGTGTGCGTGACCGACGCCCGCCCGGGCGTCGGCTTCCTGGAAAACAGACGGCGCGAAACGACGATGAGCGATAAAAAATGGATTAAGGCCGAGGATGTGGCCAGACTGGCCGGCGTCTCGCGCTCGGCGGTCTCCCGGACCTTCACCCCCGGCGCCTCGGTGTCGGAGAAGACCCGGCAGAAGGTGCTGAGCGCCGCGGAAGCTCTGGGCTATCAGGTGAATATCATCGCCCGGACGATGATCACCGGCAGCAGTAATTTTATCGGCATCGTCACCGCCGGTTTCGACAACCCGTTTCGCAGCAAACTGCTGGCGCCGCTGGTCCATCAGCTGGCGCTCAACGGCTTTATGCCGCTGCTGATGAACGCTGACGATCCGCAGCAGCTCGCCCCTTCGCTTAAACAGCTGCTGAGCTACCACGTCGCCGGCGTGATCATCACCTCCGGCGCGCCGCCGCTGTCGCTGGCGGAAGAGTACCTGGCGCGCAAGATCCCCGTCACCCTGATCAACCGTCATGCGGACCTCGCCGGCTGCGACCGGGTGTGCAGCGATAACGCCCAGGGGGCGAAGCTGGTGGCGGGCTTGTTCAGTCGTCGAGGCTGGCGGCAGGTTGGCTTTATTGGCGAAAATCGCGAGAACTTCAGCACCCGCCAGCGTTATGACGCGTTCATCGCTCAGACGTCGGGCATGACAGTGACCAGCCGCTTCTGCGACGGCGGCGGTTATCAGGCCGGCCACCAGGCCGCCAGAGAATTAGTTGCTGAAAACCCCGGGGTGCAGGCCCTGTTCTGCGCCACCGATATGCTGGCGCTGGGCGCCCTGGACGGCCTGCGGGACGCCCCCGCCGCCGCCCCGCTACCGGCCATCGTCGGCTTTGACGATATCCCGCAGGCGGACTGGCGCCCCTATCAGCTCACCACCGTTCAACAGAATACCGCCCTGCTGGCCCACCACGCGGTGGATCTGTTGATGACGCGGATCGCCCGCTTCAGCCTGCCCTCGCGCCATCGCGAAGTGCCAGTGAAACTAATTATTCGTCAAAGTGCGAAATGAAAAAATCATTTTATGCTGGATCGATCACAGAATCTTCTGTGAAACCCGGCCACACTCATTCGGCCCTTCGGGGCTGTTTTTTTCACGCAAAATGCACACGTGTGCAAAATAGGGAGTCACTATGCAATCTCAGGAATCAGAAGCGCTACAGACCCGCTACCGCCTGGCCTGCGAGCTGGCGAAAGCGGGGGCTGAGCTGGCGTTTGAATACTATCAACAACGCGAAGCGCTGACCGTCGACCATAAGGGCGACGATCTGCAGGATGTGGTCAGCGTGGCCGATAAGCGGGTGGAGGCCTTTGTGAAACAGCGCATTCAGAGCGCGTTTCCGGAGGATGGTTTTCTCGGCGAAGAGAGCGGCGCCCGCCTGTCCGACGCGCGGGTGCTGTGGGTGGTCGACCCCATTGATGGCACCAGCTGTTTCCTCAACGGCTTGCACACCTGGTGCCTGTCGCTGGCGATCGTCGCCGACGGCGAACCGGTCATCGGCGTGGTCTATGACCCCAACCATCGCGAGCTGTTTCACGCCCTGCGGGGCCATGGCGCCTGGCTCAACGACGCCCCGATCCGTCCGCACCCCGCGACGACGGTCAGGGAGGGGGTGATGGGCGTCGGCACCTCGCATCGCGTCACCCCGGCGGACTTTCTGCCGTTTCTGCAGGCGCTGCTCAGCGACGGCGGCATGTTTATCCGCAACGGCTCCGGCGCGCTGATGAGCGCCTGGGCGGCGGCAGGCCGCTTGATTGGCTACTACGAGCCGCACATGAACCCATGGGACGCCCTGCCGGGGCTGGTGCTGATGCGCGAAGCGGGCGGCGCCAGCAACGATTTTCTGGCGCAGGAGGGGATCCAGCGCGGCAACCCGCTGCTGCTGGCCAGCCAGACGCTCTACCCGCAGCTGAAAAAGATGATCCTACAACCATTACATTAACCCTTACGGGTCAGGCTATTTCTGATTATGTACTCTACACAGTAACGATAACTTCATTCACGGACGAACCACATCAATCAGTCAGGCCTCCGACCTGCGGAGAACCACGTATGTCTGGAATTATCGCTTTTTTCCGGGCGTCGCCGCCGAAAGCGGGCGCCGCGTTTGATGAACACCGTTTTCGCCGGGTGCGCTGGCAAACCTTTATCGCCATGACCCTGGCCTACGTCACCTTTTACGTCTGCCGGTTATCGTTCACCGTCGCCAAAAGCGCGCTGGTGGAGTTGGGGATCACCCCGACGGAGCTCGGCATGATCGGCTCCACCCTGTTCTTCAGCTACGCCATCGGCAAACTGGTCAACGGCTTTATCGCCGACCACGCCAACGTGGTGCGCTATATGAGCCTCGGTTTATTGCTCAGCGCCGGGATGAACCTGATGATGGGGATGACCACCAACGCCCTGCTGCTGGCCATCTTCTGGGGGATCAACGGCTGGGCGCAGTCGATGGGCGTCGGCCCCTGCGCGGTCTCGCTGGCGCGCTGGTACGGCGTTAAGGAGCGCGGCACCTTCTATGGCATCTGGTCGACGGCGCATAATATCGGCGAGGCCGTCACCTATATGGTGATCGCCGCGGTGATCGCCGGGTTTGGCTGGCAGATGGGCTACCTGTCCACCGCCGCGCTCGGCGCCGCCGGCGTGGTGCTGCTGGTGCTGTTCATGCACGATTCGCCGCAGAGCAGCGGCTTCCCGTCCATCAACGTCATCCGCGATGAACCGCAGGAGGAGGCCGAAGCCCGCGGCTCGGTGTTTAAAAACCAGCTGCTGGCGCTGCGCAACCCGGCGCTGTGGACCCTCGCCCTCGCCTCCGCCTTTATGTACATCGACCGCTACGCCGTCAACTCCTGGGGGATCTTCTTTCTGGAGCAGGATAAAGCCTACTCCACGCTGGAGGCCTCTGGGATTATCGGCGTCAACGCCATCGCCGGCATCGCCGGGACCATCATCGCCGGCATGCTCTCCGACCGCTTTTTCCCGCGCAACCGCAGCGTGATGGCCGGGTTTATCAGCCTGCTGAACACCGCCGGCTTCGCCCTGATGCTCTGGTCGCCGCACAGTTATTACACTGATATTCTGGCGATGATTATCTTCGGAGCAACCATTGGCGCTCTGACCTGCTTCCTCGGCGGGCTGATCGCCGTCGATATCTCCTCGCGCAAAGCGGCGGGGGCCGCGCTCGGCACCATCGGCATCGCCAGCTACGCCGGCGCCGGCCTGGGCGAGTTTCTCACCGGGATCATTATTGATAAAACGGCTATCCTTGAGAACGGCAAAACGCTGTATGATTTCAGCACGTTGGCGCTGTTCTGGGTGGGTACCGGTCTGGGTTCCGCGCTACTCTGTTTTACCACTGCCGCCATCGTCGCCCGGCGCCATGCCGTCGAACGGCAGACCTCGTTCTCCTCATAACCGATTAACGAATTAAGGAAGAAGATATGATGCCTGCAAGACATCAGGGGCTGTTACGCCTGTTTATCGCCTGCGCGCTGCCGCTGCTGGCGCTGCAATCTGCCGCCGCCGCGGACTGGCAGCTGGAGAAAGTGGTGGAGCTTAGCCGCCACGGGATTCGTCCGCCGACGGCCGGCAACCGGGAAGCCATCGAGGCCGCCACCGGACGACCGTGGACCGAGTGGACCACCCATGACGGCGAGCTCACCGGTCATGGCTATGCCGCCGTGGTCAATAAAGGGCGTGAGGAAGGCCAGCACTATCGCCAGCTTGGCCTGCTGCAGGCGGGATGCCCGACGGCGGAGTCGATTTACGTGCGCGCCAGCCCGCTGCAGCGGACGCGGGCGACCGCCCAGGCGCTGGTGGATGGCGCCTTCCCCGGCTGCGGCGTCGCTATCCATTACGTCAGCGGGGACGCCGATCCGCTGTTTCAGACCGACAAATTCGCCGCCACGCAAACCGACCCCGCCCGCCAGCTGGCGGCGGTAAAAGAGAAGGCCGGGGATCTGGCGCAGCGTCGGCAGGCGCTGGAGCCGGCCATCCAGCTTTTGAAACAGGCGGTTTGTCAGGCCGATAAGCCCTGTCCGGTCTTCGACACCCCGTGGCAGGTCGAGCAGAGTAAAAGCGGGAAAACCACCATTAGCGGACTGAGCGTGATGGCCAATATGGTGGAGACGCTGCGTCTCGGCTGGAGTGAAAACCTGCCTCTCAGCCAGCTGGCGTGGGGCAAGATCGCCCAGGCCAGTCAGATCACCGCCCTGCTGCCGCTGTTAACGGAAAACTACGATCTGAGCAACGACGTGCTGTATACCGCGCAAAAACGCGGGTCGGTGCTGCTCAACGCCATGCTCGACGGCGTCAAACCAGAGGCGAATCCGAACGTACGCTGGCTGCTGCTGGTGGCCCATGACACCAATATCGCCATGGTGCGCACGCTGATGAACTTTAGCTGGCAGCTGCCGGGCTACAGCCGGGGAAATATCCCGCCGGGCAGTAGCCTGGTGCTGGAGCGCTGGCGCGACGCGAAGAGCGGGGAACGCTATCTGCGGGTCTATTTCCAGGCGCAAGGCCTCGACGACCTGCGTCGTCTGCAGACGCCGGACGCGCAGCACCCGATGCTGCGTCAGGAGTGGCGTCAGCCGGGCTGCCGTCAGACCGACGTCGGTACGCTGTGTCCCTTCCAGGCGGCTATCACCGCGCTGGGTCAGCGTATCGACCGGCCCTCCGCCCCGGCGGTAGCGATGGTCCTGCCGTAGCGGCCAGGCGATTGCCCGGGCCGGGGAAACCGTTTTTCCAGGCCCGGCACAGGGTCCGCTATCCGTGGTCCGCCGCAAACGCCCCGGCGGCAACTTGCGCCGGGGTGACCACCCCGCTGTCCAGCACCCAGCCGCTAATCAGCCCGGCAGGCGTGACGTCGAACGCCGGATTGTAAACGGCAGCCCCGGTCGGCGCCCACTGTACCGCGCCAAAGCTGCCCGCCACCCCGGTCACTTCCGCCGCGGCGCGCTGCTCAATGGGGATGGCCGCCCCGTTCGGGCAATGGCGATCGAGGGTCGTCTGCGGCGCAGCGACGTAGAACGGGATCTGGTGGTAATGGGCCAAAACCGCCAGCGAATAGGTGCCGATTTTATTCGCCACATCGCCGTTGGCGGCGATACGGTCAGCACCGACCCACACCGCATCCACCTGCCCCTGCGCCATCAGGCTGGCGGCCATTGAATCGGTGATCAGCTGATAGGGCACGCCCAGCTCGCCCAGCTCCCACGCGGTTAAACGTCCGCCCTGCAGCAGCGGCCGGGTTTCATCGACCCACACGCTGGCCACCTTTCCCTGCCGGTGCGCCAGCGTGATAACGCCCAGGGCGGTCCCCACCCCGGCGGTCGCCAGGCCACCGGTGTTGCAGTGGGTCAGCAGACGGCTACCGGGCTTCACCAGCGCACCGCCTGCCTCAGCGATGCGGTCGCACAGCTGTTTATCTTCTTCGACCAGACGCAGAGCTTCCGCTTCCAGCGCCTGCGGGTAATCCTCCCGGGCCAGCGCCTGCTTCATGCGATCCAGATTATTCATCAGGTTGACCGCCGTCGGCCGCGCCGCGCGCAGCGTCTCCAGCGCCTGCTGGAGTTCATCCCGGCTCAGGCCGCGCTGGGCCAGCAGGGCCAGCAGCAGGCTGGCGGACAGGCCAATCAACGGCGCGCCGCGCACCCGCAGGGCGTGAATATGGTCCACCAGCAGCGCAACGTTATCCGCCGCCAGCCAGCGTTTTTCCTGTGGCAAGGCCTGCTGGTCGAGAATAAAAAGCTGATTTTCACTCACCCGCAGGCTGGTGGTCTGTAATGTCTGCATGTCGTTAAATCCCTGTTGCGTTGTTGTATCACATTGTGTCAGGATGAAATCCAGAAGTATAGACGTCTGAACGGCTTAATCAGAATTCGAGGATCGAGGCAATGTCGCAATACCATACCTTCACCGCCCACGACGCCGTGGCTTACGCGCAGCAGTTCGCCGGCATCGACAACCCATCTGAGCTGGTCAGCGCGCAGGAAGTGGGCGATGGCAACCTCAATCTGGTGTTTAAAGTGTTCGATCGCCAGGGCGTCAGCCGGGCGATCGTCAAACAGGCCCTGCCCTACGTGCGCTGCGTCGGCGAATCCTGGCCGCTGACCCTTGACCGCGCCCGTCTGGAAGCGCAGACCCTGGTCGCCCACTATCAGCACAGCCCGCAGCACACGGTAAAAATCCATCACTTTGATCCCGAACTGGCGGTGATGGTGATGGAAGATCTTTCTGACCACCGCATCTGGCGCGGGGAGCTTATCGCTAACGTCTACTACCCTCAGGCGGCCCGCCAGCTTGGCGACTATCTGGCGCAGGTGCTGTTTCACACCAGCGATTTCTATCTCCATCCCCACGAGAAAAAGGCGCAGGTGGCGCAGTTTATTAACCCGGCGATGTGCGAGATCACCGAGGATCTGTTCTTTAACGACCCGTATCAGATCCACGCGCGCAATAACTACCCGGCGGAGCTGGAGGCCGATGTCGCCGCCCTGCGCGACGACGCCCAGCTTAAGCTAGCGGTGGCGGCGCTGAAGCACCGTTTCTTTGCCCATGCGGAAGCGCTGCTGCACGGCGATATCCACAGCGGGTCGATTTTCGTTGCCGAAGGCAGCCTGAAGGCCATCGACGCCGAGTTCGGCTACTTCGGCCCCATCGGCTTCGATATCGGCACCGCCATCGGCAACCTGCTGCTGAACTACTGCGGCCTGCCGGGCCAGCTCGGCATTCGCGACGCCGCCGCCGCGCGCGAGCAGCGGCTGAACGACATCCACCAGCTGTGGACCACCTTTGCCGAGCGCTTCCAGGCGCTGGCGGCGGAGAAAACCCGCGACGCGGCGCTGGCTTACCCCGGCTACGCCTCCGCCTTTCTGAAAAAGGTCTGGGCGGACGCGGTCGGCTTCTGCGGCAGCGAACTGATCCGCCGCAGCGTCGGGCTGTCGCACGTCGCGGATATCGACACTATCCAGGATGACGCGATGCGGCATGAGTGCCTGCGCCACGCTATTACCCTGGGCAAAGCGCTGATCGTATTGGCCGAGCGTATCGACAGCATCGACGAGCTGCTGGCGCGGGTGCGCCAGTACAGCTGAGCGCGGCCTGTTGCCCTCTCCCCAGCCCTCTCCTCTGGGAGAGGGAGCAAAGCCTAAAAAGTGCAATCTTCTGGGATTGCCCGGCGGCGCTGCGCTTGCGCGGGCCTACAGATAACCGCATAACGGTTTGATATTGCAGTCTTTCGCAGGCCGGGTAAGGCGAAAGCCGCCACCCGGCAGACATGCGAGCACAATAACGAAACAGGTTTGTCATCAGCCAGAAAAAGGCAATTGTCATTGCCTTTTTGCGTTTACCTTGCCCTCACCCCGGCCCTCTCCCCCAGGGAGAGGGAGCAAAGCCTAAAAAGTGCATTCTTCTGGGATTGCCCGGCGGCGCTGCGCTTGCGCGGGCCTACAGATAACCGCATGACGGTTTGATATTGCAGTCTTTTGTAGGCCGGGTAAGGCGAAAGCCGCCACCCGACAGACATGCGAGCACAATTTTGCGTTGACCTTGCCCTCACCCCAGACCTCTCCCCTGGGAGAGGGAGCAAACCCTAAAAAAGTGCAATCTTCAGGGATTGCCCGGCGGCGCTGCGCTTGCGCGGGCCTACAGATAACCGCATGACGGTTTGATATTGCAGTCTTTTGTAGGCCGGGTAAGGCGAAAGCCGCCACCCGGCAGAAATGCGAGCACAATTTTGCGTTGACCTTGCCCTCACCCCAGACCTCTCCCCTGGGAGAGGAAGCAAACCCTAAAAAAGTGCAATCTTCAGGGATTACCAGGCGGCGCTGCGCTTGCGCGGGCCTACAGATAACCGCATGACGGTTTGATATTGCAGTCTTTTGTAGGCCGGGTAAGGCGAAAGCCGCCACCCGGCAGACATGCGAGCACAATAACGAAACAGGTTTGTCATCAGCCAGAAAAAGGCAATTGTCATTGCCTTTTTGCGTTTACCTTGTCCTCACCCCAGATACTCAATCACCGACAGCCCGCCGTTGTAATCGGTGCTGTAGATAATGCCCTGCGCATCGACAAACACATCGCAGGACTGGATCACCCGCGGGCGGCCGGGACGGGTATCCATCATCCTCTCAGGAGCAGCCGGCACCAGCGCCCCGGTCTCCAGCGGACGATACGGGTTGGAAATATCGTACGCCCGCACGCCGGCATTCTGATAGGTGGCGAAGATAAGCGTTGAGCTGACAAAGCTCCCCGGCCGGTTCTCATGCAGGTTATGCGGCCCGAAGTGCGCCCCTTTCGCCGCATAGTCGATTTCGTCAGGCTGTGGGAAAGTTGAGATACTCACCGGGTTCGCCGGCTCGCGAATATCAAACAGCCAGATCAGCTTCTCGCCGTCCTCCTGATTGTCGAGCACCGCTTCATCCAGCACCACCAGCAGATCGCGATCCGGCAGCGGCAGCGCGGTATGCGTTCCGCCGCCGAACGGCGGGCTCCAGTTGCGATGGCTGATCAGCGTCGGCTGGGTACGATCTTTGACATCCAGCAGCGTCAGGCCGCCGTCGCGCCAGCTGCCGTAGGCGGTATCCCCGGCAATAATGGCGTGGTGCAGGGCATAGCGTTTGCCCTGCGGCCAGTCCGGTGTTTCACCGCCCGCCTGGTGCATCCCCGGCAGCCACCAGCGCCCGGCAACCTGCGGTTTACGCGGATCGGCCAGATCGATGGTCAGGAAGATGTAGTCGGTAAAACCGTCGATCAGCGCGGACACATACGCCCAGCGGCCGCCGACGTACCAGATGCGGTGAATGCCGATACCGCTCAGCGACAGAAAGCCAATTTCACGCGGCTTATCCGGCGTGGAGATATCAAACACGCGCAGCCCGGCGCTCCAGCCTTTGTCCTGCACATCGCTGACCGTGTCACCCACCGAGCGGGTGTAGTACACCTTCTCATCGGCAAAACGGGCGTCGGCAAACAGATCCCGGGCGTTGATCACCAGCAGCAGATCGTCATGCGCCTGGAGGTGCACGTTCCAGGTGCCCGGCGGCGCGGCAATATAGTTGACCGTGGTGGGCCGGGTCGGATCGCGAACATCGACCACGGAAAAACCCTGCGACACCATATGGCCGATATAGGCGAATCCGCGGTGCACCATCAGCTGGACGCCGTCCGGACGACCGCCCTGGTCGCTATGGCCGATCAGCCGCATATTGCGGCTGTATTCTGGGGAAGGTAATGCTGACATAGGGAATTCCTTTCGCCCGGTGGCGCTGCGCTTACCGGGCCTACGGGCGCTGTTGGTTTTCCCCCTCTCCCTGTGGGAAAGGGCAACAGGCCGCCCCCGCCGCCACCCGGCTTCGTTTTATTTGTTTTTCGCTTCCAGCGTCGCAAACCACGGCGCGATAAAGTCTTCCGTCTGGCCCCAGCCCGGAATGATTTTCCCCAGCGTGGCCACGTTCACCGCCCCCGGCTGGGCCGCCAGCAGCGCCTGCGGGATCGCCGCCGCCTTGAAGTCGTAGGTGGCCGGCGTCGGCTCGCCGGCGATCTTATTGGCGATCAGCCGCACGTTGGTCGCGCCGATAAGCTTCGGATCCACCGCCACGCTCACCTTCCACGGGCTGCCGGCTTCGCGCATCAGCTGCAGATCCTGGTTGGAAATATCAATACTGTAGAGTTTGATCTCGGTGCGGCCGTTCTCTTTCAGCGCCTTATAGGCCCCCTGGCTAAAGGCATCCCAGGTGCCCCAGATAGCGTCGATTTTCCCTTTCGGATATTTGGCGAGGATCGCCCCCACCTTGTTGGCAGTGTCGCCCTGCACATCGGACGAAACGGCGCCGATCGACTCCAGCTCTTTAATCCCCGGATTTTGCTTCAGCAGCGTCTGGTAAGCCGCCTGACGGCGCTCCATTGGCGGGAAACCCGCCACCCACAGCTTGACGATGTTGGCTTTGCCGTTGAAGTCTTTCACCAGCTGGCCAAAGGAGAGATCGGTCAGTGAGGCGTCATCCTGCTGGCTGACCGTCACGCCGGGGATCTCGCCGCTCACCGCGGTATCGAACACCGCCACTTTGATCCCGGCGTCCACCGCCTTCTTCACCAGGGCCGTCGAATAGGGGTCACGCCCCTGGGAGAGAATAATGCCGTCGTATTTCTGGCTGATCGCCTGGTTGACGAAGTCCTGGAATTTGGCGTCATCGCCGTTGCTCAGGAAGGTGCTGATTTTGAAACCGAGCTTTTTGCCTTCCTGCAGCGCCCCGGCGACAAACTGGGTGGTGTTATCGTCAGACCCCAGGTTGCGGATCACTGCAATGCGGATCGGGCCATTGTGTTCGGCAATGGCCGCCGGCGTCGGCGTCGGGGCGGTGGCCAGCACCGCCGTCGACTGCAGCAGACCCAGCGTAATGAGAGAGAGTGCGATCTTTTTCATGCGGTTTACCCTGTAAAATGTTAAGTACGGCGCTGAAAATAGGTCAGTGCCAGCGCGCCAGCCAGTACCAGCCCTTTAATAATGTCCATCGCGTAATACGGCACCGAGAGCATCACCAGCCCGTTGGAGAGCACGCCGAGGATCACCGCCCCCACCAGCGTCCCCAGGGCGTTCGGTTTGCCGGAACCGGCCAGCGAAAAGCCGATCCAGGCCGCCGCCACCGCGTCCATCAGATAGCCGCCGCCGGCGTTAACCTGCGACGATCCGATACGCGAGGCCAGCAGAATGCCGCCGAGCCCGGCCAGCAGCGAGGCAATCACGTACGCCGCCACTTTATAACGCGTGATCCGCAGGCCGGAGAGCCGCGCCGCCTCCGGGTTGCCGCCGATGGCGTACATCCGCCGGCCGTGGGTGGTAAACGACAGCGCCAGCTGGGCGACCAGCGTTACCACCAGCATGATGATGACGATGGTCGGCACCTGGCCCAGCGCGCCAAATGCCGCCGGGAGGGTGCCTTCTGCCATCTCGCCGCTCGGCAGCACCATGTTTTCGGTAATCGACCCGCCGTAGCTGTATGTCATTGCCACCCCCTGAATCACAAACAGGCTGGCCAGGGTGGCGAGCATGTCGGGGATGCGCAGCACCACGATCAGAAAGGCGTTAAACAACCCCACCAGGGTGCAGAGCGCGAGGGTGATCAGAATGGCTTCGGTGGTCCCCAGGCCGTGCCAGACAAACAGAGAGATCACCAGGGCGTTGGCCAGCGACGCCGTCGATCCGACGGACAGATCGAAGCCGCCGATGGTGAGGGAAATCGACACCCCAATGGCAATCACCGTCACGATGGCTATCGAGCGCAGAATGTTGATGATGTTGAACGGGTCAAGGAAGTTGTCCGAGGCGAAGCCAAAGACCGCCACCAGCAGCACCACGGTCAGCAACATGCCCCACTTATAGAGAAAATCAAAAAATCGCTGACGGCCCGATACCGTCGCGTTCACTGCCAGGGCCTTGCTCACGCTGCCGCTCCTCCGGTTGAATAATAAAGCAGTGTCTCTTCCCGGGCTTCCGCGCCGGGGATCTCCGCCACGATCCGTCCGTCCCATAGTACGCAGATGCGGTCGCATAAACCGACCAGCTCGGCGAATTCACCCGAGGCATAAATCACCCCTTTGCCTTCCCGCGCCAGACCATCGATCAGCATGAACAGATCGGTTTTCGCTTTCACATCGACCCCTTTGGTCGGTTCGTCAAAAATCAAAACGTTGGCATCGCCGCGCAACCATTTGCCAATGGCCACCTTCTGCTGATTGCCGCCGGACAGACGGCGCAGCGTCTGACCGGGACCGGTGGCGCGCACGCCGAGGCGGGCAATCACCTCCTCCGCCCAGCGCCAGGCCTGGCGATGGCCGAACAGGCTCCAGCGCGAAAAGTGGTTATCGGCGCTGACCGCCAGGTTCATCGCGATCGGCTCTTCGATGAAAATGCCCTCTTTGCGCCGCTCCTCCGGGACCAGCGCCAGGCCGCGCCCCACCGAGTCGGCGGGATCCCGCGGCCGCCACGGCTGGCCGTTCAGCTCGCCGCGCTGCACCCGGCTTTTGCTGGCGCCGAACAGCGCTTTGCACAGCTCGGTTTTGCCCGCCCCGGCCAGCCCGGCGATACCCAGAATTTCCCCCTTACGCAGGCGCAGCGAGATATCCTGCAGCAGCGCCTCATCGTGCAGCCCTTCCACCTGCAGCAGCACGTCTTCACCGTGCGGCGGACGCGGCGGCGGGAAGATATCGCTCAGCTCGTGGCCCAGCATCTTTTCGACAATCTGTTCCCCGCTCAGCGGCGCCATCGGGCCGCTCTCAATCAGACGCCCGTCGCGCAGCACCGTCAGGGTGTCGCAGATCGCCTTCAGCTCGTGGATGCGGTGCGAAATAAACACCACCCCGATCCCCTGCTGCTGCAGACGGCGTACCACCGCAAACAGGCGTTCGCTTTCATGCTGATCCAGCGGCGCGGTGGGTTCATCGAGGATCAGAAAGCGGCAATGGTGCGACAGGGCGCGGGCCAGCAGGATCTGCTGTTTTTCGGCGAGCGTGCAGCTGTCAATAGAGCGCCTGACGTCCAGCGCCACGTCCAGCTGCGCCAGCGCCTCGCGCGCCAGCTGCCGAACCCGCGACCAGCGGAAGGTCGTCCCCGGCTCCGCCAGCCTGTCCAGCATGATGTTTTCGGCAATGCTCAGGCCCGGCACCAGCGCCACGTCCACCTCCTGCTGCACCAGGTGGATCCCCAGCTGTTTGGCATCCCGAGGCGAACGAATAGTGACCGACTGGTTATTGATCGTCACTTCGCCCTGATAATGGGCGTGGGTGCCGCACAGCACCGCCATCAGCGTCGACTTACCCGCGCCGTTGGCGCCGGTCAGGGCATGCACCGACCCGCCATGAAGGGTGAAGGCCACCTTGTTCAGCGCCTGAAAGCCGGAGAAGGCCAGGCTAATGTTATGCATCTCAAGGCGATTCGCGCTCATCACTGCTCCCGTGCGGCAATTAATCTTCTGATTTAACGAATTTTTCATAGCCGCCGCTGGCTGACAACTGCGTAAAAAGCATAAGATACAACGAAATAATATTAGCCATCTGGATGTCCAGACATAACATCAGGTTAGCCCAACACCTATAAGGACAGCTTTCATGAGCAACAGCGAAATCCGCGTCGTGCCCGGCCCGGCCAACTATTTCTCCCACCCTGGCAGCCTTCAGCGGTTAAGCGATTTTTTTAACGCCGACCAGCTATCGCGGGCGGTGTGGGTCTATGGCGAGCGCGCCCTGGCCGGCGCCGAACCTTTTCTGCCGGCGGCCTTCCACCTGCCGGAGGCAAAAAAGATCCGCTTTACCGGCCACTGCAGCGAACGCGATGTGGCGGCGCTGGCGCAGGCCTCAGGTGACGATCGGGCGGTAGTGATTGGCGTAGGCGGCGGCGCGCTGCTCGACAGCGCGAAAGTGCTGGCCCGCCGCCTGGGGGTTCCGCTGGTGGCCATCCCGACCATCGCCGCCACCTGCGCGGCATGGACGCCGCTGTCGGTGTGGTACAGCGACGCCGGACAGGCCCTGAATTTTGAGATCTTCGATGACGCGAATTTCCTGGTGCTGGTCGAGCCGCGCATCATTCTCAACGCCCCGGCGGAGTACCTGCTGGCGGGCATTGGCGACACCTTAGCCAAATGGTATGAGGCAGTGGTGCTGGCGCCGCAGCCGGAGGCCCTGCCGCTCACCGTGCGGCTGGGGATTAACGGCGCGCTGGCGATCCGCGACGTGCTGCTGGCCAGCAGCGAAACGGCGCTGGCGGACCAGCGCCGCGGCGAGCTGAGCCAGGCGTTTCGCGATGTGGTGGATGCGGTTATCGCCGGCGGCGGGATGGTTGGCGGGCTGGGGGAACGTTACACCCGGGTCGCCGCCGCCCACGCGGTGCATAACGGGCTGACGGTGCTGCCGCAGACGGATAAATTCCTCCACGGCACCAAGGTGGCCTACGGCATTCTGGTGCAAAGCGCCCTGCTCGGTCAGGATGAGGTCCTGGCGCAGCTGGTGCAGGCCTGGCAGCGCTTTAACCTGCCGGCGACGCTGGCGGCGCTGGAGGTCGATATCACTAACCGCGCAGAGCTTGACCGGGTCATTGCCCATACCCTGCGCCCGGGCGAGTCGATTCACTATTTACCGGTGACGTTAACCCCTGAGGTTCTGCGCGCGGCGTTTGAGAAGGTGGAATACTTCAGCCGTTAATCACCCCGACCGTCTATACCTAATGATGATTCTCACCACTCTCGCAACGAGGTCATCATGCAGATCGATTTAACAGGTAAGAAGGCGCTGGTTACCGGCGCCAGCCGTGGGTTGGGTCGTGCTATCGCCCTGTCGCTGGCGCGCGCCGGCGCCGATGTGGTTATTACGTATGAAAAATCGGCCGATAAAGCCCAGGCGGTCGCCGATGAAATAAAAGCGCTGGGCCGGCACGGTGAAGCGGTGCAGGCCGACAGCGCCAGCGCGCAGGCGATTCAGGATGCCGTCACCCATGCGGCGCGTTCCCTCGGCGGGCTGGACATTCTGGTCAACAACGCCGGGATCGCGCGCGGCGGCCCGCTGGAGTCCATGACGCTGGCGGACATCGACGCGCTTATCAACGTCAATATTCGTGGGGTGGTTATCGCCATCCAGGAGGCGCTGGTGCATATGTCAGACGGCGGGCGCATCATCAACATCGGCAGCTGTCTGGCTAACCGCGTGGCGCAGCCGGGCATCGCGGTTTACTCGATGACCAAGTCCGCCCTCAACTCCCTTACCCGCGGCCTGGCGCGCGATTTAGGCCCCCGCGGGATCACCGTTAACCTCGTCCATCCCGGCCCGACCAACAGCGATATGAACCCGGAAGACGGCGAGCAGGCCGATGCCCAGCGTCAACTTATTGCGTTAGGTCACTACGGCCAGCCGGAAGACATCGCCGCGGCGGTCACCTTCCTCGCCAGCCCGGCCGCCGGGCAGATCTCCGGCACCGGTTTGGATGTGGATGGCGGTTTGAACGCCTGATCGCACATTTTCTGCAAGCCTCTGTCGCCCGGCAGAGGCCTTTTCGAGCCGCCTCGACGGGTTGCGTTTTGCCGCTTACCTGCGTTTTTTCTCCGCTCTACCCTACCCCATAAGAAATTCGGGATTTATCTAATAGTCTTATTATTTCCTTATATTTTGTGTGGTCGCACAGTGGAGGTACGGATGAAGATTGTCTGGTCAAAAACGGCAGATAAGCCATTTTCTAAAATCGATAGTGGCGGTTAAACGCCGAACCACCACCACCTACCTGCATGAGGAGCATGCCGAATATGACTATTCAGTACATCAAGGATGAAGAAGGAAAAGACCAGTATGTCGTCATTCCTTACAGTGATTACTTTCGTATGCGCCTGGCTCTGCTGGAGTACGACGACGAGGATGAAAGGGACTGGGAAGATATTCCTTATGAATCAGACATCTATGATAACGTCATGCTGCCAGGCGAAGTATGCGACGTGATGCATAAAGAAAACGTCAGCCTGCAGGCTGCGTGGCGCATCCTGCGCGGGATGTCCCAGCAGGAGGTCGCCGAAAAGCTCGGCATCAGCCAGTCCGCCGTGTCACAGCTGGAAGCGCTGGACTCCCGTCCGCAGAAGCGCACCCGCGAGAAGCTGGCGGCGCTCTACGGCTGTAAGCAGGAGCAGATCAGCCTCTATCTGCCGAAAGAGGGTTAACAGCACTTCGCCCCGCCCTTGCCGCCGTAGCGGGCGTCCTGGCGTTCGCGGAAAAATGCTTCGTAGGTCATTGGCGTCTGATCCGGATGGTTGACGCGCATGTGCTCGACGTAGTTGTCGTAATCCGGCACGCCGATCATCATTTTGGCGGCCTGGCCCAGGTACTTACCTGCTTTGGAAAGGGTGTCGAACATAATTCTGATCTCACAGAAAAAGTACGCCGGGTAAGGCGAAGCCGCCACCCGGCACACAGGTTAATGCGCCCCTTTCGCCTGGGTCACTATCGCGTCCAGGTTTTCAGGCATTGGCTCATACGGTGTCTCTTTCGCCGTCGGTTTATTCTCTTTCAGCGCCGCCAGCGCGGTTTTAATCGAGAACAGCGCCAGCACCACCACCACGATCATAAAGAAGATGGTCAGCCCGGCATCGAGACGGTTGTTAAACACCAGCTGCGCCAGCTGCGACTCGGTGTACTGCGCCGGGATTTTGCCGCTGTCGATCATCGCCTGGAACTTGTTGGCAATCGCCAGGAAGCCCACTTTATTGTCCGGGCTGAAGGCCTTCTGCCAGCCGGCGGTGAGGGTACAGATCAGCAGCCAGGCCGTCGGCACCAGCGCCACCCACGCATAGCGCTGACGTTTCATCTTGAACAGCACCACTGCGCAGAGCATCAGCGCCATCCCCGCCAGCATCTGGTTGGCGATACCGAACAGCGGCCACAGGGTGTTAATGCCGCCCAGCGGATCGACCACTCCCTGATGGAGGAAGTAGCCCCACGCCAGCACGCACAGCGCCGTCGCCAGCAGGTTAGCCGGTAAAGAGTCAGTACGCTTCAGGTTCGGGGAGATCACCCCCAGCAGATCCTGCAGCATAAAGCGCGCCGCACGGGTGCCGGCATCCACCGCCGTCAGGATAAACAGCGCTTCAAACAGAATGGCAAAGTGGTACCAGAACGAGACGTCCATCAACCCGCCCAGCGCGCCGTGGAGAATGTAGGCCATGCCCACCGCCAGCGTAGGCGCCCCGCCGGCGCGGGAGATGATGGACTGCTCGCCCACCTCATTCGCGATATGCGTCAACGTTTCCGGGGTAATCGCAAAGCCCCAACCGCTCACCACCTGCGCCGCCGACGCCACCACATCGGTGGTTCCCGCCGGCGCCAGCACCGCCATCGGGCTGTTCATCGCGAAGTAGACGCCCGGGTCAATGATACAGGCGGCCACCAGCGCCATAATCGCCACGAAGGATTCCATCAGCATGCCGCCGTAGCCGATAAAGCAGGCCTGATTTTCATTCGCCAGCATCTTCGGCGTGGTACCGGAGGCAATCAGGGCGTGGAAGCCCGACACCGCGCCGCAAGCGATGGTGATAAACAGGAACGGGAACAGGTTGCCAGTCCATACCGGGCCAGTGCCGTCGATAAATTTGGTCAGCGCCGGCATGGTCAGGGTCGGACGCATAATCAGAATGCCGATCGCCAGACCGACGATAGTGCCGATTTTCAGGAAGGTGGAGAGGTAGTCGCGCGGGGCGAGCAGCAGCCAGACCGGCAGCACCGCGGCGACAAAGCCGTAGCCCACCAGCATCCAGGTGAGCTGGACGCCGGTAAAGTCAAAGAACGGCGCCCAGGTCGGGCTTTCCGCTACCCAGCCGCCGGAGATAATGGCGAACACCAGCAATACCAGCCCAATCACCGACACTTCGCCAATGCGCCCCGGGCGCAGATAGCGAATGTAGATCCCCATAAACAGCGCCAGCGGAATGGTAAAGGCCACGGTATAGGTTCCCCACGGGCTGTGGGTCAGCGCTTTCACCACGATCATCGCCAGCACCGCGAGGATGATCACCATGATCATAAAGGTCGCCACCAGGGCAATCACCCCGGCGGTCGCCCCCATCTCCTCTTTCACCAGTTCGCCCAGCGAACGGCCGTCGCGACGGGTGGAAACGAACAGCACCATAAAGTCCTGCACCGCCCCGGCCAGCACTACGCCGGCGAGGATCCAGATCATCCCCGGCAGATAGCCCATCTGCGCGGCGAGCACCGGACCCACCAGCGGCCCCGCGCCGGCGATGGCGGCAAAATGGTGACCGAACAGCACTTTTTTGTCAGTCGGGACATAGTCGAGGCCATCGTTATGCCGCACCGCGGGCGTCATGCGCGTCGGGTCGACGCCGAGCACGGTTTTGGCGATATACAGGCCATAAAAACGATACGCGATCAGATAAACGCAGACTGCCGCGACGACAATCCACAGCGCGTTGATCTGCTCACCCCGGTTTAAAGCAATGTAGCCGAGGGCAAAGGCTCCGATCACGGAGAGCAGTGCCCAGATAAGGTATTTCCCTGAATTATTCATTGTTGTGGTCCACCGGTAGGGTAATCAGGATGTTACAGTTTGTTTCTAGAACACAACGCAGAATTTAACAACATCGAAACAGCGCAGATGCCGTCCACCCACAGAGATTTGTCTCACATTGCTAGCGAGATCACTTAAGGCAGGAAAATGAATGAAAGGATTATCGTGAACGGTGCCGTTTGTTTGTCGGGTGGCGGCTAACGCCTTACCCGACCTACAGATCCGTAGTCCGGCTAAGCGCAGCGCAAGCCGGGGAAAGCGTGGCTACTTAGCCCAGCACCGCGGTGCCCAGACGACAGGTGCAGCAGCGCCGCCCCTTCTCGTCATACACCACAATCTCCCAGCTCTGGCTCTGCCGGCCAAGATGCAGCGGGCGGCACTCGCCGCGCACTTTCCCGCTGGAGACCGCCCGGTGATGGGTGGCGTTCAGCTCGGTGCCGACCACGCACTGCCCCTCGTCGGTCATCAGCCAGCCGGCCATCGACCCCAGCGTCTCCGCCAGCGCCGCTGAAGCGCCGCCGTGCAGCAGGCCAAACGGCTGATGGGTGCGGGCATCCACCGGCATCTCCGCCTCCAGCAGCCCCGCCTCCAGCCGGGTGTAGACGATCCCCAGATGCGCCACCAGGGTGTTTTCGCTGCTGGCGTTCAGCGCCGCCAGCGTGAGCGCTCGTTTCCAGGCCATTTACGCCCCCAGCGTCGAGCCGCCGTCCACCACGATATCCTGCAGGGTGATATGGCTGGCATGAGCAGAGGCGAGGAACAGAATGGTATTGGCAATCTCCTGCGGGCGGGCAATCTTACCCAGCGGGATGCCGAGCTTAAACTGCTCGCCGAAACCGCGGATCCGTTGCTGCTCCGCATCGTCGCTGACCCACAGCGTGCGCTGCATATCGGTATCGGTAGAGCCCGGCGAGACCAGATTACAGCGCACCCCGCTGCCCGCCAGCTCAAGGCCGACGGTCAGCGCCAGGCTTTTCAGCGCCGCCTTCGAGGCGCCATAGGCGCTCATGCCGATGCGCGGCGTGTGCGCGGCATCGGAGGCGACGGTGACGATGGCCCCGCCCCGCTGGCGACGGAACTGGGCCATCGTCTGCTGAAACAGGTTGAACGCCCCGCCGACGTTGACCGCGAAGGTCTGCTGCCAGTCTTCCGCGCTTAGCTGGTCGGTGGCGCCCATGCGCAGGATCCCGGCGGCGTTCACCAGCACGTCTAACCGCTCGGTGTTCGCCAACAGGCGGCTGCACACCTCGCGCACCCGGTCGGCATCGGCGACGTCCAGCGTTTCGGTCGCAAACGGGTAGCGTTCGCCGTCAAAGGCGAGGTCGAAACCGGTGACGTTGGCGCCGGCCTCCACAAAAGCCAGCGCGGTGGCATAACCGATCCCTTTACCTGCGCCGGTCACCCACACGGTCTGGCCGCGAAAATCCAGCGCCGCCATTATCTCACCTCGCGGGAAAGCAGCGCCCACCAGGCGTCGATGGTCGGGTTTTTCGCCAGCATCACGAAGTCGATATCGCCGTGAACTTTGCGCCAGCGGGCGGCCAGGGCCATCATCCGCACCGAATCCAGACCGTAGTCGATCAGGTTTTCATCATCCAGCGGTTCGTCGGATTCGTCGAGCAGCGGCAGGATCAGCGCGCGCAGCGCCGCTTTGGAGGCCGGCAGCGGCAACAGCGCTTCGGTCATCACCACGCGGCCGGAGCGGCCGGCGACGTATTTCAGCGCCATCAGGTGCTCTTCGCGGCTGAAGTCCGCCAGCGCGTCGGCGACAAAGAACGGTTTGATATCGCGCATAAAGGCGTCGGTGGCGGTGGTCATGCAGCCGATATGGGCATACACGCCGGTGATGATCAGCTGGTCGCGGCCGCTCTCCTTCAGCATCGTCTCCAGCGGCGAGCGATGAAACGCGCTGTAGCGCCATTTCACCAGCACGGTGTCGTCTTCATCCGGCGCCAGGGCGGCAATCACCTGCTGCTGCTCCGGCGAACGGGTCAGCCCCGGCCCCCACATATCATTCAGCAGCGCGCGATCTTCATCGCTCTGCTCTTTCGGCTGGGCGGTGTAGTACACCGGAATGCCGTTCTGTTTGCAGAAGTCGCGCAGGGCGGCGATATTGGCCACCACTTTCTCCATCATCGCGCTGTTTTCGCCCCAGAAATTGAGGAAATACTCCTGCATATCGTGGATCAGCAACGCGGCGCGGGAAGGCTCAAAGGCCCAGCTGACTTTGTTCGCCGGGATATCGCTGGCTTCCGGCAGCGCGTAAGCCTGTAATTTAGGGATTGCCATTTTCTGTTCTCCTTCAGCCCAGCTTGCCTTCGGCCAGCCACTGACGTAATTGTTTCTTATCGACTTTGCCCACCGGCGTCAGCGGCAGCGCGGCAACGCACTCCACGCGGTCCGGCAGTTTAAATTCAGCCACCCCCTGCTCGCGCAGGAAGCGGCGCACCGCGACGGCGCGCAGCGGCGAGGTCGCCACCAGGTAAGCGCAGCTCTTCTCGCCCAGCAGGTTGTCCTCAATGCTGACCAGCGCGGCGTGGATCACCGCCTCATGGCGCAGCAGCAGGTTTTCGATCTCTTCGGCGGCGATCTTCTCGCCGCCGCGGTTGATCTGGTCTTTTTCCCGGCCCTGGACGGTGATATACCCGTCTTCATCGATCGATATCAGATCGCCGGAACAGTAAAACCCGTCGGCGTCAAAGGCTTCCGCGTTATGCTGCGGGCTGTTGTAGTAGCCGCGGAAGGTGTACGGCCCGCGGGTCATCAGGCGGCCCACTTCGCCGCGCGGCAGCGGGTTGCCGTCGGCATCCGCCACCCACACTTCATCGTCCGGGCACATCGGGCAGCCCTGGGTATGAATGATCCGCTCAGGGCTGTCGTTAAGGCGGGTGTAATTCACCAGCCCCTCCGCCATGCCGAACACCTGCTGCAGCTGGCAGCCAATTTCCGCCGGGATGCGCGCGGCAAGGGTCGCCGACAGGCGCGCGCCGCCGACCTGCAGCAGCTGCAGCGACTGCAGCTGGGCATTGCCGCCCCATTCATGGATCGCCTGCAGCCACAGGCTGACCGCCGGCGGCACCAGCGAGGCGACGTTGATCTGATGTTTTTCAATCAGCGGGAAACAGAGGGTGGCGCTGGGGTCGGCGGCAAGGATCACCCGCCCGCCGGCGAGGAATACGCCCAGCGACCCCGGGGAGCTCATCGCATAGTTATGTGCCGCCGGCAGCGCGTTGAGGTAGCGCGTCTCAGCGTTAATCCCGCAGATCTCGTTGCTGCGGCGAATGCTGTAGTCGTAGTCGTTATGGGTACGCGGGATCAGCTTCGGCGTCCCGGTGCTGCCGCCGGAGAGCTGGAAAAAGGCCACTTCGTCGGCAGGGGTTGGGTTAGCGATAAAGTTATCCGCCGGGCGGTTAATCTCCGTCGCCAGATCGCGCTCGCCGCCGTCGTTACGCAGCAGCGCCACGCGCAGGGAAGGATGTTCAGCGATAAACGCGTGAAGAAAGCTATCGTCGGCAAACAGCGCGTGCTCGCGGTCGGCGATCAGCAGCGCCGGTTTAATCTGTGCGGCGTAGGCGTTAAGCTCGCTGCGCTGGTGGCTGAACAACGCGTTCACCGGCGCGACGCCGATACGCAGCAGCGCGAAGAAGGTGATGTAAAACTCGGCGACGTTGCCCAGCTGCACCAGCGCGGTTTCCCCGCGCTTCAGTCCCTGACGCTGCAGAGAGCAGGCAAGGTTGTCCACCCGCTGGTTAAACTGGCGGTAGCTAATGTGTTGATCGCCATCGATAATCGCCACGGCGTCGTTTTCCGCGTGACGGGTGATCAGATTGGTTAATGGCAGATCCTGCCAGTAGCCTTTTTGGCGATAGCGGGCCGCGAACTCATCCGGCCAACGGGTAAATGCAATCATCCTTGCCTCTTAATTCAAGCCAAATACGTTAAGCATGGTGGTCAGTTTGACGCCGGTTTCGCGCCATTCGCCCAGCGGCGAGGAGGCCGGAACGATGCCCGCGCCGGCAAACAGGCGCAGCGTACGCTGCTGCAGACGCGCGCAGCGGATGGTCACCACCCATTCGCCGTTGCCTTCATCGTCACACCAGCCGACGATGCCGCCGAACAGCTGGCGGTCGAAGGGTTCCAGGTCGGCAATCAGGCGCTTCGCCGCCTGGTGCGGGAAGCCGCTCAGCGCCGGAGTCGGGTGCAGCAGGCAGGCCAGCGACATGGCGTTTTCTTCCGCCAGCGCCGTGCCCTCGATCGGCGTCGCCAGATGCCAGAGCGTCGGGGTGGTGATCAGCTGCGGCGATGCCGGCAGCGACAGCTGGCTGCTGCGCGGGCCCAGCACGCTCTTCATCGCCTGGGTCACCAGTTCGTGCTCGTGGCGATCTTTGCCGGATGCCAGCAGCCTGTTGCCCGCTTCGCGGTCCAGCACATCGTCCGGCTGGCGGCGGGCGGAGCCGGCCAGCGGCAGCGAGCTGAAGTGTGGTCCTTCTTTACGCAGCAGCAGCTCCGGGCTGGCGCCCAGCAGCACGCCGCCGTCGGAGAGCGGCACATGGAAGTTGAAGCTGGCGGGGTTCTGGGCGATCAGTCGCTCCATCAGGGCGCCGCTATCGACAGGATCGCGGGTGGTGATATCGATAAGTCGTGATAGCACCACTTTGTCCACTTCCGGCGTGGCGGTCAGCGCGGCGGCGCGTTCCACCATGGCTAAAAACGCATCCTGTTCCGGGATCTCCCGGCGCTCCACCACCTCCATCGTCTCCAGCGGCGCGGCATAGCGGGCGGAACGCTGTTTTTCCGGGCGCGAGAACGCTTCCCAGCGCTCCGGGATATAGAGCTCGGAAGGCTGACAGGTGTCGAACGGGATGGCCCCAACCATGACCGGCTTGCGGATCCCCGCCGCCCGGGCCTCGGCAAAGGCGGCGGCCATCTGCTGCTGGAACACGCCATTCAGCGCATCGCCGCCGTCGGCGGGCGCTGAGAAGCGGCGGAAGCAGCCTGAGGTGCTAAAACTGCGGTACGGCGACATAAAGAAGAAGCTGTCCGGCGATAAGGTCCGGGTAGATTTCTGTACATCCTCAGCCAGTGACGTTTCCATATCATCCTCCAAAAACGATAAATATATTACGAATAATTATCATTTGTATTTTGGTTGGCTAACCTAAAAGGTATTGCCCGTCATGTCAACCGCGTTACGTCATCGCGCCGCCACTTTGGCTTGCATCCTGTCGGCGCAAAGTTGAAAATGAGACGCATTTATTACCCTTCGAATCAGGATGCGATGACGTGAACTTCTCTTCTTTTTACCGCCGCGGCGCGCTGGCCGGGATGCTGTTGTTTTTAGGAATTACCTCAGCCCAGGCGGCGGACTGGCCGCGCCAGGTCACCGACAGCTACGGGACGCACACCCTGCCGAGCCAGCCGCTGCGCATTGTCTCCACCAGCGTGACCCTCACCGGCTCGCTGCTGGCGATCGACGCCCCGGTGGTCGCCAGCGGCGCCACCACCCCGAACAACCGCGTGGCCGATAGCCAGGGCTTTCTGCGCCAGTGGAGTGAGGTCGCCAAAGCCCGCAAGCTGACGCGGCTGTACATCGGCGAACCGAGCGCGGAAGCGGTGGCCGCCCAGATGCCGGATCTGATCCTGGTGAGCGCCACCGGCGGCGACTCCGCCCTGCCGCTGTACGATCAGCTCAAAACGATCGCCCCGACGCTGGTCATCAACTATGACGATAAAAGCTGGCAAACGCTGCTTACCCAGTTGGGGCAGATCACCGGCCATGAGCAGCAGGCCAGCGCGCGCATCGCCGACTTCAATAAACAGCTCGTTTCGTTAAAAGAAAAAATGAAGCTGCCGCCGCAGCCGGTCACCGCCCTCGTCTATACCGCCGCCGCGCACAGCGCCAATATCTGGACGCCGGAATCGGCCCAGGGGCAGATGCTCGAACAGCTGGGCTTTAGCCTGGCGACGCTGCCGGGCGGCCTGCCCGCCAGCCATAGTCAAGGCAAACGCCACGATATCGTGCAGCTGGGCGGGGAGAATCTGGCGGCAGGTCTGAACGGCCAGAGCCTGTTCCTGTTCGCCGGCGACCAGAAAGATGTCGATGCCATTTACGCCAACCCGCTGCTGGCGCATCTCCCGGCGGTCGAAGGCAAACGCGTTTACCCGCTGGGCACCGAGACCTTCCGTCTTGACTACTACAGCGCCCTGCTGGTGCTCCAGCGTCTCTCCAGCCTGTTCGGCTAATGCGGGCCGTGCCATCGGGACGGGTACGCGGCCTGAACGCTTTGCCGGGCGGCGCTACGCTTGCACCGGCCTACAATGCTTGCGCCCTCCAGGCCAGACCTTCGGCCCGGTAAGGCGTAGCCGCCACCGGGCATCAGGACGGGTACGCGGTCGGAACACCTTGCCGGGCGGCGCGGCGCTTGCCCGGCCTACAACGCCCGAGGCCCCGGTACCGTAGGCCCGGTAAGGCGTAGCCGCCACCGGGCAATCGCACCGTACTCAGCTTTCGTTGACTATTTCCGGGCGCTGGAAACGGCGCAGCTCGCGTAGCAGCCCCACCAGCAGCACGCCGACGAGGGCCAGCGCCCAGCCGCTGGCGCTGGCGGAAGCGACCGGCGTCATCACCGCCCCTAACCCGCCGAGCAGCGCCGCGCCGATGGCGTCGCCGGTAACGTTCTGCGCGGTCCACAGACCGTTAATTCGCCCGAGCATATGTTCCGGCGTCTGGGTCTGGATCAGGGTGTACTGCAGCAGCGAGCTAATAGCGCTCAGCCAGCCAAACAGCGCCAGGCACAGCGCGCCCAACGCCCAGTGCGGCATCAGGCTGAACAGCGCAATGGCGACAAAGGAGCACACCGTCGTCGCCAGCATCAGCGCACCCGGCCGCACGGTCTGGGCCAGCTGGCCGCTGGTCAACGCCCCCAGCGCCGCGCCGAGCGGAATCGCGGCGTACAGCAGGCCAATCTGCCCTGCCGACATCTGCCAGCTCCCGGCCAGCGCCGGATAGAGCACCCGCACCGCGCTGGCCATGGTCAGCAGGCCGCCGAGCAGCGCAATCCCGCCGATAAGCGGACTCTGGCAGAGGAAGGTCAGCCCCGCCAGCAGGGAACGCAGCGGATGCTCGCGCGGCCGCGGAGGCGGCGGCAGCTGTGGCAGACGCAGCAGGGTTAAGGTGGTGATAAAGGTCCCCGCCGCCGCCAGGCCGAAATTCCAGGCCACGCCGCCGGAGGCCAGCAGCAGGCCGCCGATCATCGGCGAAATCACCGAGCCCAGGCGCACCGTGAGCATAGTGATGGCCCCGGCCTGCATCAGATTTTCCCGCCCCACCAGCGCCGGCGTCGCCGCCAGCAGCGCGGTCACCCCCAACGAGGCGAAGAACCCATCCCAGATCCCCAGCAGGTAGATCGCCGCCAGCGACGGCTCCGGCAGCAGGGCGTTCAGACACAGGCCGACAAAGCCCACGCCGCAGGTGCCGCGCGCCAGCAGGATCAGGCGTTTGCGCTCATAGCGGTCGGCCAGTACGCCCCCCACCATCAGGCCAATAAACATCGACGCGCCGGTCAGCGTCACCGACAACCCGACCTGCCAGGTCGAATGGGTCATCATCTGGATCTGCACCGGGATGGCCACACCCAGCAGGCCAAGCGACAGAATAGAGATAAAGCGAGCGATAAAAACGGCGCGAAACGCCGGGTGAGTTTTCAGCAGGCTGAGGTTGAGCAGCCAGGATTGTCGGTTCATTACAGCGCCTTGTCGTTATTTTTAATACCCTTTTTACTGTGGGTCATGCTACCATAGCTGAATAAAATCGATAACGATAATTACTATCATTATCATATCAGGGATGTCAGTTATGTCGTTTTCTACGACCGCGGTACGCTCTGTCGCCGTGCCCGGATTGTTGCTGTTACTCGCCTTAGCCGCCGCGCTTAGCCTGACCATCGGCGCCAAATCGTTGCCGATCGGCACGGTATTCACCGCCTTTAGCGGAACCTGTCAAAGCGCCGACTGCACCATCGTGCTGGACGCGCGCCTGCCGCGCACCCTGGCCGGTCTGCTGGCCGGCGTCGCCCTCGGCCTCGCCGGCGCGCTGATGCAAACGCTCACCCGTAACCCGCTGGCCGACCCCGGCCTGCTGGGGGTCAACTCCGGCGCCAGCTTCGCCATCGTCCTCGGCGCGGCGCTGTTCGGGATCACCTCCCCGCAGGAGCAGCTGCTGCTGGCGTTTTGCGGCGCGCTCTGCGCCTCGCTGCTGGTGGCCTTCACCGGCAGCCAGGGTGGCGGCCAGCTGAGCCCGGTGCGCCTCACCCTCGCCGGGGTCGCCCTCGCGGCGGTACTGGAGGGGCTGTCCAACGGCATCGCCCTGCTCAACCCGGACGTCTACGATCAGCTGCGCTTCTGGCAGGCCGGTTCGCTGGATATCCGCACCCTGCAAACCCTGAAAATTGTCCTGCTGCCGGTGGCGATGGCGGGGATCGCCGCCCTGCTGCTGAGCCGGGCGCTTAACAGCCTGAGCCTCGGCAACGATACCGCCACCGCCCTCGGCAGCCGCGTCGCCCGCACCCAGCTGATCGGCCTGATTGTGATTACCGTCCTGTGCGGCAGCGCTACCGCCGTGGTCGGCCCGATCGCCTTTATCGGCCTGATGATGCCGCATATGGCCCGCTGGCTGGTGGGGGCCGATCATCGCTGGTCGCTGCCGGTCACCCTGCTGGCCACCCCGGCCCTGCTGCTGTTTGCCGACGTGATTGGCCGCCTGCTGGTGCCCGGCGAACTGCGGGTATCGGTGGTGAGCGCCTTTCTCGGCGCGCCGGTGCTGATCTGGCTGGTGCGGCGCCAGCCGCGCGGAGGTGGCCTGTGATTGCCCCGTCCCGCCGCCTGATAGCCAGCTGTCTGCTGCTGTTGGCCGCCAGCCTGTTGATTTCCCTGCTCGGGCTGGCGCAAGGCCCGGTGCCGCTAACGATTGACCAGGTCTTCTCCGCCCTGTTCGGCGACGCGCCGCGCAACGTCGCGATGGTGGTGAACGAATGGCGGCTGCCGCGGGTGTTAATGGCGCTGCTCATCGGCGCCGCGCTCGGCGTCAGCGGCGCCATTTTCCAGTCGCTGACCCGTAACCCGCTCGGCAGCCCGGACGTGATGGGCTTTAACACCGGCGCCTGGAGCGGCGTGCTGGTGGCGATGGTTCTCTTCGGCCAGAACCTGACGGCGATTGCCCTGGCGGCGATGGCCGGCGGGGTACTCACCTCGCTGGTGGTCTGGCTGCTGGCCTGGCGCAACGGGATCGAGACCTTTCGCCTGATTATTATCGGCATCGGCGTACGCGCCATGCTGGTGGCCTTCAACACCTGGCTGCTGCTGCGCGCCTCGCTGGAGACCGCCCTTTCTGCGGGCCTGTGGAACGCCGGATCGCTTAACGGCCTGACCTGGGGTAAAACCTGGCCGTCGGCGCCGCTGATCCTGCTGATGCTGGTGGGCAGCGCCCTGCTGGTTCGTCGGATGCGGCTGCTGGAGATGGGCGACGATACCGCCTGCGCGCTGGGCGTGCAGGTTGAGCGTTCGCGCCTGCTGCTGATGCTGGTGGCGGTGGTGCTCACCGCCGCCTCGACGGCGCTGGCCGGGCCCATCTCATTTATCGCGCTGGTGGCGCCGCACATCGCCCGCCGCCTGAGCGGCACGGCCCGCTGGGGATTGACCCAGTCGGCCCTGTGCGGCGCGCTGCTGCTGGCGCTGGCCGATTACGGCGCCCAGCGGCTGTTTATGCCCTGGCAGCTGCCGGTGGGCGTGCTAACCGTCAGCCTCGGCGGTATTTACCTTATTGCATTATTGATTCAGGAGTCCCGCAAAAAATGAGTGCTGTCCCCTCCCGTTTGCGCGGCGAGCAGTTAACCCTGGCCTACGGGAACAAGACCATCGCCGAGTCGCTGAACGTGACCATCCCTGACGGCCACTTCACCGCCATTATCGGCCCCAACGGCTGCGGCAAGTCGACACTGCTGCGCACCCTCAGCCGTCTGATGACGCCGGCCAGCGGCCATGTCTGGCTCGACGGCGCGCAGATCCAGCAGTACGCCAGTAAAGAGGTCGCCCGCCGCATCGGCTTGCTGGCGCAAAATGCCACCACCCTTGGCGATATTACGGTGCAGGAGCTGGTGGCCCGCGGGCGCTACCCGCACCAGCCGCTGTTCACCCGCTGGCGCAAAGAAGATGAAGCGGCGGTGAATAATGCGATGCGGGCCACCGGGATCAGCGATCTGGCGCTGCAGAGCGTCGATACGCTTTCCGGCGGCCAGCGGCAGCGGGCGTGGATTGCGATGGTGCTGGCCCAGGAGACGGCGATTATGCTGCTGGATGAGCCGACCACCTGGCTTGACATCAGCCATCAGATCGACCTGCTGGAGCTGTTGAGCGAGCTGAATCGCGAGAAGGGCTATACCCTGGCGGCGGTGCTGCACGATCTGAACCAGGCCTGCCGCTACGCCACCCACCTGATCGCCCTGCGCGACGGTAAGATCGTCGCCGAGGGGGCGCCGAAGGAGATCGTCACGGCGGATCTGATTGAACGGATTTACGGTCTGCGCTGCACGATCATTGAGGATCCGGTGGCGCATACGCCGCTGGTGGTGCCGCTGGGCCGCCGGTAATTTCCCCATTCCCCGACTTGCGCGACGCTGAGCCGGGCTACCTGCTGTAGCCCGAACTCAACCGTTATCCCAGAATCTCCCTGACCACCGGGCCGATGGCTTCAAAGGCCTGCGGGGAGATAATGTCGACGTGGGCGCAGTTCTGGCTGAACACCTCCAGCTCGCCCACCCACGGGCCCCATACGACCTGCGGATCCATCCCCGCCTGCCGCGTCTTCTCCGCCACGAACAGCGTCGCCTTGCCGTCAAACTTCGCGCTGTGCGCGGTGGTTAACAGCCGCACCGCGTCGGCATAGTTGCCTTCGATGGCGCTGAACAGCTCGCCGGAGGCTTGCCCCTGCTGGGCGGCGAGGAACGCTTCGCGCTCGCGGGCAATTTCCGCCAGCACCGCCGGATCCAGCCCGTTCGCCTCTTTCTCCGCCCAGTTTTGCGTCTCCGGCGGCCAGGTATCCAGCAGGCCGAGGAAGGCCACCGCTTCGCCGCGCTGGCGCAAGCGGGCGGCAATGCCCTGGGCTAAGGTGCCGCCGAGCGAATAACCGAACAGATAATAAGGACCGTGCGGCTGCTGCGCCAACAGCGTTTGCAGATGATGCTCGCACACCTCGTCGAGGCTGGCGGCGCCGGCCATCGGCCCCTGCGGGCGCGGCGACTGAATACCGGTAATCGACCAGCGCGGGCTGAGATAGCGCGCGAGCACGCTGAACTGCCAGGCGAAGCCGGAGGCCGGATGGAAACAGAACAGCGTTGGGCCGTCGCTCTCGCGCAGCGGCAGAAGCGCATCCAGCCCCAGGCGCTGAGCCTGCTCATCGCTGAGATCGGCGGCCAGCAGCGCGCTCAGTTTGCCCACCGTCGAGGCCACCATCACCTGCCCCGGGGTCACCTGCCGCGCCAGCTGGCGGCTGAGCTGCGCCGCCAGGCGCATCGCCAGCAGCGAATGGCCGCCGAGGGCGAAGAAATCAGCGTCGATATCATTCACCTCGCAGCCCAGCAGCTGACTGAAGGCGGCGGCGACAACGGTTTCCATCCCGGGCTCCGGCGGCCGGCCGCTGCGCTCGCCGCCGAGGGTCGGCAGCGGCAGCGCTTTGCGGTCCAGTTTGCCATTGGCGCTGAGCGGCAGGTCGGGGAGCTGCATCAGCACCACCGGGACCATATGCGGCGGCAGCTGTTCCGCCAGCCGCGCTTTCAGCGCCGCGGTATCCAGCGGCAGGCCGGAGTCAGAGACCAGATAGCCCACCAGCTGCCGGGCATCGCCGCCGGTCGCCGCCGCCTGGTTGAAGACGCAGGCGTGACTCACCGCCTGCGCCACGTCCGGCAGGGCCGACATCACCCGGTCAATCTCGCCAAGCTCGATGCGCTGCCCGCGGATCTTCAGCTGATCGTCGCTGCGGCCAAGATACTCCACCGCGCCGTTCGCCAGCCAGCGCGCCACGTCGCCGGTGCGATACATCCGCTCGCCGGGGGCAAACGGGTCGGCGATAAAGCGGCTGGCGGTGAGGTCCGGACGCCCCAGATAGCCCTGCGCCAGCTGAATGCCGGTGAGATAGAGATCCCCGGCCACCCCCGGCGGCACCGGGCGCATCGCGGCGTCGAGAATGCGCAGCCCGGTGTTCCATACCGGCCAGCCAATCGGCACGCTGCTGCCGGACACCGCCGCCAGCTCAGGCCCGCAGGCCGGATACCAGCTGACGTCCACCGCCGCTTCCGTCGGGCCGTACAGGTTATGCAGCGGCGCGCCGGTCAAGCGCTCCCATTCGCGGCACAATTCCGTCGGCAGCGCTTCGCCGCTGCAGAATACCCGCCGCAGCGTGCGGCAGGCGGCCACGCTGTCGGCATCCAGCGAGGCGACAAACGCCGCCAGCATCGACGGCACAAAGTGGGTGGTGGTCACGCCGTAGTGGGCGAAGAACTGCTGCATCGCCAGCGGGTCGCGGTGCGCCTCCGGCTCGGCCATCACCAGCTGCGCGCCGGCGATAAACGGCCACCAGAACTCCCACACCGACACGTCGAAACTGCACGGCGTTTTCTGCGCCACCACGTCGTCGGCAGATAACGGATAACGATCCTGCATCCACAGCAGGCGGTTGACGATGGCGGTCTGGCCGACCATCACCCCTTTTGGCCGCCCGGTGGAGCCAGAGGTAAAGATGATATAGGCGGTATGCTCCGGTTTTGACAGCGCCAGCGGCGCGTCATCCGCAACGGCCAGCGGCTGCTGGTAGCAGAGGCTCTCCAGCCCGGGGATATCGCTGAAGCGGGCCAGCTGATCCTCCGTGGCGATCAGCAGCGACGGCCGGGCGTCTTCCAGCATCATCCGCAGGCGGTCGTCCGGGTAGCCAGTGTCCAGCGGCAGCCAGGCGGCTCCCGCTTCGACAATGCCGTGCAGCGCCAGGGTCAGGAACACCGAGCGCGGCAGGGCCACCGCCACGCTGTCGCCCGGCTTCACGCCGCGCTGACGCAGCAGCTGCGCGAGCGCCACCACCTGCTGACGCATCTCACGATAGCTGAACTGCCAGTTAGCATCCGCCAGCGCCGGAGCATCCGGGGTCTTCCGCGCCTGGTCGACCACCAGCGCGCTGAGGGTGGTGGCGGGCAGGGGCATAGCGGTATCGTTGACCGCCGCCAGCCGGGCCTGCTCGTCGGCGGAGAGCATCTCCGCTTCGCCGCAGCGTAGCGTCGGATCGGCGGCAAACTGCGCCAGCAGCGCGGTCAGTCGCGCCATGTGGCGACGCAGCTCGGCTTCATCGTACCGGGCCTTGTTAGCGAGGATCTCCAGCGACAGCCCGCCGGTCTCATCCGGGAACAGCGCCAGCTCGAGATCGTTGACCGGGCCGGTGGCGAGGGTGTGGGTCACCGCCTCGGCGCCGTCGATATCCACTTGGTAATCAAAGACTTTGACGTTCAGCACCGGGCCGAACAGCGGTTCGTCCCCGGCCGCTTTGCCGCTGTCGCGGACGATCTGCTCGGCGTCATAGCGCTGATGGCGGCGCATCTTTTTCAGCTGCGCGGCGAGGCGCATCGCCAGGTCCGCCAGCGTCTCCTGGGGATCAATATGCACCGCCAGAGGCAGGACGTTGAGCACCGGCCCCGTCGAGGTCAGCGCCGCTGAGCCCATCCGGCGCATAAAGATAAAGCCCGCCGCGTAGTCCATCCGGTTGCACAGGCGGCCCAGCCACAGCGTGGTGAGCGCCAGCGCCAGGTCAGCGGGCTGACACTGCGGCGCATGGCCGGCCAGGCGGCGGAAGGCGTCGGCGTTCATCGCCAGCTTCATCCGCCAGATATCGCTCCCGGCGGCACGCCCGCCCAGCGGGGCGGCAGAGAGCGAGGCGGGCGCCGGTAACGCCTGGCGCTGGGCCTGCCAGAAGGCTTTATCCCGCTGCCAGGCCTCGCTGCCGGCGTAGCGCTGGTACTCGTCCACCACTTCGGCAAAGGGGGTGAAAGGCGATTCCGGGGTGGCTTCTCCACGCTGCCAGGCGCGGTAAATGGCGGCGATCTGCCGGGTAATCGCCGGGAAACTGAAGCCATCCACCAGCAAGTGGTGATAGCGCTGATACCAGTACCAGCGGTCGTCGCCGACGCGCAGCAGCTGATGGCACACCAGCGGGTTGCCGCCATCGACGCGCAGATCCTGCGCCAGATCCGCCTGCATCCGCTCCGTGGCGGCGCGGTGCGGATCCGGCGCCGTACGCAGGTCAACGATCGGCGGTTCGCCAAAGGTGCGTTCCGCCGCCAGCCACTGCCAGACTTCCCCTTCCTCTTCCTCAAAGCGCAGGCTGAGGGTATCCGCCTGCTGCAGCCCGGCGACAATCGCCTTACCCAGCAGCGCCGGGTCGAGCGCGCCGCGCAGTTCAACATAGTGGGCCACGCTCCAGGCGCCAGGCAGAGTGGAGAGGCGCTCTGCCATCCAGATCCCCGGCTGCGCGGCAACCAGCGGTAAACGAGTGGTCATGGTCAGCTCCTTATGCCGCATGATGGGCGGGGGTCAGTGTCGGCCAGTTGGCCGCCAGCCAGGCGTTGCACGCCTCGACCGACTGCGGAGGGCACACCACCGTCCAGCCGGCAGGCAGCGCGCAATGCCCCGGCCACAGGCTGAACTGCCGCTGGTCATTGCGCAGAATGTAAAACTGCCCTTGCGGATTGTCGAAGGGGTTACTGAATTGCATATCAAACTCCTGTCGTAAAGCGCTGTGCTAAGGGGGCGACAGCAGAGGCTGCCAGAGCTGGATCAGCCCCGCCGTCAGCCCGCCGCGCCAGCAAAGCGCATCATGCCCGCCGTCAACCTGACGCCAGAAAATCGTCTGCTGCGTTGTGGTGAGTTGCGCCAGCAGCGCCTGGTTGGCGCGAAAAATAATCGGTTCACGCTGGCCCGCTTCCAGCCAGATGCGCAGCCCGGCCGCGGACGCCTCGCCCTGGCGGAGACGTTCGCCGATAAAGCCCGTCCCGCTGCCATCGCGATGCGGCCACCAGTAGGAGCCTGACTGGCTGAGCACGCAGCCAAAGCGCTGCGGCCAGTTGAGGGCGGCGAACATTGCCGCCAGGCCGCCGAAGCTTTGCCCGGCCACCACCGTCCGATCCGGGCGGTCGCTGAACGGGACGTGACCGCGGACCAGCGGCAGGAGCTCCTCCTGCACCGCCAGCCAGAAATCGCGATGACAGGGCAGCTCAACCCCGCGGCGCTGGTTGTCGATCGCGTCGATCAGCAGGTAGACCGCCGGCGGCAGCCTCCCCTCGCGGGTCAGCGCGGCCAGCGGCGACCACACCGGCATGCTTTCGGCCCAGAACTGGCCGTCAAGCAGGATCGCCAGCGGCCGCGTTTGCGGGTCGACGGCCTCGCCGGGGGTGTAGATCCAGACCCGGCGATGGTTGCCCAGACGCGCGCTGCGCCACTCAAGGCAACGGGCGGGAGGATGCGCCTCATTAAGCAGATCCCAGCCGGGCTGCGCCGGCGCCTGCGGCATCTCCAGGGCGGAGACGCCATGGCCGCGTCCGCCCCGCCAGCTGTGCGGGTTCAGCGGATCGGCTATCGCCCGCGGCAGCAGTTTGCACCAGCCTTCGCGCAGCAGCGCGCGGTCCGGCTTATCGGCGCTGAACACCTCAGGGGAAAAATCATCGTCACGGTCGGAGGGAATAAAGCAGTAGCTGCCGCGCCAGGTCGGCGACAGCGTGGTTCGCCAGCACCAGGCGTCGGTCCCGGGCAGACGTTGCAGCGATTGCGGCCGCGCATTTTGATGGTGGTCGGTCACGCCGGTGATATAGAGCCATACCCGACGCCGTGGAGAACGCGTTTCATCCCCCGCCGGATCCCGCCACCAGAACGTCACCTCGATGGCGCCATCCACCGCCCGGGACTGCGGTCCCTGCAGAGTTCGCCACCACTCCTCGCTTCCTGTCGTTAACATTCAGTCATTAACCCTATGTATCGCGTGACTTTTTTAATTAATTGTCATTCTTTATTGATAATATTATTGATAACTATTTGCATTTGCAATAGCGTATTAGCGCGCCGTGGGAAGCGCGTCTTTCACAACACATGTCGAAGAGAGCTTATTCAGCTAGCGACGGAGTGCCTTTGCCCTCTTCCGGCAACATTTATGCCGCCTCCCCTCCCGGTGGGAAGGGGCGTTTGGGGAACGTGGCGACAAAAAAGCAGGAATAACAATGAATAACAGGATCAAATCCCTGGCCTTGCTGGTCAATCTGGGAATTTACGGGGTTGCTTTTCCGTTAAGCGCAGCGGAAACCGCCACCGACGATAAAAACAGCGCCGCGGAAGAGACCATGGTGGTCACCGCCGCCGAGCAGAACCTGCAGGCGCCGGGCGTCTCCACCATCACCGCCGATGAGATCCGCAAACGTCCGCCGGCGCGCGACGTCTCGGAGATCATTCGCACCATGCCGGGGGTCAACCTGACCGGCAACTCCACCAGCGGCCAGCGCGGGAATAACCGCCAGATTGATATCCGCGGCATGGGCCCGGAAAACACCCTGATCCTGATCGACGGCAAGCCGGTCACCAGCCGCAACTCCGTGCGTCTCGGCTGGCGCGGCGAGCGCGACACCCGCGGCGACACCAGCTGGGTGCCGCCGGAGATGATCGAACGCATCGAAGTGATTCGCGGCCCGGCCGCCGCCCGCTACGGCAACGGCGCCGCCGGCGGCGTGGTGAATATCATCACTAAAAAAACCGGCGATGAGTGGCACGGCTCCTGGAACACCTATATGAACGCCCCGGAGCACAAAGACGAAGGCTCCACCAAGCGCACCAACTTCAGCCTCAGCGGCCCGCTGGGCGGTGATTTCAGCTTCCGCCTGTTCGGTAACCTCGACAAAACCCAGGCCGACGCCTGGGACATCAACCAGGGCCATCAGTCCGAACGTACCGGGATCTATGCCGACACCCTGCCGGCCGGGCGCGAAGGGGTAAAAAATAAAAACATCGATGGTCTGGTGCGCTGGGAATTCGCGCCGATGCAGTCGCTGGAGTTTGAGGCCGGCTACAGCCGCCAGGGCAACCTCTACGCAGGCGACACCCAGAACACCAACTCCAACGACCTGGTAAAAGAGAACTACGGCAAAGAGACCAACCGTCTGTACCGCAACACCTACTCGGTCACCTGGAACGGCGCCTGGGACAACGGGGTGACCACCAGCAACTGGGCGCAGTACGAACGTACCCGCAACTCGCGCAAAGGCGAAGGCCTGGCCGGGGGGACCGAGGGGATCTTCAACAGCAACCAGTTCACGGATATCGATCTGGCGGATGTGATGCTGCACAGCGAAGTCAGCATCCCGTTCGACTATCTGGTTAATCAGAACCTGACGCTGGGCAGCGAGTGGAACCAGCAGCGCATGAAGGATAAGGCCTCCAACACCCAGGCGCTGTCGGGGGGAGAAATTCCGGGTTACGACAGCACCGGCCGCAGCCCCTACTCGAAGGCGGAGATCTTCTCCCTGTTCGCTGAGAACAACATGGAGCTGACCGACACCACCATGCTGACCCCGGCGCTGCGTTTCGATCATCACAGCATCGTCGGCAACAACTGGAGCCCGTCCCTCAATCTGTCTCAGGGCCTGTGGGACGACTTCACGCTGAAGATGGGTATCGCCCGTGCCTATAAAGCGCCGAGCCTGTATCAGACCAACCCGAACTACATTCTCTACAGCAAAGGCCAGGGCTGCTACGCCAGTAAAGACGGCTGCTATCTGCAGGGGAATGAAGATTTAAAAGCCGAGACCAGCATCAACAAAGAGATTGGCCTCGAGTTTAAACGCGACGGCTGGCTGGCGGGCGTGACCTGGTTCCGCAACGATTACCGCAACAAGATTGAAGCTGGCTATGCTCCGGTCTATCAAAACGGTAAAGGTACCGATCTCTACCAGTGGGAAAACGTGCCGAAAGCGGTGGTGGAAGGCCTGGAAGGTACGCTGAACGTCCCGGTGAGCGAGACCGTGAACTGGACCAACAACATCACCTACATGCTGCAGAGTAAGAATAAAGAGACCGGCGATCGGCTGTCGATTATCCCGGAATACACGCTGAACTCCACGCTGAGCTGGCAGGTACGCGATGACGTTTCGCTGCAGTCGACCTTTACCTGGTACGGCAAACAGGAGCCGAAGAAGTACAACTATAAGGGTCAACCGGTCACCGGCAGCGAGAAGAACGAGGTCAGCCCCTACAGCATCCTCGGCCTGAGCGCGACCTGGGACGTGACCAAATACGTTAGTCTGACCGGCGGCGTGGATAACGTCTTCGACAAGCGCCACTGGCGCGCGGGCAACGCCCAGACCACCGGGGGCGCCACCGGCACGATGTACGGCGCCGGCGCCGAGACCTACAACGAATCGGGCCGCACCTGGTATATGAGCATCAACACCCACTTCTGATAGCGGGTTCTCCCTCCCCCGCCCTTGCAGGATAAAGGGCGGGGACAACCGCGGTATACTTGCCTTATGCGCATTCTTCACGCCACCCTGCCGCTGGCCGGCTATCGCTTGCAGCACGTCGACTTCGACCCGGCGACTTTTCAGGCTGCCGATCTGTTGTGGTTGCCCTATCACGCCAGCCTGAGCGGCTGGAGCCGCAAGCGGCAGGCGGAGCACCTGGCCGGGCGCATCGCCGCGGTGTACGCCCTGCGCGAGGTGGGAGAAAAACAGCCTCCCGCGATTGGCGAGCGGCGCCAGCCGCTGTGGCCCGCGCCCTGGTTTGGTAGTATCAGCCACTGCGGCCAGCGCGCGCTGGCGGTGGTCGCCGACCGGCCGGTAGGCGTCGACATCGAGCGCCGGTTTACTCCACAGCTGGCGGCGGAGCTGGAGAGCAGCATTATCAACGAGGCGGAAAAAAAGGTGCTATTGCACAGCGGCCTGCCCTTCCCGCTGGCGCTGACGCTGGCCTTTTCGGCGAAAGAGAGTGGGTTTAAGGCCTGGTCCTCTCACGCTTTAGCCCTGCCCGGCTTCCACAGCGCCCGGATTGTGGCACTCACTGCGCAGCAGATCCATTTACGTTTTACCGCCAGCTTCTCCGTACAGCTTGCTCATTTCACCTTGCAAATCAACTATCTGATAAAAGACGATTTCGTTATTACCTGTACCTGCCCGCCTCGCGAAGCGTGATCCTTTTCGCTTTTTAAGAAATTACCTGTGCAAACCGTAGACAGTTCTGGCTGGCCGCTTTATGGTTACATTGAATAATAAATCATTGTTGAATATATATTCAATACGGAGATAATAATGAAAACTACCCTGATAAAGTCTGTTCTGTTTGCCTCCATGATGGCCGCATCTGGCTCACTTTTCGCCGCCGATAATGGCCTGATCGCAATCATTACCCCTTCACATGATAATCCGTTCTTTAAAGCCGAGGCTGACGGCGCAGCGGCGAAAGCGAAAGAGCTGGGTTACAGCACCCTGGTCGCCTCGCACGACGATGACGTCAACAAACAAAACCAATTGATTGAAACGGCTATTGCGCGGAAAGCCAAAGCCATCATCCTGGATAACGCTGGCGCGGATGCCACCGTCGGCCCGCTGGAAAAAGCAAAAGCGGCAGGTGTGCCGGCATTTTTAATCGACAGAGAGATCAATAAAACCGGCGTCGCCGTGGCGCAGATCGTCTCTAACAACTATCAGGGCGCCCAGCTTGGCGCGGAAAAATTCGCCAGCCTCCTCAACGGTAAAGGCAAGTATGTCGAACTGTTAGGTCGTCAGTCCGACACCAACGCCAGCGTCCGCTCGCAGGGTTATCACGATGTGCTGGACGACTATCCGGAAATGAAAATGGTCGCCCAGCAGACGGCGAACTGGAGCCAGACGGAAGCCTTTACCCGTATGGAAGCTATTCTGCAGACGAATCCGGATATCGTCGGTGTGATTTCCGGCAACGATACCATGGCGCTGGGGGCGGAAGCGGCGCTGAAAGCCGCAGGTAAAAACGACGTGATTGTCGTCGGCTTCGACGGCAGCGACTACACGCGCGACTCGATACTCAAGCAGGGCAACATTAAAGCCACGGTTCTCCAGCCTGGCTGGAAGCAGGCGCAAATGGCCGTGGAACAGGCGGACTTTTTCCTCAAGAACGGGAAAGCCCAGAAAGAAGAGAAGCAGTTGATGGACTGCATCCTCATCGATAGTGGCAATGCGAAAAAACTCAACATGTTCAACCTCAGCGAGTAAGGCGGAAATGATGCGGTTAAAACAATGGGGCGCCGTGCTGATGGGCTGCGCCGCCCTGTTGCTGACGGCCTGCACGGTGGTGGACTTAGATGAGAATGGCAAGCCAGTGCTGCCTGCCGACCCGAACGCGAAACCCAGCTTCGACCATCTCACCCCGCAGCAGATCGCGCAACAAACCTGGCAATCTCGTGTGATTGACGCAGCGAACCAACATGCGCTGGACGCGACTGCGCTGGAAAAAGTGCGCCAGGCGTCTGGCGCTACGCCACAGAGCGTCTTTGTCCGCCTGAACAGCGAGGTGACCGGGACTGACGTCAGCAACCCACGCGAGCAAAAGCTCAAACTTACGCTACACGGCCAGCCGTTGGTCGTGCAATTAGGTCCTGTCATGCGAGGCAATGCCATCCGCGATGCCAGCGGTTTCAAATTTGAAGACTTTACCAACCAGGTGCAGTTTGCGCAGCTTTCACGCGCCTACAATCGAGAGGCTATTAAACAGTTGCCGAAAGTGGACGCGAGCTGGACAGGCAAGCCTGTCGATATTCTCTTTGCGGTCACGGTTATTAACGGCAGTCTGCAGGATGCGGCCGCTCTTCAGCTAAAACAGGAGGCGCGCTGATGGCCAGTTCACCCGCAGAGGATATCATTTTACGCACCCGTGGTATTTCGATGTTGTTCCCCGGCACGGTGGCGTTGGATAACGTCGACTACAACGTCTGGCGCGGCAAAGTGAACGTGATCATCGGCGAAAATGGCGCCGGTAAATCAACGCTCATGAAAATTCTCGCCGGTGTGCAACAGCCGAGCCTGGGTGAAATGGAGCTCAACGGCAACATAGTCCATTTCTCCAGCACCCGCGAGGCCGCCGCCCACGGCATTGGTATGGTCCACCAGGAGCTGAACCTGTTTGAAAATCTTAGCGTCGCGGAAAATATCTTTCTTGGTCGCGAGCTACAGCGCGGGCTGACGCCAATTAACGAAGCAGAGCAGGAACGACAAGCCGCGGAGCTGTTGCAGCGACTCGATCAGCCGATCTCGCCGCGGGAGCTGGTGGGTAACCTGAAGGTCGGTCAGCAGCAGTTGGTCGAAATAGCCAAAGCGCTGGCGGAAAATGCGGACATTCTGATCCTTGATGAGCCCACTTCAGCCTTAAGCAAAACCGAGGTGGATATCCTGTTTCGGGTCATCCGCGAACTGACGCGTCAGGGGGTGTCCATTATCTACATCTCACACCGTCTGGAGGAGCTGATGGCCATCGGCGACGTCATTACCATACTGCGTGACGGCAAATTCCAGGCGGAGGCCAGGGTGAGTGAAATTGATGTGCCATGGATCGTCCGTGAAATGCTGGGCAGCGATCCGGTAAGCCATTTTCTTCCCCCGGATCGCCGCTTCGGCGCCCCACTGCTGGAAGTGGAGAACCTGACCTGCGTGAATGCCGCGGGCAATACGGTGGTGGATAACGTCAGTTTTAAAGCACATGCCGGTGAAATTATTGGGATCTACGGTCTGATGGGCGCCGGGCGAACCGAGCTGTTTGAATGTCTGCTGGGGACAGCGCGCCACTACTTTGGCAAGATCTGGCTGGACAGCAAACCGGTTCCCCAGCGGTTAACCACGGCCGAACGTATCCGCATGGGCATGAGTCTGGTGCCGGAAGATCGTAAGCGGACCGGGATTTTTCCCATCTCGTCAGTCGCCAGCAATCTGACCATTGCCAGCCTGTGGCGTCGTCTTCAGCGCGGGTTAACCATTGCCACTAAAAAGGAAGAGGCCGTCGTCGCCAGCACGATTGGCAATCTCTCCATTAAGGTCTCATCACCAGAGGTCGAGATCCAGGCGCTCAGCGGCGGCAATCAGCAAAAGGTGGTTATTGGCCGTTCGCTGTTAACCAATCCGAAGGTGCTGTTTCTTGACGAGCCTACGCGCGGAATCGACATCGGCGCCAAGGGGGATGTGTTTCGCATGATGGTGCAATTGTCGCAGCAGGGAATGGCGGTGGTGTTCTCCACCTCCGATTTAAAAGAAATCATGGCGGTCTCTGACCGTATCCTGGTGATGTCAGGCGGCAAACTGACCGCCGATATCGTTCGTGACCAGGCCGAAGAGTCGGCGCTGGTTTCAGCAAGCGCTCAGGGGTTCTAAGATGAAAATGACACAATCGGTCGCACTGGCGCCGCGCGGCGGAGCCTCTCTCTCCCGTGAAAATATCCTGCTGTTGTTATTAAAACTGCGCACCTTTATCGCGCTGTTCCTGATTGTCGGCTTCTTCACGATGACCGTGCCCGGTTTTTTATCCGCTGGCAGCATGGTGATTATGATTAAACACATTGCGATTAACGCCTTTCTGGCGTTGGGGATCACCTTTGTCATTATCACTGCCGGTATCGACCTTTCGATTGGCGCTACGCTCGGTCTCTGCGGAATGATAGCCGGCTGGCTTATCACCAAAGGGATCGTCTTGCCGATGTTCGGCATCGCCATTTTTCCAAGCGTGTGGGTCATTGTGCCCCTGGTGCTGCTGATAGGCGCGCTGATTGGCGCCGTTAATGGCTGGATCATTACCCGCTACAATGTGGCGCCGTTTATCTGCACCCTCGGTACCATGTATGTGCTCCGCGGAGCCGCGATGCTGACCTCTGATGGCCAAACCTTCCCCGGGCTCGCGGGCAATCCGCAGCTGGGCAACACGGGTTTCGATGAAATTGGCGCAGGTGCGCTCTTTGGCATCCCGTGGGCCATCTGGCTGATGATCCTGCTGGCGCTGATCATCGCCTATATCGCGCGGCGTTTGCCCTTTGGCCGCCATGTTTATGCGATCGGTGACAATGAGCGCGCCGCCGAGCTCTCCGGCGTGAAAGTGAAGCAAATTAAAGTGCTGGTCTACACGCTGTCCGGTTTTTGCGCCGCCATTGCCGGGATAGTGGTCTCCGCGCAGCTGCTGGCCAGCCATCCGGCTAACGGTACCGCTTTTGAGATGAATGCTATCGCCGCCGTCGTACTGGGCGGAACATCACTGGCCGGCGGCCGGGGAACCATCCTGGGTACGCTGATTGGTGCGTTTGTCATCGGTTTTCTCGCCGACGGGCTGGTGATGATGGGGGTGAGCGAGTTCTGGCAGATGGTCATCAAAGGGATCGTGATTATTGTGGCGGTCATTATCGATCAGATGCAAAACCGGATGCAGCAGAAGGCGGCGGTGGTCGCCCAGAAAGCGGTCATGGAGAATAAGTAACCGCAAGACCTCCTGTGGCTCAGACCACAGGAGGCGAGACTGACTCACGATGCGCCTTTCTCCGAGGCGCTTCGCAAAACCTCATCGAAAAATCCTGCCCGACAGCAAGCGGTGGTAGCATCCCGCCACTCTGCTCTGCCAGGCAAGGAAGCCATGAAAAAACGTCCTCACTCGACCCCGCACGACAGTCTGTTTAAGCGCTTTCTGCGCGACAGCGAAACCGCACGCGATTTTCTGGATATTCATCTGCCGCCCGCGCTGCGGCAACTGTGCGACTTAAGCACTCTGCACCTGGAATCCGGGAGCTTTGTTGAGGACAACCTGCGCGCCAGCTATTCCGATATTCTCTACTCTCTGCAGACCAGCAAGGGAGAGGGCTATATCTATGTGGTCATTGAGCATCAGAGCACCCCGGACAGCCATATGGCATTCAGACTCCTGCGCTATGCCCTCGCGGCCATGCAACAGCATCTTGATCGCGGCCATAAAGCGCTGCCGCTGGTAATTCCCATGCTGTTTTATCATGGCAGCATTTCTCCCTATCCCTTTTCACTGTGCTGGCTGGATGAGTTTCCACCTGACTCACCGGCAAAACAGCTTTATCTCGGGGCCTTTCCGCTCGTCGATGTGACCGATATTCCCGACGACGCCATATTACAGCATCGGCGGATCGCGCTTCTGGAACTGGTCCAGAAACACATCCGTCAACGCGATCTTAGCCATATCCTCCAGCAGTTGGTGGAGGTGGTGCTGATGGGATACACTGACCACCAGCAGTTCAAAACGTTATTTACCTATATGTCGCTGCATGGTAATAGCGCCGACCCGGATAACTTTATCGACCAGTTGGTCGAACGTCTGCCGCAATATGAGGATACCCTGATGACGATTGCCGAGTACCTGAAGCAGAAAGGTCGCGAAGAGGGAAAACAACGCTGGTTACAGCAAGGCCAGCAAGAGGGGCTTCAGGAAGGTTTACAGGCGGGTGAGCATCGCGAAGCCTGCCGCATCGCGCTGATGATGTTAGAGAACGGTATGGACACTGAAACCGTGTTGCGGATGACTCGCCTCAGCGCGGACGAACTGGCGACGCTGGCACGCCAGTCTCCACCCCCGCTTAGCCCTTAATTAACGCGCGCGCGGTCGGGAAGTCGGTGATCAGGACATCAATATAGTCGCCCTGCAACGCGCCGCGGATGGCGTTCGCTTTGTCCACGCCGCCGGCCAGCGCAATCACCTGCGGACAGCGACGAATTTGTTCAAGCTCCATCCCGATCACCGGATCCTCATCCTGGCTCAGTACCGGTTTGCCCGCCGCATCATAGTAATGCAGGCAGATATCCCCCACCGCGCCGCGCTCCGCCAGCAGCTGGAGCATGCTTTCATTATAATAGTTACCGGAGTTTTTCAGCAGCTGCGAAGGCTCCAGTTCACCAATACCGACGATGGCCACATCCACTTCGGCAAATTTCGCCACCACCGCCGCGACGTCCGGGCTGTTTACCAGACGGCTGCGCTCCTCCACGGAGTGCTCAATACTCTGCGACGGCAACAGCCACGCCGGGCAGCCTAAATGCGCCGCCAGCTGCTGGGTTAAAATGGTAGCCTGCACGTTGCCGTTGGGACCGACGCCGCCCAACAGCTGAATCACCCCGGCGGCGCGAATGTTCTGCGGATGCATCTCATCCACCATGCAGCGGATCGTACTGCTCCAGGACGAGATACCCACGAGGTCTTCCGGCCGCAGCCGCGTTTCGACATAGTGCGCCGCCGCGCTGCCGATGGCATGCTTTACCTGGCTGTAACTGGCATTCTCACCCACATCCACGACTATCGCTTGTCGAATGCCAAAACGCTCCTCAATCGCCTTTTCCAGATCGACAAAAATGTTTGTCGGCTGGACTACGGTAATTTTCACCAGCCCCTCTTTCTGGCAGCGGGTAAGCGCCCGTGAAACAAAAGACTGGGACAGATGCAGCAGCGAGGCGATCTCGGACTGCTTTTTATTCTCGCTGTAGTAAAGCGTGGCGATCTTCACCAGCAACCGCTGTTCATCCTGCTTCGACATGGCATTCCCCTCTGTTTTCTGCTCGTTATTTTTATGCATCATTGAATAGATAACAAGCGCAGCGCCCTTTTCCCGACGATCCAAATGTGATCGTTTTCTCCTTTTTTAGAAAATAGGCCGTACAAATCGTGGACAAACCCCGTCACAGGGCATATCTTACCTATGTGAATAATAAATCAGTAGTGAATATATATTCAATCACTTATTAATACCTTGTTTTGTCGACGATAAAAGGTAGTCAGGATGGAAAGTGTTTTTTTACCCTGCTGGAATATTTATTCATACAAGAATTTACTTTCAAGAGGTGTTTTATGAATCCGTTTTCACTCTCCGTTAAGGAGTTAGAACAAAAAGCACGCGCCATCCGCCGCCGCATCATCGTCTTAAATGCGGAAAGCCCGGCAGGCGGCCACACCGGTGCAGATTTGTCACAAGTCGAACTTCTGACCGCCCTCTACTTTCGCATCCTTAACTGCTCTCCTGCGCTAGAAAAGAGCGACGAGCGCGATATTTATATTCAATCGAAGGGGCACGCTGTCGGCGGTTACTACTGCGTGCTGGCCGAGGCAGGCTTTATCCCCCTTGACTGGCTGGCAACCTATCAACACGCCGACTCGCATCTGCCTGGACATCCGGTGAAGCACAAGACGCCGGGTATTGAGCTCAATACCGGCGCATTGGGCCATGGTCTGCCCGTGGCGGTAGGCATTGCGCTGGCAGCGAAACGCGATAACAACCCGCGTCGCGTATTTGTCGTCACCGGCGATGGCGAACTGGCGGAGGGCAGCAACTGGGAGGCCGCGCTGGTCGCCGCCCACTACCAGCTGGATAACCTTATTATTATCAACGACAAAAATAATCTGCAGCTGGCCGGTGCGACCAAAGAGATCATGAATACCGACCCGCTGGATGAAAAATGGCGCGCTTTCGGCATGGAGGTCACACAGTGCAACGGCAACGATATGGCGGAGGTGGTCGCCACCCTTGAGCGCTTGCAGCCGAACGGGAAACCACACGTCGTGATTGCCAATACCACCAAAGGCGCAGGTATTTCATTTATTCAGGGAAGACCCGAGTGGCATCACCGGGTACCGAAAGGAGAAGAAATTGAACTGGCGCTGGAGGAACTGAAAGATGAGTAATAGCGAACATCTCGCCACGGTGATGGTGAATGCCTTTATTGATGCCGTAGACCGCGGCGTGGATCTGGTGCCAGTAGTGGCTGACTCCACCTCAACGGCGAAAATTGCCCCATTTATCAAAAGATTCCCTGGCCGGCTGGTCAACGTCGGCATCGCCGAGCAGACGCTGGTTGGCGCTGCCGCCGGCCTGGCGCTGGGGGGTAAAGTGGCCGTGACCTGCAACGCGGCGCCATTCCTTATCTCACGTGCCAATGAGCAGATTAAGGTCGACGTCTGCTACAACAACACCAACGTCAAACTGTTCGGGCTGAACGCGGGCGCCAGCTACGGTCCGCTGGCCAGCACTCATCATAGCATTGACGATATCGCCGTTCTGCGCGGTTTTGGCAATATTGAAATTTACGCGCCGTCCAGTCCCGGCGAGTGCCGACAGATTATCGATTATGCCCTTGCCCACATCGGGCCAGTGTATATCCGCCTCGATGGTAAAGCGCTACCGGAACTGCATGACGAACATTACCGGTTTATTCCGGGCAACATTGATGTGCTGCGTTCGGGGCGCGATGTTGCGTTGGTTGCCATGGGCTCAACGGTACATGAAATAGTGGAAGCCGCCGCACAACTCGCTGCAGAAGGTATTGACGCCACCGTTATCAGTGTCCCATCTATTCGTCCTTGTGATACCCAGGCGCTACTAAAGGCAATACAGTCCTGTCCGGTCGCGATCACGGTGGAAGAACACAACGTCAACGGCGGCGTCGGGAGTCTGGTGGCGGAAGTGCTGGCCGAGGCCGGGTGCGCTATCCCGTTGAAACGCTTAGGTATCCCTGACGGGCAATACGCCATTGCCGCCGATCGCGCCGCCACGCGCGCGCGCCATGAAATCGATGCCGCCGGGGTGGCGAAGCACGCCCGCAAGCTGCACACAAAAAAAGCATCCTGAAAAATAACAAGAACATCTTACTGGAGAGAACGCAATGTCCCGTATTCCTCAACAACTCACCATGGGCGTCATTATTGGCAATCGGGGATTTTTCCCCAGCTATCTGGTCGCCGAAGCGCGCGAACAGGCGGTAGCCCTGTTTAGCCGCCTTGGGATTAACACCATTATGCTTGATCCATCCCAGACGGAACTGGGTGGCGTGGAAACCCGGCAGGATGCCAAAATTTGCGCCGAGCTGTTCCGCACCCACCGCGACAACATTCACGGTGTCGTGGTGCTGTTACCCAACTTTGGTGATGAAAAAGCCATCGCCGAGACGCTGCGCCTCTCCGGTCTCAACGTCCCGGTGCTTATTCAGGCCGAAGAGGATAATCTGGATAAAATGGGGTTGTCGACGCGCCGCGATAGCTTCTGCGGCAAAATTTCCCTTTGCAACAACCTGCGCCAGTACGGTATCCCGTTTACGCTGACCACCCAGCACGTTTGCGCACTTAGCGGCGAGGTGTTTGAGCAGGATCTCCGGCGCTTCACGCAGATATGTCGCGTGGTAAACAGTATGCGCGGTGTACGCGTTGGCGCGATTGGCGCCCGTCCTGCGGGCTTTAACACCGTGCGCTACAGCGAAAAACTGCTCGAACGTTTGGGCATCGCAGTGGAAACGTTAGATCTATCCGAGGTATTTACCCGGATTAAGTGCCTGCGTGATGACGATATTCGTGTGGATGAGAAGCGCCGCCTGCTGATCGATAATGCCGACGCCAGCGGTATTCCGGCAGATAAACTGATCACTATGGCAAAACTGTTTGTGGTCCTGAGCGAGTGGATTGTTGCCAACGATATCGACACCACCGCGATTCAGTGCTGGACCTCGCTACAGGAAAATCTGGGGATTAACGTCTGCTCCATCATGAGCGTGATGTCCGGACAACTGATGCCAAGCGCCTGTGAAGTCGATGTCATGGGTGCGCTCTCCATGTATGCGCTCGCCAGCAGCAACCTGAGCCCCGCCTCGATCGCGGACTGGAATAATAACTTCGGCGACGATCGCGATAAATGTGTGCTGTTCCATTGCGGGAACTTTGCCTCGGCCAGTCTCGAGTCGCCGCACATGGGAACGGCCGATATTATCGGCACCACCGTCGGCAAAGAAAACACCTGCGGTGCCGTGCATGGTCGCATGAAAAGCGGCGCGCTGACCTATTTTCGCCTCAGCACTGACGACCTGACTGGCGAAATCAAGGCCTACGTCGGCGAAGGCCAATCGGTTGACGATCCCCTGGATACGGTAGGCTGTCGGGCGGTCATTCAGGTTCCCCACCTGGAAAATCTGCTGTCGTGGATCTGCCGTAACGGCTTTGAGCACCATGTCGCGATGAACCATTCTGCCAGTGCTTCAATTCTGCACGAGGCGTTTACGCGATACCTGGGCGTGTCGACCTATCTCCACCAGTAAGGCCGGAGGCCGCTATGTCGGTAAACAAGGATATTATTATTGCCCTCGATGAGGGCACGACCAATGCCAAAGCCGTTGCCTTCGATAGCCACGGGCGGGTAATCGCGCAATTTTCCCGCGCGCTTGAGATCGCTACGCCTCAGGAAGGATGGGTAGAACAGTCAGCGGAGCTTCTGCTTGCCGCGTCGCTGGAGGTGATTTCTCGCACAGTGGCCGCTGTTGGCGCGGAGCGTGTGGCGGCCCTGGCGATCAGCAACCAGCGCGAAACCGTCGTGGGCTGGTATCGGGAAACGGGCGAGGCCATAGCGCCCGCCCTGAGCTGGCAATGTTCACGTAGCGCCACATTTTGCCGCTCGCTGCGTGAACAAGGCCATGAGCCGCAGATCAAGGCGGTAACCGGTCTGCCAATCGCCCCGCTCTTTTCCGCCTCGAAAATGCGCTGGCTGTTGGACCACACGCCGGATGGCCTCAACCGGGCGAAAGATGGCGAGATTTGCCTCGGTACGGTGGATAGCTGGCTACTCTGGCACCTGACGCAAGGCCAGCAATTTTGTTGTGATTACGCGAACGCGTCTCGTACGCAGCTCATGAATCTGCAAACAGCGGACTGGGATACCGATATGCTCGCCCTGTTTGGCATTCCGCGGGCAGCACTCCCGGTGATAAAACCATCGAGCGGCCTGTTTGGTTACACCGCTGGTTTAGCCACCCTCCCTGATGGGATCCCGGTAATGGCGATGATTGGCGATTCACATGCCGCCCTTTTCGCCCACGGTCTGGGCGCCGCCGGTTGCGTTAAAGCTACTTACGGTACAGGAACCTCGGTGATGGCGCCCGTCGATTCGGTGGCGTGTCACGTCAGCAATCTCGCCACCACGGTGGCCTGGCACGACGGAGAAAAGCTGGTCTATGCACTAGAGGGGAATATTCCCCATACTGGCGATGCGGTGGCGTGGATGGCCGACAGTACGGGCTTGAGCGAACTCTCTCCCGTTGAGCTGGCCCAGGCGCTGAATGCTCTGCCTCGCTCGGTAGACTCCACCTTAGGCGTCTTTTTTGTACCTGCCCTCACCGGCATGGGGGCGCCCTGGTGGGACGAGAATGCCCGCGGACTGATCCATGGGTTAAGCCGGGGGGTGAAGCGTGCCCATCTCATTCGTGCCGCGCTCGAGTCTATTACCTACCAGATTGCCGATGTAATCACTGCGATGCGTGCCCATCATGGCTTTACGCTCAACACGCTGCTGGTGGATGGGGGCCCCACCAAAAACGACTGGTTAATGCAGTACCAGGCCGACCTGCTGGGTTGTCCGGTGATGCGCAGCGATGTGGCCGAGCTGTCAGCGACCGGAGCGGCACTGCTGGCGCGTAAAGCGTTGCACAAGCTGACGGTGGCAGAGCTTCAGCCCTTTTTGCCAGAACACATCACTTATGCGCCAGACCCGCTCCGGCATCATCGGCTTGTGCAGCGATGGCAGTCCTGGCAACACGCGGTGACGCTGGCAAGACGCTGAGCGCAACCCAGCCGGGCGATAACGTCTTCGTCCGGCTGCAATCCAACGCGCCATCCCCGCCGTTAACTCAGCGGATACTGTTGAAACGCCGGCAGCGCCTCTCCTTTCTCCGCCAGCGCGCGGATATGCGGAAACGCCGTTGCCGGCACCACCGTCGGGATCATCAACTGGATAAAGGACCAGACCACCGTGCTGGTGACCAACACCTGGTCCGGCTGCACGGCGGCAACGCGGTCTGCCAGCCGGGCGTCCCATTCCCGACAGGCGGCGAGCAGTTGACCGGTCACCCGGGCTATCCACGGCTGATGCTGCTTCTCCTCCGGCCGCAGACGGTGCTCATAAACATGCTGGACCGCTTTTTCACTGGCGGCGAGGATCACCCCCAGCAGGTGCAGGTCGCGGGCCAGCGCCTCGGGATGCGCGGGAAGCAACCGGCGTCCGGCGGGATGGGTCGTTTCGAAATAGTGGAGGATCAGCGTGGAGTCCATCAGCTGTGTCCCGTCATCGAGAACCACCGTCGGCGCCTTGACCACCGGATTAATACGGGAGAATTCATCAAAGCCGCTAAAGACCGACAGCGGCAGGCTCTCGAATTCCACGCCATAGAGCGCCAGAGAAACCGCCACGCGTCTTACATAAGGTGAATCCATCATACCAATGAGTTTCATCGTCACTCCTGCCTGCGATAAAGGGGTTGCTGGCTTACCTTACTGGAAAACCCGCCCCGCGAATATCAGGGGATGCTTACCGCAAAGGTTAGAAAAACTAACAAATTAGCGCCACGGGGTAGTCCGCCTGTCTCCCCTGTGTTATACCGACTGAGAGCGCCTGAAGCCCGTCCACTGTCTGCTCGCAGCGGCTTTAAAACCCGCTAACCCGGTAGTAACGTTAACGTATTGACGCCCTGACAAGAGAGATCACCATGGCAGATTTTCCCCCTGTCGCCAGCCTGCGCAGCTTTGAGGCGGTGGCGCGCCTCGGCAGCGTGACGCAGGCCGCCCACGAGATGAGCGTGACCCATTCGGCGGTCAGCCAGCACATCAAACAGCTGGAAGCCCTGGTCGGCGTCACACTGTTTGTCCGCCACGGCCGCGGGGTGCGCATCACGGAAGAGGGGCGGCTTTATGCCCTGCAAATCCGCGAGGCGTTACAGCACATCGCCGACGCCACGCGGATGGTGCAGATCAAACCCCGCACGATGGAACTGACCCTGGCGACGCTCCCCTCCTTTGGCTGCCACTGGCTGCTGCCGCGGCTGGCGCGCTTTCAGGCGCGGCATCCGCAGATCGCGGTGCGCCTGCTGACCAGCCTGGCGGTGGTTAACCTGCAGCAGGAGGGTATCGATCTGGCCATTCGCATGGGGCAAGGCGACTGGGAGGGGATGGAAAGCCGACATCTGTTTGCCGATGAACAGCTGGTGGTGGCCGCGCCGCACTATCGCGGCGGCGACCTGCCGACCACCCCGCAGGCGATCGCCGCCAGCGATATCGTTTTTTCCATGGAGTCCTGGAACGCCTGGTGCAGCCAGGCGGGGCTGGAAAAGACCATCATCCCTGCGGGCCTGCGCCTGAACGACTCCAACCTGGTGCTGGAGGCGGTTCGCCTGGGAGCGGGCGTGGCGCTGGAGCGGCGCTCGCTGGTGGCGGGGGCGATAGCCCGCGGCGAGCTGGTGCAGCTCACCGCCGTCACCGTCCCCTACCCCTGGCACTACTGGCTGACCGTCTCCCCGCAGGCGGAGAACCGCCCGGAAGTCGCCCGGTTCATCGCCTGGCTGGAGGAGGAGATCGCCCTCTGGCGCCAGCAGCTCAGCGCTTAGCCTTCCGCCGACGGCGGCAGGCCCGCCTGGGCGGCGTGCTCCTGGGAGAGACGCCAGAAATCGTGCCCGGCGGGATACTGATAGAGGCGCAGGGAAAATTGCCCGGCCACCGCGGTAATGTACTCAAATATCGCCGACTGGGTATTCTCGTAGTCTTTCCACAGCGTCGAAGAGGTAAAGCAGTAAATCTCTAACGGGATGCCCGACGGCGACGGTTTCAGCGTCCTCGCCACAATATACATCTCCTTAATAATATCCGGTCGCTCGGCGAGATAGTGCATCAGGTAGTGGCGAAACAGGGTCAGGTTGGTCAGGCCGTTATCGACAAACCAGCGGTCCGCCACGCCGCCGGGATCGCGACCGTCAAGCAGCGTGGTCAGAGGCTCGCTTACCCCGCGGATGGTCAGCATCGAGGAGAGCATCTCCTGGTTGAGAAAACGCACTGAGTGCTGATCGATGGCGATACTGCGCATGATCCGCCGCGCCCCGGAGGAGAACATCGCCTGCCAGTTGGTATAGGTCTCGGTGAGGAAATTCTTGGTGGGAATACGGGAAATGGTATTGTCCCAGTTACGGATGGTAATGGTGTGCAGCGCGATATCCGTCACCTCACCGCTGAGGTTTTTGTCAGGCATTTCAATCCAGTCCCCCAGCTGGAGCACGTCGTTGGACGACAGCTGAACGTTCGCCACCAGCGACAGCAGGGTATGCTGGAAGACGATCATCAGCACCGCCGCCACCGCCCCGAGACTGGAGATAATAATGATCGGCGATTTGTTCGACATCACGGCGAGGATCATAATCGCCGCCAGGATGTGGACTAAGATTTTGCCTATCTGGATATAGCCCTTAATGGAATGATTTTTACGTTTGGTTTTTCGCAGATAAGAGCTGTTGACAATATCCAGCATCTCGTTGAAAAACACCGACATAAAAATAAAAAACAAGATCCCGCAGATGGTATTAATCGCCGTCACCAGCGATGCCGGCATCGCTGGCATAAACTGCAGAACGTAATAGACGATAATAACCGGAATGAAATTGGACAACTTTTCGGCGATGCGTCGATCCTTCTCCAGCGGCACGTCCTGTTTATGGCTGCCAAAGAAGACCTTACGCACCACTTTAATCAGCAAGAACTTGCATAAAAGGTGGGCAAATATGCCAGAGAGCAGCAGCAGAATAAGGTTAAATCCCACCGCCAGCGCCGGATTACTCTCAATAAACGTCAGTAGATGATTCACATACGCCATGCTTTATCGCCTGAATAACTATGCCATTTCGCTAACTGCTTTATCACAAGGGCATATATTGGAAAATTTTAATCAATCCGCATCATGGCATATCGCTTAGCGTAACGTCCATGCGCGCACCGCTGCTAATCATTCGCGGGATTTATGTCATAGTTTGCATTAATCATTATCTACGCTCACTATAAAGAGGCTTGTTATGAGGACGGAATAAGTCCAGGAGGAAACATGTTTAAAACGCTTACCGCTATTATCGCCTTAGCCGCCTCCGCCAGCGTCATGGCGCAAGGCGACGTCACGCTGAACAGTCTGGCCCACGATACCGCCACCCGGGCGTCGTTTAACCAGATGGTCAAAGGCCATCAGCTGCCCGCCTGGGTGACCACCGGCGGCACCGGTTCGCCGGCGCAGACGGTGAAGCTGGGTAGCGAATCCTGGCAGGTGCTAAGCGCCTGCAAACCCCACGACTGCGGCCATGAGCGTATCGCGGTGATCTGGTCGGAAAAAACCAAACAGATGTCAGGCGTTTACTCGGTGGTCGATGAGAAAACCGACCAGGAGAAGCTGACCTGGCTTAACGTCAGCGACGCCCTGTCCATTGATGGCAAAACCGTGCTGTTTGCCGCCCTCAGCGGCAGCCTCGACAACCATCCGGACGCTTTTAACTACCAGTAACGGCCCGTCGCTCCCGTCAGTCTTTCCCCGACGGGGGCTCCCCTGACTAGCCATCCGGGAACATCACGCTGTTCCCCGGCGCTTCCCTGTGCAGATGGATAAAGTTCAGGTGCCGCTCGTACTGGTCGAGAATATCGGTGATCACCTGCTCTTTGCTGTAGTCCATCAGGTCGTTACCCTGGCTGCCCTCCAGCAGGAAGGTCTCCAGCCGGTAATAGGTGGATTTCCCGCTGCGCGCCCGATAGGTAAAGCCCGGCACCGAGTACTGCTGCGGCCAGATCTTGTAGATAAAGTTCTGCTCGTCGCCCATGTGCACCAGCAGATCGAGGTGACCAAGGTTCTCGCCCTCTTCCGGCGGCAGGCTCTTCAGTTCCACCGCGGCGCCGCGCAGCCGCAGCTCCTGGGCAACCTCCTCCATCGCCGGGAAGCACACCGTCTCCATCATCTGTTTGGTATAGCGCGTGCCCGGGTAATTCATCAGCCGCGACAGGCGCTTCTTCCAGCTCAGCCGATCCTGCAGGCCGAGCGGGCGCGGGGCAGTGTCGCGGCTGGCGCTGACCCGGCGGTAATCTTCCACCTTCAGGGACTTATACAGTCCGGCCATCACGAAGAAAATCACAAAGCTGAACGGCAGCCCCATGATCACCGTGGTGTTCTGCAGCGCCGAGATGCCGTTGGTCATCAGCATCCCGAGGGTCAACAGACCGATAGCCACCGACCAGAAGATGCGCAGCCAGTTCGGGGAGTCGCTGTTGATGTCCTTCAGCTTCGAGGTAAAGTTTCCCAGCACCAGCGCGCCGGAGTCGGCAGAGGTGACGTAGAACAGCAGACCGGTAATGGTCGCCACCGACGCGCTAAAGGTAAACGCCGGATACTGCGCCAGCAGGCTGTAGAAGCCGCGCTCCGGGTGGAGCATCGCCTCCCCGGCAAAGGCCGCGTCGCCGTGGATGATCTCATACAGCGCGCTGTTGCCGAACACCGACAGCCACAGCAGGGTAAAGGTGAACGGAATAATCAGGGTGCCCATCACAAACTGGCGGATGGTGCGCCCGCGCGAAATGCGCGCCAGGAACAGGCCAACGAACGGCGACCAGGCCACCCACCACGCCCAGAAAAAGAGCGTCCAGTTGTTCATCCACTCCACCGGGCGGTCGAAGGCGAAGCTGTTCAGCGTCATGCCCATAAAGCGGTTGACGTAGTCGCCGACGTTCAGCACTAACGCATTGAGCAGGAAGGAGGTATCGCCCATGAACAGCACGAACAGGATCAGCCCCAGCGCGAGGGCGACGTTCAGCTCGGAGAGCACGCGGATGCCCTTGTCCACCCCGGAGGTGACCGAGATGGTGGCGATGATCACCGACAGCGCTATCAGGGCCGCCTTCGCCGCCAGCGAGTCAGGAATATCGAACAGCACGCTCAGACCGTAGTTGAGCTGCACCACGCCAATGCCGAGGGTGGTGGCGATGCCGAAGATGGTGCCGATCACCGCCGCGATATCGACGCTGTGGCCGATGGGGCCATTAATCTTTTTCCCGAAGATAGGATAGAGCGCCGAGCGGATGGTGAGCGGTAAATTATAACGATAGCTAAAGTATCCCAGCGCCATGCCCATCAGGGCATACATCGACCAGCCGGTGAGTCCGTAGTGGAATAACGTCCACACCATCGCCTGGCGCGCCGCTTCGATGGTCTGCCCCGCCCCTTCCGGCGGCTGCATATATTGCGTCACCGGTTCGGCGACCGAGAAGAACATCAGGTCGATGCCGATCCCGGCGGCGAACAGCATCGCCGCCCAGCTCAGCAGGCTGAACTCGGGCTTAGACTGCTCCGGCCCGAGCTTCACCGAGCCGAAGCGCGAACAGGCAATGCAGACGACGAAGACGATATACAGCGTCGCCGCCAGCAGATAGTACCAGCCGAAGGTTTTCGACACCCAGTCCAGGGTGCGCCCAATCCACTCGGCAGAAAAATCGCGAAAAAAGATCGTCATCAGGGAAAACAACAAAATCAGTCCGGCCGAGGTATAAAAAACCACCGGATTGATTTTGTCCTTTTCTCTGTTTTGCGAAAGATCTGTCATCCAGTATCCCCACTGTTTTTGTAACTATTAAAATTCAATAACGTAACAATTAAGACACATTTTATATTGAACGTCCAATCAAAAACCGCTTTAATAGTTAACCAACGCTGATGAATGGAGTGGCAAAAATGCCCAAACTGGGGATGCAGCCAATCCGGCGCAGGCAACTGATCGACGCCACGCTGGACGCAATAAATGAAGTCGGAATGCACGACGCGACCATCGCGCAGATCGCCCGGCGAGCGGGCGTATCGACGGGGATCATCAGTCACTATTTCAAAGACAAAAATGGTCTGCTGGAAGCGACCATGCGCGACATCACCAGCCAGCTGCGCGACGCGGTGCTTAACCGTCTGCACGCCCTGCCGGACGGCAGCGCCGGAGAGCGTCTGCAGGCGATAGTCGGCGGCAACTTTGATGAGACGCAGATCAGCAGCGCGGCGATGAAGGCCTGGCTGGCCTTCTGGGCCAGCAGCATGCACCAGCCGATGCTCTACCGCCTGCAGCAGGTGAGCAGCCGCCGCCTGCTGTCAAACCTGGTGTACGAGTTCCGCCGCGAGCTGCCGCGCGAGCAGGCCCAGGAGGCCGGCTACGGGCTGGCGGCGCTGATAGACGGCCTGTGGCTGCGGGCGGCGCTCAGCGGCAAACCGCTGGATAAGACGCTGGCGCAGTCGCTGACCAGCCACTTTATTCGTCAGCATTTACCGAACCCATAACCGAGGAGGCGTTATGTCCCGAATGGCAGAACAGCAGCTTTATATTAATGGTGGTTATACATCGGCCACCAGCGGTCGCACCTTCGAGACCATCAACCCTGCCACTGGCGAGGTGCTGGCGACCGTTCAGGCTGCCGGACGCGAGGATGTCGACCGCGCCGTTGAGAGCGCGCGGCGCGGGCAAAAAATCTGGGCGGCGATGACCGCCATGGAACGCTCGCGCATCCTGCGTCGCGCCGTCGATATCCTGCGCGAGCGGAACGACGAGCTGGCAAAGCTGGAAACCCTCGACACCGGTAAAGCGTATTCCGAAACCTCAACCGTGGACATCGTCACCGGCGCCGACGTGCTGGAGTATTACGCGGGGCTGATCCCGGCGCTGGAAGGCAGTCAGATCCCCCTGCGCAAGACATCGTTCGTCTACACCCGCCGCGAACCGCTGGGTGTGGTGGCCGGGATCGGCGCGTGGAACTATCCGATCCAGATCGCCCTGTGGAAATCGGCGCCAGCGCTGGCCGCCGGCAATGCAATGATTTTCAAACCGAGCGAAGTCACCCCGCTCACCGCCCTCAGGCTGGCGGAAATTTACAGCGAAGCGGGCCTGCCGGACGGGGTGTTTAACGTCCTGCCGGGCGTGGGTGCGGAGACCGGCCAGTACCTGACTGAACATCCGGGCATCGCTAAAGTCTCCTTTACCGGCGGCGTCGCCAGCGGCAAAAAGGTGATGGCCAACTCCGCAGCCTCATCGCTGAAAGAGGTCACCATGGAGCTGGGCGGTAAATCGCCGCTGATTATTTTCGACGATGCGGATCTCGATCTCGCGGCCGACATCGCCATGATGGCCAACTTCTTCAGCTCCGGCCAGGTGTGCACCAACGGCACCCGCGTGTTCGTCCCCGCGAAGGTGAAGGCGGCGTTTGAGCAGAAAATCGTTGAGCGCGTGGGCCGCATCCGCGCGGGCGATCTGTTCGATGAAACCACCAACTTTGGCCCGCTGGTCAGCTTCCCGCACCGTGACAATGTGCTGCGCTACATCGCCAAAGGCAAAGCAGAAGGCGCGCGCGTGCTGTGCGGCGGCGACGTGCTGAAGGGCGAAGGCTTTGACAACGGCGCATGGGTGGCCCCGACGGTGTTTACCGACTGCACCGATGAGATGACCATCGTGCGCGAGGAGATCTTCGGCCCGGTGATGTCCATCCTCACCTACGCGTCCGAAGAAGAAGCGATCCGCCGCGCCAACGATACCGACTACGGTCTGGCGGCGGGTATCGTCACTGCCGACCTGAACCGCGCCCACGGCGCCATTCATCAGCTGGAAGCCGGCATCTGCTGGATCAACAGCTGGGGGGAATCCCCGGCGGAGATGCCGGTCGGCGGTTATAAGCACTCCGGTATTGGCCGCGAGAACGGCGTGATGACCCTGCAGAGTTACACCCAGGTGAAGTCCATCCAGGTTGAGATGGGTAAATTCCAGTCCATATTTTAACCGGGAGGTTTTTTTGCAATTTGACTACATCATTATTGGCGCCGGATCCGCCGGCAACGTTCTGGCGACACGACTGACTGAAGATCCAAACACCACCGTCCTGCTGCTGGAGGCCGGCGGCCCGGACTACCGGTTCGATTTTCGCACCCAGATGCCCGCCGCGCTGGCTTACCCGCTGCAGGGCAAACGCTACAACTGGGCCTACGAGACCGAACCGGAGCCCTATATGAACCACCGCCGCATGGAGTGCGGGCGCGGCAAAGGGCTCGGCGGCTCCTCGCTGATTAACGGCATGTGCTACATTCGCGGCAACGCTCTGGACCTCGATAACTGGGCCGCCGCCCCGGGACTGGAACACTGGAGCTATCTCGACTGCCTGCCCTACTACCGGAAAACGGAAACCCGCGATATCGGGCCCAACGACTATCACGGCGGCGATGGCCCGGTGAGCGTCACCACGCCGAAGCCGGGCAATAATCCGCTCTTCGAGGCGATGGTTGAAGCCGGGGTGCAGGCGGGGTATCCGCGCACCGACGATCTCAACGGCTACCAACAGGAAGGCTTTGGTCCGATGGACCGCACCGTGACGCCGCAGGGCCGTCGCGCCAGCACCGCCCGCGGCTATCTCGACCAGGCGCGCGGTCGCCCCAACCTGACCATCCGCACCCATGCGCTGACCGATCACATTATTTTTTCCGGCAAGCGCGCGGTGGGCGTCGAGTGGCTGGAGGGGGAAAGCACTATCCCGTCAAAAGCGACGGCCAACAAAGAGGTGCTGCTGTGCGCCGGGGCGATTGCCTCGCCGCAGATCCTGCAGCGCTCCGGCGTCGGCAACCCCGAGCTGCTCAGGCAGTTCGATATCCCGGTGGTGCACGATCTCCCCGGCGTGGGTGAGAATCTGCAGGACCATCTGGAGATGTACCTGCAGTACGAGTGCAAAGAGCCGGTGTCGCTCTACCCGGCGCTGCAGTGGTGGAACCAGCCGAAGATCGGCGCCGAGTGGCTGTTCGGCGGCACCGGGATCGGCGCCAGCAACCAGTTCGAAGCGGGCGGTTTTATCCGCAGCCGCGCAGAGTTCGCCTGGCCGAACATTCAGTACCATTTCCTGCCGGTGGCGATTAACTACAATGGCTCCAACGCGGTGAAAGAGCACGGCTTCCAGTGCCACGTCGGCTCGATGCGTTCCCCCAGCCGCGGCCACGTGCGTCTGAAGTCGCGCGACCCGCACGCCCACCCGGCGATCCTGTTTAACTATATGTCCCATGAGCAGGACTGGCAGGAGTTCCGCGACGCCATTCGCATCACCCGGGAGATCATGAACCAGCCGGCGCTGGATAAGTATCGCGGCCGCGAAATCAGCCCGGGTATTGACTGCCAGAGCGATGCCGAGCTGGATGAGTTTGTGCGCAACCACGCCGAGACCGCCTTCCACCCGTGCGGGACCTGTAAGATGGGTTACGACGAAATGGCGGTGGTCGACGGCGAAGGCCGGGTCCACGGTCTGGAAGGCGTGCGGGTGGTCGATGCGTCAATTATGCCGCAGATCATCACCGGCAACCTGAACGCCACCACCATTATGATCGGCGAGAAGATGGCTGACGCCATTCGCGGCCGTCAGCCGCTGCCGCGCAGTACCGCGGCGTATTATGTCGCTGGCGACGCGCCGGTTCGCCGCTAATCGTTTAGGCCGGACGGCGGCTATGCCTTGCCCGGCCTACGGTCCGGGCGGCCAGCGGTTAATGTAGCCACTTACGCCACCGGTATCGGCGGCGTCAAAATCGCAGAGGCGTTCCCGGAAGGTCGGGACAGCCTCTGATGTTAGCGAAACGCCTCCAGGCGTTTGATCTGCCGCCCGTCGGCAGTAAAGTTTTCCGCCGCCAGCCATGCCCGCAGCGCCGCATCGCGCGCAGGCCACTCGCCATCGATGATGGACAGCATATCGCTGTCGCGCGTCCGCCCTTTGCGCACCAGCCTCTGCCGCAGGCGCCCTTCCCAGCTAAAGCCCAGCCGCTCGGCGGCCCGGCGCGAGGCGACATTCATCGAATCGCATTTCCACTCCAGCCGACGGTAGCCATGATCAAAGCCGTTCTTCAGCAACAGCCAGACCGCTTCGGTACCCAGCGGGGTGTTTTTCATCCGTCGCGACCAGGTGACATGGCCGATCTCAACCGTGCCCATTTCCCGTTCGATCGCCATATAGCTGACGATACCCACCGCCTGCTCGCTACGCAGGTCAATCACCGCGTACGGCACCAGGGCATCATCATTCACCTTGCCCGCGATCCAGTGGGCGGTCGCCGCCACGCTCTCCGGCCGCGTAGACGCCAGCCACGTCCAGTCGCTGTTGTCGCCGAGCGCATAGGCGGCAAACAGATCCGCCGCATGACGGTCAACGTCCAGCGGCTCCAGTCGACAAAAACGGCCATTTAACGCCGTTCGCCGCAGGACTCGCGCCCCCTGCCAGCCAGGGACAAGGTCGTTCACCTGCTGGCCAAACTCATTGATTTCCGGCACACCCACCTCCTCGCAATAGACAATGCGTTATAGCAAGAAGCCAGCAGCGGAGAAAGGCGCTTCTGCACGCCTGGCAATAACCTGTCGTTCTTGATTATGCGTTTTTAGCATAAGGATATCCTTATTTTGACTTTACGCCTTTTGGCAAGCGGCCTAACGTAGCGAAGCATAAAAAATTAAAATAACCATTTTTCAGGGATTGCATATGACCAAGAAACTGTTGCCTTTACTGGTACTGACGGCGCTCTCCGCCGCCGCGCATGCCGCCACGCCGCCCAACACGCTGGTGGTCGCCCAGGGTCTCGACGATATCGTCAGCCTCGACCCGGCGGAAGCGAACGAACTCTCCAGCATTCAGACGGTGCCCAGCCTCTACCAGCGTCTGGTACAGCCAGACCGCAACAACCCTGAAAAAATCGTACCGATCCTCGCCGAAAGCTGGCAGGCCGACCCGGCGGCGAAAACCCTGACCATTAAACTGAAGCCGGATGCCAAATTCGCCTCCGGTAATCCACTGCGCCCGGAAGATGTGATTTTCTCTTACACCCGCGCGGTGACGCTGAATAAATCGCCGGCGTTTATTCTCAACGTGCTCGGCTGGCAGCCGGACAACATCGCCAGCCAGCTGAAAAAGGTTGACGACCATACCCTGACGCTGCACTGGACTGCCGACGTCAGCCCGGCGGTGGCGCTGAATATTCTCTCCACCCCCATCGCCTCCATCGTTGATGAAAAACAGGTGGCGCCGAACGCGAAAAATAACGACTTCGGCAACGACTGGCTGAAGATGCACTCGGCGGGCAGCGGCGCCTATAAAATGCGCGTCTACCAGCCGCATCAGGCCATCGTGCTGGAAGCCAACGCCAGCTCCCCCACCGGCGCGCCGAAGATCAAGAGCATCATTATTAAAAACGTCCCCGACCCGGCTTCCCGCCGCCTGCTGATCCAGCAGGGGGATGCCGACGTGGCGCGCGATCTCGGCGCTGACCAGATTGCCGCCCTGCAAGATAAACCCGGCGTGAAGGTGCTGAGCATCCCGTCCGCCGAGCAGAACTATCTGGTGTTTAATACCGCCAACAGCGCCAACCCGCTGCTCAATAATCCGGCCTTCTGGGAGGCGGCGCGCTGGCTGGTCGATTATGAGGGCATTACCAAAAATCTGCTGAAAGGCCAGTACTTTATTCACCAAAGCTTCCTGCCGGCCGGCCTGCCGGGGGCGCTGGAGACCAATCCATTCGCCTTCGACCCGCAAAAAGCTAAGGCTATCCTTGATAAAGCGGGCATTAAGGATGCGCACTTCACCCTCGACGTGGAGAACAAACCGCCGTTTATCACCATCGCCCAGTCGCTGCAGGCCAGCTTTGCCCAGGGCGGGGTGAAGGTAGATCTCCTGCCGGCCGCCGGCAGCCAGGTCTATGCCCGGGTGCGCGCGAAGCAGCATCAGGCGGCGATCCGCCTGTGGATCCCCGACTACTTTGATGCCCATTCCAACGCCAGCGCCTTCGCGTGGAACGATGGTAAATCCAGCACCGTGGCCGGGCTCAACGGCTGGCAGATCCCTGAGCTGAATAAAGCCACCCTCGCCGCGGTGGCGGAGCCGGACCCGGCGAAACGCCTCGACCTGTACAAAACGATGCAGGAAACCCTGCTGCAGCATTCGCCATACGTCTTTATTGACCAGGGGAAAACCCAGATCGTGGTGCGCGATAACGTGAAGGGCTATCAGCAGGGGCTGAACGCCGACATGGTCTGGTACGATAACGTGACCAAGTAAGCGGGTTATGTTACCGGGCACGGCGGTCTCGCCCTGCCCGGATGACCGTTTCTCCACCCGGACCCGGTGGGCGTCGCGCCGCCGGGAACCATGTTGATATACCAGGAATTTCCATTTTCCATGCCATCGTTTTCCACTCATCTTACCCGCCTGCTGCAGGGGCTGTTGACCCTGCTGCTGACGCTGTTCGGGCTGCTGCTGGTCACCTTTTCGCTCTCCGCGCTGTCGCCGGTCGACCGCGTACTGCAGATCGTCGGCGACCATGCCAGCCAGTCGACCTATGATCAGGTTCGCCATCAGTTGGGTCTCGACCAGCCGCTGCCGGTGCAGTTCTGGCACTATCTGGTCAACCTGGCCCATGGCGATCTCGGTATCGCCAGCGCCACCGGCCAGCCGGTGCTCCACGATCTGCTGGCGGTCTTCCCGGCGACCCTTGAGCTGGCGACCCTGGCGCTGATCGTCGGCGCGGTACTGGGCATCGTCGCCGGGGTGCTGTGCGCCCGTTACGCCGGTTCGCCGTGGGATCTGGCGGTGCGCACCTTTACCCTGTTGGGCAACTCGGTGCCGATATTCTGGCTCGGCCTGCTGATGCTGGCCCTGTTCTACGCCCGGCTGCAGTGGGCGCCGGGCCCGGGTCGTCTCGACGATATTTATCAGTACACCGTCGAGCCGCGCAGCGGTTTTGCGCTGATCGACACCTGGCTCTCCGGCGATACAGCGGCTTTCAAAAATGCTATCGGCCATCTGCTGCTGCCGGGGCTGGTGCTGGCCTATTACTCGCTGGCGAGCATCACCCGTCTGACCCGCTCCGCCTGTCTCAGTGAAATGAACAAAGAGTACATTCTGCTGGCGCGGGCCAAAGGGGCCGGTGAGATGACGATTCTGCTGCGTCACGTTCTGCCCAATATCCGCGGCACCCTGCTGACGGTAACCGCCCTCGCCTGGACCTCAATGCTCGAAGGGGCGGTGCTCACCGAAACCGTCTTCTCATGGCCGGGGATCGGTCGCTACCTCACCACCGCGCTGTTCGCCGGAGATACCACGGCGATCATGGGCGGCACGCTGCTGATCGGCGTGAGTTTTGTGCTGATCAATAACCTGACCGACCTGCTGGTGCGGTTAACCGACCCGAGGGTGCGCTGATGCCGACTTATCTGTTTTTACGCCGTCTGCGCCGCTCACCCGCCGCCTTCTGCGGTCTGACCCTGGTGATCCTGTTGGTGCTGACCGCGCTGTTCGCCCCGTGGCTGGCGCCGCACGATCCCAACTGGCAGGATGCCGCCGCCCGTCTGCAGGGGCCGGGCGCGGGGCACTGGCTCGGCACCGACAGCTACGGCCGCGATCTGCTGTCGCGCCTGCTCTACGGCGCCCGTCCGGCGCTGGGTCTGGTCGCGCTGGTGACCGCCATTACCCTGCCCGTCGGTCTGCTGGTGGGTATTCTCTCCGGCTACTATGGCGGGTGGCTGGAGCGGATACTGATGCGCTTTACCGACGTGGTGATGTCGATGCCGCGGCTGATCCTCGCCTTCGCGTTCGTGGCGATGCTCGGCCCGGGGCTGGTCAACGGCGCGCTGGCGTTAGCCCTGACTACCTGGCCGGCCTACGCCCGGCAGGCGCGCAGCGAAATTCAGCGCCTGCGCCATAGCGATTACCTCGCCGCGGCGGAGATGCTGGGCATCCGCGGCTGGCGGCTGCTGGTCGGCCATATTCTGCCGCTGTGTCTGCCGTCGGCGATTGTCCGGCTGGCGCTCGATCTGGCGGGCATTATCCTCGCCGCCGCCGGGCTCGGCTTTCTCGGCCTGGGCGCCCGCCCGCCGATGGCGGAGTGGGGAGCGATGATTGCCGACGGGATGCAGGTGATTTTCGATCAGTGGTGGATCGCCGCCATCCCCGGCGCGGCGATCCTGCTCGCCAGCCTGGCGTTTAACCTGCTGGGCGATGGCCTGCGCGATATTCTGGAGCCGCAACATGACTGACATCCGACTGACCGTCCAGGGACTCGCCGTCGACTACCCCACCGCCCGGGTGGTGGACAACGTCAGCTTCACCCTCGGCAACGAGCGGCTGGCGCTGGTGGGGGAATCCGGCTCCGGCAAATCGATGACCGCCCGGGCGCTGATGGGCCTGGTGCGCAAGCCCGGGGTGGTGAGTGCCGAACGGCTGGAGGTGCTGGGGCGCGATGTGCTGACCCTCAGCGCCCGCGGCTGGCGCGAACTGCGCGGCAACGATATCGCCATGGTGCTGCAGGATCCGCGCTATGCGCTGAATCCGGTGCAGTCCATTCAGACGCAGCTGGAGGAGGCGTTAACCCTGCATCAGCGTCTCCGCCGCCGCGCTCGCGCCGAGGCGGTCAAAGACGCCATCGCCGCCGTCGGTCTGGATCTCCCGGTCCTCAGCCGCTATCCCGGCGAGCTCTCCGGCGGGATGGGGCAGCGGGTAATGATCGCCCTCGCGCTGCTCAATAACCCGAGGGTGCTGATAGCCGACGAGCCGACCTCGGCCCTTGACGCCCGCCTGCGCAACCAGATCCTCGAGCTGCTGGTGGAGCAGTGCGCGCAGCGGCAGATGGCCATGTTACTGATCAGCCACGATCTACCGCTGGTGGCCGCGCATTGCGATCGCGTGCTGGTGATGTACCAGGGGAGACAGCTCGATGAGATGCCGGCGCGGGCGCTGCCGACCGCGACGCACCCTTATACCCGCACCCTGTGGACCTGCCGGCCAAATGCGCAAACCTACGGTCAGATGCTGCCGACCCTCGACAGAACCCAGGACTTTACGGAGACGACCCATGGCGATCGTTAATCTTAAGGATCTACAGGTAACATTCGGCGCGAAGACGGCGGTTTCCGCCGCCAGTTTCCGTGTCGACGCCGGGGAAACCTTCAGCCTGATCGGCGCCTCGGGCTGCGGCAAATCGACGATTTTGCGCGTGCTCGCCGGATTACAGCGCGAATGGCGCGGCAGCATGGCGCTGCTGGGCCAGGCCATCGCGCCGGGCGCCCGCTTTCAGGGCGAGCTGCGACGCAATGTGCAGATGGTGTTTCAGGATCCGTATGCTTCGCTGCATCCCAACCACACCCTGTGGCGCACCCTGGCGGAGCCGCTGCAGATCCATGGCATCCGCGACGTTGCCCCGCGGGTAACCACCGCCCTTGAGCAGGTGGGTCTGGCCGCCGACGCCGCACGCCGCTATCCGCACCAGCTCTCCGGCGGTCAACGGCAGCGCGTGGCCATTGCCCGTGCCCTGCTGCTGCGTCCGCAGATCCTGCTGCTGGATGAGCCGACCTCGGCGCTGGATATGTCGGTGCAGGCGGAAATCCTCAATTTGCTTAATCGCCTGAAACAGGAGCACGGCATGACCTATCTGCTGGTCAGCCACGATGCCGATGTCATCGCCCATATGTCCGATCGGGCGGCGTTTATGGCGGAGGGTGTGATCCAGCGCTTTTTCGATCGCGAAGCGCTGCTCAACGGGGAACACCGGATGAAGTGAGGTCAGCGGAGGAGCCGTTGTTTTGTCGGTGGCGCTTCGCTTACCCGACCTGGGTGCCGTGCGCTCGTCGTTAATTTATTCACCAGCCTTGCTGAAACTGCCGGTGCTGACGGCCTCAACATCGCTGAGACGTTCCCGGAAGGCCGGGGCAGCCCGCATGGATGCGGGCTGAGGGCCGTGTTTTGCACGGACGCTGCCTCGGCCCGACCCGAAGCCTGCAGGGATAAGTCGAAGGTACCACGCAGTGGCGATTTTGCTGGCCGGAGCCCGGGGGTACAGGGGGCGGCGGCGACTGGCCGCCCCCTGTGCGCTCCCTGCGCCATAAGGGACATAACGCAGAAGACTAACCGGGAGCGCAATCTGCCCGGAATTAACATAGAAGTTGTAGCCCTGCCAGGCGCAGTGCGAACAAGGACATTTCCGGTTGTGCCGTTATTTTGCCGGGTGGCGGCTGCGCCTGACCCGGCCTACAGGGTTCGTGCGACCTGTCGTTAATATATTCACCATGGTTGCTGAAACTGCCGGTGTTGGCGGCCTCAAAATCGCTGAGACGTTCCCGGAAGGCCGGGGCAGCCCGCATGGATGCGGGCTGAGGGCCGTGTTTTGCATGGACGCTGCCTCGGCCCGACCCGAAGCCTGCAGGGATAAGTCGAAGGGACCGCGCAGCGGCGATTTTGCTGGCCGGAGCCCGGGGGTACAGGGGGCGGCGGCGACTGGCCGCCCCCTGTGCGCTACCTGCGCCATAAGGGACATAACGCAGAAGACTAACCGGGAGCGCAATCTGCCCGGAATTAACATAGAAGTTGTAGCCCTGCCAGGCGCAGTGCGAACAAGGACATTTCCGGTTGTACCGTTATTTTGCCGGGTGGCGGCTGCGCCTTACCCGGCCTACAGGATCCACTCACAGGCTCACACCCCGTAGGCCCGTGCAAGCGCAGCGCCGCCGGGCAAGATATCAGGCACGGTATCCGTGGTGTTGCCGGGTGGCGGCTGCGCCTTACCCGGCCTACAGGGTTCGTGCGACCTGTCGTTAATATATTCACCATGGTTGCTGAAACTGCCGGTGCTGGCGGCCTCAAAATCGCTGAGACGTTCCCGGAAGGCCGGGGCAGCCCGCATGGATGCGGGCTGAGGGCCGTGTTTTGCATGGACGCTGCCTCGGCCCGACCCGAAGCCTGCAGGGATAAGTCGAAGGGACCGCGCAGCGGCGATTTTGCTGGCCGGAGCCCGGGGGTACAGGGGGCGGCGGCGACTGGCCGCCCCCTGTGCGCTCCCTGCGCCATAAGGGACATAACGCAGAAGACTAACCGGGAGCGCAATCTGCCCGGAATTAACATAGAAGTTGTAGCCCTGCCAGGCGCAGTGCGAACAAGGACATTTCCGGTTGTGCCGTTATTTTGCCGGGTGGCGGCTGCGCCTTACCCGGCCTACAGTTCCCTCTCACAGGCTCATACCTCGTAGGCCCGGTAAGCGCAGCGCCACCGGGCGATGACAGCAGGCACTGAGCCGCTTTTATGCCGGGTGGCGGCTGCGCCTTACCCGGCCTACAGGCTCACACCCCGTAGGCCCGTGCAAGCGCAGCGCCGCCGGGCAAGATATCAGGCACGGTATCCTTGATTTCGCCGGGTGGCGGCTGCGCCTTACCCGGCCTGGGGCCCCAAATCACCGCTGGCGCTGGGGTCGCTGAAACTGCCGGTGCTGGCGCCCTCAAAATCGCTGAGACGTTCCCGGCAGGCCGGGGGTACAGGGGGCGGCGGCGACTGGCCGCCCCCTGTGCGCTCCCTGCGCCGTAAGAGACATAACGCAGAAAATTAACCGGGAGCGCAATCTGCCCGGAATTGACATAACGCAGACGATTAGCCGGGAGCGCAAACTACGCTGAAGCCACAGATAACATAAAAAACCACACGGCAGCGCTTCCCCTCCCCCTGGCCCTCTCCCGGAGGGAAAGGGAACCGTCCGGCGGTCGCTTCCACTACCCTCCCCTACTTCGCCAGGCTGGCAAAGCGGGCGAAGACCGCATCAAAAATCCCCAAGCCCTGCGCCACCTGCTCAGCAGTAATGGTGCACGGCGGTACCACATGAATGCGGTTCTCCACCACAAAGGCCAGCAGCCCGGCTTCGGTCAGGGCCCCTTTGATCGCGGCCATGTCGGCGGCGGTCAACGGCGTTTTTTGTTCGCGGCTGCTCACCAGCTCCAGTGCCTGGAACAGGCCGCGACCGCGCACCTCGCCGATAATGGCGTGCTTCTCCGCCAGCGCCTCGAGACCGGGGCGCAGCACCTCGTTGCCGATATAGGCCGCGTTCTCAACCACCTTCTCCTCTTTCATCGCGTCGATGGTGGCGACAATCGCCGCCATCGCCAGCGGATGGCCGGAGTAGGTCAACCCCCCGGCAAAGAAGTGATCGTCAAAATAGCGGGCAATCGGCTCGCTAATCAGCACCCCGCCCGCCGGCACGTAGCCGGCGTTAACCCCCTTGGCAAAGGTCACCAGATCCGGCACCACGCCATCCTGTTCGAAGGCGAACCAGCTGCCGGTACGACCAAAGCCGGCCATCACCTCATCGAGGATCAGCATGATGCCAAACTCGTCGGCCAGCGCGCGCACGCCCTGCATATAGCCTGCCGGCGGCACGAGGATCCCGGCGGTGCCGGGGATGGACTCCAGCAGGATCGCCGCGATAGCCGTCGGCCCCTCGCATTCAATGATCCGCCGCAGATGGGCCAGCGCGCGCTGGCACTCCTCCTCCTCGGTCGCAGCGTTGAACTCGCTGCGGTAAAGGTAAGGATTGAAGAAGTGCACATGGCCGCGGGAAAACTCATTCGGCACCCGGCGCCAGTCGCCGGTGGCGGCGATCGCGCTGCCGGTGTTGCCATGGTAGGAGCGATAGGCCGACAGCACCTTGTCGCGTCCGGTATACAGCCGCGCCATGCGAATCGCGTTCTCATTGGCATCCGCCCCGGCGTTGGTGAAAAACACCTTGCTGAAGCCCGCCGGCGCCAGGTCGACGATGCGCTTCGCCGCTTCGCCGCGGGCAAGGTTGGCGGTAGCGGGCGCGATGGTGACCAGGGTCTCCAGCTGCGCCTTCATGGCCGCCAGCACCCGGGGATGTTGATAGCCAATGTTGACGTTCACCAGCTGGCTGCTGAAGTCGAGCCAGGTGTTCCCCTCATAATCCCATAGCTCGCAGCCTTGCGCCCCGGCGATGACCAGCGGGTTGAGATTGCCCTGCATCGACCATGAATGAAACACATAGGCGCGATCCAATTGCCGAACTTCGTCATTGCTTACCGCGACCTCGTTGTGAATTGCCAGCTTCATACCCTGCCCTCTCTCATGTCGTAGTGGTTGACTTCATCATTGGCCGCGGCCGCGCAAATCGGATAGAGCCAGTGTGCGCAAAACGATGTGACACGGTGTCACATCCCCGCCCGTCGTCTGGCCCTGTGCCTTGCCGTCCGGCGTTTTTATAGTGAAGGGACAACCGCACAGGAGAATGAGATGGCAACGAGCAACGTAGTGTTTATCACCGGGGCGACCTCGGGTTTTGGCGAAGCGGCAGCGCAGGTGTTTGCCGATGCGGGCTGGTCGCTGGTGTTGAGCGGGCGCCGCTATCCGCGACTGAAGGCCTTGCAGGACAGACTCGCCGCCCAGGTGCCGGTGCATATTATTGAGCTTGACGTTCGCGACAGCGAGGCGGTGGCTGCGGCGGTGGCGTCGCTGCCCGCCGATTTCGCCGATATCACCACCCTGATCAACAACGCCGGGCTGGCGCTGTCACCGCTGCCGGCGCAGGAGGTGGCCCTGGAGGACTGGAAAACGATGATCGACACCAACGTCACCGGTCTGGTGACGATGACCCACGCCCTGCTGCCGACGCTGATCCGCCATGGCGCCGGGGCGAGCATTATCAATATCGGCTCGATCGCCGGGCAGTGGCCCTATCCCGGCAGCCATGTCTATGGCGCCAGCAAGGCCTTTGTAAAACAGTTCAGCTATAATCTGCGTTGCGATCTGCTTGGCACCGGCGTGCGGGTCACCGATCTGGCGCCGGGGATTGCCGAGACCGAATTTACCCTGGTGCGCACTAAGGGCGACCAGGCGGCATCGGATAAGCTCTATCGCGGCACCACGCCGCTGAGCGCGCGCGATATCGCCGAGCAGATGTTTTATATCGCCACGCTGCCGGCGCATATGAACATTAACCGGGTGGAGGTGATGCCGGTGCGCCAGGCGTGGCAGCCATTCGCCATCGACCGGGATTAAGCGAAACCCGACGCTCCCCCTGCCGGCGCTGCCGGCAGGGGGCACAGGCCGGTCTAGCGGCTGCTTTGCAGAAACTGCCTGACGCGTTCGGAGTCAGGTTGCGTGAAAAACTTCTCCGGCGGCGCCTTCTCAATCAGCAGCCCCTTCTCCAGAAACACCACCTCATTGGACACCTGGCGGGCAAAATCCATCTCGTGGGTCACCACCACCATGGTGTAGCCCTCGGCGGCAAGGGCTTTCATCACCCCTAACACCTCGTTCACCAGTTCCGGATCCAGCGCCGAGGTCGGTTCGTCAAAGAGGATAACTTCCGGCGACATCGCCAGCGAACGGGCTATCGCCACCCGCTGCTTCTGCCCGCCGGAGAGGGTGATCGGGTAGACATCGGCTTTGTGCGCCATGCCGACTTTCTCCAGCTGCTGCATGGCCATGGCCTGCGCCTCGTCTCGTTTCATGCCCTTAACGCGCAGCAGCGCCTCGCTGACGTTCTGCTGCACGGTCAGGTGCGGCCACAGGTTAAAACTCTGAAACACCATCCCCACCCGTTCGCGGATTTTCGCCAGCTGGCGGTGCGACATTGCCCGGCCGCGCTGCTCATCAATCCCCAGCCGCTGACCGCCGATATGAATTTCGCCGCGGTCCGGCTGTTCCAGCCAGTTCATACAGCGCAGCAGGGTGGATTTTCCCGACCCGGACGAGCCGAGAATACTCACCACGGTCCCCTTCTCCACCGTCAGGTTAATATCCCGCAGGACTTCCACATTATCGAACTGCTTGGAGACGTTTTTGACGCTTACGGCAATAGACTCAGGCATGGCTCATTCCTCTTTTGGCTCCCCAGGCGGTCAGGCGCTTAATCAGCAGCTCCAGCAGAATGCTGATCGCCCAGTAAAGCCCAATGGCGACGATAAAGGCGTTAAACGGAATAAAATAGGTCGCCTGGACGCTGTTGGCGGCGGCGGTGATCTCCTGAACGGTAATAATGCTCAGGAAAGCGGTGTCCTTCAGGCAGATAATCAGCTGATTGCCGATCAGCGGTAAGGCGGAAGAGACGATATTGGGTAAAATAATCCGCCGAAAAATGGCATAGCGAGAAAAGCCCTGAGCAATCGCCGCTTCAATATACCCGCCGGAAAATACCCGCCGCTGACTGCGCAATATTTCAAAAAAATAGGCGCCATGATAAATAATCAGGGCCAGTAAACCGGCGGTCCACGGCTCCATGCTAATACCGAGCTGCGGCAGTCCGTAATACAGCAGATAGGCGAGGATCAAAAAAGGGATCGCGCGCATCAGGCTGACGAAACCAATGATAACCCGGTTAAGGACTTTCTTTTGATATTCGCTAAAATAACACAGCGCAATACCGATAATAATGGCCGCGAGGGCGGCGGTAATAAACAGTTCGAGGGTCGCGAATAGCCCGGCAATAAAGCTATCGCGAACCGACCAGATAACGCCCCACTGATTCATAATACCTCCCGTTGCTAGCGCGCCAGGCGCCTGGCTTTCCGTTCCGCGATCCCCTGCAGCTTCAATAAACAGCCGATGATCGCCACATACAGCAGGCCGGCGGCGAGGATCGGCGACAGCGGCTCGTAGGTGACCGAGGAGATACGGTTGGTCACCCGGGTGAGATCCACCACGCCGATCACGGCGATCGCCGGGCTACCTTTGATCAAAAACGACATCTCATTGACCAGCGCCGGCAGGCTCTCGATCCACATCTGCGGCAGCATGATGTAGCGGAAGTAGGTCCAGCGGCGCATTCCCACCGATTCCGCCGCCTCCCGCTGTTCGCGCGGAAAGGTGCGGAAGGCGTTGCGCCAGATCTCAGCGTTAAACGCCGAGGTGTTAAGCGTCAGCGCCACGATGGCGGCCACGTTCTTGTCGAGGTTAATGCCCATCGTGGGCAGGGAAAGGAACAGAAACAGCACCAGCGTCACCAGCGGCGTCGCACGGGCCAGGCTGATATAGACCACCAGCAGCTGGTCGATAACCGGCAGGCGCAGCATCCGCACCAGGGCGATCAGCAGCCCCGCCACCACCCCGAAGGCGATAGCGATGGCCGAAATCCAGAGGGTCGTCCATGCGCCTTCGATTAATAACTGCCAGGAAATTGCATCCATGAGGCCCTCCTTCTCAGCAACAGGCGGCGGTCGCCCGCCGCGGAACATTACAGACCGGCAAGCTTATGAAACTGTTCCGGGCTGGTGATCGCCTCGGTGGGCAGATTGTCATAGGTTTCGCCAAACCACTTTTTCTGCAGCTCGGCGAGCTTGCCGGTCTCCTTCATGTGGTTCATAAACTTGGTCATATAGGCCAGCAGCTGCGGCGAGTTTTTCGGGATCGGCCACGCCATATAGCCCGGTCCGGAGACGGCCAGCCCTTTGGCGAAGACCTTCGGTTTGGCTTTCGCCAGGTCGTTTACCGAGATCACCACGTTAATCACGTAATCCAGCCGCTTATTCGCCAGGTCGGCGTAGGCTTCCGGATAGGAGGGGTACTCCACCACCGGCCCCAGCTTGCCGCCGGTCTTCTCCAGCATCGCCTTCAGCTCCGGCAAACGCGCCAGCAGCGCGCTGCCCGCCTGCACGCCCACTTTTTTGCCGCTGAGATCGGCAATGGTGTTTAGCGAGGTATCGCCAGCGCGTTTGACGAAATAGTGCTGCGCGGAGGCCCACGGCGGGGTGAAATCAAAGACCTTCAGCCGCTCATCGGTAATAACCGCCCCGGTCAAGGCCATATCGTATTGTCCGGTGGAAACCGCCGCTAATAATCCGGTCCACGGTAATATGCTCTGGTCGACATGAAATTTGGCGTATTTACGTAACTCCTCAAGCATATCTTTGTTAAAGCCATCGGCCTGACCATTATTCATAAAGTTAAATGGCGCATAATCATCTTCCGTCGCCACTTTCAGGGTGCCGGATTTTTCTATTTCCGGCAGATCGGCCGCGACGGCGTGATAAGAAAAAGCAACCGTTAATACAGCGCTCAGACACATTGATGCCAATGATTTTTTCATTATTTCACCCCTGATGGATTAGCCAGACGGGTTCATTCCAGAACGCGAAAAGGTTTATGCAAAATAGAGGCCGGGAGGTTCCGGTCCGCGGCGGCTGAATGCGTTTTTAATGTGGGAGCGTTTTGCAATTCCGTATAGAGCCAGATGGGCCGCATCGCTGTGTCAGATGGCGGAAGGGTGGTATGGAATTTGCTGAGCTTATGGGGTGGTCGCGATGCGTTATTGCCAGAGGAGCCCCGTATGATCCGTCACCTGTTACACGTTGATTTTGAGCCTGACCGCGGTTTGCAGGAGCAGGTGCGAGAGACGCTGGTGAATGCCATTCTCAGCGGGATCTTCGCCGCCGACACCCCGCTGCCCTCCTGCCGCCAGCTGGCCAGCCAGCTGCACGTCTCGCGCAATACCACCGCCCTGGTGTTCGAAAGCCTGGTCAACGAGGGCTATCTGATAAGCCGTCCGCGAAGCGGTTACTACCTGCATCCCGACTATCACGACGCTTCGCCTCCCGCGGTCGAGAGTGCACCGCAGCGCGAAGCGGCTGCACCACGCTGGGGCGACCGGCTGCAAATGACCCCCAGCCAGCAGGAGTCGATCCTCAAACCGGCGGGCTGGATGCACTACCGCTACCCGTTTATCTACGGCCAGCCCGATACCCGACAGTTCCCGCTGGCCACCTGGCGCTCGGCGGCCAACTGGCTGCACGGCGGGGTGCGCGATCCGGCGTGGGTGGTCGACCATATTGACCAGGATGTGCCGATGCTCATCGAGCAGATCCGCACCCGGGTGCTGCCCAAGCGCGGCATTGTCGCCGCCCCGGACGAAATTCTCATCACCCTGGGCTCGCAAAACGCCCTCTACCTGCTGACACGGCTGCTGCTCTCTTCCACCACCCGCATTGGCGTCGAAAACCCCTGCTTTCGCGAAGCCATCAACACCTTTCTGCTCGCCGACGCCGAGGTAGCGCCGCACCCGGTGGATGAAGAGGGGATCGTGCTTAATGAGCGTCCCTGCGATTACTACTATGTCACCCCCGGCCACCAGGTGCCCACCGGAGTGGCGATGAGCAGCGCGCGCCGCCGCCAGCTGCTGGAGCATGCCGCTCGCCATGACGCGGTGATCATTGAAGATGATTATGACTCGGAGAGTAACTTTACCCAAAACCCGCTGCCGGCGCTGAAGGCCAGCGATCGCAGCGGCCGGGTGGTGTATGTCAGCAGCCTGTCAAAGGCGCTGTCGCCGGGGCTGCGGCTGGGGTTTATGGTCGCCGACCCGGACCTGATCGACGAGGCGCGCGCCCTGCGCCGGCTGGTCTATCGCCATCCGCCGACCAACATTCAGTACCAGATGGCCCACTTCCTCGCCCAGGGCCATTATGAAACCCATCTGCGGCGCTACCATTACGACTCCGCCCAGCGCTGGGAGCGCCTGCACGCCGCCCTGCAGCGCTACCTGCCGTCGTGCCGCGCGCTGGCGGGGAGCGAACACGCTAACGCCTTCTGGCTGCAGACCCCGGCGCAGATCAACACCCAACAGCTTACCTGGCGCGCCGCCCACGCCGGCGTGCTGATTGAGCCCGGGGCGCGCCATTTTCTCAACGCCGCGCCGCCGGATAACTACTTTCGCATGGGATTCCACGCCATTAACCCCGACGCCATCGCCCGGGGGGTGGAAGTCCTGCGCGGCCAGCTGGAGCAGATGGGTTAGCGGGATTGCTCATACTCGACGGCATCGCGCACGTTGAGCAGCGCCGGGCGCAGGCTGTCGAAAGGCACCGAACCGAGCGCGATGCGCAGCGCCTGTGGGATCGTGGCGGAGACGCAGAACGGCTCGGCGGTCGACACCGAAATACGGCGTTCCATCAGCGCATTCGCCAGCCGGTCGGCCCGGCTCTCTTCGCCTAGCGGCAGCCAGACAAAGTACGAATCGGGATGACTCACAACGGGAAGGCCGCAGAGCACCTCGCGGGCCACCTGCTGCCGCTGTCGCGCATCCTGTCGTTTCTGCGTTTCAAAGCGGGCCACCGTGCCATCTTCAATCCAGGCGCAGATCAGCGAGCTTATCAGCGTCGGCGTATTCCACGTCGTGGCCCGGATGGCGCGCTCAATCTCCGGCCGATAGCGCGGCGGAGAAATCACCACCCCCACGCGCAGTCCGGTGGCGATATTTTTCGAAAATCCGGTGACATACACCGTTCTTTCCGGCGCATAGCTGACCACCGGCGGCGGCGGACGGCTCACCAGCCGGGCATAGGCGGCATCTTCGATAATCAGCAGATCGTGCTGGCGCGCGAGGTCGGCCAGCGCCTGCCGCTGCCCGGCGTTGAGCACCCAGCCCAGCGGATTGTGCAGCGTCGGCATGGTATACACCGCCCGCACCCGCCGCTGTTGGCACAGCGTGTGAAGCGCCTGCAGGTCAGGCCCCTCGGCCCGACAGGGGATCGCCGCCAGCTCCAGATGATAGAGCGCCGCCAGCACCTTGAAGCCCGAATAGGTCAGCGCATCAACCGCCACCACATCCCCCGGACGTAACAGCCCCATAACGGTCACCGCCAGCCCGTGCTGAGCGCCGTTGACGATCAGGACATTTTCCGCGTCCGGCGCAAAGTGCCGGCAGGTCAAATGGCGGGCGATGATTTCCCGCTCAGCGAGCCGCCCGGCGTGAGGCTGATAGCGCAGATGCGAGTCAATATCGCCCGCCATCGCCAGCTGCCTGAGCGCCTCGCGCAGCGCATCGCCCTGCGCCGGCAGCGAAGGGTAGTTGAAGTTAAGATCCACGACGTCGGCGGCCACCACCTGCTGGTCGACCCCATGCCCCGGCGGCAGCGAGAGGTCCCGCACGAAGGTGCCGCGCCCGGTTTCGCCACTGACCAGCCCCATCTCCTCCAGTTCACGGTAGACACGCGTGGCGGTGGCCAGCGAGAGGCGTTCCTCGGCGGCCAGGGTACGGTGCGTCGGCAGACGGGTGCCGGCGGGCAGCTGCCCGCTGCGGATCGCCTGCGCGTATCGGTCGACAACGGCTTTGTATCGGGCTTTCATCGTGAAATGTATCTATGACAATAATTTGATTGTATCAGATTGGCCACATTACCATCGCCGCTGACGATGCTCAAGCGGGCGCAGCCCATTCAGATAACGCGAGGTTAACGTGGTAGATTCAACACTGGATAAATCGGTGCCCGGCCCCTGGTCCGGATGGCTTCATGGTTTACTGGGGGTGATCATTTTCAGCGGTTCGCTGCCCGCGACGCGGCTGGCGGTGCAGGATATGGATCCGTTGTTATTGACCTTTCTGCGCGCCTCCATCGCCGGGCTGCTTGCCGTCGCCCTGCTGGTCGGCTTTCGTCAGAAACGCCCGCGCCTGGCGCAGCTTGTGCCCCTGTTCATCGTCTCATCCGGGGTGGTGATCGGCTTTCCCCTGCTCACGGCGCTGGCCCTGCAGCGCATCACTTCGGCGCATTCGATTGTGTTTATTGGCCTGCTGCCGCTGATGACCGCCCTCTTCGGCGTACTGCGCGGCGGCGAACGTCCGCGGCGGGCTTTCTGGATCTTTTCGCTGCTGGGCAGCCTGCTGGTGATGGGATTCGCCCTGACGCAAAGTGCGGCGGCGTCGCTCAGCGGCGATCTGCTGATGCTGGCGGCGGTGATCGCCTGCGGCCTCGGCTATGCGGAAGGGGCAAAGCTGACCCGGGAGCTCGGCGGCTGGCAGGTGATCTGCTGGGCGCTGGTGATAGCCCTGCCGTTGATGCTCCCCGCCTCGCTGATGGTTCAGCCCGCCTCCTGGCGCGCCATATCGACCTCCTCCTGGGCCGCGCTGGGCTATGTGTCGCTCTTCAGCATGCTGATTGGTTTTATCTTCTGGTACAAAGGGCTGGCCGCGGGCGGGATCGCCGCCGTCGGCCAGCTCCAGCTATTGCAGCCGTTCTTTGGGCTTGGCCTGTCGGCGGCGCTGTTGCACGAAACCGTCAGCCCCTTGATGCTGGCGGTCACCCTCGGGGTAGTGCTGTGCGTGGTGGGCTCGCGCAAATTTGGCCGCCAGCGGGTTGGCGCAGGGAGCGGGAGCCGCGCCTGACCTGACGCGTCGCCCCGCCGGGGAGGATGAGCGCCTACACCGGCCGGGCGTACTGGAGCATCACCTGCAGCAGCACGTTGGCCCCGGCGGCGACGTGCTCCGGCGAGGCATACTCCATTTCGTTATGGCTGATCCCGTCCTTGCAGGGAATAAAAATCATCCCGGTCGGCGCCAGGTAGCTCATATACACGGCGTCATGCCCGGCGCCGGAGACAATCGGTCGCGCCGGGTAGCCCAGCCGCTGCGCGGCATCGGCAATGGCCTGCTGACATTCGCCATCGAACGGCGCCGCCGGATAGTGGCTCACCTGCTTCAGGGCCACCTGCAGACCGCTCTCCCGCTCAACCTCCGTGATAAACGCCCGCAGCTGGCGATCCATTTCATCCACCAGCGCATCGCTGAGATTGCGCATATCAATGGAGAAGGTGACCTCCCCGGGCACCACGTTGCGACTGTTGGGCCACACCTGCACGCTGCCGACGGTGCCGCGTCCCTCTTCGCTGCGCCCGGCAATGGCGACCACCTCCTGCATAATGCGGGTCGCCACCTGCAGGGCATCCTGACGCAGGCGCATCGGCGTGGGTCCGGCGTGCGACGCCTGGCCGGTCACCACGCAGTCGTACCAGCGGATCCCCAGCACGCCCTGCACGATACCGATGGTTTTCGCTTCATCTTCGAGAATCGGTCCCTGCTCAATGTGCGCCTCAAAATAGGCGCCGATGGGATGCTCTCCCGGGGTCTGCTCGCCGATATAGCCGATCTGCGCCAGCGCCTCGCCGACGCTGACGCCCTCTTTATCCGTGACGGCCCAGGTCTCCTCCAGCGGGAAGACCCCGGCAAAGACCCCGGAGCCCATCATCACCGGCACGAAGCGCGACCCCTCTTCGTTGGTCCAGAACACCACCTCAATCGGCGCCTCGGTGGCAATCTGCCGATCGTTGAGCGTGCGCACCACCTCCAGCGCCGCCAGCACGCCGTAGTTGCCGTCAAATTTGCCGCCGGAGGGCTGGGTGTCGATATGGCTGCCGGAGACGATGGGCGGCAGGCTGGGGTTGCGCCCTTCCCGGCGCATAAACACATTGCCGATTTTATCGATGGTGACGCTCATCCCGGCCTCGCGCGCCCAGCCAATCACCCGGTCCCGCCCCTGGCGGTCGAGGTCGGTGAGGGTCAGACGGCGGCAGCCGCCCTTCGGCGTGGCGCCGATCTGAGCAAGGTCCATTAACGACGCCCACAGGCGGTCGCCATTGATGCGCCAGCGGGTGGTGTCGGTGGCGGGGGTAAAAAGTACATCACTGCTCATGGTGGTCTCCTGACATCAAGGTCGCCGCCAGCGCAACCGGCGGTGGAAAATAAGTCATCAGCGCCTGGCCTTCATCTGTAGAGTGTGTTGCCGTCGGTCAGACGGCCAGGGCCTGCGCGTGGGCGTCAATCGCCAGCTCGCGCCAGCGGTGGCAACTCACTGTGTGGCGCTCCGCTGCGGCCTCCGTCGGCGGCAGGCTCTGCTCGCAGACCGGGCGACGGTGCGGACAGCGCTCGGCAAAGGCGCAGCCGGGGGGCAAGCGCGCCAGATCCGGCGGCGCGCCGGGAATGCAGTGCAGGGCATCGCCTTTCTTGAGCCCCTCTTTCGGCCGGCTGCCCAGCAGCACCCGGGTATAAGGATGGCGCGGGTGGCGCAGGATCTCGCTCATGGCGGCCTCCTCAACGATCCGCCCGGCGTACATCACCGCCACCCGGTCGGCAATCTCCACCGCGGCGCCGATATCGTGGGTCACAAACACGATCGACAGCCCGCGCTGCTTTTGCTGCTCGCGCAGCAGGATCAGGATCTGGATTTGCACCGTGGCGTCGAGGGCGGTGGTTGGCTCATCCGCCAGCAGCAGCTGCGGGTTACAGGAGAGCGCAAGGGCGATCATCGCCCGCTGGCGCATCCCGCCGGACATCTCGTGCGGGTAAGCCTCCAGCCGCCGTTCGGGGCTGGGAATGCGCACCTGGCGCAGGGCCTCCAGCGCCCTGTCCCGGGCCGCCTGGCGCGACAGCCCTTCGTGGCGACGCAGCCCTTCTATAATCTGCTGCCCGACGGTGTAGACCGGATCGAAGGCCAGCAGCGGCTCCTGAAAAATCATCGCGCAGCGCCCGCCGCGATAGCGCCGCAGCTGGCTGGCGTTCATCGTCAGCACCGCGTCGTCCCCCACCCGCAGGGTGCCGGAGAGCTCACTGCTCCCCGGCGGGTGCAGGCGCATCAGCGCCCGCAGGGTCACGCTCTTGCCGGAACCCGACTCGCCAATCAACGCCATCACCTCCCCCTTTTGTACATCAAAGGAGACCCCGTTGACCGCATTGATGGTCTGTCCGTCGCGGCGAAAGACGACCCGCAGGTCGCGCACATGGACAAAGGCGTTATGCGACATGGCTGACCTCCTTAAGGGGGATGCGCTGATGCCAGGGCGAGGCTGGCTGCGCCATCAGGCAGGCGCTCTGGTGCCCCTCCCCGACCGCCTCCAGCCGCGGTTTCACCTCGGCGCAGACCGCCTTCGCGTGCGGGCAGCGGGTGTGAAAGCGGCAGCCGCTCGGCGGCGCGATGGGGCTGGGGGGATCGCCGCTCAGCGGCGAGGTCAGGGTGCGGTTTTGCGGATCCATGGAGGGCATGGAGCTTAACAGCGCCCGGGTATAGGGATGGGCGGAGGTGGTAAACAGCTGCTCCGCCGGGCCGATCTCCACCACTTCGCCAAGGTACATGACGAGGATCCGATCCGACAGCCAGCGCACCACGTGCAGATCGTGGCTGATAAACACATAGGTCAGCTCGAGGGTCCGCTTCAGCTCCTGCAGCAGCTGCAGCACCTGAGCTTCCACCGATTTATCCAGCGCCGACACCGCTTCATCAAGAATGACCAGCCGCGGCTTCATCGCCAGCGCGCGGGCGATATTCACCCGCTGCCGCTGGCCGCCGGAGAGCGCATGGGGATAGCGGTCGGCAAAGCGCGCCGGCTCAAGGCCAACGTGCGCCAGCAGATAGCGGGCGTATTCGCTGGCCTCTCTGGCGCTGACGCCGTGGACGCGCTGGCCGAAGGCGATGCTCTCCTCCATGGTCAGGCGCGGATTGAGCGAGGCATAGCTGTCCTGGAAAACCATCTGCACCTGGCGACGGTAGGCTTTCAGCGGCAGGCGCGACGAGCCGACCCCCAGCCCGTCGAAGATCAGTTCGCCGCTGTCCTGGGTGAGCAGCTGCATCAGCAGCCGGGCGGTGGTCGATTTGCCGCAGCCCGACTCGCCGACCACCCCCAGGGTTTCGCCTTTCATCACCGTGAAGCTGATATCGTCCACCGCCTGGACCACCTCCCGGCCTTTGCCGCCGCGGAAGTACTTCAGCAGGTGATTGACCTTCAGCAGCGGCTGCGCCGGCCCGCCGAGGTCGATATTGGTAAAGGGTTGCATCGCTTACTCCTTAATCGCCATTGCCGCACGCAGGCGGTCCGCGAGGATATTGAACGAAATGGAGGTGATAAAAATCATCAGGCCCGGCAGGGCGGCCACCCACGGCTGGGTATAGATTGCCGTGCGCAGCGTATTGAGCATCAGCCCCCACTCGGGCTCCGGCGGCCGCACGCCGAGGCCGAGAAACGACAGGCCGGAGGCGAGGATCATGCACACCGAAATCAGTCCGGTGGAGAAGACGAAGATCGGCCCGAGCACGTTACCCAGCACCTGGACGCGGATAATGGTCAACGCGCTGGCGCCGGTGGCCCGGGCGGCATCGATATAGTCCATATGCCGTACCTGGGTGGTCACGCTCTCGGCAATCCGCGCCACCTGCGGGACAAACACCAGGGTCAGCGACAGCAGCGCATTGCCGATGCCCGCCCCCAGCGCCCCCGACAGCGCAATCGCCAGCAGGACCGAGGGAAAGGCATAGAACACATCCACGGTGCGCATGATCAGGGTATTGATTTTGCCGCCCATGTAGCCAGCGATGATCCCGATGGCGCCGCCGATAAAAAAGGCGAACACCACCGGGACAATCCCCATAAACAGCGACAGCCGGGTGCCGAGGATCAGTCGCGACAGCATGTCGCGCCCCAGCTCATCAGAGCCCAGCGGGAAGCCGTCGCTGCCGATGGGCTTCAGGCGCAGGAACATCGACGTTTGATAGGGGTCTTTGACGATAAGCCACGGCCCGAACAGCGCCAGGGCCAGCAGAACGAGAATGATCGCGCCGACGAATACCCCGCCCGGATCGCGCAGCAGGCGGCGCAGCACGCCGCGCCAGTAACCTTGCCGGGAAGCGTTGGCCGGCGCGGCCGGGACCGCTTTCGTCGTTGCCGTATCCACCATGGTCAGCTCCTCTTAATGCGCGGGTCGAGGGTGGTCTGCAGAATATCCACCAACAGGTTGAGCAATACGAAAAACAGCGCCAGCACCCAGATGGTGCCCTGCAGCAGGGGCAGGTCGCGCTGAAAAATGGCGGTGTTGAGCAGCAGTCCGGTTCCCGGCCAGGAGAAGACGGTCTCCACGAGGATCGAGCCGCCCATCAGATAGCCCACCTGCAGCCCCATCACCGCCAGCGCGGTTGGCGCGGCATTTTTCATGACGTGGACAAAGATGCGCGACTCGTTGAGCCCGCGAGCGCGCAGGCCAACGATGAACTCCTGGCTGAGGATATCGGCGACCTGCGAGCGCACGGTGCGGGCGATAATCCCGGTCGGGATCACCGACAGCGTGATGGCCGGCAGCAGCATGAACTGCAGGTGCGCCCAGTCCCATTGCCAGCCCACCTCGCCTATCGGCCCGCCGCCGGTGGCCGGCAGCAGCGCGAACTTGACGCTGCAGAGGATCACCAGCAGCATCCCCAGCCAGTAGTGCGGCACGCTGACGCCAAACACCGACAACACCGAGGCCAGACGGTCAATGACGCTGTTGCGAAAATAGCCGGCGACAAAGCCGAACAGACTGCCGAGGACGAAACCGATCGCCGTCGCCAGCAGCGCCAGGCGCAGGGAGTAGCTTACCGCGGTCATCACCTCGTCTATCACCGGGCGGCCGGTGGCGACCGACATACCGAGGTCGCCGTGCAGCGCCCGCCACAGCCAGTGGATAAACTGCAGGGGCAGCGGCTTATCAAAGCCGTAGGCCTGCATCAACGTCTGGCGCAGCGCCTCCGAGGCGTCCGGCGGCATTACCGACACCAGCGGGTCGCCAGGCGCTATCTGCACCAGCATGAAACAGATCACCGCCACCCCAAGCATGGTGGGGATAGCCAGCAGAATGCGGTATAGCAGCGTATTGATCATCGGTCGCCCCTTTCGCGATTACTCTTTTTTGCTCACCAGACTGAGGTCGATAAACCAGCTCTGCGGTTGCACCACCCCGGTCACTGCGGGCGAAATCGCGCGCGGCCCGACGTCGTGGGCGACAAACAGGAACGGCACCTGATCCACCAGCGCGGCGTGCAGCTCGCCGGCGGCTTTATTCATCGCTTCCGGGGTAAAGGCGTGCTTGACGGCGGCGGCCAGTTTTTCCGTCTCCGGGGTGGAGAAGTAGCCCCAGTTGGTCGCCACCGGCGGAAACGCTTTGGCGGTGGAGAAGCGGATCAGGCCAAAATAGGGATCGTTGACCGCGGCGCTGACGTTGATCGCGTCGATCCCTTTTGCCGAGGGATCCCGGGCGCCCAGACGCCAGTTGGTGAACAGGGTGTTCCATTCCACCACTTTGATATCCACATTGAAGAAGCAGCTCTTCAGGCTCTGCTGGATATACTCGTTCATCGGCAAGGGCTGCATCTGCCCGGAGCCGGAAGCCGAGGTCGCCACCGTGACGTGCAGCGGCTTGCCGGCGCTGTATCCGGCCTCGGTCATCAGCTGACGGGCGGCGTCCGGGTCATATTTGATCTGGAAGGTGGGTTTGCCATGCCACGGGCTGTCGGCCTCGTAGACCCCGGTGGCCTCGGTCATATAGCCGCCGAGGTAGCTCTTCAGCTCGGCGCGGTTCAGACACAGGTTGGCCGCTTTACGCACCCGAATGTCCTGCCACGGGGATCCTTTTTCAAAGGAGAACTGCCAGGGCCACAGGTGCGGCTGGGTGTTGGCGTAGAGGTGAAAACCCTGAGACTTGATCTGATCGATGGCGTCCGGCGCCGGGGCTTCAATCCAGTCCACCTGCTTCGACAGCAGCGCCGCGGTGCGGGCGTTAGCCTCCGGCAAGGGGATCAGCACCACCTTATCCACCCGGGGAATGCGATCTTTATTCCAGTAGTCGGGGTTTTTCGCGAGGATCAGCTGCTGACGCGGCACCAGCTTCTCCAGTTTGAACGGGCCGCTGCCCACCGCATGGGCGGCGAAGGCGGTCCACGCCTGTTTGCTGCGCGCGGCGCTATCGCCCGCGCTGGCCGGCACCGCGTCATACTGCTTCTGCCACGCCGTGGGCGAGACAATAAACAGGTTGGTAATGTTGTACGGCAGCAGCGCGTCCGGTTCCGAGGTGGTCAGCGCCACGGTGTGATCGTCAATTTTCTCCGCGCCGGCAAGGGTCGGCATCCGCGACAGGGTGTTGCCGATCTGACCCGGGGCGTACTGTGGCGCTGCTTTATTGAGCACCTTATCCACGTTCCAGACGATGGCGTCGGCGTTCACCTCGCTCCCATCATGAAATTTCACCCCCGGACGCAGGGTGAAAATCCAGCGGCGGGTGTTCTGCGGATCGATGTGCCACTCGGTCGCCAGCCCCGGCACCAGACCGCTGGGCTTTTCCCCTTGCGACAGATCCCACTCCACCAGCGCGTCGTACAGCGGGATGCCGGTAAAGCGGTTGCCCTCATAGCCCTGATCCGGCTGGCCGAGGGTCAACGGAATATCCGCGGCGGTCATGGCGATCCGCAGCGTGGAGGCGTTGGCAGGTAAGGCGGCGCCCGCCAGGGCCAGTGCGCCGCTCACCGCCACGGCGAGACGACCGGCACGCGAAAATAACGTCGTTTTGTGCATCACATGATCCCTGTTAAATAAAGTGTCACTGATTAACAGGCAAAATGCGTACCAGCTCTGGTGCGGGCGGAAATAGGCCGAAACCGACCGATAAAATAAGAAGGACTTATATTATCACCATGATAATTATGGGAAAATAATTCAACCTTATTCTGCCGCACCGCCAGCGGGAAATATGTTGCAGAATTGCACCAGTCGCTATATCGCAAAATTTAAATAATCACGTCGCGTCACTTTTTTATGCTTCCCCCTCCCCCGCCGCGGCGTATTCTCCGCCGGGAACAATCCCTTCTATACTTCAGAGAACACATCGACCGGGAGAGACTATGCCTTTAGCCGATTTTCACCGCTCCGATCCTTTTACCCTCGGTATCGAACTGGAGCTGCAGGTGGTGAACCCGCCGGGTTACGACCTCAGCCAGGATGCCTCGACCCTGATTGCCGACGTCCAGCATGAACTGACCGTGGGAGAAGCCAAGCACGATATCACCGAGAGCATGCTGGAGATCGCCACCGGGGTGTGTCGCGACATCAGCCATGCGCAAGCCCAGCTCACCGCTATCCAGCAGGCGGTCCAGCGCGCGGCGCTGCATCATCATCTGCAGATCTGCGGCGGCGGTTCGCACCCCTTTCATGCCTGGCAGCGCCAGCAGATCAGCGACAATCCGCGCTATGTCAAAACCGTCGAGCATTTTGGCTATCTGGCGCAGCAGGCGACGGTCTTTGGCCAGCATGTGCACGTCGGCTGCCAGAGCGGCGACGACGCCATCTATCTGCTGCACGGCCTGTCGCGCTTTGTGCCGCATTTCATCGCCCTTAACGCCGCCTCGCCGTGGTTCGACAGCACCGACAGCCGCTTCGCCTGTTCGCGCCTCAACCGCTTCTCCTCTTATCCCGACAACGGCCCGATGCCGTGGGTGGCCGACTGGCAGGGGTTTCGTCGCCTGTTCCGCCAGCTGAGCTACACCAGCATGATCGACAGCATGAAGGATCTGCACTGGGATATTCGCCCCAGCCCGCAGTTTGGTACCGTCGAGGTGCGGGTGATGGACACCCCCCTGACCCTCGCCCAGGCGATCCACATCGCCGGCTTTATTCAGACCCTGGCCTGCTGGCTGTTGACGGAGCGTCCTTTTAAGCACCAGCCTGACGATTATCTGCTGTACCCTTTTAACCGCTATCAGGCCTGCCGCTACGGGCTGGACGGGACTCTCACCGATGTGCGCGGCGGGGAGCAGCGCAGCATCCGCCAGGAGATCCTGCAGCTCGCCGACCGGCTGGCCCCTTTCGCCCATCAGCTGAAGGCGACGGCGGCGCTGGAGGCGGTGGTTCGCCAGGCGAAATCGTCGCACAGCGAGGCGCAGCAGATGCGCGAGTTTATCGCCAACGGCGGTTCGCTTTCCGGGCTGGTGCAAAAACACTGTGAGATTTGGGCGGCATAAGACAGCGAGGCGGGTATACTCGGCGCAGACCATAGAAAGGACCGCCCATGTTATTACGCTGCCTGCTCCCCCTGGCGCTGCTGCCCCTGGCCACCCTCGCCAGCGCCGCCTGTACCCTCACCGACCCGACGCTGACCCTGCAGAGCTATCGGGTGGATGCGCAGAAAGAGCGCATTGCGATGTACTGGCAGGATCGGCACGGCAAAGCCTGTGGTTCCCTGCGTTCGCTGCTGGCGGGTATCGATGGCGATGGCCGGGTGCAGATGGCGATGAACGGCGGTATTTACGATAAGGCCTACGCGCCGCTGGGGCTGTATATCGAAGACGGCAAGCGCCTGACGCCGGTAAACCGCTCCGCCGGCGGCGGGAACTTCTTTATCCGCCCCGGCGGCGTATTCCTGGTGGAGAACGGCCGGGCGAAAATCGTGCCGCTGCCGGCGTTTAAACGCTCTCCCGCCATCCGCTATGCGGTGCAGTCCGGCCCGATGCTGATTGAAAATGGCGCTATCAACTGGCGGCTGAAGCCCTCCGCCAGCTCGCGCAAACTGCGCAACGGCGTTGGCATCGATAAGCAGGGCCGGGTGGTGTTTATGCTCAGCGAGCGCGAGACCAACTTCTATGATTTTGCCTGCTATGCGCAGTCAAAGCTTGGGGTGCGGCAGATGCTTTATCTCGACGGCACCCTGTCGAAGATGTACCGCAAAGGCGGCAGCGTGCCGTGGCAGTATCATCCGTTCGTGACCATGATAACAGTGGAGAGGAAATAGCGGGCGCGTTTGGGGGCGGCCATTCCAGCCAGGAGAGTGAATAAATTAACGACGGGCCGGGCAAGGGATTGCCGCCGTGCCCGATGTCCTTGCCCGGTGGCGCTGCGCTTACCGGGCCTACAAAGTCTGCTCGCTATGGTATGGCCCCTGAAAACTACGGGCTTGCAGCGGGGCCGATTCCCCCTGACCCCGGCTCTCCCCCAAGGGAGAGGGGACCGCCCGGCAGTCGTTGCAGCCCCGGTATACACAGCGGGGCCACGGAGAAAGGCACATACAATTTTTAACGGATATATTCTGATCGCTATGGTATGGCCTCTGAAAACTACGGGCGTGCAGCGGAGCCGATTCCCGCTGAAATCGGCGAACCGGAGGTCGGCAGACAAGGGCTGGCCGCCACGGAGGGCGGCCAGAGGCGATTCGAGACACGACAAAATTGCCGGGAGCAATTTTGAACAGCGCTTGCGCTGGCCCCGCAGGGGCGAGTCCCAGGGATGGGACGAGTAGTATCGAGTTGAGCCGACCGCAGGCGGACGACCGGGAGGTGAGCGTAGTGCGCAGCACCGATTTCTCTGCGGGACCGGGGGATTGTAAAGGGGGAGACGGTTTTCTCCCCCTTTACCCGTTCACCAGCGAAGGACTACCCTTTTCTGCCAAACGCAACGTGAACGGAAAATTCCCCCTAACCCCGGCTCTCCCCAAAGGGAGAGGGGACCGCCCGGTAGTCGTTGTAGCCTGGGGTATCCCCGTTACCGACCGGTAGCGCCGCGCTTACCCCCGCCGATGCGCCCACTCGCGCATACGCTGAAACAGCACATACAGCGAAGGAATAAACAGGATGCCAACCATCGTCGCCACCAGCATCCCGCTGAACACCGTGGTGCCGATGATCCGCCGGCTCTGCGCCCCGGCGCCGGTGGCGAGCATCATCGGCATGATGCCGATAATAAACGACACCGCGGTCATCATCACCGCGCGGAAGCGGCGGGTGGCGCCCTCGCGCGCGGCGTCGACTATCGACAGCCCCTCCTCGCGCCGGCTGCGGGCGAACTCAACGATCAGAATCGCGTTCTTCGCCGCCAGGGCGATCAGCAGCACCAGCCCTATCTGGACATACACATCGTTGGCATAGCCCGCCGTCCACAGCCAGACCAGCGCTCCGCCGATGGCGAACAGCACCGAGAGCATGACGCTCGCCGGCAGCGTCCAGCTTTCATACTGCGCCACAAGGAACAGCCACGCCATCGCCACTGCCGCCAGCACGATCCACACCGCCTGATTGCCGGTCTGCTGCTCCTGCCAGGAGATCCCGCTCCAGGCGTAGTCATACCCCGGCGGCAGATGGGCCTGCAAAATCTGCTCCATGGCCGCCATCGCCGTGCGGCTGCTGACCCCCTCGGCCGCTGAACCGCTCACCGACACGGACGGGAACTGGTTGTACTGCTGAATAAACGGCGCCCCCACCGTCGGCGTAATGGTGACCAGATTGCTCAACCGCACCCGCTCGCCGTCGCGGCTGCGGACGTACAGCTCGCTAATCTGCTCAGCCCGCTCGCGCCACTGCATCTCATTTTGCATCACCACATGATAGACACGGTTGTTAAGACTGAAATCGCCGGCGCGCGTGCCGCCGAACGCCGTCTGCAGGCTGCTGAAGATCTGCGCCACCGGCACATCCAGCAGCGCCGCCCGATCGCGGTCGACCGTCAGGGTCAGCTGCGGCACGTTGCTGCTCCAGGTGGTAAATACCCGGCTCAGCTGCGGATGCTGGTTCGCCAGCTGAAGGATCTCCCGCGTCACCTGCTCCAGCTCCGCCGACGACTGACCGGCCTGCGCCAGAATGCGCAGATCAAACCCCGAGGCATTGCCCAGGCCCGGCAGGGTCGGCGGCGCGAAGGTCATGATAGTCGCCTCCGGCAGCGACAGCAGCTGGCGCTGAATATCCGCCATCACCGTATCCAGCGGCGGCCGCTGATGCCAGTCCTTGAGCATCACCGAGATAAACCCGCCGTTAGCGGCGCTGGTGCCGTTGAGAATGTTGAAGCCGGACACCTGAATCACATCCTCCACCGCCGGGTTAGCCGTCAGCAGCTTGCGCGCCTGGGCCATCACCGCTTCGGTGCGCTCCAGCGACGCCGCCTCCGGCAGCTGCACACTGGCAAACAGGTAGCCCTGATCTTCCTGCGGCAGGAAGCCTTTCGGCATCGCGGTGAAGCTGAACGCCACCAGCGCGCCCGCCGCCACCGTCGCCGCCAGCGCCAGCCACGGGCGGCGGTTCATCCACCCCACCAGCCGGCCATAGCCGTCGCGGGTGCCGTCGAGAAGACGGTTAAACGCCCGCCACACTGCCGCCGGCCGGGCGGGTCGCGGGCGCAGCATCAGCGCGCAGAGGGCCGGGGTCAGGGTTAACGCCACCAGGCTCGACAGGGCCACCGCGGTGGAGAGCGTCACGGCAAACTGCCGATACAGCTCGCCGACGATCCCCGGGAGCAGCGCCACCGGCACAAACACCGCCAACAGCACCAGGGTCGTGGCGATCACCGGCCCGGCGATCTGCCGCAGCGCCTGGGCGGTGGCCTGCAGGCGATCCAGTCCTTCCGCCATTTTGGTTTCGACATTCTCCACCACCACAATGGCGTCATCCACCACCATCGTCAGGGCAAGAATAATCGCGAACAGGCTGAGGGTGTTGGCGCTGTAGCCCAGCAGATAGAGCACCGCAAAGGTGCCGATCAGTGACACCGGGATCGCCAGGGCCACGATCAGCGTCGCCCGCCAGCTCTGCAGGAACAGCGACACCACCACCACCACCGCCAGCAGGGTCAGCGCCAGCGAGACGCCGATCTCTTTGATCGTCGCCGCCACAAAGCGGGTGGTATCGAACTTCACCTCCCAGGTGAGATCCGCCGGAAAGCGAGTGTGCAGGCGGTTAAGCTCCGCGCGCACCGCGCTGGCGACCTGCAGGGCGTTGGCGGTAGGCGTCGGATAGATCCCCAGATAGGCCGACGCTTTACCGTTCAGCTGCGCGCCGGAGCTGTAGCTGCGGGCGCCCAGCTCGATGGTCGCCACGTCGGCGAGGCGCACCAGCTGCCCCTGCGCGCCGCGGCGGAGGATAATCTCGCCAAAGCTGGCCGCCTCGTTCAGACGCCCCAGTCCGTTGATGGTCAGCGTCTGCTGCTGGCCGTTGAACACCGGTGGGGTGCCCACCTGCCCCGCCGCCCCCTGCACATTCTGCTCGCGCAGCGCCTGGGCAACGTCATCCGTAGTGATGTTAAGGGCGTTCATGCGGTCCGGGCGCAGCCAGATGCGCATGCTGTAATCCCGGGCGCCAAACATCTGCACCTCGCCGACGCCGGGCAGGCGGGCCAGCGCCTCGCGCACCTGGGTGCTGGCGTAATTGCTGACAAACAGCGGCGACAGCGTGCCCAGCGGCGAGTAAAGGCTTACCCCCATCAGCAGGTTGCTGGCGCGCTTGCGCACCTGGACGCCATTCTGCTGCACTTCCGCCGGAAGCTGCGCCAGCGCCTGCGCCACCCGGTTTTGCACGTCGATCGCCGCCAGATCGGCATCGGTGCCTGCCGCGAAGGTGATACTCAGGCGGTACGTCCCCTCGTCCGAGCTGGTGGACTCCATATACAGCATATGATCGACGCCGTTGAGCTGGGTCTCCAGCGGGACGGCGATGGCCTCCGCCACGTCTGACGCGCTGGCGCCCGGCCAGCTGGCGGTGACGTTCACCACCGGGGGCGTGATCGCCGGGTATTGCTCCACCGGGATCAGCTTCAGCGATACCGCGCCGACAAAGGTCAGCAGCAGCGCGATCACCATCGCAAATCGCGGACGACGGATAAAAAAGGTCAGCATCCCCTCTCCTTAGCTAGTTCAGCACCTGCACCGCGGCGCCTTCGCGCAGCCGCTGCGCGCCGTCAGTGATCACCTGCTCGCCCGCCTGCAGCCCTTTCTCGACCGCAAACTGCTGCCCCTGTTGCCCCTGTTGCCCCGCAAGGGTCAGACGACGCTGCCCGGCGGTGTGGTCCGGCTTCAGCACCCAGCTGAAAAAGCCCTGCGGATCCTGCTGCACGGCGGCAGCCGGGATCATCACCCGCGACGACAGCGCTTGCGGACGGAACAGGATCGTCACGCTGCCGCCCGGCAGCAGACGGTGCTGCGGATTGGCAAACTCCGCCCGCACCGCCACGCTGCCGGTGCGGGCGTCGATCCGGTTATCGATGGAGGTCAACACGCCGTCGCGCCGTTTGCCATCCACGTCAATTTGCGCCAGCCATGCCTGCTTCAGGGCGTGGATGTCGGCATGCTGGCCGGTTTTGCTGAAAAACGCGGCTTCGTCGAGGGCAAACGACACCCGTACCGGATCGAGCTGCACGATGTCCGCCAGCACCCCGCTGGACGGGTTGACCAGCGTCCCGACGTGAAAGGCGCTGTGGCCCACCCGCCCGGTCACCGGCGCCGCAATCCGGGTATAACCGAGCACAATCTGCTGAGCCTCGACGCGGGCTTTCGCCTGCTGCACGGCGGCGGCGGCGACGTCGCGCTGCATCCGGGCCGTGTCGAGGTCGTTGCGGCTGATGGAGTGGTTGTTGATGAGCCGCTCATAGCGAGTGAGCAGCTGCTGCGACTGGCGTAGCGAGGCTTCGGCGCTTTTCAGCTCGGCCTGCGCCAGGGCCAGCGCCGCGCGGGGCTGCGCGTCGTCGAGGGTAAACAGCAGGTCGCCCTCGGTCACATACTGCCCGTCCTGGAAGTGGCGCTGAACAATCACCCCTTCGGTGCGCGCGCGAATGTCGACGGCGCGGATCGCCTCGACCCGCCCGGGGATGGCGCGTTCTTCAGCGTGAGGAGCCCGTTCTACCGTGGCGATGCGGACCGGCACCGCCGGCGCGGCGGTCGCCGTCAGGACGCTGCCGCCCAGGACGCAGGCCAGCAGCGCAAAGCGAAAGGTGTTAATCATAGAGGATCCTTGCGAAAGTAACGCGCGCCTGCAGCCAGGCGCGCGAGATCGATCAGGCCGTTTTGCGGAACCGGCGCGTCAGACGCTTCTCGACTTCCACCACCAGGAACATGGCGATGCCGATGACCAGGGTGACAAACCAGTAGCGCAGCGGCAGCGCTTCCGTGCCAAACATGCTCTGCATCAGCGGGACATAGATAATCACCAGCTGCATCAGCAGCAGGACACCGGTCACCAGCCAGATGCCTTTATTGCGCAGCAGGCCCATGCTCAGGGAGAAGCTGTCGCTGCTGCGGCAGTTGATCATGTAGACCCACTGCGCCGTCACCAGCATCTGCAGCAGCACGGTGCGGATAAACTCCGGACTGTGGCCGCGCGGCGCCAGCCAGGCCTCAAGGATAAAGGCGGCGATCGCAATCATCGACCCGACGAAAGCCACCCGCCACACGGCGAAACCATCCATCACGTGCTGGCCGGTTTTACGCGGCGGGCGGTTCATCACGTTGCGCTCCGCGGCCTCAAAGGCCAGGCCGAAGGAGAGCGTCGCCGACGTCGCCATGTTCATCCACAGGATCAGCACCGGGGTCAGCGGAATCATGTTCCCCGCCAGCAGGGCGATGATGATCAGCAGCCCCTGCGCCAGGTTGGTCGGCATGATGAAGAGGATGGTCTTCTTCAGGTTGTCATAGACCCGACGGCCCTCTTTCACCGAGCTGGCGATGGTGGCGAAGTTATCATCGGTCAACACCATGTCAGCCGCCTCTTTGGTGACTTCAGTGCCTTTGATGCCCATGGCGATACCCACGTCGGCCTGGCGCAGCGCCGGCGCGTCGTTGACGCCGTCGCCGGTCATGCCGACCACTTCGCCGTTATCCTGCAGGGCTTTCACCAGGCGCAGCTTATGCTCCGGGCTGGTGCGGGCAAAGATGTCGTACTCCACCGCCGCCTTCGCCAGCGCCGCATCGTCCATGTGCTCCAGCTGGTAGCCGGTCATGGCCTGGCTGCTGTTGGTGATCCCCAGCATCTGGCCGATGCTCATCGCCGTCTGCGGGTGGTCGCCGGTGATCATCTTCACGCGGATGCCGGCGGTCTGGCAGGCGTGGATAGCGTCAATCGCTTCCGGACGCGGGGGATCCATCATCCCGGCGATGCCGAGGAAAATCAGTCCCTCCTGCAGGTCCTCATGGTTCAGCGTGGTGGCATCAACGCTGGCCGGCTTACAGGCCGCCGCCACCATGCGCAGCCCCTGACGGGCGAAGCGCGCCATCTCCTCTTCCCAGTACTGCGCCTCGAAGGGCACCGCGCCCTGGCGGGTCATCTGCTCGCGGCACATGGCGAAGATGACGTCCGGCGCACCGGTGATCAGCACCCGGGCGTCGCCATCGATGTGCTGCAGCGTCGACATATATTTGTACTGCGAGTCAAAGGGGATCTTGGCCACCAGACGGGCCTCCACCGCCGGGAGCTGCGCTTTCGCCGCCAGCACCTTCAGCGCCCCTTCGGTTGGCCCGCCGGTGATCCCCCACAGGCCGCGCTCATCCCGGGTAAGCTGGCTGTCGTTGCACAGGTCGATGGTGCGCAGCCAGGTCTCCAGCACGGTACCCGGCTGAACCTGCACGGGCTCATCGCTCCCCTCAAGGAAGATCCGCCCCTGCGGCTCATAGCTGTCGCCTTCCACCCGGTAGCAGCAGTCGGCGGTGATGATCGCCTTGACGGTCATTTCGTTCATCGTCAGGGTGCCGGTTTTATCCGAGCAGACCACGGTCATGGCGCCGAGGGTTTCCACGGTCGGCAGCTTACGGATAATCGCCCGCTTGCGCGCCATCGTCTGCACGCCGAGCGACAGAATAATCGAGATGATCGCCGGCAGTCCCTCCGGTACCGCAGCCACCGCCAGGCTAATCAGCGACAGCAGCAGTTCGCCCATCGGGATGTCCCGCAACGCGAGGCTGAAAATAAACAGCGCCACCATCATGGCGAGGATAATGACGAAAATCGCTTTGCCGAGCTTATCCATCTGCACCAGCAGCGGGGTGCGGTGCTTCTCAATGCCCGCCATCATCTGGTTGATATGGCCGAGTTCGGTCTGCGCGCCGGTGGCGGTCACCACGCCGACGCCGCCGCCGGCGCTGACGGTGGTCCCGGAGAAGACCATGTTCACCCGGTCGCCCAGCGGCAGGTCGCCCTCCAGCGCGTCGGTGATTTTATCCACCACCGTCGACTCGCCGGTGAGGATCGCCTCTTCCACCCGCAGGTTGTGCGTTTCAATCAGCCGCATGTCCGCCGGCACGCGGTCGCCGGCGCGCAGGATAACGATATCCCCCGGCACCAGGTCGCGCGTCGGGATAGTCTCATGTTTGCCGTTACGCTGGACGCGGGCATCGCTGGAGAGCATGTTGCGGATCCCCTGCAGGGATTTTTCGGCGTTGCTCTCCTGGATATGGCCGATCAGGGCGTTAATCACCGTCACGCCAAGGATCACCAGGGTATCGACCCAGTGACCCATGATGGCGGTGAGCGCCGCAGCGGCCAGCAGCACATAAATCAGTACGTCGTTAAAGTGGGCGAGAAAGCGCAGCCAGGCCGGTTTTCCCTTCTTTTCCGGCAGCGCGTTCGGCCCGCAGGTATTCAGGCGCTCGGCGGCGTCTGCGGAACTTAACCCAGCGGCCTGGCTTTTGGTCTGCGCCAGCACTGCGTCAACGGTCTGCTGCCAGACCTGCCGTGGCGCGGTGTCGCCCGAGGGCGTCGTAAACTTTGGGTTATTCATCTTGGTCAAATTACATTTTCCTTATAAATTCCGTGAGTCGGAAAGCCTGAAATCATTCCTGGCCAATGCAATAAAAGGTGGCGAAAAATCCGATAAAAATGTGAACCATTACAAGCCTAAATTTTTCGCAAAATAAAAAATATGTGGTAAGTTAATTCCACGAACCAACTATTACAGAATATTAATAAACCAAAACTAAACGAGGTCAAATATGTTTGGAATCTACCGCGGACGCCGTCTGGCGCTGTACATCCTGCTGGCCATCATCGCTGCTACGCTGGTGGGGTATAGCACTTATAGTTTTGTAAAAGCGCTGGCATAATAATGACGTTAATTTACAAGTAACGGGATTTAATTTAATTACAAATTATTTCAGATTAATTAACATGAGAAGACAACGCAGGCAATAATATTAAAAAGAGGCGCATTAAGGCGAGTAAAATACAAAGCATATTGCGTTAGGTGTTATTTTGCCGGACAATATGTTTTTTAACTGATGATTAACATGACATGAAACATCCGCTGGAAACGCTCCTCTCCGCCGCCGGGATCTTACTGCTGGCCCTGCTCTCCTGTCTGCTGTTGCCCGCGCCGTCGCTGGGCCTGACGCTGGCGCAAAAGCTGGTTGAGACATTCCATATGATGGATCTCAACCAGCTTTATACCGTGCTGTTTTGTCTGTGGTTCCTGGCGCTGGGCGCCATTGAGTATCTGGTGCTGCGCTGGGTGTGGCGTCGCTGGTTTTCCCTCGAACGCTAAATCAGGAAGGGCGCGCCTCAGTGGGCGCGGCTGTGGTTCTCTTTACGGTAGGCGCCCGGCGGCAGATTGAAGGTCCGGGTGAAGACGCGGGTAAAGGTCTGCTGCGAATCGAAGCCATACTTCAGGCAGATATCGTAGACCCGCTGATCGGTGTCGCGCAGATCGCGGGCGGCCAGCAGCAGCTTCCTTTCGCGTATATAGCGCCCCAGGCTCTCCCCTTTATACTGTAAAAACAGCCGTTGCAGATGCCATTTCGAATACCCGGCATGGCGAGCGATATCATCAATACGCAGCGGTTGATGCAGGTTGTCATCAATCCACTCGACGATAGTGTCAATCACCTGAGCGGAAATCGTCATATGCTCTCTCCTCTGATACTGCACTGGCGCTTAGCGCCACCAGGCGTTAAATGATTGCGTCTTATCGGCGACCCACACCGGCTCGCCCTGCACAGGCGTCAGCAGACGCCAGGCCCTTCCTTCGCTGGCAGCCGCCAGCCGTTGATACGGTTCATCCCAGCTGTGTTTCGCCAAAACGAATCGTCCTGCATGCCCAGGCAGCACCGCGCGAGCGCGCAGGTCGTCAGCAGCCTGAGCCGTTTCATCCGGCATCATGTGGATATATTTCCAGTCCTGGTCATACTGTCCGTTCTCCATGATCGCCAGATCGATCGGACCGAACTCATCGCCTATCGCTTTAAAGTGCGGCCCATACCCGCTGTCGCCGCTGTAATAAATCTTTTGCTGCGGGGTAACGAACAGAAAACTGGCCCACAGCGTCTGGTTGCGCTTCAGCCCACGGCCGGAAAAGTGCCGCGCCGGCAGGACGTGGACGCTGAGCTCATCGCTAACCGGAATCGCCTGCTGCCAGTCCGCTTCGGTAATCAGCGCCCCGTCCATTCCCCAGTAGCGCAGGTGCGACCCAACCCCCAGCGGCGTAATGACCCGCTTAATTTTCGGCAGCAGAGCGCGGATGGTGGCGTAATCCAGATGGTCGTAGTGATCGTGGGAGACGATCAGCAGATCGATCGCCGGCATCCCTTCCGCCCGCCACGGATAATCGCCGGGGAAGGCTTTATTGATAAAGGAGAACGGCGCCGCGTAATCGCTGAACACCGGGTCGATCAGGATGCGTTTTCCCGCCAGCTGCAGATACCAGGAAGAGTGGCCGAGCCAGACCATCACGTCCTGCCCGAGGGGCAGCGTCGCCAGATCGGTTTTCACCAGCGGCAGCGGCTGCGCGGGACGGGCGTTTTCCCGTTTGGTCATCAAAAAATCCCACCACGCCGCCAACATATTTTTCTGCCCGGTGAATCCCGGCGTGGGCAGTTGGTTATGGAACTGGCCGTCCCGGTAGTGGGGAGACGCTTCCACCTGGCTAAGCTGTGCCCCCTGCGGCGCCTTACCAAAACCGGCATTGAGGACAAACGGCAATGTCGTTGCTGCTGCGAGTAACATGATGGCGACCACGCTGAAAGTGACACGGTTCATATCCTGACCAGACAAAAGCCCCCATCCCGGAGGCTTTATGATATAACTTGATTATGAGTGAGTACGCACTCATTATTAGGAATGTGATGAAAGTCGTCAAGACGATTTTCAATTTTTGCGTTCCGCCGTTGCAGCGACCTGGTCAGACGTGCAAAGATCGGCGGTTTGTTTAAACCTGCGTGAGGAAAAATGTAGTGGCTCGTCCAAAGAGTGAAGATAAAAAGCAAGCGTTACTGGAAGCTGCCGCCGCGGCTTTCGCCCAGTCCGGCATCGCCGCCTCGACGTCGGCCATCGCCCGCAGCGCCGGGGTTGCCGAGGGGACGCTGTTTCGCTATTTCGCCACCAAGGATGAGTTGCTCAACGAACTGTACCTCGCCATTAAGCTGCGCCTGGTGCGGATGATGATCGCCGGGCTGGATCCGGACGAAAAGCGCCCGAAAGAGAACGCGCGCAATATCTGGAACAGCTATATCGACTGGGGCGTGCGCAACCCGATGGAGCACAAGGCGATCCGCCGGATGGCGCTCAGCGAGCGCATCACGGACGAAACCCGCCGCCAGGTGAAAGAGAGCTTTCCGGAGCTCAACGAAATGTGCCAGCTGTCGGTGAAAGAGATATTCCTCAGCGAAGCGTATCGCGCCTTTGGTGATGCCCTGTTTCTGTCGCTGGCGGAAACCACTATCGAATTCGCCAGCCACGATCCGCAGCGCGCCCGGGAGATTATCGCCCTTGGCTTTGAAGCCATGTGGAACGCCCTGCATGAGGCGGATGCCAAATGACGCCGGAAACGCTGCACCCCTGCGCCCACCGTATCGCCCTGACCTACCCGTTTACCGAGCACTGCTGGCCCTTTGGGCCGGAGTACGACGTGTTTAAGGTCGACGGCCGCATCTTTATGATCACCATGACCATTCGCGGCCGGGCGCTGGTCAACCTCAAGGCCGAGCCGCAGAAGTCGCTGCTCAATCAGGAAATTTATCGCAGCATCGAACCGGGCTACCATATGAACAAGAAACACTGGATCACGGTGGTGCCGGGGGACGACATCAGCGAGGATCTGCTGGCCGAGCTGATTGACGACTCATGGCATCAGGTGGTGAACAAGCTGAGCAAAAAGGCCCAGCAGCGCCTGCGTCCGCGCTGATTTTCAGCCAAACGCGATAAGTGTTATCGCATTTTTCACCCTTATCATTTGGCGATCTTCGCTGTACTCTTCCTCTCCTGAACGCACCGGTAAGGTGCTGTAAACTGTGAGGAAGAGTTATGGATATCGTATCGGTCGCTTTGAAGCGCTATTCCACCAAGGCCTTTGACGCCACGAAAAAGCTGACTGCCGGGGAAGCGGAACAGCTGAAAACGCTGCTGCAGTACAGCCCGTCTAGCACCAACTCCCAGCCGTGGCACTTTATCGTCGCCAGCACCGATGAAGGGAAAGCCCGCGTGGCGAAAGCCGCCAGCGGTACCTACGTGTTCAACGAACGTAAAATTCTCGACGCCTCGCACGTGGTGGTGTTCTGCGCGAAAACCGCGATGGACGACGCCTGGCTGCAGCGCGTCGTGGATCAGGAAGAGGCCGATGGCCGTTTCGCCACCCCGGACGCAAAAGCCGCTAACCACAAGGGTCGCACTTTCTTTGCCGATATGCACCGCAAAGAGCTGAAGGATGACGATCAGTGGATGGCGAAGCAGGTGTATCTCAACGTCGGCAATTTCCTGCTGGGCGTAGCGGCGATGGGTCTCGACGCCGTGCCGATTGAAGGGGTTGATTTTGCGATCCTCGATGAGGAATTTGACCTGAAAGCCCAGGGCTACACCAGCCTGGTGGTGGTCCCGGTCGGCCATCATAGCGTTGAAGACTTTAACGCCTCCCTGCCGAAGTCGCGTCTGCCGCAGTCGACGACGATTACCGAGATTTAATTCCCTTCTGCCGGGAACGCCCGGGCCATGGCGCAGCAGCGTCTCGCCCGGGACTTTCTTCCCCCACTCTTTCCCCCTCTTTTTCTGCCGTTTGTGCCAGGTTTCTGGCGCTAATAAGCCCGCTTGTGCCAGGAATAACGCCTTTAGTGTGAACCAGCCGCTTTAATTAATTGATAAATAATATTTTTTATTTCTGGCACGCACTTTGCTCTTAACAGATACCGCTATCTGGATGAAGGAGAAACCGGGTGAAACATATCTATGTGGCCAGCCACGGCCATTTTGCTCGCGGACTGGTGAACAGTTTGTCGCTGCTGATTGGCGACGAACACGGCGTTATCCCGGTCTGCGCCTATGACGAAGATATCGTGACCACCGAACAGCTGGAGCAAACCCTGGAGCATCTCATCGTCCAGGCGAATGGTGATGAAGTGGTGATCTTTACCGACCTGCTTGGCGGCAGTATCAACAATAGCGCCGTGAGCGTCTTGATGCGTCATCGTAACGTTTTCGTGGTCGCTGGCATCAATCTGACTCTGCTGCTGGAGTTTCTGCTGTGCGAAGAAGCCACTACCGAGGCCGCGATTGTCTACGCCACCAGCGCGGCGCGTGAATCCATTGTTTTCATCAACCCTCTACTAACACAACCATCCTCTGACCCACAGGGAGAATCTCATGATTAAACTCGTGCGCATTGATTATCGGCTGCTGCACGGCCAGGTGGTTTTTGCCTGGACCCGAGCGCTGGATATCGATCATATCATCGTCGCTAACGCCAAAGCCGCGGCGGATGCCTTCATTACGATGTCGCTTAACCTGGCCAAGCCGGCGGGCGTCACGCTGGACATCGCCACCGTTGAACAGGCGGCGGAAAAGCTTAACGGCGGCAAGTTGGATCATAAAAAAGTCATGGTGGTCCTTGGCAATACTGCTGAAACCCTCGCACTGGTAGAAAAAGTCCCGGGAATTAGCGCAATTAATTACGGCGGTCTGCCACAGAAGGAAGGGGCAAGACAATTCGGCAAGGCCATCTATCTGACCGAAGAGGAAATCGCCCATAGCAGAGCGCTAAAAGAAAAAGGCATTCGGCTGGAGATGCGTCAGGTACCCGCCCACTCGGCTGAACTCCTTAACGACCAACTTTAACTTCGGAGGTCACTATGTTGCTCACCGCAACGTTACTCGGACTGATTGCCGCCCTGGGGATCCTCGATGGCCGCCTGCTTGGGGTATCGATGATCGACCGGCCGCTGGTGATGTGCGCCCTCACCGGTCTGGTCTGCGGCAATCTGCATGAGGGGATTCTGATTGGCGCTACGCTGGAGCTTATTTTCCTCGGCAACGTCGCCATCGGCGCCGCGCACCCGCCAGATATCGTGACCGGCTCCGTACTGGCGACCGCGTTTTCGATCATGTCCGGCCGCGGTCCGGAGGCTGCGCTTACCATTGCCATCCCCGTCTCAATGCTGGCGCAAACGCTGGGCATCCTGGTGCGCGTGGTGAACGCCCGCTTCGGTCATCTGGCGGACCGCTATGCGGCGCAAGGTAATACCCGGATGGTCGGCCTGATGCACCTCGCCGGTCCGACGCTACTCTATTTTTTAAACGGATTTCTACCGGTTTTTTTCGCCATCCTGCTCGGCTCTTCGGCGGTTAGCTGGTTCCTTGAGGCGATTCCGCCGGTGATCACCAACGGATTGATCGTCGCCAGTAAGATCTTGCCAGCGCTCGGTTTCGCCCTGCTGATCAGCATGATGCTCAGCAGCAAACTGATGCCGTACCTCGGTCTGGGATTTTTGATAGCGGCATATACCAAACTGGATATCATCGCCATCGCGCTATTCGCCGTGGTGTTGGCTTTTATCATCAGCCAGTTTCTTAATCTTAAGCAGCAGGAGAGCTAATCATGAGTGAAATGACGCAGACCCTGTCAGGCGCCGCCCAGCCGCAAAGCGATGACGCAAGCCGGGTCACCGCTCGGGATTTACGCAGCGTGTTCTGGCGCTCCTTTACGCTGCAGGGCTCGTGGAACTACGAGCGCCAGCAGCATATGGGCTACGCCTTCGCAATGTCGCCGGCCCTGAAGCGCATCTATCAGGACCCGACGGAACTGGGGCGCGCCCTGCAGCGCCATCTGGTACTGTTTAACACTACGCCGCACCTCTCCACCTTTATCTTCGGCTTGTCGATCGCTATGGAAGAGGAGAATCAACGCAATCCCGAATTTAATGAAGAATCAATAAACGCGATTAAAACCAGCCTGATGGGGCCTCTGGCGGGTATCGGTGACTCCATATTCTGGGGGTCATTGAAGGTGATTGCCGCCGGGATGGGGATTTATTTCGCCCAGCAGGGCAGCCTCCTGGGACCGATAATGGCGTTGTTAGTTTATAACCTACCGCATCTGTTGTGCCGCTGGTATGGGCTGAAGCTCGGCTATCGGGCTGGCACCACCTGGCTGATGCGGATTTACCAAAGCGGACTCATGGATCGGGTCACCTATATCGCGTCAATCGTTGGCCTGATGGTCGTCGGCGCGATGACCGCCAGTATGATAGATATCACCACCCCGCTCAGCTTCACTGCCGGGCAGACGACCATGAAGGCGCAGGAGTTTATCGACAAAATACTTCCTTCTCTGCTGCCTCTGCTTTTCACCCTTGGGATGTACAAGCTGATCCGTAAGGGAGTCAACATCAACTGGATCCTGTTAGGCACCATCGCGTTTGGCATGGCGGCCAGCGCGTTAGGCCTGCTTTAAAAAGAGGAATATTACCCATGCACGTAGAAGACTATATGAATGAAACCCCCGCTCGCCTGCTCGCTATGCTAACGCAGACGCGGGAAGATCTCTGGCAAGCGGCGAAAGCGCTGGCGGATCGCGGGATCTCTCGAATCATCCTGACCGGTTCCGGTACGTCTTACCACGGCGCGCTGACCGCGCGGTCGTTTATGCAGCAGTGGTGCGGCATCCCGGTCGATGTGTACTGGCCCTTCCTGCTGGACGAGACGGCTCTATCCCTCAGCGACAAAGCGCTGGTCATCGGCATTTCTCAGGGAGGCGGTAGCCTCTCTACTCTCGCCGCAATGGAGCGCGCCCGGGCAGCCGGGCACCTTACCGCTTCCATGGCCGGGGAAGCGCCAGCTGCCATCGACCAGGCGGCAGATTTGATCCTGACGGTCCCCTGTGGAGAAGAGCGCGCCGGCGCCAAAACCAAAGGGTATCACTGCACCATACTCAACCTGATACTGCTTGCGCTTGCCGTCGCCAGTCGCCAGCAGCGCCTGAGCGATGAGGAGCGCAAGGCGCTACTCGTCCGCATGGAGAGGACGTTCAATCATTTGCCGACGCTCATTGAGGCCTCGCAGGCGTGGGTTCTCAATCACGCCCGGCCGCTTATCGACAGCGCGGACATTCGCCTGACCGGTCCGGCAGGGCTGTTTGGCACCGTTCAGGAAGGTGCGCTAAAGATGCTTGAAACGCTACGCTGTCCGGTTGCCGGTTACGAATTTGAGGAGTTCATCCACGGGATCTATAACGCCTTCGACGAACGCTCTACCCTGATCATGCTCGATCCGTTTCCCGATGAGCGTCAGGATCGCCTGGCGGAAATACTTGGCGGCTGGACTCAGCATATTTATCGCATTGGTCCACAAGTCGAAAATAACGGCAAAAATATGCCCTTCGCATTTATTAACGATCCCGACTTTGCGATCTTTGAATATATTATTCCGTTACAAATGGTTTGTGCCCGACTGCCGCCAGTGAAGGGCATCGATCCCGCAATACCGAAGGATCCGCAGTTCCACCAGAAAATGAAAAGTAAACAACCCAATTAATTGACGCATAGTAAAAGTTATCCGCTATTCAGCGGAGGACCCGTTACATCCCAAGGAGACCAATATGTCTATAGCTCATAAAAACGCACATACTATTATTCGCGATATTTTATCTAAGCAGCACATTGAGCGGGTATGGTTTGTCGGCTGCGGTGGTTCATTAACCGGTTTCTGGCCGGGGAAATATTTTCTCGATTGTGAAGCGAAAAAGCTGGCCGTCGGCTATGTGACCAGTAATGAATTTGTCCACGCGACGCCGAACGCGTTAGGTAAAAACAGCGTAGTGATCCTCGCCTCGCAGCAGGGCAACACCGCTGAAACGGTGGAAGCCGCCCGCATCGCGCGTCAGAAAGGCGCCGCCACTATTGGACTGGTATATACCCCCGGCACGCCGCTGTGCGAACACAGCGATTACACTATTGAATACTGCTGGGCGCGCTATCCCGAAACCGTCGATCCGACGCAGCAAAAAGCGGCATACAGCCTGTGGCTGGCGCTGGAAATGCTTGCGCAAACTGAGGGATACGCCCATTACGATGAGATGGTCAGCGCCTTTGCCAGTTTTGAATCCGTGGTGCGCGGCGCTCAGCAGCAGGTTCAGGCGGATGCGCGCCATTTTGCCGAAGCCTGGAAGAGCGAAAAGGTCATCTACATGATGGGCAGCGGCCCCTCATTCGGCGCCGCGCATCAGGAATCCATCTGTATTCTGCTCGAGATGCAGTGGATTAACTCCGCCAGCATCCACAGCGGCGAGTATTTCCACGGCCCCTTTGAGATTACCGAAGCGGGAACGCCGTTTATTTTATTAAAAAGCAGCGGCCGCACCCGCCCGCTGGATGACCGCGCGATCCGCTTTATCGAACGTTACCAGGGAAAACTGCAGATTATTGACGTGGAAAAGGTGGGAATCGACACACTGCACGCCAGCGTGCGCGAATATTTCTGCGGCCTGCTGCACAACTGCGTACTGGATGTTTACAACCTGGCGCTGGCCACCGCCCGCAACCACCCGCTGACCACCCGCCGCTATATGTGGAAAGTCGAATATTGATTCGCTAACCGCCTGCCAGCCCCGGCGTAATTCTCCGGGGCTGCGTTGAGGATTACCAGCTAAAACCTTCAATACGTAATTCAAAAATATCGTGAATATAGCCAATTTCCGCTACCGGCAGCGCCACGTTATAGAGTATTTTTAGGCGCTGGAACGAGTGATTGACCATGGCAATAAATTCGCCATGCTGGCGGGTAAATTGCTCAAGATCTTTATAATGGCTAATTTCATTACGCATTACCAGACGCTCAATCATACAGCTGAGATGCACATATAAACTGATAATTAAGTTATTATTAAAATGAAAACCAAGCGTATTTTGCCACTCAGCGATAATGGTTTCGATATGACCCATGGTTTTTCCGGCATTCAGTATCGTCAGAGAGTTGACAACGTTATGCAGCGAAAACTCACGTACCATATTTTTATTAATCAGCGCAATTTGCTTTTCATTAAGATAGCCGCTTAAGAGCTGACTCAGATGTCGATGCCCCTGCTCGCCAAGTAGTTCCTCAATGCCAACCCAGGGCACTCCGGCCAGCTGCGGGTCGTGGGTACCCACGACCGCAATAACTTCATACTGGTGGAGCAACGATACCGCCGTACGACTGTTTTTTAAGCGCGTATACTCGCAGGCGATGATGTTAATATCAAAATCGTTGAGCAGGCTCTTCTCCATCAGATTTTTAAATTTAAATGCGGTACCGATACCTGTAATACAGGTCACCAGCAGCGCACGCTCTTTTTTTTCTGCGGGCCAGAACACATCCCAACGCGACTGATTAAGCGGCACGATCTCTTCGGCGATTTGTTCGATGTTTTTTTCCAGCGCGATCTCGCTGGCAACATTCAGCGCCATGCGGGTCGTGACGTTATCCACCACCACCAGCGGGCCGTTAATCACCGACAAAAGCGCATCGGCAATCTCCTTTGTGTAGCCCATATCAATAAGCACCATCACACCCGCACGCGTGTCCGTATGCTGGAGATAATCAACCACGGCGCGACTGACGTCGCTGAACGCCACCTCCATCGGCATATCCATGGCCTGGTAGATCTTCTCGCCAATCAGGCGGTTGGCAACGCCGGCAATGCTGCTGGCGGTCGAATAACCGTGGGCGATTATCAGCGCTTTCACTTTTCCGCCGCTGGTCGCATCGATAGCATTACTGACAATGGCGGCAACCGCCAGACGGTCAAGCGTATCGATGAGCAGATCGTATTTGTTATTGACGACATCCAGTAGTTTCCCCGCGATACGCTGCGCCAGCCCCGCTGAGGACTCCAGCCAGCGCTGCATCACCAGACGCGCGGGCTCGGCAACGCTGCGCGGCGCCAGAGGAAGGCTGGTCAGGTAGCGGCCAGTAAGATAGGCGAATTCGGCATTCAGCTGGAGATCGTAATTGGCGGCGATCGCCTTGCCCACATCCTCAATAAAGCGCAGCCGCTTGTCCTGAAGAGAGACCGCGCTCTCCTGATTCATCAACGCATCGAGATAGAGCGTCACGTTTTGATAAATGAGCTTTTCAAAGGTCCGCACGCTAATATTATCCTGAGCCAACTCCTCGCACAGGCTACAAATATTTTCCGTTAGCCGTTGGTATTCATGGTGACGACCAGAAAAAAGAGGCAGCGCATCGCCATCGCGGTAAATCATCACCCGCTCGCTATTTTGCTGAAGGGAAAAAGGCGCATCCGCCAGTAATCGGTCGGGCAGCAAACCCGCTTTTATGTGTAAAAGACCGCTATCACGTTCGCCAAATGTCCAGGCGCTGGCGCAAATATTGCGAATCAAATTTTCCAGCCCACCGACATTTCCTTCAAGCGTTTCACGCATTAGCTGGCTGACGATTTCGCCATCCAGCGCAAGATCGTGGTTCAAACGCTGGGCTTCACGGCGGAAAAAGTGGTGGATAAACGCCAGCCGCTCGAATTGGCCGCGTTCAGCGATCGGCAGAATTTTTACAATCACCGGAATACGGCGAATAAAGGTCGCCAGGAAGTGTTTTTCCAGATCCTCGGTTGAAGCAAAAATTAGCCGCACCGTCGCGCTGCGCTCGTCGGTGCTCTCCCCCAGCCGGCGCCAGCTACCGTTATCCATAAAATGAAACAGCTTTTCCTGACCTTCGGGCGGCAGCCGATGAACCTCATCGATAAACAACACCCCGCCGTTGCTGGTCTCGATAAGACCAGGAACGGCTTTATCGGCGCCGGTAAAGGCCCCCTTCGCATGACCAAATAACTTCGAGGTCAGTAGTTCTGGATTATTCGCGTACTCGGCGCAGTTAAATACGGTAAAAGGCGCATCGGCAGGTAAAATACCTTCATCTATTGCGTAGTGCCAGAGCTGGCGAGCTAGAAAACTTTTCCCGGTGCCAGTAGGGCCCCGCAGCAGCAGCGGCAGACCTGCGCCAGGGTAGCTGATGGCAGCCTTGCACTGGCGCAATGCTTCCTGCAGGCTGCCCTGCGCGCCAATCAGCTGCGCCAGACTATCCTGACGCTCCGCGCACAGCGCCTGAATGGAGGCGTATTCGCCGTGCCGAACCGCCAGCCGGTGATGATCGCGCAGAACGGTAACGGGTAAAAACAGCACCGGGCGACCGTTCACTTTGACCACCCGCTGCTCGCGATGAAGATTATTCAGATGATGGCTGATGATGCTGCGTTTTTGCTTCAAGCTATCGGCGATGGCCATAGCGTTAAACTCGCCCAGCGCTTCCGCCGTCAGCGCTCGCCCGGCGATCCGTTGTTCTAGCTGGCGAAAAATCGACTCCTTGTTCATCTCGCTCCCCTGTCAAAAGCGTAAAATTCGCTTATACGACAATTCGTGCAGGACGTCGCTGCCGCCAGCCACACTTCTTTAAAAGCGCTTAATTTTTCATGGTTTAACGTTCCCCGCGTGCCAGATGCGCTCGGCATAGCGGCCAATCACCGCCAGCGAGACGGCAAGGATCAGGAAAAACAGCACTTTGTGCATCCCATTCCAGAAAAACTCAAAGAAGCGGGTATAGAGATTGATCGCCAGGAAGGTTAACCCGAAGCCGCGCAGCATTGCGTCATCGGTTTTCAGACTGATAAAAATGCAGACGCCGGCCGCCGCGGCAAACAGCAGCCCCCACGGCAGGAGTCGCGCCTGGCTTACGTTGTACCAGCTGTCAGCGTCGTAATTGCCGAAAATCGACAGGATCCACAGCGCAATAAACAGATACGTGAGGCCCATCGCCTTGCTGACGGTAAACAGCTGCCGCTGGCGAAGCAGGGACTGCGCGCCGTAGCAGAGCGCCAGCAGCGCGCCGCCGAACAGGACGAAGCGAATCGGGTAGTTCATGCCCAGCCAGTAGGCGCCCCACCCCGAGACATAGCCGGTTTCCGCGCCAAACCAGTTGCCCAGCGCCAGCAGAAAAAAGAGCCACACCAGCCCGGAGCGGGCAGCATAGCCGATAGCGCCGTAAATCACGCATCCGGCCAGAAACAGCGGCGCGATATGGCCGCTGCCGTTATCCAGCCGTTCGCCAAGCTGCCATAGCGCCACCGCGGTAAAGACAACGCCCAGAAACAAAATCGCCTCGGTGCTGTAGTGCCACTGCGTTTCCCGCCGCTGGCGGCGAAAACCCCAGGCGTAGCAGGCGACAGCCAGCAGCGCAGGCAGCAGGATCCGCGTCAGCGCCGAGCGGCTGAACAGGCTCAGCAGCCACGCCACCAGTTCATTGTCGGCGAACAGACTGCCCAGAGCAATCAGCACGCAGGCCAGCGCGGTCCAGAAGGCATAGCGGCTCAGACGCCGCCAGTCGAAGGGGGAGACGCGCAGCGTTTGCGCCAGCCGCTGGCTGTCCGCCGGGGTTAACTCCCCGCTGGCCTGCCAGGCGTTCAGCGCGCGCTGAATAATGCGCTGCTCTTTTCGGGTTACGTTCATAGGCATTCCTTGAGACTGATGACAAACCTGTTTTCGCTAATGTGCTCGCCTTTCTGCGGGTGGCAGTTGCGCCTGACCCGGCCTAACTAACCATTTATATATCAGATTGTTACCCCGCAACCTGGGCCCGCGTAAGCGCAGCGCCGCCGGGCATGATATCAGGCTCGATACCCGTCATATTGCCGGGTGGCGGCTGCGCCTGACCCGGCCTACGGTCCCAGCCTGGGGCTGCTGAAACTGCCGGTGTTGCGGCCTCAACATCGCTGAGACGTTCCCGGCAGGCCGGGGCAGCCCGCATGGATGCGGGCTGAGGGCCGTGTTTTGCACGGACGCTGCCTCGGCCCGACCCGAAGCCTGCAGGGATAAGTCGAAGGCACCACGCAGTGGCGATGTTGCTGGCCGGAGCCCGGGGGTGCAGGGGGCGGCGGCGACTGGCCGCCCCCTGTGCGCTCCCTGCGCCATGAGAGATATAACGCAGAAGACTAACCGGGAGCGCAATGTGCGCTGAAGTCGCAGATAACATACAGGACTTCCCGACAGTGCTTTCCCTCCCCTATTCCCGGAGGGAGAGGGAACCGTCCAGCAGCGCCGGCCGGGCAATACCCGAAGTTGGCACATTGCCAGCCATCTGATTCCTTGTGATTAATGTTGGTCCAGCCACGCCAGCGCCTGCTCGCCCACCTCGTCCATCGGCAGGTAGACCAGCAGGCGCGAACCGTTGCGCGGCGCCGAATACCAGTACATCTGCTGCAGGCTGAATCGCCCGAGCTGCGGGTGGTTAAAATGTTTAATCTGGTTTTCCACGCCGCGCACCTCGTAGCGCTGATGCCACAGCGCTTCAAACTCCGGCGAGGCGGCGAAAAAGCGCGCCAGTTTGTTTTCCCATGCCGGATCGCCGCGGTGCTCGGCCATCGCGGCGCGGAAATAGGAGACGAAGGTCGGCAGCACATCGCGATTTTCGATCCGGCTGCGCCAGGTCTCATGGGTCAGATACAGATAAATGCAGTTGCGATCTTCTTCCGGGAGGGTGGCGAAATCGATGCCCATCAGGCGGCAGAAGCTGTCGTTCCAGGCCACAATATCAAAGTTCGGTTTCTGAATACTGGCCGGCTGCGGCATCAGGCTGTCGAGCATTCGCCGGGTGCCGGGGCTGATGCCTTCACATACCGTCACCTGGGTCGCTTCCGGCGGGGTCAGCCCGGCGAGTACGAACAGGTGCCGGGTCTCCAGCGGGCTGCACTGCAGGGCATTCGCTACCCCCACCAGCACCGCTTCCGACGGATTCACCTCCCGCCCCTGCTCCAGCCAGGTGTACCAGGTGACGCCGACATCGGCGAGCATCGCCACCTCCTCCCGGCGCAGACCCGGCGTGCGCCGGCGGCCCACCCGGGGCAACCCCAGGCGCTGCGGATCGAGGCTCTCACGCCGGGCGCGCAGAAACGCCCCCAGCTGTTTGCGCCGATCGTCCGGCACGGCGAACGTCGACTCTCGTTGCGGCATCGTGGTCATCACCCCTCCAGCATGGTAGTTCCAGTACCAGTATAGACAGGAACTGGTACCCGTTTAATTTATCGGTAATGCTACGTCGGTCTGCTGAATGACGCAATGGAGAACCCCATGAAAACGTCTGCTGTTTCACCCGGCCGCGCCGGTCTGTGGCTGCTGCTGGGCGGCCAGATGCTGCCGCTTATTGATACCTCGATCACTAATGTGGCGCTGGACGCCATCACCCACACCCTGGCGGCCAGCGCCACGCAGCTGGAGCTTATCGTCGCGCTCTACGGCGTCGCCTTTGCCGTCTGCCTGGCGATGGGCAGTAAGCTTGGCGATAACTATGGCCGCCGTCGTCTGTTTATGTGGGGCGTCGCTCTCTTTGGCATCGCTTCCCTGTTGTGCGGCATGGCGAACAGCATCAGCGCCCTGCTGGCCGCCCGCACCCTGCAGGGCGCCGGGGCGGCGCTGATTGTGCCGCAGATCCTCGCCACCCTGCACGTCACCCTCAAAGGCCCGGCCCACGCCCGGGCCATCAGCCTGTATGGCGGGATCGGCGGGATCGCGTTTATCGTCGGTCAGATGGGCGGCGGCTGGCTGGTATCGGCGGACATCGCCGGGCTGGGCTGGCGCAACGCCTTTTTTATCAATGTGCCGATCTGCCTGCTGGTGCTGGCCCTGAGCCGCCGCTATGTGCCGGAAACCCGTCGTGAGACGCCGTCGCGGATTGACTGGCAGGGTACCCTGTACCTCGCCCTCATCCTCTGCTGCCTGCTGTTCCCGATGGCCCTCGGTCCCGAGCTGCACTGGCCGCTGTGGCTGCAGCTGATGCTGGTGGCGGTCCTGCCGCTGCTGATCGCCATGCGTCAGAGCGCCCTGCGCCAGCAGCAGCGCGGCGACCATCCCCTGCTGCCGCCGCGTCTGCTGCAGTTGACCAGCATCCGCTTCGGGATGGCCATCGCCCTGCTGTTCTTCAGCGCCTGGTCCGGCTTTATGTTCTGCATGGCGCTGACCATGCAGGAGGGGCTGGGGATGGCGCCATGGCAGTCCGGCAATAGCTTTATCGCCCTCGGCGTGGCCTATTTTATTTCGGCGCTGTATGCCCCGCGGCTTATCGCCCGCTACAGCATGGGGCGGATCCTGTTGACCGGTCTGACGGTGCAGATCGCCGGGCTACTGCTGCTGTGCGCCACCTTCTCCCGCTTCGGCATCGCCACCACCGCCCTGACGTTGGTCCCCGCCACGGCGCTGATCGGCTACGGTCAGGCGCTGATCGTCAACAGCTTTTACCGGATTGGCATGCGCGATATCAGCGCCAGCGACGCCGGGGCCGGGAGCGCCATCCTCAGCACCCTGCAGCAGGCGACCCTCGGTCTCGGGCCGGCTATCCTCGGATCGCTGTTCCTGGCGCTGGCCCGCCGCGGCGGCGGAAACTATCCGCAGGCGCTGATTGATTTTCTGCTGGTCGAGGTGGCCATGATGCTGTTGCTGGGGGCCATCGCGCTGTGGCTGCGCCATCATCTCAACCGACAGCCGGTGACGGCGGCGTAGTAATACCGGCGGCGGTAATTTGCATAATCGTTATCCAGCGGTCATCATACCCGCTGGATATTCAGGAGACGTTATGCAGGAATTAATATCGCAAATTGCCGCCTTAGGAATCGAAATAACCCCCACCCGCTCGCTGATGATTATCTTCGGCATTATCTTGTTCACCGCCGTCGTCGTGCATCTGATATTGCACAAAGTGGTCCTGCGCGCTTTTGAAAAACGGGCGTTGGCCAGCAGCCATCTGTGGTTGCAAATCATCACGCAGAATAAGCTCTTTCACCGACTGGCCTTTACCCTGCAGGGGATCATCGTTAACGTGCAGGCGGTGCTGTGGCTGCAAAAAGGCAGCGAGGCCGCGGAAATATTAACCACCGTGGCTCAGCTATGGGTGATGATATATGCCATGCTGTCCTTCTTCTCGCTGCTGGATGTGATCTTAAAGCTGGCGCAGAAATTTCCCGCCGCCTCTCAGCTACCGCTGAAGGGGATATTCCAGGGAATTAAGCTGGTGACGGCGATTATTATCGGCATCCTGATTATTTCCCTGCTGATAGGCCAGTCGCCAGCGATCCTGATTAGCGGGCTCGGCGCCATGGCCGCGGTACTGATGCTGGTATTTAAAGATCCGATCCTTGGTCTGGTGGCCGGTATTCAGCTCTCGGCCAACGATATGCTCAAGCTTGGCGACTGGCTGGAGATGCCGAAGTACGGCGCCGACGGCGCGGTGATCGATATCGGCCTCACCACGGTCAAGGTACGCAACTGGGACAACACCATCACCACCATTCCGACCTGGTCGCTGGTCTCCGACTCATTTAAAAACTGGAGCGGGATGTCGGCCTCCGGCGGCCGCCGCATTAAGCGCAGCCTCAACATCGACACCACCAGCATTCATTTCCTCGATGAACAGGAGCAGCAGCGCTTGATCCGGGCGAAGTTGCTTAAACCCTATATGGATTCGCGCCACGAGGAGATTAGCGCCTGGAACCAGCAGTATGCCGGGGAGCAATCGGTCCTCAACGAGCGCCGAATGACCAATGTCGGCACCTTCCGCGCCTATCTGCAGGAGTATTTACGTCATCATCCGCGCATCCGCCAGGATATGACCCTGATGGTGCGCCAGCTGGCGCCGGATGCCAACGGCTTGCCGATCGAGATCTACTGCTTCACCAACACCGTGGTGTGGGCGGAATATGAGGGGATCCAGGCGGATATTTTCGACCATGTCTTCGCGGTGGTGGAGGAGTTTGGCTTACGCATTCATCAAACGCCTACCGGCAACGACATTCGCGCGCTGGCGGGGGCCTTCCCCCGCTAACCTCAGGCGCTGGCGCGGGCGATCACGCGCCAGTCCATCATCACCCGCTCGACGGCGGCGTCGGGATCGTCGATGCGTTTCATTAACAGATCCACCGCCGTGCGGCCGATCGCCCGGGAGGGCTGTTCAACGGTGGTCAGCTGCGGGGAGACCACTTCCGCCAGCTCGGTGCCGTCGAAGCCAATCACCGCGATATCCTCCGGCACCCGCAGCCCGGCCTGGTCAATCGCCCGCAGCGCCCCGGCGGCAAGGGAGTCCGATACGGCAAATACCGCGTCGGGCTTCTCATCTTGCGACAGCAGTTGCTCCATCGCCCGTTTACCGGCCGCCGCGCTAAGATCCTGCGCGTAGGTTACCTGCTGATACGCCAGACCGTGCACGTGCAGCACGCTTTTATAGCCGCGCTCGCGCAGACGAGCGTAGCGATAGCTGAGGTCGTGATTAATGAGCGCGATGCGCCGGCGGCCGCCGTCGGCCAGCCGGGACACCGCCCCCTGGGCCGCCTCGACGTCGTTAATCCCGACGCAGGAGATGCTGCCGGTGTCGGCATACTCCGCACACTGTACCCAGGGCGCATCGCCAATCATGGTGGTCAGTTCCGGCAGGCTGGAGAGCGCGTTCATGGTGATAATGCCATCGACCATTTTGCCGGAGAGCAGCTGCAGGCCGGAGGTCGAGCGGGCCAGATCCGACCCGGAGTTACACAGCAGAATGCGGTAGCCGTTCTTTTCCGCCTCTTCTTCTATCCCTTTCACCACCTCGGCGCAAAAGGGGTTAGCGATATTGGAGACCATCACCAGGATCATATTGCTGCGGGCGGTTCGCAGCTGTCGCGCCAGCAGGTTCGGCTGATAGTTGCTCTCTTTGATCGCCTGCAGCACGCGCTCACGGTTTTTGGCTTTTACCGTATCGCTGTTGTTCAGCACCCGCGACACCGTGGCCACCGAAACGCCGGCCAGACGAGCAATTTTCTGAATAGACATAAACCCTGCACTTCCTGCGATAGAGGTGGATCCTGCAGGCTATCATAAATGACCTCTGGTTGGCCTGCCAGCCTGGCGCGCAAGCGCGGCTCAGTAAGACGGTGTCTCGGGAAACTATTAATAATCAGGGCTTCTCTCCCGCCCCGTTAACGCGCATCCTTTTGCCGTTTCATATGCTTATAAGCGCAGGAGGCGCAACAGACCGCCTGCGCCCCATTTGTGCTTTTATGATTAAGGATGATATCCCCATGAGGCTCTCCACCGCGATTCTCGCCCTCAGCTGTGCCCTGGTAACGATCACCGGCTGCACCTCGTCAAAATCGTCACCGGAACGCCACGCCTATGCGTTCGTCGCCCACCGCTCCGATTTTGTCGGCGGCAACTTCACCGTCAACCGTCAGGAAAATTACCGTTTAAACCTGCCGACCTTCACGGCGATGTACGCCCGCGGCCAGCAGGATAAAGCCGCTGGCATGAGCGAAAGCGACGCCCGCCGCACCGCCGAGGCCATCAAACAACAGGCGGCGCAGGGCACCCGCACCGAGCACGCCTTTACCGGCAACGCCAGCGACAAATGGGATAATGCGATGGAAAATAAAGATGCCGTCCTGTTCGGCAATGAGCTCTCCGGGGCCTATCTCGACGGCTATCTTGGGGTGAAATAACCCGGCGGCGCGCGTCCTGCGCCCCGCCAGAATTCAGCGTTCGACGCTCACCCAGCGCTGCTGCTGATGGCTTTTGACGATCGCCTCGATGATGTACATCACATCGGCGCCGTCGTCGAAAGCGGCGAAGCGCCGGGCCCCGGCCTCCGGCATCTTCCCGGCGCGCACCGCCTGATAAAAATGGCCCATCATATTCTTAAAGGCGTCCGGCCAGCCCTCAATATGGCCGCCGGGGTAATGGGCGCTGTCAGCGATCTCCGGCCGCAGCAGGCTGGGGTCGTCGCTGAGCCGCCGATCCGGCTGCTCGCGGTGGCCAATCCACAGCCGCTGGGGCACTTCCTGATCCCAGGCCAGAGAACAGCGGCTGCCGTTAATCTCCACCGCCAGACGGTTTTTCCGCCCGGCGCTCACCTGAGAGACCATAAAGCTGCCTTTGCTGCCATCGTCAAAACGCAACAGCACCGAGCCAAAGTCTTCGGTATCGACAGGCCGGGTTTCATATCCCTGCGCCTCGTGAACGGCGCTGAAGGTCGCTTTGCCATTCACTGGCGCTTTACGCGTCGGCCAGACGATAGACAGATCCGCCATCACCTCGACAATCCGCCGACCGGTCATAAACTGCACGGTATCGCACCAGTGGGAGCCGATGTCGGCCACCGTTCGCGACGCGCCGCCCTGCGCCGCATCAACCCGCCAGTTGTAGTCGGTCTCCAGCAGCATCCAGTCCTGTAAATAGCCGCCGTGCGCCGCGAAGATTCTGCCGACATCGCCATGGCGGATCATCGCCGCCGCCTGCTGGACCATGGCGAACTGGCGATAGACGAAGCTGACGCCGTGCACCACGCCGGCCCGGGCGGCAAGCGTCACCAGCTCCCGCGCCTCCTCCGCCGTCATACACAGCGGTTTTTCGGAGAAGACGTGCAGCCCGGCGGCGAGGATCTGCCGGTTAATCTGGGCATGCAGATGGTTCGGCGTACAGTTATGCACCACCTGCAGCCCCGGATGGGCCAGCAGCGCCTCCACGCTGTCGTAGGCATGGGCAATATTCAGCGCACGCGCCTTGCGCTGCGCCGCCTCAAGGCTGCTGTCGCACAGCGCCACCACCTCGATATCCCCCAGCCGCCGCAGCGCCTCCAGATGCGCCGGACCAATAAACCCTGCCCCAATAATCGCGACCTGAATCATATTATTCCCTCCCGCCAGCGGCAAAGTCATCGAAGGCCCGCCCGGCAACGGGAATGATATGGCGACGAATAAACTCGCTGCCCTCGCGCGCGCCGGTCTCAGCGTCCTTCAGGCAGCACTCCCACTCCAGCACCGCCCAGCCGTCAAAATCATATTCGGTCAGCTTACTGAACACCCCTTTAAAGTCGATCTGCCCGTCGCCGGGAGAGCGGAAACGGCCAGCCCGCTGCTGCCAGGGCTGATAGCCGCCGTAGACGCCATTGCGCCCGTTGCGGCGAAATTCGGCGTCCTTGACGTGAAACGCTTTAATACGCGAATGATAGATATCGATATAGGTCAGGTAGTCCATCTGCTGCAGATGCAGGTGGCTCGGGTCATAGAGCATATTGCAGCGCGGATGGTTATCCACCCGCGCGAGAAAACGCTCAAAGGTCACGCCATCATGCAGGTCTTCGCCGGGGTGGATCTCATAGCAGACATCAACGCCCTGCTCGTCGAAGAGGTCCAGCAGCGGCCGCCAGCGCCGGGCCAGCTCGGCAAAGGCCTCATCCAGAAGCGGCTGATTATGCGGCGGCCATGGATAAAAAAAGGGCCATGCCAGCGCCCCGGAAAAGGTCGCATGGGCCTTCAGCCCCAGGCGACCGGAGGCCACCGCCGCCTGCTTGACCTTCTCCACCGCCCAGCGCTGGCGCGCCTGCGGATCGCCATGCAGCGCCGCCGGAGCAAAGGCGTCAAACGCCGCGTCATACGCCGGATGCACCGCCACCAGCTGTCCTTCAAGGTGGGTGGACAGCTCGCTGATCGCCAGCCCATGCTCCGCCAGGACACCGCTGACCTCGTCGCAGTAGGTCTGGCTCGCCGCCGCCCGCTCGACATCGAAAATCGCCGGGTGGTTGCAGGGGATCTGCAATGCCTTGTACCCCTGGCCGGCGGCCCACTGCGCCACCCCCTCCAGCGTGTTGAACGGCGCCTGCGGGCCGATAAACTGCGCCAGAAAAATGCCCGGTCCCTTAATCGTTTTCATACCCCCTCCTGAAAAATTAGTGCGGCTCTTTCTCGTTGTACTGGAAAGAGAAAAGGAAAATCAGCGCGATAACCGCGGCGGCCACCGCCGGGATCCACCAGAAGGTCACCCAGGCCTGCGGCACGCTCTGCCCGGCCACCAGATGGTTATACAGCGCGCCGGAGATCTGCGAGCCCAGCAGCATGCCGATCCCGTAGGTGAACATCACAATCATGCTCTGCGCCTGGCCTTTGACCTTCTCGCCCGCCACGCGGTCGGTGTAGATAAAGCCGACGACAAAGAAAAAGTCATAGCACACGCCGTGCAGCAAAATGCCGAGATAGAGCAGGAAGCGCCCCTCTTCGCTGACGCCGAGGGCGAAAAAGGCATAGCGCACAAACCACGCCGCCATGCCGATAAGCAGCATGTATTTCACCCCGAGGCGACGGAACAGCAGCGGGATCACAAGCATAAAGACGATCTCTGACATCTGGCCGAAGGACATCGCGGTGCTGACATCCTTAACGCCGGCATCCGCCAGATACGACGCGGTATAGGCGTAATAGGTACCTAACGGCACGGAAATTAAGGTGGCGCAGAGGGAGAAAATCAGGAAATGGCGCGTTTTCAGCAGCGCGAAGGCGTCCGCGCACAGCAGATCGCGAAACTGAACCGGCATGCCTTTGGCCGGCGCCGGGGTGTGGGGCAGCGTCAGGCTGTAGATCGCCAGCGCCACCGAACAGAGCGCCGCCAGGGTGAAGATGCCGGTGGTGTCAGAGATGCCGGTCACCCCGATGCAGATCCCGGCGATAATCCAGCCGATGGTGCCGAACACGCGGACCACCGGGAAGGTTTTATCGACGTTAGCCAGGCTGTGGAAGGCGATATTGTTGGTCAGCGCCAGGGTCGGCATGTAGCACAGCGTATAGCCGAACAGCAGGCCAATCAGCAGCGCGCCGTTCTGCGCCACCAGCGCCTGGGGGACAAACCACAGGATCGCCGCCCCGGCCAGGTGCATCACCGCCATCACCTTCTGCGAGGCGAAAAAGCGATCCACCAGCATCCCCAGCACAAAGGGAGACAGGATGGAGGCGATCGGCCCGGCGGAGAACGCATCGCCGATCAGCAATGACATCTCATAGCGGGTCATGACCAGCCCCAGGGTCACCGACCAGCTGCCCCAGATAAAGAACTGCATAAACATCATTAACGACAGCCGCGGCACCAGAAAACGGTGGCTCACGCGGACACTTTCCCGACCTTCTGTTGTTGTGACCATGTTGCTCGCCCTCAGAAAAGTAATCGATTACAAAATCGCTCAACACAAAAGTAATCGATTACAAAAAGAAGATCGCCAGGCAAATGCGCCACCTGCGAAGAGGATCACAATAAAAAGGCAGGCAGCCCCGCCGGACGGCGGGGCATCTCGCTTACGCCGGGCGGCGCAGCAGTTTGAAGGCGATAAACAGGAACAGGATCCACACCGGCAGCAGGATCGCCGACAGGCGCATCCCGTCGATCGTGCACATCAGCGCCAGAATCAGCCCAAGGAAAGCAATGCAGAAGTAGTTGCTGGCGGGCGCCAGCAGCGCTTTAAACTTCGACTCACGCCCTTTGCGGCGCTGGGCGGCGCGGAACTTCAGGTGCGCCATGCAGATCATGATCCAGTTCAGCAGCAGCGTCGCCACCACCAGGGCCATCAGCAGTCCCAGCGCTTCATGCGGCAGCAGGTAGTTCAGCACCACCACCAGCGAGGTGATAATCCCCGAGAGCAACAGAGAGTTCACCGGCACGCCGCGCTTGCTGACGCGGGCGAGGAACGTCGGCGCATTGCCCTGCACCGACAGGCCGAACAGCATCCGGCTGTTGGAGTACACGCCGCTGTTATAGACCGACAGCGAAGCCACCAGAATGACGAAGTTCAGCGCGGACGCCACCAGGTTGCTGTCGAGATGATGGAAAATCATCACAAACGGGCTGCTGTCGGATTTGATCTCCACCCACGGGTAGAGCGCCAGCAGCACCACCAGCGAACCGATATAAAACAGCAGGATACGATAAACCACCTGGTTGACCGCTTTCGGAATGCTCTTTTCCGGATTTTGCGCTTCCGCGGCGGTGATGCCGATAAGCTCCAGCCCGCCGAAGGAGAACATGATCACCGCCAGCGACAGGATAAGACCGTGCCAACCGGTGGCGAAGAAACCGCCGTGCTTCCACAGGTTGTCGAAACCCGCCTTGCTGCCGCCGTGGCCGCCAAACAGCATCCACAGGCCAAAGGCAATCATGCCGATAATCGCCAGCACTTTTATCAGCGCGAACCAGAACTCCGCTTCGCCATACAGACGCACGTTGACCAGGTTGACGGCGTTAATAATGAGGAAGAAGGCCGCCGCCCAGATCCAGGTCGGAACGTCGGGCAGCCAGTACTGCATGTAGATCCCGGCGGCGGTCAGCTCCGCCATTCCCACCAGCACGAACATCACCCAGTAGTTCCAGCCGGACAGGAAGCCGGCGAACGGGCCCCAGTATTTGTAGGCAAAGTGGGCAAAGGAACCGGATACCGGCTCTTCCACCACCATCTCGCCCAGTTGGCGCATGATCAGAAAAGCGACAATCCCGGCCACCGCGTAGCCCAGCAAGACCGCCGGGCCAGCCATTTGAATCGCCGGACCAATGCCGAGAAACAGGCCGGTGCCAATCGCGCCGCCAAGGGCGATAAGTTGAATGTGTCGGTTCTGTAAACCGCGATGAAGCGTCGGGCCGCTCTCTTCTACGGCATCCGACGACGTTGACGCGTCTTTCACGTCGTTCCCCTGTGTGTTTTTGCGAAGGGGCACCTTTTATCACTTAGGGGAAGATGTCGCAAGTTGCGCGGGGCGAGCGTCAGCCGCCCGTCCCCGCGTTTTACCCTCAGAAGTCGTAGCTCATCGAGACGCGAACGGTACGCGGATCGCCTTCAAACAGGTAGGTACCGGTATCGTCGATGCCGGACCAGTATTTCTCGTTGGTCACGTTGGTCACCCCGACGCGCCAGGTCATTTCGTTCTGGTCGGCGTTCAGACGCATACGATAGCGCAGGCCTAAATCCAGGGTGGTGTAGCTATCCAGCTTTTTGGTGTTGGCCGCATCGGCATACTGCGAACCGCTATGATTGACACGCGCGGTCGCGGTCAGGCCTTCCACCGGCTTGATGTCATACTCGGCGCCGAGCACCGCGTAGAAGTTTGCCACCCCGACGGCATCTTTACCGTCGGTTGCGCCTTCAGCGGTTTTAGTCTGTTTTGCATCCAGCCAGACGGTGCTGGCGTTAAGACGCAGTCCCAGCATCGGCTCGCCAAAGACGTTCATCTCTACGCCGCGGTTACGCTGCTCGCCGTCGAGGCCGTAATTGCCAGCGGTATCGGAAATGGCGTTCGGTTTTTTGATTTCAAACAGCGCCAGCGATCCGCCGATCGTTCCGTAGTCGATCTTGACGCCCACTTCGTCCTGCTTCGAGTGCGCGATCCCGGTACTCTGCCCGGCATTGGCCGCCGTCGTCGGCGCCACAGAGCCCGGCTGCAGCGCTTCGGTATGGTTAGCATACAGCGACAGCTGCTCCCACGGCTTGTACACCAGGCCAAACGTCGGCATCCAGCGGCTTTGGGTATAACGCGAAGAAGTATCTTCCAGCCCGGTGGCGTTGCTGTAGTTGCGCACAACCACTTTCTGATGACGAGCGGCGGCGGTAAACAGCACTTTATCGTTAAAGAAGCCGAGGGTATCACTCAGCAGCCAGCCCTGCGTACGGCTGCGCGAGGTGACCAGCGGATCGTGGTAGTTGCCGCCAAAATAGGCGTTATCCGGCATCGCCACATCACGGTTGTCATAGATATTGGTGGTCGGATTCTTCGCCGACATCCGCCAGGCGGTAGCATCGGTATGCACCTGCGCCGCATAGCCGAGGTTCACCTTATGCGAAATCGCGCCGGTATTGAAATCGCCGCGTACCCCGCCCATGCCGCTGATCGCGTCAATAATGCGGTTAGTATCCAGGCGGCCCACCGTCGCATCGCCGTTTTTATTCAGAAGCTTCGGCGCGCTGTAGGTGCCAATTTCATGCGAATGCTGGCCGCCGAGGGCGCTGTATACCGTCCAGCTATCGGTCAGGTCATATTCTGCCTTCGCCATGCCGAATTCGCTTTCGATATCGCTATAACCCCACTTCTGGCTGTAGTTTTTGCTGTTGTCCGGCAGCGCCGGAACGAAATCCACGCCGCTGATATTGACGCCCATCGTACCGCCGTGGAACGTTTTCTTCTGGTAGCCGAAATCCAGCGAGGAGCGGAAACGGTCGCCGCGGTAATCAAGCCCCAGCGAAGCCAGCGTAGTACGACGTTTATCATTATCGATAGCGCCTTCACCCTCGCGGTGCACCAGGTTGACCCGGGCGCCGAACTGGTTGTTGTCGCCGAAACGGCGCCCCAGGTCGAGGGTGCCGCCCACCTGAGAATCAGAGGTATAGTCGACGCCAACGCGTGCGGTCGGCAGATCTTCCGCCCGCTTCGGCTCGAGGTTAATCATCCCGCCGACGCCGCTGCTGGCCGCGCCGTTAAGCAGGCTGTTAGCCCCTTTGAAAATTTCAACGCGCTCCAGCATCTGGGTGTCCATCACCTGACGCGGCACCACGCCCGCCAGGCCGCCCATCGTCATGTCATCGCCATCGAGCTTAAACCCGCGGATTCGATAGGTCTCGGCGAAGTTGCCGTAGCCCTGTACGGCCTGCACGCCAGCGTCGTTACTGACGACATCGGCGATAGTTTTCGCCTGCTGATCCTGAATCAGCTTCGAGGTATAGCCGATGACGTTAAACGGGACGTCCATCGCTTTTTGTTCGCCAAGCATCCCCAGACGGCCGCCGTGGGCGATCTGGCCATCGAGGAATGCCGGAACCACCAGGTCGCCGCCGGATTTAAAATCGCTGGTTTCGTTAGCCTCGACGATGAGGGTCTCTTCGCCAGGCTGCTTCGCGGCGGCAGCGTCCGCGGCCATCGCCGTTTGACTGGCGGCGCCGATGGCTAAGGCCAGCAGCGTTTTACGCAGCGGGAAGGATGAATAGTGCGTGGTGTGCATAATTTGCCCCATGGATGAGGATAAATGAATCAAAGGGCCCGTCGCCGGACCCGTTATTTTTATTGCGCGTTCAGGTCGATACGTACGACGCTGTCCGGGCCTTTAGTGGAGTGGTCTTTATTGAAGGGCTGTTTGACGGTGACAAACAGCGTCTGACCATCGGCGGAAAGCAGCAGGCTGTTGGGATTGGCCGGCAGCGCCCAGCTTTTCTTCAGCGTGTAGCGGCTGGCGTCAAGGCTGATGACCTTGCCGGATTCACGCTGTGAAATATAAATTTCGTGGCGTTTCTTATTGAACTGCACCGCCAGCGAATCGCCGACGTCGAGCTGTTTAAGCAGCTTGCCGCTGTGGATATCCAGCACCAGCGTGGTTTTCGCTTTCGAGTTGTCGGTCACGAACAGACGGCCGGTGTCGCTATCTTCGGCCATATTAAGCAGCAGCGCCGGCTTGTCGCCCAGCGGCTTCCAGCGCTGTTCAATGCGTTGGTTACGCGGGTTGATCACCAGAATTTCACCGCTGCCGTTAGCGGCGTACACGCGACCGGTTTGCGCGGAGTAGTGCAGGCCGGTCATCCATTTACCGGTATTTTTAATCCGCGTTTTCAGCTTCAGGGTAGTGGCGTCAACCACCCAGATTTGCGCCGGGTCGGCGACCGCGCCAACGTAGAGAGTATTATTCAGCAACAGCAGCTGACGGGCCCCATAAGGGCGACCTTTTTCATTGCGCTCGCTGAACAGCAGGCGGTTTTTGACCTTGCCGGTAGCGGTGTCGATAGCGCTGATGCCGCCGTCCAGCGAATTGCTGACATAAAGCGTTTTACCATCCGCAGAGAGCTGTAAAGCGAAGTTTTTCAGATCGGTATGCGTCAGGCCGATGGTGTTGAGGGTGTGCGGATCCAGTGTGTAGACCGCCCCACCCTGCACATGTTTAAAGCCTTCGGCGCTGGCGACGTACAGCGCATCACCCTGCGGGCTTAGCGCCATCTCGTACAGCCCTTCCGCTAGCTGGCGCTGCAGTGGTTGCGCCACGTTAGGGGCTGGAGAGTCGATAACCGGTTGGGAAACGGCAGAGGAAGGATGCGTCGCGCAGCCGCTTAACGCCGCGCTGATGGCCAGCGTCAACGCCGGAAGTGTGTATTTCATTGGATCAACCCTATAAAAAATCAATGACCCGATGGACGCGCAGCGGCCGATATTGTGTGTTTCCAGCCTGCTGTCTTTACGTCACCCTACGCCTTCGCGACTCTTTGTGAACGACTCACTGGCGCAGCTCGAACCTTGCCTGATATGCAAATAAAAAAGAGAATGAGAACTATACGCATTATCTAGTGTCAGGCAAGCCCTGGCGGGCAAAAAAGATAATCTGCTGATTTTTTTACGGCAATGGCGGATTAGGAGGGGAAGAAAGGATCCGTGACGGGAAAAGCGTCCCGGAAGCGATGCCGTGCACCGCCCGGGTTGCAGGCCAGAAGGCACACAATGTGTTGCCTATCTGGCGCAAAGCGACACATGACAGCGCTATGTCGCTGAACGGCGATTAATAGCGCACCATCACCGACTTCAGCTCCGTATAATCATCGATAAACGCGCTGCCGAATTCGCGCCCGATGCCCGAGCCCTTCATGCCGCCGAACGGCACCGCCGGGTCGAGGAAGGTATGCATATTGACCCACACGATGCCGGCGTCTATCGCCTCCGAGTAGCGCAGCGCCAGGCGAATATTATCCGACCAGACGCTGGCCGCCAGGCCATACGGCGAGGCATTCATCCGCGCCAGCGCCTCGTCTTCACTGTGATAGCCGATAAAGCTGCACACCGGGCCGAAGGTCTCCTCGCGCATCAGGGTGCTCTCTTCACTGCGGACTTTAACCGCGGTCGGCTGCAGGAAATAGCCCTCCCCCGGCAGGGCTTCGCCGCCGCAGACGATGGTATCGCCCTCGTCGCGTGCGGTCTGAATGAGCCGCAATACTTTTTCATGCTGCTGGCGGTTGGCCAGCGGCCCCATCAGCGTGCGCTCATCCAGCGGCGATCCCGGCGCGAAGGCGCTGAGTCTTTCTTTCAGCAGCGCCAGCACCGCATCCAGTTTGCCCTGCGGCAGATAAAAGCGCTCCGCGGCGGCGCAAATCTGCCCCTGGTTCAGGTAGCCGGCTTCAAGAATGCCGTTGACCATCGCCTCCGGCGTCAGGTCATCGAGGAACAGCGCGGCGTTTTTGCCCCCCAGCTCAAGGGTCACCCGTTTACCGAAAGCGCCAGCCGACTGCTGGACTTTTTCGCCGGTAGCCACCGAGCCGGTGAAGCTCACCTTGGCGCAGGCCGGATGGGTAATCAGCCGCTGAGCAATCTCGCCGCCGGCGCCGTTGACCACGTTAATCACTCCGTCCGGAATACCCACCGCTTTCGCCAGCTCCGCCACGCGCAGCAGCGTCAGCGGCGTATACTCGCTCGGCTTGAGGACGATGGTGCAGCCGCAGACCAGGGCCGCCGCCAGCTTCCAGATGGCAATCATGATGGAGAAGTTCCACGGCACGATGCCAACCACCACCCCCAGCGGCTGGCGGCGGGTAAAGGCGGTATATTTCTCCCCGGCCATCGATGGCAGCGAGACATCCAGCGTTTCACCGGTGACTTTCCCCGCCCAGCCGGCGAAGTAGCGCAGGAACGCCACCGACTGGTCCAGCTCGAGCATCCGCGCCAGCGTGATAGTTTTGCCAGAACAGAGACTTTCCAGCTGCGCCAGCGCTTCGCGATGCTCAGCCAGGGCATCCGCCAGCTTCAGCAGCAAGGTTCCGCGCGCCAGCGTCGGCATTTCGCGCCACTGACTAAACGCCTGGCGGGCGCTCTCTACCGCGCGGTCCGCCTGGTCGCTATCCGCCGCGGTGACCTCAGCGATCGCCCGCCCGGTGGCCGGGTTGATCACCGCAAACGGCGCGCCGCGGCCCGCCTCTCGCTCACCGGCGATAAACTGCCCGTGCGGCTGGCGTAAAAAGGCGGTCACTTCCGCCAGTAAGGTTATCTCGCTCATCGTCAGCACCCGTTTTTCAGCAAAGTTAACCCATCACAGCACGGCTTCCCGCCGCAGCCTATCGTTCTAAAGAACGTCATTCTTCCGGACGATATTCAACGCCCGCGCGGCGTGCTGTGATGAGGAACTTGAGCGAGGCAAGACCACAGGGTAACGCGATGAACATCAAAATCGATGCGCTGAACTACTACGGCGCGACGAAGAAATACCACCTCCATTTTCCGGCGCTGCGGGAAGATATTGAAGCCGACGTGGTGATTATCGGCGGCGGCTTCTCCGGCATTAACACCGCCCTTGAGCTGGCGGAACAGGGCATCACCAACGTGGTGGTGCTGGAAGCGCGCCATCTCGGCTACGGCGGCACCGGGCGCAACGGCGGCCAGGTGATGGCCGGTATCGGTCACGATATCGAAGCGGTAAAAAAGCACGTCGGCAAAGAGGGGCTGGAGACGCTGTTTAAAATCGCCAACCTCGGCGCAGGCATCATTCGCGAGCGCATCCGCAAATACAACATCGACGCCGATTTCGTCCCCGGCTACGGCTACCTCGCCTATAACCAGCGGCAGCTCAAAACGCTGCGCCAGTGGGAGAAAGAGTTTAAGGCCGCCACCCCGGATGAAGATATCGAACTGTATACCGGGAAAGAGGTGCAGCAGGTGGTCGGCTCCGAGGTCTACTGCGGCGCGCTGAAACATATGGGCGGCGGGCAGATCCATTCGCTCAATATGCTCCTCGGCTCGGCGCAGGCCGCCCATTCGCTGGGGGTGAAGATCTTCGAATCCTCGCCGGTGGTGGAGGTGAATTACGGCAAACAGGTGCGGGTACGGACCGCGATGGGCAGCGTCAAAGCCGCCAAGCTGCTGTGGGCCTGCGACAGCTTCCTCAACAATATGGAGCCGGAGATCTACAACAAAACGCTGGTCACCTACTCCTACCAGGTATCGACCGAGCCGCTCTCCGATGAACTGATCGAGCGCATCAGCCCGCTGCGCGGCGCCTTCAGCGATATTCGCCCGGTGATTAATTATTACCGCGTCACCCGGGAAAACCGCCTGCTGTTCGGCAGCGCCACCCGCTTTGTGGAGTATACGCCGAACGATTTCGCCGCCTGGAACCGCACCCTGCTGGCGGAGGTCTTCCCCTATTTGAAGGATGTGAAGATCGATTTCGCCTGGGGCGGGCCGATGGCCTGTAGCGCCAACCTGTTCCCGCAGATCGGCACCCTACGCGATCACAACAACGTCTTTTACGTCCAGGGGTACTCCGGCTTCGGCGTCACCCCGTCGCACATCGTGTGCAAAATCCTCGCCGAAGGGATCAACGGCGGTTCCGACCGCTATCGTCTGCTGAGCAGCATCCCCCACGCGACCATCCACGGCCGTGACAGCCTGCGCTTGCTATTAGTCACCGCCGGAAAACTGATGCATCAAACCGCCGGTTTCTGGAAAGGCCGGAGTTAACCAGGAGAACGCTATGCACGCTTTTAAACTTAAACACCCGGTGCCCGACCTGCAGCCAATCGGCAGCGTCAGCCTGCTCGGCGCGACGCCGACCGCCGGCGACCCGCAGGTGGCCGGGGCGATGATCTACGGCGAGCCGCAGGATGCCTTTACCTGCGGACTGTTTTCGTCCACTGAGGGGAGCTTTACCATGACCTATCCGTTTACCGAACACGCCACCGTGCTGGAAGGCGAAGTGGAGCTGACCGTCGCCGGCGGCGAGCCGCAGCGCTTTGCGCCGGGCGACAGCTGGTTTGTTAAACAGGGTACCGAAGTGGAGTGGAAAATCCTGACGCCGCGCTTTGTGAAGCACTACCTGGCGAACGTCGAGACGCGCTAACGCGCTGCGCTTGCCCGGGCCGGGGGGACGAATGCCGTCGCCAGGCCGGGTCAGGCGCCAGCCGCCACCCGGCAGAAACAGGCGCAATGTGGCAAGACGGATGGCCCCGGTTTTCGGGGTCATGTTGTTTATCCACCCTCACATTCATCGACGGCGTCACAGAATCATGCGCCGCCCTCCACCTTCCGGACGATATTCGTTGAGCAGGATGCCCGCCTAAATTATGACTATCCGGGAGTGGCGCTGGCTATTCCCTGCCCTCCCCCACTATTGTGCAGAGGTTGACTATGTTTAGTAACAGACTTGCCAGCCATCTTGAGCGCGGGGTCGTCGGCTTCCCGACCACTCTCGCCAGCTCCGTCGGGCTGATTATGGCCAGCCCGGTGATCCTGACGGTGACCAGCGGCTTCGGCATGGGCGGTGATACCTTCGCGCTGGCGGTGCTGCTGGCCTTTATTATGATGCAGGCGCAGGTCACCACCTTTGCCGAGGCGGCGACGCTCATTCCCACCACCGGTTCGGTGTACGACTATATCTCCTGCGGCATGGGACGCTTCTTCGCCATCACCGGCGCGCTGTGCGCCTATCTGATCGTGCATATTTTCGCCGGGACGGCGGAGACGATCCTGGCCGGCATTATGGCGCTGGTGAACTTCGAATCGATCAACGCCCAGATGGCCGCTCACCAGAACACCTGGATGGTGGGCGTCGGCATGGTGGTGGTTTTCGGCCTGTTGAACGCCATCGGCGTGGAAATCTTCGGCAAGGTCGAAGTGGTGCTGACCTTCGGCATGTGGACCACGCTGACCATTTTCGGCCTGTGCGGCATTTTTATGGCGCCGGTCACCCATCTTTCCGGCTGGTTCGGCACGCCGCTGAACGTCAGCGATATCCATGGCCTGTTCGGCTATATCGGCATGGCGATGTTTATGTTCGTCGGTTGCGAACTGGTGACGCCGATGGCGCCGGAGATCAAACAGGCTCACCGTACCATTCCGCGGGCGATGGCGCTGGGCCTGCTGGGGGTCGCCAGCTGCATGTTTATCTACGGGGCGGCGATCAACCGCCAGGTGGAGAACACCGTGCTCGACGCGGCCAACAACGTCCATCTGCTGGATACGCCGATGGCGATCCCGGCCTTTGCCGAGCGGGTGATGGGCCACGCCGGCCAGTACTGGCTGGGGGTCGGGCTGCTGCTGGCGGGCTGCGCCACCATCAATACGCTGATGGCCGCGGTACCGCGCATTATTTACGGTATGGCGCTGGACGGCGCGCTGCCCCGCTTCCTGACCTGGCTGCATCCGCGCTTTAAAACGCCGGTGATCGCCATCGCCATCGGGGTGGCGATCCCCTGCCTGCACGCCTGGTATCTGAACGGCGATCTGGACCGCATCGTGCCGCTGATCCTCGCCGCGGTCTGCGCCTGGGGCGTCGCCTATCTGCTGGTTACTCTGTCGGTGGTGATGCTGCGTATTCGCCGCCCGGACCTGCCGCGCGCCTACCGCTCGCCGTGGTTCCCGCTGCCGCAGATTATCTCCAGCGTCGGAATTATCATCGCTATCGTCAATATCACCCCGCCGGGGATGGACAGCCGCCAGGTGCTGGTGCCGTTCGGCATTATGCTCGGCCTGACCGCCGCCTACGCCCTGTTCTGGACGGTGTGCGTACAGCGCGTCAATCCGTTCAAGCCGCTGGTGGTGGAAGAGGTGGTCGACCGCGCCATCAGCAACTACGAAAAACAGACCCGCGGGGAGATGACGCCAGATGTCCTCCGTCCCCTGGTTTGAGACGCCGTTAATGAACGCGGTGCAGCGCGATCTGGCCGGCTGGCCCTGCGAAAAACTGAGCGAGCGCAGCGCGCTGCTGCGATTGAACGACGCCACCGCCGTCACCTTCAGCGTGCGTCAGAAGCGGCTGTTTATGGCCAGCATTCACAGTTGCGAATTTGTCGTCGCAGGACCGGTCACCCGGCCCGTGCGCGGTCACATTCGCGCCCATCAATCCGGCTGGTGGAAACGCCAGCCGATCCGCTTTATCGGCGGCAAAGGCAGCGAGGAACTCGCCGGCTATCTCAACGGGTTTCCTAATCTCCAGCAGACCCTAAGCGAGCTGGACTACCGCCGCTTTTCGTTGACCTTTGACGGTAACGGCTGGCGCTGCAGTATTGAACCCTGGGCCGCCAGCGAAGTGGTCTGTAAAATGCCGCCGCTGCGCCGCTATCTGCGGCTGGAAGCGCAGCAGCGGATGCTGCTGCTCAGCGTGCTGGCGATGATCGATCAGGCAGTCAGTCAGTGGATGCGCGGTGAAATCGTAGATGAGAAAGCATTTTCTTCCCCGCCATCACAGCGGGGAAGCTGAGCCGGTTTACTGCAGGCCAAACCGTTGCGCCAGCCGATCGATGGCCTGCCTCTGGAACTGCGCAAACTCCGCCCGCGGCTGCTGCTGAATAAAGTCCAGCAGCGGATCCTGGACCGCGGTGCGAATGCCGCTCAGGGCTTCCATCACCGCCAGGCCGCAGAACGGCACGTAGGATTCGGCGTAGCCGCCCTCGTGCACCATCACCAGTTTCCCGCCGCACAGACGATCCGCCGCCTGCTGCACCAGCCCGGTCATCGCCCGGAAGCTGTCGCTGTGCAGCTGCATCCGCGCCAGCGGGTCCATGGCGTTGGCATCATAGCCGCAGGCGATAATAATCAGCTCCGGCTCAAAGCGCGCCAGCGCCGGAATAACGATGGTTTCCAGCGCATAGCGCCAGCTGTCGTCCCCCGCCCCGGCCAGCAGCGGAATATTGATGTTGTAACCTTCGCCCGCGCCCGCGCCGCGATCGTCCTCACCGGCATATCCGGGTGGGAAGCAACCGTCCTGATGCAAGGAGATGGTCAGCACGTCGTCGCGCTGCAGGTAGATATGCTGGGTGCCGTTGCCGTGATGAACGTCCCAGTCAATGATCGCCACCTTGCCGAGCCCCAGCAGCGCTTTCGCCCGCTCGACGGCAATCGGAATATTGGCGAGGAAACAGAAGCCCATCGACTGGTCCGGCAGGCAGTGGTGTCCGGGCGGCCGCGACAGCGAATAGGCATTATCCAGCTCGCCCTTCAGCACCGCTTCCACCGCCGCGCAGGCCAGTCCGGCGGAGAGACAGGCGATTTCATAACTGCCCGGCCCCAACGGCGCCTCTTTGCCCAGCATGCCGCCGCCGTTATCGCTTATCGCCTTGAAGCGCTCAAGATAGCTGTCGGGATGGATCCGCCGCAGGTCCGCAAGGCTTGCCGGCGCCGCGCTGCGCAGCGCCAGCTGCGGCGTCAGCCCGGAGACGTCCATCAGGTTTTTCATCCGCCGTTTGGTCTCCGGCGATTCGGCATGACCGCCGCCGGCGGGCGGTTGCACCCACCCGCCCACCGGCAGCGTCACCGCGTGCAGACCAGTACTGTGCCAGAAACAACGTTCATCAAAGAAGAAACCGGTTTTTCTTTTCACTCTATCCTCCCGTTGGCTAAGCCTTTGCCGGCGGCCGACGCCGCCGCAATCAAAATCAGTGACAGCAGTGCGCAGCCCCCTGCCGCCAGCAGCAGCGGATCGGCGCTGGCAAAATGCTGCAGTAAAGCCCCGGCTAATGCCGGACCGGCCGCCATGCCGCCGCCGATCACCAGATTAATGCTGTTCATCAGCCGGCCGTTGTTATCGAGCCCGGCGACGCGGGCGAGAATAAAAGGCAGCACGAAGGTCCAGGTGAACTTAAACAGCAGCGCCGCGATGGCGTAGCGCGCCAGCAGCGGCTGGCCGATCAGCAGCCCGACGCTGAGGATCAGCAGGCCGTAGCCCAGCCACACCGGCAAACGATCGGCCCGCCGGGTGCCGCGCAGGGCCGCGCCCCCCGCGCCGATAATGCCGCAGACCGTCGCCGCCGCCAGCACCAGGCCGACCTGCGTCGGGCTCAGGCCCGCCGCCGCGCCGAGGGTGCCGATAAAAGTCCACACCGCGCTAAGGCTGATATAGAAGGTCAGCACCGCGAGGACCGCCAGCGCCTGACGCCACAGCGCCGTCGGCGGCTGCTGTCGCGAGACGGACAACGGTTGAAAGCGCGGTGGGAAAGCCGACACCAGCGGCAGGCAGCAGAGCATAATGGCGGCGAGGATCAGATAGACCACCTTGAGGCCAAAGCTGGCAAACAGCCCGGGCAGCACCAGCAGGCCAAGCATCCCCAGCAGCAGTTGCCCAAGCACCCAGAAGGCGTAGACTCGCGACGGGTTCGAGGTTCCCGCCGCGCAGCTGATGCACAGAATCATCAGCGTGCCGCCGGCCAGCGAGGCGAGAAAGCGCACCGCCAGCAGCGTCTCATACTGGGTCACCGCCGCCGAGGCGAGATTGGCTGTCAGAAACACAACCCCGGCCGTCAGGGCGACCCGCCGCCAGTCGAGGCGACTCATCCACCACCACGCCGGCAGCGTCGCCAGGCTCATCGCCCCCAGTTCCGCCGAGAACAACCAGCCGATCTGGCCGGGTTTTAGCTGCCATTCGCTGGCCAGCTGCGCCGCCACCGCCGGCGCGGTCATCAGAATACCCGGCGCAATTGCGGCGAAAATCACAATCGCCGCCAGCAAACGCAGGGACACGACCAGCCCGGCGGGCCGGGAAAGCGCATGTTCAGTGAGAGGGGTACTTGACATCGTAGGGCGTGCTCCGGTCAAAAAAGCCTCCCCCCGGAGGGGTCTCCAGGGAGTGATACCCACAGGCATCAGGAAAACGCCGTGCTGCCACGGCGCGCGCGGGATGCGATAGTCAGATCACAGATGCAGCGTACGCTGAGCGGCCGGCATCCAGGTTCGGGAAACGAGTTCAGTACGATTGACCACTTCGGTCTTGGCGAAAATATTGCGCAGGTGCGTTTTCACCGTCGAGAGCGAGATATCCAGCCGGCGGGCAATCAGCTTATTGCTGGCCCCTTCGCGCACCATGCCGACGATTTCCCGCTCTTTGGCCGTCAGGATGGCGGGCAGGTCATCTTCGTCCTGCAGGCAGTCGCGGATCGCCAGCTCCACCAGCGGCAGCACCGCCTGGGCCCGATGACGCTCTTCGCTGGAGAAAGGCACGTCGCGCATCAGCGAGATACCGGCGACGATCCGCCGCTCGCGGCGAATAAAGATCTCGGTCATGTCGCGCACATTATTCGGCAACATAAATTCATGATAATAATGCCGGTTGCGGTCGCAGAGGCGCGGCGTCATCGCCGCCATGGTGGTGTTCTGGTGGCTAAAGCGCGACGGCAGCAACGGATCCAGCGGCTGGAAGTTTTCCAGATATTGTTGGTGCGTATTATCAGAAATATTATGCAATATATAGTTTTCGGGTTTTAACCGATTATTTACTCGATAAAATACCGCCGAAGACAGTGGAATTAACTGGGAAATAGTCTGTAAACAACGGGCTATTATCGCATCATTACGGCTGGCTTTTAACAAAGCAGACATGATAGGGCCTCCCCGTCGAGGTGCTGGTACATGACACATGAATGACTACCGATTATTGAAGCATACATTTCACATTTAAGTAACACAATCATTAACATATTAACAGTGTGATAGCCGTTACAAAATTTTCAGCAATCCATTGTTATATAAAGCATTTAAAAAACACACCCGCCATGCTTTACGATAGCGGCGTTAAAACATAAACAAAAAAGATTAACACCCGGCGGACAGGCCCCTGGTGATAAAAAAACCCTATCCCGGACGCGTCTCTCTCATCCTTAAGAACGATGGATTTCTGTTTTTTTTCACTTATACCTCTAACAGGATGCAATTAATTTTCGCCGCGGCTTAATCATGTGATTACGCCTGACCCGCTGTTGCCAAAATAATATCAACAGCGCCGGTCATTAACCGAGGATAAGCCGATGCTGAATATCGCCGCCCTGCGCCAGCAGCAAATTCCGCTGGCCGCTGAGCCGCGCTCGCCGGTGCCGTTTCATATTCTGATGAAGCCGATTGGCCCCGCCTGCAATCTCGCCTGCCGCTACTGCTATTACCCACAGGATGAAACGCCGGTCAACAAGATGGACGAGGCGCGGCTGGAGCAGTTTATCCGCCGCTATATCGCCGCCCAGCCCGCCGGCGCGCGGGAAATCAACTTTGTCTGGCAGGGCGGCGAGCCGCTGCTGGCCGGCCTGAGCTTCTACAAAAAAGCGCTCGCCCTGCAGGCGCGTTATGCCCCCGACGGCGTCACCATCAGCAACAGCCTGCAGACCAACGGCACGCTGATCAACGACGCCTGGTGCCGGCTGTTTCGCGAGCATCGCTTTATTATCGGCTTGAGCCTCGAAGGCAGCGAAACGCTACAGGACCAGCATCGTCCGGATAAACGCGGCCGGGCCACCTGGCCGGCGGCGCTGCGCGGCATCGACCTTCTCCACCAGCATCAGGTGGAGTTTAACCTGCTGGTGGTGGTGCATAACGAGATGGCGGCGCACGCGGCGGCGATTTATGACCGGGTGGTCAGCCTCGGCGCGCGCTATCTGCAGTTTCAGCCGCTGATGAGCGAAGGCGCAGCGCTGCGCGAGGGCTATCAGCTGAGCGCCGATAACTGGGGGCGTTTTATGGTCGGCATCTGGCGGCAGTGGCAGAAGCGCTGCGACAAGGGGCGGGTGTTCGTCATCAATATCGAGCAGGCGTGGGCGCAGTACTTCACCCACACCAGCGGCAGCTGCGTGCACAGCGCCCGCTGCGGCAGCAATCTGGTGATGGAGCCCGACGGAGAGCTCTACGCCTGCGATCATCTGATCAACGCCGAACATCGGCTGGGCCGCCTCGATGAGCAGACGCTCGCCGCCGCGGTCGACGCCTCGGTGCAACTGCCTTTCGGTCAGCAGAAAAGCCTGCGCCGCGAATGCCAGACCTGCGCGGTCAAAATGGTCTGCCAGGGCGGCTGTCCGGCGCATCTCAACGCCGCGGGCAACAACCGCCTCTGCGGCGGCTACTACCGCTTCTTTAGCGAAATTCTTGCGCCCGTGCGCCCCTTTTCCCGCGACCTTCAAGGACTGCAAGCCTGGCGGGCCGCGTTTGTCGGGGCCGCGCATCCGGCGTAGCCCGTTGCTCTGAAGCTATCCCTTTGAAACAGGAGAATCCGTTGTGAATAAAACAGCCATGGCCGCGGCGGTCAGTGTCATCCTCGCCGGCGGCGCGCACGCCGCGCAGCAGGAGCGTCCGAACGTCATCGTCATTATCGCCGATGATATGGGCTACTCGGACATTAGCCCCTTCGGCGGCGAGATCCCCACCCCCAACCTGCAGGCGATGGCCGAGCAGGGGATGCGCATGAGCCAGTATTACACCTCGCCGATGTCGGCCCCGGCGCGCTCCATGCTGCTCACCGGCAACAGCAACCAGCAGGCCGGGATGGGCGGCATGTGGTGGTATGACAGCACTATTGGCAAGGAGGGCTACGAGCTGCGGCTGACCGACCGCGTCACCACCATGGCCGAGCGCTTTAAAGACGCGGGGTATAACACTCTGATGGCCGGCAAGTGGCACCTCGGTTTTGTTCCCGGCGCCACGCCGAAGGACCGCGGCTTTAACCACGCTTTCGCCTTTATGGGCGGCGGCACCAGCCATTTTAACGACGCTATTCCGCTGGGTACCGTTGAAGCGTTTCACACCTACTACACCCGCGACGGCGAGCGCGTCTCCCTGCCGGACGATTTCTACTCCAGCGAGGCCTACGCCCGGCAGATGAACAGCTGGATTAAAGACACACCGCAGGACCAACCGGTCTTCGCCTGGCTGGCCTTTACCGCCCCGCACGACCCGCTGCAGGCGCCTGACGAATGGATCAAGCGCTTCAAAGGCCAGTATGAGCAGGGCTACGCCGAGGTCTATCGCCAGCGTATCGCCCGCCTGAAAGCGCTGGGGATTATCCATGACAACACCCCGCTCCCGCACCTTGAGCTGGATAAAGAGTGGGACGCGCTGACCCCGGAGCAGCAGAAATATACCGCGAAAGTGATGCAGGTCTACGCGGCGATGATCGCCAATATGGACGCGCAGATCGGCACCCTGATGGAAACGCTGAAGCAAACCGGTCGAGATAAAAACACCCTGCTGGTGTTCTTAACCGACAACGGCGCCAACCCGGCGCAGGGCTTCTACTACGAATCCACCCCGGAATTCTGGAAGCAGTTTGACAACAGCTATGACAACATTGGCCGCAAAGGCTCGTTTGTCTCCTACGGCCCGCACTGGGCCAACGTCAGCAACGCCCCTTACGCCAACTATCACAAAACCACCAGCGCTCAGGGCGGCATTAACACCGACTTTATGATCGCCGGTCCCGGGATTACCCGCCACGGTAAAATCGACGCCTCGACGATGGCGGTGTATGACGTGGCGCCGACCCTGTATGAATTCGCCGGTATCGACCCGAACAAATCGCTGGCGAAGAAGCCGGTGCTGCCGATGATCGGCGTCAGCTTTAAGCGCTATCTCACCGGCGAAGTGCAGCAGCCACCGCGCGGGAACTACGGCGTCGAGCTGCATCATCAGGCGGCGTGGGTCGATGGCGAATGGAAGCTGCGGCGGCTGGTGCCGCGGGGCTTCACCGCCGGCGACGCGCCGTGGCAGCTGTTTAATCTGCACGACGATCCGCTGGAAACTCATGACGTCGCGGCCCAACACCCCGATCGGGTCAAAGCGATGAGCGAAGCCTACGAGGCGTTCGCCAGACGCACCATGGTCACCCGGGCGCAGGGCAAAATGATCGATTACGTCGGCATCGACAGCAAGACCGGACGCTATCTGGCGGTCGACCCCGCCACCATGAAGCCGGTTCCGGCGCCGCAGGCGATCCCGGTGAGCGAGCTCCATTAACCGACCCGGCTATCGTTCTTCCGGGCGATAGCCGGGAGCTGGCGCGCTTTTTAAGGTAACCGGAAACCCCATTACAGGAGAGAGCGAATGGCGAGAGTCGTGGTGATCACCGGCGGCGGAACCGGAATTGGCGCCGCCTGCGCGCGGCTGATGCGCGCCGCGGGCGACCGGGTGTTTATTACCGGACGGCGCGAGGCGCCATTGCGGGCGGTCGCCGATGAGACCGGCGCCACGGCGCTGATGGGCGATGCCGCCGACGGCGAGGCGTGGCGCCAACGGCTGCTGCCGGCCATTCTCGACCAGGCCGGCGGTATTGATGTCCTCATCTGCAGCGCCGGCGGGATGGGCAACAGCCCCGCCGCCGATACCAGCGACCGCCAGTGGCGCGAGGCGCTGGACGGCAATCTCACCAGCGCCTTCGCCAGCGTTCGCGCCTGCCTGCCCTCGCTGATTGCCCGCCGCGGCAACGTGCTGTTTATCGCCTCCATCGCCTCGCTGGCCGCCGGTCCGCAGGCCTGCGGCTACGTCACCGCCAAACACGCCTTAATCGGCCTGATGCGCTCCGTCGCCCGCGATTACGGCCCGCAGGGGGTGCGCGCCAACGCCGTCTGCCCCGGCTGGGTCACCACGCCGATGGCGGATGAAGAGATGCTCCCGCTGATGCAGGCGGAAGGGTTGTCGCTGACTGAGGCGTATCAGCGGGTCTGTCGCGACGTTCCGCTGCGCCGACCCGCCAGCCCCGAGGAGATAGCCGAGGCCTGTCAGTTTCTCTGTTCGCCGCAGGCCGCCATCATCAGCGGCGCTACGCTGGTCGCCGACGGCGGCGCCAGTATCGTCGATGTTCCCACTCTGGCGTTTGCCTAACGCCCTACTCTGTTCAGGAGCCACTATGACTTCAGAAGCCGTATTTATCCAGGTCGGCGCGCTGGCCGATGGTTTTGCGCCACACGGTAATGTACTCGCCACCGCCAGCCTGCCCGCAGGCGAGCGCTTTACCTTTTATGTCGCCGGGAGCGAGCCGCAGCAGCTGATCATCGAAGATGAGCAGACGCTAAGCTGGAACGGCACTCGCACCCCCTGGCGGGCGACCGCCCTGCGCCCGGATATTCTGTTTATCGACTTCCTTGACCCGGAGCGGGATAACGCCAGCATCAGCGCGGTATGTAACCTGACGCAGCGCAACGCTACCCTGGTCTATGGCCAGCTGCCGGACGAAGCCGCCGCGCGGCTGGACGCCTTCAGCCGGGTGGAGCGAGGCCTGCCGCTGACCGCGGTAGAAGCGCGCTTTGTCTTCGCCCGCCTGGATACGCAGCCGGGGCCGCTGCCGGGCTTTACTCCTGCGCTGGTCGGCATGCGCAATCAGTACACCTACAGCCCGACCGAGCGCTATGAGCACATCTATCTCAACGATAATTTTTACGCCTGGCAGTGTCTGGACGGCGTGGAAAAGGGGCTGGCGGATGTCGACCGCTGCCACTATGTGCTGGTGGCGGAGGATCTCTATCTGTTTGTCTGGCGCGAGAAAATCATTCCGACGCTGGGGGTGATCCTGATCGATCTTCAGCAAATGCGCACCGACGGCAAGATCATGGGCTATCAGGGCAGCGACTTCGGCGCCCTCAGCAATTTCCCGGTCGGCGCCAGCGCGAAGATCCTCAACATCACCCGCCATCAGGAATAAAGGGACGCAGCCGGGCACGCTTTCAGCCACCATGCCCGTCATATTGCCGGGTGGCGGCTACGCCTGACCCGGCCTACAGTTCCCTCTCACAGGCTGACACATCGTAGGCCCGGCAAGCACAGCGCCACCGGGCGATGACAGCGGGTACTGAGCCGCTTTTATGCCGGGTGGCGGCTACGCCTTACCCGGCCTACAGGGTCCTCTCACAGGCTGACACATCGTAGGCCCGGTAAGCGCAGCGCCACCGGGCGATGACAACGGGCACAGAGCCGTTTTATGCCGGGTGGCGGCTGCGCCTTACCCGGCCTACGGGGTCCTCTCACAGGCTCATACCTCGTAGGCCCGGTAAGCGCAGCGCCACCGGGCGATGATAGCGGGCACGGAGCCGCTTTTATGCCGGGTGGCGGCTGCGCCTGACCCGGCCTGCGGGGTCCTCTCCCAGGCTCATACCTCGTAGGCCCGGTAAGCGCAGCGCCACCGGGCGATGACAGCGGGCACGGAGCCGCTTTTATTCCGGGTGGCGGCTGCGCCTTACCCGGCCTACGGGGTCCTCTCACAGGCTGACACAGCGTAGGCCCGGTAAGCGCAGCGCCACCGGGCGATGACAGCGGGCACAAAGCCGTTTTTATGCCGGGTGGCGGCTGCGCCTTACCCGGCCTACAGTTCCCTCTCACAGGCTCATACCTCGTAGGCCCGGCAAGCACAGCGCCGCCGGGCGATGACAGCGGGTACGGAGCCGCTTTTATGCCGGGTGGCGGCTGCGCCTTACCCGGCCTACGGGGTCCACTCACAGGCTGACACCTCGTAGGCCCGGCAAGCGCAGCGCCGCCGGGCGATGACAGCGGGCACGGAGCCGTTTTATGCCGGGTGGCGGCTGCGCCTTACCCAGCCTACGTTCGTACGACCTGTCGTTAATTTATTCACCATTGTTGCTGAAACTGCCGGTGCTGACGGCCTCAAAATCGCTGAGACGTTCCCGGAAGGCCGGGGCAGCCCGCATGGATGCGGGCTGAGGGCCGTGTTTTGCATGGACGCTGCCTCGGCCCGACCCGAAGCCTGCAGGGATAAGTCGAAGGGACCGCGCAGCGGCGATTTTGCTGGCCGGAGCCCGGGGGTACAGGGGGCGGCGGCGACTGGCCGCCCCCTGTGCGCTCCCTGCGCCGTAAGAGACATAACGCAGAAAATTAACCGGGAGCGCAATCTGTACGGAAATAACATAGAAGTTGTAGCCCTGCCAGGCGCAGTATGCACAAGGAAATTGACGCTTGTACCGTTATTCCGCCGGGAAGAGGGAGTGACTCAGGCGCTGGCGCTGTCCAGCCGCGCCACCTGCTCCGCGCTCAGGCTCAGCGCCGACGCGCGGGCAAAACTTTCCACCTGGGCCACGCTGGTGGCGCTGGCGATCGGCGCGGTCACCCCTTCGCGGCCGATCAGCCACGCCAGGGCCACTTCCGCCGGCTTCGCCCCCAGCTCCTCCGCAACCGCCACCAGGGTATCGATAATCCGCATCCCGCGCGGATTCAGGTACTTACCAATCCCCCCTCCGCGCTGACTCTGCGCCAGATCCGACGGCTGACGGTACTTACCGGTTAAGAACCCCGAGGCCAGGCTGTAGTAGGTCACCACCCCGATATCACGGCTGACGCAGAGATCGCACAGCGCGCCTTCAAAGGCGGAGCGGTGGTAGAGGTTATATTCCGGCTGCAGCACCTGCCAGGCAGGCAAGCCGCCCTTGCGCGCCACCTCCAGCGCCCCCGCCAGCTGCATCGCATCGAGGTTAGAGGCCCCCATCGCGCGAATTTTCCCCGCCTGCTGCAGGCTGTGGAAAGCCTCCAGCGTTTCCGCTACCGGAGTTTGCGGATCCGGCCAGTGGGAAAAGTAGAGGTCGATGTAGTCGGTATTAAGGCGGCGCAGGGAGTCGTCTACCGCCTGCTGGATCCAGGCTTTGCTGAGTCCCTTATGGCCAGGAAGGCCGAGATCGGAGCCGACTTTAGTGAAGATTTTGACCTTATCGCGCATGCCGGGACGCGCCTGCAGCCAGCGGCCGATAATGGTTTCGGATTCGCCGCCCTGATTGCCCTCCGCCCAGCGGGAATAAACATCCGCCGTGTCGATAGCGTCAAAACCATGGTCAACAAAAGCATCAAGAAGGGCAAAACTGGTTTTTTCATCAATGGTCCAGCCAAAGACGTTACCGCCAAACACTAACGGGGCGATGGAAAATCCGGTTTTGCCCAAGGGACGTGTCATCATGCCGAGTACTCCTTAGCTTATATTCTGCTTCCCTCAGGTAACCACAGGGGTCAGGAGAGGAGGTCGATTGGATAATCAGAAAAGGAATCTTACGGCGGGCGATCCTTGCCCGCGGGTACACTCAGACATTATGTCCCGGAATAAACATCAAAGCTAAAATATTTGCTGGCTAATTTTTTGTAGGTGCCGTCGGCAAGGATCTTCGCAATCGCGCCGTTTATTTCCTGACGTAGCGCCTCATCGTCTTTACGCAAGCCGATCGCCGCCCCGGCGCCAAACAGCGTATCATCCTGCAGATGGCCGCCGACAAAGGTGAATGCCTTACCCTGCGGCTGCTGCAGGAAGCTGTAGTCGGCCATCATCCCGGAAAGCACCGCGCCGTCGATGCGCCCGGACTCCAGATCGCGCACCACGCTATCGGCCCCCTGGTAGGCCACAATGTTGATCCCCTGCGGACGCCAGTGCTGATTGACGTAAGTCTCCTGCGCCGAACCCTGCTCGACGCCGATGGTTTTGCCCTTCAGCTGCGCCGGCGTATTGCCTTGCAGGGTATTTTTACGCGCCACGAGGAACACCGGCCCGTTATACAGCTTGTCGCTAAAGGCAATTTGCGCTTTACGCTTCTCGGTCATGTACATCCCGGAAAGGATGGCGTCGAATTTCCGCGCCTTCAGCGCCGGGATAATGCCGTCGAAATTGCTTTCCACCCACACGCATTTCGCCTGCAGCTGCTGGCAAATGGCGTTGCCTAGATCGATATCAAACCCCGCCAGCTTGCCCTGCGGATCCTTCCATTCAAACGGCGCGAAGGTCGGGTCGACGCCGAAGCGGATCGCCTTTCCCCCTTCGGCCAGCGCCGACGTCGACGCCATTAACGCCAGCCATAGCAACAGTGATTTTTTCATTCCAGTTCTTCTCCAGAGGTTAACGGCAGTGCTTTTCCACCAGGCGGGCGAACAGCGTCGCGCCGGTGGTGATAATGTCATCGTTGAAGTCGTAGCCGGGGTTATGCACCATGCAGCCGCCCTTCTCCCCCTGCTCGCCGTTGCCCAGCAGGAAGTAGCAGCCCGGACGTTCGCGCAGCATAAAGGCGAAGTCCTCGCTGGCGTTCATCGGCGAGACCGACTCCAGCACCCCCTCGCGACCAAACACCTCCAGCGTCAGCGCCCGGGCGAAATCAGTCTCTTCGGGGCTGTTGGTTAATACCGGGTAGGAGTCGTAAACCTCTACTGCGCTGCTGGCGCCATAGCTTTTGGCGGTAAATTCGCTGAGCTCGTGAATACGTTTGATCAGCAGGTCGCGGATTTCCGGCTTCATCGCCCGCACGCTGAGCTCCATCACAACGCTCTCCGGAATAACGTTGGAGGCGATACCGGCCTGGAAGGTGCCGACGCTGACCACCGCCGTTTCGCCCGGCGGCACGTTGCGCGCCACGATGCTCTGCAGAGCCATCACCAGCGCCGCGCCGGCGACGATCGGGTCGACGGTGCGCTCCGGATGGGCGCCGTGGCCGCCGTAGCCGGTAAGGGTGATTTTGACGGTGTCCGCCGAGGCCATAAAGTTGCCAGCGTAGAAGCCCAGCTTGCCCACCGGCAGCCCCGGCATGTTGTGCAGACCGAAAATGCGTTCGCAGGGGAACTGCTCAAACAGGCCGTCTTTAATCATTAAATCGGCGCCGCCGATAGCCTCTTCCGCCGGCTGAAAAATCAGATGCACCGTGCCGTTGAACTGACAGGCCGGCGAGGCGATATATTTCGCCGCCGCCAGCAGAATGGTGGTATGACCGTCATGACCGCAGGCGTGCATTTTCCCCGACACCGTGCTGGCCCAGGGTAAACCAGTGGTTTCATGAATCGGCAGAGCGTCCATATCGGCGCGCAGGCCGATGGTGCGCGGCGAGTCGCCTTTGCTCAGGCTGCCGACCACCCCGGTCTTGCCGAGGCCGCGCGTCACCTGGTAGCCCCACTCGGTCAGCTTGCCGGCAACCAGTTCGCTGGTATTAAACTCTTCCAGACTTAATTCCGGATTGGCATGTAAATAATGACGCAGAGAAATCATTTCCGCTTCCGTCGCTTTAATTTCTGGAATTACATAATCACTCATGCCGCTCTCCGGGAAATATCGTAAGGACTTAACACGGTATCGTGGTGAAAACTTTATGCAAGCAGGATTTCTAATACCGGCGATGGCGGCATCTTATTTAATAATGCGCTCACAACAGTGTAATAAGCATTAAAAACGGCGAAGTTTAAAAATAAACGTTTATTTTATGGAGAATTAACCGTTATTTACCCTACCATCCCCGGCCATATTCAGATTTAAATAAAAAGATTTCGATGAAATTACAGACGCTTTTCCTCGTCGCCATGACCGCGCTGGCGGGCTGCAGCGCGCAGGGCGATACCGCCAGCCAGCAGCGGGCCAGCATTCAGAAGATGCGCAACGAAACCCTCAATAAACTTTACACCCTGCAGCCCGAGGCCCGCAGCGATATTCAGCATGCGAAGGGTTATGCGGTATTCGCCAATAACAGCAGCAAGATCCTGCTGTTCGGATTTGGCAGCGGCTACGGCGTGGTGCGGGATACGGCCTCCGGGAAGGACACCTATATGAAAATGGCCCAGGGCGGCGCCGGTCTGGGAATAGGGATCAAGCAGCAGCGCACGGTGCTGGTCTTCCATGATAAAGCGGCCCTGGATCACTTTATCCGCCAGGGATATATGGTCGGCGCCGATGCGAACGCCGCGGCGAAATATGATGACAAAGGCATCGCGCCGATCGCCGCCTCCGCGAACGGCGTAGCGAAGGACACCTCCTCGCTGCCGTCAAAAGTGAACGTCTATGAAATCACCGACAAGGGGCTGGCCGCCCAGGCGATGGTCAATGGCTATAAATACTGGCCGGATGACGAACTGAACCCGTAGCCCCGGCGGTGCTCCATCGCCGGGTCAGGTGTTCCCTGCCCGGCGTTGGGAAACGCGCATTTAGTGGCCGAGGGCGCCGCTCACCAGAATCGAGGTGATGATCCCGGTCGCCGCAGCGATCAGCACATAGTTACCGTCGATATAGGACCAGTGATGGCCCTCCGGCGGGGGCGGCAGGCCGCGGTCGCTCCAGTCACGGACGCGATACTCATCGCCACGGAACGGCGCCGGAGCCGGGTGGCCTTTGCGGAAATCGTTACCGCGCCAGGCGAAATGGTCCTGCTCATGACGTGCCTGATCGCGTTTGTCATGAGCGTCACGATCCGGGCCACGCTGGTCATGGTCACCCTGATGATGCGCGTCAGGTCCGCCCTGCGGCGCATGCCCATTATGATCCGGACCGTTCTGCCACACCGTTGGCTGCCCCGGGCGATGGCCGTCGTTCGGGCCATCGGCAAAGGCCGGGACGCTCAGCACAGTGGATAACATTACCGCCAGAGAAATCATCTTTTTCATCGTACACCTCCTGATTGAAGTTCTTTGTAACGGGAAAATGTGAAGAAAGAGTGAGTATCCGCTTAACCAGGACGATTCCTGGCATCGGCTGTCGGGAAGAGGTTGTGCTAATGGAGGGGCAATAAAAAAGGCCGCTCTCGCGACCTTTATTCAGACTGCTATAAGGACTTACTCAGTCACTTTATTTTTTAACTCTTCAGCGCCGGATTTGGTTTTATCCCAGCCCTTTTCTGCGCCGGATTTGGTGGCGTTCCAGCCTTTTTCGCTGACCTCTTTGGTCTTATCCCAACCTTTCTCAGTCCCTTCTTTGGTCTTGTTCCAGGTCTTCTGCGCGCCTTCGCTCACCTGGCTGCCGACGCTATCCTGTTTGCCTTCGGCCGCATGTTTCGCCTTCAGCTGCTGCTCTTCGCCCTCGTGCTGGGCCTGGTGCAGCTTCTCTTTGGCGGTGTTGGCGTTGGCATTGGCCGCCGCGACGGTATCCTCTGTTGCATGTGTTGTCGCAGCAAAAACCGGAGCCGCAACCAGAATAGCCGATAACGCAATCATTGCTTTTTTCATAATATCCTCTCTCACATGTCATGTTATGAGTCGCATTCAGGATGGCACAGCGAACCGGGGATGACATTAGGAATTAGCCTGAAAAACGTTTTCGACCTCCAATCATGGCAGAAAATGCTGCCGCCGCGCGCCCTGTCGGCGTTCACATAATTTCCAACACGTTTGTTACATTTCGTGAAATTTGCCCTTGATATACTTGCCGTTGAGGTTTACTCGAGAATAATTCTCAGAATCATTATATTTATAAATTGGCAAACGGAACTCCTTTTATGGCAAGAAAATCAGTAAGATCGCTGTTGCTTACTGCGCTGATCGCGACGCCCTTCCTCAGCTATGCGACCCAATATCCGCTGACGGTTACCGACCTTGACGGCCGGCAGGTCACCCTGGTCAAAGAGCCGCAGCGTATTATTTTGCAGGATGGTCGCGACATTATGACCCTCGCCCTGCTGGACCGGGACAATCCGTTTAAGCGGCTGGTGGCATGGAATAATCTGGCGAAAAAGCAGGATGTTGCCACCTGGCAGATGCTGAAAACGGCGTGGCCGCAGTCGGCTACGATTCTGGACATGGGCTTCAGCGACAAGGGGAACGTCGATCTTGAAAGCGTCATCGCCCGCCAGCCGGATCTGATGATCGCCCAGCTGCGCGCCAGGCCTGCGCTGATGGAGAGCGGGGTCATTGACAAGCTTAGCGCCCTGCACGTTCCGGTGCTGTTTGTCGACTATGAGATCGACCCGGCGAAAGATACCGCCCCCAGCATCGACCTGCTGGGCAAAGTGCTTAACCGCGAGAGCCAGGCCAAAGCCTTTACCGATTACTATCGCCATCAGCTGCAGACGATTCGTCAGAAAACCGCAGCCATCACGCCGAAGGCCAACGTCTTCGTGGAAGCGCTGGCCGGCAACAGCGATGCCTGCTGCTTTACTCATGGCCACAGCGGCTGGGGCGGGCTGGTGGAGGCGGTCGGGGCGAACAATATCGGTTCGCAGCTGCTGCCGGGCGCCTCCGGATTCGTCTCGCTGGAGAAAATCATCAGCATGAAGCCCGACGCCTGGATCATGACCGGCTCGAAGCGTGGCAACAGCCAGGTGCTGCCCCTGGGCTATGAAGTCAAGCCGGAGGCGGTGAAGGCCCAGGCGCAGACGCTGCTGGCGCGGCCAGGGGTCAGCCAGATCCCGGCGGTCCAGGAAAAGCGGGCCTATGGCGTCTATCACCACTTCTATAACCACCCGTGGAATATTGTCGGCATGGAGTATCTGGCGAAAGATATCTATCCGCAGGCCTTCCGCGATCTCAACCCGGATGAGACTTATCATTATATCGTGCGCCATTTCACCGACCTGCCGGACCAGCCGTTCGTCTTTTCCTGGCAGCAGAGCGAGTAATCCGGCATGCGTTTAACTTCCGACTCCGTTCTGGACGGGCTGCCCGCCGGGACGCCTGGCGTGATGGATCATTATCGCCATATCGTGCGTCGCCGCCTGCTGCTGATGCTGCTGCTGGCGCTGTTGATTGTCGCTTCGCTGCTGCTCGATTTTATGCTCGGCCCCTCCGGACTGCCGCTGCAGAGCCTGTGGCAGACGTTAACCGATCCGGCCAGCGCCGATCCGGGCACTCGCGCCATCGTCTGGGACATCCGGCTGCCCTATGCGGTGATGGCGATTATCGTCGGTCTGGCGCTGGGGCTGGCCGGTGCCGAAATGCAGACCATCCTCAATAACCCGCTGGCCAGTCCGTTTACCCTGGGTGTCTCCTCGGCTGCGGCGTTTGGCGCCGCGCTGGCGATTGTACTGGGTATTGGCCTGCCCGGTATTCCCGGCCAGTGGTTTATCTCGGCCAACGCCTTTATCTTCGCCCTGCTGGCGGCCCTGCTGCTGGACGGCATTACCCGCTGGACCCAGGTGGCCACCTCCGGCGTCATTCTGTTCGGCATCGCGCTGGTCTTTACCTTTAACGCCCTGGTCTCGATGCTGCAGTTTATCGCCAATGAAGACACGCTGCAGGGGCTGGTGTTCTGGACCATGGGCAGCATCGACCGCGCCTCCTGGAGCAAAGTCGCCATCCTGCTGGTCGCCCTGGCGCTGGTGATGCCCCTGTCGCTGCGCAGCGCGTGGAAGCTGACCGCCCTGCGGCTGGGCGAGGACCGGGCCATCAGCTTTGGCATTAACGTTCGCCGTCTGCGCCTGGCCACACTGCTGCGGATCAGCATTTTGTCGGCGCTTTCGGTGGCCTTTGTCGGGCCAATCGGCTTTATCGGCCTGGTGGCGCCGCATATTGCGCGGATGCTCTTCGGCGAAGACCATCGCTTTTACCTGCCCGCCAGCGCGCTGATCGGCGCCCTGGTGCTCTCTCTGGCCTCCATCGCCTCGAAGAACCTGATCCCGGGGGCCATTATTCCGGTGGGGATCGTCACTTCCCTGGTAGGGGTCCCGTTCTTTTTAAGCATTATTTTACGTCACCGGGGGCAGGTATGAGCGACCAGACGTTATCCGGCCTGTCGCTGTCTCACTTCAGCGCCGGCTACCCCAGACGCAAGGTGATCGAGAACCTGACGGTTCCCCATCTGCCGCGGGGGAAAATCACCGCGCTGCTGGGGCCAAACGGCAGCGGTAAATCGACGTTAATGCGGGCGATGGCGGGTCTGGGCCCCTGCCGCGGCGAGCTGCTGCTGGAGGGGGAAAACCTGCTGACGCAGCCCTTCGCACGTCGCGCGGAACAGGTGGTCTATCTTCCGCAGACGCTGCCCGCCGGCGTGCATCTGCATGTGCTGGAGTCGATTATCGTGGCCCAGCGTGCCGCCGGAGGACGCCACAGTCCGCAGCACCAGGAGGAGGTGATGGCGCTGCTGCGCCAGCTGGGAATTGCCCACCTGGCGATGAGCTACCTCGATCAACTCTCCGGCGGGCAAAAACAGCTGGTGGGTCTCGCCCAGTCGCTGATTCGCCAGCCGCGCCTGCTACTGCTCGACGAACCGCTCAGCGCGCTTGATCTCAACTATCAATTTCACGTGATGGATCTGGTGCGCCGGGAGACCCGGCGGCGCAACATCGTGACCCTGGTGGTGGTGCACGATATCAATATTGCCCTGCGTCACGCCGACCACGTGCTGATGCTCAAAGCGGGCCAGCTGCTCGGCGACGGTACCCCGGCCGCGGTCATCACCCCCGAGACCCTGGCGGCCGTCTACGGCGTGCGCGGTCGTATTGAGCCCTGTTCGCAGGGGGTGCGGCAGGTAATTATTGACGGCCTGGTAGACAGCGAGGCCTGACCGCGGCGCGGGGAGGGTACGGCCTCCCCGCGCCCGCCGGCTTAGTGATCGAGATAGATATAGTTTTCCCAGCTCTTCATGCGGATCAGGATCTTCCGGATCAGCGACAGCTCTTTCAGATGATCCGAGTAGACCGCCGCCTCGAGGGTGGCCCCCTGCGGCAGGGCGTATTCGGCAAAACGCGGATCGGTCACCTTCAGCACCACCAGCGCCCGGCCATGGGTATTGAGCGCGTCCGTGGTCAGCAGTTTGCCCTGGCCCTGAAACTGACTCTCGCCAATCGCCGGCAGCACGTCGGCCACTTCCCCGCGGAAGACGGTCCCCGGAATGGCCGGAAACATCAGCTCCGCAGGCTCGCCTTTGTGCAGACGCTGCAGGGCGTTCTGGCGAAATGCCGCGACATACTCCCGCGAGGCGTCGCCCTCCACCGGCACAAAGGTCATCACCGGCAGCATCCCCAGCGCGGTGGACATGGTGCCTGGCCGTAAGCCGACGGTGCTGACATAGCCGTCTTCCGGGGCGCGGACGACGGTGTTATCCAGCTGAAACTGCGCCTTCTGCAACTGCGCCAGCAGGGAGGCCACGGTGGTATTTTTGCCCTTCACCACCGAGTCCAGCGCGTTACGCGCCTGTACCACGTTCGCCTGAGCCGCGCTGACGCTGGCTTCATCGGCTTTCCACGTCTGCAGACGGGTATCGACCATTTGATCGGAGAAGGCGCCCTGGGCATGCCCCTCCCGAAAACGGGCATACTCCCGCCGCGACTGGTCGCGCTGGGCCACCGCTCTGCTCAGCTCGGCCTCCGCCTGGCTTAACGCGGCGTTGAGGGAGAGCGCATCCTGACTGGCCGCTTTAATTTGCGCCTGCAGATCGTCCACCTTTGCCTGGAACGGCGTCGGGTCGAGAGTAAACAGCACATCATCCTTATGCAGCCTCTGGTTAGGCTTCACCGGTACGGTCTGCACCCGACCGCGTACCTGCGACACAATCGGCACGGTGCGAAACACCTGATTACCGACGTCGGTATAGGGGAAGTTGTAGTTCATCCCGAAGATCACCGCGCCAAGCAGGGCGATACCGCCGAGCACCGCCGTCGGCACGGTCCACTTATTGAGCGGAATGCGGAATACTTTAAACACCACGATGCATAGCGCGGCGTAGGTCAGCAACATTAACGTTTCCATTATTCTGCCTCCTTCGCTTTAAGTTCCTCGACCTCGCGCTGCACCTGCTCCAGTCGCTGAGCGACCGTCTCCAGACGCTGATGCAGGGCCTGCTGATCGTCGGCGATGCGGCGCATTCCCCATCCGCGGTCTTCGCGCCATAGCGTCGCCCAGATCCACAACAAGGGCCACAGGGCGTGCAGGGTAAATAAGCTGACCCAGCCGGCATAATGAATCGCATCCTGATGAGGATGGCGCCGCTCTTTGGCGATTTCATAAGGAATATCGTGAATAACAATCACGCCATAAAAAAGTATTAAGGCCACGGCGATGAGAATGGCCAGCGCCACATAGTCCAGGGTCATAAAATAACTCCAGAGTGAAAGGTTAAATAAATAAAACGGCCAGGTTCAGGCGTAACGGGGCCGGGGGAAAACGCGCGCGTAGCGCTTTCCTCGGGCGGGTTTTAGCGACGTTATGTCGGGGAGCCGACGAACCTGAATCAGAATTTCTCAGGAATATGACGGTCGATGGAAATCAGTTTGCCTTTTTTCACCGTGATATATCCCCCCTCGCGCAGGGCGGCCAGCACCTGATAAACATAGCTGCGCGAAAGATTGGTTCGTTTAATAATAAATGCCGACAGGCTTTCATGCTGACCACCATCGATTCCTCCACGATATAAATAGCGCGACAGCATTGATTTAATGGTCTGAAAGCTGGTCTGGCTGCCGCGTTCATAATGGGCATCAAGGGCAAATATGCCCATATAGGCCAGGATCGTGGTCAGCTCTTGCATATAGCCCGGCGACGAATGAAAGAATATCCGTTCAAAATCGCTGGCGGATATTTTCGCCAGCTGGCATTCGCCCAGACACCGATAATAGAGCGCCACCGACGGACAATAATGTTCAAGTAGCCCTAACGGCATATGCGCGATAACAATCCCGAGCAGGTTCTGCTCATCACCAAAGGCCAACGTCATTTGCCCCTGCAGCAAAAAATAGAGATAGCCCGGCTGCGGCAGAAATGGCTGGTCTTTACTCAGGCTCAGGGTTTCACTGCAGGCGATGACCGCCGGCAGGTGCGTGGTCAGCGACAGCTTCTGGTACCGATCGTAAATATCGCCAAAACTGGGGTTCATCGCGCTACGCACTCCTTCACCTTTTATCACCGCGGCGGGGTTAACCGCGGCCTGTGGAACTATACCTAAGCGGGTCAGGAAGGAAAAGTCCAGATCTGGAGTGGCGAAATATTCCGCCTGGCTCACATTTTTTACCCTCGCCCCGCCCTTTCGTCCACCAATCGTTCCGCTTGCCGCCAGGCTGTGCTTTAATTAGCTAAACCGGTTTAACAAAGTTTAGCTAAGAGGAGCTGTCCTATGAATGGTAAAATCTGGGTACTCGGCGATGCGGTCGTCGATCTCCTGCCCGACGGAGAGGGCCGCCTGCTGCAATGCCCCGGCGGCGCGCCAGCCAACGTCGCGGTCGGCGTGGCGCGGCTCGGCGGCGACAGCGGGTTTATCGGCCGCGTCGGCGACGATCCGTTCGGTCGCTTTATGCGCCACACCCTGGCGCAGGAGCAGGTCGATGTGGATTTTATGCGCCTCGACGCGACGCAGCGCACCTCCACGGTGGTGGTCGATCTCGATCGGCACGGGGAGCGCACCTTTACCTTTATGGTTCGCCCGAGCGCCGACCTGTTTCTTGCGCCTGAGGATCTTCCGCCGTTCGCCGCCGGCCAGTGGCTGCACGTCTGCTCTATCGCCCTCAGCGCGGAACCGAGCCGCAGCACGGCATTCGCGGCGATGGAGGCGATAAAGCGCGCCGGGGGCTATGTCAGCTTCGACCCCAATATCCGCAGCGACCTGTGGCAGGATCCGCAGGAGCTGCGCGACTGTCTCGACCGGGCGCTGGCCCTCGCCGACGCCATAAAACTGTCGGAAGAGGAGCTGGCTTTTATCAGCGGCAGCGACGACATCGTCAGCGGCATCGCCCGGCTGAACGCCCGCTTCCAGCCGACGCTGCTGCTGGTCACCCAGGGCAAAGCGGGAGTCCAGGCCGCGCTGCGCGGGCAGGTTAGCCACTTCCCCGCCCGCCCGGTAGTGGCCGTCGATACCACCGGCGCCGGCGATGCCTTTGTCGCCGGGCTGCTCGCCGGGCTCGCCGCCCACGGCATCCCTGATAACCTCGCCGCCCTGGCGCCGGACCTCGCGCTGGCGCAAACCTGCGGCGCGCTGGCCACCACCGCCAAAGGCGCCATGACCGCCCTGCCCTACAGGGTCGATCTTCAGCGCTCGCTGTGATCCCGTTGGGCCGGCTAACGGCCCACTTTGCTGGTGACATCACAATTCTTAAACCGGTTTAGCAATTTTTATTTTCACTGCGTTACCGACATGTTTACCATATCAACTAAACCGGTTTAGCAAACGTTAGCACACTCACTGATTTACCTTTGGATGTCACCAACATGTATAAAAAACGGAAGTTAGCCATTCTTATTGCTTTGCTAACCGGCGCCGCCGCCGCCCATGGGCAGACAGACCTGAACAGCATTGAAGCGCGTCTCGCCGCCCTGGAAAAACGTCTGCAGGATGCCGAGACCCGCGCCAGTACCGCCGAAAGCCGCGCCGCCTCAGCGGAGCAGAAAGTTCAGCAGCTAACCCAGCAGCAGCAGCAAACCCAGGCCACCACCCAGCAGGTGGCCAAGCGCACCACCCAACTAGAAGAAAAAGCCGAACGGCCCGGCGGCTTTGAGTTCCACGGCTACGCCCGCTCCGGGGTGATCATGAACGACTCCGCCGCCAGCACGAAATCCGGGGCCTATATGACCCCCGCCGGGGAGACCGGCGGCGCCATTGGTCGTCTTGGCAACCAGGCCGACACCTATGTGGAAATGAACCTCGAACATAAGCAGACCCTGGACAACGGGGCGACCACCCGTTTCAAAGTGATGGTGGCCGACGGGCAAACTACCTATAACGACTGGACGGCGAGCAGCAGCGACCTGAACGTGCGCCAGGCGTTCGTCGAGCTGGGCAACCTGCCGACCTTCGAGGGTCCGTTCAAAGGCTCGACCCTGTGGGCCGGGAAACGCTTTGACCGCGACAACTTCGACATCCACTGGGTTGACTCGGATGTGGTGTTCCTCGCCGGGACCGGCGGCGGGATCTACGACGTGAAGTGGAACGACAGCCTGCGCAGCAACTTCTCGTTATATGGCCGCAACTTTGGCGATATCGCCGACAGCAGCAACAGCGTGCAGAACTATATCGTCAGCATGAATAACTTTGCCGGCCCGGTGCAGATGATGGTCAGCGGGATGCGGGCGAAAGATAATGACGACCGCCAGGACGCGAACGGCAATCTGGTGAAAGGCGATGCCGCTAACACCGGGGTTCATGCCCTGCTGGGTCTGCACAATGAGAGCTTCTATGGCCTGCGCGACGGGACCAGCAAAACGGCCCTGCTGTATGGCCACGGACTGGGCGCCGAGGTTAAAGGCATCGGCTCCGACGGCGCGCTGCGTCCTGGGGCCAATACCTGGCGTTTCGCCAGCTACGGCACCACGCCGCTGAGCGATCGCTGGTTTATTGCCCCGGCCGTGCTGGCGCAGAGCAGTAAAGACCGCTATGTCGATGGCGACAGCTATCAGTGGGCCACTCTCAACCTGCGTCTGATTCAGGAGGTCACGCAGAACTTCGCCCTCGCCTGGGAGGGCACCTATCAGTACATGGATCTGCAGCCTGAAGGCTACAACGATCGCCATGCGGTCAACGGCAGCTTCTACAAGCTGACCTTCGCCCCGACCTTCAAGGTCGGCAGCATCGGCGACTTCTTCTCGCGCCCGGAGATCCGCTTCTACACCTCGTGGATGGACTGGAGCAAAAAGCTGGATAACTACGCCAACGACGACGCGTTAGGCAGCAACGGATTCAAATCGGGCGGCGAATGGTCGTTCGGTATGCAAATGGAGACCTGGTTCTGACGTGAACCCGGACGACAGGGTAAGTCACACATAAATATAAGGTTCGCGGTGCCTGCCACGGCCGGCGCCGCCCACGCCATATCATCATGCATTCAGAGGGTACTATGGATTTTGAACAGATTTCCCGCTCACTGCTTCCCCTGCTGGGCGGCAAGGAAAATATCGCCAGCGCCGCGCACTGCGCCACCCGCCTGCGGCTGGTGCTGGTCGACGACGCGCTCGCCGACCAGCAGGCGATTGGCAAAATCGACGGCGTGAAAGGCTGCTTTCGCAATGCCGGCCAGATGCAGATCATCTTCGGCACCGGGGTGGTCAATAAAGTCTATGCCGCCTTTATCCAGGCGGCGGGCATCAGCGAATCGAGCAAATCCGAAGCCGCCGACCTGGCGGCGAAAAAGCTGAACCCGTTCCAGCGCATCGCCCGCCTGCTGTCCAACATCTTCGTGCCGATTATTCCGGCCATCGTCGCCTCCGGCCTGCTGATGGGCCTGCTGGGGATGGTGAAAACCTACGGCTGGGTCGACCCGGGCAACGCTATCTATATCATGCTGGATATGTGCAGCTCGGCGGCGTTTATCATTCTGCCGATCCTGATCGGCTTTACCGCCGCCCGCGAATTTGGCGGTAACCCTTATCTGGGCGCGACCCTCGGCGGGATCCTCACCCACCCGGCGTTGACCAACGCCTGGGGCGTCGCCGCCGGCTTCCACACCATGAATTTCTTCGGCATCGAAGTGGCGATGATCGGCTATCAGGGCACGGTCTTCCCGGTGCTGCTGGCGGTGTGGTTTATGAGCCTTGTCGAGAAACGGCTGCGCCGCATTATCCCTGACGCGCTGGATCTGATCCTCACGCCGTTCCTGACGGTAATTATCTCCGGCTTTATCGCCCTGCTGCTGATCGGCCCGGCCGGCCGCGCGCTCGGCGACGGCATTTCGTTTATCCTCAGCACGCTTATCAGCCACGCCGGCTGGCTGGCGGGCCTGCTGTTTGGCGGCCTCTATTCGGTGATCGTCATTACCGGTATCCATCACAGCTTCCATGCCATCGAGGCGGGTCTGCTCGGCAATCCGTCGATCGGCGTCAACTTCCTGCTGCCGATCTGGGCCATGGCCAACGTCGCCCAGGGCGGCGCCTGCTTTGCGGTGTGGTTTAAAACCAAAGATGCCAAAATCAAAGCTATCACCCTGCCGTCGGCGTTTTCGGCGATGCTGGGGATCACCGAGGCGGCAATCTTCGGGATTAACCTGCGCTTTGTGAAACCGTTCATCGCCGCGCTGGTGGGCGGTGCCGCCGGCGGCGCCTGGGTGGTGTCGATGCACGTCTACATGACCGCGGTGGGCCTGACGGCAATCCCGGGAATGGCCATCGTGCAGGCCAGCTCGCTGCTGAACTACATTATCGGGATGGCGATCGCCTTCGCCGTGGCCTTCACGCTCTCTCTGACGCTGAAATACAAAACGGACGCTGAATAATGTCATTACCGTCACGCCTGCCTGCGATCCTGCAGGCCGTTATGCAGGGCCAGCCGCAGGCGCTGGCCGACAGCCATTACCCGCAATGGCATCTGGCGCCGGTCAGCGGACTGCTGAACGATCCCAACGGCTTTTGCCAGGTCGCCGGGCGTTACCACCTGTTTTATCAGTGGAACCCGCTCGCCTGCGACCACACCTACAAGTGCTGGGGACACTGGAGCTCAGCCGATCTGCTGCACTGGCGGCATGAACCTATCGCCCTGATGCCGGATGAAGAGTATGACCGCAACGGCTGCTACTCCGGCAGCGCGGTCGAGTTCGAGGGCGCCCTGACCCTGTGCTATACCGGCAACGTGAAATTCCCCGACGGCGGGCGCACCGCCTGGCAATGTCTGGCGACGGAAAATGCCGATGGCACCTTCCGCAAGCTGGGGCCGGTGCTGCCGCTGCCGGAAGGCTATACCGGCCATGTGCGCGACCCTAAGGTGTGGCGACAGGACGGGCGCTGGTACATGGTCCTCGGGGCGCAGGATGTGCAACAGCGCGGCAAAGTGCTGCTGTTTACCGCCAGCGACCTGCGGGATTGGCGCCTGGTGGGCGAGATAGCCGGGCATGACGTTAACGGCCTGGCGAACGGCGGCTACATGTGGGAGTGCCCGGACCTGTTTCCGCTGGCGGACACCCACCTGCTGATCTGCTGCCCGCAGGGGCTGGCCCGCGAAGCGCAGCGCTTTCTCAATACCTATCCGGCGGTGTGGATGGCAGGCCGTTTCGACGCCGAACGCGGCGCCTTCGACCATGGTCCGCTGCACGAGCTGGACAGCGGATTTGAGTTCTACGCGCCGCAAACCATGCTGGCCGAGGATGGCCGCCGCCTGCTGGTCGGCTGGATGGGCGTCCCGGACGGGGAAGAGATGCATCAACCCACCCGCGCGCAGGGGTGGATCCACCAGATGACCTGCGTGCGCGAGCTGGAGTGGCAGGCGGGCACCCTGTATCAGCGCCCGCTGCGCGAGCTGGCCGCCCTGCGCGGCGAAGCCGAGGGCTGGCGCGGACAGACCCTGCCCCTCGCCCCGATGGAGCTGGCCTTTGACATCGCCCCCAACAGCACGCTGGGGCTGGATTTTGCCGGCGCCCTGCAGCTCACCGTCAACCGCGACGGCCTGCGTCTGTCGCGCCGCGGGCTGCAGACGGCGGAGATGCATCACCGCTACTGGCGCGGCGAGGCGCGGCGCCTGCAGATCTTTATCGACCGCTCCAGCGTGGAGATTTTCATCAACGATGGCGAAGGGGTGATGAGCAGCCGCTTCTTCCCGGGCTATCCGGGGCAGTTAATCTTCAGCGGTGCGACGCCGGTGGCATTCTGCCGCTGGCTGCTGCGGCCATGCATGGTAGAATAACCGTTTTGCTTTCAGGCTCCCGGGTGCTGATGAAAACCAAACGCGTAACTATCAAAGATATCGCCGAACTGGCGGGCGTCTCCAAAGCGACCGCCAGTCTGGTGCTTAACGGTCGTGGCAAAGAGCTGCGCGTGGCGCAGGAGACGCGCGAGCGCGTGCTGGCGATCGCCCGCGAGCAGCACTATCAACCCAGCATTCACGCGCGCTCGCTGCGCGATAACCGCAGCCATACCATTGGCCTGGTGGTGCCGGAGATCACCAACTACGGGTTTGCCGTTTTCTCCCATGAGCTTGAGACGCTCTGCCGGGAAGCCGGCGTGCAGCTGCTTATCTCCTGCACCGACGAAAACCCCGGCCAGGAGAGCGTGGTGGTCAATAACATGATTGCTCGCCAGGTCGACGGCCTGATCGTCGCCTCGTGCATGCACAGCGATGCCGACTACCTGAAGCTCAGCGAACAGCTGCCGGTGGTGCTGTTTGACCGCTCCCCCAGCGACAGCGCCCTGCCGCTGGTGATGACCGACTCGGTCACCCCAACGGCTGAGCTAATCTCCCGCATCGCCCCTCAGCATGCGGATGAGTTCTGGTTCCTCGGCGGCCAGCCGCGGCTATCGCCATCGCGCGACCGGCTGGCGGGATTCACCCAGGGCCTGGCTCAGGCGGGGGTCACGCTGCGTCCCGAGTGGGTGATCAACGGCAACTATCACCCCAGCTCCGGCTATGAGATGTTCGCCGCGCTCTGCGCGCGGCTGGGCCGGCCGCCGAAGGCGCTGTTCACCGCGGCCTGCGGCCTGCTCGAAGGGGTCCTGCGCTATATGAGCCAGCATCATCTGCTGGACTCCAATATTCATCTCGCCAGCTTCGACGATCACTATCTGTACGATTCACTTTCCCTGCGCATTGATACCGTGCAACAGGATAATCGCCAGCTGGCCTGGCACTGCTACGATCTGCTCAGCCAGCTGATCGACGGCCAGGCGCCGGAGCCGCTCCAGCGCTATCTGCCCGCCACCCTGCAGTTTCGCCATGCCTGACGGCGCCGTCGGCAATTAGCGTTTTCGCCGGGCGCGCGCCGCCCGCCTCACCGCCAGCAGCGTGCCGGCGAGCACCGCGCCGAGGCCCATCGTGACCGGCCAACGGTAAGCCATCAGCAGCGAGGGCAATCCGCCGTCCGGCGCCAGCATCACGAGATTCCAGCCCGCCAGGCCCGCATTGCCGTTCAGCGCCCGGCTTAACATCCGCTGATGCGGGGCGAAGGGCTGAATGGTCTGGTAATGGCTGCCGAACAGCGGCGGCTGCATCTCCCTGGGAAATTGCGCCTGAACCTGGGCCAGCACGCCGGCCGGCAGCGCATGCGATGCCGCCAGCAGATGCCCGTCGCTATTCACCAGCAGCAGCTGATAATGTCGCTGCCGGGCCAGGGCATAGAGATCCGCGCGCATCACCGCCAGCGGCCAGGTGGCTTCCCGCTGCCGCGCCGGCGTGTTCATCCGCCGTTCGAGGCGTGACGCCACCCACTGCGCATCCTTCTCCAGCTGACGGGTATACATTTCGCGGCAAACCTCTCTGGCCAGAAAATGCCCGCCCCGGCCGATGATCAGGATCGCCAGGCCAACGAGCAGCGTGACGATCACGCCCCTTCTTCCCGGTCGCCAGACCGGCGAGGATTTGCCTATGGATGGTGTATTCATACGACTCCAGAAACCAGGGGGCAAGGCGTGGCCCCCTGGCGAATGGACAACAAAAGTCGCGAAACTGTACAGGATGCGCAGCGCGGGAAAAATAGACAGCCGGCGCCAGGCGGGGAGTATTTTGTTTATTTCTGGACAGGGCTGGCGGCAACGACGCGCTTCGCCGTTGCCGCCAGTTGATAAGATTAGTGTTTTTTCCGGTTACGGCGCATGTCGATGGTCACCGCCGCGACGATAATGATCCCTTTAATAATATCCTGCACGTAGGCATCGACGCCGACAAAGGTAAATCCGCTCTTGATCAGGCCAAGGATCATCGCGCCAATCAGGGTGCCGGTAATGCGCCCCACCCCGCCCATTAAGCTGCTGCCGCCGATCACCGCTGCGGCAATCGCGTCCAGCTCGTAGGACATCCCCATGCTGGACTGGCCGCTGCTGACGCGCGCCGCCAGCACCACCCCCGCCAGCCCGGAGAGCGCCCCGGCGATGGTGTAGACAATCACCAGGTACTTATTCACGTTGATGCCGGACACTTTGGCCGAGGTCATGTTGCCGCCGATGGCATACACATATTTGCCATACCGGGTATGCTTCAGCGCAATGTGAAACACCGCGGCGATCACGAAGAAGATGATCACCGGCATCGCCCCCTGGCCTATCGCCGTAAAGCTGTCGGAGAGGAAGCTTATCGGGTTGCCCTGAGTGTAATACTGCGCCAGACCGCGCGCCGAGACCATCATCCCGAGGGTGGCGATAAACGGCGGGATACCGGTTCGCGTCACCAGGAAACCGTTGGTCAGCCCGCACAGCAGGCCGACGCCGATCCCCGCGCAAATCGGGATCACCGCCGGCAGGTTGACCAGCGCCGGGAACATCGGCGACAGGCTGTCGGAGGTTTGCGCCAGGCTCGCCGCCACCACCGCCGCGAGGGCGATAACCGAGCCGGAGGAGAGGTCAATCCCGGTGGTGATGATCACCTGGGTGACGCCGACGGCGATGATGCCGATGATCGCCACCTGCAGCACAATCAGCACCAGGCGGTTGGTATTGAGCAGGAACGACTGGTCGCGAACATACCAGCCGGCGATTTCAAATGTCAGGGCAATCACCAGCATCACCACAAAGATGCCGGTATCTTTCGGCATTTTATGCCGCAAATTAGCGAAGAAGGAGGAACCCTCGCTGGCCGGAGCCGCCGTTAATTTCATATTACTCATTCTCTGTGCCTCAATGGGATGCCAACGACAAAATGGTTTCCTGGTCGGCTTCGTCTTTTTCCAGGATGCCGGTGATACGACCTTCATGCATCACCATGACCCGGTCACTCATGCCAAGGATTTCCGGCAGCTCAGAGGAGACCATAATGACCGCCACCCCCCGGTTCGCCAGTTCACTGATAAGATGATAAATTTCCGCCTTCGCCCCGACGTCGATGCCGCGGGTCGGCTCATCGAGAATTAAGATTTTCGGTTGCGCTAACAGCCAGCGCGCAATCAGGACTTTTTGCTGATTCCCCCCGCTGAGGTTATTAATAATTTGATCCATCGTCGGCGTTTTAATATTGAGCCGGCGGATTTGCTCCATGCAGTCTTCGGCCATTTTCACGTGCTGGACAAAACCGCTCTTGCCGATATATTCCGGCATTTTGACGATACTCATATTTTCCAGCACCGACAGCACCAGAAACAGGCCCGACTTTTTGCGGTCTTCGGTTAATAACGCCATCCCCTTTTCAATCGCCACGGAGGGAGAATCAATGGTCACCGGCGCCCCGTCGATCAGCACTTCGCCGCTGTCGAAGCGTTCCATACCGAACAGGCTTTCCATCACCTCGCTGCGCCCGGCGCCCACCAGCCCGGCCACGCCGAGGATCTCGCCGCGACGCACGGTAAAGCTGACGTCATGGAACACGCCCTGGCGCGTCAGGTTGCGCACCGTCAGCACCTCTTCGCCGATGGTGTTATTAAATTTCGGGAACAGCTGGGTTAATTCGCGGCCGACCATCTGGGTGATTAGCGACTGGCGGGTAAATTCGGTGGTGTTTTTGCTCCCCACCCAGGTGCCGTCGCGAAAGACGCTGATCTCATCGGTGATGGCGAAGATCTCATCCATTTTATGGCTGATATAGATGATCGCTTTGCCCTGGGCCCGCAGGTCGCGGATGATGGTGAACAGGTGAGCCACCTCGCCTTCGGTCAGCGCCGAAGTGGGCTCATCCATGATCACAATATCCGCGTTCCATGAGACCGCTTTGGCAATCTCCACCATCTGCTGGGCGGCGATGCTCAGGTCGCCCACCAGCCGGTCGGCAGTTAAGCGAATATTCAGCTTATCCAGCAGCGCCTGGGTCTGGCGGGTCAGCTGGCCGTGGTCGACAAAGCCGTACTTCATCGGCTCGCGCCCCAGCCAGATATTCTCCGCCACCGTCATATGCGGCACCAGATTCAGCTCCTGGTGAATCATCGAGATCCCCGAGCGCAGCGCATCCATGGTGTCGGTAAATTCCACCGGCTCACCTTTCACGCGAATCGATCCTTTATCCGGGCGATAGATACCGATCAGGCACTTCATTAGCGTGGATTTACCGGCGCCGTTCTCGCCCATCAGGGCGTGCACCGTTCCCGGGCGCACGCGTAATGAGACATTGTCGAGCGCCTTCACGCCGGGGAAGAACTTACTGATACCTTCGGCTTCAAGGGCAAAAGCGTTCATACATCCACCTCCGTACCACAGGTTGGCCAGGATTATTTCTGATTACGATTGGTAAATTCAGCCATGTTCTCTTTGGTGATCAGCTGATACGGCACGTCGATGATCTTTTCCACTTTCTCGCCGTTCGCCAGCTTAATGGCCGCGTCTACGGCGCCCTCGCCCTGGCCTTTCGCATCCTGGAAGATGGTGGCGATCATCTTGCCGCTCTTCAGCATCTGCAGCGCATCCGGGGTGCCATCCACGCCGGCGATGAGAATATGGTTCGGGTTTTTACCCAGCGCCTGCAGGGCGCCGATCGCCATTTCATCGTTGTTGGAGGCGATGGCCTGGATATCCTCGCCGCTGGTCATCCAGTTGCTGACCACGTCCACGGCGTCATTGCGGGTAAATTTCGCGGTCTGCTTCTGCACGATTTTGATGTTCGGGTATTTCGCCACGACCTCTTCCACCCCTTTGGTGCGGTCGCGAGTGGATTCATTCGCCAGGTCGCCGAGCAGGATCGCCACATTGCCTTTGCCGTTCATCGCTTTCGCCAGCGCTTCCATCTGCAGACGGCCGGCGAGAATCGAGTCCGACCCCACATAGGCCATCTTGTCGGTCAGCTCCGCCTGCGGGCGACGGTTTACAAACACCAGTGGGATCCCGGCTTTGGTGGCCTGATCCATGATCGGTTTCACCGCGTTGGTATCCACCGGGTTGACGATAATGGCGTCCACGCCCTGGCCGATAAAGTTCTGCACCTGCTGCAGCTGCTGGGAGACATCCCCTTTCGCGTCCTCGATCTGCGATTTCACCCCATCTTTTTTCATCTCTTTTTGCATCGAGGTACGCAGGATCGTCAGGAAGTTATCGTCAAACAGCGCCATCGAGACGCCAATGGAGACATCTTTTGCCATAACCACCGCAGGCAGCATGCAGGCTAACAAAGAGGCAACAATCGTTTTCTTAATATTCATAGTTGATCCTTGATTTTGTAGGTACGCCGGTGAATGAAACAAAATGAAAAATTAATTTCAGTCAGATTGCGACAAATGTCTGTTGTGACGGCGACGGCGCTGCGGGGTTTTCCGCATTTCGTCGTGATCGGAATCACAAATAATGGCTGTTTTATCATCACTTTTTTGAAACATCAGTCCATTTATGCCACACCGTGAATTCCAGACCATTTATTTCATTAACAAGACATTTGAAACTTTTATAAGTAAATAACTGAAATGAAAATTTTAAAACCATGCAGTAACAGAATTTTGACAGACATCTAACATTGCTGCATAAATGAGCGAAAAATGAGAGGCAGACAACGCTTTACAGCGATCGCCCCCGGCGGGGTTGGCATTTACCCGGCGGGGAGATCCGCGTTGTCAGGAAGGGAGGCGCCGCACGCCTTAGTCGACGTTCTCGGCGCTGTAGAGGATAAAGTCGACTTTCCCGTCGGCATAGGTTTGCGGCTGATAGCCGGACTCCAGATGGCGCAGCATCAGGTCGATCGCCAGCTGGGCGTGCTGGCGGGTGTTCTGATCGAGCGTTAACGCCAGGCTGCCCCTGGCCAGCTGCTGGCGGGTGGTATTGTAGCGCTCATGGGTGATCCAGCAGACGTCGCCTTCGCGGCGGTGGCGAGCCAGCGCCTCGGCAATCTGAGTATTGCCAAGTCCGGTGTTATAGATCCCGACAATATGCCGGCTGCGGCACAGGGCCTGCTCCAGCAGGCGGGTGATCTGCTCCCGCCGCTCTTCGCCCGCCAGCACCTCGTTGAGCTGCAGATGGGGAAAGCGCTGGCTCAGCACCTCGCGGAACCCCTGGATGCGCAGGCGATGCGCGCTGTAATCCTCCCGGCCGCTCACCATCAGCACCTCCCCGGGCCGCGGCGTCATTCTCCCCATCATTAACCCCGCCGTGCGGCCAGCCTGCAACTGATTGATCCCGACGTGGCAGAGCCGGTCGGCGCCGGGCAGATCTGTCGCCAGGGTAATGACGGGGACGCCCGCTTCCCGACAGCGTCGCAGCGCGTCATGCACCACAGGATGGTCATTGCCGAAAACGATGATCCCCTGACGCTGCTGGCCGCTGCGCATAATGCGCCGGGCCAGGGTCGCCGGCTGCGACTCCGGGACAAAGGTGCGGTGCAGGGTCAGACGACGATAGCCGAGGCTATCCGCGACGGCGGCGAAATCCTGCGCCAGCTGCGGAAAAAAGAAAGAGTCATTGCTGCTGAGAAAGAGCTCAATCTGCCAGGGAAAGCGGTGCTCCTCCGGCAGGATCCGCTTCAGCCCCGCCTCCCGCGCCGCCTGCAGCACTTTGCGCGTGGTCTGCGGCGATACGCCGCCGCGTTCGTTCAGCACCCGGTCAACGGTGGCCACGCCGACGCCAATCTGTCTGGCCAGCATCGCCAGTGACATGTTTTTCATCGCCCCTCTCTTCAATGATGGAAATACATCAAAACGGCAGTGTCAGTGAGTTTAGCAAACCGATTATGGTGGCAGCGTCCCCTCGCCATTCTGGAGAATAAAATGAAGTGCAAACGTTTTGCCCTGGTAGGCAGTGGTTTTATCGGTCAGGTTCATGCCGCCAGCCTCGCCCGTCACGACGGGAGCGAGTTGACGATGGTGGCCGATGCCGCGCCGGAGCGCGCCCAGGCGCTGGCCGCCCGCTATGGCGCCCGGGCGGTGACGGTGAGCGAGGCTCTCCGTAGCGACGCCATCGACGCTGTGCTGATCGCCAGCTCGACCCCGTCGCATGCCGAACTGCTGGAAGCCGCCGCCCGGGCGGGCAAGGCGGTCTATTGCGAAAAACCGATCGACCTTTCCCTGGCGCGCGCCCGCGAGGTGGTGGAGCGGGTGCTTCCCCTTAAGGTGCCGGTCACCGTCGGCTTTAACCGGCGCTTTGACAGCAGCCATCAGCAGTTGCGCCGCCAGCTGGAGCAGGGAGCGATCGGCAGGGTCGAGCTGGTGCAGATGGTCTGTCGCGCCTCCAGCATGCCGCCGCTCGACTATCTGCGCAGCTCCGGCGGTCAGATGCGCGATCAGGCGATCCATTTCTTCGATCTTCTGCGCTTTCTCACCGGCGATGAAGTGCATACCGTAGCGGCGATGGGCGCGGCGCTGGCCCTGCCGGAAATCGCCGAATTTGGCGATGTCGACACCTCCATCCTGATGATGCAGATGCGCGGCGGCGCGCTGGCGCAGCTGGACAACACCCGCCGCACCGGCCACGGGTATGATGAAAGGATCACCCTGCTGGGGGCAGAGGGCGCGCTGGAGTCCGGCAGCCAGTCGCCGGCGGGCCCTACCCTGTGGCGCGGCAATCAGCGCATTGAGCCAGGCCTGTGGCCGGACTGGTTCAGCCGGGTGCAAGGATCTTATTACCAGCATCTCGACGCCTTTATCCGCTCTCTGAATGGTGAAACCGTGGCCGACCTGCCCGGCCTGGTGGACGGCCTGCAGGCGCAGGCCATTGCCGAAGCGGCGGTTCAGTCTCTGCAGCGCGGCCAGTTTGTCGCCGTCGACGACTGTCGGTGAGTGGTTGCGTGGCAACCGCTATCAGGCTCTGAACCTGCCTTTATGCCGGGCGGCGGCAACGCCTTGCCCGGCCTACGGGGCCATGATAACCATCCATATCACACAGTTGCAGTGACATCCCAGGCCCGCGCAAGCGCCGCGCCGCCGGGCAAGGACAGCCGAGGCGGAGCCGTTTTATGCCGGGCGGCGGCGACGCCTTGCCCGGCCTACGGGCATGATAACCATCCATATCACACAGTTGCAGTGATATCCCAGGCCCGCGCAAGCACAGCGCCGCCGGGCAAGGACAGCCGAGGCGGAGCCGTTTTATGCCGGGCGGCGGCAACGCCTTGCCCGGCCTACGGGCATGATAACCATCCATATCACACAGTTGCAGTGATATCCCAGGCCCGCGCAAGCACAGCGCCGCCGGGCAGCAGATATCCGGAACCGTGCGCGTCCCGGTGCCGGGCAATGGCGTGCACGCTCGCGCTGTCTGCAAACCAAAGCCCGGCCGGCCCCTTAACGTTCTTCGTTAAACACCGCGCCCACCTGGCGCCGCACCTCATCCATCACCTGCAGATTCTGCAGCACCTGACTGAGCGGCCGCAGCGGCGAGTCCCGCAGCCCCTGACCGATGCACCAGGCAAAATGCTCCGCCTGCCAGAACAGCTGGTCGTAGCGATTGCGCGGCTCTTCCCAGCGCAGCGCCTGCCCGCCCTGGCTGGCGGCGAGCGTGAACCCGCCGGGGGCGTAAAACTGACCGTCGATGGTCAGGGTCGCCTGGCGTCCGGCCACCACCGCCCCGCCCGGCGTGTTGCTGAACAACGTCGTGTTTAACAGCCCCTGCATCCCGTTCCGCCAGCTGAATAGCATTGACGTCTGGCCGTTAAGCCCCTCCGCCGTCGCGCGGCCGCGGGCGACAATCTCCTGCGGCATGCCACCCACCATCAGCGCAAACGAGGTCAAATAGCTGCCGAGATCCATCATCGGCCCGCCGGCAAGGTCGGCATTAAAGATGCGGTGGTCGGTAGTGAAATACTCGCCGTGATCGGCCAGCAGGGTATGCAGGTCGCCGAGTACCCCATCCTCCAGCAGCTGGCGGATCACATCATACTTCGGCGCGTAATCGCACCACATCGCCTCCAGCGCCAGCTTCCCCTGGCGGGCGGCTTCGGCCTGCAGTTCACCTCCTTCGCCGAGGTTGAGCGCGAAGGGCTTCTCTATCAGCACGTGTTTGCCCGCCTTCAGCGCCTGCATGCCGTCGGGAAAGTGATGGTTGTGCGGCGTCGCAATATAGACCGCATCAATATCCGGACGCGCCAGCATCTCCTCCACCCGGCCGTAAGCCTGAGGGATCCCCCATTCCGCGGCTACCCGGTCGGCCTTCGCCTGGCTGCGGGAGGCCACGGCCACCACCTGCTGCCGGCTCTGGGTTTTCAATGCGTGCACAAAGCGCTCGGCGATCCAGCCCGGACCGATGATGCCCCAGCGCAGGGAGGGAATGCTCTGCGCCGCCGGGCGGCGCGGGGTCGGTAATTGTGAGGGAAACATAGCGGCTCCTTAATCCTTAACCACGTTAACCCAGCGACGGCTGACCATCGAGGCTTCAATCGCCGACAGCACGCGCTGATTCTGTAAACCAAATTCAAAGCTGGGATAGCAGTCGTCGTCCCCACAAATCCCCTGCACCAGGTCATGCACTTCCATCACCTTGACGTCAAAATAGCCCAGCCCGCCGCCGCCAAAATCGAAGCCGAAGAAGCCGGCATAGGCCGGGATCTGGCTCCCGGCATACAGCGTTTTAAAGCCGCGGTCGTGTTTGTCATCGCGGAAGCGATACACCTGCAGTTCGTTAAAGCGCTCCCCGTCCATATACAGCGTGCCTTCGGTGCCGGAGACCTCCCAGAACACGCCGAAGATGCGCCCGGCGGCGATGCGCGAAGCCTCAATCACCCCCGCGGCGCCGCTGTCGAAATTGACCAGGCACTGAACCTGATCGTCATTTTCCACTTCCCGCCACTCGGCATCGGCCGCGACCCGGCTGGCATACCCGGCATCGGTCTGTGGCACCGGACGCTGGCGCAGGCAGGTTTGCGCGCTGGCGGTCACTTCACGGATCCCGCCCATCAAAAACTGGGCGACGGACAGGGTATGGGCGCCGAGGTCGCCAAGCGCCCCGCTGCCGCCGAGGGTTTTCGAGCAGCGCCAGGACCAGGGCAGGTTCGGGTCGTTATAAAACCCCTGATCAAAGGTGCCGCGGAAGCGCACCGGTTCGCCAATATCGCCCCGGGCGATAAGCTGCTTTGCCAGCAGCGCCGCCGGGGTTTTAATGTTGTTAAAGGCCACCATGGTCTTCACCCCCGCGCGCCGGGCCGCCTGCGCCATCTCCTGCGCCTGCTGCTCGTTAACCGCCAGCGGTTTCTCGCAATAGACATGTTTACCCGCCGCGATCGCCGCCATCGCCATCGTGTAGTGCAGATGGTTCGGCGAGGTAATATCCACCACGTCCACCAGCGGATCGTTCACCAGTTCGCGCCAGTCACCGTAAGCTTTCTCCGCCCCCAGCTTCACCGCATGACGTTCAGCCAAAGCCTGATCCTGATCCGCCAGCGCGTAAAGATAGGGGCGCTTCGGCAGATCGGGATAGAACATGGCCGCGCGACGGTAAGCGTCGGCGTGCGCCTGGCCCATAAAACCGGAGCCGATAAGACCAATATTTAACCGCGCGCTCATGATGCGTGCTCCTCTGATGATGACGGGGACGAAAAGTGGTGCGCCAGCCAGGCGAAGGCGCGGCGAGCGGTGGCAAACGGCGGCGCCATCGCCGGGTCCTGCTCGGCTTCGATAATCAGCCAGCCGCGGTAGTCGCTGTCCCGGGCAAAGTTGAGGATCGGCGCATAGTCGATGCAGCCGTCGCCAGGGACGGTAAACAGTCCGGCGCGCACCGCCTCGTTAAAGCTCAGGTTTTCGCGATACAGGCGCCCCAGCACCTGCGGACGGACGTCTTTCAGATGCAGGTGGCGGATACGGTGACCATATTTCTCCAGCACGCGCGGGATATCGACCCCGGCGACGAAGGCGTGTCCGGTATCAAACGCCAGCCCGACGTTGTCATGGGTCTGGGACAAAAACCGCTCCAGCTCGTCGTCGTGCTCCACCAGCATCATCAGATGGTGGTGATAGGCCAGCCGGAGGCCGTAGTCCCGCAGCAGCAGGTCGGCAAAGGTATTTAGCTTATGGCAATACGCCGTCAGGCTGACGCGGCTTAACGGCGGCGAGAGCGAGATCGGCTCATCAAGCGGCGTTTCACCGGGCAGTTGCCCGCACTCGCCATAGACCATTACCCTGGCGCCGAGCTGCTGCAGGAGCTGCGCGTGGCCCCGCACCGCCTCCAGCTCCGCTTCCACGCTGCGGTCGGCCAGCAAGCCGCTGTACCAGCCTGACGCCAGGCGCAGGTCAGCCGCCGCCAGCAGAGGCCCCAATGTCTCCGCCTGGCGGGGAAACTTCCGCCCTAACTCAATGCCCTGAAACCCCGCCTCCCGCGCCTCGCGCAGACACGTGTCGAGAGGGATATCGCCGCCTAAATCCTCCAGCACATCGTTGGTCCAGCACAGGGGGCTAATGCCCCACTGCAGGTGCTCTGTCGCCATGTTTATCTCCTTTTCAGCCAGTCGTCTGGTGTGCCGTCACTATAAGCAGGCGACGACCAGCGATGAAAACGGAGAAATGATGGAAATCCATCATTGCCGCGGGCGAAATATCCGCTGGCGCGAGTAGCCCTGAAAAATAAATGGAAATAATGCTTGCCGCAGGCTTATTTTGCGGATAAAAATTACTGGCTTAATAACCCGCTTCAGAGGTTATCCCTTTCATTCGAAATATGATGATAGCAATATGAAAAAATCTCAACACCGCAGCGGCGCGGGCTTTAGCCCTGCGCCCAGGCCTGGCCTGCTGTTATTTGCGTAAGTGACAAATAGTCCCTTTTAAAACATCAATTACTTAACATTCTCTCTGCAATAATATGACATGCAGCGGGAAGGTACGGTGATAAATAAGATCAGGGTAATGATGTTTTTACAAATAAATAACCCTTCTCCTTTCTGCTCGTTATTTATCAGGAATGGCTGCGGTTATATTTATTCGGACGCCCCTGGAGAATGCACCAATGTATATCAACCTTTATGACAATGCGCGCCGCTATCGCGATGAGAAACAATAAGATGAATAAGACCTGGCTTTTCACCACCCTCACCCTGGCGCTGGTCGCCGCCGCGCCGGCCCACGCCATTAGCGCGAAATACCGGGAACAGCTTGAACGCTCCGGTTGCACGCAGATGACCGACGGGACCACCTGCGATATTCATAAAACCAAAGCCGAGAATGCCGCCGCCGCGCAGCAGGCCAGCAGCGGCTTCGGCCCCTGGGTGGGCACCTGGTATGTTTATACTGACTATGGCAATAAAATTGATGAGATTACCGTCACCGCTAAAACGGTGAAAACCCATGGTCATCTGGTCGAGGAGGCGAAAGCCAGCCAGGGTAAATTGACGTTCCGGGTGAAAAGCTCAGCCTTTACGCTGAACGACGCCTTTAACGGCGTATGGGCAAACGGCAGCCAGCGCGGCACGTTGCAAAAAGTCCTGTAATAACATTGCCCTGCCGACAGGATGGGGATAATGCAGGAAGAACCTCCCGGCGCAGGCCGGGAGGGAGTGCAACGGTTTACTTCTGCGGACGCATCGCCGGGAAGAGGATCACGTCGCGGATGGTGTGGCTGTTGGTAAACAGCATCACCATCCGGTCGATACCGATGCCCAGACCGGCGGTCGGCGGCAGACCGTACTCCAGCGCGGTGACGTAGTCTTCGTCATAGAACATCGCTTCGTCATCGCCCGCCGCTTTGGCGTTAACCTGATCCTGGAAACGCTGCGCCTGGTCTTCGGCGTCGTTCAGCTCGCTGAAACCGTTACCGATTTCGCGGCCGCCGATGAAGAACTCGAAGCGGTCGGTGATTTCCGGGTTGACGTCGTTACGGCGCGCCAGCGGGGAGACTTCCGCCGGGTATTCGGTGATGAAGGTCGGCTGGATGAGGTGCGCTTCCGCCACTTCGTCGAAGATTTCGGTGACGATGCGCCCCAGACCCCAGCTTTTCTCTACCTGAATACCGAGAGATTCCGCCAGCGCTTTCGCCGCGTCGAAGTTATCCAGATCCGCCATGTTGGTTTCCGGACGATGTTTTTTGATCGCCTCGCGCATGGTCAGTTTTTCAAACGGCTTGCCGAAGTCAAACACCTGGTCGCCATACGGCACCTCGGTTTTGCCCAGCACCGTCTGCGCCAGGGTGCGGAACAGTGACTCGGTCAGCTCGATCAGGTCTTTGTAGTCCGCGTACGCCATGTACAGTTCCATCATGGTGAACTCTGGGTTATGGCGTACCGAGATCCCTTCGTTGCGGAAGTTACGGTTGATTTCAAACACGCGTTCGAAGCCGCCGACCACCAGACGTTTCAGATACAGTTCCGGCGCGATGCGCAGGTACATATCGAGATCCAGGGCGTTGTGATGCGTGATAAACGGACGGGCGGAAGCGCCGCCGGGGATCACCTGCATCATCGGGGTTTCCACTTCCATAAAGCCGCGGGCTACCATGAACTGACGCATGGTCGCGAGGATCTGCGAGCGGATGCGGAACGTATGGCGCGACTCTTCGTTAGCGATCAGATCCAGATAGCGCTGGCGATAGCGGACTTCCTGATCCTGCAGGCCGTGGAATTTATCCGGCAGCGGGCGCAGGGCTTTGGTCAGCAGGCGCAGCTCGGTGCAGTGGATGGAGAGTTCGCCGGTTTGCGTTTTGAACAGCTTGCCGCGGGCGGCGATGATGTCGCCAAGGTCCCATTTCTTAAACTGTTCGTTGTAGACGCCTTCCGGCAGGTCATCGCGGGCCACGTACAACTGGATACGGCCGCCGACGTCCTGCAGGGTGACGAAGGAGGCTTTACCCATCACGCGGCGAGTCATCATCCGGCCGGCCACCGCAACTTCAACGTTCAGGGAAGCGAGTTCATCGTTATCCTTCGCATCGAATTCAGCGTGCAATTGGTCAGAGGTATGATCGCGACGGAAATCGTTGGGGAAAGCTACGCCCTGCTCACGCAGCGCAGCCAGTTTTTCGCGACGAGTTTTCAGTTCATTATTAAGGTCAATGGCCTCATCGGCACCTTGTGCTTGTTGTTCAGACATATGGGTTCCTCATAACCTTGCTTTCAAACTAGCTTCGATAAATTGAACCAGGTCACCCTTCCGCGCGGCCTGTCTCCGGCTTCACACCGAAGAACAAGAGTAACGAATCTGGCTTCTCTTCAAGCTGATCTCACTCAGCTATGCCTTCACTAACGGTATTTTTTATCGTTGGCTTCCGCGCCTGCCAGAATATCCTCCTCCTGTTCAGTAAACGGTGCAAGGAGCGGCTTTGCGCTCCACTGTTGGGGTTACCGATCCCCGGCTCGCGGCGTAAACGCCTTAGCCGGGCTACCAGACAGCACGATTTTGTAGCCCGGTAAGCCGGACCTGTCGCCAGACGGGGCTAGGCGCCGCCGCCGGGAAGCTCGCCAGCCGCCGCGCGGCGTTTGCCGACGCTACAGGCTGCGGCAAAGGCGATAACCACCATCACCGCCACGCAGCCGAGGGTCCATTCCCCCATCTGCGAGAAGAAATGCTGATAGGCGGCAATCGCCGTATCGCTGATTTGCGATTCGGTGGTCTGCTGGGCGACCACGCCGGCCAGCCAGTTGGCCACCGCGCCGGTGGCCAGCATATAAATACCGGTCAATACCCCGGTGACGCCGGGCATGTTCAGGCGGGTGATTTGCGCCATCGCGACCGGGTCGATAAACAGTTCGGCAAAGCCCATCATCGCCAGTCCAGCGACCATCATGCCCATCGAGGCCTGACCCTCAGCGGCGCCGTGGCGGGCGTTGAGCGCCAGCAGCATAAAGCCGCCGCCCATCAGCAGCAGGCCAAAAGCGAATTTCAACCAGACGCGCAGCACCGAACGCGCGCTGCCTTCCGGGCGCATCAGCCACGCCAGCGCCACGCCGGCCGCCATCACCGCCACCGCGTTAACCGACTGGAACAGCGCCGTCGGCACGTCCCAGTTCAGCAGGCGGCGGTTAACAAAGTGATCGATAAACAGGCTAATCGAGCTTCCCCCCTGCTGCGCCAGCACCCAGAACAGCGTCCCGGCAAGCATCAGCAGGACGATCTGCCACAGCGCGCGACGATGCTCCGGGGCTTTGATCATGATCCGCGCCACCATCTGGGCGGCGAACAGGCAGACGACCGCCAGCAGATAGCCGGACCAGTTGTTTTGCAGCAGCAGCGTGAAGAACACCGGCGCCAGGCAGAGCATCACCAGCAGCCAGCCCCAGGTCGGCAGCACGAATTTCACCGCCCGCAGCGCCGGTTTATCGACGCCGCGGGTATGCCGAAAGTGGCGGCTGCCGCTTAAGAAAATCATCAGGCCGATGAACATCCCGATCCCCGCCAGGGCGAAGCCGATATGCCAGCCGTACCACTGGGCCGCCAGCCCGCAGGCGATGGGCGCGGCGATGGAGCCGACGTTACCGGCGGCGTACAGCAGCGAGAAGCCGCCGTCGCGACGCGGATCGTCGTGGGCGTAAAGTTCGCCAAGCAGGCAGCTGATATTGGATTTGAACAGGCCGTAGCCGCAGATAATGATCGCCAGCGCGACGTACAGGCTCCATGCGGAGGTCGACTCAACGCCCAGCACCACGTGGCCGAGGGTCATCAACAGCGCCCCGGCAATCACCGCCGTGCGGTTGCCGAGCAGGCGGTCGGCAAGCCAGCCGCCAAGAATAGGGGTAACGTAAACCAGAGAGGCGTAAGCGCTGAACAGGCTGATGGCGTGGCTGTCGTCGAAGCCAAGCTGGTGGGTGAGGTAGAGGATGAGTAAGGCGCGCATGCCGTAAAAGCTGAAGTACTCCCAGATCTGGATCGCAACGATGTAGTAAATCGCGCGCGGCTGTGAGGGTGTTTTCATGTGTTCTCCTTGCAGCGTGAAAAAGGGAAGTGGCAAGCCACTTCCCTGATGTGCGTCTATTACTTGTTATTCTCTTCTTTCAGCACTTTAACGGTGTAACGACCATCCGCCTGACGATAGGCGCCGTGGATATCGGTTTCGAAGCCCGGATAGTGGGCGCCGATTTCGCACAGCATCTGCAGGAACTCCAGCACCGGACGGCTCTCTTCGGTGATCATTTCACCCGGCATGACCAGCGGCACTCCCGGAGGATACGGCAGGATCATGTTGGCGTTGACGCGGCCGACCATCTCTTCGAGGTACACTTCTTCCGTCTGACCGTGCAGCTCTTTCTGGAACGCGGCATACGGGGTCATCACCATGGATGGCAGCACTTCAAACGCGCGGAACATCAGGTCCGGCAGGTTGTGATGCTCAACCAGTTTGTGAATGTTCTGCGCCAGGTCCTGAATACGCATGTTTTCATAGAATTCAGGATCTTCACGGTACAGCGACGGCAGCATGTTTTTCACCCGCAGGTTCAGGTCGAACGCGCGTTTGAAGTCGGTCAGCGCACGCAGCAGGCTCAGCGCTTTGGTTTTGTCGATACCGATGCTGAACAGGAACAGCAGGTTGTACGGACCGGTTTTCTCCACCACGATGCCGTGTTCGTCGAGATACTTCGCCACGATGCTGGCCGGAATACCGAACTCATCCATGGTGCCGTCTTTCTTCATCCCCGGGGTCAGCAGAGTGACTTTGATCGGGTCGAGATACATGTGCTCGTTGTCGATGTTTTTGAAACCGTGCCATGCGCTGTCGGAGCGCAGCGGCCAGCATTCAGGACCGTCGATATGTTCCGGCTGCCATACGTCGAAGAACCAGCCTTCAGACTCGCCTTTCAGACGTTTGATCTCTTTACGGAACTTGATGGAACGTTCGATAGAGCCGTCGATCAGGCGCTTACCGGCGTTGCCTTTCATCATCGCCGCCGCGGTTTCGGTGGACGCCACGATCCCGTAGTGCGGGGAGGTGGTGGTGTGCATCATGTAGGCTTCGTTAAAGGTCTCTTCGTTAACATCGCCTTTCACATGGATCATCGATGCCTGGGAGAACGCCGCCAACAGTTTGTGCGTGGACTGGGTTTCGTAAATCACTTTCCCTTCGACGCGGCCGCCGCTCATCCCGCATTTGCCTTCATAGATCGGCGAGAAGTTGGTGTAAGGCACCCATGCGGAGTCAAAGTGGATGGATTTCACATCCAGGGTTTTCTTGATGAAGTCAGTGTTGTACAGCAGACCATCGTAAGTCGAGTTGGTGATAACGGCGTGTACCGGCCAGGTCGCGTTCGGCGTCTCTTTCACACGCTTGGCGATAGTCGCGTGCTGGAATTCGCTCTGCGGGATACCGCCGAGGATGCCGTAGGCGTTACGGGTCGGACGGAAGTAGATCGGCGTAATGTCGCTCATCATCATCAGATGGGTCAGCGATTTGTGGCAGTTACGGTCAATCAGCACGGTGCTGCCGGCCGGCGCGGAGTACATACCGACGATTTTGTTGGCGGTCGAGGTGCCGTTGGTCACCATGTAGCTGCGTTCGGCGTTAAATACGCGAGCGATATACTCTTCCGCTTCTTTGTGCGGGCCGCTGTGGTCCAGCAGGGAACCGAGTTCAGAAACTGAAATCGAGATATCGGATTTCATGGTGTTGGAGCCAAAGAAATCGTAGAAGATGCTGCCTACCGGGCTTTTCTGGAAGGCGGTACCGCCCATGTGGCCCGGGGTACAGAAGGTGTATTTGCCTTCACGCACATATTTGAACAGCGCTTTGGTCAGCGGCGGCAGAATGGTGTCGATGTATTCGTCAGTGTTCTGTTTGATTTTGTTCGCGATATCTTCCGCAGCGCCCAGCGCATATTCGAAGAAGCGAACCTGCATGCGCAGATCGTTCAGGCTAACGTCCAGCGTGGAGTAGGTGTTAGCGAACGCATACAGCGGCATGTACTCGTTCATTTTGCTGATTTCTTCGCACAGCTCGAGATTGTATTTATCCCAGTCGAAGATCACGCCGCACAGACGAGAGTTGTTTTCGATCAGTTTTAATAAGTCGTCACGGTCGTTCGGGTAGACAATGCGGAAGTCCAGGCGTTCGAGAGCACGATGCAGTTCACGGATGGGTTCTTCTTTGAAGTAAACCCCCATGTGATTCATGATTGCAATAACGTTCATAGTCAAATCTCCAGATGTAGAAAGCCCCTCCCGTCGCGCTATGACAGGTGATGGAAGGAGCCTCAGGAAAAAGGGTTACTGATTAGTGCGCGTTAGCGGGGCTGTTGCTATCCGATGCGTTGCTCTGGCGCTGGTGCATTTTGCGACCGTAGAACATCAGGATAATCAGGCTAACGATAAAGGTGCCGGCCAGTTCGAAGGAGCTTGCGCCCATCAGCGCGATGAAGCAGAACACGCAACCCAGTACCGAACAAATCAGGCTGACGAAGTTACGGATGTTGATGCCTTCGAAACGAATCAGGTCAACACAGGAGTAGAAGTAAGGCAGCATGGTCAGCAGTACCGCGATACCGGTCAGTTCGCCGAACAGGTCAGAGGCTTTACCACCGGCGGAGTTCATCAGGGTAATCAGCACCATCAGCGCGGTCATTTTCACCGCGGCCAGCAGCAGGCCTTTTTTCGGGATACCGTTGCTATCGACTTCGCCATACACTTTCGGGAAGTTGCCATCGTTGGCGGCACGCACACCCGCCTGGCCAACCAGCATCATCCACGAGCCCAGAGAAGTCAGGCAGGCGAAGGCGGTGAAAGCGGATACCATCGGCGCAGCCCAGCCGCCGAGGATGGTGGAGGCGCTAATCGCGAACGGCGCACCGGACGCTGCCATCTGAGAAGCAGGATACATACCGGCGATAACCTGAGTCGCGGCGATGTAGACGATACCGGCCATCGCGGTACCCAGCATGGTGGCCAGCGGCACGGTACGTTTCGGGTTTTTCACCATCCCGGTACTCACGGCGGCGGATTCTACGCCAACGAAGGCCCACAGGCAGAGCAGGATACTTTTGATGACCGCGTGGCTATCGGTGGTGCTGGAGGTGTTCCAGTTCGCCTGATAGGTAGCGACATCAAACCAGTGCCAGCCGACGACCGCGGTCATGACTACCGGAATAAGCACCAGCACCAGACCAATGGTGGTCAGACGGCTGACCCAGGTCCCGCCGAGCATATTAACGAAAGTAAAGATCCACACGATGGCAATACAGGCAATCCCTGCTGGCACCGGGTTATTTAAAATGGGGAAGAACGTAGACAGATAAGAAACTGCGGTAATCCCGATAGCCAGGTTACCAATCCAGTTTGCGTGATAATAAAGTACACCGGTCTGGAAACCGAATGCCGGAGATATTTCCCCTGCGTAAGCAATGGGACCACCCTGCTGCGGGTTTTTAGTGGCCAGTCGGGCATAAACATAAGCCAGAGACATCGCACCAATAATTGAAATTACCCAGCCCCAAATGGCAATACCACCGATGCTGGCCAGGTTCGCAGGTAATAATGCAATACCGCTCCCCATCATATTACCGGCGACGACACCGGTACAGGCAAATAGCCCGATCTTCTTGGCAGAACTCATGGTTGTTTTTCTCCTAAGTTTATTTGGGAGGTACAGATCATGATACAGAACCATTAATTGACCCGACCAACTGCCAACAAGATTACTGATTTGTACGAGATAAGTCCTAAAGATAAAGTGAAATAACAACAAACATCAGACAAATGATATTTTGACCTTTTTCGCTTAACATATAAACATGACAACAGGGTGTCAGAAAAAGATAAACATTGTGGTTTTACATGAACTTAGATGATGGGCAGCGTGTTACCGAACTGTTATTCAAGGCCTCCTGAATGCTAAATATAAATAACAACATGAGGCTTCATGAGAAACATAAATTTAACCTCATCATGCCAAAAACCTTTCACATGATGAGGGTTTACTTATTCTGAAGAGAGGAAATTATCGAGATACGGAACAACCCGGTTGACCGACGTCTGGAAAACTCCGTTTTCAATCCAGTACAATGTGTCTCCACCGGGTCGTAAATTAAACGCCGTAATGTAAGAATCCGCTGCCAGCCGGTTCTCACCTTTCATCTCATAGACTTTGCCTAATAGCACATAATTCAGCCACGACATCTCTAAATCGATCGCATGGTTAATCGCTGTGTTCGCTTCGTCAACTTTTCCTTTCCCCAGCAAATCCACTGCGTTTATTTGATAATAAATCGCCATATCTTTTATACCCGGCATCTCCCCTACCCGCTCAACTTCGCTGTAAAGGGCTGCCAGCTGTTTATCATCCAGCGGCTGTTGCGAATGGCGTAATACATCCACCAGCGTTTTTTCGGCATACGCGTAAATAAAATCAGGCGCCCGCTTAATCACATCATCCAGCAGGCTGCTGGCCTTGCTTAATGAGTCAACATCGCCCTTCATTAACAGCTGATGCGACTGGTAGAAATAGGTTAACGCCACGCTTTGCGAGGGCTGATATTGCCTGAGCATCGCCTGCATTCGCGCCGGCCACGGCTGCGCCAGCGCGTCCGACAGGCTGTTCATCAGATCGTTCTGGATGGTGAGCTGGTTGTCATTGGTCACAAAGTAGCGCTTATCGAGCATCGTCGAGCTGTCGGCGTTATCCACCAGCTGGACCGACATAAAGCATTGCTGCGCCCGGTAGTGGCGCTGATTGACGAATTCAATGGTCAGCGTTTTACCGGAACTGCTTGGCTCATTGATGTTGTAGTCTGTTTTGTCATGCACCATAAAGGTCGAGAAGGTGTTCAGCGAGGTGGTGATCAGGCTGGCCAGGCCGACCGCGTAGGAGTGCTGCGAAGACCAGTTGGTGCAGGAGTTACCATTGACCAGGTGGATATCGATATCGCGCGGGTTGAGTAGCAGGCGTGCCTTGTTGACCGGCGGACGCGATTCCATGCTCGACAGCGCCACCAGCGCCACGCAGGTGCCCAGCGCCAGCAGAAACAGCCCCCACACCAGGGCGGTGGTGAGCCGTTTACGCACTGACGGCGCGCTGGCACCTGTCGGCGCGGGAGCTGGCGCGGCGGGATCGGCGGTGGAGATGGGCGCGTCCGGCGGCGCACCGGCAGCCGGCGGCGCGGGAGCGGCGACCGATGGCGAAGGCGTCAGCGCCTCCATCTGCGGGGCGAGTTCCTCCCCCTCTTCGGTGCACCAGATCACCGGCACCGTGAGCTTATACCCCCGTTTGGGTACCGTCGCGATGTACTCAAGGCTAACGTCGTCGCCGTCTTTGAGCGACTTGCGCAGTTCGGAAATACTCTGCGTGACGACGTGGCTGGTCACAACGTTCCGGGTCCAGACGTTTTCGATAAGCTCGTCCCGGCTAAGCACTTCCCCCGGATGGCGAGCAAAAAAGACCAGGAGGTCGATTAAACGCGGTTCAAGGGTAAGCTGGCGCCCCTTCCTGCTGATTTGGTTTACAGAGGGGGTTACCAGCCATTCACCGACGCGAACAACAGGTTGTAGCATACAAGAAAGCCCCAGACAAAAAGGGAAAGGCGCGATGATAACACATTTGTCCTACCTATTTTTGCCAGGGGTCACTCCCTCAGGCATTAGGCTGGAATTCGCCTTTTAGCGACAATAAAAAGCAATATTTCATTAACATCGTGATCATCAAAACTATATATAGCGATAAAAATGCGTTTTCGCTGTCGCTTAGCCGGTGGAACGCGGGCGGCGGAAAAAAAATAAGCCCGGAGGCGTAACGCGCTCCAGGCTCAGTCAGTGGCGTGCCGTTACGGCAGCGGCACAATCGATTATTTATACACTTCCGCTGTGGCTTCAAAGTTAGGGCCATGCTCACGCGCAGCAGTAATCACGTAGTACTTTCCGCCTTTCTCATCGGCCAGCTTAGAGAGCTGATCGTGCAGATCGGAGGGCGAAGAGAACTCACCGCCGGACGGCCCCACCGAGATCGGTCCGACCTTGGTCAGTTTGAAGTGTTTCACTTCTTCTTTGGTGATCAACTGCGCGGCGGAGGCGCCAAATGCAACGGCTGAAAGGGCTAACGCGACTATCACTTTTTTCATCCTAAAATCTCCTTGGAATAGGCCTTCAGTCAGGCCCTTTCAGTATAGACGGCGATTTACTAAGCGTGCTACCGATGCGCTGATTTTTTGGCCGCAGCGTTTAGTAACGCGGCGGCACTCCTTCCGGGCGGGTCTTAAAACGCCGGTGCAGCCACATATATTGCTCGGGCGCCATCAGGATGCACTGTTCGATAATCTGGTTCATCCACGCCGCCGTCACCTCGGCGCTTGCCAGCGGCGGCGTGCGCTCCGGCGTCAGGGAGATCAACTCATATCCCCTACCGTTGGGCTTGCGTCGGGGAACAAACGGCACAATCGTCGCCCCGGACATTTTCGCCAGCATCCAGGTGCCGGTGGTGGTCGCCGCCTGCTCGACGGCAAACAGCGGCGCAAAAACGCTGCTGGCCGGGCCGTAATCATGATCCGGCGCGTACCAGAGGATCTCCCCCTCTTTCAGCGCCCTGACCATCCCTTTCAGATTTTTTCGATCCAGCATGGTCTTGTTCGAGCGCAAGCGTCCCCAGGTCTGCAGCCAGTCAATCAGCGGGTTATCATTGGGCCGGTAGACGCCGATGCCCGGAGTAAACATGCCATACATCCGCGCCCCCATCTCGAGGGTGAGAAAATGAATGCCGATCAGTAAGATGCCCTGCTTTTGTTCGAGGAGGTCGACCACCTCGTTCACGCCGCTGGTCTCGGTCCAGCGCGCCACCCGGTGCGTCGGCCAGAACCAGGCCATGCCGGTCTCCATCAGCCCCATGCCCAACGATTCAAAGTTTTTCACCAGCAGCGCCTCACGCTCGGCGACGCTCATCGCGGGAAAACAGAGTTCCAGATTACGTCTGGCAATCCGCGCGCGACTTTTCATCACCCGCATTGCCAGCCGCCCGAGCGCCGTGCCCAGTCGGTAGATCACCGGATACGGTAATTGCACCAGCAGCCATAACAAGCCAATTCCCAGCCATAATAGCCAGTAACGCGGGTGCAATAGCGCGCGGGAAAATTTGGGTAAATTTGACATAGTAATCCTGTTAATTCACTCAATAATAGCTGAGCAAAAACCGCGAAATAAAGTAGCGGATCCTGCAGGTTATATTTTTCCAATTCGTGCGGTAATACTCAGTCACAAAGCGCGTTATTATAAGCCGATTCCATGATAATTTCACCCCTTGCGCTGGGGTTACTCTAGTATTAGACACTTATCGTAAAATTTCCTGATTTGTGCATAAATAAATAAACCTAACCTCTACGACGCGGCCGATTGCCGATAAAATCGCCAGTGCCTTATCCTCAGCCTCTCGCACAAAGCCTTTTTTACTCACGCTTTATTATGGCGATAGCCAACGCAAACAGGCCGTTTCGCCCGGTCTAACATGGTCAGCATGCGGTTATTTGTGACTCGGGCAAAGGTTAAGCATCACCAATGCGGATCCTTTTCCCAGATATGCTACGTTTACAGCGCTCATTCGACGCAAGTGCCTTTGCCGACGTCGTCGCTTTCAGAAGCCATAGTGAGAAGGAACTATGACAATGAATTATCAATTAGTGAAGCAAGTCAGAGAAAATAACACATTAAGAAAAAGCTTCATTGACCTTGCCGTTAAGACTTTCGACCTGTCTTTTGAAGAGTGGTATCAACAAGGTTACTGGACTGACGCCTATATCCCCTACGCCTTTGTCGAACGTAATAAAATTATCGCTAACGCCTCGGCCAACATCATCGATCTGCGCTGGCAGGGCGAACCCCGGCGTTATATTCAGATTGGCACCGTGATGACCGAACCGGACCACCGTAATAAGGGACTAGCCGGTCAGCTTATCCATCACATCCTGCAGGACTGGCAGCAGGAGGCAGACGCCTTCTTTTTATTTGCCAATCCCACCACGGTGGATTTTTACCCCAAATTTGGTTTCACCCGCAGCGAAGAGCATCAATATATTATGCCGGTCTCTCCGCGCGCCGGTGATTTTCGCAAGCTGGATATGGACCGCGCGGACGATGTCGCCCTGCTCCGCCATTACTATGAAAAATCCAACCCGTTCTCACCGCTGCGGGTGGAGCACAACTTTGGCCTGCTGATGTTTTACTGCTCAGCCTTTATGAAGCATTTCGTTTACTATTCGGCAAAAAATGAGGCGGTGGTTATCGCCATGCAAAACGGCCCGGTGTTGATCTGCTTTGACCTGTTCTGCGAAACGGGCAAAAGCCTGTCGACGCTGGTCAACGAGCTGGCCGATGACCATGTTTACCAGGCCATCCTCGGTTTTACCCCCAATGAAGACCGGCTCGGCGAGTACGAGAAGATTGAGGGAGAAGATATCCTCTTTGTCTATGACCACAAGGAAAACCTGTTTAAAGACAGGAAGTTGATGTTTCCTTTACTGGCGCATGCCTGACGGCGCCGCGCCGTCAGGCCGATCAGTTATAGGTCACCACGAAGGTCGCGCTGGCATTCGCCTCGCCCGCTGTCACCGAAGGTTGGGTCTGGATATAACGGGCCTGATAGGCAAAACGGTAATTCGTCTGGCTACCCTTGCTTCCGGACCAGATCTGGCTCACCTGGTTTAGCGGCACCAGCGCGCCGCCGGCGGTGAGGATCTGCACGCCGAGCCCGGATGCGCCTTCAGGTTGGTCATCGATTTTAATCACCTCGTTGGCGGCCATGGCGCTGTCCGCCGTCGCGTTAAACTGCATAAACACGCTGCCGACATTTTCACACTCCGTCAGGTTGATGTTAAAGGGGATCGGGGCGGTAGTGCTGTTGAGTCCGGTAAACGCCGTTTTATTATGCCGCCCGAGGAAGACGTTAATATTTTTACTGTCGTCTGTAATCTTGCAGGTGGGCGATTTGATATGGATACAGAGCCCGCTGACGCTAAAACGCATCGCCTGCACGCCGCCCAGAAAAATATCGCCGAGGTAATCGTTAAGACAATACTCGCCTGGCGGCGGCAGGCCGCCGTTGTCGGCAATACGCCAGAAATAGATGGTCGGTTTTTTATTTTCCGCCTGAAATGCGCGCTGGCCGGAAAATACCGGCGCGGAAGGCCAGGCCGTGAACAGGGGATCGAAATTAATGCCATCCTGTTCCCCCATCTGAAAGCTGTAGCCGATGCCCGGCAGGCGGTGGATGCTATAGATATCCCCCGGCTTGCCGTTTCCCGCCGGGCCGACCCGGGAGCCGCCTATGCTCTGAAACCCGCCGGACTCGCTGCCGCTGCAGGCGATCTCCCAGCGCTCATTATTGGTGATTATCATCCCGCCGTAACTGTACAGCAGGGAGCCGACGGGGCGATTGCTGACGTCAAGGTTGATACTGGCCTGGCTGACGTTGACCGAATACTCGATAGTTTTACCACTCACCATCTGGCACGCCGCCGACGGCGAGGCGCAATAGCCCCAGGCCAGTAAGAGGGCTCCCCCTGATGCGATGATTTTTTTCATATTATTTCTCCTTTAATCCGGGACGGCAGACCTGGTGCGGCGTACCTCTGCTATCCTGCTGCGCCGCCTCGCCGTGGATGGCATAGTCCAACCGGCAGCGCTGCGCGCTGCGTTCCCCCCAGACTACCGAGACGCTACCGCGGACCTGCGGCACCCGGGCATACAGCAGCCCGCCCTGACCGACAGCGCCAATCGCCTGGTCGCTGTCGTCTAATACTTCCGCGCCCAGTGGCGGCGCCGCGCCATCGGACAGCGTGACGTGGGCAAACCACGGGTAGCCGGTGCGCGTGACAAATTTTACCTTCACCGCAGCGCCCGAATCGGGCACCACCGTCGTGCTGCTGGAAACGATCTCCACATGGTCGTTCATGCCCTGCGGATCGAGATCGAGCCAGTTATCGGTAAAGGGATCGAGGTAAGGGATAATCGTGAAACCCTGGCGATTAATCGGCTGTCCGAGGCGGTTCGCCACCCTGGCCCCCGCCGCGCCGGGCGCTTCCACAATCGCAAAGGTCTCACCCAGCTCGGGGGTGGCGGTCATTCCGCCCTGATGCGCCACCAGGGCACCCGATGCCCCCAGCGAATACTGCTGCTGATGTCGACCCGCGCTGGCGCTGGCATTCAGGTACGCATAATCCGTCCGCAGATTACCGTTGGCCCCCACGCTGGCTTCATGCGGGTTCTGCCGCGGCATGTCGTAGCTGGCTGTCAGGCCGTAGCTGAAGGCATTTTTAGCGCCAGCGCTGCCGGTATAGCTGGACTGCAGCTGGCTGCCGTAGTTCTTATCGTGGTTAAAGCGGGTGGTCAGGCTGCCCGCCGGGCCGAACGTCAGCGAGAAAGAGGCCCCCACCACCTGATTATTGCGGTGATGTATATCCTGACTCTGCTGGGCGTACAGATAGTAATTGAGCCGACCATAACGATTGGCGTACCCCAGCTGATAGGAGCGCCAGCGGTGGTGGCGGACGTCCTCACTCCATATTCCGTTAAACGACAGACTGCCGCTACCTGCCTGCTGGGACAATGTCGCGCTGTAGCGCGTCATCTCCCGCCAGTCATTGGGATGACTGTCATGCTCCCAGGCGGCATCGCGAATGGATCGATAGTTGCCGTCGTTGCTGTGGCTCATCGACACCAGCATTCGCGTGTCAGAGGAGAAGGATTTTGATGTGGACACCCGCCAGCGATAGCCCTCCTGCCAGCCGCGTTCCCTGCCCCTGGCCGCAGAACGAGAAAGATCGACCGCCAGCGCCCCCCAGTAAGTGTTGAAGGCGCTGCCGACCAGCGTCGAGTAATAATCCGTCGTCGCGTTGGCCCCGGTGTAGCCGCTGACATAATCATTGAAGCCGTACTGCACCGTTGCTTCGCCAAATCCCGGCCGCCCGGCGATCCCGTTCTCATCCAGATAGCCCAGCGACAGGTCATAATAGACGGCGCCGGCCCGCACCAGACCAGGTAGCACAGCGTAAGGCACGGTAAAGGTGTCCTGACTGCCGTCCGCCTCATGGATCGTCACCTGTAAATCGCCGCCGGCGTTGGTGGGATAGAGATCGTCGAAGGTGAACTTACCCGGCGGAACCGTTGCCTCGTACAACAGGGCACCGTTCTGGGTGACCGTCACGCGAGCATTAGTGCGCGCCACCCCGCTGATCGACGGCGCAAAGCCGCGACGGGAGCCCGGCAGCATGCGGACATCGGTGGCCAGCCTGCCGCCGATAAAACTGACGCTGTCAAAGAAGGTCCCGTCGGTCCACCCCTGACCCAGCCGTAAGGTGGAAGCCCAGTTCACCAGACTTCTCTCTGCCCAGGTGGCGATGCTATCCCAATGCTTATCCCCGGCCTGAGCCTGGTAGCTGGACTGGTGATGTAACCGCCAGCCAAAGGCGCGCAGGCTGGCATCCAGGCCGAGGTAATGATGGCTGCTGCTATCCCCGTCGACGATGCTCTGATAGCTGTTGGCCTGATAGCGCAGCACCGCGGCGGGCACGCCGCTGTCTACCTTCTTCAGATTCACCGCCCCGCGATAAGGGGATTGCAGCAGCGCCTGGGGCATATTCACCCGCAGGACATTTTCTCCGCTGTCATACTCCCAGGCAATCGCCTTATCGATTTGCGCAAAGCGCAGGCAGGTGGCCGCCGCTGGCCATTGAGCGTCCTTCAGCTGCAGGGCGTCGAACAGCGAGGGCGAGATGCAGGCCTCGGGCTGGCCATCGTATTCCTGGATAACAAACGTCTCTTCCGCCATGTCCCGGCCATTCACCGAGAGGAGGCTGCGATACTGTCCGGGGTGCAGCGGATTACCGTATTGATATTTCTGGAGATCAATCGGCGCGGCGCCGTGCAAATGGGCACGGTTAAAACTAAACGCTTCTGCCGCCCATGCCTCTTGGCAGGGGAGGAGGAGCATTAACCCAAACTTGATCTCCCTGAGTTTCATAATAATGTCCTTACTGAGGATAATTATGATTCACTACCGCGCCGTAATCATTGATGGTGGTGAAGCTGAATCTCGCTGGCAGCATGTGCAGCGCGCCCCCTTTAGGCGTGATAACCAGCGAGGAAAAAGGGGCGACCATGCCAGCGGACTGTTTTTGTCCGTTAAGGGTGATGCTGTCGATGGTGATATAGCGCGATGAGGCATTACTCACCCGCAGACCACCGCCTGCGGGAGCCAGCGCCCAGCTCAGCGCTTTGTCCGGCGCTATTTTGTCCGCCGCCACGCCTGCCGGACGGTAAAACAGCTTGATGCGCGACCGTATCGCGAGTTGCAGATAATTGATTGCCGTGCCGTTTTTCGGCTCAGGCGGGATGTCCAGCAGATTGAACCAGAATAGCGATTCCCGATCCTGGGGCAGACGGCTGCCGTTGAACACCAGGCGCCAGCTTTGGCCTTTTCCCGGCTCAATGCGCACAATCGGCGGCAGCACAATAAACGGCGCCGAATCTTTTTCCGGTCGATTTTGCACGCGGCCATCGTCGACCCAGACCTGGGTCAGCGACGGCGTCTCCCCCACATTGGTGGCCCTGACCGCGATCTCTTTTTTGTCGCCGGGAAAAACGATCCGTGTGCCGTCAATAACCATGCTGGCGTCCGCCGAGGGTAAAATGCTGGAAAGCAGCCATGCCAGAACCATACGCCGCATATTCACCTCCTCCTTGCCGGGTGGATAAACGGCCCCTGATCGGGGCCGTGGACTGGGTTTACGGATAGACCACCGTAAAGTTGACGTAGGTCGCGACTTTTCCAGCCGTAGCGGCGTCGGTCGCATAGTAGCGGGCGTAGAAAGACAGCGAAGCGGAACCATCCTGCTCAGCGACCGCCACCGGGATCACCGAAGGGCGGGCAACGGTGCCGTCCGCAGCAATCGTCGGGCTCTCCGCGAGGTTAATCGCCGTAAACCGGGTGTTCAGCAGCTCCACATCGACATTTTCTGCTTCCGTGCCGTCAGACAGAGTGTTTTTTAGTCGCCCCTCCGTGGAAACGAATTGATCCTTCTCGAAGTACACCGAGACATCGGATCCCGGGGTACAGCTCATCAGATCGATGGTGAAGGGAACGACGCCCGCCGTCTCGCCCGCGCTGCTGAGCGCCGAACGCTGGACCGTCGGCAGAGTCACCGTCTTGTCTTTATTCACTACCGTACAGGTATTTTCGATGACTTCACCATTAAAGGTGACTTTGCCATCAGCAGCCTGCGCCGCTACCGGAGAAAGCATCATCATCGCGACGAAAGATGCCGTTCCTTTGCTATATTTTTTCATAATCACTCCTCATCACCACGCTTATGGCAGGATCGTTCAGGAAATACCCCTGGCGTACTTTCTACGTACAATTTATTAATACTCAGCTATTGGATTAGCCGGTTATCTTTTAACCCCTTCCTTGCACTGACATCCTACTCATTTCGTCATTTATTATTCAAACTCACCACCAGGACAGTTTCTTATTTTTATAGAATAGTCTTAAAGTCATGCGAATAAATAAAAACAAAAAACACAAATAAAAACACAACAACCTGAAAATTAAGAGAAATTTTTATTTTTTATTTCATTGAAAACATCTAAAAAATGCGATCTACCTATCTCACCCTGATTATCGCCATTATCCTCCTGCACCCTCCCCCCTGGATTCACACCGCAGGGAGTATGTTATTTTTGATCTTTAATACCTACAGTAAATTGTCGAATCAAGCAGGACAGCATGCACAGCTGTATTTATGCCAGGAGGTCATTATGTTGATCTGCATTACGGATTCAGAATATTTTAATATTGCGCTGAAGGCGTATATTAATGAGCCCCACAGCAAGCCTCTGGATATTAAAGAATTGATCTGTTACCCATTTAGCGGGCAGAGTGAGATGTTTTATACTTTTTTTGCGACCGATGCCGGTGCCCGGTTAAGCACCATCCTGATCGATTACAGCCGCGCCAGCATCGAAGTGCTGCAGGTCGCACTGAGCCTTAAAGCATTTAATCCCCTGCTCCGTATCTTTCTTTTTACCAGGCCTGGCTACACGCTGAGCGAACTGGAAAGCAGCCTGGCCATCGTGGTCGGCGCGGAGTTTATTACCTGCTTTGCCGGGCTCAGCGCGGCGCTGGCCCGCTGGCCGCTACGGTCATCCCCGCCGGCAAACAAACTTTATATCGCGATCCCGGACAGCTATAACCTGACCCGTAAGGAGACCTTTTTAATCAGCCTGCTGATGGGGGGGATGCCGTTGTGCCACGTGGCCAGCACCATGAAGCTCACGATCAAACGGGTCTACTATTATCGTTCACGCGTGCTCAGCAAGCTGGCGGTAAAAAATAACGTGGAATTGGTCACTAAAGTTCAGGGAATGGTATTGCGCCACTATCGACAGGAGACTGGCCATGAAATCGTATCTCTACGCTAAAGATCGCCTCATGCTGATGATCCTGAGCTGGCTTAACGCCGACGAGACGCTCCCGTCTCGCCACGATTATCATCAGGCCGAGGCCCTGCTCTGCACGCTGCATATTCCCTATGTGCTGAAGCCCGACCTGGAACAGCTAAGGGCTACGCTGCAGCCGTTACTCACCACCGCCGGGCCGCAGGTCGGCGAGGTAAACGCATTTATAAGCGCCTTGCTAACGCTGTATACCCGACTCACCGAATATACCGCCGTTGAGCACTACCTGCTCTCCCGGCACCTCTGAGTGACATGCCGCCAGGGCAGGAAGACGCCGCGCGCCTCCTGCCCGTAAGGCATTACCTTGGGTTAGCAGACGGCTCGCCGCGCCGTGAGACGTAATTCCGATAGTCCTCGCCAACATAAATCTGCCGTGGCCGGTAGATGGTCAGCGGCGCCTGGTGCATCTCGTTCCAGTGCGCCACCCAGCCGACCGTCCGTCCGACGGCGGTGACCACCGCAAACATCGACGAAGGCAGATTCATCGCCTTGAGGATCACCGCGGTATAAAAATCCACGCTCGGCGACAGGCCATTTTCCACAAAGTAGGGGTCGGTCAGCGCCACGTCCTCAAGGGCCATCGCCACCTGCAGCAGACGGTCGGACATTCCTACCTCCGCCAGTACCCGATGGCTGGTTTCACGCAGGATATCGGCGCGCGGGTCGCGGTGACGGTAGCGTGAGTTGCCAAAACCGAGGCGGCGAAATGCCTGCGGGTCGCGTTTTGCCTGACGCAGAAACGCCGGAACCTGATCGACACTTTCAATCTCTTCCAGCATCCGCATGCTCGACTCATTGGCGCCGCCGTGCATCGGTCCCCACAGCGACGCTAGCCCGGCGGCGACGCAGGCGAATAAGTTCGCCCCGGAGGAGCCCGCCGCGCGTACCGTGGTGGTGGAGGCGCACTGCCCGTGATCGGCATGCAGGACCAGGATCTGGTTCATCGCCTGTTCGATGACCGGATTGAGGACGTACTTCTCGGCCGGGATAGCAAACAGCATCTGTAGGAAATTGCCGGCATAGGAGAGATCGTTGCGCGGATACGCGGCGGGTTGTTCAATGGTGTACTTGTAGCTCATGGCGGCGATAGTGGGCATTTTCGACAGCAGCCGCGTGGCGGCCAGCGCCCGGTGCTCCGGATTTTCCACATCCAGGACATCATGATAGAACGCCGCCAGCGCCCCCACCAGGGCGCACATCAGCGCCATCGGGTGCGAATCGCGACGAAAGCCACTGCACATGCGGGCTATCTGCTCATGCACCAGGGTATGGCGGGTGATGGTTTCGCGAAACGTTTGATAGCTGGCCTCATCCGGCGCGTCGCCCCGCAGCATGATGTACGCCACCTCGAGAAAATCACACTGGCGGGCCAGCTGGTCCACCGGATAGCCGCGGTGCAGAAGCACGCTGTTTTCCGTATCGATCCACGAGATCGCCGACTGGCATCCGGCGGTGTTGGCGAAGCCGGGGTCGTAGCTGCAGAATCCGGACTGACTCAGCTCGCGTATGTCGACCCCCACATGGCCCCGGCTTCCCGGCACCTGCGGCAGGGTGATGGGCGTCGGTTGCCCGGCAATAGAAAGCGTTAACGGTGTGGTGCTCATCCTGTCAGTTCCCCCAGCAGCTTATCAGCGACCTGAAGTCATTCTTCAGGCGGAAAGACCAACATAACCAATGTGATGCAGCTTATTCATTGATGTCATCACTATAACGCTGACAAAAAGGATATTTTGCTGGCCTGCCCGGGGAAACAGGCCGTCTTTCCCCACCCCACCGCTGGATAGCGGCACAAATCGCCAAGGATAAAGGCGATCAGCGCTGTCAAAATTTACGCTGAGTAAAGAAAGGATGAAGAGGAGCTACCATGAATTTTGTGCTGTCGATGACCCTCATCTGCATCGCTATCGCCTGGCTGATGATGAGCCTGCTGCCGGTGTAAACGCAGCGCTAACCGCCACGCCAGTGGCCTGGATAACGCCTCATTCAATGGATTTCCGCCGTGGTCTTCGCCTCTGAAGTTTCAACAGAGTCATACAAGAGGTGCTGGTCGCATATCAGGCTGTTGCGGTTTCCCGGCGAGGGGTAAACTAAAGGCCCACTGTTAAGGAGGTGATATGTCTGGACTGATCAACCCACATGCGGCCCCGGAAGAAGCAGCCTATGCGCTGATAATTGAGCTCGTTCGCGCCCAGCGCGTGCCGCAATATGAAGGCGATATTTCCGGCCTGCTGGCGATGTACGACGAAGCCGTTAACCATTTTAAAGAGAAAGAGACCAAGCGTTAGGCGTGGGCGTCGTTGTGCGGGGAAAGGGTGACGCCTGCGGGAGACGCGCAGGCGTTGGCTGGATAACGGCTTGAGTTATCAGCTGCCGCGGTAGGTAGAGTATCCGTACTGACTGAGCAGCAGCGGGATATGCAGTTTTTGATTTTGCTTTGTGACATTGAAAATAACCGGAACCACCGGGAAGAACGTATTCATGTTTTGGCTTTTAAAATAGTCACCAGTTTTAAACGTCACTTTATACACCCCCGGCTCCATATTTTCCGCCTGCGGATAGAGCGATTTAATCCGCCCATCGGCATCCGTTTTGCCGGTGGCGATATGCTGCCAGCTCTCCCCTTGCTGCTTATCCAGCTCAATCTGCACCCCCGGCGAAGGGAGCCCGGTTTGCTGATTAAGAATGTGTACGCTGAGCGTGCCCTCTGGCGCCGCCAGCGCGCTGAAGCTGAGCAGGGAAATTACGGAGGCGATAACTAATTTCATAATCGTGACCTTTTGGGCAAGTGAAAGTGCCCTAACTATAGTCAGCGCGGCGGGGAAAAAAATTAAACTTTTTGTTATCAGATTGCGGTCATTAGGCAGGGAAAGGCGCAACTTGATATGCCCTGAAACAGGCTATAAACGGCCTTCTGCACAGGGAAAGTCGGCTAATGGGTGTGGTTTGTGAAGCCACTTTTTATCATGACGAGTAGGCATTTTCCGGACTGCGGGTTACGAACTTCTGGGACCTGCCGCTGATATTGATGCTGTTAGACGCTCGTTGTCAGAAGAGGAGTTGATTGTATATAGACTTTGGATAAATGTTTGACGAAGATGTACTCATAGCTTGTCACTGATGCGCTCAGTTTTACAAGGAATAACCCGATGCCATTACCCGATCGTCTGCAACCAGCCAAAGTAAACCGTCAGAAACTGAAACAGCTAGCGGACATGGCAGAAGAGATACTGGCGCAAATTGATAACGGGGTCAGGGAAGAAGATGCCGGGTTGAAAATGTTGATAAGTGACTGGAATAGCGAGGTTATTACCCCATATTCATTCTCAGATTTCCGGGACTTCTCTTCATGGACCAGTGCAAAAGACTTCACCCGGATGGCGTTTAATCAAGAAAAATACGTTGCAGATTTATCGTGGGATGAACTGATTCAGATCATCCAGTTCGTTTATCAGGCTGAAGGTAAGGAATCTGAACAAAGCTACGCGCTGGGACTGCTGGAAAAAAACTTTGATGCCAATCCATCCGACCTTATCTACTGGCCAGATGAATGGTTTCAGGATATAGACATGCTTCATGTCGATTTGACGCCTGAAGAAATCGCCGGATACCTGATGGCAAAATCTGGCCGGCGGCTAAGCGATGCGCCGCAAATCGACCTGAAGTACCCGATTCCTTCCACCGCTTAAGGAATATCAACGCACAGTTTGTAGACTTTGAGAGAAGGAAGTAACGGCAACGTTTGCATAATTAAGGAGATTGAGTGGACTTTGGCAGACGTTAAAAGAAGTGATGAGTATGGCCCCTATAGGATTCGATATAAAAATGCAATTTGTTGATTTTATATAACTAAATTTGTTTGTAAAATCCCCCCCCAAATGTACCCCAATAATTTTTTTCTATAGATGAGCATTGGGTGTTTTTTTGTTCAATTTTGTCCCCATAGCACAACCTCACTTGTCGGAAATATCCACCGACACAAAACGCCGCAAAATTTATGTGCGGAAAAATTTCTCTATATACATGCAAAATGTGTTGGTTCGGTTGGTTCAGTTGCCTCAAAACGTAAAGTCCATTGTTTTGTTTATACATTTTTTAAAAAAATGAACCAACACCCTCATGTTTTGAACCAACATTTAGCTGGTTGAACCAACACTCACTGGTCATAAGCAGTAAAATCACGCCGTCCAGTACCCAACCTTCAGTTCATGATTCTGGTAGTTCAGTCGATATAGGTTGTATAGCCAGCCAGATACATTCCGCTTATTTCTTAGATGCAGATCACGGTACCGCCTCAAAAGTGAGTGTTTTATGAGCAGTTAGAATATCAATTTGCCTTACCTATTACGGTCAAAAATAAAACAATCATGGAGTGCAAAGAATGGACAGTACGCAGAAAAGAAATATCAAAAAGGTTATGCAAGCTCTTCATATAACATCCAACGAGGATTTCGAGCTTGTAATGGACTATCTGGCATCAGAACTGCAACCAGAGCCAACAGAAAGCAGAGCTGAGAAGGAGGAAACGTTAAGATACACTGATTCTCGTAAGCCGCCTTCTGAGCGTGAAAAACATTTGTACAACATCAATGCGCTAGCTATTCACTATGAATTTATTTACAGCGTCTGGCGCCGGCAGCTCTATCCGTCCCTTAAAGCCATAGATTCGCCGCTAGCAAGCAAACTGTATGATCGGTTCACCGACGGTAGCGTCTTCCTTATGAATATAAAAAAAATGGCAGAGAAACAACTCCTTCCAGGTGAAGAAGCACGAATAGACTGACCTGATGGTAAGACTCGCTCTGCAAGTTTCGTCCACTCTACGTACACACTTCAATGCGGCCAGTGATGTGAGCGCTGTTGATAGAGGCACCTTGATACCGTTAATTTATCCGATGACCGGTATCAATCGGTGTATATACGGCCACTATATCTGTATAAACTGATATCAATGAATCAGCGGCCCTTTATGAGCAAATCCAATCTGGTAACATTTTGCGTTCCGACTGAATTACAGGACGCTTTTAATCAGGCTGTAGCGGAATCGGGCATCAAAAACGGTTGACATCCAGGAATAATCCGCTGCATTCCTGATTAACCATTTGCTAAAAATCCCCCCCTCCTAACAGATACGGTCGAATTAATTAATGATAAAGCTTTTGGCAGGAAAGAGTTGTTGCTGGTGGTTCCGTTATCGATGAGTACTATCGACCGCCTTGAGCACAAAAATCAGTTCCCAAAACGTTTCTATATTACCGACGGACGCTGCGCCTGGGATGGAGATGAAGTTGAAAAGTGGCTTGACGAAAGAAAGGCCGCAAGTACCGATAAACTTGGTGGAAAAAGCCTCTTGTTGAACAGCGAAATTATCGCCCGGTAAGTACGGCAACGTGATGTAACTGGCGCAGGAAAGCGCCTATCAACTCGAAAAGCGATAAATTGCTCGTCAACAATCCCTTAGTATGTTATGGGGATACTGTTGACAGTTAATTTCAAATTATTCTGGCGATTATAAACTCCCATATATTTTTGAACGGTTAACTGGTATATCTAAGTCATATTTTTTACATACTGATTTTACCAATTCAAAAAACCAGTTAGGTGCATAAGGCGATACTTTTATCTCCTGTATTAAATTTGTGATATCTAGTTTTATCTTTGTACCAAAATCAGCTCTCATTTCTTTAAACTTACAAAAAGAGTTATAACCAATAATTCTGACTTCTTGTTCATATGTATAAAAGTTCGATTTGTGCATGAAAGGAGCTAACTTGTGCTCAATTTTAAACGAATCAGTATCGTGCGATATGTATTCGACTTTAGCGATAATCATCTTATATCCGTCAGGCGGGATAAAACTTGATTTTATTTTTTCAAGATTGGTAACTATGCATACCGAACTTTCCGATTCACCATAAATTTTCCACATCGCCATGCTCTCATGCATGTTTGCATGCCAGCAGCTCACATCAATCCATTCTTTATATTGCTTGTTAATATCATCATAGCTAAATTCGTTATTAGGAAAGTCTCCAAAGACAGTACTATTAATTCTTTTTTCTATTACTTCAAATAATTGCTCTGTTTTCTTTTCATGTTCAACCCTTTCTTCTGGAGATAATTTTCTAACACTCGGAAATATATGATTCATTGCAACATCTAACATCATTGCACTACCATCATTCAAAAACCTGAATTCTAAACTTAAACCACCTTCATTCTTATCTTCAAAACCAGATGCTTTCGAAAGGAATATTTTATTTGTTTCAATCAGGTCCATGAATTTTGCAAAACTCATATATTTTTGAAGTGCGGTAACATCACTAAAATCGCCTACTATTTCCATAGTTCCCCCATTGAGATATAATAATAAACTAGCTCTGAATATCTTGTATAAAACTCCTCGCAATGGGCCTTTTGTTGGTACCCTTCGCCTTGCGGTTATATTCTTCGACAACTCTATTTGCTTTGTCTATCGCTTCCTGTTGGGACTCTTAGATCCTTTCATATCAGAGTTGAAGTCCTTGAGATACTTTTTTGCCTTCTCAGTATAATCAGTAACTTGGTGGCGACAGTTTCCCCAAGCATACTGATCATTTGAATAAGGTAGAATCGGCTCAATCTCATTGAACCAAGGATATGATATCTACCGGGGCGGTGTCAGTCCACTCATCATGCAAACGTGCCGGCATTGAAGACTTTCGATTTCACGACCTCCGACACACCTGGGCGAGCTGGCTGATTCAGTCCAATGTCCCGCTTTCTGTGCTTCAGGAAATGGGTGGTTGGGAAAGCATCGAAATGGTCCGTCGATATGCTCACCTGGCACCTAACCATTTAACTGAGCACGCACGTCAAATTGACTCGATTTTTGCCGAAGATGTCCCAAATATGTCCCACAAGGAAAATTCAGTGGCTGGAGGAATTTGATAAGTGCTTGATTATTAATGGCACCCCTACAGGATTCAATATAAACAATCAACAATATGATTTAATTGAATTAATTGTGTTTATCACATTACACATACCCCCAAATGTACCCCCATAAAATTTTCTATAGATGAAAATTGGACATTTTTCGGGCTTTGTTGAATAAATCGAACTTTTGCTGAGTTGAAGGATCAGATCACGCATCTTCCCGACAACGCAGACCGTTCCGTGGCAAAGCAAAAGTTCAAAATCACCAACTGGCCCACCTACAATAAAGCCCTCATCAACCGTGGCTCCATAACTTTCTGGCTGGATGATGAAGCTATTCAGGCCTGGTATGAGTCGGCAACGCCTTCATCACGGGGAAGACCTCAGCGCTATTCTGATCTCGCCATCACCACCGTTCTGGTCATTAAACGCGTGTTCAGGTTGACCCTGCGGGCTGCACAGGGTTTTATTGATTCCATTTTTACACTGATGAATGTTCCGTTGCGCTTCCCGGATTACACCAGTGTCAGCAAGCGCGCAAAGTCGGTTAATGTCAGTTTCAAAACGTTCACCCGGGGTGAAATCGCGCATCTGGTGATTGATTCCACCGGGCTGAAGGTCTTTGGTGAAGGCGAATGGAAAGTCAAAAAACACGGCAAAGAACGCCGTCGTATATGGCGAAAGTTGCATCTGGCAGTTGACAGCAAAACACATGAAATCATCTGTGCAGACCTGTCGCTGAACAATGTGACGGACTCAGAAGCCTTCCCGGGTCTTATCCGGCAGACTCACAGAAAAATCAGGGCAGCATCGGCAGACGGCGCTTACGACACCCGGCTCTGTCACGATGAACTGCGGCGTAAGAAAATCAGCGCGCTTATCCCGCCCCGAAAAGGCGCGGGTTACTGGCCCGGTGAATATGCAGACCGTAACCGTGCTGTTGCGAATCAGCGGCTGACCGGGAGTAATGCGCGGTGGAAATGGACAACAGATTATAACCGTCGCTCGATAGCGGAAACGGCGATGTACCGGGTAAAACAGCTGTTCGGAGGTTCACTGACACTGCGTGACTACGATGGTCAGGTTGCAGAGGCTATGGCCCTGGTACGAGCGCTGAACAAAATGACGAAAGCAGGTATGCCTGAAAGCGTGCGTATTGCCTGAAAACATAACCCGCTACGGGGGAGACTTACCCGAAATCTGATTTATTCAACAAAGCCCCAGAACACGTCAAACCTGCCTATCTATAGGCAGAACACACCATTTCTGCCATACATAGCCAGAACACACCGTTTCTGCCTATAAATAAAATATGGGCATTTTCATGGGGCAGTATGATTCTACATGTAATGTTCAAACTGCTACGCAGCAACGGTGACCAGCATGAACAGAACGACGAGGACAACGCCCATCACCCTGCACCTTGTAAAGAATGCCACTCCTGCAGAGAGACCAATTAACGCCAGGGTGACTGGCCAGATAGCAATTGCCGTCAAGTAGGCCGCTATCAGGTAATCCTTTGTCAAACCTTATATCTCTTTTTCTTTCAGGGCTTTTGTAACTACCGAACACATAACAGGCTAATTAGCAAAACATAATCAGAGCCCTGTGATAACAGGGCTCGCATTTTTCTGGTTATTCAAAGAGAGCTTTTTTTCGCTGCTTCAACCTCAGTTTCACAAACATCATAGTTATTGAAATTATACTGAAGGAAGATATATCCTTTATCAGAACTGTTTGCTCTAGCTTCGATCGATACGGAAGTTAATTTACTTTTTAGTGGAGCCTCTGCAGTTCCTTTCCACTCAGCTGACAAATATCTTTCATGCTTATACAATCCCATCATCCAGTCTCTGGGGTCTTTCCATATTGAACCAGCCAGAAGGAAGTCATTTTCCTTGGCCTTTCCATAGATAGAAGATAGTGACTCCATGAGATCTTTAAATCTTGACTTGATAGTAAAGCCATAACTATCTGTATCAATATCTTTCCCAAGAGCTCTTATTTGGCATAGCCCTACTGTTGGAGATATCAACAGCCCATACGCCTCAAAGCCAGCATTCATTTTGGGTAAAGAGTTAGCCGTATAAAGATTGACATTATTCGCCATTGGCTCAAGCTCTTCACCAATCATGTCTTCAATATTTTTCTTAGACAAACCGGCCTCTAAACCGAATGGTCCTTCACCTGGTGGAAGTAACGGCGTTCTGGTGGAATGGGGTTCTGCTTTGTCTGCTTGTTTTTCTGTGATTGCTTCGTTTGCTTGCTCATTAGGTACTTTCACTTCAGCTAACCCATACGTTGCCGAAAGGTATCTCTGTTGAAGCATCGCCCTTGTTTGCTCCTGCGTCGCAATAGCAGATAGTTTCAGTGCCTGTAGCAGACCACCACTGTACTGACTTGCATCTTTCTTAGCATCGGCAATCTGTGTATCAAGAGTTTCAATTTCAGTTTTTAATGCCGCCGCTGCTTCAGGATTTGGTTTAACACCGCTAACAGATATCTCAATCTTAGCCCCCGACTCAATCGCGTTAATACGCTGCTCCAAAAGGGCTTTATTAGTCCCTAAGACTTCAAGTCTGGCTGTTATAAGATTTCTAATTAATCCCCCAGTATACTGCCCCTGCTGTGATTTAGCCTCGACAATTTCTTGTTCAGCCTTAGCCAGTTCGCTACGGAGACTTGCAACTTCCTGCTTCTGCTCCGGGGTTAAATCCTTTGGCCCACACCCAGCCAAGAGGCTAGTGGCAATAACGCATGCTAAAAGTGTCTTTTTCATATCCCTAATCTCATTATGTCAGCTCGGATTTATCCTAACATCAATCGAAGCAGCAAAAAATCACCACCAATTCCTGTAGTAGGTAGAAGCGAATGGATCACCGTGTCGATGTAGCACGGAGTTAACACGTATCCCTGATAAATACACAGGTATCGCCCCTCCTGATTTCCATCTAATATTGAGCTATATCATCTGCATACCCTGTACGCATAGCTCTGACAGTTCTTCTGCGCCAGTCTGTGAAGAGGTGTCATACCCCGACACTGCAGGTCGCATGAAGGATGCTGGATCTGTTTATTGAGTATCGGCTTCAAATGCCCGTGATTGCTGGGTTTCTTGTAATGCGTTTTCTCAGTGGGTACACCCTTGTGTACACGGTATTTTGAGGTGCTGCCTTTGGCTGCTCATTTTATGCTCTCATGCTTGCTGTTCTGGCCTCTTATCTTTTGCGCCTTATTGTATGATACCTCTATCCCACAATAAGGAATCAGCCAGCCATGAGAATGACCAGCCGCAAAAAAGAGATACTCAGCTACTTTGAGCCGGATAACCTCGAATGGGTGACGGGTGAGATTGGTGCGCCGCCGTTCGATGTGTCGGGCGTGGCCTACCTTCTTCATGGCATGGCGTCGTTCGATAAGCGCCACCAGCTAGAATCAACCCGGCGAACTCTTGAAAGTATGGTTGCTGGTGGGTTGCTTGAGCGGGTGACAGTGTACGAATCCCGGCAGATAAAAAGCGGCGGTGAGACTAGCGCAACGGTCGTGCGCTACGGTTTACCCGGACAGTGTGCCGTTGTGCGCGATAATGGCGGCGCTGATAAAGCGATTGATGGGGAATGCTGGCGGGTCAGTTAAGAGCCTGCAATCTGTCGTTAATGCTGTTCAGGTCGTAAACCCGGCGTTCAATATCCAGCATAAGGAAATTGCGTATCTCGGCCTGTTCAGGATTATCAGATTCTCTGGCCTGTAAGAGCAATTCATTGTAACCATGCAATCCCCCCGAATTTTCCGCCGGGGTAGTCCCCCTCCCACGCAAACAGCTAACAGGCTGGATGCTGGTATCATGTGTTTGCTTCTCCAGCACAATAAGGCAATCCCACCAGTCGCCAAAGTCATACGTGTAAACCAGCTTGTCACCCTCATTCTGGATCGCCGCCCATAGTGGCGTGATTGCCGCATTATCCATGCTTTCACCCTCACCCCATACGCGATACTCGCTACCTAGATCACCTTTACGGCCTTTCTCGAACATATACAGATGTTCGTCATTCCAGCCAAAAGCCAACTGGATCACCGCGTGAAGTTCACTAAAGGGGATTTGCTCTGGAACCAGCACACGCCGCCATATTGGTGGTTTGCTGTCTCGGATGGTTATCTTTAGCTGGTACATGCAAATCCTGAATAAATGCGAATCGGAAGGATAACGATACTGACGCACTCACAATTCTGTAAAGGTGAATAAAGGTAATTTGCTTAATAAGCATAAGTTACATGCGGAATAATCCCGTATCTACCTGCGCGGCGCTGGCTTCTTCCACTGGTAGGCTTGTGCGCTCAACCTGCGGCGGTGGCGCTCTTTATCGTGCCGTGATCATGGGGTAAGCGTTAGGGCAATCTTAGCGTGCTCATGGGGTAGCCTTTTTCGATGCCCGTTCAAATGACCGAATTGACGCCTCCACTTTGCGTATCACCCGAGCAAACCCTTTAGCGTCCCTCGGTTCTTTCAGCCGCCAGTAAGCTGATTCAGTCTTTAGCAGTCGAGAGCGCTTTTTCTCGAAGGTATCCCATCTCATGCCGGCAGGCTTCGGAAACTTGAGCGGGCTATTTAGCAGGCTGCCCGCGGGTGGGTAATCATCCCCCCATATATCATGCCTCTGCTTCCACACACTGCGCCGTAAGCGAGCGATCTCATCTTCACTCTGGCTGGCATAGTGAAGGCTCCAGCATTTACGACACCCTACATCCTTCCGGCCAATAAATAATTTCGCAACCCGGCCACCACAATGCGGGCAAATGTACCATCGCCGATAGCCAAAACCTACCCGGGTGATCGTGATGCCAATAACCCGCGTTACCCCGTTGATTGTCGCGCTGTATCCACCAGAGGCCAGAGAGAAGCACACCATTCCGCTCTCGGTATCACAAAAAATGTGTGTTTTCGGGCTCGAATCCACCAGCCTGCTTTGCAGATTTGCCAGAAACTGGAGGTTAATTCGTGGTAGCGCAGAGGTGTAAACCCGCGTCTGCTCTCTCATTGGCTCAGATCTCCGCTAAAAAAATCCCCAAATGAATACGAAATTATATGAATTCTGCACAATTGGTTACTGCGAATACGGCCTAATAATCGTCGCTAGAACCTTAACAATTGTTAACTACTCATGGGGTAAGTAACTGATGCGCAAGTATCAGTTCCGTTTTTCCGATATCAGCGTTTTGACAGCTCGCGAACGATAGCGGCAACCATCTGCGGCTTCGCATCCTCGATACCTTTCTGCAGAAACTCTTTCTTTGCCGTCGAACGCCTGAACGTCTGCGGTATAGCCGGATCCTGAACATAAATTGCATAATTTGCGGAGTAACCGATACGGCCGGTTATTCTCGTTCCTCTGGCTACAACTTCCCGATACTGTGAATTTATCAGGGTACTGGTATCAATCGGAGTATAGAGGGCGGCGACCAACGAACCTTCTTGCAATGCTGCCTGAACAGCGCGGTATGCCCGGCGCCCGGCTATATCTTTCACCAGCGCATTGATGTTGCGGCGAATGTTGTTCATTCCCCTGCCTTTGATACCCATTTATCACCCCTTATCTCTGTCTGGTACGCACTGAAAAAACCTTCATTTTGCTGCGTACCGTGCTGCGTACTGCGAACCTAAAAACTTTGACGGCTCAAGTCTCATTGTTGTTCTTAGCCCGCTACTGGCGCGGGTTTAAGAATGCCCGCGTTTTAAATCCGTCCAGTACAGTCCAATATTTTAAAGCCGTTTTCGGTGCGAACCTCAATGCGAACCAGCGCCTTGGCTGGTGGCCTGCCGCTTTCTCTCCAGCCAGCGGCGGAATCCCTCTAACTGCCGGGCCTTACCCTCTGGTGTCTTTGCGCCGGTGCTCATGCCTCCGTGTAACTTACAGCGGCCAGAAGCATACAGGGCTGTCATTTTGCAGGGTGTCCCTTTCCTCGTCGTCGCTCCGCACGTCATATCCCTACAGGCTTCCGGGAGAGGTGTTCCGCCGCCGATATCGTCAGCCCACGCACGGTATAGTTTTCGCTTTTCGTCGTTAGTCACGGGATCGCCTTTCGATGTCAACTTTTGTCACCCTCTCATGGAGTAGGTTGTTTACTGGCTGCGTTCACGCGAAAAAAAGTTCTTATTTCCGACGGGTGAAAATGCTCTTAAACTGGCAGTCCTGTAAAGCATGGGGGGAGAGGGTTTACCTCCCCCCTTAGACCACATTAAAAGGCTCCCCTTGCCTGCCGTCTAAGCCCGTGCGCATCTGCGATCGCTGTGGACATTGGGCCGCCTGTATCCACGTCATTGAGAAATCCAGTAACTGTTACCACGTCACCTTGCTGGAAAGCGTCAGCGCCAGTGATGTTGTGCTGGCTGCCAGTGGTCTGATCTATCAGTTGGATATTTACCTGTATCGACCGTTTAGAGCTATCTCCCGATTGACTGAATGATGCTGATGAAGCAGGTAGATATTCCTTACCTGTAGACGCCTTCTGGATCGTCGGAGAACTGCCGGTAACATCCTTATTGCTGAACACTCGGCCTCGGTCACCAGGAATCATAATTAACCCGTTCTTGGTCTGCAGGAGTTCAGGCATATTCCCTTCGCCAACCTGGTACGCGCCACCAGCACCTACCGTTCCGCCATTTTTTCGTTTGCCGGCCAGAGCGGCACCGATGGCGAACGCTGCTACCATGCCGGCTATACCGGCGATAGCTGCGCCACCGAATGTAGCGATAGAGGCTGCGGCTGCGGCAGGAGCCCACGCGGCAGCGGTTTGCGCACCGGCCTGTTGTGATGAGTTAGATGTCATCTTATCGGCTATCATCGCCATCGCAGCATTTTTCAGGTATTGAATGCCAACTTCAACCAGAGCCTGAATGACGCTATTAAGAATGGCGTTACCCAGATTCTTGAAAGCCTCTGTGGCGCTTTGCGTACCGTTGATTAATCCCGTCATCGAACTGGCGGCCTGGCTGGCAAAACCATCAACTGCCGCCGCCATAAGTTCGTTAGTTGTGCTTTGGTTGCGGAATATCTCCCATTGAGCCTCAATTCGCTGTTTTTCATAGGTATTGTTTGCAGCGTTCCTGAGAGCTAAGGCTTCCTGTTCAGTGATTGTCTTTTGCTGTTCAAACTGCTGAATAAGCGCAAGTTCCTGAGCATGCTGGTTAGCGAGGCGCTGTACTGGATCTACCTCGCCGGCTGCCTGTTGCTGTGGCGTAACGACCTGCTGCGCACGAATTTTGGCTAGGTTGACCTGGTGCTGCTGTTCCATCAACTCCGATTGCTGGTTATAGGTCTTCTGATCAATCATCTGGCCATCGAGCTGGCGTTTAAGTTGATCTCTGCCGTCAGAATAGGCTTTATTTTCCTTCCTGAGCGGGTCATTGCTGATCGCATCATTAAGGTCTTTCTGTCGCTGCTGAGCGTCAAATAACTGCCCGGCCAACTCACGCACTCTTTCCTTCTGTGCATCGGTAGCCTTAGCTCCGAGAGCGGCCACGGCATTAAACTGTGCGGCCTCTCTGGTGTTCTCGTCATAGCGCATTGTCAAAACGGCAATCTGCCGCTGCAGGTTGTCTATTGAGTCATCGCCGCGGGCAAAGGCATTCTTCGGCGTTTTATCCTGTTTTTTTCTGGCGTCGGCAATTTGCTTATCCAGAACAGCAGCAGCTTCAGCATATTTCTTATCATCGATTAGCCCTTTGGCCTTGTCTTTGCTTAGCTGTTCACGCTGCTGGGTGAGCTTATCAACTACTGTTTGACCAGATTTAATGATCGAATTGGCGTTGTTCTCTGCAGTTTTCTTTTCGAGATTGGTGATATAGGCTGGCTTAGATCCGTCTACAGAACCCGATGCCGCCTTGCCAACATCGGAATAAAGGGATTTTGCTCGTTCTAGCGCCGCTATTTGACCTTTGATAGCATCTATTTGTGTTTTAGTGCCTGCGTCAGTGTAGATAGAAGCTTTGGAAACGGTATTGTAAGCCGCTTCAGTTACAGCTAATTTTTTATTCAGCGAATCCAACTGCGCATCTATCGCAACAATAGGATCTACATTTCCGGTGGCTACGGAGATTGAAAGAGCAGTTTGGTCGAGAAGTTTTGCCAAATAGCGCGACGTCCCAATAGCATCATCAATTTTGGAGATAGCTACCCCGAACTGAGTAATCAAAGCATTTGTTGCCTGCGATACAGTGCGCGGCATAGTCTCAAACTGCTGGTTGATTTCATCGGACCGCTTTTCGATTGCCGCAAGCACTTCACCAATATCTAACTTGCCGGCCAGCATCAATTGTCGAAGCTCGTTAAACGGAATTCCCATGCCGTCGGCAATCTGTCGAGCCAACTCAGGCATTTGTTCCAGTACCGAGTTAAACTCTTCCGCCTGAATTCTTCCTGACGCTACCGATTGCATAAATTGCCTGAGAGCGTTAGCCATTTCCTGAGCCGATGAGCCACCGATAGTGCCAATCTTTTGCAGCGTCATCACGAGCCGGTTAACATCGCTGTTAGTAGCACCTACGGTTTTCAGTGTGGCGGTGAGTTGCTGCCAGAGGTTGACGGTATCCCCAAGGCTGGCCCCGGTTGTCGAAGCAATACTCACAAGCTGCTGAAAGCTCCGCGCCCCTTCCTCTGAACTAGAGGATAAACGCGTTACTCGCGCCTGAAGTAGCGTGAATTCCTCAGAAAGCTGCTGGAGCTTTATCAGCGCCTGAATTGATATGTATCCTTTCACGGCCACAGCAAGGCGCGAAAACCCTCCACCCAAGTTATCCAGGCTTTTATCTAGCTTGTCAGCAGAGTTAGCTGTCTTTTTGACTGAGTTTTCAATTTGCTTTAAAGCTGTATCTGCACTCGCCTGACCAGCCAGCAGTTTGGCCGCATCGGCTTCAATCTCAATGGTGTATTTGCCAAAATCAGTTGTCATGAGCGCCTCAGTGTAGGGTTCTTACTTTGTTTTTTTTCAGAGCGTTGGTGTTCAGAAGATTTATGACTAATCGACCATGTTCGGTAAGGCGATATTCAGGGCCATCAAATGATATAAAATTCATTAACATGCGATAGGCTTCTCGTTCAAATGTCGCGCCATATTGATCTTTAGCGGCATATATTGTGTTATCGACAAGCCCCGCGGCGAGCAGGTGTTTTTCAACGTTGCCACTTACACCGCCAATGCTAATAATGTTGGAGCCAGTTTCCCGGCGCAGATCGCGAATATAGGTTTCGGCAATAACTTCAGCCAATCTCTGTAGTTGCTCCATCACCCACCCCGCTTAACGGATTCAAGGCCCTTAGCGACCAATGCGCGGGCAATAGCGTTTACCGTTGGTGCTACACCAATCGGAGAACGCTTGCGCTCCTCTTCCTGAATTTCACGAATGGACTGAAGATGCTCCCGGCAAAGTGCTACCGTGATTTGTGATCGGTTCATCTGCTTACCCCTGATATTTATACAGTCAATTTATATTGTAGTTTATGCAACATAAATGGCAAGCATTGCGTTTTATGAAACATAAAGGTACAAAAAAACCCGCCGGAGCGGGCTTGCCTTGAGATTACTTGCAGGGGTTAGTCGTATTTGCACTATTCGTGCTTGTTGGAAGATCATCTACTGTCTTCCCTTCAACTACGTACACAACACCGGAAGAGAAAAAACCCTTTGATTTCATCGTTAGCGCGATGACAAAAGGCGAGTACCCTGAATATGCCCCAAAGCTGTTCTTTGAGTTCACCTCACCACAGACAAGCATTGCGATAGATCCATCGTCCTTTTCACCAACTTTTTTTGACACAACATCTCTAAATTGGGTAGATGATGGATCTTTCATGTCGTGCGATATCTCGCTTTTAGCCAACTCTATGGCTTTCTCTTCTGTAGGCTTACATGCCGTGAGAAATAAAAGTGATGAAATTAATACCATAATAATTTTCATTGATGCCACCCTTGCTTGACGATGTCGATTTATAAATCTTTGCCACAAAATCGGCACAATATTGCTTCTTTTTTTATTGTTTCGGCGCAATACGGACATTTTTTAGTATCGTCTACTGAACCGCCACCAGCAGAATCCGCGCCAAACACCTGTGGTTCAAGCTTAACCACTCCGGGGTTTGTGAAAGACCAGACAAGCGCGGCTATCCAACCCAAGAAGCTCCAGCCCAGGACAATATTTAGCACCCATATTGCCGTAGCGTTTTTATGCTCCCTTGAACTGGCTATAACGCCGGGAAGAACATAAATGATAATAGCGAATATCAAAACAATGATGTTCCATACTGACATCAACTTATCCCCAAAAGTAAATAAAGTATTATCGTAACATCGAAGAAGATTAATCCAATACATTCACCTTCATCGGCTTGTTTTTAACCTGAACGCTTGCCCATTGGGCTGAGCTATTCCCATGCGGTGCCGGGTCTCCTTCGCGGCTTTGTGAAGGCCGCCGAAATCTTCCGCGCGGGCTGGAGGGCGGCGCACCTTCTGGAGACATTCATCCATGCGCCGCCGCACCCAATCCCGGGCCTCATCTTCGGCACAATGATTCATCACCTCCATCCAGCGGGTAGCGGCCCGGCGATACAGCCCTTTAGCTTCAAGTGCTTCTGCCTTGCTGTCGTTTACCATGTTGCGATCCCCCTCAGAGCGGTATGCTGTCATCAAATGGTGGTGTCTGGTCGTAGTCCTCATAGCCCGGCGGGGCCGGTTGCTGCTGCGCACGCCGTAGCGCGTCTGTTGCTTGCCCCTGCTGCCCCTGTCTGCCTCCGGGGCGGGCTGTTCTGGCGCTGATCACACTGTCGGCCAGTACCTGGTAACCCTGCTGGGTACCGCCATCCTGGCCCGTCCACTGATTGATCTGCATATTGCCCGCCACGCTGACGAGATCGCCTTTCTGGTGCTTGGCCAGCGCATCGGCCTGCTTCCCAAAGGCAATGACGCCCAGCCAGAAGGTAGCCTGCCCGTCCGCTGCGGCATTGCACGGCAGCGATACCGCCAGCCGGGCCATAGCCATGCTCGTACCTTTTCCCGTTGTCCGGGTCTCAGGGTCGGCCACCAGCCGCCCGTATGCTGAAATTTGTGCTGCCATGCTCACCTCTCTCTCGGCCAGTCTCTGTTTTTTTCTGATAATAAACAGAAATAGTGTTGGTTCAGTTGGTTCAGTTGGTTCACTGCCCGCCAGCCCGCGCCGTTACTGGGTTTTCCTGAACCAACTTCAGCAATTTTGCGTTGGTTCAGCGGGGCATTCTGTTGGTTCACCGCCTGCCAGGGAAAAAACTCTACGCGCCGGCGTTGGTTCAAAACAGGCATTTGTTGGTTCAGTGTTGGTTCAGATTCATAATTAAAATGCTTATAAAACAGTAACCTTTAATTACTGAACCAACTGAACCAACTGAACCAACACTTTTTACTCGTATGTGAGAAATACTATTCCTCTGGCTGGTTGTAGTCCTCCGGCAGGTAGTTGAGGACGTAAACGTTGATCTGCCTCCCCTGGATACGTGGAGACTTGCGCTGATATCCGCGTCCGCTGCTCGGCGGCGTCAGCATTCCCGCTCTTTTCAGTACTTCGGCAAACTGCTTGTGATTAAAGCCCGCGGCGATTTCCTTCTCGAACGTTGCCGGGAACGTATAGAACGATATCGGGCTCTCGTCGTGTTCCCCCTGGCGCCGCCGGTAGCCGGCTAGTTCTTTTATTGGCAGGTCGGCCGGGCTGTAAGGAAACGGTGCAAACCGGCTCAGGCCGTAGGCGTTAAGAAACGCCTCCGTTTGCTCGATGATCTGCTGATGCTCTTTGTTGCCGGTGCCGAACTCCCGCAGCCAGGCGTTATAGCTGTGCTGTACCGCATCCCGGCAGGTCTGTGCATCCCAGCCGGTGATGCCGGCGCTCAGCAGCAACGCCGCCTCCAGAATAGCGAACCTGGCGGCTACGCGATGTACCTGCTCGCCGTAGTCTGCAGGTATCAGGCTGCGCCAGCGGGCCTCACACTCCCGGACAGCTTCTGTAGCCTGCTGCTGGTGGTCGGCCAGCCACTTAATCCACAGCCGCCCAGCGGCGCCGTGGTGGTGCTGGTATGCCTCCTTCAGCGCATCCGCATGCTGCTTCCCGTTCCGGTGCTCGTGGAAGTGAACCGCCTTACTCAGCGGGATATTCAGCAGCCGCACCAGCTGCCCGGCTTTGGTCCTGCGGCCGGCGCCCGCGATGAAGGTTTCCAAATCCATCTCGCCGGTGCTGATTGCCACGGTCCGCCAGCGCTTTAAGTCCCGGTTGCCGCCCTCCTTCGCACCCTGCAGCTTCCCCACCCCGTTAAAAAGCGCATAGGCAGACTGCGACACGCTTACCGGGTCGGATCCCTGTCCGACCTCATCCAGCGGCATCAGGCCGTCATTGTGTGCGGCGGCTTCGTTCGCCAGCCCCAGCGCCGTGCCGTACCACGTCAGACGCAGTAAATCCGGGTTGCCATACAGGCTGCTGGCCACGTTCGCCGTGGTGGTCTTGCCCGCGCTCGACTGCTCATAGAAGTGGATCCCGAAGCCATCGGCGCCCGCCAGGCCAATCAGCGGCGCCGCCAGCGCTGCGGCGGTCGCAGTCATCATGGAGTAGTTACCGGCTACCAGGTGCGCCACGCTGCCGCGCCAGTCCTCAGCGGTGCCTTTGACGGTGTAGCCGGCCGCCGCCGAGCTGCGGCCGTTGAACAGCACCGGATGTTCCGGCGTTCCGATAACCTCGCCGTCCGGCATGATGTATGCCCCGCACTGCCAGCCCGTCGCGTGGGCAACGCGCCACAGCTCCCGCGCGCCGCTGCGCTGTAGCCAGTCGGCAAGGATCGCGCGCAGGCTGCTTTTGGTGGTGACGTTAATCCCGCCCGCCTTCAGGGTGCGCCAGCCTTCACGCTCGCCAATATCAGCCAGGGGGATTGCGGCCGTCGTGAGAGCGCTGACCCCGAATGCCTGCCAGCGGATAATCAGGTACTGGTCTTTATCATCCCGCCCGGTACCTACCACCTCCAGCGGAGAACATAACCACGCCTCCTGGTTGATAACCTCGCCGCTGTCCTTATCCACTTTCGGCGTAACCCAGAAAACGCCGTCTGCGCGGCTCTCAACGTGCGGCTTCAGCGGATCTTTCTCTGGCTGGCCGGATTTACCGCCCTCAATGGCCTGTAACTGCGGTTTCACGCTTTCCCCCTGCGGTTGATACATCGAATCGTTAAAGGCTGCTGTAGCGGCTTCCAGCCCGTTCTGTTGGTGGTAATCGTTCCAGTCGGTTTTGTTGTCGGTCGGGGGCAGCGATACCCAGCCAGCCACGGATAAGGCGGCTTTTTCTGCGGCGTCTTTGCCCGTATTGGTGCCCCCACTTTCGGGGCCTCCTTGCTGGTGGTCGTTATCAGCGGCGATGATGATTTGTGCCTGTGGGTACTTCCGGCGCATGACTTCGGCGACGGGCAGCAGGTTGCCCGCGTCGATTGCTGCTACTGTCAGCGCGTCTGTGCGAATTAAGTGACACGTTAGAGCGGTAGCCAGCCCCTCGGCAATCACGACGCTTTGAGGCCGTTCCAGCGCGTTTACGGCGTAATATGCCCCGCGCTTTGCCGATCCCTTAATGAGTCGCTTTTCTCCCTGCGGGGTGATGGTCTGCGCGGCTGTGACTGCGCCGGATTCATCCACCAGCTCCAGCAATAACGAACCATCGGGCATAAGCGGGTATTTAAACCCGGTCAGCCCTTTTGATTGCAGGTACTCAGATTCTCCCTGTATGGATCTCAGGCGCATTCCGGTATACAGACGGGCAAACGTAGCCCTTCGCTGATCTGCGTCCTCTGCTGCCTGTTTCTGGCGCTCCTGCTCACGCTGCTGGCGGTCTGCGGCTAACTGCCTCTGTCTCTGGCTGGCAGCGTCTGGTGCTGATTCTGCGGCCCGGTAATCAATACCCAGCACATCAGCGGCAAGCTGTGCCGCCTCCGTGGTGTCGCAGTTGTTCACCTTCTTAATCAGGTCTAAGCCATCGCCCGCGCCGCACTGGTTGCAGATAAAGCTGCCGCGCCCGTTGTCGTCGAATCTGAAACGGTCTTTCCCACCACATGCAGGGCAGGGGGCATGGCGGCGCGATGAATCAGGAACGTCGATAGACAATCCGGCCAGCACATAAGGCCATCGCCCTGCTGCGGCGCTGGTCACTTCGCGGATAAGGTCGATATTACGCATTCGTGTTACCTCCCTCAGTGCGCCGCTGGCATTTCAGGCAAGCCGTTTTCATTCAGATCGGCAATGAATCCATCGTGTAGCTCTGCCAGCGTTTCACGCCCGAACGGGGTCAATTCCCCGCGCTCCGTGTCGATCATGGCCTGATAAAAAACAATGGCGTTCGCTGTTCCCTGCTCAATGCCGTAGCGCTCAATCATTGCGCCCTCCATGTTGTTAGCCATCGCCAGACGTTCCGCGAACGGGTAAACCACAATCCCCGCCGTGCCATTTGAATAAAACGTCACCAGCGACGATTTGCCGTCATCCTCCGTGATGGTGGTTGTGCCGTTTTCGCGCTTCATCTCAGAAATGAACGTCGCAGCAATCAGCCAGCGCCACATAGTGACGTTATGCTGCGCGGTAAAGTCGAACCAGCCACGCGCCCCGCCATCAGCAACGGCAAAATGTATGGCGTATCCGATATCTGGCTTGTCGTCGTACTCTCCGGCGTCAAGGCCGTTCACGGCGCTCTCGTAGCTGATAAGAGCAACCAGCTCAAATCCCCCGGCATCATTGCGGGTCATGATATTGACGCCGTGCGGTGTGGCTTCGGCGCGTAATACGTCGTCATTTCCCGGTGTGAATTTCTCTACGTTGCTCATGCTTTGCCGTCCAGACTCAAATCCATATCAACTAACTCGCCTTCTACTGAATCCATCAGCTCGGGGATACCATCCAGAAGGGTAATGACTGCGCCAATAAGATGATCCGTGCCGCTATCTTTTTTAATCGGTGCTTCAAGCCAAAGAGAAAGAACTTGCTGCGCTTGCTTGATACGGCAGGCTGAATCAATCAGGGATAACTTGCTCATGCGCTGCCCTCCCGATACTCGCGCATCTTCGTTAGTTCATCAGCCAGGCGATTAACTTTGCGCTCGGTTCTAATGGTTGCGCATCTCAATTCGGTGATTAATGTCGCAAGTCTGGCACCATAAAGCGGATTGGCGGCACGTAATGGCCCGTCCAGATAAAGATTCCATAACTCAAGCAATTCACTGGCATAGCGCACCGCTGCCGTTGCGTCACCTGTCGGGATTGTTTCTGGTTCAATTACGGCGACTGTATTCATGCGCTGCCCTCCGCATCAATTCTGGCCATATCGACAATCGTCAGGACTTTACTCAGCCAGCAATACACGATTTCGGCCTGTTCATCGTTTAGTTGAGTGGCTAAATCAGTCATAACGTGAGCCAGCCCATTGCGGGCGCGGGTCATGCGTTCCGCGGTACGCTCTGCCAGCGTAAAATCTTCCGGATAAGGTTGCACACGGGATAGCATTGCCTCGGCCTCTTGCTCGGCAGGATGGCGGTATATAGCGTTTATATTCATTTGGCTGACCTCACCTTTGATTCCTTCCCGCAGTCAGAACGACATACACCCGCGTTCGCTGCGGTATCGTTCAGCGCCAGCACCACCTCACCAACCGTACCCAGCATTGCGCCTATTTTGCGCATGTCTCCCTTTGCGGTTTCCTCGGTGTAGTTGCCATTGTCCGTAGCCCAGAACATCAGGCTGCCAATGGCACTAATGCCGAGCATCAAATCACTCACGGCCTCGTCTTTGCGGTTCTGAATGCTTTCCAGCTCATCAGCGGTGACGCCTTTGCCGAACTCGTGGCGAACTAAATCGTTATACAGGCTCATGCAGCCACCTCCCGAACGCGGGTAATGCGCACATGGCTGAGACCTTCACGCTGCGCCTGAAGCACTGCGTGGGCCGTTGCTGTTTTGGTGTCGCTGGATGTGAGTTGATAGCCGATACCAACCGTTAAACCGCGCTTATTAACGGCGTAGCCGGTGATGCGGAAATAGTTACGCATGAGCCACCTCCAGACGGATGCGACCAGCGAAAAAGCAGACGTGATCCCGAACCAGAGAACGGCGGGCTTCACGCTCAGAAGGTGCGGCGATATGGTGAATTTTTGCGGTAATTGTCGGCATATCGCGGCGAACAGCGGCGATAATCCAGATAAATTGCGGAATTTGGGTGAGGGTAGTAGCCATGCGGCAGCCTCCATTCGATAGCGGGTAACGCTACCACCGGAAACGCCAATTTCACTGGTGGTAGCCCAAGCAGGGTTGGCGTAACCGGCTCGAATGGATACCGGCGCTTCCGAAGAAGCCCCTGCCTGAGCCACCATTGCTCTTGCGAGGCGCTGGATTATATCCCAACGCTCAAAAAAAGGGTGAGTCAGACTAACGGCACAAAAAAAGACGCTAGGCGCGTCATGTGTCGCCATTCGAATTACCAGGACGCCAATCCCGGCACCAGATTTTGCTGGTGCGCTATAACCATAGACCGGGATACCGTCAGTCCGCAAGCCCTTTTTGTCACGGTGCGGCAATTTATAGCTGGCGGTGTGATGGGCCCCGCATCCACCGCCGGCGCCGGACACGCTATCTTCCAGATAGTCAGTTTCCGAACGCTTACCCGCGCGTGTACTTGTCTCGAAACTCTGCCAGGCGTTTTGTACGCTACTATCAGTGGCCCGCAAAGTGACAGGTTTTGACAGGTTTCCACGGTGGCGCACCGCCTGCAGAGCGTTAACTTTTGCATACATCAGGCCAGCCAGAGAGAGGCTTTTACCCTGGGCGGCGGCAATCATTGCTTCACCTCCGTGTACTCCTTCATGAAGCGCTCAATGGGCTGTACGCATGGGAACTGGTAACCTTCGCGGTAGAATGTCACCCGGTTATGCGCTACAGTGGCCACGCTCACCATCTGGCCGTGAGCGTCGCGGTAGGAGTGATTTGGCAGCGGTGCGCTGGTGGGCTTATTCATTCGTTAGCCCCCAGACGTTTAGCCAGCCAACGCTGAGAGAGGCGGGTTAATTCCGCTTTACGCTGGGCGTACTCCATACCCATATCGATCAACGTGATGTTGGTGCTCTCCAGGTAGCTGAGGTGCTCCAGTTGGCCGACGCTCATGCTGTCGCGCGGTTCGCCGTCGATACCGTTCACCTGCGCCCACTGCTTGGCGGTCATGCCACCCAGCACAATGCGGGCGATCATGTTGCTTTCATTGCTGTAGTGGCGCTGCTGTGTCTGTTTGCCCTGTTCTGCGCGGGCGGCGTCTAGCGCTTCACACATTGGCTTGAAGTTGTTAGCCGCGCTGATACGGGCTTTTAGCTGGCGGCGATACTGAGCGGCGATTTCCGGCGCACTCAGCTGTAACGCCTCCTCGCACTGGATGAAGTACCTGCGCACAGCTCGCCCCTGCTCGTTACGCTCAACCATTGCCACTTCTTTAGCCATATCCAGCGAGAGAAGGTAATCATGCTCGATTTGCTGACGAAATTTTGCGCTCGCCCGTTTTGGTGAGCTCAATTTTTCAATACGAATGTAGTCAGTCCCGGCTGCAAATCCGTATTGGTCAATGCGGCCTTTAATCCAGTTGGTAAAGTCGCGGCCAACCCCCAGCGCCTTATGCAGAGCTCTGGCGCTCGCAATATTGGTTTCACGCCCGCCAATCTGACCGGAAATAACAGGGACAATAGCGGCAAAGTCGTTACCGTTAATTACGCTCTGGCTAACATTCGGTTGAGGGGTAGCCTCAGAATTGAATCTGCTTTTTTCGATTTTCATTTTGTCGGCTCCGTTATGCGGCGGTGAAATTGTCCGGGTAGAGATTCAGAATGTCGGAGATATCCTGCTTAGAAAGGCCGTAATAACCACCAGCGGCGGCGTTGTGGTTCACAAGATGAATAACCTTGAGAACATCACTGCGGCAGGTAAAGCGGTAGCGTAAATGTGCGCCGATACCATCCGGGTTCTTTTCGTCGATACGCTCTAGCTGAATATCAAGGCGGCGCTCAATTTCGCTAGCGTAGTTCCGTCCAGACGAGAGGCGGCAGTAGCGCAGAATATCGTTTTCTGTCCATCCCTCAACGCCGGTACGCAGCATATAAACGCGGGCGCGGTGCTTCTTTGGTGTACGCTTTGGTGCTTGTTCATGGTTGGTGATCGGCGTAATATCAGACATGCGTGTATCTGAGTTAGCCGCCTGTTGTATAGGGCGGTTTTTCTTTTTCATTACACTACCTCACCGCGAGATTCAGCGATACGCTGGTTCACCCAATCATCGATTTCACTTTCGACGAATGCGATTGCACGAGAACCAATTTTAACTGCCGCAGGAAATCGCTTCTCTTTAAGCAATTTATAGATCCACGCTTTGCTATAGCCAGTGCGGCGCTGTACTTCAGGGAGTCGAATTAGATTGTGAGACATGTTGACCTCGTAAAGTCTATAGTGGTTTACGAGATATATCGTGGCATATAAATGCCTATTTTTTTCACACCCTTATCCCTAATGGCAAGTAGTCATATTTTCACACTAAGGGTTAGGGTGTTTTGTCCAAGAGATGATGAAGAATCACCATGAGGGTTAAGAGTAAAAAGGTAATATTCGCCCTCAGGGTAAGCACAAAAAAGCCCTGATTGGGGTCAGGGCTGAGGGGTCAGGGCTGAGGGGTCAGTGTGATGGGGTCACCTCTGAATCGGGCAGGCCACTTTTTCAATAGCCTTAGCCAGAGCATCGGACATCGCATATTCACTTTTTAATTTTGCGACGAGGTACTCTGCTGATGGGATAGTAGAACGCACATTTTCATTGAAGGCTCCCCATTCAGCATTACGTAGTTTAATAGCGATATCTAATGGATCATCTGGCCTGAACTTCCCTAAAAAAATTGGCGAGCTTAACCTTAGATCTATCAATTCATCTTCCAACTCATCATTTTCAGCCATTAACCTTTTAATGGTCTGGGCACTATCCTCCGCTAAATCACGTTCGCCTGTTTTGGTTGATAGTTCAAAAGGCCAATTTATACCGTGCTTCTTTGCCCATTCAGTAACTTCATCTTTTAACAAAGTAACATCGACACGGTTAGATTCATTGTAACCGTAATCAATAACCTCATTTGTTGCCGATAAAACATTATGATCAACAGCATCCCACAACGATGCCGTAAAGCTACCAATGATTTCAGCTTCAGGAAGTTTATTTATAATATCTCTTGGTTTACAACCAGCCATAATATTTGCAACTTCAGTTAGTTGAATACCTATTCTTGTTTTATAAGGTTTTAGATATTCAGGTAACTCTTGGGAAAGCGCGTCCAATTTGAAGGATATCGCCTGCTCCAACTCCTTCACAATAAATGAATAATCCCAGTATTGTTTAGAAAACGCCATTTCATTGAAAGGGCTATCTTCAAAGGCAGTATCTGCTCCAACAATAACACCCTCTAACAATCCAGAAAGAAGAGGATCATTAGGGGACTGCCTAAAAGTAGCCATACCTATTTTTTGTCCGAAATAAGGAGGGTTTATACCTTGCTCCATAGGTATGCGGCCAAGAAGTATTTCAGCAGCGACAGACGCGTCGCAATTAAGTTTAAGGCTAAGAAATAATAATACATCAGCTAAGCACATGTACTTTTTAGACTGTGCTTCCAAATCTCTAATTAAATCTATGCCATTTATCTGACTCATGCGTCACCTCACGCCCCCTAGTATAAGCGGCTATGCCAGCCCGCAGAGGTGTGCGGGTTTTCGGGGATCAGCCTAGACATAGCCTATTCTTTGTTCGTCTACCTAAGTCTACTATCGTCTTTATGCACTGTCTATGCATACAGTCAGGCGCGTTTCCCGAACGAGCCATGGACCACATTTTCACCATTCTCCAGCGCCTGCATATAGTCGGCATACCACTGGAGCATTTCCCGCCGGCCATCCAGATACTGAGCGTGGTTATATGTCCCGCGGATGGAGTTCTTATCGACGTGCGCCAACTGCGTTTCAATCCAGGCGGTGTTATATCCCTGTTCATGGAGGATGGTACTCATAGTGTGCCGGAAGCCATGCCCGGTCGCTTTACCGTCATAACCAATACGCTTAATCACTTGGTTAATGCTGGCCTCACTCATTGGCTTGCCGGCATCATTCCGTCCGGGGAAAACATACTTTCCTCGCCAGGTAAGCTGGTTGATTTCTTCAAGCAGTTCGCGAACCTGAGTTGAGATAGGAACGAGATGTGGCCGCCGCATCTTCATTCGCTCTGCAGGGATATTCCAGACCCCCTTATCGAAGTCGATATCAACCCATTCAGAAGCACGGAGCTCAATTGTCCTGAGTCCAGTAAGCATAAGCAGGCGGGTAGCATTTCGAGTCACCACGCTGCCGCTATAGTCGTTCAAAGCTCGCAGAAAGTCAGGTATTTGTTCAACCGATAAATGAGGGAAGTGTTTTTGCTTTGGTGCTTTTAGAGTACTGGCGAGATCGACCACAGGATTATGCTCTGCTCTGCCGGTGATGACCGCATAGGTGAAGATCTGCCGGCAGGCTTGACGTGTCTTTTTGAGCTTATCAAGTACTCCACGTTGTTCCATCTTGCGAAGAACAGCCAACATATCAACGGGCTTAATATCAGTGATCGACCGGGAGCCAATATAAGGAAAAATATCTTTTCTCAGATACTCCAGTATGTCGCTGGCATAGCCTGCTGACCAGTTCATCGATTTATGTTCATGCCATTCCAGCGCCAGTCTCTCAAAGCTGTTTGATACGGCCATCGCCCTGGCATGTTTTTTTTCCTGCTTTTCCTGCCCCGGGTCACCACCAGCAGCCAATACTTTTTTAGCCTCTGCTCGTTTTTGACGTGCATCGGCCAGCGAGACTTCAGGGTATACACCTAAAGCCAACGACTTTTCTTTACCGGCGACCCGGTACTTCAGCCGCCAGTATCGAGCGCCGTTGGGGTTCACCAAGAGGTAAAGGCCACCGCCATCAGACAGTTTATAGGGTTTGTCCTTAGCTTTAGATGTATCGACCTGGCGGGCTGTAAGCTTCACTTGGGGGTATCTCATTACATTGAACAGGAATCTACCCCCAAATGTACCCCCACATGAATGTGGATTTCAATAGACCATAGTAGACGTTGAGATAATGAAATATTGGAGAATACCGCGTGTATGCTGGGTTGAGTAGACTTCAGGAGACGTTAAGAGAAGTGAGTATGGCACGCCCTACAGGATTCGAACCTGTGACCTACGGCTTAGAAGGCCGTTGCTCTATCCAGCTGAGCTAAGGGCGCCCTGAGAAGCGAGTGCTTCGCGGAGTGAAACGCCTGGAATTATACGGTCCACGTCGGTTGAGTCAATCCATTTTGCCAGGAAACTGCGGGGCTTATACGACGCTGGCGAAATATCCTCCGCCAACTGTACAAGAAGCATACCACCGGGGCTCTTACGCCAGTAAATCGACTGAGTGGCCAGGCGCAATACACCAATAACCATGCAATGAAAAGGGTCAAAAACCGGCTAAATTTGCCCCAGACAGGATAAAACAGCAAACGAGGACTGACAGCGAGGCCGGCTTCTGACAAAATATCCTCATCCCCCTTTCGTAAAGATACAGATGGAATCCTCTCTCTGATGGCAGCAAAAATTATTGACGGTAAAACGATTGCGCAGCAGGTACGCTCTGAGGTTGCGGAAAAAGTGAAGGCTCGCGTTGCGGCCGGAAAACGCGCCCCTGGGCTGGCCGTCGTGCTGGTCGGCAGCAACCCGGCCTCGCAGATTTATGTCGGCAGCAAGCGCAAAGCATGTGAAGAAGTGGGCTTCGTCTCCCGCTCTTACGATCTCCCGGAAACCACCAGCGAAGCCGAGCTGCTGGAGCTTATCGACACCCTGAATGCCGATAAGACCATCGACGGTATTCTGGTTCAGCTGCCCCTGCCGGCAGGGATCGATAACGTCAAAGTTCTCGAGCGCATCGCGCCGGATAAAGACGTCGATGGCTTCCATCCTTACAACGTTGGCCGCCTGTGCCAGCGGGCGCCGCGCCTGCGTCCGTGCACCCCGCGCGGTATCGTGACGCTGCTGGAACGCTACAATATCGACACCTACGGCCTGAATGCGGTGGTCATTGGCGCGTCCAATATCGTCGGCCGCCCGATGAGCATGGAGCTGCTGCTGGCCGGCTGCACCACCACCGTCACCCACCGCTTTACCAAAAACCTGCGCCATCATGTCGAAAACGCCGACCTGCTGATCGTCGCGGTGGGTAAACCGGGCTTTATTCCTGGCGAATGGATCAAAGAAGGGGCGATTGTGGTCGATGTCGGCATTAACCGTCTGGAAAGCGGCAAAGTGGTCGGCGACGTGGTGTATGAAGATGCCGCTGAACGCGCATCCTACATCACCCCGGTGCCCGGCGGCGTTGGCCCGATGACCGTCGCCACCCTGATTCAGAACACGCTGCAGGCGTGCGAAGAGTACCACGACGTTGAGGAGGCCTGAGATGGCGACATTTTCCTTAGGAAAACACCCGCACGTTGAGCTGTGCGATCTGCTGAAGCTGGAAGGCTGGAGCGAAAGCGGCGCCCAGGCGAAGATCGCCATCGCCGACGGGCTGGTAAAAGTCGACGGCGCGGTGGAAACCCGCAAACGCTGCAAAATCGTCGCCGGTCAGACGGTGAGCTTTGAAGGCCAGAGCGTAACCGTCACGGCCTGACCGCGAAAAGGAAAACGCCCGCTTAAGCGGGCGTTTTTTTATGACTTACTTCCGGCGCCAGGTGGTGCCCTGCGGGCCATCTTCCAGCACGATCCCCATCTCGTTAAGACGATCGCGCGCCGCATCCGCCGCCGCCCAGTCTTTCGCTTTACGCGCGTCCAGACGCTGCTGGATAAGCGATTCAATTTCCGCCACTTCCGCGTCGTCAGCCTGCGCGCCGCTCTGCAGGAAGGCGTCCGGCTCCTGCTCCAGCAGCCCCAGCACCGACGCAAGCTTACGCAGGTGGGCCGCCATGGCGTTCGCCGCGGCCGCGTCCTCGGTTTTCAGGCGGTTTACTTCGCGCGCCATATCGAACAGCACCGAGTAGGCTTCCGGGGTGTTGAAGTCATCGTCCATCGCCTCGATAAAGCGTGCTTCGAAGGCTTCGCCGCCCGCCGCGTCGACGGATTTGTCGGTCCCGCGCAGCGCGGTGTACAGACGCTCCAGCGCCGAGCGCGCCTGCTTGAGGTTCTCTTCGCTGTAGTTCAGCTGGCTGCGATAGTGGCCGGACATCAGGAAGTAGCGAATCGTCTCCGCATCGTAATACTTCAGCACGTCGCGGACGGTAAAGAAGTTGCCCAGCGATTTCGACATCTTCTCGCGGTCAACCATCACCATGCCGGAGTGCATCCAGTAGTTAACGTACTCGCCGTCATGGGCGCAGGTGGACTGAGCGATTTCGTTTTCGTGATGCGGGAACATCAGATCGGAACCGCCGCCGTGGATGTCAAAATGGTTGCCCAGCTGTTTGCAGTTCATCGCCGAGCACTCGATATGCCAGCCCGGACGGCCCGCGCCCCACGGCGACGGCCAGCTTGGCTCGCCCTCTTTCGACATCTTCCACAGAACGAAGTCCATCGGGTTACGCTTGACGTCAACCACGTCGACGCGCGCCCCCGCCTGCAGCTGATCGAGATCCTGACGCGACAGCAAACCGTAGTTCGGATCCGTCGGCACATCGAACATCACGTCGCCGTTATCCGCCACATAGGCATGGCCTTTGGCGATCAGCTGCTCGGTAATCTCGATGATTTCCGCAATATGATGCGTCGCGCGCGGCTCGCTGTCGGGACGCAAAATATTCAGGGCGTCAAAATCCTTGTGCATTTCGGCGATCATCCGATCGACCAGCGCGACAAAGCTTTCGCCGTTTTCATTAGCGCGTTTAATGATTTTGTCATCGATATCGGTGATATTGCGCACGTACTTCAGCTTATAGCCGAGAAAACGCAGATAACGCGCCACAACGTCAAAGGAGACGAAGGTACGCCCATGGCCGATGTGACAGAGATCGTAAACGGTAATACCACACACGTACATGCCGACTTCCCCGGCATGGATAGGTTTAAATTCCTCTTTCTGGCGCGTCAGTGTATTAAAAATTTTTAACATCGAAGATTCCGTGTAGACGTGTGTGGGTAATGAAGCCTCTATAATACCCATAATTCACACAGGACGCAGCACACATTGCAAGGTGCATCGACCCCCGCGGTTATGCTATAACACCCCCCTATATCTCACCCGACACCGGGTGCTGGCACCACACTCATCGGAACAGGATGCAAAAATGGTTACTTTCCACACCAATCATGGCGATATCGTAATCAAAACGTTTGACGACAAAGCGCCGGAAACAGTTAAAAACTTCCTGGACTACTGCCGCGAAGGTTTCTACGACAACACCATTTTCCACCGTGTTATCAACGGCTTCATGATTCAGGGCGGCGGTTTTGAACCTGGCATGAAACAAAAAGCGACCAAATCTCCGATTCAGAACGAAGCGAACAACGGTCTGAAAAACACCCGCGGCACGCTGGCGATGGCCCGTACTCAGGCGCCGCACTCTGCAACCGCGCAGTTCTTCATCAACGTGGTTGACAACGACTTCCTGAACTTCTCCGGCGAAAGCCTGCAGGGCTGGGGCTACTGCGTCTTCGCGGAAGTGGTTGAAGGCATGGACGTGGTTGATAAAATCAAAGCGGTTGCCACCGGCCGCAGCGGCATGCACCAGGATGTGCCGAAAGACGATGTGATCATCAAAAGCGTCACCGTCAGCGAGTAATTCGTGGCGACACTTTTTATTGCAGATTTGCACCTGCAAACAGAAGAACCGGCGATCACCGCCGGTTTTCTGCGTTTTTTACAGGGGGAAGCCCGTCAGGCGGACGCCCTGTATATCCTTGGCGATCTGTTCGAGGCATGGATCGGCGATGACGATCCGAACCCGTTGCATCAGCAAATCGCTACGGCAATCAAAGCCGTCGTCGACGCCGGCGTGCCCTGCTACTTCATTCACGGCAACCGCGATTTTCTCGTTGGCCAGCGCTTCGCCCGCCAGAGCGGGATGATCCTGCTCGCCGAAGAAGAGCGACTGAACCTCTATGACCGTGAAGTCTTGATTATGCATGGCGACACGCTGTGCACCGATGACCCGGGCTATCTGGCGTTTCGCGCGAAAGTCCACACCCCGTGGATCCAGCGCCTGTTCCTGGCCCTGCCGCTGTTTATCCGCCGCCGTATCGCCGCCCGCATGCGCGCCGACAGCAAAGCCGCCAACAGCAGCAAATCAATGGAAATTATGGATGTGAATCCGCAGGCGGTGGTTGACGCGATGGAGCGGCATCACGTGCAGTGGCTGATCCACGGCCATACCCATCGCCCGGCGGTCCATGACCTGCAGGCCAACGGCCAGCCCGCATGGCGCGTGGTGCTCGGCGCCTGGCACAGCGAAGGATCGATGGTCAAGGTGATGCCGGACGACGTCGAACTGATCCACTTTCCGTTCTAATTCCTGCGCGAGCATAATTCCGAAACCGCCTTTTGCCTGGGCGGAGGTATGCGCCTCCCGGCATTCCGCATGCTAGTCTTCCTCGACATCACTCTCAAGGAACGAGCATGAACAGGAAAAAGTGGAGCCAGCCGCTGATCTGGGGAATGATCATCGCGATCCTCAATCCGTTAGGGATAAGCTATATCGCCTTAATCGGCGTCACTCTCGGCAACACGCTGACGTTTGTCTGGTGCGCCCTTCTGGCGTGGGCCATCTATTTCTATGCCATTTATTTGCTCTGCACCCGCCCTCACGAGAGCCGGTCAGTACAGATCTTTTTACTGATCATGGGCACCCTGATGCTCCCCTGGGGGCTCGTGCTGCTTATCACCTGTATCATGAATGAGAGAAGTGTCGATAAGCCGCGATCGCCGTCCTCGATAAGCGAGACAAAAGACGGCTAACCATGCGCACGCAACCGTTTTCCTTGCCGGCAGTTCATGCTATTCTCTGTGGCCTCTAAAGCAGTGTGAAACACACCCACAGGAGTTTTAAGACGCATGTCTTCCCGCAATAATTCGGCGCGTATCGCCATCGTGATGGGGTCCAAAAGCGACTGGGCTACCATGCAGTTTACCGCAGAAATCCTTGATGCCCTGAACGTTCCGTACCATGTCGAAGTGGTCTCCGCCCATCGCACGCCCGATAAGCTGTTCAGCTTCGCTGAAAGCGCCGAAAGCCACGGTTATCAGGTGATTATTGCAGGGGCAGGCGGCGCGGCGCATCTGCCGGGCATGATTGCGGCGAAAACCCTGGTGCCGGTGCTCGGCGTACCGGTTCAGAGCGCGGCCTTAAGCGGTGTCGACAGCCTCTACTCCATTGTGCAGATGCCGCGCGGTATTCCGGTCGGTACCCTGGCCATCGGCAAAGCCGGGGCTGCAAACGCCGGTCTGCTCGCCGCGCAGATCCTCGCCCAGCATGATGCTGAACTCCACCAGCGCCTGAGCGCCTGGCGTCAGGCGCAAACCGATGAAGTGCTGGATAACCCGGACCCGCGGGGTGCGGCATGAAACAGGTATGCGTGCTCGGTAACGGCCAGTTAGGCCGTATGCTGCGCCAGGCCGGCGAGCCGCTGGGTATCGCCGTCTGGCCGGTGGGGCTGGAAGCCGATCCGGAAGCGGTGCCGTTCCAGCAGAGCGTCATCACCGCAGAAATTGAACGCTGGCCGGAAACCGCCCTCACCCGCGAGCTGGCCCGCCACCCGGCGTTCGTCAACCGCGACGTCTTCCCGATTATCGCCGATCGCCTGACGCAAAAGCAGCTGTTCGATAAGCTGGGCCTCGCCACTGCCCCGTGGCAGCTGCTGGCGGATAAAAGCGAGTGGCCGGCGGTGTTTGCCCGCCTTGGCGAACTGGCGATCGTTAAGCGTCGCGTCGGCGGCTACGACGGCCGCGGCCAGTGGCGTCTGCGGGAAAACGAGATCGATCAGCTACCGGACGATAACTACGGCGAGTGCATCGTCGAGCAGGGGATTAACTTCTCCGGCGAAGTGTCGCTGGTAGGCGCCCGCGCCCATGACGGCAGCACCGTCTTCTACCCGCTGACCCGCAACCTGCATCAGGACGGTATTCTGCGCGCCAGCGTCGCCTTCCCGCAGGCCAATGCCCGCCAGCAGGAGCAAGCGGAAAGCATGCTGACGGCGATCATGAACGAGCTGAACTACGTCGGCGTGATGGCGATGGAGTGCTTCGTCACCGCCGAGGGGCTGCTGATCAACGAGCTGGCGCCGCGCGTACACAACAGCGGCCACTGGACGCAAAATGGCGCCTCCATCAGCCAGTTTGAGCTGCATCTGCGAGCAATGACCGACCTTCCTCTGCCGCCGCCGGTGGTTAACAGCCCGTCGGTGATGATCAACCTGATCGGCACCGATCTCAATTACGACTGGCTGAAGCTGCCGCTGGTCCACCTGCACTGGTACGATAAAGAGGTGCGCCAGGGTCGTAAAGTCGGCCACCTGAACCTGACCGACAGCGATACAGACCGTCTGAGCGCGACGCTGGAAGCGTTGAAGCCGCTGCTGCCAGCGGAATACGCCAGCGGTATCGTCTGGGCGCAGGCGCAGCTCAGCTAAGCCCTTCGTGCCGGGGATTTGATCTATCCCCTTCCCCGGCACACCTTGAGGCGCGTACAATCCCCCCCTTGCTGTAAAGCCCATTTCTGTTTTGACTTCAGAGGATACCCCATGACCAATGGGACGGATTATCGCGCCATTCTCGCCAGCGATACGCCACTGATTGACGTGCGCGCCCCGGTGGAGTTTAGCCTAAGCGCGATGCCGGCAGCGATCAACCTGCCGCTGATGAATGATGAAGAACGCGCCGCGGTCGGCACCTGCTACAAGCGCCAGGGGCCGGAAGCGGCGCTGGCGCTCGGCCATAAGCTGGTCCAGGGCGACCTGCGCGCCAGCCGGATCCAGGCCTGGCTGGAAGCGTGCGCCCGTTACCCGCACGGTTTCCTGTGCTGCGCTCGCGGCGGCCAGCGCTCGCATATCGTCCAGCAGTGGCTGAAAGAAGCTGGTGTGGATTACCCCCTGATCGTCGGCGGCTATAAAGCGCTGCGCCAGGCGGCTATCCAGGCCACCGACGCGCTGGTACAGCGACCGATCGTGCTGATTGGCGGCTGCACCGGCAACGGCAAAACCCAGCTGGTCTGCTCGCGCCCGGACGGTATCGATCTGGAAGGCCATGCCCACCACCGCGGCTCTTCGTTTGGCCGCACGCTACAGCCGCAGCATCCGCAGGCCACCTTTGAAAACCATTTGGCGGTTAGCCTGCTCAAAAAAGCCGAACAGCAGACGCGCTGGGTGCTGGAAGATGAAGGCCACATGATCGGCGCCAACCATCTGCCGGAGTGCCTGCGCATCCGCATGGCGCAATCGCCGCTGGCGGTGGTGGAAGATCCGTTTGACGTTCGCCTCGAACGGCTGCGCGAGGAGTATTTCGATCGCATGTATCGCGACTTTATCGCCGCCTATGGCGAAGAGAAAGGCTGGCAGGCATATGGCGAGTATCTGCATCACGGCCTGTTCGCCATCCGCCGTCGCCTGGGACTGCAGCGTTTTGCTCAGCTCACTGAACGCCTCGATGAGGCGCTGGCGCAGCAGCAGCGCACCACCAGCACCGAGGCGCACTTCGCCTGGCTGGTGCCGCTGCTGGAAGAATACTACGACCCGATGTATCGCTATCAGTTGGGGAAAAAAGCCGGGAAGATTATTTTTCGCGGCAACTGGCAGGAGGTCGCCGCCTGGCTGGCGGAGTAATCACACCCTCTCTTGTCCCGGCTTGCGGCGTAAACGCCTTAGCCGGGCTACGGGTCCGCAGACGGCGGTGAACCTGTAGCCCCGGTAAGCGCAGCGTCACCGGGGAATGGTTACCGCTTAGAAGTCGTAGCGCAGACGCACCAGGTTCATATCGCCCAGGTTGTCGGTGCTGGAGGTAAACACGTGCTCGTAGTCAACGCGGAAACCATAATCCAGCTGGAAGCTGATCCCCAGACCGTTATCAATACGCTGGTAGTTACGGCCGTTCACATATTCCAGGCGGTCGCCCATAAAGTACGGCTGAATAGATTTAACGGCATATTGATTGATCGGGAATTTATAGCCCGCAAAATATTCAATCCCCCAGGCGTCGCCGGCGAAGTAATTATGGACATCGGTTTTTTTGGTAGTGAGGAAGTTCTGATACCAGCCGCCGCCGAAGGAGAAAGTCCAGTTATCCGGGGTCCAGCTCAGCGCGGTACCGACGATGTTCTGGTCATAGGTTTTGCTGTCGGAACTTGACGGGTCGCGCATTTCGGCGCGGGTGTAGTTCCACGCGGTCCCCCAGGTCAGATCCTTCATGATGTGGTAGTCCGCGCCAACAGAACCGCCGCCTTTACGTTTATAGCGCAGACCATTACCCGGCAGGTATTCGCTGTCTTCGAACAGATAGGAGCCGTAAAGATCGACATCGCCAACGGTTTTCTTATATTTCAGCATATTACGGGAACGATAAGAGCCATCGTAATCGCCGTTAATACCGTTGCCCGGCGCCTGGGCAATCATATCGTAGTCCCAGATATCGGTTTTCACCCCGACCACATCATAGTAAACACTGTTTTGCTGACCGTAGGTTAACGTCCCCCAGGTATCGCTTTTCAGGCCGGTATACAGCATGCGGCGGGTGGTATTGTTCGCCCCTTCCGCGTAGTGATTATCCCAGTCGAACAGCGCCGGAATATTCACCCCCAGCTCGTAGTAGCTGATCCAGCTAATATCATCGAACAGATAGTAGTCCGCGGCGAAACGGAAGCGGGTGCCGCCGTCGAAACCGTTGCGCTTATAGGAGCCTTTATCCCCGTCGCCGGTCATCATATTGAACTGCGGGCGGATACTTCCGCCGACGGTAAAGTTAAGCCGGCTTAACGGATCCCCCGCCTGCGGATCCTGTTTTAGCAGGGTGATCTCCGCGTGGGCAGCCAATGACGTTAACGCTAATGCTGCGCCGATCGAGATCGCCAGCGTTTTTATTGTGTGTGCCATAGTTTTTCCTTGATTAATAAGCAACCTTATATTTTCCAGTTGAATATTAACCGCGAATCAGCACAGCGTGTTGCTGGGTTTTTAATGTTTCGTGCGCTTAAAAATCAATGGTTTATCAATTTGTGCGCTTAAAATAAAAGCGCCGCCAAAAACGGCGGCGCATCATCAACATGCAATATTCTTACTGGCTAAACTGACGGAATAGCGCTTTCCCTTTTAATAAACGCAGCCCCAGCCCGCCGCCGCACAGGGATAACAACACCGCTCCCGTCAGCGGCAGCATCACCCACAGCCGCCAGTCCGGCGCCCAGGGAAAATCAAAGACTTTGGTCTGCAGCATCGCCAGCGCCACTTCGGCGCCTATCGCCGCCACCAGGCCGGAGACCAGCCCCAACAGGGCAAACTCCGCCCACAGCGTGGCGCGCAGCAGCGATTTCCCGGCCCCCAGCGTGCGCCAGACCACCAGCTCCTGATGACGCTGACGCATACCGACCTGCACCTGCGCCAGCAACAGCAGCACGCCGCAGGCCGTCACCAGGCCCACCATCACCTCCAGCGCCCGGCTGACCTGGGAGAGCACCTGGCCGACCTGGCGCAGGATAGCGCCAATATCCAGCAGACTGACGGTGGGAAACTCACGGTTCAGCTGGGTCAACATCGCAGGACCGTTATCCCAGCGGAAGCTGGTGAGCCAGCTCTGCGGCTGCCCGTCCAGCGCCCCGGTGGGGAAAATAAAGAAGAAGTTTGGCCGCAGGCTCTCCCAGTCGACTTTGCGCACGCTGCTCACCTTCGCGCTGAACTCCTGCGTATCGCCGGTAAAGGTCACCGTATCGCCGATTGTCACTCCCAATCGCTGCGCCAGCCCCTCCTCAATCGATACCTCGCCCTGCTTCGGCGGCCAGCTGCCGGCCACCAGCGGATTATGATCCGGACGCTGTTCGCTCCAGGTGAGATTAAGCTCGCGATTCAGCGCTTCGTCTTTATTCCCGTCCGTGGACTGGCCGTTGATCTGCGTCAGACGAGCCCGGACGATCGGATAGAATTCCGCCGCCCGCGTCTGATGTTCGGCGAGGAAGGTCTTCACCGGCATTATCTGCTCAGGGGCGATATTGATCAGGAAGTAGTTCGGGCTCTCCGGGGGCAGCTGCTGCTGCCAGCGGTCGAGCAGATCGCCGCGCAGCACCAGCAGGAGCGCCAGCAGCATAAATGACAGGGAAAACGCCGCCAGCTGGCTGAGGGTCGACCACGGCTGGCGCAGCAGGCGATTCACCGCCAGACGCAGCGGCAAGGCTCTGAGCGTCAGGCGTTTGAGCAGCCACAGCAATCCCCAGCCCACCAGACCGCACAGCAGCGCCAGCACCACCGCCCCGGCCAGCACTGACCACAGCAGCGGACTGCCGCCCATCAGCCACGCCAGCAGGCCCACCACCACGGCGCTGACCGTCGGGATCCAGATTTTTAACGGCCAGACGCTGGCCACCACGTCCTGGCGCAGCACTCGCAGCGGCAGGGTCGCCAGCAGCAGCCGATACGGCCGCAGGCCCACCAGCAGGGAAATCACGCCGGTCGCGCCCACCGCCCACAGCCACGGCCAGCCGCTGGCCGGCGGGAGCGCGGCGGGCAGAACCGGTTTGAGCACCAGCAGCAACAGGCGCTCCAGCGCCAGCCCCGCCACCCCGCCGGTTATCACCGACAGCGCCAGCAGCAGCAGCCACTGACCAACAATCAGCTTGCGCAGCTGCGCCCGTCCGGCACCCAGCGTCTTGAGTATGGCGACCAGATCGTAGCGGCTGCGGCAGTAGTGGCCCATCGCCACGGCCACCGCCGCGACGGCCAGCAGCAGCGTCAACAGCGCGGATAACAACAGGAATTGCTGCGAGCGTTCGAGGGATTTGCCCAGTGCGCTGTCGTCCTGTTCAAGACCAATCCAGCGATGCTCCGGGCCGAGTTTCGGCAGCAGCCACTGCTCATAACGGGCCAGCTGTTCAGCGTCGCCGGCGAACTTATATCGCCATGCGACGCGACTGCCGGGCTGTACGGCGCCGGTCTTTGCCACGTCGGCCATATTCATCATCAGCCGCGGCGCCATCTGGAAAGGGTTAAACCCCGCATCCGGTTCCTGAATCACTTCCCCGGCAATGCGCAGCGTGGCGTCGCCAACGTCAATCGTATCGCCGGTTTTCAGGTTCAGCAGCGCCATCAGCCTTGGCGCCAGCAGGACGCTGCCCGCCCGGGGCTTCAGCCCCGGCGGCTGCGTCTCGAGAGTGCCATACAGCGGATAGCGGTCATCCACTGCCTTGACGTCCGCCAGCTGCGGCGTATCGCCCGCAAAGGTCATGGTGGCGAAGCTCAGCTGTTCACCGACGCTCAGCCCTGACTTCCGCGCTTGCGCGATCCACTCAGCGGGCACCTCGCGCGAACTGCGCAGCGTCCGGTCGCCCGCCATAAACTCACGGCTTTGCTGGCTGAGGCCTTTCTCCATTCGATCGCTTATCGACCCCAGAGCCAGCACGCAGGCCACGGCGAGGCTTAACGCCAGCCAGACGATCAGCAGCGACGGCGAGCGCCATTCGCGCCAGAACCAGCGGGCGATCATGCTTCCTCCCGCAGCTGGCCATCCACCAGGCGCAGACGGCGGTCGCAGCGCGCCGCCAGCAGCGGATCGTGAGTGACGAGGATCAGGGTGGTGCCGTGTTCGCGATTAAGCGAGAACAGCAGATCGGCAATTTTGTCCCCGGTCTGGCGATCGAGGTTGCCGGTGGGCTCATCGGCGAACAGAATGGCCGGACGCCCATTGAAGGCCCGGGCCAGCGCCACCCGCTGCTGTTCGCCGCCGGAGAGCTGCGCCGGCAGGTGGTGCAGGCGTTTGCCAAGCCCCAGCTGCTCAAGCAGCGCCCGGGCATCGCCCCGGCTCTGGCTATCGCTGGCGCCGCGCAGCAGCGCCGGCAGCTCGACGTTCTCCAGGGCGTTGAGCGTTGGGATCAGCATAAACGACTGAAATACAAAACCGACGTGCTGCGCCCGCAGCGCCGCCCGCGCCTCCTCATCCATCCGATGCAGCGGTTTGCCCAGCATCGATACTTCCCCGCTGCTGCCATCGTCCAGGCCGGCGAGGATCGCCAACAGGGTCGATTTACCGGAGCCCGACTCGCCAATCAGGGCGATGGTCTGCCGCGGTTTGACAACCAGCTCAACTCCGGTAAGGATGGTGAGCTGATGCTCCCCCTGACCGACGGACTTCTTAAGATGATGAACTTCAAGTATGTTTTCCGCTGGCATGTGCCTTTCCTGTTTTTGTTCCTGTTTACCTGCCGCGCGATGGCGGCGGACACGCTGCTGATCCTCGGCGACAGCCTGAGCGCTGGCTATCGGATGGCGGCCAACGCCGCGTGGCCTGCGCTGCTCAATGAGAAGTGGCAGGCGAAAACGCCGGTGGTGAACGCCAGCATCAGCGGCGATACCTCCCAGCAGGGACTGTCCCGTCTGCCAGCGCTGCTTAAGCAGCATCAGCCGCGCTGGGTGCTGGTTGAGCTCGGCGGCAACGACGGGCTGCGCGGCTTTCCGCCGCAGCAGACCGAGCAGACGCTGCGCACCATCATTCAGACGATCAAAGCGGCCAACGCCGAACCGCTGCTGATGCAAATTCACCTGCCGGCGAACTATGGCCGCCGCTATAATGAAGCCTTCGGCGCGATTTACCCGGCCCTGGCCAAAGAGTTCGCTATTCCTCTCCTGCCCTTTTTTATGGAGGAGGTGTATCTGAAACCCCAGTGGATGCAGGACGACGGCATTCACCCGAATCGCGACGCGCAGCCGTTTATCGCCGACTGGATGGCGAACCGGCTGGCTCCCTTAGTTAATCATGACTCCTGAACGCCAGGGGTCGCTGACAGGTAAAGTTATGCAAAAAACGGTTTTAGTGACAGGCTGTTCCAGCGGAATTGGTCTGGAAAGCGCGCTGGATTTAACCCGCGAGGGCTTTCGCGTGCTGGCGGCCTGCCGCAAAGCGGAGGATGTGGCGCGGATGCAGGAGCTGGGGCTAACCGGTATTTTGCTCGATCTGGACGACCCGCAGAGCGTGGAGCGCGCGGCGGCGGAGGTGATTGCGCTGACCGATAATCGTCTCTACGGCTTGTTCAATAACGCCGGATACGGCGTCTATGGCCCGCTGAACACCATCAGCCGCCAGCAGATGGAACAGCAGTTTTCCGCCAACTTTTTTGGCGCCCATCAGCTCACCATGCTGCTGCTGCCGGCGATGACCCCGCACGGCGAAGGACGCATCGTGATGACCTCCTCGGTGATGGGGCTTATCGCCAGCCCCGGCCGCGGCGCCTACGCCGCCAGCAAATATGCCCTTGAGGCATGGTCCGATGCGCTGCGCATGGAGCTGCGCCACAGCGGTATTCAGGTCAGCCTGATTGAACCGGGCCCGATCCGCACCCGCTTTACCGATAACGTCAACCAGACGCAAAGCGACAAGCCCGTTGAAAACCCGGGCATCGCCGCCCGTTTTACCCTCGGGCCGGAAGCGGTGGTGGAAAAAGTGCGCCACGCTTTTACCAGCGATAAGCCAAAGCTGCGCTACCCGGTCACCCTGGTCACCCACGCGGTGGCGCTGCTCAAACGCCTGCTGCCAGCCCGCGCGATGGACAAAATTATCCACGGCTGAGTTGAAGCGCGGAATGCCGCCCCCATGTAAAACAGAAATCGACTAACGAGAAATGCCCATGTCCGAACAGAATATTGTCAACATTAGCGAAGCGAACCTGCAGCAGACGCTACAGCAGTCTATGAACGTCCCGGTGCTGTTTTACTTCTGGTCTGCCCGCAGCCAGCACTGCGAACAGCTGTCCCCGGTTCTTGAGCGTCTGGCCGCGCAATACAATGGCCAGTTTACGCTGGCGAAGGTCGATTGCGACGCTGAGCAGATGCTCGCTTCACAGTTTGGTCTGCGCGCCATCCCTACGGTTTATCTGTTCCAGAACGGCCAGCCGGTGGACGGTTTTGAAGGCCCGCAGCCGGAAGAAGCGATCCGCGCCCTGCTGGATAAAGTCCTGCCCCGCGAAGAGGAGCTGAAAGCTCAGCAGGCGCTGGCCCTGATGCAGGAAGAAAAATACGCCGATGCCCTGCCGCTGCTGAAGGAAGCCTGGCAGCTGTCGAATCAGGAGAGCCAGATTGGCCTGCTGCTGGCGGAAACGCTGATTGCCCTGCACCGTTCCGATGAAGCGGAAAGCGTGCTGAAAACCATCCCGCTGCAGGATCAGGATACCCACTATCAGGGTCTGGTGGCGCAGATTGAGCTGCTCAAACAGGCCGCCGACACGCCGGAAATCCAGCAGCTGCAGCAGCAGGTGGAACAGAATCCGGAGGATGCGCTGCTGGCCTCCCAGCTGGCGCTACAGCTGCATCAGGTCGGGCGTAACGAAGAAGCGCTGGCGCTGCTGTTCAGCCATCTGCAGAAGGATTTAGGCGCCGGCGACGGCCAGGCGCGCAAGATGCTGCAGGAGATCCTCGCCGCCCTCGGTACGGGCGATGCGCTGGCCGCCAAATACCGCCGTCAGCTCTATTCGCTGCTGTACTAATTCGTTGCCTGCCCCGGATAGCGCTGCGCTTATCCGGGCTATGCGAACGAGGCGCAACGTAGCCTTAGCAACCCGGGTGAGGCGTGAACGCCGCAACCCGGGATCGTTCACGGGCGTTTTTTCAGCTGCGTCACCACCAGCTGATGGCGGGCGTTGAAGAACTTCCGGTAGGTCAGATAGCCGGCGATAATCGTCGACAGGCTGGCGGTCGACAGCAGCATAAAAGTTACCATGATCTGGTACTTAATCGCCTTCACCGGGTCAATACCGGCAAAAATTAGTCCCGACATCATCCCTGGCAAACTCACCAGGCCGACCGTTTTCGCTGAATCGACGGTGGGAATCAATGACGCGCGGATGCTGTCGCGGATCAGCCGCGCCGAGGCCATCTTCGGCGTCGCGCCGAGGCTGAGCTTCTCCTGAATCTGCTGCTGCTCGCTGCTGAAGCGCTGGCCCATATTGTTGTAGCACAGCCCCACCGCCACCATGGCGTTCCCGGCCACCATCCCGGCAATCGGGATCACCTGCATCGGCACGAAGGCTATCGAGCCGGAGAACACCAGCACCGCCAGCGTCAGCCCGGCGCCGGTGGTGATGGCGATAAATGACGAGACAAACGCCTTATCGATATATTTACTGCGCTTTTTGGCATTCCACGCCGCGTTAAAGCAGATAAACAGCACCATCAACAGCGTCAGAACCGCATGGTTGACGTTAAAGATATATTTCAGCACATAGCCGACGATAATCAGCTGCACGATCGCCCGGCAGATGCTCCAGAGAATATCTTTTTCCAGCGCCAGCTTTTCCCGATAGCTCACCAGAATAGCGATCAGCACCAGCACCATCGACAGCGCCAGCGATTCGTTCGTAATGTTATGCCCGTTCATGCTGTGCCTCCTGCATGTTTCCGCCGGCAGGTTGCAGCGTAATTACTTCATCGGCATGCGAAATTTCATTGCGATCGTGGGTGACCCATAGAACAGCGACCTGTTTTTCCGTCGCGTAGCCATGAATAATGTCATTCACATTCTGTTTATTACTGTCATCCAGCGCGCTGGTAATTTCGTCCAGCAGCAGCACGCGCGGCAGAAATTGTAAATTGCGAATCAGCGATACGCGCTGCTTTTCACCGCCCGACAGTTCGTTAATCGATTTTTCCAGCATATTTTCGCCAAGACCAAAGCGCTGCAGATCGGCCACCAGCGCCTGCGGATCCGGTTGTTTATTACGGATCTGCCACGGAAAAATCAGGTTATCGTAAACCGAATCCCCGAACAGCGCCGGCGTCTGCGCACAATAAGAGACCTGCTGGCGATACCTTTCCGGCGACAGCGTCGCGACATCGGCATCGTCGAAAAACAGACGTCCGGAGGTCGGGCTGAGCAGCGAGGCGATAATTTTCAGCAAGGTGCTTTTCCCGCAGCCGGAAGGCCCGGTAATCAACTTGAATTCCCCGGGTCTGAGCTGAAGGTTGATATTATGTAAAATAACTGCGTCGTCGGCCTTAAATCCCACATCCTCGAGACGCAAAAGCGCGTTATTTTCCTTCATGAGTCTTCCTGATTATTTTCTGAAACACCGCTAGTTTACCCCACTTTCCTTTCTCCAGGATGAGGAGAAAGATATACTCAATTTAAACATGCGCTATTTCCTTGTAGCGCCCCACCAGGCAACAAGACAGGAGGTTTTTGATGCTGATTTTTATTCCTATCCTTATTTTCGTCGCGCTGGTCATTGTGGCCGCGGCGGTGAAAATCGTCCCGCAGGGCTACCAGTGGACGGTGGAGCGCTTCGGGCGTTTTACCCAGACGCTGCAGCCGGGATTAAGCTTAGTCGTGCCGTTTATGGACCGCATCGGCCGCAAAGTGAACATGATGGAGCAGGTGCTCGACATCCCGTCACAGGAGGTGATCTCCCGGGATAACGCCAACGTCACTATCGACGCCGTTTGCTTTATTCAGGTGGTTGACGCGCCGAAGGCCGCCTACGAGGTCAGCAATCTTGAGCAGGCGATCGTCAACCTGACGATGACCAACATCCGTACCGTGCTCGGCTCGATGGAGCTGGACGAAATGCTCTCCCAGCGCGACAGCATTAACACCCGCCTGCTGCATATCGTTGACGACGCCACCAACCCGTGGGGGGTGAAAATCACCCGCGTCGAAATTCGCGACGTTCGCCCACCGGCGGAACTTATCGCCTCGATGAACGCCCAGATGAAAGCCGAACGAACCAAGCGCGCTTATATTCTCGAGGCCGAAGGGGTGCGTCAGGCGGAAATACTGAAAGCGGAAGGGGAAAAGCAGTCGCAGATCCTCAAGGCGGAGGGCGAGCGGCAGTCCGCGTTCCTGCAGGCGGAGGCCCGCGAGCGTTCCGCTGAAGCGGAAGCCCGCGCCACCCAGATGGTCTCCTCGGCGATCGCCTCAGGCGATATTCAGGCGATCAACTACTTCGTGGCGCAGAAATACACCGATGCGCTGCAGCAGATTGGCGCCGCCAACAACAGTAAAGTGGTGCTGATGCCGCTGGACGCCAGCAGCCTGATGGGATCGATCGCCGGGATCAGCGAGCTGATCAAAGAAGGCGCTGGCGATCGGAAAAAATCATGATCGACCTGATCCTCGCCCACCCCCATCTGTTCTGGCTTAGCCTCGGCGGGCTGCTGCTGGCGGCCGAGATGCTGGGCGGCAGCGGATACCTGCTATGGAGCGGCGTCGCCGGCGTGGTGACCGGCGCCCTGACCTGGCTCCTGCCGCTGAGCTGGGAATGGCAAGGCACGCTGTTTGCCGTCCTCACTCTGCTGGCGGCGTGGCTGTGGTCGAAGTGGCTGCGCAAGCGCGTCAAACTGCAGCGTCCTGCCGATGCTCAACTCAACCAGCGCGGGCTACAGCTGATTGGCCGCCGTCTGACGCTGGATACCCCGCTGGTAAACGGCCGCGGCCACGTGCGCGTGGGCGACAGCTCCTGGCCGGTGATGGCTGACGAGGACCTCGCCGCGGGCAGTCAGGTCGAAGTGGTCGCCGTGGAAGGGATTACGCTGCGGATCAAACCCGTTGTTCGTTAAGCCTGCGCCTTGCGATGACAGCAGCCGGAAAGATTATCGATAATCGGGCACTCCGCGCTGTCGTCGCCGGGGCAGGATTCAGCCAGCGCCAGCAGGTGCGCGCGCATATTTTGCAGCTCGCGGATATGGTTCTCGATATCCGCCACTTTCTCCAGCGTGCGTTTTTTCACATCGGCGCTGTGCCGTGACGGGTCGTTGAATAGCGCCACCAGCTCGCGGCACTCTTCCAGATTAAACCCCACCTGTCGCGCCTGACGCAGCAGCGTGAGCTCATCGAGATGCTGCTGACCGTAGGTGCGGTAGCCGTTTTCGCTCCGCAACGGCGGCGTCACCAGCCCCTTCTCTTCGTAAAAACGAATCGCTTTGCTGGTTAAGCCGGTTTTTTTCGCCACATCGCTGATATTCATTTTTTCTCCTTGACCTTCCCCTTGCTGGAAGGTTTAACCTTCTTAATACTCGATGAAAGAGTGGTTCTGGTCAATCGTTGACCGGAAAATTATTCAGGAGTTATTTATGTCTAACACTATCGACCTGACGCTGGATGGCCTCTCCTGCGGCCACTGCGTTAAACGCGTGAAAGAGAGTCTGGAGCAGCGTCCTGACGTTGAGCAAGCGGAAGTCACCCTCACTGAAGCCCATGTGACGGGCAGCGCCAGCGCACAAGCGCTGATTGAAACCGTTAAACAAGCCGGATACGGCGCGGAGCTCAGCCACCCAAAGGCTAAACCGCTGGCAGAATCATCAATCCCGTCGGAAGCACTGACAGCGGCCACTCCTGAGCTTCCGGCAGCCCATGACGAAGATGACAGTCAACAGCTGCTGATCAACGGCATGAGCTGCGCCAGCTGCGTCTCCCGGGTACAGAACGCGCTTGCCGCGGTGCCGGGCGTCTCACAGGCGCGGGTTAATCTGGCGGAACGCACGGCGCTGGTGATGGGCAGTGCGTCCGCCGCAGAATTAGTGCAGGCGGTGGAGAAAGCGGGCTACGGCGCGGAGGCGATCGAGGACGATCTGGAACGCCGCGAACGGCAGCAGGAAACCGCCATCGCCACCATGAAACGTTTTCGCTGGCAGGCGATTGTCGCCCTGCTGGTCGGCGTGCCGGTGATGGTCTGGGGCATGATCGGCGATAACATGATGGTCAGCGACGACAACCGTTCGCTGTGGCTGGTCATCGGCCTCGTCACCCTGGCGGTAATGGTTTTCGCCGGCGGCCACTTCTACCGCAGCGCGTGGAAAAGCCTGAAAAACGGCACTGCCACCATGGATACGCTGGTGGCGCTCGGTACCGGCGTCGCCTGGCTGTACTCGATGAGCGTCAACCTGTGGCCACAGTGGTTCCCGATGGAAGCCCGCCATCTCTATTACGAAGCCAGCGCAATGATTATCGGCCTGATTAACCTCGGCCATATGCTGGAGGCCCGCGCCCGCCAGCGCTCCTCAAAAGCGCTGGAGAAACTGCTCGACCTGACGCCGCCTTCGGCGCGGGTCGTCACGCCCGAGGGCGAGAAAGATCTGCCGCTCGCTGAAGTTCAGGCCGGCATGACGCTGCGCCTGACGACCGGCGACCGCGTCCCGGTCGACGGCGTGATAAGCCAGGGGGAAGCCTGGTTTGATGAAGCGATGCTCACCGGCGAACCGGTACCGCAGCAAAAAGGCGACGGCGACGCCATTCACGCCGGCACCGTAGTGCAGGACGGCAGCGTGCTGTTCACCGCCAGCGCCGTCGGCAGCCAGACCACGCTGGCGCGTATTATCCGCATGGTGCGCCAGGCGCAGAGCAGCAAGCCGGAGATCGGCCAGCTGGCGGATAAAATCTCCGCGGTGTTTGTCCCGGCGGTGGTCGCCATTGCGCTGATTAGCGCTGCGATCTGGTACTTCTTCGGCCCGGCGCCGCAGATCGTCTATACCCTGGTGATCGCCACCACGGTACTGATTATCGCCTGTCCGTGCGCCTTAGGCCTGGCGACGCCGATGTCGATTATCTCCGGCGTTGGCCGGGCGGCGGAGTACGGCGTACTGGTGCGCGACGCCGATGCTCTGCAGCGCGCCAGTGAACTCGACACCCTGGTGTTCGATAAAACCGGCACCCTGACCGAAGGCAAGCCGCAGGTGGTGGCGGTGAAAACTTTCGCAGACGTTGATGAGATGACCGCGCTGCGTCTTGCCGCCGCGCTTGAGCAGGGTTCAAGCCATCCGCTGGCGCGAGCGATCCTTGATAAAGCCGGAGACAGCCCGTTGCCGGAAGTGAGCGGCTTCCGCACCCTGCGCGGCCTGGGCGTCAGCGGCGAAGCGGAAGGCCATCGCCTGCTGCTCGGTAACCAGGCGCTGCTCAACGAGCAACATATCGCCACCGGCGATATAGAAAGCGAGATGATGGCGCAGGCCTCGCGCGGGGCTACGCCGGTGCTGCTGGCGGTAGATGGTCAGGCGGCCGCGCTGTTCGCCATCCGTGACCCGCTACGCGAAGACAGCGTCGACGCTCTGGCGCGCCTGCATCGTCAGGGCTACCGCCTGGTGATGCTCACCGGGGATAACCCCACTACCGCGAATGCTATCGCCAAAGAAGCCGGCATTGATGAGGTGATTGCCGGCGTGCTGCCGGACGGTAAAGCCGACGCCATTAAGCGTCTGCAGAGCCAGGGGCACAAAGTGGCGATGGTGGGCGATGGGATTAACGACGCCCCGGCGCTGGCGCAGGCGGATGTCGGGATCGCCATGGGCGGCGGCAGCGATGTCGCCATTGAAACGGCGGCGATCACCCTGATGCGCCATAGTCTTCACGGCGTGGCCGATGCGCTGGCGATTTCGAAGGCGACCTTACGCAATATGAAGCAGAACCTGCTGGGGGCCTTTGTCTACAACTCGCTGGGCATCCCGATTGCCGCCGGGATCCTCTGGCCGCTGACCGGCACGTTGCTCAATCCGGTGGTCGCCGGCGCGGCGATGGCGCTGTCGTCGATTACCGTGGTGAGTAACGCTAACCGCCTGCTGCGCTTTAAACCAAAAGCGTAAGCGCTGTCCAGGAAAGCGGGCGCTGACAGGGTCGGCGCCCGCTTTTTTACCGGGACAAGAAAAGCCCGCCGGAAGGGTGACGTGTATCACCATATGCGCTAGCATGAATGCCTCACACTTCGGAGCGCGTATGGGCCTGTTAAACCGGATAAAAATGCTGTGGCGAGCCGCCGTCGGCTCGTCTTATTCCTGGCCTGCGATGGATATCGTCCTGCCCGGCGAACGCTATCTGCACCTCGTCGGCAGCATCCATATGGGCACCCGCGATATGGCGCCGCCGCCAGCGAAGCTGCTGAAAAAAATACGCCAGGCCGATGCGTTAATCGTCGAGGCCGATATCAGCGGCAATGAAACCCCGTTTAGCCATCTCCCCGCTTATCCGCCGCTGGCGGAGCGCCTGAGCGACGCGCAGCTGAGCGAGCTACAGACGCGAGCCGGTGAACTCGGCCTGTCGGTCGCGCTATTCGACAGCCAGCCGCTGTGGCAGGTGGCGATGGTCCTGCAGGCCACCCAGGCGCAGAAGCTGGGGCTGCGGCCGGATTACGGTATTGATTATCAGTTGCTGATGGCCGCCCGCGAGAGCAACATAGCGGTGATAGAGCTGGAAGGCGCCGACAGCCAGATCGCGCTGCTGCGCGACCTGCCCGATGGCGGAATGGCGCTGCTGGAGGATACGCTGACCCACTGGCGCACCAACGCCCGTTTACTGCAGGTCATGATCGGCTGGTGGCTGGAGCAACCGCCGTCGCGCGGCGCGGTATCGCTGCCGACGACCTTCAGCCAGTCGTTATATGATGTGCTGATGCACCAGCGCAATCTCGCCTGGCGCGAGACGCTGCTGGCCCTGCCGCCGGGGCACTACGTGGTCGCCGTCGGCGCGCTGCATCTGTATGGCGAAGGGAATCTGCCGGATATGCTGACATAAAAAAATGGCCAATATTGCTATTGGCCCGTCAAAGAGGAATTTCATCATTATTATTATCCCGGGATTTGCATCCCGGATCGTCTGATTGTCGCTCAAAGTGACCATCACTGCCAACACTATTGCGCAAGATGGTACTATTTTTTAGACAACCTGCGGGCGTATTCTGACGTCACGCAAAACCGGTTGGTAAGAAGGATAGCTATGACTCCCGCCGTTAAATTACTCGAAAAAAACAAAATCCCCTTTCAGATCCACAGTTACGATCACGATCCCAATGAGACCAACTTCGGTGATGAAGTGGTGCGCAAGCTCGGCCTCAATGCCGACCAGGTATACAAGACCCTGCTGGTCGCCGTAAATGGCGATATGAAGCATCTGGCGGTCGCCGTCACCCCGGTCGCCGGTCAGCTGGATTTGAAGAAAGTGGCGAAAGCGCTGGGCGCCAAGAAAGTCGACATGGCCGACCCGATGGTGGCGCAGCGTATCACCGGCTATCTGGTGGGCGGTATCAGTCCGCTGGGGCAGAAGAAGCGCCTGCCGACGGTGATTGACGCCCCGGCGCAGGAATTTGCCACCATTTACATTTCCGGCGGCAAACGCGGGCTGGATATTGAGCTGGCGGCCAGCGATCTGGCGCAGCTGCTGGATGCGAAGTTCGCCGATATCGCCCGCCGCGATTGATGACGCGCCCCGTGCCCGGTAAGCGCAGCGCCACCGGGAAAGCGCCCGGATAGCGACGCAGCGCGCTTTATCCGGGCTTCCCCTCAGGGTTACTGCCAGCTCACCTCGCCTTTCGGCTCATAGGCGGCGGCATCCAGCGGCGAGTTCTTCTCGATATACTCTTTCAGCACTTCGGCATCGATAAAGCCGGTATTCACATACCCGGGTTTATCGGCAATGTTCGGATAGCCATCGCCGCCGGTGGCGTTAAAGCTCAGCGTCGCCATCCGGTAGGTCTTCGCCGGATCCACCGTTTCGCCTTTGATTTTCAGATCGTTCAACTTGCCGTCTTTGGCCACAAAGCTGACGTTCGCAAACTGCGGATAGGCGCCGGAATCCGGCTTCATCTGCGCGACGGCGGTCAGGTAATCCACCACCTCTTTGCCGCTCATATCGACATAGGTCAGCACATTGCCGAACGGCTGGACCTTCATCACATCCTTGTAGGTGATATCGCCCGCCTCGATGGAGTCGCGGATCCCGCCGCCGCTCATCACCGCGAAATCCGCGTTACTGCGCGCCATCTGCGCCGCCAGCAGCAGGTGGCCCATATTGGTCTGTACGAAGCGCACTTTACTGCGATCGCCCTCCAGATGGCCATTCACGCTGCCGATCTTGACCTGCAGTTGCGCCTTACCTTTGTTCTGGAACGGCGTCAGCAGCGACATCATCTGCGGGTTCTCCGCGATCTGCGGCGTATACAGCACCCGCTCGCTTTGGCCGTTATCGTATGTCACTTTTTTCTTCAGGTTGACCGGGATCAGCTGATAGTGCACCAGCTTCATCTCACCGTTGCGGAACTCAAAATCGGCGCGGCCGACGTATTTGCCCCACTCATGCGCCTGGACGATCCAGATACCGTTCTGACGATCCGGGGCGCACGGCGTCCCAGGCACATAGTCGACCTGTTTTTTATTTTCCGACGCCATGCACACCGGATCCTGCGAGTGACCGCCGACGATCATCGCCAGCGAGCCCGCGGGTAAACTGCGTGCCATCTCGACATCCCCCGGCGCGTTAGACCCGTGGTTGCCGTTGTCATAGTGGCCCATATGGGTGGTGGCCAGGATCACGTCCGGCTTTTCATTCTGCTGCAGCTCCTGGATCACCAGCTTCGCCTCTTCCGCCGGTTTGCGGAATTCGATATCGGTGAAATATTCCGGATTGCCAATCTTGGCCGTATCGTCAGTGGTTAAGCCAATTACCGCGATTTTTAACCCGCCGCGTTTAAACAGCGCCCAAGGTTTGAACAGCCGTTCGCCGGTGCTTTTCTGATAAATATTGGCCGACAGGAACGGGAACTTCGCCCACTTTTCCTGCTGGCGCAGCACGCTCAGCGGATTATCAAACTCATGGTTCCCCACCGCCATCGCGTCGTAGCCGATCAAGTTCATGCCGCGAAAATCGGGCTCTGCATCCTGTAAATCAGACTCCGGCACCCCGGTATTGATATCCCCGCCGGACAGCAGCAGAACGCTACCGCCTTCGGCCGCCACCTCTTTACGAATACCGTCCACCAGCGTTTTCTGCGCCGCCAGGCCATATTCGCCGTAGTCATTGCGCCAGAAATGGCCGTGGTGATCGTTGGTGTGCAGGATGGTAATTTTATAGGTTTTATCCTGCTCATAGGCCTGCGCGGACAGGCTGCCCAGCGATAAAGCGGCGAATAACGCCAGCGCCACGCTGTGTTTGAAATAATGCATGCTTCACTCCCTGACTTAATCCCAAGTGCCGAAAGTATAGCGAGTTAGCCGCGTTGACAAATATGTTTTCAGAATTGCGACTTCCTTCAAACCTTATCTGCAGGTATGTTAGTCGGATAATAATTCTACCCGTCATACTTCAAGTTGCATGTGCGTTGGCAATAACTCGGCCCCTCCCTGGGCCTCGCCCTTACGGGCGCAGTGAACTGCGTTCAAATTCGTTCCTGACGAATTTGTCCTCGCTCACCCCAGTCACTTACGAGAGTAAGCTCCTGGGGATTCGCTGCGTCGCCGCCTGCCTGCAACTCGAATTATTTAGGGTAACAACCTGCATTCTCTACAACAAATCGAACTCGCTGAAGTGAACCTATGACAACCAACCAATCCGCTCAGACCTTACCCAGTACCGACGCGCCGCCGCAAAAAGCGCGCACCTCGTTTGGCATCTTAGGCGCGATCAGCCTGTCCCATTTGCTTAACGATATGATCCAGTCGCTCATACTCGCTATCTACCCGCTGCTGCAGGCCGAGTTCTCCCTTACCTTCGTGCAGATTGGGATGATCACCCTCACCTTCCAGCTCACCTCATCGCTGTTCCAGCCGGTGATTGGCTACATCACCGATAAACGATCGATGCCGTGGTCGCTGCCGGTGGGCATGTGCTTTACCCTCTGCGGTTTGATCCTGCTGGCGCTGGCCGGTAGCTTCGGTATGGTGCTGCTGGCCGCCGCGCTGGTGGGTACCGGCTCCTCGGTTTTCCATCCGGAATCATCCCGCGTGGCGCGGATGGCCTCCGGCGGCCGTCACGGCCTGGCCCAGTCGCTGTTCCAGGTCGGCGGCAACTTCGGCAGTTCGCTTGGCCCGCTGCTGGCGGCGGTGATCATCGCCCCGTATGGTAAAGGCAACGTCGCCTGGTTCGTGCTGGCCGCCCTGCTGGCTATCGTCGTGCTGTCGCAAATCAGCCGCTGGTACGCCGCGCAGCATCGGATGAATAAGGGCAAACCGAAGCCGGCGATCGTCAATCCGCTGCCGCGCAATAAGGTGATTCTGGCGGTAGGTATTCTGCTGATGCTGATTTTCTCGAAATACTTCTATATGGCGAGCATCAGCAGCTATTACACCTTTTATCTGATGCATAAGTTCGGCTTATCGGTGCAAAACGCCCAGCTGCATCTGTTTGCCTTCCTGTTCGCGGTGGCCGCCGGGACGGTGATTGGCGGGCCCGTTGGCGATAAGATTGGACGAAAATACGTTATTTGGGGCTCTATCCTCGGCGTGGCGCCTTTCACCCTTGTTTTACCCTATGCCAGCCTTGAATGGACCGGGATTTTAACGGTGATCATTGGTTTTATCCTCGCCTCGGCCTTCTCCGCTATTCTGGTCTATGCCCAGGAGCTGCTGCCGGGACGTATCGGCATGGTTTCAGGCCTGTTTTTCGGCTTTGCCTTTGGTATGGGCGGCCTTGGCGCCGCGGTGCTGGGCCTGCTGGCGGACCATACCAGCATCGACCTGGTATATAAAATCTGCGCCTTCCTGCCGCTGCTGGGATTCCTGACGATATTTCTTCCTGATAACCGGCAAAAAGCCTGATTATCCGGCGGCCAAAGTGTAACGCTGGCCGCCGTTACCCCTTGCGCCATCGGCCTGATGCGCGCATTCCTCTCTCGATTTTTCCTTCTGTGCCTTTTCAGCGGCCAATTGCATTTTTTTGCACAATTCAAGAATTATTCATAAACAAAGTGAACGTTTTTGTCATAAACTATTACGCGGACAGGGTAGCAAAATGGACCGATTCACCACTGGAAAGGAGACGGAATGCACCACGCAACACCGCTAATCACCACCATTGTCGGCGGCCTCGTGCTCGCCTTTATTCTCGGCATGATTGCCAATAAGCTACGTATTTCTCCTCTGGTGGGATATCTCTTAGCGGGCGTGCTGTCCGGACCTTTCACCCCTGGCTTTGTTGCTGACACCAAACTGGCTCCGGAACTGGCAGAGCTCGGCGTGATCCTGCTGATGTTCGGCGTCGGCCTGCATTTCTCCCTCAAGGATCTGATGGCGGTAAAGTCGATCGCCATTCCCGGGGCCATCGCCCAGATAGCCGTGGCGACGCTGTTGGGTATGGCGCTCTCCGCCGCCCTTGGCTGGTCGCTGATGACCGGCATCGTCTTTGGTCTGTGCCTCTCCACCGCCAGTACCGTGGTGCTGCTGCGCGCCCTGGAGGAACGACAGCTGATTGACAGTCAGCGCGGGCAGATCGCCATCGGCTGGCTGATTGTGGAAGACCTGGTGATGGTCCTGACGCTGGTCCTGCTGCCGGCGGTTGCCGGTATGGCGGAGAAAGGCAACCTCGGCTTCGCTTCCCTGGCCCTCGACCTCGGGATCACCATTGGCAAAGTGGTGGCCTTTATCGCCATTATGATGCTGGTCGGCCGTCGGCTGGTGCCGTGGATCATGTCGCGCAGCGCGGCCACCGGCTCGCGCGAGCTGTTCACCCTGTCGGTGCTGGCCCTGGCGCTGGGCATCGCCTTCGGCGCCGTGGAGCTGTTTGATGTCTCCTTCGCCCTCGGCGCCTTCTTTGCCGGCATGGTGCTTAACGAATCCGAGCTGAGCCACCGTGCCGCTCATGACACCCTGCCGCTGCGCGACGCCTTCGCGGTGCTGTTCTTTGTCTCCGTCGGCATGCTGTTTGACCCGATGGTGCTGGTCCAGCAGCCGCTGGCGGTGCTGGCGACGCTGGCGATCATTATCTTTGGTAAATCCGCAGCCGCCTTTTTCCTCGTGCGTATGTTTGGCCACTCGCCGCGTACCGCATTGACCATTGCCGCCAGCCTGGCGCAGATTGGTGAATTTGCCTTTATTCTCGCCGGCCTGGGGATGGCGCTTAACCTGCTGCCGCAGGCCGGGCAAAACCTGGTGCTGGCCGGAGCGATCATCTCGATTATGCTCAACCCGGTACTGTTCACTCTGCTGGAGAAATATCTCGATAAAACCGAAACCCTCGACGAGCAGACCCTGGAAGAGGTGCTGGAAGACGAGAAGCAGGTGCCGGTCGATATCTGCAACCACGCGCTGCTGGTCGGTTTTGGCCGCGTCGGCAGCCTGCTGGGCGAGAAGCTGATGGCCCAGGGGATCCCGCTGGTGGTGGTTGAAACCTCGCGCACCCGCGTGGATGAGCTACGCGAGCGCGGGATCAGCGCGGTGCTGGGCAATGCCGCCAATGAAGAGATCATGGAGCTGGCGCATCTCGACTGCGCCCGCTGGCTGCTGCTGACCATTCCCAACGGCTATGAGGCCGGCGAGATTGTCGCTTCCGCACGGGAAAAATGTCCGCATATCGAGATTATCGCCCGCGCCCATTATGATGACGAAGTGGATTACATTATCGACCGTGGGGCCAATCAGGTGGTGATGGGCGAGCGGGAAATTGCCCGCGCCATGCTGCAGCTTCTGGAAACGCCACCCGCCGGTGAAGTGGTCACCGGCTGATGTTCTGCCCTCTCCCGTCGGGAGAGGGACTCGCTTACCGATCCCAGTACGCCTCTTCCAGGCTGTCCTCACGTTCCGGCAGGCCGCGGGTTAAGCGCGGCGAGTGCTGGTTCAGCACCTGATAGCTCACGCGGTTGGCATATTTACACACCTGCGCCAGCGAGGAGTAGGTCAGCCATTTGCATTTGTGTTTGCTGGAGTTGGGGACGTTATTGCGATGGTAGTTATTGGCGGTGATGTCATGCAGCAGCGCCGCCAGCGCGCCGTCCCCTGCGCCGTTGGTGTTCATGATCTTCTCCGGGCCGCCCATATACGGCGCAATGTGCGAATAAATCCGCAGCGGATTGACGCAGTCCTGGTGACGCATCGCGCGACTGAATTCGAACTGGTTAAATTCCGGGATCGCCCCCGGCAGCAGCGGATGCTGGGTCTTACGCTTCGCCTCTTCTTCAGTGAAGCCCGCCATATACAGCCCCGCCGGTCCGGCGGTGCACAGCACCAGGTCGACCCAGTCCAGCGCTTTATCCGCCGCCGACAGCGGATCGGCAAAGCCGGTCAGCGCTTCCCCTTCCTCTTCATTCATCGCCAGAATCGAGACATGCTCCTGCAGGAACTGCTGCCACCACGCCGGGTTATCGGCAATCACGTATTTGGTTCCAAGAGTTAACACCACCGGCACATCATGCTTTTTGGCATACTCGATGGCTTTCATCGTCGCGTCCGGCATCGGCTCGCCCGGCTTGCAGCGTACCAGGTAGGAGGTCAGCACCAGCGCCGAGGCGCCGGCGATCACCGCTTCCGGAATGCTTTCCGGGCGCAGCTTGTTCATATGACCCGGGCTGATGGCGAAGGTGCGCTCGCCGCTGTCGCTGATCAGGGTGAAGCAACGGCCAATGGCGCCGTCGACGCCCTGCAGATAGTTCAGATCGGTACGGCTGGAGGTATTGCACAGGTAGCGATAGGCATAGCCGCCGATTTCGATATTGCTGCACATGACGCCAAGCAGCACCGAGCGATCGTCCGCCAGCACCGAGTAGTTGTGCATGGTATTGCCGATCGTGCCGCCGGCAAACTGATGGGTAATAAGATTATTGCGCACCAGCTCCTGATACAGCGCCTCGGCGACGTCATCTTCAATCACCAGCGAGTGGCCCGCGCTCAGGCCGTAGCGCACGATAAACGCCTCATCCACTTTCGCTTCGATATCCACCAGCGTCTGGTCGATACCCACCACCCAGGAGACGCTGGATTCATTCTCCGGCTGAATTTGCTGCAGCAGCGGGTCGCGGGCATTAACGGGAAAATAGTGTTTGGATTTGCGTTTACCGGGAAATTTCATAGTGGCGCTTAAATAACAGGGAACAAGCGGGAAATAGTAGCATATTCCCCGCCCTGCGCGCGATCAGCGATAAGGCGCCGTCAGGTTGACCATCATCTCAATATGCGCGGCGTCCGCGTTAAGCGCCGGAATGTATTCATATTGCTTTCCGCCCGCTTCGAGGAATATTTCCCGGTTCTGGACGGCGATCTCTTCCAGCGTTTCGAGACAGTCGGCGGCAAACCCCGGGCACAGCACCTGAATATGCTTCGTCCCTTTCTCGCCGAGCATCTTCAGCGTCTCATCGGTGTACGGCGTCAGCCAGGGTTCCCGACCAAAGCGCGACTGGAAGGTCATCATCACCCGCTCCGGCGGCAGCCCCAGCGCGGAGACCAGTTCCCGAGTGGTATCGCGACAGCGCTGAGGATAATCATCCCCCTGATTGGCATAGCGCTGCGGGATCCCATGATAGGAGAGCAGCAGCAGATCCGGTTCCCCATGAACGGCAAACGAGGCGCGCACGCTGGCCGCCAGGGCATGGATATAGTCCGGGTGCCCGGCGTAATCGCGAATAAACGAGATACCGGGAATGGCGCGTTTCTTCGCGAGGATCCGCGCCAGCTCATCCCAGACGGCAGCCACCGTCGAGCAGGAATATTGCGGATACAGCGGCAGCACTACGATGTGCCCCACCCCCTGCGCCAGTAAATCATCCACCGCGCTGGCCAGCGACGGCGATCCATAGCTCATGCCCAGCGCCACCGGGATATCCGGCAGTCTGGCGGCCAGCGCCTGCTGCTGGCGACGGCTGTATACCATCAGCGGCGACCCCTCTTCCATCCAGACGGACTGATAGAGTTTAGCCACGCGGGGAGAGCGAATCGGCAGTATGACGCCGCGCAGCAGCGGCCACCATAGCAGACGAGACGTATCCACCACCCGTTTGTCGCTGAGGAATTGTCGCAGATAGCGCTTCACCGCACCGGGGGTGGGCGCATCGGGAGTGCCTAAATTGGCCAGCAAGATACCTGTTTTCGTCTGATGCATTACCGCCTCTTAACCATTTGAATCGCAGCCAATTGTAGCTGAAATGGCGCTAAACGGAACCAATCATAGCAAAAGGTAGGAATGAGAGGAGTTCTCATCCTGCCGCAGCAGGATGAGAAAAGGCTTTATCAGCCGAGGATTTTTTCCAGTTCGGCGCGCACGTCAGCCACCGCTTTGGTGCCGTCGACTTTGGCGTATTTGGTGTTGCCCGCCTGCGCTTCTTTGGTGTAGTAGCCGATCAGCGGCGCCGTCATCTGATGATATTCCACCAGACGCTTACGCACGGTCTCTTCCTGGTCGTCTTTACGGGTGGTCAGCTCTTCGCCGGTCACGTCGTCTTTGCCTTCCACCTTCGGCGGATTAAATTTGATGTGGTATACGCGACCGGATGCCGCGTGAACGCGACGGCCAACGATGCGGTCGACGATCAGTTCGTCCGGCACATCGAATTCCAGCACGTAATCAACGGTAATGCCCGCTTCTTTCATGGCGTCAGCCTGCGGAATAGTGCGCGGGAAGCCGTCCAGCAGGAAGCCGTTACGGCAATCTTCCTGGGCGATACGCTCTTTGACCAGCGCGATAACCAGCTCATCGGTCACCAGCTTGCCGGCGTCCATGATGTCTTTCGCCTGCTTACCGAGCTCGGAGCCGGATTTTACCGCAGCGCGCAGCATATCGCCGGTGGAGATTTGCGGAATACCGTATTTCTCCATGATGAACTGAGCCTGAGTTCCTTTACCCGCGCCCGGAGCGCCAAGCAGAATAATACGCATTACGAAAATCCCCTCAAAAGTCGATTCAATTTTTCAAAAACGCTAAACCATACCACCAGAACGGCGATGGCTCAAGGAAGGCGGTGCGGCTGAAACGGTTAATGGTGAGATATTTTATGCCATCCAATGTGAAATGCCCCGCCGGAGCAAATCGCTCAGACGGGGCATTTATCCCGTTCCCGGCGTCGCGTCGCTCGACCGGGCTACTCGTTCAGGTTCGCGTCAGGAAGCCAGCAGCTGGTTCATACGGCGGATAAACTGGTTCGGATCTTCCAGCGTGCCGCGCTCGGCCAGCAGCGCCTGATCCAGCAGCAATTCCACCCATTCGCCGAACTGCGCGTCATCCTGGGTATCGGCTGCGCGTTTCACCAGCAGATGCGCCGGGTTCAGTTCGAAGATGTATTTCACTTCCGGCGCCGCCTGGCCCGCAGCCGCGAACAGCTTCGCCATCTGGGTGCTCATCTCGTCGGCATCGGTGGTGACAATCGCCGGGGTGTCGGTCAGACGATGGGTCAGACGCACCTCTTTGACCCGGTCGCCAAGCAGGTTTTTCACACGCTCAACGAACGGCTCCAGCGCTTTTTCGGCTTCTTTGGTGGACTCGTCCACTTCGTCCGCCAGTTTGTCCAGCGACTCGTCGGCTTTAGCGACAGACTGGAACGCTTTGCCGTCGAATTCGGTCAGGTAGCTCATCATCCACTCGTCGATGCGATCGGAGAGCAGCAGCACTTCGATCCCTTTCTTACGCAGCAGTTCGAGGTGTGGGCTGCTTTTCGCCGCCGCATAGCTGTCGGCAGTGATGTAGTAGATCTTCTCCTGACCGTCTTTCATACGCGAGACGTACTCTTCCAGCGACACGGTCTGCGCGGAGGAGTCGGTATGGGTGGTCGCGAAGCGCAGCAGTTTGGCGATCGCCTCCTGGTTGCTCGGATCTTCCGCCGGGCCCTCTTTCAGCACCAGGCCGAACTGTTTCCAGAAGGTCTGATATTTTTCGGCGTCGTCTTTCGCCAGCTTATCCAGCATCTGCAGCGCGCGTTTGGTCAGCGCGGTGCGCAGGTTACGGGTCACGCTGCTGTCCTGCAGGATTTCACGGGAGACGTTCAGCGGCAGATCGTTGGAGTCTATCAGGCCGCGTACGAAGCGCAGGTAGTTCGGCATAAACTGCTCGGCGTCGTCCATAATGAACACGCGCTGGACGTACAGCTTCAGGCCGTGTTTATGATCGCGGTTCCACATATCCCACGGCGCCTGCGACGGGATATACAGCAGGCTGGTGTACTCCTGCTTACCTTCCACGCGATTGTGGCTCCAGGTCAGCGGGTCGCTGTAGTCATGGGCAATGTGCTTATAGAACTCTTTGTACTCGTCGTCGTTAACTTCAGACTTGCTGCGGGTCCACAGGGCCTGCGCCTTGTTGATTTTTTCCCAGCTGATAACGGTTTCGCCGTCTTTCTCTTCCTGTTTTTCAATCTCAACCGGCAGCGCGATGTGGTCGGAATACTTGCTGATGATGGAGCGCACGCGCCAGTCGTTGAGGAAATCGTCCTCACCTTCGCGCAGATGCAGGGTGATTTCGGTCCCGCGATCGGCTTTGGTGATGTCGGCCACGGTATATTCCCCTTCGCCGGCGGATTCCCAGAACACGCCGTTTTCAGGTTTATCGCCTGCCGCACGGGTGCGCACGGTCACTTTGTCCGCCACGATGAAGGCCGAATAGAAGCCGACGCCGAACTGGCCAATCAGCTGGCTATCTTTTGCCTGGTCGGAACCCATGGATTCCAGGAACGCTTTGGTGCCGGATTTGGCGATGGTGCCGAGATGGTCGATAACCTCTTCCCGGTTCATGCCGATACCGTTATCGGCGATGGTCAGGGTACGGTTGTCTTTATCAAACGAAACCCGCACGCGCAGCTCGCCGTCTCCCTCATACAAATCCGGCTGCGACAGCGCGCGGAAACGCAGCTTATCGGCCGCATCAGAGGCGTTGGAAATCAGCTCACGCAGAAAGATTTCTTTGTTGGAATAGAGGGAATGGATCATCAGGTGCAGAAGCTGTTTTACTTCTGACTGAAAACCACGAGTTTCTTGTCCTTTCATCTGATTCAACCTCAACAATGCCATTTTAAATGGGTAAAAAACCGTTGAGTGGGAGATGGGGACAGCGGGGAAATTTTTCAAGCGGAGGCGGCGATGGCCGCCTCCATTTGTTCAGAAAGTAATCTTGTGGCGACCGGCCAGCGAGTGGGACAGCGTGGTGCCGTCGACCATCTCCAGCTCGCCGCCCACCGGCACGCCGTGGGCGATTCGGCTGGCGTCGACGCCATACTGCGCGCACAGCTCTGCGATGTAGTTGGCCGTCGCCTCGCCCTCAACGGTCGGGTTGGTGGCAAGGATCACCTCGGTGATCGACTCCGCTTCCAGCCGTTGTTCCAGGCGATCGAGCCCGATGTCGTCAGGCCCGATGCCGTCGAGCGGCGACAGGTGCCCCATCAGCACGAAGTAGCGGCCGGAATACTGCCCGGTCTGCTCAATGGCGTAGATGTCCGCCGGACTCTCCACCACGCAGATTTGGCCGTTTTCCTGGCGACGCGGGTTGCTGCAGATATTGCACACCTCCTGCTCGGTGAAGGTGCGGCAATCGGCGCAGTGGCCGATCTCCGACATCGCGCGCGTCAGCGCCTGCGCCAGACGCATCCCGCCGCTGCGATCGCGCTGCAGCAGGGTAAACGCCATGCGCTGCGCGGACTTCGGGCCGACGCCCGGCAGACAGCGCAGCGCTTCCATAAGCTGAGTTAACAGCGGGCTGGTTTGCATCAGAACGGCATCTTGAAGCCTGGCGGCAGCTGCATACCGGCAGAGACGGAAGCCATCTTCTCTTTCTGGGTCTCTTCGATACGGCGCGCGGCGTCGTTGAACGCGGCAGCCACCAGATCTTCCAGCATCTCTTTGTCATCTTCCAGCAGGCTTGGGTCGATCTCCACGCGGCGGCAGTTGTGCGCGCCGTTGATGGTCACTTTCACCAGACCCGCGCCGGACTCGCCGGTCACTTCCAGCTGAGCGATCTCTTCCTGCATCTTCTGCATTTTGTCTTGCATCTGCTGGGCCTGCTTCATCAGGTTACCCAGGCCGCCTTTTCCACCAAACATAGGCTTCTCTCTCAGTCAGTCATCATTAAAGGTACTGACTGCAAGTCAAACTTGCAGTCAAATGGGGCGGATACTCTCTTCATCCAGATCGGCGTCGAAGAAACGACGCAGGGTCTGAATGTTATTATCCGCAATAATCGCGTCGCGCGCCTGCGCGAGCTTCTCTTCATAAATAGCCTGCCGCCACTCCAGCGGCGTGCGCATCGCGGGATTATCGTCTTCCACGATGGTCAATTCAACCGGCGTACCGTACAACACCCCCAGCGCTTCAGCCAGCTTTTGCTGCGCGCCGGCGGAATTGAGGTGGCGCTGACTGGGGCGCAGATGCAGACAGACGCGATTGCCCTCCTGCTCTTTCCACGCGTTGAGCGCCACCTGCTCGACCAGCTTCGGTACCGCCAGCTGGCTCACTTCCGCCGCCCAGCTGTCGCGCTCGACCGCTTCAACGGCAAGCTTAGCCGCCAGCTCCGGCGTTTTTTCATGCTCCAGCGCTTTTTTCAGCGCTTTAGGCGTGGCGACTTCGACTTTGGTCTCTTCAACCACCGTCGTCGCCTTCCAGCGATAGGCCTCTTTCTTCGCCGGGGCCTGCTCCAGCGCCGCCGCGGCCGGACGAGCCTGGACGCGCTCGGTAATCGAACTCAGTCGCTCCAGCGCAGCGTTATTCACCGGCCGCGCGCGGGAAGCGGCTGCCGGTTCACTCTTTTTTGGGGTGGTTGCTCCCTGGCTGCGCTGCAGGTGGCTGCGGGCCGCCAGCACCTGGCTGGTGGTCGGCGGCAAACTCTGCGACGGCTGCGGCGGCGGCGCTGCGGGGGAAACCTGCTGGCGCGGCGCGGGCGCGGCGGCCAGTGCCGGCTGCACCTCCGGCTCGGGCAGCGGCTTACGCGGATGAAACGCCAGGGCGCGCAGCAGCGTCATTTCGACGCCCATCCGCCGGTCCGGGGCATAGGGCAGCTCTTTGCGGCCAATCAGCAGCGTTTGGTAGTAGAGCTGAACGTCGCCCGGCGGTACGGTGCGCGCCAGTTCGCGCATTCGCACTTCGACCGCGGCCATGTCGGCGCCCAGCGCCGAAGGGGACAGCTGAACCATGGCGATGCGGTGCAGCAGGCTCTGCATCTCCACCAGCAGCGCCTCCCATTCAACGCCGCGCGCGGCGGCGTCATTGACGCCCGCCATGACCCGCTCGCCATCGGCGGCGACCAGGGCTTCAATCAGCGACAGCGCCTGATCGTCATCGAGGGTGCCGAGCATGGCGCTCACCGACGCCGCCGTCAGTTGCCCTTCTCCACTGGCAATAGCCTGATCGGTCAGACTTAAGGCATCACGCAGGCTGCCGTCGGCGGCGCGCGACAGAAGCTGCAGCGCGCGGGGCTCGAAGGCAATCTGCTCTTCGCCAAGAATATGCTCCAGCTGATGGCGGATCTGTTCAACGTCCAGCGCCTTCAGGTGGAACTGCAGGCAGCGGGATAAGATCGTCACCGGCAGCTTCTGCGGATCCGTCGTCGCCAGCAGGAATTTGACGTGCGCCGGCGGCTCCTCCAGTGTCTTTAATAACGCGTTGAAGCTGTGGCGCGACAGCATATGGACTTCGTCGATGAGATAGACCTTAAAGCGGCCGCGGGCCGGCGCGTACTGGACGTTATCCAGCAGGTCGCGAGTATCTTCGACTTTGGTTCGCGAGGCGGCGTCAATCTCAATCAGATCGACAAAGCGCCCCTGTTCTATTTCCCGGCAGTTATCACACACGCCGCAGGGGGTGGCGGTGATGCCGGTTTCACAGTTTAACCCTTTCGCCAGCAGGCGGGCGATGGATGTCTTACCGACCCCGCGGGTACCGGAAAAGAGATAAGCGTGATGAATGCGCCCTAACGACAAGCCGTTCGCCAGTGCGGTCAGCACATGTTCCTGGCCGACGACGTCAGCAAAGGTTTGTGGGCGCCATTTACGGGCTAAGACCTGATAACTCATGGGCTGGCTCTGAAACGCTGGAAGGTGAAATCACGAAGGGGTCATGCTATCACAGCCCCGCCCGATCGGCGAGGCTATGTGGAGGGATTTGCTTAGTGGCCCGGGAACGGCACCAGACTGTAGCAGTGGACCCCCAGCTTCTCCAGGCGCTGTTCGCCGCCCAGATCGAAGAGATTGATAATGAAAGCGGCATCCTGTACTTCGCCGCCGAGACGGCGGATCAGTTTGACCGTCGCGTCGATGGTTCCGCCGGTCGCCAGCAGATCGTCCACCACCAGCACTTTGTCGCCCGGTTTGATGGCGTCAACGTGGATCTCCAGCTGATCGGTGCCGTACTCCAGCTCATAGCTCTCAGCGATGGTTTCACGCGGCAACTTACGCGGCTTGCGTACCGGAACAAAGCCCACGCCCAGCGCCAGCGCAACCGGTGCGCCGAAAAGGAAGCCACGCGCCTCAGTCCCTACCACTTTGGTAATTCCCGCGTCTTTGTAGCGCTCGGTCAGCAATTCAATGCTGAGCGCGTAAGCTTTCGGGTCTTCCAGTAAACTGGTGACATCGCGGAAAAGAATGCCAGGTTTTGGATAATCCTCGATACTCTGGATGCTGTTCTTCAGATATTCAAGCTGCTGTGCAGTTGCGGTCATAAGTGTATGCCTGATTGAAACGGTGTTACCCACGGGCGTGCAAAAGGGGCCAAAGAAACATTTGTTTAACCTTTGACCAGGCTTACCCGCGCTCGAAAACGCCAGAATTTACTGGCTGTCAGCAACAATTGCAACAGGCATTATTGCGCATCAGTGCTTTTGTTGCTTTGCGTCAACCACCGGAATGCGCCACATAAAGATCAGCAGACAGGCCAGAATGACCAACAGCATGATGCGCACCCACGTAAGCTTAACCAGCCACAGTGAAATAGCAAAAGTCGCCACGATCATGGCAATGGCGCGCGGTTTGGCGCCGCGGGGCATGGCGCGGTACTGCTGCCAGTGGCGAAGATAGCCGCCGAACCATGAGCGATACAGCAGCCACTGGTGAAAGCGCGGCGATGAGCGGGCAAAGCACCAAGCGGCGAGCAGAATAAACGGCGTCGTCGGCAGCAACGGTAAGAAAACGCCCAGCGTACCCAGCGCTACCGCCAGCCAGCCGATAATGGTTAAAATAACAGGTGGCATAATGCGAATCGTTATCAAACAGATACGGCTACTGTAGCACAGTTGGCTGATGGAAAATGGAGGGGGTGGGTGAAAACAGCTCAACTTTTACAAACGCTGGACAATCAGCTCAGCGAGCTGGCCGCGCTGGTGGCGCCGCTGGCGGAGCACGCGACCCTCAGCCCGCGCTTTGACCGCCAGCTCTTTCACACCCGCAGCACGCTGATGCAGGCCTATCTGGCGGAAGCCCAACACAACTTCAGCCAGCTCCGCCAGGCCGTCGAGCGCCAGCAGTTGCCGCAGGTAGCCTGGATCGCCGAGCGGCTGGCGGCGCAAATCGCCGCGCTGCGTCGCGAAACCGCCACCTGGTCGCTGCGCAGTTGGGACCATGCCTCGCCAACGCTGAGCCGCTGGCAGCGCCGTCGCCTGCAGCATCAGGAGTATGAGCGCCGCCTGCTGGCGATGCGCGACCAACGCCAGCGCCAGCTGACGCAGGCTACCAGCCTTGACGAGCAGCAGCGGCTGGCCAGCGAAGTCGAGGTCTACAGCGGACGGCTGGCGCGCTGTCGACAGGCGCTGGACAAGATTGAAAACGTACTGACGCGGCTGACGCGCTAACAGGAGAGTCCGATGTCGCTGGAAAAAGCCCCCGATGAGGTCAAACTGGCCGTCGATTTAATCATGTTGCTGGAGTCGCATCAGATCCCGGCGCAAACGGTGCTGGACGCGCTGGAAATTGTCAGGCGGGATTATGCAAACAAGTTAAAAAACGCGGAAAGCGCCTCGCAAACGCCGCAGAAGTAAGATGTTGCCCACGACGACGTGCTGGCAGAGTGGTCCTCTGCGCATGACGCCGATGGAGGCAATATTGATGGAAAAGGTCAGTCAAACCCCGCACGATGCGGTTTTTCGCCAGATGCTGATGCATCAGGCGGTGGCGAAGGATTTCCTGCAGCTGTATCTGCCCGCGCCGTTTCTGGCAATTTGCGAGCTGGATTCACTGCAGCTGGTCTCCGGTAGCTTTGTTGAAGAGGACCTGCGCGCCAGCTATTCCGATATCCTTTACTCACTGCGCACCCGCCACGGACCGGGCTATGTTTACGCGCTGATTGAGCACCAGAGTACCCCGGACAAGCTGATGGCGTTTCGCCTGCTGCGCTACGCGCTGGCCGCCATGCAGCGTCATCTGGACGCTGGCCACGACACGCTGCCGCTGGTGGTGCCAATTCTGTTTTATCACGGCAAGGTCAGCCCCTGGCCCTGGCCCCGCAACTGGCAACAGCTATTCGCCGAACCGGCGCTGGCGAAGGCGCTCTATAGCGGTGATTTTCCGCTGGTGGACCTCACCGTTATGCCAGATAATCAGATCGTCCGTCATCGGCGTATGGCCATGCTGGAGCTGTTGCAAAAGCATATCCGCCATCGCGATCTGGCCGAGCTGCAGGTGCCGCTGATTGCGCTGATGACGCAAGGCTATCTGACAGAGGCGCAGTTAAATACGCTGCTGCGCTATATGTTGCAGGCGGGTACCACGGAACATCCGGGGGCGCTGATCCGCGCGCTGGCGGCGCAGTCGCCCAGACATAAGGAGCTGATGATGACCATTGCCGAATGGCTGGAAGAGAAAGGCCGTAAACAGGGGCAGCAGGAGGGCGAGCAGGAAGGTCGAGAAGCCGCCACTCGCAGCATCGCCGCCAGAATGCTGGCGCGCGGCCTCGAACGTCAAATCGTGCGGGAACTCACCGGGCTTAGCGACGAAGAGCTCGCCGCGCTGACGCCCTGATGCAGCAGGGGCGGCTTTGCGCCGCCCCTTTTCAGTTAAGACGCGACGGAGGGAGCTAAATCGTCACCCTTTCCGTCCCGCTTCACTTCCGTGACCTCGTCGCCCTTTTCATTTCGCAGATGGACTTCCAGCTGGTTAAAGGCAATGTTGATGTCATTCTCCCGGCACAGACGGTCGATGGCGCGGTTGAGCTCATCCACCGTGTAGCTGCGATCGCGCAGTTCACGGACATACAGACGCAGTTCATGATCCAGGGTACTGGCCCCGAAGGTGGTGAAGAAGACCGCTGGCGCTGGCTCCTGCATCACTTTCGGATGATCGTGCGCGACCTTCAGGAGCACCTCCTTCACCTTATCCAGATCGGAACCGTAGGCGACGCCGAGGCGGATCACCACGCGGGTCACGGTGTCGGAGAGCGACCAGTTGATCAAGCGCTCGGTAACGAACGCCTTGTTCGGGATGATCACCTCTTTGCGATCGAAGTCGGTGATGGTGGTGGCGCGAATACGGATTTTGCTTACCGTACCGGAGAAGGTGCCGATAGTCACCGTATCCCCAATGCGCACCGGACGTTCGAACAGAATAATCAGGCCGGAGACGAAGTTACCGAAGATCTCCTGCAGACCAAAACCTAAACCAACCGACAGCGCGGCCGCCAGCCATTGCAGTTTATCCCATGAGACGCCCAGCGACCCGAATACCGTCATCGCCCCGATGGCGATAATCGCATAGTTAAGAATGGTGGTAATGGCGTAGGAAGTCCCCTGGCGCATGTTGAGCCGCGACAGGACCAGCACCTCCAGCAGCCCCGGCAGGTTGCGGATCAGCGCCCAGGCAACCATCGACGCCACAATGGCAAACAGCAGGCTGCCCATCGTGACGCTGCGCACCACGCTGGCCCCTGCCTCGGTGCCGTTGTAATGCCAGAGGGTAATGCTGTCGAGATAGGCGAAAACGGTGATCAAATCCGACCAAATCGCCCAGAACATGACCGCGAACAGCGCGATCATCACCAGCATGGTGATGCGTAACGTCTGCTGGTTGACCTGCTCGAGGGCGATAGTCGGCTCCTCCTGCGGCTCGGCGCCTTCCGCGCCCTCCTTCACCAGATGCTGACGGCGCGCCAGCGCCCGGCGCCAGGCGATGCGCCGCGCCGCCACGCTCAGGCCGCGCAGCACAGTCTGGTACAGCAGGTTCCAGATCATGACCAGATAGACGGTCTCGATCCAGCGTCCCGCCAGGCGCAGCGTGGTGTAGAAGTAGCCGGTCGCCGTTAGCACCATCAGGGCCACCGGAACGATAGACAGCACTGTGATCGTCAGCAGGCGCAGGCTGTGCGACTCTTTATCGCGCCAGCTTTCCCGGCACATCGGCCAGACCAGCACCGCTATCAGCAGTAAGTTGAAGAAAATCACCAGCTGCCCCAGCACGTCGTCCATCAGGTTCAGCGGCGACAGCTCGGAAATCACCGACCAGAAATTCAGCGGCAGCAGCGCCAGGCTGACGCGAACAATCTGCCGCCGCCAGTGGCTGGTCAATTGCGCCGGCATATTAAAGTGGCTGACCGCTACGCCGTTCTTTTCCAGCACTTTCCAGCACAGGCCAAACACCAGCCAGAACATCGCCAGCTTTTTACTGTATGCCCACAGTAGAGCACTGATATTGAGCTGCATGGTGAGTAAGATCAGGCCAATCGCCAGAATCACCAGCACCACTGGTAAGGCGCGGATCAGGTCGATAAGGATCGCCTTCGGCGTATGCAGTTGGGTATCATTGCGCAGCTGGCCTACCTGGGAAGCAAGCTTTGCCTGATAATCCTTGAGCCACTGCAAACGCCAGCGGATCAGGCCGGCAATCAGCAGCAGCGGCAATCCGGCAAGAAAAGCGACAAACACCGCCGGCCACGCTTTTTCCCAGTTCACGGTGATTTTCATCGCCTTAAACTGACCTTTCAGCGCTTCCGGGAAGGCCTTAATCCACTCCCAGTCCATCGGTTTATTGCTGTTCACCCAGAAAATTTGCTGGGTCAGAATTTCTTTCAGGCTGCTCGAGACGCTCATCAGCTGCTGCTGGTTGATCTGCAGGTTGATGGCCATCATCAGCTGATTCCCCAGCTGTTTATTGAACTGGTCGAGCAGCTCCCGGCGCATGTCGATCACTTCCAGCAGCGCGGCGTGCACTTCATCGTTTACTTCAGCGCTGTGCCCCTCTTCCAGCTTAGCGACATAGGCATCGCTCTGGAACAGCGCGTCGCGTTTCTGATTCACCTCGAACTGTTCGAGCCGCAGATCGGCAATGCGATTGGTCATATCCTGCAGCTCATCCGCCGACGGCAGAGTCTGCTGCTGCTGGTAGAGAATGCGCGACAGCAGCAGGCTGCCCTTGAGCACAGAAATTTGCTCTTTAATATCCCGTTCAGACTGCAGGGCGCGGTCGAGCCAGTTCTTCACCTGAATATTGCGCTGCACCAGCTGGTTGCCGTTCTCCGTCGCCTGAATCAGCTTCTCGCTCAGCTGGTGGTTGATATCCAGCTCCTGCTTGACCAGCGGGTTGGCCTGAATACGCGCCGTTTCGTCGGGCGTGACCGCCTCCTGGGCGGTTTTCTCAGTCAGGGTCAGCCGCTTGCTGTTCACCGCCTCCTGCAGCAGCTGCAGCTGATGCTCCAGCCGGTTGCTCCAGGCGGTGACGTAGTCACGCTGCTTCTGCAGGGTATCCTGCAGCACCGTATTGCCTTCGAGGCTCTTGCGCTGCTGCTCGATCTGCGCGTTAAGCAACGCCTGCTGGGCCTGCAGCAGCACCTGCTGGGTCGGACGCAGAGTCTCATCCCCCACCGAGGTGCCATTCAGACGATTGCGGATCTGCTGCAGCTGCTGGGAGGCTTTGTACATCGCATTTTGCACGCGTTCCGGCTGCGTTTGCAGGGAAACCAACTGGCTGTTGTAGGTCGCCAGATCGTTTTGCGCATTCTGCAGATCGTCCAGCGTTTGGGTGACGCGTGATTCCAGCTGACGCAGGGAGAGCGTGCTCAGCGTTTTGCGCGTCGCATCGTCGTTCGGGACATCGCTCAGATTGTTAAGGCTGTCCACCGCCTGGCGCAGCTTCGCCGGGGCTTGCTCGACCTGCTGGCGGAGCTGCGTCGTCTCGCTCTTGATGCGATCGATTTTATCCAGCGTTTCCAGGGTCTGGGTCAAATCCTGCTGGACCAGTTTATCCTGCGGAGTCAGTTCTTTTTGCTTGTTTAATGTATTGAGCTGACTCTGCACCTCCGCCCGGTCAGGGAGGTCCGCGGCGCGGCCCTGAACTGGACTGAAAAGGCCAATAAAACAGAGCAGTATAATGATAAAGATGAACGTGGCGCGTTGCCTGGAGATCGTGTGCAGCATAGTTAATATGAATGAATGCAAATGCCGGAGAATACCGGGGGTCGTCGCAAGCGCGAAGAATAGCACTTCTCATCGCTGGCGAATAGCGGCGGACGGCGCTATAAATTCACGTCCCCCCGCGCGCGACGTTTACGCTGACAGGTTCTCCGGGCCGCGCAGCGTGGGGCAGAACTGATACATCTCCAGCAGGATGGCAACATAGTCGCGCGCTTCCGCATGCAGGTCGAACGAGTCGGGGGCAAACAGCCAGTTCTCCATCAGGCCGGAAAGATAGCTGCGCATTAAAATCGCCGCTCGCCGGGTGAGTAAATTGGCGGGCAACAGCTTCGCGGCGATGCACTCTTTCAAGGTCTGCTCGATGCGCTCGTAGCTCGCCAGGGATAACTGCCGCTGGGCCTGCTGCACCACGGTCATTTCACCGACGAATTCGCACTTATGGAAGATAATCTCCATCATCAACCGACGGCGCTCCTCTGTCACCGTCGCTTCAAGAACATAGACTAATATCTCCCTGATAACTGAGAGTGGATCGTTAGGGAATTTTGCCCGATACTCAATTTCGAGATCGCTAATACTGGCGTCTGACAGCTCCCAAATTTCGTTGAATAAATCTGATTTATTCTTGAAATGCCAGTAGATAGCCCCCCTCGTTACACCCGCAGCTTTTGCAATTGTTGCCAACGAGGTAGATGATACGCCTTGCTGCGAAAACAGACGCAGAGCAACATCCAGAATCAGTTGCCGGGTTTCACGTGCCTGTTGTTTGGTTTTTCGTGCCATAGGTTAATGACTTTACAGAGGTTACGTTTACATACATTTGTGAATGTATGTACCATAGCACGACCATAATAGAAAGACTGTAGTGGGTTTGTGGTTGTTTGAGCCACTGAACATTTTGAAATTGGACACTCGAGGTTTACATATGAACAAAAACAGAGGGTTAACGCCTCTGGCGGTCGTTCTGATGCTCTCAGGCAGCTTAGCGCTAACAGGATGTGACGATAAACCGGCTCAACAGGGAGCCCAGCACATGCCGGAAGTCGGTATTGTGACGCTCAAATCCGCACCTCTACAAATGACCACCGAACTGCCAGGCCGCACCAGCGCCTATCGCATTGCGGAAGTCCGCCCTCAGGTCAGTGGCATTATTTTGAAACGTAACTTCGTCGAAGGTAGCGATATCCAGGCCGGCGTCTCCCTGTATCAGATCGATCCAGCCACCTATCAGGCCAGCTATGACAGCGCCAAAGGCGACCTGGCAAAAGCCCAGGCGGCGGCAAACATGGATCAACTGACGGTCAAGCGTTATCAGAAACTGTTAGGCACTAAGTATATCAGTCAACAAGACTACGATACCGCCGTCGCAACGGCGCAGCAGAGCAATGCGGCCGTGGTCGCGGCGAAAGCGGCCGTGGAAACCGCGCGCATCAATCTGGCCTACACCAAAGTCACCTCGCCGATCAGCGGCCGCATTGGTAAATCCGCGGTGACCGAAGGGGCGCTGGTGCAGAATGGTCAGTCAACCGCTCTGGCAACCGTTCAGCAGCTGGATCCGATCTATGTTGACGTCACCCAGTCGAGCAATGATTTCCTGCGCCTGAAACAGGAGCTGGCCGATGGCCGTCTGAAACAGGAAAACGGTAAAGCGAAAGTGGAGCTGGTGACTAACGACGGTCTTAAGTATCCGCAGTCCGGCACCCTGGAGTTCTCGGATGTGACTGTCGACCAGACCACCGGCTCTATCACGCTGCGCGCCATTTTCCCCAACCCGGATCACACCCTGTTACCGGGGATGTTTGTCCGCGCGCGTCTGGAAGAAGGGGTTAACCCTGACGCCCTGCTGGTGCCGCAACAGGGCGTGACCCGTACGCCGCGCGGTGACGCCAGCGTCATGGTAGTGGGTGAAGGCGATAAGGTCGAAGTCCGCCAGGTCACTGCTTCTCAAGCGATTGGCGATAAATGGCTGGTCACTGACGGTCTGAAATCCGGCGATCGCGTTATCGTCACCGGCCTGCAAAAAATCAAACCAGGCGTGCAGGTAAAAGCGCAGGAAGTAGCTTCTGATGATAAACAGCAAGCCGCAGGCAACGCGCCATCAGAACAAACCAAGTCTTAACTTAAACAGGAGCCGTTAAGACATGCCTAATTTCTTTATCGATCGCCCCATATTTGCATGGGTGATCGCCATCATCATCATGCTGGCTGGGGGATTATCGATCCTCAAATTGCCGGTGGCGCAATATCCGACGATTGCGCCGCCAGCAATTTCCATTACCGCCATGTACCCTGGTGCTGACGCCGAAACCGTGCAGAACACCGTGACTCAGGTTATCGAACAGAATATGAACGGTATCGATCACCTGATGTACATGTCCTCGAATGGCGACTCCACCGGTACGGCGACCATCACCCTGACCTTCGAATCCGGTACCGATCCGGACATCGCCCAGGTTCAGGTTCAGAACAAGCTGGCCCTGGCCACCCCTCTGCTGCCGCAAGAAGTACAGCAGCAAGGGATCAGCGTTGAGAAAGCGTCCAGCAGCTTCCTGATGGTTGTCGGCGTCATTAACACCAACGGCACCATGAACCAGGACGACATTTCGGACTACGTGGCGGCCAACATGAAGGACCCGATCAGCCGTACCAGCGGCGTCGGCGACGTTCAGCTGTTCGGTTCCCAGTACGCGATGCGTATCTGGATGGATCCGAATAAACTGAATAACTTCCAGCTCACGCCGGTGGACGTGATCAGCGCGCTGAAAGCGCAGAACGCCCAGGTAGCCGCTGGTCAGTTAGGCGGTACGCCGCCGGTGAAAGGCCAGCAGCTCAACGCCTCCATCGTCGCGCAGACGCGTCTGACCAATACGGAAGAGTTTGGCAACATCCTGCTGAAGGTGAACCAGGATGGTTCCCAGGTTCGTCTGCGTGATGTCGCCAAAATTGAACTGGGTGGCGAAAGCTATGACGTGGTGGCGAAGTATAACGGCCAGCCTGCGTCCGGTCTGGGTATTAAACTGGCTACCGGCGCGAACGCGCTGGATACCGCCAACGCGATCCGCGCTGAACTGGCGAAGATGGAGCCGTTTTTCCCGTCGGGGATGAAAATCGTTTACCCGTATGACACCACCCCGTTCGTGAAAATCTCTATTCACGAAGTGGTTAAAACGCTGGTGGAAGCGATCATCCTGGTCTTCCTGGTGATGTATCTGTTCCTGCAGAACTTCCGCGCCACCCTGATCCCGACCATCGCGGTGCCGGTGGTCCTGTTAGGGACCTTCGCGGTGCTGGCGGCGTTTGGCTTCTCGATAAACACCCTGACGATGTTCGGGATGGTGCTCGCCATCGGCCTGCTGGTGGATGACGCCATCGTGGTGGTCGAGAACGTCGAGCGCGTCATGGCCGAAGAAGGCCTGCCGCCGAAAGAAGCGACGCGTAAATCGATGGGGCAGATTCAGGGCGCGCTGGTAGGTATCGCCATGGTGCTGTCGGCGGTATTTATCCCGATGGCGTTCTTCGGCGGCTCAACCGGGGCCATCTATCGCCAGTTCTCCATCACCATCGTTTCCGCGATGGCGCTATCGGTACTGGTCGCGCTGATCCTGACGCCGGCGCTGTGCGCCACGATGCTGAAGCCTATTCAGAAAGGCAGCCATGGCGCGACCACGGGTTTCTTCGGCTGGTTTAACCACATGTTCGATAAGAGCACGCACCATTACACCGACAGCGTGGGCAACATTCTGCGCAGCACCGGTCGTTATCTGGTGCTGTATCTGATCATCGTGGTGGGTATGGCGTGGCTGTTCGTTCGTCTGCCGAGCTCGTTCCTGCCGGACGAAGACCAGGGGGTGTTCCTGAGTATGGCCCAGCTGCCTGCCGGCGCCACCCAAGAGCGCACGCAGAAAGTGCTGGATGAGATGACGAATTACTATCTCACCAAAGAGAAGGACAACGTGGAATCCGTGTTTGCGGTTAACGGCTTCGGCTTCGCCGGCCGCGGCCAGAACACCGGTATCGCGTTCGTCTCGCTGAAAGACTGGAGTCAGCGTCCAGGCGACGAAAACAAAGTTGAAGCGATCACCGGTCGGGCGATGGGCTACTTCTCGCAGATTAAAGACGCGATGGTCTTCGCCTTTAACCTGCCGGCTATCGTTGAACTGGGTACCGCGACCGGCTTTGACTTCCAGCTGATTGACCAGGGCGGCCTGGGACACGAAAAACTGACCCAGGCACGTAACCAGCTGTTTGGCATGGTGGCGCAGCATCCTGACGTGCTGACCGGCGTGCGTCCTAACGGTCTGGAAGATACACCGCAGTTCAAAGTCGATATCGATCAGGAAAAAGCCCAGGCGCTGGGCGTCTCCATCAGCGACATTAACACCACGCTGGGCGCCGCCTGGGGCGGAAGCTATGTCAACGACTTTATCGACCGCGGCCGCGTGAAGAAAGTGTACATCATGTCCGAAGCGAAATACCGTATGCTGCCGGAAGACATCGGCAAGTGGTATGTTCGCGGCAGTGATGGTCAGATGGTGCCGTTCTCCGCCTTCTCCACCTCGCGTTGGGAATACGGTTCGCCGCGTCTGGAACGCTACAACGGTCTGCCATCAATGGAAATTCTTGGCCAGGCAGCGCCAGGCAAGAGTACCGGTGAGGCGATGAGCCTGATGGAAGAGCTGGCGGGTAAACTGCCGTCGGGTATTGGCTACGACTGGACCGGGATGTCTTATCAGGAGCGGCTGTCCGGTAACCAGGCCCCTGCTCTGTATGCCATCTCGCTGATTGTCGTCTTCCTGTGTCTGGCAGCGCTGTATGAGAGCTGGTCGATTCCGTTCTCGGTCATGCTGGTCGTACCGTTGGGTGTGGTCGGCGCGCTGTTAGCCGCCACCTTCCGCGGTTTAACCAATGACGTTTACTTCCAGGTCGGCCTGTTGACCACCATCGGCCTGTCGGCGAAGAACGCGATACTGATCGTTGAATTCGCCAAAGACCTGATGGAGAAAGAGGGCAAAGGGCTGATTGAGGCGACGCTTGAAGCGGTACGTATGCGTCTGCGTCCGATCCTGATGACCTCCCTGGCGTTTATCCTTGGGGTTATGCCGCTGGTTATCAGCTCCGGAGCGGGCTCCGGTGCGCAGAACGCCGTAGGTACAGGCGTAATGGGCGGGATGGTGACCGCGACGATCCTGGCAATCTTCTTCGTGCCGGTGTTCTTTGTGGTGGTGCGACGCCGCTTTAGTAAGAAATCGGAAGATATTGAGCACAGCCATCAGGTTGAGCATCATTAATCTGCACTGATGAACAAAGGGCCGCTACTGCGGCCCTTTTTTTGATCATTACCCACAGGGCACATATTGCCATTGTTTATTTTTCGCGCTGCATTTAATATATATTGATGTGTTCCCGGCTATATCTATCACGCTGTTTAGCCCTTAGGATCTTCTTACGCTCATTTACCAGGAATAATCCTAATATCATCATCACGGCCGGCGGTTTCTGAACGCGACGACTGCCTGCCTTAAGCCAATGATTGATAAGACATCTCTATTTTTCAGGCTGCGCGCCCGGGTCGGAGAATTTAATTCGTCTATTTTTAAGATAATTTCTCTCTGATAATTGTAATTTTTCGTAATAGCACGATGAAATCTGTTGGAGAGTGGATTATAGTTAAATCAGCAGGATTACTCAGTTAGTGTCAGGTCAGTTAGTCGTGTTCATCCCACAACGGTGTTTGTTAGTCGTCGTTTAAACCACTCAAAAGGGGATGCGTTATGGACGAATACTCGCCAAAAAGACATGATATCGCACAACTACGCTTTCTCTGCGAAACGCTGTATCATGACTGCCTTGCAAACCTGGAAGAGAGCAACCATGGCTGGGTCAACGACCCGACATCGGCTGTCAATCTCCAGTTAAATGAACTGATCGAGCACATTGCCACATTCGCCCTTAATTATAAAATTAAGTACGCTGAGGATAATAAGCTGATCGCTCAGGTTGACGAATATCTGGACGATACATTTACGTTGTTCAGTAACTACGGCATTAACTCTACGGATTTGCAAAAGTGGAAAAAATCCGGTAATCGGTTATTTCGTTGTTTTGTCAACGCCAGCCGGGAAAATCCGGCCAGTCTTTCGTGTTAGGATTATTACAATCAAAAGGTGGAATTATGTCTGATAAGCCATTAACTAAAACAGACTATTTGATGCGCTTACGCCGTTGCCAGACAATTGACACGCTGGAGCGCGTCATTGAAAAAAACAAATATGAACTTTCTGATAATGAGCTGGCGGTATTTTACTCAGCCGCCGATCATCGTCTGGCTGAACTGACCATGAATAAGCTGTACGATAAGATCCCGACGTCCGTCTGGAAATTTATCCGCTAATTACCGCGCCCGACGCGATCTGCTGACCGGGCGGTAATCGCCAGCCTCAGCAGGGTATCTTTGTGATAGTCATCACATCATTTAGCCAACAGCAAACCTGTAATCGGTTTCTTTTTTATACTGCTGCGGCCATCTAACGTCAGGTATAAGGAAGACCAATGAGTGAAGAAAAACGCAAAATGATCGCCGGTGAGCTCTATTTATCTGGCGACCCAACGCTACGCGCCGATCGTCTGCGCGCCAGACAGCTGCTGCACCGTTACAATCATTCCGCCCCGGATGCGCAGGAAGAACGTCAGCGTATTCTCGCCGAGCTGCTCGGTCGCGCTGGCGATGCGTATATCGAGCCAAGCTTTCGCTGCGACTACGGCTACAATATCTTTCTCGGCGCCGGTTTTTACGCCAATTTTGACTGCGTGATGCTGGACGTCTGTCCTATCCATATTGGCGATAACTGCATGCTGGCCCCGGGCGTCCATATCTATACCGCCACCCATCCGCTGGATGCTGAGGCCCGAAACAGCGGCCAGGAATATGGCAAACCGGTGACCATTGGCCACAATGTGTGGATTGGCGGTCGGGCGGTGATCAATCCCGGGGTGACCATTGGCGATAATGCGGTCATCGCGTCCGGAGCGGTGGTCACTAAAGACGTCCCCGCCAGTACCGTTGTCGGCGGCAACCCGGCGCAGATCATCAAGCGCCTTCCGCCGCCAAATGCGTAACTGTTATGCTTTTCTGTAACTGATCTGTTACTTTCTCCGCAGAATACTGCAACATAAAATAGCCTTCAGGCTGAGCCTGCCACGCCCGAGCCATCGGGCGCACGGGGCAGGCTTATTGCAGAATTCGGGGACCAAGATGACAGAAATACAACGCCTGCTTACTCACACCATTGACGAACTGAACGTGCAGGAAAAACGCGATAATCGCCCGCGTTTTAGCATCAGTTTTATCCGTAACCATCCGGGCCTGTTTGTTGCCATGTATGCCGCGTTTCTGGCGACGCTGGTGGTGATGCTGCGCTCTGAAACACTGGTGGATTCGGTCTGGTTGTTGGTGGTGCTGTTCATCCTGTTCAACGCTTTTTTCTTCTTTGACGTCTATCCACGCTATCGTTACGAAGATATCGATGTCCTCGACTTTCGTGTGTGTTACAACGGCGAATGGTACAACACCCGCTTTGTCCCCCGACAGCTGATCGACCGTATTCTGCAGTCGCCGGACGTCGATAGCGAGCAGAAGGCGCAGCTTAAAAAAATGGTCGACACCAAAGGCGATCTCTCCTTTTACGATGTCTTTACGCTGACCCGAGCCGGTACTGCGCAATAAGACGATTCAGCGTCCGCAGCGCCAGCGGATAGCGGGAAGCAGAAGTATTGCCATACCCCAGCACCAGCCCGCTCCGCCCCCGCCGCGGGTCGAGATAGAAATGACTTAGCGCAGCGGGCGCCAGCTGAAACTGACGCGCCTGCTGCGCTATCGCGCGATCGTCGATCCCCTCGATGGCCAGCGTCAGATGGAGCCCCCCTTCCCCACCAAGGACTTCGCACGGCACGGTGATCTCTTGCGCCAGCGCCTCGCGCAGCAGCTGCTGACGTTTGCGGTACAGACGACGCATCGCCGCCAGATGACGCGCATAGTGCCCCTTCTCGATAAAGCTGGCCAGCGCCCGCTGTTCAGCGCGGTGCCCTCCGCGCAGCAGCGCGCCAATGGCCTCCTGAGCGGCATCCGCCAGCGCGGGCGGCATTACCATAAAACCGATACGCAGCGCCGGAAAAAGGGTTTTGCTGAAGGTGCCGAGATAGACCACCGGGGCATCCGGGACCATTCCCAGCATCGCCGGGATCGGCTCTCCGCTGTGGCGAAACTCGCTGTCGTAGTCATCCTCCACAATCCACGCGCCGTGCCGATGGGCATACTCCACCAGCGCCAGACGCCGCGCGGCGCTCATAACGCTCCCAAGGGGATACTGATGAGAGGGAGAGGTGAAAATCAGCCGGGGTGGTTCTGCCGCGCCGTTGGCCATACACATCCCTTCATGATCGACGGCCATCCCACAGACCTGCAGCCCCGCCCGCTGGAAACCACTCCTGGCGCCCAGGTATCCCGGCTCTTCCTGCCACACGCTGTCGCCCGGGTTGGTCAACAGCGAGGCGCATAAGTTGACCCCTTCCAGCGCCCCCTCGGTGATGACGATCTGCCGGATATCGCACTGAATACCCCGGGAGAGCGCCAGATGGCGAGCGATCGCCTCCCGCAGTTGGGGATCGCCCGCGGCCTCACCGTAGCCCAGCAGCGTGCTGCCCTCGCCGCGCAATGCTTTATCCATTAACCGCCGCCACAGCGGCAGCGGGAAATAGTTCACCGCCGGCATGCCAGGCGTAAACGGCAGCGCCGGCGAGTCACGGCGCATAGCGGCTGGCAGCCCCTGCAGCCGCTCAGACAGCACAACGGGTGGCGCGTTTACCTCCTGCCGGCGGCTGGCGGCGAGCGGCACAACCTGCGTCCCCTGACGGCTTCGCGTCAGGTATCCTTCCAGCGTCAGCTGCTCGAGTGCGGCATTCACCGTATTGCGCGACAGATGCAGTCGACCGGCAATCACGCGCGATCCTGGCAAACGGCAGCTGGCCGCCAGAGTTCCCTGCAGGATGGCATGGCGCAAAGTGTGGTAAAGGGCGCGCTGCAGGGTTTCGTCCGTTCGCTGCCGCATCCCCTGCGTCACCAATCCATAAAACGCATCGTCCGGTATGTTCATGTCACCTCCTCGTGGATCCATAAAAACATACTCTGGTGGCACTTTTTATGGAACCACCCAGCGCGTACGCTGCCTGTACATCCCCAGTAAGGAAACCGCAATGTGTGAATACAATCAGTTTGGACAGGCGCTCGGCGCCGCGCTGCCCGACTGGCAACCCCGCCCCTGGCCAACGCGGCAGGTACTGCAGGGCAGCCGCTGTCGGCTCGAACCGCTCACCCTCGCCCACGCCAGCGATCTGTTTGCTGCCCACCAGCTGGCGCCCGACGCCCGCAGCTGGACGTGGCTGCTGCGCGAACCGGAAACCAGTCTGGCTGAATTTAGCGCCTGGGTGGCACAGGTTGCGACGCTGACCGATCCTATCCATTTCGCCGTCGTTGACCAGCAGCGCGGGACGGCGGTCGGGTCGCTGGCGTTAATGCGCATCGATGCCAACCACGGCGTGGTCGAGGTGGGGCATGTCCATTTCTCTCCGTTGCTGAGCCGAACGGCTATGGCCACCGAAGCGCACTGGCTGTTGATGCAGTATGTTTTCGGGACGCTCGGCTACCGTCGCTATGAATGGAAATGCAATAGCCTCAATACGCCGTCAGGCCGGGCGGCAAGGCGACTGGGATTTCAGTACGAAGGACGTTTTCGTCAGGCGCTGGTGAGCAAAGGACACAACCGGGACACGGACTGGTTTTCAGTGATTGATGGCGAATGGCCGCAGCTGGATAGCGCCATGCGCCAATGGCTGGCCGCCGACAATTTTACCGCCGACGGCCAGCAGCGCCGTCCCCTGGAAAGCTTCCGTTAACGACGTTTTTTGCGCCCCTGCACCGCTTTAAAGCGGGGGTTGCTCTTACAGATCACGTACAGCCGCCCTTTGCGTTTGACCAGCTGGCAATCCGGGTGGCGCTGTTTGGCGCTGCGTAATGAGTTAACGACCTGCATCATGCCTTCCTTTTTGCATCAATAAAGCCGCCGAAGCGCTGGCGGAAACGGGCCGCGCTACCCTCGCTGGCGAACGTTTTTTGTTTACCGGTGTAGTAAGGATGCGATTTCGATGAGACATCGATCGTCACATACGGATACGTCTCACCGTCGAGCTCAATCACGCGTTCGGTGCGGATGGTTGAGCCAACTTTAAAATATTCATTGGCGCTGGTGTCGTGAAACACCACCGTGCGATAGGGAGGATGGATATGGGCTTTCATGATGACCTCGTCATTATGTTATAACATAACAATTAAGTTACGCCGTTCCACGACAAAGATCAACCATGGTTATATCAGGGGTAATAACAAAGAGGCGAGTTTCCTCGCCTTTGGCTTCAGGGCGCCAGACGGTGAGCGATTGCGCGAAGTTGCTCCGCGATGGCCTGCAGATCTTTCCCCTGCTCGACTCTGGCGCCGCTGGAATGGCGAATCACCAGGCGCGCCGGCAGGATGGATGAGGTATGCGCCGCGCCGCTGGTACTGGCGAGGATCCGCCGCACCGCCTCTTTACCCTGCAGGTCGAGGTCCAGCGATACCGTACTCAATGCCGGATAGAAAAAGGAGCTTTCGTAGGTATCGTCATAGCCAATCACCGATTTCTCTCCCGGCACCGCCACCTGATGCTGATGGAAGGCGCTGAGCACCCCCAGCGCCATTTGGTCATTGCCCACCAGCACAGCGCTGAAGTTCGGCGTTTCACGCAGCATCTGCAGCGCGCCGGCGTAGCCGCTTTGCGCATCCCAGTTGCCGTGCAGGACGGTCACCGGCTTCAGGCCGTAGCCATCCAGGGTCTCCAGCCAGCTTTTCAGCCGCAGTTTGGCCGATACGGAGCTGTCCGGCCCCGCCAGCAGCGCGATCTCCCGATGCCCCATCTCGTAGAGATATTTGACGCTGGCCCGGGTGCCGTCCGCCGGGTTAAACGAAACGTTAAACACGGAACTGTAGGGATCAACATCGAGAAACAGGCAGACGATATCATCGTTGTCAGCGGCGATTTTCTGCGCCTGTTCGGTCTCCAGCGGCACGTTGATAATGACCTTATCCACCCGCTGAGACTTCAGCTCATTGATGGAATCCTGGATGCTTTGGTTGACGCTCTCATCGATCATCGAAATCAGGACCTGGTAACCTTCCAGATTGGCATAGCGTTTTACCGCCGCCGCTACCTGGGAGGGGGCATGCCAGGCCAGCGAAATCGTCACCAGCCCCACCGTCTGGCTCTCCTTCCCCACCAGCTGCTGCGCCAGCCGGTTGGGCACATAGCGTAGAGCCTCTATCGATTTCTCCACCTTGCGGCGCGTCGCTTCGGATACATTGGCAGATTTGTTGAGTACCCTGGACACGGTCTGGTAAGAGACACCCGCATGACGTGCGACGTCTTCCAGAGTAGCGCTTTTAGACTTCATGGTCCGGTTCCTTATGTTGTTATCCCATGATTGTAACAGGGGCCATTTGAAAAAACGCTCACCGCCACTTCTCATCGCAAAATTAGACCACAAAAAGTATTACGTTCACAACCAGGTTAATTGTGAATCACCTCACTCATCACAACAAAAACCAGCGTTATTATTTGCACTTAGTCACACAATAATCATATCTCGTTTGCCTGAAGTTACATTTAGGCATTTTATGACATCAGTTATGTGAACGTAATACAAAACAATAAGAGGATAGAGATGAATACGACACTGCGCGCCCTTTCCACAGCATTAGCCGCTGCGCTAATCACCCCTTCCGCCTTTGCGGCTACCGCTGCGATCCCGACCGTTGATTTTCATGGCTATTTGCGCGCCGGGGTTGGGGTCTCCGGCGACGGTAGCGAAGCGGAATGGCAAAAGAACAAGCTAGGCCGGTTGGGGAACGAATCGGATACCTATGGCGAACTGGAATTGGGCTCCGAGGTCTACAAAAAAGATGATGTCAGTTTCTATCTCGACAGCATGGTCAGCATGGTCTCCGATGGCTCTAACGATAATGAAACCACGCTGAACGATGACGCGCAGTTCGGCTTACGTCAGCTGAATCTGCAGATCAAAGGGCTGATCCCGGGCGATCCGAATGCGGTGATCTGGGGCGGCAAACGTTACTATCAGCGTCACGATCTGCACATCATCGATACCAAATACTGGAACATTTCCGGCTCCGGGGCCGGGGTGGAAAACTACACCCTTGGCCCGGGCGCCGTCTCGCTGGCGTGGATCCGCGGCGATGCCAACGACGTTGACTATCGCGTCGATGGCGACAGCAACGTCAATATCAACTATATCGATTTACGCTATGCGGGATGGAAGCCGTGGTCCGGGTCGTGGACCGAATTCGGCATCGACTACGCCATGCCGAACACCACCAAAAAACAGGACAGCTACGGCGGGCTGTACGATGCCGAAAATGGCGTGATGCTAACCGGTGAAATCAGTCAGGATATGCTGGGCGGCTATAACAAAACCGTGCTGCAGTATGCCAACAAAGGGCTGGCGCAGAATATGGTCTCCCAGGGCGGCGGCTGGTACGATATGTGGAACTACGTGAATGACGCCACCGGTTATCGCGTGATTAACACCGGTCTGATCCCCATTACCGAGAAGTTCTCCATCAACCACGTTCTGACCTGGGGCTCGGCGGATGATATTACCGACTACACCGACAAAACGCGAATGCTGTCGCTGGTCGCCCGCGGGCAGTATCAGTTCACCGACTACGTGCGCCTGATTGGCGAAGTCGGCGGTTTCTATCAGAAAGACAGCTACAACAATGGCACCAGTTACAAACAGGCCGGTGAGAAATATACCATTGCGCTGGGTCTGGCGGACGGGCCGGACTTTATGTCACGTCCGGAATTACGTATTTTCGCGTCGTATCTGAATGATTCCGAAGATGGTAAACCATTTGAAGACCAGACGGCGAATAATACCTGGAATTTCGGCGTGCAGGTTGAGGCCTGGTGGTAATATCGCTCTGGTAAGAAAAATACGTTATTGATATCTCCAACGCTAAGGTCATTAATTACCCTCCGGTAATCATTATTGCCACTGCTGTCTTTGTCTTATTTTCGGGATAACCTGTTTTCAGGTTATCCCATTTTATTTATTTCCGCGCGGCAAAATGGTCATCCAGCAATTGACGTAGCGCATCGGACTGCTTACCGAAAATAGCATGAACCTGCTGACCAAGAATAATGACGCCCAGCGCGCCCTGCTGCTGTAATGCGTCAGAGTCCACGGCCGCCAGATGACGAACCGTTACCCGCAGACGGGTAATACAGGCGTCCACTTGGGTAATATTCGCTTCACCGCCGAAGGCCTGAATCAGCGCCTCGATTTGCTGTTTTTCCGCTTCGCTTAACGGCTGTGCCGGACGCGCAGGCGAGAAATAGTGCAGGAAAGATTTTAAACTCACCATCATAAACTCCAGGGTAATAGATAAAAAAAAGCCTGCTCGGCAGAGCAGGCGTGGAGAAAAAGGATTACGCGTGGCGACGGAGAATACGGCAATCCCATGCTGACAGGGTCAGCGGGTCCGACACCGCCGCGTCGGTCAGGCAATCCCGATACCCTGGCGGCAGGCTCAGGGTATGGCTTTGCGCGCTGTAGTTCTGCAGGAAGACAAACGTACTCTCACCGTCGGTGCGCGCGGTGGCCACCACTCCGGGCGGTAAATCCGCCGCGATCGCCCGCGGCAGCGCCAGCTCCTTGCTCAGGGCGGCAAAAAAGTCGCGCTGGAAGGCCAAATCGTTGCGGGAGGCCACATGCCAGGCTTTACCTTTCCCGAAGCCGTTCACCGTCACCGCTGGCCTTCCGGCATAAAAATCATCCCGGTAGGTGGCCAGCGTCTGCGCGCTTTCGGTATGGATCAGTTCACAGAGATGGCGCACCTGATAGGGGCCCTGAAGACCGCACTGATTCCCGGCCAGGCCCTGCACCAGATTAAACTCGCCGTCATTCAGACAGTCGATCTCCTCCGCCCAGATGCCCAGAAGATTGCGCAGCGGGCCCGGGAAGCCGCCGAGATAGCAGAGATCGGACTCGTTGACGATGCCGGTCCAGTAGGTAGTCACCAGATGGCCGCCGCTGGCGACGAACGCCTCCGCCCGCCCGGCAAAGCCTTCGCGCACCATGTATAACATCGGGGCGATCACCAGCCGGTACGGCGTTAAATCAGCGTCGGCGTCAATCACATCGACGGCGATGCCCTGCTCCCAGAACGGACGGTAGTGCTCATTGACCGTCTTCTCATACTCCATACCCAGATTGCGCGGCCCCTGGGCGTCATCAAGCGCCCAGCGGTTCTGCTGGTCGAAGATAATCGCCACTTTCGCCTCGGTGCGACCCCCCCTCACCGCCGGCAGCTTGCTGAGGATCTCGCCGAGCTGGCTGACTTCACGGCCAATGCGGGTATCAATATGCCCAACGTGGTCGACCACCGCGCCGTGGAATTTCTCAACCGAACCACGGCTCTTGCGCCACTGGAAATACTGCACCGAGTCGGCGCCATGCGCCACCGCCTGCAGCGAAGAGAGAATATGCATCCCCGGTTTCTTCAGTTTGCTGGTCGGCTGCCAGTTGGTGGCGCCCGGCGTGGACTCCATCAGCACAAACGGCTGGCCGCCCTTCAGGCTGCGCATCATGTCGTGATACATCGCGGTATAGCAGGCCAGCGCGGTTTCGTCTTTGTCGCGGTGCCACATCGGATAGCTGTCCCAGGAGATAAAGTCCAGCACCTCCGCCAGCTGCCAGTAGTCGTAATCGTAAAAATACTCCATAAAGTTGGTGGTCACCGGCAGGGCGGCATTCGCCGCCTTCAGCGGGGTGATTTCATGGCGGCAGAAATCGGTCACCTGGGCGGTATTAAAGCGATGCCAGTCCAGATTCAGGCCGTGGATCGACACCTCGCCCTGCGGCGCAGGCGATTCAATCTGCGACCAGTCGCTGTAGGTATGGCTCCAGAAAGTGCTCCACCAGGCCTGGTTGAGATTCTCCAGGGTCTGGTACCGCGCCTTCAGCCAGTCGCGAAAGCGAGTCTGGCAACGCTCGCAATGACATTCGCCGCCATATTCATTGGAAATATGCCAGCCCAGCACCGCCGGGTGCGCAGAATAGCGCTCCGCCAACAGGGTATTGATTTTAAGGGTCTTCTCACGATACACCGGCGATGACATACAGTGGTTGTGACGGCCGCCGTGCAGGGCTGGCACCCGATCGCGCCCCACCCGCAGAACCTGTGGATAGCGCTGTGACATCCACGCCGGACGCGCGCCGCTCGGCGTGGCCAGAAAAACATGAATGCCGGCGGCATACAGTTTATCGAGGATAGTATCCAGCCAGGCGAAATCAAATACCCCTTCGCGCGGCTCAAGTTTCGCCCAGCTAAATATTCCCACCGACATCACATTACATTTTGCCTGCTGCATCATGGCAATGTCTTTATCAATAATATCGGGGTCATTCTCCCATTGTTCCGGGTTATAATCTGCGCCATGCAGCAGCGTATTAACCTTTGGATGTAAAGGTGCAAATTTATTCATAATAAACTTCCTGAAAAGAACGACAAAAAATTAATTAAATACTTTTACCGACGGCAATACTTTTCCCTGGCAATCAAATAGCGCCTGATTTTCACGCGCATTGCCCTCTTTCCATTCGTCATGGATATATTTCATCCCCGCCGGGGTGGCCCAGGTATTTCCCGGAACGGCAATCCACGTGGGCTCCCAGTAAAAAATCCCTTTGCCGCGCTGGTCGGGAACATCGATGACAGCCTGCATCAGATCGTGGATATAGCGATATTGTCCCTGCACGCTGGCGGGATATCCCCCGTCCTTTTCCTCTTTGGCCTGGAAACTATTTTCCGCGTTATCGCAATTGGCCAGGGTATAGGCATAGGCCGCCTCGACGACAATAACGTCTTTGTTATAGCGTTTGCTGATGTCATCCATATTGGCCTTCATGGCGCTGATCGGCCCGTTCCAGTAGGTGTACATCGACAAACCGATCACGTCATACGGCACATGGCGTTTCTCTATTTCGTCAAACCACCAGCGGAAGGTATCGTTTTTGGTCCCTTCAGCCAGATGCAGCATGATTTTCACCTGCTCGCCGTTGTGCAGGTTCGCCTTCAGGCCATCAATGGCCGCGTTCAGCAGACCAGCCAGCCGGTCGAACTCTCCGCCCCCCTGCCCCCAGCTTTTCCCTTCCGGCCACAGCATACCGCCATTGATCTCATTGCCGATCTGCACCATATCCGGCAGGACGCCCGCCTGCTTAAAGCGGGCGATGGTATCCCGGGTATAGTCATGAATCGCCGTTTTCAGCTGCGGGTAATCCATCTTTTCCCAGGCCTTCGGTTTGAACTGCTTGCCGGGATCGGTCCAGAAATCGCTGTAATGAAAGTCGAGCAGCAGCTTCATTCCCTGGGCTTTCGCGCGTTTCGCCAGCGCCAGGGTCGTGACCAGATCGTTATTCCCACCGCCATAGCCCTCGCCGCTTGCCGATTGCGGATCCACCCACAGGCGGAGGCGAACATAGTTGACGCCGTTCTCTTTCAGAATGGCGATCGGATCCTTACGCTGGTTATTCTGGTCGTAGAAGGTCGCCCCGTGCTTTTCAGCATCCAGCAGCGTGGAGATATCCGCGCCTTTAATAAAGTCCGCCGGCATGCCCTGAAAGGCGCGGGTTTCAAGCGCGTCCGCCGCCAGCGAAGGGGGGGAAAAACTGCATGCCAGACAAACCGCAAGCCATGCGGGTGTAAATCTTTTCATGTGCTTATCCTTTAGTACTGCCCGAGGTCAGGCCGGAGACGAAGTATTTTTGTAACGCCAGATAGAGGATCGCGACCGGCACGGCAATCAGCACCGCCCCCGCCGCGTAGGTGGTGTAGCTGGCCCCCATTTTTTGCGCCACCAGGTTATACAGACCGATAGGCAGGGTGTATTTATCCGGGGTACGCAGGATGGTGCTGGAGAGGATGAAATCCCCCAGCGGGCCGGTGAAGGAGAACAGCGCCACCACCGCGAGGATCGGCCTCGACAACGGCATGATGATCTCGATAAAGATGCGAAAGCTGCTGGCGCCGTCCATGCGGGCGGACTCATCCAGATCTTTGGGGATCGCGTCGAGATACCCCTTCATCAGCCAGGTGTTCATCGGGATCATTCCCCCGACGTAGATCAGCACCAGCGCCAGATGGCTGTTAATCAGGCCAAGCAGTTGCGACAGCACAAAGATGGCAATCAGCGCGGAAAACTGCGGGATCATCTGCAGCAGCAGGAACAGCATCAGCCCGTTCTGCCGCCCTTTAAAGCGGAAGCGGGAGAAGGCGTAGGCGGTAAAGCTGACGCTAATCAGGGTCAGCACCATGGTCAGGAAGCTGATTTTCATCGAGTTCCAGTACCAGGTAAGGTAATTCACATTGCCATTGAACAGATCGGCATAGTGCTGGAACGACAGATTTTCCGGAATGATCGAGGTACTCAGCAGGCTATTGCCGGCGTTCAGCGACGCCCCGACGGTCCAGACCAGCGGATAGATAATCACCACCGAGACCAGGATAACCACCAGCCAGGTGAGAGAGAGTCGGATCCACTTTTCGCGTTTAATACTGGGTGATTGAGCCATGTTGCTTCCCTTACGCCATGTCGTCATTTTTGAAGGATTTGGTGGCGCGGAACTGCCACAGCGCCAGGCCGACGACGAAGATCGACAGCAGGATAGTGATGGTCGCCGCGATGGCGTACTGCGACGAGGACATCGTCAGCTTATAGATCCACGACACCAGAATATCCGTCCCGCCGGCGTTAGATCCCGCCACCGCAGGGCCGCCGTTGTTAAACAGATAAATGATGTTGAAATTATTAAAGTTGAAGGTGTACTGGGTGATGATGATCGGCGCGATCGCGTACAGCACCAGCGGCAGGGTGATGGTGCGTAGGCGGGTAAAGGCGCTGGCGCCGTCCATCGTCGCCGCTTCATACAGATCGTCCGGGATCGCCTGCAGCACGCCGGTGGTCATGGCAAAGACAAACGGGAAGCCAAGCCAGGTCTGCATCATGATCAGCGCGGTTTTGGTCCAGAACGGGTCGGTCAGCCATGCCTTTGGACTGATGCCGAAGAATGACAGGATCGCGTTGTTAATCACCCCGAAGGAGTCATTGAACATCCCGGCAAAGACGAGGATGGTGACAAACCCCGGCACCGCCCACGGCAAAATAAAGATAGTGCGGATCAGCGGCTTAAAGCGCAGATCTTTTTGGTTCACCAGAATCGCCAACAGCACGCCCACCGTACACTGCAGGGTGGTCGCCAGCAGCGTCCACACCACGGTCCACTGCAGCACATCCAGGAAGGTGGAGCGCCAGATGGAGAGGGTGAAAATATTGACGAAGTTTTTCAGGCCCACCCAGTCCACCAGCTTCGCCGGCGGCGTGTGGTACAAGTTATAGTTGGTGAAGGCGATGGCGAAACCAAACAGAATGGGAAAGATCACCACAAAGACCAGCAGAATAAAGCCTGGCGTGATCATCAGGTACGGGAAGCCATCGCTCAGCAGCATCTGGTACTGCTTACGAACGCTGTTCAGCGCGACCCCCTCATCGCGTTTTTTGCCGTTCAGCCACGCGTCCCGCAGCGAGAGAAAATAGATCAGCACGCCAAAAGCGACGATCAGCACGCTGATAATCCCCTCCGCTAACAGGAAGATAGAGTTATCCCGGGGCACCTCTTCACCCAGGGTATAGAGCCCCCACAGCCCCTCGCGCAGGAAATCATAAAAAATACCCAGAAAGCTGCTCAACAACACCAGGAAGACCAGCCCCTTCAGCCACTGGCGATGATAAAACTGGCCGAAACCCGGCACGATTGCCAGCAGCAGGCCGCACCACGCATGGCGCCCGGGCCCGCGCGCGTCGCTAAAATTTTCGCTGGAATGGATGCTCACACTCGACTCCTTCTACAAACGGGAGGTCCCCCTCCCGCTCGGTGACTTCACGTGACGGTAAATTACTGATTGCTGGCCTGCATCGCTTCGATCTGCATCTTGATCTGTTTCACCGCGTTATCGAGCGCGGCCTGCGGCGCCTGCTTGCCGGTGAGGCTCAGTTCAAGCGCGGCATTAGCCGGCCCCCACACTTCCCCCATCTCCGGAATGCCCGGCATGGCCATCGCCCGCGCCGACTGTACGGCGACGGCGCTGGCCTTTTCGTCATTTTTAATCACCGGGTCGTCAATCATCGCCTTCAGCGGCGGGATTTCGCCGGTGGCGACATAGCGGGCTTTTACATACTGCGGCTGGTTGATGAACTCGATAAACTGTTGCGCCAGCGCCTTGTCTTTACTCCAGGTCGATACCACGTAGCCCTTAACGCCGAGGAAGGAGCTCATCGGCTTGCCGTCCGGCAGGGTCGGCAGCGGCACCACGCCATAGTTGATACCGGCGGCTTCATACGGCTGGAAGGCCCAGGGGCCGTTGATCACCGCTGCCGCTTTTTTCTCGGTAAACAGCGAATCAATGGCGTTCAGCCCGTTATCGCCGAGGATCCCTGCAGGGAAAGCCTTCTCGGCATAGAATTTTTTCAGGAAGGTCACGGCTTCCACAGCGCCGGGAGTATTGAGCCCCACCTGCTGCGGGTTGAAACCGCCGCCGTCGTTCTTCGCGAAGATATAGCCGCCCATCGGGCCAATGGCTCCCCAGCTGTAGTAGATCTGATCAAACTTCGCCAGCAGGCCGTATTTGTTCTGCTCGCGCTGGGTCTTCGAGTAGTCCAGCCAGGCCTGCAGGCTGTCCAGCGGCTTGTCGATCAGGTCCTTGTTGTAGATAAGCACCAGGGTTTCTACCGCTTTCGGGATGCCGTACAGCGCGTTGTCCATGCGGAAGGCATTGATAGAGGCTGGCGTAAAGGCATCCTGTTTCGCCTGCTCGACGTTGAGCGGCGAGAGAAGCCCCTGAACGACGGCGCCGCCGAGCTGGTCATTCGGGATCACCAGCACGTCCGGCCCAATGCCCGCCGGGCCGTCGAGGCGCAGCTTTTCCAGCTGCTGGGCATAAGGCATCTCCTGCAGATTGACCTTCACGTTGTACTGCTTCTCAAAATCGCTGACCGCGGTTTTGATGCCAGTGGATTTTTTAATGTCTTCCCAAACGTTGAGCTGCCCGGCGGCCTGCGCCTGCAGGCTGGTAAGTTGCCCCGCCGCGAGGGTGGTAAGGATCAGTGCAGCAAGCGTGTTCTTTTTCATTATCAACCTCATGTGAAGGTATAACAATTTAATGGTTTTTATTTGAATTACGTCTGTCAGCTAGAAAAAAAATCATTTCAAACTGCGTTGTTACATAGAAAACAGACGCTGATTCGCTTTTGTTATACGCTACGCTTTGATTAGGGATAAAACTACCATAAGCTGCCAGTTGTGTGATCATCCTTGCAGAAATGAAACGCCGCTGTATGGCGCAAAATCCGCGGAAGTTATAGTCAGGACATGATTTTAGCGCTGTTGAATATCGTCACGCTGCTTTGTTACACGTAATACAATTTCACTCAACTCAGCGACACGCCAACGGCAAACAACGGCTACTCACTTCGGGGAATGTGGATGTCCAATATACGACTGAGGAATGTCACCAAAAGGTTCGGCAGCACGGTGACGCTGCACCAGGTCAATCTCGATATTGAAGATGGCGAGTTTGCAGTCTTCGTCGGCCCTTCCGGCTGTGGAAAATCGACGCTGTTACGTATGATTGCCGGGCTGGAAGAGGTTAGCGACGGGGAAGTGCTGATCGGCGATGAGGTGATGAACGATGTGGTCCCCGCCCGCCGCGGCGTGGCGATGGTTTTTCAGTCCTACGCGCTCTACCCGCACATGACGGTGGCGGAGAATATGGGCTACGGGCTGAAGGTGAATAAAGTGCCGAAAGCGGAGATCCGTCGCCAGGTGGAAATGGTGGCCAAAACGCTGCAGCTCTCTCACCTGCTGGACCGTAAACCGAAGCAGCTCTCCGGCGGCCAGCGGCAGCGCGTGGCCATTGGCCGCGCTATCGTGCGTAATCCCCGGGTGTTTATGTTCGATGAGCCGCTTTCTAACCTCGACGCGGAACTGCGCGTCGATATGCGCCTGCATATTGCCCGCCTGCACCAGGAGCTGAAGACCACCATGGTGTATGTCACGCACGATCAGGTGGAGGCGATGACTCTCGCTGATAAAATCGTGGTCATGAACTACGGAAAGGTTGAACAAATGGGTTCGCCGATGGCGCTTTACTACAATCCGGTCAACAAATTCGTCGCCGGTTTTATCGGCTCGCCAAAGATGAACTTTTTACCCGCCACCGTCAGCGACTGGCAGCCAGAGCGTTTAACGGTCACCCTCGCCCAGGACCATCAGCTCACCCTGAACGTTGCCACCCAACCGCTTAACCCCGGCGCCGCGGTAACGCTGGGGATCCGGCCAGAGCACCTCACGCCTGAAGTCTCCACCGGTACCCTGGTGGAGTTTCAATGTGAAGTGGTGGAACGTCTGGGCAACAATACCTACCTGTTCGGCCAGTGCTATTGTCACGATAACGTCAAGGTTCTGCTGCCCGGCGACGTCCATTTCCGCCCGTGGCAGAAGATTAATCTGGCCTTCGATGACCGCTTCTGCATGGTGTTTGATGAGAACGATCTGCGCATCAGCGCCGATATCACGGCACCAGACGCGCACTAAGCCAACATATTGCTGTCATCTGCGCAGCGTATGCTGCGACTGAATGCCGGAATACATCCTGCCCGGCATTCACACCCTCATTTTTATTCTGCTGCATCGGAATCATCCTTCTCTCCCGGCATCGCAGGCTATTGTGATGCCGGTTTTTTTCCCCACACAGCGCGATTTCTCCCACTGCGCCCGGTTTATCTTTCGCATATACTGATGACACCCGGCGAACGATAAGGACACAGGCATGAGGACCCGGCATCTGATGGCGCTGTTTACAGGGGTGCTGATACTGGCCATCATCCTGCCCATCTCGCTCAGCATCTGGCAGGCGGCGCGGCAGGCCAAAATGCAGTTCTATCGTGAACTGGATGATTATTCCAACCGCATCGTCGTCCGCACGCTGCAGGTCGCCGATCAGGCCCGGGAAGCGCTGCGGGAGGCCGATGCACATACAGCCTCGTCCTGTAGCCCTGAACATCTGCTCATGCTCCGCCGGATCGCCTATACCCACCGCTACGTTCAGGAAGTGCTCTGGCTGCAGGATTCCGTGCCGCAATGCTCCTCCCTGGAAGACCATAGCGTCGCGGTGACCTTCCCGCCACCGGACCACATTGCCTCCGACGGCTATCGCACCTGGCTGACCTCGATTAACGATCTTGGCCTCAATCACCAGATGACGGCCATGGCCAGCCAGCAGCATATGGTAATGATCGATCCCATCTCCTTCATTGATGTGGCGCCCGTCAGCGAGGAGAAGATCCATAGCATGCTGTTTGGTTTGGACCATCTGAAAATGGTGATCAGCAGCCAGCCGCTGCCGGCGAAGGCCTGGCAACGGATTAAAGACCCGCACCTGAATATGCTTACCCTGGATAATACGGTCTACCGGATCCAGCGCATTCCCGAGCTGGGATCCGGCATTGTGACCTGGTCATCCACCCTGCCCCTGCAGCAGCACATACGACAGCAGTTGATCTTCTGGCTCCCGGCCGGCATCTTCACCAGCCTGCTTGCCACCTGGCTGCTGCTGCGCCTGCTGAGACACCTGCGTTCACCGCGTAACAGTATGCTGGACGCCCTCCATTCCCAGGCGATTCAGGTTCACTATCAGCCGATTATTTCATTGCAGGACGGGAAAATCGCCGGAGCCGAAGCGCTGGCGCGCTGGCAGCAACCCGACGGTACCTATTTATCGCCGGATATCTTTATTCCCCTGGCCGAGCAGACCGGGCTGATCACCCAGCTGACGGAAGATATCGTCAGGAAAATTTTCGCCGATCTGGGCCCCTAGCTGAGGCAGCGGCCGGAAGTGCATATCTCCATCAACCTGTCGGTGGATGACTTACGCTCTCCCACCCTGCCCACGCTGTTACACGATCAGCTGCAGCACTGGGGGATCGCCGCCGAACAGATCATCCTTGAGATCACCGAGCGCGGGTTTGTCGACCCGGAGACCACCATGCCGGTGATCGCTCACTACCGTCAGGCTGGCCATCGGATCTCGATTGACGATTTCGGTACCGGCTACTCCAGCCTGAGCTATCTGCAGAAGCTGGACGTCGACACGCTGAAAATCGATAAATCCTTTGTCGATACCCTCGAGTACCGGCCGCTGACGCCGCACATTATTGAAATGGCCAAGGCGCTCAATCTGACCACCGTCGCCGAAGGGGTGGAAACCGAAAGCCAGCGCGACTGGCTGCGACAGCATGGCGTTCAGTACGCCCAGGGGTGGCTGTACAGCAAAGCGCTGCCAAAAGAGTCATTTATTCAGTGGGCGGAAGATAATCTCCATGCGCATTAAGCGGCAGGCAGCCTGCGCAGAAGGTCAGCGGGCGCAGCCTCTTCGCCGCCCTCTGCCGGAGGCTACTTCAGATAGGATTTAATCACCTGCATCACCGTCTCCAGATCCGCTTCACGCTGCGTCTCATCTGGCTCTTTCACCACATGGTCGGTCAGATGCCCCTGGATAACCTGCAGCATCATGCCATTGACCGCGCCGCGGATCGCCGCCAGCTGCTGTAGCACCTCAGCGCACTCATGCTCGCGATTAAGCATTTTCTCTAATGCGGTACTCTGCCCCTGAATTTTCTTCAGCCGGGTCAGTAACTTCTTTTTGTCTCTCACTGTGTGTGACATTGCGCGATCCACCGTTTTATTCTGCCGTCATTGCCCGACCTTCGACGCCGGCAACGCCTGCCAGCATAGCATGATCCCTTTTATCAGCCTCTTTTTCTACTGGGGGGTAGTATTTTACTACTGGGGGGGGAGTAGCATAGAGCCACTTTTGGCAAGGATCCCGATATGAACGATTTCACTTCCCTTCTGCAGCAGGGCAATGCCTGGCTGTTTATTCCCAGCGCGATACTGCTCGGCGCGCTGCACGGCCTTGAACCCGGCCACTCAAAAACGATGATGGCCGCCTTTATCGTGGCAGTACGGGGAACCTTAAAGCAGGCGGTTCTGTTGGGGCTGGCGGCGACGGTCTCGCATACCGCGGTGGTCTGGCTGATCGCCATGGCCGGCCTGTGGTTTGGCCGCGGCTGGAACGCCCAGACTTCTGAGCCCTGGTTTCAGCTGATCTCGGGGATTGTCATTGTGTTGATTGCCTGCTGGATGCTCTGGCGCACCTGGCGCGAATCGCGGCCCCACGCCCACCACCATCATCCTCAGCACGGGCACGACCATGACCATGACCATCATCATCATGAACATCATGACCACCATCATTCTCACTCCCCTGGCGCGCCGCTGGTGGCGGAGGAGTGGCAGGACGCGCATCAGCGGGCCCATGCTCAGGAGATTAACCGGCGCTTCGATGGCCGCCAGGTGACGACCGGGCAGATTGTGATGTTTGGCCTGACCGGCGGGCTGATCCCCTGCCCGGCGTCCATTACCGTGCTGCTTATCTGTTTACAGCTGAAGAAATTCTCGCTGGGCGCCACGCTGGTACTGGGCTTTAGCGTCGGTCTGGCGCTGACGCTGGTGGCTTCCGGGGCTATCGCCGCCCTGAGCATGAAACATGCCACCCGCCGCTGGCCGTGGCTTAACGACATCTCGCGCAAAGCGCCCTGGATCTCAGGCTTACTGATTATTGTGGTGGGGATCTACATGATGCTTCATGGCCTGAGCGGCCTGTAAACCACAATGCGCCCTCTTCTTGACGACGAGGGCGCGGGTTCCCTTCAGGAGACGCTCTCCCGGGGAGTGCTGACCGCCCGGCGGCGGACGGGCTGGCTGAACCACGGCAGGCACAGCTGGATCAGCGGCCCAATCGACAGCGCGTAAATGACGGTTCCGACGCCAAACTTGCCCCCCAGCAGACAGCCAATCAGCAACACGGAGAGCTCGATCGCCGTACGGATACCGCGCAATGACCAGCCGGTGCGAGCGTGCAGGCCGGTCATCAGGCCATCGCGCGGACCCGGGCCAAAGCCCGCGCCAATGTACATCCCGGTGGCGATAGCGTTCATCACAATCGCCACCACCAGCAGCGCACTGCGCGCCACCAGCGACTCCAGCGGAGGCAGGACGGCCAGCGTGGCGTCCGCCGCCAGCCCCAGCACGATAACATTACTCACCGTGCCGAGCCCCGGCATCTGCCGAATCGGGATCCATAGCAGCAGCACCGCGGCGCCGGTCAGGATAATCACGGTCCCGAAACTGATCCCCAGCTGTTTAGCCACCCCAAGATGAAAAACGTCCCACGGATCGGCGCCGAGATTAGCATGCACGAAGAGCGCCGTGGACACGCCGTAGAGCACCAGACCGATATATAACTGCAGCAGGCGACGAAGCATATTTTTTCCTCAACATCATTGCGAATGCCCTCATCATCAGCAAAAATGGACTGATAATTAATGGCCAGTTTTGGAAAAGTGGATCGCTATGTCAGCCCGACGCTTTGGAACACAGTCCCTGGTACGCCTGCTTGGCAACTGGCAGGAGTCCAGTTCCCGCACACCGCTATGGCGCCAGCTGGCGGAAGCGCTCCGCCTGCTGATCCTCGATGGCCGTCTGACGCTACAGACGCGCCTGCCCGGCGAGCGCGAGCTGGCGGCAGCCCTCAACGTCAGCCGGACGACCATCGCCAGCGCCCTCGGCCAGCTGCGGGAGGAGGGGTTTCTCCATAGCCGCCAGGGGAGCGGGTCGCGCATTGTCCTGCCGGAACGCCCTGCCGATCTGCCGCCGCACTCTGCGACCCCCTCGACGATCAATCTCTCTACCGCTGCCCTCAGCGCCGGTCCGGAGGTCCATCAGGCCTTCCAGCACGCCATGACCCTGCTGCCGCCCTATCTCACCCAGACCGGCTACGATCAGCAGGGGCTCCCGGTGCTGCGGGAAGCGATTGCCCGGCGCTACAGCGAACGTGGCCTGCCGACGCGGCCCGATGAAGTGATGGTGGTCAACGGCGCGCTCAGCGCCTTCGCGCTGATCCTGCGTCTGTTCACCGGCCCCGGTGACCGGGTGGTCATTGACGCCCCGACCTATCCAATGGCCATCAGCGCCATTCAGGGCGCCTCCTGCCGGCCCGTCGGGGTCGCACTCCCCCAGCAGGGATGGGACTGCGATGGATTAGCGGCGACCATTGCGCAGACCGCGCCGCGTCTGGCATGGCTGATGCCGGATTTTCACAACCCTACCGGGCGCTGTATGGATGCCCCTACCCGCCAGCGGGTCGCGGACATCGCGGCCAGGACGCGAACAACGCTGGTGATCGATGAGACCATGGTCGACCTCTGGTATAACGCCCCGCCCCCGCCGCCGCTGGCCTGCTTTAATCCCGATGCCGCGGTGATCACTATCGGTTCGGCCGGGAAAAGTTTCTGGGGGGGACTGCGCATCGGCTGGATCCGCGCCAGCGCGCGAACGATCGCCTCGCTGATTCAGGCCCGCGACTCTCTGGACCTGGGTACGCCGCTGCTGGAGCAGTTGGCCTGCAGCTGGCTGCTGGCAAACGCCGCCACGCTGCTGCCGCCGCGACGGGAGATGCTGCAGGCGCGCCGGGACATGTGCGAAGTGCTGATGAAAGAGTATTTTCCCCGCTGGCGCTTTACGCCACCGGAAGGCGGACTCTCTTTTTGGGTGGAACTCCCTGACATGCTGGCCACCCTGTTCTCTGCGCGGGCGGAAAGCCAGGGGATCCATATCGGCACCGGGACGCGGTTTGGTCTGGAGGGCGCGTTCGATCGCTATTTACGTCTGCCGTTTACCTTGCCGGACGAAGCATTGCGCCAGGCCTTCTCCACGCTACAACCATTGTGGCATAGCCTTGCAGAACAGCGGGAAAATACGCGTTTGCGGAAAATAATATAAGAAAATATCGACGGGCTGGCTTCAGCCCGTCAAAAGTCCGTCATCCATGAGGTATATGAGATGTTTTTATAAAATTGCCTGGGTATCCTGCCATCTGGTTATGGCAACCCGGTGACGGAAATAAGGCAATTTCATTAATGCTGGCGCGGAATAGGAAACCCTTTCAGGGAAATAATAAAGCCATCTTCATCTTTTTTAATTTTAGCGCCGGTGTCACACCAGTCGGAGGCAATGCGAAAGAACTCATCACTACCGATATTCCAGTTCAGGCGGACGTGTTTTACGTATCCTGAGCGCAACATATCGCAGGCTTCGCTATAGTTGCTGGCTGTAGAGAATTGTTGTTTCATTTTTTCTTCTTCAGAAGTTTTCTTAATGCTTTGATTTCTTTAGGGGTTAATGGCGTCGCTTCCTCTTCGGTATGCTGGCTGTCAATGTCCTCTTCCGTCACCCCCGCCTCACCTGCTGATGCCTCCAGCTGAAAAGCCAGCTGCAGCAGCTTTTCCGTTGCCGTACCCAGGTTCTCGTTATTCACTTCCGCATAATGACGCAACTTCTCTTTTAACTCAGCGTCAATTTTTACATTCAAAACCACTGTGGTCATAGCTACGCTTCCCGTGCAATAAAATCATCATAATTAATACACGAAGTTAACATGCTGATCCAGAGATATATTTATAGCATGGATCTGGCAACAAATTCCCAGCAATAAGATGCGCTTTGTTTATGACACGAAAATGACATTAATATTGCAGTAGCATTTCAGATTTATGACAAGTCAATATTATGGAATAAAAACGGGTTGTTTTAGCAACAAAAAATAATATGTGATCTGTATCAGGTATTAAATATAGCAGGAATAAAGACCGGGAAAATATAAGGGATATATCATGAGGGCGAAATGGGTGGGGGCCCTGCCAGCTACATCCCGGCACACACGTCGTCTGCTCTGGCTGCTTCCTTCCGGACCTGACCTGGTAAACAGAGTAGCGTTGCGGGAGAACCAACAGAGCCCCCATTGAGAGCGTTGTTACCCAACGCGCTGGCGCATTATCCCTGCTGACCTGGTGAATTGCAAGCGCGCCCCGACTGCCTGCTGGTTTATTGCGCAATAACGCGAATAAAACCAGTCACTCACGCTCAATCTGTGAGAGTGAGAGCGTGCGCTCAGCACACTGCCGGGATATCCACCATACTTATCCACCTTATGTTCTCTTTTATCATCAGCGCATTGTCTCTACGGTAATCGAATGACTGACTCATCACCACAGACCATCACTCTGCCTTTGCCCGCCATTGAAGGGATGACCATCGCCTTTCAGGGGGTGAATTATCTGCGCCCTGAAAAAATGCTCGACTTCGTGACTATCAGTCAGGCGCCGGTGCGGGCGGTCACGCCGCTGGCGCTGCTCTATTCCACCGTTGGCGTGCTGCGTCAGGTGGAACTGCGCAAGCTACCGGTCTACATCAGCGGTCGGGTGGTCTACCCCATCTCGTCGCTGACCATGCCGGGCCTGCGCGCGAAGCTGATCATCAACGCCACCTCGCAGCGGTTAAAATTCCTGGAGAGCCTCATCGCCAGTTCACCTTCCGACAATGTCCATGGCATGCAGATCCTCGGCCTGGCCCTGACGTTCACCGTCGAACAGCCCGCCTGATCTGCAGGCTGTACAGCCTGCAGATCAGCGCTTATGCTGGCATTTTTCGGGTAACAGGACTGAATATGGATCCGCTCGATACATTTCCCCAACGTGTCTGGCACATTGTGGCGTCAATACCGGAAGGGTATGTCACGACCTATGGCGATGTCGCCAGGCTGGCCGGTTCTCCGCGCGCGGCGCGCCAGGTGGGCGGTGTGCTGAAGCGTCTGCCGGAAGGGTCCACTCTGCCCTGGCATCGGGTGGTCAATCGCCATGGCGATATCTCCCTCACCGGCCCCGATCTGCAGCGGCAGCGTCAGGCATTGCTGGCCGAAGGGGTACAGGTCTCCGGCAGCGGCCATATCGATCTCCAGCACTATCGCTGGGTTTACTGAAGACAAAAAAAAGCCCCCATCCGGGGGCTCATCGAGCTTACTGTGCGACAGGCACGGCGGTCTGCTGAACCGGAACCAGCGTCAGGTCGGCATGGGTGCCCCCCTGGTTGATCACCGTCTGCACGGTATCGGTAATGAACATCAGCTGGCCATTAACCGTAATCGCTGCGCTCAACAGAATGCGGGCGTTCGGTTGAATATCTGCCGGGTTGTAAGGCAGGGCAAAGTTAAATGGCGCCTGCTTGCCTTCGGTACGCACCGCTTTTTGCGACAATACGCGGGCTGGCGCATCTGCCAGAGAAGCATCCGACAGGGTCACCGTCAGCACCGCATCCGGCGGTAATGCGATTCTCTGGCGGATATTAATCGTCCCCGTGACGCTCGGCTGCTGCTGCGCCACGCTCAGCGTCGCAATACCGTAAGGGTCGGGTGCGGCTGCCTGAGCGGAAGAACTGGTGGAGTGGTGATTAGCACAGGCGGTCAGCGTCGCGGCGACGGCTAAGGCACTAAACATATAGGCAAATTTCATGATGTTCTCCTTATCATCCCTTTATACCCAGGAGGATGTTCCGCCGCTTCGCCGGCAGGAACTTTCGTGTCGTCAATAAGTGTGGCACAGATCTCAGATTTCTTCCTGTTGACCGGTTGTTATTCAGATTATTACACCGATCGGACCACTTGCGATTCCAGGTTATACTTTGCCACATTACGCGCACGGCGCCGCCATTGTTAATTGAGGATAAGTATGAGTCAGGCACTCTCTAACCTGCTGGCATTATTAGATCTGGAAAAAATTGAGGAAGGGTTGTTCCGTGGACAGAGCGAAGACCTGGGATTGCGCCAGGTTTTTGGCGGCCAGGTGGTGGGCCAGGCGCTGTATGCCGCAAAAGAGACCGTGCCCGTTGAACGTCTGGTGCATTCGTTTCACAGCTACTTTCTGCGCCCCGGCGACAGTCAAAAACCGATCGTCTACGATGTGGAGGTCCTGCGCGACGGCAACAGCTTTAGCGCCCGCCGGGTCGCCGCTATCCAGAACGGGAAGCCGATCTTCTATATGACCGCCTCCTTCCAGGCGCCAGAGCACGGCTATGAGCATCAGAAAGCGATGCCGGACGCCCCCTCCCCTGACGGACTTCCTTCGGAAACCGACATCGCCCGCAAGCTGGCGCATCTCCTGCCGCCGCAGGTGAAAGACAAATTCCTCTGCGATAAGCCGCTGGAGATCCGCCCGGTGGAATTTCATAACCCGATGAAAGGCCATATCGCCGAGCCGGCGCGCCAGGTCTGGCTGCGCGCCAACGGCGCCGTCCCCGACGATCTGCGCATTCATCAGTATCTGCTGGGCTATGCCTCGGACTTTAACTTCCTGCCGGTGGCGCTGCAGCCGCACGGCGTTGGTTTCCTTGAGCCCGGCATGCAGGTCGCCACCATCGACCACTCAATGTGGTTCCATCGGCCGTTTAATATCAATGAGTGGCTGCTGTACAGCGTTGAAAGCACCTCGGCCTCCAGCGCCCGCGGCTTCGTTCGCGGCGAGTTTTACACGCAGGATGGCACGCTGGTTGCCTCAACGGTCCAGGAAGGGGTGATGCGCAACCGCAACGCATAAAAAAGCCTCCCTGACGGGAGGCTTTTTGCTACATGGAGAAGGGTTTTCTGTCAGGCGTTGTAGGCGTTTTCGCCATGGCTGTTGACGTCCAGCCCTTCGCGCTCCTGCTCTTCCGGTACGCGTAGCCCTACGGTCATATCCGCCACTTTGTAGCCGATGAAAGCGACGACGCCGGACCAGACCACGGTAATGCCGATACTTTCCAGCTGCACCAGCAGCTGATGGCCCATGGTGACGCCTTCCGCATAACCGACGCCGCCCAGAGAAGCCGCCGCGAAGATACCGGTCAGGATACAGCCGACGATGCCGCAGACGCCGTGGACGCCGAAGACGTCGCAAGGGTCATCCACACGCAGCCAGCGTTTCAGCGCAGTCACGCCCCAGATGCCCGCCAGGCCAGAGGCGATACCGACGATCAGCGCGCCGCCGACACCGATATAACCACACGCCGGCGTAACGCCAACCAGACCGGCAATTGCCCCGGAGCAGGCGCCCAGCAGTGAAGGTTTGCCGCGCAGAGCCCATTCGCCAAAGGTCCACGCCAGGATAGCCGCGGCGGTCGCCACGACGGTGTTAACGAACGCCAGGGCCGCGATTTCATTCGCTGCGCTGGCAGAGCCGGCGTTGAAGCCGAACCAGCCCACATAGAGGATAGCGGTGCCGGTGAACACCATCGGCAGGTTATGCGGTTTGAACGCTTCTTTGCCGAAGCCCACGCGTTTGCCCATCATATAGGCGCCCACCAGCCCGGCGACCGCGGCGTTGATGTGCACAACGGTGCCGCCGGCGAAATCCAGCGCGCCATGGGTCGCCAGCAGACCGCCGCCCCAGACCATATGCGCAATCGGCACGTAGGAGAGCGTCATCCACACTACCACGAAAATCAGCACCGCGGAGAAACGGATACGTTCAGCCAGCGCGCCGACGATCAGCCCGACGGTGATGCAGGCGAACGAGCCCTGGAAGGCGACGTGGATATACTGATAGAAGGTGCCCATCAGCGCTTTCAGTTCAATATTTTTCAGCATTACCCAGTCAAAGCTGCCGAAGAAGCTGCCGCCGGTGCCGAAGGCCAGGGTATAGCCATAAATGACCCACAGTACGCAGACGAGGCCAAAGGTGACAATCACCTGCGTCAGCATGGAAAGAACGTTCTTACCGCGGATCAGCCCGCCGTAAAACAGCGCAATCCCCGGGATAGTCATAAACAGAACCAGCGCGGTGCAAATCATCATAAACGCATTATCGGCTTTGTCCGCCACCGCAGGCGCGGCCATCGCCAGCCCCGGAAGAAGGGCTAACGCCCCCAGACCCGATTTCATTGTTGCCATTTTCATTGTTTCGTTCCCCATCACTGTGTGGTCTGGAAATTACAGTGCCGCTTCGTCAGCTTCGCCGGTACGGATGCGAATGACGCGCTGCAATTCAGCGACAAAAATTTTGCCGTCGCCAATTTTTCCGGTGTAAGCCGCTTTGCTGATGACATCGATAACTTCATCCAGCTGATCGTCGGCGATCGCCACATCAATCTTCACTTTTGGCAGAAAGTTGACGCTATACTCGGCGCCGCGGTAGAGCTCCGCATGACCTTTCTGACGGCCAAATCCTTTGACTTCAGTGACCGTCAGGCCCTGAATGCCGATGGAAGACAAGGCTTCACGCACGTCTTCCAGTTTGAATGGTTTGATTACCACGGTAACCAGCTTCATAAGTCCCCTCCAGTCAGTATTCGGTAATGGCCGCAGCTAACACGATGGATATAAAGCAAGGGCTATGCCAGAAATGAAAAAAGGCCGCTGAGCGGCCCTTTGATGGCAAAAAACAGGCGAGAGGTCAGGCATTAGCCTGCGTAAAGGCGTTTAACGGGCAAAAATGCACCATGGCGGTGCATTTGATGTAACGTTTTTGCACCACGACAGGCCGACCCGCCTTCGCTGCCTGCTGGTGGTGCATCAGGCGCTGAGCGACTCTTCTCTGGCGCTGGCCGCCAGCTCTTCACCAGCCAGCTGTAGCTGATACATCTGCCAGTAGCGGCCTTTCGCCGCCAGCAGTTGCTGATGGTTGCCCCGCTCGACGGCCTGACCGCGATGCAGGACCAGAATGGTATCCGCCTCAACGATGGTCGACAGACGATGGGCGATAACCACCAGGGTGGTATGCTGGCGAACCTTCGCCAGCGCCTGCTGGATCGCCTGCTCGGTGCCGGAGTCGATGTTCGCCGTCGCCTCATCCAGAATCAGAACCTGCGGGGTCTCCACCAGCACGCGCGCCAGCGCCAGCAGCTGCTTCTGTCCGACGGAAAGATTATTGCCCTGCTCGCCTAGCTGGGTGTACAGGCCGTCGCTCATGCTGCGCGCCACCGCCGCCAGCTGCACCGCCTCCAGCGCTTCCCAGACCTGTGTTTCGCTGATGTCCCGGCCCAGCGCGACGTTGGCGTAGAAGGTATCCGCCAGCACCACCGGATCCTGTTGCACCATCGCGATGCCCCGACGCAACGCGCTGTGGCTGAGAGAAGAGAGCGGCCGGCCATCGATGCGGATCTCCCCGTGGGTTAACGGGTAATAGCCCATCATCAGACTGGCGAGGGTACTCTTCCCACTGCCGGTATGCCCGACCAGCGCCACAAAACTGCGGGAAGGTATATCCAGCGTGATATCCTGGAGGACCAGACGATCCCCGCGGTAGGCAAAGGAGAGATGGTCGATTTCCACCCGACCGCTGCTCAGCGGCGCGTCATCGGCGCCCCACGCCTGGCGCGGACGGTCCATCAGTTCGAAAACGCGTTCGCCGGCGACCACCGCCTGCTGCAGCATCGACTGCTGGGTGGTCAGCTCAATGAGCGGCTCGTTGAGGCGTCCGAGATAGCTGATAAACGCGTACAGCACCCCGACCTCAATCGTGCCCGCCGCGCTAAAGCCGAACAGCATCAGCAGCCCGCACAGCACCAGCGAGGAAAAGAGGCTCAGCAGCGGACGCAGCAGAAAACCGTCCAGGCGCAGCGTCTGCATCCGCGCCAGGTAGTGGGCGTAGCTGGCCTCGCGCATCCGTTCGCCAAAGCGCGCCTGCTGGCGGAACTGCTGGATGACCCCCATGCCGTTGATCACTTCATTAAAACCATCGTTGATGTCGGCAAGCCAGGCGCGCACCCGGCGCACGATCGGCGTGCTATAGCGCTGATAAATGATCATCACGATCAGCACCGCCGGGAAAATCGCGATCGCCACCAGCGCCATCCGCCAGTCGAGGCTAAACATCGCCACCAGCATCGCGCCGATCAGCGCCGCGCTGCGGAGCACCGTCGCCACTACCGTCACATACAGGTCACGAATGACTTCGGTATCGTTGGTCACGCGTGAGATCAGCTGCCCGACCGGCTGAGTATCAAACTCGCTGAGCGGCTGATGCAGGGCGGCATCCATCACATCGCTGCGTAACTGCTGGACCACGCCGACCGCGGCGCGGTTAAACAGCAGCGACTGGTTATAATGCAGTAGCGCCGCCAGCAGCTGCAGACCGATATAGGCTGCCGCCAGGCCTGCCACCAGCTTCAGCGGCAGAGTCTGTTTCGCCACCATATTGTCGATGAAATAGCTGATAAGCAGCGGGCCGCTCACCTCCGCCGCCGCCGCGATCCACATCATCGCCACCGCGATGGCCAGCGGCTTACGCCACGGTGAACCATAGGCCAGCAGGCGTTTAAGCGTCGGCCAGAGTTCGGTAAAGCTACGCATCCAGGGCCTCCTCTTGCTCCTGGGGAACCTCGTCGAGCGCGGCTTCCAGCTGCTGATACCGATACATGTCGCGGTACCAGCCGGGCTGCACCGCCAGCGCCTCATGGCGGCCGCGCTGGGCGACATGCCCATGCTGCAGCACCAGGATTTCGCTGGCCTCAGTCAGCGCCGACAGGCGGTGGGCGCTGATGATCACCGTCCGCCCCTCTCCCCACTGGCGCAGGTTATGCAGGATCTGGTGTTCGGTGCGGCCATCCACCGCGGATAAAGCATCATCAAGGATCAGAATTTCGGCCTCCAGCAGCAGGGCGCGGGCAATCGAGATGCGCTGTTTCTGGCCGCCGGAGAGCATCACGCCGCGCTCGCCTACTTCGGTATCGTACCCCTGGGGCAGACGCAGAATGTCGTCATGCACGCTGGCCAGCCGCGCCACCCGCTCAATCTGTTCCGGCGTCGCGTCCGGTTTTCCCAGCGCGATATTATTGGCGACGGTATCGGAGAATAAAAACGGCGTCTGATTGACCACCGCCAGCCGTTCGCGCCAGCTGTCGAGCTGCAGACGCGGTAGCGGCAGATCGTGAAAGCGGATCTCGCCGCTGGTGACGTCAAAATGGCGCTGCAGCAGGGCCAGAATGGTGCTTTTGCCAGCGCCCGTCGGCCCGCAGATGCCCAGCATTTGCCCCGGCTGCAGGGTAAAATTAACCTGTTCCAGCGAAGGCTTGCTCGCCTGCGGATAGATGAAATCGCGGATAGCGACCTGCAGGACGCCGCGGCCAGCCGGTACCGTCTCGGTCCCGTCGTCCACCGCCGGCGCCTCTTCGAGCATGGTGCGAATACGACCATAGGCCGCGCTACCGCGCTCCACGATGTTAAACATCCACGCCAGCGCCAGCATCGGCCAGATCATCAGACCAAGGTACATCACAAAGCTGGTGAGCTGACCCAGCGTCAGGCTACCGTGGATCACCATCCAGCTGCCGCCGCCGATGGCCAGCAGATTCGCCGCCCCGATGGCGATATAGATAGTAGGGTCGAAGCGAGCGTCAATGCGCGCCACGCGCATATTTTTCGCTCCGGTATCGGCCGCATCGGCGGCAAACTGCGCCGACTGGCGATCCTCCAGCCCGAACGCCTTAATCATGCGGATGCTGGTCAGGCTCTCCTGCGTGCGATCGTTGAGGCTGGAAAAGGCCGCCTGGGCAACGCGAAAACGTTCGTGAAGGGCATCACCGTTGCGTTTGATCGCCAGGGCCATCAGCGGCATCGGCAGCAGCGCCAGCAGGGTGAGCTGCCAGCTAATCTGCGTCGACATCACAATCAACACCGCACAGCCCATCACCAGGGAATCCACCAGGGTTAACACCCCTTCACCGGCGGCAAACACCACCCGGTCCACGTCGTTGGTGGCGCGGGCGATCAGATCCCCGGTGCGATGGCGCAAATAGAACGCCGGATGCTGGCGGCTCAGCTGCCGGTAAAAGTCTTCCCGCAGTTCAACCGCCAGCTGGTAAGAGGCGCCGAACAGCAGCACGCGCCAGACATAGCGCAGCAGGTAAACCATCACCGCGATCAGCACCAGCGCGCCGATCCACATCCACACCTTCTCCGCGGTGTAATGTTGTTGCGTCACGCCGTCGACCACAATGCCCACCACCTTCGGCGGAACAAGCTGCAGGACGGCAATAATGGCCAGCAGGGCAATGGCGCCAAGATAGCGGCGCCACTCCCGGCGGAAATACCAGCTGAGTTGTGCAAATAATCGCAAGCAGTAAGATCCTGATTTTGTTATGGGTTACGGCGCAATACCGTTATTCGACAGGCAAGGCGGTGGTGTATTTTATCTGTTCCATGGCAAAACTCGAAGTGACATCCGACAGCCCCGGCACGCTGTTCACCAAACGTTTATAAAAGTCGTCATAGCGCTTCATATCGGCCACCTGCACCCGCAGCAGATAATCATACTCCCCCGCCATCCGCCAGAAGCCGAGCACTTCAGCCATCTGCGTCACTTCGCTCACAAAATGGCAATACCAGTCGCTGCTGTGATGTTGGGTCTTGATCAGGACAAACGCCGTCAGCCCCAGCCCCACCTTTTCCGCATCGAGTAAGGCGACGCGCCCGCGGAGAATACCCTCATCCTCGAGTCGTTTCAGGCGTTTCCAGCAAGGGGTCGTGGTCAGATTAACGGCATCAGCCAGCGCCTGCAAAGAGAGGGTGCAATCTTCCTGCAGCAGCGCCAGCAGCTTACGGTCAATTTTATCTAACATAAGGCCACCAGAGAGAATAATTTACTCCCGCAATTGTAATTGAAAGGCTAAATAGCAACAATTTTTCCCGCACAATCCGCTAAGCTGGGCACAAAATGACAAACAGGAATCCGAGATGAATAGCGCCTGGGTAAAACACGCCATTAGTGAAATTAACGCCGACTATCAGCGTTCCGCCGATACACACCTGATCCGCCTGGCGCTGCCTGGTTTTCCCGGGATCCCGATTTATCTGAAGGATGAAAGTACGCATCCGACCGGTAGCCTCAAACACCGTCTGGCGCGGTCGCTGTTTCTCTATGGCCTGTGCAACGGCTGGATCAAAGAAGGCACCACGATTATCGAATCGTCTTCGGGTTCGACCGCGGTTTCTGAAGCCTATTTCGCCCGCCTGCTGGGGCTGCCGTTTATCGCCGTGATGCCCTCCTGCACCGCCAGACGCAAAATCGAACAGATCGAGTTCTACGGTGGACGCTGCCATTTTGTGCAGAACGCCTGCGAAATCTACGCGGCTTCCGAAACGCTGGCGCGCGAGCTGAACGGTCACTATATGGATCAGTTTACCTTCGCCGAGCGGGCCACCGACTGGCGCGGCAATAACAATATCGCCGACAGTATTTTCCGCCAGATGAGCCATGAGCCGCACCCGCAGCCATCGTGGATCGTGATGAGCGCCGGCACCGGCGGCACCTCAGCGACCATTGGCCGCTATATTCGCAGCCAGGGCTACGAGACGCAGCTGATGGTTGTCGACCCGCAAAATTCGGTGTTCCTCGATTACTGGCAGACTCGCGACGCCAGCCTGCGCAGCCCGGTCGGCAGCAAAATTGAAGGCATCGGCCGCCCGCGGGTCGAGCCATCATTTATTCCCGACGTTGTCGATGAGATGCTGCGCGTGCCGGATGCGGCGAGCGTGGCCACTGCTTTGTGGCTGGAAACGCAGCTTGGACGAAAAGTTGGCGCCTCGACCGGGACCAATATGTGGGGGGTGCTGCAGCTGGCCGCGCGGATGCGCGAGGAAGGACGCACGGGTTCTCTCGTGACCCTGCTGTGCGACAGCGGCGAGCGTTATCTGGAAAGCTATTACAACCCACAGTGGGTGGCGGCCAACATCGGCGATATCGCCCCCTGGCAGGCGGAGCTCGCCCGGCTGGTCGGCAGAACATAAAAAAAGCCAGATAAAATGCTATCTGGCTTGCTGGAAGGGTCTCTCTATTCGGGGGAATAAGGAAGATCAGGATTATCCAGCCAATGCGTTAAAAAATGGGAGACCGCCTGATGCCGGCAGTCGCCGATAACCGGGAGATGCGGCAGCTCGGCTTTCAGCTGCGGCATCGCGTTGCCCATGATGAACCCCCGCCCGACGCTGCGAAGCATCTCGCGATCGTTCATCGCATCGCCGAAGGCCATGCACTCCTGTAGGGTGAGGCCCAGGTGCTGGCTCAGCCTCGCCAGCGCCGCGCCTTTATTGCAGCCAACCGGCAGCACTTCCAGACAGTCCATCGCCGAGAAGCAGAGAAACGCGCGCTGGCCCAGCGCCTCATTCAGTTGGATCCGCAGTCGGCGCAGATCGTCATGATCGCCGCAGAAGCAGATCTTGGTGACATGATGCGCCGACATACGTTTCGGATCGCACAGTTGATAGCGAAACCCGCTAAAGACATGCGCCTTCAGCAGCTCTGGCCTTGCCTGGCCGGTGAACCAACCGCCGTCATTAAACACGTGCATGCTGGCCCGGGTATCCCATCGACTATGCAGCACTTCTTCCGCTACCTCGGGATTGAGATCCTGACGGTACAGCTCCTCCCCTTCCAGCGAGTGGATGCGCGTCCCGTTGCCCGTGATCAGAAAGGCGTCCAGGGAAAACTCACCCATCACATGGTGCATCTCCAGCGCATGGCGGCCGGTGGCGAACGTCAGGGTGATATCGCGTTCCCGCAGCCGTTTCAGCGCGGTGAGCGTCTTTTCTCCGAGACGATGGTCCGGCATCAGCAAGGTGCCGTCCATATCAAATGCTGCCAGTTTTGCCATGGTGTTTTCCCCAATGTGTGATGGGCTTCGCTTGTGTTGCAGTATCACCTGGGATATACGGAAGTAATAGTGAATAGATAATATAAATTGTTCCGGGTTTATTACGGCCCGGTGGACGACAGTGCTTATGCGACTCTTACACCGTTTAAATCAGTACCAGCGGCTGTGGCAACCCTCAGCCGGGGCGCCGCAGCAGGTCACCGTCGGCGAACTGGCGGAACGCTGTTTTTGCAGCGAACGCCACGTCCGTACCCTGCTGCGTCAGGCGCAAGATGCCGGATGGTTAAGCTGGCAGGCCCGCTCCGGGCGCGGCAAGCGCGGACTGCTCTCTTTTTATAAAACGCCGGAACGTCTGCGCAATGAGATGATGGAGCTGGCGCTGCATAAAGGTCAGCAGCAAAACGCGCTGGAGCTGGCGCAGCTGGCCCCGGTGGAGCTGAAAGCCCTGCTCCACCCCTTTCTGGGCGGTCAGTGGCAAAACAATACCCCGACGCTGCGTATTCCATACTATCGCCCGCTGGAGCCGCTACGCCCCGGCTTTTTGCCCGGACGCGCCGAGCAGCATCTGGCCGGGCAGATCTATGCCGGGCTGACGCGCTTCGACGAAGGCGACACTATGCCGATCGGCGATCTGGCGCACCACTGGCAGGTCTCCCCTGACGGCCTGCGCTGGCAGTTTTATATCCGCTCCACGCTGTGCTGGCACAACGGCGATGCGGTGGAAACCGCACAGCTGCGGCAGCGCTTACTGCTGCTGCTGGATCTGCCCGCCTTGCGGACCCTCTTCGCCAGCATCAGCCACATCGATGTCACTCACGCCCAGTGCCTCACCATCACGCTGCATCGTCCTGACTACTGGCTGCCGTTCCGCCTCGCCAGCTATTGCAGCGTGCTGGCCCATCCTGACGATCCGGCCATCGGCTGCGGACCGTTCCGCCTGAAGCGGTTTAGTCCGGAACTCGTCCGCCTGGAGAACCATCCCCGCTACCATCTGCGGCATCCGCTGATCCAGGCGGTGGAGTACTGGATCACCCCCCAGCTCTTCGATCGCGATCTCGGGACCAGCTGCCGCCACCCGGTGCAGATCACGATTGGCGATCGCGAAGAGCTCCATAACCTGCGCCAGGTCAGCAACAGCATCAGTCTTGGCTTCTGCTATCTGACCCTGCGTCACAGCCCTCGGCTTAGCAAAGCGCAGGCCCAGCGGCTGGTATCGATAATTCACCGCTCATCGTTGCTGGAAACGCTGCCGCTCGACGAGGATCTGATTACGCCAAGCCATGAGGTGTTGCCGGGATGGTCCATCCCGCAGGGGCCGGAAAACAGCGCGGTGCCGCTGCCGGCCAGGCTCACGCTGCTCTACCATCTGCCGGTCGAACTCCACGCCATGGCCGAACAGCTGAGACAGCGGCTGGCTGTGCTGGGCTGCGAGCTGACGCTTCTGTTTCATGACGCCAAAAACTGGGAGGGCTGCCAGCATCTGGGGCAGGCCGACCTGATGATGGGCGACCGCCTGATCGGCGAAGCGCCAGAGTATGCCCTGGAGCAGTGGCTGCGCTGCGATATGCTGTGGCCCAATTTGCTGACCGGGGCGCAATATGCCCATCTGCAGGCGACATTAGACGCGGTACAGGCGCAGCCGGAAGCCCGCAGCCGCAACGATGCGCTGCGCAACGTATTCAACAACCTGATGGAAGACGCCATCATGACGCCGCTGTTTAAATACAACTATCGGATCAGCGCCCCGCCGGGTGTCAATGGCTTGCGCCTCAACGCCCGCGGCTGGTTCGACTTCGCCAGCGCCTGGCTGCCGGCGTCGACGTGAGAGAGCTGGTGGTGGCGGGCGTCTGGCGCTACCATATCGCCTTTACTCATTAAGTCAGGAATTGCCATGAAACGCGCCGTAGTTGTCTTCAGCGGAGGACAAGATTCAACCACCTGTCTGGTGCAGGCTCTGCAACAGTATGATGAAGTGCATTGCGTCACTTTTGATTATGGCCAACGCCACCGCGCGGAAATCGACGTTGCGCGCGAACTCGCCCTGAAACTTGGCGCCGTCGCGCATAAAGTGCTGGACGTTACCCTGCTCAATGAACTGGCGGTCAGCAGCCTGACCCGCGATAACATTCCGGTACCGGACTATCAGCCTGATGCCGAGGGCATTCCCAATACTTTTGTCCCGGGGCGCAATATTCTTTTTTTAACCCTGACGGCAATCTACGCCTATCAGGTAAAAGCCGACGCTATCATCACCGGCGTGTGCGAGACCGATTTCTCCGGCTACCCGGACTGCCGCGATGAGTTTGTCAAAGCGCTGCACCACGCCGTCAGCCTTGGGATGGCGAAAGACATTCGCTTTGAAACCCCGCTGATGTGGCTGAACAAAGCCGAGACCTGGGCGCTGGCCGACTACTGGGGTCAGCTGGATCTGGTGCGCCGGGAAACCCTCACCTGCTACAACGGCATTAAGGGCGATGGCTGCGGCCAGTGCGCCGCCTGCAACCTGCGCGCTAACGGGCTCAACCAGTATCTGGCCGATAAGGTCGGGGTAATGGCGGTGATGAAGCAAAAAACCGGCTTGACACAGGCATAGCCTCCGAAGAGGTATCTGCCCGAAGCTTCAGTTCAAATTCCCCGGTGGCGCTACGCATACCGGGGCAAGGGGTTCATCACCTTCCGGGGGGCGAGGCGCGCCACCGCCCGGCACGCACGCGACGGTTGTCAGCGCAAGTTCATCTGGTCGAGTTTCTCACGCAGTTCCCCTTCCAGCGGCAGCGCCTTCTGGGTTTTCAAATCAATACAGACGAAGGTGATCAGCGCATCGGCCACCACCTCGCCATTGGGGTTGAGGGTGACCACCTGGCTGAGCGTGCCGCTTTTGCCGTTGAGTTGCTCCAGTTTGCTGCTCACCGTCAGCACATCGCCCAGGACCGCCGGACGGCGGTAGTTAATATTAATATTCACCACCACGAAGGCGATGTTTTTCTCGGTCATCCACTGAAACGCCGGACTATTTTCCAGACCATCCCAGCGGGCCTCCTCAAGGAACTCCAGGTAGCGTGCGTTATTCACATGCTGGTAGACGTCCAGATGATAGCCGCGAACTTTAATTTGTGTTTGCATAGCATCAATGCCTTTCTGTTATTGTTGTTTGCGAGGTAAGAGGTCACACCACTTAATGCAACCTCTTTATCCTGGCAAAAAATCACCGCTGTGCAAGCGCTGGCATAAAATTTACAGCGTCAGATGGGCTAAATTCCGCTCCACCAGCGCACTGCCCATCCCCGGGACCTGCTTCAGGTCATCAAGGGTTTTAAACGGCCCGTACTCCTCACGGTAGCTGACAATCGCCTGGGCTTTTTTCAACCCCACGCCATTCAGAGCCTGCGCCAGCTGCTCGGCGCTGGCGTGGTTAATGCTGACTTTGCTCGCCCCGTTGTCGGCCTCGCCGGGTTCCGCTTTCGCTTTCGCCGAAGAGGACGCCGGGACATGCTCTTTGGTTACCACCGCTTTGCCGCTGGCGGGGGCGGCCAGCGCGCCCTGTGCGCCTACCGCGAAAACCAGAACGCCCGCGGCCATCAGTGCTTTTATTCCATATTTCATGCTGATATCTCCTTGTGTGTAGACAGCAAGGCTACGATAGCGTCAGTGCGGATGGCCGACAAAAGGCAAATCACAGAAATGGAAAGGGCCGCGAAAGCGGCCCCTGAGGATTACATGGTGTTGCGTATTTTTGCGAAACGACGCGAAATTACTGCTGCTGGTCGATGCTGTCGCCCAGCTTAATTTTCGCCGCCTTGCGCAGGTTGCTCATCAGCGCTTCGAAAGCGATTTGGGCATTGTTCTGGGTAATCCCCTGAACCATAGCCTTCTTCTGCTCTTCCGGCATGCTGCCTGCTTTCACTTCATCCAGCGCCACCAGCACCACATCGCCTTGCATGTTGCTGCCAACGCCATAGACCGGTTTGCCCTGCTGCGGCAGCGGCAGAGTGAATGCCAGCTGGCTCAGCGGATCCTGGCCGGTACGGGAAAGCGTCTGTGGCGCGCCAAAGCTCAGGCCAGCCGCCTTCATCGCCTCATCGCCTTTGCCGTCTTTCAGCGCCGCCAGCAGCTTATCGGCATCCAGCTTCGCCTGCTGTTCCGCTTTATTGTGCTTAACGATATCGCTGACCTGCGCCTTCACTTCGGCCAGCGGTTTCACCGCCTCGGCTTTGTGCTCGCTGATACGCAGAACAAAGGCGCGATCGCCATCAACGGTAATGATGTCAGAGTTGCTGCCCGGCGCGCCGTTCACACCGACCAGACCGCCGTTGAAGATAGCGTCAGCGACCGGTTTAAAGTTCAGCTCTTCCGGCAGGTTATCGCGGCCAAACCAGCCGGTTTCCACCACCTGCACTCCGGCGACCTGCGCCGCGCCCGCCAGCGATTCATTATCGTTGCTGGCCGCATCGCTCACCTTCTGCTGCAGCGCATAGTAAGCATCCAGCGCTTTCTCCTGCTTCACTTTCGCCGCAATGTCATTGCGCACGTCAGCCAGCGGTTTGACCTGCGCCGGCTGGACGTCGTCCAGACGGGCCACCAGGAAGCCAACCGAGGATTTGATCACCCCGGAGAGCTGGCCTTTCTCTTTCAGGCCGGCCTCTTTCAGCTCAGGCACGGTAGAGGCATCTTCCATCCACCCCATATCGCCGCCGTTGCGGGCAGAAATAATATCGGTCGATTTTTCTTTTGCCAGCGTGGCGAAATCAGCGCCTTTTTGCAGCTCGGCCAGCACCGCTTTCGCGTCGGCTTCAGTTTTAGTCTGAATCACGCTGTAGCGATTACGCTGCGGCTGAGTGAACTGATCTTTATGCTGGTCATACCATGACTGGATTTCTTCGTCAGAGGCGTTTTCCTGCATGCTGGCGGCATCCATCTTGATGTAGCTCACGCGGAACTGCTCCGGCGCCATAAAACGGGCCTGATTCTGCTGCCAGAAAGCGTTGATTTCCTCATCGCTGGCGGTCTGTTTTGCCGCCAGGGCGTTGACGTTGATGGTCGCTTCGCGGACGACACGCTGCTGAGACACCAGCGCCGCCAGCTGATCGGACTCACCCGGCAGCATGAAGTCGGTACCCGCAATGGCGTTAATCAGCTGCTGCGTGGTCAGCTGGTTACGCAGCGCCTGGGCGTACTGATCGGTGGTCATTCCCATCTGGGCGACAATACCGCTGAAACGCTGGTTGTCGAATTTACCGTTCGTCTGGAACGCCTGGGTCTGGAAGATCGCCTGCTTCACCTGCTCATCGCTGATGCTGAGGCCCAGCTCGCGGGCATACTGATCCAGAAGCGACTCATCGATCAGGCGGTTCAGCACCTGCTGGCGCATGGTTTTCATGTAGTTTTCGTTCGCCGCCAGCTCGGAGAACTGGTCGCCAAGCTGCTGCTGCATACGGTTACGTTCGCTGGCGACGGCGTTTTCAAACTGCCCACGGCCAATCTCCTGGCCATTCACTTTTGCGGCATAGTTTTTGCCACCGCCAATCAGGTAACCACTCACCCCGGTCAAAATGAACGAGACGATAATGATACCGAAAATAATCTTGAGCACGACGCTGTTGGCGGCCGTGCGTAGGTTGTCCATCATGGTGTAACAACGCTCCGCTGTAGATGACTTTAGCTCGCGCAGCATAGCACGTGATGGCCGCCGCGCGTGAGGACGTATTTTGACAAGAAAACAGGGTGATTGTCAGCCCACAAGTGGCGATAAACACACATAAAGTGGTCTGAAAAGGCAATAAAAAAGGCACATCTCACGATGCGCCCTTGTACTTCGTCACATTCCCTGACGGGAAAGCCGATCAGTTCACCGCGTCTTTCAGCGCTTTACCAGCACGGAAGCCCGGCACTTTTGCGGCAGCGATAGTAATTTCTTTACCTGTTTGTGGGTTGCGACCAGTACGGGCGGCACGTTCTTTAACAGCAAAGGTACCGAAACCTACCAGCGCAACGTCATCCCCAGCCTGCAGAGATTCAGTAACAGAAGCGATTAAAGCATCTAACGCACGTCCAGCTGCAGCTTTAGAAATGTCCGCACCCGCAGCAATTTTGTCAATCAGTTGAGATTTATTCACTGTTCTCTTCCTCTCTTTATAATTTATATCGCACCAGAGTCCTTCATAGTGCGACCGCGCAGCAGTTATATCAGGACTGTCATGCCCTTACAACAGCAGTTGTCGATGACCCCCCTGCCAGCGATCTAAGTTAGCTACACAAAAAAAGGCTGGCAAGTCCGAAATGACTTACCAGCCCTATTTTTATTAGCGCAATTTGCGCAGAATCACTATTTCGCGGTCACAACCTGCATGCCGAACGGTTCGTTCTGCAGCGCAAGTGTCAGAACTTCCTCGATTCGTTTCACCGGATGGATATCCAAATCGGCGATAACGTTATCCGGAATTTCTTCAAGGTCGCGTTTGTTCTCATCAGGAATCAGAACAGTCTTAATACCGCCGCGATGCGCCGCCAGCAGTTTTTCCTTCAGACCGCCGATTGGCAGCACCTGACCACGCAGCGTAATCTCCCCGGTCATCGCCACATCGGCGCGTACCGGGTTGCCGGTCAGGCAGGAGACCAGCGCCGTACACATGGCGATACCCGCGCTCGGACCATCCTTCGGCGTCGCCCCTTCCGGTACGTGGACGTGAATATCACGCTTCTCGTAGAAGTCGGCGTTAATGCCCAGCTTGTCCGCCCGCGAACGTACCACGGTCAGCGCAGCCTGAATCGACTCCTGCATCACCTCGCCCAGCGAGCCGGTGTAGGTCAGTTTGCCTTTACCCGGTACGCAGGCGGTTTCGATGGTCAGCAGATCGCCGCCCACTTCCGTCCACGCCAGACCGGTCACCTGACCGACGCGGTTCTCACTATCGGCGCGGCCATAGTCGAAGCGCTGCACGCCGAGATAATCATGCAGATTCTCACCGTTAATTTCGATGTGTTTCAGCGTTTTATCCAGCAACAGCTGCTTAACGGCCTTACGGCACAGCTTGGAGATTTCACGCTCCAGGCTACGAACGCCCGCTTCACGGGTGTAGTAACGAATAATGCCGATAATGGCGCTATCGTCGACGGTCAGTTCGCCTTTCTTCAGCGCGTTGCGTTCGATCTGCTTCGGCAGCAGGTGACGCTTGGCGATGTTCAGTTTTTCATCTTCGGTGTAACCCGAGAGGCGAATTACTTCCATACGGTCCAGCAGCGGCGCCGGAATGTTCATGGAGTTGGACGTCGCCACGAACATCACGTCGCTGAGATCGTAATCCACTTCCAGATAGTGGTCGTTAAAGGCCACGTTCTGTTCCGGATCCAGCACCTCAAGCAACGCGGAAGCCGGGTCGCCGCGCATGTCGGAAGACATTTTGTCGATCTCATCCAGCAGGAACAGCGGGTTTTTCACCCCCACTTTCGCCATTTTCTGGATCAGTTTGCCCGGCATCGAGCCAATATAGGTCCGACGATGACCGCGAATTTCCGCTTCATCGCGCACGCCGCCCAGCGCCATGCGGACGTATTTCCGGCCGGTCGCTTTGGCGATAGATTGACCCAATGAGGTTTTACCTACCCCCGGCGGTCCCACCAGGCAGAGGATCGGCCCCTTAATTTTGTTGACCCGGCTCTGCACCGCGAGATACTCAAGGATGCGGTCCTTCACGCGCTCCAGACCATAGTGATCGGTATCGAGGATCTCCTGGGCCTGACGCAGGTCTTTTTTGACCTTACTGCGCGCATTCCACGGCACCTGCACCATCCAGTCGATGTAGCCACGCACGACGGTCGCTTCCGCAGACATCGGCGACATCATCTTCAGCTTCTGCAGTTCCGCTTCGGTTTTCTCTTTCGCCTCTTTCGGCATTTTCGCCGCGTCGATCTTGCGCTTCAGCGCTTCGTTTTCGTCCGGGGCGTCGTCCATCTCGCCGAGTTCTTTCTGAATCGCTTTCATTTGCTCGTTCAGATAGTACTCGCGCTGGGATTTCTCCATCTGCTTTTTGACGCGGTTGCGAATGCGCTTCTCAACCTGCAGCAGATCGATTTCCGATTCCATCATCGCCATCAGATATTCCAGACGTTCGTTGACGTCGGACATCTCCAGCACGGACTGCTTGTCCGCCAGCTTCAGCGGCATATGCGCCGCGATGGTATCCGCCAGGCGCGCCGGATCGTCGATGCTGTTCAGCGACGTCAGCACTTCCGGTGGGATCTTTTTATTCAGCTTGATATAGCCTTCAAACTGGCTGATAGCGGTACGAACCAGCACTTCCTGCTCACGTTCGTCAATCGCCGGCGAGTCGAGATACTCCGCTTTCGCCGAGAAATGTTCGCCATTATCAGACAGCGCAGAAATACGTGCACGCTGTAGCCCTTCGACCAGCACCTTCACGGTGCCGTCCGGCAGCTTCAGCATCTGCAAAATAGACGCCACGGTTCCAACGGTGAAAAGATCGTTTACACCCGGCTCATCCGTCGACGCTTCTTTCTGCGCAACCAGCATGATTTTTTTATCATGGTCCATGGCCGCTTCGAGGCAACGGATAGATTTTTCCCGCCCTACGAACAGGGGTATGACCATGTGCGGATAAACCACCACATCGCGCAACGGCAATACGGGGATTTCAATGCGTTCAGAACGCTCAGGATTCATAGAGCTCTCTCTTAGTTTAAAGTCCGCCAGGTAGCCGACGACGCCACACTCCACTGCATCGTCGTTAATATGTAATCCAGTATATGGGGATGTATTCCACACATTCAACGGCGGGAATGCAGGAAAAATAAAAGGGGAGATAAAATCCCCCCTTTTTGTTAACTGCTTGAGTGAAATGGCTAATTATTCGCCAGATGCCTGCTGAGCCTCCGGTTTGCCGTAGATCAGCAACGGTTTGCTCTGCCCGGCGATAACCGACTCATCAATGACCACTTTTTCGACATCTTCCATCGAAGGCAGGTCATACATGGTGTCCAGCAGCGCCGCTTCCACAATGGAACGCAGGCCACGGGCGCCGGTTTTACGCGCCATCGCTTTCTTGGCGATGGCATCCAGCGCTTCGTCGCGGAATTCAAGCTCTGCGCCTTCCAGGCTAAACAGCGCCTGATACTGCTTGGTCAGGGCGTTTTTCGGCTCTTTCAGGATCTGGATCAGCGCTTCTTCGCTCAGCTCGTTCAGGGTTGCCACTACCGGCAGACGGCCAATGAATTCCGGAATCAAACCAAACTTGATCAGATCTTCCGGCTCGACCTGGGCCAGCAGTTCGCCTTCGCTCGCTTTGTCGGACTTCGCTTTAACCGTCGCGCCAAAACCAATGCCGGAGCCGGTTTCCACACGGTGGGAAATCACTTTATCCAGACCGGCAAACGCGCCGCCGCAGATAAACAGGATCTTGGAGGTATCAACCTGCAGGAACTCCTGCTGCGGGTGTTTACGCCCGCCCTGCGGCGGAACGGCGGCGACGGTGCCTTCGATAAGCTTCAGCAGCGCCTGCTGCACGCCTTCGCCGGAGACGTCGCGGGTAATCGACGGGTTGTCGGATTTACGCGAAATTTTGTCGATTTCGTCGATATAGACGATACCGCGCTGCGCTTTCTGCACGTCGTAGTCGCACTTCTGCAGCAGTTTCTGAATGATATTTTCGACGTCCTCACCCACATAACCGGCTTCGGTCAGGGTGGTGGCGTCCGCCATGGTAAACGGCACATCCAGCAGGCGCGCCAGCGTTTCCGCCAGCAGCGTTTTACCGGAGCCGGTCGGCCCGATCAGCAGAATGTTGCTTTTACCCAGCTCTACGCCATTGCTGGTATCGCCATTGCGCAGACGTTTGTAGTGGTTGTATACCGCGACCGCCAACACTTTTTTCGCCTGTTCCTGACCGATGACGTAGTCATCAAGGTGGTGGCGAATCTCGTGCGGCGTCGGCAGCGCGCTGCGCTCGCGGTGCGGCGCAACTTCTTTAATCTCTTCGCGAATGATGTCGTTACATAAATCAACGCATTCGTCGCAGATATACACGGATGGCCCGGCGATCAGCTTACGCACTTCATGCTGGCTTTTGCCGCAAAAAGAGCAATACAACAATTTGCCCGATCCATCTTTGCGTTTATCTGTCATGAGTCCAAACCTCTTTTTAAGTTCTTTGTGCCGCACACGACGACGCAAATGCCATTCTCAGGCGCAAGCCGCCATATAGCGTTGTGCCGCCCTTCATTAGTATATACACAAAATCCTTCGCGCTACATCGAGGCGGTAGCGAAGCTACCGGCCGCCTGCCTGCCCGGCAAGCCTCCGGAAAAATGCCAACCGCTTAGCAGACGTGGCGAGAAGGATGCAGCGTAAAGCGGCACCCTTGCGCCTTGGGCATCAATTACGATGGGTCAAAATAGAGTCGACCAGTCCGTACTCCACGGCTTCCGCAGCAGAGAGGAAGCGGTCACGCTCGGTGTCACGCTCAATCTGCTCAAGAGACTGGCCGGTATGATGCGCCATCAGCTCATTCATGCGTCCTTTCACCTTCAGGATTTCACGGGCGTGGATCTCAATATCCGTCGCCTGCCCCTGATAGCCGCCCAGCGGCTGGTGGATCATCACGCGGGAGTTCGGCAGGCAGAAACGCTTGCCCTTCGCCCCGGCGGTCAACAGGAACGCGCCCATGGACGCGGCCTGTCCCATACAGATGGTGCTGACGTCCGGCTTGATGAACTGCATGGTGTCATAGATCGACATCCCGGCGGTGATCACCCCGCCCGGAGAGTTAATGTACAGGTAAATGTCTTTTTCCGGGTTTTCCGCTTCCAGAAACAGCATCTGCGCCACGATCAGGTTTGCCATGTGGTCTTCGACCTGGCCGGTCAGAAAAATGACGCGTTCCTTAAGCAGACGGGAGTAGATATCAAAAGAACGTTCACCGCGTGAGGTCTGTTCAATGACCATCGGCACCAGGGCCATATGGGGTGCAAAGTTGTCTCGTTCGCCACTGTATGACATTTCCGTCTCCTGGAGTAATTTTAAAATACCTGCTGCACTGATTGTAACCTTATGGACGGATTATCAGCCACAGTTTCTATCCGCTGAACGCGTCACCGCCTCTTCAACACGCGTGCAATTGCGGATGCAGTTGCCTACCCGGTAATGGGGATGGCGTTGCCATATTTCAAGCATAACAAGCTTTTGCTGTAACGCTATCATGGTAAATGCGTTTTAGCACCGTGCCTGAGGCTGGCATTATCCTAAAAAAAAACCCGCCGCCTTTCGGCAACGGGTTTTTGCCCGAACCTTAAACCATCGCGGCGAAATTACGCCTGCTGGTTCATCAGTTCGTTGAAGGAAGTGGCTTTTTCAGACACTTTGGCTTTCGCCAGCACGGCTTCAACAGCCTGCTCTTCCAGCGCCACGTTGCGCATGTTGTCCATCAGCTCTTTGTTCTTGCTGTAGAACTCAACCACTTCTGACGGATCTTCGTAAGCAGAAGCCATCTCTTCGATCAGGCCTTTCACGCGCTCTTCGTCAGCTTTCAGCTCGTTGGTGCGAATCACTTCGCCCAGCAGCAGGCCAACCACTACGCGGCGTTTAGCCTGTTCTTCGAACAGCTCACGCGGCAGTTCCAGAGCCTGTTTCTCGTTGCCACCGAAACGCTGAGCAGCCTGGCGACGCAGCACGTCGATTTCGCTGTCGATCAGGGCCGCCGGAACGTCGATTTCGTTAGCTTTAACCAGACCTTCGATAGCCTGAGACTTCACGCGGTTACGCACAGCGCCTTTCAGCTCGCGTTCCATGTTTTTACGCACTTCAGCGCGCAGGCCAGCGACGGAACCATCTTCCACGCCGAAACGTTTGATGAATTCTTCGGTCAGCTCCGGCAGTTCACGTTCTTCAACTTTCTTCAGGTTGATAACGAACTTAGCCGCTTTACCTTTCAGGTTTTCAGCGTGGTACTCTTCCGGGAAGGTCACGTCGATGGTGAACTCGTCACCCGCTTTGTGGCCTTTGATACCGTCTTCGAAGCCCGGGATCATACGACCCTGACCCATCGCCAGTACGAAGTCAGACGCTTTGCCGCCTTCGAACTCTTCGCCGTCTACGGAACCGGTGAAGTCGATGGTTACGCGATCTTCAGCGTCAACTGCGCCTTCTTTGTCTTTCCAGGTGGCCTGCTGCTTGCGCAGGGTTTCCAGCATGGTGTCAACGTCAGCGTCGGTCACTTCAACAACCGGTTTTTCTACTTCGATCGCTTCCAGACCCTGCAGTTCAACTTCCGGGTACACTTCGAACTCTACCGCGTAGGTGAAGTCTTCGCCCAGTTTGTATTCGCCCGGAACGTAGTTCGGCGCGCCGGCCGGATTGATTTTTTCTTTGATGATCGCGTCAACGAAATGACGGCTCATCAGGTCGCCCAGCACGTCCTGGCGAACGGATGCGCCATAACGCTGAGCAACAACATTCATCGGCACTTTGCCTTTACGGAAGCCGTCAATGCGAACTTTTTTCGCTACGTTGACCAGCTCGCTTTTGACAGCATTCTCGATGCTGTCAGCGGCGATAGTAATCGTTACACGGCGCCCAAGGCCCTGAGTGGTTTCAACTGAAACTTGCATCTTGTTACCTCAAAAAAATCACAGTGCTCGGTCAACTCTGGAAGCGCGTGTAGGTGGCTTCGCAGAACCGGGATGCCCTCTTCAAATCAGAAACACATTCCCTGTCGTCAGAATCATCCCGAAGACATTCATATATAAGACGCGGCATTATAGCGGCATCACTTTTGTGAGTCGAGAACGGTTGTCGCCTGGTGCTGCGGCATTTTTCACATTTCCCGCTCAATTTTGTCCGCAAAAGCGCTGACTTTGCGCATTTTCCAGGCAAAACAAAACGGCCCGTAGGCCGTTTTTGCTAAATCTGCAAGCAACATACTGGAAAAGCGCCAGCGGTTGCAAATGGGATTTCTAGGCGAGGCTCCCCGCGCCGCGGCACGGCGGCGAGGCGAAAACCGTATCCTGTAGCGCTTCCCATTCTTTAATCGTGTAGGTGTGCAACGCCAGGGCGTGCACCGTATTCGACAGCTCCTCGGTTAGCGTGCCGTAGATCATACGGTGGCGATTAAGGAAACGCTCGCCAGTGAAGCGATCGCTCACTAACACCACTTTAAAATGACTTTCAGAGCCCGCAGGGACGTTGTGACGATAACTTTCATCCACGACTTCGAGATACATCGGGTCGAACGCTGCTCTAAGTTTTGCTTCGATCTGTTCACGTATCATCATGAATTTTCTCCTCCGACAACGCTGAGATGCCGCCACTCCTTTTAAATGTTAGCCGCTTTTACCGCTTCCATTAGGAGAAAACAACAAAAAATTAGCATTGTTCTGATATTTTCATTCAAAAGTATCACGTTTACTGGCTCTGGTCGCCAGATCCGCCGGTGAAAGAGCGATTAACCGTAGCGGGGCGCTCAGAAAACCGCCAGGGCGATGGATTTACACGCGTTGCCACTTCCCCTTGCCGTTGGCAATGCTATGATGGCGGTAATTTTCCTTATAACAACACCATGCGTTGAGACCTGAACATGCTTAAGAAGATCCTTTTCCCGTTGGTCGCCATGTTTATGCTGGCAGGATGCGCCACGCCGCCGACCACCATTGAAGTATCGCCGAAAATCACGCTGCCGCAGCAGGATCCGAGCCTGATGGGCGTGACCGTCAGCATCAACGGCGCCGACCAGCGTCCGGACCAGGCGCTGGCGAAAGTGACGCGCGACAACCAACAGGTCACCCTCACCGCCTCCCGCGACCTGCGCTTCCTGCTGCAGGAAGTGCTGGAGAAACAAATGACCGCGCGCGGCTATATGATTGGCCCGAACGGCGCAGTCGATCTGCAGATCATCGTCAACAAACTTTACGCTGACGTCTCCCAGGGCAACGTGCGCTACAACATCGCCACCAAAGCCGATATCGCCATCATCGCCACCGCGGCAAACGGCACGAAGATGACCAAAAACTACCGCGCCAGCTACTCGGTTGAAGGCGCCTTCCAGGCCTCGAACAAAAACATCGCTGATGCCGTTAACAGCGTCCTGACCGATACCATCGCCGATATGGCGCAGGACACCAGCATTCACGATTTCATCAAGCAAAACGCGCGTTAATGCCACCACGAACCCGGCCTCCGCCGGGTTCGTGCTTTATGCTATGTCCAGTCATTACTTACGCATTTTTCAGCAGCCTAAATCAGCGATTTTGCTGATCCTCGGCTTCGCCTCCGGTCTGCCGCTGGCCCTCACCTCCGGTACCCTGCAGGCCTGGATGACGGTGGAAAATATCGATCTGAAAACGATCGGTTTTTTCTCGCTGGTCGGCCAGGCCTATGTCTTTAAATTTCTCTGGTCCCCGCTGATGGACCGCTACACGCCGCCGTTTCTCGGCCGACGTCGAGGCTGGCTGGTCACCACCCAGATCCTGCTCCTGCTGGCCATCGCGGCGATGGGCTTTCTTGAACCCGTCTCCCAGCTGCGCTGGATGGCGGCGCTGGCGGTGGTGATCGCCTTCTGTTCAGCGTCGCAGGATATTGTCTTTGACGCCTGGAAAACCGACGTTCTGCCGGCGGAAGAGCGCGGCGCCGGCGCCGCGATCAGCGTGCTGGGCTATCGCCTCGGGATGCTGGTCTCCGGCGGTCTGGCCCTGTGGCTCGCCGACCGCTATCTCGGCTGGCAGGGGATGTACTGGCTGATGGCGGCGCTGCTGGTGCCCTGCATCATCGCCACGCTGCTGGCGCCCGAGCCGAGCGACGTCATCCCGGTTCCCCGATCGCTGGAGCAGGCGGTGGTTGCACCGCTGCGCGATTTTTTCGGCCGCAACAACGCCTGGCTTATTCTGTTGCTCATCGTTCTTTATAAGCTTGGCGATGCGTTTGCCATGAGCCTGACCACCACCTTTCTCATCCGCGGCGTCGGTTTTGACGCCGGTGAAGTGGGGATGGTGAACAAAACCTTAGGCCTGTTCGCCACCATTCTCGGCGCCCTGTACGGCGGCGTCCTGATGCAGCGGCTGACGCTGTTCCGGGCGCTGCTGATCTTCGGTCTGCTGCAGGGGGTCTCCAACGCCGGCTACTGGCTGCTGTCGATTACCGATAAGCACCTCTATTCCATGGCGACCGCGGTATTCTTTGAGAACCTGTGCGGGGGAATGGGCACGGCGGCGTTTGTGGCGCTGCTGATGACGCTGTGCAACAAGTCGTTCTCCGCCACCCAGTTCGCGCTGCTCTCGGCGCTGTCCGCGGTTGGCCGCGTGTACGTCGGGCCGATTGCCGGCTGGTTCGTCGAGGCCCACGGCTGGTCCACCTTCTATCTCTTCTCTGTGGTCGCGGCGGTGCCGGGGATCGCGCTGCTGCTGCTGTGCCGGCAAACGCTCGAGCATACCCAACGCACGGCAAGCTTTATACCGCGTAGCGAATATCCGCAGGCCTATGCGCTGGCGCTGGGGATCCTGACGCTGGGCTGCCTGCTGCTGGCGGTATGGCTGGGTCTGCTGATCCTCAACGCGCTGGATTATACGTCGTTCAGCTTCCTGTCCGGCCTGCTGGAGGTTGCCGCGCTGACGGCCGTTGGCGGTATTTTGCTCGGCGGCCTGCTCGACTACCTGGCGCTGCGTAAAACCCACCTGATTTAAGGACGCTGCATCATTATTAGCCGTTGTAATTACGAAACGTAATTATAACGGCTTATTAACGCTTTTATATTGCCCGCCGCGCTATTTGTTGTTTTGTGCGTTTTTGTTTTCTGGAAATTATTGACAGTTTTTATTCGATTCTTTAAATAATTTAACCGATTCAGCTAAGCCGATTTTATTTTACGTTTCCACAATGTCTTTTATTTGATAATTAAATGTTAAACAATTGTTCTAATTTTTGGGTGGTTATGCCCATTCGCCGCTAAGCACTCCTTTTCTTATCCCTTTCGTTATCGATCCCACGAAAATCAGGCTTTGCAAGCGATTACGTAACACTACGTAACATATGTGACAAAGCAAGCAGAAGCCGCTAACACAGAACTGACAGAGATCCAATCATGTTTACAGTAATGCAACCTTACCGTAAAATGCCCGTACACTTTAAACGCCACCAGATCCCGTGGAATTGAGGTCGTTCAATGAGACTCAGGAAATACAATAAAAGTTTGGGATGGATGTCATTAATCGCAGGTACTGTATTACTCAGTGGTTGTGATTCTGCACTCCTTGACCCAAAAGGACAGATTGGACTGGAGCAACGCTCTTTGATTCTGACGGCCTTCGGCCTGATGATGATTGTCGTTATTCCCGCCGTCTTGATGGCAGTAGGATTTGCCTGGAAGTATCGCGCGAGCAATAAAGATGCGAAGTATAGCCCGAACTGGTCACACTCCAATAAAGTGGAAGCTGTGGTCTGGACGGTACCTATTCTGATCATCCTGTTCCTGGCCGTTCTGACCTGGAAAACCACTCACGCACTGGAGCCAAGCAAACCGCTTGTCCATGACGAGAAACCAATCACCATCGAAGTCGTATCGATGGACTGGAAATGGTTCTTTATCTATCCGGAACAGGGTATTGCTACCGTTAACGAAATCGCCTTCCCGGCGAACGTACCGGTACACTTCAAAGTGACCTCTAACTCGGTGATGAACTCGTTCTTTATTCCGCGCTTAGGCAGCCAGATCTACGCAATGGCCGGGATGCAGACTCAGCTGCACCTCATTGCTGACGAAGCTGGTACTTATGACGGTATCTCCGCTAGCTACAGTGGCCCGGGCTTCTCTGGTATGAAGTTCAAAGCGATTGCTACCCCGGATCGTGCAACTTTCGATCAGTGGGTTGAAAAAGCGAAACAGTCTCCGAACGCTATGGACTCTATGGCCGCGTTCGAGAAAGTGGCTGTGCCTAGCGAATATAACAAAGTGGAATACTTCTCTAACGTGAAGCCGGATCTGTTCAAAGATGTTGTGAACAAATTCATGTCTCACGAGAGCATGAACATGTCCAAACCTGAAGGCGAGCATGCCGCTCACGACGGGATGGAAGGCATGGACATGAGCCACGCGGAAACCGCTCACTAAGGGGCCGAGGAAGAAAACGATGTTCGGAAAACTTACACTGGATGCAGTGCCCTACCACGAACCTATTATCGTGGTAACGGTGGCTGCGATTATCATTGGGGGACTGGCGCTTCTGGCGGCCATCACTTACTTCGGTAAGTGGTCCTACCTATGGAACGAGTGGCTGACCTCTGTCGACCACAAACGTCTCGGTATCATGTACGTTATCGTGGCAATCGTCATGCTGCTGCGTGGCTTTGCTGACGCCATCATGATGCGTAGCCAGCAGGTGCTGGCCTCGGCCGGGGAAGCAGGATTCCTGCCGCCTCATCACTACGATCAGATCTTTACCGCCCACGGCGTTATCATGATCTTCTTCGTAGCGATGCCGTTCGTTATCGGTCTGATGAACCTGGTGGTTCCGCTTCAGCTCGGCGCACGCGACGTAGCCTTCCCGTTCCTCAACAACCTGAGCTTCTGGTTCACCGTTGTGGGCGTGATTCTGGTTAACCTGTCTCTGGGCGTCGGGGAGTTCGCGCAGACCGGTTGGCTGGCCTATCCGCCGCTGTCGGGAATTGAGTACAGTCCTGGCGTAGGGGTCGACTACTGGATTTGGGCGCTGCAGCTCTCCGGTATCGGTACTACCCTGACCGGTATTAACTTCTTCGTGACCATTATCAAGATGCGCGCCCCGGGCATGACCATGTTCAAGATGCCGGTATTCTCCTGGGCATCTCTGTGCGCTAACATCCTGATTATCGCCTCTTTCCCAATTCTGACCGTCACCATCGCGCTGCTGACCCTGGATCGTTACCTGGGCACCCATTTCTTTACCAACGATATGGGTGGCAACATGATGATGTACATCAACCTGATTTGGGCCTGGGGTCACCCGGAAGTGTACATCCTGGTTCTGCCGGTGTTCGGGGTCTTCTCCGAAATCGCCGCGACCTTCTCGCGTAAGCGTCTGTTCGGTTACACCTCTCTGGTGTGGGCAACCGTCTGTATTACCGTTCTATCGTTCATCGTTTGGCTGCACCACTTCTTCACCATGGGTGCCGGCGCAAACGTAAACGCCTTCTTCGGTATTACCACCATGATTATCGCGATCCCGACCGGGGTTAAGATCTTCAACTGGCTGTTCACCATGTATCAGGGTCGCATCGTCTTCAACTCGGCGATGATGTGGACTATCGGCTTTATCGTGACCTTCTCCGTAGGTGGGATGACCGGCGTGCTGCTGGCGGTACCGGGCGCGGACTTCGTTCTGCACAACAGCCTGTTCCTGATCGCGCACTTCCATAACGTTATCATCGGCGGCGTGGTATTCGGTTGCTTCGCAGGTCTGACCTACTGGTGGCCGAAAGCCTTTGGCTTCACCCTGAACGAAACCTGGGGCAAACGCGCTTTCTGGTTCTGGATCATCGGCTTCTTCGTAGCATTTATGCCGCTGTACGTGCTGGGCTTCATGGGGATGACCCGTCGTCTGAGCCAGCAGATCGATCCGCAGTTCCACCCGATGCTGGTTGTTGCAGCTTGCGGTGCGGCGCTGATCGCCTGCGGTATCCTGTGCCAGCTGATTCAGTTCTACGTCTCTATTCGCGACCGCGATCAGAACCGTGACCTGACCGGTGACCCGTGGGGTGGCCGTACGCTGGAGTGGGCAACCTCTTCTCCACCGCCGTTCTACAACTTCGCTATCGTTCCTCAGGTTCACGAGCGTGACGCCTTCTGGGAAATGAAAGAGAAAGGTGAAGCGTACAAACAGCCTGCTCACTATGAAGAAATTCATATGCCGAAAAACAGCGGCGCCGGCATCGTCATTGCCGCCTTCGCGACGGTATTTGGTTTCGCCATGATCTGGCATATCTGGTGGATGGCGATCGCCAGCTTCATCGGCATCGTAGCGACCTGGATTATTAAGAGCTTTGACGAGGACGTGGATTACTACGTACCGGTTGCAGAAGTCGAAAAACTGGAAAAACAGCATTTCGATGAGATTAACAAAGCAGGGCTGAAAAATGGCAACTGATACTCTTGCGCATACTGCCCACGCGCATGAACACGGGCACCATGATACAGGACCGATGAAGGTATTCGGTTTCTGGATCTACCTGATGAGCGACTGCATTATCTTCGCTACGCTGTTTGCTACCTATGCCGTTCTGGTGAACGGCACGGCCGGCGGACCGACTGGCAAAGATATTTTCGAACTGCCGTTCGTTCTGGTTGAAACCGCACTGCTGCTGTTCAGCTCCATCACCTACGGCATGGCGGCTATCGCCATGTACAAAAACAACAAGAGCCAGGTGGTTTCCTGGCTGGCGTTGACCTGGCTGTTTGGCGCCGGATTTATCGGGATGGAAATCTATGAATTCCATCACCTGATCATGGAAGGCTTTGGTCCGGATCGTAGTGGCTTCCTGTCCGCGTTCTTCGCGCTGGTCGGCACCCACGGTCTGCACGTGACCTCTGGCCTTATCTGGATGGCGGTGCTGATGTTCCAGGTTTCACGTCGTGGCCTGACCAGCACTAACCGCACGCGTATCCTGTGCCTGAGCCTGTTCTGGCACTTCCTGGACGTCGTGTGGATCTGCGTGTTCTCGGTTGTCTATCTGATGGGGGCGATGTAATGAGTCATTCTACCGATCATAGCGGCGCTTCTCACGGCAGCGTGAAGAGCTACATGACAGGATTTATCCTGTCCATCATCCTGACGGTCATTCCGTTCGCCATGGTGATGAGTGGCTCCGCCTCGCATGCGGTTATCCTTGGCACCATTCTGGTGACCGCTGTGGTGCAGATCGTGGTACACCTCGTGTACTTCCTGCATATGAACAGCAAGTCCGATGAAGGCTGGAACCTGACCGCATTTATCTTCACCGTAATCATCATTGCGATCGTGGTTGTCGGCTCCATCTGGATTATGTGGAACCTGAACTACAACATGATGATGCACTAAGAGCGGCGAGTATGTTTAAGCAATACCTGCAAGTTACGAAACCAGGCATTATTTTTGGCAACCTGATCTCCGTGATCGGCGGTTTCCTGCTGGCCTCCAAAGGCCACATCGACTATCCGCTGTTCGTCTGGACGCTCCTTGGAGTATCCCTGGTGGTCGCCTCGGGTTGTGTATTCAACAACTACATCGACCGGGACATCGATCGTAAGATGGAACGGACGAAAAACCGGGTGCTGGTCAAAGGGCTGATCTCGCCAGAAGCTTCGCTGGTGTACGCCACCTTGCTGGGTATTGCTGGCTTTATGCTGCTGTGGTTCGGCGCAAATCCGCTGGCCTGCTGGCTGGGGGTGATGGGGTTCGTGGTTTATGTCGGCGTCTACAGCCTGTACATGAAACGCCACTCTGTCTACGGCACGCTGATTGGCTCACTCTCCGGCGCCGCGCCGCCGGTGATTGGCTACTGCGCGGTCACCGGTGATTTCGACAGCGGTGCGGCGATCCTGCTGGCTATCTTTAGCCTATGGCAGATGCCTCACTCCTACGCCATCGCGATTTTCCGCTTTAAGGATTATCAGGCGGCGAATATTCCGGTGCTGCCGGTGGTGAAAGGCATTTCGGTCGCCAAAAACCATATTACGCTGTACATCGTCGCCTTTGCCGTTGCGACCCTGATGCTCTCGCTGGGCGGCTACGCCGGGTATAAATACCTGGTCGTGGCGGCTGCGGTCAGCGTCTGGTGGCTGGGCATGGCGCTGCGTGGCTACAAAGTGGCAGATGACAAAGTCTGGGCGCGCAAGCTGTTCGTCTTTTCCATCGTCGCCATCACTGCGCTGTCCGTGATGATGTCCGTTGACTTTATGGTGCCGGATTCACATAGCCTGCTGGCTTACGTGAGATAATCTCGCTCTCCAGTACGATATAAAGCCCCGTTTTGACGGGGCTTTTTCTTTTCTGTTTCAAATTGGTTCCTTTCTCATTTCATACTTCCCCTCCCCTCCCCCGCACCGGTTTCGCTATCTCACGCCCAAAAAATGAGGAAAAAATGAGCTTGTGCTAACCGGGTATCGCTCGCGCCGCACGCGCCCGCGATGCTACTTTTCGCCTCGGGTTTACACCCGTTTGGGAAATATTCACTACAAGGAATCGCAATGAAAGAATTAACACTGAACGAAATGGAGTACATCTCCGGCGGCTTTAACCTGTTCGGCGCGGCCAACGGCTTCGCCAGCTTTGTCGCCAACTCTGCCGTCGGCTTCACCTCGTTTGTCCTCACCTCCGGTACCGCCTTCGCCTCATTCGTTGGCGACAGCGCGATGGCGTTTGGTTCCTTCCTGACCGGTCAGACAAACTGGGAAACCTTTGTGACCACCGGTAAGGAAAACTGGGGTAGCTTCGTCAATACCGCCGGCACCAGCTGGAACACCTTTGTCGATAACGCCGCCAGCGACTGGAGCAGCTTCCTCAACAAAGCGTCAGCCTAAACGACGTCTCGCCGAGGGCAGCGCATCGGCTGCCCTGTTTAACCCACCAGCATCGCCTGCGCGCTATAGAGCAGATCAAGGTGGTCGCGGCATAACGCGTCCAGCGAAGTCCGTGATTGATGACTGGTCAGACTTAACGCTCCCCACCAGGTCCCTTCCCTGTCGGTTAACGGTACCGCCAGCACCAGCATACCAATCTCAAACTCCTGCTCGATAGTGGCATACCCCTGACGCCGCACCTGGGCAATCTTCTCCATCAACGACGCGACGTCGGTCACCGTATAGGGCGTGCGTTGTTCCCGGGTAATGCGCTGTAGAACCGCTTCACACTCTGCTTCCGGCAGCGAAGCCAGCCATAACCGCCCCCCGGCGGTACAAAAGATGGGCACCCGCTCCCCAAGCCGAACCGACGTGGAGTTAAATGGCGTATGACGGCTGCGGGCGATATAGACCAGTTCATCTTCATCCACCACCCCCACCGAGGCGTGCTCCTCGGTCCGGCTGGCGATGTATTCGACAATCGGCCGCACCATGCGGGGAAACTGCGCCGAATCGACGTAGGCCTGACCAAGCCGCAGCGTCTTCGGGGTAAGCCAGTAATAGCGACCATCGGTTTGCAAATAGCGCTCATGCAGCAGCGTCAACAGAAAACGTCGTGCCGCGCTTTGCGTCAGGCCGCTCATTTTCGCCGCCTGAGCGACGGTGAGCTTTGGGCAGGTTTTAGAAAAAAGCTGGATGAGCGCCAACCCTTTTTGTAAACCGACGATCAGATCGCGAGGATGAATGGTGTTTTGCATATTCGCTCACATTTTTGCAACATCATTATCGATTTCCTGCGATTATCGCAGCGATCGTGCGATTAACAACCGACATGTCCGAATTCTGCGTTGTCGGTCCCAGCTTCCACTGAAATACTTTCACAACATTCATTTAACAAATGAGGTTTGCAATGGTCAGTGGAACTACCCAGGTTGTCGCCGTGATTGGTCATCCGATTGCCCAGGTGAAATCACCGGATAACTTCAACCGCTACTTTGCCGAACAGCACATGGACAGCGTCATGATCCCGGTGGATATCGCCCCGGACGCGGTGGCCGCCTACCTCAACGCCCTGCGCGGCTGGCAGAACATGAGCGGCGTGCTGGTGACGGTGCCGCATAAACAACGCGCCGCCGCGCTGGTCGACGAGCTTACGCCGCGCGCCCGCCGACTCAACGCCATCAATGTGATCCGCAAGCTGGCGGATGGCCGGTTACAGGGCGATATGCTGGACGGCGTCGGCTTTCTGCTCGCCGCCGAGGCACAGGGTTTTCAGCCGGCGGGTAAGCAGGCGTTGCTCTCCGGTTGCGGCGGCGTCGGCAGCGCCATCGCCTGGGGATTGTGCGAGGCGGGGCTCCGTCAGCTGGCTCTGCACGATCAAAACCCCGCCACCCGGCAACGCCTGCACGATCTTCTGGCTGAAGCCTTTCCGGCGGTGCGACTGAGCGCGCTGCCGGACACCCTGCACGGCGTCGATCTGCTGGTCAACGGCTCGCCGGCCGGCATGGCCGGATTTGATGCGCTGCCCCTGCCGCAGGCGCTGCTGGAGACCCTCGACAGCGCCACCCACGTGGCTGACGTTGTCACCGCCCCGGTGATGACGCCGTTGCTCACCTTCGCCGCCGCCCGCGGCTGCCGGGTACAGACCGGGCCGGAAATGGCGCTGGCGCAGATGACGCTGATGGGCCAGTTTATCGGCGCCATCCCGCCGGCGCAGGGAGCAGCGGCATGAAGAGCTGGGACGTGATCGTCATCGGCAGCGGCGCCGCTGGCTTTGCCGCCGCGGTCACCGCCAGCTGCAAAGGGCTGTCGGTGCTGATGCTGGAGAAAGCCGGTCAGTTCGGCGGCACCTCGGCCATCTCTGGCGGCGCCGTGTGGCTGCACGATACCGACCAGGCGCGCGCCGCGGGCAAAAGCGGTAGCGCCGAAGCGATCAAAACCTATCTGCGAACCATTATCGGCGAGGCCCACTACCGCGAAGATATCGCCGAGGCGTTTGTCAGCGCCGGGCGAGAGGCCCTCGCCTTTCTGGAGCGCGAGGGGGCGGTGAAATATAGCCTGCGCCCACTCTCACCTGATTACTATCCGGATGAGCCCGGCGGTGTCGACGTCGGGCGGGCGCTGGAGGTGGTGGAGTATGACGGCCGTGAACTGGGTGACGCGTTTCGCGACCTGCGCTCGCCGCCGCCGGGGATGCTGCTGTTTGGCGGAATGATGGTCAACCGCGTCGACATTCAACATTTTCTCGATATGCGTCGCTCGCTGCGCTCCCTGGCCCATTGCACCCGACTGCTGCTGCGCTACGCCCGCGACCGGGTGACATACCCTCGCGGCACCCGCCTGGCGATGGGCAATGCGCTGATTGCCCGCATGGCGACCACGGCGCTGCGTAAAGGCATGAGCCTGCGGCTGAATGTCAATGTTCTGGCGCTGTGCGAAGCGCAAGGCGCGGTCACCGGGGTAGAGATTGAGAGTCAGGGGCAAAGAGAGACGCTGCACGCCCGGCGCGGGGTGGTGCTGGCCGCAGGCGGTTTTGCCGCTGGCGCGCTGGCGGCGCGCTATCGGCCTGACACCCGAGAGCACTTCACCATGTCGCCGCCGGCCAATGATGGCGCCGCGCTGCGTCTCGCGGCGGCGCTTAACGCTCGCGAGGGAGCCGATCGGGCATCCAACTTTTTCTGGGCGCCGGTATCGGTGCTGACCCGGGCCGACGGCAGCGAGGAGCGCTTCCCCCACCTGGTGACCGACCGGGCCAAGCCGGGCGTGATTGCCGTCAATCAGCGGGCGGTACGCTTCGTTAATGAGTCCAGCTCCTATCACCATTTTGCCAGCGCGATGCAGCATGCTGCGGAGAATGCCCCCTGCTTTTTACTGTGCGACGCCCAGGCGATGAAGCGTTACGGCCTCGGGCTGGCGCGCCCGGCGCCGGTGAACAATGACGCCCTGATCGCCGCCGGCTATCTGCACAAAGCCGACACCCTGGCCGCGCTGGCGCAGCAGCTTGGGCTGGATGCCCACACCCTGAGCGAGACGGTCGCCCGCTACAATCGTGACGCCGCGCAGGGCGTGGACCGTGAGTTTGCCAAAGGCGGCAACAGCTATAACCGGGCGATGGGCGATCCGGGCCATCACCCTGACGCCTGCAACGCTCCCCTGCTCAGCGCGCCGTTCTATGCCATCAAACTCTATACCGGCGATCTGGGGACTTCCCGGGGTCTGGTCACCACCGCCGATGCCCAGGTCGTCAACGCCGAAGGAAAGCCTATCGCGGGGCTGTACGCGGTGGGAAACGACATGGATTCGCTGATGGCCGGCACCTACCCGGGTCCCGGCATCACCCTTGGCCCGGGGCTGACGTTTGGCTACCTCGCCGCCTGCCATCTGGCGCAACCCGCCACCCACTAATCAGGAAAACATCATGATCTACGAAAAACGCACCTACACCATCAATCCGCTGAAAATGGCCGACTGGCTGGCGCTGTACCAAAGCGATGCCCTGGCGGTGCAAACTGACCATCTCGGCAAACTGATCGGCTTCTTTTTTACCGAGATCGGCGTGGTCAATCAGGTAGTGCACATCTGGGCTTACGAAAGCCTGGACGATCGCCTGGTACGCCGCGCGCGGATGGCCCAGGACGAGCGCTGGCAGACCTTCTCGCGGAAAAATCGCGAACTGGCCGCCGTGGAGCGCCTCGAGTCGGTGCTGATGCGCCCCACCGCTTTTTCACCATTGCAGTAAGGAGTCCATCATGAGCGGGCCTGTGAAGGTGGATATGCTGGTGGTCGGCTCCGGCGCGGCGGGACTCTCTGCCGCGGTCACCGCGGCAATGCACGGCGCCAGCGTCATGGTGGCGGAGAAGGCGTCAGTGCTCGGCGGAACCAGCGCCTGGTCCGGCGGCTGGCTGTGGATCCCCCGCAACCCGCTGGCGCGGGCGGAGGGCATCGACGAAGCGGCCGATGCTCCGCTGACCTATCTGCAGCATGAGATGGGGGGCGAAGCCGCCGACGTTCGCCTGCAGACCTTCCTGCGTCACGGGCCGGAAATGGTGGAGTTTTTTCATCAGCGGACGGCGGTGAAGTTTCTGTCGGGCAGCGCCATGCCGGACTTTCACGCGTCGCCGGGCGCGGCGAACGGTGGGCGGTCGGTGACCGCTCAGCCCTACGATGGCCGCCTGCTCGGCGACTGGCTCCACCGACTGCGCCCGCCGCTGGAGACCATCAGCCTGGCCGGGATGGGCATCGCCGGCGGCGCGGACATGGCGCATTTTTTTAACGCCACCCGCTCGCCGCGCTCCGCGCTGTATGCCGCCCGCCGCCTGCTGCGCCACGGCTGGCAGCGGCTGCGCGCCGGACGGGGGCAGCATCTGGTCAATGGCAATGCGCTGGTCGCCCGTCTGCTGCGATCCGCCCTCGACGCCGGAGTGCGCTTTCAACTCAATGCGCCTGCGGTTCGGCTGCTGCAGGGGCCGCAGGGCGTGTCCGGCGCGGTGCTGCGCAGCGATGACGGGGAGATGCACGTCGAAGCGGGCGCCGTGGTGCTGGCATGCGGCGGTTTTCCCCACGATCGGCAGCGCCTGGCGCAGGTGGTGCCTCACGCCGCGGAGGGCTACGGCCATTTCTCCGCCGCGCCGCCTGACAATCAGGGCGAGGGGATCCGCCTTGGCGAATCCGTCGGCGGCCAGTTCGATACCCGCCTGCGCCACCCGCTGGCCTGGGCGCCGGTGTCCCGCGTCACCCTCGCCAGCGGCCAGCAGCTGATGTTTCCCCATCTGGTGGAGCGAGCCAAGCCCGGGGTGATTGCCGTCCTGCCTAACGGCAAACGCTTTGTTAACGAGGCCGATTCCTATCACGACTTTATCGCCGCCCTGCTGGCGGCGACGCCCGTGGGCGACACGCCGCAGGCCTGGCTGCTGGCCGATCGGCGCGCGCTGCGCCGCTATGGCCTGGGCCACGCCAGGCCCTTCCCGTTCCCCCCTACCGCCTGGCTGCGTACCGGCTATCTGCTGCGAGGAAACACCCTGGCCGAGCTGGCGAAACTTTGCGCCATCGATACCGATGCGCTGGCGGAAACCGTTGAACGCTTTAATCACTTCGCCAGCACCGGTGAAGACGTCGATTTTCACCGCGGCGCATCGGCCTATAACCGCGCGCAGGGTGACCATCAGGTGACGCTCGGACCGCTGCGCGAAGGGCCGTTCTACGCGGTGCGCATTCTGCCCGGCTCGCTGGGCACCTTCAGCGGATTGCAAACCGACGAACACGCTCGGGTGCTGGACGGGCAGCAGCAGCCGATACCGGGCCTGTTCGCCATCGGCAACGACATGTCGAGCGTGATGCGCGGCTATTACCCCAGCGGAGGGATCACCCTCGGGCCGGCGATGACCTTCGGCTACCTGGTGGGCAAAAAACTGGCTGAAAACACAATAAAAACAGAGCAATAACAACCAGGGACGGCAATAACCCTGGCTAACTTCACCTGCAACTGAACCGGAGCCATTTATGAACATGCGTACCCTATCGCTCGCCGCGCTGAGCCTGCTCGATGTCTCTCCCCCCGAACAGGTGCGGATAGCGGCCAGAACCGGTTTTACCCACGTGGGTCTGCGGCTGCTGCCCGCCACCCCCGCCGACCCGGACTACGATATGCTGGGCGATACCCCCGCCGTCCGCGCGACCCTGGCCGCGCTGATGGAAACCGGCATCCGCGTCTCGGACGTGGAGATCGTCCGCCTGAGCCCGGGGTTTACCCTCGACGATCGGCTGCAGCGCTTTATGGAGACCGCCGCGCGGCTTGGCGCCGGGCAGGTGTTAGTCGCCGGGAATGACGACAACCTGCAGCGCAGCGCCGACAACCTGGCCACTCTCGCCGCGGCCGGCCGCCCGTTTGGCCTGACCATGAACCTTGAGCCAATGCCCTGGACCCAGCTGCGCACGATCGCCGATGCGCAGGCGCTGATCGCCGCCAGCGGGCGGGAGGATATCGGCATCCTGGTGGACGCCCTTCATTTCTGGCGCGCGGGAGAATCGCTCGCCGCCCTCTCCAGCCTGCCCGCGCATCATCTGAACTATATGCAGCTCTGCGATGGCGCGGCGCAGCGGCCGGAAAGCGAGCAGGAGCTCATCCGCCAGGCCCGCTCAGCGCGCAACGTGCCGGGGGAAGGCGGTTTGGATCTGCACGGTCTGATGTCGGCTCTGCCGGCGACGCTGCCGGTCTCCCTCGAGGTGCCGCTCGACGGCGAGCAGGGCGCCCTGCCGCCCCTCCAGCGGGCGCAATTACTGTTCACTGCCGCGCAGCCCTACCTGCGCTCCTGCGCATAAGGAATCCGCTATGACACAGACTCAACGCCTGGATGTCAGAGAGTTAATTAACCGTAACCCGCTGAGCCGCTTTCAAAAACAGATTATTTTTCTCGGCTTTTGCGTTATCGCTCTCGATGGGTTTGATATCGCGATCATGGGCTTTATCGCCCCGACGCTGAAGCTGGAGTGGGGGGTAAGCAACCACCAGCTGGGCCTGGTGATCAGCGCCGCGCTGATCGGCCTCGCGCTGGGCGCTATTTTCTCTGGCCCGCTCGCCGACTGGCTGGGACGCAAAAAGATCATCATCAACAGCGTCTTCTTCTTCGGCTTCTGGACCATCGCCACCGCCTTCTCGCACAACATTGAGCAGATGATGTTCTTCCGCTTTATGACCGGCCTTGGACTGGGCGCCGCGATGCCGAACATCGGGACGCTGGTGTCGGAATACGCCCCGGAACGCCAGCGCTCATTTATTATTACCGTCATCTTCTGCGGCTTCACCTTCGGCGCGGCGGCCGGAGGATTCACCGCATCATGGCTGATCCCGCAGTTTGGCTGGCACTCGCTGATGGCGCTCGGCGGCATTCTGCCGCTGCTGTTCGCCCCCCTGCTTATCTGGCGGCTGCCGGAATCGGTTCGTTTTCTGGTGATCAAACAAGCGCCAGCGGCGCGCATTCGCGCCATCCTTAATCGTCTTTATCCCGGACAAATCAGCGACAACGTGACGTTTATCCTGCCGGCGCAGCCGGCGGCCGGCAACGCGATGCGCATTGTGCTCTCCCGCCAGTACGGCTTTGGCTCGTTGATGCTATGGCTGGTCTACTTTATGGGGCTGTTCCTGGTCTATATTCTCGGCAGCTGGCTGCCAACGCTGGTTAAGGAGGTCGGGCTTACCGTCAGCCAGGCGGCCGTGATGACGGCGATCTACCAGGCGGGAGGCACCCTCGGCTCGCTGTTTGCCGGCTGGCTGATGGACCGCATCAATCCCCATCGCGCGCTGGGAATGATCTACGCCGTCGGCGGCCTGTTTACCATGGCGATGGGCTACGCCGCGGGCAGCTTTGCCTTGCTCTGCATGCTGGCGTTTATCAGCGGCGCCTGCCTGAACGGCGCCAATACGGGCATGAACGCCCTCTCCGCCCGTTACTACCCCACGCAGGCGCGGGCGACCGGCTCCAGTTGGATGCACGGCGTCGGGCGGATCGGCGCGATCCTCAGCGCCTTTGCCGGCGCTGAGATGATGGCGCTCAACCTGCCCTTCGAAAGCGTCTTTTTGATCCTCGGCATCCCGGCTGCCCTCACCGTCGCAGGCCTGGCGGCGAAGGGCATCTTCGCCGCAGGTAATCCTCCCGCCGCTTCGCCAGCCCCCGCGTCTGTGCGCGGAGCGTAATGCGGTATCCTTCCTCCGGTGCAATCTGCGGATTGCACCGCGCGCTGCGGCTAGAAGGAACATTTATTTCATCTTGCTGTGTAACGAAAAGCGCTCCGCAACCGTTCGGCCTGCTCCCATTGCCGTTGTTTCCCCTCTCCTCTTTTCAAGCCAGCAGAAAATAAACTTCTGCTTATTCGATCCCCTTCGCATATATGAAAAATAAATTCCACATAACAATTGAAACAGAACAAACATTTCCTTAAGTTTAGGTCAGTTTATCCGGATGCGCGTTGCCGCAGGCGTCGGCATTGAGCGCCTCAGAGTGCGAATGATTTCAAAAAGGAGAGCACCATGTTAAACGGTCTGAAACCCTTATCCCGTTCCCTGCGTTGGGGCATGGTCGGCGGCGGGGGAACCAGCCAGATCGGCTACAGCCACCGCTGTGCGGCGCTGCGTGACAATGTTTACACCCTGCTGGCCGGCGCGCTTGACGTTGATGCCGAGCGCGGGCGCGCGTTTGGTGAGCAGCTGGGCATCGCGCCGGAGCGCTGCTACGCCGACTACCAGACCCTGTTTCGTGAAGAAGCCCGCCGCCCTGACGGGATCGAGGTCGTCTCGGTCACCACCCCGAACAATACCCATTTCGCCATCACCAAAGCGGCGCTGGAAGCGGGCCTCCACGTCATCTGTGAAAAGCCCCTCTGCTTTACCGCCGAAGAGGCGCGCGAGCTGGTGGACCTGAGCAAAAAACAGAACAAAATCGTCGGCGTCACCTACGGCTACGCCGGCTATCAGATGATCCAGCAGGCGCGGCAGATGATTGCCGATGGGCTGCTCGGCGAGATCCGCGTCGTCAATATGCAGTTCGCTCACGGCTTTCATAACCAGGCCGTCGAGCTGCAGGCAGAATCCACCCGCTGGCGCGTAACGCCGAAGTTCGCCGGGCCCAGCTATGTGCTGGGGGATCTGGCCACCCATCCCCTGTTTGTCGCCGAAACCATGGCGCCGCAGCTCAATATCAAACGGCTGATGTGCTCCCGCCAGAGCTTTGTCCCCTCCCGCACGCCGCTGGAAGATAACGCCTTTGTCCTGATGGAGTATGACAACGGCGCGGTTGGTTCGATGTGGACCAGCGCGGTGAACAGCGGCGCCATGCACTCGCAAAAAGTGCGCATCGTCGGCGAAAAGGCGAGTATCGAATGGTGGGATGAGCATCCTAACCAGCTCAGCTATGAGGTGCAGGGCGAGCCGGCGCGCATTCTGGAACGCGGGATGCCCTACCTGAGCGCAAACGCGCTGGCGGACGATCGCATCGGCGGCGGCCACCCGGAAGGGCTGTTTGAAGCCTGGGCCAATCTCTATCGCCGCTATGCGCAGGCGATTGACGCCACGGACCGTGACGATCGCACCTTCCTGCAAGACTTCTGGTATCCGGACGTCGAAGCCGGGCTGCACGGCGTCTACTGGGTCGAGCAGTGCGTCAAATCGGCTGATGCCGGCAGCCAGTGGGTTGACTTTACTTTACCTTAATTTTCCCCCTCGCCAGTGGAGTCCCCCTCCACTGGTTTATTGATTTTTACCAACTTGTCGCATCGCGCAACAGCCCCGTAATATCTGTTAAACAAACATTTATTTACGCTTCTTACCCCCCGCCGCTACACTAGGCGCAGTTTTTATATTGAGGTGGTAATGAACGATAACAAAATGACGCCAGGGGAACTGCGCGCGACCTGGGGTTTGGGGACGGTATTCTCCCTGCGCATGCTTGGCATGTTTATGGTCCTGCCGGTTCTGACCACGTATGGCATGGCATTGCAGGGCGCCAGTGAAGCGCTGATTGGCCTGGCGATCGGCATCTACGGTCTGGCGCAGGCGGTGTTCCAGATCCCCTTCGGACTGTTATCTGACCGTATTGGCCGTAAGCCGTTGATCGTCGGCGGCCTGCTTATCTTCGTGCTCGGCAGCGTCATCGCCGCGCTCACCGACTCCATTTGGGGCATCATTCTTGGCCGCGCCCTGCAGGGCTCCGGCGCCATCGCCGCCGCGGTCATGGCCCTGCTCTCCGATCTCACCCGTGAACAGAACCGCACCAAAGCGATGGCGTTTATTGGCGTCAGCTTCGGCGTCACTTTCGCTATCGCCATGGTGCTGGGGCCGATTATTACCCATCAGCTGGGCCTGCACGCCCTGTTCTGGATGATCGCCATCCTGGCGACCGTCGGCATCCTGCTCACCCTGTGGGTGGTTCCCAACAGCCAGAATCATGTGCTTAACCGCGAATCCGGGATGGTGAAGGGCTGCTTTAGCAAGGTGCTGGCGGAGCCGCGCCTGCTGAAGCTCAACTTTGGCATCATGTGCCTGCACATCATGCTGATGTCCACGTTTGTCGCGCTGCCCGGACAGCTGGAGGCTGCCGGCTTCCCGGCCGCCGAGCACTGGAAGATTTACCTGGTCACCATGGTTATCTCCTTCATCTCGGTGGTGCCGTTTATTATCTACGCCGAAGTGAAGCGCAAGATGAAGCGCGTCTTTTTGCTCTGCGTGGCCATCCTGCTGATTGCGGAAATTGTCCTCTGGGGCGCCGGAGGCTACTTCTGGGAGCTGGTAGCGGGCGTTCAGCTCTTCTTCCTGGCGTTTAACCTGCTGGAAGCGCTACTGCCGTCATTGATTAGCAAAGAGTCGCCGGCGGGCTATAAAGGCACCGCGATGGGCGTCTACTCCACCAGCCAGTTCCTCGGGGTGGCGATTGGCGGCGCCCTTGGCGGCTGGGTCGATGGTTTCTTTGATTCACAGACCGTGTTTCTGCTGGGCGCGCTGCTGGCGATGCTGTGGCTGCTGGTGGCCAGCACCATGAGCGAGCCGCCCTACGTCAGCAGTCTGCGGGTGGAGGTACCGGACGGCGTGGTGGTCGACAGCGCGCTGCAGGCGCGTCTGCTCAGCGCCAGCGGGGTTCATCAGGCGCTGGTGGTGCCCGAGGAGCGCTCGGTGTATATCAAAATCGACAGCAAGGTCACCAACCGCTTCGAGATAGAGCAGCTTATCAAAGGGGTATAAAAAAAGCGGGGAATTCCCCGCTTTTTGCTGTCAGTCTGCCGCCTTAGTCGCGGAAGTTTTTGAACTGGAACGGTTGTCCCAGATCGCCACCGCGCACCAGCGCCATCACCGACTGCAGATCGTCGCGGGACTTACCGGTCACGCGGATCTCTTCGCCCTGAATCTGGGCCTGCACTTTCAGCTTGCTGTCTTTGATCAGTTTAACGATCTTCTTCTGCACCGCGCTTTCAATGCCCTGTTTCAGCTTCGCTTCAACAAACCAGGTTTTACCGCTGTGTACGATATCTTCCGGCACGTCGAGGGAGGTGCCTTCAATGCCGCGCTTGAGCAGCTTGGCGCGCAGGATATCCAGCAGCTGATTCACCTGGAAGTCAGACTCGCTCAGCACTTTAATGGTCTTGTTGGCGTCGTTTAATTCAAACGTGGCTTCAACGCCACGAAAATCAAAACGCGACTCGACTTCGCGGCTCGCGTTGTCCACCGCGTTACGGGCTTCCTGAAGATCAACTTCAGAGACAATATCGAAAGATGGCATCTTTTCCTCTCCTTCCGTTTCTTTTGCGTTGCATAATACCTGCAACGCGGCATAACTCAACTTGTTATCCCGGAAGCTTAGCTGATTACGCAACGCTCGCGCTATTTTCCCCATGCTGCCCGACGACGCCAAAACCCCCTTTCCGTCCGACGATGCGAAAAGCGACGAGATATACTTTAGCCATCAGCGCCTGGGGTAGCGGCAGATGAGGAGGAACAATGAAAGTAACCGTACTGGGATGCGGTGCACTGGGACAACTATGGCTGACCGCGTTGTGCAAACAGGGACATGAAGTCCAGGGCTGGCTACGCGTACCGCAGCCATTCTGTAGCGTCAACGTCATTGAAACGGACGGCTCGGTGTTCAACGAGTCGCTGACGGCCAACGACCCCGATTTTCTTGCCAGCAGCGAGCTGCTGATTGTCACCTTAAAAGCCTGGCAGGTTTCAAACGCGGTGAAGCACCTGGCCGCGATCCTGCCGGTCTCCACGCCGATTGTGCTGGTGCATAACGGCATGGGAACCGTCGAGGAGCTGCGCAGCGTGAAACAGCCGTTGCTGCTGGCCTCCACCACCCAGGCGGCGCGCCGCGACGGGAATGTCATCATCCACGTCGCCCAGGGCACCACGCATATCGGGCCGGCGAAAAGCTACGAAGAGGACTACAGCTACCTCGCTGAAGTGCTGCAGAGCGTGCTGCCGGATGTCGCCTGGCACAACAATATCTTCTCGGCCACCTGGCGCAAGCTGGCGGTTAACTGCGTGATTAACCCCCTGACCGCGCTAAAAGGGTGTAAAAACGGCGATCTGCGCGACTATCCGCAGGAAGTTGCGGCCATTTGTCGCGAGGTGGCGGCAGTGATGGAGCGCGAAGGTATTCATACCTCGGCGGAAAACCTGCTATTTTATGTCGAACAGGTGATTGAAAGTACGGCAGAAAATATCTCATCCATGCTGCAGGACGTTCGCGCCCAGCGGCACACGGAGATCGACTATATCACCGGTTTTCTGCTCAACCGCGCCCGCGCCCACGGCGTTGCCGTACCGGAAAACGCCCGCTTATTTGAACTGGTCAAGCGTAAGGAGAATGAATATGAGCGCGTCGGCACTGATTTGCCTCGCCCCTGGTAGCGAAGAGACCGAAGCGGTCACCACCATCGACCTGCTGGTTCGCGGCGGAGTCAAAGTGACCACCGCCAGCGTCGCCAGCGACGGCAACCTGACCATCGTCTGCTCGCGCGGCGTCAAACTGCTGGCGGATGCCCCGCTGGTCGAGGTGGCCGATGGCGATTTCGATATCATCGTCCTCCCGGGCGGTATCAAGGGCGCAGAGTGCTTCCGCGACAGCCCGTTGCTGGTGGAAACCGTCCGACAGTTCCATCTCTCCGGGCGCATTGTGGCCGCCATCTGTGCCGCCCCGGCGACCGTGCTGGTGCCCCATCAGCTGTTCCCGATCGGCAACATGACCGGTTTTCCGGCGCTGAAGGATCATATCCCCGCCGATCAGTGGCAGGATAAACGGGTGGTCTGGGATCCACGGGTGAATCTGTTAACCAGCCAGGCGCCGGGAACATCGATTGATTTCGCCCTGAAAATGATCGATCTGCTGGTGGGGCGCGAGAAAGCGTATGAGGTCGCCTCGCAGCTGGTGATGGCCGCCGGCATCTATAATTACTACGAAGCCTGATAGCCGGTCCGCGCCGCGGACTGGCTCCCCCTTTTCCTGAGGAGTCGTAGCATGTCCCGAAGCGCAACCGATTCTCGCGATCTTGTTATCAGCCGCCTGCTCAGCGCGCCCGTCCCTGCCCTGTGGCGCGCGTGGACCGACCCGGCATTACTCAAAACCTGGTGGTGCCCGAAGCCCTGGCAAACCGAGGTGCTGGCCTTTGATTTTCGCGCCGGCGGGGCCTTTCACACCGTGATGCACGGCCCTGACGGTGAACGCAGCGATAACCCCGGCTGTTTTCTTGAGGTTATCCCGCAACAAAAAATCGTCATGACCTCGATGCTGACGGCGGATTATCGTCCCGCCGTTTCCCCCTTCGCGATGACGGCCATCATCACCTTTGCCGATGAACAGGGCGGGTGTCGCTATACGGCCACAGTGCTGCATGCCGACGATGAAACCCGCGAGCAGCATGAGCAGATGGGATTTTTCGAGGGCTGGAATATTGTCATCGATCAGCTGAATGACCTGGCGCTGACCCTGCGCTAATACACGCCCCTGCCAATAGTAAAAAGGCCTTCCATCAGGGAAGGCCTTTTGCATCATAACAACCTGTTACGGGCGATAAACTTTTACGTTGCTGAAGCCCTGCTCGCGCAGATAAAGCGCCTGCAGACGGCTCATCACCCCGCGTTCGCACCATAGCAGCCAGGTTTTGCTCTGATCGAGATCGCCAAATTTGGTGCTCAGCTTGTAGAACGGCAGGGAAACGACCTCAACCCCCTCGACCTTCAGCGGCTTGTCTTCCTGCTCGTCGATGGAGCGAATATCGAGGATCGCATCGTTGGCGCCAAAGCCGGTCACGGTTTCCACTTCCACCACCGTCTCTTCCGTCTGCTGGGCGATTTCGCGAATATCGATATTGCTCGCCTCTTCCACCACTTTATCGAGGATGCTGAAATCGAAGTGTTCTTCTTCCGCTTCAATCTTCGCCTTCACCGCCTTCACGGTCGGGCTTTTGGAGATCACGCCGCAGTACTCCGGCATGGTGCGGGCGAAATCTTCCGTGCCGATCTCGCGGGCCAGGTCGATGATATGCTCTTTATCGTGCGAAATCAGCGGACGCAGGATCAGGGTATCGGAGACGTTGTCGATCAGGCGCAGGTTGGTGAGAGTCTGACTGGAGACCTGGCCCAGCGCTTCGCCGGTGACCAGCGCCTGCACGCCGTAGCGTTCGGCGACCTTTGACGCGGCGCGGACCATCATGCGCTTGAGCACCACGCCCATCTGACCGTCATCCACTTTTTCGAGGATTTCGCCGACCACCGGCTCAAAGTTAATCGCCACAAAGCGAACGCGGTGCGAGCTGCCGAAGCGGTTCCACAGATAATGCGCGACCTGGCGGACGCCAATCTCATGGGCGGCGCCGCCAAGGTTAAAGAAGCAGTAGTGCACACGGCAGCCGCGGCGCATCAGCATGTAGCTGGAGACGCCGGAGTCAAAGCCGCCGGAAATCAGCGACAGCACATCTTCCTGCGTGCCGATCGGGAAGCCGCCGATACCTTCATAGCGGCCTTTCACCAGCAGCAGGCGATCGTTTTCAATCTCAAGATTGACGGTGACGTCCGGGTCGGTCAGCTTCACGCGCGCCGTTTCAATATGCTGATTCAGGCCGCCGCCGACGTAGCGCTCCACCTCAATTGAGGTGAATTCATGTTTGCCGCGTCGCTTCACCCGCACGCAGAAGGTTTTGCCTTCCAGCGCCTCGCGCCACAGCGGCAGCGTCTGCTCAAAAATATCGTGCAGCGAGGTGAACGGTACGTCTTCGACTTCCAGAATATGGTGGATGCCGGGAATACGGGTCAGCGCATCGCGAATAGCCGGGCGCTGATTTTCATCTTTCGCGCGAACTTCGATATGATCCCAATGACGAACGACGGCCAGCGTCTCGTCATAGTTTTTGAGAACGTTACGAATGTTCCCGGTTAAGATTTTAATGAAGCGCAACCGCACAGATTGGCTTTTGATGGTGATTTCCGGGAACAATTTAATGATAAACTTCATGGCGACAATAGTTCGTTGGCAAGCCCGACGGGGCTTTAAGCAAAAGTTGTAAAGCAGCGCACACCGGTGCCTGCATCCTGGGCGCGGAGTATATCACCATTGCGCGTTATTTGCTTACACGCGTGACTTCGTTACCATACCCGGTATTGCCGTCGCGACATAACAAGAGTCTACATTCACTATGCCAAAGAAAAATGAGGCCCCGGCCAGCTTTGAAACTGCGCTGGGCGAACTGGAGCAGATCGTTAACCGTCTGGAAAGCGGCGATTTGCCGTTAGAAGAAGCGCTCAGCGAATTTGAGCGCGGGGTCCAGCTGGCCCGCCAGGGGCAAAGCCAGCTACAGCAGGCCGAACAGCGCGTGCAGATCCTGCTGGCGGATAGTGAAGATTCCCCGACCACGCCTTTTACGCCGGACGCTGAATAAATGGATTTCCCGCAACAATTGCAGGCCTGTGTGGAACAGGCTAACGAGGCGCTGCGCCGTTTTATCGCGCCGCAGCCCTTTCAGAACACTCCGCTGGTGGAAGCGATGCATTATGGCGCACTCTTAGGCGGTAAACGCCTGCGTCCCTTCCTTGTCTACGCTACCGGCGAGATGTTCGGCGTGAGCCGCACCACGCTGGACGCCCCTGCCGCCGCGGTCGAATGCATTCATGCTTATTCCCTGATGCATGATGATTTGCCGGCGATGGATGATGACGATCTGCGTCGCGGACTGCCGACCTGCCATATTAAATTTGGCGAAGCCAACGCAATTCTTGCGGGAGATGCCCTGCAAACGCTGGCGTTTTCTATACTCAGTGATGCGCCGATGACGGACGTCCCTGACCGGGATCGTCTGGCGATGGTTTCCGAACTGGCGCAGGCCAGCGGCGTGGCGGGCATGTGCGGCGGCCAGGCGCTGGATCTGCAGGCGGAAGGACAGCAGGTGAATCTGCAGGCGCTGGAGCGTATCCACCGCCACAAAACGGGCGCGCTGATCCGCGCCGCCGTCCGCATGGGGGCGCTGAGCGCCGGCGAACGTGGGCGCGCCGCCCTTCCCGCGCTGGATCGCTATGCGGAAAATATCGGCCTGGCCTTCCAGGTCCAGGATGACATTCTCGACGTGGTAGGGGATACTGCGACCCTTGGCAAACGTCAGGGTGCCGACCAGCAATTGGGTAAAAGCACCTATCCCGCCCTCCTGGGCCTTGAGCAAGCCCGGAAGAAAGCGCACGACCTGATCGCTGATGCCCGCCGGTCGTTAGATGAACTGGCCGCACAATCTCTGGATACTTCGGCACTGGAAGCGCTCGCGAATTACATTATTCAGCGCGATAAATAAACAATAAATGAGTCTCTGATGAGTTTTGATATTGCCAAATACCCGACCCTGGCGCTGGTAGATTCCACCCAGGAGTTGCGCCTGTTGCCAAAAGAGAGCCTGCCGAAGCTGTGTGATGAGCTGCGGCGCTACCTGCTGGACAGCGTCAGCCGCTCCAGCGGTCACTTTGCCTCTGGCCTCGGCACCGTGGAACTGACCGTGGCGCTGCACTACGTCTATAACACGCCCTTCGATCGCCTGATCTGGGACGTCGGCCACCAGGCCTACCCGCATAAAATTCTGACCGGCCGCCGCGACAAAATCGGCACCATTCGCCAGAAAGGCGGCCTGCACCCCTTCCCGTGGCGCGGTGAGAGCGAGTACGACGTACTGAGCGTCGGTCACTCCTCCACCTCCATTTCCGCTGGCATCGGGGTGGCTATCGCCGCCGCGAAAGAGGATAAGCAGCGGCGCGCGGTGTGCGTGATTGGCGACGGGGCGATCACCGCCGGCATGGCGTTTGAGGCGATGAACCACGCCGGGGATATCAAACCCGATCTGCTGGTGGTGCTGAATGACAATGAAATGTCGATCTCCGAGAACGTCGGCGCGCTGAACAATCATCTGGCGCAGCTGCTCTCCGGTAAGCTCTACTCCACCCTGCGCGAAGGCGGCAAAAAGGTCTTCTCCGGCGTACCGCCGATTAAAGAGCTGCTTAAGCGGACCGAAGAGCATATCAAAGGCATGGTGGTGCCTGGGACGCTGTTTGAAGAGCTGGGCTTTAACTATATCGGCCCGGTGGATGGCCACGATGTGCTCGGTCTGGTCAGCACTCTGAAGAACATGCGCGACCTGAAGGGCCCGCAGTTCCTGCATATTATGACCAAAAAAGGCCGCGGCTATGAGCCCGCCGAGAAAGACCCGATCACGTTCCACGCGGTGCCGAAGTTCGACCATACCAGCGGCGTGCTGCCCAAAAGCAGCGGCGGTCTCCCCTCCTACTCGAAAATCTTCGGCGACTGGCTGTGCGAAACGGCGGCCAAAGACAGCAAGCTGATGGCCATCACCCCGGCGATGCGCGAAGGTTCAGGGATGGTGGAATTTTCGAAGAAATTCCCCGATCAGTACTTTGACGTCGCCATCGCCGAGCAGCATGCGGTCACCTTCGCCGCCGGACTGGCGATTGGCGACTACAAGCCCGTCGTCGCCATCTACTCCACGTTCCTGCAACGAGCCTACGATCAGGTGATCCACGATGTGGCTATTCAGAAGCTGCCGGTGCTGTTTGCCATCGACCGCGCCGGGATTGTCGGCGCAGACGGCCAGACGCATCAGGGGGCGTTCGATCTCTCCTTCCTGCGCTGTATTCCGGATATGGTGGTGATGACGCCGAGCGATGAAAATGAATGCCGCCAGATGCTGCACACCGGCTACCACTACAGCGACGGACCCTGCGCGGTGCGCTATCCGCGCGGCAGCGGCACCGGCGCGACGCTGGAGCCGCTGGCATCGCTGCCGATCGGCAAAGGTGTCGTGAAGCGCCAGGGCGAGAAGGTCGCGATCCTTAACTTCGGCACCCTGCTGCCGGAAGCCGCGGCGGTGGCGGACAAACTCAACGCCACCCTGGTGGATATGCGCTTTGTGAAGCCGCTGGATACCGCGCTGATCCTGCAGCTGGCAGGCGAGCACGACGTTCTGGTGACGCTGGAAGAGAACGCCATTATGGGCGGCGCCGGCAGCGGCGTGAATGAAGTGCTGATGGCCCATCGCCGGGCGGTACCGGTGCTCAATATTGGCCTGCCGGATGTCTTTATTCCGCAGGGCACTCAGGAAGAGATCCGCGCCGACCTCGGCCTTGATGCCGCCGGCATTGAAGCCAAAATCCTCGACTGGCTGGCATAATCGCCCCTCCCGCTCCTGCTATGCTTAAGGGATACCCTTGATGAATAGCAGGAGCGCACTATGCACTATATCCCCCTCGGCGATACTGCCTTACGTGTTTCCCGGCTCTGCCTCGGCTGCATGACCTTCGGCGAGCCGGACCGCGGCAGGCACGCCTGGACGCTTCCGGAAGAGAGCAGTCGCCCGCTCATTCAGCACGCCATTGAAGGCGGCATCAACTTCTTCGATACCGCCAACAGCTACTCCGACGGCAGCAGCGAAGAGATCGTCGGCCGCGCCCTGCGCGACTTTGCCCGCCGCGATGAGGTGATTGTCGCCACCAAGGTCTATCATCAGGTCGGCGATCTGGCGGAAGGGCTTTCCCGGGCGCAGATCCTGCGCTCCATCGACGACAGCCTGCGCCGTCTCGGGATGGACTATGTCGACCTGCTGCAGATCCACCGCTGGGACTACAGCACCCCGATTGAAGAGACGCTCGAAGCGCTGGACGAGGTGGTGAAAGCCGGCAAAGCGCGCTATATCGGCGCCTCGTCCATGCATGCCCGGCAGTTTGCCCAGGCGCTGGCGCTTCAGCAGCAGAACGGCTGGGCGCGCTTCGTCACCATGCAGGATCACTACAACCTGATTTACCGGGAAGAAGAGAATGAGATGCTGCCCCTGTGCCAGCGTAACGGCGTGGCGGTGATCCCGTGGAGCCCGCTGGCGCGCGGCAGGCTGACCCGCCCATGGGGTGAGACCACCGCCCGGCTGGTCTCGGATGAGTTCGGCAAATCGCTTTACAGCACCAGCGAAGAGAACGACGCGCAGATCGCCGGGAATCTCGCGGACGTGGCGGAAGAGCTCGACGCCAGTCGCGCACAGGTCGCCCTCGCCTGGCTGTTAAGCAAGCCCGGCGTCGCCGCGCCGATTATCGGTCCGTCGCGTCAGGAGCAGCTCGATGACCTGCTGCAGGCGGTGGATTTGACGCTATCTTCGGAACAGATCGACAAACTGGAGGCGCCCTATCAGCCGCATCCGGTGGTGGGATTTAAGTGACGGGCGTGATTTCCCCGACAGCATGGCGCTGCCGGGGAGCAGCGGTCAAAGCAGACCGATCGGCCAGTGATGGCCAATAACATACAGCACGCCGGCGGAGATCACGCCGGCGACGATATCGTCCACCATGATCCCCATTCCGCCGTGAATATTGCGGTCAAACCAGCGAATCGGCCACGGTTTCCACATATCGAAGATACGGAAAATGACGAAGCCGGCAGCCACCCACTGCCAGTCCAGGGTCGGCAGCGCCATCAGGGTGATCCACATCCCGACGAACTCGTCCCAGACGATGCTGCCGTGGTCATGGGTGCCCATATCTTTGGCCGTACGATGGCACAGATAGACTCCGATACAGATGCTCATCATCACCACCAGCGAGTAGAGCTGCCAGGGGAGAAAAGTCATCAGATACCAGAACGGGATCGCCGCCAGCGACCCCATCGTCCCCGGCACCACCGGGCTTAAGCCGCTGCCAAAGCCGGTCGCCAGCAGATGCCACGGATTACGCATACTCAGGCGGCTAAGCGCCTCGTCTCGACTACGCAAAGTGATCGTATCCCTTTAAATCAAGCGTGACCGGCTTACCGTCACGGATAAACTGCAAACCTTCGCTCTCCGGCGCAATCTGTCCGATACAGGTAAAACGCGCGCCTAGATGGCCAAGGGCCACGTCCAACGCCCCGCGGTTCAGTTCCGGTACGGTAAAGCACAGTTCGTAATCTTCTCCACCGGCGAGCGCCCAGCGCAGCGCCTGCTCGGGCTCAACCTGGCGCAGCATGGCGTCGGAGTACGGCATGGCATCAAGATCGATGCGCGCGCCGCAGTCGCTGGCTTTGAGAATATGACCCAGATCGGAGATCAGGCCGTCGGAGAGATCGATGGCCGACGTCGCCAGGTCGCGCAGCGCCTGGCCCTGCAGCACGCGGGGCATCGGACGCAGGTGACGGGCCAGCAGGTAATCGGCATCCGTCGGCGCATCCACCGTCAGACGGTTCTGCAACAGCGCCAGGCCGGCGGCGCTGTCCCCCGGAGTGCCGGTGACATAGATCCAATCTCCCGGCTTCGCGCCTGAACGTTTCATGGCGCGCCCTGGCGGCACAAAGCCGTGGATACCCAGGGTCATGGCGAGCGGGCCGCGGGTGGTGTCGCCGCCAATCAGCTGCATATCGTAGTAGTCAAGCTGGACAAACAGGCTGTCGCTGAAGGCTTCCAGCCAGGCTTCATCCACCTCCGGCAAGGTCAGCGCCAGGGTGAGCCACGCCGGCTCCGCGCCCATCGCCGCGAGGTCGCTCAGGTTTACCGCCAGCGCTTTATAGGCGAGGTCGGCCGGGTCGATATCGGGGAAGAAGTGATTGCCCGCCACCAGAGTGTCGGTGCTGATTGCCAGCGTTTTTTTCTCGGGAATATTCAGGAGAGCGCAGTCGTCGCCGATACCGGTTTCGACATCAAGACGAGCGCTTTTAACGCGATCAAAATAACGGGCAATCAGGGAGAATTCGCCACATGCCATACGTTATGCCTCAGCAAAATAATAAATAAGGCCGGGTTGCGAGGCGACCCTCGCAAAACCCGGCCTGCAGTTTACTTCTTGTGGGGACGAATTACCGGAGCCGCTTTGTCCAGCACGCCGTTGACGAACTTGTGGCTATCTTCAGCGCCGAAGGTTTTCGCCAGTTCGATAGCTTCATTGATGGCCACTTTATACGGTACGTCATCACGTTTGGATAGCTCAAACAGCGCGATACGCAGCACCGCTTTTTCCACCTGACCCAGCTCTTCCAGCTGACGGGACAGGTAGGGCTTCATCAGGCCGTCGAGGTACGCGCTGTTAGTCGCCACTCCGGACAGCAGTTCGCGGAAATACAGAACATCAACATCTTTTACGTCCTGTTCCGCCAGGAACTGGTATTCGACATCAGCGATGTCGTTGTGGGACAACTGCCAGGAGTAGAGCGCCTGAACGGCACACTCACGGGCGCGGCGACGAGCAGCAGGTTTCACGGAATTCCCCTTACAAAAATCAGGCCTTGATGGCTTTCAATACGTTAATCATTTCCAGCGCGGTCAGCGCAGCTTCTGCGCCTTTGTTACCGGCTTTGGTGCCAGCGCGCTCGATGGCTTGTTCAATACTTTCAGTGGTCAGAACACCAAAGGCTACCGGGATTTCGCTGTCCTGAGCGACGTGCGCCAGGCCATTGCTGGCACCGCCAGCCACATATTCAAAGTGGGCGGTACCGCCGCGAATCACCGTACCCAGCGCAATCACCGCGTCATATTTACCGGTTTTCGCCAGTGCGCCAGCCGCCAGCGGCAGCTCGTACGCGCCTGGAACCCAAACAACGGTGATGTTTTCATCTTTTACCTGACCAATGCGTTTCAGGGCGTCAATCGCACCTTCCAGCAGGCTGTCATTGATAAAGTTGTTGAAACGCGCAATGGTGATGGCGACGCGAGCGTCCGGGGTAGCAACGTTAGCTTCAATAATGTTCATACTCTTCCTTCGGGTTCATGTGCCCCGCAAGGGGGGCGGATTTTATCATATTATTCTGAGCGCTGCTTCCTAATAATCAGGAAAGCCTCACGCAGTGGTTAAATGCAGGCAGACATCCGGGCCAACCTGACGTATCTCATTGAATTTGAAATGGGGCGCCTGGCTCAGTTCTTCAAGCCCCGGCAGCGCGCATAATCCACGCGCCGCATTGCCTAACAGTTTAGGCGCAATATAGACGATAAGCTCGTCGACCAGGCCCGCCTGCAGCAGCGCCCCGGCAAGCGTGGCCCCCGCCTCCACCCAGACGCTGTTGATCTGCTGTTTGCCGAGCAGCATCATCAGCAGCACCAGATCGAGATGGCCGTTATGTTCCGGAACCAGCAGCGTGCGCACGCTGTCCGGCCACTGGCGCTCATCGGCGCTCAGGCGGGCAAACAGCGTTTCCCCCGCCTGCTGCACAATACGATGCTCAGGCGTGACGCGGTTCTGGCTGTCGATAACGACGCGCAGCGGCTGGCGCAAATTCTCTTCGGGATACAGCGCCTGGGTATCGGCGCTCAGCTCCTGCCAGCGCACGGTCAGCGCCGGATCGTCCGCCAGCACGGTGGCGCTGCTGGTCAGGATAGCATGGCTCTGGGCGCGCAGACGCTGCACGTCGCGTCGCGCCTGCGGGGAGGTGATCCACTGGCTTTCGCCGCTGGCCATCGCCGTGCGGCCGTCCAGCGAGGCGCCCAGCTTGAGCTGGACCCAGGGAAAACCGGTGCGCATCCGCTTCAGGAAGCCCTTATTCAGCGCTTCCGCCTCGTTCATCATCAGCCCGTGGCTGACGTCAATACCGGCCTGCTGCAGACGGTACAGGCCGCGCCCCGCCACCTGCGGGTTCGGATCCTGCATCGCGGCGACCACGCGGCTGACGCCGGCGGCAATCAGGGCGTCGCAGCACGGCGGCGTACGACCGTGGTGGCTGCAGGGCTCGAGGGTGACGTAGGCGGTGGCGCCGCGCGCCTTTTCCCCGGCCATCCGCAAGGCGTGCACTTCGGCATGCGGCTCGCCGGCGCGATAGTGGAACCCTTCGCCGACGATCTCGCCGTCTTTGACAATGACGCAGCCAACGTTAGGGTTAGGATGGGTGGTAAAGCGACCGCGGGCGGCGAGCTTGAGCGCACGCGCCATGTACATTTCGTCCTGCATGGCTTAGTCCTGTAAGCGGGCGATCTCTTCGCCGAATTCTTTGATATCTTCGAAGCTGCGATAGACCGACGCGAAGCGAATATAGGCGACTTTATCCAGTTTTTTCAGCTGCTCCATCACCAGGTTGCCGATCATTTTGCTGGCCACTTCGCGCTCGCCGGTGCCGCGCAGATGGGTTTTGATATGGTTGACCGCCATTTCGACGTCATCGGCGCTGACCGGACGTTTCTCCAGCGCTTTCAGCATCCCACTGCGCAGCTTGTCTTCGTTGAAGGGTTCACGCACATCGTTACTCTTCACCACCCGCGGCATGACCAGCTCCGCCACTTCAAAGGTGGTAAAGCGCTCATTACAGACCAGACACTGCCGACGGCGACGCACGGAAGAGCCTTCCCCTACCAGACGAGAGTCGATCACTTTGGTATCCACGGCGAAACAGAAAGGGCAATGCATAGCGCGTCCTGACAGGTAGTTAAACTGAAGGGTAGTTTACCGCGAAGTGACCTGACTACAAAGAAAGAGCTTTTGAGACAAAGGATCTATGGGAGAGTCAGGCGGTTTGGCTACCATTAAGCATCCTCTGCAAACGGAATCCTGACCATGACAAGACGTTACCTGAAACTCGCCATCGCGGGCAGCCTGTTTACCCTGACCGCCTGCGCCCAGCAAAGCGAAATCCGCCAGATGCACCAGAGCGTGAGTACGCTGAGCCAGGAGATGACCCAGCTCAATCAGCAAACGATCAAAATTACCCAGCAAAACGCGCTGAACGCGAAATCCACCCGCGGCGTCTATCTGCTGCCGGAGGCGAAAACCCCGGCGCGGCTGGAGAGCCAGATCGGCACCCTGCGCATGTCGGTGGCGAGCATTACGCCGGATGGCGACGGGTCACGCCTGACCTTACGTATTCAGGGCGAATCCAACGATCCGCTGCCGGCCTTTACCGCCACCGTCGCCTCCGGACAGATCACCGGCACTACCCACAGCCACCAGGAAGTGAATGTTCAGGATCAATTGATCAGCGCCCCGGCCAGCATTCTCGCCCCCAGCGATGTCGATATCCCGCTGCGCCTGAACGTGACGCCGGACAAAGTCGGTTTTATTCGCGTCCACGATATCCAGCCCGCCGCCGCGCAGTAAGCCTTGCCGCCGGGCTTCCCCCTGCCCGGCGACGTCCTGTCCCGTTATTCTTATCCACTTACAACTTTTCGCAAGAGTTCATTAGAAATCGTTCTGCATCGCGATTTTCAGTAGCATTTTGTCAAGAAATGCATAGAATCGTGAACGCAATCGATTACGCATGTTCTGGTTATGTGAAACAACACGTATTTTTGTGAGCAATGATTCCTATAATAGACCCCCACAGAAACACGAAATATTTAGAAACGCTTCGGCACTTCTTTTAACGCCTTCAGGCTCAATTTAAACAGTGGCATTACTATGAAAAAAACATTACTGGCAGCGGGTGCGGTTGTGGCGCTCTCCACTTCTTTTACCGCGGGCGCGGCAGAAAACGACAAACCGCAGTATCTGTCTGACTGGTGGCACCAGAGTGTTAACGTGGTGGGCAGCTACCACACCCGTTTTGGACCGCAGATCCGTAACGATACCTACCTGGAATACGAAGCGTTCGCCAAAAAAGACTGGTTTGATTTCTACGGCTATATCGATGCCCCGGTATTCTTCGGCGGCAACAGCACGGCAAAAGGTATCTGGAACAACGGCTCCCCGCTGTTTATGGAGATCGAACCGCGCTTCTCTATCGATAAGCTGACCAACACCGACCTGAGCTTCGGGCCGTTCAAAGAGTGGTATTTCGCGAACAACTATATCTACGATATGGGCCGCAATGACTCCCAGGAGCAGAGCACCTGGTATATGGGTCTGGGTACCGATATCGACACCGGCCTGCCGATGAGCCTGTCGCTGAACGTCTACGCCAAATACCAGTGGCAGAACTACGGCGCGTCCAACGAAAACGAGTGGGACGGCTACCGCTTCAAAGTGAAATACTTTGTGCCGCTGACCGACCTGTGGGGCGGTTCGCTGAGCTACATCGGCTTCACCAACTTCGACTGGGGCTCTGACCTCGGCGATGACAACTTCTACGATCTGAACGGGAAGCACGCGCGCACCAGCAACTCCATCGCCTCCAGCCATATCCTGGCGCTGAACTACGCGCACTGGCACTACTCGGTGGTGGCCCGTTACTTCCATAACGGCGGCCAGTGGGCTGACGATGCCAAGCTGAACTTCGGCGATGGCGATTTCAGCGTCCGCTCAACCGGTTGGGGTGGTTACTTTGTGGTTGGTTACAACTTCTGATTGCTGAAACGGCAGGACAGCGCCCGGGCCTCCCGGGCGTTTTTATTTCTCCCACACGTCGCAGCGGACCTTGCGCAGAAAATCGCTTAACGAGCGGTCGGCGCACTCGCTGAATCGACGCTCGGTCGCCCTGACCGCCAGACAGCGGTCGAGGCGAAAGTTGCGATAATCATTGCGCAGCTCGCACCAGGCCACCAGCAGCCAGCGCTCCCCCCAGAAAAACAGCCCCAGCGGCAGCACGTCGCGCTCGGTCACCCGACCGGACTCATCCTGATAGCGCAGCGCCAGCACCTGCTGGCCGGAGACCGCCTGATGAATGACGTCAAAGAAGGTTTTGGCATAGCGATGGGCGCCGAGATCGGGGGCAAACAGGCGGGTCTGCTCCGCCTGGCGCCGGCGCGCCTCCGGCAGGATCGCCAGCATCTTCTCCTGGGCAGACTCCAGCGATTGCGACAGCGCCTCGCCGCCCCAGGTTTTCAGCAGCCGGATCGCGGCGATCAGCGCTTCGGATTCTTTGGTGGTCAGCATTAGCGGCGGCAGATCGTAGCCCGCCAGCAGGCGATAACCACTCCCCGCCTCGCCCTCCACCGGCACGCCGGAGAGGGAGAGATCGCGAATATCGCGATACACGGTGCGCTCCGACACGCCCAGCCGCTCCGCCAGCAGCGCGGCGGTGGTGAGCCGCCTGCCGCGCAGGATCTGCACAATCTGAAATAAACGGTCGGCGCGTCGGGTCATGTCTCACTTCACAAAAAGTTCAGGTTAAGCCGGTTGGTGCAGGCCAACGCGGTTGCCCTCGCTGTCAGTAAACAGCGCGATGGTGCCAATATCATTCGGCAGCGTCAACGGCCCGAAAACACATGCCCCACCCGCCGAGGCAACGCGGTCGAGGGTGGCGGCAAGATGGTCTGTATGCAGGTAAATAATAGCGCCCTGCGCAGAGGGCGCGATACCCTCAAATTTGGCCAGCGCGCCGCCGGGGGCCGGATCCTGATGCGGGAACACCGCCAGCTCGGCGCAGTCCATGGTTTCGCGACGCAGCGTCACCTGCATTACCGGCTCATAAAACGCGACGGCGCGATCCATATCGGCGACCGGAATTTCAAACCAGTTAATCACGTTATTCATACTTCCTCCTGCTCGTTAGTGAGTTCAGAAGGAGTGTATGGGAGGGCTCCTGACAGCATACTGTCAGCAGGTTTTGTAGCGGGCAAAAAAAATCCCGGCCGCCTGGCCGGGATTGCGTTATTTCAACTGAACCGTATTACGGCAGAATAGACGGCTGGTCCGCCCCTTCTTTTTCGACCTTCTGCTGCAGCAGATGCTCGCGCTTCATGCCCAGCTTCAACGCCAGCGCGGAGGCGACGTAGATAGAAGAAGCCGTACCGATGGAGACACCGATCAGCATGGTCAGCGAGAAGCCTTCCAGAATAGGGCCGCCGAACAGGAACAGCATCAGGATCACCATCAGGGTGGTCCCGGAGGTGATCAAGGTACGGTGCAGCGTCTGGGTCAACGACACGTTGAAGATCTCGTACGGCGTACCGCGGCGGATCTTACGGAAGTTTTCACGGATACGGTCCGATACCACGATACTGTCGTTCAGCGAGTAGCCGATAACCGACATCAACGAGGCCACAATGGTCAGGTCGATCTCGATATGGAACAGCGACAGCACCCCCATGGTGATCACCACGTCGTGCGCCAGGGCGATAACCACCCCCGCCGCCAGACGCCATTCGAAGCGGAAGCCGACGTAGATCAGGATACAGACCAGCGCGGCAATCAGCGCCAGGGCGCCGGTTTGCGCAAGGTCCGCGCCGACGCTCGGGCCGACAAACTCAATACGCTTCACCGCCGCGTTCTGGCTGGTCGATTCGTTAATCACCGTCACGACCTTGCTGCCCAACTCCTGGCTGACGTTGGCGTCATGCACCGGCGGCATACGTACCATGATGTCGCGGCTGCTGCCAAAGTTCTGCACCTGCGGCTCTTCAAAGCCCGCTTTCTGCAGGGAATCGCGCATCTGGTCCAGATCGACCGGCTTCTCAAGGGTAATTTCGATCACCGTACCGCCGGTGAAATCGAGACCCCAGTTAAAGCCGCGGACGCCGATGATGGCGATCGACACAATCAGCAGAAAGCCTGAAATGCCGAAGGCCCAGTAATCCCAGCGCATAAAGTCCCAGACTTTACGGCCGTGGTTCAATTGTTCAACAGTATATTCCTGTGCCACAACGCACTCCTCAGATAGACAGCTTTTTAACGCGCTTGCCGCCGTACAGCAGGTTCACGATGGCACGGGTGCCGACGATAGCGGTAAACATTGAGGTCGCGATACCGATACCGGTGGTAATCGCAAACCCTTTAATGGCACCGGTACCGACCGCGTACAGGATGATCACTTTGATAAGCGTCGTCACGTTGGCGTCGAAGATCGAGCTGAACGCGCCGCGATAACCTTCGTCAATCGCCTGCTGAACGGTACGCCCGTTGCTCAGCTCTTCTTTGATACGCTCGTTGATCAGAACGTTAGCATCGACCGCCACCGCAAGGGTTAACACGATACCCGCGATGCCCGGCATGGTCAGCGTCGCCCCCGGGATCAGGGACATAATGCCGACAATCAGCACCAGGTTGGCAATCAGCGCCGAGGTCGCAATCAGACCGAACTTCTTATAGAAGAGGATCATGAACAGGATAGAGACCACCAGGCCGGCCAGACAGGCTTCCAGACCCTGCTTGATGTTCTGCATGCCAAGGGTTGGGCCGATAGTCCGCTCTTCGACGATCTGAATCGGCGCAATCAACGCGCCGGCACGCAGCAGCAGCGACAGCTGGCGAGCTTCGTTCGGGTTGCTGATACCGGTAATACGGAAGCTGTTGCCCAAGCGCGACTGGATGTTGGCGATGTTAATCACCTCTTCCTCTTTCGCCAGGATAGCGCGACCGTTGGCGTCTTTCTTACCGCTGTCTTTATACTCCACGAACAGGGTCGCCATCGGCTTGCCGATGTTGTCCTTGGTGAAGTTGGACATGATGTTGCCGCCCGCGCTGTCCAGCGAGATGTTGACCTGCGGCTGGTTGTACTCATCCATGCTGGAGGTCGAGTCGGTGATATGGTCACCGGTCAGGATCACCCGCTTGTACAGCACCACCGGCTGGCCTTCACGCGTCTCTTTCACTTCCGAGTCGCCCGGCACGCGGCCTGAGGCGGCGGCGGACTGGTCCACGTTGGTATTGACCAGACGGAACTCGAGGGTCGCGGTCGCGCCAAGGATCTCCTTCGCCCGCGCGGTATCCTGGATACCCGGCAGCTCAACCACGATGCGATCAGCGCCCTGACGCTGAACCAGCGGTTCGGCGACGCCCAGCTGGTTCACACGGTTACGCAGAATGTTAATGTTCTGCTGGACCGCATACTCACGCGCTTCTTTCAGGCGCTCATCGGTCATCACCGCTTTCAGGCTGTTGTCACCCTGAGAGGAGATTACCAGATCGCGATGGCGAGGGCTGAGATAAGAGATAGCCTGGTCGCGCGCCGCGCTGTCGCGGAAGACGATGCTCAGACCATAGTTGTCTTCCTTGCGCACGGTCGCGTAAGGAATGCCTTTGTCGCGCAGCTCGCTGCGCAGGCTATCGATGTTCTGTTCCTGCAGTTTGCCTAACGCGGTGTCCATGTCGACTTCCATCAGGAAGTGCACGCCGCCGCGCAGATCAAGACCCAGCTTCATCGGCTCGGCATAGAGTGCCGCCAGCCAGCGTGGGGTTGCCGGAGCAAGGTTTAGCGCCACGACGTATTTGTCACCCAACACGGTAAGCAGCGCTTCACGCGCGCGCAGCTGGGTATCAGTGGTGTCGAAGCGCGCAAGAATAGCGCCCTCTTCCAGTGCCACAGACTTCGCGGTAATTTTTTCTTCTTGTAAAGTTTTCTGGACCTGGATCAGCGTTTGCTCACTGGCGGCGACGCCGCGCGCGCCAGTGATTTGAACAGCCGGATCCTCACCATACAGGTTGGGAAGCGCATAGATCAGGCCGACGACAATGACGACGACCAGCATGACATACTTCCACAAAGGATAACGGTTTAACACGGCAGTTCCCTTTGGGAAAAGTTAGATTACAGCGCCTTCATGGTGCCTTTCGGCAGAACGGCAGCAACGAAGTCACGTTTGATAACCACTTCAGTGGTATCGTTCAGCGCGATAGCAATGTAGCCAGTTTCCGCTACTTTGGTCACGCGACCGACCAGACCGCCGTTGGTCAGCACTTCATCACCTTTGGCGATGGAGTTCATCAGGTTCTTATGTTCCTTGGTGCGCTTCTGCTGTGGACGCAGGATCATGAAGTAAAAAATCAGACCGAACACCACCAGCATCAGAATCAGAGACATCGGGCTGCCCTGCGCCGGTGCACCCGTTGCCGCTACCGCATCAGAAATAAAAAAGCTCATTGAAATTCCCTCATTATTAAAATTAATCAACGTTCAAAGGAGGCACGGTGCGCCCCTGACGTTGGTAAAAATCGGTCACGAAGCTCTCTAATTTACCCTCTTCGATAGCCTTGCGTAAACCAGCCATTAAACGCTGATAGTAGCGCAGGTTATGAATGGTATTGAGACGCGCGCCCAATATTTCGTTGCAACGGTCAAGGTGATGCAAGTAAGCGCGTGAATAATTGCGACATGTATAGCAATCACACTCGGCGTCCAGCGGCGCGGTATCGCTTTTGTGCTTCGCGTTGCGGATTTTCACCACGCCGTCGGTGACGAACAGGTGGCCGTTACGCGCGTTGCGCGTCGGCATGACGCAGTCGAACATATCGATACCGCGACGTACCCCTTCCACCAGATCTTCCGGCTTCCCGACGCCCATCAGGTATCGTGGTTTATCGGCCGGGATCTGCGGGCAGACGTGCTCCAGAATACGGTGCATGTCTTCCTTCGGCTCGCCGACCGCCAAACCGCCGACAGCGTAGCCATCAAAGCCAATCTCTACCAGACCTTTCACCGAGATATCACGTAAATCTTCGTAAACGCTGCCCTGAATGATGCCGAACAGCGCATTTTTATTGCCAAGACTATCGAAACGGTCGCGGCTGCGCTTCGCCCAGCGCAGAGACATCTCCATTGAGCGCTTGGCGTAATCCCAGTCCGCCGGGTACGGCGTACATTCGTCGAAGATCATCACGATGTCGGAACCGAGATCGTACTGAATCTCCATGGATTTTTCCGGATCGAGGAAAATCGGATCGCCGTTGATCGGGTTACGGAAGTGGACGCCCTGCTCGGTGATCTTACGGATATCGCCAAGGCTGAACACCTGGAAGCCGCCGGAGTCGGTCAGGATCGGTCCTTTCCACTGCATAAAATCGTGCAGATCGCCGTGCAGCTTCATGATCTCCTGACCCGGGCGCAGCCACAGGTGGAAGGTGTTGCCGAGAATAATCTGCGCGCCGGTGGCTTCCACCTCTTCCGGCGTCATCCCTTTGACGGTGCCGTAGGTGCCAACGGGCATAAAGGCCGGTGTTTCCACCACGCCGCGCTCAAACACCAGGCGACCGCGGCGGGCGCGACCGTCGGTGGTATCCAGTTCAAATTTCATGCTTGCTCCTGCGTCAGAAAAACAGTCCGACGTTTTGATACTCGCCACGGAATGATTCCGTGGCTAAAAATGCGTCATGGCGTGCCAAAAGCCGGCGGGCCGGCCTTTTCAGGGACGCTCAGAAATAGCCTGCGGATTGTACGTGATAAACATCGCATCCCCGTAGCTAAAAAAGCGATATTTCTGCTCCACCGCTACCTTATAGGCGTTCATGGTGTGCTGATAACCCGCAAACGCCGACACCAGCATAATCAGTGTGGATTCAGGGAGATGGAAGTTGGTCACCAGCGCATCGATCACCTGGTACTGATAACCCGGATAGATGAAAATCTGCGTATCGTCGAAGAACGGCGCGATCAGGGCGTCTTTCGCCGCCTGCGCCGCGCTCTCCAGCGAGCGTACCGAGGTGGTGCCCACCGCGATCACGCGATTGCCGCGCGCTTTCGCCGCCAGCACCGCATCGACCACCTCCTGCGGCACTTCCGCATATTCTGAGTGCATAGTGTGCTCTTCAATGCTGTCGACGCGCACCGGCTGGAAGGTACCCGCGCCCACGTGCAGGGTGACAAACGCCATCTCAACGCCTTTAGCGCGCAGTTTGTCCAGCAGCGGTTCGTCGAAGTGCAGACCCGCGGTCGGGGCGGCTACCGCGCCCGGCCGGGTGCCGTAGACGGTTTGATAGAGCTCGCGGTCAGCGTCTTCGTCCGGGCGATCAATGTAGGGCGGCAGCGGCATATGGCCGATCCCGTTAAGGATCTCCAGCACCGGGCGCTCGTCGTTAAATTCCACTTCAAACAGCGCGCCGTGACGCGCCAGCATGGTGGCCTGAATGCTCTCGTCGTCGCCCAGCAGCAGCTCGGCGCCCGGCTTCGGCGCTTTCGAGGCGCGAATATGGGCGAGGATGCGCTTATCATCCAGCATCCGCTCCACCAGCACTTCAATCTTGCCGCCGCTGGCCTTGCGGCCGAACAGACGCGCCGGGATCACCCGGGTGTTGTTAAACACCAGCAGATCGCCGGGATTGAGCTTATCGAGGATGTCGGTGAAGGTGCCATGCGTCAGCGCGCCCGTCGGCCCGTCCAGGGAGAGTAAGCGGCAGCTACTGCGCTCAGGCATCGGATAGTGGGCGATCAGGGATTCGGGTAGTTCAAAAGCAAAATCGGTAACGCGCATGACGATAACTCAGACTGAATAAAGAGGCGGGTAGTCTAGTGCCGGGGCGGTCTGCCTGCAACCTTTACCCCTCCGGATGAATGACATAATCTATATTCCAAATCATTCCGAATGCCGCCATGCGGCAGCCGAATGCATCACCGGTGGCAGAGGGCCGCGCGCGGCCAGACAGCACGCCATCCGGGCACCGGGGCTGCCGTTCAGGGCGACGCGCAGCGCTACACCGCTCACTCTGCCCGCCAGAAAGTATTTGAAGGATGTCGTCACTATGAATTTTCTCGCCCACCTGCACCTGGCCCATCTCGCCGACAGTTCGCTGCCCGGCAATCTGATGGCCGACTTTGTGCGCGGCAACCCGCAGGGCGACTATCCGGCGGAGATTGTTGACGGCATCTATATGCATCGGCGGATTGACGTGCTGACTGACAACCTGGCGGAAGTCAAAGAGGCGCGGGAGTGGTTTCGCCCGCAGACCCGCCGCGTCGCCCCGATCACCCTCGACGTCATGTGGGATCATTTCCTGTCGCAGCACTGGGCGCAGCTCTCCCCTGACCTGCCGCTGGAGGAGTTCGTGCGCTACGCCGAGCGGCAGATCGTGCCGATCCTGCCCGACTCGCCGCCCCGCTTCGTCAATCTCAACCAATATCTGTGGTCGGAGCGCTGGCTGGAGCGCTATCAGGAGATGGATTTTATTCAGCGCGTGCTTAACGGCATGGCCAGCCGCCGCCCGCGTCTCGAGGCGCTGCGCGACTCCTGGCAGGATCTGGATACCCACTACGACCGGCTGGAGGGGCAGTTCTGGCGCTTTTATCCGCAGATGATGCGTCAGGCGAAAAACAAACAGCTGTAATCGCTGCGACATTGATAGGTAAAAGCTGGCTGAACGATTGTCGGTGCCTCTTTGTGTTATTGGCGGACAGGCTCTATACTTGCCGGCGTTGCGTTTTAAATAACCTTAGTAATTACAGGAGAATCAAATGGTTCTGGTCACTCGTCAAGCGCCGGATTTTACTGCAGCCGCTGTGCTGGGTAATGGTGAGATCGTTGAGAAATTCAATTTCAAACAGCACACCAACGGTAAACCTACCGTTCTGTTCTTCTGGCCGATGGACTTCACCTTCGTTTGCCCGTCTGAGCTGATCGCGTTCGACAAACGTTACGAAGAATTCCAGAAACGCGGCGTGGAAGTGGTTGGCGTTTCCTTCGACTCGGAGTTCGTGCACAACGCATGGCGTAACACCCCGGTAGACCAGGGCGGTATCGGCCCGGTTAAATACGCGATGGTTGCTGACATCAAACGTGAAATCCAGAAAGCTTACGGTATCGAGCATCCGGACGAAGGCGTTGCTCTGCGTGGTTCCTTCCTGATCGACGCTAACGGCGTGGTTCGTCACCAGGTGGTTAACGACCTGCCGCTGGGCCGTAACATCGACGAAATGCTGCGCATGGTTGACGCGCTGCAGTTCCACGAAGAGCACGGCGAAGTTTGCCCGGCGCAGTGGGAAAAAGGAAAAGAAGGTATGGCTGCCTCTCCGGAAGGCGTTGCAAAATACCTGACCGAAAACGTCTCCAGCCTGTAATCGGCACACGTTTTTATAAAAGGCTCGCTCAGGCGGGCCTTTTTTGTTAGCGACGTCAAAATTTAGGAAAATGACCCGGCGATATTTGTGACCAGGAATACACTTCTGCCGAAAAATTTCGCTCTGCCTCTCATTTTTTCTCTGGCAAATTTCAGCGCCAAATCTCAAGCACTCCGTAACCCACTGAAAATAATATAAATTATTTATATGGTTTTCTGCCAGCACTTTGCCGTCGATGTGATCGCCATCAATATTTAAAACCGCGGATGTGATCTCATCCATCATTTTTATCAATGTATTTGGTCATGATTTTACTCAGGAACAGGAATACGTTCAGGAGAAGAGAATGGATATTATTTTTGACCCGACGTTAATCGCCCTGAAGCAGAATATTTCCCATGCGGAAGAGGCCATCGAACTGGCGGGTTCATTACTCGCCAGGCGTCAGATTTGCAGCGCCGAATATGTCAGCGAGATGCTGACGGTATACGAAGATTTTGGCGCCGCCATCGTGATAGATGACGGGATTGCCATGCCGCACGCCCGCCCGGAAAAAGGGGCATTGCAGACCGGATTTTCGCTTGTCACCACCGCCACGCCAGTGACCTTCGGCCACGATGAGTTCGATCCGGTTACCGTCGTCATCGCCATCGCGGGCGCCGATGCTGACAGTCATATCAAAATGATCCAACTGATAGCCTCGCTGATCGAGTCAGATATCGTGACCTTTCTTCAGCAGGAAACTGACGTGAATTCAGTCTTACATTTCATCCAAAAACAAATGGAGTAGTCATTATGTTAGTTATCAGAACGGTTTGTGGTAACGGTATTGGCAGTTCATTGATGGCTGCGAATAATGTGAAGAAGATCTGTGAAGAATTAGGTATCAAAGCGGACGTCGCCTCGGTCGATTTTGCTAACGCCGTCGGGGAAAAAGCCGACCTTTATGTCACGATCAAAGAACTGGCAAATAAATTTCCGGCCCACTGTCATGTCGCCATTATTCGCAGCTATGTCCATAAAGCAAAAATCGCCGAGGATATTACCGACGCGCTGATGAAAATTGCTGCGACTCACTCTTAATCAGCATAGAGGGAACGACCATGCAGGCTATTCTTAGTTTCTTAACGGAAATATTCAGTCAACCCGCTTTTTTAATGGGGCTTATCGCCTTCGTTGGCTTAGTGGCGCTGCGCTCCCCCGGCAACAAACTCCTTACCGGCACATTAAAGCCGATTTTAGGCTATTTGATGTTGAGCGCTGGCGCAGGCGTTATCGTTGCCAATCTCAACCCGTTGGGCGGCATTATCGAAGCGGGATTTAATATCCGCGGCGTTATTCCGAACAATGAAGCCATTGTCTCCGTCGCCCAGAAGATGCTGGGCGTGGAAACCATGAGTATTTTGCTGTTGGGCTTTATTTTCAATCTGATCATTGCCCGCTGCACAAAATATAAATATATCTTTCTCACCGGTCATCACTCATTCTTTCTCGCCTGCCTGTTCTCCGCCGTCCTGCAGGCGGCGGAGTTCCAGGGCTGGATGTTGATCCTGATCGGCGGATTCCTGCTGGGCTCATGGTCGGCCATCTCCCCCGCCATTGGCCAGCGTTACACCAGGCAGGTGACCGAGGACGGCGGGATCGCCATGGGCCATTTCGGCTCTCTGGGCTACTACCTCTCGGCGTGGATCGCCAGTCGGACCGGTAATCCGGCAAACTCCTTCGCCGATACCGAAATCTCAGAGAAATGGGGTTTTCTGCGCGATACCACCGTCACCACCGGTATCGTGATGTTTGTTATCTACTTTATCTGCAGCGCTGTCGCCGGGTCGGCGTACCTGAGCACCATCACCGACCAGAACATGCTGATCTTCTCCGTGCTGACCGGTCTGCAGTTCGCCGTTGGCGTAGCCATTGTCTACAACGGCGTGCGCTTGATCCTGGGCGATCTGGTGCCGGCATTCCAGGGCATCAGCCAGAAACTGATCCCGGACTCCATCCCGGCCGTTGACTGCGCGGTGTTCTTTACCTTTAGCCCCACCGCGGTGGTGGTGGGATTCATCAGCTCCTTTGTGGGCGGGCTGGTCGGGATGCTCATGCTCGGCGGACTGGGCATGGCGCTGATTATTCCCGGCATGGTGCCGCACTTCTTCTGCGGCGGTACCTCCGGGGTCTTTGCCGACAAGCTGGGCGGTAAGCGCGGTTGTATCATCGCCGCCTTTATCGGCGGGATCTTCCTGGCCTTCCTGCCGGCGATGCTGCTGCCGGCGCTCGGCAACCTCGGGTTTGAAAACAGTACCTTCGCCGATTTCGACTTCGCGGTGTGGGGCATCATTATCGGTAACGCGTTTACCCAGTTTGGCCAGGTCACTATCTACCTGATTTGTCTGGCGCTGCTCGTCGCGCTGCTGGCGCCTTTCTGCTTCCGTCAGGTACGGGTGGTGGGCAACACGCTCAGCTATGAGGAGCTTATCGCCAAGCAGAAAAATGAATAAGCGAGGTCATTTTTCCCGGCGGGACGGTCAAGCTTCCCGCCGCTGACAAATAATCAGGAGTGGTTATGGCTATTTTGTCCATTGGATTTGCTTGTTTCGATCAGTTTTTCTTTCTCAATGAATGGCCCCAGGAGAATACTAAAAACTTTTGTCATGATTTTATCGAAAGCGGCGGCGGCCCGGCGGCCAATGCGGCCTGGCTGCTGGGATTATGGGGGGAGGAGGTCTATTACATCGGCCATCTGCATCAGGATCTTTACGGTCAGCGCATTATCGATGAGTTTGCCGAAGCGGGCGTGGATACCAGCCAGGTGGTTTTCTCCGATGACATGATCACCCCGCTGGCCTCGGTGCTCGTCAATCGCTTAACGGGTTCGCGGACGATTATTACCCGCAAGATGCAAACACCGCCTTCCCTGACCTACGATCAAAAGCTCAAACTGGACGACCTCGCCGAGCGGCTGATTGCCGCCGAGGAGCCAGTCACTATTTTAATTGACGGCCATGAGGCGGAAATCAGTGAATATTTAATTAAGAAACTGCCCAACGCCAGAGTCGTGATGGACGGTGGGTCACTGCGTGCCAGCAATATTAAACTGGCGGCCTGGACCGACTATTTTGTGGTGAGCGAACATTTTGCCCGCGACTATATGAGCTATCGCTCGCTGAGCACCGAAGCAGAAATTAAAGCGGCGCTGATTGAGCTGAATAAAATTTGCCGCGGCGAGGCATTTATTACCCTTGGCGAAAAAGGCTGCGCTTTTTTAAAAAGCGGTATGCTGCAGATCGTTCCTTCCTGGCTGTGCAATGCCGTGGATACCACCGGAGCCGGGGATGTATTTCACGGCGCCTTCACCTATGGCGTCCACTACTCATGGCACATAGATAATATTATTTTATTTGCCAGCCTCACCGCCGCCATTTCTATTGAGAAAAAAGGGGTACGGGAATCTATGCCGGACCTGGCGGTCGTCCACCACTCGTTAAATAGCTACGAGAGAAACTTAAAGCAATATTTTGAAGAATAACTGTATTTAATAAATATCAAGAGGTGAATATGTTAGTGTCGATGAAGGACATGCTTCAGCATGCCCTGAGGGACGGCTACGCCGTCGGTCAGTTCAACATTAATAATCTGGAGTGGGTTGGCGCCGTATTAAGCACCGCCCAGCAGTGCCGCTCACCGGTTATTTTGGGCGTGTCCGGCGGCACGGTTAAGCATATGCTCGGGTTAAAATGTATTCATGACATCGTGGTTAACGCCATGGAGTATTTACATATTGATGTTCCGGTGGCGCTGCATCTGGATCATGGCACCACCCGGGAGGCCTGCGAAGCGGCGATCGCCGCCGGCTTCAGTTCCATTATGTTTGATGGCTCGCATCTGCCGTTCAGGGAAAACCTGGCCATTACCCGCCATCTGGTGACGCTGGCGCACAGCAAAGGTATCTCCGTGGAGGCCGAACTGGGGACTATCGCCGGTAGCGAAGACGGCATTGTCAATTCCGAAGTCATCTATGCCGATCCGCAGGAGTGCTACACCCTGGTGACAGAAACCCAGGTGGACTGCCTCGCCGCCGCGCTGGGCTCCACCCATGGCCTGTATAAAGGCAAAGCCAGGCTGGGATTTAGCGAGATGAAAGCCATTGCCGAGCGGGTGAAGGTTCCGCTGGTGCTGCATGGCGGCACCGGTATTGCCGATGAGGATATGCGCCGGGCGATTGCCTGCGGCACCGCCAAGATTAACGTTAATACCGAAAATATGTACGCCTGGTGCCAGCAGGTGAAGGCGATCTTCGCTGCCGATACCGGGCACGATGTGAACGATCCGCGGAAAGTGATCGCCCAGGGGCTGCAGCCGGTACGCGAGATGATTGCCCGCCGCATGGCGCTATTTGGCTCACAGCAGCGCTATTGATGCGTGAAAGGTGGCTGAGACCTCCGCCCCTGAGCTACCGGGGCGGAGGCGTCAGGCATCAGAAGGCAAAGCAGGAGCAGCCCAGCACGCCCCAGAAGGCCTGCTCGTCGGAGACCGGGATCGACGATTTCCGCGCGATATCATGCTGATGGCCATGAACGCCGCAGCTCCCGCAGCACTGGTGCATCTGCACGATCGCGCCGATTTTAGCCGCCGCCGGCGGAGCGGAACGGTAATGGCCCGGGACCTTCACCACCGGCGACCACTCCGGCAGCACCGGAATGGGCGGCGGCGCCAGCGGCGAGAAGTGACCGGCGGCATACACCACTTTGCCGTCAACCACCGTCAGCACCGACTCAATGCCTTTGATCTCCTCTTCCGCGACGCTGAAATAGTCCTTCGACAGCACCACCAGATCGGCAAGCTGACCGGCGGCCAGACGGCCCTTTTTCCCCTGCTCGCTGGAGAACCAGGCGCTGCCCGCCGTCCACAGCTCCAGCGCGACATCGCGCGGCAGCCGGTTGTTATCGTCATACATCGCCATCCCGCCGACGGTGCGCCCGGAGACCAGCCAGTACAGCGCGGTCCACGGGTTATAGCTGGCGACGCGGGTGGCATCGGTCCCCAACCCTACCGGTACGTCCAGCTCCAGCATTTTCGCCACCGGCGGCGTATGTTTCACCGCCTCTTTGCCGTAGCGATCGACAAAATATTCGCCCTGGAAGGCCATCCGGTGCTGCACCGCAATGCCGCCCCCCAGCGCCTTCACCCGCTCAATGTTGCGCTCGGTAATGGTCTCGGCATGGTCGAAGAACCAGTGCAGGCCATTAAACGGAATGTCGCGGTTCACCTTCTCAAACACGTCCAGCATCCGGCTGATGGACTCGTCGTAGGTGGCATGCAGGCGGAACGGCCAGCGATGTTCCACCAGGTGGCGCACCACCCGCTCCAGCTCATCCTCCATGCCTTGCGGCAGATCCGGCCGCGGCTGCAGGAAATCTTCAAAATCCGCCGCCGAAAACACCAGCATCTCGCCGGCGCCGTTGGCGCGATAGAAGTCGGTCCCCTGCCCCGGCTTCAGCATGTCGGTCCAGCGTTCGAAGTCCTCCAGCTCCTGCTTCGGCCGCTGGGTAAACAGGTTGTAGGCGATGCGCACGGTCATTTGCTCTTTCGCGTGCAGCTGTTCGATAATTTCGTAATCTTCCGGGTAGTTCTGGAAACCGCCCCCGGCGTCGATGGCGCTGGTCAGCCCCAGCCGGTTCAGCTCGCGCATAAACTGGCGGGTGGAGTTCACCTGCAGATCCAGCGGCAGCTTCGGCCCTTTGGCCAGGGTGGCGTAGAGGATCATGGCGTTTGGTTTGGCGATCAGCATCCCGGTCGGGTTGCCGTGGCTATCGCGGACGATCTCGCCGCCCGCCGGATCCGGCGTCTCTTTGGTATATCCCACAGCTTTCAGCGCCGCGCGGTTCAGCAGCGCGCGATCGTAGAGATGCAGCACAAACACCGGCGTATCGGGCGCCGCGTCGTTTAGCTCTTCCAGGGTCGGCATCCGTCGTTCGGCGAACTGGAATTCGCTCCAGCCGCCGACCACCCGCACCCACTGCGGGGAGGGTGTGCGATCCGCTTGCTCCTTGAGCATTCGCAGCGCATCGGCCAGCGAGGGCACCCCCTCCCAGCGGAGCTCAAGGTTGTAGTTCAACCCACCACGGATCAGGTGCAGGTGAGAATCGTTGAGGCCCGGGATCACCGTATGCCCTTTGAGATCGACGATCTGCGTCCCCTCGGCGGCAAAGCTCATGATCCGATCGTGGCTTCCGGTGGCAACAATTTTTCCGTCGGCGATGGCCACGGCTTCCGCCAGCGGATTCGCGCGATCGAGGGTATGAATCTGGCCGTGGGTCAGAATCAGTGTGGCAGTTTGCGACATAACGCACTCCTTGGGGAGGCTGACTCAGTTTTTCTTCAACCAGCCAGCAAACAGGCGGGTCACGATGGGCATCCAGAACCAGACCACCAGCGCAACCACGCAGGCATCATTGATCAGGTGCAGCAGCAGGCTCCCCTTAAGCGACGGCAACAGCATGCCGGTCACCGCCGGCACCAGGTTGGTGCTGGGGAAAATCACCAGCAGGGTGATCAGAAACTGTTTCCAGCGCCGCGGCTGGCGCACATTCGCCACCGGCGGGGTAAACCAGAAGGCCGGTTCGGTCCGCACCTCCGTCCGATCGCCCTCCGTCAGCAGCGGGGCAATCTCCGCCACCAGCTGACGACGGGTTTCCGACTGCGTCCAGGCGTAGAGATGCTCCAGGGTGTCGAAGCGGATAATCACGCTCCACAGATTCTGCCCTGCGGCGGGCCGGATCACATTCGCCCCGAGATGGCCGGGAAATTCAGCCGCGATGGGCATGATTTTGCCGAGCCACTCTTCGTAGCGCTGGCCGTGTTGCGGATCGAGCAGATGGCTGATGACCAGGGTCACCGATTTTTGCTGCGCCATAAAGAGTTCCTTGCTTCAGGGGAATGGCAGGATTGCTCCTGCCATTAGCGATAAATGGCTCTGCACAACATCATTCATGCTGCGTCGGGGCGGACAAACGCAGCCAACAAAGAGGCAGCTTGAAGGATGAAGTGAGTTACGCTTTACGCTCTGGCGCGCCGTGCACCATGGTATAAGCGTAATCCACGCCCATCCCGTAGGCGCCGCTGTGTTCGCGCACCAGGTCCATGACCGCATCGTAAGTCGCTTTGCGCGACCAGTCGCGCTGGTACTCCAGCAACACCTGCTGCCAGGTCACCGGCACCGCACCCGCCTGCACCATCCGGTCAATAGAACGCTCATGGGCGTCGACAGAGGTACCGCCGGAGGTATCGGTGACCACATACACTTCGTAGCCCGCCTCCAGGGCCATCAGCGCCGGAAACGTCAGGCAAACTTCGGTCCACAGAGCGGAGATCACCAGCTTTTTACGGCCGGTCGCTTTCACCGCCGCGACGAAGGCATCGTCTTCCCAGGAGTTCATTGAAGTACGCTCAATCGGCTTGACGTCAGGATGCACGGCCAATAATTCCGGCCAGATATAACCGCTGAAGCTTTTGGTCTCTACGGAAGTGTAAATCACCGGTACATTAAAAATTTTGCCAGCTTTGGCCAGCGCCACGGTGTTATTTTTGAGGGTCTGGCGATCGATATTCGCCACGCCAAATGACATCTGTGGTTGATGATCAATAAAGATAAGGGCGGAATTAGTGGGATCGAGCAGTTCACGAATAGACATTAAATACCTTCTTAATCAATGAGTTAAAAAGATGACATGATGGTTAATGCGTCGTGTAGATCCTGACTGATAAAGCATGGTGAGTATAGCCAGTTATTTCTAACAAGTTATTAAAGTTTTTTTGTGACTTATATTTTGTCGGCGGTGAGTATTGACTCACGCCATCTTTCATCAAATTTTTACGTCAAACTGTTCTGATTTATTCACTGGCATTGATTATTGCGCTTAGGTACAACAAAGGAAAATAAATTAATGGAAACCCCTGATGCGCGTAAACTTTGATGTTCTGATGATCCTTGATGCGCTGGACCGACACGGATCCTTCGCCACCGCCGCGGAGTCGCTGTATAAAACCCCCGCCGCGCTGAGCTATATGATCCAGAAGCTGGAGAACGATCTGGACATTGTCTTATTGGATCGCTCCGGTCACCGGGCGAAGTTTACCGATACCGGGCGATTGATGCTCGAGAAAGGACGCCAGCTGTTGAGCGCCGCCAGAGATCTGGAAAAGCAGGCCCAGCAGCTAAGCGCCGGCTGGGAGCGAGAGCTGGCGATCGCCCTCGACGCCTCGTTTCCCTTTTCAGCCCTGCTGCCGCTGATCGCCGAGTTCTACGCGCAAAACCCGCAGACGCGGCTGAACTTCAGTCATCACACCCTCGCCGGTTCGTGGGAAGAGCTGACCCACCATGGCGCGGATATTATCCTCGGCGCCATCAATGAGCCGCCTACCTCCGCCGAGTGGTCATGGCAAACCCTCGGCGCGCTGGATAACATTTTCGTGGTCGCCCCAGCCCACCCGCTGGCCGGCGCGGAAGCGCCGCTCAGCAATAAGCAGCTCAGCCAGCACCGGGCGGTAGTGATCCGCGACAGCGCCCGCTATTGCCATCCGCTGAACAGCAACCTGCTTGATGAACAACCGCAAATCGGCGTCGATGATTTCGCCAGCAAAGTCGAACTGCTGTGCGCCGGGCTGGGCTGCGGCTTTCTGCCGCGTCATATCGCCCGCCCGTGGCTGGAAAAAGGCTGTCTGGTGGAGAAAAGCGTCGCCTGCTGGCGGGAAAAAGATATCACCTACATGGCCTGGCGCAGCGGGAATGACGGGCTGGCTCAGCGCTGGTGGCGGGAGGCGCTCCTCCGCGACGACCTGCTGAGCCAGCTCTATCGTTAACGGCCGGACCAGACGCAGGCGGAGATAGCCGGGAGGGTCAGCACCCCGTCATGGAAGACGCCAGCGCCTTCCTGCAGCGTCCAGGCCCCCACGTCCAGCAGCGGCGAATCCTCGATAACCACCTCGCAGGCTTCGCCGCGGTTAATCGCCACCAGCACCCGCTGCTGTTTATAAACGCGGACAAACACCACCACGTTATCCTCGGCGTAAATCACCTGGCAGCCGCCGTAGCGCAGCGCCTGCTGGGCTTTACGCAGTTTCGCCATCCGCTGATACAGCGCCAGCAGCTGGGTATCCTGCAGCGCCGGATCCCACGGGAACGGTTTACGGCAGAACGGATCGTTATTGCCATCCACGCCCACCTCGTCGCCGTAGTAGATGCACGGTACCCCCGGCCAGCTGAACAGCCACACCACCGCCAGCGGCAGGCGCGCTACGTCTTTGCCAAGGAGAGATTTAAAACGCGCCGTATCATGGCTGTCGAGCTGATTGAACATCCGTAGCTGCTGCTGATGCGACAGCCCGGCGCGATAATTATCCATCCACGCCATACAGGTCTGGGCGTCTATCTTCTGCGGATCGTAAGAGATATCGGTATTGGCAAGGAATCCCCAGATCGGGAAGGTGAAGCCGCGGTAGTTCATTGCCGAATCTTCGGCATCCGCCTGTAGCCACTGGCGCGCGTCGCCAAAATGTTCTCCAAAGACAAAGGCTTCCGGCTGCGTTTGCTTCGCCGCCTGGGTGATGCCGGCGATATGCCGCAGGTTATTTCGCGCCCCGCCGCCTTCGCCGAGCATATGCACCACGTCCAGACGCCAGCCGTCCATGCTCCACGGCGCCTTCAGCCAGTGGCGTACGATGCTGTCCTCGCCGGCATAGATCTCGTTGACCAGGCTGGTCGACCGATAGTCGAGCTTCGGCAGACTGGCATAACCCAGCCAGTTGTGCGCCTGCCCCTCCCCGGAGAAGGTAAACCAGTCGCGCCACGGGGAGTCCGGATGATGGCCGGCGCCGCCGCTGCCCTGCTGGTGACGGTCGAACCAGGGATGGGAATCGCCGGTATGGTTGAACACGCCGTCGAGGATCATGCGCATTCCCGCCCGCTGGGTGTTATGGCGCAAGCGGAGCAGCGCCGCGTCGCCGCCAAACTGCGGATCGACGCGCCGATAATCCTCCGTGTCATATTTATGCACGCTGGGGGCGGCGAAGACCGGGTTCAGATACAGGGCGGTCACGCCGAGCTGCTTCAGGTACGGCAGTTTTTCGCTGATGCCGTCGAGATCGCCGCCGTAGAACGTCGAACCGCCCGCCTCGCCGGTAAGCGGTTCGTCCCACGCCTTGCGCACAATCTCCCGTCCCGCCGCGTGATGGTAATAGACCGCGTCCTGTTCGCCGTCACGCGCAGCGCTGCGGGCAAAGCGATCGGGGAAAATCTGATAGAAAACCTGATCGGCCACCCACTGCGGGCCAGCGTCCGGCAGGTCGACGGCGAACTGCTCCAGCCTGGCCGGCGGGAAACGGCTGAAGCCCTGCGGCGTAAACCAGCGCTGATGGTCGGCCCACAGCAGCTTAAAGCTGTAGCGGCGGCGCGGCTGACCGCTGGCGAGATGGATTTCACCGCGCCATGCCACCACCCCCGGCCTCGGCGCCTGGCGGAGGCGCTGCATCGGCAGCGACAGCTCTTCGTTATCTTCTTCCGCGCGCAGCGTGATCCGCTGCGGCAGCGACTCACCGCTTAGCCACAGGGTAATAAACAGTCGGTCCTGTTGCACCTTGATAAAGGGTGCAACCGGAAGGTGCCATGCCTTCAACATCGTGAATCCTCATTGTGCAGAATGGGCACACCTTGCCATAGCCGTCAGGCGCAGAACTCATCGTCACAGGATTTTTTGGGGGAGGATAACGGGGGAGGACGCGGGTCGGCAAGCCGCCCCGGTCGCGCGATGCTGACCGGGGCGATGTCGATTACTGAGCCTGCGCCAGGCGGCGATCGCGACGGGTCTTAAAGACCCAGCCCAGCAGCAGCAGCGCAATCCACGCCATACCGACATACAACGAAATGCGGGTGTCCGGATGATAGCCGATCAGGGCGATAATAAACGCCAGGAACACCAGGCCGACAACCGTGGTCGCCACCCCGCCGGGGACTTTGAATTTCAGGGCCTTGACCTCCTCCGGCGACAGACGGCGGCGGAAGGCAATCTGCGACAGCAGGATCATAATCCACACCCACACGGTGGCGAAAGTGGCCAGCGAGGCGATCACCAGGAAGACGTTTTCCGGCATGATGTAATTGAGGTATACCGCAAACAGCAGCGCAATGGTCATCACCATCACCGTCACCCACGGAATACCGCGACGCGAGGTTTTGGCGAACACCTTCGGCGCGCTCCCCTGCTCGGCCATGCCGTGCAGCATACGGCCCACGCCGAACACGTCGGAGTTAATCGCCGACAGCGAGGCCGTCAGGACCACGAAGTTAAGAATGCTGGCCGCGAAGGTAATGCCCAGATGCTGGAAGGTCAGGACAAAGGGGCTGCCGTCGGTACCCACCTGGTTCCACGGATAGATAGACATAATGACGAACAGCGTGCCGACATAGAACACCAGAATGCGCATCGGCACCGAGTTGATGGCGCGTGGAATGGATTTCTCCGGATCTTTCGCCTCACCGGCGGTAATGCCGATGATTTCGATACCGCCGTAGGCGAACATCACCATCTGCAGCGACATCACCATTCCCAGCCAACCGTTGCTGAAGAAGCCGCCGTTGCTCCACAGATTATGAATCCCCGTCGGCTGGCCGCCGTTGCCGATCCCCCAGATAATGATGCCGAACCCGGCGAGGATCATGATGATGATGGTGGCCACTTTGAAGAACGAGAACCAGAACTCCAGCTCGCCAAATACCTTGACGCTCATCAGGTTGACGGCGCAGATGATCAGCACCACGCTGAGCACCCAGATCCAGTGCGGCACCGTCGGGAACCAGACGCCCATGTAGATCCCGAAGGCGGTGACGTCGGCGATGGCGACAATCAGGATTTCAAAGCAGTAGGTCCAGCCGGTGATATACCCCGCCAGTCCGCCGAGGTTTTCCTGGGCATAGCGGGAGAATGAGCTGGCGGAAGGGTTATGCACCGACATCTCACCGAGCGCGCGCATAATGATATATGCTGCGACGCCGCCGATAATGTAGGCCAACAGAACGCTGGGTCCGGCCATTTTAATCGCGTCGGCTGAACCGTAAAAAAGCCCGGTGCCGATGGCGGAACCCAGGGCCATAAAGCGAATGTGCCGGGTGCTTAGCCCGCGCTTAAGCTTGTTACTACTTTCCATCGTGGTTTTTCAATGCCGTTTAACACAAAAAATAAAAAACCACGGAACCCGAAGTCCCGTGGTTAAACGCTTGTCCTCAACGCCGGTTAGTGCGCGCTGGAGGTCACCTGACGTCCGGCGGCACGGTCCCAGATCACCGCGAGAATTGCCATCACGGCGGTCGGCATCAGCCAGGCCAGGCCCTGCTCCGCCAGCGGCAGACGCGCGGTCCAGGCCGGCAGGATAGCGGCAAACGCCGATGACTTAATCCCGTCAATGATACCAAACATCAGACTGATAAACATGGCCGGCGCGATAACACGGGACGAATTATGCCACCAACTGCGGGTAAAGCTTAATACAACCAGTGCGATACACGGCGGGTAGATAGCGGTCAGCACCGGAATCGACACCTGAATCAGGTGGCTCAGACCGAGGTTGGAGACCGCCATCGAGAACAGGCCGAGGATAAAGACCAGCGTGCGATAGGAGAACGGCAGATACTGGGCAAAGAATTCGGCGCAGGCGCAGGTCAGGCCCACCGCCGTCACCAGGCAGGCGATGAAGATCAGCGCCGCCAGCAGGAAGCTGCCCGCCCCGCCGAAGGTATGCTGCACGTAGGCGTGGAGGATCGCCGCGCCGTTAGCGGACTGGTCCACGAGGGTGGCGCTATCCGAGCCCAGACGGAACAGCGCCAGATACAGCAGGGTCAGACCGACGCCTGCCATCAGGCCCGCCCAGACGGTGTAGCGGGTCAACAGACGCGCTTCGCTGACGCCGCGGGAGCGTGCGGCATTAACAATCACGATCCCGAACACCATCGCGCCGAGGGTGTCCATGGTCAGGTAGCCGTTGACGAAGCCATTGGAGAATGGCGCGGTACGATACGCTTCCAGCGCGTCGCTGATCGGGCCTGCCGGCCAGACAATAGCGGCGACCGCCAGCACAATCAGGGCGATAATTTTCAGCGGCGCCAGGAAGTTGCCCACCGTATCCAGCAGTTTGCCCGGATAGAGCGAGACCAGGATCACCAGCGCGAAGTAGATAACGCTGTAGATCAGCAGCGGCAGCGGGCCATCGCCGGTCAGCGGCGCAATCCCGACTTCAAAAGAGACGGTCGCGGTGCGCGGGGTCGCGAACAGCGGTCCCACCGCGAGATAACACACCACCGCCAGCAGGATACCAGCCACTTTACCAATCGGGGTGCTCAGGCTTTCAACGCCGCCGCCGACTTTCGCCAGCGCCACCACCGTCAGCACCGGCAGACCCACCGCGGTGATCAGGAAGCCGATCGCCGCCGTCCAGACGTGCTCGCCCGCCTGTAAGCCAACCATCGGCGGGAAAATAATGTTGCCTGCGCCAACGAACAACGCGAAGGTCATAAAGCCCAACGCTATGATGTCGCGAGATTTTAACTGATGGGTCATAAATTCATTACTGCCTGTGGATGTGGTGTTGTAAAAAAATGGAAAAATACCGCGCTACCCTCTCAGGGACGATACAGCGGCGATTGCCGGTAAACTCAGCGAGATATGCTCCCGAAGCGGCGTGGGAAAGAATTGTTTTTGGTATTACCACGCAAAAGCAGTCTGTCATCGACTGCGCAGGCGCAATTTAAACGCTTATAACGTTTTAAAGCAAGGCACGATCGCAAAAGCAGATGATTATGCTGGTTATCAGTTTCACACCAGAATCATTTACCATATTGATGGAAAACCCGTGGCTTATCATGCGAACAAAAAAGCAGCGCACGTTCATTAAATAGGCAAGAGAAAAACGACTGCCAGGGAAAATGACCAGCCGAAGCTGGTCATTGGCAAGATAAGCTGACAGCGCGCCGCTCAGGCGTCGTTTCTGGCAATTAATCGTTCCGGGAGCAGGAAGCTAAAACGGGTTCCCTTGCCCACCGTGCTGTCGATCTCCAGCCGGCTGTCATGATGGTTGACCGCGTGTTTGACGATCGCCAGCCCCAGGCCGCTGCCCCCGGTTTGCCGGGAGCGAGCCTTATCCACCCGATAGAAGCGCTCGGTCAGACGGGGAATATGCTCCGGCGCAATGCCCGGCCCATTATCCTCGACGCTGAACAGCGCCCCCTGGGGCGTTCGCTGCCAGCTGACGCGAATTTCGGTGCCCGGCGGGGTGTGGTTCACCGCGTTATAGACCAGGTTAGAAATGGCGCTGCGCAGTTGTTCCTCGTTGCCCAGCACCTTGAGCTGCTCATCGACGGTAAAAATCAGCGTCTGCTTATCCTGGCTGAGGGTCTGCGCCTCGCGCTCCACGACCCGCAGCATCATCGGCACGTCGATGCGGTCATTCATCGCCAGCGCCGGCGCGGCTTCAATACGCGACAGCGTGAGCAACTGCTTCACCAGCCCCTCCATACGCTGGGTTTGCTCACGCATGGTGTGCAGGGCCTTTTCACGGGTCGCCCCTTCCAGCACCTGCTCCTGCATCATCTCCAGATAGCCCTGCAGCACCGTCAGCGGGGTGCGCAGCTCATGGCTGACGTTGGCGAAAAAGTTACGCCGCGCCCCTTCCAGCTGATGCATCTGCGTCACGTCGCGCGCCACCATCAGCCACTGTTTGTCGCTGTAGGGCATCACGCGAATTTCCAGATGACGGGCATTATTCAGCACCAGATTGAGCGGCTTTGAAAAATCACGCTGTTTCAGGTAGTTGGCGAATTCAGGATAGCGCAGAAGGTTAAGAATGTTTTGCCCACTGTCGTCCGGCCAGCGCAGGTTTAAAATCTGCTGCGCCAGGCCGTTACACCAGAAAATGGCCCCCTCTTCCGTGGTCAGGACCACCGCGTCCGGCAGGGATTCCGCCCCGCTACGAAAGCGTTTGATCAGGCTTCCCAGCTCACGTCGACGCTTTTTATTACGCATCTGCATCTGGTGCAGACCATACAGCAGCGGCTCCCAGCTGCCGCGGCCGGGCGGAGGGGTCATGCTCCGGTCCACCCACAGCCACCACGACAGGCGCATCAAATTCCAGAAATGCCAAATCAACAAACCGGTCACTGCCGCCAGTAAAAACCACGGCAAATGACCCACAAACGCCCCCAGAATCAGGGCCGGAATACACGCTAAAAAGAGCTCCAGCGCCAGCCTTTTCCATGACAGCCGTTCCAGCACGGGTCACACTCCTGTCAAAATTCAGAAACGGGCGGAGAAACGATACCCCGTGCCGCGAACCGTTTGCACCATGCGATCATGGCCACTGTGTTCCAGCGCTTTACGCAGGCGGCGAATATGGACGTCTACCGTGCGGTCTTCCACATAGACGTTGGTTCCCCAAACGTGGTTCAGCAGCTGCTCGCGGCTGTACACCCGCTCCGGATGGGTCATAAAGAAGTGCAATAATTTAAATTCCGTTGGCCCCATGTCCAGCGGACTTTCGCCGGTCATCACCCGGTGCGATGAGGGATCGAGGCTCAGCCCCTGCATTTCAATCACCTCTTCCACCGCCATCGGCGAAATACGGCGCATCACCGCTTTGATTCGCGCCACCAGCTCCTTCGGTGAGAAAGGCTTGGTAATGTAGTCGTCCGCCCCGGTCTCCAGGCCGCGAACGCGATCCTCTTCTTCTCCGCGCGCGGTCAGCATCACCACCGGAATATCCCGGGTCATCGCCTCGCGCTTGAGCAGCTTAATGAACTGCAGCCCCGAACCGCCCGGCAGCATCCAGTCAAGGAGAATCAAATCAGGCCAGGGTTCATTGAGTTGATTCACCGCGCTGTCATAATCTTCCGCTTCGACAGGCTGAAAGCCATTTTGCTCCAGAACAAAGCAGACCATTTCGCGGATTGGAGCTTCATCTTCAACGACCAGAATTCTTCTCGCCATTATTTACCCTGTGTTTTTTAGCCATCAGTATAGAAGTGCGGCGTCATTATGCGTCACTTTTGTGACAGATTTATGAAAAAAATGACCGTCTGACGATCGGGTATTTTGAAGCATGACGCGGACTTACCCCTCTCCGACAAATGGTATACTGCCGCTCATGCTTTTTTCGCTAGGGAAGATTTATGCGCATCCTTCACACCTCCGACTGGCACCTGGGCCAGAATTTTTACAGCAAAAGCCGTGCGGCCGAACATGACGCCTTCCTGACCTGGCTGCTGGCCCGCGCGCAGGAGCATGAAGTCGACGCCATCATCGTGGCCGGCGATATTTTTGATACCGGATCGCCGCCGAGCTACGCTCGCGAACTGTATAACCGCTTTGTCGTCCAGCTGCAGCAGACCGGCTGTCGCCTGGTGGTGCTGGCGGGCAACCATGATTCGGTGGCGATGCTCAATGAATCCCGCGATATCCTCGCCTTTTTACACACCACCGTCGTGGCGAACGCCGGCTGCCCGCCCATTGAGCTGCCGCGGCGCGACGGCACCCCAGGCGCTATCTTCTGCCCGGTGCCGTTTTTACGCCCGCGCGAGCTGGTCACCAGCCAGGCCGGCCACTCCGGTCGGGAAAAACAGCAGCAGCTGCTGCACGCCATCAGCGACTATTATCAGGAGCAGTATCAGCATGCCTGCGCCCTGCGCGGCGATCGGCCGCTACCCGTGATTGCCAGCGGCCATCTGACTACCGTCGGCGCCAGCAAAAGCGATGCCGTTCGCGACATTTATATCGGCACGCTGGATGCCTTCCCGGCGCAGCACTTCCCCCCTGCCGACTACATTGCGCTGGGCCATATTCACCGGGCGCAGGTGGTTGGCGGCTGCGAGCACATCCGCTACAGCGGCTCGCCGCTGCCGCTGAGCTTTGATGAAACCGGTAAAGCGAAATCGGTGCATCTGGTGAGCTTTAGCGATGGGCGACTCAGCGCCGTGGAGACCCTTGAGGTGCCCGTCACCCAGCCGCTGGCGGTCATCAAAGGCGATCTGGCCGCCATCACCGCCCAGCTGGCGCAGTGGCGCGGCGTTGAACAGGACCCGCCGGTGTGGCTGGATATCGAAATCACCACCGAGGAGTACCTGCACGATATTCAGCGTCATATTCAGGCGCTGACGGAGGATCTGCCGGTGGAAGTATTGCTGGTGCGCCGCAGCCGCGAGCAGCGCGAGAAAATACTGCTCAACGCCCAGCGGGAGACCCTCAGCGAACTGAAGGTGGAAGAGGTGTTCGAGCGCCGGCTGGCGCTGACCGAGATTGATGATGAGAAGCGCGCCCGGCTGCACGAGCTGTTCGCCCATACGCTGCATACGCTCACCGCGGAGGACGAAAACGCATGAAAATCCTCAGTCTGCGTCTGAAAAACCTCAACTCCCTGAAAGGGGAATGGAAGATAGACTTTACCGCCGAGCCGTTCGCCAGCAACGGCCTGTTCGCCATTACCGGCGCCACCGGCGCCGGGAAAACCACTCTGCTCGACGCCATTTGCCTCGCGCTCTATCACGAGACGCCGCGCCTGAATAAAGTCTCCCAGTCGCAAAATGACCTGATGACCCGCGATACCGCCGAGTGTCTGGCGGAGGTGGAGTTTGAAGTGAAAGGCATCGCCTACCGCGCCTTCTGGAGCCAGAACCGGGCGCGTAACCAGCCAGATGGCAACCTGCAGGCGCCCCGCGTCGAGCTGGCGCGCTGCGCCGACGGCAAAATCCTCGCCGATAAGGTCTCGGATAAGCTGGAGCAAACCGCGATGCTCACCGGCCTCGACTATGGCCGCTTCACCCGCTCGATGCTGCTCTCCCAGGGGCAATTTGCCGCCTTTCTGAACGCGAAGCCGAGCGATCGCGCGGAGCTGCTGGAGGAGCTGACCGGCACGGAAATCTACGGTCAGATTTCGGCGATGGTCTATGAGCAGCACAAAGCCGCTCGCCATACGCTGGAGAAGTTCGAAGCCCAGGCGGCGGGCATCGTCCTGCTGACGGAGGCCCAGCAGCAGGCGCTGCAGGAAAGTTTGCAGGTACTTACTGACGAAGAGAAAGCCCTGCTGGCGCAGCAGCAAAACCAGCAGCAGCAGCTTCAGTGGCTAACGCGTCGCGATGAGCTGGCGCAGCAGCAGCAGCAGGCGGTCAGCGGCCAGCAGCAGGCCCGTCAGGCGCTGGCCGACGCCGCGCCGGCGCTGGCCAGGCTTGAGCTGGCCCAGCCCGCCGCCCAGTTGCGCCCCTTATGGGAGCGGCAACAGGAGCACGCGGCAGGCCTGGCGCAAACCCGCCAGCGAATCAATGAAGTGAATGCTCGCTTACTTACCAGCACGGCGCTGCGCGCGCGCATTCGCCGTAGCGCCCTGCATGCCCAGCGGCAGCGTCAGGCTGAACTGGCCGACCTGGCGCAGTGGCTGGCGGCCCATGAGCGATTTCGCTTATGGGGCCAGGAGATCGCCGGCTGGCGGGCGCAATTTTCGCAGCTGACTCGGGATAAACAGCAGCTGACGGCCCAGACCACCCGCCTGGCCGCGCTGCGCCAGAAGCTGGCCGATCTGCCGGCCAGCCCTCTGTCGCTGACCGCCGATGACGTTGCGGCGGCGATGGCGCAGCAAACCCAGTCGCGACCGCTGCGCCAGCGGCTGCTCTCCCTTCATGAACAGCATCAGCTGCTGCGCAAGCGTCTGCGCCAGAACGCCGAAAGCGTACAGCAGGCGCAGGCGGAGCAGGCAAAACTCAACGTCACCCTGGCGCAGCGCCGGGAGCAGTACAAAGACAAAAACCAGCACTATCTCGACCTGAAGGCGCTCTGCCAGCGGGAAGAAACGATTAAAGATCTGGAAGGTTACCGCGCCCGGCTTGAGGCCGGTAAGCCCTGCCCGCTGTGCGGCTCCTGTGAACACCCGGCGATTGAACAATACGCCTCGCTGACGGTCACGGATAACCAGCGCCGCCGCGATGCGCTGGAAAAAGAGGTCGCCGCGCTGAAAGAAGAAGGTCTGCTGATCCTCGGGCAGGTCAACGCCCTGACGCAGCAGCTCCAGCGTGAAACCGAAGCGGCCGGGCGGCTCGCTGAGGAAGAGCAAGCGCTCACTAAAGCGTGGCAGGAAACCTGCGCCTCTCTTCAGGTCACGCGGGATATTGCGCAAGAGATAAACGACTGGATACAGGAGCAGGAGCGCTACGAGCAACAGCTCTACCAGCTCAGCCAGCGCCTGATGCTGCAAGGCCAGCTTAACGATCAGGAGGCGCTGGCGCGCCAGGCTCAGCAGCAGCTGACGGCCACGCGCCAGGGACTGGAAAGCGCCCTGCAGGCCCTGACGCTCAACCTGCCGGAAGAAGGGACAGAAGCCGCCTGGCTGAACGCTCGCGAAAGCGAATTTGCCCAGTGGCAGGCGCAACAGACCCGGCATGGCGCCATTCAGGAGCAGATTGCCGCCCTGCAGCCGCTGCTGGAGACGCTGCCAGCCAGCGACGAGGCAAAGGCTGAAGCTGAGCCGGTGGTTCCCGACAACTGGCGCGCTATCCATGAGGAGTGCCTGGCGTTGCACAGCCAGCTTGTCGCCCAGCAGCAGCTGGAGACCGAAGAGAAGGCGCGCCTGGACCAGTCGCAGGCGCAATTTACCGCCGCCCTGGCCGCCAGCCGCTTTAGCGATCGGCAGGCGTTTCTCGCCGCGCTGCTGGATGACGAAACCGTCCAGCGGCTGACGCAGTTAAAACAGACGCTGGAGCAGCAGCTCCAGCAGGCGACGGCGCTCTGCGAGCAGGCGACCCGTCAGCAGCAGGCGCACCTGGCGCTGCGTCCGCAAGGGACGGACGCGGACATCCCCGCCCTGCAAACCCAGCTGCAGGCCCTGGCGCAGCGGCTGCGGGACAACACCACCCGCCAGGGCGAGATCCGCCAGCAGCTCAGGCAGGACACAGAGAGCCGTCAACATCAGCAGGCGCTGGGGCGACAGATTGCAGAGGCGGCGCAGCGGGCGGATGACTGGGGCTATCTCAATTCGCTGATCGGCTCCAGCACCGGCGACCGGTTCCGCAAATTCGCCCAGGGGCTGACGCTGGATAATCTGGTCTGGCTGGCAAACCAGCAGCTTAACCGCCTGCACGGGCGCTATCTGCTGCAGCGCAAAGCCAGCGAAGCGCTGGAGCTGGAGGTTGTCGATACCTGGCAGGCCGACGCCGTGCGCGACACCCGCACCCTCTCCGGTGGCGAAAGTTTCCTCGTCAGCCTGGCGCTGGCCCTGGCGCTGTCAGATCTGGTGAGCCATAAGACGCGGATTGATTCCCTGTTTCTTGATGAAGGCTTCGGCACCCTCGACAGCGAAACGCTGGACACGGCGCTGGACGCGCTGGACGCGCTGAACGCCAGCGGCAAGATTATCGGGGTGATCAGCCACGTGGAGGCGATGAAAGATCGCATTCCGGTGCAGATCAAAGTGAAGAAGATCAATGGTCTGGGCTACAGTCGGCTGGACAGAGCGTTTGCGGTGGAGTGAGGTTTGAATCATTGCGATGTCCCCTCACCCTAACCCTCTTCCGGAGCGAGAGAGTCGGGGTGAGGGGGAGCGGTTCAGGTCCCCTGGAGCGGCCACAGCCATGCCGCGCCGCGTACTCCGCTGGAGTCGCCGTGCATCGCTTTGCAGATCGGCGTTGCACACTCGCCGCCGAAGACCCACTGTTTCACCAGGTCCGGCACCGTCTGATACAGCCGCTCGACGTTGCTCATCCCGCCGCCCAGCACGATAACGTCCGGGTCGAGGATATTCACCACGTGGGCCAGCGATTTCGCCAGCCGCTGCTCGTAGCGGCTCAGCGCCAGTTCGGCTTTTTCGTCACCTTCCCCCACCAGGCGCATAATCTCGCTGCCGGTTAACCCCTTGCCGCTCAGCCGCTGGTAGTCAGTGGCAAAGCCGGTGCCGGAGATAAAGGTTTCGATACATCCCTGTTTACCGCAGTAGCAAGGCACTTCCGCACGGTAGCGCAACTCATCGTCGTTCATCCACGGCAATGGGTTATGTCCCCACTCGCCGGCGTTACCATTGCCGCCGATATGCGCCCGCCCGTTGAGCGCCACGCCCGCGCCGCAGCCGGTGCCGATAATCACCGCGAACACCGTGTGCGCCCCCGCCGCCGCGCCGTCCACCGCTTCCGACACCGCCAGACAGTTGGCGTCGTTAGCCAGCCGCACTTCACGGTCGAGGCGCAGGCTGAGGTCCTTATCAAAGGGCTGGCCGTTGAGCCAGGTCGAGTTGGCGTTTTTCACCACCCCGGTATAGGGCGAAATCGCGCCCGGGATCCCCATCCCCACGGTGCCACGCTGTCCGGTCGCCTGCTCGGCCATCGCCACCAGGGTGGCGATAGTCTCGATGGTTTGCCGGTAATCCTCCCGCGGCGTGGGTAACCGATGGCGAAACAGCTGCTCTCCCTGGTCGCTCAGGGCTATCACTTCGGTTTTTGTGCCACCTAAATCAATACCAATACGCACGCTCAGCTCCTCACCCCGATTAACAATGCAAGCATAGCGACAATTCGCTATCATGCCCGCCTGATTTAACGACAAAGCCGTGGAAATTATCATGCTGTGGTTCAAAAATTTAATGGTTTACCGTCTCAGCCGCGATATCGAATTGCGCGCCGAGGAGATGGAAAAACAGCTGGCCGAGCTGACATTTACCCCTTGTGGCAGCCAGGATATGGCGAAAACCGGTTGGGTATCGCCGATGGGATCGCACAGCGACGCGCTGACGCATACGGCGAACGGCCAGATCATTATCTGCGCGCGTAAAGAAGAAAAGATCCTGCCGTCGCCGGTGATCAAGCAGGCGCTGGAGGCGAAGATCCAGAAGCTGGAAGCCGATCAGGGGCGCAAGCTGAAGAAAACTGAGAAAGATTCCCTGAAAGATGAAGTGCTGCACTCGCTGCTCCCGCGCGCCTTCAGCCGCTTCAGCCAGACGATGATGTGGATCGACACCGTCAACGGCCTGATCATGGTGGACTGCGCCAGCGCGAAGAAAGCGGAAGATACCCTGGCCCTGCTGCGTAAAACCCTCGGCTCGCTGCCGGTGGTGCCGCTGACCCTGGAGAATCCGATTGAGCTGACGCTGACCGAGTGGGTCCGCTCCGGCACCGTGGCGCAGGGCTTCCAGCTGCTGGACGAAGCCGAGCTGAAAGCGATGCTGGAAGATGGCGGCGTGATCCGCGCCAAGAAGCAGGATCTGGTGAGCGACGAAATCGCTGTGCATATTGAGGCCGGGAAGGTCGTCACCAAGCTGGCGCTGGACTGGCAGCAGCGTATTCAGTTTGTGATCTGCGACGACGCGTCAATTAAGCGCCTCAAGTTCTGCGATGAATTACGCGACCAAAACGAAGATATCGATCGGGAAGATTTCGCCCAGCGCTTTGACGCCGACTTTATCTTAATGACCGGCGAACTGGCTGCCCTGATCCAAAGCCTGGTGGAAGGGCTCGGCGGCGAAGCGCAGCGCTAAGCGCCGCTTTCCTTCCTGCCTGGCAGGAAGGAAAAATACAACCCGGCGGCAAGCGCCGGGCGATACGCTGGCTTACAGATAGCGGCACAGATAAGAGGTTGGCTCAGCCACCTGCAGATGGAATTCGCTGTTGCCTGGCACATTGAAGACTTCGCCGGCGGCGTAAACTTTCCACTCAGTCTCACCCGGCAGCAGGACATTCAGCGCTCCGCTGACCACCGTCATCTCTTCCGGCTGCGCCGTACCAAAGGTGTATTCCCCTTCCGCCATCACGCCAACGCTGGCGCGACCGGTACTGCTGCTGGTGAAGCCAATGGATTTCACTTTTCCGTCAAAGTATTCATTGCTTTGAAGCATAAACAAGCCCTTCTGATCGTCGTTGAAAGGCTCAATATAGGGGGCGCTCCTTGCCCCTGTCACGTGAAATTAACACATTAGACTAATAGTTCTGCCGCCAGTCGGGAAACCAGCACATTCGACAGCAAAACCGGGACATCAAGGGCTTTTTGTAACACATCGCGATGATGCTGATAGTAACCAAGACAGTCGAGGACCAGCACGTCGGCGCCCTGCTCCAGCAGCGCTTTACCGGCGGTTAACAGCTCGCTGTCGCTACCGGTAAACGGGTTGGCCAGCGCGTAGTACGGCGACTTCTCCAGTGAATGCCACTTTTGTCGCTGCATGGGCATGATCTCTTCCACCGGCACGATCACCCCGACCTGGTGCCCATCGACGATCGACGCCACCAGCGGCGGAATGATCCGCTGCGGCTCGAGGAGGATCGCGTGGTGGGTGGTAAAACCGGTCAGCTGTTCGGAGCTGAGCAGCAGGATCACATCAAAATGCTGTCGATCCAGCATGGCGATCACGCTGCGAACATCACGTTCAATTTTTTGTCGCGACACCATCACCAGCTGGTTATCGCTGAGCAGGGTCAAGAGACCCTGTTCGCCGTCACCCACGGCGTACTCTGCCATCACGTCGTCACGCGTCATCTCGCCCAGCAGGCTGATGTGAGCGATCTGTTCTTCCCTGATATGTTCGGTCAGGAGCGGTAATACTCCCGCCAGCGGCACAACGCCGATGGTCAAAATTGCCATCGTTGCACTACTCATATCATGTACCTTTTCACTACCACTGCTTCAACACAGGCTTACCACACACAGTATTCGCCCCCCTGGTGAGTAAAAATCAACCGTCGAGAAGCGTAGCAGCTCCACGCCGCAGTAGAATGTAAAGATTGCCCGGCGGCGGCGGCGCGCCTGAAAAATCCGTGTGTTAGATATTGATTAGTACGACTGATAAATAAAAAGTGTGAGGTATGCCCGATATTGCCCGCAGAGCAGGCAATCCGGGCTCAGGGGTTACGACTTGTCAGGATCTTCGTAGCGCCGCTTGGCATCCACGGCTTCCTGCTCGGTAGGATGTTCGCTGATCAGCGAATTGGGTTCAGGATAGTCCGCGCGAAGTTGATACCAGGTGACCGTCTGACCCTGCGGGCCTTTCTCTACCGCAACCACGCGCGCTTCTCTCGGATATGGGGGCCTGTTTGGCATAGTTCTTCCTTCTTCTGGTATCAGAACTATCAAGTATAGGCGCCCCTCGCCGCCTTAATGTAAGTAAATTCTTAACTTACCGGGGTGGCCGCCGCGCCGCACAGCATGGTCATAATCTGTTCCACCACCCGATCCGGGGCGGCCGTAGCATCGACAATATGATGGGCAGCGTCACGGTATAACGCTTCACGCTGCGCCAGCACCTCGCCCACTTCCTCACGCACCGGTTTCCCGGTGAGCGTCGGCCGCTGTTCGGCTTTCGGGTAGGCTTCCAGACGGTCAATCAGCGCCGATACCGACGCCTGCAGATAGATCACCACGCCGTTCTCCCGCATAAACTGGCGGTTACATTCCGCAAGGATGATGCCGCCGCCGGTGGCGATCACCGTATTCGGCAGGGTCACGGCCTTCAGCGACAGGGTCTCCAGCTCGCGAAAGCGCGCCCATCCTTCCGCCTGCACGATCTCCGCCACCGTCCGCTGCTCATGGGCCTGCAGCCGATGATCGGTATCGGAGAACTGAAAATGCCGCGCTCGCGCCAGCGCATGGCCGACGGTGGTTTTACCGCAGCCGCGTGGCCCGATGAGAAAGATTGGCTGTGTCATAACCGAAGACCCCCTGGTTCCGTCTGTCGCAAAAAAAGGAAAACGAAAGAACGTATTATGCTGTCTGTTCCGCAACGCATACGTAAAGAAAACGTTACACAACTTCTTTACACCCCATCACCACAGTGAGACAAGGGGTTCTTAATGTAAACTTATCATTGCATGTACTGTTTAACCAGCTTTACTTTCCGCCGGGCGTTATTTTTTATCCGCTGCTGGCGTAAACGGTAACACATTTATGCATAGCTTTACGAAGCAACATATTTACAACATCGTGTTTCAGACGCACCCTGATGCCTATTCGACAGTGTGACAGAGGAATGTAACATGCAATCTGAAGAACAACGCCTTATTGATGGACTGTTTTCCCGGCTGAAAGAGGCTGAGGCGCACAGTGCATCGCGCGATGCCAGCGCCGAGGAGCGGATTGCCCAACACGTGAGCGCGCAGCCGGCGGCCCCCTACTATATGGCGCAAACCATTCTTATCCAGGAAGCCGCGATTAAACAGCTCAACGATCGCATCCAGGCGCTGGAGAGCCAGGTCAGCCAGCTGCAGGCGGCGAAGCCCAGCAGCGGCGGATTCCTCTCCGGCCTGTTTGGCGGCGGCGGCTCGTCACGCGGTTCTGACCCGATCCCGGGCGCGGAGCAATACGGTCGCCCGCAGGCCAGCGCGCAGCCGCAGTATGCCCCACAGCAGCAGCAGAGCTATGCCCCGCAGGCTGCCGCACGCGGCGGCGGCTTTATGGCGGGCGCGCTGCAAACGGCCGCAGGCGTAGCGGGCGGCGTGGTGCTGGGCAATATGCTGACCAATATGTTCAGCGGCTCGCACCCGCAGGAGATTGTTAATATCATCGAAGAGAAGCCGCAGCCTGATGCCGCCGCGCAGGACGCCGCCGCAGGTGACGATCCGTTCCGTCAGGGAGACGATCAGTTCCTTGCCGACAACACCTGGAACGACGACTTCGACGCCGGCTTTGGCGATGATGATATCGGCAGCGATGACGACAGCTGGGTTTAACCCTGCTGACGTTTAACCGCCAGCAACCACTTCTCCAGCTCGGCGGCAAACTGTTGCCGATCGCGCTGCGATAAACTATCCGGGCCGCCGGTCTGAACGCCGCTGGCCCGTAATGTCTCCATAAAATCCCGCATCGTCAGCCGCTCGCGGATCGTCGCCTCGCTGTAGCGCTCTCCGCGCGGATTGAGCGCCGCCCCGCCCTTCGCCAGCACCTCCGCCGCCAGCGGAATATCGGCGGTGATCACTAAATCCCCCGCCGCGCACTGACGGACGATTTCGTTATCCGCCACGTCAAAACCCTGCTCAACCCGCAGGGTGCGGATGAAACGCGACGGCGGTACGCGCAGCGGCTGGTTCGCCACCAGCGTCAGCGGCGTCTGGGTCCGCTCTGCCGCGCGGAACAATATCTCTTTAATCACGTTCGGACACGCGTCTGCATCCACCCAAATGGCCATGCCAGCTCCTGTTACCTGCAATAAGTGCCGCCAATGTTACCTGCTTTTCTCCCCCATGAAAGCGCCAGGATGATAAGCTAATCAGATCGTAACGAAAAAAGCAGAGGGGAATGGTGATGGATAAGAAAATTGGCTTTATCGGCTGCGGCAATATGGGTAAGGCCATTCTGGGTGGACTGATCGCCAGCGGCCAGGTACAGCCGGGACAAATCTGGGTCTACACCCCGTCGCCGGACAAGGTTGCGGCTCTGCGCGACCAGTACGGCATCAACGCCGCCGATAGCGCCCAGGAAGTGGCGCAGATTGCCGATATCGTCTTCGGCGCGGTGAAGCCGGGGATCATGACCAAAGTGCTGGGCGATATCGCCTCCAGCCTGAATAAAGAGTCTCTGGTGGTCTCTATCGCCGCCGGCGTCACGCTTGACCAGCTGGCGCGCGCGCTCGGCCACGATCGCAAAATTATTCGCGCGATGCCCAATACGCCGTCGCTGGTTAACGCCGGCATGACCTCCGTTACGCCAAATGCGCTGGTGAGCAGCGAAGATGTGGCCGAAGTTCTGACCATTTTCCGCTGCTTTGGCCAGGCGGAGGAAATTGCCGAACCGATGATCCATCCGGTGGTCGGCGTTAGCGGCTCGGCGCCGGCCTATGTCTTTATGTTTATCGAAGCGATGGCCGATGCCGCCGTGCTCGGCGGAATGCCGCGCGCTCAGGCTTACAAATTCGCCGCTCAGGCGGTGATGGGCTCCGCCAAAATGGTGCTGGAGAGCGGTGAGCATCCGGGAGCGCTGAAAGATATGGTCTGCTCTCCTGGCGGGACCACCATCGAAGCCGTGCGCGTGCTGGAAGAGAAAGGCTTCCGCTCCGCGGTGATCGAAGCCATCACCCAGTGCATGGAAAAATCAGAGAAACTGAGCCGCTCCTGAAGCTGAGCAGGCGGGCTGCAAGCCCTGAGAGGTCAAAGAACAAGGGAGCGCGAGCGCTCCCTTTTTTTCAGGCTTTCTTCAGGCAGCTACTCATGAAGGTGTTGCGTTCATCGCCCTTCAGTGATTTTGCCGAAGCCGCTTTGCTGCAGTCGCTCATCTTCTGCTGCTGAGGCGTGAGGGTCTTTCCTTGCGGCGTGGTGGTCTCTTTTTTCAGGCACTGGCTCATAAAGGTTTTGCGCTCATCCCCCTTCAGCGCCTTGGCTGACGCTTGCTGATTGCAGTCCGTCATCTTTTGCTGCTGGGGAGTAGGCGTTTTTTCTGCCGCGCCAACCGCGCTGATAAAGATCAAGCCAAACAGTAGGGTCATCAGTAAGGTTATTTTCATCGCACCATCCTTCTGTGAGTGGAACGTTGTAAGTCTGGACGCAGATAGAAAAAAAACCAGCCGGTGACGCGAATTCGCCACCGGCAGCGACTTATTTGAGACTCAGGGCCGCTTTCATGGTCGAGAAGAGGTCGGTCTGGTCGGTCAGGCCGACGACGTTAGCCGCATGCGGACCGTAGGCCGCAATGCGCAGCTGGGTACCGGTGTGCTCCATCGACTCTTCCTCGGAGTTACCGTAACTCATCACCATCACCGCGCCATCGTGCGTATTCAGGGCCTGGGTCAGCCCCGGGGCTTTGCTATCCGCCGGGATAATCTGGCTGGCGTGCGCATGGTCGGCGGTGACGATCACCAGGGTATTGCCGTCTTTTTTGGCAAATTCCAGCGCCTTCTGCACCGCCTCGTCGAGGTCCACGGTTTCGCCGATCTGGCCGCACGGATTCGCCGCATGATCCTGCTTATCGATGGAGGCGCCTTCCACCTGCAGGAAGAAGCCTTTCTCGTTGCGGCTCAGCAGGTCAATCGCTTTCTCCGTCATCTGCGCCAGCGTCGGCACCGAGGCGTCGCGCTTCGGATTTGGCGTACAGGTCACCGGCGGCTTATCGATATTACCGTGATAAGACGCCTTCGGCCCTTCCCAGCGTACCGGCATATTGCCGTCGGCGAAGAGTCCCAGCAGCGGTTTATCCTGGCTGGCTGCCGTCGCGGCGGCAAGAGAGGCCGCGTCGGTCACAATCTGGTAGCCGCGCGCTTCCGCCTGCTCGCGCAGGGTTTTGCCCTGCCACTCGCCCGCCGTCGCCGTTTCGGCAAAGGTCTTCGCGCCGCCGCCCAGGGTGACATCCGGCCGGGCGTTCAGCAGCTGTTCGGTAATGGAGCCTTTGCCCCCTTTCTCCAGCGCATTGCTGGGGCATTTTTCGCTGGTGACCGTGGGGCCGTAGCATTTACGCGATGTCACATGCGCCACCAGCGCCGCGGGGGTGGCGTCCTGCAGCTCGGCGGTAGAAACGTTGCCGGTGGCCAGGCCCGCCGCTTTCGCCAGCTCGAGGATGGTCTGATGCGCGTTCTCATGAATATCGACGCCCAGCGCGCCGTTATAGGTCTTCACGCCGGTGGTCCAGGCGGTGGCGGAGGCCGCCGAGTCGGTGACGTAGTCCGGTTTACCGGTTTTTTTATCCAGCGAATAGTGCGTGTACTGCCCGGTTAACGGCAGGGCGTCAATGCCTTTAAAGAAACCGCCCGCCCCTTCCGCATAATTTCGCGCAGCGGTAATTTCAGAATCACCCATGCCATCGCCAATCAGCAAAATAACGTTTTTGGCCGGCTTATTGATTATCGAGGCGCGCAGCGCTTCGGTTTGATCGCCCGTTAAACGACGCGCGCCGCCGGGAGTGGTGATATCTCCCTGGGCAGCGCGATTTTCCAGAACCGGCGCGGCAGTAGTTTCCGCATGAATAACCGGCGAGCCCAGCAGAGGCAGCAGGGCAATAAACAGGGCGCTTAATTTCACTTTTGTCATCTCCATGTAAAAAATACTTAAAAAAACAAAACGTGGGAGACTTTATAAAAGGGAGATGACAGAAAAATGACGGCATCCTTGTCGCGTCGCAAAGATTAGCTACGAGGATGCCGCAACAGCTTCTTTAGATATTGCTGCAGCAGGATGGCATCCTGGTCGTTGACCGGCGGACAGGGCGTCACCTGGTCTATCGCCTGCTCAATATCCTGAATCAATGCCTGCTGGGCATCATGCTCCATATGGCGCAATAATGCGGTGACCACGATCTCCAGCGCTTCAACCTGCACCGTCAGTTCCTTTGCTTCTTCTTCCTTTTGCGCCAGTTTAACCAGTAACTCAGCAATGAGATTCTTCATAGCACCAGTTCCTTATGCGAGGTCTGTTTTTCGATTGAGATGTCATACCCGATGACGGACCTCAGAATTACTTAAAATAAGAATCGTCGCAACACCCAATATACAGCGAAACGTTTTACCACAACAAAATACCACTATAAATAGTATTGTTTAATCATGAGCGACGCTGTTTATAACCAAAGTGCGTCGGAAATAATAAAACGGAATAGCGCTCACGCCATGGCGATAACAAAAAGTAATGATAAATCTACTGTCGGTGAAAAACGCTGACGGTATGGCGTTAAATACCGTCAGCCGAGGTTCAGGCCTTCGCCCGGCGGGTGCGGCGCAGCATCCATGCCAGCTGCCAGAGGTTGATGAAGACGATAATGGCAGTGGCAATAAATACCCAGCGGAAGCCGGCCATCGCCGATACGGAGGCGCCAATCAGCGGCCCGGCGACGTTGCCCAGATACATAAACGACTGGTTATAGCCAAAGATGCGCCCGGTGACGCTGTCGCTACTGTATTTCAGCAGCAGGGTCTGCACCGCCGGAAGCATCGCGCCATCGGCAAAGCCGAGCAGAAAACGTAGCGTCCCCAGCTGCAGCGGGGTGGTGACAAAGGACATGGCGAAGAACATCACCACCGCGCAACAGAGCGTCGCCAGCAGGATCCGCGAAGTGCCGATGCGGTCGCCAAGCTTACCCAGCCGTGGGGCAGAGATCAGCGCCGACACCCCGGGCACCGCGGCGATCATCCCGGCCAGAAAAGCGATATTGTTGCTGTCCGGCGCCATCGACTTGATAAACAGCGCCAGGATCGGGCCAATTGAGCCGTTACACAACTGGATCACCAGGGTGGTGAAAAAGAGGCTGATCACCAGCCCCGGATAGGGCAAGGAGGCAAAGACCTGTTTCCCGGTGAGACGATCGGTTTTGCTGACCGGCGGGCGGCCCCCCTCTTTGATCAGAAACAGGGTGACCAGAAAACTGATGGTCAGCAGGATCGCCGTAATAAAAAAGACCATCCGCAGCCCGACGTGGTCCGCCAGGAAACCGCCCAGCAGCGGGCCGCCGATCACCCCGCTGATTTGCGCCGTCGACAGGGTGCTCAGCGCCCAGCCGCTACGCTCGCGCGGCACCTGGGAGGCCACCAGCGCCATGGCGTTGGGGATATAACCGGAGGTTAAGCCCATGATCGCCCGCAGGATAAACAGCTGCCAGACGTTGGTGGCGAAGGCCTGAAGTAAAATGGCGATCGCCATTCCCAGCGAGGCGCGCAGCAGCATCAGCTTGCGGCCTTTGCGGTCCGCGAGGCTCCCCCACATCGGCGAGACGATCGCCGAGACCAGAAAGGTGACGCTGAAGGTCAGCCCCGACCACATCGACAGCGCTTCATGCGAGGTGACGCCCAGCTGGGAGACGTAGAGGGGTAAAAAGGGGAGAATTTGACTGATCGCCAGGCCGGTAAAAAAGCACCCAAACCAGACGGAGATGAGATTAACCTTCCAGGATTCCATAACTACGCGTATTCATTAATGATTTGCCAATTATTACCTAGCTTAGCAATTTCATTCCACTGGTGTACTACCATAGATGCGCTGGCGGTGAGTTTGGTGTTTTATGAATGCGCATGAGAGGCTGACGAAGCATTTTCTGGTTATTCAGGCTGCTCACAGGGCTTTATGCTCAAAAGCAGAAGCCCTGCCCGCGCATGCCAAAGTGAAAATGGTTGGCGTGCGCCGCGTTGTACTCCGGACCCAGCGCGTTGCCGAAGTAAGGGCAGCTGTTGCTCAACAGCGCCGCCAACCAAGGGTGAGAGCGCTCGCTGCGCCAGCCCTGCAGGACGCTGATGCGTCTGCCGTCCGTCAAGCGGAAGCCGCTAACATCAAGGGCATCCGCCGTCGCGTGTTCACTGCGCCGCGCCTGTTCCCGATGGTAGATATTACGGCAGGCGAAGCTGCCGAGATGATCGATCTGGCGCAGATCGCTGGCCATCAGCTGACGGGTCAGCGGCTTCGCCTGTTGTTCGACGTACAGCGCGCTGCTGAGCGCCAGCGGGCAGCTGGCGAGGAAACTGCTGCTCAGCTGCACCGAGCCAAAATTAGCCACCCGCACCACGTTACGCAGCGGGCAGGCGCCCTCGCTGTCGGCCACCGGCTGGCTGGCGATGAGCCGCCGGCGGTTGGCCTCCGCCAGCAGAGAGGCGCACTGGTCGGCCGTCAGGCTGCGCAACTTGAACGACGTCAGCCAGCCCGGGGGATCGTCAAGGGCCAGCGGCGCCAGCGGATTCAGGTGTGGCGGCAGATAGCGATATCCCACCAGGCCCGCGCCGAGCAGCCCGGCCAGCACCAGCAGCGTCTTTCCTCTCACGCCCGCTCCCGTCAATTGATCAGGTAAATATTATGGCAGGCAGGCGGCGGTTTCACATGGTATGTTATGCCCTTTGATGTAATCTGGATGGAAGTTGAAATGGCAAAGATGAGGGTTGGGATCGTTTTTGGCGGTAAGTCGGCAGAGCATGAAGTGTCGCTGCAGTCAGCGAAGAATATCGTGGAAGCGATTGATAAATCACGCTTCGATGTGGTTCTGTTGGGGATTGATAAACAGGGACTATGGCACATCAACGACGCCGGCAACTACCTGCTCAATGCTCAGGATCCTGCCCGCATCGCCCTGCGCCCTTCAACGGTGACCCTGGCGCAGATCCCGGGCCGTGAAGCGCAGCAGCTGATTAACGCCGAAAGCGGCCAGCCGCTGGCGGCCATCGATGTGATTTTCCCCATCGTCCACGGCACGCTGGGCGAAGATGGCTCCCTGCAGGGGATGCTGCGCATGGCCAATCTGCCTTTCGTCGGATCCGATGTGCTGGGCTCTGCGGCCTGTATGGACAAAGATGTGACCAAACGCCTGCTGCGCGACGCCGGGCTCGCCGTCGCGCCGTTTATCACCCTGACCCGCGCCAACCGCGCGCAGTTCAGCTTTGCCGATGTCGAAGCGAAGCTGGGCCTGCCGCTGTTCGTTAAGCCGGCCAACCAGGGATCGTCGGTTGGCGTCAGCAAAGTTAAAAACGAAGAGCAGTACCATCAGGCGGTGGCCCTGGCCTTTGAATTTGACCATAAAGTGGTGGTAGAGCAAGGCATTCAAGGCCGGGAAATTGAGTGTGCGGTGCTGGGTAACGACCACCCGCAGGCCAGTACCTGCGGCGAAATTGTCCTCAACAGCGAGTTTTACGCTTACGACACCAAGTATATCGACGACCAGGGCGCGCAGGTGGTGGTCCCGGCCGCTATCGCCCCGGAGATCAACGACAAGATCCGCGCTATCGCCGTGCAGGCTTACCAGGCCCTGGGATGCAGCGGCATGGCCCGCGTCGACGTCTTCCTCACCGCCGACAACGAGGTGGTGATCAACGAGATCAACACTCTGCCGGGCTTCACCAACATCAGCATGTATCCGAAGCTGTGGCAGGCCAGCGGACTCGATTACACCAGTCTGATCACTCGCCTGATTGAGCTGGCGCTGGAGCGCCATGCCGCGGACCGGGCGCTGAAAACCTCCATGAACTAAAACGCGTTTACCCCGCCTGGCAGCGGCGGCCTCAGGCCTCTTCTGCCGGGCGGCGGCGGATCACAAAGCCCGCGATCCAGAAGCTTATCACCCAGGTGACCAGACCGACGGCGTAAGATTGCCAGCCCTGCGTCTCAAACCCCAGCAGCCCCACCACGCCATTTAGAATAAAAATTAACCCCAGCGCCACCGCGTAGTAGTGCCAGTCGCGGCGAATTTTATCAGTGAGCTTCATGCGGCCTCCAACAGCAAAAAATGCATCTTCGCATAGCCGCCCGCGGCGGTCTGTAGCGATATGGAGAATGTTGCTGGATTGCGACGCCGGTCTCCCTTTTCCCTTCCTGTGGCGCGGTTAACACAACGGCGAAAACAGGATTATTCCTGGAGGGCAATTACCAGCAATCTGATACTGGCGACGGCGTCGCACTGCCAGAATACCTGCCATAGAGCTGGAGAAAAAACCAGCAGTACAGAGGTGGGAGGGCCTATGGCTGAATTCAGTTTTTCAAAATCGCTTTTGGGAAATAAAAAAAGAGGGGCGCTGACCGGCAGCCATGTCGCTTACGGACTGTTCGTCCTGATCTGCTGCTGGGCCGGCGCGCAGATGCTCAGCATGCTGATCCACGCCCCGGGAGTCTTTGAGCGCCTGATGCAGGCCCAGGACGCCAGCCGTCCACAGGTCGACATCAGCCTCGCCGTTGGCACCCTCTTTGGCCTGATCCCTTTTCTGATCGGCTGCTCGTTCATCGGGCTGCTGGCGCTCATTGTGCGCTGGCGTCGGCGTCGTTAACGCCGCGCCATACAGCTTGCCCGCCGCTCATCGACCCGTTTCGCAAACCACGCCGTCGTCAGATTACGGGTGATTTTCGGACTCTCAAGCTGGATCCCCGGCAACATCTCCCGCGGCAGGGTTTTGCCCGCTTTTTTATCCGCGAGGCGGAAAACCTGTTGATAGAGGTCGGTCTTCTCAAACGCCAGGCTGTCGCCCTTTTTCAGCTGGCTATGGATCTCGCTGTCGCTCATCCCCAGCTGGCCCGCCAGTCGGCGCACCGCCAGCTCGGTGCTGCCCGGCTCATCGCTGTCATAGCGGATAAGGTCGCCATCGAGCGCCAGTTTCACCCCGCTGGCTTTCACCACCGCGTTCTGGAAGGCGGCGTTACGGCTGGCATACCAGCCGGCGTTAAAGTCGGCAAAACGGTACAGCGGCACGCTGTAGCTGGCCGGGTAGTTCAGCAGATGATAGGTGCCAAACCACAGGCCGCCGCGCAGGCTGAAGACCTCCTGGCGCACCGTACCGTTCATTTTCCACGGGTAGCCGGAGGTGTGCTGCTCGGCAAAGGCGATGCTGACCTGCATTGGGCCGCCGGTGTGCACCGGGTTCAGGGAGCCGAACAGCTTCTGCCCCATCGGCACCATCCCGATAAAGTCATCAAAAATAGCGCTCAGCTGCTTTTCCGTCTTCACGTTGTCCAGACGGTCGCTGTAGCTTTTGCCGTTTGGCGAGGTGATCTTCAGCGCGGTATGGACCAGAAACAGCGGAATGTGCATTTTTTCCGCCCGGCGGTCGATCTCCTGCCAGGCGATTTTATTCAGCCCCGGCACCACCGGGTCGGACTGATAATTGGACTCCTGCTGCGCGACCGCCAGCACCGAGCAGACGTTCTCTTCCGTCGGCGCCAGCTTCTGGCTGTCAAAGGCGGTGGCGATGGCTTGCGCCCAGGCCTCCCGATCCTTGACGCTGGCGGGCATTTTCTGCCGCACCACCGACGCCACGTCAACGGGCTTCTCGCCCTCTTTCAACACCGGCGCCTGTTGGCTGGTACAGGCGCTTAGCACCACGGCCGCCAGCAGCGTCAATGAACCGGGTATTATGCGCGATAAACGTGCGGCCATCCTGCTTCCTTGTCTTGATTAACGTAATGTCGGGATCGCTTCCTGCAGCGGCTTGCCGTCCAGTTCGCGCTCAAAGCTGCGCAGACGTTTGTAGATGGACATCAGTTCCACCAGCGTCGTCCACGAGCTGATCAGGTACTGGAACGAACCGCGCACCTGGCCGAAAACGTTGGTAATTTGCGTCATCAGCCCGAGGGTAATCGTACCGGCAACGATCGACGGAAACAGCAGGAAAAGGCCGAAAACGTTATCCACCTGCAGATAGAGAATGCGGGCGATATTGAAATACATATAGTGGAAATAGAGACGGAAATAGTTGCGACGCACCGCGCTGAACAGCTCGCGCACCGTCGGCGGCGTGGCGCGGGTTTCATCGTCCTCGCCGTAGACCAGCTCTTTACGATAGGCCGCTTCCACGCGCTGGTTTTTAAACTCCAGACCCGGCAGCTTAATCCCCACCACCGCCAGCAGGCCGGTCCCCATCAGCGACCAGACGATCGCGGCAATCACCAGGCCATACGGCAAGTGACCGACGATGGGCAGGTCGGGAACGTGTTGCGAGAGCGTCACCAGCACCGGCAGGAAGGCGATCAGGGTCATCACCGCGTTGATAAAGCTCACGCCCATATCCTCCAGGGTGGAGGCAAAGCGCATGGTGTCTTCCTGCACACGCTGCGCGGCGCCTTCGATATGGCGCAGATGCTGCCAGTGGGCCATGTAGTGTTCGTTCATCGCCGTGCGCCAGCGGAAGACGTAGTGGCTGACGAAAAAGTTGTTCATCACGCCGATGATCACCGCGATGAGCGCGATGCCGAGAAAGATGCCGATCTCATGATAAAACTGGTTGATGCTGACCTTATGCGGGGTGGCCAGCGCGCTCTGGATCAGGTCATAGAACGGCGCATACCAGGCGTTGATCGCCACCCCCACTTCCACCAGAAACCAGGTGACGAAGATGATGAGCGACGTGCCGAGAATCGACCAGTACTGCCAGCGATGCGGGCAGTAGACAAACCAGAACAGCGCAAACACGCCGACGCAAAACAGATAGTAAGCGTAGAACACCAGATAGTTGAGCGACCAGAAGCGCGCCGCGCTGATCGCCACATCCTGCGATGCCCCGGTGACCCGCAGCAGCCAGTCGCCGCCGCCCGCCTGCCAAAAGATCACCGCCAGCAGCGACCAGATAAAGGCAGAAATAAAAAACGGCCCCGGTTTGGGGAAAAAAGATTTAAACATCATTGTCTCCTGCTAACTTCTTATCGTTCTGCTATTGCTGTATACGACGCATACGTCGGCCGCCGCGTGAAAGCGTTCTCGCGGGGCAGACGGATGATAAGACCGGATATCAACAGCTTAGTTCTGCTGCCAGGCGTGCAGAATTGTTTCTGTGGGTTTCACCTGTAAAGGATTGCCAGGAACGGTCAGCGTACGCCACACCTCATTGTAGTGGGCGATGAGCGTCGCGGCCTGCGCGGCGGGGCGGTTGGCGGTGGTGTGGGCATCCTCCGCGATAACAATGCCGTATCCGCGGCTCGCGCCGTTTTTAATGGTGGTGTCGAGGCAGTAGTCGGTGGCGCAACCGCAGATGACAAACTGCTGAATGTCGTGTTCCCGCAGCACCTGCTCCAGCGAGGTGTGGTAGAAGGCGTCGCAGGCGGTTTTAGTGACATAGAGCGCGCCGGCCGGCTGTTCCAGCTCAGGGAGCAGGGCGAAGCCTTCGCTGCCGGCTTCGAGGCCGCCGGCCTCATCATGTTGAATAAAAATGACCTTATCCGCCGCGCGCACCAGACGATTAATTTGCGCGACGCAGCGCTCGCGCGCCAGACGCGGCGTGGCGAACACGCCGTTTTGCATATCCACGACCATCACTACCCGTTGAGCCGCCATTGTTTTCTCCCGCGAACCTTCAGCCAAACGGTCATCATACGCGCCGGCGAAAAAAGCCGATATCCGAAAGCGTAAAAAAGTCTTTTTTACGCACCGTTACCTTTTTCCTGCAGGAATGTCGTGAATCCCGCTTTGTTCTGCGCCACTTCGTAGTATAAATACCCTCTTCTCTTTTATTTATTTAATGGATGATTTCCGTTGAAACGTAGTTTGCTCATTTTTGCTGCGCTGTGCGCGGCGTCGTGGACCTCGGCGCAGGCCGCACAGCCCACCGTTGACCCGGTTTTCGCCTCGGATGTGGTCGATCGTTACGCCAATCATATCTACTACGGCAGCGGCGCCACCGGCATGGCGCTGGTGGTGATCGATGGCAATCAGCGCGTGTTTCGCAGCTTTGGCGAAACTCGCCCCGGGAATAATCAGCACCCTCAGCTCGACTCGGTGATCCGTATCGCCTCCCTCAGCAAACTGATGACCAGCGAGATGCTGGTGAAGCTGCTCGACCAGGGGGTGGTGAAACTCGACGATCCGCTGAGCAAATACGCCCCGCCGGGCGCTCGGGTGCCTGACTGGCAGGGAAAACCGATCACCCTGGTGAATCTCGCGACCCATACCAGCGCCCTGCCGCGCGAACAGCCTGGCGGCGCCGCCCATCGCCCGGTGTTTGTCTGGCCGACCCGCCAGCAGCGCTGGAGCTGGCTCTCTACCGCGACCCTGAAGACCGCGCCGGGCTCGCAGGCGGCCTACTCCAACCTGGCCTTCGATTTGCTGGCGGACGCGCTCTCCACCGCCGCCGGCAAACCTTATCCGCAGCTATTTGAAGAGCAGATCACCCGACCGCTGGGGATGAAGGACACCACCTTTACCCCGTCGCCGGACCAGTGCCAGCGGCTGATGATCCCGGAAAAAGGCGCCAGCCCGTGCAACAACACCCTGGCGGCGATCGGCAGCGGCGGAGTCTACTCGACGCCGGGGGATATGATGCGCTGGATGCAGCAGTTCCTGTCATCCGATTTCTATACCCGCGGCCAGCAGGCCGACCGGATGCAGACGCTGATTTATCAGCGTAACCAGCTGACCCGGGTGATCGGTATGGACGTGCCGGGCCGCGCCGACGCGCTGGGGCTTGGCTGGGTGTATATGAAGCCGAAGAATGGCCATCCGGGGATTATTCAGAAAACCGGCGGCGGCGGCGGGTTTATCACCTATATGGCGATGAATCCGCAGGCTAACGTCGGCGCTTTTGTGGTGGTGACCCGCTCGCCGTTAACCCGCTTCAACAATATGAGCGATGGCATCAACGACCTGGTCAGCGAGCTGAGCGGCGCGCAGCCCAACATGCAGACGGCCAGCCAGTAAGCCCGGGGGAGGTTTCGCAGATGCGACATAACGATCGTTTTGGCGAAACATCCCCATGCCATTTCAGTTACACTAACGTCTTTCATTTCACAAAATCAGGCAAACCATGACAGATTTAATCACTCGCCCCCGCCGCCTGCGTCAATCCGCTGCGCTGCGCGCCCTGTTTGAAGAGACAACACTGAGTTTGAACGACCTGGTGTTGCCGATCTTTGTTGAAGAAGAAATTGATGATTACAAAGCGATCGAGGCTATGCCCGGCGTGATGCGCATTCCGGAAAAATATCTGGCGCGCGAGATCGAACGCATCGCCAATGCCGGCATTCGCTCGGTGATGACCTTTGGCATTTCTCATCACACTGACGCCACCGGCAGCGATACCTGGAATGAAAATGGTCTGGTGGCGCGTATGTCGCGGATCTGTAAGTCTACGGTGCCGGAGATGATCGTCATGTCCGATACCTGCTTCTGCGAATACACCTCCCACGGCCACTGTGGCGTGCTGTGCGACCACGGGGTGGACAACGACGCGACCCTGGAAAACCTCGGCAAACAGGCCGTTGTCGCCGCCGCCGCCGGCGCGGACTTCATCGCCCCTTCCGCCGCGATGGATGGTCAGGTGCAGGCGATTCGCCGCTCGCTTGACGCTGCCGGCTTCACCAATACGGCGATCATGTCCTACTCGACCAAGTTCGCGTCTTCCTTCTACGGCCCGTTCCGCGAAGCGGCCGGTACCGCGCTGAAGGGCGATCGTAAAACCTATCAGATGAGCCCGATGAACCGCCGGGAAGCCATTCGCGAGTCGCTGCTCGATGAAGCCCAGGGCGCCGACTGCCTGATGGTGAAACCGGCTGGCGCCTACCTGGATATTCTGCGCGATATCCGCGAGCGCAGCGATCTGCCGCTCGGCGCGTATCAGGTCAGCGGGGAGTACGCGATGATCAAATTCGCCGCCCAGGCGGGCGCTATCGATGAAGAGAAAGTGGTTCTGGAAAGCCTTGGCGCGATCAAACGCGCGGGCGCCGACCTGATCTTCAGCTATTTCGCCCTCGACCTGGCCGAGAAAAAAATCCTCCGTTAAGCCTCCCTCTCCCCGGTGGCGCTGCGCTTACCGGGGCTACCAAACCTCATCCCCGGTGCGCTGTATTTATCGCGACCACCACACCGTAGCCCGGATAAGGCGCTTGCGCCGCTATCCGGGGACAGGCGCTAACCAATATCTGTAGCTAAAACTTTGCGCGCTGCTTTCCACCTTCTGCGCCTTCTCCTTGGCGTACCGGATTTCGCTTTCTAACGTGTTAAACCACATCATAAATACCGAATTCCAGGAGATCCTGTGGTGGCTTATCGACGTTATTACATTAAGGGGGGAACCTGGTTCTTCACTGTTAACCTTAAAGACCGTAGAAGCATGCACCTAACTGAAAACATAGAATTATTGCGCTACTCTGTCGCTGTTGTTAAACAACATCGCCCTTTTATTATTGATGCCTGGGTGGTGTTGCCTGAACATCTGCATTGCATCTGGACACTACCTCATAATGATGACGATTTTTCTTCACGCTGGAGAGATATCAAAGGCTGTTTTACCAGAACGTTAAAACGACAACCCCTCTGGCAACCGCGCTTCTGGGAGCATGCCATACGCGATGAAGATGATTACCGCCGACACGTTGATTACATCCATATCAATCCACTTAAGCATGGCTGGGTCACCCGGGTGATCGATTGGCCATTTTCAACCTTTCATCGCGATGTCCAGCGCGGGCTATATCCACCAAATTGGGCTGGCGATAGCTTTGATCTTAGCTGCGGTGAACGCCGATAGCCTCTCCCCGGTGGCGCTGACGCTTACCGGGGCTACAAATCGGCGCCAACTGTAGCCCGGATGAGGCGTTAGCCGCTATCCGGGAAACCTCCCCCGCTGCGAGCGAAACTTCACCCAACTGTAATCTGAACGACATCTCTACCTTCTACTGTCTGGGCAGGACGGAGGAGGAGCCACTATGTTTAGTCTCGACAACGTACTCGATGACCTGTGGCCTCAGGCGAGGCCCGCCCCCTGGCAAAAGAAACTGTTAAAAAAGCTATTTTATGAGGAAGAGTTTCAACAATTTGCCGACCGTCACCGCCACCTGAAGGGGCTTGATACGGTCGAACAGGTGCTGGAATACCTCAATATCCGCTGCGCTATCCCGGCGCACGATCTCGAACAAATCCCCGAATATGGCCCGCTGGTCATTATCGCCAACCACCCCACCGGCACCCTCGATGGCCTGGCGCTCCTGTATGCGGTATCCCGCGTGCGCCGCGATGTCAAAGTGGTCACCAACCGCATGCTCACCCACCTTGAGCCCCTGAGCTCGCTGTTTATCCCGGTGGATAATATTCATGGCCGCACCGCTAAAACGGCGCTGCAGCAGATGGACCAGCAGCTGCAGGCCGGCGGGGTGCTGATCTTCTTCCCGGCGGGGGAAGTCTCCCGCCTCACCCGTCGCGGCATCCGCGATAAAAAATGGCACTCGGGCTTTATTAAGCTGGCGGCAAAATATCGCGCCCCGCTGCTGCCGGCGTGGATTAACGCCCACAACAGCGCCCTGTTTTACGCCAGCACCCTGGTCTCCGACAACCTGCCGCTGCTCCTGCTGATGCAACAGATGTTTCGCCGGCGCAACAGCAGCCTGCCGGTGCGCATCGGCCAGCAGATCCCCTGGTCGAGCTGGTTCGATGCCCAGTCCAGCGCTCGCGAGCTTACCGGCCGCTGCTATCAGCACCTTGACCAGCTGCGCAAAGGGCTGCCGGGGCGGTTTAAAACCGAAAGCGCCATCGCCCGTCCGGAAGACCGGGCGCGGCTTAAACGCGAACTGCACAAGGCTGAATGCCTGGGCCGCACCGCCGACGGCAAAGTAATTTACCTCTGGCAGCGCAACGGCCAGGAGGAGGCGCCGCTGCTGCGCGAGCTGGGACGCCTGCGGGAAATCGCCTTCCGCGCGGTCGGGGAAGGCAGCGGCAAACGGCGGGATATCGACCGGTATGACGACGATTATCTGCATCTGATCCTGTGGGATGAAGAAGATCTGGAAATCGTCGGCGCTTACCGCTTTATGCCGACGGCCATACAGCTGGCAAAGCGCGGCCTGGAGGGGATCTACAGCTCCAGTCTCTTCCACTACGACGGGCGGATGGACGACATCCTGCAGCACGGCATTGAGCTGGGGCGCAGCTTTATCCAGCCGCGCTACTGGGGTCGACGCGGGCTGGACTATCTGTGGTCCGGCATCGGCGCTTATCTGGCGCGCTATCCGCACTATCGCTATCTGTTTGGCCCGGTGTCGATTTCTGGCGGGCTGCCGCCCGCCGCTCGCGATCTGCTGGTGGCGTTCTACCGGCTGTGGTTCCCGGCGACGCATCCGCTGGCGGAGTCGCGTCGCCCTTATCCGGCGTCGCTGCCCGACGTGCTGGCGCAGTTTGGCGGGGAGGATTACAACGACGACCTGGCCCGGCTGAAGTCCCTGCTGGGCAATCTCGGCTGCGCGATCCCGCCGCTGTATAAGCAGTACTCGGAAGTGTGCGAGCCGGGCGGAGTGCAGTTTATCGATTTCGGCAGCGATCCGGATTTCAATAACTGCGTGGATGGTCTGGTGCTGGTGGATCTCACCTACCTGAAGGCGAATCGCTATCTGCGCTATATTGGCGCGCATCTGGGTGCGCAAAAATCGGCATAAACGCTTTTTCCCGGCTTGCGGCGCGTTGCGCCTTAGCCGGGCTACGGTTCACCGTTTCCGACGGTTCGGTAGCCCGGAAAAGCCGCGTCAGGCGCCGCCTCCGGGAAGCAGCGGGCAATGCAGCATCCGCTTTTCTCCGCGGCTCGCGGCTGATACAAGCCTTACCCCGCCCGGTAATACGGCTTATCGCCAAGGATCGTCGCCCGGTGCATGATCCGCCGCTGCGGCAGATAGTCGGCGTTGGCGTAATGCTGGGTTACCCGGTTATCCCAGATAGCGACATCGTTCGGCTGCCAGCGCCAGCGCACCTGAAACTCCGGTTTGGTGATATGGGCAAAGAGGAAGCTCAGCAGCGCCGCGCTCTCTTTCTCGGTCACATCTACAATCCGCGTGGTAAAGCCTTCGTTAACGAACAGCGCCTGCTTGCCGGTCACCGGGTGGGTACGCACCACCGGGTGCAGCAGCGGCGGATGCTTCGCCACCGCCTCCTGCCAGCGCCGATGCTCGGCTTCCGTGTGGTTGTACTTATACTCCTGGAACGATTTACGGAAATCGTGTTCCGCATGCAGGCCGCTCAGCAGCTGCCGGAAGGGCTCTGACAGCGCTTCCCAGGCGGCGATACCGCTGGTCCACAGAGTGTCCCCGCCGGTCGTCGGCAACTCTTTCGCCGCCAGAATAGCGCCGGCGGGCGGCGTGTCGATAAAGGTGACATCGGTATGCCAGTTGTCATTATCCGGCGGATTATCGTTGTGGGTATCGAGGACGATAATCTCCTCCACGCCAGGGGCGTGAGGGTAGACCGGATGGATATGCAGGTCGCCAAACCGCAGCGCCAGGTCGCGCTGTTGCGCCGGGGTGATATTTTGCTCGCGCAGGAATACCACCTGATGACGCAGCACCGCGTGATACAGCTGTTCAAACTGGTTGTCGCTCAACGGACGGGTTAAATCCGCCCCGGTCACCTGCGCGCCAATATACGGCCCCAGCGGGGTAATGCTCAGACGTTCACTCATTGTACTTCTCCATGCCAGGGCGTCAGGCGCCGCTGCAGCGCGCGCAGACCCAGTTCCAGTAAAAAGGCGATAATGGCAATCACCGCGATCCCCGCCAGCACCACATCGGTGGCGAGAAACTCGCCGGCGGACTGCACCATAAACCCTAACCCGCGGGTGGCGGCGATCAGCTCAGCGGCCACCAGCGTTGACCAACCGACGCCAAGACCAATGCGCAGCCCGGTGAGGATCTCCGGCAGCGCGCCGGGCAGGATCACCAGCCACAGCACCTGCGCCCGGCTGGCGCCCAGCGAACGGGCGGCGCGAATCCGCACCTGCTGCGCGCTTTTTACCCCCGCCAGCGCCGACATCGCTACCGGGGCGAAAATCGCCAGGTAGATCAGCAGGATCTTCGACGTTTCACCGATGCCAAACCAGATCACCATCAGCGGTAAGTAGGCCAGCGGCGGCACCGGCCGATAAAGCTCGATCAGCGGATCGAGGATCCCGCGCACCGTTGAGTTGAGCCCCATGGCGATCCCCACCGGCACGCCGATCAGCACAGCCGCCAGCAGAGCGATAACGATCCGCGTCAGGCTCGCCGCCAGGTGCTGCCAGAGCGTCGCATCCATAAAGCCCTGCGGCCCGGCGATAGTGATAAGCTTCTGCAGCACCTGGCCCGGCGGCGGCAGAAACAGCGGGCTAATCAGCTGCAGCGCCGCGACCGCCCACCAGACGGCCAGCAACACCGCCAGGGTCGCCACGCTGAGGGTGAGCTGACGGGAGAGCGGCCAGCGCCACTTCAGCGTCAGTTGACGCGGTTTGTCGTTCAGTACCACGCTCATGAGAAAGCCTCCCGTTGGTCAAACACCCGGCTCAGAATGTATTCCCGCTGTTCAATAAACCGCGGGTCGGATTTGATGCTGCGGCAGGGTTCGCCCGCGACAAAGCGGCGGCTGAAATCCAGCGGCAGCCGCTCCACCACCCGCCCCGGCCCCGGCGACAACAGCACCAGCTCGGTCGCCATAAAGATGGCCTCTTCAATGTCATGGGTGATGAGCAGCACCTGTTTGCCGGTCTCATGCCAGAGGGTCAGCAGCAGCGTTTGCATCTGCTCGCGGGTAAAGGCGTCAAGCGCGCCGAAGGGCTCATCCAGCAGCAACAGCTGCGGATTCGCCGCCAGCGCCCGGGCGATGCCCACCCGCTGGCGTTGACCGCCGGACAGCTGCCAGATAAAGCGCTTTTCCGCCCCTTCGAGGCCGACCTTTTTCAGCATCTGCGCCGCCGCTTGCCGCCGCTGCGCTTTATCCACGCCCGCCAGCTGCAGCCCCAGCGCCACGTTATCCTGCACATTGCGCCAGGGCAGCAGGCCTTCGTTCTGGAAGACCACGCCGCGCTCTGCGCCCGGCCCGGTCACCCGCTGACCTTCGAGGGTGATGCTGCCGTGCTGATAGGGCACGAATCCGGCAATCAGGTTCAGCAGGGTAGTTTTACCGCAGCCCGAAGGCCCCAGCACCACCAGCAGCTCCCCACTCTCCAGCGTCAGGTTGATATCCGCCAGCGCCGGTTTACCGCCATAGTCGGCGGAAAGATGCGAGATTTGCAGCATCGCCGCCTCCTTTACTTCACGAAACGATCAGTAACGTACTGACGATAATCGGTTCCCGCCGCGGGCACTTTGCCCTGCTCTTTCAGAAAGCGCGCAGTATCGACGATGGCCTGATTGACCGGCCCGTTCAGCGCCTGCGCCTGCTCAGCGGCGGTCAGGTAGGTGTTCCCCTTCACCAGCCCCGGGACATCGGCTTCCGGCACGCCGCTCAGGCGCGCCAGCTTGCTGATGTTGTCCGGCTGCTTCAGCCACTCATCCGGGTTGGCGATGTAGGGCTGCTGGGCGTCGATGGCGCTTTTAGCAAACGCTTTGACGATCTCCGGATGCTGCTCGGCGAAGTCCTTACGGACCACCCAGACGTCGAGGGTCGGTGCGCCCCACTCCCCGACCTGCGCGGAATCGGTCAGCACCTTGCCCTCTTTTTCCAGTTCGTTAACCGCTGGCGCCCAGACGTAAGCCCCGTCGATATCCCCGCGCTGCCAGGCGGCGATAATCGCCGGCGGCTGCAGGTTAATAATCTGCACCTGGCCCGGCTTGATGCCCCAGTGTTTGAGCGCCGACAGCAGGCTGTAGTGGGTGGTGGAGATAAACGGCACGGCGATGCGCTTGCCGATCAGATCTTCCGGTTTGGTGATGCTTTTCTTCACCACCAGCGCTTCGGAGTTGCCGAGCTTTGAAGCGAGCAGGAACACTTCAATCGGCACCTGCTGGCTGGCAGCCACCGCCAGCGGGCTGGAGCCGATATTGCCGATCTGCACATCGCCGGAGGCCAGGGCGCGCACCACGCTGGCGCCGCTGTCAAATTTCCGCCAGTCGACGGTCGCCCCGCTGGTTTTGGCGAAGGTGTTGTCCGCCTGGGCGACTTTCGCCGGCTCAGCGGAGGTTTGATACGCCACGGTCACATTGACCGCCTGCGCCTGGAAGGCGGCGACGGCCAGCGCCGCCAGAAGAGTAATTCGCGATGTGAATGCCATAATGTCTGCTTCCCCTGAGTTGTTATAGGTGCAGTATTTCCGGCATCAGGATGGAGATGAAGTAATTAAAAATTCTGGCTAATAGCGAATCGTTTTTAGAACAAAAGCGGGAAAGGATAGTTGATTTTGCGCGGTGGGTTGGCGGCAGAGGGTTGGCGCCGGGTGGCAGCTACGCCTTGCCCGGCCTACAGATCGCGCCATATGTAGGCCGGGTAAGCGCAACGCCACCCGGCACAAAACTCAGCGCTTCGCGTTAAGCTCAGCGATATCCTTCGGCGTGGTGCGGCAGCAGCCGCCGATCAGCCTCGCCCCGGCCGCCAGCCACTGCGGCAGATAATCCGTCAGGCTGGCGCAGGCTTCGCCATGATGGTGCCAGGTCTTGCTCACCGCATCATAATGTTCGCCGGAGTTAGGATAGACCACCAGCGGCAGCGCCGTCAGGCTGTGCAGATGCGCCAGCGCCGCGGGCGTATTTTCCAGCGCGATACAGTTGATGCCCACCGCCACCACCTGCGGGTTATCCGCCAGGGCGGCCATCACCTCGCGCAGCGGCGTGCCATCGCTGAGATGTTCGGCGTCGCGCAGCGTGAAGGAGTACCAGGCGCGGGCGCGGGGATACTCCTGCAGCAGGGCTGTCAGGGCCTGGATCTCGGCGAATGACGGCAGGGTTTCACAGGCCAGCAGGTCGGCGCCCGCATCCAGCAGCGCTTCGACGCGCGGGCGGTGGAAGGCCTGGAACTCTGCCGCACTGCGCTGATAATCGCCGCGATACTCCGAGCCGTCGGCGAGAAAGGCGCCATACGGCCCCACCGAACCGGCGACCAGCAGCGTGCCGGCGTGTGGATTCTCAGCGAGGTACGCCTCGCGCGCTTTGCGCGCCAGCTCGACGCTTTTGCCGATCAGCGCCCGGGACTGCGCATCATCCAGGCCGCGCGCGGCAAAGCCGGCGGGAGTGGCCTGATAGCTGGCGGTGATCGCCACCTGCGCTCCGGCGCGAAAGTAGTCGAGATGCACATCGCGGATCAGCTGCGGATTTTCCAGCAGCACTTTCGCCGACCACAGGCTGTCAGCCAGATCGCAGCCGCGGGCCTCCAGCTCGGTGGCCATGGCGCCGTCCAGCAGCACAAAAGGCTGGGCGGCAAGCAGGGCGGTAAACGGATTAGTCTGCGACATGTTGAGGCTCCTGAGTCATTTTCCGTGAACGAGTAAGATACCAGGCACCATAGCACAGGGCCACGAAGGGGATCCCGCACCACAGCGCAATTCTCTGGCTCGGGTCAAAAGCGAGGCCCACGCAGGCCACCAGGCACAGCACAAAGCCCAGAATCGGCACCACCGGATACCAGGGGGCGCGATACTGCAGATCGCTCAGCGCCTTACCCTGCTGCAGATGGCGGCGGCGGAACATAAAGTGCGAGGCGCAGATGCTCAACCACACCGCCACCACCGCAAAGCCGGAGATCGCCGACAGCGCCACAAACACCGTATCGGGCGCCACCACGCTGGAGAACAGCGCCAGCACGCCGCCCAGCATACTCACCGACAGCGCGGTCACCGGCACGCCCCGTTTATTGACTTTGGCAAAGCAGGCCGGCAGCGTCTTCTCGTTCGACAGCGACCACAGCATCCGCCCGGAAGCGTACAGGCCGGAGTTGGCCGCCGAGAGGATCGCCGTCAGGATCACGAAGTTGAAAATATCCGCCGCGTAAGGGATGCCCACCTTTTCAAACACCAGCACGAAGGGGCTTTTCTCCACCCCCGCCTGCTGCATTGGGATCAGCGCCGCCAGCACAAACACGGTGCCGATAAAGAAAATAATCAGCCGGGCGATGGTGGTGCGAATGGCGACCGGAATGACCTTATGCGGGTTTTCCGTCTCTCCGGCGGCAATGCCGATAAGCTCCGTCCCGGAGAAGGCGAAGTTCACCGCCACCATGGTCATCAGGATCGGCAGGCCGCCGTGCGGGAACCAGCCTTCGGCGGTGATATTGCGCAGGCCCGGCGCCGGGGAGCCATCCTGCATCGGAATGATGCCGAAAATGGCCGCGCCGCCGAGAATAATAAACGCGATGATGGTGATCACTTTCACCAGCGAGAACCAGAACTCGCCTTCGGCGAAGAAGCGGGTCGAAATGATGTTAAGGCCGAAAATCACCCCGCAGAACACCACGCACCAGATCCAGACCGGCACCTGCGGGAACCAGTACTGCATACAGAAGCCGGCGGCGGTGAAGCTCGAACCCAGCGCCACCGTCCACGTCAGCCAGTAGAGCCACGCCACGGTATAGCCCGTCGCCGGGCCAAGGTAGCGCGCCGCGTAAACGTGAAAGGCGCCGGTCTCCGGCATCGCCACCGACAGTTCGCCGAGGCACTGCATCACCAGCCAGACCACCAGGGCGCCAATCAGATACGCCAGCAGCGTTCCGGCCGCGCCGGTGGTGGAGATGATATAGCCGGTATTAAAGAACAGGCCGGTGCCAATCACGCCGCCGAGCGACAACATGATCAGATGGCGCGTTTTCATGGTGCGCTTCAGTTGCCCACCTTGTTGTTGTGTTGTGCTTTGCATTTTATTTTCTCACGCCAGCCCGCTTGCCCGGGCCATGATGCGTATAAACGTATAGACATCTAAACATCCAAAAGAAGAAGTGTTATACCGTGCCACCGCGGAAAAAGCAAAGCCGCTGCACCAGGTCGCGCGCCGACAGCGTGCAGCCTGCCCCATTTTTGCGCAGCGCCGGTGAGCGCGCCACGGGCTGGCGCCTCATCGCGGCGGACAACGTTCTGGCACTCTCTTTGCAGCCTGTCGTTCAGAACCTTTCTATCTGGCGAGGCAACACGTATGACAGAGCACACCACCACCTTAAAAAGAACGCTCGGCAGTTTTCGTTTATGGGGGATCGCCGTCGGACTGGTGATATCCGGGGAGTACTTCGGCTGGAGCTACGGCTGGTCGCAGGCGGGCACGATGGGGTTTATGGTCGTCGCCCTGGCGGTCGCCGCCATGTACTGCGCCTTTATTTTCAGCTTTACCGAGCTGACCACCGCCATCCCGCACGCTGGCGGCCCTTTCGCCTACGCCTACCGCGCCTTCGGGCCCACCGGCGGCTTTATCGCCGGTTTTGCCACCCTGATTGAATTCGTCTTCGCCCCGCCGGCCATCGCCATGGCCATCGGCGCCTACCTCAACGTGCAGTTTCCGGCGCTGGATCCGAAGTGGGTCGCCTGCGGCGCTTACGTGATCTTTATGACGCTCAATATCCTCGGCGTCGGCATCGCCGCCACCTTCGAGCTGATCGTCACCCTGCTGGCCATCTTCGAGCTGCTGGTGTTTATGGGCGTGGTCGCCCCCGGCTTCTCCTGGAGCCACTTCACCGCCAACGGCTGGGCGGGCGCGGAAAGCTTTAGCGGCCTGGCGCTGCCGGGGATGTTCGCCGCCATTCCGTTCGCCATCTGGTTCTTCCTCGCCATTGAGGGGGCTTCCATGGCCGCCGAAGAGGCCAAAGATCCGCAGCGCACCATTCCGCGCGCCCTGGGCGGCGGCATTCTGACGCTGACGGTGCTGGCGATCGGCGTGATGGTCTTCGCCGGCGGCGTCGGCGACTGGCGCGCGCTGTCCAATATCAACGACCCGCTGCCTCAGGCGATGAAGACGGTGGTGGGCAACGGCAGCGGCTGGCTGCATATGCTGGTGTGGCTGGGGCTGTTTGGCCTCGTCGCCTCCTTCCACGGCATCATTATGGGCTACTCGCGGCAGATCTACTCCCTCGCCCGCGCCGGCTATCTGCCCGCCGGGCTGGCCTCCCTCAACCGCCGCACCCGCACCCCGCATCTGGCGATCCTCGCCGGCGGCGTGGTGGGTATCGCCGCGATCTTCTCCGACTCGCTGATCACCATCAGCGGCATGCCGTTGACCGCCTGCATCGTCACCATGTCGGTATTTGGGGCTATTGTTATGTATATCACTTCCATGGCGGCGTTGTTCAAACTGCGCCGTAGCGAGCCGAAGCTGATCCGTCCGTTCCGCGCGCCGCTCTACCCGCTGGCGCCGGCCTTTGCCCTCGGCATGGCGGTGATCTGCCTGGTGGCGATGGTCTGGTATAACCTGCTGCTGGCGCTGATTTTCGCGGCGATGATGCTCGGCGGCTACCTGTGGTTCCGCAAAACCGCAGCGGCCCGTGAACGGGCGCCAGTGGATCCTCAACTGCGCACGGTCTCCTGAGGAGGCGGCATGTATAAAACCACGCTATCGGGCCAGGTATGGCGCTTTGATAGTCTGAAAACGCTGATGGCGAAAGCGTCGCCGGCCCGCTCCGGCGACGCCCTGGCGGGCGTTATCGCCCACTCGGCCGAAGAGCGGATGGCGGCGAAAATGACCCTCGCCGAGGTGCCGCTGACCGACATTCTCGACAACCCGCTTATCCCCTACGAGCAGGACGAAGTGACCCGCCTGATCCTCGACACCCATGATGCGCAGGGCTTTGCCGCCCTGCGTCACCTGACGGTCGGCGATTTCCGCGACTGGCTGCTGGACGATGCCACCGATACCGCCACGCTGCAGCGGGTCGCCCGCGCTATCACCCCGGAGATGGCGGCGGCGGTAAGCAAGCTGATGCGCAATCAGGATCTGATCCTCGCCGCCAGCAAGTGTCAGGTGGTGACGCGCTTTCGCAACACCATCGGCCTGCCCGGCCACCTCAGCGTGCGCCTGCAGCCCAATCATCCCACCGATGACCTGAAAGGCATCGCCGCCAGTATGCTCGACGGACTGCTGTACGGCGCCGGGGATGCGGTGATCGGCATCAACCCGGCCAGCGACAGCTTACCGGTGCTGGCGCAGCTGAACGTGATGCTGGACGATATTATCCAGCGCTTCGCCATTCCCACCCAGTCCTGCATTCTGACCCACGTCACCAATACGCTGCAGCTGATTGAGCGCGGCGCGCCGGTGGATCTGGTGTTTCAGTCGGTGGCGGGAACCGAAGCGGCCAACAGCGGCTTCGGCATCAACCTTGCCATGCTGCAGGAGGCCCGCGAGGCGGCCCTCAGCCTCGGTCGCGGCACCCTCGGCAACAATGTAATGTATTTTGAGACCGGCCAGGGGAGCTGCCTGTCGGCCAACGCCCACCACGGCGTCGACCAGCAGACCTGCGAGGCGCGGGCCTACGCCGTCGCCCGCCACTTTGAACCGCTGCTGGTCAATACGGTGGTCGGCTTTATCGGTCCGGAGTATCTCTACGACGGTAAGCAGATTATTCGCGCCGGGCTGGAGGATCACTTCTGCGGCAAGCTGATGGGTCTGCCGATCGGCTGCGACGTCTGCTATACCAACCACGCGGAAGCGGATCAGGATGATATGGACACCCTGCTGACCCTGCTGTGCGCCGCCGGGCTCACCTTCCTGATCGGCGTGCCAGGGGCGGACGATATCATGCTTAATTACCAGAGCACCTCGTTCCATGACGCGCTCTACGCCCGTCGTCTGCTGGGCTTAAAGCATGCCCCGGAGTTCGCCGACTGGCTGGCGAAGATGCAAATTATCGATCCGCACGGCGCGCTGCGGCTCACCGACGCCCGCCATCCGCTGCTGTCCGTTCTGCCGCAAGGAGCCCCCGTATGAACCGTCCCGACGCCTGGAACCCGCTGCGTGAATTTACCGATGCGCGGATCGCCCTGGGCCGCAGCGGCGCCAGCCTGCCGACCCGCGAAGTCCTTAACTTTGGTCTGGCCCACGCCAGAGCGCGGGACGCCATTCATCAGCCGTTCGCCAGCCAGCAGCTGGTGGCGCCGCTGGCGGCGCTCGGCCTCGACACCCTGACGGTGCACAGCGCCGCGCCGGACCGTCATACCTATCTGCGGCGCCCGGATCTCGGGCGGCAGCTCGCCGACGAGAGTCGCGCCGACCTCGCCGCCAGCGGCGTCCGCCCCGCCGACCTGCTGCTGGTGATCGGCGACGGCCTCTCTTCCTGGGCGGTCGAGCGTCAGGCGGTGCCGTTGATCCGCGCCCTGCTGCCCTGGCTGCAGACGCTGGGGATCGGCCTCGCGCCGGTGGTGTTGGCCCATCAGTCGCGGGTGGCGCTGGGGGATGATATTGGCGAAACCCTGAAAGCCCGCGCGGTGGCGATCCTGATTGGCGAACGACCGGGCCTCTCCTCGCCGGACAGCCTCGGCGTCTACCTCACCTGGCAGCCCCATCGGCAGCGGCTGGAGTCAGAGCGCAACTGTATCTCCAATATTCGCCCGGAAGGGCTGAGCCATGACGCCGCCGCCTTTAAACTGGCCTGGCTGCTGGAGCAGGCTTTTTTACGACGGCTTACCGGCGTGCGCCTGAAAGATGAAAGCGATAATCCGGCGCTGCATGGAAAAATAAAACCATTGACCCCTTTAAAATAATAAGTCACGCGAGCCGAAGAATAGATTTTTAATATTACCTGGCGCACCTGAATATTATATTCGGGTGCGCTGAAATCGCCCGGCGGCGCTTCGCTGGCGCGAGCCTGTGGAAACCGTTCAACCGGTTTATATTGCTTTTTTTCCAGGCCGGATAAGGCGCCAGTCGCCACCTGGGAAAATACGTTCAGCGTATCAAAAGCCGTGTTGTCACCAGCCTTATACCCTTGCCTGCAGGTAATAAGAATATTGCATGAGTAAAAACGAAACGGACGTTGTAAGGTAATTCAGCGCCTTAAAAATACCCGTCATACTTTAAGTTGCATGTGCGTTGGCTGCGTTCTCTCCCCCCAGTCACTGACTTCTGCAAGCGTCTGGGGACTCGCTCACATGCCGCCTTCATGCGACTCGAATTATTTAGGGTATATATCTCGTTATCTATTCAACATAACAGCCAATAATTCGCCAGATACGCTGGCGAATTATTCCTCAATGTTATGCAGTCATTGATGGTTAAAGATAAATAATCGACCGACGGAGAAATACCAATGAAATCGTTTTCCGGGAAAGCGTCTTTAATGGCCACGCTGGTAGCCGCGCTGGCCGGCGCGAGCAGCGCGCAGGCAGCGGAAATTAAAATCGGGGTGGTATTACCCCTGAGCGGCGCCCTCAGCGGCTATGGTCAGCCGTCGCAGAAAGGGCTGGACATTATTCAGACCATCACCCCGACGTTAAAAAATGGCGATACCATCAAGCTTATCGTTATCGATGATAAAAGCGACAAAGTCGAAGCGGCCAACGCCATGCAGCGGCTGGTCTCCAGCGATAAAGTGGATGCCGTGATCGGGGAAGTCACCTCCTCCAACACCCTGGCGATGACCAAGATCGCCGACGACAGCAAAACGCCGCTGGTCTCCTCCACCGCCACCAACGACCGCGTCACCCGCAACCATCCGTACGTCAGCCGGGTCTGCTTCTCGGACAGCTTCCAGGGGGTGGTCGGGGCCAATCTGGCCTCCCGCGATCTGAAAGCCAAAACCGCCGCCATCGTGTTTGACAGTAGCAACGATTACTCCGTCGGCCTGGCGAAAGCGTTCCGCACCCAGTTCCTGAAAAACGGCGGCACCATTCCCATCGAGGTACAGGCCCCGGGCGGCAGCAAGGACTTTAAAGCCCAGCTGGCGAGCGTCAAGGCGAAGAATGTCGACATGATTTATATGCCGATCTACTACACCGAAGGGGCGCTGATTGCCGTGCAGTCAAAACAGCTGGGGCTCAACAAACCGGTGGTGGGCGGCGACGGTCTGGCCGCAGATCAGGTCTTCTTCGATGTGGGTAAAGACGCGGTCAACGGCTATATGACCACCGATTACTACTCGCCGAACGCCAAAGAGCAGACCCCGGCCGGGGAAACCTTCATCAAAGCCTGGGAAGCCAAATACCAGCAGCCGACCCATACCTGGGGCGCTATGGCGGCGGACGCCTATAACGTTATCGTCAACGCCATGAACCAGTGCAGCGATCCCCACGATCGGGTCTGCGTGAATGAAAAAATCCGCGCCACCAAAGATTTCCAGGGCGTGACCGGCACGCTGACGTTACAGAACGGCGACGCCATTCGCAGCGCGGTCATCAACGAAGTGAAAGATGGCAAGCTGGCGTTTCGTACCGTGGTTAACCCTTAAGTTGTGACGAGGCTACAAAATGGACGGCGCCATTTTTCTCCAGCAAGTGGTCAATGGAATGAGTCTTGGGGGCATGTACGCCCTGATTGCCATCGGTTATACGATGGTTTATGGCGTGCTAAGGCTGATCAACTTCGCCCATGCGGACGTGATGATGGTCGGCGCGTTTAGTACGCTGTTTTTATTTTCTTCGGTTGGGCTACCCTTCGGGGTAGCCGTTTTCCTGACTCTCGGGCTGTGCGGCCTGTTTGGCATGCTGATTGACCGGGTCGCCTATCGTCCGCTGCGCCAGGCCTCGAAAATCTCCATGCTGATCACCGCCATCGGCGTCAGCTTCTTCCTCGAAAACCTGTTTAACGTGCTGTTTGGCGGCAGCTCGCGCTTCTTCTCCGCCCCTGACTTTTTCAACCAGACCCGGGCCTTCGGCAGCGTCATCATTACCAACGTGGCGTGGATTGTGCCGCTGATCACCGTCCTGCTGCTGATGGCGATCCTCTGGCTGCTGTACCGCACCCGCTATGGAATGGCGATCCGCGCGGTAGCCTTTGACGTCAACACCGTGCGTCTGATGGGCATTGACGCCAACCGGATCATCTCCCTGGTCTTCGCCCTCGGCAGCAGCCTCGCGGCGCTCGGCGGCGTGTTCTACTCCATCAGCTACCCGACGATCGATCCCCTGATGGGCGTGCTTATCGGCCTGAAGGCCTTCGCCGCCGCCGTGCTGGGCGGGATCGGCAGCGTCACCGGCGCGGTGCTGGGCGGCTTTATCCTCGGTTTTACCGAGGTGGTCGCGGTGGCGATCTTCCCCGAACTGGGCGGCTATAAAGACGCTTTCGCCTTCCTGTTCTTGATTCTGGTCCTCTTGTTCCGCCCGGTCGGCATTATGGGCGACGAACGTCTGGAAAGGAGCCGTTTCTGATGCTCAACGCGACGACCACCGCCGGGGCGCAGCTGCGCAACCTGGCCATTATTGTCATCTGTATCGCGCTGCTGGCCGGAATCAACGTGGTTTTCAATGACTACATTGTTCGCGTCATCAGCACCATTTTTATCTTTATGATCCTCGCGGTCAGCTACAACCTGATCAACGGCGTGACCGGCCAGCTGTCGCTGGAGCCGAACGGCTTCGTGGCGGTGGGCGCCTACGTCACCGCCCTGCTGATCCTCTCCAGCGACAGCAAGGTAGACATGTTTGAAATGGCCGCCCCCAGCCCGTGGATCCTCAGCCTGCACGCGGGCTTCCTCCCCGCCCTGCTGATAAGCGGCCTGTGCGCGGCGGCGCTGGCGGTGTGCCTCGCCGTGCCGGTCTTCCGGGTGCGCGGCGACTACCTGGCCATCGTCACCCTCGGCTTCGGGTTTATCATTAAGATCCTCGCCATTAACAACCCGCAAATCACCAACGGCGCCATCGGGCTGAACGATATTCCGCAGCAGCCGCATCTCCTGTTCTGGTGCGGCCTGTTCGCCCTGCTGGCTACCGGCATGATCCTCCAGCTGGTGTGGTCGAAGTATGGCCGGATGATGAAAGCCATTCGCGACGATGAAGATGCGGCGATCGCCATGGGGGTCAACACCTTCCGCATTAAAACCTGCGCCTTCGCCACCAGCGCCTTCTTCGAAGGGATCGGCGGCGGTCTGCTGGCTTCCCTGCTGACCACCATTTCCCCGGGGCTGTTCGACTTTATGCTCACCTTCCAGCTGCTGATTATTATCGTCCTCGGCGGGCTCGGCAGCACCACCGGCGCCCTGCTCGGCACCGTGCTGGTGGTCGGCAGCGGCGAGTGGCTGCGCTTTCTCGACCAGCCGCTGCAGTTCTTCGGTCACGATCTCGGCGCCTATCCGGGCCTGAGAATGGTGGTCTTCTCCCTGCTGCTGCTGATCATCATGCTTTTCGCCCGCGAAGGGCTGCTGGGGAAAAAAGAGATTTGGCAGATGGGAAGAAGGAACACCAGCTATGGCGGAAAATAAAATCATCCTGCAGGTGCAGGACGTCACCATGCAGTTTGGCGGCCTGCGGGCCATCGACAACGTCAGCTTCCATGTTGATGAAGCGGAGATCTTTGGCCTTATCGGCCCTAACGGCGCGGGCAAGACCACCCTGTTTAACGTCATCACCGCCAACTATAAGCCCACCAGCGGCAGCGTCACCCTCGCGGGCGCCTCGCTGAAGGGGCTAAAGCCCAACCAGGTGGTCAACGCCGGGATCGCCCGCACCTTCCAGAATATCCGGCTGTTTAACTCGATGACGGTGCTGGAGAACGTGATGGTTGGACTCGACCGCGCCAGCCGCTACTCGCTGCTGGAGGCGGCCCTGCACATTGGCCGCTACTTTCCGGCCGAGCGGGCGGCGAAGGCCAAAGCGATGGCCATTCTGGAAGACATCGGCATCGCCCACTTCGCCCATATGCAGGCCACGAACCTGAGCTATGGCAACCAGCGCAAAGTGGAGATCGCCCGCGCGCTGGCCACCTCGCCGAAGCTGCTGCTGCTCGATGAGCCGGCCGCCGGGATGAACCCGAAGGAGACCGAGGATCTGGCGGAGCTGATCTTCCGCATGCGCCATGACTATCAGCTCAGCGTCCTGTTAATCGAGCACGATATGCCCTTCGTCAACCGCCTGTGCGAACGGGTGATGGTCCTGGAGTACGGTAAGCCATTGTTCAGCGGCCTGATGGCCGAGGCGATCCAGCATCCGGACGTCATTTCCGCTTATCTGGGAGAAGCCAATTATGCTTAACGCCAGAGAACTGAAGGTCTTTTACGGCGTGATCCAGGGGCTGAAAGGCGTCGATATCGATGTTTATGACCGGGAGATCGTCACCCTGATCGGCAGCAATGGCGCCGGTAAAACCTCCACCCTCAATGGGATCGTCAACCTGGTGCGCTCCAGCGGGCGCGTCAGCTTCCTCAACGACGATATCTCGCGCAGCCAGACCCACCAGATCGTACGTCGCGGGCTGGCGCTGGTGCCGGAGGGACGCCGGGTCTTTACCAACCTGACCATCGAAGAGAACCTGCGCATGGGCGCTTACAATAATCTCGCCGGCTACACCCGCCTGCGCGATCGTATGTACGCCCTCTTTCCACGGCTCAAGGAGCGGCGCCATCAGATGGCGGGCACCATGAGCGGCGGCGAGCAGCAGATGCTGGCCATCGCCCGGGCGCTGATGAGCGAGCCGGTGTTATTGATGCTGGATGAACCGAGCCTCGGGCTGGCGCCGAAAATTGTCGGCGAGCTGTTCGGCATCATTAAGCAACTGCGCGAAGAGAATATGACGGTGCTGCTGGTGGAGCAGAATGCGACGGCCGCGCTGGCGATCGCCGATCGGGCGTATGTCCTGGAGAATGGCCGGATCACCTTGTCAGGCGCGGCGCGGGAGATGCTGACTAACCCGGAAATTAAGCGGATGTATCTGGGGGGATAAGGGTGGTTAAAACTGCCTGGGCTGCGGCGGCGCCTCCTGCGATGCCGCAACCTCAGGCAGTCTCTTGCTACACAAAGCACACCTCGTTCCAGTAGGCTTCTCGCGTCCTGCGTCGCTCAGTATGTCTTATCATGACGGAACCACCGGGTTTCCACGTTGCCAATGTCCACGCCGTAGAGGCTGGCCACCGGCAGGATCGCCTCCATGACGCGTTGAGTATCTTGCTGTCCGGCTTCACCGTTGGACAAAAAAGCCAGCCAGCCCGTTAACCGTTGCCACAATGCCACTTTCGTTTTCTCCTCTGTCGGGAAGCGAATCGCCTGGGTCTATTTCAACCACAGCTGGCCGGGCGCGGGAAATATTAATTCCGAATTTGCAATCCTGGCTGGCGCATATTACGCCCGGTCCTGTCACCCTCACCCTGGCCCTCTCCCTGAGGAAGAAGGGACCGCCCGGCAGTCGTGACTGCGCCGGTAAAACGCTACCAGCGCATAAAGAATACCCACAGGTTTGTTAAGTTCTTTTTCGTTATAGATAAGAATTTTTTCTTCTTTGCCGCCGACGGGCAATGTGTGGGAGCGTGATGTCCACAAAACAAAACAGGGATTCAGGGGAAAAAATATGCGCAACAAAACCACAAAAATCGCACTGGCGCTGGGTATGCTGCTGCTCGCCTCGCAGGCGCAGGCCGACCAGCTGGCTGACATCAAAGCCGCCGGCGTCGTGAAAGTCGCCACCTTTGACGCCAATCCGCCGTTCGGCTCCGTGGACGCCAAAACCCACCATATCGTCGGCTACGACGTCGACTTTGCCCAGGCGCTGGCGAAAGCGCTCGGCGTCAAACTCGAACTGGTGGCCACTAACCCGGCCAACCGTATTCCGCTGCTGCAGTCCGGCAAAGCCGACCTGATCGTCGCCGACATTACCATCACCCCGGAGCGGGCCCAGGTTATTGATTTCTCAACGCCGTATTTCGTCACTGGCCAGCAGTTCCTCGTGCCGGCCGGGTCTCCGGATAAGCTTGATGAGTACAGCAAAGCGCGCATCGGCGCGGTGAAAGGCACCACCGGCGAACAGGCGCTGCACCAGCGTTTCCCGCAGGCTCGCGTCCTCTCCTATGACGATATTCCGCTGGCCCTGACCGCCCTGCGCAACGGCAACGTCCAGGCCATCACCCAGGACAGCACCATCCTTGCCGGTCTGCTGGCGGAAGCGCCGGATAAAGCCAAGTTTAAAATTCTGCCCGACCTGCTCAGCAAAGAAGAGATTGGCGTGGGGGTGAAGAAAGGCGAACCGGCCCTGCTGAAGGCCGTCAACGATGAGCTGGTGAAGCTGGAGAAAACCGGCGAAGCCGCGAAAATTTACGATGTCTGGTTTGGCCCTGCCACTAAAACGCCGCAGCCGCGCGCCTTTACCATAGAAGCGAAATAATATGTTCTCGGGTTTATTCTCCCACTCCGCGGCCCCGGCCGCGGATTTTTCACGTCTGCAGCGCGCCAGCATTACCTTTCGTGAGGTGGCCAAGCGCTACGGCGATCATCAGGTGCTCAACGCCATCAACCTGCAGGTCGATCCCGGCGAAGTGGTGGCGATCCTCGGCCCTTCCGGATCGGGAAAATCGACGTTGATCCGCCTGATCAACCAGCTCGAATCCTTAAGCGGCGGCGAGATCCTGATCGACGGCAAACCCACCAGCCGGCTTAGCGGCAGCGCCTTGCGCCAGCTGCGCAGCCGCGTCGGCTTTGTCTTCCAGCAGTTCAACCTTTACGCCCACCTGACGGCGCAGGAGAACATCACGCTGGCGCTGGAGCGCGTCCACGGCTGGGGAAAAAGCGCGGCACAGGAGCGGGCGCTGGCGCTGCTGCGTCAGGTCGGGCTGGAGGAGAAAGCGCAGCAGATGCCGGCGCAGCTCTCCGGCGGCCAGCAGCAGCGGGTGGCGATCGCCCGCGCCCTGGCCTCCTCGCCGCAGATTATCCTGTTCGATGAGCCCACTTCGGCGCTCGACCCGGAGATGATCGGCGAAGTGCTGCAGGTGATGAAAAACCTCGCCCACAGCGGGATCACCATGCTGGTGGTGACCCACGAGATGCAGTTTGCCCGCGAAATTGCCGACCGGGTGGTGTTTATCGACGGCGGCGACATTCTCGAGGTCGCCCCGCCGGCTGAGTTTTTCGCCCATCCGCAGCATGCCCGTGCGCGGCGTTTTCTGCAGAAGGTGCTGGATCCGCTGCACCAGGAGAGCCTCGAGTGACGCCGATGCTTGACTGGCACGGCGTCCTGAGCGGACAGCCGTTGCAATGGATTATCTCTGGTTTTCTCACCACCGTCTGGGTCAGCGTCGCCGGGATCCTCCTCGCCACTGCGCTGGCGGTTCTGCTGCTGGCCCTGCGTCTCGGCGGCGGCCGCGCGGGGCGCGGGCTGGTGGCCGCGTGGGTCTCGCTGTTTCGCAATACCCCGCTGCTGGTCCAGCTGCTGTTCTGGTACTTTGCCGCCTGGAACCTGCTGCCGCTGGCGGTGAAGAACGTGGTGAACGACGAGCACGCCTGGTCCATTCTGCCGGGCAACGTCTGGTGGCTGACGCCGGAGTTCCTCTGCTCAATGTGGGGGCTGGGGGTCTTTACCTCCGCCTTTCTGGTGGAAGAGATCGCCTCCGGACTGCGCGCCGTCAGCCACGGGCAGCGGGAAGCCGCGCTGTCGCAGGGCTTTACGCCGTGGCAGGAGCTGCGCTTTATCCTTCTGCCGCAGGGGCTGGCCAACGCCTGGCAGCCGATTGTCGGCCAGTATCTCAACCTGATGAAACTCTCATCGCTGGCCAGCGGCATCGGCTTTGCGGAACTGACTTATCAGGTGCGGCAGATTGAGAGCTATAACGCGCACGCCCTGGAGGCTTTTGCCGTCGGCACCGCGCTGTACCTGGCGCTGGGGGTGGCGATGGGCGTGGCGCTAACGCGTCTCGGCCCGGGAAGAAAACTGCAACGGAGCGCCCAACATGAACGCTAATCTGGCGGTGATCGCCGATAACCTTGATTACCTGCTGTGGGGCCGGCTGGCGGAGGGCCAGCCCGGCGGCGTGGCCCTGACCCTGCTGATGGCTATCGGCGCCACGCTGCTGGCGCTGCCGGGAGGCATTGCGCTGGCGGGGCTGGCCTGGCGCTACGGCGGGCTGACGCGGCGTCTGCTGTTTCTGTGGGCGGAAATTATCCGCGGCATCCCGCTGATATTTGTCATCTTCTGGCTGTGGTATCTGCTGCCGATGCTGACCGGCGGCGATCTGCCCGGCGCGGTGACCGTGACCCTGGCGCTGGCGTGGTTTACCGCCGCCTCGGTGATGCACTCGGTGCTGGCCGGGCTGCAGTCGCTGCCGAAAGGACAGTATGAGGCGGCGCTGACCCAGGGGTTCGCCCCCGGGCAAACGCTGCGCCTGGTGCTGCTCCCACAGGCGCTGCGTAACGTTCAGCCCTCGCTGGTGGGGATCTTTATCGGCCTGCTGAAAGACACGTCGCTGGCGTTTATCGTCAACGTCCCGGAGCTGACCACCGTGGCCGGCCAGGTCAACAACCGGGTGCAGATCTATCCCCTGGCGATCTTCGTCTTCACCGGCGCGGTGTACTACCTGCTGTGCTGCGGTCTGAGCCTGCTGGCCAGCCGGCGCTTTACCCGCCGCGCGGCCGCCGGGTAAGGTTCACTCCGCGGGGCGGGGCTTCAGCGGGCAGGTATCGCTGATCTTAATAAATTTGTCGTTATAGACCAGATAGTGGTTCCCCGGCTGGCGCAGCGCCGGCTGGCGAACCACGTCCCCGGGACGCAGATACCACGCGTCCCCCTCCTCTTCGGTCGAATCGCATCCTGGCTTAATCAGCAGCTTAAACCAGGTATTGCCGGTGTTGCTCACCGTCCCGGCCACTTTATCGAAAGACCATTTAAACTGCACCTCGCGCGGGCGCACCACCAGAATGGTATCCATCACCACCACCGGCTCCATGCTGACCTCGCCGCCGGTCGGGCCGCGCCTCGTCAGGTTGCGGGTGGGGATTTCGCGAAACGAGACCCGATAATAGCGCTCGCGATTGTCCCGCGGGCCATGATAGTAAAATTTGAAGTATTCGCTCTCCCCGGCCTGCAGCGCCAGCTGACGGGGGGCGAACAGCAGCTCGCCATCCACCGGCCGGGAGCGCACTTCGCTGCCGCCCGGGCGATCGATGGCGCTGACGGCGATGCGGTACAGCCGCGCGCTTTTATTGTTGTTGACCACCCGTTTGCTGGCGAAATCCGCTTCAGCCGGCAGGGAAAAGGTCAGGTTGCCGACCGAGATAGCCTGCGCCAGCGGAGCCACCAGCAGGCAGCCCACCGTCAGCAGGGCCTTAGTTAATGTTGCGCCACGTCGCCTGGACATGAATCTCTCCTGAAGCGCTGACTTCGCCAAACCAGCCGTTATCGTCTACCGTCCGCAGCGAAATGGCGTTATCCATCGGAATCGAGAATTTCACCGTGGTCTTATCCATCTGCCCCACTTCGCCGGAGATATCGGTCCACGGCGTGGTCAGCCACAGCGCATCGGTCATATCCCGCCAGCTGTCATCGCACCCGGCGTCGTAGGTCTGCGTCGCGCCGCTGCGGGTGATAAAAGAGAGCGTCGCCGGGAACGGCACTTTCGCCGTACCGTCATCGGAGCTAAAGAGACAGTAGGAGCGCCCGCCAATCACCTGCGCCGGTCCGGTCACTTTGATCAGCACTTCGTCGGCGGCCGTTTTACCGCTGGTGGTGACGATGTAGCCGAAATCGAGCGCCGGTTCGCCGCTGCCGACATACCCCTCCCGCGACGGCGCCGAGGTATATTCGTCGGAGATAATGCTGATGCTGAAATCACGGGGCTTGATAATCAGCGTGTTGGAGGTGGAAAACTCATACCAGCCTGACTCCGGCGAGGTGGTGTTCTGGAAGCGAAAGTTGAACAGATCCTTGGTATTGATATCGCTGATCCCGAGATTCACCATCTGCTTAAAGAAGTTGCTGGAGAAGAACACATAGATTGCGTCTGAGCTCTTCATCTCGTTGAAGGTGTAGTAATAGGCGGTATTGCTCACCGGCTTCCATGAGCTGCCGTTGAGGCTGAACTGCATATCGTACGCCCCGACGGCCGAGGCCAGCGACGAGTTGGCGATCGCCGGGAAAATATGGATCGAGGTGTTGCTTAACCCATTGGTCTGCAAGGTATAGTTGACCATCTTACAGCTTAATCCTGAGCGGCTGCCGATGGTCTGCGTCCGGCAGTCGGCGTTCCCTTCCCCGAGGGTCGGCACGCCATCGCTGTTGATAAACACCTCCGCCAGCGAGTGGGTGTTTATCAACCGCAGGCTCGCGGCTTTGGTGTGGGTGACGTTGCGCACATACCAGTTGCCGGAGGCCTGATCCTTACAGCGCGCGCCGCTGCTGGCGTCGTAGTTCACCGAGGTCTGGCAGGCATTGATGGTCATCGTGAAGCTGCCGCCGACCGGCATCTGCTGCAGATACTGATAGAAGGCGTCCGACATCATACCGTGCATCCACTTCGCGCCGCCGCTGGTCACCGTCGCGCCATAGAACCCGCTGGCGTCGGTGGTTTGCGGCAGGATCAGACTGGTGGCCATATCGCACCCGGCGTACCAGTTGATGCAGCGCAGGCCGGTTAAGGGGTGCGAAACCGGCGAGTTTTCCAGCCACATATCAAACTTCCAGTTGGCATTGAGCCCGGTGTTGTAGCCGTTATCGATATAGCCGAGACTCTGCTGATAGATGGTCCCGGAGCCGGTGTATTTTAAGCCGGTCCAGCGGTTGGCGCCGGTCATGCGCGGATCCAGCGCCCCGCCGGGGGTGACGAAAAAGTTGTCGTCGGAGTTGTTTTCCACAAACACAAACTCGCGCGCCGGCGCATCCGACCAGGTGGTCTTCGACACCGCCGCCCTGAGCGCGGCCGCCGGCCAGAGCAGCGCGAGGATCGCCAGGGCGATTAAGGGGTTAACTTTCATTCTCTTCTCCTGTCTGCTGCGCCGCCGCCCACGACGAGAGGCCGCTGCAAACCACATCCCCCACCCAGACGGCGCCGCGCGCCTGGCTGAGCTCCAGCGCCACTTCGCAGGTTTTATTGCCGCCGTAGCTGAAATCGATCGTGGGGTATTTCTTATCCACATCCATGACAAACTCGCCGTTTTCATCGGTGCGGGTACGGCCGATATGGTTGTTAATCCGCGCATTCGCCAGCAGCGTGCCGTCTTCCGCCCGAATACGACCGGAGACGGTGACCATCTGCTTCACCTCAGGCTCAATCACCGCCACGTTGCCGGGATAGAGGGTCAGATGACTCTTGCGCCCGCTGACGATGTCGTAACTGTCGAGCGAGTTTTTGCTGTTTTGCAGCTCCACCTCATAGCGGCCATAGGGTGAGAGCGGCAGATAGTTACGCTTGCCGCTGAGCGGGAAGATCCGCCCGTTGACCCTGGCGCTGATCTGACCGTCATCCTCCAGCCCGGTGTTGAAGATCACCCCGGCGTTGCCGTCGGTTCGTCCGCTGGCGGCGATGTTTTTGCCCTGCCAGCCGACGCTGCCGCTGGCGGTGAGGTTGGTGTTGACGTAGCCGTCCGCCGCGCTGTTAACGTTCAGCGTGCCGCTGGCGTAGCGGGCGTCGAACTGGGCATACGCCCCGCCGCTGAGGGTTTTGTCATCCCCGGTATCGCCGGAGATGGCCCGCGACAGATTGGCGCCGATGGTGCGAATGGTGCCTTCATCAAACTGCTTGCGCGCTGAGAGGTTAGCCATGGTGTAGCCGTTCTGATGGGTCATCCCGGCGCTGAACCAGTTGCCCAGCGGCAGCGACAGATCGAGGGCGATATATTTCCCGGTGTTGGCGCTGCTGTCGCCATTGTTATAGCGCTGGATCCCCGCCCGCAGGCCGAGCGATCCAAAGGCGCCGCTGTAGACCGTCTGATAGTAATCCGCGGTGTAGTAATGGCTGTTGTAGCGGCGGTCATCGTTGTAGCTGACGCTGAACGTCCCCAGCTTCGACCACAGCGCGTTGAGGTTGAGGGTGCCGCCGATCGCCCGGTTGTCGGCATCGCTGCGCCGCAACTGATCGCCAATGCGGGTTCTCTCCTGGTTGATCCACACTGAACTAAAGCCCCCCGGCAGCGTGGCGCTGATGCTGCCGACGCTGCTCCACGAGCTGTCGCTGGCCAGCATATTCTGCAGGTTAACGTTGATCGACTCGCCCAGCGGCAGCGTCAGGCGGGTTTCTCCCACCGCCTGGTTGTCATAGCCATAGCCCGTTGCCGCCCAGTTCAGGGTGCTGAGCGACCCGGAGGCCGAGAGGCCCGCCAGCCAGCTCTCTTTCGCCGGCCGGGTCTTTTTCCCGCTCTCCGACCAGCGATCCATATGAAAACTGCCGCCCCACACCTGCCACGCCAGCGGCGCGCCGGCGCCGCGTCCCCGGCTGAACAGCTTATTGACCCGCTGGGTGCGTTTGCTGACCACCCGCCCGTTGACGATCACCTCTACCTCCACGTCGTAAATACCGTACGGCAGGCCGCGGGTATCCACTTCATGGTTCCCCATGGCGAAGTTCTGGACGCTCAGCAACCGGCCGTCACGAGTGAGATGCACCTCGCCCGCCGCCGGCAGAAAGGCGATCACCGGCGTGGCGGACTGGCTGTTGTCGAAGACGGTGGAGCTGGCCTGGTTCCCCCAGGAAAGGCCGTAAATCTTGCCCGCCGAAATAGCGGTCATCGGCCCCAGGGACTGCAGGTTCCAGGTGTCAAGCATCCCGCCGGCAAAGCGGTGGCCGGCGAAATCGCGTTCATACATGGCCTTATATAATTCACTGTCCTGCTGACCGCTGCCGATCCCGTACAGTGAGCCGTCGAGCACCACATGATGCTCACGCAGCGCCGTGACGTTGTTCAGCGACAGGTAGCTGGAGGTGTTGCTCCCGCCGTTGCGCATCTGGTTGTTATAAACGCCGAGGTTATAGCTCAGGTTGCTGCTGAGGGCGTTGACGCTCGACTGGCCGATGTCTTCGCTGCGCGAGCGCAGCACGGTGCCCAGCGCCTCGCGCTTGACCACCAGCTGCAGCAGCAGCTGGCGCAGGCTGAGATCCAGCTGCGCGCTGTCGGTCAGCGTGATGGTGAGCGCCTCGCTGAACGGGGCGTTGGCGAGGCCAGTCAGCTGCTGGCGGGTCTGTTCGCTGACGCTGGCGTTACCCTCATTGTCCTCCAGCCGGATCTGCCGAACGCGCAGCTGGCCGCCGTCCAGCCAGATAAAGGCGCTGCCGATCCGCTGATCGTCCCGGGTGTCCTGGCTGCCGGCAAGATGAATATAGAGAGGAACGCTCATGCCGTCCTGCAGCGCCTGGCTGAAGGCCTGCGGAATAATCACCCCGCCAATCTGCTGCGCCCCTGGGGCAGCCGCGCTGGCGTCGGGCTGAACGAACAAAAAAAACATGCCGAAGGCAAGCCGTGTTTTCAGTCCTGGGGAAATCCGTTGTAGAGGCATCGTCGTTATCCATCTGCACAGCTGTCTATTTCACGGGAACAAACTGCTCACCCTGCCAAAGCGCAACCCGTCCTTTTTTATCCGCCGTGTCCACGCGCGTAAAACGGCGTGATTTACCCGGCATCAGGTAGTAGTTCTCTTTACACTCCTTACCCTCGGCGGCCTTCAGGCAAGGGCCGTAGGCGAGGATCCGCAGCGTCGCGTTCCCGGTGTTGGTCAGGGAGCCGTTGGCGTACTGAAAGCGGTAGTTCACCTGCCGGGGCGCCACCACCAGGATGGTGCCGATGCGGGCGGAAGCGGTGGCCACCGCGCTGCGGGTGGCGTTATCGCGCTGGGCATCGCTGAGCGCCTGGTCGAACCAGACAATGCGGTAGTAGCGCTCTTTGTCATCCGCCGGGCCTTTGTAGAAGAAGCGGATCACATCGCTGGCCTGGGCGGGTAGCAGCAGGCTGGCGGGAGTGAGCAGCACCTCATCCGGTTTATCCATCGGGATAACCTGTCCGTCATCCAGCGGGGAAGAGAGCCGTTCGAGATGGATATTGATCAGCCGGCCGCTGTCGGTGCTGTTCTTGATCGTTTTGCTCAGCGTGCTGCTGCCGCTGTTCATAAAAGATGAGATATCGCCGACATCCAGCGCCTGCGCCGGCGATACTCCGGCAAGCAGCAGCCCGAGGGCCAGAAGGTGCTTTTTCATAACAATTCCGTCCGTGAAAAAAGCAGGGGGAGCCCCCCCTGCTGGTGCATCAGAAGGATCAGCTGGTCCAGGTAGCGTCGAACTGGACGCTAACGTCGCCGCTCCAGATCCCTTCCGGCAGGGTGCTGTAATCGGTCACGGCGGTGGTGCCGTCAGTGGTGCCGCTGATGATAGAGAAGGTGAAACCATCCTGCGCGGTGGTGCGGCCGCTGGCGTTGTAGCCATTAGCCAGCGCGCTGAGGTTGCCGCCCAGAATGTTGTTGGCGGTATCGATCATCACGGTATCACCGGTTTTTTCCACCGCTGCGCCGTTATAATCCACGCCCACGCTCAGCGTGGAGCCGGAGGTATCCAGCTGGGTTAAGGTGTTGGTGATAAGACGCGAGGTCAGCTTAAAGGCGGTCGCCGTTGCGTCACCCTCAATTGCCACGTCAAACAGACCTTTCTGTGAGTTAAAACCTTTCACGCCTTCGGCATACTGGAACGCCAGGCTGCCGAGCGGGGTGACGACCAGTTTGCTGGTGGTGTCTTTTTTGGCGGTCGCAGACCAGGTCGCTACAGCCTGAGCCGTTACGTCAGCAGCCTGCGCCACACCCATACCGGTAAACGCCGTTACCAGAGCTATTGCCAGAACCTTTTTTTTCATCGCTTTTTCTTCCTGAGTTGAATTAAGGACATGATGTCCCGGTGAACCATTCAAAAATTAACTTGCCTGGGTGTTACTGAACTAACTTATATATTTTGGAATACAGCTTGGCCTCAGCATTGCGCCGATGGGTATACACTGTCTTCACGCTACAATTTTCAATTCTGGCGATCGATTTCGGCTGCATGCCCTGGGCGGTCATGCGGATAATTTTCATTTCCCGGTCTGTAATTTTATCTTTCTTAATATCTTTACGGAGAAACCTGCCATTAATCACATAGGCCAGCTCTTTTCGAATATCGCGACTCAGACCAACATATACCACGCCGCGAATATCGCTATTGTAATACCAGTAATTCGCTAAGGCCTCTGACTTTCTGGCCGCAATTAATACGACCTGTTTCCCCTTTACCGCGGATAGCCATTCGCTGTCGCGCCTGATAAATTCGTTTAACGAAGCCGTATTGAGATTGATAAACACGAAATCTCTTCTGATTTTCTCTAGCGACAGATAAATTAATTCGTCGATATCTACAATCAGTTCGGATAATCCTTTATAGAAGTAGGAGTCATGGGCAGACCAAATATACTTATCGGAACAGCTTTTATATTCCATATAGTTTTTAACCTCATAGTCCTTGAAGTAATCATTTTTACAACTTCACTGCTTGCCAGGCCTATAAAGTTAACTGGCGTATTCCATTCCTTTAATAAATCGCCATTAAATAAGACACGCATTACCTATCAATATTGGATAAGCGGGGTTAAACTATAATTATTTTCTGCTTGGCGTTGAATTTAAGTTTTTTCCTATAGAGTGTCAACATGCGGAAAGGCAATGAATTTCGCGCCCAGGTCAATATTTACAAAAACTGAAAATATCGTTTTTTTGAGGAAAGAAAAAAGACATTTATTTTCATGAGGTTATTGACAATATTACCGTCGATTCTTAGCTGAATTTTATATTACCCAGGATCTTCACCCTATTATGTTAGGAATATTCTTAATGGAGGGCAGAATGAAGTTGTCGAATAAACCAAATTTATTAAAAAATAAAGAATATAAATCCAAAAAGAAGCAACAACCAGGATGATTCACCAACACATAAGACTCATGAATAGATTAACCTGCCGCACAAAATAGTTATGTATATGTTAATACCTGGGGAATGTTGAATGCTAAACAAAGGCAGACGCATTATCTATTCGATATAACAGTTCTCATCAGCAAGATTAAGCGAAGATTGACGAGCGTTCCGGCCGTCAAGGGGCGCCTGGCTCCGCGCCCCCGAAAGCATAGCCGCTTTTCGGCGCTTCGCCAGCGCGCCACGCGCGCTCGGGTGGACCGGGGGCCGAGGGTGCCGTGATCGGCAACATTGCCAGCGCGCCACGCGCGCGCGGGTGGACCGCTCACCGCCGCCCTTTCCCGCCTGTTCACGGTTTGTTCGCAATACCGTCATCGAAATTTCACATAAAGACCTATTAATAGTGGCCAGTTAATGACGAACCTGGACACTCTTATGAACAGCTCTCTTGCCGCGGTGGCCGAAACTGATTTCCAGCCGTTCACCGATCTCAATGCCGGCCGGCAGCGGAAGGTCTTAAGCGTGCGTAACCTGAGTAAAGCCTACGAGGCTCAGCACAAGGTGCTGGACAGCATCAGCTTTGATCTGCACGCCGGTGAAATGGTCGGGGTTATTGGCCGCTCCGGCGCCGGTAAATCGACGCTCCTGCATGTTCTCAATGGCACCCACAGCGCCAGCGGCGGCGAAATTCTTAGCTACCCGGAAGTCGGTACCCCGCACGATGTCTCCCGGCTGAAAGGCCGCGCGCTCAACGCCTGGCGCAGCCACTGCGGGATGATCTTCCAGGACTTCTGCCTGGTGCCGCGCCTCGACGTACTCACCAACGTTCTGCTGGGCCGCCTCAGCCAGACTTCAACCCTGAAATCGCTGTTTAAAATCTTTCCCGCAGCCGACCGGGCGCGCGCCATTGCGCTGCTTGAATGGATGAACATGCTGCCGCACGCGCTGCAGCGGGCGGAGAACCTCTCCGGCGGGCAGATGCAGCGGGTGGCGATCTGCCGGGCGCTGATGCAAAACCCCGGGATCTTGCTGGCCGACGAGCCTGTCGCCTCGCTGGATCCGAAAAACACCCAGCGCATCATGGATGTGCTGCGCGAGATTAGCGAGCAGGGCATCAGCGTGATGGTCAACCTGCATTCGGTGGAGCTGGTCAGGTCCTACTGCACCCGGGTTATCGGCGTCGCCAGCGGACAGCTTATTTTTGACGATCACCCCTCCCGGCTGACGCAGGATGTACTGCAGCAGCTGTACGGCGATGACGTTAGCCAATTGCATTAATTTCACTCACACGGGCAACATAATGAAAAAATATATGACTGGCGCAGTTCGTTTATCCGCAATGGTCGCGGGCATGATGATGGCATGGCAGGCAGCGGCGGCGCAGCCGAAAGAGCTGAATCTGGGCATTCTCGGCGGCCAGAACGCCACTCAGCAAATCGGCGATAACCAGTGCGTGAAGACCTTCCTCGATAAAGAGCTGAACGTGGATACCAAACTGCGTAACTCTTCCGACTATTCCGGGGTGATTCAGGGTCTGCTGGGAGGTAAAGTCGACGTGGTGCTGAGCATGTCCCCCTCCTCTTACGCCTCGGTTTATCTCAATAACCCGAAAGCTGTGGATATCGTCGGCATCGCCGTGGACGACAAAGATCAGTCTCGCGGCTATCACTCGGTGGTGATTGTCAAAGCCGACTCCCCATATAAAACGCTGGACGATTTAAAAGGCAAAGCCTTTGGCTTCGCCGACCCGGATTCCACTTCCGGGTATCTGATCCCTAACCATGCGTTTAAAGAAAAATTTGGCGGCAACGCCGACAACAAATACAACAACACCTTCTCCAGCGTCACCTTCTCCGGTGGCCACGAGCAGGACATCCTCGGCGTGCTGAATGGCCAGTTCGCCGGGGCGGTGACCTGGGCCTCGATGGTTGGCGATTACAACACCGGCTACACCACCGGCGCGTTCAACCGCCTGATTCGCATGGATCATCCGGATCTGATGAAGCAGATCCGCATTATCTGGCAATCGCCGCTGATCCCGAACGGCCCGATCCTGGTGAGCAATGCGCTGCCGGCGGACTTTAAGGCGAAGGTCGTGGCGGCGGTGAAAAAACTGGATACTGAGGATCACGCCTGCTTTATCAAAGCGATGGGCGGTACGCAGCACATCGGCCCGGGCAGCGTGGCTGATTTCCAGCAGATTATCGATATGAAACGCGAGCTGGTGAGCGCGCGTTAATCCTGCCTCAACGCCGCCGGCTTGCCCTGAGGTGAGCGGCGGCGCTACGTTGAAGATCCCCGACGCATGAAGACGACCCACATCGAATTTGAACGCTATTACCAGCAGATACGCTCGCGGCAAAAACGCGATGCCGTCTGCTGGTCCCTGCTGTTGCTGGCGCTCTATTTTGCCGCCGGCAGCGCCGCGGAATTTAATCTGCTGACTATCTGGCACTCGCTGCCCCACTTCCTGGACTATATGGCAGAGACTATTCCGCCCCTGAGCGCCGGCAACCTGTTCGCCGACGTGCAGACCAAAGGGTCGCTGGCCTGGTGGGGCTATCGCCTGCCGATCCAGCTGCCGCTGATCTGGGAAACCCTGCAGCTGGCGCTGGCCTCAACACTGGTGGCGGTCGCCATTGCCACGGTTTTCGCGTTTCTCGCCGCCAATAACGCCTGGTCCCCGGCGCCGGTGCGCTTTGCCATTCGCGTGCTGGTGGCGTTTTTGCGCACCATGCCCGAGTTGGCGTGGGCGGTGATCTTTGTGATGGCGTTCGGCATCGGCGCGATCCCGGGCTTTCTGGCGCTCATGCTGCATACCGTCGGCAGTCTGACCAAACTGTTCTACGAGGCGGTGGAAAGCGCGCAAAACAAACCGGTACGCGGCCTGGCGGCCTGCGGCGCATCGCCGCTGCAAAAAATTCGCTTCGCCCTGTGGCCGCAGGTGAAACCGCTGTTTCTCTCCTACGGCTTTATGCGGCTTGAAATCAACTTCCGCTCGTCGACCATTCTCGGGCTGGTGGGCGCGGGCGGCATCGGCCAGGAGCTGATGACCAACATCAAGCTCGACCGTTACGATCAGGTGAGCATCACCCTGCTGCTGATCATTCTGGTGGTGTCGGCGCTGGACATGCTGTCCGGTCGTTTGCGCCTGTGGGTACTGGAGGGTAAGAAATGAGCGTCTGGCACATGCAACCGGATATCGCCGCCAGCCGTCGGCAGCATAAACAGCTCTATCAGGTCCAGGGGCGCTACCTGCGCTACGTCGGGCTGGTGGCGCTGGCCTGCGTGCTCTATTACGTCTGGTTTTTTCTGCAGTTCGGCATCAGCGGCGAACAGCTGACCACCGGCCTGCAGCAGATTGGTCGCTATCTGGCGCGGATGTTCGTCTGGCACGACTTCTGGAACTGGCCGTTTGGCTATTACTTCACGCAAATCGGCATTACCCTGGCTATCGTCTTCGCCGGGACGCTCACCGCCACGGTGCTGGCGCTGCTGCTCTCCTTCTTCGCCGCCCGCAACATCATGCGCGGCGTGGTGCTGGGGACCCTCGCCCTGCTGATGCGCCGCCTGTTTGATGTGCTGCGCGGGATCGACATGGCTATCTGGGGGCTGATTTTCGTGCGCGCGGTAGGCCTCGGGCCGCTGGCCGGGGTGCTGGCGATCATCATGCAGGACACCGGTCTGCTGGGACGGCTGTACGCGGAAGGACACGAAGCCGTGGACCGCTCCCCCGGGCGCGGGCTGACCGCCGTGGGCGCGAACGGCCTGCAAAAGCATCGTTTTGGCATTTTTACCCAGTCGTTCCCGACCTTCCTCGCGCTGAGCCTGTACCAGATTGAATCCAACACCCGCTCCGCGGCGGTGCTGGGCTTCGTCGGCGCCGGCGGTATCGGGCTTATCTATGCCGAGAATATGCGCCTGTGGAACTGGGATGTGGTGATGTTTATCACGCTGCTGCTGGTGGCGGTGGTGATGCTCATGGACACCCTCTCCGCCTGGCTGCGCCGTCGCTATATCGGCGGCGCCGTAGTGCCGCTGTATCAGGAGGAACGCTAGCGCGCCTTTGTGCCGGGTGGCGGCTGCGCCTTACCCGGCCTACAAGTTCCTCTCACAGGCTCACACCCCGTAGGCCCGCGCAAGCGCAGCGCCGCCGGGCGAGACGCCAGGCGCGGTACCCTTGATTTCGCCGGGTGGCGGCTGCGCCTTACCCGGCCTACAGGGTTCGTGCGACCTGTCGTTGATTTACCCACTTGTGCGACTGAAACTGCCGGTGCTGACGGCCTCAAAATCGCTGAGACGTTCCCGGAAGGCCGGGGCAGCCCGCATGGATGCGGGCTGAGGGCCGTGTTTTGCATGGACGCTGCCTCGGCCCGACCCGAAGCCTGCAGGGATAAGTCGAAGGTACCGCGTAGCGGCGATTTTGCTGGCCGGAGCCCGGGGGTACAGGGGGCGGCGGCGACTGGCCGCCCCCTGTGCGCTCCCTGCGCCATAAGGGACATAACGCAGAAGACGAACCGGGAGCGCAAACTACGCTGAAGCCACAGATAACATAAACAACCACACGGCAGTGCTTCCCCTCTCCAGGAAGCAGTCCGGCTGGCGTTCAGGCCCGCGCAAGCGCAGCGCCGCCGGGCGAGACGTCAGGCGCGGTACCCGTGATGTTGCCGGGTGGCGGCTGCGCCTTACCCGGCCTGGAGGATCCTCTCACAGGCTCACACCCCGTAGGCCCACGCAAGCGCAGCGCCGCCGGGCGAGACGCCAGGCGCAGTACCCGTGATGTTGCCGGGTGGCGGCTGCGCCTTACCCGGCCTACAAGTTCCTCTCACAGGCCCACACCCCGTAGGCCCGCGCAAGCGCAGCGCCGCCGGGCAACGACCGCCGGCACGAAGCCGCCTTTATGCCGGATGGCGGCTCACGCCTTATCCGGCCTACAACGACTGAACCCGCAGAAACATTTATCCGCTCCGCTATTCCAGCCGCCAGCTCAGTCTGTAGGCCCGCGCAAGCGCAGCGCCGCCGGGCAACGACCGCCAGTACGAAGCCCCCTTTATGCCGGATAGCGGCTCACGCCTTGCCCGGCCGACAACGACTGAACCCGCAGAAGCATTTATCCGCTCCGCTATTCCAGCCGCCAGCTCAGTCTGTAGGCCCGCGCAAGCGCAGCGCCGCCGGGCAATGACCGCCGGCACGAAGCCGCCTTTATGCCGGATGGCGGCTCACGCCTTGCCCGGCCGACAACGACTGAACCCGCAGAAGCATTTATCCGTTCCGCTATTCCAGCCGCCAGCTCAGCACCGGCCAGCCATATCCGGCACCGGCCGCCTGCAGCTGCGGACAGGGATTGACCAGCCGCACGCGATCCGCATGCAGGCACAGCGGCAGATCGTTAATGGAATCGGTGTAAAAAGTCACCTCGCCGTCATACTGCGGATGCGCCTCGCGCCACTGCGCCAGACGCGCCACCTTTCCCTGCTGATAGCTGGGGATCCCGGCAATCTCCCCGCTGTAGCCGCCGTCGACCATCGCCACGTCAATGCCCAGCGCCTGCTCAATCTCCAGCGCGGCGGCCACCGCCTGCACCAGCAGGCTAACCGAGGCGGAGATAATCAGCATCTGCTCCCCCTCGGCCCGCAGACGACGAATCAGTTCCCACGCCTGGGGATAGACCCGGGGCAGGATCGCCTCGCGCACGCAGCGGGCCACCAGCGCGTCTACGTCCGATTTCGGTATTCCGGCCAGCGGCGCCTGGATCAGGGCCACATAATCGGCGATATTCATCTCTCCCCGGTCATAATCCGCCATCAGCCGCGCCTCGCGGGCAAGATACCCCTTCTGCGTCGCCAGCCCTTCGCGAACCATAAACTGGCTCCAGATCGTACTGCTATCGCCCTGTATCAGGGTGTTATCGAGATCGAAAATCGTCAGCGTGTTGCCCATGGTACCTTCCCTTACTGGTCAAAATAAGCTGCCGGGAGCATGCGTAAAAAAGATGACAGGAAAATGAACCGGACGCCACCGCGCCCGGCTCGCCGTCAGCCGGCGCGGACCTTGCCGGTGCGGAACACCAGCACGATCCCGCCGACGATCGCCACCATACCGACCATCGCCGCCGCCGGCAGCCGATTGCCCAGCAGCAGATAATCCAGCAGCGCCGTGATCGCTGGCACCAGATAAAAGAGGCTGGTGACATTGACGATATTCCCCGCGCTCAGCAGACGGTACAGCAGCAGCTGGGCGACCACCGAAATCAGCAGCCCGAGAAACAGCACCGGAATAATCAACCCGACGTTAACGGTAAACCGGAAGCCGCTGACCGGGGCGATCAACAGGCACAGCCCCAGACTAACGGCATACTGAAGCGGCAGGACATCCGCCGGCGACTGGCGGCTGCGCTTTTGCCACAGCGCGCCAAAGGTCATCAGCAGCAGAGCCGCCAGCGCAAATAGGATCCCTGTCATCGCCATCGGCGACGCCGCCAGGCTGCGCCACACCAGCAACACCAGCCCCGCCAGGGCAATCAGCAGCCCCAGCAGCCGCCGCCCCTGCAGGCGGCGCTCCACCACGCAAAGCGTGAGGATGGGCTGGATCCCCATGATGGTGGCGATAAGCCCCGGCGTCACGCCGTTGGCCATCGCCTCGAAGTAACAGACCGAATAGCCGCCAATCAGCATCAGGCCGGTGGCCGCTGTCTGCAGGCGAGTGCCCGGCGCGGGCAGCCAGCGCCGACGGACGATGGCCAGCGGCGCCAGCGCGACCAGGGCAATCAGAAAACGAAAGACCAGCAGCGCCATCGGCGAGGCGTTGTCCAGTCCCCAGCGGGTAAAAATGGCCGCGCTGCCCCACAGCAGCACAAAGGTGGCCGTTGTCGCCTGCGAGGCGAGCAGAGAATAGCGAACGTGCATAGCATGCTCCCGAACGTCAAACACAAGGTATCAAGCGTCATACCGGCAGGTAAGCGCCTGGAAAGACGGCGTTAAGCGCCGAAAACAACCCGGTCTGGAGGGGGAGGCGGTGGGCAGAGCGTGGCGAAGCAATAATGAGGCGCAGACGTCATCCACCCCGCGTCGAAAGCGGCGCCGGGTAAAGTCTCGGTGGCGATGGCGTTATGCGTCATGGAATGTCTCGTGAGATGTTGATGACAGAATCCTGGCACAGGCTGTTGCGAAGTGACAACTGCCCTTTATGGCTGATCCATCCCATCGTTGTTTATTTTTAATCGTAAATAAACGTAAAGGCGGCATCAGCTTATTTAGCCGTTCTTTTTAATCGGCTATAAAACAAAGCAGTCTGCTTGCTACTTCGAAAATAACGATATGAAGCCAAAACTGAAGCATGCTCTCTTGTTAATTCCTTTTTTGTTGTTGGCAGGATGCTCCTCCTCACCGAAACAGGCAAAACACACAAAATCTCATGCGGATATGACCATTGACGGCGGATCGGACGATCTGATCCCGGTGGTGGCGGCCCTGCATGACCAGATGCACACCTGGCAGGGAACCCCCTATGAATGGGGCGGGACTGAACAAAGCGGCGTCGACTGCTCGGGTTTCGTCTGGCGCACGCTGAAGGATCGCTTTAACCTGCCGATGGAGCGGATCACCACCCGCGAGCTGCTGCACATGGGCGTGCGGGTCAATAAGCGCGATTTACGTCCCGGCGATCTGGTTTTCTTCCGCACCCGGGCCGGCATGCACGTTGGCTTTTACGATACCGATCATAATTTCCTTCACGCTTCGAGCAGCCAGGGCGTGATGCGCTCTTCGCTGGACAACCCTTACTGGGAGTCGGCGTTCTATCAGGCGCGTCGTCTGCCGAAGGAGTATAACGCGCAGATCACCATGAACAGCGACACCCTGCATCTGGCGAAGAACCGCCGCTAAAAAAAAGCCGCAGCCAGGGCTGCGGCGGATAGTTCTGAAGTAGATCAGAACTGGTAGGTCATGCCCAGCGCGACGATGTCGTCATCGTTGATGCCGAGTTTGTTATCGCTTTTCAGCTGGTTGATTTTGTAATCCACGAAGGCGTTCATGTTTTTGTTGAAGTAGTAGGTCAGGCCCACGTCAATGTAGTTAACCAGATCTTCACTCCCCACCCCTTCGATATCCTTCCCTTTCGACAGCACATAGCCGAGGGACGGACGCAGACCGAAGTCGAACTGGTACTGCGCCACCGCTTCAAAGTTCTGCGCCTTGTTGGCAAAGCCGCCGCTGATCGGGGTCATCTTACGGGTTTCAGAGTACATGGTCGCCAGGTAGATATTGTTGGCGTCATATTTCAGGCCGGTCGCCCAGGCTTCCGCTTTCGAACCCTGGCCGCGGGCCAGCAGGTTCTGATCGTTGGTACGGTCGGAGCTGGTGTAGGCCGCGCTGACGGCGAAGTCGCTGCCGCCGAAGTCATAGCTTAACGAGGTGCCGACGCCGTCGCCGTTCTGTTTCTTCGCTTCACGGCCTTCGTTTTTACCCTGGTACTGCAGGGTCATATCCAGACCATCCACCAGACCGAAGAAGTCGGTGTTGCGGTAGGTCGCCAGGCCGCTGGCGCGCTTGGTCATAAAGTTATCGGTCTGAGCAGAGGAATCGCCGCCGAATTCCGGGAACATATCGGTCCAGGCTTCCACGTCGTACAGGGCGCCAAGGTTACGGCCGTAGTCGAAGGAGCCGTAGTTCTTCAGCTTCAGCCCGGCGAACGCCAGACGAGTCTTCTGGCTGGAGTCGCTCTCGGTTTTGTTACCGGAGAATTCAGATTCCCAACGGCCATAGCCGGTCAGGTCTTCGTTAATCTGCGTTTCGCCTTTAATACCGAAACGCACGTAGGTCTGATCGCCATCCTTGCTGTCATAGTCGCTGAAGTAATGCATGGCTTTAATCTTGCCGTACACATCCAGCTTGTTCGCGTTCTTATTATAAACTTCCGCTGCCTGCGTCGCCGTTGAAGCCACAAAGCCCATCATCATTAATGCCAGAGTACTCTTTTTCATTATTCAGTCCTGGTGATTTATTTATACGCGCTATTCAATTGCGGGCGCTCGCCCATCAAAAACAGGAGGTTTTTTAACGCCGGGAGATTAAATATTTATGACAAGGTGGAACTTTTTATAAAAAAGCGTATTTAAATGTATCTGACATATTTTTGTCATACTCCCTCTCCAGAATGCCCGATCCCGCGCAATAAAATGGCGCGCCCGCCGCCCCGGGTGTTGGCAAGCGGGCCGACTCCTGCTACAACATCAGCTCGATATCGATATTCCTTTTGAACGGCAGAGAATCATGAGTGAAAGCCAGACGCTGGTGGTAAAACTGGGCACCAGTGTTTTAACAGGCGGGTCCCGTCGCCTGAACCGCGCCCATATCGTCGAGCTCGTGCGCCAGTGCGCACAGCTGCACGCCATGGGACACCGTATTGTCATCGTGACCTCCGGGGCCATTGCCGCCGGGCGCGAGCACCTTGGTTACCCGGAACTGCCCGCCACCATCGCCTCCAAGCAGCTGCTGGCGGCGGTGGGACAAAGCCGTCTGATCCAGCTGTGGGAACAGCTGTTTTCTATCTATGGCATTCACGTTGGCCAGATGCTGCTGACCCGCGCCGACATGGAAGACAGAGAACGGTTCCTCAACGCCCGCGACACCCTGCGCGCCCTGCTGGATAACAGCATCGTCCCGGTCATTAACGAAAATGACGCCGTCGCCACCGCGGAAATCAAAGTGGGCGATAACGACAATCTCTCCGCGCTGGCCGCGATCCTCGCCGGGGCGGATAAGCTGCTGCTGTTAACCGACCAGCCTGGCCTGTTCACCGCCGACCCGCGCAGCAACCCGCAGGCGGAGCTGATTAAAGACGTCTACGGCATCGACGACGCGCTGCGCGCCATCGCCGGCGACAGCGTCTCCGGTCTCGGCACCGGCGGCATGGGCACCAAGCTGCAGGCCGCGGACGTCGCCTGCCGCGCGGGGATTGATACTATTATCGCCGCCGGCAACCGCCCGGACGTCATCGGCCACGCGATGGAAGGCCTGCCGGTAGGCACCTGCTTCCACGCTCAGGAGTCTCCGCTGGAGAACCGTAAGCGCTGGATCTTCGGCGCCCCGCCGGCCGGTGAGCTGACCGTCGATGCGGGCGCGACCCAGGCGATCCTCGAACGAGGCAGCTCGCTGCTGCCAAAAGGCATCAAAATCGTCAGCGGCAACTTCTCCCGCGGCGAAGTGATCCGCATCCGCAATAGCGAAGGACGCGATATCGCGCACGGCGTCAGCCGCTACAACAGCGACGCGCTGCGCCTTATCGCCGGCCAGCACTCGCAGCAAATCGATGCCATTCTGGGCTATGAATACGGCCCGGTGGCCGTCCACCGCGATGATATGATCATCCGTTAAGGAGCTGAAAATGCTGGAACAAATGGGCATTGCCGCCAAAGCGGCCTCCTGGCAGCTGGCGTTACTCTCCAGCCGGGAAAAGAACCAGGTACTGGAAAAGATCGCCGATTATCTGGAAGCGCAGACCGACGATATTCTGCGCGCCAACGCGGAAGATTTAGCGGAAGCTCGCGCCAATGGTCTGAGTGAAGCGATGCTCGATCGCCTTGCGCTGACCCCGGCGCGTCTGAGCGGCATCGCCTGCGATGTGCGCCAGGTGTGCAATCTGGCCGACCCGGTCGGCCAGGTGATCGACGGCGGGCTGCTGGACAGCGGTCTGCGTATTGAACGTCGCCGCGTCCCGCTGGGGGTGATTGGCGTGATTTATGAAGCGCGTCCCAACGTGACGGTCGACGTCGCCTCCCTGTGCCTGAAAACCGGCAACGCAGCGATCCTGCGCGGCGGGAAAGAGACCTGGCGCACCAACGCCGCCACGGTGAAGGTGATCCAGCAGGCGCTGCAGGAGTGCAGTCTGCCGGCCGCCGCGGTACAGGCTATCGAGAGCCCGGATCGCGCGCTGGTGGGGGAAATGCTGAAGATGGATAAATACATCGATATGCTGATCCCCCGCGGCGGCGCGGGCCTGCACAAGCTGTGCCGCGAGCAGTCAACGATCCCGGTGATCACCGGCGGGATTGGCGTGTGCCATATCTTCGTTGATGAAACCGCCGAGATCGCCCCTGCGCTGAAGGTCATCGTCAACGCCAAGACCCAGCGGCCGAGCACCTGCAATACCGTGGAAACGCTGCTGGTACACCGCAACATCGCCGACACCTTCCTGCCGGCGTTAAGCAAGCAGATGGCCGAGAGCGGCGTCACCCTGCACGCCGCCCCCTCCGCCCTGCCCGCGCTGCAAAACGGCCCAGCGAAGGTCGAGCCGGTGAAAGCGGAGCAGTATGACGACGAGTATCTGTCGCTGGATCTGAACGTCAAAGTCGTGGCCGATATGGATGAGGCTATCGCCCATATCCGCGAGCATGGCACCCAGCACTCCGACGCCATCCTGACCCGCACCCTGCGTAACGCCAACCGCTTTATCAATGAAGTGGACTCTTCCGCGGTCTACGTGAACGCCTCCACGCGCTTCACCGACGGCGGCCAGTTCGGCCTCGGCGCGGAAGTGGCGGTCAGCACCCAGAAACTGCACGCCCGCGGCCCGATGGGGCTGGAAGCGTTAACCACCTATAAGTGGATTGGTTTCGGCGACGATACCATTCGTGCGTAAATGATAACGGGCGATGCAAAAATAGGCAGTTGATTCCACTGGCTATTGACGCATCGCCCGCTAAGTTCTAACCTTTTGCCTCGTGATTCACGCTCGTGAACACCTCTTGCAGGGCCGATATAGCTCAGTTGGTAGAGCAGCGCATTCGTAATGCGAAGGTCGTAGGTTCGACTCCTATTATCGGCACCATTTCAACTTCCCCAAATGTCCGTATTTATCCATAACTACCCTGATTTGTAACGATTTTACTGCTTTTTAGTCCATCATTGCCCATAATTTTTAGTAAATCATATACTTAATGTACTTAGGATTGCGTATATGTCCTTGTTCGGTCCTGGATTCCTATACACACGCCTTTCAATGATATGCAGATTCGCTGCACTAAGCCCGAAGATAAACCCTATACGTTTGGGGATCGGCAAGGCTTGTCATTGTTTATAGAACCTAATGGAAGCAAAAGCTGGCTGTTCCTCTATCGCTATGTCGGTAAGCCCAAAATGATCTCGCCTGGTGTGTATCCGACGATCAACCTTGCCGATGCTCGCCCTCATCACGACGATACCCGAAAGCTGGTCGCGGAAGGAAAGAACCCGAATGAGGTTCGAAAAGAGCAGAAGGTCGCTTTGCAAACGGAATCCGGAAGTGCGTTCGAAAAGATAGCTAGAGAGTGGCATCACATGAAGACCGCCAAATGGTCGGCAGGATATGTGTCAGATGTCATAGAAGCGTTTAAAAACAACATTTTCCCTTATGTTGGAACAAGGAAAGTGGGAAAGATAAAACCGCTGGAGCTGCTTAACGTACTGCGTAAAATTGAAAACGCGGGGCGTTGGAGAAAATGCGGAAAGTGCATCAGCGTTGCTCCGAAGTGTTTCTCTACGCAATTGTAAAGGGTAGAGCGGAGTACAATCCTGCGGCAGATCTTTCCAGCGCTCTCGAAGTACACCAATCCAATCATTTTCCGTTCCCAAAAGCAGATGAGCTACCAGATTTTCTAAGTGGCTTAGACAGTTACACTGCGAGTCACTTGTCCAGATTGCTACGAATTACTCATGATTACGGGTGTGAGAACCATCTAATTGCGTGCGGCATTATGGCAAGAATTTGATCTGGATTACGCAATTTGGGAAATTCCTACTGAAAGGATGAAAATGCGCAGGTCACATCTTGTGCCATTGTCGACTCAGGCGTTAGATTTACTCAATGAACTGAAGATCATGACTGGGAACTATCGTCATGTTTTTCCGGGGCGGAACGATCCGAACAAGCCGATGAGTGAGGCTAGAATCAACCAGTTGATCAAGCGTAATGGATATGGAGGAAAAGTGACTGGGCGTGGATTTAGACAAACGATGTCAACGATTTTTGATGAATATGGATTTGAGTCGACATGGATTGAAATGCAATTTGCTTACAGCGATAACAATAAAATTCGAGGTGATTATAATCATGCTAATTACTATTCAAATCGCAAAGAAATGTTAAATTGGCACTCAGAAAAGATATTAGGATGAATAATGCTGGATCAAACATTCTCGCCAAGAAATCTTTTGAGACTTTTGTATAAAGAAGATCCTAAAAAATTCCTAAGAAATATTAGCAGGGAAGATTATGAAAGTGAAATGATAAAATTATCACAAATCATAAATGACGATAAATTTAATTTTGGCAGATTTTCCTTTGCAAAAATAAATAATAAAAAGGTTATAATTCCTAATGAATTCAAAGATATACTAGCCCTAAGGAAAGCAAATGATAATCTCAAGAGAATCTATGGCGTCAGACAATCAGATAGAAATGATATTGTAAGACATGTCATTTGCATGCTTGAAGAACCTGTCCCCTTTTTTGTATATAAGTTAGATATTAAAGATTTTTACGAAAGTATTAATAAAAATAAAATTTTGGACAAAATAGTAAAATCCTCAATTGTTTCCTATAAAACGAAAAGGTTGATAAAGCGTTTTTTTGAATTATCTCACCTGTCTACTGAATCAGGTGTTCCAAGAGGAATCGGTTTAAGTGCCACCATGGCTGAGCTTTACCTTGAAGATTTTGATGATAAGGTTAAACGTACTAAAAGTGTTTTCTACTATGCACGCTATGTAGATGATATTATTATTTTTACGTGTGAAAAAATAAATGACTTTCAAAATTTCTTTAAGGGATTCTTGCCGGATAATCTAGACTTTAACATTTCAAAATGCAGAGAAATAGATATCCATAATAATGAAAAAGGGATGGTGACTAATGAGTTCAATTATTTAGGTTATTGTTTTTGCGTTAGAAGCGGGAAGATAAAAGCTTCTGATAAGCGAGATGTTAAAGTTACAATTTCAAAAAAGAAAATACTTAAATTAAAAAGAAAAATTGTTCTTTCTTTAAAAGATTATTGTAATACGAATAATTTCTCTCTTTTGGAGAAAAGAATAAAGTTTCTTACTTCTAATGTTATACTTGAAAAAGCTAAAAAAGTTTCTGATGAAGAAAGTTCGCCACTATATAGCGGTGTGTATTATAACTACTTGCATATCAGATCGTATGATCAACTTAAAACGCTAGATTCATTTAAAAATAAAATGTTATTTTCACGCCGTGGTAGCTTAGGGAGTCAATTAATAAACAAGGGAGATAGAGACTTGTTAAGATCATTAAAAAAATATTCTTTTTTGAGTGGTTTTAATAATAGAAGAAAAGTAAGCTTTACTTTTAAAGAGATAAATGACATAAGGAGATGCTGGTAAATGAAAATAAAAATAAAAAAAGGTGATTATAATAGGGTCCTATTAACCGACGTATTACCTTATGAAGTACCTATCCTTTTTTCTAATGAAGATTTTTATCATATTATAAGCAGGGATGATTTACCATGCGAATTCAAGGATTTATTCTCATTTGAAAATTTTAAAACTACTGTTCCGTACACATACAAAATAAAAAAAGGCCAAGCAAGCTTCCGTAGCCTGGCAATTATACATCCGGCACATCAACTTAAAATATGTAATTTTTATAAGCAATATGAACACCTTATAATTCATTTATGTTCCAGGAGTGATATTTCTCTAAGATATCCCAATAAGATCGGAACCTACTATTATGAAAAAGACTTCTTAAAGGACAGGGTTAGATTAAAAGATGGAGGGATTGATTTAGTGGCTGACGGCTTCGATTTGCAAAGTCAGACTGCTTCATCATATTTCTCTTATAAGAAATATCCTTTTCTTTATAAATTCTATGAATCTTTTGAATTTCACCGTCTTGAAAGGAAGTACGAGTACATGGTGAAGCTTGATATATCTAAATGTTTTTCACACATTTACACTCATAGTTTAGCTTGGGCGGTTAAAAATAAAAAATATGCAAAAGAGAATACGGACAGTACTCATTTTGAGGGGGCTCTTGATAAACTTTTCAGAGATTTTAATCATGGGGAGACAAATGGAATATTGATCGGCCCTGAAGTCTCAAGAATCTATGCGGAAATCATTCTGCAAAGAATAGATTTAAACATCATTGAGAAGTTGAGAAAGTTGTTTAATCTTAATTTCAATGACGATTATGTAATTAAAAGATATGTTGATGACTATTTTATCTTTGTTTCTGATGAGATGCATTTCTCAAAGATTGAAATGGTTCTATCTTCTGAACTAGAACATTATAAGCTTTATTTGAATGAATCAAAAAAAGAAACAACTGTAAGACCATTTATTACAGGGTTAACGATAGCAAAATATGAATTAAAGCAAGTCATTGACGACGTATATAGTGATATTGTAGATATCGAATCAATGTATGAAATTAATAGATTAATCTCTATAAAAAACATGGCAGATGACTTAGAAAAAATAGATAGCGTTTTTTTGTTAGATAAAAGAAAGAAAAAATTCAGCCGTGCTGGCGAAATTATAAAATCTTTAAAAGTTGTTATTAAAAGAAATGAAATAACTTTTGACCAAGTTTCGAGTTATCTATTAATGGCATTGAAGAAAAAATTATTTTCATTATTAAAAATACTATCCCTCTATACTTATGATGAAAAAAGGTATTTAAAACTAATGAGGTTCATATCTGTACAATTAGAAGTTATTTTTTTTGTTTACTCCATGGATAATAGAGTTAGGCCAACATATGTAGCTTGTCAAATAATATTAGAAGTGAATGCATTTGCTGAGCGATTCGATGATGATATCAAAGAGGTATTAAAGAAAAATCTTTTGGATGAAGTTGCATTGTCTTTGAAGAATGTTCTTAGTTATTCAGGTGGTGGATATGTTGAGTTTTCTAATATTCTTATCGCTTTAAAGGAATTGGGCGGTGAATATTATTTCGATCAAAGTTATTTCATTGACTTCATTGACTCTAAAATGAATGATTCTGAGGGATTAAGTTATTTTGTGATTTGCAGTATTTTGTACTATATTCATGGACGGAATGATTGCGCAGAGATTATTGAAAGAATCGAGAATATAATACTTGATAAGTTTATAGATAATTCAAGCAATAAAAACGATTGCGAAATGGCATTGTTAATATCCGATGTGTTATCTTGTCCTGCTCTTGATGATAAATATAAAATTAAAGCCTATAGAGCTTTTTATCCTTCAGGGAAAAAAGCGAAGCCAACAACTGAAATACAGCAGACTATCAATTTCTTCAGAGGTAAGGTGGTGTTTTTTAACTGGCTAGGAAATAAAAACCTCGAGCAAATTCTTTACAGAAAAGAGTTGCGAACCCCCTATGAATAGTTGTAGTATTTTGAAGCTTTAACTGCGAAGTTGATTTTTGAAACTCTCAAAAATTAATGAATCACAATGCTTTCAGCATTGGCTTTTGAAACAAACGAGGACAAACGTTCGCGATAAGTTTGGTCTCTGCTGCTAATCAGACACACTATACGTTGAAGCTAAGGTGGGCCGCTAAGCGGCCCTTTCCTTATTGTCCCTTAATGATGCCACAGTTCGTGAATTAAACATTGTTTTTATGCTGCAATTTCTATTAGCACATTCTCTTATCGCCTAGACCTCATGATGAAACACATCATCTCACCAAAGCCGAGGTAAACATGGACCTCCAACGTAAGCAAAAAACCACAGACATCTAACGAAGATGTGAAACTCATTTTAACCCATTAACGCGCGCTCGTAGCCACGCCTGCCCGCTTTATGGATTAGTTTTCATGCAGTTGCATGATAGGCTCTTAACCGCGCCTTATCTGGCCTGTTGGACTGACCCCGCCCCGGTAGACGATCCTGCCCTATAGTTTGAGCATAGGAGGAGCGTATGGGCACACCACGATTTACACCTGAATTTAAGGAAGAAGCCGTCCGTCAGATAACGGAACGCGGTTATTCCGTCGCCGAAGTATCTGACCGTCTGGGCGTCTCTGCACACAGCCTCTACAAGTGGCTACGGGCTATCAAACCTGATAACAGCGAGCAGCATGCACGGAATTTACTGTAAGCTAAAAGCGAGATCCTGAAACTACGGGCGCAGCTAAAACGCACCGAAGAAGAACGGGATATCCTGAAAAAGGCCGTGCGGTACTTTGCAAGGGAGCCCGACTGAAGTACCGCTTTATCAATGAGCACCGCACTGTATAGGGTGTCATGACGATATGTCGGGTGTTGTGCGTTGCCCGGGCCGGGTTTTATGCGTGGCTACATAACCCGGTCTCCGCGCGGGATAAAGATAACCAGCGTCTGCTGTAGCTTATCCGTGACTCCTGTTCACTGAGCGGAGGCGTATACGGTTACCGGCGGGTTCATGGCGATCTGAACGAAATCGGGGAAACCTACGGTAAAAACCGAGTGGGTCGGATCATGCAACTGAACCGGATTAAAGCCGTGCGCGGCTATAAAGCGCCACGTCGTATCGCTGGCAGGCCTTTAGTGGTTGCTCCTAATCGCGTGCAGCGGCAGTTCACCGTTGTCCGGGCCAACCAGGTCTGGGTCACCGATATTACTTATATACGCACCTGGCAGGGCTGGCTGTATCTGGCGGTGGTTTTCGATCTCTTCGCCCGTAACGTGGTCAGCTGGTCGATGAAACCCACTCTCTCACGCGAACTGGCGCTCGACGCGCTGATGATGGCGGTCTGGCGTCGAAAACCGGACGGCGAGGTTAACGTACATAGCGATCAGGGCATGTGGCGATGAGCAATGACGTCTGTATAATATTTTGCGCCCAGCCCCCCTGTTCAAACCGCTAATCCAGTAATTTCATCTCCAGCGCCCGGCTCATCGCTTGAGTGCGGCTATTCACTTTAAGCTTCGCGTAGATGTTTTTGATGTGCCATTTGACCGTCTCGGCAGAAATAGCGAGGGAGCGGGCGATTTCTTTGTTCATCTGACCTTCAGCGATCAGCTGTAATATCTGAAATTCTCGCTCGCTGAGTTCCCCATGAATATCGGGGCTTCCACTATTAAACGGTGTTCTGTCTGCAGGCGCGCGCTTGTCTGCCCAGGGACCTTGCACTCCCCCTTCCTCTGTACAAGCCGAAGAGAAATCATTCATACCGATAAGCAAAGGTTGCAAGGTATCGCCAGCGTCAAGAAAGAGGCCCTTGAGATGCTGTTGTTCAGCCAGCAGCAGCACTGGTTGAAATGTCGTGCGCGCAGCGGCAGTTTTGCCGCTGTTCCACAAGGCTAATGACCAGAGCGTACGCAGACGCGCTGCGGTTAACCTGTCCCCCCGGCTTTCCTGATCGCAGACCATCTCAGCCAGTAAAATGCAGGCTTGCGGCGCCTGGCCTCTGGCGAGAAGAAGCCGGCTGCGGCTAAGGGATGCAGACATAACGATGGCGCGTTGGCAGGGATGTTCGGCATCCATTCTGAAGCTGGCGGCCATTTGTTCAAGCTGCCGTTGCAGTTGCTCTGCGCCGGTGAAATTGCCGCGCTGCAGTCGCACCCTCACCTGCTCGGCTAACAACATGGCCTGGAGCCGTTGCCAGCCGCGAGACACCGCAAGGCGCTGCGCATGCTCCAGCAATCGCTCGGCCTCATAGGGCATATCGCTATTTAAGGCCTGACGCGCGAGATAGGTATAGCAACGACTCAGCGCGTCGGGTGGACTGAATCGGTCGATGAATTCGAGCCGGTCGGCTAACAGATGCTCGGGCGAGTCACCCCTCTGACATTCATAGGCTATCTCCGCCAGCAGCGGCGCCAGCGTCGCGCCACTGGTCGACTGGGTGCCGGTATAACATTCAGCCTGGCGCAACGTTTTCTCTGCGTACCACCCGGCTTTTCCCAGATCCCCCTGACAAAGATGGCACTGGGCAATGATAAACGCGCGATAAACCGAGACAAACAGATTATCTAAAGGGCTTTCCGGAGAGGGCATATGCTGTTGAACCTCCAGCGCGTCGTGATAGCGCTGGTTAACAACATGGCAATAGCTGAGAATATTGCATATCAGACCATCAACCCAGGTGTCGCCGCAGGGCACTTCGGCCAGCAACGGCTGAACAATAGCCAGACTCTCCGGGATGTTTTCAGCAAAGGCTTCGCAAATTGCCCGCACAACGCGCAATTTACACCAGGTGCTGCGGGTTAAATCCTCACGGTGATGAAGCACCATCTGATCGAGGTTATCAAGCAGCTGCCTCGACTCATCAAAGTGGAAATAATGCGCCAGTGCCCAGGCCAGATTAATTTGCAGGTCAATGCGCGCAGGATCGGTGCTGGGCGGTAAATGATGCATCCATGAGATCAGGGTATCGATATCCCCTTCTTCCGCCAGTGACTGAGCGCTTGCGCCGTCCTGCCCGGGGCTATGCACCGGCTTGCCTGCGCTGAGCGCATGGCGTACCGCCTCAGACCACAGCTTCTGTTCGACGAACCAATGACTGGCTAATTCATGTAGCTGTTTGCGATCAATAGCGTTGTTCTGCTGCAGCATGGTCCGAAGATTTTCCTGCAACAGAGGATGGTAGCGGAACCAGTAGCCTTGTTCGTCAAGGGCTGACAAAAAAAGGTTGTGTCGCTCAATCCATGCCAGCATCGCTTGACTGTCATCTCGTCCAGTCACTGCATTGCATAGTTCGGCATTTAACCGACTGAGGAAGGACGTTTTCACCAGGAAATCAAGCACCTCTTCCGGCAGCGGGTCCAGGACCACCTCTTTAAGATAGCGGGCAATGGACCGTGTTCCTCCATGCATATTGCGCAACAGATGCTCGGGATCATGCTGTAATTCTGCGGACAATGAAGCGATCTTCATCCCTGCGATCCAGCCCTCAGTCACGGACTGCAGCCGCTGTGCATGGTGGTTGCTGAGGGGTAGCGCAACCGTGCGGCTAAAATAGTGTTTCGTTTCTTCGAGCGTGAATTGCAGGTCTCGATCATAGATCTCCACCAGTTGGTCCTGGGCCTGCAGCTGGCTCAGCGCAAGATTCGGGTGGAAACGGCTGCCAATGATCAGATGCAAGGCGGCAGGCGCATGCTTGAGTAAATACCCCAGCGCTTCATAGACCCCACGATCGTTAATCACGTGGAAGTCGTCGATAATCAGGTATATGTCATGCGGGCAGTAGTGTAGCTGGTTAATGAGCCCGGCCAGCAGCTGCTCGGAGCTGGAGAGCTTCTGTTCTTCCATATCACGCCAGAAATCGGCGTCCCAGTCAGCATAGAGTGGACGCAATGCTTGCAGCAGGTAAGGAATAAACTGCCATACGTCATCATCATCCTCATCGAGGCTCAGCCAGGCGATACGTTCCCCCTGGGCGACCATCTGCTGATGCCATTGCGCCAACAGCGTGGTTTTGCCAAATCCAGCGCCAGCGCAAACGACGCCCAGCCGGCACTGCTGAACGGGATTGAGAAGCTGAAGAAGCCGGGGGCGCTCCAGCAATTGTATCGAGGAGCGAGGCGGGACGAATTTGGTCAGGATTAGCGGCAAGCCTCGCGTCAGCCGCAATGGCCCGGAGACCAGTGATGGTGATTGGCGACTTTCAAAATCCGATGGCTTCATCCGTGGTTATCTACTCGCTTTGTTTTTTTTCAATTGTACGCCAGCCCCCGGGATGACATGGGGCCGCCAAACTTTATAGCTACACAAAATTTAGAAAGTTTGACCTCAAGCATGAAAACCCCCACCTACCCCCCCATGAAGGTGGCTTCGCACTCCCTTTAACCGCTCGTAGATTCATTGCATGGGTGTGGCCAGGGTTATCCGCCCTGTCTGTTGGCCCCGCCTGGGTGACCTTTATTGAGGAGAATTAAATCATGCTCAGCAAACAGGCGTTATTGCAGGCTTACCGCAAGATGCGGGAGATCAGGACCTTTGAAGAGCGGTTGCATCAGGAAAATACCAGCGGTGATATTCCCGGCTTCATTCACCTTTACACCGGTGAGGAGGCCATCGCGGTGGGGGTCTGCGAAAATTTAACGAGCGCAGATTTTATTGGTTCAACACACCGTGGACATGGCCACTGTATTGCTAAAGGGTGCGACATTCACGGCATGATGGCCGAAATATTCGGCAAGGACAGCGGGTTATGTCGCGGTAAGGGTGGGTCGATGCACATTGCCGATCTGTCGAAAGGAATGCTGGGAGCGAACGCTATCGTTGGGGGAGCCCCTCCCCTGGCCATCGGCGCTGCGCTAACGGCAAAGACGCTAAAAACCGGCAACGTCGGTGTCTCTTTTACGGGCGATGGGGGTTCTAATCAGGGCCTGGTCTTTGAAGCCATCAATATGGCCGTCGTGCTCCAGCTTCCGGCCGTCTTTATTTTCGAAAACAACGGTTACGGCGAAGGGACCGGTCATGACTATGCCGTGGGTGGGCGTGATATCGCCCGACGCGCCGCTGGCTTCGGCCTGCCGGCAGTGACCGTTGATGGCACCGATTTCTTTGCCGTTTATGAGGCCACTTCAGAGGCAGTCAAACGTGCGCGAGAAGGCGGTGGCCCAAGCGTCATTGAGGCCAAAGCCTTCCGCTGGCACGGTCATTTTGAGGGGGATCCCGCGCTATACCGCGCGGAAGGTGAAGTGCAACGCCTGCGTGAACAACATGATCCGCTGAAGATTTTCACCGCTAAGGTCAAACAGCATATCACCCCGGAAGAACTGGCGGCGATTGACGAGGAAGTAGAAGCCCTTGTCAACGATGCGGTATTGAAGGCCCGCGCCGCTGCCTATCCGGCTCCGGAAGACCTGCTGACAGACGTTTATGTCTCATACTGAGGGTGATAACTATGGCGATTAAAACCTATCGTGAAGCGGTCAAGGAAGCCCTGGCTCAGGAAATGGAACGCGATGAACGCGTGGTGCTCATCGGTGAAGATTTGCGTGGCGGTCATGGCGGAAATGCGCCCGAAGAGGCGAAGATAGAAGCCTTTGGCGGTGTGCTCGGCGTCACTAAAGGGCTGTGGACGCAGTTCGGCTCCGATCGGGTGATCGACACGCCCATTACCGAGTCGGCCATCATCGGAATGGCGGCGGGCGCCGCAGCGACGGGTCTGCGGCCGGTCGCGGAATTGATGTTCATGGATTTTTTTGGCGTGAGTCACGATGCGCTGTACAACCAGGCGGCTAAGTTCCGCTACATGTTTGGTGGCAAAGCCAGAGCCCCGCTGGTGATGCGAGGTATGATCGGCGCGGGGTTTTCCGCCGCGGCCCAGCATTCACAGTCACCCTATAATATCTTTGCCACCACGCCAGGGCTGAAGGTGGTGGTGCCCTCGACGCCTTATGACGTCAAAGGTCTGTTAATCCAGTCAATTCGCGACGACGACCCGGTGGTTTTCTGCGAGCATAAAATGCTGTACGACCTCAAGGGCGAGGTACCGGACGAGAGCTATACCATCCCGCTAGGTGTAGCCAACTATACCCGCGAAGGAGAAGACGTCACCATCATTGCGTTGTCGGCAATGGTGCATAAAGCCAATCAGGTGGCGGACAAACTGGCCAGAGAGGGGATCTCGGTCGAGGTGGTCGACCCGCGGACCATTTCGCCGCTGGATGAGGAAGGGATTCTGGAATCGGTGGCGTCCACGGGGCGGGTAGTGATTGTCGACGAATCCGCGGCACGCTTCGGTTTTGCGCATGATGTCGCGGCGCTGATCGCGTCCCAGGCATTCCATTTCCTCAAAGCGCCCGTTCTGCTGGTGACGCCGCCACACACGCCGGTCCCGTTCTCCCCTGCTCTCGAAAAACTCTGGATCCCTGGCGTAGAACGTATCGAAGCCGCCGTCCGTCAAGTGCTGGAGGATTAACCTATGAGCGAAATCAAGACGCTTGAAATGCCAAAGTGGGGGCTTTCCATGGAAGAAGGCTTGCTCGCTCGGTGGGCAATCCAGGAGGGTGACAGCTTCACCCCAGGGCAGGAAATCTGTGAGATTGAAACCAGTAAAATCGTCAATGTGCTGGAGGCCCCCTTTGCCGGTACGTTACGTCGGATACTCGCCCGAGAGGGTGAGACGCTTCAGGTAGGCGCCGTGCTGGCCCTGGCGGCTGACGCTTCGGTCAGCGATGCTGACCTGGACGAATTCGCTGCCACTCTGGCTACGGCGAAATCCGCAGCCCCTGGCACGGAGGCTGCCGCGCCGGACGTAGCGGCACAGGCAGGCGCTAAGCCACCTTCCGTTGTTTCGCCGCCATCCAACAGCCCCGAGCCCCCCGTTGGGCAGACCGACATCCCCGTCAGTCTGCAAGGCGTGACCGATGTGACTCAGGTTAATGCCACGCCCCATGCGTTACGACTCTCTGCCCGCTGGGGTGTCGACCTGAAAAAAGTCCGCGGCAGCGGGCGCGGGGATCGTATCTCTGTTTCTGATCTGGAAAGCGCGATCCTTGCCGCCGGCGGTCGCCTGGCCTCTCCGACGCCCCCTGTTCGTCGCAGAAAAGCGCCCCGCTCGCATGCCGATGACAGCCAGGTATCGGCCACCCCGCTGGCGCGCCGTCTGGCCGGCAAGCTGGGTATCAACTTGCATGACTGCCGAAGCAGCGGTTCACGCGGCCGGGTGAGTCGCGATGATGTGCTGGCCGCGGCGTTGTTACTCGACGAGCACCCGCAGACCAGCCCGGTACAGGAGAGTACCCCGGTACCCTTTGAGAGCATCCCCATGTCCGGTATGCGGCGGGCTATCGCCTCTCGCCTGCAAACGTCCAAGCAACAGTCTCCCCATTTCCGTTTGAGCATCGATCTCGATCTGGAAAGACTGTTAGCGCTACGTCAGGAAATTAACCGCGAAGTACCCGGCGTCAAGATTTCGGTTAATGACCTGCTGGTGAAGGCCTGCGCCCTGGCGCTGGTGGCCGTGCCTGACGTCAACATTCAGTTTGATGAAGCGACACAAAGTATCCGCCGCTTTGCGGATGCCGACATTTCGGTGGCCGTTGCGCTGCCTGCCGGGCTAATTACCCCTATTGTTCGCTCGGCGAACCGGAAATCAATTAGCGACATATCGAACGAAATTCACTCGCTGGTGACCAGGGCCAAAGCGGGCACGCTGAAGCCGGAAGAGTTCCAGGGGGGGACCTTTAGCGTGTCAAATCTGGGGATGCTCGGCGTCCGGCAGTTTGACGCCATCATCAATCCACCGCAAAGCGCAATCCTCGCCATTGGCGCCGGCGAAATGCGGGCGGTAGTTCGCGACGGGCAAATCGTCGCGCGCCAGCAAATGACGGTATCGCTATCCTGCGATCACCGGGTTATCGATGGCGCGGCAGGTGCGGCTTTTCTCCGGGAACTCAGGCGACTGGCTGAAACCCCAACCTTGATGTTTATCCAGGAGACGAGCTATGCACGATAAATACGATGTGCTGATCATCGGCGGTGGTCCTGGAGGATATGTGGCCGCCATCCGTGCCGGCCAGCTAGGGCTTCGTACCGCATTAGTGGAGAAACAACATCTGGGCGGCATTTGCCTGAACTGGGGATGCATTCCAACCAAGGCGCTGTTGCATGGCGCTGAGGTCGCGCACAGTATCACCCATGCCAGTCAGCTGGGCATCAGCGTGGGTGAGGTGAACATCGATCTGCAGAAACTGGTGCAGTTTAGCCGTACCGTATCGCAACAGCTCACCGGCGGGGTGGCGTACCTGTTGAAGAAAAATGGCGTGCAGGTCATTGATGGCACCGCGCGGCTGCGCGGCAAGGGGCAAATAACGGTCGAGGATGCCCGAGGGGAGACGCGCGATTACCGGGCCGATCACGTGATCCTGGCCACGGGCGCCCGACCACGCGCATTACCAGGCATCGCGCCAGATGGCGAATATATCTGGACCTATTTCGAGGCGCTGCGGCCTAAGCTATTGCCCAGGTCGCTATTAATCATCGGTTCAGGGGCGATTGGCGTCGAGTTCGCCAGCCTTTATAACGATCTGGGCTGTAAAGTGACGCTGGTCGAGCTGGCGTCGCAGATTTTGCCAGTGGAAGATGCCGAGGTGTCTGCAGCAGTGCGTAAGTCATTCGAAAAACGCGGTATTCAGATCCATACCCAGACCCTGGTGACGCAAGTACAGCTCACCGGGACCGGGGTGCGCTGCACCATGAAAAACACCGGCGCCGAATATTCTCAGGACGTCGAACGCGTGCTGCTGGCGGTTGGCGTACAGCCGAATATTGAAGATCTGGGGCTGGAAACGCTGGGCGTCGAGTTAGACCGCGGTTTTATCAAGACGGACACCGCTTGTCGCACTAACGTATTCGGGCTTTATGCCATCGGCGATGTAGCCGGCCCGCCGTGCCTGGCGCACAAGGCCAGCCACGAAGGCGTGATCTGCGTTGAGACACTGGCTGGTGTCGAAGGCGCCCGCCCGCTTGATCGCGACTATGTGCCCGGTTGCACGTATGCCCGGCCCCAGGTTGCCAGTCTGGGCCTGACGGAATCGACGGCCCTGGCCAGGGGACGGCCCGTCAGGATCGGTAAGTTCTCCTGGCAGAATAATGGTAAGGCGCTGGCCAGCGGCGAGACAGAGGGTTTTGTGAAGACGATTTTCGATGCTGAAACCGGCGAGTTGCTGGGCGCGCATATGGTTGGCGCACAGGTCACGGAACTGATCCAGGGGTTTGGCATCGCCCGTCACCTGGAGGCCACAGATGAAAGTCTCCTGTCGATGATCTTCGCGCATCCAACACTTTCCGAAGCGATGCATGAATCCATCCTCGCGGCCTGCGATCAACCATTGCATCAATAAGAAATAAGGGAGGCGATAGCTGCGCGATACGGAGTAAGTTGTCCGTTATCCCTCCCGCACGCCCCGGCAGAAGATCCACCAGAACGGTTACGGCAGGATCTATTGATCTGAAACGCTAAACGCCAGGCGTAAATTCTGTATGTTTAGTAGACAACTCAACGACAGGAGGAGCGCTCTATGACACAGCACGAACGGTTTTGCCAGGCCTGCGGAATGCCGATGTCCGCACCCGATGCACAAGGGGCCAGCGATAAATATTGCGCGTATTGCAGCGACAGCGACGGTAATCTGAAATCCTGGGAAGAGGCCGTATCCGGTCTGGCGGCTTTTCTCGACTCCTGGCAAAAGGTGGGCGTAGCGGAATCACGGAAACGGGCAAAACGTTACCTGACGGCGATGCCTGCCTGGGCGCACAAAGCGGACGAGTAATTTGCCCGGGCGGCGGGAAGAAATCATTCCGGGGGACAGACCGCCATGCCGACAACGATGCTATAACGTTTTTGAACGCCATCCGGACGGGAATAAATGCGCGTTTGTGGATGGCGACCTGCAGGCAGGAGCATGCATGGATGGGTTCTTCATGCGGATGAAATAAACGCCTGGCGTTCTCCCTCTTGTCAGGATGCGTTATTGCATGGTTTTTTAAGGGTTCGGTTTCTGTATTTAACCCGGCACTTTTCACGTCATACAACATATTGATGTGATGAATCTCTCATTTCAACGACACCAACTGGACAGTAAGTTATCGCGTGTGTTAGTTATTTAATCACGCAAGAGAACAGATTTAATTTAAACAAAAGTTAAACCTTTCTCACTTTGCTAAAAAATTGCATTGATAATGCTTTGGATTCCCGAACCATTATCAAAAGGGTATGTGAACAGAAAGCCCTCAGAGACGCGAGTCTCTGAGGGCTTTTTTTTTGTTTTTTATCTCAGGAGTAAATAAATGTCTAAAGAACGTCGTCTCTCAAGAATATTCGCAAAAGATGGTAAATCCGTGACCTTAGCGCTGGATGGCTACTATTTTTCCACGAAAACAAATGGTATTGATAATACGATAAATCAGCTCCCTGCTCTGGTGGAACACGGCCTGGATTGCGCGCTCGTCACGTACGGCATGTTGAAGAATTATCGTGAAGCGCTGAACAGCGTTCCCGTTGTGTTACGCGTCGACAGCACGGTCAGTATCTTTGACAATACCGTTCCCGATACTACCCCCGTTTTTTCCGTCGAAGATGCGCTTAAAGTCGCTGCCGAGGGAGTGGTCTGCATGACCTTCCCCGGCGCCTTCAATGAAGAAAAAACCCACATTATGGCGATGCAACTCGCGCAGGCAGCGGATCGCTGGAACGTACCGCTGATTGTCGAATCGCTCCCGTATGGTTATCCCGTCACCAGCGATGACTCTAACAACCCGGCGATCATCGCTGCATCGGCCCGCGCAGCGGTGGAACTGGGCGCGGACGTCATCAAAACGCGTTTTACCGGTTCACCAGAGGACCGACTGATCGTTGAAGCTGCTGGCGTGCCGGTGCTTGCCTTAGGGGGGCCAAAAACCGGCATCGATGGTTACTTCAAATTTGTTCAGCACTGTATGCAGATGGGTGCGAAAGGCGTGGCTGTGGGACGAAACATTACCCAGGATCCGCAGCCGGCGAAAGTGGTAGCAGGTCTGAATGCCATCATCCATGAAAACGCAACAGCGGAAGATGCATACAGCCTCTACATGGCTAAATAACATCGGAAATTAATATGATTTCAAATAACACCATCATCCCTTCCATCAGGAAGTATAAATACTTTGAGAAAGCATTATCCTGCCAGTCAGAATATGTGCTGCTATCCGAAGCGAATATCGGCAATCTGCAGTCGCTGATTGGCAAATGCCATCAAAGCGGTAAGAGAGTCCTCGTTCACCTTGAATTACTGGGTGGTTTCAAACCGGATCAGGCGGGGATCAATCTACTGAAAAATTATTACAAGGTTGATGGTGTTATTTCTTCCAATCTCTCCGCGCTACGCTACGCCAAAAAAGAGGGATTGCTGACCGTATATCGGGTTTTACTTATCGATTCGCGATCGCTTGATCAGTCGCTCGATATTGTTAAACACAGTCCACCGGACGCAATTGAAATCTTACCTGCTGAATATGCCTGCCAGTGTCTGGAGTTGATTAGCCGAAATTTGAAAGGCTTTGATGTGGTATTCATCGCCGGAGGCTTTGTTAAGCGCAAATACCTTGTAGATAAAATATTCCATGCCGGATTTAAAGGGATAACCACCAGCGAGCCCGGCTTATGGTAACCAATAAGGAGTCCACGCGAATGAAAGATGAATACGTCATGGGCATCGACAATGGTGGAACCGTCACCAAGGCAGCCATCTATGACCGTAAAGGACAGGTGCTCGCGATCGCCTCAAAATCCACGCAGATGCTGACACCCCGGGAATTCCACACAGAGCGCAGTATCGATGAGCTGTGGGCCGCTAATGTCGAAGTGATTAAAAAAGCGATTGAGCAATCAGGTATCGATGCCAGCCAGATAAAAGGAGTGGCCGTCACCGGTCATGGTAACGGTCTGTATCTGGTTGACGATGAAGGTCACCCGGTGCGTAACGGCATTATATCCACCGACAGCCGGGCAAAAGAGTACGTTGAGAGATGGCAACGCTCGCCAGAATTCCTTACCGACATTTTGCCAAAAACAATGCAGTCCATCTGGGCCGGACAACCTGTCGCCTTGCTGGCATGGCTGAAGGACTTCGAGCCCGAGACGCTGCAAAAAGCGCGTTATATTTTTATGGTCAAGGACCTGATCCGTTTTTACCTGACCGGAGAGGCTTTTCTTGAGCTGACCGATATCTCAGGCACCAACCTGATCAACGTACGTGACTGCAAGTATGACGATGAACTGCTGGCATGGTGGGGACTTGATGAACTGCGGGACAAATTGCCCCCCATCAAACGCTCAACGGAATGCTGCGGAAAAATCACTGACGACGTGGCCCGTCTGACCGGTTTATGCGCAGGTACGCCGGTTTCTGGCGGGGTGTTTGATATCTCGGCCTCTTCCATTGCCTCGGGGATCAACAGTCTCGATAAGATGGCGATCGTCACCGGCACCTGGAGCATAAACGAATACGTTACCGACCACCCGGTTATTGATAAAGATCTGTTTATGACCTCCATTTATCCCATTGAGGGTAAATGGCTCATCACCGAGGCCAGCCCCACCTCCGCGAGCAACCTGGAGTGGTTTATTAACAACTTTATGGAGAGCGATCGGAAAACCTCCGCCGAGCAAGGATCGTCGGTCTATGACCTGTGCAATAAGCTGGTTTCGTCAACGACGCCGGATGAAAGCCACCTGCTGTTCTTTCCGTTCGTGTTTGGCTCTAACACCATTCCCGACGCCTCGGCCGGCTTTATCGGTGTAAACAGCTTTCATAAAAAAGCCCATTTTCTGCGGGCGATTTATGAGGGCGTGGCCTTTAGCCATCTCTACCACACCGAGCGCTTGCGCAATATTAACCCGAAGTTAAGCCGCACAATTCGTATTGCCGGCGGTGTCACGAACTCCCCGGTCTGGCTACAGATATTCGCCGATATCTTCCAGGCCACGCTGGAAATCGTTGACGTCAAAGAGCACGGGACCCTGGGTACCGCGATGACCGCAGCCGTCATGGTGGGCTGGTTTGCAGAGGTATTTGCTGCCTCAAACGAAATGGTCCATGTCTCACGCACCGTCTCCCCTAATCCGGAAAATCACCGGGTCTACCAGACCAAATACCAGCTTTATAAAAACCTGTTATCAGAAATGCAGTCGCCGTGGAAAAGCTGCAGCAACTACATCGCGCACTAAGTGAGGAAAAAATGGATCTGAATTTAACGAATCGTACGGCCATCGTGACAGGCGGCGCAACCGGCCTGGGGAAAGAGTTTGTCCTTTCTCTCGCCAAAGAAGGCGTCAATATCTGCTTTACCTATATGCGGGAAGAAGAGCATCCCGAACGGCTGCTCGAAACGGTGAAGGCCAGCGCGAACGTTGAGATCATCGCGGTTAAAACCGATCTCTCTGACGAACAGAGCCGGGAAAATCTGTTTGCCACCTGTATCGACAGACTGGGCAAAGCCGACATTCTGGTGAATAACGCCGGGATCTGGCTGAGCGGCTACGTCACCGAGATCAGCCCGCAGGACTGGGATCTGGTGATGAATGTCAATCTGAAAGCCATCTTCCATCTCAGCCAGCTATTTGTAAATCACTGCCTGCAGCATGACCGGATGGGCAGCATTCTGAATATTACCTCGCAGGCCGCGTTCCACGGCTCCACGACGGGACATGCGCACTACGCGGCAAGTAAGGCCGGTCTGGTCGCCTTTGCTATCTCTCTGGCGCGGGAAGTCGCCAAACAAAAAATCAATGTGAACAATATCGCCGTCGGGATCATGGATACTGCGATGATCCGTACGAACATTGAGCAAAACCCTGACTATTACGTCAGTCGTATTCCGGTGGGCCGCGTGGCTCAGCCTCAGGAAATTGCCGACATCGGTGTCTTCATGGTTTCTCCTAAGACCAGCTATATGACGGGAGCAACTCTGGACGTTACCGGCGGTATGTTGATGCGTTAATCGAGGGAGAATCATTATGAAATGTCTGGCAATTGCCGATCTGTTTATCAATGCAGCAATGATGGAATCAGGACTGAAAGCGCTCAGGGATAACGGGATTGAAGTCGAAGTACGCGAGTGGTCACATGACTCCATTGAGAAACTTCAGGAAGATAATCTGCGGGTTGAACAGGAAGGCGCGGAAGCCGTGGCCTTACCGGAAGATCTGCTTCAGGGAGCGGGTGATATTGACATCCTGATCACTCAGTTTGCCCCCGTCAATACTGCGGTGTTCGATAAACTACCCACGCTGAAATATGTAGGCGTACTCCGCGGTGGCGTGGAAAACGTGAATCTTGAGGTGGCGAACGCCCGGGGCGTTGAGGTGATGAACACCCCGGGGCGTAACGCTCGCAGCGTCGCTGAATTCACGGTCGGCATGATCCTGGCGGAAATGCGCAATATCGCCCGGTCACACGATGCCCTGCGTGATAAATACTGGCGTAAAGACAGCCCGAACCATCAGGCGATCCCGGAGCTTGGCGGAAAAGTCGTGGGGCTGGTTGGCCTCGGCCATATTGCCCAACTGGTCGCGGGATTTCTCAGCGGCTTTGGCACGGAGATTATCTTTTACGATAAGTACGTTGCAGGCCATGAACGTTATGAGAAAGTCGATTCACTGGACGAACTGGTACAACGCGCCGACGTTATCTCGTTACATGCTCGCCTGACGCCGGAAACCGAAAATCTGATTAACGCACACCATTTCGCGCTGATGAAGCGCAGTGCCATCATTGTTAACACGGCACGCTCCGGGTTAATCAATGAAAAAGAGATGATTGATGCGCTCAGATCCGGGCAAATTATGGGCGCCGCGCTTGATACCTTTGATGACGAACCGCTTCCTGACGACAGTGCATTCTATACCCTGAATAACGTGACCATTACGCCGCATATTGCCGGGAGTACCATTGACGCATTCAGTAATTCGCCCAAACGCTTCGCTGAGATCCTTTTAAAGAAACTCAGTTAAATACTAAAAGAACCATTAAAGGTATTAACAGGGCCCAATGGGCACGGGTTAACTCGTGCCCAATTCGCCCGCCTTTTAAGGAATCATTATGGATATTATCAACAGCATTATTAGTCTGGGGGCATCAGTAATGATGCCAGTAATATTCTTTATTATCGCGCTTTGCTTTGGCGTTAAAATCGGTACGGCATTTAAAGCAGGGATGCTGGTCGGCATTGGTTTTGAAGGGGTGGGGCTGGTGATTGGCCTGCTGCTGACAAACCTGGGCCCGGCATCGCAGGCGATGGTTGAGCGTATCGGCCTGCAGTTAACGGTCGTTGATACCGGTTGGCCTACCGCATCGACTATTGGCTGGGGTTCGCCGCTGATGCTGCCCGTCGTGGTGGGCTTTATCGTCATCAACCTGGCCATGCTTCTGTTGAAATTAACCAAAACGGTGAATATCGATATTTTTAATTACTGGATTTTCCTGATCATGGGGTCTGTGGTCTATGCCGGAACGGGAAATTACTGGCTTTCTGTCGGTATTACTTTCGCTATTTTTGTGTTGACGCTATTGGCCGCAGATTTAACGGCGCCGTATTTACAAAAAAACTATAATCTTAAAGGGATATCATTCCCACATCTTACCTGTATAGCTTACGTGCCGTTTGGCATTGCCTGTAATTACATCATTGATAAGATCCCGCTCATCAATAAAATCAATTTCGATCCGGAAAGTATTAATAAAAAATTCGGCGTTTTTGGCGAGCCTCTTACCCTGGGATTTGTGCTGGGACTGCTGTTGGCCTTCCTGGCTGGATATGACATTTCCGCTGCCGTTTCACTGGCCATTAAGGTTTCAGCCGCCATGCTGCTGCTGCCGAAAATGATTGAAATTCTGGTGCAGGGATTGTTGATTGTTCGTGATGCCGCTGAAGCAAAACTGAAGGCTAAATTTCCGGGGCGCGATTTTTACATCGGGATGGATACGGCGTTATTGATCGGTGAACCTTCGGTACTGGCGACCGGTCTGCTGTTAATCCCTATGGCTGTGGTGCTGTCTATCATTCTGCCCGGCAACCGCGTACTGCCCTTTGTCGATCTGGCTTCGTTAATGTTCCTGCTGGCAATGGTCACGCCGTTCTGTAAACGAAATATGTTCCGCATGTTCATAACCGGAACCCTGATCGTGACCTGCATTCTGTATGTCGGGACGGACATTTCGCAAGAATATACTCAGGCGGCGGTGAACTCACATATTCCGGTACCGGAAGGGATGGCCGAGATCACCAATATCGTCGGCGGCGCCACGACGCCTGTCGGCTGGCTGGCCGTCAAATTTGGCGAGTTTTTTAGCGCCACACCTTAGTACAAGACCACTTAAGTAAACAGAGGGCAAACTGTTGCCCTCTGTTTCTTCCTCTCATTCTGTGCGCTGAATAGCTGGCTGAGCTACGCCTCTGGTTTGAACATCTGACCAGCGCGGCCGCCCCCTGCGCGGCGAGGTGACTCATTTCTTTTGTGACCCCTCCCGTTTTCAACCCTACCTGCTATGCTCCTTCTTTCCCCTGTTCACAGGAGATCCCGATGCTGACTATCTGGGGCCGAAAAACTTCCTCTAACGTGCAGGCGCTGATGTGGTGTGTTGGCGAGCTTGGTCTGGACTATCTCCGCTTCGACGTGGGCCATCGCTATGGCGGTACCGACAGCGAGGCGTTTTATCAGCTCAATCCCAATCGTACGGTGCCAGTGCTGCAGGATGGCGATAATCCGCCGCTGTGGGAAACCGGCGCGATCCTTCGCTATTTAGCCAGTCGCTACGCCGACGACGCCTTCTGGCCGGGCGACCTGCTGGCTCGTACTGAGATTGATCGCTGGGCCGAGTGGTCAAAGCAGAATATTGCCCTCGGCTTTACGGCGCCGGTGTTCTGGCGCGTGGTGCGCACGCCCGCCGCCGAGCGGGATCCGCAGGCCATCGCCGCGGCGGTGACGGCCCTGGAGCAAAAGCTGGCGATTGCCGAGGAACGTCTCGCCGGCAGTCGCTATCTGGTGGGCGATACGCTCACCCTGGCCGACATCCAGTTTGGTCATGTGCTGTACCGCTACTTTGCAATCGATATCATTCGTCGCCCCCTACCCCATCTTGCGGCCTATTATGCACGGCTAACCGCACGGCCCGCCTTTTGCCAACACGTCATGGTCAGCTACGACGAGCTGAAGGTCTGAAGATGGTCGGTAGCGCCTCCCGACGCTACCGACACGCTGGTTAACGCGCCATCAGGACAAACACGCCCCAGCCGAGATATTCCCGGGTCCAGGTGACATGGTGCAGCGGCGCGGTGGTCAACTGCTGGCGAACCTCCGGCGCGAAGTCATCGTGCGGATTGGCCTCCAGCCAGCGGCGCATCGTCAGCCATTTCGCCGCTTCATAACGATCCCAGCCCTCCGGGTCCGCCAGCACCATCTCCACTACGTCATAGCCCAGTTCGCCGAAGTGGGCGACCAGCGCCGGCAGCGTCAGGAAGTCGTCGGGAGAGTGCGCGCCGCAGGCAACCGCCTCTTCCGCCGTGGCGGGGCGTTTGCGCCACCATGGCTCGCCGATCAGCAGCATACCGCCTGGGTTAAGGCTCTGCTTCAGCAGCGCAATCGTGCCTGCCACGCCGCCGCCGATCCACGTTGCCCCCACGCAGGCGGCAATATCGCACGGCTGACTGGCGACATACCCGCTGGCATCCTGGTGCACAAAGGTCACCCGGTCGCTCACCCCGAGCGCCTCTGCCCGGGCGGCCGCCTGCTGGCTGAACAGCAGGCTCATGTCCACCCCGGTGCCGACGATCTGATGATCGCGCGCCCAGCTACAGAGCATCTCTCCGGAGCCGCTGCCGAGGTCAAGAATGGAGGCGCCCGGCGCCATTCGCAGCGCCCGCCCCAGCGTGGCGTACTTTTCCGGGGTAAAAGGGTTATGAATACGGTGTTCGCTTTCACTGATAGTAAAAATGCGAGGGATATCGATCATGGTTTTTTCTCCTTGAGAGCCATACGCCCGGGCAGCGACCCTGCCCGGGTCGCTGTATCAGCGGTTGTCCGCCTGCGCGCGAACGTTGGTCAAACCGGTGATGTTGATCCGGTACGGCTGGCCATTCACCGACTTAATCAGCTTTTTGGTTTTGAGCTTTTTGAAGACCGCGAGGGTGCAGTCGCTCAGCAACAGCCCTTCCCGGGTGTAGCATTCGACGGCGGTAATGCGGCCGGAGGTATCACGGACGTGCGCAATACGGCCACCTTTGGCGAGTACGTGTAAGGTCCGTTGTTCCTGACGGGATAAATTCATACTGAAACCTGTTCATTATCATGTGCGAAAACATGCCTACACCCGCAGGTGTGTGCGTAAGGTTTAAGCGCAGCGATAATCAGTCCGGCCTGGGCAGGTCGGGAAGCTGATTATCTGATAATGACATTCTCCAGCATCGAAGCCTCGGTGAGCATTGAAAGGTATTTACCGGCTGAATGTTAACACCTTCATCTGGTAAGGGTATTGCACAGATTAAAAACTGTGATCGGCGTTATGATTTACCCTCAGCCTTTCGGCATTTTGCCTTTTCCGCCCCCCGCTTTGTTCCTCAACGTTAACCACCGCCTTATCTCTCTCGCATTGTTAAATAATTATTGGCAGATCACAAAATAGAAACAAAAAGGCCATTTCGTACGCATTTTATAAAAATGTAGATATTTTTAATTTATGGCTACGAAATGAACATCACCCTGACCTTCCATTCCATTGCGAGGAACGATCCTGATGAACGCCCTGACCGCAGTAAAACCGACATCCGCGCCGTTAGCTCAACACTTCCCTGGCTTTACCGTCGCCCCTTCCGCCCAGTCGCCGCGCCTGCTGGAGCTCACCTTTTCCGCCGACACCACCGCCCAGTTTCTGCAGCAGGTCGCGCAGTGGCCGGTGCAGGCGCTGGAGTACAAATCTTTCTTACGCTTCCAGGTGGGCAAGATCCTCGACGATCTGTGCGGCAACCAGCTGCAGCCGCTGCTGATCAAAACGCTGCTCGACCGCGCGGAAGGCGCGCTGCTGATCAACGGCGAAGGGATCGATAACGTCAGCCAGGCCGAGGAGATGGTCAAGCTGGCCACCGCCGTGGCGCACCTGATTGGCCGTTCCAATTTCGACGCCATGAGCGGCCAGTATTACGCCCGTTTCGTGGTGAAAAACGTCGATAACTCCGACAGCTATCTGCGCCAGCCGCACCGGGTGATGGAGCTGCACAACGACGGCACCTACGTCGAAGAGCAAACCGACTATGTGCTGATGATGAAGATCGACGAGCAGAACATGCAGGGCGGCAATTCCCTGCTGCTGCATCTCGACGACTGGGAGCACCTCGACGAATTCTTCCGCGACCCGCTCGCCCGCCGCCCGATGCGCTGGGCCGCGCCGCCGAGCAAAAACGTCAGCAAAGATGTCTTCCACCCGGTATTCGACGTCGACCAGTTGGGTCGCCCGGTGATGCGCTATATCGACCAGTTCGTCCAGCCGAAAGATTTCGAAGAAGGCACCTGGCTGAGCCGCCTCTCCGACGCGCTGGAGACCAGCAAAAACATTCTTTCTGTACCGGTTCCGGTAGGCAAATTTCTGTTGATAAACAACCTGTTCTGGCTGCACGGCCGCGACCGCTTTACGCCGCACCCGGACCTGCGCCGCGAGCTGATGCGCCAGCGCGGCTACTTTGCGTATTCCACGAATCATTACCAGACTCATCAATAAGGGTTTTCAGGCGAAGGAATTGAGCGGATGTATGATTTCGTGATTATCGGCGGCGGCATCATCGGCATGTCGACCGCCATGCAGTTAATTGAGATTTACCCGGACGCCCGCATTGCGCTGCTGGAAAAAGAGGCCGGCCCGGCCTGCCATCAGACCGGCCATAACAGCGGCGTGATCCACGCCGGGGTGTACTACACGCCCGGCAGCCTCAAGGCGCAGTTTTGCCTCGCCGGCAACCGCGCCACCAAAGCCTTTTGCGAGCAGAATGGCATCCGCTACGACGTCTGCGGCAAGATGCTGGTCGCCACCTCGCCGCTGGAGATGGAGCGGATGCGCGCCCTGTGGGATCGCACCGCCGCCAACGGCCTGCAGCGGGAATGGCTGAGCGCCGGGGAGCTGCGCGAGCGCGAACCGAACATCAGCGGACTCGGCGGGATCTTCGTCCCTTCCAGCGGCATCGTCAGCTATCGCGACGTGGCGGCGGCGATGGCGAAGAACTTCGAATCGAAAGGCGGCGCCATCGTCTACAACGCCGAAGTCAGCGCCCTGAAAGAACACGCCAGCGGCGTGGTCGTCCACACCCGCCAGGGCGGCGAGTATGAGGCCTCGACGCTGATTACCTGTTCCGGGCTGATGGCCGATCGACTGGTGAAAATGCTCGGCGTCGATCCCGGGTTTATCATCTGCCCGTTCCGCGGGGAGTATTTCCAGCTCGCTCCGCAGCACAATCAGATCGTCAACCATCTGATCTATCCGATCCCCGATCCGGCGATGCCGTTCCTCGGCGTCCACCTGACCCGCATGATCGACGGCAGCGTCACCGTCGGCCCCAACGCCGTGCTGGCCCTGAAGCGCGAAGGCTATCGCAAGCGCGATATTTCGCTGGCCGATACCCTGGAGATCCTCACCTCGCCCGGCATTCGCCGGGTACTGCAAAACAACCTGCGCTCCGGGCTGGGCGAAATGAAAAATTCGCTGTGCCGAAGCGGCTATCTGCGGCTGGTGCAGAAATACTGCCCGAGCCTGACATTGCGCGATTTGCGCCCGTGGCCGGCCGGTGTGCGGGCGCAGGCGGTGTCGCCGCAGGGCAAACTGATCGACGATTTTCTCTTCGTCACCACCGCGCGTTCCATTCACACCTGTAACGCGCCGTCACCCGCGGCGACGTCGGCTATCCCGATCGGCGCGCATATCGTCAGCAAGGTGCAGACCCTGCTGGCCAGCCAGAGCAATCCCGGACGCACGCTGCGTGCGGCACGTAGCGTGGAGACACTACACGCCGCTTTTACCCGTTAACCCCCTGAAGACAGGAAGCGATTATGCAACTCAACGATATGACTCTGTTTCGCCAGCAGGCGCTGATTGATGGTCAGTGGCGCGATGCGCCCAACGGCGACGTGATTGCGGTGACCAACCCCGCCAACGGCGAGCAGCTCGGCAGCGTGCCGAAAATGGGCGCTGACGAAACCCGACAAGCGATCGAAGCCGCTAACCGCGCCCTTCCCACCTGGCGCGCCCTCACCGCCAAAGAGCGGGCGAATATTCTGCGCCGCTGGTTCGATCTCATGCTGGAGAACCAGGACGATCTCGCCCGTCTGATGACCCTCGAGCAGGGGAAACCGCTGGCGGAAGCCAAAGGCGAAATCAGCTACGCCGCCTCCTTTATTGAATGGTTCGCCGAAGAAGGTAAACGCATTTACGGCGACACCATTCCGGGCCACCAGGCCGACAAGCGCCTGCTGGTGATTAAGCAGCCCATCGGCGTCACCGCCGCCATCACCCCGTGGAACTTCCCGGCGGCGATGATCACCCGCAAAGCGGGCCCGGCGCTGGCCGCGGGCTGCACCATGGTCCTGAAACCGGCCAGCCAGACGCCGTTTTCCGCGCTGGCGCTGGCCGAACTGGCGAATCGCGCCGGGATCCCCGCCGGGGTGTTCAACGTCGTCACCGGCTCAGCCGGCGCGGTCGGCGGCGAACTGACCAGCAACCCGCTGGTACGCAAGCTCTCCTTTACCGGCTCGACCGAGATTGGCCGCCAGCTGATGGAGCAGTGCGCGAAAGATATCAAAAAAGTCTCCCTGGAGCTGGGCGGCAACGCGCCGTTTATCGTCTTCGACGATGCCGATCTCGATAAAGCCGTCGAGGGGGCGCTGGCGTCGAAGTTCCGCAACGCCGGGCAAACCTGCGTCTGCGCCAACCGCCTGTACGTCCAGGACGGGGTGTATGACCGTTTCGCCGAGAAGCTGCAGCAGGCGGTGGAAAAACTGCGCATCGGCGACGGCCTGCAGGAGGGCGTCACGACCGGCCCGCTGATCGACGAGAAAGCCGTCGCCAAAGTTGAAGAACACATTGCCGACGCCATCGCCAAAGGCGCAAAGGTGGTCACCGGCGGCAAACCGCACGCCCTGGGCGGCAACTTCTTCCAGCCCACCATCCTGGTCAACGTGCCCGACAGCGCCAAAGTGGCGAAAGAGGAAACCTTCGGCCCGCTGGCCCCGCTGTTCCGCTTTAAAGATGAAGCCGACGTCATTGCCCAGGCCAACGATACCGAGTTCGGTCTCGCCGCCTATTTCTACGCCCGCGATCTGAGCCGTGTGTTCCGCGTCGGCGAAGCGCTGGAGTACGGCATCATCGGCATCAATACCGGAATTATCTCCACCGAAGTCGCTCCGTTCGGCGGCGTTAAGGCCTCCGGCCTCGGCCGCGAAGGGTCGAAGTACGGCATCGAAGACTACTTAGAAATCAAATACATGTGTATTGGCCTTTAACAGGAGTGACGGATGAACAGCAATAAAGCAATGATGGCGCGTCGCAACGACGCGGTCCCGCGCGGCGTCGGCCAGATCCATCCTGTCTTCGCCGAGCGCGCGGAGAACTGCCGGGTGTGGGACGTCGAAGGGCGGGAATATCTCGATTTTGCCGGCGGTATCGCGGTGCTCAATACCGGCCACCTGCATCCGCAGATTGTCGCCGCCGTGGAGGACCAGCTGAAAAAGCTGTCCCATACCTGCTTCCAGGTGCTGGCCTACGAGCCCTACCTGGCGCTGTGCGAAAAGATGAACCAGAAGGTGCCTGGTGATTTCGCCAAGAAAACCCTGCTGGTGACCACCGGGTCGGAAGCGGTGGAGAACGCAGTGAAGATCGCCCGCGCGGCAACCGGGCGCAGCGGCGCGATCGCCTTCACCGGCGCCTATCACGGCCGCACCCACTACACCCTGTCGCTGACCGGTAAAGTGAATCCATACTCCGCCGGTATGGGCTTAATGCCGGGTCACGTCTATCGCGCCCTCTATCCGTGCGCGCTGCACGGCGTCAGCGATGACGAGGCGATCGCCAGCATCCATCGTATCTTCAAAAACGATGCCGCGCCGGAAGATATCGCCGCCATCATTATTGAGCCGGTGCAGGGTGAAGGCGGATTCTATGCCGCCTCCCCGGCCTTTATGCAGCGCCTGCGCGCCCTGTGCGACGAGCACGGCATTATGCTCATCGCCGATGAAGTACAGAGCGGCGCGGGCCGCACCGGTACCCTGTTCGCCATGGAGCAGATGGGCGTCGCGGCGGATATCACCACCTTCGCCAAATCCATCGCCGGCGGTTTCCCGCTGGCGGGCGTCACCGGCCGCGCGGAGGTGATGGACGCCATCGCCCCGGGCGGACTGGGCGGCACCTACGCCGGCAACCCCATCGCCTGCGCCGCCGCCCTGGCGGTATTGCAGATTTTCGAGCAGGAGAATCTGCTGGAAAAAGCCAACCAGCTCGGCGATACCCTGCGCCAGGGCCTGCTGGCGATCGCAGAAGATCATCCGGAGATCGGCGACGTGCGCGGTCTGGGAGCGATGATCGCCATTGAGCTGTTCGAAGAGGGCGACCACAGCAGGCCGAACGCCAGGCTGACGGCGGATATTGTCGCCCGGGCGCGCGACAAAGGTCTGATCCTGCTCTCCTGCGGGCCGTACTACAACGTGCTGCGCATCCTGGTGCCGCTGACCATCGAAGAGGCGCAGATCGAGCAGGGGCTGAAGATCATCGCCGACTGCTTTACCGAGGCGAAACAGGCATAGCACACCAGACATGCGGACACGAAGTACGTTAGTAAGGGAATAAAGACGAGACCTGCAAAACAACAATAATACGCGTGCCCCGGCGCGGGAATGTCGGGGCGCTCTCCCAGGTGACACACTTCGAGAGGGTAAATGATGGGGCAACTGTCGCAATCACAGGATTTAGGGGCGGGGCTGAAGTCGCGCCACGTCACGATGTTATCTATCGCCGGGGTGATCGGCGCGAGTTTATTTGTCGGATCCAGCGTCGCCATTGCCGAGGCGGGCCCGGCGGTGCTGCTGGCCTATCTGTTTGCCGGACTACTGGTGGTGATGATTATGCGTATGCTGGCCGAAATGGCGGTCGCCACGCCGGATACCGGCTCCTTTTCCACCTACGCCGATAAAGCCATCGGCCGCTGGGCGGGGTATACCATCGGCTGGCTGTACTGGTGGTTTTGGGTATTGGTTATTCCGCTGGAAGCCAATATCGCGGCGATTATTTTGCATTCATGGGTGCCGGGCGTCCCGGTGTGGCTGTTCTCTCTGGTCATCACCCTCGCCCTCACCGGCAGTAACCTGCTGAGCGTCAAAAACTACGGCGAATTCGAGTTCTGGCTGGCGCTGTGCAAAGTGGTCGCTATTCTGGCGTTTATCATACTGGGCGCGGTCGCCATTACCGGCTTTTATCCGTATGCCGAAGTGAGCGGCATTTCGCGTCTGTGGGATCACGGCGGCTTTATGCCCAACGGCTTCGGCGCGGTGCTGAGCGCGATGCTGATCACCATGTTCTCGTTTATGGGCGCGGAGATTGTCACTATTGCCGCCGCCGAATCGGATACCCCGGATAAACATATCGTGCGCGCCACCAACTCGGTGATCTGGCGTATCTCTATTTTTTATCTGTGCTCGATCTTTATCGTCGTCGCCCTCATCCCATGGAATATGCCGGGGCTGAAGAGCATCGGCTCCTACCGCTCGGTGCTCGAGCTGCTGCATATTCCCTATGCCAAGCTGATTATGGACGGCGTGATCCTCCTGTCGGTCACCAGCTGTCTGAACTCGGCGCTGTATACCGCCTCGCGGATGCTCTACTCCCTGAGCCGCCGCGGCGATGCGCCGGCCTTCATGGGGCGGACCAACCGCAGCAAAACGCCGTACGTGGCGGTGCTCCTCTCCACCGGCGCGGCGTTCCTCACCGTGGTGGTGAACTACTACGCGCCTGCCAAGGTGTTTAAATTCCTCATCGACAGCTCCGGCGCCATCGCCCTGCTGGTCTATCTGGTGATCGCCGTTTCGCAACTGCGGATGCGTAAAATCCTTCAGGCGCAAGGCGGCGAGATCCGTCTCAGAATGTGGCTCTATCCGTACCTGACCTGGCTGGTGATCGCCTTTATCACCTTCGTGCTGGTGGTGATGCTGTTCCGTCCGGCGCAGCAGCTGGAGGTGATCTCTACCGGCCTGTTAGCATTGGGAATTATTTGTACGGTACCGATTATGTCGCGCTGGAAAAAGCTGGTATTGTGGCAAAAACTGCCGCTGCAAAATACGCGTTAACCCTGTTCCCGGCCCCCGCCGGGAAGAGTATTCAGGAGTAAGATCATGACCGCCATTTCCCAGGCGACGGCCATTGACGGGTACCGTTGGTTAAAAAACGACATCATCCGCGGGGTCTACCAACCCGATGAGAAGCTGCGGATGAGCCTGTTGACCTCGCGCTATGCCCTGGGGGTCGGTCCGCTGCGCGAGGCGCTTTCGCAGCTGGTGGCCGAGCGGCTGGTGACGGTGGTCAATCAGAAAGGCTATCGGGTGGCGCCCATGTCGGAACAGGAGCTTCTCGATATCTTCGACGCGCGCGCCAACATGGAAGCCATGCTGGTGCGCCTCGCCATCGAGCGCGGCGGCGATGAGTGGGAGGCGGAGCTGCTGGCCCGCGCCCATCTGCTCAACAAGCTGGAGTCGTGCGAGGCAAGTGAGCGCTTACTCGATGAGTGGGACCAGCGCCACCAGGCGTTTCACACCGCCATCGTCGCCGGCTGCGGTTCGCAGTATCTGCTGCAAATGCGCGAGCGGCTCTTCGATCTGGCAGCCCGCTACCGTTTTATCTGGCTGCGCACCACCGTCCTGTCGGTAGAGATGCTGGAAGATAAGCATGTCCAGCATCAGACCCTGGTGGACGCTATTCTGGCGCGCGACGCCGAGCAGGCCAGCGCGCTGATGCGCGAGCACTTACTGACGCCGATCCCGATTATTCAGCAGGCGATGGCCGGCAAGCTGCAGCCGCAGGCAGTGTGAATCAGGTGGCGGGGTGGAGAGTGCGGGTGGGGCGGCAAAGTCTTCGTCACGCTCCTCCACGCCGCACGGGCGTGGAGAAATCGTATCTGTAGATCAATCAGGCGCGCAGGCGAACCGGCTCGCTGAAATCGTCGGCCGGTTCCAGCTTCAGATTAAAGGTGGTCAGCAGCGCTGCGGCGCGCTCGTGAAACTCGCGCAGCGTTTTTTCCAGTCTGTCGCTCACTTCCGGGTCGTCAATGTCGACCGCCTGCCATGACCCTTCTTTATTGAACAGGCCAAACTGGTAGCTATAGGTGAAACGTGACTCTTGTGCTTCCATTTCCATCCACCAGCCCCAGAATTCACGCTTCTCCGGTGCGGGCTTAACGTTGACGCAAACTGCCAGGCAATCGAAAAAGAAACGGTTGTCATGGCACTGCTCTTCGCGAATGTAAGGCCCTAGCGCCGTGAATTTCTTGATCAACTTACTTTTCAGGTGTCCACTCGGTAACGTCATTGCGATCTCCTTTAGTGATGCAACTGTTTTACCAAACCAATAGAATTTAGCAATAAATTAACCAAATCTATGGTTGATCCAGCGGGCGATCTGTCGCAATGCGTGATCAAAATTGCGATACACCGGGTTAAACGGGATCTCCAGCAGTTTGCCATCGGCGGATGACGAGGTGATTAACCTCGACTCCTCTTCGGGGCTGAACGGATCGTCCTTCCAGAAGCCGGAGAGCATCGGCGTCGGGCAACGGCGTCCCAGCAGTCCCTGGGTTTTTAACGAGTAGCGGTTGAGCTCCACGCGCAGCGCTTCATCAGACGCGTCATGCATGCCCAGCCGCGAGGCCAGCACGTCGAGGTACATCTCCGGCACACGCCCCTGATGCAGAGGATCCACTAGCAGCCCGTGGACCACCGGCCCCAGACAGGCTACGGCCTTCAGCCGCTGCGGCTCCAGGTAACCGAGACGCACCGCGATATTGGCGCCAAAACGGAAGCCGAAGGCGGCGACCCGGGTATGGTCGATCCATGGCACATTTTCCAGATGGCGCAGCGCGTGCTGATGCAGCAGGCTGGTGTCCTGATTCAGCGTCCATTTTGACGAGAAGCCAATGGAGGGCATATCAATGGTCAGCATGGCAATGCCGAGCGGTGAGAAGTAGTTCTCATACAGGTTGTAATAATCCGTCTGCAGCGAGTCCAGCCCCCCACACATCAGCACCGTCGGAAACGGCCCCTCGCCTTTCGGCATATGCAAAAAGCCGGTGATCGGCGAACCGCCAGGGATGGTGAACTCCAGCTCGCGCAGGGCGCCAGGCAGCCGCTGGGCGGCCTCTTCATACGCCCGGTTGGCTAAAGCCTGCGCCTGTTCCGCCAGCTCATCGCCTTTAATATGCGGATAAGCGGCAATGCTGTACAGGTTCGAAGCATGCAGCCAGTGGCGGCCGCTCAGCAAAGGATCGGCTTCCTGCCCGGCCTTTTGCTGCCACTGCATCGCCTCTTTCGCCCACTCAAAGATCCAGTTGCCGCCGCGATAGCCGATGACGGTATCGAACAGCTCGGGATCCGTTCGTTCGGCCTCGCTCATCACAATGCGCGCTTGCACATCAAGGATCTCCTGCGGGGTTACGCCGCGCCAGATCCACATTAAGCGATTGATCAGACGGTACCAGTGTTCGACGTGATTGCCGCTCAGCGCTGACTGCATCGCCTGGGGTTTTCCGGCAGAAAACCGGCGTACCAGCGTAGAGGTTTCGGGATGTTTGAAGCGAGGTTTAAACAGCGTTTCGCTGAGGTTAGCCTGTGACATGTGCAGTCTCCGTCGTAGTGCCACTCCGGATATTGTAACCTGCTATAGGATAAAAAAAACCACGCCCGGCAAGCCGGGCGTGGTAAATAGCACTGTCCTGAAGAATTAACGACCTGCGATAGGCGGTACAAACACCACGCCCATATCCCACGGCTGTTCAATCCAGGTATCCTGCGGAATATCAACCACGTAATCATCGACCAGCGGACGGCCTGCCGGTTTGGCGAAAATGGTGACGAAGTGCGCTTTGGGATACATTTCGCGGATCGCCACGGCGGTCCCGCCGGTATCCACCAGATCGTCGATAACGATAAAGCCTTCGCCATCGCCTTCCGCACGTTTCAGTACTTTCAGCTCGCGCTGGTTATCATGGTCGTAGCTGGAGATGCATACGGTATCAACATGACGAATGCCCAGTTCACGCGCCAGTAAGGCCCCCGGTACCAGTCCACCGCGGCTAACGGCAATAATGCCTTTCCATTGCTCAACCGGCAGCAGACGGCTGGCCAGTTTGCGGGCGTGAATCTGCAACATGTCCCAGGTGACGACGTATTTTTCGCTCATGTGAAGTGTCCCAGCCTGTGTAATACGGCTTAAATAATGTTCGAGGGGGAAAATGGTTGCGCGAGATTATAGAGATCTGACGCACTAAAAACCAGTGTTAAGCGGTTTGCGCAACGCTTTTTGCGTTGTTTACACTACCTGCGGCGGTGGAAAGTGGTATTCTCACCCCCATCGCGCAAGCCCGGGCTTGTTGTGTATTTTAACGCTAACCCTCGTCCTGCAACCGCTGTATGCAGGAGTCTGTAAGGAGACTTACCGTGTCTGAACTGTCTCAACTATCCCCGCAGCCGCTTTGGGATATTTTCGCCAAGATTTGCTCCATCCCGCACCCGTCCTATCACGAAGAACAGCTCGCCGAGCACATTATGGGTTGGGCAAAAGAAAAAGGCTTACACGCGGAACGCGACCAGGTTGGCAACATTCTGATTCGTAAAGGCGCGACTGCCGGTATGGAAAACCGTAAGCCGGTAGCGCTGCAGGCGCACCTCGATATGGTGCCGCAGAAAAATAACGACACCGTCCACGACTTCGCCAAAGATCCGATCCAGCCGTACATTGACGGCGAATGGGTGAAAGCGCGCGGCACCACGCTGGGCGCAGACAACGGTATCGGGATGGCGTCCGCACTGGCGGTACTGGCCGACGACAGCGTCGCTCACGGCCCGCTGGAAGTGCTGCTGACCATGACCGAAGAAGCCGGTATGGACGGCGCCTTCGGTCTGCAGGCCAACTGGCTGCAGGCCGATATCCTGATCAACACCGACTCCGAAGAAGAAGGCGAAATCTATATGGGTTGCGCCGGCGGGATCGATTTCACCTCTAACCTGGCGCTGACCCGCGAAGCGATTCCGGCCGGTTTCCAGAGCTTTAAAGTGACTTTAAAAGGGCTGAAGGGCGGCCACTCCGGCGGTGACATCCATCTCGGTCTGGGTAACGCCAACAAGCTGCTGTCGCGCTTCCTTGCCGGTCATGCCGATGAGCTGGATCTGCGTCTGGTCGATTTCAACGGCGGTACGTTGCGCAACGCCATCCCGCGTGAAGCGTACGCTACTGTCGCCGTCGCCGCGGATAAAGCCGATGCGCTGAAAGCGCTGGTGAATACTTACCAGGCGCTGCTGCAAAACGAGCTGGCGGCCAAAGAGAAGAACCTGGTGGTGCTCCTGGAAGCGGTAGAGAACGACAAAGCGGCGCTGACTCAGGCCTCCCGCGACGGTTTCATCCGCCTGCTGAACGCCACGCCGAACGGGGTTATCCGCAACTCTGACGTGGCGAAAGGCGTAGTAGAAACCTCGCTGAACGTCGGCGTCGTCACCATGACCGATGACAATGTGCAGATCCACTGCCTGATCCGCTCGCTGATCGACAGCGGCAAAGACTATGTGGTCAGCATGCTGGAATCTCTGGGTAAACTGGCGGGGGCGAAAACCGAAGCCAAAGGCGCTTACCCTGGCTGGCAGCCGGACGCCAACTCGCCGGTGATGCACCTGGTGCGCGAGACTTACCAGCGTCTGTTCAACAAGACGCCGAACATCCAGATCATCCACGCCGGTCTGGAATGCGGTCTGTTCAAAAAACCGTATCCGGAAATGGACATGGTCTCCATCGGGCCAACCATTACCGGTCCGCACTCCCCGGATGAGCAGGTCCATATCGAGAGCGTCGGCCAGTACTGGACGCTGCTGACCGAGCTGCTGAAAGCCATTCCGGCTAAATAAGCCCCACCACCGGCGGCAGCCCGCCGCCGGTTTCTCCCTCGCCTCACCTTAGCGTCCCGCGCTTTCCATCCGGTAGTTAATAAACCACTCCCCGCGCGCCGCCACCCGCTGCTCAGCCACCACCTTAAAGCCATGGGCCGTAAAACAGGGTCTCGCGGTAATGCTGGCGTCCACCGTCAGGATTTGCGCAGGATACTGAGCGCAGAGCGCCTCGATAAGCGCGCCGCCGATACCCTGCCGGCCGTGATCCGGCGAGACAAAGAGCAAATCGATATGCGTCCCGATGGCGGTGATAAAGCCAACCGGTTGACTCTCTATCTCCGCCACCAGCCCGTTTGCATCAGCCAGCTTTTGCCGCCAGCGTGTCTCATCCACCTGCGCCCAGGCCGCAATCTGCGCCGGAGTATAGTCCCGGCAGGCCGTTTCCCGCACCGCGCGCAGGAATATCCGACAGAGCAGTGGTAAATCGTTGTCGCGGTAAGGACGAATGTGCATGGTTAAATCCCTAATAAAAGCTGCCTTTCCAGCTGCGGATCGAGCAGCGTCACGTGGAGCCCAACCAGGCGCACGCCACGTCCGCCGCGGCGCTCATCCCAGGCCTTGCGCGCGGTGGCAATCAGATCCGCTTTGTTCAGCTGCGGCCAGACGTGCTCCTGGGTGGTCAGCTGGAAGTCATTGAATTTCAGTTTAATACCCTGACGGGCGATCAGCAGGTCCGGTTTGACCTTCGCCAGCCGGCGCTCCAGTTCGGGATAGAGATTTTCGATAATCGCTTCGCACTCTGACCATTCATGGATATCTTCCGCTAACGTCCGCTCCACTCCCACCGACTTGCGCTGCCGGTCGTTATGGATTTCCCGCTCATCAATCCCGTGGCTGCGCTCCCACAAAATACGGCCGAATTTACCGAAGCGCTTAAGCAGCATGGCCAGATCGCTGTTCTGCACATCGCCGCAGGTACGCAGGCCCATATTTTCCAGCTTCGCCGCCGATACCTTCCCGACGCCGGGTATTTTCGCCAGCGGCAGCGCCCGTACAAACTCAGCCACCTGATGGGGAGCGATAACGAACTGGCCGTTGGGTTTATTCATGTCGGAGGCGATTTTGGCAAGAAACTTTACCGGCGCTACCCCCGCCGAGGCGGTGAGGCGCAGCTCCCGTTCGATGGTTTCGCGGATCTCCTGGGCGATCAGGGTGGCCGACCCGTGACAATGCACGCTGTCGCTGACATCAAGATAGGCTTCATCCAGCGACAGCGGCTCAATGCGCGAGGTATAGCGGGAGAAAATTTCGCGGATATGGTTCGAGGCTTCTTTGTAGGCATCAAAGCGGCCGGGAAGCAGCGTGAGATGCGGGCACAGCTTGAGCGCCGTCGCCGTCGGCATGGCGCTGCGCACGCCAAACTTACGCGCAGGATAGTTCGCGGTACTAATCACGCCACGCTGTACCCGACTGCCGCCTATCGCGAGAGGTATGTCGCGCAACGCCGGGTTGTCGCGCATCTCCACCGCCGCAAAGAAACAGTCCATATCGACATGGATAATTTTACGCATCGTCAGACTCAACACTGTATACCCATACAGCATAGCAAAACTCGCTGCGAATTTTATGCTTTTTTTATTTCATCGCCCAGAAAAGCGGTTAAAACATAAAACTTCAATAAATTATGTTTATTTTCATAAAGTTAACCGATAAATCTGGAAGATATAATCATGAAGAAAATACTTACCGCACTTTGCCTGCTGGCCTCCGCCGGCGCCTGGGCCGCCCCGCAGCTGATTGCCCATCGCGGCGGCACCGGCGATGCGCCAGAAAATACCCTGCCGGCCATTAAGCTGGCGCTGGAGAATAACGCCGAGGCCATCTGGGTCACGGTGCAGTTAAGCCACGACGGCGTGCCGGTGCTCTACCGGTCAAGCGATCTTTCCGCATTGACCAATAGCGAGGGCAACGTTTCCAGTTTAACCGCCGCCGAGCTGGCGAAAGTCGATGCCGGCTGGAAATGGGGTGATGACAGCCACCCCTGGCGCGGCAGGCAGGCCACCATTCCCACGCTGCAAGCCGTTTTGCAGCAATGGCCGCACACGTTCTTCTACATCGACATTAAATCTCCGGATGCCGACCCGACCGTGATGGGCGAGCGCCTGCTTGCGGTGTTAAAAGCTACGCACAGCCTCGATCGCGTGCGGGTCTATTCCACCGAAGACCGCTATATCGCCGCGCTGCCGCCGGCTATTCCCCGCTTCGTCACCCGCAGCGAAACCCGCACCAGACTTGCCAGCATTTCGCTCAGCCATCAGTGCCAGCCTGCCAGCCAGCGCGAAGGCGAGCAGTGGTATGGGCTGGAGCTGAAGCGCAAGGTAGAGGTGGTGGAGAAATTCACCCTTGGGGAAGGGGTCTCCCCGGCGACGCTCACCTGGGATAAAGAGGCGATGGATTGCTTCCGCTCGCAGGGTAAAGCGCACATTATCTTCTTCGGCATCAACAGTGCGGAAGATTACCGCACGGCGAAAGAGCTGGGCGCTGACGGCGTGATGGTCGATTCCCCGGCGCAGGCGAAAAGCTGGCAGTAAGGGAGTCAATGGCTAAAAAAGGCCGCGAAAGCGGCCTCACGTTGCTGGCATGTTGTTGCCGGGTGGCGGCTACGCCTTACCCGGCCTACAAAACCGAAGCAGCAGACCCGGCAAGCGCAGCGCCACCGGGCACGGAGCCGCTTTATGCCGGGTGGCGGCTGCGCCTTACCCGGCCTACAAAACTGAAGCAGCAGGTCCGGCAAGCGCAGCGCCATCAGGCCTAAATGGCCAAAGATTACAAAATGCGCCGCTGCTGGCGCTGCGCCTCGCGGGCGAGACGTTTCTTACGCGCGTCGCAAGGCTCAGGACAGTCGCAGACTTTCTCCAGTCCCAGCGAGGAGATCCCGCCGCAGCTGCCCTGAATGCTCTTGCGCTTCACCAGGTAGCCCAGCGACATCCCGAGGATCACCAGCGCAAAAATCACAAAGGTTGCGACAAACACCGTCAGCATCGTCAGCCTCCAAAGTCGTCGAGCAGAATATTCTCGTCCTCGACGCCCAGATCCTTCAGCATCTTAATCACTGCGGCATTCATTACCGGCGGCCCGCACATGTAGAACTCGCAGTCTTCCGGCGCCGGATGATCGCGCAGATAGTTCTCGTACAGAACGTTATGGATAAAGCCGGTATGCCCCGTCCAGTTATCTTCCGGCAGCGGATCGGAGAGCGCAACGTGGAAGGTAAAGTTCGGGTTATCCCGCGCCAGCTGTTCAAACTCATCATCGTAGAACATCTCGCGCAGCGAGCGCGCTCCGTACCAGAAGCTGATTTTACGTGTGCTGTGCAGGCGCTTGAGCTGGTCGAAAATATGCGAACGCATCGGCGCCATCCCGGCGCCGCCGCCGATAAACACCATCTCGGCGTCGGTCTCTTTGGCAAAGAACTCGCCGAACGGCCCCGAAATCGTCACCTTATCGCCCGGCTTCAGCGACCAGATATAGGACGACATGATCCCCGGCGGGGCATCCGGCACCTTCGGCGGCGGCGTCGCAATGCGCACGTTGAGCATAATGATGCCCTTCTCTTCCGGATAGTTAGCCATCGAGTAGGCACGCAGGGTCGGCTCTTTCACCTCAGAGACGTAGCGGAACAGGTTGAACTTGTCCCAGTCCGAGCGGTATTCATCCGGGACATCGAAGTCAGCATAGGCCACTTTATGCGGTGGGCATTCGATCTGAATATAGCCCCCGGCGCGGAACGGCACCACCTCCCCCTCGGGGATCCGCAGCTTGAGCTCTTTAATGAAAGTAGCTTTGTTATCATTGGAGATAACTTCGCATTCCCATTTTTTGACGCCGAAGATTTCTTCCGGTAGCTCAATCTTCATGTTTTGCTTCACCGCGACCTGGCAGGCCAGACGGCAGCCGGCTTTGGCTTCGCGTTTGGTAATATGCGAAAGCTCGGTCGGCAGGATATCGCCGCCACCCTCTTTGATAGTCACCCGACACTGGCCGCAGGAGCCGCCGCCGCCGCAGGCGGAGGAGACAAAAATCCCGTTGCTGGACAGCGTGTTCAGCAGCTTATCCCCCGCCGGGGTACGGATCTGCTTATCCGCTTCGTTATTGATCTCAATAACCACGTCGCCCGCGTTCACCAGCTTTGAGCGCGCTGCCAGGATAAGCCCCGACAGCACCAGCACAATCAGCGTGAACATCACGACGCCAAGAATAATTTCCATACTTATTCGCCCTTATAGCTGCACGCCGGAGAAGGACATAAAGCCCAGCGCCATCAACCCGGTAGTGATAAAGGTGATCCCTAACCCGCGCAAACCGGCAGGCACGTTGGCGTACTTCATCTTTTCGCGGATCCCCGCCATCGCCACGATCGCCAGCATCCAGCCGATGCCGGAGCCAAAGCCGTAAACGATGGATTCCGGGAAGTTGTAATCACGCTGCACCATGAACGACACACCGCCGAAAATCGCGCAGTTAACCGCAATCAGCGGCAGGAAGATCCCCAGCGCGTTGTATAGCGCCGGGAAGTACTTATCGAGGATCATCTCGAGGATCTGCACCAGCGCGGAGATCACCCCGATAAAGGTGATGAAGTTCAGGAAGCTGAGGTCTACCCCCTCCACCAGCGCGCCGTCGCGCAGCACCAGGTTATACACCAGGTTGTTGATCGGTACGGCAAGACCCAGCACCACCGTCACCGCAACGCCGAGGCCTAAGGCGGTGGAGACCTTTTTCGACACCGCGAGGAAGGTACACATCCCGAGGAAAAAGGCCAGCGCCATGTTCTCAACAAACACCGCGCGGACAAACAGGCTAATGTAATGAGCCATCATCGATTACTCCTTTTCCTGCTGTTCAGGCTTCCAGCTACGCAGGGCCCAAATCAGTAAACCGATAATGAAGAACGCGCTCGGCGCCAGCAGGAACAGGCCGTTCGGCTGATACCAGCCGCCGTTCTGCACCGTCTCCAGCACCGTGATACCGAACAGCTTGCCGCTGCCGATAAGCTCGCGCAGGAAGCCGACGATAATCAGGATCGCGCCGTAGCCGAGACCGTTGCCGATACCGTCCATAAAGCTGGCCAGCGGCGGCGACTTCATGGCGTAAGCTTCGGCGCGGCCCATCACGATGCAGTTGGTGATGATAAGCCCGACGAATACCGACAGCTGCTTGGAAGTCTCATAGGCGAAAGCCCGCAGTAGCTGATCCACCACGATAACCAGCGAGGCGATGATCGCCATCTGCACGATGATGCGCACGCTGTTGGGAATGTGGTGGCGGATCATCGAGATAAACATGCTGGAGAACGCCGTCACCAGGGTCACCGCAATGGTCATCACGAAGGCGGTTTCCAGTTTAGTGGTGACCGCCAGCGCGGAGCAGACGCCCAGCACCTGCAGGGCGATGGGGTTATTGGCGATGAGCGGCCCCACCAGCACGCGCTTCACCTCTTTCATCTCGCTCTGTTCAGCCATTGTTCAGCCCTCCTTCACGCACCTTTTTCAGGAACGGACCAAAGCCCAGTTCACCCATCCAGAAATCAAAGCTGTGCTGTACGCCATTTGACGTCAGCGTGGCGCCCGATAAGCCATCAACCGCATGCAGGTCACCAGCGCGCGCGCCGCCTTTGACCACTCTCAGCGCCGGCATGCCGTTGTCATCCAGCACCTGCTTGCCAACAAACTGCTGGCGCCAGTTCGGGTTCTCCACTTCGCCGCCCAGCCCCGGGGTCTCCCCCTGGTCATAGTAGGTAATGCCTTTCACCGTGCGGCCATCGACGTCCAGCGCCACGAAGGCGTACATCATCGACCACAGGCCATTGCCATAAATGGGCAACACCACCTGCTCAATCTTCTGCTGCGCGTCGCGCACCAGGTAGATTTCCGCCAGATTGCTGCGGCGTTTAATCCCCGCCGGATCCTGGCTGGCATCCAGCGCCATACTCTGCTGCGGATCCTTCAGCGCCTGGGCCTGATTGAATTTTGCCGGGTCCTTCTCCAGCAGCTCGCCGGTCGCCAGATTCACCAGTCGCGGCGAAATGCGCGCCGCGAAGGTGTCGGCGACCGCATCAGCATCCATGCCGGGCTGCATCAGGCCGGACACCGCCAGGATATTACGCTGCTTATCCAGCGCCCGCTGCGCCTGCTGGCGGGATTTCAGCCCCACGGCCGAGCCCGCTACCACGATGGAGCAGACCAGACAAAGCACCAGCACCACCAGCAGCGTTTTGCCGATGCTATCGTTACTTTTCTTCTCAGCCACGCGACTTCCTCCGCTTAATATTGGCCTGCACCACCAGGTAATCGAACAGCGGTGCGAAGAGGTTGGCGAAGAGGATCGCCAGCATCATCCCTTCCGGATAAGCCGGGTTCACCACGCGGATCAGCACGCACATCACGCCGATCAGCACGCCGTAACTCCATTTTCCTTTATCGGTAAACGAGGCGGATACCGGGTCCGTCGCCATAAACATCATGCCGAAGGCGAAGCCGCCGAGTACCAGATGCCAGTACCATGGCATAGCGAACATCGGGTTGGTGTCGGAGCCGATAACGTTAAACAGGGTAGCGGTGGCGACCATGCCGATCATCACCCCGGCGACGATGCGCCAGGACGCTACGCGGCCAAAGAGGATGATCGCGCCGCCGATCAGGATCATTAGTGTGGAGACTTCGCCAATCGAGCCCGGAATATTGCCGAGGAAGGCGTCCATCCAGCTCACCGGGATGCCGGTAGCGACGTTAACCAGCGCTTCACCGCCGCCGCTGGCCCACTGGGAGAGCGGCGTAGCGCCGGAAAAACCGTCCGCCGCCGTCCACACCAGGTCGCCGGAGATTTGCGCCGGATAGGCAAAGAACAGGAACGCGCGCCCCGCCAGCGCCGGGTTGAGGAAGTTGCGCCCGGTACCGCCGAAAATCTCTTTAGCGATCACCACCCCGAAGGAGATCCCCAGCGCCGCCTGCCACAGCGGCAGCGTGGGCGGGACGATCAGCGCGAACAGAATCGAGGTGACAAAGAAGCCTTCGTTGATTTCATGCTTGCGCACGATAGCGAACAGCACTTCCCAGAAGCCGCCGACGATAAAGACGGTGATATAGATCGGCAGGAAGAAGACCGCCCCCAGGGTCATCATGCTCAGCCAGCCGGCGTCGGCGCTGAAGCTCACCCCTAACCACTGGGCGACGCTGTAGTGCCAGTTGTTGGCGATCGCCTGCTGCAGTTGTTCGGCGCCGTAAAGCTTATGCAGCGCCGGTATGGTCTGCAGCCCGACGTTATACATCCCCCAGAACATCGCCGGAAAGACGGCAAACCACACGAGGATCATCAACCGCTTGAGGTCGATGGCGTCGCGCACATGCGCCGCGCCGCGGGTGACCTGGCCTGGGGTGTAGAAGATGGTCGCCGCCGCTTCATACAGCGGATAATATTTTTCCAGCTTGCCGCCGTGCGTGAAATGCGGCTCAATTTTTTCAATCAGATGCTTTAAGCCCATCTCTTATCCTTCCTGCTCAATCCGGGTTAATACGCTGCGCAGCGCAGGGCCATATTCATACTTACCGGGGCAGACGTAGGTGCACAGCGCCAGATCTTCTTCATCCAGCTCCAGACAGCCCAGCGCCTGAGCGCTGTCGGTATCCCCGGCCAGCAGATCGCGCAGCAGTATGGTCGGCAGGATATCAAGCGGCATCACCCGCTCGTAATTGCCGATCGGCACCATCGCCCGCTCGCCGCCGTGGGTATCGGTAGAGAAATGAAAGCGCTTGCGCCTGAAGAAATGGCCCAGCGTGGTGCGGGTAATCGAGAACTTCTCTTTGCCCGGCATCACCCAGCCGAAGAGCTCTTTTTCCCGCCCTTCTTTAACCACGCTCACCTGCAGATGGAAGCGCCCGAGAAAGGCGTGAGGGCCATGGGCGCGGGTGCCGCTGAGCACCGAGCCGGAAATGACCCGGTTTTCCCCCTCCTGCAACTCGCCTGCCAGCAGATCGTCCAGGCTGGCGCCCAGCGTCGTCTTGACCAGTCGCGGCGATATCACCTGCGGGCCACCGAGCGCGATCACCCGTTCGCAGTAGAGCTCCCCGTCGAGGAAAAGCTTACCAATGGCGATCGCGTCCTGATAATTGAGGTGCCAGACCTGCTTATTCAGGCTCACCGGCTCGAGGAAATGAATATGCGTTCCCGGCAGCCCCGCCGGGTGCGGCCCGCTGAACTGGTTAAAACTGACCTGGCCGACAGGATGACCGCCGAGCTTGCCGCCGCTGGGCTGGCAGACGTGGACTTTCCCGTCGGTCAGACGCGTAAGCACGGTAAGGCCAGCGTCGAAAGCGGCCCGTTCGGCCAGAATAATCGGCTGCGGCTCCGCCGCCAGCGGATTGGTATCCATAGCGTTGACAAAGATGGCGGCCGGCACGCTGCCCGGGAGCGGCGTTTTACTGAATGGCCGTGTGCGCAGCGCGGTCCACTGGCCCGACGCCAGCAGCTGCTGCTGCACGGTGTCGCGCGGCAGTTCAGCCAGCGCGTCCGCGGCGTAACGCGTAAACGCCACCGCGTCATTGCCCTCGATATCAATCATCACCGACTGCAACACGCGCCGTTCACCGCGGTGGATCGCGCTGACGACCCCGCTCGCCGGGGCGGTAAAGCAGACGCCGGGGTTCTTTTTATCTTCGAACAGGATCTGACCTTTTTTGACCCGATCGCCTTCTTTGACCGCCATGGCGGGACGCATGCCGACGTACTCTTCGCCGAGTAGCGCGACGCGCTTCACCGCTGGCGCGGGAGAAATCTGCTGTAATGGCATGCCAGCTATGGGCAAATCCAGCCCTTTTGTGATTTTAATCATATCGTTAGCAGGTATCCGTAACCTCAACCCCGACGCAGGCCGGGGCCAGCTTATTGACAGAATGGCAGAGAAGAAAGGGCGAAACGGCGCCAGATGCGCTCAGGACGGAAGAGAAGCATCCTTTCTTACTCTGGTGATGAACCGGCGCAAGTGTAACATTTCGTGAGCGTCGGCTGTAGCGCGAGAGGCAATAAGTGCTTCTAAAATGCGAGCTATTGCGCAAAGTTCTCACTGTGTTTTCGTCGCTGGCAGGGTATAAAGTGAGGCGGAATTGTAAACGCCGCCACGTCGCCCTTGCGAAAAAATGCCGTGATGCTAATGTGAGCGCTCTAAATCCAGAAAACTCTGATTTCGGGTCTCTCTTGCCGTCCTGGCAATGTGGCTATTTTGTTTTATCAAGGAACAAGCAGTATGCGCAAAATCGCATTATTTATTGCGATGCTTCTGCTGCCGTGCATGTCATTTGCCGGGCTGCTCAGCAGCAACAGCCCGACGACGCCGGTTAGCAAAGAATATAAGCAGCAATTAATGGGTTCACCGGTTTACATTGAGATCTTTAAAGAAGAGCGCATGCTCGACCTTTACGTCAAAATGGGTGAGACCTACCAGCTCCTCGACAGCTATCGGATCTGCAACTACTCCGGAGGCCTGGGCCCGAAACAGCGCCAGGGCGATTTCAAGAGTCCGGAAGGGTTCTATAACGTCACCCGCAGCCAGCTCAAACCCGACAGCCGCTTCTATAAAGCGATCAATATCGGCTTCCCGAACGCCTACGATCGCGCCCATGGTTATGAAGGGAAATACCTGATGATCCACGGCGACTGCGTCTCTGTCGGCTGCTACGCTATGACCGACAGCGGGATCGATGAGATCTTCCAGTTCGTGACCGGCGCCTTAGTCTTCGGTCAGCCAAGCGTGCAGGTGAGTATCTATCCGTTCCGCATGACCAACGCCAATATGGAACGCCACAAATACTCCTACTATGCGGATTTCTGGAAACAGCTGAAGCCTGGCTATGATTATTTCCAGCAAACCCACAAACCGCCGGTCGTATCAGTGACCGACGGCCGCTATGTGGTGAGCAAGCCGCTCAGCCACGAGGTTGTCCAGCCGCAGCTGGCCTCAAACTATACGCTCCCCGAGACAAAATAACGCCCACTCGCCTGGCATGATCTTATGCCAGGTCTCATTGGCCGTCAGCGGCTGCGTGGCGATAACCGTGACCACATCGTTGGGTGTGGTCTCGCGTTGAAAGTCGATCTCCACATCCTGGTCCAGCAGTTTTGCCACGCCGAACGGCGCCCGCCGGGTGATCCAGTGCAGGTTGGTCGAGCAGAACGCCATCACATAGCGTCCGTCCGACAGCAGCATGTTGAACACCCCTTTCTCACGCAGTTCCCCCGCCAGGGTGGCGATATACTTAAATACTCCCAGCATATTGCCCGGCGTACGCGGGTAGCGCTCGGTTAAGCGGTGCAGCAGCCAGCAGAAGGCCTTTTCACTGTCGGTTTCACCGACCGGGTGGAAATTGCCGGTTTTCAGCGATTTATAGCCTTTGAGCTGCCCGTTGTGCGCGTAGGTCCAGTTACGCCCCCACAGCTCGCGGGTGAACGGATGCGTATTCTCCAGGGCCACCATCCCGCGATTGGCCTGGCGGATATGCGCGACGACGGAACAGGACTTAATGGGGTAATCCTGGACCAGTTTCGCGATCGGCGACTGAAAGCTCGGCTGCGGATCTTTGAATGTGCGACAACCTTTGCCTTCATAGAAGGTGATGCCCCAGCCGTCTTTATGCGGCCCCGTCCCGCCTCCGCGCTGTACCAGCCCGGTAAAGCTAAAACAGATATCTGTTGGCACATTGGCGCTCATCCCGAGCAGTTCGCACATAGATCACCTCACCATCACAAATCACGACGGCGCCGAAGCGAGGCCGCCGTCAACAGTACACACTCACCTGCCTGTTAGCCTTTCGCCATCTCTTTTTCGATCAGCATAATCAGGATATGGATCACTTTGATGTGGATCTCCTGAATGCGGTCGGCGTAGCCAAAGTGCGGCACGCGAATTTCCACATCGGCGCTACCGGCCATTTTACCGCCGTCCTTACCGGTCAGGGTGATCACTTTCATCCCCTGCGCCCGCGCGGCCTCAATGGCCTTGATTACGTTGCCGGAGTTGCCGGAGGTGGAGATGCCGAGCAGCACATCGCCCGCGCGGCCGACGGATTCAACGTAGCGGGAGAAGACATACTCATAGCCAAAATCATTGCTCACGCAGGAGAGATGGCTGACGTCGGAGATCGCAATGGCCGGATATCCCGGGCGGTTTTCGCGATAACGTCCGGTCAGTTCTTCCGCAAAATGCATCGCATCGCAATGGGAACCGCCGTTGCCGCAGGACAGCACTTTACCACCCGCCTTAAAGCTATCCGCCAGCAGGACAGCGGCACGCTGGATAGCATGGATATTGGCTTCGTCCTGCAGAAAGTTAGCCAGCGTTTCCGCGGCTTCGTTCAGTTCGTTACGAATAAGATCCTGGTACATGAGGATAATCCTTCAGTATGAGTGGAATACCCCTGGCAGTGTACCGGATAGCCGCCGAAGCGAGAAGCAGCAGGCTGCGTTATCCCCCGCCCTTTTGATTTTATGTGCCGCTTTTGCATACAACAATGTGAGCAAGGTTGTAATTATTTTGTAAACACATTGCTAAATAAAAAGGCATGCACTACAACCAATACATCACAAGTGGTCAGACCTCCTACAAGCACAGGGAGCATTTCTCTATGATGATTTTGAGTATTGTTGCAACCGTTGTTTTACTCGGTGCGCTCTTCTATCACCGGGTCAGCCTGCTGCTCAGCAGCGTGATCTTGCTCGCCTGGACCGCAGCGCTTGGCGCGGCCGGTCTGTGGAATATCTGGCTGCTGCTGCCGCTGGCGATCATTCTGTTGCCGTTTAACTTTGCGCCTATGCGTAAATCCATGATTTCCGCACCGGCGTTTCGCGCCTTCCGCAAGGTCATGCCGCCGATGTCGCGTACCGAAAAAGAGGCCATCGACGCCGGGACCACCTGGTGGGAGGGGGATCTGTTTCGCGGTAATCCTGACTGGCATAAGCTGCATAACTATCCGCAGCCGCGTCTGACCGCCGAAGAGCAAGCCTTCCTCGACGGCCCGGTGGAAGAAGCCTGCCGGATGGCTAACGACTTCGCCATCACCCACGAAATGGCCGATCTGCCGCCGGAGCTGTGGGCGTATCTGAAAGAACACCGCTTCTTCGCGATGATCATCAAGAAAGAGTATGGCGGGCTTGAATTCTCCGCTTATGCCCAGTCGCGGGTGCTGCAGAAGCTCTCTGGCGTCTCCGGCATTCTGGCGATCACCGTCGGCGTCCCGAACTCACTGGGCCCGGGCGAGCTGCTGCAGCATTACGGTACTGAAGAGCAGAAAAACCATTACCTGCCGCGTCTGGCGCGCGGGCTGGAGATCCCCTGCTTCGCACTCACCAGCCCGGAAGCGGGCTCCGACGCCGGCGCCATCCCGGATACCGGCGTGGTCTGCATGGGCGACTGGCAGGGCCAGCAGGTGCTGGGTATGCGCCTGACATGGAACAAACGCTACATTACGCTGGCGCCTATCGCCACCGTGCTGGGACTGGCCTTTAAACTTTCTGACCCGGATCGTCTGCTGGGCGGGGAAGAAGAGCTGGGCATCACCTGCGCGCTGATCCCGACCTCCACCCCGGGCGTGGAAATTGGCCGTCGCCACTTCCCGCTTAACGTCCCGTTCCAGAACGGCCCAACCCGCGGCAAAGATATCTTCGTGCCGATCGATTACATCATCGGTGGGCCGGGGATGGCCGGTCAGGGCTGGCGCATGCTGGTTGAATGTCTGTCGGTGGGCCGCGGTATTACACTGCCGTCCAACTCCACCGGCGGCCTGAAATCGGTGGCTATGGCGACCGGGGCTTACGCCCATATTCGCCGCCAGTTCAAAATCTCGATCGGTAAAATGGAAGGCATTGAAGAGGCGCTGGCGCGCATTGCCGGTAATGCTTATGTGATGGATGCTGCGGCCTCGCTGATTACCTACGGCATTATGCTCGGCGAGAAACCGGCGGTGCTCTCCGCGATCGTGAAATATCACTGCACCCACCGCGGCCAGCGCTCCATTATCGACGCAATGGATATTACCGGCGGGAAAGGCATTATGCTGGGCGAAGGCAACTTCCTCGCCCGGGCATATCAGGGCGCGCCTATCGCCATCACCGTGGAAGGTGCGAACATTCTGACCCGTAGCATGATGATCTTCGGTCAGGGTGCGATTCGCTGCCATCCGTACGTGCTGGAGGAGATGGCTGCCGCGCAGAACAACGACCTGAACGCCTATGACAAGCTGCTGTTCAAACATATCGGCCATGTCGGTAGTAACAAAGTACGGAGTTTCTGGTTGGGCCTGACCGGCGGACGCACCAGCAGCGCGCCGACCCGCGACGTCACCCGCCGCTACTATCAGCAAATGAACCGTCTGAGCGCTAACCTGGCGCTGCTGTCAGACGTCTCGATGGCGGTGCTGGGGGGCAGTCTCAAGCGTCGCGAACGTATCTCCGCGCGTCTGGGGGATGTGTTAAGCCAGCTGTACCTGGCCTCGGCGGTGCTGAAACGCTATGACGATGAAGGACGCAATGAAGCCGATCTGCCGCTGGTTCACTGGGGGGTGCAGGATGCGCTGCATCAGGCCGAGCAGGCCATCGACGATCTGCTGAAAAACTTCCCCAACCGTCTGGTGGCTGGCGCAATGCGCCTGGTCATCTTCCCGACCGGTCGTCATCATCATGCGCCGTCGGATAAGCTGGACCATAAAGTCGCTAAAATTCTGCAGGTGCCCAGCGCCACCCGCTCCCGCATCGGTCGCGGTCAGTACCTGACGCCGAGCGAGCATAACCCGGTCGGCCTGCTGGAAGAGGCGCTGCTGGAAGTGATGGCGGCCGATCCTATCCACCAGCGTATCTGCAAAGAGTTGGGTAAAAATCTGCCGTTCACCCGTCTCGACGAACTGGCCGCCCATGCCCTGGCGAAAGGCTTAATCAGTCAGGATGAAGCCGCCATTTTGACCCGAGCAGAGCACAGTCGCTTGCGCAGCATTAACGTTGACGACTTTGCGCCAGAGGAGCTGGCAACCCAGCCGGTAAAGCTGCCGGAAAAAGTTCGCAACGTTGAAGCCGCATAATAAAACAACAACCACATCACACGCCGGGCGGGGAATTTTCCCCGCCTTTTTTTCGTCTCTCCTTCCCCCGCCGTTCCTGTTAGTAGCATTTTTTTAACAAAATATTCCGCGGACCGCCGCGAGGCTGATAAGGTGTTACAGTTAACCTAACCCCCTCATGAGAATGGAGTTGACCATTGTGCCTGGCCTGAAAATTACGCTGTTGCAACAACCGCTGGTCTGGATGGACGGCCCTGCTAACCTGCGCCATTTTGATCGCCAACTGGAAGGGATTGTCGGGCGCGATATCATTGTTTTACCTGAGATGTTTACCACCGGCTTTGCGATGGAAGCGGCAAAACAATCTTTACCCGAGGCCGAGGTGGTAGCGTGGATGCATGCCAGGGCGGCGCAAACCCAGGCGCTGATCGCCGGCAGCGCGGCGCTGCAAACTGAGCGCGGGGCCGTTAACCGCTTCCTGCTGGTCGAGCCTGACGGCACGGTCCATCATTATGATAAACGTCACCTGTTCCGTATGGCCGATGAACACCATCACTATGAGGCCGGAGACAAGCGCGTGGTCTTTGAATGGCGCGGATGGCGGATCCTGCCGCTGGTCTGTTACGACCTGCGCTTTCCGGTATGGTCGCGTAACCTTAACGACTATGATTTGGCGCTGTATGTGGCCAACTGGCCGGCGCCGCGCTCCCTGCACTGGCAGTCGCTGCTGGTCGCCCGCGCTATCGAGAACCAGGCCTATGTCGCCGGCTGTAACCGGGTCGGTACCGACGGCAACGGCCATCATTACCGCGGTGATAGCCGGATTATCAGTCCCCAGGGGGAGATTGTCGCCACCGCCGATCCGCATCAGGCCACTCGTCTTGACGCCGAACTGTCGCTGAGCGCCCTCCAGGAATATCGTGAAAAATTCCCCGCCTGGCGCGATGCCGATCCTTTTACTCTGGATTAATCCCCCTCCGCTTTCTTCCCCCTTCTGCAGGAAAAGAAAGCGGAATTTCCTCTTGCCGCGCCCAACAGAATATTTACAGGGCGCCCTTCATTTCTGTTCTACACTCATTAAAAGGCCCACAACCAAACGGGCGGAGATCATTTTCAATTAACTTCTGCGTTGTAAACGCATGACTTTTCTGTTGCCAGCTTGTTTTGGTGAACCCGGCTGAGCGTTGGCGTATGCATATTTTATGAGCGTAATAGAAAATGGATAATAATAATCTTCAGTTAATAGAAAAACGGCTGGTCACCCGCTTTCTCGATATGTTTATTCGGTTTGGGCTTATTCTGGCGCTGGCCTCATTCTGTTTTACCGTCTTTTCTCCCTTTATCAATATGATGCTCTGGGCGCTGATCCTCGCCGTGGCGCTCTATCCCTTACATCAATATTTTGCCGGATTGTTAGCGGGCAAACAGGGACTGGCGTCAGTGGTGCTGGTGCTGTTAGGTATTTTACTGATTATTATCCCCACGGTGCTGATGATCACCTCGCTGGCGGAAAGCGCCAGCGCGATGATCGACCGGATGGGCAGCCAGAGCTTTACCATTCCCCCGCCCTCCTCGCGCATTGCCGCGTTACCGATCATTGGCGAACGGCTTAGCGCCCTGTGGATGAGAGCTTCCGTCGATCTGCCAGGATTGCTCAGTAATTACCGCTCGCAAATCGGCGACATTGCCAAACAGTTTCTCAGTATTTTGGCCAGCATGGGCGGCGGGCTGATTGGCTTTATTATTTCGTTTATCGTCTCGGGAATTATGATGGCCTGGGGCGCAGCGGGCGCCATCAGCGCCCAGCGTATTGCCATCCGTATTACCGATGAGAATAAAGGCGTGACCCTCACCCGCCTGTGCACCAGCACCATCCGCGCGGTCGCCCAGGGCGTCATCGGGGTGGCACTGATCCAGGCGCTGCTGGTCGGCGTGATCATGCTGATGGCCAGCATTCCCGCCGTCGGGATCTTCTTTATTCTGGCCCTGATCCTCGGCATTGCCCAGGTGCCGGTGATCCTGGTGACGGCCCCGGCCATCGCGCTGATGTGGAGTCTCGGCACCCACAGTACCGGAATGGATATCTTCTATACTGTCCTGCTGATCGTCGCCGGTATGGCCGATAACGTCCTCAAACCACTGCTGCTGGGGCGCGGAGTCGATGCGCCAATGCCCGTGGTGCTGCTGGGCGCCCTTGGCGGAATGGCCTCTAACGGCATTCTCGGTATGTTCCTCGGCGCCACCCTGCTGGCCATCGGTTACCGGATCTTTATGACCTGGGTAAATGAAGGGCAACCCGCCCTGGCGCAGGATAAATAACCTCAAGGGAGCGTTACGCTCCCTTAATTCATTCCATAAACATTCGTACCGCGCACCAGACCAACAGCAGCGCCAGCAGCAGATTTAACCCTCTTCCATGGCGTTCGAACACCGGCTGAAACAGCTGACCGGCCAGCGCCCAGCAAAGATTGCCGGCAACGCCTATTACTGATAGCAACAGGCTTATCATCACCAGCCAGAATGGCTCGCGAGTCACCGGCAGAACAAAGGTCGACAGGGCCGTGATGCCGTACAGGATAATTTTTACATTCACAAACTGCAGCCCCAGGCTGGCCCAGAAGCTGACAGGCCGCTCCTCCTGCCCACCGCTGGCCGGGTCGCTGCGGGCAATATGCCAGGCCAGCCACAGGATATACCCCGCGCCGACCCAGCGTAGCAGGGAGGTTATCCCCTCATCCAGGGTAACGAGAGTGAACGTCAGCCCGGCACAAATCAGCATGATGATCACAAACCCCAGGCTCATGCCGGCCAGAACCCGCATGCTCCGTCGAAGGCCGTGCGCGGTGACGCTGCTCAGCGCCAGAATATTATTCGGCCCGGGCGTCAGGGCGGTGATCAGGGTGTAAGTTAAAAAGGCGCTAATCAGGGTAGGTGTCACGTGTTTTCTCCTCTTGACTGGCAGACAGTACCCGAAGCTGATAATTTAAAAAAATGAATGTTTTTTCATTCTGAATTCGAGAATGTCGATATAAAGAGGAAATATGGATCTGCGACGCTTTATCACCTTCAAAACGGTTGTCGAAGAAGGATCCTTTCTGCGCGCCTCGCAGAAACTGTGCTGCACCCAGTCCACCGTAACCTTTCATATCCAGCAGCTTGAGCAGGAGCTTGCCATCCCGCTGTTTGAGAAAATTGGCCGACGAATGTGTCTCACCGCCGCGGGTAAAAATGTCCTGCCGCACGTCTACGATCTGACCAAAGTGATGGCGTCGATTCGCCAGGCGGCGCGCCAGGACGATGAACCCGGCGGCGAACTTCGCGTCGCCACTGGTGAAACCCTGCTGGCGTACAAAATGCCGCCGGTGCTGCAGCGTTTTAAGCAACGCGCCCCGAAGGTCCGCCTGTCACTGCAGTCGCTCAATTGCTACAGCATCCGTGATGCGCTGCTCGCTGACGAAGTCGACCTGGGGGTGTTTTACCGGGTTGGCAACGATGATGCGCTCACCATGATGGAACTTGGCCCGCAGCCGCTGGCGCTGGTCGCGTCAGTCGATCAGGCGCCGGTCGACTTCCTGCGCCCACGGCAGCATATCCCATTGAGCTTTATCATCAACGAACCCCAGTGCGTGTTCCGGCAGATTTTTGAAAGTACCCTGCGCCAGCGCGGCATTACCATGGAGAACACCATCGAACTGTGGAGTATTGAAAGCATCAAGCAGTGCGTGGCGGGCAATCTGGGGGTGAGTTTTCTGCCGCGCTTTGCGGTAGAGGAGGAACTCAAACGCGGGACGCTGGTCGAGCTGCCGTTCAGCGAGACGCCGCTGACGATCCATGCGCTCTGCGCCCATCACGCCGGGAAAACAATCAGTCCGGCGATGCGGGTATTCATGCAGTGTATGCAGGAGGAACAAGAGGCGCGCTGAAATTCGGCGACGAAAACGACGAAAGCCTGAATCATTGCTGATTCAGGCTTTCTGAATAGTGGCGGAACGGACGGGACTCGAACCCGCGACCCCCTGCGTGACAGGCAGGTATTCTAACCGACTGAACTACCGCTCCGCGTTGTTGTTCCGTTGGGAACGAGGCGAATATTACGGATTCCCCTCTACCCCGTCAACGCTTTTTCTACCGTTTTGAATCGTTTGCTGCAAAAATCGCCCAACCGCCTACTTTTAATCCATTTTAGTGGTTATCAGGCACGCCACAGGCAGCTTCCGCCTTTCTTTTGTACCAGATCGAGGCGGGATTCATGGTTCACCAGCTCTTCATCAGAGGCATAAACCACCCGTAACTGGCTGGCGGCGCGAACGACGCGCTGAATCCCCATCTCGCCTGCCTGCTGCTGGCTTTCGCCTTCCATAGAGAACGCCATCGACGTCTGGCCGCCGGTCATCATCAGATAGACATCGGCAAGGATCTGGGCATCGAGCAGTGCCCCGTGCAGCGTACGCTTGCTGTTGTCTATTTCGTAGCGCGAACATAGCGCATCCAGACTGTTGCGCTTGCCGGGAAACATTTTCCGCGCCAGCGCCAGACTGTCGGTGATTTTACAGAAGGTCTCGGTTTTCCCGATCCCGCGGTTCAGCTTACCGAACTCATAATCCATAAAACCGATATCGAACGAGGCGTTATGGATCACCAGCTCCGCGCCGCGGATGTAATCCATAAATTCATCGGCCACGTCGGCAAAGGTGGGTTTATCCAGCAGGAATTCGTCGGCGATCCCGTGCACGCCGAACGCCTCCGGATCCACCAGCCGATCGGGCTTGAGATAGACGTGGAAATTGTTACCGGTCAGGCGGCGGTTAATCACCTCCACGGCGCCGATCTCAATGATCTTGTGTCCTTCGTAGTGCGCCCCGATCTGGTTCATACCGGTGGTTTCGGTATCGAGAACAATCTGGCGCGTAATTGCAGTGCTCATCGCGGTCATTTATGTCAGACTTATCGTTTACAAATCGATTTCAATTACAGGAAGTCTACCAGAGATGCTCAAACAGGTAGAAATTTTCACCGACGGCTCTTGCCTGGGAAATCCAGGACCCGGCGGTTACGGCGCCATTATGCGCTACCGCCAGCACGAAAAAACCTTTAGCGCCGGCTACCGTCTGACCACCAATAACCGCATGGAACTGATGGCGGCGATCGTCGCCCTCGAAGCGTTAAAAGAGCATTGCGAGGTGGTGCTCAGCACCGACAGCCAGTATGTCCGCCAGGGGATCACCCAGTGGATCCACAACTGGAAAAAGCGCGGCTGGAAAACGGCAGAGAAAAAACCGGTAAAGAATGTCGACCTCTGGCAGAGGCTGGACGCCGCGCTTGGCCAGCATAAGATCAAATGGGAGTGGGTGAAGGGCCACGCCGGCCATCCAGAAAACGAACGCTGCGACGAGCTGGCCCGCGCTGCGGCCTCCCATCCCACTCAGGACGACATCGGCTACCAGCCGGAGAGCTAATTCTGCCCCTTGCGCCACTGCCGGGTGGCGCCTACTGCCGGCCGCAGCTGGGTTTTCGCTTTCCCTGACTTCATCGGATTAAGGGTGAGCGGAATAGTCCGTTTGCGGGCGACAATCAATTGCAAACAGCCCAGCGCTGGCAGATGGGTGCTCAGCAGTTTGCCGCCATGCCGCGACCAGGGTAAAACCTGATAACGCCCATAATGCAGCACTTCAAAGTTGAGCAGCGACAGCCAGTCCAGCTGGCGCATCAACGTAAACATACGGCTGTTGTACGGCGTGCCTTTGCGCAGCACCGGCACCAGTTTACGCAATCCCATCAGGCTCACCGGATTAAACCCGGTCAGGATCATCCAGCCATCATCGATCAGGACGCGATCGGCCTCCCGCAGCAGGCGATGCGGATCGCTGCACCACGGCAGGGTATGCGCCAGCAGGCAGGCGTCGACGGACTTTTCGGCAAAGGGCAAATGCAGCGGGTCGGCCCGGACCTGCATTGGGTTTCCCGCCAGCGAGACATTCACCTGGTGCGAGATGGCGCAAGCTTCGGTATTGATTTCCGCGCTCAGATTGCCAATCTTAAGCAGATGAAAGCCATATAATTTAGCCAGCCACGGCTTCATCTGCTGCTCCAGCGTTTCGCGATAGTATTCGCCCCACGGCATACTGGACCAATGCTCAGGCGCTGTCACTGTATGAGGTATCCTTGCCGGCTTCATTGCCACCTTCCGCTACGCTTTAGAGGTAATTTATGAATCTTATCAGTATTCCCGCGTTTCAGGACAACTACATCTGGGTTCTCACTGAGAATCACGGCCGCTGCATCATCGTTGACCCGGGCGAGGCCGCGCCGGTTCTGGCGGCAATCGAGGAAAACCAGTGGCAGCCCGAGGCCATTTTACTGACCCATCACCATCAGGATCACGTCGGCGGCGTAAAACAATTACGTGAAAAATTCCCCTCTCTGGTGGTTTACGGGCCGGCAGAAACCCAGGATAAGGGGGTTACTCAGGTAGTAGACGATGGCGATCGGCTGTCAATTCTCGGGGTCGATTTTTCCATTTTCTCCACGCCAGGTCACACATTAGGACATATCTGTTACTACAGCGAACCTTATCTGTTTTGCGGCGACACGATGTTCTCCGGCGGCTGCGGAAGGCTGTTCGAAGGCACTGCAGAGCAGATGTATCAATCATTTATGAAGATTAACGCCCTTCCTGAAGAAACCCTTATATGTTGCGCACATGAATATACGTTAGCGAATATGAAGTTTGCGTTGAGTATCCTGCCTGATGATAGGGACATAAACGATTACTATCATAAAGTTAATGAGTTACGTGCAAAAAAACAAAAGACACTACCCGTAATTCTGAAAAACGAGCGGCTTATAAATTTATTTTTACGGGTAAATGATATTGATTTAATTGACAAAATTAACAAAGAAACAAAATTGCAACACTCTGTGGCGCGATTTGCGTGGTTAAGGTCAAAGAAAGACGAATTCTGATATTTAATTCTTGTCATCGGCTAACTTCGCCGTTATCCTTGGTCGTCTTTTAAGCAACTATTGACACACACATGAAGGCACGAGCGATATTATTCGCCTCTGTCCTGCTGGTGGGGTGCCAGGCGTCTAAGCACGATGGCACCGTCGAACAGCGAGCACAGAGCCTTTCTGCGGCTGGTCAAGGGGAAGCAGGCAAGTTCACAAGTCAAGCGCGCTGGTTAGATGATGGAACCTTCTACGCGCAAGACCAGGATCTGTGGACTTCCATAGGCGACGAGCTAAAGATGGGAATACCGGATAACCCCCGGATTCGCGAGCAAAAACAGAAGTACTTAAGAAATAAGAGCTATCTCCACGATGTAACTTTACGGGCAGAGCCGTATATGTACTGGATAGCCGGGCAGGTTAAGAAACGTAACATGCCAATGGAACTGGTATTACTACCCATAGTGGAGAGCGCTTTTGACCCACACGCGACGTCTGGCGCCAATGCCGCAGGCATCTGGCAGATCATTCCGAGCACAGGGCGCAATTATGGTTTAAAACAGACCCGCAGTTACGATGCGCGTCGTGACGTTGTCGCATCGACTACCGCGGCGCTGGACATGATGCAACGTCTGAACAAAATGTTCGACGGCGACTGGTTGTTAACGGTTGCGGCATATAACAGCGGCGAAGGTCGGGTCATGAAGGCAGTGAAAGCGAACCGTTCGCGTGGCAAACCCACCGATTTCTGGTCGCTGTCTCTGCCGCATGAAACGAAAGTCTACGTACCGAAAATGCTGGCATTGAGCGACATCCTCAAAAACAGCAAACGTTACGGCGTAAAGTTGCCTACGGCTGATGAAAGCCGTGCGCTGGCGCGCGTTCGCCTCGACAGTCCGGTTGATATTTCTCAGCTCGCGGATATGGCCGGTATGCCGGTCAGCAAGCTGAAGACCTTCAACGCCGGCGTAAAGGGGTCAACGCTGGGCGCTAGCGGGCCAAAGTACGTCATGGTGCCGCAGAAACACGCAGCCCAGCTGCGTGAATCGCTGGCCTCTGGCGACATTGCCGCCGTACAGCCGACGCAGCTCGCGGATAATACGCCGCTGACCAGCCGAAGCTATAAGGTGCGTTCCGGCGATACCATTTCCGGGATTGCTTCCCGTCTCGGCGTCACGACCCGCGATCTGCAGCAGTGGAATAACCTGCGCGGCTCTGGATTGAAGGTTGGACAGAACCTGGTTATCGGCGCCGGCAGCAGCGCGCAGCGTCTGGCGAATAACAGCGATAGCATCACCTATCGCGTTCGCAAAGGTGATTCGCTGTCGAGCATCGCCAAACGTCATGGCGTTAATATTCGCGACGTCATGCGCTGGAACAGCGATACCGACAATCTGCGGCCTGGCGATCAGCTAACGCTATTTGTGAAAAACAGCGATCGACCAGAGTCCTGATACGTCAGGGTTCGATAAAAAGGCACCGACTTCCCCCGGTGCCTTTTTTGTTGTCCGTATTAAACCGCTTTATGCGCTTCAAACATGATGGTATCGCTGGTAAAGGAACCATCCTGCTGTAACTCAAAGTAGGCTTTCACCTCCGCCGAGGCGCTCTGCTGGTATAAACGAATCGCCTCCACCAGCGGCTCAGGGGTACGCATCCGCGCCACCCACGAACTGAACTCCAGCGGCAGGCGATCGGTCAACAGTTGATTAATCACCAGCCCCGCCTCCGTCGCCAGCGTCAGCCACTCGCCGCTGGAATAATTACGCACGTGCGAGGTATCGCGCAAGGCTTCCACCGTCTGCAGCCAGACATCACGCACCACATGGCCCGGCGACATCACGTCCATCACGATCATCACCCCACCCGGCTTGAGGACACGTTTCACCTCGCGCAGCGCCTGGCCAACGTCATGCCAGTGATGAGCAGAATAGCGGCTGATAACGATATCAAAGCTGGCATCAGCGAACGGCAGCGTTTCGGCATACCCCTGCTGGGTCACGATATTGCTAAAACCTTTCTCCTTTGCCGCGGCGGCAACGACCTCCAGCATCTGGCTCGATAAATCATAGGCGGTCACCTCGGCAACCTGTCCCGCCGCGGTAAAGCTGGCGTGCCCTGCCCCGCAGCCCATATCCAGCACTTTCGCCTGAGGAAAATCAGCCAGTCGTTCCGCCAGCCGCTGCAGATCGCGACCAGAGGCGTGCACGGCGCTGGTCAGATAGGCGCTGGCCTGGGAGCCGAACTGCTTTTCGACGTTGTCATGGTGAGAGCGTGTTGTCATGTTGTCTTGTCCTTACGGTTTTTTGAGTAATAAAAGGCAGCACCATGCATGCGCAGGCCTGCCCCATGGCAGGCCTGACCAACCTTAAATTAATCAGGCTTGCCGGGACTGAATTCGACTAGTAGCGGGTTGTGGTCGGAGGCGCGGGTTACCAGCACGGAAGCATCGTGCACGCTTAACCCACGGTAGAACACAAAATCGAGCGGGCGACCAAACGCGCGGCGGCGCTGATCGTCCGGGAAACGAACTTCACGCAGCGACATCTCGCGTGCAAAGCGGTACAGGGCGTTCATCCGCGGGCGGCTCCAGGCATTGAAGTCGCCGGCCATGATCACCGGCCCGCTGTGATGGGCGATCTGATCGCCAATCGGCAGCAGCTGTTTGCTGTAGACGTCGACGCCAAGGCTGAAGTTAACGGCATGGATATTGACCACCATTAACAGCCGCGCATCGGGCAGCGGATAGACAGTCACTAATGCTGATTTAGGCAGACGCAAAATAGGTTCACGTTCGCGCAATGGGCAGCAATAGATAGGATGGGCGGAAGCCAGCGTCATCACGCCGGAAGGATGCTGCGGCAGCACCAGCGCAGGCACCTGATCGGCGGCCAGATAGTTGGTGGTCGCGAACCTGACCAGCTCCGGCGTCGTCTGCGCCTCCTGCAACAGGACTAAGTGCGCGTCTTTGCCAAAATTCTTAAGGACCGACTGCCACTCTGCGCGCTGCTGTTTGAAGATATTCCACACCAGCACGCGGATTTTCTCATCGCTGCTTAACGGCGTGCCGGCGGGATAAACCGGACTCACGCCCGCAAACGCCCCCGGAGGCAATATTCTCTCCGCAGGTTGTCCGGCGACATAGCGCATGGCGTAGGTGTTCTTTCGCAATTTGGGCATTAATCCTCGATAACAGAAACCAGCCCGACGACGACTGGTTATTCTGTTATAGGGATTTTCCCATACACTTTCAATGCAAATTGCGAGAAACCCTTAGCCTTCGGGAGAAAGCGCTGCCGAACGGCGTGGCAATTTATCTAAACGTCCGCTCAGGGCCACCAACAGCAAAGCGACCAGCACAATCACCGCGCCAATCCACGGCGTCTGCGCCAGACCGTACCGCTCGACCGTCTGTCCGCCGACGATCGACCCCAGCGCGATGCCGACGTTGAAGGCGGCAATATTCAGGCCGGATGCGATGTCGACAGCCCCGGGGGTGTACTGCTCTGCTTTTTGCACCACGTACACCTGCAGGCCCGGCACGTTGCCGAAGGCGAAAACGCCCATCACCAGCACCGTTGCCAGCGCGGCATAGTGAATGCTGGCGGTCAGCTGGAACACCAGCAGCAGCACAACCAGCGCGGCGAAGATAAACTTCAGCGCGGAGACGGCGCCATGCCTATCGGCCAGTTTGCCGCCCCATACGTTGCCAATAGCCACCGAGACGCCATAGCCCAGCAGGATCCAGCTCACGGCTGACGGGCTGAAGCCGGCCAGCTCCTGCATCATCGGCGCAAGGAAGGTAAAGGCGGTAAACACGCCGCCATAGCCCAGCGCGGTAATGGCATAGATCATCAGCAGGCGCGGATGGGTTAAGACTTTCAGCTGATCGCGCAGGCTGGCGCTGGCGCGGCCCGGGATATTATTCGGCACCAGAATCAGACTGCTGATAAGCGCAATCACCCCCAGAATCGATACCGCGAGGAACGTTTCCCGCCAGCCAAAATGCTGACCGATGAAAGTCCCGAATGGCACCCCGGTTACCAGCGCGACCGTCAGGCCGCCGAACATAATGGCGATAGCCGAGGCTGCTTTCTCTTTTGCCACCAGGCTGGTGGCGATTGTCGAGCCAATAGAAAAGAACACGCCGTGTGCCAGACCGGTCAGCAGGCGCGCCAGGATCAGCGTTTCATAGCCAGGGGCCTGCCAGGCCAGCACATTACCCGCCGTAAACAGGACCATCAACGCCAGCAGCAGCTGTTTACGCGGCATACGCCCCGTTAACGCCGTCAGCACTGGGGCGCCGATCGCCACGCCCAACGCATAGATAGAAACCAGCAGGCCTGCCGACGGCAGCGAAATAGAGAGTTGTTGGGCAATCGTCGGGACCAGGCCGACAATCACGAATTCAGTGGTGCCAATTGCGAAGGCACCGATGGTTAAGGCAAATAGCGCCAGTGGCATAATTTACTCCGTAGCATCAGGATTAAGATGACACGTAGTATGAAGGGTTGTATAAATAACAAAAACTATCAAAGTATCAATAGAATTTTGCTACAGGTGCAATAATGAGAGCCACATCCGAGGAGATCGCCATCTTTGTGGCGGTAGTGGAAAGCGGGAGTTTCAGCCGGGCGGCCGAACAGCTTGGTCAGGCCAACTCTGCCGTCAGCCGGGCAGTCAAAAAGCTCGAGTCCAAGCTTGGTGTTAGCCTGCTCAATCGGACCACCCGTCAGCTCAGTCTGACAGAGGAAGGCGAGCGCTATTTTCGCCGGATGCAGGTGGTATTGCAGGAGATGGCGGCGGCAGAAAACGACCTGCTGGAAACGCGCACGACGCCGCGGGGCCTGCTGCGGGTGGATGCCGCGACGCCGGTGATGCTGCATTTTCTCATGCCGCTGGTGAAGCCATTTCGCGAGCGTTACCCGGAAATGACGCTGTCGCTCGTGTCGTCAGAAACATTTATTAATCTGATTGAACGAAAAGTGGATGTGGCTATTCGGGCCGGAACCTTAACTGATTCCAGCCTGCGCGCCCGACCGCTGTTCACCAGCTATCGGAAGATCGTCGCCTCGCCAGAGTATGTTTCGCGCTACGGCGTGCCGCAGCATCCGTCAGATCTGAAACAACATCAATGTCTGGGCTTCACTGAACCCGTCTCTCTGAACACCTGGCCGGTATCCTGTTGCGATGGTCAGTTGTTAGAGATTGAGGCGGCGGTATCATCGAACAGTGGGGAAACGCTCAAGCAACTGTGTCTGACCGGGAACGGTATTGCCTGCCTGTCGGATTATATGGTGGATAAAGAGATAGCCAGTGGGGAGTTTGTTGAACTACTGGCCGACAAACGTTTGCCGGTGGAGATGCCCTTCAGCGCGGTGTACTACAGCGATAGAGCCGTCAGCACACGTATCAGGGCGTTTATTGATTTTCTGAGCGAATACGTAAAACAGCTCCCGAAGGAGCTGTCGTAGTACCCTCTGATGGGCATACCGGAAGCAGGAGATTAATCCCACTGCGGCGCCAGACCTTCCGGGCTCACCAGCCGATCGTTGCAATCCAGCGCGGCGATCGCCTGGCGATCATCATCATCCAGCTTCAGATCCAGCGCTTTCAGGTTGCTGGCCAGGTTCTCACGCTTCGTCGAGGATGGGATCACCGCGTACCCCTCGCCCATCGCCCATGCCAGGATAACCTGCGCCGGAGTCGCATTATGTTTCGCCGCGATACGGGCAATCACCTTATCTTTCAGCGCCTTACCGTAGGCCAGGGTCATGTAGGAGGTGATATGGATACCGTGCTCATGCGCCCAATCGACGACTTTACGGTTTTGCAGATACGGCGAAAGCTCAATCTGATTGGTAGCAATGTTTTCAGCGCCAACGGCGGCAATCGCGCGCTCCATCAGTGGAATAGTGAAGTTGGAGATACCGATCTGACGGGTCAGGCCGAGCGCCTTCGCTTCCATCAGAGCAGCCATAAACTCTTCAACAGCTACCGCATCATTCGGTGACGGCCAGTGGATCAGCGTCAGATCAACATAGTCAGTGCGTAGCTTCTGCAGGCTCTCTTGCAGGCTGGCGATCAGCTTGTCTTTGCTCAGGTTTTCGATCCAGATTTTGGTTGTGATGAACAGCTCATCACGCGGCACGCCGCTCTCAGCGAGAGCCTGACCCACCGTGGCTTCGTTGTCGTAGATTTGCGCGGTGTCGATAGTACGATAGCCCAGCTCCAGCGCGGTTTTTACGGATGCGATAACAACATCATCTTTCAGACGGAAGGTGCCAAGACCAAATGCAGGGATTGCCATGTTTTTCCTCGTTATTTGTTCATTTCGGTTAACGGATGAAATTATGGCTGATGGTGTGGAGGGGAAAAAGAGCGATTAATGCAGAGGATTTTTGCTGATTTAGCAATAATCGGAAACAGATCAAACAAAAAAGCCCTGAGCAGATGCTCAGGGCTCTTATTAAGTGGCGGAACGGACGGGACTCGAACCCGCGACCCCCTGCGTGACAGGCAGGTATTCTAACCGACTGAACTACCGCTCCACCGAATTTTTTCGCTTTATTACCACCGGTTGTCACCCCGGCTTACTGCAATTTGATGCCTGGCAGTTCCCTACTCTCACATGGGGAGACCCCACACTACCATCGGCGCTACGGCGTTTCACTTCTGAGTTCGGCATGGGGTCAGGTGGGACCACCGCGCTAGTGCCGCCAGGCAAATTCTTTGTGCTCAGTACGCAATGCTTTATCGCATCAGCTGCGTTGCCTGCGCTCGCAAAGTCAGTCACATACTTCAGTATGCTCCTTCCTTTCCTTCGCTTGTCGCCTTGCTGCTGCGCAAATTATTGCGTACTCAACTCTGAATCTAAGCTGAAAATCTTCTCTCAATCCGCCAAAACATCTTCGGCGTTGTAAGGTTAAGCCTCACGGTTCATTAGTACCGGTTAGCTCAACGCATCGCTGCGCTTACACACCCGGCCTATCAACGTCGTCGTCTTCAACGTTCCTTCAGGAGACTTATAGTCTCAGGGAGAACTCATCTCGGGGCAAGTTTCGTGCTTAGATGCTTTCAGCACTTATCTCTTCCGCATTTAGCTACCGGGCAGTGCCATTGGCATGACAACCCGAACACCAGTGATGCGTCCACTCCGGTCCTCTCGTACTAGGAGCAGCCCCCCTCAATTCTCCAGCGCCCACGGCAGATAGGGACCGAACTGTCTCACGACGTTCTAAACCCAGCTCGCGTACCACTTTAAATGGCGAACAGCCATACCCTTGGGACCTACTTCAGCCCCAGGATGTGATGAGCCGACATCGAGGTGCCAAACACCGCCGTCGATATGAACTCTTGGGCGGTATCAGCCTGTTATCCCCGGAGTACCTTTTATCCGTTGAGCGATGGCCCTTCCATTCAGAACCACCGGATCACTATGACCTGCTTTCGCACCTGCTCGCGCCGTCACGCTCGCAGTCAAGCTAGCTTATGCCATTGCACTAACCTCCTGATGTCCGACCAGGATTAGCTAACCTTCGTGCTCCTCCGTTACGCTTTGGGAGGAGACCGCCCCAGTCAAACTACCCACCAGACACTGTCCGCAACCCCGATTAGGGGCCCACGTTAGAACATCAAACATTAAAGGGTGGTATTTCAAGGTTGGCTCCACGCAGACTGGCGTCCACGCTTCAAAGCCTCCCACCTATCCTACACATCAAGGCTCAATGTTCAGTGTCAAGCTATAGTAAAGGTTCACGGGGTCTTTCCGTCTTGCCGCGGGTACACTGCATCTTCACAGCGAGTTCAATTTCACTGAGTCTCGGGTGGAGACAGCCTGGCCATCATTACGCCATTCGTGCAGGTCGGAACTTACCCGACAAGGAATTTCGCTACCTTAGGACCGTTATAGTTACGGCCGCCGTTTACCGGGGCTTCGATCAAGAGCTTCTCCTTACGGATAACCCCATCAATTAACCTTCCGGCACCGGGCAGGCGTCACACCGTATACGTCCACTTTCGTGTTTGCACAGTGCTGTGTTTTTAATAAACAGTTGCAGCCAGCTGGTATCTTCGACTGGTCTCAGCTCCATCCGCAGGGACTTCACCTACACACCAGCGTGCCTTCTCCCGAAGTTACGGCACCATTTTGCCTAGTTCCTTCACCCGAGTTCTCTCAAGCGCCTTGGTATTCTCTACCTGACCACCTGTGTCGGTTTGGGGTACGATTTGATGTTACCTGATGCTTAGAGGCTTTTCCTGGAAGCAGGGCATTTGTTACTTCAGCACCGTAGTGCCTCGTCATCACACCTCAGCCTTGATTATCCGGATTTGCCTGGATAACCAGCCTACATGCTTAAACCGGGACAACCGTCGCCCGGCTAACATAGCCTTCTCCGTCCCCCCTTCGCAGTAACACCAAGTACAGGAATATTAACCTGTTTCCCATCGACTACGCCTTTCGGCCTCGCCTTAGGGGTCGACTCACCCTGCCCCGATTAACGTTGGACAGGAACCCTTGGTCTTCCGGCGAGCGGGCTTTTCACCCGCTTTATCGTTACTTATGTCAGCATTCGCACTTCTGATACCTCCAGCAGCCCTCACAGGCCACCTTCGCAGGCTTACAGAACGCTCCCCTACCCAACAACGCATAAGCGTCGCTGCCGCAGCTTCGGTGCATGGTTTAGCCCCGTTACATCTTCCGCGCAGGCCGACTCGACCAGTGAGCTATTACGCTTTCTTTAAATGATGGCTGCTTCTAAGCCAACATCCTGGCTGTCTGTGCCTTCCCACATCGTTTCCCACTTAACCATGACTTTGGGACCTTAGCTGGCGGTCTGGGTTGTTTCCCTCTTCACGACGGACGTTAGCACCCGCCGTGTGTCTCCCGTGATAACATTCTTCGGTATTCGTAGTTTGCATCGGGTTGGTAAGTCGGGATGACCCCCTAGCCGAAACAGTGCTCTACCCCCGAAGATGAGTTCACGAGGCGCTACCTAAATAGCTTTCGGGGAGAACCAGCTATCTCCCGGTTTGATTGGCCTTTCACCCCCAGCCACAAGTCATCCGCTAATTTTTCAACATTAGTCGGTTCGGTCCTCCAGTTAGTGTTACCCAACCTTCAACCTGCCCATGGCTAGATCACCGGGTTTCGGGTCTATACCCTGCAACTTAACGCCCAGTTAAGACTCGGTTTCCCTGCGGCTCCCCTATACGGTTAACCTTGCTACAGAATATAAGTCGCTGACCCATTATACAAAAGGTACGCAGTCACACCCGAAGGTGCTCCCACTGCTTGTACGTACACGGTTTCAGGTTCTTTTTCACTCCCCTCGCCGGGGTTCTTTTCGCCTTTCCCTCACGGTACTGGTTCACTATCGGTCAGTCAGGAGTATTTAGCCTTGGAGGATGGTCCCCCCATATTCAGACAGGATACCACGTGTCCCGCCCTACTCTTCGAGTTCACAACCTGTGCATTTTGGTGTACGGGACTATCACCCTGTACCGTCGGACTTTCCAGACCGTTCCACTAACACACAAGCTGATTCAGACTCTGGGCTGCTCCCCGTTCGCTCGCCGCTACTGGGGGAATCTCGGTTGATTTCTTTTCCTCGGGGTACTTAGATGTTTCAGTTCCCCCGGTTCGCCTCGTTAACCTATGTATTCAGTTAACGATAGTGCAACGAATTGCACTGGGTTTCCCCATTCGGACATCGCCGGCTGTAACGGTTCATATCACCTTACCGACGCTTTTCGCAGATTAGCACGTCCTTCATCGCCTCTGACTGCCAGGGCATCCACCGTGTACGCTTAGTCGCTTAACCTCACAACCCGAAGATGTCTTCAGATTGCGAAAATTTGAGAGACTCGAACACACTTAAACAGTGTGTCGTTTCAATTTTCAGCTTGATCCAGATTTTTAAAGAGCAAAACTTCGCAGTGCACCTTTTCAGGTTCACTCTGAAGTTTTCTTGTGTTCGCAGTAAAGATGGTGGAGCTATGCGGGATCGAACCGCAGACCTCCTGCGTGCAAAGCAGGCGCTCTCCCAGCTGAGCTATAGCCCCATCGGTGTTATCTCTGTACCGGTAATTTTTCCTGAGACAAGGCGTGGTCAAGCGAAGCATACTGAAGTATGCGAGCTTTGCCACAACGCAGTATTCAGGGAAAATTTGGTAGGCCTGAGTGGACTTGAACCACCGACCTCACCCTTATCAGGGGTGCGCTCTAACCACCTGAGCTACAAGCCTGCAGAGATTATTTACTGCTCTATTTCATCAGACAATCTGTGTGAACACTACAAAGGCAGGTTCTTTAAGGTAAGGAGGTGATCCAACCGCAGGTTCCCCTACGGTTACCTTGTTACGACTTCACCCCAGTCATGAATCACAAAGTGGTAAGCGCCCTCCCGAAGGTTAAGCTACCTACTTCTTTTGCAACCCACTCCCATGGTGTGACGGGCGGTGTGTACAAGGCCCGGGAACGTATTCACCGTAGCATTCTGATCTACGATTACTAGCGATTCCGACTTCATGGAGTCGAGTTGCAGACTCCAATCCGGACTACGACATACTTTATGAGGTCCGCTTGCTCTCGCGAGGTCGCTTCTCTTTGTATATGCCATTGTAGCACGTGTGTAGCCCTGGTCGTAAGGGCCATGATGACTTGACGTCATCCCCACCTTCCTCCAGTTTATCACTGGCAGTCTCCTTTGAGTTCCCGGCCTAACCGCTGGCAACAAAGGATAAGGGTTGCGCTCGTTGCGGGACTTAACCCAACATTTCACAACACGAGCTGACGACAGCCATGCAGCACCTGTCTCACAGTTCCCGAAGGCACCAAGCCATCTCTGGCAAGTTCTGTGGATGTCAAGACCAGGTAAGGTTCTTCGCGTTGCATCGAATTAAACCACATGCTCCACCGCTTGTGCGGGCCCCCGTCAATTCATTTGAGTTTTAACCTTGCGGCCGTACTCCCCAGGCGGTCGATTTAACGCGTTAGCTCCGGAAGCCACGCCTCAAGGGCACAACCTCCAAATCGACATCGTTTACGGCGTGGACTACCAGGGTATCTAATCCTGTTTGCTCCCCACGCTTTCGCACCTGAGCGTCAGTCTTTGTCCAGGGGGCCGCCTTCGCCACCGGTATTCCTCCAGATCTCTACGCATTTCACCGCTACACCTGGAATTCTACCCCCCTCTACAAGACTCTAGCCTGCCAGTTTCGAATGCAGTTCCCAGGTTGAGCCCGGGGATTTCACATCCGACTTGACAGACCGCCTGCGTGCGCTTTACGCCCAGTAATTCCGATTAACGCTTGCACCCTCCGTATTACCGCGGCTGCTGGCACGGAGTTAGCCGGTGCTTCTTCTGCGGGTAACGTCAATCGACAAGGTTATTAACCTTATCGCCTTCCTCCCCGCTGAAAGTGCTTTACAACCCGAAGGCCTTCTTCACACACGCGGCATGGCTGCATCAGGCTTGCGCCCATTGTGCAATATTCCCCACTGCTGCCTCCCGTAGGAGTCTGGACCGTGTCTCAGTTCCAGTGTGGCTGGTCATCCTCTCAGACCAGCTAGGGATCGTCGCCTAGGTGAGCCATTACCCCACCTACTAGCTAATCCCATCTGGGCACATCTGATGGCATGAGGCCCGAAGGTCCCCCACTTTGGTCTTGCGACGTTATGCGGTATTAGCTACCGTTTCCAGTAGTTATCCCCCTCCATCAGGCAGTTTCCCAGACATTACTCACCCGTCCGCCGCTCGTCACCCGAGAGCAAGCTCTCTGTGCTACCGCTCGACTTGCATGTGTTAGGCCTGCCGCCAGCGTTCAATCTGAGCCATGATCAAACTCTTCAATTTAAGTTTGATGCTCAAAGAATTAAACTTCGTAATGAATTACGTGTTCACTCTTGAGACTTGGTATTCATTTTTCGTCCGAGGACGTTAAGAATCCATGTCACTTTGAGTGCCCACACAGATTGTCTGATAAATTGTTAAAGAGCAGTTGCGACGCGCTTTAGCGCTCTGTCGCGAGGTGGCGTATATTACGCTTTCCTCTTTCAGAGTCAACCCGTTTTTCAGGATTTTTCTCTTCAACCGAACCGGCTGTTTGTGTGAAGTGATTCACATCCGCCGTGTCGATGGAGGCGCATTATAGGGAGCCCGCCGGGAATGACAAGCGGAAAAATACAATTTTATTTCAACCGCTCATCTTTTATACGCAACGCTTATTTTTGCTGCTTTTTAATCGCCGCCGGCAGCTCGGCCAGGCTATTTAGCACCCAATCCGCGGCTTTTTCCGCTTCTTCAGTAACAGGCTTACCGGTACGCACCAGCACTTTAGTACCGACATCAGCGGCCGCTGCAGCCTGCATATCTTCCAGTTTGTCCCCTACCATATAGGAAGCGGCCATATCGATATGCAGATAATCGCGGGCGGAGATCAGCATCCCCGGATGCGGTTTACGGCAATCACAGGTCTGACGGTACTCCTCAACCGCACCCTGCGGGTGATGCGGGCAATAATAGATACCGTCCAGATCGACGCCACGGTCTGCCAGAGACCAGTCCATCCATTCGGTCAGCGTTTCAAACTGGGCTTCGGTAAATTTACCGCGAGCAATACCGGACTGGTTAGTGACCAGCACCAGCGCGTAGCCCATCTCTTTGAGCTCGCGCATTGCGTCAATGACGCCATCGATAAATTCAAAATTGTCGATTTCGTGGACGTAGCCATGATCGACATTAATGGTGCCGTCACGGTCGAGAAAAATTGCGGGTACTGACTTTGCCACCGGTTTGCTCCTGAAAAAGGCTAGTGCCGTTAGTATCGCATGTTTCCGCATGCAAGAAAGTGCTCATTATAAAGAGTCAGATTGATTTAGACGTCTGGATGCCTTAACATCCATTTCATTGCCAGGCATCGCCTGGATACGGCAGAAGAAAATGCCACGGCAAACGGCTAAACGATAATAAATAACTGATGATTAAACTTTCCAATATCACCAAAGTGTTCCAGCAGGGGAATCGCAGCATTCAGGCGCTGAACAATGTCAGCCTGCATGTCCCTGCCGGACAAATTTACGGCGTCATCGGTGCCTCAGGCGCCGGTAAAAGTACGCTGATTCGCTGCGTTAACCTGCTGGAGCGCCCGACCGAGGGCAGCGTACAGGTTGACGGTCAGGAACTGACTGCGCTGTCGGAAAAAGAGCTAACCCGCGCTCGCCGTCAGATTGGCATGATTTTCCAGCATTTTAACCTGCTGGCATCCCGCACCGTTTTCGGCAACGTGGCGTTACCCCTGGAGCTGGATAACACGCCACAGGCAGAAATCAAACGCCGTGTGACGGAGCTGCTGGATCTTGTCGGCCTGGGTGATAAGCACGACAGCTATCCGGCTAATCTCTCCGGCGGCCAGAAACAGCGTGTCGCCATTGCCCGCGCGCTGGCCAGTAACCCCAAGGTGCTGCTGTGCGATGAAGCCACCAGCGCCCTGGATCCGGCCACCACCCGTTCCATTCTCGAACTGCTGAAAGACATTAACCGTCGTCTGGGGCTGACCATCCTGCTGATCACCCACGAAATGGATGTAGTGAAACGCATCTGCGACTGCGTGGCGGTGATTAGCAACGGCCAGTTGATTGAACAGGACACGGTGAGCGAAGTCTTCTCCCATCCGAAGACGCCGCTGGCCCAGCAGTTTATTCAGTCGACGCTGCACCTGGATATTCCTGATGACTACCAGGCGCGCCTGAAACCTACCGCCACAGCGGATAGCGTACCGATGCTGCGCATGGAATTTACCGGCCACTCCGTCGATGCGCCGCTGCTTTCTGAAACCGCGCGTCGCTTCAACGTGAATAACAACATTATTAGCGCGCAGATGGATTATGCCGGCGGGGTGAAGTTCGGCATCATGCTGACCGAAATGCACGGTACACAGGAAGACACTCAGGCGGCTATCGCCTGGCTGCAGGAACATCATGTAAAAGTAGAGGTATTGGGTTATGTCTGAGGCAATGATGTGGCTGCTGTTGCGCGGCGTATGGGAAACGCTGGCAATGACCTTTGTCTCCGGCTTCTTCGGTTTTGTCCTTGGTCTGCCGGTGGGCGTGCTGCTGTACGTGACCCGTCCGGGGCAAATCGTCGCCAATGCTAAACTGTACCGGACGCTGTCGGCGCTGGTGAACATTTTCCGCTCCATCCCGTTCATTATCCTGCTGGTCTGGATGATCCCGTTTACCCGCGTGATCGTCGGCACCTCAATCGGCCTGCAGGCGGCGATCGTGCCGTTGACGGTGGGCGCCGCGCCGTTTATCGCTCGCATGGTGGAGAACGCCCTGCTGGAGATCCCGACCGGCCTTATCGAAGCCTCCCGGGCGATGGGCGCCACGCCGCTGCAGATCGTGCGTAAGGTTCTGCTGCCTGAAGCGCTGCCGGGTCTGGTCAACGCCGCCACCATCACCCTGATCACCCTGGTGGGCTATTCCGCCATGGGCGGCGCGGTGGGCGCCGGTGGTCTGGGGCAGATTGGTTACCAGTATGGCTATATCGGTTACAACGCCACCGTGATGAATACCGTACTGGTATTGCTGGTTATTCTGGTTTATTTAATTCAATTCTCTGGCGATCGCATCGTCCGGGCTGTGACTCATAAATAACGTTATTGGCAGACAACACTCATTCTTACAGGAAGGAAATAACATGGCCTTTAATTTCAAAACCTTTGCGGCAGTTGGTGCGTTAATCGGTTCTCTGGCGCTGGTGGGTTGCGGTCAGGATGAAAAAGATCCGAATCATATTAAAGTCGGCGTTATCGTCGGGGCGGAGCAGCAGGTCGCTGAAGTCGCGCAGAAAGTGGCAAAAGAGAAGTATGGCCTTGACGTTGAGCTGGTGACCTTCAACGATTACGTTCTGCCGAACGAAGCGCTGAGCAAAGGCGATATCGACGTCAACGCCTTCCAGCATAAACCGTATCTCGACCAGCAGATTAAAGACCGCGGCTACAAGCTGGTGGCTGTCGGCAACACCTTCGTCTACCCGATCGCGGGTTACTCGAAGAAAATTAAATCGCTGGACGAACTGCAGCCGGGCTCGCAGATCGCCGTCCCTAACGATCCGACCAACCTCGGTCGTTCTCTGCTGCTGCTGCAGCAGGTGGGCCTGATCAAACTGAAGGACGGCGTAGGCCTGCTGCCGACCTCGCTGGATATCGTCGAGAACCCGAAAAACCTGAAGATTGTTGAACTGGAAGCGCCGCAGCTGCCGCGTTCTCTTGACGACGCGCAGATTGCGCTGGCCGTTATCAACACCACTTACGCCAGCCAGATTGGCCTGACCCCGGCGAAAGACGGCATCTTTGTCGAAGGGAAAGAGTCGCCGTACGTGAACCTGATCGTGGCGCGTGAAGACAATAAAGATGCTGAGAATGTGAAAAAATTCGTTCAGGCTTACCAGAGCGATGAAGTTTACGAAGCAGCAAACAAGATCTTTAACGGCGGCGCAGTGAAAGGCTGGTAATCTTTTCTCACCGTAATATCATTCAGGACGGGCTTCACGCCCGTCTTGTCATTTATGCAAGCACCTGATTCAATAACGCCCTGTTTTTTATTCATTGAGGAAATACTATGCGTGCTTTACCGGTCTGTTTGTTAGCACTCATGTTAAGCGGTTGTTCCATGCTAAGCAGATCTCCCGTTGAACCTGTTCAAAGCACTGCAACTCCCCCGGTTAAATCGGAGCCGAGCAAACCACGCGCAACCCGTCCGGCGCCGGTACGTATTTATACCGATGCGTCAGAGCTGGTAGGTAAACCATTCCGCGATCTGGGGGAAGTGTCTGGCGAGTCCTGCCAGGCCTCGAATCAGGATTCTCCGCCGAATATCCCTACCGCCCGCAAGCGCCTGCAGATTAATGCTGCACGTATGAAAGCCAATGCTGTCCTGCTGCACCGCTGCGAAGTGACCAGCGGCACCCCAGGCTGCTACCGTCAGGCGGTTTGTCTGGGCTCGGCGCTTAACGTCTCGGCGCAATGAGTGCATTTCAGTTCGCGCAGATAGGCGTGATCCGCTCGCCGTATAAAGAGAAGTTTGCCGTACCTCGCCAGCCGGGTCTGGTCAAGCACGGCGGCGGAGAACTCCATCTGATCGCGCCCTACAACCAGGCCGACGCCGTGCGTGGTCTGGAAAGCTTCAGCCATCTGTGGATCCTGTTTGTGTTTCATCAGACCATGGAAGGCGGCTGGCGTCCGACGGTGCGCCCTCCCCGTCTCGGGGGCAACGCGCGTATGGGCGTCTTCGCCACCCGCTCCACCTTTCGCCCCAATCCCATTGGCATGTCTCTGGTTGAGCTGAAGGGCGTTCGCTGTCAGAAAGAGCAGGTGATACTGGAACTCGGCAGCCTCGATCTCGTCGACGGTACGCCGGTGGTCGACATCAAACCCTATCTGCCGTTTGCCGAAGCGCTGCCCAACGCGCACGCCAGCTACGCGCAACAGGCGCCGCAGGCGGATCAGGTCGTCAGTTTTACCGCCGACGTCGAAACGCAGCTTTTGCATCTGGAGAAGCGTTATCCGCACCTGAAGGCGTTTATCCGAGAGGTGCTGGCGCAGGATCCGCGTCCGGCCTACCGTAAGGAGGAAGAGGCAGGCAAAAATTACGCCGTCTGGCTGCTGGATTTCAACGTCCGCTGGCGGGTGACTGCCTCCGGTTTTGAAGTCTTTGCCCTCGAAGCGCGCTAATTTTATTTTCCTCTCTTTTGGCATCTTTGCCACACTGGTAAACTAAACCACTTTTTTTGTTTCAGGCTGGGCAACCAGCCTGTTCCGCTCGTTTAACTGGAACCGTTACAACATGCGTACTAGCCAATATCTGCTCTCCACTCTGAAGGAGACACCTGCCGACGCCGAGGTAATCAGCCACCAGCTGATGCTGCGCGCCGGGATGATCCGCAAGCTGGCCTCCGGGTTATACACCTGGCTGCCGACCGGCGTGCGCGTCCTGAAAAAAGTCGAAAACATCGTGCGTGAAGAGATGAACAACGCCGGTGCGATCGAGGTGTTAATGCCGGTCGTTCAGCCATCTGAACTGTGGCAGGAGAGCGGTCGCTGGGAGCAGTACGGCCCGGAACTGCTGCGCATTGCCGATCGTGGCGATCGTCCGTTCGTCCTCGGTCCAACCCACGAAGAGGTCATCACCGATCTGATCCGCAACGAGCTGAACTCCTATAAGCAGCTGCCGCTGAACTTCTATCAGATCCAGACCAAATTCCGCGACGAAGTGCGCCCGCGTTTCGGCGTGATGCGCTCCCGCGAATTCCTGATGAAAGATGCGTACTCTTTCCATACTTCGCAGGAATCGCTGCAGGAAACCTACGATGCGATGTACGCCGCTTACAGCAAAATCTTCAGCCGTATGGGGCTGGATTTCCGCGCGGTACAGGCTGATACCGGCTCCATCGGCGGCAGCGCCTCTCATGAATTCCAGGTGCTGGCGCAGAGCGGCGAAGACGATGTGATCTTCTCCGACAGCTCCGACTACGCGGCAAACATCGAGTTTGCGGAAGCCGTTGCGCCGAAAACGCCGCGCGCAGACGCCACCCAGGAGTTGACCCTGGTCGACACGCCGAACGCCAAAACCATCGCCGAGCTGGTTGAGCAGTTCAACCTGCCGATCGAAAAAACCGTGAAAACCCTGCTGGTGAAAGCGGTTGAAGATAGCGCTTCCCCACTGGTTGCCCTGCTGGTGCGCGGCGATCACGAGCTGAACGAAGTGAAAGCGGAAAAACTGCCGCAGGTCGCCAGCCCCCTGACCTTCGCCACCGAAGAAGAGATCCGCGCCCTGGTGAAAGCCGGTCCGGGCTCCCTGGGTCCGGTGAACCTGCCGGTGCCGGTGATTATCGACCGTACTGTGGCGGTGATGAGCGATTTCGCCGCCGGCGCCAACATCGACGGCAAACACTACTTCGGCATCAACTGGGACCGCGATGTCGCCACGCCGGAAGTCGCTGACATCCGTAACGTCGTTGCCGGCGATCCGAGCCCGGACGGCAAAGGTACCCTGCTTATTAAGCGCGGTATCGAAGTGGGTCATATCTTCCAGCTGGGGACGAAGTACTCCGAGGCGATGAAAGCCGCGGTTCAGGGCGAAGATGGCCGCAACCAGATCCTGACCATGGGTTGCTATGGTATCGGGGTCACTCGCGTGGTGGCGGCGGCGATTGAGCAGAACTTTGACGATCGCGGTATTGTCTGGCCAGATGCGATTGCGCCGTTCCAGGTGGCGATCCTGCCGATGAACATGCATAAATCTTACCGTGTGCAGGAGCTGGCGGAGAAACTGTACGCCGAGCTGAGCGCCCAGGGTATTGAAGTGCTGATGGACGATCGTAAAGAGCGTCCGGGCGTGATGTTCGCCGATATGGAGCTGATCGGTATCCCGCACACCATCGTGCTGGGCGATCGTAACCTCGACAACGACGATATCGAATATAAGTATCGTCGCAACGGTGAGAAGCAGCTGATCAAGACCGGGAATATTGTGGAATATCTGGTTAAAGCGATAAAAGGCTAATCACCCGACTCAGGGCCCTGAACGGATGTCAGGGCCTTTTTTTTACAAGGACTGTACCCATGACTGCACCTCTCCTCAGCAGCGGGCTGCTTACCTCCGCCCTGCTCCTGCTTACCGCCTGCACTGTAGACGTCGGCCGCAGCGCCCCTTCCGCATCCGCTACCGATGGCCGCTCACCGCCATGGGCTGTCACCCTCCAGCGTCAAAGCTCGATTGCCGGCAGCGGACTGCGCGAAATCGCCGAAAGCGACCTTCGTTCCGGCGACCTGCTCTTCTCCTCCAGCCTTGGCGTCACTTCGCTTGGGATCCGCGCCTTCAGCGCCTCTTCCGTGAGCCACGTCGCGCTGTATCTCGGCGAGGGTCAAATTGCGGAGGCTACCGGCGCCGGCGTGCAGGTGATATCGCTACAGCAAGCGATGACGCACAGCGATAAACTCTTTGCCCTCAGGGTGCCCGATCTGACGCCGGACCAGGCGATGGCGATGAGAAGTTTTGCCTGGCAGGTCAAAGACAGCGGGTATAACTATCGCGGCATTATTCAGTTTATCCCTTATATGGTCACCAAACCGCTCTGCTCGCTCAACCCTTTCTCGCGTAACTTTCGCCAGCAGTGCGTAAGCGGCCTGGCCAAAGCGCAACTGGGCGATGGGGCCAGCCCCGACAAGAAAGCGTGGTTTTGCTCGGAGTTTGTCAGCGAGGCCTTTGTCAGAGCCGGGCATCCGCTGACCCTGGCGCAGGCGGCGTGGATCAGCCCATCCGATCTGCTGCACATGCGGGAAGGAGATGTCGCCACCTTTAAACCCGAGACGCAGCTGCAGTATGTCGGGCATCTGAAACCAGGGGTTTATCTTCAGGCCGGTAAACTGGTGGGGTTGAGCAAACCGAAGGCCGGTGCGGAGTAAAAGAACGATTTGCCCTTTACCCCCCCGTCATGAGGCTCATGCTTCGTGCGCTATGGTTGGTGGAAAAGGGGGGACGGTAAAACCGCAATGACCCAATTCCGCTGGCCGGCTACCGCTGAGGCGTATCCCCTGCCCGTTTCCCGGGCAGGAGCCGGACAATCAGTGTCCGCAGTCCTTCCCAGGAATAAATTTGCCAGCCTGATCCGTCATCAGCGTTTTCATCATTTCGCCGGTATCCGGGTTCGCCTCGAGGGTAAAGTGTCCCTCCACCACCAGCAGCACCGGACGTGAATCATTGCCGCGGGCAGCGGCATAATCCCGCTCAAGCTGGGCATTATTCGCCACCGCGATGCGTTTACCGGTCGCGCAATCAGTAAAGGTTGCCGCATCGGCCATATAGAAGTACATACCACGCATCGCCATCGGGGTGGTCGGCAGGCTGGCCTTCACCGGCTCCAGGGTATAGTTGAGGGGAGACTGAATGGGACTCCCGTTGCGGTCGAGCATCTCCAGCTTGTCGCCCTTCGCGCGAAAGTACGATTTTTCGCCCTTGCTGTTGGTCAGTACCAGCTTATCCGCCGTACGCGCCCAGGTGCCGTAAGAGGCAAAGGAGGATGGTTCACGACGCGCGCCCTGGTAGTGCTCATTCATCACCCAGGTGCCGTCTTTTTCCAGGAACAGCGAGGTGTCGATGCCTTCGCAATCCGCGCAAGGCAGCACCCCGCGCCAGCTTTGCTGCATCGGCTTGAGCTCTTCCATCGCCGCCGGCTGGACCGTGTCAGTTTCGGCGCGATGGTTACAACCAAACAGCGCGAACAGCGAACAGGCCGCTATCACGGAGAATATGATTTTCTTCACTCTACTTTCCTTATGATCCATTCCACCCGTTCGCCGACGCCTTCACTGGCGAACTTTCCCACGCAGCGCCTTGACTGAGGACTTTTGCGCCTTGGAAGCAAGGCGTCGCTCTTTGGATGCCCGAGTCGGTCGCGTCTCCCGGCGACTTTTTTGCACTGCGGTCAATTCTTTGATAAGGGCCACCAGCCGGGCGATCGCCGCTTCGCGGTTCATCTCCTGACTGCGATATTCCTGAGCCTTAATGATAACCACACCGTCAGCAGAAATTAAGTGGTGGCTGGCGGCGAGCAGGCGCTCTTTGTAAAACGCCGGCAGGCTCGAGGCTTTAATATCGAAGCGCAGATGGATCGCGGTCGACGCTTTGTTCACGTGCTGGCCCCCGGCCCCCTGGGCGCGAATACCTTCCAGCGTGATCTCGTTATCGGCAATGGCCACGCTGCGGCTGATAGTAATCATGCCGGCCCTTGCCAGGCGGTAAGCTGAATTTCCAGATTATTCTGAGCGTCGGACAACCAGATGCTCCCCTCCTGCAAAGTGGCCTGCAGCGTCATCGTGCGGTCGGCAAAAGCGCTAAGCTGCGCCAGCTGGGCATCATCAAGATACCAGATAGTCAGCTTCGGGTATGCCGCAAGCTTGTTCTGATTCTGCTGCCACCAGATTTCAGCCGCCCGGCTGTTATAGGCAAACAACGCCACCGCCTGCGCCCGCGAGCAGGCTTTCTTGAGACGTTTCTCGTCCGGCAGCCCCAGCTCGATCCACAGATCAACCCCGAGATGATCGTTAAGCAGCCACAGCTCCGGCTCGTCGTCTGACGAGAGGCCGCGCGTAAACTGCAGCCGCTCATCGGCATATTTGATCCACGCCAGCAGGCGCAGCATCATGCGCTCCTGGGTTTCCGACGGGTGCTGCGCCAGCGTCAGGTTAGCATCCAGAAACTGGTTGCGATCCAGATCGGCTACATTCACCGCGGCTTTATATATCGTCGCTTTCAGCGCCATGAACAAACTCCTGAAAAAAATGGCGTACATTGTAGCGAAACTGGCGACAAAAGGCTGTCAGCAATCGCAGCAACCTGTTTCATCCTGCTGAAATTGCTTAAATGACTATGATATAGTTCCCTTGCTAAACAGAGTTTATCTTCGTAGGCTTAAACTTGCATCCCACGGTTGAGTCAGAACGCTGACAGGAGGGCATGTGGACCACTATTGTGAGTTAATACGCAAGCGGTATGCGGAAATAGCCAGCGGAGACTTAGGGTATATCCCGGATGCGCTGGGTTGCGTGTTGAAAGTATTGAATGAGATTGCGGCGGATGAGGCCCTTTCGGAGTCAGTCAGGGAAAAGGCCGCTTATGCGGCAGCAAACTTACTGGTGAGCGATTATGTCAATGAATGATACTTATCAACCCATTAACTGCGATGATTACGACAACCTGGAGCTGGCCTGCCAGCATCACCTGGTGCTGACGCTGGCGCTGAAGGATGGCGAACAGCTGCAGGCGAAGGCCAGCGATCTAATCTCGCGTAAAAATATCGAGTATCTTGTGGTCGAACTCGCCGGCAACGTCCGCGAGCTGCGCCTGGATAAAATCGCCAGCTTCAGTCACCCGGAAATCGGCACCGTGGTGGTGAGCGAATCCTGAATCAAAACGGGCTTAACCGCCCGTTTTCCTCCACGCCAGACTGACCCCTTCCCCGTCTTTGACTTCACCTTCGTTGGTCACAAACAGATCGTCCGCTGCGGCAATCGGCGTTTCGCCGTAAAACAGCAGCGGCGTGGTGTCTCGTCGCCACGGAGCAACGCCCAGCTCCTGCCAGATCTTCTTCAGCTTACGGCCGCCATGACGCCCGACGATATGCAGATGGCCGCTGGCGCGAAAGCGGACGGTGACTGGCTCATCCGCCGGGGGCGGGCGCAGCCTGCCGCCCGGCTGCAGCACCAGCTCACCAAGACCGTCCGCCAGCCGCAGCGGTTGGCGCCAGTCTGTCCAGCGCTGGACGCTGTCCGTCTGCCCGGGTACATATCTCACCCAGTACAAGCGCTGCTGAAAACGGCGGACGGTAAATTCCCCCAACCGCAGGCAGGGGCTGGCATCTTCCCGCGCCAGCGCCACCTCGTGCCAGAGGCGCTCAGGCACCTCGCGGGCCGGCATCGGCGCCTGCTGCCCGGCGAGCCAGCGACGCAGCAACGCCGCTCGGCGGGGAGAACTCATCGACGTCAGCGGCGCGATAGCCAGCGACCCGTCTTCGGCCACCAGCGACGCCAGCTCCGCCGCCAGCATCTCGTCCAGCAGCTGCTCCTGCTCGGCGCACAGGCTGGCGCTGCGGGCGACGGCCTCGCTAAAGTGCGGCCAGCGCTCACGCAGCACCGGGATCACCCGCAGGCGCAGGAAGTTGCGGTCATAGGTATCGTCCTGATTACTCTCATCTTCAATCCACGACAGCTGGTGGGCGAGCGCCCACTGGCGCAGCGATTCCCGGGTTTCATTGAGGAGAGGACGCAGCAGTCGACTGCCGGCAAAGGGAGACGATGGCGCCATCGCCGACAGGCCGGTCGGACCGCTGCCGCGTTTTAACGCCAGCAGCAGCGTTTCACACTGATCGTCCTGGTGCTGAGCGGTCACTAACACTTCGCCGGCGCGGAGCGTCTCCTGAAAGGCCTGATAGCGCGCCGCGCGGGCATGGGCCTCGACGCCCAGGCCGCCCCGGGCTAACGTCACGCGATGCACCGCCAACGGCACCTGCCACTGCTGGCAAATTTGCCGACAATGCGCCACCCAGTCGTCTGCGTGGGCGCTAAGGCCGTGATGAATATGCACCGCCCGCAGCGTCAGAGAGGGATCCTGTTCCCGCAGCAGCACCAGCTGATGCATAAGAACCGTCGAGTCCAGACCGCCGCTGAAGGCCACCAGCAGCTGGCGATGGGGATGAAGCGTATGCGCAATGTTAGCCGTCATAACCACAAACATACCGAGAAGTGATGGCCCGGCACGTTACCGGGCCAGGGTCGCGCTGGCAAGGTTTACTGCTGATATATTTCCAGCGGCAGGTCGTCCGGATCGCTAAAGAAGGTAAAGCGTTTACCGGTAAAGGGATCGACGCGAATCGCTTCGCACTCCACGCCATGCGCCGTCAGGTGCGCCACCGCAGCGTCGATATCATCCACGCTAAAGGCCAGATGACGCAGCCCGCAGGCTTCCGGACGACTGGGTCGGGCCGGCGGAAACGGGAACGAGAACAGCTCAATCACATACTCGCCGTTGAGCGCCAGATCGCCCTTCCAGGAGTCACGTTCGGCGCGATAAAACTCGCTTTGCAGCGTAAAGCCCAGAATATCGCAATAGAACGCTTTACTGCGGGCGTAGTCAGTCGCAATGATGGCAATATGGTGAACCCGTTTCAAACCCAGCATGGTCAAACTCCTTCTGTTAAGCCAGCCACGTTACTCGTGCGCGCCGTTAACGCGCAAGCCTTTCGTCATTTTTTAAGACTCGTACCCGATACACGCCGTCCTCATCGCGCTTCGCGCCGTGAATATCGGTCTCAAACCCCGGGTAATGACGTCCTATTGAGCAGAGCATCAGCAGGAAGTCGAGCACCGCCCGGCTCTCCTCCGTGATCATCTCTCCCGGCATCAGCAGCGGTACGCCCGGCGGATAAGGGAGGATCATGTTGGCCGAAATCCGGCCCACCAGGTTCTCCAGTTCAATGGTTTCCACCTCACCCTTGATCTGGCGCTGCCAGGCATGATGCGGCGTCATTTTCATTTCCGGCAGGACGTCAAAGGCGCTGAGCATCAGCTGCGGCAGCTGGTGCTGACGGATCAAGCGGTGGATCCCCTGTGCCAGATCCTGGATCCGCATGTTGCGGTAGAAGTCGGGATCTTCCGCGTACAGATCCGGCAACATATTTTTCACCCGCAGATTGAGATCGTAGGCGCGCTTAAATTCGGTCAGGCCGCGCAGCAGACCCATCGCCCGGGTTTTATCGATACCGATGCTAAAGAGGAACAGCAGGTTGTAGGGGCCCGTTTTCTCCACCACCACGCCCCGCTCGTCGAGGAACTTCGCCACCAGCGCCGCCGGGATCCCCTCTTCATCCATATTCCCCTGCTCGTCCATACCCGGCGTCAGAATGGTGACTTTCACCGGATCGAGGTACATATGATCCGCATCGGCATCTTTGAAACCGTGCCAGTCATCGCCCGGCGCCACCGGCCAGCACTCGGCTTTATCCACCGCTTCCGGCTGCCAGATATCAAAGAACCAGCCGTCCGACTCCTCGCGCAGTCGCTGCACCTCTTTGCGGAAATCCAGCGCCCGCTCAATGGAGCGCTGGATCAGGCGCTTACCGGAGTTACCGCGCAGCATCGCCGCCGCGGTCTCAATCGACGCGACGATGGGATAGCTCGGCGACGTAGAGGTATGCATCATAAAGGCTTCATTAAAGGTCTCTTCATCATAGTTGCCCTTAATGTGGATCAGCGAGGCCTGCGACAGCGCGGCCAGCATCTTATGCGTCGACTGCGTCTCGAAGATGACTTTTCCGGGGATCCGCTCACCGCTCATGCCGCTTTTCCCCTGATATATCGGATGGAAATGGGTATACGGCACCCAGGCGGAATCGAAATGGATCGACGGAACGTCGAGCGTCTCTTTAAGCCAGGTGGTGTTGTAGAGCAGCCCATCGTAGGTGGAGTTGGTGATCACCGCATGCACGGGCCACTGCGCCCCGCCCGTGTCGCGCACTTTCTGCTGAATACTGTCGCGGGTAAACTCGCGCCGGGGGATACCGCCGAGGATCCCTAACGCATTGCGGGTCGGCTTCAGCCACAGGGGAACCACATCGCTCATCATCAGCAGGTGGGCCAGCGATTTGTGACAGTTACGGTCAATCAGCAGGGTACTGCCGGCGGGCGCCGAGTACATACCGACAATTTTATTGGACGTCGAGGTACCGTTGGTCACCATATAGCTTTGCTCGGCGCCAAAGGCGCGAGCGATATACTCCTCCGCCTCCAGATGAGGGCCGGTATGATCCAGCAGGGAGCCCAGCTCGGTGACCGAAATCGAGACATCCGCCTTCAGCGTATTCCCGCCAAAGAAATCATAGAACAGGCAGCCCACCGGGCTTTTCTGATAGGCGCTACCGCCCATATGACCCGGCGTACAGAAGGTATATTTCCCCTCCTGCACATAGTTAAACAGCGCGCGGGTAAATGGCGGGGTGATATTGTCCAGGTACTCGCGGGTATACTGCCCGATGCGGGTGGCGATCTCTTCGGAGAGTCCCAGCGCATATTCGAAGAACCACAGCGTCATGCGCAGATCCTGACTGCTGACGTCCATCGTCGAGTGGGCGTTAATAAAGGCGTACAGAGGCAGATATTCATTGAGCTGGTTAATATCGCTGCACAGATCGACGCTGTACTCATCCCAGTCGAAGATCACGCCGCAGATGCGCGGGTTGTGCTCGATAAACTGCAGCAGGTCGGCGCTATTTTGCGGCCAGATGGTCTGAAAGCCCTGGCGCTGCAGCGCCGCTTCCAGTTCTTTGATCGGCTCGTCTTTGTGGTAGACGCCGTGAGGCCCCATGATGGCGATGATATTCACGCTTTCCTCCTGGTATTCACCTAAGTCCAGCATCATAGCAATCCCCTGGGCGCATCGCACATAAAAAAAGGGCCGGAAAATCCGGCCCTTAGTGTTTTGCGCTAGCGGAAAACTTAGGCGTAACCGTAGCTCATCAGACGTTGATAGCGGCGGTTCAGCAGCTCTTCTTCGCTGAGAAGATCGAGATCGGCCAGGTCCGCCAGCAGCTGCGCTTTCAGGCTTGCCGCCATCGCTTCCGGGTTGCGGTGGGCGCCGCCCAGCGGTTCCGGAACGATAGAATCGATCAGCTTCAGCTCTTTCAGACGCGGGGCGATAATGCCCATCGCTTCCGCAGCCAGCGGCGCTTTATCCGCGCTCTTCCACAGAATGGAGGCGCAGCCTTCCGGCGAAATCACCGAATAGGTGCTGTACTGCAGCATATTGACCTTGTCGCCCACGCCAATCGCCAGCGCGCCGCCGGAGCCGCCTTCGCCGATCACGGTGCAGATAACCGGCACGCTCAGACGCGACATCTCACGCAGGTTGCGGGCAATCGCTTCCGACTGGCCGCGCTCTTCCGCGCCGACGCCCGGGTAGGCGCCCGGGGTGTCGATAAAGGTGATGATCGGCATTTTAAACCGCTCAGCCATCTCCATCAGGCGCAGCGCTTTGCGGTAGCCTTCCGGGGCCGGCATACCAAAGTTGCGACGAATTTTTTCTTTGGTTTCGCGACCTTTCTGGTGGCCGATGATCATCACCGGACGACCGTCAAGACGCGCGATACCGCCGACAATCGCTTTATCGTCAGCGAAGGCGCGGTCACCGGCCAGTTCGTCAAATTCGTCGAACGCCAGGCGGACATAATCCAGGGTGTAAGGACGGCGCGGGTGGCGCGCCAGTTGCGCAACCTGCCATGCACCGAGATCGGCGAAGATTTTGCGCGTCAGCTCTACGCTTTTCTCGCGCAGACGATGCACCTCTTCGTCGATGTTAATATCCAGTTTCTCATCCTGACGGCTTACCGCAGTCAGGGAATCGATTTTCGCTTCCAGCTCTGCAATCGGCTGTTCAAAATCTAGGAAATTCAGACTCATAGTATTCCTGTATTAGTCAAACTCCAGTTCCACCTGCTCCGAGCCGATAAGGCCACGCAGATCGTTGAGTAAACGATCGCTCGGAGAGACGCGCCATGTTGCGCCGAAACGCAACCGCGCGCGTGCATCCGCCCTCTGATAGTAGAGGTGCACTGGAATGGTTCCCGAACGGTGGGGTTCCAGAGACTGACGGAGTCGGTTTAAAAGCTGGTCATCAATTTGCCTGTCCGTCAGCGAGATAGCAAGCCCGCGAGCATATTTTTCCCGGGCTTCGTCAATGTCCATGACTTCACGGGCGGTCATTTTAAGCCCCCCGCTAAAGTCATCAAAGCTGACCTGTCCGCTGACGATAAGTATGCGGTCTTTTTCCAGCAACTGCTGATATTTATCCAGCGCGTCGGTGAATAACATCACTTCCAGCCGCCCGGAACGGTCATCCAGGGTACAGATGCCGATACGATTGCCGCGCTTGGTGACCATTACCCGCGCCGCAATCACCAGCCCCGCCGCCGTGGTCACTTTTCCACGATCGGTCGGATGCATGTCTTTGAGCCTCACGCCGCCGACGTAGCGCTCAATCTCTTTCAGATACTGGTTAATCGGGTGCCCGGTCAGGTACAGCCCCAGGGTCTCCCTTTCACCATCCAGCACCACCTGCTCAGGCCACGGCTGGCAGCTGGCGTAGGACTGTTCAATCTGCTCAGGCTCTTCCGCCAGCACACCGAACATATCGGCCTGGCCGATGGCCTCGGCTTTGGCGTGCTGATCGGCGGCTTTCAGCGCATCGCCCAGTGAATTCATCAGCGCCGCGCGATGCGGACCGAGACGATCGAACGCCCCGGACATAATCAGTTTTTCCAGCACCCGACGGTTGAGCTTTTTAATATCGGTCCGCGCGCAGAGGTCGAACAGCTCGCGGAAATAACCGCCGTTGTTGCGCGCCTCAATGATCGCTTCGATCGGCCCTTCGCCGACGCCCTTGATGGCGCCGATACCGTAGACGATCTCGCCGTCGTCGTTGACGTGGAAATGGTACAGGCCGGAGTTAATATCCGGGGGCAAAATTTTCAGCCCCATACGCCAGCATTCGTCCACCAGGCCAACGACCTTTTCGGTGTTGTCCATATCGGCGGTCATTACCGCCGCCATAAACTCAGCCGGATAGTGCGCCTTAAGCCACAGCGTCTGGTAAGAAACCAGCGCGTATGCGGCGGAGTGCGATTTGTTAAACCCGTAACCGGCGAATTTCTCCACCAGGTCGAAGATTTTCATCGCCAGCTCGCCATCAACGCCGTTTTTCTTCGCCCCATCCTCAAAGATAGAACGCTGCTTGGCCATCTCCTCCGGCTTTTTCTTACCCATCGCACGACGCAGCATATCCGCGCCGCCGAGGGTATATCCGGACAGCACCTGGGCAATCTGCATGACCTGTTCCTGGTACAGGATGATGCCGTAGGTCGGCTCCAGCACCGGTTTCAGGCTTTCATGCTGCCACTGTACGTCCGGATACGAGATCTCTTCGCGGCCGTGCTTACGGTCGATAAAGTTATCTACCATCCCCGACTGCAGCGGGCCCGGGCGGAACAGGGCCACCAGCGCGATCATATCTTCGAAGCAGTCCGGCTGCAGGCGTTTAATCAGATCTTTCATGCCGCGCGATTCAAGCTGGAAGACCGCGGTGGTTTCCGAGCGCTGCAGCATGTCGAAGCTTTTCTTGTCATCCAGCGGGATGGCGGCGATATCCAGCGGCCCTTCGCCGTTCTTCTCACGGCGCTTGTTAATCATCTCCAGCGCCCAGTTAATGATAGTGAGCGTACGCAGACCGAGGAAGTCGAATTTCACCAGCCCGGCGTATTCCACGTCGTTCTTGTCAAACTGGGTAACCGGATGCAGCCCCTGCTCATCGCAATACAGCGGGGCGAAGTCGGTGATTTTGGTCGGCGCGATAACCACGCCGCCCGCATGCTTACCGGCGTTTCGCGTCACCCCTTCCAGCTTACGCGCCATGTCGATCAGCGCTTTCACTTCTTCGTCCGCCTCGTAGATCTCCGGCAGCTGCGGCTCGGCCTCGAAGGCTTTCGCCAGCGTCATGCCCGGATCGGGCGGCACCAGCTTGGAGATGCGGTCGACAAAGCCGTACGGGTGACCCAGCACGCGACCCACGTCGCGGATGACCGCCTTCGCCGCCATGGTACCGAAGGTGATGATCTGCGATACCGCGTCGCGGCCATACATATCCGCCACGTGCTCGATAACCTGGTCGCGTTTCTCCATGCAGAAGTCGACGTCGAAGTCGGGCATCGAAACACGTTCCGGGTTGAGGAAACGTTCGAACAGCAGGTCGAATTCCAGCGGGTCAAGATCGGTGATCTTCAGCGCGTAGGCCACCAGCGAGCCGGCGCCGGAACCGCGGCCCGGGCCGACCGGCACGCCGTTATCTTTCGACCACTGAATAAACTCCATCACGATCAGGAAGTAGCCGGGGAAGCCCATCTGGTTGATCACCTGCAGCTCGATATCCAGACGCTCGTCGTATTCTGGCCGGCGCTTCGCGCGCACTTCCGGATCCGGGAAGAGGAATTCCAGCCGCTCTTCCAGACCCTCTTTCGATTTCATTACCAGGAAATCTTCCGTGGTCATATCGCCGGTCGGGAACTGCGGCAGGAAATATTCGCCAAGCCGCACGGTGACGTTGCAGCGTTTGGCGATCTCGACGCTGTTTGCCAGCGCTTCCGGAATATCGGCGAACAGCTCGCACATCTCCTCCTCGCTGCGCATATATTGCTGTGGCGAGTAGTTGCGCGGCCGTTTCGGGTCGTCGAGGGTGAAGCCGTCGTGAATAGCGACGCGGATTTCATGGGCGTCAAAGTCGCCAGTGTCGAGGAAGCGGACATCGTTGGTCGCCACCACCGGCAGACCACGCGCTTCCGCCAGCGCCACGGCGGCATGGAGATAACTCTCTTCATCCTGACGACCGGTGCGGATCAGCTCCAGAAAATAGCGATCCGGGAAATGCTCTTCATAGAAGGAGACGCACTGCTCAACCAGCGGCATGTTGCCGCGGATCAGGCTGACGCCGACGTCGCCTTTACGGCCGCCGGAGAGCAGAATCAGCCCTTCCTGATGTTCCACCAGCCAGTCGCGATCGATCCACGGCCCCAGGGCGCCGTAGCCGCGCTGATAGGCGCGGGAAATCAGCAGAGTCAGGTTCTGGTAGCCGGTGTTGTTCGCCGCCAGCACGGTCAGCTCGGTAAATTCGTCGCCGAGCAGGTCGCACTGCACGTGGAAATCGGCGCCGACAATCGGCTTAATCCCCGCGCCGTGTCCCGTCCCGTAGAACTTCACCAGCCCGCAGAGGTTGGTGAAATCGGTGATCGCCAGCGCTGGCATGCCAAGCGAGGCCGCCTTCTTGACCAGCGGCCCGGTCTTTGCCAGCCCATCGATCATGGAATAGTCGCTGTGCACCCGCAGGTGTACGAAACGTGGTTCAGCCATCTTTAGATCCCGGTGACTTAGTTGGACGCCAGGCCCAGGGCACGCTTCACCGGGCCGAAACTGCGCCGGTGATGCTCTGTTGCGCCGTGTTCCTGCAGCTTCTGCAGGTGTACAGCGGTGGGATAGCCTTTATGCTGGGCAAATCCGTAGTGGGGAAATGCGAGGTCCAGCGTGGCCATTTCGGCGTCACGAGTGACTTTTGCCAGAATAGACGCTGCGCTGATTTCTGCCACCCGGCTGTCGCCTTTCACCACCGCCAGGGAGGGCATCGGTAGCGACGGACAGCGGTTGCCATCGATCAGAACAAACTCGGGCACAATGCTCAGGCCGGCGACGGCGCGCTGCATCGCCAGCATAGTGGCATGCAGGATATTCAGCTCATCGATTTCATGGGGCTCGGCGCGCCCAAGGCTCCAGCACAGCGCTTTCTCTTTAATCTCATCGAAGAGCGCCAGTCGACGCTTCTCGCTGAGTTTTTTGGAATCATTCAGACCCACAATCGGCTTCGCCGGATCGAGGATCACCGCCGCGGTCACCACCGCGCCAACCAGGGGGCCACGCCCGACCTCATCGACGCCGGCAACCAGATGGGTATGCGGATAGACGAACTCCATCATTGTTTTGCTAACTCCAGTACGGCGTCCGCCGCCTGCTCATCGGCGTTGCAGCGGATCTGCTGATGCAGCGCGCGGAATGTCTCATGCATCTCATGGCTGGTTTTGCCATCGGCCAGCAGCGGCTGCAGGGCGGCAGCCAGCGCCTGCGGCTCGCACTCATCCTGCAGCAGCTCTTTAACCAGCTCGCGCCCGGCCAGCAGGTTCGGCAACGAGACGTAGTCGGTTTTAACCAACCGCTTCGCCAGCCAGAAGGTGAACGGCTTCATGCGATAGCCAACCACCATCGGGCATTTCGCCAGCATACACTCCAGCGCCGCCGTCCCGGAGGCCAGCAGCGCGGCGTCGCTGGCGATCATCGCATCTCGCGCCTGGCCGTCCAGCATATGCACGATCATATCCGGCGCCGTCTCAGCTTTAATTCGCTCAAACTGCTCCCGCCGTTTAGCATTAACCAGCGGCACCACCACCTGCAGATCGGGATAGGTAGCCCGCAGAAGCTGCGCGGTTTTCAGGAAGTCCGCACTGAGCATTTCGACTTCCGCGCCGCGGCTACCGGGCAACAGCGCCAGGCAACGCACGTCGTGCGGGATCCCTAACCGGTCGCGCGCGGCGCCTTTGTCAGGATCCAGCGGCATCGCATCCGCCATGGTATGGCCGATAAAGCGGCAGGGAACGTTAAATTTGTCATAAAACGCTTTTTCGAAAGGCAGAAAGGCCAGCACCAGATCGGTGGATCTGCCGATTTTGAAAACGCGTTTTTGTCGCCAGGCCCAAACCGATGGGCTGACGTAGTGAATGGTTTTGATGCCCTGCTTTTTCAGATTCCCTTCGAGGGTAATATTGAAGTCAGGGGCGTCGATACCGACGAAAACATCGGGACGCAGCTCGCCGAAGCGGCGGGTCAAATCGGCGCGAATATGGAGTAAGCGACGCAGGCGACCGAGCACTTCAACAATACCCATCACCGCCAGCTCTTCCATTTCGTACCAGGCTTCACACCCTTCCGCCTGCATCAGCGGTCCCGCCACGCCGACAAAGCGCGCATTCGGGATGCGTGCTTTGAGGGCGCGGATGAGGCCGGCGCCAAGAATATCGCCGGAGGTTTCTCCGGCGACCAGGGCAATCGTCAGGGGACGCTGTTCAGCCATTAACGAATCAAGCCGCGGGTAGAGCGGGCGAAGAAATCGACAAACGGCTGAACTTCAGGATGCTGAGTCGCCAGTTCGGCGATCTCCGGCTTGGCTTCTTCCAGCGTCTTGCCGCTGCGGTACAGCAGTTTATACGCGTTGCGGATCGCGGTAATCGCTTCCCGGCTGAAGCCGCGGCGTTTCAGACCTTCGATGTTGACGCCGAACGGCGTCGCATGGTTGCCCTGGGCAATCACGAACGGCGGAACGTCCTGCGCTACGCCGGAGCAGCCGCCAACCATAACGTGTGAGCCAATGACGCAGAACTGGTGCACCGCAGTCATGCCGCCGATAATGACATAATCATCCAGCGAAACATGGCCAGCGAGCGTCGCGTTATTGGCCAGGATGCAGCGATCGCCAAGCGTACAATCGTGCGCCACGTGGGCGTTGATCATCAGCAGGTTATCGTTGCCCACCTTTGTTAATCCACCGCCCTGTACTGTGCCGCGATGAATGGTGACGCTTTCGCGAATGCGGTTGCGATCGCCAATTTCCACCCGGGTTGGTTCGCCAGCATATTTCAGATCCTGGTTAACTTCGCCGATGGAAGCGAACTGATAGATCTCGTTGTCACGGCCGATTTTGGTGTGGCCGTTAACGACAACGTGAGACTTCAGTACGGTGCCTTCGCCGATTTCGACGTTGGCGCCAACAATACAAAACGGACCAATGTGGACGTTAGCACCAATCACGGCGCCTTCTTCAACAATGGCGGTAGGATGAACAAAAGCGGTTTTATCAATCACGTATCAGGCCTCCCGGCTACGCGCACACATCATCGTCGCTTCGCAAACCACTTTACCGTCAACCAGCGCAACGCCTTTGAAACGGGTCAGGCCGCGGCGGGTTTTCTCGAAAGTGACTTCCATAATCATCTGATCGCCTGGTACTACCGGGCGTTTGAAACGTGCTTCATCGATACCCGCGAAGTAATACAGCTCGCCTGGTTCCAGTTTTCCAACGCTTTTGAATGCCAGAATCCCGGTGGCCTGCGCCATTGCTTCCAGAATCAGGACGCCCGGCAAAATCGGCTTACCAGGGAAATGCCCCTGGAAAAACGGCTCGTTTACAGAAACATTTTTTACTGCGCGCAGAAAACGACCTTCTTCAAAATCCAGCACGCGGTCTACCAGCAGGAACGGGTAACGGTGAGGCAGAAGTTCCAGAATCTCTTCAATGTGCAGAGTATGAGTGTCAGTAGTCAAAATACTCTTCCTGTCTAAATGTACTAAAAGGCAATAATAACACGGCCTGCGGCAATCTTTTAGCGAATGCAACAGGCCGGAAATGTCATGTGACCAAATGATGAATTAGTCTTGTTGATTAACCTTGCGCTCAATCGCTTTCAGGCGCTTGCTCATCTCGTCAATATTCATCACCAGCGCAGCGGTTTTACGCCACGCCTTGTTCGGCTGCAGCGGAATACCGGAGGAGTATACGCCAGGTTCGCTGATAGGACGCATCACCATCCCCATCCCCGTGACGGTGACCTTATCGCAGATTTCCATATGGCCGTTAATCACGCTGGCGCCGCCAATCATGCAGTAGCGGCCGATTTTCAGGCTGCCTGCCATGATGACACCGCCGGCAACCGCGGTATTGTCGCCAATCACCACGTTATGCGCAATCTGGCACTGGTTATCAATGATAACCCCGTTGCCAATCACGGTATCGTCCAGCGCGCCGCGGTCAATTGTGGTGCAGGCGCCGATCTCCACGCGATCGCCAATAATGACGCGACCCAGCTGCGGGATCTTCACCCAGTTGCCGCGATCGTTGGCGTAGCCGAAGCCATCCGCGCCGATCACCGTGCTGGACTGGATCAGGCAATTCTCGCCGATCTCAATCTCATGGTAAACGGTCACATTGGCCCACAAACGCGAGCCGGCGCCTATTTTCGTATTTTTCCCAACGAAGCAGCCTGCGCCGATGACCACGTTATCGCCCAGCTCTACCCCGGATTCGATAACGGCGTTGGCGCCGATGGCAACGTTGATACCCAGCTTCGCCGTCGGATCGATAACCGCGCTCGGCGCGATATCCTGTGCCGGCTGCGGCGTGGTATCCAGAATTTGAGCCATGCGCGCGTAGGTCAGGTAGGGATTACGCACTACCAGCGCGGCGCTATGGGCAAAAGGCAAATCATCCTGCGTCATCACAACGGCAGAAGCCTGGCAAGCGGCCAGGTGTTCACGGTACTTAGGGTTGACCATGAAAGTGATTTGGCCCGTTTTCGCGCTCTGCATGGACGCAACGCCGGTGATGACGATATCGCCATCACCGTGTAATTCTGCATCCAACTGCTGCGCAAGATCAGCCAGTCGAATTGAAGGCATTACTTATTTAACCTGTTTCAGCACATCAGCGGTGATGTCTTTTACATCGCTGCTGTTGTATGCAACGGCATTCGCGTCAACCACCAGATCGATGCTCTGATCTTTCGCTACGCTCTGTACGGCAGTCTGGATACGGGTCACCAGTTTACCACGCTCTTCGTTGGAACGACGAGCGCGATCCTGTTCAAACGCCTGCGCTTTCTGGGAGAAGGTCTGGCGCTGAGCCATCACGTCTTTTTCCAGTTTGGTACGATCGGCGCCCGGCTTCATGGACTGCAGACGCTGCATTTTAGACTGCAGGTCGCCTTCCATACGCTGCAGTTCGCTAGCGCGGCCTTTGAACTCGTTTTCCAGCGTGTTGGAAACGCCAGTTTTCTGGGCAACCTGTTGGAACAGGCTGTTCATGTTCACCAGGGCAATTTTATCTGCCGCCTGAGCGGAAGTTACCATTGCCAAACCCAGACCTGCAGCTAATAACCACTTTTTCACAATAAACTCCTTACCATCCCATGAGTACCCAGGGGTACCGTTATTTGCGTGGCGAGGCGATAAACGCGTTATCGCCTACGGTCAGCGCTATACTGCACTTGCATTCCATTGCCGCCAACAATTACCAGGTTTTACCAATGTTAAACTGGAACTGTTCGGCTTTGTCTCCATCGTACTTTTTGAACGGTTGGGCGTAGGAGAAGACCAACGGCCCCAACGGCGACATCCACTGCACGGCAATACCCGCAGACATACGGATGTTGCTCGGATCGCTGTAATCCGGATAACCGCCATACGCGCTCGAATCCCAGTGAGTATCCCATACGGTACCCATATCCCAGAAGAAGGAAGTCCGGACCGAGTTCGCATATTTGTCACTAATGAACGGCGTCGGGGTAATCAGCTCCAGGCTGGCCACCGCCATCGCGTTACCGCCCACCGCATCATCGGATTTACACGGTGCGGATTCGGTGCTCTTACATTCATTATCGTAGCTGTCATCATCGTCATGACGGCTGCTTGCCGGGAAATACACTGCCTTCGGACCAATGGTGTTCGACTGGAAGCCACGCACGGTGCTGGAGCCACCGGCATAGAAGTTCTCATAGAACGGCATCTCTTTGCCGCCGATACCATCGCCATAGCCAAAGCGGGTACGACCCAGCACCACCCATTCATGATCGTTGTCGATCGGCACATAGGTGGCGGTATCCAACGTCGCTTTGTAGTATTCGTTGTCCGAACCCGGAATGGTCACTTTACCGTTCAGGTTGACGCGCGAACCTTCCGTTGGGAAGAAGCCGCGGTCAAGCTTGTTATAGGTCCAACCGTAGTTGAAGGTGAAGTCATTCGCACTGAACGAGTTCCGGTCGTTGGTGTTGTCCGGATACTGGCCCATCGAGTTCAGGTAACGCCACATCGCCACCTGCGGCTGCATATTGGACAGGGAGTTATGCACATACCCGACGCCGGCGCGCAGCGTGTTGTATTCGTTGACCGGGAAGCCCAGCGTGATGTCTGTACCATAGCTTTTGTTGGTATAGTCAGACAGATCCGCATCGTTCGCATCAAAGTCATTATAGAAGACACGGCCGCCGAGGCTTACACCGTCTACGGTGAAGTACGGGTTGGTCACCGACAGCTCGGTATAGGTTTGGTAGTCGTTTTTGGTGCCGTTGATCCCGACAGCATAGCCAGTACCTAACCAGTTATCCTGCTGAACGCCCGCCTGGAAGCTGACGCCGCTCTCGGTACCGTAACCGATACCGAAGTTGAAGCTACCGGTGTTACGCTCTTTCACCTTGTAGACTACGTCGACCTGGTCCGGGCTGCCCGGGACGCGCTGGGTATCGGTATCGACCGTTTCGAAGAAGCCTAAACGGTTGAGACGGTCTTTACCCTGATCGACGAGGTCGCTGCCCAACCACGCGCCTTCCATCTGGCGCATTTCGCGGCGCAGAACGGCATCTTTGGAGGTGTCGTTGCCTTCGAAGCGAATTTTACGCACGTAATAGCGGTTGCCCGCATCGACGTTGACGTGCAGCTTAACGGTTTTATCGCTGTCGTTGATCTCCGGCTGCGACTGCACGCGCGGGTAGGCGTAACCATAACGACCCAACAGTTTCTTGATGTCGTTTTCCATCTTGGTCACTTTCGCGCCGTTATACAGTTCACCCGGCTCGACTTTGGTCAGCGCTTCGATTTCCGCGGAATGGCCGGCGAGGTTGCCCGTCACCTGCACCCCGGAAAACTTGTACTGATCGCCTTCGGTGATGTTGACGGTGATGTAGATCCCTTTCTTATCCGGCGTCAGGCTGACCTGGGTAGAATCGATGTTGAAACGGGCATAGCCGCGATCCAGGTAGTAGCTGCGCAGGGTTTCAAGGTCGCCCGCCAGCTTCTGCTTCTGGTATTTACGGTCGCCGACCACGTTCCACCACGGTACTTCATCGCGCAGCTGGAAGTGGGAGATCAGCTCATCAGTCGAAAACGCATGGTTGCCGACGATGTTGATCTGCTGAATTTTAGCGGAGACGCCTTCCTGGAAGACCAGTTTCAGGTCGACACGGTTTCGCGGCAGCGGAGTAACCACCGCTTTGACGCTGGCGCTGTATTTACCGACGCTGTAGTAGAAATCCTCGAGACCCTTCTCGATGTCCGCGATGGTCGTGCGGTCAAGCGACTCGCCCACCCGAACGCCAGAGGCCTCAAGGTTCTGCTTGAGCATGTCATCTTTCACCGACTTGTTGCCGGAGAAGGTGATGCTGGCGATCGTCGGACGCTCTTTCACCTGCACCAGCAGGGTATCACCATCGCGCAGGACGCGGACGTCCTCGAAGTTGCCAGTGGCAAACAGCGCGCGAATAGTGTTACTGATATCATCGTCGGTCACCGTATCGCCAGGACGCACTGGCATACTGAGGAGGGCCGCACCAACAGCGACACGCTGCAAGCCTTCGAAATGAATGTCCTTCACCACGAACCCTTCAGCACCGTATACAGTCGCGCTGCTAAACAGCAGCGACGCTATGAGCAACTTTTTCATCGCCATCGTTATTATGCGTTCTTCCTAACAAACTCTCTTATAACCGAGAGAAATCATTGAAAAGTGCAAGCCCCATTAACAGCACCAGCAGTATTGAGCCAATGCGATAACTAAAGTCTTGAACTCGCTCGGATACCGGCCCGCCCTTCAGCTTTTCAATCGCCAAAAACAGCAGATGTCCCCCATCCAGTACGGGTAGTGGGAACAGGTTGATGATTCCGAGGTTCACGCTAATCAGCGCAAGGAACATCAGATAATAAATCAACCCAAACTCCGCTGACATTCCAGCCCCCTGAGCGATAGAGATCGGCCCACTGAGGTTGTTCAGTTTGACATCACCGGTTATCAATTTACCCAGCATCCTGACCGTCAGCGACATCAGCTGCCAGGTTTTATCCGTGGCTTCAGCGATGGCGGCAAACGGTCCGTACTGACGTACTGTCTTGTATTCTTCAGGCAGCGGGATGACCTTTGGCACCACCCCTGCGAACCCTTCTGCCTTACCTTTCACCGTTTTTGCATCCGGCGTCAGGGTTAACGGCAGCGCACTCCCCTGCCGTTCAATCTCCAGCGCCAGCGCTTTGCCCGGATTATCGCGCACCAGATTAACAAACGTCATCCACTGCGTTAACGGTTGTCCATCGACTTTAACGATCCGGTCGCCCGCTTGCAAACCTGCTTTCTGAGCTGCCGAGCCCGCCTGGACTTCCGCCAGCACCGTATCAATCTGCGCGCTGCGCGGCTGGATCCCTAGCGACGTCACGGGATCTTGCTTGTCTGGCTCAAACGCCCAGTGCCGCAGATCGACGATTTTATCCTGGCGCTGATTGGTCCCGAAAGGGGCGACGGTAAGTATTGTTTGCGGGTTGCCGATTTTGGCCACCAGCTGCAGACGCACCGCATCCCAATCAGGCGTTTCGATACCATCTATCGCTTTAAGTTCCGTGCCTTTTGCAATTTGTGCTTGCGCGGCAACCGAATTGGGGGTTATTTCACCCACTACCGGGCGAACGCCAGGAACGCCGATGATGAAGACCAACCAGTAGGCAAAGATAGCGAAAAGGAAGTTAGCGATGGGACCGGCGGCAATCACCGCCGCACGCTGGCCGACGGTTTTATTATTGAAAGCGTAGTGGCGCATCTCCGGCGCCACCGCTTCAACACGCTCATCCAGCATCTTGACGTAGCCGCCCAGCGGGATCAGGGCAATGACGAACTCCGTACCCTGCTTATCCATCCGCCGCCACAGCGCTTTGCCGAAGCCGATAGAAAAACGCTCAACCCGGATACCGCAGCGGCGCGCTACCCAAAAATGGCCAAACTCATGCACCGTAATCAGTACGCCAAGCGCAATGATAAAAGCTGCCAGATTCCAGAGCACGCTCAGCATATAACCTTCCGTCAAATCGTCCTGAAGACCAACAGTAGCAGACAGGCGAAGACCGGCACCGCCGCCGTCAGGCTGTCGATACGATCGAGAATACCGCCATGTCCGGGAATCAAGTGCCCGCTATCCTTAATGCCGGCCTCGCGCTTAAACATACTTTCCGTCAGATCGCCCAGCACCGAAGCCAGGGCTGCCACCACCGAACAGACCAGCAGCACCGTTGGCGTAACGTCAAGATGGGCCCACACCCCGTAGGCCCAGGAGATCACCGCCGCGGTCAGCAAACCGCCAAAAAAGCCCTGCCAGGTTTTCCCCGGCGAGACCTTCGGCGCCAGCTTGTGCTTGCCAAACATTTTGCCAAACATATAGGCGCCGGAGTCCGCGCCCCAGACCAAAATCATCACATACAGGAGCCACAGCGCGCCGCTGTAATGGTTATCGGTATAGTGCCAGGCGCGCAGCGCCAGCATGCCCCAGAAAAACGGGACGATGGTCAGGATACCGAAGATAAGGCGCAGCACTTTCGAGTGCCGCCAGAATGCCGCCGACGCCGGATAAGAGAGCACCAGCAGCAGCGCGACGATCCACCAGGCGAAAGAGGCCCACAGCGAGCCTTCAACCATCGGTTGATGAACGTCATAATGGTATTCCGGCAGCAAAAACAGCATCGCCGCCAGCAGAAGGCCGCACAACACCGCCAGCCAGACCCGCTGCGACGTCGAGGTGAAACCGCTCAGTTGCCCCCACTCCCACGCGGCGAGCATACAGACCACCAGGGTCACGATAGCAAACCCCATCGGCGGCAATAAAAACAGCGCCGCAATGACGACGGGGATTAAGACGAAAGCAGATATCAGGCGATACTTCAGCAAAAGTGACCCCCATCAGGCATGACTGCCACCCGGCTCAGTGCCGCCGAAACGACGCTCTCGATTAACAAAGGCATGGAGTGCACCTTCAAAGTCCTGTTCAGCAAAATCGGGCCAAAGAACATCCGTAAAGTAAAGTTCGGCATAGGCAATTTGCCAAATCAGAAAATTACTTATTCGGTGCTCTCCCCCGGTCCTAATAACTAAATCTACGGGAGCCAGTTCATGCATGCAGACCTGCTGACTCAGCATGTCTTCCGTGATCTGCTCAGGCAGCAGCGTCCCGTCCTGTACCTGTTTCGCCAGAAAACGAACGCCCTGGGTAATATCCCAGCGACCGCCGTAATTGGCCGCAATATTCAGCGTTAAGCCGGTATTGTTCGCGGTCAGCGCTTCCGCTTTGCGGATACGCTCCTGCAGGCGCGCATTGAAGCGCGTGGTGTCGCCAATAATCCGCAAACGCACATTGTGTCGGTGCAGGCTTTTGACTTCGCTATCCAGCGCCCAGACGAACAGCTCCATCAGCGCACTGACTTCCTGAGCCGGACGGTTCCAGTTTTCGCTGCTGAACGCGTATAACGTTAACGCCTCAATTCCATTATTCGCCGCGAAAGAGACCGCGCGACGCACGGATTTCGCACCGGCCTTGTGCCCGAAAGCGCGAATTTTACCTTGCCGTTTCGCCCAACGGCCGTTGCCATCCATAATAATGGCGACATGACGGCAGCCATGTGTAGGCGATATTTCGCTGACAGTTTGATTAGCAGACAACATCACGCGTTTTAAGTCCATAATAAGGATTAACTAGCCACCAAACAGAGGCCACCGGGCCGCGCTGGATACGCATTTTTATCCGGTGCCGGGGCTGCAGCCAATCGCAGAGAACAACCAAAAGCTTTACGCAAAAAAGCCGTGTTTTGCCACGGCCACCGTAATCTTCAACAACAAAATGCAACGATCGGGTGGCGCAGACTATATCACTGAAGCTTTGCGCCCACAAATATCACCGCGTTACGCCTGGGTGACCAACCGCTTCAGCTGTTGATGAGCAACCGCGCGGGCCTCAGCGTCGATAACCAGAACGTCATCAATGCTTTGCGGCTCCAGCAGGTTCATCTTATCCAGCACTGCCAGGTTAACCGCCGCAATATCGGTAAAGCGGATATCGCCCTGCAGAAACGCGGCAACCGACTCTTCATTGGCCGCATTCAGCGTGGTGGTCGCCGCCTGGCCGACGTCAAACGCCTCCATCGCCAGCTTCAGGCACGGATACCGCGTATAGTCTGGCGCGGAGAAGCTCAGATTGCTCAGCTGACAGAAGTCCAGCGGCTTAGCGCCGGAGTTCAGCCGCTGCGGCCAGCCCATGGTATGGGCGATCGGCGTGCGCATATCCGGTTCCCCAAGCTGCGCCAGCACGCTGCCGTCCTGATAGCGAACCATCGAGTGGATCACCGACTGCGGATGGATAAGGACCTCCATCTGCCGGGCCGAGGCGTTAAACAGCCAGCGCGCTTCAATATATTCCAGACCTTTGTTCATCATCGTGGCGGAGTCGACGGAGATCTTGCGTCCCATCGACCAGTTGGGATGACGGCAGGCCTGATCCGGCGTCATCGCCGCCAGTTCAGCTACCGCTGTCTCGCGGAAAGGCCCGCCCGAGCCGGTCAGCAGAATGGACGAAACGCCGTTCTGCGCCAGGTCAGCGTATCCCAGATGCTGCTGAATTGTCTCCGGCATACTCTGAAAAATCGCGTTATGTTCGCTGTCGACCGGCAGCAATCGCGCCCCCGACCGTTGAACCGCCTCCATGAACAAGCGACCGCAGGTCACCAGCGACTCTTTATTTGCTAACAACACCGTTTTTCCGGCGCGGATCGCCGCCAGCGTCGGCACCAGACCCGCCGCGCCGACGATAGCCGCCATCACCTGATCGACCTCCTCCAGCGCCGCGACCTCTGCCGCCGCCTGCTGGCCACTCAGCACCTCGGTACGGCAGCCATGTTCCTGCAGACGGGTGCGCAACCGCTCAGCGCTTTGCGCATCGTCCATCACGGCGTAACGGGGGGTAAATTCAAGGCATTGTTCAACCATACGGTCAACGTTTTTCCCCGCGACCAGCGCGGCGACGGAAAAGCGACCGGGATTATGGCGTACCACGTCCAGCGTGCTACAGCCAATGGAGCCGGTCGAACCGAGAACGGTTAATTGCTTCATGAGACGTCCAGAAGAGTGGAAACAGAATAAAAAGCAAAACGCCGCCAGCAAGCCCCTACGCAGCAATTATCAGGGATAAGACGGCGGCATCAGGCCTTCAACTTAGCGCTAAAGGCTACAAGGCCAGCGGTCGCAACGCAATCCCGAGAATTGAGCGTACAGTCTTCTGTACGGCGTTTCGGATTTTACTCAGGCCAGACGCTGTCAGGCCCGAGTAAGGGCAGAGCATCAGAACTGCATCAGTTCCGCTTCTTTGTCTGCCAGCGCCGCGTCAACTTTCTTGATGGCGGCGTCAGTCATTTTCTGCACGTCGTCCTGAGAACGGCGATCGTCATCCTCGCTGATCTCTTTCTCTTTCAGCAGCGCTTTGACTTTGTCGTTGGCGTCGCGGCGAACGTTACGTACGGCAACGCGCGCCTGCTCAGCTTCACCACGCACGATCTTGGTCAGATCTTTACGACGCTCTTCGGTCAGCGGCGGCAGCGGAACCCGAATATCGCTACCGGCAGAGCTTGGGTTCAGACCGAGGTCGGACGCCATGATCGCTTTTTCAACAGCCGCGGACATAGAACGGTCAAAGACGTTGATTTTCAGGGTACGGGAGTCTTCGACGGTGACGCTGGCCAGCTGGCGCAGCGGGGTCGGCGTACCGTAGTATTCAACAACAATCCCGTCCAGCAGGCTCGGAGAAGCACGACCCGTGCGAATTTTGCTGATTTGGTTTTTGAATGCTTCGACGCATTTTTCCATGCGGATTTCAGCATCTTTTCTGATATCGCTAATCACGTTACGAATCCTTGAAAGCTTGTCTCAGTCAGACCAGACGGGGCACCCGTCGGAAAATGAGCTAAGTATAGTCAGATTTAATGAAAATCACCGGGTAATATCCCCGCGAAAGTAAAGCGGAATCTTACCCGGATTTGGCGCTGACGGGAATTATTCCGTGATCAATGTGCCTTCTTTTTCGCCCATCACCACGCGACGCAGCGCGCCAGGTTTGTTCATGTTGAAGACGCGAATCGGCAATTTATGGTCACGCGCCAGGGTGAAGGCCGCCAGATCCATCACTTTCAGCTCTTTTTCCAGCACTTCGCTGTAGGTCAGCTGATCGTACATCGTGGCGGAAGGATCTTTGGCCGGATCGGCGGTGAATACGCCGTCAACCTTGGTGGCTTTCAGCACCACATCGGCTTCAATTTCAATCCCGCGCAGGCAGGCTGCGGAATCGGTGGTAAAGAACGGGTTGCCGGTACCCGCAGAAAGGATCACCACGCGGTTGTTGCGCAGCAGGCTGATCGCCTCTGCCCAGCTGTAGTTGTCGCACACGCCGTTCAGCGGAATGGCGGACATCAGACGAGCGTTCACATAGGCGCGGTGGAGCGCATCGCGCATCGCGAGGCCATTCATAACCGTAGCCAGCATGCCCATGTGGTCGCCCACAACGCGGTTCATACCCGCTTTCGCCAGACCAGCACCACGGAACAGGTTACCGCCACCAATTACTACGCCAACCTGAATACCCAGCTCAACCAGCTCTTTGATCTCTTGAGCCATGCGGTCAAGTATGCTTGCATCAATACCGAAGCCTTCTGAGCCCTGCAGCGCTTCGCCACTTAATTTCAGCAGAATACGTTTGTAGACGGGTTTTGCATTGGTAGCCATGTTTCTTTCCTGAGACTGTCAACGAATGAGATGTGAGAATTCCGGCGACATTGTATGTCGCATTTCAGCGCGGTCACTATAAGCAGTTGGCTGAATTTACAAAATGGGCGCAAAAAGAAGCCGCCCTCAGGCGGCTCCTTGTAAAAATTAAGACTGCTTGGACATCGCAGCAACTTCTGCTGCAAAGTCAGTCTCAACTTTCTCGATGCCTTCGCCCACTTCAAAGCGGATGAAGCCAGTCACGTCAGCGTTGTGCTCTTTCAGCAGCTGACCAACAGATTTGCTCGGCTCCATGACGAAAGGCTGACCAGTCAGAGAAACTTCGCCGGTGAATTTCTTCATGCGGCCTTCAACCATTTTCTCTGCGATTTCTTTCGGCTTACCGGACTGCATCGCGATGTCCAGCTGAACCTGGTACTCTTTCTCTACCACTTCAGCAGACACGTCTTCCGGCTTAACGAATTCCGGCTTGCTTGCGGCAACGTGCATTGCCAGCTGCTTAACCAGCTCTTCGTCAGCGCCTTTAGCGGCAACCAGAACGCCGATGCGCGCACCGTGCTGGTAGCTGCCCAGAACGTCGCCTTCCAGAACAGCGATACGACGGATGTTGATGTTCTCACCGATTTTAGCAACCAGGGCAACACGTTCTTCTTCGAACTGCGCTTTCAGAACTTCAACGTCGGAGATTTTACCCGCAACAGCGGCGTCCAGTACTTTGTCAGCAAATGCCTGGAAACCACCATCTTTAGCAACGAAGTCAGTCTGGCAGTTAACTTCCAGAATATAACCGTAGTTGCCTTCGATTTTGGTTTTGATCACGCCGTCAGCAGCCACGTTGCCTGCTTTCTTCGCCGCTTTGATCGCGCCGGATTTACGCATGTTTTCGATTGCCAGCTCGATGTCGCCATTCGCTTCAGTCAGCGCTTTTTTGCAATCCATCATGCCTGCGCCAGTACGTTCGCGCAGCTCTTTTACCAGGGAAGCGGTAATTTCAGCCATTCTAAAATCCTCGGGAGATGTGGATACTGCCCGGCCAACGGCCAAACAGCGTAAATTGAAAAAAGGGGCCGATAATGGGCCCCTATTCATACACGGTACTAATAAGGGCTTAAACCTTATTATTCAGCTTCTACGAAGCTTTCTTCCGCCTGAGAAGCCAGGTCCTGAGAGCGACCTTCACGAACGGTAGCAGCAACAGCGCCCAGGTACAGGCTTACTGCGCGGATTGCATCGTCGTTACCCGGGATAACGAAGTCTACGCCGTCCGGATCAGAGTTGGTATCAACGATAGCAAATACCGGGATGCCCAGGTTGTTTGCTTCTTTGATAGCGATGTGCTCGTGGTCAGCGTCGATAACGAACAGTGCGTCCGGCAGGCCGCCCATGTCTTTGATACCGCCCAGGCTGTTTTCCAGCTTGTCCAGCTCACGAGTACGCATCAGCGCTTCTTTTTTGGTCAGCTTGTCGAAAGTACCGTCCTGGGACTGAGTTTCCAGGTCTTTCAGACGTTTGATGGACTGACGAACGGTTTTCCAGTTAGTCAGCATACCGCCCAGCCAGCGATGGTTCACGAAGAACTGGTCGCAGCTCAGAGCAGCGTCTTTTACCGCTTCGCTTGCAGCGCGCTTAGTACCAACGAAAAGGATTTTACCTTTACGAGCAGCGATCTTGTTCAGTTCAGCCAGAGCGTCGTTGAACATCGGTACGGTTTTCTCAAGGTTGATGATGTGAACTTTGTTACGCGCACCGAAGATGAACGGCTTCATTTTCGGGTTCCAGTAACGGGTCTGGTGACCGAAGTGAACACCAGCCTTGAGCATGTCGCGCATGGAAACAGTTGCCATGTTTAAAACCTCTATAGATTAAATTGGGGTTATGCCTCCACGTATCCCATATTACCGACCCCGAAGGGCACCCCGGAATATGTGCCGATACGTGTGTGTTATTACACAAAGTGAGCGATGTCGCTTACGTCCCATCCTTGTGTATCTGAGATGGAACGGAAGTCCGGCGCGCTTTATATCACAAAATCCATCCAGACACCAACTCTTGTTGACGTCACGTGCTGTTAATGATTCTCAGTTTGGCACCAGCCTACCCGGACTGTTACCATTGACAGGACTTACTCTATTATTGTCGAAAATATCGACACTGCTGGACATACTCCATGGCTATCTCTATTAAGACATCTGAAGATATTGAAAAAATGCGCGTTGCCGGTCGTCTGGCCGCTGAAGTGCTGGAAATGATCGAACCCTGGGTTAAGCCGGGCGTCAGCACTGGCGAACTGGACCGTATCTGTAACGACTATATCGTTAACGAGCAGAAGGCCATTTCCGCCTGTCTCGGCTATCACGGCTATCCGAAATCCGTCTGCATTTCGGTCAACGAAGTGGTCTGTCACGGTATCCCTGACGACGGCAAGCTGCTGAAAGATGGCGATATCGTGAATATCGACGTGACCGTCATTAAAGATGATTTCCATGGCGATACCTCCAAAATGTTTATCGTCGGCAAACCGACGATTCTTGGCGAGCGCCTGTGCCGCATCACTCAGGAAAGCCTGTACCTGGCGCTGAAGATGGTGAAGCCGGGCATCAACCTGCGCACCATCGGCGCGGCGATCCAAAAATATGTGGAAGCGGAAGGGTTCTCCGTGGTTCGCGAATACTGTGGTCACGGCATCGGCCGCGGCTTCCATGAAGAGCCGCAGGTGCTGCACTACGACTCGCCGGAAACCAACGTCGTGCTCAAACCAGGCATGACCTTCACCATCGAGCCGATGGTCAACGCCGGTAAAAAAGAGATCCGCAGCATGAAAGACGGCTGGACGGTGAAAACCAAAGACCGGAGCTTGTCTGCGCAGTACGAGCATACTATTGTGGTGACAGACAACGGCTGCGAAATTCTGACGCTACGTAAGGATGACACCATCCCGGCGATAATCTCGCACGATGAATGATGAAAAGCCGGCGCCCGCCGGCTTTTTTATTAGATAGTTTTTTCTTATGGTGACGCGATGAGCAACTCATTACCTGACACAGCCTCCCCCCTTCTGCCCATCCCGCCGGAACATCCGGTGAGCTGGCCGCAGGGCGATCTGAACTGTGCTGCAATTAAGGCGCACATCGATACCTTTCAGCACTGGCTGGGCGAGGCGTTTGACGCCGGTATCGCCGCGGAGCAGCTCATTGCGGCGCGCACCGAATTTATCGACCAGCTGCTGCAGCGGTTGTGGATCGCCTGCGGCTTTGAATCCGTCTGCGACCTGGCGCTGGTGGCCGTCGGCGGCTATGGCCGCGGTGAGCTGCATCCGCTCTCTGACGTCGATCTGCTGATCCTCAGCCGCAAAAAGCTGCCGGACGACCAGGCGCAAAAGGTCGGCGAACTGCTGACGCTGCTGTGGGACGTCAAACTGGAGGTAGGCCACAGCGTGCGCACTCTCGAAGAGTGTCTGCTGGAAGGGCTTTCGGATCTCACCGTCGCCACCAACTTAATCGAATCGCGCCTGCTGATCGGCGACGTCGCGCTGTTCCTTGAACTGCAAAAACATATTTTTAGCGACGGCTTCTGGCCATCAGAAAAGTTCTTCGCCGCGAAAGTCGAAGAGCAGAACGTCCGTCATCAGCGCTATCACGGCACCAGCTATAACCTCGAGCCGGACGTGAAAAGCAGCCCCGGCGGCCTGCGCGATATCCATACGCTACAGTGGGTGGCTCGCCGCCATTTCGGCGCCACCTCGATGGATGAGATGGTCGGCTTCGGCTTTCTGACCGAAGCCGAGCGCAATGAGCTCAACGAGTGTCTGCACCAGCTGTGGCGTATCCGCTTCGCGCTGCATCTCGAACTCACTCGCTATGACAACCGCCTGCTTTTCGACCGCCAGCTCAGCGTCGCCCGCCGACTCGGCTATGAAGGCGACGGCAACCAGCCGATTGAGCATATGATGAAGGACTTCTTCCGCGTCACCCGCCGGGTGAGCGAGCTGAACCAGATGCTGCTGCAGCTGTTTGAAGAGGCCATCCTCGCCCTGACCGAGGATGAAAAACCGCGCCCGATCGATGATGATTTCCAGCTGCGCGGCACGCTGATCGATCTGCGTGACGATACGCTGTTTATTCGCGAGCCGCAGGCCATTCTGCGCATGTTTTATATCATGGTGCGCAACAGCACCATCACCGGCATCTACTCCACGACGTTGCGCCATCTGCGCCACGCCCGCCGCCATCTGACCCAGCCGCTGTGCTATATCCCGGAGGCGCGCACGCTCTTTCTCAGCATGCTGCGCCATCAGGGGGCAGTGAGTCGCGGACTGCTGCCGATGCATCGTCACAGCGTGCTGTGGGCCTATATGCCGCAGTGGTCCCATATCGTCGGCCAGATGCAGTTCGACCTGTTTCACGCCTACACCGTCGATGAACACACCATCCGCGTGATGCTCAAGCTGGAGAGCTTTGCTAAAGAAGAGACCCGTAGCCGCCACCCGCTGTGCGTGGAACTGTGGCCGCGCTTAACGCACCCGGAGCTGATTTTAATCGCCGCCCTGTTCCACGACATCGCCAAAGGGCGCGGCGGCGACCACTCGATCCTCGGCGCGCAGGATGTGCTGAAATTTGCCGAACTGCACGGGCTGAACTCCCGTGAAACGCAGCTGGTCGCCTGGCTGGTGCGTCACCACCTGCTGATGTCGGTCACCGCCCAGCGGCGCGATATTCAGGATCCGGAGGTGATTAAGCAGTTCGCCGAGGAGGTGCAAACGGAAAATCGCCTGCGCTATCTGGTGTGCCTGACCGTCGCCGATATCTGCGCCACCAACGAAACCCTGTGGAACAGCTGGAAGCAGAGCCTGCTGCGCGAACTCTATTTCGCCACTGAAAAACAGCTGCGTCGCGGCATGCAAAGCACCCCGGACATGCGCGAACGGGTGCGTCACCATCAGCTGCAGGCGCTGGCCCTGCTGCGGATGGACAATATTAATGAAGAGGCGCTGCATCAAATCTGGAACCGCTGCCGCGCCAACTATTTCGTGCGACATACGCCGACGCAGCTCGCCTGGCACGCCCGCAACCTGCTGCGCCACGATCTGAATAAGCCGATGATCCTCCTGAGCTCGCAGGCCACTCGCGGCGGAACGGAGATTTTTATCTGGAGCCCGGATCGCCCTTACCTGTTCGCCGCGGTGTGTGGCGAACTGGACCGTCGCAACCTCAGCGTCCACGACGCGCAGATCTTCACCACCCGCGACGGCATGGCGATGGATACCTTTATCGTCCTTGAGCCTGACGGCAGTCCGCTGTCCGCCGACCGCCACGAGGCGATCCGCCAGGGTCTGGAACAGACCATCACCCAGCGCAGTTGGGAGCCCCCGGCGCCCCGTCGTCAGGCGGCAAAGCTGCGTCATTTTTCGGTGGACACCGAGGTGAATTTCCTGCCGACCCATACCGATCGCAAATCGTTTCTCGAGCTGATTGCCCTTGACCAGCCCGGGCTGCTCGCCCGCGTCGGTCAGGTGTTCGCCGACCTCGGAATTTCGCTTCACGGGGCGCGAATTACGACAATTGGTGAGCGAGTAGAAGATTTATTTATAATCGCTACCGCCGACCGGCGTGCCCTTAATAATGAGCTGCAACAAGAAGTGCAACAACGGTTGACAGCGGCCCTCAATCCAAACGATAAAGGGTGACGTATTTTTTTTTAGTGAATGGAAAGAAACAATGCAGCAGTTACAGAACGTTATTGAGTCCGCCTTCGAGCGTCGCGCCGACATCACGCCGGCCAATGTGGATACCGTGACCCGCGAAGCGGTTAACCAGGTTATTGCCCTTCTGGATTCCGGCGCGCTGCGCGTCGCTGAGAAGATCGACGGTCAGTGGGTGACGCATCAGTGGCTGAAGAAGGCGGTACTGCTCTCTTTCCGTATTAACGATAACCAGGTTATCGATGGTGCGGAAAGCCGCTACTTCGATAAAGTACCGATGAAATTCGCTGACTATGACGAAGCGCGTTTCCAGAAAGAAGGTTTCCGCGTGGTGCCCCCGGCAGCGGTGCGCCAGGGCGCGTTCATCGCCCGCAACACCGTGCTGATGCCGTCCTACGTTAACATCGGCGCCTACGTTGACGAAGGCACCATGGTTGACACCTGGGCCACCGTCGGCTCCTGCGCGCAGATCGGTAAAAACGTTCACCTGTCCGGCGGCGTCGGCATCGGTGGCGTACTGGAGCCGCTGCAGGCGAACCCGACCATCATCGAAGATAACTGCTTCATCGGCGCGCGCTCTGAAGTGGTTGAAGGGGTGATTGTCGAAGAAGGCTCCGTGATCTCCATGGGCGTTTACCTGGGTCAGAGCACCAAAATCTACGATCGCGAAACCGGCGAAGTCTTCTACGGCCGCGTGCCGGCTGGCTCGGTAGTGGTGTCAGGCAACCTGCCGTCGAAAGATGGTAAATACAGTCTGTACTGCGCAGTGATCGTGAAGAAAGTCGATGCTAAAACTCGCGGCAAGGTCGGCATTAACGAACTGCTGCGCACCATCGACTAAAGCAAATAAAAAGCGGGAGATATCCCGCTTTTTTTATATTTGATGCTGGCGAGAATGGATTTTTTCGTTAATTATTCAATGGTTATGATGCTATCAAAGGTACCGTTATGTACGATAATCTGAAAAGTCTTGGCATTACCAACCCTGATGAGATCGATCGCTATAGCCTGCGGCAGGAAGCTAACAACGACATTCTGAAAATCTATTTTCAGAAAGACAAAGGCGAATTCTTCGCCAAGAGCGTGAAGTTCAAATATCCGCGTCAGCGCAAAACCGTCGTCGCCGACGGCGTCGGCCAGGGCTACAAAGAGGTCCAGGAGATCAGCCCCAATCTGCGCTACGTCATCGATGAGCTGGATCAGATTTGCCAGCGCGACCGCACTGAAATCGATCTCAAGCGTAAAATCCTCGACGATTTACGCCATCTGGAAAGCGTGGTCACCAATAAGATCAGCGAAATCGAAGCCGATCTGGAAAAGCTCACCCGTAAGTAAGCGCATCCCCGGCGGCGCGTCGCCTGACCGGGCTGGCGGTATCAAACCGCTACCGACAGCATGCATCGTCCAGGCCGGGTATGGCGAGTCGCTACCCGGCATTTTTTTACCTCCACACCTTAGCGTTGTTCATCCAGCTGCAGCGCGATATACAGCAGCAGCCGGTCGTCAAAGCTGCCAAGATCCAGCCCCGTCAGCTCCGAGATACGATTCAACCGGTACTCCAGCGTATTGCGATGAATAAACAGCGCCTTCGACGTCGCCAGCGGCTGCACGTTATGGCGAAACCACGCCTGCAGCGTTCGCCGCAGCAGCCCGTTGTTATCCATTGTCTTGAGACGCGCCAGCGGACGGGCCAGCTCATTGGCCTGCCAGCCGCCGCGCAGGCTGTCAAGCAGCACCGGCAGCATCAGATCCTGATAGAAATAGCAGCGGCTCTCCGGCATCCGCTGCTTGCCCACCATCATCGTCGTGCGAGCGGTACGATAAGAGCGGGCGATACTCCCGGGGCCGGTGAAGAAGTTGCCCAACGCCACGCGGAAACGGAGCTGGCCATTCTCTTTCATCCTGGCGATAAGCTGCTCGACGCGCCGGACATGATCGTCGGCGTCCCAGCGGCCAAAGCTGTTCAGCGCCGGTTTCAGCACCACCATTTCCGTGAGCGAGACAATGGCCACGAGATTATTGCGATCGGGCGTGGTCAGCGCGTTCTGCAGCTGCTGTAGTTCCGCCATCGCGCTGTCTACGCCGAGCTGGCCGCTATCCACCTCAATCATCGCCACCACGCGCGGCTGATTCAGATCGATGCCTAATCGCTGAGCCCATTCGTTCAGCGCCGGGGTATGCTCTTCCGCCTGAATCAGGTTCATCACCAGCTCTTCGCGCAGACGGCTGTCCTGCGCCAGGAGATGCATCAGTCGCGACTGCTCCAGCATCATCTCTGCCGTCATGCACACCAGCTCGCCATATTTTCGCAGCGACTCCGGCTCGCCGGTCAGGCCGATCACCCCGACGATCTCCCCCTCCAGGCGCAGCGGCAGGTTAATGCCCTGGCGCACCCCGTGCAGATGGCGAGCCACCGCGTCGTCGATATCCACCACCCGCCCCTGGGAAAGCACCAGCAGCGCGCCTTCGTGCAATTCACCAATCCTTTCCCGATCGCCGCTGCCGATAATCCGCCCGCGGGCATCCATCACGTTGATGTTGGTATCGATGATGCGCATCGTCCGCGCCACAATATCCTGCGCCATTTTGGTATCGAGATGCCAGCCAGCCATGTAATCCTCCCCTTTGCAGGGCACCAGCATAAAAGAGTCGTCGCCCTGCCGCATTGTGCATATGCCCGAAGCCCGGATGAGATATGTGGAGTTGTGGAAGCGGTCACAGAACGGAAAAAAGCCCCTGCCCTCGGCGAGGGAAGGGGCTGGGATCAAGCGCTGACGATTACTGCAGCAGCAGGTAGATAGAGGCGTCGCCGCGCTGAATGTTCAGCGCCAGCACGGACGGTTTGGCGTCGAAGATTTTCCGCAGATCGGCGATGTTTTTCACCGGCTGCTGGTTGGCCCCGACAATGATGTCGCCTTTCTTGAGGCCAATCTGCGCCGCCGGGGTGCCGGCTTTCACATTATTGACCACCACGCCTTTGTCCTGACCCTTGTTGCTCATTTCCGCCCCTTCAATCCCGTTGAAGATGGTGCTGGAGTCAACCTGGGTCTGGTTGCTCTGCTGCAGTTCGACGGTGACGGTCACCGGTTTGCCATCGCGCAGCAGGCCAAGCTCAACCTTGCTGCCGATAGGCATGGTGCCGACCTGAGCACGCAGCGCGGCGAAGCTGCTGATCGCCTTCCCGTTGAGGGAGGTGATCACGTCGCCGGCTTTAATGCCCGCTTTCGCGGCCGCCGATCCCGGCATCACCTGGCTGACGAAGGCGCCGCGCTGGGCGTCGACTTTCATCGCTTTCGCCAGCTCAGAGTTCAGTTCGGTGCCCATGATGCCGAGCTCGCCGCGTTTCACCTGGCCATATTTCACCATCTGCTCGGTCAGGTTTTTCACCATGTTGCTCGGGATAGCAAAACCGATACCGATGTTGCCGCCGTCCGGCGCCAGAATGGCGGTGTTGATGCCGATCAGCTCGCCGTTGAGATTCACCAGCGCGCCGCCGGAGTTCCCGCGGTTAATCGCCGCATCGGTCTGGATAAAGTTTTCGTAGTTTTCCACGTTCAGGCCGCTACGACCCAGCGCGGAAACAATCCCGGAGGTCACGGTTTCGCCCAGACCGAACGGGTTACCGATAGCCACGGTGTAGTCGCCGACGCGCAGCGCGTCAGAGTCGGCAAGCTTAATTGCCGTCAGGTTTTTCGGATCCTGAATCTGAATCAGCGCGATATCAGAGCGCGGGTCTTTACCCACGACTTTGGCATCAAACTTACGACCATCGCTCAGCTGGACCTTAATCGTGGTGGCGTTGTCCACGACGTGGTTGTTGGTCACCACATACCCTTTGGCCGCATCAATAATCACGCCGGAGCCCAGCGCCATGAATTTCTGCTGCTGGCCGCCGTCAGGCTGACCGCCCTGTCCGCCGCCCTGGCAAAACGGCGAACTCTGGAATGGAGAACCATCCTGGCAGAACGGCGAGTTATCGCCAAAGAACTGCTGGAAGTTACGCGGCATCCGTGGGGTATTAACGGTGGTGCTACCTTCAACGTTAATGCTCACCACCGACGGCATCACTTTCTCCAGCATCGGGGCCAGGCTTGGCATCTGCTGCGCGTTAGTGGCCGAAGATGCCGTTTCCGCCGCGCTCGCAGAGAGCGGGGACAATGCCAGACCTAAACTCAGAGCCAGTGCACTCATTGCTAACGTGGTTTTTTTCATCAGTTTCAATCTCAATATCAGAAAACGAAAGTTGCTGTGTACGTGACTATCAGAGTCATTTTATAGCGCTAAGTTCCGGAATTAAGTTTCTGGAAAAAGTAAAAATTTATTGTCCATCTTTACAAAACTCCAGCCTATTCCACCGCCATCAGTCGTCGATATTCATCCCACGCATATAAATCCGTCATCCCGCTGATATAATCCTGAATCAGACGGCAGCGATAATAGTATTCCATCAGCGCAAATTCAGGCGCTGCGCGCGCGAGCTTATTTACCGCTTCCACATAGGCCAGCCGGTGGCGGGTTGAAAGTTTCTGATACAGCCGGGAGGCAATGGGTAAACGCCGTACCCGCTCCTGCGCCACTAATTCGCTGAAATCCTCCAGTGATAATTTCAGCAGCGGCTGATAGATATCCAGCAGGCCGCTGATCACCCGGTAGCCCTGCAATTCCAGCTGCTCGACATCCGGATGGCTAAACACCTGTTTAATCGCTACATTTTTATAAAGCTCCAGCAGTTGACTGCAATCGCTGTCGTCCTCGAGCAGCGCATGATTAAAGTCGCCCGTAAAGATGGCCGGCAGGTTGTCAATAAATCGGCGCGCCGCGTAGGGCACCAGCTTATTCAGCGTGTTCACCCGCAAATACATAAAAAACTGATCTTCCGCGCTCTGCTTCAGGGAATTGGCTCGTGATTTCTCCCAGGCATTTTCCACCACCTGCGAGAATAACGATCCTTTTTCATGGCGGCCCCAGGCGTCGTAAAGATGCTGATAAAGCTGCTCAGCGCTGAAAATACGTTTTTCCACCGCGTCCTCGAGATCCGCGACGCAATATGAGATGTCATCCGCGGCTTCCATAATCCAGGTTAATGGGAACCGATTGTAAGGCGCCAGATCCAGTTCTTTACGCAGGCGCGCCACATACTCCTCTTCGGCTAAATAGTAGCCAGGCTTCTTCATTAAATAACTGTGGCTGGCTGGCGTCGCCTCGGACCACCACGCCGGACGAGTATATTTCAGAATACAGCCGACCTGCGCCCAGGTCAGATTCATGCGCATCAGCGTATGGACCAGACGAATGCCCTGGGCGTTGCCCTCAAAGCAGCAGAGATCCTGGCGCACTTTGCGGCGCAGCGCGTTAAGCGACGTTTCCCCCTCCTGCAGGCGTAATGCCTGCACTTCACAGCGATCGTCGGTCAGCGGCTGCCCGAGCGCATCGCCGGGCGCCAGACGCTGGCGGAACCAGTCGTTAATCGCCGCCTCGCCAAAATGGCCAAACGGCGGGTTGCCGATATCGTGCATCAGGCAGGCCATCTCCACGACGCTCTCGAATGGCCCGGTCAGCTCTTCCAGGCCATACTCTTCCAGCAGCCTCTGCTCTTTCAGCCGGCTCAGTACCTCTTTGGCGATATAACGCCCCACCTGCTGCACCTCCAGCGAGTGGGTCAGACGGGTACGCACCGCTGCGTTGCGCTCCAGCGGGAAGACCTGAGTTTTTTGCTGTAAGCGACGGATGGCCGGCGAGTTGACGATCCGTCCCCGATCGCTTTCGAAGATCCGCAGGATGTCGCGCTCCGTCTCGACACGCGGCGGCGAACGGAAGCGTCGACGCCAGTTTATCTTGTTGCGAAAATCAATCTTTGCCATAGCCTCTCCCGCGCGAGCAATACGCTTCCCCTTAAGCGCATGATAGACTATGCAACTAAACCTGACACATCGCGAGTAAATCTATGAAAATTGGCATTATTGGCGCTATGGAAGAGGAAGTTACCCTTCTGCGCGACAAAATCGAAAACCGCCAGACTATCACTATTGGCGGGAGCGAAATCTATACCGGCCAACTTCACGGCGTTGACGTCGCGCTGCTGAAGTCTGGTATCGGGAAAGTGGCGGCGGCGATGGGCGCGACCCTGCTGCTGGAGCGTTGCCAGCCTGACGTGATCATTAATACCGGCTCAGCCGGCGGCCTGGCGTCGACGCTGAAGGTCGGCGATATCGTCGTCTCCGATGAAGCGCGCTACCACGACGCCGACGTCACCGCCTTCGGTTATGAGTACGGCCAGCTGCCTGGCTGCCCGGCGGGCTTTAAAGCGGACGAAAAACTGGTGGCCGCCGCGGAGAGCTGCATTAACGCGTTAGATCTCAATGCCGTTCGCGGCCTGATCGTCAGCGGCGATGCCTTCATTAACGGCTCTGTCGGTCTGGCGAAGATCCGCCATAATTTCCCGCAGGCGATCGCTGTGGAAATGGAAGCGACCGCTATCGCTCACGTTTGCCATAACTTTAAGGTTCCCTTCGTGGTGGTTCGCGCCATCTCCGATGTGGCCGACCAGCAGTCTCACCTCAGCTTTGAGGAGTTCCTTGCGGTCGCCGCCCGACAGTCCACCCTGATGGTGGAGAATCTGGTCCAGAACCTGGCACGTGGCTAAGTCGCTCTCCTTCGCGCTTGCCGCGCTGCTGTTACTCGCCCCGGCGTGGCTGCTGGCCGCGCCGCGGGTGATCGCCCTCTCCCCCGCCAATACCGAACTGGCCTTTGCCGCCGGGATCACGCCGGTCGGCGTCAGTAGCTATTCCGATTATCCGCCGCAGGCCAAAACGATTGAGCAGGTTGCCAGCTGGCAGGGGATGAACCTGGAGCGCATCGTAGCGTTAAAGCCAGACCTGGTGCTGGCCTGGCGCGGCGGTAATGCCGAACGTCAGGTTAACCAGCTGCAGTCGCTGGGGATCCACGTCCTCTGGGTGCAGACTTCGACCATCGAAGAGATCATCGCCACCCTGCGTCAACTGGCGAAGTGGAGCCCGCAGCCGGAAAAAGCGCAGCAGGCGGCGCAGGCGATGCAGCAGGAATACGATGCACTGAAAGCGCGCTATGCCAGCGCGCCGAAGAAACGCGTCTTCCTGCAGTTCGGTTCCGCCCCGCTGTTCACCAGCGGCCCCGGCTCGATTCAGGATCAGGTGCTGAGGCTGTGCGGCGGCGAGAATATCTTTGCCGCCAGCCGTGTTCCCTGGCCGCAGGTGAGCCGCGAACAGGTGCTGGCCCGTCAGCCGCAGGCGATTGTGGTGACCGGCGACGCCAGCCGCATCGCCGAGGCGCAGCGCTTTTGGCAACATCAGCTCACCATTTCGTTGATTGCGTTACACAGCGACTGGTTTGAACGCGCAAGCCCACGTATTATCCTCGCCGCCAAACAACTTTGCGCGGCGCTCGACCAGGTAAAATAACCATCCGGTAAAGCGGATGTTCAGTGGGAATCAACGATGCTTGTCTATTGGCTGGATATTATTGGCACGGCCGTTTTCGCGATCTCCGGCGTTCTGCTGGCCGGAAAATTACGCATGGACCCGTTTGGCGTGCTGGTGTTAGGCGTGGTGACGGCGGTGGGCGGCGGAACCATCCGCGACATGGCGCTGGCGAATGGCCCGGTATTCTGGGTCAAAGATCCCACCGATCTGGTGGTGGCGATGGTCACCAGCATGCTGACCATCCTGCTGGTCCGCCAGCCGCGCCGGCTGCCGAAATGGATCCTGCCGGTGCTCGACGCCGTCGGTTTAGCGGTGTTTGTCGGCATCGGCGTGAATAAAGCCTTTCTCGCCGGCAGCGGCCCGCTGGTAGCGGTATGCATGGGGGTGGTGACCGGCGTTGGCGGCGGGATAATCCGCGACGTGCTGGCGCGCGAAATTCCTATGATTCTGCGCACCGAGATCTACGCCACCGCCTGTATTGTCGGCGGCATTGTCCACGCCACCGCGCACGACACCTTCCATCTCCCGCTGGAGAATTCGGCGATGATGGGGATGGTGGTGACCCTGGCGATCCGGCTGGCGGCGATCCGCTGGCATCTGAAGCTGCCGACGTTTGCCCTGGACGATAACGGACGGTCATAAAAGCAAAACGGTAACCCTGAGGTTACCGTTTTTAGCGTTGGCGCCCTCTCGCTGCGAGAAAAAGCCCCCTGCCGCGCTCGCTTTAAACGCTGAACGAGGACCCGCAGCCGCAGGTGCTTTTCGCGTTCGGGTTGGTCACGATAAAGCGCGAACCTTCCAGCCCTTCGGTATAGTCGACAGAGCCGCCGACCAGGTACTGCAGGCTCATCGGGTCAACCACCAGGCCGACACCCTGTTTCTCAATGGTCATATCCCCTTCGTTCACCTGATCGTCGAAGGTGAAGCCATACTGGAAACCGCTGCAACCGCCGCCGGTGATATATACGCGCAGTTTCAGGTTCGGATTATCTTCATCCGCAATCAGGTGTTTTACTTTATTGGCTGCGGCTTCGGTAAACTCCAGCGGCAACGCTACGTCATCACTCATTTTTTGCTCCCATTGATACTTCCGGCCGGTTAAAGAATAACCGGACCTTTTGAGCCATTATCTAATACCCTGGTAAATCGTTCAAGTATTCTCCCGGGGTGCCTGCTGCGCTTTTGCCGCCTGCTCGGCCTCCTGCTTCGCCAGAGTACGTTGCAGAATGGTCGAATACAAAGGCTTACCGCCGAGGAATTGCGCCAGTAGTGTTGCGCCAAGGCAGGTAATAATCATTGGCAAAATGAGCTGATAGTTATCGGTCATCTCCAGCACCAGCACAATCCCGGTCAGCGGCGCGCGCACCGAGGCGGCGAGCAGCGCCCCCATACCGGCGATGGCGAAGGTGCCGGCATCGAGATGGTAGGACGGAAACAGCGGAATAGCCGCCATGCCGAACGCCGTGCCCAGCAGCGTGCCGAGCGCCAGCATCGGAGCGAAAATGCCGCCCGGCGCGCCGGAAGAGAAGCAGATCAGCGTGGTCACCACGCGGGCAATAAAGATGAACAGCAGCAAACCGACGGAGAAGTTACCGGCGGCGGCGATGGGGATCAGGTTAAAGCCACCGCCCACCGCGGAGGGCTGCATCAGCCCCAGCAGGCCGCAAAGCCCGCCGATGCCCCCGCCAATTAACACCCATTTTTTGATGTTGCCGCCGTGAATGCGCTGGAACAGATCCTGGGTGCGTAGCACCAGAAAATTAAACAACGGGCCAAAGCAGCCAAACAGCATCCCCAGCACCAGGTACAGCCACAGGGTATTCACCGGGGCATTGCTCAGCTTGCCCACCTCTATAATTGCCGCCTCGCCGTTGAAAATGCGAAACACAATGCTCGACATGATCACGCCGGTAAATACCGCTTTAATGGAGATCAGGTTGTAGCGGAACTGCGGGCGCATCTCTTCAATGATAAACAGGATACCGGCCAGCGGCGCGTTAAAGGCCGCTGAGAGCCCCGACGCCGCACCGGTCGCCAGCAGCGTGTGCCGCGCTTCCGGACTGCGCATGCGGAAAATATCCAGCACCATGCGTCCAATGTTGCCGCCAAGCTGCACCATCGGCCCCTCGCGTCCCAGCACCATTCCGGCGCCCAGGGTCCCCATGCCGCCGATGAATTTCACCGGCAGCACGCGCCACCAGCGCACTGGCCGCAGCTCCTCCAGCGCCCCTTCGATTTCCGGGATCCCCGATCCGCCAGCCTCCGGCGCAAAACGGCGCACGAGGAAATAGCCGACCATCGCCAGCAGCGCCGACAAGATAAACGCCAGCGGCCAGACCAGATACCAGTGGTCCGCCACCTGCGCCAGCGCGCCGATCCGCTGGTTCTGCACCCAGTTCACGCTCTTCTCAAACGCCACGCCCACCAGCCCGGCCAGCGTGCCGACCACCGCCGCCATAAACAGCACCGCCAGCGGCGTTTTATCGCGCTGAATCAACCGGCGCACCGCATCGCCGCGACGCACCCGCACGAACTGATGTGCCTCAAAAGAGGGAGTTTCTGCTTTCATGCCATTATCAATTATTGGTAATACAAATGAAGAGAGAGGCATTTTAGCCGCCCCGGCGCGCTGCGTCGTCAAAAAAATGCCCTTGCGGCACATTGTTTCAATTGGGCAAAACTTTCATAACCATCCTGGAATAACTTAGAATAGCCGATAAAACATTTTTCACGAACCAGGACCCTGGCCATGAGCAAATCTGAAAATCTGTACCACGCCGCGCGTGAACTGATCCCCGGCGGCGTTAACTCGCCGGTCCGCGCCTTCACCGGCGTCGGCGGCACCCCGCTGTTTATCGAACGCGCGGATGGCGCTTACCTCTATGACGTGGATGGGAAAGCCTATATCGATTATGTCGGCTCCTGGGGTCCGATGGTGCTGGGCCACAACCATCCGGCGATCCGCAACGCGGTGATCGAGGCGGCGTCCCGCGGCCTGAGCTTTGGCGCGCCGACCGAAATGGAAGTAAAAATGGCGGCGCTGGTGACCGAGCTGGTGCCGACCATGGATATGGTGCGCATGGTGAACTCCGGTACCGAAGCCACCATGAGCGCGATTCGCCTGGCGCGCGGCTTCACCGGCCGCGACAAGATCATCAAGTTCGAAGGCTGCTACCACGGCCATGCCGACTGCCTGCTGGTGAAAGCCGGTTCCGGCGCGCTGACCCTCGGCCAGCCGAACTCGCCGGGCGTGCCGGCTGATTTCGCCAAACATACCCTGACCTGCACCTATAACGACCTCGCCTCCGTGCGCGCGGCGTTCGAGCAGTATCCGCAGGATATCGCCTGCATCATCGTCGAGCCGGTCGCCGGGAACATGAACTGCATTCCGCCGCAGCCGGAGTTCCTGCCGGGCCTGCGCGCGTTGTGCGACGAATTTGGCGCCCTGCTGATCATCGACGAAGTGATGACCGGCTTCCGCGTGGCGCTGGCGGGCGCGCAGGCTTATTACGGCGTGGAGCCGGATCTGACCTGTCTCGGGAAAATCATCGGCGGCGGGATGCCGGTAGGCGCCTTCGGCGGCCGTCGCGAGGTGATGGACGCGCTGGCGCCCACCGGTCCGGTCTACCAGGCCGGAACCCTCTCCGGTAACCCGATCGCCATGGCCGCCGGCTTCGCCTGCTTAAGCGAAGTGGCGCAGCCGGGCGTGCATGAAACCCTCACCGAGCTGACCAACCAGCTGGCGCAAGGCCTGCTGGATGCGGCGCGTGACGCCGGGATCCCGCTGGTGGTCAATAACGTCGGCGGCATGTTCGGCATCTTCTTTACCGATGCCGAAACCGTCACCTGCTATCAGGACGTGGTGAAGTGCGATGTCGAACGCTTCAAGCGCTTCTTCCATCTGATGCTGGAGGAAGGCGTGTACCTGGCGCCGTCAGCGTTTGAGGCTGGCTTTATGTCCGTCGCCCACAGCGAAGAAGATATCGACAATACCATCGACGCCGCGCGTCGGGTATTTGCCAAACTGTAAGGTGCTTGAATGCCTGGTGACGCAGGGATTTTCCCGGATGCGGCGCATTGCGCCTTATCCGGGCTACCAAATCGCACCGCGCTGTAGCCCCGGTAAGCGATAGCGCCACCGGGGAGTTTCCCGGATGCGGCGCATTGCGCCTTATCCGGGCTACCAAATCGCACAGCACTGTAGCCCGGTAAGCGATAGCGTCACCGGGGATGTTGAGGCCATCCGGGATCGTTAGCGGCTCTGCTTCCTCAGCAAATAGATAAAGTACGGCGCGCCGATAAAGGTCGACAGCAGCCCCGCCGGGATCTGGTACGGGAACATGATCATCCGTCCGCACCAGTCGGCGAAGACCAGCAGCAGCCCGCCAGTCAGTCCGGAGATCACCATATGCGGCAGCGTTCGGCGGAAGCCCATCATGCGCGCAATATGCGGCGCCATCAGCCCGACGAAGCTCAGCGGGCCAATGGTCAGCGTCGCCGCCGCCGTCAGGCAGGCCGCCAGCAGCAGCAGAACAATCCGCGATGACGTCAGCGCCATGCCCACCGCCCGCGCCGCCTCCCCGCCCAGCGGCAGGATGGTTAACCAGCGGCGACAGAGCGGCGCCAGCGCCAGCAGGACCAGCATCACCGCGCCGCTGCGTACCACCCTCTCCGGCGTCGCACTGTAGGTCGACCCCGAGATCCACGTCAGGATCTGCGCCATACGCGGATCGCCGCTGGCCTGCAGCATCATCAGCAGCATAGTGAAGGCGGTACTGAGCGCCATCCCCGCCAGCAGCATCCGATGCGGCGAGAAACCGCCCCGCCCGGCGGCCAGCATAATGATCAGCAAAGTGGCCGCCGCGCCAAGGCTCCCGGCCGGCAGCAGCCAGCCAAAGGCGTCGCCAGGCACGAAGAACAGCATCAGCACCACGCCAAAGGCGGCGCCGGAGCTGATGCCCAGCACTTCCGGGCTGGCCATCGGGTTGCCGGTCAGGCGCTGGATAATACAGCCGGCGACCGCCAGCATCACCCCGGCGAACAGCGCCGACAGCACCCGCGGCCAGCGCCAGGGCAGCAGTTGCTCCAGTAGATCGCCGTGAGCCCACAGCCAACCGTGGGCATCGCGACCAAAGGCCAGCGCCACGCTCATCGCCAGCAGCAGCAACGCGACGCCCCCGAGAACAAACCATTGCACGTGATAGCGCTCAGGCTGCACATTATCGCCGCCGTTCATCACCGGGGCGCTGATGCTGCGCAGCCGCGGCAGCAGCCACAGCAGCAGCGGCGCGCCAATCAGGGCGGTGACCGAGCCGGTGGAGACTTCCCGCCATACCCGGCTCAGCCAGAGGATCACCTGATCGGAAAGCCACAGGAGCAGCGCGCCGATCAGCGCCGCCAGCAGCAGCCGGGCCAGCAGTCGACGGGCGCCGAGCATTTTCGCCAGTAGCGGCGCGAACAGGCCGATAAAGCCGATAATCCCGACCGCGTTGACCAGCAGCGCGCTCATCACGATCGCCAGCGTCAGGGCGCCGAGGCGCGCCAGAGACAGCGCCAGCCCCAGGTTGCGCGCCACCCCGTCATCGAGCCCCATCAGAGTCAGCGGACGCAGCAGCAGCAGGGTGAGTATCGCCCCGCCCAGCAGTTGCGGCCACAGGCGCTGCGCCACGCTCCAGTCGGTTTGCGTCAGCGTCCCGGTGCTCCACAGGAACATGCTCTGCAGCTGGTCGTGATGGAAAATCACCATCAGCTGGTTAAGCGCCCCGCAGTAGAGGCTGACCACCAGGCCCGCCAGGATCAGCGTTACCGGCGACAGACGCTTGCCCCAGGATACGCCAAACACCAGCGCACCCACCAGACAGGCCCCGGCCAGCGCGGCAAACTGCGACGCCAGCACGCCGGGGATGGCCCACAGCGTGGTGACCGTTATCCCCAGCTGCGCGCCGGTGGCGACGCCAAGGGTGGTCGGCTCCGCCAGCGGATTGCGCAGCACCTGCTGGAACAGTACGCCGACCAGTCCCAGCCCGGCCCCCACCAGCAGTGAAACGGCCACCCGCGGCAGCAGGCTGTAATGAAACAGCATCTGGGCAATCTGATCGCTATCCGGCTGCCGCAGCGCCTGCCGCCATTGCGCATAGGGCAAGGCGACATTGAGATTGACGATACTCAACGCGAAGGCGGCAACCAGCAGCGCGGCCAGCAGGATACTGGCTAACGGTGAAATACGCGTATTCATGCCGGACTCCCCTGGGCCTCGGCCAGCACGCGGGCAAAATGCATCGCCGACAGCGTCGCGCCATAGAACCATACGGCCGGAACGCGCTGGAAGCGTCCCGCGCGCACGAACGGCATCGCCTGCCACAGCGGGGTCGCCAGCAGCTGGGTCATCTCCCGCTCGTTACCATGATCAAAACAGATCACATCGGCCTCGTTAAACGCCGCCAGCCGGTCGATGCCAACGCTGACGCTGCCCCAGAACGCCGCTTCGCCGCGCCAGGCGTTTTTAATACCAAAGCGGTCAAGCACCTCCTGGAACAGGCAGTTTTCGCCAAACACCAGAACGTGGCGCGGATCGAGCAGGGAGATCATCAGCAGCGGACGGTCGCCGCGTCCGGCAAAGCGCGGCTTCAGGCTCGCCATCAGCGCCTCAAACTCCGCCAGGTGGCGCTGAGCCTGCTGCGGTTTGCCCAGCAGGTCAGCCATCTCCAGCAGCGAGCGCTGAGCCATCGCCAGCGGGCGTTTGCCGTCGCTAAAGGTGAATCCGCGACCGGGGGCGATACGCGCCAGCTTCTCCGGCGACGGGCCGTAGCCTGCTGACCAGACGATAAACGACGGTTTCATCTGCGTCAGCAGCTCAAGATTGGGTTCAGTGCGCAGACCGACATCGATCACCGAGTCGGGCAGCGCGGGCTCGTTTACCCACAGGCGATAGTTAGGGATATCGGCCACGCCGTAAGGCGTGACGCCCAGCGCCAGCAGCAGCTCCGCCGGCAGCCACTCCAGGGCGACCACACGCTGCGGGTCAACGTTCGCCGCCTGCGCGCCGCGCATCTGCCACAGCAGCGGCGAGAGCGCCATCGCGGTCAGCAGGCGACGTCGGGTTATCTGAGTCGGGGTCATCATCAATAGACAAAGCTTACCGGCGCCGCGCCGGCCGGGTGCGGCAGGATCCCCATCGGGATGCCGTAGATTTGTTCCAGGGTGTCGCTGCGCATCAGTTCCGCCGGCGTCCCCTGGGCGATCATTTCCCCGCCGCGCAGGGCCACCAGATAGTCGCAGTAGCGGGCCGCCATATTAATGTCGTGCAGGACGGCGATCACCGTCAGGCCGCGCTGCTGGCTGAGACGATGCACCAGCGCGAGGACATCAACCTGATGGGCGATATCCAGCGCCGAGGTGGGTTCATCGAGCAGCAGACAGCGGCTATCCTGCGCCACCAGCATGGCGATCCACGCCCGCTGACGTTCGCCGCCGGAGAGGCTGTCCACCAGACGATGGGCGAGCGGCTTCAGCCCTACCAGCGCAATCGCCTCTTCCACTTTCTCGCGGTCCGCCGCGCCAAAGCGACCCAGCGCGCCGTGCCACGGATAGCGGCCGATCGCCACCAGCTCGCGCACCGTCATACCTTCGGCCGGCGGCAGCTGCTGCGGCAGATAGGCCACTTTGCGGGCAAAGGCTTTGCTGCCCCAGCTCTCCAGCGGCTGGCCGTCCAGCAGCACATCGCCTGCGGAAGGCGGCTGATGGCGGCCAAGCATTTTCAGTAACGTCGACTTGCCGGAGCCATTATGGCCGATCAGGCCTGTGACTTTTCCGGCCGGGAAGGTGAGCGAGAGCGGATGGAGCAACGTGCGGCCAGGCACACGGAAAGTGACGCGATCCAGCGCGAAGGTGGTTTCTGCGTGCGGAGTCTGTTCCTGCATAGCGATAACCTGATAAAGGGCGCGGCGAACCGCGCCCGTAGGTGGTTAGAAACGGAAGGTGGCGGTGGCGACGACCTGACGTCCGGCCCCCCAGTAGCAGGCGTATTCGCTGTAGCAACTGGAGACATATTCGCGGTCGAACAGGTTGTTGACGTTGACGCCGACCGACGAGCCCGGCAGGCCAAAGCGCGCCAGATCGTATTTCACCGTCGCATCCATCAGCGCATAACCGGCCACACTAAAGGCATCATTTTTCTTACCGGTACTGGTGTCATTTTTGTAGTAGCTGACCGTTGAACCGATATAGCGCGCCCCGGCCCCAATCGTCAGACCGCTCAGCGCGGTTTCGTGGAAGGTATAATCCGCCCACAGGGAGGCCATGTTACGCGGCACTTCCGCCGGACGTTTACCGTTGAACACCGTATCGTGAGTGTACTCCGCATCGGTGTAGCTGTAGGCTGCGGTGACGTTAATATTGGCGTTCACCGCCGCCTTCGCCTCCAGCTCAAGGCCGCGGGAGCGGATTTCGCCGGTCTGGATGCTGAACGCCTGGTTAGCCGGATCCGCCGTCAGGTTCTTGTCTTTGGTCAGCTGATAGACCGCCGCGGTGACCACCACCGGCATATCTTTCGGCACATATTTCACGCCGGCTTCATACTGCTTACCGCGCGACGGATCGAACGGCTTACCGCTGCTGCTGGATCCCGATACCGGTTCAAACGATTCGCTGTAGCTGAAGTACGGAGAGATACCGTTATCGAACAGGTAGTTGATGCCTCCGCGCCAGCTGAACTGCTGGTCGTGGTTCTCCGCCAGGCTGTTGGTGGCGCGGGTTAACGTTGAGGTCGTGGCGTAATCGTAACGGCCGCCCAGGGTCATCACCCATTTATCCCACTCCATCTGATCCTGCGCGTACAGGCCAGTCTGCTCCATCCGGTTGAGCACCGCGTACGGGAAGGTGACCTGAATATTCGGGTTGCCGTACTGCGGATTGTTCATGCTGATGGGATCCGCCGTCCCGTAGTCGGCATCCACATCGTTACGCATCCGCGAGTAGTCCACGCCGGTCAGCAGGGTATGGCTAACCGCGCCGGTGGCGAAATCAGACTGCAGCTGAGTATCGACGGTGAAGGTGTTCAGGTGCTCGTCGGAGCGCACATAGGCGCGATTCATGTAGCCCGGCGCGACATAGCCGTTGCCGTACACCGAACGATAGAGCGTATGCACATCGGCATAGCGCAGGTTCTGCCGCACGGTAAAGGTGTCATCGAACTGATGGGAGAAGCTGTAGCCCACCATCTTCTGGCGGCGGGAGATTTTATTATCCGCCTCGCCTTCGTTGAAATCGGTCGGCAGCTTATGCGCCTTACCGTTGGCGTCGTAATACGGCACCACGGTGCCTTCGCGCGGCAGCCAGCCGTAGTAGCCCGCATCCGGATCATTCTGGAAGTTGCTCAGGAAGGTGAAGTCGGTTTTATCGTCCGGACGCCAGCTAAAGGAGGGCGCCACCGCGTAGCGGGTCGATTTCGCCATCTGCTGCTGGGCATCCTGGCTGCGGCCCAGGCCGGTCAGGCGGTAGGACCAGACGCCGGCATCATCAATGGCGTCGCTGAAGTCAAACCCGGTCTGCCACAGATTGTCGGTGCCCATCTTAAACTGCACTTCTTTCAGCGGCTCGGTGGTCGGGCGTTTGCTGACCATGCTGACGATACCGCCCGGGTTGCTGTTGCCGTACAGCACCGAGGTTGGCCCGCGCATCACTTCCACGCGCTCCAGGAAGTAAGGATCCATGGAGACTTCAGAGTAGTTATTCCCCTGCAGCTTCATGCCGTCCAGATACTGGTTGGTGTTGACGGTCGTCGAGGTGGTGAAGCCGCGAATGGTGACCACGTCATAGGTGGTCGAACTGCCGCGGGTGGAGAAGACGCTTGGCGTATAGGAGAGCGCCTCTTTTACCGTCGTCGGCTGGCGCATCTCCATCTCCTGGCGCGTCACCACCGACACAGACTGCGGCGTTTTTTCAATCGGGGTATCGGTTTTCGTCGCCGTGGCGGAACGTTTCGCCGCGATGGTCGGCGCCGGTCCCCAGGCGCTTTCCTGGGCGGCCGGGGCGGCAACGACGGTAATGGTTTCTTCTTGCTTCGGTTGTTCTGCTGCCTGTGCGTAGACAGACATGCCGCTAACCGCCGTGGCTACTACAGCTGCGACTTTACGCAGCGAGTGGTTTGGCTGAGCAGTTTTTGGACGCGCCATGGGTATATCTCTGATGAAAGTGAATGATAACGTAAACGAGAATTATTATTATGACGGGCGATATAATAGGCGAAACGTTGAAGGCAAGGCAAGCGATATGCCTGTCGCTGCGGGCTGAAGGCTGAATTAATAACCAGATAGTTATTATGGAGTTAAAGAGCCGTTAACTTTTTTACAGGCATAAAAAAACCCCTTAATACTTTCGTCTTAAGGGGTCTGGTCTTAGGGCTTAAATCAGTTACTGCCGAACATATCCTTGATCCAGCCCGCGACGCCGTCGCTCTTCTCCTGCTGCTTCGGCGGCTGCTGTTGCTGCTGCTGTTGCTGCTGAGGCTGCTGCTGCCCGGACTGATTGAACGGGTTGTTCGCTTCCTGCTGCTGCAACTGCTGCTGCTGCATCATTTCGCCCTGGCGGCACAGCGCATCCGGCTGCGTCGTCCACACCGGCAGCGAACGCATACCGCCGCTGCAGACGAAGTTGCCGTTGCTGTCCACGCCCATGTCGACCACGTCCTCAGGCGCCGTCAGCACCAGCGGCGTTGGCGTCTGGTTCGCCAGATAACGCTGGTAAATCGACATCGCACCGCTGGCGCCGTACAGTTTGGTTGGCTGGTTATTATCGCGACCCACCCAGGTGATGGTCACCTGGCTACCGTCGATCCCGGCAAACCAGGTATCGACGTTATTGTTGGTGGTCCCGGTTTTCCCCGCCAGATGGAGGCCCGGATACTTCGCGCCCAGCTGGCGCCCCGTCCCGCGCTGCACCACCTGCTGCATGGTCCACAGCGTCATGTAGGCCGCCTGGGCAGGCACCGCGCGCTCCGCCTGCGGGTAGCTCTGATACAGCACCGTGCCATCTTCCGCAATCACTGACCGCAGGGCGGAGAGTGGCGCACGGTTGCCGCCGCTGGCGATGGTCTGGAAGGCCTGGGCCACTTCAATTGGCGTCAGGTTCAGCGCGCCAAGCAGCATCGCCGGCACGGCGTTGAGCTGATTCTTCGGCGCCCCCAGTTTGGTCCAGGTATCGACCACCGCCGGCAAGCCCAGCGCCATCCCGAGGTTAACCGTCGGCACGTTCATCGAACGGGTCAGGGCATCCACCAGCATCACCTGGCCGCTGAAGCGACGATCGTCGTTCTGCGGCGACCAGGTCTGGCCGTTGGACAGGCGAATGGTCACTGGCGCATCGGCGATCCACGTATTCAGGCGATACTGGTTCGGCTGGCTCAGCGCGGTCAGATAGGTCGCCGGCTTGGCCAGAGAACCAATCGACCGGCGGGCCTGCATCGCACGGTTGTAGCCGGCGAACTGCGGCTCCGCGCCGCCGACCATCGCCCGCACTTCACCGGTAAAGCGGTCCACCACCACCATGGCGGTTTCCAGATCTGCCAGCTTGCGCTGTTTCTTCAGTACCGGGATCCCTTCAGTAGCCGCTTTTTCCGCGGCATCCTGCGCCACCGAGTCGAAGGTCGTGAAGATCTTCACGCCGGAGAGATCTTTCACTTTATCGCCCAGCTTCGCCTGCAGCTCCTGACGCACCATCTGCATAAACGCCGGCTGCGGTGAAATCACCCCGCCGCGCGGCTGCACGCCCAGCGGACGCGCGCTCAGCATGTCGTACAGCTCCTGGTCGATGACCTGCTGCTGCTGCAGCAGACGCAGCACCAGATTGCGTCGCTCAAGGGCCAGTTTCGGGTTGCGCCACGGGTTATAGACCGAGGCCCCTTTCACCATCCCCACCAGCAGCGCCTGCTGGTCGAGGCTCAGCTCTTCCACCGGACGGCCAAAGTAGTACAGGCTGGCCAGCGGGAAGCCGCGAATTTCGTTATCGCCGCTCTGACCGAGGTACACCTCGTTCATATACAGCTCAAGGATGCGATCCTTGCTGTAGCGGGCGTCGACGATCAGCGCCATGTACGCTTCGTTGGCTTTACGCCAGTAGGAGCGTTCGCTGGAGAGGAACAGGTTTTTCACCAGCTGCTGGGTCAGGGTACTTGCCCCCTGCACCGTCCGGCCTGCCGTCAGGTTCGCCAGCACCGCACGGCCGATGGAATAGAGGCTGATACCATCATGCTCGTAGAAGTGGCGGTCTTCGGTCGCCAGCAGCGTATCCACCAGCAGGTCGGGAAAGCCGCTGCGCTTCACGAACAGACGCTGCTCGCCGTTCGGCGACTGCAGCATGGTGATAAGTCGCGGATCGAGACGGAAGAAACCGAACTGGCGGTTGTTATCCATATTCTCGATGGTTTCCAGATGGTCGCCATCGAAGGTCAGACGCGCGCGCACCTGCCCTTCTTTACTGTCCGGGAAATCGAACGGACGGCGGATCATCTCGATGCTGTTGGCCTGCACCGTATATTCGCCGGGACGCGTCATCGCGCTGACCTGACGATACTGGGTGGCGTTCAGCAGACGCACCATCTCGTTTTTGCTGATCTGCATGTCCGGCTCAAGGTTCACCATTCGGCCATAGACCGCGGCCGGCAGCTCCCAGACTTTACCGTCAATGCGGCTGCGGATTTTCTGGTCGAGGTAGACGCCATAGGCGGCAATCAGCACCGCGAAGACAATCCCCAGCTTGACCAGCAGCCACAGCCAGCTGCGCTTACGACGAGGCTTGCCACCTTTGCCTTTGGCTTTTCTCGGCACCGGTTTCTCATCCTCATAATCATCGTCATCATACTCGTCGTCGTAGTCCTCTTCCCGGACCCGGCGACGGGTGACTTTCTGTTTTGTCGGACGTGGGGGTCTTCCCTTACGTCCGATAGGCTCGCGGTCATCTCCCGCCATGCTTTTTCTCCGCAACGTTCAGGCGCAAAGGCCTGATTCTCAATACTTCCCCTGTTCAGAGGAAGAAGAAATCTCTCAAATTAACGTCCTGGCTGCTTACCCTCGGGACGACAACCTGCTGGCGGGCAGAACGCGCCGCCCACCTTTCAAAGGGTTGGTTTGCTTCGTTTCACATGATACTAACAATAAAAATTCACCATAAAATCATTGTGTTAAACGCATCACTGGCAGAATGAGTCAGAACATAGCACGTAATGTTCAGGGCATACAGGATAGCACTAAAATGCGACATTCTTAACCAGCATTTTACCTCGTGCTCACGTAACAAGATGGGAAAGAGTATGTTTTTTAATAACATAAAAAATGACGCTCGCCCTGATGCCAAATGCGGCGGCATCATCTGCCGCAGAAAATATATTTTCCGGCCGCCAATGTTTATTATTGAAAGAAGTAAAGGGGATTAATCGAGTTTCTGCCAATAAAAATGAGAGCCTGTTAACATTTATGCAGAATCATATTTTATGATGACACCAGGGAAATATTTGTTAAACTAGCGGCCAGTGATTCATTATTTTGATTACTCTACTATGCGCATTCCGCTTATATTTCCGCTTTGCGTGGTGGCCGTGCTCTCTGGCTGCCAACAGAAACCCGCCTCAACGCTCAGTCCGGCCATCAGTAGCCAGGCGCAGCTCGAGCAGCTCTCGTCCGTGGCGGCAGGAACGCGCTATCTCAAGAATAAATGTAATCGTAGCGATCTGCCCGCCGATGAAGCTATTTATCGCGCGGCGGTGAATGTCGGCAAAGCGCGCGGCTGGGGAAATATTGACCCGGCAACGTTAAGCCAAAATAGCGACCGGCTTTACCAACAGCTTTTACAGGACAGCACCCCGGAAGCCGCGCAGTGCAGTCAATTTAATCGCCAGCTTGCTCCCTTTATTGCCAGCCTGCGCGGCGACTAAGCAAAATATCTTCAACGCGCATTTTATTGCGCGTGCCCCTTATTCGCCTTTCGGCTCCTCGTCAATTTTCCCCCCGGGCCAGTCCTCCAGCGCCGCGAGGGTAAAGGTCGTGCCGTTGAAGCTAAAGATCGTCACATCCTGCTGGATCTGCTCCACCACCAGATTGGGCAGCGGGGAGTCGCCCTCCGTCCACGCTTTGCCATTTAACACAATGCTGCGCTTTTCCGCTAACGAGGCGTAGACATGCGCGCTATAGCGCAGAGGCGGCAGCGTATCGCTGTCCACCACCGGCGCGGCGGGCGCGCTGGGTTTTGTCGCCGGCGGCGGCGTCTTTGGCGCGGCCTCTCCGGCTGCGGTTAACGGCAGAAGCGCCGCATGCGCCACCGGCAAGGGCAGCGTTTGCGGCGGTGCCGGATGACGCCACTGCTCGCCGCCAAACCAGCCGAGCGCGAATAATAATCCGGCGTACAGCGGGATAATCCAGCCTGGGATCTGCACCATCCGGCCGCGGATCACCGGCGCGTCCGCCTGCGCGGAAGGCGGCTGATGCGCCACCAGCGGGGGGATCCCTCTTTCACTGTCATCACGAACAATCACCACGATCTCCTGTTCCCTCACGATAACGAGAAGGCGCCCTTACGGGCGCCCCAAACGGCTGACAAAGCGCAATCTTCAGGGATTGCCCGGCGGCGCTGCGCTTGCGCGGGCCTACAGCTAACTGCATAACGGTTTGATATTGCAGTCCTTCACAGGCCGGGTAAGGCGAAAGCCGCCACCCGGCAGAAAGGCGGCACAATATCAAACCAGGTTTGTCATCAGCCAGAGGCGCCCTTACGGGCGCCCCACGTCACGTTATTTACTGCTCACCGGCAGGCCGGCGCCCTGCGATTCGCCCTGCGGCAATTCGAGAACAGCAACCGACCAGGCCGGCAGCGTGACCGAGCCGTCAGCGGCAATCTGCACGCCGCTGGCCAGCGAACGGTCGCCCGCCGCCTGCTGGATGGCGCTCAGCTGGAGCGATGTGCCGGCGAAATCCTGCAGCGTCCGGCTTTCCGGAGCGGCGTTAATCGCCACCACGATGCCGTCGACGCGGCTGTCCAGACTGGCGCCAGCCTGCATCCCGTCATCGATGGTCATCACCAGCAGACCGGTCTGCTGATCGGCGCCGGTATTGCGGAAGTCCACACGCTGCATCACCGTCGCGCCGTCGCCGAGGGTAAACAGCGGAGATGACTTACGCAGCGCGGTCAGCTCCTGATAAAACGCGGTCATCTGCTTGAGCTCGGCTTCACCCGGGGTGGCCACCCAGTCCTTCACGCGGGCGATGATGTCATAGTTGCTGCCATCATCGCTGCTGCGCGGCATACCGACGTTGTAGTTGTTGTCCTGCAGGGAGTAATCCACGCGGTTAAACCAGTCGCCGGAATCATACGAGTCGCGGGTAAAGGATTTGGAGCGCAGCAGCTCCGAGCCCTGCTGGTCAAAGGCGATCCCCTGGCCGAGCATGACCGTGGCCAGCGACACCGCCTGCATCCGGACGCGGGTGTCGAGATCCGCCTCCTGAGCGGCTTTGTAGCTGATCATGTCCCACAGCGTCTGGTTGTCGTGTTTTGACACATAGTTCACGACTTCCGTCGGATCAGCCGCGTAGCCGCCAGGCGCGCCGTTATAATCAATCTCGCTGCCTCTCTTCACCGCGCCGTCTTTGTCGATCAGCACGAAGTCCGCAAGGTTACCGGCCATGCCGAGACGGGTCAGATCGGCGAGGTGGCGCGCCTGATCGTCGGTCAGGGTGGTCAGCTCATTCGGCAGAACGCCGGCCCCGCTGCCCACGCCCTGGTTCTGGCGCAATGCATCGCCGGAGTCGAACGGCCCGCCGCCGCGCACGGCGTCGCGCAGACGATCGGAGAACGTGCCGATCCCGGTGCCTTTGAGATTGATTTGCGAGGCAATTTCAAAGCGATCGCTCTGGTTGGAATCCCAGCCTTCGCCAAAGAAGTAGATATCCGGGTTCAGCGCTTTAATGCGCTCCCAGGCCGAGAGGATCTGCGCTTTCGGGTGGTAGCCCATCAGGTCGAAGCGGAAGCCATCGATCTTATAATCGGTGGTCCATACCGCCAGTGAATCGGCGATAAGCTTGGCGAACATCCGGTGCTCTGGCGCCGAGTCGGAGCAACAGGTGGCCGATTCCACGCTGCCGGTGGTTTCGTTCAGACGCTGATAGTACCAGGGGACGATCTTATCCAGCACCGAGGTGCGGTCGGTCGGGCCAGCGGCGTTGGTGTGGTTGTACACCACGTCCATAATGACGTTCATTCCCAGATCCTGCTTGATCGCCTGAATCATGGTGCGGAACTCTTTAATGCGCGCCGTGCCTTCCGGGTCGGTGGCGTAGGATCCTTCCGGTACCGTGTAGTGGAACGGATCGTAGCCCCAGTTATAGGAGTCGGTCTGCGCCACCAGCGTATTCAATGCCTGCACCTGCGGGTTATCCTTACTGTCGTTCTGCTTCAGCTGAGTCAGCACCTCTTCAACCGTCGAACCGCTGTCGCAATAGCCCGCGAACTCGCTGCTCTTCACCGCGCTGTTGACCTCGCACAGGCGACTGAACGGCTGCTGAATATCGGCGACTTTGTCGCTGAACTCATTGACCGTCGCCAGATCGAAGACCGGCAGCAGCTCAATATGGGTCACCCCCGAAGCCGACAGCTGCTTCAGATGCTGGACCATATTGCTCTCCTGGGCGGTGAGCGCCAGATACTTACCGCGCAGCTCCGCAGGAACGGTTTGATCCCAGGCGGAGAGATCGCGAATATGCGATTCGTGGATCGTCATCTTCGCCAGGTCAGCTTTGGTTTTCTGCGCGTGCGGCATCGTCAGCCCGTCCCAGCCTTCCGGCTTCAGCGCGCTGTCGTTCAGATCGACCACCTGGCTGTACTCCGAGTTGGTCGACAAACTGTGGGCGTAGGGATCGGTCACTTCGTACTGCTCGACTTTGCGCGACTGCGGGTGGTAGACCGTCATCGCGTAGCGGTAGAACGCGCCCTTCAGGTCGCTCCCTCCCTGCCAGGACCAGGCGCCGGAGGCGCTGTCGCGGGTCATCGGGTGGCTGGCAACCACTTTCTTGTCCGCACTGTAGAGCACCAGCTCGACCTGCTGCGCCGTGGGCGCCCAGACGCGGAAGGTCACGCCGCTATCGGTTAGCTGGGCGCCATAGCTCAGCGCCTCGGCGGCGGCGGCATAGGTATCATCCAGCACGCCGGCGGTCTGCACCTGGGTGGCGGAGCTCAGTATCCCGTCGCTTTCGGCGGATATCGCCACCGTCTCGCCCTGCAGCAATTCCTCGACGTTGACGTCATCCGGCAGCTTAAAGGCAGGATAGCTGGCGAGATGCGGGAAGCGCATGCTCACCTGCTGGCTGACGGTGGTCGGGGTCAGCTTGACATACTTATCGGTAAATTCGCCGTTACTGTCGGCGGCCACCTTACTGCTGTGGCTGTAATAGAGACGCACAATGGGTTTATTTTCCCCGCCCGGCCACAGCAGAGTGGTCTTATCGACCCAGTGCGCATCGGCCAGCGCCACGCCAAAGGCGGCGCGGAAGGCGTCGGCGCGGGAGTCATAGACCGCGCTGTTGCCGGCGATGACCGATACCGTCCGATCGGTGAAATCACTGAAAGAGACGCGCAGGTCGCTGTCGATAAGCTTATTGGTGCCATCGCGGACGATCACGTTGATACACCCGCTCTCTTTAGTCAGCGGGATCACCCAGTAAGGGCCATATTTGTCGCTGCCGGTCGGCGTGGTGCTGACATCATTCCAGTCCGCCACCGGCGCGCTCAGCGCATCACAGGTTTCGTTATTCCACAGATAGAGGTTTTTGCTGGCATAGTCGGCCGGCGTGCTGCTGGTGATGCCGGCGATATCGACGAGGTGAATGACAGCCTGGTTGGCAGAGGCCTGTACCGCTTCGCCAGGGACGGCAACGTCCGGTAAACGGACGACGACATCCTGCGGGTCGGGCGTGCCAGGATTACCGGGTTCGCCAGGTGAGCCAGAGGAAGAGGAGGAAGAGCTGTTATCACAGCCACTCAATAATACTAACGATCCAAGAAATAGGGCATGACAGGTATATCTGAGCATTCGATAGTCCCTAATATGCTTATTAAATTATAAAAGGTAAGAAAGGATGAATATCTTTACAGCGCGCTAATTAGATATTTTTGCTTTCTCAGGCGCAATCATCCCCCACAAATGAGAGGGGGGCGTAGGAAGCCGGGGGAGTAAATGAATAAAGGGAATGACGACCGCAAACCGCAAACTGATTATGATTCGCCACGCTTATCGCCACTCTCCGGCAATAATTCATTCAAAAGCCAATAATCACCTACCTGTTTCGGTAGGGTATTACGCCAGCGTGCAGAAAAATAAATTAGCAAAGGGATTAAAATGCCAATTTCTGTGATGGGGTTAACAAATATAAATAAAGGGATAATTAAATTATTACCCCGAATTGTGACGCTCATCATATTAATAACCGCCATTCCGCAGCTGGCGAAATTAACCTGGCGAGTGGTATTCCCTGTCAGTTCTGAGGATATTTCCGCCCTGCCGTTAACTGCGCCTCCGGCAGCGGAACCGGAATTAAAAAACGTGCGGCCCGCGTTTACCCTGTTTGGCCTGGCGACGAAAAATCCCCCCGCGCCAGCGGAGGCCACCAGCCTCGATCAGGTGCCGGTTTCCAGCCTGAAGCTACGCCTGGCCGGGCTGCTCGCCAGCAGCAACCCGGCGCGTTCCATCGCGATTATTGAAAAAGGAAATCAGCAGGTTAGCCTTAGCGTCGGCGATACCACCCCGGGATACGATGCACAGATCGCTGCCATCCTGCCAGACCGGATCATCGTCAACTATCAGGGGCGCCAGGAGGCCATTTTATTATTTAACGATACCCGCGCGTCGTCGTCATCGCCCGCCGCCGCGCCCCGTCCGCCCCTTATGAAGCGACTCCGTGAGCAGCCGCAAAATATCCTCACTTATTTAACGATTTCGCCGGTACTCAGCGGCGACAAACTGCAGGGCTACCGACTTAACCCTGGCAAAGACGCCTCGCTGTTTCGCCAGGCCGGCCTGCAGGCAAATGATTTGGCGATCGCCTTAAATGGCATCGATTTACGCGATCAGGAACAAGCGCAACAGGCGCTGCAGAATCTGGCCGATATGACCGAAATAACGCTAACCGTTGAGCGGGAAGGCCAACGACACGATATTGCTTTCTCCCTGGGGGATGAATAATTGCCAACCATGAAACGCCTGCGAAAAATGCTTCCTGCGCTGCTGATATTAACCCCGCTGCTATTTTCTCCGGCCGCCGCGGAGGAATTTTCCGCCAGTTTTAAAGGCACCGATATCCAGGAATTTATCAATACCGTCAGCAAAAACCTGAATAAAACGGTGATTATCGATCCCAGCGTACGCGGCACTATCACCGTGCGCAGTTACGATATGCTCAATGAAGAGCAATATTATCAATTCTTCCTCAGCGTGCTGGATGTATATGGCTTCGCCGTGATTAATATGAATAACGGCGTGCTGAAGGTGGTCCGCGCCAAAGACGCCAAGACCTCGGCCGTTCCGGTCGCCAGCGAGGCCGCGCCGGGCGAAGGCGATGAGGTTGTCACCCGGGTGGTGCCCCTGACCAACGTCGCCGCTCGCGATCTCGCGCCGCTGCTCCGCCAGTTGAACGATAACGCTGGCGCCGGCAGCGTGGTCCATTATGAACCTTCCAACGTCCTGCTGATGACCGGCCGCGCGGCGGTGATCAAACGCCTGCTGACCATTGTCGAACGCGTCGACAACGCCGGGGATCGCAGCGTGGTGACCGTGCCTCTCTCCTGGGCCTCCGCCGCGGAGGTGGTCAAACTGGTTACCGAACTCAATAAAGACACCAGCAAGTCGGCGCTGCCGGGATCGATGGTGGCGAACGTGGTGGCCGATGAGCGCACCAACTCGGTGCTGGTGAGCGGCGAGCCAAACTCGCGCCAGCGCATTATCGCCATGATCAAACAGCTCGACCGCCAGCAGGCGGTGCAGGGCAACACCAAAGTGATCTACCTGAAGTACGCCAAAGCCGCCGATCTGGTGGAGGTCCTGACCGGGATCAGCAGCTCGCTGCAGAACGATAAGCAAAGCGCCAAACCGGTGGCCGCGATCGATAAAAATATTATTATCAAAGCCCACGGCCAGACCAACGCCCTGATCGTCACCGCGGCGCCGGACGTGATGAACGATCTGGAGCGGGTGATCGCCCAGCTGGATATCCGCCGCCCGCAGGTGCTGGTGGAGGCGATTATCGCCGAAGTGCAGGATGCCGACGGACTCAACCTCGGTATCCAGTGGGCCAATAAAAACGCCGGCATGACCCAGTTTACCAACAGCGGATTGCCGATCTCCACCGCGATCGCCGGCGCCAACCAGTACAACAAAGACGGCACCATCAGCAGCTCGCTGGCCAGCGCCCTCGGCTCGTTTAACGGTATCGCCGCCGGCTTCTACCAGGGGAACTGGGCGATGCTGCTCACCGCCCTCTCCAGCAGTACCAAGAACGATATTCTGGCCACCCCCAGCATCGTCACCCTCGACAATATGCAAGCCACCTTCAACGTCGGCCAGGAAGTCCCGGTGTTAACCGGCTCGCAAACCACCTCCGGCGACAACATCTTCAATACCGTCGAGCGCAAAACCGTGGGCATTAAGCTGAAGGTGAAACCGCAGATTAACGAAGGCGATGCCGTGCTGCTGGAGATTGAGCAGGAAGTATCGAGCGTCGCCGATTCGGCCTCCAGCACCAGCAGCGATCTCGGGGCGACCTTTAATACCCGGACGGTGAATAACGCCGTGCTGGTGGGTAGCGGCGAAACGGTGGTGGTTGGCGGGCTGCTGGATAAAAGCGTCACCGATAGCGCCGACAAAGTGCCGCTGCTCGGCGACATCCCGGTGATCGGCGCGCTGTTCCGCTCCGACAGCAAGAAAGTGTCGAAACGCAACCTGATGCTGTTTATCCGCCCGACCATTATTCGCGACCGCGATGAGTACCGCCGGGCCTCCTCCGGCCAGTACACCGCCTTCAACGATGCGCAAACCAAACAGCGGGGCAAAGAGAGCAGCGAAGCATCGCTCAGCAACGATCTGCTGCACATCTATCCGCAGCAGGAGACCCAGGCCTTCCGCCAGGTTAGCGCCGCCATTGACGCCTTTAACCTCGGAGGCCGCCCATGACGCCAGCCGCCGAACGCCGTCCGCTGTTGCCCTTCGCGTGGGCCCGCGCGCACCATCTGGTGCTGCTCAGCGACGGCGAACGCTGCGAAGCGCTGTGCCGCGCTGATACCGCCGCCCGGGCGCTGCTGGAAGCGCGCCGCCTGGCGGACGGGCCGATGAGCGTCAGCCGTCTGGCGCCGGAAGCGTTCGAGAAAGTGCTGGTGCTCAGCTATCAGCGCGACTCGGCGGAAGCGCACCGGATGATGGCCGACATCGGCAATGAGCTTGACCTCTATACCCTCGCCGAAGAGCTGCCGGATACCGACGATCTGCTCGACAGCGAAGACGATGCGCCGATTATCCGTCTGATCAACGCCATGCTCACCGAGGCCATCAAAGAGAAAGCCTCCGATATCCATATCGAAACCTATGAGCGCCATTTGCAAATTCGCTTTCGCGTCGACGGCGTGCTGCGGGAAATTCTGCGCCCGCAGCGGCGGCTGGCCGCGCTGCTCATTTCGCGCATCAAGGTGATGGCGAGCCTGGACATTGCCGAAAAACGGGTGCCCCAGGATGGCCGCATGGCGCTGCGTATCGGCGGGCGGGCGATAGACGTGCGCGTCTCCACCCTGCCCTCCAGCCACGGCGAACGCGTGGTGCTGCGCCTGCTGGACAAAAACAGCGTCAACCTGGATCTGCAGACGCTGGGCATGCCCCCCGCCCTGCTTGACCAGGTCGACGCGCTGATCGCCCGGCCACACGGCATCATTCTGGTCACCGGACCGACCGGTTCCGGGAAAAGCACAACGCTCTACGCCGCCCTCAGCCGCCTCGACGCCCGGGAGCGCAACATCATGACCATTGAAGATCCGGTGGAGTATGAGCTGGAAGGTATCGGCCAGACCCAGGTCAACGCCAAAGTCGAGATGACCTTCGCCCGCGGCCTGCGCGCCATACTGCGCCAGGATCCGGACGTGGTGCTGGTGGGCGAAATCCGCGATGGCGAAACCGCCCAGATCGCCGTCCAGGCCTCGCTGACCGGCCACCTGGTGCTGTCGACGCTGCACACCAACAGCGCGCTGGGGGCCGTTTCCCGCCTGCAGGATATGGGGGTGGAGCCCTTTTTACTCTCTACTTCGCTGCTGGCGGTGATGTCGCAGCGGCTGGTGCGTCGGCTGTGCCCGCACTGTCGTCAGCCCTGGCAGGCGGATGCTGACGCCGCCCGGCAGATGGCGGTCCCGGCCGGTACGCCGCTGTGGCAGCCAAAAGGCTGCGCCCGGTGTAATTTCACCGGCTATCGCGGACGCACCGGCATTCACGAGCTGCTGCTCATTGACGACCGCGTCCGCGCCGCCATCCACCGCGGCGAAAATGAGATCACCCTGATCCAGCAGCTGGGGCCAGCCTGGCAGACCCTGCGCCATGCCGGGCGCGATAAAGCGCTGGCGGGGATCACCAGCTGGGAGGAGGTGATGCGGGTCACCGAACAGCAAACGGCGGACAGCGTCTGAGATGGCCCTCTTTCGCTATCAGGCGCTGGACGCGCAGGGCAAAACCCGCCGCGGCGTTCAACAGGCCGACTCCGCCCGCCACGCCCGCCAGCTGCTGCGGGACAAGGGCTGGCTGGCGCTGGAAGTGGCCGCCGCCGACCCGGCGAGCCGGCTGTGGCGCGGCGGGCTGATCGCCCGGCGCACCAGCGCCGGTGATTTAGCCCTGCTCACTCGCCAGCTGGCCACCCTGGTCGCCGCCGGCATTCCGCTGGAAAAAGCGCTCGATGCCGTCGCCCAGCAGTGCGAAAAGGCGTCGCTGAGAACGTTAATGGCCGGGGTGCGCAGCAAAGTGCTTGAAGGCCATTCGCTGGCGGAGGCGATGCGCGCCTATCCCGCCTGCTTCGATGGCCTGTTCTGCGCCATGGTGGCGGCCGGCGAAACCTCCGGCCATCTCGACGGCGTGCTGAACCGGCTGGCGGACTATACCGAGCAGCGCCAGCAGCTTCGCGCCCGCCTGCTACAGGCGATGATCTACCCCATCGTGCTGACGCTGGTCGCCATCAGCGTGATCGCCATTCTGCTCTCCACCGTGGTGCCGAAAGTCGTCGAGCAGTTTGTCCACCTAAAACAGGCCCTGCCCTTCTCTACCCGGCTACTGATGAGCCTGAGCGACATTGTGCGCAGCGCGGGCCCCTGGCTGGTGCTGCTGTCATTCCTGGCGCTGCTGGGGCTGCGCTATCTGCTGCGCCAGCCCGCCCGGCGGCTCGCCTGGGACCGGGCGCTGCTGCGTCTGCCGGTCATCGGCCGCGTGACGCGCAGCGTCAACAGCGCGCGCTACGCCCGCACCTTAAGCATTCTCAACGCCAGCGCGGTGCCGCTGCTGCTGTCGATGCGCATCAGCGCCGGCGTCCTCAGCAATGCCTGGGCGCGCAGCCAGCTGGAGACCGCCAGCGAATCGGTGCGCGAGGGCGTCAGCCTGCATCGCGCACTGGAGGCCACGGCGCTGTTTCCGCCGATGATGCGCTACATGATCGCCAGCGGCGAGCAGAGCGGTGAGCTGACCGCCATGCTGGAGCGCGCGGCGGAGAACCAGGACCGGGAGCTGAGCGCGCAGATCCAGATGTCCCTCAGCCTGTTTGAACCCCTGCTGGTGGTCACCATGGCCGGCATGGTGCTGTTTATCGTGCTGGCCATCCTGCAGCCGATCCTGCAACTGAATACCCTTATGAGTATGTGACTGTATTAATGGAGAAAACTATGCAACGGCAACGCGGCTTCACGTTACTGGAAATTATGGTGGTGATCGTCATTCTCGGCATCCTCGCCAGCCTGGTGGTACCTAACCTGATGGGCAACAAGGAGAAAGCGGACCGCCAGAAGGTGGTCAGCGATCTGGTGGCGCTCGAGGGGGCGCTGGACATGTATAAGCTGGACAACAGCCGCTACCCGAATACCGAACAGGGACTGCAGGCGCTGGTAACCGCCCCGGCCGCCGAGCCGCATGCCCGCAACTACCCGGAAGGGGGCTATATCCGCCGCCTGCCGCAGGACCCGTGGGGAAATGAGTATCAGCTGTTAAGCCCCGGTCAGCATGGCGCCATCGACGTCTTCAGCGTCGGCCCGGACGGGATGCCCGACACCAATGACGACATCGGCAACTGGACCCTCGGGAAGAAATAGTGTCTCAGCGCGGTTTCACCCTCCTGGAAATGATGCTGGTCCTGCTGCTGATCGGCATCAGCGCCAGCATGGTGCTGCTGGCGTTTCCCTCCGCCCGCACCCAGGAGGCCACGCAGATCCTGGCGCGCTTTCAGGCACAGCTGGACTTTGTCCGCGAGCGCGGGCAGCAAACCGGCCAGCTCTTCGGGATCGTCATCCACCCTGACCGCTGGCAGTTTATGCGTTTGCAGCCTGCAGACGAAGGCGCCCCGGCGGCGGCTGACGACCGCTGGGGCAACGCGCAGTGGCTGCCGCTGCAGGCCGGGCGCGCCACCACGGCGGAAACCCTCCCGCAGGCCAGGCTGACGCTGCGCTTTCCCGACGGCCAGGCGTGGACGCCAGGCGAGCAGCCCGACGTGATCATCTTCCCCGGCGGCGAAGTCACGCCGTTTCAGCTGCGGATTGACGCCGCGACGGGCATCAACATCGACGCCCAGGGCGACAGTCAGCCGCTGGCGGCGCGGGAGCAGCCATGAAACGCGAGAGCGGAATGACGCTTATCGAAGTGATGGTCGCGCTGGTGATTTTCGCCCTCGCCGGCCTGGCGGTGATGCAGTCCACCCTGCAGCAGACGCGCCAGCTTGGGCGTATGGAAGAGAAAATCCTCGCCAGCTGGCTGGCGGATAATCAGCTGGTGCAGCTGCGGCTGGAGAAACGCTGGCCCGCCCTCAGCTGGTCCGAAACCACCGTGGAGGCCGCCGGGACGCGCTGGTTCGTCCGCTGGCAGGGGGTGGAAACCGCGCTGCCGCAGCTGCGGGCGCTGGACGTGGAGGTCCGGCGGCAAAAAAGCGATCCCGCGCCGCTGGCGACGCTTCGCACCTGGGTGACGTCGCCATGATAACGAAAATGCGCGGTTTCACCCTGATTGAAACGCTGCTGGCGCTGGCTATCCTCGCCGTCCTCAGCGCCGCCGCCGTGATGGTGCTGCAGAACGTCATCCGCGCCGATGGCCTGACCCGCGAGAAGAGCCAGCAGATCGCCGCCCTCCAGCGCGCCTTTCGCCAGATCGCCGATGATGTCACGCACATCATTCCCCGTCGCGCCAGAAACAGCGACACGCTTTTCTTCGCCGGACGTTTCCAGTTGCAGAGCGACGACTGGGGGCTGGCCTTCAACCGCAGCGGCTGGCCGAATCCGCTGGGGATCCTCCCGCGCTCGGAGATCCAGAACGTCAGCTACCGCCTGCGCCAGCAGCAGCTTGAACGACTCAGCTTCGATCAGCAGGATCCGCTGACCGGCAGCCAGCCGACGGTCCGGGTGCTGCTGCGCGAGGTGACGGCGTTTCGCCTGCGGTTTTATGCCGACGGGCGCTGGCAGGAGACCTGGGACCGCTCGCAGTCGCTGCCGCAGGGGCTGGAGATCACCCTGACGCTGGCGAACAGCGGGGAGATAACCCGCCTGTTTTTACTCACCCCGGGAGGCGGCCAGTGAAAAATCGGCAACGCGGCGTCGCGCTCCTGATGGTGCTGTTCATCCTCGCCCTGATGATGATCCTCGCCAGCGCCATGACCGAACGCACCTCGGTCATGTATCAACACACCGCCGTGACCCTCGATAATCTGCAGGCCAGATGGTACGCCCTGGCGGCGGAAAACATGGCCGCCGCGCTACTGCAACGCGACGCGCTGGACTCGCCCAGTCAAACGAACCTGGCGCAAACCTGGGCGCAGAAGGGGCGCCGCTTTACCCTCGACGATGGCGAAATCCTCGCCACGATCCGCGACGGGCACGCCTGCTTTAATCTCAATGCCATCAACCATCGCGCGGATGAGACCAGCGGCGGTACGCCCTACCCGACCGACGTCTTCGCCCGGCTGCTGGCGCTGCTCGGCGAGTCGCCGCTGCGCGCCAGCCAGATCGCCGCCGCCCTCGGCGACTGGACGGACAGCGACGGCCAGCCGCGGCTGAACGGCGCGGAAGACGAGGTCTATATGGCGCAAACCCCGGGCTATCTCGCCGCCAACCAGCCGATGCAGGATGTCAGCGAGCTGCGCCTGCTGGCCGGAATGGACGCCGCGCTCTATCAGCGCCTGCTCCCCTTCGTCTGCGTCCAGCCGGATGATGCGCTGCAGGTCAATGTCAACACCCTGCGCCCCTCCCAGGCCGCCCTGCTGGCGGCCCTCTTTCCCGGCGATCTGACGCTGCAGGAGGCGCAACAGCTGCTGCACAACCGCCCGCGAACCGGGTGGAGCAGCGTCGCCGCCTTTCTCGCGCAGCCGACGCTGCAGAAAACCGATACCACGCTCGCCCGTCCCTGGCTGACGGTGCACAGCACACGCTTTATCGCCGCCTTCACCGTGGTGACCGGCAACCTTCGCTTTCAGCTGCACAGCGTCCTGCAACAGGAGGGGCGCGCCTTTACCGTCGTCCAGCGGCGATACGGACTTTCTATGGTGGTTGATGAATAAGTTTAACGCTTCCCCCCAGGCCATGCTGATCGTGCGCTTCGCCCCCGGGCAGGCGCCGCTGCACTGGCAGCTCTTCGCCCCCGGCGAGCCGCATCACGAAGCCAGCGGCCGGTGGCCGGCTGACGACGCCAGCCCTTTCCCGACGCTGGCGGCGCATTACCCGGCCTGGGTGCTGATCCCGGCCAGCGACTGCGCGTTTCACACCCTCACCCTGCCGGCGGGCCTGCGTAAACCGCCGCTGCAGGTGGCCCCCTTCCTGCTGGAAGAGCAGCTGGCCGACGAGGTGGAAGCCACCCATTTTGCCCTGCTCCACCGCCAGCAGGCCCAGTGCGAGATCGTCGCCGTGCAGCGGCAAAAAATGCGCGACTGGCTGGCGCGCTGCGAGTCGCTCTCGCTACGGCCCCTGGCGTTGACGCCCGATGTGCTGGCCCTGCCCTGGCAACCGCCGGCGTGGAGCGCGGTGCAGGCGGACGACCAGTGGCTGATCCGCCACCAGCCATGGGCCGGCATGGCGGCGGAACGCCCCTGGCTGGCGGAGCTGCTGCAGGGCGAGGCGGAAGAGCACGTCATCGACAGCTATTCGCCGCCGCCCGCGGCGCCGGGAGAGTGGCGCGCGCAGCCTGCGCAGACGTTGCTCTCCCTCGCCGCAAGTCATCCGGCGGCGCAGAAGCTCAGTCTGCTGCAGGGGGAGTTCGCCGTCCGCCGTCGGCGGCCTGATCAGACGAGCTGGCGTCCGGCGCGGTATGCCGCGCTGGCCCTGGCGCTGCTGGCGGCGGTGAACAGCGTGCTGGATCATCGCGATCTGGCGCGTCAGGCCGAGGCCGCCCGGCAGGCCAGCCGGGCCTACTATCATCGCTGGTTTCCAACGGAGAAAAAGGTGATTAACCCGCGACTGCAGATGCAGCAGCATCTGCAAACCCTTGCCCGTCAGGCGCAGCATGCCCCCCTCGTCGACCGCCTCAGCGCGTTGCAAAACATCATCAGCGAAACGCCGGGGATCCGCCTGCGGGCGCTGAGCTGGGATGCCGCAGGCAACCGTCTGCAGCTGGATATCGCCGCGGCCTCTTCCCGGGCGCTGGAGCAGTTTACCCAGCGAGCGCAGCCGCGGTTTCGCGTCCGGCCAGGCGACATGACCACCAGGCCGGATGGCATTGAAGGACAGCTGACGCTGGAGGAAAACGATGGCTAATCTGCTCATCTGGTGGCGACAGCGCACGCTGTCGGAGCAGCGCCTGCTGCTCGGCCTGGCGGGATTGCTGACAGCCTGCGCCCTCTGGTACGGGCTGTGGCAGCCCTGGCGGGCCCGCGAGGCGCAGTGGCGGCAAACCCTGGTGAAAGAGCAGGCCAGCCTGCGCTGGATGACGCAGCAGGGTCCGCGCCTGCAGCAGCTCAGCCAGCAGCCCGCGCCGGCGGCAAAAGAGGCGCTCACCGCGCTGGTGATGCGCGAGGCGGCGAGCCACGGGCTGGAAGTCGTTCGTCTGCAGCCGCAGGGGAAACGTCTGCAGGTCACCCTTCAGCCCTGCGCCTTCCAGGCGCTAATGGACTGGCTGGACGCCCCGGCGATGCGCGGCGTCAACGCGGTCTCGCTGTCCGTAACCGGGCAGCCGTCGCGGCCGGGCTGGGTCACGGTCAACCATCTGCTGCTGGAGCGCGACGATGAAAGCTAACGGGCTCACGGGTGGGCTACTGCTGGCGCTCTATCTGCTGTGGTTGACCGCCACCGCCCCGGCGCGTCTGTTAGTCCCGATGCTGCCGCCCGAGGTACAGGTGGCCAACCTCAGCGGCAGCATCTGGCGCGGCGCGGCGCAGTCGGTCTCCTGGCGCGGCGTGCGGCTTGAGCGGCTGACGTGGTCGCTCACCCTGGCCGGCTGGCAGATCGCGCTCAGCGATCCCCGCGGCGTGGAGGGTCAGGCCCGGCTGTGGGGCATCCGCGATCTGCGTCTGCAGGAGGGGCGGCTCACCGCCCCCGCCAGCCTGCTTGGTCGCTGGCTAACGCCGACTATGCCCGTCAGCGCCGAGGGAGAGGTCACGTTCAGCCTGGCCGAAGCGCACTTCAGCGAGGGGCGCTGCCGGCAAATCACCGCCGGACGCGCGCAGTGGCGTCAGGCCCGGCTGCACTCTCCGGTCGGTAGCCTGGAGCTGGCCCAGGTCAGTGGCGCCTTAAGCTGTACGGCGAACGGCGCCGTGGCGCTGGCCATCCGCCAGGATTCTCATCAGTTGAGCCTCAGCGGCCAGGGAACCCTGTCGCCCGATGGCCGCTATCTGTTTCGCGGTACGCTACAGCCCCGTCAGGGGATGCCGCCCCTGCTGGCGCTGCTGGTCGCCCGCCCGATGGCGAAAAACGCCCCGGGCCCGACGCCGTGGCAGCTGCAGGGAAAATGGTGATTAAAGGAGCAAAAATGACGACATTAGCCGCATTATCGCTGCATTTTCCCCTTGTCTGGTATGGTTTCCTGCTGCTGTTCGGCCTGGCGCTGGGCAGCTTTTACAACGTGGTGATCTACCGTCTGCCGCGCATGCTGACCCAAACCGCGGACGACGAGCCGATAACCCTCAGCACGCCGGGCTCATCCTGCCCGCAGTGTCGCCAGCCGATAGCCTGGCGGGACAATATCCCGCTGCTCAGCTTCCTCTGGCTAGGCCGTCGCGCCCGCTGCTGTCAGGCGCGCATCTCGTGGAGCTATCCGCTGACCGAGCTGGCCACCGGCCTGCTGTTTATCCTCTCCGGGGCGCTGCTCGCGCCGGGCCTGGCGCTGGCGGGCGGCCTGGTGCTGCTCTCCTTCCTGCTGATACTGGCGCGGATTGACGCCCGGACCCAGCTGCTGCCCGATCGCCTGACCCTGCCCCTGCTGTGGGCCGGACTGCTGTTTAATCTTAACGAGGTGTACATTGCGCTGCCGGACGCGGTCGCCGGGGCGATGGCCGGTTATCTGGCGCTGTGGTCGGTCTACTGGCTGTTCCGCCTGCTGACCGGCAAAGAGGCCCTGGGCTATGGCGATTTTAAGCTGCTGGCGGCGCTGGGCGCCTGGTGCGGCTGGCAGGCTCTGCCGCAGGTGCTGTTGCTCGCCTCGGCCAGCGGGCTGGCGTGGACCCTGCTGCAACGCCTGTGGACCCGGCAGTCGCTGCAGCAGCCGCTGGCCTTCGGCCCCTGGCTGGCGCTGGCGGGAGGGGGCGTTTTTCTCTGGCAGCAGATGGTCTAGCGTGAGTGGTTCGCCTGGCCGGGCAGAATGCCGCCCGGCGCCTGGGGCTACGAATATTTTTTGCTGCGCCGGGTCGGGGCGGCGTTGGCCGGATCGTCCGGCCAGACGTGTTTCGGATAACGTCCCTTCATCTCTTTTTGCACCTCGCGGTAGCTTCCCTGCCAGAAGGCGCTGAGATCGCGAGTGATCTGCAGAGGACGCTGGGCGGGCGACAGCAGCTCCAGCACCAGCGGCACCCGCCCCTCGGCGATAACCGGCGTCGTGGCCTCGCCGAACATCTCCTGCATACGCACCGCCAGCGCCGGCGGGTTCTCCGCATGGTATCGAATCGCCAGACGGCTGCCGGTCGGCACGGTATAGTGCGTCGGCAGCTCGCGATCCAGCTTCTGGCGCAGCGGCCACGGCAGCCAGTCCTGTAGCGCCTGACGCAGATCCAACGCCTTCAGCGCCCGCAGCGAGTGAACGCCGTTCATCTGCGGCAGCAGCCATGCCTCCAGCGAGGCCAGCAGCGAAGCGTCATCCACCGCGGGCCATGCCTCTTCCGGCAGCCACTGCGCCGCACACTGCAGCCGCAGTCGCAGCTGCTCGGCCTCTGGCGTCCAGTTGAGCACCGCAAGGCCTTTCTCACGAATACCGTTGAGCATCGCCTGATGCAGCTCCGCCTCAGATGGCTTCGCCAGCGGCTGGGTCTTGATCACCAATTGGCCCGTCACGGTCCGCCGCCAGGCTTTCAGCGTCCCCTGCGCTTCATCCCACTCCACCGTGTCGGAACGCTGCGCCAGCTCGGGACGGGCGGCGATCAGCTCGCCGATATCCACCGGCAGAGCCAGCAGCATGCGGGCATCCGGCGAGGCGCTGCCCTGCAGCAGCAGCGGGGCGATCAGCCACTCATGACGGCCCAGCGCGTCGTCGGCGTCAAGCATCGCGCCCATGCCGTTCGCCAGCTGATAGCGCCCCTCCTGACCGCGGCGACGGGCGATGCGGTCGGCGAAGGCCGACGCCAGTAGCGCGGCCATTCGTCCGGCGTCGGGCTGGCCGCTGCGGCAGGCCAGACGCTTCATCAGCTGCTGCGCCCGCTGTTGCCAGTTGGCCTGCTGACGGGAAAAGACGGCGGCCAAATCCACCAGCCCGCCGCGCGGCGGCTCCTCGAGGATCGCCGCCAGCCTGGCCGCCGTCGCCACCTCGTCATCGGTCTGCGCAGCGGCCAGCATCGCCGCCAGCCGGGGCTCGTTGCCGAGGGTCGCCATTTTGCGGCCAAACGCCGACAGCCGCTCGCCGTCCAGCGCCGAGAGCGCCTCCAGCAGGCGGCGCGCGGCGGCCAGGTTCACCGCCGGCGGCTGATCCAGCCAGGCCAGCGCGGCCGGATCGTGGCACCCCCACTGCAGCAGCTCCAGCAACAGCGCCGACAGATCGCTGTGCAGGATCTCTGGTTCGCTCTGCGCCGCCGCTCGTTCGGCCTGTTCTTTGCCAAGCAAATGCAGGCAGATCCCCGGGGAGAGACGACCGGCGCGTCCGGCGCGCTGCGTCATCGATGCCTGGCTGATGCGCTGCGTCACCAGCCGGGTCAGGCCGGTGCGCGGGTCAAAGCGGGCAACCCGCTCCTGGGCGCTGTCGACCACCAGGCGGATGCCCTCGATGGTCAAACTGGTCTCGGCAATGTTGGTGGCCAGCACCACTTTGCGCTTCCCGGCCGGCGCCGGGAGGATCGCTTTGCGCTGCTCGCTCAGGGGCAGCGCGCCATACAGCGGACAGAGGATGACATCCTCCGCCACGCGCTCCGTCAGCTGGTCGAGAACGCGCTGGATCTCGCCGACGCCGGGCAGAAACAGCAGCATCGACCCCTGTTCATGCCGCAGGAGCTCCGCCGCCGCTACCGCCACCGCCTCATCAAAACGCTGGTGCGCGGAGAGCGGGCTGAAGCGACGCTCCACCGGATAAGCGCGCCCCTCCGAGACCACCACCGGCGCCTCCGGCAGCAGACGCTGCAGGCGCTCGTTATCGAGGGTCGCCGACATAATCAGCAGTTTGAGATCGTCACGTAACCCCTGCTGGACATCAAGCAGCAGGGCCAGCGCCAGATCCGCCTGCAGGCTGCGCTCGTGAAACTCATCGAGGATCACCAGCCCCACGCCCGTCAGCTCGGGATCGCGCTGGATCATGCGCGTCAAGATCCCCTCCGTGACCACCTCCAGGCGGGTCTGCGGTCCGACGCAGGTTTCGGCGCGCATGCGGTAACCCACGGTCTCCCCCGGCTTTTCGCCGAGCAGTTCAGCCAGCCGCTGCGCGACATTGCGCGCCGCCAGACGCCTCGGCTCCAGCAGGATAATTCGTCCCGTGATGTTGCCCTCGGCAAGGATCTGCAGCGGCAGCCAGGTCGACTTCCCGGCGCCGGTCGGCGCGTTGAGCAAAACCTGCGGCGCATGCTGCAGGGCGGATAACAATTCTGGGAGGACGGCGGCAACCGGCAATGAGGACACAAAAGGCTCCGGGGGTTAACATTCAGGGGCTCGCATTGTAGCATCCCCCTAATTCATTACCGAGTCTCTATCATGTCTGAGCCGAAAAGGCTGTTTTTTGCGATTGAACTGCCGCCTGCCATCCGCAAACAGATTGTCCAGTGGCGGGCAACGCACTTCCCGGAGGATGCCGGCAGGCCCGTCGCGGCGGATAACCTTCACCTCACGCTGGCGTTTCTCGGCGAGGTGAGCGCGGAAAAACAGCGGGCGCTGACCGCCCTCGCCGGCCGCCTCCAGCCGCCGGGCTTTACCCTGACGCTGGACGATGCCGGACAGTGGCTGCGCTCGCGGGTGGTCTGGCTCGGGACCCGTCAGCCGCCGCGCGGCCTGCTGCAGCTCGCCAGCATGCTGCGCGCTCAGGCGGCGCGCAGCGGCTGCTATCAGAGTCCGCAGCCGTTTCATCCGCATATTACCCTGTGGCGCGACGCCCGCCAGGCGGTGCCGATCCCGCCGCCCGGCTTTCGCTGGACGTTTCCGGTGAACGAGTTCGTGCTCTATGAATCCAGCTTTAGCCGGGGGCGCACGCGCTACACGGCGCTGGAACATTATCCGTTTGATAAGGAAAGTTGATGCAGTTTGATCCGCCGTTGCAGCCCGCCATTTTGCTTAAACGTTACAAACGATTTCTTGCCGACGTGGTGACCCCCGATGGCCGCGAGCTGACGCTCCACTGCCCGAATACCGGGGCGATGACCGGCTGCGCCGCCCCGGGCGACACCGTCTGGTATTCCACCTCTGACAATGTGAAGCGCAAATATGCCCACACCTGGGAATTAACTGAAACGCAGCAGGGCGCCGTTATTTGCGTCAATACGCTGCGCGCGAATACGCTGGCGAAAGAGGCGATTTCCGCCGGAATAATCCCTGAACTTTCAGGCTATAACCAGCTGAAAAGCGAAGTGAAATACGGCGCAGAGAATAGCCGTATCGATATTATGTTACAGGCAGATGATCGCCAAAACTGCTATATTGAAGTGAAATCGGTTACGTTGGCGGAGAAAGAATACGGTTATTTTCCCGATGCGGTGACCACGCGCGGTCAGAAGCACCTGCGGGAGCTGATGGCCGTCGCGGCAAATGGCGACCGCGCGGTGATTTTATTTGCCGTCCTGCATTCGGCAATTGACCGTTTCTCTCCCGCGCATCATATTGATGCCAGATACGCACAGCTGTTAACAGAAGCCCGCGACAAGGGGGTGGAAATTCTCGCCTGGAAAGCGGAACTTTCTACGACGAGGATGACTCTGAATAAGCCGATCGCCGTGGTGTTAAACCCCGGTAAATAAGTGGCTAAATAGTGTTCGGGTCGCAAGCGCGAATACGCTTTTCTTCACAGGGTTGTCAAGTGTAACGTTTAGATAATTGCTATCCGGAAAAGCATCTGCTATTTATAGCGGCCTGATTTTCCCCCACATGGGGATCGATAGTGCGTGTTAAGGAGAAGCAACATGCAAGAAGGGCAAAACCGTAAAACATCGTCCCTGAGTATTCTCGCCATCGCTGGGGTGGAGCCGTACCAAGAGAAACCGGGCGAAGAGTATATGAACGAAGCCCAGCTGGCGCACTTCAAGCGTATTCTTGAAGCATGGCGTAATCAACTCAGGGATGAAGTGGATCGCACCGTATCGCACATGCAGGATGAAGCTGCTAACTTCCCGGACCCGGTAGACCGTGCCGCCCAGGAAGAAGAGTTCAGCCTGGAGCTGCGTAACCGCGACCGCGAACGTAAACTGATCAAAAAGATCGAGAAAACGCTGAAAAAAGTTGAAGACGAAGACTTCGGCTACTGCGAATCCTGCGGCGTGGAGATCGGCATTCGCCGTCTGGAAGCGCGTCCGACAGCGGATCTGTGCATTGACTGCAAAACCCTGGCGGAAATTCGCGAAAAACAGATGGCGGGCTAATCCCCTGCTGCCTCACTCTCTGGCGGGAGTCTCTCCCGCCTGGTTCTGTTGTCCGTATCATGACTGACTCACGCTATATAGGGCGCTTTGCTCCCTCCCCCTCCGGCGAACTCCACTTCGGCTCTCTGATCGCCGCGCTCGGCAGCTACCTGCAAGCCCGCGCGAACCAGGGTATCTGGCGCGTTCGTATTGAAGATATCGACCCGCCGCGCGAAGTCCCCGGGGCCGCCGACACCATCCTGCGCCAGCTCGACCACTACGGTCTGCACTGGGACGGCGAGGTGCTCTGGCAGTCGCAACGGCACGAAGCCTACCGCGAGGCGCTGTCCTGGCTGGGTGAGCAAGGGCTGAGCTATTACTGCACCTGCACCCGCGCGCGGATCCACGCCGTAGGCGGGATCTACGATGGTCACTGCCGCGACCTTGGCCTGGGGGCGGAAAACGCCGCGCTGCGTCTGCGCCAGACCCGTCCGGTTCTGCAGTTCACCGACCGCCTGCGCGGCACGCTGGTCGCCAACGAGCCGCTGGCGCGTGAAGATTTTATTATCCACCGTCGCGACGGGCTGTTTGCCTACAACCTGGCGGTGGTGGTGGATGATCACTTTCAGGGGATCACCGAGATCGTCCGCGGCGCCGATTTGATTGAGCCGACGGTGCGGCAGATTTCGCTGTATCAGCATTTTGGCTGGCAGGCGCCGGACTACCTCCATCTGCCGCTGGCCCTCAATGCCGACGGCAATAAGCTCTCTAAACAAAACCACGCGCCGGCGCTGCCGGAAGGCGATCCGCGCCCCGAAATCGTCCGCGCGCTCCGCTTTCTGAATCAGGAGATCGCCGGGGAGTGGCAGGCCCTGAGCGTCGATGATTTACTCGCCCAGGCCGTCGCCAACTGGCAGCCCGCGAAAATCGAGCATTCTCAAATGGCTCCCGCTGAGCTATGATTAGCCGCTATTTTTACACTGTACAGTTGATCTGAAGTCCGTCTGACACTACGAGGTGCACCATTTTTACCCGAGTCGCTAATTTTTGCCGTAAGGTGCTAAGCCGTGAGGAGCGCGAGGCAGAAGCCGCCGTCGAACCAACGCCTATGACGGTGATCCCGCGTGAGCAGCATGCTATTTCCCGCAAAGATATCAGTGAAAACGCCCTCAAGGTCATGTACCGCCTCAACAAGGCGGGCTACGAGTCCTGGCTGGTCGGCGGCGGCGTCCGCGACCTGCTGCTTGGCAAAAAGCCAAAAGATTTTGACGTCACGACCAACGCCACGCCGGATCAGGTGCGTAAGCTGTTCCGCAACTGCCGTCTGGTCGGGCGCCGTTTCCGCCTCGCGCACGTGATGTTCGGGCCGGAAATCATTGAGGTCGCTACCTTCCGTGGCCATCACGAAGGACACACTACCGATCGCGTCACCTCCCAGCGGGGCCAGAACGGCATGCTGCTGCGCGATAACATCTTCGGCTCGATCGAAGAGGACGCCCAGCGTCGCGACTTCACCATTAACAGCCTCTATTACAGCGTGGCGGACTTTACCGTGCGCGACTACGTCGGCGGCATGAAGGATCTGCAGGACGGCGTGATCCGCCTGATCGGCAATCCGGAAACCCGCTATCGCGAGGATCCGGTACGCATGCTGCGCGCGGTGCGCTTCGCCGCCAAGCTGGATATGACCATCAGCCCGGAAACGGCCGAACCGCTGCCGCGGCTGGCCGCCCTGCTCCACGACGTGCCGCCGGCGCGCCTGTTCGAAGAAGTGCTCAAGCTGCTGCAGGCCGGGCATGGCTATCAGACCTACCTGCTGCTGCGGGAATACAACCTGTTCCAGCCGCTGTTCCCGACCATCACCCGCTACTTTACCGAGCGCGGCGATAGCCCGATGGAGCGGATCATCAACCAGGTGCTGAAGAACACCGACACCCGCATTCATAACGACATGCGCGTCAATCCGGCCTTCCTCTTCTCGGTGATGTTCTGGTATCCGCTGCTGGAAACGGCGCAAAAAATCGCTCAGGAGAGCGGTCTGGCGTACTATGACGCCTTCGCGCTGGCGATGAACGACGTACTGGACGAAGCCTGCCGTACGCTGGCGATCCCTAAGCGCATCACCACCCTGATCCGCGATATCTGGCAGCTGCAGCTGCGCATGTCCCGTCGCCAGGGCAAACGCGCCTGGAAGCTGATGGAGCATCCGAAATTCCGCGCCGCCTACGATCTGCTGGAGCTACGCGCCGGCGCTGAAAACAACGGCGAACTGCAGCGTCTGACCAAATGGTGGGGCGAATTCCAGGTCGCCGCGCCGCCGGCGCAAAAAGATATGCTCAACGACCTCGGGGACGATCCGGCGCCGCGCCGTCGCCACCGCCGTCCGCGCAAGCGCGCGCCGCGCCAGGGTAACGCATGACCCTGGTCTATATCGCCCTCGGCAGTAACCTCGCTTCGCCACTGGCGCAGGTGCAGGCGGCCATCCGCGCCCTGGGCGAAATACCTTACAGCCGCGTGGTGAACGTCTCTTCGTTCTACCGCACGCCGCCGCTGGGCCCGCAGGATCAGCCGGACTATCTCAACGCCGCCGTCGCGCTGGAAACCACGCTGGCCCCCGAGGCGCTGCTCGATCACACCCAGCGCATTGAGCTGCAGCAGGGTCGGGTGCGCAAAGCCGAACGCTGGGGGCCGCGCACCCTCGATCTCGATATTATGCTGTTTGGCGATGCGGTCATTAACAGCGAGCGTCTGACCGTTCCGCACTACGATATGAAAAATCGCGGCTTTATGCTCTGGCCGCTGTTCGAGATCGCCCCGGACCTCCGCTTTCCTGACGGCCCTGCGCTGCGTACCGTACTGGATGATCTCGGCGCGGCAAAGCCCGCTATCTGGTAATTCCCTCTCCTTTTTTAGCATTTACGGCGATCGTCGTAATCGGTTGCCCAAAATCATTGCCCCTCTAAATGCTGCTGTTAGAATGCCGGTTAATATGACTTTCATCATCAGGAAATGTTATGAAACCGACCACCATTGCCCTGCTGCAAAAATGCAAACAGGAAAAGAAGCGCTTTGCCACCATTACCGCCTACGACCATAGCTTCGCGAAGCTGTTCGCCGATGAAGGCATTAATGTGCTGCTGGTGGGCGACTCGCTGGGAATGACGGTGCAGGGTCACGACTCCACCCTGCCGGTCACCGTGGAAGATATCGCCTATCACACCCGCGCCGTCCGCCGCGGCGCGCCGAACAGCCTGCTGCTCGCCGACCTGCCGTTTATGGCCTACGCCACGCCGGAGCAGACCTTCGAAAATGCCGCCATCGTGATGCGCGCCGGCGCCAATATGGTCAAACTCGAAGGCGGCGCCTGGCTGGCCGAGACCGTGAGGATGCTGGCGGAACGCGCGGTACCGGTTTGCGGCCACCTCGGCCTGACGCCGCAGTCGGTGAACGTATTCGGGGGCTATAAAGTGCAGGGCCGCGGCGATGCGGCGCAGACCCTGTTTGAAGACGCGTTAGCGCTGGAAGCGGCAGGCGCGCAGCTGCTGGTGCTGGAGTGCGTCCCGGTCGCCCTGGCGAAACGCATCACCGAAGCCCTGACCATTCCGGTGATCGGCATCGGCGCGGGCAACGTCACCGATGGGCAGATCCTGGTGATGCATGACGCTTTCGGCATTACCGGCGGCCACATTCCGAAATTTGCCAAGAATTTCCTTGCCGAGGCGGGCGACATCCGCGCCGCGGTGCGGCAGTATATTGCCGAAGTCGAATCCGGGGTCTATCCGGGCGAAGAACACAGTTTCCATTAAGGAGTCTTGTTGTGCTGATTATAGAATCCGTGCTGCTGCTGCGTCAGCATATCCGCCGTCTGCGTCAGGAAGGCAAGCGTATCGCGCTGGTCCCGACGATGGGCAACCTGCATGATGGTCATATGAAGCTGGTTGATGAAGCCAAAGCCAGCGCGGACGTGGTGGTGGTCAGTATTTTCGTCAATCCGATGCAGTTTGACCGCGCCGATGACCTGGCGCGCTACCCGCGCACCCTGCAGGATGATTGCGAAAAGCTGAACAAGCGTCATGTCGACTTTGTCTTCGCGCCGACGCCGGCGGAAGTCTACCCGCAGGGCACCGAAGGCCAGACCTACGTCGACGTCCCCGGCCTGTCCACTATGCTGGAAGGCGCCAGCCGTCCGGGCCATTTTCGCGGCGTGTCGACCATCGTCAGTAAGCTGTTCAACCTGGTTCAGCCAGACGTCGCCTGCTTTGGCGAGAAAGACTTCCAGCAGCTGGCGCTGATCCGCAAGATGGTTGCCGACATGGGCTACGATATCGATATTATCGGCGTGCCGATCGTCCGCGCGAAGGATGGCCTGGCGTTGAGCTCGCGTAACGGCTATCTGACCGCCGACCAGCGCAAAATCGCCCCCGGTCTGTATAAAGTGCTGAGCGCGGTGGCGGAAAAACTGGCCGCCGGCGACCGTCAGCTCGACGAGATCATCGCTATCGCCGAGCAGGAGCTGAACGAGAAAGGTTTCCGTGCCGACGACATTCAGATCCGCGATGCCGACACCCTGCTTGAGCTGACCGAAGCCAGCCAGCGCGCGGTGATCCTGATGGCCGCCTGGCTCGGTCAGGCCCGCCTGATCGACAACCAGATCGTCACGCTCGGTCAGTAGACAGCGGGTAAAAATCGGGCAATACTTGCCCGGGCTTTTCTCAGGGCGGACGTCGTGTCCGCTCTGCTACATTAAGGTTGAAGGGTAGAAGTTATGATGCGTAATATGCTGCAGGGCAAGCTCCACCGCGTAAAAGTGACGCAGGCTGACCTGCACTATGAAGGTTCCTGCGCCATTGACCAGGATTTCCTGGATGCGGCCGGTATTCTGGAGAATGAAACCATTCACCTCTGGAACGTCACCAACGGTAACCGTTTCTCCACCTACGCCATTGCCGCCGAGCGGGGTTCCAGAATCATCTCCGTTAACGGCGCCGCCGCGCACTGCGCCAGCGTCGGCGATATCCTGATCATCGCCAGCTTCGTCACCATGTCTGACGAAGAGGCGCGCCGCTGGCAGCCCAACATCGCCTACTTCGAAGGCGACAACGAAATGAAGCGCCAGGCGAAAGCGATTCCGGTGCAGGTCGCCTGATGACCACGACGCTGCGCTCAGGCGCAGCGCCGAAGTTTACCCCTGCGGCTGGTTACTGATCAGCCGCGACATCGTCTCCAGCGAATCCGTGCGTAAGATATATAACCGCTTTAGCAGAAACGGATTGTCCCCCGGCTTCACCTTCCCACGCACTGTCGTCACCGCCATATGAAACCCGGCGTCATTCGCCGCCTGCACCGCCGTGGCGTTATAGCCGCCGAAGGGATAGGAAAGGTAGAGCACATGTGGATTAAACTGGCTCAGCGCCCGACGCGAACGGGCAAAATCAAACAGAATATTATGGTAATTGCGGCTGAATAAGATCGGCCGCCGGCCGGCGTCCACCCGGTGCAGGAAGTGGGTATGCGACTGAATGTCAAAGACGTCCTGGATCTGCCGGAGCTCAGAAATGCTCATGAACTGCAGCGATTTCGGATCCCATTGCTGCGGATGACGCTTGATGCGCGAAGAGATAATAAAAGCGGTGGCGTGGAAGCCATACTGTTTCAACACCGGATAGGCGTAGCGGTTTACCGATTTCAAACCGTCATCGAAGGTAATGGCGACTGCCCGCGCCGGAAGGTTAATTTTATTGCGCACGTAGCCTTCCAGCTGATACAGGGTCAGCGTGGTATACCCCTGATCCCGCAGCCAGGTCATCTGGTTATTGAAGGCGCGTACCGAGGTGGTGGTCGAGGTATGGCGGAAACGGGTGTTCTCTTCGTCACGCAGAATATGGTGATAGGTCAGCACGGGGATCCCGTTATCCTCCTGCGCATCCAGACTGCTGACCCACGCCAGCCGATCGCCAATGCGGATCTGAAACCAGGTCTGATTGAGGCGGTCTTTCAGCTTGCTGAGGATCGGATAGCGCAGATTATTGGCCAGCGTGCCGAACGGCGCGCTGCTCACTGAGGGAGCGTCATAGAGCGGTGTATCTTTCCAGGTGAGTAAATTCTGGTTACTCAGCGGCTTATTGAGATCCCCCAGACGGTCCTCCACCCGCTGCTTACCCTGCACTGGCTCCAGATGGCCCTTGTCAATAAACCCGGTGCCGAAGCCGAAGCGAAACTCATAGTAATCAGCCGCCGTCGGGACAACCGCGAGGATCTGCCCGGCACGCACATTGCCCACGCTGACCACATGGTTCCCTACCTGCGCCCAGATCACCGCGTCTTCGGTGGTTTGCATATAGCGCACAGGTTTGCCCTGCTGACTAAGCAGACTGGCGGAGGCGCTGAGTGAGGTCAGTAAAAGAAGCAGAGTAAAAAATCGGACAAGCATGCGCATCGAACCGGTAAACCATCAACGGCGGTTATTGTAACAAAAGCGGCATCTGTCCCGCTGCTTAATTTCCAAAGGTATCATGACGCAACCGGAACGGGGGATTCTTCTGCTGCTGATGCCACAGGCTGCTCACCATCGGTCCGCCCGCGCTGACGATAGCCTGGCGAAACGCCTCGCTGCTTAACGTGTCCCGCAGCAGATACATTCGCTCAAGTAATGAATAGCTGACGCCGGAGATCACTTCGCAGTGGGTATGTTTGTGACTCATCAGCGCCGCGGCCCGATAAGGCGCCGCGCCGGTTCTGTCGGTTAGGAAAATGACCCCGTCCCCGGAGTCGGTGGCATGCAGCGCATCGCACATCATCCGGCTCAACATATTGCTGCTGAGATTGCGCCAGTAATTGACCGCCCGGCACTGGGCCAGCGGACCAAATTTTTGTTCAAGACGATCCAGCATCTCCTGCGCCAGCTCATCGTGGCAGGTAATGACCCAACCAAGCATGCTTCCCTCCTTAGCCAGCCAACAATGTAGCAAGGGGAAGATGGCGTATCGGTGATGGGGGTCAAAGATAAGCGGTTAGCGCTTCGCGTATTGGCGTCCGGAAGCGCTAACCGTGATGAGTATCAGCTACGCAGGCCGCGACCGCGCTGGATTAACGACCAGCAGAGGAGATAGAAGGCGACGATGAAGACCACCAGCACCGCAAAGGTGGTCACCAGCGGCACATCGTTGATACCGAGGAAGCCGAAGCGGAAGCCGCTGATCATGTAGACGATGGGGTTCAGATGCGACAGCCCCTGCCAGAACGGCGGCAGCAGGGTCAGCGAGTAGAACACCCCGCCGAGATAGGTCAGCGGCGTCAACACAAAGGTCGGGATCAGGCTGATGTCATCGAAGGTCTTGGCAAACACCGCGTTCAGCAGTCCGGCCAGCGAGAACAGCACCGCGGTGAGGAGCAGCGTCAGGGCGACAAACAGCCAGGAGTGAACCTGGAACGGCACAAAGAACAGCGACACCGCGGTCACCAGGATACCCACGCACAGCCCGCGCGCCACCCCGCCGCCCACGTAGCCGGCGATAATCACGTGCGTCGGCACCGGCGCCACCAGCAGCTCCTCAATGTTGCGCTGAAACTTGGCGCTGAAGAACGACGAGGCGACGTTGGCGTAAGCGTTGGTGATCACCGCCATCATGATCAGGCCCGGCACGATAAACTGCATGTAGGTAAAGCCATGCATCTCGCCGATGCGCGACCCGATCAGGTTGCCGAAAATCACGAAGTACAGGGTCATGGTGATCACCGGCGGCACCAGCGTCTGCACCCAGATGCGCATAAAACGGTGGATCTCTTTGGTCCAGATGCTTTTCAGCGCGACCCAATAAAGCTGCATCATGCTGACTCTCCTTTTCGCTCATGCACCAGGGTGACAAACAGCTCTTCCAGACGGTTGGCTTTGTTACGCATACTCAGTACTTGCACCCCCTGGGCGCTCAGCTGCGCGAAAACGCTGTTAATCCCCTGCTCGCGCAGGACCTCCACTTCCAGCGTCGAGGTATCGACCAGCTGATACTGGTAGCCCTCGAGCTTCGGCACCGGGCTTTTTGGCGCGAGGTCGAGAATAAAGGTCTCTGATTTCAGCTTCGACAGCAGCGCTTTCATCGAGGTGTTTTCCACCAGCGTACCGTGCTGGATGATGCCGATGTTGCGGCACAGCATTTCGGCCTCTTCCAGATAGTGGGTGGTCAGAATAATGGTGGTTCCACGATCGTTGAGATCCTTGAGGAAACCCCACATCGAGCGGCGTAGTTCGATATCGACGCCGGCGGTCGGCTCGTCGAGGATCAGCAGCTTCGGCTCATGCATCAACGCGCGAGCGATCATCAGGCGGCGCTTCATCCCCCCGGAGAGCATCCGCGCGCGTTCGCTGCGTTTTTCCCACAGATCGAGCTGTTTTAAGTACTTTTCGCTGCGGGCGATGGCTTCTTTACGCTCAACGCCGTAGTAGCCCGCCTGGTTAACGACGATCTGCTGCACGGTCTCGAACGGGTTAAAGTTAAACTCCTGCGGCACCAGGCCAAGCTGGCGCTTGGCGTTGACGACGTCTTTCTCCAGATCGTAGCCAAAGACATTGACCTGACCGGAGGTTTTGTTCACCAGCGAGCTGATGATGCCGATCGTCGTGGATTTTCCCGCCCCGTTCGGGCCCAGCAGGGCATAGAAATCCCCCGCTTCAACCTGCAGGTCAATTCCCCGCAGCGCCTGAACCCCGCCGGGGTAGGTTTTTTTGAGCTGTTTTATTTCCAGAGCAATGGTCATTAAATATCTCTTCTCGTGTCATGACACGTCATTAACCCGCCTGACTGACGTTTGCGCTGTAGTGGCGCGGCCAGCGCATCTGCAGCCGGAAGTATCACGGGTTAAGATGGTTTTAAAAAAGGTGAGCTTACCCTATATTAGCGCAACGCACTTACTTGGTTACAGGCCGATAATGTCCATGAATGATATAGATACACTCATCAGCAATAATGCACTATGGTCAAAAATGCTGGTGGAAGAGGACCCCGGCTTTTTTGAGAAACTGTCGCAAACGCAGAAACCGCGCTTCCTGTGGATTGGCTGTTCTGACAGCCGCGTACCCGCTGAGCGACTCACCGGCCTGGAGCCAGGCGAACTGTTTGTGCATCGTAACGTGGCGAATCTGGTGATCCACACCGACCTCAACTGCCTGTCGGTGGTGCAGTATGCCGTCGATGTTCTCGAAGTCGAGCACATTATTATCTGCGGCCATTACGGCTGCGGCGGCGTACAGGCGGCGGTGGAGAACCCGGAGCTGGGGCTCATCGACAACTGGCTGCTGCATATCCGCGATATCTGGTTTAAACACAGCTCGCTGCTGGGGGAAATGCCGGAGGAGCGCCGTCTGGATACCCTTTGTGAACTGAACGTAATGGAGCAGGTGTACAATCTGGGACATTCGACGATTATGCAATCGGCGTGGAAGCGCGGACAGAAGGTGACCATCCACGGCTGGGCATATGGCATTCACGACGGACTGCTGCGCGATCTGGATGTGACCGCCGTGAGCCGGGAAACCCTTGAACAGCGCTATCGCCACGGGATCTCCAACCTCAAGATCAAGCACATCAACCACAAATAGCCTTCAGACTTAGCCACTCTGGCGCGCGCGCCAGAGTGGGATATCCCCTTACTCGTCCAGCAGGGTGACTTTGCCGATATACGGCAGATGGCGGTAGCGCTGAGCGTAGTCGATACCGTAGCCCACCACGAACTCGTCCGGAATGGCGAAACCGACGAACTCAACCGGGACATTCACTTCACGGCGGCTTGGTTTATCCAGCAGCGTACAAATGGCCAGCGACTTAGGCTCGCGCAAGCTGAGGATCTCACGCACTTTAGACAGGGTATTGCCGGAGTCGATGATATCTTCCACGATCAGAACGTCTTTACCACGGATGTCTTCGTCCAGATCTTTGAGGATTTTCACATCACGGGTAGTGGACATGCCGCTGCCGTAGCTCGAGGCGGTCATAAAATCGACTTCATGCGGCACCTGCACTTCACGGCACAGGTCGGCCATGAACATAAACGAGCCGCGCAGCAGCCCCACCAGCACCATTTCGCTGCCGCTGTCCTGATAATGTTCGTTGATTTGACGACCCAGTTCCGCGATGCGCGCTTTGATCTCGGATTCCGGGATCATCACTTCTACAGTATGTTTCATAAGACTAACCATTTGATTCTAAATATAAATCATCAAAGCCGCTGCTTTCGCCCCGACGATGACCGGCAAGCCATCCAGTATACCAGCAAAAAGAAATCTGCGGTGCAGGGATTAATAAAGCCATATTTGTGATTCCGATCACACTTGTTAAATCCTATAATTAATTGCAGTTAAAAAATTAACAAACACATGAGTAACTTTCTATGGCTGAAACAAAGTCTCAACAATCAAGGCTCCTGGTGACGCTGACTGCGCTATTTGCAGCGTTCTGCGGCCTCTATCTTTTAATCGGCGGAGCATGGCTGGTCGTGCTTGGCGGCTCCTGGTACTACCCCGTCGCCGGTCTGGTGATGCTGGGCGTGACCGTGATGCTGTTCCGCGGCAAGCGCGCTGCGCTGTGGCTGTACGCCGCGCTGCTGCTGGCGACCATGATCTGGGGCGTCTGGGAAGTCGGCTTCGACTTCTGGGCGCTGACGCCGCGTAGCGATATCCTCGTCTTCTTTGGTATCTGGCTGATCCTGCCCTTTGTCTGGCGTCGTCTGCCGGTGCCTTCCGCTGGCGCCGTAGGCGCGCTGGTCGTCGCCTTGCTGATCAGCGGCGGCATGCTGACCTGGGCCGGTTTTAACGACCCGCAGGAGATCAACGGCACTCTGAGCGCCGACGCCACCCCGGCGGCGCCGATCTCCAACGTTGCCGACGGCGACTGGCCGGCCTATGGCCGCAACCAGGAAGGCCAGCGCTTCTCCCCGCTGAAGCAGATTAACGCCGACAACGTGAAGAACCTGAAGGAAGCCTGGGTGTTCCGCACCGGCGACCTGAAACAGCCGAACGATCCGGGTGAAATCACTAACGAAGTGACGCCGATTAAAGTCGGCGACACGCTCTTCCTGTGTACCGCCCACCAGCGTCTGTTCGCGCTTGACGCCGCCTCCGGTAAAGAGAAGTGGCATTTTGACCCGCAGCTGAACGCCGACCCGTCGTTCCAGCACGTCACCTGCCGCGGTGTCTCGTATCACGAAGCGAAAGCGGATAACGCCCCTGCCGACGTCGTCGCCGACTGTCCGCGCCGCATTATCCTGCCGGTGAACGATGGTCGCCTGTTCGCAGTGAACGCCGACAACGGTAAGCTGTGCGAAACCTTTGCCAACAAAGGTATTCTCAACCTGCAGACCAACATGCCGGTGACCACGCCGGGCATGTATGAACCCACTTCCCCGCCGATTATCACCGATAAGACCATCGTGATTGCCGGCGCAGTTACCGATAACTTCTCTACCCGCGAGCCGTCAGGCGTGATCCGCGGCTTTGATGTGAATACTGGTAAACTGCTGTGGGCCTTCGATCCGGGCGCGAAAGATCCGAACGCCATCCCAAGCGATGAGCATCACTTCACGCTCAACTCACCCAACTCCTGGGCGCCTGCCGCCTACGACGCCAAACTGGATCTGGTCTATCTGCCGATGGGCGTGACCACTCCGGATATCTGGGGCGGTAACCGCACGCCGGAGCAAGAGCGCTATGCCAGCTCGATTGTCGCGCTGAACGCCACCACCGGTAAGCTGGCCTGGAGCTACCAGACCGTCCACCACGATCTGTGGGATATGGACATGCCTTCCCAGCCGACGCTGGCTGACATTGAAGTCAACGGCAAAACCGTGCCGGTCGTCTATGCTCCGGCGAAAACCGGCAACATCTTCGTGCTGGATCGCCGTAACGGCGAGCTGGTGGTCCCGGCCCCGGAAAAACCGGTTCCGCAGGGCGCCGCCAAAGGCGATTACGTCGCCAAAACCCAGCCGTTCTCCGATCTGAGCTTCCGTCCGAAGAAAGATCTGACCGGGGCGGACATGTGGGGCGCCACCATGTTCGACCAGCTGGTGTGCCGCGTGATTTTCCATCAGATGCGCTATGAGGGTATCTTCACCCCGCCATCTGAGCAGGGCACCCTCGTCTTCCCGGGTAACCTGGGGATGTTTGAATGGGGCGGTATCTCCGTCGATCCGAACCGTCAGGTGGCTATCGCCAACCCGATGGCGCTGCCGTTCGTCTCTAAACTGATCCCACGCGGCCCGGGCAACCCAATGGAGCCGCCGAAAGATGCGAAAGGCTCAGGCACCGAGTCCGGCGTGCAGCCGCAGTACGGCGTCCCGTACGGCGTCACCCTGAACCCGTTCCTGTCGCCGTTCGGTCTGCCGTGCAAACAGCCGGCCTGGGGCTATATCTCCGCGCTGGATCTGAAAACTAACGAAGTGGTATGGAAAAAACGTATCGGTACCCCGCAGGACAGCCTGCCGTTCCCGATGCCAGTTAAACTCCCATTCACCATGGGTATGCCGATGCTGGGCGGTCCGATCTCCACGGCGGGCAACGTTCTGTTCATCGGCGCGACCGCGGATAACTACCTGCGCGCGTACAATATGAGCAACGGCGAGAAGCTGTGGGAAGCCCGTCTGCCAGCCGGCGGTCAGGCCACCCCGATGACCTACGAAGTGAATGGCAAACAGTATGTTGTCATCTCTGCCGGCGGTCACGGCTCGTTCGGTACCAAAATGGGCGATTATATCGTCGCCTATGCGCTCCCGGATGAGGCGAAATAAAACGCAAAACGGCAACGAAAGTTGCCGTTTTTTTTGTCTTTATCCCCTCTCCCACGCGCCTGGGCTATACCGCCCTAAACCGTGAACCCCAACATCATCCCGGTGTCTTCATGTTCCAGCAGGTGGCAGTGGGCCATATAGGCAAACTCCTTCGGCGCCGGATGATCAAACTTCACTAATACTTCACTCACGTCCCCTTCCACACGCACGGTGTCTTTCCAGCCGCGACGATGCGCCGCTGGCGGCTTGCCGTTTTCGCTCAGGATGCGGAACTGGGTGCCGTGGATATGGAACGGATGCAGCATCATGTCGCCCTTACCCGAAATCACCCAGCGCTCATACTGGCCTCTGGCGGCGGCGAACATCGGCACATTCATGTCGAAGGCTTTGCCGTTGATGCGGTTGGCGTTATGGAAATCAAATCCCTTGCCCGACGACATGCCATGATCCATGCCGGACCCGTGGTTCATGTTGCTCATGTCGCCGTGGTGCATATTCCCCATGTCGCCCATCCCGCCGTGCCCCATCATGCCGTGATCCATTCCTGCCATCGCCTGATCGCCATATTTCTCCATCAGCGCCTGCATGCCCATCCTGTCGAGCATCGGATCCATCGACAGCTGGAGCTGACGCTGCGTCAGCCCCGTCAGAGAAGGTAGCGCCGGCATAGCGGCCAGGGTATCCAGCAGCTTGCCGGAGGCAGGAATGACCAGCGGCTGGACGCGCAGTACCGGCTGTGGTTTATCAAAAGGCGCAATGGCCATGCCCATCTGACCCACCGGCAGGGTCACCAGATCAAAAGGTTTGCCGTCGCTGGTGTCCACCAGCACCTCAAAACGCTCCCCCATCAAGACCGGCAACTCATTGACCTTCACCGGCTCTGCCAGCAGACCGCCGTCGCTGGCCACCACGTACAGCGGGCGCTTATCGCTGGTCGCAAAATTGAGGGAACGGGCATTACAGCCGTTCAGCAAGCGCAGACGTAGCCAGCCGCGCGGGGCGGCATGTTCAGGATAGAGAGCGCCATTGGTCAGCAGCGTATCGCCAAACCAGCCGACGGCAGCGCTCATCACATCCAGCTGATAATCAATTTCGCCAGCGGCGGTAAACTTCTTGTCCTGCACAATCACCGGTACATCATCGATTCCCCACTGCTTCGGCAACAGCAGGCGTCCGCTCTCTTCATCCTCGATCAGCACCAGCCCCGCCAGCCCCATCGCCACCTGCCGACCGGTGGTCCCGTGCTGATGCGGGTGAAACCAGCAGGTGGCCGCCCGCTGCGTTGGGGTGAAGCTCACCGTCCGAGTGGCGCCCGGGGCGATGACCCCCTGTGGTCCTCCGTCGACCTCGCCCGGTACCTCCAGACCATGCCAGTGCAGCGTCGTCTCCTCTGCCAGCTGGTTGGTAATGTCCACCGTGATAGCCTTCCCCTGCGTCAGCTGCAGCGCGGGACCCAGTAGCGAGCCGTTATACCCCCAGGTGGTGGCGTTCAAAGCGCCAAACTGCGTTTTGCCCGCCTGGATGGTCAGCGCGATACGGTTGCGCGCATCAGCCGTCAACAGCGGCGGTACCGGCAGGGCCGGGCGACTGGCCGCAAAGACCGCACGGCTCCAAAGCGGTAACGCGCTGGCCATGCTGACCGCGGCGGTCAGTTTGAGGAAGTCTCGACGTTGCATATTCACATCCTTTTATTCTGCGGGCGAATATTTGAGCTTAAACCCTACCGTAACGGGAAGGTCAAGCAGAAGAGTAAGAATAAAGATCGGCGCTGTGTAAAGAAGTATGCTAATTTGAAGCGTCGGTGATCTAACGGTAGAAAAAATGAAGACGCTTTTCAGAACAATGGTACTCGGCAGCCTGCTTACTCTCTCCGCCAACAGCTACGCGCTCAGCGAATCAGAAGCGGAAGACATGGCTGATTTAACCGCGGTTTTTGTGTTTCTGAAAAACGACTGTGGCTACCAGAACCTGCCCAACACGCAGATCCGTCGCGCCCTGGTGTTCTTTGCCCAGCAGAACCAATGGGACCTGAGCAACTACGACAGCTACAACATGAAAGCGCTTGGCGAAGACAGCTATCGCGATCTCAGCGGCATTAACCTTCCGACGGCGAAAAAATGTAAAGCGCTGGCCCGCGATTCACTTAGCCTGCTGGCTTACGTCAAATAATTTCCCGCGCGGGCGGCAACGCGCCGCGCTTTTCCCCGACTCACCCGCCTTTAATATTTACCATTATTATTTTATACAAAATAAACTTTATCTACCTCGCAATACATCAAGCCAATAAATAAATTAAACCCGTACTAACAGCCCTGGCAGATAAAAACAATAAAATATCCCTAACGATATATTGCAAAATAAAAAGCAGCCTTTTAGAATCCGTTGAAAATATATCTACTTCATGGACTGAAATTGTGAATATCTCGCTGACTCTTCGTATTATTCCACTTGCCGCTATGTTATTAGCCGGCTGTAGCAATACCGCCCCTCGCCAGCAGGTAAAACCGCTCACCACCCCGCTAACGTCGCAGCAGCAGGCAGAGCAGGAGCGAGCGGCCAGCGAACAAGCGCGCATTGAATCCTGCCGACAGGCGCTGGACTCGCTAAAAGAGGTTAACCCACAGCAGGCAACCAAACTCAGCAATGACTTCAATGCCTTAGTGCGTGCGGCGTCACAATACAACAGCGTGCGCGAGAAAGTGGCGGATCCCACCCGGCTTGGCATTGACTCCATGTATCAGTTTAAATCCATCAAATTGTGCGCCGATATTCAGAAAACGCTAATCGATAGCCTGGTACAGCGGGGTGAAAGCAAGCAGCCATGAACAGAGCCGCCACGCTGACCCTCAACGCGCCCCTGCTGATGCTCGTCGCGGCGCTGGCGCTTTCAACACCTTTCTTCGCCGGCGCCGCGCCGGCGTTTCTTGACTACGCCCAGCAGCAAACCCAGGCGCATGTAAAAAGCGATGCTGCAACCGCAAAGCAAACGTCAGGCGATCGTCAACCTGCGGATAATAAAAAAAAGACACCCAATACCGCACAATTGCAAAAAAGAATCGTCAGCCAGCAGGCGACGATTGAGCAAAAAAATAAAACTATTCAGCAATTAAAAAAACAGCTTGCTAACACTCCGGCCACAGAAACCTCCATCGCGAATGAGCAAGCGGCCTTAAATAACAAAATAAAAGAATTACAGATCGCCTTAACCGCCGCCACCGCGAAAAATGAGGCGTTAATTAAAAAAGAAGGCGCAGTCCAGAATACGACTCTGCAGCAAAGTCAGGCCGCCGCGCTGAAGCAGATCCAACAATTAACGTCACAGCTTCAGCAAGCCGCAGCTGAAAATAAACGGCTCAGCGCCAGCCTCACCGCTCTGAAGACAGATAAGCAGACGCTGGCTAACCGGCTCGCCGCGGCAGAGAAGGCGCAGCAGACCACCCTCGACCAGGTCAAAACCCTTAACGCCGACAAACAGCCGCTGGTCAACCGGCTGGCGGCGACGGAAAAAGAGAAGCAGACCGCCCTCGACCAGGTCAAAACCCTTAACGCCGATAAGCAGTCTCTGGCTAACCGGCTGGCGGCGACGGAAAAAGAGAAACAGACCGCCCTCGACCAGATCAAAGCCCTTAACGCCGACAAACAGCCGTTGGTCAACCGGCTGGCGGCGGCGGAAAAAGAGAAGCAGACCGCCCTCGACCAGATCAAAGCCCTTAACACCGACAAACAGCCGTTGGTCAACCGGCTGGCGGCGGCGGAAAAAGAGAAGCAGACCGCCCTCGACCAGATCAAAGCCCTTAACGCCGATAAGCAGTCGCTGGCTAACCGGCTCGCAGCGGCGGAGAAAGCGCCATCGAGCCGTGCCGATGCCGCCGTGGCGGCAAAAGATGAGCCCCCCGAGATGGCGGCCATAGTGGCGGCCTATCGCCTGCAGGCGGACAAAGATAACGCCCAGCTGCGGATGAAAGAGGATGAAATCCAGCTGCTGCGGACGCAGCTGACGGTCCCGCCGAGAAATACCACCGGCAAAACCGCCGCCAAACTCAGCGCGCCAGGTGAACAGCAGGCTTACGCCATCGGCGCCTCGATGGGTACAGAGGCGCTTAATGTCCTCACGACTCGTCGCACTCAGGGAGTTAACGTCGACGCTGGCCTGGTGCTGCAGGGCATCGAAGATGCTTTCAGCGGCCAGCTTCGCCTCGGCGAACAGGAGCGTAACAAAGCGCTGTTTGACATTTCACAGCAGGTTTTCCAGAACCTGAATAAAATCGAGCAGAAAAACATCAGCGCCGGTCAGAAATACCAGCAGGCGTTTGCGCGCAAAAAAGGTGTGGTCTTCAAAGAGGGCGTCTACAGCCGTATCGATTACCCGGGTAAAGGAAAAATTAGCGGCAACGATCTGGTGACCGTGGTGATCAAAGAGATGCTGACGGACGGAACGGTGATCAATGATATGGAGACGAAAGATCAGGCGCTTACCCAGAAACTGGATGCCTATCCCCCGGTATTTCGCGGGCCGCTGAAGCGCCTGCAGAACCACGGCTCCGTGACGCTGGTCGTCCCGCCCGACAAAGCCTATGGCAGTAAAGGGTTGCCACCGAAGATCCCCCCAGGCGCCACCATGGTCTATTCCGTGCGGATAGTGGATAGCCAACCCGCGCCGGTAAAATAGCCCTGTCTCCCCACCGCCCTCTCCGGGCGGTGCTGTTATTCCTACCGCATTGCTGCAATAACCGCCGTGCATCCTCATCTATAGTTGTCTATGATGTTGCACTCGTTTTACGGGTGTAACAGATGTTAACGAAGGAGGAGCCTCACCGTGGCCGATAATCCACTGTGGCATGAAACGCTGCATGACCATTTTGGTCAGTACTTTAGCGTTGATAACGTGCTGTACCACGAAAAAACCGATCATCAGGATCTGATCATCTTTGACAACCGCGCCTTTGGCCGGGTGATGGCGCTGGATGGCGTCGTGCAAACCACCGAACGCGATGAGTTTATCTATCACGAAATGATGACCCACGTGCCGCTGCTGGCTCACGGCAACGCCAAGCATGTCCTGATCATCGGCGGCGGCGATGGCGCGATGCTGCGCGAAGTCTCTCGTCATCGCAGCATCGAAAGCATCACCATGGTGGAAATCGACGCCGGGGTGGTCTCATTCTGCCGCCAGTACCTGCCCAACCATAGCGCCGGCGCCTATGACGATCCGCGCTTTACGCTGGTGATTGATGATGGCGTCAATTTTGTTAACCAGACGACGCAAACGTTTGATGTGATCATTTCGGACTGTACCGACCCTATTGGCCCGGGGGAAAGCCTCTTCACCTCGGCTTTTTATGAAGGCTGCAAACGCTGCCTGAATCCGGGAGGGATTTTCGTTGCGCAGAACGGCGTCTGCTTCCTGCAGCAGGATGAAGCGGTCGGTAGCCATCGCAAACTGAGCCACTATTTTCGCGACGTCAGCTTCTACCAGGCGGCGATTCCGACCTATTACGGCGGGATAATGACCTTTGCCTGGGCGAGCGACAACGAGGCGCTGCGCCATCTTTCCAGCGAAATCATTCAGGCGCGCTTTCACAAAGCCAACCTGACCTGCCGTTACTACAATCCGGCAATCCATACGGCGGCCTTCGCCTTACCACAATATCTGCATGATGCTCTGTCCGCACCGTGAAGCGAAATAAGGGGGTGAACTAAATTGAAAAAATTGAAGCTGCACGGCTTTAACAACCTGACCAAAAGCCTGAGTTTTTGTATCTACGATATCTGTTACGCCAAAACGGCAGAAGAGCGCGACGGCTACATCGCCTATATCGACGAACTTTATAATGCCAATCGCCTGACAGAGATCCTGAGCGAAACCTGCTCTATTATTGGCGCTAATATCCTGAATATCGCCCGCCAGGATTATGAACCCCAGGGCGCCAGCGTGACCATTCTGGTAAGCGAAGAGCCCGTCGACCCGCGGCTTATCGACCAGACCGAACACCCCGGCCCGCTGCCTGAAACCGTGGTCGCCCATCTCGATAAAAGCCATATCTGCGTGCATACCTATCCGGAGAGTCACCCGGAAGGCGGCCTGTGCACCTTCCGCGCCGATATCGAAGTCTCTACCTGCGGGGTTATTTCACCGCTCAAAGCGCTGAACTATCTGATTCACCAGCTGGAATCGGACATTGTGACCATTGACTACCGCGTGCGTGGCTTTACCCGCGACATCAATGGGATGAAGCATTTTATCGATCATGAAATCAACTCAATTCAGAACTTTATGTCTGACGATATGAAGTCGCTGTATGACATGGTCGACGTCAACGTTTATCAGGAAAATATCTTCCATACCAAAATGTTGCTTAAGGAGTTCGACCTTAAGCATTACATGTTCCATACCCGACCGGAAGAGTTGACCGCTGAAGAGCGCAAGGTCATTACCGACCTGCTGTGGAAAGAGATGCGCGAGATTTACTACGGCCGCAATATTCCTGCCGTGTAATGCCTCAAATGCCCGGCGGCGATTTTGCGCGCCGGGCCTGGGTTCTGCGCCGGCGGGAAGCGGGGAAAGGTACTCGTCGCGACCGGAGATGTGCCCTGCGCACGCGACGCTTAGCCGGGCTACGGTTTTCCTCAGCCCGGCGCACAACGAGTCATCAACGCTGCTGCATAAACTCACGATAGGCGGCAACCACCTGCAGGAAATCCTCAACACCACACAGAGAGAGGCTTTCTTCGTCGTAGTAGCTCATCCCCTCCTCGATTTCGTCGCCGGAAAATTCCAGCTGATTGGCGCGGATCATCACCTCTTCGCCATCCAGCCACAGCGTATATTCATGTCCGGCACGCTGCCAGGAACGTTCACTGCCTTTCACGGTGCGCGCAGCCTGCTCCACTTCGTCAAGCAGAGCAAGATTGTCTTTCACCTCCTCGTTGAACCAGTGGCCAATCGCCTCGTGATCCATCGACATTCGCACCTTTACCACTCCGGTAATATCGCGCAGAAATTCGTAGTCCATCGTCTTTTCCTCTGCAAGGGCAATGCGTCACCGCTGCACTGTACCCATGGAGTAATTATCGCAGCAGACCGAAAGAAAAAAAGCGTAACAGGCAGGAGGTTTGGAAATAAAAATGCCCGGTGATGCAATGTTCACCGGGCATTGGGGAGTTTGTAGCCAAACGGTCAGCCAGGCTGACCGGATGGTTTTACACCGCGGTCTGGAAGATCACGCCGTCAGCTTTTTCAGTGTACTGATCCAGCTGGTTGAAGTTCAGATAGCGATAGGTATCTTCCGCTGTCTTATCCACCTGCGCCACGAAGGTCTGGTACTCTTCCGGCGTCGGCAGTTTACCGAGCAGAGAAGCCACCGCTGCCAGCTCGGCAGAGGCCAGATAGACGTTAGCGCCGGTACCTAAACGGTTCGGGAAGTTACGGGTAGAGGTGGAAACCACCGTCGCACCGTCGGCGACGCGCGCCTGGTTACCCATACACAGGGAACAGCCAGGGATTTCGATACGCGCCCCGCTCTTACCAAATACGCTGTAGTAACCTTCTTCGGTCAGCTGCGCGGCGTCCATACGGGTTGGCGGCGCCACCCACAGGCGAGTCGGCAACTGGCCTTTGTGGCTGTCCAGCAGCTTACCGGCGGCACGGAAGTGGCCGATGTTGGTCATGCAGGAGCCGATGAACACTTCGTCGATTTTCTCGCCCTGTACGTCAGACAGCAGGCGGGCATCGTCCGGATCGTTCGGCGCGCACAGAATCGGCTCTTTGATATCCGCCAGATCGATGTCGATCACTGCCGCGTATTCCGCGTCAGCATCGGCTTCCAGCAGCTGCGGATCCGCCAGCCATTTCTCCATGCCCTGGATACGACGCTCCAGGGTACGGCGGTCGCCGTAGCCTTCGGCGATCATCCACTTCAGCAGGACGATGTTGGAGTTCAGATACTCAACGATCGGCTCTTTGTTCAGCTTGATGGTGCAACCTGCAGCAGAACGTTCAGCGGAGGCATCGGTCAGCTCGAACGCCTGCTCCACTTTCAGATCCGGCAGACCTTCAATCTCAAGGATGCGGCCAGAGAAGATGTTTTTCTTACCTTTCTTCTCAACGGTCAGCAGGCCCTGCTTGATGGCGTACAGCGGGATCGCGTGGACCAGGTCGCGCAGCGTAATGCCCGGCTGCATTTTACCTTTGAAACGCACCAGCACCGATTCCGGCATATCCAGCGGCATCACGCCGGTCGCGGCGGCGAAGGCCACCAGACCAGAGCCCGCCGGGAAGGAGATACCGATGGGGAAACGGGTGTGGGAGTCGCCGCCGGTGCCCACGGTATCCGGCAGCAGCATGCGGTTTAGCCAGGAGTGGATCACGCCATCGCCCGGACGCAGCGAGACGCCGCCGCGGTTCATAATGAAGTCCGGCAGAGTATGATGCGTGGTGACGTCAACCGGCTTCGGATAGGCCGCTGTGTGGCAGAAGGACTGCATCACCAGGTCAGCGGAGAAGCCCAGGCACGCCAGGTCTTTCAGTTCATCACGGGTCATTGGACCGGTGGTGTCCTGAGAACCGACGGAGGTCATTTTCGGCTCGCAGTAGGCGCCCGGGCGGATACCGGCAACGCCGCAGGCGCGGCCAACCATTTTCTGCGCCAGAGAGAAGCCGCGGGTGCTTTCCGCCACGTCTTTCGCCTGACGGAAGACATCGCTGTGCGGCAGACCCAGCGCTTCACGTGCTTTGGTGGTCAGGCCGCGACCGATGATCAGCGGGATACGGCCGCCGGCACGGACTTCGTCGATCAGCACATCGGTTTTCAGCTCGAAGCTGGCCAGCAGTTCATTGGTCTCGTGATTACGCACTTCGCCTTTGAACGGGTAAACGTCGATGACGTCGCCCATGTTCAGGTTTGACACATCCACTTCGATAGGCAGCGCGCCCGCATCTTCCATGGTGTTGAAGAAGATTGGCGCGATTTTGCCGCCCAGGCACAGGCCGCCGCCGCGCTTGTTCGGCACGTTCGGGATATCGTCGCCCATAAACCACAGCACCGAGTTGGTGGCCGATTTACGTGAAGAGCCGGTCCCGACCACATCGCCGACGTAGGCCAGCGGGTAGCCTTTCTGCTGCAGGGCTTCGATCTGTTTGATCGGGCCAACCACGCCCGGTTGATCCGGTTCAATGCCTTCGCGGGCGTTTTTCAGCATCGCCAGGGCGTGCAGCGGGATATCCGGACGCGACCAGGCATCCGGCGCCGGAGACAGGTCATCGGTGTTCGTTTCGCCAGTGACCTTGAAAACGGTAACGGTGATTTTCTCTGCCAGCTGCGGGCGGTTCAGGAACCACTCAGCCTCGGCCCAGGATTGCATAACCTGTTTAGCGTGCTCGTTACCCGCTTTCGCTTTCTCTTCCACGTCGTAGAAGTTATCGAACATCAGCAGAGTATGGGACAGCGCTTTCGCGGCAATCGGCGCTAGTTTCGCGTCGTCCAGGGCATCGATCAGCGGGTGGATATTGTAACCGCCCTGCATGGTGCCCAGCAGTTCAACGGCTTTTTCAGGGGTAACCAGGGGGGAGGTCGTTTCGCCTTTGGCGATCGCGGCAAGGAATCCAGCTTTAACATAGGCGGCTTCGTCGACGCCCGGCGGTACACGGTTAATCAGCAGGTCTAACAGGAATTCTTCTTCGCCCGCAGGCGGGTTTTTCAGCAGTTCTACCAGCGCGGCCATTTGGGTTGCATCTAAGGGTTTGGCAACAATCCCCATGGCGGCACGCTCAGCTACGTGCTTACGGTATTCTTCTAGCACGACGGTTCTCCTCGCTTCTCATTGTCATAATGCGGCCTACACCTCTTCAATCAATCTGCTTCGGTATTGGCAGTTTGCCGCCTTGACGCATCTTGAAGGATTTAGTGGCTGGGCGATTTTCTTCACGCTCCTGTGAGACAGCAGTTTGTAGGGTAAATGCCCGATACCGCGTCGGCAGCATAGCAGGATTTTTGAAAGGTGTTAATCTGTTTACAAAAAAGCAACATTAAAATTTAGCTGAATCGTTAAGGGCAGGATATTGCAGGCTTTCTGTTCAAATCCCGCGACAAAAATTCCTTTCCACGTACAACGCCATGGGCCGATCCCAACAATCATCAATAAAAATCCATACCGCTTACTTATACTCAGCAAACGCGCCGTTTTCGCAGATACTTTAGCGAGATGGGTTACTTTTTGGGTCAGGAGTTTCCATGTCACTGCCGTTCAAACCCCATATTATCGCCCTGCTCTGTAGCGCTGGCTTACTCGCGGCGGCAGGAACACTCTATGTGCAAAGCCGAACCCCAGCGACGATCGCTGAACCGCCTGCGCTGCAAGCGCCAGCGCCCGCAGCGTCGACGACACAGCCGGTGGCCGCCACTTACACCCAGGCGCAAATTGATCAGTGGGTCGCCCCTATCGCGCTCTACCCGGACAGTCTGCTGTCGCAGGTGTTGATGGCCTCCACTTATCCCGACAACGTCCTGCAGGCGGTCCAGTGGTCCCAGGATAACCCCGCGATGAAAGGGGATGCGGCCGTGCAGGCGGTTGCCAGCCAGCCATGGGATCCCAGCGTCAAATCGCTTGTCGCTTTCCCTGCCCTGCTGGCGATGATGGGCGAGAATCCGCCCTGGGTGGAAAATCTGGGTAATGCGTTTTTGGCCCAGCCGCATGATGTGATGGACGCGGTGCAGCGCCTGCGTGCCATCGCCCAGGAGACCGGGACGCTGAAATCCACGCCGCAGCAAAAAGTGATTGTCGCCGCAGCGGCGCCTGTGCCGGCCACCACTTCGAAAAGCAGCACCGTATCAACGTCAAGCACTACCGCGGCGGCGCCTGCGCCGACCCAGGTCATAAAAATAGAACCGACCGACCCGCAGGTGGTCTATGTTCCCAACTACAACCCCTCCACCGTCTATGGTACCTGGCCGAATAGCGCCTATCCTCCGGTCTATCTGCCGCCCCCTCCCGGGGAGCAGTTTACCGATAGCTTCGTGAAAGGATTCGGTTACAGCCTGGGCGTGGCGACCACCTGGGCGCTGTTCAGCAGCATCGACTGGGATGATGATGATGACTACCACCATCACGATGACGACTACCACCGCGGGGATTACTCGCATAATGGCGATAACATCAATATCAATGTGAATAATTTTAACCGCATTACCGGACAAAACCTGCCGGGCGATCACGTAAACTGGCAGCACAATCCCGCCTATCGCGGTCACGTGCCATACCCCGATAATACCGTCGCCCAGCGCTTTCATCAGACCAACGTATCCGGCGGACTGAGCGCGACCCAGCATGCGCCGGTCGATCGTGAGGCGCAGCGCCAGGCGGCAATGACCCAGCTTCAGCAGCGCAGCGCGTCGACCGCCACGGCAGGCAACCTGGCGGCAAACACCCCCTCGCGCGATGCCCAGCGTCAGGCGGCCTCGGCGCAGTTGAAACAAGCCACCCAGCGCAGCAACTACCGCGGTTACGACAGCGCGCCGACATCAACCCAGCAGCGTCGAGACGCGGCGAAAGCACAGTTGAAAAACCCGACGCCGCAGCAACAGCAGCGTAGGGAAACCATTAAGAACCACGAGCAGAATGCTACACCGCAGCGGCAACAGCGCCGGCAGCAGCTCCATTCCGCCACGCCCGCCCAGCGCCAGCAGACGGTCAATCATCTGCGCGCCAGCGCCCTTAGCGGCAACGAAAGCCGCGCCCCCTCCTGGCAAGCGCAGCAGGAACGGGGACGACAGAGTCGTCAGTTTTCCAGCGTAAACCGCGAGCAGCGCGACGGCGCCAAAGAGCGTCTTTCTGAACACCATGAACTACGCCGCCGCGGAGGATGAGCAGAATGAGAAACCCATTACCTATTGCCCTGTTCACGTTAATGCTGTCACCGCTTGCCGCCTTCGCCCAGCAGCAATATGCCACTCCCGAGCAGGCCGCAAGCGCGCTGGCCGAGGCGATCGGCCAGCAAAATGACGCGGCGCTGAGCGAGGTGCTTGGCGATAACTGGCAGCATTTTTTACCCCCCGACGGGATCGACCCCACGGCCGTCGACCGCTTCCAGCGCGACTGGCAGGTGAAACATGTGATTGTGCAGCAAGGTGATAACGCCTGGCTCGACGTTGGTAGCGAAGCATGGCGTCTGCCCGTCCCCATCGTTAAATCATCCCAGGGCTGGCGCTTTGATATGGCCGCTGGCGAAGAGGAGATCCTTACCCGCGCTATTGGCCGTAATGAACTGTCGGCGATAGCCGCCATGCACGCCTACGTTGACGCCCAGCAGGATTACTATCAACTGAACCACCGCTGGGCGCAGAAAATCATCAGTAGCGAAGGCAAAAAAGATGGTCTGTACTGGCCCACCTCGCCGGGCGAAGCGCCAAGCCCGCTAGGGCCCGCCTTTAGCCCGACGGTACCCGGCAGCGGCTACCATGGCTACCGCTTCCGCATTATCACCGGTAGAGATGAGCAGAGCGTCGCCTTGCTGGCATGGCCGGTGGCGTGGGGGGAAACCGGCGTGATGAGCTTTATGATCGATCAGCACGATACGGTTTATCAGGCCAATCTCGGTGAAGAGAGCGCGGCAAAGGCCCAGGCGATAACGCGCTTTGCCCCCGACGCTGACGCCGGCTGGCAGGTGGTCAAGCCATAAAAAAACGCCCGGTTACGTATACGCAACCGGGCGTTTTCATTCACTTAGCCCTGGTGGGGCATCAGAGACGGATCGCCGGCAAAGGCTGGTTTCGTACTGGACAATGCCGCTTCGTCAGCGCTGATGCTGCCGGAATTCGCCGCCCATACCCCTTCACTGGTCTTCGTCACCTGCTGATGCTGGGCATTCAGATCCTGGCCCATCGCCGCGATATGGGTCGTTTCCGTGCCGCCGCTGTTATCCGCCCACGGAATCGTGGCGTCAGCCGCGCAGGCTACACCGGATAAGCACGTTGCTGCGACCAGCGCACTGGTTAAAAAGCGTTTCATCACACACCTCATCGATATCGTTAACTACCTATAAGTTTACTGAGTGACTATTTACAAAGTATGTATGAGGTGTAGCGGTTTATGAATAGCGACATAGTTCTAAACATCAGGCATAAAAAAAGCGGCTCCGGGAGCCGCTTATGCTTTTTGCCTGAAAGAAAAAGTTACTTTTTCTTCGCTTTGGCGTTCGGCAGGTCGGTGATGCTGCCTTCGAAGACTTCTGCCGCCAGGCCAACAGACTCGTGCAGAGTCGGGTGAGCGTGGATAGTCAGCGCGATGTCTTCAGCGTCGCAGCCCATTTCGATAGCCAGGCCGATCTCACCCAGCAGCTCGCCGCCGTTGGTGCCGACAATCGCGCCGCCGATAACCCGGTGGGTCTCTTTGTCGAAGATCAGTTTGGTCATACCGTCTGCGCAGTCGGAAGCGATAGCGCGGCCGGAAGCCGCCCACGGGAAGGTGGCGGTTTCGTAGCTGATGCCTTTCTCTTTCGCTTCTTTCTCAGTCAGGCCGACCCATGCCACTTCTGGCTCGGTGTAGGCGATGGACGGGATCACTTTCGGATCGAAGTAGTGTTTCAGGCCGGAGATAACTTCAGCGGCAACGTGACCTTCGTGGACGCCTTTGTGCGCCAGCATCGGCTGACCGACGATATCGCCGATAGCAAAGATGTGCGGCACGTTGGTGCGCATTTGTTTGTCAACGCGGATGAAGCCACGATCGTCCACTTCCACGCCCGCTTTGCCTGCGTCGAGGTTTTTGCCGTTCGGTACGCGGCCGATAGCCACCAGTACGGCGTCGTAACGCTGTGCTTCCGCTGGCGCTTTTTTGCCTTCCATGGAAACGTAAATACCGTCTTCTTTCGCTTCAACGGCAGTCACTTTGGTTTCCAGCATCAGGTTGAATTTCTTGCTGATGCGTTTAGTGAAGACTTTCACCACGTCTTTATCGGCCGCCGGGATAACCTGGTCGAACATTTCAACCACGTCAATCTCTGAACCCAGCGCATGGTATACGGTACCCATTTCCAGACCGATGATACCGCCGCCCATGACCAGCATGCGTTTCGGTACGGATTTCAGCTCCAGGGCGTCGGTGGAGTCCCATACGCGCGGATCTTCATGCGGGATAAATGGCAGTTGAATCGGACGGGAACCCGCCGCGATGATGGCGTTGTCGAAGTTGATCACGGTTTTGCCGTTTTCACCTTCCACTTCCAGGGTGTTAGCGCCGGTGAATTTACCCAGACCGTTAACCACCTTCACTTTACGCCCTTTGGCCATGCCAGCCAGACCACCGGTCAGCTGAGTGATGACTTTTTCTTTCCAGGTGCGGATCTTGTCAATATCAGTTTTCGGTTCGCCGAAAACGATGCCGTGTTCGGCCAGCGCTTTCGCTTCTTCGATAACTTTTGCCACGTGCAGCAGCGCTTTAGAAGGGATACAACCCACGTTCAGGCACACCCCACCGAGGGTGCTGTAACGTTCTACGATGACGGTTTCCAGACCTAAATCAGCGCAACGGAAAGCTGCAGAGTAGCCTGCAGGACCTGCCCCAAGTACCACGACCTGAGTTTTGATTTCAGTACTCATCATGACCTCTGTAATTTATATCCGGCGGGTCTGACGCTATTATTCTTACGCCCAAGTCCACCGGGACGTTCTATCCGCGTGTATTTTACAAAATTGTTAACAATTTTTAAACAACAAACGGCAAACGATTTTGTCCTTTGTTGCTGATAATCCCAAACAGCCTGAGGTTATCAGAAAAAAGCCGGCCGTCAGGCCGGCTTTTTCGATTACATCACCAGGCGGCGAATGTCGCTCAGGGTGTTGTTGATGATGGTAATGAAGCGGGCACCATCAGCACCGTCGATCACGCGGTGGTCGAAGGACAGAGAGATCGGCAGCATCAGACGCGGCACGAACTCTTTACCATTCCATACCGGCTCCATCGCGGACTTAGACACGCCGAGGATGGCCACTTCCGGCGCGTTAACAATCGGCGCGAAGTGGGTCGTACCCAGGCCGCCGATGCTGGAGATGGTGAAGCAACCGCCCTGCATTTCTCCCGCCGTCAGTTTGCCATCGCGCGCTTTCTTCGAGATGGTGGTCAGTTCGCGAGACAGCTCGGTGATGCTCTTCTTGTTCACGTCTTTAAAGACCGGAACCACCAGACCGTTCGGGGTATCAACCGCCACACCGATGTTGATGTATTTCTTCAGCGTCAGGCGCTGACCATCTTCGGAGAGCGAGCTGTTGAAGCGCGGCATCTGCTCAAGCGCAGCGGCCACGGCTTTCATGATGAAGACAACCGGGGTGAATTTCACGTCCAGTTTACGCTTCTCAGCTTCGGCGTTCTGCTGCTTACGGAACGCTTCCAGATCGGTGATATCGGTTTTATCGAAGTGGGTAACGTGCGGGATCATGACCCAGTTACGGCTCAGGTTAGCACCAGAGATTTTCTGGATACGGCCCAGCTCCACTTCTTCGATTTCGCCGAACTTGCTGAAGTCAACCTTCGGCCATGGCAGCATGCCCGGGATACCGCCGCCAGCGGCAGCCGCCGGTGCGGATTCAGCGCGTTTAACGGCTTCTTTCACGTAGGCCTGAACGTCTTCGCGCAGGATACGACCTTTACGGCCGGTGCCTTTCACTTTCGCCAGGTTAACGCCGAACTCGCGCGCCAGGCGGCGAATCAGCGGAGTCGCGTGAACGTAAGCATCGTTTTCAGCGAATTCGGTTTTGCCTTCTGCTTTCGCAGCCGGCGCCGCGGCAGGCTTAGCGGCCTGAGCCGGTGCAGCAGCCTGAGCCGGAGCGGCGGCAGGCGCAGCGCCTTCCACTTCGAAGACCATGATCAGGGAGCCGGTTTTGACTTTATCGTCGGTGCTGATTTTGATCTCTTTGACGGTGCCCGCGAACGGCGCCGGCACTTCCATAGACGCTTTGTCGCCTTCGACGGTGATCAGGGACTGCTCAGCAGCCACTTTATCGCCGACTTTCACCATCACTTCGGTGACTTCAACTTCGTCGCCGCCGATGTCCGGGACGTTAACGTCTTTCGCGCCGGCAGCAGCAGCCGGTGCCGCGGCAGCCGGAGCGGCAGCCTGTGCCGGAGCGGCCGCAGGCGCAGCGCCCGCGACTTCGAAGATCATGATCAGGGAGCCGGTGGATACTTTATCGCCGGTGTTGATTTTGATCTCTTTCACGGTACCCGCGAACGGCGCCGGTACTTCCATAGAGGCCTTATCGCCTTCTACGGTGATCAGGGATTGCTCAGCGGCGATGGTGTCGCCCACTTTAACCATGATCTCGGTAACTTCAACTTCATCGCCGCCGATATCCGGGACGTGCACTTCTTTCGCTGCCGCGGCGGCGGCTGGCGCAGCAGCGGCCGGAGCGGCTTCTTTCTTCTCTTCCTGCGCAGGTGCAGCGGCTGCTGCACCCTCGGCGGAATCGAAAATCATAATCAGTTTGCCAGTCTCGGTTTTGTCGCCGACGGAGACTTTAATCTCTTTCACGACGCCAGCCTGCGGAGACGGGACTTCCATAGAGGCTTTATCGCCTTCTACGGTGATCAGCGACTGTTCAGCTTCTACTTTGTCGCCAGGTTTGACCAGGATCTCGGTGATTTCAACTTCATCAGCCCCGATGTCCGGTACTTTGATTTCGATAGCCATTATTCTTTTACCTCTTACGCCAGACGCGGGTTAACTTTTTCTGCATCGATGTCGAATTTCGCGATAGCATCAGCGACCACTTTCTTATCGATTTCACCACGTTTAGCCAGTTCGCCCAGCGCTGCAACGACCACATAGGAAGCATCAACTTCGAAGTGGTGACGCAGGTTTTCACGGCTGTCGGAACGACCGAAGCCATCGGTACCCAGTACGCGGTAATCGTCAGCCGGTACGTAAGTACGAACCTGCTCGGCGAACAGTTTCATATAGTCAGTGGATGCCACAGCCGGAGCGTCGTTCATCACCTGAGCGATGTACGGCACGCGCGGGGTTTCCAGCGGGTGCAGCATGTTCCAGCGTTCGCAATCCTGGCCATCACGCGCCAGTTCGGTGAAGGAGGTGACGCTGTACACGTCAGAGCCCACGCCGTAGTCTTTCGCCAGGATCTGCGCTGCTTCACGGACGTGACGCAGGATAGAACCGGAGCCCAGCAGCTGAACTTTACCTTTGCTACCTTCGATGGTTTCGAGTTTGTAGATACCTTTACGGATACCTTCCTCGGCGCCTTCCGGCATCGCCGGCATGTGGTAGTTTTCGTTCAGGGTCGTGATGTAGTAGTAAACGTTCTCTTGTTTCTCACCGTACATACGCTCCAGGCCGTCATGCATGATGACCGCCACTTCGTAGGCGTAGGACGGATCGTAAGAGATACAGTTCGGGATAGTCAGAGACTGAATATGGCTGTGGCCATCTTCATGCTGCAGACCTTCGCCGTTCAGCGTCGTACGACCGGAAGTACCACCGATCAGGAAGCCGCGAGCCTGCTGGTCGCCTGCCTGCCAGCACAGGTCGCCGATACGCTGGAACCCGAACATCGAGTAGTAGATGTAGAACGGGATCATCGGCAGGTTGTTGGTGCTGTAAGAGGTCGCCGCAGCCAGCCAGGATGCGCCTGCGCCCAGCTCGTTGATCCCTTCCTGCAGGATCTGGCCTTTTTCGTCTTCTTTGTAGTAAGCAACCTGCTCACGGTCCTGCGGGGTGTACTGCTGACCGTTCGGGCTGTAGATACCGATCTGACGGAACAGACCTTCCATACCGAAAGTACGCGCTTCGTCGGCGATGATCGGCACGAGGCGGTCTTTGATGGATTTGTTCTTCAGCATCACGTTCAGGGCACGAACGAACGCGATAGTGGTAGAGATCTCTTTATTCTGCTCTTCCAGCAGCGGGCGGAAATCTTCCAGCGTCGGCAGCTCCAGCTTCTCAGTGAAGTTCGGCTGACGGCTCGGCAGATAGCCGTGCAGTTTCTGACGCTGAGCGTGCAGATAGGTGTGCTCTTCGGAACCTTCCGGGAAGGTTACGTACGGCAGTTTTTCCAGATCGGCATCGGCAACCGGCACGTTGAAACGATCGCGGACGTAGCGAACGCCGTCCATGTTCATTTTCTTAACCTGGTGAGCGATGTTCTTACCTTCAGCAGTATCACCCATGCCGTAACCTTTGATGGTATGGGCGAGGATGACGGTCGCTTTGCCTTTGGTTTCCTGCGCTTTCTTCAGTGCAGCGTAAACTTTCTTCGGATCGTGGCCGCCGCGGTTCAGTGCCCAAATCTGCTCGTCAGTCCAGTCGGCAACCAGCGCGGCGGTCTCCGGATATTTACCGAAGAAGTGCTCGCGCACATAAGCGCCGTCTTTGGATTTGAAGGTCTGGTAGTCACCGTCAACGGTTTCTTCCATCAGCTGAATCAGCTTACCGCTGGTGTCTTTACGCAGCAGCTCATCCCAACGACCGCCCCAGATAACCTTGATAACGTTCCAGCCAGCGCCCGCGAAGATGCCTTCCAGTTCGTTAATGATTTTGCCGTTACCGGTGACCGGGCCATCAAGACGCTGCAGGTTACAGTTGATAACGAAGACCAGGTTGTCCAGCTTCTCACGGGTCGCGATGGTGATCGCGCCTTTAGATTCCGGCTCGTCCATCTCACCGTCGCCCAGGAACGCGTAAACGGTTTGTTTGGAGGTGTCTTTCAGACCACGGTGTTCCAGATATTTCAGGAATTTAGCCTGATAAATCGCCCCGATTGGGCCCAGGCCCATAGAAACGGTCGGGAACTGCCAGAATTCCGGCATCAGTTTCGGGTGCGGATAAGAGGACAGACCTTTACCGTGAACTTCCTGACGGAAGTTGTTCATCTGCTCTTCAGTCAGACGACCTTCCAGGAAAGCACGCGCATAAACGCCCGGAGAGATGTGACCCTGGAAGTACACCAGGTCGCCGCCATCCTGCTCATTGCGTGCGCGGAAGAAGTGGTTGAAGCACACTTCGTAGAAGGTTGCGGAAGACTGGAAAGAAGCCATGTGGCCGCCCAGTTCGAGATCTTTTTTCGATGCGCGCAGAACGGTCATGATGGCGTTCCAGCGGATCGCAGAACGGATACGACGTTCCAGATCCAGATTACCCGGGTACTCCGGCTCATCTTCAACGGCAATAGTGTTCACGTAACCGCCGGTCGATGCGCCAGCAGCCACTTTCACCCCGCCTTTGCGGGCTTCAGAAAGGAGTTGGTCAATAAGATACTGAGCGCGCTCAACACCTTCTTCACGGATGACCGATTCGATCGCCTGTAGCCAGTCGCGAGTTTCGATCGGATCCACGTCATTTGGTAAACGTTCTGACATGGGGGGTATTCCTTATCTATCTAATCGTTGATTAATCTGGAACCTGTCCCATTGAACTCTTCGTTCTTCACCTTTGAACAACCAAAAATTCAATAAGACAGGTTCTGCGTTTAGTTGCCGCGCTCTAAAAATGGCGCTTAAGAACCGGAGTTCTCGTCCTTTCGTTGCTGTAAACGACGCAGCGAGCGTTCTCTACGACTCTGCTCACGGCTACGGTCCAGCAAAATTTCCTCAATGAACGCCAGGTGACGGTGCGACGCCTCACGCGCCTGCTCCGGCTCCCCGGCCATTATCGCCTCGAAAATGCGAGTGCGATGGTTGCTGACCAACGGGAGCATTTCCCGGCGGGCATACAGCAATTCAAAGTTCTGACGCACGTTTTGCGCCAGCATCGGCTCCATACACCTTAGCAGATGGAGCAAAACCACATTGTGTGCCGCCTCGGTGACGGCGATTTGGTACTGGACGACGGCGCCGGACTCGGCGTCCAGATCGCCCGACTGCTGAGCCCGCTCAATAGCCTGATGCAGCTCGCGGATACGGTCGCGATCTTCATCATTGCTGCGCAGCGCCGCGTAATAGGCCGCAATGCCTTCCAGCGCGTGACGGGTCTCAAGCAGATCGAATTGGGATTCAGGGTGATCGGACAGCAGCTCGACCAGCGGATCGCTGAAGCTCTGCCACAGGCGGCTCTGTACAAACGTTCCACCTCCCTGACGACGAAGCAACAGGCCCTTGGCTTCGAGGCGTTGAATCGCCTCACGCAGCGAGGGGCGGGAAACGTCGAACTGTTTAGCCAGTTCGCGTTCAGGCGGGAGTTTTTCACCGGGGCGCAAGGTCCCCTCAAGGATCAGAAACTCCAGCTGCTGCTCTATCACATCGGATAATTTTGGTTGGCGGATTTTGCTGTAGGCCATATTCCCTGTCTCTGCCATTAGCCCGGAGTCAATTGGTCTTACCAATTTAAAGTTCGTAGCGCTAAAGTAACAAAGTATTCACCTTCTGTCCATACAGGTTTTGATTGAAATCAGTAAACCACGGACATTTTAACAACCTTACAGAAATAACATTTCAGAAATGTAACCTTGCACAAATGTTACGTTTACTCATAAAGAGGTAGCATTAACTTAATGGAAACGAAAAATTACGCTATCTGAACCGATTCAACGACCAGATAAGTGAATATAAAGGCAGTAAATACGAATAAATAACCAAATGAGAACAATGCGTCGGAATAATACTGAATGTGTCTATTGATGTCTTTTTAAACACATGGTCATCATCCCTTCATAAAGCAGGTGCATTCAAGCGCGCTTACCACTATTCTCCCTGAGACGAAAGGCCTTTTTCTGAATTACTGCACCGCCTTCCGTAAACAAAACAATACAGAAACGGAAGTCCAAAAATACACAAACACAACAATATGTGCGCGCCATCACTCAGGTAAAAAGTGGGCCACTTCGCCCAAATTTTCGCTGGCTATGCTTTCTGGCAGGGACAGCAGTGAAGCAGCAACCTGACGGATGACGTACACAAAAAATAACCACACACGAGGTTTCATATGGAAGGTCAACAGCACGGCGATCGGCTGAAGCGCGGCCTCAAAAACCGCCATATCCAGCTCATCGCGCTGGGCGGGGCTATCGGCACCGGCCTGTTTCTGGGGAGCGCGTCCGTCATTCAGTCCGCCGGCCCGGGTATCATTCTTGGTTATGCGATTGCCGGTTTTATCGCCTTTCTGATCATGCGTCAGCTGGGCGAAATGGTGGTGGAAGAGCCGGTAGCCGGTTCGTTTAGCCACTTTGCTTATAAATACTGGGGCGGCTTTGCCGGCTTCGCCTCCGGCTGGAACTACTGGGTGCTGTATGTCCTGGTGGCCATGGCGGAACTGACCGCCGTCGGCAAATATATCCAGTTCTGGTGGCCGGAAATCCCGACCTGGGCCTCAGCGGCGGTTTTCTTCATCGCCATCAACGCCATTAACCTGACCAACGTGAAAGTGTTCGGTGAAATGGAGTTCTGGTTTGCCATTATCAAAGTGGTCGCCGTCGTGGCGATGATTTTGTTCGGCGGCTGGCTGCTGTTCAGCGGCAACGGCGGCCCGCAGGCGACGGTACGTAACCTGTGGGATCAAGGCGGGTTCCTGCCGCACGGCTTTACCGGGCTGGTGATGATGATGGCGATCATTATGTTCTCCTTCGGCGGTCTCGAGCTGGTGGGTATCACCGCGGCGGAAGCGGATAACCCGGAGCAAAGCATTCCGAAAGCCACCAACCAGGTTATCTACCGTATCCTGATCTTCTATGTTGGCTCGCTGGCGGTCCTGCTCTCGCTGCTGCCGTGGACGCGCGTGACCGCGGACACCAGTCCGTTCGTCCTGATTTTCCATGAGCTTGGCGATACGCTGGTGGCAAACGCCCTCAACGTGGTGGTGCTGACGGCGGCCCTGTCGGTGTATAACAGCTGCGTCTACTGCAACAGCCGTATGCTGTTCGGCCTTGCCCAGCAGGGGAACGCGCCGAAAGCGCTGCTCAGCGTCGACAAACGCGGCGTGCCGGTCAATACCATTCTCGTCTCCGCCGTGGTCACCGCCCTGTGTGTGCTGATCAACTACCTGGCGCCGGAATCCGCATTTGGCCTGCTGATGGCACTGGTGGTATCCGCCCTGGTGATCAACTGGGCGATGATCAGCCTCGCGCATATCAAATTCCGTCGCGCCAAACAGCAGCAGGGCGTCACCACCCGCTTCCCCGCCCTCTTCTACCCGCTGGGTAACTGGGTGTGCCTGCTGTTTATGGCCGCGGTGCTGATCATTATGCTGATGACCCCGGGGATGGCGATTTCCGTTTGGCTGATCCCGGTATGGATCGCAGTGCTGGGCGTGGGTTATCTGTTTAAACAGAAAGCCGCCGCCACCGTAAAAGCACAATAATACATCTCATCAATAATTCTCTTTGCTCTGCGCCCTCCCTTAATAACGGGCGCAGAGCATTGTTATCTGCTTCACACTTTCCCTTCCATAGCTTATTTATCCATATCGTCAACGCGTTCCTGCAACGTAATTCTCTCGATAGCAGCCAATAATTCTCTCCATACTGCAACGGAGAGACCGCACATGGCAGACAATAGACTTTCAATAAAAGAAAAGATTGGTTATGGGATGGGGGATGCCGGATGCAATATCATCTTTGGCGCCATCATGCTGTTTGTTAACTATTTTTATACCGATATCTTCGGCCTGGCGCCGGCGCTGGTGGGCGTACTGCTGCTGTCGGTGCGCGTCATCGATGCGGTGACCGACCCGATCATGGGCGCCCTCGCCGACCGCACCCGCAGTAAATATGGCCGCTTTCGTCCATGGCTGCTGTGGATTGCCTTCCCCTACGCCCTGTTCAGCGTGCTGATGTTCACCACTCCTGAGTGGACCTATAACAGCAAAGTCATCTATGCGTTTGTCACCTACTTTCTGCTGTCGATTACCTATACCGCGATTAATATACCCTACTGCTCGCTGGGAACGGTGATGACCGCCGACCCGAAAGAACGTGTTGCCTGCCAGTCCTATCGTTTCGTGATGGTGGGTATCGCCACGCTGTTGCTGTCATTGACGCTGCTGCCCATGGCCGACTGGTTCGGCGGCGCCGATAAAGCGAAAGGCTATCAGATGGCGATGACCGTGCTGGCCTTTATCGGCATGTGTATGTTCCTGTTCTGCTTTGCCACCGTGCGCGAACGCATCCACCCGGCGGTGCAGACCAATGATGAACTGAAAAAAGATCTCAAAGACGTGTGGAAAAATGACCAGTGGGTACGCATCCTGCTGCTCACGCTATGCAACGTCTGTCCGGGCTTTATCCGCATGGCCGCCACCATGTACTACGTCACCTGGGTGATGGGGCAAAGCACCCATTTTGCCACGCTGTTTATCAGCCTCGGCGTGGTCGGGATGATGATTGGCAGCATGCTGGCAAAAGTCCTCACCGACCGCTGGTGCAAACTGCAGGTCTTCTTCTGGACCAACATCGTGCTGGCGATCTTCTCCTGCGCCTTCTATTTCTTTAATCCGCACGCCACCACGCTGATTATGGTGCTCTACTTCCTGCTCAATATCCTGCATCAGATCCCCTCCCCGCTGCACTGGTCGCTGATGTCCGATGTTGACGACTACGGCGAGTGGAAAACCGGCAAACGCATCACCGGTATTAGCTTCTCCGGCAATCTGTTTTTCCTTAAAGTCGGCCTGGCGGTCGCCGGGGCGATGGTCGGATTCCTGCTGTCATGGTACGGCTACGACGCCGGCGCCAAAGCGCAAAGCGCCTCGGCCCTCAACGGCATCGTGCTGCTGTTCTCGGTCATCCCCGGCGTCGGCTACCTGATCACCGCCGGCGTGGTGCGCCTGCTTAAAGTTGACCGCACCCTGATGCGCCAGATTCAGAGCGATTTAGAGAAGCGCCGCAGCAACTACAGCGAGCTGAATGAATACCAGGAACTGAAAACCAGTGAACACGTAAGGAAAGCCTGATGAACAACTGGCCAAACCCCTTTATTGAGCAACGCGCAGATCCCTTTATTCTGCGCCACCTGAATCATTACTACTTTATTGCCTCAGTGCCGGAATACGACCGGCTGGAGATCCGGCGCGCGGCAACCCTTGAGGGATTGCGCGATGCTGAGCCGGTAGTGGTGTGGCGCGCACCGCAAAGCGGGCCGATGAGCCAGCTGATTTGGGCGCCGGAGCTACATGAGATAGACGGTAAGTGGTATATCTATTTTGCCGCCACCTATACCCACGATCTGGATGCGCTGGGCATGTTCCAGCATCGCATGTTCGTTATCGAGTGCGCCGACAGCGATCCGCTGACCGGCCGCTGGCAGGAAAAAGGCCAGGTGGAGACGCCTTTCGATACCTTCGCCCTCGATGCCACCACCTTTATCCATCAGGGCAAACGCTGGTACCTGTGGGCGCAAAAATCTCCGCATATCGAGGGCAACTCAAACCTGTATCTCGCTGAAATGGCCAACCCGTGGACGCTAAAAGGCGAGCCGGTCATGCTGAGCAAGCCGGAGTTCGACTGGGAGTGCCGGGGATTTAAGGTCAATGAAGGACCCGCGGTGCTGGTGCATGGCGATAAGCTTTTCATCAGCTATTCCGCCAGCGCCACCGATGAAAACTACTGCATGGGATTGCTCTGGATCGACCGGGAGGCCGATCCGCTGCAGCCGGAAAACTGGCATAAAGCCCCGCAGCCAGTGTTCCGGACCAGCTATGAAAACCGCCAGTATGGCCCGGGCCATAACAGTTTTACCCAAACGCCGGCGGGGGAAGATGTGCTGGTATATCACGCGCGGAATTACACCGAGATTGAAGGCGACCCGCTGTATGATCCCAATCGTCATACGCGGCTAAAACTCGTCGCCTGGAGAGAGGACGGCATGCCCGACTTCGGCATCCCGCCGGCGGATACGCTGTAGCGGTTCGGTATGCTGCCCGCAGGCGCGGGTTCTCCAGGCCGGGTCAGGCGAAGCCGCCCCCCGGCAACATGACAAGCGCGGCGTCAGATATAGCGCCCGGCGGCGCTGTTGCTTGCCGGCCTGCGTGGTGTGAGCCCCAGGCCGGATAAGCGCAGCGCCATCCGGCAATCAAAGCCCCGCAGGTGGGGTATCCTGACAGATAGAGTACGGGCGCAGGCCGTTACACCAGGGTGCCGTAAATCGTCAGCAGCGCCATGATCACCACCACCACCAGCGAGGTTTTCTTGGCCATCGACACCGCGGCCTTTGGGGTCGCCACTTTATCCACGTGCGGTTCACGGGCCAGGGAATACTGCGCCAGGCGGGTCAATACCTGATACTGCGACGAATGGCGGTCGCCTAACGATGCAAACCACGCCGGAAGCGCTTTCTCTCCATGCCCCACCAGGGCATAGACAACCCCCACCAGACGCACCGGCAGCCAGTCGACAATATGCAGGATACCATCGATTCCAGACTGCAAACGATGATGCGGCGTCTGGTAGCGCGCCAGCCACGTCTGCCAGGCGCGCAGAACGCAATAAGCGATAAGCGTCAGCGGCCCCCACGCCCCCCCCACCACAAACCAAAAGAGTGGCGCCAGGTAGTAACGATAGTTAATCCATAACAGCGCATTTTGCAGTTCGCTAAGGTACTCGCGCTCATCACAGCCCGGCGGGACGCCATGGATCAACGTCAGCTCGCTGGCCATCGCATCGCAGGCGCGGCTGTCATTGCGCGACGCCGCTTTCAGATAGGCATGATAGTGCAGCCGAACCTTGCCGGCGCCGATGCACAGCAGACCCAGCAAGATCCAGAACACCAGCAGCGGTACGTTGAACAGCTGCCCCTGCAGCAAGCGCTGAATGAGGTAGACCACCGCGACGGCGACCAGGGTCATCAGCAGCGTTCCCGGCAACGAGAAATGTTTTATCCGGCGGAACACCACCTCCAGCCGATGATCAAGCTGCCAGTGTTCGCCCAGTTTAAACAGGCGTTCAGCGATAAGCACCAGCAGCGTAGTAAACAGCGTCATGAGGTCTCCTTTTCTGACGGCGCGCTGAGCAGCGCACGAAATTTTTTCCAGTCAAAGGCCGGTCCCGGGTCTGTCTTGCGCACGGGCGCGATATCGCTATGGCCCGTGATGTTTGTGGCGATGGCAGGATAAATCGTGATAAGCAGATCCGTCACCGCCGCCAGCTGCTGGTACTGCGCATCGGTATACGCCAGGGTATCCGTGCCTTCCAGCTCTATGCCGATGGAAAAGTCATTGCAGCGTTCGCGCCCCTGATAGCAGGAGACCCCCGCATGCCACGCACGCTTATCGAAAGGCACATACTGCACGATTTCACCATCACGCCGAATCAGACAATGCGCCGAAACGCGCAGATGAGCGATCTCGGCAAAGAAAGGATGCGCGTGCGGATCCAGGGTGCCGGTGAACAGCGCGTCAATCCATGGACCACCAAATTCACCTGGTGGCAGGCTAATGTTATGCACCACCAGTAAGGAAGGGGCTTCTTCATCCGGACGGCAGTCATGGTGCGGCGAGGGAACCCGACGCGCGCCGACCAGCCATCCCTCGTTCAACTGCATGCGGGATCTCCTTTCGCGAACTCATGCTTCCGGGCCACACGCCGGCCCAAAGGATGAAGTGTGTATGGTACTGAAACGTCGTTCAGGTTAGCATGTTTCCCACTTCTGAATCTTATCTATCTGGAGCTTTATCATGTCGCCTCGTCGTTACAACCCCGACCGCCGCCGTGACGTGCTGCTGGAACGAATTAATCTCGATATTACCGATGCTGTCGCACACTCCCTGCGGGAAGATTTGGGCGGCGAAGTCGACGCCAGCAACGATATTAGCGCACAATTATTGCCGCAGGATGCACGCTCCCATGCGGTGGTCATTACCCGCGAAGATGGCGTCTTCTGTGGTAAACGCTGGGTGGAAGAGGTCTTCATTCAGCTCGCCGGTGACGACGTGACGATCACCTGGCACGTCGCCGATGGCGACGCGGTCAAAGCCGATCAACCCCTGTTCGAGCTGGAAGGCCCATCGCGCATTCTGCTCACTGGCGAACGTACGGCGCTGAACTTTGTGCAAACCCTCTCCGGCGTCGCCAGCGTCGTCCGCCGCTATGTCGACCTGCTGGCCGGCACCAAAACCCAACTTCTGGATACGCGTAAAACGCTGCCAGGGCTGCGTACCGCGCTGAAATACGCGGTTCTCTGCGGCGGCGGCGCCAACCACCGTCTGGGGCTGTTCGACGCTTTCCTGATTAAAGAAAACCACATCATCGCCTCCGGCTCGATCCGTCAGGCGGTGGAGAAGGCGTTCTGGCTGCATCCTGATGTGCCGGTGGAAGTGGAAGTGGAAACGCTGGATGAGCTGGAGCAGGCGTTAAAAGCCGGGGCCGATATCATTATGCTCGATAACTTCACCACCGACCTGATGCGCGAGGCGGTGAAAATCACCGCTGGCCAGGCGGCGCTGGAGGTCTCCGGCAACGTCACCTTTGACACTATCCGCGAATTTGCCGAGACCGGGGTCGACTATATCTCCGTCGGGGCCCTGACCAAACATGTGCAGGCGCTCGACCTGTCGATGCGTTTCCGCTGAGGATTTGGCCTTCACGCTTCCGGGCGTGAAGGCCTGAATTTGCGACCCGACTCGCAGTCGCTCTTGCTCGCCATGCAATACCGGTAAAAACCCTGGAACCCGGTTTCCCGGATCGTTTTCGTCTCCTCGCCTGCCCCCCAGAATCCCGTCACAGTGCTCCTGTCACAACAAGGAGCGACTTATGGATAAACAACAAGGTTTTACCCTGATTGAACTGATGGTGGTCATCGGCATCATCGCCATTCTCAGCGCCATCGGCATCCCGGCCTACCAGAACTACCTGCGTAAAGCCGCCCTCACCGACCTGCTGCAGACCTTTGTCCCCTACCGGACGGCAATCGAACTTTGCGCGCTCGATCATGGCGGCCTGACGACATGCGACGGCGGCAGCAATGGCATCCCCTCGCCAACAACCACGCGCTACCTCTCCGCCATGAGCGTGGCCAAAGGCGTCGTTACCCTCACCGGCCAGGAAAGTCTCAACGGACTGGGCGTCACCCTGACCCCGACCTGGGATAACGCCGAAGGCGTCACCGGTTGGCAGCGGGTCTGCACTATCACCGACAACAGCGCACTTCAGCAGGCCTGCGAAGACGTCTTCCGGGTGAAGTGAGGGCGACAACATGAAAACAGAACAGCTGATCCCTCTCTGTCGTCGCCATCACGCCCTGCTGCTACACAGCGATGAGCAGACGATATCCATTGCGGTGGTCGATACCCCACCGACGGAGCTAATGGAGGCGCTGCGTTTCGCGACGCAAAAACGGATCGATATTGAATGCTGGAGCCAGGAGCAGATGGATAAGCGCCTGCAAGTCCAGGAAAAGCAGGCGCTGCTGGCGCAAAATGCAGGGCCGGAAAACATCGCCGAGCGGGTCAACCAGATCCTCGAGCAGGCCCTGCGTCAGCGGGCGTCCGATATTCATATCGAGCCCACGGAAGCGCACTTAAGGATCCGCCTGCGTGTCGATGGCGTGCTACACGCGCTGCCGCTGCTGGCGCCCGAGCTGGCCGCGCCGGTTATCGCACGACTCAAGGTGATGGCCAATCTCGATATCGCCGAGCATCGTTTGCCGCAGGATGGTCAGTTCGCGCTGAACCTCGCCGGACGGCCGCTCTCCTTTCGCATCGCCACCCTGCCCTGCCGCTATGGCGAGAAAATTGTCCTGCGCCTTCTGCATCAGGTTGACCAGGCGCTGGATCTGGAGGCTCTCGGCCTCTCATCCTCTCAGCTGGCGGCCTTTCGCCAGGCGCTGAATCAGCCGCAGGGGCTGCTGCTGGTCACTGGCCCAACCGGAAGCGGGAAAACGGTGACCCTCTACAGCGCCCTGCAGGCCCGAAACCGGGAGCAAGTGAACATCTGTAGCGTCGAGGATCCTCTGGAGATCCCTATCGCCGGGATGAACCAGACGCAAATCAATCCGCGCGCCGGGCTGACCTTTCACAGCGTGCTGCGCGCCCTGTTACGCCAGGACCCGGATATTGTGATGGTGGGTGAAATCCGCGATGCCGAAACCGCTGAAATCGCGCTGAAAGCCGCTCAAACGGGCCATCTGGTGCTCTCTACCCTGCACACCAATTCCACCAGCGAAACCCTCACTCGCCTGCAGCAAATGGGCATCGCCCGCTGGATGATCTCTTCTGCGCTCTCGCTGGTTATCGCCCAGCGTCTGGTCCGCAAGCTGTGCCCCCACTGCCGGCGCAATGCCGGCAGCGCCGCCGACCTGCCGCACAGTCTGTGGCCCCGCCCGCTGCCGCGCTGGCAGGCAGCAGGCTGCGAACACTGTTATCACGGGTATCATGGCCGTCTGGCGCTGTTTGAGGTCTTGCCTGTCACCCCGGGGCTACGTCAGGGGATAGTCCAGGGACTTAACGCCCTTGAGATCGAATCTCTGGCGCGAGCCGCGGGCATGATGACGCTTTTTGAAAGCGGATGTCAGGCTATCGAACAGGGGTTGACGAGCCTCGAAGAGGTGGTGCGGGTGCTGGGGATCCCCCATGGCGACTAAGCGTCTCTGGCGCTGGCGAGGCGTCGATGCACAAGGCGCTCCTTGTCAGGGGATGCTATGGCAAGCCAGTCGTCCGGAGGTGCTGCATCACCTCCAGCAGCAGCGCATCATGCCGCTGGCTATACACCGCTGTTCGGTGAAGCAAAGCCTGTGGCACCCGCGCTACAGCAGCGAAACCATCCGCCAGTTGGCAACCCTGCTGCAGGCCGGGCTACCGCTGGCGGAAGGGTTATCGCTGTTGGCGCAGCAGCAACCGCATGCGCAGTGGCAGGCACTGCTTGAGGCGCTGGGCCGCGAACTGGCCCAGGGCGTAGCCTTCTCTGCCGCACTGGCGCAGTGGCCGCAGGCTTTTCCGCCACTGTATCTGGCGATGATTAGCACCGGCGAACTGACGGGCAAGCTCGATATTTGCTGCCAGCAGCTGGCCAACCAGCAGCAGGAGCAGCAGCGGCTTGCCGGCAAGGTCAAAAAGGCGCTGCGCTACCCGCTAATCGTGCTCACTCTGGCGCTGCTGGTGGTGCTTGGAATGCTCTATTTTGTCCTTCCCGAATTCACCGCCATCTACCAGACGTTCAATACGCCGCTGCCGTTGTTGACGCGAATGGTTATTGCGGCAGGCGACATGCTGAGCCGCGGCTGGCCGTTGCTGTTGGCCTTTCTGCTGAGCCCGCTGCTGCTCAACCAGCTGGTCCGGCAGCGCGCCGACTGGCTGCTGCGTCGCCAGCAGTTGCTTAACGCGCTCCCTCTCGTCGGCCCCCTGATCGGCGGCCAACAGCTGAGCCTGATATTCACCGTTCTGGCGTTAACCCAAAGCGCCGGTATCAGCTTTCTGCAGGGGCTGCAAAGCGTTGAAGAGACCCTGTCGTGCCCGCTGTGGCGCCAGCGCCTGGCGCAGGCCCGCGCGCTGATCGTTCAGGGGGATCCGATCTGGCAGGCGTTAAGCCGCTGCGGCGGATTTACACCGCTGTGTCTGCAGCTCATCCGTACGGGGGAAAGCGCGGGGGCGCTGGATCAGATGCTGGAAAACCTGGCGCATCATCATCGTGAGCAGACCCATCAGCGAGCCGACAGTCTGGCTGCGCATCTGGAACCCCTGATGCTGGTAATAACCGGCTCGCTGGTTGGGATCCTGGTGGTGGCGATGTATTTGCCCGTTTTTCACCTGGGCGATGCCATTGGCGGGGCGGGAGGATGAGAAACGCTGGCACCGCGCAGGCGCCAGCGCAGCCGGTTACAGGCTGTTGAATACCCGGTTCTCTTGTTCCTGAACGCGGATAAAGGTGGTGCGTTTGGTCAGCTCTTTCAGTCGCGAGGCGCCAACGTAGGTGCAGGCTGAACGCAGGCCGCCGAGAATGTCGCGCGCGGTATTGTCCACCGGGCCACGCAGCGGCAGCTTCACGGTTTTCCCTTCCGCCGCGCGGTATTTCGCGACACCGCCCACATGGCGGGTCATCGCCGACTCAGAGCTCATACCGTAAAACAGCATGAATTTTTCACCGTTCTCTTCAACCACAGTACCGCCGCTCTCTTCGTGGCCCGCCAGCATACCGCCGAGCATCACGAAATCAGCGCCGCCGCCGAAGGCTTTCGCCACATCGCCCGGCATGGTGCAACCGCCATCGCTGATGATCTGGCCGCCAAGGCCGTGTGCGGCATCAGCACACTCGATCACGGCGGAGAGCTGCGGGTAGCCGACCCCGGTTTTGACACGGGTGGTGCAAACGGACCCCGGGCCAATGCCAACTTTGACGATATCGGCGCCGGAGAGGATCAGCTCTTCGCACATTTCACCGGTGACCACGTTCCCGGCGATAATGGTTTTTTGCGGCCAGGCTTCGCGCGCCTTCGCCACAAACTGAACGAAGTGTTCAGAGTAGCCATTGGCGACGTCAATGCACACAAAATTCAACTGTGGGTTCTCAGAGAGGATCTGTTGCGTTTTATCGAAATCCGCGTCGGAAGTACCGGTGGAAACCATCACATGCTTGAGAACGTCTGCGGATACGCTCTGGACAAACGCCTGCCATTCTTCTGCGGTGTAGTGCTTGTGTACTGCGGTAAGAATGCCAAAAGTGGCCAGCGCTTTCGCCATGCTGAAGGTGCCGACGGTATCCATGTTTGCCGCAATAATCGGCACGCCGGACCAGGTCAGGCCTGAATGTTTAAAGGTGAATTCACGTTCCAGCTCAACATCAGAACGGCTTTTGAGGGTAGAGCGTTTCGGGCGGATAAGAACGTCTTTGAAACCAAGCTTCAGATCTTCTTCAATACGCATGTGCGAATTCCTGGGGTTAATGGCATTAATGTAAGAGCACAACTCCAGTGACGTTATCATACGCACGAATCAGACCCGCGCAAGACTGCGATTTTCACTTTTTTTACGCTACAATCGTATAAATTTACCTGGTGAATGGAGAAAAAAACGCTTATGTCTCCACCCGCCAGCGTATTATTTTTAACCATTTGATTTGCTTGATTAAAATAAACAGAATAGCGGACGGCGCTCCCGGTTGGCACGGGGCCATCACGACAAGATCGCTGTCGCCTCTCCGGCATACTGCCCGTCCTCGCTGTCTGAATACCAAAAAATACGAGCAATCCGTTTCAGGGTCAGAAGATATGGGGTACACAGTCGCGTTAACAGGCGGGATTGGCAGCGGTAAAAGTACGGTTGCCGACGCCTTCGCGCAGCTCGGGATTAACGTTATCGATGCCGATGTTATCGCCCGCCAGGTGGTCGAACCCGGCACCCCGGCGCTCCAGGCCATTGCCGGCCACTTCGGGCCACAGATGATCGCGCCCGACGGCACGCTAAACCGCCGTCTGCTGCGGGAAAAAATTTTTGCTCAGGTGGAGGAAAAAGCCTGGCTCAACGCGCTGTTGCATCCGCTAATTCAGCAGGAAACGCGCCGCCAGATGCAGGCCGCCACCTCCCCTTATCTCCTCTGGGTCGTACCTTTGCTGGTCGAAAACCGCCTGTCCAGCCAGGCCGATCGCGTCCTGGTCGTCGATGTGCCAAAAGAGACGCAAATCGAACGCACCATGCTGCGCGATAAGGTCAGCCGCGAACATGCTGAACATATTCTTGCCGCCCAGGCCACGCGCGAGCAGCGCCTGGCCGTCGCGGACGATGTTATTGAAAACACTGGCACGCCGGATGCAGTGGCATCGGATGTTGCCCGCCTGCACGAAAAGTACTTAACGCTGGCATCGCAGGCCGCCTCACAGGAAAACTCGTAATGCATACCCCCGTTCTGTTTGAACATCCTCTTAATGAGAAAATGCGCACCTGGCTGCGCATCGAATTTCTGATCCAGCAGATGGCTTTCCATCCGATGATTGCCAGCCATGCCGATGCGCTCCATTTTTTCCGTAACGCCGGCGATCTGCTGGATGTCCTGGAGCGCGGCGAGGTGCGTACCGATCTGGTCAAAGAGCTGGAGCGCCAGCAGCGTAAGCTCCAGTCCTGGGCAGAAGTGCCGGGAGTCGATCAGGAGCGCATTAACGCGCTGCGCCAGCAGCTCAAGCAGTCTTCCAGCACCCTGATGGCCGCGCCGCGCATTGGTCAGTTTCTGCGTGAAGATCGCCTGATTGCGCTAGTGCGTCAGCGTCTGAGTATCCCAGGCGGCTGCTGCAGCTTCGATTTACCGACCCTGCATATCTGGCTCCATATGCCGCAGGCGCATCGTGACGAGCAGGTGGCCAGCTGGCTTGCCAGCCTCGATCCTTTGGTCCAGTCCCTGAGCCTGATCCTCGATCTGATCCGTAACTCCGGGCAGTTTCGCAAACAGACCAGCCTCAATGGCTTTTATCAGGATAATGGCGAAGATGCCGATCTGCTGCGCCTGCGTCTCGATCTGGCCCACCAGCTTTATCCACAGATCTCCGGCCATAAGAGCCGTTTCGCCATCCGCTTCCTGCCGCTGGACAGTGAGTATGGGATCGTGCCGGAGCGCTTTGATTTTGAACTGGCCTGCTGTTAAGGAGATAACATGTCAGAAGAGACTATCGTCAATTGTCCGACCTGCGGCAAAAATGTGGTATGGGGCGAACAAAGCCCCTATCGTCCGTTCTGCAGCAAGCGCTGCCAGCTGATCGATTTGGGAGAATGGGCAGCAGAGGAGAAGCGCATCCCCAGCGCGGGCGATCTCTCCGATAGCGACGACTGGAGCGAACAGCAGCCCTGATTTGACGGCACGCTAACCCAACGCCTGTTGGGTTAGTCTCCCGACCCGGGGCTCAGCCCTGGGCGATAAGTTTGCGGATAACCGGTTCATTCGCCGGGGGAAACGCCGCCGGATCCAGCGCCTGCCGCGCCATCCACTGTCCCGGCTGCCCCTCTTTGCCCCAGGGCTCGCCTTCCCAGCTTTCCACGAGGAAAAACCACAGCGTAATGTGGCGATCGGGGAACTGATACTCCAGCTTATCAAATAGTGAAAACGTGGTGACCGTAATCCCCACCTCTTCCTGTAGCTCGCGGATCAACGCCTGCTCTGGCGTTTCAGCAGATTCAATCTTCCCGCCCGGGAACTCCAGTTTATTCGCCATATGGGCATCGGCGGCGCGCTGGGTAATAAAGATGTCGCCTTCTGGATTGCGAATTATCCCTACGGCGATTTGCAGTTTTTTCATTGAATCAGCTCCATAAAAAAGGCGCAGAACTCTGCGCCTTTGTTTTTTTATCAGCCCTTAGCTCAGACGGCCATGGCACTGTTTGTATTTTTTACCGGAACCGCACGGGCAGGGATCGTTACGCCCCACTTTACGTTCGCCGGTTTGCGCCGCCAGATCCTGTGCAGCGGCTTCATCATCGCTCTGATGGCTGAGCTGCTGCATCTGCGCCAGGCGCTCGGCCTCTTCACGACGCTGCTGCTCCATCGCCTCGACTTCTTCCGGCATCCGCACCTGCACTTTGCTCAGGGTGCTGATCACTTCATACTTCAGTGACTCCAGCATCGCGGCAAACATAGAGAACGATTCGCGCTTGTACTCCTGCTTCGGATCTTTCTGCGCATAGCCGCGCAGGTGGATACCCTGGCGCAGGTAGTCCATCGCCGCCAGATGTTCTTTCCACAGCGAATCCAGGGTCTGCAGCATCACGCCTTTCTCGAAGTGGCGCATCATTTCGGCGCCGACCACTTCTTCTTTACGCTGGTAGGTTTCTACCGCGCTCTGCAGTATACGTTCGCGCAGGGTCTCTTCATGCAGCTCCGGCTCTTTATCCAGCCACTCTTTGATTGGCAGGTCGAGGTCGAAGTCGTTTTTCAGACGCTCCTGCAGGCCTTCGATATCCCACATTTCCTCCAGCGACTGCGGCGGAATATGGGCATCGATAGTCGCCTTAAACACGTCTTCGCGGATGCTGTTGATGGTTTCGCTGACGTCAGACACGTCCAGCAGTTCGTTACGCTGGGTGTAAATTGCCCGGCGCTGGTCGTTGGCCACATCATCATATTCCAGCAGCTGCTTACGAATATCGAAGTTACGGCTCTCGACTTTACGCTGTGCGTTGGCGATAGCCTTGGTGACCCACGGGTGCTCAATGGCTTCGCCGGGTTTCATCCCCAGTTTACGCATCATGCCGGATACGCGATCGGAGGCGAAGATACGCATCAGGGCATCTTCCATCGACAGGTAGAAGCGGGAAGAACCGGCATCCCCCTGACGACCGGCACGGCCGCGCAGCTGGTTATCGATACGGCGTGATTCATGACGCTCGGTACCGATGATGTGCAGGCCGCCTGCGGCCAGTACCGCATCGTGGCGCACCTGCCAGTCGGCTTTGATTTGTTCAATCTGCTCAGGCGTTGGGTTTTCCAGCGCCGCGACTTCCGCCTGCCAGCTACCGCCGAGCATAATATCGGTACCACGGCCCGCCATGTTGGTAGCGATGGTCACCGCGGAAGGATAGCCTGCCTGGGCGACGATGTCCGCTTCGCTGGCGTGGAACTTGGCGTTCAGAACGTTGTGCTTAATGCCGGCTTTGGTTAGCTCACGGGAAACCACTTCCGATTTCTCGATCGAGATTGTCCCCACCAACACCGGCTGACCGGCTGCGGTACGGGTTTTAATATCTTCGATAATCGCCTGAATTTTTTCCGCTTCGGTCATATAGACCAGATCCGCCATGTCTTTACGGATCATCGGACGGTTGGTCGGGACGACCACGGTATCCAGCTTGTAGATGGAGCTGAATTCAAAGGCTTCAGTATCGGCGGTACCGGTCATCCCCGCCAGTTTCTCATACAGACGGAAATAGTTCTGGAAGGTGATAGAGGCCAGGGTCTGGTTCTCGTTCTGGATCTCCACGCCCTCTTTGGCCTCAACGGCCTGGTGCAGGCCATCTGACCAGCGGCGGCCCTGCATCGTACGGCCAGTGTGCTCATCAACGATGATAACTTCGCCATCTTTAACGATGTAGTCAACGTCGCGGGTGAACAGCGCATGGGCGCGCAGCGCGGCGGTGACGTGGTGCATCAGCATAATGTTGGTCGGGGAGTACAGGGACTCACCTTCATCCATAATGCCTTCCTGTACCAGCAGCTCTTCAATCAGCACCAGACCGCGTTCGGTCAGGTTAACCTGACGCGCTTTTTCATCCACCGAGAAGTGGCCTTCGCCGGTGAAGGTGTCCGAATCCTCTTTTTCCTGACGGATCAGGTGTGGAATGATCTTGTTGACCTTGCGGTACATTTCAGAGCTGTCTTCTGCCGGGCCGGAAATGATCAGCGGGGTACGCGCCTCATCGATCAGGATGGAGTCCACCTCATCCACCAGCGCATAGTGCAGTTTACGCTGAACGCGCTCTTCCGGGCTGAAGGCCATGTTGTCGCGCAGGTAATCGAAGCCGTATTCGTTGTTGGTGCCATAGGTAATATCGGCAGCGTAGGCTTCACGCTTCGCCGGCGCCGGCAGGCCGGACATGTTGATGCCAACGGTCATGCCGAGGAATTCGAACAGCGGGCGGTTATTTTCGGCGTCACGCTGGGCCAGATAATCGTTGACGGTCACCACGTGAACGCCTTTGCCGGTCAGCGCGTTGAGGTAGGCCGGCAGGGTCGCGGTCAGGGTTTTACCTTCACCGGTACGCATCTCGGCGATGCAGCGATCGTTAAGCACCATACCGCCCAGCAGCTGGACGTCGAAGTGACGCATGCCGAACACGCGCTTACTGGCTTCGCGAACGACGGCGAAAGCTTCAGGGATCAGGTTTTCCAGCACTTCGCCTTTTTCCAGGCGCGCGCGGAATTCAGCGGTTTTCGCTTTCAGCTCGTCATCAGAGAGTTTTTCCATCGCCGGTTCCATACCGTTGATGATATTGACGACTTTGCGCATACGACGCAGCGTACGGTCGTTACGGCTGCCGAAAACCTTGGTTAACATTTTAATAAGCATAATAAAATCTCAAACGCCCCGCGGTGCGGAGTCACAAAAAATAGGATAGTCCGTGGTTATTTTCAGCTGAGACGTTGAGGCCCTGCGCGGATCCCCGCTACCTGGCTTATCCAGGCGCCGACGCGGAAGGCAGAATATGAGGAAGGGATATACGCCGCCTGGCGGAACACCACCGGCGGCGTGCTGTCCTGCGTCAGCAGCGCGCTGAGCGTGTCGAGCAGCGCCAGATGCTGCGCCTGCAGCGGGGACGCCTCTTCCGCCACCGGCAAGGCCTGCGGCGCCATGGCGAAAGAGAGATGACGAATAACGGTGCGAATGGCGTGCTGATGCCAGTAGTCGACGGTAAAGTTTGGCCGGCGATTCGTCTCCAGCAGCGCCAGCTGGGAGAAATTAACTTTGCTCGGATTATGGTTGCTGGCGGTCGCCTTCGCTGGCGTCGCGGTCTCATGGCCGTTGCTTAGCGCAGGCAGGCCGAGGCTGGCCGCGACCATCCCCAACAGGAGATGCGGCCAAAAATACCGTCTGCCAAACTGTCGCCAGCGCGTCAGCAATCCACTCACGTTCATTACCTTTCTTTGGTATACCCGTTGTCGTTCAGGCTGTCTCTTTATTAACGTTTTTCGCAGGACAACCTGATGTCCACGGGGTAAAGCAACCCGGAGAAATAATTTTGCGCTCAAATACTAACATTAATAGCGCGCTGAGGCAGCATGAATGAAGGCTGTTGCCCGGGGAAAACGCTTAATAAAGCAGCGAACGCGCGCTAATTATTACCCAGAAATCGCAGCGAAAAATAACGGGAAGAGGCTATAAAAGAAAAACGACTGGTTCCCTGGTCGGAGAGAGTACCAGGTTACCAGTCGAATTTACTGAATGGTCAGGCTTACGCCAAAACCATCGACGGTGCGCGGAACGCCATTGGCAGTTTTGCGTCGTCTTCGAAGGTCACATACTCCCAGGCTTCCTGTTTTGCCAGAACAGCCTGCAGCAGTTTGTTATTCAACGCGTGACCCGATTTGTACGCCGTGAATGCGCCGATAATGTTGTGACCACACATAAACAGGTCACCGATCGCATCCAGCATTTTGTGGCGAACAAATTCGTCTTCAAAGCGCAGACCGTCTTCGTTCAGTACGCGATAATCGTCAACAACGATGGCACAATCGAAGCTGCCGCCCAGGCACAGGCCGCGGGACTGCAGATATTCGATATCGCGCATGAAACCGAAGGTACGCGCACGACTAATCTGACGCATGAACGCATCGGCCGAGAAGTTCAGCGTATAGCGCTGGGTGCTGGCATCAATCGCCGGATGGTTAAAATCGATGGTGAAGTCCAGCGAAAAACCATTGTACGGTTTGAATTCAGCCCATTTGTCGCCATCTTCGACGCGAACCGTCTCTTTGATACGTACAAATTTCTTGGCGCAGTTCAGTTCATCGATGCCGGCGTCCAGCAACAAATAAACGAACGGAGCCGCACTGCCGTCCATAATCGGGATTTCCGGTGCATCGACTTCAACAATAATGTTGTCGATACCCAGGCCAGCCAATGCGGCGTTCAGGTGTTCAACCGTAGAAATCCGCACGTCATGCTCATTAACCAGGCAAGTACAGAGCATGGTATCACGCACAGATTTGGCATCAGCCGGAAAATCTACCGGTGGATTCAAGTCGGTGCGACGATAGATGACCCCGGTATTTGCCGGCGCAGGGCGTAACGTCAGTGTGACTTTCTTGCCGGTATGCAAACCGACACCAGTCGCCTGAACGATACGTTTAAGAGTCCTTTGTTTGATCATCGTATAATCTCGCCAATTTACCTATCCAACCGAAGTGTACACCACTATCGGGAGGCCAGTTTAGCACAAAGAGCGCAGATGCCCAACTTCCAGTCGATTCTTAATCGGCTTGCTTACGCAGGAAGGCTGGGATATCCAGATAATCCGGCTCTTTCGCGGTTTGCGGCGTATTGTCGTTCACCACTTTTGCCGCCGGCTTCTGCTCTTGCGTCAGCGGGGACATACCGTGCTGCTGGTAGCGATCCATCACCGGCTGCTGAACCTGTTTGTTGGTCACCAGGGTAATTTCCGGACGCTTATCCATGCCGATACCGGTCGCCACTACGGTGACGCGCAGTTCGTCGTTCATATCCGGGTCAAGAGAGGTACCGATAACCACGGTGGCGTTATCCGAAGCAAATGCGCGGATGGTGTTACCCACGGTTTCGAACTCATCCAGACGCAGGTCGAAGCCCGCGGTGATGTTAACCAGCACGCCGCGCGCGCCGGACAGGTCGATATCTTCCAGCAGCGGAGAAGAGATAGCCATTTCAGCCGCTTCTTCCGCACGGTCTTCACCGCTCGCCACGCCGGAGCCCATCATCGCGTAGCCCATTTCTGACATCACGGTACGGACGTCCGCGAAGTCGACGTTCATCAGGCCCGGACGGGTGATCAGTTCGGCGATACCCTGCACCGCGCCTTTGAGGACGTCGTTTGCCGCGCCGAACGCGTCAAGCAGAGAAATGCCGCGGCCAAGTACTTTCAGCAGCTTGTCGTTCGGGATGGTGATCAGTGAGTCAACGTGCTTGGACAGCTCGGTGATCCCCTGCTCAGCAAACGCCATGCGCTTCTTGCCTTCAAAATTAAACGGCTTAGTGACCACCGCCACGGTGAGGATCCCCAGATCCTTAGCCACTTCGGCAACAACAGGCGCCGCGCCGGTACCGGTACCGCCGCCCATGCCTGCCGCGATGAACACCATGTCTGCGCCATCAAGGGCCGCGCGCAGCGCTTCACGGTCTTCGTCCGCCGCATTACGGCCGACTTCCGGGTTCGCGCCAGCGCCCAGACCTTTGGTAATACCGCTACCGATCTGGATAGTCTGGCCAACAGCCGTTTTGCGCAGCGCCTGCGCATCGGTGTTCACCGCGAAGAATTCAACACCCTCAATGCGCTCGCGCACCATGTGTTCAACGGCATTACCGCCGCCGCCACCGACGCCGATGACTTTAATCACCGCGTCGTTGGTCAGTTCCATAGGTTCAAACATAGTTTCTCTCCGTTTTGTGCCTGTCGCCTGAGAACGCTAATTGTCTGCGTTCTCTTAAAAAATTAAAACTCTTTTCGCAGCCAGCTGTTGAGTCGCTTAATCCACGAGCCCACCGACGCCGTCACGCGTTTTTCGACTTCCGCTTCACCACTCAGATGTGACTCTTTTCCGTAGTGCAGCAGCCCCACCGCCGTCGAATAATACGGCTCCTGGGCATAGTCCGTTAAACCGGTGATGTTCAGCGGCGCGCCAATGCGCACCTGAGTATGGAACACGCGCTGCGCACAGGCCGCCAGACCTTCAATTTGCGCCGCGCCGCCGGTTAACACAATCCCCGCCGCCAGATGGTGTTTAACCCCCTGCTGGCGGAGCTGTTCCTGCAGCTGCAGGATCTCTTCATTGACCAGATTAAGCAGTTCGGTATAGCGCGGTTCAATCACCTCAGCCAGCGTCTGACGCTGCAGGCTACGCGGCGGCCGTCCGCCTACGCTCGGTACTTCGACGTTTTCGTCTTTACCGACGATGGAACCCAACGCGCAACCGTGACGAACCTTAATGGCTTCGGCGTCGCTCGGCGGCGTACCGAAGGCATAGGCGATATCGCTGGTCACCACGTTGCCCGCGTACGGGATCACTTTGGTGTGACGCAGCGCGCCGCCGGTATAGACGGCGATATCCATTGTACCACCGCCAATATCCACCACGCAGACGCCCAGCTCACGTTCGTCTTCTGTTAATACGGAATAACTGGCCGCTAAACCGGCGAAAATAAGTTGGTCAACTTTCAGACCACAACGTTCCACCGCTTTAACAATGTTTTTCGCCATATCGTTATGGCAGGTAATCAGATGTACCTTCGCCTGCATACGCACGCCGGACAGCCCTACCGGGTTTTTTATCCCTTCCTGGTAGTCAATGGCATATTCCTGCGGAATCACGTGCAGGACGCGGTGCTCATCGCGTACGCGAACCGACTTCGCGGTATGGACCACGTTCTCGACGTCGTCCAGCGTCACTTCTTCTTCCGAAATCGGTACCATCCCGATTTCATTCTGACAGCTTATATGTTTACCCGAAAGAGCCAAATAAACTGATGAAATCTGGCAATCCGCCATCAGTTCGGCCTGGTCGATGGCGCGCTGTACGCATTTCACCACCGACTCGAGGTCGTTCACACCGCCTTTATCCATACCACGCGATGGGCAACTGCCCACGCCGATGATATTAATCATGCCGTCGGGCAGAACTTCCCCTACTAAAGCGGCCACCTTGGCGGTGCCAATCTCCAGTCCAACTACCAGTTTTCTGTCCGTCGCCTTGATCATTGTTGTTCTGCCTGTGCCTGATTCTGTTGTTGATTAGTTTCCTCTGCGGGAGCAGGTACCCAGCCCACTGCCGCACCCGAGTCATAACGCAAATCAACGTAGCTAATCCGTTTGCCGTCGGTCTGCGCCTGCTGCTGAAGAACCGGGTAGAGTTCCATAAAGCGCTGAAGCCGTTTCATGGTGTCGCCACGGCCAAGGTTGAGCTTAATGTCATTATTAAGCGTCAACTGCCAGGAACGACGGGCGGTCATTGCCGCCACTTTCAACGTGAATTTATCCTTTGCCAGCACCTGCCCCATGTCACGGTACCCTTGCAGCACTTCGTTCTCGCTGCCTTCCGGGCCATATAACATCGGTAAATTCTGTTTGCTGGTGCGATCCGCCGGCACGCTGAAGGCATTTCCTTCTGCATCCACCATATGTTGATCATTCCAGCGTGCAATCGGCACATATTCAACCAGATGAATCTTCAATTCATCAGGCCACTGCTTTCGGACGCTCGCCTGCTTAATCCATGGCAGACGTTCAATCTGACTCTGAATGATGTTCACATCCTGAGTCATAAAGGTGCCCGGCGAACCCAGCGCCAGGATCGCCTGGCGGATGTCATCATTGCGCGTATAGTGACGCTCGCCGGTCACCACCATCTTCGACAGCGGTAAACGCTGCGCGTCTTCCATCCAGCCAAGAACCATCCACCCGCTGACCAGCACGGTAAACAGCACCGCCAGCAGGAAAACGATCCCTGCCAGCCGCGTTCCATTACTCCGACGCGAAGAAGAAACGTCCTCTTCATGGTTCCGCGTATTCAGCGCAGCCTGCGACATATCACCCCGCCAGGTCCAGAATTCGTACAACAAGCTGGGAGAAGCTCATTCCTGCCTGACGCGCCGCCATCGGTACAAGGCTATGGCTGGTCATGCCCGGGGAAGTATTCGCTTCCAGCAGATAAAACTGGCCATCGCTGTCCAGCATCACGTCAATACGGCCCCAGCCTTTGCAACCCAGAACATTCCAGGCTTTAAGCACCAGGCTCTGAATGACTGACTCACGCGCTGGATCTTCCAATCCTGGGCAGAAATATTGCGTCTCATCAGAGAGATACTTCGCCTCATAATCATAGAAGGTTCCAGCCGCCTGGATACGTATTGACGGTAAAATTTCTTCACCGACGATGGCGACGGTAAATTCCGGCCCACTGAGCCATTTTTCGACCAAAACTTCATCATCATGCTGAAAAGCCAGCGCGAGTGCACTCGCTAAATCACAGCTTTCGCTGACTTTCGACATCCCAACGCTGGAGCCTTCGCGGCTGGGCTTGATGATGAGCGGCAGACCCAGCGCCGCAATCTGCTGTTCGACATCAGCAGATAATCCGGCGCTAAACTGGGCGCGGGTCAGCGCCACCCACGGCGCGACCGGTAATCCGGCCCCCTGCCACAGCCATTTGCTGCGCAGTTTATCCATTGAAATCGCCGAAGCCATCACGCCGCTGCCGGTATAAGGCAGCTGGATCAGATCCAACAGCCCCTGCAGCGTGCCATCTTCCCCGCCGCGGCCGTGGAGTGCAATAAACGCTTTCTTAAAGCCCAGCTTTTTCAACTGGGTAATATCGACATCGCGCGGGTCAACCGGATGGGCATCCACCCCGGCTTCACGCAGCCCGGCCAGCACCGCGGCGCCTGAATTCAGCGACACTTCACGTTCAGCGGAGGTTCCACCGAAAAGCACCGCGATTTTATCAGCCATGGCGCTCCTCCTCCGTTTTTTGCGGGATCAGTTTGATTTCAGCCAGGTGACGGGCGATTTTTCCAATGTTTCCGGCACCTTGCACCAGCACTAAATCGTTGCCGGTCAGCACCGACGCCAGCATCGCCGCGGCCTGCGCCGGGTCGGATACCAGAATCGGGTCGACTTTACCGCGACCACGGATCGTACGGCACAGCGAGCGGCTGTCGGCGCCCGGGATCGGCGCTTCGCCTGCCGGGTAGACATCGAGCATCAGCAGCGCATCGACCTGGGTCAGCACGTTGGCGAAATCATCGTACAGATCGCGAGTACGGGTATAACGGTGCGGCTGGAATACCATCACCAGATTTTTATCCGGCCAGCCGGCACGCGCCGCTTTGATAGTGGCGTCGACTTCCGTCGGGTGGTGACCGTAGTCATCGATCAGCATCGCGCTGCCCGCTTTGCCGTTGACTTCCGTCAGCGGATATTCGCCAAGGAAGTCGAAGCGACGGCCGGTACCCTGGAAGCTTTCCAGCGCGCGCAGGATCGCCTGATCGTCAATCCCCTCTTCCGTCGCCACAGCGACCGCCGCCGCCGCGTTCAGCGCGTTATGGCGTCCCGGGGCATTGAGCGTCACCTGCAGCAGTTCTTTATCCTGACGCACCAGGCGGAAATGCCCCTGCGCCCCAACCTGACGGTAGTCTTCTACGCGAACGTCGGCGTCGTCGCTGAAACCGTAGGTGGTGATCTGCCGGCCAACGCGCGGCAGCAGTTCACGAATAACCGGATCGTCCACGCACATTACGGCGCGTCCGTAGAACGGCAGGTTGTGCAGGAAATTAATAAAGGTCTGCTTCAGATTTTCGAAGTCGCCATGGTAGGTATCCATATGGTCGGCTTCGATGTTGGTCACAATCGCGACCATCGGCTGCAGATGCAGGAACGACGCATCGCTCTCATCCGCTTCCGCAATCAGGTAACGGCTATGGCCGAGACGCGCATGAACGCCCGCCGCTTTCACCAGCCCGCCGTTGACGAAGGTCGGGTCCAGCCCGGCTTCGGCGTAAATACTGGACACCATCGCGGTGGTGGTGGTTTTGCCGTGAGTTCCGGCAATCGCGATCCCGTGACGGAAGCGCATCAGCTCCGCCAGCATTTCCGCACGGCGGATCACCGGGATACGCGCTTCGTGCGCGGCGACGATTTCCGGGTTATCGGCGGAAATCGCGCTGGAAACTACGACCACGCTGGCATCGCGCACGTTTTCCGGGCGATGGTTGAAATAAATGGTGGCGCCAAGCTGCGACAGCTGCTGGGTCACCGGATTCGGCGCGAGATCGGAGCCGCTGATCTGGTAACCTTCATTAGCCAACACTTCGGCAATACCGCCCATACCGGCACCGCCGATGCCGACAAAGTGAATGTGCCGGACGCGACGCATCTCGGGCACTATGGAACGCAGTTTTGCCAAATCTTGTGTATTCATTCTTTACGCCATCAACATCTGTATTCGGGCGGTGAAAATCACCGCAATTAGCGCGCCAAAGCTACGGCGCTGACCTCTTCTGCTACCCGCTCGGTAGCGTCCGGAATCGAAGCGCCACGCGCTCGTTCCGCCATATCCAGCAAGGTTTCCCGATCCCAGCTCGCCAGAGTAGAGGCTACCGCCTCTACCGTGAACGCCGGCTGTTCGAGAATTTTCGCCGCGCCGGCTTTCTCCAGCGGCAGCGCATTCCAGTACTGCTGACGATCTTTGTGCTGGAACGGTACAAACAGCGCCGGTAAGCCCGCGGCCGCGATTTCGCTAACCGTCAGCGCGCCGGAACGGCAAACCACAACATCTGCCCAGGCATACGCCGCGGCCATATCATCAATAAATTCCGTCACTTTATGCTGCGGCTGCCCCGCGGCGGCATAGGCCTGCTGCACGGTTTGCTGGCCGCCTTTACCGCTCTGATGCCAGATGGTCACCGTATCGCCGAGCTTCGCCGCCACCTGCGGCATGGTCTGGTTCAGGACGCGCGCGCCCTGAGAGCCACCGACCACCAGCACGCGAATCGGCCCCTGACGGCCCACCAGACGCTGCCCCGGCAGCGGCAGCGCCAGCACATCGGTGCGCACCGGATTGCCGACCACGTCCGCATGCGGAAAGGCGCCGGGAAACGCCTGCATCACTTTCTTCGCAATCTTCGCCAGCCACTTGTTGGTCAGGCCGGCAATGCCGTTTTGCTCGTGGAGGACCACTGGGATCCCCAGCGACCACGCCGCCAGACCGCCAGGCCCGGACACATAGCCGCCCATGCCCAGCACCACGTCCGGCTGGAAACGCTTCATGATCGCCCGCGCCTGACGCCAGGCGTTGAAGATCCGCACCGGCGCCAGCAGCTGTGCTTTAATCCCTTTGCCACGCAGGCCGGAGATACGGATAAAATCAATCTCGATGCCGTTTTTCGGCACTAAATCCGCTTCCATACGATCGGCGGTACCCAGCCAGCGAACCTGCCAGCCCTGGTCCATTAGATGGTGCGCGACCGCCAGTCCCGGGAACACATGCCCGCCGGTACCGCCCGCCATCACCATCAACCGCTTTTCCTGACCGCTCATCGAACACCCCGTGTAAACGCCTGGGCTTTTTCCAGACGCGTTTCATAATCAATTCGCAACAACAACATGATGGCCGTCGACATAATCAGCAGACTGGAACCACCATAACTGATCAGCGGCAGCGTCAGACCTTTCGTCGGCAGCATCCCCGCCGCCGCCCCGACGTTAACTAACGCCTGGAAGCTAAACCAGATACCAATCGCACAGGCGAGGAAGCCGGAGAAGCGATGATCGATCTCCAGCGCTTTTCGGCCAATCGACATGGCGCGGAAAGCGACGAAGAATACCATTAAAAGCGCCAGTACCACACCGATATAACCGAGTTCTTCGCCGATGATGGCGAAGATAAAGTCAGTGTGCGCTTCCGGCAAATACTCCAGTTTTTGCACCGAGTTACCGAGTCCCTGCCCCCACATCTCGCCGCGGCCAAAGGCCATCAGCGACTGGGTCAGCTGGTAGCCGCTGCCGAACGGGTCTTCCCACGGGTTCCAGAAGGAGGTCACGCGGCGAATACGGTACGGTTCGGCGAGGATCAACAGGACCACCGCCGAGATGCCCATGCCGATAATGGCGATGAACTGCCACAGCTTGGCGCCGGCGAGGAACAGCATCGCCAGCGTGGTGACGAACAGCACCACCACCGTACCGAGGTCAGGCTGCGCCAGCAGCAGGATCGCCAGCACGAAAATCACGCCCATCGGTTTTAAGAAGCCGCGCAGGTTGTTGCGCACTTCGTCAGCTTTACGCACCAGATAGTTGGCGATGTAGCAGAACAGCGACAGCTTGGTGAACTCCGCCGGCTGAATGCGCAGCGGACCGAGGGCGATCCAGCGCGATGCACCGTTTACCGAGCTACCCACCACCAGCACGATCAGCAGCATGACGATCGAGGCGATCAGCATCGCGGTACTGTGGCGCTGCCAGAAATCCATCGGCAGTCGCAGCGTCACCAGCGCGAGGACAAAGGCCAGCACAATGTACAGGCCGTCACGCTTGGCGAAGAGGAAAGGATCGTTCGCCAGACGCTGCCCCACCGGCATTGACGCCGAGGTCACCATAATAAAGCCGATCGCCGCCAGGCCGAAGGTCAGCCACAGCAGCATCCGGTCATACATCACCAGACTGTCGTTATCTTTTGGGCGCGAGCCCATCACCCAGCCTTTCAGCGCGGCGAACAGCCAGGCGAAGATAAACATCCCCGGCAGTCGCGGCAGTCTCAACCGAGGCAAGCTCAGTTGCGGCATTCTCAGGCGTGGGAGAGAGAAACGCATCAACCTAACTCCTTCGCCAGGCGGGCAAACATCTCGCCCCGTTGTTCAAAGTTCTTAAACTGATCCAGGCTGGCGCAGGCCGGCGACAGGAGAACCATGTCACCCGCTTTCACCAGGGGCGCAATCTGACGCATCGCCTGTTCCATGGTTTCAGTTTGTACCGCCACCTCAGGACGCAGCTCGGCGAGCTCGGCGCCGTCGCGACCAAAGCAGTACAGGCGGATACGATCGCCGCCAAGGTAGCGCTTCAGCGGGGTGAAATCAGCGGACTTGCCGTCGCCGCCCAGCAGCAGATACAGCGTGCCATCAAGCTGCAGGCCGTTCAGCGCCGCCTCGGTACTGCCGACGTTGGTTGCCTTCGAGTCGTTAATCCAGCGCACGCCGTTGTGATCCAGCACCAGCTGGAAGCGATGCGCCAGGCCGGTAAAGGTGGTCAGCGCCTTCAGGCTGCTGGCACGCGGCAGGCCCGCGGCATCGGCCAGCGCCAGCGCCGCCAGGGCGTTGCTGTAGTTATGCTGACCCGTGATAGACATCTCTTTTACATTGAGGACTTTCTCACCTTTAACGCGCAGCCAGGTCTCGCCCTGCTGACGGTTAAGGTGGTAGTCACCGACATCGACGCCAAAGCTGATGCAGCGATCGTCCGCGCCGCGTACCGGCATGGTGAGCGCATCGTCCGCGTTGACCACGCAGGTCTTCGCATTCTCGTAAATCCGCAGCTTCGCCGCGCGATACTGCTGCAGCCCCAGCGGGTAGCGGTCCATATGGTCCTCAGTCACGTTGAGGATGGTTGCCGCCACCGCCTGCAGGCTGGAGGTGGTTTCCAGCTGGAAGCTGGAGAGCTCCAGGACATACAGCTCACGATCGGTATCCAGCAGCATCAGCGCCGGCAGGCCGATATTGCCGCCCACGCCGACGTTAACCCCGGCCGCTTTCGCCATCTCGCCCACCAGGGTGGTGACGGTGCTTTTGCCGTTCGAGCCGGTAATGGCGATGATCGGCGCCTGCGCTTCGCGGCAGAACAGTTCGATATCGCCAACGATCTCTACGCCAGCGTCCGCCGCCGCGCTCAACGAAGGATGAGCCAGCGCGATGCCGGGACTGGCGACAATCAGATCCGCCGCCAGCAGCCAGGTATCATTGAGGCCGCCAACATGGCATTCGACCGATTCAGGCAATTTATCCAGCCCGGGAGGCGCGACGCGGGTGTCCATCACGCGCGGGGTTACGCCGCGCGCCATGAAAAAGTCCACGCATGACAGGCCGGTCATGCCCAGCCCAATAATGACGACTTTTTTACCCTGATAATCTGCCATGATTAACGTACCTTCAGCGTCGCCAGGCCAATCAGCACCAGCATCAGCGAAATAATCCAGAAGCGCACGATAACGCGCGGCTCCGGCCAGCCTTTCAGTTCATAGTGGTGGTGGATCGGCGCCATGCGGAAAATACGCTGACCGCGCAGCTTAAAGGAGCCGACCTGCAGGATCACCGACAGGGTCTCCACCACGAAAACACCGCCCATAATCACCAGCAGGAATTCCTGACGCAGCAGCACGGCGATAATGCCCAGCGCGCCGCCGAGCGCCAGCGAACCGACGTCGCCCATAAAGACCTGCGCCGGATAGGTGTTAAACCACAGAAAGCCCAGCCCCGCGCCGACGATCGCCGTACAGACGATCACCAGTTCGCCGGCGTGGCGCAGATAGGGGATGTGCAGGTAGTTGGCGAAATTCATGTTACCGGTCGCCCACGCCACCAGCGCAAAACCCGCCGCGACGAAGACGGTGGGCATGATCGCCAGGCCGTCGAGACCGTCGGTCAGGTTAACCGCATTGCCGGTGCCGACAATCACGAAGTAGGCCAGCAGGATATAGAACAGCCCCAGCTGCGGCATGACGTCTTTAAAGAACGGCACCACCAGCTCGGTCGCCGGGGTGTCTTTCCCGGCCAGATAGAGCGCGAACGCCACGCCCAGCGCGATCACCGACATCCAGAAATACTTCCAGCGGGCGATCAGGCCTTTGGTGTCTTTGCGCACCACTTTACGGTAGTCATCAACGAAGCCGATGATCCCGTAGCCGATTAATACCGTCAGCACGCACCAGACGTACGGGTTGGAGGGGTAAGCCCACAGCAGCACTGACACGGTGATCGCGGTGAGGATCATGATCCCCCCCATGGTCGGCGTGCCGCGTTTGCTGAAGTGGGACTCCGGACCGTCGTTACGAACCACCTGGCCGAAGGAGAGTTTTTGCAGACGGGCGATCATGCGCGGGCCCATCCACAGAGAGATGAACAGCGCGGTCAGCAGGCTGACGATGGCGCGAAACGTCAAATACGAAAAGACGTTAAAGCCGGAATAATATTTGACCAAATGTTCGGCCAGCCATACTAACATGTCCCAGTCTCCTGTAATGCGCGTACTACCTCTTCCATGGCGGCACTACGTGAACCCTTCACTAAAATGGTCATTATCTTATGCTCCGCCAGCAGCTCGCGCAGGCGAGCCACCACGGCGGCTTTATCGTTAAAATGTTCGCCCACGCCGCTGGCGCGGCTGATATCCGCGCTCAAGGCGCCGACGCTGAGAACGCAATCCAGCCCTGCCGCTTTCGCCGCTTCGCCGACTTCACGATGGCAAGCCGCGCTTTCCGCGCCAAGCTCCGCCATATCGCCGACCACCATCGTCCGGAAGCCGGGCATCTCTGACAGCACCTGCACCGCCGCGGTCATCGAACCGACGTTAGCGTTATAGGAGTCATCCAGCAGCAGCTGACTCTCGGTCAGGCGGATCGGGAACAGACGTCCCGGAACGGCCTGCAGCTGCGCCAGACCGGCTTTCACCGCCGCCAGATCGGCGCCTACCGCCATCGCCAGCGAGGTCGCCGCCAGCGCGTTAGCGATGTTGTGGCGTCCCGGCAGCGGCAGCAGTACGTCAACGTTGCCGGTTGGGGTCTGCAGCGTAAATTCGGTGCCGTGGCTGGTGATCTGCACGTTAGTCGCGGTGAAATCGCTGTTGGCCGCGTTCGGCGAGAAGCGCCACACTTTGCGATCGCCAATCACCGCCTGCCAGTTCAGCCAGTCGTTGTTGTCGGCATTGAGAATGGCGATGCCGTTTTCCGGCAGACCGGTATAGATTTCGCCCTTCGCCTTCGCCACGCCCGCCAGCGAGCCGAAACCTTCAAGGTGCGCGGCGGCAAGGTTGTTGACCAGCGCCGCTTCCGGACGCGTCAGGCTGACGGTCCACGCGATTTCGCCCTGGTGGTTGGCGCCAAGCTCAATCACCGCGTACTGATGTTCTTTGGTCAGACGCAGCAGGGTCATCGGTACGCCGATATCGTTGTTCAGGTTGCCGGCGGTATACAGCGTGTTGCCGCACTGGCTGAGGATCGCCGCGGTCATCTCTTTGACCGAGGTTTTACCGGACGAGCCGGTCAGGGCGACGACGCGGGTCGGCACCTGCTGACGTACCCAGGCGGCCAACTCGCCGAAAGCCTGCCGGGTATCTTTCACGATCACCTGCGGGAGATCGCAGGGTAGCGGACGGCTCACCAGCAGCGCGCCGGCGCCTGCCGCTTTCGCCTGTTCGGCAAAATCATGGGCGTCGAAACGCTCGCCTTTCAGCGCCACAAACAGGCAGCCCGCCGTGATTTTACGGGTGTCGGTGGTCACCTCGTCGATAGCGATATCGCTACCCTGCCGTTCGCCATGAGCGATCGCGGCGAGCTGGCTTAACGTAAAGCGAATCATGCTACCGCTCCCAGCAGACGCGCGACGGTGACGCGGTCGGAATAATCCAGACGACGGTTGCCGACGATCTGGTAATCTTCATGGCCTTTACCCGCCACCAGCACCACGTCGTTCTCCTGCGCCTGCATCACGGCGTTGGTCACCGCTTCCGCACGGCCTTCCATCACTTTTGCATGACCTGCATCGAGCATGCCGGCCAGAATATCGTTGATAATCGCCCGCGGCTCTTCGGTACGCGGGTTGTCGTCAGTGACGACCACGATATCGGCGAACTCTTCAGCAATCGCGCCCATCAGCGGACGCTTGCCTTTGTCGCGGTCTCCGCCACAGCCGAAGACGCACCACAGCTTGCCGCTGCAGTGCAGGCGCGCGGCCTGCAGCGCTTTTTCCAGCGCGTCAGGCGTATGGGCATAATCCACCACCACGGCCGGTTTACCGGGCGCGCTGAACACTTCCATACGGCCGCATACCGGCTGTAAACGAGCCGCCGTTTTCAGCAGATCGGCCAGCGGATAGCCCAGAGCCAGCAGCGTGGCCAGCGCCAGCAGCAGGTTGCTGACGTTAAAGGCGCCCATCAGGCGACTTTCGATTTCACCGTTGCCCCAGCTGGAGTCAAACTGGATGGTGGCGCCGCTGTCGTGATAGTTGACCGCGGTGGCCTTCAGCCAGCGGCCGTGGCAGTTCGGATTGATATGATCTTCCATCGACACCGCCACCGCGTCCGGTAGCTTCGCCAGCCAGCGACGACCGACTTCATCGTCAGCGTTGACGATGGCCTGGCCGCAATGGTGGGTGGAGTACAGCAGCCATTTCGCCGCTTCGTAGTGCGCCATATCGCCATGGTAGTCGAGGTGGTCGCGGCTCAGGTTGGTAAATACCGAGGCGGCAAACTGCACGGCCGCCACGCGGTGCTGCACCAGCCCGTGGGAAGAGACTTCCATCGCGCCGAAGGTTGCCCCCTGCTCGACCAGGCCGGAAAGCACGTGCTGAACATCGACCGCAGAGCCGGTGGTGTTTTCGCTCGGCACCACTTTATCCAGCAGCCCGTTGCCGACGGTCCCCATCACCGCGCTGGTTTCGCCGAGCAGTTTCGCCCATTGCGCCAGAAGCTGGGTGGTGGTGGTTTTGCCGTTGGTACCAGTCACGCCCACCAGACGCAGCTGCTGCGACGGCTGATGATAAAAACGCCCGGCCAGCGCCGATAAACGTTCGTTAAGCTGGCTCAGGAAGATAACCGGCACGCCGTGCATTTCACGGATCTCACCGTCTTTCGCTTCGCCCTGCGCTTCAGCAATAATGGCAGCCACACCTTGCGCTATCGCCTGCGGGATATAACGACGCCCGTCCGCCTGATGACCCTGTACCGCGATAAAGAGATCGCCGGAAGCCGCCACCCGGCTGTCCAGCGTCATCTCTCGCAGAATGCGCTCCGGTGCGTTTGGCACCCATGGAGCGAGAAGGTCGCGCAAATTACGATCTGCCACCTGTTCCCTCGCCTTGATTAATTACAAATTCACTTTTTTCGCCCGTTGCCAGCGCATCCGGTTCGATGTTCATGGTGCGCAATACGCCGCCCATGATGGCACCGAACACCGGCGCGGAAACGGCGCCACCGTAGTATTTACCTGCCTGCGGGTCGTTGATCACCACCACCAGCGCAAAGCGCGGATGGCTGGCGGGCGCAACGCCTGCGGTGTAAGCAATATATTTGTTGATATAGCGGCCATCCGGCCCCACTTTTTTCGCCGTACCGGTTTTAATCGCGATGCGATAGCCTTTGATCGCCGCTTTCACGCCGCCGCCGCCGGGCAGCGCCACGCTTTCCATCATATGAACGACGGTACGAACGAGTGATTCCGGGAAGACACGCTCGCCCGGAACCGGTGGATCAACTTTGGTAATCGACAGCGGGCGATAGATGCCGTAGCTGCCAATCGTTGCGTAGACTCGCGCTAACTGTAACGGGGTTACCATTAGCCCGTAGCCGAAAGAAAAGGTGGCCCTCTCTATGTCAGACCACCGTTGTTTTTGAGGATATAAGCCACTGCGTTCTCCGACCAACCCCAAATTGGTCGCCTTTCCAAGCCCAAAACGTGAGTAAGTATCTACTAACGCTGAGGACGGCATCGCTAACGCCAGCTTAGAAACACCGACGTTACTCGACTTCTGTAGCACCCCGGTCAGGGTCAATTCGCTGTAGCGCGCCACGTCTTTAATTTCGTGGCCGTTAATTCGATAAGGCACGGTATTGAGCACGGTATTTTCGTTGACGATACCGCGCTGCAGCGCCGTCATCACCACCATCGGCTTCACCGTCGAACCCGGTTCGAAGACGTCGGTGATGGCGCGGTTACGCATGGTGTCTTTCGCCGTGCCGGCGAAGTTGTTTGGGTTGTAGGACGGGCTGTTGGCCATCGCCAGCACTTCGCCGGTGTTCACGTCCACTAACACCGCGCTTCCGGACTCGGCTTTGTTAAAGGCCACGGCGTTGTTCAGCTCACGATAGACCAGCGCCTGCAGACGCTCATCGATGCTCAGCGCCAGGTTGTGCGCCGCCTGGCTGTCGGTGGAAGAGATGTCTTCAATTACCCGACCATAGCGGTCTTTACGCACGATACGCTCGCCCGGCTGGCCGGTGAGCCATTTATCAAAGCTTTTTTCGACCCCTTCAATCCCCTGGCTGTCGACGTTGGTAAAACCGATGAGGTGAGCGGTCACTTCCCCGGAAGGGTAGTAACGACGGGATTCTTCACGCAGATGAATGCCCGGCAGCTTCAGTTTTTTGATGTAGTCGGCCATGTCAGGGTTAACCTGACGCGCCAGATAGATGAAACGCATCCGCGGATTGGTATTGATGCGCGTCGCCAGCTGATCCAGCGGCATATTGAGGGCATCCGCCAGCGCCTTCCAGCGCGTATCCAGGGTTACCCCGCCGGCATCATGGAGTTCTTTCGGATCGGCCCAGATAGCTTTCACCGGCACGCTGACCGCCAGTGGACGTCCGGAGCGGTCGGTAATCATCCCGCGCGCGGTGGACACTTCCTGTACGCGCAGGGAACGCATATCGCCCTGACGCACCAGCATATCCGGGCTGACCACCTGTAGCCAGGCAACGCGCCCCAGCAGGAAAGTCAGCGCCAGCAGAATGCAGCCGCACAGCAACGCAAAACGCCAACTGATAAAGTTGGCCTGTTCTTCCTGACGTTTTGCTTTTGGCGTTTTTGGCGCTGCTTTCATCCGTCGCAATAATCCTTATTTCTGTACAACGATATTTTCTTGTGATGGATCGACGTGTTGCATCTGCAACTTCTCGGTCGCGATCCGTTCAACCCGACTGTGATCGCCGAGCGCGTTCTCTTCGAGGATCAGGTTGCGCCACTCAATGTCCAGGGCGTCGCGTTCCAGAACCAGTTGTTCACGCTGCGCGGTCAACAGGCGCGTGTGGTGCGCGGTGGTGACCACGGTAATCGCCGTAATAATGATGCAAATGAACAGGCAGAGTGGCAGTTTCCCAAACCGCAGAAGGTCGTCCCCGATCACGCCAGGCAAAGCATGGCGCTCGTTGCTTCCAATCGACCCTTTAACTTTGCTTAAGGCCTCTGTCACTCTGCCGATCATGCGTTCGTCCTCTCTGCGATACGCAGCACTGAACTACGGGCACGTGGATTCTCTGCCACCTCTTCTTCGCCCGGCATCAACTTGCCTAGTGCTCGTAACTCACGGCCGCCCAGTTTTTTGAGCTGCGATTCGGTCATCGGTATTCCCGCCGGAACCTGCGGACCGCGGCTTTGCTCACGCATAAAGCGCTTTACAATGCGATCTTCCAGCGAATGAAAACTAATGATCGACAGCCGCCCGCCCGGGGCCAGCACGCTGAGCGAGCTTTTTAGCGCCTGCTCTATCTCCTCCAGTTCACTGTTTACCCAAATGCGCACCGCCTGGAAGGTACGGGTCGCGGGATGTTTGTGCTTATCTTTTACCGGCATCGCCGCGGCGATGACCTCCGCCAGCTCTTTAGTGCGGGTCATCGGTGCAATGCGATTACGTTCGACGATCGCGCGGGCGATCCGTTTACCGAAACGCTCTTCGCCGAAGGTTTTAATCACCCAGGCGATATCCGCTTCTTCAGCGGTCTGCAGCCATTCGGCCGCGGACTGACCGCGGGTCGGATCCATGCGCATATCCAGCGGCCCGTCGCGCATAAAGGAAAAGCCGCGTTCCGCATCGTCAAGCTGCGGGGAAGAGACGCCAAGATCGAGCAGAATGCCGTCGATCTTACCGGTAAGATTGCGCTCGCCGACGTACTCAGCAAGCTGTGAAAATGGACCATGTACGATGGAAAAGCGGGGATCATCGATGGTTTGCGCGACGGCAATCGCCTGAGGATCGCGATCGATTGCCAGCAAGCGTCCTTCCGCTCCCAGTTGGGAGAGGATCAGGCGCGAGTGACCGCCGCGACCAAAGGTACCATCAATATAGATACCGTCTGGACGAATATTGAGGCCGTTGACGGCTTCATCCAGAAGTACCGTAGTGTGTTTAAAGTTTTCCATCATTTTTATAAAGACAAATCCTGCAGGCGCTCCGACAGTTCACCGGTCGCGGACTGCTCAGCGTCGATATCTTCCTTGACCCGTTGATACCAGGTCGTTTCGTCCCACAGTTCAAATTTATTAAACTGCCCGACCAGCATCACTTCTTTTGTCAGCCCGGCATGCTGCCGTAACACCGGCGCTATCAGCAAGCGACCGGCATTATCCATCTGACATTCGCTGGCATGACCCAGAAGCAAACGCTGTACGCGCCGCTCAACGGGATTCATGCTCGATAAACGCGACAATTTCTGCTCGATGACTTCCCATTCAGGCAATGGATAAAGCAGCAGGCACGGGTGATGAATGTCAATGGTGCATACCAATTGACCGGCAGCGTCCTCGATCAGCCCATCGCGATAGCGCGTTGGCACGGCCAGGCGGCCTTTGCTGTCGAGATTGACTAACGTTGCTCCACGGAACATGCCAGCCTCACCCCTTTTCGCCACTTTATCCCACAAATTCCCACCACAAGGAGTTTACGGAGCGGAGGAAAAGCTTGTCAAGCCAGCACGAATGCCAACGGAGCTCAAAAACCCATTATTTACAGCCGACATTAGCCCTGATGAAAAAATCATCAACAGGCGAGGCAAATTAACGTTATGAATACGTGTAAGAAAATAACCAACAAACTCGTAACAGTTATAAACATCAAAATATCTTCGGCGGGAAAATATAAAGTGTCAGTTTGCGACGCGAGCGGCATTTTAGGCCATTATGCCGGCCGTTAACAGTACCTGTTGCTGGCTGAAGGGCTGACCAGGCGCGGGATAAGGCAGGAGAGAAAGGTTGGGGCTAACAAAATGGGTGTTAATTCAGCAATTAACCTGGTGAATGTAACAAAATAATACAATTAAAGCCGGCACAATCATTTTTTGTGTCCCGTTTTGAGTCGCAAAACGATTGCCAGCGAATAAAACAAAATAACGCGTAAAGAAGTTTAGGGATTTGTCTGAAATATATTCAGTTTTGCATTCTGGACGTCAGTTGCCTGATTTATCGCCAGCGGCCTGCTCTCTGGCAGGCCTGCCAGGATTAATCCTGGGTGCTGACGATATTGCGCGCTTAACGGCGATTCAGGCTGCCGCGGCGATAAAGATTACGACGAATACGGCTGAGGCCCGGCTTCGGCTTGCGCGGTTCATCGAGGCTGGCGAGGACGATCTCGAGCACCCGCTCAGCGACATCGCGATGGCGCTGGGCCACGGCCAGTACCGGACACTGCAGGAAATCGAGCAGCTCATTATCGCCGAAGGTGGCGATCGCCAGCTCGGAGGGCAGTTTACCCTCACGGCGCAGCGTCACATCCATGACGCCCTGCAGCAACGGGAAAGAGGTGGTGAACAGCGCCTGCGGCATCGGATGGGTTTCAAGCCATTTCTCAAACAGCTGGGCCGCCGCTTCTCGCTCGTAGCTGTTGGCATAGAGATAATGCACCTCACGCGGATCGTCCTGCCAGGCTTTACGGAAGCCTTGCTCGCGCAGGAAGCTCACCGACAGTTCCGGCAGCGCGCCCAGATAAAGCACCGTTTCGCCGGGAAAAGTCCGCAACTCGGCGGCGAGCATCTCGGCATCATCCTGGTCAGCGCCGACGACGCTGGTGAAGTGCTCGCGGTCAAGGGCGCGGTCGAGGGCGACAATCGGAAACGGATCGTTAGCCCAGCGCTGATAAAAAGGGTGCTCCGGCGGCAGCGAGGTGGAAACAATGATGGCGTCCACCTGGCGCTGTAGCAGATGCTCGATACAGCGCATTTCGTTATCGGGCTGATCCTCCGAGCAGGCAATCAGCAACTGATAGCCGCGCTGGCGCGCCTGCCGCTCCAGATAATTTGCAATACGGGTATAGCTGGTGTTCTCCAGATCCGGGATCACCAGACCGATAGAGCGTGTGCGTCCTGCACGCAGGCCAGCAGCGACCGCATTCGGGTGATAGTTGTGCTCTCGCACGACAGCCATCACTTTTTCGACCGTTTTGTCGCTTACGCGGTACTGCTTCGCTTTGCCATTAATCACATAGCTCGCGGTGGTTCTTGAAACACCGGCCAGCCGGGCGATTTCATCCAGTTTCACAATTGCCCCTTGGGTAAGAAGTGCCAAACATAACCATTATTCAGGTATGGAACCCTTTTTATAACATCTAAGCGCAGAATAGTTAGCGCAGCAACCGCTTTCGCTTACAGTTCCTACTGATTTCGCAAAAAAAAAGCCCGACAGTCGCTGCCGGGCTATTTTTGCATCAGTTCCCGATCCTCAGCGCATGATTTTATCACCGCGAGACAGGCCGACCACGCCGGAGCGAGCCACTTCCACGATCCGAGCGACATCGCGCAGGGAGGCCAGGAAAGCGTCGAGCTTATCGCTGGTGCCGGCGAGTTGAACGGTATAGATAGAAGGCGTCACGTCGATAATCTGTCCACGAAAGATTTCGGTGTTGCGCTTCACTTCTTCACGGCCGTAACCGCTGGCCTGGACCTTCACCAGCATGATTTCGCGTTCGACATGAGCCCCCTGCCCCAGCTCGCTGACCCGCAGGACATCCACCAGCTTGTGCAGCTGCTTTTCAATCTGCTCGATCGCTTTTTCATCGCCCACGGTCTGGATGGTCATCCTGGAGAGGGTCGGATCGTCCGTCGGGGCGACAGTCAGGCTTTCTATATTATAGCCGCGCTGGGAAAAGAGGCCGATAACGCGGGACAATGCGCCCGATTCGTTTTCCAGTAATACCGATAATATCCGGCGCATAATCAGGTCCTCTCCGTTTTGCTCAACCACATTTCATCCATGCCGCCGCCGCGGATCTGCATGGGGTACACATGCTCACTGCCGTCGACGGTGACATCGACAAACACCAGCCGGCGCTGTCGCACCTGCTCCAGGGCTTCTGCAAGCTTCGTCTCCAGCTCCTGCGGCTCGCTGATGCGGATCCCAACGTGGCCGTAGGCTTCCGCCAGACGAACGAAGTCCGGTAGCGACTCCATATAGGACTGCGAGTGGCGCCCGGAATAAAGCATATCCTGCCACTGCTTCACCATCCCCAGATAGCGGTTGTTAAGGTTAAGCACCAGGACCGGCAGCTCATACTGCAGCGCAGTAGAGAGTTCCTGAATGTTCATCTGGATACTGCCGTCACCGGTCACGCAGACGACCATTTCGTCCGGCAGAGCCATTTTGACCCCCAGCGCAGCCGGTAGGCCAAAGCCCATGGTGCCGAGGCCACCGGAGTTAATCCAGCGCCGCGGCTTGTCGAAGGGGTAATAGAGGGCGGCGAACATCTGGTGCTGACCCACATCGGAAGTGACATAGGCATCGCCCTGGGTCAGGCGCCAGATCGTTTCTATCACCGCCTGCGGTTTGATCTTGTCGCTCTGGTCGTCGTAGCGCAGGCAATGGCGGGCGCGCCACTGCTCAATCTGCTGCCACCAGTCGCGAATGTCGTCCAGCGGCTGCTGCGCCTCTTCCTGCTCCAGCAGCTCCAGCATCTGCTCCAGCACCAGCCGGGCATCGCCGACGATCGGCACATCTGCTGGCACGGTTTTCGAGATTGAGGTCGGATCGATATCGATATGCAGCACAGTCGCGTTCGGACAGTATTTGGCCAGGTTATTGGTGGTCCGATCGTCAAAGCGAACGCCGACGGCAAAAATCACGTCTGAATGGTGCATGGTCATGTTGGCTTCATAGGTGCCGTGCATGCCCAGCATCCCCAGCGCCTGCGAGTGCGTCGCCGGGAAAGCGCCCAACCCCATCAGGGAGGAGGCCACCGGCAGCTTCAGCTTTTCCACCAGCTCGCGCAGCTGAGGTTCGCAATGCGCATTGATCGCCCCGCCGCCGACGTAGACGACCGGCTTGCTCGCCGCCACCAGGGTCTGCAGGGCGCGTTTGATCTGGCCTTTATGACCGCTGGTCGTCGGGTTATACGAGCGCATGCTGACCGCGTCTGGCCAGACGTACGGCAGTTTCTTCGCCGGATTGAGTATATCCTTCGGCAGATCGACCACCACCGGCCCGGGGCGACCGCTGGCCGCCAGCCAGAAGGCTTTCTTCAGCACGCCGGGAATATCTTCGGTCTGCTTCACCAGGAAACTGTGCTTCACCACCGGGCGGGAAATCCCCACCATGTCGCACTCCTGGAAGGCATCGTAGCCGATAAGCGATGTCGCCACTTGCCCGGAGAGGATCACCAGCGGGATAGAGTCCATATAGGCCGTCGCGATACCGGTGATGGCGTTCGTCGCCCCAGGCCCTGAGGTCACCAGCACCACACCGACCTCCCCGGTCGCTCGCGCCAGGCCATCCGCCATATGCACCGCCGCCTGCTCGTGGCGAACCAGCACATGATCGATACCGCCAAGGGTATGTAACGCATCATAGATATCGAGGACTGCGCCTCCGGGATAGCCGAATACTTGCTTGACGCCCTGATCGACAAGCGATTGGACGACCATCTCGGCTCCTGACAACATCTCCATGGTTTGCCTCCAGGCTTATTGTTTTACGACAGCGGAACTCAATTTCCGCGCGCTCGCACGATGCGAAGGAGTACCCCTCCGCACTGAGGTGAATGGACTGCATGCCACTACCATAACTGCTCGCCAGCAGGCAGGCAATTCGCCACCGGAGATGCTTTCTAAGTAGAATAAGAAGAAAAACAAGCGGAGAGAGGAAAATATGGTGGAATGCTTCAGATATAAGAAAAGAGAATAGTAAATACTCGGAGAAAAGGCGCGATAGCAGGAATTGATCCATTTTTTGTTAACGGGCGGAGAGCAACCGAAAGGGTAAACAGCATAAAATTCTGCATTATTGTAATTAAATCATATAAAAAAAGGAGCCGAAGCCCCTTTCATGCTTATTGCCATCGGCTCAGCGCTGACAAATATCCACCAGCAGCTCTTCCATCCACTGATGACCTTTATCGCGACCCGCCGCTTCGTGCCAGGAGAGATAGCAGGTCCGGCTATTCACCTTCAGCGGCAGAGGTAATATTTGCAGCGCTAACTTATCGGCAAACTCATTTGCCAGCCAGCGCGGCGCAATGGCCACCATCTGCGTTTGCGACACCACGTTTAATACGCTGACCATCGCATTACCTTGATATGCGATGCGCGCTTGTTTATCGGCCGTGTCATACCACGGCAGACTGAATGAGGCATACCGATCGAGAGCCACCGCGGCATGCTCCTCGCGATAAATATCAGCCTCCATCACCGGTCCGGAGATACGCGGATGGTTGCGGCTAGCCACCAGAACCATTTCATCTTTGAATAGCGGTACACAGGCAAACTCAGGACGACGAAATTCTTCATAACCGATCACAAATTCCGTTTCCTGATAACGTAACTGATGTTCCGTATTTTGATTAAGCGCTGATTTAAAGACTAAATGAATATTGGGCGCGATTTCGGCGACTTTATTAAAAATCACCGACGTCAGGATGTTATCCAGCGGGCTACAGACGCACAGATTGAAAACACGCTCACTGCTCAAGGGTTCAAAACCGGAGCCTGGCAATTCGTTTTGTACCAGCTGCAGCGCCTGACGCACCGAGCCAAACAGCTGATAGGCCCGCGCCGTCGGCTGAATACCGCGGCCATAGCGCACAAACAGCTCATCATTAAACATCACTTTCAGACGTGAAACCGCGTTGCTCACCGCCGGTTGAGACATGCCGAGCGTATGGGCGGCACGGGTAATATTCTGTTCCTGCATAACCGCATCAAAAACGGTAAGCAGATTGAGATCAACCATCCGTAGTTGAGGTTTTACGACTTCCTGTCCGGGGGCTGATTTATATTCTGGACTTTCAATTAACATATCTAGTTCCGCCGTCACGATGAATTCCCTTTACTAAACCGCTATAATTAGCGCCGAAAATATCATTTATCATGCCAATGACATTTGCAAAATAGCAAAGGTGTATTTTAGGAATATATCAAGGCTATGAGTGGCAGTGTCAAACCGGTACCACCGGAATAAATAAACTGCTCAAACAATATGAGTTACTTAATGAAGATGAGTCTAACCATAATCCAGGAAAATAAAAACAACACCAATGGTTAACTGTAACTTAAGCAATAATAAAGTATTTTATTTTCCACCCCATAAAATTAACAACTATTTATCATTGAAAAAAGATCCGCTAAGGGGTAGACATATTCACACGAAAAATAAATATAATTATTTCATTCAGATAGCGATTTTTGACCGCTTCGCTCGCGGCGCATCGTGAGCGAGGCCTTTAATGCAAAGTACATTTTCAAATGAAACATATCCCTGTGCGCCCCCGCAGGTCCAAAATAGGATCTTCGGCAAAAAAGGGCTAACATCAGCACAATTAGCTAATTCACGCTGCGGACCAAAAACGCTTTTTCCATGCCAGGGGTTGACTTTGAAACGGCTATCCAGTAACTCTAAAAGCATAACGATTTCATCTGGAGTTTGACGCAATGATTCGCACCACTCGCATCACCAGCCTACTACTACTAAACGCATGCTATTTGCGCGGTAGGCTGTTGGGCGACGTTCAGCGTTAAGTCATCTTCCAGCAAGACTATAAAACCCGCGCCTTGGCGCGGGTTTTTTTATGCTCGTCAACAAGGCGCCAGGACAAAGACTAAGGATCCAAACCATGAGCCAGCAAGTCATTATTTTCGATACGACCTTACGTGATGGCGAACAAGCGTTACAGGCAAGCCTGAGTGTCAAAGAGAAGCTGCAGATCGCTCTGGCCCTCGAGCGCATGGGTGTTGACGTGATGGAAGTCGGTTTCCCGGTTTCTTCTCCGGGCGATTTTGAATCCGTGCAGACCATCGCGCGCACCATCAAAAACAGCCGCGTATGCGCCCTGGCGCGCTGCGTCGAGAAAGATATCGACGTAGCGGCGGAATCCTTAAAGGTGGCCGAAGCGTTCCGTATCCACACCTTCATCGCCACCTCGCCGATGCATATCGCCACCAAACTGCGCAGCACCCTGGATGAGGTCATTGAGCGTGCGGTTTATATGGTGAAGCGGGCGCGCAACTACACTAACGATGTCGAGTTCTCCTGTGAAGACGCCGGCCGTACGCCGATTGCTGACCTGGCTCGCGTCGTGGAAGCCGCGATTAACGCTGGCGCCACCACCATTAATATTCCGGATACCGTCGGCTACACCATGCCATTCGAGTACGCCAACATTATCAGCGGCCTGTATGAGCGCGTACCGAATATCGACAAAGCCATTATCTCCGTCCATACCCATGATGACCTGGGTATTGCCGTCGGCAACGCCCTCGCCGCGGTCCACGCCGGAGCCCGCCAGGTAGAAGGCGCGATGAACGGTATCGGCGAGCGTGCCGGCAACTGCGCGCTGGAAGAGGTCATCATGGCGATTAAAGTGCGCAAAGACATCATGAACGTGCACACCAATATCAACCACCATGAAATCTGGCGCACCAGCCAGACCGTCAGCCAGATCTGCAACATGCCGATCCCGGCGAACAAAGCCATCGTCGGCACCGGCGCCTTCGCCCACTCCTCCGGTATCCACCAGGACGGCGTGTTGAAGAACCGCGAAAACTACGAAATCATGACCCCGGAATCCATCGGCCTGAACCAGGTACAGCTGAACCTGACTTCCCGCTCCGGCCGCGCGGCGGTGAAACACCGGATGGAAGAGATGGGTTACCAGGAGAGCGATTACAACCTGGATCACCTGTACGACGCGTTCCTGAAGCTGGCGGACAAAAAAGGCCAGGTCTTCGATTACGATCTGGAAGCGCTGGCCTTCATCAACAAGCAGCAGGAAGAGCCGGAGCATTTCCGCCTGGATTACTTCAACGTTCAGTCCGGCTCCAGCGATATCGCGACCGCCTCGATCAAACTGGTCTGCGGGGATGAGATCAAAACGGAAGCCGCCAACGGCAACGGTCCGGTTGATGCTATCTACCAGGCGATTAACCGCGTCACCGATTACAACATTGAATTAGTGAAATATGGCTTAAGCGCGAAAGGCCACGGCAAAGACGCCCTGGGCCAGGTGGATATCGTCGTTGACTACAACGGCCGCCGTTTCCACGGCGTTGGTCTGGCAACAGATATCGTAGAGTCGTCAGCCAAAGCGATGGTTCACGTGCTGAACAACATCTGGCGCGCCGCCGAAGTCGAAAAAGAATTGCAACGCAAAGCTCAGAATAAAGAGAACAATAAGGAAACCGTGTAATGTCGAAGAATTACCATATTGCCGTTTTGCCGGGTGATGGCATTGGCCCGGAAGTGATGAACCAGGCGATGAAAGTACTGGAAGCCGTGCGCCAACGTTTTGCCATGCACATTACCACCAGCCAGTACGACGTCGGCGGCGCGGCCATCGACCGTCAGGGAACTCCCCTGCCGCAGGCGACCGTCGCCGGATGCGAGCAGGCGGACGCGATCCTGTTCGGCTCCGTCGGCGGCCCGAAGTGGGAACACCTGCCGCCCGCAGAACAGCCAGAGCGCGGCGCTCTGCTGCCGCTGCGTAAACACTTTAAACTGTTCAGCAACCTGCGCCCGGCCAAACTGTATCAGGGGCTGGAAGAGTTCTGCCCGCTGCGCGCCGACATCGCCGCCAACGGCTTCGACATTCTCTGCGTTCGCGAACTGACCGGCGGCATCTACTTCGGTCAGCCGAAAGGTCGCGAAGGCAGCGGTCAGCATGAGAAAGCTTTTGATACCGAGGTGTATCACCGCTTTGAAATCGAACGTATCGCGCGCATCGCGTTTGAATCCGCCCGTAAACGTCGTCACAAAGTGACCTCCATCGATAAAGCCAACGTCCTGCAGTCGTCCATTCTGTGGCGCGAAATCGTCACCGAGATCGGCAAGGAGTATCCGGACGTTGAGCTGGCGCACATGTATATCGATAACGCCACCATGCAGCTGATTAAAGATCCGTCCCAGTTCGACGTGCTGCTGTGCTCCAACCTGTTCGGCGACATCCTCTCCGACGAGTGCGCAATGATCACCGGCTCGATGGGTATGCTGCCGTCCGCCAGCCTCAACGAACAAGGTTTCGGCCTGTACGAGCCAGCAGGCGGCTCGGCGCCGGATATCGCCGGCAAAAATATCGCTAACCCGATCGCGCAGATCCTCTCCCTGGCGCTGCTGCTGCGCTATAGCCTCGACGCTGACGAGGCGGCGAGCGCGATTGAAAGCGCGATTAACCGCGCTCTGGAGGAAGGCGTTCGTACCGGCGATTTAGCGCGCGGCACGGCAGCGGTCAGCACTGATGAAATGGGCGATATCATTGCCCGCTATGTCGCAGAAGGGGTGTAATCATGGCGAAGACGTTATACGAAAAATTGTTTGATGCGCACGTGGTGTATGAGGCGCAAAACGAAACTCCGCTGTTGTATATCGACCGCCATCTGGTGCATGAAGTCACCTCCCCGCAGGCCTTTGACGGCCTGCGCGCCCACGGCCGCCAGGTGCGCCAGCCGGGTAAAACCTTCGCCACCATGGATCATAACGTCTCGACGCAGACCAAAGATATTAACGCGTCCGGCGAGATGGCCCGCATTCAGATGCAGGAGCTGATTAAGAACTGTAAAGAGTTCGGCGTTGAGCTGTACGATCTGAACCACCCGTACCAGGGCATCGTTCACGTGATGGGCCCGGAACAAGGGGTTACCCTGCCGGGGATGACCATTGTGTGCGGCGACTCCCATACCGCCACCCACGGCGCCTTTGGCGCGCTGGCCTTCGGCATCGGCACCTCCGAAGTGGAGCATGTGCTGGCGACCCAGACCCTGAAACAGGGTCGTGCGAAAACCATGAAAATCGAAGTGCAAGGCAAAGCGGCGCCGGGCATCACCGCCAAAGATATCGTGTTGGCGATCATTGGTAAAACCGGCAGCGCCGGCGGCACCGGCCACGTGGTGGAGTTCTGCGGCGAAGCGATCCGCGATCTGAGCATGGAAGGCCGCATGACCCTGTGCAACATGGCGATCGAGATGGGCGCGAAAGCGGGCCTAGTCGCGCCGGATGAAACCACCTTCAATTACGTACGCGGCCGTCTGCACGCGCCGAAAGGCAAAGATTTTGACGATGCGGTGGCGTACTGGAAAACCCTGAAAACCGACGACGGCGCCACATTTGACACCGTAGTGACGCTGCAGGCGGCTGAGATTGCCCCGCAGGTGACCTGGGGCACCAACCCGGGCCAGGTGATTTCGGTCAGCGATAATATCCCCGATCCTGCGTCGTTCAGCGACCCGGTGGAACGCGCCAGCGCCGAGAAAGCGCTGGCCTATATGGGGCTGAAATCCGGCATTCCGCTGACGGAAGTGGCTATCGATAAAGTATTCATCGGCTCCTGTACCAACTCGCGTATCGAAGATTTGCGCGCAGCGGCGGAAATCGCCAAAGGGCGTAAAGTGGCGCCGGGCGTCCAGGCGCTGGTGGTGCCGGGTTCCGGTCCGGTGAAAGCGCAAGCGGAAGCGGAAGGCCTGGATAAGATCTTTATCGAAGCCGGCTTTGAGTGGCGCTTACCGGGCTGCTCTATGTGTCTGGCGATGAACAACGACCGCCTGAACCCGGGCGAGCGCTGCGCCTCCACCAGCAACCGTAATTTTGAAGGCCGCCAGGGCCGCGGCGGACGCACGCACCTGGTGAGCCCGGCAATGGCCGCAGCGGCAGCTGTGACCGGCCATTTCGCCGATATCCGTAATCTGAAGTAAGGAGACCATCATGGCAGAGAAATTTACCCAACATACCGGCCTGGTGGTTCCGCTGGATGCTGCAAACGTCGATACCGACGCGATCATTCCCAAGCAGTTTCTGCAGAAAGTGACCCGCACCGGCTTTGGCGCGCACCTGTTCAACGACTGGCGCTTCCTCGACGATAAAGGTCAACAGCCGAACCCGGAGTTCGTGCTGAACTTTCCTGAGTACAAAGGCGCATCTATCCTGCTGGCGCGGGAAAACTTCGGCTGTGGCTCCTCGCGCGAGCATGCGCCGTGGGCGCTGACCGATTACGGTTTTAAAGTCGTTATCGCCCCAAGCTTTGCCGATATTTTCTATGGCAACAGCTTCAACAACCAGCTGCTGCCGGTGACGTTGAGCGATGAGCAGGTCGACGAGCTGTTCAAACTGGTGCAGGCCAAACCGGGCATTACGTTTGAAGTGGACCTGGAAGCGCAGGTGGTTAAAGCGGGGGATAAAACCTACAGGTTTAAGATTGACGATTTCCGTCGCCACTGCATGCTCAATGGCCTGGATAGCATCGGCCTGACGCTGCAACATGAAGCGGCTATTTCCGACTATGAGCACAAGCTGCCAGCGTTTATGAATTAATCTTCGCGCCCGGTCATTTGACCGGGCTTTTTAGTTTATTGCGGCAGAAAATTGCGATCTCAAGCACAAAAAACAATATTGCTTCGCCGATTTTCAGCCCATGACGTTGGCCTGCCCCACGCGATAAAGACGAATGATTCCGCTTTCCTCCCCCTGACCTGCGTGGTTTATGTATTATCCCTTCACTGCAAGTAAAAATAAGGTACGAGTGTTTAATATAAAAATATAAAAATGTGAAAAAAGCGTTAATCTCATAGAGAACCCCTATAGCTCACAGCAAAAAAAAGCATTATTTTTCGATTTTTCGCCTCGCTATCTTTTCCCACAGAGAAATATTAACTAAGGACACGCCCGGGCCCCCGCATAGCGGCTTCCCGGCCTCCTGTGGAGAGAAGAGATGAGCCACTATCCGCACCTTTTCAGTCCGTTGACCATCAACGGCATGACGCTAAAAAACCGCATTATTATGCCCCCGATGGGCACCAATATGGCCACGCTCAATGGCGAGGTCTCGCAGGAACAGCTGGAATACTACGAACTGCGGGCCAAAGGCGGCACCGGGCTTATCACCATCGAAAACATCTGTATTGATTTCCCTTTCGCCTCCAACGGCACCACCCAGCTGCGGATCGATAACGATCAATATATCCCACGGCTGTTTAAATTAACCGAGACCCTGCATAAACATGGCGCTTGCGTATCCATTCAGTTAAATCACGCAGGCGCTTCGGCTTATGCCTACCGCCTCGAAGGTCAGACACCGCTCTCCTCCTCGACGACGCCCTCGAAAAAGCACGGTAATATTCCGCGGCCAATGACCCATGAGGAAATTTATCACGCGGTGGAAAAATTCGGTGACGCCGCAGAGCGCGTTCGTCGCGCGGGTTTTGACTGCGTCGAAATTCATGCCGGCCACTCCTATTTAATTAGCCAGTTTTTATCGCCGTTATTTAACAAGCGCACCGATGAATTTGGCGGCAGCGTCGAAAACCGCACCCGGATATTAAGTCTGATTGTCGATAAAGTTCGCGCCTGCGTCGGGCCGCGTTTTCCGGTCAGCCTGCGCATTAGCGCCGACGACTTCCTCAAGGGCGGCAATACCCTCGAAGATTCTCTGCGCATCCTTGAGCTTTGCCAGGAGAAGGTCGATATCATCAACGTCTCGGCGGCGCAGAACGACAACCTGAATCTGCAAATCGACCAGATGTCGCTGGAGGATGGCTGGAAGCGTTATCTCTCCCGCGCGGTGCGCGATAAATTCCATAAGCCCACGGTCATCGCCGGCAATATCCGTACCCCGCAGGTGGCCGAGGATATCCTCGCCAGCGGCGATGCCGATCTCATTGCCATTGGTCGCGGTCTGATTGCCGAGCCGGAGTGGGTGCAGAAGGTGCAAAGCGGTAAAGAACGCCTGATGCGCAAATGCATCTCCTGCAACATCGGCTGCGCCGACCATCGCATCGCCCGCTCGCGCCCGCTGCGCTGTTCAATTAACCCGGACATCATTCACGGCGATACCTACAAAACGCGGCGCGTTAATCGCGAAACGAACGTGGTCGTCATCGGCGCCGGCACTGCCGGGATGGAGGCCGCCTGCACCGCGGCGGAAGTCGGCTGCCACACCTGGCTGCTGGAGGCGAAAAATCACGTCGGCGGTCTCGCCAGCGATATCGCCCGTCTGCCGGAGAAAAAACGCATCGCGGATTTCCCGCAGTTTATGAAAAACCGCATCGCCGCGCTGGATAACCTGATGCTGCAGGTCGGCAAACGGGCAGACGTGGCCTCGGTTTCCGCCCTGCGTCCGCATCTGATCGTCAATGCCACCGGCTCAACCCCCCTGCTGCCGCCTATTGCAGGACTGCGGGAGAATATTGACGCCGAGGAAGGCAAGGTCTTTTCCATTACCGGCATGATCGGCAATCTGGCGAAATTTACCCATGTCGAGGGCAAACGCATCGCCGTTGTCGGCGCGGGCGCCGTTGGCCTTGACGTCATCGAATACTTTACCGCTCGCGGCGCGCAAGCGGTATTAATCGAAATGCAGGACGCCGCCGGTCGCGATCTCGACATCATTACCAGGAATGCCATGTTGACCATGCTCGACGAGCACCAGGTCGAACAGCACATGAATACGCAACTGATGGCGGTGGCTGCCGACCATTTCCAGGTGAAAAATACACAGCATACCTTCGATATCCCCTTCGACTACGGCTTTGTCTGCCTGGGGATGCGCGCCAACCGGACGGGTCTCGACGAGATCGAGCGCTGGGCCAATGCCAATAACGTCAAAATCATGAATATCGGCGACAGCGTGATGGCGCGACGCATTATCGACGGCATCCGCGAAGGCCGCAACGTGCTGGACACCCTCGAAGACATGGGTGCGCTGGGCAGCCGCGAAGCACAACGAATTCCCTTTCTAACTTATTGAGGATTTTTGTCATGGCAGAACGTATTACTGGACACACTGAGCTGATTGGTCTGATCGCCACCCCGATTCGCCACAGCATGTCGCCCACCATGCACAACGAGGCTTTCGCCCATCTCGGGCTGGACTACGTCTACCTGGCTTTTGAAGTCGGTAATCAGGAGCTGAAAGACGTTGTGCAGGGCTTCCGGGCTTTGAAGCTGCGCGGCTTTAACGTCTCTATGCCGAACAAAACCGAGATTTGCCAGTATCTTGATAAGCTCTCGCCGGCGGCGCAGCTGGTCGGGGCGGTGAATACCGTGGTCAATGACGACGGCGTACTGACCGGGCATATTACCGACGGCACCGGCTATATGCGCGCCCTTAGCGAAGCGGGTATCGATATTATTGGCAAGAAGATGACCGTGCTCGGCGCCGGCGGCGCGGCGACCGCGCTCTGCGTCCAGGCCGCACTGGATGGCGTGAAGGCGATCTCGATCTTCAACCGTCGCGATAAATTCTTCGCCAACGCTGAAGAAACGGTAGCCAAGATCCGCAACAACACGCGCTGCGAGATCCATCTGTTCGATCTCGACGATCATGACAAACTGCGTGCCGAAATCGACAGCAGCGTGATCCTGACCAATGCCACCGGGGTCGGCATGAAGCCGTTCGAAGGCCAGATGCTGCTCCCGGACGACAGCTTCCTGCGTCCGGACCTGATCGTCTCCGACGTCGTGTACAACCCGCGCAAAACCCACCTGCTGGAAGTGGCTGAGAAAAAAGGCTGCCGTACGCTAAACGGCCTCGGGATGATGCTGTGGCAAGGCGCGCGCGCGTTCGAAATCTGGACGGGTAAACAGATGCCGGTTGATTACATCAAAAGCATCCTGTTCTAAGGGGCAAGCGATGAAAAATAAATACGTCCCTACCGCGGCAGGGCTGTACCTCAACTACCTGATTCATGGCATGGGGGTGCTGCTGATCACCCTCAACATGGCCCATCTCCAGGAGCAGTGGGGAACAGACGCTGCCGGCGTATCAGTGGTGATCTCCTCGTTAGGGATCGGCAAACTGGCGACCATCGTGACCGGCTTTCTGTCGGATCGCTTTGGTCGTAAGCCCTTTATCTATCTGGGGATCCTCAGCTATCTGATCTTTTTTATCGGCATTCTGCTGACCAAAAATATCTATCTGGCCTATGTCTTCGGCATTATGGCGGGCCTGGCGAACAGCTTCCTCGACTCCGGCACCTATCCCGCGCTGATGGAATCTTTCCCGCACTCCGCCAGCCGGGCCAACGTGCTGATCAAAGCCTTCGTCTCCGCCGGACAGTTCCTGCTGCCGTTCATTATCAGTTTCCTGATCTGGGCGAATCTGTGGTTCGGCTGGTCGTTCGTGATTGCGGCGGCGCTGTTTGTTGTGAGCGGCCTCTATTTGCTCAAAATGCCGTTCCCGGATAGCCAGGCGGCGAAAAAAGAGACCACCCCAGGGCCACAGGCGGAAACCTCAGCCCGTCCGCAGGCCAACAAACTGGATATGGTGATCTTCACCCTGTACGGCTATATCGGCATGGCGACCTTCTATCTGGTCAGCCAGTGGCTGGCGCAGTACGGTCAGTTCGTGGTCGGTCTGCCCTATGCCTCGGCGATTAAGCTGCTCAGCATCTATACCGTCGGGTCGCTGGTCTGCGTTTTCGTGACCGCCGCCTTCGTCAAAGAGGTGTTCAGCTCCGCCGTCGCCATGATCATCTATACTGGCCTGTCGATGGTCTCGCTGCTGCTGGTGTGCCTGTTCCCGACGCCGATGATGGTTACCGGCTTCGCCTTTGTCATCGGCTTTGCCGCCGCGGGCGGAGTGCTACAGCTGGGAGCGACGATCATGGCGATGAGCTTCCCGAACGGGAAAGGCAAGGCAACCGGCATCTTCTACACCGCCGGCAGTATCGCCAGCTTCACGATCCCGCTGATCACCGCCAAACTTTCGCAGATCAGTATTGCCAGCATTATGTGGTTTGATTTTGCGATCGCCGTGATCGGCTTTGTGATCGCCCTGTACATCGGCTATCGTCAACTGCAGGCTCGGGCGGCGCAAAAAGTATCACCCACCGCAGTCACCGCCTGAGGTTCAACGCGAATAATAATGGATGCCTACATGACAAATGCAGTTACCGTAAAGAACATCACCTTCCAGGAAGGGGAAACCTTAATTTGTGTACCGCTGATCGGCAAAACGTTGGATGAAATACTGGGTAACGCCCACGGCCTGGTCGACGCCGGCGCCGATATCATCGAATGGCGCGTTGACCACTTTACTCAGGTGAGAGAGATGGCTCAGGTGATGGCCGCGCTGGCGGAAATCCGTGGCGCGCTGAAAGCGCTGCCGCTGCTGTTCACCTTCCGCAGCAAGAAAGAAGGCGGCGAGACCGAGCTCAGCGACGAGGCCTACTTCGCGCTCAACCGCGAAGCGGCGCGCAGTGGCCTGGTTGATGTCATCGATATCGAGCTGTTCAATGATGAAGCGCAGATCCGCGCGCTGGTTGACGATGCGCATGCCGCGGGCGTCAAAGTGATCATGAGTAACCATGATTTTCATAAGACCCCCGCCCAGGAAGATATCATCTATCGCCTGCGCCGCATGCAGGATCTGGGCGCCGATCTGCCGAAGATCGCGGTGATGCCGCAATCGCCGCAGGACGTTCTGACCCTGCTCGCCGCCACGCTGACCATGAAAGAGAAGTATGCCACCCGCCCGCTGATCACCATGTCGATGGGAAAATCGGGCGGCGTCAGCCGGGTGACCGGGCGTCTTTTTGGCTCAGCCATGACCTTCGGTACCGTGGGTCAGGCTTCCGCGCCGGGACAGATCGCCATCGACAAGCTGCGTGAAGTGATGGATATTCTCTCCTGATAACCCCTCAGCCCGGAGGACCTCTCCGGGCTATTCGCTAACAGATCTTCTGGCTGTCGTGGATGACCACATTTTTAAACGACTGCAGCGCAGGGGAAAGTCCGCGGTCTTTCATGGTCGCCAGATAGATATAGCGCGGAGGGAGGGTGTTTTTAATCTTCAGGATATGGACGTTGTAATGGGAGAGCGCCGAGATCCGCGGCATGATAGCGATTCCGTAGTCAATGCTGACCAGCCCGGCCATCGCGGTATCCTCTTCCACGTAGCAGGCAATCTCCGGCACCAGCTTTTGCTGCATAAATACATTATCGATAAACGGACGTAAGCCGCTATTTTCTGAAAAATAGATATAGGGATAATGAATCGTCTCCACGAGGTCGACTTCATGTTCATACAGCCGGGCCAGCGGATGATCCCTGGCGGTCACCACCACCAGCTCCTGCTGAATAACCGGAATAAAATCGATATCGGGTTCATCGGCAATATAAGAGCAGATCGCCAGATCGACTTTTCCCGCTTTCAGCTCCTGCAACAGCGTCAGCGAGGTCCCTTGAGTAAAAGAAAAAGTCACGTTGTGAAATTCAGGTGAAAGAGAATATTTATTAATTAACTGCGGAACAACATATTCGCCCATCGTGTAAATAAAGGCGATACGAATGTTTTCTTTATTTTCAGCGCCGTTTTTTTGCAAAACTGTGCGGCCATTTTCCAGTGAGGCCAGCGCATCTTCGACATACGGCAGAAAACGCTTGCCGTTTTGCGTAATTTTAACGTTCCGTCCCTGTCTGGCGAACAGCGCGACCCCTAACTCCTTCTCCAGCTCTGATATCGCATGGCTTAGCGAAGGCTGGGTGATGCACAGACTGGAGGCCGCTTCGGTATAATGTTCAGTTTCAGACAGACGTTTAAAATAATAAAGTTGCTTTAGGTTCATTATTTTTGCCCGTATAATATAAGAATAAATCCACTGATGCTAATATACCATGCAAGCCACCAATAATGCGCACGCGCGGGAAAATATTGGCGGTGCATCAAATATTATTTTCTGAAGCGGATGAATGTGCCACAAAGCGTTGCCATTCATAGATACTACCTATAGTTCCCGGAGATATTTTTGCATATACAAATATATGCAAAAATATTTTAAACTTTAAAGGAACTCGCTATGAGTATGTCAAACTCTCAGGAAGTCCTCACATCCTCATCGGGGACGAAAAAAAGAAGCCGCGTTCGGATAGTTATTTTACTGCTGTTGTCCGTCGGAACGATGATCAATTATCTCGACCGCACCATCCTCGGTATCGTTGCCCCACAGTTAACCCAGGAAATTCATATCGATCCGGCGATGATGGGCATCATTTTCTCCGCCTTTGCCTGGACCTATGCCCTGGCGCAGATCCCCGGCGGCATGTTTTTAGACCGCTTCGGCAACAAACTGACCTATGCCCTGTCAATTTTCTTCTGGTCGCTGTTTACCCTGCTGCAAAGTTTCACCCTCGGGCTTAAATCTCTGCTGCTTCTGCGCCTGGGACTCGGCGTCAGTGAAGCGCCCTGCTTCCCGGCCAACAGCCGCATCGTCAGCACCTGGTTCCCGCAGCATGAGCGCGCGCGGGCGACGGCAACATATACGGTTGGTGAATATATAGGACTGGCGGCCTTCTCGCCGCTGTTATTTTTAATCCTCGAACATCATGGCTGGAGAACGCTTTTTTTCCTCACCGGCGGATTAGGTATTTTATTTACTTTGGTGTGGTGGCGTTTTTATCACGAACCCCATGAATCGCGCACGGCTAATCAAGCGGAGCTGGATTATATCGGCGCAAACGGCATTGACAATAAAATCCAGAACGTTCCATTTAACTGGCGTGACGCCAGGCGCCTGCTGGGCTGTCGCCAGATCCTCGGCGCCAGTCTGGGTCAGTTTGCCGGTAACACCACGCTGGTGTTTTTCCTGACGTGGTTTCCCAGCTATCTGGCCAACGAGCGCCATCTTCCCTGGCTGCACGTTGGCTTCTTCGCCACCTGGCCGTTCCTCGCCGCCGCCATCGGCATCCTCTTCGGCGGCTGGATCTCGGACCGACTGCTGAAGCGAACCGGCTCCGTCAACATCAGTCGGAAGTTACCAATAATTTCCGGATTATTACTCTCCAGCTGTATTATTGCGGCGAACTGGGTGAGCGCCAACAGCACCGTTATTATTATCATGTCGGTGGCGTTTTTTGGCCAGGGAATGGTTGGCCTGGGCTGGACGTTAATTTCTGATATTGCCCCGGAAAATATGGCAGGCCTGACCGGCGGTATATTTAATTTCTGCGCTAATATGGCATCGATTATAGCCCCACTGATAATTGGCGTGATTATCTCCGCAACGGGTAACTTCTTTTACGCACTGATCTACGTCGGCCTGACGGCGCTGATCGGCGTGATTGCCTACATCTTTATCATCGGCGACATCAAGCGAATCGAACTGAAGTAAACCCGGCGGCCCCGGCGAATTGTACGCCGGGGCGAAGAGGACGGTCAGATATCCTTTACCTTGCTGGTTAAAAACAGCGTCACCAGCGAAATCGCGGCGATCGTCCAGTAGACGCTGGCGTGGCCATAGCTCTGCGATAGCGCCCCCTGCATCACGCCGGCCAGGATCACGCCAGTGGAAATACTGTTGGTAAACAGGGTGGTCGCCGCCCCCGCGCGCCCCGGCATTAAATCCTGGAACCACAGCATGCCGATCCCGGCGATAATGCCGATAAAGATGGCGTTGAACAGCTGCAGGGCCAGCAGCGCCGTACGGCCATGAAACAGGATCAGCCCCAGATAAAACAGCACACCGGCCGCCACCGCCGCCACCATCATTTTACGTTTACCAAAGCGCTTCACGTAGTAGCCGGCGAGGATCATCGCCGGAATCTCCAGCCCGGCGGCAGTGCCCATCAGGATCCCGGCCAGGCTGTCGGGAAGCCCGAGATCGCTGCTGATCCACAGCGGCATATCAATGATATACATGGTGTTGCAGGTCCACATCAGGGTGGAGGCGATAAACAACATGCGTACGTTCTTGTCCTGCCAGCCGCCGGCCTGCGCCAGCGCCTCCGCCTCTTCAGAGGGTTGCTCCACGCGCGGAACCGAGGGCAGTTTGACGGCAATCAGCGCCAGGCTGATCACAAAGATGCCCGCCGCAATGGAGAACATGGTGGTAAAGCCATAGTTGAGCGCCAGCATAAAGGCCAGCGGCGGGCCAATCACCCACGCCAGGGACAGCTGGGCACGCATGACCGAGCTGAACATCACCACTTCCCGCGCCGAGCTGTCGGCATACTCCCGCGCCAGGGCAAAGAGCTGCGGCATGGCGGCGTTAGCGATGGATGCCAGCATCACCCCGCAGGTGATCAGCGTCAGATAGTGGCGGTTGAAGGCAAACAGCAGCGCATTGCCTACCGCCATCAGGCAGCAGAACATAATTAACCGCCGCCGGTCGCCGCGGCTATCGGAGCGCTTGGCCAGCGCCAGACTCACCAGGATCCCGGCTATCGCATTCACGGTGTAGAACAGGCCCACCCAGAACGGCTGCGCCCCCACTTCGCGGCTGAGAAACAAACTCAACGTCGGCGCCTGCAATGCGCCCGCCACGCCCATCATAAAAGCAACCAGCATAAAGGCGGCATAGACGCCGTTTAGCCGTCGTCCCATCGTCATCAACCACAGCATGAAATGTCCTTAACACACGCGAAGTAAACGAAAAAAGCCAGCAGAGGCTTTCTGCTGGCGGGTGATTCTATACTCTGTGGAATTCACGTTGCAGGACAAACGGTTAACCGTTTTTGCGCTGGCTCCGAAAGGGTGAGTCCCGTAGGGGCGATTCACGCGGCCAGAACATAGGGCTCTGGGAGTATCGACAGCGATAGACCCGGGCGAGCGCGCGCACCTGCAGCTTGAAAAACGACGAGTATAACACCAATACTCAGTCACACATGATGTCTGCAAGTCAATGATCAGAGGTCTTTGACGTCACTCCCCACTGCATCAGTTCACCCAGAATTTCCTGCTGTCGTCCTGCCATCAGGCGGGCCAGCCAGGACGCTTCCTGCGTCGCAGAAAAGTAGCGCTGGTAGAACGATTTTGCGGTAGACCTCATCATATTCACCTCCTCGCTTCATCGGGATTCATTATTGGCTTAATATGGGGAGTAATAAATTGCTGAGTTTTGCGCAGGAGTTCCCCTTTTATGTCTTCCGGCCGTCTGCAACAACAGTTCATCCGTCTATGGCAGTGCTGCGACGGCAAGTCGCAGGAGACCACCCTCAACGAGCTGGCGGAAATGCTGAGCTGCTCGCGCCGCCACATGCGCACCTTGCTCAATATGATGGAGTCCCGCGGCTGGCTGACCTGGGAGGCGGAGGCTGGCCGCGGAAAACGCTCGCGGCTGACCTTTCTCTATACCGGCCTCGCCCTGCAGCAGCAGCGTGCCGAAGATCTGCTTGAGCAGGATCGCATCGATCAGCTGGTGCAACTGGTCGGCGATAAAGCCGCCGTCCGTCAGATGCTGGTCTCGCATCTCGGGCGCAGCTTCCGCCAGGGGCGGCACATCCTGCGCGTGCTCTACTACCGGCCAATGAAGAATTTACTGCCCGGCAGCGCGCTGCGGCGTTCGGAAACCCATATCGCCCGGCAAATATTCAGCGCTCTGACGCGGGTAAATGAGGAAAATGGGGAACTGGAAGCCGATATTGCTCACCACTGGCAGCAGTTGACGCCCACCCACTGGCGCTTTTTCCTCCGGCCAGGCATCCATTTTCACCATGGCCGTGAGCTGGAGATGACCGATGTGATCGCTTCTCTGCAGCGCAGCAATGCCCTACCGCTCTATTCGCATATCGAACGCATTGAGTCGCCCACCGCCTGGACCCTGGATATTCATCTGCGCCAGCCCGACCGCTGGCTACCCTGGCTGCTGGGCCAGGTACCGGCGATGGTGCTGCCGCAGGAGTGGCGGACCATGAACCACTTTTCTTCGATGCCCGTCGGCACCGGCCCGTATGCCGTGGTGCGCAACAATCAGAACCAGCTCAAGATCCACGCCTTTGAGGACTATTTTGGCTACCGGGCGCTGATCGATGAGGTGAACGTCTGGGTGCTACCGGAAATTAGCGAAGAGCCCAACGGCGGCCTGACGCTGCAGGGCAATACCGAAAGCGAAAAGGCGGTGGAGAGTCGTCTGGAAGAGGGGTGCTACTACCTGCTGTTCGACTCGCGAAGCCCGCTGGGCGCCAACGAGGCGGTGCGCCGCTGGTTAAGCTATCTGTTCCAGCCCGCGAACCTGCTCTACCACGCGGGCGAGCTTTACCAGGGCAACTGGTTTCCCGCTTACGGCCTGCTGCCGCGCTGGCATCACGCCAGCAACCACGCCTGCGACAAGCCGGCGGGCCTGGAGACGGTCACCCTCACCTACTACCGCGATCACGTCGAACATCGGGTGATCGGCGGGATCATGCGCGACCTGCTGGCGGCGCATCAGGTAAAGCTGGAGATCCAGGAGCTGGAGTACGATGCCTGGCATCGCGGCGAGGTAGTCAGCGATATCTGGCTCAACAGCGTTAACTTCACCTTGCCGATCGAATTCTCGCTATTCGCCTATCTGTACGAAGTCCCGCTGATTCAGCGCTGCATCCCCATCGACTGGCAGGAAGACGCCAGCCGCTGGCGCGCGGGAGAGTTTAATCCGGCTACCTGGAGTCAGCGCCTGCTGGCCAGCCAGCATATCGTGCCGCTGATCCATCACTGGCTGATGATTCAGGGGCAGCGCAGTATGCGCGGCGTGCGGATGAACACCCTCGGCTGGTTCGATTTTAAATCCGCATGGTTTGCGCCGCCGGAGCCGTAAGCGCTTTCCGTCATCTGACAAAATCATTACACTAAGGCCGTTCTCAACGGGGTGCTAATAAACATACGCAATATCATTCAAGTTGCATCAAGGCAGCAAGCGGGTGAATCCCCTGGAGCATAGGTAACTATGTGACTGGGGTGAACGCGCGAAGCTAACGCAGATGCGGCTTGAAGGATGAAGCGTATGGGCTGAGAAAATACCCGTCGAACCTGATCCGGATAACGCCGGCGAAGGGATTTGAGGCTCACTCAAAATCCTTTGCCACCCCTTTTTTCTGAGGTGCAAAGTGTTGAAAAAATTACTCCCGCTGCTGGCGCTGGTCGCCATGCCCGCTCTGGCTAAGCCTGTCCTCACCGTCTATACCTATGACTCCTTCTCTGCCGACTGGGGCCCCGGCCCGGCGGTCAAAAAAGCGTTTGAAGCGGACTGCGGCTGCGAGCTGAAGTTCGTCGCGCTGGAAGATGGCGTTTCGCTGCTGAATCGTCTGCGCATGGAAGGCAAGAACAGCAAGGCTGACGTCGTGCTGGGCCTGGATAACAACCTGCTGGAAGCCGCGGCGCAGAGTCAGCTGTTCGCTAAAAGCCACGTTCCCGCCAGCGCGGTTAGCGTGCCGGGCGGCTGGGATAACGACACCTTTGTCCCCTACGATTACGGCTATTTCGCCTTCGTCTATGATAAAAACAAACTGGCCAATCCGCCGAAAAGCCTGAAAGAGTTGGTCGAGAGCCCGCAGAAGTGGCGCGTCATCTATGAAGATCCGCGCACCAGCACCCCGGGGCTGGGGCTGCTGCTATGGATGCAAAAAGTCTATGGCGATAAAGCGCCCGAGGCCTGGCAGAAGCTGGCGGCGAAGACCGTTACCGTCACCAAGGGCTGGAGCGAAGCCTACGGTCTGTTCCTGAAAGGCGAAAGCGACCTGGTGTTGAGCTACACCACCTCGCCGGCCTACCACATTATTGAAGAGAAAAAAGACCACTATGCGGCGGCGAACTTCGCCGAAGGCCACTATCTGCAGGTCGAAGTTGCCGCCCGCACCGCCGCCAGCAAGCAGCCGGAACTGGCGGAGAAATTCCTCAAATTCATGGTATCTCCTGGCTTCCAGAACGCCATCCCCACCGGCAACTGGATGTATCCGGTGACCCAGGTCGCGCTGCCGGCCGGTTTTGCAACCCTGGTGAAGCCGCAGACCACGCTGACGTTTACCCCGCAGCAGGTCGCCAGCGAGCGTCAGACCTGGATTAGCGCATGGCAACGCGCCGTCAGCCGCTAAACCTTAGCGGGCTGCTGCCGGGCCTGTTCGCCGCCACGCTGCTCTGCGCCGTCGCGCTGGCGGCGTTTCTGGCGCTGTGGTTCAGCGCGCCCGGCGCGGGCTGGCAGACGATCTTCAGCGATAGCTACCTCTGGCACGTGGTGCGCTTCTCCTTCTGGCAGGCGTCGCTCTCAGCGCTGCTTTCGGTGGGCCCGGCCGTCTTTCTCGCCCGCGCGCTTTATCGGCGTCGCTTTCCCGGCCGCACCCTGCTGCTGCGCCTGTGCGCGATGACCCTGATCCTGCCGGTGCTGGTGGCGGTGTTCGGCATCCTCAGCGTCTATGGCCGCCAGGGCTGGCTGGCCTCGCTGTTTCACGCTTTCGGCTGGCAGTGGGATTTCTCGCCTTACGGCCTGCAGGGCATCCTGCTGGCGCACGTCTTTTTCAATATGCCGATGGCCACCCGCCTGCTGCTGCAGGCGCTGGAGAACATTCCCGGCGAGCAGCGGCAAATTGCCGCCCAGCTTGGCATGCGCGGCTATGCCTTCTTCCGCCTCGTCGAATGGCCATGGATGCGCCGGCATATTCCCGCCGTCGCCGCGCTGATTTTTATGCTCTGCTTTGCCAGCTTCGCCACCGTGCTGTCGCTGGGCGGCGGCCCGAAGGCCACCACCATTGAGCTGGCTATCTACCAGGCGCTGAGCTTTGACTACGATCCGGCGCGAGCGGCGATGCTGGCGTTGATCCAGATGCTCTGCTGCCTCGGGCTGGTGCTGCTCAGCCAGCGTCTCAGTAAAGCGGTGGCTATCGGCGTCAGCCATGTCCGCGGCTGGCGCGACCCTGACGATCGCCTGCATAGCCGGCTGAGCGATGGGTTGCTGATCGGCGCCGCCCTGCTGCTTCTGCTGCCGCCATTGCTGGCGGTCATCGTCGACGGGATCAACCGCAACATGCTGGACGTGCTGGCGCAGCCCGCCCTCTGGCAGGCATTGACGACTTCCCTGCGCATCGCCATTGCCGCCGGGCTGTTGAGCGTCACCCTGACGATGATGCTGCTATGGAGCAGTCGCGAGCTGCGCGCCCGTCAGCGGCCGCTGGCCGGGCAGGCGATGGAGCTGAGCGGCATGCTGATCCTTGCCATGCCGGGCATCGTGCTGGCTACCGGCTTCTTCCTGCTGCTCAATAACAGCATCGGCCTTCCGGAGTCCGCCGACGGCATCGTCATCTTTACCAATGCTCTGATGGCGATCCCCTACGCGCTTAAAGTGCTGGAAAACCCGATGCGCGACATTGCCGTCCGCTACAGCATGCTCTGCCAGTCGCTGGGGATCGAAGGCCTGGCGCGGCTGCGGGTCATCGAACTTCGCGCGCTCCGGCGCCCGCTGGCCCAGGCGTTAGCCTTCGCCTGCGTGCTGTCGATTGGCGACTTCGGCGTGGTGGCGCTGTTCGGCAACGAGGCGTTCCGCACCCTGCCTTTCTATCTGTACCAGCAGATAGGCGCCTACCGCAGCCAGGACGGCGCCGTCACCGCCCTGCTTCTGCTGCTGCTCTGTTTCTTATTATTTACGCTGATTGAAAAACTTCCGGGGCGTGATGCTAAAACTCAATGATGTGACCTGGCTGTACCAGCATCTGCCGATGCGCTTTACTCTCGATGTCGCGCGCGGCGAGCGCATCGCGGTGCTCGGCCCCAGCGGCGCCGGAAAGAGCACCCTGCTGAATCTGATCGCCGGTTTTCTGCCGCCCGCCAGCGGCAGCCTGCAGATTAACGGCGAGACGCATCACGCGACGCCGCCGGCGCAGCGTCCGGTTTCGATGCTGTTCCAGGAGAATAACCTGTTTAACCATCTGACCATTCGGCAGAATATCAGTCTCGGGATCCACCCTGGCCTGAAACTGAGCCGCGAACAGCAGCAGAAAGTCACGGCGATTGCCGCCCAGATGGGAATTGATGACCTGCTTGAACGCCTGCCGGGAGAGCTCTCCGGCGGTCAACGGCAGCGCGCGGCGCTGGCCCGCTGTCTGGTGCGCCAGCAGCCAGTGCTGCTGCTGGATGAACCCTTCTCAGCGCTCGACCCGGCGCTGCGCCAGGAGATGCTGGCGCTGGTGGCTGATGTCTGCGAGCAGCAGCAGCTCACCCTGCTGATGGTCTCGCACAGCGTGGAAGATGCCGCACGCATTGCGCCGCGCTCGATTGTGGTCGCCGAAGGGCGCATTGTCTGGGATGGCGCTACCGCCGAGCTGTTAAGCGGCCACAGCAGCGCCTCGCATCTGATGGGGATCAGCGCGCAATAACCTTGTGCAGGATCGCCAGATAGACCGGCATCAGCGGATGGCGGAAGACAAACGTTAACGCCGTTGCCGCCAGCGCGACCATAAGCGGCGCCAGCCACAGCAGACGCCCGCGCGGCAGCCAGCGGGTCAGCCGATCGCCAGACGTTTTCGCGCTCCGCCACAGCCGCCAGCACAGCCACCCCGCCAGCCAGGCGAGCAGCGCCGCCCCCAGCAGCAGCCATTTAAAGCTGGCGCTGTTTTCATCGGCCGGAATATCAATCGCCGCCCCGGCGAGAATGCCAGGCAGGAAATAGAGCGGCGGCCAGAGCAGGCAGCCGATAATATTCGGTAGCACGAATTTGGCCACCGGCAGGTCGAGCATCCCGGCGACCATCGGCACCAGCGGACGCGTCGGCCCGACAAAGCGGCCAATCAGGATGGTGATCATGCTGTGCTGGTGCAGCGCATGCTCGGTTTTCTCCAGCAGGGCGCGGTTTTTCTTCATGAACGACCAGCGGTGCAGCGGCTTTTTAAAGCGCCATCCGAGCCAGAATGAGATCCAGTCGCCCAGCAGACAGCCCACGATCCCCGCCAGCCACGCCTGCCAGAAGTTAACCTCACCGCCGCCAATCAGCGCCCCAAGGCCGGCCATCATCACCGTTCCGGGTAAGATAAGCCCCACCAGCGCCAGCGACTCGAGAAAGGCCACCAGCATCACGGCTAACAGCGAGTAGACCGTGGATTGGGTAATAAAGTGTTCGAGCAATGCTTGCATAATGTACCCGGTTAAAAAACGAAGCCCGGATTCTCCGAAGCCATCGCGCCGTCGTCAAGCCACCAATTGTCTTAATAGTTTACTGGCTGTGACATTTAAGCGGGTCATCATTTCACTTTCTTTACTTTTTATTCACATCCCGCGCGGAATTCGCTCGGGCTGGCGCCGGTGCATTTTTTGAACACGCGGGAAAAATAGAGCTGATCTTCAAAGCCGACGTTGCGCCCGACGGTGGCGATCGGCATCCGCGTGGTGCTCAGCAACAGTTTGGCCTGGCTGATACGCTGGTCCTCCCGCCAGCCGAGGACGCTGATCCCCAGCTGCTGGCGAAACAGGTGCGACAGGCGCGAGGGCGACAGGCAGACGTGCTGGGCGACGCTGGCGATATCAAAATGGCTGTCCGCCAGATGGTCGCTGATGTACTGGCAGGCGTCGCGCACCCGGTTATCCAGCGGCGGATGCAGCGATTCGTTGATCGCCTCCATCCGCCGCAGCAGGAGCTGTTCCAGCAGATTAATCGCCAGCAGTTCGGAATAGCGCCCCGCCCCTTGCCCGGCATCGACGATCTGGCCGAACAGCTCGCCAAAGCGCGCCTGCCACTGCTCGTCCGGACGGAAAAAGCCGGTCTGGGCGAAGATCGTCGGCCAGTTGAGCCACTCGTGCCAGTAGGCGCGCGGGCGGAAGTAGACCCACTGGTGATACCACTCGCTGGCGTCGGGATGGCGGCCATAGTGATGGATCTCCCCCGGCGGGAACAGCAGCATATCGCCCGGCCGGCAGACAAACTGCTCGCCGTGGTTGTTGATTACGCCCTCGCCGCGGATCGTCAGGTTGAGGATATAGCCTTTCATACCCAGCGGGCGGTCGATAAAGAAATCCAGGTATCCCTGCGCCTCAATCGGCGTCAGGCCGGTGACCAGATGAGCGTTAAAAGAGTAGCCCGGCAGCAGCGGATCGTTTTGCGTTTCGGCCATACGCGTGGTTCTCCCGAAGGTATTAGTGACACCAATTGTCCATATTCATCATTTTATCGCTCTCGGCCCTGTCACGACTGCGACGGCGGTGGAAATTTCGCTAAAAAGCCGCACAGCAAGCGAAAAAAGCGCCAGCAGCGTGCATTCCACCGGGATATGCCGGGTAACAAAAGTGTCTATAAATACGGCAGGAAAGTCCACATCGAATATTTGCACGGCGTCACACTTTGCGAGGTGACAGCAAAATAATCCATAAGATTAGCGAATCCGGCCTGACGGATTTTGCCGGGGATATCTACTGTTGCTGCATGAATGATTTCTGCATGGAGTAACAAGATGGCAATTGCGATTGGCCTCGACTTTGGTAGTGACTCAGTCCGCGCCCTGGCGGTGGAATGCGCGTCCGGCGCAGAACTGGCGGCAAGCGTGGAGTGGTATCCGCGCTGGCGGGAAGGACAGTATTGCGATGGCGCGAACAACCGCTTCCGCCACCACCCGCGAGATTACATCGAGTCCATGGAAGCGGCGCTGAAAAGCGTACTTGCCTCCCTGAGCGCCGAACAGCGCGCCGACGTCGTGGGCATTGGCGTCGACAGCACCGGCTCAACCCCGGCTCCCGTTGATGCCGAGGGTAACGTGCTGGCGCTGCGCGAAGAATTCGCTGACAACCCTAACGCCATGTTTGTCCTGTGGAAGGATCATACCGCGGTCGAGGAAGCCGAGGCGATCACCCGCCTGTGCCACCAGCCGGGCAAAGAGGATTACTCGCGCTATATCGGCGGGATCTACTCCAGCGAATGGTTCTGGGCAAAAATCCTCCACGTCACCCGGGAAGATAGCGCCGTCGCCCAGGCAGCCGCCTCGTGGGTGGAGCTTTGCGACTGGGTGCCCGCCCTGCTCTCCGGCACTACGCGTCCGCAGGATCTGCGCCGCGGCCGCTGCAGCGCCGGGCATAAATCGCTGTGGCATGAGAGCTGGGGCGGGCTGCCGCCGGCCAGCTTCTTCGATGAGCTTGATCCCATCATTAACCAGCATCTGGCCTGGCCGCTGTTCACCGATACCTGGACGGCCGATGTGCCGGTCGGCACGCTAAGCGCAGAGTGGGCCCAGCGCCTGGGTCTGTCGCAGACCGTGGCCATCTCCGGCGGCGCCTTCGACTGTCATATGGGCGCCGTTGGCGCTGGCGCGCAGCCTAACGCGCTGGTGAAAGTCATCGGCACCTCCACCTGCGACATTCTGATTGCCGATAAAGAGAGCGTCGGCGACCGCACGGTCAAAGGCATCTGCGGCCAGGTCGACGGCAGCGTGGTCCCGCACTTTATCGGTATGGAGGCAGGCCAGTCCGCCTTCGGCGATATTTACGCCTGGTTTGGGCGCATCCTCGGCTGGCCGCTGGAACAGCTGGCCCAGCAGCATCCGGAATTACGCGAACAAATCAAAGCCAGCCAAAAACAGTTACTGCCGGCGCTCACCGAAGCCTGGGCCAGTAACCCATCGCTCGATCATCTGCCGGTAGTGCTGGACTGGTTCAACGGCCGCCGCACGCCGAATGCCAACCAGCGCCTGAAAGGGGTGATCACCGACCTTAACCTGGCCACCGACGCGCCGGCGCTATTCGGCGGACTGATCGCCGCCACCGCCTTCGGTGCCCGCGCCATTATGGAGTGCTTCACCGAGCAGGGGATCCCGGTTAACAACGTCATGGCCCTCGGCGGTATCGCACGGAAAAACCAGGTCATCATGCAGGCCTGCTGCGACGTGCTGAACCGCCCGCTGCAGATTGTCGCCTCCGATCAGTGCTGTGCGCTGGGGGCGGCTATCTTCGCCGCCGTCGCCGCCGGCGTCTATGAGGATATTCCAGCCGCCCAGCAGCGGATGGCAAGCCAGGTGGAAACCACCCTGCAGCCGCGCCCGGCGCAGGCGCAACGTTTCGAACAACTCTATCAGCGCTACCAGCAGTGGTCGGTCAGCGCCGAACAACACTATCTCCCTTCGGCTGCAAAGGCGGAAAAAGCCCCGCAATCTCAGGCAGCGCTCACCCATTAAGGATACGAAAATGACGATTTTTGATAACTATGAAGTATGGTTCGTTATTGGCAGCCAACATCTCTACGGCCCGGAAGCCCTGCGCCAGGTGACGAAGCATGCCGAACATGTGGTGAACAGCCTGAATGCGGAAGCCAAACTGCCGTGCAAACTGGTCCTCAAGCCGCTGGGCACTACCCCGGACGAGATCACCCATATCTGCCGCGACGCCAACTACGATGACAAATGCGCCGGGTTAGTGGTCTGGCTGCATACCTTCTCGCCGGCAAAAATGTGGATCAACGGCCTGACCATCCTCAACAAGCCGCTGCTGCAGTTCCATACGCAGTACAATGCCGCGCTGCCGTGGGACAGCATCGATATGGACTTTATGAACCTGAACCAGACCGCGCACGGCGGCCGCGAGTTCGGCTTCATCGGCGCCCGTATGCGCCAGCAGCACAGCGTGGTGACCGGCCACTGGCAGGATAAAGAGGCCCACCAGCGCATCGGCGGCTGGATGCGCCAGGCGGTCTCCAGACAGGATACCCGTCATCTGAAAGTGTGCCGTTTCGGCGATAACATGCGTGAAGTGGCGGTGACCGACGGCGATAAAGTCGCGGCGCAGATCAAGTTTGGCTTCTCAGTGAACACCTGGGCGGTCGGCGATCTGGTGCAGGTGGTCAACAGCGTCAGCGACGGCGATATCAGCGCGCTGGTCGATGAATACGAGAGCAGCTACCGTCTGACCCCGGCGGCGCAGGTTCACGGCGACAAGCGCCAGAACGTGCTGGACGCCGCGCGCATTGAGCTGGGGATGAAACGCTTCCTCGAACAGGGCGGTTTCCACGCCTTTACCACCACCTTTGAAGATCTCCACGGCCTGAAACAGCTCCCGGGTCTCGCCGTACAGCGCCTGATGCAGCAGGGCTACGGCTTTGCCGGCGAGGGCGACTGGAAAACCGCCGCTCTGCTTCGCATCATGAAGGTGATGTCAACTGGTCTGCAGGGCGGCACCTCCTTTATGGAGGATTACACCTACCACTTCGACAATGGCAACGATCTGGTGCTCGGCTCGCACATGCTGGAAGTGTGCCCGACGATCGCCACCGCCGAGAAACCGATCCTCGACGTCCAGCCGCTGGGCATCGGCGGCAAAGCGGATCCGGCGCGCCTGATCTTCAATACCCAGACCGGCCCGGCGATTGTCGCCAGCCTGATCGACCTGGGAGACCGCTTCCGTCTGCTGGTCAACACCATTGAAACCGTCCCGACGCCGCACGATCTGCCGAAGCTGCCGGTGGCCAACGCCCTGTGGAAAGCGCAGCCGGATCTGCGTACCGCTTCGGAAGCCTGGATCATCGCCGGCGGCGCGCACCATACCGTCTTCAGCCATGCGCTGAACCTCGACGATATGCGCCAGTTCGCCGAGCTGAATGATATCGAGCTGACCGTCATCGACAACGATACCCGTCTGCCGGCCTTCAAAGACGCGCTGCGCTGGAATGAAGTCTATTACGGTTCAAAACGCTAAAAGGTCGTCCCCTCACCCTCCCCCTTTCCCCGCCGGGGAGAGGGTACCGGCCGGGCGCGATGCCGCCTTTCTCTCTCTCCCGCCGGGAGAGGGCCGGGGTGAGGGATACCCGACTCGCCTGCTATTCGGAGCACACTATGTTAGAAGATCTTAAACGCCAGGTTCTGGAAGCCAACTTAGCGCTGCCGCAGCATAATCTGGTGACCTTAACCTGGGGCAACGTCAGCGCCGTCGACCGCGACCAGGGCGTTCTGGTTATCAAACCCTCCGGCGTGGATTATCGCGTAATGACCGCCGACGATATGGTGGTGGTCAGTCTGGAGAGCGGCGAAGTGGTGGAGGGTAAGAAGAAGCCCTCGTCGGATACCCCGACCCATCGCCTGCTGTATCAGGCTTTCCCGACGCTGGGCGGCATTGTGCATACCCATTCGCGCCACGCCACCATCTGGGCGCAGGCCGGGCAAGCTATTCCGGCGACCGGCACCACCCACGCCGACTATTTCTATGGTCCGGTGCCCTGCACCCGGCTGATGACCGATGCGGAGATCAATGGCGAGTACGAATGGGAAACCGGCAAGGTGATTGTTGAAACCTTCCGCCAGCGCGAGATCGACCCGGCGCAGATGCCTGGCGTGCTGGTTCATTCCCACGGCCCGTTCGCGTGGGGTAAAAATGCCGAAGACGCGGTGCATAACGCCATCGTGCTGGAAGAGATCGCGTATATGGGCATCTTCTGCCGCCAGCTGGCGCCGCAGCTGCCGGATATGCAGCAGACCCTGCTGGATAAGCACTATCTGCGTAAGCACGGGGCTAAAGCCTACTACGGCCAATAATCACCCTGCTCGCGCTGCGCCTGGCAGGGCTACGGCTCTGCCGCGTCGGGTAGCCCGGATAAGCGCGCAAGCCGAAATCCGGCGCCACCTTAGCGCCGAGTACCTGTATAAAACCCCAGCACCCACTGAGAAACCAGGCTATAATCAGGCCTGGTTTTTTATCGTTGAGAGCACCCGTGACCCAGCCACGAGCAGGTTTTTTACTCACCCGTCACTGGCGGGACACTCCGCAAGGCACCGAGCTGTCCTTCTGGCTGGCCACCGACGACGGTCCGCTGCAGGTCACGCTGCCGCCGCAGGAGTCCGTCGCCTTTATCCCCGCCGCGCAGCGGGCGCAGGCTGAGCGACTGCTGCAGGGTGAGAAAGGCTTCCGCTTCGCCCCGCTGGCCCTGAAAGATTTCCACCGCCAGCCGGTGGTCGGCCTCTACTGCCGCGCCCATCGTCAATTGATGCGTCTGGAGAAGATGCTCCGCGACAGCGGCGTCACCCTCTATGAGGGCGATATCCGTCCGCCGGAGCGCTACCTGATGGAGCGCTTTATTACCGCCCCGGTGTGGGTGGAAGGCGAAACGCGTGGCCCGCATCTGGTCAACGCGCGCATGAAACCCCATCCTGACTATCGCCCGCCGCTGAAATGGGTGTCGCTGGATATCGAAACCAGCCGTCACGGCGAGCTGTACTGCATCGGCCTGGAAGGCTGCGGTCAGCGGGTGGTCTACATGCTGGGCCCCGAACCGGAAACGCCGCCAGACGTCGATTTCGATCTGGTCTACGTCGCCAGTCGCCCCCTGCTGCTGGAAAAGCTCAACGCCTGGTTTGCCGATCACGACCCCGACGTGCTGATCGGCTGGAACGTGGTGCAGTTCGATCTGCGCGTCCTGCAAAAGCATGCCGAACGCTATCGTATCCCGCTGCGGCTCGGCCGCGGCAACAGCGAGCTGGAGTGGCGCGAGCACGGCTTTAAGAACGGCGTCTTCTTCGCCCAGGCCAACGGCCGGCTGATTATCGACGGTATCGAGGCGCTGAAATCGGCGTTCTGGAATTTCTCCTCCTTTTCGCTGGAGGCGGTGGCGCGCGAGCTGTTGGGCGAAGGCAAAGCCATCGACAACCCGTGGGATCGGATGGACGAGATCGATCGCCGCTTCCATGACGATAAACCGGCGCTGGCCATCTATAACCTACAGGACTGCGAGCTGGTGACGCGGATCTTCCACAAAACGGAGATCATGCCGTTTCTGCTCGAACGAGCGACGGTCAACGGCCTGCCCGCCGATCGCCACGGCGGCTCGGTCGCCGCCTTCAGCCACCTCTATTTTCCGCGCATGCACCGCCTGGGCTACGTGGCGCCGAACCTCGGCGACGTGCCGCCGCAGGCGAGCCCCGGCGGCTATGTGATGGACTCCCGCCCCGGCCTGTATGACTCGGTGCTGGTCCTGGACTACAAGAGCCTGTATCCGTCGATCATTCGCACCTTTTTAATCGATCCGGTCGGCCTGGTGGAGGGTCTGGCGCAGCCCGATGACCAGCACAGCATTGAGGGCTTCCTCGGCGCCCGCTTCTCGCGAGACAAGCACTGCCTGCCGGGGATTGTCAGCCAGATCTGGCATGGCCGCGATGAAGCCAAGCGCCGGCACAATAAGCCGCTCTCCCAGGCGCTGAAGATCATCATGAACGCCTTTTACGGCGTACTGGGCACCAGCGCCTGCCGCTTCTTCGACCCGCGTCTCGCCTCGTCGATCACCATGCGCGGCCACGCGATCATGCGTCAGACCAAAGCGTTAATTGAAGCCAAAGGCTATGACGTTATCTACGGCGACACCGACTCCACCTTCGTCTGGCTTAAGCGCCCGCACAGCGAAGCGCAGGCGGCGGAGATTGGCCGGACGCTGGTGAACGATGTCAACGCCTGGTGGGCGCAAGAGCTTGGCAAAAGCCAGCTTACCAGCGCCCTGGAGCTGGAATACGAAACCCACTTCTGCCGTTTTCTGATGCCGACGATCCGCGGCGCCGATACCGGCAGCAAGAAGCGTTACGCCGGCATGATTCAGGAGGGCGACGGCCAGCGCATGGTTTTCAAAGGGCTGGAAACGGTGCGCACCGACTGGACGCCGCTGGCCCAGCAGTTTCAGCAGGAGCTGTACCTGCGCATCTTCCGCAACCAGCCGTATCAGGATTATGTGCGGGAGACTATCGCCAGGCTGATGAACGGCGAGCTCGATGAGCAGCTGGTTTATCGCAAACGCCTGCGCCGGCCGCTGGCGGAGTATCAGCGCAACGTGCCGCCTCATGTGCGCGCCGCGAGGCTTGCCGATGAGCACAACCTGAAGCGGGGTCGGGCGCAGCAGTATCAGCAGCGCGGCACCATCAAATACGTCTGGACCACCGGCGGCCCGGAACCGGTGGATTATCAGCAATCGCCGCTCGATTACGACCACTATTTGTCAAAGCAGCTGCAGCCGGTGGCGGAAGGGATCCTGCCCTTCGTCAACGACGACTTTGCTACAATAGTGACAGGACAGCTGGGGCTATTTTGATTTTTTCACACCCATTCTGCGGGCGCAGAAGCCTGAAAATGAACCGTGAGGAGGACGTGACGAACGTTCTGCCATCCAGTAATATAGCGCCCTTTCCATTCCTGGCCCCAATTTTGACGCATCTCCGGTTGTACATGGGGATGATCAACTATTGCCTGCAATTAAAGAACTAAAGAGCCGAACATATATGCCTTTTACACTTGGTCAACGCTGGATTAGCGACACAGAGAGCGAACTAGGATTAGGGACGGTGGTAGCGCTGGATGCGCGCATGGTCACTCTCCTCTTCCCCGCCATCGGCGAAAACCGTCTGTACTCACGCAACGATTCCCCGATCACTCGCGTGATGTTTAACCCGGGCGACACCATTACCAGCCACGAAGGCTGGCAGCTCCACGTTGACAAAGTGCATGAAGAGAACGGGCTGCTGTCCTACACCGGCACCCGCCTCGATACCCAGGAAGCGAACGTCACCCTGCGTGAAGTGCTGCTCGACAGCAAACTGGTGTTCAGCAAGCCGCAGGACCGCCTGTTCGCCGGCCAAATCGACCGCATGGACCGCTTTGCCCTGCGCTACCGCGCGCGCAAGTTCCAGAGCGAGCAGTACCGCATGCCGTGGAGCGGCCTGCGCGGCCAGCGCACCAGCCTGATCCCGCATCAGCTGAACATCGCCCACGACGTGGGTCGTCGTCACGCTCCGCGCGTCCTGCTGGCCGATGAAGTGGGCTTAGGTAAAACCATCGAAGCCGGGATGATCCTGCACCAGCAGCTGCTCTCCGGCGCCGCCGAGCGCGTACTGATTGTGGTCCCGGAAACCCTTCAGCACCAGTGGCTGGTGGAGATGCTGCGCCGCTTCAACCTGCGCTTCTCGCTGTTTGACGACGAGCGCTACGCCGAAGCGCAGCATGACGCCTATAACCCGTTTGAAACCGAACAGCTGGTGATCTGCTCTTTAGACTTCGTGCGCCGCAGCAAGCAGCGTCTGGAGCATCTGTGCGACGCCGAGTGGGACCTGATGGTGGTCGATGAAGCGCACCACCTGGTGTGGAGCGAAGAGGCGCCGAGCCGCGAATATCAAGCCATTGAACAGCTGGCCGAGCGCGTGCCGGGCATTCTGCTGCTGACCGCGACGCCGGAACAGCTGGGGATGGAGAGCCACTTTGCGCGCCTGCGCCTGCTGGATCCGAACCGCTTCCACGATTTCGCGCAGTTTGTCGAAGAACAGCAGAACTACCGTCCGGTGGCCGACGCCGTCGCCCTGCTGCTGGCGGGCAACAAGCTGAGCGATAACGAACTCAATACCCTCGGCGATCTGATCGGCGAGCAGGATATCGAGCCGCTGCTGCAGGCCGCCAACAGCGATCGCGAAGACGCCCAGGCCGCGCGCCAGGAGCTGGTCTCGATGCTGATGGACCGCCACGGCACCAGCCGCGTGCTGTTCCGTAACACCCGTAACGGCGTCAAAGGTTTCCCGAAACGCGAGCTGCACACCATTCGCCTGCCGCTGCCGACCCAGTACCAGACGGCCATCAAAGTGTCCGGCATCATGGGCGCCCGCAAAACCGCGGAAGAGCGCGCGCGCGACATGCTCTATCCGGAGCAGATCTATCAGGAATTTGAAGGCGATACCGGCACCTGGTGGAACTTCGATCCGCGCGTCGAGTGGCTGATGGGCTACCTGACCAGCCACCGTTCGCAGAAGGTGCTGGTGATCTGCGCCAAGGCCGCCACCGCGCTGCAGCTGGAGCAGGTGCTGCGCGAGCGCGAAGGTATCCGCGCCGCCGTGTTCCATGAAGGAATGTCGATTATAGAACGCGACCGCGCCGCGGCGTGGTTTGCCGAAGAAGACACCGGCGCCCAGGTGCTGCTGTGCTCTGAGATCGGTTCCGAAGGACGCAACTTCCAGTTCGCCAGCAATCTGGTGATGTTCGATCTGCCGTTTAACCCGGATCTGCTGGAGCAGCGTATCGGCCGCCTCGACCGTATCGGCCAGGCGCACGATATCCAGATCCACGTCCCGTACCTGGAAAAGACCGCGCAGTCGGTGCTGGTGCGCTGGTACCACGAAGGTCTCGACGCCTTCGAGCATACCTGCCCGACCGGACGGACCGTTTACGACAGCGTCCATGACGAGCTGATCAACTACCTTGCGGCGCCGGAATCCACCGACGGCTTTGACGATCTGATCAAGTCCTGCCGCCAGCAGCATGACGCCCTGAAAGCGCAGCTGGAGCAGGGCCGCGACCGTCTGCTGGAGATCCACTCCAACGGCGGCGAGAAAGCTCAGGCCCTGGCGGAGAGCATCGAAGAGCAGGATGACGACACCAGCCTGATCGCCTTCTCGATGAACCTGTTCGATATCGTCGGCATCAACCAGGACGACCGCGGCGAAAACCTGATCGTCCTCACCCCTTCCGACCATATGCTGGTCCCGGACTTCCCGGGTCTGCCGGAGGACGGCTGCACCATCACCTTCGAGCGTGACGTGGCGCTGTCCCGTGAAGACGCGCAGTTCATCACCTGGGAGCACCCGCTGATCCGCAATGGCCTCGACCTGATCCTCTCCGGCGATACCGGCAGCAGCACCATTTCCCTGCTGAAGAACAAGGCGCTGCCGGTCGGCACTCTGCTGCTGGAGCTGATCTACGTGGTCGAAGCGCAGGCGCCGAAGCAGCTGCAGCTCAACCGCTTCCTGCCGGCGACCCCGGTTCGCATGCTGCTGGATAAAAACGGCAACAACCTCGCCGGCCAGGTGGAGTTTGAAAGCTTCAACCGCCAGCTGAGCGCGGTCAATCGCCACACCGGCAGCAAGCTGGTCAACGCGGTTCAACAGGACGTTCACGCCATTCTGCAGCAGGGCGAAGCGCAGATCGCCAAGGCGGCGCAGGGGCTGATCGACGCGGCGCGTAGCGAAGCCGACGATAAGCTGACGGCGGAGCTCTCCCGTCTGGAAGCGCTGAAGGCGGTCAACCCGAACATCCGTGACGACGAACTGGCGGCGATTGAAAGTAACCGCCAGCAGGTGCTGGAGGCGCTGGGACAGGCCGGATGGCGTCTGGACGCGCTGCGTCTGATCGTCGTCACTCACCAGTAACGGAACGCAAAATGGCGATGGAAAACTACAATCCGCCGCAGGATCCCTGGCTGGTGATCCTGTATCAGGATGAGCACATCATGGTGGTCAACAAGCCGAGCGGCTTGTTGTCCGTGCCGGGTCGTCTTGATGAACATAAAGACAGCGTGATGACGCGCATTCAGCGCGACTTCCCGCAGGCCGAATCGGTGCATCGCCTTGATATGGCCACCAGCGGCGTGATTGTGGTGGCGCTGAATAAGGCGGCGGAACGCGAACTGAAGCGTCAGTTCCGCGAGCGCGAGCCGAAGAAGCAGTACATCGCCCGCGTCTGGGGCCATCCGCAGCCGGCGGAGGGCCTAGTGGATTTACCGCTGATTTGCGACTGGCCGAACCGGCCAAAGCAGAAGGTGTGTTATGAAACCGGCAAAGCGGCGCAGACCGAGTATGAGGTGCTGGAGTACGCGGAAGATAACACCGCCCGCGTGCGCCTGAAGCCGATTACCGGACGGTCGCACCAGCTGCGCGTGCATATGCTAGCGCTGGGGCATCCGATCCTTGGCGACCGCTTTTACGCCACGCCTGAGGCGCTGGCGATGGCCCCGCGCCTGCTGCTGCACGCCGAGACGCTCACCATTACCCACCCCGCCTACGGCAACGCGATGACCTTCCGCGCGCCGATCGACTTTTAGGACCTACCCGGCGGCGCTTTGCCGCCGGGGAATACTGACCCGTTAATCGCGGGCAAACCACGCGTCAATCATCTGCTCAACGCGGGCAACGACGAGATCGGTGTCGTGACGACGGCTGCGCGCGCAGGCGTGCGCCGGCTCATCGCACAGCAGGCAGCGGCGCTGCGACTCGCCCAGCGACTGGCGTCCCACCTGCCCGCTCTGCGGACAGATCACATCGATATCCCACAAGCGTCCCAGCGGATGGCTCTGCTCCAGCGTACTGCACATCGCTTTGATTTCGCTGGCCGGGTGCGCCACGCACCACAGCGCTTCAGGCCCGGTCGGCAGCCACAGCACTTGACGATCCAGCGTTTGCCAGCGGTGCTTCCACAGCAGTTGATCGCAGGCCTGGAGGGCTACGCCCATCATGTTGCGATAGCGAATGCTGTCCTTCACCGCCCCGGGGGTCACCAGGGTCAGGGAAATAACAGGCTGCTGATAATGGGCCAACCAGTCGGCCTGGCGGGCTGCACGCTGCTCTTTCGCCGCCAGCAATGCGTCGATGCTGACGCCCGCCTGGGCGGGAGTATCCACTGACATTAATTCCTCTCCTACATATGATAAATGCGACAGCGCCTGGACTGTCATGATGATGGTTGCGATAGCCGATCGCGCGCTGATTGTAACGCTAAATGCGGAGCATTTAGGATACAGAACGCAGATATTTTCGGCGTTCTGTAGCGGAAAATAGCAGGTTTATCGCTGAGCGTAGCGTTATATCACGCCAGATAGTGGCTGAGGAACAGCAACCCCAGCGAGACATTTATCGCCCCGCCAATCCGGGTAGCGATCTGCGCGAACGGCATCAGGCTCATGCGGTTGCCGGCGGTCAGGATCGCCACATCGCCGGTGCCGCCCTGCCCGCTCTGGCAACAGGAGACAATCGCCACATCGACCGGGTGCATCCCTATCTTTTTACCGACCAGGAAACCGGTCGCCACCAGCGCGGAGACGGTGCTGACGATCACCAGCAGGTTGGTGAAGGTGAAGGCGTTCACCAGCTCCTGCCACGGGGTGATCGCCACGCCGACGGCAAAGAGGATCGGGTAGGTGACCGCGGTGCGGAAGAATTTATACACCATCTGCGATCCCTCCTGCAGGCGCGGAGAAACCACATTAGCCAGCTTTAACAGCACCGCGAGAAACAGCATGCCCACCGGCGCCGGCAGACCAATCAGTTTGTGGCCGAGCATCCCCATCATATACAGCAGCACCGCCAGCAGCGCGCCGGAGGCCAGCGTCCCGACGTCGGTTTTGCCGCTCACGCCTTCGCTCTCGCCGAGGCTGCGGGTTTCATGGCTGCGGTTCGGCATCAGCTGCCCTTCGCCGGTCAGATGCGGGAAGCGCTTGCCGAGCTGGTTGAGGCAGCCGGAGATGACGATCGCCGTCAGGCTGCCGAGCATCACCATCGGCAACACCCGGCCCAGGGCCACTCCCTGCTCCATATGCATCAGCGCGGCGTAGCCCATCGACAGCGGGATCGCCCCTTCCCCTACGCCGCCGGCCATGATCGGCAGCACGATAAAGAAGAACACCTGGAACGGCTCCATGCCCAGCAGCGTGCCGACGCCGATGCCCACCAGCATGCCGACCACCTCGCCGCACAGCATTGGGAAGAAGATCTTCAGGAAGCCCTGAATCAGGGTGGTGCGGTTCATACTCATGATGCTGCCGACGATAATGCAGCAGATATAGAGATAGAGGATGTTGGTGGATTTATAGAATTTGGTGGTGGATTCAACGACCACGTCCGGCAGCAGGCCGTAATGGACCAGCGCGGAAGGAATAAAAGTGGCGCAGATCGCCGCCGCGCCGAGTTTTCCCAGCACCGGCAGACGTTTGCCAAACTCGCCGCAGGCGAAGCCAAAGAAAGCCAGCGTAGCCACCATCACCACGATATCGCTCGGCAGTTTACCGCCAAGGCAGTCGAGAGCGATCAGCCCCCCGGCCAGCAGAAACAGCGGCAGCGGGACGATCCCTACCTTCCAGTTATCCATGATGTGCCACCAGCGCTGCCTGAGCGTGGTTTTCGGCGTATTGATCGGTTCAAGGGTTGCAGAGAATGCGTTGTCTGTGGTGCTCATAAATTCAGCCCTGTCGTTATTATTCATTTTCAGCGTAAAGGGACAGCGGCGTCGTTAATGTGAAGCTCCCCGAATTAAAAAAGAAGTTTTAATGGTCACTATGGTTTTTATGGTTTCTATTCGCTGATCCGCGCAGGGGTGATATATCTCTGATTTATTATCGTGGTTTTTATGGTTTTTATTTCCCGCCACGCGTTATTTCCGCCGCGACCACTGGCGGTAGCCGGCGCCTGCGCCGCTGATCACAACTTTCCCTTAACATTTACGTCACGTGACAGAAAAATGATAGAGTGCCGGTATGGTGAATACGTCGTCCGGGACCTATGAAATTATCTTTTCAATATAAGCTGTTTATTTCGCTGGTCGCTTTTTTCTCAGTCCTGTTTATCGCGCTGGGTATTTATTATTACTTTGACGCCAGCCGCCAGCTTTATCAGGAAATGAGCGCCCGGGCCAAAATTCAGGCCGAAGAGATAGCCCTGATGCCAAATTTACGTCAGCAGGTCAGCCGGCATGACCCACAGGCGATTCAGGCATTTATGCAGCAAATCGCCGCCCATAGCGACGCCAGCTTTATCGTCATCGGCGACCGCCAGGGGATGCATCTGTTTCATTCCGTCCATCCGGAGTGGGTCGGCACGCGGCTGGTCGGCGGCGACAACCAGGCGGTACTGGAGGGAAAGTCCATTACCACCATTCGCAAAGGCGGCCTGGGCGTCTCGCTGCGCAGTAAAACGCCCATCATCGATGACGCGGGGCGGGTGATCGGCATTGTCTCCGTCGGCTACCTCACCAGCTATCTCGACAGCATTACCCTGAGCAAAGTGATCAATATTTTTATCGCCGCCGTCCTGCTGCTCACCGCCCTGTTTATCTTCTCCTGGTACTTTACCCGCAGCATCAAGAAACAGATTTTTTCGCTCGAGCCACGGGAGATAGGCCTGCTGGTACGCCAGCAAAAGGCGATGATGGAGTCGATCTTTGAGGGGGTGATCGTCATCGATCGCCAGCGGCGCATTGAGGTGATTAACCATGCCGCCCGCAGCCTGCTGGGACTCGGCCAGCCCGCCCGTCAGCTGCGCGGCCAGTCCATCGACAGCGTGATTTCCCCGCAGCCCTTTTTCGCCAGCGGCGACATGCTTGAGCGCGACACCCATGATGAACTGTGCCGCTTCAACCAGTTGACCGTGCTCGCCAGTCGGGTGCGCATTATGCTGGAGAATACCCTGCAGGGCTGGGTGATTACCTTCCGTGACCGCAATGAAATCAATGCCCTCACCGCCCAGCTGAGCCAGGTGAAGCGCTATGTCGACAATCTTCGCATCATGCGCCACGAGCAGCTCAACCGGATGACGACCCTCTCCGGCCTGCTGCATATGGGCCATTATGACGAAGCGATCCGCTATATTCAGGCCCAGTCGGAGCATGCTCAGGAGTTACTGGACTTTATCTCCTCGCACTTCCACTCGCCGACGCTGTGCGGTCTGCTGCTCGGCAAAGCCACTCGCGCCCGCGAAAAAGGCGTGGCGCTGAGCTTCGACCCGGCCTGCCGCATTGACCGTCCGCTGCCGTCGCTGATGGAATCCGAACTGATCTCCATCATCGGCAACCTGCTGGATAACGCCATCGAAGCCACGCAGCGCGCCGAGCTTCCGCATGAGCCGGTGGAAGTCCTGATCCAGCTCAACGCCCGGGAGCTGATTATCGAAGTGGCCGACCGCGGCGTCGGCATCCGCCCCGATATCCGCGAGCGCATTTTTGAACGCGGCGTCACCACCAAAACCCGTGGCGATCACGGCATTGGTCTGTATCTTATTGAACATTATGTCACTCAGGCGGGCGGCACCATCGAAGTCGCCGATAACGCGCCGCGGGGAACGATCTTCACCCTGTTTATCCCGGCCGACGCGCCCGCCTGTCCGCAACCGGAGGCCCACGATGCATCATGACCTGGTCGATGTGCTAATCATTGAAGATGAGAGCGAGCTGGCGCGCCTGCACGCCGAGCTTGTGCAGAAACACCCGCGCCTGCGGCTGGCGGGCATGGCGGCCTCCCTCGCTCAGGCCCGTCAGTTGCTCCACGCCACGCCGCCGCAGCTGGTGCTGCTGGATAACTATTTGCCGGACGGCAAAGGGGTGACGCTGATGACCGACCCGGCGCTGGCGACCAGCCAATGCTCGGTGATCTTTATCACCGCCGCCAGCGATATGGAAACCTGCAGCCAGGCCATCCGCAACGGCGCCTTCGACTATATTCTTAAGCCGGTATCATGGAAGCGGCTGAGCCAGTCGCTGGAGCGTTTTATCCAGTTCTACGATCAGCAGCGGGAGTGGAAAATCGTCGATCAGCAGAACGTCGATTCCCTCTATCAACTGCAGGCGAAGAACTACCGTATGGATAGTGGCAGCAAAGGGATTGAAGAGAAAACGCTGGCGCTGGTGCAGGGTCTGTTTAGCGGCCGGGAAGCGCACTGCTTTTCCGTTGATGAGGTGGTCAGCGCCGCCGGGCTCAGCAAAACCACCGCCCGCCGCTATCTTGAACACGGCGTTGAGACCGGTTTTCTGGAGGTGGAGATGCTGTACGGAAAAATCGGCCATCCGCGGCGGCTGTATCGCCGCGCACAGGCCAAACGCTAACCCCCTCGCCGGGTGGGAGGGGCTGGAAAACTCAGAAACCGCGCTGCTCTTTAATCAGCTCCCAGGCCTTCTGGATCTCCTGGGCTTTCTGTTTGGCCATCTCCATCATCTCCGGCGGCAGCCCTTTCGCCACCAGCTTGTCCGGATGGTGCTCGTTCATCAGCTTACGATAGGCGCGCTTCACTGTCGCCGCGTCGTCAGTCGGTTTCACCCCCAGCACGTTGCAGGCGTCCTCCAGCGTTGGACCGCGCTGCGCCTGCTGCCAGCCGGCGTTGCCGCCGTGCTGACCATAAGATTGCTGCTGCGAACCGCCGCCGAACTGGGCGCCGCCCTGCATCATTCGCAGGAATTGATCGAACTGGGCGCGGGAGATGCCAAGCTCATCGGCGATGACGAACAGCACTTCACGTTCGTTAGGGTGCAGTTCGCCGTCAGCGAACGCCGCCTGCAGCTGAATTTCCAGAAACATCCGAATCAGATCGAAGCGGCCAAAGCAGACGCTGCGCAGCTGGCGCATCTTCTCGCGCAGCGGATAATTGTCGGCCTTGCCGTCGCGAAATGCCTGCTGCGCCGCGGTGCGCGAAGCGCCGTGCAGATTCATGCGATCCATCAGCACATTGGCGACGTGAATATCCGCTTCGGTAACGCGGCCCTTGGACTTGGTCAGATGACCCATCACTTCAAAGGTGGTGGAAAAGAAGAGCGACTGACGCTCCTGCTGATTGGCGAAGAGATTCAACCGGCGGCTGCGCGCCCGGTCAAACATATGGCCGACCAGGAAGCCGAGCACCACGCCCCAGAACCCACCGCCCATCAGCAAAGCCACTGCCACGCCAATCACTTTACCCAAATACTGCATAGACTCCCCAACTGTTTGTCGCCGTTAAGCACGAATATGACCGCACGTTACCCGGCACTCGCGCCTCGGTCAATTGTGGGACATAGCCTATAATTTGCTTTATCATACTCGTCATTCAACAGGGTGCCTAACGCTCGGGCTCGAAACGGGCAGGATTAACACTAGCGTGATAAAGTTGAGTAAGTTAGGCTCTGACCGTTTGCAAGCCGCTGCCACAAGATGATGGAACAATAAATACAACGTATGAAAAAACGTATTCCCAGCCTCCTGGCTACGATGATTGCCAGCGCCTTGTATAGCCAACAAGGCCTCGCTGCCGATCTCGCAACGCAATGTATGCTTGGCGTGCCAAGCTATGATCGTCCGCTCGTGGAAGGTCGGCCTGGCGATCTGCCGGTGACGATTAACGCCGATCATGCGAAGGGCAACTACCCGGACAACGCCGTCTTTACCGGCAACGTCGATATTAACCAGGGGAATAGCCGCCTCCGCGCCGACGAAGTTCAGCTGCATCAGCAGCAGGCCGCGGGCCAGGCGCAGCCGGTGCGCACGGTGGACGCGCTGGGCAACGTGCACTACGACGATAACCAGGTGATCCTCAAAGGGCCAAAAGCCTGGTCGAATCTGAATACCAAAGATACCAACGTCTGGCAGGGCGATTATCAAATGGTCGGACGCCAGGGACGCGGCACCGCTGACCTGATGAAACAGCGCGGCGAAAACCGCTATACCATTCTGGAAAACGGCAGCTTTACCTCCTGTCTGCCGGGCTCCGACACCTGGAGCGTCGTGGGCAGCGAAGTTATCCACGATCGCGAAGAGCAAGTTGCCGAGATCTGGAACGCCCGCTTCAAGCTTGGCTCCGTGCCGATTTTCTATAGCCCCTACCTGCAGCTGCCGGTGGGCGATAAGCGTCGTTCAGGCTTCCTGATCCCGAACGCGAAATACAGCACCAAAAACGGCGTGGAATTCTCCCTGCCGTACTACTGGAACATCGCGCCAAACTTCGATGCCACTATCACCCCGCACTATATGAACAAGCGCGGCGGCGTGATGTGGGAAAACGAATTCCGCTATCTGACCCAGCTCGGCAGCGGCTTAACGGAGTTTGACTACCTGCCGTCGGATAAAGTCTACGAAGACGACCACTCCAGCGACAGCAACAGCCGCCGCTGGCTGTTCTACTGGAACCACTCCGGGGTTATCGATCAGGTGTGGCGTCTGAACGCTGACTACACCAAGGTCAGCGATCCTGACTACTTCAACGATTTCAGCTCGAAGTATGGTTCCAGTACCGACGGCTATGCGACGCAGAAATTCAGCGCCGGGTATGTCAATCAGAACTTTGACGCCACGGTCTCAACCAAGCAGTTCCAGGTCTTCGATCGGGAGTCGAGCAACTCCTACTCGGCTGAGCCGCAGCTCGACATCAATTACTACCAGAACGATGTCGGTCCGTTCGATACCCATCTGTACGGCCAGGTCGCCCATTTTGTTAACTCGAACAACAACATGCCGGAAGCGACCCGCGTTCACTTCGAACCGACGATCAACCTGCCGCTGTCCAACGGCTGGGGGAGTCTGAATACCGAAGCCAAGCTGCTGGCGACCCACTACCAGCAGAGCAATCTTGATAAGTACAACGCCGCCAACGGTACGGACTACAAAGAGTCCGTTAGCCGCGTGATGCCGCAGTTTAAAATCGACGGCAAAATGGTCTTTGAGCGCGACCTGCAGGAGGGATTCACCCAAACGCTGGAACCGCGCATGCAGTATCTGTACGTGCCGTACCGCGATCAGAGTGAAATCGGCAGCTACGACTCCACGCTGTTGCAGTCGGACTACACCGGCCTGTTCCGCGACCGTACCTATAGCGGTCTGGACCGCATCGCGTCGGCCAATCAGGTCACTACCGGTATCACCTCGCGCGTGTATGACGCCGCCGCGGTGGAACGTTTTAACATTTCCGTTGGTCAAATCTACTATTTCACCGAGTCACGCACCGGTGATGACAACATCAACTGGGAGAACAACGACACCACGGGTTCACTGGTATGGGCAGGCGACACCTACTGGCGCATTGCCGATAACTGGGGTCTGCGCGGCGGGATCCAGTACGATACGCGTCTGGATAACGTCGCAACCGGCAACGGCACCATTGAATACCGTCGCGATGAAAACCGCTTAGTCCAGCTTAACTATCGTTACGCCAGCCCGGAATATATTCAGGCCACGCTGCCGTCATATTCCACTGCGGCGCAATATAAAGAGGGTATTTCGCAGGTGGGGATGACCGCCAGCTGGCCGATCGTCGATCGCTGGTCCGTGGTCGGGGCCTACTACTACGATACCAATACCCGGAAAGCAGCAAACCAGATGTTGGGTGTCCAGTATAACTCCTGCTGCTACGCCATCCGTCTTGGCTACGAACGTAAAGTCAACGGTTGGGATAGCAACAACAATGGCGGCGAGAGCAAATACGACAACACCTTCGGAATCAATATCGAATTGCGCGGTCTGAGCTCTAATTACGGCCTCGGCACCCAGCAGATGCTGCGTTCGAACATTTTACCGTACCAGAGCTCCCTGTGATGCGGCTGGTTTACAACATCATCCGCATTTGCGGTTAATCGAAATGGAAAAAGTATGAAGAACTGGAAAACGCTGCTTCTCGGTATCGCCATGATCGCGAATACCAGTTTCGCTGCCCCCCAGGTGGTCGATAAAGTAGCGGCCGTCGTCAATAATGGCGTCGTACTGGAAAGCGACGTCGATGGTTTGATGCAATCGGTTAAGCTCAATGCTGGTCAGGCTGGCCAACAGCTACCGGATGACGCGACCCTGCGCCATCAGATCCTCGAAAGACTGATCATGGACCAGATCGTGTTACAGATGGGGCAGAAGATGGGCGTGAAGGTCTCTGACGACCAGCTCGATCAGGCCATCGCCAACATCGCCAAACAAAACAATATGACCATGGATCAGATGCGCAGCCGTCTGGCCTATGAAGGCATCAACTACAACACCTACCGTAACCAGATCCGTAAAGAGATGCTGATTTCGGAAGTGCGTAACAATGAAGTGCGTCGTCGCATCACCGTGCTGCCGCAGGAAGTGGAAGCGCTGGCCAAACAGATCGGCGACCAGAACGACGCCAGCACCGAGCTTAACCTGAGCCACATCCTGCTCCCGCTGCCGGAGAACCCGACCTCTGATGAAGTCGCCGCAGCTCAGGAGCAAGCGAATGCCATCGTTGAGCAAGCGCGCAACGGCGCCAACTTCGGTAAACTGGCGATCACCTATTCCGCCGACCAACAGGCGCTGAAGGGCGGCCAGATGGGTTGGGGTCGTATCCAGGAGCTGCCGGGCATTTTCGCCCAGGCGTTAAGCACCGCGAAAAAAGGGGATATCGTCGGTCCGATCCGTTCCGGCGTCGGCTTCCACATTCTGAAAGTGAATGACCTGCGCGGTGGGACCCAGAACATCTCCGTCACCGAAGTGCATGCCCGTCATATTCTGCTGAAGCCATCGCCAATCATGAACGATGCGCAGGCTCAGGCTAAGCTGGAGCAGATTGCCGCCGACATTAAGAGCGGGAAAACCACCTTCGCTAAAGCGGCGAAAGCGTATTCTGAAGATCCAGGCTCGGCGAACCAGGGCGGTGATTTAGGCTGGGCCACGCCGGATATCTTCGACCCGGCGTTCCGCGATGCGCTGATGCGTCTGAACAAAGGGCAGACCAGCGGACCGGTGCACTCCTCCTTCGGCTGGCATCTGATCGAACTGCTGGATAGCCGTCAGGTCGACAGAACCGACGCCGCGCAGAAAGATCGTGCTTACCGTATGCTGATGAACCGCAAATTCTCTGAAGAAGCGGCAACCTGGATGCAGGAACAGCGCGCCAGTGCGTATGTTAAAATTCTGAGCAACTAATATCGATGCCTGAAACCCGTAAAGTTGTTATCACTCCCGGCGAACCCGCCGGGATTGGCCCTGACCTGGTCGTGCAGCTTGCCCAGCGCGACTGGCCAGTTGAGCTGGTGATCTGCGCCGACGGCGCCCTGTTAACTGACCGAGCCCAGAGGCTCGGTCTTCCTTTATCTCTCCTGCCATATGATGCTGCGCAACCGCCCGTTCCGCAGCGTGCCGGTACGCTGACGCTGCTTAACGTACCGCTGAGCGTCCCGGCCGAGCCCGGCGTGCTGAACGTACAAAACGGCGCCTACGTAGTCGAGACGCTGGCGCGCGCCTGCGACGGCTGCCTGAGCGGCGAATTTGCGGCGTTAGTGACCGGCCCGGTGCACAAAGGCAACATCAACGACGCCGGCATCGCCTTCACCGGTCATACCGAGTTCTTCGAAGAGCGCGCGCAGGCCAGCAAAGTGGTGATGATGCTGGCGACCGAGGAGCTGCGGGTGGCGCTGGTGACGACCCATCTGCCGTTGAAAGCCATCAGCGAGGCGATAACGCCAGACCTGCTGCGCGAGATCATCACGATTCTCGATCACGACCTGCGCACGAAATTTGGCATTGCCCAGCCGCATGTGCTGGTTTGCGGGCTTAACCCGCACGCTGGCGAAGGCGGTCATATGGGAACGGAAGAGATAGACACCATCATTCCGGTGCTGGAAGAGATGCGCGCGAAGGGGATGCACCTCAGCGGTCCGCTGCCGGCTGACACCCTTTTTCAGCCCAAATACCTTGACCATGCCGATGCGGTACTCGCGATGTACCACGATCAGGGCCTGCCCGTGCTAAAATACCAGGGCTTTGGCCGCGGCGTGAACATTACGCTCGGTTTACCTTTTATTCGTACCTCCGTCGACCACGGCACCGCGCTGGAATTAGCGGGCCAGGGAACAGCGGACGTCGGCAGTTTTATCACGGCGCTTAATCTCGCCATCAAAATGATTGTTAATACCCAATGAATAATCGAGTCCATCAGGGCCATTTAGCCCGTAAACGCTTCGGGCAGAACTTCCTCAACGATCAGTTTGTGATCGACAGCATCGTCTCGGCGATTAATCCGCAGAAAGGCCAGGCGATGGTTGAAATAGGCCCCGGTCTCGCCGCGCTGACCGAGCCGGTCGGTGAACGCCTTGACCAGCTGACCGTTATCGAGCTGGACCGCGATCTGGCGGCCCGCCTGCATACGCATCCGTTCCTCGGGCCGAAGCTGACCATCTATCAGCAGGATGCGATGACCATGAACTTCGGCGAACTGGCGGAGAAAATGGGTCAGCCGCTGCGCGTCTTCGGCAACCTGCCGTACAATATTTCGACCCCGCTGATGTTCCATCTGTTCAGCTATACTGATGCCATTGCCGATATGCACTTTATGCTGCAGAAGGAAGTAGTGAATCGTCTGGTTGCCGGACCGAACAGTAAGGCGTATGGTCGGTTAAGCGTGATGGCGCAATATTATTGCCAGGTGATCCCGGTACTCGAAGTGCCGCCGAGCGCGTTTACCCCGCCGCCTAAGGTCGATTCCGCGGTGGTCCGCCTGGTGCCGCACAGCACGATGCCATATCCGGTCAAAGAGATCCGGGTGCTGAGCCGCATCACCACCGAAGCGTTCAACCAGCGCCGCAAGACCATCCGCAACAGTCTCGGCAATCTGTTCAGCGTGGACGTGCTGACCGAGCTGGGCATCGACCCGGCCATGCGTGCAGAAAATATTTCCGTGGCGCAGTACTGCCAGATGGCCAACTGGCTGTCTGACAATCTGCCATCGAAGGAGAGCTAACCATGATCAATTCGCCTCGTGTTTGCGTTCAGGTGCAAAGCGTCTATATCGAATCGCAGTCTTCTCCGGAAGAAGAGCGCTACGTCTTCGCTTATACCGTCACCATTCGCAATCTGGGGCGGAGTCAGGTTCAGCTGCTTGGCCGCTACTGGCTCATCACTAACGGCCACGGTCGTGAGACTGAAGTTCAGGGTGAAGGGGTGGTCGGCGAGCAACCGCATATTCCCGCCGGCGGTGAATATCAATATACCAGCGGCGCGGTCATTGAAACGCCGCTGGGAACCATGCAGGGTCATTATGAGATGATCGATATCGACGGCGCGCCGTTCCGTATCGAGATCCCTGTTTTCCGTCTCGCAGTTCCAACGCTCATTCATTAAAACAATGTCAACATACCTTATTGGCGACGTTCATGGTTGCTACGATGAACTGATCGCATTATTAGCGCAGGTTGAATTCGACCCGGCGATCGATACACTGTGGCTGACCGGCGATCTGGTGGCCCGTGGCCCGGGGTCGCTGGAGGTTCTGCGCTATGTCAAATCTCTGGGCGACAGCGTGCGACTGGTGCTGGGCAATCATGATTTACACCTGCTGGCGGTCTTCGCCGGCATCAGCCGCAACAAGCCGAAGGATCGTCTGAAATCACTGCTGGAAGCGCCGGATGCCGATGAGCTGCTCAACTGGCTGCGTCGTCAGCCGCTGCTCCAGGTGGACGAAGAGAAAAAGCTGGTGATGGCCCACGCCGGCATCACCCCGCAGTGGGATCTGGAGACTGCCCAGCAGTGCGCGCGCGATGTAGAAGCGGTGCTCTCCAGCGACTCCTACCCTTTCTTCCTCGATGCCATGTACGGCGACATGCCGAATCACTGGAGCAACGAGCTGAGCGGCCTGGCGCGCCTGCGCTTTATCTCTAACGCCTTCACCCGCATGCGCTACTGCTTCCCGAACGGCCAGCTGGATATGTACTCGAAAGAAGCGCCCGAGGACGCCCCGGCGCCGCTGAAGCCGTGGTTTGCCATTCCGGGACCGGTCAGCAGTGCCTACAGCATTGCCTTTGGCCACTGGGCGTCGCTGGAGGGACGCGGTACGCCGGAGGGCATTTACGCGCTGGATACCGGCTGCTGCTGGGGGGGGGAACTCACCTGCCTGTGCTGGGAGGATAAGCAGTACTTTACCCAGCCGTCGAACCGGCAGAAAAGCCTCGACGAAGGCGAAGCCGTCGCGTCCTGAAGAAACAGGCGCCGGCCCCCCAGGCCCGCGCAAGCGCAGCGCCGCCGGACAAGAACTGCGGGCGCGGAGCCTCGTTTGTGTCGGGTGGCGGCTAACGCCTTACCCGACCTACGTACGTGCCATTTGTCACCCCGGGCAGCGCTCCGGAAAAACGCACCCCGCGACGGGAAACCTGGCGTAGAAAAAATAGTGGCAGCGGCATCCGCGCTGAATTCACGCCAAAGAAAACCCCGGTCACGCCAGACGCGACCGGGGTTTTTTCATTGCTATCCTTCCCGCTTAACGGCGTTCGAGGATCTCAAAGCAGTAGCTGTGGGAGTTCTGCGCGTCGGCGTCATGAAACTCGCTGAACACCGATTCCCACTGGTCCGGATCGTAATCCGGGAAATGAGTATCGCCTTCCACTTCCGCATCGATATGGGTCAGATAGAGCTTCTGCGCCTTCGGCAGGAACTGCTCATAAACCCGACCGCCGCCGATCACCATGATCTCTTCCACATCGCCGCAGGCGGCAATCGCTTCGTCAACGGAGGAGACCCACTGCACGCGATCGTCGCTGCCTGGCTTGCTGCTGATCACGATATTTTTACGCCCCGGCAACGGGCGCCCAATGGATTCCCAGGTCAGACGCCCCATCACTACTGGCTTATTTAATGTGTTGCGTTTGAACCAGGCGAGATCGGCAGGCAGGTTCCATGGCATGGCGTTTTCCATACCAATGACGCGATCTACCGCTAACGCCGCAATCAGACTGATCATTCATTCATTCCTGAGTACAAAAAATTGTCGCCACTATACGGAAAGCGTACAACTTCGTCGACTGGCCGGAGGGTAAAGAATAAGAAAATTTTCTGATTTGCTGGCAAGCCCACGTTCGTGCCGTGGGCCGCCAGAACAGGATCCAAACGAAAACAAAATGTTACTGATTAACGTCAGGCGGAGGGCTTATTTTCCGGCTCATCGGCGATATCGCCGGTGTGCCTGCCCTCTTCCGTCCCCTGCCAGCCGTGACGCTGCACCAGCGACAGATGATGACGATCTTCGTTGATGATGCCGGTCAGCATATCGCTGGTCCGCTTGAAGACCGCCACCCGCGACGCCGCGTCGTTTTCCGCCATCGCCACCATCTCTTCGACCATCTGCAGGTTGAAGCGACGGAACAGATCGGCCCGCTCGCGCGCTTCATACGCGCCGAGCCCCAGCGCCTCCAGCGTCATCCGGCCGGATTTCAGCGCCGCCTCGAAGGTTTCACGCTCCGGGGCTTCGACGCCAGCCTGACGCAGTTGGATATAGTGATCGACATCGCGGGCGCGGGAGATAATCTGCAGATGCGGAAAATGCTCTTTTACCCTCGCCACCAGCTCCAGGCTGACGTGCGGATCGTCAATGGCATTGATCAACACCTCCGCCTTTTCGGCGCCAGCCGACTCCAGCAGATCGACCCGGGTGGCATCGCCGTAGAAGACCTTCATATCAAATTTGCGCAGGGTATCGACATGGTCCGGGTCGTGATCGAGGATCACCATCTTCACCCCGCTGGAGAGCAGCAGTCGCCCGGCGATCTGTCCGAAGCGGCCAAAGCCGGCGACAATCACCCGCGGCTGCTCTTCATCAATCTCGTCCGCATCCCGCGCCTGGCCGCTGGAGGATTTCTCCAGACGGGTCAGCAGCACCAGCAGAATGGGGGTTGCCGCCATCGACAGCGCCACCGCCAGGGTCAGCGCCTTTGCCCATTCGCCGTCCAGCACCTCCGCCATCCGCGCGGCGCCAAAGACCACAAACGCGAACTCACTCCCCTGCCCCAGCAGCACCGCAAACCAGCGGCGCTGGGCGCGAGGCACGCCAAGCGGTCTGGCGATAAGCCACAGCATCAGCATTTTTATCGCCAGGAAACCCACCAGCAAAATCACAATACGCAGCGGGTGGGTAACCAGGGTGCCGAAATCAATCGACATCCCGACGCCGATAAAGAACAGCCCCAGCAGCAGGCCCTTAAACGGCTCAATATCGCTCTCCAGCGCATGGCGATACTCGGAGCTGGCCAGCAGCACCCCGGCGAGAAACGCCCCCATCGCCATCGACAGCCCCACCTCCTCCAGCAACAGCCCAAAGCCGAAGACCAGGAACAGGGCCACGGCGCTGAACACTTCGCGCAGACCGGAACGGGCGACAAAGCGCAGCAGCGGACGGGTCAGATAGCGCCCCAGAACCACCACCAGCGCCAGCGCCGCGGCCACCTTCAGCGCGGAGAGGGCAAAAGCCATCAGCGAAGTGGCGCCGCCGCTGGCCGCCAGCAGCGGGATCATCGCCACCAGCGGGATCGCCGCGATATCCTGGAACAGCAGCACCGCGAAGGCGCTGCGCCCCATCTGCGACATCGTCAAATTGCGCTCATTCATCGCCTGCATGGCGATAGCGGTTGAGGAGAGCGCCAGGGTCATACCGATCAGCTCGGCCACCTGCCAGCGCAGGCCCAGCAGCATGCAAAAGAGGCCGATCAATACCCCACAGGCCACCATCTGCAGCGCGCCGCCGCCAAACACCGAAGCGCGCAGCTTCCACAGACGCTGCGGATCCAGCTCCAGACCAATGACGAACAGCATCAGCACCACGCCAATCTCGGCAAAGTGCAGAATCGCCTCGGCGTCGGTCACCAGCCGCAGCCCCCACGGCCCGATAATACAGCCGGCGATGAGATAGCCCAGCACCGACCCAAGCCCAAGGCGGACGGCGATGGGCACAATCAGCGCCGCGGCGCCCAGGTAAATCAGCGCCTGTATCAGCGTATGGCTATCCATTCTGATGTGCCTCCTGCCAGTCGATTAAGCGTTGACGATAATGGCGGGCCTGCGCCTGCAGCGTTTCGTCATCGCAGATAAAGGTGCAGTGCATGGCGAACGGCGGCAGCCATTTCATCCCGCAGTAGAGCGCCGTGGCCTGCAGCGGCTGCGCCAGCACCGGGAAACCGGGAAACGAACCGATATCAAAGTGGCTTTCACCGCCGCCGGTGGTCACCGCCCACATCAGCGATTTACCGCGCAGCGCAATACCGTTATGGCCATAGGCCCAGCCGTGCGACAGCACTTTGTCCATCCACAGCTTCAGCAGCGGCGGCACGCTATACCACTGCATCGGGTGCTGCCAGATAACCAGATCGGCACGGGCGAGCGCCGCCTGCTCGGCGGCGACATCGATATTAAAGTCGGGATAGAGTTGATAGAGGGAGCGTATCTCTACGCCTTCAAGCGTCCCTGCTTGTTCAAGCATTCGCTTATTCGCATGCGAATGCTGCGGATAAGGATGCGCATAAATTATCAGAATCATTGATTGGCCTGCGTTAGCTCTTGTCGTAATCAGCAAGAGTGTAGACAGTTAAGCGAACCGCTTACAATGATAACTGTGATTTATGTCGCGGTGGTGTACGTAACGCGCGCCTGAATGGCAAACGTCAGGCCTTAATTATCCAGCTCATCCATGGATTTCACCTGATCGCGGTTAATCTGCTCCACGCGTCCGGTTTCGGCATTTTTGTAGGAGACCAGACCGGTATCATCATCCACCTGCGGTTTACCGCTGGTGACAATGGTCTTGCCGTCGGTGGTTTTGATCGACTGATTCGATGAGCAACCGGCCACGAACATGATTGCCGTCGCTGCCAGCGCGGATGCCACCAGAATATTGTTCCGCATTGTATCCTCCTGTCTTTTCATCAATAGGTATCGTTATGGTGCTAACTATAGTTAGCCTGACCCGACAGGGGGTTAAAAGCAGAACTCTCTGAAGATGGCCGCAGCCCAAAAAAATGGGCTGACGATGTCGTCAGCCCAGGTTTGTTGCTATCCGGCCAGGCCGGAGCGCTTATTTGGTGATTTGCGCGTGCATTTCCTGAACCGAAATCACCTTGTCGGTGGCGTCAGCGTTCAGCGCCATCGCGGTGGCAAAGCCGCCGTTCAGGGTGGTGTCATAGTGCACTTTGTACTGCAGGGCGCTGCGGCGAATCAGCTTGGAGTCTTCAATCGCCTGACGACCTGCGGTGGTGTTGATGATGTAGGTGTATTCGCCATTCTTGATACGGTCCTGAATGTGCGGACGACCTTCATGCACCTTGTTCACCAGACGCGGGTTGATGCCGGCTTCGCCCAGCACAATCGCGGTACCGTGGGTTGCATCCAGCTCGAAACCAAACTTCAGCAGCTTCGCCGCCAGGTCGACCACGCGCTCTTTGTCGCCTTCGCGGACGGAGAGCAGCGCGCGCCCCTGTTTCTTCATGGTCGAGTTACTGCCCAGCTGCGCCTTGGCGAACGCTTCGGCAAAGGTGCGGCCGACGCCCATCACTTCCCCGGTGGAGCGCATTTCTGGCCCTAACAGCGGGTCAACGCCCGGGAATTTGTTGAACGGCAGAACCACCTCTTTCACCGAGTAGTACGGCGGGATGATCTCTTTGGTCACGCCCTGCTGCGCCAGCGTCTTACCGGCCATCACGCGCGCCGCCACTTTCGCCAGCGGTACGCCGGTGGCTTTGGAGACGAACGGCACGGTACGCGCCGCACGCGGGTTGACTTCAATCAGATAGACTTCGTTATCTTTCACCGCGAACTGGACGTTCATCAGACCGCGAACCTGCAGCTCGAAGGCCAGCTTCTGCACCTGCTCGCGCATCACATCCTGAATCTCTTTGCTCAGGGTGTAGGCTGGCAGGGAACAGGCGGAGTCGCCGGAGTGAACGCCTGCCTGCTCGATATGCTCCATGATGCCGCCAATCAGCACCATTTCACCATCGCAGATAGCATCAACATCCACTTCAATCGCGTCGTCGAGGAAGCGGTCCAGCAGCACCGGCGCGTCGTTGGAGACGCTGACCGCAGTCTGGAAGTAGCGGCGCAGATCCTGCTCGTCATAGACGATCTCCATCGCCCGGCCGCCCAGCACGTAAGACGGACGCACCACCAGCGGGTAGCCAATCTCTTTCGCTTTCTCTACCGCCTGTTCAATGGCGGTGACGGTGGCGTTCGCCGGCTGCTTCAGCTTCAGACGGTCAACCGCGTGCTGGAAGCGCTCACGGTCTTCCGCACGGTCGATAGCGTCCGGGCTGGTACCGATAACCGGTACGCCTGCGGCTTCCAGCGCGCGCGCCAGCTTCAGCGGCGTCTGGCCGCCGTACTGCACGATAACGCCTTTTGGCTTCTCGATGCGCACGATTTCCAGCACGTCTTCCAGGGTGACCGGCTCGAAGTACAGACGGTCGGAAGTGTCGTAGTCAGTAGAGACGGTTTCCGGGTTACAGTTGACCATGATGGTCTCGTAACCGTCTTCGCGCAGCGCCAGCGAGGCGTGTACGCAGCAGTAGTCGAATTCGATACCCTGACCGATACGGTTCGGGCCGCCGCCGAGGACCATGATTTTATCGCGGTCAACGGACGGGTTGGACTCGCACTCTTCTTCATAAGTGGAGTACATATAGGCGGTATCGGTGGCGAATTCCGCGGCGCAGGTGTCCACGCGCTTGTAGACCGGGTGCAGATCATACTGGTCGCGCAGTTTGCGGATTTCCGCTTCCCGCACGCCCGCCAGCTTCGCCAGACGCGCATCGGCAAAGCCTTTACGCTTCAGGGTGCGCAGGAAGTCAGCGTCGAGGCCGTTGATGCCCACTTCCGCCACTTTCTCTTCCAGACGGACCAGCTCTTCAATCTGCACCAGGAACCAGCGGTCGATGTTGGTCAGGTTGAAGACGCCGTCAACCGAGAGGCCCGCGCGGAACGCGTCGGCGATGTACCAGATACGCTCAGCGCCGGCGTCTTTCAGTTCGCGGCGGATTTTAGTCAGCGCTTCCGGATCGTCGAGGCTCACTTTCGGGTCGAAGCCAGTGGCGCCCACTTCCAGACCGCGCAGCGCTTTCTGCAAGGACTCCTGCTGGGTACGGCCAATCGCCATCACTTCGCCGACGGACTTCATCTGGGTGGTCAGACGGTCGTTGGCGCCGGCGAATTTTTCGAAGTTAAAGCGTGGGATTTTCGTGACCACGTAGTCGATGGACGGCTCGAAGGAAGCCGGGGTACGGCCGCCGGTGATGTCGTTCATCAGCTCGTCGAGGGTGTAACCTACCGCCAGCTTGGCGGCCACTTTAGCAATCGGGAAGCCGGTGGCTTTGGAGGCCAGCGCCGAGGAGCGGGAAACGCGCGGGTTCATTTCGATAACGATCAGGCGACCGTTTTTCGGGTTGACCGCGAACTGAACGTTAGAGCCGCCGGTTTCGACGCCGATTTCACGCAGCACCGCCATCGAGGCGTTACGCATGATTTGGTACTCTTTGTCGGTCAGGGTCTGCGCCGGCGCAACGGTGATGGAGTCACCGGTGTGGATCCCCATGGCGTCGAAGTTTTCGATAGAGCAGACGATGATGCAGTTGTCGTTCTTATCGCGCACCACTTCCATCTCATACTCTTTCCAGCCGATCAGCGATTCATCAATCAGCAGCTCGTTGGTGGGAGAGAGATCCAGGCCGCGGGTACAAATCTCTTCGAACTCTTCGCGGTTATAGGCGATGCCGCCGCCGGTGCCACCCATGGTGAACGACGGACGGATGATGCACGGATAGCCGACGTCAGCCGCTACCGCCAGCGCCTCTTCCATCGTGTGGGCGATACCGGAACGCGCGGTGTCGAGACCGATTTTTTTCATCGCGATATCGAAACGGCGACGGTCTTCGGCCTTGTCAATCGCATCGGCGGTGGCGCCAATCATGGTCACGCCGAATTCAGCCAGCACCCCCTGACGCTCCAGCTCCAGCGCGCAGTTCAGCGCCGTCTGGCCGCCCATGGTCGGCAGCACCGCGTCCGGGCGCTCTTTTTCGATGATTTTGCGCACCACTTCCCAGTGAATCGGCTCGATGTAGGTGGCATCGGCCATTTCCGGGTCGGTCATGATGGTCGCCGGGTTAGAGTTCACCAGGATAACGCGGTAGCCCTCTTCGCGCAGGGCTTTACAGGCCTGGGCGCCGGAGTAGTCAAACTCGCACGCCTGACCGATAACAATCGGGCCCGCGCCCAGAATCAGGATACTTTTTATGTCTGTACGTTTTGGCATGGCTCTTTTACTCCTGATTATTTCGCGGACTGACGGTATTGCTCAATTAACTCGATAAAGTGGTCGAACAGCGGCGCGGCATCGTGCGGCCCCGGGCTCGCTTCAGGGTGGCCCTGGAAGCTGAACGCCGGCTTGTCGGTGCGATGGATCCCCTGCAGGGTGCCGTCGAACAGCGACTTGTGGGTCACGCGCAGGTTGGCCGGCAGCGTCGCCTCATCCACGGCGAAACCGTGGTTCTGGGCGGTGATCATCACCACGTTATTATCAATATCTTTCACCGGGTGGTTGCCGCCGTGGTGGCCGAACTTCATTTTAATGGTCTTGGCGCCGCTCGCCAGCGCCAGCAGCTGATGGCCGAGGCAGATGCCGAACACCGGAATATCGGTCTCCAGGAATTTTTCAATCGCGTCGATAGCGTAATCACACGGCGCCGGGTCGCCAGGACCGTTGGAGAGGAAAATGCCGTCCGGATTGAGCGCCAGCACATCCGCCGCCGAAGTCTTCGCCGGCACCACCGTCAGGCGGCAGCCGCGGTCAACCAGCATGCGCAGGATGTTGCGTTTCGCGCCGAAGTCATACGCGACGACGTGGAACGGCAGCTCGCTTTCCGCTTTCGCTTCCGGCAGGTCGCCCGCCAGGGTCCAGCTGCCTTGCGTCCAGCTGTAGGTTTCTGCGGTGGTCACTTCTTTCGCCAGGTCCATGCCGTTCAGGCCAGGGAACGCTTTCGCTTTTTCCAGCGCCAGCTGGGCATCCGGACTGTCGCCCGCGATGATGCAGCCGTTCTGCGCCCCTTTCTCACGCAGCAGACGCGTCAGCTTGCGGGTATCGATATCGGCAATCGCCACAATGTTATGGCGCTTCAGATAGGAAGAGAGGTCTTCGGTACTGCGGAAGTTGCTGGCAATCAGCGGCAGGTCGCGAATAACCAGACCCTGAGCATGTACCTGAGAAGATTCTTCATCGGCGGCGTTGGTGCCGACATTACCAATATGAGGATAAGTAAGAGTGACGATTTGGCGGGAATAGGAAGGATCAGTGAGGATTTCTTGATAACCGGTCATTGAAGTATTGAAAACGACTTCCCCAACCGCCGTGCCGGTTGCCCCGATGGCCCGACCGTGAAACTGGGTTCCGTCTTCCAGAACCAATAGCGCTGACTTAATCAAAACATCCTCCAGAGAATATCCACTCACTTTATTTGCATATTAATTCATAAACACGATCTGAATCAATGCAAATCTGTTGCCCGCAGATTTTTGGCAAACGGCGGCATTCTGGAGAGATGTCGGATAAAAGTCAACTTAAAGCGGAGATTTTTAATGTCATTTTACGCCACTGGCGCATAACACGTGATTTTTACGCCAAAAAGATCAACAAACCTGGCTGAGAAAACGCTTGCGGACGGCGAAGAGTGTAAAACCTGGCGCTGAACGGCAAAAAAGTGGACCAAATGGTCAAAATTTACATTTCGTTCACTAAAAAACCGAACAACATCCAAACTTATAGCCTTCTCAGATGAACAACAAACAAAAATAGCTAAAAATAAAAAAGGGCAACAAAATATTGCCCCTTGCATCAATAACTTATTGATAGCAATAACCACATCACGATGGGTAATAATCGTTATAAACTATTCAGTTCCAGCACGTCTCGCATATCAAAGAGGCCATTTTTCTTGCCTTTCAGCCATAATGCAGAGCGAACCGCGCCATTAGCAAATGTCATCCGACTGGAGGCTTTATGGGTGATCTCAATACGTTCGCCAATATCAGCAAACATCGCTGTATGTTCACCGACGATATCCCCCGCGCGGACGGTCGCGAAGCCAATGGTGCCCGGGACGCGTTCGCCAGTGTGGCCTTCACGACTGTAGACTGCGCAGTCCTTGAGATCTTTGTTCAATGCCCCGGCGATCGCTTCGCCCATCGCCAGCGCGGTGCCTGAAGGCGCATCCACTTTATGCCGATGGTGCGCTTCGATAATTTCGATGTCGGTGTAGTCGCCCATCACCTTCGCCGCCTTCTCCAGCAGCTTTAACAGAACATTGACGCCGACGCTAAAGTTAGCGGCAAAGACAATGGCAATCTCCTGCGCGGCATCGCTAATCGCCTGCTTGCCAGCGTCGTCAAAACCGGTGGTGCCGATGACCATCCCTTTGCCGTGGTCGCGGCAAAACGCCAAATGGTTCAGCGTGCCTTCCGGGCGGGTAAAATCGATCAACACGTCGAAATCATCTTTTACCGCCGTCAGGCTGCTCTGCACCGTGACGCCCGCTTTGCCGGCGCCCGCCAGCTCGCCGGCGTCGCTGCCCACCAGGCTGGATCCTTCACGCTCCAGCGCCGCGCCCAGCGCCACTCCATCCATCTGCAGCGCAGCCTGAATTAACTGGCGTCCCATCCGGCCGCCCGCGCCGGCGATGGCCACGCGGATTTGTGCATCATGCATAGCTATTCTCTTTTGTTAACATTACGTAAATTGTTTTCAGAGTAACCAGCCCGTCAGCGGGCCGCTACTCAAAAACGCCGATAATTAGAAATTTATGACAAACGGCGGACGATATCAGTAAAAACTATATGATTGTGCCGCAATTCCTCGTTTACGCAGTGAGAACCAGGATGCGAATGATGATGCCCCGCCCGCACGGTGCGGGCGAGGGCGATGTTGCAGAGGGTTACAGCGGGAAAAGCGCGCCGGCGGGAAACGCGGATAAAAACCAGGTCACCGCCAGCAGATCGGCGCTACCGCCGGGGCTAAGATGGCGGGCAATCAGATCGTCATCAAACTGGCGCAACGCCTCCAGCCCACCGTCAGCCAGCACGCCGCCCTGCCACAGCAGCCGCTGCGCCTCCTGCTGGACATAGTTCAATCCGGCCAGCCCACCGCGTGACACCAGATTGGTGTCATCATTCCATGCCATCAGATGCAGCAGGGTTTGCAGTAGCGCCAGATTGCTGTCGCCGGTCTCCTCCATCATGCGGTTAAAGACCGGTAATGCCTGGGTGCGCACAGTCAGGAATCCGCTCTCCGCCTCGCCGCGGGCGCCGGAGAAGCCGTAACGCAGAAAATGCATCTCGCCTTTGCTCAGCCGTTCCCCACTGGCGGAGGACAATTCCTGCATAACCATGCCGCGACAGAAGCGCGCCACCTGGTCGCAAAGCCGGTGCTGCTCTATCGGCTCGCCTTTCGAGACCAGCCTGCCCGCTGCCGCGCTGAGCAGGCCAAAAGCGAAGATCGCCCCACGATGGGTATTCACTCCGCCGGTGGCCTCCAGCATATCGTTCTCGCAGGCCATTCCCACCGGACGCAGCATCATCAACACCTGCTCCGGCGCGACCGCCGCGGTATCGTGGCCCATGATAAAAAACTTCTCCATCCACGGCGCCACCACCGCGGTACTGGCCTCAAACGAGGCCAGATCCATATCCCGGTGCGCGCCAGCGTTACGAATATCCACCAGCCCGGGCTTAGGGGTCAGGCGAACTTCGGTCAACAGCGCGCGCTCTACCGCGCTGACCACCTCTTCGGCGCTCAGTGGTTTTCCGCGTAGCACACGCGGAGGTTGAATTAACACGTCGCTCATAGCCTTTCCCCTCTGCGCTTAGTCGCTGTTTTTCACCTGATGGATCACATCGATGACCGAACCGTCGCGATAGCGGACTACCGCCACCACCCGATCGGTAAATTCGATCGCTTTCGGTTTGCCCGTCAGCAACTCCGCGCGCTGCTGCAGTTCCTCTATGGTCATCAGCGCAATACCGGCGTTGCGTAAATTGTCGATCAGGTCCTGGCGCGCCGGGTTTACCGCAATGCCATGGTCGGTGACCAGCACATCCACGCTGGCTCCCGGCGTCACGCGGGTCAGCACCTTTTCCACGACGCAGGGAATGCGGCCGCGAACTAACGGCGCGGTAATGATGGTCAAATCCGCGCCGGCGGCGGTATCGCTATGGCCGCCTGACGCGCCGCGCAGCACGCCATTGGAGCCGGTCATCACGTTGACGTTAAAGTCGGTGTCAATTTCCAGCGCGCTGAGCATTACCACGTTTAAGCGCTCGCAGGAGGCCCCTTTGGAACCCGGGCTGGCATACTGATTGGTAGAGATTTCGACGTGGTTCGGGTTCTGCGCCAGCGAGCGCGCCGCATCGCCATCGAACGACTGGGTGTCGAGCAGCGTTTTAATCAGCCCTTTCTCATGCAGATCGACCATCGTCCCGGTGATGCCGCCAAGGCCGAAGCTGGCGGTGATACCGTTGCGGCGCATTTTGTCTTCCAGGAAGCGGCTCACCGCCAGCGAGGCGCCGCCGGTACCGGTCTGCAGCGAGAACCCCTCTTTAAAGTAACCGGAGTGTTCGACCACTTTCGCCGCCTGGCGGGCGATCAGCAGCTCGCGCGGATTGCTGGTCAGACGAATGGCGCCAGCGGTGATTTTTTCCGGATCGCCTACTTCGTCCACCTGAACGATCAGATCCACCTGATCCTGGGCGATACTGGCCGGGTAGTTAGGGTAGTCCACCCACTCTTCGGTCAACAGCACGACGCATTTGGCATGTTCCGCATCAACGCGCGCGTAGCCCAGCGAGCCGCAGCGCGACTTACCGCTAAAGCCGTTGGCATTGCCAAACTCATCGCAGCAGGGAACGCCGAGGAACGCCACGTCAATGGACAACTCACCGCTTTGGATCAGCTGTACGCGACCACCGTGAGAGTGGATCTGCACCGGATTTTCCATCAGCCCGGCGGAGATCTCCTCGCCGAGCTTCCCGCGCAGGCCGGAGGTGTAGATCTGGCGGATCACGCCGTTTTTAATATGCTCGATCAGCGGCCAGTGAGCGTCGATAAGCGAACTGGACGCCAGGGTCAGATCGCGAAAGCCCATCTCCGCCAGCTTCGCCACCACCATATTGACCACTTTGTCACCGCCGCGAAACGCGTGGTGGAACGAGATGGTCATGCCGTTTCGCAGGCCGGAACGACGGATTGCCGTTTCCAGCGAGTCGCAGATTTTACGCCGCCGCTTTTCCGTCTCACTGGCCAGCCATGGGCTTTTCGCCGTCACGCCGCTGTAAGGGGTCAATCCTTCCGGCATCACATACTGCTGATTAAGCATTGCTACTGTCTCTTTCATCTTATTCCCCTTAATCACGAATACCGGAAGCTGAAAGCGCCACCACTTTGCGCGCGTGGTCGATAATCGGTCCATCGATCATCTTGCCGTTCAGCGACACCACGCCCAGACCGCGCGACTCTGCCTCTTCCGCCGCGGCAATCACCTCCAGCGCATGGTCGACCTCTTTTCGCGTCGGGGCATAGACCTGGTGCAGCAGTTCGATCTGGCGCGGGTTGACCAGTGATTTCCCGTTGAAGCCGAGGTTCTTCGCCAGATTCGCTTCCGCGAGGAAGCCCTCTTCATTATTAATATCCGACCACACGACGTCATAGGCGGCGATGCCGGCGACCCGCGCAGCATGCAGCACGGCGCAGCGGGCATAGAACAGCTCAATGCCGTCGCCGCGGGAGGTGCCCATATCCATAACGTAGTCGAAGGCCGCCAGCGCGATGGCCGACAGACGCGGGCTGGCGCGGGCGATCTCGACCGCGTTTACCACCCCCAGCGCCGACTCGATGGCCGCCATAAGCCTGGTGCTACCCACTCCCCGGCCGCACTCGCGTTCAATCCGCTCAACGTGGGCTTCCAGTTCATGAATATCTTCTTTGCTGTCGGTTTTCGGCAGACGTACCATGTCCACACCCGCACGTACCACCGCTTCCAGATCGGCCAGACCAAACGGCGTATTTAGCGGGTTAATGCGCACCACGGTTTCGATATCCTGATACAGCGGATGCTGCAGCGCCTGATACACCAGCAGGCGAGCGGTATCTTTCTCGCGCAGCGAAACGGCATCTTCAAGGTCGAACATCACCGCATCGGCGCCGTAAACGAATGAAGTACTTAACATGGCGGCATTGGCGCCGGGGATAAACAGCATACTGCGACGTGGTTTCATAGCTGGCTCCATTGCAATTGAGACTGTTGCGCCGCGCGCAGGGCCGCAGCCTGAACCCGGGCGCGCAGAACGCACTCCAGCGCCCCTTTATCATCCACCACCACGTTGGCCTGGCTAACGCCGAGCTGCGTCAGGGTTTCTCTGACCACCTGCTCAATCGCATCGCCAAACTGCTGCTTCACAATGCTGTCGATCTCCAGTTGAATGCCCGGCTGCGTCGCCGGCCCAATCCTGACCATCACATCGCTGGACTCCAGCGTGCCGGCCAGGGCGTCAATCTTCATTTCCATAGAGGCAAATCCTTTGTTATGGCGTAAAAATCAGGCGGTTTGATGTTCGCTTTCCGCCAGTTGCATCAGAAAAGAGAGGGTTCCCGGCGGCACCAGCGCCGCCACCGCCTGCCAGTTGCGCTGCCGGTACAGTTCGCGCACCCTGGAAGCCGATATCGGCCCGCCGTTTTTTTCGATCCGCGCCAGCTCAACCACTTCAACAGGCGGCGCGTCGCCTGGCGCTGCCAGCAACGCTTTCATACGCTGGTTATAATGGCGGGTCAGCGAACACAGCGGCTCAGTGCCGACAAAACGATGGGTTATCTTCAGCGCCGGGGCTAAATGTTCGCGGAACAGCTGGAGATCGATCTGGTTGTGGCAGTCATCCACCACCCCCTGTTCTTTGAGGAAGTAGCCGGGGAAGGTGGCCCGCGAGATGAGGTATGCCGAACCGGGATGCAGCGTTACCTTGTCGATGCCGGCAATCCCTTTTTCGATTAGCGTGTAGCGATCCTGATATGTGAAACGGGAGGCATCCTCTTTCACCACAAACAGGTGTAGCCAGTCGCACTGACGGGCCGCCTGCTCCACCAACCAGCGGTGGCCGAGCGTGAACGGGTTGGCGTTCATCACGATAGCGCCGATTTTGCGTCCCGGCTGACGGTACATCGCCAGCTGGCGGCAGTAGCGGGTCAGCCGTTCGCGGCTATTTTCCAGTAACACGGCGAGATCGCCGGCCTGCGCGATTGGCCAGAATCCGGCGCCGGCAAAGAGCGCGGCGTTACAGGGCTTAGTGAATAAAAACAGTTCACTGCGCCCCAGCTCGTAGGCCAGGGTGAGTAATTCTGTCAGTAGCTTAAGGCTCAGCCCCTCCCCCTGCAGCGAGGGGTCGATAGCGATGCACTTCAGGACGTTGCCGGCGATGGCGCCGCAGCCGACCAGCCGCTGCTGATACTCGGCGACAATGGCCATTTCGCAATCAGCCTCTAATGAGAGCTGATGCTGACGGAGAAAGAGGTCAATCGCCTCTCGCCGCGATTTATCCTTCCGTAGCAGAACGCGTTTTAATATCAGAGTCATTTTTTAGCGCTTCGTTATTCCAAAACGACCTGTATTTCGCCAGCGTTCGGCTATCGATTCTTGTATTTAAATCACAATTTTTCCCGTCGCTTAATTGGCTTTATGGTTTTTATGTTGTTAATTCATTCAGCATAATAAAAATAATTAAATTAATTAAAAACACGAGTATTCAGTGAAGGTTATCACACCTTAACACTGAGTCTATTTATTACTATGCGCCGGTCTTATTACTTCATTGATAAACAGGATAACGTTTATGACTAACATGAGCCAGGCTCCGGCGACGGAGAAAAAGGGCGTAAGCGACCTGCTGGGATTTAAAATCTTCGGCATGCCGTTACCCCTTTATGCGTTTGCGTTAATTACGCTATTACTTTCCCACTTCTTTAATGCGTTACCCACCGACCTGGTTGGCGGCTTTGCCATTATGTTTATTATCGGCGCCATCTTTGGCGAGATTGGCAAGCGGCTGCCGATATTTAATAAATATATTGGCGGCGCGCCGGTGATGATCTTCCTCGTCGCCGCTTATTTCGTTTACGCAGGCATTTTTACCCAAAAAGAAATTGATGCAATCACTAATGTGATGGATAAAAGCAACTTCCTGAACTTATTCATCGCAGTTTTGATAACTGGCGCCATTCTCTCGGTTAACCGTAAACTGCTGTTGAAATCGCTGCTGGGTTATATTCCGACGATCCTTATGGGGATCCTCGGCGCATCTATCTTCGGGATTATCATCGGCCTGTGCTTCGGTATTTCCGTAGACCGCATCATGATGCTGTACGTCCTGCCGATTATGGGCGGCGGCAACGGCGCAGGCGCGGTTCCGCTGTCTGAAATTTATCACTCCGTCACCGGCCGCTCCCGTGAAGAGTACTACTCCACCGCGATTGCCATTCTGACCATCGCCAATATCTTCGCCATCGTTTTTGCCGCGCTGCTCGATATTATCGGTAAAAAACACACCTGGCTGAGCGGGGAAGGCGAACTGGTACGTAAAGCCTCCTTTAAAGTTGATGATGATGAAAAAGCAGGCCAGATTACCCATCGCGAAACGGCAGTCGGCCTGGTGCTCGCCACCACCTGTTTCCTGCTGGCCTACGTCATTGCCAAGAAAATTTTGCCAAGCATTGGCGGTGTCTCAATCCACTATTTCGCCTGGATGGTGCTGATCGTCGCGGCGCTGAACGCTTCCGGCCTCTGCTCGCCGGAGATCAAAGCCGGGGCCAAACGCCTGTCTGACTTCTTCTCTAAGCAGCTGCTGTGGGTACTGATGGTCGGGGTCGGCGTGTGCTACACCGACCTGCAGGAAATTATCGACGCGATTACCTTCGCGAACGTCATCATCGCTGCGGTAATCGTCGTGGGTGCTGTCGTCGGGGCGGCCATCGGCGGCTGGATGATTGGCTTCTTCCCGATCGAATCCGCCATCACCGCAGGCCTGTGCATGGCTAACCGCGGCGGCTCAGGCGACCTGGAAGTGCTCTCTGCCTGTAACCGTATGAATCTTATCTCTTATGCGCAAATCTCCTCCCGTCTGGGCGGCGGTATTGTGCTGGTCATCGCCAGCATTGTGTTCGGCATGATGATGTAACCAACACGCACGATGGCGATGTTTGAGCGTCAACCACAGCGATGCCAGTTAGGGGCCAGAGCCGGGGGCGGCTTCGGGAAATCCCCCCTACTCCTTAGCCGGAAGTATCGTTTGGTTAACCTTCAAACACGCCGTCGTGCCCTTACTTTAGGGTCTTTCAATGACTGAAGCTGTACTGCTGGGTGAAGGCTTCACCCTGATGTGCCTCGGCATGGGGTTCGTGCTGGCGTTTCTGTTTCTGCTGATTTTCGCCATCCAGGGGATGTCCGCCGCCGTCAACCGCTTCTTCCCCGAACCGGCTGCGGCGCCGAAAGCGACGCCACTGCCCGCCGTTGCGCCCGCCGGCGACTTCGCCCGCTTAACGCCGGCGATTGTCGCCGCCATTCACCACCACCGCCGTCTTCACCCTTAATTCACGGAGGAATTCATGACCGTTGCCATTACCGATGTCGTCCTGCGCGACGCCCACCAGTCCCTGTTCGCCACCCGTCTGCGTCTCGACGATATGCTCCCCGTCGCCGCTCAGCTTGACGACGTCGGCTACCGCTCGCTGGAGTGCTGGGGCGGCGCCACCTTCGACGCCTGCATCCGCTTCCTCGGCGAGGACCCGTGGGTCCGCCTGCGCGAGCTGAAAAAGGCGATGCCGAAAACCCCGCTGCAGATGCTGCTCCGCGGCCAGAACCTGCTCGGCTATCGTCACTACGCCGACGACGTGGTCGAACGCTTCGTGGAGCGCGCCGTCAAAAACGGCATGGACGTCTTCCGCGTCTTCGACGCCATGAACGACCCGCGCAACATGCAGGCCGCCCTGCAGGCGGTCCGCAGCCACGGCGCCCACGCCCAGGGCACCCTGAGCTACACCACCAGCCCGGCCCACACCCTGCAGACCTGGCTCGACCTCACCGAACAGCTGCTGGAGACCGGCGTCGACTCCATCGCGATTAAAGACATGTCCGGCATTCTCACCCCCGGCGCCGCCTTTGAGCTGGTCAGCGAAATCAAGAAGCGCTATGACGTCAGGCTGCACCTGCATGCTCATGCCACCACCGGCATGGCGGAGATGGCCCTGCTGAAGGCCATTGAAGCCGGCGTCGACGGCGTCGATACCGCCATTTCCTCGATGAGCGCCACCTACGGCCACCCGGCCACCGAAGCGCTGGTGGCCACCCTCGCCGGCACGAAATATGACACCGGGCTGGATATCCACAAGCTGGAGAGCATCGCGGCGTATTTCCGCGAGGTGCGTAAGAAGTACCACGCCTTCGAGGGCCAGCTGAAGGGCACCGACAGCCGCATTCTGGTGGCCCAGGTGCCGGGCGGGATGCTCACCAACCTCGAAAGCCAGCTGAAGCAGCAGAACGCCGCGGAAAAACTCGACCAGGTGCTGACGGAAATCCCCCGCGTGCGCGAGGACCTCGGCTTCATCCCGCTGGTCACCCCGACCTCGCAGATTGTCGGCACCCAGGCGGTGCTCAACGTGCTGACCGGCGAGCGCTACAAAACCATCGCGAAGGAGACCGCCGGTATTCTGAAAGGTGAATACGGCCGCACCCCGGCGCCGGTGAACGCCGCCCTGCAGGCGCGGGTGCTGGACGGCGCTGAGGCCATCACCTGCCGCCCGGCGGACCTGCTGAAGCCGGAGCTGGCGCAGCTGGAAGCCGATGTGAAGCGCCAGGCGCAGGAGAAGAATATTCAGCTGGCGGAGAACGCCATCGACGATGTGCTCACCGTGGCCCTGTTCCCGCAGCCCGGCCTGAAGTTCCTCGAAAACCGCCATAACCCGGCGGCCTTTGAACCGGTGCCGCAGCTGGAAGCCGCGCAGCCTGCTCCTGCCCCGGTAAAAGCCGCCGCCTCCGGTATCTACACCGTGGAAGTGGAAGGCAAAGCCTTTGTGGTGAAGGTCAGCGACGGCGGCGACGTCAGCCAGCTGACGGCGGCCACCCCGTCTTCCGCACCGGTTCCTGCCGCCGCCCCGGCCGGCGCCGGCACCCCGGTCACCGCGCCGCTGGCGGGCACTATCTGGAAAGTGATTGCAGGCGAGGGTCAGAGCGTGGCCGAAGGCGAGGTGCTGCTGATTCTGGAAGCCATGAAGATGGAGACCGAAATCCGCGCCGCCCGGGCCGGGACCGTCCGCGGTATCGCGGTGAAAGCCGGCGATGCGGTGGCGGTCGGCGACACCCTGCTGCAGCTGGCGTAACGACGAGGAGCGGAAATGGAAAGTCTGAACGCCCTGATTCAGGGGATGGGGCTGATGCACCTGGGGTTCGGCCAGGCGGTGATGCTGCTGGTCAGCCTGCTGCTGCTCTGGCTGGCGATTGCGAAGAAGTTCGAGCCGCTGCTGCTGCTGCCGATTGGCTTCGGCGGCCTGCTGTCGAACATCCCGGAGGCCGGCCTGGCGCTGAGCGCCCTGGAGAGCCTGCTGGCCCACCACGACCCGGCGCAGCTGGCGGTGATTGCCGCGAAGCTCCACTGCGCGCCGGACGTCCACGCCATTAAGGAGGCGCTGGCCCTGGCCCTGCCGTCGGTGCAGGGGCAGATGGAGAGCCTGGCGGTGGACATGGGCTACTCCGCCGGGGTGCTGGCCATCTTCTATAAGGTGGCGATTGGCTCGGGCATCGCGCCGCTGGTGATTTTTATGGGCGTCGGGGCGATGACCGACTTCGGCCCGCTGCTGGCCAACCCGCGCACCCTGCTGCTGGGGGCGGCGGCGCAGTTCGGTATCTTCGCCACCGTCCTCGGGGCGCTGACACTCAACTACTTCGGCCTGATTTCGTTCACCCTGCCGCAGGCGGCGGCCATCGGCATCATCGGCGGCGCCGACGGCCCGACGGCCATCTACCTGTCGGGCAAGCTGGCGCCGGAGCTGCTGGGGGCCATCGCGGTGGCCGCCTACTCCTACATGGCGCTGGTGCCGCTGATCCAGCCGCCGATCATGAAGGCGCTGACCACGGATAAGGAGCGGAAGATCCGCATGGTGCAGCTGCGTACGGTGAGTAAGCGGGAGAAGATCCTCTTCCCGGCGGTGCTGTTGCTGCTGGTGGCGCTCCTGCTGCCGGACGCCGCGCCGCTGCTGGGGATGTTCTGCTTCGGCAACCTGATGCGCGAGAGCGGGGTGGTGGAGCGGCTGAGCGATACGGTGCAGAACGCGCTGATCAACATCGTGACCATCTTCCTCGGGCTGTCGGTGGGGGCCAAGCTGGTGGCGGACAAGTTCCTGCAGCCGCAGACCCTGGGGATCCTGCTGCTGGGGGTAATCGCCTTCTGCGTGGGGACCGCCGCCGGGGTGCTGATGGCGAAGCTGCTGAACAGGTTCAGTAAGAACCCGATCAATCCGCTGATCGGTTCAGCCGGGGTGTCGGCGGTGCCGATGGCGGCAAGGGTGTCGAACAAGGTGGGTCTGGAAGCGGACGGGCAGAACTTCCTGCTGATGCACGCGATGGGCCCGAACGTGGCGGGGGTGATCGGCTCGGCGATCGCCGCCGGGGTGATGCTCAAGTACGTGCTGGCGATGTAGGCCGGCGTCCTCCCCGGAGGCGTGGCCGTTGCCCCGCCTCCGGGTCAGGATTAACAACGCCCCTTTTCCATCGATCACTTTTCTGAAATTAGCGGTTCTGTGCGCCATCTGCGGGTTCTCGGGCCGCGAAACGGGGAAACTAATCATTTAATGTCTATTGGCACTATGTATACCCGAAAAATCACCCACTGGTTTGCCAGGCGATCGTTTCAGAATCGCATCTTCCTGCTGATCTTATTCACCTCGACGATCGTTATGCTGGCGATGTCATGGTATCTGACCGACATTACCGAAGAGCGTCTGCATTACCAGGTCGGGCAGCGAGCGCTGATTCAGGCAATGCAGATTTCGGCGATGCCGGAGCTGGTCGAGGCGGTTCAGAAACGCGACCTCGCCAGAATCAAAGCGCTTATCGACCCCATGCGTTCGTTCTCCGACGCCACCTATATCACCGTCGGTGATGCTAACGGCCAGCGCCTCTATCACGTCAACCCTGATGAAATCGGCAAATCGATGGAGGGCGGCGACAGCGATGAAGCACTATTAAACGCGAAAAGCTACGTGTCAGTGCGCAAAGGCTCGCTGGGCTCCTCGCTGCGCGGTAAATCACCGATTCAGGACGAGACCGGCAAGGTGCTTGGCATTGTGTCGGTAGGCTATACCATTGAACAGTTAGAGAACTGGCTCAGCCTGCAGATAAGCTCGCTGCTGATCCCGATGGCGATCATGTTACTGCTCCTGCTCTACTGCGCCCGCCGCTTCTCGTTGCATATCAAAAAGCAGATGCTGAATATGGAACCCCAACAGCTGTCGCAGCTGTTGATCCAGCAAAGCGTATTGTTTGAATCCGTGTTCGAAGGGCTTATCGCCATCGACTCCCGTTACAAGATCACCGCGATTAATCAGACTGCCCGCCGGTTGCTCAACCTGAGCCAACCGGAAACGACGCTTATCGGTAAAGGGATCAGCAGCGTGATTTCGCAGGAGGCTTTCTTCTACGATGCGCCGCAGACCAATAAAAAAGACGAGATCGTCACCTTCAATCAGATCAAAGTGATCGCCAGCCGGATGGCGGTGATCTTAAATAATGAGCCACAGGGCTGGGTGATCAGCTTTCGTAGTAAAGACGATATCAACACCCTCAGCCTGCAGCTTAGCCAGGTACAACAATATGCCGATAACCTGCGCGCCGTGCAGCATGAGCATCGCAATCTGATCTCCACCATCGCCGGCCTGCTGTTTCTTAAACGCTACGATCATGCGCTGGATCTGATCCAACAGCAGTCGGAAAGTCACCAGAAGGTCATCGATTTTATCGCGCGTAATTTCCAGGACAACCACCTGGCCGGGCTGTTGATCGGCAAATATTACCGGGCCAAAGAGCTTGGACTTGAGCTGATTTTCGATCCGGCCTGCTTCGTCGACAGATTACCCACCGCCCTTTCTCACAACGAATGGATCTCGATCGTGGGGAATCTGCTTGATAACGCCTACAATGCCAGCCTGCAACAGCCGCAGGGCTCAAGGCAGATAGAGTGCCTAATCAACAGTGACGGCCACGAGGTGATTATCGAGGTCGCCGATCAGGGATGCGGCATTGACGAGACGCTGCGCGATCGGATCTTCGAGCGCGGCGTCACCAGCAGCGTCAGCAAAGATCATGGCATCGGACTCTGGCTGGTTCGCAGCTACGTGGAACAGGCAGGCGGCAGCATCGTCGTCGAAAATAACATTCCTTTTGGCAGCATCTTTACTCTTTATATTCCCCTGACCCGAGATGAACATCATGGATAGCATCACCACTCTTATCGTTGAAGACGAACCTATGCTGGCGGAGATCCTGGTGGATAACATCAAACAGTTTCCCCAGTTCGACGTCATTGGCATTGCGGATAAACTCGAGAGCGCCAGGAAACAACTCAGACTGTATCAACCGCAGCTGATCCTGCTGGATAATTTCTTACCTGACGGCAAAGGTATCGACCTGATCCGCCATGCGGTCAGTACCCATTACAAGGGGCGGATTATCTTTATTACCGCTGATAATCATATGGATACCATCAGCGAAGCACTGCGCCTGGGGGTGTTCGACTATCTGATTAAGCCGGTGCACTATCAGCGCCTGCAGCACACCCTGGAGCGCTTCGCTCGCTATCGCAGCTCGCTGCGTTCCAGCGAACAGGCCAGCCAGATCCACGTCGATGCGCTGTTTAATATTCAGGCTCGGGAACAGACGGAACCGGCCAGCGCACCGCTACGCGGGATCGATGAAAGCACCTTTCAGCGCGTACTCCAGCTGTTTGCCGACACGGGGGTGGTGCATACCGCCGACTCGCTGGCGCGTATCCTTGGCAGCAGCAAAACCACCGCCCGCCGTTATCTGGAACAAGGGGTGAAGAACGACTTTCTGGAAGCGGAAATCAGCTACGGCAAGGTTGGTCGACCGGAGCGTATTTATCGCGGCAAACAGACCTCCCCTGAGCAGGTCTGAAACGTTTACGCCAGGGAATAGCTGACCACCAGCCGCCCCTTCTTCATCTTAATCTGACTGATAAGAATGTCGCCCAGCTCCGCCAGGCGGGCGACATGTGTGCCACCGCAGGGATAGGCGGGCAGTTCGCCAAACCCCACCATGCGCAAACCCTCAGCGAAGATCACCTGACGCGGGAGGTCCTGCGCCTGCCATGCCTTCACCTGGCTCAACAGCGCGCTGGCGTCGGGTATCACGGCGTGGTTCCCGCCGGTGAAAGCGATCCGCCCCTCGCCAGGCCAGTGGTGCGCTTTCACCGGTTGCCAGCCAAGCTGTTCGCCCGCCAGGCCAAGCAGGTGGCCGGCGGAATGCAGGCGGGCATGCAGGTGTCTCGCGGAGGCATCTATTCTCATCTCCACTTCACCGAGGGGAAGCGGTTGCGACAGAATATGCAGCACGCTGTCGCCGCGCACAATAACCGTCTCAACGGCCTGACCAGCTATCCAGCCGCGATCCGCCGGTTGACCGCCCCCTTGCGGGTGAAACAGCGTCCGATCCAGTTCGATGGCGTAGCGGCCATCCGCTTCCGCAGTGCAGGCGATGATCTGGGCGCGCCCATCAGTAGCGTCGCTGGTGTAATAAACCCGTTCAGTCATAGTGATTCTCCTCTCTGTCCGCCCAGTATATTATTAATACCGACAGCGATAATCCTATCACCAGCCAATGCACTCTTGCTCCGGGAGCACAAATGAATCTCAGCCTCCTGCCCGACCTTGCCCTTTTCGTCCAGATCGTCGACCAGGGCAGCTTCTCCGCCGTCGCCCGCCAGAGCGGCATTACCCCTTCCGCCGTTAGCCGCAGCGTGTCGCGGCTGGAGCGAGAGATGGGCTGCAAACTGCTGCAGCGTACCACCCGCAAGCTGCGTCTGAGCGATGCCGGGGAAACGGTGTATCAGCATGCCCAGCAGATGCTGGAAGCGGCGCGACAGGCGATGGATTCCGCCGGCAGTCGCCAAACGGTCGCCCAGGGAAAGCTGACGCTCAGCGTACCGAAAGCCGTCGGCCGCTTCGTGATCCATCCGCTGATGATGGCGTTTTTTCAGCGTTACCCGCAGGTTGACGTCTGCCTGCGGCTGGAAGATCGCCCTCTGGATTTTATCGATGACGGTATCGATCTGGCGTTACGCATCACCGATACCCCCTCGCCCGGTCTGCATGGCAAACCGTTGATGCCAGTCACGCACGTTATCTGCGCCACTGAGGTCTATTTACAGCGCCACGGTATGCCGCGCACGCCGCAGGAACTGCGCGCGCACAGCTGCATCAGCCTTGGCGAAACGCCCGCCGACGCGCGCTGGAAGTTCCGTCGGGAAGGGAAAACCGAAACGGTGCAAACATACGGGCGGTACGCCGCCAACCATACCGCCGTGCGCCTCGACGCGGTCAGGCAGCATTTAGGGATCGGCAGCCTGCCGCTGTTCACCGCCCGCGAGGCGCTGGCGAATGGCGACATCGTGCAGGTGCTGCCCGAATGGGAATTTATCAGCAGCTACTCCGGCGATCTGTGGCTGCTCTGGGCGGGAGATAAGCATATGCCCGCCAGAATGCGGGCGATGATTGATTATCTCAGCGAGACGGTGCCGGCGCTGAACGCAGGCAGCATAGCGCCAGCGAAATAACCGCAAACCACGGAATGATAACCCCCAGCACGAACCAGAGCCCGGAGCGGCCGATATCATGCATCCGCCGGCAGCCGATCGCCAGCAGAGGGAGAGTCATCAGCAGCAACCACAGCGCAGCAAAGGGAATAACAACAAAACTGAGGATGCCGTATTGAGGGTTAAAGCTGGTTGCCAGCCACCAGACGGCCAGCGGCGCGCTGGCGATCAGTATATTGATAAGAAAAAACGTCCAGAACTGCTGTCGGCTGGCCCGGCCGCTAAAATTAAAGGTCTCTTTCCAGCCGCTTAAATACGCCTGTCCATAGGTCATCACTTCTCTCCTTGAAGATTGGGTGAGTATCACGGCGCCAGGGCGATCACCTCCGCCGCCCAGCGCTGAAACCCGTCGACATCGATATCCAGCGCCACCTGGGCATTGGCCGGCTGGCCCAGTCGCCCTTCGATATCCACCACCGTGGCGCCGGCGGTCCAGGTTCCCTGCGTCTCCACCGCCACAAAACACGGCTGTAGGGTGAACAGTTCCGGGCGGACCAGCCATGCGATAGCGCAGAGATCGTGCATTCTCAGACCACTACTCATGCTGCCGCTACGATAGTGGCTAAACAGCGCATGGAGCATTTTACCGGTCTGATTCAGCGTCGGCAGGGTCGCCAGATAATCCGCCGTCAGCAGCGCCCGATTGGTGACGTCCAGCCCGCACATGATAATCTCCAGCCCGCTGTGGAAGACTTTCGCGGCGGCTTCCGGGTCGATGGCAATATTGAATTCGGCATTCGGCGTAAAGTTGCCCCGGCCCGCCGAGCCGCCCATGATCACCAGCCGGCGAATGTTGAACAGGCATTCCGGATACTGGGTCAGCAGCAGCGCAATATTGGTCAATGGGCCAATCGCCACCAGAGTGATCGGCTCGGCAGCATGCATCAGCGCATCGCGGATCGCCTGGAAGGCCGGCTTCGCCAGCGGCTGCCGGTGATGCTCAACAAAGTCATACCCTTCCATACCGGATTCGCCATGCACCGAGGCGGCATCGCGCAGGGGACGCACCAGCGGCATCGAGGCGCCCTGCGCCAGCGGCACATCGGCATGCCAGAAGTGCAGCAGCTGCAGCGCGTTACGGGTCGTCTTCTCTACCGAGACATTGCCCGCCACGGTGGTCATCAGTTGCAGATCCAGCTCAGGGGCGAACAGCGCCGCGGCAATAGCGGCAGCATCGTCGATGCCCGGGTCTGTATCAAGAATGATCGGTAAGCGCATGGTTTCTCCCTAAAAAAAAATGCCAGACGTTAAGTCTGGCATCTTCTCATACTGCTGACGGAAAGAACTTACTCTACTTCACGGACATCCACACGCAGCTCTTTCGGCACTTCAAAGACGATATTCTCTTCCCGGCCTTCCAGCGGTACGGCTTCGCCGCCGCCCAGCTCCTGCAGGCGGGTAATGACGTTCTGCACCAGAATATCCGGCGCCGACGCGCCCGCCGTCACGCCAACGCAGGCCGCATCCTTGACCCACGCTTCCTGAATATCGGAGGCATCGTCAATCAGGTAAGCCGCCTTACCCATCCGCTGCGCCAGTTCGGCGAGACGGTTTGAGTTGGAGGAGTTTTTCGAACCAACCACCAGCACCACGTCAGCCTGCTCCGCCAGCGCGCGCACCGCTTCCTGACGGTTAGTGGTGGCATAGCAAATGTCGTCTTTGCGCGGGCCGACGATTTTCGGGAAACGCGCGCGCAGCGCGTCAATCACATCCGAGGTATCATCCACCGAGAGGGTGGTCTGGGTCATAAACGACAGCCGGGCGTCGTTTTTGACTTCCAGCTTGAGAACGTCTTCCGGCGACTCGACCAGGTACATGCCCCCTTGCGGGTTATTATACTGCCCCATCGTGCCTTCGACTTCCGGGTGCCCGGCATGGCCGATCAGAATCGACTCTTCGCCACGGCGGCTGGCGCGGGCGACTTCCATATGCACTTTCGTCACCAGCGGACAGGTGGCGTCGAACACCGTCAGATCGCGGCTCTTCGCTTCATTCCGTACCGCCTGCGATACGCCGTGAGCGGAGAAGATCAGGATCGCGCCATCCGGTACTTCGCTGATCTGTTCGATAAAAATGGCGCCGCGCTTGCGCAGGCTATCCACCACATAGCGGTTATGCACCACTTCATGACGAACATAGATCGGCGCGCCGTACAGCGTCAGCGCGTTTTCTACAATGCTGATAGCGCGGTCAACGCCAGCGCAAAAGCCGCGCGGGTTAGCCAACAGGATCTGCATGTTAATCCTCCAGCGCCGGATCGATCTCCAGCACTTCAATATCAAAATGAACGGTGCGCCCGGCCAGCGGATGGTTGAAGTCGACGGTGATGGAATCGCCGTTCACTTCACGGATCACGCCAGGCATTTCGCTGCCATCCATTGCGGTAAAGAGCATAATCGCGCCGATCTCCGGCTCGCCGGCGTCGATAAACTCGCGGCGAGAGAAATACTGAATCAGGTCCGGGCTCGGGACGCCAAATGCGGCGTCAGGCTCCAGCGAAAAGGCCTTTTTCTCGCCCTCTTTCAGACCAAGAAGCTGTTGCTCCAGCCCCTCAGACAGGGAGGTGTCGCCGAGGCGAAACAGCGCCGGTTTGCCATTGTTACGGGTGGACTCGGCGGTGGATCCATCGTCCAGCTTCAGCGTGAAGTGAACGAGAACCGCGCTGTTGCTCTGTACGGATTTAGACATGCAAATTGCTCGCTTGTTTTCGATCTCCTGGTGCCCGGAGGCGCTACGCTTACCGGGCGACGGGAGACCACACATTCTGTAGGCCGGGCTGACTTGGCGCCACCCGGCATTAACATTTACGCCTGCTCTTTTGCGGTCGGTTTCGGCAGGAAGCCTTCCAGCACAATCATCGCCGCGCCGATGCAGATAGCGCTATCGGCGAGGTTGAAAGTGGCGAAGTGCCAGTCGCCGACGTAGAAGTCGATCATATCGACCACAAAGCCGTGCCACAGGCGATCGAACAAGTTGCCCAGCGCGCCGCCGATAATCAGGGCGTAGGCAATATTGTTCAGCTTTTGCGTCGCCTTCGAACGGTACATCAGCACCGTCAGCACCACGCAAATGCCGATGGCGATCCCGGAAAAGAACCAGCGCTGCCAGCCGCCGCTGTCGGCGAGGAAGCTAAAGGCCGCGCCATAGTTGCGGGCATAATGCAGATTAAGCGACGGGAACAGCGGAACCGTCTCCCCCAGAGCGAAGTTCTGGAGGATCAGGAATTTGCTGCCCAGATCGATAATCAGCACGGCTACGACCACCCACAGCCAGCGTAGCCCCGTTGAACAGATCGATTTACTCATCAGGCGAATTTACGTTGCTCGCCGTCACCGGCGACGTTGCTCACACAGCGTCCGCAGATTTCCGCGTGTTCCGCCACCTTGCCGATATCGGTGGTGTAATGCCAGCAGCGCGGGCATTTCTCACCTTCAGCTTTGCTCAATGCGACTTTCAGTCCTTTGAGCAGTTCGCTCTGCTGCGCATCAGCAGGCGCGCTCGCATAGTCTGCGACGTTCGCCCCGGAGGTCAACAGGACAAATCGCAATTCATCGCCCAGCGCGTTGAGCTTAGCGGCCAGATCGGCATCAGCATACAGCGTCACCGAGGCTTCCAGCGAGCCGCCGACTTTCTTATCCGCACGCGCCTGTTCAATCACTTTGTTGACTTCGCCACGGACTTTCAGCAGCTCATCCCAGAAGCCGTCATTCATCGCTTCGTCGTCGGCCAGACCGAAGAGACCTTGATACCATTCGCCGGTAAAGACGTATTTCTCACGCTCGCCCGGCAGGTAACCCCAGATTTCGTCCGCGGTGAAGGACATGATCGGCGCCATCCAGCGCACCAGCGCTTCCACGATGTGGAACAGCGCGGTCTGACAACTGCGACGCGCCACGCTGTCCGCCCTGGCGGTGTACTGACGGTCTTTGATGATGTCGAGATAGAACGAGCCCATCTCAATGGAGCAGAAGCGCATCAGGCGCTGCACCACTTCGTGGAAGTCGTAGGATTCGTAGGCTTTCAGGATATCTTCCTGTGCCGCCTGCGCGCAGCCGACCGCCCAGCGATCCAGCACCACCATCTCTTCCGGTTTGACCATGTCTTTTGCCGGATCGAAACCGTTCAGGTTGGCCAGCAGGAAGCGCGCGGTGTTACGGATACGACGATAGCTGTCCGCGGCGCGTTTGAGGATCTCGTCAGAGACCGCCATTTCGCCAGTGTAGTCGGTGGAAGCCACCCACAGGCGCAGGATATCGGCGCCCAGCTTGTTCATCACGTCCTGCGGGCTAACGGTGTTGCCGATAGACTTGGACATTTTGCGGCCCTGACCATCGACGGTGAAGCCGTGGGTCAGTACCTGACGATATGGCGCTTTGCCTTTCATCGCCGTGGAAATCATCAGAGAGGACATGAACCAGCCGCGATGCTGGTCGGAGCCTTCCAGATACATATCGGCGGCGTGACCGGCGAATTCCGGACGCACGTCAACCACGGAAGAGTGGGTCGACCCGGAGTCAAACCAGACGTCGAGGGTATCCGGCACTTTCTCGTAGCTGTCAGCGTCATCGCCAAGGATGTCGCGGGAATCGAGATCCCACCACGCCTGGATGCCGTCGACTTCAACACGCTTCGCGACTTCTTCCATCAGCTCAAGGGTACGCGGGTGCAGTTCGTGGGTTTCTTTATGCACGAACAGCGACATCGGCACGCCCCAGGTACGCTGACGGGAGATGCACCAGTCAGGACGGTTGGCGACCATCGATTCGATACGCGCCTGGCCCCAGTCCGGGATCCACTGCACGCCTTTGATCTCTTTCAGCGACTGCGCGCGCAGACCTTTCTGATCCATGCTCACGAACCACTGCGGGGTGGCGCGGAAGATGATTGGCGACTTGTGGCGCCAGCAGCACGGATAGCTGTGCTGCATTTTTTCCACATGCAGCAGCGCGCCGCGCTCACGCAGCATCTCAACGATGATATCGTTGGCTTTGAAGACGTTGATACCGTCCAGAGACGGATAGGTGCCTGGCAGATAAGCCCCGTCCGGGCCAACCGGGTTAGCGATTTCCAGACCGTATTTCTGGCTGATCGTGTAATCGTCCGGACCGTGGCCGCCGGCGGTATGCACCGCACCGGTACCGGCATCCAGCGTCACGTGGTCGCCAAGGATCGCCGGCACGTCGAAATCGAGGAACGGGTGCTGGAAACGCATCAGTTCAAGCTCGGCGCCGTTCACCGCCGCCAGGATGGTGTAATCGGCCGCGCCAACGCGCTTCATCACGCTCTCAACGAGGTCTTTCGCCAGGATCAGCGCCTGGCCGTCCACCTGCACCAGCGCATAGTCGAACTCTGGCGATAGGGAGATGGCGCGGTTAGCCGGCAGGGTCCACGGGGTGGTGGTCCAGATAACCAGCGACACCGGGCCGTTGACGTCGGCGACGCCGAATTTCGCCAGCACCGCGGCTTTATCTACCGCGTGGAACGCCACGTCGATGGATGGAGAAGTCTTGTCGTAATACTCCACTTCCGCTTCCGCCAGCGCGGAACGGCAGTCTACGCACCAGTGCACCGGCTTGGCGCCTTTATGCAGGTGGCCGTTGCCGATGATTTTACCCAGCGCGCGAATGATGTTGGCTTCGGTTTTGAAGTCCATGGTCAGATACGGATGCGACCAGTCGCCCAGCACGCCGAGGCGGATGAAATCTTTACGCTGCCCCTCGATCTGCAGAGCGGCATATTCGCGGCATTTGGCGCGGAATTCTGCGGCGGTGAATTTCTCGCCCGGCTTGCCGTATTCCTGCTCTACTTTCAGCTCGATCGGCAGACCGTGGCAGTCCCAGCCTGGAACGTAAGGCGAGTCATAGCCCGTCAGTCCTTTGGACTTAACGATAATGTCTTTCAGAATCTTGTTAACCGAGTGACCAATATGAATACTACCATTCGCATAAGGAGGGCCATCATGCAGAATGAAGGTTTTTTTGCCTTTTTTGGCTGCACGAATGATGCCGTACAGGTCATCATCGGTCCAACGCGCCAGCATTCCCGGTTCGCGTTTGGCGAGGTCGCCACGCATAGGGAACCCTGTTTCCGGCAAATTCAGGGTCGATTTATAGTCACTCATCAGATTCTCGGTTCCGTATTTCGGTTTGATAAACACCAGTGGCTCAGGCCTGGCTGGTCAGCCCAAATAATTCGCGGGCCGTTAACTCATCACGTGCGATTTGCGCCTTCAGCTCGTCGAGCGACGCAAACCGCTGCTCATTACGTATCTTTTTACGCAGTACTACATTGATATGGCGACCGTAGAGGTCCATTACAACGTCCAACAGATGCACTTCGAGCTGCTGACGCACGCCCGCTACCGTTGGACGGGTGCCAATATTGGCGACGCCGGCGATCGGCTTGTCGCCCAGCCCTGTCACTTCTACCGCATAGACCCCTTTAACCGGGGAAACCTGACGACGCAGCGGTAAGTTCGCCGTCGGAAAACCTATGGTACGGCCCAGTTCGTCGCCATGCACGACGCGCCCGGAAATGCTAAACGGATGGCCGAGCAGCGTCTCCGCCAGCAGGAGATCGTCATCGGCCAGCGCCTGACGCACCGCCGTGCTGCTGATCCGCACCCCGCCTTCGCAGAAGGTTTGGGTGCTGGTGACGTCGAAGCCGTATTCCGCCCCCGCCTTTTGTAATAACAAGAAATCCCCCTGGCGACCAGCGCCAAAGCGGAAATCGTCACCGACGGCAAGGAACTGCACGCCCAGGCGGCGCACCAGCAGTTCACTGATAAAATCCTGCGCCGTCAGCGCGGCGAACCGGCGGTCGAAGCGAACGCACAGCACATAGTCGACCCCGCTTTCAGCCAGATAGCTCAGCTTTTCACGCAGGCGGGTCAACCGCGCCGGGGCTTTATCGGCGGCAAAAAGCTCGAGCGGCTGGGGTTCGAAAATCATCACCACCACCGGTAAACCGCGCTGGCGGCCCTCTTCGCGCAAGCGCTGCAGCAGCGCCTGATGCCCACGATGCACGCCGTCAAAATTGCCAATGGTCAGCACGCACCCGTGCGGGGCCTGACTGAGATTATGTATGCCGCGTATCAGCTTCATGTCTGGCTCAAAACAGTGAAAATCGTCCGAGTATACCTTGTACAACTGTCAACGTTAACCAGCGATTGCTCCTCGGCAACGAAAGTTCTCAGGAATTCATTCACTCAGCGCGAGTCAGCGGGAAAACCGCCCGCCCCCGGCGATTTTTATGGTGGAAAAGCTGTATTCGCCTGCAACAAGCTGGTAGAATCTTGCGCCATCACTACGTAATGAAGCGCTGTGGTGTTAAACGGCGCTTATTTGCACAAATCCATTGACAAAAGAAGGCTAAACGGGCATATTCCTCGGCCTTTGAATTGTCCATATAGAACACATTTGGGAGTTGGACCTTGGCTAATATCAAATCAGCTAAGAAGCGCGCCGTTCAGTCTGAAAAGGCTCGCAAGCACAACGCTAGCCGTCGCTCTATGATGCGTACTTTCATCAAGAAAGTATACGCAGCTATCGAAGCTGGCGACAAAGCTGCTGCACAAAAAGCATTTAACGAAATGCAACCGATCGTGGACCGTCAGGCTGCTAAAGGTCTGATCCACAAAAACAAAGCTGCGCGTCATAAGGCTAACCTGACCGCTCAGATCAACAAACTGGCTTAATCGCTGCTTGTTGTCGCTTTGTGAAAAAACCCGCGAAAGCGGGTTTTTTTATGCCTGTCATCTTTCCCGTCCTGGCGCGACCTGAGCCACGCCAGCCCACGCTTTCCGGCTATCTGGGTTCAGTAAACAGCGACGAATAATCGCGATTGCAGATGCGCTGTACCGCCGGATGCTGAATCATCCGTTCGGCGAAAATGGCGTGATACTCCTCCATCACGCTATCCATGCGGCCAATTTCGACAATCGATTCATCATGGTAGAAATCATGCGCGTAGAGCGTCGGCGCGACAAAAATCGCATTATGCGCGGCGCCGAAGGCTTTCATGAGCGCCGCGTCGTCAAACTCGCCGAGGATCTCCACCTTCAGCCCCTGCACGTTAATCCAGTTCAGCAGCTTACGTCCCAGCATCGAGCGTCGACCAGGGATCAGCAGCCGTCGCTCTTCAAGACAGGCCGGGAACGGCTTCATTGGCGCCGGGTTCATGCACCAGAAGCTGACGCTGCACTCGCCAATCTTCACCGAAAACAGCCCTTCCTGCTGCGTCGAGTCGATCGGGCAGTCAGAGATAATCATATCGAGCTTATGCTGGCTCAGCTGCTCCAGCAGCAGCTCATGGGTGGATTCAAAACAGCGCAGATGGATCTGCTCGCTTTCGACAACGGCGGCATCCAGTACGCCGCTGACCAGCCGTTTCGATAGCGCATCGGCCACGCCGACGTCAAACAGCAGATTCGACTCTTTGCGGTAGTTGACGATGTCGAGCATCTCCTGGCTCAGGGTAAACATCCGGTCGGCGTAGCGAAAGACCAGCTCCCCGAGCTCGCTCGGCTCCAGCCCTCTTCCCTTGCGCTTAAATAACTTTCCCTGCAGACGCTCCTCCAGCGCTTTGATCTGCCCGGTAATGGTTTGCGGCGTCAGAAACAGCGCCTCCGCCGCGCCCACGACAGACCCTTCTTTATAGACGTGCCAGAAGTAGTACAGATGGTTGTAGTTGATATGTGACATGCTTCTCTCCCTGATAATGTCCAGGAGAGCCTGGCTGGCCCTCCTGCAGAAAGGTTATACCGCGAGGCGAGTATCCGTTACGCGCTGACGCAGTATGAGGTAGCCGGTAACAGCTGATACCACCGATCCAATTAAGATGCCAAGCTTGGCCCAGTTGATTAACGCGGGATCGACATTGGCGAAGGCCAGCGTGGCGATAAAAATCGACATCGTAAAGCCAATCCCGCACAGAATGCCCACCGCCATAATCTGCCGGCAGGTGGTCCCCTCCGGTAGCGAGGCCCACTTCAGCTTCAGGGCCAGCCAGCAGAACAGGCTGATCCCCAGCGGCTTACCGATAAACAGGCCGGCCATGATACCCAGGGGCAGCAGCGACGTCAGTCCATCAAGCGTAACCCCCCGCAGCGAGACGCCCGCGTTGGCGAAGGCAAACAGCGGCAGGATCATAAACGCCACCCACGGATGCAGGACATGCTCAAGCACTTTAGCCGGTGACTGACCCTGCTTCTCCTGGAGCGGGATCATAAAGCCGACGATGACCCCGGCAAGCGTCGCGTGAACGCCGGACTTCAGCACCGCGGTCCACAGCACCGCACCGACCAGAATATAGATCCCGGTGCGTCGCACGCCGCTCAGATTCAGAACCACCAGCACCGCAATCGCCGCCGCCGCCACGCCCAGCGAGAGCATTGACAGGTCGTGGGTATAAAACAGCGCGATAATCACGATAGCCCCAAGGTCATCAATAATCGCCAGCGCCATCAGGAAAATCTTCAGCGCCGTCGGGACGCGGCTGCCTAACAGCGCCAGCACGCCGAGGGCAAAGGCAATATCCGTCGCCGCCGGGATCGCCCATCCCTCTCTGGCGACAGGATCCTGAGCGTTAAAGGCCAGATAGACCAGCGCCGGGACGATCATCCCGCCGAGCGCGGCAATCACCGGAAAGACCGCCTGACGGCGACTCGCCAGCGAGCCCTGAATCAGCTCGCGTTTAACCTCCAGGCCAATCAGCAAGAAGAACACCGCCATCAGGGCATCATTGATCCATAGCAGCATATTCTTGTTGATCTCCAGCGCTCCCACCCGCAGCTGTACAGGCGTATCAAGGAAGGAGTGATACAGACCGCTGGTCACGCTGGTATTGGCCATGACCATCGCCAGCGCCGCGGCGATGATTAAGACAATGCCGCCGGAAGCATCGCTACTGAAGAATCGTTGCAGATGTTTCACTTTTACTTTCATCCTGTTGGTGAATAACTCGATAAAAGTATAATACACAGACTGATAACTCGAAAAAATCAGATTTAAGTTGCGCTAATGCTCGATTTTTACGAGCTAAAGAGGAGGGATAAGACAATGATAGACTGGGCAGCAAAAGGCCAGGCGTTGACGAAGCAGAATTAACCGCGCAGATCGTCCCACATTTTCTGTCTTTTATTATATTCATATTTCAGACAATCCAGCGTCACGGTCACGTTCGCCGGAGACAGGCGATTTAGCTGCGGCAAAAAAGGATGCGCGTGCAGGTATTGAATAAATTTCGTCGCGCCATTTAACGTGGCGTGCCGCAGATTGGCCGTTTTTTTATTGCCGGTTAGGTTACAAACCGCCATCGCATAGTCCCGTGTAGAGAAGGTCCGCCAGACATTGTTGCGGTTCCCTCCGCCCATAAACAGGCGCGGCGGGATATCATGCAGCGGCGGCGTCATGCCTCGCTCTCTGACAAATGAGATATGGCATCGCCCCTGTTGAACCTGCTGCAAATTCGCCATCAGGCAGCCACCTAATATAAAACATTCCTGATCGATGTAGTGTTGAATATTGAGGGAGCGTGCATCTGTCAGTGTTTTGACTAATTCAAAATGGCGATAAGCCGGCAATACGGGTTTGACCAGCATTCCCGGATCGTTTTTGTATAACGCCGCCGGTCCGTAATCCACATCAAAAAGCGTTGCGCGCCGCATCGTTATCGCTTCTTTCCGTTGCACAAGATGTACCAGCGTACCGGGCGGCAGGCGTTCTTCGTAATAAGAGTGGTATTGATACTCCGCTTCAACGGGCTGGAGTGAATAATTGGTTGTTACGGATATAATCCGACCGGTAGTCTCCTCGGCGGTGACCAGCACATACAGAAAATTGTCACCGCCGTTAAATTTAACCCGAAAAGCGCGGGTGCTGAGGGTAATGTCGAAAGCGGGAAAGGCAAACTCGCGTTCCGCCTGATTTGCCCTGCGGGATAACTTCTGTAATTCACGGCTTAGTCCGGTACTGTCTAACGCAAGGGCGGATCGGATATCCGCCAGCGAAGCCCCTTCCTGGATGAGTGCGGCAAGATAATCCTGGCGCGGATCGGTTTTATATCTGACGGGATAAAGAAATGTTTTATGGCACTGCTGGCAGCAGACGCGTGGCTCTCCCTGCGCGGAAAAGCCATACTTTTTTAGTGAGGCGCCGCCGCATCCGGGGCAGGATTTTATCAACCCTTTCCATACCCGATTTACCGACTGGCGAAAAAGATTCAGCGATCTTGCCGAAATCACAGGAAAATGAAAACCACATGCCCTGCATAACACATTTTTCCCCTGGTTCTGGTAATCCGGGCTGTTCAGCACGCCCAGATTTTTGCAGCCTGGCGTTTTGCAGCTATCGACATTAACCTGAGAAAACATGATTAACTCCCTGTGACGGTATGGTTTTCAAACAAATATTGATTTTATCTCTGCCGGTGAAAAACCATTCTGATGGAGTGTTTTCATCGCGCTCATAGTCACCGCGCTATGAGAGAAAAACGCTTTATAGCCTGCGCACAAATAGTTGTGGTTTCTCTCGCCCGTCGCGGATAGCAAGAAGCGGTGCTTGGGGCAGCCGCCGTAGCAGGCAAATTGCCACTGACAAGAGCGACACTCCTGCGCCATTGAGTGGCTTTTATCATCACCAAACTGCTGGTTTTGCGCGCTATTATTCATCGCATGTAGCGTCGTATCCTGAATATTTCCCAGCCTGTACTGCGGATAAACAAAATGATCGCAGTTATAAACGTCGCCGTTCATCTCCATCGCAAACGCGCTGCCGCAGGTTGGCGCGAATACGCATACCTGGGGAGGCAACCCACACCAGGCGGCAAGCGTTTGTTCAAACATCTGTATGCCTATGTCGCCAATGTCTTCGCGGACCCATACATCAAAAATAGCGTTAAGAAAATGGCCAAACTGTAGCGGATCAACCGACCACGGCATCATTTTTGTTTGCCTGTCCTCAGGGTGCGCCAGCCCAAGGCCGCTCTTTTCGCTGCTTCTTTCCACCAAAGGGATAAATTGCATATAACGGCTGCCGATGCTCTTCAGATAGCGATATACCTGAAGCGGATGGCGCATATTGCTCTGATTAACAACCGTCAGCGTATTAAATTCAACGCCGTGGCGGTGCAGACATTGTATGGCCTGTTCAACTTTCGCATGCGTCGCTTTTCCCGAGCGCGTAACGCGCCATTCGTCATGCAAGGCTGCATCGCCGTCAATGGAAATACCGACCAGGAATTGGTTGGCCCGAAAAAACTCAGCCCATTGGTCGTCGATCAAAATGCCGTTCGTCTGGAAGGTATTCACAATCGTTTTTCCCGCAGCATAACGCTGCTGGAGTTCGATCGCCCGGCGATAAAAAGGCAGCCCCATCAACGTCGGTTCTCCGCCCTGCCAGGCAAAAATCACCTCATCAACCTCTTGCGCGGCAATATGTTGTTTAATGAAGCGTTCCAGCATCTCGTCTGACATTCTGTAGTTGCGTTTTCGCTCCGGGTAGAGCTTTTCCTTTTCCAGATAGAAGCAGTACTTACAATCAAGATTGCATACTGAACCTGTCGGTTTAATCATGACCTGACAGCTCTTTCTTCGCATGATCGCTATGTCCATCCCAATAAAAAGAACCTGATTCAGTTTAAACACCGAATCAGGCGGGCATCGCCCTAAGTGGCATACTACGGTTTTATGGTTATTCGGTTAGCCCCAGGTGACCGGCGTCGGCTTATCGCCACGGGCTTTCATTAACGAATCGTTATCGATGTCTTCTTTATACTTCAGGAACTTATCGTACAGTTGTTTCTCAATATCCGGCCGTTTGCCAATCTGATTGAGCGTTTCGTAACGGTCGGTCTTCAGGTTGTAGAGATATTTCGGTTTATTTTCACGATCGATGATCATCTTCCAGTCGCCATCCCTGATCGCCCACTCATCGGTTGGATCGTCCTGGAATGGCATATCAACGCCGAAGATCAACGGCTTATTACGCTCCAGCGGCTTCTGTTCCAGCAGCGGAACCAAAGACTGGCCATCGTACGTGCGATCGTTCGGGAGTGTAAAATCCATCATCTTCGCCAGCGTCGGCATCCAGTCAAGACCGGAAACCGGCGTATCCGTCACCATCCCCTGCGGCAGATGTTTGCCATATTTAATAATCGCCGGAACGCGGATGCCGCCTTCCCACAGATTATCTTTACGGCCACGCAAACCATCGGTCTCACCCGCCAGGTTCAGCTCATACACCTTACGCGCCTCACGCGTTACCGGGCCATTGTCACTGGTGAAAATCACGATGGTGTTGTCTTCTTCGCCCATTGCCTTAATTTTATCCAGCACTTTACCGACCTGAGCATCCATGTAACTGATGTTCGCGTAGTACTCCCCCGTGCCACGCCACGGTTTATCAGCCCAGTCGCCATAAAACAGATCCGGGTGCTGTTTTTGGTACGCGCTCATATATTGCGAGTACATATCGAGATACTTCTTCGGCGAAGCCAGCGGGCTGTGCACCTCAGTAAACGCGACATATAAGAAGAACGGCTTATCATCTTTCTTATTATCCAGCCAGTTCACCACTTCAGAGCTGACAAATTCACCGCTCATTTTATCTGCGCGACCAATTCGTTGCCCATTGCGTAGCCATCCTGTCGGATGCACCACCCCGTAGCGAGGACGCTCTTTGGCATTATCCAGCGTGGAATCCGTGACAAATCCCGCCGGATTCACCAGACTGTAATCAAACCCCATATCTTTTGCCTGGGGTTGATCGGTACGATCTCCACCTGCATTCAGGTGCAGTTTGCCCATCATCGCCGTGTCATAGCCCTGCTGTTTCAACAGATTGGCGATGGTCAGTTCATTACGCCCTAATGCAACATCTTTGCCTTCCGGGATCCATGAGCGAATACCAGTGCGAAATGGCATACGACCGGTTAACAGACCCGCACGGGAGGGGGAGCACAGCGGCGCAGGCGCATAATAATCGGTGAATTTCACCCCTTCCTGCGCCAGTTTGTCGATATTCGGGGTTTTGACAATGGGATGTCCATAAGTTGCAAGATCGCCATACCCTAAATCATCAGCCAGAATAATAACCAAATTAGGACGCTTTTCTGTTGCGGCATGTGCTGTTGACAGCGCGCTCCCGGCACATAGCGCCAGCCCAATCATACTGGCAACAACTGTTTTTTTCATTTTAACTCCTTTGACATTTTTTAAAATTCATACCCAACCATATAAATCATTTGATCGCCAAAGCCGTCATAACCTAATTTGTTTTTAAAATAACGCCAGGTTACCGTTGCCTTCCAGTGAGGATAAAATTTCCAGGCCAGCGTTAAACCGCCATTAATGCCATAATCACCGTGTTGCTGTTCCGCGTAGGCATCATTTCGCTCAAATTCAATTTCATTCCAGTCTGACAGAACAAATTTCTCGTCAAATAGCGTGAAGTTATAAGCTGCCGTCCAGCCCAGTACATACCCGTTCCAGCCGCTTGTTTGCCCATATTTTGGTGAAACATAATCACCCGACTCATTGTGGAGTCCGATGTAAGGTTTAAAGAATCCCCATTTCCCGGACCATCCCAGATAACCAAGACCATAAAACATGTCCAGATCATCCCCCCACGTATTTTCCCACTGGCCATAAATCTTGCCAAAGAGCGTATAGTCAGAGCCAAAAAGGCGAACATGCGTCATCGCTGAAACCGTATGGTTACGCCCCGCGACAGAATGGTTGAGTACATTACTTTCAAAAAAAGAATAGAATTCGGCTTCTTTAAAATTGACGCCAAAATCAGCTGTGGCTTTCCAGACTTCACCACGACCTACATCGACAAAGCCGCTGTTCCAGTCAGCATAACCTGCATTAATCGATCCAAAAGAATATTGGTAGTCCAAAGATGCTTGTACGGAGTGACTAAATCCCAAGGATGCTGCAAGTATCATACAAGCCAATAGCGTATTTTTTATCCGAGGCATTGAAAGTATTTCCCAAAGTTATAATTCGTCCATAGCCATACACTACTTTTCTGCGGCGCTTATTGTTAGCGAAACACACCATCAAAATAGTGATGAAAATCTCATATCAAAAGGGACGATGGGTATTATCAGGCATGTGTCAAAATATGTTGTTTTAGTGAGGGTAAGTTATTATTTATAAATATCCGGCACGATCATAACGCACTTGTCTGTTACCTATTTTTGTCATAACTGGCACGCCTGGACGTTATTGATTTGAGCGACGTCCGACAATACCCATTTGGGCAACCACAGATGAAACGTTCGGGCTTTATCCTGGATGATTAAGACATAATGCCCCAGCAACATCGAAATGACCAGACCATCAATTATTCATGTTATAAATAATAAAGCCCTATTGAGATTAACTGCACATATATTAAATGCATGTAGGTTATGCCATGAGGGAAAATTAAATCAATGGGAAGAACGCTGTTAATACTCCTGATTCAATAAAATAAAGATTCTGAATCAAAGAGTTGAATTAATGGATACATCAAGAAGAAATAAAAAAGCCTGGGATTTCTCAATCTCAGGCTTTTTATCAGCAATGACGGAAATGATTAACGAGTCAAATCATCAAAAAACTTCTTCACACCGTCAAAGAAGCTTTTCGAACGCGGGCTGTTGTTTTCCCCGGTCGGGCCGCCGAAGCTTTCCTGCAGCTCTTTCAGCAGCTGCTTCTGCTTCTCGTTCAGCCCCACCGGCGTCTCCACCACCACCCGGCACAGCAGATCGCCCTGCGCGCCGCCGCGAACGGATTTCACGCCTTTCCCACGCATGCGGAACAGCTTGCCGGTCTGGGTTTCACCCGGAATTTTCAGGTTGACGCGACCGTCGAGCGTCGGGACCTCAATCTCACCGCCCAGCGCAGCCATGGTGAAGTTGATCGGCACTTCGCAGTACAGGTTATTACCTTCACGCTCAAAGATAGCGTGCTGCTTCACCTGAACCTGAACGTACAGATCCCCTGCCGGTGCGCCATGCTCGCCGGCTTCGCCTTCGCCCGCCAGACGGATCCGGTCGCCGGTATCCACGCCCGCCGGGATTTTAACCGACAGGGTTTTGGTCTTCTCAACGCGGCCGTGACCATGACATTTATTGCACGGATCTTTAATCAGCGTACCGCGTCCCTGACAGTGCGGACAGGTCTGCTGTACCGCAAAGAAGCCCTGACGCATCTGTACCTGGCCCGCGCCATGACAGGTCGGACAGGTCTGCGGTTTGCTGCCTGCTTTGGCGCCGCTGCCGTGGCAGACGTCGCACTCTTCCAGCGTCGGAATACGGATCTCTTTGGTGACGCCACGAACCGCTTCTTCCAGCGTCAGCTCCATGTTGTAACGGAGATCGGCGCCGCGCGCCGCGCGCTGCCGGCCACGTCCGCCGCCAAAGATATCGCCGAAAACATCGCCAAAGATATCGCTGAAGTCCGCACCGCCGCCAAAACCGCCGCCGCCCATGCCGCCCTGCTCAAAGGCCGCATGGCCGTACTGATCGTAGGCCGCACGCTTCTGGGCATCAGTCAGGATTTCATACGCTTCTTTGATTTCTTTAAATTTGGCTTCGGCCTCTTTATCACCCTGGTTGCGGTCCGGGTGATACTTCATGGCCAGGCGCTTATAAGCCTTTTTGATTTCACGCTCTTCCGCTGTTTTGGAGACGCCTAAAATCTCGTAGTAATCTTGCTTTGCCATCGGTGTTTTTCAGCCCCTTAACATGCGTGCACGGGCGGAGAGGAAACCTCTTCGCCCGTGCCAGTGTTTTACCCGTTCAAAGGGCGATTATTTTTTATCTTTCACTTCTTCGAACTCAGCGTCGACAACATCGTCGTCTTTCGCGTTGCTCGCCTGAGCGTCAGCGGAACCCGCCTGCTGCTGAGCATGCTGCTGCTGGGCGATTTCCATCAGCTTCTGGGAAACCTGCGCCAGCGCCTGCATTTTCGCTTCGATGTCCGCTTTGTCTTCACCTTTCAGCGAAGTTTCCAGCGCGGTCAGCGCAGACTCGATGGCAGTTTTGTCGTCAGCCGGCAGTTTATCGCCTGCTTCTTCAACCTGCTTGCGAGTGCTGTGCAGCAGATGGTCGCCCTGGTTACGGGTCTGTACCAGCTCTTCGAACTTACGGTCAGATTCGGCGTTAGCTTCCGCTTCGCGAACCATTTTCTGAATTTCTTCTTCATTCAGACCGGAAGACGCTTTGATGGTGATCTTCTGCTCTTTACCGCTGTTTTTGTCTTTCGCGGAGACGTGCAGGATACCGTCAGCATCGATGTCAAAGGTCACTTCGATCTGCGGCATGCCACGCGGCGCCGGGTTAATACCATCCAGGTTGAACTGACCCAGAGATTTGTTATCAGACGCGCGTTTACGCTCACCCTGCAGCACATGGATGGTAACCGCGGACTGGTTGTCTTCAGCGGTAGAGAACACCTGGCTGTGCTTGGTCGGGATAGTGGTGTTTTTGCTGATCAGCGCCGTCATCACGCCGCCCATGGTTTCGATACCCAGCGACAGCGGGGTCACGTCGAGCAGCAGAACGTCTTTCACATCACCGGTCAGTACACCGCCCTGAACGGCAGCGCCGATCGCCACGGCTTCGTCCGGGTTAACGTCTTTACGCGGTTCTTTACCAAAGAACTCGGCCACTTTCTTCTGCACCATCGGCATACGAGTCTGACCACCAACGAGGATGACGTCGTTGATATCGGAAACGGACAGACCGGCATCCTGCAGGGCTACTTTCAGCGGCTCGATGGAACGGTTAACCAGGTCTTCTACCAGGCTTTCCAGTTTCGCACGCGTCACTTTGATGTTCATGTGTTTCGGACCGGTCGCGTCTGCCGTGATGTACGGCAGGTTAACGTCGGTCTGCTGAGCAGAAGACAGTTCAATCTTCGCTTTCTCAGCGGCTTCTTTCAGGCGCTGCATCGCCAGCGGGTCGTTGCGCAGGTCAATGCCCTGATCTTTCTTAAATTCATCAACGAGGTAGTTGATCAGACGGGTATCGAAGTCTTCGCCGCCCAGGTGGGTATCACCGTTGGTCGCCAGTACTTCGAAGGTTTTTTCGCCATCAACTTCGTCGATTTCGATAATAGAGATATCGAAAGTACCACCACCGAGGTCGTAAACCGCGATCGTGCGGTTGCCCACTTCTTTATCCAGACCGTACGCCAGCGCGGCCGCGGTCGGTTCGTTGATGATACGTTTGACTTCCAGACCGGCGATACGGCCAGCATCTTTGGTTGCCTGACGCTGCGCATCGTTGAAGTAAGCCGGTACGGTGATAACCGCTTCAGTTACCGGTTCACCCAGGTAATCTTCAGCCGTTTTCTTCATTTTTTTCAGCACTTCAGCAGAGATCTGCGGCGGTGCAGTTTTGGTGCCCTTCACATCCAGCCATGCGTCGCCATTGTCTGCGGCAACAATTTTGTATGGCATGATAGAAACGTCACGCTGAACTTCTTCGTCCTGGAAGCGGCGGCCAATCAGGCGTTTAATCGCAAACAGGGTGTTTTGCGGGTTTGTCACTGCCTGACGTTTAGCCGGCTGACCAACCAGAGTTTCACCATCCTGGGTATAGGCAATGATAGAAGGCGTGGTGCGATCGCCTTCGGCGTTCTCCAGCACGCGTGCAGTAGTGCCATCCATAATCGCTACACAAGAGTTGGTAGTACCCAGGTCGATACCAATAATTTTACCCATCTAAACGTCTCCACTAAAAATTCGATCAACATGTGGTTGTGAACCTGTAATAAGGGCGAAACGTGCGGTTTCAACTGCCCAGACATCATTTTTTTTCAGGTTCTTCACTGCGGTTGACTACAAGATGGGGTCGCCCACCCCGGCATCAAGGGGCAAGCAGAAAAATTTTTTGTCGGAGGCCAGCCGACGCCCTCGCCCGCTGCCGTCGATGGCCTAGCAAACGATGTTGCCGGGCGGCAAAAAAGATGGCGAAACACCCATACAAGTAACGAATAAAAAAACCGAATATATTCATAATATCATTGACATAAAACGCAATACTTGTGCGCTAAAAGCCCCGTTTTCGCAGTGATAAGATCCCCGCCCTCGCACTTTACTTATTCAGGGGACAGATTAATGAAATCACTATTCCGGCTTTCAGCCGGGCTTATCCTTAGCGTGTCAGTTATCACCTCGGCGGCCGCCAACGACCATAAGATCCTCGGCGTGATAGCCATGCCGCGCAATGAGACCAACGATCTGACGCTGAAGCTTCCCGTCTGCCGGGTGGTCAAACGTATTCAGCTCAGCGCCGAACGCGGCGACATTCAGCTCTCCGGAGCAACGGTCTACTTTAAGGCCAGCCACGGCGCCAGCCACACCCTGAACGTGCCCGCCGGGATCAAAAAGGGCCACACCACCGGCTGGATCTCCCTCAACAGCGATAACGACAACAAGCGCTGTGTGAAAAAAATCGCCTTCTCCGGCCACACGGTCAACTCCTCAGATATGGCCTCACTGAAAATTATCGGCGACGACTAACGTCGTCCCCTGCCCGAGAGAAAACGTTATGCATATTAACTATCTGGATGATGACGATCTCGCCTTTCTGCCTGAGTGCAGCGAGGCGCATCTGGAAGCGTTTACCCGTATTCTGACCCACGGGGAAAATGGCAAACCCCGTCTCTCCAGTACGCTGCTGCGCAACGAGACCTTTCTGTCTATGGAGGGCCACCCGGAGCGCTATCGCCGCAACTGGCAGTTGATCGCCGGCGAGCTACAGCATTTCGGCGGCGACAGCATCGCCAATACGCTGCGCCGCCATGGCAAATTTTATCGCGCCATCCTGCTGGATGTGTGTAAAAGGCTAAAGGCGAAGGTCGATAAACAGATGACGACGCCGCAGATCGAGCAACAGTTGTTGACGCATTTTCTGCAGCACAGCTGGAATAAGCTGGATAAGGAACAAAAAACGCAGTTTCTCGCCGCGGTGGAGTGCCGGAGTCATGAGCTGGAAAGCCTGCTGCCCCATCTGTTGAGGCGCCGCAAGCTGAGTGAAGGCGTTGCCCTGCTACTCGATGAGCGGTTAACCGCCATTCTGCGCACGCACGCCGCCGTGAGCGTCATCGGCCATGGCCTGGTACGCGGCGCCGGGCTGGGGGGGCCGCTTGGCGCCGCGCTGAACAGCGTGAAAGCGGTAAGCGGCAGCGCTTATCGGGTCACCATCCCCGCGGTTCTGCATATTGCCTGTTTACGACAAATGCTCCACTCGTCGTCGGGCACAACTGAAATTGGTGAAAAATACCCCGCCAGATCATAGACAGCCTTTCCGCGCCTCATTATTATGCCGCGCCCCGCCGCCAAGTCGCGGGGTAATGCTTCCCTTTTAATGATAATTTTGAGGAATTATGGGCAACACTAAGTTGGCTAATCCGGCACCGCTGGGCCTTATGGGCTTCGGCATGACCACTATTCTGCTTAACCTGGCGAATAGCGGCCTGTTCGCATTCGATGTAGCTATCCTGGCGATGGGCATTTTTTACGGCGGCATTGCGCAAATTTTTGCCGGCCTGCTGGAATACAAAAAAGGCAACACCTTTGGCTTGACCGCTTTTACCTCCTACGGCAGCTTCTGGCTGACGCTGGTTGCTATTCTCCTGATGCCGAAAATGGGCCTGGCTGATGCGCCGAACGCGCACTTCCTCGGCATGTATCTCGGCCTGTGGGGTATTTTTACGTTGTTCATGTTCTTCGGTACGCTGAAAGCCGCACGCATGCTGCAGTTCGTGTTCCTGAGCCTGACGGTGCTGTTTGCGCTGCTGGCGATTGGTCATCTGCTGGATAACGAAGGCATCGTGAAAGTTGCTGGCTGGGTCGGCCTGGTTTGCGGCGCCAGCGCCATTTACCTGGCGATGGGCGAAGTGCTGAACGAGCAGTTCGGCCGCACCGTGCTGCCGATCGGCGAACCGCGTTAATCTTCCGCCGCCGCCCTGTGACAGGGCGGCGGCTGGTCATCATCGGCAAACCTGCTTAGCGCTGCAGCTCCCCTTCCGGCAACCTCGCCGCCGTCAGCCCCTGACGCAGCCAGATACCTAATCCCAGCCCCATCAGCGACAAGGCCAGCACATACCAGGCCGGGGCCATCGGCGACACCCCCATCAGCATCGTGACGGCAATTGGCGTCAGGCCGCCAAAAATCGCGTACGACAGATTGTAGGAAAAGGAGATGCCGGTGAAGCGCACTTCCGCCGGGAAGGCCAGCACCATAACATAAGGCACCGCCCCCACCACGCCCACACAGAGTCCCACCGTGCCGTAGAGCAGAAACAGCCGCTGCGGGCTGGCGCCAGACAGGTGGTAAAACGCCCAGCTGGCAACCGCCAGCAGCAGGCTGCCGACGATAAAGGTGCGGCTGGCGCCGAAGCGGTCCGCCGCCAGCCCGGCGAGCAGACAGCCGATGCACAACATAATCGTGGCAATGCTGTTGGCCTGCAGGGTTATCGCCGGGGCGAAGCCATAGTGTTTCTGCAGCCAGACCGGCGACATCAGGATCACCACCACCACGCCTGCCGACAGCAGCCAGGTCAGCAGCATAGAGACCGCCACCGCCTTCTGGTGCTTGAGGACGACCGCTTTTACCGGCAGCTCCTGCGCCAGCGCTTTGCGCTGCTGCATCTCAAGAAAAATCGGCGTCTCCTGCAGCCAGCGGCGCAGATACATCGCCACCAGACCAAATACGCCTCCCAGCAGGAAGGGGATCCGCCAGCCGCCGTCGTGGATCCCCTGCGGCGTCAGGCTGGTGTTGATAAGCGTCGCTACCACCGATCCCAGCAGGATGCCTACGGTCAGGCCGGCCGTCAGCGTGCCGCAGGCGATACCAATGCGTTTTTCCGGAACATGCTCGGCGACAAACACCCAGGCGCCAGGCACCTCGCCGCCGATCGCCGCCCCCTGCAGAATACGCATCAACAGCAACAGCAGCGGCGCGACGATGCCCACCGAGCTGTAGGTCGGCAACAGACCAATCGCCAGGGTCGGCAGCGCCATCAGCAGGATGCTGAGGGTAAACATTCTCTTGCGGCCAACCAGATCGCCAAAATGGGCCATGATGATCCCCCCCAGCGGACGCGCCAGGTAACCGGCGGCGAAAATGCCAAAGGTCTGTACCTGGCGAAGCCATTCCGGAATATCCGCGGGGAAGAAGAGCTCGCCGACGACGGCGGCGAAGAAAACGAAGATGATAAAGTCATAAAACTCCAGCGCGCCGCCAAGGGCGGCCAGCGTCAGCGTTTTATAATCCTGGCGGTTGAGCGGTCGGTTTGCATATGACATAACGCGATTTCATCCTGAGGCGTGCAGCGTATTTTATAGTGTGTAAAGTAAACAGCACTATATCGTAAATAAAACGGCACACCATCAGCGATGCATGTTATGTCACAAATGCATCAAATTCAGGATAAAGTTTCGCGTCGGGCACTTTTGGGACGAAATGCTTCTACCACACGGCCATCGGTTTCCACATAAGGCCCCTCCAGCAACTGTACACAATAAGGTACACTTGCGAAAATACCGTGCACCAGCACGTTGCCGTCAGCATCTTTCACCCCTTCCAGGGTCTCCTGAATCGCTTTCGGTTGTCCGGGAAGATTGAGGATCAGCGCCTGCTTGCGGATCACCCCGACCTGCCGGGAAAGGATCGCCGTCGGCACAAAGTGTAGGCTAACCTGGCGCATTTGCTCGCCGAAGCCCGGCATCTCGCGATCGGCAATCGCCAGCGTGGCGTCGGGCGTCACATCGCGACGCGCCGGGCCGGTGCCGCCGGTGGTCAGCACCAGATGGCACCCCATCTCGTCAACCAGTTCGCACAGCGTTTGCTCAATAATGACCTGCTCATCCGGGATCAGGCGAGTCTGCAGTTCAAAAGGGGTGGTAAGGGCACGCGCCAGCCACTCTTCCAGTGCCGGGATGCCTTTGTCCTGATAGACGCCGCTGGAGGCGCGATCGGAAATGGAAACTAAGCCGATTCGTAAGGTATTCATGGTTATTCCGTTCAAACTGTGGCGTTAAACGAAATGATACACTGCTGCTGGCGGGACAGACAGTGTAATGTGGCCGACGGGCGTCGGCCACCTGCGGGATTACAGCAGTTCGCCGATCATTTTTTCCAGTTTTTCCTGGTCGATCGCAAACTTACGGATACCTTCCGCCAGTTTGTCTACCGCCATCGGATCCTGGTTATGCTGCCACAGGAACTCAGATTCGGTAATACGCTCCGGACGCGCTTTCACTTCACCGGTATATACCAGTTTACGCTCAACGGCGCCTTCGCTTTCGGACAGCTCTTTCAGCAGTGCCGGGGCGATGGTCAGGCGGTCACAGCCAGCCAGTTCCAGAATTTCGCCAACGTTACGGAAGCTGGCGCCCATCACCACGGTTTCATAACCGTGCTGCTTGTAGTACTCGTAGATTTCGCTGACGGAAACCACGCCCGGATCTTCTGCCGGCGCGTACTCTTTCTTATCGGTGTTGGCTTTGTACCAGTCGAGGATACGGCCAACGAACGGCGAAATCAGGAAGACGCCCGCTTCGGCGCAAGCGCGAGCCTGAGCGAAGGAGAACAGCAGCGTCAGGTTGCAGTTGATGCCCTCTTTTTCCAGCTGTTCAGCGGCGCGAATGCCCTGCCAGGTGGAAGCCAGCTTGATCAGAATACGATCGTTGCTGATGCCCGCGTCGTTATACAGCTTGATGATGCGCTTGGCTTTAGCGATAGACGCTTCGGTGTCGTAGGAGAGACGCGCATCCACTTCGGTGGAGATACGGCCCGGGATCAGTTTCAGAATTTCGAGACCGATGTTCACCGCCAGCTTGTCGGAAGCATCGAGGATCTGCTGCGCGCGATCGCTGCTCTGGCTACGAGCCCAGGCCACAGCGTCGTCAATCAGCTTACGGTACTCAGGGATCTGAGCCGCGCCGAGGATCAGGGAAGGGTTGGTGGTGGCATCCTGAGGCTGATACAGCTTCATTGCCGCAATATCTCCGGTGTCAGCGACGACAGTGGTGTACTGACGCAGAGAAGTTAATTTATCCGTCATGATATATTTCTCTTAAACAGCAGTTAAGGGGATGTAACCGGTCTGCCCAGATGATAACACGCTGCCGGGTCAGCGCAACCGCCGACGAGAGAAGAGCGCAGAGTGTGATAAACTATGCAGATTAATTTGCTGAAAGCGCAAGGATTGTCACTTAATTGGTAACGCTTACACTGGCGTGCCGGCATGGACAAGAGGATGTTTAATGCCTGATTTTCTCTCATTTATCAATGAAATACTCTGGGGCTCAGTGATGATTTATCTGCTACTGGGCGCCGGTATCTGGTTTAGCTGGCAAACCCGGGGTATTCAGTTCCGCTACGTGCGCAAATTTGGCCGCAGCCTGAAAAAAAGCCTGCACCCGCAGCCGGGCGGTTTAACCTCCTTTCAGGCGCTCTGTACCAGCCTTGCTGCGCGAGTCGGCAGCGGCAATCTTGCCGGCGTCACGCTGGCTATCGCCGCCGGCGGGCCCGGAGCCGTATTCTGGATGTGGGTCTCCGCCCTGCTCGGCATGGCCAGCAGCTTCGCCGAATGTTCCCTTGCCCAGCTGTATAAAGAGCGCGATAGCCGCGGGCAGTTTCGCGGCGGTCCGGCCTGGTATATGGCGCGCGGGCTCGGCATGCGCTGGATGGGCGTTCTGTTTTCGATCCTCCTGCTGCTGGCCTATGGCTTTATCTTCAATACCGTACAGGCCAACTCCGTGGCCCATGCCCTGCGCTATGCGTTCGATCTGCCGGCGGCAGTCAGCGGCGGCGTGCTGGCCGTTGTCGTTCTGCTGGCCATCCGCCGTGGTTTACGCGGCGTGGCGCGCCTGATGCAGTGGATCGTCCCCATCATGGCGCTGCTGTGGATCGCCACCAGCCTGCTTATCGGCCTGTGGCATATCACCGCCCTGCCGACGATTTTCGCCACCATCTTTCGCTGCGCCTTCGGCTGGCAGGAAGCCGCCGCCGGCGCGGTGGGCTACACCATCAGCCAGGCGCTGACCAGCGGCTTTCAGCGCGGCATGTTCTCCAATGAAGCCGGAATGGGCTCTTCGCCTAACGCCGCCGCAGCCGCCGCCTCCTGGCCGCCGCACCCGGCGGCGCAGGGTATCGTGCAGATGATTGGCGTGTTTATCGATACCATCGTCATCTGTACCGCCAGCGCGATTATCGTCATGCTGGCGCCTCACCCCGACAATGAGTATACGCTCAACGGCATCCAGGCCCTGCAGCACGCGATGAGCATGCTGGTCGGGGGCTGGGGGTCGGGTTTTATCGCTTTCATCGTGCTGCTGTTCGCCTTTAGCTCTATCGTCGCCAACTACCTGTACGCGGAAAATAATCTGGTCTTTCTGCGTCTGGATAAGCCGCGCTATATCTGGGCGCTGCGGATACTTACCGTCCTGATGGTGCTGCTGGGAACCCTCGTTAGCCTGCCGGTCGTCTGGCAGAGCGCGGATATCATTATGGCGCTGATGGCGATGACCAACCTGACGGCCATCCTGCTGCTCTCCCCGACGGTGCGGATTATCGCCAGTGATTATCTGCGTCAGCGCCAGCTGGGCATTCAGCCTACTTTCGATGCGTCGCGCTATCCTGAGATTCACCAACAGCTGGCCCCGGGCGCGTGGAATGAACTGCCGCGCGAATAGCGCGGCAATCGCAGCTATCGATCCCACCATGCACTTTTTTTGTTAAAATTCGTCGAAATTACCTGCAAGGACTGGATATGCTGATTCTGATTTCACCTGCTAAAACGCTCGATTATCAAAGCCCGCTGGCAACGACTCGCTATACCCAGCCCGAACTCCTCGAGTATTCTCAACAGCTTATCAGCATCGCCCGTCAGCTGACCGCGCCGCAAATCGGCAAGCTGATGAGCATCAGCGACAAGCTGGCGGATCTGAACGCCACCCGTTTCCACGACTGGCACCCTGACTTTACGCCGCAAAATGCCCGCCAGGCGATCCTCGCCTTTAAGGGCGATGTCTACACCGGCCTGCAGGCAGAGACGCTCACCGAGGACGACTTTGACTTCGCCCAGCGACACCTGCGCATGCTCTCTGGCCTGTATGGCGTGCTGCGTCCGCTGGATCTGATGCAGCCCTACCGCCTGGAGATGGGGATACGTCTGGAAAACCCCCGCGGCAAAGATCTGTACCAGTTCTGGGGCGAGACCATTACCGAGAAGCTGAATCAGGCGCTGCAGGCTCAGGGCGACGATATCGTCATCAACCTGGCCTCCGATGAATATTTTAAATCGGTGAAAACGCAAAAATTGCAGGGCCAGCTGATCAAGCCGGTATTCCTCGATGAGAAGAACGGCAAATTCAAAGTGATCAGCTTCTATGCCAAGAAGGCCCGTGGCCTGATGAGTCGCTATATTATTGAAAACCGCTTAACCCAGCCGGAACAGCTGAAATCCTTTAATAGCGAAGGCTATTTCTTTGATGCGGAGGCGTCGGAGAAAGGCGAACTGGTGTTTAAACGCCACGAGCAGTAAGTAAACGGTCCCCCTACGGCGTTCGACGCAACAGGGGGACGGTAAGGATTTAGCCCATCATCAGCTTACGCAGCGCGGCGAAATCCGCCGGCAGGTTGTGAGACAGCAGCGGCAGGTCGGCGCGGTCGGCCAGCTCTTTCGGCAGCGGCAGGGTCTCCTGCAGGATCTCCTCCACGCTCTCTTTGAACTTCGCCGGATGGGCGGTGCCGAGGAACAGACCGTACTCTCCCGGCTGCAGCTGATCGCGCAGCGCGCGCCAGGCAATCGCCGCGTGCGGTTCAGAGATGTAGCCGATGGCCTTCAGCTCGCGCATTGCCGCTTTGGTGGTCTCATCATCGACCGCGGCATAGCCCAGCTCGCTGAGACGCCAGATTTTACGGCGGAACAGCTCTTCGACACGCGGCCAGTTGTTCGGCTGGCTAACGTCCATGGCGTTGGACAGCGTCGCCTGGGTGGCTTTTGGCGCCCACTCGCCGCCCTGCAGATAGCGCGGAACGGTGTCGTTGGCATTGGTGGCGGCGATAAAGCGTTTGATCGGCAGACCCAGCGACTTCGCCAGCAGACCGGCGGTCAGATCGCCGAAGTTGCCGCTCGGCACGGAAATCACCAGCTGATTGCGGGCTTCCTGCGGCAGCTGCGCCGCCGCTTCGAAGTAGTAGCAGATCTGCGCCAGCAGGCGGCTGATGTTAATGGAGTTAGCCGAGTTGAGCCCCAGCGTCGCCTTCAGTTCTTCATCGTCAAACGCCTGCTTCACCAGCGCCTGGCAGGCGTCGAAGTCGCCGTCAATCGCCACGGTTTCAATGTTGCCGCCGAGAGTACAGAACAGCTTCTCCTGCAGCGGGCTGATCTTGCCGCGCGGGTAGAGGATCACTACCTTAACGTTCGGCAGTCCGTAGAAAGCATGCGCCACCGCCGCCCCGGTATCGCCAGAGGTCGCCGTGAGGATGGTGACCGGCTTATCGCCTGCGATATGGGTCAGCATCTGCGCCATAAAGCGGCCGCCGAAATCCTTGAAGGCCAGCGTGGGGCCATGGAACAGCTCCAGACAGCCGACATCCTCCTGAACCTTGCTCACCGGCGCCGGAAACGCAAACGCCGCGCGGACCCGCTGCTGCAGGACATCCTGCGGGATCTCATCGCCGATAAAGGCGGATAAAATTTTGGCGCTGCGGGTGACAAAATCCTGCGCCAGCATGTCGTCGATTTCAGTCAGGCTGAATTCCGGCAGATCGTGCGGAAAGAACAGGCCCTGATGCTTGCCAAGTCCCTGGGTAACGGCCTGCGCAAAGCTGACCTGCTCATTGTGATCTTTTAAGTTATACAGTTTCATTGGTTATCCCACTACGCGTGCGCCCGCCGTGTCCAGCCGGCAAATATGAACAAAGCCTTCCTGATTCTGCAGATAGTGCGCGCCAAGCCAGTCGGCGACGCGCTGTGCGGTGTCCGGCTTATCGCACAACGCGAACAGCGTTGGGCCAGAGCCGGAGATGCCGCAAGCCTGGGCGCCCATCTCCATGGCCGCCTGACGCGCTTCGCTAAAGCCCGGCAGCAGTTTGGTTCGGTACGGTTCGGCAATCACATCTTTCATCAATTTTGCCGCCAGCTGCGGCTGGCGGGTGTAGCAGGCGTGAATAAAGCCCGCGAGGTGGCGACCATGGGCGATACAATCCTGACGGCGGTACTGCGCCGGCAGAATCGCCCGCGCTTCGGCGGTGGATACTTTAATCCCCGGATAGGCCAGCACCCACAGCCACTCATCAAACCCGGGCACCTGCTGGCTGATAATCCCGTTCTCTTCGATCATCAACTGCATGCCGCCAAGATAGCACGGCGCCACGTTGTCGTAGTGAATGCTGCCGGAGATACGCCCTTCCATCTCCCCCATCAGCGCCAGCATGCGCGTCTCGTTCAGCGGCTTACCGCAAAACTCGTTCATCGCCACCAGCGCGGCGACCACCGAGCAGGCGCTGGAGCCCAGCCCGGAGCCAATCGGCATGTTTTTTTCCAGGGTCATCGCCACCGGCACCGTTTTACCGATCTCCCGGCAAAAGCTTTCCCAGCACTGGTAAACAATGTTCTCCTGCGGCGCCGTCGGCAGTTTGCTGGCGAAGCGTCCCAGATTCTGCAGGCTGAATTGCTCCGCCGCTTCGACAGTAACGTTGTCGCCAAGCAGCGTGCCATCGACCGGCGTGACCGCCGCGCCCAACACATCAAACCCGACGCTCATATTGGCACTGGAAGCCGGGGCATATACTTTGACCATCTTAAACTCCTAACTTCCAGGAAAGGGTGCGCAGCAGGTCGGCGAATACACCGGCCGCCGTGACGTCGTTCCCGGCACCATAGCCGCGCAGCACCAGCGGCAATGGCTGATAATAGTGGCTGTAAAAGGCCAGCGCGTTCTCGCCATTTTTGACTTTGAACAGCGGATCGTTGCCGTCAACGGCGGCAATTTTCACCCGGCAGGTACCATCCTCTTCGATGTTACCGACATAGCGCAAGACTTTACCTTCATCGCGCGCCTTAGCGATCCGCGAGGCGAACGCATCATCCAGCGACGGCAGACGGGCCATAAAGGTCTCAACATCACCGCTGGCGTCGAAGTCCGCCGGCAGCGCCGACTCGACGATAATGTCCGACAGCTCCAGTTCACGTCCAGTCTCACGGGCCAGAATCAGCAGCTTACGCGCGACATCCACCCCGGATAAATCGTCGCGCGGATCCGGCTCGGTATACCCCATCTCACGGGCCATCGCCGTCGCCGCCGAGAAACTCACGCCCTCATCCAGCTTGCCGAAGATAAACGACAGAGAGCCGGAGAGGATCCCGGAGAAATGGCGCAGTTCATCGCCGGCGTTGAGCAGGTTCTGCAGGTTCTCAATCACCGGCAGGCCAGCGCCAACGTTAGTGTCATAGAGGAACTTGCGGCGCGAGCTGCTCGCGGCGTGGCGCAGCTGATGATAATAATCCAGCGAAGAGGTATTGGCCTTTTTATTCGGCGTGACCACATGGAAACCTTCGCGCAGGAAGTCGGCGTACTGATCGGCGACCGCCTGGCTGGAGGTACAGTCGACGATCACCGGATTAAGCAGGTGGTACTCTTTTACCAGGCGGATCAGGCGGCCAAGATTAAAGGGTTCTTTCGCCTCCGCCAGCGCCTCACTCCAGTTTTCCAGATTCAGACCATGCACGCTGGTCAGCAGCGCCTGAGAGTTGGCCACGCCGCAAACGCGCAGATCGATATGTTTGCTCTTCAGCCAACTCTGCTGGCGTTTGATTTGCTCCAGCAGCGCGCCGCCGACGCCGCCGACGCCGATGACGAACACTTCGATCACCTGGTCGGTGTTGAACAGCATCTGATGGGTCACGCGCACGCCGGTGGTGGCGTCGTCATTGCTGACCACCACCGAAATGGAGCGCTCGGATGAACCCTGGGCAATCGCCACGATATTGATATTGGCGCGGGCCAGCGCGGCAAAAAACTTTGCCGAGATACCGCGCAGAGTGCGCATTCCGTCGCCCACCACCGAGATAATAGCCAGACGCTCCATAATGGCCAGCGGCTCCAGCAGCCCCTCTTTCAGCTCGAGATAAAACTCATCTTCCATCGCCCGTTTAGCACGCGCACAGTCGCTCTGCGGCACGCAGAAACTGATGCTGTACTCGGAAGAAGATTGGGTGATCAGCACGACCGAGATGCCGGCGCGGGACATGGTGGCGAAGACGCGGGCCGCCATGCCGACCATGCCTTTCATCCCCGGCCCGGAGACGTTGAACATCGCCATGTTGTTGAGGTTAGAGATGCCTTTGACCGGCAGATCGTCCTCGTCGCGGCTGGCGCCGATGAGCGTTCCCGGCGCCTGCGGGTTGCCGGTATTTTTAATCAGACATGGGATTTGGAACTGGGCGATAGGGGCGATGGTGCGCGGGTGCAGCACTTTCGCGCCAAAGTAGGAGAGCTCCATCGCCTCCTGATAAGACATCGATTTCAGCAGACGCGCATCCGGCACCTGGCGCGGGTCGCAAGTGTACACGCCGTCGACATCGGTCCAGATTTCGCAGCAGTCGGCGCGCAGGCAGGCGGCCAGCACCGCAGCCGAATAGTCGGAGCCGTTGCGCCCCAGCACCACCAGCTCGCCCTTCTCATTGCCGGCGGTAAACCCGGCCATCAGGATCATATGGTCTGCCGGGATCTGGCTGGCGGCGATGCGGCGGGTGGATTCGGCGATATCGACCGTGGATTCCAGATAGTGGCCCACCGCGAGCAGTTTTTCCACCGGGTTAATCACACTGACTTTATGACCACGGGCTTCCAGCAGACCCGCCATGATGGCGATGGAGAGCTTTTCGCCTCGGCAGATCAGCGCGGCATTGACGCTGTCCGGGCACTGACCCAGCAGGCTGATACCGTGCAGGACATGCTTAATCTGAGCAAACTCCTGCTCAACAAAGGCTTTCAGCTGGGCGAGCGGGAAAGCGGGCTGGGCGTCGGCAAGGCCCTGAAGAAGTTCGGTAAAAATGCGTTCAGCGTCGGCAATATTGGGGAGGGCATCCTGGCCGCCAATGGTCTTTTCAATCATCGCTACCAGATGGTTGGTGATCTTCGCCGGGGCAGACAGGACGGTCGCTACCTGCCCCTGCCTGGCATTACTCTCCAGAATATCGGCAACCCGCAGAAACCGTTCCGCATTTGCCACTGATGTACCGCCGAACTTCAACACTCGCATGGTTCTTACCCCTTGATCTCTTGTCAAAAAAAAAGCCCGCACTGTTCAGGTGCGGGCTTTTTTCTGTGTTTCCTGTACGCGTCAGCCCGCACCGTTACCTGTGGTAATGGTGGTGGTGATAATGGTGGTAATCATGCCGATGCGATTCATGGATGTTGTGTACTCTGTATTTTTATCTGTCTGTGTGTCCTGCCTATATTGGTTAAAGTATCTGCCCTCTTAAGTCAATGAATTTCTCAATTAACCTCATTTCAGCGAGCTTACGTATTGCGCCACCCCGACAAGGAAAAACATCCAGATCGGCGGAACACTCCCCGCAAAAACAGCATATACAACCATAATTAAAATATATGACAGAGCTTTATTCTGGCAGGTTTTTTTCAATATCATGCAGCAAACGATGCAACATTGCCGTGTCGCGCTGCTGCAGCAGCCCCATTCGTTGCGACAGCCAGTCGGCCAGTTTGGCATCATCCTCCACGCCCAGACGCGAAAGCAAGGCCAGGGCGCGCAGGCGCAACGCCTGCAGCTGATGATGGTCTGCCGCGGCGGCGGTGGGCGCCGGTTGTTGCATAAGCGATGCTAATTGATAGCAGTAGACCATCACCGACTGACCGAGGTTGAGCGAAGGATAATCCGCGGCCATCGGCACGCCGGTCAGCACATCGGCCAGGGCCAGCTCCTCATTGGTCAATCCGGCGTCTTCACGGCCAAATACCAGCGCGGTATGGGTCATCCAGTTCGCCTTCTCCTCCAGCAGCGGCAACAGCTGCTGCGGCGTGGCGTAATAGTGAAACCGCGCGCGACTGCGGGCGGTGGTGGCGACGGTAAAATCGACGTCGTGCAGCGCCTCGGCAAGGGTGGAATAGGTGGTGATGCCATCGAGGATGTCGCCTGAGCCGTGCGCCACCCAGCGTGCCGCCGGCGCCAGATGGGCTTCACTGTCCACGATCCGCAGATCGCGAAATCCCATGGTTTTCATCGCCCTGGCGGCGGCGCCGACGTTCTCGGCCCGGGCAGGACCGACTAAAATAATCGTTAAACGCATTGCGGTTTTTTTCTCTCTCTCAGGCGTTGTCGAGGCGCGGAGCCCCGCATTTTACGCGGTGAAAATTTACAAATTTGCAACAAAAATCACTAAAATTGCGTTATCTTACCCATAAAAAAATCTAAACTGTTCTCAGGAGGCCATGACAAGGAGTATGTTAACAGAACCCATTTATCCATATGATGGGCAATGAAATTTCACCTGACGCATCGTTCCAGACATTGGATTCACTGTATTTATTAATTTATCCACGCAACTAGTTGAGCCGGGTAAAGATTGTGACTATAAAGAGCATGGCGATGCAATGATTTCACAAGACTGTTAACGTGCTACAATTGAACTTGATATATGTCAACGAAGCGTAGTTTTATTGGGTGTTCGGCCTCTCTTAGCCTGTTATGTTGCTGTTAAAATGGTTAGGATGTCAGCCGTTTTTGACACCGTCGGGTCCAGAGGGAAAGTACCCACGACCAAGCTAATGATGTTGTTGACGTTGATGGAAAGTGCATCAAGAACGCAATTACGTACTTTAGTCATGTTACGCCGCGCATGTTAATTTGCGACATGCAGCAGGCAGGTCAGGGACTTTGGTACTTCCTGTTTCGATTTAGTTGGCAATTTAGGTAGCAAACATGCAGACCCCGCACATTCTTATCGTTGAAGACGAGTTGGTAACACGCAACACGTTAAAAAGTATTTTCGAAGCAGAAGGTTACGATGTATTCGAAGCGACCGATGGCGCGGAAATGCATCAGATCCTGTCTGAAAATGATATCAACCTGGTGATCATGGATATCAACCTGCCGGGTAAAAATGGTCTTCTGCTGGCGCGCGAGCTGCGCGAGCAGGCTGACGTCGCGCTGATGTTCTTAACCGGTCGCGACAACGAAGTGGATAAGATCCTTGGCCTCGAAATCGGCGCTGACGACTATATCACTAAACCGTTTAACCCGCGTGAACTGACTATCCGCGCGCGCAACCTGCTCTCCCGTACCATGAACCTCGGTACCGTGAGCGAAGAGCGTCGCAGCGTGGAAAGCTACAAGTTCAACGGCTGGGAACTCGATATCAACAGCCGTTCCCTGGTCAGCCCGAACGGCGAACAGTACAAGCTGCCGCGCAGTGAATTCCGCGCGATGCTGCACTTCTGCGAAAACCCGGGCAAAATTCAGTCTCGTGCCGAGCTGCTGAAGAAAATGACCGGTCGCGAGCTGAAGCCGCATGACCGTACCGTTGACGTGACCATTCGTCGGATTCGTAAACACTTCGAATCCACTCCGGATACCCCGGAAATCATCGCTACCATTCACGGTGAAGGTTACCGTTTCTGTGGCGATCTGCAGGAATAATGCGATTTATTCCGCAGCCATGATGTGAAAACGGCGCCCCGAGGGCGCCGTTTTTTTATGCCGTCACTCTTTCCAGAGGCGCAGTTTGTCGTCATCGGCAGACGGCGGCGGAGGCACACTGCCTTTCGGTAACGATAACGCATACCAGTCCACTCGCCGGGTCAAAAACATCAGGCTGCTTAGCGCCAGCACCAGCACCCCGGTACCCAACAGCAGCGCGCTGTCCTCGGAATGCAGCAGAAACCACATCACCCCGTCCAGCAGCAGCAGCGCCGCGACAAACAGCAGGCTGTTACGCCATCCCCTGAGCACCGCCTGGAGGTAGATCCCGTTCATCACCGCGCCGGACAGGCTGGCGGCCAGCCAGGCGGCGGTAAAGCCAATGTGCTCCGAAAGCGCCAGCAGCACCAGGTAAAACAGCACCAGCGATAGGCCCACCAGCAAATATTGCATCGGATGCAGGGGGCGATGGGTCAGGCTTTCGAAAGCGAAAAAGGCTATAAACGTCAACCCAATTAACAGGATGGCATATTTTGTCGCCCGGTCGGTTAGCTGATACTGGTCGGCAAGCGACATGACATCGGCACTGAACGCCGGCAGGCGCGACCACGGGATCTCCATATCATCCTTGAAATAGCTGCCCATATCGTTGGCGAACCAGCTGCTTTGCCAGTGGGCGCGATAGCCGGCAGCATTCACTTCGCGTTTCGTTGGCAGGAAGCTGCCGAGAAAGCCGGGATGCGGCCAGTTACTGGTCAGCTGCAGCTCGCTGTTGCGCCCGAGCGGCACCAGTGAAAATGCGCCCGTCCCGTTCAGATCGAGCGAAAAAGCGATCTCAAGCGGCTTGTTGTCCTCCGCCAGCGCTGGCATCGGCATATGGATGCCCGCCCCATCGCCGCTGATCCCCAGCCCAGGCTCCACGCTTAATACGCTGCCGTTAACCTCCGGAGCATGAATGGCGCCAATGCCGCGGGCATCGCCGACGCTCACCACCAGCCGCGGCTGGCCTAAGACAATATTCGTTTTTTTCAGCGCCGCCAGACGCAGCGGATCAAACGAAGCCTTAATCTGCAGGGCGTTATGCCAGACCTGTCCGCTGTAGATGCCCACCCTCCTCGACTCCACGGTCTGTTTGCCGGTGACCGCCAGCGACTCCGGCAGCCAGTAGTACTCCCAGCTCCGCTGATATTCGACCTCTTTTTGGTTCTCCCTGCGGGTCAGCGTCTCGGTTACCGGAATAGCGATCAGCGGCCCGGCGAGTTTTTGCGGGCCGCTGGTGCTCTGTTCAATGGCATCCACAACCTCACTGCGATAATCAGCCCGCTCATTGATGAGCTCCCTGACTATCATCAAAGGCAGAGATAACAGCACAATACAGCCTATTAACGTGGTGATTTTCCAGAATAACGGTGATTTCAACATAGCTTTCTCCCTATCGTGATGGCCTCACAATAGGGCGGTTGTGTGGGGGGAATTTGAAGCTATGTGAAGGGACGGTGAAGTCTCAGCGTGGCGACCACGCCGCCTTCGGGCCGATTGTGTAGACGGATATCGCCGTGATGCAGGCGCGCGACTTCACGAACGAAGGCCAGCCCAAGGCCGCTGCTCTTATGGCCGTCTTCACGCGGCAGCGAGTAGAACCGATCAAAGATCCGCGTCAGGGCATACTCCGGAATACCGCATCCGTTATCCGTTACGCTCAGTCGCACCTCTGCATTTCGTTTCTCTACTGCCAGGGCGATCTCGCCCCCCTGGGGGGTAAAATCAATCGCGTTGTCGAGCAGATTGCCCAGCGCCTGGGACAGCAGTTCGCCATCGCCATTGACCAGCATCCCACTCTCCTGCCAGCGCAGGGTGATGGCTTTCGCCGCCAGGGCGATGTCGCGCTCTTCCGCCAGCCGTTGGTATAGCGCATCTATCGACACCGGCTGCGGCTTTATCTCCAGCCGGCTTTCCAGTCGCGCCTGCTGGAGCAACCGCTCCACCAACAGCTGCATGCGAGTATTTTGCGCGAGGATATTCTCAGTAAACCGCGCCGCCACCGCAGGCGGCGGCTCTTCGCGCAGGATCTCCGCCGCACCGCGGATGGCCGCCAGCGGACTTTTCAGCTCGTGAGTCAGGTCATAGACATAGTTTTCGATGGCGTTTTTGCCTTCGAGCTTCACCCGCATGCTCTCCAGCGCCTGGGCCAGCTTACGCAGTTCGCTGCTGCCGACCTCCGGCAGCGGCAGCGGGCGGTCAGCGGTCACCGAGTCCGCATAGCGCACCAGCTTGCCGATAGAGAAATTGATCCACCAGACGACGCCGCAGCCAATCAACAGGGCAATGCCCAGCAGGGCGCCGCCGGCCCAGAGGATCCGCCGCTCGCTGCGCTGAATGACCGGCGTCATCGCCAGGTTGGGTTTACCGACGCTCAGCACGCCGATAATCCGCCCCTTATCCATCACCGGCGCGGCGATATACATCACCGAGCTGGCTTCATCATGCGGATCGCTGCGCGTACTGCGCGCGCCGTACTGGCCGCGCAGGGTGAGCCAGACGTCGTTCCAGCGTGAATAGTCCTGCCCTGTCGCCTCTCCGCTCGAGTCAAACACCACCTTACCCCGGGCATCGGTCAGATAGACGCGGTACTCATTCCGCACCTTTTTAATTCCGCCAATATTGGCGTTGAGCCGCTGCTGGTTGAGCTGGTGAAAGGCCTGCGCCAGCCTGCCCTGCTGCGGGTTTGCCGCCAGCAGGTCCTCACGCGCCAGCGCCGCCAGCAGGGTGGCGGTATCGTTGAGGGTCCCCTCCGTCGCCCGGCGCACGCCCGGCTTCACTTCCTGGACAAAGATCGACAGTACAAACCACGCGGCGATCGCGACGATAAGAAAATAGCCCAGCAGCAGGCGCATGCCGATGCGCATCAGCCGCGCCCCAGGCTGTAGCCCATCCCGCGATGGGTATTGATTGGCGCCACCTCAGGATTAACGACCCGCAGTTTAGCGCGCAGGGTTTTGATGTGGGTGTCGACGGTGCGGTCGAGGCTTTCCCAGGCATCGCTCCACACCAGCTCCATCAGTTGCTGGCGGGAGAAGACGCGACCGGGCGCGTGAAGCAGCGTTTTCAACAGCAGAAATTCATAGCGCGTCAGGTTCAGCGGCTGGCCGAACCAGCTTATCGACGCCGCCTGCTCGTCAAGCACAAACTCGCCGACGCGAACTACCGACGAAGGCGCGGCGAATTTTTGCAGCCGCCGCAGCACGCTGCGCACCCGCGCGCAGACTTCGCGCGGCGAAAACGGCTTGGCGATGTAATCGTCAGCGCCGATTTCCAGCCCCAGCAGCTTATCGACCTCGTCGCTCCGCGCCGTCAGAAACAGCACCGGCAGCGCCGGAAAGCGCGTCAGCAGGCGCCGACAGAGCTCGAAGCCGCTGATATCCGGCAAGCCGACGTCGAGGATGGCCACATCGGGCGCCTGATGCGCCGCCGCCTCCAGCGCGGGCAACCCGCGGTCAAAGACGGTGACCTGGAAGCCCTCCTGCTGGAGCATATAAACCAGGGTATCGGCGATACTCTGTTCATCCTCAACTAACCAAATCCGTGGCTGCTGCATGCGCGCTCCCGTTTATTTATTCCAGGGCATAATCGGCACGGCGCTGATGGCGTTCTTCGGCGAACCATCAACCACTTTATCCGAATAGGTCAGGTAGACCAGCGCATTGCGTTTCTCATCATAGAAGCGAACGACCTGTAGCTTTTTAAACACCAGCGAGGTGCGCTTCTGGAACACCACGTCGCCCTGGCTTTTGCCATTTTTGATTTTGTCCGTCAGCTCAATCGGCCCGACCTGCTGGCAGGAGATGGCCGCGTCGGAGGTATCTTCCGCCAGACCCAGCCCGCCTTTGATCCCGCCGGTCTTCGCCCGGCTGATATAGCAGGTCACGTTCTGCACATCCGGATCGTCAAAGGCTTCGACGACAATTTTGTGATCCGGCCCTAACCATTTGAAGACCGTATCCACGGAACCAATCTGCTCCGCCTGAGCGACCTGGCAGCCGGCCAGCAGCAGCAGACCCATCGCAAACTTCTTGTATTTCATATTGTTACCATTCTTAAAAAATATAGCTGAGTGATTATCACGCACTTTGCGGAAAAGGTTTATAGATCACAGCTTTACAAAATTCTCGTTCAGATCCACGGACCTACCGCATTTAAAAGCAAAAAAAACACTGAATGCTAAAACATCAAAAAATGCTATTATCCGCTACTTTAATATCAGGCACCTGTGTTTAAGGATGGGGACATTTTATGGATCAAGCAGGGATTATTCGCGATCTCCTTAGCTGGCTGGAAGGTCACCTGGATCAGCCGCTTTCTCTGGACAATGTGGCGGCGAAGGCGGGTTATTCCAAGTGGCATTTGCAGCGAATGTTTAAGGATGTCACCGGCCATGCCATCGGTGCCTATATTCGCGCGCGCCGGTTGTCGAAATCAGCTGTCGCATTACGCCTTACCGCCCGTCCAATCCTTGATATTGCGCTGCAGTACCGTTTCGACTCCCAGCAGACCTTCACCCGGGCGTTTAAGAAGCAGTTCTCGCTGACGCCGGCGCTCTACCGCCGCTCGCCGGACTGGAGCTCGTTCGGTATGCGTCCGCCGCTGCGTCTTGGCGAGTTTACCCTGCCGAAACATGAATTTGTCGCCCTGCCCACGACTCAACTGCTGGGGGTAACCCAGAGCTATACCTGTAAGCTGGAGGAAATCTCCGACTTCCGCAACCAGATGCGGGTCCAGTTCTGGCGCGATTTCCTCGGCAACTCGCCGTCGATCCCCCCGGTGCTCTATGGGCTGCATGAACCGCGTCCGAGCCTGGAGAAAGACGATGAACAGGAAGTGTTCTATACCACCGCGCTGACGCCGGAGATGGCTAACGGCCACCTGCAGAACGCCCATCCGGTGACGCTGGAGGGCGGCGAGTATGTCATGTTTACGTATGAAGGGCTGGGTACCGGCCTGCAGGAATTCATCCTGACGGTCTACGGCACCTGCATGCCGATGCTGAACCTGACGCGTCGCAAGGGGCTGGATATTGAACGCTTCTATCCTGAAGATGAAAGCCGGGATCAGGCCACGCCGATTCAGTTGCGCTGCGAATATCTGATCCCGATCCGCCGTTAACGCTGCAGCTCGTCCATCGCGGGGGCGTCAAGATGCGAGACGTCGCCCGCCGTTTCCACCACCCAGCCGGAAGCCAGCCACGGGCTCTGCTGATAATCGACGCGCGAGATAGAGCAGTTGCGCAGACGCAGACGACGCTCTGCGTACGCCGGCAGCCCTAAAATCGTGCTCACCAGGCAGCCCAGCGCGATACCATGACTCACCAGCAGTGGTCGACTACCGGCCGGTAATTCCAGACAGGCTGCCAGCGCCGCATGCATGCGTTCGCTAAGCTCCTGCATCGATTCGCCCTGAGGAATACGACCATCCGGCGTGCCGTTGACCAGCTGGCGGCGCCAGCCCTCTTCTTCTTCGCTGAGCGAGTCGATATGGCGCTTCTCCAGCACCCCCATATCCAGCTCGCGCAGGCGCGCATCGGCGATCACGCTGCAGCCGCAGGCTTCGGCGATAATCTCTGCTGTGCGGCGGGTTCGTCCCAGATCGCTGGTAATGATATGGGTGATCCCCAGCGTTCTGGCGCGCTCGCCAACCTGCCAGGCCTGGCGCTCACCGTGTGCGGTCAGCGGGCTGTCGGACTGACCCTGAATACGTCGCTCGGCGTTCCACTGCGTTTCACCGTGGCGAACAAGGTATACCTGTAACATGCTTTTTTTCCGTTCTGAACTCGTTATCGACCGCTTTCGGGCATTACCGCCTGCCCTGGGGGTGATTTAGAGTATACTGCGATGACGTTAGTTTATTCTGAGTTGTTTTGATTATGCACCATGTTGTCTCAGCGACCACTAATCCCGCCAAAATTCAGGCAATTCTGCAGGCTTTTGACGAGATTTTCGGCGAAGGATCCTGCCACATTGAGTCCGTATCCGTCGAGAGCGGCGTGCCGGAACAGCCCTTCGGCAGCGAGGAAACGCGCGCTGGCGCACGAAATCGCGTCGCTAATGCGCGCCTCGCCCAGCCCCATGCCGATTTCTGGGTCGCCATCGAAGCCGGAATTGACGATGGCAGTACCTTTAGCTGGGTGGTCATCGAAAGCGCCAGCCAGCGCGGAGAAGCGCGCTCAGCCACGCTGCCGTTGCCTGACGTTATTCTTGAGCAGGTTCGCGCTGGCGAAGCCCTCGGGCCGGTCATGTCGCAGTATACCGGCATCGATCAGATCGGTCGTAAAGAGGGGGCGATTGGGGTTTTCACCGGCGGCAAATTAACCCGCAGCAGCGTTTACCATCAGGCGGTCGTGCTGGCGTTAAGCCCGTTCCACAACGCTATTTATCGCTAGCCAGCAGCGTCTGCTCCAGCCACTGGCGCAGCTCAACCGGCGCCGACTTCAGGCTGTTCGACCCGCGGGTAATGGTCGCAATGCCGGCGCCGAGCTCATTTTTCAGCTCGCGCTGGCTCATCTCGCCGCGCAGCAGCTCTTCGATAATGCGCACCCGGGTTCCCAGCGCTTCGCGCTCATCAGGGGTTAGCATTAGCTGCAGCAGCGGCAAATGCAGATCCTGCGCATAGGCCTGCTGTAGCAGCGCCACAAAGCGCAGCCACTCCTGATGACGTTGTTCGGCAACGGCCGCGGAATAGGGAGATTGTTGGGTCATATCGCGCCACCATATTGAGACGGGCAGCTTACGCTGCCCGTCGAATGTACTCTTCAACGAGTACAAAGCATAACATACTTCCCGGCGATCAGTAACGCTGCCGCCACTCCGCATCGCTGAAGAGCTTATCCTGCTGTCCCATAAAGTAGCGGTAGTAGGCGTCATAGGAGAGGACATTCTTCACGTAGCCGCGGGTTTCCGAGAACGGAATACTCTCGACAAACGCCACGGCGTCGATCCGTCCGGCGCTGTTCCCCTGCCAGGTGCGTACCCGACCCGGCCCGGCGTTATAGGCCGCCGAGGCGTAGATGCGGTTATTGCCGAACTGCTGGTAAACGTACTGCAGATAGCTGGTGCCGATGTTGATGTTGGTTTCCGGATCCAATAGCTGCGACGGGCCGCTGTAGCCGGGAATGCGGAACATGCTGACGGTATGCGTCGCGGTGCCCGGCATAATCTGCATCAGCCCGCTGGCGCCGACCGGCGAGCGCACTTTCGGGTTCCAGGCGCTCTCCTGGCGGGCAATGGCCATCGCGTAGCTCTGCGGAATATCTTTACCGCTGATATAGCGGGCAAACAGATCGTTATAGGCCAGCGGGAAGCGCTCCTCCAGCTGATCCCACAGCTTGCCGGCGATCGTCGCCTGCACGCTCAGATCCCACCAGTGCTGATCGAAGGCATAGCGCGCCAGCTGCGCCTGCTGAGATTTCGTGCGGCTGGTGACCAGATTCGCCCATTCGGTGCGCGCGGTGTTATCCATATTCCAGTACATCAGCTCGCGTACCCGGGCCATCTCCGGACCGGAAGCCAGCGCCGGATCGAGCGTGCCAGTCGCTTTATCGATGCGGAAGGTATACTCCTCGCCGAGACGCTGTGCGGCGACCATCGGGTAGAAACCGCGCTGCTGCATCAACGACCGGAGGATCGCCTGCGCCTCCTCGTCCCTGCCGCGCTCCAGCAACAGATCCGCCTGCCAGTAGCGCCATTCGTCTTTCTCTTTCGCCTCCATCGGCAGGCGCGCCAGCCAGGTATTCAGGCCATGGCGATCGCCCGTCCCCAGCGCCATCCGCACCCGCCGCTCCACCAGCGGCGTGGACTGCGATCGCATAATCGCATCGTCGCGCCAGATGGCCTGCTCTTCGGTCACATCGTTCCCCATCAGGCGCCAGGCGACAATATCGCGTAGCTCCTGGGTCTGATCCTCATTGAGCTGCTGGGCCTGCACCAGCGAAGGGATCATCAAACGGGCATTTTCCACATCCTGACGGGCGACGCTGGCGAAGGCGACGGCGGCCATCTGGCGGGTAAAGTCCGTCGCCCCGGTGGTGCGGGCAAAGGTCAGGACGCTGTTAGGATCGTTAGCCAGAGCGACCACGGCGCTGGCGATGCTCTGGTAATTGGCGGGCATCTGCTGGGCCAGCGATTTCACCAGCCCGATATTGCCGGCCTTCATCGCCAGGCGGATCCGTTCGAGATAAGCCAGCGGATCCTGCTGGCCGGAGTCGCGCCAGGCGCTGAACAGCGGTTCACAGGCGCCGGGCTGGTTCTTGCCCGTCAGCCAGAGGTCTTTCGCTCCGCTCCAGGCCTCCTGCGACTGCCCCACGCTCAGTTTGGCGTAGTAGTAGTTGCACTGCGCCTCGGTGCTGGTCGGCTTATCGGGACTAAACGCCAGCAAGCCGCGCCAGTCGCTGCGCCGGGCCAGTTCATTCACGAAGCGCGAACGTAATGAACGCGCGGGGGGCAGCGTCGGGTTGGCGTCAATAAAGTTTTTCACCACCAGCGCCGGCTGGTTCATCAGATCGTCGGTAATCTGCCGGTACTGCAAATAGGGATACAGGGGATAGGTGCTTAACGTGGGCATCAGCTGGTCAACCACATCCATCTGCCGGTTATCCCACGCCTGCTTAATTTGTGCGTAGCGGCTGCGCTGTTCATCCAGTGAATCCGCATGCGCCAGCTGACTCAACGCCAACAGACCAACGCTGGCAGCCAAAAGATGCCACGCCATTTTTTTGGCTTTTTCCACAAGCTCTTCCTCTTTCAGGTGCATTTTCGCAGCATCGTGCCGCTTAAAAGCCCCTGCCGGTTCGGCAGGCGGCTTTACTTATGCTAATCAGACAACGCTAAACGCGCCATGTCCTGAACATTTTTTTACGCTTCTGTGAATCCTGTCGCCTCGCTGGGATTAGCGCGCGAAAAAGGCTACACTTCGGCTTTGAACTATCTATCAAAATAGAAAGAGGCGAAGTCCAACGTGGCTCAATTCGTTTATACCATGCATCGTGTCGGCAAAGTGGTTCCGCCGAAACGTCATATTTTGAAAAATATCTCCCTCAGCTTTTTCCCTGGCGCAAAAATCGGTGTGCTCGGTCTGAACGGCGCCGGTAAATCTACCCTGCTGCGCATCATGGCCGGTATCGACACCGAGATCGAAGGTGAAGCGCGTCCGCAGCCTGGCATTAAAATCGGCTACCTGCCGCAGGAGCCGCAGCTCAACCCGGAGCACACCGTGCGCGAGTCCGTTGAAGAAGCGGTCGCCGAAGTGGTTAACGCGCTGAAGGGCCTGGACGAAGTCTATGCCAAATACGCCGAGCCGGATGCAGACTTCGATAAGCTTGCCGCACAGCAAGGCAAGTTCGAAGAAATTATCCAGGCGCACGACGGCCACAATCTGAACGTGCAGCTGGAGCGCGCGGCCGACGCCCTGCGCCTGCCGGACTGGGATGCGAAAATCGCCAATCTTTCCGGTGGTGAACGCCGCCGCGTCGCGCTGTGCCGCCTGCTGCTGGAAAAACCAGACATGCTGCTGCTCGACGAACCGACCAACCACCTGGACGCCGAGTCCGTCGCCTGGCTGGAACGCTTCCTGCACGACTTCGAAGGCACCGTGGTGGCAATTACCCACGACCGTTACTTCCTCGATAACGTCGCCGGTTGGATCCTCGAACTTGACCGCGGCGAAGGTATTCCGTGGGAAGGCAACTACTCCTCCTGGCTGGAGCAGAAAGATCAGCGTCTGGCGCAGGAAGCCTCTCAGGAAGCCGCGCGTCGCAAATCCATCGAGAAAGAGCTCGAGTGGGTTCGCCAGGGCGCGAAAGGCCGTCAGTCCAAGGGCAAAGCCCGTCTGGCGCGCTTTGAAGAGCTCAACAACGTTGAATACCAGAAACGTAACGAGACCAACGAACTGTTCATTCCGCCAGGCGCGCGTCTGGGCGATAAAGTTCTGGAAGTCAGCAACTTGCGTAAATCCTACGGCGACCGCGTGCTGATCGACGATCTGAGCTTCTCGGTACCGAAGGGCGCTATCGTCGGCATCATCGGCCCGAACGGCGCGGGTAAATCAACGCTGTTCCGCATGATGTCCGGCCAGGAACAGCCAGATTCCGGCACCATCACCCTGGGCGAAACCGTTAAGCTGGCCTCCGTCGATCAGTTCCGCGACGCGATGGACAACAGCAAGACCGTGTGGGAAGAGGTCTCCGGTGGTCTGGATATCATGAAGATCGGCAACACCGAGATGCCGAGCCGCGCCTACGTGGGCCGCTTTAACTTCAAAGGCGTAGACCAGGGCAAACGCGTTGGCGAACTGTCCGGCGGTGAACGCGGTCGTCTGCACCTGGCGAAGCTGCTGCAGGTTGGCGGTAACGTACTGCTGCTCGATGAACCGACCAACGACCTGGATATCGAAACCCTGCGCGCGCTGGAAAACGCCCTGCTGGAGTTCCCGGGCTGCGCGATGGTTATCTCGCACGACCGTTGGTTCCTTGACCGTATCGCCACCCACATTCTGGATTACCAGGATGAAGGTAAGGTGGAGTTCTTTGAAGGTAACTTTACCGAGTACGAAGAGTACAAGAAACGCACCCTCGGCGCCGACGCGCTGGAGCCGAAGCGAATCAAGTACAAACGTATCTCAAAATAAAATGCAAAAAGGCAACGCAAGTTGCCTTTTTTAATGTTTGCTCCCTCTCCCACCGGGAGAGGGCCGGGGTGAGGGCATCAGCCCGCAGAGGATCTACCCCTGCTCCCCCATCAGCTGCTTCACCAGCTCGACGCAGCGCAGGAAGCGCGTATCGTAGTCCGACTCCTTAACATGGACGAACTCGATCTCATTCTCTTTCAGCAGCGACACCAGCAGCGACTGAAACTCTTTACGATCCACCGAACTCCCAAGGCTGCGTAACCCATCGGCCACCCACGGGGTATTGTTCTCCAGCAGGATCACCAGATCGAAGCGGTATTCATCAATCAGCGCCTGCACGAACGGGTGCTCTCGCCCCTCGTACTTCAGGCAGAACGCCTGAGTGCTGACGAAGTCGGTATCGATAAACGCCACCTTGTTGGCATATTTCACTGCGAAATCAATATACTGGGCATGCCCGAGGGCTATTTTATCGTAATCCGAATACTGGAGCGCCATCTCATCGCCGCCGAGATGCGAAAAGACATAATCCCGGCCATATTCCCAGGCGCTGGTGGTATTGAAGATATTGGCGAGCTTATTAACCAGCGTTGATTTCCCGCTCGACTCGCCGCCGAGGATCGCCACCGTCCGCACAAAGAACGGTTTCACTTCCGTCGGAATATATTCCCAGTAACGGAACGGGTTCTCGCGGATCTGGCCGCCGCTAATATTCATAAAGGTCCGCTTAGGATCGATAAGCACCGTCTCGATCCCCAGATGCTCAAGGTACTGCGGCGCATCGGCCTCTTCCGAGGTATAGATCCGGTTCGGCTCGATCCCTTTTTCGCTCATAAAAGCGCGGATACCATGACTCCACACATCCCAGCCGTGCGGATAGGGTTCCATCCCCTCTTCATTGAAGGCATGGATGCGAATATTCTTCTGATATTTAAAAGTTTGCAGCAGCCAGCGCAGGCGGTCAGGCACCGTCGGCTGCTGCGACATGGCGCTCTCTTCAAACAGCTCGCGGTCGCGAGTGTCGTCATAGCCCATGATGATATGCAGCTCATCGACCTGGCTACAGGCGCGTTGAATCAAATAGATGTGCCCGGTATGCAGCGGGTAAAATTTACCAAACACCACGCCGACGCTTTTCTGTCGGCGGGGAAACTCCAGCCCGAGGAAACGATGCAGCGCTTCTAGCTTCTGCGCGCTCGGGCTTTTGATTTTGGCATTCAACAGTTGGCTGAGATACCCCTTGGTCATCCCGCTGGCTTCCGCCACCTGCTGCAGGGTACAGCCTTTCTGCTTTATGGCGCTTTTTAAATAGTCAAATGACGACATCGCTAATCTCCTTTTAACTTATTATAAGTCGTCAAAAACGCTTAGCGCGTCTGAAAGCTTTTTCACACCAAAGATTTGCATGCCTTCCGGCACTTTTTTCGGCACATTGGCCGCCGGGACGATGGCGCGGCGGAAGCCATGCTTCGCCGCTTCGGAGATACGCTCCTGACCGCTCGGCACCGGGCGAATTTCGCCAGCCAACCCCACTTCGCCAAAGACCACCAGGTCCTGCGGCAGCGGGCGATCGCGCAAGCTGGAGACCATCGCCAGCAGCAGCGCCAGATCGGCGCTGGTTTCCGTGACCTTCACCCCACCGACCACGTTGACGAAAACGTCCTGATCGGCCATCTGCAGGCCGCCGTGGCGATGCAGCACCGCCAGCAGGATCGCCAGACGGTTCTGTTCCAGCCCCACCGCCACGCGGCGCGGGTTGGACATCATCGAGTGATCCACCAGCGCCTGGATCTCCACCAGCAGCGGGCGGGTCCCTTCCCAGACCACCATCACCGAGCTGCCGGAGGTGATTTCATCTCCCCGGCTGAGGAAGATAGCGGATGGGTTGCTCACTTCGCGCAGCCCCTGCTCGGTCATGGCGAAGACGCCCAGCTCGTTCACCGCGCCAAAGCGGTTTTTGTGGCTGCGCAGAGTGCGGAAGCGGGAGTCGGCATCGCCGTCCAGCAGCACCGAGCAGTCAATACAGTGCTCCAGCACCTTCGGGCCGGCCAGCGAACCGTCTTTGGTGACGTGGCCGACCATGACGATCGCCACGCCGCGTGTTTTGGCAAAGCGCGTCAGGTAGGCCGCCGTTTCACGTACCTGGGCGACGCTGCCCGGCGACGACTGAACGTCGGCCATATGCATCACCTGGATAGAGTCGATCACCATCAGCTGCGGTTTTTCTTCCTCGGCAATCTGACAGATCTGCTCAATGCTGGTTTCCGACAGCATGTTCAGGTTCGCCGTCGGCAGCCCAAGGCGATGGGCGCGCATCGCCACCTGCTGAAGGGACTCCTCCCCGGTGACGTACAGCGTTTTCATCCCTTCCGCCAGCTTGCACAACGTCTGCAGCAGCAGCGTCGATTTCCCCGCGCCGGGGTTACCGCCAATCAGGATGGCGCTGCCCGGCACCACGCCGCCGCCGAGTACGCGGTCGAACTCTTTAAAACCGGTGGAGAAACGCGGCAGCGCCTCCAGGCTGATGTCTGACAGCTTCTGCACCTTCGAGACGCCGGCGTGACCGGCGTAGCCTGACAAACGCTCGTTTCTCGCCACCTGCGGCGACGCGGCGATGCGCATCTCGGTGATGGTATTCCAGGCATGGCAGGCGCTGCACTGCCCCTGCCAGCGCGGGTAATCCGCACCACATTCATTACAGACAAATGCGCGTTTTGGAGCTTTCGCCACGTTTACCTCTTACTTTTGGTTCATGCTGCCCGAGAGAATACAGAATACCCCCATCAGGTCAGCGTGGCGGATAGTCACTTCCGCCTGTTCATTCACTTTAGGCTTAGCATGATACGCGATGCCAAGCCCGGCAGCCTTAATCATCGGCAGGTCGTTGGCGCCATCGCCGATGGCCACGGTCTGCGCCGTTGGGATCGCATACTTTTCCGCCAGCTTGCGCAGCGTATTGGCTTTGTATTTGGCATCGACGATATCGCCGAGCACGTTGCCGGTGAGCTTGCCGTCGCGGATCTCCAGTTCGTTGGCGAACACCGCGTCGAGATGCAGCTTATCGCGCAGATACTCGGCGAAGAAGGTGAAGCCGCCGGAGGCGATCGCCACCTTCCAGCCCAGCGTTTCCAGCTTGAGCACCAGCTGCGTCAGGCCCGGCATCAGCGGCAGCGCGTCGCGAACCTGCAGCAGAATGCTGGCATCAGCGTCTTTCAGCGTCGCCACGCGCTGGCGCAGGCTGGCGGTGAAGTCCAGCTCCCCGCGCATCGCCCGCTCGGTCACTTCAGATACCAGCTCGCCGGTGCCGGCCAGTTTCGCGATCTCATCGATGCATTCGATCTGGATCGCCGTGGAGTCCATATCCATCACCAGCAGTCCCGGGGTGCGCAGATGAGGGATTTTACCCAATGGCGCGACGTCCAGCCCCGCCTCATGCGCCAGCCGCGTCGCACGGGGGGTCAGCGAACCGGCCAGGCGGATCACCTGGTAATCCTCGACCACCCAGGAGGCGACGATCACTAACGCGGCGCCCAGCTCACGCTGCCAGTCCGTCAGACGGCGTTTATCCAGCCCACGCCCGTACAGCAGCCAGCCGCTGCGCCCGGCGTGATAATCCAGCGGCATGACCTCGTCACCGCTCAGGGAAAGCGGCAACCCAGGCCACAGGGAAACGTCTTCAGGCAGGTCGCACCAGGTCAAACTGTTAGGCATTACGGCTCCACATCTCTTCATTCAGGCGAGGAAAATAACGCATGAGGCTACCTTGTAACCAGCGCTTCTGGCAACATTAAGCTGCAAATTTTCAAAGGTGGAATATGGTTCGCGCAAAACTGAAATTCCGGCTGCATCGTGCGGTCATTGTCCTTATCTGTCTCGCCCTGCTCGTCGCGCTGATGCAGGGCGCCTCGTGGTTCAGTCAGAACAGTCAGAAACAACGCAATCCGCAGCTGGAAGAGCTGGCCCGCACGCTGGCGCAGCAGGTGGTGCTGAATCTCGCGCCGCTGATGCGCAGCGAGACGCCGGACGAAAAGCGCATCAATCAGCTGTTGACGCAGCTCACCCACAACAGCCGCGTACTGGACGCCGGGGTATATGACGACCAGGGCGACCTGGTGGCGCGCTCTGGCGAAAGCGTCGAGGTTCGCGACCGGCTGGCGCTGGATGGTAAGAAAGCCGGCGGCTACTTTAACCAGCAGATTGTCGAGCCGGTGCCGGGAAAAAACGGTCCGTTGGGCTACCTGCGTCTGACCCTCGATACCCATACGCTGGCGACCGAGGCGAAGCAGGTGGATAATACCACCAATATCTTACGCCTGATGCTGTTGCTGTCCCTGGCCATCGGCGTGGTACTGACCCGCACGCTGCTGCAGGGCAAACGCACCCGCTGGCAGCAATCGCCCTTCCTGCTCACCGCCAACAAGCCGGTTGAGGATGAAGACGATGAAAAGAAAGGAAATCTATAATGTCCACACTGCGCCTCCTGCTTTCTGACTCTTACGACCCGTGGTTCAACCTGGCGGTCGAGGAGTGCATTTTCCGCCAGATGCCCGCCACCCAGCGGGTGCTGTTCCTGTGGCGCAATGCCGATACCGTGGTCATCGGCCGCGCGCAGAACCCGTGGAAGGAGTGTAATACCCGCCGCATGGAGGAAGATCATGTGCGGCTGGCCCGTCGCAGCAGCGGCGGCGGCGCGGTGTTCCACGACCTCGGCAATACCTGCTTTACCTTTATGGCAGGCAAACCGGAGTACGACAAAACCGTCTCCACCGCTATTGTGCTGGCGGCGCTCAATTCACTGGGCGTAACCGCCGACGCCTCCGGGCGCAACGATCTGGTGGTCAAAACCGACAGCGGCGACCGCAAAGTCTCCGGCTCCGCCTATCGTGAAACCATGGACCGCGGTTTTCACCACGGCACCCTGCTGCTCAACGCCGATCTAAGCCGTCTCGCCAACTACCTCAACCCGGACCAGAAAAAGCTGCAGGCTAAAGGCATTACCTCGGTGCGCGGGCGGGTGGCGAACCTGGTTGAGCTGCTGCCGGGCATTACCCATCAGCAAGTTTGCGAGGCGATCCAGGAGGCGTTCTTCAGCCATTACGGCGAACGGGTAGACGCCGAGGTGATCTCCCCGGACAACACGCCGGACCTGCCGAACTTTGCCGGCACTTTCGCACGCCAGAGCAGCTGGGAGTGGAACTTCGGCCAGGCGCCTGCCTTTTCCCACCTGCTGGACGAGCGTTTCCCCTGGGGCGGCGTCGAGCTGCATTTTGACGTTGAGAAGGGCCATATCACCCGCGCGCAGGCCTTTACCGATAGCCTGAATCCGGCGCCGCTGGAGGCGCTGGCGGAACGCTTAATCGGCTGTCAGTATCGGGCTGAGGTTTTGCAGCAGCAGTGTGAGGCGCTGATGGAGGACTTCCCGGAGCAGGAAGCGGAACTCAAAGCGCTGTCGGTGTGGATTGCCGGCGCGGTACGTTAAAAAAAGCCCGCTGGCGTAGCGCTTAGCGGGCCTGGAAAACCGCAGGCCGGGTCAGGCGAAGCCGCCGCCCGGCACAACAGCTTTTACTCTTTATCGCCCAGCAGCACGGATTCCAGCGCGATTTTAATCATGTCGTTGAACGTGGTCTGACGCTCCGCGGCAGTGGTCTGCTCGTGGGTACGAATATGGTCAGACACGGTGCAGATGGTCAGCGCTTTCGCCCCGAATTCCGCCGCCACGCCGTAGATACCCGCCGCTTCCATTTCCACGCCCAGGATGCCGTATTTTTCCATCACGTCGAACATGGACGGGTCCGGGGTATAGAACAGGTCTGCAGAGAAGATGTTGCCGACGCGCGCGTCAACGCCCAGCGCTTTCGCCGCGTCTACCGCGTTACGCACCATGCCGAAATCGGCAATCGCCGCGAAGTCGTGGTCTTTAAAACGCAGACGGTTCACTTTGGAGTCGGTGCAGGCGCCCATACCGATCACCACGTCGCGCAGTTTGACGTCTTCGCGCACCGCGCCGCAGGAGCCGACGCGGATGATTTTCTTGACGCCGAAATCGGTGATCAGCTCTTTGGTGTAGATAGAGCAGGACGGAATACCCATCCCGTGGCCCATGACGGAGATTTTGCGGCCTTTATAGGTGCCGGTGAAGCCCAGCATGCCGCGCACGTTGTTCACTTCACGCACGTCTTCGAGAAAGGTTTCTGCAATGTGCTTGGCGCGCAGCGGGTCGCCCGGCATCAAGACTACGTCAGCGAAATCGCCCATTTCTGCGTTAATGTGAGGAGTTGCCATCTTCAGTTCCTTTTACATTGTTGTTTTTGCCGGGCGGCGGCTACGCCTGACCCGGCCGACAAAACCGTAGGCCCGGATCGCTGAGCGCCACCGGGCAATTGCATCACAGCATGTTTTTACCGTACGCCATTGGCGAGGTACCAAAGTATGTCGCCAGCGTCTGGCCGATGTCCGCGAAAGTTTCGCGGTGGCCTAACGATCCTGGTTTCACTTTCGGGCCGTACACCAGCACCGGAATATGCTCGCGGGTGTGGTCGGTACCGGTCCAGGTCGGGTCGCAGCCGTGGTCGGCGGTGAGGATCAGGATGTCGTCTTCCCCTACCAGCTCCATCAGCTCCGGCAGACGGCGGTCGAACAGTTCCAGACCCGCCGCGTAGCCGGCGACATCGCGACGGTGGCCCCAGGAGGAGTCAAAGTCGACGAAGTTGGTGAAGACGATAGTCTCGTCGCCGGCTTCCTTCATCTCTTTGATGGTCGCGTCGAACAGCGCGTCCAGACCGGTGGCTTTCACTTTTTTGGTGATGCCGCAGTTTGCGTAGATGTCCGCTATCTTACCGACAGACACCACGTGGCCGTTCTTCTCGTCAACCAGCTTCTGCAGCACGGTCGGCGCCGGCGGTTCGACCGCCAGATCGTGACGGTTGCCGGTACGCTGGAAGTTACCGGCTTTATCGCCGATAAACGGACGAGCGATGACGCGGCCAATGTTGTAGCCGCCTTCGGTCAGCTCTTCACGGGCGATTTCGCACAGCTCATACAACTTGTCGAGGCCAAAGGTCTCTTCGTGACAGGCGATCTGGAACACGGAGTCAGCGGAGGTATAGAAAATCGGTTTCCCGGTTTTCATATGCTCTTCGCCGAGCTGATCGAGGATCACCGTCCCGGAAGAGTGGCAGTTGCCGAGGTAGCCCGGCAGGTTGGCGCGTTTCACCAGCTTATCCAGCAGCTCCTGCGGGAAGCTGTTTTCATGATCGCTGAAGTAGCCCCAGTCAAACAGCACCGGCACGCCGGCGATTTCCCAGTGGCCGGACGGCGTATCTTTACCAGAAGAGAGTTCATGCGCCCAGGCCCAGGCGCCAATCACTTCGGCATTGCCATCCATTCCGGCGGCAATTTTACCGGTAGAGCCTTCATGCGCTTTCACCAACCCCAGACGGGTCAGGTTCGGTAAATTCAGCGGGCCTTTGCGGCCGTGGTCAGCCTCGCCTTTGGCGCAGGCTTCCGCAATGTGGCCCAGGGTATCGGCGCCGACGTCGCCAAAGCGGTCTGCGTCTTCCGTTGCGCCAATCCCAAAGGAGTCCAGCACCATGATAAATGCACGTTTCATCTTGTTCTCCATACATCTTGCGCTGCAAAAAAGCGATCAGATCAGTATATCGCTATTCGGTGATACGGCGATAGACTGTCGGTGTAATTTCCGGAGCTTTATCGTCCAGTTTAATGGCCGCTTTGACCGCTTTCGCGGCCTCCTGCCAGCTGTTCTCGTCTTTGGCATGGATCACAGCCAGCGGACGCTGTCCGTCCACGCGGTCACCCAGACGCGCCATCTCGGTAAAGCCAACGCTATAGTCAATGGTGTCTGATGCCTGACGGCGGCCGCCGCCCATAGAAACCACTGCCATACCCAGCGCGCGTGTATCCATCGCGCTGACAAAACCTTCGGTATCAGCATAGACTGCTTTGCTCAGCATCGCCGTCGGCAGATAATGATCATAATTCTCGACAAAGTCGCTCGGTCCTTTCTGCGCCGCGACCATACGGCCAAAGACTTCCGCCGCTTTACCGTTATCCAGTACCGCCTGCAGCTTCGCGCGCGCGTCGGCATCGTCCGCCGCCAGCTTGCCGGAAATCAGCATCTCTACACACAGCGCCATCGTCACGTCGAACAGACGCGGGTTGCGGTATTCGCCGGTCAGGAACTGGACCGCTTCGCGAACTTCAACGGCGTTCCCGGCGCTGGAGGCCAGCACCTGGTTCATATCGGTCAGCAGCGCGGTGGTGCGCACGCCGGCGCCGTTGGCGACCCCGACGATCGCTTCCGCCAGCGCGGCGGAAAGTTCATAAGTCGGCATAAACGCGCCGCTGCCGACTTTGACGTCCATCACCAGCGCATCCAGCCCTTCCGCCAGCTTCTTGGCAAGGATCGAGGCGGTGATCAGCGGGATGGAGTCCACCGTCGCGGTAATATCGCGGGTGGCATAGAAACGTTTGTCCGCCGGAGCGAGGGAGCTGGTCTGCCCGATAATCGCCACGCCGACATCTTTAATAATCTCGCGGAAGCGGTTGTCGTCCGGGAAGATATCGAAGCCCGGGATCGCTTCCAGTTTATCCAGGGTACCGCCGGTATGGCCGAGTCCGCGGCCGGAAATCATCGGCACATACCCGCCGCAGGCGGCCACCATCGGTCCCAGCATCAGCGAAGTGACATCCCCGACGCCGCCGGTGGAGTGTTTATCGACGATCGGGCCGTTAAGGTTGAGGCTTTTCCAGTCCAGAACGGTACCGGAATCCCGCATCGCCATGGTCAGCGAAACGCGCTCCGGCATAGACATATCGTGGAAGAAGATGGTCATCGCCAGCGCGGCGATCTGCCCTTCTGAGATAGTATTGTCGCGGATGCCGTTGATGAAAAAGCGGATCTCTTCATCGCTTAATGCCTGACCATCACGTTTTTTACGAATAATTTCTTGTGCGAGAAACACGGTAACCCCCATGAGGAATCGGGTGAATGGTGGCGGGTGGCGCTAAGCTTACCCGCCCTACGATCCTGTAGGCCGGATAAGCGAAGCGTCATCCGGCAATGTCTGACAATCAGTAGCTGCTGGCGCTCTTGCCGTCGCCGTGACCCAGAGCTTTCAACAGGCTGGCCAGCAGGCTGGAGGCACCAAAGCGGTAGTGACGGGCATCGGCCCAGTCGGCGCCAAACAGCTCATCGGCGATCGCCAGGAACTGCTGCGCATCTTCCGCGCTGCGCACGCCGCCCGCCGGTTTGAAGCCAACGGTTTTCTCAACGCCCATATCGCGGATGACTTCCATCATGATGCGCGCGCTTTCCGGCGTGGCATTCACCGGCACTTTACCGGTCGAGGTTTTGATGAAATCGGCCCCGGCTTTGATAGAGATTTCAGACGCTTTACGGATCAGCGCTTCTTCTTTCAGCTCACCGGTTTCGATGATCACTTTCAGCAGCACGTTGGCCGCCGCGCAGGCCTCTTTACAGGCTTTCACCAGCTCGAAGCCGACCTGCTCGTTACCGGCAATCAGCGCGCGGTACGGGAACACCACGTCCACTTCATCGGCGCCGTAAGCGATCGCCGCGCGGGTTTCCGCCAGCGCAATGTCGATATCGTCATTACCGTGCGGGAAGTTGGTGACCGTAGCGATGCGGATATCCGGCGTTCCCTGCTCGTTCAGCGTTTTACGGGCAATCGGGATGAAGCGCGGATAGATGCAGACCGCCGCGGTGTTACCCACCGGGGTTTTCGCCTGATGACACAGGGCAATCACCTTCTCATTGGTGTCGTCGTCGTTCAGGGTGGTCAGGTCCATCAGTTTTAACGCGCGCAGGCTGCTTGCTTTTAAATCAGTCATTTCATACTCCGCCGGCGCAGTGCCGGTTCAATAGTTTGTTCACCTTGCGAGTCTGTTACTATTGTAACATTCACTCGCCGCTACACTTCGACATTCATCACAGTTAATGAAAACTACTTACTAATTTGCATTACTGTAATGTGACTTTAATCACAAAATATCAGCGCATACCGCGGCAATTATCCTCACGCCCCTCTTAAGCATAATCGAAACTCCGCACCCAATGAGGATGTGATAATTCTAACACACAATGACAGAGACTCTCGACACCGTGGCGCACATTTTGCCCACCCAGCCGGTGATACAATTATTATATTTTGAAATATAAGCTATTTTTCTGAAAGTCAGAAATGATGGAATTTTCACAAACTCAATAAAACCAGCGACGCGGCGGCCGCTGGTTGAGGGAACTGGCTTAGAGGGCGAGGAAAACCCCGGCGATGGTGGCGCTCATCAGGTTAGACAGCGTCCCCGCCGCCACCGCACGCAGCCCAAGCTGGGCGATATCCTGACGCCGGTTGGGCGCCATCCCCCCGAGGCCGCCGATCAGGATGGCGATCGATGACAGGTTAGCGAATCCGCACAGCGCGAAAGAGATAATGGCTTTAGTGTGATCTGAAATAACCTGCAGCCCGGCCGCCGCCACCTCGGCGTCCGCCTTCAGATACTCGCCAAAGTTCATATAGGCCACGAACTCGTTAATGATCAGCTTCTGGCCGATAAACGACCCCGCTACCGTCGCTTCGTGCCACGGCACGCCGATCACCCACGCCAGCGGTGAGAAGACCCAGCCGAGGATCATCTGCAGCGACAGCTCCGGATGGTTAAACCAGCCGCCGACGCCGGACAGAATGCCGTTCAGCAGGGCGATCAGCGCGATAAACGCCAGCAGCATCGCGCCGACGTTGAGCGCCAGCTGCATACCAGACGCGGCGCCGGAGGCGGCGGCGTCCAGCACGTTGGCCGGTTTATCCGCGTCAGCGCTCTGGCGGTCATGAGCCGGGTTATCGTCCGGCGTTTCCGTTTCCGGTACGATAATTTTGGCAAACAGCAATCCACCCGGCGCCGCCATAAACGACGCGGCAATCAGGTACTCCAGCGGAACGCCCATCTGCGCATAGCCCGCCAGCACGGAACCTGCCACCGAGGCCAGGCCGCCGCACATGACCGCAAACAGCTCCGAGCGGGTCATAGTGGCGATATAAGGACGCACCACCAGCGGCGCTTCGGTCTGACCAACGAAGATGTTCGCCGTGGCCGACAGCGATTCGGTACGCGAGGTCTTCAGTACCGCCCGCAGCGCGCCGCCGAGAATGCGAATGACCAGCTGCATAATGCCCAGGTAGTAAAGCACGGCAATCAGCGACGAGAAGAAGACGATCACCGGCAGCACGCGCAGGGCAAAGACAAAGCCGCCGCCGCCAAACACCTCGAACATTTTATCGGAGACCAGCCCGCCGAAGATGAAACCGATCCCTTCATTGCCATAGGCAATTACGCGGGCGACGCCGTTCGACATCGCTAACAGCGCCGAGCGCCCGGCCGGTACATACAATATCAACGCGCCGATACCCACCTGGATTATCCAGGCGCCGAGCACAGTACGCAGGTTAATGGCTTTTCGATTATTGGAGAGCAGCACAGCAATGGCCAAAAGCGCCACCATGCCGATAAGTCCCATGAGGATTTGCATACAGATTCCCTGTGTTTTGATAGTCCAGCACTAACGGCGTGATTATATCGGCATGAAACTATCCTGCCTGCCAAGCATCACACATTTTACGCAAATCAATGATATGGATGAACAATTATGAGAATTCGATCACCATACAGTGGCTGAGGGCAGGGAAAACAAGGCAAGCGTGTTGCGCATTATCCCTTCGGCTATGGCTGCCGGCGGCTCCGACCGGAGTTCGCACAGGGCGTCAAATACCCGCGCAGCTTGCTCCGGGCGATTGGGCTGGCCCTGGAAGCCATTGAGCGGCATATCCGGGGCATCGGTCTCCAGCAGCAGGGCTGAAAGCGGCAGACGCGCCATCACCTCGCGGGTTTTGCTGGCGCGGGGATAGGTAATGGTGCCGCCAACGCCGATCTTATAGCCAAGCTGCACGAAACGCTCGGCCTGCTGCAGGCTGCCGGCGAAGCCATGTACCACCCCGGTACGCGGCAGGGCATGTTTTTTCAGCAGCATCGCCAGCTTATCGTGGGTGCGTCGGGAGTGGAGGATCACCGGCAGATCGTAACGCTTCGCCAGACACAGCTGCGCTTCCAGCAGCGCCTGCTGACGATCGAACTGCGGCTCGTCGCGATAGAGATCGAGACCAATCTCCCCCACCGCCACCAGTTTTGGCGGGCGCTGCGCCAGCGACGCCTCCAGTTGCGCCAGCCCCTCATCGGTGTGCTGCTCGATGACAATCGGATGCAGGCCCAGCGCGGCATACAGCGCCTCGTGCTGCGCCGCCAGCGCCAGCACGCGGCTAAAACGCTCAGCGGAGATGGCCGGAACGATAATTCGCCCGACGCCGGCCTGCGCCGCACGCGCCAGGCTGGCGACCTCATCTTCCGCGAAGGGGGGAAAATCGAAATGGCAGTGGGTATCGATAAAACGGTGCGTCACGCCAGATCCTCATGATTAAAGCTTGCGTCATTGGCCTGCGGCGCAGCGATGATGGTCGCCTGCGGCGCTTCATTGGCCACCGGCACCGGCGGCACCACCACCGGCGCAGGCCGGGCGATACGCGGCGCGTGGCGCAACAGCGGCGGCCGGTCGGCCAGCAGTTTACCCACGGTGGCCAGGAAATAACGGCCGCACTGGCGTCCGGTTTTGTAGTCCTCCAGCAGCGCCGGCAGTCGGCTGCCAAGCGCCATGCTGCGCAGCGGCCGCTGGGGATAGATTTCGAAGATCCGCAGTTTGCCGGGCGGTTTTTCGATGAACTGCTGGATGGCGCGATAGGTGGTTTCGTGATGATGCACCAGATTGACCAGCGGCTGCAGGCTGCTCTCCCCCAGCCAGCGCTCCATCCGCTTAAACCACTCCGGGGTGTAAAACATCTGCGAAGGGACAGTGCGGATCACCACGATGGTCTGAGCGCCGCGGCGGGCCGCCTCCTGTACCGGGATCGCATCGCTGACGCCGCCGTCAAGGTAGCTAACGCCGTCAAGCAACACGCCGCTGCGGTAAAACCCGGGGATGGCGCTGGAGGCGCGGATCAGATCCAGCCAGGTTTGCGGCGTCGGTGAAAAATAGCTGGCGGAGTAATCGTCGCCGCGACAGGCGCACATCCACAGCTCTTTGCCCAACGCGAACTGCGTTTCGGCATAGTTCATGGCCAGCGGCATCTGCTGCGAGGTGGCCTCCACCAGCCAGTCGAGATCGATAAGGTTGCCGCCGCGCACAAAGCGCATCGGATCGAAAAACTGGCGTGAGGTGGTGTAGCGTGTGATGACTTTGCGGGCATAGCCTTGCTGATTACACATGTAAGCGGAGAGGTTTTGCGCCCCCGCGGAGGTCCCCAGCATCAGGTCAAAGGGGTTAAATCCGGCGCGCATGAATTCGTCCAGAACCCCGGCGGTGAAAATCCCTCGCTGTCCCCCGCCTTCACACACCAGCGCCAGCTTGCCTGGTCGGAAGGGTTTAACCGCCAGCGGGGCGATATTGCCCAGCGTAACGGGAATGCGTTGCCCCACCCTGCTTTCCTGTTCGATTAGTCTTCTCCTGACAAGGTAACGCAATTTGCCCATCGCTTAAACCGCGAAAGCCAGTCCGCAGGACTGGCTTTGTGTAAGACGACGTGTCAGTAAAAACGCTCAGGCTTCAGCATCGCCCGGATTGTTGTCCCTCTACGGACGTCTGCGTCCTGTAAACAGGCTCACCAGGAACAGGATAATCCCGACGACAAAGACGATTTTCGCGGCGCCAGCGGCAGTACCCGCCAGACCACCAAAGCCCAGGGCCGCAGCAATTAATGCAATGACCAGAAAAATAATTCCCCATCGAAACATACTTTTCTCCTTACCATAATGGACGGTGAACAGCGGTTTGCGCACCCTTTCTGGAAAGCTCATCGCTCAGTGGGTGCTGCTATTCGTTCGGCAACCTTGGCCAGACAACACTTTTGTTAATAACTCGATTTACTTCACGCTAAGATCGTTGCGGACGCTTTTCACACCGGAAACCGCTTTCGCAATCTCTGCGGCGCGCTCAGCCTGCGCCGCGGAAGCCACCGTACCGGTCAGATGCACTGCGCCGGCGTTAGTTTCGACTTTCACATTGCGCGAAGGGACAATGTCATCCGCCAGCAGCTTAGCCTTCACTTCGCTGGTAATAGCGGTGTCCCCGGCATAGCCTTTCAGCGTCGCCGTCTCACTCGACGATTTGTGCTGCACCGTCAGCTTGTCGTTGACCTGAGAGACGCCTTCGACCGCTTTTGCCACGCTCAGCGCCTGACTTTTCTGTTCAGCACTGGTGACGTCGCCGCTGAGGGTGACCACTTTGTTTTCCGTTTTCACCGAAATATCGCCGGAGTTAATATCTTTATGGTCGATCAGCGCCGCCTTTACCCGTGCGGTAATAGTGCTGTCGTCCATAAAATCGCCGACTTTATTAATCGAATTGTCTACCGCCTCTCCCGCATTGCTGGCAGCTGACTTCGCACTGTCTACCGTTGTTTTTTCCGTCTCTGCCGAGGCGTTCAACGCGGCTAAGCCTAAGAAGAGCGCCAGCAACATATTGGCATTCTTTAGTCTGGTCATCGTGATGTCCTCGTTTTTTCACCAGCGCTGGCGTCTTATCGCAGTGAATTACGCCAGCATTTTTAAAAACACGAATTAAATATAGTAGACAGGCGAAGGGGTTGCGGAGGATATGGATAAAAAACAGACGAATTAGCGGCGTTTTAAGAACTTTCCAGAAGGAGGGAAGCGCGGGCGGAAGAAGAAAAAAGCGCGGCCTGCGCCGCGCTTCGTCAGGGATTAGTGCTCGCGCGTTTTGCGGAACACCACGTCAGGATAACGCTCCTGCGTCAGGTTCAGGTTGACCATCGTCGGGGCGATGTAGGTCAGGTTATCGCCGCCATCCAGCGCCAGCTGAACTTCGTTTTTACGTTTGAACTCTTCGAATTTCTTCACGTCAGTGGATTCAACCCAGCGCGCGGTGGCCACGTTGACCGATTCGTAAATCGCTTCCACGTTGTATTCGCTTTTCAGGCGCGCCACGACGACGTCAAACTGCAGCACACCCACGGCGCCGACGATCAGATCGTTATTGGCGATCGGACGGAAGACCTGCACCGCGCCCTCTTCAGAGAGCTGAACCAGCCCTTTCAGCAGCTGTTTCTGCTTCAGCGGATCCTTCAGGCGAATACGACGGAACAGTTCCGGTGCGAAGTTCGGAATACCGGTGAACTTCATCATCTCGCCCTGGGTGAAGGTATCGCCAATCTGAATGGTGCCGTGGTTATGCAGGCCGATGATATCCCCAGGATAGGCTTCTTCAACGTGCGAACGGTCGCCGGCCATAAAGGTCAGCGCGTCGGAGATCACCACGTCTTTACCGATGCGCACCTGACGCAGCTTCATGCCTTTCTCATATTTACCTGACACCACGCGCATGAAAGCCACGCGGTCGCGGTGTTTCGGGTCCATATTGGCCTGAATTTTAAACACGAAGCCGGTGAACTTCTCTTCCGTCGCGGTGACTTCACGGGTGTCGGTGTTACGCGGCATCGGCGCCGGCGCCCACTCCACCAGGCCATCCAGCATATGGTCAACGCCGAAGTTACCTAACGCGGTCCCGAAGAACACCGGGGTGATTTCCCCGGCCAGGAACAGATCTTTATCGAACTCGTTCGACGCGCCCTGCACCAGCTCCAGCTCGTCGCGCAGCTGCTGCGCCAGATCTTCCCCCACCGCCGCGTCGAGATCCGGGTTGTTGAGCCCCTTCACGATGCGCACTTCCTGGATGGTATGGCCTTTACCGGTCTGATACAGGTAGGTTTCATCTTTGTAGAGATGATAGACGCCCTTGAACAGCTTACCGCAGCCGATAGGCCAGGTAATCGGCGCGCAGCCGATTTTCAGCTCGTTCTCCACTTCATCCAGCAGCTCCATCGGATCGCGGATATCACGGTCGAGTTTGTTCATAAAGGTGAGGATCGGCGTATCGCGCAGACGGGTGACTTCCATCAGCTTACGGGTCCGATCTTCGACGCCTTTTGCCGCGTCAATCACCATCAGGCAGCAGTCCACCGCCGTCAGGGTACGGTAGGTATCTTCCGAGAAGTCTTCGTGCCCCGGGGTATCCAGCAGGTTCACCAGACAGTCATGATAGGGGAACTGCATCACCGAGGTGGTGATCGAGATACCACGCTGCTTTTCCATTTCCATCCAGTCGGATTTCGCGTGCTGGCTGGAGCCACGACCTTTTACGGTACCGGCGGTCTGAATCGCCTGTCCGAACAGCAGCACCTTTTCGGTGATGGTGGTCTTACCGGCATCCGGGTGAGAAATAATGGCAAAAGTGCGGCGTTTGGCCACCTCTTGCAGATAAGGAGACAACGTCATAATTAATCTTCTAAGTAAACGCGGCCATGAGCCACGCATGTGGAATACGAAAAATTGCGGCTATTTTACCCATCAACGGGGGGGAGGCAATCAGTGTTTACACAGGAGCTGCTCCAGTTCGCTTAACGAGGTCACCGTCCAGTCCGGCTCGAGGTCCGCCGGCAGCTCGCGCTGATGCGCATTGAGCCAGCAGGTCGCCAGTCCGGCATTCACGCCGCCACGAATATCCGACTCGGCGGTATCGCCGACCATTAGCACCCGCGAGCGCGGTGGGTTACCCGCCTGCGCCAGCGCGTAATCGAAAATGCGCACGTCCGGTTTGGCGACGCCCACTTCTTCAGAAATAATCAGCAAATCAAAGTGATCGCGTAAACCGGTCCGCTCAAGACGAGTCTGCTGCAGCGAGGTAAAGCCGTTGGTGATGATGCCCATCTTGACCTTGCCCTGCAGCGCGTTGAGCAGAGAGACCGCGCCCGGCAGCGGCGCACAGATTTCCGCCATCGCATTCATAAACGCGTCGTTGAGCTCCCCCGGCGGCACATTCAAACGTTCCGCCCAGCTGTCAAAGCGCTGGTGCTGCAGCTGCAGCGAGGTGATGGCGCCGTTCTGGTAATCCACCCATAGCGGCTTATTCACGGCCTGATAGTCCTGAAAATCTTCGGCGGTAAAGGTCACGCTGTAGTCGAGAAACATCCGCTGCAAGCCGCTGAAAGAATCAAACGTAAACAGCGTTTCATCGGCATCAAAGAAAATCCAGTCCCATTTCATCGTATCACCTTGTCTTACATACTGATTGGCAGAGCCATAATAATGGCGTCTTCGCGCCCGTCGGCCGTCGGGTAGTAGTTGCGGCGAATCGTCGCCTCATTGAAGCCTAAGCTTTCATACAGCGCGATAGCGGCAACGTTGGAGGCGCGCACCTCCAGCCATAGCGTGACGACGCCGAGCCTTTCGACTTCATCAATGACGTGTTCCAGCAGCGCTCGCCCCAGGCCACGGCGCTGGTAAGCGGGATCGACCGCGATATTGAACAACGTCGCCTCATCCAGCACCACTTGCGTAATGGCGAACGCCGCCATTTCGCCATCCACCGACAGCTGATAGTTGCGATAGCGTTCCCCCTGGTTACTGGCCAGGGTCTGTTCGCTCCACGGGAAAGCGTGGGCGCGGGTTTCGATTTGCCAGGCTCGGGTTAAATCAGCTGTGCTGAGGATAGAAATCGTGTTCATGTGCGCAGATTTGTTGCCAGAGCGCCCTGCGAGCCGGCGCGCTGGTCTGGAGTTCATCAAAAGCGGGGGTGGACACCTGGGCGCCCGCCAGCGGCAGCGACGCCTCTGTGCCCAACCGCCAGCTGTTGCAGCGGCTGTCCTGCGGCAGCATCGCCACCCGCTCCGGGGTCAGCTGCAGGACCTGATCTGGCGTCACGGCCAGCGCGCGCAATACGTCGCCAATCAGCGGCTCTGTCAGCGACGGCGGGGTTTCCGCCACCATCACCAGACGAATATGTTCAGGAAGCGAGATAGCGATTTCGCCCTGCAACGCCCCCGGTCGGCGCAGCGACCACTGGGTAATGCCCAGCTGCTGTAGTTGCCAGTCTCGTCGGGATGTCATAGCGAAACACTCCTGTTAAACAAGCGCGCAATATAGCAAATCCGTCGTATCTGCGCCAACAAACTACTATAATCGGCGCCAGTCTTAATGAAGGAGTGTTTCATGTCCGCTTTTACCCCGGCAAGTGAAGTCTTGCTGCGCCACAGTGATGATTTCGAGTCCGCCCGCGTTCTGTTTGCCGGTGACCTGCAGGATGACCTGCCTGCGCGTCTGGATACCGCGGCCAGCCGCGCCCACACCCAACAGTTCCACCACTGGCAGGTCCTCAACCGCCAGATGGGAGACACCGTCCGTTTTAGCTTAGTGGCTGAGGCCGCTGACGTCGCCGAATGCGACACCCTGATCTACTACTGGCCAAAGAATAAACCAGAGGCACAGTTCCAGCTGATGAACCTGCTCTCTCTGCTGCCGGTGGGAAGCGACATTTTCGTCGTCGGTGAAAACCGCAGCGGCGTCCGCAGCGCGGAGCAGATGCTGGCTGAATACGCGCCATTAAACAAAGTGGATAGCGCCCGCCGCTGTGGCCTCTATCATGGCCGACTGGAAAAGCAGCCCGCCTTCGACGCCGATGCCTTCTGGGGCGAATACACACTGGATAATCTGACGATTAAAACCCTGCCAGGCGTCTTTAGCCGCGACGGGCTGGACGTCGGCAGCCAGCTGCTGCTCTCCACCCTCGAGCCGCATACCAAAGGGAAAGTGCTGGACGTCGGCTGCGGCGCAGGCGTGCTGGCCGCCGCGCTGGCCAGCCATTCGCCGAAAGTGCGCCTGACCCTGTGCGACGTCAGCGCCCCTGCGGTCGAAGCCAGCCGCGCGACGCTTGCCGCCAACGGCCTGGCTGGCGATGTGTTTGCCAGCAACGTCTTCTCCGAGGTCAATGGTCGCTTCGACATGATCATCTCCAACCCGCCATTCCATGACGGGCTGCAGACCAGCCTCGAAGCCGCCCAGGCGCTGATCCGCGGCGCGGTTCGCCATCTGAACAGCGGCGGCGAGCTGCGCATTGTCGCCAACGCCTTCCTGCCGTATCCGCAGGTGCTGGATGAGACGTTCGGCTTCCATGAGGTGATCGCCCAGACCGGACGTTTTAAGGTCTATCGCACCATCATGACCCGTCAGGCGAAAAAATAGTCGCCTTCTCACGCCGGCGGCCCGTTTCTGGTACCGCTGGCGCTTCCTGCGGGCAAATCCGCCCATTTTTGCAGCAATCGATACAACCTGCATAATTAACTATTGACGTGTCGCCGAAAACCACTAGAATGCGCCTCCGTGGTAACGATACTTTCATAGTGTCGATGGTATGCGAAGGTGGCGGAATTGGTAGACGCGCTAGCTTCAGGTGTTAGTGTCCTTACGGACGTGGGGGTTCAAGTCCCCCCCCTCGCACCATAATCCACGAAGATATTGCTCGCACTGGGCGAAGGTGGCGGAATTGGTAGACGCGCTAGCTTCAGGTGTTAGTGTCCTTACGGACGTGGGGGTTCAAGTCCCCCCCCTCGCACCAACGAGGCAATATCTAAAGAAAGAATACTGTGCGAAGGTGGCGGAATTGGTAGACGCGCTAGCTTCAGGTGTTAGTGTCCTTACGGACGTGGGGGTTCAAGTCCCCCCCCTCGCACCAATATTCTTCCCTCTCCCGGCATTATCCCCTCAGTTTGATATCCACAAGCATCAGCATTATTCCACCAACCAGTGCAACGCACGATGGCAGCAGAATAAAATGGCGCAGTTGACGATGCCATATCATCGCCGCGGACATCAGCATGCCCACCGCGACCAGCGTCCGCCATACGTCAGCCGACACCCCGGCATACCCGAGAGCGACAATCAGCGCGCCGGGAACGATGACTCCCCAACCGCTTCCTAATGCTCGCTGCAGCATGGTTTCACCTCTCACAACGATAATGATAACCAATATCATATGATAACTTTTATCATTTGTCATTTGCGATGTGCTCTGCGCCTTATTCTTTACGTTCGCGGTAATGACATACATTCATGAAGGTGATAAATTAAGCGGATTATCGATATATATTAAATATTTTTCTTATTTTGCAAATAACCTTTTTTTGCACATTGTTATCAGACTCTTCATTTTTGGCTTTCATCATTTTGAAATTTAACGACTAATAATGATTCTTCCGATATGACTGCACAAACCTGGCGAGCACACTACGCACAAAAATATCAATATTCCTTACGGCTTTTTTTACTGCTTAATTTCATTTCATCCTCTCTGTCGCTGGTCACCCCCCTATTTACGGTAGTTCGTTTTACGCTGCCTTGCGCCCTGATCGTGGCCTGCAGCGGGTTGCTGCTGCTCTGGCACTGGAAATGGCCGCAATCGAAAATAAATATTCCCGCTATCTCGTTGTTATTTGGCATGCTATGGGCATGGCACGTAGTGACAAAGGCGATGCTATTGACACCGCCGCATTTTAACTATCTGGTGATCGCCCTATTAAGCATTCTGTTTATCGGCACCATCGCTTTTTCCAATAATATCACTGCCTTTACCCTCCACTCTTTACCGACTTTCCTTGCCTGCCTGATAATGGCGGAGGGGGAACAATGGTTGCGCATGACTTACTGTTTTATGCTGCCTATTGCCGGTATTACCCTGCAAAATATTATCCAGAAGCGCAGCGATGCCTTCACACAAGGATTAATGGATAAACTCATGCAGGAACGCAACACCCTCAACGATCTCAGTATGCTGGATCCTCTGACCGGTTTGTATAACCGCCGCGGACTGCAGAATCGCCTCGATACCCTGCTGGCGCTGGACGGCGACAACCACTTCGTGCTGCTCCTCGATATCGATCATTTCAAAGCCTATAACGATCACTATGGTCATATGATGGGCGACCAGGCGCTCATTCGCGTCTCTGCTGCCATTCGCAACGCCGTACGCTCGCGCGATATTGTCGCCCGCTTTGGCGGAGAGGAGTTTATGGTGCTGCTGACCAACAGCAGCGAAGAAACGGCATGGCAGGCTGCCGAACGTATTCGGCAGCGGGTCTATGACCTGAAAATCCCGCATATGTTTAATGAAAGCGTCGCCACCAACGTGACCATCAGTATTGGCCTGACGCCGCTCATTGATGACAATATTGAGCAAGCGCTGGCGCGCGCCGACGGCGCACTCTATGACGCTAAGAATAAAGGCCGCAACATTATTCTGGCCAGTTAACCTGCGCGCGCCGCGGCATCGTGGCGCCGACAAAATTCTTGCCATGCCGCCTGCAAACAACTAATATCAGGAATCATTATCATTTAGATTTGTATCTGGAAATCGAATGGCCTGGCGTTCCCTTCCTCTCAGCGATGAACTTATCTGGCGGGCCCCTTTGCCGACGGCTGAGCGCGCCCTGGCGGAGAGTATTCGGGAAAAAATCGCCACCCTTCGCCCCCATCTGCTCGATTTCCTGCGCCTGGATGAATCCGCTCCAGGGCACGCTTTGACGCTTGCCGAGTGGTCGCGACCCACCGCCTTACGCTCTCTGCTGGCCACTTATTCCGATCATATCTATCGTCATCAGCCAACGCTGACACGGGAAGCGAAACCTCTGCTCTCGCTCTGGGCGCAATGGTACATCGGTCTGCTGGTGCCGCCGCTGATGCTGGCATTGCTCAATGAACCACAGGGTCTCAGCCTGGCGCCGGAACATTTCCACGTCGAATTTCACGAAAGCGGCAGGGCGGCCTGTTTCTGGATTGATGTCCATAGCGATGCCGGTATTGAGAGACTGTCACCGCTGTCGCGAATGGATGCCCTGGTGACGCGCACCCTGCAGCCGGTTATTGAGGCGCTGGAAGCCACGGGCGAGATCAATGGCAAACTTATCTGGAGCAATACTGGCTATCTGATTAACTGGTATCTTGGGGAAATGCGCGCGCTGTTGGGGGATGAGCAGCTTGCCGCCCTGCGCCAGCACTGTTTCTTCGAAAAACAACTCGCCGATGGTCAGGATAACCCACTATGGCGAACGGTTGTGCTGCGTGAAGGACAGTTAGTCCGACGCACCTGCTGCCAGCGCTATCGCCTGCCGGACGTCCAACAGTGCGGCGACTGCACGTTAAAATAACGCCCTGTCTACAATAAGCAACGGGCGGCCTGTGGCCGCCCGGTCACTATTTATGCGGTCTGCTGACTCTCCTGCTCCGCCCGTTCAGCCTCTTCCGCTTCCTGAGCAAGCAGCTGCTTCTCATACACCTTAAAGAACGGGAAGTAGATAATCGCCGACACGCAGGCCAGAACGATGACCAGAATCGCCGCCCGGAAATCCCAGCCCAGCGCCCAGGCACCGCCAATCGGCGCCGGCGCCGTCCACGGTACCACGGAGATGACGCGGCCAATCAGATCCAGCTTCATTGCCGCCCAGGCCAACACCGCATTCACCATCGGCGCCAGCAGGAACGGAATAAAGAACACCGGGTTCATGACGATAGGCGTCCCAAAGATGACCGGCTCGTTAATGTTAAACAGGCTTGGCACCACGCTTAAACGCCCAATGGAGCGCAAATGCGCTGAGCGGCTGCGCAGATAGCAGAACACCAGCCCCATGGTGGCACCGGAACCTCCGACCACGATAAAAAAGGTCCAGAACGCCTCCATAAAAATATGCGGCAGAGGCGCGCCCTGGGCCAGCGCCTGCTGGTTCATACCGAGGTTGGTCAGCCAGAACATCTGCAGCATCCCGGAAACAATCGCCGCACCGTGGATCCCGGCAAACCACAGCAGGTGGCCGATGAGGACCGCCAGCAGGATCGCCGGCAGGGAATCGGCTGCCGAAACCAGCGGTTTGAAAATTGCCATAATGGCCTGCGGGATCAGCATGTCAAAATGGTGCTGAATAAACAGGCTCAGCGGATAGAGCGTCAGCACAACCACCAGCACCGGGATCAACAGATCAAAGGAATTTTTGATCATCGGTGGGACCTGATCCGGTAGACGGATACCGATATTATGCGCCTTGAGAAAACGCATCATCTCCACACAGTAGATCGCCACCAGAATGGCGGTAAAGATCCCTGTTCCGCCAAGGCTGTCCACCGGCAGCGTGCCATTCGTCTTCGGCGCGGCAATCAGTAAAAAGGCCATGATCGACAGCATCGCGCACATAAAGGGATCGAGCTGATTGGATTTCTCGTAGTGCTTACCGAGGTTGTAAGAGATTGCCGCGCAGATGTAGATCGACATGATCCCCATCGTCATATCAAAGGGGGTCAGAATGCGCCCCTCAAACTCTTTTGCCAGATCCAGCCAGGCGCGGGCAAAACCCCAGGTGGTGTCCGGGGAGAAAGGAGGATAAGCAAACACCAGCAGGAACGATCCGACGATCATAAACGGCATCGCGGAGATAAAACCGTCACGGATAGCCATGACGTGACGCTGCGATGAGATCCGCCCTGCTATGGGGCTTATGTAATTTTCTACAAAGCGAAATATCAAATTAAACGCAGCATGGTTAGCAGACATAGTAGCCCTCCTGACAGGCTATTGATACTGGCCCAACAACGATTACCCTGCCGTTACGATGACCGCTTATTGATGCAGCAGGCCGCGGGTGGATTACCGGCTATACTGCCCATAACACAACGATTCATACACGGCTCTTTTGTTATAAATAAAAGGAGAAGTGACTGTTCCAGTATTCATCTCAATGCAGATAACCGCAACCGGTTACTGTAACCGGTTACGGTGAATGTGAAGGAGATCGACAAAATAGAAAGAATCTGGATTGTCCGCGCTGATATTTACACTCCGCCAGGCTTGTGACAGATTTAACCAGCCTTAAATCAGGAGAATCCAATGAGTCTGCAGTCTGTACGGCAGTTTTTTGCCGAACACGCCCCCGATATCGAAATTATTGAGTTAAACCAGAGTACCGCCACTGTGGCGCTTGCCGCTGCCGCGCACAACGTTGAGCCGGGACAAATAGCCAAAACGCTGTCGCTCAAGATCAAAGATAAGATTGTACTGATCGTCGCCAGGGGCGATGCGCGGCTGGATAATAAAAAGCTGAAAGAGACCTTTGGCGCAAAAGCGCGTATGTTGAGCAGCGACGAGGTGGTAACCTGGACCGGCCATCCGGTTGGCGGCGTGTGCCCGTTTGGTCTGGAAAATCCGCTGGCCGTCTTCTGTGACGTCTCGCTCAGGCACTATCAGGAAGTGCTACCCGCAGCGGGAGCTATTCACAGCGCCGTTCGCATTGAACCAGAACGAATGGCGCAGCTCACCGATGCAACATGGGTAGACGTATGCATATAGCCGCGTTATGCCACCTGTTTAACGGCGCTGGTCGGGCCGCTTATCGGTAAATGCAGCAAAATATCCGCCGCGTTTAATAAACCAATGTCAGAGCGAACCCCGAGCTTGGTCATGGCGTTGAATTTATGCGCGCGGATGGTTTTAATGTTCCGGTTCAGCTGCACCGCAATTTCCGCAAGCGAATATCCCCACGACATATACCGAAGAATGGCGTGCTCCGTCGGGCTTAGCGGATCGTTGCATGCCTCTCTGCCGCAAAAGTGCTCTTTGCCGGCGAGGGAATGATTATCCAGCAGCTGTAACAAATGCTCCTGCAATCCGCGTCGCGGCGCGGATTTATTTAATATACCCTGCAGGCAGGCCGGCATTAAATGGCCGATCAGACGCATTTCGCTTTCATTATTAGCCAGAATAATCGTTTGTACTTCCGGTCGGATCCTCGCCATTTCGTGAAGAAAAAGCAGGCTCTCGGCTCTGGACGAACGACTCCCCGAAAGTGAAAAGATGATTGCTGACCATGGGAACGACGTTTCCACCGCCCTGAGCGAATTGATATTTTTAAAAAAATGAATGCGGTATTGGCTGCTCTCTTCACGGCTAAAGGTATAGCGCCAGGCCATTTCCGTCATCACACATTTTTCTACGATGGCGACATGACGGGTTGTGCTATTTTTTTCCATTCCATTTGTTCCCCGTAAGCTGAATTGATATTCAGCTCTTGCATTCCCTGCGCACTGTTGATCCAGGCATACATTTCAGCGTTGCTGCGTAGCGATAAACGACGCATTGCGCTATTTTTCTGCGCGCTAATCGTCTTATTACTCTTTTTCAACAGCGCGGCGATCTGGTTAATTCCCCATCCCTTCGCCAGAAGGCGCAGAACTTTCCGCTCTGACAGGGTCAGCATCGCCGCTGAGTGGTAGCTAGCGAAATCGCTGTCCACATCCCCAGTAAACAACGTACGGCTAATCTGCTCAGCCGCACGGCTACCGGCGCAAATCACCTCAATCAGCCGGTCAACCGGCTCGTTCTCGGAGATCAGCGAGCTTTCGGGACGAATTAAAAGCTCAACGGCTAATGGATAGAGGCTGTCGCTGACCATAAAAACCCAGTGAATATCTCGATACTGGGTCATGAGGGAGTAATAACGCTCGCAGACGGCCCGGGGCTGCGCAATCTCGCCGGAGATATCCGCAACGACCAGCACCGCTCGCCGCAGTTGTAAAAGGGTGAGCTCATCATGAGTGCGACAAAAACTGAGTTCGTAATCCGGGAGGTTCTCATTGAAGATCACCTTTAACCCTGACTGCATGACGGGGATTTTACTAATAACGACGCCAAACTTACCTTGTCCTGGTAACATAACACCTCCGCTTCCTGTCGAAGTTTCTTCGCTTGCCCGCAAACGATCGGCGAGTGACTCGATCGCCATACCATTTACTGGATGAATATTAAAAGCATATTCATGGCCCGCGTACACGATATACTGCATGACCGAACCGTGGTCATATCAAGTAAATATTATTCCTGTGTATACTTGCGATGAATATTAGCACAGACGCCCTGCGCTAATAAATTAGAAAAGATAAAACCATTATTTAGCAAAAATAATTTCAGGCATGAACATTATGAAGCATTCTCTTTAATTGTTTCTCTAAATGCTTTAGGCGACATACCGCTATAGCGGCGGAAAAAGCGAGAAAAATAGGCGGCGTCGCTAAATCCCAAATAATCAGAGAGTTGCGTTATCGTCATGCGGGTGTATTGCAGATTACGCCGCGCCTCAAGCATCAGTCGCTGATGCAATACCCCAAGGGCGCTACAGCCATAGAACTCGCGACATAAATAGTTTAAATGCGTGACCGACAGCCCAATCAACTTCGCATACTCCGCCAGCGGGAGGTGCTGTCGGTAGTGGCTCTCAATAAGCCGGGAAAAATGACGCATCATACTGCGCTTTCGCTCCGCTTTATCTTCCGCGGGCGGTGCGGGGCGGCACTGCCGGTTCAACCAGGCCAGCAGCGTCCCCAGCAGCGAATAAAGCATCATTTCCCGGGCATCATGATCGGCACAGTACTCCTCGCGAAGCGCTGAAAACAGCGTATGCATACGCCCCCGGGAACGCCCCACCGGCAGACACTGCGCAACGCTAAGCACATCCAGCGGTCGGCCGAACTGATTTTCAAAGCGGCTCAGCAGCGGTAGCGCCAGGGAGAGCACAAATCCGTGCGTTCCGGGTGAGAAATGAAAGCCATGAATGCAGAGGGCGGGCACCACCTGGATGCAGGACTCCGTCATCACCGAGGTGGTGCCTTCAATTTCGATCTCCGCCCGACCTTTATGCAAATAGAGGAGCTGGACCATTTCGGCGTGCTGGTGGACGCGAATATGCCACTGATACAGGCTGCTGCGCTGCAAAATCGACTCGCAGTGCAGCAGATCCGGCGTCGGCCAGCCGCGCTCCTCGCCATACAGCTTAAATACCGGAACAGTTTGGACGGGCGGCATAGTAACTCCTGTTCAGTCAGACGACACGCTCCATGGGCAGGCCCACGTAGTTTTCCGCGATAGTGGTCAGCCCGGCGCGCGAGCCCAGATAGTAGCGGCGATCGGCCGCCTGCATTTTGGCGTCGAACTCGCTCTGCTGCGGAAAATCGTGCAGCAGGCGGGTCATGAACCAGCTAAAGCGTTCCCCTTTCCAGACCCGATCCAGCGCCAGTCGCGAATAGGTCGCCAGCAGATCGCTCCGGCCGTGATGGTAGTATTCACGCAGGATCCGCCACAGATAGTTCACGTCCGATGCCGCCAGGTTCAACCCTTTAGCGCCGGTCGGCGGTACGATATGCGCGGCATCCCCCACCAGGAACAATCGCCCATATTGCATTGGCTCCACGACGAAGCTGCGCAAGGGAGCGATGCTTTTCTCAAGTGAGTGACCAGTCACTAACTTTGATGACAGATCCTCCGGCAATCGGCATTTCAACTCCTGCCAGAAGCGTTCGTCCGACCAGTCCTCCACCTTATCGCTCAGCGGAACCTGCAGATAGTAGCGGCTGCGAGTAAGTGAGCGCTGACTACATAAAACAAATCCCCGCTGATGATGCGCATAGATCAGCTCCGGATTGACCGGCGGCGTATCCGCCAGCAGGCCTAACCAGCCGAACGGCCAGACGCTCTCGTAAGTCTTGAGGATGTCAGCGGGAATACTTTGCCGCGACACGCCATGGAACCCGTCGCAACCGGCGATAAAGTCACACTCCAGGCGGCAGAATTCACCTTCGCTAAGATAGGTGATCGTCGGCCGGTCACTTTTTGCGTCATGGATAGTCACTTCGCTGACGCCGTACACGATCGGCGCGTCGCTGGCGGCCCGGGCAGCCATCAGATCGCGGGTCACTTCAGTCTGGCCGTAAACCATCACGCTCTTGCCGTCGGTCAGCTCGCTCAGTGAGACGGGCACCCGCTGGCCGTCAAAGAGAAACTCCACCCCATGATGCACCAGGCCTTCGACATCCATCCGCTGCGCCACGCCCGCTTCACGGAGCAGATCGACGGTACCGCTTTCCAGAATTCCCGCACGGATGCGCCCCAGCACATACTGCGGCGTTTGACGCTCAAGAATGACCGTGTGGATCCCGGCGTTGTGCAGTAGCTGCCCCAGCAGCAGCCCGGAAGGGCCAGCGCCAATAATCGCGACCTGTGTTTTCATAGGATTGTCTCACTTTTGCAGGGTTAATTATTTGTATAATTTTTGTTTAATAAAAGTGCTTTCCTGCATTTTTGATAAGTCAGACGGGAAAAAGAAGGGATGAATGGCGACAAAAATTGCACTTTTCACCAAACTGGCAAAAGTGTGGGACGCTTCAAATTCCGCCACCCCGGCGGACGGGAGATTTTTGCACATTATTTGATCCCACCCCCCTCAGCCGCCCCGGCGCTTCAGGTTAAAGTATCGACAGATACCAGGCGTCGCGGACAGCAGAGGAAATATGCAGGTTGATCGGGCACAGCAGCGGGCAATCACACGATTATGCATCCAGTGTGGTCTTTTTTTGTTACAGCACGGCGCCGAAAGCGCGCTGGTGGAAGAGCTTTCAACCCGTCTCGGGCTGGCGCTGGGGATGGACAGCGTCGAAAGCGCCATCTCCTCCAACGCTATCGTCCTGACCACCATTAAGGATGGCGAATGTCTTACCTCAACGCGTAAGAATGTCGACCGCGGCATTAATATGCATGTGGTGACGGAAGTGCAGCATATCGTGATCCTCGCCGAGCATAAGCTGCTGGACTATCGCGACGTCGAGAAGCGCTTCGCGCAGATTAGGCCCCTGCGCTATCCCCGCTGGTTGCTGGTGATCATGGTGGGCCTCTCCTGCGCTTGTTTCTGTAAACTGAATAACGGCGGCTGGGATGGAGCGCTGGTCAGCTTCTGCGCCAGCACGGTGGCCATGTACATTCGCCAGGTGCTGACCCACCGTTCTATGCATCCGCAGATCAACTTCTGCATCACCGCCTTTGTGGCCACCACGATCTCCGGGCTGCTGCTGCGCCTCCCGACCTTTGCCAGCACCCCGACCATTGCCATGGCCGCCAGCGTCCTGCTGCTGGTCCCGGGCTTTCCGCTGATCAATGCCGTCGCCGATATGTTTAAAGGGCATATAAATACTGGCCTCGCCCGCTGGGCGATCGCCAGCCTGTTAACCCTTGCCACCTGCATTGGCGTAGTGATGGCAATGACCGTATGGGGGCTGCGGGGATGGGCATAATTTCGTTTATTTTCGCGCTGGCGGAAGACATGCTGCTGGCGGCGATCCCTGCCGTCGGGTTTGCGATGGTCTTTAATGTCCCGCAGCGCGCCCTGCGCTGGTGCGCGCTGCTGGGAGCCATCGGCCATGGTTCGCGCATGGTCATGATGAGCGCTGGTTTTAACATTGAATGGGCCACATTTCTCGCCGCCCTGCTGGTGGGCTGCATCGGCATCCAGTGGTCGCGCTGGTATCTGGCGCATCCGAAGATTTTTACCGTCGCCGCCGTGATCCCGATGTTTCCCGGTATTTCCGCTTACACCGCGATGATCTCCGCGGTAAAAATCAGCCATTTTGGCTATTCTGAAGAGATGATGATTTTGCTGCTGAGCAATTTTTTAAAGGCCTCTTCGATCGTGGGCGCCCTCTCCATTGGCCTGTCGATACCCGGTCTGTGGCTGTATCGTAAGCGCCCTCGCGTCTAACCCCGGCGTCGCGGTAGAGCCGCGACGCTCCTTCCGCGACGGGCTCTGTGCTACTATGTGCAGATCACCCCACTCTTTGCAGTTCAGAGTTGAGATAGAGTTATGTCTTCGCGAATTTTAACCTCCCATTTTAGCGGCCTGGAAGAGTTCCTCCAGCAGCACGCGGCGCTGCTGGCGAAATCGACTGACGGCACCGTCGCCGTTTTTGCCAACAACGCCCCGGCGTTCTATGCGCTGACCCCAGCCCGGCTGGCGCAGCTGCTGGAGCTGGAAGCCAGGCTGGCGCGCCCCGGCAGCGACATCGCGCTTGACCCGCAGTTTTTCGACGAGCCCGCCGCGGCGCCGGTTGCGGTGCCGATGGGCAAATTTGCCATGTATGCGGCCTGGCAGCCGGACGCAGACTTTCAGCGTCTGGCCGCGCTGTGGGGCATCGCGCTGAGCCAGCCGGTCACCCCGGAAGAGCTGGCCGCTTTCGTCGCTTACTGGCAGGCGGAAGGTAAAGTGTTTCACCACGTGCAGTGGCAGCAGAAACTGGCTCGCAGCGTGCAAATCAGCCGCGCCAGCAACGGCGGGCAGCCGAAGCGCGATGTGAACAGCGTTAGCGAACCCGACAGTCATATTCCGCGAGGTTTCCGAGGATGAGCATGAAAAACGTTGGCGATCTGATGAAGCGCCTGCAGAAAATGATGCCGGCTCATATCGAACCGGCGTTTAAAACCGGCGAAGAGCTGCTGGCCTGGCAAAAAGAGCAAGGCAAGCTGCGTTCCGAAGCGCTGGAGCGGGAGAACCGCGCGATGAAAATGCAGCGCACCTTTAACCGCTCGGGGATCCGCCCCCTTCATCAGAACTGCTCCTTTGATAACTATCGCGTCGAGTGCGAGGGGCAGATGAACGCCCTCGCCCGCGCGCGTCAGTACGTGGAGGAGTTCGATGGCAATATCGCCAGCTTTATCTTCTCCGGCAAACCGGGCACCGGCAAAAACCACCTCGCGGCGGCTATCTGCAACGAACTGCTGCTGCGCGGGAAGTCGGTCTTAATCATCACCGTGGCCGATATTATGTCGGCGATGAAAGATACCTTCGGCAACCGGGAGACGAGCGAAGAGCAGTTACTGAGCGACCTCAGCAAGGTCGATCTTCTGGTCATTGATGAAATTGGTATGCAGACAGAGTCTCGCTATGAAAAGGTCATTATCAATCAGATCGTTGACCGCCGATCTTCATCCAAACGGCCCACCGGTATGCTGACCAACAGTAATATGGAAGAGATGAATAAGCTGCTCGGCGAACGGGTGATGGACCGTATGCGCCTGGGCAACAGCCTGTGGGTTATCTTCAACTGGGAAAGTTACCGGCACCGCGTCACCGGCAAGGAGTATTAAGAGATTTCCGGACGACGACGGCGTTATACTAAAGCGATTCTTCAGTCACGCTTATGAGTCCGTCTATGAAATCGTTAAAAAATGGCTTGCTTGCCGCGCTTACCCTCAGCGCATTTACCCTCTCCGGCGCCCACGCCGCCTCCTGGCAGGATTCTCTCAACAGCGCCGCCAGCCAGCTCAGCGGCAGCAGCACCCAGGCCAGCGGCGGCGGAATGTCCATCTCCTCTCTGACCAGCCTGCTCAACGGCAGCAGCCAGTCGCTGACCGCCAGCAGCATGAATAACGCCGCCGGGATCATGTCATATTGCGCCAAACAGAAGCTCGCCTCGGCGACCAGCGCTGATAACGTCAAAAACCAGGTGCTGGATAAGCTGGGGCTCAGCACGCCGGAAAAACAAAAACAGGACACCAGCTATCTTGATGGCCTACAGGGGCTGCTCAACAGCAATAATGGCCAGCAGCTTGACCTGAATACCCTCGGCAACAGTTCGCTGGCGAAACAGGTGAAAACCAAAGCCTGCGATCTGGTCTTAAAACAGGGCGTTAACTTTCTCTCCTGACGCAGAGGGCCAATGCCGCGTTTGTCGCCTTCGCGACGGCAGCGCGGCCTGAAACGGCTTTTTTCGCCTTTTTCTCCTTGCGCTTCCCCGCCCCGCCCGTTGCGACGCCGATCAAAAAAGGCAACTTCTAAACCAATTCTGAATAACTGCACACTTTCATGACGCTAGAATTGCAGCAAGATGGCGCTGCAATTACAGTGTGGCTTGAAAAGTAATCTGTTCTGCCAGCCGATAACTGGCGTTAATGAGGATGAGCTGTGTCAGAGTTGTTATCCATCGCCTTATTTTTAGCTTCGGTGGTGCTTTATGCCTGGAAAGCGGGTCGTAACACCTGGTGGTTTGCCGCCACGCTCACGGTGTTAGGTCTGTTCGTGGTGCTGAATATCACCCTCTACGCCAGCGACTACTTTACCGGCGACGGCATCAACGACGCGGTACTCTACACTCTGACCAACAGCCTGACCGGCGCCGGGATCGGCAAATACATTCTGCCGGGCGTCGGCGTGGCCGTCGCGCTGGTTGCCGTCTTTGGCGCCCTGGGATGGGTGCTGCGCCGCCGTCGGCATCATCCTCATCACGTCGGCTACAGCCTGGCGGCGCTGCTGCTGGCGCTGGCTTCGGTCGACGCCAGCCCGGCCTTCCATCAAATCAGCGAGCTGGTGAAATCGCAGTCGCGGGAAGGAGATCCGGACTTTGCCGCGTACTACAAAGAACCGTCGAAGCGTATCGACAATCCGCAGCTGAATCTGGTCTATATCTATGGCGAAAGCCTTGAGCGCACCTATTTTGATAACGATGCTTTCCCCAACCTCACCCCTGAGCTTGGCAGAATAAAAGATGAGGGCATTGATTTCAGCAATACTATGCAGCTGCCGGGGACCGATTACACCATCGCCGGCATGGTCGCATCACAGTGTGGCATTCCGCTGTTTGCCCCGTTTGAAGGCAACGCTTCGGCCTCGGTCTCCAGCTTCTTTCCGCAGAATATCTGCCTTGGCGATATCCTGAAAAACTCCGGTTACGAAAACTATTTTGTGCAGGGAGCTAACCTGCGCTTTGCCGGCAAAGACGTGTTTCTCAAATCCCACGGCTTCGATCACCTGTTCGGGGCGGAAGAGCTCAAAACCACGGTAGCCGATCCAACCTACCGCAACGACTGGGGCTTCTATGACGACACGGTACTCGACGAGACGTGGAAAAAATTCGAAGAACTGTCGCAGTCCGGAAAACGCTTTTCACTGTTCGCCCTGACGGTGGACACTCACCATCCCGACGGCTTTATCTCGCGTACCTGCGAGCGTAAACGCTATGACGTGGACGGCAAGAAAAATCTCTCCTTCAGCGCCGTTAGTTGCAGCCAGGAACATATCGCCGCGCTGATCGAGAAGATCAAAGCCTCTCCCTATTTCAAAAACACGGTCATCGTGGTCTCTTCCGATCACCTGGCCATGAAGAACAGCGCCTGGGATTACCTCAACAAGCACGATCGCAGCAATTTGTTCTTTGTCCTGCGCGGCGATCGGCCGCAGCAGGAGACCCTGGCGGTGAAACGCAACACCATGGATAACGGCGCGACGGTGCTGGATATTCTCGGTGGCGATAACTATATCGGCCTCGGGCGCAGCAGTCTCTCTGGCCAGTCGCTCTCCGGTATTTTCATGAATATGAAAGAGAAGGTCCTGGCCTGGAAACCCGACGTGATCCGCCTGTGGAACTTCCCGAAAGAGATGAAAAATTTCACCATCGACTCGCAGAAGAACATGATCGCCTTTTCCGGCAGCCATTTCCGTCTGCCGCTGCTGCTCCGGGTGTCGAACCAGCGCGTTGAACCGCTGCCGGAGAGCGAATACTCGGCGCCGCTGCGCTTCCAACTGGCCGATTTCGCGCCGCGGGATAATTTCGTGTGGGTCGATCGCTGCTATAAAATGGGCCAGCTGTGGTCTCCTGAGCTGGCGCTCTCCACCGACTGGTGCGTCTCGCAGGGACAGCTGGGGGGTGAGCAGAAGGTCCAGCACGTTGATAAGCCACAGTGGCAAGGTAAGACCGCCTTCAGGGACACCCTTATCGATATGGAGCGCTATAAGGGCAACGTCGATACGCTGAAAGTTGTCGACAACGATATTCGCTATAAGGCCGACAGCTTCGTGTTTAACGTTGCCGGCGCGCCGGAAGAGGTGAAACAGTTTAGCGGCATTTCGCGCCCCGAGTCCTGGGGTCGGTGGTCCAATGCCCAGTTGGGCAGCGACGTGAAGATTGAATATAAAGAGCCGCTGCCGGAGAAATTTGATCTGGTGATCACCGCCAAAGCCTACGGTCCCAATGCCAATAAGCCGATCCCGGTGCGGGTTGGTCAAAGTGAGCAAGTACTTACACTGGTCAATGATGTGACCACCACGACGCTGCATTTCGACAACCCAACGCGCAGCAATACGCTGACCATCACTCCGCCGGACCCGCAGTCCACCAACGAGGGCAATATCCTCGGCCACTCCCCGCGTCAGCTGGGGATCGGTATGGTGGAGATCAAAGTGGTGAAAAGCGAAGGTTAAAGCCACCTTGCCCGGCGGATATTGGCGCCGGGCAACGGTTTCCGTGGCAGGGTGTTAACAATACAGCGGCTTGAGGTCGTCAGCCGACAGTCCGGTAATTTTCTGTACCGTCTCTTTGTCGAGGCCATTCTGTAACATGCTGCCGGCAATGCGCAGCGCCTCACGCCGGCTCCCTTCCTGTAAGCCCTCAAGGCGCCCTTCCAGGCGCCCCTCCTGTCGGCCCTCATGCCGACCTTCCTGCTTAAGCTTTTGCGCGATAGACATCAATGTCTCCTCATACTGTGGCAGACGGCGGGCCAGCCGGCGGAGAAACACGCCCGGCTCGGCCGTGTTACCGTACTGCAGCATATAGTGAAACAGCATTCTCAACTGCCGGGGATTAGTGTATCCCAGTATCACCACGGCCGCCAACGACTCCGTTATGCCGCTGAGATCGCGCTGGCGAATATGCTTTTGCATCAGCTCCAGCAGGGCGACCCGCCGATGCTGCACGATTTCATCGTCCGGCATGACCGTGACGTCGATCAATGGAAACTGACTGCCGTACAGCCTCTTCGCCAGCTGCGGGTCGGCAAATTCATCCAGCCAGTTGAGGGAAAAAGGATACGGACTGGTTGCGCCATGATAAAAAAGCATCGGCACCACCAGCGGCAGCGTTTTGTGCCCGGCGTCGAGGTGTCGCTGCATCGCGGCAATCGCATAGCGCATTAGACGAAAAGCCATATGATTATCCGGCGAGCTCTGATGCTCTATCACCACGTAAATATATCCCTCCCCGCAGGTGGTTTGCACCGACCACAGCACGTCCGAATACCAGGCGCGTAGATCCTCATCGATAAAGCTCGCCGATTGCAGCCTCAGAGTAGCGAAATCGCACCGCTGGCGGATCGCTTCGGGAAGATAGAGCATGAGAAAATCATTCGCCGTCTCCGGGTGGCGAAGAAATCGTTTAAACACCGCATCATGCGGCGTGGCGGTTATTCGTTTTTTCATGGCCATCCGCTTGCCTGAAAGAGAAGGAAAGCCGGACTCTACCACCGGTTTTTAACCGGTTGGTTTTGACGATGATTTTCTGGGAAGCGCCTCGGAGAATAGCGGAGCGGCCAGTTTGACTGGCCGCCATAGGCAAGATTTAGTAATCAAACTGCCGGTAATAACGGCGGATATTCAGGTCGTGGCCGGTATGGTGCTCAAAGTGGGCCGCCAGCCGGTCCACCAGCAGAGTGGACACCACGCACGGCGCCATAATCCAGCGGAACGCATCATCAATGCCGTTCAGCGGATAGTCGCGCGGGTCGATCACCACCAGATGGTCAGTTATCTTTTCGGCAAAGCGTTCGACGCGCTCGTCCAGCGCCCGGCATTTCCCCTCGCCCTTCACCAGAAACAGCGGGACCTCTTTTTCCAGCAGCTCCAGAGTGCCGTGGAAAAATTCAGCCGAGCTTACCGACTTGGTCCGCTTCCACTGCATCTCTTCGAGAATACACATCGAGAACAGGTAGACCTCACCCCACATTTCCGCGCCGCCAATCCACATCATATAGTCGCTGTCATGGTACTGCGCGGCAATGCTGTCCGCCTGGGGATCGAACTGGCGTTTGGCCTGCAGAAGATTTTCCGGCAGCAACTCGAGCTGGCTGGCAAAACGCGCATAATCCGCAAACTCGCCGTGACGATAAATGACACGGAAGAATAACCAGTACAGCAGCATATATTCATATTCCACGCCATTTTTGTGGCACATCGGAATATGCCAGCTGGCGGCGGCAGCCAATGGCGAATCGGCATGACGGGTAATGGCTACCACGCGTATCCCCTGCGCCTTGCACCATTCGGCAATGGCCACCGACTCTTTGGTATCGCCGGATTTGGATAACGTCACCACCACCGCCTCTTTATTTAATTTTTTATGCCCGCGATGAATTAATTCCGCCGCCTGCTCAAGATAAACCGGCACGCTGGTTAATTCTTTGGCAAACTCATTAATTGCCATCATCGGAGCTAAAGAACCGCCTACCGAGGCGAAAAATAACGCGCTGCAGCCGCTGTCATAAATAGCGTCAGCCACGGTTTCAGCCTGTTTACGCGCAGCGATGATCTCGCGAGCACTGGTCAGGTACTCGTCCTGATTAAAACCCAACATAGTTTTCTCCTGAATAATCAGATTTTACTTTTTAATACGCGGTCAAAATCGTCGAAAATACGTATCGCCAGATCGATGCCTTTTAGCCCAGCGGTATGCCAGGCGAGCATCTGCACTGGGACAATCAGCAGCAGCGGCGCCAGGTGATGCTCGCACGGGCAGTTAAGCGCCAGCGTTTGTTCATCCTCTTCGTCCCCCAGCGTCAGGGTAAAGGCGCGGGCAATGGACGGCGCCATATAGTCGCGCAGCGCCCGGGTTCGCGCGTCCGGCGAGTCTTCCATAAACAGCATCACATGGCGGGCATTGGCTTCCAGATAGGGGCCGTGCATATAGGCTTCCAGCTCAAAGCCGCTGGAAGGTACCCGCACCGTCTCGGTAAATTTGGTTTCGAACTCTTTCGCCACGCCAACCAGCGCGCCATAGCCGGTGGCGACAAAGCGCTCGCCGCGCCGCAGCGTTTCGCTATGCCGGTCGATAAAGCGCGAAGTGCGGGCGATGACCTCCGGGATCGCCGCCGCCAGTCGCTGGAATTCGGCAAGATAGTGCTGCTCCTCGGCTTCACTGGCCTTCCCCTGGCTGCGAGCAATCATCAGCGCTATCAGCAGCAGATTGAGCACTGTCGCGCTAAAGCCGCGGGTGACAAACCCTACGCTCTCGATCCCGGTATTGATATCCAGAACGCCATCGCAGGCCCGCCCGGTCGGGCTTTGCGGATCGGAGGTCAGGGCAAATACCGGCAGTCCTGAGGCCTGTACCTTACGCATCGCCTCCAGCGTCGACGCGCTTTTTCCGCTCTGGGAAATCGCCACCACCAGATCGGTATGCGGGTCGATAGTTTCGTAATGGGTAAAGTTGTACGGCTCTTTAATGTCCACCAGCACGTCAAAGCGTTGTTCAAAGAAATAGCGCGCGCAAAGCGCGGCATTCAGCGACGATCCGGTCGCCAGCAGCAAAATACGCCGCACCGGCTGCTGGCGGGCGAAGGTCTCAATCGCCGCCAGCTTGTGCCGGTAGTCGCGCAGGATCTGCGCCAGACAGGCCGGCTCTTCGCTGATATAGGTCATCATTGTTGGTCGCATAGCTCACTCCCGTTAAAACAATCCGATCCACGAACCCAGAATGCCCACCAGCGCCATTCCGCCGATAATAGAGAGCGGTTTAACCTTCCGCCCCAGCAGCCAGTAGACGATGCCGAAACTCACCAGCGGCAGCATGCAGGGCAGAATGTCGTTGATGATGTCCTGCACCTGAGTTTTGGCCTCCCCGGCCCCGAAGGAGACAGGGATGGTGATATCGATCATTGAGGCGGTCATCGCCCCGACCACCATCAGGCCGATAATCGACGCCCCGTAGGTCAGGCTCTCCATCATTCCGCTCTTCTGGATCCGCTGCAGCACCCCGGTGCCCAGCACGTAGCCCCAGCGGGTAAAGCACCAGCGCACCAGAATGTGCGGCACGTTAAACACCAGCAGAAACAGGATCGGCCCGAGAATATTGCCCTTTAGCGCCAGGCTGGTGCCGATGCCGGTGGCGATCAGGCGCAGCGTTCCCCAAAAGAAGGAGTCTCCCAGCCCGGCCAGCGGCCCCATCAGCGAGGCTTTGACGTTATCAATCGCGTTGGCATCCATATTTTTCTGCTGGCTGTTTTTCTCCTCCATCGCCGTCGTGATCCCCAGCAGCAGGGTGACGATATGCGGCGTGGTATTGAAGAACACCAGATGGCGTTTCAGCGCCCCGGCCAGCTCCTCTTTGCGCGGATAGAGCTTCTTCAGCACCGGGATCAGCGCGTAAACAAAGGCGAGATTCATCTGTCGCTCATAGTTCCACGAGAACTCCATCTGGAAGGAGCGCCAGAACACCCGGCGTAAATCACGCGGCGTAATTCGCGCTTCTTCCTGCTCCTGCGGCTGCAGGGTCTCTTCAGAAATCATCTTCGTCGTCATCGCTGACTCCTTGTTCTGTCGTGGTACGAGGTGCGCTCAATGCGGTGACATTAACCATCACCACCGCCACGATGGCGCCGAGAATGGCGATACCGGTCACCGGGATTTTCAAATAGGCCATCAGTACAAAGCCGAGGAAAAAGTACGGCGCCACCTTCTTGTTAATCAGCAACCTGGCGAGCATCGCGAAGCCGAGAGCCGGAATGATCCCGGTGGCCACGCTGAGTCCGTGTTTAATAAATTCCGGGATCGTATCGAGCAGGGATTTCACCGCGTTGCTGCCCACCAGGAATGAGACGGTCACCACCGTGGCAAGCATCAGCGACAGGCCGAATCCGGCAATCAGATGCATCCGCTCAATGCCGCGCGTATCCGCCCGTTCCGCATAGCCGTCCGCTTTCTGGCTGAGCAGCGGAATAAACATCCCCAGATAAACGTTTTTCAGGATCAGGGTCAGGGTGGCGATAGGCAGGCCGAGCAACAGCGCCGTTTCCGTGCCCGCGCCGGAGGTGATGGCGAACGCCACGCCGAGAATACCGCCGGTCACCACGTCGGGCGGGATCGAGGCGCCAACGGAGAACGAACCGATAAACGCCAGCTCCAGCGTCGCGCCCATAATGACGCCGGTCTGCACATCCCCCAGCACCAGACCGGTCAGTAGCCCGGTGACGATAGGCCGGGAAATCAGCGACGTCCCTAAGGCATATTCCGATTGCGCGATAAACGCCACCAGACCCAGTAAGAGAGCCTCTACCATAATCTGTCCTCCGGAATCACACGCATTCCGTAAAAAGCTGTTTGCGATCGTTCGGGACCTGGCGAATCTCCACCTCGACGCCTTTGCCCACCAGTTGTTGCAACTGCTCTATTTCCTCCGGCAATAAATTAATCGCCTTAGAGATATTTTTACTGCCCTCTTTGGCTTTAATTCCGCCGAGATTAATACTTTTAATTTCCTCGACGGCGCTGGCAATACGCCAGGCGTCATTGACCGATTCCACAACAATAAATAAATTATATTTATCGGTAACCCCGCTTTTTATCGCCTCAATTGAGTCATTTATATTTTTAATCACCAGCTTCACCGAGGGTGGTTTAGCTAGCTTAATGGTGGTTTTCCGCAGTTCATCCTCAGGGACACTGTCGTTGGCGATTAAAATACAATCGGCGCCGACATATTGGGTCCAGGAAAAGGCTACCTGGCCGTGAAGTAATCGATGGTCAACCCTTAATAACGTAATCATCATGCATCCTCATTTCAGAAGTCTTTATCCATAGTCATCGCCCCGGCAATAGTCTGATTGCAGTACTGAATGCTCTCTTTGGCGTTGATTAATGCTTCAGAAATTAATTTTTCGGTATTCTCTTCCGCTGCAGAAATAAGCAGATCAATAATTAATGGTAGATTTAACCCGGACAATAAATGGAAGTGCGGGCGCGATAAAAAACGCACAAACTCATTATTCACGCTACCGGCGAAAATATCCGTAATCACTATCAGCTCATCCTGCGCCGGGAAACGCGCCAGCAGCGCCTCCACCTGCTGCGTCAGATCGACCTCCTCTTCCACATAGGCGCACAGAGTATGAATATCCGGCTGTTTACCGAGGATCAGCTCCACAGAGTTCAACAAACCGTTAGCAAAGGTGCCGTGGCTGGCAAAAATATAGTGTCGTTTCATCCTTACCTCGAAAGCGCATTCCACTGCTTTCTTAATTGCAACCGACGTGCCAGAAACAGTGGCGCGTCGGCTAACGTAAGGACAAAAGGGAGAGAAGCGTTAAAACTCTTGATCTTCCTGAATAAATTCCGTTTCCCGCGTCAGAATATCGTGAATGTAGTACAGTTCTACGGCGGGGATTTTGACACTATATCCACTCTCTATGACACTAAAGGCCTCGCGCAGCGTCGCCAGCTCGCGCTCCGGACACTGCCTTCCCGCATAATGGGTTGGGGAAGCGTGGCGAATTAACCGCTCTATCAGACAGCTGATATGCACATACAGCGCCACCTTACGTTCGTTGGGCACCTCGTACCCGGCCAAATGCTCATAGCGCAGCAAAAACTGCTCAACCTGGTTGATCACCTTCGCGGTATCGAGGATCGTCACCGACTCGATCACCCGCCGCAGCGAGAAGTTTTTCAGGATCAGGTTGTTGATCTCGCTGACCTGCTCCGCTGTCGCCAGTTCGCCGAAGATACGCATTAGCGGGCGGCTTCCCTCCCCCGAGATCAGCGAATCCAGCGAGATCCACGGGAGATCGGCAAGATGCGGATCGAGGGTGCCGACGATCGCCAGCACGTCGTAGCGGCTGAGCATCGGCTCCCGCCGCGCGGGGTCGGCCAGGGTCTCCACATCGCAGGCCACAATATCAACGCCGAGCGCTTCAGGGATGCTGGCTTTTAACAGCGCCGAAAGGTTCGCCGCAGCGCCCAGGCCGGTGGCGCAGGTGGTCAAAATCGCCCGCGGTTTATCGGTCTGCGGGTAATAGAGCTGGTGCTCAACCGCCAGATCGTCGCCGATCTCGCGGACGATATCTTCCAGCATATCGCCGTGTAAAATCCGCTCCCCGACGTACATCGCCATGCCGGTGGAGACATTGTTAATAATCGCCACCGGCGTATTCAGGCGACGATTAAAATGGCTGTGAATAGCGTTCAGCGATCCCATATCGACCAGAATGATCAGCCCTGACGCCAGCGCGTGGCGCTCAATATACGCCATCACCTGATTAGCGATAGCCTCCGGCGTCACGTCGAGCGGCATGTCGAATGACTCAAACAGCGGGCTTTTCAGCAAGCGGTTCGCCACGCTGGCGATGCTGCTGGCGGTGGCGTAACCGTGAGCGAGAATAATCGCGCGGGTCACCTGCTGCTGGCTGATTGCGCCGTTTTTCTGGAACCATAGTACCAGCAACAGCAGGTCAATACGCCGGGGCTCAATATCCAGCTTCAACGCCAGCGCGTCGAGGATCGCTTCGCAAAAGCGATACAGCAGCGGGAATTTGTTTGCCAGAAAATCCGCCAGAAGACGGATTTTCTCATTGCTCATCGTGGACGCCGCCTGACGGGAGCGATGGATCAGGTAGTGGCTCAGGGCGTAGAGACAGTTGCCGTTAAACTGGATGTTGAAGCGTTTTTCCAGGCGATAATACTCCTCCCGCACCTGATGGGCGATCAGCAGCAACATCTGCGAGCTACTGGCATCCTGGTTATCAAAGATCAGCCGATCGAAGAGGGTTTCAATCTCCTCCCCCATGCTTCTTTGCGCCTCTTCCCAGACCGTTTTTTTATTTAGCACTGCTTCATACAGCGCCAGAATCCGACACTGAACGTCATGGATCAGCCCCTGAACCGGATCGCGCGCCCGCAGCAGCCAGACCAGGCTGGTCTGCGGCTCGATAAGCAGCGGCTCCTTCTGGCCCATGGCTTCACTGAGCGCCGGCGTCGCCGCCATGATATTTTCCGGCAGATCGTGCAGCGTCACGGTCAGCATCTCGCTGCCCGGAGACCTGGCCCAGGCCGATGCAACGGCGTACTTCACCACATTCTTCAGCTCGCCGACGTTGCCTCGATAAACGTACTGCGTCAGAACCTGCAAAAGCCGCGGCGTGAGCTGCAGCCTGGCGGCAAGCGTCCGCGCCTCCTGCCAGAAAAACTGCAGCGTTAGCGCCTCCTTCTCCTCGCGGCTACGCTGTTGAAGATCGGGCAAGCTGACCAGGATCGGAATACGACGAAGAAAGGTGGTCAGAAACGTGCTGTGAATATCTTCGGTGGTGGCAAACACCAGCCGCAGGGAAATCGGCAGGCCATGGGCGGTCTCTCCCACCCGGTAGATCTCCTTGCGGTCCAGCCAGGTGAAGAGCTTCTCCTGCCCCTGAGCATCCAGTCGATGGACCTCGTCGAGAAACAGCATCCCGCCGTTTGCCGCCTCGAACGCCCCGGCTTTATCGCTCTGCGCGCCGGTAAACGCGCCTTTGACATAGCCAAACAGGTTGGCGGCCAGCAGCTCCGGGTTACTGGCATATTGCGCGCAGTTGAAGCTGACAAAGGGCGCATCGGGCGCCAGCAGGCCCTGGGCGATCGCGAACTCGTGCATCAGCTCCGCCATATAGCTTTTGCCGGTTCCGCTGTCGCCGACGATCAGTAACGGCAGGCCGCCGTTGGGATAAAACAGCGCGGTTTTCATCTGCTCAATCGGTTTACGCAGGCTGCCGTCATGCCCGGTCAGCAACGAAAAATGGTCCGCCTGTTCCGGCTGGCGGTCACTCTCCGCGAGCAGCTCCGCCATGCTGGCGTACTCGCTGCGGGAAAGGGGGAAGAACTGCTGGCAGAAGGCTTTTTTATGCAGAAAATAGACCGGCCGGGTGTTGATCTTCACCAGCACGTCCTGGGCGACCAGCTGATTGAGATAGTGGCTGGCGGTATTTCTTTGCATCGCGAAACGCTGAGCCAGCCAGCTGGCGGTAAAAACGTCGCTCAGGTTATCCGGATCGAAAAAATCGGTCTGATTTTGCAAAAAAGCCAACAGTTCCGTTTTACGCATTACATCCCCCTCGTCGCCATTACGAAGAGATATGATGCGGCAAAAGAGAGGCTTATCGACGCCCCGTGCTGTTTTTTGCGGCCCAGCGCACACTCCCGCCTAAGCGGACTTCGCTGCCGCACACTCCATCGTCATTTCATACTGCTGCAGCGATAGCGGCGCATACCCCGCCGCGGCAAACAGCGGCGTAAAGGTTTCCGGGACCGTCACCGACGTGCCGATCCCCGGGAACTGCTGCGCCAGCGCCATCAGCAGCGCCTGCGCCAGCCCCTGGCGACGGGCGGCGGGTTCCACCCATAAAAACTGCAGTACAGGCCGTGAGCCCGAGGTGCTCAGTACCGCGAAGGCGCGCTGTTCCAGGGTCACGACGCGGCATGGCAGGGTGGCGAAGGTAAGCGGATCCATCAGCCAGGGGAGCTGACTGTTACTCTCCTCAACGGCGCGTCGAAGCAGTGCCAGGATCGGATAAGGCTGTAACACGCCAGGCGCCGCAGCCAGAGGCTCTGCGCTCAGGTAGCCGCAGAGCCCATAGCGCCGCGTAAAGCCTAACGACTGATACAGCGCGACGGCCGCGTGGTTATCGCGGATCACCTCCAGGGAAACCGTCTCGATCTCCTGCTGCTGCAGAAACGTCAGCAGCTCCTGCATCAATTTCCGCCCAAGACCTTTGCCGCGCCAGGCCGGGCGCAGGGCAAAGGCCGCCAGGCGAGCCATATTCCCCCGACGCGCGACGATCGCGATCGCCGCCGGTTCATCTCCGGCCAGCCAGACGCGGGAATCGATCAGGCTCATCCCCTCGGCGCTAAAGCGCTGAACAAATCCCTCCACCGACTGGGTCACCGGTACCAGATAGGCTTCAAAACAGGCGTTAAGAATATCCGTTAACTGCACGCTGCTGAACTGCGTGGCGGGAACGGCGGTCAGATCCATATTTTTCTCCCGAAGGCTGCTATGCTCAGGTGATGAAAACTAACACTATAACTGCCGGCGCCGGATTACGCCTGACCGAGGAGAGTGATATCGCCCTTCTGCCGGCCATTGAACGTTCCGCCGCTCAGGCATTTCGTCAGATCCCCGCTCTCGCCTGGCTGGCGGACAGCGAGGTGATTAGCGTTGCGCGCCATCATGATTATCTGGAAACGGAACATAGTCTGCTGGCGGTGGCCGCCGGGCAGCCGGTTGGTTTTATTCTTACCGAACCGCTCGACGATGCCTTATTTATCGCCGAAATCGCCGTCCACCAGGCCTGGCAGCATCAGGGCATCGGGCGGATGCTGCTGGAGCAGGTTATCGAGCGCGCCCGGCAAATGGCTTACCCGGCGGTGACCCTCACCACCTTCCGCGAAGTGCCGTGGAATGCGCCGTTTTATACCCGCCTGGGATTCGCCATACTCGATGAGCTGACCCTGCCCGCCGGGCTGGCGGCGAAAAGGGAGCTGGAAACGGAACATGGCCTGCCGCCGGAAACGCGCTGCGCCATGCGCTTAGCGCTGTAGCCTCCGGCGCTGATTTCAGCGGCGGAATATGGTACAAAGTACCATTCACAACTTACCCGTTGATACCCGTATGTCCTGGTCAATCGATATCATTTCCTGCATTACCGATCGCTTTGTGGAACTCACGGCGACCGAAAAGCGCATCGCGCAGTTTATTCTCGATGATGTCGCGGCGGCGGCGGAGCTACCCATCGCCGAGATAGCGCGTCTGACTCAGACCAGCCAGGCGTCGGTCACCCGTTTTGCCCGGGCGCTCGGCTGTAAAGACGTCCGTGAGCTGAAGATGAAGCTTGCGCAATCCCTTGCGGTCGGCCAGCGGTTTATCCTCGATGTTCCGGACCTCGAAGGCGTACAGGGGATCTATGAGTCAATCATCAGCGTGCTGGAGACCAATCGCCGGGCGCTGGATATCGAGGCGTTGAAGCGTGCGGTGAGCTGGTTGAGTGCAGCGCGGCAGATCCTCGCCCTTGGAATGGGCGGCGGGTCAACCATCTGCGCTCAGGAGATTCAATATCGCCTGTTTCGTCTTGGTCTTCCGGTCGTCAGTCAGAGCGACGGTCTGCTGGTACGCATGATGAGCTCGGCGGTGACGCCGCAGGATGTGGTGATTGTGCTGTCTCTGGGCGGCTATACCCCGGAGATCATCGAGAGCGCGGCGATTGCCAGCCAGTACGGCGCGAAGGTCATTGCGATTACCCCCGCCGGGACGCCGCTGGCTGAGCAGGCGGATCTGGTGCTGCCGCTGCTGGTGCGGGAAAACGACTATATCTTCAAGCCCAGCACTTCGCGTTATGCGATGCTGGCGATGGTCGATGTGCTGGCCACCGAACTGGCGATGGCCAACAAAACTCAGGCAAAAGGCAAATTACGTCGTATTAAGCTGGCCCTCGACAGCCACCGCGGCGGCGTCGATCGCCAGCCTCTTGGCGACTAGCCACCGGCAGCGGCGATAAACCTCTCCGCCTGCAGGCGGGTACGTTCCACGGCCTGTCCGGCGCGATACAGATCGCTGCCCAGGCCGGCTCCGGCGCACCCAGCCCGCATCCAGGTTGCCAGATTCTCCGGCGTCACGCCGCCCACCGCCAGCACCGGCACCTCCGACGGCAGCACCGCTTTCAGCGCCCGAATGTAGTCCGGACCGAAAGCAGAAGACGGAAATATCTTCAGCCACTGCGCCCCGGCATCCAGCGCGTTAAACGCCTCAGTCGCGGTGGCGCATCCGGCACAAACCTGCATTCCGTGCGCCACTGCCTGACGGATCACCGCAGGCTGGGTATTCGGCGTCACGATAAGCTTCGCCCCGGCCTCAGCGAGAAAATCGACCTGTTCCACGCGCAGTACCGTTCCCGCGCCTATCATCGCCTGCTCGCCAAACCGCGCAACCATCTGCGGAATACTCTGCTGCCAGTCTGGCGAATTGAGCGGGATTTCGATATAGCGAAAGCCTGCATTGATTAGCGTCTCAATATGATCTGCCGCCTCAGCGGGTTGAATGCCGCGTAAAATCGCCACCAGCTTAATCTTGTTCATGCATTATCCTCGCCATGCCAGCCAGCAATGCCTCATCGCCACTGCAGCTGTTAACCGTCATTCCGCGCGCCTTCATCGCCCGACCGTAGCGGGCATTCAGCGCCGGGTCGCCAACCAGCGTGACGGCAGAAGCACGGAAACGCTGCCCCAGGGTCGCCACCTCCGCGCCAATCAGCAGCCCGGAGAGGTAATCGCTGACCGAGCTCGCCGCCAGACCGCCCAGCACCCGGGCGGCCCTGGCGACAAACAGTTCGCTAATCAGCGACGGCTGCGCCAGCCCTTTTTCCAGCCCCCGTTCAAACGCCGCCTCGTCCGGCTGCTGGGCAGGCAGCCCTTTGCCGATCAGCGATTGCGTCATCAGCAGATGATGCAGTTCGCCGGTCATCGCCGTGGCAAAATAACGCACCGCGCCGCCCGCCACCTGGACCCATTTGCAGTGGGTGCCCGGCAGCACGTAACACTCCGCCGGCGCCAGCTGGCAGGCCCCCAGCAGCTGCGTCTCTTCGCCGCGCATCACGTTGAAATCCCGGTCCTGTTCAATCTTGAGGCCGGGAATAATCCACACGCCTTCAGCAACGGCGCATAGCTGCCGCCCGGGCGCGTCGATCGCCGCCGGACAGTCCAGATACGGCACCGCCTGCCAGCCCGCGTCGCTGCCGATCATCCCGGCCATCAGCACCGGCAGCGCCTGTGCGCCGCGCCAGGGGGCCAAATGCTCCGCGAATACATCGGCAGGCGATCGTCCGTTCAGGCGGGTAATACCCAGCGGCAGCTGCTTCGTTTCGACGCACTGGCCGTTGCGAATCAGCCAGCCGCGCAGCTGGGTAGAGCCCCAGTCGACGGCAATATAATCCTTCATTGTGCTTCTCCTGAGACCTGCACCGCCGTCTTCGCCGGGATCGCCTCCCCTTCCCGCTCCTGGGTAATCATTTCCAGCGCCTGCTGACGGCTGATTTTGCTGGCTGGCGTCATGACGGTGACAAAAATAGCGGAAACAAAGCTGCCAACGACCGACGGAATGCACGGATTGCCCCAGTAAGCCAGCCAGTCGGCCTTAACCAGAACCACAATAGACACCAGCATGCCGCTCAGCAGCGCGGTGAGCGCACCCTGCCAGTTAAAGCGCAGCCAGAAGCGGCCGAGAATGGAACAGACGAAGAGCCCGGACATCAGCATGGAGATCATTTTGGTGATATAGCTGATGATATCGTTCGAGGTCAGGGCGAAGATCATCGCCAGGCCGATGACGAACGCCAGCATCCAGCGAGAGAGCGTTATCGCCTTATGCGCCGGCGGCATTTTTCCGGTAACGAGGGTATAGACATCCCGCATCATGATGGCCACGGCGGCTATCGCATCGGAGCTGGCCGAAGACATGGTGGCGGAAAGTCCGGCAATCAGGACCACCAGCCCGAGGATCGCCGGTAAGAAGCTGGTGGCGAACAGGAAGGCGTAGTTACTGTTCTCAAGATTGGGGTTCATCGTCCAGGCCGCCATGCCGATGATCGCCGGCAGCACCGAGAAAAACAGATACAGCACGCCGGTATAGACAAACGAGCGCCGCACCGAAGAGACGTCTTTTCCCGAGTAAATACGCTGGCGATAGGAAGGGGTCGCCAGCACGCCGACGCCGATGACCATCGCCAGCGATAGCGCCGGAATGGTCCCCAACTTATCGACCGCAAACAGGCTCATCGCCTTGGGATCCATTGCCTGAACGATGGCATCCCATCCCCCGACGTGAACCACCGCCAGAATCGCCATCAGGATAAAACCGAAAAACAGAATTAATGCCTGAATGGTGTCTGTCCACACCACAGCAGAATAACCGCCGATAATGACGTAAATCGCAAACGCCATGGCAATAATAATTTTTGCCACCGTCAGATTAATTCCTGTCGCCCAGGCTAAATACATACTCCCGCCAAGAATATGCGCCCCCAGCCAGCCAATTGAGGCAATAAATATCATTATCCCGACGAGGTTTTTAATTAAATGGCTGCCACCAGTGTAATAAGAAAGCTCTTCGCTCATGGTCATAAAGCGCAGCTTTCGCACCGGCGCAAACAGCCAGGCCACCAGTAAAATACCGATGGCGCCGCCCACGCCGTAGAGCATCCCGGCCCATCCATTGCTGTAGCCGAAGCCGACAGCGCCCATGCTTGAACCGGTTCCCACCATAGTCGCCACGGTAGACCCCAGCGTCAGGAACAGCGGCAAAGAACGGCCGCCGAGTAAAAAATCCTCACCGCTTTTTTGATGACGGGACACGTACCAGCCAAGCCAAATCATGGCCAACGCGTAAATAATAAAGCCGACTAAAAAGACATGACTATTCATAATTCACATCCTGCCAGTTAATTTTGTAAAGGTAAAAGGCTACGAAGCGCTGAATTATTTCAGCGCTCAAAATGACTGTTTATATTTCTGGTTACTAACTTTTTATGCGCGAGAAGCGTTATAACAGGTCACATCCACTTCGACTTTACAATCCACCACCAGGTCCGCTACGCAGCAGATGCGGGCAGGCGGGTTGTCGCCAAAGAACTCGCGGAAGACTTTATTGAAAGACTGAAAATAGCGCGCATCGGTGAGGATCACTTTAACATGCACCACGTCGGCCAGGGTGTAGCCCGCTTCGGTCATGATATCTACGCAGTTCTGAATCGCCAGACGCGACTGGTCGACAATCCCGCCTTCCACCACTTCCCCGTCCTTCATCGGCGTCTGGCCGGAGACGTACAGCCAGCCTCCCGCTTCCACCGCCCGCGCGAACGGCAGGTGCTGCCCGCCGGTACCGGTACCGCCCTCTACGCCATAACGTTTAATACTCATTTTTCACTCCTCAGTTCATTCGGCGGCGCAGGAAACGCCCCGCGCGCCCGATAATCTTTTTGTCGCTGCCGTAGCTCATCACGCCGTTAACCATCACCGCCTCAATACCGTCCGCCGGACGTTTCGGGTCGGAGAAACTGGCGACATCGCGCACCGTCAGCGGGTCAAACAGCACCAGGTCGGCGTAATAGCCCACTTTTACCAGCCCACGATCCGCCAGCTGGAAGCGCGCCGACGACAGCCCGGTCATTTTGTGGATCGCGGTAGTCAGCGGAAACAGCCGTTCATCGCGGCAGTAGTGGCCCAGGACCCGCGGAAACGCGCCCCACAGCCGCGGATGCGGCATCGGGTCGTTCGGCAGCCCGTCGGAGCCAATCATGGTCACCGGATAACCCAGCACCCGCCGTACGTCCTGCTCGTCCATGTTGTAATAAATAGCGCCTGCCGGCATCAGCCGCGCCGCGGCGTCGTGCAGGCTCACCTGCCATTCATCGGCGATCTGCTGCAGCGTTTTTCCGGCCTGCTCGGGCTGTGCTTCCGACCAGGTGATGACGATATCGAACTCATCGGTGACCTGCTTCATATCCAGCGTCGACGAGCTGGCGGAATAGGGGTAACAGTCACAGGCGATCTCCTGGCGCTGGCGCATCTCATCGAAGAAAGCCAGCGTCTCCTTCGTGCGACCCCAGTTTTTCGCGCCGGCGCACTTATGGTGCGAGACCACCACCGGCACGTTGCCGTGGCGACCAATGCGGAACGCCTCGTCGAGCGCCTCCAGAATCGGCTCGAACTCCGAACGCAGGTGGGTGGTGTAAATTCCCCCCTCTGCCGTCAACTCCTCAGCGAGCGCCATCACTTCTTCGGTGGTCGACTGGAAGGCGCTGGCGTAGGCAAGGCCCGTGCTCAGTCCTAAAGCGCCCTGGCGCAGCGCATCGCGCAACTGTATGCGCATGCCGGCGATTTCCGTCTCGCTCGCCGGGCGGAACAGGTCATCCATATGGTTATTGCGCAGCGCGGTGTGCCCAATCAGCGTCCCGACGTTAAGCGATGGTCGCGCCGCCTCTACCGCATGGGCGTAGGCTTCGACGGTGGGATAGATGAAGTGCTGTCGTTCGCCGAGAAGATTCATCGGGTCTGGCACCTCGCCGCGCATGGTGGCGGTTGCCGCGCTGATCCCACAGTTGCCGACGATCACGGTTGTCACCCCCTGGCTGAGCTTAGGCAGATACTCCGGCATGCGGATGACGTTGATATCGTCATGGGTGTGAACATCGATAAAGCCAGGCGCCAGCACCCGCCCTTGACCATCTATCTCCTGCTCCGCCGCGACGTCAAGCGCCGGAGCGATAGCCATTATTCGGTCGCCCTTCACCGCCACATCGGCACGGTATTGCGGCCCGCCGCTCCCGTCGATCACCGTGACGTTTTTGAAAAGCCAGTCAACTTTCATAGCAATTACTCCCTTTCGACATACCGACAAGTTAACCATTTACAAGTGCAAAAAACAGTGGAAAACTACGCAAAAACCAGATCATTTTGTGATACTTTTATTCAAAATAAACAATAATCATTAATTAAAGACATTATTATCAAATATTTATAACTGATACCCAGCAACTCACCGATTATAAACCCTGAAAGGATAGTGTTATGAAATACCATTCAGCACCCCTCATTCCGCACAAATCCGCCCTCATGTCCGCGCCGGCTAATCTGCTGGCGGAAGAGGTCTGTCTGCCTGCCGCGCTGCTAAAAAAGTCGGCGCTGGAAAATAATATTTCATGGATGCAGCGCTACGCCGATGCCCGCGGCGTATCGCTGGCGCCGCATGGTAAAACGACAATGACGCCATGGATATTTCAGGCGCAGCAGCGAGCGGGAGCGTGGGGGATCGGCGTGGGCAGCGCCTGGCAGGCCAGCGCGGCGATGGCCAGCGGCATCCAGCGCGTCCTGATGGTCAATCAGCTGGTCGGTAAGGCCAATATGCAGGTGGTCGCGCAGCTAAAAGCCCACTACCGGGCAGTGGATTTTATCTGCTGTGTAGATAGCGAGACCAACGTGCGCGCCCTCTCCGCGTTCTTCGCCGCCCAGGGGCAAACGCTGGATGTGCTGATTGAACTTGGCGTGCCGGGCGGGCGCTGCGGCTGTCGTAGCGTGGATGACGCGCTGGCATTGGCGCAGCGGGTCAGCGACCTGCCGGGGCTACGGCTACGCGGTCTGGAATTGTATGAAGGGGTCCTGCACGGCGACGATCCGCAACCGCAGGTGGAAGCGCTATTACAACAGGCTGCAGCGCTAGCCTGCCGCATGGAGCCGCTGGTTGACGGCGAATTTATTCTCACCGGCGCGGGCACCGTCTGGTATGACGTGGTGTGCAACATCTGGCTGGCGGCGGCAAAACCGCGCCGCTGCCGTATCGTCATTCGCCCTGGCTGTTATATCACCCACGATCGCGGGATCTACGATCTCGCCCAACAAGCGCTGATCGCCCGCGATCCGATTGCCTGCGATCTCGCCGGCGATCTTACATCAGCGCTGGAGCTGATGGCGATGGTGCAATCGGTGCCTGAGGCGGATCGCGCGGTGGTGAATTTCGGCAAGCGCGACTGCGCCTTCGACGCCGGGCTGCCGCAGCCGATCGCCCATTATCGTAACGGCCAGCAGTTAGCGCTGCGCGCGGAGTCGATCGTCAGTATCGGCATCATGGATCAGCACTGCATGCTGCGCCTGGCGCCGGGCAGCGATGTGCAGGTTGGCGATATTCTGCTGTTCGGCACCTCGCACCCCTGTCTGACCTTTGATAAGTGGAAGACGTTGCTGCTGGTCGATGACGACTACAACGTGCTGGACGAGCTCGACACGCTGTTTTGACAGGCATCCCGGGTGGCGGCGCTTCGCGCCTTACCCGGGCTACACAATCCGCGACGTTCGGTAGCCCGGCTAAGCGTAGCGCAAGCCGGGGGATGCCCCGGTGGCGGCGCTTCGCGCCTTGCCCGGGCTACACAACCCGCGACGTTCGGTAGCCCGGCTAAGCGTAGCGCAAGCCGGGGGATGTCCCGGGGGACGGCGATTCGCGCCTTACCCGCCCTGGCGCAAGGCGCAAATCTCATCATGCAATGAACGGCTGATGGCGACCCCCTGCCGCTCACTCTGCTGGCGGCAGGCGAAACGCCGCTCGCCCGGCAGCCGCGCGCCCTGATCCTGCATCGCATTGAACAGGGTTTCGGCGCGCGCCAGCTGCTCCTGTGCCTGCGCGCCGAGAAAACGCTGCGGATCCAGCGCCAGAATCAGTTCTCCGCCGTAGGGTAAACCGCCCGCGCCGTTATCCCACGCCAGCGATTCGGCGCTGGTCATATCGCCGATAAGCGGCCCGGCCAGCAGCTCAACCATTGCCGCCAGCGCCGAGCCCTTATGGCCGCCGAAGGTTAACATCGCGCCGTTCAGTACCTCTGTGGCATCGGTCGTCGGCTGCCCCTGGCTGTCGATTCCCCACCCTTCCGGTAGCGCTTTGCCAGCACGCTGATGCAGCTGGATTTCGCCGCGCGCCGCGGCGCTGGTCGCCATATCCACAATAAACGGCGGTTCCTCCCGCCGCGGCCAGCCAAAGGCGATAGGGTTGGTGCCGAACAGCGGACGGGTGCCGCCCGCCGGGGCGACCCAGGCATGGCTTGGCGTACAGGCCAGCCCCACCAGCCCTGCCTCAGTCAACGGCTCAATATCGGCAAACAACGCGGAAAAATGGACGCAGCGGTTAATCGCCAGCGCCGCAATACCGCTGTGCCGCGCTTTCTCCAGCAGCAGCGGTAGCGCGCGTTCGTAGGCCAGCAGCGAAAAGGCGCCCCCGGCATCCGCCCGCACAATCGCCGGCGCCTGGTCGTGGATCTGCGGCTCGGCATCAGGCGAAACCTTACCTTTACGCAAGGTATCGACAATGCCCAACAGCCGCCACAGGCCGTGGGAAGCGCAGCCGTCGCGCTCCCCGGCAGCCACGTTACGGGCGATGGCCGCCGCGTGGTCGGCGCTGAATCCATTGGCGCTGAGCACCGCCAGCGCCAGGTCATAAGCTTCTGGTAACGATAGAGTTACCGACCCCATACTGTTCTCCTTTACTCTTCTTCGTCTCCGCTAAAATTAGCCTGCGGCAGACAGCTGCGCGCGCCCCAGTAATAAATCCCCAGCGACATCGCCGCCACCAGCACCGTATCCCAGGGGTGACCAATAACATTAAGCCCGCCGAAGCTGCCCAGCCAGGAAAAGAGGATAATCAACGCATAAAAAGCGATCAGCCACAGCGAAGACTTCACCTGCTGCGCCAGGCTCACGGTATGTTCCGGCACCTTGCCTTTGCACATCACATACACCACAAACATCACGATCTGCAGCCCCAGCAGCCACGAGAGCGTATTCCAGCCGGACCAGTAGACGATCAGCGCCGAGACCATAAACGACACCGGGCCGATGATGCCGAAGGCGCGCACGCGGAACGGCCGCGGCAGATCCGGGGCGTTGCGGCGCAGCCCGGCGGCGGTCACCGGGGCGATGGCGTAGCTCAGCACCAGGGCCGCCGACACCACGCTTATCAGCTGTTCCCAGGAGGGGAACGGCAGCGTCCAGAAAATCGACAGCCCAAAGGTCAGCCACAGCGCCGGGCGCGGAATACCGGACGCTTTATCAATATGGGTAAAGGCTTTAAAGAAAGTACCCGCCTTCGCCCAGCCGTAGATCACCCGCGGCGTCGCGTTCATATAGATATTGCCGGTGCCGCTCGGGGAGATGATCGCATCGCTTATCACCATAAAGGCCAGCCAGCCCATGCCGAGGGTAATGGCGATATCGCGATACGGCAGCGAGAACTGTTTGCTCACTTCGGCCCAACCGCCGTTCAGCATCTCGGTGGGGATACTGCCAAGGAACGCCAGCTGCAGCAGCACGTAGATAATCGTCGACAGCACCACTGATAAAATCAACGCGATAGGGATAGTCCGCTGCGGCTTTTGTACTTCGCTGGCCACCGAGATAATCGGCGTCAGTCCCAGATAGGCGAAGATAATTCCCCCGGCGCTGATCGCCGCTTCCACCCCGGACATACCAAACGGCGCAATGCCCTGAGCATGCAGGTTCTCAGGTTTAAAGAAGGCGAACAGCGTGACCACCACCAGCAGCGGCACCAGAAACTTGAGCACGCTGATGAAGTTGTTCGAGCGGGCGAAGGTCTTGACGCTGTAGTAGTTCAGCGCGAAGAAGAAACAGAGCAGCAGGAACTGCACCCCCCACCCCAGCAGCGTCGGCGAGCTGGAGCCCGGCTGGGTCAGCGCCGGAAACCAGGCCGCGGCATATTGCCGGGCGGCGACAATTTCTATCGAGATCAGGCTGGAGAAGGCGATCAGGGTGATGAACCCCAGCAGATAACCCATCAGCTCACCGTGGGAAAAGACCGGGTAACGAATAATGCCGCCGGCGCGCGGCAGCGCCGCCCCCAGCTCGCAGTAGACAATCCCCAGCAGCAGCACCGCAAAGCCGCCGATCACCCACGACGCGATACCGGCCGGACCGGCAATGGATGCCACATGGCTGGCGGCGAATAACCATCCGGAGCCGAAGATCGCCCCCAGGCCGATAAAGGTGAGGTCGGTCAGAGTCAGCTGTTTTTTAAACTTACCCGACTCCGCAACGCGTGTTTGACTGTTATGCGTAGTGTGAATGGTCATGGTGATGCCCTTGCGTCAATGAGAGGAGGAAATCGCTTCCCGGGTCCACTGGCCGTTGACCAGGCGCAGCAGGTTTAAAGGGTTCGCATCCTGCAGCGCCGGCGGTAACAGGGCGGCCGGCGCATTCTGCAGGCAGACCGGGCGCAGAAAACGCTCAATCGCCCGGCTGCCGACCGACGTCCCGCGCGCATCGGTCGTCGCCGGCCATGGGCCGCCGTGGACCATCGCATCGCACACTTCCACGCCGGTGGGATAACCGTTAAACAGCACCCGTCCGGCCTTCTCACACAGCAGCGGTAGCAGACTCGCCGCCAGCGGGCCGTCGTCCGCTTCCGCGTGCAGCGTCGCGGTGAGCTGTCCTTGCAGCGCTTTCACCACCGCCTGCAGCTGGGCCGCGTCGTCCACTTCCACCAGCAACGATAGCGGGCCGAAAACTTCGGTCTGCAGCAGCGTATCCTGCGCCAGCAGATCCTCGACCTGAGCCTGCCACAGCTGGGTTTGCGCCTCCCCGGCGCCGGCGGCGAGGCCGCTCGCCAGCCTCTCGATACGCGGATGCGCCGCCAGCGCCGCCACGCCCTGGCGGTAGTGCTGAAGGGTCGGCGCATTGAGCAACACCTGCGGCGCGCAGCCCGCTACCGCCGCGCACAGCGCCGACTTAAAGCGTTCCAGTCCGGCGCCGCGCAGCGCCAGAATCAGCCCCGGACGGGTACAGAACTGGCCGCCGCCGAGGGTAAATGACGCCACCAGCTCGTTCGCCAGCGCCTTGGCCCGCGTCTGCAGCGCCTGCGGCAGAATAATCAGCGGGTTAATCGCCGACATTTCAGCAAACAGCGGGATTGGCTGCGGGCGCTGCTGCGCCAGCTGATATAGCGCCTTACCGCCAGCCAGCGAGCCGGTAAAGCCAACGGCCTGAATCGCTGGATGGCGGACTAATTCGGCGCCGATATCCGTCCCGAAAATCATATTGAATACGCCGCCGGGTAACCCACACCGCGCGACCGCCCGGACGATCGCGTCAGCGGTCAGCTCGGCGGTGGCCATATGGCCCGCATGGGCCTTCACCACCACCGGGCAGCCAGCCGCCAGCGCCGAGGCGGTATCGCCGCCAGCGGTGGAAAAGGCCAACGGAAAGTTGCTGGCGCCAAACACCGCCACCGGCCCTAACGCCTGCTGATATTGACGCAGGTCCGGGCGCGGCAGCGGCTGACGGTCGGCTAAGGCGGTATCAATACGGGCGGCGAAGGTATCCCCGCGCAGGATCACGCCAGCAAACATCCGCAACTGGCCGCTGGTTCGCGCCCGCTCGCCCTGCAGCCGCGCCAGCGGCAGCGCGGTCTCCTGTTCGGCGATAGCAAAAAACGCCTCCCCCAGCGCGTCCAGCTCATCGGCAATGGCGCAGAGAAAGTGCGCCCGCTGCTGCGGCGCGGTCTGTGAATAAATGGCAAACGCCTGCTGCGCCGCCTCCGCGGCCTGGGCGGCCTCCGCGTGGGAAGCCGGATAAAAGCGATGGCCGGTGGCCTCGCCATCCACCGCCCGCAGGCTCAATAGCGTCGCTTCGCCGCTGGCAACGCGGCGTCCGGCGATAAACTGCCGTCCCGCCGTGGTTTGAGATGCATTCATACTGACTCCTGTGCTCAGAGGCCAACGTCCGGCAGGGCAGGACGAGTCGCCAGCGCCTGTTCCACGATCGCCACCACCTGCTGGCGCGTTTCGCCTTCCAGCGCCAGACGCGGCGGACGGGTCACAGCGCTGCCGCGCCCGAGTAGCTCTTCGCACAGCTTGATGCACTGCACCAGATCCGGACGCGCATCGAGATGCAGCAGCGGCATGAACCAGCGGTACAGCGCCATCGCTTCTTCGTAACGCTGTTGGCGGGCGAGACGGAATAACGTTTCCCCTTCGCGCGGGAAGGCGTTGGACATTCCGGAGATCCACCCTTCCGCGCCGACGGCGATGCTTTCCACCACCACGTCATCCAGCCCGGCAAACAGCACGAAGCGGTCGCCAACGGTGTTACGCAGGTCGATAAAGCGGCGGGTATCGCCGGAGGAGTCTTTAAAGCAGACGATGTTGTCGCAATCGGTCAGGGTGGCGAGAATGTCCGGCGTCACGTCGTTTTTGTAAATCGGCGGGTTGTTGTAGACCATGATCGGCAGGTCGGAGGCGGTGGCCACACTGCGGAAGTGAGCGGCGGTTTCATGCGGTTTTGAGGAGTAGACCAGCGCCGGCATCACCATGATCCCGTCGACGCCGACGCGCTCCGCCTCTTTCGCCATCTTCTGGGCAAAGGCGGTGGTGAACTCGGCCACCCCGGCGATCACCGGAATTTTGCCGCCGGCGGCATCTTTCGCCACTTCGATAATCTGCAATTTTTCATCAGTGCTCAGGGAGGTGTTCTCCCCTACGCTGCCGCACACCACCAGCCCGGAAACGCCATCTTTGACCAGGTTTTTCATCACCGCGTGGGTGGCGTCTAAATCGAGGGAGTAATCGCTACGAAACTGCGTGCTAACCGCCGGGAATACGCCGCTCCAGTGAATCGCTTTATTGCTCATGCTCGGTTCCTTGTCGTCATTTTGTTAAGTCGAGGTGAATGATTGGTGAATATTCACTGACAGATTGACGCGTCGCGGAACCGGCGGCTTGTCGGTTTTCCCTTAATCCGATGACGAAATTAGCACAGTCGACAAAAGTGTGAGCCAGCCGTTATCCCTGCAGCGTCAGGCGAAAATCGCGCGGCGTCGAGCCGGTCATCGCTTTGAACTGGCGGCTGAAGGCGCTGTGATCGGTATAGCCGCACTGCAAGGCGATATCGGTAATCGGCGTGTCGCCGGCCAGCAATTCGGTGGCTTTTTCCAGACGCACTTTGTGGATCATCTGCCGCGGCGTGAGATGAAAGATCCGTTTGCAGTAGCGCTCGATCTGCGCAATCGACATCCCGCTCAAGGCGGTCAGCTCTTCCATGGCGATCGGCCGGTGATAGTGGCGGCGGATATGATCGTCGACGATCGCCAGCCGCTGCCACGCCGGATGGCGGGCGTGGGCCTCCTGCAGATCGTGAGAGATCCCGGCCATGCCGATCACCTGTCCGCGGACATCGCGCAGCGCCAGCTTCTGCGTCAGGCACCAGCCGCGTTCCCGGCCATTGTAGAGATGCATTTCCAGCTGGTCGCGCAGGGTCACGCCCTCCCGCAATACCCGAAGATCCTGTTCGGTGTAACCCTGACCCAGCGCGGAAGGAAAGACGTCGGCGGAGGTTTTCCCCAGCAGCGAGGAGACGGTTTTGAAACCGCAGCGGCGGGCCAGCGTCAGATTCGCCAGCAGATAACGCGCTTCGCTGTCTTTGATAAAAAAGACCACGTTGGGGATGGCATTGAGCAAGGGGGCGATCAGCGCCAGGGCATTGAGCAGCGCCGCCATATTCTCCGGCCGCTGGCGCGCCAGCCCTTCGCAGATCTGGCTCAGCTCATCGACCGCCAGCTCCGGTTGATTAACAGCGCGCGGCGGCGCCGCTTCAGACACACCGATCATAGGGCTTCCTCATGGTAAGTGACCGAAGGATATTTATTCACTTCCTGTTAACACCTCAAGCGGCAACCGCCGGTTTTGCGATCCTGGATCCGCTTTACGCCTTCCCCTGGTTTATCCACTGGCGCAATCGCCACTTTCGGTTTACCACGCCATTAACAGAATGATTAATAAGAAATAATTATGCACCACATGAACATCCCCCCAGCGCTATTATGCCGATTTCGTCATTATCTCTGCCGAAAGCGTTCAAGCCGCCCGTCACGGGTTGCGCCAGCATGATGAAACATGTTGTTAACTTCCGGAGAGCAGAATGACCGCGCCACGCCCCCCTATTGCGCTGAGAGCCATTGATTCACACACCGGCGGCGAACCCACCCGCCTGATCGTTGACGGCTTCCCCGACCTCGGCGGCGGCAGCATGGCGGAGCGTCGCGACCGTTTCGCCCGTGACTTCGATCGCTGGCGTCAGGCGGTGATTCTCGAACCGCGCGGCAGCGATGTGCTGGTCGGCGCGCTGCTTTGCAAACCGGTCTCGGCGGCGGCCACCGCTGGCGTCATTTTCTTCAACAACGCCGGTTTTCTGAATATGTGCGGCCACGGCACCATCGGGCTTATCGCCTCGCTGGCGTGGCTTGGCCGTATCCTGCCAGGCGTTCATCTGATTGAAACCCCGGTCGGCGACGTAAGCGCCACGTTGCACGACGATGGCAGCGTATCGGTGCAAAACGTCCCGGCCCGCCGCTGGAAAAAGCAGGTCCGCGTGGAGACCGCGCGGGGTCCCGTCATCGGCGATATTGCCTGGGGCGGCAACTGGTTTTTCCTGATTAACGATCACCCGTTCGCCATTACCCCGGCGCACATTCCACAGCTCACCGACTACGCCTGGGCGGTGCGCGAGGGGCTGGAGGCTGCGGGGATCCGCGGCGACGACGGCGGCGTTATCGACCATATCGAGCTGTTCGCCGATGACGATGCCGCCGACAGCCGCAGCTTCGTACTCTGTCCGGGAAAGGCCTGGGATCGTTCGCCGTGCGGCACCGGCACCAGCGCCAAGCTGGCCTGCCTGGCGCAGGATGGCAAACTCCAGCCGGGAGCGATCTGGCGCCAGGCCAGCATCATCGGCAGCCAGTTTACCGCCAGCTACCAGCGCGCCGCCGCAGGCATCATTCCAACGATCCGCGGCGAAGCCTGGGTGTGCGGCGATAATCAGTTGATCCTCAACCCGGACGATCCCTTCTGCTGGGGGATCGCGCCGTGAAGCCGTGCGATGTCATCGTGATCGGCGCCGGGATCATCGGCACCGCCTGCGCGTGGCAGCTGGCGAAGCGGGGGCAGAAAGTGACGCTTATCGATGACGGTCAACCCGGCGCCACGGCGGCGGGTATGGGCCATCTGGTGTGCATGGATGACGACCCCGCCGAACTGGCGCTGTCGGCGTGGTCGCTGGCGCGCTGGCGCGCCATCACCCCGCGGATGCCCGCCACTTGCGCCTGGCGCGGCTGCGGCACGCTGTGGCTGGCGGAAAGCGAAGAAGAGATGGCCGTCGCGGGTGAAAAACAGCGGCGGCTGGCTGGCTATCAGATCCACAGCGAACTGCAGACCCCACAGCAGATCGCCGGGCGCGAGCCGCTGCTGCGCAGCGGGCTGGCCGGCGGGCTATGGGTACCAGGCGACAGCATCGTCTACGCGCCAAACGTCGCCCGCTGGCTGATGGCCGATGCCGGAGACCATCTCACCTGCCTGCACGACAGCGCGCAGGCGATTACCGAACCGGAGGTGCTGCTCGCCAGCGGCAAACGGCTACAGGCGCGGGCCATCGTGGTGGCCTGCGGCCTGGAGGCCAATACGCTGTTGGCGGAAAACTGGCTGCGGCCCAGGAAGGGTCAGCTGGCAATTACCGATCGCTACGGGCCGCGGGTGCATCACCAGCTGGTTGAGCTGGGCTACGGCGCCAGCGCCCACGGCGGCGGTACCTCGGTAGCGTTTAACCTGCAGCCGCGGCCCACTGGCCAGCTGCTGATTGGCTCTTCGCGCCAGTTCGATAATCGCGAGCGCCAGCTGGATCTCCCCTTGCTGGGGCAGATGCTCGACCGCGCCCGCCATTTTGTGCCGGCGCTGGCGACGCTGAATATCATCCGCTGCTGGAGCGGCCTGCGCGCCGCCTCGCAGGATGGCAATCCGCTGATCGGCCCGCACCCCACGCGCCGCGGTGTATGGCTGGCGCTGGGCCATGAAGGACTGGGGGTCACCACCGCCCCGGCGACGGCTGAGCTGCTGGCGGCGCAGATCCTCGGCGAACGCTGCCCGCTGGCGCCTGAGGCCTGGCTCCCGGCCCGTCTGTACCATCAGGAGGCGATCGCATGAATAGCACGCTCAATATCACTGTCGATGGCGAAGCGCTGACGGTGCCGGAAGGTATCAGCGTGGCGGCAGCGCTGGCGTTGACCGGCGATCCCACCACCCGCCAGGCGGTTAACGGCGACCCCCGCGCGCCGTTTTGCGGCATGGGGGTCTGCCAGGAGTGCCGGATCACCGTCGACGGCCGGCGGGTGCTGGCCTGCCAGACCCTGTGCCGGGCCGGTATGCAAATAGAAAGGAGCCGCTATGTACACGCTGCGCTGTGACATTTTAATCCTCGGCGCCGGCCCCGCCGGCATGGCGGCAGCCCTCGCTGCCGCCGCCTGCGATAAACAGGTCATTATTCTCGACGATAACCCCGCCCCCGGAGGGCAAATCTGGCGCGCCGGCCCGCAGGCGACGCTGCCCGCCCTGGCCCGGCGCTACCGCGACGCCATCGCAGCGTCTGCCGCCATCCGGGTGGTGAACGGCGCGCGGCTGATTGCCCGCCCCTCCGCGCGCAGCGTGCTGTTTGAAACCGCCGACGGCGGTGGCGTGGTTTACTGGCGGAAACTGATCCTCTGCTGCGGCGCGCGCGAGCTGTCGCTGCCCTTTCCCGGCTGGACCTTACCCGGCGTGACCAGCGCGGGCGGCCTGCAGGCGCAGATCAAACATGGCCTGTCGCTGAAAGGCGAAAAAGTGGTGATTGCCGGCAGCGGCCCGCTGCTGCTGGCGGTGGCGGATACGGTGAACAAGGCCGGAGGCCAGGTAACGAATATCGTTGAGCAAGCGCCGCTCCCGGCGCTGCTGCGCTTCGCCAGCGGGCTGTGGCGCTGGCCGCAGAAGCTGCGCCAGTTAGCGACGCTGGCTCCGAAAGGCTATCTTAGCGGCGCCCAGGCGATCCGCGCCCACGGCGCAACGCGGCTGGAAGCCGTGACGCTGCGCCAGCGCGGCATCGAGCGGACTGTCGCCTGCGATCGGCTGGCTATCGGCTACGGGCTGGTGCCCAATATCGAGACGGGGCTGCTGTTCGGTTGCGCCACGGCGCAGGAGGCGATCCAGGTTAACCGCTGGCAGCAGACCAGCCTCGCGGATATTTACGCCGCCGGGGAGTGCACCGGTTTCGGCGGGAGCGAGCTGGCGCTGGCGGAGGGCGAAATCGCCGGGTATGCCGCCGCCGGGGCCAGCCAGCAGGCCCAGGCGTTATTTGCCCGTCGCGCCCGCTGGCAGCGCTTCGCCACGGCCATCAACCGCACCTTCCGGCTGGCGGAGTCGTTGAAAAACGCGGCGACGCCGGAGAGCCTGCTGTGCCGTTGCGAAGATGTGCGCTGCGGCGATGTGGCAGCCGCCGACGACTGGCTACAGGCCAAGCTTACCCAGCGCTGCGGAATGGGCGCCTGTCAGGGGCGCACCTGCGCCGCCAGCGCCCGCTGGCTGTATGGCTGGCCGCTGCCGCAGCCGAGAGAGCCGCTGTCCCCCGTCCGCGCGGAAACACTTATTGCCCTCGCCAGGCTGAGCGCCGAGCCGTAACCGCTACTCTTCTTCATCACCGCGCCCGGCAGGGACGCCAAGCGCAATAAACTCCTCCAGCAGCGAGGTCAGTTGCTGCAGCTTTTCCGTAGTGAACTGAGCCTCCAGCAGGCGATAGGTTTCTTCCACCTCCGCCTGGGCGCTTTCGTACAGCGCGGTTCCGGCAGGCGTCAGCGAGACGTACAGCTTGCGCTGATCGTTAACCGGCTTCAGCCGCAGCACCAGTCCATCCCGCTCCATGCGCGTCAAAATCCCGGTCAGACTGGGGCGCAGAATACAGGCGCGAAAAGCCAGATCGTGAAAGTCCATTGACGGACGTTCGGCGAGGATACGCACGATCCGCCACTGCTGTTCGGTGAGATTGTGTCGTTTGACGATCGGTCGAAAGTAGGCCATCGCCGCTTCACGCGCCTGCAACAAGGCAATGGTTAATGAATCATGCATAGTATTCCCTCAACGGCCTCATCTAAAACTTATTAACAACTTAATAATTAGCTTTAATCCTGCCATGTACAACCGGTTTCTGCACCTGAAAAGTACCAGCCTTTCCCAGAAAAATATTCAACTATTTGATTAATAACGAATAAGTTATTGATGTGTAAATATTGTGTTAATCCGATCACAAAACATTCACTTCCAGTTGCTAAACCTCATCGCAAAGCATAAAAGATGATCATTAATATATTAACGAAATCCCTTTAAACCGAAATCAGTCCCAGAGGAGTGGTGAATGAAAGGTACCATCTTCGCCGTTGCGCTCAATCATCGCAGCCAGCTCGACGCCTGGCGCGAGGCGTTTCAACAGGCCCCCTACAAAACGCCGCCGAAAACCGCGGTCTGGTTTATCAAGCCGCGCAATACCGTGATTGGCGATGGCGAGGCGATCCCCCATCCGCAGGGCGAAACTGTGCAAAGCGGCGCCACCGTGGCGCTGATTGTCGGCAAAACCGCGCGCAAGGTGGCGGCGGAAGAGGCAGCGAACTATATCGCCGGCTACGCGCTGGCGAACGACGTCAGCCTGCCGGAAGAGAGTTTTTATCGCCCGGCGATCAAGGCCAAGTGCCGCGATGGTTTCTGCCCCGTCGGCGCGCTGTCGCCGGTGCGCAACGTCGATAACCTGACCATCATCACCGAAATCAACGGCCGCGAAGCGGACAGCTGGCATACCGGCGATCTGCAGCGTAACGCCGCGCAGCTGCTGAGCGCCTTGAGCGAGTTCGCCACCCTCAATCCCGGCGACGCGATCCTCATCGGTACGCCCCACTCCCGCGTTACGCTGCGTCCCGGCGATCGCGTACGCATTCTCGCCGAGGGCTTCCCGGCGCTGGAAAACCCGGTTGTCGCAGAAGGAGAGCTGGCATGAAACAGGCACGTATTGAATGGCAGGGACAGGTACGCGATGCGGTGGTCGATGAACGCGACCAGGTGCGCCTGGACGATGGCACGGTATTGAAAGAAGGTGAATTCCGCTGGCTGCCGCCCGCCGACGGCACGCTGTTCGCGCTGGGGCTGAACTACGCCGACCACGCCAGCGAGCTGGCGTTTAAGCCGCCAACCGAGCCGCTGGTGTTTATCAAAGCGCCAAACACCTTTACTGGCCACCAGCAGCAGTCGGTACGCCCGGATAACGTGGAATACATGCACTACGAAGCTGAGCTGGTGGTGGTGATCGGTAAAACCGCCCGCCGCGTCAGCGAAGCCGAGGCCATGGACTATGTCGCCGGCTATACCGTCTGCAACGACTACGCGATCCGCGACTATCTGGAAAACTACTACCGGCCAAACCTGCGGGTGAAAAGCCGCGATACCCTGACGCCGATCGGCCCGTGGATCGTCGGCAAAGAGGCGATCCCGGATCCGCATAATCTGGCCCTGCGCACCTGGGTCAATGGCGAGCTGCGCCAGCAGGGCACCACCGCCGATCTGATCTTCAGCATCCCGTTTCTCATCGCTTACTTAAGCGAATTTATGACCCTGCAACCGGGCGACATGATCGCCACCGGCACGCCGAAAGGGCTGTCCGACGTGGTGCCAGGCGACGAGGTGATCGTTGAAGTCGAGGGCGTGGGCCGCCTGGTCAACCATATCATCAGCCAGCAAGCGTATGAGGAGACACTGTCATGAAAAAGATTAACCATTGGATCAACGGTAAAAACGTTGCCGGCGCAGACTATTTTCATACCACCAACCCGGCCACCGGCGAAGTGCTGGCGGAAGTCGCCGCCGGCGGTGAAGCCGAAGTCCATCAGGCGGTAGCGGCGGCGAAAGAGGCCTTCCCGAAGTGGGCTAACCTGCCGATGAAAGAGCGCGCGCGTCTGATGCGCCGCCTCGGGGATCTGATCGACCAGAACGTCCCGGAGATCGCGGCGATGGAAACCGCCGATACCGGTCTGCCTATCCACCAGACCAAAAACGTGCTGATCCCGCGCGCCTCCCACAATTTCGAGTTTTTCGCCGAAGTGTGCCAGCAGATGAACGGTAAGACCTATCCGGTCGACGACAAGATGCTGAACTACACCCTGGTGCAGCCGGTGGGCGTCTGCGCGCTGGTGTCGCCGTGGAACGTGCCGTTTATGACCGCCACCTGGAAGGTGGCGCCGTGCCTGGCGTTGGGGAATACCGCGGTGCTGAAGATGTCCGAGCTGTCGCCGCTGACCGCCGACCGTCTGGGCGAACTGGCGCTGGAAGCGGGTATTCCGGCGGGGGTACTGAACGTGGTGCAGGGCTACGGCGCGACGGCGGGCGATGCGCTGGTACGCCACCATGACGTGCGCGCGGTATCGTTTACCGGCGGTACCGCCACCGGGCGCAACATCATGAAAAATGCCGGGCTGAAAAAGTACTCCATGGAGCTGGGCGGCAAATCGCCGGTGCTGATTTTCGAAGACGCCGATATTGAGCGCGCCCTCGACGCCGCGCTGTTCACCATCTTCTCGATCAACGGCGAACGCTGCACCGCCGGCTCGCGCATTTTCATTCAGCAGAGCATCTACCCCGAGTTCGTTAAGCGCTTCGCCGAGCGCGCTAACCGCCTGCGCGTCGGCGATCCAACCGACCCGAACACCCAGGTTGGCGCGCTGATTAGCCAGCAACATTGGGAGAAAGTCTCCGGCTATATCCGCCTCGGCATTGAAGAAGGGGCGACCCTGCTGGCCGGCGGCGCGGATAAACCGTCCGACCTGCCGGCGCATCTGAAAGCCGGCAATTTCCTGCGCCCGACAGTGCTGGCGGATGTCGACAACCGTATGCGCGTCGCGCAGGAAGAGATTTTTGGCCCGGTCGCCTGCCTGCTGCCGTTCAAAGACGAGGCGGAAGGGCTGCGCCTGGCGAACGATGTGGAATACGGCCTGGCGTCGTATATCTGGACCCAGGACGTCAGCAAAGTGCTGCGTCTGGCGCGCGGTATTGAAGCCGGGATGGTGTTCGTCAACACCCAGAACGTCCGCGACCTGCGTCAGCCGTTCGGCGGCGTGAAGGCCTCTGGCACCGGCCGCGAAGGCGGCGAGTACAGCTTTGAAGTGTTCGCCGAAATGAAAAACGTCTGCATCTCGATGGGCGACCATCCGATCCCGAAATGGGGAGTCTGATATGGGTAAGTTAGCGTTAGCAGCAAAAATCACTCACGTGCCGTCGATGTACCTGTCTGAGCTGCCGGGGAAAAACCACGGCTGCCGCCAGGGCGCTATCGACGGGCATAAAGAAATTGGCAAGCGCTGCCGGGAAATGGGCGTCGATACCATCATCGTGTTCGATACCCACTGGCTGGTCAACAGCGCCTACCACATCAACTGCGCCGACCATTTCCAGGGCGTCTACACCAGTAACGAACTGCCGCACTTTATTCGCGACATGACCTACGACTATGACGGCAACCCGGAGCTGGGTCAGCTCATCGCCGACGAGGCGGTGAAGCTCGGGGTGCGCGCCAAAGCGCACAATATTCCGAGCCTGAAGCTGGAGTACGGCACCCTGGTGCCGATGCGCTACATGAATAGCGATAAGCACTTCAAGGTGGTGTCCATTTCCGCCTTCTGTACCGTTCATGACTTTGCCGACAGCCGCAGGCTGGGCGAAGCGATCCTCAAAGCCATTGAGAAATATGACGGCACCGTGGCGGTGCTGGCCAGCGGCTCGCTGTCGCACCGCTTTATCGACGATCAGCGTGCCGAAGAAGGCATGAACAGCTACACCCGAGAGTTCGATCATCAGATGGATGAGCGGGTGGTGAAGCTGTGGCGCGAGGGCAAATTTAAAGAGTTCTGCACCATGCTGCCGGAGTACGCCGACTACTGCTACGGCGAAGGCAACATGCACGACACGGTGATGCTGCTTGGCCTGCTGGGCTGGGATAAATACGACGGCAAGGTGGAGTTTATCACCGAGCTGTTCGCCAGCTCCGGCACCGGCCAGGTTAACGCCGTGTTCCCGCTGCCGGCGCAGGCGTAAGGAGGCCCCATGCCACATTTTATCGCCGAATGTACCGACAACATCCGCGAGCAGGCCGATCTGCCTGGACTGTTCGCCAAAGTCAACGAGGCGCTGGCCGCTACCGGCATCTTTCCGATCGGCGGGATCCGCAGCCGTGCCCACTGGCTGGATACCTGGCAGATGGCCGACGGCAGGCAGGATTACGCCTTTGTCCATATGACGCTGAAGATCGGTGCCGGGCGCAGCCTGGAGAGCCGTCAGGACGTGGGAGATATGCTGTTCGCGCTGATCAAATCCCACTTCGCGGCGCTGATGGAGAGCCGCTACCTGGCGCTGTCGTTCGCCATGGAAGAGCTCGATCCGACGCTGAACTACAAACAGAACAATGTGCACGCCTTATTTAAATAACGTGCAAATTGCCCGGTGGCGCTGCGCTTACCGGGCCTACAGCGGCCATGAATTTGTAGGCCGGATAAGCGAAGCGCCATCCGGCAATACAATGCCACAGGAATCACTATGCTCGATAAACAGACCCGAACCCTGATTGCCCAGCGGCTGAATCAGGCCGAAAAACAGCGTGAACAGATCCGCGCGATCTCGCTGGATTATCCGTCGATCACCATTGAGGACGCCTACGCCGTCCAGCGCGAGTGGGTCGAGATGAAGATCGCCGAAGGCCGCGTACTCAAAGGCCACAAGATCGGCCTGACCTCAAAAGCCATGCAGGCCAGCTCGCAGATCAGCGAGCCGGACTACGGCGCGCTGCTTGACGATATGTTCTTCCACGACGGCAGCGATATCCCCACCGACCGCTTTATCGTTCCGCGTATCGAAGTCGAGCTGGCGTTCGTGCTGGCCAAACCGCTGCGCGGCCCGAACTGCACCCTGTTTGATGTCTACAACGCCACCGACTACGTGATCCCGGCGCTGGAGCTGATTGACGCCCGCTGCCACAACATCGACCCGGAAACCCAGCGCCCGCGTAAAGTGTTCGACACCATTTCCGATAACGCCGCCAACGCCGGGGTGATCCTCGGCGGCCGCCCGATCAAGCCCGACGAGCTGGATCTGCGCTGGATCTCCGCCCTGCTGTATCGCAACGGCGTGATTGAGGAGACCGGCGTCGCCGCGGGGGTGCTCAATCACCCGGCCAACGGCGTGGCCTGGCTGGCCAACAAACTGGCGCCGTACGATGTCCAGCTCGAAGCCGGGCAAATCATCCTCGGCGGCTCCTTCACCCGTCCGGTCCCGGCGCGCAAGGGCGATACCTTCCACGTCGACTACGGCAACATGGGCGCCATCAGCTGCCGCTTTGTCTGAGGAGAGCAACATGAACAACGCTTTTAAAGCGGCGCTCAAGGCCGGGCGCCCGCAAATCGGCCTGTGGCTGGGGCTGTGCAGTAGCTACAGCGCCGAACTGCTGGCCGGCGCCGGCTTCGACTGGCTGCTGATCGACGGCGAACACGCGCCCAACAATGTGCAAACGGTGCTGACCCAGCTTCAGGCCATCGCCCCCTACCCCAGCCAGCCGGTGGTCCGCCCGTCGTGGAACGACCCGGTGCAGATTAAACAGCTGCTGGATATCGGCGCGCAAACCCTGCTGGTGCCCATGGTGCAGAACGCCGACGAAGCGCGGCTGGCGGTCAGAGCCACCCGCTACCCGCCCGCCGGCATTCGCGGCGTCGGCAGCGCGCTGGCCCGCGCCTCGCGCTGGAATCGGGTGCCGGATTATCTTCACCAGGCCAACGACGCCATGTGCGTCCTGGTACAGATTGAAACCCGCGAAGCGCTGAAAAATCTGCCGCAGATCCTCGATGTCGACGGGGTGGATGGCGTGTTTATCGGCCCGGCGGACCTCAGCGCCGATATGGGCCATGGCGGCAATCCGCAGCACCCGGAAGTGCAGGCCGCCATTGAACAGGCCATCCAGCAAATCCGTCAGGCCGGTAAGGCGCCGGGGATCCTGATGGCCAATGAAGCGCTGGCGAAGCGCTATCTCGAACTGGGCGCGCTGTTCGTCGCCGTCGGCGTCGATACCACCCTGCTGGCGCGTGGCGCAGAAGCGCTGGCGGCCCGTTTTACCCACACCGCAACGACCACAACCGATAACAATAAATCCGTCTATTGAACGGATAATGTGGAGCGCAACATGACTACCTCTACCCTGCAACACAATGATAATAAAGCCGTTGAAGTAGAAAACCAGGTGATCAAAAAGCTGTTCCGCCGCCTGATTACCTTCCTGTTTGTTCTCTTTGTTTTCTCATTTTTGGACCGCATTAATATCGGCTTCGCCGGCCTGACGATGGGCAAAGACCTCGGCCTGACCTCCACCATGTTCGGCCTGGCGGCGACGCTGTTCTACGTCACCTACGTACTGTGCGGGATCCCCAGCAATATCATGCTGGCGAAAGTCGGCGCGCGCCGTTGGATCGCCGGAATTATGGTGGTCTGGGGGATCGCCTCGACCTGCACCATGTTCGCCACCAGCCCGCATACGCTGTACATCCTGCGCATGCTGGTCGGCATCGCCGAGGCTGGTTTTCTACCGGGGATCCTCGTCTATCTGACCTGGTGGTTCCCGGCCTACCATCGCGCCCGCGCCAACGCCCTGTTTATGATCGCCATGCCGGTGACCATGATGCTCGGCTCGATACTTTCCGGCTATATTCTGGCGCTCGACGGCCTGTGGAACCTGAAGGGCTGGCAGTGGCTGTTTCTGCTGGAAGGCCTGCCGTCGGTGGTGCTCGGCGTCGTCACCTGGTTCTTCCTCAACGACACGCCGGATAAAGCCAACTGGCTCGATAGCGAAGAAAAACAGGCGCTGAAGGCGATGATCGATCGTGAACGGGAAAATGCGGCGGTCGTTCCGGCTTCGCCGCGTTCCACGCTGCGCGAAGTCCTGACGCCAGCGGTGCTGATGTATACCCTGGCCTACTTCTGCCTGACCAATACCCTGAGCGCCATAAATATCTGGACGCCGCAGATCCTGCAGAGCTTCAACACCGGCAGTAGCAACATCATGATTGGCCTGCTGGCGGCGATCCCGCAGTTCTGCACTATTTTCGGCATGATCTGGTGGAGCCGCCGCTCCGACCGGCGCAAAGAGCGCAAAATGCATACCATCCTGCCCTACCTGTTCGCCGCGGCGGGTTGGCTGCTGGCTTCGGCAACTCACCACAGCCTGATCCAGCTGATCGGCATTATTATGGCTTCGGTGGGATCCTTTACCGCGATGGCCATTTTCTGGACCACCCCGGATCGGGTGATCAGCCTGCAGTCGCGCGCGGTGGCGCTGGCGGTAATCAACGCCATCGGCAACGTCGGCTCTGCCGTCAGCCCGCTGTTGATCGGCATTTTGCGCGATACCACCGGCAGTTTTAGCTCCGGGCTGTGGTTTGTCGCCGGGCTGCTGATTGTCGGCGCGCTGGTGCTCACCCGCATTCCAATGAGCCAGCGTGAGGACGCCGCCGCCGCGCCGGGCTTAGCGGCGCAAAAAGGCCACTAAGGAGCGGGTATGTGCCAGCATTCCATCGCCAATATCGATATCAATAAAGATTACGACGAGAGCCTGGGCACCGAAGAGGTGCACTATCAGTCGTTTTCCCGCATGGCGGCCTTTTTTGGCCGCGACATGCAGGCGCATCGCCACGACCGCTATTTCCAGATGCACTATCTTGATACCGGGCAGATTGAGCTGCAGCTTGATGACCATCGCTATTCGGTGCAGGCGCCATTGTTTGTGTTAACGCCGCCCTCGGTGCCGCACGCCTTTATTACCGAGTCCGATAGCGATGGCCATGTGCTGACGGTGCACGAAGAACTCATCTGGCCGCTGCTGGAGGTGCTCTATCCCGGCACGCGGGAGACCTTCGGCCTGCCGGGGATCTGCCTGTCGCTGGCGGATAAACCCGACGAGCTGGCGGCGCTGGCCCACTACTGGCAGCTGATCCGCCGGGAATCCACCGCCCAGTTGCCGGGGCGCGAGCACACCCTGGCGCTGCTGGCGCAGGCGGTCTTTACCCTGCTATTGCGTAACGCAAAGCTCGACGATCACGCCGCCAGCGGCATGCGCGGCGAGCTGAAGCTATTCCAGCGCTTTAACCAGATGATCGACAGCCACTACCATCAGCACTGGACGGTACCGGATTACGCCAGGGAGCTGCACCTGACCGAATCGCGGCTGACCGATATCTGTCGCCGCTTTGCCAACCGTTCGCCCAAACGGCTGATATTCGACCGCCAGCTGCGCGAGGCGAAGCGCCTGCTGTTGTTCTCCGATAGCGCCGTCAATGAGATAGCCTGGCAGCTGGGGTTTAAAGACCCCGCTTATTTTGCGCGTTTTTTTAGCCGCCAGGTCGGCTGCTCGCCCAGCAGCTACCGGGCGCAAAAAGTACCGGTATCGTAATTCCCCGCTGGCGCTGCGCCTGCCGGGCGATGGTCCACAGGTCGGTTCAGCGCCGCGCCAGCCGGCAAACGCTGCAGAGATCACAAAATTTACTCCCGCCTGAAAAGTACCCGTCGTTGTCGCAAACGTCCCTTCACGACAAGCGCAATAACCGCTTCAATTGAACAACAAAAACAAAACATATATTTAACATCATTTTCCGATAAATACTGAAGAGGCCCCTATGAAACCTGAAGATTTCCGCGCCGACGCGAAACGCCCGTTAACTGGCGAAGAGTATTTAAAAAGCCTGCAGGATGGCCGCGAAATTTATATCTACGGCGAGCGCGTGAAGGATGTCACCACCCACCCGGCCTTCCGTAACGCCGCGGCCTCCGTCGCTCAACTGTACGATGCGCTGCACAAACCGGAGATGCAGGATTCCCTGTGCTGGGGCACCGATACCGGCAGCGGCGGCTACACCCATAAATTCTTCCGCGTGGCGAAAAGCGCCGACGATCTGCGCCAGCAGCGCGACGCCATCGCCGAGTGGTCGCGCTTAAGCTACGGCTGGATGGGCCGCACCCCGGACTACAAAGCCGCCTTCGGCTGCGCGCTGGGCGCCAACCCGGCGTTTTACGGCCAGTTCGAGCAGAACGCCCGCAACTGGTACACCCGCATTCAGGAAACCGGCCTGTACTTTAACCATGCGATCGTCAACCCGCCGATCGACCGCCACAAGCCGGCCGATGAAGTGAAGGATGTCTACATCAAGCTGGAAAAAGAGACCGATGCCGGGATCATCGTCAGCGGCGCGAAAGTGGTCGCCACCAACTCGGCGCTGACCCACTACAACATGATCGGCTTCGGCTCCGCGCAGGTGATGGGCGAAAACCCGGACTTCGCGCTGATGTTCGTCGCGCCGATGGACGCCGAAGGCGTCAAGCTGATCTCCCGCGCCTCCTATGAGATGGTCGCCGGCGCGACCGGCTCCCCGTACGACTATCCGCTATCCAGCCGTTTCGACGAGAACGACGCGATTCTGGTAATGGATAAGGTGCTGATCCCATGGGAGAACGTGCTGATTTATCGCGACTTCGACCGCTGCCGCCGCTGGACCATGGAAGGGGGTTTCGCCCGCATGTACCCGCTGCAGGCCTGCGTGCGTCTGGCGGTAAAACTGGACTTTATCACCGCCCTGCTGAAGCGCTCGCTGGAATGTACCGGCACCCTCGAGTTCCGCGGCGTGCAGGCCGACCTCGGCGAAGTGGTGGCGTGGCGCAACATGTTCTGGGCGCTGAGCGATTCCATGTGCTCGGAAGCGACGCCGTGGGTCAACGGCGCATGGCTGCCGGATCACGCCGCGCTGCAGACCTATCGCGTGATGGCCCCGATGGCCTACGCCAAGATCAAGAACATCATCGAGCGCAACGTCACCAGCGGCCTGATTTATCTGCCGTCCAGCGCCCGCGATCTGAACAACCCGCAGATTGACCAGTATCTGGCGAAGTATGTGCGCGGCTCCAACGGTATGGATCACGTTGAACGTATCAAGATCCTCAAACTGATGTGGGACGCCATCGGCAGCGAGTTCGGCGGCCGCCACGAGCTGTATGAAATCAACTACTCCGGTAGCCAGGATGAGATTCGCCTGCAGTGTCTGCGCCAGGCGCAGAGCTCCGGCAATATGGACAAGATGATGGCGATGGTCGACCGCTGCCTGTCCGAGTACGACCAGAACGGCTGGACGGTGCCGCATCTGCACAATAACGCTGATATCAACATGTTGGATAAGCTGCTGAAGTAATTCGCAGCGGGAGGTCATAATGCAATTAGATGAACAACGCCTGCGTTTTCGCGATGCCATGGCCAGCCTGTCGGCGGCGGTTAACGTGGTCACCACCGCAGGCGAAGCCGGCCGCTGCGGGATTACCGCCACGGCGGTGTGCTCGGTGACGGATACGCCGCCCTCGGTGATGGTGTGTATCAACGCCAACAGCGCGATGAACCCGGTGTTTCAGGGCAACGGCAAGTTGTGCATCAACGTGCTGAACCATGAACAGGAAATCATGGCCCGTCATTTCGCCGGGATGACCGGGGTGACGATGGAAGAGCGTTTTGCCCTCAGCGGCTGGCAGCAGGGCGCGCTCGGGCAGCCGGTGCTGAAGGGGTCGCTGGCCAGTCTCGAGGGGGAGATTAGCCAGGTACAAACCATCGGCACCCACTTGGTCTATCTGGTAGAAATCAGGAATATAACCCTGAGCCAGCAGGGCCACGGGCTGATCTACTTTAAGCGCCGCTTCCACCCGGTAATGATGGAAATGGAAGTCGCAGTGTAATCGCCTTGTCAGCTCCTCCCCGGTTGGGGAGGAGCGTTAACCCACAGCGTCGCAGGCCACAATCTCCTGTGATCACAATCACATAATCCCGCCCTGTTCACTTCGTAGCCAACCGCTTACCCCTTCCAGTAACCGCTTAACCTCCTATACAACCACTCACCCATTTACTCATCTTTACGCGCGCGCCGGTCTGGCAAGATCGGAGGCAGCCTAGCTAATCAATACCTCCATCAACTCTTACTTAAAACCAGACGGCTTCGGCCAATTATTCATCTCATTAACGCCAGGTTTTACTATGGATACCAAAAAACTATTCAAGCACATACCCTGGGTGATTCTCGGGATCATCGGGGCATTTTGCCTCTCAGTCGTCGCCCTGCGCCGCGGTGAGCACGTCAGTGCCCTGTGGATCGTGGTGGCGTCGGTTTCCGTGTACCTCGTCGCCTACCGGTATTACAGCCTGTATATCGCGCAGAAGGTGATGAAGCTTGACCCGACGCGCTCCACGCCAGCGGTCATTAATAACGATGGCCTGAACTATGTGCCGACCAACCGCTACGTGCTGTTTGGCCACCACTTTGCCGCGATTGCCGGCGCCGGTCCGCTGGTGGGCCCGGTGCTCGCCGCGCAGATGGGCTACCTGCCGGGCACCCTGTGGCTACTGGCGGGCGTCGTGCTGGCAGGCGCGGTACAGGACTTTATGGTGCTGTTTATCTCCTCACGGCGTAACGGCGCCTCGCTGGGCGAGATGATCAAACAGGAGATGGGTCCCGTACCGGGCTCCATCGCGCTGTTCGGCTGCTTCCTGATAATGATCATCATCCTCGCGGTGCTGGCGCTGATCGTGGTGAAAGCGCTGGCGGAAAGCCCGTGGGGCGTCTTCACCGTCTGCTCGACGGTGCCAATTGCCCTGTTTATGGGGATCTACATGCGCTTCCTGCGCCCGGGCCGTGTAGGCGAAGTATCGGTCATCGGTATCGTCCTGCTGGTGGCGTCTATTTACTTCGGCGGCGTGATTGCCCACGACCCGTACTGGGGCCCGGCGCTGACCTTTAAAGACACCACCATCACCTTTACCCTGATTGGCTACGCGTTTATCTCGGCTCTGCTGCCGGTATGGCTGATTCTGGCGCCGCGCGACTACCTGGCGACCTTCCTGAAAATCGGCGTCATCGTTGGCCTGGCGCTGGGTATCGTGATCCTTAACCCGGACCTGAAAATGCCGGCGGTGACCCAGTACATTGACGGTACCGGTCCGCTGTGGAAAGGCGCCCTGTTCCCGTTCCTGTTTATCACTATTGCCTGCGGCGCGGTCTCCGGCTTCCACGCTCTGATCGCCTCCGGCACCACGCCGAAGCTGCTGGCCAACGAAACCGACGCCCGCTTTATCGGCTACGGCGCAATGCTGATGGAGTCCTTCGTGGCGGTGATGGCGCTGGTAGCGGCCTCAATTATCGAACCGGGCCTCTACTTCGCGATGAACACCCCGCCGGCGGGTCTGGGCATCACCATGCCGAACCTGCACGAAATGGGCGGTGAAAACGCGGCGCTGATTGCCGCCCAGCTGAGGGATGTCACCGCTCACGCGGCAGCGACCGTCAGCTCCTGGGGCTTCGTGATCTCACCTGAGCAAATCCTGCAAACCGCGAAAGATATCGGCGAACCTTCCGTACTGAACCGCGCAGGCGGCGCGCCGACGCTGGCCGTGGGTATCGCTCATGTGTTCCACAAAATCATCCCGATGGCGGATATGGGCTTCTGGTACCACTTCGGTATCCTGTTTGAAGCGCTGTTTATCCTCACCGCGCTGGATGCGGGGACCCGCGCAGGCCGCTTTATGCTGCAGGATCTGCTGGGTAACTTCGTGCCGTTCCTGAAAAAAACCGACTCGCTGGTCGCCGGGATTATCGGTACCGCCGGCTGCGTCGGGCTGTGGGGCTACCTGCTGTATCAGGGCGTGGTCGACCCGCTGGGCGGCGTGAAGAGCCTGTGGCCGCTGTTCGGTATCTCTAACCAGATGCTGGCCGCGGTGGCGCTGGTGCTTGGCACCGTGGTGCTGGTCAAAATGCAGCGCACCAAATATATCTGGGTCACCGTGATCCCGGCTGCGTGGCTGCTGCTGTGCACCACCTGGGCGCTGGGCCTGAAGCTGTTCAGCACCAACCCGCAGATGGAAGGCTTCTTCTTTATGGCTCAGCAGTATAAAGAGAAGATCGCTTCCGGCGGCGAACTGACCGCACAGCAGATTGCCAACATGAACCATATCGTGGTCAACAACTACACCAACGCCGGCCTGAGTATCCTGTTCCTGGTGGTGGTGTACAGCATCATCTTCTACGGCATCAAAACCTGGCTCACTGTCCGCAACAATAAAGTGCGTACCGACAAAGAGACCCCGTACGTGCCGGTACCGGAAGGCGGCGTGAAGACCTCGTCACATCATTAACCCCGATGCCGGATGGCGCTACGCTTATCCGGCCTACAAAAAAGCGCATCAACGTAGGCCGGAGAAGGCGCTAGCCGCCATCCGGCTTTATTCGTTATCTGGAACTTACAATGTTTGGTAACTTAGGTCAGGCAAAAAAATATCTCGGTCAGGCGGCGAAAATGCTGATTGGCATTCCGGATTACGACAACTACGTCACCCATATGCAAACCAACCATCCGGATCAGCCGTACATGACTTATGAAGAATTCTTCCGCGAACGCCAGCAGGCCCGCTACGGCGGCGACGGCAAAGGCGGCGTCCGCTGCTGTTAATGGAGGCAATAATGGCACCGATTGCAGTCACCCTACTCACCGGTTTTCTCGGCGCAGGTAAAACCACCCTGTTGCGCCATATTCTTAACGAACAGCACGGCTTTAAAATCGCCGTGATTGAAAATGAATTTGGCGAAGTCGCCGTCGATGACCAGCTGATCGGCGACCGCGCCACGCAGATTAAAACCCTGACCAACGGCTGCATCTGCTGTACGCGCTCCAACGAACTGGAAGACGCCCTGCTCGATCTGCTCGACAGCCGCGACCGCGGTGAAATCGAGTTCGACCGGCTGGTGATTGAATGCACCGGCATGGCCGACCCGGGGCCGATTATCCAGACCTTTTTCTCCCACGAGGTGCTTTGCGAGCGCTATCTGCTGGATGGCGTGATCGCCCTGGTGGATGCGGTCCATGCCGACCAGCAGATGGATCAGTTCACCATCGCCCAGTCGCAGGTAGGCTACGCAGACCGCATTTTGCTGACCAAAACTGATGTTGCCGGCGACACCGAAAAATTGCGCGAACGGCTGGCGCGCATTAATGCCCGGGCGCCGATTTATACCGTCATTCACGGCGATATCGATCTTAGCCAGTTGTTTAACACCAGCGGCTTTATGCTGGAAGAGAACGTCGTAAACAGCAAACCGCGTTTCCACTTTATGGCAGAGAAGCAAAACGACGTGTCATCAATCGTGGTTGAGATGGATTACCCGGTGGATATCAGCGAAGTGTCGCGTGTAATGGAAAATCTGCTGCTCTCCTTCGCCGAGCAATTGATGCGCTATAAAGGGATGCTGTGGATCGACGGCGAGCCAAATCGCCTGCTGTTCCAGGGCGTGCAGCGCCTCTACAGCGCCGACTGGGATCGCCCGTGGGGCGATGAAACGCCGCACAGCACGCTGGTGTTTATCGGCATTCAGTTGCCGGAAGAGGAGATTCGCGCGGCATTTGCCGGGCTACGACGCTAATCTGCCCGCCTGCGCGCTAAGGCGCAGGCCCCCTTCTCTCCCCGTACATCGTCAAAGACAGGGATAAAACGTCGTCATCGCGTCGAAAAATGTAAATCAACGTTTTTATAAGTAACAGCAGAAACACTTTTGCAAATAATAAGAAATTCAATGAATAGGACGCTTAATAATTAATGCCCGCCCTGTTCAGTTTCTGTTTAGCCCCCCCATTAAACTGTGGCTAAACAGACCAAATTTGATGATTGACCTCGCCATAACCCAACGTCATTACAACATTTTCAAAACACTTCCCTGACAAACACAGCATAAAAAATCGACGTAAGTCACATTTGCAGAGGTAAACATCGATTGTTAAGGTGCCCTCAGACAAATTTAATGACGAGGAGCAAACCATGAAAAAGCTTAACATCCTGATTGTTGCTGCCCTGACCGCGGTCTCTGGTTCCGCCATGGCAATGGGGTTTACCGTTGAACAAGGTAAGAATTTTACCAACCTGAATATGGAAATGGGTAAATCCTCTTCCGGCCTGTATGCCGAAAGCCACTGGCTGAAGAATACCGATGATGGTAGCCAGACCGGCGGCGTTGGCGCGGGTTACAATCTGGAAGTTGGCCCGGTGATGCTCAACGCTGGCGCGAAAGCTATCTACCTCGGGCCGAAAAAAGGCGATAACGGCGTCGCGTTTCCGGTCGGCGGCGGAGTGAACGTGGCCCTGACCGACAGCATCCACGTGTTTGGCGAAGGGTATGTCGCCCCCGACGGCCTGAACAACAGCGTGAAAAACTATGTTGAGGCGAACGGCGGCGTGAGCTGGTCCCCGGTTGGTCCACTGACCCTGAAGGTCGGTTACCGTCACGTGAGCGTTGACGGCAAAGAGGGCCGCCCAAACCACACCCTGATTGATGGCGCCTACGTGGGCGGCGGGATTACCTTCTGATGAAATCACGTCTCGCCGCGCTCTCTGCGCTGAGCCTGGCGTTGCTGCTCACCGGCTGCACTCAGTATACCTGGGTGAAGCCGGGTTTAAGCGATGCCGACATGCATAAAAAGCTCACCGAATGTGAAGCGCAGGCCCTGGTCGATCTCCCTCCGGATAACGTGGTGACCGGGTCCAGTTCAGAAAAAACCGACAAAAAGCATAAGAAACAGGATGTTGAAACAAGTTATACGGTAGAAGACGCGAATGAATATCAGCGGGAGACCTTAGTCGACAGCTGTATGTTCAAAAGCGGCTGGGATAAAGTCGAAGTGCAATAAATCTATTATAAAAAAACCTGCCGGATGGCAGGTTTTTTTATGGTCGGGCTTAGCGGCGAACCACCACCAGCTTTTGGTTCACAAACTCTTTGATGCCGAGATCGGAGAGCTCCCGGCCATAACCGGAACGCTTCACGCCGCCAAACGGCAGTTCAGGCGCGGTATCGGTCAGCCAGTTGATATAGACCATCCCGGTTTCAATGGCGGATGCCATCCGTTTAGCGCGTTCGATATCCTGACTGAACACCGCGCCGCCCAGGCCATAGTGAGAATCGTTGGCAAGCGCAATCGCCTCCTCATCGTTTTTCACCACGTAGATCTGCGCCACCGGGCCAAAGAACTCTTCGAAGTACGCCGGGTTGTCGCGGGTGATACCGGTCAGGATAGTGGGTTCAAAGAAGTTGCCGTCTCGCTCCACGGGCTTGCCGCCCAGATGCAGCGTGGCGCCATTTTTGACCGCCTCGTCAACCTGCTTGCTTAAGGTTTCCAGCGCATCTTTAGAGGAGAGCGGCCCCAGCGTGGTGCTTTCATCCAGCGGATCGCCTATTTTTACCTGGCGAAACGCCTCGCTAAATTTCGTCAGAAACGACTCAGCGATGTTCTCATGCAGGATAAACCGCTTGGCGGCAGTACACACCTGGCCGGCGTTGTTCAGCCGCGCCTGGACGCCGATTTTCACCGCGCGATCGAGGTCGGCATCGTCGAGCACCACAAACACATCGTTGCCGCCGAGTTCCAGGGTCGATTTTTTAATATGCTTCGCCGCCTGCGCCGCCACCACGCTGCCAGCTTTTTCCGACCCGGTCAGCGCCGCGCCCTGCACACGATCGTCGGCGATAATCTTCGCCACCTGATCCTGGGAGATAAACAGATTGGTCCACGCCCCTTCCGGTGCGCCGGCCTCGCGCACCAGATGAGCAAAGGTCTCCGCGCAGTGCGGCACAATGCTGGCGTGTTTGGCGATAACCGGGTTCCCGGCCGCCAGGTTTGGCGCCAGGACGCGCATCAGCTGGTAATAGGGGAAGTTCCACGGTTCCACCGCCACTAATACGCCGATGGGATGGTGTTCAACCCAGGCGTCGCCGAGTTCGGTGGGGTATTTCACCGGCGCCAGCATCGATTTGGCGTTATCGGCGTAATAGCGGGCGATTTGCGCGCACAGTTTTACTTCGCCGCGGCTCTGCTTAATGAGTTTCCCCATCTCCTCGCTGGCGATTTTCGCCAGATCTTCCGCCCGGCTGTCGATCAGATCCGCCAGCTTATGCAGCACCGCCAGACGCGGTTCAATATCGCCTTTCGCCCAGGCAGAATGATAGAGCGCATCCGCCTGCCGCAGCGCCGCCTCCACGTCCGCATCGCTGTGCGCCGGGTACGTTTTAATAAGCTGATTGTTCGCAGGATTCACCGTCTGATAGGCCATATCGCATGTCTCCTTGTTATCGCTATTAAGGCAGTCAAAAATGCCGTTAAGGATATTAAGGGTAGTCGAGATGGCTGGCGATGCGGGTAAAGTTAGGTATATCCGGAATATTCCATAACGGTGGCTAACCGGGGCGACCGTCAGGCCGTCCCGGCGTTATCAATGCGCCAGCGCGGCGATCTCGTCGGCGGTCAGGCCGGTGATTTTCACCACCGTCTCGCGGGCAATGCCGTCGGCCAGCATCCTCTGGGCAATGCGCAGCGCCTCGGCATGCTGTCCTTCACGCTTGCCTTTTCTGCGCCACACTTCCTGTAATCGTTCGGCGATGGTCATCAATCTCTCCCTGTGCTGAGGAACCCGTTGCGCCACTTCCTGGATAAACCGGCCAAAGCGACGCGCGTTGCCAGTCTGCAGTAGATAATTAAACAGCGTTTTTATCTGCCTGTCATTAGCGTCACCGCTAAGTAAAATCGTCGTCAGCTGCTCAACAATCGCCATTAAATCGCGCTGGCGAATATGCTTCTGTATCAGCTCGAGTAATGCCACCCGCCGGTGACGAACGATCTCATCGTCGGGGATCACCGTGATATCCACCAGCGGAAAGGGCGAGGCATAAAGCTCCCTCGCCAGCTGTGGATCGGCAAAGCAGTCCAGCCAGCTGAGCGACCACGGGTATGGCGTGGTCGCTCCGTGATAGAACAGCATCGGCACCACCAGCGGCAGTCTGGTATGACCGTTATCCAGATGGCGCTGCATCGCGGCGATGGCGTAGCGCATCAGGCGAAAAGCCATTTGCACGTCCGGTGAGCTCTGATGTTCGATAACCACATAAATGTATCCCTTGCCAGACGCGGTTTTGAGTGACCACAGCACATCGGAGTACCAGGCCCGCAGGCTCTCCTCGATAAAGCTTGCCGACTCCAGCTGTAAGGTATCGAGGTCGCAGCGCTGACGCAGCGCAGGCGGTAGATGGATCGCCAGGAAATCACGCGCGATGTCGGCCTGAGTGAGAAACTGTTTAAACACCGCATCATGCGGCGTCGAGGTGGTGCCCTTTGCCATCGGCTCATCCCTGCCTGCTTATCCTGCAGGGACTCTACCTCCCATGAATGTCGCTGACACCCCGGAAACCGGGATTTTACATTCCGCGACGAAAACATATTTCCCCGGACTGCAAGCGTGACATCCTTTTTCGACGCGGTACGCAAATCCCGGCGGGCGACAGCCTCGGCGCAGCATGCTATAAACGATTTATCCCCTCAGCAAAGGTCGATGCGGTGAACCATACCCGAGATATTCCCCAAACCTTCTGGCGAGACGATCGCCTGCCGTGGCTGGAGCTGCGCAGCACCTGGCGCAGCCGTCAGGCCTATAAGCGCCACAGCCACCCGCAGCTCTCGGTGGGGGCGATTATCGACGGTGAAACGCGCTGCCTGTGCAATGGTCAGGAATATCTCCTGCAGCCCGGGGATCTGATCGTGATCCCGCCGCACGCGCCGCATAGCTGTAATCCGCTGCGTGACCGGCCGCGCAGCTATCATATGCTGTACCTGGAGGCGGCATGGTGCCATGCGCAGCGTCCAGATATTCCCCCTGGCGCCAGTATCACCTCGCCGCAGCCGCTGCTGCGCGACAGCCCTCTCTTTGCCTGCTTCCAGCAGATTGTCGCCCTGATGAGCCGCGGCCGTATTGAGCAACTGCCCGCCCGGCTGGCGCAGCTCCTGCACGCGCTGCCGCTGTGCGCCGCCGTGCCGCAGGCGCCACATCACGCCAGCGCCCTGCTGTTTCAGCGCCTGGCGACAGATCTGCCGGCGCCGCCATCGCTGGATAAGCTGGCCCACGACAGCGCGCTACGTAAAGAGACCGTTATCCGCGCCGTGAAACAGGATACCGGCCTGACGCCCGCCAGTTTGATCAATATGGCGCGCATTGAATATGCGAAAACGCGCTTACGTGCCGGGGACCCTATTGCCGACGTCGGCTATCAGGCCGGCTTTGCCGATCAGAGCCATTTCCATAAAACCTTCGTCAGCTATACCGCCGCCACGCCGCGGCAGTATGCGCAAAGCCGATCAATTTCCGACAATAAGTAATTTTCCACCTGGCGTAGGGTGGCCTCAGCACCATTATCGAGGCCACTATGAATACCTTATCGACTCTCTTCCCCGCCGCCTTTCCGGCGTTAGCCCTGTCCCACTTTGTCGCTCTGCTCAGCCCGGGCCCCGATTTTTTTCTGCTGGTCGGTTACGCTGTACGCTACCGGATCCGCGGCAGCCTCGGACTGTGTCTCGGCATCGCCGCCGGGAATGCGTTGTATATAGTCCTGGCCATCGTTGGCTGGGGGCTTCTGCGCCAGGCGCCGCTGCTGTTTTTGCTCATCGAGCTGCTGGGCGCAGGCTATTTACTGTGGATTGGCAACCTGCTGATTCGCAGCCGTCCCGCGGCGCTGGCGGTGGAGAGTGTTCGCGCATCGTGTCCGGGGTTCGGCAAGCAGTTGCTGCTGGGGCTGGGGTCATCGCTGCTCAACCCGAAGAACGCGCTGTTTTATCTGGCGCTGATGACCTCCCTGCTGGGGCCGGCGGTTACCTTGCTGCAGCAAACGGTAAGTGGCCTGTGGATGGTCAGCGTGGTGTTCTTCTGGGATTTACTGCTGGTGAGCGCGATTGCGCTGCCGCAGGTGCAGCACCGCCTGAGCGCCATCGTCTGGCGGGTCGAGCGGGCGGCGGGGGCGATCCTGATGATGTTCGGTCTGTGGATTATCTGGCGATTTTTGCACGACCTCGCCGTCAGGTTATATGCTTAAGTTTATGGAAAAACTCGCTGAACTGAAACGCGCCAAACTGCTGGCGCTGTCGCTGCTGCTGATCGCCGCCGCGCTATTTATCACCACCCTGCTGCTGCCGCCGACGCCATGGGTCAGCGCGCTGAAGGCCATTTCCGAAGCGGCGATGGTCGGGGCGCTGGCCGACTGGTTTGCGGTGGTGGCCCTGTTTCGTCGTATTCCGCTGCCCTTTGTCGCCCGCCATACCGCGATTATCCCGCGCAACAAAGATCGCATCGCCGACAACCTCGGCCGCTTTGTGGAAGAGAAGTTCCTCGATACCCCGTCGCTGGTGGCGCTGATCCGCCGCTATCAACCAGCTCTGATGCTCGGCAACTGGTTCAGCCAGCCGGAGAACGCCCGGCGGGTCGGCCAGCACCTGCTGCAGGTGATGAGCGGTTTTCTCGAACTGACCGATGACGCCCGCATTCAGCGCCTGCTGCGGCGCGCGGTGCATAAGGCGATCGATAAGGTCGACCTGACGCAGACCAGCGCCATGATGCTGGAGGGGCTGACCCGCGACAACCGCCATCAAAAGCTGCTGGATTCGCTGATAAATCAGCTGATCGCCCTGCTGCAGCGCGACAGCTCCCGCGCCTTTATCGCCCGCGGCATCGTACGCTGGCTGGAGACCGAACACCCGCTGAAGGCCAGGCTATTACCCACCGAGTGGCTCGGCGAGCACAGCGCCGAGATGGTCACCGACGCCGTGAATACCCTGCTGGACGAGGTCACTCACGATCGCACCCACCAGATCCGCCAGACCTTTGACCGCGCGACGCAAAAGCTAATCGATAACCTGAAATCCGACCCGGAACTGGCGCAGAAGGCCGATAACATCAAAGCCTGGCTGAAAAATGATGAGACCTTCAACCGCTATCTTGGCGAAGTGTGGGGCGACCTGCGCGGTTGGGTAAAAAACGATATCAGCAGCGACGACTCGCGTATCAAGCAGCGCATCGCCGAGGCTGGCCAGTGGTTCGGTGAAACCTTACTCCGCGACGACGCGCTGCGCGAATCGCTTAACGAACACCTGGAGCAGGCGGCGCACCGGGTGGCCCCGGAGTTCGCCGCCTTCCTCACTCGGCATATCAGCGACACGGTGAAGAGCTGGGACGCCCGCGATATGTCGCGGCAGATCGAGCTTAATATCGGTAAAGATCTGCAGTTCATCCGCATCAACGGCACCCTGGTCGGGGGAACCATCGGCCTGTTGTTGTGGCTGCTCTCGCAGATCCCGTCGCTGCTGCATCTGCATATTGGTTAGCAATGATACTATCTGAACAATAGCGCTGAAAAATATTCCACAGGGAGGGCGAGATGATGCACCGGATGACCCGCTGGCTAACCCGGCACGCCGCCGCGCTGTTCTTCCCGGCGGCGCTCATTCTGTATGATTTTTCCGCCTATCTCACCACCGACCTGATCCAGCCGGGGATCCTGCACGTGGTGCGGGATTTCAACGCCGATGTGGCGCTGGCTCCAGCCTCGGTGAGCCTGTATATGGCCGGCGGCATGGCGCTGCAGTGGCTGCTGGGGCCGCTCTCTGACCGGATCGGACGGCGTCCGGTACTGCTCACCGGCGCGCTGATTTTCACCCTCGCCTGCCTGGCGACGCTGTTCACCACCTCCATGACCCAGTTCCTGATCGCCCGCTTCGTGCAGGGCACCAGCATCTGCTTTATCGCCACCGTCGGCTACGTCACCGTACAGGAAGCCTTTGAGGAAAAAAGGTCGATCAGGCTGATGGCGGTGATCACCTCCGTCGTGCTGGTGGCGCCGATCGTCGGCCCGCTCTCCGGCGCGGCGCTGATGCATTTTATCCACTGGAAAGCGCTGTTCGGCATTATCGCCGCCATGGGGCTGGTGGCCTGGCTGGGGCTGCTGTTGACCATGCCGGAGACGGTGCGCCGCGGCGATGTGCCGTTCAGCCCCCTGGGCGTGCTGCGCGATTTTCGCAACGTCTTTCGCAACCGCATCTTTTTGCTCGGCGCCGCCACGCTGTCGCTGAGCTATATTCCGCTGATGAGCTGGGTGGCGGTATCGCCGGTGATTTTAATGGACGCCGGCGGGCTGACCACCAGCGAGTTCGCCTGGAGCCAGGTGCCGGTCTTCAGCGCCGTCATCATTGCCAACCTGTCGGTGGCGCGCTGGGTAAAAGATCCCACCCGTCCGCGCTTTGTGCTGAGCGCGGTGCCGGTACAGATGCTCGGCCTGGCCATCCTGATCGTCGGGAATCTGGCCTGGCCGCACGTCTGGCTGTGGTCGGTGCTCGGCACCTGCTTCTACGCCTTTGGCATCGGGCTGATTTTCCCGACGCTGTTCCGCTTTACCCTCTTTTCCAACGACCTGCCGAAAGGCACGGTCTCCGCCTCGCTGAATATCGTGATCCTCAGCGTCAGCGCCTTATCGATTGAAGGCGCGCGCTGGCTGTGGTTCCATGGCGGGAGACTGCCCTTCCACCTGTTGGCGGTGGTCGCGGGGCTCGCCGCCGCCTGCTGCCTCGCCGGACTGTTACGCCACCAGCGTCAGTGTGCGCAAGCGGTCATTGAAGCCCGGCAGTCGTGACCCCTTTTACGGAGAAAGCCCCATCATGAGTGAGATTGAACTCAGCCCGGCGCAGCGCGACCTGCTGCGCGACAGGCTCAGCAGGTACTGCGAAGAGACATTTAACCTCGAACTGGAGCAGTTTGACGCTGAATTTTTTGTCGACTTTATCGCCCAGGAGCTGGGGCCGCTGTTTTACAACGCCGGTATCGAAGAGGCCATCCGCACCCATCTGGCATGGAGCGAGCGGATCCAGGAAGAGATGGATTTAAAGAAGGTCTATTAACGCCGCGCGCAGACGCAGGAGATCAATAAAAGCATACAAACAACGGGGTTATAATGGCGACTCTTTCAGCATCTCCCGTGTACGGGGAAGGAAAACCATGTCGCTTATCACCGATCTACCCGCCATTTTTGACCAGTTCTCGGAAGCTCGCCAGAAGGGCTTTCTCACCGTCATGGATCTTAAAGAGCAGAACGTGCCGCTGGTGGGCACCTACTGCACCTTTATGCCTCAGGAGATCGCCATGGCGGCGGGGGCCGTGGTGGTCTCGCTGTGCTCCACCTCCGATGAAACCATCGAGGAAGCGGAAAAAGATCTGCCGCGCAACCTCTGTCCGTTAATCAAAAGCAGCTACGGCTTCGGCAAAACCGATAAATGCCCCTACTTCTATTTCTCTGACCTGGTGGTTGGGGAAACCACCTGCGACGGCAAAAAGAAAATGTACGAGTACATGGCCGACTTCAAGGCGGTCCACGTGATGCAGTTGCCGAACAGCGCCAGCGACGCGGCCTCCCGCGCCCTGTGGAAAGCGGAGATCCTGCGCCTGCAGCAGGTGATTGAGGCGCAGTTTGGCGCGCCGATTAGCGAGGCGGCGCTGCGCGAGGCCATCGTGCTGAAAAACCGCGAACGCCGGGCGCTGGCCCACTTTTATCGTCTCGGGCAGCTCAATCCGCCGGCGCTCAGCGGCGGCGACATTCTGAAAGTGGTGTATGGCGCCACCTTCCGCTTCGACAAAACCGCGCTGATTGACGAGCTCAACGCCATGGCGGAGCGCATCCGTCAGGAGTGGCGGCAGGGTAAACGACTGGCCTCACGCCCGCGCATTCTGATCACCGGCTGCCCGATCGGCGGGGCGGCGGAGAAAGTGGTTCGCGCCATCGAAGAAAACGGCGGCTGGGTGGTGGGTTATGAAAACTGCACCGGCGCGAAGGCTACCGAGCGCTGCGTGGCGGAAGAGGGTGACGTCTACGACGCCTTAACCGATAAATATCTCGCCATCGGCTGCTCCTGTATTTCCCCTAACGATCAGCGCCTGCAGCTGCTGAGCCAGATGGTGGAGGAGTACCAGGCCGACGGGGTAATCGACGTCATCCTGCAGGCCTGCCATACCTATGCCGTGGAATCGCTGGCCATTAAACGCCATCTGCGCCAGCAGCACGACCTTCCTTATATGGCGATTGAAACCGACTATTCGACAGCGGACCTCGGCCAGCTCAGCACCCGCGTCGCCGCCTTTATCGAAATGCTGTAAGGAGCAGGCGTGATCTACACGGTTGGTATTGATTCCGGCTCCACCGCCACGAAAGGTATCCTGCTGGCGGACGGGGTGATTACGCGTCGTTTCCTCTGCCCGACCCCCTTTCGCCCCGCCGACGCCATCCATGAGGCCTGGGAGACGCTGCGCGCTGGCCTCGCGGAAACGCCCTTTTTAACCCTCACCGGCTATGGCCGCCAGCTGGTGGATTTTGCCGATAAACAGGTGACGGAGATTTCCTGTCATGGCCTCGGCGCCCGCCTGCTGGCGCCGGACACCCGCACGGTGATTGATATCGGCGGCCAGGACAGCAAGGTTATCCAGCTGGATGCCGGGGGCAACCTCAGCGACTTTCTGATGAATGACAAATGCGCCGCCGGTACCGGCCGTTTTCTGGAGGTCATTTCACGAACCCTCGGCGCCAGCGTCGAACAGCTGGACGTCATTACCGACGGCGTGGAACCGCACGCCATCACCAGCATGTGTACGGTATTCGCCGAATCGGAAGTCATCAGCCTGCGGTCGGCCGGGGTCGCGCCGGAGGCGATTCTGGCGGGGGTGATTAACGCCATGGCCCGGCGCAGCGCGAACTTTATCGGCCGCTTATCGGCGCAGGGACCGCTGCTGTTTACCGGCGGCGTCAGCCACTGCGCCGCCTTTGCCCGCATGCTGGAAAGCCATGTCGGCATGGCGGTGACAACCCATCCCGACGCCCAGTATGCCGGGGCGATCGGCGCGGCGCTGATCGGCCAGCGTCAGCGGAGGCGCGGATGACAACCTTTCTGTTTTTATTTCATTCCACGGTGGGAGTGGTGCGCACGCGCAAAGCCCTGCAGGCGGCGGGAATGACCTTCGAGGTCAAAGATATTCCCCGCCAGCTGCGCAGCGGCTGCGGGCTGTGCATCCTGCTGGAGGGGACGGAAGCCGATGCGCGAAGCTGGATCCTGCCGGAGCTGACGGCGGCGTTGTATCAGCAGGACGGGGAAGCGTGGCGCTGTCTCGCCACCTTCCCATCGGCAGGTTAATCGCTTACCACAAAGCGCGTCGCCGCGAAGCAGTTCAGCAGGCGGTGCATCAGAAAGACCAGGGTCAGCGTCACCACCAGCGAGACCGTCACCGAGGTGATGCGGTACAGATCGCTGAATACCAGATCCTGATAGGGATGCAGATTCTGGCCAAACATAATGCCGATGGTGGTGATGCTGGCGAAGCCCACCCCGGCGCCCACTTTCTCCATCACGTGCAGACGGGCGCTGAAGGCCAGCCCGAGGCCAATCAGCGGCATCATCAGGACCATGTGGTTGCTGAAGTCATAGATAATCAACTGCACCACCAGAATATAGAGACAAGCCAGCACCACCCCCGCCACGCGCCAGATCGAGCTGATCACCGCCCCGCGATAGTGCATCGGGAACAGGATCAGGATCCCGGCCATCAGCGCTGACAGCGAGTCGCTGAGATCGCAGATCTGAAACACCACGAAGATGATCGTCGCCACCGTGCCGGAGAGCAGCGACTCGTGGCGGATGCGGGCGGCGTCTTTTTCAAGGCGCGGCGGCGGCTTGCGCGGCTCGACGTCCGGGATCAGGTAATGCAGCAGCGCGCTTAGCGCCACCGCCAGCACGCACGCTTCCATGTTGGAGAACATCAGGGTGTGCCAGTTGCTGGTCGGGTAGCTCATAAAGTTGAGCATCGTGCTCTGACACACCACCCCCATCGACCCCAGCAGAAACAGCGGCCCCTGGCTCATAAAGCGAAAACGCATCACGTACAGGGCGAACACCACCAGCGTCATGATCACCGGCCACTGTGACAGATAGCCAACGATCAATACCATTTCGACGCAGTTCACCGCCGCGCTGAATACAAACTGGCGGGCGACATGGCGGTTGAACACCGGCACCAGCGACATCAGCATCAGCGGATAAACCACAAAAAATACGCCGTACTGCACGTCGTAGAAGGTGGAGATGCTGAGGGCAATGGTCCCGGCCACGGCGATACGCACCGTCTGGCGAAAATCATTCGCCGTGTAGACGATATTGCCGTGCGGGGTAAAGACGTGCGCCAGGGTATTAATAGACATAGTGCAACCAGCTCACCAGATGGATCTGCAGGCCGGCGAAGGTGCGGGCGAAAGGTCCCTCGCTATTGTACAGCTGCACCGTGGCGCGGGCGCCGGTCGGCAGCGGTTTCTCCAGCGGCTGATCCAGCGCGACGTGAATGCGCATTCGCTGGGCGTCGCGCACCCAGCGGGTGGACTGTTCCGGCTGCGACAGCTGACCGTTAACCGCCTCCTGCCCCGCCAGAATCCCGGCATCGCTGCTGGTGACATGCGCCGGGAAGACTTCCCCCGGCAGGGCGTCAAAGACCACCGCCGCATCGGTGTTTACCGCGGTGTGGCGCAGGCTCTTCTCACGGAAGTCAGCGACGATATCGGTATTGTTGTTGACCAGCGCCAGCACGGCCGTCGCCGCGGTGGCGTAGATCCCCGGGTTAAGCTGCAGGTTGCTGACCATGCCGTCAGTTTCCGCACGCACTTTGGTCCAGGCCAGGTTCAGCTGCGCCTCCTCCAGCGCGTTGCGGTATTTCTGCAGGGTGACGTTGCGCTTATCGTCGCGCTCGCCGCGCTGGATCAGCAGGTTCTGGATCTGCGCGTTCAGCGCCGAGACCGACTGCTCGCTGGTCTGCCAGGTGGTCCGCACCTTGTCGAGATCGGACTGCGAGACGTTCTGCATGGTGCTCAGGCGCTGATAGCGATCGAGCGTGACCTTATCGTTACGGGCGGTGTACTGCGCGGTGCGCAGGTTGGCGCGGGCGGCGGCGATTTGCGCGTCCAGCTGCTGGTTGCTCAGCTTCGCCTGTTCAAGGGCGATCTGTGCCGCTTCAACTTTATTAATGAATGGCGTTGGGTCGAGCTCATACAGCAGGTCGCCCTTTTTCACCTGGCTATTGTTATGCACGTAGACGTGCGAGACATAGCCGGAGACCCGCGACGAAACCGGGGTCACCACGCGCATGACGGTGGAGTCCGGCGTCAGCGGGATCCAGATATCGGCAACGATAAACCAGGCGAATATTCCCAGAAAAGCGGCAATACTCACCCGTACCCAGCGGGCAAATTTTTGTTCAGGCGTCATCATAGTGTGTTAGATCTTGTTATCTTCTTCGCGGATAGTCCGCAAACGGCAGGCGATTTGATTTAACGTGGCGCTGAAGGTGGCGAGGTCGGCCTCCGGGATGGTCTGGGTTACGCGCTCCTGATAGGTCTCGATCACGCGGCTCAGTTTTTCCAGAATAGCCCGCCCCTCAGCGGTCAGCGTCAGCAGGCGAATGCGTTTGTCATATGGCGATGTGGAACGCAACAGATAGCCCTGCTTTTCCAGTAATGAGAGGGTGCGCGTCAGCGGCGGCAGTTCAATCCCCTGCACCTCCGCCAGTTCGCTGACCGAGACGTTGTCTCCCAGCTGATGCAGCTGCATCAGCACCGTCCAGCTGGACTGGGTGAGTCCCGTATCGGTGATAGCGGAGTCAATAATCGCGCGCCACTGGCGCACCACCATGGCCATCCGCATCCCCAGCGGGCGGCGGGCAAACAGTTCGTCTTCAGTCACAGCTTTTCCTCTCATTGTTGAGAAGAAAATAATACTTATCAGGGTAAGTATCAAGAAACGGAAGGTCGCGTCGCATCAATTGATAAATTTCGTGAATGTTTCCCCGGCGTCGCCAGCGCTTACCGGGGCAAAGAAGAAATGATGTCTGAAAAAAACCGCACTTTTTAATTGATCTGATCCCGACGCAGGCCGATATCTTTCAGCTGTTCGTCGCTCATTTTCTGCAAAGCTCTGCGCGTTTGCTCCCGAAGCCACCATTTTTTGACAAATCGCGCCAGCAGTACGAAACCGATAAATGGCTGTCTTGCCCTGTTCTCGTGAAATTCCATCCTCTACCTCCTCACCTTGCCAGAGGCTTTATCTTCACGGATTTGGGGGTAAGGAATACAGATTCACAAAACACTTTTCTTTAACATACAGATTAGCTAAAACGTACAGCAGACCCCACTTTTTACGGCCATCTGTACTGGTTATTCCATCTGTATGGCGGCAATTAAGGATACACATGACCCGCTATCAACATCTCGCGACGCTGCTGGCCGAACGCATTGAACAGGGCCTGTATCGCCACGGCGAAAAACTGCCGTCGGTGCGCAGCCTGAGCCAGGAGCACGGCGTCAGCATCAGCACCGTCCAGCAGGCCTATCAGCTGCTAGAGCAGCAGCAGATGATTGTGCCGCAGCCGCGATCGGGCTATTTCGTCGCCCCCCGCAAGGCCCAGCCGCCGGTGCCGCCGATGTCGCGCCCGGTGCAGCGCCCGGTGGAGATCACCCAGTGGGATCAGGTGCTGACCATGCTCGACGCCCGCTACGATAAAACGATCATCCCCTTCGGCGGCGGCTCGCCGGACGTGACGCAGCCAAGCCTGAAGCCCATCTGGCGCGAACTGAGCCGGGCGATCCAGCACAACCTCACTGAGGTGTTGAACTATGACGAACTGGCCGGGCGCCGCGAGCTGCGGGAGCAGATCGCCCGCCTGATGCTCGACGGCGGATCGGTGGTGACTGCCGACGATCTGGTGCTCACCAGCGGCTGCCACAGCGCGCTGTCGCTGGCCCTGCTGTCGGTGTGCCAGCCTGGGGACATCATCGCCGTGGAATCCCCCTGCTACTACGGCACCATGCAGATGCTGCGCGGACTGGGATTAAAGACGATTGAGATCCCCACCGATCCGGAAACCGGGATCAGCATCGAGGCCCTGGAGCTGGCGCTGGATCAGTGGCCGATCAAAGGGGTGATCCTGGTGCCGAACTGCAACAACCCGCTGGGCTTTATCATGCCGGACGCTCGCAAGCGCGCAGTGCTGAACCTGGCCCAGCGCCACGATATCGTTATTTTCGAGGATGATATCTACGGCGAGCTGGCCACCGAGTACCCGCGCCCGCGCACCATTCACTCCTGGGATATCGACGGCCGGGTGATGCTCTGCAGCTCCTTTACCAAAACCATCGCCCCCGGCCTGCGCATCGGCTGGATCGCCCCCGGTCGCTACTACGACAAGCTGCTACAGATGAAGTACGCCGCCAGCGGCACCAACGTCCCCTCCACTCAGCTGGCGGCCTGTAACTTTATTCGCGAAGGCCACTACCACCGCCACGTGCGGCGGATGCGGCAGATCTATCAGCGCAATATGGAGATCTATACCTGCTGGCTGCGGGAATTTTTCCCCTGCGGGATCTGCGTCACCCGGCCGAAGGGGGGTTTTATGCTGTGGGTGGAGCTGCCGGAGCAGGTGGATATGGTCTGTGTCGCCAAACAGCTGTGCCGGCTGAAGATCCAGGTCGCGCCGGGCTCGCTGTTTTCCGCGGCGGGCAAGTATCGCAACTGCGTCAGGATCAACTGCGCCCTGCCGCCGACCGAGAAACATAAAGCGGTGATGGTGAAGCTGGGAGAAGCGGTGAAGGTGGCGATGGAGTGAAGTGCAACCTGTTCTCCCCGGTGGCGCTGCGCTTACCGGGGCTACGGATGATCCCGCGTCAGCAAAGCGCTTCACTGGTCAAAAAACACCATCCCCCTATACGGCTGTTCGCGGCAGGCGGCCAGACGCTGGGCGAGGCTACCGACGTGCAGCTCCAGCTTATGGCCGTCGGGGTCGAGGAAGTAGTGCGAGGCGCCTTCGCTGCGGTTCAGCTTCCACACCGCCACGCCGGCAACCTCAAGGCGAGCGGCGAAGCAGGCGAAATCGGCTTCGCTGATGCTAAACGCATAATGGGTGTAATCGCTCTCCTCCGGCGGGGTGATGCGCCGCTGCGGATCCAGCGACAGGCATAGCCACAGATCGCCGCAGGAGAGATAGGCGCCGCTCTCCCAGCGGGCGTGCAGCGTCATACCCAGCAGCTGCTGATAAAACGCCACGCTCGGCGCCAGCTGGCTGACCGCCAGGGTCAGGTGATTCAGTCCGCTCAGCATGTCTGTTCCTCCAGTGAATTCACAATGAACTGGCGCAGCCATTGATGCGCCGGGTCGCGGTGCCAGCGCTCGTGCCACAGCATCAGCATCTCAAAGCCGGCGACCGCCAGCGGCGGCTCGACGACCGCCAGCCCGCTCTGCCCGCGCACCAGCCGCTCCGGCAGCATCGCCACCAAATCGCTGTTGCGCAGAGTCTCCAGCATAAACAGGAAATGTGGCACGGAAAGGACAACCCGCCGCGCCAGGCCAAGATTCGCCAGCGCGGTATCGGTCGCCGCGCTGAAGCCGCCCCCATCCGGGGAGACGATCGCTTGCTCCAGCTGACAGAACGTTTCCAGACTCAACCCTTGCCCCAGCGCCGGATGCCCGGCCCGACCCGCCAGCACGTAGCGTTCGCGAAACAGCAGGCGTTGATGCAGCCCCGGCGGCGCGCCCTCGCGGGTATGGAAGCAGAGATCTACTGTATCGCTGGCTGCCTGCTGCTCCAGCCGCGCCGGCTGTAGCTCGAACACCGCCAGCCGACTGCCGGGAGAGGCCAGGCGTAGCCTGCCCAGCATCGGCAGGAGGATCGCCGAGGCCATATAGTCCGTCGCTGCCACCCGCCAGGTCTCCGCCGCCGTCGCCGGATCAAAAGGGCTGACCGGCGCCACCGCCTGCTCCAGCGCGGCTAACGCGGCGCGCAGCGGCTGGCGAAGCTCATCGGCGCGGGCGGTGGGCTGCATGCCGCGCGGGCCCGGCATCAGCAGCGGGTCGGCAAACATCTCCCGTAACCTGGCGAGCTGAATACTCACCGACGGCTGCGACAGATTCAGCCGCTGCGCCGCCCGGGTGACGTTGTTTTCACTGAGCAGCACGTCGAGCGTGCGCAGCAGATTGAGATCCAGACGATGTAAATTAATCACAGCTATACCTGGGATTGAAGTAATTAATTTCTACTATAGCGCCAACTTTCCTACTCTGCAGATCTTCCCACTTCAGAGGTGATGTTATGAAAGTACTGCTGATTTACGCCCATCCGGAACCGCGCTCCCTCAATGGCGGACTCAAAGATTTCGCCATCCGTCATCTGCAGCAGGCCGGTCATGAAGTCCAGGTGTCCGATCTCTACGCCATGCGCTGGAAGGCCGAGTATGACGCCGACGACAGCGGCGCGCCGCCGGTCGGCGAGTTCTGGCGTCCTACCCTTGATTCAAAACTGGCCTTTTCGCAAGGAACTCAAAGCGCGGATATCGCAGCCGAGCAGGAAAAGCTGCTATGGGCCGATACGGTGATTTTTCAGTTCCCGCTGTGGTGGTTCTCGATGCCGGCGATCATGAAAGGCTGGATCGATCGGGTATATGCCTGGGGTTTTGCCTATGGCGTCGGCGAGCACAGCGACCGCCACTGGGGCGATCGCTATGGGGAAGGCACCTTCGTCGGCAAGCGGGCAATGCTGATCGTCACCGCCGGCGGCTGGGCGGAACACTATTCACCGCGCGGGATCAATGGCCCCATCGACGACATCCTGTTCCCCATTCAGCACGGTATGCTGTTCTACCCCGGCTTCGAGGTGCTTCCGCCGCTGGTGTTCTACCGCACGGACAAAACCGATGCCGCGCAGTTCGCCGACCAGTGCGCCACCCTGGCCGGGCGGCTGGACACGCTGTGGCAAACTGAGCCCATTCCATTTCGCCGGCAAAATCATGGCGACTATCTGATCCCATCGCTGACGCTGCGCCCGGAGCTGGCGCCGGGGCAAAGCGGCCTGGCGGTGCATCTGCGTAGCGAGTAGCAGACAAACGCTGCCCGTCTTCGCCACCGAGGATGGGTAGTTTATCCGACTCTCTCCAGCCCCAGCATGCCTCGCGCCTGGATAAAGCACAGCAGCAATACCCCCCACAGCGCCATCGTCAGATAGGGGCTGATACCGAGGATATTGAACCCACTCTCAATGATCTGCAGCAGGAACAGCGCTAGCACCATCCCGACGATGCGCCCGCTGCCGCCATCCGGATTCACGCCGCCAAGCACCGCCGCGAGGATCGACACCAACAGATACGATTCTCCATAAGACGCTTTGGCTGAGTTCAGCTTCGACATCATCAGAAACGCGGCCACAGCGCAGAGCAGGGCCGAGATGACATATACCCACATCAACACCCGTCGGGTATTGATCCCGGAATAATGGGTCGCCCGCTCGTTGGATCCGATCAACATGATCGCCCGACCCAGCGGGCTTTTCTCCAGCAGCACCCACAGCCCGATCGCCACCACCGCAAAAAGCCACATTGGTAGCGGAATACCAAACCACTGGGCATGATTCAGCCACAGTACCCACTGAGGATAGTTAGCGATGGCGCTGCCGCCGGTGATCAAAATATTTATCCCTTTGAGCAGGGTCATCATACCGAGGGTAGCCAGGATCGGCGAAACACGGATCCCGGCGATCAGTATCCCGTTGCACAGGCCAATGATCATCGCCGCCCCTCCGCCGGCCAGCAGCGTCGCCAGCGCAGTGGCGGCACCCGGTGGATAGCTTGTCGCTACCCAGGCCATCACCAGCGAGCAGGCATTGGCGGTCGCGATAATTGACAGATTAATGCCGCCGCAAAGCATGGTCATTGCCATCGCCAGCGCCAGGATCCCCAACACCGGCATTTGCGAGGCAATCGACTGGAAATTAGTGACAGACCAGAAGATGTTTGGCATGGCAATGCTAAAGGCGATAACCGTCAGCAGCAGCAGGCCGATCAGGTAAAACTCAACGTTATTGCGCCATGATTTTTTCATAACAAGCTCCGGTTCTGATGCTGGCTCCAGGCCGTTACGCTGATACTGACGACGATGATCGCCCCGGTAATCAGGGTCTGCCAGTAGGAGGAGACCCCCAGCAGGTTCAGGCCGTTCTGCATCACCGCCAGTAAAATCACCCCCAGCAGCGTACCGGTGAGGGATCCGCGCCCGCCAATCAGGCTGGTACCGCCCAGCACCACCGCGGCCAGCACCGTCAGCTCATAGCCCAGCAATGAATCCGGCGCGACAGTCATCACTGTCCATGCCTGCACGACACCTGCGGCCCCCGACATCAGCCCCATATAGCCATAAACGAACAACTGCAGGCGGAGCACACTGAAGCCGACGCGGCTGGCGGATTCCCGGTTGCCGCCCATGGCATAGATCTTGCGGCCAACGGTGGTGAAATTCATGATAAACGCGGTCAACAACACCACCGCTATCATCGTCAGCAGCGGCAGCCCCAGGCCGTAATCGTAACCATCGGCATCGGTGTATTTGAACAGCATGACCCCCTTTTCAAACCACGGGGGGAAGTCATAGAGCCAGACACCTTTGCTTAACCACAGCAGCAAACCGTAGAAAATATTGAGCGTGGAAATGGTGATAATGATCGAGGGGACCCGCAGACGATTGACCAACAGCGCGTTAACCAGCCCCAGTAGCACGCCGATACCGCCGGCAAGCACAAAGGCCACCGCGAAGTTGCCGCCCACTTTTTGCAGCATCACTACCATGCCGTACTGGGCGATAATGGTCATGGCCGGGAAGGAGATATCAATCCCGCCGGCGATCAGCACCACGAACAGGCCACAGGCGAGGATAGTCAGCATCGCGTAGTTATTAGCGAGGTCGTAAATATTACCGAAAGTGAAAAATTCCTCACTGCGCCAGCCCAGCATCAGGCACAGCGCGATAATAAACATACCTAACCAGAATTCATGTTGTTTCAACAGATTAGCCATTAACCACCTCCGCTATCTGCTGTTGGTTACTGCTGTCCGGCAGGAAGCTATGCGTCAATTCGCCCTGCTTCATCACCAGGATGCGATGACTCTGGTACCACGCCTCTTCGATCTCGTCACAAATCATCAGCACGGCGATGCCATGGGCAGCCAAATCGCTGATGATATGATAGATCCCGGCTTTGTTTGCGATATCCACCCCCACCGTCGGGCTATCAAGGATCAGCAGCTTAGGGGCGATCGCCAGCCATTTGGCGATAGAGACGCGTTGGGCATTGCCGCCGGAGAGGGTATTCACCGGCAAATGCGTATCCGGCGCTTTAATGGTCAACGCGTTGACCATTCTCGCGACCAGTTGCTGAGCTTTACTGTCACTCAATAGTCCGCAAGTGCCTTTCACTTTATGAAACACCGTGCTGATGATGTTATTTTCAATCGACTGACTCATCACCAGGCCGCGTGACATACGGTCCTCAGAGACATAGCCGATACCGTGGCGGATAGCGTCCTGATTGCTACGCAACCGCACCGGTTGGCCATTTATCAGGATCTCGCCGCTGTCGGGGCGGGTCATGCCGAAAAGGCTCAGGCACAACTCTGTTCGCCCCGCACCCAGCAGGCCGACTATCGACACCACTTCTCCGGCTTCGACCTTCAGAGAGACGTTGTGATATTCCCCCTTACGGCTGAGATTGCGCACTTCCAGTACCGGCGTGCTGCCCTTCCCTTGCCACAGGTCGCGCACCTGATAATCAAACTCCTGGCCCGTCATCAGAAAACCGAGTCGCCGAGTAGTCACCTCTGCCGCCGGTAAGGTACCGACCAGATTGCCATCCTTCAGCACGCTGATGCGATCCGATACGGCCATGACCTCTTCCAGACGGTGGCTAACAAAGACGATGCAGATCCCCCTCTCACGTAGCTGGCGCACGACATTCAGTAGCCCCTCCACTTCCTGATGGGTCAATGAGGCCGTGGGTTCATCCATAATGATAAGCTGGGCGTCCTGCGCCAGCGCGCGGCAGATCGCCACCAGCTGGCAGCGGGCGATGGAGAGCGACTCAACGGTGGCATCAAGCGGCAGCGAGACGTTAATACTCCGCATCGCCTGCTCCGCACTGCGCCGCAGTTCGCTGCGCTTTACCAGCACGCCGCGGTGATAGTGGTTGATGGCAATGTTCTCCCACACGCTGAGATTGGGAAACAGCGACAGATCCTGATAAATCACCTGGATCCCATGGGCGACAGAGGCCGCAGGCGTCAGTCTGGGCCACGTCTTGCCGCCCAGCTCCATCGCCGCGCCCTCATCCGGGCGATAGACGCCGGAGATAATTTTGATCAACGTCGACTTCCCGCAACCGTTCTGCCCGGCCAGGCAGTGTACTTCCCCGGGCATAAAATCGATGCTGATATCATTGAGCGCGCGGTTGGCGTGGAAGGTTTTGCTGACGTGACGAAGGGAAAGGAAAGGTTCCATAACATCCCCTGGCAGGTTAAGCCGGGGCGCCAGGCGCCCCGGAAGATGGATTAGTAGAGCGAATCAATATTGTCTTTATTTACCAGCAGCACTTTATGGAAGCGGATAATATGCTTGTCGCTATCGACATCCGCTTTACCGAGCTCTTTCAGTTCAAATCCTGGCTCAATGGATTTGCCGTTCAGCAGGGTGCTGGCGACGGCCGCGAGGGCATAGCCGGCTGTCGCCGGATCGTAGGTAATGCCTTCTGTAATATCACCACTCTTAATGAGGGAGGCCGCCTGCGATGGGATCATCATCCCGTAGACCGCAACTTTGTTTTTCGCACGCTTCTCTTTCACCGCGCGCCCCGCGCCAATCGGACCATTCGAACCAAAAGAGACCACCGCTTTCAAATCCGGGTAAGTTTTCATTAGATCGAGCGTGGTACGGCGGGAATCATCAACACTTTCCGCTACCGGCATGCGGCGGGTGACTTCATGCATGTCCGGATAATGCTCTTTTTGGTATTTCACCAGCAGATCGGCCCACAGGTTGTGCTGCGGTACCGTAAGACTACCTACATAGATAACGTAGCCGCCTTTGCCACCCATCCGCTTGGCCATATGCTCCACATATTCAGCGGCGAACTTCTCGTTATCGATGATCTCCACATCCCAGTTGGCGCTCGGCTGCCCGGGCGATTCGTTGGTCAGCACGACGATGCCGGCGTCACGGGCTTTTTTGAATACCGGCTCCAGCACGTTGGCATCGTTAGGCACGATAGTGATGGCATCCACTTTACGTGCAATCAGGTCCTCAATAATTTTCACCTGCTGCGGCGCGTCGGTGCTGGACGGCCCAACCTGAGAGGCGTTGAGGTTAAACTCTTTCCCAGCCTGGACTACCCCTTCTCCCATCCGGTTAAACCATGGCATGCCATCTACTTTTGAAATATTGACTACCGTTTTTTCCGCCGCATATACCGGCGCGGAAATAAGCGCAGCCCCCAACAGCAAGGATGAAAAAATATTAACGACCAGACGTTTATGCATAATAATTAGCCTCAATACGTTGTAGTCAGACAGGGGTATGACGCAAAATGGAAAAAAGATATAAATAGTAATAATGTTAATAATTTAGAAGAGAATAAACACAAGCAGTAACAGCAGACAGGTAATATCCAGCTATAAATATGGATAATAATACTATAATCCTGTGACGTGAGCTTTTTCACAAAAAGCCTGCAACATACTTTATTGTTCCATAATAATTATCAGGTCTATGAGAAAACCTATTTTCCCGTCTGGTCATTTACCGCAAAACAACAAAAAAATAATACCAGAAAAATCATATGGTTTTTGATTGCGCTCTTGGCCTATTCCGTGGCAGGATAAAAAGATGAACAGAAACGCGATCGTAACCTATCCCCGCCGTTGGTGGCTGCCTGCATAACAGGCGGCACGATACACGTTTCCATTTTCAAAGCCGCCGGAAGGCGGCTTTGGTGTTTTCAGGACGTCTTTCGGCTGAACAGTCTGATAAGGAGTTCCTGATGAACCATCCGCAAACCATCCTCACTGGCGACCGCCCCACCGGCCAGCTACATCTTGGCCACTTCGTCGGCTCGCTGCGCCAGCGCGTCGCGCTGCAGCACGACCACCAGCAGTTTATCCTTATCGCCGACCTGCAAGGGCTCACTGACAACGGCAGCAACCCGCAAAAAATCAGCCATCATATTCTCGAAGTGATGGCCGATTATCTGGCCGTCGGCATTGACCCCAGGCTCACCACGCTCTGCCTGCAGTCCGCCCTGCCCGCGCTGGCGGAGCTCAGCGCGCTGTATATGAATATCGTCACCGTCGCCCGCGTGGAACGTAATCCGACGGTCAAAAATGAGATTGCCCAGAAGGGATTCGCCCGTTCGCTGCCGGTGGGCTTTCTCGCCTATCCGATTAGCCAGGCGGCCGATATCACCGCCTTCAAAGCCGAACTGGTGCCAGTGGGCGACGATCAGCTACCGATGATTGAGCAGACCAACGAGATCGTCCACAAGATGAATAGCCTCACCGGCGAACCGGTGCTGCGCCACTGCAAGGCGCTACTCAGCGAAGTGAGCCGCCTGCCGGGCGTCGACGGCAACGCCAAAATGTCGAAATCGCTGGGCAATACGCTGACGTTATCGGCCAGTGAAGAGGAGATCCACCGCGCGGTCAGCGCGATGTATACCGACCCAACGCACCTGAGAGTCAGCGATCCGGGCCATGTCGACGGCAACGTGGTGTTCACCTATCTCGACGCTTTCCATAGCGATAAGGCGCGGGTGGCTGAGATGAAAGCCCACTATCAGCGCGGCGGGCTGGGGGATCGCCAGTGTAAGAATGAACTGGAAACCTGCCTGCAGGCGCTCCTGGCGCCGATCCGCGAACGGCGGGCCACCTTTATTCAGGATAAAGGGATGCTGCTGGAATTGTTGCGTCAGGGCAGCGAGCGCGCCCACCAGTTGACGCAGCAGACGCTGCATGAAGTGAAACGAGGTCTGGGGCTGCCGGTCCTGTTCTGAGGTGATGAAAGGTTTCCGGTAGTGGATATTTTGTTAACGCGTCGACAAGACCCTGCCTTTAGTGTGGACAACACCGCCGCGGATGTTACTATCACGTTAACGGTAGCTCTCACTATGCGTGTTTCATTAAGGCCAGGATCGCTGATGATGACCACATAAGTAGTACAGCGTTCGGCTGCGCATCGACGCGGTAGAGCGCTGCGTCAGCGGCCCTTCCCCACTCATTCGTCCTTCGCAAGGAGGACGCTCCGCCCGTCGGAGAAGACACGCGTATCACTTCGCACAGGGAATCAAGCGAGTCGCGTATGGACAAAATAAAGAAACGTTGGACAGGGTATTTTGTCGGCTTACTGGTGGTACTCGCCGCCGCTGCATGGTGGCTGCTGCGCCCGCCGGGCCTCCCGGAGGGTTTTGCCAGTAGCAACGGACGAATCGAAGCCACCGAGGTGGATATTGCCAGCAAAATCGCCGGGCGTATCGACACCATTCTGGTCAAAGAGGGTCAGTTCGTGCACCAGGGAGAGGTGCTGGCGAGAATGGATACCCGTGTACTGAACGAGCAGCGTCTTGAAGCCGCCGCGCAAATCAAGGAAGCGGAAAGCGCGGTCCTGGCCGCCAGAGCCTTGCTCGATCAGCGGCAAAGTGAAATGCGCGCCAGCGAAGCGGTAGTGAAGCAGCGTCAGGCGGAGCTCGACTCCACGGCGAAACGTCACGTCCGCTCGCACACTCTCTCCCAGCGCGGCGCCGTCTCCGCTCAGCAACTGGATGACGATCGCGCCGCGGCGGAGAGCGCTCGCGCGGCGCTGGAGTCGGCGAAAGCCCAGGTCTCTGCCGCCCGCGCCGCCATCGAGGCCGCCCGCACCAGTATTATTCAGGCGCAAACCCGCGTCGAAGCCGCCCAGGCGACCGAGCGGCGGATCCTCGCCGATATTGACGATAGCGAGCTGAAAGCCCCCCGCGACGGCCGTATTCAGTATCGCGTCGCCGAGCCCGGCGAAGTGCTGGCCGCCGGTGGTCGGGTGCTGAATATGGTCGATCTCGCCGACGTCTATATGACTTTCTTTCTGCCCACCGAACAGGCAGGTCTGCTGGCGCTCGGCAGCGAAGCGCGCTTGATCCTCGATGCCGCTCCGGATCTGGTGATCCCGGCCAATATCAGCTTTGTCGCCAGCGTCGCCCAGTTCACGCCGAAAACGGTGGAGACCCGCGACGAGCGTCTCAAACTGATGTTCCGCGTCAAAGCGCGCATCCCGCCGGAGCTGCTGGCGCAGCACCTGGAGTATGTCAAAACCGGTCTGCCCGGCATGGCCTACGTGCGGCTGGATAACCAGCAGTCCTGGCCTGAAGCCCTGACGGTGAGGTTGCCGCAATGATACTGACGCCACAGGATACCTCGCCCCCCGTCGCCCGGCTGGACAACGTTGGCCAGCGCTTCGGCATCACCGTGGCGCTGCGGGATATCAGTCTGGCGATCCCGGCGCGGCGCATGGTCGGCCTGATTGGCCCGGACGGCGTCGGCAAATCGAGCCTGCTCTCTCTCATCGCCGGGGCGCGGGCCATTGAGCAGGGTAACGTGATGGTGCTCGGCGGGGATATGCGCGACGTTCATCACCGCCGCGAGGTGTGCCCGAAGATTGCCTGGATGCCGCAGGGGCTGGGGAAAAACCTCTATCACACCCTTTCGGTGTATGAAAACGTCGACTTCTTCGCCCGCCTGTTTGGCCACGATAAAGCCGAACGCGAATCTCGTATCAACGAGCTGCTGCAGAGCACCGGGCTGGCGCCGTTTCGCGATCGCCCGGCGGGTAAGCTCTCCGGCGGGATGAAGCAAAAGCTGGGGCTCTGTTGCGCCCTTATCCACGACCCGCAGCTGCTGATCCTCGATGAACCCACCACCGGCGTCGACCCGCTTTCCCGGGCGCAGTTCTGGGAGCTTATCGACAGCATTCGTCAGCGCCAGCCGGAGATGAGCGTGCTGGTGGCCACCGCCTACATGGAAGAGGCTGAGCGCTTTGACTGGCTGGTGGCGATGAACGCCGGCGAGGTGCTGGCGACCGGTACCGCTACGGAGCTGAAAGCGCAGACCGGCAGTCAGACGCTGGAGCAGGCGTTTATCGCCCTGCTGCCGGAAGCGCAGCGCCAGGCGCATAAGGCAGTGGTAATCCCGCCGCGCGACGACCGCGAGGAAGAGATCGCCATCGAAGCCCGTGGGCTGACCATGCGCTTTGGCGACTTCGTCGCCGTCGACCACGTTAACTTCCGCATCGCCCGCGGTGAAATCTTCGGCTTCCTCGGCTCCAACGGCTGCGGCAAATCCACCACCATGAAGATGCTCACCGGCCTGCTGCCCGCCAGCGAAGGCGAAGCCTGGCTGTTCGGCCAGCCGGTCGACCCGAAAGATATCGCCACCCGCCAGCGGGTGGGCTATATGTCGCAGGCTTTCTCGCTCTATAGCGAACTGACCGTCCGGCAAAACCTCGAACTGCACGCCCGCCTGTTTCATATTCCGGACGGCGAGATCCCCGGTCGGGTGGCGGAAATGAGCGAGCGCTTCATGCTCAGCGAAGTGGAAGACGCCCTGCCCACCGCCCTGCCGCTGGGCATCCGTCAGCGTCTGTCGCTGGCGGTGGCGGTCATCCATCGCCCGGAAATGCTGATCCTCGACGAACCCACCTCCGGGGTCGATCCGGTGGCACGGGATATGTTCTGGCAGCTGATGGTCGACCTCGCGCGTCAGGATCGGGTGACCATTTTTATCTCCACCCACTTTATGAATGAGGCAGAACGCTGCGACCGCATCTCGCTGATGCACGCCGGCAAGGTGCTGGCCAGCGATACGCCGCAGGCGCTGGTCGAGCAGCGCGGTGCCGCCAGCCTCGAAGAGGCGTTTATCGCCTGGCTCCAGGAGGCGCAGCCAACCGCCGCAGCTCCTGAGGAACCTGCGCCTGCTGCAGCATCCCATCCAGAACGCGCGGCCCCGCGCCAGGCCTTCAGTCTGCAACGGCTGTTCAGCTACAGCCGCCGCGAGGCGCTTGAGCTGCGCCGCGATCCGGTGCGCTCGACGCTGGCGCTGCTGGGAACGGTGATCCTGATGTTTATCATGGGCTATGGGATCAGCATGGACGTCGAGGATCTGCGCTTTGCGGTACTCGACCGCGATCAAACACTGAGCAGTCAGGGCTGGTCGCAGAATATCGCTGGCTCACGCTACTTTATCGAACAGGCGCCGCTGCGCAGTTACGATGAGCTCGACCGGCGGATGCGCGACGGCGAGCTGGCGGTGGCGATAGAGATCCCGCCGAACTTTGGCCGCGATATCGCCCGCGGCACGCCGGTGCAAATCGGTGTCTGGGTGGATGGCGCAATGCCAAACCGCGCGGAAACGGTACGCGGCTACGTGCAGGCCATGCATCTGGCCTGGCTGCAGGAGATGGCTGCCCGGCAGAGCAGTCCGCAGCGCGCTACCTCTCTCATCTCCATTGAGACCCGCTATCGCTATAACCCGGACGTGAAGAGCCTGCCGGCCATCGTCCCGGCGGTGATCCCGCTGCTGCTGATGATGATCCCGGCGATGCTCAGCGCCCTGAGCGTGGTACGCGAGAAGGAGCTCGGGTCGATCATCAACCTGTACGTGACGCCGACCACCCGCAGCGAATTCCTGCTCGGCAAGCAGGTGCCTTACATCGTACTGGGAATGTTTAACTTCTTTTTGCTGTGCGCGCTGTCGGTCTTCGTCTTTGGCGTATCACATAAGGGCAGCTTCCTGACGCTGAGCCTGGCGGCTCTGCTCTATGTCACCATCGCCACCGGACTGGGACTGCTGATCTCAACCTTTATGAAGAGCCAAATCGCCGCCATCTTCGGCACCGCCATCATTACGCTCATCCCGGCGACCCAGTTCTCCGGGATGATCGATCCGGTGGCGTCGCTGGAAGGCCCCGGGCGCTGGATTGGACAAATCTACCCGACCAGCCACTTCCTGACTATCGCCCGCGGCACCTTCTCCAAGGCGCTGAATCTCAGCGATTTGTGGGGCTCCTTTATTCCCCTACTGATTGCGGTGCCGCTGGTGCTCGGGCTGAGCGTGTTGCTGCTGAAGAAACAGGAGGGGTGATGCGCGGATTACGTAATATTTATAACCTCGGCGTCAAAGAGCTGCGCAGCCTGCTGGGTGATAAAGCGATGCTGGCGCTGATCGTGTTTGCTTTTACCGTGTCGGTGTACTCCTCAGCTACGGTGATGCCCGGCTCGCTGCACCTGGCGCCGATTGCGGTTGCCGATATGGATAAGTCGCAGCTCTCTTCACGCATCATTAACGCTTTCTACCGCCCCTGGTTTCTCGAACCGGAGCTGATCACCGCCAATGAGATGGACGCCGGCCTGGATGCCGGGCGCTACACTTTCGCCATCAATATTCCGCCAAATTTCCAGCGCGATGTGCTGGCCGGCCGCCAGCCGGAAGTGCAGGTCAACGTCGACGCCACGCGCATGAGCCAGGCCTTTACCGGCAACGGCTATATCCAGAATATTATTAACGGCGAAGTAAACGGCTTCATTGCCCGCTATCGGGAGAACAGCGTGCTGCCGGTAGAGCTGGCGGTAAGAATGCGCTTTAACCCTAACCTGGAACAGGAGCGCTTTGGCGCGGTGATGGCGATCATCAACAACATCACCATGCTGGCTATTGTCCTCACCGGCTCGGCGCTGATCCGCGAGCGCGAGCACGGTACCATCGAGCATCTGCTGGTGATGCCGGTTACGCCGTTTGAGATCATGATGGCCAAGATCTGGTCGATGGGGCTGGTGGTATTGGTGGTCTCCGGGCTGTCGCTGCTGCTGATGGTTCAGGGGATTTTGCAGGTGCCCATTGAGGGGTCGATTCCACTGTTTATGCTGGGGGTGGCGCTCAGCCTGTTCGCCACCACCTCGATCGGCATTTTTATGGGCACCCTCGCCCGCTCGATGCCGCAGCTGGGGCTGCTGATGATCCTGGTGCTGCTGCCGCTGCAGATGCTCTCTGGCGGCTCCACGCCGCGTGAAAGTATGCCGCAGCTGGTCCAGGATATCATGTTGACCATGCCGACCACCCACTTCGTCAGTCTGGCGCAGGCGATTCTGTACCGCGGCGCCAGCTTCAGTATCGTCTGGCCGCAGTTCTTAACCTTGCTGGCTATCGGAGCGGTGTTCTTTACTATCGCCCTGCTGCGTTTTCGCAAAACGATTGGTCAGATGGCGTAAGGGCTTAAGAAGGGCCGTCGACTCCCGGCGGCCCGAATGGTTTATTTGTGGCGATTCATAAAGTGGCGAAGACCCCAGGTGAAGGCCATCGCCATGCTGAAGAGAATGAACAGCAGCACCACCCAGCTGATGGAGATGCGCAGCAGCGTGCCGGGGGTCATAAACGGCTGCAGATAGACAGTGAAGGACTGGGCGGGTGATTTCCCCAGCAGTTCATACAGGTTATCCGTCAGCCACACGCCGACCCGGCAGAACAGCCAGATTATCGCTGGCCAGCAGAGCAGCACCAGAAAGGTAAAGCGCTCCTGAAGGTAGGTGAAGAGCCGGCGCAACGGCGACCAGTTAAGCAGGATTTTCATTTCTATTCTCATATTGCCAGCCGATAACCAGAGCAGATAGCGCAAGGTACGTCGGACAGCATCCATACAGGCAATCATCCCTCTTTGTATATCAAATTTGCTGTCATATAAACCAGATCAAGTTAACAAAGTGTTAATGATATGGCGCATCAAGCCCAAAAACCGGCAAGATGCATACCCATTGTTGCAATAAATGGGGAGTGAAGTCCTCAGCGGCGGAAATAATTTCGTAATTTCGCTAACGTGTTAATATTCCGAAAGAAGAAGCAGCGCTATTATTTCGCAGAGCACAAGATAATAGCGCTGAAATAGCGAGAGATATTTAATCGTAGCCACTGATAATTATTTTTCGACTCGTATCATTGGATAAATTCACGGTACGAGCGACCACACCACGCGCGTAATTCTCAGTATTTTGCGAGTCAAAAAGATAGGTATTTTTCCCGCAGCGTTGCAGAGGTTGTTTATTCACCATACCCGTGTTGCAGGTTTCTGACACCACCCGCCCGGAGAGCGTCAGCCTGGCGGATTAGCGAAGCAGTTGCAGGACTTCAGGCGATATTTTTCCCTGAGTCAGTGCTGCATATCTTGTCCGCGCCACAGGGGCGTAGCCCCATGTCAGATCCGTAGCCCCGGTAAGCGCAGCGCCACCGGGGAGGCATGCCGGCACCCTCCCCGGAGGACAAAAACGCAAAAAAGCTCAGTCTTTCGACTGAGCTTTCTGCTTTATTTGATGCCTGGCAGTTTATGGCGGGCGTCCTGCCCGCCACCCTCCGGGCCGTTGCTGCGCAACGTTCAAATCCGCTCCCGGCGGATTTGTCCTCCTCCGGAGAGCGCTCACCGACAGACAACAGACAAAACAAAAGGCCCAGTCTTTCGACTGAGCCTTTCGTTTTATTTGATGCCTGGCAGTTCCCTACTCTCACATGGGGAGACCCCACACTACCATCGGCGCTACGGCGTTTCACTTCTGAGTTCGGCATGGGGTCAGGTGGGACCACCGCGCTAGTGCCGCCAGGCAAATTCTGTTTTATCAACACGTCCTGCGGACGCATCGACTAATCTGTATCGAAGCTGAAAATCTTCTCTCAATCCGCCAAAACATCTTCGGCGTTGTAAGGTTAAGCCTCACGGTTCATTAGTACCGGTTAGCTCAACGCATCGCTGCGCTTACACACCCGGCCTATCAACGTCGTCGTCTTCAACGTTCCTTCAGGAGACTTATAGTCTCAGGGAGAACTCATCTCGGGGCAAGTTTCGTGCTTAGATGCTTTCAGCACTTATCTCTTCCGCATTTAGCTACCGGGCAGTGCCATTGGCATGACAACCCGAACACCAGTGATGCGTCCACTCCGGTCCTCTCGTACTAGGAGCAGCCCCCCTCAATTCTCCAGCGCCCACGGCAGATAGGGACCGAACTGTCTCACGACGTTCTAAACCCAGCTCGCGTACCACTTTAAATGGCGAACAGCCATACCCTTGGGACCTACTTCAGCCCCAGGATGTGATGAGCCGACATCGAGGTGCCAAACACCGCCGTCGATATGAACTCTTGGGCGGTATCAGCCTGTTATCCCCGGAGTACCTTTTATCCGTTGAGCGATGGCCCTTCCATTCAGAACCACCGGATCACTATGACCTGCTTTCGCACCTGCTCGCGCCGTCACGCTCGCAGTCAAGCTAGCTTATGCCATTGCACTAACCTCCTGATGTCCGACCAGGATTAGCTAACCTTCGTGCTCCTCCGTTACGCTTTGGGAGGAGACCGCCCCAGTCAAACTACCCACCAGACACTGTCCGCAACCCCGATTAGGGGCCCACGTTAGAACATCAAACATTAAAGGGTGGTATTTCAAGGTTGGCTCCACGCAGACTGGCGTCCACGCTTCAAAGCCTCCCACCTATCCTACACATCAAGGCTCAATGTTCAGTGTCAAGCTATAGTAAAGGTTCACGGGGTCTTTCCGTCTTGCCGCGGGTACACTGCATCTTCACAGCGAGTTCAATTTCACTGAGTCTCGGGTGGAGACAGCCTGGCCATCATTACGCCATTCGTGCAGGTCGGAACTTACCCGACAAGGAATTTCGCTACCTTAGGACCGTTATAGTTACGGCCGCCGTTTACCGGGGCTTCGATCAAGAGCTTCTCCTTACGGATAACCCCATCAATTAACCTTCCGGCACCGGGCAGGCGTCACACCGTATACGTCCACTTTCGTGTTTGCACAGTGCTGTGTTTTTAATAAACAGTTGCAGCCAGCTGGTATCTTCGACTGGTCTCAGCTCCATCCGCAGGGACTTCACCTACACACCAGCGTGCCTTCTCCCGAAGTTACGGCACCATTTTGCCTAGTTCCTTCACCCGAGTTCTCTCAAGCGCCTTGGTATTCTCTACCTGACCACCTGTGTCGGTTTGGGGTACGATTTGATGTTACCTGATGCTTAGAGGCTTTTCCTGGAAGCAGGGCATTTGTTACTTCAGCACCGTAGTGCCTCGTCATCACACCTCAGCCTTGATTATCCGGATTTGCCTGGATAACCAGCCTACATGCTTAAACCGGGACAACCGTCGCCCGGCTAACATAGCCTTCTCCGTCCCCCCTTCGCAGTAACACCAAGTACAGGAATATTAACCTGTTTCCCATCGACTACGCCTTTCGGCCTCGCCTTAGGGGTCGACTCACCCTGCCCCGATTAACGTTGGACAGGAACCCTTGGTCTTCCGGCGAGCGGGCTTTTCACCCGCTTTATCGTTACTTATGTCAGCATTCGCACTTCTGATACCTCCAGCAACCCTCACAGGCCACCTTCGCAGGCTTACAGAACGCTCCCCTACCCAACAACACATCGTGTCGCTGCCGCAGCTTCGGTGCATGGTTTAGCCCCGTTACATCTTCCGCGCAGGCCGACTCGACCAGTGAGCTATTACGCTTTCTTTAAATGATGGCTGCTTCTAAGCCAACATCCTGGCTGTCTGTGCCTTCCCACATCGTTTCCCACTTAACCATGACTTTGGGACCTTAGCTGGCGGTCTGGGTTGTTTCCCTCTTCACGACGGACGTTAGCACCCGCCGTGTGTCTCCCGTGATAACATTCTTCGGTATTCGTAGTTTGCATCGGGTTGGTAAGTCGGGATGACCCCCTAGCCGAAACAGTGCTCTACCCCCGAAGATGAGTTCACGAGGCGCTACCTAAATAGCTTTCGGGGAGAACCAGCTATCTCCCGGTTTGATTGGCCTTTCACCCCCAGCCACAAGTCATCCGCTAATTTTTCAACATTAGTCGGTTCGGTCCTCCAGTTAGTGTTACCCAACCTTCAACCTGCCCATGGCTAGATCACCGGGTTTCGGGTCTATACCCTGCAACTTAACGCCCAGTTAAGACTCGGTTTCCCTGCGGCTCCCCTATACGGTTAACCTTGCTACAGAATATAAGTCGCTGACCCATTATACAAAAGGTACGCAGTCACACCCGAAGGTGCTCCCACTGCTTGTACGTACACGGTTTCAGGTTCTTTTTCACTCCCCTCGCCGGGGTTCTTTTCGCCTTTCCCTCACGGTACTGGTTCACTATCGGTCAGTCAGGAGTATTTAGCCTTGGAGGATGGTCCCCCCATATTCAGACAGGATACCACGTGTCCCGCCCTACTCTTCGAGTTCACAGCCTGTGCATTTTGGTGTACGGGACTATCACCCTGTACCGTCGGACTTTCCAGACCGTTCCACTAACACACAAGCTGATTCAGACTCTGGGCTGCTCCCCGTTCGCTCGCCGCTACTGGGGGAATCTCGGTTGATTTCTTTTCCTCGGGGTACTTAGATGTTTCAGTTCCCCCGGTTCGCCTCGTTAACCTATGTATTCAGTTAACGATAGTGCAACGAATTGCACTGGGTTTCCCCATTCGGACATCGCCGGTTATAACGGTTCATATCACCTTACCGACGCTTTTCGCAGATTAGCACGTCCTTCATCGCCTCTGACTGCCAGGGCATCCACCGTGTACGCTTAGTCGCTTAACCTCACAACCCGAAGATGTCTTCAGATTGCGAAAATTTGAGAGACTCGAACACACATTAACTGTGTGTCGTTTCAATTTTCAGCTTGATCCAGATTTTTAAAGAGCAAATATCTCAAACGTCACCCGAAGATGAGTTTTGAGATATATCGGCACGCGTCTTTCACTCACGAACCAGCAAGTGGCGTCCCCTAGGGGATTCGAACCCCTGTTACCGCCGTGAAAGGGCGGTGTCCTGGGCCTCTAGACGAAGGGGACACTGAAGTCTCAATCGCAAGACGCCTTGCTTCTCTACTTTCATCAGACAATCTGTGTGAGCACTACAAAGGCAGGTTCTTTAAGGTAAGGAGGTGATCCAACCGCAGGTTCCCCTACGGTTACCTTGTTACGACTTCACCCCAGTCATGAATCACAAAGTGGTAAGCGCCCTCCCGAAGGTTAAGCTACCTACTTCTTTTGCAACCCACTCCCATGGTGTGACGGGCGGTGTGTACAAGGCCCGGGAACGTATTCACCGTAGCATTCTGATCTACGATTACTAGCGATTCCGACTTCATGGAGTCGAGTTGCAGACTCCAATCCGGACTACGACATACTTTATGAGGTCCGCTTGCTCTCGCGAGGTCGCTTCTCTTTGTATATGCCATTGTAGCACGTGTGTAGCCCTGGTCGTAAGGGCCATGATGACTTGACGTCATCCCCACCTTCCTCCAGTTTATCACTGGCAGTCTCCTTTGAGTTCCCGGCCTAACCGCTGGCAACAAAGGATAAGGGTTGCGCTCGTTGCGGGACTTAACCCAACATTTCACAACACGAGCTGACGACAGCCATGCAGCACCTGTCTCACAGTTCCCGAAGGCACCTAAGCATCTCTGCTAAGTTCTGTGGATGTCAAGACCAGGTAAGGTTCTTCGCGTTGCATCGAATTAAACCACATGCTCCACCGCTTGTGCGGGCCCCCGTCAATTCATTTGAGTTTTAACCTTGCGGCCGTACTCCCCAGGCGGTCGATTTAACGCGTTAGCTCCGGAAGCCACGCCTCAAGGGCACAACCTCCAAATCGACATCGTTTACGGCGTGGACTACCAGGGTATCTAATCCTGTTTGCTCCCCACGCTTTCGCACCTGAGCGTCAGTCTTTGTCCAGGGGGCCGCCTTCGCCACCGGTATTCCTCCAGATCTCTACGCATTTCACCGCTACACCTGGAATTCTACCCCCCTCTACAAGACTCTAGCCTGCCAGTTTCGAATGCAGTTCCCAGGTTGAGCCCGGGGATTTCACATCCGACTTGACAGACCGCCTGCGTGCGCTTTACGCCCAGTAATTCCGATTAACGCTTGCACCCTCCGTATTACCGCGGCTGCTGGCACGGAGTTAGCCGGTGCTTCTTCTGCGGGTAACGTCAATCAACAAGGTTATTAACCTTATCGCCTTCCTCCCCGCTGAAAGTGCTTTACAACCCGAAGGCCTTCTTCACACACGCGGCATGGCTGCATCAGGCTTGCGCCCATTGTGCAATATTCCCCACTGCTGCCTCCCGTAGGAGTCTGGACCGTGTCTCAGTTCCAGTGTGGCTGGTCATCCTCTCAGACCAGCTAGGGATCGTCGCCTAGGTGAGCCGTTACCCCACCTACTAGCTAATCCCATCTGGGCACATCTGATGGCATGAGGCCCGAAGGTCCCCCACTTTGGTCTTGCGACGTTATGCGGTATTAGCTACCGTTTCCAGTAGTTATCCCCCTCCATCAGGCAGTTTCCCAGACATTACTCACCCGTCCGCCGCTCGTCACCCGAGAGCAAGCTCTCTGTGCTACCGCTCGACTTGCATGTGTTAGGCCTGCCGCCAGCGTTCAATCTGAGCCATGATCAAACTCTTCAATTTAAGTTTGATGCTCAAAGAATTAAACTTCGTAATGAATTACGTGTTCACTCTTGAGACTTGGTATTCATTTTTCGTCCGAGGACGTTAAGAATCCATGTCACTTTGAGTGCCCACACAGATTGTCTGATAAATTGTTAAAGAGCAGTTGCGACGCGCTTTAGCGCTCTGTCGCGAGGTGGCGTATATTACGCTTTCCTCTTTCAGAGTCAACCCGTTTTTCAGGATTTTTCTCTTCAACCGAACCGGCTGTTTGTGTGAAGTGATTCACATCTGCCGTGTCAGTGGGAGCGCATTATAGGGAGTTCGCCGGAAGTAGCAAGGGTTAAAATAGAAAAATCTTATCGACCGCTCATTATTTGAACTTTTCGCATATTCCTCTTCCTACCATTAAAGCCGCCATCCCAGTGTTCATGCGGCCTGCAGCGTAGTTAACGCGAAAATTGGTTTTTGGCAAAAATGTGGTTTTTCTCTCTTACCCAACGCCATTATCGCGCCGATGGTGAATTAAGCGCCACTCTTGACCCACGACAAAGCGCCCGCCCAGCCCCCGTTTCTATAATCAGGCCCGTTTCTTCTTACTGGTAATAATCGATGGCTTATCAACTCAACATTAACTGGCCCGAGTTTTTAGAGAAATACTGGCAAAAGCAGCCGGTGGTTTTAAAAAACGCGTTTCCGGACTTCGTCGACCCGATTACCCCGGACGAGCTGGCCGGGTTAGCCATGGAGCCGGAAGTCGACAGCCGGCTGGTCAGTCTGGCCAACGGTAAATGGCAGGCCAGCAATGGACCTTTTGAACATTTCGATGGCCTGGGCGAGACCGGCTGGTCGCTGCTGGCCCAGGCGGTAAACCACTGGCATATGCCGGCCGCCGAGCTGGTGCGACCGTTCCGCGTACTGCCGGACTGGCGTCTGGACGACCTGATGATCTCCTTCTCCGTCCCCGGCGGCGGCGTCGGCCCCCATATCGATCAGTATGACGTCTTTATTATTCAGGGCATGGGCAGCCGCCGCTGGCGCGTGGGCGATAAGCTGCCGATGCGTCAGTTCTGCCCGCATCCCGCGCTGCTGCACGTCGACCCGTTCCCGCCGATTATTGATGAGAATCTGCAGCCGGGCGATATCCTCTATATTCCGCCGGGATTCCCGCACGATGGTATCACCCACGAAACCGCGCTGAACTACTCCGTGGGTTTCCGCGGGCCAAACGGGCGCGACCTGATCAGCAGCTTCGCCGACTATGTGCTGGAGAACGATCTCGGCGGCGAGCACTACAGCGATCCGGACCTCACCTGCCGCGAGCATCCGGGCCGGGTTGAAGAGTATGAACTCGAACGTCTGCGCGGCATGATGATCGACATGATTCGCCAGCCGGAAGACTTCAAGCAGTGGTTCGGCAGTTTCGTCACCACCCCGCGTCACGAGCTGGATATTGCGCCGGCGGAACCACCGTATGAAGAAGAGGAAGTAGTCGATGCGCTGCTGGGCGGCGAAAAACTTTCTCGCCTGAGCGGCCTGCGCGTTCTGCATATTGGCGACAGCTTCTTCGTGCATAGCGAACAGCTGGACACCACCGATGCCGAAGCGCTGGATGCATTATGCCGCTATACCTCATTAGGCCAGGAGGAGCTCGGCAGCGGCCTGCAAAACCCGGCGTTTGTGAGCGAACTGACGCGCCTGATTAATCAAGGCTACTGGTACTTCGAAGAGTAAGCCGCGGTACGACTACGGGCAGCCGCCTGGCGCTGCCCGCTGGCTATCAGCCGTTATTGCGCCTGTTTCGGCAGCACTACAATAAACCGCGTCGAGCGCAGATCGGACTGCGCCGCCACGCTGCCGTGGTGGGCGCTGACGATGGATTTCACAATCGCCAGGCCGATGCCGCTGCCCTCCCCTTTGCGCTGGCGCGAGGGGTCGACGCGATAGAAACGGTCAAACAGCCGCGGCAGATGTTCGGCGGCAATCGGCGTACCGGGGTTCTCCACCACCAGGCGGATCGTCTCCGCGCTTTCGCTCAGCGCGATCGTCACCGCCTGGCCAGCCGGGGTGTAGCGGATCGCGTTCGACAGCAAGTTGCTGATCGCCCGCCGCAGCATCAACGGATCGCCCGTCACCCGGCAGGGGCTGCCGTCAAAGCGCAGCGCTACCGCCTTCTCTTCCGCCCACGCCTCGAAAAACTCAAACACCTTATGCACCTCCTCAGCCAGATCCAGTTCCCGCTGTTCGGGGATCAGCTGGTTGTTATCGGCCTGGGCGAGGAACAGCATATCGCTGACCATCCGCGACATGCGCGAGAACTCTTCAAGATTGGAGTAGAGCACCTCTTCCAGCTCCGGCTGGCTGCGGCTCTGGCTTAAGGCGATTTCGGTTTGCGTCACCAGGTTGGTGATCGGCGTGCGGATCTCATGGGCGATATCGGCGGAGAAGTTCGACTGGCGGGTAAAGACATCCTCCATTCGCTCCAGCATATGGTTAAAGGACAGCGCCAGCCGCTCCAGTTCGATAGGCACCGCCTGCGGGTCGAGGCGCACGTCGAGATCCCGCGAGGTAATATTCTGGATCTGCCGGCTGATCTGGCGGATAGGCTTATGCCCCTGATAGACCACAAACAGCACGATGGCGATAATCAGCAGGCTGATTATCGACGCGGCGGAAATCAGCTTCGCTTTCAGCTCATTAATATAGTGCAGGTGAAAATCGATGGATAAGGCCATCAGCAGATGGTACGCCGGCTTGCCATCCGCCTGCTTGCCCAGCGGCAGCATGATCAGCCGCCAGGCACGGGTCTCCATTTGATGATTATCGTGCGCCATTGCCCGCGGCTGCGGATCGGTCCATGAAATCACATTCCCGTCGCGCAGCTGCATCGCCAGGCCTGGCGTACTCAGCATATGGCTGAGATCCGGTCCGTTGGGCGACTGGAACAGAATATTGCCCTGTCCATCGTCCAGGCAGATAAAGACGTTGGCGTAGCCCGCAATGATATTCTTCACGATCTCCAGCCGCCGCGCCTGCGGGTAGTCAGCGTGGTCGAGGACCGTCTCCAGGGTGGTGCTGAGCTGCCTGAGATCGTGAACGTCGCGCTCTTCAAAATGCGCCTTCACCGAATGGATCATGATCCAGGTGAAGGCAAAGAAGGCGATGATGGTGGCGAGGCTAATAAAGAAACTCAGCCGGGTAGCCAGGGAAAAGGGGCGCTTAGCGACAATCCGGCACCTCAAGCATATAGCCGACGCCGCGCACAGTCTGGATCAGCTTCGGCTCGAAGTCGTTATCGATTTTGGCGCGCAGCCGCTTCACCGCCACATCTATCGCGTTGGTATCGCTGTCGAAATTCATATCCCACACCTGCGAGGCAATCAGCGAACGCGGCAGCACCTCGCCCTGATGGCGCAGGAAGAACTCCAGCAGAGTGAACTCCTTGCTGGTCAGGGTGATGCGGGTGGCGCCGCGCGTCACCTTACGGCTGACCAGATCGACGCTGAGATCCGCCGCCTGAAACTGGCTTTCGACAATGACCGCCGCCCCGCGACGCAGCAGCGTCCGCACCCGCGCCAGCAGTTCCGCAAAGGCGAACGGCTTCACCAGATAGTCGTCGGCGCCCAGCTCCAGCCCCTTCACCCGATGCTCAATGGTGCCTAACGCGGTAAGCAGCAGGATCGGCATGCCTTTCCCGGCGGTGCGCAGCATGCGCACGATATCCCAGCCGTTCACGTCCGGCAGCATGATGTCGAGGATCAGCAGATCATAGTCGCCGGTCATCGCCAGGTGATAGCCGTTAAGGCCGTTATCGGCCAGGTCGACGACGAAGCCAGCCTCGGTGAGCCCTTTGGTCAGGTACTCCCCGGTTTTCTTCTCATCTTCGACAATCAAAATCTTCACCGCCGGCTCCTTCACGCGCGTTCTGTGCGGGTATTCAATTTTAGAGGAGCGCCTCCGGATAGCAATGAAATATCAGGAAAATGACAGCTTTGTCATTTTCCTGTCACGTCCTGAACAGAGGCCGCTACGTAAAGTAGCCGCCATGGATAAATCGTCGAAAACGTCTGCCGCCATGCGCCCAATAACGCTTCTTACCCTCAGCGTGATACTCGCCTTAACCGGCTGTGTCTCGCTCGCTCCCGACTACCAGCGCCCCGCCGCGCCGGTACCGCAGCAGTTCTCTCTCAGCCAGAACAAGCTGGTTCCCGCTACCGCGAGCTATCAGGAGACCGGCTGGCGAACCTTTTTCGTCGACCCGCAGGTGAAAAGCCTGATAGGCACCGCGCTGACCAACAACCGCGATCTGCGGATGGCGACGCTGAAAGTGCAGGAAGCCCGCGCCCAGTATCGGGTGACCGATGCCGACCGCTACCCGCAATTGAACGGTGACGGTAGCACCACCTACGGCGGCAAGCTTAAAGGCGACACCACCACCAGCAGCGATTACGCCGTCGGGCTGAATCTCAACTATGACCTCGACTTCTTTGGCCGGCTGAAAAACCTCAGCGAGGCCGACCGGGAGAACTTCTTCGCCAGCGAAGAGGCACGGCGCGCAGTGCATATCCTGCTGATTGCTAACGTTTCACAAAGCTACTTCAACCAGCGGCTGGCGGCAGCGCAGCTGCAGGTGGCCAACGACACCCTGCAAAACTATCAGCAGTCTTATGCGTTCGTTGAAAAACAGCTGCTGACCGGCAGCACCACCGTCCTGGCGCTGGAGCAGGCGCGGGGGATGATCGAGAGCACCCGCGCCGAGATCGCCAGGCGGCAGGGCCAGCTGGCGCAGGCTAATAACGCTCTGCAACTGTTGCTCGGTAGTTATCAACATCTGCCGGACGATAGCGCCAGCAGCGCCGTCGACCTGCAAGGCGTAACCCTGCCGCCGTCGCTCTCTTCAGCGATCCTGCTGCAGCGGCCGGATATTTTAGAGGCCGAACACAGCCTGCGGGCGGCCAACGCCAACATCGGCGCCGCGCGGGCGGCCTTCTTCCCGTCGATCACCCTGACCAGCTCGCTCTCCGGCAGCAGCAGCGAGCTCGCCAGCCTGTTTAACGCCGGCAGCGCGATGTGGAACTTCATCCCCAAAATCGACATTCCGATTTTCAACGCCGGGCGCAATCAGGCCAACCTCGATCTGGCGGAGATCCGCCAGCAGCAGCAGGTGGTCAACTACGAGCAAAAAATTCAGTCCGCTTTTAAGGAAGTGGCCGACGCGCTGGCCCTGCGCCAAAGCCTGGCCGATCAAATTACCGCACAGGAGCGCTATCTCGCGTCGCTAAATATCACCCTGCAGCGCGCCACCGCGCTCTATCGCCACGGCGCGGTCAGCTACATCGAAGTGCTGAGCGCCCAGCGCGACATTTTCACCACCCGACAAACCCTGCTGGAACTCAACTATTCCCGTCAGGCAAATGAAATCACCCTGTTCACCGCCCTCGGCGGCGGCTGGATGGAATAACCCGAGGAGTCTTGATTATGAATTCACTGTCTAAAGTCGCCCTGTTCACTCTGATTTCTGGCGCGGTGTTCGCCGCCCAGGCCGCCGACCCGCACGCCGGCATGGCGATGCACGAACAGCCCGCCGCCGCGCAAACGCAAAGCATCAGCGGCAAAGGGGTCATTAAAGCCATTGATATGGATAGCAAAAAAATCACCATTGCCCACGAAGCCATCCCGGCGGTGAACTGGCCGCCGATGACCATGCGCTTCACCATCACCCCGCAGACCCAGCTCAACAATGTGAAGGACGGCGACAGCGTGGACTTCACCTTCGTTCAGCAGGGCAATCTGTCGCTGTTACAGGATATCCGCGCCCACTAATGGCCCGGCGACGGTAGGCTCCTCAACAACTGAATGGACGACACATGGCATCCCTGACACTGAAAAACACGGCGCTGCTCCTCGGCAGCATGGCGATCGGCGGCGCGCTCACCGCAGCGCTGTATACCCGGATGGCGCCGCCCCTCGACGCTGCCGCCGCCGCCCCGGCGGCCGAGCAGCAGCGAAAAGTGCTGTTCTGGTACGACCCGATGTACCCGAACACTCGCTTTGATAAACCGGGTAAATCGCCGTTTATGGATATGGACCTGGTGCCGAAATACGCCGATGAAGAGAGTGCCGCCGCCGGTGCGCCGGGGGTGCGTATCGACCCGACGCAGACCCAGAATCTCGGGGTGAAAACCGCCGCCGTCACCCGCGGGCCGCTGCGCTACGCCCAGACCTTCCCGGCCAACATCAGCTACAACGAGTACCAGTACGTGATTATGCAGGCGCGGGCGGCGGGTTTTATCAATAAAGTCTATCCCCTGACCGTCGGCGACAAAGTGCAACAAGGTACGCCGCTGCTGGAACTGACCATCCCGGACTGGGTGGAAGCGCAGAGCGAATACCTGCTATTGCAGGAGACCGGCGGCACCGCCACCCAGGTCGAGGGGATCCTCGAGCGGCTGCGTCTCGCCGGAATGCCGGACGACGATATCCGCCGCCTGAAAGCCACGCGCAAGATCCAGACCCGCTTCACCCTCAAGGCGCCCATCGACGGGGTGATCACCGCCTTCGATCTGCGCGCCGGAATGAACATCGCCAAAGATAACGTGGTGGCGAAAATTCAGGGCATGGACCCGGTGTGGGTCAGCGCGGCGGTCCCCGAGTCCATCGCCTGGCTGATTAAAGACGCCTCGCAGTTCCGCATTCAGGTTCCCGCCTGGCCTGACAAAACCTTCCGCATCAGCAAATGGACGATTCTCCCCAGCGTCGATAGCGCCACCCGCACCCTGCAGCTACGCCTGCAGGTGAACAACCCGGATGAAGCGCTGAAGCCGGGGATGAACGCCTATCTGCAGCTGACCAGTGACAGCGAACCGATGCTGCTGATCCCCTCCAAAGCGCTGATCGACAGCGGCAGCGAGCAGCGGGTGATCACCATGGATAACGAGGGCCGCTTCGTGCCGAAGCAGGTCCAGGTTTTCCATGAATCCAATGGCGTCACGGCCATTCGCAGCGGGCTGAAGGAGGGCGAGAAGGTGGTCGCCAGCGGCCTGTTCCTGATCGACTCGGAAGCCAATATCGCCGGCGCGCTGGAGCGCATGCGCGCGCAGGCCCCTGATGCCGCTGCCGCCCACGCGCACTGAGGAACGGAACAATGATTGAATGGATTATCCGCCGCTCGGTGGCCAACCGCTTCCTGGTGATGATGGGCGCGCTGTTTCTCAGCCTCTGGGGGACCTGGACCATCGTCCACACCCCGGTGGACGCCCTGCCGGATCTCTCCGACGTACAGGTGATCGTCAAAACCAGCTATCCGGGGCAGGCGCCGCAGATTGTCGAAAACCAGGTCACCTGGCCGCTAACCACCACCATGCTGTCGGTGCCCGGCGCCAGAACGGTGCGCGGCTTCTCGCAGTTTGGCGACTCTTATGTGTATGTGATTTTTGAAGACGGCACCGACCCTTACTGGGCGCGCTCGCGGGTGCTGGAGTATCTCAACCAGGTGCAGGGCAAACTGCCCGCCGGAGTCAGCGCCGAAATGGGCCCGGACGCCACCGGCGTCGGCTGGGTCTTCGAGTACGCGCTGGTCGACCGCAGCGGCAAGCACGATCTCGCCGAACTGCGCTCCCTGCAGGACTGGTTCTTAAAATATGAGCTGAAAACCATTCCTAACGTCTCGGAAGTGGCGTCGGTGGGCGGCGTGGTCAAGGAGTACCAGATAGTTGTCGACCCGATGAAGCTGACCCAGTACGGCATCAGCCTCGGCGAGGTGAAATCGGCGCTGGACGCCTCTAACCAGGAGGCGGGCGGCTCTTCGGTCGAACTGGCGGAAGCCGAATATATGGTGCGCGCCAGCGGCTATCTGCAGACCCTCGACGACTTCAAAAACATTGTACTGAAAACCGGCGATAACGGCGTGCCGGTGTATCTCGGCGACGTCGCGCGGGTGCAGGTCGGCCCGGAGATGCGCCGCGGCATTGCCGAACTGAACGGCGAAGGCGAAGTGGCCGGCGGCGTGGTGATCCTGCGCTCCGGCAAGAACGCCCGGGAAGCGATCTCGGCGGTCAAAGAAAAACTGGCGTCGCTGCAAAGCAGCCTGCCGGAAGGGGTTGAAGTGGTCACCACCTACGACCGCAGCCAGCTTATCGACCGCGCCATCGATAACCTCAGCCACAAGCTGCTGGAAGAGTTTATCGTCGTCGCCCTGGTCTGCGCCCTGTTCCTGTGGCACGTGCGCTCGGCGCTGGTGGCGATTATCTCCCTGCCGCTCGGCCTGTGCTTCGCCTTTATCATGATGCATTTCCAGGGGCTCAACGCCAACATCATGTCGCTGGGCGGGATCGCCATTGCGGTGGGGGCGATGGTCGATGCCGCCATCGTGATGATTGAGAACGCCCACAAGCGGCTGGAGGAGTGGACGCATCAGCATCCGGGAGAGAAGCTCGGCAACGACAGGCGCTGGAAAATCATTACCGATGCCTCGGTGGAGGTTGGCCCGGCGCTGTTTATCAGCCTGCTGATCATCACCCTGTCGTTTATCCCCATTTTCACCCTCGAAGGCCAGGAGGGCAAACTGTTCGGCCCGCTGGCCTTCACCAAAACCTGGTCGATGGCCGGAGCGGCGCTGCTGGCGATCATGGTGATCCCGATCCTGATGGGCTTCTGGATCCGCGGCAGGATCCCGGCGGAGAGCAGCAACCCGCTGAACCGCTTTTTGATCCGCATTTACCATCCGCTGCTGCTGAAGGTCCTGCACTGGCCGAAGACCACCCTGCTGATCGCGCTCCTGTCGATCCTGACGGTTGTCTGGCCGCTTAACCGGGTCGGCGGCGAGTTTCTGCCGCAGATCAACGAGGGCGATCTGCTGTATATGCCGTCAACGCTGCCCGGGATCTCCGCCTCGCAGGCGGCGGATATGCTGCAGAAGACCGACAAGCTGATCATGACGGTGCCGGAGGTGGCGCGGGTGTTCGGCAAAACGGGTAAAGCAGACACCGCTACCGACTCAGCGCCGCTGGAGATGGTGGAGACCACCATTCAGCTCAAACCGCAGGATCAATGGCGGCCGGGGATGACCATGGAGAAGATCATCGACGAACTGGACAAGACCGTGCGCCTGCCGGGGCTGGCGAACCTGTGGGTGCCGCCGATCCGCAACCGCATCGACATGCTCTCCACCGGCATCAAGAGCCCGATCGGCATTAAAGTTTCCGGCACTAACCTGGCCGATATCGACGCCATCGCCGGGCAAATTGAGGGAGTGGCGCGCAGCGTGCCGGGCGTGACCTCGGCGTTAGCCGAGCGGCTGGTGGGCGGGCGCTACCTCGACATTGATATTCAGCGTGAGAAGGCGGCCCGCTACGGGATGACCGTCGGCGACGTGCAGCTGTTCGTCTCGTCCGCTATCGGCGGGGCGATGGTCGGCGAAACGGTGGAGGGCGTCGAGCGCTATCCGATCAACATCCGCTATCCGCAGAGCTACCGCGACAGCCCGCAGACCCTGCGCCAGCTGCCGATCCTCACCCCGCTGAAGCAGCAGATCGTCCTCGGCGACGTCGCCGAGGTGAAGGTGGTCAGCGGGCCATCGATGCTGAAGACCGAGAACGCCCGCCCCACCAGCTGGATCTACATCGACGCCCGCGACCGCGACATGGTGTCAGTGGTGCACGATCTGCAGCAGGCCATCGGCAAGGAGGTGAAGCTGAAGCCGGGCATCAGCGTGTCGTATTCCGGGCAGTTTGAGCTGCTGGAGCGCGCCAATCAGAAGCTGAAGCTGATGGTGCCGATGACGCTGATGATTATCTTTGTGCTGCTGTACCTGGCGTTCCGCCGCGTCGGCGAGGCGCTGCTGATCATCGCCAGCGTGCCGTTCGCCCTTGTGGGCGGGATCTGGTTCCTCTACTGGATGGGCTTCCATCTGTCGGTGGCCACCGGTACCGGCTTTATCGCCCTGGCCGGGGTGGCCGCGGAGTTTGGCGTGGTGATGCTGATGTACCTGCGCCACGCCATCGAGGCGGAGCCGGCGCTGGAGAACCCGCAGACCTTCAGCGCCGGGAAGCTCGACGAGGCGCTGTATCAGGGGGCAGTACTGCGCGTGCGGCCGAAGGCGATGACCGTGGCGGTGATTATCGCCGGCCTGCTGCCGATTTTGTGGGGCACCGGCGCCGGGTCGGAGGTGATGAGCCGCATCGCCGCGCCGATGATTGGCGGAATGATCACCGCCCCGCTGCTGTCGCTGTTTATTATTCCGGCGGCGTATAAGCTGATGTGGCTGTCCCGGCATCGGGACAAGCGCGGCCGCTAGCCCACCGCGTTTACGCCGGTCCGGGAAATTGGCTATAGTGGCGCCACTCTTCTGGCCGGCGTGAACGTCCCTATGAATCTGAACCTGGTATGTTATTCCCTGCTGCTGCTCACCGCTGTGGGCAGCGCCCTGCTCCCCTACCCGCTGGCGATGTGGTTTTTACTGAGCAGCCTTCTGACATGGCTTATCTATGGTGCCGACAAGCTGGCGGCGCGCAAAGCCTGGCGACGGGTACCGGAAACCACGCTGCTGGTGCTCGGCCTGGCGGGAGGCTGGCCGGGGGCGATCCTCGGCCAGCAGTGTTTTCGCCATAAAACGCAAAAGCAGCCCTTCCGGACGTGGTTTTTCATCAGCGTGGCGCTGAACGTGGCGGCGCTGGCCGGGCTGTATGCGGTTTACTCTGGCATGCTCAGCCGCTAAGGGGCGAGGCTAGCGCGGCGTCTGGCGGATCCACACCAGTCGATCGACGTCAAAGCCCAGTTCGCGCGCGGTATTCAGGTAATCCTGCTTCACCGCCGCCGGAATGGTGGGGGTACGCGACAGGATCCACAGATAGTCGCGGTTGGGGCCGCTGACCAGCGCATACTGGTAGTCGTCGTCCAGACGGATCACGTTATAGCCGCCGTAGAATGGCCCGAAGAACGACACCTTCAGCGCCGCGGTGGTGGGGGCGCCGGTGAAATAGGCTTTCCCGTCGCTCTCATTCCAGCGTTTTTTGACCGGGTCATAACCGCGATTGACGACGCTGATCCCCCCGTCGCTGCGGGCGCCGTAGGTGGCGGTCACCTGCTCCAGGCCTCGCTCGAAGCGATTCTCCAGGCGGGCGACCTCATACCATTTCCCGAGGTAACGGCTGGCGTCAAACCCGCTAATCGGCTGAACGCCCTTCGGCGGGGTGGGCGATTTGCAGGCCACCAGGGTCAACGCGATAGCGACGCCAGTGACAACAGGCCATAGCTTCATGAGAACTCCTTTCATTTACGCGGTTGGGGAAAGTGTAGTGCAAAGCCGCTACACTTCACGCCAGCCGACGTGATTCGTAGTATATTGAGAATATTCTTTGTTAACAGGTGGCCTCCATGCCTTACTCCATCGGCGAATTTGCCCGACTCTGCGGGATAAATGCGACCACGCTTCGCGCCTGGCAGCGCCGCTATGGCCTGCTCAAGCCGCTGCGCACCGATGGTGGACACCGTCTGTACAGCGATGACGACGTCCAGCAGGCGCTTAAAATCCTCGACTGGGTGAAAAAAGGGGTGCCGGTCAGCCAGGTGAAGCCCCTGCTGTCGCGCCCCGGCGCGCGGCGCACCAACAACTGGCTGACGCTGCAGGAGACCATGCTGCAGCGGCTGAAAGAGGGAAAAATCGAGTCCCTGCGCCAGCTGATCTACGATGCCGGCCGCGAATATCCGCGCCAGGAGCTGGTGACCGAGGTGCTGCGTCCGCTGCGCAGCCAGGTCTCCGCCAACGTGCCGGCCATCATGACCCTGCGCGAAATCCTCGACGGCATTATCATCGCCTACACCTCGTTTTGCCTCGAAGGCGACAAGAAGGCGCCCGGGGACAACTTTCTGATCACCGGCTGGCACCTGACCGACGCCTGCGAAATCTGGCTTGAAGCGCTCAAACGCACCGGCCAGGGCCATCGCATCGACGTCCTGCCGGTGCCTCCCGCCGCCCTGGCGCCGGAGATTTTCCCCCAGCGCAACTGGCTGCTGGTCACCAGCGGCAAACTCTCCGCCGCTCGTCAGAGGCAGGTCGAACTCTGGCAGCAGCAGGTCGTCTCCCTCGAGGTGATCCCGCTCTAACCCCCGGTTTTCACTTCCCCCCACTCTCTGTTCCGCCTGCGCCCGGCGGCGCGGCGGGCGCACGTTTGCCCTTCGTGCAACCCGCGTTTTTCATCCTTTACAACAATAATCATAACATCATGATTTTAAACATAAATAAAATATATTTTACCACAAACTTGGACAAATAATTTTATTTGTGTAAGTTTTAAGTATGCCATTACACCACCGTGTTTAGCCAGGATGTGATCCATGAGCACCACGCCGTCCGTCATTCGTCGTTTCGTTGAGTACTACGCCGGGCTGGATGCGCAGCCGCCCACGGCGCTGGCCGCGCTGTACCATCCGGACGCGACGCTGAGCGATCCTTTTGGTCAGCACCAGGGACTGTTTGCCATCCAGCGCTACTTTACCCATCTGCTGGCCAACGTGGAGCAGTGCCGGTTCACCATCGACGCGCCGCTCTGCGACGGTCAGCGGTTCGCCGTAACCTGGACCATGCACTGGTCGCATCCGCGCATTGCCGGCGGAGAAACGCTGGCCCTGCCGGGCTGCTCGGTGGTGGACATCGCCGGGGAGCAGATCCTCCATCAACGCGACTACTACGACGCCGGGGAGATGATCTACGAGCATCTTCCCCTGCTGGGCTGGGCGGTACGCGGCGTGAAACGGAGGGTGCGCTCATGATGACGGTGCTTATCACCGGCGCCAGCTCCGGGATTGGCGCCGGCCTGGCGAAATCCTTCGCGGCGGATGGCCACCTGGTCATCGCCTGCGGGCGCGATGCGTCGCGCCTGACGGCGCTGCAGCAGTTCAGCCCCAACATCAGCGCGCGCCTGTTCGATATGACAGACAGGGACGCCTGTCGCCAGGCGCTGACGGGCTGTTTTGCCGACCTGATCATTCTCTGCGCCGGCACCTGCGAATACCTCGACCACGGGCAGGTGGATGCCGCCCTCGTGGAGCGGGTGATGACCACCAACTTCCTCGGGCCGGTAAACTGCCTGGCGGCGCTGCAGACGCAGCTGGAGGCAGGCGATCGGGTGGTGCTGGTCAGCTCCATGGCGCACTGGCTGCCCTTCCCGCGCGCGGAAGCCTATGGCGCCTCCAAGGCGGCGCTGACCTGGTTTGCCAATAGCCTGCGTCTGGACTGGGAGCCGAAAGGGGTCGCCGTCACGGTGGTCTCTCCAGGCTTCGTCGACACCCCGCTGACGCGCAAAAACGACTTTGCCATGCCCGGCCGGGTGAGCGTCGATCGGGCGGTGGCGGCGATCCGCCACGGCCTGGCGAAGGGCAAAAACCACATCGCCTTCCCCACCGGCTTCAGCCTGGCCCTGCGGCTGCTGGCCAGCCTGCCGTCAGGTATACAGCGCCTGCTGTTGCGCAGGATGGTGCGCTCATGAACATCGCCATCATCGGCAGCGGCATCGCCGGGCTGACCTGCGCCTGGCGGCTGGCCGGACACCATCAGGTGACGCTGTTCGAAGCGGGCGCCGCGCCGGGCGGCCACACCGCCACCGTGGATGTCGCCACGCCGCAGGGCACCTGGGCCATCGATACCGGATTTATTGTCTACAACGATCGCACCTATCCGCGCTTTATGGGCCTGCTCAGCGAGCTGGGGATCGACGGGCAAAAAACGCAGATGAGCTTCTCGGTCCACAACCCGGCCAGCGGCCTGGAGTACAACGGCCACAGCCTGACCTCGCTCTTCGCCCAGCGGCGCAATCTGCTGAAGCCGGCCTTCTGGGGGCTGCTGAGCGAGATCGTCCGCTTCAACCGGCTGGCGAAACTGGCGCTGACCGAGGCGCTGGATCCGGGGGCGACGCTGGAGAGCTTCCTCGCCCGCCACCGCTTCAGCCCCTTCTTCGCCCGCCACTATATCCTGCCGATGGGGGCGGCCATCTGGTCGTCGTCGCTGCAGGAGATGCGCCGCTTCCCGCTGCCGCTGTTTTTGCGCTTCTTTGAACACCACGGCCTGCTGGACATTCGCGATCGCCCGCAGTGGTACGTAGTGCCCGGCGGTTCCCGGGAATACGTTCGCGCCCTGCTCGCCAGGCTCGGCGACCGCCTGGACCTGCGGCTCAACGCGCCGGTGCAGCAGGTGGAGCGCCACCCGACAGGGGTTACCCTGCGGCTGGCGTCCGGGGAGGCGCATTTTGACCAGGTGATCTTCGCCTGCCACTCCGCGCAGGCGCTGGCGATGCTGGCGGCGCCCACCGACGCCGAACGCGAAGTTCTCGGGGACATCGGCTGGCAGCGCAACGAGGTGGTGCTGCACAGCGATCCGCGCTGGCTGCCGGCGCGTCAGCGCGCCTGGGCCAGCTGGAACTATCGCCTGAACGACGGGGATCGGGCACGGGCCTGCGTCACTTACAACATGAATATTCTCCAGGGGCTGCCCGCGGGCGCGCCGCTGTTCTGCGTCACCCTGAACCCGGACGCGCCGGTGGACGATCGCTACGTCTGGCAGCGCTTCGTCTATGAGCATCCGCTGTTTAACCCGCAAAGCTGGTCGGCCCAGCTGCGACGCGACGAGATTAACGGCCAGCGGCGGAGCTGGTACTGCGGGGCCTACTGGTACAACGGCTTTCATGAGGACGGGGTGCGCAGCGCGCTCGACGTGGTGCAGGGCATCGCCGCAGCGGAGGGCAACTGAAATGAACAGCTGCCTCTATCAGGGCGTCCTGCGCCACCGTCGCCTGCAGCCGAAGGCGCACCACTTCGTCTACCGCCTGTTTATGGCCTGGCTCGACCTCGACGAACTGGACAGGCTGCCTGAGGCGGGCATCCGTCGCAACCGCCTGGCCGCCGCCGCCTGGTACGACGCCGATTATCCGCTGGGCGCGCCGCTGAAGGCTCAGGCGCTGAACCGGCTGGAGAGCCTGACCGGCTGCCGCCCGGCGGGACGCGTGATGCTCCTGACCCAGCTGCGCTACTTCGGCTTCCATTTTAATCCGGTCAACTTTTACTACTGCTATGACGAGGCCGACACCCTGCGCTGGGTGCTGGCCGAAGTGCGCAACACGCCGTGGAATGAGCGTCATTACTACGCGGTGGACGGCCAGCAGGCGCGCCCGCTGGAGAAAGCCTTTCACGTTTCGCCGTTTAACCCGATGGACATGGTCTATCACTGGCGCTTCAACGCGCCCGGCAAAACGCTGCACATGCATATTGAAAACCATCAGGCCAGCAAGGTGTTCGACGCCACGCTGGCCCTGAGCCGCGTGCCGTTAACCCGCGCCAACCTGCGCGGGCTGCTGCTGCGTCTGCCGATGATGACCCTGAAAACCGTCCTCGCCATCTACTGGCAGGCGCTGCGGCTGTGGCTGAAGCGCGTGCCGCTGTACAACCATCCTGTCAGCAGGAGTGAACGCTCATGACCGATCCCGTCTTTGCGCTTGAACCCGATGTGCCGCGCAACGTGCGGCTCGCGCGCTGGCTGCTCTTTCGTCTGTTGAGCGGCCTCCGCGAAGGCTCGCTCACCGTGCGCGAAGGGGCGCAGACTTTTCATTTTGGCGACCCCGCCGCTGCGCTGCGCGCCGAGGCGCGGGTCTGCACGCCGGAGGTGTACTGGCGCCTGCTGACCGGCGGCAGCCTGGCGGCGGCCGAGGCCTGGATGGACGGCGACTGGGAGAGCCACCAGCTGACGGCGCTGCTGCAGATCCTCGCGCGCAACGGCGAGGTGTTGGGGCGTCTGGAGCGCGGCTTTCGTCTGCTGGGCAAGCCCGTCGCCCGCCTGCGCCACTGGACCCGCCGCAACACCCGCGCTCAGGCGCGGGAGAACATCGCCGCCCATTACGACCTCGGCAACGAATTTTATGCCCACTTTCTGGATGACGACCTGCTCTACTCCAGCGCGCTGTTTGCCGACGACCAGCAGGATCTGACCCAGGCCCAGCGGGCCAAGATGGCGCGCCTGTGCGACCAGCTGGCGCTCACTCCCGGCGATCATCTGCTGGAGATTGGCACCGGCTGGGGGGCGCTGGCCGAGTACGCCGCCCGCCATTACGGCTGCCGGGTCACCACCACCACCCTCTCCCGGGAGCAGCACCGCTGGGCTACCGAGCGCATGGCCCGCGCCGGGCTGCAGGATCGCGTCGAGGTGCTGCTCTGCGACTACCGCGATCTGCGCGGCGAGTACGACAAACTGGTGTCGGTGGAGATGATTGAAGCGGTTGGCCAGCGCTACCTGCCGGCCTTTTTCCGCACCTGTCAGGCGCGCCTGCGCCCGGGCGGCAAAATGGCCCTGCAGGCGATCACCATCCAGGATCAGCGCTATCGCGACTACAGCAAAAGCGTCGATTTTATCCAGCGCTACATCTTCCCGGGCGGCTTTTTGCCCAGCATCACGGCAATGAGCGAGCTGATGACCCGCCATACCGATTTTGTGGTGCGCAACCTGTTCGACATGGGCCCGGACTATGCCCGCACGCTGGCGCACTGGCGGCAGCGTTTTACCCATGCCTGGCAGGATATTGAAAAGCTCGGCTTTGATGAGCGCTTCCGCCGGATGTGGCTCTACTACTTCGGCTACTGCGAAGCCGGATTTAACGCCCGCACCATCAGCGTGGTGCAGCTCACCGCGGAGCGGGTATGACACGCCCGGCGCAGCACCTGCTGATGGCCCTCGCGTTCGATGTTTACTGGACGCTGGTGGTGATGTTGCGCGAGCGCGGCCTGCTGATCTGGCTGACGCTGGCGCTGTTCGCCTGGCTGCGGTTGCCGGCGGCCAGTCGTCCGCCCGCTCTGCTGTTGGCCGCGGCGGGCTGCGGGCTGGACGCCTGCTGGGCGCTGGCGGGGCTGATTGATTTTCCCGGCGACAGCCTGCTGCCCCTGTGGATGGTGGCCCTGTGGCTGATGTTCGCCGTCGTCTGGACCCGGCTGACCCGCACCACGACGCTTCCCGGCTGGGTGCTGGCCGCGGCGGCCACCGTCGGCGGCCCGGTGGCCTACCTGATCGGCGCTCGCCTCGGAGCCATGACCCTGCTGGTACCGACGGCGCTTGCCGTGGCCGCCATGGCCTGCGGCTGGCTGGTGCTCATGCTGTTGTTCCATCTGGGGATGGGGAGGCAAAAATGAGATTCGCCCTGTTACTGCTGTGGCTGAGCGCCATCGCCCCGGCGGCCCACGCCGCCGACTGGCTGACGTGGCGCCGCGTCGGCGAGGCGACCCTCACCTGGGGGCCGTTCACCGTCTATCACTCACAGCTGCGCACGCCCAATGGCCGGTATGACGGCCCGCAGCAGGATCGGGCGCTGATCATCACCTACCGGCGCGACATCGATCGCGAGGCGCTGGTGGAGGCCACCCGCGACCAGTGGCAGGCGCAGGGCATTTTGCAGCAGGAGCCGCGCAGCGAAGCCTGGCTGCGCATGCTGCAGGGGATCTGGCCGGACGTTGCGCCGGGCAGCCAGCTGGCGTTCGTGGTCAGCGGCGGCGAGGGGCAGTTCTGGTACCGCGCCAGCGCCGCGCAGACCGCCTTTACCCCACTCGGCCCGCGCCAGTCGGCGGCGTTCAGCACCCGCTTTCTCGCCATCTGGCTCGATCCGCGCACCACTTATCCCGAACTGCGTCAGCAGTTGATCGGAGGTACACCATGAAACGCATTCTGACCCGTAGCCTGGCGCTGCTGATGCTGATGCTCGCCGGCTGCAGCACCGAGGTCACCGAGTACCGGCAGCAGCAGCCCGCCCTCGACATCTTCCACTATTTTCAGGGCCGAACCGAGGCGTGGGGGATGGTGCAGGATCGCAGCGGCAAACAGCTGCGCCGCTTCCATGTAGCGATCGATGGCGACGTCGTCGGCGACACCCTGACGCTCCATGAGCGCTTTGTCTATGACGATGGCGAGAAACAGCAGCGGGTGTGGCGCATTCGCCGCACTGGCGATAACCGTTATCAGGGCACCGCCGGGGATATCGAAGGCGTGGCCAGCGGCCAGGCGGCAGGCAATGCCTTTCACTGGCGCTACAGCATGAACGTCGAGGCCAGCGGCAGCCGGTGGCTGCTGCACTTTGACGACTGGATGTTCCTGCAGGACGGCAGCCATTTGTTTAACAAAACCGAGATGAAGAAATTCGGCATTACGGTGGCCACCGTGACCCTTTTCTTTACCCGAACCACAGCAGAAGAGAGGACAGCGCCATGAACACGCAACCTGTCATTGGGATCAGCGGATGTTTAACCGGCTCAGCCGTGCGATTCGACGGCGGGCATAAGCGTATGGGCTTTGTGATGGATGAGCTCGCGCAGTGGGTGGCGTTTAAGCCCGTCTGTCCGGAGATGGCGATCGGCCTGCCCGTTCCCCGCCCGGCGCTCCGGCTGGTGCAGACCCCGGTCGGGGAGATCCGCATGCGCTTCAGCCACGCCCCGCACGAGGATGTGACGGAGAAGATGGCCGATTTCGCCAACGCCCATCTTGCAACCCTGGGCGAGCTGTCGGGCTTTATCGTCTGCGCCAAATCGCCGAGCTGCGGGATGGAGCGCGTGCGGCTGTATGATGAAAAAGGCAATCGCGGGCGTAAGGAAGGCGTGGGGCTGTTTACCGGCGCCCTGATGGCGCGCTACCCGTGGCTGCCGGTGGAAGAGGATGGCCGGCTGCACGATCCGCTGCTGCGGGAGAATTTTGTCGAGCGCGTCTTCGCCCTGCATGAACTCAACGCCCTACGCGCCCGCGGCCTGACCCGCCACGGCCTGCTGGCCTTTCACAGCCGCTACAAGCTGCAGCTGCTGGCTCACCACCAGGCGGGCTACCGCGAGATCGGCCCCTTCGTCGCCTCGCTGCATGAATGGGAGGATCTGGAGGCTTTCTTCGAGGTCTACCGCGAGAAGCTGATGGCGATCCTCAAGCGGCCCGCCTCGCGGAAAAACCACACCAACGTGCTGATGCATATTCAGGGTTATTTCCGCGACCAGCTGAACAGCCGCCAGCGCGGCGAGCTGCGGGAGGTGATCCTCAACTATCGCGCCGGGCTGCTGCCGATCCTCGCGCCGCTGACGCTGCTTAAGCACTATCTGGCCGAGTATCCGGATCGCTACCTGCAGGCGCAGAACTATTTTGACCCCTACCCGCAGGATCTTGCCCTGCGCCTGACGGTGAACTGAGGGAACCTGGGCCAGCTGCCCGGCGGCGCTGCGCTTGCGCGGGCCTGGGGGGGTATCCCGCAGGCCTCCTCAGGAACGTAGGCCGGATAAGGCATTTATGCCGCCATCCGGCACTACCGCGGGTGCGGCGGCAGACCGCCCGGCGGCGCTGCGCTTGCCGGGCCTACGAGGGGATCCCGCAGGCCTCCTCAGGAACGTAGGCCGGATAAGGCATTTATGCCGCCATCCGGCACAACCACAGGTATGGAGCTTGAAGTGTCCTGCCCGGCGGCGCTGCGCCTGCCGGGCCTACAGGGGGAGCCCGCAGGAAGGAACGTAGGCCGGATAAGGCATTTATGCCGCCATCCGGCATAAATGGAGCGCACCAGTCGTAGCCCGGCTAAGCGTAGCGCCAGCCGGGAACGCTCCTTCGACAACGCTATCGCATCAGAACCACGCCTCAAACATCCCGCCGACGTTCAGCGAATCCAGCTGCTGGTCTTTGGTGCCGTTGACCTTCGCGGTATGCTCGTTGTCCACCTGACCGCCGGTCACGTAGAAGCGCAGCATCGGACGGAACTCCGGCCCCATGCCGATGGCGATGTTCTGCGACAGCGTCAGCTTCCAGCCGTGGTTATCCCCGCCCTGGTCGTAGTCCACGCGCTGGTAGCCCGCTTCCAGCCAGGTGGAGTGCACGTCGTTCCAGAAGTACATCGGCCGCACGATGGCGCCGTAGTTTTTGCGGTTGTCGGTATTATCTTTGCCGTTGTCGTAGTCGTGGAAGGCCAGCAGATATTCCACCTGCGCCTGCTGGGTGAACTTATGGCTGCCCTCGAAGCTGGCGTAGACCGTGGTCAGGTCGTCGGTTTTGTTGTAGACGCTGTTATCCGAGTTGTCGGAGTAGCGCAGGATCACCTTGTTCACCCCGCTGTCGTTGGTGTGGCTCAGCACCAGGCCGCCCTGCCAGGCTTCGAGACGCGCGTCGCTGTCCACCGCCTTCGAGTCAAAGCCGTAGTTGGCGTACACCTCGACATCGATCGGCCCGGCCTTGATGTTGTGGGTTTTGGTGGTCAGCGCGTAGTGGCCGTTGTCCCCGGTGTCGGAGCTGCCGGTACAGGTGATGCGCGACGGGTTGGTCTCGTCGGCCATCACTTCCGGGCTACAGGATTTCACCTGCGACACCGCCGCCACGTCGAACTGCACGCCGCCGATATCAAAGTTCTTCACCCCGGCGCCCTGGCCGTCGTGGTTCATCCAGAAGTAGTCGTTGATCCCCTGTTGCGGACGCTGGTGGAAGTCGCGGCCGGCCCAGATATAGGCGTTGGGGTTGGATTCCAGCACGTTGGTGACGCCGACGTAGGCCTTCTTCAGGTTAACCTCGTCGCTCCAGTGGTCGAACATGACGTTGAGATCCCAGATAGCCCCCTGCGCGCTTTTGAAGGCTTTGCTGATCTGGAATTCGCCGCCGTTGCTTTCGTTGCCCAGACGACCGATCGCCGAGGCGCCGTTATAGGAGCCGTCGACGCCGACATATTTCTGGTCGCCGGTCTGGAAATGGGCGCCATAGCGGGCATAGCCGCTGAACTTGAGGCCGAACGGAATGGCCATATCCGGCGAGGCGGCGGTGGTCTGCGGGTTGGTAATGACGTCGACCTTTTTGTCGGCCGCGGCGTCAATTTTCGCCTGGCGGTCGGCCAGCGCTTTATCAACGGCTTTGGCGACGATGGCGTCGATCTGTTCCTGAGTAAATTCTTGCGCCATTACAGAGGTAAGCGGAAAAAACGCGGCGATAACCGCCATGGTTAATGGAAGTTTTTTTATCATTGTCATGAGTTTCTCAATATAGGTTAATTTTATTCAGACAATAACCAGCCTATTCTGAGCTGACAGAATATGTCGCTATCATCAGAACAAGTTATTTTTTATTTTGTACGGTCACAGAGGCATTACACAATTATCGCTACTCGCCCTCCCTCACTGATATTAAACAGGTGGCACAATGGCAGAACCATCCGCGCGGCGGATGGTTCCTCTATAGACAGTCAAACAGATAGCCTTTCGGCACAGACAGCATAAATACAACACGAACAAATAAACGCTATTTCCCGGCAGCGGGCAGACGGCGGAATACATGCCCCCGCAGGGGCATGTCAGCCAAATTTAACCAAAGATATAGGTATTGACGAGATTTTCGAGTAATTCCTGACGCCCGCTGTGATGCTGCGGATTCAGATTATGCTGCTCAGCGTACCGGGCAATATTATCCAGCGACATACGGCCGGCCATAATTTGCTGCCCCAGCTCGCCCTGCCAGCCGGCATAGCGTTTTGCCAGAGCCCGATCGAGCTTGCCATCCTCAATCATCCGCGCGGCCAGCTTGAGAGACAGTGCCATCACGTCCATGGCGCCAATATGGCCATAGAACATGTCGTATTTGTCGGTGCTCTGCCGGCGAACTTTGGCGTCAAAGTTCAGGCCGCCGGTGGTGAATCCCCCGGCTTTGAGGATCTCGTACATCACCAGGGTATTTTCTTCCACGCTGTTCGGGAACTGATCGGTATCCCAGCCGAGCTGCGCATCGCCGCGGTTGGCATCAACGGAGCCGAAGATCCCCAGCGCGATGGCGCTGGCGATTTCATGGTGGAAAGAGTGCCCCGCCAGGGTGGCGTGGTTGGCTTCAATGTTCACCTTGATCTCATTTTCCAGACCAAACTGCTTCAGGAAGCCATACACCGTCGCGACATCGTAATCGTACTGATGCTTGGTGGGCTCCTGCGGTTTCGGCTCGATAAGCAGCGTGCCGCCAAAGCCAATCTTATGCTTGTGCTCCACCACCATCTGCAGGAAGCGGCCAATCTGCTCGCGCTCCTGACGCAGGTCGGTATTCAGCAGGGACTCGTAACCTTCGCGGCCACCCCACAGAACATAGTTTTCGCCGCCGAGCTGGTGGGTGGCGTTCATGGCGGTCACCACCTGCGTGGCCGCCCAGGCAAACACCTCCGGATCGGGGTTGGTCGCCGCCCCGGCGCCGTAGCGCGGGTGGGTAAAGCAGTTGGCGGTGCCCCACAGCAGTTTCACGCCGGTTTGCTGCTGTTTCTCCGCCAGCACCTCGGTCATCACGGCAAAATTATGCAAATACTCTTTCAGCGACGCGCCTTCTGGCGAGACGTCGACATCGTGGAAGCAGTAATACGGCACGTTGAGCTTGTAGAAAAATTCAAACGCCACGTCCGCTTTGCGTTTGGCCATTTCCAGCGCATCGCCCGCGGCCTGCCAGGGACGCTCAAACGAGCCGGCGCCAAACATATCCGCGCCATTCCAGCAGAAGTTATGCCAATAACAGGCGGCAAAACGCAGATGATCTGCCATACGTTTTCCCAGCACGATTTCATCCGGATTATAGTGGCGAAACGCCAGAGGATTATCGGTTTTAGGTCCGGCAAAAAGAACGCGTTCGAGCTGGTCAAAATAAGTTTGCATGATGAACTCCGAAATTGAGGAAGCCGAAAATTAACAACTGTGACACATCGTGTATTCTCATCGTCGGTTGCTCAATTACGTTATTTCACTCGGCGATTGAGAAAATGCTCAAATGTGAGCCATCTCGCAAATAAAACTATTTTAAATATCTCGCTTCGCGCGCGTATAGCGTACACTTCCTGGGGAATTCAGGTGGGCATAGCGAATTAAAATGCCGGTTTTGTCACATTGCCTGTCTGCCAAAAAATTAGCGGCGGATGGCGGCTCAACGCAGGTGATACAGGCCTTTGCTTCGAGGATCACAGAAGTAAAAAAACATAATTACTTAATTTAAAAACGTAATAGATTCTTCCATGTCAACTGTGTCAGAAAGTGTTTCACCTACACAAAACAAACCGGAGTCTGCTTAGAATGAGTAAAAACATAATGCACAGTCGGCATGATGAATATCATAAATTAACCCGCGGAGAACGAATTGGTTATGGCATGGGCGACTTTGCGCAAAACCTGGTTTTCGGCACAATTGGGGGTTTTCTGGCTTTGCATATGCTGACGGTAAATACCATCAGCACGGCAACGGCAGGATTTATTTTTCTTTTTGTCCGCATAATTAACGTGTTTTGGGATCCGATGGTCGGCACCTACGTGGATAAACGAACCTCGAAAGCAGGGAAATATCGTCCGTGGCTGTTACGAGCCGGCGTGCCGCTGGTGATCCTCTCGGCATTACTGTTCGCGCCCATCCCCGGAGTGAAAGGTTCGGTGGCTTTCGCCTTTATTATTTATCTGGCGCTGGACCTGGTTTATTCCTTAGTCAATATTCCCTATGGCTCATTGAATGCGTCGCTGACCCGCGACCCGGAATCGATCGATAAGCTCACCAGTACCCGCATGATGCTGGCCAACAGCGCCAACCTGCTGGTCTATACCCTGTTCCCGATGTTTGTGCAGATGGCGGCGCCGAAAGATCGCAGCCTGAAAGACACCGGCTTTTTTGGCCTTGAGCTGAATCTGGGGAATTATGCCGATCCGTCGGCAAATTACGCCTGGTTTGGCGTGTACGCCATCTATATGATCATCGGCGCGGTGGCTCTGTTTATCTGTTATAAATTCACCAAAGAACGCGTTGTCGCGACCGCCGAGCAGACCGCCAACGTCAAAACCACCGACCTTTTCCACGAGCTCCGACATAACCGCCCGCTGGTGATCCTCGGCATGTTCTTTATGCTGGCCTTTACCTTCATGTTCTTCATGAACACCGTTAACGGCTTCTTCAACCAGTACGTCGTCGGCCACTCCGAATGGATGGGCGCGGTGGGTCTCGTCGCGTCTATTCCCGGCATCGCCTTCCCGATTTTCTGGCCGAAACTGAAAAAAATCTTTGGTAAAAAAGGCTTCTTCCATCTGTTCCTCGCCATGTTCATCGTCGGCGAACTGCTGACCTACGTCTGGTCCCGCGAAGGGATGCACGACGCGCTGTGGCTGGCCTACATCGCCACCTTTATTAAACAGTGGGGCTTAACCTCCGCCACCGGCTTTATGTGGGCGCTGGTACCGGAAGTCATCGCGTACGGCGAATTAAAATCTGGCAAACGCAATGCCGCCATTATCAATGCCATTATGGGACTCTTCTTCAAGATCGGCTTCACCATCGGCGGCGCGATCCCGCTGTGGCTGCTGGCGGTGTATGGCTTTAATGAAAGCGGCGCCGTGCAGAGCGCCAGCGCCATCGACGGGATCATTATGACCGCGGTGTGGATCCCAATTGCGCTGGCCGCTATTTCGATGGTGATCATGCAGGTTTATCCGATCTCCGATAAACATGTTACCGACATCAACCGTCAGCTGGATGAGATCCGCGTGTAGTTAAAAAATTATAAATCAGACCGATTCGTCACTTTCCATTTTAAAAGGTGTAATGAAATGTCACTTATTCAAAACCCGATATTACGCGGCTTTAATGCCGACCCCAGTATTATTCGCGTCGAGGATACGTACTATATTGCCAACTCGACGTTTGAGTGGTTTCCGGGCGTGCGTTTACATGAGTCGAAAGACCTGAAAAACTGGAACCTGCTGCCTTCGCCGCTCTCCACCACCACCCTGCTGGACATGAAGGGCAACCCCTCCTCCGGCGGCATTTGGGCGCCGGCGCTCTCCTGGGCCGACGGACAATTCTGGTTGGTGTATACCGATGTGAAGGTCACCGAAGGCGCCTTCAAAGACATGACCAACTACCTGACCACCGCGAAGGATATTCGGGGCCCGTGGAGCGACCCGATCAAGCTGAACGGCGTCGGGTTTGACGCCTCGCTGTTCCATGACGACGATGGCCGGAAATATATCGTCCAGCAAACCTGGGATCACCGGGAGTACCATCACCCCTTCGATGGCATTACCTTAACGGAGCTGGATACCAACACGCTGAAGTTAATGCCGGAAACCGCGCGCACCATCTACCGCGGCACCGCCGTGGCGCTGGTCGAGGGGCCGCACCTCTATAAACTGAACGGCTACTACTATCTGTTTGCCGCCCAGGGCGGCACCGTGTTTACCCACCAGGAGGTGGTGGCGCGGTCGAAAACCCTCGAGGCCGACAGCTTTGAAACCGAGCCGGGCGACGTGTTCTTAACCAACGTCGACACCCCGGACAGCTACATCCAGAAACAGGGCCATGGCGCGCTGGTCTCCACCCCGGAAGGCGAATGGTATTACGCCTCGCTCTGCGCCCGGCCGTGGAATCGCCCGGGGGAATCCATCTACGACCCGCGCGGCTGGTCAACCCTCGGCCGGGAAACCGCGATCCAGAAAGTGTACTGGGATGACGAGGGCTGGCCGCGTATTGAAGGCGGTCACGGCGGGAAAACCTTCGTCGAAGGGCCGAAAGACGCCATCTTCACCGAAAGCGCCAGCGATAATAGCCAGCAGGATGACTTTACGTCGCCAGCGCTCGACCCGAACTGGAATACCCTGCGGGTGCCGTTTACGGCCAAAATGGGCACCACCGGTAACGGCAAATTAACCTTAATCGGCCAGGGTTCGTTAGCCAATACGCATGACCTGTCGCTGATTGCCCGCCGCTGGCAGGCCTTCTATTTTGACGCCGCGGTGAAGGTGAAATTCGAGCCCTTCAGCTACCAGCAGATGGCCGGGTTAACGAATTACTATAACGACCGCCACTGGAGCTTCGTCTTCCTGACCTGGAATGAAATTAACGGCAAGGTCATCGAAGTCGGCGAAAATAACCGCGGGAAATACACGTCGTACCTGAAAGATAACGCCATCAAGGTGCCGGACGGCGTGGAATACGTCTGGTTCAGGACCAAAGTCCGCAAGCAGACCTACAGCTATGAATACAGCTTCGATGGCGTGACGTTCACCGAGATCCCGGTCCAGCTGGATGCCGCGGTGCTGTCCGATGACTATGTGTTGCAGAGCTACGGCGGGTTCTTTACCGGGGCGTTCGTCGGCCTGGCGGCGGTAGACTACGCCGGGTACGGTACCCAGGCTGAGTTTTATCAGTTCGAGTATCAGGAGCTGGGCGATAGCTTAGCGGCCGATGGCAGCTACAGCTGGGAGGCTGGCGAGACGCGGGATAAGTAAAAGAGAGCGGGCCCACGCTACCGGTAAGGTAGCGTGGGGTTTGTGGTGTGTTTGATGAACGTAAAGCGAGCGCTGTCGGATGTCAGTCTGTGGGGCGCAGCCGGGCCTTCAGCTCTTCGGGGGTAAACGGCGGATCTCGCCGGTGCAGCATCGCATGGCAGTTGGGACATACCGGGATCAGATCGGTTTCAGGGTTCAGGCGGTAGTCCTGCTTTATCCCGGCCAGCGGGATGAGATGGTGGATATGGATAAAGCCCTGGCCGATATCGCCATAGCGGCTGGCCATATCCAGACCGCATACCTGACACTGGCAGCCATGCAGGCGAAGCGCCGCCTGACGAGCCTGACGGTCACGCTCATAGCGATTGATCACCACCTGCAACGCCGCCCCTTCCACGTACTCCATGGTCGTCTGCCCCTCATCGGGGAAAAGCGCAACCTCGTCATCGCCAGCGCCCTGCGACGCGATCGTAAATCCTTGCTCCAGTAACAGACGCACGCATTTGGATTTAATCCCTCCGCTGAAATCCGCCGGGGTAAATTCCGTCCCCGTCGCAAGTGTGGCCGCTAACCCGACGATGGCTTTTGAAGGATACCGACGCCCCTCAAACTCGATCTCATACAGACACGCGCTTTTAAACTGATGCGCAACGCCTGCATCGTAAGCGCGAATGGCGGCGATGATGCATTCCCTGGATAAATGGTCCGGTAGTTTTTTCATAAGACATAGCTATCTGATGGCGCGAAGCTTGAGTATAAATAGAAAGCTATGGGCTTTTCGAACAAATAACTGGCAGTGATAATTAAATCGCGATCCATGTAGAATCGCCGCATCTGGTAGGTTGATCGGCAAGGATTTTGCGAGCATCATCGCATTTATTTAGCTGCCGATGTAACGCTATGCCCTCCAGCACGACCCTGCAACACGCGATCGAGAACATCGCCATCTGGCGCAAAGGCGAACAGCGTGCGCCGCATAAGCCACTACTGCTGCTGTACGTCCTCTCACAGTACCAGCGCGGCCATGCGCGGATGTTCGACTACGCCTCAGAGATACGCGATGAGCTGCATAGCCTGCTGGAACGCTTTGGCCCGCAGCGCCGCCAGTACCGGCCGGACATGCCCTTCTGGCGCCTGAAAGGCGACGGCTTCTGGGAGCTGCACAACAGCGAACAGTGCTCAACCCAGGGCAGCCGACAGCCGCCCGGCAAAGAGCTGGAGCTCTGTCACGTCGCCGGCGGCTTCGATGAGCCGCATTTTGCGCTACTCAACAGAAATAATAAGCTGATCAATACCCTCGCCCATCAGATCCTCGAAGCGCATTTCCCGGAGAGTATTCAGGAAGAACTGGCTGAAGAGATGGGGTTTGATCTGCTGCAGATCCGTAAAGAGCGCGACCCGCATTTTCGCCAGCAGGTGCTGCGCGCCTATAACTATGAGTGCGCTATCTGCGGCTTCAATATGCGCCATGATAATACCTCCGTCGCCCTGGAAGCAGCCCATATTAAATGGAAGCAGCACGGCGGCCCATGCGAAATCCCTAACGGCCTGGCGCTCTGCGCGATTCACCATAAGGCTTTTGATAAAGGATCCATTGGTCTGGATGAGGATATGCGCATCCAGGTTTCGCCGGCGGTGAACGGCGGGGGCATCGTTGGCAGGCTGTTCTGGGATTTTAATGGTAAGCCGATTACCTTGCCGCTGGGGAAAGCATGCTATCCGCAGGAAGGGTTTGTGGCATGGCACCGGCGGGAGGTGTTCAGGGGATGAGGGGGTATGGGGATGGTGATAAGCGGGTTTCGATGTTGAGCGTAGGGTTTAGGGATTTTGAATGTGTTTCGGAGAGGATTTCGGGGTTGATCAATGATTGGTCGTGGCTAGATTAAAGGACTTATTTATTGGTTGTTTTGATATTGATGCTTGGGAATGGGGGGAGGCCGGACTCGAACATGAAATTCAACCTCATGATTTTAAATAGTAAATAAAAAACATTTTCATTTTATACCAACATAGATACCAACACGAAAATTCATTGTTCTTCAGCATTGAACCCGGACAAACATGACTGAGTTGTATTAGCTCAAATTTGACCTGAACAGAACAGCTCGCTTAAGCCCGGCCAGTGCCTGGTTGTTGATATCTGTTGTCTGAGAGCATATCTACACTGCATGAAATCGCATGAGTCTCATGCAGTATTTCTCACGCAAAAAACCATATGTGGTGGCTTCTGTAACGAACTACGTTCTGCATGAAAACTACTGCATTAAGTGAAGCGGGCAGGCGGGCGAGGCTACCCACGCTGGAGAGGATTATGAGTAATTTTATTCGTTGACCTTGCTACGACGCATGTACGTTGCAAAAAATCAATATATTCCTAAACAATCGATAGACACAAGCAACGACCATCAATAGTATAAACTTCATGATAAACGCATGCTTAAAAAGGAAGTTACAGGATGAGCGGTTATTCAGTGACTTATGAAGAGAGATTTCTTTTTAAAGAAATCGGTTCAATAGCTACGAAACCTGATATTGCTATTACTGAACTTGTAGCTAACTCACATGATGCTGGCGCAACGGTAGTAAAAATAAATATATCTGAAACCAATCCGCAAGTCCTCACTATTGAAGATAATGGAGTAGGACTGACGAAAGAACAATTCGAAAGCAGGTGGCTTAGATTACGATACGACAGGCACAAGCATCAGGGAGCATATGTCGAATTTCCTAGCGATGCTGATGTCCAAACTAAACGTCTTGCATTTGGATGCAATGGTGTAGGGAGACATGCAGGACTATGTTTCGATGATAATTATATAGTTGAAACATGGAAGGACTCCATCCGCAATTATTATCATTTAGCTGTATCCTCCGGTCAAAGTCCAATAAAAGTTGTTGAACACCGTAGCGAGAAATCAGCAGGTCATGGTTCTAAGATTACAGTAAATATCACTCGTAACTACGTCGATTCTGAACAAATATCAGATATTATATCTGCAAGATTTCTTTTTAATCCAGAATTTCATGTTTATGTTAACGGCCGCAAAATCACCTTGCTAGAGCATCCTGGGGTGGTAAGAACGGAAGAAATAAATCCAATCGGAAACATAAAAATAAAATTAACTTTAGTAGATTCTTCTGCTGCGGCTAGAACTTCAAATCAGCATGGTGTCGCTTTTTGGCTGGGTGGGAGATTGTTAGGAAAACCTTCTTGGTATATTGCTAAAAATCAAATAATAGATGGGCGAAAGTCATTTGCCAAAAGATATACTTTAATTGCTGAGTCGAATGATCTATTCAGCTATGTTGAACCTGATTGGTCCAGCTTCAAGACAGACTTTACAACTATAGACCTTATATCTAATGAAATCGGTAGGATTCTTCGCGGCTGGTATGTTGAGTTATCTCAAATAGACATGCAACAAGCAAAATCTACGGTAATTCAAAATCATGTTGAGGATATAAAGAGTCTAAACATTCTTGCTAGAAAGGAACTGAATGATTTTCTAGACAATATTTTGGAGGAAAGTCCGGATGTTAAATTGGAATATTTGGAGTTGGCATTTAAAGCAGCTATAAATTTAGAGAAGTCCAGATCTGGAATTCCACTTTTGAGAAAATTAATTAGCATTTCACCTGATGATGTCGAAGCGCTGAATGTTTTTCTGGATGAATGGAATGTAACAGATGCAATGACAATTCTTGCTGAAATTGACTCTCGCATAAAGTTAGTTGAGATGATTTCCAAGATTAGTGGTGACCATAGTGTGGATGAATTACATACTCTACATCCACTAATCGAGAAAGCTCGTTGGGTTTTCGGTCCAGAATTCGATAGTGCCGAATATTCAAGTAACAGAGGGCTTATCAAAACTATGGAGACCATATTTAAAAAAAGTTATAAGAAAGAATGTTTTTTAAACTCATCAAAACGTCCTGATATAGTCGTAGGTAGTAATTCATCTTTAAGCATGCTTGGACTTGAGGAGTTTGATGGTGAAATAAAAAAGACTAAGACTGTACTTTTAATTGAGCTTAAGAAAGGCGGTTTCACTATTGGTCGTGATGAGATGAATCAGGCAAGATCTTATGTGGAAGATATTTGGCATACTGGCGTAGGATCTTCACGTCCTTTTATTAAAGCATTTGTTGTTGGTGATACTATAGATAAATTTGCCAGCAAGTATCAAGCAGTTGGAAATAATGAAAATGACAAGTTTGGCGAAGTGAAAGCTATTACTTTTGATGAAATGGTTAGGACTGCACAGGCTAGGCTTTTTAATCTACGTGACAAAGTATTCCTTAGGTACGACAGCTTAGACAACGAAGCTACGATGAGCAACGTTATCAATATTCCTACACAAGATAAATTTAGCATTTAAATTTCACTCATGAGTCAGGTGATAATAGTTATCAACTGACTCACAAATTTCATGACGTAATAGTACAATTTATATTGTTAAGGCTGATTGTCTTTTGATACTCTAATTGAGTTGGGAGTAGGTTATTGTTACTTTCTTTGGTTGTAACTGGTCTGTCCATGAAGAAATGACTATGCTTATTCCACTAAAGATTCTTCCTGAATTGTCGATAATTGATCCGAAAAGCCAAATTTTTTACGGAATCATCATAGTTAAGGAAAGTACATATTGCTGGGTTTAATAAATAAAAAGTTAAAGTGTTTACTAATTATAATAATAATAATGGGTTCAGGCTGTGTAACACAATCCCCATATAATTCCTCCGGCCCGTAGATCAGGCATTAAAAGTTTGTGGCTTAGGATACTAATCGGAAGCTGCAATGCTTTATCGAGGTGCTGACCAGATTACTCATAAACAAGCATCTGCTGAATTTGAAACAAAGTTTAGCCAAAACCTTGAAACTCAGATTGTAAGTATCCCGGTAAAGCGGACCATTCACATTTAGAGATCTTCCTGCATACTGATTATGTTCCTGGAGGAGATAGCCATGCGCAAAGCCCGATTCACCGAACACCAGATCATTGCCGTTCTGAAGTCCGTCGAAGCCGGACGCACCGTCAAAGATGTGTGCCGCGAAGCCGGGATTTCTGAGGCCTCGTACTACAACTGGAAAGCGAAGTTCGGCGGTATGGAAGCCTCTGATATCAAAAAGATGAAGGACCTCGAAGATGAAAACCGCCGGTTGAAACAGATGTTTGCGGACCTGAGCCTCAAGTGCCGCGCATTGAAAGACGTTATTGAAAAAAAGCTTTAAAACCAGCGATAAAGCGTGAGCTGGTCAGCTATCTGACCGCGCAGTTTGCCATGAGCTTACGTCAGGCATGCAGGATATTGTCGCTGAGCAGGACGGTATTTCGTTATCAGCCGGATACGCAACGTGATGAGCCAGTCATTATGGCGCTGACCGTGGCGGCTGAACGCTATCCGCGATACGGATTTAAAAAGCTTTTTCAGGTGCTGCGCAGGCAGGACAAAAGCTGGAACCATAAGCGCGTTCACCGGATTTACTGCCTGCTGAAACTGAATTTTCGCCGTAAGGGAAAACAGCGTCTGCCAGTGCGCAATCCGGTTCCGCTGGTGACGCCAGAGGCGATGAACCAGAGCTGGTCCATCGATTTTATGCACGATGCGCTGGTGTGCGGCAGACGCTTCCGGACCTTCAACGTGGTGGATGATTTTAACCGCGAAGCACTGGCGATCGAAATTGACCTGAATATCCCGGCGCAGCGAGTCGTGCGAGTGCTGGACAGGATCGTGGCAAACCGCGGATATCCGCTAAAGATGCGGATGGATAACGGTCCGGAACTGGTCTCGCTGACGCTGGCACAATGGGCAGAAGAGCATGGTGTGATGCTGGAGTTTATCAGGCCCGGCAAGCCAACGCAGAATGCCTTTATCGAACGGTTCAACCGGACATACAGAACAGAAATACTGGATTTTTATCTGTTCAGAACACTGAATGAAGCACGGGAAATTACAGAGCGCTGGCTGGCTGAATATGACGGCGAGCGCCCCCACGAATCCCTGAATAACCTGACGCCGGAAGAATACCGGCTGATGGCTGAAACCCCGGAAATCTCAAAAAGTGCGTGGAACTAAAACGGGTGCGCTTACAATATCTGCTTGCGAAAAATAATGATCAATCTGACGTCCAAACTCATGCCTAGGAACAATGCGGCGATCGTGCTATGTGCAGATCTTCTCCATACGCTTCAGTGGGAAAAGTACTTTTCAAGCTCATTGAGCAGTACTTCATCTGTTCAAACATAGGGCAGGATCGTCTACCGGGGCGGGGTCAGTCCAACTATAGGGCAGGAGCGTCTACAGGAGTGGGTCAGTCCACCCAGTATTCATTTACCCCACAAGCTGTTCATGAGATCATATAAGCAAATAACTTCTGGTATGGGGCTTTTCAGTCTAGATCGCTGGTCATCGGTTGAATGAATCATAGAAGACTCTGGTAACAGCAAAATCACCATTTATGTGCAGCCCCAAAATGCTGTATTTTTATACATAAAATACTTCATCATGGAAGTTGTAAGCTAAAGGCGCTCGCAAATGGTTGCATCTTGGACGTTGTGCAAATACTAATGAAGTGGAAATAAGATCTTGATACTCTTGTAGTAATTAATCTATGGGTATCTCTAAGTCTTTGAAAAGATGAGAAGAGTTAAATGAAGAAAGTATCTTGTGTCGATTTGTTTTGTGGTGCAGGTGGATTAACGCATGGCCTTGTACTTGAAGGCTTACCTGTAGTTGCAGGAATTGACATGGATCCGGCCTGCAAATTTCCTTATGAATCAAACAACAATGCCAAATTTATAGAACGGGATATAAGCAAAGTAACAACAACCGAATTAGATGCATTGTTTGGCGATGCTGACATCAAAATTCTCGCTGGCTGCGCGCCTTGCCAACCATTTTCTACCTATACACAACGTTATGAATCGGATGGTAAGGACGGTAAATGGGGGCTCCTGTATGAGTTTGCACGCCTAGCAGAAGGTACTCGCCCAGACGTGATCACGATGGAAAATGTTCCTACAGTGGCTAAACACCAAGTGTTCCACGACTTCGTCGAGGCATTGAAGTGTATTGGCTACAGCGTATGGTTTAGCATTGTTGATTGCACTCAATTCGGTGTCCCACAAACACGTAAGAGAATGGTTTTATTGGCATCACTCCATGGCGAGATAAAAATGTCTTCTCCAACGTGTACAAAACCCAAAACAGTAAGAGAAGCTATAGGCCATCTGCGCGCATTAAATGCTGGTGAAGCTGCTCCAGGAGATAAGCTGCATGTTACCTCCACATTGTCAGATAAGAATCTGGAGCGTATTAAGGCCTCAAAACCAGGAGGAACTTGGCGTGACTGGCCAGAACATCTTGTTGCCGATTGTCATCGAACAGAAAGTGGCAGAACTTACGCTAGTGTTTATGGCCGTATGGAATGGGACAAACCAGCACCAACCATGACAACGCAGTGCTATGGTTTCGGAAATGGTCGATTTGGGCATCCTGAACAGAACCGCGCAATCTCCCTGAGAGAAGCGGCAATTCTTCAGAGTTTTCCCCGTAACTATGCATTTATTCCCCATGATGGTCCAGTAAGTTTAAGGATTCTAGGGCGCCTAATCGGGAATGCAGTTCCTGTGGAACTTGGCCGAGCAATTGCACGCAGTATTAATTCACATCTTGCAAATGTGAATATGGCCACTGTGGAATGACAACTCTTTACTAATCATTAGCTTCGCTGAATTAGAGCCTGGAAACAATATGGAAATTTCTAATACACCTGATATCCGAGTACAGCGAACTATTCCAGAACCCGGTCAGTTGGTTGAGGTCCGTCGGCGTCAATGGGTTGTTGTGGAAGTTACTTCATCTCAATTGTTACCTGCCTCAGCTCAACAGCACGCAGTAACTTTGTCATCTATTGATGAAGATGGTTTGGGGGAAGAACTTGAGGTTATTTGGGAAATTGAGGTAGGTGCCCAGATTATTGAGCGAGCTGGGCTGCCCACAATCAGTGGCCAAGACGACTCCAGCACTCTTAATGCTTTCCTTGACGCAGTGCGCTGGGGAGCAGCCACTAATGCTAACCGAGGCTTCCTGCAGGCCCCCTTTCGCAGTGGCGTTAGTATAGAAGACTTCCAACTCGATCCGTTGGTGCGTGCAATTGATATGGCACGTGTCAATCTCCTCATAGCCGATGATGTCGGTTTAGGTAAGACTATTGAGGCGGGATTAATCATTCAGGAAATGCTGCTTCGGCATCGAGCCCGTACAGTCCTGATTATCTGCCCTGCGTCGCTACAGGAAAAGTGGCGGATGGAGATGCAGGAAAAGTTTGGACTGGAATTTCAAATCGTCGACACTCTCTACATCAAGCAATTACGCCGAGAACGCGGGATCCATGCCAATCCGTGGACATCGCATTCTCGACTGATCACGTCCATGGATTGGGCCAAAAGCGGCGAAGGCCTGAGAGCTATGCGCGATGTGTTGCCCTTATATAGCAGCTACCCACGCAAGTTCGATCTATTGGTCATTGACGAAGCACATAATATCGCACCGGCTGCTGGGGCAAACTACGCACTGGAGAGTCAGAGAACGCGCTTCATCCGTTCAATCAGCCCTCATTTCCAGCACAGGTTGTTTCTGACCGCTACGCCACATAATGGCTATACCGAATCCTTCACCTCACTGCTCGAACTTCTGGATGACCAACGTTTCGCCAGAAATATACTTCCCGACGATAAGCAGCTCAATCAAGTAATGATCCGTCGCCTCAAGAGCGATCTCGTTGACGCAGACGGCAATCTACTTTACGCCCAACGTAAGCTTGAAGCCTTACCGATCTTATACACTGCCAAAGAACGCGAAATTCACTCAAAACTCAACGACTACTGCAAGAGCCGAGAACTAGGTGCAGAGAAAGCTGGTAGAACATTCGGAACTACTTTCGTGAATCAGCTGCTAAAAAAACGCCTCTTTTCCTCACCTGCAGCCTTCGCATCAACACTCGAAAAACACATCGCTAGTCTGGCTTATGGAAACCTGCGTAGTGATAATAGTCCGATGGACGACCGCATCTTGCGCAAAGCTATTCTTCGTGTTGATGAAGATTACGCTAACGACCAAGAGATAGAGAATGCGCAATCTGAGGCTGTTGAAGAAGCTTCACGTCGAGCTCAGCCGCTCACAACCGACCAGCAACAAATGCTGAGTGAACTACGTAAATGGGCACAGATAGCCAGAAACCAAGTCGATTCCAAAGCTAAAGCAGTGCTCAGCTGGCTTGATACCAATCTGAAAACAAACGGCCATTGGAACGAACATCGGGTAATTCTGTTCACTGAATATCGCACTACCCTCCAGTGGATACATGAGATCCTAGCCAGCCATGGATTTGGTGGGGAGCGCCTTGCGATCCTACATGGTGGTATAGCGCAGGACGAACGTGAGAAAGTAAAAGCAGCCTTCCAGACCGCTCCAAAAGTCTCTGCCGTTCGTATTCTTCTTGCTACCGATGCAGCATCTGAAGGTATTGATCTGCAGAACCACTGTAACTGCTTAATCCATCTTGAGATCCCCTACAATCCCAATGTCATGGAGCAGCGCAATGGTCGTATTGACCGTCATGGTCAACGCCAGAAAGAGGTCTTGATCTGGCATCCTGTCGATGGCGATGAAAATAGCCAAGCTAGCATTGGAGGCCATAGTGGAGACATCATCCGAGCTCTACGTAAGCTCGAATCTATGCGATCAGACATGGGTAGTGTCAATCCGGTTATCGCGCCACAGATGTCGAAGCTGATTGAAGGATCTATCAGGGATTTTGATACTCGTATTGCAGAAGCTCGGATTGCCAAAACTAAACGATTCGTAAGCGCCGATCGTGAACTGAAAGAGCGGATAGCCCGGTTACATGACCGGCTACTATCCACTCAAAACGATTTCCATCTCACGCCAGAACATATCCTCATGGCTGTAAATACGGGACTTTCTTTGGCAGGCCGACCACATTTGGAGCCGTTTGCTCTTCCGGATGCTCCAGCTGGTTCAACATTCAAAATGCCAGCATTGTCAGGATCCTGGGCTCGTTGCCTGGAGGGGCTACGCCATCCCTATACTCTACAAACTCGCCCTATCACCTTTGACCATACCGTGGCGAAAGGGCGTGACGATGTCGTACTCGTTCATTTGAATCATCGACTGGTACAGATGTGCCTACGTCTGTTACGAGCAGAAGTATGGGCTCGCGATGACGTGAAGAAGTTGCATCGTGTTACTGTACGTTCGGTGCCCGACACACTAATTGATGGCCTTGCCGTAGTAGTTAGTTCAAGGCTGGTTATCACCGGAGGCAATTACCATCGGCTCCACGAAGAGTTGACAACAGCCGGAGGTTATCTTGGGGATAAATCCTTCCGCCGTGAAGAAGGGGTCAATAAAGTTCAGCTATGGCTAGATAATAGTAAGCCAATGACAGCTTCTGACTCACTATTTGATGATATCCGTATTCGTTTTGAGCGTGCGCAACACGCCATTCTACAGTCAGTGAACGCTAGGTCAAAAGACCGGCTCAAAGATTTGAGTAATACTCTTCAGCTCAGTAAGAATCGAGAATTAACGGACATTAGCACCGTGCTTGATGAACTTGAAAAAACCATCTGTATCGAATTAAAAAAAGATCAACAACCTGAGCAATTTTCACTGTTCTCAGAGGATGAACGAACCCAGCTCAAACGTGACACCGCAGCTCTGAAAGCTCGTCTTTCACGTATTCCTGAAGAGCGTGAACAGGAGATCCAAGCCATCGAAACTCGCTACGCTAAACTCGACGATCGTACTTTTCCAGTTGCTATTACCTTCCTAGTACCTGAATCTACTGTTCAGCGGGGGGAAGCATGAGTATGACCAGCATACACGATGATTGGCTCTCGCTAATCGACATTTCAGGCCCCTTCCTTGCTGTACCAGTACTAAAAGATGCATTCCCGCAAGGGCTGGAAGAGCTAGACGCTGCTAAGCGCAAACGACTGCGCCAAGCTTACGATGAGTGGCGAGAAGCACTGGAACAAGAAGATCCTCAGTTCAACAAATTGCATTTCGCGTGGATTGAAGAAGTTCTTTCACGTGGCCTTGAGTTTGACGAGGACGGGAAAGGCGATGTACTGAAGGGCACAGATTGGTGCGCCGCCAACTTGAACACTTTTCTCCCTGATCATGGCGTAGCTCTGTCACCAACTCTAACAATTGTCGACGAGCAATGTGCGAACAAGCCTTTGATGCTCATTCATACCTATGCGCACGATATCGATCTTGACGCAACATTGAAAATAGACGGATGGGCCGCTACACCCACGGAACGTATGGTTCAGCTGTGCCGCTCCAGGGAGTGTCGCCTTGGTTTGGTGACCAATGGCGAACGCTGGATGCTGGTTGATGCACCGGTGGGCGCTGTCACCAGCTTCGCCAGTTGGTATGCTCGACTCTGGAACCTGGAGCCCATAACACTGCAGGCCTTCGTGCACCTGCTCGGTATCCGCCGTTTCTTCGTCGATGAATCCGAACAACTACCCGCATTGTTCGACAGTTCTCTGAAATATCAGGATGAAGTAACCGATGCGCTGGGAGAACAAGTACGTCGTGCTGTCGAAGTATTAATCCAGTCCCTTGATAAAGCTGATCAGGATCGCAACCGTGAACTACTGTACAACGTAAAAGAATCCGAACTCTATGAAGCCGCGCTGACGGTGATGATGCGTTTGGTGTTTCTGCTCTCAGCCGAAGAGCGCGGACTGCTACTTTTGGGTGACGAGCGATACGAAGCCAACTATGCACTTTCCACTTTGCGTATGCAGCTGCGCAAAGTTCCCGAAGAAATCCTAGAACGAAGATGGGACGCTTGGTCACGCCTGTTAGCGATTTTTCGGGCTATGTTCTGCGGTGTTGAACATGAGAATCTACGTCTACCAGCACTGGGTAGTTCACTATTCGATCCAGACCATTTTCCTTTCCTAGAAGGACGGGCTAAAGGATCTAATTGGCGGACAGATGCTGCCAAACCACTACCAATTGATAATCGCACAGTCCTATTATTACTTGAGGCTATCCAGCAATTCCAGGGCCGAACACTCTCATATCGCGCACTGGACGTCGAACAAATCGGGTACGTGTATGAAGGTCTGCTGGAACGTACTGTCAGGCGCACCGATGAAGTCACACTGGAGCTTGCTGCCACCAAGAAATCACAGTATCCATGGGTTACACTGGCCGAGCTAGATGCAGCGAACACTGATGGTGCCGAACAATTAGTTAAGTTGTTGCAAGAACGCTCCGGCAGTTCTGCCAGCCGAGTGCGTAATGATCTGGCTAAAGCTGTTGATGACACCTTGGCTGATCGCCTGCTGACGGCCTGCCAAGGTGACATCCAGTTACGTGATCGTATCAAACCTTATGCCCATCTGCTGCGCACTGACCCTTGGGGTTATCCGCTAGTCTACCCCGCTGGTGCCTTCATCGTAACCAGCGGCTCAAACCGACGCGAAACTGGTACTCATTACACGCCCAAGTCCCTTACCGAAGCCATCGTCACCGAGACGTTGACACCAGTGGCCTATGTCGGCCCTGCAGAAGGCACACCCCGTGAAGGGTGGCGACTCAAATCTCCCACTGAACTGCTCGATCTCAAGATCTGCGACCCAGCGATGGGGTCGGGCGCCTTCCTGGTACAGGCCTGCCGCTGGCTGGCCGATCGCCTTGTCGAGGCCTGGATGCTTGCTGAAGCCAGCGGAAAGGCGGTGAGCGTGGATGGTGTCGTCTTGGACGCCCTTGGCACCTTTGAGCAGTTACCACGCGATATGGATGCACGCATCGTCATCGCCCGTCGCCTGATTGCCGAACGTTGCCTATACGGCGTCGATCTGAATCCGCTGGCAGTCGAACTGGCCAAACTATCGATCTGGCTTGTAACGCTAGCCAAGGGTCGTCCGTTTGGCTTCCTCGACCACAGTTTGCGCTGCGGTGATAGCCTGCTCGGTATCCATCAATTGGATCAACTGACCCAGCTTTCGATGAAACCTGCGCCCAAGGGACAGCTACGCCTGTTTGGCCAAAACAGCGAAAAAGCTGTTCGGGAAGCAGTAGAATTGCGTCAGAGACTGCGCGAAATGCCTATCCGCGACATTCGCGACGTAGAAGCCATGGCGCAACTGAATGCCGAGGCACGCAGCAAGCTCGAAGTGCCGAAATGTATCGCCGATGCGTTTATCGGAGAAGTATTCACAGTAGGTGACAATGCTGCTGTGCTGGAGAACTCGCTGGCATTCCTGACTACTCAGGCCGGACAAGCTATCGACGGGGAGCGTAACGTACTTAACTTGATGTACCGGAGAGCAGTTGCCGCGCTCTCGATCGATCTTCCAGTAGACAAGACTGCACGTCGACCTTTCCATTGGCCGCTGGAGTTTCCGGAAGTGTTCGAGCGTGAATGCTGCGGTTTCGACAGTATCGTCGGCAATCCACCGTTCCTTGGCGGGAAGCGAATCAGCACAGTAATGGGTTCTGCCTACAGCGATTGGCTTTCCATTGTGCATCAAGGCGCCGGAAAAAACTCTGATTTGGTAGCGCATTTCTTCCGTCGCACTTGGAACATCATCCGTGATAATAGTGGATTCGGCCTTATTGCTACTAACACTATTGCGGAAGGTGACACCCGCCAAGGGGGGCTTGAATGGATCCTGAATGAGGGGGCCATCATCTATGCAGCTTACCCGAACGAACGCTGGCCCGGAAAGGCGGCCGTCATCACCAGCCGCGTGCACGCGCACAAGGGGCGGTGGAATGGCGAACGTACGCTGCTTGGAAGACCTGCCTCTTTTATATCGGCTTTCCTATCCAACCGAGAGGAATGGAGTCTGAAGAAGCTCAAGGCAAACGACAAAAATGCTTACATCGGCTCTTTCGTAAACGGTATGGGATTTGTTCTAACCAACAACGATGCCCAGATGATGCTTAACGCTAATCCACGCAATGCGGAGGTGATTTTCCCTTATCTCAATGGTGAAGACCTGAACTCTGACCCGGAGCAGCAGGCCAGCCGTTGGGTTATTAACTTTTGGGACTGGCCAGAAGAGAAAGCTGCAACCTACCACGAGCCCTACATGTGGATAAGAGAACATGTCTACCCCGAGCGCTTGAAGAAGAGCAAGGAGAAATCGTACAAAAATATCATGTCTATGTGGTGGCTGTTTTGGCGCCACCGTCCAGAACTCTACCACGCAATTGGTCGTGGTCATCATTTCGAATGCCATCCAAATGGCTGGTTGCCAAATGAGCGATTGATGTCAAGAGTTCTTGCGATTACTCGCGTCAGTAAGACATTGGCCTTTTCGTTTGTCGATCCCAATATTGTCTTTTCAGACGCCATCGTTGCATTTTCTCTCAACCGCGGGAGAGATTTCGCTCTGTTACAATCGAATATCCATGCAGTCTTTGCGTGGCAACATGCATCAAGGCTTAAAACAGATTTGCGGTATAGCCCGACAGATGCACTAGAACCGTATGTTTTCCCACGTGGTTTCCATGACGCTCTGGGCGGCCAGCTTGATGATTTGGGAGAGCAGTTTCACCAAGAGCGCATTGAAGTCATGCGAGCCGATCAGATTGGCTTAACTAAACTTTATAACCGCTTCCACACTGACACCGAGCACGATTCTCGTATCGAAAGGCTGCGCGCATTGCAACGTGAAATTGATACCGCGACCGCCCAAGCCTACGGTTGGGATGACTTTGACCTTGGCCATGATTTCCACGAAGTTCCATATTTACCCGAGAATGACCGGGTTCGTTTCACTATCTCAGAGGCTGCTCGTGTCGAAGTGCTACAACGATTGTCAGAATTGAATCGTCTGCGCTATCAGGAGGAACTTGCTGCTGGCTTGCATGTAAAAGCGGCTAAAGCTAAGAGATTAAGTACGCCACGAAAATAATCCCCAACATTAATTTCAAACTAAGTTTGAGTTTGGGAAAGGTAATTCATTAATGATCAACGCAACCCCCGTTGATCTTGTTGTCACGGCTCAAAATTTCGTCTAGAGCGGTATGGAGGGAAATAATGATAAATGATAAAGCAACCAGATCACCTAATGCATGGTTCGCGATTGACCGTGCCCAAGTGAAAGATCCGACCTTAGCCCTCTATACGCAGCGCTTAAAAGGCGAGCGAGAACTCAATCAAGGCATCTCAAATGACGATTGGGTCGTGATTCTAGATACCTCAGGCCATATCACGCGAATCGGACGCATTCTGCGTATTCGCTCCGATCTTGAAAGTACTACGCTGTTTTTCGATCGCATGTTGCACGTCAAGCCATCTATTTCGGTTGGTATGACCTCACTCACACTACCAGCAAAAGGAAGTTCTGGTCGTATTCAATGGAAAGAATTCATTGAAATGCTCCCAAATGTACTGAATACGAATATTGCTGAAATACCAAAAATCGGGGATCAAACCTATATCCGCGAACTGCTGCAATTGGCTGTGATGGACGACTTGCTTGGCCCTGCTGGTGGCCCTAATGAGCTCATCGTCGATATGGGTGTACGCGACCGCTACCTAGTTGGCAAACTCGCCCCACGTGAAGCAGCCGAAAGAGGACAAGAGTTTCCTGTTGATGCTGAAGATATTGAAGATGAGGAGCCAGACCTGATCGTCAAAGCGAAGACTGCAAAGGTGAACTCTCCCTCAGTCCTTGGTAGCGGCGAAACAGATACGGCAGAAGAGATTGATGCAGCCAGCAATCAATCATTGGTGCCCAGTAGCCTCGGCATGACTTTCTGCGTGGATGGCGACGTCGATCGGATCGAGATCGAAGCGTGTTGGGGGCGATATGAGCGTGTGCCAAATGATGAACATCAATTCTTTAAGTCCAATGGGCAAAAAGCTAAGGTGTGGAAACGCATTCCTTGTGGCGGCAAGATCGTACTCCCCCTGATCGAAGGCTCGATTTCACATAATGCTCCGGATAGTACTTCCCCGGAAGTTAGAGTGCAGGGCTCTATTCGAGCCAAAAATGACAATGGTGATCGGCTGATTACACTCTTCCTCGTTAATGCGCAGGAAGAACCGGATACAAACCGTGATACAGCATGGGTGTTTCAACCAGAGCTGATCGTTCGAGCAGCGAAAGATGCGACCAAGCCTGCCATTTTCAGGCGCAGACCGGTACTAGATGCAGATGGTATGGACCCAGAGCGCGAAGCACTTGAGATGATCTACCGAGATCGTGTCGAGTTCGCCGTGGGTCATGGAGTTGCAGTTCATGCAGAAATAGCGGATGACGTCACACTAGCCACAGAAGTGCGTACTACAGTGATGCCACAGTACGAGGTTCAGGCAACTGAGACTCCTGGGCTTGAGCTATCCGATCGTCCAGCTATGCGAGAAATGGTAAGTAGTGGTCTGCTTGATATGCAACGACTAGCCACTTTGGACATTGATCCATTAGTTGATGCCTTGAGTGTGCTAACTAATGACTACGCTACCTGGATTGATGAACAGAACTTGAGTGTGAGCAGCAAGGCCAAAGGCTTCGATAGCCAAGCCCAAGCGGCCATAAATCGTTGTCAGGAGATCCATACCCGCCTGCAAGAAGGTATCAATACACTTAAGTATAATGAGAATGCTCTGGCGGCCTTCCGTTTCGCCAACCAGGCGATGGCCACGCAACGTATACGCAGCTTGTATGCACTTGCCATGCGCCGAGGCGAAGACGTTACCCTAGATAAGTTCGATGTTCTGAAGAACCGCAGCTGGCGTCCATTCCAGTTAGCTTTTCTGTTGCTGTCGATTCCATCCCTGGCGGATCCGTGTCACCCAGACCGAGTCAAACCTATTGAGGCTTATGCGGACCTGCTGTGGTTTCCTACCGGGGGTGGTAAGACTGAAGCCTATCTGGGTGTAGCCGCCTTCACCATGGCTATTCGACGTATGCAGGGTAATTTGGGCGGGTACGATAGCTCGCGTGGTTTGACTGTAATCATGCGCTACACCCTTCGTTTGCTGACACTTCAACAGTTCCAGCGTGCTACAGCACTTATTTGTGCAATGGAAGTGCTGCGAGGCGAGGCACTAAAAAAGGGTGATAAGTCCCTCGGAACGGAGCCATTCACTATTGGCCTATGGGTCGGCAATAAAGTGACTCCGGGAACGACTGAAGATAGCCATAATGCTATCGAAAAAACACGTAACACGGGTAGTTATAATGCAGGAACAGCCTCACCCGTCCAACTGACCAGCTGTCCATGGTGTGGTACCGAAATCATTCCTGGGCAAGATGTCGAAGTTAAAAAGGATAAAGCTGGCGGCCGAACCTTTATCTATTGTGGTGACAAAAAAGGACGTTGCGAATTTTCCAAGGGAAAGTCCAGCAAGCAACTACACCCTGGAATACCAGTACTGGTGGTAGATGAAGAAATCTACCATCGTCCTCCGACAATGATGATTGCCACAGTGGATAAGTTCGCCATGATGGCATGGCGTGGCCAAGTGCGGACTCTTTTTGGCAGAGTTGAAAAAGAATGTGAGCGGCACGGTTTACTCTGGCCTGGGGCCAATTGCACTGGAAACCACCAAGCATTCAAAGGACAACCTTCAGTTAAAGTGAAGGCCATCCCCCCCATCCGACCACCTGATTTAATAATCCAGGATGAGTTCCACCTAATAAGTGGGCCACTGGGTACCATGGTAGGTTTGTATGAAACTGCCGTCGATGAGCTGTGTAGCTGGACGCTCAACGGAAAAACGGTAAAACCGAAAATCATCGCCTCAACGGCGACGGTGCGCAAAGCCAAAGAACAAGTAAATAATGTATTTATGCGTCAAGTTTCGGTATTCCCGCCACATGGACTAGATGTGGAAGATAACTTCTTCTCAGTTCAACGCCACATTAAGGATAAATTTGGGCGACGTTATCTGGGAGTCTGCTCCCCCGGTAGCTCGCGCCCAGCAATGCTTATTCGTGTCTATACCGCTTTCTTAACAGCGGCACAGGAACTATTTGACCACTTCGGTGAACCTGCTGATCCTTATATGACTATGGTCGGCTACTTCAACTCTCTGCGTGAACTAGGTGGAATGAAGCGATTGGCAGAAGATGATGTGCAGACACGTTCCTATCGCGTGCAAATGAGCATGGTGGAACGGCCTGCATTGGCACAACGTAGTGTCAACAACATCCGCGAATTGACTTCTCGTGTATCCAGCCAGGATATCCCAAAGTACCTCGACAATCTTGAGGTCAAGTTTAAGGCCGAGTTTGATAACTCTGCAGGTAAATACGTAACGAAATGGCAGGAGGGTGATACTCGCGCTATTGATGTAGTGCTGGCGACCAATATGCTGTCAGTGGGAGTCGATGTGAATAGACTCGGCCTGATGGCAGTGAATGGACAACCTAAGGGAACGGCCGAGTATATTCAGGCTACCAGTCGTGTTGGACGTTCATTCCCCGGCCTAGTTTGCACCGTACTTACGTGGGCCCGACCGCGTGACCTCTCTCATTACGAAACATTCGAACATTACCACGCCACCTTCTACAAGCATGTTGAGGCTCAATCGGTAACGCCATTCTCTCCACGTGCAATGGATCGTGGTTTGACAGGGGCGTTGCTAAGTCTTATGCGTCTGAAGAATAACGAGTTCAGCCCGAATGAAGGTGCGGGTAAATTGGATATGTCAAACCAGAGTGAACTCGCTCATGCAATTGAAGTTTTAGCGACTCGTGCAGGCAATGTAGCAGAAGATAATGCACGTAAGTTGTTAGCTGAAAATGAACTGAAAGAGCGTGCCGACGAATGGGCCAAAGAGGCCAGTAAAGGCGGACGAATTTTGGGATATGAAAAGAGAGGACCCGAAAAAGACAAGACTGTGGCGTTGATCAAATCACCAGGGCTTCAAGCGTGGGACAACTGGACTGTACCTATGTCAATGCGAGAAGTTGAGTCTGGAGTACGCCTGATTATGGACACCAAATTTATCAAGGACGATCACGATTGGAAGCCTCGTCCTGCAACGAATGACGAGGATTGAATATGATCATCAATAACAAAACTCCAGTCGGCGAAGTACGCCCAAGCCAGTTGCTATGGACTTATGGGCCTGGCGCGCTAATCGATCTACCGAGCCTATCTGTAGTGACACTAGGTATTGACCAGTGGGAGCGAGATCGCTGCCAGCCAATTCAAGAGGCCCGGCTTCTTGCTGCTGTTCGGAAGGTATTAGGATCACAAGTCGAAAATTTGAGAATGCCGCCCTTTCAGAAAAGCGAGCTCGTTGACCCCTGGTCAGCCGAGGCCAACATAGGTGTACCTGTTCGTCCATTTCCTCGCTGGATGCGCTGTGTAAAGTGTGGTTTGTTGTCGCCCTTTGATGATGGTCTGCTTGAGATCAGAGAGGATCGATTCAGGGCCGAACGAACTCGCTTTGTTCACAAAGGCTGTACAGGTTCTAAAAGAAATTTACCCGCTAAGGATGCTGATGCTGTTCCTGCACGTTTTCTGCTTGCCTGTCGTGACGGTCACCTAGATGACTTTCCTTGGCACTACTTTGTCCATGGTGGCAATAGTACATGCAAAGGGACATTGCGCTTCTTTGAGAGCGGTGCATCCTTACAAACCGAAAACCTGTGGGTACGGTGTGATAGCTGTGAGGCATCACGAAGCATGGCCCATGCCTTCGGCAAAGCCGGTAAAGAAAATCTTCCAGCTTGTCGAGGTCGCCACCCACATTTGGATCAATTCGACATTGACTGCGGTGAAGAACCACGGGCAGTACTGCTAGGAGCCACAAACAGCTGGTTTCCGATAACGCTTTCTGCATTGGCCATACCCCAAACAAAAAATCCTCTCAGTCAGTTGATTCAAGATGGATGGCCGTTCTTTGAAGCAATTACAGCTGAAGTCATGGTTCCCATCGTTGTGCAGACACTCAAGTTAACTGGCGGTCTCCCTGGAATCGACAAATATAGCGTGTCAGACATCTGGTCAGCCATCGAAATGCATCGTTCTGGTGGCGATAGCGAATATGTCGGTGAAGCCGATATCAAAGGTCCAGAATGGGAAGTGCTGACAGAGGCCAACCCTCCCACGGATTATCCACACTTCATGAGTAAGAAGATCGGAACCCCAGCACAATTCATACCGTACATCAGCCGTGTATTACTACTTGAACGACTACGAGAGGTTAATGCTCTGCTTGGTTTTACTAGAGTAGAGGCACCAGAAGGATCCGGAGAGATAAATGAACGTCCTCAGATGGCTAGCTTGGCACGCAATAAACCTGAATGGGTGCCAGCTAACCAGGTGCATGGGGAAGGTATCTTCATCCAATTCGATGAAAAATCTCTTGTAGATTGGGAATCACTGGATGCCGTCAAGCAAGTAGACAAGTTGCTTCGTGGTGGGCATACCGGTTGGCGTAACTCTCGTAATCTCGATCCGAATGAAGATTACCCAGGTATCCGATATGCCATGCTGCATACCCTATCTCATTTGTTGATCCGTGAACTAGCCCTGGAATGTGGATACAACGCAGCAAGTATTCGCGAACGTATCTATGCTGATACATCAAACGGCAGTCCACAAGCTGGTATCTTGATCTACACGGCAGCAGCTGATTCTGATGGCACACTGGGTGGTCTTGTAGATCTTGGCAAACCAGAGAATCTTGGTCGCCTGCTGGTACAAGCATTAAATCGTTCTAAGATCTGTTCTTCTGACCCACTATGTTCTGAACATAACCCGGAGAAAGATCGGTCATTACATGCCGCAGCCTGCCATGCATGTACTCTGGTAGCAGAAACCTCCTGTGAGCAAGGCAATCGCTATTTGGATCGATCGCTATTAGTACCAACACTTGAGCGTATTCACGCTGCATTTTTTAAGGGTTTTTAACATGGATGAACTCTTAGATGCTGTTGCCGAGCTAGTTTGTCTGGTTTCTCCTGAAAAGATACAAGCGATCGCAGGCCGAATTCGACGGACTGAAGCCTGCAAGGCTCTGCTGGTACTGCCAGGTGCAGTAGGAACTCCCAAGGCAAGTAACGCTATTGAGAGACTAGCAATTGCATGGCGAAACACCATGGTCAGTTCAGATGAACTAGCATCTATGCTTCTTGCTGCAAGCCATGTTTACTTTAAAGTTAGCTCAGAGCAAAGTACTGAACTTGTATGGACTGGTCCAACAACACCTTTTGTATCTGTTCGCCGAACAGAGCAAGTGCTGCTACAAATAATCAATGCGGCAAAACAGTCTTTATTTATTACCAGCTTTGTTGCCTATGATGTGTCGAGTATTGTGAATGAATTGAACATAGCTATAAAGCGTGGCGTTACCATTACAATGTTGCTGGAATCTTCACAAGAGCATGGTGGCAGTATCAATATTGATATAATCGGTAAGATGCAGGCGCTTATACCTGGCGCACATATTTACGCTTGGAATAATAAAAATAATGAATATTCAGAAGGTCGCGTGCATGCGAAAGTAATTGTTGCCGATGGTCACACCTGTTTTATTACAAGCGCAAATCTAACTGGGTATGCCATGGAGAGAAACATTGAAGCAGGAGTACTTATTACAGGCGGAGGGATTCCAAAAGCACTTAGTGATCATCTGTACTCTCTTATAAACACAAATATCATTAGTCTGATTTAATTTATTCAGCTTGATATAAAAAATTAATCTTCGTACTAAGGATAAAAAATTGAATGCATCTGAAAATGGACTATTAGAAGTAGCTTGGTATCTCGCTAAGTATGGAAAAAAAAAGCCTCCTGAAGCTCTGGATGTTGATACATGGAAAGCAGCAATATCACTATTTTATTCAACATTTGGTGCAGGTAAGACGAGAATTGAATTTTATAACAGTCTAAAAAACCACCGTGATCGTTTTGATTCTTGGCTAAGTGATGTACGCACAGGCTGGCGGAATGCTGATGGTTCTCCTAGCGAGCTCCCGTTGTCTGCTCAGATTGTTATGAACAAAATGAACAAACTACCAGAGTCACTTATTGAACAAAAAATTTTATCTTGGCTGTCGATAACCTCTTCAGAACAAGAACTGGCTGATATCTTACCTATTCAACAAGATAAAAATCTGGATGAAACGATGAAAGAACGATTAGTCGCTTCAAGGCTTGGACAAGGTGAATTCAGGAAAAAATGCCTTAAACTGTTCCCTGCCTGCCCTATAACTGGTATTTCTTTTCAACCACTATTAAGGGCTAGCCATATTAAGCCTTGGGCCGCGTGCCAGAATGGTCATGAGCGACTGGATCCTTATAATGGAATAATGTTGGCAGCTCATATTGATGCTCTTTTTGACCAAGGATGGCTGTCATTTAGTAATAATGGGCACATCTTAATTAGCACCGAACTTGATTTTGAAGTTAAAACACAACTAAACCTACCTGAAAATATCCCACCATTCTCGGAACAGCATCATCACTATCTAAAATGGCATCGAGAAAATATATTAAGATGATGATATTATTTTCGTGGAAACAGTTGCACAAAAACACGCCAATTAAAGCATGCTTCCTGAAGTATGTAAATAGATGAAATTGAGTATTGGTTAATCTATTCAGTGAAGCTTAAAGCAGACATCCAACCATCCTCATGTTCAGATGCCTGCTTTACTGACATTTTTCATCAAAGGTCCTCTTGGAGATAGATCGCCAGCAACACTATGTCGTATGTTGCAAATACTATACTCAATAAGGTTTATCTATTTCCCTGAATTAATTTTCGCAAAATCAAACGGACTCACTACCCCTTCCCGATTAACATCCAGAAAATCAGCCCACCACTGCAGCATCAGTCGCCGCTCATCAAGATGTTCGGCCTTATGAATGTAAGCTGCACGTACTGAGTTACGTTCCATATGACTCATCTGCCGTTCCACTGCATCCCTCGACCACAATCCAGACTCAATCAATGAACTACAGGCCATTGTCCTGAAACCATGCCCACAAACCTCTACCTTGGTGTCATAACCCATAACGCGCAGGGCCTTGTTCACCGTGTTCTCACTCATCGGTTTGCGATGGTCGTGATCGCCAATGAAAACAAAATCGCGATCGCCACTAAGTTTGTGTACCTGTTTAAGGATTGCTAACGCCTGACGAGATAACGGCACCAAATGAGGCGTACGCATTTTTGAACCACGCTGGGAGTGCTTCACCCCTTCAATAGCTTCTCGCTCTGCTGGGATCGTCCACATTGATGTTTCAAAATCGATCTCAGACCAACGAGCAAAACGCAGTTCACTTGAACGAATAAATACAAGGAGGGTTAGCTCAACGGCAAGGCGGGTCAAAGATCTACCCGTATAGCTGTCAATGCGCTGAAGCAGTTCGGGGGTACGTTTCAACTCTAACGCAGGTCTATGCTGCCTGTTACTTGAAGCAACAGCACCAACCATTTCCTGTGCGGGATTGTAATCAAGTAAACCACTCTGAATGGCATATCTCATAATTGCAGTAGTGCGCTGCTGTAGACGGGATGCCACCTCAAGTCGCCCCGACAACTCTACCGCTTTGATTGGGGCTAGCAGGTCTCTAGTTTTAAGATCAGCAATATTTCGCTTACCTATGGCAGGGAAGAGATTATCCTCCAGACTTTTCAGTACTCGTCGGCTATGTTCTTCCGACCACTTTTTATTTGTGGCATGCCACTCAATAGCAAGTTGTTCGAAAGTACGTGCTTCTTCCTGCTCAACCTTATCATTTTTCTTTTTATCTCCCGGATCGATGCTGTTTGCCAAAAGCTTACGAGCCTCATCACGACGAGCCCTTGCATCAGCGAGTGACACATCAGGATAAACACCCAGAGCCAGCATCTTTTGCTTGCCGTCAAAACGGTACTGCAAACGCCAGTATTTCGAACCATTAGGATGGACAAGCAAGTGCATACCACTGCCATCAGTCAGCTTATATTGCTTATCCGTTGGCTTGGCTGTTCTGACTTTGATATCTGTTAGAGCCATGCTTATCCCCTCCCTGTTGGTACAAGCATTATCGAACCGGAAATACCATCATCTGTACCAACATCTGTTGGTAGATGTACGTTGAAGTCGGTTGACCTTGAGATAATTAATATAGCGGGAATAATGGATAAATACTGGATTTTAGGCACAAAAAAAGACGTCTGTTGACGTCTATTGATGTTCCGATGGTGCCGAAGGCCGGACTCAAATCATGTCGTAACTTAATGAAATTAAAAAGATAATATATAAACCATAAATTATATGCCCCCTTTTGTGCCCCCAACCATTTTTGCGACCATATCAAACTTAGCTGTTTGATATTACTATCTAATTAAAGACTAACGCCCCATTCGGTTAGGATCCGAAACCCGGATCCTAACCGGAACTCAAATACCATAAAAAAGTTTTTTTGCATTTAACTGTTCACACTGTTCACCTCCTTATTTTTCTTTTTAATATCATAATGATAGATGGTGAACGGTTGGTGAAGAGTGAACAGTCAACTCTTCACCTCAGCGCGTTTCTGGCCTGTTTCCGGCGACCATCACCGCAATACGATGGTGATGAGGGGGGGTAAAAAGTTTTTTTGGGTTTAACTGTTCACACTGTTCACCTTTGGTTTTTTATCAATATTTTCATAGTGATACAGGGTGAACATACGGTGAAGGGTGAACAGTGGATTGTTCACCCTTGAGGGAGGGACAGATACAAAAAGACCGGCGGTTGCCGGTCTGAGACAGGTTAAGTCGCGGTGGGTTCGTCGCACTTCGGCAGCCAGTCGCCGTAGCTTTCTTCTTTCAACGTCAGGTTGGTTTGTATCCCCTGCTTGGTGTGCCGCTTCTCATAATTCATCCCGTACTCTTTCAGCATCATGGGCAGTCCCAGCCCGAACATTTTCAGGCTGAGCACATTCCTGTACCCGTTGGCCTCCATATAGGCCAGATACGCGTGATAGAGATATTTACGGTAATTACGCGGGATGATACTGGCATTACCAATAAACATCCCGTTGGTCTGCGGCAGCGCCTCCAGATAGCCACAAAAATCAAACGTCGGGTCAGCGTCGCGTTTAATACTGAGCGCCTCGTCGGAGTTCTGCTGCGACTGGAGCAGCGCGCGGGCACTCATCGGGTCGCTGAACTGCTGCATCAACTGGCGCACAATTACGGCCAGCTCGCGGGCGATTTTATCCCTGAGCTGCGGGTCGCGCTCCTCCGGGGCTATCTGCTCCGGGAAGTGGATGATTACCCGTCGGCGTGACACGCCGCCGCTGCGGTCGGTGAAGCGCATCGGGTTATTGTTCACGGCCAGAATCACCGCCGGAATGTGCGTCGAGTAGGGGTTCTGGTATTTCGGGTCAACGGAGACCGCATCGCCGCCGGTGATGGCCTTGAGTCCGGCACCGTCACCGCTCCATTTCTCCTGGTCAGGCAGACGTATCAGCGAGAAGCCAATCAGGGAGGCGCGCTTGCGCGGGTCTTCCAGCGTGTCGATATCGGCTGACGTGGCGTTATCCTCTCCGGCCAGCATCGTGGCGATTTCGGCGAGAATACTTTTCCCGCTGCCGCCCGGCCCGGTCACTTCGAGAAAGAGCTGCCAGTCGTAGCGGTTCGCCAGCACCATAAACAGCGCGGCCAGAATCACGTCGCGTTTTGTCGGGTTGCCACTGGCCGCCCGGTCGAGCCAGCGCCAGAAATTCGGCGCGTGGGTTTCCAGTGTTTCCCCCTCGACCGGCGGGGTGAAATCCACGTCGCACAGGGTGCGCAGCCAGTGCGATTTACTGTGCGGGCTGAATATACCTGAGCTGGTATCGAGCACCCCGTTGCGAAAACCAATCAGACGGCGTGCCGGTGCCTCCTGCTGCGGAATAATCAGTTTCAGGGTTTCCACCACCGACGCAATTCTCCCCGACGAGAAAGGGGCGCGCAGGCGCTGGAACAGCCCGGCCACGTCGCGGGCAAAGTCAGACGGCGGAATTACCTTCCAGATGCCGTTTTCATAGCGGGACAGGAGCTGGCCGTTGGCGTCCACGGCCAGCGCTTCGCCGTAATGTTCATGCACCCGCATTGCCTTATCGCTGGCGCTCATGGCGGTAAATTCCGCCTCGCTCATGGTGTCGAAGGGGCTTTGTGCCGCTGGCCGGATGGCGGCATAAATGGCTTTCCGCGTGGCGTCCTCCCCTTTCAGCATCACCGCATCATTCCAGTCACCGAACACCGGCGGCAGGGCGACAATGCCCTCGCAGGCTGCTGTGGCCGCAGCGGCTTTAGTCTGGCCGTCGCCGTTCAGGTCACGGTCGGCGGCGAGGATAATCTGACAGGCCGGGTGCTTGCTGCGGGCCAGGCTCGCCAGAGAAAGAAGGTTCACCGACGACAGCGCCACCATGACGGTTTCCCCGGTCAGGTGATGCACGCTAAGGGCCGTTGCATAACCCTCTGCTATCCACAGGCGTTTACCGGCCTGTTTCTGCCCGTCGATAAGGTGACATGCTCCTTTGACCTGTCCTCCCTTCAGGGTGCGCTTGAGCCCCTCAGCATTAATAAGCTGGAGGTTAACCAGCGCGCCGGTTTCGTCATACAGCGGCACCACCACATCACCGGCGCGGTAGGCCACGCCGCCGGTTTTGTGCGACGTGGTCAGCGTCAGACATTCCAGAGCGGGAAAGCCCTTGCGGGTCAGGTAAGCGTTGCCGGTGGCCGGGCGGGTTTTCTCCAGCAGCCCGATGGCCAGCGCGGCCGCTGCTTTGCGGTCGGCCTCCGTTCCGGCGTCTGCGGCTGCAATCACCTCCGGGGCTACCGGCGGCAGGTGGCCGGTGACGGCGTTCACCTTCCCGGCGGCCTCGGATGCCGATATGCCGAACACCTTCTCAACCAGTGTCAGGCCGTCACCGGCACCGCACTGGTTACAGAACCATGTGCCGCGCCCCTCTTTATCGTCAAAGCGGAACCGGTCAGCGCCGCCACACACCGGACAGGCCTGATGGCGGTTTTTTATCACCTTCATGCCCAGCGCCGGGAGAATGCGCGGCCAGTGGCCGCACGCCTGTTTTACGGTATCCGTTACGTTCATTTTCATGGTTTTCTCCCTCAGTGCAGTACAGGCGATGTCAGATGGCGGGCGCAGAGTTCATCCATCACGGCGAGCCCGAGGAAGGACAGCGACGGGGCGGCTTTCAGCGGCCCGGCCTCCATCAAATCTTCCAGTAATGCACAGGCAATCAGACGGCCTTTCTCTTCGCCGTGCTGGCGCAGATAGAAGCCCTCCAGCTCGGCGGCGATGGCGCTTTCCAGCGCATCGAGGGTGAGGTGGGGATAGCGGTGCTGGCGTTCGCACAGGGTCAGCCAGGCACAGGCCACGGCGCGGCGATACAGGGCGGCACGCAATACGGGCGGTAATGGCGTTTTCATACGTTGCCCTCCCCGGTCAGCCAGCGGTGGTTGCAGCGTTCGACCACGCCGTCGAGCTGGGCGGTCATGAGGTAAATCACGGAGGTGAGCTGTAACTGCTGGGTCGGGTCGCGGCGAATGGTAGTGCAGTCCTGCTCCTGCATCAGCTCGCCGACGAACTGGCCGACGTTACGCAGGTGCTCAAGGCATTCGAGGTCTTTGACGGTGATGGCGGGCTGTTTCATGCGCGCACCTCCGCCACCGGCAGGCGTCCGGCAAACGAGAGGACGTAATCGCGGACGAGGGAAAGGCGTGCGGCGTGTTCATCCCCGGCAACGGCGCGGAGCATACAGATACGGGGCTGACGGTCTGCGCGACGAACAGCGGCAAACACAAAGACAAACTGCGGGTGTGACGGGGTGAGGGTCGTAGCCATAGGGGCAACCTCCTGTGAATAGCGGTTATTGCCACCACCGGAGTTCCTACGCTCATGGGTGGTGACCCGGACGGGGGTAGGAATACCGGCTCCACAGAATACCGGCCAGCCCGAAAGCTGCCCCGCCCGGACCACCATTATCTTGCCGGAGCTGCGGTGTGCGCATAAACACCACAGCCCGAAAAATGGGTGTGCCTGAGCTACGACGTAAAAAAAGACGCATGGCGCGTCTGTTGTCGCCTGTGAATTACACGGGTTCCTACGCCCGGCTGCCGATTTTGCGACAGCGACAGAACTATACCTGGAAACGGCAAAGGGAAGCAAGCCAGAAAAAGAGGCTTTTTGCAGAACGGACATCATCATGCGTCATAGCCCCGGTTGCGTTCGGCGATACGGTCAGCCATCCACCCGGTGATTTCCGACTGCGCCCACGCCACGTTTTTCCCGCCGAGGGAGATTTGTTTTGGGAAAGCCTCCCGGCTGATGAGGTCGTAAATCGTGGAGCGGGACAGCCCGCACAGATGCATCACTTCGGGCAGACGGATAAAACGCTCCTGAACGGCATCAGAGACCGGCATCATCGGCGCGGCAGGGGCAGAAGACGGGGAAGAAAAAGCGGTGTGCATCGGGCTACCTCATAAAGTCCATACAGTGCCGGTCGTGTCCGTCCGGCTTCGGGTAGCTCTCTATTTTGTGAATATTTTCCCCGAGGGCAACAAGTCATTTTGCAGCGAAATACCACACAACAAACTGTTAACAAGCAAATGGCAAACAGTGGCAATCCCTGACAATCGTTGGCAATCCCTGATAATTCTTTGGCAAACCGATGATTACTTTTATATATATAAATTTATTTTTTAATTGCTAAAAAATCTAAGAAAGCAGAGCATCGTAAAAACAGAAAGGTGAACAGTGGTGAACAGTGGGTGAACAGTCAACCCCTCAACTGTTCACCCTTTATCTTACTGTATTACTTATATTTTTTCTTATGGTGAACAGTGGTGAATAGTTAATAGTAAAAAAACAAACAGTGAGTATGCTTTTCCTGAGACCTTTCTCTGGCAAGCCGGGTTTTGACGTCCTGTTTGTGCCAGCACTGCCACAACCGCAACAGGTCGTGTTGTTGTGTGTGCCCCGGCAGAATCACCTCATGTTGAAACCACGAGGAAACCTGCCATGACCGACACCACCTTTATCCCTGATTACCTGAAACCGGCGCTGGAGCGACTGGCCGCAGCCCGAGAAGCCCATCTTGAACAGGCCCGCCGGATGGAAGACACCCTTACGGCCATTACCCGCGCGGAGGAGCAGAAAGCGGCGCTGGAGCAGGACAACGGCAGCGATACCCGCACATGGCGTGCCGCTTTCCGTGCCGGGGGTGCCATGCTGACCGATGAGCTGAAAAGCGGCCATATCGAGCGAGTGGCCCGCCGGGAGCTGGCGCAGGAATGCCACAACCTGACCGAAGTGCTGGCCTTTGAACGTGACCAGCTGAAAGCCACCTGCAACAGCACCGCGCGGGCATTCCGCCAGGCGCATCATGCTGTGCTGAGTAAATACGCTGAGGAAGAGCTTAACCGCGCGCTGAATGACACCCTCGGGCCACTGGTCCGGGCGATGGTGCTGAAAGCAGAGGTGATGGAAAATCCGCTGGCCAACACCACCGGCCATCAGGGCTACATCGAGCCGGAGAAGGAGGTTATGCAGCAGGTGGTCACCTTCCTGACCGGGAAAGTGAGCGCCTTCTCCGTCACGCCAGCCGATGAGCCGGTGCTCTCCCTGACCGGCTTCCCGGTCGTCGCGCTTCCGCATATGAACCACGACGCCGCCAGCACGCCCGGCGAGCGTAAGGTCTGGCAGGAGAAAATCCGTCAGCGCGAGGCTGACCTGAAAGCGCGGGGGCTGCTGCCATGATGCACTGTCCGTTCTGCAAAAAGTCAGCGCATACCCGTACCTCCCGTTACCTGTCGGAGAACGTCAAACAGCGCTATCACCAGTGCACCAATATTGAGTGCTCGGCGACGTTCCGCACCACTGAAGCCATTGACGAGGTTATCCGTCCTCCGGCGGAGAAAATGCCGCCTGTCGCGGAGCCGGTCACACCTCCGGCACCCCGTAAAGTGCAGGGCTGCTACAGCTCGCCATACCGCCATTAATCAGGGGAGAATTGACCATGACCGCCATTACGCTACAGCAGGCCTTTGAGGCCTGTCAGAATAACAAAACCGCCTGGCTGAACCGTAAAGCCGAACTGGCGGCCGCAGAGCAAGAATACCGCGAGCAGATGCTGGCCGGGGATGAACGTATCCCGGCAATTATGCAGGGACTGCGCGACATTATGGACGTCAAAAAATGGGAAATTAATCAGGCAGCCGGGCGCTATATCCGCTCCCATGAAGCGGTGCAGCGCATCAGTATCCGCAACCGGCTGAATGACTTCATGCAGGCGCACGGTGCTGAACTGGCGGCCACGCTTGCCCCGGAGCTGATGGGACTCAGTCAGCAGCCCGCCCTCCTGACCGGCCATGCGCTCGACCGTTCGGCTCATTACCTGAGGGAAGCGCTGTCCGTGTGGCTGAGTACCGGTGAAGAAATTAATTATTCGGCAGAAGACAGCGATATTTTAACGGCCATCGGATTCAGGCCTGACGCGGCTTCGCTGGTGGATAATCAGGAAAAATACACCCCCGCACAGAGCCTGATTTATGCCCGCCGGCGCACGGAACTGGCCAGTAAGTAGCTTCGCAAAAAATCCCCGAAAATACCGCTATTTTTCCCGAATTAAGCCATGCATCCACAGGGTGCATGGTTTTGCATGCGTTTCCTCGCCTTGTTATTCCTGTCCGGCCCCTGTCCCGGCGCGGCCTGAGCTCCCCGATGCACCTGCATGAAAACCGACCCACGAAGCGTGCAGGCGAGGCGGGGAAAGCACTGCGCGCCAGCGGTAAAGTATTTATTTAATGATATTTAATTTCGCAGCCTGAGCGCGTCGCTGCGCTGCGCGGGTTCACGGGAGTGTCGGTGGATGGTGCGGTGCTGTTCGATGGCATGGCGAGCCTCTGAGGCGCTCAGGAGAAGTGCAAAAAAAGGTCGCCCGAAGGATGAGGGAAATTAGTTATTTCGGCGCCGATGCTGTTACCACTTAAACCGCTCACCTCCTGTCCATGCATTCATCTGATGCATTCGGCCTGTTGCAGCTTAAGCCCCACTAAGCACCTGCATGAAAACAGACCTACGAAGCGCGCAGGCGAGGCGGGGAAAGCATTGCGCGCAAACTTGAAGAGTACATTGTCTAAATTAGTCTTTTAAATTCCACAGTTCTCCGAATGCGGGCATCTTTCTACTTACTCGCATGAATCTAGAGCTTCTCAGTATTATCCTAGTTCGTTCACTCAAAAGGCTTAACTGATCCATGGCTACAAAAATTTGCTTCCTACTCTGAGCAAGACACTCGATAATTGCTTCATTTGTTTTAGACTCTATGTTTTTAAATATTAAAGAATCTTCAATCAAAATAGGTAAAGATGTATTCCTCAGGAAGGAAATGTCAAATATCAGCAAATCAGAATATGACTTCCCAGTGCCAGAATCGCTATAATGCTCAAAGACGTAGCTTTTTTTATTCAAGCGTAACCTTGGATAAATCTTGCTATTCTGATATATCTCAGAACAAACAATATTTATATTTTCGTTAATGGTTTTTTCAACACCCATTAATACACTATCTACCCTCTCATCAATTTCAGCACGTAAAGTCTTCACACTTTCATCAATATCATTTTTCATTTCTGTAAAATGGATTATTCTCTCAATATCTTTTTTTCGTATTGTAAGTGAAAGAACTTCGTCAATTAACTCTTTTGGTTTATCAAGCTTCCCAGCAGATGCTTTGATTTGTTCATCTATGTTAATCAGCGATTGATCAATATCATTCACTTGAAACTCAAGAACCTTTATCTCTTCTTTGATTTTGCTCGTCAATATCTTAGTGATTCCAGAGTGGAATGACTCCACTTGAGTTAGCTTATCAATATTAACGGTAGGTAAGAAATCTATTAGTTTTTCGAAATACTTACCCTTTATAGTTCCTGCATGAAGAAGGTTGGTTTTCAATCTTTCAATCTTGCCATTCAAAACAGAACGTTGCTTTTGGAAGCTATTTTTATCCTTTATCAATTCAATGTTTTTTTCATTTACAATAGATTCAATACCTGAAATGAAACTACCAAAATCATCTTTTATGTAATTAATCTTTTCATTAATAGTTATGAGCTCAGACATTAAAGCACGTACTTCTTTTTTAGTGGCCTTGCTTATTAACCCTTTCTTTATTGCTGAATCAAGACTGCTCCTTAAGCTCTCTTGTTCTTTTTTATTTTTGTGCATTTCATCGAACAAATCTGCATAACCGAATGTTTTTATTAAAAATTCTTTAATTTCTGCGTAACTTTCAGATGGATGGTTGTGTAATGGATTATCAGGATCTTCGTTACCTTTTCTCCATATTCTCGAAAATCGAGATGTAATATTCCTAAAGGTTGGCGCGCTTTCAGTCAAGCCATACTGTTCAGAGAGAAAATCCCTATATTCAGCAATTGTTTTCTCTTCATTCCCAACGCAGTATTGAACGATATTTGGAAATTCGGTGCTTCGAAAGAACCGGTAACAAACGTTATTAAATTCGAAATTAGCATAAACTTTTACATGCCCTTTTTGATTAATAACATCAACACAATTTTTTAAAAAACTATCTCCTCCAAAAACAAAATCTATTAGATATAAAACGGAGGATTTCCCAATGGAGTTTGCTCCACTCCGAGGGCCTAATATAGTATTGAGACCTGGGCCGAACACCAAAGTTTCACGAACTAATTTTTTGCAATATATTGACGTCAGCATTTTTCCAATATCCCTTTTTCATTAACCTTGATCTTTTCTATTATGAATAGCACGTCAAGAGAAAACACAAATTCATCTATACCCTCAAAAAGATGTGAAACTTCATCATAAAGCTCAAGTAAACCTATTGTTTCAAAATCCTCTTCTAGGATGGCGAGCATTTTAAACAAGATTGATTCTCTTAATGGTGTCGCTTTATTTGGCACTATCACTAGAACACCTCGCAATTTTGAACAAAAAACGAGATTAAAACCTCAGATGCGACCTTGTTCTTTGTTTGACATGTAAGATGAACCCAACTCACTAGAGCATCGAAAGCCTTCTCTTTATCTAACCCACTTCGTTTTAAACTTAGATAATGAGTTTTGACCTCGGAATAAACTAACTCAGAGGTACCAGGAATATCTTTATCCAGCTCTTGAAAAAGTTGTTTAATATCGACGTAAAAATAATTAACAAACCCTTGGACTTTAAACTTTAATAAAAAATCATTGTCATCAGGTAATTTCGTATCAATAGTCTTAGCGTCAAAATCTAGATTTGCTTGTGCTTGATTAATTTTACTTGCTAACCTTTCTATTAACTCCTTCACTTCTTCAGTTAAGTGAAAAGTTGATAAGTTCCTTCTTATTTCTGCGTTTTGAGAGGATGCTGTTTTTATCTTACACATTTCTCGGTAACCCTCAACTGTACGAGGGTTATCGAAGACTTTATGGCAATCCTTACACAAAGCAATAAGATTACCTAGATCATCAACATCAGTCGTTAGCCTTTTTTCATTTTTTAATAAAATAATTTCGCTTGGTCGAGGGGAGTGAGGATATATATGAGCTACTTCATATACCTTAACATGGCTTTTACCGCTTTTTTTTAATAGCGCTTTATTGCATTTCGGACAGATGCCATTCACCTCATCACATAAGGCTATATTCATATTTTCAGTGATAGATCCTCTTTTCCCTGCCACAATCGGCTCCTAAACAATTAGTTTGGTTATATTCCCACGACTTCAATAGACAGATCAAAACTCTCGTATCATAAAGTAAGCCACCTTGTCAACGGATGCTTATCATACGAATGAAGAAGTTAACATAAATTTATGCACTATTCGTCTTTAGCTTCGCAAACTCATAAGGTGTTAGATATGTATTTTTATTCCAATCTAGATAATCTGACCACCACTGCACCATCAGCCTACGCTCATCTAAATGCTCTGAAGTGTGAATATAAGCAGCACGTACATTATTACGCTCTGAATGACTCAGTTGACGCTCAATCGCATCATCACTCCATAACCCTGACTCACCGAGCGCACCACGCGCCATTGTCCTGAATCCATGCCCGCAAACCTCGGTTTTCGTGTCATACCCCATAGCACGCAATGCGCTGTTTACCGTGTTTTCACTCATAACCTTTGTTGCGTCATGATCACCCGGAAAAAGCAGCTCTTTATCACCACTAATCTGCTTTAACTGGTTTAGCAAAATCATCGCCTGCCGACTAAGCGGAACGATATGCTCCTCTTTCATCTTCATGCCACGGTATGAGTAACGCACGCCTTTAATTTCTTCTCGCTTTGCAGGTACACGCCAAAGAGATTTATCGAAATCAAACTCTTCCCAACGAGCAAAGCGTAACTCGCTGGAACGTACAAAAGTTAGCAGAGAAAGCTCAACCGCGATCCGCGTCATTACACGGCCACGATATGCAGCAAGACGAGCAAGAAACTCAGGGAACCGGCTAGAGGGTAAAGCAGGATAGTGTCGTGCTTTGGTTGTTGATAAAGCACCAGCCATATCACTGGCCGGGTTAGAGTCGATGTAATCGTTCTGTACGGCATAACGCATAATAGCCGTCACACGCTGCTGAAGACGCTGTGCGACGTCATGTTTGCCACTGGCATCAACTTTTTTAATCGGGGCTAACAGGTGGCTGGTTTTGAGCTGGCGAATGTCGGACGAACCGATATGAGGGAAGATATAAAGCTCAAGATAGCGGAGAACGCGCGATCGATGGTCTTCACTCCAGCGCTTGTTACTGGCATGCCATTCGCGAGCAATGGTTTCGAAAGTATATGCACCCGAATTCTCGGCCTGATCTTCTTTCTGTTCGGCTTTTGGGTCAATGCCCTGTACTAACAGCTTTTTAGCTTCGTCGCGCTTGGCTCTTGCCTGAGCAAGCGTCACAGTAGGCCAAACACCAAAAGCAAGGCGATCCTCTTTTTTGTCAGAGGGGCGTCTGTATTTCATGCGCCAGTATTTAGACCCCTTAGCCGAAACCTCGAGATACAAACCGCCGCCATCGGCCATTTTGTAGGTTTTGTCTTTGGGCTTTGCGGTCTCTACCTGCCTGGCGTTGAGCTTCATTTTGGGGGCACATTTCTAATCGAAGTTAAGATGCCCCCAATTATGCCCCCAATGACATCCGGATTTCAACGGACAACCTCGGACGACTCAGGACGTAAAAATCGCTGCAAGCATTGATTTTTAAGGTAAAATTGGACTTTCTCGGATGGTCTTGGAAGTACTAATGGTGCCGAAGGCCGGACTCGAACCGGCACGTATTTCTACGGTTGATTTTGAATCAACTGCGTCTACCGATTTCGCCACTTCGGCACTGAAGGGGATGCGGAAACGTTCTGGATTATACCTGTCGGCGGCGGCCATGCAAGCGACAGCGTGTCGTCATCGCGCTAAGTGTTGAAAAAAACAGCACTATCCTGCTCGGCGTCACCTTTTGCCGCCGTTCCATAGCGTGCCTACCACCAGCAACCCTTCTCTCACCCTCCCGCAGACCCAGCTCCACCTGCCAGCCACTCCCCTTTCCCCCTTTACCCCCCAAACCCCACTCAAACTTATCTCAAATTTTTCTCACATTACTCTCACCAGCATACCTCAACACAACCCAACGCTCCCCACCCATCCCCAATATCCAATCCCTCAATATTCCCCCGCCCCCACCCACCATCATTCCCATATATTCCAGAAAGTTTTAGCCAATGCCTTTTTGTTATTCATCCGCTCCGCAGTCAAATATTAATTTCATCAATATTTTTATAACTTTACATTAATGAAAAGTTTTCTTTTTGCCGTTTATTCCAGGATTTTCCTCAGGCGTGAAGGGTTCCGGTAAACACTATTTTTACTAGTCGCTGTACGAGTCTTGATGGACATATTCACTCGATGAATTAACTCAGGAGAATACTTGTGACGACGTTAAAACCTTTGCTGGCCCGCAACCGCAGCTGGGCGCTGCAGAAGTGTCAGCATGACCCGGACTATTTCGAAAAATGGGTCGACGGGCAGCGGCCCCACTCGCTGTGGATCGGCTGCTCCGACAGCCGCGTTCCCGCCGAGGTGCTCACCGGCAGCCAGCCCGGCGAGCTCTTTGTCCACCGTAATATCGCCAACATGCTCGATCCCGCCGACGACAACGTCATGAGCGTCCTGCAGTATGCCCTGCACTACCTTGAGGTGGAGCGGGTGGTGCTCTGCGGCCACTACGGCTGCGGCGGCGTGCAGGCGGCGCTCTCTCTGCCCACCCTGCCGCTGGCGCAGGAATCCTCGGCGCTGGCTCGCCGCATCGGCCAGTTGCGCCACACCCTGCATCACGAAATTGCGCAGATCGCCGATGGATGTGGTGTTGCGGCCTCCTCCGGCGCCAGCGCCGGCACCGACGCGGAGCGCTCTCGCCATGCGCTGGACGCCCTGGTGGAAGCCAACGTTCGCGCCCAGTTCGCCCGTCTGCTGGAGAGTGAACCGGTGCAGACGGTGCTCGCCAGCGGGCGGCCGCTCAGCCTGCACGGCTGCGTCTACGATCTGGCTTCCGGCCATTTAACCACCCTCGTCGAACACCTCTCACCGCAGGAGCACGCCCCATGAACACACTTCGTCAGGACTCTCTCGCCGGCATCGTCGTCTTCCTTGTCGCCCTGCCGCTGTGCCTTGGCATCGCCCAGGCCAGCGGCTTACCGCCCTTCGTTGGCCTGCTGACCGGCATCATCGGCGGCCTGGTCGTCACCGCCCTCAGCCCCTCCCGCTTCGCCGTCAGCGGCCCCGCCGCCGGACTGGTCACCATCGTCGTCGCCGCCATAGAATCCCTGGGTTCCTTCTCCGTCTTCCTGATGGCGCTGGTGCTGGCCGGCGTGCTGCAGCTGCTGTTCGGCATTCTGCGGGCCGGGCGTTTTATCTCGCTGGTTCCCGCCAGCGTCATCAAAGGCATGCTGGCGGCGATCGGCATCCTGCTGATTATGCAGCAGATCCCCGTCGCGCTCGGCACGGCGGAAGAGACCGGGCTTGCCGATGTGGTTCAGGGCAATGCCGCTTTCTCCGTCACTGCGATTGCCGTCGCCGCGGGCGGCCTGCTGGTGCTCTGGCTCTGGGGCTCGCCGCTTATCCGCCGGGTGAAGAGCCTGCGCTGGATCCCCGGGCCGCTGATCGCCGTCCTGCTCGGCTGCGTGACCACCCTGCTGCTGACCCATTTTGCGCCGCAACAGCTGGCCGCCCTGCCGCGGATCACCCTGCCGGCGTTCGGCAGCCTCGGCGACCTGCTGGGCGAGCTGGAGTCGCCGGCGTGGAGCGCGTGGCGCAATCCGTCGGTGTGGGTGGTGGCGGTGACCCTGGCGCTGGTCGCCAGCCTCGAAACCCTGCTCAGCCAGGAGGCGCTGAAAAAGCTGCGCCCGCAAAATCCGCCGCCTTCGCCGAACCGCGAAATGGTCGCCCAGGGCGTCGGCAACCTGCTCTCCGGCGTGCTGGGGGCGATGCCGATCACCGCGGTGATCGTCCGCAGCTCGGTGAACGTCAGCAACGGCGCGCAGAGCAAACTGTCGATCTTTATCCACGGCGTGCTGCTGTTGATCTGCGGCCTGTGGTTTAGCGGCCTGCTGACCCTGATCCCGCTCGCCAGCCTCGCCGCCGTGCTGCTCTATACCGGCTATAAGCTGGCGACGCCGCGGCTGTTCATCGAGCAGTTCCGCCAGGGGGCAGCGCAGTACGTCCCCTTCCTCGCCACCATCGGCGGGATTATCGCCTTCGGCATGCTGGCGGGGATCGGGATTGGTCTTGCCACCCAGATGGCGTTCAGCCTCTGGCGCAGCCATCGCCACTCGCTGCAGCTGGCGCGCTACGATGACCACTACGTGCTGCGCATCCAGCAGAATCTGACCTTTATGCACAATCCGCATCTGCTGGCCCTGCTGGCGAAAATTCCGGAAAAGAGCGTGGTGATCGTCGAGCATGACAGCGTCGGCTACCTCGACCCGGACGTGCAGGCGGTGCTGGATGATTTTGCCGAGAACGCCCCGCAGCGCGGCATCCGCCTTAATCAGTGGCCGCTGGCCAGCCGCTGACCTTAACGGGCGGCTGGTCCGCCCGCTTCGCTACCCCTCCGATTGCCAAGCGCCGGGGAATACCATGCTCTACACTTTCTGGGTTATCACGCCAACCCCAAGGAAATGAACATGAGCATCATTAAAAGCTACGCCGCCAAAGAAGCGGGCGCCGATCTGTCGCTGTGGGAATACGATGCCGGCGAGCTGCAGCCGGAAGATGTCGAAGTTGAGGTGGAATACTGCGGGATCTGCCATTCGGACCTGTCGATGATCGACAACGAATGGGGAATGTCGAGCTACCCGCTGGTGGCCGGTCACGAGGTGATTGGCCGGGTGGCGGCGCTGGGCAGCGCGGCGCAGGATAAAGGGCTGAAGATTGGCCAGAAGGTCGGCATCGGCTGGACGGCGCGCAGCTGCGGCCACTGCGACGCCTGCATCAGCGGCAACCAGATCAACTGTCTGGAAGGCTCGGTGCCGACCATTCTCAACCGCGGCGGCTTCGCCAATAAGCTACGAGCCGACTGGCAGTGGGTGATCCCCCTGCCGGAGAGCATCGATCTGGCGTCCGCCGGCCCGATGCTGTGCGGCGGCATCACCGTCTTTAAACCGCTGCTGACCCACCACGTCACCGCCACCAGCCGCGTCGGGGTGATCGGCATCGGCGGCCTCGGCCATATCGCCATTAAGCTGCTGCGGGCGATGGGCGCGGAAGTGACCGCCTTCAGCTCCAACCAGGCCAAAGAGCAGGAAGTGCTGGCGATGGGCGCCGATCGCGTGGTCAACAGCCGCGATCCTGAAGCCCTAAAAGCGCTGGCCGGCCAGTTCGACCTGATTATCAACACCGTCGCCGTCGACCTCGACTGGCAGCCGTACTTTGAAGCGCTGGCGTACGGCGGCAACTTCCACACCGTCGGCGCGGTAATGAAGCCCTTCCCGGTGCCGGCCTTTACCCTGATCGGCGGCGACCGCAGCATCTCCGGCTCGGCGACCGGTAACCCGTCCGAACTGCGCACTCTGATGAAGTTTGCCGGCCGCAGCAAAGTGGCCCCAACCACCGAGCTGTTCCCGATGTCGCAGATTAACGAAGCGCTGAAGCACGTTCGCGAAGGCAAAGCCCGCTACCGCGCGGTGCTGAAAGCCGACTTCTAATGGTTCTCTCCCGCCGGGCGGCCCGCTCGCCCGGCGTTTTTCCCGTCGCTTCATCAAACCGTCATCTCCCCGCCATGCCTCTGTAGTCATTGCTTCCCACAATCCGGGCTTCGATAAATGGCTGAACGAGATGCGCGTCACCATGAGAAAGACCTGGCTTCCCTGGCTGATCCTGTCGCCTTCCCTGCTGATTTTACTGCTGTTTACCTGGTTCCCGCTGGGGCGTTCGGTGTATGACAGCCTGTTTGATACCCGCATGGCCAGCGACGGCGCGCAGTACGTCGGGCTGGATAATTTCGCCCGCCTGTTTGCCGATAACGTCTTCTGGCAGTCGCTGGGCAATAACCTGCTCTATATCCTGCTGACGGTAGTGCCCGGGGTGACCCTCGCCCTGCTGCTGGCGGTCGCCCTGAGCGAGAACCATCGCGTCAACCGCTGGCTGCGCACCGCCTTCTTCTTCCCGATGATTATCCCGATGGTCAGCGCCGCCGCGCTGTGGCTGTTTATCTTTATGCCCGGCCTCGGCCTGCTCGACCACTATCTGGCGAAGCTGTTCGGGCCGATGAACAACAACTGGCTGGGGCGCAGCAACAGCGCGCTGCTGGCCCTGGCGCTAATCGGCGTGTGGAAGTTCGCCGGCTACTACATGCTGTTTTTCCTCGCCGGGCTGCAGAGCATTCCGGCCTCGACGCGGGAAGCGGCGCTGATGGAAGGGGCTACCCGCACGCAGGTCTTTTTTAAGGTCACGCTACCGCTGCTGCGCCCGACCCTGAGCTTTGTGATCACCACCGCGCTGATCTACTCCATCACCCAGATCGACCACGTGGCGGTGATGACCCGCGGCGGGCCGGACAACGCCACCACCGTGCTGCTCTATTACATCCAGAATCTCGCCTGGGATACCCACGACCTCGGCAAAGCCTCCGCCGCCACCTTCCTGACCCTGGCCGGGCTGTTCGCCTTCTCGCTGATTAACCTGAAACTGCTGGAGAAAGGAGCCCACTATGAGCGCTGACATCTCGCCGCTGCTGGTCCGCACGCCCGCCGCCGCCCGTCCGCTGTGGCTGCGCCTGCGCCGCTCGTCGCCCTTTACGCTCACAGTATTAATGTGCTGCCTGGCGCTGCTGTGGGTAAGCCCGTTTATCTGGATGCTGGCCACCTCGTTCAGCGCCACCACCTTCGGGGAAGATATGGCCTCGTTGCTGCCGCGCCTGCCGCTGACCCTCGATAACTTCCGCGACGCCTGGAACAGCGCCGACTGGCTGAGCCTGTACGCCAACACCCTTATCTTCACCTTCGGCACCTTCTTCGTGCAGCTGTTGACCATCACCACCGCCGGGTACGTCTTCGCCTGCCACGAGTTTCGCGGCAAGCAGACGCTGTTTCTCCTGTTCCTGGTGCAGCTGATGATCATGCCGGTAGTGATGATGGTGCCGAACATGCTGACCCTGAAAACCTTCGGCCTGCTCAACACCCTCACCGGGGTGATGATGCCCTACTTCACCTCGGCGTTCGGCGTGTTCCTGATGCGTCAGGCGTTCCTCGCCATTCCGAAAGAGCTGGAGGAGGCGGCGCTGATGGAGGGCTGCCGCTGGTGGCAGGTGCTGTTCCGCGTGCTGCTGCCGATGTCCTGGCCGTCGGTGCTGGCCTTCGCCACCGTCAGCATTACCTACCACTGGAACGAATACCTGTGGCCGCTGATGATGCTCAACGATCCCGATAAGCAGGTGCTGACCGTCGGGCTGGTCTCCTTCGCCATGGGCGCCGAATCCGGCGGCCAGTGGGGCACCATCGGCGCCGGAACGCTGATGGTCTGCCTGCCGCTGATGCTGGCGTTCATCCTTTTTCAGAAACAGTTCCTGCGGAGCTTCGGCTTCTCCGGGATCAAATAAGGAGTGATTCATGCTGTTAGCGCACATTTCCGATACCCATTTCCGCAGCCGCGGCGAGAAGCTGTACGGCTTTATCGACGTCAACGCCGCCAACGCCGACGTGGTCTCCCAGCTTAACGCGCTGCGCGAGCGTCCGGACGCGGTGGTGGTGAGCGGGGATATCGTCAACTGCGGCCGCCCGGCGGAGTATCAGGTGGCCCGCCAGATCCTCGGCAGCCTGAACTATCCGCTGTATCTGATCCCCGGCAACCACGACGACAAAGCCCATTTTCTCGAGCATCTTCACCCGCTATGCCCGCTGCTGGGCAACGATGCGCAAAATATGCGCTATGCGGTGGATGACTTCGCCACCCGCCTGCTGTTTATCGATTCCAGCCGCGCCGGCACCTCGAAAGGCTGGCTGACCGACGAGACCATCGGCTGGCTGGAAGCCCAGCTGTTCGAGGGCGGCGACAAACCGGCGACTCTCTTTATGCACCACCCGCCGCTGCCGCTGGGCAATGCGCAGATGGACCCGATCGCCTGCGAAAACGGCCACCGTCTGCTGGCGCTGGTGGAGCGTTTCCCGTCGCTGACGCGCATCTTCTGCGGCCATAACCACAGCCTGACCATGACCCAGTATCGCCAGGCGCTGATCTCCACTATCCCCGGCACCGTCCATCAGGTGCCGTACTGCCACGACGACACCCGGCCCTATTACGACCTTTCTCCGGCCTCATGTCTGATGCACCGCCAGGTCGGCGAGCAGTGGGTGAGCTACCAGCACTCGCTGGCCCACTACGCCGGGCCGTGGCTGTACGACGAAAACATCAGTTGCCCAACGGAAGAGCGCTAACCGCCATGCTCAGTCTGCAAAACATCAGTAAACGTTTCGACGGCAAGCCGGCGCTCAGCGCCCTGTCGCTGGATATTCACGAAGGCGAATTCGTGGTGCTGGTCGGCCCGTCGGGCTGCGGAAAAAGCACCCTGCTGCGCCTGCTCGCCGGCCTGGAGCCGGTCAGCGAAGGCCAAATCTGGCTGCATGATGAGAACATCACCGCCACCACGCCGCGCGAGCGCAACTTCGCGATGATCTTCCAGAACTATGCCCTGTTTCCGCATCTGTCGGTGCGCGACAACATCACCTTCGGCATGAAGGTGCGCAAGGAAGAGAAAAGCAGCTGGCAGCCGCGGGTGGACAACGTGGCGCAGATGCTGCAGCTGGAGGCGCTGCTCGACCGCAAACCGGCGAAGCTCTCCGGCGGCCAGCGCCAGCGGGTGGCGATGGCCCGGGCGATTGTGCGTAATCCGCGGCTGTTCCTGATGGACGAGCCGCTCTCCAACCTCGACGCCCGTCTGCGCAGCGAAGTGCGCGACAGCATTATGGCGCTCCATCAGCAGCTGAAAACCAGCACCATCTATGTGACCCACGACCAGACCGAGGCGATGTCGATGGCCGACCGCATCGTGGTGATGAACGGCGGCCACGTGCAGCAGGTCGGGCGCCCGGAGTATCTCTACGCCAACCCGGCCAACCTGTTCGTCGCCGGATTTATCGGTTCGCCGGCGATGAACCTGCTGTCGCTGCCCTGCGCCAACGGTGAAGTACTGTTGGGAGAACAGCGCCATCCGCTGCCGCCGCGCCACCGGGATCAGACCCGCGTCTGGCTGGGCGTTCGCCCGGAACATATTACCGACCGCGTGGAGGAGGGCCATCTGCGCCTGCCGGCCACCGTTCTGCAACGAGAACTTATGGGAGCCGATTACCTGCTCCACGTCAGCACCCCGATCGGCACCCTGCGCTTTAGCCGCCGCCACCGCGGCACGGTGCCGGAGAAAGGCGAGTCGCTACCGATCGGCTTTTCGCCTGCCGATGTGCATCTTTTTCATGCTGAGACCCAGCATAATTTACTGATGGAGTGTAATCATGTTTAAACCTCTTACGGTAGTCGCGGTTAGCCTCAGCCTCGCCCTGAGCGGCGCGGCGCTGGCAAAAGAGAAAATAGACTTCATGTTCCCGGCGCCGGTGGACGGCAAGCTGACCATGGAGATGACCCGCGTCATTAAGCAATTCAACGACTCGCAGCAGGATGTGGAAGTGCGCGGCATCTTCACCGGCAACTACGACACCACCAAGATCAAAGCTGAATCGGCGCAGAAGGCCGGCCAGCCGCCGGCGCTGGTGATCATGTCCGCTAACTTCACCACCGATCTGGCGCTGAAGGATGAGATCCTGCCGATGGATGAGTTGTTTAAATATGGCGATCAAAAGGCCGGCGATTTTCTGCAAAAGGAATTCTGGCCCGCGATGCATAAGAACGCCCAGGTGATGGGCACCACTTATGCGATCCCGTTCCATAACTCGACGCCGATCCTCTACTACAACAAGACGATGTTCGATCGGGCCGGGATCAAACAGCCGCCGCAGACCTGGGCCGAGCTGCTGGCCGATGCCAAAAAGCTGACCGACGAGAGCACCGGCCAGTGGGGGATCATGCTGCCGTCGACCAACGACGACTACGGCGGCTGGATCTTCTCGGCGCTGGTGCGCGCCAACGGCGGGAAATACTTTAACGAAGACTATCCGGGCGAAGTCTATTACAACTCGCCGACCGCCATCGGCGCCCTGCGCTTCTGGCAGGATCTGATCTACAAGGACAAGGTGATGCCGTCCGGGGTGCTGAACTCGAAGCAGATCAGCGCTGCGTTCTTCTCCGGCAAGCTCGGGATGGCGATGCTCAGCACCGGCGCGCTGGGCTTTATGCGCGAGAACAGCAAAGACTTTGAGCTTGGGGTGGCGATGCTGCCGGCCAAAGAGCAGCGCGCGGTGCCGATCGGCGGCGCCAGCCTGGTGAGCTTTAAAGGCATCAACGAGGCGCAGAAGAAAGCGGCGTATCAGTTCCTGATCTATCTGGTGAGCCCCGACGTGAACGGCGCGTGGAGCCGTTTTACCGGCTACTTCTCGCCGCGCAAGGCGTCATACGATACGCCGGAGATGAAGGCCTATCTGCAGCAGGATCCGCGGGCGGCGATCGCGCTTGAGCAGCTGAAGTACGCCCATCCGTGGTACTCCACCTGGGAGACCGTGGCGGTGCGTAAGGCGATGGAGAACCAGCTGGCGGCGGTGGTTAACGATGCCAAAGTGACGCCGGAAGCGGCGGTTCAGGCGGCGCAAAAGGAAGCCGACGCGCTGATGAAACCTTATGTGGATAAAACCGCGCTGGCGGAAGTGAAGTGACGCTTTACCCGTCATCGCCACCCTCACCCCGGCCCTCTCCCTGAGGGAAAGGGAACTGTCCGGCGCCGGGGTTAAGATCCAGTCAGGCGGTTTGCAAGCGGGAACAGGGATTGAGAAAGGAAAAAAAGCAGGCCATACCCGGTATGGCCTGAAAATGTCACAACGATTAGATCCCTGCCGTTTCGCGGATATATTTGCGCGCTTTTACGGCGTATTCGAAAGGATTGGCCAGGGCAGGATCCTGCTCGGCTTCCACCACCATCCAGCCTTTATAGCCAAAGTCGTCCAGCAGCTTGAACACCGGACGGAAATCGATCACCCCGTCGCCCGGGACGGTGAAGGTGCCTTTTTTCACGCCGTCGAGGAACGACAGGCCGTCGCGGCGCACCTGGTCGATCACCGGCGGACGGACGTCCTTCAGGTGAACGTGGTTGATGCGCGGCAGATACTTTTTGAGGATCGCCAGCATCGGCGCTTCGCCGCCTTCGGAGTACCAGGCGTGGCCGGTGTCGAACAGCAGGAAGACGCGCTCGTCCACCAGCGACATAAACTTGTCGATTTCCGCAGTGGTCTGGATGCCGGTGCCCATGTGGTGGTGCAGACAGACCTGCATCCCCTTCTCCGCCGCCAGGCGACCAAGGGTGTTGTAGCCTTCCGCCACCCGCTGCCACTCTTCGTCGCTGAAGCACGGCTTCGCATCGCCGAGGATCGGTTTATCCAGCCCCTGGATGCTGCCGCTCTGCTCGGAGCAGCCAATCACTCTCGCGCCCATCGCATGGAGGAAGTTCATGTGATTGACGAATTCATCAATGGTTTTTTCCCGCTGGCCGTTAGCGAAAAAGGTGCTGAACCAGGCGTTGCAGATCTGAATGCCGCGGATGTCCAGCATCGGCTTGAGAACCGCCGGATCGCGCGGATATTTGCTGCCGACTTCGCTGCCGGTAAAGCCGGCCAGCGCCATTTCGCTGACGATCTGCTGGAAAGTATTTTCGCTGCCGAGCTCCGGCATATCATCGTTAGTCCAGCCGATCGGGGCGACAGCCAGTTTGACGTTATCTTTGTTCATAGTAGGGCTCCTGCCGCTGCGCCTTAGCGGCGCAGCAATTCACGTTCAATGAGTTCACGGGTTTCCACTGCCTGGTATTTCATTTTTTCCGGGTAGCCAAACAGCGAGGTGGCGACAATCGGCTCCCCGCCGACCTTGAAGGTCTGCTCGGCGAATTTCATTTCGCGCAGGGTGCGGAACAGCGCGTCGAAATCCACATCCCCTTCCCCGACGCCTACGTGCTGGTGCACCACGGCATCCACGCCCGGCGGGTTAACGATATAGCGGCAATGTTTCGTATGATTGCGGGTATCCGCAATCAGGACATGGGAGAGATCGCTCCCGGCATAGCGCAGCATGCTCGCCACGTCGCCGACGCCTTTGTCGTAGAAAAAGGTGTGCGGCACGCTGTAGACGTACTTCACGTTATCGCTGCGGAACGACTTCACGATATCGACGGTTTCATTGTTCTCTTCGCAGAAATCCCAGGGATGCGCCTGGATCTCCACGCGGATGCCTTCCCGCTCAAAAATCGGCAACAGCTCTTCCATCGAGCGATAGAACATTTCATCGCAGATCTCAGGCTGATTCGGATCGCCGGAGAACTCGGTGTTGATCACCTGAACGCCCATCTCCACCGCAATTTCCACCAGCCGTTTCCAGTTTTTCACCGCCGCCTGGCGGCGCAGTTCGTCCGGGCCGGACCAGCGGTAGACGCAGATAAACGACGACAGCTCAAGGCCGGTATCGCGCAGCGCCTGCTTGTACTCGGCCATGATCTCCCGGCTGGCGCGCGGGTGCTTGTAGAACGGGTTAATCTGCGGGTGCGGCGACTGTTCAATGTACTTGTAGCCCCACTCCGCTACCTGATGGACCATGCGGGTGATCCCGAGGTCCTTAATCACATCCACATCAAAGGCAATTTTCATCGTCGTTACCTGTGCAAAGAAGTTCCGTCGGCAAAGCGTGCTTAACGTTTGTAGAATGCCGGGCACTCAGGCAGCGTCACCTCAACCGGCTCGCTGGTTCCCTGCGCTTTAATGCAGGCGTCCGCCGCTACCGACGCCGCGTAGCCGTCCCAGGCCGACGGGCCGTGCAGCTGACCGGCTTTGACGTCGTTGATAAAGGCCTGCAGCTCGACGTCGTAGGCTTTGATAAAGCGGTCTTTCCAGTCGGTCAGAATGGCGGTCGACAGGCTGGCGGACTTGCGCATCTGGACGGCAGACGGCTCCGGCAGACGGGCAATCCCGGTCTCGCCGACCACTTCGCACTGGATGTCATACCCGTACTGGCAGTTCACGAACACCTCGACGTCGATCAGGGTGCCTTTTTTGGTTTCAAAGGAGACGATCTGCGGATCTTTCAGGCGCGCATGGGTGTGCGAGGTGGAGCGCGGGAAGCGCACCTGCACGGAACGGTAGTCATCGTTCAGCAGCCAGCGCAGCACGTCCAGCTCGTGGATCAGGGTGTTGGTGATCGCCATATCGGTGGTGTAGTTCTCGCCAACCGACTGGTTGCGGTGGGCGCAGCGCAGCATCAGCGGCACGCCGATATCGCCATCGTCGATCACTTTTTTCAGCGCCAGATAGCCTTCGTCGTATGGGCGCATAAAGCCAACCTGCACCAGGCGACGGCCGGCCTTCATTTCAGCATCGACGATACGGCGGCAGCCTTCCGCAGACATCGCCAGCGGTTTTTCGCAGAACACCGGCTTACCGGCGGCGATGGCGGCCAGGGTGTACTCTTCGTGGGTCGGGTCCCAGGAGGTGACCAGGATGGCATCGACATCGCTGGCGTTAATCACGTCGTGGCCGTCGGCGTAGACTTCCGCCTGCACGCCCGGCAGCGCGACCGCCGCACGGGCGTTGTCGGCATTGATATCAGACACCGCCACAACGGTGGCGCCCTGCAGAACCTGGGTGCAGCGACGGATGTGTTCTTTACCGATAGCGCCAGCGCCGATGACACCTAATTTGAGCGACATAATGGTTTTCTCCGTAAGTCTGTAGGATTCAGGGTGGATGTTCGTTTTAGTAATCACGCGCCTGGGCGCGCTTTTCATTAATCATTTGCGCAACTTTGCGGATCCGCTCTGAGAGCGCCGTCTGGGCGACCCCGACGTTCCACCAGCTGCCGTATTTGTGCACCATGGTCTTCGGCAGTACTTTAATATCAATCAGGGTGCTGACCGTTTCGCGACGGGCGGCGTCCAGCGCGTGGCGCAGTTCGTCCAGGGTGGTGACGCGCCAGGTTTTGCAGCCGTAGCCGGCGGCGATGGTGGCGAAGTCCACCGGCACCAGACCGCCCTGCAGCTGGCCGGTTTCCGGCTGGCGGTAGCGGAACTCGGTACCGAAGCTGTCCATCCCGTGCTCCATCTGCAGGTTGTTGATGCAGCCGTTGGCCATGTTGTCGAACAGCACGACGTTGATCTTCGCCCGCTCCTGCAGGGAGGTGACCAGTTCAGAGTGGAGCATCATGAACGAGCCATCGCCGACCAGGGAGTAGACTTCGCTCTGCGGCTGCGCCAGCTTCACGCCCAGCGCGGCGTTGACCTCATATCCCATGCAGGAGTAGCCGTACTCCACGTGGTAGGTGTTTTCCGCGCGGTTGCGCCAGACGCGCTGCAGATCGCCGGGCAGGCTGCCCGCCGCCGCGACGATCACCGCCTCGGCCGGCAGCGTTTCATTCAGTACCCCAAGGACGCTGCTCTGGGTCAGGGTGGAGTCGGTGATCTGGCGGAACTCGCGATATACCGATTCGCGATCGAGATGATCGTCGATCTCCGGCACAAAGGATTTCTCCTGCCACACCGCCTGGTACACGCGCTGGGTCTCTTTTAACTGACGGCTCTGCACGCTCTCGATCTGCGCGCCCCAGCCGGCCTGCCAGCCGCTGTCCGCCAGCGCCGCGTCGAGGGCGGTCATCGCCTCCCGGGCGTCCGCCAGCATGGCAATGCCGTCCAGCTTCCAGGCGTCGAAGTTGCTGACGTTAATATTCAGGAAACGCACCTCCGGGTGCTGGAAAATCCATTTCGAGGCGGTGGTAAAATCGCTGAAACGGGTGCCGACGCCGATCACCAGGTCGGCCTCTTTCGCCAGCAGGTTCGCCGCCAGACAGCCCGTCTCGCCGACGCCGCCGACGTTCAGGGGGTGAGAAGAGACCACCGTCCCCTTCCCGGCCTGGGTTTCGGCAAAAGGCACTCCGTAGCGCTCGGCGAAACGGGACAGCGCTTCGCCCGCGCCGGAGTATTTCACCCCGCCGCCGCAGACGATCAGCGGTTTACGGCTGGCTTTGATGGCCGCCACGGCGTCCGCCAGCTGCGCGGCGCTGGCCGGGCGGCGATCGAGACGGTGTACGCGACGCGCAAAGAAGGATTCCGGGTAGTCCCAGGCTTCGCCCTGCACATCCTGCGGCAGGCACAGCGTCACTGCGCCGGTTTCCGCCGGGTCGGTCAGGACGCGCATGGCGTTGATGCAGGCGCTCATCAGCTGTTCCGGGCGGGTAATGCGGTCCCAGTATTTGCTGACCGCACGGAAGGCGTCATTGGTGCTGATGCTGAGATCGTAGCTCTGTTCAATCTGCTGGAGCACCGGGTCCGGCTGGCGGGTGGCGAAGACATCGCCCGGCAGCAGCAGCAGCGGAATGCGGTTGGCGCTGGCGGTGCCGGCGGCGGTGATCATGTTGGCCGCCCCCGGGCCGATGGAGGAGGTGCAGGCGATAATCTGCCGGCGCAGGGCCTGGCGGGCAAAACCGGTGGCCGCGTGGGCCATCCCCTGCTCGTTGCGCCCCTGATAGACGCGCATGTCGCCGCTATCCTGCTCCAGCGCCTGCCCCAGTCCCAGGACGTTGCCATGGCCGAAAATCGCAAAAATGCCTTTCACGAACTTCAGCTCTTCGCCATCCACTTCCAGGTACTGGTTATCGAGGAACTTCACCAGCGCCTGCGCCGTTGTCAGTCTCAGTTTGCCCATGTTTCACAATCCTTATTGTTCAGTATTTGTGTGTGGCGTCGCGCCGATGCCGCCGGGGCCGTCGTTCACGTCACTGGAATACCTGTGGATTATAGGCAAACATTTTTTTCATTAAATACAAATACAGAAGAAATATTTCATTTTGCGAGAAGGATCAAACTCTCTACCCATTTCATACGTTTCACTTACATTCCTGACACGTTTTCGGGCCCTTTTTGGCGGCGCCAGACGGCAACATCCCCTTAAAAATCATAGGTAAATGGCTGTCGTTTGGCGTTTCATTTTCCTCAGGGTCGACAGTGGGGGCGATCCGCGCTAACGCGAGGCTCAGTGCGGCAGAGTGGTAGATCCCTCACACTTTTGGTTTTTTAATTTCGAACGAGTTTGCAAATGAAATATTTATTTCTCAAACTAAGGGTAACCAATAACCCTCAGGCTGTTCACGGAGTCGACGTCGGGATCCCGACCCTTCCAGGCAGCAGACACCAAAAAGGAAATCCTAGCTATGAATGCAGCAGTAAAGCGGCTCGACGTCATCTGTATAGGTCGGGTGGCCGTCGACCTCTATGCCCAGCAGATCGGTTCGCGGCTAGAAGACGTTGCCAGTTTCTCGAAATATCTGGGCGGCTCCTCCGGCAACGTGGCCTTTGGCACCGCGATTCAGGGGCTGAAATCGGCCATGCTGGCGCGCGTTGGCGATGAACACAACGGCCGTTTCCTGCGTGAAACGCTCAACCGCGCCGGGGTGGATACCGAGTATCTGATTACCGACAAATCCCGCCTGACCGCGCTGGTGATGCTGGGGATCAAGGATCAGGAGACCTTCCCTCTGATTTTCTACCGCGATAACTGCGCCGATATGGCCTTAACGCCTGACGACATCAGCGAGGAGTATATTGCCTCCTCCCGGGCGCTGGCGGTGACCGGCACCCACCTGTCGCACGCCAACACCCGCGCCGCGGTGCTGAAGGCGCTGGAGTACGCTCGTCGTCACGGCCTGCGTACCGCGCTGGATATCGATTACCGTCCGGTGCTGTGGGGGCTTACCTCGCTCGGCGATGGCGAAACCCGTTTCATTGAGTCCGGGCCGGTCACCAGCCAGCTGCAGGAAGTGCTGCATCTGTTCGATTTGGTGGTGGGAACCGAAGAAGAGTTTCATATTGCCGGGGGCAGCACCGATACCCTGACCGCGTTGAAAAATGTGCGCCATGCCACCAAAGCCACCCTCGTCTGCAAGCGCGGACCGATGGGCTGCGTGGTGCTGGAAGGCGACATCCCGGACAGCTGGGACCAGGTGCCGCTGCAGCAGGGCGTGCGCGTGGAGGTGCTCAACGTGCTGGGCGCCGGGGATGCCTTTATGTCGGGCCTGCTGCGCGGCTGGCTTAACGACGAGGGCTGGGAGCAGGCTTGCCGTTACGCCAACGCCTGCGGGGCGCTGGTGGTCTCCCGCCACGGCTGCGCGCCGGCGATGCCGACCAAAGTCGAACTCGATGACTACCTGCAGCGCGCCGAATCGGTGCCGCGCCCGGACGTCGACGAGCGCCTCAACCATCTGCACCGGGTCACCAGCCGCCGCCAGCAGTGGCCGGAGCTGTGCATTTTCGCCTTCGACCATCGCAAACAGCTAGCCGACCTGGCGCGGGAGACCGGGCGCGATGAAGCCTGCATTCCGCAGCTCAAGCTGCTGTTGTTGGCCGCGGCCGAAGCGGCGGCGCAGGAGGCGGGTCTTGACCAGCGCAGCGGTATTCTGGCCGACGGCACCTACGGCCAGCGTGCGCTGAACGCCATTACCGGCAAGGGCTGGTGGATCGGGCGCCCTATCGAACTGCCCAGCTCGCGCCCGCTGCGTCTGGAGCATGGCAACATCGGCTCGCAGCTGATCGACTGGCCGCTGGAGCATGTCGTCAAATGTCTGGTCTTCTATCACCCGGACGACCCGGCGGCGCTGCGTGAAGAGCAGGACGCTCTGCTGCTCGAGGTGTGGCAGGCCTGTAACAAATCAGGCCACGAGCTGCTGCTGGAGGTGATCCTCCCAGAAAATGGCCCGGACAAAGACGAGCGCCATTACCACACCATGCTGGAGCACTTCTATCAGCTGGGGATCAAGCCGGACTGGTGGAAGCTGCCGCCGCTCTCCAGCGCCAGCTGGCAGCAGATCACCGCCCTTATCGAGCGCGAAGATCCGTGGAGCCGCGGGATCCTGATCCTCGGTCTCGATGCGCCTTCCGACAAACTGCGCGCCGGTTTCGCCGAAGCGGCCGCACACCCGATGATCAAAGGTTTCGCCGTCGGGCGCACCATCTTTGGCCAGCCGTCGCGGCGCTGGATGCAGGGCGAGCTCAGCGATGAGGCGCTGATAGAGGAAGTGAAACGCAACTACCTGACGCTTATTGGCTACTGGCGCGAAGCCCGCCGCTGATCCCCCAACGCCCGTCTCCGTCACCTTGCGGAGCGGGCGTTTTTCTGTTTCTTCGTGAAATGAATCGCGTATTTCGTCGCAATAAATGAAAAATTCGCTTCATTTGGTACACTGGAAGCCATATTCCTTCCATTTTCTCAGAGCGCACTCTATGGCCAATAACCCAACACAGCTGACCATCCTGCAGGATGAAATCAGGCGTCGCTACGATACGTTAAGCAAACGTCTGAAACAGGTCGCCCGCTATATCCTTGATAACAGCAATAGCGTGGCTTTCGATACCGTGGCCTCCATTGCGCAACAGGCGGACGTTCCCCCTTCCACGTTGATTCGTTTTGCCAACGCCTTCGGCTTCAGCGGCTTTAACGAAATGAAACAGATGTTCAAGCAGCATTTGATGGAAGAGACCGCCAACTATACCGAGCGCGCCCGTCTGTTCCGCCAGACCACCAGCGATGAGTCCAGCCCGCCGGAAACGCCGACGGAAATCCTCAATATGTTCACAATGGTGAACAACCAGGCGCTGCAGCAGCTGGCGATGCAGACCTCCAGCGATGAGCTGGAGCGCGCGGTGGCCCTGCTGGGCGAGGCGGAAAATATCTACGTCATTGGCCTGCGCCGGTCGTTCAGCGTCGCTTCCTATCTGACTTATGCGCTGCGCCACCTCGATCGCAAAGCCTTTCTGATCGACGGCCTCGGCGGCATGTTCACCGAGCAGCTGAGTCTGGTCGGCCCGAAAGACGTGGTGGTGGCGGTGAGCTTCTCGCCGTACGCCCGGGAAGTGGTCGAGTTGGTGGAGCTGGGCGCGCAGCGCAAAGCGCGGCAGATCGCCATTACCGACAGCCAGGTCAGCCCGCTGGCGGCCTTCAGCGATGTCTGCTTTGTGGTGCGGGAAGCGCAGGTGGATGGCTTCCGTTCGCAGGTTGCTTCCCTGTGCCTGGCCCAGACGCTGGCGGTTTCGCTGGCGCTGAACAGCAGTCAGGAGTCCGAGGCCAAGCAGAAGGCGTGAGATAGGCCGCCTGGCGTCGGTTGCGCGGCGGCGCGGGATAAGCCTGCGGGGGGACCCCGTAGGCCGGATAAGCGTAGCGCCATCCGGCACAAGACGGGTATGGCGCCAGAGGTGTCCTGCCCGGCGGCGCTGCGCTTGCCGGGCGTGTGATATATGCGCCTGCGGGTCGCCGTAGACACTGTTTTCGGTTTGCAACTTTCCCGGCCAGACAAAGCGTTTATCACGTGTAACTTCAGTGAAATTTGCGCTCCCGGTTAATTTTCTGCGTTATGTCTCTTACGGCGCAGGGAGCGCACAGGGGGCGGCCAGTCGCCGCCGCCCCCTGTACCCCCGGGCTCCGGCCAGCAAAATCGCCGCTACGCGGTACCTTCGACTTATCCCTGCAGGCTTCGGGTCGGGCCGAGGCAGCGTCCGTGCAAAACACGGCCCTCAGCCCGCATCCATGCGGGCTGCCCCGGCCTTCCGGGAACGTCTCAGCGATTTTGAGGCCGTCAGCACCGGCAGTTTCAGCAAGGCTGGTGAATAAATTAACGACAGGTCGCACGAACTGTAGGCCGGGTCAGGCGCAGCCGCCACCCGGCATAAAAGCGGCTCCGTACCCGCTGTCATCGCCCGGTGGCGCTGCGCTTACCGGGCCTACGAGGTATGAGCCTGTGAGAGGCCCCCGTAGGCCGGATAAGCGTAGCGCCATCCGGCACAAGACGGGTATGGCGCCAGAGGTGTCCTGCCCGGCGGCGCTGCGCTTGCCGTGCGTGTGATATGTGCGCCTGCGGGTCGCCGTAGACACTGTTTTCGGTTTGCAACTTTCCCGGCCAGGCAACGCGTTTATCACGTGTAACTTCAGTGAAATTTGCGCTCCCGGTTAATCGTCTGCGTTATGCCTGGCATGGCGCAGGGAGCGCACAGGGGGCGGCCAGTCGCCGCCGCCCCCTGTACCCCCGGGCTCCGGCCAGCAAAATCGCCACTGCGTGGTACCTTCGACTTATCCCTGCAGGCTTCGGGTCGGGCCGAGGCAGCGTCCCTGCAAAACACGGCCCTCAGCCCGCATCCATGCGGGCTGCCCCGGCCTTCCGGGAACGTCTCAGCGATTTTGAGGCCGTCAGCACCGGCAGTTTCAGCAACCATGGTGAATAAATTAACGACAGGTCGTAAGAACGTAGGCCGGGTAAGGCGCCAGCCGCCACCCGGCAACATGACTGGTATCGAGCCTGATATCTTGCCCGGTGGCGCTGCGCTTACCGGACCTGGGAGGTATGAGCCTGTGAGAGGACCCCGTAGGCCGGGTAAGGCGCAGCCGCCACCCGGCAAAATAACGGCACAACCGGAAATGTCCTTGTTCGCACTGCGCCTGGCGGGGCTACAACTTCTATGTTATTTCCGGACAGATTGCGCTCCCGATATGTCTTCTGCGCTATGTCCCTAATGGCGCAGGGAGCGCACAGGGGGCGGCCAGTCGCCGCCGCCCCCTGTACCCCCGGGCTCCGGCCAGCAAAATCGCCACTGCGTGGTACCTTCGACTTATCCCTGCAGGCTTCGGGTCGGGCCGAGGCAGCGTCCCTGCAAAACACGGCCCTCAGCCCGCATCCATGCGGGCTGCCCCGGCCTTCCGGGAACGTCTCAGCGATTTTGAGGCCGTCAGCACCGGCAGTTTCAGTCGCGCAAGTGGGTAAATCAAGGACAGGTCGCACGAACCCTCCAGGCCGGGTCAGGCGCAGCCGCCACCCGGCAACATGACGGGTATCGAGCCTGATATCTTGCCCGGTGGCGCTGCGCTTACCGGGCCTGGGAGGTATGAGCCTGTGAGAGGCCCCCGTAGGCCGGATAAGCGTGGCGCCATCCTGCATAAAAACGGCGACGGTGTTTGCGGTGTCCTGCCCGGCGACGCTGCGCTTGCCGGGCCTACGAGGTATGAGCCTGTGAGAGGACCCCGTAGGCCGGATAAGCGTAGCGCCATCCTGCATAAATACGGCGACGGTGTTTGCGGTGTCCTGCCCGGAGGCGCTGCGCTTGCCGGGCCTACGAGGTATGAGCCTGTGAGAGGCCCCCGTAGGCCGGATAAGCGTAGCGCCATCCGGCACAAGACGGGTATAGCGCCAGAGGTGTCCTGCCCGGCGGCGCTGCGCTTGCCGGGCCTACGAGGTATGAGCCTGTGAGAGGACCCCGTAGGCCGGATAAGCGTAGCGCCATCCGGCACAAGACGGGTATGGCGCCAGAGGTGTCCTGCCCGGCGACGCTGCGCTTGCCGGGCCTGGGAGTGGGATTCCGCGGAGCCTTTCGCGAAAAAACACCCGCAGCCCATAGACAAGAAGGCCGGTTAGCATCGCTAACCGGCCTTTTTTATCGGCGTCTGCGCGTCACGTTAGTCGTGGCGCGGATATTCCGGGGTGTTGATCCAGGCGTGGTCCTCTTCCCAGGTGAACAGCCATTTCCGATCCGGCCCGGCCATGACGTTCAGATAGTAGCTGTCGTAACCGGCAATCGCCGCCACCGGATGGTAACCGCGCGGCACCATCACCACATCGTGGTTATAGGGCGCCATGCAGGCGTCCAGGCTGCGGTCGTCGGTGTAGACCCGCTGGAAGGCAAAGCCCTGCGGCGGATCGAAGCGGTGATAGTAGGTCTCTTCCAGCTGCGTCTCTTTGCCCGGCTGGGCGGTATCGTGCTTATGCGACGGCCACGAGCTGGTGGCCCCTTCGTCGGTGTAGACCTCGACCACCAGCAGGCAATCCGCCTCGGCGCTGTCCGGCAGAATATTATGCACCCGGCGCTGGTTGCGCCCTTTCCCGCGGTGCTCCACGCCGACGTCTTCCGGCCGAATCAGGCGTGCCGGGAAGCTGCCTTTGCCCGGCGCGCTGCACACCGCCAGCTCCAGATCGGAATCGGCGGTCACCTCGACCCGATCCTGCGGCGGCACGTATACCGACCACGGCGGGGTACGTTCAAACGGCGACATCCGTTTACCGAGATTCGGGAAATCGGCCTGCTGCGTTTTCACCGACGCCAGGCCAGCGACCAGCACCAGGCACAGCTCGCGATCGCCGCTCTCCAGCGTCACGGTCTGCCCTTTTTTCAACATCCAGACATCAAAGCCGATATAGCGCCAACCGGCGCTTTGCGGCGTAATATGCTGGATCTGTCCCTCTTTTCGCGATTTAGCCAGTAACGACATGGCGCTCTCCTTCGCCGATTAACCTAACGTCGGCATGCTGAATTCAGATACGGTCTGCTGCCCTGCCGGCCAGCGTACGGTGGCGGTCTTCATGCGCGTGTAGAAGCGCACGCCGTCCGGCCCGTGGACGTTCAGCGCGCCAAACACTGAGCGCTTCCAGCCGCCGAAGCTGTGGAACGCCATCGGCACCGGGACCGGCACGTTCACCCCGACCATCCCCGCCTGCACGTCGTGGACGAATTCACGCGCGGTGTGGCCGTTGCTGGTGAAGACGGCGCTGCCGTTGCCAAACTCGTGGCTGTTAACCAGTTCGAGGGCGCTGTCATAGTCCGCCGCGCGCACAATCCCCAGCACCGGGCCAAAGATCTCTTCGCGCCAGATGGTCATCTCCGGGGTGACGTGATCGAACAGGGTGCCGCCGACATAATAGCCCGCGTCGTAACCCGGCACGCGCAGTTTGCGGCCATCGACCACCAGTTTTGCCCCTTCGCTTTCGCCTTTATCAATATAGCCGAGCACTTTTTTCTGGTGAGTATCAGACACCACCGGCCCCATCTCGTTCTCTTCCTGGCCGCGCATGCAGCCCGGGCCCACTTTCAGCGCTTCCACCAGCGGCTTCAGGCGAGCGATCAGTTTGTCGGCGGTTTCATCTCCCACCGCCACCACCACCGGCAGCGCCATGCAGCGCTCGCCTGCGGAACCGAAGGCGCCGCCCATAATGGCGTTAACGGTGGCGTCGAGATCGGCATCCGGCATCACTATCGCGTGGTTTTTGGCGGCGCCGAAGGCCTGCACGCGCTTGCCATGGGCGCTGGCGGTCTTATAGATATACTCCGCCACGCCGGAGGAGCCGACGAAGCTCACCGCCGCAATGCGCGGGTCAGTGTACAGCTGCTCGGCATCTTCATTGCTGCAGTGCACGACGTTAAACACGCCGTCCGGCAGACCGGCCTCTTTCAGCAGCTCTGCCAGACGCACGGCGGCCGTCGGCGCCAGCGCCGGCGGCTTGAGGACGAAGCTGTTGCCGCAGGCCAGCGCCAGCGGGAACATCCACATCGGCACCATCGCCGGGAAGTTGAACGGGGTGATCCCGGCCACCACGCCCAGCGGCTGCATCAACGAGTAGCTGTCGACGCCGGTGCCGACGTCAGAGGAGTATTCGCCTTTAATCAGGTGCGGGATCCCGCAGGCGAATTCGACCACTTCCATGCCACGGGTCAGCTCGCCCAGCGCATCCGACCACACTTTGCCGTGCTCGCTGACGATGATCCCCGCCAGCTCTTCCACGTGCTGTTCCAGCAACATTTTAAAGTTGAACAGCACGCGGGCGCGGCGCAGCGGCGTGGTGCGAGACCAGCTGTCAAACGCATCGCGAGCAACCTGAATCGCCTCAGAGACTTCCTGCGCGGTCGATACCGTGACTTCGCGCACCGCTTTGCCCGTCGCCGGATCGTACACCGGCATCGTTTCGTTGCTGATGCTGATAACGGTTTTCCCGCCAATAAAGTTTCCTGTGATCGTCATGTTCTCGCCTCATAGTGAAGAGGGCCAGCGCACGCCGGCCCGTCGCTGATTCTGCTGTGCTATAACCGTAGTAAAATGAAATTTATATTTCAACATTGTTGTGAAATGAAATTTCATTTTGGTGATAACAGTCGCATTTTGCGCTCACGCATCGCTTACGCGCTTCCCCCATCGAGCCGCGCCGCCTCGCGATACCTGGCTTCCGGTCCCGGTCGCTCCCGCCGCGGCAGCCGGGAATATTTTGCGAGGCAGCTCAAACAATCATCATTTTCATTCTTGCTTATTTTGGAATAAACGTTTTGACTGTTAGCCAATTGAACGAACCCAACCCTCTTCCGTCAGGAGTGTCCTATGGCCATCGCAATGCAACGTTTTTGTATTAACCGCAAAATCGCGCCAGCGCTCAGCATTGAAGCGTTTTTCCGTCTGGTGAACCGTCTGGGCCTGAATAAAGTCGAGCTGCGCAACGATTTACCCAGCGGGAAAGTGACCGACGATCTGAGTCATCAGCAGGTGCGCGAGCTGGCGGCGCGTTACCACATCGAGATCCTGACGATTAACGCGGTCTATCCCTTTAACCGCCGTAGCGAAGAGGTGCGGCAGCTGACCGAGTCGCTGCTGAAAGAGGCCCAGGCCATTGGCGCCAAATCGCTGGTGCTCTGCCCGCTCAACGACGGCAGCGAGGTGCCGGCCAGCGACACTCTGAGCGCCCTGCGCGACCTGGCGCCGCTGTTCGCCTTCTACGGCATCCACGGCCTGGTGGAGCCGCTGGGCTTCCCGCAAAGCTCACTGCGATCGGCGCACCAGGCGCAGACGCTGATCCATGACGCCCGCGTGCCGTTTAAGCTGCTGATCGACACCTTCCATCACCATCTCTACCCGCAGGCGGCGGACGAGTTCAGCCAGGTGGAAGTGGCGGACATCGGTCTGGTGCACCTCTCCGGGGTGGACGATACCCGTCCGCGCGAGCAGCTCACCGATGCCGAGCGCATCATGCTGACGCCGCAGGATCGCCTCGGCACCTGCGAGCAGGTTAAAGCGCTGGAAGCCCGCGGCTATCAGGGGGTATACGCTTTTGAACCCTTCGCTCCCGAGCTGGCGCAGTGGAGCGAAGCGGATATCGAGCGCGAAATTGAGCAGAGCATTGCGCTTATCCAACGCCACTGCGCCTGAGGCCTCTCGCGACAGCGTGCGCGGCGCGTGACGATTTCCCCAACGCCGGACGACGAGGTTGCCTATAATCGTCGCAGGATAAATGGAGGAATCGATCATGAGCTCACCCCTGTTGATTGCGCGCACGCTGGATAACGCGCTCTATTTGCTGCCCGCGATGGCCAACCGCCATGGGCTGATCACCGGTGCGACCGGCACCGGTAAAACCGTCACCCTGCAAAAGCTGGCTGAGTCGTTCTCGGAAATTGGCGTGCCGGTATTTATGGCGGACGTCAAGGGCGACCTGACCGGCATTGCCGCCGCGGGGCAGAGCTCAGAGAAACTGCAGGCGCGGCTGGAGAAGATCGGCGCCAGCGACTGGGAGCCGCACGCCAACCCGGTGGTGCTCTGGGATATCTTTGGCGAGAAGGGCCACCCGGTTCGGGCGACGGTCTCCGATCTTGGCCCCCTGCTGCTGGCGCGCCTGCTCAATCTCAATGAGGTGCAGAGCGGCGTGCTGAACATTATTTTCCGCATCGCGGACGACCGCGGTCTGCTGCTGCTTGACTTCAAAGACCTCCGCGCCATCACCCAGTTTATCGGCGACAACGCCAAATCTTTCCAGAACCAGTATGGCAATATCAGCAGCGCCTCGGTCGGCGCCATCCAGCGCGGACTGTTGACCCTGGAGCAACAGGGCGCCGGGCACTTCTTCGGCGAGCCGATGCTGGATATTGCCGACTGGATGCGCGTCGATGCCAGCGGCAAAGGGATAATCAATATCCTCAGCGCCGAAAAGCTCTACCAGATGCCGAAGCTCTACGCCGCCAGCCTGCTGTGGATGCTCTCCGAGCTGTACGAGCGTCTGCCGGAGGCGGGCGATCTCGACAAGCCCAAACTGGTATTCTTCTTCGATGAGGCGCATCTGCTGTTCAACGACGCGCCGCAGGTGCTGCTGGATAAAATCGAACAGGTGATCCGTCTTATTCGCTCCAAGGGCGTCGGCGTCTATTTTGTCTCGCAGAACCCGGCGGATATACCCGACGCCGTGCTCGGCCAGCTGGGCAACCGCGTACAGCACGCGCTGCGCGCCTTTACGCCGAAGGATCAGAAAGCGGTGAAAACCGCCGCCCAGACCATGCGCGCCAACCCAGCCTTCAGTACCGAGCAGGCGATCCAGGAGCTGGGCACCGGCGAGGCGCTGATCTCCTTCCTCGATGAGAAAGGCAGCCCCTCGGTGGTCGAGCGGGCGATGGTTATCGCCCCCTGCTCGCGAATGGGGCCGGTCAGCGATGATGAGCGCAATGGCCTGCTGAATCACTCGCCGCTGTACGGCAAGTATGAAGAAGAGGTGGACCGCGAGTCGGCCTTCGAAATGCTGCAGCAAGGGGTGCAGGTCACTACCGAGCAGCAGTCGGCTCCGCCGGCGAAGGGTCAGCAGAGCGGGGATGACGATGGGCTGCTCGGCGGCCTGAAAGAAATCCTGTTCGGCAGCACCGGCCCGCGCGGCGGCAAACGCGACGGTATCGTGCAGACCGCGGCGAAAAGCGCGGTTCGCCAGGTCACCAATCAGATCGTCCGCGGCATGCTGGGCAGTCTGCTGGGCGGCCGCAAGCGCTAAAAAAAAGCCCCCTCATCGTTGAGGGGGCTTACGTTCCGTAGCCGGGTCCGCTAGGCCTTGCGCATCATCAGCCAGAGGCTTATCAGGAAGAAGCTGGCGCTTGGCAACAGGGCGCCGATGATCGGCGGTATGCCGTACACCAGGGTCAGCGGGCCGAAAATCTGATCCAGCACGTAGAAGATAAAGCCGAAGCTAATCCCGGTCACCACCCTGACGCCCATCGGCACGCTACGCAGCGGGCCAAAGATAAACGACAGCGCCATCAGCATCATCACCGCCACCGACAGCGGCTGGAAGATTTTGCTCCACATATTGAGCTGGTAGCGTCCCGGATCCTGGCCGCTGGACTTCAGGTATTTCACATAGTTGTGCAGCCCGCTGATCGACAGCGCGTCCGGATCCAGGGCTACCACGCCGAGCTTGTCCGGCGTCAGGTTGGTTTTCCAGGTGCCGCTCACCATCTGCGACCCGGTCACCTGCTTCGGATCGGTCAGATCGGATTCATCCACCTGCGACAGGCGCCACACTTTATTCTCGCTATCGAATTTTGCCGAGGCGGCATAGCGCACCGACTGTAAACGACGCTCCGGGTTGAAGGCATAAATGCTGACGCCCCCCAGCTCATCGTTACCTTTTACCCGTTCGATATAGACAAAGTTATGGCCATCTTTCGCCCACAGCCCCTGCTGGGTGGAAAGCAGCGAACCGCCGTACATCTGCTGAGCGCGGTAGTTGCGCGCCATCTGTTCGCCCTGCGGCGCCACCCACTCGCCGATCGCCATGGTCAACAGCACCAGCGGGATCGCGGTTTTCATCACCGCCAGCGCCACCTGCAGCCGGGTGAAACCGGACGCCTGCATCACCACCAGCTCGCTGCGCTGGGCCAGCATCCCCAGCCCCAGCAGCGCGCCAAGCAGCGCGGCCATCGGGAAGAAGATCTGGATGTCTTTCGGCACGCTGAGGATGGTGTAGAGGCCAGCGCCCAGCGCATCGTAACTACCCTGCCCGGACTTTTTCAGCTGATCGACAAACTTGATAATGCCGGAGAGCGACACCAGCATGAACAGGGTCATCATGATGGTGTTGAAAATCGTCTTACCGATATAACGGTCAAGTACGCCAAACGCCTGCATCAGGCCGCTCCTTTATTAAAACGGGCGCGGAAGCGGCGCATCGGCACCGTGTCCCACAGGTTTAACAGCACCGCCAGCGCAAAATAGAGCAGGTTAATCGCCCACATCCAGATAGCCGGGTCCATTTTGCCTTTGCCGCCGTTCGACTTAATCGAGGTCTGCAGCAGGAAGAACACCAGGTAGAGCAGCATCGCCGGCAGCATCGACAGCACGCGGCCCTGGCGCGGGTTGACCACGCTGAGCGGCACCACCATCAGCGCCATAATGAAGACGGTCGCCACCAGCGTGAAGCGCCAGTGCAGTTCGGCGCGCGCACGATCGGTGTGGGTCTGCCACAGGGTGCGCATATCCATCTGTTCGGTGTCGTCCGGATCGGCGGCCACCGCCTGGTGGCCGATAATGGCCTGATAGTTATTGAAGTCGGTGATGCGGAAGTCGCGCAGCATCGCGGTGCCTTCAAAGCGGGTGCCCTTATTGAGGGTCACCACCTGCGAACCGTCTTTCTGCTGCGACAGCTCGCCGGAATCCGCCACCACCACGGAGGGGCGCGCGTTGCCTTTCGGGCGCAGCTGGGCAAGGAAGACGTCATGGAAGCGGTTGCCGTTCACGCTCTCGATAAACATGACCGCGTTACCATCGCTGGCCTGCTGGAACTGGCCCTGGGCCAGCGCGGCCATGCCGGGGTTGGCCTTGGCTTCCGCCAGCACTTCATCCTGATGGCGCGACGACCACGGCCCCGCCCACATCACGTTGACCGCCGCCACCGCGCCGGTGAACAGCGCGAGGATCATCGCCGCCTTGATCAATACGGCTTTACTCAGGCCGCAGGCGTGCATCACCGTAATTTCGCTTTCGGTGTACAGCTTGCCGAGGGTCATCAGCAGGCCAAGGAACAGACTTAACGGCAGGATAAGCTGCGCCATCTCCGGGATGCCGAGCCCCAGCAGCGAGAGCACCAGATTGGTTGGGATATCGCCATCCACCGCAGCGCCGAGGATCCTGACTAATTTCTGGCAAAAGAAAATCAGTAACAGGATGAATAGGATCGCCAACTGGCTTTTCAGCGTCTCACGAACCAGATATCTTATGATTATCACTATAAATACGCCCGTAAAAACCCGTTTTAGTGCAGGAAAATTGCTTGTTTCATGGCTTAAACGTCATTTATTCTCTTTGGTCGTCGAAAACGTCGCTAAGATTAAATGACTCATCGGTTCTGCATGTCAGGATCTTTTCTGACGAACCCAGGCCTTATTAACGTTAAGATTAACACGAAGTCACCGCAACAGCGGACATGAGTTACGAAAGCTTGCAATTATATACTCAATGGATTTCGAGTTGTAAGAAGGCAGCAGGGCTGTGGCCCCTGGCGCGCACAATGTGCCACGTCAGGGTAAGCAGGCGCAGCCGGCGCATCTGCAACTTGAAAGGCGACGAGTATAGCCGTAGCCACCACTGTTGTCTTTAAGATTCAGGAGCATAGTGCATGGAGTTCAGTGTAAAAAGCGGTAGCCCGGAGAAGCAGCGGAGCGCCTGTATCGTGGTCGGCGTTTTTGAACCACGTCGCCTCTCCCCCATCGCCGAACAACTCGATAAAATCAGCGACGGCTACATCAGTGCCCTGCTGCGTCGCGGCGAGCTGGAAGGCAAACCTGGCCAGACGTTATTGCTGCACCATGTGCCGAACATTCTGTCTGAGCGCATTCTGCTGATTGGCTGCGGCAAAGAGCGCGAACTGGATGAGCGTCAGTACAAGCAGGTCATCCAGAAAACCATCAATACCCTGAATGATACCGGTTCAATGGAGGCAGTCTGCTTCCTGACCGAGCTGCACGTCAAGGGTCGTAACAACTACTGGAAAGTTCGCCAGGCGGTGGAAACCGCCAAAGAGACGCTGTACAGCTTCGACCAGCTGAAGACCAACAAAAGCGAGCCGCGTCGCCCGCTGCGTAAAATGGTCTTTAACGTGCCGACCCGTCGCGAGCTGACCAGCGGCGAACGCGCCATTCAGCACGGGCTGGCGATCGCCGCCGGCATCAAAGCGGCGAAAGATCTCGGCAACATGCCGCCGAACATCTGTAACGCCGCCTATCTGGCCTCCCAGGCGCGCCAGCTGGCCGATACCTATAGCAAAAATGTTATCACCCGGGTGATCGGCGAACAGCAGATGCGCGAGCTGGGAATGAACGCCTACCTCGCCGTCGGCAACGGTTCGCAGAACGAGTCGCTGATGTCGGTCATCGAGTATAAAGGCAACCCGTCGGAAGACGCGCGCCCTATCGTGCTGGTCGGTAAAGGCCTGACCTTCGATTCCGGCGGTATCTCCATCAAGCCGGCCGAAGGCATGGACGAGATGAAGTACGACATGTGCGGCGCCGCGGCGGTGTACGGCGTGATGCGGATGGTTGCTGAGCTGCAGCTGCCGCTGAACGTGATCGGCGTGCTGGCGGGCTGTGAAAACATGCCTGGCGGTCGCGCTTATCGCCCGGGCGATGTTCTGACCACCATGTCCGGCCAGACGGTGGAAGTGCTCAACACCGACGCCGAAGGCCGCCTGGTGCTGTGCGACGTGCTGACCTACGTTGAGCGCTTCGAGCCGGAAGCGGTTATCGATGTCGCGACGCTGACCGGCGCCTGCGTGATTGCCCTCGGCCATCACATCACCGGCCTGATGTCGAACCATAACCCGCTGGCCCATGAGCTGATCGGCGCCTCTGAACTGGCGGGCGACCGCGCATGGCGTCTGCCGCTGGCCGACGAGTTCCAGGATCAGCTGGAATCCAACTTTGCCGATATGGCGAATATTGGCGGCCGTCCTGGCGGCGCGATCACCGCCGGCTGCTTCCTGTCGCGCTTCACCCGCAAGTACAACTGGGCGCACCTCGACATCGCCGGCACCGCCTGGCGTTCCGGTAAGGCCAAAGGCGCCACCGGTCGTCCGGTCGCGCTGCTGTCGCAGTTCCTGCTCAATCGCGCGGGTTTTAACGGCGAAGAGTGATTGCCGTCTGATGCCCGGTGGCGCTACGCTTACCGGGCCTACGGAAAGATGCCGTTTGTAAGCCGGGTAAGCGTAGCGCCGCCCGGCTTTACATTTAAATCCACAACAAGAAGCCCCATATATGAAAAACGCAACGTTCTATCTTCTGGACAACGAAGACACCGTCGATGGCCTGAGCGCCGTCGAGCAGCTGGTGTGTGACATTGCCGCAGAACGTTGGCGCAACGGCAAGCGCGTCCTGATCGCCTGTGAAGATGAGCAGCAGGCGATTCGTCTCGATGAGGCGCTGTGGTCGCGACCACCGGAGAGCTTTGTGCCGCACAATCTGGCGGGCGAAGGCCCGCGAGGCGGCGCGCCGGTAGAGATTGCCTGGCCGCAAAAGCGCAACAGCAGCCCGCGGGACATTCTGATCAGCCTGCGGCTTAACTTTGCAGATTTTGCCACCGCTTTCACAGAAGTGATAGACTTTGTCCCTTACGAAGAAAATCTGAAACAACTGGCGCGCGAACGCTATAAGGCGTACCGCATGGCTGGTTTCAACCTGAACACGGCAACCTGGAAATAATGGAAAAGACATACAACCCACAAGATATCGAACAGCCGCTTTACGAGCACTGGGAAAAGCAGGGCTATTTCAAACCGAATGGTGATGAAAGCCAGGAGAGCTTCTGCATCATGATCCCGCCGCCGAACGTCACCGGCAGTTTGCATATGGGTCATGCCTTCCAGCAAACCATCATGGATACCATGATTCGCTACCAGCGCATGCAGGGCAAAAACACCCTGTGGCAGGCGGGGACCGACCACGCGGGTATCGCTACCCAGATGGTGGTTGAGCGTAAGATTGCCGCTGAAGAAGGGAAAACCCGTCACGACTACGGCCGCGACGCCTTCATCGACAAAATCTGGCAGTGGAAAGCGGAATCCGGCGGCACCATTACCCGTCAGATGCGCCGTCTCGGCAACTCCGTTGACTGGGAGCGCGAGCGCTTCACCATGGACGAAGGCCTTTCCAATGCCGTGAAAGAAGTCTTCGTTCGCCTGTACAAGGAAGACCTGATCTACCGCGGCAAACGCCTGGTTAACTGGGACCCGAAACTGCGCACCGCCATTTCCGACCTCGAAGTGGAAAACCGCGAATCGAAAGGCTCCATGTGGCATATCCGCTACCCGCTGGCCGATGGCGCGAAAACCGCTGACGGTAAAGACTACCTGGTGGTCGCCACCACCCGTCCGGAAACCCTGCTGGGCGATACCGGCGTGGCCGTTAACCCGGAAGATCCGCGTTACAAAGATCTGATTGGCAAATTCGTGGTGCTGCCGCTGGTTAACCGCCGCATCCCGATCGTGGGCGACGAACACGCCGACATGGAGAAAGGCACCGGCTGCGTGAAGATCACCCCGGCGCACGACTTTAACGACTACGAAGTGGGTCGTCGTCACCAGCTGCCGATGATCAACATCCTGACCTTTGACGGCGACATCCGCGAAAGCGCGGAAGTGTACGACACCAAAGGCAATGAATCCGACGTCTACTCCAGCGAGATCCCGGCGGAGTTCCAGAAACTGGAACGCTTCGCGGCGCGTAAAGCCGTCGTTGCGGCGGTTGACGCCCTCGGCCTGCTGGAAGAAATTAAACCGCACGACCTGACCGTCCCTTACGGCGACCGCGGCGGCGTGGTTATCGAACCGATGCTGACCGACCAGTGGTACGTGCGCGCGGACGTGCTGGCCAAGCCGGCGGTGGAAGCCGTTGAAAACGGCGACATTCAGTTCGTGCCGAAGCAGTACGAAAACATGTACTTCTCCTGGATGCGCGACATTCAGGACTGGTGTATCTCCCGTCAGCTGTGGTGGGGTCACCGCATCCCGGCATGGTATGACAACGACGGCAACGTTTACGTGGGCCGCACCGAAGACGAAGTACGCCAGGAAAATAACCTCGGCGCCGACGTGGCGCTGCGCCAGGACGAAGACGTGCTGGATACCTGGTTCTCCTCCGCGCTGTGGACCTTCTCCACTCTCGGCTGGCCGGAAAACACCGACGCCCTGCGTCAGTTCCACCCGACCAGCGTGATGGTGTCCGGCTTCGACATCATCTTCTTCTGGATCGCCCGCATGATCATGATGACCATGCACTTCATCAAAGATGAAAACGGTAAACCGCAGGTGCCGTTTAAGACCGTCTACATGACCGGTCTGATCCGCGATGACGAAGGCCAGAAGATGTCCAAATCCAAGGGTAACGTTATCGACCCGCTGGATATGGTTGACGGCATCACCCTGCCGGAGCTGCTGGAGAAACGTACCGGCAACATGATGCAGCCGCAGCTGGCGGAGAAAATCCGTAAGCGCACCGAGAAACAGTTCCCGAACGGCATCGAGCCGCACGGCACCGACGCCCTGCGCTTCACCCTGGCGGCGCTGGCCTCTACCGGCCGCGACATCAACTGGGATATGAAGCGTCTGGAAGGTTACCGTAACTTCTGTAACAAACTGTGGAACGCCAGCCGCTTCGTGCTGATGAACACCGAAGATCAGGATTGCGGCTTCAACGGCGGTGAAAGGGTGCTCTCTCTGGCCGACCGCTGGATCCTCGCGGAATTCAACCACACCGTCAAAGCGTATCGCGAAGCGCTGGATAACTTCCGCTTCGATATCGCCGCCGGCATCCTGTACGAGTTCACCTGGAACCAGTTCTGCGACTGGTACCTGGAACTGACCAAGCCGGTGATGAACGGCGGCAGCGAAGCGGAACTGCGCGGCACTCGCCATACGCTGGTGACCGTGCTGGAAGGTCTGCTGCGCCTGGCGCATCCGATCATTCCGTTCATCACCGAGACCATCTGGCAGCGCGTGAAGGTCATCTGCGGGATCACCGCCGACACCATCATGCTGCAGCCGTTCCCGCAGTATGATGCCTCTCAGGTGGATGACGCGGCGCTGGCCGACACCGAATGGCTGAAGCAGGCGATCGTCGCCGTACGTAACATCCGTGCGGAAATGAACATCGCCCCGGGCAAACCGCTGGAACTGCTGCTGCGCGGCTGCAGCAAAGAGGCCGAGCGTCGCGTGAACGACAACCGCAGCTTCCTGCTGAATCTGGCGCGTCTGGAAAGCATTACCGTGCTGCCTGCCGATGATAAAGGTCCGGTCTCCGTGACCAAGATCGTCGACGGCGCCGAGCTGCTGATCCCGATGGCGGGCCTCATCAACAAAGAAGATGAGCTGGCGCGTCTGGCGAAAGAAGTGGCCAAAATCGAAGGCGAAATTGGCCGCATCGAAAGCAAGCTGGCTAACGAAGGCTTTGTCGCCCGCGCGCCGGAAGCTGTGATCGCCAAAGAGCGCGAGAAGCTGGAAGGCTACGCGGAAGCGAAAGCGAAGCTGATTGAGCAGCAGGCGGTGATCGCCGCGCTGTAATTGCTCGCGATAGAAAAAAGGCCGGAGCTTGCTCCGGCCTTTTTACATTACAGGAACGGCAGCATCGGAAAAAAACCGCCGCATAGTTTGTCAGATACCGTCGGCTGCGGTGGTGCCGCCGGCTGCAGATCGAGCGAATCGAACTCACCGACCATCGTCGTGTTTTCAGCAATATAGCGTAGCAAATCAATCTTGAACCAGGGATAGGCCAGCCCCAGCGTCAGCGGCGTGAGAAACGTCAACGCCAGTAAACGCGGAGCAAGACCGAAAAACGTCAGGGTGGAACGAAAATGAACGCTGTCCCCCAGCACCAGGTTATTCATCGCGTGATTACGTAAAGCCACACGAAGGTATGCCATGGATAACACGATACCGATAGTGAGGAATATATATCCCCCTAATATCGCCCCAAGATGCCGCAATGCCATAAACAGTGCCGAACCTTCACTGCACAGACCAAACATACAGCCCGTCAGCAGTTGAGCGAATGCTGAAAATAAAAAGCCAATAAAAATGATGATAAACGGCAACAAAATCGCCGTTGCCCATAAAAAAATCACCACACAACGCTTAGTACTCACATAAATATTAAATTTATTTTTGCCTAAGGTTGCGCCTTTGCCGATGAGATCAAGCCAGTGGCTGTAAACCACACCGCTGGTTATTGCCATAATAACTAGCGCCAGCAAAAGCAGAACAACGATCCCCAGCAGCATGCTATTTAGGCCATTGTAAAAGAGCCGACTTCCCAGCATGGCGAACACCACCGCTGTTAGCACGTATATCAGCAAAGGTAAGCCGAGCATAATCCACCATCCGCGCAGCAGATGACACTGAACCCCAAAGCGAATATTCGCGAAAGAGGTCATCGTCGCATGGTAGCTTAACCCCTTAATTATCATTACCGGCAGCAGGATAAGAAATGCCAGCGTCTCCAGCCCTTCGCTACCGGGAGAGAAAATGGCAAGCGCTAAGCTGAGTAAAACCAGCACGACAAATATCAATAGCCAGCTGAGTAAAATCGTGATACCGCGCCCGTGATAGGCAAAGCGGGCGCCATTAACCTCCATATTCTCACAAAGATAACGGCGACTCCGTACCCATGCCCATGGAATAAATAACCCACAAGTTATTACAGAAAAAATAATATTAACCAGACAAATAATAAAATAGCGCCCGACCTGACCATGAAAAACAAAAGAATGGCCAGAACGCTGCAATTGCCCTGAAATCATACTCATAAAAAGGTCGTCCTTGTACTTTAAACCATATATAAAAATAATAAATAATGCGCATCGGCATTAAGAGAGCAGAATATATTATTTTGAATTTTCCCGGCAATACATTTCACGCGCACCTTGCGCCTGTAAACGAATAATGGTATTAAAGAAATATATGGTTATTTAAGCTAAAATTGAGTGATTCTATGAATCTTGCCGCGCCACAGACCTTTACTTTACGCCATATCGCGGTACAGGATAACGCTGCGATAGCGGCCGTCATCCGCCAGGTATCCGCAGAATATGGCCTGACCGCCGATAAAGGCTATACGGTCGCCGACCCGAATCTCGATGAACTGTATGAGCTGTACAGCCAGCCAGGCTCGGCCTATTGGGTGGTGGAGAAAGAGGGAGAAGTGGTTGGCGGCGGCGGCGTCGCGCCGCTCGCCTGCAGCGAGCCGGATATCTGCGAGCTGCAGAAAATGTATTTTATGACCAGCGCCCGCGGCCAGGGGCTGGCGAAGAAGCTGGCGCTGTTGGCGCTGGACTACGCCCGCGAGCAGGGCTTTAAACGCTGCTATCTGGAAACCACCGCCTTCCTGACGGAGGCGATCGGCTTATATGAGCATCTTGGCTTCGAACATATTGACGGTCCGCTGGGCTGCACCGGCCACGTGGACTGCGAAGTGCGGATGTTGAAAATGCTGTAACGCCTCGATATCGCAGGCGTCCCCGGTAGCGCTACGCTTACCGGGGCTACAGTTCGGTAGCCCGGCTAAGCGTAGCGCGAGCCGGGGTATGTCCCGGATGGCACCGCTTGCACCTTACCCGTGCTCGCGGTGCCGTTTTTTTGTCGGGTGGCGGCTAACGCCTTACCCGATCTACGGCCCGTACCATGGCGAGCTGAAGCTCTCAACGCTATCTCTCCCCCCATGGCTACTGAGACTGCCGGCGTGAGTGGCGACCGGGGCGACGGGAGCCGAACAGCGTGGGCTACGCCGCCGCCGGCACGCCGCTGTGAAAGCGGAATTCGGCCTCCGGACGGAGGATCAGCGCCGCTTCCGCCTCGCCGAGCTGGCGGACCCGTTCGCTGATATCTTCTCCGGCAATCTTCTGCGCCAGATCCAGGTAGTCCTGATAGTGACGCGCTTCCGAACGCAGCAGCGACAGATAGAACTTCTGCAGATCGTCGTCCAGCCACGGCGCCAGCGCCGCAAAGCGCTCGCAGGAGCGGGCCTCGATATAGGCGCCGCAGATAAGCTTATCGATCAGCATCACCGGCTCATGTGAGCGCACCTCCCGTCGCATGCCGCGGGCATAGTTGCTGGCGGTGATTTTGACGTAGGGGATATCGCGCGCCAGCATCATCTCCCGCACCTGCCAGAAGTGATGCAGCTCCTCTTTAATCAGCAAAATCATGCTGTCCAGCAGCTGACGGCCCCACGGGTCGTCGGTCTGCGGCATGGCGCTTTTGTTGATCCGCTTATGCAGGGCGACAAAATCCGGCTCCGGCCCCCGGCGGTAGGTGAAGTCTTCATACGGCTTCAGGCAGGCCAGCAGCTTGTCGGCGTCGGCTTTATCCGCGACGTAGCGACGCACCAGCAGCATGGCGTTCTGCGCCGCTTTCAGTTCGCACACCATATGGTCGGTCAGCAGCAGCGGCAGGTTTTCCGGCTTGCGGGCTTCGTCAATCCACGCCTGCGGCGTCGGGCAGTGCAGGAAGTTGATAATCGGGGAGAGTATCTGCGGGTAATCCATGGAAGTTCCTTGCTATACGGCGGCTGGCGCCGCCGTATCCATCTACATCATCTGCGACTTAGTGACGAACACCATCGTCGTCTTCATCGACAAAATCTTCGTCATCCTCGCCGTCTTCTTCGCCGTTCGGGTCCTCATAGTAGGTGCCCCAACCGTCATACTCGACGTCAAATTTTTCTGCCAGCGTCATCAGCTGTTCCACCTGGGCATCGATCAGTTCTGCGTTCAGGGCGCATTCGCTCAGGATATCGCAGCAGATGACCACTTCACCCTCTTCCACTTCCAGCTCTTCGGGCTCGGTCACTTCGTAGCCCAGCTTAAACGCTTCCACCGCCACTTTCTCCAGGGTTTCGAAATCGTCTGCAGAGAGGTGATGCTCAATCGTGTACAGTGCGTCCGGATCGCTGCCATCTTCCAGCAGCTCTTCGATAATCAGACGCGTCTCTTCACGCTGTTCTTCCAGGTGTTCCGGGTTTGCCATGGCTCGTTCCTCATAATGTGCGGCAGTTATCCCTATTGTCACATACCGCCGTCATTGCCTCCACTTCTCAGTGAAAGATTTCGATCACAGACTTGCAAATGAATATTCATACATATAAATTGAATTTTAATTCAATTAGTGGCCTATGCCAGGTGAGGGAACCATGTCTGCGTTTTACCAGAAGCATTTTTTAAAGTTACTCGATTTTACGCCTGCAGAAATCACCGCCCTGCTCGAGCTGGCGGCAAAGCTGAAAGCCGATAAGAAAAACGGTATCGAAGTCCAGAAACTGGCAGGGAAAAACATCGCGCTCATCTTCGAAAAAGACTCAACCCGTACACGATGCTCTTTCGAAGTTGCCGCATACGATCAGGGCGCCCGCGTGACCTACCTGGGGCCCAGCGGCAGCCAGATTGGCCATAAAGAGTCGATCAAGGACACCGCCCGCGTGCTCGGACGGATGTACGACGGCATTCAGTACCGCGGCCACGGCCAGGAAGTGGTGGAGACCCTGGCGCAATACGCCGGCGTGCCGGTGTGGAACGGCCTCACCAACGAGTTCCACCCTACCCAGCTGCTGGCGGACCTGCTGACCATGAAAGAGCACCTGCCGGGCAAAGCCTTTAACCAGATGACGCTGGTCTACGCCGGCGACGCGCGCAACAACATGGGCAATTCGATGCTGGAAGCCGCGGCGCTGACCGGTCTGGATCTGCGCCTGGTGGCGCCCTCGGCCTGCTGGCCGGAGGCCGCGCTGGTGGAAACCTGCACCGCGCTGGCCAAACAGCAGGGCGGCAACATCACCCTGACGGAAGATATCGCCGCGGGGGTGCAAGGCGCCGATTTTATCTATACCGACGTCTGGGTCTCAATGGGCGAGGCGAAGGAAAAATGGGCCAAACGTATCGCCCTGCTGCGCGACTATCAGGTTAACAGCGCGATGCTGGCGCTGACCGGCAACCCGCAGGTCAAATTCCTCCACTGCCTGCCAGCGTTCCATGATGACCAGACCACGCTGGGCAAACAGATGGCTGCCGAATACGGCCTGCACGGCGGCATGGAGGTGACTGACGAGGTGTTTGAGTCGGCGGCAAGCGTGGTCTTCGACCAGGCGGAAAACCGGATGCACACCATCAAAGCGGTGATGGTGGCGACGCTGAGCAAATAGTCCTTCGCTCGCCGTCAAATCCCGGATCGCTTGGCGCGTATCCGGGATACCGCTCGTCAGGACGCTTTGTCACGCCATCAGCATCTTCACCACCGCTTTGCGCACCTTCGCCGGGGCGCCCACGGCGCACAGCGGTTTATGCACTTCGCCGGGATAAAACACCACAAAGTCCCCTTCGTTAAGGATTACCGTTTGCTCCTGCGCCCCCTCCGCCAGGAAAGCGATGTCTTTCTCCACCAGCCAGTCGGTCTGCGGCTCTCCAGCCGGCAGGGTGCTGAAGGTCATCCCCTCGCTGCCGCGGAGCACAATCTGGATATCGAGATAGCGGGCATGATATTCCGCGCGACGCGCGGCCTGCGGCTCGGTGGTGTCTTCGGAAATCAGATAAAACAGGTTGTTGCCGTCGATATGGTGTTTACCCAGCGGCGTCGCCTCGCTGACATGGGCGATAACGTGTTCGATAGCCTCGCGCAGCGCGGCAGGCAGCCATGGCTGCAGATGGTGGATATTGCCAATAATCATCGCTTACCTCAAATATAAAACAACATTTCATTTTTTCGTTTTATACCCCCATCGTCGCTGCCATACCAGTGCAGTTTCACGGTTCTTTGCGCTGGCGCACTTTTCTGCAGGCAAACGATTACCTGTTTGTGAATGAATCGCTTGATCGCCATAACGGTCTGCGTATAATGCCAGTCGTTTTGCCGGGAGGAAGCATGGCCAATTGCGTACGACATTCTGTCTTAGCGCGTCTCAATGCAGACGCTGGCCTGCCGTTTTTCTTTCCGTTGCTCATTGGATTCCCGAAGCCCCTTATTTAAGGGGCTTTTTTTTTGCCCAGGCGTCAGGAGATAAGCATGGCTAACCCGCTATATCAAAAACATATCATTTCCATAAACGATCTCAGCCGCGAAGACCTCGAACTGGTGCTGGCGACGGCGGCAAAGCTGAAAGCTAATCCACAACCCGAGCTGCTGAAGCATAAGGTTATCGCCAGCTGTTTCTTTGAAGCCTCGACCCGCACCCGCCTCTCTTTTGAAACCTCGATGCACCGCCTGGGGGCCAGCGTGGTCGGCTTCTCCGACAGCGCCAACACCTCGCTGGGCAAAAAAGGGGAAACGCTGGCGGATACCATCTCCGTCATCAGCACCTACGTTGACACCATCGTGATGCGTCATCCGCAGGAGGGCGCCGCCCGTCTGGCGACCGAATTCTCCGGCGGCGTGCCGGTACTGAACGCCGGCGACGGCGCCAACCAGCACCCGACCCAGACCCTGCTCGACCTGTTCACCATTCAGGAGACCCAGGGCCGCCTCGAAAACCTCAACGTGGCGATGGTCGGCGATCTGAAGTATGGCCGTACCGTCCACTCCCTGACCCAGGCGCTGGCCAAATTCAGCGGCAACCGCTTCTACTTTATCGCCCCGGATGCGCTGGCCATGCCGCAGTACATCCTCGATATGCTGGATGAAAAAGGTATCGCCTGGAGCCTGCATAGCGCCATCGACGACGTGATGGCGGAAGTGGATATTCTCTACATGACCCGCGTGCAGAAAGAGCGTCTGGATCCGTCGGAATACGCCAACGTCAAAGCGCAGTTCGTCCTGCGCGCCGCCGACCTCGAAGGGGCGCGCGCCAATATGAAGGTGCTGCACCCGCTGCCGCGCATTGACGAAATCACCACCGATGTCGATAAAACGCCGCACGCCTGGTACTTCCAGCAGGCCGGTAACGGCATCTTCGCCCGCCAGGCGTTACTGGCACTGGTACTGAATAGCGAGCTGGCACTGTAAGGGGAAATGAGAGATGACACACGACAATAAACTGCAGGTAGAAGCGATCAAACGCGGCACCGTGATCGACCACATTCCGGCGCAGGTCGGCTTTAAGCTGCTCACCCTGTTCAAACTGACCGAAACCGACCAGCGCATCACCATCGGCCTGAACCTGCCCTCCGGCGAGATGGGCCGCAAAGATTTGATTAAAATCGAGAACACCTTCCTGACCGACGAGCAGGTTAACCAGCTGTCGCTGTACGCCCCGCAGGCGACGGTAAACCGCATTGATGATTACGAAGTGGTGGGCAAATCCCGCCCGAGCCTGCCGGATCGCATCGACAGCGTGCTGGTCTGCCCGAACAGCAACTGTATCAGCCACGCCGAACCGGTTTCTTCCAGTTTTGCAGTGAAAAAACGCGCTGATGACATCGCACTCAAATGTAAATACTGCGAAAAAGAGTTTTCTCATTATGTGGTGCTGGCCAACTAAATGCGGTTGGTATTGGTGGTAGGCCTCCCTATAATGGCTACCACCCTACGCTTCGTCCTTCGGGCGGCGTCTGCGCCCGGCGGCACAGCGCTTACCGCCTGGCGGCCACCTGAATGATTTTGCGTAACATTACTCAGTTCATCTGGAGATAACATGAGCAAAACTATTGCGACGGAAAATGCACCAGCAGCGATTGGCCCCTACGTTCAGGGCGTTGACCTGGGCAGCATGATCATCACCTCTGGCCAGATCCCGGTCGACCCGAAAACCGGCAGCGTTCCGGAAGACGTATCCGCGCAGGCGCGCCAGTCGCTGAACAACGTGAAAGCCATCGTTGAAGCCGCAGGCCTCACCGTCGGCGATATCGTCAAGACCACCGTTTTCGTCAAAGATCTCAACGATTTCGCTACCGTTAACGCCACATACGAAGCGTTCTTCACCGAGCACAACGCCACCTTCCCGGCGCGCTCCTGCGTTGAAGTGGCGCGTCTGCCGAAAGACGTGAAGATCGAGATCGAAGCCATCGCCGTACGCCGCTGATCGCGAACCCCGGCATGAAAAAAGGCAGCCCGCAGGCTGCCTTTTTTACGGGGGTCATCCGCAAACCTTCCCCTCACTGCCAGCCGTAGCGGCGGCTGTAAAAGCCTTTGACCGTTTGGGTCAGCACCATATAGCCCGCCAGGATCGCCACCAGCCATGGGAAGTAGCTCAGCGGCAGGGCCTGCAGCTGCAGATAGCCCGCCAGCGGCGAGAACGGCAGCGCGATCCCCACCGCCATCACCACCAGGGTCATGGCGAACAGCGGCCAGGCGGCGCGGCTCTGGACGAACGGAATGCGCCGGGTGCGGATCATGTGCACGATCAGCGTTTGCGACAGCAGCCCTTCAATAAACCAGCCGGACTGGAACAGGGTCTGCATCTCCACGGTATTGGCGTGGAACACCCACCACATCAGGCCGAAGGTGAGGATGTCGAAAATCGAGCTGATCGGGCCGAAGAAGACCATAAAGCGTCCGAGGTCGGCCGGGTTCCAGCGCTGCGGCTTGCGGATCTGTTCATCGTCTACATTATCGAACGGGATCGCCACCTGGGAGACATCGTACAGCAGGTTCTGAATCAACAGGTGCAGCGGCAGCATCGGCAGAAACGGCAGGAAGGCGCTGGCCACCAGCACGCTGAAGACATTGCCGAAGTTGGAGCTGGCGGTCATTTTGATGTACTTAAGCATGTTGGCGAAGGTGCGGCGGCCTTCGATCACCCCCTCCTCCAGCACCATCAGGCTCTTCTCCAGCAGAATGATATCCGCCGCCTCGCGGGCGATATCCACCGCGCCGTCGACCGAGATGCCGATGTCCGCCGCGCGCAGCGCCGGGGCGTCGTTGATGCCGTCGCCCATGAAGCCCACCACGTGGCCTTCGCGTTTCAGCAGCGTCACGATGCGCTCCTTATGCAGCGGCGCCAGGCGGGCGAAGAGCGTGGTGCGTTTCGCCAGCGCCGCCAGCTCGTCGTCGCTCATGGCTTCAATCTGGCTGCCAATCACCACTTCGCCGGCATCCAGCCCCACTTCATGGCACACCTTCGCCGCCACCAGCTCGCTGTCGCCGGTGAGGATCTTCACCGTGATGCCGCTGGCTTTTAACGCTTTCAGCGCCGGGGCGGTGGTCTCTTTCGGCGGATCGAGGAAGGCGATGTAGCCTTCAAGGATCAGGTCCGACTCATCGGCGCGCTGGTAGTCGCCTTCGCGGGCCGGCAGGTACTTGGTCGCCACCGCCACCACCCGCAGCCCTTGCCGGTTGAGGGTGTCAGTGACCCGGCGAATGCGGCGCAGCATGGTGTCGTCCAGCGGCACGATATCGCCGTTGTAGCGCACCTGGGTTGAGACGTTGAGGATCTCCTGCAGCGCCCCTTTGCAGATCAGCTGATGCGCGGCGTCCTCCTCTTTCACCACCACCGACATGCGGCGGCGTTCGAAATCGAAGGGGATCTCATCCACTTTCTGCCAGCGCGCCGCCAGCCCGCGGGCGGCCTCCAGCTCAACGCCCTCCAGCACCGCGGTGTCGAGCAGATTTTTCAACCCGGTCTGGTAGTGGCTGTTCAGCCAGGCGGCATGCAGTACGCGCTCGCTGACCTTGCCGGAGACGTCGGTATGGTTCTCCAGCACAATCTTATCCTGAGTCAGGGTGCCGGTTTTATCGGTGCAGAGGATGTCCATCGCGCCAAAGTTCTGAATGGCGTCGAGGTGCTTCACGATGACCTTTTGCTTCGACAGCTTTACCGCCCCGCGCGCCAGCGTCGAGGTGACGATCATCGGCAGCATCTCCGGCGTCAGGCCGACCGCCACCGACAGCGCGAACAGCGCCGCCTCCCACCAGTCGCCTTTGGTGTAGCCATTGATCAGCAGCACCACCGGGGCCATCACCAGCATAAAGCGGATCAGCAGCATACTCACCCGGCTGATGCCTTTCTGGAAGGCGTTCGGCTCGCTCTCCTGCTCGCTGACGCGGCCGGCCAGTTGACCAAACCAGGTGTGGCCGCCGGTGGCGAAGACGATGGCCTGCGCCGAGCCGCTCACCACGTTGGTGCCCATAAAGCACAGGGTGTCGCACTCCAGCGGGTTCTGCTGCAGCGGATCGCGGCTGCGGGCCACTTTCTCCACCGGCAGCGATTCGCCGGTCAGCGAGGCCTGGGCGACGAACAGATCCCGCGCCTGCAGGATACGCAGGTCCGCCGGGATCATATCCCCCGCCGACAGCCGGATGATGTCGCCCGGCACCAGCTGGTCGATAGGCAGCTCCAGCCAGCGGCTCTCCCCCTGCTCGTTGACCACCCGCAGCACGGTGGCGGTATTGCTCACCATCGCCTTCAGCGCATCCGCCGCTTTGGTCGAGCGCGCCTCCTGGATGAAGTTGAGCAGCGTCGAGATCCCCACCATCAGGGCGATCACCCCGGCGGCGAACAGATCTTCGGTGGAATAGGAGACGATACCCAGCACCGTCAGCAGCAGATTGAACGGGTTGCGATAGCAGGTCCACAGATGCACCCACCACGGCGAGGGCTTCTGCGCCGGGATCTGGTTGTCGCCGTGTTTAAGGATTTTCGCCGCCACTTCGCCTTCATTGAGCCCTTCAGGGTGGCTGTCAAAGGCGCGCCAGATCTCCTGGTCGTCCATCGCCGCCACGTCCAGGCACTGTTTGCCCAGCGACTCAGGGATGGGGCCGCTCGCCAGATGGCGGGCGTCCGGCAGCGGATCGCGCTGGACTAAACGGCGTGGCAGATGGCGGCTAAGCTGTGCGAACAGCTGCCGGGTATAATTTTTCAGCATAAACAGTCCCTCCGCGCTCGCGCAAGCGAACGCAGCGTTGCCGACGGGCGTAGCAAAACCTACCTGTCAGGCATGTTATTTTTATGGCAGGGACATCAAGGACGTCACTGCTTTACGCTTTCCGGTAAAGCAGTGTTAAACAGGCTTACCGGAAAGAAAGGTTGCTCCATCGAGGATGAGGAGTGGGATCGGGGTCCATAACTATCTCCGGTAAGTTAATTTAAACGGCGCGGATTATAGCGCCCTCGTTGAGGATTGTGTGGCAATAATGGCGATGATAAACCCGCGCAACTAAACCGAACGTAAACCAGACTTTGCTCATTGCGGTTTGGTTGAGTAGCATTAGGCTCACTTCTACCCACCCTGACGAGAATTCCGCATGCAGAACCGGCTGACCATCAAAGATATCGCGCGCTTAAGCGGCGTAGGGAAATCAACGGTATCCCGCGTCCTCAACAACGAGAGCGGGGTCAGCGAACGGACCCGCGAGCGCGTCGAAGCGGTGATGCAGCAGCACGGTTTCTCGCCCTCCCGCTCCGCCCGCGCCATGCGCGGCCAGAGCGATAAAGTGGTGGCGATTATCGTCACCCGTCTCGATTCGCTGTCGGAAAACCTCGCCGTGCAGACCATGCTGCCCGCCTTTTATGAGCAGGGTTACGACCCGATTATGATGGAGAGTCAGTTCTCCCCTGGGCTGGTGGAGGAGCATCTCGGCATGCTCGCCCGGCGTAATATTGACGGCGTGGTGCTGTTCGGTTTTACCGGCATCGACGAGGCGATGCTCGCTCCCTGGCGCGACACCCTGGTGCTGATGGCCCGCGACGCCCCCGGCTTCGCCTCGGTGTGCTATGACGACGAGGGGGCCATCACGCTGCTGATGCAGCGGCTCTACGAGCGCGGACATCGCCACATCAGCTTCCTTGGCGTACCGCACAGCGACGTCACCACCGGCGAACGCCGCCATCTCGCCTACCTCGCCTTCTGTAAAAAGCATCGCCTGACGCCCACCGCCGCCCTGCCAGGGCTGGGCATGAAGCAGGGGTATGACACCGTCGCCAGCGTGCTGACGGCCGAGACCAGCGCCCTGGTCTGCGCCACCGATACCCTCGCCCTCGGCGCCAGCAAATATCTCCAGCAGCAGGGCCGCGATGCGCTGCAGCTCGCCAGCGTCGGCAGCACGCCGCTGATGAAGTTTCTCCACCCGGAAATATTGACCGTCGATCCTGGCTATGCCGAGTCCGGACGCCGGGCCGCCCGGCAGCTGATCGAGCAGATCGCCGGCAGCGTCGATCCCCGCCAGATCGTGATTCCCGCCGCCCTCAATTAATCTCGTTCGGGCGATTTATGTGATCGTCGCCGGGTTTCGGGAACGTTCCCATTTTGCAAATCAAGCGGAACGGTTAGGATGCCCTCAAGGTAAAAACGGCATCTCTCCCCTCTGTTTTTGAGGCTTCATCATGAGCAAAGTAAACCAGCAGGACATCGATAAACTGATCGAACTGGTGGGCGGGCGCGGCAATATCGCCACCGTCAGCCACTGTATTACCCGTTTGCGCTTTGTGCTGAACGACCCGGCCATCGCCAGACCAAAAGAGATTGAGCAGCTGCGCATGGTGAAGGGATGCTTCACTAACGCCGGTCAGTTCCAGGTGGTCATCGGCACCGAGGTGGGTGATTACTACAAGGCCCTGCTGGCGACCACCGGTCAGACTTCCGCCGATAAAGAGCAGGTCAAACAGGCCGCGCGGCAAAATATGAAGTGGCATGAACAGCTGATCTCGCACTTCGCCGAGATCTTCTTCCCGCTGCTGCCGGCACTGATCAGCGGCGGTCTGATCCTTGGTTTCCGCAACGTCATCGGCGACTTACCCATGAGCAATGGCCAGACGCTGGCCCAGATGCACCCGTCGCTGAAAACCATCTATGACTTCCTGTGGCTGATTGGCGAGGCGATCTTCTTCTATCTGCCGGTGGGGATCTGCTGGTCGGCGGTGAAGAAGATGGGCGGTACGCCGATCCTCGGGATCGTCCTGGGCGTGACCCTGGTGTCCCCGCAGCTGATGAACGCCTATCTCCTCGGCCAGCAGGTGCCGGAGGTGTGGAACTTCGGCCTGTTTACCATTGCTAAAGTCGGCTACCAGGCGCAGGTCATCCCGGCCCTGCTGGCGGGCCTGACCTTAGGCTTTATCGAGACGCGCCTCAAGCGCATTGTGCCTGACTACCTCTATCTGGTCATTGTGCCGGTCTGCTCGCTGATCCTCGCGGTATTCCTCGCGCACGCCATTATCGGTCCGTTCGGCCGCCTGATCGGCGACGGCGTGGCCTTCGCAGTGCGCCATCTGTTAACCGGCAGCTTCGCGCCGATCGGCGCCGCGCTGTTTGGCTTCCTCTACGCGCCGCTGGTGATTACCGGCGTCCATCAGACCACCCTCGCCATCGATATGCAGATGATCCAGAGCATGGGCGGGACCCCGGTGTGGCCGCTGATTGCGCTGTCCAACATTGCCCAGGCGTCGGCGGTGGTCGGCATCATCATCGCCAGCCGCAAGCAGAATGAACGTGAAATCTCAGTACCGGCGGCGATCTCCGCCTATCTCGGGGTCACCGAGCCGGCAATGTACGGTATCAACCTGAAGTACCGCTTCCCGATGCTGTGCGCAATGATCGGCTCCGGCCTCGCCGGCCTGCTGTGCGGCCTGAACGGCGTGCTGGCGAACGGCATCGGCGTCGGCGGCCTGCCGGGGATCCTCTCCATCCAGCCGAGCTACTGGCAGGTGTACGCCATGGCGATGGCCATCGCGGTGGTGGTGCCGATTATCCTCACCACCGTGGTGTATCAGCGCAAGTACCGTCAGGGCACCTTGCAGATTGTCTAACTTCTTCTTTCGGGGCGCCTTTGGCGCCCCTCGTTGCAGCAGGAAAGTACTATGAATCATCTCCCCCACTGGTGGCAAAACGGCGTTATTTATCAAATCTATCCGAAGAGTTTTCAGGATACCACCGGCAGCGGCACCGGCGACCTGCGCGGCGTCACCTCCCGCCTCGACTATCTGCAAAAGCTTGGGGTCGACGCCATCTGGCTGACGCCGTTCTACGTTTCACCGCAGGTGGATAACGGCTACGACGTGGCAAACTACACCGCCATCGATCCCTCCTACGGCACGATGGCCGATTTTGACGCTCTGGTGGCGGAAGCGAAGGCCCGCGGGATCCGCATCGTGCTGGATATGGTGCTGAACCATACCTCGACCGAACACGAGTGGTTCCGTCAGTCGCTGAATAAGGAGAGCCCCTACCGTCAGTTCTATATCTGGCGCGACGGCGAACCGGACGCCCTGCCGAACAACTGGCGCTCCAAGTTTGGCGGCAACGCCTGGCAGTGGCATGCCGACAGCGGTCAGTATTATCTGCACCTGTTCGCCATTGAGCAGGCGGATCTCAACTGGGAGAACCCGGCGGTGCGCGCCGAGCTGAAAAAGGTCTGCGAATTCTGGGCCGACCGCGGCGTCGACGGCCTGCGCCTCGACGTGGTCAACCTGATCTCGAAGGATCAGGCCTTTCCCTGCGATGCGGACGGGGATGGCCGCCGCTTCTACACCGACGGCCCGCGGGTGCATGAGTTCCTGCAGGAGATGAGCCGCGATGTCTTCACGCCGCGTCATCTGATGACCGTCGGCGAGATGTCTTCCACCTCGCTGGAACACTGCCAGCAGTACGCCGCGCTGGACGGCCGCGAGCTATCGATGACCTTTAACTTCCACCATTTAAAAGTCGATTATCCCGGTGGGGAGAAGTGGACCCTCGCCCGCCCGGACTATGTGGCGCTGAAGGCGCTGTTCCGCCACTGGCAGCAGGGGATGCACAACCGGGCGTGGAACGCGCTGTTCTGGTGTAATCACGATCAGCCGCGCATCGTCTCGCGCTTTGGCGACGAAGGCGAGTACCGGGTGCCGGCGGCGAAGATGCTGGCGATGGTGCTGCACGGCATGCAGGGCACGCCCTATATTTATCAGGGCGAAGAGATCGGTATGACCAATCCGCACTTCAACAGCATCAGCGATTATCGCGACGTCGAGAGCCACAATATGTTTATCGAACGCGCGGCGCAGGGGCAAAGTCCGGACGAACTGCTGGCGATCCTTGCCAGCAAGTCGCGCGACAACAGCCGCACGCCGATGCCGTGGCATGGTGGCGAGAACGGTGGCTTTAGCGATGGCGAACCGTGGATCGGCCTTGGCGATAACTACCGGGAGATCAACGTCGAGGCGGCGCTGGCGGACCCTGATTCGGTGTTTTATGCCTATCAGCAGCTGATTACGCTGCGTAAAACCCTGCCGCTGCTGACCTGGGGCGATTATCAGGATCTCCTGCCTGACCATCCGTCGCTGTGGTGCTATCGCCGTCAGTGGCAGGGACAAACGCTGGTGGTCGCCGCCAACCTGAGCCGCGACCTGCAGGCCTGGCAGCCTGAGGACGCCCCGGGCGAGTGGAAGATGATCATCAGCAACTATGCCGAGACCACGCCCCGCCCAACCGGGCTGACGCTGCGGCCGTTCGAAGCGGTATGGTGGCTGCAGGCGTAAGGTGTCCCCTGCCCTCCCGAAATGAGAAGGTCATGCCTGGCGCCGGTGGCGAACGCCAGGCATTTTTGCTTATTTTCCAGCCAGATAAATTTACATTTATCGCCAGCGCCCATCATCCGTACTCTCACCTTTTTACCTTGTTCTGGGTCAATAAAATCGCAAACATCTTTGATGCAAATCACTACATATAGAACTTAAAATGCGTCCCGGCCCTACATGTTGTATTAATCGTCTATTATGTCACCATATCTTGTCGATGTCTGGCGGTGATGAGATGTGGATAAAACGGGCCGGATCTGAAGGCAAACAGCACGAGCCGTAGCGTACAGCGCCTTCGGGATAACCTCCGCCTCTGTGGATAACCTGTTCTATATATGGAGTGATCATGACACCGCATGTGATGAAACGTGATGGCTGTAAAGTGCCGTTCAAGTCAGAGCGCATTCAGGAAGCAATTCTGCGTGCAGCTAAAGCAGCGGGAGTCGATGACGCAGACTATTGCGCCACCGTCGCAGAAGTCGTTAGCCAACAAATGCAGGGCCGCGCCCAGGTCGACATCAACGAGATCCAGACCGCCGTGGAAAACCAGCTGATGTCCGGCCCCTATAAGCAACTGGCGCGCGCCTACATTGAGTATCGCCATGACCGCGATAGCCAGCGTGAGAAGCGCGGCCGCCTCAATCAGGAGATCCGCGGCCTCGTCGAGCAGACCAACTCCGCGCTGCTCAACGAAAACGCCAACAAGGATAGTAAAGTCATCCCGACCCAGCGCGACCTGCTGGCCGGTATCGTCGCCAAGCACTACGCCCGACAGCACCTGCTGCCTCACGATGTGGTGATGGCCCACGAACGCGGCATGATCCACTATCATGACCTCGATTACTCGCCCTTCTTCCCGATGTTTAACTGCATGCTGATCGACCTGAAAGGCATGCTGACCCAGGGCTTTAAGATGGGCAACGCGGAGATCGAGCCGCCGAAATCTATCTCTACTGCCACCGCGGTGACCGCGCAGATCATCGCCCAGGTCGCCAGCCATATTTACGGCGGCACCACCATCAACCGTATCGATGAAGTGCTGGCGCCGTTCGTCAGCGAAAGCTTTAACAAGCATCGTAAAATCGCCGAAGAGTGGCAGATCCCGGATGCCGAAGGCTATGCCCGCGCCCGTACCGAAAAAGAGTGCTACGACGCCTTCCAGTCGCTGGAGTATGAGGTTAACACGCTGCATACCGCCAACGGCCAGACGCCGTTCGTCACCTTCGGGTTCGGTCTCGGCACCAGCTGGGAATCGCGGCTGATCCAGCAGTCGATTCTGCGCAACCGCATTGCCGGCCTCGGTAAAAACCGTAAGACCGCGGTGTTCCCGAAACTGGTGTTCGCGATCCGTGACGGCCTGAACCATAAGTTCGGCGACCCGAACTACGACATCAAACAGCTGGCGCTGGAGTGCGCCAGCAAGCGCATGTACCCGGATATCCTCAACTACGACCAGGTGGTGAAGGTTACCGGGTCGTTTAAAACGCCGATGGGCTGCCGCAGCTTCCTCGGGGTGTGGGAAAACGAGAACGGCGAGCAGGTGCACGATGGGCGCAATAACCTCGGCGTCATCAGCCTCAACCTGCCGCGCATCGCCCTGGAAGCGAAAGGCGACGAAGCCGCCTTCTGGGCGCTGCTGGACGAGCGCCTGCAGCTGGCGCGTAAAGCGCTGATGACCCGCATTGCCCGCCTGGAAGGGGTAAAAGCGCGCGTGGCGCCGATCCTCTATATGGAAGGGGCCTGCGGCGTGCGGCTGAAAGCCGACGACGACGTCTCCGAGATCTTTAAAAACGGCCGGGCGTCGATTTCGCTGGGCTATATCGGTATCCATGAAACTATCAATGCGCTGTACGGCAACCAGCATATGTACGACAGCGAGGCGCTGCGCGAGAAGGGTGTGGCCATCGTCCAGCGCCTGCGCGACGCCGTCGATTTGTGGAAAGAAGAGACCGGCTACGGCTTTAGCCTGTACAGCACGCCGAGCGAAAACCTGTGCGACCGCTTCTGCCGTCTCGACACCGCCGAGTTTGGCGTGGTGGAGGGCGTGACCGACAAAGGTTACTACACCAACAGCTTCCACCTCGACGTGGAGAAGAAGGTCAACCCGTACGACAAGATCGATTTTGAAGCGCCGTATCCGCCGCTGGCTAACGGGGGCTTCATTTGCTACGGCGAATACCCAAACATTCAGCACAACCTGAAGGCGCTGGAAGACGTATGGGATTACAGCTATCAGCATGTGCCGTACTACGGCACTAACACGCCGATCGATGAGTGCTACGAGTGCGGTTTCACCGGCGAGTTCGAGTGCACCAGCAAGGGCTTTACCTGCCCGAAATGCGGTAACCACGACGCCTCCCGCGTTTCCGTTACCCGTCGGGTGTGCGGCTACCTCGGCAGTCCGGACGCGCGTCCGTTCAACGCCGGCAAGCAGGAAGAAGTGAAGCGCCGCGTGAAGCACCTGGGCAACGGGCAGATCGGTTAATTCCAGCTGGTTTAGCCCCTCCCCCTCTCCCCAACGGGGAGAGGGAACCGGCCCCGTAGCCGTTTGGCCACTAAGGCGCCGTTCCCGGATCGCGGCGCAAAGCGCCTTATCCGGGCTACAACCGCGTATGCGGCTTTTCGTAGCCCGGGCGAGCGCAGCGACGCCGGGAGCCGTTCCCTTTACAAATGCACAGCACCTCCGTTTTCGCAAAGCCATTAGCGTCAGAGCAAGGCGGCAAACGAGGGAATCCCAAACAGCCAGGTGGGTTTCCTCAAATCAGTTGGCGTTGTAGCAAGGCGGCAAACGAGTAAGTCCCGGGGAGCTTACTGGAGTAAGTGACCCGGGCGAGCGAGCGCAGCCAACGCCGCTACATCGGCAAATGAGAAGAGGAAACAATGAATTACCATCAGTACTACCCGGTAGATATTGTCAACGGCCCCGGCACCCGCTGCACCCTGTTTGTCTCTGGCTGCGTCCATGAGTGCCCCGGCTGCTACAACAAAAGCACCTGGCGGGTGAACTCCGGCATGCCGTTTACCGCCGAGATGGCCGACCGCATCATTGCCGATCTCAACGATACCCGCATCAAACGCCAGGGGATTTCACTCTCCGGCGGCGATCCGCTGCATCCGCAGAACGTCGCGGAGATCCTCAAACTGGTTCAGCGCGTGCGTGCCGAATGCCCCGGCAAAGATATCTGGGTCTGGACCGGCTATAAACTGGATGAGCTGAATGAGGCGCAGATGCAGGTGGTGAACCTGATCAACGTGCTGGTCGACGGTAAGTTTGTGCAGGATTTAAAAGACCCAGCGCTGATCTGGCGCGGCAGCAGCAACCAGGTGGTACATCATTTGCGATAGCGTTTAGAGCCGTTTATTCGCCTGATGATAAACGGCCGCTTTCTCTCTTTTGCCAATGGCAATAACGTAAACCACCACCACACTATCCCGTACTTGATACACCAACCGATAACCTGACGCCTTAAGCTTGATTTTGTAGCAATCCGGTAAATCACTCAGACTGGCCGATGCAATTCGCGGATTCTGCACAACCTGCTGGAGCTTATTTTTGAACTGTTTTTTGATCGTCTCGCCAAGCTTATGCCATTCGCGCCAGGCACGCGGATCAAACGCCAGTTCATAGGTCATCCAGACTTACCTTCACCTCCGGCTGCGGGTTTTCCAGCCGCTCGCGGACGGTGCGTAATAATGCCGCTTCGCTATCGCTGATAGTCATACTTTTCACTGGCATGCGGCCATTTTCCGCAATGTATTGAAACAGCAGGCGCACCGCCTCCGTTGGCGTCATATCGAGTTTCTCCAGCACGGCATAAGCCTCTTTTTTGAGTTTATCGTCCAGTCGAACGTTGAGCGTGGCCATTATGCCTCCAGAAAGGGATATTTTGTAATGCATTATAGCATTACATTTGCATTACACTCGAATCTGGAAAACGCCTCTCAAAACCGGCTGACGCACTCCATCGCCACCGTTTTAAACTCATCGAAGCTGCGGGTCGCGGCGAGGCGGCTCATGGCGCGCTCGCGCAGGAAAGTCACGAAAATATCGTAGATCGCCATCGCCTCTTCGTACTCGCGCTTGCTGATAGCGAGCAGGAAGATGATATGGGCGGTTTCATCACCCCAGACGATGCCCTGCGGGGCAATGACGGTATAGACCACCGTCTTTTTCGCCAGTAGCCCCAGGGAGTGCGGCAGCGCAATGCCATCGCCGAGCATGGTGCTGACAATCGCTTCACGCTCCACCACCGAAGCATGAAACTCGGCGTCAACAAAGCCTTCCTCCAGCAGCTGCTGGCACAGCTCGGCGAACAGCGTTTGCTGATCCATCGGCGTATCGACCACCCGGAAGTGGGCGGCATCGAAGTACTTATTCAGCATCCATGGACGGGTACGGTCCACCAGCACCAGCTTGCCGATCTGATCCAGTTGATAGTCAGTGGGGAACGGCGCGATGGTCACTACCGGCTTGTCTTTTTCGCTGATCCGCACCGTGGAGATAACAAAATCCGCCTCGATCGCGTCCCGCTGTTCGTATTCGCGCTGGGAAATAGTGGCGGCGATCTCCAGCTGCGGATATTTGCGCTGCAGGATCGCCTCGATCATCCGCACCATCGCATTGCTGGTATCGCACACCAGCAGCACCTGCGGCTGACGCTGGTAGCCGATGTTGTAGTGGCGCTCCAGCCCGACGCCGATATGCAGCACCAGAAAGCCGATTTCGTTTTCGCTGATGGTGTATGGAGTATATTTGCCCCAGCTGGAGACCGCGGCGAGGGTCATATCCCAGGCCATCGGGTAGTGCTGTTTGATGTTATCCAGCAGCGGATTGGGGATCATGATCTGGTAGCGTACGCGGGTGATCATGGTCTTTATGTGGGTTAGCAGATCGGCGTGCAGCTGGGCATCGTCCAGCAGGTTGTAGTTATACTGGCTGTTGATGTAGCGCAGGATGTAGTTGACCAGCGCTTCGTCATCGTCGGCGCTGATGGTTTCCGGGTCCACGTCCTGTACCTGACGGGCGGCGATATGCACGCACAGCCACTCTTCTTCCGCGGGCGATAAAGGTTTACCGGCCAGCCGCTGCAGTTCGCCCGCCAGATCGCGCGCGGCATCGCGGACGTTCTGCGCCACATCTTCAGCACTAAAATCCGCCAGCGGGTAGCCTTCGCTGACGCGACGCACCACCACCGCCCCGTACAGGCAGATAAAGCGCTCGCCGACGTCGGTGAGACGAATATGGTGGCGCGTGAGCGTCTCCTGCAGCACCGGCTCCAGCAGCGCAGGCACCTCCTCTGCAAAGGCCTCGGCGCCGATCGGCGGCGCGATACCGCCCTGCTGGGTTAGCTCCCACAGCAGGTCGGTGAGGCAGGCGCGAACCGATACCTCGCTACCGAACAGCTTCATGCCGTGGCGCGGGCGGGTTTCAAGGGTTAGCTGATAGCGCTGGAAGCGCTCGCGCACCTCGACCATATCGTTTTGCAGCGTGGCGCGGCTGACGAACCACTCATCCGCCAGGTCTTCCAGCTTGATCGAGAACGCCGACGTCAGAAAACGCACCAGCAGGAAAGTGATGCGATCCTGGGCGGTACGCGGGACATGCTGCGCCTTCGGCGCCGTCTCCTCCAGCGCCTGAAAGCTCGCCGGGTTATCAATTTTCAGCTGATAACCGCTGCCGCGGTTAAGGATAAACTGCGCGCCATACTGCGCCAGTAGCGCATTCAGGGCGGTAATATCGGCGCGCACGGTACGGGTGGAAACCGACAGGCGTTGCGCCAGCTCATCCTGCGGCAGCGTTTCATTCCGCAGCAGGGTGAAGAGTTGCGCTAAGCGTTGGTTGGGAAATCGCATGTCAGTTCCTTGTGGTTACGGCTCAGGGTTGGGCGGAAATCACCATCTGCGATGGGCTGCCGACCGGCGTGTAGTCTGAGACAAAGGTCAATTTGCCATCCTTCGGCGCCACGCTGAAGCGGGTAATATTATCGCTACGCTGGTTCATGACGTACAGCCACTGCCCTTGATTATCCAGGGTCAGCGTGCGGGGGTAATCTCCGCGCGTCCAGATATCCTCCTGGTGGCGCAGGCGGCCGTCGGCCTGCACCGTAAAGTGGGCGATGCTGTTATGCAGACGATTGGCTACGTACAGCTGTTTGCCGTCGTTGCTCAGCGCCAGGCCGGCGGCAAAGCTGGTGCCCTTATACTCTTTCGGCAGCGCGGAGACGGTTTTGCCTTCGCGCAGCAGGCCGCTTTGCTGATCCAGATGATAGAAGGTCAGCGTCGACGCTTCCTCGTTAATCAGCCACAGACCGTCGCCCTTTGGCGTGAAGACGAAGTGGCGCGGGCCGGCTCCCGGCGACGAGGCGGCGATAAACGGCGGATCGTTCGGCGTCAACTTGCCGCTGGCGCTATCCAGCCGATATTGATAGATCCGATCCAGCCCCAGATCGGTGGAGTAAACAAATTTCCCGCTGGGATCGGCGGCGATCATATGGGCGTGCGGGCCATTGTGATCGCTGATGGCGAAGCTGCCCTCGACGGCCGCCGCCGGGCGTTCGGCGCCTGCCGGGCCTTCATCCTGATGCCTGTCCACCGCCTCGCCCAGGCTACCATCCTCTTTCACCGGTAGCACGGCGATGCTGCCGCTGACGTAGTTGGCCACCAGTAGCTGTTTACCGTTCGGCGTCAGGGAGAGATAAACCGGACCAGCGCCGCCGGAGGCGACCTGATTGAGTGCGGTCAGCTCGCCGTTCTTCTCAATGCGCCACGCCTGCACCACGCCTTTCTCCACTTCGCTGGCGGCATACAGCGTCTTGCCATCGCGCGAGACGGTCAGCTGCGCGGCGTTCGGCAACGAACTCACCAGCGTCCTGTCACGTAGCGCGCCGGTTTGGCTATCAACGGTAAAGCGGTACAGACCTTCGCCATTGGGATTATAGGTGCCTACCCAGGCATAGTGAGTTTGCGCGGCGGCGGCGGCGGCAAACAGGGACAGTGAAGCGACAAGCAGATGACGAGCGACAGGCATAGCAACTCCTTGATGGTTCAGTGGGATAAGCTGCCCCTCACCCTTTGAGGGTGAGGGGCAAGGGCACTACTTCACTAACTGTTTGGTCATCTCCAGCAGCTGGCGAACATCGGCCGGGCGGGTGTTGCCGCTGGCCTTATCGATAATCGAGCTGTAGATATGCGGGATGATTTTGCTCACCCCGGCATCGAGGGCGATCTTCAGGATCGCGCTGTAGTTTTCCAGATCGATACCGCCGGTCGGCTCCAGCCAGAAATCGTGCGCGGCGCAGGCTTTGGCCACCGCCTCGAACTCGTCGCGGTGCTTCAGGCCGCCCATCGGGAAGTATTTGATGGAGCTGCCGCCCATATCTTTTAACAGCGCGATGGCGGTTTCCAGCGGCACAATCCCATCCGCCGCGCCGCTGCTCAGCGGGCCGGTGGAGATCTTCACCATACCCGGGGTGCCGGTGGGCGAGACCAGGCCGTTGACCACCGTTTCGTTCTGCCCGAGCAGCGCGCGGCTGGTGGCCACGCCGGTGAAGACCTGATTGACGTGCTGCGGCTGCACCTGGCGCGAAATCTCGCTCACCATCGCCGACTGATTCGGATCCCCTGCGCCCAGCCCGACGGAGAGGGCGTTATCAATCAGCTTCGCGTAGTCGCGCATATCGGCCACCGCGCTGGCGACGTCCGGGTAGTTTTTGGAGAGCACGCCGACCAGGACATGACCTTCCGCCGCGTCGTAGATTTCCCGGGCGTTGTCTTTGCTACCCGCCAGGACGTTCAGGCACACGCGGTCACGGTAAAAGTTTGGGGTCAGTTTCATGCTTGTTTCTCCTTGTTCAGAACTTCCGCGATACGGCGGGCGACTACCGCCAGCTGCTGGGCGTCAACGCTGCGGACATCGGCTTCGATAATGCCTTCATTCGCTTTATAGCCGCGGAAGTAGATGGCGTATTCGCCCTGCTTCAGCGCGTTAACCAGATCGCCGGTCTTCACGCCGGTCACCGCTTCGTCGAATTTGATTTCGGCGCGGGCGATATCGCGGCCGGCGCTGTCCCATACCACGCGGGCAGTGACGCCGTTGAGGGTATTGAGCTGTTCGATAAACGGCGTCATCTTCGCCACCATCTCTTCGCCGCTCTCTTTGCTTGCCGTCAGGTAGTGTTCAATGGCGCAGGTCAGGCCGAGGATCCCCTCTTTACCCACTTTCATCGCCCGGCCAATCCCCATCGACTGGCGTTTAACCCACTCGACGTACTGCGTTTTGCCGATCACCAGCCCGCTGGTCGGCCCTTCAATCGCTTTCGCGCCGCTGTAGATCACCAGGTCGGCGCCCATGCGGTAGTAGCCCTGCAGATCTTCCTCCGCCGCCGCGTCGACGATCAGCGGTAAATGATGCTGACGCGCCACTTCCGCGGCCTGCGCCACGTTGAGCATGCTTTTCTGCACGCAGTGGTGGGATTTGATGTAGAGGATCGCCGCGGTGCGCGGGGTGATCGCCGCCGCCAGCTGTTCGGCAGAGCATTCGTTGGCGTAGCCCGCTTCCACCAGCCTGCCGCCGCCCAGCGCCACCATGGTGCCGACCGGCGCGCCGAAGTTGACGTTGTGGCCCTTCGGCAGGACGATTTCGTTATGCTCTATCGGCGTGACGTGCAGGTTATCCAGCAGCCAGTCGCTGTCTTTCACCAGCACCGCCGCCACCGACTGGGCAATCCCTGCCGAGGCGCAGGAGACCACGGTCGCCCCTTCCACGTCCAGCAGCCTGGCGATGTACTCGCCGGTTTTATTCACCAGATCTTTCATTTCAAAGTACTGGTTCATGCCGGCCATCGCGGCGTCCACCACTTCCGGACGCGGCGTGGAAACGCCCAGCGCCGTCATCCGGCCGGAAGTGTTAATAACTTGTTTTAAATGGTATTTTTCAAAAATCGAAGGCATGTTCCGCGCTCCCTTGTTCGGTCAGATAGCCTTTGCCCGCGCGGATCGCAGCCAGCGGCACCAGAATGTTGTCTGCCTGGAGGCTCTCTTTTTCGGCATCCACCAGCAGCGTTGGCTGGCGCTCCAGGCGAAATAGCGTGAGATCGGCGTCGAAACCCACTTCCAGCCGCCCTTTACGCGACAGGCGCAGCCCCTCGGCAGCGCTGACGGTCACGCAGGCAATCACCTGCGGCAGGGTCATGCCGATGGCGAGAAATTTCGACATCACCAGCGCCAGCGAACGCACCGGGCCGTCAATGCGGTTACGGCAGTAAATATCCGAGCTGATGGTGTGCGGCAGAATGCCCAGCGCAATCGCCCGGCGCGCCACTTCAAAGCTGAAGCTGGCGGTACCGTGGCCGACGTCGAGGCGCACGCCGCGCTGCAGGGCGCGAGTAATCGAACTGCGCAGTTCGCCGGCAGGATTCAGAATGCGGTTCGGTTTGCCGTTATAGCAGTGGGTAATGATGTCGCCGCGGCTCAGCAGATCGGCGATTTCATCGAGGTTCGGCGGATTGTTGCCAATGTGCACCATCAGCGGCAGATCGCCGTTTTCCTGCTGAATCGCCTTGGCGCGCGCCAGCGGCGTAATGCCGTTTTCTCCCACCACGCTGCTGCTCATCCGCGCCTTCAGACCAACGATAAAATCGGGATGACGCTGCACCGCCTGCTTCACCGCCTCGGCGTCAATATTGGTCATATTGGCCAGTTCATTCTGGGCAATCAGCCCGACGCGGGAGATATTGAGCAGGGCATAGACTTCCGTCGCCGCTTTACGGGTCAGTTGATAGAACTCATCGACATCGTCGGCGCCGGTGCTGCCGGCATCAATCACGGTGGTGACGCCGGTGGCGATACCGACGCTGTCCGGCTCATCGTGATAAATTGGCGAATTCGGGTAGCAGTGAACGTGGGAGTCAATCCAGCCGGCGCTGACGTAGCTGTTGCCCTGCAGATCGAGGGTTTTGCGGGAGGGCGCGCTAATCTCGCCCAGCGCCGCGATTTTCCCGTCCTGAATGGCGATATCAGTCAGGGTATCGTCGACGAGGCGCGCGCGGCGCAGGAGTAAATCAAACATAGCTATCTCCTGATGAAAGTGTGAATCTGTTGCCGGATGGCGACGTACCGCCTTATCCGGCCTACCAATCGCGCTGACGTGTAGGCCCGATAAGCGCCGCGCCATCGGGCGATTAGCTAATCGCCACCGGGAAAATGGAGCCGAGGATCATCGCGCCGAGGATGGCGCCGCCGGTGATCGGTTTCTGCCAGATGTAGAACAGCAGGGCGCCAACCAGCGAGCCGATCCCGATAGGAATCGAGGCGGTCATTGCGCTGAGGATGATCAAGGGGCCGAGGAAGCGGCCGGAGGCATTACCGGCCCCCATCATCACGTCGGCGCCGTAGGTAGAGTCGCTCTGGTTGATGGTGAACTTACGCGCCAGAATGATGATGTAGCCCACCGCCAGGCCGAGGATCAGGCCGGTTGCCAGCGAGGCGGCGAAGTTCGCCACCGGGAAGACAAAGCCCGCGCCGAGCAGCAGCGCCGGGACGCCAAGACCGATCCCGGTCTGAATAGCGCCGCCGATATCGAGGATCCCCACCAGCGACCCTTCGATGATGCGGGCGAACAGGAAGCTGGCGCCAAACGCCGCCACCGCGCCGTAAACGCCGGTATCAATCCCCGACTTCAGCATCGCCACGAAGGCGACTTCGTTAAAGGCGCCGATGCCGTACAGGTAGTACATGTGGGTCCCGGCGAAGACGCCGGAGGAGAGCAGGCCAACGAAGATCGGGAACGACCAGTCGGCATACCAAAAACCTTTATTCTGTTCCATTATCAGGCTCCCGTTACTTGCCGCTGAGTGAGTTGTGGATCATGTCCAGCCAGTTCGGCACGGTCAGATGGAAGGATTCGATCATCTTCATGTCGAAGCCGCGGAAGAAGCCGCTGAGGACGAACAGGGCGACAATGGCCACCATCATCACTTTGGTGACCCGGTTCCAGCCGCTCTCTTCAACGCCTTTGCCGATCAGGATGCCCAGCACCAGCCCCGGTACGGCGTTGCCCATAATCAGCTGCGCCGCGCCGCCGAAGATAGTCGCCCAGAAGCCTGATTTTTTACCGGCGTCGATCGCCGCCAGCCAGAAGATCACCGGCATCACGGTGTTCACCAGCAGGTTTGCCGCCGGCACCAGTACCTTAACCGCGGTCACCTGCAGCGCTTCCGGTACGGACGAGGCGGTGAGGTTAAGGAAGGCGACGACGATCATGCCGATGATGCCGCAGGAGATGGCCATTTTTTTCGGATCGTGCAGCGTTTCGCCGACGTTACGATTTTTCAGCATCAGCGCCGCCGCGCCCCAGTTGGGGATAATGCGGTGGTCAACATCCTGGGTGAAGGAGCCTGCTGCAACGGAAGAGGCCCAGGCGTTAAAGAAGAAACCGAGGCCAAAGGAGAAGTGGGAAGCCGGATCGCCCTCACAGGAGTTCAGCTCGCCCAGGGTTCGAAACGCCCCCATCCCCTGGGTGGTAGGGGCATGAAACATGCGTGCCGCTCCGGCGCCCACGCCGACGCCGACCAGGCCGCCGATGATAAGCGATTTTATTAATATTATCAGGAACATAGTCAGACCCTTTGCTAACAATCAGGTTTGCGTGACGAAATCCACTTTATCGAGATCGATGGCGGTCACGTTGACGGTGACGTCCAGCTCCACGCTGTAGGTCCGTCGTTCACGGCGCAAAAAGAAAAACAGGAAGGCCTCTTTTCGTACCGCTTCGCGCGCATGAACAACCGTCACGTCCTGTGGCTCAATACGCAGCAGAATGTGCGATGACGTTTTCATCACCGCAGCCTGCACATGGTTCAGGGCATCGGCGAAGGCCCGTGATTTGCTTTCGCCTTTGCCGGCAACCCTCACCGTGGTGGTGAATTGCTCTTTCATACTTATGCGCCGTATTTCTTTTTCCAGGCCTCTACCAGCCGCTCGCCCAGCTCTTCTTTATCCATAAAGCCGAAGCCCAGCACGTTGCAGCCTTCGTTGATGGCGGTGACGCCCTCTTCCACGGAACGCATGCCGTATTTCGCTTTGTAGCCGTGTTTGGTCTGGGCGGTGATGGCGCCGGCGCCGCCGCTGCCGCAGAAGGAGATGCCGAAGGTGGCGTTTTCCGCTTTCATCATGTCGCCAAGCTTCATGTCGGCAGCAACGCCAGGGACGACCACTGCACGTGCGCCGGCTTTCTCTGCGCCTGCGGCGACTTTTTGGCCTTTACCCAGACGGTCGCCAATAACTACGGTGATTTGTTCCATGTTTTGCTCCTTACAGGTTTTCTTTTGCGACTTCGAAATGGACGGAGAGCAGCCAGGCCTCTTCATCAGGCAGGTTGCCGAACTGCGCGACCACTTCGCGGGCCAACGTCATTGAATCTGGTGAAATCTCTTCGAACAGGCTGGCATCCACTTCCGGCAGCGGTTCCCCGCTGATTGACCGGTGGGCCATCGCCCGCACGTGGGAGGTCAGCATTTGCTCCTGAACGTCGTTAGGGACGATGCCGTGACGGCTTAACAGGGCAAAAACCTGCTGCAGCATCTTGTCAGCCAGGCGTTCGGTCTGCGCTGCCTGCTCCCCTACGTCGTGTATTACCGCTCCGTTATTCACTTCTGATACCCCGCTGATGTCTCTGGGAATCAAAGTAGCGCCGGGGGATGGGAGTTTGTAGCGAGTTGTTTTCCACTTCGAAGTGGAAAGGGAGACGGCAGGCGTGATCGACCCCACACATTCACTGGAAAAATGAAAAAACAGCAATTATGGCGTGAGACGTATCACAACAATGCGCGTGAATGTGCAGCCCGCGGCTGCGGAAAGGCCGGAAAAAGAGATCGAAAAGTGTGATATCGGTAGGCTTTGAGGTGGGAGACATCGGCTGATGCCTCCCGAAAACGGCAGTTAGCGGTACTTCTTATGGTAGGTGTTGCGGGTGGTTTTAAACTCCTCCGCGGCGGCCTGCGCCTCTTTCACCTTGCCTTCATTCGCCAGCTTCAGCGCGCCGTCGATCTGGCCGATCAGAATATCCAGACCGTGACGGTAATCTTTCATCTCAGCGCTGTCGGCCGCTTTGCCTTCCAGCTTCGGCGGCGTCTCTTTCTGGGCATCAACCGCGGCGGTACGCATCTTATTCAGCGCCGCTTTCAGTTCGCCGGCGTCGGAGGTTTTCTGTACCACTTGCAGATTTTCTGCCAGAGTGTCCATGTCTTCGCCCAGGTCGGCGAAGGCCGAGGCTGAACCGAGCGCAAAAGCAGAGACAGCCAGCATCGCTAACAGTTTTTTACGCATTGCTCACTTCCTTTTTATTATTTAAGCAAACAGGTGTTATTGCCCGGCGATTTTCATCTCCGGCAGCAGCACAGAACCGCACTGAATGTTGCTGCGCGTTTCAATATCATCGCCGATGGTCACGATATTACGCCACATTTCTTTCAGATTTCCTGCAATGGTGATCTCACTGACAGGATATTGAATTTCGCCATTTTCTACCCAGAAGCCGGATGCGCCGCGTGAGTAGTCGCCAGTGACGCCACTGACACCCTGCCCCATCAGTTCGGTAACCACAAGACCGGTGCCCATCTCTTTAAGCATCTTTGCAAAACTCAGGCCGCGGCCGTTGATGCGCCAGTTATGGATGCCGCCGGCGTGGCCGGTGCTTTTCATCCCCAGCTTGCGGGCAGAGTAGTTGGTCAGCAGCCACTGGGTCAGCACGCCGTCTTTGACGATATCGCGACGCTCGGTGCGCACGCCTTCGCTGTCGAACGGCGTGGAGGCCAGTCCTTTACGCAGGTGCGGATGCTCTTCAATGGTCAGCCACTCCGGCAAAATTTGTTTGCCCAGCGAATCGAGCAGGAAGGTGGATTTGCGGTATACCGAACCACCGGCAATCGCTCCGACCAGGTGGCCAAACAGCCCGGTCGCCACTTCATTGGCGAAAATCACCGGCGCCTTCATGGTCGACAGCTTACGCGGCGCGAGGCGCGACAGGGTGCGGCGGGCGCACTCTTCCCCGACCCATTCCGGGGACTGCAGATCCTCAATCGCCCGGCCAATGGTATAGGCGTAGTCGCGTTCCATGTCGCCGTCATCTTCCGCGATCACGCAGCTGGAAAGGGAGTGGCGAGTCGAACAGTAGCTCTGCAGCATGCCATGGCTGTTGCCGAACACTTTGATGCCGTAGTGGCTGTTAAAGCTGCCGCCTTCGGTGTTGGTGATGCGTTTATCGGCCTTCAGCGCCGCTTGCTCTGCGCGGGCGGCCAGTTCGATGGCCTCATCCGGGGAGACCTCCGCCGGGTGGAACAGGTCCAGATCCGGGGCGTCAAAGGCCAGCAGCTCTTTATCCGCCACGCCGGCGAAGGGATCCGGGGAGGTGTAGCGGGCAATATCCAGCGCCGCCTGCACGGTGCGGGCGATGGCGTCCGGGCTGAGATCGGTGGAAGAGGCGCTGCCCTTGCGGTTCTGGTGGTAAACCGTGATGCCTAACGCCCCATCGCTATTGAATTCTACATTCTCCACTTCGCCATAGCGGGTGCTGACGCCGATGCCCGTCGTCTTGCTGACGGAGACTTCCGCGCCATCGGATTTACCTGCCGCCAGTTCCAGCGCCGTGGTCACGGCCTCTTCCAGCGTCTTACGTTGCTGGGCAACTTGAGAGATCACTTTCATTGCTAATGCCATAATGTAAGAAGGAGTTAACTGAAGTCTAACAGAGAACCGTTTTTCAGTGCGCGCCTTAACTGGTAACATTAGCCTCTTTTTTTAAGGAGCCTGAGATGACAAAGCAGCCCGAAGACTGGCTCGACGACGTTCCCGGTGATGATATCGAGGATGAAGACGATGAAATTATCTGGGTCAGTAAGAGTGAAATTAAGCGCGACGCGGAAGAACTGAAGCGTCTTGGCGCGGAACTCGTTGACCTGGGGAAAAACGCGCTGGATAAAATTCCGCTGGATACTGACCTGCGCGACGCCATCGAACTCGCCCAGCGAATCAAAAAAGAGGGTCGCCGCCGCCAGCTGCAGCTTATCGGTAAGATGCTGCGCAATCGCGATGTCGATCCGATTCGTCAGGCGCTGGATAAGCTGAAAAACCGCCACAACCAGCAGGTTGCGCTGTTCCACAAGCTGGAGCAGATCCGTGACCGACTGATTGACGACGGGGATGACGCCGTAGCTGAAGTGCTGAACCTGTGGCCAGATGCTGACCGTCAGCAGCTGCGTTCCCTGATCCGCAATGCGAAGAAAGAGAAAGAAGGCAACAAACCGCCGAAATCCGCGCGCCTGATCTTCCAGTATCTGCGCGAACTGGCGGAAAACGAAGGCTAATTCCCGCCGCATTTGCCGCACAAGTCACCCGGATGGCGGCGCGCTGCGCCTTATCCGGGCTACTCCGCTTTGTCTGGGGGTGGCTAACGCCTTATCCGGCCTACGGAAGGCTGCTGAACCTGAGTTATCAAACAGTTGCTCAACTCTGTAGGCCCGCGCAAGCGCAGCGCCGCCGGGCAGGCTGTATCCAACGCTATTCCCCTCGTTTTGCCGGATGGCGGCCCACCTTCCCCTTCTTCAACGCAAGCATCGCGCCAGCAGGGGGTTCCCCTGAGCCCCCAAGTCCACACAACGAGACTGTCGTTTATTGCCTTCTCTAAAGCTGAATCGTTAAAGCTAAAAGCAATGCAGATCACATCTTGTGGTGATAATTAAGCATGGTTTAGCACAATAATCCGACGACTATCGCATTTAACATCTTAAAAAAGGCCACTTTCTCACCAGGTGAGGCGCTTCACATTTTAATCACCCCCATGCCGGTAGATTTCACACGTCAATGACACAATCGATTCAGCAAAAAGGGAATAAAAATGAAAAAGACATTGGTTCTGACGGCTATCGCTCTGCTGGTTTCTGGCTCCGCCGCGGCAAAAACATGGGTGCTGACGAATGCTGAAGAGGGCATGGATAAAGGAAACTGGCAGATCGGCAGCGATCAGCTGAAGGTGAAAGACCATGCGTTCAGCATTGAGCAGAAAGTCCTGCACGGCGGCAAGCAGGAAGGCAGCAAAATCCTCACCATTCGCAGTAAAGACGGCCTGACCATCACCCTCAGCCCGACGCGCGGCATGAACTTGCTGCGAGTGGAAGGCTTCGGCAGCCGGATGGGTTGGGATTCGCCGGTCAAAGAGGTTGTTAACCCGGCCTTTATCAACCTGGAGAGTCGCAACGGGCTCGGCTGGCTGGAAGGGTTCAACGAAATGATGGTCCGCTGCGGCTACGAGTGGACCGGCCATCCGGTGACTGCGGACGGGCAAATTTATACCCTGCACGGCAAGGCAGGCAACACGCCGGCCTCTCTGGTGGAGGTTGAGGTGGCCGACAGCGCGCCGTATGAAATTCGCGTCCGCGGGCTGGTGAAAGAGAGCACCTTCAAAAAAGCCGATCTGCAAACCATGACCGAGCTGCGCTATATCCCGGGCAGCAACAGCTTCAGCCTGCACGATGTCTTAACCAATCACGCCGACTATCCGCATGATTACCAGATCATCTACCACAGCAACTTCGGCACCCCGATTCTGGAAGAAGGCGCGCGTTTCCTCGCCCCGATGTCCAGCATCAGCCCGTTCAATGATTACGCTAAGAGCGGATTAAAAACCTGGCAAACCTATCAGGGGCCGACCAAAGACTTTGACGAGATGGTGTTTAATATTCAGCCGCTGGCCGATGAAAATCACCAGACGCTGGCCGCCGTGGTCAACAAAGCGGGCGATAAAGGAGCCTCCATTCAGTTCGACACCCGCCAGCTGCCGGTCCTGACGCTGTGGAAAAACACCGACACCGTCAAACAGGGCTATGTCACCGGTATCGAGCCGGGGACCAGCTACGCCTATCCGGTGACCATTGAACGCGAGCAAAAACGCGTAAAACAGCTGCAGCCGGGCGCCAGCGCGCAGTTTGATCTGACCTACACCCTGCTGCATGACAGTGCCCAGGTGGCCGCCGTCGAGCAGAAAATCGCGCAGATTCAGGGCGACAATAAAGTGGCGGAGAACGACACGCCGATCGCCAAAGAGTAAAAATACCCCAGCCGAACGCCCGGAGCGGTACGCCGCGCCGGGCTACGCCCGCCCCATCACCTCGCGCCCGAGATCCCGGGCAAAATGCTGATACTGTCGCTCATCGATCGGCTGCGGGTAGCTCAGCACCAGCAGCTCATGATCCGCGATGCCCTGATGATAGGTCGGATGACGATGCGCCCAGGGGTTAGCGTGGAATCCCATCGACTGATAAAAGCGCAGCCGTTTATGGGCGATCTCGCTGCTCAGCGGATCGATTTCCAGAATGGTCAGCGGCGCGCGCGTCAGGATCTGCGCCAGCAGCTGTTTACCATAGCCGCGGGAGCGCAGCGTATCGTCGATCGCCAAATGTTCGACATAACAGTAGCCGGAAAACTGCCAGCAGCCGCTGAGGCCGATATATACGTCCTCATCGAACCACGCCTCCAGCGCGTAGTGCGCGTTGCTGAGCGCCTGACGTTTGGCCTCGCTTTCGCGCTGCTCGTGCCAAGGAAAGGCGCGCGCGTAGAGCGCGTCCAGCATGGCGAAATGGGGCGAGTCGGTAGAAAGTACGCTTTCGCGGGTAAGCATCACACCATCCCTGTTGGTAAAAACAAAACTGCCCTCACGCGGAGGGCAGTGACCGGAGGCGGGACGTTACTCTGTCGCGGCCGCTTTTTGCGCCAGTTTATCCAGCAGCTTTTGATGAATGCCGCCGAAGCCGCCGTTGCTCATCACCAGGATATGGTCGCCAGGATGGGCGGTTTTGACCACCATCTCCGCCAGGGTATCGACGTCGGCGCTCCAGTGAGCCGGCTGGACGCAGGCTTCCGCCACTTCCGCCACCTGCCACGGGATATGCTGCGGCTGCAGGAGGAACACCTCATCGGCGCGGCCAAGAGACGGCGCCAGATCGTCCTTGCAGACGCCCATTTTCATGGTGTTAGAGCGCGGCTCCAGCACGGCGAGAATGCGCGCAGTGCCGCCCACTTTGCCGCGCAGCGCCTGCAGCGTAGCGAGAATGGCCGTCGGATGATGAGCGAAATCGTCATACACGGTGACGCCGTTGGCTTCGCCGCGCAGCTCCAGGCGACGGCGGGCGTTGATAAAGCTGCCCAGCGCGTTCGCGGCATCCGCCGGCAGTACCCCGACGTGACGCGCCGCGGCAATGGCCATCAGGCCGTTATGCATATTATGCTCGCCGACCAGCGCCCACTTCACCTCGCCGACCTTTTCACCGTCGAACAGCACTTCCCACTGCGAGGCGTCAGCGTTCAGCTTCCTTGCCTGCCAGTGGCCCTGCTCGCCCACCAGCTCCTGCTCGCTCCAGCAACCCATCGCCATCACCTGCTTCAGGTTGATGTCGTTCTCCGGCAGGATAATTTTGCCTTTGCCCGGCACGATGCGCACCAGATGGTGGAACTGCTTCTGAATCGCCTTCAGGTCGTCAAAGATATCCGCGTGGTCGAACTCAAGGTTGTTGAGGATCAGCGTCCGCGGGCAGTAGTGAACAAATTTGGAGCGCTTGTCGAAGAAGGCGCAGTCGTATTCATCCGCTTCAATGACGAAGAACGGGCTGTCGCCCAGGCGCGCAGAGACGTCAAAATTGCCCGGCACGCCGCCGATCACGAAGCCCGGCTGGTAACCGCAGGCTTCAAGGATCCAGGTCGCCATGCCGGCGGTGGTGGTTTTGCCGTGGGTCCCGGCGACGGCCAGCACCCAGCGATCGCGCAGCACGAAGTCGTGCAGCCACTGCGGGCCGGACATATAGGGAATATTGTTTTCCAGCACCGCTTCAACGCACGGGTTGCCGCGAGTCATGGCGTTACCGATGATCACCAGATCCGGCCGGGGCTCCAGCTGGCTGGGGTCATAGCCCTGAATTAAATCAATCCCCTGGTTTTCCAGCAGGGTGCTCATCGGCGGATAGACGTTAGCATCCGACCCCGTTACCTCATGACCGAGGGAGCGCGCCAGCATGGCCAGGCCCCCCATAAACGTGCCACAGATTCCTAAAATATGAATGCGCATTCGTCATTTCCTTCTCTTATCCGGGGCACATTTTACCCATATCCCGGGCCCTGGCGAAATGCATTTCAGGCGAATCTGTATTTTGCTGGCGCGATTCACTAGTGCGCACTTTTTTGATTCTTTGTTAAGATTGTTGCGTTCGTTTTACTCAACATAAAAATGCAGGGAACGAGTTATGAAAACGTTAGGTGAGTTTATTGTTGAAAAGCAGCACGAGTTCTCCCACGCCACCGGTGAGCTGACTGCTTTGTTGTCAGCAATAAAGTTGGGCGCCAAGATCATCCACCGCGATATCAACAAGGCCGGTCTGGTCGATATCCTGGGTGCCAGCGGTGCTGAAAACGTTCAGGGCGAGGTGCAGCAAAAACTCGATCTGTTCGCGAATGAAAAATTAAAAGCCGCACTGCGAGCACGCGATATTGTTGCCGGGATCGCCTCTGAAGAAGAAGATGAGATTGTCGTCTTCGAAGGGTGTGAACACGCCAAATACGTAGTGCTGATGGACCCTCTGGATGGCTCCTCTAACATCGACGTTAACGTCTCTGTTGGTACGATCTTCTCTATCTACCGCCGCGTGACGCCTGTTGGCACGCCGGTGACAGAAGAAGATTTCCTGCAGCCGGGCAACAAACAGGTGGCAGCGGGCTATGTGGTCTATGGCTCTTCGACGATGCTGGTGTATACCACCGGCTGCGGCGTCCACGCCTTCACCTACGACCCGTCCCTCGGCGTCTTCTGTCTGTGCCAGGAGCGCATGCGCTTCCCGGAGAAGGGCAATACCTACTCCATTAACGAAGGCAACTACATCAAATTCCCGCAGGGCGTGAAGAAGTACATTAAGTACTGCCAGGAAGAGGACAAAGCGACGCAGCGTCCTTATACCTCACGCTATATCGGCTCGCTGGTGGCGGACTTCCACCGCAACCTGCTGAAAGGCGGCATCTACCTCTATCCAAGCACCGCCAGCCACCCGGACGGCAAGCTGCGCCTGCTGTATGAATGCAACCCGATGGCCTTCCTCGCCGAACAGGCGGGCGGTAAGGCCAGCGATGGTAAAGAGCGTATTCTGGATATTGTTCCGGAAAGCCTGCACCAGCGCCGCTCCTTCTTCGTCGGCAACAACCACATGGTGGAAGACGTCGAGAACTTTATTAAGTCGTTCCCGGACGCCTAAGCGCCCTGCCCGCTCCTCCCGCGCCTGCGGGAGGAGCCTCTCTCTTAGCGACTCCCCGCCCCGCTCACCCGCGTGACCGCCGCATTCTGCCGGTTTTCCCACAGCACGGTCAGCCCACGCTGCAGCGCGATAAAGATAAACAGCAAAATGCCGATGGCGATTTTGGTCCACCATGAGCTGAGGGTGCCGTCGAAGTTGATGTAGGTCTGAATCAGCCCCTGGATCGCCACCCCGAACAGGGTTCCCAGCACAGTGCCGACGCCGCCGCTAAGCAGCGTGCCGCCGATCACCACCGAGGCAATGGCGTCCAGCTCCACGCCGACGCCCGCCAGCGCATAGCCCGCCTGGGTATAAATGGAAAAGACGATCCCGGCCAGCGTCGCCAGCCCGGTGGAGAGCATATAGATACGGATCGTGGCGCTGCGGGTGGAAATCCCCATTAAATTCGCCGACGTCGCGTTGCCGCCAATGGCATACACCTGGTTGCCGAAGCGGGTGCGGTGGGCGACAAAAATACCGGCCACCACCACCAGCAGCATCAGCAGCCCCATGGCGCTGAGGCGTCCGCCGCCGGGAATGGTCCATGCCAGCCCGGACAGGGTGTCGTACACCGGGTGGTTAATCGGAATCGACTCCTCTGACACCAGATAGCTCACGCCGCGCAGGAAGAACATGCCGGCGAGAGTGATGATAAAGGCCGGGATCTTCAGGGCGTCAATCAGCAGCCCCATAAACGCGCCGAAGGCGCAGCCCATCACCAGCACCAGCGGAAACGCCACCAGCGGTGATATTCCCCAAAAGCCAATCGCTTTGGCGAGAAAGACGCCGGTAAAGGCGATCACCGACCCGACAGACAGATCGATCCCGCCGGAGAGGATCACGAAGGTCATGCCCACGGCGATGATCCCGAGGAAGGCGTTATCCGTCAGGATATTGCAGATCACCCGCGTCGAGGCAAAGCCGGGGAATTGCGTCAGGCAGTAGAGATAGCCCAGCACAAACACCGCGAGGGTGATCATCAACGGTAAATTACGTTTTATCATGGCCGCGTACCCCTTTCAGTAAACCGATAAAGCGCGGCGACTGGACAATCAGTACGCACAGCACCACCACCGCTTTCACCACCTGGTTGAGCTCCGGCGGGAAGCCGGAGAGCAAAATCCCGGTGTTCATTCCCTGGATAATCAGCGCCCCCACCACCGACAGCAGCAGGTTGAAGCGCCCGCCCATCAGCGAAGCGCCGCCGATGACCACCGCCAGAATGGCGTCCAGCTCAAGCCATAGCCCGGCGTTATTGGCATCCGCGCCGCGAATGTCCGCCGCCACGATGATCCCGGCGATCGCCGCGCAGACGCCGCTCAGGACATAGGCCAGCATCACCACGATGCGGGTATTGACGCCGGCGTTTTTCGCCGCGCGGATATTGATCCCTACCGCTTCGATAAACATGCCCAGCGCCGTTTTGCGGGTAAACAGCCAGAACAGCAGCAGGGTCGCGGCGGCGATGATCACCGGCGTCGGAAACAGGAGGAACGATCCGCTGCCGAGCCACGCCAGCGCCGGGGAATCAAAGGTGACGATCTGCCCGGCGGTGATCAACTGCGCCACCCCGCGTCCGGCCACCATCAGGATCAGCGTCGCCACAAAGGGCTGGATCTTAAGGACCGCCACGAGAATGCCGTTCCACAGCCCGGCCAGCGCGCCCGCCGCCAGCGAGGCCAGCAGCACCACCGGCAGGCTGTGACCGGCGACGGTCATCGAGGCGGCCGTCGCGCCGGCTATCGCCATCACCGCCCCCACCGACAGGTCGATGCCGCCGGTGGCGATCACCAGCGTCATGCCGATGGCCAGCAGCGCCACCGGGGCGGCGCGGTTGAGAATATCGATTGGGCTGCCAAACAGGCGGCCATCCTGGAGCACCACCTGATAAAAATGGGGCGCCACCAGGCTGTCGACCAGCAGAACCAGCAGCAGGGCAATGATCTGCGGGGTGCCCTTCGGCCAGGTGAAGCGTCGCTTCTCCGGGCCGGTTTGCGAAAGAGATCGAGGCATCATGGGTTACTCCTTATGCCGCAATTGCGTTCATGATCGCCGGTACAGAGAGCTCGGCGAGCGGGATCTCGGCCACCTGCCGGCGATCGCGCATGATAATGACCCGATCGGCGTAACCCACCAGCTCCTCCAGTTCAGAGGAGATGACCAGCAGCGCCAGGCCATCGGCGCAGAGGGTTTCAATCAGGCGAATGATTTCCGCATGGGCGCCGACGTCGATGCCGCGGGTCGGCTCATCGAGGATCAGGAACTGCGGTTTGGTCAGCAGCCAGCGCGAAAGCAGCACCTTCTGCTGGTTGCCGCCGGAGAGAAACTCGATCGGCTGCTCCGCGCTGGGGGTGCGGATCCCCAGCTGGCGAATAAAGCGCTCGGCGATCTCGTTCTGTTCGCGCCGGGGTATCGGCCGCAGCCAGCCGCGCTGCGCCTGCAGAGCGAGGACGATATTTTCCCGCACCGAGGCGGCGGCGATAATGCCGTCGGTTTTGCGATCCTCCGGACAGAAGCCGATCCCGAGGCAGGAGGCCTGATGCGGAGAACGCAGGGTTTGCGGTTTGCCTTTGATCCACGCCTTCCCGCTGTCCGCCGTTTTAATACCGAAGATCACCTCGGCGGTTTCCGTGCGGCCGGAACCCAACAGGCCGGCGAGGCCAACGATTTCGCCCGGACGCACCTGCAGGTCGAACGGGGCGATGGTGCCTTTTTTACCGTAGCCTTCAAATGCCGCCACCGGCTTATCGCTCAGCAGGGTTCGGCCCGCCCGCTGCAGGGCGTTGTGGTCCAGTTCGCGGCCCAGCATCATTTTCACCAGCTCAATCTGCGGCAGTTCGCGGGTCTCGCGGCAGCCGACGAAGCTGCCGTTGCGCAGCACGGTAATGCGGTCGCTGACCGCATAGACCTGGTCGAGAAAATGGGTGACGAAGATCAGGCTGACGCCGTTATCCCTGAGCTGGCGCATCAGGGTAAACAGCATCTCCACCTCCTGGGTATCGAGGCTGGCGGTGGGCTCGTCGAGGATCAGCACCTTGGCCGACAGGTCGATGGCCCGGCAGATAGCGACGATCTGCTGCATCGCCACTGAAAAGCGGTTCAGCGGCTCGCGCACATCGAGGGAAAAGCCGTAGGAGGCCATCAGCGCCGTTGCCCTGGTCTCCATCTCTTTCCGCCGCAGCAGGCCAAACCGCCGCGGCTCACGGCCGATGAACAGGTTATCCGCCACCGACATATTGGGCAGCAGGTTCACTTCCTGGTAGACAGTGCCGATCCCCAGCTGCTGGGCATGGGCGGTATTTTTCGGGGAAATGGCCTGGCCTTCCAGCCAGATAGTGCCGCGATCGGCATGGTAAACGCCGGTAAGCGCTTTGATCAGCGTCGATTTCCCGGCGCCGTTTTCGCCCAACAGGGCCATGATTTCGCCGCGCCGCAGGCTAAAGTTGACGTTATCCAGCGCCTTAACGCCGGGGAAGAATTTACTGAGTCCTTCGGTGCGAAGGATCTCCTGGTGTGCCTCGGCGCTCATAATCGATATCACCTTCAAATGATGTCAGGTTGCCCCGGCTCGCGCTGTGCTTGCCGGGGTTGCTGGAACGCTGCCTGTTACCCTCTCCGGCTGAGGAGAGGGGCGGGATGAGGGGCTATCCACTCAGTAGCCCATATTTTTCTTCTTCTCTAACTCTTCTTTCGCCGTATCCGGCAGATACAGCGTCGATTTGGTAATGGTCAGCTTCTCCGGCAGGGTGCCGTCTTTTTTGTATTTCTCCAGCGCATCAAACGCCGGGCCGGCCATATTTGGCGTCAGCTCGACGCTGGCGTTGGCTTCGCCGGCGATCATCGCTTTATAGATATCCGGCACGCCGTCGATGGAGCCGGTCAGAATATCTTTGCCCGGCTTCAGGCCAGCTTCTTTAATGGCCTGGATGGCGCCGATGGCCATATCGTCGTTATGAGCGAATACCATGCAGATGTTTTTGCCGTTATTCTCAGCCTTGATAAAGCTCTCCATAACCTCTTTCCCTTTGCTGCGGGTGAAGTCGCCGGACTGAGAGCGGATGATTTTGATATTCGACGCTTTGGCGATGGCGTCAGCGAAGCCTTTCTTACGATCGATGGCCACGCTGGCCCCGACGGTGCCCTGCAGTTCCACGACGTTACACGGCTTACCGTCGACGGTTTTCACCAGCCAGTCGCCAATCAGTTGACCTTCCAGCACGTTGTTGGCGGTCACGGTGGTCATGTAGAGATCTTTATCTTTCACATCAATAGAACGGTCGAGGAGGAAGACCGGGATTTTGGCCTCTTTCGCCTCTTTCAGCACCGGCTCCCAGCCGGTAGCCACCACCGGCGCAATGAAGATCGCGTCTACCCCCTGGGCGATAAAGGAGCGCACCGCTTTGATCTGGTTTTCCTGTTTTTGCTGACCATCTGCGATCTTCAGCGTGATACCGCGCTTGGCGGCTTCCTCTTTCGCGACGCTGGTTTCTGCCGCACGCCAGCCGGATTCAGAACCGACCTGCGAAAAACCTACGGTTAGCGGGGCAGCTATCGCCATAGACGACATAGCTGCGGAAACTGCTGTGACAAGAAGTAAGCGCTTCCACATAAGGGTATCCTCGTAGGGTTATTGTTGGTTAAAGTCTCACCTGCGGACAAACTATAGACAATCGGTGATGTAACTGAATGCGTTACATCACACTTCAAAAAAGTAAATGAGATGTTAATGACGGCCCCATTGCCCAGCGGAGAGCCGATAAGGCTTCGCAGGGAGCGCGGCTGTTGCGGTTTATGACGTTTTTTTAAGCGGTTTGATAAATCAATCACATGCAATGAAAACGGTTACATAAATTTATTCATGATGTGGCTATGTTTATGGATTTTCATGCCATTATTGCGCGCAAAATTCAGAGCACTCCACGGCGAGATCGGGAAAAAGAAGCGAAGACATTCGATGTGAGTTGGCTATAATACCGAGCACTTGTTTGCCATACATTTTAAAGGAAACAGACATGAGCTTACTCAACGTACCTGCGGGCAAAGATCTGCCGGAAGACATCTACGTCGTGATCGAGATCCCGGCGAACGCAGATCCCATCAAATACGAAGTCGACAAAGAGAGCGGTGCACTGTTCGTTGACCGTTTCATGTCCACAGCGATGTTCTATCCGTGCAACTACGGCTACATCAACCACACCCTGTCTCTGGACGGCGACCCGGTTGACGTGCTGGTCCCGACCCCGTACCCGCTGCAGCCGGGCTCCGTGATCCGCTGCCGTCCGGTTGGCGTTCTGAAGATGACCGACGAATCCGGTGAAGATGCGAAACTGGTTGCGGTACCGCACACCAAGCTGAGCAAAGAATACGATCACATCAACGATGTGAACGACCTGCCGGAACTGCTGAAAGCCCAGATCACTCACTTCTTTGAGCACTACAAAGATCTGGAAAAAGGCAAGTGGGTTAAAGTCGACGGTTGGGACAACGCAGAAGCGGCGAAAGCTGAAATCGTTGCCTCTTTCGAGCGCGCTAAGCAGAAGTAATTCTGTCTCAGGCAGGGTCATACCCTGCCTGATTGCGGCACGGATAGCCGCGATAACACCATGGAGGGTGTCCCGTGAAAAGCGTTCGCTATTTCACTCTTAACTTTTCTGGCTTCACAACCGCCGCCTCTGAAAAACAGGGGTATCTGCGCCTTATCGCCGGCGACCATGTCTTTTATACCGATAAACGCTATTTTAACGACCCCTCGCTTTTTGACCGCCTGAAGACCCATCAGCCTCTGTATCTCGGCGCCCGCCGCCTGGACAACGGCAGTTACTGGATCCACTGGCTCAGCGATGGCGAAACGCTCCTTGAGCCCAGTCAACGCGTCAAGCGCTGGGCCCGGCCGCTGCTGATTATCAGCCTGCTGACGCTCATCGTCTCCCTTATTCCGCTCCTGGTGAGCGCCTCAGAATGGGCAAAGTTCGGCTGCGGCATTATCGCGGTACTGGCCTTCATCGCGCTGTTAACCGGGCTCTGCGAGCGGCTGTTCCACCCGGCGCTAAAACGGCACCCCGCGATGCGCGATCTGCTGGCGAAGATGGCGCAGGCCCGCCGCCGCGACTTTTCTTTTTGCCAGCCGCTACCCTCAACGCCGCGGGCCGTCCGCCGGTCGGCGATGCCTTTTACGCATGCCCTGCCGGAACGCTATGCGGTTAAGACAGACATCATCACCGATACCCACTTTAAGAAGTGGTATGCGAGCAATCCTACGCGGGAATATCACGGCCTCGGGATACAATGCGGTTCCCTGCCGCTGGCCTTCTGGTGGCAGGCTGGCTGCGCTAATTTCGCGCTGCATCCTGTTCTCTATCGTCGTCAGCCACCGTTTCTTGCCACTGGCGATCGTATCGTCGCCGTATACGAGCGCGACAGCCGGGCGATCCATGCGCTATACAATGCCAGCGACGGCGCGGCTTATGTAAAAAACCATCCGCTCTATCCTGGACGCAGACAGCTGTCGCTGCTTTATTATCTGTTTTACGGCCTAGCGCTGGTGATGTATCTGCTATTTCTCGGGGTAGAAATCATCAGCGCCCTTCAGTCAGGCCGACGCGTCTGGTGGCAGGTTCAGGATTCACTGGACATGCTGTCCTTATTGTTACTCTGCTTTGGCGGGATACTGGCGGTACTGGAGCTGATTGGCCCAACGGCCTGGTTATTGTCACACCGGGTGGCTGACTGGCTGAAGCTGCGATCGGCGATGCGGCGTTACCTGCGGGAGGCAGCCCCCCAAACCACGCCCGAGGAGGTCATGTAATGTTCAGCACCCCAACACGACGATTATTATTCCTCGCGCTGACGACGCTGGCTTCCACGATGTGGCTGGCGAGAGATTATCTGCCGCTCTGGTAAGAGGCGGGCGCAGAAAAAACAACGCCACCCGAAGGTGGCGCTGTCGTGGTTAATACTGGTCGCGATCCAACCAGTTGCCGTTCGCTATCAACGTACAACCCTCAACGGAACGTTGATAGACATACATCCATGCGCTGCCGTAAGGCGTCTGAATCAGGTGGCGCGCATACTCGCCCCCCTTGGTGCGGAGCGCATCCAGTTCGGCCAGCGTCGATGCATCAATACGATAAACTTCACCATGTACTGTGCCTTCGCCGGGCACCGCGCCTGGATAGTGGCCCAGGCTGTACAGCTGATAATCGTCGACACTATGAGCGCCCAGCCACTGGGCGTTGGTCATCCAGTGGCTGTTGCCTTGTTTGCGTCGTAAACTGCCGTAAACAAATATTCGCATTGCTAAAACTCAAACTGATAGAGCAAATCGAGCGCCTGGTCGATGCCAGACACCGCTTCCACATATAGCTTAGGCATCAGGCGATAACGTAAAGTCAGCGTCGCCAGGGAATCGAAGATACCGACCCCGTATTTTACCTGCAGACCCGGCAGTACATAGCCGCTGACCACCACCTGGGAAGAGTCGCCTACCCCTTCGGTGTCCAACGCCAAATTGCTTACGCCAAACGTCTCGCCGATTTTACCCACAACCTGACCACTTTGTGCAACCCCCATACCAATAAGCATTGAGGTCATCGCGGCGCTATCGCTCTGTCCGCTGCTCAAACCCTGGCCGCGCAGCAGATAAGACAGCGCTTCCTGCTGGGACATAACCGGGTCGGAGAAGATCTCCGCTTTCGGCTGATCGGCGGAGCCGGTGACGCGAACGCCGGCGATCACGTCGTCTTCGGTGGCATCCGGGTTACGAATCGCTTCGATATTCAGCAACGGCTGATCCGGCGGACCGGAGAACAGCAGCTCCCCTTTGCGCACAATCAAATCCTGGCCATAGGCGTGGAAGCGGCCGTCCGGAATATTGATCTGCCCGTTGAGTCCCAGCCCCTGCTTGTCCTGCGCCACTTTCAGATCGCCGGTCAGACGCGCTTTCAGACCGAAGGCTTCCAGACGAACGTTGTTGCCGACGTGGATCGTCAGGTTGCTGTTGATCGGGATCCCGGCGCTCTGCTGCTTAATCGGCTTGAGGTTTTTGTCGAGCATCACTTCGTCCGACGACACGCCGACCGCGCTCTCCGGCACCTCGTTGACCACGATCCGCGCCCAGGGCACATCCACCTTGCCATCGAGGTTGAACAGGCTTGGCGTGGCGGTAAACACCACGTCCGGCGATACATCGAGACGGACCATCGGCGGCACGGTGATCCGCACCCGGCTGCCCTTCGCCGCAATCTGCGCCCGCCAGTTATCGATCTGCGTCCAGTCGGCGTTCCCGCTAAGGGCGATTTGCCCCTGACGGGTGTTCACCGTCCCCTGCAGGGTCGAGCGCGTACCGTTGAAGTTCATCGCCAGCTGGCTCGGCTGCATATCAAACGGCATAAAGTTGCCGTCGATATCCACCCCGCTTAGCTGCATCTGGCCGAACAGCTGCGGACTTTTCACGTTGCCGCCCAGGCGCAGACGGGCGTTGAGCCGTCCCTCCGCCTTTTCACCGCGGGCGAAAATCGGGTTGATCATCGCCAGCGAGAAGTTGCTGATATTGACGTTGCCGCCGAGGTTACGCCGCCCCTGCGGGTCGGTGACCTGCACTTGCCCATCCAGTTGGCCATTGTTGGTCAGGCGGATAAGCCAGCCCAGCTCCGCGCGATTGTTGTGCAGATCGGCGCTGAGGTTCAGCGTATCGAACGCCACCGGCAGCGGGGCGTCATTGACCACCTGGGTCACTTTGACGTTGCGCCCGCTGAGGGTCACTTTACCCTGCGGCAGCCCCTCTTTGGTGGTGTCCCAGCTGACATTGGCATTACCGGTAAACACGCCGCTGGCCTGGGTCGCCTCCGGCATAAACGGCTTAAGCATCGCCAGGTCGAAGCGGTTGAGATTCACCCGCGCCCGCCCGCTGGCGCCCGCGTCAATGGTCTCAGGCACGCAGAGTTCGGCGTTCGGGTTGGTCCAGCAGTGTGGCCCGATGCTGATTTTCTGCTCCTGGTTACGGTAGTCCAGCGCAATACTGCGCGTCAGCGCTACTGGCCCCACCGGCGTCTGGAAGCGGGTATCGCTTAGCGCGCCTCTCCAGCGCTCGGCCTGACGATCGAAGCTGCCCGCCAGCGCCAGCTGGCCGGAAACCGGATCGCCCTGCACCCGCAGCCGCAGCTCATGCTGCTTTTCAGTGCCTTTGGCATTGAGCTGCACCAGGCTGATATTCACCCCCGGCTGGCTGATGCGATCCACCCGCACGTCCAGGTTGCCGCCAATCTGATCGGTGGATTTCACATCCCCTTTGACGTTGACCTGGGCGATGCTCAGCTCCTGCCAGCGCAGCGCACGGGCGGTGATGTCCGCCAGCAGCTGCGGCGCATCGACAGTGCCGCGCACTTTCACCAGCCCCTTCGCCGTCCCGCCGAGCCCCGGCAGCGCATTATCCAGGTGCGGCGCATCGATGGTGGCGTCGAGATTCAGATCCTTCACCCCCAGCTCGCCTTTGATATCGGCGCTGTTCGGGCCTAACGCCAGATGCAGCCCCGGGATCTTCCACTGCAGATAGCTGTTGCCCTGCAGCGAGCCGGAGACATCCACCTTGTTCTGTTTCACGTTGCCGGTAATTTTCAGCTCCGGCACCGACATCTGCCAGCTGCCGCCGTACAGGCTGCCCTGGGTCTTGATCCTGCCGTTGAGCTTCGACGGCCAGTCCGGCACCTCTTTGGCGGTGTTGATGCCGTCGAGGGTCAGCTCGCCGCGCCAGCTGATCGCCTGCTGCCAGTCGAGGAGCGCCTTCAGCTCGGTTTTCCCTTCGAGGGCATTGACCGTCAGCTTGTCGAGATTGATCTGCCGCTCATTGCCTTTGGCGTTGAGGGCGATTTTCGCCGGCGGCAGCGACTGGCCTTTCACCGCGGTGGAGAAGGCCAGCGCGTAGTCGGTCATTTTGCCGCTGAACTTCAGCTGGACGTCGTCGGCCTGGAACTGCTTCTCGCCGCTGAACGGCCAGGCGAGCTGCTTGCTCTTCAGCTCCATATTGAGCGGCAGCCCGGCCTCCGCCAGCTGCGCGTCCGCCCGCAGCGTGGCCGCTACCGGCCCGCTTAAGTCCACCCCGACCTTAAGCGTTTTACGTATCTCGCCGCCCACCTTCAGCTGCACTTTCTCCCCTTTCATCGGGTCGACGTTCAGCGTTCCGGCGAGGGTGATGTCTACCGGCCAGTTATCCTGCAGCTGGGCGCTGCCCGAGGCGGTGACTTTGCCCTGATCGGAGTCGATGTCGAGGGCGTCGAGCTTCATCTGCCCGTCGATACTGCTGACTTTCAGCAGCAGGTTATACACGGTGATATCGGTATCGCCGGTGAGGCGCAGCTGCTCGCCGCGGAACGCCTCAATATTGAGGTTCAGCGGCAGATGGACGTCGGTCATCGCCGGCAGCACCGGCTGCGAGAAGAGGTCGGTCATCGTCTCGCCGAGCGGTTTTTCCTGCGGCTGCGGGTTGTCGATTTTCGGTTCAACCACCTGCTCCTGCGCTACTTTCGCCACCTTCGGCAGGGCGATCAGCAGCCCCTGCAGCGAGGTCGGCGTCAGGGTCAGGTTTTTCTCCTGCCAGTTCAGGCCGGTGGAAAAATCGCGCACAGAGACCGCGGTATCGTCGATTTTGACGTTGACGTTATGCAGCGCGACGCGGCTGAGGGCGATCGGATAAGGGGTGGAGAGATTCAGCGGCCCGCTGTCCTCTTCCTCGACCGGCGCAGAGGGCGGCATCTTCTTCGTATCGACGGCGACGTAAATATCACGCAGCGAGATGTCGTTTACGCACAGACTGCTGTCCCACAGGCAGCGCAACCTGACGCTGAGATGAAACTGGCCGGCGGTGACCGCCACGCCGGGCTGCTCATAGCGGACATTATCGAGGGTTAAATCACGCCAGCCGCCGGTCACTTTGCCGATTTCCAGCCCCGAAACCCAGCGATCCGCCGCTTTGAAAACCAGATGCAAGCCGGTGGTGGTGCCCACCAGGAACCCGACGGTACCCAGCAGGAGGACCAACACGATTAAGACGCCGAGGCTTATCTTCTTCCATAAACTCATAATTCAGGCCCCAGACCGATGTAAAACTGTAAACCATGCTCTTCTTTGTCGCCGATTGGCCGGGCGATATCCAGCTTGATCGGCCCCACCGGCGACTGCCAGCGCACGCCCACCCCGGCGCCGGTTTTAAAATCACTTTCGCGAATATCGCTGACCGCTTCGCCGCTATCGACAAACACGGCGCCCCACCATTTGCCGCTGACGTTGTACTGATATTCCAGCGAGCCGGTGGCCAGCTTCGAGGCCCCGATCAGCTTGCCGTCATCGTCCTTCGGCGAGATGGATTTGTATTTATAGCCGCGAATACTGCGATCGCCCCCGGCGAAAAAGCGCAGGTCCGGCGGCACCTTGTCAAAGTTGTCCGCTTCGATCCAGCCCAGGTTGCCGCGCACCACAAAGCGGTGGCGGTCATAGAGGGTACGGATCCAGACGTCCTGGGCCTGCATCACGATGAAGTTGATGTCCGAGCCCCACATGGTGTTGGAGTAGTCCACCGAGTAGCGCTGGGAATCGCCCCAGGTGGGCATCAGGCCGCCGCGGGAGCGAGTGCGGTTCACCGAGACCCCGGGGTAAATCAGCATGGTGGTGTTGGTGACGTTCGCCTGGGTAAAGTGGTCCAGGCTCCAGCGCAGGTTGATCGCCCGCTGCCAGCCGCTCGACATCTCCCAGAAACGCGACAACCCAAGGGTGGTGGAGTCAGCCTGGGTGTCATTGAGATCGGTACGCTTAAAGCCGCCCTGCATCAGATAGTACTGCTCGAGCGGGCTCTTGAGCAGCGGGACTTTATAGGTGAAGTCGAACTGCTGCTCCGGGGCGGAGAGGCTGACGCTGGAGGTCAGGCTGTGGCCATAGGAGTTCATCCACGGTTTTTTCCACGTGGCTTTTACCCGCGGACCGACGTCTGTGGAGTACCCTACCCCGGTTTCCACGGTGTTCTCTTTGCGTGGCGAGACAACGCCCTGCAGAGGCAGCACCTTGGTTTTCCGTGACTTAGCAAAATCAGGCGCCACCACCACCGAACTGAACCACCCGGTCGCCGCCAGGCGGCGGTTTAGCTCGGCCAGGTCCTGAGAGGTGTAGTAGTCGCCCTCTTTAAACGGCACGAGGTTTTGCAGGTATTCATCACGGATTTGCGATCCGGAGAAGGTGACGTGGCCAAAGCGATAGCGTTCGCCGCTGTCGTAATCGATATCCCAGAACGCCTGATGGCGGTCGAGGGAGACCCCCAGCTGGCTTTTATTGAACTCGCTGTCAAAGTAGCCTTTGCGCAGGGCGACGCGGGTCAGGGAGCTCTTGAAACCGTCGTAATCGCCGTGGTTGAGCACCGTCCCGATGGCCGGGCGGGTTTTCAACAGCGCCAGATAGTCGCTGTCGGTGCGGGCGCCGCCGCGCAGAATCACCTCGGTGCCGCCAATGCGCACCGGCTCACCCGGGGTCACTTTGGCGATCAGCACCTGACGGCCCCTTTTCGGCGGCGGACGAAGATCAAATTCAATCGTCGGCTCGTAATACCCCAGCGCTTTCAGACCTTCGCGAATGGCGTCATCGACGCGCGCGCGAAAGCGACGATCCGGCGTGACCTCATCACTCTGGATGGTGGAAAGCTGGGCGCGAACGTTTTTCTCCAGCTCCCCGGATAATCCTTCAACCTGCAAACGCACATTCGCTGCGCTGGCGATCCCGCTGACCAGCAAAAGGCTGGTGACACATAACTGGCGGATTTTTAGCACATTTTCTCCTGAATATCCCTGTTTCCCCCTACAGGAAACACTGGCGCCGTTCCACGGCTTAACAAAACCCTAACAACGTAGGGTTGAAAAAGTGGCAATAACCCAAATAATTCTTATGTATTAATCTAGACGTATTACGCGTATTTATTGTGTTAAAAGACACGCTTCGTTACAACCTTAACGACGATTTCTGTATTGAGAGGCCCACCGTGAGTCTATTTGATAAAACGCATCTTGTCGCCCAGGCGGATGCGCTGCCTGGACGCAATACCCCGATGCCAGTGGCGACGCTCCACGCAGTTAACGGCCACTCGATGACCAACGTCCCGGCGGGGATGGAAGTCGCGCTGTTCGCCATGGGCTGCTTCTGGGGAGTTGAACGTCTGTTCTGGCAATTGCCGGGGGTTTACAGCACCGCCGCCGGCTACACTGGCGGCTATACGCCCAATCCGACCTATCGCGAAGTGTGCAGCGGCCAGACCGGTCACGCGGAAGCGGTGCGCGTGGTCTACGATCCGCAGGTCATCAGCTATGAGCAGTTATTGCAGGTGTTCTGGGAAAATCACGACCCGGCGCAGGGAATGAGACAGGGTAACGACCACGGCACCCAGTACCGTTCGGCGATTTACCCGTTGACGCCGGAACAGACGGAAGCGGCAAAGGCCAGCCTCGCGCGCTTCCAGGCGGCGATGAACGACGCGCACGATACCCGGCACATCACCACCGAGATCGCCACCGCCAAACCGTTCTACTATGCCGAGGACGATCACCAGCAGTATCTGTATAAGAACCCGCACGGCTATTGCGGCATCGGCGGCATTGGCGTCTGCCTGCCGCCTCAGGCGTAATTCTGATTTCCGCCTCAACAGCGAGGCGGTTAATGAACGCTCTGGCGGCTTTACATTCCCTTACGCTATACTACCCAGTGTGACAGCCGGTCCAGCGCCTTCGGACCGGTTTTTTATGTATTCCACATTTGAGTTATCAACTTCCCTTCCGAGGATCTGACCTCAACGGTCAGAAAAGATATGTTAAACAGTATTTTAGTAATACTCTGTCTGATAGCCGTCAGTGCCTTTTTTTCGATATCGGAAATCTCACTGGCCGCCTCACGTAAAATCAAACTGAAACTGCTGGCCGATGAAGGCAACGTCAACGCACAGCGGGTGCTGAAGATGCAGGAGAACCCGGGCACCTTCTTTACCGTTGTGCAGATTGGCCTTAACGCCGTCGCCATTCTGGGCGGTATCGTGGGCGACGCGGCCTTCTCCCCGGCGTTTTATAGCCTGCTCAGCGGGTATATGTCACCGGAGCTCTCCGAGCAGCTGAGCTTCATCATCTCTTTTACCCTGGTCACCAGCTTGTTCATCCTGTTTGCTGACCTGACTCCGAAACGCATCGGTATGATTGCGCCCGAAACCGTGGCACTGCGCATCATCAACCCGATGCGCTTCTGCCTGTTAGTCTTCCGCCCGCTGGTGTGGTTGTTTAACGGCATGGCTAATATGATCTTCCGCATCTTCAAACTGCCGATGGTGCGGAAAGACGATATCACCTCCGACGATATCTATGCCGTGGTTGAGGCCGGCGCGCTGGCCGGGGTGCTGCGCAAGCAGGAGCATGAGCTGATTGAGAACGTGTTCGAGCTGGAGTCCCGCACCGTTCCTTCCTCCATGACCCCGCGTGAAAGCGTCATTTGGTTTGATTTACATGAAGACGAGCAGAGCCTGAAGAATAAAGTGGCCGAGCATCCGCACTCGAAGTTCCTCGTCTGTAATGAAGATATCGACCATATTATCGGCTACGTCGATTCCAAAGATCTGCTGAACCGCGTGCTGGCGAACCAGAGCCTGGTGCTGACCGGCGGCGTGCAGATCCGCAACACGCTGATCGTCCCGGATACCCTTACCCTGTCCGAAGCGCTGGAAAGTTTCAAAACCGCCGGGGAAGACTTCGCGGTGATCATGAATGAATATGCGCTGGTGGTCGGGATCATCACCCTTAACGACGTGATGACGACTTTGATGGGCGATCTCGTCGGCCAGGGGCTGGAAGAGCAGATCGTCGCTCGCGATGAAAACTCGTGGCTGATCGATGGCGGTACGCCGATTGATGACGTGATGCGCGTGCTGGATATCGACGAGTTTCCGCAGTCCGGGAACTACGAGACCATCGGCGGCTTTATGATGTTTATGCTGCGTAAAATCCCCAAGCGCACCGACGCGGTGAAGTTCTCCGGCTATAAGTTCGAGGTCGTGGATATCGACAACTACCGTATCGACCAGCTGCTGGTGACCCGCATCGATAACAAGCCAACGGTGCTGGTGCCCAAGCAGTCGGAAGCGGCGGAAAGCCAGAACGCCTGAGCATCATCTTTTCTCTCTCTTAAGGGCGGATGATCATCCGCCCTTTTTATTGCCCGAATGTGAAGCGGCTCACGCCCCTCTGCCGATAGCAGATTATTACTGCTCCATAGCGAAACGTTCATGACTCCCCCGTGCGCAAAAAGGTAACGTTGCTCGCGTCTACACGATCATATTCCTGAATAAAGGAAGCGAGGGTTACCATGATAACGTCGAATAAAAATTACTTTATCAGCTGTCTGTTTTTCCTGTTTTTCTTTATAGGCTGGGGATGCTGCTACCCCTATTTATCACTGTGGTTAACGGAAACCATCGGTATTAACTACACGGACGTCGGTCTGGTTTATTCTTTCACCGCCATTGTGGCCGTCTGCGTTCAGCCATTATTCGGTTTTATATCGGATAAGCTGGTGTATCGTAAGAATTTGATGTGGATGCTGGCGATCATTATCACCTTATTCGCCCCATACTGGATCTATGTCTTCGCGCCTCTGTTAAAAATAAATGTGTTCCTCGGCGCACTGGCTGGCGGCCTCTATATTGGCATGGCCTACGGCGCAGGCTGCGGGATTTGCGAAGCCTACATCGATAAGGTCAGCCGCGCCTCCGGCTTCGAATTTGGTCGGGCGAGGATGTTCGGCGGCATCGGCGCCGCGATCGGCACCTTTGCGGCAGGAAAGCTCTACGGCATCGATCAGAACATGATTTTCTGGCTGGCCAGCGCGGCAGGTGTCTGCCTGCTGGTGATTGTCTGGAAAATGCAGATCAGCACCCATCAGCAGCAGGGGCTACTGTCTGGCAAAACGTCTCCGGTCACCCTCCGCGATGCCGCCTCGCTGCTGAAAATTAAAAAATTCTGGTTCTTCGCGCTCTATGTGATTGGCGTGGGCGCGGTCTATGAAACCTATGACCAGCAGTTCGCTATCTACTACAGCCACTTTTTTGAGAGTAAAGCCCGGGGCGCAGAAGTCTTCGGTTATTTAACGACAGGACAGATTTTCCTTGATGCCGTCGTCATGTTCTTTGCGCCGTGGTTTGTGAATAAAATCGGCCCCAAAAATGCGCTGTTATACTGCGGGCTGATTATGAGCTTGCGCATTATCGGTTCCGCGTGGGCTATTGGCCCGATATCCATCAGCCTGATTAAACTTCTCCATGGATTTGAAAGCTCGGTGTTACTCGTCGCGGCGCTTAAATATATTACCGCTAACTTTAACCCCCTGCTTTCAGCGACGGTTTACTTAATTGGTTTTCAGTTTTCAAAAAGCTTTAGCTCTATTTTCCTCTCCACCGGCATCGGCCATATGTACCAGAGAATGGGCTTTACCAGCAGCTATATCGTGCTGGGAAGTATCGCCCTGTGCTTCACGCTCATTTCGTTTATCACGCTGGATAAAGCGCGCGTGTTCTCTTCACAACCTGTGCCCGCGAATTAATGTCAGGAGGTACTCTGCATGTCTCAGTTATTTTATGGCGTGGCGTATTACGATGAATATATGCCGGAAGATCGGCTGGCCAAGGATATTGCCTTAATGCGCGAAACCGGCATTAACGTGGTGCGTATCGCCGAGTCCACATGGAGTACGCTGGAGCCCGAAGAGGGCCAGTACAATTTCTACCATATCGACCGGGTGCTGGCGGCGATGCATGAGGCCGGCATCGCGGTCATCGTCGGGACGCCGACCTACGCGGTCCCGGCCTGGCTGGCGGCGAAACATCCCGATATTCTGGTCACCACCGTCACAGGGCAGCAAAAGTATGGCCCACGGCAGATCATGGATATCGTCAACCCGACCTTTCGCCGCTATGCCGAAAAAATTATCCGCACGCTGATGGCGCATGTGCAGCACCATCCGGCAATTATCGGCTGGCAACTGGATAACGAAACCAAGCATTACGACAATATCGGCCGCTATATGCAGGAGGGCTTTGTGCGCAGCCTGCAGGAGAAATATCCTGACCTCCGGCAGCTAAATCACGATTTCGGTCTGGATTACTGGAGCAACCGCATTGACCGCTGGCAGGATTTTCCGCCGGTGGAAAATACCATCAACGCCAGCCTCGCCTGCGCCTTTTTCCGTTATCAGCGCCAGCAGGTCACCGAGTATCTGGCCTGGCAGGCGGAGATCGTGCGCGAGTACGCCCAGCCGCACCAGTTCGTCACCCACAACTTCGATTTTGAATGGCGCGGTTACTCTTACGGCGTGCAGCCCCGGGTCGACCATTTTGCGGCAGCGCAGGCACTGGATATCGCCGGTGTTGATATCTATCACCCGAGCCAGGCGCACCTGACCGGGCGGGAAATCGCCTTCGGCGGCGCCATCACCCGCTCGCTTAAGCCGGGCCAGAACTACTTCGTGCTGGAAACGCAGGCGCAGGGTTTCGCCCAGTGGACTCCCTTCCCGGGCCAGCTGCGCCTTCAGGCGTTCAGCCATGTCGCCTCCGGCGCCGCCATGGTCTCCTACTGGCATTGGCATTCGATTCATAACGCCTTCGAAACCTACTGGAAGGGGCTGCTCAGCCACGACTTCTCGCGTAATCCGACCTGGCAGGAGGCCACCACTATCGGGGCTGACTTTGCCCGCCTGTCGCCGCAGCTGACGGAGCTGAAGGCCGAAAACGACGTTGCGCTGCTGATAAGCAATGAGGCAATGGACGCCCTTAACCAGTTCCGCCCCGGCGACGCCGAGGGCAATATTTATAACGATATTTTCCGCCGCTTCCACGATGCGCTGTATGACCACAATATCAGCCTCGATATCATCCACGACGTCAACGAGGAGACCTCTCGCTACCGGGTGCTGATCGTTCCCGGCCTGTACGCTGCCGATGATGGCCTGCTGGCGCGTATCAACCACTATATCGCCGAGGGCGGCAGAGCGCTCATCGGCTTTAAATCGGGCTTTAGCGATGAAAACGTCAAAGTGCGCCGCAGCGCGCAGCCTGGGATCCTGCGGCAGAGCTGCGGCGTCAGCTACAGCCAGTTCACCCTGCCGGAAGGGACAACGGTAAGCTCATGCTGCGCGGATATTGATTGCCGCAACGACAATCAGGCTGAGCTGTGGATGGAGCTGCTGACGCCCGATGCCGGGACCCGCACTCTGCTGCGCTATCAGCATCCGGCATGGGGCGAGTACGCGGCCGCCACCGAAGCGGATTATGGCCGGGGACGATCGATGTACGTTGGCTTCCTGCCGCAGAAGCGATTGATTAGCCAGCTGTTTGATGTACTCACTGCCGATCTCGCATTGCGCTCGCGCACTTCCTCCTATCGCTACCCATTAGTGGTCAAAAAGATGCGTAATCGCGCCGGGAAAACCATCCACTTCCTGTTCAATTACTCTGGCGAGACGCTCGATTTCGGTAGCGAAACGGCGGGGAACGACCTGCTGAGCGGGGAAAAAGTGCGCTGCGGCCAGCCGTTGCGCCTCAGGGCATGGGAATTTACTATCATCGAAAGGTAATGACGCTGCGACGCTCAGGTGGGAGAGAGAATGGAACTTGATATCAATGAGCTACTCAATTTCTCGCCATTGATGAAAACCTTTACCTTCAATGCCTGGGTTGTCGCGGGCTTCACGCCGATAACCCGCGGCTCCAAACTGGACTACTACATTAATCGTCCGCAGGGGATGAAAGGTTACATCATCAATCTGACCCTGCGTGGCCAGGCGCGGGCGAAAGCGGGCGATGGCTTTCTTCTGTGTCGGGAAAACGATCTGCTGCTGTTTCCCCCCGGCGTGCCTCATCATTACGGCAGAGACGAACACAGCGAGTATTGGGACCATCTCTGGATCTACTTTATTCCCCGCCCCTACTGGATAGACTGGCTAAAATGGGACCAAACCACGCACGGCATCGGCAAAACGACCGTTGCTGGCCCCGACCAGCTCCAGCACCTGCGCGATCTGTTCCATGAAGTGATACGCCACCACTCGGCCTCCGCGCCGCTGTCGGAAGCGCTGGCGATGAACGCCCTGGAAAGGTTGATCCTCCGCTGTTTTCAGCAACAGCCCATCAGCAACCGCCACGCCCACGATCCGCGAATTAACGCCGTCTGCGACTACCTTAACGCCCATATCGCGCAAGAGGTAAAAATCGAGACCCTGGCGGCGATGGTATTTATCTCTCCTTCACGTCTGGCGCACCTTTTCAAAAATGAGCTGGGGCAGACGGTTTACGCCTGGCGGGAAGCTCAGCGCATCAACCGCGCCAGGTGGCTCATTCAGAGCACCACACTCCCGCTTAACAAGATTGCCTTATCGGTGGGTTACAGCGATCCGGTCTATTTCACCCGCTTGTTTCGTAAACATAACGGCATTCCACCGGGGGAGTATCGCAAACGCTATGCGGAGATGAAGGGCTGAAAACATCAACGGCCCCCATCGGGAGCCGTCTTTTACCTACTACGTACTGCTACGTGTCAGGTTATGCCATCTCAGTTTGCAGACGCAACACCTGACGATTGACTTCGGACATCACTGACAGATGCAGCTTGTCCTTGACCTTCGGGATAAGGATTTTGCCCTTATCAAATTCAAATGCGCCAACGTCCTTGATGTACAACCGTCCACGAAACAGGATCTTCACGTACTTCGCCACTTGCAGCGGATTGTAGCGTTGGAAAATTTTCATTCTTCTCTCCTGCCAGGGTTACGCTCCTGTGGTGCCACAGTTAGCCCACGTATCGGGAGCGCAAATTTTAATGCCCTAAAACTATAGTCCAGAATCTCAGAGGGACCCAGTGTGTATAAGTTTATTTACCGTTTGATGACAATAATTCAGAATTTTCGTTTCGGACATACGATGAAGTAAGTATAAGTCGCCGTTTTTCGACTAATTTGTGCGTCAACACGCAAACTGGCATCCTCATTGCGGGTAATCGTCGCCAATCGCACTTATCATTAAACGAGACCAAGTGGTCGGATCACCTGCACAAAAATGATTAAGGATTCCGCATGACCCTACGTAGCATACTGGCCGCCTCGTTACTCCTCTTCCCGCTGCTGGCCTCAGCGCATAACTTTGTCGACGGCCAGCGCGTGGCGCCGGTCGGCGTCGCGGATCGGGGCGAACTTATTCTGGATAATGATAAGTTTAGCTATAAAAACTGGAATAGCTCTCAGCTGGTGGGAAAAGTGCGAGTCATCCAGCACATCGCTGGTCGCTCGTCAGCAAAAGAGAAAAATGCCAACCTGATCGAGGCGATTAAAGCGGCGAGTTTCCCACACGATCGCTATCAGACCACCACCATTGTCAATACCGACGATGCCATCCCGGGCACCGGCATGTTCGTGCGCAACAGTATCGAGAGTAATAAACAGCTCTTCCCGTGGTCGCAATTTATCGTCGACAGCAACGGGCTGGTGCGGAAAGCCTGGCAGCTGGACGAGAAGAGCTCCGCGATTGTGGTGCTGGATAAGAGCGGGCGCGTACAGTGGGCCAAAGACGGCGCGCTCACCCAGCAGGAGGTGCAGCAGGTGATCGACCTGCTGCGTAAGCTGCTTAATAAATAGAGACCCGGAAGCCGGGGTTGAGGAAGGATTCACGCGGCGTGTAGTCGAGGGTTTTCCCCTGCCAGTCGTGAACATGCGCCCCGGCGGCGACCGCGACCGCATGGCCGGCGGCGGTGTCCCAGGTGCTGGTCGGCCCGAAGCGCGGATAGAGCTGGGCCTGACCTTCCGCCACCAGGCAGAACTTCAGCGAGGAGCCGATAGAGGTGGTCTGGTGCTCGCCCAGCTGCTCAAGGTACTCCTGCAGCTCCGGATCGTTGCCATGGGAGCGGCTGATCACCACCAGCGGCGGACGGGCATCGCGGACCTGGATCTGCTTGCGCACGCCGCACTCTTCTTTCCAGGCTTTGCCTTTTTCCGCGCTGTACATCACCTTCATCACCGGCGCGTAGACCACGCCCAGCGTCGGCTTGCCGTTTTCAATCAGCGCGATATTGACGGTGAACTCGCCGTTACGCTTAATAAATTCTTTGGTGCCGTCCAGCGGGTCGACCAGCCAGTAGCGCTGCCAGTGCTGACGCACTTCCCAGGCCGGCGGGTCCTCTTCCGACAAAACAGGAATGGTGGCATCCAGCGCCTGCAGGCCGCTGACAATGACTTTATGCGCCGCGATATCCGCCGCCGTGACCGGAGAATCATCTTTCTTGCTGGCGACGTTGATCGGTTGGTTTCCATCGTAAACTTCCATGATGGCATCGCCCGCGTTCCGTGCAAGCTGACATACTTGTTCTAACATTCTCCACCTCGTCTGGTTACAGTGGCGTTAACTCGTTGTTTTATTTATATCGCATCACCGCAAGTTCCGCTATCTGTGATAACGATGGCGGTTTCGCTGCCCACTTTTCTGGCAAGATTCACATTTCTGTAAGCAACAGAATATAAATACATTTTCTTCTGTGCTATCGCTCATAAAAAAAGGACGCCTCTGATGATTAAGTTTAGCGCAACGCTCCTGGCCACGCTGATCGCCGCCAGCGTCAGCGCCGCAACGGTCGACCTGCGGATCATGGAAACCACCGATCTGCACAGCAATATGATGGACTTTGACTATTACAAAGATGCCGCCACGGAGAAATTCGGCCTGGTGCGTACCGCCACCCTGATCGAACAGGCGCGGGCAGAAGCGAAAAACAGCGTACTGGTAGATAACGGGGATGTGATCCAGGGGAGCCCGCTGGGCGACTACATGGCCGCCAGGGGGCTGAAAGAGGGCGATGTTCATCCAGTGTATAAGGCGATGAACACCCTGAATTATGCCGTCGGCAACCTGGGCAACCATGAATTCAACTACGGCCTCGACTTCCTGCACAAAGCGCTGGCGGGGGCGAAATTCCCTTACGTGAACGCCAATATCATCGATGCCAAAACCGGCAAACCGATGTTCACCCCCTACCTGATTCAGGATACCCCGGTTCAGGACAGCGACGGTCAATCCCACACCCTGCGCATCGGCTATATCGGCTTTGTGCCGCCGCAGATCATGACCTGGGATAAAGCCAATCTTAGCGGCAAAGTGACGGTCAACGACATTACCGAAACCGCGCGCAAATATATCCCGGAGATGCGGGCGAAAGGCGCTGACGTGGTCGTGGTGGTCGCGCACTCCGGCCTCTCCGCCGACCCGTATCAGGCGATGGCCGAGAACTCGGTCTACTACTTAAGCCAGGTGCCCGGCGTTGACGCCATCATGTTCGGCCACGCCCACGCGGTGTTCCCCGGCAAAGACTTCGCCAACATTAAAGGCGCGGATATCGCCAGAGGGACGCTGAACGGCGTGCCGGCGGTAATGCCGGGAATGTGGGGCGATCACCTCGGGGTGGTCGATCTGGTGCTGAACAACGACAGCGGAAAATGGCAGGTGACTCAGAGTAAAGCGGAAGCGCGGCCAATCTACGACGCGGTGGCGAAGAAATCGCTGGCGGCGGAAGACGGCAAGCTGGTGGCGGTGCTGAAAGCCGATCACGACGCCACTCGCGAGTTCGTCAGTCAGCCGATCGGCAAGTCCGCCGACAACATGTACAGCTATCTGGCGCTGGTGCAGGACGACCCGACGGTGCAGGTGGTCAACATGGCGCAAAAAGCCTACGTCGAACACTACATTCAGGGCGACCCGGATCTGGCGAAACTGCCGGTGCTCTCCGCCGCCGCGCCGTTTAAAGTCGGCGGGCGTAAAAACGATCCGGCGAGCTTCGTGGAAGTGGAAAAAGGCCAGCTCACCTTCCGCAACGCCGCCGACCTCTATCTCTACCCGAACACCCTGGTGGTGATGAAGGTCAGCGGGAAGGAGGTCAAGGAGTGGCTGGAGTGCTCGGCCGGGCAGTTTAACCAGATAGACCCGGCCAGCAGCAAGCCGCAGTCGCTGATCAACTGGGACGGCTTCCGCACCTATAACTTCGACGTGATTGACGGGGTGAACTACCAGATCGACGTCAGCCAGCCGGCCCGCTACGACGGCGAGTGCCAGATGATCCATCCGCAGGCAGAGCGCATCAAGGGCCTGACCTTCAATGGCAAACCGGTCGATCCGCAGGCCACTTTCCTGGTCGCCACCAATAACTATCGCGCTTACGGCGGTAAATTCGCCGGCACCGGCGAAAGCCATATCGCCTTTGCCTCACCGGATGAAAACCGTTCGGTGCTGGCGGCGTGGATTGGGGCGCAATCGAAGAAGGATGACGCGATCCATCCGGCGGCGGATAACAACTGGCGCCTGGCGCCGATCCACAGTAAGACACCGCTGGATATTCGTTTTGAGACCTCGCCTGGCGACAAAGCCGCGGCGTTTATCAAAGAGAAAGCCCAGTATCCGATGCGCCAGGTGGCCGCCGATGATATCGGCTTCGCCATTTATCAGCTGGATTTGAGTCAGTAATGCCTGTTCCCCGGTGGCGCTGCGCTTACCGGGGCTACAAACCGGAGCTGACGGGTAGCCCGGATAAGGCGCCAGCCGCTATCCGGGTACATCTCCCCGGTGGCGGGGCTACAGGGAGTGATACATTTTCACTCCCCGTGGCTCGCCAGCACCGCGGGCAGATTAACCTCGATCCAGTCCGCCAGGGCGGCCACTTTATCGCTCACCTGCAGACCGAGCGGCGTCAGGCTATATTCAACGTGCGGCGGCACCACCGGATAAGAGACGCGGTCGATAAAACCATCCTGCTCCAGGGCCTGCAGCGACTGCGCCAGCATCTTTTCGCTGACCCCGCCCATTTTGCGCCGCAGATCGCTGAAGCGATGGGTCCCCTCGCGCAGCGCCACCAGAATCAACACGCCCCAGCGGCTGGTGACATGTTTAAGCACATCGCGCGACGGGCACTGTTCCGCAAACAGATTGCCGTTGCGCAGTTTATCGCTCAGCGTCGGTTCGGCCATTTTCATACTTACCTTTTTGTACGTACTTACTAAAAGTTAGTTAAGGTGTTAGCTTACCACAACTGCCAATAAACACGAAGGAGAAGCCTCATGATCGCCCTTACCGGTGCCACCGGCCAGCTTGGCCACTACGTTCTGCAAGACCTGCTTAAAACCGTTCCTGCCAGCCAGATTGTGGCGATTGTCCGCAACCCGGCCAAAGCCCAGGCGCTCAGCCAGCAGGGCGTCGTCGTCCGCCAGACCGACTATAGCGACGAAGCGGCATTGACCGCCACGCTGCAGGGTGTGAATAAACTGCTGTTAATCTCCTCCAGCGAAGTCGGCCAGCGTGCCGTACAGCACCGTAACGTCATCAACGCCGCCAAAGCCGCTGGGGTGACATTCATCGCCTATACCAGCCTGCTGCACGCCGACACTTCGCCGCTGGGCCTGGCCGCAGAGCATATTGAAACCGAGCAGATGCTGGCCGACTCTGGCATCGCTTACGCCCTGCTGCGCAATGGCTGGTATACCGAAAACTATCTGGCCAGCGCGCCGCCGGCGCTGGAGCACGGCGTGTTTATCGGCGCCGCCGGCGAAGGTAAAATTGCCTCCGCTACCCGCGCGGATTATGCCGCCGCGGCCGCCCGCGTTATCGCCGGTGAAGGCCATGCAGGGAAAATTTACGAACTGGCGGGCGATAACGCCTGGACGCTGAGCGACCTGGCTGCCGAGCTGAGCACGCACAGCGGGAAAAACGTGGTCTATCAGAACCTCAGCGAAGCCGACTTCGCCGCCGCGCTGAAAAGCGTCGGCCTGCCGGCGGGTCTGGCGGATATGCTGGCGGACTCCGACGTCGGCGCCTCGAAAGGCGGGCTGTTTGACGACAGCCACACCCTGAGTACATTGATCGGCCGTCCGACCACTTCCCTTGCCGAAAGCGTGAAAGGCATGCTGTAACCGCCCCTCTCAGCTTTTGCGGTTGCGTCCCGGCGGTTCCTCTCTCATATTGAAGAGATCAACCGTCGGGAGGCAGGCATGCAGGGCGTACCACCCCAATTTAGTGATGAAAAAGATCGTGCGCGCTTTCGCCATCTCGAACAGCTTCCCGGGGTGGAGCTTTACCACGCCCATATCTCCCGCTACGCCTTTGAACCCCATACTCACGAAGCCTTCGGCATCGGCGTGATTGAGCAAGGCGCCGAGCGCTTTCGCTACCGTGGCAGCCAGCATATCGCCGCCGCCAACGCTATTGTCACCATGAATCCCGACGAGCTGCACACCGGCGAAGCGGAAACCGCCGACGGCTGGCGCTACCGGATGATTTATCTGGAGCCGGACCGTCTGGAAGCCATCACCGGGGTGCGCGACTGGTGGTTCAGCGAGGTGGTCCGCGAGGATCCCCTGCGGTCCCGGCGGATTGGCCAGCTAATATATGGCCTGTGGCACAGCGACGATGCGCTGGCCCAGCAGGGAATGCTGCTCGACCTCATCGACACCTTCCGCCCTCTGGCCCACCATGCCTCGGCGCAGGGCGAGACAGGACATCGCTTCGACCGCGTGCGCGACTACCTGCACGATAACTATATGCGCCCCATCACCCTCGACGAGCTGGCTCAGGTGGCGGCGCTTAGCCCGTACCACTTTCAGCGCCAGTTTAAAGCCCACTATCATGTGACGCCCCATCAGATGTTGATGGCCATCCGCCTGTGGCGCGCCAAGGCGTTTCTCACCCACGGCATGCCCGCCGCCGAAGTGGCGATAGCCGTCGGCCTTACCGACCAGTCTCACCTGACCCGCGCCTTCACCCAGCGTTACGGCATTACGCCGGTACGCTATCAGAAGCAGGTCGCCAGGCGCTGATGCGCAATCTCATACAATATTCCCGCCCGCCCTCCTTCTACACTGCAGACAACCGTGATGACAATGGATGCAATGATGATTAGTGGTGTGTTGTACGCCCTGCTGGCGGGGCTGATGTGGGGATTAATCTTTGTCGGGCCTTTGCTGGTGCCCGAGTATCCGGCGATGCTCCAGTCGATGGGACGCTATCTGGCGCTGGGTCTGATCGCCCTGCCGCTGGCATGGCTCGGGCGCGCGCGTTTGCGCCAGCTGAGCCGGAACGACTGGTGGACCGCGCTGGGTCTGACGATGATGGGAAATCTTATCTATTACGTCTGTCTGGCCAGCGCCATTCAGCGCACCGGGGCGCCGGTCTCCACCATGATTATCGGCACGCTGCCGGTGGTATTGCCGGTCTTCGCCAATCTGCTCTACAGCCAGCGCGACGGAAAGCTGCCGTGGCGGCGCCTGTTTCCGGCGCTGGTCTGCATCGCCGTCGGCCTGATCTGCGTTAACGTCGCGGAACTGCGCCAGGGTTTGCCTGATTTTAGTCCGTGGCGCTACGGCTCCGGCATTGCGCTGGCGCTGGGGTCGGTGGTCTGCTGGGCCTGGTATGCGCTGCGCAACGCCCGCTGGCTGCGGGAGAATCCGCATCAACCGCCGATGATGTGGGCTACCGCTCAGGCGCTGGTGACGCTTCCGGTTTCGCTGGCCGGTTATCTCGCCGCCTGCGCCTGGCTGCACGGTCAGCAGGCCGGGTTCCCCCTGCCCTTCGGCCCGCGCCCGGCGGTGTTCATTACGCTGATGCTGGCCATCGCGGTGCTCTGCTCATGGGTCGGCGCGCTGTGCTGGAATATTGCCAGTCAACGGTTGCCGACGGTGATCCTCGGGCCGCTTATCGTTTTCGAAACCCTGGCCGGGCTCCTGTATACCTTTCTGCTGCGACAAAGCTTACCGCCGCTGCTGACCCTGAGCGGTATCCTGCTGCTGGTGCTCGGCGTGGTCTCCGCCGTACGCGCCAGGCCGGACAAACCGACGTTGCAACCGCTGACGCACGAAAAAAAGTAGCCGGGCCCTCTTAAGGGGTATTCCCTCGCCATAAAGATGCATTTAAAATGCATCTTATATTCCTGATGACGAGGTAACTGCTATGGCTTTCCGTGACCAACCTTTAGGCGAGCTGGCGCTGACCATCCCGCGCGCCTCCGCCCTGTTCCGTCAATACGATATGGACTACTGCTGCGGCGGCAAACAGACGCTGGCGCGCGCCGCATCGCGTAAAGCGCTGGATGTCGCGGTGATCGAAGCCGAGCTGGCGAAACTGGCCGAGCAGCCCGTCACCCACGACTGGCGCGCGGCGCCTCTCGCGGAGATTATCGACCATATCATCGTTCGCTATCATGATCGGCACCGCGAACAGCTGCCGGAGCTGATCCTGCAGGCCACCAAGGTGGAACGGGTCCATGCCGATAAACCGAACGTGCCGAAAGGGCTGACGAAGTACCTGACCATGCTGCAGCAGGAGCTCTCCAGCCACATGATGAAAGAGGAGCAGATCCTGTTCCCGATGATCAAACAGGGGATGGGCGCCCAGGCCGGGGGCCCCATCAGCGTGATGGAAAGCGAGCATGACGAAGCGGGTGAACTGCTGGAGGTGATCAAACATATCACCCATAACGTGACGCCGCCGCCGGAAGCGTGCACCACCTGGAAAGCGATGTATAACGGTATCAACGAGATGATTGACGATCTGATGGAGCACATCAGCCTGGAAAATAACGTGCTGTTCCCGCGTGCCCTCGCAGGAGAATAACGAAAAAGGCGCCCGCAGGCGCCCTCGACATTGTCCGTCTTATTTGGCCACTCCGGGTGGCCTTTTTTATGACGGTCCGTTGCAAGCAACGTTAAAATGCTCTTTTATTTCGCCAGACGTTTTTTGCCGGCAAACAGCCAGCCCGCACCCAGCAGAACGAACCACAGCGGGGTGACCATCAGCGCTTCACGGGTGTCATCTTCGAGGGTCAACAGCACCAGTACGAAGACGAAGAAGGCCATGCACACCCAGCACATTAATTTGCCCAGCGGCATCTTATATTTGGACTTCTCGTGCAGCTGCGGACGCTTTTTACGGTAGACCAGATAAGAGCAAAGGATGATGGTCCAGACGAACATGAACAGGATCGCCGACACCGTGGTGATCATGGTGAACGCGGCGATCACGCTCGGGTTGACCATCAGCATCACCACACCGCCCAGCAGGCACATGCAGGAGAAGGTTAAGCCCTTCGCCGGCACCGCACGCTTCGACAGCTTGGCGAACATCTTCGGCGCCTGACCATCCTGCGCCAGACCGAACAGCATACGGCTGGTGGAGAAGACGCCGCTGTTGGCTGAGGAGGCTGCGGAAGTCAGCACCACGAAGTTAATCAGGCTCGCCGCCGCCGGCAGACCGACCAGCACGAACAGCTCAACGAACGGGCTCTTGCTCGGCACCACGGAGCTCCATGGCGTCACCGACATAATCACAATCAGCGCGAAGACGTAGAACATAATGATACGCAGCGGGATGGAGTTAATCGCCCGCGGCAGGGATTTTTCCGGGTCTTTGGTTTCGGCCGCGGTGGTACCGACCAGCTCAATCCCCACGAAGGCGAATACCGCAATCTGGAAGCCGGCGAAGAAGCCGCTCAGCCCTTTCGGGAACCAGCCGCCGTCATTCCACAGATGCGCGAAAGAGGCTTCGACGCCGGTCGGCGATTTAAAATGCATCATGACCATCACCAGGCCGACCACGATCAGCGCCACGATGGCGACGATTTTGATCATCGCGAACCAGAACTCCATTTCGCCAAACATTTTGACGGTGGCAAGGTTCAGGCCCAGCAGCAGCAGGATCACCGCCAGCGACGCGACCCAGTCGGAGAGTCCGGGAAACCAGAACTGCGCGTAGGCAGTGATCGCCACCACGTCCGCCATCCCCGTCACCACCCAGCAGAACCAATAGGTCCAGCCGGTAAAGTAGCCCGCCCAGGGTCCCAGCAGATCGGCCGCGAAGTCGCTGAAGGATTTATATTCGAGGTTCGACAGCAGTAATTCGCCCATGGCACGCATAACGAAAAACAGCATAAAACCGATAATCATATAAACAAAAATAATGGATGGCCCGGCAAGGCTGATGGTTTTGCCAGAACCCATAAATAATCCAGTGCCGATCGCCCCGCCAATTGCAATCAGCTGAATATGTCGGTTTGTGAGATTTCGCCGTAGCGACTGTTCAGTCGGCTCCTGCTCGACAGCAGCGACTTTAACCTGATCTACCATGTGATTTCTTCCTGTTGTACCTGTCTGTGTTGTTCAGGCTCTGATGGCCTGTCGTCTGTCATTAACCCCAGCAAGGGCTAGTCGATATTAGGTAAGAATCGGAGGGATGAATACTATGATTTAGATATAATGTTAATTTTATGTTTAAAGTGAGTGTTATATCACTCATCTAACGCGAAATAGCTCACAAAAATACACCCATACGCGATGAATGCAAAACATAATTCCAATTAATTTTTAACTTAAGGATTTTACGCTATTTTTGTGGCTTCCCCCGCCGCCGGGGAAGAGGAAGCCTCTGCTGTTTAGATAATATCCAGCAGTTCAACTTCGAAGATCAGAGTGCTGAACGGAGGAATCGACGCGCCAGCGCCGCGCTCGCCGTAGGCCAGGTTGTGCGGGATGGTCAGTTCCCATTTGGAACCTACCGGCATCAGGGTCAGCGCTTCAATCCAGCCGCCGATTACGCCGGTCACCGGGAACTCTGCCGGTTCGCCGCGGGCGACGGAGCTGTCGAAGACGGTGCCGTCGATCAGTTTACCGGTGTAGTGCACGCGTACGCGGTCGGTACGGGCCGGGATCGGACCTTCGCCCTGGGTCAGCACGCGGAACTGCAGACCGGACTCGGTGCTGTTCACACCCTCTTTCTCGCGGTTTTCATCAAGGTATTTCTGGCCGTCAGCGGCCATCGCCTGGAAACGCTCGCGACGCACGGCGTCGGCGCGCTCGTGGATTTCACGCAGCGCACGGTGGACGGCTTCTACCGGCACCTGCGGCTGGTTACCTTCCAGCGCATCGGCGATACCCGCCACCAACGCTTCCGGCAGCAGCCCCTGCAGGCCGGATTCGCTCAGCTGTTGTCCAACCTGCAAGCCGATACCGTAACTTGCCTGCGCTTCGATAGTGTCAAAAGTTGGGGTTGCCATCTTTGTTCCTTTTTTGGGTGATAAACATCAAGAGAAAAGCGTCCGGAAGCATAACAGCCATAGCGAAATGGGTAAAACTTTGTCGGCGGATGATGACAAATCTCAGCGAAAAAGAAACAATAGGCGGCATCAGGTTAACTTCACTTTGTTCCGGTCATCAGGACGTTAGCCATCTATACTCATAGGCAGGATAAAAATATGCGGAGCAGGAGGAAAGCCATGCCCGGGCGCTTTGAACTGACATCTACCCTGGCGAAAATCTGGCACGCCCCGGATCATTTTCGCCTCCTGGACCCACTGCCCCCGATGCACCGCCGGGGAATTATCGCTGGCTTCCTGTTGGTGATTATCGGCATTCTGCTTCCCTCAGACGATAGCCAAAACCCGGCGTCCACCAGCCGTGAAGCAAACCTGAATCTGCAGTCGCAGTCCCAACCGCAAGCTGGCGGCAATCAGGCCGTTCCGCTGCCGCCGATCACCAATACGCCTACCGTGAGCGATGCCGACCAGATGGCGCCGGTCGCCCCGGAGCCGATTCAGGATGAGCAACCGGACCAGGCGCAAACGCAGCAGCCCGCCGCCTCCCAGCCCTATCAATCCTCATCGCAGCAGTCCGCGCCGGGCATTGAACAGCAATGGCGGACCTATCGCATCGAGTCAGGCAAAACCCTGGCCCAGCTGTTCCGCGATCATGGGCTGCCGGCCACCGACGTTTACGCCATGGCGCAGGTTGAAGGCGCAGGTAAACCATTAAGCACGTTGCAGAGCGGACAGACGGTGCAGATTCGGCAGAACGCCAACGGCGTGGTCACCGGGCTCACTATTGATACCGGCAACGGACAGCAGGTGCTGTTTACCCGCCAGTCGAACGGCAGCTTTGTGCGCGCGCGCTAGCAGCGAAGACGACAGCGAGCGTTACGCCGCCGCAAAATGAAAGGCGCTAAAAAGCAAAACGCCGGCACAAGGCCGGCGATTTGTTGTTACCAGAACGTCAGAGGCCGATTACTCAGCAACCACGTTGATGATAACTTTAGCGAAAACTTCGCTGTGAACCTGGAAGTCCACTTCGTGCTCGCCAACGTTACGCAGAACGCCGTTCGGCAGGCGAACTTCGCTCTTAGCAACTTTAACGCCTGCTGCAGTGACAGCGTCAGCGATGTCGCGAGTACCGATGGAACCGAACAGTTTACCTTCGTCGCCAGCTTTAGACGCGATGGTTACGGATTCCAGGGCGTTGATCTGCGCAGCACGAGCTTCAGCAGCTGCCAGAACGTCAGCCAGTTTGGCTTCCAGTTCAGCGCGACGTGCTTCGAAGAATTCAACGTTTTTCTTGGTAGCAGGAACAGCTTTACCCTGCGGGACCAGGAAGTTACGAGCATAGCCCGCTTTAACGTTAACCTGATCACCCAGGCTACCCAGGTTTGCTACTTTATCAAGCAGAATAACTTGCATTACCTTATCCTCTCAAAGTCGTATTAATGGACCGTGACCGATTACTGATGACGATCAGTGTACGGCAGCAGGGACAGGTAGCGAGCGCGTTTGATAGCGCGAGCCAGCTGACGCTGGTATTTTGCACGGGTACCGGTGATACGGCTCGGGACAATCTTACCGCTTTCGGTGATGTAGTTTTTCAGCGTAGCGATATCTTTATAGTCGATCTCTTGAACGCCTTCCGCGGTGAAACGGCAGAACTTGCGACGACGGAAATAACGTGCCATATGGCTAGTCTCCAGAATCTATCAATTCAATCTGCTCGGCATGCAGAACCATTTTGCTCAAGCCGTTCTTTGCCTTATGGCAAGAGATGAACCCTCGAACGGTTACTGCGCTACCGACCGTTATACTGTGAGTAATGGCCTGGTTCTCGTGACCGCTAATAATAACGGGCATTTGACACCATGCCTGCCGGTGAAAACCGGCTTCCTCCTGCACTGAACGATGCTCAAGCACGAACTGGCAGTGAGGAATTCCTGACGGGCTGACCTTACGAAGTGGAGTCCTGCAAATAATGCCGGACAGCTCCAGACGGTTGGTCATCAGGATTACTCTTCAGAATCCCCAGCTTCAGAATCATCTGCGGTTTCGTTGGCGAAATCTTCGCGACGCTCACGGCGCTCGTCTTTCGCTTTAACCATCGGAGATGCTTCGGTAACAGCGTGCTTAGTACGCATTACCATGCTGCGGATAACGGCGTCGTTGAAGCGGAAGTTAGTTTCCAGCTCATCGATCGCTTCCTGCGGCGCTTCAACGTTCAGCAGAACGTAGTGAGCTTTGTGCAGTTTGTTGATCGGATAAGCCAGCTGACGGCGGCCCCAGTCTTCCAGACGGTGGATCGTACCTGCTGCTGCAGTGATTGCACCAGTGTAACGTTCGATCATGCCCGGAACCTGTTCGCTCTGGTCAGGATGGACCATAAAAACGATTTCGTAATGACGCATCGAATTGCTCCTTACGGATTATTCAGCCTCCTGTCTGGGTCAGCCGCGGCCCATGGAGGCAAGGAACGTGTTAAAGGGCGGCTGAAAAATTGACGCGTCATTCTAATGGCGGCCCCCCAGGAACACAAGCGCATTTGCACAAATAATTCGCACTAAGCGCCAAGTGGCGCTAAGTGGGTGATTTAAAATTAACCAGCAAAGGAAGCGGCATTTTTTTGAACAACTGCATCAGAAAAGGTCGCGATACGCCGTTCAATCAGCGATTACACTTAAATCAGAAACCCAATGACCACAGGAGAGCCCCGAGTCAGCGTCAGGACTGTCAGTCAGGAGCGTAGTATATGAAACTGAAAATCATCGCCATGATGGCTGCGCTTTTCTTCAGCGCCAACGCGTTGGCAGCTATCCAAATCACCGAACGACAGGCCCGCAACATGGACGATGTGCAGAGCCTCGGCGTTATCTATATCAATCACAATATGGCCACTGAGCACGAGGCCGAACAGGTCCTTAGCCAGCTGAGCGATGCGCAGGGGGCGAAATATTTTCAGCCCATCCTGATGCACGAACCAGAAACCAACGGCCCGCTTCGCGCCAGCGCGGTGATTTACCGCTAATGTCGGGCCCATTCTTCGCCTCTCCTCGCGAGGGGCGAAGCAAGGCCAGCGGCTAAACGCAATTGAGAATAATTTTATAAATCAACTTATCAGCGTCATCGCAACCTGATTTAATCAGCCACTCGCCATTTGATATTCAGGAGTGATTGATGGTTCCGCGTTTCGCCACCTTAGGCCGCATCCCCAAAGGCGTTTGGGTACTCGGCGGCGTCAGCCTGCTGATGGATGTGTCGTCCGAGATGATCCACAGTCTCTTACCGCTGTTTATGGCCACCACCCTCGGCGCCAGCGTGATTATCATCGGTCTTATCGAGGGGCTGGCGGAAGCCACCGCCCTGATCCTGAAAATCTTCTCCGGCGCGATCAGCGACTACGTCGGTAAGCGCAAAGGGCTGGCGCTGCTGGGCTACGGCCTGGGCGCGCTCAGCAAGCCGCTGTTTGCCATCGCCCCGACCGCCGGCGTGGTGTTTAGCGCCCGCATGATCGACCGCGTAGGCAAAGGCATTCGCGGCGCGCCGCGCGACGCGCTGGTCGCCGACGTCACCCCACCGGAGATCCGCGGCGCCGCCTACGGGCTACGTCAGGCGCTGGATACCGTTGGCGCCTTTCTCGGCCCGCTGCTGGCGGTGCTGCTGATGTTTATCTGGGCCAACGATTTTCACGCTATATTCTGGGTGGCGGTTATTCCCGCCGTGCTCTCTATTCTCCTGCTGGGTTTTGGCCTGCAGGAGCCAAAATCCGCCATCGACCATCAACGCAGTAATCCGCTGAAGCGCGAAAATCTGCAAAAGCTCTCCGCCGCCTACTGGTGGGTGGTCGCCATCGGCAGCATCTTCACCCTCGCCCGCTTCAGCGAAGCCTTTCTGGTGCTGCGCGCCCAGCAGATGGAGATCCCGCTGTTTACCATTCCGCTGGTAATGGTGGCGATGAACCTGGTCTACAGCGTTACGGCCTACCCGTTCGGCAAGCTCTCTGACAGCATGAGCCACAGCAAACTGCTGCAGTGGGGACTGCTGGTGCTGATCCTCGCCGATATCGTGCTGGCCCTCAGCGCCCACTGGAGCACGCTGCTGGTCGGGGTCGCGCTGTGGGGAATTCATATGGGGATGACCCAGGGGCTGCTGGCGGCGATGGTCGCCCATACGGCGCCGCCGGCGCTACGCGGCACGGCGTTCGGTATGTTCAACCTGATGAGCGGCCTGGCGCTGTTGCTGGCCAGTACCGGCGCAGGCGTGCTGTGGGAAACCTTCGGCGCCGCTTCGACGTTTTACGCTGGCGCGATAATTTGCGTGGTCACGCTCATCGGCATGCGCGCTATGCCGTCGGCTTATCGTCAGGGCTAAAAACGGCTCCGGGGCCAGACCAGTTGCTTTACCGTGACGGTGAAAGCCCCGGAGCGCGTCGTTTACTTCTGCCCGTAGTAGGCGTTCGGCCCGTGTTTACGCAGAAAATGTTTTTCCATCAGCCAGCTGTCAATCGGCTGCAGCCGCGGATTAATGCCGCGGGCAATCCACGCCATGCGCGCCACCTCTTCCATCACCACCGCGTTGTGCACCCCCTCGTGGGCGTCTTTCCCCCAGGAGAACGGCCCGTGCTGATAGACGACGATCCCCGGCGTATGCAACGGGTTTGCCTCGCCCAGCGTTTCGATAATCACCTTTCCGGTGTTCAGCTCGTAGGCCTCATCCACCTCCTGCGCGCTAAGCGCCCGGGTGCAAGGGATATCGCCGAAAAAGTAGTCCGCATGGGTGGTGCCGAGCGCCGGGACCGCCAGCCCCGCCTGTGCCCAGGCGGTAGCGTGCGTCGAATGGGTATGCACTACCCCGCCAAGGCCGGGATAACGGCGATAGAGCGCCAGATGGGTAGCGGTATCAGAGGAGGGACGTCAGCGTGATCCGCGTTTAAAGATGCTGCTGGAAAAAGGCGACCGTCGTGGCCAGCGCCTCCGGGGTGATGCGATGGCGGACGCCTTTCTGCCAGACGCAGGTCAGCCTGGCGGCAAGATCGCTCTGCCTGAGCGCCTGCTCAAGCCGGAAGGTCTCTGCCGGCGGCACCACGTCGTCGGCATCGCCATGCCAGAGCAGCAGCGGCCGCCGGGCGAGCGACGCCAGCTGATGACTGACATCCCACTCGCTGAGGCTGTCGCCATCAAAGCCAGGCGAGGGAAACAGGGTTTGCGACAGCGAACGAAAATAACCCGACCCCATCAGGCAGGCGACGCTGTTCAGCTCGGGATGATGCGTCATGATACCCAGAGCCGTCATTCCCCCCATCGACGCCCCCGCCACCGCCAGTCGCTCTCCTTCCAGCCAGCCTTCGGCGATAATCGCCTCGCGCAGCGCGGGAAACTCTCTGAAATTCTGCTGCAGGATCGGCCAGAAGCGCTGCATCCGCCCGGTCTCATCACCGTGATAGCGCGCGCCATGCTCCGGCGCGTCCGGCATAATCACCCGGAAACCCGCCTGGGCCAGCGCCACTGCAAAGTAGCTGTAAACCAGTTTTGACGAGGTAAAGCCATGATAAAAGACGATACAGGGCAGTGGCTTATCCAGACTCTCCTGCGGGCAGGCATGCAAAATTTCGCCACCGCCGAGGTTGCGCATTTCGAGTGCAATCATTTATCGTCTCCCTTCTCTATTGTGGTTAGGCAGCATGGGAAAATGCATTCACCAGGCAACCCCGTTTGCTACGATTCATAATGTTGAGAACCCGGTTACGCTTTCACAACATTTTCATTCGAAAATCGCGTCAGAGATAACAGTTCGGGAACATTCCCCGGAAATCCTGTTAAGGCTACCACTACACTATCACTATCAGGAAACGAGATATGGTTATGCGCAGGTTTTGTCCGTGGTTACTGGCTATCGTCCTCAGCGGGTGTAGCGCTCTGCAGGGAACGCCGGAAGCCCCGCCGCCCGCCACCGACCATCCGCAGGAGATCCAGCGCAACCAGACGGCTGGCCTGCAGAAAATGGCCACGGTGAGCGTACTGATGTACGGTTCGCCGATGGATGTCGAAGCGGCGCTGAAGGCCAAAGCAGAAGCGGCCAAAGCCGATTACTACGTCATCATCATGATCGATGACACCATGGTACCCGGCCAGTGGTATTCGCAGGCGATCCTCTATCGTCGATGACGAGGCGGCGTCTTTAAATCTGCTTTACACAGCTTTGCGTCCATTCACGTTCTCCTGTGCATAATAACGTTCGGCCAGCCACCTGGCAGGACGTTAGCAACGGACTGCCCTTGGGACTACGTGAAATGGAGCTGACGATGAAACGATCTTTTACCCTATCCAGCCTGCTGTTAACCACTGCGACGGCCAACACCTCCGCGCAGTCAGCCGAATTCGCCAGCGCGGATTGCGTCACCGGCCTGAATGAAATCGGTCTGATCTCCGTCGCTAATCTTTCCGGCAGCCAACAGGATGTGGAGCACGCCATTGCCCGCAAAGCGGACGAGCAAGGCGCCTCCTGGTATCGCATTATTCAGATGTACGAGGAACAACAGCCGGACAGCTGGCGCGTGCAGGCCATTCTCTACGCCTGAGGCGCCTGACGCCCCCGCCCCATGGCCCGCAGCAGCAGGTCGTCGAGGGTCGGCGCGTCAAGACGTATGCCGCCGCGCGTGTCGAGCATCATCCGGCACCAGGCTTCGGCCAGCGGCGGCGAAGCGAAACGCAGCATCTGCGCTCCCGCCCCCAGACGATAGACCAGCCGGGCAATCTCTCTGCCCTGCTCTTCGGCGGGTCGTTTCAGCAATTGCTGCAGCTGACGCCATGCGCGGTCGAGATGGCGGTTCTGTCCTTTCACCTCCGCACACTCCGCGGCCAGCAGCTCCATCGCCGCCGGCTGCTTGCTCAGCACCCGCATCACATCGAGGCACATAATATTGCCGGAGCCTTCCCAGATGCTGTTGACCGGCATCTCGCGATACAACCGCGGCAGCTCACTCTCCTCGCAATAGCCGATCCCTCCCAGGACTTCCATCGCCTCAGCGACGAACGGGATGCCTGCCTTGCAGATGGCAAACTTGGCCGCAGGCGTAAACAGACGCGCCCAGGCGCTTTCCCGGGCATCATCCCGACGGTCCCAGGCCCGCGCCAGACGAAACAGGAACGCGGTTTGTCCTTCAAGACGGAGCGCCATTTGCCCCAGCAGCTGGCGCATCATCGGTTGATCGACCAGATTTTTACCGAACGCCTGGCGCTGTAACGCATGATACAGCGCCACCGAGAAGGCCCGGCGCATCAGGGCATGGCTACCCAGCGCGCAGTCAAAGCGGGTCAGGCCGCCCATCCTGAGGATCTGCCGCACGCCGTCGCCCTCGTCGCCCACCAGCCAGCCGCAGGCGTCATAAAACTCCACTTCGCTACTGGCGTTGGAGCGGTTGCCGAGCTTTTCTTTTAAGCGCTCCAGCCGCACGCCGTTGCGCTGTCCGTCGGGCAGCAGGCGCGGCACAAAGAAGCACGACAGACCCGCAGGCGCCTGGGCCAGCACCAGGTGGGCATCGCTCTGCGGCACCGAGAAGAACCATTTGTGTCCCACCAGCCGGTAAAACCCTTCCGCCGTTTTCTCCGCGCGGGTGGTATTGCTCAGCACATCGGAGCCCCCTTGCTTCTCGGTCATCCCCATGCCAATCAGCAGGCCGCGCTTCTGGCCGCCCGGCGCGAGGTGGGGATCGTAACGGTCGCTCAGCAGCGGCGACAGCCAGTCGCCAAAAGGCGCAGGCAGGGCGTGCTGCAGCAGAGGCGTCGCGGCGAAGGTCATGGTAATCGGGCACAGCGTTCCGGCCTCTACCTGGGCGTGGAGCAGAAAGCGAGCGGCGCGCGCGACAAACGCGCCTTCACGGGCCTCCTCCTGCCAGGCGAGATTATGCACCCGGTTCGCGCACAGCCCCTGCATCAGCAGGTGCCAGGCGGGGTGGAAGCGAACGTCGTCCAGTCGGGCGCCGGTGGCGTCATAGCGCAGCAGCTCCGGCGGGTTGCTGTTGGCCAGGCGTCCCAGCTCCAGCGATTCTGCGGTCCCCAGCTGCTGGCCAATGCTGGCGAGCAGATCGCCATCCCAGCCGGCGCCTTCACGGACCACCGCTTCACGCAGGGCGGTATCAGACAGGAACAGATTGCTGTTATTCAGCGGGGTCGGTTGATTAAAAACGGTGTGCGTTTGCCAGTGCATCGTGTCTCCCTCCATCAATGGCGATAACCATAAGTATGGTTATCCAGGGAGATACTCGCCCGCGAGAGCGGTCACAAAAAAGCCATCCCGGAGGATGGCTTTTCAGTTCCGTCAGCGGATCAGCTTAGCTGCGCTGGCGTACCGCCTCAAACAGGCAGATGCCAGTGGCCACCGAGACGTTCAGCGAGGAGACACTGCCCGCCATCGGGATACTGATCAGCTCATCACAGTGCTCGCGGGTCAGGCGGCGCATACCTTCGCCTTCCGCGCCCATCACCAGCGCCATCGGCCCGGTCATTTTGCTCTGGAACAGCGTATGGTCGGCTTCACCTGCGGTTCCGACGATCCAGACGTTCTCCTCCTGCAGCAGGCGCATGGTGCGCGCCAGGTTGGTGACGCGGATCAGCGGGACGTTCTCCGCCGCGCCGCAGGCCACTTTCTTCGCCGTCGCATTCAGCTGCGCGGAACGATCTTTCGGCACAATCACCGCGTGCACGCCGGCAGCATCGGCGCTGCGCAGGCAGGCGCCGAGGTTATGCGGATCGGTCACGCCGTCAAGGATCAACAGGAACGGCTGATCGAGCTGCGCCAGCAGATCCGGCAGATCGTTCTCCTGATACTGACGCCCCGGCTTCACACGGGCAATGATCCCCTGGTGTACCGCGCCTTCGCTCTTCTCATCGAGGAACTGGCGGTTGGCCAGCTGAATCACCACGCCCTGCGCTTCCAGCGCGTGGATCAGCGGCAGCAGGCGCTTATCCTCACGGCCTTTCAGAATATAAACTTCCTGAAAACGCTCAGGTGCGCGCTCCAGCAGTGCCTGCACCGCATGGATGCCGTAAATCATTTCACTCATTGATGTACTCGTTTTAGGTTCTGTAATCCGCCCTTAACCCCGTTCTGCGTCAGCAGACTTCAGAGTGAAGGGTGGTCAATCACTCGGCGCTCTTCTTCTTTGCCGCGCGCTTGGCTTTGGTCGCGGCGGCGATTTTCTGCGTTTTCGCCGACGGTTTTTTCGCTTTCTTCTCGCCTTTCGGCTTCGCTTTCGCCTGGTCTTTTTCTTTGCGGAACGCGCTGTCCGGCTCGAAGTTCACTTGCTTACCAACCTGACGACGACGGCCGCCCGGTTTGCCGGAGGTGCTCTTTTTCGCTTTCTCACGGGCGGTTTTGCCGACATTACGCGGCGCGCGCTCGCTGGAGATCAGGGTAAAGTCGATTTTACGCTCGTCCATGTTGACCGCTTCCACACGGACTTCCACGCGGTCGCCCAGGCGATAGGTCTGCCCGCCGGACTCGCCGATCAGACGCTGCCCCACCTGGTCGAAACGATAGTAGTCGTTATCGAGGGAGGAAACATGCACCAGGCCGTCGATAAACAGATCGTTGAGACGAACGAAGAAGCCAAAGCCGGTCACGCTGGCGATAACCCCGGAGAAGATATTGCCTACCTGATCCTGCATGAAGTCACACTTCAGCCAGTCGGAGACTTCGCGCGTCGCTTCATCGGCGCGACGTTCGGTCATCGAGCAGTGCTCGCCCAGCTGCAGCATCTCTTCCATGCTGTAGTGCCAGCCGCCAGTCTCCGTGCTATTGCCTTTATGCCCCTGCTCTTTGGCCAGCAGATATTTGATGGCGCGGTGCAGCGACAGATCCGGGTAACGACGGATCGGCGAGGTGAAGTGGGCATAGGACTGCAGCGCGAGGCCAAAGTGGCCGCGGTTTTCCGGATCGTAGACCGCCTGCTTCATCGACCGCAGGAGCATCGTCTGCAGCATTTCCGCATCCGGGCGATCGGCGATGGAGGTCAGCAGTTCTGCGTAATCGCGCGGCTCCGGCTTGTTGCCGCCCGGCAGTTCCAGACCCAGCTCCGCCAGCACGCTGCGGAACGCGGTAATCGCCTCGGTGCTCGGCTTATCGTGAATACGGAACAGCGCCGGCTCTTGCGCCTTCTCAACGAAGCGCGCAGCGGAGATGTTCGCCAGGATCATGCACTCTTCAATCAGCTTGTGCGCATCGTTACGCTGGGTCTGTTCGATACGCTCGATACGGCGCTCGGCGTTGAAGATGAATTTAGCTTCTTCACTTTCAAATGAGATACCGCCGCGCTCTTCGCGGGCGCCATCCAGCACCTTGTAGAGGTTATGCAGTTCTTCAATATGCTTCACCAGCGGCGCGTAGTGCTCACGCAGCTCCTGGTCGCCCTGCAGCATATGCCACACCTTGGTATAGGTCAGGCGAGCATGTGAACTCATCACCGCTTCATAGAATTTATAACCGGTCAGACGGCCTTTTGACGAAATCGTCATCTCGCACACCATGCACAGGCGATCGACCTGCGGGTTCAGCGAGCACAGACCGTTAGACAGCACTTCCGGCAGCATCGGCACCACCTGCGACGGGAAGTAGACCGAGGTTCCGCGGCTGCGCGCTTCAGCGTCCAGCGGCGTCCCTGGACGCACGTAGTAGCTGACGTCGGCAATGGCTACCCACAGGCGCCAGCCGCCGCCGCGTTTCTTCTCGCAGTACACCGCGTCATCGAAGTCGCGGGCATCTTCGCCGTCAATGGTGACCAGCGGCAGGGAGCGCAGATCGACGCGCCCGGCTTTCGCCTCTTCCGGCACCTGCTCTTTCAGGCCGGAAACCTGGTTTTCTACCGCCGGCGGCCAGACGTATGGAATTTCATGGGTGCGCAGCGCCATATCGACGGCCATGCCGGTACCCATGTTGTCGCCCAGCACTTCGACGATTTTCCCCACGGCTTTGGTGCGGCGGGTCGGGCGCTGGGTCAGCTCGACCACCACCACGTAGCCCATCCGCGCGCCCATAATCTCTTCCGGCGGGATCAGGATATCGAAGCTCAGGCGACTGTCGTCCGGGACGACGAAACCGACGCCAGCGTCGGTAAAGTAGCGGCCAACAATCTGGCTGGTTTTCGGCACCAGGACGCGGACAATGCGCGCTTCGCGGCGGCCCTTGCGGTCCGCGCCCAGCGGTTGGGCCAGCACCTGGTCGCCATGAATACAGGTTTTCATCTGCTCTGACGACAGGTAGAGATCGTCTTTGCGCCCTTCAACGCGCAGGAAACCATAGCCATCACGGTGGCCGATAACGGTTCCTTTGAGGAGATCAAGGCGCTCCGGCAGCGCATAGCACTGACGGCGGGTGAAGACCAGCTGACCGTCGCGCTCCATCGCGCGCAGGCGGCGGCGCAGCGCTTCGGTTTGCTCTTCGCCCTCGATATTTAACTCGATGGCCAGCTCATCGCGGCTGGCAGGCTTTTCCCGTTTGGTTAAATGTTCGAGGATAAATTCCCGGCTCGGGATTGGGTTCGCGTACTTCTCAGCTTCGCGTTCCTGGAATGGATCTTGTGACATATCGGTTCCTCCGTTGTCATCTCCGGCAGAGTGGCGTCACTCCACCAGCAATAATTTATAAAGCGGTTGATTCTTCTCAACCAAATCAGCCAGCGTATAGTTATCCAGTTCCTTGAGAAAACTCTGCGCGGCTTCAGCTAGCGCCTGTTTCAAACGACAGGCTGGTGTAATGTGGCAAAACTCGCTGCTGCAGTTGACCAGCGATAAGGGTTCAAGGTCGCGCACCACGTCACCGACGCGGATCTGTCCTGCTGGTTTGCCGAGGCGAATGCCCCCGTTCTTCCCCCGCACGGCAGTTACGTAGCCCATGCGACTTAACTGATTGATTATTTTAACCATATGATTACGGGAGACGCCATAGACCTCGGTCACTTCCGAGATACTGGTCATCCGTCCTTCCGGCAGCGACGCCATATAAATCAGCGCCCGTAGTCCGTAATCGGTGAAACTCGTTAACTGCACATAAACCTCAGGGAAAAGAAAACAGGGTATGTCGAGCGACATCATTATTATTGATGATAAACCAGCCAGCGCTCAGGCCGCTAATTTATTTAAAATGGGGCGGGCGAACAGCAAAAACAAGGGCGCCCGAACGGCGCCCCTTGCGAGTGATTATGCGTCGAACGGGTCGCGCAGAATCATGGTCTCGGTACGGTCTGGACCGGTAGAGATGATATCAACCGGAACGCCGGTCAGCTCTTCAATACGCTGGATGTAGTTCAGCGCTGCCTGCGGCAGGCCGCTGCGCTCTTTCACGCCGAAGGTGGTTTCAGACCAGCCCGGCATGGTTTCGTAGATAGGCTCGATACCTTCCCAGTTGTCGGCTGCCAGCGGAGTGGTGGTCACTTCGCGGCCATCCGGCATACGGTAGCCAACGCAGATTTTCACTTCTTTCAGGCCGTCGAGGACGTCCAGTTTAGTCAGGCAGAAGCCGGACAGGGAGTTAATCTGCACCGCGCGACGAACCGCGACGGCGTCCAGCCAGCCGGTACGACGACGACGACCGGTGGTGGCGCCGAATTCGTTACCCTGCTTGCAGAGGAACTCGCCGGTTTCATCAAACAGCTCGGTCGGGAACGGACCCGCGCCTACGCGAGTCGAGTAAGCTTTGATGATACCCAGAACGTAATCCACATAACGCGGGCCCAGGCCGGAGCCGGTCGCCACGCCACCGGCGGTGGTGTTGGAAGAGGTTACGTACGGATAAGTACCATGGTCGATATCCAGCAGCGTGCCCTGCGCGCCTTCGAACATCACGAAGTCGCCGCGTTTACGCGCCTGATCCAGCAGGTCGGAAACGTCCACCACCATGCCGGTCAGGATGTCGGCAATCGCCATCACATCGTCCAGCACTTTCTGGTAGTCAACGGCTTCTGCTTTGTAGAAGTTCACCAGCTGGAAGTTGTGATATTCCATCACTTCTTTCAGTTTATCGGCGAAGGTTGCTTTATCGAACAGATCGCCAACGCGCAGACCGCGACGAGCGACTTTATCTTCGTAAGCCGGGCCGATGCCGCGACCGGTGGTGCCGATCGCCTTCGCGCCGCGCGCTTTTTCACGCGCCACGTCCAGCGCCACGTGATAGTCAAGGATAAGCGGGCAGGCTTCAGAGAGCAGCAGACGCTCGCGAACCGGGATACCACGGTCTTCCAGGCCCTTCATCTCTTTCATCAGCGCAGCCGGAGACAGCACGACGCCGTTACCGATGATGCTGGTGACGTTTTCACGCAGAATGCCTGATGGAATAAGATGGAGAACGGTTTTTTCACCGTTGATTACGAGAGTATGGCCGGCGTTGTGACCACCCTGGTAGCGCACAACATATTTAGCCCGTTCTGTCAGGAGATCGACGATCTTCCCTTTACCTTCGTCACCCCATTGGGTGCCCAGTACGACGACGTTGTTACCCATTTTTCAAAATCACCGTTTGCTTAAAAATGGATTCTACCATCGCTTTTTCAGAGTTACAGCACTTTTTGCATCCAAAATAAGGCAAATCCGACCACTTTTTGATCAGCCAATCGATTTCCTCAACATGTAGTAGATCACAATCCCGGCAACCACAAGTCCGCCGCCAAAGCGCCGCAATAAATTATCCGGGAGCTGGCTCAGGCTGGCGACCATCTTGCGCCAGGCGCGCGGATAAAGTAGCGGGCCAAGCCCTTCGAGTACTAAAACCAGCGCCAGCGCCAGCCAAATGGTGGAGTTCATCGTCAACCCTAATTGAAAAGTATCATCGCCGCCTTCGCAGGCGTCATCGGCCAGCACAGTGAATTCATTCACTCATTTCACATTGTCCCGTATTTCAGCTTCATTATGAACCAGCAAAGTGAAACATAATTCACAACTAATTGTATTGATGGATATTTTTTAAACTGTAACTATGCCGTCGCGTACTACAACCCGGTACGTCTACATAATCAGGAAGATTATCATGAGAGAATTAACCGCATTTGAAATCGAAAATGTGAGCGGCGCAGGCTGGTTACAGGATGGCCTGGCCTCCTTAGGTAGTAAGGTCGGCGCCGCCGTATGGACGATGGGCACCGATGCCCTGAGCATCAACCTGCCGCTGCTTGGCACCATTAATCTGGCCGATCTGGCGCCGGACCTGGGCAAAACCCTGGGCGAAAGCGTTGGCTCATCTATCGGCGGCACCATCGAGAGTACGCTGGCGAGCCTGCCGGTGATCGGCGGCCTGCTGAACAAGCTGCTCGGCAACTAATTCACGCCGTCGTAGCATAAAAAAAGGCGCCTGTCTCAGGCGCCTTTTTGCATTAACCACTGTAGGTTACTGTCATCTTCGACTTATTTACGCACCGAATCCGGTGAACGCATATAGCGGAAGAAATCGCTATCCGGGCTCAGGACCATGACATCCTGATTGCTCTGGAAGCTCTTCTCATAGGCGCGCAGGCTACGAATAAAGGAATAGAAGCCCGGATCCTGGCTGAACGCGTCGGCAAACAGTTTTGCCGATTCCGCATCGCCTTCACCACGCAGGATACGGCCCTGGCGCTCGGCTTCCGCCAGCGTCTTGGTGACTTCATAGTCCGCGGTCGCGCGCAGTTTTTCCGCCTCTTCCTGACCCTGTGAACGGTGGCGACGAGCAACCGCTTCACGCTCCGCGCGCATACGGTTGTAGATCGCTTCCGACACTTCCGCCGGCAGGTTGATCTGCTTGATACGCACGTCGACGACTTCAATACCCAGCGCCGCCATACTGTTCGGGTTGATCACCTGCACTTTGCCGTTGGTTTCAGCTTCCACGCGCTCTGCCGCTTTGGCAATCGCGTCGTCAGCTGCCGGCGTGCTAACCTCGTCTTCCGTACCGGCCGACCCTGAGTTCAGCGCATCACGCACTTCCAGCGTCAGACGGCCACGGGAGTCGGTGACGATGTCTTTCACATCCAGACGGCCGATTTCAGAACGCAGACGGTCCGAGAATTTACGCTTCAGCAGCACCTCTGCCTGGGAGACGTCGCCGCCGCCGGTGGCCAGGTAGTAACGGCTGAAGTCGCTGATGCGCCATTTAATATAGGAGTCGACGATCAGGTCTTTCTTCTCTTTGGTGACAAATCGGTCAGCCTGGTTATCCATGGTCTGAATACGCGCATCCAGCATTTTCACCGATTCGATAAACGGGATCTTGAAGTGCAGGCCTGGCGCATATACCAGCGGCTTGTTTTCGTCGTCACGCAGAACTTTACCGAAACGCAGCGTGATACCGCGCTCGCCCTCCTTCACGACAAAGACTGACATGTAGAGCACTACCAGCACGATGACAATGATCGCGATAACAGATTTACGCATCGTTATTCCCCCTGACGCTGGTAGTCGTTACGCTGCGCGTTAGCGCGGCGTTGGTCCATAATGCTACCCCCGGTTGAGCTCGAGGTTGATGAGGTGCTGGCGCTGCCAGTGCTGGATGCAGGCGGCAGACGCAGCAGATCGCTGGCGTCACTGCTATCGCTCTTTGCTGCCGGCGCAGCGGCGCCTTTCAGCATCTGGTCCAGCGGCAGAACCATGAGATTGCCGTTTTTGCTGTCATTAACCAGCACTTTACGGGTGTGGCTCAGCACTTTTTCCATCGTTTCGATGTACAGACGCTCGCGGGTAATCTCCGGCGCGGCTTTGTATTCCGGCAGGATCTTAGCAAAGCGAGCCACTTCACCCTGGGCTTCCAGGACGGTCTGGGTCTTATAGGCGCGTGCCTCTTCGAGGATACGCTGCGCCTGACCATTCGCGCGCGGCTGGACTTCGTTGGTGTAAGCCTCCGCTTCACGAATGTATTGCTGTTCGTTCTCACGCGCGGCAATGGCATCGTCAAACGCGGCTTTCACCTCTTCCGGCGGACGTGCCGTCTGGAAGTTGACGTCCAGCAGAGTGATGCCCATGTTGTACGGGCGAATCGTCTCTTCCAGCTCACGCTGAGTATCGCTACGGATCACGGTACGACCTTCGGTCAGAATGCGATCCATGGTGTATTTACCGATCACCCCGCGCAGCGCGCTGTCGGTGGCCTGACGCAGGCTGTCGTCCGCGCTGGTGACGCTAAACAGATAGCGCTCCGGATCGGTGACGCGGTACTGCACGTTCATCTCAACGCGCACCACGTTTTCGTCAGAGGTCAACATGACGCCGGACGCCGCCAGTTCACGTACCGACTCCACGTTTACTGCCTGCACGTTATCGATAAAGGTCGGCTTCCAGTTCAGGCCCGGCTCAACCAGATGGCTGAACTTACCAAAACGGGTGACCACGCCGCGTTCGGCTTCTTTAATAGTATAGAAACCGCTGGCCGCCCAGATAATCACTGCCGCCGCGGCAACGATGCCGACAATACGCCCGCCCATCGGTCCGCGAGGTCCCTGCGCGCTATTGCCGCCGCCCAGTCCGCCCTTGCCGCCGCCGAGCCCGCCAAGTTTTTTACTTAACTTGCGGAAGATATCATCCAGATCCGGCGGCCCCTGCTCGCGACCGCCTTTGTTGCCATTTCCCTCAGAGTTGCCGCCAGGTTTGCTGCTCCCCCACGGGTCGCGGTCCTGTCCGTTATTACCGGGCTGATTCCACGCCATGTATATGCTCCATATTTGTTTTTGATATCCCCACAGGGGTCAATATCTTCAGGCAAGCTGCAAGGTCAAACCACATAGTCAACAAGCGTTGGCTCTTGCTTACAGAGGCGCCGCCAGTCAACGATCGGCATGCGCACCTGCAGACTCACGCTGCCGTCATCCTCCATCCACTCTTTTTCTATCGCCTGAAGCTGATAGAAACGGCTTCTCAGTCGCCCTTCTTTCGGCGGTAAGCGCAGCGTATGCTGGGCCACTTCACCGGAAAGGCGCTCCGTTAACGCCTGAAAAAGCAGTGGTACGCCAACCCCGGTCTGAGCGGAAAGCCAGACCCGAATCGGTTTATTTTCATCGTCGCGATCGATGCGCGGTTCAAAATCGTCCAGCATGTCGATTTTGTTCATCACCAGCAGCGCCGGGATCTCATCGGCCTCAATTTCAGCGAGAACCGTATTTACCGCATCAATGTTTTCCTGCACGCGGACATCCGCCGCGTCAATCACATGCAGCAGCAGCGTCGCCTGACGCGTCTCCTGCAACGTCGCTTTAAACGCGGCCACCAGATCGTGCGGCAGGTGGCGAATAAAGCCGACGGTATCGGCCAGCACCGTTTCGCCGACGTCAGGGACGTCAATGCGGCGCAGCGTCGGGTCCAGGGTCGCGAACAGCTGGTTCGCGGCATAGACCTCGGCGGCGGTGATCTGGTTAAAGAGCGTTGATTTTCCGGCGTTGGTGTAGCCCACCAGCGACACGGTTGGAATATCGGCTTTCGCGCGCGACCGCCGCCCCTGCTCACGCTGTTTTTCGACTTTTTCCAGCCGCGACAGGATCTGCATGATGCGGTTACGCAATAAACGACGGTCAGTTTCGAGCTGGGTTTCACCCGGGCCACGCAAACCGATCCCGCCCTTTTGTCTTTCAAGGTGGGTCCAGCCGCGGACAAGGCGGGTCGCCATATGGCGCAGCTGCGCCAGCTCGACCTGCAGTTTCCCTTCATGGGTGCGCGCGCGCTGAGCGAAAATATCTAAAATAAGACCGGTACGATCGATAACCCGGCATTCGCACAGGCGTTCCAGGTTGCGTTCTTGCGCCGGACTCAGGGCATGATCGAAGAGCACGACCGAAGCGCCGGTCGCTTTAACGGCTTCCGCAATTTCGACTGCCTTACCTTCACCAACAAAATACTTCGGGTGCGGTGCTTTACGGCTACCGGTAATCACCTGCATTGCTTCGACACCGGCGGAAGAGGCCAGAGTTTCAAACTCCTGGAGGTCTTCCATATCTTTGTCTTGCGAAAAATAGATGTGTACCAGTACCGCCTGCTCACCGGCGTCATAACGGTCAAACAAGCGTAAACCCCTTATAAAATACCAGCGGGGAACGCAGAAAACCTGGCTCCCCGGCGTGGAAAAACAGCACTAGCCTTATTCGGCGTCGTCGCTGTCTTGTTGTGGCGCAGAAGAGCCCTGCGCGCTACCACCGTGGTGATAGTTACTGGAACCGCCGCCAGCATTGTTGCTGTGGTGAGACACCGGGCGAGACGGGACAACAGTAGAAATTGCGTGCTTATAGACCATCTGGCTGACCGTGTTCTTCAACAGGATCACGAACTGATCGAAAGACTCAATTTGCCCTTGCAGCTTGATACCATTCACCAAATAAATAGAAACCGGAACGCGTTCCCGACGCAAAGCGTTCAGGAACGGATCTTGTAAAGATTGCCCCTTAGCCATTCTCTCTTTTCCTTATATGTATGCTTGTTTTGTACTCAGAACCTTACGATTCTCAAAAAAAATTACGCACGATACCGTTTAATTGTACACGTTCAGTTCTGGCTCGCACCAACAACCTGTAATACTTTGTTGAGCGCTTGTTCAGGTTGTTCACTGTCTAACCAATGCACACCTTCCCAACCGCGCAGCCAGGTGACCTGACGTTTGGCTAACTGTCTCGTGGCGCAAACACCTCGATAAACCATCTCATCATATGGGATCTCGCCATTGAGATATGACCACATCTGGCGGTATCCGACACAACGGATGGAAGGCATATCCGTATGCAAATCTCCGCGGGCAAAAAGCGCCCGTACTTCTGCTTCAAAACCTGAAGCTAACATCTGATGAAAACGCTGTTCTATGCGTTGATGGAGCAGTTCACGGCTCGCCGGGGCGATGGCGAACTGATGCACCTGATATGGCAGAGCGTCTCCTGACGTTTGCGTCAGTTCCGTTAAAGTTTTACCCGAAATGAAAAAAACTTCCAGTGCCCGGGAAAGCCTTTGCGGATCATTTGGATGAATACGCGCAGCCGCCACGGGATCGATCTCCTGTAACTGCTGATGTAACGCGTTCCACCCCTGCTCTGCGGCCTGCCGCTCAATCCGCGCTCTGACCTCTGGGTCAGCGGACGGTAAGGGCGACAATCCTTCCAGCAACGCTTTGAAATACAACATCGTCCCGCCGACTAACAGCGGAATTCGCCCGGCGGCAACAATTTCCGCCATCGCCGCCAGCGCATCGCGGCGAAAATCCGCCGCGGAATAGGCCTCTGCAGGATCCAAAATATCCAGCAGCCGGTGCGGCGCGGCGCTCAGCTCTGCGGCATCCGGTTTGGCGGTGCCAATATCCATTCCCCGATAAATGAGGGCGGAATCAACACTAATCAACTCTACTGGCAAAACTTTACGTAAGGCTATCGCCAGCGCGGTTTTGCCGGAGGCCGTCGGGCCCATTAAAAAAATTGCCTTGGGCAGGCTCGCCTCGGTTACATCATTCATCTTTCAGGGCATTCATCGCCGAATGGAGATCTACAGGTTGTAACAGGCCACCCGGCGGCGTTCTCACCAGCTGCGGGCAAAGACGCTCAACGTCCGCCAGCAGCGCAATCGCCTGCGCCATATTCCATGACGTCTGTTCGCTCGTCAGATTACGCGCCATCCATTGGGCGATATTGCCGACGTCGAATGCGTTTTGCTGCGCCAGGTAGCCTATCAGTTCAGGAATCAAGATTTGTAAATTTTGTTGTCTTAAGGGTAAAGGGACCGCGCGCACCGTCACGTGCAGGGCATCGGTATGCATATCGATCCCCAGCTGCGTCAGCGCCGACTGCGCGGCGGCCAGCGCCTGTTTTTCCCCTTCCGTCACTTTTAACCGCAGGGGGATCAACAGCGGCTGGGCACAGACGGCCTCTGCTCCCGGGGTTAACTGCGCCTGGCGCAGCCAGCGCTCGGCAACGGTCAACGACAGCAGCGCCAGGCCGCCCTCGCGCTCGAGCAGCGCGCAGTCGCGGCTCACAATCGTCAGCACTCTGCCAAAGCTCTGGCTGTGACCGGCCAGTTCCGCCGTGCCCGGAGTCTGTAACGCGGGCTTTGGCGCCGTTGGCGTGTCGAGCAACTGACGATAAAGCGCCCCTTGCTGCTTCTGGTAACCCGGCTGCGCGTGCGGCCAGCTCGCGCCGCCCGGCCTGCCGCTGGAGGCCGCAGACTCACGCGATGGCGTGATGCTGAAACGGGTTGCCGGTTCACGCGCTTCCGACGGCCGCGCAAACTGGTTGCCGCCCGCCGCGATCCGGTTCTCCGGCATCGCACGGGGCGCCGGCGGGTCGTCTTTTTCCGCCAGCGGCGCGTCAAGTTGCTGCTGCAGCACGCTCAGTACGCCCTGGTAGATAAAGTCATGCACCAGGCGCGACTGATGGAAACGCACCTCATGCTTGGCCGGGTGGACGTTCACATCCACCTGATGGGGATCGATCTCCAGATACAGCACAAACGCCGGCTGCTGATCGGCCCCCAGCTTGTCTTCACAGGCCTGGCGGATAGCGTGGTTGATCAGCCGTTCGCGCATCATCCGCCCGTTAACATAGCAATACTGAATTTCCGCCAGCGCAGGGGTGGTATGCAGCGGATCGGCGACCCAGCCGCGCAGGGTCAGATCGCCATGCTGCCACTCAATCGCCAGGGCATGTTCAAGAAAGGCGGCGCCACAGATGGTTCCCAGCCGCCGCTCCCGTTGGCCATCCTGAGCGACTGCCCGATACTGGCGCATCACCTTGCCGTTATGGCTGAGGTTGATGGTGACGTCGAAGCGCGCCAGCGCAATGCGGCGGACCACCTCGTCAATATGGCCGAACTCGGTCTTTTCGGTGCGCATAAATTTGCGCCGCGCCGGGGTGTTGTAGAACAGATCGAGGACTTCCAGGGTGGTGCCGACCGGATGCGCCGCCGGCTTCACCGTCACCGCCTGATCGCGGCCTTCGGCATACGCCTGCCAGGCTTCCTGCTGTTCCGCCGTGCGCGAGGTGAGCGTCAGGCGCGCCACCGAGCTGATACTGGCCAGCGCTTCGCCGCGAAAACCGAGGCTGATAATGGCTTCGAGATCGTCGAGCGAGGCGATTTTGCTGGTCGCGTGGCGAGCCAGGGCCAGCGCCAGCTCGTCTTTTTTGATGCCGCAGCCGTTATCGCGAATGCGAATGAGCTTCGCGCCGCCGCGTTCGATATCAATATCAATTCGCGTGGCGCCCGCATCAAGGCTGTTTTCAACCAGCTCTTTCACCACCGACGCGGGCCGTTCCACCACTTCGCCGGCGGCAATCTGGTTGGCGAGCTGCGGCGGCAGAACCTGAATCGGCATCCCCTGCTCCTTAGTTAATCAACATCCCGCCTGGCGCTGCGGCGCTGGCGGTCTGCGCCGCCTCGCCGCGAGGCGCAGACTGCAGCGGATGCTGCATAAAGTAGTTGCGCAGACCGTTGTAAATCGCCTCCGCAATCTGCTCCTGGTAATCATCGCTCCCCAGTAGCCGTTCTTCCCCGTTGTTACTGATAAAGCCTGTTTCCACGAGGATCGACGGAATGTCCGGCGAGCGCAGTACGCCGAGGCTGGCATGCTCAGGACGGCGCTTATGCAGATTGCCAATCCGCTGCAGCTGGCTGAGTACGTTGGTCGCCACATCGTAGCCGACGCGCTGGGAGTGACCGAACTGCAGATCCAGCACCGCCTGGCTCAGGTAGGGATCGGCCTGGCTGTTCGCCAGCACATCGCCCGCGCCGCCGAGCAGTTCAGACTGCTTCTCATGCTGCTCCAGCCAGCCGGCCATTTCACTGTTGGCGCGACGGTTCGAGAGCACCCATACCGAGGCGCCGGTGGCATCGCGGTTTGGCGCGGCGTCGGCATGGATTGAGACGAGGAAGTTGGCGTTTTGCTTACGCGCCACATCCGAGCGCCCCATTACCGAAATAAAGTAATCCCCGTCACGGGTCAGCACCGGTTTAAACTGCGGATCGGCGTTCAGCAGCGCCCGCAGCTTGCGCGCGATAGCGATAGTCACGTTCTTCTCTTTGGTGCCATTCGGACCAATCGCGCCAGGATCCTGACCGCCGTGCCCGGCGTCGATGGCGATAATCACCTTATCCTGCGCCGACACCGTGCGGGCCGCCGGACGGGTCACGGTCTGATTGTTGGTCATCGCCGGCTGAGAGGGGGTCATCACCGTCTGCCGATCGTGGCCCGACGAGCTAAACGGATTGCGTCCCGCCGTCGCCGTCCGGGAAGGCATTACCGGCGGCGGGTCGGCCCGTTTCACCACCACAGGAGGCGGCGGCGGTGGCGGTGGCGGCGCGTCGGCGTTGATGGTAAAGACCACCGTGTAATTCGCCCCGTTCTGCTGCTTCACCGCCCGGGTTTTGCCATCTTCCGTCAGATCCACCAGCAGACGCAGCGTCTGCGTATCCTGCGGCGTACCGGCGCGAATACTCTTCACCAGGTTGCTGCCGCTAAATTTCAGCGGCAGTCCCTGCAATACGCCGGTCTGCTTGATATCCAGCGCCACCAGTCGTTTGCCCTGCGGGGTAAAGGAATACTCCGGTTCACCGACAAAGCTAAGAGTAATACGGGCCTGCTGGTCTCCATTGGAGACCTGGATATCGGATAAACTCGCCGCAGTGGCGTGAAGACTCGACAGCATCAGCGCAGCGGCAAGCCAGGTGGTTATGCGATACTTCATCCCGTCATCCTTCAGGCTAAATGGCTAAACGCGCCAGTAAAGATTCACCCCGTGAGGAGATCGCGGTCATGCGCGCCTCACGCCCTTGTGCCTGGTAATCAAGGTGAATTTCAACGTCCGGGTCAGGCAGGACACCTGCGCCTTGCTGCGGCCATTCCACCAGGCAGATGGCATCGTCGGCAAAATAATCGCGGATCCCCATAAATTCCAGCTCCTCAGGATCCGCCAGGCGGTAGAGATCGAAGTGATACACCATCAGTTTGTCGAGGGTGTACGGCTCCACCAGGGTATAGGTTGGGCTTTTGACATTGCCGCGGTGACCGAGCGCCTGTAAAAAGCCGCGGCTAAAGGTGGTTTTCCCCGCGCCTAAGTCACCATACAGGTAAATCACGGTGGCGCCGGTACAGGCCTGCGCAATACGGTCGCCCAGGGCCAGCGTGGCCTGCTCATCGGGTAAAGGAATCACTCGGTTAATCATGGTCTACGTCAATCACATCCGGGTTAACAACACGCCTGAGCGTGGAAAAGAGATCGGTCGCCAGCATGCCGCGGGTGCCCTCGCGGGCGGCCAGTCGGTCGGCGGCATCGCCATGCGCGACGCACCCGGCACAGGCAGCATCATACGGCGTCAGGTGCTGTCCTAACAATGCGGCGATAATGCCAGTGAGCACATCGCCCATTCCGCCGCTGGCCATCCCGGCATTGCCGGCGTCGATAATACCCATCGCCCCGCTTTCACTGGCCACCACCGTGCCCGCGCCTTTCAGCACGACCACGCCGCCATACCGTTTTACCAGACGCTGCGCAGAAAGTAAGCGATCGCTTTCAATTTCTGCCACGCTGACGTTCAGCAGACGGGCCGCTTCGCCGGGGTGCGGCGTCAGCACGCGATTGTGACGTTTATCGGGATTGAATGCCAGCAGGTTCAGCGCGTCTGCGTCCCAGACCATCGGTTTGTTAACACTTTCCACCATGCGCAGGGCGCTGCGTCCCCACTCGTTCTGCCCCAGGCCCGGGCCAATCGCCACCACATCCGCCCATTCCAGCGCGGCTTTCAGGGTCTGCGGCGTCAGTTCATCCACCATTAATTCCGGCCGGGCGGTGACAATGGGCGCTACGTTCTCAGGGTGAGTGAGTACTCGCACCAGCCCTGCGCCGGCGCGTAAAGCCGCTTCACCGCACATGCGAATCGCGCCTGCCGTGCCGCGCTCGCCGCCGACGATCGCCAGCTTGCCGTGATCGCCCTTATGGGAGGTAGCCCGGCGCGGCGGCAGCCAGTCGGCAAGGTGGGCGGCGCAAAACCGCGTCAGGGGAGTACTTTGTCCGGCGAGCCAGCGCTCAAGCCCCAGCGCATGATGGTGGAGCTGCCCGACGACATCCCGCGCCTTGCCGGTCAGCAGCCCCGGCTTGAGCGCAATAAACGTCAGCGTATGGTCGGCCTGAATGACCGCCCCCGGCGTCGCGCCGGTCTGCGCATTCAGGCCGGAAGGGATATCCAGAGCCACCACAGGCGCAGGATGGTGGTTCGCCTGGTGGATGAGCGCCGCGATGGATTCGCGCGGCGCACTGCGCAACCCGGTGCCAAGCAGGCCGTCAATAATCAGTGAGATATCGTCTGGCCAGGGGACAGTGTCCGCATGGATCACGCCGCCGGCGTTAAGCCATGCCTCCCGCGCCGCCTGCGCCTCTTCCGGCAGCGGGTTGTCACTCTCCACCGCCAGCAGCGTCACCCGCCGCCCGGCGGCCTGGGCCAGACGCGCGACGACATATCCGTCGCCGCCGTTGTTGCCATGCCCGCAGAGGATCAGCCAGTGCGCGCTGTCAGGAAAAGCGCGGCTGGCCAGCTGGAACGCCGCCTCGCCCGCGCGCTGCATCAGTTCAAACAGCGTCAGTCCCAGGCTGTCCGCCGCCTCTCGTTCGGCCAGGCGCAGCGCCTCCGCAGGCCAAATGTTGTATGGTATACTGTCAGGGTTTTTCGTCATTGTATGGTCCATCATGTCACAGCCCCTCGATCTCGTTCAGTTAGCGCAACAAATCAAACAATGGGGCACAGAGCTCGGGTTCCAGCAGGTCGGTATCGCCGATACCGACCTTAGCGCCAGTGAACCCAAACTGCAGGCATGGCTGGATAAACAATACCACGGCGAAATGGAGTGGATGGCCCGTCACGGTATGATGCGCGCCCGCCCCCACGAACTGCTGCCCGGTACGTTACGCGTCATCAGCGTGCGGATGAACTATCTGCCCGCCAACGCCGCCTTTGCCCGCACCCTGAAAGATCCCGCGCTGGGTTACGTCAGCCGTTATGCCCTTGGGCGTGATTATCATAAGCTGCTACGTAATCGCCTGAAAAAACTGGGTGAGAAGATTCAGGAACAGTGTGCTTCGCTCAATTTTAGACCTTTTGTCGATTCCGCGCCTATTCTGGAGCGGCCCATCGCAGAAAAAGCGGGCCTTGGATGGACAGGTAAGCACTCACTTATCTTAAGCCGCGACGCCGGATCCTTCTTTTTCCTCGGCGAACTGCTGATTGACCTGCCCCTGCCGGTCGACAGCCCGGTCGCGGAGGAGTGTGGACGCTGCGTCGCCTGCATGACCATCTGCCCCACCGGGGCCATCGTCGAGCCCTATACCGTCGACGCCCGCCGCTGCATCTCCTATCTCACCATCGAACTGGAAGGCGCGATCCCGGAGGAATTCCGTCCGCTCATCGGCAACCGGATCTATGGCTGTGACGACTGCCAGCTCATCTGTCCGTGGAACCGTTTCTCACAGCTCACCGATGAAGAGGATTTCAGTCCGCGCCAGGCGCTGCATGCCCCGCCGCTGGTGGAGCTGTTCGCCTGGAGCGAAGCGTGGTTTCTGAAGGTGACCGAAGGGTCGGCGATTCGTCGCATTGGTCACCTGCGCTGGCTGCGTAATATCGCCGTCGCGCTGGGTAATGCGCCCTGGGATGAAGCCCATCTTCGCGCGCTGGAGAGTCGCCTGGGCGAGCACCCGCTTCTCGACGAACACATTGAGTGGGCGATGGCCCAGCAGCTGAAAAAACGGAGCGCCGACGCCGTTGAAGTACAGCTGCCGAAAAAATTACGTCTGGTCAGGGTGGTAGAGAAAGGGCTGCCGCGCGACGCCTGATTCATTCACAGGCTGTGAATAAAATCTAAAACACATTGCGTTTCAAGGCGCAGACCGAGGTCAAGTGATCGGATTAACATTTCGAAATGAAATTTAATTGTTAAATTTCAATTAGATATAAAGATATTATTTACAAAGCGAAGCATTTACGCCGTCAGAGACGAAACGACAACCTGTGGATAACTCTGTTCACAGTATTTCTGCAGACCAAACGAAAATCATCCCCGGCGCTGGATTGCACTGTGGATAAATAAGAGATGGAAGAAAATTTGGAGCGGGAAACGAGACTCGAACTCGCGACCCCGACCTTGGCAAGGTCGTGCTCTACCAACTGAGCTATTCCCGCTTAATCATCGTCATTCAAGCTACTGTGTAGCAACCTGAAAACTGCGACTGGTGTGGTGTGTCATTCAAATTTTGGAGCGGGAAACGAGACTCGAACTCGCGACCCCGACCTTGGCAAGGTCGTGCTCTACCAACTGAGCTATTCCCGCTTAATCTTTGGCTTTCGCCCCGCATCTGCGAGATGAAATCCTTTGATCAGGATGGTGCTTTCAAATTTTGGAGCGGGAAACGAGACTCGAACTCGCGACCCCGACCTTGGCAAGGTCGTGCTCTACCAACTGAGCTATTCCCGCGTTACTGCATTTTTTGCCATATTTCGATGGCGTCGTAATTTGCATTTCTGCGTCGTTACGGGAGGCGCATTATACGAGAATTCGATGCCCCTGCAACCCCCTGTTCATCACTTTTTTGCGTTTTTTGTTTAAATGGATATTTTCTCGCCACCTACGCCGCTGAATTGTATAAATAAGCGTCATTTCGGGCAAAATCGCTTTTTCCGCCCGCCTGAATGACGCAAAATCGCTCGCATCATACAGCGGTGGCGCGACGTAAAACGAGGCCACCACGCCGCCAAACAGGGAATTAGCATGAGAAAAGTCCTCACCGTCCTGCTGCTGAGCACGCTGGCCATCGGAACCGCGTCAGCCGAGACGCTCCATTTTGGCACCAGCACGGCCAATCCGCCGTTTGTCACCGCCAACGGCAAAAATCAGCCTGTCGGCTTCGATATCGATCTTGCCCAGGCCCTGTGCCAGCAGATGCAGGCGCAGTGCCAGTTCACGGCGCAGCGTTTCGATACGCTGATCCCGGCTTTACGCTTCAAGAAATTTGACGCGGTGATTGCCGGCATGGAAGTGATCCCGATGCGTGAGAAGCAGGTCGCCTTCAGCCGTCCCTATCGCCAGGCGCTCTCCGGGGTGGTGATCGTCAACAAAGATGTCGCCCATACCTTTGCCGACCTGAAAGCCAAAAAAGTCGGCGTGGTGAAAGGCACACTGCATCAACACTATCTGCGTGATAAACAGAAAGCCGTACAGGCTGTTCCTTACGACGACGTCGCCAGCGCCCTGGCCGCGCTGAAGGCCGGGCAAATAACCGGCGTCATGGGCGACTTCGCCACCCTCGACGCCTGGCAGCAGGAGAACCCTGACTACGCCATCATGGATGAACGTGCCACCGACCCGGCTTATTACGGTAAGCAGTATGCGATTGCGGTGCGCAAAGACGATCCGGAGCTACTGAATGCGATCAACGATGCCCTGACCGCGGTCATGGCGACGCCTGACTTCCAGCAGATGCAGCAGAAGTGGTTTAAATAACGCAGAAAGGTGTACCGGGCCGCGCACAGGGCCCGGTCGCGGTTTACAGCTTAATGAAATGCTCGCGGTAGTAAGCCAGCTCGGCGACTGACTCGCGGATATCGTCCATCGCCTGATGGGTACCCTGCTTTTTAAAGCCGTCGAGAATTTCCGGCTTCCAGCGGCGCGCCAGCTCTTTCAGCGTGCTAACGTCCAGATAGCGATAGTGGAAATAGGCTTCCAGTTGCGGCATGTACTTAAACAGGAAGCGACGATCCTGGCCGATGCTGTTGCCGCAGATCGGCGACTTGCCCGCCGGCACCCACTGCTTAAGAAACTCAATGGTCGCCAGTTCGGCGTCGTGCTCGCTGACGGCGCTGGCCTTCACGCGATCCACCAGCCCGCTGCCGGTATGCGTCCGCACATTCCACTCGTCCATCAGCGCCAGCTGGGCATCCGATTGATGCACCGCGATGGTCGGCCCCTCGGCCAGAATGTTCAGGTTGGCATCGGTCACCAGGGTGGCGATTTCAATAATGCGATCGCGCTCCGGATCCAGCCCTGTCATCTCAAGATCGATCCAAATGAGGTTGTTTTCATTTGCACTCATGCTATTTTCCACCCTTCTTGCGTGACTATATTCATCTAAAATAGCGTGTATCATAGAGGTTTTGCCCCATCAGGGCGACCAGGAGCCAGTTCGATTGAGTAAAAATAAACTCTCCAAAGGCCAGCAGCGCCGCGTCAAAGCCAACCACCAGCGCCGTCTGAAAACCACTGCGGAGAAGGCCGACTACGATGACAACCTGTTTGGCGACACGTCGGAAGGCATTGTCATCAGTCGCTTTGGCATGCATGCCGACGTCGAATCCGCTGACGGCAGCGTGCATCGCTGCAATATCCGCCGGACGATCCGTTCGCTGGTCACCGGCGACCGCGTGGTCTGGCGGCCGGGTAAAGACGCCGCCGACGGCGTAAGCGTCAAAGGGATCGTCGAAGCGGTTCACGATCGCGCCTCCGTCCTGACGCGCCCGGATTTTTACGACGGCGTGAAGCCTATCGCCGCCAATATCGACCAGATCGTGGTGGTTTCCGCGATCCTGCCTGAGCTGTCGCTGAATATTATCGATCGCTATCTGGTGGCCTGCGAGGCGCAGGATATCGAGCCGTTAATCGTCCTGAACAAAATTGATCTGCTGGATGACGATGGCCTGCGCTTCGTCAATGAGCAAATGGACATCTACCGCAACATCGGTTACCGCGTACTGCTGGTCTCCAGCCGTACTCAGGACGGCCTCAAGCCGCTGGAAGCGGCCCTGACCGACCGCATCAGCATCTTCGCCGGGCAGTCCGGGGTGGGTAAATCAAGCCTGCTGAACGCCCTGCTGGGGCTGAATGAGGATCAGATCCTCACCAATGATGTCTCGGACGTTTCCGGCTTAGGCCAGCACACCACCACCGCGGCGCGCCTCTACCACTTCCCGCACGGTGGCGATGTGATTGATTCACCGGGGGTACGTGAGTTCGGCCTGTGGCATCTGGAAGCGGAACAAATCACCAACGGCTTTGTCGAATTCCATGATTATTTAGGCCGTTGCAAATATCGCGACTGTAAACACGATACCGATCCTGGCTGTGCGCTTCGCGAAGCGGTAGAGAGCGGCAAGATCGCCGAAAGCCGTTTCGAGAACTACCACCGCATCCTGGAAAGCATGGCGCAGGTACAGGTAAAAACGCGTAAAAACTTTTCCTCGACCGATGACTGACCATTAAGCTGAGCGTCACGTCAGGCGCTGCCGGGCAGCGGTGATGACGCGGCTTACGCGGATGCCATTTGGCGAGTTTTACGTATAGAATCGTCCCCTTTTTTCAGGTCCCCGCCCGCAGGCGGGGTCAGGAACGACATATCATGGCCTGGAGGCTACTTTGTTAAACGATCTTAAACTTTCACTGCAATACATTCTGCCTAAACTGTGGCTCACCCGCCTCGCAGGCTGGGGTGCGAGCAAACGCGCAGGTTGGCTGACGAAGCTGGTCATCGATCTGTTCGTGAAATACTACAAGGTCGATATGAAAGAGGCGCAGAAGCCGGATACCGCGGCCTATCGCACCTTCAACGATTTCTTTGTGCGCCCGCTGCGCGACGACGTTCGCCCGCTGAATACCGATCCTAACGTACTGGTGATGCCGGCCGACGGCGTGATCAGCCAGCTTGGTGCCATTGAGAACGATAAAATTCTGCAGGCCAAGGGCCACGACTACAGCCTGGAAGCCTTACTGGCCGGCAACTACCAGATGGCCGACCTGTTCCGTAACGGCAGCTTCGCCACCACCTATCTGTCGCCGCGCGACTATCACCGCGTGCACATGCCGTGCAACGGTATCCTGCGCGAAATGATCTACGTTCCTGGCGACCTGTTCTCCGTTAACCATCTGACGGCGCAGAACGTGCCGAACCTGTTTGCCCGTAACGAGCGCGTCATCTGCCTGTTTGATACTGAGTTTGGCCCGATGGCGCAAATTCTGGTGGGCGCGACTATCGTCGGCAGCATCGAGACCGTGTGGTCCGGCACCGTAACCCCGCCGCGCGAAGGCATTATTAAACGCTGGACCTGGCCCGCTGGCGACAGCGAAGGCTCCGTCGCCCTGCTGAAAGGCCAGGAGATGGGCCGCTTCAAACTGGGCTCCACCGTGATCAACCTGTTTGCCCCGGGCCAGGTGAAGCTGGTCGACATGCTGCAAAGCCTGTCCGTGACTAAAATCGGCCAACCGCTGGCGACAACGGTGGAAGCAACCACCGCCGCTGAACCGGCGCCGTTACCGGAAGAAGAGATCCGCGCCGAACATCGCGCCAGCCCGCTGGTTGACGATAAACAAGACCAAGGTTAATTCTTCAGCAAAAGGGTTATGCCGTGCGCCTGATATACACTTTCCTGTTGGCCTTGAGCCTCAGTTTCGGGGCGTACGCTGCGACAGCCCCGGATGCTAAACAGATAACCCAGGAACTGGAACAGGCGAAGGCGGCAAAGCCCGCCCAGCCTGAAACCGTTGAAGTTCTGCAGTCCGCCCTGAACGCGCTTGAGGAGCGAAAATCGTCTCTCGAGCGCGCCCGTCAGTATCAGGACGTTATCGACAATTTCCCCAAACTGTTTCAAAGCCTGCGTGCCCAGCTCAACAATCTGAGCGAAGAGCCGCGCCAGGTGCCAGTCGGCCTGACCGCCGATGCGCTGAACCAGGAGATCCTCCAGGTCAGCAGCCAGCTGCTGGAGTCAAGCCGTCAGGCGCAGCAGGAGCAGGATCGCGCGCGTGAAATCGCCGACTCCCTGAACCAGCTGCCGCAGCAGCAAACCGACGCCCGGCGTCAGCTCAATGAGGTTGAGCGCCGCATCGGCACGCAAACCGGCAACAATGCTCTCGCCCAGGCGCAAAATCTTGCCCTGCAGGCGGAATCGGCGCGCCTGAAGGCGCTGGTGGATGAGCTCGATCTCGCCCAGCTTTCCGCCAATAACCGCCAGGAGCTGTCGCGCGCCCGTTCTGAACTGGCGCAAAAGCAGAGCGAGCAGCTGGATGCCTATCTGCAGGCGCTGCGTAATCTGCAGAACAGCCAGCGCCAGCGGGAGGCGGAAAAAGCGCTGGAGAGTACCGAACTGCTGGCGGAGAACAGTGAAAACCTGCCGCCGGACATCACCGCCCAGTTTAAAGTCAACCGCGAACTCTCCCAGGCGCTGAACCAGCAGGCGCAGCGTATGGATCTGGTGGCGTCCCAGCAGCGGCAGGCGACGAATCAAACGCTGCAGGTGCGCCAGGCGTTAAACACCCTGCGCGAGCAGTCGCAGTGGCTGGGCTCCTCCAATCTGCTGGGCGAAGCCCTGCGCGCCCAGGTGGCGCGGCTGCCGGAGCGCCCTCGCCCGCAGCAGCTGGATACGGAGATGGCGCAGCTGCGCGTGCAGCGTCTGCGCTTTGAGGATTTACTCAGTAAGCAGCCGCAGCTGCGGCAGATCCGTCAGGCCGACGGCGAACCGCTGACCAGCGAGCAGAACAAGATCCTGCAGGCGCAGCTACGCACACAGAACGAGCTGCTGAACTCGCTGCTGCGCGGCGGCGATACCCTGATGCTGGAGCTCACCAAGCTGAAGGTCGCCAACGGCCAGCTGGAAGACGCGCTGAAGGAGATCAACGAAGCCACCCACCGCTATCTGTTCTGGACTTCGGACGTCAGCCCCATCGGCTTCTCCTGGCCGCTGGAGATCGTCCAGGATCTGCGGCGCCTGATCTCCCTGGATACCATCAGCGAGCTGGGTAAAGCCAGCGCGATGATGCTCACCAGCAAAGAGACCCTGCTACCGCTGTTTGCCGCCCTGCTGCTGGTTGGCTTCAGCATCAGCTCCCGGCGCCATTTCACCCGCTTCCTTGAGCGCTCCAGCGCTCGGGTGGGGAAAGTCACCCAGGATCACTTCTGGCTGACGCTGCGCACGGTCTTCTGGTCGATACTGGTAGCTTCGCCGCTGCCGGTGCTGTGGATGACGCTCGGCTATGGTCTGCAGTCCGCCTGGCCCTTCCCGCTGGCGGTGGCGATTGGCGATGGGGTCACCGCGACGGTGCCTCTGCTGTGGGTGGTGATGATCTGCGCCACCTTCGCCCGGCCAAACGGGCTGTTTATCGCCCACTTCGGCTGGCCGCGTAACCGCGTGGCGAAAGCGATGCGCTACTACCTGATGAGCATCGGACTGATTGTGCCGCTGATAATGGCGCTGATCATGTTCGATAATCTTAACGACCGCGAGTTCTCCGCCTCGCTGGGCCGCCTGTGCTTCCTGCTGATCTGCGGCGCGCTGGCGGTGGTCACCCTCAGCCTTAAGCATGCCGGCATCCCGCTCTACCTGGATAAAGAGGGGAATGGCGACAATATGGTGAACCGCCTGCTGTGGAACCTGATGCTTGGCGCCCCGCTGGTGGCCATGCTGGCGGCCGCCGTCGGCTACCTCGCCACCGCTCAGGCGCTGCTGGCGCGTCTGGAAACCTCCGTCGCCATCTGGTTCCTGCTGCTGGTGGTCTATCACATTATCCGCCGCTGGATGCTGATCCAGCGGCGCCGACTGGCCTTCGACCGGGCCCGCCATCGTCGCGCGGAAATTCTCGCCCAGCGCGCCCGCGGCGAAGATGAGCCTGTTCACGTCAGCAGCCCGGAAGGGTCGGTGGAGACGGAGGTCAGCGAGGTCGATCTCGATGCCATCAGTACCCAGTCGCTGCGTCTCGTGCGCTCTCTGCTGATGCTGATCGCGCTGCTGTCAGTCATCGTGCTGTGGTCGGAAATTCACTCGGCGTTTGGCTTCCTTGAGAATATCTCGCTGTGGGACGTCACCTCGACGGTGCAGGGGGTGGAAAGCCTCGAGCCCATCACCCTTGGCGCGGTGCTGATTGCCATTCTGGTGCTGATCATCACCACTCAGCTGGTGCGCAACCTGCCGGCGCTGCTGGAGCTGGCGATCCTCCAGCACCTCGATTTAACGCCCGGCACCGGCTACGCCATCACCACCATCACCAAGTATTTGCTGATGCTGATCGGTGGGCTGGTGGGCTTCTCGATGATTGGCATTGAGTGGTCGAAGCTGCAGTGGCTGGTCGCCGCGCTGGGTGTGGGTCTCGGGTTTGGCCTGCAGGAGATCTTCGCTAACTTTATCTCCGGCCTGATTATCCTGTTTGAAAAGCCGATCCGCATCGGCGATACGGTCACCATCCGCGACCTGACGGGCAGCGTCACCCGCATCAATACCCGCGCCACCACCATCAGCGACTGGGACCGGAAAGAGATTATCGTGCCGAACAAGGCGTTCATCACCGAACAGTTTATCAACTGGTCGCTGTCGGACTCGGTCACCCGCGTGGTGTTGACGGTGCCGGCTCCGGTGGACGCCGATACCGAAGAGGTGACCAAGATCCTCATCGCCGCGGCGCATCGCTGTTCGCTGGTCATCGATACCCCGGCGCCGGAGGCGTTTCTCGTCGACCTGCAGCAGGGGATCCAGATTTTCGAGCTGCGTATTTTTGCCGCCGAGATGGGGCACCGCATGCCGCTACGCCATGAGATGCATCAGCTGATCCTGGCGGGCTTCCGCGAGCATGGCATTGATATGCCGTTCCCTCCGTTCCAGATGCGGCTGGAAAGTATCGACGGCAGGCAAAGCAGTAAAACCATGACCTCGGCCGGGAAAACCAGCCGACGTACGGCTGGCAGCCTGTAGGCCATACCCTGCCCGGCGCCGCCGCCGGGCAGGCTTTCTAGCTCTCCATTACCAGCACACCGGACGCCAGGCGCCGACGGTAGCTTTCGTAAATGGCCAACGCCAGCAGCGAGAAGAAGATCGGCCCGCCGACCATCCACAGCGTGCTGTTCCAGTCCCCGCTGTCGATGACCGGCTGAATAATGGTGAAGATATTGGCGAAAGTCACCACCAGTAGCACCACGCCGGTCGCCAGCAGCGTCGACTGGCGGTTTTTGAAAATCACGAACGGCCGATCGAGATGCGCTTTTGACTTGAAGAACGGGAAGGCGATGGTCAGGAACAGGTAAGGCAAAGTCATGGAGACATTGGCCATCAGCGTCAGCTTGTTATAAAACGCGGAAGCGCTGTCCCCACCGAACGACACCATGACAATAAACACCCCGACCAGCAAACACTGCAGCCACATCGCCGCGGCGGGCATACCATTAACGTTGAGACGGGTCATCACCGATGGCCAGAGCGCTTTTGGCGTGCCCTGGATAATCGCTTTCAGCGGCGAATAGCTGAGAGTGAAAAACGCGCCGGTATAGGCGAGAAACATCGACAGCCCGGTAATACGGGCGAACCAGATCCCGGTGAGGGCTGCCGCCTCTGGCGTCATGTGCAGAGCCTGGCCGAGCGTGTTCCCGAGGCTGGTCATCAGCACATAGGTGATGTTGCCGAGGTTGGTTGAACGCGCACCGAGCACCTGCTGCCAGTTAGCGCTCACGCCCCACAGCACAATCGCCAGCGAATAACCAACCGAGATTACGATCGCCGCGATAATAATCCCTTTGGCAAAGTTCTTTTCCGGTTTATCGGTTTTATCCACTAAGCCGCCGACTGCCTCAATTCCGCCATAGGCGAAGATGGCAAATACCACAAATGACAGCATTGCCATACACGACTGATAGCCCGGATTAGGCGAAAGGGCGAAGTTTAACGGTTGGGCGAAATGGCCGCCGTTGAGCAGCAGGATCGCCCCGCTCACCAGCAGCAGCACCAGATTAAGCCCCATCACCGCGATACCGCCGACGGCGGTGATCCTGGCGATTTTATTGATCCCTTTGACGGCAATAAAGGTCACGACGACCATCCAGCAGGCCGCCAGAATGCCCACCGTCTGCGTCGGGGTCAGGCTACCCAGCGCCCAGCTTTGGGTTTTGTCGGCGCCAAACAAAAAGGTAGATAGCGGCACCCAGATCTTAGCCGCGGTACTCACCATCCAGACGATGTACGACGCAAACCACATAAAGGTGCCGATAAACGCAAAGCGCGGCCCGACGCTGTGGTTCATCCAGGAGTAAATGCCGCCCTCTTCCCGACGAAAGGCTGAGCCCATCTCCGCCATCATCAGCGCAAACGGAATGAAGAAAAAGAGTGCGGAAAAAAGATAAAACGGCATAGCGCTGTAGCCCATCAGATAAAACGCCGACGGGCTGTTGGCAAAGCCAAACACCGAGGTGAAGATCATCAGAATCAGCCCAATCAGGCTCATCTTCTTGAGTTGTTGATGCATAAACCTATCCAAACGTGAGCATCGCCCGACGGGCAACGCCTGGTCTCATAAAAAGAGCGCGGATAGTAGCAAAAGCACGGAGAGAGATTGTGGGTATTCGGGCGAATGCCGGGATACCGTGCGAGGTATAGGTCAGGAGAGGCCTGTCACCTCCCTCGCCCGCAGGCGGCGGGAGGTGACAGCGCCATCAGGCGCGGTCGACCGTAAAGGCGATCACTTCGCCGATGCTTTCAGCGCCCAGCGCCAGCATCACCACGCGATCAACGCCCAATGCCACGCCGGAGCAGTCCGGCAGACCTGCCTCCAGCGCCGCCAGCAGGTTGTTATCGATGGGCTGCTGCGGGAGGCCGCGCGCGGCCCGCTTGCGGTTGTCCTGCTCAAAGCGCAGGCGCTGCTCATGGGCGTCGGTCAGCTCGTGGAAACCATTCGCCAGCTCAATTCCTTTGTAATAGACCTCGAAGCGCTCAGCGACCCGATGATCTTCCGGGCTGATCTGCGCTAAAGAGGCCTGAGTTGCCGGGAAATGATAAATGAACGTCGGCCGATCTTTGCCGATGTGCGGCTCCACGCCCATGGTGAACAGCAGTTGCAGCAGCGTGTCGCGATCTTCTTCAGTATCGGCGATATTGCTCAGATCCAGCTTCGCCGCGACTTCGCGCAGCTGCGCTTTATCGGCAGAGAGCGGGTCAATATCCAGATGACGCTGGAACGCCTGCTGATAGGAGAGGCTTTCCGCCGGCTGGCACTCCAGCACCTGCTGCAGCAGATCGTCCACCTCGTTGATCAGACGATACATGTCATAGCACGGACGATACCACTCCAGCATGGTGAATTCCGGATTGTGATGCCGCCCCATCTCTTCATTACGGAAGCTGCGGCACAGCTGGAAAACCGGGCCGCAGCCCGCCGCCAGCAGGCGCTTCATATGGTATTCCGGACTGGTCATCAGGTACAGATTGAGTCCCTGTGAGTGGCCCGGGCCGACGAAACGGGTTTCAAACGGGAACAAATGGATATCCGTTACCGTCGCCTGACTCATGCAAGGCGTCTCCACCTCCAGCACGCCGCGATCGGTAAAGAAACGGCGGATTTCCGCCATCACCGCCGCGCGTTTCAACAGATTGGGAATGGGTGCGCTCGGCTGCCAGGTTGCCGTCTCGCTCATGGTACTTTCTCCGATTGCAAACAAGGGCACGAAGTCTACTCGCAACCGGCGAGTGAAACAAATTTTGTGCAATCCCCGGCAGATTACATGCCATTAATCTATCGTTAACCTAAATGCATAAATATCACTGATAAATAACCGCACATATCGATAAAAAAATCGAACACGTCAATTTTCCATACTGACCCTACGGCTATACTCCTGTACCTATAAAGGAGCAGTGATACTTTTTCGCCAGCCCGGCGGCGAAATACACTAAAACTGGAGGAATGTCGTGCACACTTTTCAAGCCGATCTCGCCGTAATTGGCGCCGGCGGGGCAGGCCTTCGCGCCGCTATCGCCGCCGCCCAGGCCAACCCCAATGCCAAAATCGCCCTGATTTCTAAAGTCTATCCGATGCGCAGCCATACGGTCGCTGCAGAAGGGGGGTCCGCAGCCGTTGCCCAGGATCACGATAGCTTTGAGTACCATTTTCACGACACCGTCGCCGGAGGCGACTGGCTGTGCGAGCAGGATGTCGTCGACTATTTCGTTCACCACTGCCCGACGGAAATGACCCAGCTGGAACAGTGGGGATGCCCGTGGAGCCGCCGCCCTGACGGCAGCGTTAACGTCCGGCGCTTCGGTGGCATGAAGATCGAACGTACCTGGTTTGCCGCCGATAAAACCGGCTTCCACATGCTGCATACCCTCTTCCAGACCTCCCTTCAGTTTCCCCAAATTCAACGCTTTGATGAACATTTCGTCCTTGATCTGCTGGTCGATGACGGCCAGGCCCGCGGCCTGGTGGCGATGAATATGATGGAAGGCACGCTGGTGCAGATCCGCGCCAACGCGGTGGTGCTGGCCACCGGCGGCGCCGGACGCGTCTATCGCTACAACACCAACGGCGGCATCGTTACCGGTGACGGCATGGGTATGGCGCTGGGCCACGGCGTGCCGCTGCGCGATATGGAATTCGTGCAGTATCACCCGACCGGCCTGCCGGGCTCCGGGATCCTGATGACCGAAGGCTGCCGTGGTGAAGGCGGGATTCTGGTCAACAAAAACGGCTATCGCTATCTGCAGGATTACGGCATGGGCCCGGAAACCCCGCTCGGCGAACCGAAGAACAAATATATGGAGCTGGGCCCGCGCGACAAAGTGTCCCAGGCCTTCTGGCACGAATGGCGGAAAGGGAACACCATTCCCACGCCGCGCGGCGACGTGGTCTACCTCGATCTGCGCCACCTCGGCGAGAAAAAGCTGCTGGAGCGCCTGCCGTTTATCTGTGAGCTGGCGAAAGCCTACGTCGGCGTCGACCCGGTGAAAGAACCGATTCCGGTACGCCCGACCGCGCACTACACCATGGGCGGCATCGAAACCGATCAACAGTGCGAAACCCGCATCAAAGGGCTGTTTGCCGTGGGCGAATGCTCGTCCGTTGGTCTGCACGGCGCCAACCGCCTGGGCTCCAACTCGCTGGCCGAGCTGGTGGTCTTCGGCCGCCTGGCCGGGGAACAGGCCATGCAGCGCGCCGCGCAAGCGGGCGAGACGAACGGCTCCGCCCTTGATGCGCAGGCTGCCGATGTGGAGCGTCGTCTGAAAGATCTCGTCAACCAGGAGGGTAACGAAAACTGGGCGAAAATCCGCGACGAAATGGGGCTCTCGATGGAGGAAGGCTGCGGCATCTACCGGACGCCAGAGCTGATGCAGAAAACTATCGACAAGCTGGCTGAGCTGCAGGAGCGCTTTAAGCGCGTGCGCATTACCGACAACTCCAGCGTATTCAACACCGATCTGCTTTACACCATTGAGCTGGGACACGGTTTAAACGTTGCCGAATGTATGGCGCACTCGGCCATCGCCCGTAAAGAATCGCGCGGTGCGCACCAGCGTCTGGATGAAGGCTGTACCGAACGCGACGACGTCAACTTCCTCAAACATACGCTCGCCTTCCGCGAGGCTGATGGCACCACCCGCCTGGAATATGGCGATGTGAAGATCACCACGCTGCCGCCGGCGAAACGTGTCTATGGCGCTGAAGCGGAAGCGGCTGAGAAGAAGGAGACCACCCATGGCTGAGATGAAAAACCTGAAAGTCGAAGTGGTGCGTTACAACCCGGAGGTCGACACGGCACCGCACAGCGCGTTCTATGACGTGCCTTACGATGAGCAGACCTCGCTGCTGGACGCGCTGGGCTACATTAAAGACAACCTGGCGCCCGACCTGAGCTACCGCTGGTCCTGCCGGATGGCGATCTGCGGCTCCTGCGGCATGATGGTCAATAAGGTACCGAAGCTGGCCTGTAAAACCTTCCTGCGGGATTACACCAAAGGCATCAAGGTTGAAGCGCTGGCCAACTTCCCGATCGAGCGCGATCTGGTGGTGGATATGACCCACTTTATCGAAAGTCTGGAGGCCATTAAGCCGTATATCATCGGCAATAACCGCACCCCGGACCAGGGACCAAACAAGCAGACGCCGGCCCAGATGGCCAAATACCATCAATTCTCCGGCTGTATCAACTGCGGACTGTGCTATGCCGCCTGTCCGCAGTTCGGCCTGAATCCGGAGTTTATCGGCCCGGCGGCGATCACCCTCGCCCACCGCTATAACGAAGACAGCCGCGACCACGGCAAAAAGGAACGCATGGCGCAGCTTAACGGCCAGAACGGCGTCTGGACCTGTACTTTCGTGGGCTACTGCTCGGAAGTGTGTCCGAAGCACGTCGACCCGGCGGCCGCGATCCAGCAGGGCAAGGTGGAAAGTTCGAAAGACTTTCTTATCGCCACCCTGAAACCACGCTAAGGAGTGCATTATGACGACGAAACGCAAACCCTACGTGCGGCCGATGACCTCCACCTGGTGGAAAAAGCTGCCGTTTTATCGCTTCTACATGGTGCGGGAAGGCACGGCGGTGCCGACGGTCTGGTTTAGCATTGTGCTGATTTACGGGCTGTTTGCCCTCAAGCACGGCGCCGAAAGCTGGGCGGGATATATCGGATTCCTGCAAAATCCAGTGGTGGTGATCCTCAATCTGATCACCCTGGCGGCGGCGCTGCTGCACACCAAAACCTGGTTCGAGCTGGCGCCGAAAGCCGCCAACGTCATCATCAAAGGCGAAAAAATGGGGCCAGAGCCGGTGATTAAAGGTCTCTGGGTGGTGACGGCGGTGGTCACCGTGGTGATCCTGTTTGTCGCCCTGTTCTGGTAAGGAGGCTGAGATGATTAATCCCAATCCGAAACGTTCCGATGAACCCGTTTTCTGGGGGCTGTTTGGCGCTGGCGGCATGTGGGGCGCGATTGTCGCGCCGGTGATGGTGCTGCTGGTGGGCATTTTGCTGCCGCTGGGGCTCGCCCCCGCCGACGCCTTCAGCTATGAGCGCGTGCTGGCCTTTGCCCAAAGCTTTATCGGCCGCGCGTTCATCTTTCTGATGATTGTCCTGCCGCTGTGGTGTGGGCTGCATCGTATTCACCACGCCATGCACGACCTGAAAATCCATGTGCCAAACGGCAAATGGGTCTTCTACGGTCTGGCGGCGATCCTCAGCGTCATTACTCTGGTTGGCGTACTGTTTATCTGATCCTGCAAGAGCCCGGCAGCAATTCTGCTACCGGGCTCGCTTCATAGAAAAATCTTGCCGCCTTTGCCCTGCCGGACTCTACACTTAGCTTAAAAGCCAGCAAGGAGCATACCATGCGTATCCTGCCGATAATCACCGCGGTCGCCGTCTCGTTCCTGTCTGTCGCCTGCAGCACCCCTGCCCCGCCGCCGGGCGTCACCGTGGTCACCCCCTTCGACGTTCAGCGCTATCTGGGTACCTGGTACGAAATCGCCCGCTTCGACCATCCTTTTGAAAGCGGGCTTGAAAAGGTCACGATCGCCTGGCAGCCGCGCGATGACGGCGGTCTGGACGTGGTCAATAAAGGCTATAACCCCGACCGCGACATGTGGCAGAAAACGGACGGGGTGGCGTATTTTACCGGCGAACCCAGCCGCGCCGCGCTGAAGATCTCCTTCTTCGGCCCCTTCTATGGCAGCTATAACGTCATTGCGCTGGATAAGGAGTATCGGTACGCGCTGGTCTGCGGCCCCGACCGCGACTATCTCTGGCTACTGGCGCGAGCCCCCACCATCGCCCCGGAAGTCAGGCAGCAGATGCTGGATATTGCCACCCGGCAGGGTTTTGATATCAGCAAACTGGTCTGGGTCAATCAGCGCTACAACTAGTGCGCGCTGATCTTCAGGCCAATGATGCCGACCACGATGCAGACAAGACTGGCGATACGCATAGCGCTGGCGGATTCACCTAACAGTACGATACCGGTCACAGCGGCGCCCACGGCGCCGATCCCCGTCCAGACGGCGTAAGCGGTACCCACCGGCAGGGTTTTCATCGCCCATGAAAGCAGCGCCATGCTGACGACCATCGCGACGATGGTGATGACGCTGGGAACCAGCCGGCTAAAGCCATGGGTATATTTCAGGCCGACGGCCCACACCACTTCCAGCAGGCCAGCGATAAATAAGACTATCCAGGACATAAGGCTCCTTTGCTGGGGCCGTCCCCGGATGAGAAACGCTTACGGGTCGTCCCGTAAGGTGGATGAAAAGTCGTAGTGAGTATATCCAACAGGATGGGGGAAGTGAAGAACGGTACGGCGCAAAACCGTACCGTCGAAGGCTGTTATTGCTGAGCTTTGGTTGCTGCGCCAGAGATTGCGCTGCCGCCCTCTGAAATATCCTGACCCACACCGCGCGTGGTGTTACAAGCGGTCAGTGCTGAAGAGAGGACCAAAACCGTAAAGAACGCTGCAATCGTTTTTTTCACCATAATGTCATCCTTAGTGTCAGTTTTGTTTTCATGCCCTATAAGCATAGACAAACCGTCCACAGATGAAGGGATCTTTGCGTTTTTTAAGAGAAAAGGAGTATTCGTGGAGGAAGCAGGCGCACCGCAAGGCGATCGCGGCAGGCGAAACGGAAGGAAGTCAGCTTACAGCGCGAGAGATGGCGTGACCCAGGCCCTGAATATCTTCACCGAAACCGCGGGCGGTATTGCAGCCAGACAGCAGTGCGCTGCTCAGAAACAGTAACGCCAGGAGTTTTACGCTGCGCTTCATGTGTCGTGCTCGTCGTGCCAGTACAGAAAGAGCGGCGCAGCACAGAGGCTGCGCCAGTCATCATGACGTGAAATTACTTCACGCGGGATACGTATTCGCCAGAGCGAGTATCCACTTTGATTACTTCGCCAATCTGGACGAACAGCGGCACTTTAACCACAGCGCCAGTAGACAGGGTCGCTGGTTTACCACCGGTACCTGCGGTGTCGCCTTTCAGACCTGGGTCGGTTTCAACGATTTCCAGCTCAACGAAGTTCGGCGGGGTGACCGCGATCGGCTGGCCGTTCCACAGGGTCACAATGCACTCAGCCTGATCCAGCAGCCATTTGGCATTGTCACCGATCGCTTTCGCATCAGCAGACAGCTGTTCGAAGGTTTCGTTGTTCATGAAGTGCCAGAACTCACCGTCGTTATACAGGTAAGTCAGGTTCATATCGACAACGTCCGCGCCTTCTGCAGAATCAGTAGATTTGAAGGTTTTCTCAACGCGGGTGCCGGTCAGCAGACGGCGCAGCTTAACGCGCGCAAACGCCTGGCCTTTACCTGGTTTAACGAATTCGCTGGCTTCTACCGCATAAGGTTCGCCATCTAACATGATTTTAAGACCAGCACGAAAATCGTTGCTATAGTAAGTCGCCATAAGGCCCTCTGAAATTGTTTAACTGGTAGCTAAGCCACAAAATGGCGCATATTGTAACCCTAAATACCCCATCCAGAGAAGATTGGATAACGCAACTTGCCAATGTTGTGACCAGTCCTGATGAACTGCTGCGTCTTTTAAATGTAGACGCTGATGAAAAACTGCTCGCCGGACGTGAGGCCAGACGCCTGTTCCCGCTGCGCGTCCCGCGCGCGTTTATTGCCAGAATGGAGAAAGGCAACCCTGACGATCCGCTGCTTCGTCAGGTACTTACCGCCGAAGAGGAGTTTATCGTCGCCCCCGGCTACTCCACCGATCCGCTGGAAGAACAGCACAGCGTCGTGCCCGGCCTGTTGCACAAATATCGCAACCGGGCCCTGCTGTTGGTGAAAGGCGGTTGCGCGGTCAATTGCCGTTACTGCTTCCGCCGCCACTTCCCTTATGCCGAAAATCAGGGCACCAGGCGCAACTGGCAGACGGCAATGAATTATATCGCTGAGCATCCGCAGCTTGATGAAATCATCTTCTCCGGCGGCGACCCGTTGATGGCGAAGGACCATGAGCTTGACTGGCTAATGACCCAGCTGGAAGCCATTCCGCACGTTAAGCGTCTGCGTATTCACAGCCGCTTGCCGATCGTGATCCCGGCGCGCATCACCGAGATGCTGGCCAGCCGCTTCCACCGTTCGTCGCTGCAGGTGATCTTGGTTAACCACGTCAACCACGCTAATGAAATTGACGGCGAGTTTCGCGCGGCGATGGCCATGCTGCGTCAGGCGGGCGTCACGCTGCTTAACCAGAGCGTGCTGCTGCGCGGGGTGAACGATAACGCGCAAGCCCTGGCCGATCTCAGCAATGCGCTGTTCAATGCCGGGGTAATGCCCTACTACCTGCACGTGCTGGACCGGGTACAAGGGGCGGCACACTTTATGGTCAGCGATGATGAAGCCCGTGAAATCATGCGTGAACTATTGACCCTTATCTCCGGCTATATGGTGCCGAAGCTGGCGCGAGAGATCGGCGGCGAACCCAGCAAGACGCCGCTGGATTTAGGACTGAAGCAGCGTTAGCTCTCCTCCCTTGTCTGCCAGGTCGTGCTGGCAGACATCTTAATATGAATACACCGCCAGGTTGGGACTAACATACTCGGCAATCCACTTTACCGTTACCTTCTCGATATAAACCCCAGCGGCGGCGTATTATCGATGTAACACGATCAGTACGATAACATTGATAACTATCATCACGACAATCAGCGCGATTAACCAGGTGGGAACTTTAAAGGTTATATGTAATCGTTCCGATACTTTCTCTGCCACCTTCACGCTATTTTCCCGCCTATCATTCTCCTGGATTGCTAAATTCACTGGTAGTGGAAGACTTAATTTATGGTCAATTTTCCCCGTATCATTGAAAATGACATCAGCAGTTTTACTACTGTGAAAATGCGTTAATCTTTCCCGATTCATATTCTCGCACTCTTCATCCGAGAGCGGGATAACTAAAGTATCCGGGGCGACGCTAAAGCCTTTTTGTCTGACGGTGATAATGATATCCTCAGATAGTCCGGCTTTGAGCAGCGATTTTCTCAACAAAGAGATATTTTGATAAAATGTATTTTGCGAAACTACCACTCCCCGTGTTTCCCATACAGCCGCCAGAAATTCATCCCGAGAAATCACTTTGCCGCAATTCTGCAATAGCAGCAGCAAGCATCTGGCGGTAGGCGCATTGAGGCTGATGCTCTCCCCATTCCCGGCAAGCGGTCGCAGCTCATTCATATTGGCATTAAATATAATCTCCTGATTAATTATACAGCCATTAAATAATGCAATATCATCCATATCCTTGCCCCACGCAACCCTATTATCCATAACAAAAATAAATAATCCCAGCTAAACCATGGCGTGAACATTATCGCTTCAGACAGAAGCGGGGTCAGTTCACATTGAACTTCAGCTTTGAGGATACCGCATAAAAAATGACAAGCGATAGTTATCTTGTTTAAAAGCCACATTTTCGGATTAAATTTATCTCAACCTAACTCAACATCTCATTAGAAAAGGTCATTATTAAATTCACGTGTGCTTCATCAAGAATTCACAAGCATTTTTTGCACCAGACTTTTAAATTACCCCCGCTTCTCCATGGTTCGCTATGGCAAGTGATATTGTAGCGTCGTTCAACAGGAAGGTAGGTTTCAGCACTATATAAGGAATGCTGGCGCTTATTTTCAATATCAATAGGAATGTATACTCCATTCCCATGATAACTGTTATCGATTCTACACAGGACTAAGTATCTATATATGGATTAATTAAATGAAAAAGACAATCGTAGCTGTAATGGTCGCTGCTTCTGCAGTTCTGAGTGCTCAGGTAATGGCAACCAACACCGCTCAGGTAACTGTACTGGGTGAAGTCTCTGATGCAGCTAACTCTTGCGTCGTGACTCCGACGGGTACCCTGAACAACGGTATCGTTCAGCTGATGACCGTGACCACTACCGAAGCGAATGCTGAAGCGGCTGGTGCTCTGTTTAAAACTCAGGACTTCGGTTTTGACGTGAAAGACTGCGCACAGGGTAGCGCCACTCCGGTTACTGCTGTAACCGTCAATGTGACCGGTGCCTCCAGCAACGCTAACATCCTGGACAACACCGCACCTGGCGGCGCTACCGGCATTGGTATCGGTATCCAGCGCGTACGTGATGCACACCGCGTAGGTTTCGACGGTTCTGACCTCATGACCGAAAGCTACACTGCAGCTGGCGGCACTCAGCTGAAGTACACCACTGGTTATGTGAAAGTGAACTCCGCGACTCCGGTTACCGAAGGTCCGGTTAAAGGTGTTGCGACCTTTACTATCGATTATACCCTCTAATTTTTCCCCGAAGGGCTCCGCTTCACGGCGGGCCCTTTTTCGCATTCAGAGAAAAACCATGTTCAGGAACTTATTAAATATCACCGCATCCTGTGCATTACTCCTCAGTAGTATTGCCCATGCTGGTATTGTGATTGAGTCCACCCGCTACCTCTATAAAGAAGGTGCGCGTGAAATCACCGCGCAAATCGAAAATAAAGATGACATCCCTTATCTGATTAAATCCTGGGTTGAAGCGCCGGCAGGGAAAACGCCCTCTTTTATGGCTACACCTCCGTTATTCCGCCTTGAGGGTAAGCAGCAGAATACCGTGCGTCTATTTTCTACCGGAAACGTCAATGCCCCGAACGACCGGGAATCCATATACTATTTTAACGTGATGGCCATCCCGCCGGCGGACGATGAGAAAGCCAACGCCAATACTATTCAACTGGCGGTCCGCCACCGCATGCGTCTGGTCTATCGTCCAAAAGCACTTTTCGACCTTTCTCCAAACATTGAAGCCAAAAAACTCGAATGGCGGAAATCAGGCACAAAACTGACGATTAAAAATCCAACACCGTTTTTCTTCTATTTCCATAGTGTTCAGATTGGTAGCAAAGAAGTGAAGCCGGAAGTCAACTCGGTCGCTCCAATGACGACCAAAGAAGTGACATTAAAAGAAAATATCAATGCCTCCAGCGTCAACTGGAAAGTAGTTAATGATTATGGCGGAGCAGGATCGCTCTATTCCTCATCGCTGTAATAAGAATTTTATTTTATCATTATAGGGATGTGTCTATGCCAAATAAGAATAATGGATTATTCAAACTATCCGCAGTCTTCCTCGCAATGCTTCCGGCATTGCTTTCTGGTTTGAATAATAAAGCGCAAGCACGTGACTTTTTCGATCCCTCATTCATTAGCTCATTGAATGGTAGCGATCCATCAACCACTCCCGACTTATCTATTTTCCAGACGCAGAACGCACAGGCGCCAGGGGATTATCGGGTAGATATCATGTTTAATGGTCGCTATCTGGATACCAGGACAATGAAGTTTGTTGCGAATAGCCGTGCCACTGGGAATAATCGAGAGCCCGCCCTGGTGCCCTGTTTGAGCCTGAAAACATTGGCAGAGTATGGCGTACGGGTTAAAGCCTTTCCCGAACTGGTCGAGGATAAAAACGGCTGCGCCAATCTTTCAGTCATCCCGGATACCAAAGCGGATTTCGACTTTACCGTCCAGCGCTTGAATATATCCATTCCGCAGGCGGCACTATCTACCACCGCACAGGGATATATTCCACCGGAACAGTTTGATGACGGCATCAACGCCCTGCTGGTGAACTATCAGTTCAGCGGCTCAAACGACATGCAGGCCAATGACGAATACTACAGCCTGAACCTGCAGTCTGGCCTCAACGTTGGCCCATGGCGTATCCGTAACCTCAGCACCTGGAATAAAAACAACGGTGGTGCGGGTGATTGGGACTCAGCCTATCTCTACATGCAGCGCAGCATTCGTCCCATCAACAGTAACCTGGTGATGGGCGAGAGCTCGTCACTCTCAGGCATCTTTGACAGTGTACCGTTTACCGGTATTCAACTGGCCACCGATACATCAATGTTGCCGGAAAGTATGCGCGGCTATGCGCCGATTATCCGTGGTATCGCCAAAACCAACGCCCGTGTCTTCATTAAACAAAACGGCTACCAAGTATACCAGACCTACGTGGCGCCTGGCGCGTTTGAAATCACCGATATGTACCCGAGCGGCGGTAGCGGCGACCTTTACGTCACCGTGGAAGAGTCCGACGGTTCTAAGCAGGAGTTTGTCGTACCGTTCGCTACGCTGCCGGTGATGGTCCGTGAAGATCAGCTGGAATATGAAATTACGTCTGGTAAATATCGTCCTTACGACGGCGGGGTCGATGAAACGCCCTTTACGCAAGCTACCGCGACCTACGGTGTCTCCAGCAGCCTGACGCTTTATGGCGGGGTGCAGGCCGCATCGCGCTATCAGGCGCTGTCAACAGGCCTCGGCTATAACCTCGGCGAGCTAGGCGCCGCCTCAGCAGACGTCACTCAGGCCTGGTCAAAAATGAAAGACGACGAAAAGACCTCTGGGCAGTCATGGCGTGTCCGTTACGGGAAAAATATTATCGAAACCGGTACAAACGTGACTATCGCTGGCTACCGCTATTCCACCCGCGGATTTAATACCCTCTCTGAAGTGTTAGATAGCTATTCTAATGACGGCAAGTATACTCCTCGCTCGCTGCGCAACCGCACCAATCTGACGCTGAATCAAAGCCTGGGTAAAGGCCTCGGCAGTCTGTCTATCAGTGGATTGATTGAAGATTACTGGGACGATAAGCGCACCAACAAGTCGATTAGCGTGGGGTACAACGGTGGCTTCCGCAATGTAAACTATTACCTCGGGTACAGCTATAACCGCTATACCTGGAGCGGGAATAACTCCGGGAAAGACGCCCAGGACGATCAACGTATCTCGCTGACCGTCACGCTGCCGCTGAGCAACTGGCTACCGGGCACCTATACCAGTTATCAGTTAACCAACAGTAATCCGGGGTCTACCGATCAGTCGGTCTCCATCGGTGGTAACGCGCTGGATAACGACAGCCTGGAGTGGAGCCTGCAGCAAGGATACAGCAACCGGGAATACTACAGCGGCGATATGCGCGCAACCTATAACGGTGCTCGCGGCAGCGTCAATGCCGGTTACAGCTACGATCGCGGTAGCGAGCGTATAGACTATGGGGCCAACGGCAGCATTGTCGCTCATGCCGATGGGGTCACGCTTGGTCAGGACATCACCGATGCCGCCGTACTGGTTAAGGCCCCAGGTTTGGATAACGTCAAGCTGACCAACGATAACACCATCACCACCGACTATCGTGGTTACGCCATCGTACCTTACGTTACGCCTTATCGTCGCACCGATATCACCCTCGATAGTACTTCGCTTGGCGAAGATATGGAGCTTCCGGAAACCACGCAGAGCGTCGTTCCGACACGCGGCGCCATCGTGCGGGCCAATTATGCCGGTAATATCGGCCAGCGCGCATTTGTCCATCTGAAAACGGCCAGCGGCCAGGACGTGCCTTATGGCGCGATGGTGCTGCTCGCCGGCGACAGCAAGTCGCAGCCAAGCATCGTCAGCGACGCCGGGATGGTCTATATGTCCGGCCTGCAGCAAACCGGAATACTTAACGTGCAATGGGGCAAAAGCGCGGCGCAGCAATGCAATGCTTCCTTTACTTTACCGGCCAGGGAAGGCAAAGCGTCTGGCATCAGTCAAATCGAAACGGTTTGTCGCTAATATCGACCAAGGAACAATAAAGAATGAGAAAAATACTTGTTTTTTTATGTCTACTATTTTGTTGTAGTGAGGTAGTTGCAAAATGTGATTATTTTGATTCTACTGGAACGGTGTTATTCAACCTAAGTCCGAAAATCGCAACGGATCCAACAATACCAGTAGGTACAGTTTTGTATACCAAAAAAGTCGGTACCGGGCACTATAAAACCTTTGAGTGTAATAAATTACTGGGGGATCAGTACATTGTTGATTCAACCGCACCTGAGGTGCCAGGCGTCACGGGTATCATGGGTAAGCCGGTTTATGAAACAGGGATTGATGGTATTGGTTTTCAATTTTCAGATATTCTGGACAGCAAACATGGGTCAATTAAACCAGCAGTTGCTCAATCAATGATTGTACCTATAAAGAGATCTAATGATGATTATAGATTCATGACGGTATGGTTAATCAAAACGAAGCCTGTCATTGATACATCCGGTGTCAGTACCAATCCGGTATTTAAATTCTCTGCGGGTAACTTAAACACCAACCCCAGGCCATCTGACCGCCTTTTGCTCACAGCGACCCTAAAGTTTAAGAGTATTTCGTATAAAGCAACCTCATGTGATATTTCAGTATCAGGGCCTAGCCAAATCACCCTGAATACAATTGAAAAAAATACATTAATGTCAATCCCTCGGGGCGGCACAACCCCATCACAGAAAACTATCACAATGGACGTTTCATGCCCAGCGGGTTCAATTGGTAATAAACTTTACTATTGGTTTAACCCAGTTGGTGGCACCAGCCCTGCGGGGAATGGTATCATCGATAATCTGCTAACAGGAAGCGGAGCAGCAAGCAACGTTGGCATTATCTTCAAAAAAGATAATAGCCCGGTTATATTTTATGATGCAGAGACATACAGTTTTGCCAGCGCTCAAGCATCGCAACAATTTAAATTCACCGCCGATTATTATCGAATGAGCGATAATAGCGCTGAAGTCACGGCCGGGCATGTAAAAGCGATGCTTGAGGTGGTTATTCAGGAAGAATAAACAAAATTACAATCGCATAAAAGGTGGATAATGATATCCACCTTTTTAATTCCCTTGTGAATAACCAAATGCACTGTAATATGTAAATGTGTAAAAATAAGGAGATATCATCGGGAGCACATCAATAATAACAGAGTGATTTCACATTCTAAAATGAATTGCTAAGTCGTGAAGCTAAAAGTATTGAGAATTAATCGAGCATAAATTTTAAATTTCATCAACAATTCACATTAAGTTGAGTTGATTCATACTACAGCAACGACTATCTTCTCTGCGGACCAACTTCTGGTCTGGAATGAATATATAATTTTAATTTTAGTTAAAGGACTAATCATGCATCAATTAACTGTATTTGAAATGGAAGAAATTTCTGGTGGCGCGCTGACTGATACTTTATCTGATATCGCAACCTGGGCTTTTCAAGAAGTTAGCGCCATCGCGCTTGGGGCTTCTCTGGGAGCTCTTGCAGGTACAGCATTTGCAGGCCGCTGGGGTGGCGTAAGCGGTGGTATCTTTGGTATCGGCTCCATCGGGCAGGGCGTGGGAATGATCGCCGGGGTTATCCTTGGTGGTGTTTGCTTTGGTATTGCAGCAGGTGTTGTCGGTTGGGATTTGACCCTCGAGTATGCAAAAATGGGCGTTGGTGGCGTGTTCGACGGCACCTTTAATTTCTGGAGCAACTAAGTTTTAGCGCTCATAACTGATTCAATATTTTGTTGACATCAGCCGACTATTAAATAAGGCCTGGAGTTTCAGGCCTTTTAACTTCTCGTAAGTGAATACCATGTTGAAAAAAATCTATCGCAAGGAAGCGATCGAATACAAAAAGCATCACTGGAAAGGAAAGGCTTTGCTGCTAGCAGGGCTTCCAGCATGGCTTATTGCATTACTTTCTTTTGCCTTTTTAGCCATTCTAATAACCACCACAATATTTTGTACCTTTACCCAACGCATTGATGTTCGTGGGGAAGTTATTACTTTACCTCATTCTGTCAATGTTTATGCGCCACAGCAAGGGTTTGTTATTTCCCAATATGCAAAAGTCGGTGACCTTGTCGCCAAAGGACAGTCTTTATATGAAATTGACATCTCCCGAAATACAACAACAGGCAACGTCAGTACGGCGCAAATAGAAGTCATTAATGAAAAGATTGCGAACGCTGAAGATATCATCACCAAACTTTCTCATAATAAAGAAGAAACTCGCTTATCTTTAGATAAACAGCTAAAAACCATCAATGATTCGTTAAAAGAAACTAACCGCATGCTGGTTAATGCGCAGACTGGTTTAAAGAAAATGCATGATAATCTTTCCAGTTACGATAAATATCTTCGTGATGGCCTTATCACCAAAGATCAGTATAACTATCAGCATTCATTATACTTTCAACAACAGAGTACCTATCAGTCTTTGGTCAGTCAGAAAATGCAACTGGAATCCCAGGTAACCCAGTTAAATAGCGATAAAATCACAAAAACGGCAGATTTTGACAACCAAATATCATCTCAGGAAAACCAGATTAATGATTACAAAAACCAGTTGGTTGAATCAAATGCCAATGGTAATGTCATTATTAAAGCAACCACAGAAGGACGCATTGAATCGCTGGCTGTAACAAAAGGACAAATGGTCGACAAAGGCAGCAGTTTAGCGCAAATCAAACCCACTGGTGATATAGAATATTATCTTATTTTATGGTTACCTAATAATAGCATACCTTATGTCAAACCGGGTGATGTCATTAACATCCGCTATGATGCTTTCCCATCCGATAAATTTGGGCAATTCCCGGGAAAAATACTTTCAATATCTTCGGTCCCGACATCCCGACAGGAACTGTCTGAATACACTAATGTTAATAATGGAACGAATCAGCAGGAACTGGCACTCTATAAAACCATTGTCAAAATTGAAAACAAAACCTTTAATTACAATGGTAAAACGCTTTCGCTTTCGAATGGACTGAAGGCTCAAGCCGTTGTATTTCTCGAAGAGCGCCCACTTTATATGTGGATGTTTACCCCTGTGTATAAGATAACTCAAAGCATTACTGGGCCAATCCATGACTAACGAATTGTTCAAAACCATTGTTGCAAAACTAAATTTTTCTCTGGTTAACAAAACGCCTGTTATTCTACAGTCAGAATCATCGGAATGTGGAGTTGCCTGTCTGGCGATGGTCTGTGGTTATTATGGGTTAAATATCGATTTATTTAATTTTCGTCAACGATTCGGTAGCCCCTCACAGGGCTCCTCACTGCTGTCTCTAAGCAAAACAGCCGAGCAGGCTGGTTTAAAAAACCGTGCGCTAGCGCTCGACCTCGATGAAATAAAACAGCTTAAGCTTCCCTGCATCATCCACTGGGGAATGAACCACTATGTAGTCCTTACAAAAGTAAAGAAAAACGGATTTGTGATTCACGATCCCGCGCTGGGTAAACGAATCATTGGCATCAGTGAGATGTCAAATAATTTTACCGGCGTTGCGCTTGAACTCTGGCCTGATCATAACTTCCAACAAGAGGAGGCGAAATCCCGTTTACGACTCCTGGATTTAATGCATAAAATTGTTGGTTTAAAATCGGCGCTGATTAAGATCTTTGCTTTCTCTGTTGTGGTAGAAGCGATTGGCCTCCTGTTGCCTATTGGTACACAGTTAGTAACTGACCATGTCATTATGGCGCACGATGAAAGTTTACTCTCTGTTATTTGTATTGGTTTAATATTTTTCACGCTATTCCGCACGTTTATTAGCATGCTCCGAGCATGGACGTCGTTAACGTTGAATACGTTGACAAACATTCAATGGAAAACAACGCTATTCGATCATTTGGCAAGTTTGCCATTATCTTTTTTCGAGAAAAGACACTTAGGTGATATCCAGTCTCGTTTCTCGTCTCTGGATACCATTCGTTCAATTTTTACCAACAGTATTGTCACTGGCATCATCGATTCGATAATGACGATCGGTTTGTTAGTCATGCTGACATTATATGGCGGCTGGTTAGTCTGGGTCGTCATTGGTTTTACCGTCTGCTATGCGATTATGCGCTTCGCTACCTATAGTTTTTATCGACGCGTAACGGAAGAGCAGGTCGTTAAAGGGGCGCGTGCTAACTCTCACTTTATGGAATCACTTTATGGCATTTCCACGATCAAAGCATTAAATTTAAAAGAACGTCGCTCGCAGCATTGGCTGAATCTTAACGTTGATGCCAGTAACGCAGGTATTAAGCAAACTCGCTTTGATATGATGTTTGGTGGGATTAATACCTTTATCACCTCTATCGATCAGGTGGTGGTACTGTGGTTGGGTGCCATTATGGTAATTGATAATGAGATGACGCTCGGTATGTTTATGGCATTTAATGCTTATCGAGGCCAGTTTTCTCAACGTGCATCGAATCTCATTGATTTGGTGATGCAGCTTCGTATGCTCTCGCTTCATAATGAACGTCTATCTGAAATCGCCTTTAGCGAACCGGAAAAAGAACTTCCATCCCGACGTGTGTTTACAGCAAACACCGGCGTGAAACTTGAAGTTAGGAACCTGAGTTATCAATACGATCCTTTTTCACAACCCATTTTTACCAATCTGAATATAACGGTTGCCCCAGGCGAGTCTGTCGCGCTAATTGGCCCATCTGGCGTTGGCAAAACCACGCTGTTGAAAGTCATGTGCGGTTTGCTTTCACCTGACTCCGGCGAAATACTGGCGGATAATCTGGAGATTCAAAAAATTGGCTTAAATAACTATCGTCTCGGTATCGCCTGCGTACTTCAGGAGGATCGTCTCTTTTCAGGTTCACTTATCGATAATATCAGTGGTTTTGATGATAACCCCGATTTGGAATTCGTAATGGAATGTGCCAAACATTGCAACATCCATGATGAAATCATGAAGATGGCGATGGGATACGAAACCATTGTCGGCGAACTGGGGCTGGGCATTTCCGGCGGTCAAAAGCAGCGTATCCTGATCGCTCGTGCTTTGTACCGTAAACCGAGTATTCTGTTTATGGATGAGGCAACTAGTCACCTGGATCTCAGAAATGAGTCGGTCATCAATCAGTCGATTTCAGCGTTAAGTATCACCCGAATTATTGTCGCGCACCGGCCATCAACCATTGCATCAGCCGATCGCGTTATTGACCTCTCACAATCGAAGTCGATGGCTACCGCTTAATAAAGGAGAAGATTATGCAAGGAACGTTTATTGGTTTTAATACTGCAGGAATTACTTTTGAAGAGCGTTTCCTGGCGCTGTTACTTAAGGTCAAGAAAGCGAATGATACCTGTGAGATTTTCTATCTTCAGGCACCCGTATTATCCGACCTGCTTCTGATATTGCAAAGTAGAATGGCCTTAATTTTTCAGCGACTTGAAAATAAAGGCGAGGCTTACAAAGATGAGATTATCGCTTATAACGAAACACTCGTAACCCATATCCCCACGGTAGAAATGGCTGAAATACAACAGCCTTCTCCTGAGCGGCGTATAATGTCTATTACGCTTAAACCTGGCGAAACGCAGTCAACGCTGATCCTGGTATTTCAGGATGAGCAAATTAAGACGTTAACTATTGATGACCGACAGGTTGAAGCCCTGATAATCGGTATTCAACAGGCATTAAAAACAGTCGGCGATCAGGAACTTATCCAGTATTTAAGTTCAAATATGGATTTTTTAATGTGCTACAGCGTCGACTTAACTACTCAGCCGAATATTGATTACCAGCAGTATCCCCAGGAAGAATGGAAGCTAAACCTGTTTTCCCATTATCTGGGCGTGCTCTATTGCTGCGAGACGGACGAAGGCAAGAAAATTGTCTCCGGAGCGGTGGTAAAAACCAGTGCGCCACATTTATCTGAAATGGAAAACAGCGTGGTAGTACGCCTTATTGAGAAAAGCCCCAAGCTTAAGGCGATGCACACGGCGCTGGCGCCATGCCAAATCTTCAGTACCATTATTCCTTCCCAGCCAGGAAGAATGCTCAGCCTGGAAGAGTGTCTGCGTCCCCTGCATGCCTTCTATCTGGAGAAGAAAGCGGAGCTTAACGCCTGACCCTCTTCTACCGGTCACGCCTCTCTCTACGCTCGCAGAGAGAGGCATCGCGCATCAGTTCGGACACTTATAAACCTGGCCGTTCATCTCGCTGTCGGTGGGCACAAAGCTCGACAACAGATTTTGCGTCGGGCTGCTGACGCCATAAATCACGTTGCCGCCCATGGCTGCCGCCTGGTTACGCAGGGCGTTAGCCGCACCGCGCATGGAGCCACCCTCATCGCCATTCTGGCCGGAGAGCCAGTTGCTCTGTTTACCCGTCGCGGTCCCTAACAGCTGACACTCTGCGCCCGGCTTATCCTGCACGAAGCGCACATTCTGGCCGGCAGAGGTTAATTCATTGCTGGAACTGCAACCTGCCAACAGTAAGGCTGCGCCGACAATCCCTGCTAAATATTTTACCTGCATGTTAATCCCCATGATCGATGAGCTGGACGCACTGGCCCGGATGTAAACCTGTCATCCTTCAAACTGCGTCGGCATGAGCCGCTTTCATTCCTTAGCCGGTCGCGCTAGTTAGTCGCTTCCGATACGGAGGTGCTTGCCGCTCTGATGCAGCTTAAATGATTTTTATGTATAAGCCTTATACTAAAAAGCGCGCCAAAAGAAAAACCCCCAGCCATTACTGGCCAGGGGTTTCTGCTTTTTTATGCCGTAGAGCGCACGATTACATCATGCCGCCCATACCGCCCATGCCGCCCATACCGCCAGCAGCACCTAAATCAGGCGCATCGCCTTTCGGCAGGTCGGTCACCATGCACTCGGTGGTGATCATCAGGCCAGCCACGGAAGCCGCGTACTGCAGTGCAGAACGGGTGACTTTGGTTGGGTCCAGGATACCGAAGTCGATCATGTTGCCGTATTCTTCAGTTGCCGCGTTATAACCGTAGTTACCGTCGCCGGCTTTCACGTTGTTCGCCACAACAGACGGCTCTTCACCGGCGTTGGACACGATCTGACGCAGCGGCGCTTCCATTGCGCGCAGCGCAACTTTGATACCGACGTTCTGATCTTCGTTCTGACCGGTCAGGCCAGCGAGTTTCGCTGCAACGCGAACCAGCGCTACGCCGCCGCCAGCCACCACGCCTTCTTCAACCGCAGCACGAGTGGCGTGCAGGGCATCGTCGACGCGTGCTTTTTTCTCTTTCATTTCAACTTCGGTTGCCGCGCCGACTTTGATTACGGCAACGCCGCCAGCCAGTTTAGCGACACGTTCCTGCAGTTTTTCACGGTCGTAGTCGGAGGTTGCTTCTTCGATCTGCTTACGGATCTGAGCAACGCGGCCCTGGATTGCGGATTCTTCGCCAACGCCATCGATGATGGTGGTGGTGTCTTTGTTGATAACCACGCGTTTCGCCTGGCCCAGGTCTTCCAGAGTCGCTTTTTCCAGCTCCATACCGATCTCTTCAGAGATAACGGTACCGCCAGTCAGCGTCGCGATATCCTGCAGCATGGCTTTACGACGGTCGCCGAAGCCCGGCGCTTTCACCGCAGCCACTTTCACGATGCCGCGCATGGTGTTAACCACCAGGGTCGCCAGCGCTTCGCCTTCAACGTCTTCAGCGATGATAACCAGCGGTTTGCCAGCTTTCGCTACGGCTTCCAGAACCGGCAGCATTTCGCGGATGTTGGAGATTTTTTTGTCAGCAAGCAGGATGAACGGGCTTTCCAGCTCAACGGCGCCGGTGTCCGGCTTGTTGATGAAGTACGGAGACAGGTAGCCGCGGTCGAACTGCATACCTTCAACCACGTCCAGTTCGTCTTCCAGACCGGTACCGTCTTCAACGGTGATCACGCCTTCTTTGCCAACTTTATCCATCGCTTCCGCGATCAGTTTACCGACGGTTTCGTCGGAGTTAGCGGAGATGGTACCTACCTGAGCGATAGCTTTGGAGTCAGAGCACGGAACGGACAGCGCTTTCAGTTCTTCAACAGCGGCAACGACAGCTTTGTCGATACCACGTTTCAGATCCATCGGGTTCATGCCTGCAGCAACGGCTTTCAGGCCTTCGTTCACGATAGCCTGCGCCAGCACGGTTGCGGTGGTGGTGCCGTCGCCTGCCGCGTCGTTCGCTTTAGAGGCAACTTCTTTCACCATCTGCGCGCCCATGTTTTCGAACTTGTCTTCCAGCTCGATTTCACGTGCAACGGAAACACCATCTTTGGTGATGGTCGGCGCGCCGAAGGATTTGTCCAGAACCACGTTACGGCCTTTCGGGCCCAGGGTCACTTTAACTGCATCTGCCAGTACGTTTACGCCGCGCAGCATTTTAACACGAGCGTCGTTACCGAATTTTACGTCTTTTGCTGCCATTTCTTATATTCCTCAAATTCGTTCAGGGTCGTGCGAATTAAGCTTCAACAATTGCCAGGATGTCGCTTTCGGACATGATCAGCACTTCTTCGTTGTCAATCTTCTCAGTCTTCACGCCGTAGCCATCGTTGAAAATCACGATGTCACCAACTTTAACGTCCAGCGGCTGCACGGTCCCGTTTTCCAGGATGCGGCCTTTACCGACAGCGATGATTTCGCCACGCGTTGACTTAGCTGCTGCAGAACCGGTCAGAACGATGCCGCCCGCAGATTTGGTTTCAACTTCTTTACGTTTGACGATCACACGATCATGTAACGGACGAATACTCATTGATAGCTCTCCTTCGAGAAAGTCATTATCAGTTATGGGTGACGCCGGGCCGAACGCGGTTTACCGGCTAGTGCAGAGAGAGATGGGGATGGCCATTTCCCGCTTCAAGGGCAAAATTAAAAAAAAATTTTTACCTTTGCGCTGGCGCGCAAAAAGCGGCGCCACCGGGCAACCGGTCATAAGGAAAAGCGATTGTGATACTCTCTTTCTTTTCACTGGCGCAGGATGGAATCATGAGTGGTTTAAAACAGGAGTTAGGGCTGGGACAGGGAGTCGGGTTGCTTTCCACCTCACTGCTGGGCACCGGCGTTTTCGCCGTTCCGGCGCTGGCGGCGCTGGTCGCTGGCGATAACAGCCTGTGGGCATGGCCGTTGCTTATCCTCCTTGTTTTTCCGATTGCCATCGTCTTCGCCCTGCTGGGCCGCCATTTCCCCAGCGCGGGCGGCGTGGCCCACTTTGTCGATATGGCCTTTGGCCCACGTCTGGCCAGCGTCACCGGCTGGCTGTTTTTATCGGTTATCCCGGTCGGACTCCCTGCCGCCCTGCACATCGCCATCGGCTTCGGCCAGGCGCTGTTCGGCTGGCATGATGCGCAGCTGCTGCTGGCGGAGCTGGGTACCCTGGCCATCGTCTGGTGGGTCGGTTCACGTGGCGCCAGCTCCAGCGCCAACCTGCAGACGCTGGTTGCCGTGCTGATCGTGGCGCTGATCGTCGCCGTCTGGTGGCGCGGCGGGATAAGTCCGGCGCAGATCCCCTTCCCCGCCCCGGCGGAGATCGACCGCGGCCAGCTCTTCTCTGCGCTGTCGGTGATGTTCTGGTGCTTTGTCGGCCTGGAAGCCTTTGCCCACCTCGCCTCGGAGTTTAAACACCCCGAGCGCGATTTTCCCCGCGCGCTGATGATAGGCCTGCTGCTTGCCGGTTCGGTCTACTGGGCCTGCACCGTGCTGGTGTTGCACTTCCACGCCTTTGGCGTGGAGATGGCGGCGGCGGCGTCATTACCGAATATCGTGGTCCGCCTGTTCGGCGTCGAAGCGCTGTGGGTGGCCTGCGTCATCGGTTACCTCGCCTGTTTCGCCAGCCTCAACATCTATATTCAGAGCTTCGCCCGCCTGGTCTGGTCGCAGGCGCAGCATAAGCCACAGAGCTACCTCGCGAGGCTGTCGCCGCGGCAGATCCCACGCAACGCCCTCAACACCGTGCTGGGCTCCTGCGTGGTCAGCACCTTGTGTATCTATTTTCTCGATATCAATCTGGACGCGCTGATCGTCTATGCCAACGGCATTTTCATCATGATCTATCTGCTGTGCATGCTGGCGGGCTGTCGTTTGCTGCGCGGGCGCTATCGGCTGCTGGCGGCGGTGGGCAGCATTCTCTGTCTGCTGCTGCTGGCGATGGTCGGCTGGAAGAGTCTGTACGCGCTGGTGATGCTGGCGGTGCTGTGGTTGTTTTTACCGAGACGTAAGCTGGCGACAGGAAGCGCATAGGCGCAAAAAGAAAGCGGCCCGGTCGCGTCTGCAGACCGGGCCGATAAACGTTAATCGCGGCGATCGTCCTTGTGGTCCAGACGGTCGCGCTGTTCATCCTTGCGCTGGTATTCCCCTTCGAAGGTCTCTCCGCCGCCAGTCCCGGCGCTAAAGCCGCCACCCGGCATCCGGCTGAAGCGCAAATGCGGCATCAGCTTCATCGTCAGGTGCTTCTGCACCGGGGGCAAAAGCAGCAGCAGGCCGAGGAAGTCGGTAAAGAACCCCGGGATCAACAGCAGCAGGCCAGCGATAATCAGCGAGACGCTCTTGATCATCTCCGCCGCCGGGCTCTCGCCCGCGGCCATCTTCTGCTGCATCAGCAGGAAGTTTTTGAAGCCCTGGTTGCGCACCAGCGACATCCCCACCACCGAGCTAAAGATCACCAGGATCAGCGTCATAAAGACGCCCAACACGTGCGCGACCTGGATAAAGATCGATATCTCAATGTAAACGTAAAGAAAAAAGGCAATAAACGGAATCCAACGCACCGGCGTCTCCTTCATCGACAGGCGCCGAATTCGGCCCCCGTAGTCATCAATTTGCTGATCGCATCCCACTAAGATGGGGATGCTGAGCGCCTTTTCAATCAGCGGAAATGCTTATTTTTTCCAAGAATAGGAAAGCGGTGACCCATTTCACAGATTAATAAATCTTCTCACACCCGCGATGTAATAAGTGATCAAGCTTACTGATATTCGCTATCATCAGCATATGATCTTGGGCACCGGGCCGGTTAAGGAAATAATCGTCGGCCAGAAAATATACTGAATCCTGGATATTCTGTGTATTTGGTGAATTCATTGGCAGCTTGAAAAGAAGGTTCACATGTTAAACAACATTCGTATCGAAGAAGATCTGTTGGGCACCAGGGAAGTTCCCGCGGACGCTTACTACGGCGTTCATACTCTGCGAGCGATTGAAAACTTCTACATTAGCAACAGCAAAATCAGCGACATACCAGAATTCGTGCGCGGCATGGTGATGGTGAAGAAAGCCGCCGCGCTGGCGAACAAGGAGCTGCAGACCATTCCCAAAAGCGCGGCAAATGCGATTATCGCCGCCTGTGACGAAGTCCTGAATAACGGCAAATGCATGGACCAGTTCCCGGTCGATGTCTTCCAGGGCGGGGCCGGCACCTCCGTAAACATGAACACCAACGAAGTCCTGGCAAACATCGGCCTCGAGCTGATGGGCCACCAGAAAGGCGAATACCAGTACCTGAACCCAAACGATCACGTCAACAAATGCCAGTCCACCAACGATGCCTACCCGACCGGATTCCGCATTGCGGTGTATGCCTCTATCCTCAAGTTAATCGATGCGATTAAGCAGCTGGGCGAAGGTTTCCAGGCGAAAGCCGAGGAGTTCCAGGACATCCTCAAGATGGGCCGCACCCAGCTGCAGGACGCGGTGCCGATGACCCTCGGTCAGGAGTTCCATGCCTTCAATGTGCTGCTCAATGAAGAGACCAAAAGCATTCTGCGCACTGCGGAGCTGCTGCTGGAAGTGAACCTTGGCGCAACCGCCATCGGCACACGCCTCAACACCCCGGACGGTTATCAACAGCTGGCGGTGCAGAAGCTGGCGGAAGTGAGCAACTTACCGGTCGTTCCGGCGGAAGATCTGATTGAAGCCACCTCGGACTGCGGGGCGTACGTCATGGTTCACAGCTCGCTGAAACGCCTGGCGGTGAAACTGTCCAAGATCTGTAACGACCTGCGCCTGCTCTCTTCCGGACCGCGCGCGGGCCTCAACGAAATTAACCTGCCTGAGCTGCAGGCTGGCTCTTCTATTATGCCGGCGAAGGTTAACCCGGTGGTGCCGGAGGTGGTCAACCAGGTCTGCTTTAAAGTGATCGGCAACGACACCACGGTGACCATGGCCTCAGAAGCCGGGCAGCTGCAGCTGAACGTGATGGAGCCGGTGATCGGCCAGGCAATGTTCGAGTCTATCCACATTCTGACCAACGCCTGCTACAACCTGCTGGAGAAATGCGTCAACGGCATTACTGCCAACAAAGCGGTGTGCGAAGGTTACGTCTATAACTCCATCGGCATCGTCACCTACCTCAACCCGTTTATCGGCCACCACAATGGCGATATCGTCGGCAAGATCTGCGCCGAAACCGGGAAGAGCGTGCGGGAAGTGGTGCTGGAGCGTGGGCTGCTGACGGCGGCGGAGCTGGATGACATTTTCTCCGCGCAAAACCTGATGCATCCCGCTTATAAAGCGAAGCGTTATACCGATGAAAGCGAACAGTAATCTTTCCGGATAGTCATTCAAAGGCATGTCAGCGATGACATGCCTTTTTGCTTTTTAGTTTTACTAAAATACAACAATCCAATATCAACTTGTTAAAAAACAAGGAAGGCATATATGTTTGGTGCAGAACTGGTTATTGTCCTGCTGGCGATTTATCTCGGCGCCCGGCTCAGCGGCATCGGTATCGGCTTTGCCGGTGGCCTTGGCGTCCTTGTCCTGACGCTTATTTTTCAAATTAAACCGGGTGCGATCCCCTTCGACGTTATTGAAATCATTATGGCGGTGATTGCCGCTATCGCCGCCATGCAGGTCGCAGGCGGAATGGATTACCTGGTCAGCCTCGCCGAACGGATGCTGCGTCGCCACCCGAAATATATTACCTTCCTTGCCCCGCTGGTGACCTGGTTTATGACCGTACTCGCCGGCACCGGCCATACCGCCTTCTCCACGCTGCCGGTGATCACCGAAGTGGCCAAAGAGCAAGGCATCCGTCCGTCCCGTCCGCTATCGATTGCGGTGGTGGCCTCCCAGATAGCGATCACCGCTTCGCCCATCTCCGCCGCGGTAGTGTTCTTTGCCGGGATCCTGGAGCCGCTGGGCGTTAGCTACCTGATGCTGCTGGCCATCTGTATTCCGGTCACCCTGCTGGCGGTGATGCTCACCGCTATCGTCTGCAATTTCCTCGGCTGCGAACTGAAAGATGACCCGGTTTACCAGGAGCGGCTGGCCAAGGGTGAGGTCAGACTGCGCGGCAGCCAGGTGTTTGAGCTGAAGCCGCACGCCAAACGTTCCGTTCTGCTGTTTCTGATCGGCATCGTGGCGGTGATGTTCTACGCCACGGCCATCAGCGATACCGTCGGTCTGATCAAAAACCCGGTACTACCGCGTAACGAGGCGATCGTGGTGTTTATGCTGACCATCGCCACGCTGATCAGCATCACCTGCAAAATCGACACCGGCGAAGTGCTCAATGCCAGCACCTTTAAGTCCGGCATGAGCGCCTGCGTCTGCGTGCTCGGCGTCGCCTGGCTGGGGGATACCTTCGTTAAAGCGCATATCAGCGATATCCAGGCCGTGGCCGGCGACCTGCTGCATAACTACCCGTGGCTGCTGGCGGTGGTGCTGTTCTTTGCCGCCACGCTGCTCTACTCGCAGGCGGCCACCACCAAAGCGCTGATGCCCGCCGCGCTGATGCTGGGCGTGAGCCCTCTCACGGCCATCGCCTCGTTTGCCGCCGTCTCCGCCCTTTTCGTTCTGCCGACCTACCCCACCCTGCTGGCGGCGGTCGAAATGGATGACACCGGCTCCACCCGCATCGGTAAATACGTCTTCAACCACGCCTTCCTGATCCCCGGCGTCATCGCCATTACGCTGTGCGTGATCCTCGGGTTTATTTTTGGCGGCATCATGCTGTAAATCTCTTCAAATTCGGGCCAGATCCTGGCCCGTTTCGTTAATCCTCCCCACCTTGCGTGCTATAGTGCCTCTTTTCGCTGATACGAGGTTCATGATGACTACGCCTGATGCTGTTGTTGTGCTCTGTACCGCGCCGGATGAAGCGACCGCCCAGGATCTGGCGGCAAAAGCGCTGGCCGAAAAGCTGGCCGCCTGCGCCACGCTCCTGCCGGGCGCCACCTCGCTCTATTACTGGGAAGGGAAGCTGGAGCAGGAGTATGAAGTTCAGATGCTGCTCAAAACCGATCTTGCCCATCAGCAGGCGCTGCTGGACTGCCTGAAGTCTCACCACCCGTATCAAACCCCTGAACTGCTGGTTCTGCCCGTCACGTATGGAGACAACGATTACCTCTCATGGCTTACCGCATCTTTACGCTGATCCTGCTGCTGTGCAGCGCGTCAGCCACCGCCGGGTTATTCGACGCGCCGGGGCGCTCGAACTTTGTGCCTGCTGACCAGGCCTTCGCCTTTGACTTTCAGCAGCAACAGCATGACCTCAACCTGAGCTGGCAAATCAAGGATGGTTACTATCTTTATCGTCAACAGTTTACCTTCCGCGCCGCCGGGGCGACGATCGCCGAACCGGCGCTGCCGGCGGGCGAGTGGCATGAGGATGAGTTTTACGGCAAAAGCGAGATCTTTCGTCAGCGCCTGACTGTCCCGGTCACGGTGAAGCAGGCGGACAAAGACGCCACCCTCACCGTCACCTGGCAGGGCTGCGCCGATGCCGGATTCTGTTATCCGCCGGAGACCAAAGTGATCCCGCTGAGCGCCGTGCTGGCGGCTTCGGCAGATGGCCGGGCGACCACCATTGCCCCTGCGCCGCCGGCGAGCAGCCGTCCGGCGTTCAACCCGCCGCTGCCGGTTGAGCCGCGTCCGGCCCCGGAGGTCGCCACTTCACCTGCGCCTGCCTCAGCGCCGCCCGCTGACGCCCCCGCCCGCCTGCCTTTCACCGCCCTGTGGGCGCTGCTGATAGGCATTGGTATCGCCTTCACCCCCTGCGTGCTGCCGATGTATCCGCTGATTTCCGGCATCGTGCTGGGCGGCAAACAGCGGCTTTCCACCGCGCGCGCCCTGCTGCTGGCCTTTATTTATGTCCAGGGGATGGCCTTAACCTATACCGCGCTGGGGCTGGTGGTGGCCGCCGCCGGGCTGCAGTTCCAGGCGGCCCTGCAGCACCCGTATGTGCTGGTGGGTCTGTCGGCAGTGTTTATACTGCTGGCGCTCTCCATGTTCGGCCTGTTCACGCTACAGCTGCCCTCCTCGCTGCAGACCCGGCTGGCGCTGCTCAGCAATAAGCGCCAGGGCGGCTCGCCCGGCGGAGTCTTTGCGATGGGCGCGATTGCCGGGCTGATCTGCTCCCCCTGCACCACTGCGCCGCTGAGCGCCATCCTGTTATATATCGCCCAGAGCGGTAATCTGTGGCTGGGCGGCGGCACGCTGTACCTCTACGCGCTGGGCATGGGCCTGCCGTTGATTCTCGTCACCGTGTTTGGCAACCGTCTGCTGCCGAAGAGCGGCCCGTGGATGAGCCATGTGAAGACCGCCTTCGGATTCGTGATCCTGGCTCTGCCCGTTTTCCTGCTGGAGCGCATCCTCGGCGACCAGTGGGGATTACGTCTGTGGTCAATGCTTGGCGTCGCCTTCTTCAGCTGGGCGTTTATCACCTCGCTGGGCGCGACCCGGCCGTGGATGCGGCTGGCGCAAATCATTCTTCTTGCCGCCGCGCTGGTTAGCGCCCGTCCGCTGCAGGACTGGGCGTTTGGCGCCCCGGCGCCCGAGCAGCAGGCGCATCTGTCCTTCACCCGCGTCAGCTCGGTGACCGAGCTTGATCGGGCGCTGGCGCAGGCAAAAGGCCAGCCGGTGATGCTCGATCTCTACGCCGACTGGTGTGTAGCCTGCAAAGAGTTTGAAAAATACACCTTTCGTTCACCTGACGTGCAGCAGGCGCTGAAAGGCGTCGTGTTATTACAGGTTGATGTGACAAAAAACAGTCCGCAAGACGCCGCGCTGCTGAAGCGCCTGCAGGTGCTCGGTCTGCCGACGATCCTGTTCTTCAACGCGCAGGGCCAGGAACAACCCGACCGGCGGGTCACCGGCTTTATGGATGCTGCGGCATTCAGCGCCCATTTGCGCGATTGGCAAGCGTGAGCGACACTTTAGGAGGAAAGATGGAGGAGAACACCGTGCTACGTGAAGACGTCCTGGCAGAAGCCATTAAAATTCTTGAAATTGAAGGTATCGCCAACACGTCGCTGGAGATGGTCGCTGAGCGCGTGTCCTGTCCGACGAGCGACCTGAAACGCTTCTGGCCCGATCGCGAAGCGCTGCTCTACGACGCGCTTCGCTATCTGAGCCACCAGGTGGATGCCTGGCGCCGTCAGCTGCTGCTGGACGACACCTTAAGCGCAGAGCAAAAGCTGCTGGCGCGCTATAGCGCGCTTACCACCTGCGTCAGCAACCAGCGCTACCCCGGCTGTTTATTTATCGCCGCCTGCACCTTCTATCCGGATGCCCAGCACCCGATCCACCAGCTGGCGGAACAGCAGAAGCAGGCTTCGCTGGCCTACACTCATGAGCTGCTGACCCAGCTGGAGGTGGATGATCCGGAAATGGTCGCCAAGCAGATGGAGCTGATTGTCGAGGGCTGTCTGAGCCGTCTGCTGATCAAGCGTAGCCAGACGGATGTCGATACGGCGCGGCGGCTGGCAGAAGATATTCTGCGCTTCGCCCAGTGCCGTATGGGCGGGGCCTTAACCTGATTCTGATATCCTAACCGCCACGTCGCGCATATAATTTCCCCCTCACTGATTGCTGACAGGGATTGATATGCGCGCGTTCTTCTGGGCTGCCTGGCTGGGGCTGTGCTCCACACCTCTGCTGGCGGCGCCCCTGCAAGGTTTTTCCTTTGCGCAAAAAGACTGGGAGCTCGCCTGCGATAACACTGGCACCTGCCGGGCGGCGGGTTACGGCGCCCGCATGGGCGAGGTCAGCGTGCTGTTGACCCGCAACGCCGGCAGCGAACAGCACCTCACCGCCACGGTCACCTTCGCGCAGATCGAACACGATATCCCCGCCGACTCCACCGCCAGCCTGCTGATCGACGACCGGGACCTCGGCTCGCTGGATGCCGTGGATGACAGCCACTTCCGTCTGGACAGCGATCAGACCTCCGCCGTGCTGCAGGCCCTGGCGAACCAGCGCAAAATTGAATTCACGCTTAACGGCCAGCACCTGCCGCTTTCCAGCGCCGGCAGCCGCGAGGTGCTGAGTAAAATGGATGCGTTTCAGCGACGAACCGGCACCGCCGACGCGCTGCTGGATAAAGGCAACGCGGGCGACGATGCCATTTTGCCCGCTGCCCCCGCCCAGGAAATCATCGCCGCGCCGGTGATCCACAACGCGCAACCTGTACCGCTGAGCATGCTCCAGCGCCAGAAGCTGTTGCCCGCCCTGACGCCGCTGCTGAACCAGCGCTGTGAAGACTGGCAGAACCCGGCCATTCCGGCGGCAGAGCGCCAGATCACCCTCACCGCGCTGGATAAAACCCATTCGCTGGCGCAGGCGCTCTGCTGGCGAGCGCCCTATAACGATGGCTATGCCCTGTGGCTGGTCGATAACGCCCAGTTGAGCAAACCGCGGCTGCTCACTACCGAGGCCTCCAGCTACGCCAACGGCACGCTGGTCTTCCTGCACAAAGAGCGGGGCATGGCCGACTGCGTAACCGGCGAGACGCGCGTCTGGGAGGGTAAAACCTTCGTTCCCAGCCTGAAGTACAGCACCGGTATGTGCCGGGAAATCACCCCGGGCGGCACCTGGATGCTGCCGACCTTTGTCAGCCAGGTGATCCCGAAGCAGCAGAAAGAAGCGGATAACCTGGCCCTGCGAACGCTGTACAACGCGGTGCTGAAAGCGCAAAAAAGCGATCCGGAACTGGCGCTGAACCGGGTCGCCGAGCAGTTTCCGTTAACCGGCCATATTACCGACTTCACGCTCACTTACGCCGATGACAGCCTGGTGACGACCAGCAAACCGTCCCCGGATATCAGCGATGACGAGTGGCAGGCGTTTCTGCGCTCCGCAATTAGCGCAGATTCAGAAAACGGTAAAGTCAACTTTACGCTTATCGACCTCGACGGCGACGGCAAACGCGATCTGATCATCGACAGCTACGTGGGCGGCACCGGGCTCTTCAGCTACACCGGGGTACTCCGGCGCGGCGATGATGATTTTGCCGCCGTCAACGATAGCGACAGTGATAACGGCGAAGATTTCGATGCCGGGGTGCCCGGCGCCCTCTTTTCGATCAATGGCCGCGGGGCTAACCAATGGAACCACTGGGTCAAAATCAACGGCCAGGTCTATGCCCTGTGGTACAACGGCCAGTTTGGCGAAGATAATCTCTATCTGCTGCGCCCGTTCAGCACCGCCAGCCAGACGCCCGCGGTGACGGTTCGCTATCGCTATACGCTGAACAGCATCCGCTCCCCGGAGAAAGACCAACCGCTGACCCCCAGCCTGAGCGACGGCGATAAAGCGGATCTGCTGCGCTCGCTGGAGGTGATGCAGGGCAACCTGCTGAAAGACAAACCCGCCAGCGACAACGATGCGCCGATCTGCCCCATTCCGCCCGGCGCCTCCGCCGACGAGGCGGACAACTATTACAGCGGCGTTGCCGTTAACTATATCTATGAGACGGTGGCCTATATTCCGGTCTGGCTGAACGGAAAATGTTATATCGGCACTATTTTCAGCCATCATGGCGCCTATCGTCACGGTGTGGATGCGGAAATTACGCTGAGCTCGCCGCGGGAAGATGAAGAGGTCATTGGTGATTACCTGATCTCCGGGTTGCGCCACGTTATCTCCGTCACCAGCGGCTGGAAAAGCCGTGAAGGCGATAACGGCATGCAGTGATATTGAGTCAAAATGCGCCTTTGAACGCGGAATTGCCGCAAAGATAAGCAATCGACAAGTAATTTAAGAAATTTGGTTGACGGGGTGGGCGGATTACGGTTTAATGCGCCCCGTTGCCCGGATAGCTCAGTCGGTAGAGCAGGGGATTGAAAATCCCCGTGTCCTTGGTTCGATTCCGAGTCCGGGCACCACTTATTCAGAGAACCCAGCCTATGGCTGGGTTTTTGCTTTTCTACATCCGGACTCTTCATCGAACTGCGTTCGATTATTCGCCGCACAGCGGCTCACCCCTTCGGGGCCAGCGCGACACGCGCGCTGTTCAACGCCTGCGGCGTTAGTCCGAGTCCGGGCACCACTTATTCAGAGAACCCAGCCTATGGCTGGGTTTTTGCTTTTCTGCATCCGGACTCTTCATCGAACTCCACTCTATGATCCCCTGCCCGGCGGCGCTGCGCTTGCGCGGGCCTACGCTGTTTGAGCCTGCGGCAGGACCCGTAGGCCGGATAAGGCATTTATGCCGCCATCCGGCACAACCGCGGGCACGGCGTCTGATGTATATCGCCCGGCGGCGCTGCGCTTGTGCGGGCCTGCGCTGTTTGAGCCTGCGGGAGGACCCGTAGGCCGGATAAGGCATTGATGCCGCCATCCGGCACAACCGCGGGTACGGCGTCTGATTTATATCACCCGGCGGCGCTGCGCTTGCGCGGGCCTGCGCTGTTTGAGCCTGCGGGAGGACCCGTAGGCCGGATAAGGCATTTATGCCGCCATCCGGCACAACCGCGGGTACGGCGTCTGATGTATATCGCCCGGCGGCGCTGCGCTTGCGCGGGCCTGCGCTGTTTGAGCCTGCGGGAGGACCCGTAGGCCGGATAAGGCATTTATGCCGCCATCCGGCACAACCGCGGGTACGGCGTCTGATGTATATCGCCCGGCGGCGCTGCGCTTGCGCGGGCCTACGCTGTTTGAGCCTGCGGCAGGACCCGTAGGCCGGATAAGGCATTGATGCCGCCATCCGGCACAACCGCGGGTACGGCGTCTGATGTATATCGCCCGGCGGCGCTGCGCTTGCGCGGGCCTACGCTGTTTGAGCCTGCGGCAGGACCCGTAGGCCGGATAAGGCATTGATGCCGCCATCCGGCACAAACGCGGGTACGGCGTCTGATGTATATCGCCCGGCGGCGCTGCGCTTGCGCGGGCCTGGGGGTCAATGAAACGTCTGCGCAAACGCAGTGAAGAAAGGTATTACTCGGCGGCGGTTTTCCCTTTGCCGGGCAGCCTGAACGCTTCGCCATAGGGCTTCGCAATGCCCATGCGATACTGCGTCTCCTTTGCCGCCTGGTGGAGATCGGCGAACTCCTCTTTCGGCGCCGGCGGACGTTGCGCCTTTTTCAGACACTGATTGCGATGGTGACGGATCCACTCTCGGTCCTCATCGTCCAGGCAACGCTGCATCACCTCAATCCATCTGGATGCCGCCCGACGGTAGAGCCCGCAGGCTTCTAACCGCTCCGCAATACTGTCCCTTATTCTCATCCACCTCGCTCCTCTGATGCTTTCACGATATCTCATGGTATTCCGACGCGTGAGTCGGAATACCATGGTAGAGTTAATTTATGACAAAACTATTCCTCTGCGGCGCAAGGAATATAATCATTATAATAATCGCTGTGCATAGCAAACCGCCATGGCGGTAATTACTTCCAAAGAGCTCCGGAATTATATGCCGGGCGCCGCCCTGGATACCGACTGGTATCGACGGTTATACCTATCAATATCTATTTAATTTATTACATTTCCATCGTCACATACCTTGCGATATCATCTATTCCCTGTACAACCACGCCTTATGGCGATCGACCGGACTGGTCCAGAAGTTTATTTTTGAAGATAAATAAGCAGGCTTCATTAAAATTATCTAACCCCAGACGCTCATAAAGCGCGGTCCGCTTGCGGTAAAGGCTTTTTAGCGAAGTATTCAGATTCACCGCCACCTCCTCCATTGTCATCCCCGCCCCAAGAAAACGCAGCATCAGCTGCTCTGTCATACTTAAGCGCAGATTGTCGAACCACTCTTTGGTCAGCCGCTTGCTCTTCATCTCCAGAAAAAGCCCAAATAAGGTCGCCATATCGGCGGGTGATAATGACATGTTTAAAAACGATTTCAGACTGAGTAAATGCTCTTCCCGATGGCGCATATCGAGGACAATACAGCATATTCGCTTTCTGGATTGTGCCGCCTCCATGACCAGATAATCGTAATGACAAAGCGGCGAACGGCTATCAACCAGCAGAGAGAGTTCATCAACCTCATTATCTAAAATCGCTTTTCCGCTAGAATCTAACTGAATGATATCAGGAAAGAAATTTTTAACTCCTTGAAAAAGACAGTGATCCTGGGTAACTAATATCATTGAATTTGCCACAAGTCTTCCCTTTAACATTTAATCAACAAATTCTCGTCAACCAGACGTTTTCCTTGCCCCTGGGGAACGCTCCGCATGGCGGTAAAAATAACGAGATCTGTGATTTATCATTAGCGCGGCATCTGAATCTGGCTGTGAAAAACCTCCCTGGGTGCGGACAGAAAATAAACGGATTAATTATAAATAAAAAAATCCCACAGAAAAGATGCTTTTTTTGCTATTGAGAATTTTTGTCAGAAATCATCTTAAATATCCATGAAAAACCTTTCTCTTCACTGCAATATAAGCCACCCAACAAAATTAAAACAAAATTTCAGCCAACTCCATTTTTTATTTATTTCAGTAAGTTAAAGGAACTCGCTTCAACATGGCGATTCGAATTAAACCATTTTTACAGATTTATCTTAAAACGCAGTTCGTCATTTAACCATATTTATCCGCTGCGGTATCGGGTATAAATTATCCATTCAATTATCCACAGGAGATATGTTTATTACTTTGCAATAAGTCATTCACCCGCAGTGCCAGTCAGCTAAATGGGACCATCCTCATCCTTTAACTCACCGTCAAAGGACGGTCGTGTTGTGCAATGGATTCTTGATGAACATATGGCAAATAGAAATGGAAAGATCACCTTATTCAAATACGTTATTGTTTAATCGCAACACGAAACTCTCGCTGTCAATCGGTGTGCTTTTGCTCTTCCCGACGCTGGTTCAGGGAGCGGACTCGCTCTATGACCAGCAGATCCTGCAAGCGCGTCAAGGCCAGTACGCCCCCTTTCTCTCATATCTTCAGCAATACCAGCTGCGGCATGCCTTAACCCCTTCTCAGGTTGCAGACTGGCTGCAGGTAGCCCTCTGGGCCGGCCAGGACGACGAGGTGGTGAAAGTCTGGCGACGCTATCAGGTCTATATGCCGCTTCCCGCACGGGGCACCGCCGCCGCGGCGCAGGCGATGCGCAACCAGAAACAGTGGCAAGCCTCGCTCCTCCTCTGGCAGCAGGCTCTCAGCCAGGCCCCCGACAGTGACGACTATCGTATCGGCTATATCAAGACGCTGGCCGATGCCCGCAAGGACGGCGAGGCGCTCAGAGAAGCGCGTCGCCTGGTGGCGGAGCAGGCGAGCATTGCCCACCTGCAGACCCTCTCTTATGTCTACCTGCGGCTTGGCAAGAGCTGGGACCAGCTGCTGGTGGACACGCAGATCCTCGATCGCGAACCGCAGAATAAAGCCGCGCTGGCGAGCCTGATGGCGACCCTGACCCGCAACCGGATCGACTCCCCCGCCCTCGGCCTCGCGAATAGCGTCGAACTGACGCCCGCGGAAAAGCGCAACCTGCAGCTGAACGCCGCCGCCGAACTGGTGCGCCTTGCCGATACGCCTTCCCGTGAAGAAAATGCGCGTTACGCGCTGGCCCGCACGGCGCTGGCGCAATACGACGCGATGATCGCCGCCTGGCGTCCCGACCCGCAGGCCGCCCCGGACATCATCCGGGCGCGCATTGACCGTCTGGGCGCGCTGTACGCCAACGCAGACTACGCGCAGGTTATCCGCGAATACCAAAGCCTGATGGCGCAGCAGCAGGCGGTTCCCGACTGGGCCATCGGCTGGGTTATCTCCTCTTATATCGCGCTTAAGCAGATTGAGCCTGCGTTGACGCTTATTCATCAGCATCCCTCGTGGCTGACGAGCCAACAGAATGAAGAACATGAGCTTTTCTTCGCCCTGCTGGACACCGCTCAGTACCCGGCGGCGCAACGGTATGTCGCCCGACTCACCCGGAATGCGCCCTATATCCGTCATCTCTACGGCTCGCCGACGCCCCAGCCGAACGACGACTGGCTCACCGCGCAGTCGCTTAACGTGCACTATCTCTCCGCCACCAACGCCCTGCCGCAGGCCGAAGCCCGCATGCAGCGCCTGGCGGCGACGGCCCCCGGCAACCAGGGGCTGCAGATCGACTATGCCGCCCTGCTGCAGGACAGAGGGCTGCCGCGGGCAGCCGAACGCCAGCTGAAAGCGGCGGAAGCCCTGGAGCCCGCCAGCCTGCAGCTGGAGCGCCAACAGGCCTGGGTCGCCCTCGATCTGCAGGAGTGGCGGCAGATGGATCTGCTGACCGACGACGTTATCGCCCGCTCGCCACGGGATCTGAATACCCAGCGCCTGGCCAGAGCCCGCGACATCCATCATTTCTCCGAGCTGCGCCTGAGCGTCGGCAAAGGGCTGCATTCCGACAACCCGGTGAGCGGTACCCACGACCTCAGTTTTGAGACGGCGATCTACAGCCCGCCGATAGCCGACAGCTGGCGATTGTTCGGCGGCCACCGCTTTGCCCAAGGCAATTTTGAAGAGGGGAAAGGCAGCCGTCGCCAGCTGTTCGCCGGTATTGAATGGCGTCCGCGCGACGCCTGGGGAGAACTTGAACTCTCCAGCGTCAATTTTCACGGCGAGAATAAGCCCGGCGTCCGCCTTTCCGCCGCGCACGACGTCAACGATCGCTGGCAGCTGGGCGGCGAGCTGGAGCGGATTTCGCAGCAGACGCCGCTGCGCGCGTTACGCAACGGCGTCAGCGCCAACCGCGGCGAAGGCTGGCTGCGCTGGTATCAAAACGAGCGCCGGGAGTACCGCGTCAGCGCGGCCGCCAGCCGCTTTACCGACCACAACCGTCGTCAGGAGTACACCCTCTCCGGTAAAGAGCGCCTCTGGCAGACCCCGTGGCTAACGCTGGATCTGCAGCCCGGTCTGTCGGCCAGCGCCAATAGCCGCACCGACACCGCGTATTACAGTCCGGCCCGCGACCTCGCGGCCACCGCGGCGCTGGCGGTCGATCACACGCTTTACCAGCGGTATGACACCGTCTGGAGTCAGCAGCTGCTCGCCGGCGGCGGCAGCTACTGGCAAAAAAATCACGCCGCCGGCGCGATAACGACGCTGGGCTACGGGCAGCGTCTGCGCTGGAACAACCTCGTCGACGCCGGGGTGATGCTGAACTGGGATAAACGCCCCTACGACGGTAAACGTGAAAACAACCTCGCTATCACTGTTGATGCAAACATACGGTTTTAAGGATGACCATGCTGAACACGACCCTGCGCAACGGCCTGATGCTTCTCGGCTGGCTGTGCCTTATCTTCAGCGTGCGTGCTGAGGAGGTCCCCTTCCTCGCCCCGCAGCAACGACCCCAGCTGGAGGCCAATAACCCCTGGCCGGCGGATCGCTTTCTGGTGCTGGCCTATCATGACGTCGAAGACGACGCCGCCGACCAGCGTTACCTTTCGGTGCGTACCAGCGCGCTTAATGAGCAGATCGCCTGGCTGCTGCATCACGGCTACCATGCCGTGAGCGTTCAGGACATTCTGGACGCGCATCATGGCCTTAAGCCGCTGCCGCCTAAGGCTTTTCTTCTCAGCTTCGACGATGGCTATAGCAGTTTTTATACTCGCGTCTGGCCGCTGCTTAAAGCCTGGAACGTTCCGGCGCTGTGGGCGCCGGTGGGCAGCTGGGTGGACACCCCCGCCAACCAGCCCGTTAATTTTGGCGGCCTGATGACGCCGCGCGATCGCTTCGCCACCTGGGAGATGGTGCGCGAGCTTAGTCGCTCGCCGCTGGTGGAGATCGGCGCGCACACCTGGGCCTCGCACTACGGCCTGCCGGCCAATCCGCAGGGCAGCCGCGAGCCCGCCGCCGCTAACCGCGGCTGGGATAAAACCACCGGCCGCTATGAAAGCGACGCGCAGTTTACCCGGCGAATAGCCGATGACGTGCAGAAAGTGACGGCGAAAATCCACGACGTCGCCGGGAAAGCGCCGCGCGCCTGGGTGTGGCCCTACGGCGCCGCCAGCGGCAGCACCCTGGCCATCGCCAAACAGCAGGGGTATCAACTGGCGTTTACGCTGAACGACGGCCTGGGCAACGTGAAGGATCTGGATAATATTCCGCGCATGCTGATCGCCGGTAACCCGTCGATCAAGGCCTTTGCCAACGCCGTAACCCAGATCCAGGAAGCCGATCCTGTTCGGGTGATGCATGTGGATCTGGACTATGTCTATGACCCCAATCCCGTCCAGCAGGCAAAGAATATCGATAAGCTGGTGCAGCGCGTCTATGACATGAAAATCAGTCACGTCTTTCTGCAGGCCTTCTCCGACCCGCAGGGTGACGGCACGGTCAAGTCGCTCTATTTCCCCAACCGCTGGCTGCCGATGCGCGCCGACCTGTTTAACTTCGTCTCCTGGCAGCTACAGACCCGCGGCGGGGTGAAGGTTTATGCCTGGATGCCGGTGCTGGCCTTCGATCTCTCGTCCGATCTGCCGCGCGTTCAGCGCTGGGATCCGCAAACCGGGAAGGCGTTACTTGCCCGTCAGCCCTATGTCCGCCTGTCACCCTGGGATCCCCGGGTTCGCCAGCAGATCACCGACATCTATGAGGATCTGGCCCGACACGCCAGCTTCAGCGGGATTCTGTTCCACGACGACGCCGTGCTGACCGATTTTGAAGACGTGAGCCCGGAGGCGGTCGCCGCCTGGCGGCAGAGTGGCCTGGCGCACGATGCCGGCCCGGTGCCCCAAAGTCCGCAAGAGCGCCAGGCATGGATGCGTTTCAAAAGCCAAACCCTGACCCGCTTCACTCTGCAGCTGCGCCAGTCGGTACAGGCCATCCGCGGCCCGCAGGTAAAAACGGCGCGTAATCTCTTCGCCCTGCCGATCCTTGAGCCGCAGAGCGAAGCCTGGTTTGCGCAAAATCTGGATGACTTCCTTGCCGCCTATGACTGGACGGTCCCCATGGCGATGCCGCTGATGGAGTCCGTGCCGATTGACGCCAGCCAGGCCTGGCTGACGCGGCTGGTGCAGGCCGTCGCCCGCCGCCCGGGCGCGCTGAAGAAAACCATCTTTGAGCTACAGGCCAGAGACTGGAACCGACGCCAACACAACGCCATTCCCGACCAACAGCTGGCGGACTGGATGCATTTGCTGCGGCTAAACGGCGTCAAAAATTACGGCTACTACCCAGACGATTTCATTAACAATCAGCCAGATATCTCCCGTATCAGACCGCAATTTTCTTCCTGGTGGTACCCTGACCATGACTGATCGCATTATCGCATTGTGCATTTTATGCCTCGTTTTCGGGCTGCCGTTAGGCGTCGCAGCGGCGTTTACCGGCGAGCTTATCCTCGACTTTGTCTTTTTCTGGCCGCTGTTTATGTCGGTGCTATGGATCACCGGGGGTCTGTACTTCTGGTTCCAGCTGGAGCGCCACTGGCCGTGGGGAGAGGATACCCCGCCGCCGTCGCTACCGGGCAATCCGCTGATCTCGATCCTGATCCCCTGCTTTAACGAGGAGAAAAACGCCCGGGAGACCATCAGCGCGGCGCTGGCCCAGCGTTACGCCAACCTCGAAGTGATCGCGATTAACGACGGCTCTTCGGACAACACCGCCCAAGTGCTCCAGCAATTGGCGCAGGAGGAGCCAAGGCTGCGGGTGATCCACCTGGCCGCCAATCAGGGAAAAGCGGTGGCGCTCAAAGCGGGCGCCGCCGCCGCGCGCGGCGATCTGCTGGTCTGCATCGATGGCGACGCCCTGCTGGACCGGGATACCGCGGCCTGGCTGGTCGCCCCGCTGATCCACTACCCGCACGTCGGGGCGGTCACCGGCAATCCGCGGATCCGCACCCGATCCACGCTGATCGGCCGCATTCAGGTAGGGGAGTTCTCGTCGATCATTGGCCTTATCAAGCGGACGCAGCGGATCTATGGCCGGGTCTTTACTGTCTCCGGCGTGATCGCCGCCTTCCGGCGTCAGGCTCTGGCGGACGTCGGCTACTGGAGCCCGGATATGATCACTGAAGATATTGATATCAGCTGGAAGCTTCAGCTCCGCCACTGGGACATCTTTTTCGAGCCGCGGGCGCTGTGCTGGATCCTGATGCCTGAGACCCTCAAAGGGTTATGGAAGCAGCGTCTGCGCTGGGCCCAGGGGGGAGCCGAAGTCTTTCTGGTCAACCTGCGCCGCCTGTTTCACTGGCAGCATCATCGGATGTGGCCGCTGTTTCTGGAGTATGCCTGCTCCACGCTGTGGGCCTTTGCCTATGCGGTCACCATCCTGCTGTTTATCCTCAGCCGCCTGATGCCATTGCCGGACAACCTGACAGTGCACAGCCTGTTTCCGCCTGAGTTCACCGGCATGCTGCTCGGCCTGATGTGCCTGCTGCAGTTCGTCGCCAGCCTGTATATCGAACGGCGCTATGAGAAAAAGGTCGCCAAATCCCTGTTCTGGGTGATCTGGTTCCCGATGGTTTACTGGATGATCGGCCTGCTGACCACGCTGGTCGCTTTTCCGAAAGTGATGTTGAAACGTCAACGTTCCCGCGCGCGCTGGGTGAGCCCGGACCGGGGAAAAGGAAGCCTGCGATGAATGAAAATACGCTCATCTTAACCGAACACCGCGTGCTGCCCCGGCTGGTGGACGCCGGCTTAACGCTGGTGGCCTGGCTCGGTTTTCTGTTCTTTCTCTACGCCAATTTGCTGATGCAGTTCATCGCGCCGCCCTCCCCGCGCTGGTCATCGTTGATGGACTCCCTGAATACGGCGCTGGTGTATTTATTGATTGCCGCGCTGAACGGCTGGTTGCTGATCCTCTGGTACCACTATAACCGACGCCGCGCCCATACCCGGCGTCACACCGCGGTGCTTACCCTGCGAGATGAGGAGCTGGCCAGCAGCTTTAACGTCGCCCCGCAGATCATCTCCGAAATGAGTCGCTATAATTTGCTGACCGTTTACCACGATCACATTGGTCAGATTATTGATTTAAAAAGCCACGCGCTGCCGCCGCCCGAGGAGAGGGATCAGGAATGATAGCAGGGCCGCCCCCGGCGGCCCTGACTGGGTAACGACGCCGCCGATCAGCCGCCGGCCTTTTTAATGGCGGCTTCGAGCGAGGCTTTATCCGCCAGCCCCGGGAAGACGGTGATGCTGGCTTCCGTGGCGCCAGTAGTTGGCATCACGATCACGCCCGGCGTGCCGCTGAGACCAATCTCCTGCGCCAGGTCGTTAATGCTCTGCAGCACCGGTTCGACGTCGGTGGCCTTCTTCGCATCAAAGCCGGCTTTCTTCGCCTGCTGCTGGATATCCGCCGTCGTCAGCTTGCCTTCGTTATGTCCGGTGGCGTAGATCCCGTTATGGTAGGCCAGATAGGCATCCGCCCCTTTCTGCTGATAGATCTGCAGGCCGGTTTTCGCTGCTTCCAGCGAGCTTTCCCAGCGGCCGCCGAAGATAGGCCACTCTTTAAAAGCGAAGCGGGTCTGCGGATGCGCTTTAATCACCTGCTCCATCACCGGCGCCAGCCGGCTGCAGTAGACGCACTGGTAGTCAAAGAACTCAATCACCGTGACTTTGCCGTTGGCCGGGCCGTAGGTCGGGGTATTTTTATCCTGAGTCAGCAAGGCGGCATTCTTCAGCACCGCCTGGGTGGCCGCGCTGGCCTGCTGCTCAGCCTGAATTTGCTGCAGTTTCTGGCTTGCCTGCAGGAGAACTTCCGGGTGGGCGACCAGGTAATCGGCGGCGATTTTGCCGATTTGCGCCTCCTGTTCCGCGGTGAAAGTCGCCGGCGCGTCAGCGGCAGAAGCCATCGCCGGCAGTAAGACAGCGCTCAGCAGGGCGACAGAGAGGTATTTCTTGTGGCCAGACATAGTGGGGATCCTTGCGATAAGTGAACAGCAGGTGAGTCTGTATGACAAAATATCACCCTTTTTCGCCGAAGCCTTGCCCGACGGCGCGTTGATTCGTAACTTTATTTTTCAGGCTCAGGTTTCCCGCGCGACGGCGCGGACCGGCGCCAGTGGTCAACGCTCCCCGGGCGGAGCCCCCGGCGCAACGGCTTTTCGTGGTATTTATTTCAGGTGGTTTCTCTCGATATGTATGCGTTTCTTCAACAATGGGACATGGCGGTGATTATGCTGCAGATTGTCGCCATCGACTTACTGCTGGGCGGCGACAACGCCGTGGTGATCGCCATGGCCTGTCGCAAACTGCCGCCACAAAAACGCACCAAAGCGATCGTCATCGGCACCGTAGGCGCTATCCTGGCGCGCATCCTGCTGCTGGCGATCGCCCTGTATCTCCTGTCGCTGCCGTGGCTGAAAATAGTCGGCGCGCTGCTCCTGATGTGGATTGGCATCAGGCTGGTCAGTAATGAGGAGGACGAGAGCGAGGTTGCCAGCTCCGGCAGCCTGTGGCGCACCGCAGTCACCATCACCGTCGCCGATGTGATCATGTCGCTGGATAACGTGCTGGCGGTGGCCGCCGCAGGCAAAGGGCACATTGCGCTGGTCGCCCTCGGCGTGGCGATCAGCATTCCGGTTATCGTCGCCGGCAGCAAGCTGGTGCTGGCCCTGCTCACTCGCTTTCCCGCGGTGGTGCTGCTGGGCGGGATGCTCATCGGCTGGATTGCCGGGTCAATGCTGGTCAGCGACCCTACCCTTCGCCAGCTGTTTCCCACCGCCGGCGACGGCATTGCGCGCCTGGCCGGCGCCATCGGCGCGCTACTGGTGCTGTTCGCAGGCTGGCGCCGTCGTCCGCGACCGCAGGTGAAAGACTAGCTGCGCCCACGACGCCGTTGACCCCGACGGCGTCAAGTTTCCGCCACTTTTCTTCCCCTTCAGGGCGCATTTGCCCTACGCTTTATACAGACGCCTGATCCAGGGAATATGTAACCACCGCACTGAGCATAGATGAGATAACAGCATGGAATTGAAGGATTATTATGCCATTCTCGGGGTGCAACCAACCGACGATCTGAAAACCATCAAGACCGCCTACCGCCGCCTGGCGCGCAAGTACCACCCCGACGTCAGTAAAGAAAACGATGCCGAAGCCAAATTTAAGGATCTCGCCGAAGCCTGGGAAGTCCTGAAAGATGAGCAACGGCGCGCGGAATACGATCAGCTCTGGCAGCATCGCAACGATCCCGGGTTCGGTCGCCAGCAGCAGACCCACGAGCAGAGCTACAGCCAGCAGGATTTCGACGACATCTTTTCCTCCATGTTTGGCCAGCAGGCGCATCAGCGTCGCCGTCAGCACGCGTCGCGCGGCCACGACCTGGAGATCGAGGTCGCGGTGTTCCTTGAAGAGACGCTGGCTGAGCAGACCCGCACCATCAGCTATAACCTGCCGGTGTATAACGTGTTCGGCATGATCGAAAGCGAGACGCCGAAAACGCTGAATGTGAAGATCCCCGCCGGGGTGGCCGATGGACAGCGCATCCGCCTGAAAGGCCAGGGGACGCCGGGCGAAAACGGCGGGCCGAACGGCGATCTGTGGCTGGTGATCCACATCGCCCCGCACCCGCTGTTCGACATCGTGGGACATAACCTGGAGATCGTCCTGCCGCTGGCGCCGTGGGAGGCCGCGCTGGGCGCCAAAGTCACGGTGCCCACCCTGAAAGAGAGCATTCTGCTGACGGTGCCGCCGGGTAGCCAGGCAGGGCAGCGCCTGCGTATCAAGGGCAAAGGGCTGGTGAGCAAAACCCACACCGGCGATTTGTTCGCCGTTATTAAAATTGTGATGCCGCCAAAACCAGATGAAAAAGCGCGTGAGCTCTGGCAACAGCTGGCCACCGCCGAAGCCAGCTTCGATCCGCGTAAGACATGGGGGAAAGCCTGATGGCTACAGTAACAGTGACGTTTACCATTACCGAATTGTGCCTGCGTACCGGGGTGTCGGAAGAGGAGCTGACGGAGATTGTCGGCTTAGGCATGATTGAACCGCACCAGCCGCAGGCGGACGCCTGGCTGTTCGACGACAGCGCGGTGACGATTGTCCATCGCGCGGTGCGCCTGCGTAACGAGCTGGAGCTGGACTGGCCGGGGATTGCGGTGGCGCTGACGCTGCTGGATGAGAACGCGCGGCTGACCCGCGAAAATCGCCTGCTGCAGCAGCGCCTGGCCCGCTTTCTCGCCCACGGATAGGGGCGACATCCCGGGTGGCGGCGTTCCGTCTTACTGCCGGGTGGCGGCTACGCCTGACCCGGCCTACATACGGCACCAGGCTCACCCATCGCATTGGATCCGTAGGCCCGCGCAAGCGTAGCGCCGCCGGGCATGGCCACAGCCAGGGAGCCGCCTGTATGCCGGGTGGCGGCTACGCCTTACCCGGCATACAAACTAAGCACAGCGCAAGCCGGGGAATTTCCCGGGTCGCGGCGTTCCGCCTTACCCGGGCTACCGGACTAGGCCCACCATTGCACTGGATCCGTAGGCCCGCGCAAGCGTAGCGCCGCCGGGCATGGCCACAGCCAGGGAGCCGCCTGTATGCCGGGTGGCGGCTACGCCTTACCCGGCCTACAAACTAAGCACAGCGCAAGCCGGGGAATTTCCCGGGTCGCGGCGTTCCGCCTTACCCGGGCTACCGGACAGTGTAAACAGTAGCCCGGCTAAGCGCAGCGCAAGCCGGGGAGTTTCCCGGATAGCGCAAACCGCGAATAGCGCTTAGTCCGGCAGCGAACCGGCGAGGTTGCGCGCCGAAACGCTCTCGCTGACCGGCGCGGGCGGCTCCGGCGCCTTAGCCGGGGCGGCCGCTGGCGCGGCTGTCGGGGCGGAAGAGGCCGGCTGGATCTCAAGGAACGAGGCCAGCATCTTGCGCAGCGTTTCCGGTTTAGTGTCTTCCGCCAGCAACGCCGCCAGCATCGACGGCAAGCGGCTATCGACTTCCCCTAACGCCAGCCCCGCCAGCAGCGCCGTGCGCGACATATCGCCACGGTCGCCGCGATGGTGGGCCTCAATTTTTGCGTCCGCGAAGCGCTCGCTGGCGCTGATATCCGGGCGCAGGTAAATCAGCACTTTTCTGCGTTCCAGAGTCATAGACGCTCCTTAGCCAATAATTTTCAGACCACGCACCAGGGCGAACTGCGGCTCTTCAGCCACCACGAAACGGTCCTCACGCAGGCCCATACGTTCACGAATGGCATCGGCAACCAGCGGCGCGCCGCCGCCAATCACGATGGCATGCGAGTAGCCTTTAAAGCTATCGATAGCCGTCAGGACGCGGGTGGTCAGACGTTCGATGCTGTTAGTGATCACCTTTTTCACCTCAGAAACCGCATCCGGATCGTTGATGTTATCGGTCAGGTACGCTTCGTCATGGCGATTGATAATGATCTGGTCGACGTTATAGCTTGAGGTATCGGTATTCGCCCGCGCCAGCGCCAGCTTAACGGCGTCGGTCACCAGCGATACGCCCAGCTTCGGGTCGCCGTAAATGCGCGAAACCGAGGTCATCTGCCCGGCGACCATCGAGATATCGAGCGTGGTGCCGCCGAGGTCGATAATCAACACCGAATGGGAGGGCTTGAGTTCATCGCACAGGCTAATGCCCGCCGGAATCGATTCCGGGCGCACGGTGACTTTGGTGATGTTGAACACCACACCTTTATTCAGCTTAACTTCGCGCAGCAGGCTCTTTTTCTTACGCTCAATGTTGTCGAGGCGATATTGCGCATCCTCGTCATAAAATTCAGTCAGCGGCAGCGTCACAACTATTTCAACGTCCTGTGGCTCAAGACCGCTGGTCAGCAGCGCGTGATGGACAGCGATGGAGTTCAACGGGCTGTACTGCCAGTCAATATTATTGGTCGGGAGCGCATCGGGAGTGATCAGGTCGAATGAGTACTTTTCATCATCCACGGTGTAGTTAAAGGGCTTCCCGGAACCGAAGGTGGCAGACCAGCCGCGTTTAAAACTATTGGGGCTGATATGGGTGAAAGTTTCGCCATCTTGCTCCCACAGCATTTTGATATTGGTTGAACCATCATCGATAAAAATGCGCATCGCATTGCTCCATCACTGAGACAAATAAGAGAAAAATGTAACACCCAAAAGAGTAGCAAGAGTTAAAAAGCAGCGCAAGAGCACGAAAAAGAGACAATTCCGAGTTTTAATTGAGAACAATTGGAGCAAATAACAACTTCATGAACCTAGATAGAGAACATTTTGAGACAAATTAGAGAAATACGTTTTCTCTTTTCATCCGCTTTCAACGCTCATTTTTGTCCAAAAAAGAGAGTATCCCTCCCCTCTTTCGTCAGCTGTTTTCGAACGCTTTTTACACCTGGTTGGGTACCACAATGGGCCGTTCCGGCTCAGCCACATTTTCCGGTACCCGACGATATTTATCCAGCAGGTGAATCTGAATGCGACGCAGCATATCGCCGTTGAGCTTGTAATAGCGGAAATAGAGAAACAGCGTCAGGGCAAAAAAGAGCGTCGGCAGCGCAATCATAATCGCCTGCATCCCCAGCAGCGTCTGGGACGACTGGGCCACATTCGGCACATAACCGATGATACCGAGCACGATGGCGATAAACCAGGCCGCGAACGCCGAGCCCGCTTTCACCACCAGCGTCTGCACCGAATAGGCGATACTTTCGCAGCGGATGTTCATCGTATATTCGCCGTAGTCGACGGTATCGGCCACCATAATAACCTGCAGCACCCAGAACAGCGCGGTGCCGATATTCAACAGCACGCCGGCCAGCGAAATCAGCGCGACGTTGTAGACCCCGCTCAGCGCCATCAGCAACAGCACGCCGCAGCCCAGCACCGGCATGATCGAAGCGCCCGCCCACAGAATGCGCCGCGACAGCCCTTTCACCAGCCGCGGAAACAGCACCAACGTCAGCAGGTTCGCCGCGCCGGCGTAGGACATGTAATACGGGAACATCTCCGCGCTGCCAATCACGTAGGTAAAGTAGTAAATCGCAAAGCCAGCGATAATATTCGCCGCCGTGTTATAGGCCAGCGCCATGCCCAACAGGCAGGCCAGCTGATCGTTTTTATAGATCAGCGCCACCATCTGGCGCAGTGAGAGATGGCTGGCATCCTCGCTCACGCCGCTATCCGAGGAGTAAACCTCGTGGACGTTACGCAGCGTGACGAGGGTGGAAACCACGAAGAAGGCGATCAACACCAGGGTGAACATCTGGAAACCGAAACCGCGGTCGGCGCCGCCCACGGCGCTGACAAACGGCAGCGTGACGCCGGCAGTGACGAATCCCGCCAGGCTGGCGAAAAAGCGTGGATACGGCACCAGCTGTTCACGTTCGCGTTTATCGAGGGTAATGGTCGGTACCAGCGACCAGAATGGCACATCCATGATGGTGTAGGTGAACCCCCACAGCAGGTAGGTCAGCCACACCCATGCCAGCAGCGCCCCGCCGGAGAAGTGATGGGCGCTGAACAGCATATACAGCACCACCGAGTTGGTTATCGTGCCAATCAGGATCCACGGTTTGAATTTCCCCCATCGCGATCGCGTACAGTTGACGATCCAACCCATGATCGGATCGGCTATCGCATCGAGGATCCTCGCCACCAGAAACAAGGTACCGACCACCCCAACCGACAGTCCAACAATATCGGTGTAGTAATACATCAGGTACATGTAGACGATACCGATAGCGAAATCTTTACCAAAGGCACCAAATCCGTAGCTGAGCTTTGTTGTCATTGAAATACTCATAGGGTACAGGTCGCTGTCGCCAGCGCCTCCTTCAGTGTTTGATAGAGCATGTAGGACGCCGCCGGGGTCGTTGCCCCCGGCGGCATGAGAAGATTAACGATGCAGCCAGGACGGCAGCCAGTCGCCGTGGCTGGCGATCAGATCGTCCACCAGCGCGTAGATCTCTTCGATCCCCAGCACCGCGGCGGTGTGCGGATCCATCATCGTGGCGTAATAGACGTAATCGCGATTTTCGGTGAGGATCGCCTCCGTGAGCAGCGTCTGCACGTTGATGTTGGTCTGCATCAGCGCCGCCAGATGCGCCGGCAGAGCGCCCACTTTGGTCGGCTGAATGCCGTTGGCGTCCACCAGGCAAGCCACCTCCACGCAGCAGCCCTGCGGCAGGTTGTCGATAAGGCCGTCATTGCGTACGTTGCCATACACCACGCTTGGCTCGCCGGTCCAGATGGCGTTCATGATGGTGCTGGCATACTCACGGGATGGCTTCACCTCGATGCGCTCGCCGCGCTGATAGCTCTCCAGCTCCTGATGCCAGTTGGCCAGTTGCTCGACGCAGCGTTTCGGGTATTCATCCAGCGGCACTTTATAGCGGGCGATAAGGTCCTCGCGGCCCGGCTTGATAAACCATGGCGTGTATTCGGCAAAATGCTCCGATGACTCGGTCACAAAGTAGCCGAGCTTTTTGAACATCTCATAGCGGACAATGTTTTCGCAGCGCGGGTTACCGTGCAGGTTAGGCTTCGGCGCGCGCCCGTCGGCGTAGGCCTGCAGCAGGTCGGGATAGAGGCTGACATAGCTGCCGTCGGCGAGCTTTTTCTCCAGCGAGAGATAGAACGCCATATGGTTAATCCCGGCGCAGCGGTAGCGTAAATCCGCCGGGTTGAGGTCAAGATCGCGCGCCAGTTCTTCCGCCGTTCCCTGCACCGAGTGGCACAGGCCAACCTGTTTAATATGCGGGTAGCGGGCGTACATGGCCCAGGTGTTCATCGCCATTGGGTTGACGTAGTTAAGCAGGGTGGCGTCCGGGCAGACCTCGGTCATGTCGTCGCAGATAGCCCACAGGTGAGGTATGGTGCGCAGGGCGCGCATAATGCCCCCCGGACCCAGCGTATCGGCGATGGTCTGCTCCAGGCCATGGCGTTTACAGACCTCAAAATCGGTGACAGTACAGGGCTCATAGCCGCCAATCTGGAAGGCGACCACAACGAAATCAGCGCCCTGCAGGGCGGTTTTGCGATCGCGATGGCAGCTGATTTCGCCCTTCGCGCCGACGGAATCCATCAGCTTGCGCACCACGGTATGCGACTCTTCCAGCCGGGTGTCATCGATATCCATCAGCGCGACATGCGCCGATTTCAGCGCCGGGCGCTGGAAAACATCACCGAGAATATTTTTAACGAACACCGTCGAACCGGCGCCGATAAAGGTAATTTTTGGGGCGGTCATTACGCTCTCTCCATCTGGTCATTGAACCCTTGCAGAGTGGCACGCCGTTCAGCGTTGCGCTGCCCTGTTCCCACCGGAGCATTCCCGAAAGCTCAGATCGGCCATTAAGCGCCACAAAATCTGAGTTTTCGGGAACAGATTGCGCAAAAAGGAGAGAAAATGGGCCGATTCTTCCGCTAAGCTGTCGTCAGTTCTGGCGAAAAATGCAGCCACTCTGACAATTCAGGAATACGCTAACGATGGAATACCGCTTCACCTCCCTGCCCCCCGATCCCTTTATGTGCAGCAGCGATGAAAAGCAGAGCCGCAGCCCGCTGGCGCTCTACTCTGAGTATCAGCGTATGGATATCGAGCTGCGCCCGCCGCACGCCATGCCTACCAGCCACTGGCATGGCCAGGTGGAGGTCAACGTGCCGTTCGATGGCGACGTGGAATATATGATTAATAACGAAGTGGTGCGCATAGAGAAAGGCTATATCACCCTGTTCTGGGCCTGTACGCCGCACCAGTTGACCCGCCCGGGGGATTGCCAGCAGATGGCGATCTTTAACCTGCCGATGCATCTGTTTCTCTCATGGCCGCTGGACCGGGAGCTGATCAACCACGTCACTCACGGGATGGTGATTAAATCCCTCGCCGCCCAGCAGCTGAGCGCCTTCGAGGTGCGCCGCTGGCAACAGGAGCTGAACCACGACAATGAACAGATTCGCCAGCTGGCGATCGATGAAATCGCCCTGATGCTGAAGCGGCTGAGCCTCGCCGGCTGGCAGCCGATTCTGGTCAACAAAACCTCGCGCACCCATAAGAACAGCGTCTCGCGCCATGCGCAGTTTTATGTCAGCCAGATGCTGGAGTTTATCGCCGCCCACTACGACCAGGCGCTGACCGTCAATGCCGTCGCCGAGCACGTTAAGCTCAACCCGAACTATGCGATGGGGGTATTCCAGCGAGTGATGCAGCAAACCATGAAGCAGTACATTACCGCCATGCGCATCAATCACGTGCGGGCGCTGCTGAGCGATACCGACAAGACCATCCTGGATATCGCCCTCACCGCCGGTTTCCGCTCCAGCAGCCGCTTCTACAGCACCTTTACCCGCTACGTGGGGATGCCGCCGCAGCAGTACCGTAAACTTAGCCAACAGCGTCGTCACGGTCTGGCCTTGCCGGAGGCATAAAAAATGCCGCCGGGGTTTCCCCAGGCGGCATGATTAGCAGTGAAAACAGTTAGTCGTTGATACGCGGATGCTGCTGCACCAGACGCGACCGTTTTGCCTGCAGATCGGCGATCTCCTGATCGATATCTTCGATTTTTTGTTCGATGTTATCGTAGTGCTCGCCAAGGATTTCTTTCGCTTCCTGAATATCCGACGCCGCCGGGGTCGCCCCTTTCAGCGGACGGTTAGCCGTCTCTTTCATCGACAGGCCCGTCGCCATACCCACCACCGCGATTACCATCAGGTAGTATGCTGGCATCATCAGGTTCTGAGTGGTTTCCACCAGCCACGCCGCCAGGGTTGGCGTCAGACCGGCAATCAGCACCGAGATGTTAAAGGCGCTGGCCAGGGCGCTGAAGCGGATGTGCGTCGGGAACATCGCCGGCAGCGAGGAGGCCATCACCCCGATAAAGCAGTTCAGCACCACCGCCAGCAGCAGCAGACCGGCGAAGATCAGGCTCGTCACGTTGCTGTTGATCATAATGAAGGCCGGGATCGACAGGGCAAACAGCGCCACGCTACCAATCAGGATAAACGGGCGACGGCCGAAACGGTCGCTAAGCATACCGATAACCGGCTGTACAAACAGCATCCCGACCATGATAGCGATGATGATCAGCACCCCATGGTCTTCCGAGTAGTGCAGGTTATGCGACAGGTAGCTCGGCATGTAGGTCAGCAGCATGTAGTAGGTCACGTTGGTGGAAATCACCAGACCGATACAGGTCAGCAGGCTGCGCCAGTGCTTCGTGGCAATCTCTTTAAAAGAGACCTTCGGCCCGTCCTGCAGACCTTCACGATCGCCCTGCTCCATGGTGTCCACATGCTGCTGGAACGCCGGGGTCTCTTCCAGCGCATGGCGCAGATAGAGGCCGATGATGCCTAGCGGCAGCGCCAGGAAGAACGGGATACGCCAACCCCACTCAAGGAAGTTCTGTTCCCCCACCACGCTGGAGATCAGGACCACCACGCCGGCCCCCATCACAAACCCGGCGATGGAGCCAAAGTCCAGCCAGCTGCCCATAAACCCGCGTTTACGGTCAGGGGAGTATTCCGCGACGAAGATCGACGCCCCGGTATATTCACCACCGACCGAGAAGCCTTGCGCCATTTTACACAGCAGCAGCAGGATCGGCGCCCAGATACCTATCGTGGCATACGAAGGAATAAGGCCGATACAGAAAGTACTTATCGACATGATCACGATAGTTATCGCGAGAATTTTCTGCCGACCGTATTTATCGCCCAGCATCCCGAAGAACAGGCCGCCCAGCGGACGAATTAAAAATGGAACGGAGAAGGTACCGAGTGCGGCAATCATCTGCACGCTTGGGTTGGCATCGGGGAAGAAGACTTTACCTAAGGCGTAGGCCACAAAGCCGTAGACGCCGAAATCGAACCACTCCATCGCGTTGCCCAGAGAGGCCGCGGTGATCGCCTTTTTCAGTTTACCATCGTCGATGATGGTCACATCCTTAAGGGTGATGGGCTTTATTTTTTTCCTTTTAAGCATATTTTTCCTCTGCTACTCCGCCTTGAATGCACGTCTCTTCGCCGAATGGCAAAGCCATTCGCAACGTGCGTCAGGAGCGGTGAATTGCTGTGCTCCTCATTTCAAGCGTAGCAGGTTTGCCTGCACTGTCTGCTGACAGAATGTACAACCGAACCTGTTGACGCCTGCTGTGGCTACTGGTGAATAAATGGAGCGGCTCATCGTCATAATTGATGAAATTGACCTGCTCCCCTTTTTTACCCTAACAGTGTTTATATCTGCGATCAACTTCACATAAATTTACCGCCTAATTACAGAGTCCCAGAAAATAAATAAGTTCATTTCCTGCCGTTTGCCCGGAAATTATTTCGTCGGTGTTGTTCCATCGCCGGCGGTTAATTTCAGCAATTATTCGGTTCTTCCCGGAATAGCGCCCCGGCTATTTTTTAGCAAAAAAACACCCGACAAAAGTGGGTGATTGCGCTATAATCATAGCCACTTTCGGCTCTCAGCCGCTGTTTAAAGGACCAACGTCCTGTTTTTCGACGACATCACGAGGAACGTCATGCAACTGCCACACTGCCCAAAATGCGATTCGACTTACACTTATGAAGACAACGGCATGTACATCTGCCCGGAATGCGCCCATGAGTGGAACCCTGCCGAAGCCACGGAAGAAAACGACGTTCTGATCGTTAAAGATGCCAATGGCAATTTACTGGCCGATGGCGACAGCGTCACGGTAGTGAAAGATCTGAAGGTTAAAGGCAGCTCTTCGATGCTGAAAATCGGCACCAAAGTGAAGAATATCCGTCTGGTCGAAGGCGATCACAATATTGACTGCAAAATTGACGGTTTTGGCCCGATGAAGCTGAAATCTGAATTCGTCAAAAAGAACTGATTTATTTCCGGGCAGGCGACGCGATTATTTTCCCCTATCGCCGTCGCCGCTCCCGATATCCTCACTGCCCTTCGCCTCCCTGCGCATCCGGTTATTTATCCCGCCAGCCGCCGCTATTTACGCTGCCGCCTGCAGCACTATTCCCGCCCCATTTTCGCGCTGCCGTCTGGCTCAATCCCGCTGTGGGTGACTACGCTTTACGGGTTACGGTCACTGAGGTATTCACCATGTCCTTAAGTCCCTACCTTGCCTTTGCGGGCAACTGCGCCGAGGCGATCGCCTTCTATCAGCAGACGCTGGGCGCCGAGCTGATGTTTAAAATGACCTTTGGCGAAATGCCGCCTTCGGCGCAGGAAGCCTCTGACGGCTGCCCGTCTGGCCAGAAGATGGCGGATGACGCCATCGCCCACGCCAGCCTGCGCATCGGCAACGGCGAGCTGATGCTAAGCGACAGCGCCTTCGGGCCCGATGTGCATTACGCCGGCTTCACCCTCGTCCTCGATCCCAACGATGTCGCTGAAGGCCAGCGCTGGTTCGACGCGCTGGCGGTCGGCGGGCGCATTGAGATGGCCTGGCAGGAAACCTTCTGGGCCCACGGCTTCGGCAAAGTCGTCGATCGCTTTGGCGTCCCATGGATGATCAACGTGGTCAAACAAGGCTGACCCCGCCAGGGCGGCCTGGCCGCCCTGTCATCCGTCTGGCATTAACTCTTCATCCTTTAGTCATCATCACTTAACAGAACTGCAACATAAACCGGTCAGGATCGGCTCACAACGCGAGGAGGCTCCTCGCCTATGCTGTGTGAGGCTTGATGACCATGCACCTGTCCAGACATCCGACCAGTTATCCCACGCGCTATCAGGAAATCGCCGCCCGGCTTGAGCAGGAGCTGCGCCACCACTATCGCTGCGGCGACTATCTGCCCGCCGAGCAGCAGCTGGCGACGCGCTTCGACGTAAACCGCCATACCCTGCGTCGGGCTATCGACCAGCTGGTTGAGCGCGGCTGGGTACAACGCCGTCAGGGCGTCGGCGTGCTGGTGCTGATGCGGCCGATCGATTACCCGCTCAATGCCCAGGCGCGGTTCAGCCAGAACCTGCTGGAACAAGGCAGCGATCCCACCAGCGAAAAACTGCTGTCGGTACTGCGCCCCGCCAGCGCGCACGTTGCCGAGGCCTTTGGCATTAGCGAGGGCGAGAATGTCATCCACCTGCGCACCCTGCGCCGGGTCAATGGCGTCGCCCTGTGCCTGATTGACCACTACTTTACCGACCTGCGCTTCTGGCCGGTGTTGCAGACCTTCAGCCACGGCTCGCTGCACAACCTGCTCCGCGATCGGCTTGACGTCGAACTGACCCGGGTGCGCACCAAAATCAGCGCCCGTCGCGCGCAGGCGAAAGAGAGCAAGCTGCTGGAGATCCCCAATATGGCGCCGCTGCTCTGCGTGCGCACCCTCAACAGCCGCCAGGGCGAGCAGGCCGTCACCGAATACTCCGTCAGCCTGACCCGCGCCGACATGATTGAATTCACCATGGAGCACTGAATGCACTTCGATACCGCCACCCGCCAGCGCTGGATGTCCGTGCTGGCCCACAGTGAACCTCAAGATCTTCTGGCACGCATGCACGCCCTGCAGCTGGCGCCGGAGTATGAGCTGATCCGCTCTCCCGAGACAGGCCTGGTGCAGCTTCAGGCCCGGATGGGCGGTATCGGCGACCGTTTCTTCGCCGGCGACGCCACGCTCACCCGGGCGGCGGTACGTCTGGCCGATGGTACGCTCGGCTACAGCTGGATCTTAGGCCGCGACCGCCCGCACGCCGAACGCTGCGCGGCCATCGACGCCCTGCTGCAGTCGCCCCGCCATTTTCACAATTTAATGGAAACCCTGATAACCCCGCTGGAAGCGCTACGCAGCGCGCGCATTGAAGCCCGACGCGCCGAAGTCAACGCCAGCCGGGTCGACTTCTTTACCCTGGTTCGCGGAGATAACGCATGACCTTACAACCCGCTTTTACCCTGGCTGTGCAGGATGCCCAACACAGTTTTCGTCGCCTGCTGAAAGCGATGAGCGAGCCGGGGGTGATTGTCTCCCTGCAGCAGTTGCAGCACGGCTGGCAGCCGCTGAACGTCGCCTCCACCAGCCTGCTGTTGACCCTTGCCGATCACGAAACGCCGGTCTGGCTCGCCAGCGCCCTGCATAACGATCTGGTGGGACAGAATCTGCGCTTCCATACCGGCGCGCCGCTGGTGGACCAGCCGCAGCAGGCGGTCTTTGCGGTCGCCAATGACGGCATCAGCGCCGAGCAGCTCAACGTCCTCTCCGCGGGCACCGTCACCGCCCCGGAGACCGGCGTCACGCTGATCGTCCAGCTCGCCAGCCTGAGCGGCGGGCGCATGCTGCGCCTGACCGGGGCAGGCATTGCCGAAGAGCGAATGATCGCCCCTCAGCTGCCGGACTGCATCATTGACGAACTGACGGAGCGCCCGCACCCGTTCCCGCTGGGCATTGACCTGATCCTCACCTGCGGCGAGCGCCTGCTGGCGATCCCGCGCACCACCCACGTGGAGGTTTGCTAAATGTACGTTGCCGTCAAGGGCGGCGAGAAGGCGATCCGCGCCGCTCACGCCTTACAGGAACAGAAACGACGGGGCGATGGACGGCTTCCCGAACTGAGCGTTGACCAGATAAGTGACCAGCTCAATCTGGCGGTGGACCGGGTGATGACCGAGGGCTGCATCGCCGATCGCGAACTGGCGGCGCTGGCGCTCAAGCAGGCCAGCGGCGATAACGTCGAAGCGATCTTCCTGCTGCGCGCCTACCGCACCACCCTGCCGCGGCTGGCGATTAGCGAACCGATCGACACCGCCGGAATGCGTCTCGAACGCCGCATCTCGGCAGTGTACAAAGATATCCCCGGCGGCCAGCTGCTGGGCCCCACTTACGACTACACCCACCGCCTGCTCGATTTTACCCTGCTGGCAAACGGCGAAGCGCCTTCTGTGCAGCAAGCCGAGTGCGACACGCAGCCGACGCCGCACGTCTTTAGCCTGCTCACGCAGCAGGGGCTGGCGAAGGCCGAGGAAGATCGCGGCACACCGCCCGACGATATCACCCGCACCCCGCCGGTCTACCCCTGCTCGCGTTCTTCGCGCCTGCAGCAGCTGATGCGCGGCGATGAAGGCTACCTGCTGGCGCTGGCCTATTCGACTCAGCGCGGCTATGGCCGCAACCATCCGTTTGCCGGCGAGATCCGCAGCGGCTACGTGCAGGTGGAGATTGTCCCGGAAGAGCTGGGCTTTAGCGTCAATATTGGCGAGCTGCTGCTGACCGAATGCGAAATGGTCAACGGCTTCGTCGCCCCGCAGGATGAACCGCCGCACTTCACCCGCGGCTACGGTCTGACCTTCGGCATGAGCGAGCGCAAAGCGATGGCCATGGCCCTCGTCGACCGCGCCCTGCAGGCGGCGGACTATGACGAAGAGATTGCCGGTCCCGCCCAGGATGAAGAGTTTGTGCTGGCCCACGCCGATAACGTTGAAGCCGCCGGCTTCGTCTCGCATCTGAAGCTACCGCACTATGTCGATTTCCAGGCCGAACTGGCGCTGCTGAAACGCCTGCAACGGGAGAACGAACGTGGCTAACCCACTGACTGGCTATAACTTTGCTTATCTCGACGAGCAAACCAAGCGCATGATCCGCCGGGCTATTCTCAAAGCGGTAGCCATTCCCGGCTATCAGGTGCCGTTCGGCGGTCGCGAAATGCCGATGCCCTACGGCTGGGGCACTGGCGGCATCCAGCTGACCGCCAGCGTCATCGGCGAGAACGACGTGCTGAAGGTGATTGACCAGGGCGCCGATGACACCACCAACGCGGTGTCGATCCGCCAGTTCTTTAAGCGCGTGACCGGCGTCGCCACCACTGAGCGCACTGAAGACGCCACCCTGATCCAGACCCGCCACCGCATCCCGGAGACGCCGCTGGTGGAGGATCAGATCCTGATCTATCAGGTGCCGATCCCGGAGCCGCTGCGCTTTATCGAGCCGCGCGAAACCGAAACCCGCACTATGCACGCCCTGGAAGAGTACGGCGTGATGCAGGTGAAACTGTATGAAGATATCGCCCGCTTCGGCCATATCGCCACCACCTACGCCTACCCGGTGAAGGTCAATGGCCGCTACGTGATGGACCCCTCGCCGATCCCGAAATTCGATAACCCGAAAATGCACATGATGCCGGCGCTGCAGCTGTTCGGCGCCGGGCGCGAAAAGCGGATCTACGCCGTGCCGCCCTATACCCCGGTGGAAAGTCTCGATTTCGACGACCATCCGTTTACCGTCCAGGAGTGGGATGAGCCTTGCGCCATCTGCGGCTCGCGCCACAGCTACCTCGACGAAGTGGTGCTGGATGACAGCGGCCAGCGGATGTTTGTCTGCTCCGATACCGACTATTGCCGCCAGCAGAGCGAGGGGCAGAAAAAATGAGCCAGCCGTTACTTGCCGTCAATCACCTGACCCATCTCTATGCCCCGGATAAAGGCTTCCGCGACGTCTCCTTCGAACTGTGGCCGGGGGAAGTGCTCGGCATCGTTGGGGAGTCCGGATCCGGTAAAACCACCCTGCTGAAGGCGATTTCCGCCCGCCTGACGCCGCAGCGGGGCGAGGTGCTGTACCAGCAGCGCTCGCTGTACGCCATGAGCGAAGCCGAACGCCGCCGCCTGCTGCGCACCGAATGGGGGGTGGTGCATCAGCACCCGATGGACGGCCTGCGTCGCCAGGTCTCCGCCGGGGGCAACATCGGCGAACGGCTGATGGCCACCGGCGCCCGCCACTACGGCAACATTCGCGCCACCGCCGAAAAGTGGCTGCAGGAAGTGGAGATCCCGCCCTCGCGCATCGACGACCTGCCCACCACCTTTTCCGGCGGCATGCAGCAGCGTCTGCAGATCGCCCGCAATCTCGTCACCCAGCCGAAGCTGGTGTTTATGGATGAACCTACCGGCGGGCTGGATGTGTCCGTGCAGGCGCGGCTGCTTGACCTGCTGCGCGGCCTGGCGGTGGAGCTGAATCTGGCGGTAGTGATTGTCACCCACGATCTCGGCGTCGCCCGCCTGCTGGCGAACCGACTGCTGGTGATGAAGCAGGGCCAGGTGGTGGAGAGTGGCTTAACCGACCGGGTGCTCGACGATCCGCATCACCCTTACACCCAGCTGTTGGTGTCGTCGGTATTGCAGAACTGACGCTGTTTTGCCGGGCGGCGGCGGCGCCTTACCCGGCCTGCAGATACGTTATTCGTAGGCCGGGTCAGCGAAGCGCCTCCCGGCAACTCAACCCCGTGAGGGCTAACATGATCCGCGTTGAAAACATTCATAAAACCTTTGTTCTGCACCAGCAGCACGGCGTGCGTCTGCCGGTGCTGGCCGACGCCTCGCTGACCGTTAACGCCGGGGAGTGCGTGGTGCTCCACGGCCACTCCGGCAGCGGCAAATCGACCCTGCTGCGCTCGCTGTACGCCAACTATCTGCCGGACAGCGGCCATATTCATATCCGCCACGGCGACGAATGGGTCGATCTGGTCACTGCCACACCGCGCAAGGTGCTGGAAGTGCGTCAAACCACCATCGGCTGGGTCAGCCAGTTTCTGCGGGTGATCCCGCGCATTTCGGCGCTGGAGGTGGTGATGCAGCCGCTGCTCGACCTCGGGACGCCGCGTGAAGCGAGCGCCGCCAAAGCCGCCCAGCTGCTGACCCGCCTCAACGTTCCCGAACGTCTGTGGCATCTTGCGCCGTCGACCTTTTCCGGCGGCGAACAGCAGCGGGTCAATATCGCCCGCGGTTTTGCGGTCGACTATCCGATCCTGCTCCTCGATGAACCCACCGCCTCACTGGATGCCAAAAACAGTGCTGCCGTGGTCGACCTGATCCACGATGCCAAAGCGCGCGGCGCGGCCATCGTCGGGATTTTCCATGACGAAGGGGTACGCCGCCAGGTCGCCGACCGGCTGCACCCCATGGGAATGACAGCATGATTATCAATAACGTAAATCTGGTTCTCGATGACGACGTGGTACACGGTTCGCTGGAAGTCCAGGGCGGTCGCATTCTCGCCTTCGCGGAAAGCCAGAGCCGGCTGCCGCAGGCGCTGGATGGCGAAGGCGGCTGGCTGCTGCCGGGCCTTATCGAACTGCATACCGATAACCTCGACAAATTCTTTACCCCGCGACCGAAGGTGGACTGGCCGGCCCACTCGGCGATGAGCAGCCACGATGCAATGATGGTCGCCAGCGGCATCACCACCGTGCTCGACGCCGTGGCGATTGGCGACGTGCGCGATGGCGGCGATCGTCTTGAGAATCTGGAGAAGATGGTCAATGCGGTGGAAGAGACGCAAAAGCGTGGTCTTAACCGCGCCGAGCACCGCCTGCACCTGCGCTGCGAGCTGCCGCATCACACCACGCTACCGCTGTTTGAAAAGCTCATTGACCGCGAGTCAGTGAGCATGGTCTCGCTGATGGATCACTCCCCGGGCCAGCGCCAGTATGCCGATCGCAGCAAGTACCGCGATTACTATCAGGGAAAGTACCATCTGACGCATGACGAGATGGATCGGTTTGAAGCCGAGCAGATGGCCCTGGCCGCCACCTGGTCGCAGCCCAATCGCCAGACCATTGCCGCCATGTGCCGCGCCCGCCGTATCGCCCTCGCCAGCCACGACGACGCCACCGAGGCGCATGTGGCTGAATCCCACCAGTTGGGTAGCGTGATCGCCGAGTTTCCTACCACCCTGGCCGCGGCGCAGGCTTCACGTCAGCACGGGATGCACGTCCTGATGGGGGCGCCGAATATCGTGCGCGGCGGTTCCCACTCCGGCAACGTCGCCGCCCACCAGCTGGCGAACCACGGTTTGCTCGACATTCTCTCTTCCGACTACTACCCCGCCAGCCTGCTGGATGCCGCATTCCGCATCGCCGACGCCGAGGATAACGCCTTCACCCTGGCGCAGGCGATCCGTCTGGTCAGCAAACATCCGGCGCAGGCGCTGGGCCTTGACGATCGCGGCGTCATCGCCGAGGGGAAACGCGCCGACCTGGTGCTGGCGCACCGTCGCGGCGAGCATGTCCACATCGACCATGTCTGGCGCCAGGGAAGGAGGGTCTTTTAATGCCGGGGAAACTGATTTGGCTGGTGGGGCCCTCCGGCTCCGGTAAAGACAGCCTGCTGGCGGCGCTGCGCCAGCGCGAGCACCCGCAGCTGCTGGTGGCGCATCGTTACATTACCCGGCCCTTTAACGCCGGTAACGAAAACCATATCGCCCTCAGCGAACATGAATTTTTTACCCGCGCCGAGCAGCATCTCTTTGCCCTCAGCTGGCACGCCAACCATACTTACTATGGCATTGGCGTGGAGATCGACCTCTGGCTGCACGCCGGCTTCGACGTGGTGGCCAATGGCTCCCGCGCCCATCTGGCGCTGGCGCGGGAACGCTACGGCGAGGTGCTGGTGCCGATCTGTCTCGCCGTCTCGCCGCCGGTGCTGCGCCAGCGGCTGGAGCAGCGCGGCCGGGAAAATGCGGTGGATATCGCCCAGCGTCTGGACCGCGCCGCGCGCTATAAGCCGGACGATTGCCTGACGCTGAATAACGACGGCAGTCTCCGACAATCGGTCGATGAATTTTTCCGCCTGCTGCGCAGCCACGCGGTGCGCGAAGCGGATCCGCTGGTATAAACCAAAGGTGACACGATGAGCCTGACCCTCCGCTTAACCGGCACCGGCGGCGCTCAGCTGGTGCCGGCCTTTGGCTGCGATTGCGCGGCCTGCCGCCGCGCCCGCCGCGAGGAAAGCCATCGCCGACGCCCCTGCAGCGGGGTGGTGACGTTCAACAGCGCAGTGACGCTGCTGGACGCCGGCAGACCGGATCTGATGGAACATCATCCCGCCGGCAGCTTTCAGCAGGTGCTGCTAACCCACTATCACCTGGATCATGTGCAGGGGCTGTTTCCGCTGCGCTGGGGCGTGGGCGCGCCGATCCCGGTCTACGGCCCGCCGGACGACGCCGGCTGCGACGATCTGCTCAAGCACCCCGGCCTGCTCGACTTCAGCCATACCGTCACGCCGTTTGTGGTGTTTGAGCTGCAGGGCCTGCGGGTAACGCCCCTGCCGCTCAACCATTCGAAGCTCACCTTCGGTTATCTGCTGGAGTCGGCCCACAGTCGGGTAGCCTGGCTCTCGGATACCGCCGGGCTGCCGGACAAGACGCTGAAGTTTTTACTCAGCAACCGCCCGCAGGCGATGATCATCGACTGCAGCCATGAGCCGCGGGCGCAGACCCCGCGTAACCATAACGATTTCAATACCGTTCGCGCCCTTAACCAGGCGATAGGCTGTCCGCGGGTGATCCTCACCCATATCAGCCATCAGTTTGACGTCTGGATGATGGATAACCCGCTACCGGAAGGTTTCGAAGCGGGTTATGACGGGATGGAAATCGTGCTGGATTAGGCGTCGGTCTGCTGCGGGGCGATCAATAGTCATCGTCCAGACGACGCTGATCGCTTTCTAACTGGCGGCGATCGCGATCGAGCTGGCGCTGGCGTTCATCCAGCTGACGGCGGCGATCGTCCAGCTGGCGTTGCCGATCGTCATGCTGACGCTGGCTGTCACGGCTCTGCTGGCGACTTCCCTGATAGCGCCCGTCATCATACCGGCCATCGTCATCGTATCTGTCGTCGTCATCAGAGCGACTGCTACCCGGGTTATAGGCGTCGTTAATGGCTTGCTGAATATTGCCGATCGCGTCATCGATAATATCGGCGCGGGCGGCCAGGCTGGTCAGCGACAGAGTGCAAAAGAGCAGTGCGATTGCGTAACGTTTCATCGGGGCCAATCTCATCAGAGTCCTGCCGCTACCTTAATCATCGGCATGCCGCCCGGGTAGCGGAGGAATCTCAAATCCTCGCGTACGCTGCACTCAGCGCCTGCGCCAGCTGGGTGCGGGTAAAGGGCTTACGCAGCCACTCCACCTCCGGCAGGGCCGGGTTCTGCGCCGGGCGCAAATCCTGACCGCTGATCAGCAGCACCGGCAGCGCCGGAAAGCGGCGTCGGGCGGTATGGATCACATCGGCGCCGCTCAGCGCGCCGGGCAGCATCAAATCGCTGATCAACAGGGCGATATCCGGCGAGGCCTCCAGCAGCTGCAGCGCCTCTTCCCCGCTGGCGGTTTCCAGCGTCAGCCAGCCCAGCTGATGCAGCTGTTCGCACAGCGTCTGGCGAACATCCTCTTCATCCTCCAGCACCAGCGCCAGCCGCTCTCCCGCCGGGATGGGTTCGTCTTCCACCGGCGCCACCGCCTTCCCGACCTCGGTCATCGCCCGGGGCAGCTGCAGCCGCACCGTCGTCCCCTGCCCCGGCGCGCTCTCCAGCGCCACCCTGCCGCCCGACTGGCGCACAAAGCCATACACCATCGACAGCCCCAGGCCGCTGCCGCTGCCGGTGGCTTTGGTGGTGAAGAAGGGTTCAAACACCCGGGCTTTCACCGCCTGCGACATGCCGCTGCCGTGATCGATCACCTCCAGGGCCACCATATCCTGCCGCTGGCCGCTGCTGCGAGTGACCCGCTGATTCCAGGTGCGAATTTTAATGACGCCCGTGCGCCCGGCCATGGCGTCGCGGGCGTTCATCACCAGGTTGATCAGGGCGTTTTCCAACTGGCCGACGTCTATCCATGCCGGCCATGCCGGCGACTGCGCCTCAATCTCCAGGCTCAAGGTCGCCGGCAGGGAGTGGCGCATCAGCTCGCTGAGGTTCTCCAGCAGCGGCGCCATCGCCACCGCCTGGGGATGCAGCGCCTGCTTGCGCGAAAAGGCCAGCAGCCGCTGGGTCAGAAGCGCCCCGCGTTCCGCCGCCTTCAGCGCCCTGGTGAGGCGCGGCGCATCCTGCGCATTCGCCTCCACCAGCTCAAGGCTGCCGATGATCACCGCCAGCAGGTTGTTAAAATCATGCGCCAGGCCGCCGGTCAGCTGGCCGACGGCCTTCATCTTCTGGCTGTGCAGCAGCGCCTCCTCCAGCTCCTGGCGCTTAATCCGATCGATCTCCATTTGGGTGGTCTTCTCTTTCAGCAGCCGGGTGGTATGCTCCAGCGACGCCGTATTGCGGGCGAAAACGTTAAAGGCGCGCGCCAGTTCGCCCAGCTCGTCGCGCCGCTGCAGGGCCGGCACCGAGACGTTCGGCTCTCCCTGAGCCAGCCGCGACATCGCCCGCGAGATAGCGGTCAGGTTAGAGCCCAGGTTACGGTAGATGTACCACCCGGCGCAGCCGGTGATCGCCAGCGCCAGCAGCGCGGAAAGCAGAATAAACATGCTGATGGAGCGCAGCTCCCGATGGCTCTGCGCCGCCCGCTGTTCGGAGGCTTCCGCCACCCGGGTCACGTACTGATTGATGTCGTCGTTAAGTAGCGCGACCAGCGCTTTGATGTGGTACATGTACCAGCTGATCGTCAGGTCGCTCTCCTCCAGCTGGGCCGACAGCGGGGCCAGCTTCGCCAGCTCCCGGGTGACGTCGGGGAGAACAAACGCCAGCGCGGGATCGGCGCTTTGAGCCGGCAGGTCGCCGCGCAGCTGGTCGAGCTGCAGAACGATCGACCGCGGCGTGACGGTATGGATCGCGGCGACGATCAGCCGGTCCATCTCGGCCAGCCGGCGAGGATCGATCGCCCGCTCCCCGCCGCGATCGTTAAGATCGGCGAGATGGCGCAGGTTGCTCTGATTCTGGTAAAGCGAACTCAGCAGCGCATTGCGCTGCAGATGGCGGCGCTGGCCGCGCTCCAGCATCTCCGCCACGCTCTGCTGCAGCGCGTTGCTGCGGCGAATAATACTGGCCACCAGCGCCTGCTCCTGCTGCGCCAGCGGGGCCGCCGCCAGCTGGGCCAGCGAGTGCTTCAGCGCCTGCTGCGTCGCCAGCAGCCGTTCCGCTTCGCTTTTGTACTCCAGCGCGCCCACCACCTGCGACAGGCGCACCGCCGCCGTGGCGACATTCGCCGTGTCCCGCGCCAGATCCATACTGCCGCGCATATCGTTGAGGGTCTGGCGCTGCACCTGCTCCTGCAGCTGGCTGGCGTGGTGAAAGCCGAACACCGCCACGCCGCTCACCAGCAGGGTGACGACTACCATCAGCAGATTAAAGGAGAGCAGGCGGCCACGGGCGCTGGTGAAAAACGGGTGTCGGCGAGCGGTCATAGCAACTCCGGTGAAGGAACGGTCGGCAGATAAGCGTGACGGTGCAGAAAATGACGCCGCGTAACTGTGATCGCGGTTAACTATTTATCACTATGACAAATATGAATGGATTCTGACATCCTGCATTTATTTTCCGGTGGTGGACTACAGCTATTGTTCTCGCAGACAGGAGCGCCGTGATGACCGCCACCCCGGTACTGGAAATGCGCCATATCGCCAAAGCTTTTGGCAAATTCTACGCGCTGAAGGGCGTCGACCTGACGGTCTGGCCCGGCGAGATCCATGCCCTGATGGGGGAAAACGGCGCCGGAAAAAGCACACTGATGAAGATCCTCGCCGGCGCCTATACCGCCACCAGCGGCGAGATCCTGATCGACGGGAAACCGCAAACGATCCGCGGCCCCAAGGACGCGCTGGCCGCCGGGATCACGTTGATCTACCAGGAGATGCAGCTGGCGCCGAACCTGACCGTCGCGGAAAACATCTTCCTCGGCAGCGAGCTGGCGCGCGGTGGCCTGGTGCAGCGCAAAGCGATGCTCAGCCAGGCGCAGGCGGTGATCGACCGTCTCGGCGCCCAGTTCAAGGCCAGCGACCGGGTGATGACCCTGACCATCGCCGAACAGCAGCAGGTGGAGATCGCCCGCGCTCTGCACCGTCAAAGCCGCATTCTGGTGATGGATGAACCCACCGCCGCCCTCTCCTCGCGAGAAACCCAGCGCCTGTTCGACCTCATCCTGCGCCTGCGTGACGAGGGGATGGCGATCATCTATATCAGCCACCGTATGGCGGAAGTGTATGAGCTCTCCGACCGGGTCAGCGTCCTGCGCGATGGGCAGTATGTCGGCAGCCTGGTGCGCGACAAGCTCAATGCGCCGGAGCTGGTGCGCATGATGGTCGGCCGTCCGCTCAGCGATCTGTTCAATAAAGCGCGCGATATTCCCCGCGGCCAGCCGCGCCTGCGGGTCGAAGACCTGACCGATGGCGGCAAGGTTAAGCCCAGCAGCCTGGTGGTGCATGCTGGCGAAATCGTCGGCCTCGCCGGGCTGGTCGGCGCCGGACGCTCCGAGCTGGCGCAGCTGATCTTTGGCGTGCGCAAAGCCACCGGCGGGGTGATCGAGATCGACGGCGAGCCGGTGGTGATCCACTCGCCGCGCGAAGCCATCGACCATGGAATCGGCTTTCTGACCGAAAATCGCAAAGAGCAGGGCCTGTTTCTCGAACTGGCGGCCCAGGAAAACATCACCATGGCGACGCTGGAGCGCGACGCGACCTGGGGGATGCTCAATCGCCGTAAGGCGCAAACTATTTCCGATGACGCCATCCAGCTGCTGAACATCCGCGTGCCTCACGCCCAGGTGCGCGCCGGCGGACTGTCCGGCGGCAACCAGCAGAAGCTGTTAATTTCGCGCTGGGTGGCGATTGGCCCACGCATTCTGATCCTCGATGAACCCACCCGCGGCGTCGACGTCGGCGCGAAAAGCGAGATTTACCGCATCATGAACGACATGGCGCGCCAGGGCGTCGCTATTCTGATGATCTCCAGCGAACTGCCTGAAGTGGTGGGCATGAGCGACCGGGTCTATGTGATGCGCGAAGGGACTATCGCCGGCGAGCTGCAGTCCGGCGATATCAGCCAGGAACAGATCATGACGCTGGCCACCGGCGTGAACGATTCTCACCTTAAGGCAGGGCAACTATGAGCATACCGAAAGAGACCTCCGCGCCGGTCGCGACATCCGCTTCGGCGAAAAAAATGCTGATGGGCGACCTGATGCAGACCGTCGGCATTCTGCCGATCCTCATCCTGATCGTCGCCGTTTTCGGCTTTATCGCCCCCAACTTCTTCACGGAAAGCAATCTGCTGAATATCACCCGCCAGGCCTCGATCAACATTGTGCTGGCGGCGGGAATGACCTTCATCATCCTCACCGGCGGCATTGACCTCTCCGTCGGCTCCATTCTCGGCACCACCGCGGTGGCGGCAATGGTGGTCTCGCTGATCCCGGAGTTGGCGTTGCTGTCGATTCCGGCGGCGCTGATGCTCGGCCTGCTGCTTGGGCTGTTCAACGGCGCGCTGGTGGCCTTCGCCGGGCTACCGCCGTTTATCGTCACCCTCGGCACCTATACGGCGCTGCGCGGCGCCGCCTATCTGCTGGCCGACGGCACCACGGTAATCAACTCCGATATCAGCTTCGAGTGGATCGGCAATGACTACCTCGGCCCGGTGCCGTGGCTGGTGGTCATCGCCCTGGCGGTTATCGCGGTGTGCTGGTTTATCCTGCGCCGAACCACCCTTGGGGTGCATATCTACGCGGTGGGCGGCAACATGCAGGCGGCGCGGCTGACCGGCATCAAAGTCTGGCTGGTGCTGCTGTTTGTCTATGGCATGAGCGGCCTGCTCTCCGGCCTTGGCGGGGTGATGAGCGCCTCCCGGCTGTACAGCGCCAACGGCAACCTCGGGGTCGGCTACGAGCTGGACGCCATCGCCGCGGTCATTCTCGGCGGCACCAGCTTCGTCGGCGGCATCGGCACCATCACCGGTACGCTGGTGGGGGCGCTGATTATCGCCACCCTCAATAACGGTATGACCCTGATGGGGGTCTCCTACTTCTGGCAACTGGTGATCAAAGGGGCGGTGATCATCATTGCGGTGCTGATCGACAAATACCGTACCCGACACCATCAAAGTGCATAACAACACCATCTTACCTGCGAGGAAAAGCGAATGCGTTTAAAACCGATAGTCACCGCGCTGTGTGCTGGCGCGCTGCTGGCCGCCTCCCCCTTTGCGTCGGCCAAAGAGCTGAAAGCGATAGGCGTGACGGTGGGCGACCTTGCCAACCCGTTTTTTGTGCAGATCACCAAGGGCGCGGAGCTGGAAGCCCGCAAGCTGGCGGGGGATAACGTCAAAGTGACGCTGGTCTCCAGCGGCTACGACCTGGGCCAGCAGGTGGCGCAGATCGACAACTTTATCGCCGCCAGGGTCGATATGATTATCCTCAACGCCGCCGATTCGAAAGGCATTGGCCCGGCGGTGAAGCGGGCCAAAGAGGCCGGGATCGTGGTGGTGGCGGTTGACGTTGCCGCCGAAGGGGCCGACGCCACCATCACCTCCGATAACACCCAGGCGGGCGAGCTGGCCTGTAAATACATTAGCGACCGTCTGAACAACAAAGGCAACGTGGTGATCATCAACGGGCCGCCGGTCTCCGCCGTACAAAACCGCGTCGAAGGCTGCGAAACGGAGTTCAAAAAACACCCGGATATTAAAATTTTGTCCTCCAACCAGAACGCGAAAGGCAGCCGGGAAGGCGGACTGGAGGTGATGACCTCCCTGCTGGCGGCCAATCCGAAGATTGACGGCGTGTTCGCGATCAACGATCCGACGGCGATTGGCGCCGATCTGGCGGCGAAACAGGCGCAGCGCAGCGAGTTCTTCATCGTCGGCGTCGACGGCAGCCCGGACGGCGAAGAGGCGCTGAAGCGTAAGAACTCGCTGTTCGTCGCGACGCCGGCGCAGGATCCGCAGGTGATGGCGGCGAAGGCGGTGGAAATTGGCTACAACATCCTGCAGGGCAAACCGGCCCCAACCGCGCCGGTGCTGATCCCGGTGACCATGATCGACAAAAACAACGTCAGCTCTTACAAAGGCTGGACCGTGAAATAAGCGCAACCGGGCGCACAATCGTTCCGTCGATTGTGCGCTACGCTTAACAGGTATGACGGCGCGGAGTAGCGATCATGGAACGCAAAGGCATCATTGCCGCAGGCAACATGCTGGTCGATCATGTTCACCAGATCAGACAGTGGCCGGAGCGCGGCTGGCTGGTGGAAATTATTCACAGCGAACGCGCCACCGGCGGCGCGCCGCTGAATGTCCTGCTGACCCTGGCCAAAATGCACGCCGGACTGCCGCTGCAGGCGGTCGGCCTGATTGGCGAGGATAACGATGGCGACTACATTACCGCCATGCTCGATCAGTACCATATCAATCGCCAGCTTGTGCAGCGCACCAGCTCCGCCCCCACCTCAATGACTCAGGTGATGACCGACGCCGAAGGCCAGCGCACCTTCTTTCACTCTCCCGGCGCCAACCGCCTGCTTGACCTTCCGGCCTTTGAGCCGCTGGATGCGCCGCTGAAAATTTTCCATCTCGGCTATCTGCTGCTGCTTGAGAGTCTCGATCGCCCCGACGAAGAGTACGGCACCCGCAGCGCGCGGTTGCTGGCGCAGATGCGCGAGCGAGGCTATGAGGTTTCCCTCGATCTGGTGTCGCGCAAGGGCGACCCGCGCTACCGCCCGCTGGTCCTGCCGGCGCTGGCGCATCTTGACTACCTGACCATCAATGAGCTGGAAGCCAGCGAGTTTAGCGGGCTGGAGATTCGTCTACCCAACGGCGAGCCGCACGTCGCCCATATCGCCCGCGCCGCCAGCGCATTGCTTGACGCAGGCGTGCGCCAGCGAGTGGTGATCCACTGTCCGGAGGGGGCATGGGGCGTCTCCCGTACCGAAGCCGGGCGCTGGGTACCGTCATGGCGGCTACCGCCGGAGGAGATTGTCGGCAGCGTCGGCGCCGGAGATGCCTTCTGCGCCGGCCTGCTGTACGGCAGCCACGAACGCTGGCCGTTAACCGACAGTCTGCAGCTGGCTCATGCCTGCGCCCGCGCCAGCCTGCAGGCCGCCAATGCGATCGACGGCGCCAAAACGCTCTCTGAGCTGCAGGCGTTTATTCAGTTGCAGAATAGTGAGAGGGGTTAACACCGCCAGCAATGGGCAGGCCGGTTAGACAGCCCCCGCCCTACGCCGCCTTCTCGCTGTGGGTCACGTCGGCGGAAAAGACATAGCCCAGGCCGCGCAGCGTTTTAATCAGCGTCGGCTGATGCGGGTTCAATTCGATTTTGCGCCGCAGGCGCATGATCAGCACATCGATGGTGCGATCGAACACCTCGGTGCTTTCGGTATGGGTTAGCGCCAGCAGCTGTTCACGGTTCAGCACCCGGCGGGCGTTCTGCGCCAGCGCCAGCAGCAAACCGTATTCTCCCTGAGTCAGCGGGATCGCCTGCTGCTGTGGGTTATACAGCTCACAGCGGGTGGTATCCAGCCGCCAGCCGTTGAACGTCAGGCCGGCGACGCCGCCCGGCGCCTCGCTGGCCAGCGCCCCGCTGCGCCGCAGCACCGCCTTCACCCGGGCGACCACCACCCGCGAACTGAACGGTTTGGCGATGTAATCATCGGCGCCCATCTCCAGGCCCACCACCACATCGGACTCGCTGCCCAGGCCGGAGAGCATCACCACCGGCAGCTCAGGCCGCGTGCGCTGCAGCTGCTGGAGCACCTGCAAACCATGGGTATCCGGCAGGATCATATCCAGCAAAACCAGCGCGATGTCCGCCCGCTGCGCCACCGTCGCCAGCGCGTCGCCGCCGGTCTGGCAGACCAGCACCTCAAACGCGTGCGCGCCGAGCACATCGCTGAGCAGCTCGCCCATCGCTATGTCGTCATCAACCACTAAAATGACCGGTTTCATCTTTGCCTCTGCCCGCGGGGAGTTAGTGTCAGTCTGATCGATTCTGCAAGGCTGCGCCGACAAATTCCTCTCCCGGTGACATTTTTTCAAGCGCCGTCACATCTCCAGGGTATCGACACGTCAAATCTGTCGACAGGCTGTTTTTCGTCAGCATTTCGCCCAAAAAAGCCACGTATCATCAAGGAATACCCACAATGAAAATATGGCATAGAAGATGCATAGTGACGGCGCGATAGCGCAAACGCGCCCATTGAATAACTGGAGCAAGACCGATGAAAAAAGTCGTCACGGTTTGCCCGTATTGCGCATCAGGTTGCAAAATCAACCTGGTGGTCGATAACGGCAAAATCGTTCGGGCTGAAGCGGCGCAGGGGAAAACCAACCAGGGAACCCTGTGCCTGAAGGGCTATTATGGCTGGGACTTTATTAACGATACCCAGATCCTGACGCCGCGCCTGAAAACCCCCATGATCCGTCGTCAACGCGGCGGCAAGCTGGAAGCTGTCTCCTGGGATGAGGCGCTGGATTACGTCGCCACTCGCCTCAGCGCCATTAAAGCCAAATATGGCCCGGATGCGATCCAAACCACCGGCTCCTCCCGCGGTACCGGTAATGAAACCAACTATGTGATGCAAAAATTCGCGCGCGCCGTTATTGGTACCAATAACGTCGACTGCTGCGCTCGCGTCTGACACGGCCCTTCGGTTGCAGGTCTGCACCAGTCGGTCGGTAATGGCGCCATGAGTAATGCCATCACGGAGATTGATAACACCGATCTGGTGTTTATCTTCGGTTACAACCCGGCGGATTCCCACCCTATCGTGGCGAATCACGTCATTAACGCTAAACGCAACGGGGCGAAAATTATCGTCTGCGACCCGCGCAAAATTGAAACCGCGCGCATCGCCGATATGCACATTGCGCTGAAGAACGGCTCGAATATCGCGCTGCTCAACGCCATTGGCCACGTGATTATTGAAGAGGATCTGTACGATAAATCCTTCGTCGCCAGCCGTTCCGAAGGCTTCGAGGAGTATCGCAAAATCGTTGAAGGCTATACGCCGGAGTCGGTGGAGGAGATCACCGGGGTCAGCGCCCAGGAGATCCGCGCCTGCGCCCGGATGTACGCCAGCGCCAAATCCGCCGCCATTCTGTGGGGCATGGGCGTGACCCAGTTCTACCAGGGCGTGGAGACCGTACGTTCGCTGACCAGCCTGGCGATCCTCACCGGCAACCTCGGCAAACCGAGCGTCGGCGTCAACCCGGTGCGCGGCCAGAACAACGTCCAGGGCGCCTGCGACATGGGGGCGCTGCCGGATACCTATCCGGGCTATCAGTACGTTAAGTTCCCGGAAAACCGCGAGAAGTTCGCCAAAGCCTGGGGCGTCGACAGCCTGCCGGCACATACCGGCTATCGCATCAGCGAGCTGCCGCACCGCGCGGCGCACGGCGAAGTGCGGGCGGCGTACATTATGGGTGAAGATCCGCTGCAGACCGATGCCGAACTCTCGGCGGTGCGCAAAGCGTTCGACGATCTGGAGCTGGTTATCGTCCAGGACATTTTCATGACCAAAACCGCCTCCGCGGCCGACGTCATCCTGCCGTCCACCTCGTGGGGCGAGCACGAAGGCGTGTACACCGCAGCGGATCGCGGCTTCCAGCGCTTCTTTAAAGCGGTAGAGCCGAAGTGGGACCTGAAAACCGACTGGCAGATCATCAGCGAAATCGCCACCCGGATGGGTTATCCGATGCACTATAACAACACCCAGGAGATCTGGGACGAGTTGCGGCATCTGTGCCCGGACTTCTACGGCGCCACCTACGAGAAAATGGGTGAGCTTGGCTACGTCATGTGGCCGTGCCGCGATGAGTCCGACGCCGATCAGGGGACGTCGTATCTGTTTAAAGAGAAGTTCGATACCCCGAACGGGCTGGCGCAGTTCTTCACCTGCGACTGGGTCGCGCCGATCGATAAGCTCACCGACGAGTACCCGATGGTGCTGTCGACGGTGCGCGAAGTCGGCCACTACTCGTGCCGTTCAATGACCGGTAACTGCGCGGCGCTGGCGGCGCTGGCGGATGAGCCTGGCTATGCGCAGATCAACACCGCCGACGCCGAACGGTTAGGCATTGAGGATGAAGCGCTGGTGTGGGTGAATTCGCGCAAGGGTCGGATCATCACCCGCGCGCAGGTCAGCGACCGGCCGAACAAAGGGGCGGTGTATATGACCTACCAGTGGTGGATTGGCGCCTGTAACGAGCTGGTGTCGGAGAACCTGAGCCCGATAACCAAAACGCCGGAGTACAAGTACTGCGCGGTCAACGTTGAGCGGATTGCCGATCAGCGCGCGGCGGAACAGTACGTGATCGACGAGTACAACAAGCTGAAATCCCGCCTGCGCGAAAGCGCGATGGGTTAATGTTCGGCGGCCTGATCCGGCTCGCGCGATGCGTAGGCCGGATCTGGCATAGCCGCCACTCGGCATACAAGCGGCGCCGTGCCCGCGTACCTGCGGTAGGTAGAGCGAATCCGCTCTACCTACCGATCCCTGTCATTTTCTTCTTTTTCGCCTCCCTTTATACTGCGCGCTATGTTCCTTGCTGATAATAAATACAAATGAAATACCTCTTTTTATTTTTACTGGTCATTACCAGCGGCGCAGCGGTGGCCACCGAACCGGGTAGCCGGTATCAACAGCAGGCGGAAGCCGGCGATCGACGCGCGCAATATTACCTTGCGGATACCTGGGTTAGCTCCGGCGATTATCAGAAAGCCGAATTCTGGGCACAGAAAGCAGCGGCGCAGGGCGATGGCGACGCGCTGGCCCTGCTGGCGCAGCTAAAAATTCGCAATCCGCAGCAGGCGGACTATCCGCAGGCTCGCCAGCTGGCGGAAAAAGCCGTCGAGGCCGGCAGTAAATCCGGGGAGATCGTCCTCGCGCGAGTGCTGGTGAACCGTCAGGCTGGCCCCACCGACGTGGCGCACGCCATCACGCTTCTGCAGGATGCCGCCCGGGACAGCGAAAGCGATGCGGCGGTAGACGCCCAGATGCTGCTGGGGCTGATCTACGCCAGCGGCGTGCACGGTCCGGAAGATGATGGGAAAGCGAGCGCCTACTTTAAAGGCAGCTCGGCGCTCTCGCGGACCGGCTATGCCGAATACTGGGCCGGGATGATGTTCCAGCAGGGAGAGAAAGGCTTTATCGAACCGAATAAGCAGAAGGCGCTGCACTGGCTTAACGTCAGTTGCCTGGAGGGGTTTGATACCGGCTGCGAAGAGTTTGACAGGATCAGTAAAGGATAAGAAAAAGCCCGGCGCTCGCGCCGGGCTTTGTGTTTTATTGCGCGGTTTTATCAAACTTGCCCAGCACTTCGCGTTCATACGCCAGCGCTTTTTTGCGGTCGAACTTATGCTCCCACTTGGCGATAACCAGCACCGCCAGCGCATTGCCCACCACGTTCAGCGCGGTACGCGCCATGTCGAGGATACGGTCGACGCCGGCGATAAAGGCGAGGCCCTCCAGCGGGATCCCGACGCTGCCCAGGGTGGCCAGCAGCACCACAAAAGAGACGCCCGGCACGCCGGCGATCCCTTTCGAGGTCACCATCAGGGTCAGTACCAGGGTGATCTCCTGCCAGATGGAGAGGTCGATGCCGTACAGCTGGGCGATAAAGATCGCCGCGATGCTCTGATACAGCGTTGAGCCATCGAGGTTAAAGGAGTAGCCGGTCGGCACCACGAAGCTGGTGATCGACGCCGGCGCGCCATAGGCTTCCATTTTCTCGATAATACGCGGCAGCACGCTCTCGGAGCTGGCGGTGGAGTAAGCCAGAATCAGCTCATCTTTCAGGATGCGGATTAGGATCCAGATGCTCAGGCCGCACAGGCGGGCGACAATCCCCAGCACCACCAGCGCGAAAAACAGGATCGCGAAGTAAACCAGCAGCACCAGCTTGGCCAGCGGCCACAGCGAGGCGAAACCAAAGGTGGCGACGGTCACTGAAATCAGGGCGAACACCCCGATCGGCGCATAGCGCATCACCATATGGGTGACTTTGAACATGGTTTCGGAGATGGAGCGGAAGACCGTCACCAGCGGCTCACGGTGCGTCGCCGGCAGCGAGGAGAGCCCCAGACCAAACAGCACCGAGAAGAAAATAATCGGCAGCATATCGCCTTTCGCCATCGACGCCACGATGTTGGTCGGCACCAGCGACAGGATGGTGCCCATCAGGCCATGCGCATGGCTCTGCACCTCAGCGGTGGTGTTCTGGTATTTCGAAATATCAACCGCCGCCAGCTGCGACATATCAATGCCCGTTCCCGGCTGGAAGACGTTGGCCAGGGTGATACCCAGCACGATCGCCACCGTGGTGATCACTTCGAAATAGATAATGGTTTTGGCGCCGATCCGGCCTAACTGTTTGGCATCGCCCACGCCGGCAATCCCGACCACCAGGGTCGAAATAACAATCGGGACTACGATCATTTTAATCAGATGGATAAAGATATCGCCCGCCGGCGTCAGCAAATTGCTAATCAACCAATCGCGACTTTCGGCGTGGTAATGCAGATAACTGCCCAAAAGGATACCCAGCACCAGGGCTAGCAAAATTTGCCAGGCCAGACTGACTTTTTTTGTTTTCTTCACTACTGACTTCCTCAATGAAAGGCACCATTCCTTTTCGTCATGGTACCCACTGCAGGGGGTATGAATTGTGTTGCGTTGCTTTGTGGGGTTATTTAACGCGCAATATCAGTATCATTTGCACGGCATGCTGCGCAAGCCTTTAAGAATAGGGCTTTCTTCTGGTTTTCTGCATAAAGTCACGAATTTCCCCCAGTTACAATGCATAAGTATTTGTAATAAAAAATATTTCACATCTTCCGTTTCTATAAATTCATTTACGTAATTATTTCACTTCAAAGTTTCATTTGACGAAATTTCACTCAGTTGAATCATTGCGTGATCTGCCCCCCAATTAACAAACAAAGCTGTCAAAACCCCTACTCTTAACGTTTGTTTGACATATATTTAACAAGTTCAAAGGAGAAAAAAAGCCATGAGCCAAATACACAAACACCCTATTCCCGCTAACATTGCGGAACGTTGCCTGATTAACCCGGATCAGTACAAGGCGCAGTATCAACAATCCATAACCGACCCTGATACATTCTGGGGCGAGCAGGGCAAAATCCTTGACTGGATGCGCCCCTATACCCGCGTGAAGAATACCTCCTTTGCGCCGGGTAACATTTCCATCAAATGGTATGAAGACGGCACCCTGAACCTCGCCGCCAACTGCCTCGACCGCCATCTCGCCGAGCGCGGCGATCAAACCGCCATCATCTGGGAAGGCGACGACGCCAGCCAGAGCAAGCACCTCACCTACCGTGAACTGCATGCGGACGTCTGCCGCTTCGCCAATGTGCTGCTCGGCCTCGGGATTAAAAAAGGCGACGTGGTCGCCATCTATATGCCGATGGTGCCGGAAGCCGCGGTGGCGATGCTGGCCTGCGCCCGCATCGGCGCCATCCACTCGGTGATTTTCGGTGGCTTCTCGCCGGAGGCAGTGGCCGGACGCATTATCGACTCCAGCTCGCGCCTGGTGATCACCGCGGATGAAGGGCTGCGCGCCGGTCGCGCCATCCCGCTGAAGAAAAACGTCGATGACGCGCTGAAAAACCCGAACGTCAACAGCATTGAACACGTCGTGGTCCTGAAACGTACCGGCGGTAAAATCGACTGGCAGGAAGGCCGCGATCTGTGGTGGAGCGATCTGATGGCGAACGCCAGCGCCGAACACCGCCCCGTCGAGATGAACGCCGAAGATCCGCTGTTCATCCTCTATACCTCTGGCTCCACCGGTAAACCGAAAGGGGTGTTGCACACCACCGGCGGCTATCTGGTCTACGCGGCCACCACCTTTAAATACGTTTTCGATTACCACCCGGGCGATATTTACTGGTGCACCGCCGATGTCGGCTGGGTCACCGGCCACAGCTATCTGCTGTACGGCCCGCTGGCCTGCGGCGCCACCACTCTGATGTTCGAAGGGGTGCCGAACTGGCCAACCCCGGCGCGTATGTGCCAGGTCGTCGATAAGCATAAGGTCAGCATTCTGTATACCGCTCCGACGGCGATCCGTGCCCTGATGGCGGAAGGCGACAAGGCTATCGAAGGCACGGACCGCTCCTCACTGCGCATTCTCGGCTCGGTCGGCGAACCCATTAACCCGGAAGCCTGGGAGTGGTACTGGAAGAAGATCGGTAACGAGAAGTGCCCGGTGATGGACACCTGGTGGCAGACCGAAACCGGCGGCTTTATGATCACCCCGCTGCCGGGGGCGATTGAGCTGAAGGCTGGCTCCGCTACCCGCCCGTTCTTCGGCGTTCAGCCGGTGCTGGTGGATAACGAAGGGCTGCCGCTGGATGGCGCCACCGAGGGCAATCTTGCCATCGCCGACTCCTGGCCCGGCCAGGCGCGAACCCTGTTCGGGGATCATGAGCGCTTTGAGCAAACCTACTTCTCCACCTTCAAAAATATGTACTTTAGCGGCGACGGCGCGCGCCGAGATGAAGATGGCTATTACTGGATCACCGGCCGCGTGGATGACGTTCTGAACGTCTCCGGCCACCGTCTGGGTACTGCCGAGATCGAATCGGCGCTGGTGTCACACCCGAAAATCGCCGAAGCGGCAGTGGTCGGTATTCCGCACAACATCAAGGGCCAGGCTATCTACGCCTACGTGACGCTCAATCACGGTGAAGAACCGACGCCGGAGCTGTATGCGGAAGTGCGTAACTGGGTGCGTAAAGAGATTGGCCCGCTGGCGACGCCGGATGTTCTGCACTGGACCGATTCGTTGCCAAAAACCCGCTCGGGCAAAATTATGCGCCGCATTCTGCGCAAGATCGCCGCGGGCGACACCAGCAACCTCGGCGATACCTCGACTCTCGCCGATCCTGGCGTAGTGGAAAAACTGCTCGAAGAGAAGCAGGCCATTACCATGCCTTCTTAAGTAAGGACCGATTCCCTACACCCTCTCCCCCACCGGGGAGAGGATAAAAATAAGTCCCTCCCCCAGGATTTCACTCGCAGGAACGCCGTCAGCGAACCGTATCCCGGCCTTTAACGCCGGAGGGGTTGCTGTCGCCAGCGTCCGCTGCGTGGATGACGAAAGGGAGACCTCTGGAGACGCTAAGATGAATGAACAACTTTGTCAGCGGATAGAAAATAGTGCGCATTTCAGGGAGCTGGTAGCATCACGGCAACGGTTTGCCGCCATTCTGTCAGTGATTATGTTAGTGATCTATGTGGGCTTTATTCTGCTTATCGCCTTCGCGCCAGGCTGGCTCGGCACGCCGCTGCACGCCGGGACCAGCGTCACCCGCGGGATCCCGCTGGGCATCGGGGTGATCGTCATTTCGTTTGTTCTCACCGGTATTTATGTCTGGCGGGCCAACGGTGAATTTGACCGTTTGACCAAGAGCGTTCTCAACGAGGTAAAAGCATGATCAAGAGAGTCCTGACGGCGCTCGCCGCCACGCTGCTGCCCCTCGGCGTTCAGGCCGCAGACGCCATTACCGGCGCGGTACAGCGCCAGCCGACCAACTGGCAAGCGATTGTCATGTTCCTGATTTTCGTCGCCCTGACCCTGTACATCACTTACTGGGCGTCAAAACGGGTGCGTTCGCGCAGCGATTACTACACCGCCGGCGGCAATATCACCGGTTTCCAGAACGGGCTGGCGATTGCCGGCGACTTTATGTCGGCAGCGTCGTTCCTTGGTATCTCCGCGCTGGTGTATACCTCCGGTTACGACGGTCTGATCTACTCGCTGGGCTTCCTTGTCGGCTGGCCGATTATCCTGTTTCTGATTGCCGAACGTCTGCGTAACCTTGGCCGCTACACCTTTGCCGACGTGGCGTCCTATCGTCTCAAACAGGGACCGATCCGCACCCTCTCCGCCTGCGGCTCGCTGGTGGTGGTGGCCCTCTATCTGATCGCCCAAATGGTCGGCGCCGGCAAGCTGATCCAGCTGCTGTTCGGTCTTAACTATCACGTTGCGGTGGTGCTGGTGGGCGTCCTGATGGTGCTCTATGTCCTGTTCGGCGGCATGCTGGCGACCACCTGGGTGCAGATTATCAAAGCGGTTCTGCTGCTGTTCGGCGCCAGCTTTATGGCCTTTATGGTGATGAAGCACGTCGGCTTCAGCTTCAATAATCTGTTTACCGAAGCGATGGCCGTCCACCCGAAAGGCGCGGCGATTATGAGCCCGGGTGGGCTGGTGAAAGATCCGATATCCGCGCTCTCCCTTGGCCTCGGTCTGATGTTTGGTACCGCCGGCCTGCCGCATATCCTGATGCGTTTCTTCACCGTGAGCGACGCCAAAGAAGCGCGTAAAAGCGTGTTCTACGCCACCGGTTTTATGGGCTACTTCTATATTCTGACCTTTATCATCGGCTTCGGCGCCATCATGCTGGTCGGCGCGAACCCAGTGTTCAAAGACGCGGCCGGGCAGCTTATCGGCGGCAATAATATGGCGGCGGTGCATCTGGCGGATGCGGTGGGCGGCAACCTGTTCCTCGGCTTTATCTCCGCGGTCGCCTTCGCCACCATTCTGGCGGTGGTCGCTGGCTTGACGCTGGCGGGCGCCTCAGCGGTGTCGCACGACCTGTACGCCAACGTCTTCCGTAAAGGGGCGACCGAGCGTCAGGAGCTGAAGGTCTCCAAAATTACGGTGCTGATCCTCGGCGTGGTGGCCATTCTGCTGGGCATCCTGTTCGAAAATCAGAATATCGCTTTCATGGTCGGCCTGGCGTTCTCTATTGCCGCCAGCTGTAATTTCCCGATCATTCTGCTGTCGATGTACTGGTCGAAGCTGACCACCCGCGGGGCGATGATCGGCGGCTGGCTGGGTCTGCTGACGGCGGTGATTCTGATGATCCTCGGCCCGACCATTTGGGTGCAGATCCTCGGTCATGAGAAAGCGCTGTTCCCGTATGAATACCCGGCGCTGTTCTCCATCGCTATCGCGTTCATCGGTATCTGGCTCTTCTCCGCGACCGATAACTCACCGGAAGGGATGCGCGAGCGCGAGCAGTTCCGCGCCCAGTTTATCCGTTCGCAGACAGGGATTGGCATCGAGAAAGGTCAGGCGCATTAATCTTCTCCCCCTTCCCCGGCATCGTCCGGGGAAGGGGCTTATTCTGCCCCCGTCAGTTGTAGGTGAAGGTGATCACCCCTGCTGCGTTTGCTGAACCTGCTGTCACTATACTTCCCGTCTTATAATAGTTTGTGGAAAAAGCGAGCGACTGCTGAGCGGCTGCCCCGCCAGGACTGTCGGGATGGGTGAAATAGCTATAGCTGGCATCTGCGCCGTCGTTCGTTACCGTCGTACGGCTCGAGGTATAGAGGCTGATGTCGGTATTCAATGGCAGCGCTTCGCCATCCAGATTCAACTGGACCCCCACCCCGGTGGCAACATTCTCTTCTGCCGTTAAGGCCATTACGGTGTTATCCGGATTATCCCCACTCGCTTCCGCCGCCACCACCCGCATCGAAACATTGGTTCCCGGCTCGCAAAAGAGATTCATGGACTGCCGCGCTGATCCTACCTTCGTCGCGCTATTAAACTCGCCGGTATTGATGCTGCCCATGGCAAAACTAAGATTATTGCTACTGACATCGCACCCCATCGGGATCATCTGGATGCTGGTGGTTCCGCTGATATGCAGTTGAGAAATCGCTACCGAGCCTGACTTATCCTTTGCCGATACCGTCGCCACCGGGTCGTTAAAGGATAATGTACTATTGCTGGCAATCGCGCCGCCAGTCGCTACCAGCTGCAGCTGATACGCCGGGGTGTAATGTGTGGAAGCGTAGAAATCTAAAAAGCCATTAGGTTCACCGAGTTTAAAGTTGGCATCGCCGATATAATGCACCTGCGAGTCGGGAGTGAAATCATCTGTATCGTTCTCATATTCACCACTGATATTAAGCCACACTTTAACGCGTATCCCGATCCCCTGCACCGAGGTGGTATAGATGTTATCGCCGACCAACGCCCCGGCATTGCTCGAAGACCAGGCAAACACCGCGTAAATTTGCCCCTGGCAATTGAGCATAAACGTTTGCGCGTGATTCATTTTCCCGGAATCGTATAGCACCGTACCCGCGGTATAATTTCCGGCGTTGATAAGTATTTTTTCCGGCAGGTTAGTCATCGAGATATCGCCATAATTTTTCCCCTCACATAACGCCCAGCTGTAGGAGGGGATCAGCACCACAATGAAAAATAAAATAAGCTTTTTCATAAACTTCCCTGTCGAAATGATTATTTATAAGCCACATCAAACGTGGCGGTAAAACCGACAATGCCGGGACTCACCTGGCCATAAGGTGAGTACATCCGTGCCGCCATGGTGAACGTGTGGATGTCCGCTTCGCTATCAAAGGTGAAGAGATACTGGTTACCGGGGCCCAGCGGCTGCTGGTCGGCCATGCTGAGCAGTTGCAAACCAATGCCGCTGGCCCCGCTATTGCCTGTCATATAGCTTTTATAGATCGAAGTATGGGCTTCATCGAAACCAGCCCCACTGAATGTGATCGTCACTGCCGACGCATAGGCGGAACAGTTGGAAAAGAGCAGCTTAACCGGCACGCTGGCGCTGCTCGATCCCGCTTTTCCGGAGAACGTCTGATAGGGAACGGTGCCCAAATCAATACGATTCGACGGCTCCACAGCCACCTCACAGGAGGGCGCTTCGATCGTGCCCGTAACCTTAAAATTGACCGTGCTGTTGCTCTCGTAAGCCAACCCGGGAGCGGAGAGCAGTAAAAGGCTAGCCAGTACACAGCCCCCTGCTCCGCAGTCTTTAATGCTCATATCAGCCCTTTTTTCCTGTTGCGAACGTGCGGCCATTATCGGCAGATGGCCTGATAAAACTGAATATTGTCGCTCAGCGTGGTGCTGGAGAAATCATAATGAGCGGTGCACTGCTCACTGCTTTTGTCCCCCCAGCGTGCTAGCAGCTGGCCTTTTTTCTGCAACCCCGTCAGGTAAACCTGCCCCTCATCGCCAACGATATTGCTGCGCGAGACGCTGGTGTTAGGCCGGGCGTTATCGAGGGTCACCAGCGCGCCGAAGGGCACCACCCCGCTGCGGGTGCGCAGTGTGAGCATCGCCTTATAGCCAATTCGCGTGTCATACTGCACTTTGACGATCGCGTTGCGCGTCGGTACCACCGTTCTGGCAACGTTATCCACTTCAGCGCCGGGGATTTCCTGTTCATCCAGCGCCAGGCTATTACGATGGTATGGACGGACGTAGGGCACCACGGCATATCCGGTGGAATCCGTCGTCACGTTTGTCTGGCCGCGCACCGTCACATCGCTGACGCCGGGGGTCTCGACCAGCGCCGAACTCTCCCCCAGAAAGCGTGACAGCGTGAGCCCACCTGAATGGGCGACCATGCCGCCGCGCAGCGAATAGTTGTAGTGATTGCTGTAGCGGTCGTAGCCATAGCCGCCCGCCACGTCGCCTTTTGCCCCCTGGTAGTTGACGCTGAGGTTGCCGGAAGTGCTCTTATCCTGGGTGTTGTACCCTTCCAGCACGCTCCAGTTCAGGGAGCGATCCTCGAACGCTGAACCGTTAAGTCCCACGCTGTGCGTGGTGTCGTTATGGCGGCCATGGTTCATGGTGTAATTCGCCGAGAGTGAGTCTCCCAGCGGAATGCTTAACGTCAGGGAGACGACCGTATCGCTGGCCGGCCGGTTATGACCGCTGTCATCGGTGTTCTGCACGTTGCGGTTATAGGAATAGTTAATAAAGTAGGAGGCTTTGCCGATTGCTCCGCTATAGCCCACCCCGACCGACGCCATGCGCGAGTTGTCCCAGTAGGTTTCATTGATCAGCGACAGCGAAAGTGAGCCATAGCCAAACAGCGTCTGTGACACCGAGGCGTCAAAACGGCCTTTCGTTCTGCCGTTGCTGGTACAGCAGTCATACTGAGTGGAAGCGTTATCGATAAAATCCTGAAACGAATAGTATCCCGCGGTGGAGTAGCGATAACCGGCCACGGAAAAGTTGGTCCCGGTCTGGAGAAAACTTTTGCTAAAGCGGACGCGATAAGATTGCCCCTGTTCTTTACTGGTCGATGTGGCCGCGGCGTTGGCGTTGACATCAGCCCATGACTGAGAACCATCAAATGAGAGGGCGCCGATAGTCCCAAGATTAAAACCGGCGCCTAACAGCAAGTTGGTGTATTTATCTTCCGCCTGCTGAAAGCCGCTATAAAGAGTAACGTTGCTGGTCACGCCATAAACCAGAGAGGACTGAATAAAGTTATATTCTTTATCGTCGGAGCTACCTGAGCGCGTTCTGCCACTGCTCAGCGCATAGTCCAGCTGGCCCTCGCGCTGCAGGATCGCCAGCGAGGCGAATGGCACCACAAAGTTTTGCTCGCTGCCGTCAGACTCTTTAATGCTGACGTACAGATCGCCGGCGCTGCCGGTGGCGTAAAGATCTTTTATTTCAAAGGCGCCGGGTGCAACGGTGGTTTTATAAATGCTATAGCCATTCTGATAGACCGAGACCTCAGCGGTGGTACGCGCAATACCCTTGATCGTCGGCGCAAACCCGTGAAGGCTATCCGGCAGCATCTCTTTATCTGAGCTGAGCTGTAGGCCGGTAAAGCTCATGCTGTCGAAGATGCCGGACGACGTATAGGTGTTGCCCACCACCAGTTGACTGCGCAGGGTTTGGATATCGCGGGTGATATAGGAGTATACCGACTCCCAGCGACTGCTATTGTCGCTGTGGCTATAGGTGCTGTAGTTGCGCAGGCGCCACGGCCCCAGGTTCACGCCAGGCTGCAGGCTGATAAACTGGCTGTCGATAGTCGCGCCGTTATGTCGCGGGGTATTGCGCTGCCCGGAAATGCTGTAGTTGAGAATACCGGCGTTAATCCCCTGCTGCCACTGGCTCTCCGGCACATAGTCCCTGGGGCGGTTCAGCATGGCGGCTTGTGGGACGGTAAAATCTATCCGCTGTTGGGCAAGTGAAACCGTAAACGTCACGCCCGGGATCGCCGACAGCTGAGCACAGGTTTCTCCTGCCTCGAACAGCTTCGGATAGGCGGCGGTATTGATGAGCCATGAATGAAGAAACTCCGTAGAAAGACAGGGAGTCACCGTTGCGTTTGCACCAGCGTCAGGGTTATTTACCTGAAACAGGAGCGATTCAGAACCGACATACTTATCATTGATGAAAACATCCAGGTAATAAGTACCCGGCGGTACGCCATCTTGCGAAAAATAAGACAGATCAACTGAAGTCGCACTATTAGCGGTGACTTCGAGTAGGTTTGGGTTGAAATATTCGCCGGCCTCAGCGCAAGTAGATAGGGTACTCAGGCACAGAAAAATAGCGACGCAGAGACTTTTAGTTGGAAATAGCGGCTCAATGCTACTGAATAAGAGCGGTATATTTCTTCCCTGACATACCATAATCATTAATCACGCTCCATGTGATTTCTTTTTTTCCTGCCGAGGACAGGTTACTCCTGACGGGTATTTTTAAAGTCGAAAACGGGGCTGCAAACCATGCACCAGAAATATTTTTACCGTTAATACTAACCTGCGAGAAATTCATATACACTGGCGAACTATTTTTTACCGTTAGGGACGCCCCTTCTTTACCCCATCGTAATTTGTCGGCATAGCTTTCTGGTGTATTACCTTTTAACGCGGCAGGCCGGTAAATTAATTTTATTTTCGAGTTGATAGCAAACTGCACGACATTTTTATCAGGAATATATTCCGTCGCCGGGATCCCTTTAATATTTAGCCAAAACATGGATTCGCGGTCGTCTGGTAACATCTTTCCTGAACGGACAATACGCACAAATCCTTTTTCTCTGGCTTTAAGACGAAATAGCGGTGGTGTAATAATAAATGCATCTTTTGCTGGTGAAGCAGCATCAACCACAGAGAGCCAGGACTGCACGATATTGCTGTTCTGATCTTTATTCTCAACGCTAATAACGGCGTTATTCTTCGTACCATCAAAGACAAGGCGCGTACCGCCAACCACCACGCTGGCTTGCGCGATAGAAGACGACAGCACTAAACCAACCACAAAAAAAGGATATCTCATACGCTTAAATAAGGGGAATAACAGACGATCCCCCTTTCTCCCTTCAATAAAATGCAGAATTAATGATAGGTCACGTTATAAGTTACCGTTGTCTGAACGGCACCCTTTGTCGGTTCACCAGAGCCCGATTTCACCATCTTAACGGTGAACGGAATCGTTGCGGCACCGGAAGAGATATCGACATCGGAACCTTCTTCGTTATTTTTCATCAGGCTACCGGCTTCGTCATACAGCGCCACAGCGACGCCCGTTGCTGCGTCTTCCGTAGCCTGGTTTTTAAAGTAATCGCTATTCGCGGTATCGGAAACCCCGCCGAAAGTCACGCGGGCGGAGTTATTTCCCCCCTCTTCCACCGTCGGGCAATCCGCTAAGCTAAAGGAAAAGTTTTTGGCTGCGCCGAAGGTATACGCTTTCAGGTCCGCCACCGAGGTGGTACCCATATCAATGGCAGTCACACCGCCATCGATGGTCGCCGTACAGGTAGTATCTGAAACAATGCCATTAAAGGTAATGGTGTTATCAGCCTGGGCAACGGTAGACAGCGCGCTGCAGGCAGAGAAAATCAGGGCACCTGCCAGAAATTTTTTACTCATCTTCATATTTATTCCCATATCCATTATAAACGACAATCAGTCCGTCAATTGCTTTATGCAGCGATATTAGAGAATGAAATTCAATCAGCGCGGCGTCATGCCGGCATTTACATGCTATCGGCTTGATGACAGGCACTATTATGCAGAAATAAACGACCCACTATGAATCCATTCAATAATACAAGCTCGCGTAAAAAGAATAACTAACACAAGGTAAAAATTCAATTATCAACAGATATGCTATTTTTTAAACAACGCGTATTAAAAGATTAGCGGTGCGACATAAAAAACCTTAAAAATCACTTGGATAAGCAGTTATATAATTCGTGAAAATAATAAAAACACTGAATTATATTTAGATTGCAATTAAATAATTGCCGCCAGTGAAATATTTTCTTACAAATTCAGAAGAAACATAAGAATCGACTTAATCTTTTATGATGAGTAATAACGGGTATAAACAAAAACAGGGGAAAATAGTCCATAACTATTCTCCCCCTCAATATTTCATAATATCCGGTTACGGGACCATGTTAAAACAGCAGCCAGCGCACGACCGGCGCAGCCAGCACGACGACCACCCCTGAGAGCATCATCACCAGGCTGGCCACTACGCCCTCCTGCTGGCCCAGCTCATAGGAGCGCGCGGTTCCGGCACCGTGGGAGGCCGCCCCGAACCCGGCCCCTTTCGCCATCCCTTCCCGGATAGCAAGCCGTAAAAACAGCATGTCCCCCACCGCCATACCAAAGACGCCGGTGATCACCACAAACAGCGCCACCAGATCGGGTTGACCGCCGAGCGGTTTCGCCGCCGCCAGGGCAAAAGGCGTGGTCACCGAACGCACCGCCAGGCTACGCTGTATTTCGTCAGACAACATCAATCCGCGCGCCAGCCACACGGAACTGGTCACCGCTACCACCACCGCCGTCACCACCCCTGCGCTGAGAGACATCCAGTGGCGTTTGATCACCGCGATATTTTCATAGACCGGGACGGCAAAGGCGATGGTCGCCGGGCCCAGCAGCCAGAGCAGCCAGTGGGTCTCTCCCATATAGCTCTGATAAGAGATATGGCCTGCCACCAGGATCAGCACCAGCAGGATCGGCGTAAATACCAGCGGCATCAACGGCAGTTTATGAAAACGGCGATACAGTTTTTTGTTAGCGTAATAGAGGCCCAGCGTCGCCGCCAGACACAGGATACTTAGCGTGGTATCGCTCATTTTTTTATCCTGTTCACTTCGTAACGATAAACCTTGTCAACGACCCAGGCCGTAGCGCCGAGCACCATCAGCGTGCTCAACGCAATGACCAGGAAAATACGCCATCCGTCGACCATCAACAGCTGGGCATAATTGACCACCGCCACCACCGCCGGGACGAAAAACAGCAGCATCTCCGCCAACAGCCAGCGGGCGCCGGCGCGAACCCAGTTGAGGGGGATCACCCGGCAAACGATCATCAACAGGAGCATCACCATGCCCACTAAGTTGGCCGGCAAGGGTACCTGCCACCTGTTCACCAGATATTGTGCGAAGATGAATAACCCGACGTAGAGCAGCACCTGTATCGGGATCTGAAGTCGCTGCGCCACAGCAGGGGCAACGCGAGCTGGCGCGAAGGCCATGAGCGATAGTCCTGAAAAAAGAAGTCAGGCATGCAGTATAGAGAGCCGCCGACGCGGACAGAAATGAATTAAAATCATCGCAGGTATAGTCTCAGGGAATAATTATGGATATCCGAACGCTGCGCTATTTCGTTGAAGTGGTTCGTCAGCAGAGTTTTACTCGCGCGGCGGAAAAGCTGTTTGTCACACAGCCCACCATCAGCAAGATGCTCAAAAATCTCGAAGATGAACTGAACTGCACGCTGTTGATCCGCGACGGCCGCAAACTGCTGCTTACCGATACCGGGCGCGTGGTTTTTGAACGCGGCCAGGCGATCCTCGGCGAGTTCAGCCAGCTGGAGTCAGAGCTGAGCGATATCAATCACCTGCATAAGGGGGTGCTGCGTCTTGGCATTCCGCCGATGGTCGGGATGCTGATGGCGGAGCCGATCAGCCGTTTCCGCCAGCGCTACCCGGGCGTCGAGCTGAAAATCGCCGAGTTTGGCGGCCTGACGGTCCAGCAGGCGGTCAGCAATGGCGAACTTGATATGGCGATGACCGCCCTGCCGATCGAAGAGGGTAGCAGCCTCACCACCCTGCCGTTGTTCAACCACCCACTGTGCGTCCTGACGCCCAGGACCGCGGCGTGGGAAGGCAAAACGTCGCTCTCGCCGGCGGAGCTGGCGGCGCATCCGCTGGTTATCTACAACGAGGAATTTGCCCTCAGCCAGCAGCTGATGCGCCTGTTTAGCGAGCACGACGTGAAGCCGCGGATCGCCGTGCGCAGCGGCCAGTGGGACTTTCTCGCCGCCATGGTGCAGGCCGGCATTGGCGTGGCGATCCTGCCGGAGCCGATTTGCCAGCGTCTCGACCCGCAGAACTTTTGCTGGATCCCATTGCAAAGCGAGCTGCGCTGGGAGCTGGGGATGATTTGGCGGGAAGGCGTGTATATGTCGCGCAGCGCTGAGGCCTGGCTGGCGTGCAGTAAAGCGTTCTGGCTGGAATAACGCCTGGCGGCGCCAGGCTGGTGCGCATCGGGTGGATACCGCGGAGGTTGTCGGCCCGGTAAGGCGTCAGCTGCCCGCGGGCGCACGTGCGTTACGAGAGATCACCCGGCGGCGCTACGCCACCGGGCCTGACGATCACTGATCTTCGATCAACAGCGCTTCCAGCAGGTCGAGGTCGTGCAGCAGCTTCTGCAGCGTCTCGTTACTGATCTGCCGGGTGGCGCGCAGATGGTACAGCTCACCGCGCTCAGAGCGCAGCGCCGCCAGGCGGAAGCGCCGCTCCAGGCTCTCTTCGAGCATCGAGGTTTCCACATCGTTACGACCATCGGCGCGGCGGCGCAGGTTACCGATCACCCGCGAACTGACTTCGGTCAGCAGCTGGTTATCGATATTCTCTTTGGTATCCGCCGCCAGCCGCTCTTCCATCTTCTGGATCGCCACAATCGCCACGTCCGCCGTCGCCGCGCGCGCCAGACGCTCCTCTTTCCGCTGCTGCACATTATCGCTCGATTCAATGTGGCGCAGCAGGATCGGCAGCGCAATCACCCCAACGAACAACGAGAACAGGATCACCCCGGCGGCGAGGAAAATCAGCTCATAGCGCGCCGGAAAGACATTCCCGTCCGGCAGTAGCAGCGGAATAGAGAGCACACCGGCGAGGGTAATCGCCCCGCGCACCCCGGCAACGGAGGAGATCAGCAGCTCGCGCGTGGTCCAGGAGCCAAACTCCATCGGTTTCTTCTTCAGGAAGCGCTGGCTAAGCTTACGCATCGACCACAGCCAGCCAAAACGCACCAGCATCAGCGCGGCATAGATCAGGATGATGTCGGTAAACAGCATCCAGGTCTCGACATTAGGGTCGGCTTCCGCCGCCACCAGCGAGCTGGAGAGGATATCCGGCAGCTGCAGGCCCAACAGCAGAAACACCATGCCGTTAAAGACAAACTCCAGCATCGCCCAGGTGCTGTTGGCGCGCAGGCGCATCGCCAGCGGCGCGGTACGCATCACGCCGGAACGGGTGATGGTCATCCCTGCCGCCACCGCCGCCAGAATGCCGGAGACGCCGATATGTTCGGCAATCAGATAGGAGGCAAACGGCAGCAGGAACAGCAGGACGATCTGCGTGGCGGGCTCGTCACCGCCCCAGCGGCTGAGGAAGCGCATCGAGCGGCCATACGACCAGCTCACCACAAACCCGGCCAGCACGCCGCCAATCGCCACTTTCAGAAACTCGACGGTGGCGCCGCCGACGGTAAAGACCATGGTGCCCATCGCCACCGCGACGGCAAACTTGAGCGAGACCAGGCCGGAGGCGTCGTTCATCAGCGCCTCACCCTGCAAAATGCCCATGATTTTTTTCGGTATCCGCCCTTCCCCGACGATACCCGAAAGCGCCACGGCATCGGTCGGCGACAGCACGGCCGCCAGCGCGAACGCCGGGATCAGCGGAATGCCCGGCACAATCCAGTAGATCAGAAAGCCGATGCCGACCACCGTCACGACCACCAGCGCCAGCGCCAGGCCGAGGATCTCGCGCCCGTGCTCAATGAATTCGCGAGTTGGCGTTTTCCAGCCGTCGGCGAACAACAGCGGCGGGATAAACAGGACCAGAAACAGCTCTGGATCAAATTCAACATGCAAACCAAAGGTCGGCCACGCCAGAAGCGCGCCAATGGCGATTTGCATCAGTGGAAGTGGAACCTGAAAGGGCAGTACGCGCGTCACTACCCCGGAGAGTGAGACCACAAGGGTCATGATGAGGATGGTAAAGAATATTTCCATGTGTTCCCTGTTTGCTGCGTTTTCTTTTATACCTGTGAGGCGTCTTGCCTTTGAATCATACGCTACCCAGATTAACGCAAATGGAAACAGGATGTGGCTTAAAAATAAAACGGGCGGCCTGAGCCGCCCGTGAGGAGCACAAAGGGTTTAAATCGCCCACCCGCCGGCGTAGAACACCACCAGCGCCACCGCGATAATCACCGTGCCGAGGTTCAGCTTACGCCACTCGCCGGAGACCAGGCGGCCGATCACCAGGGTCGCGAAACCGATCATGATGCCGGTCACGATGTTGCAGGTCAGCACGATAAACACCGCGGTGATCAGGCCAGCCATGGCGTCAACGAAGTCATTGAAATCGATCTTCGCCACGTTGCTCAGCATCAGCAGGCCGACGTACATCAGCGCCGGCGCGGTCGCGTAGGCCGGCACCAGATAAGAGAGCGGAGAGAGGAACAGGATCAGCAGGAACAGGACCCCTACCGTCACCGCGGTCAGGCCGGTTTTACCGCCGGCTGCCGTACCCGCCGCCGATTCGATATACACCGCCGCCGGCGCCGCCCCGACTAAGCCTGAGAAGACGCTGCTCAGGGAGTCGGTGGTCAGCGCTTTACCGCCGTTGATGATCTGTCCGTCTTTGTCCAGCAGGTTCGCCTGACCGGCCACCGCGCGGATGGTGCCGGTGGCGTCAAAGACCGCCGTCATCACCAGGGCCAGTACGCTGGGCAGCACGACCGGATTCAGCGCGCCGACGATATCCAGACTGCCAATCAGCGAGTTGCCCTGGTCATCGCTCAGGGATGGCATGGCGAAAATCCCGGAGAAATGGACGTTAGGATCGAATATCAGGCCGACAATCGACACGCCGATAATGGTCAGCAGAATACCGCCCGGTACCTTCATTTTTTCCAGACCGATGATCACCGCGAGGCCAATCAGCGACATCACCACCGGGAAGCTGTCAAAGTTCCCCAACGCCACCGGCAGACCGTCCAGCGGGTTTTTGATCACCAGGCCAACGCCATTGGCGGCAATCAGCAGCAGGAACAGACCGATCCCGATCCCGGTACCGTGGGCCACGCCCTGCGGCAGGTTGCGCAAGATCCAGCTGCGGATGCCGGTTGCCGAGATCACCGTAAACAGGACGCCCATCAGGAATACCGCGCCGAGCGCCACCGGAATACTGATGTGCTGCCCCAGCACCAGGCTGAAGGCGGTGAAAGCGGTCAACGAGATAGCGCAGCCGATGGCCATCGGCAGGTTTGCCCATAATCCCATCGCCAGCGAGCCAACGCCCGCCACCAGACAGGTAGAAACAAACACCGCGGCCGGCGGGAAGCCCGCTTTTCCGAGCATGCCCGGCACCACGATGACGGAGTACACCATTGCCAGAAAGGTAGTAAGACCTGCAACAATCTCCTGACGCACGGTGCTACCGCGCGCCGAAATTTTAAACCAGGCGTCTAATGAACCGCCGGTACGCGCTGAAGGCGTAGACATAGAAAACTTCCCCTGAAAATTTTTATTGTTCGTTGATATGCGTGGTGGACCTTCCACTGCCAGTTAAACGCGATCTCCTTGTACCGAATCGCAGCGCCAGGGGGGCCGCAAAAAAGCAAACGTTTAACTCCGCGCATACACTACGGTGTGTCAACCTTATCAACTCCCCCCGGCTAGCAGAAAAAAGAGGGAGTAAAACAGAAAGGCAAACGATTATCCGGCCTTTAGATAACCCTTTTCAACCGATGTTTATCGTATTTCGCTAAATTTCGCTTATGACGAACAGAAAATAACCAGCCGATGCGCAAACGTTATCGTCCATGCGCAATCCGCTAACAATTTTTTAGTGAGTTGCTTTCATTTAGCCGCGTCATCGGATCCGCTGATACTTCAGGCGCCGGGTAAGGTGAAGGGGCCGCCGCGCTCGATAGCCCGCTGCCAGGCCGGGCGCTGTTCCACCCGCTGTCGCCAGGCCTCAATATGGCGAAGATCATGCATGCCGCCGCGGGCCAGCAGCGCCATCACCGGGAAGCTCATCTGGATATCGGCCATGCTCAGCCGATCGCCGGCAAACCATGGCCGCGTGGCAAGATGGTCGTCAATGAACCGCGCATGGGTGGCCAGCTGAGGATCGAGCCACGCTTTCTGGATACCTTTGCCCAGCAGCGAGCCCAGCGAGCGGACGCCAAAGGGCACCGGGGGTTTGCCGAGGCTGGCGAACACCAGCTTCATTAACAGCAGCGGCATCAGCGAGCCTTCGGCATAGTGCAGCCAGAAGCGGTACTGCAGTTTGTCATCCGCGCCCTGTGGCTTCAGCAGCCCATCGCTGTCCCAGCTCTCCTGCAAATACTCAAGGATCGCTCCGGACTCCGCCAGCACATAGCCGTTGTCTTCCAGCACTGGCGATTTCCCCAGCGGGTGGATTGTCTTCAATGCCGCTGGCGCCAGCATCGACTTTTCCCGCTGATAGCGGACTATCTGATAAGGCAGCTGTAGCTCCTCCAGCGCCCACAGTACGCGTTGCGATCGTGACTGATTAAGATGATGTACCGTCAGCATGGGCCTCTCCCGTGGTTTGTTCAAATTAACTATAGGAACAGGCGCGGATTGCCGGGAAAATTTCGGCAAAATAGTGAGGAAAAAACGGCGGCGGATGCCATAGTTAAAGTGTCGACGCAAACCGGAACCTCCATCAACAGATTGCGCAATACTGAGGGACGTCGACGTCGGGGGAAACCCTCTCGTGAACCAACGAGATAATGCGAAAGACCAAGACCGGAAAACAACTAAAGCGCCCAGTTGTGGCGCTTTAGTTTTATCACTCCTCCTCCAGCAGCCGGGCGCCGGTCCCCTCTTCCCCCAGTTTATCGCCCGGGTTGCGTAGCGGGCAGTCGCGCCGCGATAAACAGCCGCAGCCGATGCAGCCGTCGAGCTGGTCGCGCAGCGCCGTCAGGGTGTGGATACGCCGGTCCAGCTCCTCGCGCCACTGGGATGACAGCATTTTCCACTCTTTTGCGCTGAGATTGTGCCCTTCCGGCAGCACGCCAAACGCGTCGCCGATGGTGGCCAGCGGGATGCCGATACGTTGCGCAATTTTGATAATCGCCACCGCGCGCAGGACATCGCGCCGGTAGCGCCGCTGATTGCCGGCATTCCGCTGGCTGTGGATCAGCCCTTTACTCTCATAAAAATGGAGGGCCGAGACCGCCACGCCGGTTCGTTTTGCCACTTCCCCGGGCGTCAGCAGCATTTTGATGCGGGGTGATTTCTTTTCCATAAAGCGCTTTACCTCAAGTTAACTTGAGGAATTATACTCGCCCGCAGACAAAACGACGAATCGAGAATTGAGAGAGGCCGCTTTATGTCCCATCAGGATATTATTCAAACACTGATTGAATGGATTGATGAACATATCGATCAACCACTTAACATTGATGTAGTCGCCAGAAAGTCAGGATACTCGAAGTGGTACCTGCAGCGGATGTTCCGCACCGTGATGCATCAGACGCTGGGGGATTATATTCGTCAGCGCCGTCTGCTGCTGGCGGCGGAGGCGTTGCGAACCACCCAGCGGCCGATCTTTGATATCGCCATGGATCTGGGCTACGTCTCGCAGCAAACCTTCTCGCGAGTCTTCCGCCGGGAGTTCGACCGCACCCCCAGCGACTACCGCCATCAGATCTCCGCGTGACGCGACGGCTGAGGCACGTTCACGGGCGCGGGCGCATTGGCTAACCACTGCATAAACTCCCGCGCCGGCATCGCTTTCGCAAACAGCCAGCCCTGGCAATACTGCACGCCGCGCTTGTAGAGCCAGCTTACCTGCTCAGGCGTCTCCACGCCTTCCGCGATAGTCTTTAGACGCAACCCGCGCGCCATCTCGATGATGTGTTCGGCAATCAGGTGGCTGGTGTTGTTGGTGGTCAACGTATCAACGAAGGTTTTATCGATTTTAAGGATATCGACATTCAGGGCGTGCAGATTATGCAGATTCGAATAGCCGGTGCCGAAATCATCGATGGCAATTTCATAGCCCGCTTCGCGGAACGCCTGAATCACCGGCGTGGTCTTCGGTACGTCGATAAACCCCCGCTCGGTTACTTCGATTTTGATCTGCCCGATACAGACCGCATAGCTGCGCGCTTTCTCACTGATCTGTGAAATCAGCCGCGCCGAGTGGAAGTCCGACGCAGAGAGATTGATCGCCACGTACAGCTGCGGATGGCTGGCAAGAAACTCTCCCATTTCGTAAAACAGCTCATCCACCACGTAGTCCGTCACCTGGGCAATCATGCCTTCATTTTCCGCCAGCGGAATAAACTCCGCCGGGTTCATCACCGGACCGTCAAACCCTGGCCAGCGCAGCAGCGCTTCCGCCCCGACGCAGCGGTTATTTTTAATATCGATAATCGGCTGGTAGTGCAGGCGCAGCTGGCGGCAGCTCAGAGCCCGCTGCAGCATATTGCGCGGCGAGTGATACTGACGGCGGGTGCGCGACCACACCAGCACCAGTAAAATACTGCAGATGATCCCCAGCGGCAGCGTCAGGCTGGCCTGGTCACAAAAGTTGTGATAATAGCTGGCCCGCGAGGTGGACATAATGACGGCGATCGGCCGGATAGCAGAGCGGGCTATCGTATACACCCGGCCATTCTGATTAAAAAAGGTATCGCCTTCGCGAATTAACGCATGGAGCTCCGCGGGCTCGACATTGTTACTAACCGAGAAAAAGAGGTTGGTTTTGGTATCGAACACGCCATAGGCTAAATCGCGATCGCTGGCGATCACTGAGCTGAACGAGAAGGGATTGACCACCACCACATAGGGTCCCTTCTGCATATAATTCATGGCAAAGCCGGGATAAAACGGCGTGTCCCGGTAATAGTAAATCGCGACATCCGGCTTTTTGGTGTAATTGGCCGCCGGCATCCGCCAGCCGGTTTGCTGATGAACGGACGTTGAACAGATAAAGCGCTGACCGTTAGCGTAGATCAGATCTTCCACATACAGCAGGCCGCGAACGATATGCAATAAATAACGCTGATGGTCCGCTGAGCACAGCTCCCCGCGATACTGGCTGGCTTTCGCCCGGGCCTGATCCGCTTCGCGGATGACCATTTCCGTTTTTTGCAGCGCCAGCTGCGAAAATGAGTGTAATTGATCAATGGTTTCGGCTTTTGCCCGCAGCTGGGCAAACCACAATGCCAGTACCACTGGCAATAAAATAACCAAACCCGTTCCGATGAGCCTTAGCGCCTTATGCGGCGTACTGTCACCCATTTACGCTTACATCCATGCGATATGCCTTAATTAAGGTAGCCCAAACACGTTAGCAATCGCGACTGCGATAGACATCAGCCGATTTCCGCCAGCCCTCACGGGCGTCAGCTTTACCACTGACAGGGAAGAATAATACTTATTTATCAGGTATTCGGAAGATATTCCGCCAAGATTAAGAATAGACGCGCTTCTGACTCGGTTTCTCCGTGTATTAAACAAGAACAAGTAATAAAACCCGCAGAATAATAATCATTAGCAAGAGAATGAAAATAAGATCATCGGAGGTTACTTACTAATATCCACATTAATAACATTGTTATTAAGCGCAGCGAAAGCTCATTTTTTGACTGGTGAATAAAGCGCCAAGTGTGATATAGTTCACACAAGTTGATGAAACAGAAATGGCGTTTCATCACTCTCTAGTACGCCAGTTGAGACCAGAGCGCTATGCCATCGTCAGTCGCGCCAGGTCGTCCATGGCTCCCCGACTTTCTTTGAGGACAGGTTAATGGCTTCCATTACTACCAGTGTTGTGTTGTTGCGCTGGCCCCTGGTGAGCGCGGTACTGATGTTTCTTGCCAGTTCACTGAATATCCAACTTCGCAAAAGCGATTATGCCGGTCTGGCGGTGATCTGCAGCTGCCTCGGCCTTGCCGCCGCCTGCTGGTTCGCCACCGGTTTGCTCGGCATCACCCTGCTCGATATTGCCAAAATCTGGGGCAATATCAAAGATGTGATGATTGAAGTCATGAGTCAGACACCGCCAGAATGGCCAATGATGATGACCTGAGGTTAAAAAGCTTCCCACCGGGAAGCTTTTTCGTTTTCTGCAGCCCTTATTTCCCCAGTTTTGCCATCATCTCCGGACGCATAAATTTATGGATCACCACCATAAAGAGCAGCGATGGCGCCAGTAAAATCAGCGCGGTAATCGACGAGACCTGATAGTTACCCGACATGCTGGCGTTATAGAGCAGCAGCGGCAGCGTAGTGACATCCGGCGCCCCGACGAAGAAGGTGCCGGTAAACTCATCCAACGACTCCAGAAAAACAAAGATGCTCGCGGCAACGATCCCCGGCGCCGCCTGCGGCAGCACGATGTGCCAGAAGGTATACATCGGTCCGGCGCCCAGGTTACGCGATGCCCGCGCCAGCAGCGGGTCGATGGCTGAAAACGCGGCCACACAGATCCACACCGAGTACATCAGACCGTGGACGCTATGCACCAGCACCACCCCCGCGATAGTTCCGTTCAAGCCCCACTGGTAAAACAAACGGGCAATATTCATGTATACCGTCAGGTTGGGAAAGGCCTGCGGGAGGAGAAACAGCAGCATAAACAGCACCCGCAGCGGCATTTTCCGCCGGGAAAGCGCATAGCCGGCGGGAACGGAAATCAGCAAACAGACCACCACCGACAGCAGGGCGATCAGTACGCTGGTTAACAGCGAGCTGGAGACATCGCTGTACGGATTGAAGACCTGATACCAGTACTTCAGGCCCCACTGGCTGGGCAGCGAATGGGGAAAATACCAGCTTTCCGCTACGGTCCAGATCAACAGGTTCAGAAGCGGGCCAAACATCGCCAGCAGCATAAACAGCAGTAGCAGGGTCTGCAGCACCGGGCTGGCGTTCACTTTACGGCGTCCTCTTACCCACCATGACGGAGAGGAAGCAAGGTGCAGCGCTTTCATCCTTCACCGCCTTTTTGCTGCAGGCTGTGGCGCAGGTAAAACCACGACAGCGCGCCGCAGATCGCCAGCGACACCACGCCAAGCGCATTCGCCACCGCGTAATCACCATAGGAATTGACGCGAAACGCCATATCCACGGTCAGCATCGTCGGCGTCCCCACGCCGATCATCAGCGGTACCGACAGCACCGACATCATGGTTACCGTCGACAGCACCAGCGCCACTCCGATGGTCGGCAGGACCTGCGGCAGCATAATATCGAACAGCAGCCGCGGCCGGGAGGCGCCAAGATTACGTGCGGCGAGGATCTGCGACGGCTCCAGCGCCGCCATCGCTCCGCAGATCAACAGCGTAGCAAAGGCCAGCTGCTTCCAGACAAAGGTAATGACAATTCCCTTCCATCCCAGCCAGGAGAGGGTCTCCAGCGGCCTGACCAGATCGGCCGCCACCAGCGCATTGTTCATCAGGCCATTTTTGGCGAGAAAAGTGCGCATCATCTGGGCGACGACAATAAAGGGGATAAACAGCGGCAAGCGATACAAAAAACCCAGCAGGCGAACAACGGGCCGGCAAGGCGACAGCGCAATCACTGCCGAGAGGGTAATGGCGATCAGCGCTAACAACGCCACTGAGATCAGCACGATAAGCAGCGAAAAGAGCACATCGTTGGCGTAAAGCGCATAGACCTTGCGAAAATGATCGAGGGTGAACGACTGTCCCGGCGCGGTAAACGCCGAGACCAGCGAAAACCCCAGCGGATACAAAAACAGGACCGCGATCATCAGCGCGGCCGGGGCAACCAGCAGCAAGTATTTCAATGAACTGGACATAAAGGACCTGGCGTTGGCACAAGCAAGCGCCCGGGTCGGCGACCCGGGCTGGAAAAAGGGTTAATTGGCCACCTGGCTTTCGTAACCCTCTTTGATATCGTCAAAGTAGGGGGCGATCGGGAAGCTTTTGCCATACTTCGCCAGGGCTTCAGGCGAAATTTCGGCAAACAGCTTTTGCCAGGTCGCCGCATCCAGCTTCGGCTTCACCTGCCCGGCGTCGATGCCCGGGTACCAGTTGAACTGCTTAACGATCCCCTGCGCCTGCACTTCCGGGCTGGTGGCCAGCGCGATAAAGTCGCGCGCCAGCTGCGGATTCGCCGCTTTCGCTGGGATGACGTAATACATCGGCTGACCCGGCATACCCGGGGCCAGTAAAGCGAGCTTAATCGATGGCGGCAGCTTGCCCTGATCTTTCCAGCTATAGAACATGTCGACCCATACCGGGCCCATGGCGATCTCTCCCCGACTTAGCATATCGAGCGTTCCGGCGTTGCCCGGAGTGAAAGTGACATTTTTATTAAACGCTTTCAGTTTCGCATAGGCCTGCTGCCAGCCCTTTTCGACGCTTTTATCATAAGGCGCGGAGGAGAGGCGCTCGGCGCCGGTCCCGTAGGCGTAGATCCAGCCCACCACAAAGCTAACGCCGGACATGCCGTTCTTGATGCCGTTATAGCCAAAAGCCTGCGGATGTTTCTGCGTCCACGCGACCAGCTCGTCATACGACGCCGGTGGCGTACTGACGAGATCGCTGTTCCAGGCGATAGCGGTCTGGCTTAAGAACATCGGCATGACGTATCCGTCGACGTTAACGCCGAGCGCCTGGGTGGCGCTCGGCGAGCTCACCATGCCGCCGGTCTGAATATCCTGGCGATATTTTTGCAGCAATCCCTTTTCCACCTGTTCGCCCCCCGCCTTCTGATGCACCACGGCGACGTCGATATCCCACTGCTGCGCGCCGCTCTCCTGTTGGGCGCTCAACTTCTCGCTGATTTTATTCGACCCGGCGTCGCCAGGGCCGGTACCGATCACCCGCACCTTGACGCCGGGATGAGCGGCTTCAAATTTTGGCCCCAGCCAGGTTTTCACGTAATCCACCATATTCTGATCGCCCGCGGTAGCGACGTTAAGAAAGGTGTCGGCCTGGGCGCTAACGCTCAGGCAGAGGGTCGTTAAGATCGCTGCTTTCGTCTTAGTAAACATGGATTGTCCCCAGAATGAACACGCTGATATCACTGTGATAGTGGTAAAGGAAAAATATGGAGGGCCGGCATGGGCACATGGAGCCTGACGCGGCTTTTCGTCGGCCAGCACTGAGCGGAGTCGGCCTGCAGCAGGCGGTCATGGCAGCGCACGCTGTGGCGATACAGATTGCCCAGAAACGCGCTTTGCTCCACCATCCCCTCCAGGGCGAGCCCCTCCTGCGGCGCGGGCTGCGTTAATTCGCCGAGCGTGGCATCGGCGCTGCGAAAATAAATGACTTTTTCACCCTGCTGAGCTGCGGATAAACCGGATATTGCGGCAGCAGATATTTCATCAGAGGTTATTTTATTATCGGCGCCCATAAAATCAGCGACGAAGGGTGTCGCGGGTCGCTGATATATTTGTTGCGGCGTACCGGTTTGCTCAATTCGCCCCTGGTTTAATACTGCAATACGGTCCGCCATCACTAATGCCTCCTGTTGATCGTGGGTGACAATTAACGACGTAAAGCCGAGTTTCTTTTGCAGAGATTTAATTTCATGGCGCACATTGAGCCGCACTTTGGCATCCAGATTAGATAACGGCTCATCCAGCACCAGCACCTGAGGCTCTATCGCTAGTGCCCTCGCCAGCGCCACCCGCTGCCGCTGGCCGCCCGACAGTTCAGTCACCTTCACGTCAGCCAGCCCGTCGAGATTGACGATCCGTAGCAGCTCCGCCACTCGCCGTGTGATGTCCGCCCCGCGCCATTTGCGCAGCTTCAGGCCATAGCCAATATTGCGCGCCACCGTCAGGTGCGGCCACAGGGCGTAGCTTTGAAACACCATGGTGATATTGCGCTGCTCCGGCGCCTGATGGGTGATCGCTCGGCTGGCGATGGAGATCTCCCCGCTTTCCACCGGAATAAAACCGCAGAGGGCATTCAGCAGGGTGGTTTTTCCACATCCCGAAGGACCGAGCAGCGCGATCATCTCCCCCTGCTCGACCGCCAGATCGATATTATGTAAAACCACTTTATCGCCATAACAAATTTTAAGGCCGGAGATCTTTAAATAACTCATATTCGCTACCTGACAGCGCTGTTGCGGGCATTTTTTATTGCTGTGAACACGTGTTCATTTAGCTGTAAAAAAAATGCAACGTTAACTCGACATGATGTGAGCCTACTTTGTCGGGTATTTATGACAATTTAATTAAGCGGCAAAAAATTTTGGCGAGGGTAAATGAAAATAGATGTGCTTGGCTGCGGGAGCGCCTTTTCCTGCACGCAAAATACCTCCGCGCTGCGGGTAATCGACGCGGACAACAAACAGTGGTTAATCGACTGCGGACCCACCGTTCCCCGCGCGCTCTGGCAGCGCGGCGGCGGGGTCAACGATATCGACGCGATCTACTTCACCCACGTTCATCCGGACCACTGCACCGGTCTGACGGCGCTGCTGAATTACTGGAAAAGCGGCTCCCGCCAGAAGCCGCTGATTATCTACTGCCAGCCGACGCAGCAGCCGGTGCTCATGCAGCTGGCCGCGCTGGCGAACTGGCCGCAGGCGGAGCTCGGTTTCACCATCGACTGGCAAGCATGTCGCGAAGCCTGGACGTGGCAGGACTGGCAGATCCGCACTGCCCCCACCCAGCATGAGCTGAGTAATCGCGCCATCCGTATCACCATTGCCGGGCAGACGCTGTTTTACAGCGGCGATGGCCGGCCGACCGCCGACTCGATGGCCCTGATGGCCGGCGCCGGGCTGGCGTTTCAGGAGTGTGCCTCGGTGGCGGCCCTGGACGATGACGCCTCTCATGGCGATTTCCCCTCTTGCCTGATGCTGTTCAGAACGCTGCAGCTCCCGGCGCTGGGGCTCTATCACTGCGAGGACGCTGCCCTGCCGGGGCTGAAGCAGGCCTGCCAGCCGTGGCCGGGGTTATTCGTTTCCCGGGATGGGCTCGCCTTAACGCTGCCGCGTCCCCCGTTTACCGACGAGGCGCACATCCTATGAGCACCGCATCACGTAAAGCCAGCGTCACCGCCCAGGATGTCGCACGGCGTGCGGGCGTCTCCCGGGCGGTGGTGTCCCGGGCGTTGAGCAGCAACGGCAGCATCTCTCCCGATGCCCGGGCGCGGGTGTTGCGCGCCGCCGAAGAGCTGGGGTATCAGGTTAACTTCCTCGCCCAGGGGCTGAACCGCCAGCGCAGCCACTTAATCGGCGTGATCGTCTCGCGCATCAGCGATCCTTTTCGCAGCGCCCTGCTTGATGCCTTGCTCAACGAGATCCAGCGCCAGGGCTTTCAGGCGCTGGTGAGCGAGATCCATAGCGAGCAGGATCTGGCGCATACCCTGCGCCGTTTCACGCAGTTTCGCGTCTCCGGGGTTATCGTTACCTCCGGCCAGCCGCCGGAAGCGCTGGTGAACGAGTGCGTTCACCAGCATATTCCGGTAGTGGGCATTAACCGTCAACCGACGATCCCCGGGGTGGATTATGTCTGCTCTGATAACGCCGCCGGCGCCGAACTGGCCGCTAACCAGCTGTTGCGCAGCGGCTGTCGGCGCTTCGGCTGGCTCAATACTCTCCCTTCCACCTGGGCCGGGCGCATGCGCGGTGAAGCATTCAGCCGGGCGCTACAGGCGCGCGGAGTGGACATCGAACGCGACCTGGCGCACCTCGCCTGTCCGGAAGAGGGCTACGTCGGCGGTGAGCAGGCCGCGGCGCTCGCTGACGAGGTGCCTGAGGGGATCTTTTGCGCGAATGCCCAGCTTGCCTGTGGCTTTCTTGATGGGATGCGCCAGCGCGGCAAACAGGCGCCTGAGGATTTTCAGCTGATTGGTTTTGATAACACGCCGCCGACCGCGCAATATAGCTATCAGCTCACCACCCTACATCAGGATGTGGCGGCGATTTCCCGCCAGGCGCTTGCCCGGCTGCTGGAGCGCACCGCCGACCCTTTACAACCTTCACGCACCACATGGGTGGAGGTGACATTAATTCACCGGCGCACGTCGCCCTTTGTTATCTGAGAGCAGGACTATGACGGAAGCACAACGAGAGTCATTATGCGCCTTAATTCGCCAGGCTGGCGCCCACGCCCAGGCGCTACGCGATGCGGGATTACAGGTCGATAAAAAATCGCGCCAGGATTTTGTGTCGCAGGCGGATCTCGCGGTAGAACAAGAGATTAAAGGCTGGCTGCAGGCCCATTTTCCCCAGGAGGGTTTCCTCGGCGAGGAGAGCGGTTTCGCCGGCGATGCACAGACCGTCTGGGTGCTCGACCCTGTCGATGGCACCACCAACTTTATCCTCGGTATGGATTACTGGTGTATCTCGCTGGCGCGAGTGTGCCAGGGTGAGCTGACGCTTGGCATTATCTACGCCCCCGATCGCGATGAGTTTTTCTTCGCTGGTCGCGGCGAAGGCGCGTATCTCAACGGCCAGCGCCTGACGCTACGCGAACCGGATCCGGATGCGGTGGTAGTGGGTATGGGCCGCTCCAGCCGCGCCCCGGCCAGCGACTACGCCTGGGCCATCACCACCCTGCTCGACGCCGGCCTGGAATATCGCCGCTTCGGCGCGGGCGCCCTGATGCTGGCGCATGTCGCCGCCGGCCAGCTCCATGCCTATTATGAAGCGCATATGAACAGCTGGGACGCGCTGGCAGGCATGCTGTTGATTGAGGAGGCGGGCGGAACGTGCAATGCGTTTCTCGCCAATGAGGGGCTGCGGCGAGGTAACCGCGTGCTGGCCGGCTGCGCAGGCGTCCAGCCACGACTGGCCGCCCTGCTGGAGAAATGACGCTACACCGCCCCCGGCGTGGCCTGACTAACGCCAGGTTTCGCTGCGGGGAATATTATTCGGGCAGCGCTTAATCGCGCAAAAGGACTGGTAAAAACAGGAGTCAGACCGCTCGCCGCCGGCATGGTACGGGCACGATGGCCGCTCGCGTAATATTTCCCACTGCGCCTCGTCGTACACCGCAATATTGTAGATTTTTAATGAATGATACTGGTCATTAATTAAAACTCTTGAGGAATAGAGCTTCATTGTCTCGCCGGGCAGCAGGATCACATCGGCCTCGTACCACATAATAAATTTTAAGAAACGCAGGCTGGATATCGCCGAAAAGGCGATGCCGGATTGCGGGCAGATCAGGGTATTAAGAATAGTCCATTTCATATTCCTTCCTTATATAAATGCTACAAATTGTTACCGTATATAGTGATAGCATTCATTAATATAAACTGCAAGCATCCCTGACAATTATGTGACTTAAGACAATTCCTAACAACATACTCCATTATTAGTAACGTTTACTTTTCGTCGAGAGATTAATGATTAGACCCTATAAAAACAGAAACAAATCAACCTAAAAAAAGAAAATACAATAAAAAATAAGATTAAATAAAAATAATTGACAATATGTATTAGTCCCTTTGGATGAGCCTTCATCCATTCGTATCAGACGATGTGGCGCTGAGCGTCGCCAAAGCTTCCGCCGGCAGAGAGGACGACGGCAGCCAGCTATTTATTGCGCGGTTGCCTCGGCGTACGACAACAGACCCGCGCAGCCATCAGGCCGCGCTCGGGTAAATGTCTTTGGTATACCGCCATAGCGAATATCTTTGCGATAATATCGCCATGGCGATTGATCTTATTTAGCTCAATCCGTATGTCGGGGTACCGTCTACAGAATATTGCCACGCCGGTCTAATAAGCCCCGCTGGGGCCTTACCAGGTTTTGCCGATATTAAACTGAAACTGCTCTGCTTTATCGCCATCATACTTTTTAAATGGCTCTGCCCATGAGAAGACCAGTGGACCGAGAGGAGACATCCACTGCACGGCAATCCCAGCGGAGAGACGAATATGACTCGGATCGCCGTAGTCAGGGATCCCTGCCGCCTGCGTCTGCGCGGTGTTTTGCCAGGAGGTGCTCCAGACCGTCCCCGCATCAACAAACAGCGAGGTTCGCAGACTATCGGCATATTTGTCATTCACAAAGGGGGTTGGAATGATAAATTCGCTGTTCAGCACCGCCATGGCATTCCCGCCGACCGCATCAGATGAGGAGTCCAGCGGGCAGGCGCTATAGCTGCTTTCGCTGCCGTTACAACGGTAATAGGCCGCTTTAGGCCCGATGGTGTTAGATGAGAAGCCGCGCACTGTCGACGAACCGCCAGCGTAAAAGTTATCGTAGAACGGCACACTTTTGCCGTCTAACCCGCCGGCATAGCCTGCGCGCAGGCGTTCCATCCAGATCCAGCGCTTATTCTCGTTCAGTGGCAGATACTGGGCAGTGTCAAAGGAGAGTTTGTAATAACTGTTATCCGAGCCGGGGAGGGTCAGTTTTCCGCTAAGGCTGCTTTTGTTTCCCGCTCGCGGGAAAAAGCCGCGGTCGAGGTCGTTGTAACCCCATCCAATACTCACAAAATAATCGTTGGCGCTATATTTCGCGCCGCTGTCGCCATCTTTCGTCACCACGCTGGGCTCGATTCCGCGAGAACTGAGGTAGCGCCAGGTCGACAGCTCCGGATCCATATTAGTCAGCCGATTATGAACATAATCCAGTCCCAGGTTCAGGGAGTTATTTTCGCTAATTGGAAACCCCAGCGTACTGCCTAAGCCGTAGCTCTGCTGGTTATAGCTCCCGGCGTCCGCATCGGAAGCATCATAGCTGTTATAAAAAATCTTTCCGCCCAGGCTAATGCCATCGACGGTAAACCACGGATTCGTCGCCCCCAGTTCAAGATAAGACTGATAGCTGTTGCGCGTCCCGTTGAAGCTAACGCTGTTGCCCGTTCCCAGCCAGTTATCCTGAGTCACGCCAAGCTGATAGCTCACGCCGCTGTCCGTTCCAAATCCCAGGCCCACGTTAAATGAGCCGGTGTTGCGCTCCTTCACCTTGTAGACCACATCGACCTGATCCGCCGTCCCACTAACCGGAACGATCTGCTGTTCAACGTTCTCAAAAAAACCCGTTCGGTCAAGACGTACTTTCCCTTGCTCGACTTTTTCGTTGTTGAGCCACGCCCCTTCCATTTGACGCATTTCACGACGCAGCACCGCGTCCCGGGAGGTGTCGTTACCGGAAAAGCGGATCTGGCGTACCGAGTAGCGGCGACCCGCGTCGACCTGAATATGCAGCGTCATACGGTGATGCGCATCATCGATTTCCGGCGTGGTCGTCACTTGCGGCCAGGCATAACCATACTTGCCGAAACGCTTTTTGATCTCATTTTCAATCGTGGTGACTTGCGCCCCGCTATACCATGCCCCCGCCAGCGGCTGGGCAAGGGCCTCGATCTCCGGTCCATGCTGCGCCAGGTCGCCTGTCACCTGAGTTCGGTCGACCCGATAACGTTCGCCTTCATTGAGGGTGATGGTGATATACAAGGATTTTTTATCTGGCGTCATACTGACCTGCGTGGACTGGATAGCAAAGCGCGCATAGCCGCGATCGAGATAAAAACTGCGCAGCGTTTCCAGATCGGCTTCCAGCTTCTGTTTCTGGTATTTTTTATCCGCTACCACGTTCCACCACGGCACATTATCGCGTAGCTGAAGCTGGTCCAGGAGCGTCTCTTCTCGAAACGCCTGATTACCGATAATGTTTATTTGTGCGATTTTCGCCGATACGCCTTCCTGAAAGACGAACGTTAAGTCAACGCGATTACGCGGTAACGGGGTCACCACAGCGTGAACCTGCGCACTGTATTTCCCCGCGCTGTAATAGAAATCCTGCAACCCCTTTTCTATTTCGCTGAGCGAATTTCTATCCAGTGCGCTACCTGCAAAAATACCTGTCGCGGTGAGATTCTCCGTTAACGCATCATCCTTCACCGACTTATTCCCGGAAAAACTGATGCTGGCAATAGTGGGCCTCTCCTTAACCTGCACCACCAGCGTTTTCCCATCGCGCAGGATCTGCACATTCTCGAAATTGCCGCTCGCATACAGCGCGCGCACCGCCTCGCTGACTTCCTCTGGCGTCACCGTTTCTCCCGCGTGCAACGGCATACTTAATAGCGCCGCCCCGACGGTCACGCGCTGCAGCCCTTCAAAACGAATATCATCAACTTGATATGATGTTGCGGCGTACAACGTTAAAGGGGTAATCAATAATCCGCTGATGATATGAGTCTTTTTTAACATGAATGTGTCGTCTACGAGATAATGAGCAATAGCAGTTATCTGCTGGCGTTGAGCTTATTTGTTCAGGTTGCGTATCTAAGATATGCGACAGAATTAACCTGAGCGAGGCGCAGAATTACATGCAATTATGGCGACAAAATGGAGAAAAAAAGGATGTTAAATCATCTTTAAAAATATATTTAATGATGGAACTTTCCCTGAACTCCGTGGTTCTAATGGCCAACACCAGAGCTATATTTAGATTTGCCTGAACGGTTTTTATTGAAAAAGCCCCCTTTCTTGCTAATGGAAAGGGGGAAGGATCTCGTTAGGAATGTTGTTCTCTGGAATCACCAGGAACAGGCACAATCATATTCTTAAAGCCAGCAGATATAATGAAGAGAAATTGAATAAATTATGCAATCGACATCACAACATTCTTTCATGTATTTACCGCCAGATGACAATGGCGAAAATCTCCATATTTTCCTCAAAATAGCAGAATACAGTAGGGACGCCTTATCAAGGCATCAAGGAAAGTCTATCGTTATCTACAATAGCCAAGCAGTGGCGCCTCGCCAGGGAAGGTGAGGAATAGGCTTCACCATCCTGCCGCCTCCCATCATCAATTACAGGGAATTGCGTATGTCACGCTTACTTAAAACGATCTTACCCATCATTATCTGCACCCTCTTTGGGTTATCGTTCGCTTCGCCAGCGCAGGCTGCCTCCAGTCTGCCGATTGTTCTCCCCGCGCTGACATGCGATGCGCTGAGCGCTACCGACTTCAGCGCCGCCGTTGGCGCAAAGGTCACTATCAACCACACTGAAATGCAAACCTCCGCGCAGGGAAGCTGGTGCAAGGTGAGCGCCACTATCGCCCCCCAGATTGGCGTGCAGATTGCCCTGCCGACCCAGCGCTGGAGTCAACGTTTCTTGCAGGTCGGCTGCGGCGGACTGTGCGGGAGCATTAACCTGAGTCTGTCGAATGCCAGCGGCTGCCTGCCGGCAATGAACGGCGAGTTCGTGGTGGCAGCAACCGATATGGGGCACCATGGCAGTATGATGGATGCTTCATGGGCCGAGGATCCGCAAAAGCGCATCGATTTTGCCTGGCGCGCCAACCACCTGACCGCAGTGCTGAGCAAAGCAGTGATTCAGATGCTTTACCGCCAGCCGCCAAAATACGCGTACTTTATGGGCTGCTCAGACGGCGGTCGCGAAGCATTGATGGAAGCACAGCGCTTTCCGCAGGATTTTGACGGTATCAGCGCTGGCGCGCCTGCGGCCTTTTTCCAGTTTCAGAATTCCTTCTTCCACGGCTGGAATGTGGCCGCCAATCAGCGTCCCGACGGTACCGCTGTCTTGTTGAAAGATCGCTTACCTTTGATTCACCAGGCCATACTGTCTCACTGCCCGACGCTTTCCGGCGTGCAGGACGGCATCCTGCAAAACCCGTATGCCTGTCAGTTCTCTGAGACTTGGCTCCCCCGCTGTCCTGCCAACGCTCAGGACCGTTCCGCCTGCCTGACACAGGAAGAGATTGAGGTAGTGAAAAAGCTCTACCGCGGCGCTTACGACAGCCACAGCGCCCAGTTCGTCGCTGGCGGTCTTCCGCTGGGCTCCGAGCTACGCTGGCCGGTGCCGGAGATGCCGACCGGCCACTCAATGTCGGAAATGATGGTACTACCGGCTCTGCAATCCGTGCTCCTGCCGGGAGGAAAACAGAAGATCCATTCGATGCGGGATTTCCCACTTAATCAGCAGAATTTTGACGCCGTCGCTCAACTGGCACCGCTCTATAACGCGGCAAATACCAATCTTCATGCCTATCAACAGCGCGGCGGCAAGCTTATCCTGTGGCACGGTCTGGCCGATGACTCCGTCAGCCCAGCCTTTTCTATCGCCTATTACCGCGGCGTAGAAGCAGAGATGGGCCATGCCGCAACGGATACCTTCCTGCGGTTATTCCTGCTGCCTGGGGTAGCACATTGCGGTAATGGCGAAGGTTACGATCAAATTGATCTCCTTACCCCGCTGATGCGCTGGACCGAGGAAGGCATCGCGCCGCAAGAGCTTATGGCCGGAAAACGGGCGTCAGCCGCCGCCAGGCTGCCGCCGATGACAGAAAAACCAGATGCGCAAACGCAGTTTCACGGCGTGCAGAAAATCAGTCAGCCTTACGCTGACGCCACTCCAGCCGTTATCGCAACGCGTCCGGTGTATCCCTTCCCAGCGATTGCCCGTTATAACGGGCGCGGCGACGTGAATGACGGCGAAAATTATCATGCAGAGCAATCAACCGCGTTTGGTTATCTGCAGGTGGCAAAACCCGCCAGCGACTATATTGGCCCTGATAACCAAAAAAATTATCAGGTTCGCCGCGGCGAGCTCACCGTTCAATAAACCCGGGGCTCCTCATTGAGGAGCCATTCGTTTTTGGGATTGGCCTCAATCATGCGTAGCAAAACGCTCCAGCAATCGGTACTAAACGACCTGATCCTTTGGATCGATAATAATCTGGATAAGAAACTAACCGTCGACGATCTGAGCGATATTTCTGGTTATTCTCCCTGGCATTTATTTCGGCTCTTCCGTTATTATTTTGATCGTTCGCCGATGGAGTATATCCGCCAACAGCGTATGTCGCTCTGTCGCCGTTTATTGCTGACGACGCCTGGTTACCGTATTGTCGATATTTGTATTATGGTTGGTTATGACGATCTCAGTGCGTTTAATCGTACCTTCAAAAAATATCATGCGCTCACACCCACCCAATATCGTCACCGGGTCACGCGACAAAAATAAGGAAGGTCCCCCTCCTCCGCATCGCTGCGGTTGGGAATGGAAGGGGGACAGGGGGTATTGCAGAAGGGAAATAGCAGGATGCTATTATCGAGCCCGGTCGGGATCAACGACCTTGCGCGACGGAAATCAGTATAAAAGGATATTTTGAGCTAATAATGTAGAGGGCGTGAAGATTTTGTCACCATTTATAATTGTCTCCGCCGCTCTCATCTGAAATAAAAAAACCGGGCCGCGCTGCACCCGGTTTCATTCTCCTCAGCACCATTAGAAATGAGTATTTACGCTCATAAAGAAGGTTCGCCCCGACTCGTTATAGGTCTCAGCACCCGCACCATAAAGGTAAGCCCCCGTCGTCGCGTTTCCAGTCGTTTGCGCATTCCCTGCCCGATAGTGGCGGATATCAAACAGGTTATCTATCCCACTGGTGAAGCTCAGATTTTTGTTCACATCCCAGGTCGCGCTGAGGCCGACAATGCTGTATGGGCTGACTTCGTTTAGTTCGCTGCCGCTGACCGCCTCGCCCTTATAATTAAAGCGTTTTGGTTTCTGACGGCCATACCAGGTAAAGGTGCTCTGCAGAGAGAGATCTTCACGAACCTGCCAGCTCAAAGTCGAGTTCAGGGTAAACTGCGGGATCACTGACAGCCGGTCGCCTGTCGTCTTATTCTTGCTCTGCAGCATCCATGTCAGGTTATTGCTCCAGTTAATCGTCTCCCCCACTGGAAGATTCAGCGTTCCTTCCAGGCCTTCCACTAACGCTTTTGGTACGTTTTCCCACTGATAGATATTGGTGGTACCGTTGCTGGCAGTGCCCACCGCCGCATACCCTGACTCAATCTTGTTGTGATAGTCGTTACGGAACCAGGTAATTCCCGCCTGATAGCCATCATGCTTGTACTCAATACCGATCTCTTTATTGACGCTGGTCTCCGCTTTCAGGTCGCTATTTCCCATCAGATAGCAGGCGGAACTACTGGCGTAACAGCCTTGACCATTGCTGTAGAGAATATAGTTCGGGTTCAACTGGTAGAGGTTAGGCGCCTTGTAAGCGCGGGCAATGCCCAGCTTAAGCGTCCAGTCATCCGTCAGTTCCTGGGACAGATTCAGCGACGGGCTCCAGTTATTACCGACGATGCTGTGGTGATCGAAGCGCAGAGCGGGTGTCAGCATGGTACTGTCCGTTAGCGCCATATTATCTTCGGTAAACAGCGAGAAAATCTCAGCGCTGGAGTACGGGCTACGATCGGTAGCCGATACACCGTCGATCGCCCCGTAAGAGAGCGCCTGGGCTGTCGACACGCCGTCTTTCATCCGCTGCTGGTTCCATTCGGTGCCCAGCGTCAGATTCTGATCGACCCCCAGCGTAAACGGAATATTCACTTCGCTATGTAGCAGAACATCGGCCAGATCGATATCTGAAAACTCGCTACTGGAGAAGATCCCTTCCGTACCGCCCGCCAGCCCTTCATTCATTCGCGAGTTGCGGGTGTGTTCGTACTGGGCATAGCTGTTGCTGGTCACGCCATTATCCCAGCCGCCGGTCCATGTCACGCCATAAGTTTGCCGGTAGAGACGGTTAGTCTCTTTCCCGTACATACTCTTCACCAGCGTACTGGTATTGGTGTTTTGTGTGTCGCCGGCATAGAGGTTGCCCTGGCGGCTGTAGCCGGCCTCAAACTCCAGGGCCTGCATCGGGGCGAATTCCCAGCGCAGCTTACTGTGAATATCTTTGTTCACTACCCCTTCACGTCCGGCTGGATAAGAGCCCGCGTAGGAACCGGTACGCTCAGCTTCATGCCCGGCGTTAATGTCCTGAGCATCGGCCTGGGTTTTACTCAGATTACCCCAGAGATTGAAGCTAACACTGTCTGACAGCGGACCATTGAGGCTAAAGTTGGTACGTTTCGTCGACCCTTCTTTACGGTGCTGCGGAGCATTGATATAGGTATTCCACGACCCATGCCATTCAGGCGTGGTCGGTTTGGTTACGATGTTGACGACCCCGCCCATCGCGCCATTACCATAGCGCGCCGCCGCCGGGCCGCGGATCACATCGATATGATCGATCATCTCTGCCGGCACCCAGTTGGTATCGCCACGGGAATCACGATCGCCGCGCCAGCCATATCGTACCGAGTTACGGCTGGTGACCGGTTTTCCATCGACCAGCACCAGCGTATTCTCTGGCCCCATGCCACGGATATCAATTTGCCGGTTGTTGCCGCGCTGACCGCTAGTGGAGTTACCGGTCAGGTTGACCCCGGGTTGCGTGCGAATTAACTCCGACACATCGCGGGCGGGGGGATGTTTGCGAATCTCCTCTGCGGTAATGGTCGACACGCCCGGCGCCTGCAGGTTCTGCCTGGCAGCGGTCACCACCATCGTTTCCTCCTGGTTTTCGGCCGTTGGGGTGCTCTCGTCACGAGTCGATTGTTCAGTAATATTCTCTGCCGCCTGCAGCTGCACGCTACAGGCGAGCAAAGGAATGACGATCCCCAGCGGGAAGTGAGACGTGTATTTCATAGAATATGCCCTGTTTTCTGTTGCTGTCGGGCATAACGCCTTCCCCAATTGAAAAAACAAGGGGATAAAATACTCGCCTCAGCGCCTCGCCAGATTTTGGCGTAGGTCAGCCCCTTCCCGATAGTCATGGGAAGAAGAAAACAGCATGAGGCATAATAAAATTAAGTGCCCTGTTTCATCATTAGAGAAAAAGCGCTTCGCGCTATTCTTTGATAGCGTAATCCAGACAGCGAATAATAAGAGTAATGTGCTGTGCTACGGTAATAAAAATGAGATTCATTATCAAGGTGATAATAATCAATATCGGATAAAAATAAAATAAACACTAATAATCAAAAGGTTAATACAAAACAGATGAGGAAGCATAAAATAAAAACATTATCATTACTTTCTATTTATCATTAAAAAAACACATTTCCGCCATATTATCTCCATAGTTAAAGTAAAGATAAAAGCACATTAATAGTAAGCGATAAAATGGGAGAAAATGATTTGTCAGCATCGTTATGTTTTTTACGCCCTTGTCGTGCCCGGCTAACGGCGGCCGTTCTGCTAAAATAAACACATCCCCCTGCGGAGTGTTCCTCCATGAACGCCAACTTGCTATCACGCCTGTTTATCGCCTGGCTCACCTGCCTCGCGACGCTGTTATTCGCCCCTATCCTGCTTGCGGCGGAGGCGGAAAAAGCGCCGCCGGTGGCAACCGAAGATAACACGCTGTCGATCCATATCGACGACATGCTGCAGCCGTGGAAAGGCGATCTGCCTGGCATGCTTGATCGGCGCACCATCCGGGTATTAACCACCTACAGCAAGACCTTCTTTTTTATTGATAAGGGAACCCAACGCGGAGCGACGCACGACATTTTCATGGCGCTGGAAAACGATCTGAATAAACAGCTGGCCAGGGATAAAAAGCTGAAACAGCGCCACCTGAAGCTACATATCGTTTTCGTGCCGGTCAGCCGGGATAATCTCTTCACCGCGCTCAATGAAGGTAAAGGGGATATCGTCGCCGCCAACCTGACCATCACTCCGTCGCGGGAAGCCCAGGCCGCTTTCGCTCAGCCGCTCTACAGCGGCGTCAAAGAGTTGCTGATCTCCGGCCCGGCGTCGCCAAAGGTCGACAGCCTGGAGCAGCTTTCCGGTCAAACGGTCTTTGTTCGCCGCTCCTCCAGCTATTACGACAGTCTGCAAGCGCTGAACGCCCGATTTGCCAGTGAGTCAAGACCGCCGGTTACCCTGGAAGCGGCGCCGGAAGCGCTGGAGGATGAAGATCTGCTGGAAATGCTCAACGCCGGGCTGGTGCCGTTGATCGTCGTCGATCAGCATAAAGCTGTTTTCTGGAAACAGGTGTTTCCGAAAATCCAGGTCCATGACAACGTGGTGCTGCGCGACGGCGGCAACATTGCGTGGGCGGTACGCCAGGACAGTCCGCAGCTGCTGGCGCTGCTGAACAACTTTGTGAAAAAGAATCGTCAGGGCACCACGCTGGGCAATACTCTCCTGCTGCGTTACCTGAAAAACGCTAAATATGTCAAAAATGCCGCAGCGAGTCAGGAACGGCGCAAGTTCCTCGCCATGGTGGACGTCTTCCGCAAATATGGCGATCGCTACGATGTCGACTGGCTGCTGATGGCGGCCCAGGGATACCAGGAGTCGCGGCTGAACCAGTCGGTTCGAAGCCACGTCGGCGCCGTCGGGGTGATGCAGGTGATGCCCAGCACCGGAAGAGAGCTGAAGGTGGGTGATATTAAACAGCTGGATCCCAACATTCATGCTGGCGTGAAATATATGCGCTGGATGATAGATCGATACTATGCTGATGAGCCCATGACCCGGCTGGATAAAGCGCTATTTACCTTTGCTTCCTACAACGCCGGTCCAGCGCGTATCGCCCGCCTGCGCACCATGACCAAACAGCGCGGGTTTGATCCAAACGTCTGGTTCGGTAATGTCGAAAATCTGGCGGCAGAAAAAATCGGCGCGGAAACGGTGACCTACGTCAGCAATATCTATAAGTATTACATCGCCTATCGGCTGATCGTCGATGACATGGCCCGCAAACAGAAAGCGACGGCCGCGCCGCGGCAGAGGCCAGCGACACAGCCCGCCGCACCGCAGCCAGGCGTGGCGACGCCCGCAACCGCTCAGGTGCCCGCAGCCTGAAGCGCTCGCGATCCGCGATCAGTGGTCAAAACGACTCCTGAGGCGGCGGTGGAATAATCATAAAAAAAGCCCCGTCGAAACCGGGGCTTTCTGTTTTAACTACGCGGATATTGCGTCTAAGGCAAGCCTTAGAACGGGATATCGTCGTCGAAGTCCATCGGCGGTTCGTTGGAAGGCGCTGCCGGAGCCTGCTGCTGCGGACGGGACTGCGCGCCGCCGCTGAACTGGTTGCCGCCCTGCGGCTGCTGAGGCTGACCCCAACCGCCCTGCTGCTGGCCGCCACCTGCCGGTGCGCCGCCGCCCTGACGGCCGCCCAGCATCTGCATGGTGCCGCCAACGTTCACCACCACTTCAGTGGTGTATTTGTCCTGACCGGATTGATCGGTCCACTTGCGGGTACGCAGCTGGCCTTCAATGTACACCTGAGAGCCTTTACGCAGGTACTCACCAGCGACTTCCGCCAGTTTGCCGAACAGCACAACGCGGTGCCATTCAGTCTGCTCTTTCATTTCGCCGGTCTGCTTGTCACGCCAGGATTCGGAAGTTGCCAGCGTGAAGTTGGCGACTGCGCCGCCACTTGGCATGTAGCGTACTTCCGGGTCCTGCCCCAGATTACCGACGAGAATCACCTTGTTTACGCCTCTGCTGGCCATGATCGAATCTCCTGAATAATACGTTTTGTATAAGTGTAAACCGGGAATTCTAACACCACAAAGGGACAATTTGATAGCTGCTAAGCCAATTCCAGAAAACATGCCGCCGCTATGCAAATTTTCACACGCTTCCCGCAGCGCCATTCCAATACTGTATATTCAGACAGGTTAAATTGTGTCATAATTAGCCGTTTCTGCCGTTTGTCCTTCAAGCAAACCAGGCAATCCGTGTATCTACCTACCGGGAAAGGTGAATGGATAAGATCGAAGTTCGGGGCGCCCGCACCCATAATCTCAAAAACATCAACCTCGTTATCCCGCGCGACAAACTCATTGTCGTCACCGGGCTTTCCGGGTCTGGCAAATCTTCACTGGCTTTCGACACCCTGTATGCCGAAGGCCAGCGTCGCTACGTCGAATCGCTCTCCGCCTATGCGCGACAGTTCCTGTCGCTGATGGAGAAGCCGGACGTCGACCATATCGAAGGGCTGTCGCCGGCGATTTCCATCGAACAGAAATCAACCTCTCACAACCCCCGCTCGACGGTGGGTACTATTACCGAAATTCACGACTACCTGCGTCTGCTGTACGCCCGCGTCGGCGAGCCGCGCTGTCCGGACCACGACGTGCCGCTGGCGGCGCAGACCGTCAGCCAGATGGTCGATAACGTCCTCGCCCAGCCGGAAGGCCTGCGTCTGATGCTGCTGGCGCCCATTATTAAAGAGCGTAAGGGCGAGCACACCAAAACCCTGGAAAACCTCGCCAGCCAGGGCTATATCCGCGCACGGATAGACGGCGAAGTCTGCGATCTCTCGGATCCGCCGAAGCTGGAGCTGCAGAAGAAACACACCATCGAGGTGGTAATTGACCGCTTCAAGGTGCGCGACGATCTGGCGCAACGTCTGGCCGAGTCGTTTGAAACCGCGCTGGAGCTCTCCGGCGGTACCGCCATCGTGGCCAATATGGATGATGAGAAAGCGGAAGAACTGCTGTTTTCCGCCAACTTCGCCTGCCCGATCTGCGGCTACAGCATGCGCGAGCTGGAGCCGCGCCTGTTCTCCTTCAACAACCCGGCGGGCGCCTGCCCGACCTGCGACGGCCTCGGCGTGCAGCAATATTTCGATCCCGATCGCGTGGTGCAAAATCCGGAGCTGTCGCTGGCGGGCGGCGCCATCCGCGGCTGGGATCGGCGTAACTTCTACTACTTCCAGATGCTGAAGTCGCTGGCGGAGCACTACAAGTTCGACGTCGAAGCGCCGTGGGGCACTCTCAGCGCCAGCGTGCAGAAAGTGGTCCTGTACGGTTCCGGTAAAGAGAATATTGAATTCAAATACATGAACGACCGCGGCGACACCTCGGTACGCCGCCATCCGTTCGAAGGCGTGCTGCATAACATGGAGCGCCGCTACAAAGAGACGGAATCCAGCGCGGTGCGCGAAGAGCTGGCGAAGTTCATCAGCAATCGCCCGTGCGCCAGCTGCGACGGTACGCGTCTGCGCCGCGAGGCGCGCCACGTGTTTGTGGAAAACACCCCGCTGCCGACCATTTCCGATATGAGCATCGGCCACGCGATGGACTTCTTCAACAATCTGAAACTCTCCGGCCAGCGGGCGAAAATCGCCGAAAAAGTGCTGAAAGAGATTGGCGATCGCCTGAAGTTCCTCGTCAACGTCGGCCTCAACTACCTGACGCTCTCCCGTTCGGCGGAAACGCTCTCCGGCGGCGAGGCCCAGCGTATCCGCCTGGCGAGCCAGATTGGCGCTGGACTGGTTGGCGTGATGTACGTCCTGGATGAGCCCTCCATCGGCCTGCACCAGCGCGATAACGAGCGCCTGCTCGGGACCCTGATTCACCTGCGTAATTTGGGCAACACGGTGATCGTCGTTGAGCATGACGAAGACGCCATTCGCGCCGCCGACCATGTGATCGATATCGGCCCTGGGGCCGGGGTCCACGGCGGCCAGGTGGTGGCGGAAGGGCCGCTGGAGGCCATTATGGCCGTCCCGGAATCCCTGACCGGCCAGTTCATGAGCGGCAAGCGCAAAATTGAAGTGCCGAAGCAGCGCGTGCCCGCCGATCCGGAGAAAGTCCTCAAACTGACCGGCGCGCGCGGCAACAACCTGAAAGACGTGACGCTGACTCTGCCGGTGGGCCTGTTTACCTGCATTACCGGCGTCTCCGGCTCGGGTAAATCAACGCTGATCAACGATACCCTGTTCCCGATTGCCCAGCGTCAGCTTAACGGGGCGACCATCGCCGAACCGGCGCCGTATCGCGATATTCAGGGGCTGGAGCACTTCGATAAAGTCATCGATATCGACCAGAGCCCGATCGGCCGTACGCCGCGCTCCAACCCCGCGACCTATACCGGGGTGTTTACGCCGGTGCGCGAGCTCTTCGCCGGGGTGCCGGAATCACGTTCCCGTGGTTATACGCCGGGTCGTTTCAGTTTTAACGTCCGCGGCGGTCGCTGCGAAGCCTGCCAGGGCGACGGGGTGATCAAGGTCGAAATGCACTTCCTGCCGGATATCTACGTACCGTGCGACCAGTGCAAAGGTAAGCGTTATAACCGCGAAACGCTGGAGATTAAGTACAAGGGCAAAACCATCCACGAAGTGCTGGATATGACCATTGAAGAAGCGCGCGAGTTCTTTGATGCCGTACCGGCGCTGGCGCGTAAGCTGCAAACCCTGATGGATGTCGGCCTGACCTATATCCGTCTCGGCCAGTCGGCGACGACGCTGTCCGGCGGCGAGGCGCAGCGCGTGAAGCTGGCGCGCGAGCTGTCCAAGCGCGGTACCGGCCAGACGCTGTATATCCTCGATGAGCCGACCACCGGTCTGCACTTCGCCGATATCCAGCAGCTGCTGGAAGTGCTGCACCAGCTGCGCGATCAGGGCAATACCATCGTGGTGATTGAGCACAACCTCGACGTGATAAAAACTGCCGACTGGATTGTCGATCTCGGCCCGGAAGGCGGCAGCGGCGGCGGCGAAATTCTGGTTTCCGGTACGCCGGAAACCGTCGCTGAGTGCGAAGCTTCGCACACCGCGCGCTTCCTGAAGCCGATGCTGAAATAATTAGCGGGAAAGCTGCTGCCGGACCGGCTCCGGCAGCATTTTCACCGCCTGCTGGTAAGACGCATCGACCAGGTAGTAGATTTGCGAATCCGGCAGCGAGCCATCCAGAAAGACGGTGCTCCAGTGCGCTTTATTGAGATGCTTGCTGGGCCGGACGTCGCGATGCTGCTGCCGCAGGAGCTCCGCCAGCTCCGGACTCGCCTTCAACGCAACCGCCGGCCGCTGGTCTTCGACCTCCTTCACCATGGCAAACAGCACGTCCGAGACCTTAATCTGCGTGGCTTTCCAGTCGCTGTGGACGCTCTGCTCTGCTCCCGGCTTCGCCATGCAGTACTGCAATAACTCCGAAATTGTCATCTTTTATTCCCCCATGAGCGTCGCAACGATGTGCCGCGAACCGCCGTGTATCCGATGCTCCCCCAGCCAGATGCCCTGCCAGGTCCCCAGCCTGACGCGTCCGTCCTCGACCGGCAGCATCAGCGACACGCCAAGCATCGATGATTTGATGTGCGACGGCATATCGTCAGGGCCTTCATAATCATGTTCGTACGGCGCATTGTCCGGCACGGCGTTAAGAAAATACTGCTCCATGTCATACCGGACGGTGGGATCGCAGTTTTCGTTGAGCGTCAGGGAAGCGGAAGTATGCTGGAGCAGGAGGTGTAGCAGGCCGACCTTCACCCCGGACAGCCCGCGGATCTGGCCGAGTATTTCGTCGGTGACCAGATGAAAACCACGGGATTTGGGCCCAAGCGTCAGGGTTTGCTGATACCACATCATCGACTCCTTTTTGCGAATGAATCCCTCTAAGTGTGCAGCAATACGTGAAAAGGTAAAACCTTCCACCCCGGATTTTGCATAAAAAAACGGCAGCGTCACCGCTGCCGTTTATCCCGTTCAGGCGCCCATCAGTATTCGGAATTGACGATCACTTCTTCGCCCAGCGCGCCGGCCATCGGCAGCGGCTTGTAGGAGGAGTTGGCGGCGCGCAGCACGCGGATCCCGCGGGCGCCCGCCTCGCGGGCAGCGGTAATGTCGTTATCCGAGTCGCCATAGAAAACCTTTATCTGCTTCGCCTGCAGCCACTGGGTCTTGGTGTTCTGACCCGGCTTATCGCCAGCGAAAATTACCGGGTTCATATTGGCGGCCGGGATGAGGAAATCATCCTGCAGGGTTTTAGAAACGGTTTCTGTTTTGGTCTGGCTGCGGCCGGTGACGAACCAGATGCTGTCGCCACGCTTCACATGCATGGCAATCAGCTGGCGCGCCACCTCTTTTGGCATGCTGAATTCGTCCCAGCCGTTGTTCATTTTTTCCCAGAACTGCGGGTTTTTCAGGTAATCCTCACTGCCGGGGGAGAAGGTTTTTTGCCCGCGCCAGAAACCGGGACTGGAGAAGAGGACGGTATCATCGATATCAAAACCGACGGCCATCGGCGGGCGCCCCAGCAGGCTGTTCTCAATTTGCGCCACCGAAACCCAGTGGATCGGCGCCTGCTCGGCCAGCTGGGCCACGTTGGTACCGACCCACAGCGGCTGCGGCGTGGAGGCGCGCGCCACGACGGCGCTGTTCAGCGTGAACAGGAGAGAGGCCGCCGCAAGGGCGAGAGTAAGTTTGCGCATATTTATCCCTAAATCTATCAATCATTATTGTTTTCAATAATGTGCATGCTTAGTAACGTCCCGACCTTACCCGCAGGCGACAGGGATGAAAAGCCTTTTTCGCGCTGATGTCATAGAAAAAGAGGATGATCACAATCAGAGGGGGTTGCCTCTGCCCGTTGACCGGCAGAGACAACCTGCTGGAGAGCGGCTTACATTACCGCGGTAAAGGCTTTCGCTACCTGCTGAACATTACGTGAGTTTAACCCCGCCACGCACATACGTCCGCTGGCAATCAGGTAGACGCCAAACTCGTCGCGCAGGCGATCCACCTGCGCCGCGCTGAAGCCGGTGTAGCTGAACATCCCGCGCTGCTTGAGCAGATAATCCACTTTGCTGCCCGGAGCAACCTGCTGCAGCGCGTCGACCAGCGCCTGACGCATGGTCAGGATATGCGCGCGCATGGCGTCCACTTCCGCCTGCCAGGTGGCTTTCAGCCCGGCATCGTTCAGCACCGTCGCCACCACCTGCGCGCCAAAGCTCGGCGGGCTGGAGTAGTTGCGGCGCACGGTGGCCTTCAGCTGGCCCAGCACGCGGCCTGCGGTTTCACTGTCTTCACAGACCACCGACAGGCCGCCGACGCGCTCCCCGTACAGGGAGAAAATTTTGGAGAAAGAGTTGCTGACCAGCATCGGCATCCCGGCGCTGGCGATGGCGCGAATGGCGTAGGCATCCTCTTCCAGCCCTGCGCCAAAGCCCTGGTAGGCAATGTCGAGGAACGGGATCAGCTGACGCGCTTTCAGGATCTCCACCACACGATCCCACTGTTCCGGCGTCAGGTCGGCGCCGGTCGGGTTGTGGCAGCAGGGGTGCAGCAGCACAATGTCGCGCGCCGGCAGCGTTTGCAGCGTCGCCAGCAGCGCTTCAAAGCGCACGCCGTTGGTGGCTTTATCAAACCAGGGGTAAGTACTTACTTCGAAGCCAGCCCCTTCAAATATGGCGATGTGGTTTTCCCAGGTCGGGTCACTGACCCAGACATGAGACTCAGGAAAGTAGCGTTTGAGGAAGTCGGCCCCGACCTTCAGCGCGCCCGAACCGCCGACCGTCTGAATGGAGGCGATGCGGTTTTGCTTAAGCGCGCTATGCTCTGCGCCAAACAGCAGCGGGGCAATCACCTGGCGGTAGCCGCTCAGCCCTTCCATTGGCAGATACAGCGAGGCGCCGTGCGGCTCGGCGTTCAGGCGCGCTTCCGCTTCCGCCACCGCCTGCAGCTGCGGGATAATGCCGTCATCGTTGTAATACAGCCCGATACTCAGGTTGACTTTGTCGCTTCGCGGGTCTTCTTTGAAGCGTTCCATCAGAGAAAGAATTGGGTCGCCGGCGTAGGCGTCAACTTTTTGAAACACGCGATGTATCTCCAGGTTTACATAGGGCAGGTTCTTACACAATAAACCGGATATGACGGCAGGTCGAGAGGATGTTGAGGGGAAAGTGACTGCGCAGCGGTATAAACCGCTTTTTTGTCTGCGGCTATACCGATTGCGTACCGGACCAGCGTCTGAGCTATCCGGTACGAACGAGGCTTAGTCGAGGTATTTCATGGCGACGCGGGAGGTCAGTCGCGTAATAAGTTCGTAAGCGCTCACTTTCGTTATCTCGGCGATACGCTCTACCGGGAGTCCCTCTCCCCACAGCACCACCGCGTCGCCGGCTTTATCCTCGGCCTGCGGGCCGAGGTCAACACAGATCATATCCATCGCCACCCGGCCGACAATCGGCACTTCGCGGCCATTGACCAGCACTGGGGTGCCCGACGGCGCGGCGCGCGGATAACCGTCGCCATAGCCCATCGCGACCACGCCGAGCCGAGTGTCGCGTTCGCTGATCCAGGTGCCGCCGTAGCCGACGGGCTCCCCTGCTTTATGCTCGCGCACGGCAATCAGGCTGGACGTCAGGGTCATCACCGGCTGACAGTCAAAATCTTTCCCGGTGGAGCGATCGTCCAGCGGCGACACGCCATACAGGATAATGCCCGGACGCACCCAGTCATAATGCGACTGCGGCCACAGCAGGATGCCACCCGAGGCGGCAATAGAGCGCCATCCCGGCTTGCCTTCGGTAAAGGTGGTGAAGATATCCAGCTGCCGTTCGGTGGCGCCGCAGGTCGGCTCATCGGCGCGGGCGAAGTGGCTCACCACGTTGACCGGCTGGCGGACGTTTTTGCACTGGCTCAGACGCTGATAAAACGCCTCAGCTTCCTCCGGGCGCACCCCTAAGCGATGCATACCGGTATCCAGTTTCATCCACACGGTCACCGGCTCGGGGAGGTCGGCTTGCTCCAGCGCCGCCAGCTGTTCGGGGCTATGCACCGCCGTATGCAGACGCTGAGCGGCGATCACCGCCAGGTCTTCCGCCGCAAAAAAGCCTTCCAGCAGGAGGATCGGCTGGGCGATCCCCCCCGCTCGCAGGCGCAGCGCCTCTTCCAGGCGGGCGACGCCAAAAGCGTCGGCGTCGGTCAGCGTTCGCGCGGTCTCAACAAGACCGTGTCCGTAGGCGTTCGCTTTCACCACCGCAACCAGTTTGCTGGCAGGCGCCAGTTCACGCAGACGTTGCAGGTTGTGTCGCAGAGCGCGGCGGTTGATAACTACAGTTGCCGCTTGCATTTGAATTCCTTAATTAAAGAAGGAGGAAGGATTACTCATCATCATACTGAGGGCCAGCATAATTATCGAAACGCGACCACTGGCCGTTGAAGGTCAGTCGCACGGTGCCGATCGGGCCGTTACGTTGTTTACCAATGATAATTTCCGCGATGCCCTTCAGATCGCTGTTCTCGTGATAGACCTCATCACGGTAAATGAACATGATTAAGTCGGCATCCTGTTCGATAGAGCCGGACTCACGCAGGTCGGAGTTGACCGGGCGTTTATCGGCACGTTGCTCCAGCGAGCGGTTCAGCTGCGACAGCGCCACCACCGGCACCTGCAGCTCTTTGGCCAGCGCCTTCAGCGAGCGGGAGATTTCGGCGATCTCGAGGGTACGGTTGTCGGAGAGCGACGGCACGCGCATCAGCTGCAGGTAGTCGATCATAATCAGCCCGATGCCGCCGTGCTCGCGAGCGATACGCCGCGCGCGGGAACGCACTTCCGTCGGCGTCAGGCCGGAGGAGTCATCGATATAGATGTTACGTTTTTCCAGCAGAATGCCCATGGTGCCGGAGATCCGCGCCCAGTCCTCATCGTCCAGCTGACCGGTACGAATGCGGGTCTGATCGACGCGCGACAGCGAGGCCAGAGAACGCATCATGATCTGTTCCGAGGGCATCTCAAGACTGAAGATGAGTACCGGCTTGTCCTGCAGCATCGCTGCGTTTTCCACGAGGTTCATGGCGAAGGTCGTTTTACCCATCGACGGACGGGCGGCGACGATAATCAGATCCGACGGCTGCAGGCCGGCGGTCTTTTTGTTGAGGTCGTCGTAGCCGGTGTTGACCCCGGTAACGCCGTCGTGGGGCTGCTGGAACAGCTGTTCGATACGGGCGACGGTGGCGTCGAGGACATCGGCGATGTTTTTCGGCCCTTCGTCTTTATTGGCCCGGCTTTCAGCGATTTTAAAGACGCGGGACTCGGCGAGGTCGAGCAGATCTTCGCTGGTTCGCCCCTGCGGGTCGAAGCCGGCCTCGGCGATTTCATTGGCCACCGAGATCATCTCGCGCACGACCGCGCGTTCGCGCACGATGTCGGCATAGGCGCTGATGTTTGCCGCGCTGGGGGTATTTTTGGACAGTTCAGCCAGATAGGCGAAGCCGCCCACGCTGTCCAGCTGTCCCTGACGCTCCAGCGACTCCGCAAGGGTGATCAGGTCAATCGGGCTGCCCGACTCCTGCAGGCGCGCCATCTCGGTAAAGATATGACGATGCGGACGGGTATAAAAGTCGTCGGCAACGACGCGTTCGGCGACGTCGTCCCAGCGCTCGTTATCCAGCATTAAACCGCCCAACACCGACTGCTCCGCTTCAATCGAGTGCGGCGGGACTTTCAGCCCGGCGAGCTGCGGATCGCGTTCGCGGGTTTCTGTCTGTGGTTTGTTGAAGGGTTTATTTCCTGCCATAGCCTAACGTTTCACCGATACGGAAAAGAGCGTGACAGTATAGCGAGAAAGCCATTGCCGCTAAAGAACCCATTCAGCGTGACTGGCCTGAGGCGGGTAAGAAAATCCGTCGCCGCCGCCGCAGGCTGTTAAGCTTACTGGATAATCTCAGAACAACACAGGAGCGAACATGGCAACACGCATCGAATTTTCAAAACACGGGGGGCCGGAGGTGCTTCAGGCGGTTGAATTCACGCCCCGCGATCCCGCTGAGCATGAAATTCAGGTCGAAAACAAAGCCATCGGTATCAATTATATCGACACCTATGTTCGTGGCGGCCTCTATCCGCCGCCCTCGCTGCCGAGCGGCCTCGGCACCGAAGCGGCCGGCGTCGTCAGTAAAGTTGGCCACGGGGTATCGCACATTAAGGTAGGCGATCGGGTGGTGTACGCCCAGTCGGCGCTCGGCGCCTACAGCACGGTGCACAATGTGCTGGCCGACAAAGCGGCGGTCCTCCCGGACGCCATCTCTTTCGAACAGGCCGCCGCGTCGTTCCTCAAGGGATTAACGGTCTGGTATCTGCTGCGCAAAACCTATGAAATTAAGCCTGATGAGATGTTCCTGTTTCACGCGGCCGCCGGCGGCGTGGGGCTGATAGCCTGTCAGTGGGCGAAAGCGCTGGGGGCGAAACTTATCGGCACCGTCGGCAGCGCGCAGAAGGCGCAGCGCGCCAAAGCGGCGGGCGCCTGGCAGGTGATTAACTATCGCGAAGAACCTATCGCTGAGCGGCTCAAAGCGCTCACCGACGGTAAGAAAGTCGCCGTGGTCTATGACTCGGTAGGGAAAGATACCTGGGAAGCCTCTCTGGACTGTCTGCAACGCCGCGGCCTGATGGTCAGCTTTGGCAACTCCTCCGGCCCGGTAACCGGCGTTAATCTGGGGATCCTGAACCAGAAAGGTTCTCTGTACGTCACCCGCCCATCGCTGCAGGGCTATATCACCAACCGGGAAGAGCTGGCGGAAGCCTGCAGTGAACTGTTTTCGCTGATCGCCAGCGGCGTGATTAAAGTGGACGTGCCCGAGAGTCAGACCTATCCGCTCACCGAAGCGCGACGGGCGCATGAAGTTCTGGAGAGCAGGGTGACACAGGGGTCGAGTCTGCTGCTGCCGTAAGCGGACAAAGGGACAAAAGTTTAGGGCTTCCACCTGGGAAGCCCTTACTTTTTTTTAGTTCGGCTGTATGTAGGGTACAGCGCGATGAATTCGTTAACGCGCTAATAGTGACAGATTTGCGCAGTAATGCCTACGCGGTTCTGTGCAAAATTGTTCAGGTTGTGACATACCCCTCAATACCTTAGTAACGCCAACGGTTATTGTCGCGAAAAGCGTTTCCGTCCGGGGTTTTCAGTGCCCGAATAACCCACACCACCACCACCGCCAACAGCAGCCACGGCAGCAATTTGATCATTAAAGCAAACAAACCGCCGACGAACATCAGCGCCGTAGCCACCACGATGGCGGCGATAATCCCCAACAGCGATACGCCGGTGACCAGCAGCATGACAAAAAATCCGATGACAAATAACAGTTCCAGCATGGCTCTCTCCCCACAGTCATTAATATGTCGCTCTGCAGGTATTACAAAAAACATGCCAACAATAACCAACTGAATTTAAAAGAAAACGCCCCGCAATAGTGTGCGGGCGTGGTCAATTTCACCAGGTTTTGGTGAGAAACTAACGCTTATCGGCCACCAGCTTCAGGGCCTGCTCCAGCACCGCAATATCGGCGCCGGCTTTATGCGCATTCTCGCTCAGGTAGCGACGCCACTGCCGGGCGCCCGGGATACCTTGAAACAGTCCCAGCATATGACGGGTGATATGGCCCAGATAAGTACCCTTGCTGAGCTCGCGCTCAATATACGGGTACATGGCCCGCACGACGGCCACGGGATCGGCATCCGCACCGGCGACGCCGAAAATCTCCCTGTCGACCGAAGCCAGAATGCCCGGATTCTGATAGGCCTCACGCCCGACCATCACCCCATCCATATGCTCAAGCTGTGCTCTGACTTCATCCAGCGATTTGATGCCGCCGTTAATCGCCATCGTCAGATGGGGGAAGTCGCGCTTCAGCTGCCAGACGCGGGGGTAATCCAGCGGCGGGATCTCGCGGTTCTCTTTCGGGCTCAGACCGGAGAGCCAGGCTTTGCGCGCGTGAATAATAAACATCTCACATTCGCCCTTGCCGGAGACCGTCTCAATGAAATCGCAAAGGAATTCATAGCTATCCTGGTCGTCGATGCCGATACGGGTCTTCACCGTGACCGGGATCGACACCACATCGCGCATCGCTTTGATACAGTCGGCCACCAGCTGGGCGTTCCCCATCAGACAGGCGCCAAACATCCCGTTCTGCACCCGATCGGAGGGGCAGCCGACGTTGAGATTGATCTCATCATAGCCGCGCGCCTCGGCCAGCTTCGCGCACTGCGCCAGGGCCTGCGGATCGCTGCCGCCGAGCTGCAGAGCAACCGGGTGTTCTTCTTCGCTATAGGCCAGATAGTCCCCTTTGCCGTGAATAATCGCCCCGGTGGTCACCATTTCGGTATACAGCAGCGTATGCCGCGACAGCAGCCGCAGGAAGTAGCGGCAATGCCGGTCAGTCCAGTCGAGCATCGGCGCGATGGAGAAGCGGTGAGCAGGAAAAACAGGTGACGTTGATTCAGGCATCATGGCGAATAAATAAGCATCCGGGTAAAAAGGGGCGCTACTATAGCATAAAGATAAACCACAGGCGCGTAGTGCGCCGCGCTTCGCCCCTTCCCGGTGTCGATTACTTTATCCGCGGTTTGCCGTCATGTGGGCCAAAGAACTGCGGCGGATGATCAACCCAGCGATCCTGGCGCGTAGCGGCATAGCCGGGATTGAGCGGGTAGTAAATTCGGTTGTACTTTTTGTTGGCCTCACCCACCACCAACAGACGAACCTCCTGCTCGGTGTTATTGAGAAAGGTGTGGCAAACGCCGGTGCCGGCGGGGAAACCCACGCTATCGCCCGGCTCCAGCTTCCAGAGATAGCCGTTTATCCACACTTCCGGATAGCCCTCCAGCACATAGATGAACTCTTCCTCATCGCTCTCCGCGTGCGGGTAAGAGGTGCGCCGCCCGGGCGGCAGTCTCTCGTGGTGGATCCCCAGCCGGTTGAGGCGCAAACCGCGCCCCAGCGGCGCGCCAATGGAAAAACGCTCCGGGCTGTCGGGATAAGTGGCATCGTCGGGCCCTTCCAGTTCGCGCCAGTGGCGAATGCAATCAGGTCGTTTCATCGTTTTCTCCCGAAAATGAGACACTTCAGATATAGCATACCCTGGGTCAGGCGTGTTGCGATTAAATCGGGCATGACGGTTTTAGCGACCGGCGAAGGCGCAGCCTCCACGAGCGTCAGCGGCCAGCACCAGGGAGTGGACTGGCGCCGACAATCTGAAGTATGACCCGCATCACCCGTCGGGTCTCGGCGTTTTCCGCGGAACGTGATAAAGTAACAGATTCAATTTCACGCAACCTGAGGATGCTCATGGATAAGTCCCCTTCGCAAGAGATGTTAGCGCATGCTGAAAAGCTGTGTGCGCAACGCGGCGTACGCCTGACCCCACAGCGTCTGGAAGTGTTGCGCCTGATGAGCCTGCAGCAAGGGGCAATCAGCGCCTACGACCTGCTGGATCTGCTGCGTGAGAAAGAGCCGCAGGCAAAGCCGCCGACGGTCTACCGCGCGCTGGAGTTTTTACTCGAGCAGGGTTTTGTCCACAAGGTGGAATCGACCAACAGCTATGTGCTGTGTCATCTCTTTGACCAGCCAACCCACAGCTCGGCCATGTTTATCTGCGACCGCTGCGGCGTGGTGAAGGAAGAGGCGGCTGAAGGGGTGGAAGATATCATGCATACGCTGGCGGCCAGAATGGGCTTCGCCCTGCGCCACAACGTGATTGAAGCTCATGGCCTTTGCGCGAGCTGCGTGGAAGTGGAAGCCTGCAGCACGCCGGGACACTGCCAGCACGATCATACGATTCAGCTCAAAAAGAAAGCCCGCTGAGCGGCAGCCGCAGCGGGAAAAAGGGTTAACGGCGCGTCCCTGCGCCATTTAGACAGGCACTAACACAAATGCTTCATTCTTCGGATCACGGAACGCTACCAGCGATAGTCGTTCTTATGCTCCCAGTCTGAGACTTCTTTCTCAGCCTGATCTTTCTCATAGCCGTAACGCTCCTGAATTTTGCCGACCAGCTGGTCGCGCTTCCCTTCGATTACGGTCATATCGTCATCGGTAAGTTTGCCCCACTGTTCCTTGGCTTTACCTTTCAACTGTTTCCAGTTACCGCCGATTTCGTCTTTATTCATGATAACGTCCTCATCATTCGGTGGGTTTACAGCCCGTTTTGTGCCGGACATGGTATTAACTATAGATGAGAATGCTGGCGCCGATTCGTTATTCGGAATTTTTAACCATAGCCCTCATTGGAAACGCTGAAGGTGGTTTTCCCGGCACGCGCTACGCTCGCCGGGCTACTGAGTCGCTCCGGCAAACCTGGCGCGACCGGAGGACGTTCACCGATAATGGCGAGCTAGAGAAAGGGCTAACTAAACCAGGTGCCGCGTCGCCAGTGGCGGCGCCAGATCAGCGCCAGCGACAGGCCTCGCAGCGCGAGAAACACCGCCAGCGCCAGCCACAGGCCGTGATTGCCGAGCGCCGGGACCGTAAGCAGCGTCACGGCGAAGCCGGCCGCGGCGACCGCCATACTGTTCCGCATCTCCGCGCCGCGCGTCGCGCCGATAAACATGCCGTCCAGCAGATAGCACCAGACCCCGACCACCGGCAGGATGGTCTGCCAGATCAGATAGCGATCGGCCAGCTGCTGCAGGGAAGGCAGTGAGGTTAACAGCGCGATGATGTACTCCCCCGCCAGGCTGTAAACCAGGGCAAACGCCAGCGCCACCATACCGGACTGCCGGCAGGCCGCCCGCCACACCTCCAGCAGCTGGCTGCCGTCGCGCGCGCCGTAGGCCTGGCCGGAGTGGGCCTCCACGGCATAGGCAAAGCCATCCAGCGCGTAGGCGGTAAAGGTCAGCATGGTCATTAGTACGGCGTTGACCGCCACGATATCGCTGCCCAGACGGGCGCCGTAGACGGTCAGCGCGCCAAAGCACAGCTGCAGCAGCAGGGAGCGCAGCATGATGTCGCGATTCAACGCCAGCAGACGGCGCATGTCCCCGCGCCAGGCGTTTTTCAGCATCGCCAGCGACACGCCGCGCAGCGTTAGCACCCGCTTCGCCATCATCAGGCCGATAATGAGAGTGGCGTACTCCGCGGTGACCGTGGCCAGCGCCGCCCCCTGGACGTTCATCCGCAGGCCCATCACCAGCCACAGGTCGAGCACAATATTCAACAGATTACCGACCACCAGCAAAATCACCGGCGCCCGGGCATACTGGACCCCCAGCAGCCAGCCGAGCAGCACAAGGTTGGCCAGCGACGCGGGAGCGCTGAGCCAGCGGATATCGAGAAACCGTCTCGCCTGCTCGAGAACCGCCTCGCTGCCGCCGACGATATGCAGGGCGAGGTTAATCAACGGCAGGCGAAACAGGATAATCAACACCCCGGCGCCCAGCGCCAGAGCCAGCGGCTGCACCAGCGCCCGCGCCAGTCGCAGCGGATCTTTGGCCCCCCAGGCCTGAGCGGTCAACCCGGTGGTGCTCATGCGAAGAAACAGCAGCAGCATAAACAGGAAACTGGTGGCCGTCGCTCCGACCGCGACGCCGCCAAGGTATACCGGGCTGTCAAGGTGGCCGATCACCGCGGTATCCACCAGCCCCAGCAGCGGGACGGTGATATTGGAGAAAATCATGGGGAGTGCAAGGCGCCACAGCGCTTTATCGGCAGCGTTGAGCAGCATGTTCGGAGACCTGATTGAGGACAAACGTCGCAGCGTCATGCATCAGATGACGCTGCGCGGGGGCAGGCGTTACAGCCATTCTCCATTACGGATCACGCCAACGGCCAGACCCTCAATGGTAAAACTCTGCTGACGCAGATCGACAACGATAGGGGTAAATTCGCTGTTTTCCGGCAACAGTTCGACGACGTTGCCCTGCTTTTTCAGGCGCTTCACCGTCACTTCATCGTCAATGCGCGCTACCACCACCTGGCCGTTACGCACATCCTGGGTTTTGTGGACCGCCAGCAGATCGCCATCCAGAATACCGATGTCTTTCATCGACATCCCGCTGACGCGCAGCAGAAAATCGGCGTTGGGCTTGAACATCGACGGGTCGACCTGATAGTGGCCTTCAATATGCTGCTGCGCCAGCAGCGGCTCACCGGCGGCGACGCGGCCGATCAGCGGCAGGCCGTGCTCTTCTTCCGTCAGCAGGCGGATACCGCGCGAGGCGCCGGAGACGATCTCGATTGCGCCTTTACGCGCCAGCGCTTTCAGGTGTTCTTCCGCCGCGTTTGGGGAACGGAACCCCAAGCGCTGAGCAATCTCCGCACGCGTCGGCGGCATGCCCGTCTGGCTGATATGATCCCGAATGAGATCAAACACCTCTTGCTGCCTGGTCGTTAACGCTTTCATTCCGCCCCCTGGGTGTATATACAGTTATGCTGTGAGTATATACAGCTAACGGTGATTTTGGAACCACATGGCACACAAAAATCGGCAGATTGTTTATATTTTGCGAGGGTTAGCGAAGAACGTTAGTGATAATGGCTCCACAGCAGCGTTCCCCAGGTGATCAGCGCGATGATTATCGCCAGCAGGACCGCCGCCGACCCCATGTCTTTGGCGCGCCCTGAAAGCTCATGATAATCCGAGCCAATACGGTCCACGACCGCCTCAATCGCGCTGTTGAGAATTTCGACTATCATCACTAGCAGGACCGAGCCAATCAGCAATACGCGGGTGATGGCGTCGACGTCCAGCCAGCAGGCTATCGCGACGGCCACGATGGCGGCGACACCTTCCTGACGAAACGCGGCCTCGTTGATCCACGCCGCGCGAAATCCTTTCCAGGAGTAACCTGCCGCCTTAATGATTCGGGTTAACCCGGTGGTATTATTGGCCATCACAAAACCTTTTTATGTAAATGACGTCGATGAGTGTACGCGTTTGCCGCGCGGTAACGGAAATTTTGCCCGCTTTCTGTTATTCTTGCCGCGCATTTGCATGATTAACCAGAGGCTTCACATCGTTTATGTCCGGCTGGCAACGAATTTACTATAAATTACTGAATTTACCATTACGGGTGCTGGTAAAAAGCAAGTCTATTCCGGCAGAGCCTGCTCAGGAATTAGGACTCGATACCTCGCGTCCGGTCATGTACGTCCTGCCCTATAACTCCAAGGCGGACCTGCTGACGCTGCGCGCCCAATGTCTGGCGCATGATTTACCTGACCCGCTTGAACCGCTGGAAATCGACGGCGCCCTGCTGCCGCGCTACGTATTCATCCACGGCGGGCCGCGCGTATTCACCTACTACACGCCAAAAGAAGAGTCCATCAAGCTGTTCCACGACTACCTCGATCTGCACCGCAACCATCCGGATCTCGATGTGCAAATGGTGCCGGTGTCGGTGATGTTCGGCCGCTCGCCGGGTCGTGAGAAAGGGGAAGTTAATCCGCCGCTGCGGATGCTTAACGGCATTCAGAAATTTTTCGCCGTCTCCTGGCTCGGCCGCGACAGCTTCGTGCGCTTCTCGCCTTCCGTATCGCTGCGCCGCATGGCGGATGAGCACGGTACCGATAAGATCATCGCCCAGAAACTGGCACGCGTCGCGCGGATGCATTTTGCCCGCCAGCGCCTGGCCGCCGTCGGCCCGCGTCTGCCGGCCCGCCAGGATCTGTTTAACAAGCTGCTGGCGTCGAAGGCCATTGCCCGGGCGGTGGAAGACGAAGCGCGCAGCAAGAAAATTTCCCACGAGAAGGCCCAGCAGAACGCGATTGCGCTGATGGAAGAGATTGCCGCGAACTTCTCTTACGAGATGATCCGCCTGACCGACCGCATTCTCGGCTTCACCTGGAACCGCCTGTACCAGGGCATCAACGTGCATAACGCCGAGCGCGTACGCCAGCTGGCGCACGATGGCCATGAGATTGTCTATGTCCCCTGCCACCGCAGCCACATGGACTATCTGCTGCTCTCTTACGTCCTGTACCACCAGGGGCTGGTGCCACCGCATATCGCGGCGGGTATCAACCTTAACTTCTGGCCAGCCGGGCCAATCTTCCGCCGCCTCGGCGCGTTCTTTATTCGCCGCACCTTTAAGGGCAATAAGCTCTACTCCACGGTGTTCCGCGAGTACCTTGGCGAACTGTTCAGCCGCGGCTATTCCGTAGAGTATTTCGTCGAAGGCGGCCGCTCCCGTACCGGCCGTCTGCTCGATCCGAAGACCGGTACGCTGTCGATGACCATCCAGGCGATGCTGCGCGGCGGCACCCGGCCGATCACCCTGGTGCCGATTTACATCGGCTACGAGCACGTGATGGAGGTAGGGACCTATGCCAAAGAGCTGCGCGGCGCCACCAAAGAGAAAGAGAGTCTGCCGCAGATGGTGCGCGGCTTAAGCAAGCTGCGCAATCTTGGCCAGGGCTACGTTAACTTCGGCGAACCGCTGCCGCTGATGACCTATCTGAACCACCATGTGCCGGAGTGGCGGGAAGCGATTGACCCGATCGAAGCGGTCCGCCCTTCCTGGCTGACGCCGACGGTGAATAACATCGCCGCTGACCTGATGGTACGCATCAACAACGCCGGCGCGGCCAACGCCATGAACCTCTGCTGTACGGCGCTGCTGGCCTCCCGCCAGCGTTCGCTGACCCGTGAGCAGCTCACCCAGCAGCTGGAGTGTTACCTCGCGCTGCTGCGCAATGTGCCCTATTCGCCGGATGCCACCGCGCCGTCCGCTTCGGCCAGCGAGCTTATCGACCACGCGCTGCAGATGAACAAGTTCGAAGTCGAGAAAGACACCATTGGCGACATCATCATTCTGCCGCGCGAGCAGGCGGTGCTGATGACCTACTATCGCAACAACATCGCCCATATGCTGGTGATGCCCTCGCTGTTAGCCGCCCTGGTGACTCAGCATCGTCATCTCAGCCGCGCCGAAGTGCTGCGCCATGTGGAAACGCTCTATCCGTTCCTCAAAGCCGAGCTGTTCCTGCGCTGGGAGAAAGCGGAGCTGGCCGGAGTGATGGATGCGCTGATTGCCGAGATGCTGCGTCAGGAGCTGATCGTCATCGATGGCGATGTGATGAGCCTCAACCCGTCGCACTCTCGCTCTCTGCAGCTGTTGGCCGCAGGCGCCCGCGAGACGCTGCAGCGCTACGCCATTACCTTCTGGCTGCTGAGCGCTAACCCGTCGATCAACCGCAGCTCGCTGGAGAAAGAGAGCCGTACCGTGGCTCAGCGCCTGTCGGTGCTGCATGGCATCAACGCGCCGGAGTTCTTCGATAAAGCGGTGTTCAGTACCCTGGTGTTGACCCTGCGCGATGAAGGCTATATCAGCGATACGGGCGATGCCGAGCCGGAAGAGACCCTGAAGGTCTATCGGATGCTGGCGGATTTGATTACGTCGGATGTACGTCTGACTATCGAAAGCGTCACGCAGGACGACGCGTAACGCGGCGTTTGCTGTCCTCCTCGCCCCCCGGCAAACCGGGGGGCAAGGATGGGGACAGGGATTTTACAGGTAGCTCATCGCCAGGCCGAGGAACAGCACCAGCCCGACGTAGTTATTGTTCATAAACGCTTTAAAGCAGTTATCGCGGTCGCGATTGAAGATAAGCTTCTGCTGCCAGCCAAACAGACCCGCCGCCACGAACAGCGACCAGTAGTATTCCCAGCACAGCCCGTTCAGCCAGCCTACCGCGCCCATCAGCGCCAGCACGGCCACCTGCAGGATACCGATAATCAGACGATCGTTTTCGCCGAACAGGATCGCCGTCGATTTAATGCCGATCTTGACGTCGTCATCGCGATCCACCATCGCATACTGGGTATCGTAGGCCACCGCCCACAGAATGTTGGCGAGGAACATCAGCCAGCAGCTCAGCGGCAGCGATTCGCTGACGGCCGAGAAGGCCATTGGGATCGACCAGCCAAAGGCCGCCCCCAGCACCACCTGCGGCAGATGGGTGTAGCGCTTCATAAACGGATAGACCCACGCCAGCGCCAGCGCCGCCACCGACAGCAAAATCGTCATGGTGTTGAGGGTGAGCACCAGCAGGAAGGAGAGCAGCACCAGAACGATAAACAGCGTTCGCGCCTCTTTCTCGGTGACGTCGCCGCTCGGCAGCGGACGGCGGGCGGTACGCTTTACGTGACCATCAAATTTTCGATCGGCATAGTCATTCACCACGCAGCCGGCGGCGCGCATCAGCCAGACGCCGGCGACGAATACCGCCAGGATCCACAGCGGCGGGACGCCCGGCGAGGCCACCCACAGCGCCCACAGCGTCGGCCACAGCAGCAGCAAGGCGCCGATCGGTTTGTCAGTGCGCATCAGGCGATGAAACGCCAACAGCTTATTCTGCGACAGACTCCACTCCATTTTTTCTTCCTCTTAGTACAACGGCGACGCAGGCAAAAACAGCTCGGTCAGCAGCAGGGGTTTGCCACTCAGCCGCAGACGGGAACGACGCCCCCACAGCGCTGCATCGCGACCAATTTCAATAAAATCGCGGGTTAACGTCGACGACGTGAACAGGTATCGGCCCAGCGGGGTCTGCCCGAGCTGCTGTAGCGCCAGCTCCGGCCCACACAGCGTCGACTCCGGCACCACCGTGCGTCCGGCCAGCCAGGGCTCGCCATCGGCATTGAGTATAATCTCCCGCAGCCAGTAGCGCGGCTCGTCGGGCAACAGCGCCGCTTCGTCAGCCAGCGCCTCACGCCCGATATACCCTTCGTTAACCAGGGTGACGGTGACCTGCTTTCCTTGTTGCTCAAAACGCTGGGTCATTGAGTCCTCCAGCAGCAGCCAGTCACTCAGGGGCGGCGCCAGGGGCGGCATAACGGCAAAATAGCGCAGCGCACGCAGTCGCGTAAGCGCAGGATGGGACATGCCTGATTCTCCGGTACATAACGTGAGAGCATTGTATCGCAGAATAGGCGGTTGGTGGCGGGCAAACGTCAATATACGATCATTCACGCAACAGCCATGCAACAGACCGCCGCGCGTGCAAAAAAAGGTGCATCCCGGAGGATGCACCTAAAGGCTGTGCCTAAACATCAGCATTGTGGGGAGACGATTACCCCTTGCCTTTTACACTGCTGATAAAGGTGGAACGAGCGGATTTGGAGCCGAGGCGCTCAGCTTCGTTCATCAATTTCAGGGCTTTGTCGATGTCACCTTGTTTCACCGCCTGCTTAATACCGTTGTTGAAGTAGGTCTCGGTATCGCTGAGCATCGGTTCGCTTTTGGCGGCCGGCGCCGCAGCGGCTGCGGCGGCTGGCGCGGCTACCGGCGCCGCGGTGTTACCGACGGTGACCGGGCCCGGGCCGGAGGAGCCGAACAGCGGCCCCACCAGCACGCTGGAGGTGCTGTTGGTTTTCACTTTCAGCTTCAGCACGCCATCGGTGGTATGTTTGGCGATCGGATCCGGGATGTCCGGCGCCGCATTGCCTGCGCCTTTGGCATAGGCCTTCGCCGGATCCAGCAGGGTGGTGGTCTGCTGGAGATCTTTTTCAGTGGTAAACACCAGCACATAGAGCTTCTGCTGGCCCAGCGCCGGGGTCAGGCGCATCACACCGCCCAGGCGATCGGCAGTCATCACGCCCGGCTGCTGATAGGTAAAGTAGTTGCTGGGAAAGAACGCCGCTGGCGTCATGTTCTGGTCGAGAATCAGCACGTTCGGCGCAAAAATCTGCTTATGTTTGTTCAGTTCGCTGTCGAGGGTCAGGGTCAGCTCACCGATATTGGCCGGCACGCTCCAGGCGGCGACCGGTCCGACGATCCCTGGAACATCCAGGCGTTGACCGCCGGTGGTTAAATCTACGCTCTGCGTCTTCGATTGATCGGCAGGCGTCCAGATCAGTTGCTGCAGCGCGCTGGCTGGAATAGACGGCGCGGCGCTGGTGTTCTGCGGTACAAAGTTAACATCGGCAAGGCTCATCCCCGGCACGCATGCCAACATCCCTGCGGATAAACACAGAGCGACGAGAGTTTTCTTCATTTTCATTCTTCTCACCTTGGATAGCATCGGTTTAGCGGTAGCCAGGCAATAGCGCGCTAACCCTGAATAGTCAGGAGGGGCCGATGCCCCTCCCAGGTTACACCCGTCCTGCGGACGGTATTACCACCACACTTCCATCTGGGCACCGAAGGTAACTTCGCTGTCGTCACCGCGGCTGGAGGTGAAAGCGCCGCTTCCGCTGCTGTCTCTCGTCTGCAGACCAGAGGTGTTGCTGTAGCCCCAGTTTTCATCCCACTTCGCGTAGGTTGCGAAGATACGGATAGCCGGACGAGACCAGACGCTGTTGCCTGCCTGCCACTGTTGAGCCAGAGTAATTTTGTACTGGTTGTTGTTTTCGCTGGTACGCTGAGATTTCACGTTGTCGTAACCGATTTCCAGCTGGGTGCTCATGATCGGCGTCCATTTGTACATCGGACGAACACCCACGGTGTACCAGGTGGAGCCGTTTTTGCTGTCCAGATCCACGTCCTGGTACATCGCAACGTACATCAGGCCCCAGTCATCGTTGAAGTCCATCGCGCCGTGATCCAGAACGCGGATCATGCTGCCGTTGTTATCGATGCTGGTTCCCTGAGAGTGGCCGCTGTTCCAGGAGGTCATTGCGTCAGTGGCGTACTGAACCACAAACTTGTTGAAGCCGCCCCAGATGGACTGAGTATGTTCACCGGTCCACATCCAGCCGTCTTTCGACGCGCCGTCTTCCAGGCGATAGTCATCCTGCGGGTTCGCACGGCCGTAATCGACGCCTAACTCCAGCACGCCGCCCGGGTTGGTTTCCAGGCCCGCCAGACGGATGTCAAAGACGTCGTTGGCAGTTTTCGCAGCATATTTCTTGGTGTCATCGCTGGAGAAAGTATAAGAGCCGCCGCTTTCTGAGTTACGGGTAGCGGCCAGAGAGAGCTTACCGAAGCCAAGGTCAACGTTTTCCAGACCTGCACCCGGGCCGGAGATATCCCAGTAGTAGAAGTCGATCATGTGAACGTCATGACGCTGATAGAAGCGTTTACCCGCCCACAGCGTGGAGCCCGGCAGCCAGTCGATCAGGTTTTTACCCTGGATGTTGGCTTCACGGAACGCCGGAGAGGTGCTTTCCCAGTCATCTTCCTGATTCACGGAATAGGCAACGTTAGTATCGAAATAAAAACTCTTATCTCCTTCCTTCCACAACTCCTGGCCCAGCTTCAGTTCCGCATAGGTTTCACATTCGTTACCAAGACGGTATTTACTTTGAGCGCCGGTCGCTTTGAAGCACTGTTGCTCGCCGCCGCTGCCGGTCCAGCCAATGCCGGAACGCGCGTAGCCATGGAAATCGACAGCCAGCGCCTGAGCAGACATAACGCCTGCCGCGACGGCGACCGCCAGTGGAAGTTTGCGCAGAGTAATCATCATTCTATCTCCTGAGATCATTGCTTTTCTTTGCACGCTTCGCCGGTGTACCGCCAGCCGGGTTCGCGCCTTTTTTTAATGGGAAGCCTTACACGCCCGGCTCTTTATGCAGCCGACGACAAGCGGTGCCATCCTCACGGAATAAATGGCAACGTTCTGGCGGCAAACCGATAGCGAATGTGGCTCCCTCTTCTACCAACACCACGTCGTTCTGGCGGTAGACCAGGTTTTGACGGATGGCGGGGATCTGGATATGAATTTGCGTTTCGTGACCTAACTGCTCGACAACCTGAACCTCGCCTTCGAGGGTCACATCGGCGATATCGCTGGGCAGTAAATGCTCCGGGCGGATACCTAAGGACATGTTGGCGCCCGCCTGAACGTTGGCGCTGTCCACCGGTAGCCAGATTTGCTGACGGTTTGGCAGTTCAACCTGCACCTGATCGATAGCCGTCGCGGTGACTTTGACCGGCAGGAAGTTCATCTTCGGTGAACCGATAAAGCCGGCGACGAAGCGGTCAGCCGGATAGTGATAGAGTTCCAGCGGTTTCCCGACCTGCGCCACACGGCCGGCGTCGAGGACCACGATCTTGTCCGCGAGGGTCATCGCTTCCACCTGATCGTGGGTCACATAGATCATGGTGCGGCCCAGTCGCTTATGCAGACGGGAGATTTCGATACGCATCTGAACGCGCAGGGCGGCATCGAGGTTGGAGAGCGGCTCATCCAGCAGGAAGACGCTCGGCTCAGCCACCAGCGTACGGCCAATCGCCACACGCTGGCGCTGACCGCCGGAGAGGGCTTTCGGTTTACGCTCCAGCAGATGGGCCAGCTGCAGCACTTCCGCCACCTGGGTCACCCGCTGGTTAATCAGATCTTTTTTCGCGCCGGCCAGCTTCAGGCCAAACGACATATTTTCCGCAACGGAAAGGTGGGGATAGAGCGCATAAGACTGGAATACCATCCCAACGCCGCGTTCTGCCGGTGGGATCTCGTTCATGCGGGTGTCACCGATAAACAGGTCCCCGCTGGTAATAGTTTCTAACCCGGCAATCATACGCAGCAGGGTAGATTTGCCGCAGCCCGATGGCCCGACAAACACGACGAATTCCCCTTCGTGGATATCGAGATTGATATCTTTCGATACCACCACGTCACCCCAGGCTTTCGTTACATTTCGCAGCTGTACGCTCGCCATGCCCTTCTCCCTTCGTTACAACCTGTCACTAACAGTCACATTCAAGATGGGTCGACTATGCGGCATTCATTAGCCGGGCAAATCCTCCACCCCCCGGCTTTTTTATGGGGGAGGAGATGGGAGGATGAGAGATTGGCTCTCGCCGCGGGGGATGGCGGGCAGCGGGTGATTTCGTGATGGAGGCGACAAAATTGGGCGCTTTTTTCTGTGCTCCAGGACGCAATACGGCCGTTTTTGCAATGGAGATCACACAACCAGCGGGTGGGGCGTAGACCTGGGGAGGATGGAAAGGGGTTGTTAAAAAAGGAAACTCATCATCGTTAAGCCACCGAAGTGTATCCACGAGTACAACACCAAAAAGGACGGGTATATGAAAATCAAAACTGGCGCTCGCATCCTCGCGCTGTCGGCACTGACCACGATGATGTTTTCCGCCTCTGCCCTCGCGAAAATTGAAGAAGGTAAGCTGGTTATCTGGATTAACGGCGACAAAGGCTACAACGGCCTCGCTGAAGTGGGTAAAAAGTTTGAAAAAGACACCGGCATTAAAGTTTCTGTAGAACACCCGGACAAGCTGGAAGAGAAATTCCCGCAGGTTGCGGCGACCGGCGACGGCCCGGACATCATCTTCTGGGCGCATGACCGTTTCGGCGGCTACGCGCAGTCCGGCCTGCTGGCGGAAATCACCCCGGACAAAGCGTTCCAGGACAAACTCTATCCGTTCACCTGGGATGCCGTTCGCTATAACGGCAAACTGATCGCCTACCCGATCGCGGTGGAAGCGCTGTCCCTGATTTACAACAAAGACCTGGTGCCGAACCCGCCGAAGACCTGGGAAGAGATCCCGGCGCTGGATAAAGAACTGAAAGCGAAAGGTAAGAGCGCGCTGATGTTCAACCTGCAGGAACCGTACTTCACCTGGCCGCTGATCGCTGCCGACGGCGGATACGCGTTCAAGTTTGAAAACGGCAAGTACGATGTGAAAGACGTCGGCGTGGACAGCGCAGGCGCGAAAGCGGGCCTGACCTTCCTGGTTGACCTGATCAAGAACAAGCACATGAATGCCGATACCGATTACTCCATCGCGGAAGCGGCCTTCAACAAAGGTGAAACCGCGATGACCATCAACGGTCCGTGGGCGTGGTCTAACATCGATAAGAGCAAGGTTAACTACGGCGTGACCCTGCTGCCGACTTTTAAAGGCAAACCATCGAAACCGTTCGTTGGCGTGCTGAGCGCGGGGATCAACGCCGCCAGCCCGAACAAAGAGCTGGCGAAAGAGTTCCTCGAAAACTACCTGATGACCGATCAGGGTCTGGAATCCGTTAACAACGACAAACCGCTGGGTGCGGTGGCGCTGAAATCCTTCCAGGAAAAACTGGAAAAAGATCCGCGCATCGCTGCCACCATGGCGAACGCCCAGAAAGGCGAAATTATGCCTAACATCCCGCAGATGTCTGCCTTCTGGTATGCCGTTCGTACCGCGGTTATCAACGCCGCCAGCGGTCGTCAGACTGTCGATGCTGCGCTGAAGGATGCCCAGAGCCGTATCACTAAGTAATGCTGTAGCGTACGTGCCGGATGGCGGCATGAATGCCTTATCCGGCCTACACAATCCGTAGGCCGGATAAGCGCAGCGCCATCAGGCACTGACGCCGACAGATGTTTAACGCTGTAGAGGATGATCCCCATGGATGCCGTTAAAAAGAGACACTGGTGGCAAAGTCCGCAACTCACATGGTCTGTGATTGGCTTACTGTGCCTGCTGGTGGGTTACCTTGTTGTTTTGATGTACGCCCAGGGGGAGTACCTGTTCGCCATCATGACGCTGATTTTAAGCTCAGTTGGCCTGTATATTTTCGCTAATCGCAAGGCCTATGCCTGGCGCTATGTCTATCCCGGCCTCGCCGGCATGGGCCTGTTTGTCCTGTTTCCGCTGATCTGTACTATCGCTATCGCGTTCACCAACTACAGCAGCACCAACCAGCTGACCTTTGAGCGCGCGCAGCAGGTGCTGATGGATCGCTCCTTCCAGGCCGGCAAAGCCTATAACTTCACGCTGATCCCGGCAGGCGACGAGTGGAAGCTGGCCCTGACCGATGGCGAGAGCGGTAAAAACTACCTTTCCGACGCCTTTAAATTCGGCGGCGAGCAGAAGCTGGCGTTAAAAGAAACTGATGCCCTGCCGGAAGGCGAGCGCGCCAACCTGCGCGTCATTACCCAGAACCGCACCGCGCTGAACCAGCTGACCGCCGTACTGCCTGATGACAGCAAAGTGATCATGAGCTCGCTGCGCCAGTTCTCCGGCACCCAACCGCTGTATACGCTTGGCGAAAACGGCGAGCTGACCAACAATCAAACCCACGTCAAATACCGCCCGAACAACGACGTTGGTTTCTACCAGGCAATCAACGCCGACGGTAGCTGGGGCACAGAAAAGCTGAGCCCGGGCTACACCGTGACTATCGGCTGGGATAACTTTACCCGCGTCTTCCACGATGAAGGCATCCAGAAACCGTTCTTCGCCATCTTCGTCTGGACGGTGGTGTTCTCGGTTCTGACCGTGGTGCTGACCGTCGCGGTGGGGATGATCCTCGCCTGCCTGGTGCAGTGGGAAGCGCTGAAAGGCAAAGCGATTTACCGTGTCCTGCTGATTCTGCCGTATGCCGTACCGTCATTTATTTCGATTCTGATTTTCAAAGGCCTGTTCAACCAGAGCTTTGGTGAAATCAACATGATGCTCAGCGCGCTGTTCGGCATTAAACCGGCGTGGTTTAGCGACCCGACCACCGCGCGCACCATGATCATCATCGTCAACACCTGGCTGGGCTACCCGTACATGATGATCCTGTGCATGGGGCTGCTGAAGGCGATTCCGGACGATCTGTACGAAGCGTCGGCAATGGATGGCGCCGGCCCGTTCCAGAACTTCTTTAAAATTACCTTCCCGCTGCTGATTAAGCCGCTGACGCCGCTGATGATCGCCAGCTTCGCCTTTAACTTTAACAACTTCGTCCTGATTCAACTGTTGACCAACGGCGGTCCGGACCGTCTCGGCACCACCACCCCGGCCGGTTATACCGACCTGCTGGTGAGCTACACCTACCGTATCGCCTTTGAAGGCGGCGGCGGTCAGGACTTCGGCCTGGCGGCGGCTATCGCAACGCTTATCTTCCTGCTGGTTGGCGCGTTAGCGATTGTGAACCTGAAAGCCACACGCATGAAGTTTGATTAAGGGAGATAACGATAATGGCTATGGTCCAACCCAAATCGCAGAAGCTACGTTTATTTACCACGCATCTCCTGCTACTGATTTTTATCGCCGCGATTATGTTTCCGCTGCTGATGGTTATCGCCATCTCGCTGCGCGAAGGCAACTTCGCCACCGGCAGCCTGATCCCGGATACCATCTCCTGGGAACACTGGCGTCTGGCGTTAGGCTTCAGCGTCGAACACGCGGATGGCCGCGTCACGCCGCCGCCGTTCCCGGTCCTGCTGTGGCTGTGGAACTCGATTAAGGTCGCCGGGATTACCGCGATCGGTATCGTCGCCCTCTCCACCACCTGCGCCTACGCTTTTGCCCGTATGCGCTTCCCGGGGAAAGCGACCCTGCTGAAAGGGATGCTGATTTTCCAGATGTTCCCGGCGGTGCTGTCGCTGGTTGCCCTGTACGCGTTGTTTGACCGCCTGGGCCAGTACATCCCGTTCGTCGGCCTCAACACCCACGGCGGCGTGATCTTTGCCTACATGGGCGGTATCGCCCTGCACGTCTGGACGATTAAAGGCTACTTCGAAACCATCGATGGCTCGCTGGAAGAAGCGGCGGCGCTGGATGGCGCGACCCCATGGCAGGCGTTCCGCCTCGTGCTGCTGCCGCTGTCGGTGCCGATTCTGGCGGTGGTCTTTATTCTGTCGTTCATCGCCGCCATCACCGAAGTGCCGGTCGCCTCGCTGCTGCTGCGCGATGTGAACAGCTATACCCTGGCGGTAGGCATGCAACAGTATCTCAACCCGCAGAACTATCTGTGGGGCGATTTTGCCGCCGCGGCGGTACTCTCCGCCATCCCAATCACGGTAGTGTTCCTGCTGGCGCAGCGCTGGCTGGTGAACGGCCTGACGGCGGGTGGGGTGAAAGGTTAAGTTTTTTTTGTAACACCGGCCCCAAATTTCAGATGGGGGCCGACGGTCTAGCCGCAATACACGACCCCAACCGGGTATTGTCGCCGTCGCCCTCAGCTGAAAAAGTAAGGCCAATGCCACTGCTATCCTCAACTGGACCCTACATAAATTCTATTTGTGACTGTTGGTCAGCGGCCCTGGAGGCCGCTTTTTTTTTATTCGCGTTTCAGGCGATTGGAGTTACACAGCCAGAGCGTAATCACCAGGATCAGGATCGCGGCGGAGTATATGAGCACCGCCATCGGCGATTCATGATCGATGATGATCAAACGCACAATCGCGGTGATGCCGATATAGACGAAATAGCGCAGCGGGAAGTGGAACCCCGACTGAAAATACTTGACGATCAGCGCGATAAATTCGAAGTAGAGAAAGTAGACCACCAGTCCTTCCACCAGCCGGTACTTACTGGTCGGCTCCGGGGTAAAGAGGACATCGGCCAGATGCAGCGTCTCTTTACCGAGGAAGACGATCAGGATAATCCCCAGGCACAGCAGCCCCAGATTCAAAACCGTTTGCATCGCAGTGGCGATAAAATTCACCAGTGGGCGATAAACCGACGACATATTCACACCTCATAATCAGTCCTTGTTGCGTCCGGTATAGCGCAAAAGTGTGATCCAGATCTACAGTTACCCCTCACCGCGTGGGCTTTCCACGTTTGCGCCCTCAGGACAGGATTTCGGCAAAAGAGAAAAATGCTCTCCTTAACGGCGTGTGATCGACATAACTGAACCCCCTTTTTTGTATAAAACTATCCCTGCACAGTCATTGTTAATCAATAACTTAATTTACATACAGACCTGCATGTTTAGATAAGGCTAAAAATAAAATTTTTCTCCAGACCTTAATAAATAAATGGTTATTTGAGAAAGTTTTTTTCTGCCGATTCCCTTAGCATATTTCCTCATCATCTTACGTCCAGGAATCATAATAATGTCTGACCAAGCATCCTCACTTTTTATTCGCTGGCTACAGCGAGAAGTCGCACCAGCATTAGGTTGTACGGAACCTGTTGCTATTTCATTTACCACCGCTTACGCCGCGAAACATTTAGCGACACCCTGCGAAAAAATTAGCGGTTTTATTTCTGCCAACCTGTATAAAAACGCCACGGGCGTCACGATTCCCGGCACGACAGTTAATGGCGTCGCGCTGGCCGCCGCCATCGGCGCCTTTGGTGGCGATGCCGATAAGGGATTACAGACCCTGGCAGGCATTACTTCACAGCATGTGGAACAGGCACAAGCGCTGGTGGATGCAGGCCACGTTACTATTGACGTCCAGGATACGCCTGACTTTATTCATCTCGATCTCACCCTCAGCGCCGGTGACCAGACCTGTCGCGTCGTGGTAAAAGGCACGCATACCAATGTGGTCGAGTTATATATTAATGGCGAACAGCAGCCATTACACGCTGGGGAAAATAGCGCCACAGCGCAGACTGAACTGCCAACTTTCTCTCTCCAGGAAGCGTATGACTTTATTATCTCCACCCCGGTTGAGAATATTACGTTTATTCTGGAAGCCGCCCGCCTCAATAGCGCACTGGCTGCAGAAGGCAAATCGAAAAAGTATGGGTTGAATATTAACGGAACATTCTCTGAAGCCGTTAAAAATGGTTTGTTAAGTAATGACTTAATGAGCGAGGTCATTATCAACACCGTCGCAGCTTCCGATGCGCGTATGGGCGGAGCCCCGGTGGTCGCCATGTCGAACTTCGGCTCTGGCAACCAGGGGATCGCAGCGACCATGCCGGTAGTTACCGTCGCCGAGCATCTGAATGCCGATGAAGAGACGCTCGCTCGCGCGCTGGCGCTCTCGCATCTGACGGCCATTTCCATCCATTCGCGCTATACCCGCCTGTCCGCACTGTGCGCGGCCTCCACCGCCGCCATGGGCGCTGCCGCCGGTATGGCATGGCTGTTTACCCGCAATATCGAAACCATCAACACCGCCATCATCAATATGATTAGCGATGTTACCGGCATGATTTGCGATGGCGCTTCCAACAGCTGCGCGATGAAGGTCTCCTCGGTGGTTTCCAGCGCCTTTAAATCTGTGTTGATGGCGATGCAAAACCGCTGCGCCAGCGCCAACGACGGCATTGTCTGCGCCGACGTCGAACAGTCGATTAATAACCTGTGCCGCCTCGTGATTAAGCCTATGGCGCAAACCGATAAAGAGATCATTCGCATTATGGTCAGCAAATAAGACCAGCCCTTTTGTACCCTACGCAATAATGATTTATTGCCTGCACCAACAGGTATTTTACGATGAATAAAAAAGTCATATTACGCGGCGCCAGCGCCATTATGCCCCTGTGCATCGGGGACTTTCCTTTCTCGTTCATTGTTGGCGCATTAAGCGTCAGCGCCGGCATGAGCGTCTGGCAAAGTACCGCGTGGTCGGCGATTGTGATTGCCGGTTCGGCGCAAATGCTGGCACTGAATATGTTAAAAACCGGCGCCACGCTCGGCGTGATTATTTTCACCACATTAATTATTAATCTTCGCCATGTGCTGTATAGCGCCTCTATTTCCGGCACCGTGCGCGAAGCCTCATTCTTTAAAAAATGCTTTATGTCCTATGCGCTCACCGACGAAGTGTATGCCACCACCGTCAAAGAGATGGAAGGAAATAAAAAGGAAAAATATCTGTTTTATGGTTCGGCGATGGTCACCTTCTGGGCGATTTGGGTGCTGGCCGATTTTCTTGGCGCGCTGGTCGGCGCCTCGTTTCCCCACATTGAGAAATACGGTCTCGATTTCGCCATGGTCGCCGCCTTTATCGCCATCGTGGTGCCGCAAATTAAAAGCCAGGCCTGCACCGTCGCCGCGGTAGTGGCCGCCGTTTCCGGCGTGCTGTTAGTGGTCCTGCCCTACTCGCTGGGTATCGTCGTCGCCTCCGTGCTCGGTGTCCTTGCCGGCCTGTGCGTCGACCTGGCGGAAGAGCGCAAGCAGATGGCAACAACCGAATCCGATATGCCGTTAGTGGAGGCGCTGGAAAATGAGTAATAGCTATTTTATCGCCCTGACGCTGGGCATGGCCGCGGTCACTTTTCTTATTCGTTTCTCGTTTATCGGCCTGGCCGGCAAGATCCAGATGTCTGAGCGGGTGACCAAAACATTGCGCTTCGTGCCGGTCACCGTCCTGCCGGCCATCATCACCATTCAGATCCTGAGCGTGAATTCCAGCATGGAGTTCGACTTAAAAAATCCGAAGGTGATCGCCGCCATTATCTGTACGCTCGCCAGCTTCCGTTTAGGTCTGGTGTGGGTGGTGGTGAGCGGCGTCGGCTCGCTGGTGCTATTGAATTATTTTCTGTAACTGTTTGAAGGGGTAACCACATGATTATTACTACCGCTGACGCGCCCGCCGCGATTGGTCCGTACGTTCAGGGCGTCAATCTCGGCGCGATGACCCTCACCTCCGGCCAGCTGCCCATTAATCCGCAGGACGGCACCATGCCCGACGACATTGCCGAACAGACGCGCCAGTCGCTGGAGAACGTGAAAGCCATCGTCGAAGCCGCCGGCCTCACCGTTGGTCAGATCGTCAAAACCACGGTGTTTGTGAAAGACCTGGCGGATTTTGCCGCCATTAATGCCGCCTACGAGGCCTTCTTTACCGAACATCAGGCGGCCTTTCCGGCGCGCTCCTGCGTGGAAGTAGCCAGGTTACCGAAAGACGCTGGCGTCGAAATCGAAGCGATCGCTTTCGCCCGTTAATCCCCCCGGCTGGAGGAAGAACCTCCAGCCCCTTCCCCACCGATTTTTGTCGTTCCACGTTGTTCATATTACAGGCACTATAGCCACTGAACGACCCGAGGAACGCAGCATGTTAACTATCCGAAAGGCATTGCCCGAGGACGCGCCACAACTGAGCGCGATGGGTTATGCCAGTTACCAGCACCACTTCGCCCATCTCTGGCGCAATGCCGATGAACTGGCGTTATTTCTTAAGCAAGAATATGCCGAAGATGCGCTACGTCGGAGTCTTACCGATGCCAACCATCATTGGCTCATCGCCGAAGCCGCTTCCCCCGTTGGTTTCGCGAAATATAGCTATCAGCAGCGAATGGCTGAAGATGGCACGATGGGTACGCTGCTGCATAAGCTCTACCTGATGCCGGGGGAGACTGGCCACCGCTACGGCGAGCAGATTTTTCACGCCATCGAGACGCGAGCAAAAACGGCCGGCGAACGCTGGCTGTGGCTGGAAGTACTCGCCGCGAATCCCGCCGCGCGCCGTTTTTACGAACGCCAGGGGATGCAGCACATCAGAGACACGACTTTCCATTCCGCCAGCCAGCAAAGCACCTTACATATTCTGGCCAAACCGCTGTGAGAGGAACTATGCCTGAGCTTCGTGATACCGGCGTACGTAACGTCGTCTGTGGGAAAAATGTCGTTATTTACCAGCCCGCCAACCTGTACGACTGCACGCTGGGTGATAACGTCTTCGTTGGACCGTTCGTTGAGATCCAGGGGAATACCCGCATCGGCGCGGAGAGTAAAATCCAGTCGCATACCTTCATCTGCGAGTACGTCACCATTGGCCGGCGCTGTTTTATCGGTCACGGGGTGATGTTCGCCAACGACCTGTTTCGCGACGGCAAACCAAACGCCGACCGCGCCAGCTGGGGGCGGATTGAGATTGGCGATGACGTGTCGATCGGTAGCGGCGCCACGATTCTGGCCGTCAACATCTGCGACGGCGTGGTGATTGGCGCGGGCAGCGTGGTGACGAAGTCCATCACCGAGAAAGGCGTGTGGGCGGGGAATCCAGCCCGCCTGCTGCGGCGGCTGTAAAAAAAATGCCGACCATAAGGTCGGCATTTCGTCTTAACGGCGCAAGCGTTATGCGCGCCAGGCTTTATAACGGTTAATCAGACCGTTAGTGGAGCTGTCGTGGCTGCTGACTTCGCTGCCGTCTTTCAGCTCCGGCAGGATGCGGTTAGCCAGCTGTTTGCCCAGCTCAACGCCCCACTGGTCGAAAGTGAAGATGTTAAGGATCGCGCCCTGGGTGAAGATTTTGTGCTCGTACAGAGCAATCAGCGCCCCGAGGCTGAACGGGGTGATCTCACGCAGCAGGATAGAGTTAGTCGGGCGGTTGCCTTCGAACACTTTGAACGGCACCACGTGCTCCAGGGTCGCCGGATCTTTACCCTGATCGCGATATTCCTGCTCCACCACTTCACGGGATTTACCGAAGGCCAGGGCCTCGGTCTGGGCGAAGAAGTTGGACAGCAGCTTCGGATGATGATCGGAGAGCGGGTTGTGGGTGATAGCCGGGGCGATGAAATCGCACGGTACCATTTTGGTGCCCTGATGGATCAGCTGGTAGAACGCGTGCTGACCGTTGGTGCCCGGCTCGCCCCAGATGATCGGGCCAGTCTGGTAGTCCACGGCGTGGCCGTTACGGTCGACATACTTACCATTGGACTCCATGTTGCCCTGCTGGAAGTAGGCGGCAAAACGGTGCATGTACTGGTCGTAAGGCAGAATCGCTTCGGTTTCCGCACCGAAGAAGTTGTTGTACCAGATACCGATCAGCGCCAGCAGCACCGGCAGGTTTTTCTCCGCCGGGGTGGTGGAGAAGTGCTTATCCATCGCATGCGCGCCAGACAGCAGCTCAACGAAGTTGTCGAAGCCCACGGAGAGAATGATGGACAGGCCAATCGCCGACCACAGGGAGTAACGGCCGCCAACCCAGTCCCAGAATTCGAACATGTTGGCGGTGTCGATGCCGAACTCGCCAACCGCTTTCGCGTTGGTGGAGAGCGCCGCGAAGTGTTTAGCCACATGCTTGTCGTCGCCCGCGGTCGCCAGGAACCAGTCGCGCGCGCTGTGGGCGTTGGTCATGGTCTCCTGAGTGGTAAAGGTTTTGGACGCGACCAGGAACAGGGTGGTTTCCGGGTTGACGTTCTTCAGCACTTCGGCGATGTGGGTGCCATCGACGTTGGAGACAAAGTGCATGTTGAGGTGATTTTTATACGGACGCAGCGCTTCGGTGACCATGAACGGACCGAGGTCGGAGCCACCGATACCAATGTTGACCACGTCGGTGATCGGTTTGCCGGTGTAGCCTTTCCAGCTGCCGGAGATAATCGCTTCAGAGAAGGCTTTCATCTTCTCCAGCACAGCGTTCACTTCCGGCATCACATCTTTGCCATCAACCACAATCGGCGTATTGCTGCGGTTGCGCAGCGCGACGTGGAGTACCGCACGATCTTCGGTGCGGTTGATCTTTTCACCGGAGAACATCGACTTGATGGCGCCTGTGAGATCGGTCTCTTTCGCCAGATCCTGCAGTTTAGCCAGCGTCTCTTCGGTGATGCGGTTTTTGGAGAAGTCCACCAGCATCAGATCGTCGAACGTCGCGGAAAATTTAGAAAAACGGTCGCTATCTTTGGCGAACAGCTCGCTGATAGTGACATCTTTCATTTCGTCGAAGTGTTTCTGTAATGCCTGCCAGGCAGAGGTCTGCGTTGGGTTGATGTTTTTCATTAGCAATACTCTTCTGATTTGAGATTGTGACTTCGGTCGATTGTAGCGCCGGTGACGGAAAATTGTGATGATTTTTGTGACTTGTCCCTGACGCCGGTCAGGAATCAGGTCAAAACGGAGTAAAAAGCCCCATTAGTATAGCTATCATAAGGCTTTTTTCTGTTAGCCGCAGGGGCATGAAAAATCCGCATAACCGCAGCGTTGACATAGCTGGCGTTAAGCCTTTATATATCCGCAGTGCTTACGTATTGTAAGTATCTATTGCTCGCGCATTTCACGCTACAGCGAAAGGGTATTCGCGGGGGATATAATGTCCTTATTCCCCCGGCCAGGTGAAAGACGTCGGTAATTGCCAGAAGAGGTGCGTTGCCCAGGTAACCGTATTGGAGGAACCAGTCCGGCGAAAATACGTGAGGGGGAGCAACGCCGAGGTGAAAGAGCGTCTGGTTACGCTCCTCACCGGCCACAGGGGCTGAATCCCCTGGGTTGTCACCAGAAACGTTCGCAGTCGGGCGTTTCATACCCGAACACTTCAGCGCCCAGAGCGGTGAGTCGGGTCTACAAGGTGGAGCACTTCTGGGTGACATCGTAGTTGTTTATCATTCTGCGCCACCCTGTTTATCGCTCTTCCCTTGTGCCATGGCTGAATAATTTGGCCTGGCTTATTAAGACATTTTGTTGCGATCCGGCGGCATCCAGCCCCTGTCAGGATCGGTGTTCAGGAATCGTTTTAATAAGTCAGGCCCCCTGACACGAGGTTGTTATGACAGATTTAGTCGTCGCCAAATTTGGCGGCACCAGCGTTGCTGATTTTGACGCGATGAACCGCAGCATTGATGTGGCGCTGCTCGATGCCAATACCCGTATTGTTGTGCTCTCCGCCTCTGCCGGCGTGACCAACATTCTGGTGGCCTTAGCGGAAGGGCTGGAACCCACCGAACGTTTTTCCCAGCTGGACGCTCTGCGCCAGATCCAGTTCAATATTCTGGAGCGTTTGCGCTATCCCAACGTGATCCGCGAAGAGATTGAGCGCCTGCTGGAAAATATCACCACGCTGGCGGAAGCCGCCGCGCTCGCCTCCTCTAGCGCGCTGACTGACGAACTGGTCAGCCATGGCGAACTGATGTCCACCCTGCTGTTTGTAGAGATTCTGCGTGAGCGCGGAATTCAGGCGCAGTGGTTTGACGCCCGTAAAGTGCTGCGCACTAACGATCGCTTTGGTCGCGCCGAACCGGATATCGCCGCCGTCGCCGAACTGACTCAGCAGCAGCTGACGCCGCGTCTGGCGGAAGGCCTGGTGGTGACGCAGGGCTTTATCGGCAGCGAAGCGAAAGGCCGCACCACCACCCTCGGCCGCGGCGGCAGCGACTATACCGCCGCTCTGCTCGGCGAAGCGCTGAATGCCACCCGCGTCGATATCTGGACCGATGTGCCCGGGATCTATACGACCGACCCACGCGTCGCGCCTGCGGCGAAACGCATCGACGTCATCGCCTTTGAAGAGGCGGCGGAAATGGCCACCTTTGGCGCCAAAGTGCTGCACCCGGCGACCCTGCTGCCTGCCGTGCGCAGCGATATCCCGGTATTTGTCGGCTCCAGTAAAGAACCTAAAGCGGGCGGTACGCTGGTGTGTAAAACCACCGAGAACCCGCCGCTGTTCCGCGCGCTGGCGCTGCGTCGCCGCCAGACGCTGCTGACGCTGCACAGCCTGAATATGCTGCACTCCCGCGGCTTCCTCGCCGAAGTGTTCGGTATTCTGGCGCGCCATAACATCTCCGTCGATTTGATCACCACCTCCGAAGTGAGCGTGGCCCTGACCATGGACACCACTGGCTCAACCTCTGCGGGCGATACCCTGCTGACCCAGGCGCTGCTGACCGAGCTCTCCTCGCTGTGCCGCGTGGAAGTGGAAGAAGACCTGGCGCTGGTTGCCCTGATCGGCAACGAGCTGTCGAAAGCCTGCGGCGTCGGCAAAGAGGTGTTTGGCGTCCTTGATCCGTTTAACATCCGCATGATCTGCTATGGCGCGTCCAGCCACAACCTCTGCTTCCTTGTGCCTGGCGCCGATGCGGAGAAGGTGGTGCAGACGTTGCATCATAATTTGTTTGAATAAAATTCCTTAGCACGATAAACAATACCTATAGCCGGGCTCGAACCCGGCTTTTTTATAACAACATCAACACAACCAGCTGACCTGCTCGCCGCCCTACCGGGACGGCGCGGCCGGTTTGCGTATCGCAAGGAACACAACATGCTCGCAACTCTGACGCGGCTGTTCCCGTTATGGGCACTGCTGCTCTCCGTTCTGGCCTATTACACCCCCACCACCTTCACCCCGATCGGCCCGTGGGTTACCACCCTGCTGATGCTGATTATGTTCGGTATGGGGGTACATCTGAAGCTGGCGGATTTCAAACGCGTCCTGTCGCGTCCGGCGCCGGTCGCCGCAGGGATATTTCTGCACTATCTGGTGATGCCGCTCGCCGCCTGGCTGCTGGCGCTGCTGTTTCATATGCCGCCGGAGCTCTCCGCCGGGATGGTGCTGGTGGGCAGCGTCGCCAGCGGGACGGCCTCCAACGTGATGATCTTTCTGGCCAAAGGGGATGTGGCCCTGTCGGTGACCATCTCCTCGGTCTCCACCCTGGTCGGCGTCATCGCGACGCCGCTGCTGACCCGTCTGTACGTCGACGCGCACATTCAGGTCGACGTCATGGGGATGTTGCTGAGCATTCTGCAGATTGTGGTCATTCCCATCGCCCTGGGGCTGATTGTCCATCATCTGCTGCCGAAGGTGGTGAAAGCGGTGGAGCCGTTCCTGCCCGCTTTCTCGATGGTGTGCATTTTGGCGATCATCAGCGCGGTGGTGGCGGGTTCCGCGGCCCATATCGCGTCCGTCGGCCTGGTGGTGATTATCGCAGTGATCCTGCATAACACCATCGGCCTGCTCGGCGGCTACTGGGGCGGACGTCTGTTTGGTTTTGATGAATCCACCTGCCGTACGCTGGCGATCGAGGTGGGGATGCAGAACTCCGGCCTGGCGGCCGCGCTGGGTAAAATTTACTTCGGCCCGCTGGCGGCGCTGCCGGGAGCCCTGTTCTCCGTCTGGCATAACCTGTCCGGTTCGCTGCTGGCCGGATACTGGTCAGGGAAGCCCATCGCCAAAAAAACCAGCAAGCGCTGAGCGTGACACGTCCGGGCGCCGGCCCGGACGTGTGCCTGCTTTAGTTGCCATACAGGCTATCAGTAAAATATTCATTGCCGTACACTGGGTGCTCTGGTCTGACTGAGGGCACCACCATGGCACTCCCCCGTATTACACAAAAAGAGATGACCGAGCGCGAACAGCGCGAATTGAAAACGCTGCTTGACCGCGCGCGCATTGCGCACGGCCGCCCGCTGAGCAATGCGGAAACGAACAGCGTAAAAAAGGAATATATCGATAAGCTGATGGCCCAGCGTGAAGCGGAAGCGAAGAAAGCCCGCCAGGTGAAAAAACAGCAGGCTTATAAGACAGATAAGGAAGCGACCTTTTCCTGGTCGGCGAATACGCCGACCCGCGGCAGGCGTTAACGCCCTTTCTTTTTACGTCCCGGCTGGGTGAAACGTTTGCCGTTGCCAGTCGGGCGGCCCTTATCGTTGCTATTTTCCATCTTCACCACCGGGCGCTTGATGCCGGGGGTCGCCGCTTTGGCCTTCGGCTTAGCTTTCGGCTTCGCTTCGGAAGAAGAGTTTTCAATCAGCTTGAACAGATCGATCAGCTCGTCATCGGTCAGATCGCGCCACTCACCCAGCGGGATCCCCGTCAGGCTGACGTTCATAATCCGCGTACGCTCAAGCTTCGTCACTTCATAGCCAAAGTGCTCGCACATGCGACGGATCTGGCGATTCAGCCCCTGCACCAGAGTGATGCGGAAAACGAACGGCGCTTCTTTCTTTACCTTACATTTTTTGGTCACGGTCCCGAGAATCGGTACCCCCGCGCCCATGCCGCGAATGAACTCATCGGTCACCGGCTTATCGACCGTAACCAGATACTCTTTTTCATGGTCGTTGCCGGCGCGCAGGATCTTATTCACCAGGTCGCCGTGATTGGTGAGGAAGATCAGCCCCTGGGAGTCTTTATCCAGACGGCCGATAGGGAAGATACGCTTGCTGTGGTTGACGAAATCGACAATGTTGTCGCGCTCGCCGTCTTCCGTGGTGCTCACAATGCCGACCGGCTTATTCAGCGCAATCAGCACCAGATCATCCGCTTCGCGCGGCTCAATCAACCGTCCGTTAACTTTGACCAGGTCGCCAGGCTTCACCTGATCGCCAATTGTGGCGCGCTTGCCATTGATAAAGACGTTGCCTTGTTCAATAAAGCGGTCCGCTTCGCGACGCGAGCAGATGCCGCTTTCACTGATGTATTTGTTTAATCGGGTTGATGAGTCGGGCAGCATAGATTCTCCTGTAAAAGCGAAATATACCCTACCTTGCGGGCGAGAAAAAAGATGTGCCTTTGCGCCCTCCGGCGCAAGGTGTGATCGACTACGCCTTTTTTCACAAAAGTGTCTCGCTCAACGCCTGGCAACTTTGCATGCTTAAATATCACAGAATCAGCGATTTAGCGTGCAATGCACAAAGGTGCCAACAACCAGCTATTGATAACGCAAATGTGCAAGATTATTCGCCAGATTAGGGTGATGAAATAAAAGAAAATCGCTTTAAACGGTGGCTCTAATAGGGTTATATCAGATCAACAGCACAAACCCGCGATTTGCACAAATGTGCAGGAGCCTGCAGATGACCATGGAAAACAGCGATGATATCCGGTTGATTGTCAAAATCGCCCAGCTCTATTACGAGCAGGATATGACTCAGGCGCAAATTGCTCGCGAGCTGGGGATCTATCGCACCACCATCAGTCGCCTGCTGAAGCGCGGCCGCGAGCAGGGCATTGTTACCATCGCCATCAACTATGACTACAATGAAAACCTGTGGCTCGAGCAACAGCTCAAGCAAAAATTTGGCCTGAAAGAGGCGGTGGTTGCCAGTAGCGATGGGCTGCTGGAAGAAGAACAGCTGAGTGCGATGGGCCAGCATGGCGCCCTGCTTGTCGACCGATTGCTGGAGCCAGGCGATATCATCGGTTTTTCATGGGGCCGCGCCGTGCGTTCGCTGGTGGAGAACCTGCCGCAGGCCAGCCAGTCACGCCAGGTGATCTGTGTCCCCATCATCGGTGGTCCTTCCGGTAAACTGGAGAGCCGCTACCATGTGAACACTTTAACCTACGGCGCGGCAGCCAGGCTGAAAGCGGAATCCCACCTTGCCGATTTTCCAGCCCTGCTGGATAACCCGCTGATCCGCAACGGCATCATGCAGTCCCAGCATTTTAAAACCATCTCATCCTACTGGGACAGCCTGGATGTGGCGCTGGTGGGTATTGGTTCACCGGCCATTCGCGACGGCGCAAACTGGCATGCCTTCTACGGCAGCGAAGAGAGCGACGATCTCAACGCCCGCCACGTCGCCGGGGATATCTGCTCGCGTTTCTACGATATTAACGGCGGGTTAGTCGATACCAATATGAGCGAAAAAACCCTGTCGATCGAAATGGCGAAGCTGCGCCAGGCTCGCTATTCCATCGGCATCGCCATGGGTGAAGAGAAATACTCTGGCATTCTTGGCGCATTGCACGGACGCTATATTAATTGTCTGGTGACAAACAGAGAAACGGCTGAGTTATTACTGAAATAACACACAGGATATGATTTCACGCAGCACCCGCTGCGGGGGATCCCTTTATCTAAAGAAATGGGAGTAAATAATGAATACATGGTTAAATTTAAAAGATAACGTCATTATCGTGACCGGCGGCGCCTCGGGAATTGGGCTGGCCATTGTCGATGAATTATTATCACAAGGTGCTCATGTCCAGATGATTGATATTCATGGCGGCGATCGTCATCACAATGGCGATAATTATCACTTCTGGCCGACGGATATTTCCAGCGCGACAGAGGTGCAACAGACTATCGATGCCATTATTCAGCGCTGGTCGCGAATTGATGGTTTGGTCAATAACGCCGGCGTGAATTTCCCGCGTTTATTAGTCGACGAAAAAGCACCGGCCGGCCGCTATGAATTAAACGAAGCCGCTTTTGAAAAAATGGTCAATATCAACCAGAAAGGGGTGTTTTTCATGTCGCAGGCGGTGGCGCGTCAAATGATCAAACAGCGCGCCGGTGTGATTGTCAATGTCTCTTCGGAGAGCGGCCTGGAAGGCTCTGAAGGTCAAAGCTGCTACGCCGCGACCAAGGCCGCGCTCAACAGCTTTACCCGCTCCTGGTCCAAAGAATTGGGTAAATATGGGATCCGCGTGGTCGGCGTTGCGCCGGGGATCCTCGAAAAAACCGGCCTGCGGACACCGGAATATGAAGAGGCGCTGGCCTGGACGCGCAATATCACCGTCGAGCAACTTCGCGAGGGATATACCAAAAACGCCATTCCCATCGGGCGGGCAGGAAAGCTCTCGGAAGTGGCTGATTTTGTTTGCTATCTCTTGTCAGCGCGCGCCAGCTACATCACCGGAGTCACCACTAACATTGCCGGCGGAAAAACGCGCGGTTAAGGAGGCAGTATGGTTCACGCTATCTTCTGCGCCCACGGCCAGCTGGCCGGGGCCATGCTTGATTCGGTACGCATGGTCTACGGCGAGGTTAACGTCAGCGCCGTCGCGTTTGTCCCCGGCGAAAACGCGGCGGATATCGCCATTAACCTGGAAAAGTTAGTAAGCGCCCACACCAATGGGGAGTGGGTAATCGCGGTAGATTTGCAGTGCGGAAGCCCATGGAATGCCGCAGCCGGGCTGGCAATGCGTCACCCGCAGATCCGGGTGATTAGCGGCCTGTCGCTACCGCTGGCGCTCGAGCTGGTGGATAACCAGCATACCCTGAGCGCCGATGACTTATGCCAGCATCTGCAGGCCATCGCCAGTCAGTGCTGTGTGGTCTGGCAGCAGCCAGAAACCGTTGAGGAGGAGTTCTGATGCAAATTACCCTCGCCCGTATTGATGACCGACTGATTCATGGCCAGGTTACCACCGTGTGGTCAAAAGTCGCCAACGCCCAGCGGATAATTATCTGCAATGACGATGTATTTAACGATGAGGTTCGCCGGACCCTGTTGCGCCAGGCGGCTCCGCCAGGCATGAAGGTAAACGTTGTCAGTCTGGAAAAAGCGGTTGCGGTCTATCATAACCCGCAATATCAGGACGAGACCGTCTTTTATTTATTTACCAATCCACACGATGTTTTAATGATGGTGCGCCAGGGCGTGCAGATCGCCACGTTAAATATTGGTGGCATGGCCTGGCGACCCGGGAAAAAACAGCTAACCAAAGCCGTTTCTTTGGATCCGCAGGATATTCAGGCATTCCGTGAACTCGATAAACTGGGCGTAAAACTCGATTTACGCGTGGTCGCATCAGATCCGTCAGTCAATATTCTCGACAAAATTAACGAAACAGCTTTCTGCGAATAAAAAATAGCGCCTGTTGTGATATGCCGTAGCAGGCAGGATGACTCACACCTTAAAGGTCATAAATTATGGAAATTAGTACTCTACAGATAATAGCCATATTTATTTTTTCCTGTATTGCCGGAATGGGCAGCGTGCTGGATGAATTTCAGACCCATCGGCCCCTTATCGCCTGTACCGTGATTGGCCTCATCCTGGGTGATTTAAAAACCGGGGTTATGCTCGGCGGTACGCTGGAGCTGATCGCCCTCGGCTGGATGAACGTGGGGGCAGCGCAGTCGCCAGATTCGGCGCTGGCCAGCATTATCTCCGCCATTCTGGTGATTGTGGGCCACCAGAGCATTGCCACCGGTATCGCCATTGCTCTGCCGGTGGCCGCCGCCGGGCAGGTGCTGACCGTTTTCGCCCGTACCATTACCGTGGTGTTCCAGCACGCCGCGGACAAAGCGGCCGAGGAGGCGCGCTTTCGCACAATCGACCTGCTGCATGTCTCCGCACTGGGGGTGCAGGCACTACGCGTGGCAATCCCGGCGCTGGTGGTCTCGCTGTTCGTTAGCGCGGATATGGTCAGCAGTATGCTCAGCGCGATCCCGGAATTCGTCACCCGCGGCCTGCAGATTGCCGGTGGTTTCATTGTCGTCGTGGGCTACGCGATGGTGCTGCGAATGATGGGTGTGAAGTACCTGATGCCCTTCTTTTTCCTCGGTTTTCTCGCCGGGGGTTATCTCGACTTCAGTCTGCTGGCCTTCGGCGGCGTGGGCGTCATCATCGCGCTGATCTACATCCAGCTCAATCCACAGTGGCGTAAGGCTGAACCCGCCGCCTCCACTGCCCCCTCTGCCCCCGCCCTTGACCAGCTTGACGACTAATGGAGCCGAAAATGGAACAGAAAAAAATCACGCAAGGCGACCTGGTGAGCATGTTTCTCCGCTCCAACCTCCAGCAGGCCTCCTTTAACTTCGAACGTATTCATGGCCTGGGATTTTGCTACGACATGATCCCGGCGATCAAACGCCTGTATCCGCTCAAAGCCGATCAGGTCGCGGCGCTGAAGCGTCATCTGGTGTTCTTTAATACCACGCCGGCGGTGTGTGGCCCGGTGATCGGCGTCACCGCCGCCATGGAGGAGGCCCGGGCTAACGGCGCGGCCATTGACGATGGCGCTATCAACGGCATCAAAGTGGGTCTGATGGGCCCGCTGGCCGGCGTCGGCGACCCGCTGGTCTGGGGCACGCTGCGGCCGATTACCGCGGCCCTTGGCGCCTCGCTGGCCCTCTCCGGCAATATTCTGGGACCTTTGTTATTTTTCTTTATTTTCAATGCAGTGCGGCTGGCAATGAAGTGGTACGGCCTGCAACTGGGCTTCCGTAAAGGGGTCAATATCGTCAGCGATATGGGCGGTAACCTGCTGCAGAAGCTGACCGAAGGCGCCTCCATTCTCGGCCTGTTTGTCATGGGGGTGCTGGTGACCAAATGGACCACCATCAATGTGCCGCTGGTGGTGTCCCAAACGCCCGGTGCAGACGGCGCCACCGTCACGATGACCGTCCAGAACATCCTCGATCAGCTCTGCCCCGGCCTGCTGGCGCTGGGCCTGACGCTACTGATGGTGCGTCTGCTGAACAAGAAAGTGAATCCGGTCTGGCTGATTTTCGCCCTTTTCGGCTTAGGCATTATCGGCAACGCCCTCGGCTTTCTGTCCTGATTATTCCGCCCCGGCGATGCCGGGGTGACGTCAACAACATAGCCCCGAAAGATGAAGGGGATGAGGTGGTTTATGCAAACAACAACGGCTCTGCGCCTGTATGGCAAACGTGACCTGCGCCTGGAAACCTTTACCCTCCCGGCGATGCAGGACGATGAGATCCTCGCCCGGGTGGTCACTGACAGCCTGTGCCTTTCTTCATGGAAAGAGGCCAATCAGGGTGCCGATCATAAAAAGGTGCCTGATGATGTGGCCACCAGGCCTATTATTATCGGCCATGAATTCTGCGGCGAAATCCTTGCCGTCGGTAAAAAGTGGCAGCATAAGTTTCAGCCGGGGCAGCGCTACGTGATCCAGGCCAACCTGCAGTTGCCCGACCGACCCGACTGCCCCGGCTACTCATTCCCATGGATCGGTGGCGAAGCCACGCATGTGGTGATCCCCAATGAGGTGATGGCGCAGGATTGCCTGCTCACCTGGGAGGGGGATACCTGGTTTGAAGGATCGCTGGTGGAGCCGCTCTCCTGCGTCATTGGCGCCTTCAACGCCAACTATCATCTGCAGGAGGGGAGTTACAACCACATGATGGGGATCCGTCCTCAGGGACGCACCCTGATCCTGGGCGGGACGGGGCCGATGGGGCTGCTGGCCATCGACTATGCGCTGCACGGCCCCATCAATCCTTCACTACTGGTAGTGACCGATACCAATAAGCCGAAGCTCAGCTACGCCCGCCGTCATTACCCCTCTGAGCCGCAGACGCTGATCCACTACCTCGACGGCCATGAGGCCAGTCGCGATACGCTGCTGGCGCTCAGCGGCGGCCATGGCTTCGACGATATCTTCGTGTTTGTGCCAAACGAACAGCTGATCACCCTGGCCTCCTCGTTGCTGGCCCCGGACGGCTGCCTGAATTTCTTTGCTGGCCCCCAGGATAAGCAATTCAGCGCCCCGATCAACTTCTACGACGTGCACTACGCCTTTACCCACTACGTCGGCACCTCCGGCGGTAATACTGACGATATGCGCGCCGCGGTGGCGCTGATGCAGGCGAAAAAGGTCCAGACGGCGAAAGTGGTCACCCATATTCTCGGCCTGAACGCTGCGGGCGAAACCACCCTCGATCTGCCTGCCATCGGCGGGGGAAAAAAGCTGGTGTATACCGGAAAAGCCTTCCCGCTCACGCCGCTGGGCGAGATCGCCGATCCCGAACTGGCAGCGATTGTGGCGCGTCACCATGGGATCTGGTCCCAGGAGGCTGAAGCGTATCTGCTGGCCCACGCGGAGGATATTATGCATGATTAACCGCGATACGCTGTTGTGCATCTCCCTGGCGGGTCGCCCCGGCAACTTCGGCACCCGCTTTCATAACTATCTGTATGACAAGCTGGGGTTGAACTACCTCTACAAAGCCTTTACGACTAAGGATATTGAGGCGGCGGTAAAAGGGGTTCGCGCATTGGGTATCCGCGGCTGTGCGGTCTCCATGCCGTTTAAAGAGAGCTGCATACCGTTTCTTGACGCTATCGATCCGTCGGCAAAAGTCATCGACTCCGTCAACACCATCGTCAATGACGACGGGAAGTTAACCGGGCTGAACACCGATTACATCGCGGTCAAAAGCCTGATCGCCAGCCATCGGCTCGATACCAACGCCAGAGTGATGATTCAGGGTAGCGGCGGCATGGGGAAAGCCGTCATTGCCGCCTTCCGTGATGCCGGTTTCCGTGACGTGATCATTGCGGCCCGCAATCGCCAGCGCGGCCTGGCGCTGGCAAAACAGTATGGCTTTCAGTGGCAGCCCCTGCCGGAAGGGATCGCAGCCGAGATTCTGGTCAATGTCACACCGCTGGGCATGGCGGGGGGAGCGGAAAGCAACACGCTGGCGTTCAGCGAGGCCATGGTGGCCCAGGCCAGCGTCGTGTTTGACGTGGTCGCGTTGCCGGCGGAAACCCCGCTGATACGCCTGGCGCAACAACGGGGTAAGCAAACCATCAGCGGTGCGGAAGTCATTGCCCTGCAAGCCGTTGAGCAGTTCGCCCTTTATACCGGCGTACGACCGGATAACGTGCTGGTGGCAGAGGCCTCGGCGTTTGCCAGAAGCTAGGATGTCCCTCCCGGGAAGGCGTCAGCCACGTCCCGGGAGGGCTACCTCGCCAGAAAAGAAGCGACATAGACGGAAAAATAATCCGTCTCAGTAGTCATCCCTTTCGTCGTCTTCATCCGGCTGCTCCATCACGCTGTAAGCCACCGAGCAGAACAGGCTGTTCAGACGCTTCATATCCCCCAGCAGCGCCAGGTGCAACGTACTGGTTTCGATACTCTGCACGTTCTGCTGATGCAGACGGTCAACGTGCGCATGCGAGTAGCGGCGGTTAAGAATGCGGAACCGGTGTTTACTGCGCCGCAGGCGACGGGCGCTGGGCACATCGCTGGAGAAGAAGACCGACATCGCCAGCTGCAGGTTGCTGAGCAACAGATCGTACAGGGCGTCCAGCTCCTTTAACCCTTCCACCGAGAAGGCGCGCCGCGCCGCCAGCGATTTATCAGCGATCTCGCTGCCCATCCGCTCGACGATATCGGAGGCCTGCTCGAGGTTTAACGACATCTCAATAATTTCCGCCCAGCGCCGGGACTCCTCTTCCGCCAGTTCATCCTTTGGCATTCGCGCCAGATAGAGCTTAATGGCGGTGTAGAGTACGTTGATATCGTCCGCCATGCGGCGTAGCTCTTTCTCCTGACGCGGTTCGCCATGCATCACCTTATGCAGGCTCTCCAGCATTTGCTCCATCGCGTCACCAATGCGCAGCGTCTCGCGCGCGGCATTGGCCAGCGCCAGCGCCGGGGTGTCCAGCGCCGACGGGTCGAGATGCTTGGGTTTGAGATGGTTATCCAGCTCGGGTTCATCGCGGATCATGCGCTGGCACAGCTTCGCCATCGGTCCGGCAAAAGGGACCATCGCGATGCAGCGCAGCAGGTTGTAAAAAACGTGGAAGTAGATAACCAGCTCGGACTCGGCCAACGGTAGCTTATGCATCGCCGCGGCCAGCGGATGGACGAACGGCAGAATGATCAGGCTCCCCACCAGCTTAAACAGCAGGCTGCCCAGCGCCACCCGGCGCGCCGCCGCGTTCGCCGCGCTGTTGTTGAGCATCGCCAACAGCCCCGATCCCAGGTTGGCGCCAATCACCAGGCACAGCGCCACCGGGAAAGAGATCGCTCCTGCCGCAGTCAGCGTCGCGGTCAGCAGCACCGCCGCCAGGCTGGAGTAGCTGATGATCGCGAATACGGCGCCAATCAAGGCATCCAGCATAATATCCCCGGTCAGCGAGGCAAAAATCACCTGCACGCCGTTGGCCTGGGTAATGGGGTGGACGGCCTGCACAATCAGCTCCAGGGCCAACAGGATCAGCCCAAGGCCAATCCCCACTCGCCCCAGCTGCCCGGCGCGGGTCTGCTTACGGCCGAGGAAGAAAATCACCCCGATAAATATCAACAACGGCGACAGCCACGACAGGTCGAAGGTCAGCACCCTCGCCATCAGCGCCGTCCCGACGTCGGCCCCCAGCACCATCACCAGCGCCGGCGTGAGGCCCACTAAATCCTGGGCGACAAACGAGGTCACCAGCATGGTGGTGGCATTGCTGCTTTGCACCAGCGCAGTCACGCCAAGACCCGCGCAGAAGGCGAGCGGCTTTTTCTCTACGCTGCTACTGAGAACGGTACGCAGGCGAGCGCCATAGACGCGCATCACCCCGGTACGCACGATATGCGTGCCCCACACCAGCAGAGCGACCGCGGACAACAGGTGTAGCAGAGTTAACACGGAATCAGCTTCTCCTTATCGTTATAGGTGTTCCGACGTTCTGGAACCTATCTCAGTATAAGGGGTTAACCTCAATAAAGAGACAAGGCGCTCACAGAGCGCCTTGTTTGTTGTAAGGAAAGATGACGACTAGTCCGCATCATAGCCCAGATTAGGGGCTAACCAGCGCTCGACTTCCGCCGGGGTCATCCCTTTACGCAGCGCGTAGTCTTCGACCTGGTCGCGCTGGATCTGCGCCACGGCGAAGTATTTGCTGTCAGGATGGCTGAAGTACCAGCCGGAAACCGATGCCCCCGGCCACATGGCGAACGATTCGGTGAGCTTCATGCCGGTATGGGCTTCGACGTCCAGCAGCTGCCAGATGGTGCCTTTTTCGGTGTGCTCCGGACAGGCCGGATACCCCGGCGCCGGACGGATCCCCTGGTAATTCTCGCGAATAAGCTCCTCATTGCTGAGGTTCTCATTGGCCGCATACCCCCAGTAGACCTTGCGCACTTTCTCGTGCAGATACTCGGCGAAGGCTTCCGCCAGACGATCGGCGATGGCCTTGATCATGATCTTGTTATAGTCATCATGCTGCGCTTCATAGGCTTCCGCCAGCGCGTCCTCTTCCAGGCCGCCGGTGACGGCGAAGGCGCCGATATAGTCCGCTTTGCCGCTCAGCTTCGGCGCCACAAAGTCGGCGAGGCAGTAGTTGGCGAAGCCGACCTTCTCCGTCTGCTGGCGCAGGTGATGGCTCACCGTCAGCACGTGGGTGCGGGTTTCATCGCGATAGATTTCAATATCGTCGCCCACGCGGTTGGCCGGGAACAGGCCCACCACGCCGCGCGGGTTGAGGGTTTTCTCTGCGCTCAGCTTATCCAGCAGCTCGTTAGCGTCTTTGAACAGGCGCTGCGCCTCTTCCCCTACCACGTCATCTTCCAGAATGCGCGGATATTTGCCCGCCAGCGACCAGGTCATAAAGAACGGCGTCCAGTCGATGTAGTTGCGTAGCGTCTCGATACTGGCTTCCACCTCCTGAATCCCCAGGCGATGGGCCACCGGCGGAGTGTAGCTCTCCCAGTCAAAGGCCAGATCGTTTTCCCGTGCGGCGGCCAGGGTCACCGGCGGGGTGCGCGGTTTTTTACGCCCATGCTGGATACGCACGGTTTCATACTCTTTGCGCGTACGGGCGACAAACTCATCGCGCTGCGTGTCCGAGAGCAGCGCAGCCACCACCCCGACGGTGCGCGAAGCGTTCTGTACGTAAACGGTCGGGCCGCTGTAGTTCTGCTCGATTTTCACCGCCGTATGCGCTTTAGAGGTGGTCGCGCCGCCGATCAGCAGCGGGATGGTAAAGCCCTGGCGCTCCATCTCTTTCGCCACGTTAACCATTTCGTCGAGCGACGGGGTAATCAACCCGGAAAGGCCGATGAGATCCGCGTTCATCTCTTTGGCGGTTTTGAGAATTTTATCCGCCGGGACCATCACGCCAAGATCGATTATTTCGTAGTTATTGCACTGCAGCACCACGCCGACGATGTTTTTGCCGATGTCATGAACGTCGCCTTTTACCGTGGCAATCACCATTTTGCCGTTACTGGAGCCCTGCTCTTTACTGGCTTCAATAAACGGCTCCAGGTAGGCCACCGCCTGTTTCATGACGCGGGCGGATTTCACAACCTGCGGCAGGAACATTTTGCCTTCGCCGAACAGATCGCCGACCACGTTCATGCCGTCCATCAGCGGCCCTTCGATCACCTCAATCGGGCGAGCGGCCTGCTGACGCGCTTCTTCGGTGTCCTGTTCAATAAATTCGGTAATGCCCTTCACCAGCGAATATTCGAGGCGTTTTTTCACCTCCCAGCTGCGCCATTCCGCCTGCTGGGCATTGGCGCCGTCGTCAACTTTACTGCCGCGATATTTTTCCGCCAGCTCGAGCAATCTTTCGGTGCTGTCATCGCGGCGGTTGAGGATCACGTCCTCCACCGCGTCGCGCAGCTCGGCGGGAAGGTCGTCGTAAATCGCCAGCTGGCCGGCGTTGACGATGCCCATGTCCATGCCGTTGCGGATCGCGTAGTAGAGGAATACGGCGTGGATCGCCTCGCGCACCGGGTCGTTGCCGCGGAAGGAGAACGACACGTTAGAGACGCCACCGGAGATCAGCGCGTGCGGCAGCTCGCGTTTGATGTCTTCGCAGGCGCCGATAAAGTCCTGGGCATAGTTATTGTGTTCTTCGATACCGGTCGCCACCGCGAAGATATTCGGGTCAAAGATAATATCTTCTGGCGGGAAGCCGACCTCTTCGGTGAGGATTTTGTAGGCGCGACGGCAAATCTCAATTTTACGTTCGCGGGTATCGGCCTGCCCCACTTCGTCAAAGGCCATCACCACCACCGCGGCGCCGTAGCGGCGAACCAGTTTCGCATGGTGGATAAAGGGTTCGACGCCCTCTTTCATCGAGATGGAGTTAACGATGCCTTTGCCCTGAATGCATTTCAGGCCCTTTTCGATGACCTCCCATTTGGAGGAGTCGATCATGATCGGCACGCGGGCAATGTCCGGCTCGCCGGCAATCAGGTTGAGGAAGCGCACCATCGCCGCTTCGGCGTCGAGCATCCCCTCGTCCATGTTGATATCGATGATCTGCGCGCCGCTTTCCACCTGCTGACGCGCGACGTCCAGCGCTTCGCTGTACTTCTCTTCTTTGATTAAGCGTTTAAATTTCGCCGAGCCGGTAACGTTGGTACGTTCGCCGACGTTAACGAACAGGCTGTCATCGCCGATATTCAGCGGCTCCAGGCCGGAAAGACGGCAGGCGACGGGGATCTCCGGCAGCTGGCGCGGCGGCAGGCCGGTCACCGCCCGGCTCATGGCGGCGATATGTTCCGGCGTGGTGCCGCAGCAGCCGCCGACGATATTGAGGAAACCGGCTTCCGCCCATTCGCGGATCTGCGCCGCCATGGTATCGGCATCCAGATCGTATTCGCCGAAGGCATTGGGCAGGCCAGCGTTCGGGTGCGCGGTAACGTAGCACTCAGCGATACGCGACAGCTCCTGGACGTACTGGCGCAGTTCGTCCGGCCCGAGGGCGCAGTTCAGACCAAACGATAAGGCTTCGGCGTGACGCAGCGAGTTATAGAAAGCTTCGGTGGTCTGCCCGGACAGCGTGCGGCCGGAGGCATCGGTAATGGTCCCGGAGATCATCAGCGGCAGGTCAACGCCCAGCGCCTCCAGCTCCTCTTTCACCGCATAGATGGCCGCTTTGGCGTTCAGGGTGTCAAATACCGTTTCAATCAGGATCAGATCCACGCCGCCTTCCACCAGCGCTCGGGTGGATTCGCGATAGGCAGCCACCAGCTGGTCAAAGGTAATATTGCGGAACGCCGGATCGTTCACATCAGGCGAAATAGAGGCGGTGCGGTTGGTTGGGCCAAGCACGCCCGCGACGTAGCGCGGTTTTTCCGGCGTGCGGGCCGTCCAGGCGTCGGCGCTGGCGCGGGCCAGCTTCGCCGCCGCAAAGTTGATCTCTGCCGACAGGGATTCCATCTGGTAATCCGCCATCGCAATGGTCGTCGAGTTAAAGGTGTTGGTCTCAATGATATCCGCGCCGGCCTCGAAGTAGGCGTCGTGGATCTCGCGGATCACCTCGGGCTTGCTGAGCACCAGCAGGTCGTTGTTGCCTTTCAGGTCGCACGGCCAGTCAGCAAAGCGCTCACCGCGAAAGTCCTGCTCACTCAGACGGTAGCCCTGGATCATGGTGCCCATGCCCCCATCCAGAACCAGAATACGTTCTTTTAACTGCTGATGCAGTTGCTCAACTTTGCTGCTCACACTTGCTCCCGACAACGCTCAACACAGGCCAAATAGCCAACAAACCATACTGGCATAAACCACCGGAGCGGAAAAGACAACAACGGGCAATATGAGACATGTTCAGCTTCACTCCTCCGATGAGTCCGGTTGTGATTGCATTATCGCCAAATAAAACGAAAATCATTTCCACGATACAGAAAAAGGAGTCCGCGATGGCCACTACCCCCGTTCCCGCGAAACGCGGCAGAAAACCCGCGGCTGCCACCGCCCAGCAGGCTGGCGGTCAGGTTCAGTCGCTGACCCGCGGCCTGAAATTGCTCGAATGGATTGCCGAGTCCCACAGCAGCGTCGCGCTGACCGAGCTGGCGCAGCAGGCGGGTCTGCCCAACTCAACCACTCACCGCCTGCTGACCACCATGCAGCAGCTGGGTTTCGTTCGCCAGGTCGGCGAGCTGGGCCACTGGGCCGTCGGCGCGCATGCCTTCGTGGTCGGCAGCAGCTTTCTGCAAAGCCGCAATCTGCTGGCGATTGTCCACCCGATCCTGCGCCAGCTGATGGAGGATTCCGGTGAAACGGTGAATCTGGCGGTGCTTGACCAGAGCGACCACCAGGCGATCATTATCGACCAGGTGCAGTGCACCCAGCTGATGCGTATGTCGGCGCCAATCGGCGGAAAACTGCCGATGCACGCCTCCGGCGCCGGGAAGGCGTTCCTCTCGCAGCTGAGCGAAGAGCAGGTGACCAGCCTGCTGCACCGTAAAGGGCTGCATGCCTATACGCATGCCACGCTGGTCTCGCCGCTGCATCTGAAGGAAGATTTAGCGCAGACCCGCAAGCGGGGCTACTCGTTCGATGACGAGGAGCACGCGCTCGGCCTGCGCTGCGTCGCCGCCTGCATTTATGATGAACACCGCGAACCGTTCGCGGCAATCTCCATCTCCGGTCCCATCTCACGCATGACCGATGATCGGGTGACCGAGCTGGGCGCGCTGGTGATCAAAGCGGCGAAGGAAGTGACGCTGGCATACGGCGGGGTTAAATAAAAAAATGCCCCGCAGGGGCATTTTAAGTAGGCCTGATAAGCGTAGCGCCATCAGGCAGATCGGCGCACCTTGCCGGATGGCGGCGTAAACGCCTTATCCGGCCTACTGTCGGCGCCATAGCGCACGCTAAAACGCTGCTTACGCCGGTAAGCATAGACATCCTCCACATGACCGTTTTTAATCCGCGTCTGCAGTTCGCGCCAGTAGTCGGCACGCAGCAGGTCGGCATGCATCTCCTCAAACAGCGGCCCGATGCGCGGGTCAGCGCACAGCCAGTGGCGGAACTCCTCCGGAAACACATCCCCCGGCGAGACGCTGTACCACGGCTCGCTGGCCAGCTCATCCTCGGGATAGCGCGGCGGCGGGATCTGGCGGAAATTCACCTCCGTCATATAGCAGATTTCATCATAGTCGTAGAACACCACCCGGCCGTGGCGGGTGACGCCGAAGTTTTTAAACAGCATATCGCCGGGAAAGATGTTGGCGGCGGCCAGCTGGCGGATAGCATTCCCATACTCTTCTACCGCATCGCGCAGCGCCTGGCCGTTAACCTGCTCCAGCCACAGGTTGAGCGGCACCATTCGCCGTTCAATATACAGATGACTGATGACAATCCGGTCGCCGAGGTCGGTCAGTTTGTTCCCCGCTTCCGCCTGCAGCAGCGCCAGCAGCGCTGGCGCGATTTGTCGTTTCTCCAGCACGAAGTTTTCAAACTCCTGCGTGTCCGCCATCCGCCCGACGCGGTCATGCTCCTTTACCAGCTGATAGCAGGCGCGCACGTGGGCGGCGGTCATCTCCTTTTGCGGCGCGAAGCGGTCTTTGATCACCTTGAACACCCGGTCAAACCCCGGCAGGGTAAACACCAGCATCACCATCCCGCGAATGCCCGGCGCCTCGATAAACTGCTCATCGCAGCGAGCGATGTAGTGCAGATATTCGCGATAGCTTTCAGTTTTGGCGTGCTTCTGGCAGCCAATCGCCATATACAGCTCAGCAGTGGTTTTACCCGGCAGGATCTCGCGCAGCCATTCCACCAGGGCGCCGGGCAGGGGCGCATAAACCATAAAATAGGAACGCGCGAAGCCAAAAACGATGCTCGCTTCGGCATGGGTGGTCAGGCAGGTATCGACAAACAGCTCGCCCTCGTCGCTGCGATGGATCGGCAGCAAGAAGGGCAGCGTGGTCATCGGCATCACCAGTTTGCCCACCAGCCAGGCGGCTTTGTTGCGATAGAACAGCTCATTGGCGACCTGTAGATGACAGGTGGCGAGCGGTTCCTCCCCCAGCGCCTCCTGCAGACTGGCAATGATATAGCCGATATCCCGCGCTTTATTTTGCCACGGCAGCCGCAGCGGCAGATCGGACAGCACTTTACCCAGCAGGTGCGACCAGCCGCGCTCTGGATAGAAATCTTTCGCCAGCGGGCGCGGAAGGGTGCGAAAAGGACGCTCGGGCTGCGAGCTGAAAATAAAGAGCCGCTCGGGGGTCAGCGAGCGGTGGTCAAACAGGCGGCAGTAGACCGAATTGAAAAAGCTCTCGGCAATTTCAAAACGAGGGTAATCCGGCAGCAAACGGGTGTAGTGGGCTTTCACCCGCAGCAAAAAGTCGGCATCCGTGCTTTTTCCCTCCGTGATGCAGCGCAGCTGCTCCACCACCAGACCCACATGGTGGTCATAGAGATGGATCCGCTGTTTCATCGCCTGCTGCACCGCATGCCAGTCGGCCTGTTCAAAGCGCTGCTGCGCGCCGGAAGTCACTTCGAGAAAACGCCCATACTGAGCGTCAAATCCCTGCAATATCGTTTGGGCAATCAGTAATTCCAGACCACGCGTCATCGAACTCCCCCATCCGGTACCACGTCAGGCCGGATGGCGCGCTCGCTTATCCGGTCTGGATCCCTTCACAGGCCCGGTGAGCGTCGTGCCACCGGGCATGGCTCAAAACTGATCTTCTTCGGTCGAGCCGGTCAGCGCCGTCACCGACGAGGCGCCGCCCTGGATAATGGTAGTGACCTTGTCGAAGTAGCCGGTGCCCACCTCCTGCTGATGCGAGACGAAGGTATAGCCTTCCGGCCCGGCGGCGAATTCCGGCTGCTGCACTTTTTCAACATAGTGGCGCATCCCCTCACCCTGAGCGTAGGCATGGGCGAGGTCGAACATGTTGAACCACATGCTGTGGATCCCGGCGAGGGTAATAAACTGGTATTTGTACCCCATGTCTGACAGCTGCTGCTGGAAGCTGGCGATGGTTTTATCATCGAGATTTTTCTTCCAGTTAAACGACGGCGAGCAGTTATAGGCCAGCAGTTTGCCCGGGAAACGCGCATGAATGGCTTCGGCAAAGCGACGCGCCTGCTCGAGATCCGGTTTCGACGTTTCACACCACACCAGGTCCGCATACGGCGCGTAAGCCAGCCCGCGGCTGATCGCCTGCTCGATCCCGGCATGAGTGCGGAAGAACCCTTCGCTGGTGCGATCTCCGGTAATAAACTCACGATCGTACGGATCGCAGTCTGAGGTAATTAAATCGGCAGCGTCAGCATCGGTACGGGCGATCACCAGCGTCGGGACCCCCATCACGTCGGCAGCCAGACGCGCCGCCACCAGTTTCTGTATCGCCTCCTGGGTTGGAACCAGCACTTTACCGCCCATATGACCGCACTTCTTCACCGACGCCAGCTGATCTTCGAAGTGAACAGCCGCTGCACCGGCTTCAATCATCGATTTCATCAGCTCAAAGGCGTTCAGGACGCCGCCGAAACCGGCCTCCGCATCCGCCACGATCGGCAGGAAGTAGTCGATAAAGCGCGGATCGTTCGGCTCAATCCCGGCTGACCACTGGATCTGATCGGCGCGGCGGAAGGTATTGTTGATCCGATCCACCACCGCCGGTACCGAGTTGGCCGGGTACAGCGACTGATCCGGGTACATGCTGGACGCCAGGTTAGCATCCGCCGCCACCTGCCAGCCGGAGAGATAAATGGCTTCGATGCCGGCCTTCGCCTGCTGCAAGGCCTGGCCGCCGGTCAGCGCGCCAAGGCTGTTGATGTACCCTTTCTTCGCCTCACCGTGCAGCAGACGCCACATTTTCGCTGCGCCAAGCTGCGCCAGCGTGCACTCCGGGTTCACCGAGCCGCGTAATTTCACCACCTCTTCCGCGCTGTACGGGCGGGTAATCCCTTCCCAGCGCGGGTTCGTCCACTCTTTGTTTAATTCTTCGATTTGTTGGGTACGGGTTTTCATGTGCAGATGCTCCATATTATTTCCTGGCTCCCCAGGCGTCATTGGTGAAGGACTAAATGGCGAACAACACCATCTGGCGATTAGGCCAGCAGGCGGTAGCCCGGTAATGTCAGAAAATCAATCAGTTCGTCGGAGGTGGTGATCTGCTCCATCAGCCGCGCCGCATCGTCAAAGCGGCCATGGCTGAAGCGGTGCTCCCCCAGCTCCTCCTGAATCACCATCAGCTCTTCCGCCAGCCACTGGCGGAACAGCGCTTTCGTGACCGGCGTGCCGTCGTTCAGGGTTTTCTGATGATGGATCCACTGCCAGATAGAGGTGCGCGAGATCTCGGCCGTCGCGGCGTCTTCCATCAGGCCATAAATCGGTACACAGCCGTTGCCGGAGATCCAGGCTTCGATGTACTGCACCGCCACGCGGATGTTGGCGCGCATCCCGGCTTCCGTGCGCTCGCCCTCGCAGGGGGCCAGCAGCTGTTCGGCGGTAATTGGCGCGTCCTCGCAACGGGTCACCGAGAGCTGATTCGGCTTGTCGCCGAGCACGCGGTTAAACACCGCCATGGCGGTATCCGCCAGTCCAGGATGGGCGATCCAGGTGCCATCGTGACCGTTGTTCGCCTCCAGCTCTTTGTCGGCGGTGACTTTATTCAGCACCTGACGGTTACGCTCGGCCTCTTTACTCGGGATAAAGGCCGCCATTCCACCCATCGCAAACGCCCCGCGTTTGTGGCAGGTCTTAATCAACAGCCGTGAGTAGGCGCTGAGGAAGGGTTTATCCATCGTCACCACCTGGCGGTCCGGCAGTACGCGGTCAGGATGGTTTTTCAGCGTCTTGATATAGCTGAAGATATAGTCCCAGCGGCCGCAGTTCAGGCCGACAATATGGTCGCGCAGCGCATGCAGGATCTCATCCATCTGGAACACCGCCGGCAGTGTTTCAATCAGCAGCGTGGCCTTGATGGTGCCGCGCGGCAGGTCAAAGCGATCTTCAGTAAAGCTGAAGACATCGTTCCACCATGCCGCCTCCTGCCAGGCCTGGGTTTTTGGCAGATAGAAGTAGGGACCACTTCCTTTCGCCAGCAGCGCCTGGTAGTTATGAAAGAAATAGAGCGCAAAATCGAAAAGACTGCCGGGAATGGCCTCATTACGCCAGGTCACATGCTTTTCCGGCAGGTGCAGGCCGCGCACACGGCATACCAGCACAGCGGGATTGGGCTGCAGTTGGTAGATTTTGCCAGCCTCATTGGTGTAGCTGATGGTCCCGTTCACGGCATCACGTAGGTTGATTTGGCCATCAATGACTTTACGCCAGTCCGGCGCCAGCGAATCCTCAAAGTCCGCCATAAAGACTTTTACGTTAGCATTCAGCGCGTTAATGACCATCTTGCGCTCGACGGGGCCGGTAATTTCAACGCGGCGATCCTGCAAATCCGCCGGGATACCGCGAATGGTCCAGTCGCCATTTCTAATGGAAGCAGTTTCCGAAATAAAATCCGGCAGCTGCCCATCGTCAATAGCCTGCTGCTGCTGCAGACGCGCGGCCAGCAGTTTATTGCGCGCCGGCGTAAAGCGGCTCACCAGTTCCGTCAGGAATTCTACCGCCTCAGGCGTTAAGATCTGCTTCTCCTGCTCGCCATAGGGCTGACTAAAGGCCAGTTCATCGGTGATTGTCGCCTGCTGCGTCATTGTGCTGCTCCTCTTGGTTGATCCGCTGGAAGCGAGCGAAAGATCGTTGTGCAGTTTTCGCTCAGCACAATTAAGACTACTCAATTAATTTTCAAAATCAAAAACAATTTCCATTTTAATTTTAAAATGAGATTAACATATTGATAACAATGAAATTAAAGTTATCATCAGCCATGAGGTGAATTTCGGAAATAAAAAAGGCACCCGAAGGTGCCAGAGGCAAAGTGCTGAAACGCTTTAGGATCGTTTCGTGCGGAGTATTACTCCAGCGTTGGATTCATATGACGCAGATCGTATGGTGTAATCTGGTAGACGTAATAGTTCAGCCAGTTAGCGAACAGCAGATTACCGTGGCTCCGCCAGGTGGCGCGCGGTTTGTTCTGCGGGTCGTTTTGCGGAAAATAGTTGTGGGGAACCTCAGGGTTCAAACCGGCTTCCACATCGCGGAAATATTCACTTGCCAGGGTATTGGCATCGTACTCGGGGTGGCCGGTGACAAAGGCTATACGCTTATCTTTACTGGCGAACAGATACGCATCGCCCTCTTCCGTCTCCGCGAGGATCTCGAGATCGGTATAATCCCGGATAAGCCCTGCAGGAAAGTCAGCATAGCGTGAGTGTGGGGCCAGGAAAGAGTCGTCGAAACCGCGGGTCAGTAAAGCGTGTGGATGAAGAATATGGTGTTCATAAACGCCAGAAATCTTTTCGGCGCGGGTCTGCTTGGGAATGCCGTACAGAATATTCAGCGCGGCCTGAACCGCCCAACAGACGAACAGCGTCGAAGTGACGTGATCCTTGGCCCACTCCAGCACCTGTTTGATCTGCGGCCAGTAAGCGACATCATTAAATTCAACCAGGCCTAAGGGAGCGCCGGTGACGATCAGGCCGTCGAAGTTCTGATCGCAGATCTCATCGAAATTGCAGTAAAAGTTATTCAGATGCTCCGCCGGCGTATTACGTGACTCACGCGCATCGATACGTAATAACTGGATGTCCACCTGCAGCGGAGAGTTCGACAGCAGACGCAGGAACTGATTCTCCGTCTCGATTTTCTTCGGCATCAGGTTGAGGATTAACACCTTCAGGGGGCGGATTTCCTGAGTTGTTGCACGCGTTGTCGTCATCACAAAGACGTTTTCATTGCGCAAGAAATTGACGGCTGGTAGCTCGTCCTGCACCCGAATTGGCATAACTCTATTACCTCATAGCATACGTATAAACGTTTAGACATCCAGATAGCTGAAGATAACCAGGAATCGGGTGAATGTCGAGTCTGCATGTTCACGGTGAGAAAATTTCACGGCGCGCATTGAGTTAGAATATAAGAATGAAGAAAAGGAGAAAATATGGTTATTAGCATCCGCCGTTCCCGGCCTGATGAAGGGGATAAACTGATTGCGATCTGGTGTCGGTCAGTCGACGCCACGCACGATTTTCTGTCAAAAGCGTATCGGAGAGAGCTGGAGGAGCTGGTACGTGCCTTTATACCGGAGGCTCCGCTGTGGGTGGCGGTTAACACGGAGGACCAGCCGATCGCCTTTATGCTGCTGACCGGAGATCATATGGATGCGCTGTTCGTCGATCCGGATGTCCGCGGCTGCGGTGTGGGGAGATTGCTGATCGCGCATGCGCTGTCGTTAACGCCAACACTGACGACCAACGTAAATGAGCAGAATGAACAAGCGGTCGGGTTTTATCGGAGAATGGGTTTCAAAGTGACAGGTCGCTCTGAAACGGACGATCTGGGTCAACCGTATCCGTTATTGAATTTGATACATGAGCAGCAGGCTGAAGCAGACTACGATTGACGTCGGTAACTTTGCGGCATTGATGTCCCCTCGGCCAGCAGGTGGCCGAGGATCCGTAGCCCCGGTAAGCGCAGCGCCACCGGGGGAAGCATGTCGACACCCTCGCCGGAGGACAAAAACGCAAAAAAGCTCAGTCTTTCGACTGAGCTTTCTGCTTTATTTGATGCCTGGCAGTTCCCTACTCTCACATGGGGAGACCCCACACTACCATCGGCGCTACGGCGTTTCACTTCTGAGTTCGGCATGGGGTCAGGTGGGACCACCGCGCTAGTGCCGCCAGGCAAATTCTGTTTTATCAACACGTCCTGCGGACGCATCGATTAATCTGTATCGAAGCTGAAAATCTTCTCTCAAATCGCCAAAACATCTTCGGCGTTGTAAGGTTAAGCCTCACGGTTCATTAGTACCGGTTAGCTCAACGCATCGCTGCGCTTACACACCCGGCCTATCAACGTCGTCGTCTTCAACGTTCCTTCAGGAGACTTATAGTCTCAGGGAGAACTCATCTCGGGGCAAGTTTCGTGCTTAGATGCTTTCAGCACTTATCTCTTCCGCATTTAGCTACCGGGCAGTGCCATTGGCATGACAACCCGAACACCAGTGATGCGTCCACTCCGGTCCTCTCGTACTAGGAGCAGCCCCCCTCAATTCTCCAGCGCCCACGGCAGATAGGGACCGAACTGTCTCACGACGTTCTAAACCCAGCTCGCGTACCACTTTAAATGGCGAACAGCCATACCCTTGGGACCTACTTCAGCCCCAGGATGTGATGAGCCGACATCGAGGTGCCAAACACCGCCGTCGATATGAACTCTTGGGCGGTATCAGCCTGTTATCCCCGGAGTACCTTTTATCCGTTGAGCGATGGCCCTTCCATTCAGAACCACCGGATCACTATGACCTGCTTTCGCACCTGCTCGCGCCGTCACGCTCGCAGTCAAGCTAGCTTATGCCATTGCACTAACCTCCTGATGTCCGACCAGGATTAGCTAACCTTCGTGCTCCTCCGTTACGCTTTGGGAGGAGACCGCCCCAGTCAAACTACCCACCAGACACTGTCCGCAACCCCGATAAGGGGCCTACGTTAGAACATCAAACATTAAAGGGTGGTATTTCAAGGTTGGCTCCACGCAGACTGGCGTCCACGCTTCAAAGCCTCCCACCTATCCTACACATCAAGGCTCAATGTTCAGTGTCAAGCTATAGTAAAGGTTCACGGGGTCTTTCCGTCTTGCCGCGGGTACACTGCATCTTCACAGCGAGTTCAATTTCACTGAGTCTCGGGTGGAGACAGCCTGGCCATCATTACGCCATTCGTGCAGGTCGGAACTTACCCGACAAGGAATTTCGCTACCTTAGGACCGTTATAGTTACGGCCGCCGTTTACCGGGGCTTCGATCAAGAGCTTCTCCTTACGGATAACCCCATCAATTAACCTTCCGGCACCGGGCAGGCGTCACACCGTATACGTCCACTTTCGTGTTTGCACAGTGCTGTGTTTTTAATAAACAGTTGCAGCCAGCTGGTATCTTCGACTGGTCTCAGCTCCATCCGCAGGGACTTCACCTACACACCAGCGTGCCTTCTCCCGAAGTTACGGCACCATTTTGCCTAGTTCCTTCACCCGAGTTCTCTCAAGCGCCTTGGTATTCTCTACCTGACCACCTGTGTCGGTTTGGGGTACGATTTGATGTTACCTGATGCTTAGAGGCTTTTCCTGGAAGCAGGGCATTTGTTACTTCAGCACCGTAGTGCCTCGTCATCACACCTCAGCCTTGATTATCCGGATTTGCCTGGATAACCAGCCTACATGCTTAAACCGGGACAACCGTCGCCCGGCTAACATAGCCTTCTCCGTCCCCCCTTCGCAGTAACACCAAGTACAGGAATATTAACCTGTTTCCCATCGACTACGCCTTTCGGCCTCGCCTTAGGGGTCGACTCACCCTGCCCCGATTAACGTTGGACAGGAACCCTTGGTCTTCCGGCGAGCGGGCTTTTCACCCGCTTTATCGTTACTTATGTCAGCATTCGCACTTCTGATACCTCCAGCAACCCTCACAGGCCACCTTCGCAGGCTTACAGAACGCTCCCCTACCCAACAACACATCGTGTCGCTGCCGCAGCTTCGGTGCATGGTTTAGCCCCGTTACATCTTCCGCGCAGGCCGACTCGACCAGTGAGCTATTACGCTTTCTTTAAATGATGGCTGCTTCTAAGCCAACATCCTGGCTGTCTGTGCCTTCCCACATCGTTTCCCACTTAACCATGACTTTGGGACCTTAGCTGGCGGTCTGGGTTGTTTCCCTCTTCACGACGGACGTTAGCACCCGCCGTGTGTCTCCCGTGATAACATTCTTCGGTATTCGTAGTTTGCATCGGGTTGGTAAGTCGGGATGACCCCCTAGCCGAAACAGTGCTCTACCCCCGAAGATGAGTTCACGAGGCGCTACCTAAATAGCTTTCGGGGAGAACCAGCTATCTCCCGGTTTGATTGGCCTTTCACCCCCAGCCACAAGTCATCCGCTAATTTTTCAACATTAGTCGGTTCGGTCCTCCAGTTAGTGTTACCCAACCTTCAACCTGCCCATGGCTAGATCACCGGGTTTCGGGTCTATACCCTGCAACTTAACGCCCAGTTAAGACTCGGTTTCCCTGCGGCTCCCCTATACGGTTAACCTTGCTACAGAATATAAGTCGCTGACCCATTATACAAAAGGTACGCAGTCACACCCGAAGGTGCTCCCACTGCTTGTACGTACACGGTTTCAGGTTCTTTTTCACTCCCCTCGCCGGGGTTCTTTTCGCCTTTCCCTCACGGTACTGGTTCACTATCGGTCAGTCAGGAGTATTTAGCCTTGGAGGATGGTCCCCCCATATTCAGACAGGATACCACGTGTCCCGCCCTACTCTTCGAGTTCACAACCTGTGCATTTTGGTGTACGGGACTATCACCCTGTACCGTCGGACTTTCCAGACCGTTCCACTAACACACAAGCTGATTCAGACTCTGGGCTGCTCCCCGTTCGCTCGCCGCTACTGGGGGAATCTCGGTTGATTTCTTTTCCTCGGGGTACTTAGATGTTTCAGTTCCCCCGGTTCGCCTCGTTAACCTATGTATTCAGTTAACGATAGTGCAACGAATTGCACTGGGTTTCCCCATTCGGACATCGCCGGTTATAACGGTTCATATCACCTTACCGACGCTTTTCGCAGATTAGCACGTCCTTCATCGCCTCTGACTGCCAGGGCATCCACCGTGTACGCTTAGTCGCTTAACCTCACAACCCGAAGATGTTTCGTAAAACATCATCGTGTCGCGAAAATTTGAGAGACTCGAACACACATTAACTGTGTGTCGTTTCAATTTTCAGCTTGATCCAGATTTTTAAAGAGCAAATATCTCAAACGTCACCCGAAGATGAGTTTTGAGATATATCGGTACGCGTCTTTCACTCACGAACCAGCAAGTGGCGTCCCCTAGGGGATTCGAACCCCTGTTACCGCCGTGAAAGGGCGGTGTCCTGGGCCTCTAGACGAAGGGGACACTGAAGTCTCAATCGCAAGACGCCTTGCTTCTCTACTTTCATCAGACAATCTGTGTGAGCACTACAAAGGCAGGTTCTTTAAGGTAAGGAGGTGATCCAACCGCAGGTTCCCCTACGGTTACCTTGTTACGACTTCACCCCAGTCATGAATCACAAAGTGGTAAGCGCCCTCCCGAAGGTTAAGCTACCTACTTCTTTTGCAACCCACTCCCATGGTGTGACGGGCGGTGTGTACAAGGCCCGGGAACGTATTCACCGTAGCATTCTGATCTACGATTACTAGCGATTCCGACTTCATGGAGTCGAGTTGCAGACTCCAATCCGGACTACGACATACTTTATGAGGTCCGCTTGCTCTCGCGAGGTCGCTTCTCTTTGTATATGCCATTGTAGCACGTGTGTAGCCCTGGTCGTAAGGGCCATGATGACTTGACGTCATCCCCACCTTCCTCCAGTTTATCACTGGCAGTCTCCTTTGAGTTCCCGGCCTAACCGCTGGCAACAAAGGATAAGGGTTGCGCTCGTTGCGGGACTTAACCCAACATTTCACAACACGAGCTGACGACAGCCATGCAGCACCTGTCTCACAGTTCCCGAAGGCACCAAGCCATCTCTGGCAAGTTCTGTGGATGTCAAGACCAGGTAAGGTTCTTCGCGTTGCATCGAATTAAACCACATGCTCCACCGCTTGTGCGGGCCCCCGTCAATTCATTTGAGTTTTAACCTTGCGGCCGTACTCCCCAGGCGGTCGATTTAACGCGTTAGCTCCGGAAGCCACGCCTCAAGGGCACAACCTCCAAATCGACATCGTTTACGGCGTGGACTACCAGGGTATCTAATCCTGTTTGCTCCCCACGCTTTCGCACCTGAGCGTCAGTCTTTGTCCAGGGGGCCGCCTTCGCCACCGGTATTCCTCCAGATCTCTACGCATTTCACCGCTACACCTGGAATTCTACCCCCCTCTACAAGACTCTAGCCTGCCAGTTTCGAATGCAGTTCCCAGGTTGAGCCCGGGGATTTCACATCCGACTTGACAGACCGCCTGCGTGCGCTTTACGCCCAGTAATTCCGATTAACGCTTGCACCCTCCGTATTACCGCGGCTGCTGGCACGGAGTTAGCCGGTGCTTCTTCTGCGGGTAACGTCAATCGACAAGGTTATTAACCTTATCGCCTTCCTCCCCGCTGAAAGTGCTTTACAACCCGAAGGCCTTCTTCACACACGCGGCATGGCTGCATCAGGCTTGCGCCCATTGTGCAATATTCCCCACTGCTGCCTCCCGTAGGAGTCTGGACCGTGTCTCAGTTCCAGTGTGGCTGGTCATCCTCTCAGACCAGCTAGGGATCGTCGCCTAGGTGAGCCGTTACCCCACCTACTAGCTAATCCCATCTGGGCACATCTGATGGCATGAGGCCCGAAGGTCCCCCACTTTGGTCTTGCGACGTTATGCGGTATTAGCTACCGTTTCCAGTAGTTATCCCCCTCCATCAGGCAGTTTCCCAGACATTACTCACCCGTCCGCCGCTCGTCACCCGAGAGCAAGCTCTCTGTGCTACCGCTCGACTTGCATGTGTTAGGCCTGCCGCCAGCGTTCAATCTGAGCCATGATCAAACTCTTCAATTTAAGTTTGATGCTCGTGAATTAAACTTCGTAATGAATTACGTATGTTCACTCAGAGACTTGGTATTCATTTTTCGTCCGAGGACGTTAAGAATCCATGTCACTTTGAGTGCCCACACAGATTGTCTGATAAATTGTTAAAGAGCAGTTGCGACGCGCTTTAGCGCTCTGTCGCGAGGTGGCGTATATTACGCTTTCCTCTTTCAGAGTCAACCCGTTTTTCAGGATTTTTCTCTTCAACCGAACCGGCTGTTTGTGTGAAGTGATTCACATCTGCCGTGTCGATGGAGGCGCATTATAGGGAGTTCTCGAGCGCCCGCAATAGAAAAATGGCAGAAAAATGACTGACTGCTGCATTCCCCAGCAAAACCCCGCTTTATACCTCTTTACACACAGAATTATCCACAGGAGAGCGTCAAAACATGACCGAACGCCCCGCGGATCGGCAGCTACATAGAAGGAGAACCATCGGCCTAAAGAGAAAGATAAAAATTCGCGAGCGTTGCGCAAACGTTTTCGTTACAATGCCGCGCAATGACACGGATGCCCGGTTGGGTGCGTTAGGTGAGTTTTTAGGCAAAAACTCACCTAACGCTCTCTGTAATGTTCAAATCCTGGGGATTTAATACCATGCAACAACGTCGTCCAGTCCGCCGCGCTCTGCTCAGTGTTTCTGACAAGGCCGGTATCGTCGAATTCGCGCAGGCGCTTTCCGCTCGTGGTGTCGAGCTGCTGTCCACCGGCGGCACCGCCCGCCTGCTGGCAGATAAAGGCCTGCCGGTAACCGAAGTCTCTGACTACACCGGTTTCCCGGAAATGATGGATGGACGCGTGAAGACCCTGCATCCGAAAGTACACGGCGGCATCCTCGGTCGTCGCGGTCAGGATGATGGCATCATGCAGCAGCACGGTATCGCGCCTATCGATATGGTGGTCGTTAACCTCTATCCGTTTGCCCAAACCGTCGCTCGTGAAGGCTGCTCGCTGGAAGACGCGGTGGAAAACATCGATATCGGCGGCCCAACCATGGTCCGCTCCGCGGCGAAGAACCACAAAGATGTCGCCATCGTGGTGAAGAGCAGCGACTACACCGCCATCATTAATGAAATGGACGCCAACGAAGGCTCCCTGACGCTGGACACCCGCTTCGACCTCGCCATTAAAGCCTTCGAACACACCGCCGCGTACGACAGCATGATCGCCAACTACTTCGGCAGCATGGTTCCGGCCTATCACGGCGAAAGCAAAGAAGCCGCTGGCCGCTTCCCACGCACCCTGAATCTGAACTTCATTAAGAAGCAGGATATGCGCTACGGCGAAAACAGCCACCAGCAGGCTGCCTTCTATATAGAAGAGAATGTCAAAGAAGCTTCCGTGGCAACCGCTACCCAGCTGCAGGGTAAAGCGCTCTCCTATAACAATATTGCCGATACCGATGCGGCGCTGGAGTGCGTGAAAGAGTTCAACGAACCGGCCTGCGTGATCGTTAAGCACGCTAACCCGTGCGGCGTTGCCGTCAGCGACTCGATCCTTGACGCCTACGATCGCGCATACAAAACCGACCCGACCTCCGCGTTCGGCGGCATCATCGCCTTCAACCGCGAGCTGGATGCCGACACCGCGCAGGCGATCATCTCTCGCCAGTTTGTCGAGGTGATCATCGCCCCGTCCGCCAGCGAAGAAGCGCTGAAAATCACTGCCGCGAAGCAGAACGTCCGCGTACTGACCTGCGGTCAGTGGGAAGCGCGCGTTGCCGGTCTCGATTTCAAACGTGTCAACGGCGGCCTGCTGGTTCAGGACCGCGATCTCGGTATGGTCACCGCAGGCGAACTGCGCGTGGTCAGTAAACGTCAGCCGAGCGAGCAAGAGCTGCGCGATGCGCTGTTCTGCTGGAAAGTGGCGAAATTCGTCAAATCCAACGCCATCGTGTATGCCAAAGACAATATGACCATCGGCATAGGCGCCGGCCAGATGAGCCGCGTCTACTCGGCGAAAATTGCCGGGATTAAAGCCGGTGACGAAGGTCTGGAAGTGAAAGGCTCCGCCATGGCCTCCGATGCCTTCTTCCCGTTCCGCGACGGGATTGACGCCGCGGCTGCGGTCGGCATCACCTGCGTTATCCAGCCGGGCGGCTCTATCCGCGACGACGAAGTGATTGCCGCCGCTGACGAACACGGCATCGCCATGATCTTCACCGATATGCGCCACTTCCGCCATTAATTCATGGAGCTGCAGATGAAAGTATTAGTAATCGGCAACGGCGGGCGTGAACACGCCCTGGCCTGGAAAGCGGCCCAATCGCCGCTGGTTGATACCGTCTACGTTGCGCCGGGCAACGCAGGTACCGCGCTGGAGCCGTCGCTGCAAAACGTCGCCATCGGCGTCACCGATATTCCGGCGCTGCTGCGCTTCGCTCAGGATGAAAATATCGACCTGACCATCGTTGGTCCGGAAGCGCCGCTGGTCATTGGCGTGGTCGACGCGTTCCGTGCCGCCGGGCTCGCCATCTTTGGGCCAACCGAAGGCGCGGCGCAGCTGGAAGGCTCAAAAGCCTTCACCAAAGATTTCCTCGCCCGTCATCATATCCCGACGGCGGAATACCAGAACTTCACCGAGGTCGAGCCTGCGCTGGCTTATCTGCGGGAGAAAGGCGCGCCGATCGTCATCAAAGCCGACGGTCTGGCGGCGGGTAAAGGCGTTATCGTGGCGATGACCCTTGAGGAAGCCGAAGCGGCGGTCAAAGACATGCTGGCCGGTAACGCCTTTGGCGACGCCGGACACCGCATCGTCATTGAAGAGTTCCTCGATGGCGAAGAGGCCAGCTTCATTGTGATGGTCGACGGCGAGCACGTCCTGCCGATGGCCACCAGCCAGGATCACAAACGCGTCGGCAACGGCGATACCGGCCCGAACACCGGTGGGATGGGCGCTTATTCTCCGGCGCCGGTCGTGACTGATGAAGTCCATCAGCGCACCATGGAGCGTATTATCTGGCCAACCGTGAAGGGCATGGCCGCGGAAGGCAACACCTATACCGGTTTCCTGTATGCCGGTCTGATGATCGACAAGCAGGGCAACCCAAAGGTCATTGAGTTCAACTGCCGCTTTGGCGATCCGGAAACCCAGCCGATCATGCTGCGCCTGAAATCTGACCTGGTAGCGCTGTGCCTCGCCGCCTGCGCCGGCAAGCTGGATGAGAAAACCTCCGAGTGGGATGACCGCGCATCGCTGGGGGTAGTGGTTGCCGCCGGCGGCTATCCGGGCAACTACAACACGGGCGATGAGATCCATGGCCTGCCGCAGCAGGAAGCGGCAGACGGTAAAGTCTTCCATGCCGGCACGAAACTGTCTGACGACCAGCGCGTGGTCACCAACGGCGGGCGCGTACTGTGCGTCACCGCCCTGGGCGATACCGTAGCGCAGGCGCAGCAGCGCGCCTATCAGCTGCTGACCGATATTCGCTGGGATGGCAGCTTTAGCCGAAACGATATCGGCTGGCGCGCCATTGAGCGCGAAAAGGCTAACGGCTAAGTTTCGCCAACAGCGTTTTCCGCGTAATGCCTAACTGACGGGCGGCTTCGGTTTTGTTGCCGCCCGTTTTTTCCAGCGCCGCCAGAATCACCTCTTTTTCGACTTCCACTAGCGGCTGAATCAGCCCCTCCTCGCTCCCGCCTGACGGCAGCGGCGTACCCGCGATCGCCAGCGGCAATTCCCGCCCGGAGATATAGTCCCCGGTCAGTAGCACCACCGCCCGCTCCACCGCGTTTTCCAGCTCGCGAATGTTGCCCGGCCAGGAGTAGTGGATCAGCAGATCCATCGCCTGTGGAGTGAACCCCTTTACCGCCTTACGATTGCGTTCGGCATAGCGTTTGAGAAAGTGCTGCGCCAGCGGCGGAATATCTTCCCGGCGCCGGCGCAGCGGCGGCATCTCAATAGTCACGACGTTCAGGCGGTAATAGAGATCCTGGCGAAAACGCCCGGCGCTTACCTCTTCCGCGAGGTTGCGGTGGGTGGCGGCGATCAGCCGCACATCAACGGCAAGCGTCTGGTTGCTGCCGACCCGCTGCACCTCCCGTTCCTGAATCGCCCGCAGCAGCCGGACCTGCATCAATGGTGAGATATCGCCAATTTCATCGAGGAACAGCGTGCCGCCATCCGCTTCGACAAAGCGCCCTTCACGTCGCCGATCCGCGCCGGTAAACGCCCCTTTTTCATGGCCGAAGAGTTCCGACTCCAGTAGCGACTCATTCAGCGCCGCGCAGTTGAGCGTCACCAGCGGCTTATCACCGCGCCCGCTGCAGGCGTGGATGGCGCGCGCCACCAGTTCCTTACCGGTTCCCGACTCCCCATAGATCAGCACCGTCGCATCCGAAGGGGCTACCAGCGTAATATTATTAAGAAGCGCCTGCATCGCCGGGCTGTCGCCTATCATGCCCCAGCGCGAACTCGCTGCGGCGGGGTGTTCGCCCTCGCTATGCCGGGTGTGTGCCAGCGCCTGGACTAACGTCTGCTGTAACGTGTCAAAATCCAGCGGTTTAATCAGATAATCCAGCGCCCCGGACTTGATGGCCTCCACCGCCGTATCGACGCTGGAGAACGCCGTCATGATCAGCACCGGGATCGCCGGGTTATAGGCTTTAATCTCTTTTAACGTCGCGATACCGTCCATCTCCGCCATGCGAATATCGCACAGCACCAGGTCGAAGACCTGCTGATGGATCAGCTCCAGCGCCTGCAGGCCGTTGTGGGCTAATGCCACCTGATAGCCCCAGCCGCGCAGCAGCGCCTGCAGGATCGTGCAGTGGCTGATGTCATCATCGACAACCAGAATCTGTACCTTATCGCTGCTCATCTTCCCTCCGTTGAGCATCAATCGGTAGCCAAAGCGTAAATATCGCTCCGGCCCCCGGCTGACTTTCGGCGCGGATCGTCCCGCCATGTTGTTCGATAATATTCTGCACCACCGCCAGCCCCAGCCCGGTGCCGTCCGCTTTGGTGGTGAAATAGGGGGTGAAGATGGCCTGCAGCTCTTCGGCAGTCATCCCTTTACCGCTATCTGCGACGACGATTTTCATCCGCTGACGGTCAGCTTCGCTTGCCGATACGCGAATGACGCCGTCACGGCCAATCGCCTGCATCGCGTTCAGGTACAGGTTCAACAGCACCTGGTTCAGGCGGTCGGCATCGGCGTTGATCGTGGAGAGCTCCGGGCGCGGAGTGAATTGCAGCGCGATCCCGCGACTCTGCGCATCCTGGCTAACCAACTGCAATGAGTGGTGGATAAGCGCGTTAATATCCACCGGCTGGTAATTTAAATGCGCGGGCCGGACCAGCTCCAGCAGCTCACTGACCACCCGATTGAGGCGGTCGGCCTCTTTGGCCATCACCTGCGCTAACTGATGCGACTCACCGCCCGGCGGCGTGCGCTCGGCAAAATATTTTGCCAGCCCTTTAATCGACGAGAGCGGATTGCGGATCTCGTGCGCCACGCCCGCCGCCAGATGGCCAAGCGCCAGCAGTTTCTCTTTGCGGGCCATCGCCTCCAGCAGTTGTTTCCGTGAGCGGCGATAGCGGCGGAACCAGAACTGGGCAAGGATCGTTGCCGCTGTCACCAACGCGGCGGCGCCCAGCATGATGGCCATATTCCGCTGCCCGCGGGCCTGCGCGGCATCCAGCTCGCGGCTATCAAAGGCGATAAAAATCACCTGCGGGACGCTGGCTTGAGCCAGGGCGCTGTTGCCGCGATTCATCATGCCCCTATGGTGGCCGCGGGCCGGATTGAGCGGGCGAAACTGGCGATAGATCTCCATGGCCGGCTGCGGCTCGCTAAGCCGCCGCCAGCGAGCCTGTTCGCCAACCGCCAGCGCACGCATCTGCGCGGGGCTGTAGAGCGTTTGACCCACCTGCTGCGGATCGCTGTGGGCGATGATGGCGCCATTGTCATCAGTCACCGCGAACCACAGGACGCCCGGCTGCCAGGCCATCTCTTCCAGCAGGGCCTGCAGCTGCGCGTGGTGCATCCGCATTCCCATGCCAACGCGCGTGCCGGACTCCAGCGCGCGGATCAGTACGCTCCCCTTCTCCTCGATAGTTTGTCGGGCGGCGGTCGTCTCACGACCGTAGTCGCGGACGATCATCGCGGAGAACAGCACCACCAGCAGCACTACCGTACCGGTCAGCAGCCAGCTCAGCGCGCCAGCGGCAGCGTCCCGGGAAAAAGGTTTGATCTTCATCGGCGAGTCCTTGTCATCTCCTTTTCGCTATCAGCAGGATCTTTCAGCAGAAATCATGCCATGTTTCCGCGCGGCCAAACCTGCTCTCAAACATATCGCCTGCGCTTTAGCGAGTAAAAATGACTCGCCGGTCCCGGGCGGAACGGGTCATTTTTACTCGCTCTTCTCTTTAACGGCCTCGGCAGGCCTGCACGGACGGGCTTTTTCAGGCTGGCATGAAAGATGCAATACCGAGAGAAACCACACAGGAGAAAATGCCATGAAACGGAACCGTACCTTACCTCTCGCCCTCGTTACCTTAGCCGCGCTGACCTTCGGCAGCAACACGGCCTGGGCCAACCACCACTGGGGCAACAATAACGGGATCGGCAACCAGGGCTACAGTCAGCTGACCCAGGAGCAGCAGGCTACCGCGCAAAAGCTGCATAACGATTACTATGAGCAAACCAGCGCCCTGCGCCAGCAGTTGCAGTCCAAACGCTATGAGTACAATGCGTTGCTCACGGCGCAAAAGCCGGACAGCGGCAAGATTGAAGCCGTCGCTCAGGAGATGGAAGGCTTACGCCAGAAGCTGGATCAGCAGCGGGTGAAATTAGATCTCGCCCTGGCTGAGGCTGGCGTTCCCCGCGGCGCAGGAATGGGATATGGCGGCTGTCGCGGTAGCGGCGGCGGTCATATGGGCATGAATCACTGGTAAAGGTTAGAAGCTTTTTTCCGTCGGCTGCCAGGTGCAGAAGTTTTCATTGGCCACCAGCAGCAGTTGAGAGCCTTCCGGCGCCTCCAGCCAGGCAATGCTCACCGCGGCGGAAGCGTGGCTCTGCCGACGTTCAATGTGCGCCAGAGCCCGACTATCGAGGTCGGGCGTGACCGTCTGCCCTTCACAGGTCAGCACGGTATGCGCGGCGGCGTTCCAGCGCCCCTGACGCAGGACGACCCGTCCCTGGCGGAGGGCGTCGCTGGTCTGGCGGATCTGCTCGGCGCGATAACGGTACAGCGCGACCTGGTCGCTGGAGAGTTGCTGCTTCTGCCCGTCAACTTCCCGCTGCATAAAGCTCAGATCGCCCTGCGCGTCGAAGCGGGCACGAATATGTTCCGGCGGCTTGCCGTAGACATTGAGTTCAATCAGCGTCAGCTGATCGCCCTGCCAGCGATATTCGCTGGTCGAGGTGTCCCCGTGACGCCACGGGCTGAAGGCGGCGAGAAGATGGACTTCATCGCCAGAATCTTTACGCCAGATACGCATCGCCCCCTGGTTGTCCGCATAACCGCTGGCGGTAAATGGTGGTAGCGACGCGTTATGGCTGCAGGCAGTCAGCAACAGGATGCCCGCCAGCGCCAGAGGCCGGCGCCAGACAGACAAAAGGGGCTTAATAGCCCCTTCGATAAAACTGTTCACTGCCACGCGGTCTTACTTAACTGCGTCTTTCAGTGCTTTGCCAGAAACAAATGCCGGCACGTTAGCTGCAGCGATTTTGATCTCTTTACCGGTCTGCGGGTTGCGGCCAGTACGCTCAGCGCGGTGGTTCACTTTGAAGGTACCGAAACCAACCAGTTGAACAGCATCACCTTCTTTCAGAGACTCAGTAATTGCAGCCAGGGTAGATTCCAGGGCAGCTTTAGCCTGTGCTTTGGACAGGTCAGCTTTGTCCGCAATTACATCAATCAGTTGAGTCTTGTTCATAAGTTATCCTTACAATGTGTTTATCGCTTGCTAAGCATCGAGTGCGACGGAAATGCCAAAAAAGCACCCTCCTGCATACACGCACCGATAGCCACTTTTTTTCGCCCTCCAAATGTAGACCAGACGGGGGGCGGAATGGAAGCCTTCAGACGCTACAATTCAGGCGGTAAATCACGTTTTCTGGTCTCACTGCTGAAAATTTATACCAATATTGCTCTCGCCGGCCTCACGCAGGTCCGCGCGCAGGCCTTTTATCAGCTCAAGGTCACGCTCTTCGCAGTCGGCCAGCAGGCGGAAAATTTCCCACTGAATGTCCCATTCCTGCTCTACCGCCGGGTTCGCTTTCAGCTCTTCGTCGGTCATTTCGCGACCTTCCTGGGTCATTTCCAGCATCGCCACGGTGGTGATAGAGGTTTTGCTCACCTCGATCGCGTGCTCGAGCGTTTCGCCGCTCAGACGTGAATGGATCAGTTCGCTCAACGCCACGCAGGCGTCTATGGCCGGATAAACACCGTACAGGTCGAAATCATCTGCCGCCGGGATCGCCTCTTCCAGTTTCTCCAGCTGACTATCGAAATTCACCTTCGCATCTTTGACCGTCAGCGTTTCCCAGATCAGATCTAGGATACGACGGTACAGCTGGCCGTCGCCAAACTCGGTTTGCTTGCAGAACATCGCGTAGTTGGGGTACATACGCTCGCACAGGCAGGCCATAAAAGTGACATGCTGCCAGCTTTCCAGCTTCTCCAGGCGCAGGTGAATCGGGTTTTGTAACATGATGAATTCTCGAAGTCAGAAATTAGGCGCAGTGTACCTGAATCAGCTGTGATTTGCTTGCCAACGCACAAACGACGGACGGCGGGAAGCCACCGCATCGGCCCAGCGCGTCGGTTCGGGCAGACGATAGCCTCGCATGCAGCGTTCGACCCACATTAAAGCGCTGTCCATGCCTACCCGGTGGCCGGTGCTAATAAACAGCGGGTTGCAGCGCACTTTGCTGCGCCAGACCCAAGCCAGTTGCTCATTTTTATCCATCAGCGGGGCCAGCGCACCGGGCTCATCACCCAGGTCGCCGATTTTGCCGCACAGCCGTTTTTTCGCCACCCCGATGGTCGGCACGTCGATCATCAGGCCAAAATGGCTGGCGACGCCGAGCCGCCGGGGATGGGAGATACCGTGGCCGTCAACAAACAACAGGTCCGGTTTTTGCGAAAGCTGCTCCCACGCCGCCAGCAGCGCAGGGGTTTCGCGAAACGAGAGAAAGCCGGGAATATAGGGCATGGAAGTGGCGACGCGCGCCACCTGATACTCCACCAGCTCCAGTTCAGGCCAGGTCAGCAGCACCATCGCAGCCCGGGTGATCTCCCCTTCCTGCTCAAACCCGACATCCGCGCCGCCGATCAACGTCGGTGGGTCACGATCCAGTCGATCCGCGCGCTCTACCGACGCGGCTAACTGTTGCTGCTGGATACGGAGTGCGGCTAAATCCATATGGCTGATCTCCTACTGGTGATAGGGTGCGGAAAGACGATGCACCGCTTCAACAAAGACGCCCGCATGCTCAGGGTCAACGTCCTGATGGATGCCGTGGCCGAGGTTAAAGACGTGGCCTTCTCCCTGACCAAAGCCGGCGAGGATGGTCGCGACTTCTTCTTCAATACGCGCGGGGGGCGCATAGAGCATGGACGGATCCATGTTGCCCTGCAGCGCGACTTTGTCGCCCACGCGACGACGGGCATCGGCAATATCGGTGGTCCAGTCGAGACCCAGCGCGTCACAGCCGGTCTCCGCCATCGCTTCCAGCCACTGACCGCCGCCTTTGGTGAACAGCGTCACCGGCACGCGGCGGCCTTCGTTTTCCCGCAGCAGGCCATCGACGATTTTATGCATGTAGTAGAGGGAGAACTGCTGGTAGTCGCGGCCGGTCAGCACCCCGCCCCAGGTGTCAAAAATCATCACCGACTGCGCGCCGGCTTTGATCTGCGCGTTGAGATACAGGGTGACGCTCTTCGCCAGCTTATCCAGCAGCGCGTGCAGCGCCTGCGGGTCGGCGTACATCATCTTTTTGATGACGGTGAAAGCCTTGCTGCTGCCGCCTTCCACCATGTAGGTCGCCAGCGTCCATGGGCTACCGGAAAAACCGATCAGCGGCACTTCGCCTTTCAGTTCGCGGCGAATGGTGCGCACGGCATTCATCACGTAGCCCAGTTCCTGCTCGGGATCCGGGACTGGCAGCTTGTCGACGTCGGCTTTGCTTTTCACCGGCGAGGTGAAGCGCGGGCCTTCGCCTGCCTCAAAGTACAGCCCCAGCCCCATGGCGTCCGGGATGGTCAGGATGTCCGAAAAGAGGATCGCCGCGTCCAGCGGGTAACGACGCAGCGGCTGGAGCGTCACTTCGCAGGCCAGCTCGGCATTTTTACACAGCGACATAAAGTCGCCCGCTTGCGCACGGGTGGCTTTGTACTCCGGTAAATAGCGGCCCGCCTGGCGCATCATCCACACCGGGGTGACATCAACCGGCTGACGCAGCAGCGCGCGCAGGTAACGATCGTTCTTCAGTTCGGTCATTTTTACATTCCTTTAGCGTTGATACGCCCAGTGTAACATGTCACTCGAACTCTGCCCGACACATCGCGACGGTATCTTCGATAAGCCGGCGCGCCACCGTCCCCGGCGGCGGCAGAAGCGGCAGATCGTCATAGCGGTACCAGTCCGCGCTGAGTAACTCTTTTTTATCCACCACGATATCGCCCTCCGCGTAATCCGCCATAAAGGCAGTCATCAGCGACTGCGGGAACGGCCACGGTTGAGAAGTCACGTAGCGCAGATTTTTCACCCGGATACCGCTCTCCTCCATCACCTCACGGGCAACGGCCTGCTCGAGGGTTTCGCCGACCTCGACGAACCCGGCCAGCACGGTGTGTATCCCATTGCGATGTCGGGTATGTTGCGCCAGCAGGATCGCATCGTCGCGACGGATAGCGACGATAATGCACGGGGCAATTTGCGGGTAGTAACGTTCACGGCAGTGGCTGCACAGCATCGCCCATTCGCTTTTACTGGCATGCATCGGGTGACCGCAGTAGCCGCAAAATTTATGCGATCGATAAAATTCGGCGAGCTGGATCCCCCGTCCCGCCAGCTGAAAGAGTCCCGGATCCTGATCCAGCACCTGGCGTAACGATCCCATGTCATGGCGGCGATCCTGGCGCACCATCCACACCGGATCGCCCTGCCATTCGCCGATATGCAGCGCATGCTGGCCGACAAGATCGAAATTAACCGCTTCGCCATGTGGTAATTCTCCACCAGGCAACCATAATTTTTGTTCGTGACTGACAACCCACCAGCCGCGATCTAATTTTTCAATAATACGATCCATATCTATTGCACTACCTTTGCTTCACTGGCATGTTGTTAACATTATATTTACATTTTTGGTGAGCAGATTTAAATCAAAACTAGCGGAGTCAATCATGCTAAACCAGCTGGAAAATCTGACGGAGCGCGTTGGCGGTAGTAATGAACTGGTCGATCGCTGGCTACAAGTGCGTAAGCATCTGCTCGTGGCTTACTACAATCTGGTTGGCCTGAAACCGGGCAAAGAGTCGTTTATGCGGCTAAACGAAAAGGCGCTGGATGACTTTTGCCAAAGTCTGGTGGATTACCTCTCGTCCGGTCATTTTAGTATTTATGAACGCATTATTGGCGAAATGGAAGGCGATACCCCACTTTTAGCCGCCACCCGGCTTTACCCGCAGCTGGAAGCCAATACCCAGCAGATGATGGACTACTACGATACCTGCCTCGAAAACGCCATTGATCATGATAACTACCTTGAATTTCAGCAGGCGCTGTCGGATATCGGCGAGTCGCTGGAAGCGCGTTTCGCCCTGGAAGATAAACTGATCGCCCTCGCCGTCGCCCATCATCTGAACGATGAGGTGCGCGATAATATTGCCCCGACCGCTTGAGTTGTGTGCAATTAACGAGTAGTTTACCTTCATTCCCCCTCTCCGGAGGGGATGTCATCTTGTCGGAGTGCTTATTTTCCATGTGAAGGCTAACGTGGAAAAGGCTGAGACCGTTAATTCGGGATCCGCGGAACCTGATCAGGCTAATACCTGCGAAGGGAACAAGAGTAAACTGCTGTTCGCGTCAGTCCGTCAGGGCCGATCGCATCTGTTACTCCATCCGTCGTCTGACAAGCCATGTCCTTTTCATCTGGAATGCGCTATGTCTACTACCAAACTGACCCGTCGTGAGCTACGCGAGCACGCGCAGCGATTTATCGATACGCTGGAAGGCGCTGCTTTCCCTAATTCGCGCCGTATCTACATTCAAGGTTCACAAGCGGATATCCGCGTCCCAATGCGTGAAATCCAGCTCAGCCCAACCCTCGTCGGCGGCGATAACGATAACCCACAGTACGAAGCCAACGAACCGATCCCGGTGTATGACACCTCCGGACCTTATGGCGACCCGGATATTGGCATTAATGTCCGCCAGGGGCTTGCCAGGCTGCGCCAGCCGTGGATCGACGCGCGCAATGACTGCGCCCCGCTCAGCGAACGCAGCTCGGCCTATACCAAAGCGCGGCTGGCCGATGACGGCCTTGATGAGCTGCGCTTCAATAGCCAGCTGAAGCCAAAACGCGCCGTTGCCGGCAAATGTGTTACCCAACTGCACTACGCCCGCCAGGGGATCGTCACCCCGGAGATGGAGTTCATCGCCATTCGCGAAAACATGGGCCGCGAACGTATTCGCAGCGAAGTTCTGCGCCAGCAGCATGCCGGCGAAGGCTTCGGCGCCCGCCTGCCGGAAAACATTACCCCTGAGTTCGTCCGTGATGAAGTGGCCGCCGGGCGCGCCATCATCCCGGCCAATATCAACCACCCGGAGTCTGAGCCGATGATTATCGGCCGCAACTTCCTGGTAAAAGTGAATGCTAATATCGGCAACTCGGCGGTGACCTCCTCCATCGAAGAAGAGGTCGAGAAGCTGGTCTGGTCCACCCGCTGGGGCGCCGATACGGTGATGGATCTCTCCACCGGCCGCTATATCCACGAAACCCGCGAGTGGATCCTGCGTAACAGCCCGGTACCGATCGGCACCGTACCGATTTACCAGGCGCTGGAGAAAGTCAACGGCATCGCCGAGAACCTCACCTGGGAAGCCTTCCGCGATACCCTGCTGGAACAGGCCGAACAGGGGGTCGACTACTTCACCATTCACGCCGGCGTACTGCTGCGCTACGTCCCGATGACCGCGAAGCGTCTGACCGGCATCGTTTCGCGCGGCGGCTCAATCATGGCCAAATGGTGCCTGTCGCACCATCAGGAAAACTTTCTCTACCAGCATTTCCGCGAAATCTGCGAAATCTGCGCCGCCTATGACGTGTCGCTGTCGCTGGGCGATGGCCTGCGCCCCGGCTCCATCCAGGATGCTAACGACGAAGCGCAGTTCTCCGAGCTGCGCACCCTCGGCGAGCTGACGAAAATCGCCTGGGAGTATGACGTGCAGGTGATGATCGAGGGCCCCGGCCACGTGCCGATGCAGATGATCCGCCGCAATATGACCGAGGAGCTGGAGCACTGCCACGAAGCGCCGTTCTACACCCTCGGGCCGCTCACCACCGACATTGCGCCGGGCTACGACCATTTCACCTCCGGCATCGGCGCGGCGATGATCGGCTGGTTCGGCTGCGCCATGCTGTGCTATGTCACGCCAAAAGAGCATCTCGGCCTGCCCAACAAAGAGGATGTGAAGCAGGGGTTGATTACCTACAAAATCGCCGCCCACGCCGCCGACCTGGCGAAAGGTCACCCCGGGGCGCAGATCCGCGATAACGCCATGTCGAAGGCGCGCTTTGAATTCCGCTGGGAAGACCAGTTTAACCTCGCGCTGGATCCGTTCACCGCCCGGGCCTATCACGATGAAACCCTGCCGCAGGAATCCGGCAAAGTTGCCCACTTCTGCTCCATGTGCGGTCCGAAATTCTGCTCAATGAAGATCACTCAGGAAGTCCGCGACTACGCCGCCAGACAGGCCATCGACGCCGGCATGGCCGATATGTCGCATCACTTCCGCGCCCGCGGCGGCGAAATCTACCTGAAACAGGAGGAAGTCTGATGTATCAGCCTGATTTTCCACCCGTCCCGTTTCGTCTCGGACTCTACCCGGTAGTGGACAGCGTGGCGTGGATTGAGCGCCTGCTCGAAGCCGGCGTGCGTACTCTTCAGTTACGCATCAAAGACCGACACGACAGCGAGGTGGAGGATGACGTCATCGCCGCCATCGCCCTTGGCCGCCGCTATCACGCCCGGCTGTTCATTAACGATTACTGGCGACTGGCGATCAAGCACCAGGCCTACGGCGTACATCTCGGACAAGAAGATCTGGAAACCACCGATCTGAGCGCCATCCGCCAAGCCGGGCTACGTCTGGGCGTCTCCACCCATGACGATATGGAGATTGATGTCGCCCTGGCGGCGCGCCCCTCATACATCGCCCTGGGTCACGTCTTCCCGACGCAAACCAAACAGATGCCCTCCGCGCCGCAGGGGCTCGAGCAGCTTGCCAGACATATCCAACGCCTGGCGGATTACCCCACCGTGGCGATCGGCGGAATTAGCCTTGAAAAGGCCCCGGCGGTGCTGGCGACCGGCGTCGGCAGCATCGCAGTGGTCAGCGCCATCACCCAGGCGGCGGACTGGCGGGCAGCGACCGACCAGCTGCTGGCGCTGGCGGGAGCGGGCGATGAATGATCACGACTTTATGCGCTATAGCCGTCAGCTGCTGCTGGAGGATATCGCCATCGAGGGGCAGCAGAAGCTGTTAGCCAGCCGGGTGCTGATTATCGGCCTTGGCGGGCTGGGCTCCCCGGCGGCGCTCTATCTGGCCGGGGCTGGCGTCGGGACGCTGACCCTGGCCGATGACGACGCCGTGCATCTCAGCAATCTGCAGCGGCAGATCCTGTTCACCAGCGCGGATATCGATCGGCCAAAAGCCGCGGCGGCAAAGACGCGGCTCAGCCAGCTAAATCCGCAGATCAAACTGGTTGCGCTCCAGCAGCGATTAAGCGGCGAGGCGCTGCGCGCCGAGGTGGCGAAAGCGGACGTGGTGCTGGACTGTACCGATAACATGGTCACCCGCCAGGCGATCAATGCCGCCTGCGTGGCCCTCGACATCCCGTTAGTGACCGCCAGCGCCGTCGGCTTCGGCGGTCAGCTGATGGTGCTCACCCCCCCCTGGACGCAGGGTTGCTATCGCTGCCTGTGGCCGGATAGCGACGAACCGCAGCGCAACTGCCGCACCGCGGGGATCGTCGGTCCGGTGGTCGGCATGATGGGCACGCTGCAGGCGCTGGAGGCCATTAAACTGCTCAGCGGCATGACGACGCCGCGCAACACTCTGCGGCTGTTCGACGCCCGCACCAGCAACTGGCGTAACCTGGCGCTACAGCGTTCCCGGGGCTGCCCGATTTGCGGAGGGCGGCATGCAGATCTGGTTTAACGACGAGCCGCTGGCGTGCGCCGACCATCTCAGCGTCAGCGCCCTGCTGACCCAGCTCGAACAGCTGCAGCCGGGCGTCGCGCTGGCGCTCAATCAACACATTCTGCCGCGCGACCGGTGGGAAGATCATCTCTTGCAGGAAGGCGATCGAGTCCTGCTTTTTCAGGTTATCGCTGGAGGCTGACATGTTACGTATTGCAGACAAAACATTTGAATCCCATCTTTTCACCGGTACCGGCAAATTCGCCGCCCCGGAGGTGATGGTTGAGGCGATTCGCGCCTCGGGCAGCCAGCTGGTCACCCTGGCGATGAAGCGCGTCGATTTACGTCAGCACAATGACGCCATCCTCGCCCCGCTGTTGACGGCGGGAGTCAGCCTGCTGCCGAATACCTCGGGCGCCAAGACAGCGGAAGAGGCGGTGTTTGCCGCCCGCCTGGCGCGGGAAGCCTTGGGCACCCACTGGCTGAAACTGGAGATCCACCCGGACGCCCGCTGGCTGCTGCCCGACCCGATTGAAACCCTGAAAGCGGCGGAGCTGCTGGTTCGCGAAGGGTTCGTGGTGCTGCCCTACTGCGGCGCCGACCCGGTGCTGTGTAAACGGCTGGAAGAGGCTGGCTGCGCGGCGGTGATGCCCCTGGGCGCGCCGATCGGCTCCAATCAGGGGCTGGAAACCAAAGCCATGCTGGAGATTATTATCGAGCAGGCGACGGTGCCGGTGGTGGTCGACGCCGGCATCGGCGTCCCAAGCCATGCGGCGCAGGCGCTGGAAATGGGCGCGGACGCGGTGCTGGTCAATACCGCTATTGCCGTCGCCGACGATCCCGTGGCCATGGCCCACGCTTTCCGTATGGCGGTCGAGGCCGGCTTGCTGGCCCGTCAGGCCGGACCGGGGGCGCGCAGCGCGCAGGCGCAGGCCACCAGCCCGCTCACCGGATTCCTGGAGGCGCTGGCATGAAAACCTTCAGCGATCGCTGGCGGCAGCTGGAGTGGGACGACATCCGCCTGCGCATCAACGGTAAAACCGCCGCCGATGTCGAACGGGCGCTGGCGGCCAAACAGCTGACCCGCGACGACATGATGGCCCTGCTTTCGCCGGCGGCGGCCGGGTATCTTGAACCTCTGGCCCAGCGCGCGCAGCGGCTTACCCGTCAGCGCTTCGGCAATACCGTCAGCTTCTACGTGCCGCTGTATCTTTCCAACCTGTGCGCCAACGACTGCACCTACTGCGGCTTCTCGATGAGCAACCGCATTAAGCGCAAGACGCTGGATGCTGCCGAGATTGCCCGCGAGTGCGCCGCGATCCGCGACCTGGGCTTTGAGCATCTGCTGCTGGTGACCGGTGAGCATCAGGGCAAGGTGGGAATGGATTATTTCCGCCAGCACCTGCCGGCAATCCGCAGCCAGTTTGCCTCGCTGCATATGGAGGTGCAGCCGCTGGCGACCGACGAGTATGCCGAGCTGAAAACCCTGGGGCTCGACGGGGTGATGGTCTATCAGGAGACCTATCACGAAAGCATGTACGCTCAGCACCACCTGAAAGGGAAAAAGCAGGATTTCTTCTGGCGGCTGGATACGCCGGATCGCCTGGGCGAGGCGGGGATCGATAAGATCGGCCTTGGCGCGCTGATCGGCCTTTCCGACAGCTGGCGGGTGGACTGCTTTATGGTCGCTGAGCACCTGCTGTGGCTGCAGCAACGCTACTGGCGCAGCCGCTATTCGGTCTCCTTCCCGCGTCTGCGTCCCTGCGCCGGCGGCATTGAACCGGCCTCGCTAATGGATGAGCGTCAGCTGGTGCAGACCATCTGCGCCTTCCGCCTGCTGGCGCCGGAGGTTGAGCTGTCGCTATCCACCCGCGAATCCCCCTGGTTCCGCGACCGGGTGATCCCGCTGGCGATCAATAACGTCAGCGCCTTCTCCAAAACCCAGCCCGGGGGTTACGCCGACGACCATCCGGAGCTTGAGCAGTTCGCGCCGCACGATGACCGTCGGCCTGAAGAAGTCGCCAGCGCGCTGGCTGCCCGCGGCCTGCAGCCGGTGTGGAAAGACTGGGACAGCTGGCTGGGACGCGCCTCGCAAACCTCATGATGTACAGTGTAAGCGCCTGATATTTTTGCGCGCCTGCACGAGAGATGAAAAACGGAGGCTGGCCCGCCAGGCGCCCTTTTTCTATTCTGCCCTGGTCAGCAGCGGACGCTGACCAGGGCGAACCTTTTCTTCCTCATTTTCGCCCTGCCTCTCCGCGCTGATCGAGGGCCTGTACATTGTCGCCGAATATAAATCACGATACATGAAGGCCTCAGAGTTATAATTGAGCAATAGTTAACTGATTCGATCGGCAGGCGTCGCAGTCGCAACCTGCGTTCGGACCCATGGTTTATACATCCGGGACGATTAACGATTCATGGCTCTACACAACAGAAAGCTCTCTTTCACGACGCCGATCGTCGTGGGGTTTGCCGGCATCTTGCTCAGTTTTATGCTGATCGCTATTTTTGTCACCCTGGCGCAGCGAAAAGATTTTCTTGAAGATTATCACGACATTAACCGCAACTTTACCCACAACCTGGCGATCAACTACACGGAAACCCTGCTGCGGGAAAATGATTTTATTCTTGGGCGCGCGGTCGCCTTCTTTGCCCGCAATGACGAACTGAATCGCGCAGTCAATGTGGAACCGGAGAAAGGGTTAACGACGCTGATGCAGTTACAGAACATGATGCCGAGCGTCTCATCCATCTCGCTGGCGGATACCGAGGGCCACTATCTGCGCGCCCCGGAGGTGCTGGAAAATGAAGACAGTCAGGCTTTCGATCCCAGAACGCGGCCCTGGTTTATCAAACAGGCGGAAGCCAGCACCTTCAGCCACTACACCAGCCCATATATGGATTTTTTTACCCACCATCCGACGATTACCATTTTCAAACCCATCATCACCCCGGAGGGGAAACTCAAGGGCAGCCTGGCCTTTCATCTCGATCTCACCTCCATGGGGTTCGCGCTGCGCCAGATGGTGGCCCCCGTACAGGGCGAGTTTTTTGTGGTGCAGCGTGATGGCAAAGTGGTCCTGCACTCCGACCCTGGCGCACTGTTTAAACCCTTCGTCAGTAATGAGCTGATGGATAAAATGACCAGCGGCGAGGGGCAGCTTTACGATCCCGGGAACGACACCTGGTATTACTATTACTCCTTTACCAATCCCGACTGGTTTGTGATTTTCCGTGTCGATAACACCACCCTGGTTAATCTGACGCGCCATGAAACCAATTTAGTGATCGGCGGTTTCGCCCTCGCGGCGATCATCATCATCCTGTTCGGCCTTTATCTGCGTCATGCCTCCCGCACCGTGCTGATGAATATCATCAATGCGATTAAAACCGGCGACGTCAAACGCGCCCCACGCCTCGAGGCGATGCTGAGTAAAGCCATTGAAACTAACAAGCAGCGCGAACTGACCTACGTCCGCCAGGCGACCATTGACGCGCTCACCGGCTGCAAGAACCGCCGCGCCTTCGACAGCGATATTGCCGCGCTGATGAACGATCATCAGCCGTTCGCCCTCGCGCTGGTCGATATCGATAACTTTAAATCGATCAACGACACCTGGGGTCACCTCAACGGCGATATCGTTCTGCGTAACGTCGCCCGCGAAGGGCTGCAGGTCCTCCAGCCGCTGGAGATATCCCTCTATCGCTATGGTGGTGAAGAGTTCGCGGTGGTCTTTCCTGCCGAACATATTGATAACGCCCGCACGCTGCTGGAAACATGGCGGGTAAACGTCGAACGGCGCACCTGGCGCGAAGATGGCCTGACGGTCACCTTCAGCGCCGGGCTGGGGGAATGGAACATGGAGCCGCTGGATAAACTGGTGGTGAGCGTCGATGAAGCGCTGTACAAAGCCAAACAGCAGGGTAAAAACCGCATCCTGCGCGCCTAGGGCTTTAGCGCCGCAACCGCCCACTTCGGTGGGCTTTTTTATTTTTTCCGGCAAAAATGAAACCGGTTTCAATTTTTGTGTGATGACTTACACACAATCACGGTAAAGCGGTTGTCGCATCGCCAGGGCCGCGATAAACATAAGACATCACGGAACACAAGGGCCACTGACTATGAAGAATATCGTTTTGTGCTGTGCCGCCGGTATGTCTACCAGCATGCTGGTTCAGCGTATGCAAGATGCCGCGCAGAAGAAAGGTGTTGAGGTCTCAATCAAGGCCGTACCGGTCGCCGAGTTTAAAGATAATCTGGCCGCCGCCGACATTATTCTGCTCGGCCCGCAGGTGAAATATGAGCAGGCGAAGCTGCAGGCGCTGGCCGACCCGTTCGGCAAAAAGGTCGCCGTGATCGATATGATGGACTACGGCATGATGAAAGGTGATGCCGTTCTGGATAAAGCCCTTAAGATGCTGGAGTAATCGATGGAAGATTTAGAAACGATCATCATGGAGCTGCTGGTTAACGCGGGTTCTGCGCGCAGCGCGGCGCTGACGGCGCTACAGCTGGCGCGGAAAGGCGATTTTGCCGCAGCGGAGCAGGCCATGGCCGAGTCCCATGAGTTCGTCAAACATGCGCATAAAATTCAGACCCAGCTTATCGGCCTGGATGAAGGCAGCGGTAAGTTACCGGTCAACCTGATCACCGTGCATTCTCAGGACCATCTGATGAACGCCATGGTCATTCAGGATCTGGCGACCGATATGATTGAACTATACCGTCGCCTGCCCCTCGCGCAATAATCTCTCGAATTGAACGGGCGTCGCTGCCGGCGCCCGTCCCCGCTTACAGAAAGCCGTACATCGCAGCGAATACCCAGCCAAAAACGCAGGAGACGCCAACGCCGATGAGCCCGGGCAGGATAAAGCTGTGGTTAATCACAAAGCGGCCAATATGGGTGGTCCCTGAGCGGTCAAACTGGATCGCCGCCAGATCGCTGGGGTAGGTCGGCAGAATATAGTAGCCATAGCAGGCCGGCGCAGAAGCCACGATATAGGCCGGGTCGACGCCGATGGCCAGGGCCACCGGAACAATCGCCGCCAGCGCTGCCGCCTGCGAGTTTACAAACTTCGAAACCAGCAGCAGCACGATGGCATAGGCCCATGGATACTCTTTGACCATCTCCCCGAGCACGCCTTTAATTTCGGTCATGTGAGCGCCAAACATGGTCTCCGCCATCCAGGCGATGCCGTACACCGCGACGATAGCGATCATTCCCGAACGAAAGACCTCATTTTTGGAAATCGATGCCGGGTTGGTTTTAGTAATGATGATGATCAGCGCCCCGGAGAGCAGCATAAACATCTGGATCACCAGCACCATCGACAGCGGTTTACCGTCAAAGGTCGGACGCAGTTCAGAGAAGGCGCCGAGCAGCGCCACCACAGCGATGGAGGCCAGAAAAATCCACATCGCTATCCAGTTGCTGGTGGGCAACTTTCTATCCAGCAGCGTCGCCGTATCGCCATAGACGTAATGGCGGTTCTCCGGTACCGCAATAAACGCCTGGAAGGCTTCGTCTTTATCCAGATCTTTGCCACGGAACCAGCTGAAGATGCCAATGGCTAAAATGCCCAGCAGCGTGGAAGGAATGGTTATCGCCAGCAGATCGAGAAACTCGAGATGTTTACCGTTAAAGGTAAAATTCCCCAGCATCGCCACCAGCGAGACCACCGCCACCGAGACCGGGCTGGCGATGATCCCCATCTGGGCGCCAATGGAGCTGGCGGCCATCGGACGCTCCGGGCGAATGTTATTCTTAATCGCCACATCGTAGATAATCGGCAGGATGGTATACACCACGTGACCGGTACCGCAGAGGATAGTCAGCGTGCAGGTGACGAAAGGCGCCACAATAGAGACATATTTTGGGTTTCGCCGCAGCAGCTTCTCGGCAATCTGCAGCATGATATCCAGGCCGCCGGACGCCTGCAGCGTCGCCGAGGCGGCCACCACCGCAATGATCACCAGCATCACATCAACCGGCGGTTTACCCGGCTGGAGATGAAAAACAAAGACGAGGATCACTAAACCGATGCCGCCCAGCAGCCCCAGCGCAATACCGCCTTTTCGGGCACCATAAAACAGACAAATTAAGATAATAATGAGTTGTATCGCGAATTCCATGCAGCCCCCAGAGCCTGTCCGCTCAGACCTAAAGTAATGATCCCTACCTGCCTGCCGGGATTATTTCTGCGCCTTGTTGGGGGAAGCATGAGATGCAGCGATCCCTCTCCAGGCCGTCGCGCCGAAGATAAAGCAGCAGCAGTAATCCCATGATTCATCAGGTATTTTGAATATATCCTCTTTAAATTGTTTATTTTTTGATATGAGTAGAAGTTTTACCCATATATAAAGAAAGGTTTTTGAGGTGAAAGGCTAAAGGATATTTTTTATGAATTAATTGCTAAAAAATTGCATCCTGGATATAGCGTAAATGTAATTAAAGACGGGGACTGCGGAGAACAGGCAATAAAAAAGCCGGTCAGGAAACCTGACCGGCTTTTTAGCAGTGCATCAACGATTAATCGTTGTCAGAACCGCCCAGACCTGCGTTCAGCAGCTCTGCCAGGTTGGCAGATGCTTCTTCCACGCTCACCTGCGGTGCCGCCGGCAGTTCGCCAGCAGCGCGACGGCGCATACGATCCTGGTGGTACGCATAACCGGTACCGGCCGGGATCAGACGACCCACGATGACGTTCTCTTTCAGACCGCGCAGTTCGTCGCGTTTGCCCGCAACGGCTGCTTCGGTCAGCACGCGAGTGGTCTCCTGGAACGATGCCGCGGAGATGAAGGACTCGGTGGCCAGAGACGCTTTGGTGATACCCAGCAGATCGCGGGAGAACGTTGCGCCCACTTTGCCGTTCGCTTCCAGTTCGCGGTTCGCGATCTTGACGCGGGAGTATTCCACCTGCTCGCCTTCGAGGAAGTCGGAGCTGCCTGCGCTTTCGATGGTGGCTTTACGCAGCATCTGACGAACGATAACTTCGATGTGTTTATCGTTAATCTTAACGCCCTGCAGACGGTATACGTCCTGGACTTCGTTAACAATGTAACGGGTCACAGCATGTACGCCACGCAGACGCAGAATGTCGTGCGGTGCTTCCGGGCCGTCGGAAACTACGTCACCACGTTCTACACGTTCACCTTCGAACACGTTGAGCTGACGCCATTTCGGAATCATCTCTTCGTACGGCTCGCTACCGTCTACCGGGGTGATAACCAGGCGACGTTTCCCTTTGGTTTCTTTACCGAAGGAAATGATACCGCTGATTTCAGCCAGGATAGCCGGCTCTTTCGGACGACGTGCTTCGAACAGGTCCGCAACGCGCGGCAGACCACCGGTGATGTCCTTGGTACCGCCGGATTCCTGCGGAATACGCGCCAGGGTGTCACCAGAGCTGATCTGTACGCCATCTTCCAGCTGAACAATCGCTTTACCCGGCAGGAAGTACTGAGCAGGCATATCGGTACCTGGGATCAGAACGTCGTTGCCCTGAGCATCAACGATTTTCAGCGCCGGACGCAGATCTTTACCACCTGCGGTACGTTCTGCAGAGTCCAGAACCACCAGCGAAGACAGACCGGTCAGCTCGTCGGTCTGACGAGTAATGGTCTGGCCGTCGATCATGTCAGTGAAGCGGATAAAACCACTCACTTCGGTGATAACCGGCATGGTGTGCGGATCCCAGTTTGCGACGGTTTCACCGCCGGCAACCTGCTCACCGTCGCCTTTCGCCATAACCGCACCGTAAGGCACTTTATAGCTCTCTTTGGTACGACCGAATTCGTCGATCAGCTTCAGCTCGGTGTTACGAGAAGTGATAACCAGTTTACCGCTGGAGTTCACAACCGACTTCGCGTTGCTGAGCTTGATGCTACCTTTGTTTTTCACCTGGATGCTGGATTCAGCAGCCGCACGAGATGCCGCACCACCGATGTGGAACGTACGCATCGTCAGCTGTGTACCCGGCTCACCGATGGACTGTGCCGCGATAACGCCGATAGCCTCACCTTTGTTGATGATGTGGCCACGCGCCAGGTCACGACCATAGCAGTGCGCACATACACCAAAGTCGGTGTCACAGGATACAACGGAACGCACTTTGACGGAGTCAACGGAGTTCGCTTCCAGCAGGTCACACCAGTGCTCGTGCAGCAGCGTGTTGCGTGGAACCAGAATATCCGCAGTACCCGGCTTCAGCACGTCTTCCGCCGTCACACGACCCAGTACGCGATCGCGCAGCGGCTCTTTAACGTCGCCACCTTCGATAACCGGCGTCATAGTGATGCCTTCCAGGGTGCCGCAGTCGTCTTCAGTGACGACCAGGTCCTGGGCAACGTCGACCAGACGACGAGTCAGGTAACCGGAGTTCGCTGTTTTCAGTGCGGTATCCGCCAGACCTTTACGCGCACCGTGCGTGGAGATGAAGTACTGGAGTACGTTCAGACCTTCACGGAAGTTCGCGGTGATCGGCGTTTCGATGATGGAGCCATCCGGCTTCGCCATCAGACCACGCATACCGGCCAGCTGACGAATCTGTGCAGCAGAACCACGCGCACCGGAGTCGGCCATCATGTAGATGCTGTTGAAGGAAACCTGCTGCTCTTCCTGACCGTCACGGTTAATCACGGTTTCGGTTTGCAGGTTATCCATCATCGCTTTGGATACACGATCGTTCGCCGCAGCCCAGATATCGATAACTTTGTTGTAGCGTTCGCCCGCGGTCACCAGACCGGACTGGAACTGTTCCTGAATCTCAGCAACTTCCGCTTCCGCTTCGCTGATGATTTCGTATTTTTTCTCCGGGATGACCATGTCATCGATACCAACGGATGCACCTGAACGCGCTGCGTAAGCAAAGCCGGTGTACATCGTCTGGTCCGCGAAAATAACGGTCGGTTTCAGGCCCAGAATACGGTAACAGGTGTTCAGCATCTTGGAGATCGCTTTCTTACCGAGCGCCTGGTTCACGATAGAGAACGGCAGACCTTTCGGTACGATCATCCACAGAATGGCACGGCCAATGGTCGTGTCTTTCAGGCTGGTTTTCGCGACAAACTCACCATTGTCGTCTTTTTCGTATTCAGTGATACGCACTTTAACGCGCGCATGCAGAGAGGCCAGGCCGGCGCGATAAATACGCTCAGCTTCTTTCGGGCCAGTCAGCACCATGCCTTCGCCTTTGGCGTTAACACTGTCACGGGTCATGTAGTACAGACCCAGTACAACGTCCTGAGACGGAACGATGATTGGTTCGCCGTTCGCCGGGGACAGGATGTTGTTGGTAGACATCATCAGCGCACGCGCTTCCAGCTGGGCTTCCAGCGTCAGCGGTACGTGAACAGCCATCTGGTCACCATCGAAGTCGGCGTTGTATGCCGCACAAACCAGCGGGTGCAGCTGGATGGCTTTACCTTCGATCAGAACCGGTTCGAATGCCTGGATACCCAGACGGTGCAGGGTCGGCGCACGGTTCAGCAGGACCGGGTGTTCGCGGATCACTTCGTCCAGGATATCCCAAACGACAGCTTCTTCGCGCTCAACCATTTTCTTAGCGGCTTTGATGGTGGTGGCCAGGCCACGCAGTTCCAGCTTGCCGTAGATGAACGGTTTGAACAGCTCCAGCGCCATTTTCTTCGGCAGACCGCACTGATGCAGACGCAGGTATGGACCTACGGTGATAACAGAACGACCGGAGTAGTCAACACGCTTACCGAGCAGGTTCTGACGGAAACGACCCTGTTTACCTTTGATCATATCGGCCAAAGATTTCAGAGGACGTTTGTTAGAACCGGTGATCGCACGACCGCGACGACCGTTGTCCAGCAGGGCGTCAACCGCTTCCTGCAGCATACGTTTTTCGTTGCGTACGATGATATCCGGCGCAGCCAGATCCAGCAGACGTTTCAGACGGTTGTTACGGTTGATCACGCGACGATACAGATCGTTGAGGTCAGACGTCGCGAAACGACCGCCATCCAGCGGAACCAGCGGACGCAGATCTGGCGGCAGTACCGGCAGAACGGTCAGGATCATCCACTCCGGCTTGTTGCCAGACTGTACGAAGGCTTCCAGCAGCTTAATGCGCTTGGTCAGCTTTTTACGCTTGGTTTCGGAGTTGGTTTCGTTCAGCTCTTCACGCAGCTGCTCGCACTCCTGCTCCAGATCCATATTGCGCAGCAGCGCCTGGATCGCTTCCGCACCCATCTTCGCGTCGAATTCGTCACCGAACTCTTCCAGCGCGTCCAGGTACTGTTCTTCCGTCAGAATCTGGTTGCGTTCGAGGTTGGTCATGCCGCCTTCGATAACCACATAGGATTCAAAGTACAGTACACGTTCGATATCGCGCAGCGGCATATCCAGCAGCAGGCCGATACGGGACGGCAGGGATTTCAGGAACCAGATGTGGGCAGTCGGACATGCCAGCTCGATGTGGCCCATGCGCTCACGACGCACTTTAGTCTGGGTCACTTCAACGCCGCACTTCTCACAGATCACACCGCGGTGTTTCAGGCGCTTGTACTTACCGCACAGGCACTCATAGTCTTTTACCGGCCCAAAGATACGGGCGCAGAAAAGGCCGTCACGCTCAGGTTTGAACGTACGGTAGTTAATGGTTTCCGGCTTTTTAACTTCACCGAAAGACCATGAACGGATCATGTCTGGCGAAGCCAGAGCAATTTTGATCGCATCAAACTCTTCGGTTTTAGTTTGCGCTTTCAGAAACTTTAATAAGTCTTTCACGGATTTGCTCCCGTCGGAGTTAGCACATTCCACTGCCGGGCGTTAACCCGGCAGCAGTGACCTGTTTGAGCGAGAATTACTCGTCTTCCAGTTCGATGTTGATGCCCAGCGAGCGAATTTCTTTCAACAGTACGTTGAAGGATTCCGGCATGCCCGGTTCCATCTGGTGATTGCCGTCCACGATGTTTTTATACATCTTAGTACGACCGTTCACGTCATCAGACTTAACGGTGAGCATTTCCTGCAGGGTGTAGGCTGCGCCGTATGCTTCCAGCGCCCACACTTCCATCTCACCGAAGCGCTGACCACCGAACTGCGCCTTACCACCCAGCGGCTGCTGAGTCACCAGGCTGTAAGAACCGGTGGAACGCGCGTGCATTTTGTCGTCGACCAGGTGGTTCAGTTTCAGCATGTACATGTAACCCACGGTTACCGGACGCTCGAACTGCTCACCGGTGCGGCCGTCGAACAGGGTGATCTGACCGGAAGTCGGCAGGTCGCCCAGCTGCAGCAGCGCTTTAATTTCCGCTTCTTTCGCACCGTCGAACACCGGCGTTGCGATCGGCATACCTTTACGCAGGTTTTCAGCCAGACGCAGAACTTCTTCATCGCTGAAGGTATTCAGGTCAACTTTCTGACGAACGTCAGCGCCCAGATCGTAGGCACGCTGGATGAACTCGCGCAGTTTCGCGACTTCCTGCTGCTGTTTCAGCATGGCGTTGATCTTATCGCCGATGCCTTTCGCAGCCATACCCAGGTGAGTTTCCAGGATCTGACCGATGTTCATACGAGACGGTACGCCCAGCGGGTTCAGGACGATATCTACCGGCGTACCGTTAGCATCGTGCGGCATATCTTCGATCGGGTTGATCTTAGAGATAACACCCTTGTTACCGTGACGACCTGCCATCTTGTCACCAGGCTGGATACGGCGTTTAACGGCCAGGTATACCTTAACAATCTTCAGCACGCCCGGTGCCAGATCGTCGCCTTGGGTGATTTTGCGGCGTTTCGCTTCGAGTTTTTTCTCGAACTCGTGTTTCAGTTCGTCGTACTGCTCAGCCAGTTGTTCCAGCTGATTTTGTTTCTCTTCGTCAGTCAGGCCCAGTTCCAGCCAGCGATCGCGCGGCAGTTTATCGAGCTTCTCAGCTTCAACGCCACCGGAGACCAGCACCGCGTAGATACGACTGAACAGACCGGCTTCGAGGATCTGCAGTTCTTCAGACAGGTCTTTTTTGGCCTGCTTCAGCTGCATCTCTTCGATTTCCAGCGCACGTTTATCTTTTTCTACGCCGTCACGGGTAAAGACCTGAACGTCGATAACGGTACCAGAGACACCGTTCGGTACGCGCAGAGAAGAGTCTTTAACGTCAGACGCTTTCTCACCGAAGATCGCACGCAGCAGTTTCTCTTCCGGCGTCAGCTGGGTTTCACCTTTCGGCGTAACCTTACCAACCAGAATGTCGCCGCCGGTCACTTCCGCACCGATATAAACGATACCGGACTCATCCAGTTTGGAGAGCGCAGCTTCACCCACGTTCGGGATGTCAGCGGTGATCTCTTCCGGCCCCAGCTTGGTGTCACGGGACACGCACGCCAGTTCCTGAATGTGGATAGTGGTGAAACGGTCTTCCTGGACAACACGCTCGGAAACGAGGATGGAGTCTTCGAAGTTGTAGCCGTTCCACGGCATGAACGCGACGCGCATGTTCTGACCCAGCGCCAGCTCACCGAGGTCGGTGGACGGGCCGTCGGCCAGCACGTCGCCGCGCTCGATAGGTTCGCCCAGGGACACGCAAGGCATCTGGTTGATGCAGGTGTTCTGGTTAGAACGGGTGTATTTGGTCAGGTTATAGATGTCGATACCCGCTTCGCCCGGGTACATCTCGTCTTCGTTAACTTTGATAACGATACGGGAAGCATCCACGTACTGAACGGTACCGCCGCGCTTAGCAACGGCAGTAACGCCGGAGTCGACGGCTACAGCACGTTCCATACCGGTACCAACCAGCGGCTTATCAGCGCGCAGAGTCGGAACGGCCTGACGTTGCATGTTCGCACCCATCAATGCACGGTTGGCGTCATCGTGTTCCAGGAACGGGATCAGGGACGCACCGACGGATACCACCTGCTGGGTGGATACGTCCATGTAGTCAACCTGGTCGCGGCTGAACAAGCTGGATTCGCCTTTGCTACGGCAGGTCACCAGATCTTCTACGAAGTGGCCGTTTTCATCCAGGTTGGAGTTCGCCTGAGCGATAACGTAGTTGCCTTCTTCGATAGCAGACAGGTAGTGAATTTCGTCGGTAACCACACCGTCGGTCACTTTACGATACGGCGTCTCAAGGAAGCCATATTCGTTGGTCTGCGCGTATACGGACAGGGAGTTGATCAGACCGATGTTCGGACCTTCAGGCGTTTCGATTGGACATACGCGACCGTAGTGAGTCGGGTGTACGTCTCGAACTTCGAAGCCTGCGCGCTCACGGGTCAGACCGCCTGGGCCGAGTGCGGAGATACGACGTTTGTGCGTGATCTCAGACAGCGGGTTGTTCTGGTCCATAAACTGAGACAGCTGGCTGGAACCAAAGAACTCTTTCACTGCTGCGGAAATCGGCTTGGCGTTGATCATATCCTGAGGCATCAGGGTATCCAGATCGCCCAGAGACAGACGCTCTTTCACCGCACGTTCTACACGTACCAGGCCAACGCGGAACTGGTTTTCCGCCATTTCGCCAACGGAACGGATACGACGGTTGCCGAGGTGGTCGATATCGTCCACTTCGCCTTTACCGTTACGGATATCGATGAGCTTCTTCATCACTTCGATGATGTCGTCTTTGCTCAGGATACCGGAACCTTCGATTTCGTCGCGCAGCAGAGAACGGTTGAACTTCATACGACCAACCGCGGACAGATCGTAGCGGTCTTCGGAGAAGAACAGGTTCTCAAACAGGCTTTCAGCGGCTTCACGAGTCGGCGGCTCGCCAGGGCGCATCATGCGGTAGATTTCTACCAGCGCGCTCAGACGATCGTTAGTCGGGTCGACGCGTACCGTTTCAGAGATGTATGGACCGTGGTCCAGATCGTTGGTAAACAGCGTTTCGATGCGCTTGTGGCCAGACTGGCTCAGCTTAGCCAGCAGATCCAGGCTCAGCTCCATGTTCGCCGGGCAGATCAGTTCGCCAGTCGCTTCATCGATATAGTCTTTAGCCGCCACTTTGCCCGCGATATATTCAACCGGCACTTCGATATGCTTGATATCGTCTTTTTCCAGCTGACGGATATGGCGAGCCGTGATGCGACGGCCTTTCTCAACGTACACTTTGCCGTTGGCTTCGATATCGAAGGAGGCGGTTTCACCGCGCAGACGCTCCGGAATCAGCTCCATCTGCAGCTTGTTGTCGCGAATTTCAAAGACCACTTTTTCGAAGAACAGGTCAAGGATCTGCTCAGTGGTGTAATTCAGCGCGCGCAGGATGATGGTAGCCGGCAGCTTACGACGACGGTCGATACGAACGAACAGGTTGTCTTTCGGGTCGAATTCGAAGTCCAGCCAGGAACCGCGGTAAGGGATGATACGTGCGTTATACAGAACCTTACCGGATGAGTGAGTCTTACCTTTGTCACTGTCAAAGAAGACGCCCGGGCTACGGTGCAGCTGAGAAACGATAACACGCTCGGTACCGTTGATGACGAAGGTACCGTTGTCGGTCATGAGCGGGATTTCGCCCATGTAGACTTCTTGTTCTTTAATGTCTTTGACGGTGCCTTCCGGCGCTTCGCGCTCGTAGATCACCAGACGCAGTTTTACGCGCAGCGGTGCAGAGTAAGTCACGCCACGGATCTGACATTCTTTAACGTCAAAAACCGGTTCGCCCAGACGGTAGCTGACGTATTGCAGCTCGGAATTACCGCTGTAGCTCTGAATCGGGAACACGGAACGGAAAGCAGCTTCCAGACCGTACTGCCCTTCAGGATCTTGCTCGATAAACTTCTGGAACGAGTCAAGCTGGATAGAAAGGAGATATGGCACATCCAGAACTTGTGGACGTTTACCAAAATCCTTACGAATACGTTTTTTCTCGGTATAGGAGTAAACCATAGGGTTCCTCAGCTCGCTGACAAGTCGACCCATCTGCCCGCAGAGGGCAGTTTTTTATGCAACACTATTTTGTTGACCGGAAAATGGAACACTTTCCGCAATGCCTGTTGCTATCACGCTTAAACCATTTCATTGCGATTTACACAGCCCAGGAACCCTAACCTGTCGCAGTATATTAAGTCGTCGATAGAAACAAGCATTGAGAGGCAAACCAGTAGTCAAACAGCGTGAAACGCTACTGGCGCCTTACAGCGCAAAAAGGCTGGTGACCAAAAAGTCACCAGCCTCAGCCTGATTTCTCAGGCTGCAACCGGAAGGGTTGGCTTATTTAACTTCAACTTCAGCGCCAGCTTCTTCCAGAGATTTTTTCAGAGCTTCAGCGTCGTCTTTGCTGATGCCTTCTTTCAGTGCAGCCGGAGCAGATTCTACCAGGTCTTTAGCTTCTTTCAGACCCAGGCCAGTCGCGCCACGTACTGCTTTGATAACAGCAACTTTGTTAGCGCCAGCAGCTTTCAGAATTACGTCGAATTCAGTTTTTTCTTCAGCAGCTTCAACCGGGCCAGCAGCTACAGCTACAGCAGCAGCAGCGGAAACACCGAATTTTTCTTCCATTGCAGAGATCAGCTCAACAACGTCCATTACGGACATAGCGGATACTGCTTCAATGATTTGATCTTTAGTGATAGACATTTAAATTGTTCCTGAATATCAGAATAAGTTTATACGTAAGCGAATGCTTTACAATGATAACTGCGATTAAGCAGCTTCTTTCGCATCGCGTACAGCAGCCAGAGTACGAACCAGTTTGCCAGCCGAAGCTTCTTTCATGGTTGCCATCAGGCGTGCAATTGCTTCTTCGTAGGTCGGCAGAGTTGCCAGGCGGTCGATCTGCGACGCCGGGATCAGCTCACCTTCAAAGGCAGCGGCTTTGACCTCAAATTTTGCATTCGCTTTCGCGAACTCTTTGAACAGACGAGCAGCAGCGCCCGGGTGTTCCATAGAGTATGCAATCAGGGTCGGACCAACAAACGTGTCTTTCAGGCACTCGAACTGAGTACCTTCAACGACGCGGCGCAGCAGGGTGTTACGAACAACACGCATGTATACGCCAGCTTCACGACCTGCTTTACGCAGTTCAGTCATTTTATCTACAGTTACGCCACGGGAATCCGCAACTACTGCAGACAGCGCGCCTTTGGCTACTTCGCTGACTTCAGCAACAATCGCTTGTTTGTCTTGAAGATTTAAAGCCATTAGCTTTGCTCCTGGATGTTTGCCAGAGCCTATGCCCTGGAACTCACTTCACTCAATTCAACGAAAAGAGCGTCTAAATACGGTGAGCAGAAACAAGCCAGAATATCCAAAAATAATCTTAGCGTTCTGTCACCGTCTACGCAGGGGATTAAGTTTCTTGCGAAACACCTGCGGTCTTCGACGGAGGCCTGGATAGGCCAGGCTCCAACGAACAATTCGGTTACCTGCTAACCATCGTTAGCAAACGTGGGCGAAAATTGTAGACAAATTCGCCGCCCACGTAAAGGTATTAGTTTGCAGAAGCGTTCAGGCCAGCCTGATCTACTGCAACACCTGCACCCATGGTGGTGGAGATGCTAACTTTCTTGATGTACACGCCTTTCGCCTGAGTCGGTTTTGCTTTTTTCAGCGCAACCAGCAGAGCTTCCAGGTTTTCTTTCAGTTTGTCAGCGTCAAAGTCCACTTTACCGATGGTGGTGTGGATGATGCCGTTTTTGTCGTTACGGTAACGAACCTGACCTGCTTTCGCGTTTTTAACCGCTTCAGCAACGTTCGGAGTTACGGTACCCACTTTCGGGTTCGGCATCAGGCCACGCGGACCCAGAACCTGACCCAGCTGGCCAACAACGCGCATTGCATCCGGGGAAGCAATAACAACGTCAAAGTTCATTTCGCCTTTTTTGATCTGCTCAGCCAGATCTTCCATACCTACCAGCTCAGCGCCTGCAGCTTTAGCAGCTTCAGCGTTTGCGCCCTGGGTAAATACGGCTACGCGAACGGAACGGCCAGTACCGTGCGGCAGTACAGTTGCGCCACGGACGTTCTGGTCAGATTTACGCGCGTCGATGCCGAGGTTAACGGCAACGTCTACGCTTTCGGTAAATTTAGCGGTGGCCAGCTCTTTCAGCAGAGCGATGGCTTCGTTGATGTCGTACTGTTTAGTTGCATCAACTTTCTCACGGATCACGCGCATGCGCTTGGTCAGTTTAGCCATTTCTTAGTCCTCCACTACCAGGCCCATGGAACGTGCAGTACCTTCGATGGAGCGAGTCATCGCTTCAATGTCGGCACCAGTCATGTCGGCAGCTTTGGTCTGCGCGATTTCCTGCAGCTGAGCGCGGGAGATTTTACCCACTTTATCTTTGTTCGGCTTACCGGAACCAGACTTGATGCCTGCAGCTTTCTTCAGCAGAACAGCAGCCGGCGGAGTCTTGGTAACAAAGGTAAAGGAACGGTCAGCGTAAACGGTGATAACAACCGGGATCGGCAGACCTTTCTCCAGGGAATCAGTTTTGGCGTTGAACGCTTTGCAGAATTCCATGATGTTCACGCCCTGCTGACCCAGTGCTGGGCCGACCGGCGGGCTCGGGTTCGCCATACCAGCTGCAACCTGCAGCTTGACGTAGGCTTGGACTTTCTTAGCCATTCTTAAATCCTCAAATTGGGTATTAACGCTTCAGAGAAGCTCCCCGTGATTAAACATCGTTTTACGGGCCGGGCCCATAAAAACAAAAGGCGCGAAATTGTATGCCAATTTCGCGCCCTATGCAACGATTAAATCGCTGCTTTTTTGATCGCCGGCTTACGCCTTCTCAACCTGGCTGAAGTCCAGTTCTACCGGGGTCGCACGACCGAAGATAGAAACGGAAACTTTCAGGCGGGACTTCTCATAGTCCACTTCTTCCACCACGCCGTTAAAGTCAGCGAACGGACCGTCGTTAACGCGAACCATTTCACCCGGTTCAAACAGCGTTTTCGGACGCGGCTTATCGCCAACCTGCTGCAGACGATTCATGATGGCGTCGACTTCTTTGTCGCTGATCGGCGCCGGACGGTCAGAGGTACCGCCGATGAAGCCCATCACGCGCGGTACGCTGCGCACCAGGTGCCAGCTTGCGTCGTTCATGACCATCTGGACCAGAACGTAGCCCGGGAAGAATTTACGTTCGCTTTTGCGACGCTGGCCGCCACGGATCTCAACCACTTCTTCGGTCGGGACCATGACTTCGCCAAATAACTCTTCCATGTTGTGTAATTTGATATGTTCACGCAGCGACGTGGCTACGCGACCTTCAAAACCGGAAAACGCCTGAACGACGTACCAGCGCTTTTTAGGAGCTTCAGACATCTCAGAACCTCAGGCCAGTGATAAAGGAGACCAGGCGAACCAGAATACCATCCAGTCCCCACAGGATCAGTGACATTACTGCAGTCACGGCAGCAACAATCAGCGTAGTATGCAGCGTTTCCTGGCGAGTCGGCCAAATCACTTTACGAACTTCGGTTCTCGCTTCGCGAGCAAAAGCAACGGTCGCCTTACCTTTCGTCGTCAACAGCGCGACGCCACCGGCAGCAGCAATAAGAATAACCACGGCCAGCGCACGCACCGCCAGCATAATGTCGCGATAAAGGAAGTTGCCCACGATCGCCACGATCAGCAGCACGGCAACGATAATCCACTTCATCGCTTCCAGGCCGCGCCCGCTCCCTTGAGCTTCGGTATTCGCACTCATAAACCAACCTGTCAGAAGTATTCTACAAACAATTTCACCCCGCGGGGGCGAGGCGATCCAAACCGAAATTAAGTTTCGGATTATACACTTAACTATTCAAATTGCTTCAACGCTGACGGTTCTGTCGCCCCTGCCCTGCTGTTGCAAAGAAGGATACTGATTTGCCGTCGCACTACCGCTCGAATGGTTTGGTGTATAAACGCCCTCTTCAGAGCCTGTCTCAGCAATGATTATGACAAATAAAATCACTGATGAGCCAGGTTCTGGTGTGAAAGCGTGCAAAAAGGGCATCAAATGATGCCCTTTTATTGCGCATTGCGTCAAATGTTATCAGCGATTAGCCGAGAACTTTAGCAACCACGCCCGCGCCAACGGTACGACCGCCTTCACGGATTGCGAAACGCAGACCATCGTCCATCGCGATCGGGTGGATCAGGGTAACAACCATTTTGATGTTGTCGCCCGGCATTACCATCTCTACGCCTTCCGGCAGTTCGATGGTGCCAGTCACGTCAGTAGTACGGAAGTAGAACTGCGGACGGTAGCCTTTGAAGAACGGAGTATGACGGCCGCCTTCGTCTTTGGACAGAATGTACACTTCAGATTCGAACTTGGTGTGCGGGTTGATGGTGCCCGGCTTAGCCAGTACCTGACCACGTTCGATTTCTTCACGTTTGATACCACGCAGCAGAACACCTACGTTCTCACCAGCACGGCCTTCGTCCAGCAGTTTGCGGAACATTTCAACGCCAGTACAGGTGGTTTTCGCGGTTTCTTTGATACCAACGATTTCAACTTCTTCACCCACTTTGATGATACCGCGCTCTACACGACCGGTAACAACGGTACCACGACCGGAGATGGAGAATACGTCTTCGATCGGCAGCAGGAACGGCTTGTCAATCGCACGCTCTGGTTCCGGGATATAGGTATCCAGGTGGCCAGCCAGTTCGATGATTTTCGCTTCCCACTCTGCGTCGCCTTCCAGCGCTTTCAGAGCAGAACCACGAACGATCGGAGTGTCGTCGCCCGGGAAATCGTACTGAGACAGCAGTTCACGAACTTCCATCTCAACCAGTTCCAGCAGCTCTTCGTCATCAACCATGTCGCATTTGTTCAGGAACACGATGATGTACGGAACGCCTACCTGACGACCCAGCAGGATGTGCTCACGAGTCTGCGGCATCGGGCCGTCAGTCGCAGCAACAACCAGGATCGCGCCGTCCATCTGCGCAGCACCGGTGATCATGTTTTTAACATAGTCGGCGTGGCCCGGGCAGTCTACGTGCGCGTAGTGGCGAGTCGGGGTGTCATATTCAACGTGAGAGGTGTTGATGGTGATACCACGAGCTTTTTCTTCCGGCGCGTTATCGATCTGGTCGAATGCGCGAGCGGAACCACCGTAGGTTTTAGCCAGTACGGTAGTGATGGCAGCGGTCAGCGTTGTTTTACCATGGTCAACGTGGCCGATAGTACCGACGTTAACGTGCGGTTTTGTACGTTCAAACTTTTCTTTAGACATCGATTGTCCCTCTAAGACACGGATAAATCGGTGATATCACCACATCAACCAGGCAACATGCCCGACTTGTTGAATGAACATAACAGAAGAGAAACAGGGAAGGAGAGAAAAGAAGTGGTGCTGATACCCAGAGTCGAACTGGGGACCTCACCCTTACCAAGGGTGCGCTCTACCAACTGAGCCATATCAGCACGTCTGGAGCGGGCAGCGGGAATCGAACCCGCATCATCAGCTTGGAAGGCTGAGGTAATAGCCATTATACGATGCCCGCATCCTGAAACTCGGCTACCCAGTTCTTTCTGTAATACTAAAGAGACTGCTCTCTGTAGTATTGAGCTGATTAGTTTACCCAACCAACTCCGGCTACGCAAAGCGTCGCCAGAAAGTGGTGGTGGGGGAAGGATTCGAACCTTCGAAGTCGATGACGGCAGATTTACAGTCTGCTCCCTTTGGCCGCTCGGGAACCCCACCCAAATTGTTATGGTGCCGACTACCGGAATCGAACTGGTGACCTACTGATTACAAGTCAGTTGCTCTACCTACTGAGCTAAGTCGGCATCAAGTAGCGCGCATTCTAGGGAGAGGAGCGAGTTCATGCAACTAAAAATTTGCATAAAACGTTCTCTTGCTCACATTTTGTGCTCTTACGCGAAAAAACGGTGTAATTTCAAACAACGGAGTGCAAATAATCGCCAGCAAACAGCACAGCAGGCGCGGTTTCGGTCATCCACGTTTACCCGGAACCTATGCTGACCGCAGCCTGAAAGGCAGCAGGCCGTTAGCACTATCCTGTTAGCAAAGACCATGCTTTGCAAAGCATAAGAAACTTATTCCTCTCTTGTGACGCTGGCGCGAGAAAGCAGCATTCAATGAGTTTTTTTCTTATTATTCCCGGCAATCTGGTGTTACCCTCCTGCCCATTGTCCTGATTAACTCGTGTGAAGCATCGCCGTTTCAACGTATTCGGTGATGGTAAGAACATGCTTATGAGCCAAAAAGAGCAGACGTTAATGACACCGTACCTACAATTTAACCGCCACCAATGGGCTGCACTTCGTGATTCTGTCCCGATGACGTTAACCGAGGAAGAAATCACGCGGTTAAAAGGCATCAACGAAGATCTCTCTCTGGAAGAGGTTGCTGAGATCTATTTGCCGCTGTCGCGTTTGCTCAACTTCTATATTAGTTCTAACCTGCGTCGTCAGGCGGTTCTCGAACAATTTCTTGGCACTAACGGTCAGCGTATTCCCTATATAATCAGCATAGCTGGCAGCGTTGCGGTAGGTAAAAGCACCACCGCCCGTGTACTGCAGGCCTTGCTTAGCCGTTGGCCTGAGCATCGCCATGTCGAACTCATTACCACTGACGGATTTTTGCACCCTAACTCGGTTTTGAAAGAACGTGGGTTAATGAAGAAGAAAGGTTTTCCGCAGTCTTATGATATGCATCGGCTGGTGAAGTTTGTCTCCGATCTCAAATCAGGAGTACCACAGGCAACTGCACCAGTTTATTCCCATCTAATTTATGATGTTATTCCCGACGGCGATAAAACCGTCGCGCAACCGGATATTCTCATTCTTGAAGGACTGAATGTTCTGCAAAGTGGGATGGATTATCCACACGATCCGCATCATGTATTCGTATCGGATTTTGTCGACTTTTCTATTTATGTCGATGCCCCGGAAGAATTATTGAAAAGCTGGTATATCAACCGTTTTCTTAAATTCCGGGAAGGAGCATTTACCGACCCGGATTCTTATTTCCATAATTACGCCAAGCTGTCGAAGGAAGAAGCGGTGGATATTGCCACCTCGCTATGGAATGAGATTAACCTAATGAATCTAAAAGAAAACATCCTTCCAACCCGCGAGCGCGCCAGCCTGATTATGACCAAGAGCGCCAATCATTCTGTTAATCAGGTACGCTTACGGAAATAAAGCAAAGGGAGCCGAAGCTCCCTTTTTTATTCTGCGCTGCGCAATGATATTTCACCACCGACCCAGGCTTTTATCACACCATCCTGCTCCAGCAATAGCGCCCCCTGGGCGTCAATACCGCGGGAAATGCCATAAATTTCTTTATCACCGATAATCAGTTTTACCGGACGATGAATAAAGTTATCCAGTTTTTCCCAGCGCGGCAGATAAGGAGCCAACCCTTCCTGCTCGAACAGCTCCAGTCCCAGGCGCAGCTCTTTAATCAGGCGCGCGGCGAGGAGGTTACGATCGATGACCACCCCTGCTTCCTGAAGACTGATCCAACCCTGATTGACGACATCAGACTCCACGTGACGCATCACAAGGTTGATACCCGCGCCGCTGACGATTTGTGCGGCATCGCCCGTTTTCCCCGTCAGTTCCACGAGGATCCCTGACAGCTTACGATCCTGCAGGTAAATATCGTTTGGCCATTTCACGCGAACCTGTTCGGCCCCGAGCTGCTGCAGCACTTCAGCGATCACAATACCGATCACCAGGCTTAGGCCAATAGCCGCTGCCGGGCCCTGCTCCAGACGCCAGTACATTGAGAGATAGAGATTCGCGCCAAAGGGGGAAAACCATTTTCTGCCTCGCCGGCCCCGCCCTGCCTGCTGATATTCAGCCACGCAGGCATCGCCGGACGTCAGCTCATCCAGTCTGTCCAGCAAATACTGGTTAGTGGAGTCGATTACCGGAAGGACAGTCACTCGGCCATGCTCTATCTGTTGGGAGATCTTTTTCTCATCCAAAAGATGAATAGGCTCTGGCAGGCTGTAACCCTTGCCCGGTACGGTAAACACATCAACGCCCCAGTCGCGTAAAGTCTGGATATGCTTATTAATCGCCGCCCGGCTCATGCCTAACTGCTCGCCAAGCTGTTCACCTGAGTGAAACTCACCATCAGCAAGGATAGAAATTAGCGTTAAAGGGATAGTATGGTCTTTCACGCAATGCTCTCCTCTGCGTTGACTTCACCATGCGTTCCAATGAAGCGCACCTCGGGTTGAAGCCATACATTGAATTTCGCACCCACCTGCTGGCGAACGTAATGGGCAAGCTTTATCACATCCTCACTGGTCGCTTGATCTTCATTAATCAGTACCAGCGCCTGCTGTCGATGCACGGCCGCGCCGCCGATGCGTTGTCCTTTGAGCTGACATTGATCGATTAGCCAGCCAGCGGCCAGCTTGACGCTGCCGTTTGCCTGCGGATAGTGCGGTGCATCAGGGAACTGCGCCAGCAGCGCTTCAGCAACCTGAGCGCTGACGATCGGGTTCTTAAAAAAGCTGCCAGCATTACCGTTAATCTTTGGATCCGGCAATTTAGTCATTCGCATATGACAGACCGCATCGAATACCTGCTGCGGGGTGACAGTCTGCGGATCGAGACGTGTTAAATCACCGTAGCTCAGCACCGGTCGCCACGCTTTCTCTAACGCCAAGCCAATCGCGACGATGGCGTAGCGGTCCTGATATTCATGTTTAAAGATGCTGTCGCGATAGCCGAAACGGCATTCCGCTGCGGAAAGGCGTTGTTTACGTCCCGTTTCCAGCTCGATGCAGTCAACATATTCGCAAACCCGCTGCAATTCGACGCCGTAAGCGCCAATATTCTGGATAGGCGAAGATCCTGCGCAACCAGGGATTAATGCCAGATTTTCCAGACCAGGCATCGCATGCTGTAGCGTGAACTGCACCAGTTGATGCCAGTTTTCGCCGGCGCCGACGTGCAAGCGCCAGGCATCCGGGGTTTCGCTCACCTCGATCCCCATAATTCGGTTGAGGATCACCGTACCGGCATAGTCGTTCAGAAACAGGACGTTACTGCCTTCCCCAAGGATTAGCGTGGGTTCGCCAGCCGCGACAGCGGCTTGCCAGGCGCTTAATAACTGTTGTTCAGTTTCGGCGTGTACTATCGTATTGGCGGATCGCTCAATGCCAAAGGTATTCCAGGGTTTGAGGGAGTGGTTCATAGTGGCTTCCTGATGCAAAATCGGCGTTAGTTTACCGTATCTGGCGGGGGAAGGCTTGCCTGATTACAGAGGCAATAATATTGCGGGGCGCTAACGGTGGTGATGTGGTGTACCGGTCCGGGCAACAGAACCCGCAAGGTCCGTAGCCCCGGTAAGCACAGCGCCATCGGGGAAATATACCCCACACAGCAAAAAACCCCGTACCTTTCGGGACGGGGTTCTTTTTAAACGCAAAAACAAAAAGCTCAGTCTTTCGACTGAGCTTTCTGCTTTATTTGATGCCTGGCAGTTCCCTACTCTCACATGGGGAGACCCCACACTACCATCGGCGCTACGGCGTTTCACTTCTGAGTTCGGCATGGGGTCAGGTGGGACCACCGCGCTAGTGCCGCCAGGCAAATTCTGTTTTATCAACACGTCCTGCGGACGCATCGACTAATCTGTATCGAAGCTGAAAATCTTCTCTCAATCCGCCAAAACATCTTCGGCGTTGTAAGGTTAAGCCTCACGGTTCATTAGTACCGGTTAGCTCAACGCATCGCTGCGCTTACACACCCGGCCTATCAACGTCGTCGTCTTCAACGTTCCTTCAGGAGACTTAAAGTCTCAGGGAGAACTCATCTCGGGGCAAGTTTCGTGCTTAGATGCTTTCAGCACTTATCTCTTCCGCATTTAGCTACCGGGCAGTGCCATTGGCATGACAACCCGAACACCAGTGATGCGTCCACTCCGGTCCTCTCGTACTAGGAGCAGCCCCCCTCAATTCTCCAGCGCCCACGGCAGATAGGGACCGAACTGTCTCACGACGTTCTAAACCCAGCTCGCGTACCACTTTAAATGGCGAACAGCCATACCCTTGGGACCTACTTCAGCCCCAGGATGTGATGAGCCGACATCGAGGTGCCAAACACCGCCGTCGATATGAACTCTTGGGCGGTATCAGCCTGTTATCCCCGGAGTACCTTTTATCCGTTGAGCGATGGCCCTTCCATTCAGAACCACCGGATCACTATGACCTGCTTTCGCACCTGCTCGCGCCGTCACGCTCGCAGTCAAGCTAGCTTATGCCATTGCACTAACCTCCTGATGTCCGACCAGGATTAGCTAACCTTCGTGCTCCTCCGTTACGCTTTGGGAGGAGACCGCCCCAGTCAAACTACCCACCAGACACTGTCCGCAACCCCGATAAGGGGCCTACGTTAGAACATCAAACATTAAAGGGTGGTATTTCAAGGTTGGCTCCACGCAGACTGGCGTCCACGCTTCAAAGCCTCCCACCTATCCTACACATCAAGGCTCAATGTTCAGTGTCAAGCTATAGTAAAGGTTCACGGGGTCTTTCCGTCTTGCCGCGGGTACACTGCATCTTCACAGCGAGTTCAATTTCACTGAGTCTCGGGTGGAGACAGCCTGGCCATCATTACGCCATTCGTGCAGGTCGGAACTTACCCGACAAGGAATTTCGCTACCTTAGGACCGTTATAGTTACGGCCGCCGTTTACCGGGGCTTCGATCAAGAGCTTCTCCTTACGGATAACCCCATCAATTAACCTTCCGGCACCGGGCAGGCGTCACACCGTATACGTCCACTTTCGTGTTTGCACAGTGCTGTGTTTTTAATAAACAGTTGCAGCCAGCTGGTATCTTCGACTGGTCTCAGCTCCATCCGCAGGGACTTCACCTACACACCAGCGTGCCTTCTCCCGAAGTTACGGCACCATTTTGCCTAGTTCCTTCACCCGAGTTCTCTCAAGCGCCTTGGTATTCTCTACCTGACCACCTGTGTCGGTTTGGGGTACGATTTGATGTTACCTGATGCTTAGAGGCTTTTCCTGGAAGCAGGGCATTTGTTACTTCAGCACCGTAGTGCCTCGTCATCACACCTCAGCCTTGATTATCCGGATTTGCCTGGATAACCAGCCTACATGCTTAAACCGGGACAACCGTCGCCCGGCTAACATAGCCTTCTCCGTCCCCCCTTCGCAGTAACACCAAGTACAGGAATATTAACCTGTTTCCCATCGACTACGCCTTTCGGCCTCGCCTTAGGGGTCGACTCACCCTGCCCCGATTAACGTTGGACAGGAACCCTTGGTCTTCCGGCGAGCGGGCTTTTCACCCGCTTTATCGTTACTTATGTCAGCATTCGCACTTCTGATACCTCCAGCAGCCCTCACAGGCCACCTTCGCAGGCTTACAGAACGCTCCCCTACCCAACAACGCATAAGCGTCGCTGCCGCAGCTTCGGTGCATGGTTTAGCCCCGTTACATCTTCCGCGCAGGCCGACTCGACCAGTGAGCTATTACGCTTTCTTTAAATGATGGCTGCTTCTAAGCCAACATCCTGGCTGTCTGTGCCTTCCCACATCGTTTCCCACTTAACCATGACTTTGGGACCTTAGCTGGCGGTCTGGGTTGTTTCCCTCTTCACGACGGACGTTAGCACCCGCCGTGTGTCTCCCGTGATAACATTCTTCGGTATTCGTAGTTTGCATCGGGTTGGTAAGTCGGGATGACCCCCTAGCCGAAACAGTGCTCTACCCCCGAAGATGAGTTCACGAGGCGCTACCTAAATAGCTTTCGGGGAGAACCAGCTATCTCCCGGTTTGATTGGCCTTTCACCCCCAGCCACAAGTCATCCGCTAATTTTTCAACATTAGTCGGTTCGGTCCTCCAGTTAGTGTTACCCAACCTTCAACCTGCCCATGGCTAGATCACCGGGTTTCGGGTCTATACCCTGCAACTTAACGCCCAGTTAAGACTCGGTTTCCCTGCGGCTCCCCTATACGGTTAACCTTGCTACAGAATATAAGTCGCTGACCCATTATACAAAAGGTACGCAGTCACACCCGAAGGTGCTCCCACTGCTTGTACGTACACGGTTTCAGGTTCTTTTTCACTCCCCTCGCCGGGGTTCTTTTCGCCTTTCCCTCACGGTACTGGTTCACTATCGGTCAGTCAGGAGTATTTAGCCTTGGAGGATGGTCCCCCCATATTCAGACAGGATACCACGTGTCCCGCCCTACTCTTCGAGTTCACAACCTGTGCATTTTGGTGTACGGGACTATCACCCTGTACCGTCGGACTTTCCAGACCGTTCCACTAACACACAAGCTGATTCAGACTCTGGGCTGCTCCCCGTTCGCTCGCCGCTACTGGGGGAATCTCGGTTGATTTCTTTTCCTCGGGGTACTTAGATGTTTCAGTTCCCCCGGTTCGCCTCGTTAACCTATGTATTCAGTTAACGATAGTGCAACGAATTGCACTGGGTTTCCCCATTCGGACATCGCCGGCTGTAACGGTTCATATCACCTTACCGACGCTTTTCGCAGATTAGCACGTCCTTCATCGCCTCTGACTGCCAGGGCATCCACCGTGTACGCTTAGTCGCTTAACCTCACAACCCGAAGATGTTTCGTAAAACATCATCGTGTCGCGAAAATTTGAGAGACTCGAACACACTTAAACAGTGTGTCGTTTCAATTTTCAGCTTGATCCAGATTTTTAAAGAGCAAAACTTCGCAGTGCACCTTTTCAGGTTCACTCTGAAGTTTTCTTGTATTCGCAGTAAAGATGGTGGAGCTATGCGGGATCGAACCGCAGACCTCCTGCGTGCAAAGCAGGCGCTCTCCCAGCTGAGCTATAGCCCCATCGGTGTTATCTCTGTACCGGTAATTTTTCCTGAGACAAGGCGTGGTGAAGCGAAGCATACTGAAGTATGCGAGCTTTGCCACAACGCAGTATTCAGGGAAAATTTGGTAGGCCTGAGTGGACTTGAACCACCGACCTCACCCTTATCAGGGGTGCGCTCTAACCACCTGAGCTACAAGCCTGCAGAGATTATTTACTGCTCTATTTCATCAGACAATCTGTGTGAGCACTACAAAGGCAGGTTCTTTAAGGTAAGGAGGTGATCCAACCGCAGGTTCCCCTACGGTTACCTTGTTACGACTTCACCCCAGTCATGAATCACAAAGTGGTAAGCGCCCTCCCGAAGGTTAAGCTACCTACTTCTTTTGCAACCCACTCCCATGGTGTGACGGGCGGTGTGTACAAGGCCCGGGAACGTATTCACCGTAGCATTCTGATCTACGATTACTAGCGATTCCGACTTCATGGAGTCGAGTTGCAGACTCCAATCCGGACTACGACATACTTTATGAGGTCCGCTTGCTCTCGCGAGGTCGCTTCTCTTTGTATATGCCATTGTAGCACGTGTGTAGCCCTGGTCGTAAGGGCCATGATGACTTGACGTCATCCCCACCTTCCTCCAGTTTATCACTGGCAGTCTCCTTTGAGTTCCCGGCCTAACCGCTGGCAACAAAGGATAAGGGTTGCGCTCGTTGCGGGACTTAACCCAACATTTCACAACACGAGCTGACGACAGCCATGCAGCACCTGTCTCACAGTTCCCGAAGGCACCAAAGCATCTCTGCTAAGTTCTGTGGATGTCAAGACCAGGTAAGGTTCTTCGCGTTGCATCGAATTAAACCACATGCTCCACCGCTTGTGCGGGCCCCCGTCAATTCATTTGAGTTTTAACCTTGCGGCCGTACTCCCCAGGCGGTCGATTTAACGCGTTAGCTCCGGAAGCCACGCCTCAAGGGCACAACCTCCAAATCGACATCGTTTACGGCGTGGACTACCAGGGTATCTAATCCTGTTTGCTCCCCACGCTTTCGCACCTGAGCGTCAGTCTTTGTCCAGGGGGCCGCCTTCGCCACCGGTATTCCTCCAGATCTCTACGCATTTCACCGCTACACCTGGAATTCTACCCCCCTCTACAAGACTCTAGCCTGCCAGTTTCGAATGCAGTTCCCAGGTTGAGCCCGGGGATTTCACATCCGACTTGACAGACCGCCTGCGTGCGCTTTACGCCCAGTAATTCCGATTAACGCTTGCACCCTCCGTATTACCGCGGCTGCTGGCACGGAGTTAGCCGGTGCTTCTTCTGCGGGTAACGTCAATCAACAAGGTTATTAACCTTATCGCCTTCCTCCCCGCTGAAAGTGCTTTACAACCCGAAGGCCTTCTTCACACACGCGGCATGGCTGCATCAGGCTTGCGCCCATTGTGCAATATTCCCCACTGCTGCCTCCCGTAGGAGTCTGGACCGTGTCTCAGTTCCAGTGTGGCTGGTCATCCTCTCAGACCAGCTAGGGATCGTCGCCTAGGTGAGCCGTTACCCCACCTACTAGCTAATCCCATCTGGGCACATCTGATGGCATGAGGCCCGAAGGTCCCCCACTTTGGTCTTGCGACGTTATGCGGTATTAGCTACCGTTTCCAGTAGTTATCCCCCTCCATCAGGCAGTTTCCCAGACATTACTCACCCGTCCGCCGCTCGTCACCCGAGAGCAAGCTCTCTGTGCTACCGCTCGACTTGCATGTGTTAGGCCTGCCGCCAGCGTTCAATCTGAGCCATGATCAAACTCTTCAATTTAAGTTTGATGCTCAAAGAATTAAACTTCGTAATGAATTACGTGTTCACTCTTGAGACTTGGTATTCATTTTTCGTCCGAGGACGTTAAGAATCCATGTCACTTTGAGTGCCCACACAGATTGTCTGATAAATTGTTAAAGAGCAGTGCCGCTTCGTTTTTCGCTGCGGCGCGGGGTGTGCATATTACGCTTTCCCGCTGCAGAGTCAAGCATTTATTTTCGCTTTTCTCTGCGAGGTTCTCACCGGAACCCCGCTGACCCGGCGGCTTGCTTGCCGTTGTTCCGTGTCAGTGGAGGCGCATTATAGGGAGTAATTCTGAGGTGACAAGGGGAAATGCAAAAAAACTTTTCGTTCGCTCGCTTTTCCATCAAGACGCTGTTTAAACGCCCTGTTTGCGGATCATTTGCGCGATTTCTCGGGCAAATCGGGAGACCTGTTGCCAGTCGGTATAGACCACTTCTTTACGGGTATCCGTTTCGCCCCCGGTCATTTTCATAATCAGGCGGATCATAAACCGATCGTACCAGCGGTAACGCGGGTAACGTAGCGCCCCGGCAAACACCGCGCAGCTCTGCGGCTGCCACGGCGAGTTGAGCAGAAACTTGCGCGTATAGCTGTTGGTCTGCGGCGTGCGCTTCTCGGGTTTGCGCGCAACCAGGTTCACCGAAAAGAATGCCCCCGGCAGCGCCTGCAATGCTGCAAGGTGCTTTTTCACAAAGCGGTCCACCGCCGGATGAAAGTGTCCGTAGCGAATCGACGCGCCAATCACCACGCGATCATAATGATGCCATTCCACGTCATCGGTACGGTTCAGATTCAGGGTGTCCGCATCGATACCCAGCTCTTTAAGCTCAGAGGCGAGAAACGAAGCGATTTCACGTGTCTGCCCGTCGCGGGTGGAAAAGAGAATTAAAGTTTTCACGAGCACTCCTGTTATTCGCGCCAGAAAGTGGGAGTAAAGAGCACCAGTAAGGTGAACACTTCCAGACGACCAAACAGCATATTAGCAATCAGGATCCATTTCGCGACCGGGTTCATGGTAGCAAAGTTGTCCGCGACGACGCCGAGCCCAGGCCCGAGGTTGTTCAATGTCGCCACCACGGAGGCGAAAGCGGAGAAGTCATCCACCCCGGTGGCGATAATAGCCAGCATACTAATGATAAAGACCAGCGCATAGGCGGAGAAGAATCCCCATACCGCTTCCAGAATACGTTCCGGCAGCGCGCGGTTACCTAATTTAATGCTATACACCGCATTCGGGTGAACCAGACGCTTAAGCTCACGGTTGCCCTGCTTGAACAGCAACAGGATACGGATAACCTTTAAGCCACCGCCCGTGGAGCCTGCGCAGCCGCCGATAAATGCGGAGCACAGCAGAAGCACCGGCAGGAACAGCGGCCAGCGCGCAATGCTATCGGTGGTGAATCCCGCGGTGGTCGCCATCGACACCACCTGGAAAAACGCCTGATTCAGCGTCGTCAGCACCGAGCCGTACACGTTATGAAGCCATAGCACCAGCGTACAGACGATGACCAGCGTCAACTGGACGCCAATGAACATTCGAAACTCAGGGTCGCGCCAGTACACCTTCAGGCTGCGTCCGCTCAACAACGAAAAATGCAGACCGTAGTTGCAGCCGGAGATCAGCAGGAAGATGGCAATGATGGAGTTGATCATCGGGCTGTTGAAATAGCCGACGCTGGCATCATGAGTCGAGAAACCGCCGATGGCGATGGTGGCGAAGCTGTGCCCTATCGCATCGAAGGCCGGCATACCGGCAAACCAGAGCGCCAATGCGCAGGCGACCGTCAGTAACACATAGATGAGCCACAATGTTTTTGCCGTCTCGGCGATGCGCGGGCGCATCTTGTTGTCTTTCAGCGGGCCGGGCATTTCCGCACGGTAGAGCTGCATCCCCCCGACGCCGAGGATAGGCAGAATCGCCACCGCCAGCACAATGATCCCCATACCGCCGAACCACTGCAGCATCTGCCGGTAAAAGAGGATAGCGTGCGGGAGCGAGTCCAGCCCCACCAGGGTGGTCGCCCCGGTCGTCGTCAGGCCGGAAAATGACTCGAAGAAGGCATCCGTCACCGTCAGGTTCGGCTGTTCGGCGAAAATAAAGGGCAAGGCCCCTACGCTACCCAGCACGGTCCAGAACAGCACCACGATCAGAAATCCTTCACGGGATTTCAGTTCACCCTTTTGCTTACGGTTCGGCCACCACAGCATGGAGCCGATCGCCAGAGCGACAAAAAAAGTTTGAGTGAAGGCCCGTCCCGCGCCATCGCGATATATCAGGGCCACTAATCCCGGGACGATCATCGTCCCCGAAAACAAGATGACCAGCAGTCCAACGATTCGGGTTATGGCGCGAAAATGCATCTCTGGCGCTTCCTTTGATAGGCAAAAAAACAGAGGGGATTATTCGTTAATCTTCAGCAATTGCAATGAACCGCGACTAAAATCAGCCAGTTTTGCTGAAAAAGCCGCCACTTCAGCCTGGGGAAGCGCCACGCGCAGCCGAACCGACGCCAGATATTCGCTTTCAACGACGTTGCCGGAAAATTGGGCGAGCAGCGCTTCGACGCCGGCCAGTTGCCCATATTCACATTGCAAAGTATATGCCGTTAACGGCGTCTTGCGCAGTGTCGTCAACTGCGCCAGCGCCTGATGAACACCGCCGCCATAGGCTTTCACCAGACCGCCGGTGCCCAGCAGGATACCACCGTAGTAACGCACGACGACAGCGGTTATCTCGCCGACGCCGCTTCCCATCAGCTGCGCCAGCATCGGTTTACCCGCCGTTCCCGCCGGTTCGCCATCATCAGAAAACCCAAGCTGTTGCGAATCATCAGGCGGTCCGGCGACCCACGCCACGCAGTGGTGACGGGCATCGGGGTGATCCGCTCTGACGGACTCGACAAAGGCTTTCGCCGCCGCCACGCCGTCGGTATGCGCCAACAGCGTGATAAAACGGCTCTTTTTGATCTCCTCAACGACGGAAACGGGCGCCGCCGGGATTAACCAGCTCTCCATTAGGCCAGCTTCAGATCGCGCGTCATATTTTCGATACTGTTTTCGTGAACCACCACGTTATCTTCGATACGGATCCCGCCGAATGGCTTCATGGCGTCAATTTTTTGCCAGTTGAAGTGTTTGCTGAACGGGCCTTCACGCCACGGCGCCAGTAACGACTCGATAAAGTAGATGCCGGGTTCAATGGTCAACACCATACGCGGCTCGATAATACGGGTGCAGCGCAGATACGGGTATTTCGCTGGCGCCGCCAGGTGCGTACCGGAGTCGTCTTGCATAAAGCCAGCAACATCATGCACCTGCAGACCCAGCGGATGACCAATCCCGTGCGGCATAAATGGCCCGGTCAGATCGTTTTCCACCATCGCCTCTTCGCTGATGTCGGAGACTAACTGATGTTTACGCAGCAGTTTTGCGATGCGCTGATGGAACTGGATATGGTAATCGACGTAGCGAGTCCCGGCTTTCATGGTGCTAATCAGCGCCAGCTGCTCGTCGTTAACGTCTTTAATCAGATGTGCGAAATCGTTATCGCTGTGTGCCGCCCAGGTCCGCGTCAGATCCGCAGCATAGCCGTTATATTCCGCACCGGCGTCGAGCAGGAAACTGCGCATTTCCGCCGGAGCGCGGTGGTCCAGTTTAGTGTAGTGCAGGACAGAAGCATGCTCGTTCAGCGCCACGATGTTGCTGTAAGGCACGTCGGTATCGCGGTGTCCGGTTGCGGTAAGATAGGCCTGATTGATATCGAATTCGCTCATCCCGGACTGAAAAGCTTCATAGGCCGCACGATGACCATTCACGGCCGACTTCTGCGCTTCACGCATACAGGCCAGCTCGTAATCGGTTTTGTAAGCCCGGTAGTAATGCAGATAATCGATAACCCCTTTCGGGTTGATCTTATCCGCGGCGATTCCCAGACCCAGCGCGCGCTCCGGAACCGGCCCGATATAACCAATATTTCCGCGAGCGGCAGGCAGTTGGCTGCCGATGCCATCGGCCTTCGGCAGCGCGACTACATCGACCTCTTCGGTCCAGAACGAGGTCGGCAGCGGCTCAACGTTATGCCAGTAATCAACCGGCAGATAGAACCACAGCTTCGGTTTATTCACACCGTCCACCAGCAACCAGCAGTTAGGCACCTGAGTCACCGGCACCCAGGCTTTGAACTGCGGATTGACCTTGAACGGGTACGGATGGTCATCAAGGAAGACGTTAACCAGCTCGCCGGAGTGAATCAGCAGAGCATCCATCTGAAAACGGGACAGGACGTCGCGGGTACGTTCTTGTAGGGTAACAATATGATTTTTATAGAGCGCGGCCAGGGATTCCATCTTTTGTCCTTTGCTTTTATGGGATCGTGATACTCCGCATCTTAGCACATCGACCTGCGTGCGGGTGATTTCCACCGGATGTGATCCGACCAGCAATTATTTAAAGAGTAATTTGCAATTCTTTAACATAAATTCCACACTCCGTTTCATCTGGTATGACCAGATCATATTGCTGGATTCAGGAGACTGACATGCTCTACAAAGGCGACACCCTGTACCTCGACTGGCTGGAAGATGGCATCGCCGAACTGGTGTTCGATGCCCCAGGTTCGGTCAACAAGCTTGATACCGCAACCGTAGCCAGCCTCGGTCATGCGCTGGACGTACTGGAAAAACAAAACGATCTCAAAGGCCTGATGCTGCGCTCTGAAAAAGCGGCGTTTATCGTCGGCGCGGATATTACGGAATTCCTCTCACTGTTCCTGGTCCCTGAGGAGCAGTTAAGCCAATGGCTGCATTTTGCTAACAGCGTCTTCAACCGTCTGGAAGATCTTCCGGTCCCCACTGTCTCCGCCGTCAACGGTTACGCGCTGGGCGGCGGTTGTGAATGCGTCCTGGCGACCGATTATCGCCTGGCGACGCCGGATCTGCGCATTGGTCTGCCGGAAACCAAACTCGGCATTATGCCAGGCTTCGGCGGCTCAGTCCGTTTGCCGCGCCTGCTCGGCGCCGACAGCGCGCTGGAGATCATTGCTGCCGGGAAAGATGTCGGTGCCGATCAAGCGCTGAAAATCGGCCTGGTGGATGGCGTAGTTGCTGCCGACAAACTGCGCGACGGCGCGCTGGCGATCCTGCGCCAGGCGATTCAGGGCGACCTGGACTGGAAAGCGAAACGTCAACCGAAGCTGGAGCCGCTGAAGCTCAGCAAAATTGAAGCGACGATGAGTTTCACCATCGCCAAAGGCATGGTCGCGCAAACCGCCGGGAAGCATTATCCGGCGCCGATCACCGCGGTGAAAACCATTGAAGCCGCCGCGCGTCTTGGTCGTGAAGAGGCCCTGGTGCTGGAAAATAAAAGCTTTGTCCCGCTGGCTCATACCAATGAGGCCCGCGCGCTGGTCGGTATCTTCCTCAACGACCAGTACGTCAAAGCGAAAGCGAAAAAACTGACCAAAGATGTCGAAACGCCGAAGCAGGCCGCCGTCCTGGGCGCGGGCATTATGGGCGGCGGCATCGCTTATCAGTCGGCGTGGAAAGGCGTGCCGGTCATCATGAAGGACATCAACGATAAATCGCTGACGCTCGGCATGACCGAAGCGGCGAAGCTACTGAATAAACAGCTGGAACGCGGCAAAATCGACGGTCTGAAGCTGGCCGGAGTAATAAGCACCATTCAGCCGACGCTGGAGTATAGCGGTTTTGATCGCGTGGACGTGGTCGTTGAAGCGGTGGTGGAAAACCCGAAAGTGAAGAAAGCGGTGCTGGCGGAAACGGAAGATAAAATCCGCCCGGATACCGTGCTGGCGTCCAACACCTCAACGATCCCCATCAGCGAGCTGGCCAGCGTTCTGCAGCGCCCGGAAAATTTCTGCGGCATGCACTTCTTTAACCCGGTGCATCGCATGCCGCTGGTAGAAGTGATCCGCGGCGAAAAAACCTCGGATAATACCATTGCCAAAGTCGTCGCCTGGGCCAGCAAAATGGGCAAGACGCCAATCGTGGTCAATGATTGTCCCGGTTTCTTCGTCAACCGCGTGCTGTTCCCCTACTTCGCCGGCTTCAGCCAGCTGCTGCGCGACGGGGCGGATTTCCGCAAAGTCGACAAAGTGATGGAGAAACAGTTTGGCTGGCCGATGGGCCCGGCCTATCTGCTGGACGTGGTCGGCATCGACACCGCGCACCATGCTCAGGCGGTCATGGCGGCGGGCTTCCCGCAGCGGATGCAGAAAGATTATCGCGACGCCATCGACGCCCTGTTTGACGCCAACCGTTTCGGCCAGAAGAACGGCCTCGGCTTCTGGCGCTATAAAGACGACAGCAAAGGTAAGCCGAAGAAAGAAGAAGATGCCGCCGTCGACAGCCTGCTGGCCGACGTCAGCCAGCCGAAGCGCGATTTCAGCGATGAAGAGATTATCGCCCGCATGATGATCCCGATGGTTAACGAAGTCGTCCGCTGCCTGGAAGAAGGCATTATCGCCAGCCCGGCGGAAGCGGATATGGCGCTGGTATACGGCCTCGGCTTCCCTCCGTTCCACGGCGGCGCCTTCCGCTGGCTGGATACCATCGGCAGCGCGAAGTATCTCGATATGGCGCAGCAGTACCAGCACCTTGGGCCGCTGTATGAAGTCCCTGCCGGTCTGCGTGACAAAGCGCGCCATAACGAAGCGTATTATCCCCAGGTAGAGCCAGCCCGTCCGGTTGGCGCTCTGAAAACGGCTTAAGGAGTCACAATGGAACAGGTTGTCATTGTCGATGCTATTCGCACCCCGATGGGCCGTTCAAAGGGCGGCGCATTTCGCCACGTGCGCGCGGAAGACCTCTCCGCGCACCTGATGCGTAGCCTGCTGTCGCGCAACCCGTCGCTTGAGGCAAGCGCAATAGACGATATCTACTGGGGCTGCGTGCAGCAAACCCTCGAGCAGGGTTTTAACATCGCCCGTAACGCGGCGCTGCTGGCGGAGATCCCGCATTCGGTACCGGCAAACACGGTTAACCGTCTGTGCGGTTCTTCCATGCAGGCGCTGCACGATGCCGCACGCATGATCATGACCGGCGATGCCAGCGTTTGCCTGATTGGCGGCGTGGAGCACATGGGCCATGTGCCGATGAGCCACGGCGTCGATTTCCACCCGGGCCTGAGTCGCAACGTGGCGAAGGCGGCAGGGATGATGGGGCTGACCGCTGAAATGCTGGCGCGTCTGCACGGCATTAGCCGGGAAATGCAGGATCAGTTCGCCGCGCGCTCCCACGCCCGCGCCTGGGCTGCGACCCAGTCCGGCGCATTCAAAGCCGAGATTATCCCCACCGGCGGCCACGATGCCGATGGCGTACTGAAGTCCTTTAACTATGACGAAGTGATCCGCCCGGAAACCACCGTCGAGACGCTGTCTACCCTGAGGCCGGCGTTTGACCCGGTGACCGGTACGGTAACGGCGGGTACCTCTTCCGCCCTTTCCGATGGCGCGGCGGCGATGCTGCTGATGAGCGAAAGTCGCGCCCGCGAACTGGGGCTGAAGCCACGCGCCCGCGTCCGTTCGATGGCGGTGGTCGGCTGCGACCCGTCCATTATGGGCTATGGCCCGGTTCCCGCCTCGAAGCTGGCGCTGAAAAAAGCGGGCTTATCCACCAGCGATATCGACGTCTTTGAAATGAATGAGGCCTTTGCCGCGCAGATCCTGCCGTGCATTAAAGATCTGGGCCTGATGGAGCAGATCGATGAGAAGATCAACCTTAACGGCGGGGCGATCGCGCTCGGTCATCCGCTGGGTTGTTCCGGGGCGCGTATTAGCACCACGTTGATCAATCAGATGGAGCGTAAAGATGCCCAGTTCGGCCTCGCCACCATGTGCATTGGCCTGGGACAAGGGATCGCCACCGTGTTTGAGCGGGTGTAAATTTACAAAAGGGTATCTCACAGCCAATGGCGTCAGAACAAGGCGGCAAGCGAGCGAATCCCGATGAGCTTACTGAAGTAAGTGATTCGGGTGAGCGAGCGCAGCCGACGCAGTTATGACGTCATTGGCGAAGAGAGACAGTTTAGTTGCCGTTCTTCCCGCCTGTCAGGGGCGGGTTTTTTATTTGCAGATATCAGATAAAAGCAAACGCGTCGCCAAACAGGCGATCTTCGCGCGCGCCGCGTTCATTGCAGAACAGGTCGCGAGCAATCTTGGCCATCTCAAAACGCCCGGCAATATAGATATCGTGATCGGCCAGGGTACCGTAATCCTGCAGCACCGCGGTCAGCACGGTGCCGGAACGCCCACGCCAGCCCTCTTCCGGCTGCTCAACCACCGGCTCAATACGCAGATTCGGATGTTTGACGCTCAAGGCTTCCAGCTCAGCCAGATCGTACAGATGTTTGGTCTCGCGGCCGCCCCAGTAAATCGCGATATCGCGCTGAGGATTGCGTGACAGCGCGGTCAGCAGAATAGAACGCACATAAGAGAAGCCGGTGCCGCCGGCAATCAAAATCAGCGGGCGGTCTTCATCTTCACGCAGCCAGGCTTCGCCATGCGGGATATCAACCTCAATTTCGCGCTCTTTCAGGATGCGATCCATGACCGCCATCGCGTACAGATTGAGCTCCGAGGCGCCGATATGCAGTTCGATAAATTCCTGTTCCGCCGGCGTGGAGGCCATGGAGAATGGGCGTTTGTCGCGCTCATCCATTACCACCATCAGATACTGGCCAGCGCGGAAAGAGAATGCCGCTTCCGGTACTAATCGAACACGATACACGGTATCGGTAATCGCCTCCACCGAGGTCACTTTACAGCTTAAGGTTGTCATGCGTCCCCTCTGTCGGGTCTATAGAGCAAAACAGCGGCGTTAGCCCCGCTTACTGTTGTTTAAAGATGGCCAGATCATCCCAGATGGCGTCAATGCGCGCCGTGACGGCAGGATCTTTTTTGATTGGGCGACCCCATTCACGCTGGGTTTCGCCAGGCCATTTATTGGTGGCATCCAGCCCCATTTTTGAACCCAGGCCGGAAACCGGCGAGGCAAAATCCAGATAATCAATTGGCGTATTCTCTACCAGTACCGTATCACGAGCTGGGTCCATACGGGTAGTGATCGCCCAAATCACATCGTTCCAGTCGCGAGCGTTGACATCGTCATCGCAGACAATCACGAATTTGGTGTACATAAACTGGCGCAGGAACGACCAGACGCCCATCATCACGCGCTTGGCATGGCCTGCATACTGTTTTTTCATCGTCACCACCGCCAGACGGTAGGAGCACCCTTCCGGCGGCAGATAGAAATCGACGATTTCCGGAAACTGTTTTTGCAGGATCGGGACAAAGACTTCATTCAGCGCCACGCCCAGCACCGCAGGCTCATCCGGCGGACGGCCGGTATAGGTCGAATGATAAATCGCGTCTTCACGTTGGGTAATATGGGTGACCGTAAACACCGGGAACTGGTCTACTTCATTGTAGTAGCCGGTATGGTCGCCATACGGACCTTCCGGCGCCATCTCCCCGGCCTCGATATAACCTTCCAGCACAATCTCTGCGCTGGCTGGCACTTCAAGATCGTTCGAGACGCATTTCACCACTTCGGTTTTGGTGCCGCGCAGCAGCCCGGCAAAGGCATATTCCGACAACGTATCCGGCACCGGGGTCACCGCGCCAAGAATGGTCGCTGGGTCGGCGCCGAGCGCCACAGAAACCGGGAAGCGTTCGCCCGGACGCGCCGCGCTCCACTCCTGGAAATCCAGTGCGCCGCCGCGATGAGACAGCCAGCGCATAATCAGTTTGTTTTTGCCAATCAGCTGCTGGCGATAAATCCCCAGGTTCTGCCGCTCTTTGTGCGGCCCGCGGGTCACCGTCAGCCCCCAGGTGATCAGCGGCGCGGCATCGTCCGGCCAGCAGGTCATAATCGGGATTTTCCTCAGGTCGACGTCATCGCCCTGGATGATTTTTTGCTGGCAGGGGGCGCCGCGCAGACGTTTGGTCGGCATATTCAGCACTTGCTTAAACTGCGGCAGCTTATCAAACAGATCGCGGAAACCTTTGGGCGGCTCAGGCTCTTTCAGAAAGGCTAACAGCTTACCCACCTCGCGCAGCGAACTGACGTCCTCCTGACCCATCCCCAGCGCCACGCGCCGCGGCGTGCCGAACAGGTTGCACAGCACCGGCATGGTATAGCCTTTCGGATTCTCAAACAGCAACGCCGGACCGCCAGCGCGCAGGGTGCGGTCGGCAATTTCGGTGATTTCCAGGTGGGGATCGACCGGCAGAGTGATACGTTTTAGTTCGCCCTGTTGTTCCAGGAGTGTCAGAAAGTCGCGAAGATCGTGATATTTCATGAAAGTGTTATTGACCTCTCTACAGGCGGCTAATTATACGGTGTTCAACGGCGAGATGCTGTAATTTTGTTAAATTAGCGTGAAAGAACGCTGAAATTTGGATTTCAATTATAATGGCTTTCGCGATTACACCAGCCATTTGTTATGCTTGCCGTTATTAGAAGTGGAATGAGTCATTATGCAAGCCTGGTACTTACTGTATTGCAAACGTGGGCAGCTACAACGAGCCCAGGAACATCTGGAACGTCAGTCAGTTAACTGCCTGATGCCGACGATTGCGCTGGAAAAAATCATTCGCGGTAAACGCACCATGGTCAGCGAACCGCTGTTCCCGAACTACCTGTTTATTGAGTTCGATCCAGAGGTGATTCATACCACCACCATCAGCGCCACCCGCGGGGTTAACAACTTCGTGCGCTTTGGCGCCCTACCCGCTATCGTCCCTTCGGCGGTCATCCATCAGCTCTCTATCTATAAACCGGAAGGCATCACCGACCCGGAAACGCCGCATGAGGGCGATAGCGTACTGATCACCGACGGCGCGTTCGAAGGCTTACAGGCTATCTTTACCGAGCCGGACGGTGAAGCACGCTCTATGTTGCTGTTAAACCTGCTGAATAAGCAAGTCCTGCAGAGCGTAAAAAACACCGATTTCCAGAAAATCTAAGCGCCGATAACGTCGACGCCAAACAGCGCTCTGACGTTTGCGTCCGTTTGCGCCTCAAGCCACTGCGCCTCCTCGCCGCGCCAGGCCGCGACGCTGGCCAGGATATGCGGCAAATACGCGGGCTCGTTACGACGCGAGGCGGGTTTCGGCTTGAGGTCGCGCGGCAGCAGATAGGGCGCATCGGTCTCCAGCAGCAGACGTTCCGCCGGGATCGCCGGCAGTAGCTCTCGCAGCTCGAGCCCGCGCCGCTCATCGCACACCCAACCGGTAATGCCGATAAACAGCCCCAGATCCAGACATTCCTGCACCTCGCTGCGGCTGCCGGTAAAGCAGTGCAGCACCGCGCCCGGGATCTTCCCAAGCCAGGGTTTAAGTAGCGTCAGAAACCGGTCGTGGGCGTCGCGGCAGTGTAAAAACACCGGCATCGACAGCTCGGCGGCCAGCGCCAGTTGGGCGCTGAATGCCGCCTCCTGCTCCTGCGGCGTGGAGAAATTACGATTAAAATCCAGACCACATTCCCCTATCGCCACCACCTGCGGCTCGCGGGCAAGGACATAAATCGCCTCGGCGACCGCTGGCGTCCAGCTGCTGCCGTCATGGGGATGAACCCCCGCCGTGGACCAGCAGCCGGCGTAATGGCTCGCCATTCTCTGCGCCTGCTGGCTCTCCGGCAAATTTGTGCCGGTCAGCAGCATGCCGTGGACCCCCGCCGACCGGGCGCGCGCCACCACCTCATCATGGTCGCGGGCAAACTGCGAACTGGTCAGATTAACGCCGATATCAAACATGATCGCTCCATATGACAACCGCCCTGACGGGCGGTTGGCGGTATTACTCTTCTCTGTGCTCAGCGGCTTCAGCTTCGGCCGCGGCATCGTCATCGCGCGTCAGACGCTTCCCGGTGTAGAAGCGGGCAAAGAACACCCCGACTTCAAACAGACAGTACATCGGAATGGCCAGCAGCGTCTGCGAGAACACGTCCGGCGGCGTCAGCAGCATGCCCACCACGAAGGCGCCCACCAGCACATACGGCCGTTTTTTGCGCAGCTCTTCCGGCGTAGTGACGCCCATCCAGCAGAGCAGCACAATGGCGACCGGCACCTCAAAAGAGACCCCGAACGCCATAAACAGCGCCATCACGAAGTCGAGATAGCTGCGGATATCGGTCGAGACCAGCACCCCCTCCGGGGCAGCATGGGTCAGAAAGCCGAACGCCAGCGGAAACACGACAAAATACGCGAAAGCCATGCCGATATAGAACAGCAGCGTGCTGGAGACCAGCAAGGGCACCACCAGCCGGCGCTCGTGCTTATACAGCGCCGGCGCGACGAAGGCCCATACCTGATACAGAATAATCGGCACCGACAGGATCACCGACACCATAAAGGTCAGCTTTATCGGCGTAAAGAAAGGTGAAGCGACATCGGTGGCGATCATCGTCGCGCCTACCGGCATCTTGCTGATAAGCGGGGCCGAGACCAGCTGATAGATATCATTGGCGAAATAGACCAGTGCCAGGAAGATCACCAGGATAGCAATGATGCTGTTGAGCAGACGCTTGCGCAGCTCAATCAGATGCGAAATTAGCGGTTGTGTATCGTCTACGCCCATGTTTACGGTTTATCACTCGATGCGGGGGAAGAATGGGGGGCAGCCGCCGTAGCGGATGTTTTCTCTGCCGGTGAAGCGGGTTGCTCGTCGGCCACGGGCTCTGGCGCATGAACCGGAGCGCTGGCCTGATGTTCGGCCGTCGCCGGCGTGACGTCCTGCCGCTGCGCTTCGCTGCCTTTCACCACCGGATTATGGATGGTATTCGCTTCGTCGCTGGCCTTTTCCGGATCGTGGGCGCTATAGGAGCGCTTCATCGACTCCGCGGCCTCGCGCAGCTCGTCCATAGAGGCTTTCAGCTCCGGCGTCAGGTTATTCAGGCTGGCCTTTTCCACCTTCTTGAGGCTCTCCTGGAACTCCTGCAGTTTTAGCTCCTGAGCCAGCTCATTCTGCACCGTGGTCGCCAGCGACCGTAGCGTACGGATCCAGCCAACCACCGTTTTAACCGCGACGGGAAGCCGCTGTGGCCCCAGAACAATGAGGCCAATTACAAACACCAGCAGTAGTTCACTAAAACCAATATCGAACACGAGTTACACCTGCTCTTTGTCGTGGCGTTTTGTCTCGTCTTTTTTTGCATCATCCTGTTTGTCGGCGATAGTTTTCGCCGTGAAATCTGCGTCTGGCGCCGACTTTTCGGGTTTATCATCATCACTCATGGCTTTTTTAAAGCCTTTGATGGATGCCCCTAAGTCTGACCCCAGTGAGCTCAGCTTCTTCGTCCCGAAAAGCAGAACTACGATGACGACAACAATTAATAACTGCCAAATACTGATACCACCCATACACGTTCCCCTATGACAGATGATGAATTATGTGGACGCATTATACACGCCATCCTGCCAGCCGCCTCGCCGTCAGGCCACCGGCATGATTTTGCGCAAATAAGCCTGCGTCATGAAGTGGCGAACCGATCAGCGGGTTTTTCGCCAGCCAATCAGCCAGGTCACGACACCGCCGGCCATCAGCCAGCCGGGCATCATTCCCCACTCAGGGCGATGGATAAAGAGCAGCGTACCACTGAGCAATAAAACCGCGCCTATACCAAACAGATAACGGGATTGGCCCTGGCGCACATGACGCACATGCATATCCCGCACGATAGTATCGACGCTGGTCTGCAGCTGTTTGCTCTGCTGCAGGCTCTGATACACCAGCTCAGGTATTTCAGGCATTCTTTCGATCCAGAACGGCGCTTTGTCTTTAAACGCGCGCACCAGCGCCGGAATACCGACCTGATCTTTGATCCACGACTCAAGGAAAGGCTTCGCCGTTTTCCACAAGTCTAACTGAGGATAGAGCTGCCGGCCTACCCCTTCTACGTAAAGTAATGTCTTCTGTAGCAAAACAAGCTGCGGCTGGACTTCCATATTGAAGCGCCGCGCGGTGTTGAACAGATTAAGCAGCACGTGGCCGAAGGAGATCTCCGCCAGCGGCTTCTCAAAGATGGGCTCGCAGACCGTGCGGATCGCGAACTCAAACTCTTCAACATTAGTGTCCGGCGGAACCCAACCGGAGTCGACGTGCAGCTCGGCAACCTTACGATAATCGCGGTTGAAAAAGGCGATAAAGTTTTCCGCCAGATAGCGCTTATCTTCTTTGTTCAGCGAGCCGACAATGCCGCAATCGATACCGATATACTGCGGATCTTCCGGGTGCTCGTAGCTGACGAATATGTTGCCAGGGTGCATATCAGCATGGAAAAAACTGTCGCGGAACACCTGGGTGAAGAAGACCTGCACGCCCCGCTCCGCCAGCAGCTGCAGGTTGGTTCCCTGAGCCTCCAGCGCCTCGACGTCGGACACCGGAATGCCGTAGATGCGCTCCATCACCATCATGCTTTCGCTGCAGTAGTCGGGGTACACTTCCGGCACATACAGCATCGGGCTCTCTTCGAAATTACGCCGCAGCTGAATGGCGTTAGCGGATTCCCGCAGCAGGTTCAGCTCGTCCAGCAGCGTTTTTTCATACTCACGAACTACCTCCTGCGGGCGCAGACGGCGGCCGTCAGGCAGCAGACGCGGCACCCAGCGCGCCAGGCGGTAGATGAGCTTCATGTCCGCTTTAATGATCGGCAAAATATCCGGACGGATAACCTTGATCACCACCTCTTTGCCGTTCTCTTTCAGACGCGCGGTATGCACCTGGGCGATAGACGCCGAGGCTAACGGCTCAACGGAGAAATCATCAAACCAGGCCTCCACCGGCAGGCCACCCATCGCTTTCTCTATCTGCTGCTGCGCGAGCTTCCCGTCAAAGGGCGCCACGCGGTCCTGCAACAGCGCCAGCTGATCGGCAATATGCGGCGGAAAGAGATCCCGCCGCGTGGAAAGCATCTGGCCGAATTTAATCCACACCGGCCCCAGCTCCTGAAGCGCCAGCCGCAGACGGGCGCCAAGGGGTTGATCCTGATGGCGGTTTGGCATCCAGAACAGCATCCGCCGCCAGATACGCAGCGGCAGCGTGATCCGCATTTTGGGGATGAGCTCATCGAGCCCGTAGCTCAAAAAGGTGTGGACGATGAAATACAGGCGCCGTAATTCTCCTGGCGTCATTTGCCCTCCAGCGTTTCCAGCCGTTTTTCCAGTGCGGCCAGCGCGCGTTCAATAGCCGTCGTCTCTTCAGCAAACCAGGCCAGCTCCAGCGGCCCCGGCGCCAGGCGCCACTCTTCAGTGATCGCTTCCGCGACATAGCGCTGCTGGCGCTGCGCCCCTTTCAGTAAAAACTGAGCGCCGCCGCGGAGAACTTTACCGACGCCTTCGGCCACGATGTCGCCGGTGTAAGGCGCCAGCAGTTCAGCGGGATCGAACTCCGCCAGATCGCACAGGGTGACCATGTTCTGCACCACCTGCAGATCGCCCTGCACTTCCAGCTCGCCGCTGCGGATAAGCGCCGTGAGCTGCTGACGGTTGCGCAGTTTTGGCAGTACGCTGAGCCGGGTAATCACGGTGCAGTCGGCCTCTCCCTCCCAGGCGCTCAGGACATCAACCTGGCGTTCGCTGAACACCAGCACCACGGGCGTGGAGAAGTCCTGCAGCTGTACCCGCAATACCTTGCCCAGCAGGCGCTGGCGGGCGGGTTTTAGCGCTTTGTCGCGCCAGAGGAAAGTATTCAGCGCCGTTTCAATGCCAGCGGTCACCAGGGGTGTGAAAGGCATAGCGTCCCTCCTGTCAGAACTTGTAACCGCGATGCAAAGCAACGATACCTGCCGTCAGGTTGTAGTAGTCCACGCTTTCGAAGCCTGCATCCTGCATCATCCCTTTCAGGGATTCCTGGTCCGGATGCATACGGATCGACTCCGCCAGGTAGCGATAGCTGTCGCCGTCTTTTGCCACCAGCTCGCCCACCTTCGGCAGGATATGGAAGGAGTAAGCGTCGTAGGCTTTGCTCAGCGGTTCAATAATGGGTTTAGAAAACTCCAGCACCAGCAGACGTCCGCCCGGCTTCAGCACGCGGTACATCGAACGCAGCGCTTTTTCTTTGTCGGTCACGTTACGCAGACCGAAAGAGATGGTGATGCAGTCAAAGGTATTATCAGCAAACGGCAGGGCTTCCGCGTTGGCCTGAACATACTCAACGTTACCCACGATGCCGATATTGCGCAGCTTTTCGCGGCCCATTTTGAGCATTGAATCATTGATATCAGCAAGCATAACGCGGCCGGTTTCCCCTACCAGACGGGAAAACTTAGCCGTCAAATCACCGGTACCCCCCGCCAGATCCAGCACGGTCTGCCCGCGACGTACACCGCTGCAGTCGATGGTGAAACGCTTCCACAAACGATGGATACCAAACGACATTAAGTCATTCATCACATCATACTTTGCGGCGACAGAATGGAATACATGCGCCACCATGTCCGCTTTCTGCTCTTTAGCGACCGTCTGAAAGCCAAAGTGCGTCGTTTCTTGTGAATCCTCAACCATCTTTATGCCTGCTTGCTTTTCAAGAAAATGTTCACTGAGTGTATCAGACTCAGCGCATTTCCCATACGTTTCAGCGTGGCGGAGCCGCCTCCCGGCTGCGCACCGCCTCGGCAGAGTCGGGCGAAAATGCGTCATTTTCCGGCAGGTTATCCTCCTCTTCGAGACGATATTGATCGTCCTGAGCAGTGGCTTGTTCGACTAAATCAGGATTAATCCCGCGCTTGACCTCCACGCCCAACCCGCGAAAAGCCTCCGCCTGAGCCAGCAGATTACCGCGCCCGGAAGCGAGCTTTTTCATCGCCTGGCGATAGTTCTCTTGCGCTTTATCCAGACTCTGGCCGATAGCGGACATATCGTCCACAAACAGGCGCATTTTGTCGTAAAGGCGCCCCGCCCGCTCGGCGATCTTCTGCGCGTTGCGGCTCTGGTGCTCATAACGCCACAGATTGGCGATGGTGCGCAGGGCCACCAGCAGCGTCGTCGGGCTGACCAGCATAATATTATTTTGCAGCGCCTCGCTAATGAGCTCGGGCTGACGATCAATGGCCAGCAGGAATGCCGGCTCGACGGGAATAAACATCAGCACATAGTCGAGGGAGCGCAGGCCCGGCAGTTGCTGATAATCCTTGCGTCCCAGCAGGCGAATATGATTACGCACCGAGGCAAGGTGCTCCTGCAGCGCGACTTCGCGGGTGTAGTCGTCCTCGGCGTTGAAATAGCGCTCATAGGCGACAAGGGTCATTTTGGCGTCGATAACCACGTCTTTACCCTGCGGCAGGCGCACGATGACGTCCGGCTGCATCCGCGAGCGGTTGTCGGTCTCGATGCTGACCTGGGTCTGGTACTCATAGCCTTCCCGCAGGCCGGAGGCTTCCAGCACGCGGGTGAGAACCACTTCCCCCCAGTTGCCCTGAGTTTTGTTATCGCCCTTCAGCGCTTTGGTCAGGTTCAGCGCCTCCTGCGCCATCTGCGCGTTCAGCTGCTGCAGGTTGCGGATCTCATGCGCCAGGGTGTGCCTTTCCCGCGCCTCCTGGCCGAAGCTCTCCTGCACCTGGCGGCGGAACCCGTCCAGCTGTTCGCGCAGCGGTGTCAGCAGGCCATGCAGGCTCTGGCGATTTTGCTCATCGACGCGTCGGTTGCTGTGTTCGAAAATGCGGTTGGCGAGGTTTTCAAACTGCTCGCTCAGGCGCTGTTCGCTGTTCACCATCTGGCGGATCTTATCTTCCGCATGCAGCTGGGTGGATTCGAGCCGGGTGGTAACCTCTCGCAGATCGGCCTCCAGCGAGGTATTGATATCCCGCAGGCTGCGCAGCTCGTTGTTCAGCAGCTCGCACTCTTCACGCCAGTGGGCTTCCTGTACCAGCTGCTGACGGGCGGCGCTCAGCTCAATATCCAGCTCTCGCCGCTCCTCGATAAGATCGGCCCGAATTTGATCGGCGCGCGCTTTGGTCGCCAGCCAGCCGACGATTAATCCAGCAGCCAGTGCGATAACCGCGCTGATAATAATGGAGAGATCCACGACGCCCCCTGCGATAACCTGATGACACAAAATAGAATTGTGCTGTACAAACGTCCAGTTTAAAAGGAATTTCCTGCGAGAGGCGACGCAAAAAAAAGGCCGGAGGATCCGGCCTGACAGGGAAAGCGTTGAATTACAGCAGACGGCGCGCCGCTTCCACGACGATTTTCACCGCATGGCTTTCGGTTTGCTTCATGGTTTCGGCGTTAGGGATCTCTTGCTGGGTACGGTTAACGATAACCCCGGCCACCATCCCGGCGCGCAGGCCCTGGCTGGCGCACATGGTCAACAGCGTAGCGGATTCCATTTCATAGTTCATCACGCCCATCGCCTGCCACTCTTCCATGGAGCCTTTGAAGCGGCTCACTACGCGGCCGGAGAAGGTGTCGTAACGCTCCTGTCCCGGGTAGAAGGTGTCCGAGGAAGCGGTCACGCCGATATGGGTGGTGGCGCCAATGGATTTCGCTGCTTCCACCAGCGCGGTGGTGCAGGCGAAATCTGCGACGGCCGGGAATTCCATCGGCGCGAAGTGCAGGCTGGCGCCGTCCAGACGAACGGAAGCGGTAGTCACCAGCACATCGCCAACGTTGATGTGCGGCTGAATGGCGCCGGTGGTGCCAATGCGCAGGAAGGTACGCACGCCAAGCTGCGCCAGCTCTTCCACAGCGATAGACGTAGACGGGCCGCCGATGCCGGTGGAGCAGACGATCACCGGTTTGCCGTCCAGTTCCGCGCGCCAGGAGGTAAATTCGCGGTGAGATGCCAGCTTAACCGGCTTATCCATCAGCGCGGCGATCTTTTCCACACGCTCCGGATCGCCAGGGACGATAGCCAGCGTAGCCCCTTGTAAATCGTTCTTGGTGAGGCCGAGATGAAAAACATCAGACTTGGACATAAAAAACTCCTCTGTGGGTCGAATTATCAGCAGAAGCAAAACGGTACTGTACAGAAGCCCCTGGCAACATTTTGTGATGTTAGTCACCAAGAACAATAATGATTGCAGTTGTTTTTCAGTAAATAGTGATAAACATCACATTAACAAGTTATATTCATCGTCACTGAACAAAAGATAGCCGCTTTCAGGCACTGTGCTTTATTACCGCCCGAACTAAAGGTAAAGGGTCTATAGTTACTGATGCGCTAATAAATAAGGGTACGGAGAATACCATGACCACCACCAAGCAACCTGGATTCGCACCTGCAGCCTCGCCGCATGCCGCAACCGCCGTTCATACGCCGGAAGAGCATATTGTCACCGGAGAGACCTCTATTCCCTCTCAGGGGGAAAACATGCCGGCTTACCATGCCCGCCCGAAAAACGCCGATGGCCCATTGCCGATCGTCATCGTGGTGCAGGAAATCTTCGGCGTGCATGAGCATATTCGCGATCTTTGTCGTCGCCTGGCGCAGGAAGGCTATCTGGCTATCGCGCCTGAATTGTACTTCCGTCAGGGCGATCCGAATGAGTATCACGATATCCCGACCCTGTTTAAAGAGCTGGTTACGAAGGTGCCGGACGCGCAGGTGCTGGCGGATCTCGACCACGTCGCCAGCTGGGCGGCGCGCCATGGCGGCGATGCCCATCGTCTGCTGATCACCGGCTTCTGCTGGGGCGGACGTATCACCTGGCTATATGCTGCCCATAACCCGCAGTTGAAGGCGGCGGTAGCCTGGTACGGCAAACTGGTAGGAGAAAAATCGCTGAATTCGCCAAAACACCCGGTGGATATCGCCGTCGATCTCAACGCCCCGGTACTCGGCCTGTACGGCGCCAAAGACGCCAGCATTCCACAGGACACCGTCGAAACCATGCGCCAGGCGCTGCGGGCGGCCAACGCCACGGCGGAAATCGTGGTCTATCCTGAAGCCGATCACGCCTTTAACGCCGACTATCGCGCCAGCTATCACGAAGAGTCAGCCAAAGACGGCTGGCAGCGGATGCTCGACTGGTTTGCTCAATATGGCGGTAAAAAAGGGTAATCGTCCGAAGCAGGAAAAAAAGGAGGCAAATGCCTCCTTTTTGATTTTTCGGGCGACGATCAGGCAGATTGACGCAGGTTACGCGCCGCTTGCACCATATTCGCCAGCGCGGCGCGAGTCTCCGGCCAGCCCCGGGTTTTCAGGCCGCAGTCCGGGTTAACCCACAGCCGCTCCGCCGGGATACGCTGCGCGGCTTTTTCCAGCAGCGCTTCGATCCACTCCACGCTCGGTACGTTTGGCGAGTGAATATCATATACCCCCGGCCCGATTTCATTGGGATACTCGAACACTTCGAACGACTCCAGCAGTTCCATGTCGGAACGCGAGGTTTCAATGGTGATCACGTCGGCGTCCAGCGCGGCGATGGAGTCCATGATGTCGTTGAACTCGCAATAGCACATGTGGGTATGGATCTGAGTGTCGTCTTTGGCCACCGCGGCGTTAAGGCGGAAGGCTTCCACACCCCACTGCAGATAGGCATCCCAATCGCTGCGCTTCAGCGGTAACCCTTCGCGCAAAGCAGGCTCATCAATCTGGATGATGCCGATACCGGCCGCTTGCAGATCCGCCACTTCATCACGCAGGGCCAGCGCAATCTGTTTCGCGATGGTTTCACGGCTAACGTCTTCCCGCGGGAAGGACCAGCACAGAATCGTCACCGGTCCAGTGAGCATCCCTTTCACCGGCTTGTCGGTCAGCGACTGCGCGTACTTCGCCCATTCGACGGTGATCGCCTGTGGACGGCTGACGTCGCCGATCACCACCGGCGGCTTCACGCAGCGGGAGCCATAACTCTGCACCCAGCCGTTTTGCGTGAAGATGAAACCGTCCAGATGCTCACCGAAGTATTCCACCATATCGTTCCGCTCGGCTTCCCCGTGCACCAGTACGTCTAATCCTAACCGCTCCTGCTCGACGATCGCCTGCTTAATATGTTCCGCAATGCCGGTACGATAATGACTGGCGTCCAGATTGCCCTTTTTGAAGTCCAGGCGCAGGCCGCGGATCTCGGTCGTCTGCGGGAATGACCCGATAGTGGTGGTCGGCCACGTCGGCAGGTTAAAGCGTTGACGCTGCGCCTGAGCGCGAACCTCATAGGGGCTGGCGCGCTGGCTGTCCTGAGCGGTGATCGCCGCCAGCCGTTTTTCCACCGCCGGGTTATGTACGCGCGTCGAATGGCGACGGGCATGGACTGGCGCGCTCCACTCGGTAATCGCCGCGGTATCGCCGCTGTTCAGCGCATCGCGCAGCAGCGCCAGCTCACCGCATTTTTGCAGCGCGAAGGCAAACCAGCTCTTCACTTCCGCATCAAGGCGCGTCTCCACGCTCAGGTCGATCGGGCTGTGCAACAGAGAGCAGGATGTCGCGACCCACAGTTCGCGCTTACCGACGAGGTTTTTAATTTGCGCATATTTTTCGGCGAGATCGGCGCGCCAGACGTTACGCCCGTTGATCAGGCCGGCGGACAGCAGCCAGTCGGCAGGAAGACATTTATGCAGTTCGGCGACATCATCTTTACCGTGGACCAGATCGACGTGCAGCCCCTGGACCGGCAGCGCAGTAATGGTCTCGAGATTGTCGCTAACGCCTTCAAAATAGGTGGTCAGCAGCAGTTTGACCTGGCCCTGCAGGGCGTCATAAGCCGGTTTAAAGGCCTCCAGCCACGCTGGCGGCAGCTCCAGCACCAGCGCCGGTTCATCAATCTGCACCCACTCAATGCCGCGCTTCGCCAGTTCGGCCAGCACCTGCTGATAAACCGGCAGGATGTCATTCAGCAGGCTCAGACGGTCAAACGGTTCGCCTTTCACTTTGCCCAGCCACAGATAGGTCACCGGCCCCAGCAGCACGGGCTTGATCTTGTGGCCCAGCGCCAACGCTTCGTCCACTTCATCCAGCAGTTGGGTCCAGGTCAGTTTGAACTGCTGGCCCTTCACGAACTCTGGCACCATGTAGTGATAGTTGGTGTTGAACCACTTGGTCATTTCCGCAGCGGCCGCTGGCTCGCCGGTGGGAGCGCGGCCGCGGCCAATGCGGAACAGGGTATCGATATCGACAGAGCCGTCTTTGTTCTGATGACGAGCCGGCACGTTGCCAAGCAGCAGGCTGGTGGTCAGAACATGGTCGTACCAGGCGAAATCGCCCACCGGCAGCAGGTCAATACCGGCCTGCTTCTGCTGCTCCCAGTGACGGGCGCGCAGTTCCCGGCCTACCGCCAGCAGCTCCTCGCGAGTGGCATTGCCCGCCCAGTAGCTCTCTTGCGCTTTTTTCAGCTCGCGACGCAGGCCAACGCGAGGGAAACCGAGGGTGTGGTTAATAATTGTCATTTTTGTTCCTCTCTTATTTCATTGAATCTGAAGAAAAACTCTAAATAGTTCGGCTTGCAGGAAGGCGGCAACGATGCGCATCCCCAGGAGCTTACTGAAGTAAGTGACTGGGGTAAGCGAGGCAGCCAACGCATCTGCAAGTCGAAATATGACGAGTTTTAGACGTCCAGATGTTTACACATCCATAATTGGCAGTTACTGTATATTCCTCAAGCGCAAATTGCTCATGGCGAAGTGAAGGACTTTCATGATCGAAATTAAACATCTGAAAACGCTGCAAGCGTTGCGGAACAGCGGTTCACTGGCGGGCGCAGCGGCTGCCCTGCATCAGACCCAGTCCGCCTTGTCTCACCAGTTCAGCGATCTGGAACAGCGCCTCGGCTTTCGTCTCTTTGTGCGTAAGAGCCAGCCGCTGCGTTTTACTCCTCAAGGGGAGATCCTCTTACAGCTGGCCAACCAGGTGCTGCCGCAGATCGCTCGCGCCCTGCAGGACTGTAACGAACCACAACAGACCCGGCTGCGGCTGGCTATCGAATGCCACAGCTGTATTCAGTGGCTCACGCCGGCGCTGGAGAATTTCCGCGCCCGCTGGCCGCACGTGGAAGTCGACTTCCATTCCGGCGTCACCTTCGATCCGCAGCCTGCGCTGCAGCAGGGCGAACTGGATCTGGTCATGACCTCAGATATCCTGCCGCGCAGCGGTCTGCACTACTCGCCAATGTTTGATTATGAGGTGCGCCTGGTGCTGGCGCCTGAGCACCCGTTAGCCATGAAGACGCTGATTACGCCGGAGGATCTGGCCACGGAAACGCTGCTGATTTATCCCGTGCAGCGCGGACGCCTCGACATCTGGCGTCATTTCCTGCAGCCGGCCGGCATCAGTCCCCAGCTGAAAAGCGTCGATAACACGCTGTTGCTGATCCAGATGGTGGCAGCCCGGATGGGTATCGCCGCGCTGCCGCACTGGGTGGTGGAAAGTTTTGAACGCCAGGGTCTGGTGGTGACCAAAACCCTGGGCGAGGGATTATGGAGCCGTCTGTACGCGGCCGTTCGCGATGGCGAACAGCGTCAACCGGTCACCGAAGCGTTTATTCGCTCCGCGCGGAACCACGCGTGCGATCATCTGCCGTTTGTCCGGAGTGCGGAGCGACCCAGCGTCGATGGACCCACAGCGAGGCCAGGATCACCAACGCTCCGCTAATAAAGCTCGGCCAGTGCGGCTGCTCCTGCCAGATGGCAAGGTTAACCAACAGCCCGGCGGGGACATGGACGTTATTCATGATCCCCAGCGTGCCAGCGTCCACCTGAGTGGCGCCATAGTTCCACATGAAGTAGCCCAGCCCGGAAGCCACGACGCCAAGCCACACCAGCACGCTCCACTGCAGCCTGGTGGTCGGCAGCTTCTGTGGGTTGCCCAGCATAAACCATGCCGCCACCGCCACGATAAAGGCCCCGACATAGAACCAGGCAAAGGCATTGTGCTGCGGCATCGGTCGCACCTCCATCAGGCGCTTGTAACCCACCATCCCGATGGCGAAGCAGAGGTTTGACAACTGCACCAGTAACAGCCCGGTCCAGAAATGATCGCTGACTTTGTCGTAACGGATAATCGCCGCCCCCAGCACCGCCAGCGCGGCGCTCAGCAGATAGCCCCAGCGTAGTTTACGTCCGCTGAGCAAATCGTAGATCAGCGTGATATACAACGGGGTAAACACGGTAAACAGCAGGAATTCCGAGACCGTCAGATAGAGATAGGCGCGAAAGGCCAGCAGGTACATGATGCCAAGCTGCATCGCGCCCACCAGCATATAGAGCACGATCGTGCGCGGAGACTGGCCGCGCGTCCGCAGGAAAGGCAGGAACACTAGCGCCGCCAGGCCCACGCGCATCAGCACCGAAAAATAGCTGTCGACGCTACCGGCCAGGTACTCGCCAATCAGGCTGAAAGAAAAGGCCCACAGGATAGTGGTGATAATTAACAGCGCCACAATGGTCGTCTCGTTGGATAAAGAACAGGCATTGTAGCGAAGAGTCAGGTTGACGACTGGACAGTTATTCGCCAGTCGTCAATCTTTTTCAGTCGAGGTACAGCTTACGCAGATAGTGCGGGACCGCATCGTCGGCGTTGCTGCCGATCACTTCCAGCTCCGGATGCAGATCCTTCAGCCGCTGGTGGGCGTTGGCCATAATGCAGCCTTTACCGGCCATCGACAGCATCTCGGCGTCGTTCATGCCGTCGCCGAAAGCGATGCAATCGGACAGACTGTAGCCGAGCATTTTCGCCACCGCCTCCAGCGCATGCCCCTTCGATACCCCGCCCGCCATCACCTCCAGGCAGGTTAAGGTGGAGAAGCTGACGTTCACGCGATCGCCCCAGCGGGCGTTCATCGCCTGCTCAAGCGGCAGTAGATGTTCGTGATCCTCACAGGTAAAGAACACCTTGCTGATCCCCTGCGGATCCAGTACGCCCGGCTCATACAGCTTGTAGTTAAACACCGCCTCTTTGAAAAAGCGCATCTCTTCCGGGCGATGGCGGTTCATATACCACTCATCTTCCCGATAGACGTTAGTGACAATTTTCGGGTCGTTGCGCACGATTTCAAACAGGTCGGCGGCAATATCGCGGTCGAGGTTATGGGCGAAAATTTGCTGGCCATCGCTATCGTGAACGCGGGCGCCATTAGAGGTGATCATGTACGACCGGATGCCGAGATTATCGCGGATCTGCCCGACGTCGATGTAGTGTCGGCCAGTGGCGAAGACGAAATTGATCCCACGAGCGGTAAGCAGCTTCAGCGTCTCTTTGGCATACGGGGTCAGGAAATGATCGGGGGAAAGCAGCGTGCCGTCTAAATCAGACGCAACAACCTGGTACATAAAAAAGTTAACCTCTAAGCAGGGCGACGAGCGTTATCGTCGGATTAAGTATGTCGATTGAAAAACTCGACGATGGCATTGAGCGCGACTGAGCGCATAGCGTCCTTTTCAAAAAGGATCTCATGGTATGCCCCTTCAATGACGAGCGGCTTTCCGCCCTCACAGGGATGGCCGGCGGCGGCCCGTAATTCACAATAGCGGTCGTGCATCAGATTATCGACCACCCGCTCCTCTTCCGCCTGCAGCAGCAGCGTCGGGGCCGTATCTTTCTCCACATTCGCCAGCACTTCATCACCGGCCAGCATGCCTTCGCGCACCCAGTGCCAGGTCGGGCCGCCGACCTGCAGTCGCGGCTCGTCGGCATAGAAGCGCAGGTTACGACGATAGCGTTGTCGACTGTGCGTCAGCACGTTAACGGCAAAAGGCAGCGCCCGCCAGCGTCCGGTGCCGATGGCATACTCTTCGCGAATGCGCTGATGGCCCTCAGCCCAGTCGAGAATATGCCGCACCATCCAGTCCGGCAGCCGAATGATAATCCCGAACATCGGCGCGCAGAGCGCAATGGCATCGCAATGCGCCTGGTAGCGTTGCAGAAAAAGCGTGGCAATCGCCCCGCCCATAGAGTGAGCGAGGATAAACCGTTTTCGCCAGTGGCCCGGGACCACCTGCTGCTGCCAGAGCGCAGCCAGGTCATCAACATAATCGCTGAAGTTAACCACGTGCCCGCGGTGGGTATCAGAGAGCAGACGACCCGAGCGTCCCTGGCCGCGATGATCAATGATCATTACGTCAAAGCCGCTGTGAAAGAGATCGTAGGCCACTTCAGCATACTTCACGTAGCTTTCAATGCGCCCGGGGCAAATCAGCACCAGCCGATCGTTATTTTGCGCGCAAAAGCGAACAAAGCGTACCGGTACATCATCGACGCCTTTAAATTCAGCCTCTTCGCGCTGTCGCCAGAAATCCGTCAGCGGCCCCATGCTAAAGGCCGCAAACGCGTTTTCTCGTGTTTCCCAGTCCTTTTTCTGCCCAAACATCGGGTTTACACCCCTGTTAACCGCTGAAAATCGTTTTTTTGCCGTGTATCACACAATGCTGACACAATAGCGTATTGTGGCATAAAAACAGACAATCAGGGAGTTTCTCATGACCATTGAGTGGTGGTTCGCCTACCTGCTGACATCAATCATTCTCAGCCTGTCCCCGGGTTCCGGAGCGATTAATACCATGACCACCTCCATTAACCACGGTTACCGCGGCGCGGCGGCGTCGATTGCCGGTTTGCAGACCGGGCTGGCCATTCATATCGTGCTGGTCGGCGTCGGCCTCGGCACTCTCTTCTCCCGCTCGGTGCTGGCCTTTGAGGTGCTGAAATGGGCCGGCGCAGCCTACCTAATCTGGCTGGGTATCCAGCAATGGCGCGCGGCAGGGGCCATCGACCTGAATACGCTGGCGAAGGCGCAGACCCGCGGCAAACTGTTCCAGCGGGCGGTGTTCGTGAATCTCACCAATCCTAAAAGCATCGTTTTTCTGGCCGCCCTGTTTCCACAGTTTATCCTGCCCCACCAGCCCCAGGTGATGCAGTATCTCGTTCTGGGCGTCACCACCATCGTCGTCGATATCATTGTGATGATTGGCTATGCAACCCTCGCACAGCGCATTTCAGCATGGATTAAGGGGCCAAAGCAGATGAAGGCGCTGAACAAAGTCTTTGGTTCACTGTTTATGCTGGTTGGGGCGCTGCTTGCCTCCGCCCGTCACGCCTGAATGATGGAATCTCGCTCGCAAAGAGAGGTTCGCCTGGCTGGCGAAGCCATCTCTCTGCGCGAGCCGGCGCGCAAAGCGGGAAATTAATCTTTTTGCCCGCTGTCGACGCTGAGCCCGCCGTGCCAGGATGCCGTCAGAGACGTGATTCACGGATGAACGGCGATGGCAGAAACGGCGACCCCACATGATGCGGTATTTAAAACTTTTCTGTCGCGGGCAGAGACAGCGCGCGATTTTATCGAGATCCACCTGCCACCGTCGTTAACAGCGATCTGCAAACTGGATACCCTGCGTCTGGAATCCGGCAGCTTTCTTGAAGACGATCTCAGGCCCTACTACAGCGATATTCTCTATTCGCTGGAAACCACCCGCGGTAAAGGGTATGTCCATGTTCTGATCGAGCACCAGAGCGCCCCCGATAAACTGATGGCCTTTCGCTTAATGCGCTATGCCGTCGCCGCCATGCAGCGCCATCTGGAGAGCGGCCATAAAACGCTGCCTCTGGTTATTCCGGTCCTCTTCTATCAGGGACGACGCAGCCCCTATCCCTGGTCTATGAGCTGGCTGGATAATTTCGCCGATCCCGAGACCGCCCGCCAGCTCTATAGCGGGGCGTTTCCGCTGGTCGATATCACGGTGATCCCCGACGACGACATTATGCAGCACCGCAGCATGGCGGCCCTGACGCTGGTGCAAAAACACATCCGCCAGCGCGATATGGCGCAATTGCTGGATAAGTTGACCCAACTCTTAATGCTGGAGCAGATGAGCGGACAACAAATCACCGTATTGGTAAACTATATGGCTCAGGCAGGGGATGCCGAGGATACTCGGGCACTCTTATACGGGCTGGCACAGCGCGTGCCGCAGCATGGAGGATTACTGATGACGCTGGCGGAAACATGGCTCGCAGAAGGTATGGAAAAAGGCATCAGGAAAGGCGTACAGCAAGGCATAAAGGAAGGTATAAAGGAAGGCAAACATCAGGCCTTGCTGCAGGTTGCCGAAGCGATGCGCAAACGCGGGATCGATGACGAAGCGATTATGGAAATGACCGGTCTGTCTGAAGACGAGCTGCAGCGGCTTCGCTATTGACACTTTCTCCACCCGGATATAGCCGGGTGGAGCATCGCGCCAGGTTAACGCGAGATAATCAGATGGATGCCGAAGCCCGCAAACAGCGTGCCGGCGATACCGTCGATCCACTTCGCCATCCGCTGATAGCCGCGGCGCATCCCCGGCAGGGCGAACAGGCTGGCAACCACCAAAAACCAGGCCAGCGTCTCCATGATAATCAGCAGAAAAATGCCCCAGCGCGCGCCGGCGCCAACGCTGTCACCGACGAACAGCGAGAACACCGAGCCGAAGTAGATAATCGCTTTCGGGTTCGCCAGATTGGTCAGCAATCCCTTCAGGAAGCTGCGTCCGCTGCGGGCCAGTTCAACCTGCGGTTCTGCCGGGGACACCGCCTCTTTTTTCAACGCGCCGCGCAACATCTGATAGCCCATCCAGCACAGGTACAAGCCACCGCCGATCATAATGATGTTGTGCAACCATGCCATTCTGGCGAGGATCAGGTTCAGGCCGAGCAGCGCAACCCCCGCCCAGATCATCACGCCGCAGGTGATCCCCAGTACGCCCATCACCGCCTCTCTGCGCGAGCGGCTGATGGCCGTTTGTGAGACAAAGAAAAAATCCGGCCCCGGGCTCATTAGCGCAATGATATGCACCAGCGCCACGGTGAGGAAAAGCATCAGCATAGTTAACTCGCAGGAAAATAATGAAGAGGATAACTATTCTGGCACTTTTATAGCCAGCTGACTACTCATCGTCGCCATCGACATGCGACCGGATCAGCGCCATAAACGGCTTGCCGAAACGCTCGAGTTTACGTGTCCCTACGCCGTTGACGCTGAGCATTTCGCCAGCGGTTAGCGGCGACTGCTCCGCCATCTCAATCAGCGTCGCGTCGTTGAAGACCACGTACGGGGGAATGTTTTCTTCATCGGCAATCGCTTTACGTAACTTGCGCAGCTTGGCAAACAGCTTACGATCGTAATTACCGCCGAAGGATTTCTGCATCGCCTTCGGCTTCAGCGCCACGATACGCGGTACGGCAAGCTGCAGCGGAACGTCGCCGCGCAGCACCGGGCGTGCGGCTTCGGTCAGCTGCAGCGCGGAGTGCTGGGCGATATTCTGCGTCACCAGCCCAAGGTGAATCAGTTGGCGGATCACGCTCACCCAGTGCTCGTGACTCTGTTCCCGGCCGATGCCGTATACCGGGAGCTTATCGTGGCCCATCTCGCGGATGCGCTGATTGTTGGCGCCACGCAGGACTTCCACCACGTAACCCATCCCGAAGCGCTGGTTAACCCGATAAATAGTGGAGAGCGCCTTGCGGGCGTCCATTAAGCCATCGTACTGCTTCGGCGGATCAAGACAGATATCGCAGTTACCGCACGGCTCCTGGCGTCCTTCGCCAAAGTAGTTCAGCAGCACCAGACGACGACAGGTCTGGGCTTCAGCAAACGCCCCCATCGCGTTCAGCTTATGCCGTTCGATATCCTGCAGCGGTCCGGCGGGCTTCTCTTCCAGACAGCGGCGCAGCCACGCCATGTCCGCCGGATCGTAAAACAGCATCGCTTCCGCCGGCAGGCCGTCACGCCCGGCGCGGCCGGTCTCCTGATAGTAGGATTCAATATTGCGCGGGATATCAAAATGCACCACAAAGCGGACGTTCGGCTTGTTGATGCCCATCCCAAAGGCCACTGTCGCCACCACAATCTGCAGATCGTCGCGCTGGAATTTCTCCTGCACGTCGGCGCGCACGTCGTTTTCCAGGCCGGCATGGTAAGCCGCCGCGCTGATGCCGCGGCTCTGCAGGCGCGCGGCGGTATCTTCCACTTTCGAACGGCTGTTGCAGTAGATAATGCCCGATTTGCCTCGCTGATCCTGGACGTAGCGCATCAGCTGGTCGAGCGGCTTGAATTTCTCCATCAGCATATAGCGGATGTTCGGCCGGTCGAAGCTGCTGACCTGAATCAGCGGATCGTTAAGTCCCAGCAGACGGACGATATCGCGGCGGGTGGTGTCATCGGCGGTGGCGGTCAACGCCATAAACGGGATCTGCGGCATCCGCTGACGCAGCTGGCCCAGCGCGGCATATTCCGGGCGGAAGTCATGGCCCCACTGAGAGATGCAGTGCGCTTCGTCCACCGCCAGCATCGCCAGATTCCAGTTCGCCAGATGCTCAAGGAAGTTGTCGAGCATCAACCGTTCCGGGGCGATATACAGCAGACGAACCTGCCCGTTGCGGCAGCCGGCCATCACGTCCTGCTGCTGTTCGCGGCTCTGCGTCGAGTTCAGACAGGCCGCCGCCACGCCGTTGGCCAGCAGCTGATCGACCTGATCTTTCATCAGCGAGATCAGCGGCGAGACCACGACCGTCAGGCCGCCCATGACCAGCGCCGGTACCTGATAACACAGCGACTTGCCGCCACCGGTCGGCATAACCACCAGGCAGTCACGGCCCTCGAGCGCCGTCTCGATAATCGTCTCCTGGCCAGGACGGAACTGCTGGTAGCCGAAGGTCTCTTGTAAAACCTGCTTAGCCAGCGATTCCTGATTTAATACTTCCGCCTGTGCCACGTTGACCCCATTTGCCTGAAAAGAAAACAGGCGCTATTTTCAGCGCCTGCGAGCCAGAGTGCAACGATTAAAACAGATCGTTAAGCATTAGCCCGACGCCGACGCGCGTTTGATTAAAGTTGTAGTCGATAAGCGATTCGCCGTAGCCGCTGTAGATCTGGGTGTAAGCGCGAACATGTTTGGTGATGGGATAGCTCACCCCAAGTTCCGCCCCGCCGTAGCCAGTATTCCAGTTGTATTGCCCCTGCGCGCTGAGGATCGCCTCGCCCAGCTGGTAACCCACCTTCAGGCGGTAATAGCCCATATATTTGGTGATATCCGGGTTATCATCGGTGCTGCCCACCACATACCAGGGTTTCACTTCCACCAGCCAGTTGCCATTTTGCGCCATCAGGCGGGCATAAAGCCGGTTCCAGCTGCGTGAGGTGGGATCGGAACGGCCATTCGAGTCGTGGTTATATCCCATTTCGATATCGCGCAACGTCCAGCCGGCAAACTGATAGTCGGTCGCAAAGCCAAGAAACAGCTGGGGTTCGTAGTTGGTTTCGCGAAACGGCGCCGACTCTTTGCTGTTGGAGAGCTGCCACCAGGATTTCTGGGTATAGGACGCGCCGAGCAGCGAATTATCCCCCAGGATGCCGCGCCACAGCGGGAAGGCGAGGCTCAGCTGAAACTTCACTTCATCTTTACGGGCATTTTCGGCCCAGTCATAGCTGCGAATCGCCTCTTTATTGAGATCGCTGGTCCACGTGTAGAGCAGATAGTTGCTTTCATAAGGGTAGAGCAGAAAAGGATTATCATGATCCTGTAGCAGGTTGGCGATAATACTGCCGCGCACTGCTGGTTTGTCGTGTACCGACGCATCCTGCGCCATAGCACCAGCCGGTAGCGCGCACAGCGCCGCCAGGCAGGCCAAAGAGATACGCATGCTGGTCTCCTGATAAATAGTTTTTATTTTTGTTTAACCTGAAGACATTCTACCTGTTTATTAATCCCCTGCCCCCTAATCCACTCCGAAAGTGGAAATCAATATTTTAGAAGCATAAAATCAACATTTTATTAACGAATGGAACCGGTGTTATGTCCGAACTTACTGCCGAAGCAGCTCTGAAACTGGTGGGGGAGATTTTCGTCTATCACATGCCGTTTAACCGCGCCCTCGGCCTCGAACTGGAGCGCTATGAAAAAGCGTTTGCCCAGCTCAGCTTTAATAATCAGCCGATGATGGTCGGCAACTGGGCGCAAAGCATTCTGCATGGCGGAGTGATCGCCTCCGCGCTGGACGTCGCCGCAGGGCTGGTCTGCGTTGGCAGCACCCTTACCCGCCATGACACTATCAACGAAGAAGAGCTGCGCCAGCGGCTTTCCCGCATGGGAACCATCGACCTGCGCGTGGACTACCTGCGTCCGGGCCGCGGCGAACGTTTTACCGCGACCAGCACCCTGCTGCGCGCCGGCAATAAAGTGGCGGTAGCCCGTGTGGAACTGCATAACGAAGCGCAGGTATATATTGCCAGCGCAACAGCGACCTATATGGTGGGTTGATTGGCCAAAATCGAGTAACATCACTCTCTTTGGCAATGGATTTTACCGATGGATGCGAAACAGACGCGGTTGGGGATTATTCTGGCCCTCGCCGCCTACTTTATCTGGGGTATCGCGCCGGCGTACTTCAAACTTATCTACTATGTTCCCGCCGATGAAATTCTGACCCATCGCGTGATCTGGTCTTTCTTCTTCATGGTGGCGCTCATCAGCGTCAGCCGCCAATGGCCGCAGGTGAAAAAGCTGCTGAAGACGCCGCGCAAGATCTTCCTGCTGGCGCTCTCTGCGGTGCTGGTCGGCGGCAACTGGCTGCTGTTCATCTGGGCGGTGAATAACCACCATATGCTGGAAGCCAGTCTCGGCTACTTTATCAACCCGCTGGTGAACATTCTGTTAGGGATGATTTTCCTTGGCGAACGTTTCCGTCGCCTGCAGTGGCTGGCGATGATCCTCGCCTTTTGCGGCGTGCTGGTGCAGCTCTGGACCTTTGGTTCGCTGCCGATTATCGGCCTTGGGCTGGCCTTCAGCTTTGCCTTTTATGGTCTGGTGCGCAAGAAAATCGCTGTCGATGCGCAGACCGGCATGCTGGTGGAAACGCTGTGGCTGTTGCCGGTGGCGGCGATTTGGCTGTTCGGCATCACCGACAGCCCCACCAGCCATATGGGGCAGAACCCCTGGTCGCTCAATCTGCTGCTGATGGCGGCGGGCGTGGTGACCACCATCCCTCTGCTGTGCTTCACCGGGGCGGCAACGCGTCTGCGGCTCTCCACGCTGGGCTTTTTCCAGTACATCGGCCCAACGCTGATGTTCCTGCTGGCGGTGACGTTCTACGGCGAAGTGCCGGGCAAGGATAAAATGGTCACCTTTGGCTTTATCTGGGTGGCGCTGGCGATATTCGTGATGGATGCGGTGTATACGCAAAGACGGGGGCGTCGGAGCCAGTAAATTGCCGGATAGCGTCTATGCCCTATCCGGCTTACAAAAGTCCAGCACCCAGGCCGGATAAGCGAAGCGCATCCGGCACAACAACTACAGCCAGTTTTTACGCTTGAAGTAGAGATACGGCGCCAGGCCGGCCAGCATCATAAAGACGATCGCCCCCGGGTAGCCGAAGCTCCAGTGCAGCTCCGGCATAAATTCAAAGTTCATTCCGTAGCTGGAGGCCACCAGAGTTGGCGGCAGGAACACCACCGACACCACCGAGAAGATCTTAATGATGCGGTTCTGTTCGATATTGATAAAGCCCATCGCCGCCTGCATCAGGAAGTTCACCTTCTGGAACAGCGATTCGTTGTGCGGCAGCAGGGATTCGATATCGCGCAGGATCTCCCGCGCCTGCTCCAGCTGGCCCGCCGGCAGGCGCGCCTTACGCACGAGGAAGTTCAGCGCGCGCTGGGTATCCATCAAACAGAGGCGGACCTTCCAGCCGATATCTTCCAGTTCCGCCAGCGTCGACAGCGCTTCGTCGTACTCATCGCCCTGGTGGCCTTCCATAATCACGCGGCTCAGCTTTTCCAGGTCGCTGTAGATGTTTTCTATCTCATCCGCCAGCTGTTCGATTTTGGTCTCGAACAGATCTAACAACAGCTCGTAAGCGTTGCCGTCCACCAGCGTCTGGTTACGCACGCGCATGCGGTAGAGGCGAAAAGCCGGCAGTTCACGCTCGCGCAGCGTAAACAGGCGCCCTTCGCGGATAGTAAACGCCACGGTAGAGTTACCCGCGTGATCGTCGGCATCTTCGAAAAAGAAGAAGGAGTGGATATGTAACCCGTCTTCATCTTCAAAGAAACGTGCGGAGGCTTCGATATCTTCCAGTTCCGGGCGCGTCGCCAGGTTCTGACCCAGTTCCGTCTGCACGCGGCTTCGCTCGTCATCGTCAGGCTCGACCAGATCGACCCACACCGAGCTGGCGAGGTGCTTGATCTCATCGGCTTCCAGGCGCGTTAAACGATTGTTTTCCAGTTGAAATGCGCTCAGCATGACCGGGACTCCCAATGCAAAAAAATTATCGGACAGTTCGGTGGGCACACAGAAACAAATTGGGTTTCAGACCATTAAGCCTGACTCAGCGCGACGGGAATGGGGCAGGTCGCTGACAACCGCTAAGGCTATCAGCATAAGAGGATAGCCTTAGGAGTTGTTCCTGAATGACAGGAAGTTGAGCCAGCATCTACTGGGTGTGTCCAAGGCGAATGTCCTCTTAGCGTAATCGTGCGCGCATGTTACGCCAGCGCAAAATCGGCGTCAACACGCAACGGAACGCGAAAGCGCAAATCAGGCGCCTTAACGTATAAAGGTAGCAGAATATTACAAAATAATGATATTTTTCTTAAAGTTACACTTCCTCGAGCCGGGCGTAAGCCGCTACCAGCCATTTGATCCCCTGACCCTGAAAAGCCACCTGCAGCCGGCTGTGCTCGCCGCTGCCTTCGAGGTTGACGATGGTGCCTTCGCCAAACTTCGGATGTCGTACGCGCTGGCCTAATTTGTAGCCGGTATCGCTCTCGGCAATCGGCGCGCCCAGTCGCTGATGGTTTACCGGGCGGCTTACCGTGGCCCGCAGACGCACCTCTTCTACGCACTCCTGCGGCAGTTCTCCAATAAAGCGCGACGGGCGATGGTAAACCTCTTTGCCGTACAGACGGCGGGTTTCCGCGTAGGTCAGCGTCAGCTTCTGCATGGCGCGCGTCACGCCAACGTAGGCCAGACGACGCTCTTCTTCCAGGCGGCCGCCTTCATCAAGGGCCATCTGGCTCGGGAACATCCCCTCTTCGACGCCGACGATGAACACCTGCGGGAACTCCAGCCCTTTCGCCGAGTGCAGGGTCATCAACTGAACCGCGTCCTGCCAGGTGTCCGCCTGCCCTTCGCCCGCTTCCAGCGCGGCGTGGGAGAGGAACGCCTGCAGCGGCATCAGATCTTCATCTTCTTCGTTGTAGCTGAACTGGCGCGTCGCCGTCACCAGCTCCTCTAAGTTTTCAATACGGGTCTGGCCCTTCTCGCCTTTCTCCTGCTCGTACATCGCGCGCAGCCCGGAGTCTTTAATCACCCGATCGGTCTGGACGTGCAGCGGCATATCGGTGGTCTCCTGCGCCAGCGCGTCAATCAGCTCCATAAAGCGCTGCAAGGCGCTGGCGGCGCGACCGGCCAGCGCTTTATCTTTCAGCAGCTCGCGGCTGGCCTGCCACAGCGTCAGCTGACGATCGCGCGACGTCTGGCGCACCACGTCCAGCGTGCGGTCGCCGATGCCGCGGGTCGGCGTATTGACTACGCGCTCAAACGCCGCATCGTCGTTACGGTTGGCGATCAGACGCAGGTACGAGAGCGCATCTTTGATTTCCTGGCGCTCGAAGAAGCGCATGCCGCCATAGATGCGGTACGGCATGCTGGCCTGCAGAAGCGCCTCTTCCAGCACGCGCGACTGGGCGTTGCTGCGATAGAGGATGGCGCACTGCTCCAGCGCCCCGCCGTTCTCCTGCCAGGTTTTTATCCGGTTCACCACGAAGCGTGCTTCGTCGAGATCGTTGAAAGCGCAGTACAGCGAGATCGGCTCGCCGTCGGCGCCGTCGGTCCAAAGCTTCTTGCCCAGGCGACCGTTGTTGTTTTCAATCAGGGCGTTGGCGGCGCTGAGGATGTTGCTGGTCGAGCGATAGTTCTGCTCAAGGCGGATGGTTTCCGCACCGGGAAAATCGTTAAGGAAGCGCTGAATGTTCTCGACCTGCGCGCCGCGCCAGCCGTAAATCGACTGATCGTCATCGCCGACGATCATCACCTTGCCGGTATCGCCCGCCAGCAGGCGGATCCAGGCGTATTGAATGTTGTTGGTATCCTGGAATTCGTCGACGAGGATATTGGTGAAACGCTCGCGGTAGTGCTGGAGGATATGCGGCTTATTCAGCCACAGCTCGTGGGCGCGCAGCAGCAGTTCGGCGAAGTCCACCAGCCCGGCGCGATCGCAGGCTTCCTGATAGGCCTGATAGACCTTCTGCCAGGTCTGCTCGACCGGGTTGCCGTAGCTCTGAATATGATGCGGACGCAGCCCTTCATCTTTCTGGCTGTTGATGTACCACATCGCCTGACGCGGCGGCCACTGCTTCTCATCGAGGTTCATCGCCTTAATCAGACGCTTCAGCAGGCGCAACTGGTCTTCGCTATCAAGGATTTGGAAATCCTGCGGCAGGTTGGCGTCCAGATGGTGCGCGCGCAGCAGGCGGTGGGCCAGGCCGTGGAAGGTGCCCACCCACATGCCGCCCTGGGTGGTGCCCATCAGCTGGCCGATACGATGGCGCATCTCTGCCGCCGCTTTGTTGGTAAAGGTCACCGCCATAATAGAATACGGCGAGCAGTTCTCTACGCTCAGCAGCCAGGCGATACGGTGCACCAGAACGCGCGTCTTACCACTGCCCGCCCCTGCCAGCACCAGCATGTTGGTGCGCGAGGCCGCTACGGCTTCACGCTGTTTGTCATTGAGGCTGTCGAGCAGGTAAGAAACGTCCATTGGCACCGCCGGAAGAGAAGGGGTTCCACGAACCCCTGTTAATATATACAGAGTGACTGGTGATTATATCAGCGAGGTCAGAGATGCCAACCGTGAAATTTCAATATGCGGCAGCAGGCGGCTGTCCGCGGTGTGCATCAGGTCCGCGCCTTGCGGTTTGATCCAGCATGCCTGCATGCCACAGCGCAGCGATCCGGCGACGTCAGTGGTCAGGTCATCGCCGACGTGCAGAATATGCCCGAGCGGTAAGTTCAGGCGCTCCGCCGCCAGATGGTACATGTCGGCAAACGGCTTGGAGCGGCCATCCGGCCCGGCGCGCAGCACAAAGCGGAAATAGTCGCTCAGGCCGAACAGCTCTGGTCGGGCGTTGCCGTTGGTAATCGCCACCAGAGGCCACTTCTCCGCCAGCTTCGCCAGCGTATCGTGGGTCTCCTGCGGGACATCGACGCGGCTGCGCCAGTGGGCGAAGTGTTCCATCGCCGCATCGGCCCCCGCTTTCGCCGCGTCGGCGGAGAGGCCGGCGTTACGCATGCCTAACTCCAGCGCACGGTGGCGCCAGACGGTCACGTCGTGATAGATCTCAGGCTCGGATGCCAGCAGCGTCTGGCGCAGCTGATTAAGCTCATGGGCGTCGAACTGGCTGAGCGACGGATGGTAGCTGCGCACAAAAGCCAGCGACTCGTGCATCGTCCGGTCAATTACCGGGCGGTTATCATAAAGGGTATCGTCCAGGTCAAACGTCAGCGCGGAAATCTGGCCCAGAGGTCGGTAAAAACGCATTATTTCCCCCGTTTTGCGCGCGGATGCGCGGCATCGTACACCGAGGCAAGGTGTTGAAAGTCGAGATGGGTATAAATTTGGGTGGTGGAGAGGTTAGCATGACCCAACAGCTCCTGCACACCGCGCAGATCGCCGCTGGACTCCAGCATATGAGTGGCAAAGGAGTGGCGAAGCTTGTGCGGATGCACATGGCTGTTCAGCCCCTGCTTAATGCCCCACTCGGCGAACCGCTTCTGTACGTTGCGCGCCGAAATGCGCTTGCCCAGTTTCGACAAAAACAGCGCGTCGTCGTCGGTACCGAACAGGCCGCGTAAATCCAGCCAGTGCTCAATCCACATCACGGCGTTGCGACCGATCGGCAAACGGCGCTCTTTGCTGCCTTTGCCCATCACCCAGACCTCGCCGCTTTCGAGATCGAGATGTTTGATATCAAGGTTGACCAGCTCGGATAAACGCAGCCCCGCGCCGTACATCACCTCCAGCATCGCCCGGTCGCGCACCGCCAGCGGATCGTTGAGATCGATATCCAGCAGCCGATTGACGTCATCGACATCGATATTTTTCGGCAGGTGACGGGGAATTTTCGGCGCGGCGATCCCTTTCGCCGGGTTGGCGCTGAGCTCGCCCTGGCCGACCAGCCAGTCGAAGAAACTGCGCAGCGCCGACAGGCGAAGCGCCAGGCTCGCCGGGCCTAACCCCGCGCGGCGACTGCGCACCGCAAAGCTTCGCACCTGAGCGGCATCGCACTGTGACCAGCTTTTCAGACCCGCCTCATCCGCCAGGGCGATCAGCGCGTCCAGCTGTCGCTGGTAATTCAGTAACGTGATCGGGCTGAGCTGGCGTTCAACGCCCAGGTGGCGCAGAAAGCGGGAGACGGCGGAGAAGAGAGGAGAATCGGTCATGCGCGTTCAATCCAGCGCTCCAGCAGGCCGGGCAGCATCTGGGCAATCTCCTGCAGCAGCTGCGTCCCCTGTCCTGGCTGATAATGCTGCGCATCGCGGCTGCTAAAGAGCATCACGCCGGGGGCATTATCGCCGCCCAGCAGCGACATCGCCACTGACCCAATGGCTTTCGCCTCCGGCAGCACCACCAACAGCTCCGGACCGTTGAGCGGCCCAAGGTAGTGGCGCGCCTGGCCCAGACGTTGAATACGGATCGGCTCAAACGCCTGCCGGCTTAACGCCAGATGGGTAAACTTCGAAGGCGCGCCGAGGCGCCAGCTGTCAGGGAACAGGCGCACCGTGGCGCCCGCCAGCCCCAGCTCGCGCGCCCAGCGGTGAAGGCGGTTGAGCATATCGTCGAGGCTCTCCGCCGCCGCCAGCCGCGTTTGCAGCTGCAGCAGGCGCTGGAACAGGCTTTCATTGGCGACCGCCTGCTCCATCAGCAGCGACATATTCTCTTCCAGCACATGAATATGGTTACGCGCCCGCATCATATGCCACTCCACCAGCGAAATCGTACCGCGTACCGGATGCGGGACGCGGAGGTGTTCGACCTGGGCGGCATTACGAATAAAAAATTCAGGATGTTGCAACAGATAGTCCACCACGGCGCGATCGTTCAATGCGCTGGCGACCTCCTGTTGTTCTTCCCCGATTGGTTTCATAAATGAATAAATCCATCATAGACATGGGCCGCCGGGCCGGTCATAAACAGCGGCTGGCCCGGGCCTTTCCAGGCGATATCAAGACGACCGCCGGGTAATTCCACACGTACCGTTTCAGCGAGCAGCCCCTGCTGGATCCCCACCGCCACCGCGGCGCAGGCGCCGCTGCCGCAGGCCTGAGTTTCCCCGGCGCCGCGTTCGTAGACGCGCAGACGGATATGGGACCGGCCGACCACCTGCATAAAGCCGATATTGGCGCGCTCCGGAAAACGCTCATGGCTTTCCATTACCGGGCCGAGGGTTTCCACCGCCGCCGTATCCACATCATCCACCTGGATAACGCAGTGCGGGTTCCCCATGGATACCACGCCGCACAATACTGTCTGCTCGGCGGCACGCATGATATAGGTCTTTTCCGCTTTGTTGGCGCGGAACGGCACCTGGGAGGGCTCGAAGTTGGGCTCGCCCATGTTCACCCGCACCAGATCGTCTTCCGTTACGCTTAATACCATACGGCCGTTGGCCGTACTCACGCGGATGTCACGTTTATTGGTCAGGCCTTTCAGCCGGACGAAGCGTGCGAAACAGCGCGCACCGTTGCCGCACTGCGACACTTCGCTGCCGTCGGCATTAAAGATCCGGTAATGGAAATCCAGATCCGGATCGTAGGGCGGCTCCACCACTAACAGCTGATCGAACCCGACGCCAAGGTGGCGATCCGCCAGGCGGCGAATCAGCTCCGGCGAGAAAAAAACATTCTGCGTTACCGCGTCAACGACCATAAAATCGTTGCCAAGGCCATGCATTTTAGAGAACTGCATCATCTACTCCAGTTGCGCGGAACAGAACGTTATCGTTAGTAATTGACCTGGCTCGGACCACCGGTATCGCCACGATCGTTACGATCCGGCGTTGAGCTCTGAATGCCCGGGTTAACCGGTTTGGTCGGCGGCGGCGCAGTTTTGTCAGCCGGCGGGAAATAGAGAGGCCCTTTCAAACCGCAGCCGGTCAGGCTGAAGATCGCAAACAAAACGGCAAGCGTAGGAAAAACGTTTTTCATTGATAGTTGCCCGTGATTCATTCTTTCTGCTTTCTATCATCGCAGGAGAAGGCGTAAAAGCAAGCCTTTAGCATCTGACTGCGCGCGCTTTTGTTTCGCGCTATACTGCCGCCAATCTCAAAAATGCGGGACAGAATCATGAATGACAGTGAATTTCATCGCCTTGCCGACAGCCTGTGGATGACCATCGAAGAACGCCTGGACGACTGGGACGGCGATAGCGACATCGACTGCGAAATCAACGGCGGCGTGTTGACCATCAGCTTTGAAAACGGCAGCAAAATCATTATTAACCGTCAGGAGCCGCTGCACCAGGTATGGCTGGCCACCAAACAGGGCGGCTACCATTTCGATCTCAAAGGCGACGAGTGGATCTGCGATCGCAGCGGCGAGACCTTCTGGGATCTGCTGGAGCAGGCGGCAAGTCAGCAGGCCGGTGAGACGGTGAGATTCCGTTAATGACGCGTTTCCCGGATGGCGGCGCATCGCGCCTTATCCGGGCTACCCGACGGCTCAGGTAGTCCCCAGGCCCGTACCGCCGGACGACGAACGCAGGCACGGAGCCGCGACGCCTGACCCGGCCTGGGAAAGCGCGCCCCGATAAGCGTTACGAGTAGCGCTGCTGCAGCACCGGCGAGGCGGTAACGTCCTGGCTGGTGGGTATCGCGGCGGCAATCGCCTGAGTGCGGAAAGGGATCACCTGGGTGCGCCCGTCCACCTCGACAATCTGATAGAACTGCGGCAGGTTGAAGTTGATAAAGCTGGAGCCGTAGGTAAAACGATCGTGCGATGACGAATAGAAGCGGCTGACGTCGCGCACCAGCTCCTCTTTGCTGCCCTCGCAGTGGTGATACACCTCAGCGCGGTTGCTCTCATCGAGAATATAGATGTTAAAGCCGCTGTCGTTGTTATCCGCGTCTTCAAAGAAGAACTGAATAATCCCTTCGCTGGCGAAGCCGTCCACCACCGCCGGCAGCTTAACGTGATTGGTTTCCACCTGCACCGACAGGCCGTGGAGCTTGTTGTGCGAGATAGCGCCGTAGAATTCAATGGCGTTTTCCAGCTTCTGCACCGAAACATTGAGACGCTCGAAGAACAGCCCCCAGGTCTGGCCGGAGACGCGCAGCGCTTTAAAGCGCCCGGTATCCTGGCGGGTACTGGAGAGACGCAGTTCGATGCACTCGGAGATCATCTGCTGTACGCGGGTACGGATCAGGCCGCGCAGATGTTGGCTATAGCAGAACACCTCCACGCTGTCCGGCGGCGCGGCGTCCTGATGCATTTTACCGAGGATCGTTTTCAGCGCTTCGATCATCGCCTGCTCGCCGTTGAAATGCAGGGTACGCACTTCGTTCCACGAGTTGCGATACAGCAGGTCGACGCTGCCGATCAGGCATTTTTGCTCTTCGCCGAAGCTGAAAACATCAAGCTTACGGAAATCAAAGTGCACCACCTGATTGCGGAAGGCCGCCGTCGGGTCATATTCGAGGTTGACGATAATCGCCAGGTGGCGAATTTCGCATGGGCTGTATAGCGCTTTTGGCGTCGGCGCCGGCAGGCGCAGCGGGAAGTGGTGCGACACGTCGGCCACCATCTCCTGCAGCTTCGCCAGATCGACGATGCCGTTGCCCTTAATAAACAGGCGGGTGCGTGAGGTCAGCAGGCCGTTAAACCAGGCCCAGGCCACCAGCTTATTAAGATAACGGTTATATTCCAGCGGCTGATGGCTGATGATCGATTCCATATCCGGCGCGCGGTTGTACAGATACCAACCGGTACGGTTGGCGCGACCCGGCGGCACGTGGATAAAGGTCAGATTCGGTTCCGACAGGTCCGGCGAAATTTGCGGGTTCACCAGCGTCACTTTGCCCGGCAGCGCTTCAAAAGCCGCATACAGCTTACGCGTCAGCACGCCAATATCCTGCGGACTGGCGGAGACGCTGAGGTTATTGCGCCGCGCGAAGCGGATCAGATTACGATAGCTCTGCATCATCGCATCGAGCAGTTCGTTGTGCGCCTTGCGCACTTCATCAATTTTCCAGTTCGCGCGGTTGTCGAGCATCATCAGACGCTTTTCATCCCAGCCCCACGCGTTGACCAGCTGGCTGACGACTTCGCGACGCCAGCCGACGCAGGCGCGTTCGCGGCTGAGTTTTTCACACACTTTCAGATAGAAGCAGCGGCGCACCAGGTCGAGACGGGTTTCATCTTCGATGGCCTGCAGGTAGGTGGTGACGCGCTCCAGCATCATGCAGTACGGGTCGAGGCCGAAGGAGACGATCTCGCCATCGTGCAGGCGCTGTTTGATATCTTTCGCCAGCAGGCGGTTATTGGGGTATTCCCAGGAATAGGCTTCCAGCAGCAGCGTTTTCAGCACCGCTTTATAGGGGGAGTCGATACTCTTATACAGCTGCCACAGGCTGGCGCCGAAGTACTCTTCAGCCGACAGCGAACTGAGGCCGCCGAGATCGAGCCACTCGTTTGGCGTCAGCACGCCCTGGGCATACAGCCCCATGACGTAATCGTCGTAATGCTCTTCTTCATCGCACGGCACCATATTCCACAGAATACGCTTGCCGGCGAGACGGACCGCGGTGCGGTAGAACTCATCGAGCAGTAAAATATGCTGGGTCGAACCGCAGTCTTCGCCGCCGAGGCTGCCGCTTTCGTTATGGCGGAAACGGTTTTCGTCGATCAGGAAGAAGCTGACTTCCACACCGAGCGAGGCCGCCCAGCTCTCAAGCAGGCTGCATTTTCGCTGCAGCAGCTGGCGCTCTTCGCTATCCAGCCAGGCCTGGTGACATACCCAGATGTCCAGATCGGAAGAACAGCTCTGGCCGACGGAGGAGGTACTGCCCATCGAGTAGACGCCGGTGATCGGCAGCTCGCCTTTCGGCGGCTCCTGGGTCTGCATGCCGCGATGCAGTTCCAGTTCTTCAAGATAGTGGCGTTGGGTTTCATCAGGCGTGTAGAGGCAAATGCCACGGGGAACGTTACCGTCAAGGTAACCCGGCATCAGCGGGTGATGATAATGTAATAACGTTGGCAGTAGACTGTAAACCTGCTGGAAAGCGGGTCCCATGGCAGCAAGCGCGCGATCCACGCGCAGTTGGTTGATGGCATCCAGTCTCTGTTTCAGTGTCTCAATATAGAGGTACAAGACATATCGCCTGATGTTCAAAAACCCGAGGTACAATAGTACGGAGGATTTCAGTATTTCAACAAAAACCGTCACCATTCGTCGTCGGTGTGGTTGTGAAGAGCAGCGGACAGACAAATGGTTTAAAACGTGATCAATTTAACACCTTGCTCATTGACCGTAAAGAAAGATGCGCTACATACAAGTGTAGCACCGTTTATTACCTGTAAATTCCTCACTACGCCTCCGGCAACCGCCACGCGCATGAAAGGTTAAAAAAGAGTGGGCCGGAGCTATCTCCCACATAAACCGTGAAAACTAACATCCGTAAGACAACAATGTTAGGATGGTTAGTGGTCGACAATGACGGTAACAAGCATGTTAGACAAAGTTTTGAAAATTGCCACACGGCAAAGCCCGCTTGCGCTATGGCAGGCGCAATATGTTAAAGCGCGCCTGGAACAAGCGCATCCCGGACTGAAGGTCGAGCTGGTGCCGATGGTCACTCGCGGGGATGTCATCCTTGATACTCCCCTGGCAAAGGTGGGTGGCAAGGGCTTATTTGTGAAAGAGTTAGAGCTTGCCATGCTCGAAGGGCGCGCCGATATCGCCGTTCATTCGATGAAAGATGTGCCGGTGGAATTCCCGGAGGGGCTGGGGCTGGTGACAATCTGCGAGCGCGACGATCCGCGCGACGCGTTTGTCTCCAATCGCTATGCCTCGATTGATGAACTCCCGGCCGGCAGCGTCGTTGGCACGTCAAGTTTACGCCGTCAGTGCCAGCTGGCCGCCACCCGTCCGGATCTGGTGATCCGCTCTCTGCGCGGTAATGTCGGTACCCGACTGAGTAAGCTGGATAACGGCGAGTATGACGCCATCATCCTCGCCGCCGCCGGCCTGAAGCGCCTGCAGCTCGAGGCGCGAATTCGCCAGCCGCTGTCGCCTGAGCAATCTCTGCCGGCGGTCGGCCAGGGCGCGGTGGGCATCGAATGCCGTCTCGACGATGCATGGACCCAGGGGCTGTTAGCGCCTCTCAACCATACGGAAACGGCAGTGCGCGTGCGCGCCGAGCGGGCGATGAACACGCGTCTCGAAGGCGGCTGTCAGGTGCCGATTGGTAGCTATGCGGAACTGAAAGACGGTGAACTGTGGCTGCGGGCGCTGGTTGGCGCCCCGGATGGTTCGCAGATGGTACGCGGCGAACGGCGCGGGCCAGCAGAGCAGGCCGAAGCGCTTGGCATCTCGCTGGCGGAAGAGCTCCTGGATAACGGCGCCCGCGATATTCTCGCGGCAGTTTATGATGGAGAAGCCCCACGATGAGCATCCTGGTCACTCGTCCACTACCGCAAGGAGAAGCGCTGGTCAGCCGTCTGCGGGCCATGGGACGCGTGGCCTGGAGCTTTCCGCTGATAGAATTTACGCCCGGTCGGGAGCTTCCCGCGCTGGGCGACGCGCTTGCCCGCCTGGGGCCTGACGATCTGCTGTTCGCGCTGTCCCAGCATGCGGTGGAGTTCGCCCATGCCCGTCTGCAGCAACAGGGTATGCCCTGGCCCACTTCCCCGCGTTATTTTGCCATTGGCCGCACGACGGCGCTGGCCCTGCATACTGTCAGCGGGCAGCACATCCATTACCCGTTAGATCGGGAAATTAGCGAAGTCTTGCTACAATTACCTGAATTACAAAACATTGCCGGGAAGAATGCGCTGATCTTACGCGGCAATGGTGGGCGGGAACTCTTAGGCGCGACGCTGACCGAGCGCGGCGCCAGGGTCACATTTTGTGAATGTTATCAACGTAGTGCAAAGCATTACGATGGCGCAGAAGAAGCGATGCGCTGGCAATCTCGCGGGGTCACCACGCTGGTGGTCACCAGCGGCGAGATGCTGCAGCAGCTATGGTCGTTAATACCGCAATGGTATCGCGAACGGTGGCTCCTGCACTGCCGCGTTGTCGTTGTCAGCGAACGTCTGGCCCTTCAGGCCCGGGAGCTGGGCTGGCAGGAGATTCAGGTTGCCGATAGCGCCGACAACGATGCGCTGCTACGCGCATTACAATAACTCTCAACATTGGAAGCCATAATGACGGAACAACAAAATCAATCCGCCGTGGTTGAAGAGACCAGGGAGGCCGTGGAGACCACACCACAGCCAGAGAACACTGATAAGAAGAAGGCTGGCAACAAAACCAGCCTGGCGCTCAGCGCGATCGCTATCGCCATTGCGATAGCCGCCGGTATCGGCCTGTATGGCCTGAACAAACAGCAGGCCTCGCGTCAAAACGAAACCACCTCTGAATTATCAAGCCAGGTCGCGGCGCTGCAAAAAGCGCAGGAAAGCCAAAAAAGCGAACTGGAAGGCATTATCAAACAGCAGGCCGAGCAGCTAAACGAAGCCAAACATCAGCAGGAGACGCTGGCCAAACAGCTGGACGAAGTCCAGCAAAAAGTGGCGGTCATTTCCGGTAGCGACGCCAAAACCTGGCTGCTGGCCCAGGCCGACTTCCTCGTCAAGCTGGCGGGACGTAAGCTGTGGAGCGATCAGGATGTCACCACCGCCGCCGCGCTGCTGAAAAGCGCCGACGCCAGCCTCGCCGACATGAATGACCCAAGCCTGATCGGCGCCCGCCGGGCGATCACCGACGATATCGCCACCCTCTCCGCGGTGAACCAGGTCGACTACGACGGCATGATCCTCAAGGTTAATCAGCTGGCGAACCAAATCGATAACCTGCGGCTGGCGGATAATAACGATGACGATTCGCCGATGGATTCTGATAGCGATGAGCTCTCCAGCTCCATCAGCGAATGGCGCGTCAATCTGCAGAAAAGCTGGCAGAATTTTATGGACAGTTTTATCACCGTGCGCCGCCGCGATGAAACGGCGGTCCCGCTGCTGGCGCCGAATCAGGATATCTATCTGCGGGAAAATATTCGCTCTCGCCTGCTGGTCGCCGCGCAGGCAGTGCCGCGCCATCAGGAAGAGACCTGGAAACAGTCGCTGGATAACGTCTCGACCTGGGTACGCGCCTATTACGATACCGATGACGCCACCACTAAAGCCTTCCTTGAAGAGGTGGATAAGCTCAGTCAGCAAAGCATTACCATGACGGTGCCGGAAACGCTGCAGAGCCAGGCGTTGCTGGAAAAACTGATGCAGACCCGGGTGCGTAATCTGATGGCGCAGCCTGCCGTTTCCGCAGGCGGCGCGCCCTCGCCTGCACCTGCAGCACCGGCCGCCCCCGCTGCGCCGCAAGGAGAGTAACGCATGCTGAAAATTCTTTTACTCTTCGCACTGTTGATCGCCGGGATCGTGCTTGGCCCGATGATCGCCGGGCATCAGGGCTACGTCCTGATCCAGACTGATAATTACAATATTGAGACCAGCGTGACCGGGCTGGTGATCATCCTGATCCTCGCCATGGTGGTGCTGTTCGCCATTGAATGGCTGCTGCGCCGTATTTTCCGCACCGGGGCGCATACGCGCGGCTGGTTTGTCGGCCGTAAACGCCGTCGCGCGCGTAAGCAAACCGAGCAGGCGCTGCTTAAGCTGGCGGAAGGTGATTACCAGCAGGTTGAGAAGCTGATGGCGAAAAACGCCGATCACGCCGAACAGCCGGTGGTGAACTATCTGCTGGCGGCGGAAGCGGCCCAGCAGCGCGGCGATGAAGCGCGGGCTAACCAGCATCTGGAGCGCGCCACCGACCTGGCGGGCGATGACCTGATCCCGGTGGAAATCACCCGCGTTCGCCTGCAGCTGGCGCGCAATGAAAATCACGCCGCGCGCCATGGCATCGATAAGCTACTGGAAATCACCCCGCGTCATCCGGAAGTGCTGCGCCTCGCCGAACAGGCTTATACCCGTACCGGCGCCTGGCAGTCGCTGCTGGATATCATTCCGTCGATGGCGAAAGCTAACGTCGGCGATGAAGAGCACCGCGCCGCGCTGGAACAGCTGGCATGGGTTGGCCTGATGGACAAAGCGCTGGCCGACGGCGGCAGCGAGGGGCTGCGCGAATGGTGGCGCAACCAGAGCCGTAAAACGCGGGCGCTGGTGCCGCTGCAGGTGGCGATGGCCGAGCGCCTCATCGAGAGCGACGATCACGATACCGCGCAGCAAATTATTATTGATGGTCTGAAGAAACAGTATGACGACCGTCTGGTGATGCCGATCCCGCGCCTGAAGACCAATAACCCGGAACAGCTGGAGAAAGTACTGCGCCAGCAGATCAAAGCCGTTGGCGATCGTCCGCTGCTGTGGAGCACCCTGGGCCAGTCGCTGATGCGGCACGGCGAATGGCAGGAGGCCAGCATCGCCTTCCGCGCCGCGCTTAAGCAGCGTCCGGATGCCTTTGATTACGCCTGGCTGGCGGATGCTCTGGATCGCCTCCATCAACCGGAGGAAGCGGCCACCATGCGCCGCGATGGTCTGCTGCTGACGCTGCAGAATAACCCTCAGCAATAACCTCACCTGGCTGTCGCCTCCTGCGGGGCGATAGCCCTTCTCCCCCGCCTTCCCGTTGACGATCCCCCTGAAAGAAAAAAACGCCTGCGCTGAAATCAGGGCAGGCGTTAAAACAGGTCTGTTTGACAACAAATTGGGTGCTTCACTCAACGTAATGTCCATGGTGTTTGATGAGGCATAAATGCGACATCTGTCAGTGGACGATAAGCACCGTAAGAACGGCTCTGCATCATTCCGGAGTTTATGAGGCACAAAGGCGAACATAAGAGATGGAATGAGCATCTACCCGATTATTATCGCACAGGATCCAGGGAAATTGCATCTACCACAGTGATGAATTGAGAGTTTTCCTGACGCGTATTCTTAAGCAAAGAGAAGATTTTTTATCAGCAAGATCAGGGGAATAAGTCATGGCAGGAAGTCACAGAAAACAAAAAACCCCGCCGAAGCGGGGTTCAAAATTGGTCGGCGAGAGAGGATTCGAACCTCCGACCCACTGGTCCCAAACCAGTTGCGCTACCAAGCTGCGCTACTCGCCGAAATACTGCTTTTTGAATTTTTAGTTCAATTCGTTAAAGTCGTGGTGCGAGGGGGGGGACTTGAACCCCCACGTCCGTAAGAACACTAACACCTGAAGCTAGCGCGTCTACCAATTCCGCCACCTTCGCAAATTCACAACTCTATCAAATAATGGGGTGGCTAATGGGATTCGAACCCACGACAACTGGAATCACAATCCAGGGCTCTACCAACTGAGCTATAGCCACCACTGCAAACCTTTTACGCGGTATTAAAACCACCGCAGCTCCAGCACCGGGTTAATGGTGCGCCCGACAGGATTCGAACCTGAGACCTCTGCCTCCGGAGGGCAGCGCTCTATCCAGCTGAGCTACGGGCGCTTAGCGCCGTTGCGGGGTCGGATAATACGGACTTCCTCCCCCGCTGTCTAGTGCCTTTTAAAAGAAAATTATCGTTTGCTCATGCTTTGTTCGTTTTGGCGCTTATTCAGCCGTATTATTGACTTGCCCCTGCCTTCCAAGGCCAAACACCTTATAAATCAGGGTAACGGCAGCAAGGAAAATAATGCCGACAAAGAGCGACATCCGGGTTTCATCATTCAGCCCCATCCCGATCAGCACGCAGATCAGGAAAGCCATGGTGAAATAGTTGGCCCACGGAAACAGCAGCGAACGGAACGGATGGCTGGCTATCGCTGCCTGATGTACGCGACGGAAACGCAGCTGACTAATCAGGATCACAAACCAGGGCACCATCCCCGGCAGGACGCTGGCGCTATAGACATAGACAAACACCCGCTGCGGATTAGGAATGATGTAATTCAGGCAGGAGCCTACCAGCAGGATCAGAATAGACAGCGCCACGCCGACGGCCGGAACGCCGTTGCGCGATACCTTACCGATCGCCGCCGGCAGCTGACGGTTCTTCGCCAGGGCGTACAGCATACGTCCGCAGCTGTACATCCCGCTGTTGCAGCCGGAAAGCGCCGCCGTCAGCACCACAAAGTTGATAATCCCCGCCGCGGCGGTAATACCGATTTTGGCAAACGTCAGTACGAACGGGCTGCCGTTGGAGCCGATTTGATCCCATGGGAAGATGGTGACGATAACGAAAATCGCGCCGACGTAGAAAATCAGGATCCGCCACAGCACTTTGCCCACCGCGCTGCGCAGTGTGACCTGCGGATTTTTCGCTTCACCAGCGGTAATGCCGATGAGCTCCACCCCCTGATAGGACGCGACCACGATACACAGCGCCGTCAGGAAGCCCTTCCAGCCGCCGGCAAAGAAGCCGCCATGTTCGGTCAGGTTGCCAAAACCGATGGAGTGGCCGCCGTTGCCAAAGCCGAAGAAAATGACGCCCAGGCCCACGACGATCATCACGATAATGGTGGTCACTTTAATCATGGCGAACCAGAACTCGATTTCACCGTACAGCCGGACCGCCGCGAGGTTAGCCAGCGCCACCAGCCCCACGGCAATTAACGCCGGGATCCACTGCGCCATCTCCGGGAACCAGAACTGCACATAGACGCCGATGGCGGTAATCTCAGAGATGCCCACCGCCATCCACATAAACCAGTACGACCAGGCGGTCAGGTAGCCGAAGAAGGGGCTCATATAGCGATGCGCATACACCGCGAAGGAGCCGGTGACGGGCTCAAGGAACAGCATTTCGCCCATTGAGCGCATAATGAAAAAGACGAACAGGCCAGCGATAATGTACGCCAGCAGCACGGAAGGCCCAGCCCACTTCAGGGTACTGGCCGCCCCCATAAACAACCCCACGCCAATCGTCCCCCCAAGGGCGATCAGTTCAATATGCCGGGCCTCCAGTCCACGCTGGAGCTCCGCTTTTTTCTCAGTCATATATCCTCTTGTGTTTGCCGTATTCCGGGTACTCCCGGTTATTGTTATTAACTGAACTCATAGCCTTGCCGACGCGCAGGTCTCCCCCCGCGCGTATGAAGCCTGCGAATGGTTAATGAATTTTATGGAAATGGCAAATAAAGTATCAGGCGAGTAAAGACATTAAACAGAAAATGGACACAAACTCGCCAGAATGCAGAGGAATATTAGAGTTTATTGGTGTAATGCCAACGTAAATATCGTAGCAGCCGGGCCTGCCTTTTAATCCGGCTCGGCTGGGAAACCAGGCGGTAAAACCACTCCAGCCCCAGATCCTGCCAGAACTTCGGCGCCCGATGAACGTGCCCGGTGAAAACATCGTAAGTGCCGCCGACGCCCATATACAGCGCGTGCGGGTACAGGCGCCGACAGTCGCGCATAAAGATCTCCTGACGCGGGGACCCCATGGCGACGGTGACGATTTTCGCCCCGCTGTCGCGAATGCGTTCGAACAATGCCTGCCGTTGCTCAGGCGCAAAATAGCCGTCCTGGCTGCCGACGATATTCACCTGCCAGCGCTGGCGCAGGCTGGACGCCGTCTGCGCCAGGACTTCAGGTTTACCGCCGACCAAAAACACCGGAGTGCCTTCAGCGCCGGCGCGCTGCATTAACGCTTCCCAGAGATCGGCTCCCGCCACGCGGGACACCTGGGCCTGCGGATATTTTTTACGCAGCGAACGTACCACGCTGATGCCATCCGCATATTTAAACTCCGCCGCCTCAATCAGCGCCCGCACCTCGGGGTTATCCTCTACGGCCAGCATTTTCTCGGCATTAATCGCCACCAGCGTCCCCTCCCGGAGAACGCCATCGGCATATAAATAATCCAGAGCGTGCTGCATATCGCGCCAGCCTATGAGCTGCAGCCCTCTTAACAGGTACAACGGCGCGGAAATGGTCCCAGTCATGTCCATCCTTCTCAGACTTGCGGTTGCGAAAGCGGTTTTACGCGCTTATGAATCAGTCCCACGCTATCCAGGAACCAGTACAGCAGTTTCGCCGCCAGCAAGCAGATACCAAAGATCACGAGGAAAAACACCACGCGGGAGCCGAACGAATCCAGCCCCTCGCGCGCCAGCACTATCATGTTGAAGATAGCGCCGAAACAGAAACTATGCAGGATTGCCGCTTTATAGCGATTGCTCTCCCGGTTGCCGAGCTCATACAGCCAGTCGAACCATTTAATAATCAACCCGACCGCCACAGCGCCCAGCGGCACAAACCAGACGCCGCCCATCACCACCAGCGAGCCAATCAGCGTCGGCGAAATCGCCAGCCCCGAATGGTTGTTTAACACTTCCCAGGTGAAGTAGTTGGCGGTATTGAGCACCATCGTCGGACGACCGTGCCACATCCAGCTGGGGATAAAGACGTAGAAGTCGCGGATCATCGGCGCCAGCCCCTGGAAATCGATCTTGTCATAGTTTTGCAGCAGCAGCGCCAGGTTCTCCCACGGCGAGAAGGTATCGCGTGTGAGATAGAGGAAGGTATAAAACGCTTCGTCGCCGCTGACGTTCATCCCGTAGCGCTTCAGCGCCAGCCAGAACATGCCGACGATGCCCAGCACGCCCGCCGCAGCCAGCATCCACAAGCTGATCCAGCCGCGAATAATGCCGATAAACAGGAAGATGGCAAAGGCGATGATGATATTGGCGCGAGTCCCGCCGACGATAGCGTAGGTCAGCAGACCAAAGGCCACGGTGCTGACGAGGAAGAAAATCCACGCCTTATAATCCTGGCGCAGGAAATAGACCACCAGCATCGCCGGAATAAAGAAGTAGAAGAAGCGTTTCAACGCCACGCCGGAGACTTCAGCAGAGAAAATCTGGCTGTAAGAGTTGAGCTTAAACAGCAGGAAACCGTTGTGGGCGAAGAAGATGCCGACGCACAGCAGCGCCAGCCCCATCAGTATGCCCCACGCCAGATGGGTTTCCACCCGGTTCATGGTAAACAGCGGCCGACGCGTAATCTCACGCGATGCCGGACGCAGCCGCGTTTTATAGGTCACGTAGTAAATCGCGTAGAAGCACACCGCAATCAGCAGCGTCTGCAGCAAAATCTCCGGCGGCGCCACGCTGACGTCAAAGCGGAACACCAGAATACTGGTCAGCGGGAAACCGAAGAAAAAGGTCAGCAGAAACAGCAACGAGAAAAAGACGTTGAAGTTGAAGCGTACCCGACGGAACTCAAACCAGGTGGCGGTGGCGATAAACAGCGTCGACAGCAGCCAGACCACCAGCAGCCCGCTAAATTGCATTAACGTCATGCCTGCCCCTCCGCCGCTAACCGTAGCGCTCGCTGCCAGCCCGTCAGATAGTTCGGCCGGAAGAAAGCGATACCCGACTTATCCACGCTCGCCAGCTGGCGCTGCGCTTCGCGAACCACGCTGACTTCCAGCGCATCGCTGGTGAACAGCACCGGCACATGCTGCTCGGTCATATCCTGCCAGAACGGGTTTTCGCGGTTGAGCACGCAGGGAATGCCCGCCTGAATCAACAGGCACAAGGTGCCGATCCCCTGCTGACGCGCAAACAGGAAATAGCCCAGATCGCAGCGGCGCAGCAGCGCCAGATAATCATGAAACTCAAGCTTCTCGCTGAGGATCTGCAGATGCTCGCGACTAAACAGCGCCGCCCCCGCCTCACGAACCTCATTGATATAGGCCTCGTTATTCGCCGGATAGCCCATCGGCACGATGACGTTTACCGTATCGCCAAACTGCTGATGGATAGCCTTCAGCGCGGCAATATGTTCATTGCTGCGATCCCCGGAGTTGCCCACCAGAATGGTCAGCGTGTCGCCGCGCGGCGCGTTTTCGGCCAGGGTATTCAGCGCCGGATCCATACGGGTCGGGAAGTAGAGTAGTTCGCCCGGAACGCGCGGATGGCGGTTAGCGAACCAGCTAAGATCGCCGCGGGTGGCGAAAACGCGCCCCACCCGCCCCTGCGCCAGGCGGCGCAGCGGATAGAACAGGCGGAACTTCAGGCTGGTCGCGTTTTCATACAGATCCGCCCCCCAGATATGCCAGTTAAACTGCGATGGGCGGATACCGCCGCTCAACAGCGCCAGCCACAGGCCGGTATTGAACTGGCCGTGGAAGAAAAAGCGCTGCTGACGGTTGGCTTTGGCTTGCGCAATCACCGCCTGCGCCAGCGACTTCTTCCCCGGATAGCAGGTGATGTCCAGCGCCGGATACCCATCACGCACGCTGGCCTCATCACCGACGACCATAAATCTCCTGGCCTGCGGATCGGCGGCCAGTTCGTCGTTAAAGAACCGCAGTACGGTCTGGTTATGATGCGGGATATCCGATCCCAGTACATGTATCAGTGCTGTCATGCCCGTTTACGCCAGAGTAAAAACACGCCACTACAAAGGGCGAAATAAACAATATAAGTGGCCATATACGCCTGCGCCGCGCCAACCGCGCCGTGCGCCGGTATAAGCCAGTGTGAGAATGCGGTCAGCAGCGTGAACTGGCTGATTTCCGTCAGAATATAAAAACGCAGCGACGCTTTAGCGATCACCAGATAGCCATAGACGTAGGCGCCTACTTTTAAAACGTCGCCCACCAGCTGCCAGGCGAACAGGTCACGCATCGCGGTAAAGCGATCGGAAAACAGCAGCCAGATGGCAAAATCGCGCAGCAGCCAGACCGTCAGGCTCGCCGCCGCCACTGCCGGCAGGACGAATTTCAGCGACTTGACTATCTCGCGGGTGATATCCGTTTTGGCGCTCAGCCGCGACAGCGTCGGCAAGAGATAGACGCTGAACGAGGCGGTAATAAACTGCAGATAGGCATCGGAGATACTGCTCACCCCCTGCCAGATACCGACCGCCTCCCAGCCATAATGCGCCGCCAGCAGATTACGCATCATCACATAAGCCACCGGCAGGGTCACTGAGGTTATCAGCGCCATCAGGGTAAATTTCGATAGCTGTCCCGCCAGACCGTTATCCCAGCGCGGACGCAGGGCGCTCAGCGGAATATTACCCCGCCGCCAGAGCATGATGCCCGCCGGGATCACCACCAGCGCCGGCACTAACGCCAGCCCCAGCAGCGCCCCCTGGTAACCACCGAAGTAGTAACAGGCATAATAGGCCGCCACGCCAATCAGGCTGCCGGCAATCAGCGAGAAGGCGTTTCCCGCCGCATCGCGAAAGCCTTTCATCAGCGCCAGCAGGAAGTTCGCCCAGGCGATCCCCATCTGCACCAACGCCACCAGCCGTACCAGATTCTGATAATGAGTATGACCGAACAGCCCCTGGCTTATCGGCGCCGCCGCCAGTAAAAACACCAGCGCCAGCAGCGTGGAAAAGCCAAGCACCATCGCCGACGAGGTGCCCACCACCTGCTTCAGGCGCGGGGGATCGTCGTGATGCTGAGCCACCAGCTTCGTGACGCCGTTAAATATCCCGGCCCCGGCCAGCACGCCGAGCACGGTGACCAGTTGCCGGAAGTTACCGGCCTGGCCAACGCCCGCGGGCCCAAACGAGACGGCCAGCAGCTTGACGACCAACAGCCCGGCGCCGATTTTGACCAGCGTCGAGGCCGCCGTCCACAATGAGGCTTTTGCTAACGACATATCAGGAGAAGTAGCTCAGCAGCGAGTTAATCACCGTCCGCTGGTTCACCACAGACAGATTGTAAAACAGCGGCAGGCGTACCAGGCGCTCGCTCTCCTGGGTGGTATAGCGGTCTTCACCGTGGAATTCGCCGAAGTGTTCGCCTGCCGGACAGCTGTGCAGGGGAATGTAATGGAATACCGCGAGGATCTCCGCCTCTTTCAGCCAGGCGATAAGCCTGCTGCGATCCTCGATATCGCGCAGCTTAATGTAGAACATGTGCGCGTTTTGCCCGCAGTCAGCCGGGACCGTCGGCAGTTCAATACGTCCCGCGCGGGCCAGCGGCAGCAGCGCGTCATAGTAATTCTGCCACAGCGCCAGACGCTGCTGGTTGATGCGCTCCGCCGCTTCCAGCTGCGCCCACAGATAGGCGGCCTGCAGGTCGGACATCAGATAGCTGGAGCCAATGTCCCGCCAGGTATATTTATCCACCAGGCCACGAAAGAACTGGCTGCGGTTGGTGCCTTTTTCGCGAATGATCTCCGCACGTTCCACCAGCGTGCGATCGTTGATCAGCGTCGCCCCGCCCTCACCGCCGGCGGTGTAGTTTTTAGTTTCATGGAAGCTGAAGCAGCCGATATGGCCGATGGTGCCCAGCGCGCGCCCCTTGTAGGTGGACATCACCCCCTGCGCGGCGTCTTCCACCACGAACAGGTTGTACTTGTCGGCGATGGCCATGATGGTATCCATCTCGCAGGCTACGCCGGCATAGTGCACCGGGACGATCGCCCGGGTTTTATCGGTGATAGCGGCTTCGATTAACGTTTCATCGATATTCATCGTATCGCGACGGATATCGACGAAGACGATTTTCGCCCCGCGCAGCACAAAGGCATTGGCGGTGGATACAAAGGTATAGCTGGGCATAATCACTTCGTCGCCCGGCTGGATATCCAGCAGCAGCGCGGCCATCTCCAGCGAAGCCGTGCAGGAAGGGGTTAGCAGGGCTTTTGCCGTGCCAAAACGCTGCTCCATCCACTGCTGGCAGCGGCGCGTAAAGCCGCCGTCGCCGCACAGCTTGCCGCTGTTCATCGCAGACTGCATGTAATCAAGCTCGGTTCCAACCACCGGCGGCGCGTTAAATGGGATCATGGGGTCACCTGTATAGCCAGTAGGCGGTGCTTTCCACATTAGCACCGCTGAGAATATAACGTTTAAGCGCGGCGGTGTTGCCCATCTGGGTCGCCACCCGCAGTGTAGAAAGTCCGCGCGAAGCGGCCCAGTACCGCGCCGCCTGCATCAGCTGCGCCCCGGCGCCGCGTCCGGCCAGCAGGCCGATACGCGCCTCGGTGGCATTGAGCTGGCGCAGGGAGACAAAGGCGCGAATATCGCCCTCTGGATGGCGGTAAATCAGGCACTGATGATCGAAGGTGCCGCGCACCGCATTTTCAATCCACTGGGCATAGAAACGGCCGCTGGCGTCGGCAGCATACCAGGGCGCGCGAAAGCGGCTCATCGCAAAGGCCTGCGCCGCCTGCTCGCGCAGTGGCGCAATATCCGCCTCCACGGCGACGTCGGCGCCCGCATCCGCAGGGTTGCCCACCGGTAGCGCCAGATCGACCTCGCCTTCCACCAGCTGAAAACCCAGCTGCTGCAGCGCGTCGAGCCGGACGGTGTCGCTGGCGGCTACCTTCGCCTGCACTCGCGACCACCCCGCCAGCGCCTCAGGCGTCAGCCGCGGCGCATGCTCGTCAAAGTGAACGACGGCGCTGTTAACGGCAAAGAAGCGGTTCTCCCACTCCAGGGGATCAATACTGGCGCGGACGGGCACGGAGCAGATCCAGCAGATATTGGCCGTAGCCGGTTTTTTCCAACCGCTTCGCCGCGTGTTTGACGCCGTCGTCGTCCAGCCAGCCGTTGCGCCAGCCGATCTCTTCCAGACAGGCGATTTTGAAGCCCTGACGCTTCTCGACGGTCTGCACGAACATGCTGGCCTCGATCAGGCTATCGTGGGTGCCGGTATCCAGCCACGCAAAGCCGCGTCCAAGCAGTTCGACGGTCAATGCGCCATCTTCAAGGTACATCTGGTTGATAGAGGTGATTTCCAGTTCGCCGCGCTCGGATGGCTTGACCCGTTTGGCGTACTCCGCCACCTTGCCATCGTAGAAATAGAGACCGGTGACCGCCCAGTTCGACTTCGGCTGCTTCGGCTTCTCTTCCAGCGACAGCGCGCGAAAGTTGTCATCAAACTCCACCACGCCAAAGCGCTCAGGATCCATCACCTGATAGCCAAAAATCGTCGCCCCTTCCGTGCGGGCAGCCACGCTGCGCAGCTTGGGGCTGAAGCTCTGGCCGAAGAAAATATTGTCGCCTAACACCAGGCACGCCGGTTCGCCGTTAAGAAAGGCTTCGCCGATGATAAACGCCTGGGCTAAACCATCCGGCGTCGGCTGTACGGCATAGTGCAGCGCAATGCCAAATTCTGAGCCATCGCCGAGCAGGCGCTGGAAATCGCGCAGATCGTCCGGCGTGGTGATGATCAGGATCTCACGGATCCCGGCCAGCATTAATACCGACAGCGGGTAGTAGATCATCGGCTTATCGTAGATCGGCAACAGCTGCTTCGACACGCCGCGGGTGATGGGATGCAGTCGCGTTCCGGAACCCCCCGCCAGAATAATACCTTTCATCATTCCCCCCAGAGATGATTAGCCTTGCAGTCCAAGACGCTCGCCCTGATAGCTTCCGTCCTGAACCTGGCGCCACCATGTCTCGTTCGCCAGATACCACGCCACGGTCTTACGCATACCGGAAGTGAAGGTCTCAGCCGGCGTCCAGCCCAGCTCACGGGCGATCTTCGAGGCATCAATGGCATAGCGCAGATCGTGGCCCGGGCGATCGGCAACAAAGGCGATCAGGTCGCGATAGTGCGCCACGCCCTGCGGCTTATGCGGTGCCAGCGCTTCGAGCAATTCGCAAATGGTTTCCACCACCTCGATGTTTTTACGCTCGTTATGACCGCCGATATTGTAAGTCTCGCCCGGTTCGCCGCGGGTCGCCACCAGATACAGCGCTCTGGCATGATCTTCCACGTACAGCCAGTCGCGGATCTGCTGTCCATTGCCATACACTGGCAGCGGCTTGCCTGCCAGCGCGTTGAGGATGGTCAGCGGGATCAGCTTCTCGGGGAAGTGATATGGGCCGTAGTTATTCGAGCAGTTGGTGATAAGCGTCGGCAGGCCATAGGTACGCAGCCAGGCACGCACCAGGTGGTCGCTGCTGGCTTTCGAGGCCGAATAGGGGCTGCTTGGCGCATAGGGCGTGGTCTCGGTAAAGAAATCATCGCTGCCGTGCAGATCGCCATACACTTCATCGGTGGAGATGTGATGGAAGCGAAACGCCGATTTTTGCGCCGTAGCCAGCGTATTCCACCAGCTACGGGCCGCCTCCAGCAGCGTATAGGTGCCCACGATATTGGTTTCAATAAATGCCGCCGGGCCGTCAATCGACCGATCGACATGGCTTTCCGCCGCCAGGTGCATCACTGTATCCGGTTGATACTGCACGAAAATACGGTCCAGCTCGCCGCGGTCGCAGATATCCACCTGTTCAAAGGCGAAACGCGCATCCTGCGCCACCGGCGCCAGCGACATTAAATTGCCGGCGTAGGTCAGTTTATCCACCACCACCACGCGATCGGCGGTGTGCTGGATAATCTCCCGCACTACCGCCGAACCAATGAAGCCCGCGCCGCCGGTGACCAGAATGGTTCTCACCGCCACACTCCTTTGGTGTCGATGATATACGCCTGGGTGACGCTGTCGCCGCTAACGGCTTTAAATTCATGGTGATCGACCAGCATCACCAGCACGTCGGCGCTGGCCAGCGCCGCATCGAGGGTCGCCAGCGTACACAGACCGTCGAGTTTCTTCGGCAGCGCGTGAATGTTGGGCTCAACTACCTGCGTCGTGCCGCTGTGCCAGCGGGCAATCTGCGCGGCAATTTCCATTGCCGGGCTTTCGCGCAGGTCGTCAATATTCGGCTTAAAGGCGAGGCCAAAACAGGCAATGGTCAGTTCGCTGGCCCGTTTGTTGGTGGCATTCAGGCAGTCAGCTACCTGCGCCTTCACCTGTTCGATAACCCATTCCGGCTTGTGGTCGTTGACCTCACGGGCCGTGCGGATCAGACGCGCCTGCTGCGGGTTTTGCGCCACGATAAACCACGGGTCGACGGCGATACAGTGGCCGCCGACGCCCGGTCCCGGCTGCAGGATATTCACTCGCGGATGGCGGTTCGCCAGGCGGATCAGTTCCCAGACGTTAATGGCCTGATCGGCGCAAATCAGCGACAGCTCGTTGGCAAAAGCGATGTTGACGTCGCGGAAGCTGTTTTCCGTCAGCTTGCACATCTCGGCGGTACGCGAGTTGGTCACCACACATTCGCCTTCGAGGAAGATTTTATACAGCTCGCTGGCGCGAGCGGAGCAGACCGGCGACATGCCGCCGATAACGCGGTCGTTTTTAATCAGCTCGACCATCACCTGGCCGGGCAATACCCGCTCCGGGCAGTAGGCGATATTCACGTCCGCCGCTTCACCCACCTGCTGGGGAAAGCTGAGGTCCGGGCGCATCTCCGCCAGCCACTCAGCCATCTGTTCGGTCGACCCGACCGGCGAGGTGGACTCGAGGATCACCAGCGAGCCTTTCTTTAACGTCGGCGCAATGGATTTAGCCGCCGACTCGACAAACACCATATCCGGCTCGTGGCGATCTTTAAACGGCGTCGGCACGGCAATCAGGTAGGCATCCGCTGCCACCGGGGTGGTGGTGGCGCTTAAATATCCCTGCTCGACCGCGGTCTTCACCACGCTCGCCAGGTCCGGCTCCACGATATGAATCTCTCCACGGTTAATGGTCTCCACGGCATGTTGATTGACATCAACGCCGACCACCCGCTTCTGCCGGGAGGCGAACGCGGCAGCGGTTGGCAGCCCGATATAGCCAAGGCCAATCACTGAAATGGTAGAAAAACTCATAGCATTACCTGATTATTTTTAAGTGCAGACAAAATTCGACGACATGCTTCGCCATCGCCATAAGGATTATGCGCGCGGCTCATCGCCTGGTATGCGGCATCATCCTCCAGCAGTCGCGTGACTTCCGCCACGATGCGCTGGCTGTCGGTGCCCACCAGACAGACGGTACCGGCGGCCACCGCTTCCGGACGTTCGGTCATATCGCGCATGACCAGCACCGGTTTCCCCAGGGAAGGCGCCTCTTCCTGAATACCACCGGAATCGGTCAGGATGAGCCAGGCCCGATCCATCAACCAGACGAACGGCAGGTAGTCCTGCGGTTCAATCAACATCACGTTGTCGATATGGCCGAGAATACGGTTCACCGGTTCGCTGACGTTAGGATTCAGGTGAACCGGATAGACAATCTGCACCTCAGGGTGGGTATGGGCTATCTCCGCCAGCGCCTGGCAGATCTGCTCAAAGCCGAGCCCAAAGCTTTCCCGCCGATGGCCGGTAACCAGAATCATTTTTTTACCGTGGCTAATGAAAGGATAGCGCTGCAGCAGGGTCTCCCGTAGCGCTTCATCGCCCAGAACGCGATCGCGCACCCAGAATAGGGCATCGATGACCGTATTCCCGGTCACCGTGATGCGACTGTCGGCAATGTTCTCCCGCAACAGATTCTGCCGCGAGGTTTCCGTAGGGGCGAAATGGTACGTCGCCAGATGCCCGGTCAGCGTACGGTTGCCCTCTTCCGGCCACGGCGAACTTAAATCGCCGGTCCGCAGACCCGCCTCTACATGGCCCACCGGTATACGCTGGTAAAACGCCGCCAGGCTCGCCGCCATCGTGGTGGTGGTATCGCCATGCACCAGCACCACGTCGGGTTTAAACGACTCCAGAACCGGCTTCAGCCCCTCAAGAATACGGCAGGTGATCTCGGTGAGCCCCTGCCCCGGCTTCATGATGTTAAGATCGTAGTCCGGGGTGATGGAGAATAGTTTCAACACCTGATCGAGCATCTCCCGATGCTGCGCAGTCACGCATACTTTCGCCTCAAAATGAGGATCCTTTGCCAGCGCATGGACCAGAGGAGCCATTTTGATGGCTTCCGGCCTCGTGCCAAATACAGTTAGTACTTTCACATCGATTCTCTTCGATTAGGCGATGAAGGTCATTTGCCCTTCACCACAGGCCGCAATCACAGGACACGACGACGCGATAACGCCACGCCTGCGCCGATGAGCGCACCCACAATCCCCCACATCACCATCAGAAATACACGGCGCGGGCTATCGCGTTTTACAGGTTCTTCCGGCGTTCGCAAATACCGGTAAGTCTGAAAACGCGGATCCAACGTTGGACCGACGTTCAACGTGCTCAGCATGGCGCGATTCTGGTCGTAATCGAGGTCATATTCCGGTCCGACGGCCTGCAGGTTTTCCAGTCTGGCCTGCAGCATCGGCCTGCCCAATAAAAATAGCTCTGAATCCGGCAACTGATCGGCAGGAACATCCGTTTCGCTGCGCGAGATATTATGCTGCTGAGCGACCTTCAGCGCTTGCTCCACGCTGTGGGTCCGGCGGTTGAAAATAGCCTCGGCCACTTCTTCCTGACGCTTCACCTGCGCCTTCATTTGTACCGTCCGCGCCGCCCAGGCGCCTTTGAGCTCGTCGTTAAGATGGCCAGCCGCCCGCTGGCTGGCGAAAGCCACATACTGGCGCAGCAAATTATTGGCATCCTGCCCGGTCTCGGCGGTCAGTTTGACGCTGTCGTTGACGCTCTTGGCCGCATCGCCTGGCATAAACTGGATATTGTTAATTAAATCATCCAGCATCGCCGCATCGGCGCGAGCATTACCCGACTGTCGCTGCTTGTAGTAGTCCGTTTGCAGCCAGAAATCACGCCGGGTATCCCAGGAGGCCAACTGCATGATGAACTCTTTATACGCTTCATCCATGGCGGAAGGCTGATCTACCGAGGCCAGGTCGGCTTTGATATCCAGATTGCGTAAGAACTGCTGCTGGGAATAGTACCCCCCCAACATGTTGACAGTAGGCCGATCGGTGATCGCCGTGGCGCTCCACTCCTGGCGAGCAAAGAAGGTGTACACCAACACGATAGCGGCGAAGAGTACAGCACCGCCGACTATCCAGCCTTTTCCTGCCCATAAAGCGCGAAACAGCCCGCGAATATCCAGCTCGTTCTCAACGTTCACTGATTGTGCTCCCGGTAATGGTTGAGTCATCACATCCCCAGCTTTACTTGGTTAGTTTCGGATTATTGCCGCTGTGTCGCCGAATTCTGCGTCTGATGCGCTTAACCAGACGCGCCACTTTCCAGGCGCGCTTAATACAGTAGCCATAAAGGAAGAAGGCCACCAAAAAGAGAATTAACATCACCCATTCCGGCACAATGCGGGTATATTCCGCCGCGACGCCAACCAGCGCCAGCAGGGCAGCGGCCAGGGTGATCAGGACGAACGCCTGGCGGGAAGTAAACCCGGCGCGCATGATCAAATGATGAATATGCTGCCGGTCCGGTGAGAAAGGACTCATGCCTTTACGCAGGCGGCGATACATAATCGCCACCATATCCATCAACGGGATAGCGATAATCCACAGCGCGGTGACCGGGCTGATGGGATGCGTTTTACCTTGTGTGGTTTCCAGCAGGATCCAGATGATGGTGAAGCCAATCATGGTGCTGCCGGCGTCACCCATAAAAACTTTATAGCGGCGGCCGAGGGCGCCAAGATTAAGAAGAATATAGGGCAGAATGGCGGCGATCATCGCAAAACACCACATCGCCAGACTGTACTGACCGTCAAACCAGAGGATGATCCCAGTCGCCGCAAAGGAGACGGATGACAGGCCGCCGAGCAGGCCGTCAATCCCATCGACCATATTAAACGCGTTGATGGCGGCCCAGACGGCAAACAGAGTGAGGAAGAAGCCGAAAGGCCCCAGCACCAGCTCCCACGAGCCAAAAATAAAGCCCAGACTACTCAGATGCAGATTCCCTGCCATCATCATAATCACGGCGATCGCGGCCTGAATGACCGCGCGAATTTTCACGCTGATGTCGAAGCGATCGTCCAGCGCGCCAACCAGCACCAATACCCCCGCACAGGCCAGATACAGCGAGGCGTGAGGAATATAATAATCGGCGATGGCGAAGGTGAAACAGATGCCTGCATAAACTGAGATACCACCGACCAACGGAATCAACCCCTGATGCCGTTTGCGATAGTTTGGTTTATCCACTAACCCAATCTTTTTTGCCACTTTCCGCGCGACAAAAATAAAGAGGGTCGTGAATAAGAAAATACTGATTAATTCAGTAATAGCAGTGAGTAAATTCACAACGCATGTGCTCTCAGCATAGTTAATCCGGGAAGTATAGCGATGATGCCCCAACTCCAGAAGGGGAAAAGCAGAACATTACAAATTTATTGTATAGATTTTAGTCTGTTAAAGCTGTCTCCGCCTGCTGTCCGGCGCCATTATACGACAATTTTCGTCCCGCTTTCTCTGTCTCTGGATCATACAAATCCCAAAATGAAAACGCCACGCAAAGGCGTGGCGTTTTTGGCTTTTTTTACCTTACGAGCGCTTCATCATATCGAAGAAGTCATCATTCGTCTTAGTCATTGCCAGTTTATTAATGAGGAACTCCATCGCGTCGATCTCACCCATCGGATGGATAATTTTGCGCAGGATCCACATTTTCTGCAGCTCTTCCTGAGTGGTGAGCAGCTCTTCTTTACGCGTACCGGAACGGTTGTAATCGATAGCCGGGAAGACGCGTTTTTCGGCAATCTTACGAGAGAGGTGCAGCTCCATGTTACCGGTGCCTTTAAACTCTTCGTAGATAACTTCATCCATTTTGGAGCCGGTGTCGATCAGCGCCGTGGCGATGATGGTCAGGCTGCCGCCCTCTTCGACGTTGCGCGCCGCACCGAAGAAACGCTTCGGACGGTGCAGGGCGTTGGCGTCCACACCACCGGTCAGCACTTTACCGGAAGCCGGGACCACGGTGTTGTAGGCGCGCGCCAGACGGGTAATGGAGTCAAGCAGGATGATAACGTCTTTCTTGTGTTCAACCAGACGTTTCGCTTTCTCGATAACCATCTCAGCAACCTGAACGTGACGGGATGCCGGTTCGTCGAAGGTGGAAGCAACCACTTCACCTTTCACCAGACGCTGCATCTCGGTCACTTCTTCCGGACGTTCGTCGATCAGCAGCACCATCAGCACGCAGTCCGGATGGTTATAAGCGATGCTCTGCGCGATGTTCTGCAGCAGCATGGTTTTACCGGCTTTCGGCGGCGCGACGATCAGACCACGCTGGCCGCGGCCAATCGGGGAAGCCAGATCCAGTACGCGAGCGGTTAAGTCTTCGGTAGAACCGTTACCACGCTCCATACGCAGACGAGAATTCGCGTGCAGCGGCGTTAAGTTCTCGAACAGGATCTTGTTACGGGCGTTTTCCGGCTTGTCGTAGTTAACTTCGTTAACTTTCAGCAGCGCAAAGTAACGCTCACCCTCTTTCGGAGGACGAATCTTACCGGAAATGGTGTCACCAGTGCGGAGGTTGAAACGGCGGATTTGGCTGGGGGATACGTAGATGTCGTCAGGGCCGGCGAGGTAGGAGCTGTCTGCGGAGCGGAGGAATCCAAATCCATCCTGCAGTATCTCCAGTACGCCGTCGCCAAAGATATCTTCGCCACTCTTCGAATGCTGCTTGAGGATGGCAAAAATAATATCCTGCTTACGCATACGAGCCAGGTTTTCCAGCCCCATATTTTCGCCGAGAGTAATCAGCTCAGAAACCGGCGTATTCTTTAATTCGGTAAGATTCATAGTGGTGTGGGTTCTTAAACTCGGGGTAAATCTCGAACTTAATGTTGTGAATGGTATGGCAGGAACTTCCATGCCTGTTAACGGCCTTCATCTCGTGTCTGTACGTCGCCTGGTCACAGGAAAGAACGCAGAACTGAAACGACTAGACGGAATGAGTGAAAAGCCCGGAATTAATAGCTTCACGCGCGTTTTTTGCGGGATGCTTCGGGTAAAACAAGATTCAAACAAGGTATGTTTAAAACGAAGTCTGTGGATTAACTTAGCACGACTCCAGCCGGGCGTCCAGAGTTCCGCAAAAAATAGGAATCTGGACGCCGGAACAGCAATTCGCTTACGCCAGGTTGGCGTCGAGGAACTCTTTCAGCTGACCCTTGGACAGTGCGCCGACTTTGGTGGCCGCCACTTCGCCGTTTTTGAACAGCAGCAGGGTTGGGATGCCGCGAATGCCGTACTTCGGCGCGGTGCCCGGGTTCTGGTCGATGTTCAGCTTAGCTACGGTCAGTTTGCCCTGATACTCTTCAGCGATCTCATCCAGAATCGGGGCGATCATTTTGCACGGACCACACCACTCTGCCCAGAAATCGACGAGGGTCAGCCCGTCAGCCTTGAGTACGTCCGTGTCAAAACTGTCGTCAGTCAGGTGAATAATTTTATCGCTCATATTTAACTCCACAGGAATAAGCCTGGTGTGTTGGTGTCGTAGCCATCAACGACGCGCTGCGGCTACGTTATGCACGCTATTCTTCAGGATACCTCAATTCTCTGGTCTGCCAACTGGCGCGATCCCTCATGGACCCACCCTTTGACGCCAGGGTCACCTGAACGCGCACTGCATATTGCAGATTTATCGCTCCCGGCTCGCTTAGTGGTCTAAGCTATCCTGGATTCGTTCAGTTACCGTAGACGTACCTTGAATAATTTCGTACACCGCCAACGAAAGGTTGACGTTATTTCACCGGATACGCTTTCTTAATGCAATAGTTAGCTGATATTCTACCACACTATGAGCAAAACACATTTAACAGAACAGAAGTTTTCCGACTTCGCCCTGCACCCGGCAGTCATTGAAGCCCTTGAAAAGAAAGGGTTTCATAATTGCACACCTATTCAGGCCCTCGCCCTTCCGCTGACGCTGGAAGGCCGCGATGTCGCCGGGCAGGCGCAAACCGGTACCGGTAAAACGATGGCGTTCCTGACGTCGACGTTTCATTATCTTCTCTCTCACCCGGCTATCGCCGATCGCCAGGTTAACCAGCCGCGCGCGCTGATTATGGCGCCGACGCGTGAACTGGCGGTACAGATCCACGCGGACGCTGAACCGCTGGCGCAGGCCACCGGTCTGAAGCTGGGTCTGGCTTACGGCGGCGACGGCTACGATAAGCAGCTGAAAGTGCTGGAAAGCGGCGTCGATATTCTGATCGGTACCACCGGTCGTCTGATCGATTACGCGAAGCAAAACCACATTAACCTCGGCGCCATTCAGGTCGTCGTGCTGGACGAAGCCGATCGCATGTACGATCTCGGCTTTATTAAAGATATCCGCTGGCTGTTCCGCCGCATGCCGCCGGCCACTCAGCGTCTGAACATGCTGTTCTCCGCGACGCTTTCTTATCGCGTACGCGAACTGGCGTTCGAACAAATGAACAACGCCGAGTACGTTGAAGTCGAGCCGGAACAGAAAACGGGCCACCGTATTAAAGAAGAGCTCTTCTACCCGTCCAACGAAGAAAAAATGCGCCTGCTGCAGACGCTGCTGGAAGAAGAGTGGCCCGATCGCGCCATCGTCTTCGCCAATACCAAGCATCGTTGTGAAGATATCTGGGGCCATCTCGCCGCCGACGGCCATCGCGTAGGTCTGCTGACCGGCGACGTGGCGCAGAAAAAACGTCTGCGGATTCTCGAAGAATTTACCCGCGGCGACCTTGATATTCTGGTCGCGACTGACGTTGCCGCTCGTGGCTTGCACATTCCGGCCGTGACCCACGTCTTTAACTACGATCTGCCGGACGACTGCGAAGATTACGTTCACCGCATTGGCCGTACCGGTCGCGCTGGCGCCAGCGGTCACTCCATCAGCCTCGCCTGCGAAGAGTATGCGCTGAACCTGCCGGCTATCGAAACCTATATTGGTCACTCAATTCCGGTCAGCAAGTACAACCCGGACGCGCTGATGACCGACCTGCCTAAGCCGCTGCGACTGACCCGTGCGCGTCCAGGCAACGGCCCGCGCCGCAGCGGTCCACCGCGCAATCGTCGTCGTTCAGGTTAAGAACTCTATGCTATACGCTCAATCATTCAGAATCTGCCAGGGCGCGTTTCCCCGGCAACCCGCTCAGTTACACGGATTGGGCACAAGCGCCCCGTCGACCAGGGAGCCTTCTGAACGATGAAGAGCATGAGCTCCACCTCGCTGTATGCCGCCATTGATTTGGGCTCCAACAGTTTCCATATGTTGGTGGTGCGCGAGGTGGCTGGCAGTATCCAGACGCTGAGCCGCATTAAGCGCAAAGTTCGTCTGGCCGCCGGCCTGAATAGCGACAACACGCTCTCCGCAGAAGCGATGGAGCGCGGCTGGCAGTGCTTACGCCTGTTTGCCGAACGCCTGCAGGATATTCCGCCGGCGCAAATCCGCGTCGTGGCCACCGCCACGCTGCGTCTTGCCGTCAATGCCGGCGAATTTCTGGCGAAAGCGCAGGAGATCCTCGGCAGTCCGGTACAGGTCATTAGCGGTGAAGAAGAAGCGCGCCTGATTTATCAGGGTGTCGCCCACACCACCGGCGGCGCCGATCAGCGTCTGGTGGTCGATATCGGCGGCGCCAGCACCGAACTGGTGACCGGCACCGGCGCGCAAACGACCTCGCTATTTAGCCTGTCGATGGGCTGTGTGACCTGGCTTGAACGCTATTTCGCCGACCGCAGCCTGACGAAAGAGAATTTCGATCTTGCCGAGGCGGCCGCGCGTGAGGTGCTACTGCCCATCGCCGATGTGCTGCGCTATCACGGATGGAAAGTGTGCGTTGGCGCCTCCGGCACCGTTCAGGCTCTGCAGGAAATTATGATGGCGCAGGGGATGGATGAGCGGATCACCCTGACCAAACTCCAGCAGCTTAAACAGCGCGCCATCCAGTGCGGACGCCTGGAAGAGCTGGAGATCGAAGGCTTAACCCTTGAGCGAGCGCTGGTGTTTCCGAGCGGGCTGGCGATCCTTATCGCTATCTTCAGCGAACTGAATATTCAGTGTATGACCCTCGCGGGCGGCGCATTACGGGAAGGGCTGGTGTATGGCATGCTGCATCTCTCCGTTGAACAGGACATCCGCAGCCGCACTCTGCGTAATATTCAGCGTCGTTTTATGATCGACACCGAACAGGCCCAGCGCGTCGCTGGTCTTGCCAGCCACCTGCTCAGCCAGCTGGACGGCTGCTGGGAACTGGATCCGCTGAGCCGCGATTTGCTCCTCAGCGCCTGTGCGTTGCATGAGATTGGCCTGAGCGTGGATTTTAAGCGCGCGCCGCAGCACGCGGCCTATCTGGTCAATAATCTCGACCTGCCCGGCTTTACCCCAGCGCAGAAGAAGCTGATTGCGACGCTGTTGCTTAACCAGACTAACGCCATCGACCTCTCATCGCTTCATCAGCAGAACGCCGTCCCGCCGCGGGTTGCCGAACATCTTTGTCGCCTGCTGCGACTGGCGATACTCTTTGCCAGCCGGCGGCGTGACGATTTGCTGCCCGCCATCAATCTGGTGGCCGATGATGAAAAACTGTCCCTGACGCTGCCGGAAAACTGGCTGGATAATCACCCGCTTGGGGCTGAGCTGATCGAACAGGAATGCCAGTGGCAAAGCTATGTGCACTGGATGCTTGAGGTGAAGTAATACGCTGAACATTGCCGGGCGGCGGCTTCGCCTTACCCGGCCTGCTTATCGCTATCCTTTCTCTTTAGCTTTTGCCAGCATGGCGCGAATGTTCGCCACGTTAGCCTGTCCTTTATGCATTCGCTCTTCAGCGGTAATCACTTTGCGCGCCTGCTCCCAAATCAGATCGTCCTGGGGTAGCTCGAGCAGGAAACGGCTCGGTTCCGGGCGCACCACCTCACCATACTGCCGGCGCTCCTTACAGAGCGTAAAGGTCAGCTCTTTCTGCGCACGGGTGATGCCCACGTAGGCTAACCGGCGCTCTTCATCGACGTTATCTTCATCAATGCTGCTCTGGTGCGGGAGCAATCCCTCCTCCATGCCCACCAGGTAAACATACGGGAACTCCAGCCCTTTTGAGGCATGGAGGGTCATCAGCTGCACCTGATCCAGCTCTTCATCCGATTCGCCGCGCTCCATCATGTCGCGCAGCGTAAAGCGGGTGACCACCTGCGTCAGGGTCATCGGCTCATCGATTTCGCTGCCTTCCAGCATCTCGGTCATCCAGGTGAACAGCTGGTTGACGTTTTTCATGCGCATTTCCGCGGCTTTCGGGCTGGGCGAGGTTTCATACAACCAGGATTCGTAATCAATCCCGCGGATCAAGTCGCGCACGGCGTTGACCGGCTCGCGTTCGGCCAGTTGCTGGATCTCGCGCAGCCAGTGGGTGAAGCGGGTGAGTGATTCATAGCCGCGCCCGGTCAGCATCTGGCTAAGACCCATATCAAAGCTGGCGGTGAACAATCCTTTGTTGCGGCCCATCGCCCACTCACCGAGCTTTTGCAGCGTCGCCGGGCCGATCTCGCGCTTCGGCGTGTTGACGATACGCAGAAAGGCGCTGTCGTCGTCCGGGTTGGTCAGCACGCGCAGATAGGCCAGCAGATCTTTAATTTCCGGGCGCGAGAAGAACGACGTGCCGCCGGAGATTTTGTACGGGATGCGGTTCTGCATCAGCATCTTTTCAAAGACCCGCGACTGGTGATTGCCGCGATAAAGGATCGCGTAGTCTTTGTAATTGGTTTTATTGATAAAGTGGTGGGCGATCAGTTCCCCGGCCACGCGCTCCGCTTCATGATCTTCATTGTTGGCGGAGAGCACTTTCAGCTCAGCGCCGTATCCCAGTTCGGAGAACAGACGCTTTTCAAAAACGTGCGGGTTGTTGGCGATCAGAATGTTAGCGGCTTTCAGAATACGCCCGGAGGAGCGATAGTTCTGCTCAAGCTTGATAACCTGCAGCGCCGGGAAGTCCTGGCTGAGCAGCACCAGGTTCTGTGGCCGCGCGCCGCGCCACGAGTAGATCGACTGGTCATCGTCGCCTACCACGGTAAAACGCGCCCGCTGGCCCACCAGCAGCTTCACCAGCTCATACTGGCTGGTGTTGGTATCCTGATACTCATCCACCAGCAGGTAGCGGATCTTATTCTGCCAGCGTTCGCGCACCTCCTCGTTGCGCTGCAGCAGCAGCGTCGGCAGCAGGATCAGATCGTCAAAATCGAGGACATTGCAGGCCTTCATATGCGCATCGTACAGCCCATAGCAGTGGGCGAAGATGCGGTCCCGTTCGCCTTTCGCACCCGCGGCGGCCTGGGCCGGGGTTTTCAGATCGTTTTTCCAGTTGGAGATCGTCGAGATCAACTGCTGGAGCACCACTTTGTCATCTTCGATCAACCCTTCGGTCAGCTCTTTGAGCAACGCCACCTGGTCGGTATCGTCGAATAAGGAGAAGTTAGACTTCATGCCCAGCGCGGCGTATTCCCGCTTGATGATATCCAGCCCCAGGGTGTGGAAGGTGGAAATCATCAGCCCGCGCGCCTCTTTGCGCCCCAGCGTTTGCCCAACGCGCTCTTTCATCTCGCGCGCGGCTTTGTTGGTAAAGGTCACGGCCGCGATATGGCGCGCCTGATAGCCGCAGCCGCGGATCAGGTGGGCGATTTTATTGGTGATCACGCGGGTCTTACCGGAGCCGGCGCCCGCCAGCACCAGGCACGGTCCGGTTACAAATTCGACGGCTTGTTGTTGGCCAGGGTTTAAACGCATGGGAGTCTTGCTCAATCTTCGAACGGGGTGGGGATTGTAGCAGAAAGCGGAGCCGAGATTTACCGACTGATGGTAAAGTGAAGAAATCGCGATTAACCCATAGAGCAGAACCATGAAAAAGACCGCAGCAGCCCTGCATATCCTGGTCAAAGAAGAAAAACTGGCCCAGGAGATCCTCGCCAAACTGGAGCGGGGCGTCAGCTTCGATCATCTGGCGAAGCGCTATTCCCAATGTCCCTCGGGGCGCAACGGCGGCGACCTGGGCGAGTTTCAGCAAGGCGCGATGGTCGGCCCATTCGATCAGGCGGTCTTTAGCTGCCCGCTTCTCAAGCCCTACGGTCCGGTAAAAACCAAGTTTGGCTACCATATCATTAAGGTGCTTTATCGCCGCTGACGCGTGGTATATTGCGCCCCGATTTATCTCAACCTATTCAAGGCACGATCATGGCAAAAACAGCAGCAGCACTGCATATTCTTGTTAAAGAAGAGAAACTGGCTCTGGATCTTCTGGAGCAGATTAAAAACGGCGCCGACTTCGGTAAGCTGGCAAAGAAACACTCTATTTGCCCATCAGGTAAACGCGGCGGTGATTTAGGTGAATTCCGCCAGGGCCAGATGGTCCCGGCGTTCGATAAAGTGGTCTTCTCCTGCCCGGTGCTGGAGCCAACCGGACCGCTGCATACCCAGTTCGGCTACCACATCATCAAAGTCCTGTACCGGAAATAATAAAAAAACCCGGGGATCTTAATCTCCGGGTTTTTGCCTGATGGCGCTTCGCTTATCAGGCCTACTAAACAAATTCATTCCTCTATGGATTTCAGCTTGCCGGAAGGCGGCCAGGAAGTACACCCCCAGGAACATAGATAACTATGTGACTGGGGTGTACGTACCGTAGCCAACGCATCGGCCAGTCGAAAGACGACGAGGAATTAGCCGGCAACCGCAATACGCTTCATATCGGTCATATAGCCACGCAGTTTGTGACCCACTTTCTCGATCTGGTGGCTGCGGATGGCTTCGTTGACATCACGCAGCTGGGCGTTGTCTACCGCGCCTTCGGCAATCGCCGTACCCAGGTCGCCAGTCTGCAGGGTGGTCATGAACTCTTTCAGCAGCGGTACGCAAGCGTAAGAGAACAGGTAGTTACCATATTCAGCGGTATCGGAGATAACCACGTTCATCTCGTACAGACGCTTACGGGCGATGGTGTTGGCGATCAGCGGCAGCTCGTGCAGTGATTCGTAGTAAGCGGACTCTTCGATGATGCCGGAATCGACCATGGTTTCGAACGCCAGCTCAACGCCTGCTTTCACCATCGCAATCATCAGAACGCCTTTATCGAAGTACTCCTGCTCGCCGATTTTACCTTCATACTGCGGCGCGGTTTCGAACGCGGTTTTACCCGTCTCTTCACGCCAGGTCAGCAGTTTCTTATCGTCGTTCGCCCAGTCCGCCATCATACCGGAGGAGAATTCGCCGGAAATGATGTCGTCCATGTGTTTCTGGAACAGCGGCGCCATAATCTCTTTCAGCTGCTCGGAGAGCGCATAAGCGCGCAGTTTCGCCGGGTTAGAGAGGCGATCCATCATCAGGGTGATGCCGCCCTGCTTCAGCGCTTCGGTGATGGTTTCCCAGCCGAACTGAATCAGTTTTTCTGCATACGCCGGGTCGGTACCTTCCGCCACCAGCTTGTCGAAGCACAGCAGAGAACCCGCCTGCAGCATGCCGCAGAGGATGGTCTGCTCGCCCATCAGGTCAGATTTCACTTCTGCCACGAAGGAAGACTCCAGGACGCCCGCACGGTGGCCGCCGGTCGCCGCTGCCCATGCTTTCGCAATGGCCATGCCTTCGCCTTTCGGGTCATTTTCCGGGTGTACCGCGATAAGCGTCGGTACGCCGAAACCGCGTTTGTACTCTTCACGCACTTCGGTACCCGGGCACTTCGGCGCCACCATCACCACGGTGATGTCTTTACGGATCTGCTCGCCCACTTCCACGATGTTGAAGCCGTGGGAGTAGCCCAGCGCCGCGCCGTCTTTCATCAGCGGCTGTACGGAGCGCACAACGTCAGAGTGCTGTTTGTCCGGGGTCAGGTTAACCACCAGGTCCGCCTGTGGGATCAGCTCTTCATAAGTGCCGACTTTAAAACCGTTTTCGGTCGCTTTACGCCAGGAGGCGCGCTTCTCGGCGATCGCTTCTTTGCGCAGCGCATAGGAGATATCCAGGCCGGAGTCACGCATGTTCAGACCCTGGTTCAGACCCTGCGCGCCGCAGCCGACGATGACCACTTTTTTACCCTGAAGGTAGCTGGCGCCATCGGCGAATTCGTCGCGCGCCATAAAGCGGCATTTGCCCAGCTGTGCCAGCTGCTGGCGCAGGTTCAGTGTATTAAAGTAGTTAGCCATGTCTGTAACTCCGTGATGTTGTGTCGTGCTTATTGTTCGGTTCGCTTTTGCGAGAATGAACTTACTATATGACAGGAATTTTATTGCGGAAATTGATATATTCACAACGTCACGTTGCATTTTATGAAATACAAAACCGGGGAGTACGCGCCGTGGATTTACGCGATCTGAAAACCTTTCTGCATCTGGCGGAAAGCCGCCATTTTGGCCGCAGCGCGCGGGCCATGCACGTCAGCCCGTCGACGCTTTCGCGCCAGATCCAGCGCCTGGAAGAGGACCTCGGCCAGCCGCTGTTCGTGCGAGATAATCGCACGGTGACCCTGACCGAAGCCGGGGAAGAGTTACGCACCTTTGCCCAGCAGACTTTACTGCAGTATCAGCAGCTTCGCCACGCCATCGATCAGCAGGGCCCTTCGCTCTCCGGCGAGCTGCACATCTTCTGCTCTGTCACCGCCGCCTATAGCCATCTGCCGCCGATCCTCGACCGCTTTCGCGCCGCGCATCCCTCGGTAGAGATCAAGCTGTCGACCGGCGATGCCGCCGACGCCATGGAGAAGGTGGTCACCGGCGAAGCCGACCTGGCGATTGCCGGTAAGCCGGAGACCCTGCCAGGGTCGGTGGCGTTTTCGATGCTGGAGAACCTCGCCGTGGTGTTAATTGCCCCGGCCCTTCCCTGCCCGGTGCGCAACCAGGTGACCGTCGAGCGTCCGGACTGGTCGACAGTGCCGTTTATCATGGCTGACCAGGGGCCGGTACGTCGGCGTATCGAGCTGTGGTTTCGACGGCATAAAATCAGCAATCCGTCGATCTACGCCACCGTCGGGGGCCACGAAGCGATGGTGTCGATGGTCGCCCTGGGATGCGGCGTGGCGCTGCTGCCGGAAGTGGTGCTGGAGAACAGCCCGGAGCCGGTACGCAACAGGGTGATGATTCTGGAGCGCAGCGATGAGCAAACCCCGTTCGAGCTCGGCGTTTGCGCACAAAAAAAGCGGCTGCATGAGCCGCTTATTGATGCTTTCTGGAAAATCCTGCCGAACCACTAGCCCGCGAGGAAAAAGCGGAATGCCGGGTTATGGGTCTCATCGTGACACTCATAGCCCAGCTCATTGAGACGAGTTTCAAAGTCCGGCTCGTGCTCGCCCAGCTCGAAGGCCGCCAAAACCCGACCATAGTCGGTACCGTGGCTACGGTAGTGGAACAGCGAAATATTCCAGTGGGTGCCAAGGGTGTGCAGGAACTTCAGCAGCGCCCCCGGGGACTCTGGAAATTCGAAGCTGAACAGCCGCTCCTGCAGCGCTTTGGACGGTCGGCCGCCAACCATATAGCGCACATGGAGCTTGGCCATTTCGTCATCGGAAAGGTCAACGACGCTGTAGCCGCCATCGTTCAGTAACTGGAGGATCTCTTTCCGCTCCTCCAGCCCACGACTCAGACGCACCCCCACAAAGATGCAGGCGTCTTTGGCATCGGCAAAGCGGTAGTTGAACTCGGTCACCGAACGCCCCCCCAGCAGCTGGCAAAACTTCAGAAAGCTGCCTTTCTCTTCCGGGATCGTCACCGCCAGCAGCGCTTCGCGCTGTTCCCCGAGCTCGCAGCGTTCAGACACGTAGCGCAGACCGTGGAAGTTGACGTTGGCCCCGGACAGAATGTGAGCCAGTCGCTCGCCGCGAATATTGTGCTGGGCGACATATTTCTTCATCCCCGCCAGCGCCAGGGCGCCGGAAGGCTCTGCCACCGCCCGCACATCTTCGAACAAATCCTTCATCGCCGCGCAAATAGCGTCGCTGTCGACGGTGATGATGTCGTCCAGATACTCCTGGCACAGACGGAAGGTTTCATCGCCGATGCGTTTGACCGCCACGCCTTCGGCAAACAAGCCGACGCGCGGCAGATCCACCGGATGACCGGCATCCAGCGCCGCCTTCAGGCAGGCCGAATCTTCCGCTTCCACCGCTATCACTTTAATCTGCGGCATCAGTTGCTTGATCAACACCGCCACGCCTGCCGCCAGGCCGCCGCCGCCCACCGGGACGAACACGCGGTCGATGTGGGCATCCTGCTGCAGCAGCTCCAGCGCCAGGGTTCCCTGACCGGCGATGACCATCGGGTGATCGAACGGCGGCACCCAGGTAAAGCCCTGCTGCTGCGCCAGCTCAATCGCTCTCGCCTTCGCTTCGTCAAAATTGGCGCCATGCAGCAGCACTTCGCCGCCAAAGCCGCGAACGGCATCCACTTTGATGTCGGCGGTCGCTACCGGCATCACGATCAGCGCCTTAACGCCCAGCCGCGATGCGGAGAACGCCACGCCCTGGGCATGATTGCCCGCCGAGGCGGTGATCACCCCGTGGGATTTCTGTTCCGCGGTCAGGCTGGACATCATCGCGTAGGCGCCGCGCAGCTTAAAGCTGTGTACCGGTTGGCGATCTTCGCGCTTCACCAGAATAACGTTATCCAGGCGAGAAGAGAGTTTGTCCATTTTTTGCAGCGGCGTTTTCTGCACCGCTTCATAAACCGGCGCGCGCAGCACTGCTCTCAGGTATTCGGCGCCCTCGGGGGCGCCGGAGAGGGGTTGTGAATCCGCCATGATTAGCCACCCAGTTTCGATTTATCGCGAACCGCGCCTTTGTCAGCGCTGGTCGCCAGGCTGGCGTAGGCGCGAAGGGCAAAGGAGACCTGACGCTGGCGATGCTTCGGCGTCCACGCCTGGTCGCCGCGCGCTTCCTGGGCTTCACGACGCGCCGCAATTTCCGCATCGCTCAGCTGCAGCTGGATACTGCGGTTTGGAATATCAATCGCGATCATGTCGCCATCTTCAATGAGCGCAATGTTGCCGCCGCTCGCCGCTTCCGGTGAGACGTGACCGATAGAGAGCCCTGAGGTGCCGCCGGAGAAACGGCCATCGGTGATCAGCGCGCAGGCTTTGCCCAGCCCCATCGACTTCAGGAAGCTGGTGGGGTAAAGCATCTCCTGCATCCCCGGCCCGCCTTTCGGCCCTTCGTAGCGGATCACCACGACGTCGCCTTCAACGACTTTACCGCCGAGGATGGCCTCAACCGCATCGTCCTGGCTCTCATATACTTTCGCCGGACCGGTAAATTTCAGGATGCTGTCGTCCACGCCGGCGGTTTTCACGATACAACCGTTTTCCGCGAAATTGCCGTACAGCACCGCCAGGCCGCCGTCCTTGCTGTAAGCATGTTCCAGAGAACGGATACAGCCTTCGGCGCGATCGTCATCCAGCGTATCCCAGCGGCAGTCTTGCGAGAACGCCTGGGTGGTACGGATGCCCGCCGGGCCGGCGCGGAACATCTTTTTCACCGCATTGTCCTGGGTCACCATCACATCGTACTGTTCCAGGGTCTGCGGCAGCGTCAGGCCGAGGACGTTTTTAACCTCGCGATTCAGCAGCCCGGCGCGGTCCAGCTCGCCCAGAATGCCCAGCACGCCGCCGGCGCGATGCACATCTTCCATATGGTACTTCTGCGTGCTCGGCGCCACCTTACACAGCTGCGGCACTTTGCGGGAGAGCTTATCGATATCGCTCATGGTGAAATCGATTTCAGCTTCCTGCGCCGCCGCCAGCAGGTGCAGAACGGTGTTGGTGGAACCGCCCATGGCGATATCCAGCGTCATGGCGTTCTCAAAGGCCGCCTTGCTGGCGATATTGCGCGGCAGCGCGGAAGCGTCATCCTGCTCGTAATAGCGTTTGGTCAGCTCAACGATACGTTTCCCGGCGTTAAGGAACAGCTCCTTACGATCGGCGTGGGTCGCCAGCAGAGAGCCGTTACCCGGCTGCGACAGGCCCAGCGCTTCGGTCAGGCAGTTCATGGAGTTGGCGGTAAACATCCCGGAACAGGAGCCGCAGGTCGGACAGGCGGAGCGTTCCACCTGATTACTCTGCTCGTCAGACACTTTCGGATCCGCCCCCTGGATCATCGCATCCACCAGGTCGAGCTTGATGATTTTATCTGACAGCTTGGTTTTCCCGGCTTCCATTGGGCCGCCGGACACAAAGATCACCGGAATGTTCAGGCGCAGGGAAGCCATCAACATCCCCGGGGTGATTTTGTCGCAGTTGGAGATACAGACCATCGCATCCGCACAATGGGCGTTAACCATGTACTCCACCGAGTCGGCGATCAGCTCGCGGGATGGCAGTGAATAGAGCATACCCCCGTGGCCCATGGCGATCCCATCATCCACTGCGATGGTGTTGAATTCTTTGGCCACGCCACCGGCGGCTTCAATCTGCTCGGCAACCAGTTTGCCAAGGTCGCGCAGGTGCACGTGCCCAGGAACAAACTGGGTAAAGGAGTTAACGACAGCGATAATCGGTTTGCCGAAATCGGCATCGGTCATCCCGGTTGCGCGCCACAACGCGCGGGCGCCCGCCATATTGCGGCCATGTGTGGTGGTGGCGGAACGGTACTTAGGCATGCTCTTTTTACTCCCATCTGTGTTTATTAAATGGGACGGTGCGTGCCGTCCCATTTTTAATTACTTACTTACCGGATCCAACCAGCCCCATTTATCTTCTGTTTCACCGGTGAAGAGGCCAAAGAAGGCTTCCTGAATGCGTTTGGTGACCGGACCGCGACGGCCTGCGCCGACCTGGATGCCATCCACGCTGCGTACCGGGGTGATTTCCGCCGCGGTGCCGGACATGAAGACTTCATCCGCCAGGTACAGGGATTCACGGGACAATACCTGCTCGCGGACTTCAATACCGAGATCTTTCGCCAGCTTGATGATGGCGTCGCGGGTAATGCCCGGCAGCGCGGAAGAGGTAAACGGCGGAGTGAACAGCACGCCGTCCTTCACTTCAAACAGGTTTTCGCCAGCGCCTTCAGAGATATAGCCGTTAACGTCGAGGGCGATACCTTCCTGGTAGCCATGGCGACGCGCTTCGCTGCCAACCAGCAGCGAGGAGAGATAGTTGCCGCCGGCTTTCGCCGCCGTCGGGATGGTGTTCGGCGCCGCGCGGTTCCAGGAAGAGACCATGGCATCGATCCCCTGCTCCAGCGCTTCTGCGCCGAGGTAGGCTCCCCACGGGAACGCCGCGATGATCACGTCAGTGTTGTAACCCGGAGGCGGGTTTACCCCCATGCCGACATCGCCAACAAACACCAGCGGGCGGATATAAGCGCTGGTCAGATTATTAGTGCGAATGACTTCGCGGCAGGCTTCCATCAGTTCGTCGACGCTCTGGGAGACCGGGAAACGATAAATTTTGGCTGAGTCATGCAGACGCTGCATATGTTCGCGATGACGGAACACCACCGGGCCTTTGTGCGAGTCGTAGCAACGGATGCCTTCGAATACCGAGGTGCCATAGTGCAGCGCATGGGACATCACATGAACTTTCGCTTCGCCCCACGGAACCATCTCGCCATTGAACCAGATGTAATCAGCTTTTTTCGTCGTCATTTTTCTTCCTTTGCGCTCAGGCGCGGATTTGTTGTGATGTGGGTTGCTGGATCTCGACGCAGGCAACGTCGACCAGCTTGCTTAATTGACTAAACAGTAATTCGACGGGCCGCGGGCTGGCAACGGTCAATTCGATATTTATGTTCTGTGCGTCCGCTGCGGTTTCCATGTTCATTGCGCAGATTTGAAAACCACGGTGACGGACAACGCGCAGCACGCGCTCTAAGGTTTCCGGGTTGAAACGTGCCTGTAAAGCGACCTGATGTTGCATCATGATAATTTCTCCAGCATTTCAGAGTTACTGGCGCCGGGCGGCACCAACGGCCAGACATTCTCAAGTTCGTCGATTGAGACATGAAGCAGGTATGGCCCCTGGCTCGAAAGCATGGTGTCGAGTGCCGCTTCAACCTGGTCTTTACGGGTGATGTGTTGGCCAGGAATACCGAAGGCGCTGGCCAGCGTGAGGAAATCAGGGTTATCAGTCAGAGTGGTTTCGCTATAACGTTCCTGGAAAAACAGCTGCTGCCATTGTCGAACCATCCCTAACCGCTGGTTGTCGAGTAATACGATCTTCAGCGGTAACTGCTTGCGTTTTACGGTGCCCAGCTCCTGCACATTCATCATGAAGGAGCCGTCACCAGAGATACAGATCACCGTATCGTTAGGGCGCGCCACCTGGGCGCCAACGGCGGCCGGCAGGCCAAAGCCCATGGTGCCTAAGCCGCTGGAGGTGATGAAGTTTTCCGGGCGGGTATAGGTCATATGCTGAGCCGACCACATCTGATGCTGACCAACGTCGGTTGTCACCACGCTGTCCGCCGGCTTGCGGTCGGAAAGCTGTTTCAGCAACAGCGGCGCGTAGATTGCCTCACCGGGATGATCGTAACGCCAGGCGTGATCGGCACGCAGCGCGGCACTCCGCTCGCGCCAGCCATCAATCGCTAACGGCTGCTGCAGCGCCGGCAGCAAGCGGTTCAGGTCGCCGGTCAGACCGATGTGCGCCTGGCGCAGCTTGTTCAGCTCCGCCGGATCGATGTCCATATGGATCACTTTGGCATGCGGCGCGAAGGTGTTGAGCTTGCCGGTCACGCGATCGTCAAAGCGCGCGCCGACGGCAATCAGCAGATCGCACTCCTGTACCGCCAGGTTGGCCGCCTTGGTGCCGTGCATTCCCAGCATGCCGAGATAATACGGGTAATCGGCGTCCACCACGCCCAGCCCTTTCAGAGTGCAGGTCGCCGGCATCCGGGTTACGGCGAGGAATTCACGCAGCGCCGGTACCGCCTGCGCCATGCCGACCCCGCCGCCAACATACAGCATCGGTTGCTGCGATTGAGCCAGCATCTGCAGAGCCTGAGCCACTTCCGCCTGCGGAAATGCCATCTCATCGGCGACCGTAGAGAAATGGGGATCGAGATCGCCCTGCGCCATCTGAATATCCTTAGGGATATCAACCAGCACCGGGCCTGGACGGCCTGAGTTTGCCACCTGGAAAGCTTCAGCAATGACCCGCGGCAGCTCGTCCAGAGACTGCACGAGGAAACTGTGCTTAGTACAGGCCAGTGACAAACCGAGAACGTCTACCTCCTGGAACGCATCCGTGCCGATGAAGGGTGCGGCCACCTGGCCGGTGATAGCGACAATGGGGATGGAGTCAAGCAAAGCGTCCGCCAGGCCGGTGATCAGGTTGGTTGCGCCCGGGCCGGAAGTCGCGATACATACCCCGGTTTTACCGGTTGCTCGCGCATAACCAATGGCCGCCATGGCTGCCCCTTGCTCATGCCGGCACAGCAGGTGCTCCACGCCGCCGTCATACAGTGCATCGTAAACCGGCATAATTGCGCCACCCGGATAGCCAAAAACGGTGTCGACCCCCTGTGTCCGCAAAGCATGTACCACCCACTGCGCGCCATTCATAGTTAGTTCCCCGTCATAAATCGGGAGAAACAGAATTTTATGCTAAAAGTCATCATCTGCTCCTCGCTTAGGTTATTTCAGTTATAAAAAAACCCCCGGACCTTTCGGTGCGGGGGTCTTAGTTCGTTAAGGCTTGATTATTAAGCCTTTCCTCGTCCAAGTGCAGCCCCGCACGGTGGGATAATAATCACCACCACGCTAATCACGACCAGGCTAATCACTCGTAGAAGGGCTGTCATTTTCTGTACTTTCTGGCTTCTTGTTCGAAGGAATACCTAAAGAGGTACCACAGACATCACATAAAACACAAGATTTTTTTATATCTCTGTTGCTGAGCAGCCTAACAGTTTCAGCAAAAATAATTGTTTTATATGAAAAAAATCAGAAATGAAAAAAATTCAGTTTTCTCTCGCCTGGCGCGCGCTTTTGCGCGTGCCTTGCCCACGCCACTCTCTTTTGCGAGCGAAATTCCATTTTCGGCTAAATGTAACGATATAGCGCGAAAAGTATGGATGTATGGTCCTAACTTCTGACTATTACCGATCCCGTTTTAACACAGGTCAGCCATAATCCTGCCTGGTCCAGGAGGTTTTATGTCGCTCGCCATCGTCTATACCCGCGCGGCGCTCGGTATCGAAGCGCCATTGATTACTGTCGAGGTTCATCTCAGCAACGGTCTGCCCGGCCTGACTATGGTCGGACTGCCGGAGACCACCGTGAAAGAGGCCCGTGACCGGGTTCGCAGCGCCCTGATCAACAGCGGCTACGCTTTCCCTGCGAAGAAAATAACCATTAACCTGGCGCCAGCGGATCTGCCTAAAGAGGGCGGGCGATACGATCTACCTATCGCTCTCGCGCTTCTCGTTGCCTCAGAGCAGCTCAACACGACGCGACTGAATCAATATGAGTTTGTGGGCGAACTCGCCCTCACAGGTGGGTTACGCGGCGTTCCAGGGGCGATCCCCAGCGCAATGGAAGCCATCAAAGCCGGCCGGCGCATCGTCGTCTCCTCTGATAATGCGGCTGAGGTCGGCCTGATCGGCGGCAGCGATTGCCTGGTCGCCGACCATCTGCAGGAGGTGTGTGCTTTTCTCGCGGGGCAGACATCGCTTTCGCCGCCTCTCGCCGAGGCACCCACCGTTGATGAACGCGGCGAAGATCTGCGCGATGTTATCGGCCAGCAGCAGGGCAAGCGAGCGCTGGAGATTGTGGCCGCCGGGGGTCACAACCTGCTCCTGATCGGCCCACCCGGCACCGGGAAAACCATGCTTGCCAGCCGGCTACCCGGTCTCCTGCCGCCATTAAGCAATCAGGAAGCCCTGGAGAGCACGGCCATTCAGAGCCTGGTCAATCTGCATACCGCGAAGACCCGGTGGCGTCAGAGGCCGTTTCGCGCACCTCATCATAGCGCTTCGCTGGCAGCGATGGTGGGCGGCGGCTCGATACCGGTCCCCGGTGAGATTTCCCTGGCCCATAATGGCGTGCTGTTTCTTGATGAGCTGCCGGAGTTTGAGCGGCGTGTACTGGATGCGCTGCGCGAACCCATTGAGTCAGGCAAGATCCATATATCACGCTCGCGCGCCAAAATTGACTATCCGGCGCGCTTTCAGCTTATCGCGGCAATGAACCCAAGCCCGACAGGGCATTATCAGGGCAAACATAATCGTACATCGCCTGAGCAGACATTACGTTATCTGGGACGTCTGTCAGGCCCCTTCCTTGACCGCTTCGATCTCTCCTTAGAGATCCCGCTGCCGCCGCCAGGGATACTGAGCCAGGGCACGCAGGGCGAAGAGTCTAGCGCAACGGTCCGGCAGCGGGTGCTGGCGGCGCGCGAACGGCAAATGCTCAGGCAAAATAAGCTCAATGCTCATCTTGAGAATCGTGAAATGAAGAGCTGCTGCCACTTACGGCGGGAGGACGCTGTCTGGCTGGAACAGACGCTAACGCAGTTGGGGCTCTCTATTCGAGCCTGGCAGCGTCTGTTAAAGGTGGCGAGAACCATTGCCGATCTGGCAGAGGCTGAAGAGATTGAACGCCGTCATTTGCAGGAGGCGCTCAGCTATCGGGCGATAGACCGGATGCTAAACCATCTGCAGAAAATGATGGCGTAAAAAAAGGGCTTACGCCCTTTTTTCTTAGTCATCGCTTTCGGTGTAATCGTCAGCGCCTTCCATCTGCGGTTTGCCGCCGGAAAGGGTATGGAAACGCTTCGGCCGCTTGATGCGCGCCATATACTTAATCCATACGCGTTCTGCTTCCGTTACCGGCTCACGCTCACCACGGCACACCGAGACAAACTGTTTTTCATCATCGGTAACAGGTTCGCGTTTACCCAGTTCCAGTTCGTTAAAGGCATAACCATGACGTTCCAGCAGTTGCGCCTCTTTGATGGTGAAATCACCGTGACGGGAGAACCCGCGTGGATAATTTTTATTGTCGAAAAAACGATTAGTCGTCGTAAAGCTTTCCGCCATCCTACACGCTCCTGATTCTTTGGCCGAGCTATTTATGGCGCGGAGTATTAGTTACGCTTGACAGAGCGTCAAACAAAACATTTAAATCATCACGACAAATAATTTTGTGGAGAACGGTGTGGATACGGAATTGCTCAAGACTTTCCTGGAAGTGAGCAGAACTCGTCACTTTGGGCGAGCAGCAGAGGCGCTTTACCTGACGCAGTCAGCGGTCAGCTTTCGTATTCGTCAGCTGGAAAATCAACTTGGTGTGAACCTGTTCACCCGACATCGTAATAACATTCGCCTGACGACGGCCGGAGAAAAGCTCCTGCCTTACGCCGAAACGTTAATGAATACCTGGCAGGCTGCGCGCAAGGAGGTCGCACACTCTTCGCGACATAATGAATTCTCCATCGGAGCCAGCGCCTCGCTGTGGGAATGCATGCTTAACGGCTGGCTCGGCACCCTCTACAGCGCACCTTACAATCTCCAGTTTGAAGCGCGTATCGCGCAGCGGCAGTCGCTGGTTAAACAGCTTCATGAACGCCAGTTGGATCTGCTGATCACCACCGAATCGCCGAAGATGGATGAATTAAGCAGCCAGCTGTTGGGTAATTTTACCCTTGCCTTGTATTGCGCATCCCCTGCAAAAAACAGAAATGAATTGAATTACTTGCGCCTTGAATGGGGGCCTGACTTTCAGCAAAACGAAGTGGGTCTGATAGGAAGCGATGATGTTCCGCTGCTCACTACCTCTTCAGCTGAATTGATCTACCAGCAATTATCACGCCTGAACGGCTGCTGTTGGCTACCTGTTCGCTGGGCCAAAGAGAAACATGGGTTACATACGGTCATGGACAGCGCTACGCTTTCCCGCCCACTCTATGCGATCTGGTTACAAAATAGCGATAAGCAGGCGCAGATCCACGAGATCCTGAAAAGCCCTATCCTGGAATAAGCTGTACTCTCCATGGACGGAGAGAAGCAAGGTCTTTTGAACAGGGATATTGCAGATGGAGAGTAGAGATAAAAAAAAATCCTTTGCCTGAGCAAAGGATTCTTATAAATGGCAGGGGCGGAGAGACTCGAACTCCCAACACCCGGTTTTGGAGACCGGTGCTCTACCAATTGAACTACGCCCCTAAAGCTTTCTTACCACTAAGCCTGCTATCTGAGCAGGCTTAATGTTAAATAAGTGGCGGAACGGACGGGACTCGAACCCGCGACCCCCTGCGTGACAGGCAGGTATTCTAACCGACTGAACTACCGCTCCACCGAATTTTTTCGCTTTATTACCACCGGTTGTCACCCCGGCTTACTGCAATTTGATGCCTGGCAGTTCCCTACTCTCACATGGGGAGACCCCACACTACCATCGGCGCTACGGCGTTTCACTTCTGAGTTCGGCATGGGGTCAGGTGGGACCACCGCGCTAGTGCCGCCAGGCAAATTCTTTGTGCTCAGTACGCAATTCTTTATCGCATCAGCTGCGTTGCCTGCGCTCGCAAAGTCAGTCACATACTTCAGTATGCTCCTTCCTTTCCTTCGCTCGTCGCCTTGCTGCTGCGCAAATTATTGCGTACTCAACTCTGAATCTAAGCTGAAAATCTTCTCTCAATCCGCCAAAACATCTTCGGCGTTGTAAGGTTAAGCCTCACGGTTCATTAGTACCGGTTAGCTCAACGCATCGCTGCGCTTACACACCCGGCCTATCAACGTCGTCGTCTTCAACGTTCCTTCAGGAGACTTAAAGTCTCAGGGAGAACTCATCTCGGGGCAAGTTTCGTGCTTAGATGCTTTCAGCACTTATCTCTTCCGCATTTAGCTACCGGGCAGTGCCATTGGCATGACAACCCGAACACCAGTGATGCGTCCACTCCGGTCCTCTCGTACTAGGAGCAGCCCCCCTCAATTCTCCAGCGCCCACGGCAGATAGGGACCGAACTGTCTCACGACGTTCTAAACCCAGCTCGCGTACCACTTTAAATGGCGAACAGCCATACCCTTGGGACCTACTTCAGCCCCAGGATGTGATGAGCCGACATCGAGGTGCCAAACACCGCCGTCGATATGAACTCTTGGGCGGTATCAGCCTGTTATCCCCGGAGTACCTTTTATCCGTTGAGCGATGGCCCTTCCATTCAGAACCACCGGATCACTATGACCTGCTTTCGCACCTGCTCGCGCCGTCACGCTCGCAGTCAAGCTAGCTTATGCCATTGCACTAACCTCCTGATGTCCGACCAGGATTAGCTAACCTTCGTGCTCCTCCGTTACGCTTTGGGAGGAGACCGCCCCAGTCAAACTACCCACCAGACACTGTCCGCAACCCCGATTAGGGGCCCACGTTAGAACATCAAACATTAAAGGGTGGTATTTCAAGGTTGGCTCCACGCAGACTGGCGTCCACGCTTCAAAGCCTCCCACCTATCCTACACATCAAGGCTCAATGTTCAGTGTCAAGCTATAGTAAAGGTTCACGGGGTCTTTCCGTCTTGCCGCGGGTACACTGCATCTTCACAGCGAGTTCAATTTCACTGAGTCTCGGGTGGAGACAGCCTGGCCATCATTACGCCATTCGTGCAGGTCGGAACTTACCCGACAAGGAATTTCGCTACCTTAGGACCGTTATAGTTACGGCCGCCGTTTACCGGGGCTTCGATCAAGAGCTTCTCCTTACGGATAACCCCATCAATTAACCTTCCGGCACCGGGCAGGCGTCACACCGTATACGTCCACTTTCGTGTTTGCACAGTGCTGTGTTTTTAATAAACAGTTGCAGCCAGCTGGTATCTTCGACTGGTCTCAGCTCCATCCGCAGGGACTTCACCTACACACCAGCGTGCCTTCTCCCGAAGTTACGGCACCATTTTGCCTAGTTCCTTCACCCGAGTTCTCTCAAGCGCCTTGGTATTCTCTACCTGACCACCTGTGTCGGTTTGGGGTACGATTTGATGTTACCTGATGCTTAGAGGCTTTTCCTGGAAGCAGGGCATTTGTTACTTCAGCACCGTAGTGCCTCGTCATCACACCTCAGCCTTGATTATCCGGATTTGCCTGGATAACCAGCCTACATGCTTAAACCGGGACAACCGTCGCCCGGCTAACATAGCCTTCTCCGTCCCCCCTTCGCAGTAACACCAAGTACAGGAATATTAACCTGTTTCCCATCGACTACGCCTTTCGGCCTCGCCTTAGGGGTCGACTCACCCTGCCCCGATTAACGTTGGACAGGAACCCTTGGTCTTCCGGCGAGCGGGCTTTTCACCCGCTTTATCGTTACTTATGTCAGCATTCGCACTTCTGATACCTCCAGCAACCCTCACAGGCCACCTTCGCAGGCTTACAGAACGCTCCCCTACCCAACAACACATCGTGTCGCTGCCGCAGCTTCGGTGCATGGTTTAGCCCCGTTACATCTTCCGCGCAGGCCGACTCGACCAGTGAGCTATTACGCTTTCTTTAAATGATGGCTGCTTCTAAGCCAACATCCTGGCTGTCTGTGCCTTCCCACATCGTTTCCCACTTAACCATGACTTTGGGACCTTAGCTGGCGGTCTGGGTTGTTTCCCTCTTCACGACGGACGTTAGCACCCGCCGTGTGTCTCCCGTGATAACATTCTTCGGTATTCGTAGTTTGCATCGGGTTGGTAAGTCGGGATGACCCCCTAGCCGAAACAGTGCTCTACCCCCGAAGATGAGTTCACGAGGCGCTACCTAAATAGCTTTCGGGGAGAACCAGCTATCTCCCGGTTTGATTGGCCTTTCACCCCCAGCCACAAGTCATCCGCTAATTTTTCAACATTAGTCGGTTCGGTCCTCCAGTTAGTGTTACCCAACCTTCAACCTGCCCATGGCTAGATCACCGGGTTTCGGGTCTATACCCTGCAACTTAACGCCCAGTTAAGACTCGGTTTCCCTGCGGCTCCCCTATACGGTTAACCTTGCTACAGAATATAAGTCGCTGACCCATTATACAAAAGGTACGCAGTCACACCCGAAGGTGCTCCCACTGCTTGTACGTACACGGTTTCAGGTTCTTTTTCACTCCCCTCGCCGGGGTTCTTTTCGCCTTTCCCTCACGGTACTGGTTCACTATCGGTCAGTCAGGAGTATTTAGCCTTGGAGGATGGTCCCCCCATATTCAGACAGGATACCACGTGTCCCGCCCTACTCTTCGAGTTCACAACCTGTGCATTTTGGTGTACGGGACTATCACCCTGTACCGTCGGACTTTCCAGACCGTTCCACTAACACACAAGCTGATTCAGACTCTGGGCTGCTCCCCGTTCGCTCGCCGCTACTGGGGGAATCTCGGTTGATTTCTTTTCCTCGGGGTACTTAGATGTTTCAGTTCCCCCGGTTCGCCTCGTTAACCTATGTATTCAGTTAACGATAGTGCAACGAATTGCACTGGGTTTCCCCATTCGGACATCGCCGGTTATAACGGTTCATATCACCTTACCGACGCTTTTCGCAGATTAGCACGTCCTTCATCGCCTCTGACTGCCAGGGCATCCACCGTGTACGCTTAGTCGCTTAACCTCACAACCCGAAGATGTTTCGTAAAACATCATCGTGTCGCGAAAATTTGAGAGACTCGAACACACATTAACTGTGTGTCGTTTCAATTTTCAGCTTGATCCAGATTTTTAAAGAGCAAAACTTCGCAGTGCACCTTTTCAGGTTCACTCTGAAGTTTTCTTGTGTTCGCAGTAAAGATGGTGGAGCTATGCGGGATCGAACCGCAGACCTCCTGCGTGCAAAGCAGGCGCTCTCCCAGCTGAGCTATAGCCCCATCGTTTGCAACCTCTTCAAATTTGCTTCGCAAATTTGGTAGGCCTGAGTGGACTTGAACCACCGACCTCACCCTTATCAGGGGTGCGCTCTAACCACCTGAGCTACAAGCCTGTAGAGGTTTTTTACTGCTGTTTTTCATCAGACAATCTGTGTGAGCACTACAAAGGCAGGTTCTTTAAGGTAAGGAGGTGATCCAACCGCAGGTTCCCCTACGGTTACCTTGTTACGACTTCACCCCAGTCATGAATCACAAAGTGGTAAGCGCCCTCCCGAAGGTTAAGCTACCTACTTCTTTTGCAACCCACTCCCATGGTGTGACGGGCGGTGTGTACAAGGCCCGGGAACGTATTCACCGTAGCATTCTGATCTACGATTACTAGCGATTCCGACTTCATGGAGTCGAGTTGCAGACTCCAATCCGGACTACGACATACTTTATGAGGTCCGCTTGCTCTCGCGAGGTCGCTTCTCTTTGTATATGCCATTGTAGCACGTGTGTAGCCCTGGTCGTAAGGGCCATGATGACTTGACGTCATCCCCACCTTCCTCCAGTTTATCACTGGCAGTCTCCTTTGAGTTCCCGGCCTAACCGCTGGCAACAAAGGATAAGGGTTGCGCTCGTTGCGGGACTTAACCCAACATTTCACAACACGAGCTGACGACAGCCATGCAGCACCTGTCTCACAGTTCCCGAAGGCACCAAAGCATCTCTGCTAAGTTCTGTGGATGTCAAGACCAGGTAAGGTTCTTCGCGTTGCATCGAATTAAACCACATGCTCCACCGCTTGTGCGGGCCCCCGTCAATTCATTTGAGTTTTAACCTTGCGGCCGTACTCCCCAGGCGGTCGATTTAACGCGTTAGCTCCGGAAGCCACGCCTCAAGGGCACAACCTCCAAATCGACATCGTTTACGGCGTGGACTACCAGGGTATCTAATCCTGTTTGCTCCCCACGCTTTCGCACCTGAGCGTCAGTCTTTGTCCAGGGGGCCGCCTTCGCCACCGGTATTCCTCCAGATCTCTACGCATTTCACCGCTACACCTGGAATTCTACCCCCCTCTACAAGACTCTAGCCTGCCAGTTTCGAATGCAGTTCCCAGGTTGAGCCCGGGGATTTCACATCCGACTTGACAGACCGCCTGCGTGCGCTTTACGCCCAGTAATTCCGATTAACGCTTGCACCCTCCGTATTACCGCGGCTGCTGGCACGGAGTTAGCCGGTGCTTCTTCTGCGGGTAACGTCAATCGACAAGGTTATTAACCTTATCGCCTTCCTCCCCGCTGAAAGTGCTTTACAACCCGAAGGCCTTCTTCACACACGCGGCATGGCTGCATCAGGCTTGCGCCCATTGTGCAATATTCCCCACTGCTGCCTCCCGTAGGAGTCTGGACCGTGTCTCAGTTCCAGTGTGGCTGGTCATCCTCTCAGACCAGCTAGGGATCGTCGCCTAGGTGAGCCGTTACCCCACCTACTAGCTAATCCCATCTGGGCACATCTGATGGCATGAGGCCCGAAGGTCCCCCACTTTGGTCTTGCGACGTTATGCGGTATTAGCTACCGTTTCCAGTAGTTATCCCCCTCCATCAGGCAGTTTCCCAGACATTACTCACCCGTCCGCCGCTCGTCACCCGAGAGCAAGCTCTCTGTGCTACCGCTCGACTTGCATGTGTTAGGCCTGCCGCCAGCGTTCAATCTGAGCCATGATCAAACTCTTCAATTTAAGTTTGATGCTCAAAGAATTAAACTTCGTAATGAATTACGTGTTCACTCTTGAGACTTGGTATTCATTTTTCGTCCGAGGACGTTAAGAATCCATGTCACTTTGAGTGCCCACACAGATTGTCTGATAAATTGTTAAAGAGCAGTTGCAACGCGGCTTTCAGCTCACCGTTGCGAGGTCCCGTATAATACGTTTTCCTCATTCAGAGTCAAGCCCTTATTTTGCTTTTCTCTGTCGGTTTTCAGCGCTGAACTTCATCGCCGAAACCCTGCTGACCCGGCGGCTTGCTTGCCGTTGTTCCGTGTCAGTGGAGGCGCATTATAGGGAGTTCTGAGACGTTGACAAGCCCTGTTTTCAAAAAATTATTCAACCGTCTCTTTTTTGTGCAAAACGCCGTTAAAGCGGTAATTTTTCCAGCGTCGAGAAGCCATAGCGATGCAAAACGGGTAAAAGTTGTTCCGTTTCTGCCGTCAACGCCATGCAGAATGCTTTATTCTCGTCGCTGGACTTCGCATCCGGCGCTTCATGCTCTAACAGCCAGGCGGTGCGACGGGCAATCGCCGCGCCGGAATCGATCAGCCGCGTGCCCTCGGGCAGGACGCGCTGCAGCTCCTCCTGTAAAAGAGGAAAGTGGGTGCAGCCCAGCACCACCGTATCCGGCGGCTCCTGCATCCGCAGCCACGGGCGCAGGATACGGCGCAGTTCTTCTAACGGCACAGGCTCGCCGTGCAGCTTCGCTTCCGCCAGCTCCACCAGCTCCGCCGACCCCAGCATTTCAATCCGACATTCATTGGCAAAGCGGTCGATCAGCTCACGGGTATAAGGACGCTTTACGGTGCCGCGCGTCGCCAGCAGGCCGACAATGCCGTTCGCCGTTAAGCGGGCGGCGGGCTTAATCGCCGGCACCACGCCGACAACGGGGAAGGCGAACTTTTCACGCAGAGCAGGCAGGGAGACGGTACTGGCGGTATTGCAGGCGATCACCGCCAGCGCCAGGGGATAACGCTGCTGGACAGCGGTGACGATTTCCACAACGCGCTCAACGATAAACGCCTCGCTCTTCTCGCCATAGGGGAAGGCAACGTTATCGAAAGCATAGATGTAATGCAGATTCGGCAGCAGCTGCCGAATCTCATTATAAACCGACAACCCACCGACGCCGGAATCAAACACCAGCACGGTGGGACGTGGATCAGAAGGTGTAGCTGCCAGACAAGGTGTATTCCCGTCCTGCAGATTGGTAGCCATAAACTGTCTCGTAATCTTTATCGAACAGGTTGGCTATTTTACCACGAACTGTCAGGTGTGAGGTGACGGGATACGATAAACCGACATCCCAGAGGCTCAACCCACCCATATTGACGGTACGCGAGTTGTCGTAATCATAATCGTAGCGCTTGCCGATGTAGTGATACGTCACATCCCACCCCAGATCGTAGACCTGGCCGTTCAGCTCGTATTTCACCTGCTGCTTCGCCCGGCGATAGAGGATCTTGTTAGTTTCATCATCGCGAGGGTCAACATACTGCAGCGTCAGATGGTGCTCCACCGGCCCTGTGGTGACATTCCCCGTCCACTCCAGCCCCTTGATCGTCGCAGACTTGACGTTGTAATAGGCGTTGTTGTCGTAATCGATGAGGTTTTGAATCTCATAGCGATACGCGGAGAGACGCCAGTCGACCGGCCCCGTCAACCCTTCGAGGCCCGCTTCCCACTGCTTCGACTCCTCTGGCTTCAGGTTCGGGTTAGAGGCGATGCCAAAACGTTCCGCGCCGTACTGCTGTCCGAGGGAGGGGGCGAGGAATCCTGTACCGTACGAGAGCGTTGTCCGATAACCCTCGATAAATTCCCAGCCTGCCGCCGTCTGCCAGGTACCGTGCCAGCCAAACTGCTCGTCATGATCCTCACGGCCGGAAGCTTCCAGCGTCACGCTGTCAATCTGCTGCTGGCCCGTCAGATAAAGACCGGTGGTATCGCGCTTATACACGTCGGTACTGGTCGTTCCGCTGGATTTCAGCTTCTCCTGTTTCCAGTCTACGCCACCGCTCACTGCGCCATGGCCCACCACAACATTATTTCCCCATTGGATATAGCGTTGTTCCATATCATCCAGGGTGGTGCCCGCGGCATAGCGGCCAGCGTCGCTGCTGTAGTTGTAATCTTTAATACGCTGATAGTTCGCAATCAGCTGGGAGGAGTAAATTCCGGAATGGTAGTGCAGACCGGTGTCCCAGGATTGGGTATAGGACTGATCTTCATCGTTTCCACCTGCGTAGCCCCAGTTACCCTGGTCATAGTCAGCATTGGCGGAATAACCATAGCCGCGGAAGAACCCCGAGAAGTTGTCATCGAACTGATGCTGTACCCCGCCCCATAGCATTTTATTGCGGTAGCCGTCGCGATCGCTGTCGCCGCTATAAGAGGAGTTCGGCTGGACGTTAAACCCTTTGGTGGTCTGATAGGCGCCGGCAGCGGTAACCAGCGTATCGCCAAACCGCTTGTTAAAGGCGCCATCGTAGGACTGATAGCCGTTCGTTCCCGCGCCGGCGTTGATCTGCGAACGCTCAGCATCGGTCATGGTGATGATGTTCACCACCCCGCCGATCGCCCCGGAGCCGTACACCGCGGAGCGCGGGCCGCGAATGTATTCCACCCGCTGGACCAGAGAGATAGGGATCTGACTGATATCCACGCCGTTGGAGATCCCCGGACGCGCCATCGGCACGCCGTCGATCAGCACCAGCACGTGGCGAGCCTCCGTCCCCCGAACATACAGCGAAGCGCTCTGCCCCATGCCGCCGTTGCGGGCAATATCGACCCCGGGAAGACGACGCATGACATCGTTTAAATCTTTGGACTGCCAGCGGTCGATGTCATCGCGCGTCACTATATCGGTCGGCGCCAGCACGGTATTGACCGGCTGTTGAAAACGGTTTGCTGTCACCACCAACGTGTCTGAATTGCTGTCCTGCGCCCAGCCGGAAAATGCCGTGACGGATAAGGCCGTCATCAGCGAAGCTTTTTTAATCATTGTAAAAGCATCCGAAACAGAAAAAGGATGCCGCAGGTTTTATCAGTTGCTCGCGACGATAAAACCCAGTGCGACGTATTCCGGCAGGTCTTCGGGCTTGGAGGCTGTTTCAAGAAATAATGACTTCCCACGGCTAACCGCAGTGTCTGCACCGAGTGCGCTCATTTCTCACCTTCCTTACCGCTGCGCGTCAGCCCCAGATTTCCACTGGGTTCCCTTTTAACTCACAGGACCGGTAGGCGAATGCTACAATCAGAAACATATAGATGTCCAGACTGCTAATTATATTTCCCGCGGCATTCGAGGCTGGACATCCCCGGCGCTTTCCCTACAATCCCCGCGTACTTATTTTATTCAGGATACATCATGACCCCCGAACACCTTCCTACCGAACAATACGAAGCGCAGCTGGCAGAAAAAGTCGTCCGTTTGCAAACCATGATGGCGCCTTTTGCCGCGCCGGTTCCGGAAGTGTTTCGTTCGCCGGTCAGCCACTACCGTATGCGCGCCGAGTTCCGTCTGTGGCACGATGGCGACGACCTGTACCATATTATTTTCGATCAGCAGACCCGGTCGCGGATTCGCGTTGACAGCTTCCCGGCCGCCAGCGCGCTCATCAATCAGCTGATGACCGCCATGCTGGAGGGCGTGCGCAACAATCCCGTGCTGCGCCATAAGCTGTTTCAGATTGACTATCTGACCACCCTCAGCAACCAGGCGGTCGTCTCGCTGCTGTATCATAAAAAGCTCGATGATGCCTGGCGTGAGCAAGCGGAGGCGCTGCGTGACGCCCTGCGAGCCCAGGGGCTCAATGTGCATCTGATTGGTCGGGCGACTAAAACTAAAATCGAGCTCGATCAGGATTATATAGATGAACGCCTGCCGGTTGGCGGTCGGGAGATGATCTACCGTCAGGTGGAAAACAGCTTTACCCAACCGAACGCGGCCATGAACATTCAGATGCTGGAGTGGGCGCTGGATGTCACCAAAGGGGCGACCGGCGACCTGCTGGAATTGTACTGCGGCAACGGTAACTTCTCGCTGGCGCTGGCGCGTAATTTCGATCGCGTACTGGCCACCGAAATCGCCAAACCGTCGGTGGCGGCGGCGCAGTACAACATCGCCGCCAACCATATCGACAACGTGCAGATTATCCGCATGGCGGCTGAAGAGTTTACTCAGGCGATGAACGGCGTGCGTGAGTTCAACCGGCTGCAGGGTATCGATCTGCAAAGCTATCAGTGCGAGACTATTTTCGTCGATCCGCCGCGTAGCGGGCTGGACAGTGAAACGGAGAAAATGGTGCAGGCCTATCCGCGCATACTGTACATTTCGTGCAACCCGGAAACGCTGTGCCGTAATCTGGAAACGCTAAGCCAGACGCACAACATTACCCGGCTGGCGCTGTTCGACCAGTTCCCGTATACCCATCACATGGAGTGCGGCGTTCTGCTGACCCGGAAATAGGCCAAAAAAAACCGGCAACGTCATATTGCCGGTTTTTTATCACTGGCGGCTTATTCGGCGGCGGTATTTTTGCGGTTACGCATCTTGTAGCCAATCCAGAAGACCATCGCGACGGACAGAACGGCCGGGAAGAAGTTAGAGCCGATATCCGGGTACTCCGCACGCACGACGGTGCTGTACAACAGCACCCCGAGAATAAAAAAGGCGGCGGCCAGGCCCGGTAGCCCGACGGGCATACTGCGATTCTGATAGCGCTGATGCAGACAGTAGACCGTCAGCAGCAGGGATAAGATGGGGAAGACGGAAAACGGAACTATCGAACTGAACAGCGCCGCAAAGGCGCCATTAATAGATAACCCGGCAATCAGCGCCAGCAGCAGCGTACCTTTATCTTGAACTGAGTGTTTCATTGCTCGTCCTTCACGTTATTCGGAATGATGTGACATTTTTTCTTGTTCACGGCGATACCAGTAATACGCGCCTTTAGAGATCATTCTGAGCTGCAGTACCAACCGTTCTTCCAGCTGTCGGCGCTGTTCAGGGCCGACATCCAGCGCTTCCGCGCCAGCGCTAAAAACGATGGTGACCATAGCTTCAGCCTGCGCTTCGGTAAAGGCGCGCGGCATATGGTTTTCGAGTTCTAAATAGTCGGCGAGTTCCGCAATAAAATGCTGGATTTCGCGTGCGACGGCGGCGCGAAACGCCGCAGACGTTCCCGAGCGCTCGCGCAGCAGCAGGCGGAAAGCGTTCGGGTTGTTACCGATAAACTCCATAAAGGTCGAGACCGAGGTGCGGATCACGCTGCCGCCTTTGGCAATCCGCTGGCGCGCCTGGCGCATCAGCTGGCGCAGCATCAGTCCGCTCTCATCGACCATCGTCAGGCCTAACTCATCGACATCGCGAAAATGACGATAAAAGGACGTCGGCGCGATCCCTGCTTCCCGCGCCACTTCACGCAAGCTCAGGCTGGCGAAACTCCGCTCAGCGCTAAGTTGGCTGAATGCCGCTTCCACCAGCGAACGGCGGGTTTTTTCTTTTTGTTGTGCTCTTACGCCCATCACGATGTATGAATCCTTCCAATAGCCCTGCTGGCACTATACCAGAGATTAAAACTAATCGGTTTGCCCTGGATTGTGAATGATTGTTTACGAGCCGTTTCTGCTTTTATGCCGCAAAAAAGCACAACGATAATTGGGTTAAAGCGCAGCGAATGTTATCATCGTGTTTATTTTATGTATAAAACAGGTGAGTAATGCCATGTCACACTCTTGGGATTATGATGCAATAGTGATTGGTTCCGGTCCTGGCGGCGAAGGCGCCGCCATGGGACTGGTGAAACAGGGAGCACGCGTTGCCGTCATCGAGCGCTACCATAATGTCGGCGGCGGTTGCACCCACTGGGGCACCATCCCGTCGAAAGCCCTCCGCCATGCCGTCAGCCGTATTATCGAGTTTAACCAAAACCCCCTCTACAGCGACCACTCCCGCCTTCTTCGCTCTTCTTTCGCCGACATCCTTAACCATGCCGACAGCGTCATCAACCAGCAGACTCATATGCGCCAGGGATTCTATGAGCGCAACCACTGTGAAATTCTGCAGGGCAATGCCCACTTCGTTGATGAGCATACTCTGGCGCTGGAGTGCCATGACGGCACGGTCGAGACGGTGACCGCGGAGAAATTCGTTATCGCCTGCGGATCTCGCCCCTATCATCCGGCGGATGTCGATTTCCACCACCCGCGCATCTATGACAGCGATTCGATTCTCAGCCTGCAGCATGAGCCGCGCCATGTGATCATTTACGGCGCCGGGGTAATCGGTTGTGAATATGCGTCGATCTTCCGCGGCATGGAGGTGAAGGTCGATCTGATCAACACCCGCGATCGTCTGCTGGCCTTCCTCGATCAGGAGATGTCAGATTCGCTCTCCTATCACTTCTGGAACAGCGGCGTGGTCATTCGCCACAACGAGGAGTACGAAAAGATTGAAGGCGTTGATGACGGCGTCATCATGCATCTGAAATCCGGGAAAAAGCTCAAAGCGGACTGCCTGCTGTACGCCAACGGCCGCACCGGCAATACCGACACTCTGGCGCTGGAAAACATCGGACTGCAGACCGACAGTCGCGGCCAGCTGAAGGTCAACAGCATGTACCAGACCGCCCTTCCGCACATCTATGCGGTTGGGGATGTCATCGGCTATCCGAGCCTCGCCTCCGCGGCGTACGATCAAGGACGCATTGCCGCCCAGGCGCTGGTGAAAGGCGAAGCCTCAGCGCATCTGATTGAAGATATCCCGACCGGGATCTACACCATTCCGGAAATCAGCTCCGTCGGGAAAACCGAGCAGCAGCTGACGGCGATGAAAGTGCCGTATGAGGTGGGTCGCGCTCAGTTTAAACACCTGGCGCGGGCGCAAATCGTTGGCATGAGCGTGGGAACCCTGAAGATCCTGTTCCACCGGGAAACCAAGGAGATCCTCGGCATTCACTGCTTTGGCGAACGCGCAGCCGAAATCATTCACATCGGCCAGGCGATCATGGAGCAGAAAGGTGGTGGTAACACCATTGAGTACTTCGTCAACACCACCTTTAACTACCCGACCATGGCGGAAGCGTACCGGGTTGCCGCGCTGAACGGCTTAAACCGCCTGTTTTAACGCCTTGTCGAAATGGCCATCCATCGTGCCGCGGATGGCCTCCGCCAGATGTTCATAGCGGCTGCGCAGCGGTGAGCCCGGACGGTAAACCAGACCGATGGTGCGTCTTGGCTCTGGCTTAATGCACGGCAGGTAGACCACGCCATCGCGTTTTCTTTCTTGCGGCACTGCCAGCGCAGGCAGCAGGGTAATACCGCTGCCTGCCGCCACCATATTGCGCAGCGTTTCCAGGCTGGTCGCGCGGAAGTGGGTATCCTCATCCGCCCCCGCTTCAAAGCAGAAGCCCATCGCCTGATCGCGCAGGCAGTGGCCATCCTCCAGCATCAGCAGCTTTTCACCGGCCAGATCCGACATCGGCACCCGGTCGCGGTTTGCCCACGGATGATCTTCATAGATAGCCAGCATCATCGGCTCATCGAACAGCGGCACCTCGATAAAGGCCTCGCTCTCTTTGACCAGCGCCAGGATGGCGCAGTCGAGCTTACCGCTGTCGAGCTGAGCCAGCAGCTGATGGGTCTGCGCTTCGTGCAGATACATTTCCAGCTTCGGGAAGGTCTGATGCAGCATCGGAATGATGTGCGGTAGCAGGTACGGGCCAATTGTCGGGATCAAGCCGATATGCAGCGGCCCGGACATGGTTTCCCCTTGTTGGCTTGCCATCTCCTTGAGCACTTTTACTTCGCGTAACACGGTACGCGCCTGATCCACCAGCAACAGCCCCGCCTGGGTAAACAGAACCTTACGGCTGGTGCGCTCCAGCAGCATGACGCCAAGCTCATCCTCCAGCTTGCGGATCTGTCCGCTGAGCGTCGGTTGGCTCACATGGCATGAGTCAGCCGCCCGCCGGAAGTGGCGGTGTTCGGCGAGCGCTACCAGGTATTCAAGATCGCGAATATTCATTATTCATCCTCCATCGCCACGATAGTCCATGGCGATAGATAGCATAGCAACGAACGATTATCCCTATCAAGTTTTCTGTTCAATAATACGCCCATAAAGACGGTGAACCTGTGAAAACCACTGACCCGTCACACTGTTTCTCTACCCGAACAACTAAAGCCAACGTGAACTTTTGCGGACCTTGCGTCCGCTTTTTTTTTTGCATAAAAAACCCGGCGTCGCTGGACTCGGCCGGGTCAGGGAAGGCAGATATCTGTGGATTAGCTCAGACGGGCCTTCGCCTCGTCGATAGCCTGCGCCACCTGCTGCGGCGAGACGCCGCCTTTTGCCGCGCGTTTATCAAGGCAGGACTGCAGCGACAGAATCGGATAAACATCGTCCGCAATCACCGGGCTGAATTTCTGCAGGTCGGCCAGGGCCAGCGCTTCCAGCGGTTTCCCTTGCGCAATGGCTTCCACCACCGCTTCACCGACAATATGGTGCGCCTCGCGGAACGGTACGCCTTTCGCCACCAGATAATCCGCCAGCTCAGTGGCGTTAGCATAGCCCTGCTGCGCCGCTTCCGCACAGCGCGGACGTTTCACCTGGATACCATCCAGCACCAGGGTCGCCATATGCAGGCAGTCGAGCCAGGTATCCAGAGCGTCGAAAAGTCCCTCTTTATCTTCCTGCATATCTTTGTTGTAGGCCAGCGGCAGCCCTTTCAGGGTCATCATCATGCCGGTCAGCGCGCCCTGCACGCGGCCGCATTTGCCACGGATAAGCTCCAGGGCATCCGGGTTTTTCTTCTGCGGCATCAGCGAGGAGCCTGAGGTTACGCGGTCGGAAAGCTCGACGAAATTCGCTTCGCCGGAGTTAAAGAAAATCAGATCTTCCGCAAAGCGCGACAGATGGACCATGCCGATAGAGGCATCGGAAAGCAGCTCCAGAACATGGTCGCGGTCGGACACGCTGTCGAGGCTGTTGCGGGTGGCGGAGGCAAAGCCCAGCCAGCCGGCCAGCTGCTCGCGGTCGATTTCATACGCCGTTCCCGCCAGCGCGCCGCAGCCCAGCGGGCTAACGTCGAGGCGCTTCAGCGCGTCCTGCAGGCGGCTTTCATCGCGCGCCAGCATTTCGACATAGGCCAGACACCAGTGCGCGAACGTCACCGGTTGGGCGCGCTGCAGGTGGGTGTACCCCGGCATCACCGCGTCCTGGTTCTGCTGGGCCGTCTCCACCAGCGCGCTCTGCAGCTGGCGGTTCGCCGACAGCAGTTCGACAACGGTATCTTTGCACCACAGTTTAAGATCGGTAGCGACCTGGTCGTTACGGCTGCGGCCGGTATGCAGTTTCTTGCCCAACTGACCCACTTTGTCGATCAGTTTGCCTTCCACCCAGCTGTGAATATCTTCAGCATCGCTGGCGAGGATTTGCTGCGGATTGGCGCGCACCTCTTCCAGTAGCACGTTCAGCGCTTCTTCCAGCTGCTGTTGTTCATCGGCACTCAGAACGCCGACCGTTACCAGCGCTTTCGACCAGGCGACAGAGCCAACGATATCCTGCTCCGCCAGACGATAGTCGAAGCGCAACGAGTCGTTGAACTGTTTGAACCGTTGATCTGCTGCCTGTGTAAAACGCCCGCCCCAAAGTGCCATAACATGCTTCCTTTATTCGTTAGTTCCGCCGGTGGCGTTGTGCCTCCCCGGCCTACGGTCTTGTAAGCCCGGCAGACAACGCGCCGCCGGGCATGAAATCTTAAGCCAGAATACGTGTGCCGATAGGCGTGCCGTTAAACAACGCCGGCAGCTGCTCGGCGTGACGCCAGGAGGCGATATCCACCGGACGGCCCAGAGCACGCGCCGCGTCGAGGGCCGCATTCACTTTGACAATCATGCCGTCAGTGATAATCCCCTGCTCGATCAGCTGCTCCGCTTTCTCGGCGGTCATCTCGGCAATACGCTGCCCTTTACCGTCGAGGATACCGCTGACGTCAGACAGCAGGATCAGATCCGCCCCCAGAGTAGCCGCCAGCGCCGTCGCCGCCTGGTCAGCATTGACGTTCATCAGCTGGCCCTCGTCGGTCACGCCGATAGAGCTCACCACCGGCAGGTAACCGCCCGCCAGCAGGGTGTTGATCAGCGTCGGAGAGCCCGGCTGCGCCAGCCCGACATGGCCCAGCTCAGCATCCAGCTGTGTCACCTTCACGCTATCGCCATCGCCGAGGAACAGGCCGACAGAGGCCAGACCGTGCTTTTTCGCCCACGCCAGCAGCGTCTTGTTGGCGGTTCCCGCCAGCGCGCCGGTGATGATGTCGATTTGCTCAGCCGGCGTCACCCGCAGACCATTTTTCTTCTGCACCGGCAGGTTGAGCTGCTTCATCAGCTCATCCACCACGCAGCCGCCGCCATGGACGATAATCAGCGGACGCTGGTGCGCTTCACGGTAATTGACCAGCGCGGTAAACAGACGCTCCAGCGCTTCTTCGCTATCGAGTAATACGCCGCCGAGTTTGATAATTAATGGGTTCATCATCACACCTTAAATAAGAGACTGCGTCTCAGCGAAGCCGAAACGAATATTCGCGCACTGCACCGCCTGCGCTGCGGCGCCTTTCAGCAGGTTATCTTCTGCCGCGACGACGATGAGATGGTCGTCCTGCACGGCAAAACCGATATCACAGAATGGCAGACCTTCGACGCTTTTCAATGCGGGCACGCCTTTATCATATAAACGTACCAGCGGTTTATCGGCGTAAGCCTGCTGGTAAACCGCCGCGATCTGCGCATGGCCAACGCCCGGCTTCAGGCGGCAGGTAATGGTTTCCAGAATGCCGCGCTTAAAATTACCCAGATGCGGGGTAAAAATCACCTTCGCTCCGAGGTGGCTGGCAATCTCCGGCTGATGACGATGGTTAAAGATGCCGTATGGCTGCAGGCTGACTTCACAGAAGCTGTTGCCGATCGCGGCTTTGCGTCCCGCGCCGCTCACCCCGCTGGTGGCGTTGATCACTGGCCACTGGTTGAGATCCAGCAGACTGGCATCAATCAGCGGCTTCAGCGACAGCTGCGCCGCCGTCGGGTAGCAGCCAGGCACCGCGATTAACTGCGCTTCTTTAAGCGCATCCGCGCTCCACTCCGCCAGACCATACACCGCCTGTTTGAGCAGGTCGGGATGCTGATGAGTGAAACCATAATATTTTTCGTAGAACGCCCCATCGTTAACGCGGAAGGCACCGGAGAGATCGAACACCACGCAGCCGGCGGCAAGGAACTGCGGCGCCAGATCGTGACTCACTTCGTGCGCGGTGGCGAGAAACACCACGTCCACGCCAGCGCTGAATTCGCTGATATCGGACATCGGCTGCAGCGGCATATCGACAATGCCTTTGAGCTGCGGATGCAGGTCGGAAATTAATTTTCCCGCATCATTGCTTTGCGCGGAGACCGCCAAAGCGGTTATGTTCATATGCGGATGACGATTGATATAGGTCACCAGCTCTGCGCCGGCATAACCACTGGCACCCACAATCAGCGTATTTAACATTGGAAGCGCATCTCCTTACATTCGATGGGTTTTCTTACGCTCAACGATATTGTATTTTTATTCACAATAAATGCATGAATATTGATACTATCACGACCCAAGGTGTGTCAACAATGAAAAACAATTTACCGCCCTTTATCGAGATTTACCGCGCGTTGATCGCCACACCGTCCATCAGCGCGACCGAAGAGGCTCTCGATCAGAGCAATGAGTCTTTAATCAATTTGCTGGCCGGCTGGTTCCGCGATCTCGGCTTTAATGTCGAGGTACAGCCGGTGCCGGATACGCGCCATAAATTCAACCTGCTGGCCAGCACCGGACACGGCGCCGGCGGCCTGCTGCTCGCCGGGCATACCGATACCGTGCCGTTCGATGACGGCCGCTGGACGCGCGATCCGTTCACCCTTACCGAACACGATAACAAGCTCTACGGCCTCGGCACGGCCGATATGAAAGGCTTCTTCGCCTTTATTCTCGACGCCCTGCGCGATGTCGACGTCACCACGCTGAAAAAACCGCTGTATATTCTGGCCACCGCCGACGAAGAGACCAGCATGGCCGGCGCGCGCTATTTTGCCGAAACCACCCGGCTGCGCCCCGACTGCGCCATCATCGGCGAGCCCACCTCCCTGCAGCCGATCCGCGCCCATAAAGGACATATGTCCAACGCGATCCGTATTCAGGGCCAGTCCGGCCACTCCAGCGATCCGGCGCGCGGGGTCAACGCGATCGAGCTGATGCACGACGCCATCGGTCGGATTATGCAGCTGCGCGATTTGCTAAAAGAGCGCTACCACTTCGAGGCGTTCACGGTCCCTTACCCGACCCTCAACCTCGGCGCCATCCATGGCGGCGATGCCTCAAACCGTATCTGCGCCTGCTGTGAACTGCATATGGACATCCGCCCGTTGCCGGGGATGACCCTCAACGACCTCAATGGTCTGCTGGACGAGGCGCTGGCCCCGGTCAGCGAACGCTGGCCGGGCCGCCTGACGGTCTCGGAGCTGCATCCGCCGATCCCCGGCTACGAGTGCCCGCCGGACCATAAGCTGGTGCAGGTGGTTGAGAAACTGCTTGGCGCCCAGACCGACGTGGTGAACTACTGTACCGAAGCGCCGTTTATCCAGACGCTGTGCCCAACGCTGGTTCTCGGCCCGGGCTCGATCAATCAGGCCCATCAGCCTGACGAGTTTCTGGAGACGCGCTTTATCAAGCCGACGCGGGAGCTGATTAGCCAGGTGGTTCACCACTTCTGCTGGCACTAAAATCGCCCTCTTTTTCCGCCCCGCTCTCCCGGGGCGGAACGGTGACGATCGTCACATTTCCATAAGCGATGCTTATCCAGCGCCCCCTGAGTTAAATTTCGCAAATTACGGGTATTTACTCGTTTGCTGAAGCGATTTCGCAGTAATTGACGTGGGGGTATTTACGTGGCTTTATAAAAGACGGGTTGCTTATCCGTTGCTCACGTTCCAGCGCAGCGGATATAACAAAATAAAATGAGATGGGGTGTCTGGGGTAACATGAACGAACAATATTCCGCATTGCGTAGTAATGTCAGTATGCTCGGCAAGGTGCTGGGCGATACCATCAAGGATGCATTGGGAGAAAATATTCTTGATCGTGTCGAAACTATCCGTAAGTTGTCCAAATCTTCACGCGCCGGCAACGAAGCTAACCGCCAGGAGCTGCTGACCACGCTGCAGAATTTGTCTAACGACGAACTGCTGCCGGTGGCCCGTGCCTTCAGCCAGTTCCTGAATCTGGCCAACACCGCTGAGCAGTACCACAGCATTTCGCCGAATGGCGAAGCGGCCAGCAATCCGGAAGTCATTGCGCGCACCCTGAGAAAGCTCAAAGACCAACCCAATCTCAACGAAGACACCATCAAAAAAGCGGTGGAATCTCTGTCCCTGGAGCTGGTGTTAACCGCCCACCCGACCGAGATCACCCGCCGGACGCTGATCCATAAAATGGTGGAAGTGAACAACTGCCTCAAGCAGCTGGATAACAAAGATATCGCGGACTACGAGCACCACCAGCTGATGCGCCGCCTGCGCCAGCTGATCGCCCAGTCCTGGCATACCGATGAAATTCGTAAGCACCGCCCTTCCCCGGTCGATGAAGCCAAATGGGGCTTCGCGGTGGTGGAAAATAGCCTGTGGGAAGGGGTGCCTAACTACCTGCGCGAGCTGAACGAACAGCTGGAAGCCAACCTCGGCTATCAGCTGCCGGTGGACTTTGTCCCGGTGCGTTTCACTTCGTGGATGGGCGGCGACCGCGACGGCAACCCGAACGTGACCGCCGATATCACCCGCCACGTGCTGCTGCTCAGCCGCTGGAAAGCGACCGATCTGTTCCTCAAAGATGTGCAGGTGCTGATCTCCGAGCTGTCGATGGTGGAGTGTACTGACGAATTGCGCGCCCTGGCCGGCGCCGAGGGCGCTCAGGAACCGTACCGTTACCTGATGAAGAAACTGCGCACTCAGCTGATGGAAACCCAGGCCTGGCTGGAAGCGCGTCTGAAAGGTCAGAAGCTGCCGAAACCGGCGGGACTGATCACTCAGAACGAGCAGCTGTGGGAGCCGCTATACGCCTGTTATAAATCGCTGCAGGCCTGCGGCATGGGCATTATCGCCAACGGCGAGCTGCTCGACACCCTGCGCCGCGTGAAGTCTTTCGGCGTACCGCTGGTGCGTATTGATATCCGTCAGGAAAGCACCCGCCACACCGAAGCGCTGGGCGAAATGACCCGTTACCTCGGGATCGGCGATTACGAAAGCTGGTCAGAAGCCGACAAACAGGCTTTCCTGATCCGCGAACTGAATTCCAAACGTCCGCTGCTGCCGCGCCAGTGGGAGCCAAGCGAAGAGACCCGCGAAGTTCTCGACACCTGTAGAGTGATCGCCGAGGCGCCGCGCGGATCGATCGCCGCCTACGTGATCTCGATGGCCAAAACGCCGTCCGACGTGCTGGCGGTTCATCTGCTGCTGAAGGAGGCCGGGATTGGCTTTGCCCTGCCGGTGGCCCCGCTGTTCGAAACGCTGGATGACCTGAACAACGCCAACGACGTCATGACCCAGCTGCTGAATATCGACTGGTACCGCGGCTTTATCCAGGGCAAACAGATGGTCATGATCGGCTACTCTGATTCCGCGAAAGACGCGGGCGTGATGGCCGCCTCCTGGGCGCAGTACCAGGCGCAGGACGCGTTGATCAAAACCTGTGAGAAAGCCGGGATCGAACTGACGCTGTTCCACGGTCGCGGCGGCTCCATTGGCCGCGGCGGCGCGCCGGCCCACGCCGCGCTCCTCTCACAGCCGCCGGGAAGCCTGAAGGGCGGCCTGCGCGTTACCGAGCAGGGGGAGATGATCCGCTTTAAGTACGGCCTGCCGGAAGTCACCATCAGCAGCCTGTCGCTCTATACCAGCGCGATCCTCGAAGCCAACCTGCTGCCGCCGCCGGAACCAAAACCGCAGTGGCGCGACATCATGGCCGAGCTGTCCGACGTGTCGTGCAAGATGTATCGCGGCTACGTGCGTGAAAACAAAGATTTCGTGCCTTACTTCCGCTCCGCCACTCCGGAGCAGGAGCTGGGCAAACTGCCGCTGGGTTCGCGTCCGGCAAAACGTCGTCCGACCGGCGGCGTCGAGTCGCTACGCGCCATTCCGTGGATCTTCGCCTGGACCCAGAACCGCCTGATGCTTCCAGCCTGGCTGGGCGCTGGCGCTGCGCTGCAGAAGGTGGTTGAAGGCGGAAAACAGAGTGAACTGGAAGCGATGTGTCGCGACTGGCCGTTCTTCTCCACCCGTCTCGGCATGCTGGAGATGGTTTACTCGAAGGCTGACCTGTGGCTGGCGGAGTACTACGATCAGCGCCTGGTGAAACCAGAGCTGTGGGCGCTGGGTACCGAGCTGCGCAAGCTGCTGGCTGCCGATATCAACGTCGTGCTGGCCATCGCCAACGACTCCCATCTGATGGCTGACCTGCCGTGGATCGCCGAGTCTATCCAGCTGCGTAATATCTATACCGACCCGCTGAACGTCCTGCAGGCGGAACTGCTGCACCGTTCGCGCCAGGCTGAAGAAGAGGGCAAAGACCCGGATCCGCGCGTTGAACAAGCGCTGATGGTCACCATCGCCGGCGTCGCCGCCGGTATGCGTAACACCGGCTAATCGCTGTCTTTCCCCCGGCCGCCCGGCCGGGGGATTTTTCACCCGTTCTAGTGGTGCAGCATCTCATCAACGATCTGCTCTTTATGCAGCGCATACGGATAATAGGTCGGCCAGTTATCCATCTCTTTCAGCAACGCTTCCTGTGATTCATTGCCCATGAAAATATGGAAATGCTGCGATTTACGCGGGCCAATGATGTGGTCGCTGAACTGGACATATTTTGGCGCGCTGGCATCGCCCTGCTGGCACTCGAACAGATAACGTACGCCCTTCTTACCGGAGGCGTAATGCAGGATTTTGTAGCCTGAATAGCGGTATTTGCAGCTGTTGACGGTCTCGCCAATGTGGAACTCAATCACGTCATCTTCAATGCCAATCTGTTCCACATCGGTGGCGTAGCCCTTCTTATAATAGGCGCGATACTCCTCCACGCTCTTGCCGCCGGGCTTTTTCGCCTTCTGCTCCAGCACCGGATCGAGATCGCCGTTGAGCAGATACGGGTTCACCGACTGCCAGACGCCCTCCCAGTCGCTCAGCGCGCGGTCCTGCACATCTTTATCCGCAAAAATGCCTTCGCTGGCCTGACGCTCCACTTCGGTTAGCGCCGGCCCATGGCTATGATTGCCGTGAGCGAACGCCTGGGCGCTGGCTAGCGCCATGCCGAGTCCCAAGGCCAGCAGGGGGATCTTTCTGGTCATTACTCTCTCCTGAGTTTGCTATCAATGGTGACAAATTGTTACGATATAACATATCGTAACTGAGAAGCAATAGCGACAGGCTGGCGCTTTTACCGCTGGAATAATGTCCGGTATGATGAAAAGGGTGATGCGCGGGGCGGAACAATGATGGACAACGATATCAATCAACTTATTGATGCATTGCTAAAAAAGCAGACCAGCCTCGGACGGGTTTATTTCGCCGGCGAGACGCGCTCGCCTGCTGAACCGGTGGTGCAGGTTGATTTTCCCCGTCTGAATATCCTCCTCGATGGGCAGCTGCGCGACCAGGCGCTCGGCGATAACGCCCCGCTCCTGGAGGCCCATGACGTGCTCTATATTCCTGGCGATAGCTGGAACTGCCCACAGTGGCAGGCGCCCTGCCTGCTGTTAAGCATCCTGTTCGCTAAGCAGCAGCTGGAGTGCTCGCTGCAGCGCTGGAATGGCAAGACGATCGCCGTTGTTGAAAAGCTACAGGCGCTGCGTCGCGGGCCGCGCGTCGGTTCCTTCCTGCTGCAGGCGCTCAACGAGATCCGGATGCAGCCGCAGGAGCAGCAAACCGCCCGCAGCATCGTCATCAGCCTGCTCAGCCACTGCCATGATCTTCTCGGCAGCCAGGCGCAAACCTCCTCGCGCAGCCAGGCGCTGTTCGAGGCAATCCGTCAGTACATCGAGGTCCATTACGCGGAGCCGCTGAGCCGGGAATCGGTCGCCCAGGCGTTCTATCTCTCTGCCAACTATCTTTCCCATCTGTTCCAGAAATGTGGGCCAATGGGCTTCAATGAATATCTAAACCACATTCGTCTCGAACAGGCCCGTATGCTGCTGAAGGGCCACGATATGAAAGTGAAAGACATCGCCCACGCCTGCGGCTTCGCCGACAGCAACTACTTCTGCCGCCTGTTCCGCAAAACCACGGAACGCTCGCCGTCTGAATACCGCCGCCAGTACCATAGCCAGCTGACGGAAAAATCGTCCGCGGCAAAGAACTAGATTTTTGTGTGTTAAACCTGACTTTTGTGCGCGCTATAGTTTCCTGCCATCCCAGCCAGCGTCGATAAATGTGATCTAAATCATCCTTAATCGCGATGCGTACATTTATCCAGTTTTTGGCAAATTTGTCATCTGGCGATCCTTCGAACGAAAGCCGTATGCTTACCTCAACGACAGCACCGAATTAAGCATTGAGGAAAACGCTATGGAACTCTATCTGGATACCGCCAACGTCGCCGAAGTGGAACGCCTGGCCCGCATCTACCCGCTGGCCGGGGTGACCACCAACCCGAGCATTATCGCCGCCGGTAAAACCCCGGTGTGGGATGTACTGCCGCGCCTGCAAAAAGCCGTTGGTCCGGAAGGGATTCTGTTCGCGCAGACCATGAGCCGCGATGCGCAGGGCATGGTGGCAGAAGCCAAACGCCTGAGCAACGCCGTGCCGGGCATCGTGGTCAAAATCCCGGTCACCGCCGAAGGCCTCGCCGCTATCAAGATGCTGAAGAAAGAAGGCATCCCGACCCTTGGCACCGCCGTCTACAGCGCTTCACAGGGTCTGCTGGCCGCGCTGGCTGGCGCAAAGTACGTCGCGCCTTACGTTAACCGCGTCGACGCTCAGGGCGGGGACGGCATCCGCATGGTGCAGGAACTGCAATCCCTGCTGGAAATGCATGCGCCCGAAAGCAAAGTGCTGGCGGCAAGCTTCAAAACGCCCCGTCAGGCGCTGGATTGCCTGCTGGCTGGCTGCGAAGCAATCACCCTTCCACTAGATGTAGCGCAACAAATGCTCGGCACCCCTGCGGTAGAGTCAGCCATAGAGAAGTTTGAACAGGACTGGAATAACGCCTTTGGCACGCTGAACCTGTAACCGGACCCGCGCGCCGCCTGCGGGCGGCATCACGGTCATCGAGGAGGAATCGAAATGGATCGCATTATTCAATCACCAGGCAAATACATCCAGGGCGCAGGCGCCATCAAGCGCCTTGGCGACTACCTGAAACCGCTGGCCGAACGCTGGCTGGTCGTTGGCGATAAATTCGTGCTGGGATTCGCGGAAGAGATGCTACGCAAAAGCCTGGCTGACGCCGGCCTGGCGGCGGAAATCGCGCCGTTCGGCGGTGAATGTTCGCATAATGAAATCAATCGCCTGCGCGATATCGCCGGCAGTGCGAAATGCACCGCCGTGCTGGGGATCGGCGGTGGTAAAACCCTGGATACCGCGAAAGCGCTGGCCCATTTTATGAAGGTGCCGGTGGCGATCGCCCCCACCATCGCCTCCACCGATGCGCCGTGCAGCGCGCTGTCGGTGATTTACACCGACGAAGGCGAGTTCGACAGCTATCTGATGCTGCCGCACAACCCTAACATGGTCATTGTCGATACGCAGATCGTTGCCGGCGCGCCGGCTCGCCTGCTGGCCGCCGGGATTGGCGATGCGCTGGCCACCTGGTTCGAAGCCCGCGCCTGCTCACGCAGCGGCGCCACCACCATGGCGGGCGGGAAATGCACCCAGGCGGCGCTGGCGCTGGCCGAGCTGTGCTACAACACCTTACTCGAAGAGGGTGAAAAAGCGATGCTGGCCGCCGAACAGCACGTGGTCACTCCGGCGCTGGAGCGGGTGGTGGAAGCCAACACCTATCTGAGCGGCGTCGGTTTTGAAAGCGGTGGACTGGCGGCAGCCCACGCGATTCATAACGGCATGACGGCCATCCCTGACGCCCACCACTATTATCACGGTGAAAAAGTGGCGTTCGGCACCCTGACGCAGTTGGTGCTGGAAAACGCGCCGATGGAAGAGATCGAGACTGTCGCCGCGCTGTGCCACAGCGTTGGGCTGCCGATCACGCTGGCGCAGTTGGATATCAAAGGCGACATCCCGACCAAAATGCGCCTGGTGGCGGAAGCCGCCTGCGCTGAAGGCGAAACCATCCACAATATGCCGGGCGGCGTCGACGCCGACCAGGTCTACGCCGCGCTGCTGGTCGCCGACCAATATGGCCAGCGCTTCCTGCAGGAATGGGAATAATCCAGAGCAAAACACCCGGCGTCAGCCGGGTGTTTTTTTATGTTTATCAGCCGGACGCGTCGCCCACTGACGGCGGAAACGGCAAGCACTCAGGCCGGACGCACGCCCAGCGTATGACAGATGGCGTAGCTCATTTCGGCGCGGTTAAGGGTGTAGAAGTGGAAATCTTTTACCCCTTCCCGACTTAAGATCTTCACCATGTCCATGGCGATATTCGCCCCCACCAGCTGGCGGGTTTCGGCGTCATTATCCAGCCCTTCGAACATTTTCGACATCCACACCGGGATACGAACGTTGGTCATATCCGCAAACTTTTTCGCCTGTTTAAAGTTGGAAACCGGCAGGATACCCGGAATAATTTCCACGTCGATGCCCGCCGAGACGCAGCGATCGCGAAAACGCAGGTAGCTTTCCACATCGAAGAAGAACTGGGTGATCGCGCGGTTGGCACCTGCCTCGACTTTGCGTTTCAGGTTGAGCAAATCCGCCTGCGCGCTTTTCGCTTCCGGATGCACTTCCGGATACGCGGCGACGGAGATATCAAAATCCCCCACCTCTTTCAGCAGAGTGACCAGATCGGCGGCGTACATCTCCGGTTTACCGCTGCCCGGCGGCAGGTCGCCGCGCAGAGCGACGATATGGCGGATGCCGTTGTTCCAGTAATCCTGGGCGATAGTGCGCAGCTCATCGCGAGTAGCATCGATACAGGTCAGGTGCGGCGCCGCTTCCAGACCGGTTCGCTCTTTAATACCTTTGATGATGCTGTGGGTGCGATCGCGCTCGCCGGAGTTCGCGCCATAGGTCACCGAGACAAACTTCGGTTTCAGACTGCTCAGGCGATCGATGGATTTCCACAGGGTTTGCTCCATTTCACTGGTGCGCGGCGGAAAGAATTCAAAGGACACATTAATCTGGCCCTGGACTTCCGCCAGGCTCTGATTCAGGGCTTCCCGCTGATTGGCGTGAAAAAAGCTCATACCTTACCTCATCAATCGCATGTAATGGCTGTTGTGTTGCGAACTTCTATACGTTTAGACGTCCAGATGTAAAAATGACGGAAAAGCGCGCGGGCGTCAATAGAAAAATCTGCGTAAAGAGTGAGGAAAAGGCTGCCAACATGAAAAAACTTCATCTACCGGCGCTTTGCCAGCCGAAAGAGCCCGCTCTGCGGTCAACATGGGGTAGAACGATATTCAGCATGAGACGAGCGAGTCGTCAGGCGATCATCCAGCAGTGAGAGCCATTGCCGCACGGCTCCTGCCTGGTGAGGCGCATAGATCACCCCAAGGCTTAACGGCATGCTGTCGCCTTCAGCGACAGGACAGAACACTACCCCCTGACGCTGGATCGCGGAAAAGGACGCCGGCAGGAGGATCATGCCTTCCCCACGCGCGATTCGCGCCAGCAGCACATCATGTTCGGCAGGCTCTTCCACATAAGCGGGGGTATAGCCAGCCCGGTCGAAAATGCGCCGCGTGTAGTCAAAGAAATCGGGGTTACGCTCGCGTTTAAACCAGAACAGCGGCCGATGATTGAGCGCGCTTAGCGTTAACGCTGGTATGACGGCTTCCGGCCAGGAGGCTGGCACTGCCGCGATGAGCGGCTCCTGGTACGGCAATGGATGCAGGTGCAGCCCTTCAGTATTGAGCGGCAGCGCGACCAGCGCCGCATCGAGTTTGCCTTTGCGCACCTGCTGCGCCAGCGCCGGTGAGGCGTGGCGGGTGATATGCAACCCGCGGGTATGTTCGCTCAGCGCAGATTCAACAGCAGCGAAAATGCCTTGTTCGAAGGCGGTGGTCACGCCCAGACGCAGAGACGGCGGCGAGTGAACGGAGAGCTCACTCAATGCCGCCAGCGTGCGTTCCTGGAGCGCCAGCATGGGCCGAATGATCGCCAGCACCTCTCTGCCCGCGTCGGTAAGGATCAGGCCTTTGCTATGGCGCTGAAACAGCGTCACCCCCAGCTGCGCTTCCAGATAGCGCATATGGCGACTCAGCGGCGGCTGCGAGATAAATAACCGCTGCGCCGCCCGGCTGATGTTATTTTCCTCCGCCACCACGGCAAAGGCACGCAGCAGGCGGATATCAAGAGAATGTAATCGCGAAGTTGTCATACTGAAAAGGTATCACGAAAAGGGTATTACTCAAGTCCGGTAAACTTCCCTACCCTTCCTCTCAACGCATCATCACAGAGAGGAAAAAACGATGTCCAGCGAACGTTATACCACCGGTCAGGAAATGCTTCAGCGCGTGGACGGTAGCGGCGGGGAGGCCGTCGTCAACAGCCTGCGGGATATCGCCCCCGACTTCGCCCGCTATCTGATTGAGTTCCCCTTCGGCGATATTTACGCCCGGCCAGGGCTTGATTTGCGTAGCCGGGAAATCGCCACCATCGCCGCGCTCACCGCGCTGGGTAACGCCGAGCCGCAGCTGAAAGTGCATATTGCCGCGGGATTAAATGTCGGTCTGACGCAAGAGGAAATTACGGAAGTGATCATGCAGATGGCGGTCTACGCCGGATTCCCGGCGGCGCTAAACGGCCTGTTTGCCGCTAAAGCAGTTTTTGCGGCGCACTAACAAAAAAGACCAGGCCGCGACTGGTCTTTTTCCCGGGACTACAGCAGCTGCGCCAGACGGTTAATATCCGACTGGATCGCCCCGGCGGTCACATCGCGCCCGGCGCCGGGCCCGCGGATCACCAGCGGATTATCGCGATACCAGCGGCTTTCGATAGCGAACACGTTATCGCACGGCAGCAGCGCCGCCAGCGGGTGCTCTTCGCGTACCGCTTCCACGCCGACGCGTGCTTTGCCGTTGGCATCAAAACGCGCCACGTAGCGGAGCACCAGCCCCATCTCGCGGGCCGCCTCCAGGCGCTGCAGCATCTGCTCGTTCAGCTCTTCGCCATTCTCAAAGAAGTGATCGACCGAACCCTCTTCACAGTGCGCCGGGACCAGTGATTCCACGCGCACCTGATCCGGCTCGATGTCGTAACCCGCTTCCCGCGCGAGGATCACCAGCTTGCGCATCACATCTTTACCGGACAGATCGACGCGCGGATCCGGCTCGGTCAGACCCTGCTGCCACGCCTGATCCACCAGGTCGGTGAACGGCACGGTGCCATCAAACTGCAGGAACAGCCAGGAGAGCGTTCCCGAGAAGATACCGCTCAGGCCGAGGATGGTATCGCCGCTGTCGATCAGGTCGCGCACCGTATGGTTCACCGGCAAGCCGGCGCCCACGGTGGCGTTATACAGCCAGTGGCGCCCTGTCTTCTCAAACGCGTCGTGGATCTGGCGATACTTATCGCTGCTGCTGGCCCCCGCCAGCTTGTTGGCGCTGATCACGTGGAAGCCATGGCTGGCGAAATCAAGATACTGGTCTGCCAGCCGCTCGCTGGCGGTGACGTCCAGCACCACTAAATCATCATACGGGTGCGCGCGCATCCACAGGAACAGCGACTCTTCATCTTGCTCCACCGCTTCATCGTTGAAGAAAGCCAGCGCCCGGCTGGCGTCCAGCCCGTCGTAGTTCAGCAGACTGCGTTTACTGTCGACCACGCCAGCGAGCACAAACTCAAAGCCGGTGCGCGCCGAGAGCGTGGTTTGTTCACGGGCGAACAGCTCCAGCCAGCGGGAACCGATGTTCCCTTTGCCGAACAGCATCAGGCCGATACGCTTTTCGGCACGAAACAAGGACTGGTGCAGCCCCTGGATCAGGCTTTCCGTCGGCCCGGCGCGCAGGACGGCCACCAGGCTGATCCCCTCTTCCGACTGCCAGGTGAACTCCACCGGCTGCCCTTTCAGCTGCTGCCAGAAACGGTGGCAGTGCAGTGGGTTGCGGGTGACGCCCGCGCCCACCATCGCCACCAGCGCCAGCTTCTGACGCAGACGCAGCTCGCCCGGCAGACCTGCCTCATCGAGCAGCTTCAGCGCGCTGTCGGCCACCTCGGAGGTATAGCAGAACTGCAGCAGTTTGCGGTCTGCATGGACGCCAACGGCTAACGGGCGCAGCTGGGCGCGTTTGAGCAGGGCGTCCAGCTCTTTATGCGCCAGTTTGAAATCGTGACCGGCCGGCACCTGAAACTCCACCAGGCAGACATCGTCATGGCTGGTGACAATCCGGGCGCCAGTACCGGAGGCCAGCACGCGCTCAATGCGCGTGGAACCCTGTTCCGGCGTATAGCTGCAGCGTAACTGCAGATCGATATCGCTGGCGGAAACCGGCTGTAGCGTGCGGGCATGGAGCACCGGCGCGGCCAGACGCGCCAGCTCGCTGGCTTCGTCCAGACGCAGCAGCGGCAGCAGACAGGCGTCTTTCACCTTGCGCGGATCCGCGCTGTACACCCCGGCGACGTCGCTCCAGATAGTGACGCGGGAAGCGCCCGCCAGCGCGCCGATCTGGGTGGCAGAGTAGTCAGACCCGTTACGGCCCAGCAGGACGGTTTCACCGGCCTGGTTGCGGGAGATAAAGCCGGTCACCACCAGACGCTTGTTAGGATGCTGCGCCATCAGCTGCTGCAGCAGTGGATAGGATAATCCTTCATCCACCTGCGGCTGCGCGGCGCGTTCCGCGCGCAGGAACGCGCGCGCGTCCAGCCAGGCGGCTTCCATTCCCAGCTGGTTGAGAACCGCCGCCATCAGGCGCGCGGACCACACTTCCCCATGGCCGACCACTTCCGCATAGACCGCTTCGGAAACCCCGCCGTCCAGCAGACCAGCCAGACGCTCAAGGTCGTGGATAAAGGCGGCGATCAACGTATCCGCCGCCGCAGGCTCCACCAGACCGCCAATCAGCTCGGTGTGATAGCGGCGAAGCGACTGCTGAACCTGATGCGCAGCAAGGCGATCGCTCTGGCTAAGCTTAAGCCAGCTGATCAGCTGGTTGGTGGTGCTGCCAGCGGCGGAGACGACCATCATGTCCCCCGCCTGCGAATACTCCTTCATGATCCCCGCGACGCGCAGGTAACATTTCGCATCCGCTAAACTACTCCCACCAAATTTGTGCAGCTGACGACCCTTCGCCCCTGCCTGCGCAATCACACTCATCTTTATTCCTCGTTTGCTGCCCGGAAGCCATTTTCCAGGTCGGCAATTAAATCTTCACCATCTTCGATACCGGTCGAAATACGCAGGAGCGTTTCTGAAATTCCGGCGGCGGCACGCGCTTCAGGCGCCATGCCGGCATGCGTCATCGTTGCCGCATGGGAAATCAGGCTTTCAACGCCCCCCAGCGATTCCGCCAGTGTAAACAGCGACAGCCCGCTCAGGAAGCGGCGCAGCGTCTGCTCGTCACCGTCCAGCTCGAAGCTTAACATTGCGCCAAAACCTTTTTGCTGACGCGCCGCAATTTCATGCCCCTGGTTTTCCGGCAGCGACGGATGATACAGCTTTTTCACCAGCGGCTGGGTTTTCAGATACTCGACGATCGCCAGGGCATTACGTTGCGCCACTTCCATGCGTGGAGAAAGCGTCCGCAGCCCGCGCAACAGCAGATAGCTGTCGAAGGCGCTGCCGGTGACGCCAATGTTATTCGCCCACCATGCCAGTTCGGTGACAGTCGCCGGATCGTTGGCAATCACCACCCCGGCCACCACATCAGAGTGACCATTAAGGTATTTAGTACAGGAGTGCAACACCAGATCGGCGCCCAGCGCCAGCGGGTTTTGCAGCGCCGGACTCAGGAAGGTGTTATCGACCACGCTGATCGCCCCGGCTTCGCGCGCCAGACCACAGATTTTCGCAATATCCACCACCCGCAGCAATGGATTACTTGGGCTTTCGACCAGCACCAGCTTCGGTTTTTCCGCCAGCGCCGCCCGCAGCGCCTGCTCATCGTTTTGATCGACGAACTGAACGCGATAGCAGCCGCGCTTCGCCAGGCTATCGAACAGACGGTAGCTGCCGCCGTAGCAGTCGTGCGGCGCCACCAGCAGATCGCCAGGCTTAAGGAACACCGTCGTCACCAGCAGGATCGCCGACATACCGGTATTGGTCAGCACCGCGCCAGCGCCGCCCTCCAGCTCCGCTAAAGCGCGCTGCACCACATCACGCGTCGGGTTGCCGCGGCGGGAATAGTCGTGAGCGCGAGGTTCATTAAAGTCGGTGAAGTTATAGGTACTGGAGAGGTGGATCGGCGGGACAACGCAACCGTACTGCTCGTCGTCATTTAAACCGCTACGCACTGCGATGGTGGCCTGTTTACGCGTCATGTTGGGAAGTTCCTGGGCTGAATCGGTGAAAAGTCAGGCTTCAGAGTAAACATTGTCACAATAGACGTCAATACATCTGGACATCTAAACTTCTTTGCGTATAGATTGAGCAAAGTGCAAATAGCCGTTAAAATTATATGCATTAGCGCACGTCGGCGGCGGCTTATCTCATGTCAGAAAGCCCGCGCATACGGTAAACTACGCGCGATTATAGCCCGGGCGGAATATTCTGGCCCTTCACTAATAAACAGAGGATTAAGGTATCTCATGGCTGAATGGAGCGGCGAATATATCAGCCCATACGCTGAGCACGGTAAGAAGAGTGAGCAAGTAAAGAAAATTACGGTTTCCATTCCTCTGAAGGTGTTAAAAATCCTCACCGATGAACGCACGCGTCGTCAGGTGAATAACCTGCGTCACGCGACCAACAGCGAACTGCTGTGCGAAGCGTTCCTGCATGCCTTTACCGGACAACCGTTGCCTAACGATGAAGACCTGCGTAAAGAGCGCAGCGATGAGATCCCGGAAGCGGCGAAAGCGATTATGCGTGAACTGGGTATCGACCCGGATACGTGGGAATACTGAGACGATAAAAAGGGCGGAAGCAAGCTTCCGCCCTTTTTCTTTCCCGCCCAGGCAGGCGAGAGACACAAAAAAGCCGCCCTGAGGCGGCTTCTTCTGGCAACTTACTTGCTGCCCGGGATGCTGAAGCGCTTGTTGAAGCGGTCAACACGGCCACCGGTAGCAACATCACGCTGTTTGCCGGTGAAGAACGGGTGGCATTTGCCGCACACGTCGAGGTTCAGGTCGTGACCTACGGTGGAGCGGATTTTCATGACATTACCGCAAGAACAGGTAGCAGTAATTTCGTCGTAATTTGGGTGAATACCTTTTTTCATGGGAGAACCTCAGTTAAGGCCGCGTCGCTCTTCCAGCCCTAACGCCAGACACCACGCGATATTAGTAATTTCCCGTCGCCCTCTACGCTGCTGACAGCGTGAAGCACGCGGTAATGGTCAATCTTCAATGCGATATAAAGCGCATCAAAGGCGGCGAATCATACAGAATTTGACCAGCATATGCAAACTGATCCGCGCCGCCTTATCGTAATGTGTATACTATCCCGCCAGATTTCAAGTCAGGAAGATGACATGCCCGTCGCCCACGTTGCCCTACCCGTTCCGCTACCGCGCACTTTTGACTATCTGCTGCCTGAAGGCATGGCGGTCAAAGCGGGCTGTCGGGTGCGGGTGCCGTTCGGCAAACAGGAGCGGATCGGTATTGTCGCGGCGGTCAGCGAACGCAGCGAGCTGCCGCTGGACGAACTAAAACCGGTCGCGGAAGCGCTGGACGACGAACCGGTCTTCTCCGGTACCGTCTGGCGGCTGCTGATGTGGGCGGCTGAGTATTACCATCATCCGATTGGCGATGTGCTGTTCCATGCGCTGCCCATTCTGCTGCGCCAGGGCAAACCCGCCAGCGCGACGCCGCTGTGGTACTGGTTCGCCACCGAGCAGGGGCAGGCCGTCGACCTTAACGGTCTGAAACGCTCGCCGAAGCAGCAGCAGGCGCTGGCGGCGCTGCGCCAGGGAAAAATCTGGCGTCATCAGGTTGGCGAACTGGAATTTAATGAAGCGGCGCTGCAGGCGCTGCGCGGCAAAGGGCTGGCGGAGCTGGCCTGCGAAGCGCCCGCCCTCATCGACTGGCGCAGCGCGTATTCGGTTGCCGGCGAACGCCTGCGTCTTAATACCGAGCAAGCCACCGCCGTCGGGGCGATCCACAGCGCCGCCGATCGCTTCTCCGCCTGGCTGCTGGCGGGTATTACCGGCTCAGGGAAAACGGAAGTCTATTTGAGCGTGCTGGAGAACGTGCTGGCGCAGGGGCGCCAGGCGCTGGTGATGGTGCCGGAGATCGGTCTGACGCCGCAGACCATCGCCCGCTTCCGCCAGCGCTTTAACGCGCCGGTGGAAGTGCTGCACTCCGGACTCAATGACAGCGAACGTCTTTCGGCCTGGCTGAAGGCGAAAAACGGCGAAGCGGCCATTGTGATCGGCACCCGCTCCTCGCTGTTTACCCCTTTTAAAGACCTCGGCGTCATCGTTATCGACGAAGAGCATGACAGCTCCTACAAGCAGCAGGAGGGCTGGCGCTACCATGCCCGCGACCTGGCGGTATGGCGCGCCCACAGCGAACAGATCCCGATTATTCTCGGCTCGGCGACGCCGGCGCTGGAGACCCTGCATAACGTCCGCCAGGGCAAATACCGCCAGTTAACCTTAAGCAAACGCGCGGGCAATGCGCGCCCTGCCCAGCAGCACGTGCTCGATCTCAAAGGGCAACCGCTGCAGGCGGGTCTGTCTCCCGCGCTGATTAACCGTATGCGCCAGCATCTGCAGGCGGATAACCAGGTGATCCTGTTTCTTAACCGCCGCGGCTTTGCGCCAGCGCTGCTGTGCCACGACTGCGGCTGGATAGCGGAATGTCCGCGCTGCGACAGCTACTACACGTTGCACCAGGCGCAGCACCATCTGCGCTGCCACCATTGCGACAGTCAGCGCCCTATCCCGCGCCAATGTCCCTCCTGCGGCTCCACGCACCTGGTGCCGGTGGGTATCGGCACCGAACAGCTGGAGCAGGCCCTGGCGCCGCTGTTCCCTGACGTGCCTATCTCGCGTATCGACCGCGATACCACCAGCCGCAAAGGGGCGCTGGAGGAGCATCTCGCCGCCGTCCATCGCGGCGGAGCGCGTATTTTAATTGGCACCCAGATGCTGGCCAAAGGCCACCACTTCCCGGACGTCACCCTCGTCTCCCTGCTGGACGTCGACGGGGCGCTGTTTTCCGCGGATTTCCGCTCCGCCGAGCGTTTCGCTCAGCTCTATACCCAGGTCTCCGGGCGAGCGGGACGGGCAGGAAAACAGGGCGAAGTGATCCTGCAAACCCACCATCCTGAACACCCTCTGCTGCAGACCCTGCTGTATAAAGGCTACGACGCCTTCGCCGAACAGGCGCTGGCAGAGCGGCAGACAATGCAGCTACCGCCGTGGACCAGCCATGTGCTGATTCGTGCGGAAGACCATAACAACCAGCAGGCGCCGCTGTTTTTACAACAGCTGCGCAATCTGCTGCAGGCCAGTCCGCTGGCCGACGACAAGCTATGGGTGCTCGGTCCGGTTCCGGCGCTGGCGCCGAAGCGCGGCGGCCGCTGGCGGTGGCAGATATTGCTGCAGCATCCTTCGCGGGTACGCCTGCAGCATATCGTCAGCGGTACGCTGGCGCTGATCAATACGCTGCCGGAGGCGAAAAAAGTAAAGTGGGTGCTGGATGTCGATCCTATTGAAGGGTAAGCCTTCTCTTGCGAGCCGGATCGAAAAATTTAACAAGCATCACGTTTTTCATGAAAATTCTGTAACTCACTGCCGCGACTATCTGATAAAAATGATGCAGCAGTTAGCGCGCAAGGGAAATGCCAGCGCCATTCAGCGAGGAGAAACCAGGTGAAGCCCAAAAAACAAGTGGTTGCCGCCACCATGAAAGACGTCGCCTTAAAGGCAAACGTTTCCACGGCAACCGTGTCCCGAGCGTTGATGAACCCTGATAAGGTGTCGCAAGCCACCCGTAACCGGGTCGAGCAGGCGGCGCTGGAAGTCGGCTATTTACCGCAGTCGCTCGGACGCAATATGAAGCGCAACGAATCGCGGACGATTCTCGTGATCGTCCCGGATATCTGCGATCCCTTTTTTAGCGAAGTGATCCGCGGTATTGAAGTCACTGCCGCCGAGCACGGATATCTGGTGTTAATCGGCGATTGCGCCCACCAGAATCAGAAAGAAAAAACCTTTATCGACCTTATCATCACCAAGCAGATTGACGGCATGGTGCTGCTCAGCTCGCGCCTGCCGTTTGACGCCAGCGTGGAAGAGCAGCGCAATTTGCCGCCGATGGTCATGTCGAACGAGTTCGCGCCGGAGCTGGAGCTGCCCACCGTCCACATCGATAACCTGACGGCGGCTTTTAACGCGGTAAACTATCTTCACGAGCTGGGACACCAGCGTATCGGCTGCATCGCCGGCCCGGAAGATATGCCGCTGTGCCATTATCGCCTGCAGGGTTACGTGCAGGCGCTGCGCCGCAGCGGTATCACCGTTGATCCGCACTATATCGCTCGCGGCAACTTTACCTTCGAAGCTGGCGCCAATGCGCTGGAGCAGCTGCTGTCGCAGCCGGTACCGCCCACCGCGGTCTTTTGCCATAGCGATGTGATGGCGCTGGGCGCCTTATCGCTGGCGAAACGCCGCGGTCTGAAAGTGCCGGACGACCTGTCGATTGTCGGCTTCGATAACATCGCGTTGTCTGAATTTTGCGATCCGCCATTGACCACCGTGTCACAGCCGCGTTTTGATATCGGCCGTGAAGGAATGCTGCTATTACTTGAGCAAATGCAGGGTCATAACGTGAACAGCGGCTCGCGCCTGCTCGATTGCGAACTGATTGTTCGCGGCAGTACGCAAAAAATCAGACGATAACCATCAGGCTTTCGGGCCTGCTCTTCTGGTCAAAGGCCCGCCGCTTAAGTAACATGGCGGGCTGACGAACGAATATAAGACAGCGAAACGATAGTGGCACAACGAGATTATGTACGCCGCAGCCAACCGGCTTCTTCGCGGCGCAAAAAGAGCACTACCCGAAGCTCAAGGAATAAGCAAAGCAGCCTCCCGGCAATTTCACCGGCTATGGTGGCGATCGCGGCGGCTGTGCTGGTGGCCTTTATCGGTGGACTCTATTTCATTACGCACCATAAGAAAGAAGAAGCGGAAGCGATGCAAAATCGCCAGGCCGCCGGCAACGGCTTGCCGCCAAAACCGGAAGAGCGCTGGCGCTATATTAAAGAGCTGGAAAGCCGCCAGCCGGGCGTTCGCGCGCCGACCGAACCGACCGCCGGCGGCGAAGTGATGAAACCGGAGCAACTGACCGACGAACAGCGTCAGCTGCTGGCCCAGATGCAGGCCGATATGCGTCAACAGCCGACTCAGCTGACCGAAGTGCCGTGGAACGAACAAACGCCGGCCCAGCGCCAGCAGACGCTGCAGCGTCAGCGTTTAGCGCAGCAACAGCAGCAGGCGCAACAGCAACAGTGGGCGCAAACTCAGCCGCAGACCGCGCAGCAGCAGCCGCGCGTTCAGCAGCCGAAGCCGGTCCAGCAGCAACAGCCGAAGCAGACCGCGTCAAACCAGCAGCCGTACCAGGATCTGCTGCAGACGCCGGCGCACACTACGACTACGCAGCCGCGCGCGCAGGCCGCCGCGCCGGTGACTCGAGTGGAGGAAGCGCCGAAAACGACCGCCGAGAAAAAAGACGATCGTAGCTGGATGATCCAGTGCGGCTCCTTTAAAGGCGCCGAGCAGGCCGAAACCGTCCGCGCTCAGCTGGCTTTCGAAGGGTTTGCTTCGCACATCACCACCAACAACGGCTGGAACCGCGTGGTCATTGGCCCGCTGAAAGGCAAAGAAAGCGCCAACGAGATGATCACCCGCCTGAAGATGGCTGGACACGCGAACTGCATTCGTCTCGCCGCCAGGGGTTGAAACCCTCAAAATCCCCCCCATCTATAATTGCATTCGGCCCCGCGGACAGCGCGGGGCCCCTGTTCCGCTTTTGCAACCAAGGGGTCTGCTCGTGACTACAATTGTAAGTGTTCGCCGTAACGGCCATGTTGTTATTGCCGGTGATGGCCAGGCCACGCTGGGCAACACCGTAATGAAGGGCAACGTGAAAAAAGTGCGTCGTCTGTACAACGACAAAGTGATTGCCGGTTTCGCTGGCGGCACCGCCGACGCCTTCACGCTGTTCGAACTGTTTGAACGCAAACTGGAAATGCACCAGGGCCATCTGGTGAAGGCCGCCGTTGAGCTGGCTAAAGACTGGCGAACCGATCGGATGTTGCGCAAGCTGGAAGCGCTGCTGGCCGTCGCGGACGAAAACGCGTCGCTTATCATCACCGGTAACGGTGACGTGGTACAGCCGGAAAACGATTTGATTGCTATCGGCTCCGGCGGTCCTTACGCCCAGGCCGCGGCCCGCGCGCTGCTGGAAAACACCGATATGGGCGCGCGCGATATCGCCGAGAAAGCGTTGGATATTGCAGGCGATATTTGCATCTATACCAACCATTTCCACACCATCGAAGAATTACCTTCTAAAGCGTAAGGATCTCCCATGTCTGAAATGACCCCACGCGAAATTGTCAGCGAACTGGACAAACACATTATCGGCCAGGACGCCGCCAAGCGTTCTGTTGCTATCGCCCTGCGTAACCGCTGGCGCCGGATGCAGCTTAACGAAGAGCTGCGTCATGAAGTCACGCCGAAAAACATTCTGATGATCGGCCCAACCGGCGTCGGTAAAACCGAAATCGCTCGTCGTCTGGCGAAACTGGCCAACGCGCCGTTTATTAAAGTTGAAGCGACAAAGTTCACCGAAGTGGGCTATGTCGGTAAAGAAGTGGACTCTATCATCCGCGATCTGACCGATGCGGCGATCAAAATGATTCGTATGCAGTCCATCGATAAGAACCGTTACCGCGCGGAAGAGCTGGCGGAAGAGCGCGTGCTTGACGTGCTGATCCCACCGGCGAAGAACAACTGGGGCCAGACTGAGCCGTCGCAGGAACCGTCTGCGGCGCGCCAGGCGTTCCGTAAGAAACTGCGCGAAGGCCAGCTGGACGATAAAGAGATTGAAATCGATCTCGCTGCGGCGCCGATGGGCGTTGAAATCATGTCCCCTCCGGGCATGGAAGAGATGACCAGCCAGCTGCAGTCCATGTTCCAGAACCTCGGCGGCCAGAAGCAGAAACCGCGTAAGCTGAAAATCAAAGACGCGATGAAGCTGCTGATTGAAGAAGAAGCGGCCAAACTGGTCAATCCGGAAGAGCTGAAGCAGGAAGCCATCGACGCTGTTGAGCAGCACGGTATCGTCTTTATCGACGAAATCGACAAAATCTGTAAGCGCGGCGGCAACACCTCCGGCCCGGACGTCTCCCGTGAAGGCGTACAGCGCGACCTGCTGCCGCTGGTGGAAGGCTGCACCGTCTCCACCAAGCACGGGATGGTCAAGACCGACCACATCCTGTTTATCGCCTCCGGCGCGTTCCAGGTGGCCAGCCCGTCCGATCTGATCCCGGAACTGCAGGGGCGTCTGCCGATCCGCGTTGAGCTGAAGGCGCTGACCACCCATGACTTCGAGCGCATCCTGACCGAACCGAACGCCTCCATCACCGTGCAGTACAAGGCGCTGATGGCGACCGAAGGGGTGAATATCGAATTCACCGAAGACGGTATCAAGCGTATCGCTCAGGCCGCATGGCAGGTAAACGAAACCACCGAGAACATCGGCGCGCGCCGTCTGCACACCGTGCTGGAGCGCCTGGTGGAAGATATCTCCTATGATGCCAGCGAGATGAACGGCCAGACCGTCACTATCGATGCCGAATATGTGAGTAAGCACCTGGATGTTCTGGTGGCAGATGAAGATCTGAGCCGTTTTATCCTATAATCCGGTGCAATGCATTTTCATCACTGTTGATGGGGGCTATCGCCCCCATTTTTATTGGCTAAAATAACTATGACTGATATCAGCCGTTCTCAGGCGTGGCTGGAAAGCCTGCGTCCTAAAACGTTACCGCTGGCGTTTGCCGCGATTATTGTTGGCACCGTCCTTGCCTGGGAGCAGGGGCATTTTGATCCCTGGGTCGCTCTGCTGGCGCTGATCACCGCCGGCTTGCTGCAAATTCTTTCCAACCTCGCCAATGACTACGGCGACGCGGTCAAGGGGAGCGATAAACCGGACCGCATCGGGCCGCTGCGCGGGATGCAGAAAGGGGTGATTACCCCCCAGCAGATGAAGCGCGCCTTGATTGTCACCGTCGCGCTGATCTGTCTGTTTGGTCTGGCGCTACTGTGCGTCGCCTGGCAGAGCGTCGGCGATTTCATCGGTTTCCTCGCGCTGGGTGGCCTGTCGATCGTGGCCGCCATCACCTACACAGTGGGCACCCGCCCGTATGGTTATATTGGCCTCGGTGATATTTCGGTACTCGTTTTCTTCGGCTGGCTGAGCGTCCTCGGCAGCTGGTATCTGCAAGCCCACAATGTGGAAGCGGCCATTTTTCTGCCGGCAACGGCCTGCGGTCTGCTGGCGACCGCCGTACTGAACATCAATAACCTGCGTGATATCGACAGCGACCGGCAGAACGGGAAGAACACCCTCGCCGTGCGCCTGGGGCCGGTCAATGCCCGCCGCTATCATGCCTGCCTGCTGCTCGGCGCCCTGCTGTGTCTGGCGCTGTTTAACCTGCTGGCGCTGCATTCTGCCTGGGGCTGGCTGTTTATTCTCGCCACGCCGATGCTGGTCAAACAGGCGCGTTACGTCCTGCGCGAATCCGATCCGCTGGCGATGCGGCCGATGCTCGAAAAGACGGTCAAAGGGGCTTTGCTGACCAACCTGCTGTTTGTTATCGGGATTATTGCCAGTAAGCTGGCGGCTTAACTGACAAATATCAATTAACAATTGATGATTTTGCCAACAATGCGATTCGCGGGATATACTAAAAACTCTCGCAGCAACTGAACGTTAAGCCTATGAAATACGATACTTCCGAGCTTTGTGACATCTACCAGGAAGATGTCAACGTCGTGGAACCGCTGTTCTCTAACTTTGGAGGACGGTCGTCGTTTGGTGGACAGATCATTACGGTAAAATGTTTCGAGGATAACGGGTTGCTCTACGATCTGCTCGAGCAGAATGGCCGTGGTCATATTCTCCTGATCGACGGCGGCGGCTCAGTACGACGCGCGTTAATTGACGCTGACCTGGCGCGTCTGGCCGTACAGAATGAATGGGAAGGGTTGGTGGTCTATGGCGCGGTGCGCCAGGTTGACGACCTTGAGGAACTGGATATCGGCATCCAGGCGCTGGCGGCTATTCCGGTCGGCGCGGCTGGCGAAGGCATCGGCGAAAGCGACGTGCGCGTCAATTTCGGCGGCGTGACCTTCTTCAGCGGCGACCATCTGTATGCCGATAACACCGGGATGATTCTGTCGGAAGACCCGCTGGATATCGAATAAACCTTGCGCCATAAAAAAGGCCTTCTCCATGAGAAGGCCTTTTGTTTATCCGGCGCGTAACTTAGTACAGTTTCTTCGCGCAATCCAGCCAGTCGTTCTTGAACGGACGCTTCATGTTCTCGATGGCATCGATGATGTCGTGGTGCACCAGCTTCTCGTTCTGGATGCCGACGCAACGGCCGCCATGGCCCTGCAGCAGCAGCTCAATCGCATAGGCGCCCATGCGGGAAGCCAGGATACGGTCGTAAGGAACCGGGGAACCGCCGCGCTGAATGTGGCCGAGGACGGTAGCGCGGGTTTCACGGCCGGTCTCTTTCTCGATGTAGCTTGCCAGCTCGTCAACGTCGCACATGTGCTCGGTGATCGCCACGATAGCGTGTTTCTTCCCTTTCGCGATGCCGGCTTTGATTTCCGCTACCAGATCGTCACGGGTATATTCCACTTCCGGCACCATGATGAACTCACAGCCGCCGGCAATCGCCGCCGCCAGAGTCAGGTCGCCACAGTAACGGCCCATCACTTCCACCACGGAGATACGCTGGTGCGAAGAGGAGGTGTCGCGCAGACGGTCAATCGCTTCCACCACGGTGCTCAGAGCGGTGAAGAAGCCGATGGTGTAGTCAGTGCCTTTGATATCGTTGTCGATGGTGCCCGGCAGGCCGATGCACGGGAAGCCCATCTCGGTCAGGCGCATCGCCCCCATATAGGACCCGTCACCACCGATAACCACCAGCGCGTCCAGGCCACGCTTCTTCATGTTTTCGATAGCCACTGCGCGGATGTGTTCTTCGCGGAATTCCGGGAAGCGAGCGGAGCCCAGGAAGGTGCCGCCGCGGTTGATCATGTCGGAAACGCTGTAACGGTCGAGCTGAACCATACGGTCTTCGTACAAGCCGAGGTAACCGTCATAGATTCCAAAAACTTCCAGACCTTCCGTTAATGCCGCGCGCACAACGCCACGAATTGCTGCGTTCATGCCCGGCGCATCACCGCCACTTGTCAACACACCGATTTTCTTAATCATGACTACCTCTGAACTTAGGAAGCAAAAAATAATTCTGTTGCCTGAAGCGCTCCCTCACCAGGAGTGCACGACGCTAATGACAATAGTATATCAAACGCCTCAAGCTGAATTGATTCAGGTCAGACCAAACGGCGGTAATTTATACAAAAAATGCCGAGCTGACCCACATTTTTACATCGAGTTTACAGACTATAACCTAACGCTCAAAAAAGCCCTGCTGCGCCGCCGGCACCACAGAACTGGGATCCTGATGGATAATGACATCGGAACCCGGGAAACGGCGCAGAATCGCCTGCTCCACCTGGTCTGCAATCACGTGGGCTTGCACCAGCGGGAGGTTATCTTCCATTTCCAAATGAATCTGAATAAAGCGGGTCGGCCCTGACTGCCGCGTTCGTAGATCGTGCGCCCCGCGGATGCCGGGCCATGCGGTCACGATGGTGATAATGTCCTGACGCTCCTCGTCAGGCAAAGCGCGGTCGAGTAACGACTGAACCGCCTCATAGCCCATCCGCAGCGCGCTATATAAAATATAGATGCCAATTCCTAAGGCAAACAACGCATCGGCGCGATGCCAACCGTACCAGGAGAGGCCCAGCGCCACCAGAATGGCGCCGTTCATCATAACATCAGACTGATAATGAAGCATATCCGCCCGCACCGCCTGGCTTTGGGTTTTTCGCACCACCCAGCGCTGGAAGGTCACCAGCGCCAGCGTGCTGAACAGGGCAATCAACGTGACGACAACCCCGACGCCGGCGGCCTGTAGCGGCTCCGGACGCACCAGGTGCTGAATACCGGTAAGAAACAGAAACAGCGCCGAGCCGGAGATAAACATGCTTTGCGCCAGCGCCGCCAGCGACTCCGCTTTGCCGTGGCCAAAGGTATGTTCTTCATCAGCAGGCTGCAGCGAATAGCGCACCACCAGCAGGTTGGTCAGCGAGGCGGCAATATCCACCAGCGAATCCACCAGCGCGGCCAGAATACTGACTGAACCGGTATACCACCACGCAAAAATTTTGATCAAAAGTAACGCGGAGGCCATCGCCGTCGCTGCGATAGCGGCGCGGCTGACCAACCGGCCATAAGATTGATTCATATAGGCTCCTTCTCCTGCACTGCGCTTAGTATAACCTGAACTGGTGACGCTCACGGGACAGGCGAAGAAGTTGATTTGCCGAAAAAAGGGCAAAAAAAACCCCCACATCATGTGGGGGAAGACAGGGATGGTGTCTATGGCAAGGAAAACAGGGTTTGTTACTGGGGTTGCAGGGTGTTGCTACTACTCGAAAGCATCATCGCTGAGCCTTTCTGCGTCCTTGCAACCTCACGCAACTGATCCATACGTTGCTGGTGCTTAGCATTTAAAACCGCTTGCTGCTCTGGCGTAAGCAGGTGGTACATCTGGTTGCGGACCTTAGCCATCTCGACCTGGCGAGCAACCTGTTCCTGCGCCATCTTTTCTGCCTGAGCGCGCACAGCGTTTTCATCAAAATTTTCTGCGGTGACAAGGCGATGCATTGTCTCCATTTCGCTAACATTAACGGGGAGCCTGTCGTGGCGTGCCCGTTGCATAAGATCCCGTAACTGCTGACGTTGCTGCTCGGTTAAACTTATGCCGTCAAACATATGGCTCTGGCTACCGCGCTGTCCCCCTTCGTCTCCGGGGAGCCAGTTAACGCTGGTAACGACTTCAGCGGCCTGGCTATATGCACTTAGCGCCAGCGTTGAGGCCATGACGGCAGCGATAACATTGCGCATCACATACTCCCAAAACGTTTGTGTCGCGATTCAACGAGAGACAGTCTACGATTCAGGCTGCAAACATGCGTCAGGGGGTGTAAAACAACGTAAAGTCATGGATTAGCGGGCCTTGATGACGTAATTTCTGCCTCGGAGGTATTTAAACAATGAATAAAATCCTGTTAGTTGATGATGACCGGGAGCTCACCTCCCTGTTAAAAGAGCTGCTCGATATGGAAGGTTTTAACGTGCTGGTGGCCCATGATGGGGAACAGGCGCTGGCCCTTCTGGACGACAGCATTGATTTATTGCTGCTCGACGTAATGATGCCGAAGAAAAACGGTATCGATACGCTTAAAGAGCTGCGTCAGACACACCAGACTCCGGTTATCATGCTAACAGCGCGCGGGAGCGAGCTGGATCGCGTTCTCGGCCTCGAGCTGGGCGCAGATGACTATTTGCCTAAGCCGTTCAACGATCGCGAACTGGTGGCGCGTATACGCGCGATTCTGCGCCGTTCCCACTGGAGCGAACAGCAGCAGACGACCGAAGCCGGCTCGCCGACCCTGGAAGTGGATGCCTTAAGCCTCAATCCGGGCCGTCAGGAAGCCAATTTCGATGGCCAGACGCTGGAGCTCACCGGCACCGAGTTCACCCTGCTCTATCTGTTAGCGCAGCATCTCGGCCAGGTGGTGTCACGCGAACATTTAAGCCAGGAAGTGTTAGGCAAGCGCCTGACGCCGTTCGACCGCGCCATCGATATGCATATTTCCAACCTGCGGCGTAAGCTGCCGGAGCGCAAAGATGGCCATCCGTGGTTTAAAACGCTGCGTGGCCGCGGGTATCTGATGGTTTCCGCTTCATGATTGGAAGTTTGACTGCACGCATCTTCGCCATCTTCTGGCTCACGCTGGCGCTGGTGTTGATGCTGGTGCTGATGCTGCCCAAACTGGACTCTCGGCAGATGACCGAGCTGCTGGAAAGCGAGCAGCGTCAAGGCATCATGATCGAGCAGCACGTCGAGGCCGAGCTGGCCAACGATCCGCCAAACGACCTGATGTGGTGGCGTCGTCTGTTTCGCGCCATCGATAAATGGGCGCCTCCGGGTCAGCGCCTGCTGTTGGTCACCAGCGAAGGCCGCGTGATCGGCGCAGAACGCAACGAGATGCAGATCATTCGCAACTTTATCGGCCAGGCCGATAACGCCGATCATCCGCAGAAAAAACGCTATGGCCGCCTGGAAATGGTGGGCCCGTTCTCCGTCAGGGATGGGGAGGATAACTATCAGCTGTATCTGATCCGTCCCGCCAGCACCTCACAATCCGACTTTATCAACCTGCTGTTTGACCGGCCGCTGCTGCTGCTGATCGTCACAATGCTGGTTAGCGCCCCGCTGCTGCTGTGGCTGGCGTGGAGCCTGGCGAAACCGGCGCGTAAGCTGAAAAATGCCGCTGACGAGGTCGCCCAGGGCAACCTGCGGCAGCATCCGGAGCTGGAAGCCGGACCGCAGGAGTTTTTAGCCGCTGGCGCCAGCTTTAACCAGATGGTGACGGCCCTGGAGCGGATGATGACCAGCCAGCAACGGCTGCTGTCCGATATCTCGCACGAGCTGCGCACGCCGCTCACGCGCCTGCAGCTGGGCACCGCCCTGCTGCGCCGCCGCAGCGGTGAGAGCAAAGAGCTGGAGCGTATCGAAACTGAAGCGCACCGGCTGGACAGCATGATCAACGACCTGCTGGTGATGTCGCGCAATCAGGCGAAAAACGCCCTGGTGAGCGAGACGGTTAAAGCCAATCAGCTGTGGGGCGAAGTGCTGGACAACGCGGCGTTTGAAGCCGAGCAGATGGGTAAATCGTTCACCGTTGAGTATCCGCCGGGTCCGTGGCCGCTGTACGGTAACCCCAATGCGCTGGAAAGCGCGCTGGAGAATATCGTCCGCAACGCCCTGCGCTACTCGCACACGAAGATTTCCGTCAGCTTCTCAGTGGATAAAGACGGGATTACGGTTAACGTCGATGACGACGGCCCGGGAGTCAGCCCGGAGGATCGCGAGCAGATTTTCCGGCCATTCTACCGGACCGACGAGGCGCGCGACCGCGAGTCCGGCGGCACCGGCCTGGGGCTGGCGATTGTCGAAACCGCTATTCAGCAGCACCGTGGCTGGGTGAAGGCCGACGACAGCCCGCTGGGCGGTCTGCGCTTAACCCTCTGGCTGCCGCTGTATAAACGGACCTGACGCTGACCCGGCCTGCGTTGCGCCGGGTTACCGCCAGGAACGGTCAGGTCGCCCGGGTAAGGCGCTTGCGCCGCTACCCGGGAGACGCTGCGGAAAGCGCCAATATGGGGGAATTATTTCCCCCACAATCGCCGTGAATTATCCTCGATCTTGCCGCTTAAACGGCGCTTCTGCATGGTTCGACTCCAGCTTACCGACAGGCCCGCTGCCGACAATAAGCGGTGGTACTGATCGTCATCAAACGGCATCTGCCAGGCAATCGCCCCGGCCTCATGGACGCTGACATCGCTCAGGCGAGAGACCAGTTCGAGCGGCGCATCGCTGGAGACTTGCCCCCCGGCGATCACCCGGTACAACCAGCCGGTCTTCCCGCTGTTTTGCATCAGCTGCGCCATATCACCGATCGCAAAATGAAAGTTGAGCTTGAAGCACGGAGAGCGCGGCTGGGTGACCTGGATCAGCGCCTCGCCCCAGCGAAAGATATCGCCAATGTAGACGTTTTGTTCGGTGAGGCCGGTGGTGGAGAGGTTTTCGCCGAACGCCGGGGCGCAGAACCGATCGGCCTGCTGGGGAAATTCACGGATCCAGTCGGCATAGTGTTCGCGCGGATAGTGACACAGCGCGCGGTCCGGCCCGCCGTGTATTTTCTTCTCTGCCTGCTCATCCCCTTCGAGACCGAGATCGCCGAGCTGCAACTCGCCGTCAACCTGGATTTTGCCGATCGCGCTGGGACGACTGCCCGTGTAGTCCCTGATTTTGCCGACAAAGACATTCACCGGATAATGCATGTCTGCTCTCCTTGCTACCGATATAAAAAAAGCGAGCCATCAGACTCGCTTCTCTCTTAGCACATTGCAACCTTATTTTTTGGCGGCAAAACGCGCTGCAGCTTCGTCCCAGTTCACCACGTCCCAGAAGGCTTTGATGTAGTCCGGGCGACGGTTCTGGAATTTCAGGTAGTAAGCGTGTTCCCACACGTCCAGACCCAGGATTGGGAAGCCGGAAGCGCCGGAAATGGCTTCGCCCATCAGCGGGGAATCCTGGTTTGCGGTGGAGACAACGGCCAGTTTGTCACCTTTCAGGACCAGCCACGCCCAGCCGGAACCGAAACGGGTCGCAGCGGCTTTTTCGAATTCCGCTTTGAAGTTGTCCACAGAGCCGAAATCGCGCTCGATAGCCGCTTTCAGGTCGCCCTGCAGGGTGGTACCGGTTTTCAGGCCTTTCCAGAACAGGCTGTGGTTCGCGTGGCCGCCGGCGTTGTTACGCAGTACGGTTTTTTTGTCAGCCGGCAGCTGATCCAGCTTGGTGATCAGCTCTTCAGCGGACAGGTTAGCGAACTCCGGCAGGCTTTCCAGCGCGGCGTTGGCATTGTTCACGTAGGTCTGATGGTGTTTGGTGTGATGGATCTCCATCGTCTGCTTGTCGAAGTGCGGTTCCAGAGCATCGTAAGCGTACGGCAGGGATGGCAGGGTATAGCTCATAATCATCTCCATTATTGTCGAGCGGCTCAAGTGTTAACGCCGCGTAAGCAGTTTGTCCATTATAGTTAATTAAATGGTATTGAAAATGCTTATCAATGCCGTATTTTTCATATGGATATAACCAGAAGAAATACCCGTCGTTTTGTGATGTAGAACAACTAATTAAGCCCATGGTTGCCAGAGTTCGCCATCCTGTGGCAACGTCCTGAAGGCGGCCAAAGCGGCTAATTTTTACACTCATCGCATCGGAAGCCGCCGTCTCCGATAAAAAAAGATGAGGATAAAATCAATGAACCACGCGATTACGATGGGTATTTTTTGGCATTTGATAGGGGCCGCCAGTGCCGCCTGTTTCTATGCCCCGTTCAAGAAAGTAAAACACTGGTCGTGGGAAACCATGTGGTCGGTCGGGGGGATCGTCTCCTGGCTGATCCTGCCCTGGGCCATCAGCGCCACCCTGTTACCCGATTTCTGGGCCTACTACCGCTCCTTTAACGCCTCCACGCTGCTGCCGGTCTTTCTGTTCGGCGCCATGTGGGGCATCGGTAATATCAACTATGGCCTGACCATGCGCTATCTCGGCATGTCGATGGGGATTGGCATCGCCATTGGCATCACGCTGATTGTCGGTACGCTGATGACGCCGATTATTAACGGTCAGTTTTCGGTGCTGATGCACACCCAGGGCGGTCAAATGACGCTGCTCGGCGTGCTGGTGGCGGTGGTTGGCGTTGGCATCGTCACCCGCGCGGGTCAGCTGAAAGAGCGCAAAATGGGCATCAAAGCCGAAGAGTTCAATCTGAAGAAAGGGCTTCTGCTGGCGGTGATGTGCGGTATCTTCTCGGCAGGGATGTCGTTCGCGATGAACGCCGCCAAACCGATGCATGATGCCGCCGCGGCGCTCGGCATCGACCCGTTATATGCGGCGCTGCCAAGCTACGTGGTGATTATGGGCGGCGGGGCGCTGGTCAACCTTGGCTTCTGCTTTATTCGTCTGGCGAAAGTGAAGAACCTGTCCGTCAAAGCCGATTTCTCACTGGCCAAACCGCTCATCATCAGCAACCTGCTGCTTTCCGCCCTCGGCGGCCTGATGTGGTATCTCCAGTTCTTCTTCTATGCCTGGGGCCACGCCAGCATTCCGGCGCAGTATGACTATATGAGCTGGATGCTGCACATGAGTTTCTACGTACTGTGCGGCGGTCTGGTGGGTCTGGTGCTGAAAGAGTGGAACAACGCCGGTCGTCGTCCGGTGAGCGTCCTGAGCCTCGGCTGCGTGGTGATCATCATCGCCGCCAACATCGTCGGTCTGGGAATGGCCAGTTAAGCACCGGATCATCTGCCTGACAAAGACGATCTTCAGGCGGCGGCGCGACTGCGCTGCCGCCACTGCCCCGGCGACATGCCGATTTCCCGGCTGAACACCACCGAAAAGTAGTTACTGTCCTCAAAGCCGCACTGCATGGCGATATCGCCGATTAAGCGCTCGGTATGCTGCAACAGATACTGCGCATGGCAGATCCGTAGCTGGCGTAAATAGTGATTGATGGTCATGCCGGTTTGCTGGCGAAATTGCTGCCGTAGCGCCCGCTCGCTGCCGCCCTCCTGCTCGCAGAAACGCTCCAGGACAAAGGGTCGGCTCAGGCTGGCCGCCAGCGCGGCCAGCAGTTTGTCCAACAGCGCTTCGCGCTGCGTTGCCGCCAGATTATCCGTTGCGTAGCGATGGCGCTGGAGGGTCAGCGCCAGCTGAGCAAACAGCAGCTCGGCCATCGCATTCCCCTGCGCATCGTGCCGGGAACACTCATGCTCAAGCTGGCTAATTACCTGGCGCGCCTGCGCCATACCGGTGCTGCCCATGCGCCAGTGGGGCTTCCACGGCGTGCCGAAGAGGCCAGGGATCGCCCCCGCCCAGTCGAAATTGAGCTGCAGCCGCTCCGGGCAATAGATGATGTTCTGCAGAACCAGATCGTTAACGGAAGCATAGGAGTGTTTATCTTCGGCGCGAATATAGAACAGATCGCCACGGGTAATGCGCCAGGGACGGTCGTTGAGAACGTGCAGCCCGTTGCCCCGCCACACCAGCACCAGCTCGCAGAACTCATGAGTGTGTTCAGCGAAGACGTTTTGCGGGTAGCGGTCGGCCACCGCCACCGCCTGCGTGGCGGAAGGGAAAAACTCCTCTTTACGTAGAATCAGACCGGCCACGGCTCACACTCCCAACGCGGATAACGGCGCATTATTCGCGTTTTTGGTCCGCAATACGTTGACTCCTCTCGCGTTACTGAAGAATAGCGTCGCGCCCCTGGCGGATATCGCGCGGCGACCAGGAAAACTCGCGGCGAAAAAGCGTCGAAAAGTGGTTACTGTCGCCGAATCCGCAGCGATAGGCGATATCAGTCACGCTTTCATCGCTGTGGCGCAGCAGGTGGCGGGCTTTCATCAGGCGCACCCGGTTGAGATAGCGCTGCGGCGTCAGGCCGGTCTGCTGCTTCAGCTGGCGGTGTAGAGTACGCAGCGACAGCGAAAACTGCGCCGCCACCTCCTCCCAGCAGATCTCCTGCGCAAAATGGTCTTCCAGCCAGGCCAGCAGCTGATTCAGCCGCGCATCGTTGTTGGTGGCCTCTTCCGCAAGGCTGCTTTTCCGCAGCAGCACCAGCAGCTGCATAAACAGGATCTCACGGCTGGCGACGGCATGGGTATCCGTTTCGCTCCCCATGGCCTCCATCTGCGCCACGATATGCCGCACCTGCTGCAGGACCGTCTGGTTCACTCGCCAGTGCGACGGGTAGTTGCCCTCCTGCTCCTGGGGCAGCAGCTGGCTGACCCCGGCGAGAAAACGAAACGCATCCGGCGCGCGATAGAGCACGTTGGTCAGACACAGATTGTCCGTGTGCTCGTAAAGATGCCGGTCGTGATCGCGAATAAAGCAGACCGATCCGCCGCCAATGGTATAGGGCTGGCCATTGAAGACGTGAATGCCCGTGCCCTGCTCCACGATGACAATTTCATGGAAATCATGGTGATGCTCCGGAAAGGCCGACTGAGGGAGGCGGGGTTCAATAGCCACCGTCGAGATCCCGGCCTTAAAGAAATCCGTACTGTGCAATATGGTCATGATGCCACCCTCGTAATGAGAAAAATTATCAGTCACCGGCTGATAGTAATGAAGGGTTGGCTATCCGGCCTTCAATTTTTGACCGCGAAATTCGTAAATCCTGCCGCTTTTTCAAGAATCAGCCGGAAAGATGCGGAACTGCGGACCCCATCACATCCTCCTCACCACCGCCCAAAACCGCAATTTGTGATTTTCCTCACGGTCACCTTTGCTTTCTTGCCAGCGGCCAGTTTCGGCTGTCCGTAGCGAGAAGGTGTTAGTCAGCGCCCTTTTTTAGACTGCGGACAATGATTTTAAGAAGGGTCGTTCCATGAGTATTCGTCATTGTGTCGCCGTCGATTTAGGCGCCTCCAGCGGGCGGATCATGCTCGCCAGCTATCAGTCCGGGCCGCGCGCCCTGACGCTGCGTGAAATTCATCGCTTCACCAACAGCCTGCAGAAGGTGGATGGCTTCGACTGCTGGGATCTCGATAGCCTCGAAGGCGAGATCCGCCGCGGGCTGGAGAAAGTGTGTGAGCAGGGCATCCTGATCGACAGCATCGGCATCGATACCTGGGGCGTGGATTATGTCCTGCTGGATAAGCAGGGTCAGCGCGTCGGGCTGCCGGTCTCCTATCGTGACGATCGCACCCAGGGCCTGCTACGTCACGCTGAAGAACAGCTGGGCCGGGCGGAGATCTATCGCCGCAGCGGCATTCAGTTTCTGCCGTTTAACACCCTTTATCAGCTGCGCGCCCTGGTGGAGCAGCAGCCGGAGCTGGTCAGTCAGGCCGCCCATGCCCTGCTGATCCCCGACTATTTCAGCTTCCGCCTGACCGGCAATCTGAACTGGGAATATACCAACGCCACCACCACCCAGCTGGTCAACATCCACAGCGATAGCTGGGATGAGACGCTGCTGAACTGGACCGGCGCGCCGCGCGAATGGTTCGGTGCGCCGACGCATCCCGGCAACGTTATCGGCCACTGGATTTGTCCGCAGGGCAATAACATCCCGGTGGTCGCCGTCGCCAGCCACGACACCGCCAGCGCGGTGATCGCCTCCCCGCTGGCCGACCGCCACGCCGCCTATCTCTCCTCCGGGACCTGGTCGCTGATGGGGTTTGAAAGCCTGACCCCGTACACCTGCGACGCGGCGCTGCAGGCCAATATCACCAACGAAGGCGGGGCCGAAGGCCGCTATCGGGTGCTGAAAAATATTATGGGCCTGTGGCTGCTGCAGCGGGTGCTAAAAGAGCAAAACGTCAGCGACCTGCAGGGGCTAATCGCGCGCACCGCCGCGCTGCCGGCGTGCCGCTTCATCATTGACTGCAATGACGACCGCTTTATCAACCCGGCCAGTATGAGCGCCGAGATCCAGGCCGCCTGCCGCGGATCCGGTCAGCCGGTGCCTGACAGCGACGCCGAACTGGCGCGCTGCATTTTCGACAGCCTGGCGCTGCTCTACGCCCGGGTGCTTAACGAGCTGGCGGCGCTGCGCGGCCAGCCCTTCAGCCAGCTGCATATCGTCGGCGGCGGCTGCCAGAACGAACTGCTCAACCAGCTGTGCGCCGACGCCTGCGGGATCGTCGTCGTGGCCGGCCCGACAGAGGCCTCCACCCTCGGCAATATCGGCATCCAGCTAATGACCCTCGACGAGCTGGCCAGCGTCGATGAGTTTCGTCAGGTGGTGCGCGGCAACGCGTCCCTCACCACCTTTACCCCCAATCCTGATAGTGAAATTGCCCGTTTCGTGGCGCAGTTTCAGCCACAACAGACCAAGGAGCTTTGCGCATGACCACTCAACTTGAACAAGCCTGGGAAATTGCTAAGCAGCGCTACGCCGCCGTCGGCGTGGATGTCGAGGAGGCCCTGCGCCAGCTGGACCGTCTGCCCGTATCCATGCACTGCTGGCAGGGTGACGACGTCGCCGGGTTCGAAAATCCGGCGGGAAGCCTGACCGGCGGCATCCAGGCCACCGGCAACTACCCGGGCAAAGCGCGCAATGCTCAGGAGCTGCGCGCCGACCTTGAGCAGGCGCTGAGCCTGATCCCGGGGCCAAAGCGTCTCAACCTGCACGCTATTTATCTGGAATCCGACGCGCCGGTGGCGCGCAATGAGATTAAGCCGGAGCACTTTAAAAACTGGGTTGAGTGGGCGAAAGCCAACAAACTGGGGCTGGATTTCAACCCCTCCTGCTTCTCGCATCCGCTGAGCGCCGACGGCTTTACCTTGTCGCATGCCAACGCTGAGATCCGCCAGTTCTGGATCGACCACTGCAAAGCCAGCCGCCGCGTATCCGCTTATTTTGGCGAACAGCTGGGCACCCCGTCGGTGATGAATATCTGGGTGCCGGACGGCATGAAGGACATTACCGTTGACCGCTTCGCGCCGCGCCAGCGGCTGCTGAACGCGCTGGATGAAGTCATCAGCGAAAAATTCGACCCGGCGCATCACATTGACGCTGTGGAGAGCAAGCTGTTCGGTATCGGCGCCGAAAGCTACACCGTCGGCTCCAACGAGTTCTATATGGGCTACGCCACCAGCCGCCAGACGGCGCTGTGCCTGGATGCCGGCCACTTCCACCCGACGGAGGTCATCTCCGACAAGATCTCCGCCGCCATGCTCTACATCCCGCGTCTGCTACTGCACGTCAGCCGCCCGGTGCGCTGGGACAGCGACCACGTGGTGCTGCTGGATGATGAGACCCAGGCCATCGCCAGCGAAATCATTCGCCATAACCTGTTTGACCGCGTGCACATCGGCCTCGACTTCTTCGATGCCTCCATCAACCGCATCGCGGCCTGGGTGATTGGTACCCGCAATATGAAAAAAGCGCTGCTGCGCGCCCTGCTGGAACCGACCGACCAGCTGCGCCAGCTGGAGAACGACGGCGATTACACCGCCCGCCTGGCGCTGCTCGAAGAGCAAAAATCCCTGCCGTGGCAGGCCATCTGGGAGATGTACTGCCAGCGTCACGACACGCCGGCGGGCAGCCAGTGGCTGGACAACGTGCGGGCTTATGAGAATGCGGTTCTGAGCCAGCGCGGGTAATGCACGGGCTTCCCCGGGTCGCGGCTGACGCCTTACCCGGGCTACGAACCGGTAGCCCGGATAAGCCGTTTACGGCGCAATCCGGGGGCACGCACATATTTAGGGTGAGGGGGTCAACCCCTCACCGAATCAACAGGAAAGACAAGACTATGCAGAACATTATCGACGCCTGGTTCGTCCAGGGCATGATCAAAGCCACCTCCGACGCCTGGCTGAAAGGCTGGGACGAGCGCAACGGCGGCAACCTGACGCTGCGTCTGGATGAGGCGGATATCGAATCTTACGTGGCGGATTTCCACGCTAAACCGCGCTATATCGCCCTCAGCCAGCCGATGCCAACCCTGGCTAACCAGCCGTTTATCGTCACCGGCTCCGGCAAATTCTTCCGTAATGTCCAGCTCGACCCGGCCGCTAACCTTGGCGTGGTGAAAGTCGACAGCGACGGCGCGGGATACCATATCCTGTGGGGTCTGACGGAGGATGCAGTGCCGACCTCCGAGCTGCCGGCACACTTCCTGTCGCACAGCGAGCGCATCAAACTGACCGACGGCAAGGACCGGGTGATCATGCACTGTCATGCCACCAACCTGATCGCCCTGACCTACGTCCTGGAGAACCACAGCGATCTGTTCACTCGCAAGCTGTGGGAAGGCAGCACCGAATGTCTGGTGGTCTTCCCGGACGGCGTCGGCATTCTGCCGTGGATGGTGCCAGGCACCGATGAAATCGGCCAGGCGACTGCGGAAACCATGCAAAAACACTCGCTGGTGCTGTGGCCGTTCCACGGCGTCTTCGGCAGCGGCCCAACCCTGGATGAGACCTTCGGCCTGATCGACACCGCCGAGAAGTCCGCCGAAGTGCTGGTGAAAGTCTTGTCCATGGGCGGTATGAAGCAGACCATCACTCGCGAAGAGCTTATCGCCCTTGGCAAACGCTTCAACGTGCAGCCGCTGCAGTCCGCGTTAGATCTTTATCCATAACAACATCGCGCCCCGCTCACCGAGACGGGGCGAAGCCTCACCTGCAAACCCTACAAAACTGACTCATGTGGAGTAAAAGCAATGAAAACAAAGACAAGCTTGATCCTCACCGTTGCCGCCCTGGCGTTGTCCGGTTCCGCCTTAGCAGAAGTCAAAATCGCCCTCGTGGCGAAATCGCTGGGAAATGGCTTCTTCGAAGCCGCCAACGTTGGCGCCCAACAGGCAGCCAAAGAGTTAGGTGATGTCAAAGTGATCTACACCGGCCCGACCACCACTACCGCCGAAGCGCAGATCGACGTGCTGAACGGGTTGATCGCCCAGGGGGTGGATGCGATCGCCATTTCCGCTAACGATCCGGACGCGGTGGTGCCGGTGCTGAAAAAAGCGATGCAGCGCGGCATCAAGGTGGTCTCGTGGGACTCCGGCGTGGCGCCGGCAGGCCGCCAAATCCATCTTAATCCCTCCAATAACGCCTTAATTGGCGAGACCAACGTCAAGCTCGCCGCCGATGCGCTGAAGGCGCTGAACGTGGAGAAGGGGGATGTGGCAGTGTTAAGCGCCACTCCGACCTCCACTAACCAGAATATCTGGATTGAGGAGATGAAAAAGGTGCTGCCGCAGTATCCGTCTGTACACCTTGTCACGGTCGCCTACGGTGACGATCTGTCGGATAAAAGCTACCGCGAAGCGGTGGGCCTGCTGAAATCATATCCGGACCTGAAAGTCATTGTTTCGCCTTCGTCGGTGGGGATCGTTGCCGCCGCGCAGGCGGTGAAGGACCAGGGCAAAATCGGCAAAGTGTATGTCACCGGGCTGGGGCTGCCGTCGGAAATGGCCGGCGCGATCAAGTCTGGCGCCAGCAAAAGTTTCGCCATCTGGAACCCGATTGACCTGGGCTACGCCGCCACCTATCTGGCCGACGATTTAGTCAAAGGCACCGCGACCAAAACCGAAGCCAGTATGGGCAAGCTGGGCAAAGTGAAGCTGGATGCCGAGGGGAACGGCGCGATGGCCGAGCCGTTTGTCTACGATGCGAGCAACATCGATAAGTTCTCGAAGATTTTCTAACCCTTGTTCCCTCACCCCGGCCCTCTGCGCGATGCGGCCAGCGGGCGCCGGACCGTTCCCTCTCCCCTTTGGGGAGAGAGTTAGGGTGAGGGGCGATTTTACGGAGAACTATCATGTCAGCATCAACGCCACTGCTGTCGCTGAAGGGCATCACCAAGATTTTTCCCGGTGTGCGTGCCCTTGAGAACGTACAGCTTGATCTCTGGCCCGGCAAAGTGACCGCCCTCATCGGCGAAAACGGCGCGGGGAAATCCACGCTGGTCAAAGTCATGACCGGTATTTATCAGCCCGAAGAGGGGGAGATCCTCTATAAAGCGATCCCCATTCATCTGCCGACGCCGGAATCGGCGCACAAGGTGGGGATCACCGCCATTCACCAGGAAACCGTGCTGTTTGACGAACTCTCGGTCAGCGAAAACATTTTCGTCGGCCAGTATCTGTATAAGGGGCTGCTCAAAACGCTCGACTGGCCTGCGATGCATCGCCGGGCTGGCGAGATCCTCGCCCGGCTTGAAGTTCTGATCGACCCGCGCGCCACGCTGAAAACGCTCAGCATCGCCCAACGGCACATGGTGGCGATTGCCCGGGCGCTGGCTTTCGACGCCCAGGTGGTGATCCTGGATGAGCCGACCGCCGCGCTCTCGCAACATGAAATTCTGGAGTTTTATCAGATCGTTGAGCGTCTGAAGCAGGATGGCAAAGCGATCCTGTTTATCTCGCATAAGTTTGATGAGATTTTCGAGCTGGCGGACTACTACACCATTCTGCGCGACGGCGTTTACGTCAGCTCCGGAGCGATAAACGACATCACCGAAGAGCGGATGGTGGCGATGATGGTGGGCCGCGCGATTACCCAAACCTACCCGAAAGTTGACTGTACCCCAGGGGAAACGGTGCTGGAGGTGCAAGACCTCTGTCACCCCACCGAGTTTGCCCATATCAGCTTCAGCCTGCGCAAGGGAGAAATTCTCGGCTTTTACGGCCTGGTGGGCGCCGGACGCACTGAGCTGATGCAGGCGCTCTCCGGCGTAACGCATCCCTCCTCCGGCGAGATCCGGCTGAACGGCAGCCCCATGCGCTTTCGCCAGCCCGCCGACGCCATCCGCGCGGGCATCGTCTGCGTACCGGAAGAGCGGCAGAAACAGGGGGCGATCATCGCCCTGCCCATCGCCCAAAACATCAGTCTGCCGCAGCTCAGTAAGCTCAACCCTAACGGCGTCCTGAACGACGCCCGGGAATGGCGGCTGGCGGACGAGTACGCCTCGCGCCTGCAGGTTAAAGCCTTCAGTTGGCGGCAGCCGGTGGAGACCCTCTCTGGCGGCAACCAGCAGAAAGTGGTGATCGGCAAATGGCTGGCGACCCAGCCCGAGGTGATCATCCTCGATGAGCCGACCAAAGGCATCGATATCGGCTCAAAAGCCGCTGTGCATCAGTTTATGTCCGAGCTGGTCAGCCAAGGGCTGGCGGTGATGATGGTCTCGTCAGAGCTGCCGGAAGTGATGGGCATGGCCGACCGGATTATCGTGATGCATGAAGGGCTGATGGTCGCCGAGTACCGGGCCGGGGAAGCGACGGCGGAAACCATCGTTAGCGCCGCCAGCGGCATCGGCCAGGAGGCAGCATGATGGGACACGCATGGCTGAAGCATCGCGAAGCGCTGCTGGCGCTGGTCATCATTTTGATGATCGGCGCCATTGGCAGCCGGGCGCAGTCGTTCGTTTCACCGGGTAATCTGGTGGAGATGTTTAACGATACCGCCATCCTTATCATTCTCGCCCTCGGACAGATGATGGTGCTGCTCACCAAAGGCATCGATCTGTCGATGGCCGCCAACCTGGCGCTGACCGGGATGATCGTCGCCCTGCTTAACGCCCACTATCCGGGTATTCCGGTGGTGGCGCTGCTTGCGCTGGCAACCCTGCTGGGCCTGCTGATGGGGGTGATTAACGGCCTGCTGGTCTGGCGCCTCGGCATTCCCGCCATCGTGGTGACCCTGGGCACCATGAGTATCTATCGCGGCATTATCTTTCTGCTGACCGACGGCGGCTGGGTTAACTCACATCAGATGAGCGCTGATTTCCTCAGTCTGCCGCGCAGCGCCCTCCTGGGATTGCCGCTGCTGAGCTGGTGCGCCATCGCCGCGCTGCTGCTGGTGGGTTATTTCCTGCGCTACAGCCGCACCGGCCGGGCTTTATACACCGCAGGCGGCAACGCGACGGCGGCGTACTACACCGGTATTAACGCCGGGAAAATGCAGTTCGTCAGCTTCTGTCTCTCCGGCGCGCTGGCCGGCTTCTGCGGCTATCTGTGGATCTCGCGCTTCGCCGTCGCCTATGTCGACGTAGCGAACGGCTTTGAGCTGCAGGTGGTCGCCGCCTGCGTGATCGGCGGTATCAGCACCATGGGCGGAAGCGGACGGGTGCTGGGCTGCCTGTGCGGCGCGCTGTTCCTCGGCGTCATCAATAATGCCCTGCCGGTGATCGGCATCTCACCGTTCTGGCAAATGGCGATTTCCGGGGCGGTGATCGTCATGGCGGTGCTGCTTAACGAGCGCGGCAATCGCGGTCACGGGCGGTTAATCCTGCGTAACGCGGCGCTAGCCCGGCAGATACAGGGGGTGAAATCATGAGCAAGATGATGGTATCTGAAGAGATGAAAAACGCCCCGGCCGCGCCGTCGCCGCTGCGCCGCCTGCTGTGCTGGGAAGGGTTTTTACTGGCGGTCACCCTGGCGGTATTTATCGGCAACGCCCTGGCTTCCCCTTATTTCCTTAATATCTGGAACCTGTCGGACGCCACCTTCACCTTTACCGAGAAAGCGATCGTCGTCCTGCCGATGGCGATGCTGATTATCGCCCGGGAAATCGATCTGTCGGTAGCCTCGACGATGGCGCTCAGCTCAACGGTGATGGGCTTCTGCGCGGCGGCGGGGATGGATACGCCGCTGCTGGTATTGGTCGGGTTGGGCGTGGGTCTGCTGTGCGGCCTGTTCAACGGTATCCTGGTGACGCGTTTTAACCTGTCGTCGATCGTGATCACCATCGGCACCATGAGCCTGTATCGCGGCATCACCTATATCCTGCTGGGCGATCAGGCGCTCAACCACTACCCGGAGAGCTTTGCCTGGTTCGGCCAGGGGTACGTGTGGGGCGCGCTCTCTTTTGAGTTTGCGCTGTTTATCCTCCTCGCGGCCGCCTTCACCTTCCTGCTGCATAAAACCAACTTTGGTCGCCGGACCTACGCCATCGGCAATAATCCGACCGGCGCCTGGTACTCCGGGATCAACGTGAAGCGCCATAACCTGGCGCTGTTCGCGCTGGTCGGGCTGATGGCCGGACTGGCGGCGGTCCTGCTGACCTCACGGCTCGGCAGTACCCGCCCTACCCTGGCGATGGGCTGGGAGCTGGCGGTTGTCACCATGGCGGTGCTCGGCGGCGTCAATATTCTCGGCGGCTCCGGCAGCATGCCCGGGGTGATCATCGCCGCCTTTCTGATGGGGCTGGTGACCTTCGGCCTGAGCCTGCTCAACGTCCCCGGCATCGTGATGTCGGTGATTATCGGCGCGATGCTGATCGTGGTTATCTCCCTGCCGATTATGACCCGGCGGATGCTGCAGCGAAGACGATGTTAATTTCCCCTTCACCCTAAATCCCGGAGGCGGTGCTACGCACCTGTCCTGGCTACCGGCCTGCAGACGCCAGTGAACCTGTAGCCCGGGTAAGGCGCCAGCCGCGACCCGGGAGCGGGTGAAGGGAAACGGATTTCCCAAAATCAACATTAAGGAGAATTATCATGAGTTTTATGTTGGCACTACCTAAAATCAGCCTCCACGGCGCAGGCGCTATCGGCGATATGGTCAAGCTGGTAGCGGGTAAACAGTGGGGCAAGGCGCTGATCGTCACCGACGGGCAGCTGGTGAAGCTGGGCCTGCTGGACAGTCTGTTTTCCGCGCTGGATGAACAGCAGATGGCATATCAGCTGTTTGACGACGTGTTCCCCAACCCTACCGAAGCGTTGGTGCAGCAAGGCTATGCGGCGTACCAGGCGGCCCGCTGCGATTACCTGATCGCCTTCGGCGGCGGCAGCCCGATTGATACCGCCAAGGCGATAAAAATCCTCACCGCCAACCCTGGCCCCTCCACAGCCTATTCCGGCGTCGGCAAAGTGAAAAACGCTGGCGTGCCGCTGGTGGCCATCAACACCACTGCCGGCACGGCGGCGGAGATGACCAGCAACGCAGTGATTATCGATAGCGAGCGTCAGGTAAAAGAGGTGATTATCGACCCGAACCTGATCCCGGATATCGCCGTCGACGACGCCAGCGTGATGCTCGACATCCCGCCAGCCGTTACCGCCGCCACCGGCATGGACGCCCTGACCCACGCCATTGAGGCCTTTGTCTCCGTTGGCGCCCATCCCCTGACCGACGCCAACGCCCTCGAGGCCATCCGCCTGATCAACCTGTGGCTGCCGAAAGCGGTAGACAATGGACACGATCTGCAGGCCCGCGAGCAGATGGCGTTTGGCCAGTATCTGGCGGGCATGGCGTTCAACAGCGCCGGCCTCGGGCTGGTACACGCCCTGGCCCATCAGCCTGGCGCCACCCACAACCTGCCGCACGGGGTGTGCAACGCCATCCTGCTGCCGATCATCGAAAACTTTAACCGCCCGAACGCCGTGGCGCGCTTCGCCCGCGTGGCGCAGGCGATGGGTGTCGATACCCGCGGCATGAGCGATGAAGCCGCCAGCATGGAGGCCATTAACGCCATTCGCGCGCTGAGCAAACGCGTGGGGATCCCCCAGGGCTTCAGCCAGCTTGGCGTCAGCAAAGCCGATATCGAAGGCTGGCTGGACAAAGCGCTGGCCGACCCGTGCGCGCCATGTAACCCGCGCCCCGCCAGCCGCGATGAGGTCCGCGAGCTCTATCTGGAGGCATTATGATCCGTAAAGCCTTTGTCATGCAGGTGAACCCCGACGCGCACGAGGAGTACCAGCGCCGTCATAACCCCATCTGGCCGGAGCTGGAGGCTACGCTGAAAGCCCACGGCGCGCACCACTACGCCATCTATCTCGATAAAGAACGCCACCTGCTGTTCGCCACGGTGGAGATTGAGTCGGAAGCCCGCTGGGAGGCGGTCGCCAGCACGGAAGTGTGCCAGCGCTGGTGGAAATACATGCGCGAGGTGATGCCCAGCAACCCGGACAACAGCCCGCTGAGCGCGGAGCTCAAAGAAGTGTTTTATCTGGCGTGAACCCCCACGACGCCGGAGAGTACCTTCCCCGGCCTCCCGCCATGCGTGCTGGAGGCCGTTTCAACGGCGGTAATGCAAAACAGGGGACACGATCCTTTGCGCCCCCAGTTTTTCTCGCCCATCATCCGGGAAAAAGTACGTATTTGTCTTTATCCGCATCGGTAATTTCTCTTAATACCCGGCAAGGTACGCCTGCGGCAACCACATTCGCCGGTATGGAACGATTGACCACACTGCCCGCGCCTATGACTGAATTCTGGCCAATCGTTACCCCGGGATTAATAATCACCCCCGTGCCTAACCAGACCCCATCTTCAATCACCACCGGTAATGAAAACTGTTGATGCGTATGGCGCAGCGCGGGGTGGATGGGATGCCCGGCGGTGGAGATAGTGACATTTGGCGCAAACATGACGTTATTGCCGATGATAATGTCCGCATCGTCGACCAGCGTGAGGTTAAAATTGGCATAAAAATTATCACCAATCGTCGTATGGATCCCATAGGCAATATTGATCGGCGGCTCTATCCAGCATTGTTCGCCGACTTTCGCGAACATGCGCTGAATAATATCGTTGCGCAATTCCTGATTAAACGGATGCGAATGATTATATTCATAGGCCCGAGCTTTACCCATCAGCCGCTGCTCCGGCAAGCCATATCCTGCATCCAGGTAAAGCTCACCGCTGTTCATACGTTTTTTCATATCCATCATGACCTCTTCCTTCTCTGTCAGGCACCACCCTGTGCCACGGAATGTTGATAATTAAATCGTCATCGCATTATCGCGCAGCGGCTCAGTTTTCGTCTTACCCGCTAACGTAAACGCCGATAGTAAAGTGACGGTGAGGGCAATACCGCCGAGGATCATATAGGTCTCCTGGAAACCGATCCGATCATACATATTCCCGGCGAAGGCGGAGAGGAAGATCGCCGCCACCTGCTTGGCGAACTGGAAGCCCACCAGGTAAATGGTCGCCGACAGCCGGACGTCAAACACGCCGGTAATATATTTAAAGGCGCCCACCAGCAGGAACGGCACCTCCAGCGCATGGAGCATTTTCAGCGCCACCACTTCCGCGGCGGTGGTGGCGAAGGAAGAGCCAATCATTCTTGCCGCCATCACCATCCCGGCAATCAGCAAGGTATTCTTCGCCCCGATGCGGTTAATAATCCACGGCGAGCTGAACATAATGATGGCGTTACAAATTTCTCCCGCGGTGGTGGCGAAACCAAAGGCACGGGTGCCTGCTTCCGGGGTCGCGAAGAACGATTTGAAGAAAGTGGCGAACTGCTGATCGAAAACGTCATACACGCAGGCCACGCCGATGACGTACAGAATAAACATCCACATCTTCCGCTGGCGGAACATGCGCACCGCCGTTTTTAAATCGATCGCCGGGCGATTGGCGCCGAGCGAGTCCATTACCTGCGCGGACTGACTGGCCTGCGGTTTGGCGATAGCCACCAGCACCACCAGCAGCAGCGCGGCGGCCGAGCCCATCCAGAACACCCACTCCGGGTTAACGCTGAACAGCATCCCCGCCGTGGTGGCGCACAGCGCCCAGCCCAGGCAACCAAAGGTGCGCGCCTTGCCGTATTCAAACCCGCTGTTGCGGCTTACCCGTTCGATATAGGCCTCCATCGCGCCGGCGCCGGCGGAGAACACAAAGCCAATGTAAGCGCCGCCGCTCAACGCCCCGAGCCAGATATTGGTTTTCAGCAGCGGAGCGAAAACATAAAGGAAGAAGGGAGCAATCAGCACCAGCAAAACGGTCACGATCCACATCAGGTGTTTTTTCAGCCCCAGCTTGTCAGAGATCACCCCGAGGATCGGCTGGAAACAGATGGCGAACAGCGACAGGCTGGAGAAAACGAGGCCGGTTTCGGTTTTATTCAGGCCGATGACGTCCGACAGCCAGATCGGCAGAAACGGAAAGCAGGTGGCCATGATGAAGAAGTAGAGAAAGAAGAACAGCCCGAAAATCCAGAAGTTGGGGTTGTTTTTGTGGGTACAGACGGTCGGGTTCATTATATTTTCCTCAAGAAGGGCCGCGGCGCGGCCCGGTACCATCACACGCGTTGCAGGCCAATCAGAATGGCGCTTTCCGGGTCGAGGATGGGCAGCGCCAGCCCCGCCTGCTGTAGCCACTCACCGCTTACGGTCTGCGGCGTCGTCATCCATGCCGGCAGCTTCCGCATGGTGTGGCCGCCCTCGCCGGTGATCTGTATGTTCGGATGATCGAGGAGCGTCACCTGATAGCGGGCGCTCGCCTCCAGCCCCGCCAGGCGCAGCGGCGCCATCAGGGTGTAGTCCGGCATCGCCAGCTGGCTGACGAGGAAAATCGCCTGCGCTTTATCCGGGCTGACGACGCCATGGGCAAGGGTGGTGGCGTCCGGCATATCCATCCGCCACTGCACGCCGTGATGGATCACGTCGCGCCACTGCTTATGCAGGGCCGCGTATTTCCGGTACCCGGCGCGTTCTTCTTCATCGGCGCTCACCGGATCCAGCTCAAGCCCCATATGACCGAACAGCGCCGTCAGGCCGCGGAAGGCGATACTGTGCTGGCGGAAGGTGGCATGACAGTGGCGATTACCGATGTGCGCGCCCATCACCTCCGGCGGGAAGAAGTAGCTCATGCCGCGCTGGATGGTATTGCGTTCAAGGGCGTCATTGTTGTCAGAAGCCCAGAAGCGATGGCTGCGCTTGAGGACTTCATAATCGATACGACCGCCGCCGGAGGAGCAGGATTCAAATTCAATATGCGGGAAGCGGGCCACCAGCGTATCCAGCAGGCGATAGAACTGGCGGGTTTGCGCATCGGCGGCAGCTTTACCGTTATGCCCCGGCTGCACCAGCTCGCGGTTCATATCCCACTTCACGTAGTCCACCGCGTGCTCGCCCAGCAGCCAGCTCATCCGCTCCAGCAGATAATCAAAAGCTTCCGGAATATTCAGGTTCAGAACAAACTGATGACGCCCGGGAAGCGGCGTATAGCCCGGCAGCGCCAGCAGCCAGTCGGGATGGGCGCGGTAGAGATCGGAGTTCGGGTTAATCATCTCAGGCTCCACCCAGATGCCGAACTCCATCCCCAGCGACTTCACGTGGTCGATAACCGGCGTCAGGCCGTGGGGATATTTGTCCTCATCGAGATACCAGTCGCCGAGCGCCGCCCAGTCGTCGTTGCGACCTTTAAACCAGCCGTCGTCAATGATAAAACGCTCCACGCCCAGCGCCGCTGCTTCATCCGCCATGCGCATGATGTAGTCCGGATCGTGGTCGAAATAGATCCCCTCCCAGGTGTTGAGATGCACCGGGCGCGGCTTGTTGCCCGGGAAGCGAATAATCCGTTCGCGCAGATAACGATGGAACTGCTGGCTCATACCGTTCAGCCCGTTCGCCGAATAGCTGGCATACAGGTACGGCGTCCATAAGGTTTCCCCTTCCGCCAGCGCCATTTCGCCAGGCAGATAGAGCGCCTCGGCCTGCAGATAGCGGCGGCCATCGGTTTTCACCTCCGCCCGCAGGCGATGGTTGCCGCTCCAGCCCAGATGCACACCCCAGACTTCACCCTGCATCTCGCTAAAGGCGTTGCTGCCGGTGATCAAGGCCGGGAAATGTTCGTGAGAGGTACGCCCGCGGCGGTTCTCCAGCACAAAGCTGTCGTGTTCAAGGAGCAGACGATGGGGCTGGAATTCGCGGATCCAGCGGCCGTGAAAAGCCATTACCTCGCGAGCGCGTTCGGCGACCGGCAGCGTGACCGCCAGGCGCTCCACCTGCCATGGGCTGGCGCGCAGATTGGTCACGCCATGGCGCACGCTCAGCACGCCGCTGTTATCAAGCTGGATTTCACTGCACAACCGCAGACCGGCCTGCGGGTCTTCGCTGACCAGGGTCAGCGTCTGGCCCTCGTGCCGCACTTCTCTGGTAGCAAAAATCGGCGAGGCATCCAGCCCCTGGCGATGGCCTTCAATGCCCGGAGCGCCAAACAGACCATGGCCCAGCTCCGCCATTAAGGTGACCGGGGAATCGACGTCGAGGCGGCCATTGGCGACCGGCCGCGTCACGCTGTCGGCATCCTGCGGCGAAAAGTGGCTTAAATGCGGCCCCCAGTAGATAATTTCGGCGAAAGGGTGGGTTTTGATCACCACGTCAGCCGCTGCGCTTTGCAGGCGTATAATCGAATCAGACATTAGACATCTCCACTTCAAGGAATGCCTTACTGTTGATCCGAAACGTTTCGGACGCCAACCAAAACGTTTCGGATCCGTGATCGAGTTCAGGAAATTAATCTGTGGAGAGCGGTATCAGGCGGTTTCGCCGGGGATGAATTCGGGCTGCCAGAGCACCTGGAGCGAGGCCAGATCCTCGCCGGCGATTAAGCGGCGGACCATCGTGGCTATCTGGCGTCCCACCCCCTGTCGGGTGGACTGAACCACTGCGCCTACCGGGGTGTCGATGATGCTGTCCTGCGGCAAACCGTCGTAGACCACCAGTGAGACGCGATCGGCGCCGGTAAGACGCCCGAGCTGAGCCAGGGCCATCGCCGCGCCGTCGCCATGGGTGTTGCAGTCGGTGACAATCGCCGTTGGCGGTTCAGGCAAGCGCAGCAGCTCCATCGTTGCCTGAAACCCGCCGCGGCGGGTGGGCGGCACGCTGCGCAGCCAGGTTTCCGCCAGGCCCGCTTCGCGCAGCGCTTCCAGGTAACCGTTGCGCCGTTGGGTAATAAACGCCTGATTATTATTTTCACTCAGCAGCGCGATGCGCCGATGCCCCTGGCTAATCAGATGGCGGGTGGCGCGGTAGGTGCCCGCCTGGTTATCGAAATCAAACCAGGCGTAGGGCTGCGGCAGGCGGCTACGGCCCAGCGCGAGGAAAGGAAAGCCGGAAGAGAGCAGCTGAATCAGGCGCGGGTCGTCGTCCAGGGTATGCGCGACGATCAGCGCATCGACGCGACGGCTCTGCACCATGCGCATATACCCGTGCTTATCGGCCTGTTCATCATCGGCGATCAGCAGTAAATCAATCTCATAGCGCGCCAGTTCGTGGCTGATTTCTCCCACCATTTCGAGAAAGACGTTGTTATTCAGCGGCGCGGGGCGCACGGGGAACACGAGGCCAACGGCGTCGATTTTGCCCATTTTCAGGCGACGCGCGAACGTGTTTGGCCGATATCCGCGACGCTGCGCTTCAGCCTCGACGCGAGCACGGGTCTCCTGCGACACATCATCATAGCCGTTTAACGCGCGGCTGACGGTCGTAACCGAGATCCCAAGTTCTTTAGCAATGGCTTTCAGCGACATAGGTATGCCTGTCTTCGCGGAAGAATGCGGCTAGTGTCCCGCAATACGGCTATGGCGTCCAGCGAGAGCGCGACGCCCGCCGGTGCGATGTCAGTTTTGCTCAGCGATCAGCAGCGCCTGCGTATCCGGCTCCAGGGCCTGAAACACATGCTCCTGATCCGCCGGGTAGCAGATATAGTCGCCCTCGCCGAGCTCTTCCGGCGCCGACGTCAATCCTACCCGCGCGCGCCCCTGAGTGACGATAATATGTTCCACTGACCCTGGCGGATGCGGATGCGAAATGCGGTCGGCGCCGGGCTGGGTGAGCAGCAAATAGATGTCCCTACGCGCGCCGGGCGGGCAGGCGGCCAGCAAAATAGCCTGATAGTTCGCCTGCTCCGCCACCACTTTTGTCCCCTCGCCGCGGCGGATCACCTGCGTTTTGTTCACCTGCGGCTCAAGCAGCCGGGCAAATGGAATATCCAGCGCCACGCAGAGCGACCACAGCGTTTCCAGACTAGGATTACCGTTGCCGGACTCCAGTTGCGATAGCGTGGATTTGGCGATACCCGCCCGACGCGCGACTTCCGCCAGCGAAAGCCCGGTCCGCGCCCGCTCCCGCACCAGACTTTTGGCGATAACGCTGATTGGCTGTGTCATACCCGCCCCTTTGTTTTTTATATCGAACGATTCGTTCGCCTTGAAAAACGATCATTATGTGTTCATTATAATGGAAATTCGTTCGATATGGCTAAGTGATATGAAACAAACTCTCTCCAGTCTCAGCGGAGACACGATAAAAGCGATTGCTTTAGTTTGCCTCGCCGTCGGGGTGGTGGGCATGTCCTATGGGTCGCTGGCGGTGGCTTACGGCTTCCCCCTATGGGTGCCGCTCGTGCTTTCGGTGTCCGTGCTGGCGGGCGCCTCTGAATTTATGTTTATCGGCATTGTCGCCAGCGGCGGTAGCCCACTGGCCGCCGCCGCCGCTGGCCTGTTAGTCAACGCGCGTCATATCCCTTTCGGGGTGACCGTGCGTGAACTGGTGGGTCAGCGCGCCTTAAGCTTTATCGGGTGCCACATTATGAACGACGAGAGCGTGGTCTTTGGCTTGTCGCAGCCCACCCCCGCGCAGCGCAAAGCGGCCTACTGGCTGTGCGGCGCCGGCGTGGCGCTGATCTGGCCTTTAGGTACGCTCACCGGCGCGGCCGTCGGCAAACTGCTGCCGGCGCCGGAGACCATCGGGCTCGATGCGGTCTTCCCGGCAATCCTGCTGGCGCTGGTGATCCCGGCCTTTAAAAACCGTACCACGCTGATCCGCGCCGCCAGCGGCGCCGCGCTGGCGCTTGCCGCCGTGCCGTTTGCGCCTACCGGGCTGCCGGTGCTGCTCTCGCTGTTTGGTTTACTGTCGAGGAAAAAATAATGGGCAATATGACGCTGTTTATCGCCGGTATCGCCATCCTGTCGCTGGGAACCTATCTGATGCGTCTTGGCGGCGCGAAGCTTGGTAATCGGCTGGCCTTTTCCGAGCGCTCGCAGGCGCTGCTTTCCGATGCGGCGACGGTGCTGCTTTTTTCCGTCGCCCTGGCCACCACTTTTTATGAAGGCGCGCATTTCGCCGGCATGGCGCGCGTTCTGGGCGTTGCCGTCGCGGTGTTCCTCGCCTGGCGCAAGGTGCCGCTGATCGGCGTAATTATCGCCGCGGCGGTGGTGACGGCGCTGCTGCGGCTGGCGGGTATGCCCTAGGACGGGTATGCGAAATTCGCCAGGCCGGTGCGTTGTCCGCTAATTGTGCCTTCAAGCCAGTGAATAACCGGCGTTATCTCCAGCGGGCGCCGCTGGTCTATCGTCAGAAGGGGCCCTAAAGACATGGGCTGCGCACGCCCGGCCAGTTGGGCCAGCTCCGGCAGATACTCTTCGCCGGGGTGGCCCGGCGACCGCGTCGCCAGCCGCGAGGCATAGCGCGCGACCGCCAGCTCGGGGGAGATATGGTTCCAGATCTCAATCACCTGCTCCACGCCCGCCTGCTGCAGCAATTTTTGCAAGGTCTCCCGGGGCTGGAAGCCGAACCAGGCGTCGATCAACCAGACCATGCTGGCAGGCGATGCGCCGACAATCGACCAGATCACCTCATACGCCGCACAGCCCAGTTGGCGATTCATTGGCCGGTCGACCGGGGCCAGACGCGCCATAAACGGCTCTTTGATGCCGTCGATCGTCAATACCGGCAGGCTGAAGGTCTCCGCCAGCAAACGGGTGATGGTACTCTTCCCCGAAGCCGGAATGCCGTTGATTAAAATAGCCGTTTTGCAGACTGGGGTCAGATGTCTGTTCATAGTAATGCGACAACCTCCTCCCGGCTGCGGGCCATCCGCAGTTTGGCCATCGTGTCATTGTTATCCAGCAGCGCGACGATGGAGCGGATCCCCTCCTCGATATGCGCATTGCTATCCCGGGCGCCAAACATAATGACGATGTCGGCCTTTTCACTGTCTGCAAAGGGAATCGGCTTTTCCAACAGCACCAGGCTAAAGCAGTTGCGTCTGACGCCGCACTCGGGTCGGGCATGGGGGATAGCAATACCTTCATCGAAAACGTAATAGGCGCCATGGTTCAGGGTATTGTCGATCACCGCCTGGCTATATTCGGTCGAAATAAAGCCTTTTGCCTCCAGCGGGCGGGCAGCCAGCTTTATTACCCGCTGCCAGTCGGACTCCACAACGCCAACCTGAATGGCATCGGCCTCAATAAGCAGTTCTTTTATGGTCATGCTGTATTCCTAAATATTGCGGCGAATAATATTGCGTAAATTATCAATCTGCAGAAACAGCGTATCAATATCCTGCCGGTGGGTGGTGCTTTTGGCATATATGGATAGCGCCCGGTTGTAAGTCAGCATCAATGTTTTTTGCACCTCGCTATTGCCAGGCTGGCGCTGTAGTTCGCCTTCCAGCCTGGCAATCTCCTCCGCCAACTGACGGGACTGTTGATCATAATCCTGCAGCGGGGTTTGCTCTTTTTTCCACAACGTTTTCAATGATTCAAACATAGCAAGTTCCCTCCCTGGCGGAAGACAGGGCAACGAAATAGAGAGTGACGGAGAAAACGTTATTTAAATAACGCCATTTTTTCCATTAAGACATCAGTGACAGCCTGGTTGGCGGGAATTAAGAATTTCCGTACGCTGTCATTCACTTTCCCTTTCTCAAACGTCGTTTTACAGCGGTCAACCCACTGCACGTTCATTTCCGTCCCGACGTTCACTTTATTAATCCCTTCGGTGACGGCCAGCCGCATATCCTCATCGCTGACACCGGTACCGCCATGCAGCACCAGCGGCACGCCGGTCGCCGCGCTAATCTGTTTCAGCCGCTGGTGCTGTATCTGCGCTTTACCGGTGTAGAGGCCATGCACAGTGCCCACCGAGACGGCCAGCATATCGACCTGGGTCTCCTCCACAAAGCGTTTCGCGTCTTCGACGGTGGTAAAACAGATATCTTCCGCCGCCACCGCTTTTCCATCCTCTGACCCACCGATCGCCCCCAGTTCGCCTTCTACCGTAATATTGCGCGGGCGGGCCATCTCCACCACTATTCGCGTATTACCGATATTTTCCTCAAGGCTTAAATGTGAGCCATCGTACATCACCGACGAAAAGCCCGCGTTCATTGCCGTCTCGATGGCCTTAATATCTGAGCAGTGGTCAAGATGCAGACAGGTTGGAATATTTTCACTGTCCGCTAATGAACGCACGGCGTCGACCAGCAAACGATAGCCGAGGTACTCCGCGGTCCCGGTTGAAATTTGGATCATTAACGGGCTGTGGCTGTTTTGCGCGGCTTTGAAAAATGCCGGTAGCATCTCAATACAGTGCAAGTTAAACGAGCCAATCGCTTTAAAATTTCTCTCTTGGGCGATTTTTAAAATCTCATTGAAATTATACAGACTCATGAACATTTTCCCCTTTCGGCTTAGCGGATTTCCCGTTGACAAACCATGCCAGTGCGGCGACAAACACAATAAATAAGGCGACAAAGAGCCAGTTATTCTGGAAGGCGTGGCCTAATACCAGACCCGAGCTGATGACGTCAGAGTCGCTGAAGGTGACGCCCGTAAAGCCGTAACTCTCCAGCATGGGCACCAGAATGGCCGGCAGAAACGTGATAAACAGACCGTGAATAACCCCGCCGATCATTGCCCCGCGGCGTCCGCCCAGCGCGTTGCCAAATACCCCTGCCGTGCCGCCGGCGAAAAAGTTGGTTAACAGCCCGGGGAGGATCATCGCCAGACCGAACATTGGGAAGACCAGCATGCCGATAATCGAGCCGACGGTCGTCGCCAGAAATCCGACAATCACCGCATTCGGCGCATAAGGAAACAGTACCGGGCAATCGAGAGCCGGCTTCGCATCCGGAACAATCCGCATCGCGATACCGCGAAAGGCCGGCACCAGCTCATTGAGCAATAAACGCACACCGCTATAGAGGACAAAAACCCCGGCGACAAACTGAATGGACTGCATAAAGGCATACATCAGGTAGTTAATCCCGCCGGAGAACTGCGCGATGTACTGCGGGCCCGCCGCGATAGCCGGGATGAGATACATCGGCACCATCACCACCGCCATGGCCAGATAGGTATCCTGCAGAAACTTAAAGTTATCAGGCAGCTCGAGATCTTCCGTGGAGCGGGAACCTTTGCCGACGACCTTCGCGACGGCGGCCTGCACCAGATAACCGATGGTACAGAAGTGCCCCAGGGCTACGTCGTCAGACCCGGTTATGCGCCTGACCACCGGCTGCGCCAGGGCCGGCATTAACACCGCCATCACGCCGCCGAAGATGCCCCCGGTTAAAATCAGCGGTACGCCGGTGAGCCCGGATTTATAGCCAATCACGGCGCCGATCGTCGCCATCCACAGCAGCGCCTGACCGGTCAGGAAAATATATTTTAGCGGCGTCAGACGGGCGATAATAATATTGACGGCAAAGATCACCAGCAGCGTCAGCGCCACTTCCGAACCTAATTCCCGATTCGCTAACCCGGCGATGGCGGCCACATCGGTAATGTAGCCCTTCATGCCAAACCCGTGGGTGAAGATATCGTTAAGGAAGGTTAGCGTGGCGACAATGATGTTGATCCCAGCCATCATAATTAAGAAGCCGAGCAGCGTTTTAAACGTCCCTTCCGCGGTTTTGCCCGGGGATTTCTTTTGCAGGATCAGGCCAAGCATGGCAATAAAAGCAATAAGAATAGATGCCTGACCAAGTAAATCCTTAACGATAAACGTAACGAAGCTATTCATAATCAGCCACCTTCAGATGACGTTCTTTTAAGAATGCGACGATTTTGGTTTCAATTTCCTCTTTATCCGTAAGTTTATTGAGCACCACGACGCGTTTAATTTCCTCTTCAGTGGCATCGGCGGTTAAGATGTCGGCAAAGGTTTTTTGCGTCAAAATCATATCCGATTTAAAGGCTCCGGCTTCGGATACGGTGGTGTGTTCTATATGAGCGGGAATTTCCAGCTTTTTTAAAACTGCCTTCGCCGTCATTTCAATGGCAAAGCTTGAACCGAGGCCGCAGCCACATACGCATAAAATTTTCAGCATGGAGGGTCTCCTCAAATAATATTGAGTTGCTTGGCAAGTTTATAATGATGTCCTTCAGTATCGACCAGACGTTTTTTCATACTGACTAAATCAATCGGAATAGGTTTATTACTGGAATTAATTATTATGGCTTTATTTTTCATACCTGACTGAATACAGCGAACCACCTCACTGGCCATAATGGTGCCCTGATAAATCTCTTCACAGGTCGGTTCACCGCTGCGTAAGCCATAGCCGACAATCGTTTTACGGATACGGACGCCAATTTGCGGTTCCAGCTGTTTGATCATGGTATCAATCGCTCCCTGAAAGCCGGGAGAGTACTCTTTGGTGTAGCCTTCTGAGCAGAGGATAACGACGCTATTCTGCATGCTCAGCTTCCGGGTAATCCGTTCCGCAAGCATGGCCAGCGGCATCTGCGCCTCCGGGATCAGGGCAATATCCGCATTGCATTTAATGGCGGACTGTAACGTTAGTTCTCCACAATAACCTCCTAATATCTCAACCATAAAAACCCGCCCCGGCAGCGCTCTTCCGGTATTTCTTAAACGGGAGACTTCTTTAATAATCTGCTCGCAGGCCGTGGAAAAACCAATCGTATAATCACTACCATACACATCATTATCGATAGTCATTCCCACGCCAAAGCAATTAATATCAAATTCACTTAGGGTATTGAGAAACTGCAGGCTGCCATCCCCCCCGGCCATAATAAGCACATCAATACGCAACGATTTAAGTTTTTTAGCAATCATTTCATATTCGCTGCGCTGCAGTTTGCGACTGGTGCGTCCGGAGGTAATGATCGGCACAGCGGTAATAGAGAAATCAACCAGATCGCGCCACGCGATATCCTGATGATTTTTCTCCAGCAGGCCAGGAATACCGCCATTAAACAGGGTGATCTCGGCATCAGCCTGCCTGGCAATCTGGAATATAAAATTATTCATTCCCGAAACATCCCCGCCGCTAATAACGATGCCAATTTTCATGACGCTTCCTCGCTCATTTGCCTGACGACATTTTTCCCTGACTGCAAGACTTCTATTTGCAATGGAGATCACATAATGCTTATAAATTCTTCCGCACCTAATATTGACAGTGGATTTGTTTTCTCATTTTTTGTGATTCATATCTCTTTTATAAAATGAGATCGACTTAACAATTATCTTTTTATTTTCTTTAAGATCATTAAGTTGCCGAATGAGATAATGACGCTGGCGGGTCGCCCGTTTTCACCGATAAACTCAGCGAAGATGAAAAAGCAGAAATGTGATAAATAGCGCATTTTTTTGCGTCAGGAAGGTTCGCGGCTCGCGTATCACGCGGTTCGGGCAATAGCGCTCTTCTGTCGTTCGCGAGTGCGTCGCCTGCTTTACATGCCATAAAATCTGTGGCGATCTCCATCACATTCTAATCAAAACATGGTTTCATTTTTATCTAATGCCGTAGAAAGTACTCAGTGTCTAATAAAAGCAGTAGTGTCTAGTGTCGAAATAAAATCGACGCTATTTTCTACTCTATCCGGGGCATTGAAGAATGGCGCTGTCGGCAAAAGAAAAATTATTCCAGAAAATAGTCACCCACTACGCACGGAAACCCGCAGGATTCACGGCTCAGGACTGTGCGGACTTTATGCAGGTTAACCGTAGCGTTATCAGCCATTACCTCAACAGGCTATGCGATGACGGTTATCTGCGTAAAGAAAACACCCGTCCGGTGCGCTTCTATGTGCAACAAAACGGCGGGGAAAAGACTCAGCCATCTCGCATAGTGTCGAAAAAGCACGACGCCTTCCAGCCGCTGATTGGCGCGCACGGGAGCCTGACCGACGCCGTCGCGCTGTGCCGCTCGGCGGTGGACTATCCCGGTGACGGTTTGCCTGTCCTGCTCTCCGGGGAGAGCGGCGTCGGCAAAAGCCATCTGGCGACGCTGATTTATCAGTACGCCCTCGAGCGCGGAGTTATCGCAGCGGACAAACCCTTCGTTGAGCTTAACTGCGCCGATTACGCCAACAATCCGGAGCTGCTTTCGGCAACCCTTTTCGGCTATACCCGCGGCGCTTTCACCGGCGCTGACCGCGAGAAACGCGGCGCCTTTGATGATGCCGATGGCGGATTTCTGTTTCTCGATGAAGTGCATCGTCTCTCGGCAGAGAACCAGGAAAAGCTGTTTCTGTTTATGGATAAAGGGTATTTCTACCGTCTTGGCGATAACCGTACGCGCCATCCGGCGTCGCTGCGCTTTATCTTCGCCACCACGGAAAATATCGATACCGTCCTGCTTAACACCTTCCGCCGCCGCATCCCGGTGCGCGTCACGCTGCCCAACTATATTTCGCGCCCGCTGACCGAGCGCGTCGCTCAGGTCAGCCACTTTTTGCAGCAGGAAGCGCGCAGCCTGCGTCGGGATATCCATCTTGATAATCAGCTGATGCATCAGCTGGTCACCTCCCCGGTGCGCGGCAATATTGGCGAGTTAAAAAATCAGATCAAAGTGATGTGCGCCAGCGCCTGGAGCGAGAATCGTGAGGCTGACGTCATCACGCTACGCGGCCCGGCGTCCGGCGGCGAAATAATCCGTATTGCCGCCAGCGCGCATGAAGATGCGCTGAATATCAGCCATCTGCTGCCCAAAGCGATGCGCGATGACGTGATTTTTCGCGACTTTTGCCACAGCGGTAACGTGCTGTTGCTGAATCGCAAAGTAGAACAGCTGCTGACTACCGTCAGCGGCGCGGTTGCCGCCGAGTCGCTCTACAGCGGCTATATCTGGCAGAACACCGTTCACGCGCTGGAGGAGCTGGAGAGCCTGACCGGCGTCTCCTGTCACCCGGAAATCCGCAAGGCGGTCTGGCTCTGCCTGAGCTATGCGCTGCATGCTCCGGAGGAGGCGCTCGACCCAGACGAACTGCACACCATTTCCGATTATGTTTCCGCTAAGGCACGGCTGCTGGCCGAAGAGTGCCTCGCTTTGCTGAGCAAACATGTCACCCAGCAGCCGCTCCCCCTGCTTCAGCCGCTGTTAAGCTGCGTTTTTCACACCCTCGCCGGTGAAGACGATCCGATTCAGGGCATTATCGTGTCCCACGGTCGCGCCACGGCGTCGAGCATCGCCGGGATCGCCAACCAGTTGACCGGCGGCTACTATTTTAAAGCCTTCGACATGGCGAACGCGACGTCCACCAGAGAGATCATCGACCTGCTGATTGCCCACGTTTCCCGCCTTAAACAAGGCGCGGGACTGATTATTCTGGTGGATATGGGGTCGCTAAAAGAGATCTACGAAGAGATTAAGCTCCACCTGCACGGCGAACTGTTGGTTATCAACAATGTCAGTACGGCCATGGCGCTCGATATTGCGGCCAAAATTCAGGATAAACTGTCGATGGAGGCGATTATTGAGAGCGCCAAAGGCGCGTACGAGGTGGAAACGCGCTACTACGCGGGCGTGTTACCGGGCAATAAAATTATTATCTCCTGTATCTCCGGCGAAGGGATCTCCCGCAAGCTAAAAGATATTGTCCAGCGCTTCCTGGCCCAGGATGAGATCGACATTATTACGATGGAGTATGACGATCTGAAATGGAAAATCGCCCACGCCGACCCGGCGCTAAACGGTACGCGGCTAATCATCACCACGACCGATCTGGAAGCCGGCTATATTCCTCTGCTTAGCGTGGAACAGCTGATTAAAGAAAAGACGCTGGTGTTAAAACGCGACTACTTCAACGGGCTGCTGATGGAAGGCGGCCTGGAGCCCATGATTGATGAAGTGGTCAAGCTGTTTACCGTCGAAGGCGTCGCCAGCCGCCTCAACTTCCTCAATCCGGTGGTGATTATTGATGAAGTCGAAGCGGTCATTAAACAGTATGAAGCCTTCTACAAAATCCATTTTGAAAGCTATCTGCGCATCAATCTGTTTATGCATATCGCCCTGATGATCGAGCGGGTAATGGTTAACAACGGCGTACGCCACCGCGAAGAGGCGGAGCTGACGCTGGCGCAGCAGGCGTTTGTCGCCGTCCACGACACCTTTTTCCAGGCCCTGAACCGCAAATACAATATCATCCTGCCGCTTACCGAAGTGCTGATGATTTATGAAATCATGGAGCCGTGGATCGCCTTTGACCCCGACCATTAACCCCCGTTGCCAGCGTCGGCTGGCAAACCTGTCGACACTGTATAAATTGCCCATCCAACACTGCAAAAAGCGTCCAAAAAACCGATTTTATCCTTTAAAAACATATAAATAAAAACATGGCGCGATTATTGCTATTTCTTTTTCAGATACCTGAAAAGATGAAGGAATATGCAATGCGAGAGATGTACATCGCAACCCATGGCCGCTACGCAGAAGGGATAGTATCGGCATTAAATCTGCTGATTGGCGACGACCATGGCGTCACGCCCGTCTGTGCCTACTGCGGTGAAATTGAGTCAACGGCTGAACTGGCCATCCGCTTTGACGCTATCGCCCGGCAGGCGGCCGGTCGCGGCAATGAGCTGGTGCTGTTTACCGATATGCCCGGCGGGAGCGTCAACAATACCGCCGTACAGATGATGGTCAAATATCCCCACGCGCACGTCATCAGCGGCGCCAGCCTGATTATGCTGATGGAGTTTTGCATGTCGGAACACGCCGAAACCGCACAGCGGCTTCAGGATGCCGTCGCCGCCGCCAGCGGGGCGATGCAGTACATGAATCAGCTGCCGGAAATCATCGCGGCGCGCCAGGCTGCGCAGCACAAAACGCAGGACAATATTGATGATTTTTTTGCCGAAGAGGGAAACCCGTGACTATCGCACTCGAAGCGCTTGATGCGCGCTATCTCTCGCCGCAGCCGAGGTTAAATCATGCCTGGCTTAACGCGGCAATCGGCGAAGTGCTGACGCAGCTCGACGCCATGCTGCCGCGCTTTACGGCAACCTTTCCCGCCGCCAGTGCGACACGGGGCCGCTATGAAAGCGTGGAGAAAGTCGACTGGACCGAGGGATTCTGGACCGGCATGCTGTGGCTCGCCTGGGAGGTCACCGGCGATGATAAATATCGGGCGGTGGCGGAAAGCCTGCTCGATAGCTTTGAAGAACGTCTCGATAAGCAGATTAAAGTGGATACCCACGACCTGGGCTTTCTCTATCTCCTCTCCTGCGTTAACGCCTGGAAGCTCACCGGCAACCTGCGCGCCCGCGAACTCGCCCTGCGCGCGGCCGAGCTGCTCTATCGCCGCTTTAACGCCGCGGCGGGCGTCATTCAGGCCTGGGGAGATTTAAACGACCCGGCACGCCAGGGGCGGATGATCATTGACTGCAATCTCAATGTTCCGCTGCTATTTTGGGCCGCCAACGAAACCGGAAATCAGCGGTGGCGCGAGGCCGCCAGCCGTCATCTGGCGCAGGCGGCACGCTATCTGGTGCGCGAAGACGCCTCTACTTTCCATACATTTTATATGGATGTTCATAGCGGCCAGCCGCTGCGCGGCGATACGCACCAGGGATTCAGCGACAGCTCCTGCTGGGCGCGCGGCCAGGCGTGGGGAATTTATGGTTTCGCGCTGGGATACGCCCACACCGGCGATGCCTGGCAGCCCGAGCTCTCCCGCCGCCTGGCGCACTATTTTCTTAACCGCTTACCAGAAGATTTTGTCTGCTACTGGGATCTGATTTTTACCGCCGAAGATAATCAGTACCGGGATACCTCTGCGGCGGCGATCGCGGCCTGCGGTCTGGCGGAACTGCTGAAGCTATTACCGCTCACCGACCCGCTGCGTCCGGCCTACGGCAACGCTATCGAACTGATGATGCGCAATTTACGCGAGCGCTACTTTGCCCACGCGCAGGACGGCCTGCTGCGCGAAGGCGTTTATAACTTTGGCCGCAATATGGGCATTAACGAACCTAACCTCTGGGGCGATTACTTCTATTTCGAAGCCCTGGTTCGCCTTTCCCGCGTCTGGACACCCTACTTTTGCTAACTGGAGCTACACCATGATTTCTTTAGTACGTATTGACGATCGTTTAATCCACGGACAGGTTGCCGTGGTCTGGACCAAGCATCTGGGCGTGAACCGCATCCTGGTCGCCAATGACCAGATCGTGAATAACGAAGTGCAGAAAATGTCGCTGCGCATGGCGGCACCCGATACCGCAAAGTGCGCCATTATGGCGGTGAAGGACGCGGGCGATGTGCTTAACGACCCGCGTTCGGAAGCCATGAAAATTATGGTGATCGTTAACAATGCCGCCGACGCCCGTCGGCTCGTCGAACAGGCGCCGGGGATAAAAACGCTGAACGTCGCTAACTTCGGGCGCATCACCGACAACCTGGCGGCGAAAAAGCGCATTAGCGATACCGTCTACGTGACGCCGGAAGATGTGGCGGATTTCCACGCTATCGCCGACCGCGGCGTTGCCGTTGAATATCAGGTCCTGCCATCTCATCCGGTGAAAAACCTGATTGAGATGCTGGATAACGCCGCCAGCTAAGCGAGGTCGCTATGTTAACTTCCGCAATTCTTGTTGCTGTCATTATGTTTCTGGTGAAAACCGCCGACCATACGCTGGGTCAACCGCTGATTGAACGTCCGCTCATCTGCGGCGCGCTGGTGGGGCTGGTGCTGGGAGACCTGCAACAGGGCATTATTATCGGCGCCACGCTGGAGCTGATTTTCCTTGGCACCATCACCATCGGCGGCTCGGTTCCTGCCGACCTTGCGGTGGGGTCAGTACTGGCAACCGCTTTTACGATTCTGACCCACGCTGAGCCGCCGGTGGCCGTTGCGCTGGCGCTGCCTATCAGCCTGCTGGCGGTCTTTGTTTATCAGGTGCTGAAGCTGGTCTATACCGCTCTGGTTGAAAAATACGATGCGCTACTGGAACAGGGGCGTGACCGTGCGGCGCTGGGTTTGACGCTCGGTATGACCTTCTTTTATGGCATCCCCTTCGCCCTGATCGCCTTTTTTGGCGTGCTCTTCGGCACCGAGGTCATCCGCAGTCTGGTCGAGAGCATTCCAGGTACGGTCATGCGCGGCATGACGGCGGTTGGCGGCATACTTCCGGCGCTCGGGTTCGCCATTCTGCTGAAGGCGCTGTGGAACCGTAACATCGCCGCCTTCTTCTTTATCGGTTTCGCGATGGCGGCCTATCTGCAATTGCCGATTATGGGGATTGCGATTATTGCAGCCTCGGTATCGGTCTATCTGTGCTTTAACGAATTCAATCAGCTTAAAGCGAATAAACAAACGGCAACGGCGGCCGCGTCCGCCTCAGTTGACGATAAGGATGGGTTCTTCAATGACTGATATCCAGACACAAAGCGTTAGCGCTTACGCCGATGATAAAAGCGAGAAAAAGCTTTTTCGTCAGCTTTTTATCCGCCAGTTTCCGCTGCTGGGGTCGATGAACTTCACCCGTATGGAGGGATTAAGCTACGGCTGGGCGCTGGCGCCAATGCTGAAGAAAATCTACGCCAACGACCCGCACCGTTATCTTGAGTCGCTTAAGCGAAACAGCCAGTTCTTCAATACCAACCAGCATCTGGCGCCCTTTATTATGGGCCTGACGCTGTCGATGGAAAAAGAGAACGCCGCCAACCCGAACTTTGATACCTCCAGTATTAACGGCATCAAAGTGGCCTTAATGGGGCCATTTGCCGGGGTCGGTGACTCCTTCTTCTACGGCGTGTTGCGTATTATCGCCACCGGGATTGCCATTGGCCTGGCATCACAAGGGAATCCGCTGGGACCGCTGCTGTTCCTGCTGATTTACAATATTCCCAGCTATCTGCTGCGCTATTACGGCGGCGTCATGGGCTACCGTTTAGGCTCGAAGTATATCGCCGAAGCGACGCAGTCCGGGCTGCTGAGCTGTATCACCAAAGCCTCATCAATTATGGGTTTAATGATGGTGGGGGCAATGAGCGCCAGTATGGTGAAATTTACCACTACCTTTAAAACCACCATCGCCGGGCAGCCCTTTGTACTGCAGGAGATCCTCGACAAAATTTGCGTCGGGTTAATTCCTCTGCTTTTAGTTCTGGGCTGCCTGAAGCTGCTCAATAAAAAGGTCAGCCCCAATAAGGTGTTAATTATGCTGATTGTCTTCGGCTTTGCCGCTGCGGGTATTGGCATAATTTAATCCATTCTCTGGCTCCCTTTAATAAAAGGGAGCCGTCCTCTAACTTGTGATGAGTATCGACGCAAATAAAAAATCAGTCAGTGTCGAATTAACGCTCAACACATCAAAACAACGTTATGTATTTTAAGGGTTTTATATTCTGGCACAGCAATTGCTATTTAATAGGTGTCTTTTATTTCTCTCCAGAAATTATGGCACTTAATAAATCCTACAGGAATTAAAATGAAAACATTACGCACGCTATTGATCGGCATCCCGCTGTCCTTTTTTACGCTAAATACGCTTGCCGCGGCAACCTGGGTTGATAATCGCTACGCGCATACTACGGCTTCTGAGAAAAATCAGTATAAAATAGGCCTGGGTCATATATTTGATAATGGCGCCGGTGTTCTGGCCTCCGCCATGTACGACCTCGGACAAGATTTTAATCAAATGAAAAGCTCCTTTCAGGAGTTTGAAGGCTGGTATCCGATCCCGCTTAATGATAAATGGACGCTGACGCCGGGCGGATTAACCGATATTGATAGTAAAGGAACGAAGCTGGCGCCTTATATCAGTCTCGATTATAAAATCAGTAAATCTTTAAGTTTAAGCAGCCGCTACCGCTATAACCATATGACCCATAAAGATCGCGATTACAACGGCTATATGGATTACAACGACAGCCATCAGTTCGACCTGTACCTTAATTACCAGGCGACTGAGAAACTGTGGCTTCAGTTCAACCCGGAATTCTTCGTCAACACAAACGACTTCAATGCCTCTAACGGGCAGAAAACCCACTGGGAGCCAAGCATTGTGGCGCGTTACCGTGTCGATAAACACTGGCTTCCCTATGCGGAAGTGGCCTGGCTCGATCAGGATCAGAATCACGACGATCAGGTGCGATTCCGCCTCGGCATTCGCTATTACTTCGATTAAACCCCGCAAGGGCAGCGAAGCTGCCCTTATCATATCGCCGTCAGGCTTACTGCAAACGCACGATAAACGGTGAGAAAACGGCGCTGCTGCCGGCGTTTTCATGCGCGCCACGCGCGTAAATGCCCATACGTGCGCCGATCCATTTTCCCGCACCGGCGGAAAACGACGGTGTCACCTGCTGCCATTCCCGCTGCGTAAGCCGATAACAAAAGCGGACTATCCCGTCATAGTCCACCTGGAACCCCAGCGCAATCTCGTTGCAACCGGCGATCGCCTCAAGTTCGATGGATTCTTGATGCGTTTCACCGCAATCGTCTATCCATCCGTGGCACAGCGATAGCTGAAGAGTCGGCGCGCAGTACCTTACGCGCAGTGCGGCAAAGCGTTGGCCGTAAATCGCGACTCCCGCTTCATCGCCATCCTGAGAAAACATCGGATGAACCGCTGTCTGCACGTGAAAACATTCAGCGGGAAATTTTTGTAGCAGCAATTGAGGTAAACGATACAGGCTGATATCGGAAGCGGTCGGCGCGCAGCGCAAGCGTAGCCCTTGTGCATGCGGCATTAGCCAGCGGCGCTGGGGGTTTGCCTGCCATTGCCATTGAAGGCCGGGCTGGCCACTCGGGAAATCGTCACTGGTCTGCAAACAACATGGAGCAAGGGGCAGCGCGGGTAAGCGATGCAGACTTACGGGCTGCCCCTTACCGTGATCGTCAAGCCGTTGCCCAATTTGCGGCCAGCCGTCAGCCCGCCAGCTCAACGGCTGGAGATGCACTATGCGGCCGTACACGCCTTTATCCTGAAAGTGGAAAAACCAGTTTTCACCGTTCTCCAGTTCAACCCACGCCCCCTGATGAGGGCCATTTATCGGTGAATCTCCCTGATGCAAGACATCGCGACTTTGCCATGGACCAGATAGCGTCGGAGCGCGCATGACCGTTTGCCAGCCTCGCTTGACGCCTCCGGCCGGAGCGAATATCCAGTATTCGCCATTGCGCTTATATAATTTTGGGCCTTCCAGAGTGGGATGGGAGGGCGTTCCGTCAACAACGAGCCGTCCATTATCCAACAGCCGGGATGCATCCGCCGCCATTTCAAAAATCTGGAGCTTGTTTTTCACCCCGCTGCGGCTAAAAGCAAAAGCGTGAATCAGCCAGGCTCGTCCGTCATCGTCCCAGAACGGACAAGGATCTATCCAGCCGGGGGAAGCGTTCAGGCAATAGGGTTCGCTCCACTCGCCTAACGGATCCCGGGCGTGGGAAACAAAAATACCCTCGTCGGGCAAACTGTAGAAAACCCAGAACAGACCCCCATGGAAACGAATGGAAGGCGCCCAAATCCCCTTTCCCGGCTGAACGCTGTCGTATTCAGGCGAAGGCAGGCGTTTAATAATATGGTTAACGATTTGCCAGTGGATGAGATCGCGAGAATGAAGAAGCGGTAAGCCGGGCAGTTGATGGAAACTGGAAGCCACCATCCAGAAATCATCGCCTGTGCGAATGACATCGGGATCGGCGTAATCGGCATGAATCACGGGGTTTTGATAGAACAGCGGCATAGTGGGGGACCTTTTATTGTCGACTCTTCATTGTGTTGCAATAAGCGGACCACCGAATAAAAAGACTTAATTAACAATGAAATAAAAATAACTTCAGACACAAAAAAAGCGCCCTGAGGCGCTCTTTCGACAGTAGCGTTACGCTTATTTGTTCAGTTCCGCAGTCATATGCACGCGGTTGCCGGTAAACGCTTCGGTAATTTTGTAAGACGAAGCGCCAGCAGCCTGGGCCTGAGCGGCGATTTTCGCTTCCGCGCCGTCCATCGTTGTCGCGGTAGCGGTGACGGTTTCAGCAGCGAAGGAAGCAAAAGAGGCGGCCATAGCGATTACTGCGACAAAAGTTTTGATGCTTTTCATGATATAAACCCTTTCATTTAGTTGTTTAGATAAGGCGTTGTGCCTTGATGTGTTAAATAGTAGCCCGCACATCACCAAACAAAAAGCGGAAGGATTTGCTGTCCTTGTTCAAATTTACTGATCAACTTTTAACCCGCATTCAAACGCTGCGGGTGGGTGTAGATCGTCGCCCTGCCCGGCTTGCAAAAGCCCACCAGCGTCAGGTTGCAGCGCTCGGCGACTTCCACCGCTAAGGTGGTAGCTGCTGATACCGCGAACAGGATCTCGACGCCGCACATCGCGGCTTTCTGCACCATTTCATAGCTGGCGCGGCTGGATACCAGCGCGGCGCCAGGCAGCCAGCCCTCGCCGATTTCCGCCCGCCGGCCGAGCAGTTTATCCAGCGCCACATGCCGGCCGACGTCTTCAAAACCGCCCGCCAGTTCGCCCGTCGACCGGACCCAGGCGGCCGCGTGGGTGCAGCCGGTGAGTCGGCCGATCGGTTGAAAGTCGTTAAGATGCGCCAGAGCCTGGTCGAGGTTGGCGAGATCGAACGTCTGGGTGAACGGCAGCGGCTGGACCGGCTTACCAATATCATTGAGCTGCTCGACGCCGCATACCCCGCAGCCGGTGCGCCCGGCCAGCGCGCGTCGCCGGGCTTTGAGCCCCATAAAACGCCGGCTGGAGAGTTCAATCTGCACCTCAAGGCCGTTGCACATCGACACCACGTCCATGCCGAAAATCTCCCGCCGATGCTCAATAATCCCTTCGGATAAGGAGAAGCCGACGGCGAATTGCTCGAGGTCTTTCGGCGTGGCCATCATCACTACGTGGGAGATACCGTTGTAGACCAGCGCGACGGGGACCTCTTCCGCTAACTCATCTGGCTGAGGGTGTTGCAGATCCTCGCGCTTCCAGAGGGAGACCTGGCGATATCCTGTGATATTCGTCACATTTTCGATTTGTTCGAGAGGCTTCTTGTTCACTTTGCTTTAACCGTATTGGAACAGGCATACACACAATGTGGTATTCTGTTTTTATCCCTTCAGGAATGAGGGAAATATGCCCTAATTCTGAACCTTTGCGGCTTTCACCGCAAAGCAAATAACTACATGTGACAATGTCGAAACAAGGAGCGAACCATGCAGGTCAGCAGAAGGCAGTTCTTTAAGATCTGCGCTGGCGGTATGGCGGGAACCACGGCAGCAGCGCTGGGCTTTGCCCCGGCAACTGCGCTCGCGGAGACACGGCAGTACAAATTGCTGCGCACACGCGAAACCCGTAACACCTGCACATACTGTTCTGTCGGCTGTGGGCTGTTGATGTATAGCCTCGGCGACGGCGCAAAAAACGCCAAAGCATCCATTTTCCATATCGAAGGCGATCCGGATCATCCGGTTAACCGTGGTGCGCTCTGCCCGAAAGGGGCCGGTCTGGTGGACTTTATCCATTCTGAAAGCCGCCTGAAATTCCCGGAATATCGCGCGCCAGGCTCCGATAAATGGCAGCAAATCAGCTGGGACGAAGCGTTCGATCGCATCGCGAAGCTGATGAAAGAGGACCGCGACGCCAACTTTATCGCGCAAAACGACGCCGGCACCACCGTCAACCGCTGGTTGACCACCGGGATGCTGTGCGCCTCCGCTTCCAGTAACGAAACCGGCTATTTAACGCAAAAATTCACCCGCGCCCTCGGGATGCTGGCGGTGGATAACCAGGCGCGTGTCTGACACGGACCAACGGTAGCAAGTCTTGCTCCAACATTTGGTCGCGGTGCGATGACCAACCACTGGGTGGATATTAAGAACGCCAACCTGGTCGTGGTGATGGGCGGTAACGCCGCTGAAGCGCATCCGGTGGGATTCCGCTGGGCGATGGAAGCCAAAATCCATAACGGTGCCAAACTCATCGTTATCGATCCGCGCTTCACGCGTACAGCGTCGGTGGCTGATTTCTATACCCCGATTCGTTCCGGTACCGACATTACCTTCCTGTCGGGCGTGATCCTGTACCTGCTGAATAACGAAAAATTCAACCGCGAATACACCGAAGCCTACACCAACGCCAGCCTGATCGTGCGTGAGGACTACAGCTTCGACGACGGGCTGTTCAGCGGCTATAACGCAGAAAAACGCCAGTATGACAAAACCAGCTGGAACTATGAGCTGGACGAAAACGGCTTCGCCAAACGCGATACCACGCTGCAACATCCGCGCTGCGTCTGGAACCTGCTGAAGCAGCACGTTTCCCGTTATACCCCGGATGTGGTCGAAAACATCTGCGGTACGCCGAAGGCCGACTTCCTCAAAGTCTGTGAATACATTGCCGAAACCAGCGCGCCGGATAAAACCGCGTCGTTCCTGTACGCTCTCGGCTGGACCCAGCACTCCATCGGCGCGCAGAACATCCGCACCATGGCGATGATCCAGCTGCTGCTCGGCAACATGGGGATGGCAGGCGGCGGCGTCAACGCCCTGCGCGGCCACTCCAATATCCAGGGTCTGACCGACCTCGGCCTGCTCTCTACCAGCCTGCCGGGCTACATGTCGCTGCCTAACGAAAAACAGGCCGACCTGCAGACCTACCTGACGGCTAACACGCCGAAGCCGCTGCTGAAAGACCAGGTCAACTACTGGGGCAACTATCCGAAGTTCTTCGTCTCCATGATGAAAGCCTTCTTCGGCGATAAAGCGACAGCAGAAAACAGCTGGGGCTTTGACTGGCTGCCGAAGTGGGATAAGAGCTACGACGTTCTGCAGTACTTCGAGATGATGAATCAGGGCAAAGTGAATGGCTATATTTGCCAGGGCTTTAACCCGGTCGCCTCGTTCCCGAACAAAAACAAGGTCGTCGCTTCCCTGTCGAAGCTGAAGTTCCTCGTGACCATCGACCCGCTCAATACCGAAACGTCCACCTTCTGGCAAAACCACGGTGAGTCGAACGATGTTGACCCGTCGACAATCCAGACCGAAGTGTTCCGTCTGCCGTCCACCTGCTTCGCCGAAGAGAACGGGTCTATCGTCAACTCCGGCCGCTGGCTGCAGTGGCACTGGAAAGGCGCGGACGCCCCGGGGATCGCTGTCACCGATGGCGAAATCCTCGCCGGTATCTTCACTCGCCTGCGTAAGATGTATGCCGAAGAGGGTGGCCCGGCGCCAGAGCCAGTGCTCAACATGACGTGGAATTACTCCACACCGCATGAGCCGGCGTCGGAAGAAGTGGCGATGGAAAGCAACGGTAAAGCGCTGGCGGATATTACCGACCCGGCGACCGGCGCGGTGATCGTCAAGAAAGGGCAGCAGCTGAGCTCCTTCGCACAGCTACGCGACGACGGCACGACCTCCAGCGGCTGCTGGATCTTCGCCGGCAGCTGGACGCCGGAAGGCAACCAGATGGCGCGCCGCGATAACGCCGATCCGTCCGGTCTTGGCAATACGCTGGGCTGGGCCTGGGCATGGCCGCTCAACCGCCGCATCCTGTATAACCGCGCCTCCGCGGACCCGCAGGGTAAACCGTGGGATCCTAAACGTCAGCTGCTGAAGTGGGACGGCGCGAAATGGGGTGGCGTGGATATTCCGGACTACAGCGCCGCCGCGCCTGGCAGCGACGTCGGTCCGTTTATCATGCAGCCGGAAGGGATGGGCCGTCTGTTCGCTATCGATAAGATGGCGGAAGGACCGTTCCCGGAACACTACGAGCCGTTTGAAACGCCGCTCGGGACTAACCCGCTGCACCCGAACGTGGTCTCTAACCCGGCAGCTCGCGTCTTCAAAGGCGATCTCGAGCAGATGGGCAAAGCGGAGAAATTCCCGTACGTCGGCACCACTTACCGCCTGACCGAACACTTCCACTACTGGACCAAGCACGCGCTGCTTAACGCCATCGCGCAGCCGGAGCAGTTTGTGGAGATCGGTGAAAAACTGGCGAATAAGCTTGGCATCAGCCATGGCGATACCGTCAAGGTCTCCTCCAACCGCGGCTACATCAAGGCCAAGGCGGTGGTGACCAAACGTATTCGCACGCTGAAAGTGGACGGTAAGGATATCGATACCATCGGCATTCCTATTCACTGGGGCTATGAGGGCGTGGCGAAAAAAGGCTTTATTGCCAATACCCTGACGCCGTTCGTCGGTGATGCGAACACGCAGACGCCGGAGTTCAAAGCTTTCCTCGTGAACGTGGAAAAGGTGTAACGGAGACGACTTATGGCTTATCAATCGCAAGATATTATTCGTCGTTCCGCGACTAACGGTTTCACCCCCGCGCCTCAGGCGCGGGACCACCAGCAGGAGGTGGCGAAGCTTATCGACGTCACCACCTGTATCGGCTGCAAAGCCTGTCAGGTGGCCTGCTCCGAATGGAACGATATTCGTGATGAAGTCGGTCACAACGTCGGGGTGTATGACAACCCGGCGGACCTGACCGCCAAGTCATGGACGGTAATGCGCTTCTCGGAAGTGGAGCAAAACGACAAGCTGGAATGGCTCATCCGCAAAGATGGCTGCATGCACTGCGCCGATCCGGGCTGCCTGAAGGCCTGCCCGTCAGAAGGCGCGATCATTCAGTACGCCAACGGCATCGTCGATTTCCAGTCCGAGCAGTGCATCGGCTGCGGTTACTGTATCGCCGGCTGTCCTTTCGATGTGCCGCGTCTGAACCCGGAAGACAACCGCGTCTACAAATGTACCCTGTGCGTAGACCGCGTCACCGTCGGCCAGGAACCGGCCTGCGTGAAAACCTGCCCAACCGGCGCCATCCACTTTGGCTCCAAAGAGGATATGAAAACGCTGGCCGGCGAGCGCGTGGCTGAGCTGAAAACCCGCGGTTACGACAATGCGGGCCTGTACGATCCGGCCGGCGTCGGCGGCACCCACGTCATGTACGTGCTGCACCATGCCGACAAGCCGAATCTGTACCACGGCCTGCCGGAAAACCCGGAGATCAGCCAGACCGTCAAGTTCTGGAAAGGCATCTGGAAACCGCTGGCGGCCGTCGGCTTCGCCGCGACCTTCGCAGCCAGTATCTTCCACTACGTCGGCGTCGGTCCGAACCGCGCGGAAGAGGAAGAGGACAACCTGCATGAAGAGAAAGACGAGGTGCGCAAATGAAACGACGTGACACCATCGTGCGCTACACGGCGCCGGAACGCATCAACCACTGGGTCACCGCCTTCTGCTTCATCCTGGCGGCGGTAAGCGGGTTAGGCTTTTTCTTCCCGTCCTTTAACTGGCTGATGCATATCCTCGGCACGCCGCAGCTGGCGCGAATTCTCCACCCATTCGTCGGGGTGGTGATGTTCGCGTCGTTCATCATCATGTTTTTCCGTTACTGGCACCACAACCTAATCAATCGGGATGATATCTTTTGGGCGAAGAATATTCGTAAGATCGTCGTCAACGAGGAGGTGGGCGATACCGGACGCTATAACTTCGGCCAGAAATGCGTATTCTGGGCGGCGATTATCTTCCTGGTACTGCTGCTGGTGAGCGGTGTGATCATCTGGCGTCCGTATTTTGCGCCGGCTTTCTCAATCCCGGTGATCCGATTTGCGCTGATGCTGCATTCATTTGCCGCAGTGGCGTTAATTGTGGTTATCATGGTGCATATCTACGCCGCCCTCTGGGTGAAAGGCACCATTACCGCGATGGTGGAAGGCTGGGTCACCAGTACGTGGGCGAAGAAACATCACCCGCGCTGGTACCGAGAGGTCCGCCAGAAACAGGAAAAGTCATCTGAATGAGTATTCGCATAATCCCGCAAGACGAGCTGGGTTCGAGCGAGAAACGCACGGCGGAAGCCATTCCGCCGCTACTGTTCCCCAGACTGAAAAATTTGTATAACCGCCGCGCTGAACGCCTGCGCGAGCTGGCCGCCAACAACCCGCTGGGCGATTATCTGCGCTTTGCCGCGCTGATCGCCCATGCCCAGGAAGTGGTGCTGTACGACCATCCGCTGCAGATGGATCTCACCGCCCGCATTAAAGCGGCCAGCGAACAGGGCAAGCCGCCGCTGGATATCCACGTCCTGCCGCGCGACAAACACTGGCACAAGCTGCTGCACTCGCTGATTGCCGAGCTGAAGCCGGAGATGAGCGGCCCGGCGCTGGCGGTGATTGAGAATCTGGAAAAAGCCTCTGAGCAGGAGCTGGAGCAGATGGCCAGCGCGCTGTTTGCTTCCGACTTCGCCTCGGTCAGCAGCGATAAAGCGCCGTTCATCTGGGCCGCGCTGTCGCTCTACTGGGCGCAGATGGCCAGCCTGATCCCCGGAAAAGCGCGCGCCGAATACGGCGAACAGCGCCAGTTCTGCCCGGTGTGCGGCTCGATGCCGGTCTCCAGCATCGTGCAGATCGGTACCACCCAGGGGCTGCGCTATCTGCACTGCAATCTGTGCGAAACCGAGTGGCACGTGGTACGCGTCAAATGTAGCAATTGCGAACAGAGCCGCGATCTGCACTACTGGTCACTGGACAACGAGCAGGCTGCGGTGAAAGCTGAAAGCTGTGGCGACTGCGGAACCTACCTGAAGATTATGTATCAGGAGAAGGATCCAAAAGTCGAAGCCGTCGCCGACGATTTGGCATCCCTGGTGCTCGACGCCCGCATGGAGCAGGAAGGCTTCGCCAGAAGCTCAATAAACCCGTTCATGTTCCCTGGCGAAGGGGAGTAAGTTCTCATCAAACCGGGAAGCACTTGCGACCCGGTCTTTCAATGCGTTTCTATAAAGCTCATCTTGCTACGCCATTGGCTTACAGTAATCGAATCAGGCTCGTACAGCTACCAGTCACACATTACAAGTGCCAAACCGCAGTATCCAGCACCTCGGCCGGCATTCACGCATTTTTGCGAGCCGCTTTCCAGAACGTAAAGGCGATCTCATCAAGTCTGTCTTTTCGCCATAATCCAGGCTATAACACTGGATATTAAAACAGTATAAGGAACTTCACATGGCGCTGGAAAAAGGGATTGCTTCGCTGGTTGAGGCGTTTATTGCGGCAGAGCGTCCGTCATCACGCGATCAACATATTGATGATCGGAGAGCCGGCTATATCGCCAGCGCGGTACTCGCCGGGGAGATGGAAACCAGAGTGCGGGTGGAGGATATCACGCTGGAGGGGATGAACTTCCGCATCGTTTCACCACCCACCGCCAGCGGCTTGTTGCCGACACTTATCTACTACCACGGCGGCTGTTTTGTCAGCGGCGGCTTTGCCACCCACGACAATCAGCTCCGTCAGCTAGCCTGGTTCAGCGGCTGCCGGGTGATCGCCGTGCAGTACCGCCTGGCGCCGGAGCATACCTTTCCGGCAGCGCACGATGACGCAGAACAAGGTGTCATGATTATCCACCGACACGCGGAGCAGCTTGGCGTTGACGCATCACGCATCACCCTGGCTGGCGACAGCGCCGGCGGGCACCTCGCTCTGGTAACGGCCCTGCGCCTGAAAGCGAATACGGCGTGGCAACCCGCGCAACTGATTCTGATTTATCCCATGCTTGACCCCACCGCCAGCATGGCGAGCTACGTCAGCAACGGCGCTGACTATGTGATTACCCGGGACACGCTGCTGAGCGGCTATGAAATGTACCTCGCCTCGACGCCGGCGAACCATCCGGATGCCAGTCCGCTCTGGCGCGACGATTTTCACGGTTTGCCGCCGGTGCATATTCTGACGGCGGAGTTCGATCCTTTACGCGACGAGGGCGAAGCGCTGCATCGAAGGCTGATGGCGCAAGGGGTGGAGAGTTCCTGTCAGCGCTATCTGGGAGTGATCCACGGCTTCTTTCAGCTGGGGGGGATCAGCCGCGCCGCGCGAGAGGCCATGCGGGATATCGCCTGGCGCGTAGCATCGCCAGGACGATAACCGCCCGGGGCTACTCTTCCTCGTTGCCGCCCTCTTCGTAAGAGCCAAAGGGCTTCGCCGGCAGCACGATGTAGATCCCCTCGAATACGGCGCCCTGTTTATCGTCGCCAAAAAGCTCCACCTGCATTTGCACGCGGGCTTTACGCCCACGCGCCAGACGGTCAAGATCGCCGCTCAGAGAACCGAGGTCGGCAATGGCGCTGGGGCGGCCGCTAATGGGCTGACTGTAGCGGATGTGCGCATCCGCCAGAATGATGGTGCCCCCCAGGTGCCGCTCGCGCAGCATCAGCCAGATAAGCCCCCATCCGGTTAAGGTGGCGAGCGAGAACAAGCTGCCGGCAAACAGCGTGTGGTGCGGATTCTGATTCCCCGCTTCCGGCATGGTAGTAATAAATTTCTGCCCGGTGTACTGCTGAATGCGCACGCCCATCTTTTCACTCAGCGGGATATGCTGATACCACGCCTGCTGTAGCTGCGCGCACCAGTCGCCGCGGTGGAGAATATCGTCCAGCGACGCGACCGGTTTAATCATCAGGAAATGACGGATCGGCGTGGTGGTCGGGGTAGTAATCTCCCCCTGATTGACAAAGCCGAGCTTGGCGAAAAACTCCACCGCATCTTCGCGAGCGCTACAGGTGACCCGCTTAACCCCTTCCTGACGCGCGACGGACTCGAGGGTCATCGCCATCAGCGTACCCAGCCCTTTATCCTGCACCGAGGGATGAACGGCCATAAAGCGAATGGAAGCTTCATTCTCCGCATTGATATATAGCCGGCCGACGGCCACCAGGTTGCCCTCTTCATCCACCACCATCTGATGATGCGCCATCGCATCCCAGGCGTCACGTTCCGAACCCTTAGGCTGATGCAGCGGCTTACGCAGCATTTCCCAACGGAACTGATAGTAGCTCTCTAACTCTTCTGCTGTTTGCGGTACACGAAGGTGATACATAGTCGTACTCTCTTTTGTTACCCGCAGCCTGCCCGGAAGCTGGGTCATACCTGCAACCAAAAGGTCACGGGACCATCATTGACCAAAGAAACCTGCATATCCGCAGCGAATCTTCCGGTCTGGGTGTTCATTTCCTGCTGGCGACAGCGGGCGACAAAATACTCATACAGCGCCTCAGCGCGGTCCGGAGCAGCACCTTTCGAGAAGCTCGGCCGCATCCCCCGCTCGGTATCGGCCGCCAGCGTAAATTGCGAAACCACCAGCACGCTGCCGCCCGCCTGCTGAACATTCAGGTTCATTTTCCCCTCCGCATCGCTGAAGATGCGGTAGCCCAGCACGCGCTCGCAGAGGCGATTCGCTTTTTGTTCATCATCGTCTTTTTCGACCCCCAGCAGCACCAGAAGCCCCGGGCCAATTTCGCCCGTCACTTCGTCCGCCACGGTAACGCTTGCACGGGATACGCGTTGAATTAATGCAATCATGGTTGTTCTGTTTCTTCTGTTTTAAGTTTGCGGTATTCACCGAGAGTGACAGTAATTTCAGCGCCAAGCAAGACGATACACCAGGTCCAGTACACCCAGACGAACAAAATCGGCACCACCGAAATCACGCCATAAATGAGCTGATAGGACGGAAAGGTGGTGATATAGAGGGCAAACGCTTTTTTACCTGCCTCGAACAGCAGCGCCGCCACCAGCGCCCCGATCACCGCGTCGCGGTTACGCACCTGGGTGGTGGGTACAATACTGTAGAGCAGCCAGAATGCTGCCCAGGAGAGGATCAGCGGGAAAAGGCGGAGCAGATTATCAATTACGCCGTCGAGGTCGCTTGCCCAGCGCAGCGACAGCAGATAGGAACTGATCGCCAGGCTGGCGCCCGCCAGCAGCGGACCAAGGGTCAGGATCATCCAGTAGACGGCAAAGGAGTAAACTTTGGGCCGGCTGCGCGTGCTGCGCCAGATGGTGTTTAGCGCGCTGTCGATCGAGTACATCAGCAGCAGCGAGGTCACGATCAGGCCAAAGGCGCCTACGGCGGTCATGCGGCTGGAATTGGCGACGAACTGCTCGATATATCCCTGGATCACATCCCCGGTCGCCGGAATAAAATTGGCGAAGATAAAATGGCGGATCTGCACGCTGACTTCGGAGAACATGGGGAAGGCCGCAAACAGCGCGAACACGACGGCAATCAGCGGCACCAGGGACAGTAATGACACATAGGCGAGGTTCCCCGCCAGGGTGGTCATATGGTCTTCATCAATACGCCGCCACAGCAGCTTAAGCCACGCCAGCAGCGGCCGGGTATGGTGGAGTAATTTTTGATGAACGGTTCTTAACATAGCTGTTTCGCGAAATAGTCAGGGATGGTCTTCTTCCCGGTCACCAGAATACTGGTGATCCCCAACCGGTTAGCCCCTGCTATATTATCGACGTTATCATCAAAAAAGACCGTATCTGCGGCGGAAAAACCCTCTTCTTCCAGTACTCGCTGATAAATTTGCGCTTCAGGCTTACGCATTCCCATCTCCTGAGACAGATAGATGCGATCGGCGGCAGCGCGCACTTCCGGGTATTCATCCGGCCAGAACGTGGTGTGAAGACGATTGGTATTGGAGAGCACCACCACGCGATGGCCCTGGGCACGCAGTTTTTGCATGATCGCAATCACTTCCGGACGCAGCGCGACAAACACCGCCTGCCAGCCGTGAGCAAACTGCTCATAGCTGAGGGACATATTCATTTCATGGCACATGGCGGCGGCAAAATCTTCATCGCTGAGCTCGCCGCGCTCATGCTGATGGAATGCCTCTCCCATGGTGAAATGCTGCTTCAGCGTCGCCAGCGGGATGCGGGTTAAATCGCTCCAGGCCCCCAATACCCGGTTGAAGTCAATGTCGACAATCACATTACCTAAATCAAAGATATAGAGCATTTTCGTCTCCTTCCGCGCCGTGGAAAATTAACTTTAGCGGGAAAGGCAGGATTTGACTATTGGCGTGTGATGCAGGAATCAAAAAAAGAAACCCCGCCGGAGAGGCGGGGTTTTACGAACAACAAGAAGAATAAATTACTCTTCTTTTGCACCGCGCATTGCGCGTTTACGGTCGTTCTCGGTCAGGTGACGTTTACGGATACGGATAGAGGTCGGAGTGACTTCTACCAGTTCGTCGTCATCGATGAACTCCAGAGCCTGCTCCAGGGTCATCTTAACCGGCGGAACCAGAACCGTGGCTTCGTCAGTACCGGACGCACGCATGTTGGTCAGTTTCTTACCGGTCAGGCAGTTTACCGTCAGGTCGTTAGAACGGCTGTGAATACCGATGATCTGGCCTTCGTAAACTTCCGCACCGTGACCGAGGAACAGCTTACCGCGATCCTGCAGACCGAACAGGGCGAACGCTACCGCTTTACCCTGACCGTTGGAGATCAGCACGCCGTTGTTACGCTGGCCCACTTCGCCCGGACGAACGTCGTCGTAGTGGCTGAAGGTGGAGTACAGCAGACCGGTACCGGAGGTCATGGTCATGAACTCTGAACGGAAGCCGATCAGACCGCGGCTTGGGATCACGTAGTCGAGACGTACGCGGCCTTTTCCGTCCGGATTCATGTTTTTCAGGTCGCCTTTACGCTCGCCCAGCGCCTGCATAACAGAACCCTGGTGCTGCTCTTCGACGTCCAGCGTCACGTTCTCGAACGGCTCTTGTTTACGGCCGTCGATTTCACGGAAGATAACTTTCGGACGGGAAACCGCCATCTCGAAACCTTCACGACGCATGTTTTCAATCAGAACGGACAGGTGCAGTTCACCACGGCCGGAAACGCGGAACGCATCAGCGTCTTCGGTTTCTTCAACGCGCAGCGCCACGTTGTGCACCAGCTCTTTGTTCAGGCGGTCCAGAATCTGGCGAGAGGTAACGAACTTACCTTCTTTACCGCAGAACGGAGAGGTGTTGACGTTGAAGAACATGGAAACGGTCGGTTCATCGACGGACAGGGCCGGCAGCGCTTCGACATTCTGCGGATCGCAGATGGTGTCGGAGATGTTCAGCTCGCCCAGACCGGTGATCGCGATGATGTCGCCAGCTTCAGCTACGTCGCTCTCGATACGCTCAAGACCCAGGTGGGTCAGTACTTTACCGACTTTACCGTTACGGGTTTTGCCTTCGCTATCGATGATAGTGACCTGCTGGTTCGGCTTCACTTTACCGCGTTTGATGCGGCCGATGCCGATGACGCCAACGTAGTTGTTGTAGTCCAGCTGGGAGATCTGCATCTGCAGCGGACCGTCAAGGTCAACATCCGGCGCCGGCACGCGATCGACAATCGCCTGGTACAGCGGGGTCATGTCTTCAGCCATGTCTTCGTGGTCCAGACCCGCGATACCGTTCAGCGCGGACGCGTAAACGATCGGGAAGTCCAGCTGTTCGTCGGTCGCGTCGAGGTTAACGAACAGGTCGAACACCTGATCGACAACCCAGTCCGGACGCGCGCCCGGGCGGTCAACTTTGTTGATGACCACGATCGGCTTCAGACCGTGGGCAAAAGCTTTTTTGGTCACGAAGCGCGTTTGCGGCATCGGGCCATCAAAGGCATCTACCACCAGCAGCACAGAGTCAACCATGGACATAACACGCTCAACTTCACCTCCGAAGTCGGCGTGCCCTGGGGTATCAACGATGTTGATACGGTAATCATTCCATTTGATTGCGGTGTTTTTCGCGAGGATGGTAATCCCACGCTCTTTCTCCAAATCGTTGGAGTCCATCACACGTTCTTGTGCTTCAGTACGTGCGTCGAACGTACCGGATTGCTGTAGCAGCTTGTCAACCAGGGTAGTTTTACCATGGTCAACGTGCGCGATGATGGCGATATTACGCAGATTTTCGATCACAACTTTGCCTCAGGCATTAGAAATAGCGCGTTATTGTACACGTATTAAGCGAAGGACTGAACAGGATCACAAACATCCTCCGCAAACAAGTATTGCAGAGTTTCTTTGTGACCGCTTTCACGGAGCGATAAAAGGGCACCGTAACAAAAATTGCACCAAAATGGTGCTCAATGTTCACACTGAGGCACTATTTTGGTGCATTATCTCCATCATGGTGCAGTCCTTTTGCACTATGGTGCGCATGATACAGCGTTTTATAGGGCATTTAAAAGTTGGCACAGATTTCGCTTTATATTTTTTAAGGCAACAACGCCACTTTTAAGCAGTATGAAGTTTTCGTTACCACGACGACAATGACCAATCCGGGAGAGTTTAAGTATGTCCGCTGAACACGTTTTGACGATGCTGAACGAGCACGAAGTGAAGTTTGTCGATCTGCGCTTCACCGATACCAAAGGTAAAGAACAGCACGTCACGATTCCGTCTCATCAGGTAAATGCCGAATTCTTCGAAGAAGGCAAAATGTTTGATGGCTCCTCGATTGGTGGCTGGAAAGGTATCAACGAATCTGACATGGTCCTGATGCCGGACGCTTCCACCGCGGTCATTGACCCGTTCTACGAAGAACCGACCCTGATCATCCGCTGCGATATCCTCGAGCCAGGCACCCTGCAGGGCTATGACCGTGACCCGCGCTCCATCGCGAAACGCGCTGAAGAGTACCTGCGCGCCACCGGCATCGCTGACACCGTCCTGTTTGGGCCAGAACCAGAATTCTTCCTGTTCGACGACATCCGTTTCGGCGCCTCTATCTCCGGCTCCCATGTCGCGATCGATGACATCGAAGGTGCGTGGAACTCCTCCACCAAATACGAAGGCGGTAACAAAGGTCACCGTCCGGGCGTGAAAGGGGGTTACTTCCCGGTTCCGCCAGTAGACTCTTCTCAGGATATCCGTTCCACCATGTGTATGATCATGGAAGAGATGGGCCTGGTTGTTGAAGCTCACCACCACGAAGTGGCTACCGCAGGTCAGAACGAAGTGGCAACCCGCTTCAACACCATGACCAAAAAAGCGGACGAAATTCAGATTTACAAATACGTTGTTCACAACGTCGCTCACCGCTTTGGTAAAACCGCGACCTTTATGCCGAAACCGATGTTCGGCGACAACGGCTCCGGCATGCACTGCCATATGTCTCTGGCGAAGAACGGCACCAACCTGTTCTCCGGCGACAAATACGCAGGTCTGTCTGAGCAGGCGCTGTTCTACATCGGCGGCGTAATCAAACACGCTAAAGCCATCAACGCCCTGGCGAACCCGACCACCAACTCCTACAAGCGTCTGGTCCCGGGTTACGAAGCGCCGGTTATGCTGGCTTACTCTGCCCGTAACCGCTCTGCCTCCATCCGTATTCCGGTGGTGACCTCTCCGAAAGCGCGTCGTATCGAAGTGCGCTTCCCGGACCCGGCTGCCAACCCGTACCTGTGCTTTGCGGCGCTGCTGATGGCTGGCCTCGATGGTATCAAGAACAAAATCCATCCGGGCGAAGCAATGGACAAAAACCTGTACGACCTGCCGCCGGAAGAAGCGAAAGAGATCCCGCAGGTTGCCGGTTCTCTGGAAGAAGCCCTGCAGGCCCTGGATGCTGACCGCGAGTTCCTGACAGCTGGCGGCGTCTTCACTAATGACGCTATCGATGCTTACATCGCCCTGCGTCTGGAAGAGAACGACCGCGTACGCATGACTCCGCATCCGGTTGAGTTCGAACTGTACTACAGCGTCTAATTTTGCTGTAAATCCAGGGTATGTCGTGTTGTGGCGCGGGATACCCGGGATATTTTGTTGCCGTGGAAACTTTCAGCCCATCTCAGGATGGGCTTTTTTCTCCACCAACACGCTGATCTCGCGAGCTTTTTACCGATAAAAAGCTATACTGCACTAAATTGGTGCACTCTTTTTCAGGAGACTGTCGAATGGCAACAGGCACACTGCCCGATGCTGGGCAGATCCTTAACTCTCTTATCAACAGTATCTTACTGGTCGATGACGACCTGGCGGTGCACTTTGCCAATCCTGCGGCCCAGCAGCTGCTGGCGCAGAGTTCGCGCAAACTGTTTGGCACCCCGTTACCTGAGCTGTTGAGCTATTTCTCATTGAATATCGGGCTGATGCAGGAGAGTCTGCAGGCGGGCCAGGGTTTTACCGATAACGAAGTGACGCTGGTTATCGATGGCCGCTCGCATATCCTGTCGCTGACCGCCCAGCGGCTGCCGGAAGGCTTTATTCTGCTGGAAATGGCGCCGATGGATAACCAGCGCCGCCTGAGCCAGGAGCAGCTACAGCACGCGCAGCAGGTCGCCGCCCGCGATCTGGTCCGCGGCCTGGCGCACGAGATTAAAAACCCGTTAGGCGGCCTGCGCGGCGCGGCACAGCTGCTCAGCAAAGCCCTGCCCGACCCGGCGCTAACGGAATATACCAAAGTGATCATCGAGCAGGCCGACCGGCTGAGAAATCTGGTCGATCGCCTGCTCGGGCCACAGCATCCGGGCATGCACGTTACCGAAAGCATCCACAAGGTCGCCGAACGGGTAGTGAAACTGGTCTCGATGGAGTTGCCGGACAACGTGAAGTTGATCCGTGATTACGACCCCAGCCTGCCGGAACTCCCCCACGACCCGGATCAAATTGAACAGGTGTTGCTGAACATCGTCCGTAATGCGCTGCAGGCGCTGGGGCCGGAAGGGGGCGAAATTGTTCTCCGTACCCGGACCGCTTTCCAGCTGACGCTGCACGGGGTGCGTTATCGCCTCGCCGCCCGTATTGACGTCGAAGATAATGGCCCGGGTATTCCGCCCCAGCTCCAGGATACGTTGTTTTATCCGATGGTCAGCGGCCGCGAAGGCGGTACCGGCCTGGGCTTATCTATCGCCCGCAGCCTTATCGATCAGCACTCCGGCAAAATTGAATTCACCAGCTGGCCGGGTCATACCGAATTTTCGGTATACCTGCCTATTCGGAAGTAGAGGTGTTTATGCAACGAGGGATAGCCTGGATCGTTGATGACGATAGCTCCATCCGCTGGGTGCTTGAACGCGCGCTCACCGGAGCCGGCTTGAGCTGCACAACGTTCGAAAGCGGCAATGAGGTGCTAGATGCCCTCACCACCAAAACCCCGGATGTACTGCTGTCAGATATCCGTATGCCGGGAATGGATGGCCTGGCGCTGCTCAAACAGATTAAGCAGCGTCATCCAATGCTTCCGGTCATCATAATGACCGCGCATTCCGATCTGGACGCTGCGGTCAGCGCTTATCAACAAGGCGCGTTTGATTATCTGCCCAAACCTTTTGATATCGATGAAGCCGTCGCCCTCGTCGACCGGGCGATTAGCCACTATCAGGAGCAGCAGCAGCCGCGAAATGCGCCGATAAGCAGCCCCACCGCCGATATCATTGGCGAGGCGCCGGCCATGCAGGATGTCTTTCGCATTATTGGCCGTCTGTCGCGCTCATCCATCAGCGTGCTGATCAATGGCGAATCCGGTACCGGTAAAGAGCTTGTCGCTCATGCCCTGCATCGTCATAGCCCGCGCTCAAAAGCGCCATTTATCGCGCTGAATATGGCGGCGATCCCCAAGGACCTGATCGAATCGGAACTGTTTGGGCATGAAAAAGGGGCCTTTACCGGCGCCAATACCGTCCGTCAGGGTCGCTTTGAACAGGCTGACGGCGGCACGCTGTTCCTGGATGAAATTGGCGATATGCCGCTGGATGTCCAGACTCGCCTGCTGCGCGTTCTGGCGGATGGCCAGTTTTATCGCGTGGGCGGTTACGCGCCGGTGAAGGTCGATGTGCGGATCATCGCCGCCACCCACCAGAATCTGGAGCAGCGGGTGCAGGAGGGGAAATTCCGTGAAGATTTATTCCACCGCCTGAACGTGATCCGGGTGCATTTGCCGCCGCTGCGCGAGCGTCGGGAAGATATTCCTCGTCTGGCCCGCCATTTTCTGCAGATTGCCGCCCGCGAGCTAGGTGTTGAAGCCAAACAGCTGCATCCGGAAACGGAGACAGCGCTGACCCGCCTGGCGTGGCCGGGCAACGTTCGCCAGCTGGAAAACACCTGTCGCTGGCTCACCGTCATGGCCGCCGGCCAGGAGGTGCTGACGCAGGATCTGCCGAGCGAACTGTTTGAGACCACCATTCCTGATAGCCCGACGCAGATGCAGCCAGACAGCTGGGCGACGCTGCTGGGTCAGTGGGCCGATCGGGCGCTGCGCTCCGGTCATCAAAACCTGCTCTCAGAAGCGCAACCCGAAATGGAACGCACGCTGCTGACAACCGCCCTGCGTCATACTCAAGGACATAAACAGGAGGCTGCGCGCCTGCTGGGATGGGGTCGTAATACCCTGACGCGTAAGCTAAAAGAGTTGGGTATGGAGTAGGGTTTGACGGCGTGATGAAAAATAGCCGATCAGCGCAAAGTGCTGCTATTTTGTACTTTACTGTTCCGATGAGTTGAGTATGATCGTGCCCGGCATTAGGGGAGAGCATCATGTTTGAATCACTGGTGAGTATGATATCGAGCGGCGCCGCTGCGAGTCACACGCCGCAAACGGCAGTCGCTGCCGTGCTGTGCGCTGCGCTGGTCGGGCTGTTCAGCTAATTGTTCCCCCTCTCCTGCGGGAGAGGGGGAAAACATTAAATCACCCGTGAGAACTGCTGCATCCGAGCCTTTTGCCGGAGATAGGCATCAAAGCACATGCAGATGTTGCGGATCAGCAGGCGGCCTTTCGCCGTTACCTGGATAGCCTTACTCTCCACCACCACCAGCCCGTCATGCGCCAGCGGCGCCAGCAGTTTCAGGTCCTCGGCAAAATAAGTCTGAAAATCCACGGCCCACTGCGCTTCGACGGCATCAATATCCAGACGGAAGTTACAGATCAACGCCTTAATCACGTCGCGACGCAAACAGTCGTCACGGGTTAACGCTATCCCGCGCCACAGGGCGTTCCCTTGCTCCGCCACCTGCTGGTAGTACTGCTTCAGCTCTTTTTGGTTCTGAGCGTAGCTGTCGCCAATCATGCTGATCGCAGACACGCCCATCCCCAGCAAATCGGTATCGCCCTGAGTGGTGTAGCCCTGGAAGTTGCGATGCAGTACGCCGTGACGTTGCGCGACCGCTAATTCATCATCAGGACGCGCGAAGTGGTCCATGCCGATAAACTGATAGCCCGCCGCCGTCAGCGAGCCGATGGTCTCCTGGAGGATCTCCAGCTTCTGTTCAGCGGAGGGCAGATCGGCATCTTTAATTTTGCGCTGTGCGGCAAAGAGCGTAGGCAGATGCGCGTAGTTAAACACGCTCAGGCGGTCAGGGTTGAGCTCGGCGACCTTTTGAAGGGTGAAGGCAAAGCTCTCCGGCGTTTGCTTCGGCAGGCCGTAGATGAGGTCGATATTGGTCGAAGTAAATCCAATCTCCCGCGCATGGCGAAGCAAGTCAAAGATGAACGCTTCGTCCTGCTCGCGGTTAACCAGACGCTGAACCTCTTTATTGAAGTCCTGCACGCCCATACTCAGGCGGTTGAAACCCTCAGCGCGTAAATGATCGAGGACATCCAGCTCGATTTCACGCGGATCGACCTCGATAGAGATCTCGGCTTCGGCGCTGAAATGAAAATGGGTACGCAACAGATCCATCAGGCGACTGATTTGCGCCTTATTGAGATAGGTCGGCGTGCCGCCTCCCCAGTGCAGTTGCTTAACCTGACGGTTGGCAAACAGCGGCGAGCGGTGGATGATCTCCTGTTCAAGGAGATCGAGATACTGATCGGCCTTATGCTGCTGGCGGGTGACGATCTTATTGCAGCCGCAGAAATAACACAGCTTATGGCAAAACGGGATATGCACATACAGCGACAGGGGGCGCTGTGGGTAACGGGCCACAGCGGCATCGAATTCCGCCGCGCCGAATTGTGGTGAAAACTCCAGCGCGGTGGGATACGAGGTATAGCGCGGCCCGGAATAGTTATATTTCTGGATCAGGGCCAGATCCCAGTCGATTATCTGCTCAGACATGCTCACTCCTTCCGATGGTGCCGCCGACGGGTACGCCGTCCCGGCCCCACCGCACCGCGGGTCATGAGCCGGTTGCGCAGCCATTTCTGACGCCGCGACAACCGTCGTAGTTTAACGAATAACCACAGCAGATAACATATAACCAGAAGGGTTATAAGCAGTACCGGGGATCCGATGGGATGCAAATGTTAGTTTCCACCCTTCAGCAGACGCATCATATCTTCCTGACGCTCTTCCTCTTCTTCATCTTCGTCATCGTAAGAGAGGCCGAGCTGCTGCATCAGCTCATCAATACGATCCAGTTTGGCATCCACCCAGCTCTGCTCTTCAGCATTCAGGGTACCGCCCTCTTCCAGACGTTCCAGCAGCGCGTCCAGGCGCTCATCATTCTCCAGCAACTCCAGCTCAGCCTGCGGTGAAAGCATAGGTTTCTCGCTCTTTGGTTTATGCTGCTTGGGAGCTGGAGCGCTGCTTTCGCTCACGCCCAGCGGGATTGGTTTTTTGCTGCCCACGCGCGGATCTTGCGCCTGGCGCTGTTTTTTACCCGCTGAAGCCGCATCGCCGCCGTTCGCGCGACTTCCTGCCGCGTGGCCACGATGTTTCTTCTGCCGTTTGCGATCGCGAGCTTCCTGATTTAACTCTTCACGCGACTTGCGGCCGGATTTGCCACGGGTGGCGGATGTCGGTTTTTTCATGGTGTGTAATCTTCAGACAGTATTATTCAGTATAGAATTGAGGCGGAATCTAGCAGAAAGCAAGCAAAGAAAAAAGGCGACAGATTACTCTGTCGCCTTTTTCCTCACTGACCACCCTTAACGGGCTCTTCTTTCCCTGTTCGCTAACGACTTACCCTGTCTTTCCCTTAGCGTCCAACGGTCCCTGTTTCTTCCTTTTCCCTTTGAAACGTTTCCAAAACGCGTGTCATCCTGACAATCCTGTGGTCTTCGCCTCCTGGCGCTTCCTGACCCCTCGTCCTGAGTCCTCATCCTTTTCAGCATCCTCGCCGTTGTGTATTACTTTACCGTGTTGACAAAAATCGACAACCAGTCTGGCCGTTAAAAATCTACTTTCAGATTTCTCTATTTTTATAATTTATTTAGTTTCATATGGTTATGATTTATTGGCCTTATTTTTCTCAGGCATGTCCTATACGAAGAATAGCCAATATCTCACAAAGTGCAGGGTTTTTACTTACAGAACCGGCGTGCGGTAAAAACAGCCTTTTTCTGCTGTTCAGGTATAATCCCTGCCATAGCCTGTTTTAACGGAGACGACCGTCTTGACCAACTGGAATTATCAACTGACGCACTTTGTCACCAGCGCGCCAGATATCCGCCATCTTCCTGCCGATACTGGTATTGAAGTGGCATTCGCCGGCCGCTCCAATGCGGGAAAATCCAGCGCACTGAATACGCTGACCAACCAGAAAAGCCTGGCGCGGACCTCCAAAACGCCCGGACGTACACAGCTGATTAACCTGTTCGAAGTTGCCGAAGGCAAACGCCTGGTCGACCTGCCCGGCTATGGTTATGCGCAAGTCCCGGAAGAGATGAAGATCAAGTGGCAGCGCGCGCTGGGAGAATACCTGGAAAAACGTCTGTGCCTGAAGGGCCTGGTGGTTCTGATGGACATTCGCCACCCGCTTAAAGATCTCGATCAGCAGATGATCCAATGGGCGGTAGAAAGCGATATTCAGGTGCTGGTGCTGCTGACCAAAGCCGATAAGCTCGCCAGCGGCGCGCGTAAAGCGCAAGTGAATATGGTGCGTGAAGCGGTACTGGCCTTCAATGGCGATGTCCAGGTTGAACCCTTCTCCTCGCTGAAAAAATCTGGCGTGGATAAGCTGCGACAGAAGCTGGATAGCTGGTTTAACGAAATCCCACCGCAGGAAGAAGAGCGCGCCGCAGACGAGTAATCGTCACGAACAGCCGGATAAGAGCGTACCGCGCCTTATCCGAGTTCCTCTCCAGAATCAAGCACAAGCGTGTCCTGTTCCTTTGCCACTTTTCTTTCGCGCAATAAAAAACGCCCCGGTCATAAATGACCGGGGCGGCTAAAATATTCAGCCAAATCCGATTACGTGAAGTAAAAGGTCTGAAAGATAGAACATCTTACCTCTGTACCCTACGCGAATAACTCTACTCTTCTTTCGCTCACGGATAAAGCATTTTTTGTAGTTTTTTTTCACTATTTACATAGCAAATTCAAATGATCCTCACAAAACTCTATAAGTTATGTTGCTTACTTACAGAAAATCGCGTTGCGCTTTGTATACTTAGTGCGCTTGATCCCAGTTTTCTCCGCTGCCCACTTCCACCAGCAACGGTACCGCCAGCGTAGTGCTGTTCTCCATCAGTTCGTGGATCTTTTTCGATACGGCATCAAGCTCATCTTTATGCACTTCAAAGACCAGTTCATCGTGAACCTGCATGATCATCCGCACGCGAGGCTTCTCGCTGCGCAGCCATTCATCAACGGCAATCATCGCCCGCTTGATGATATCCGCAGCCGTCCCCTGCATCGGGGCGTTAATCGCCGCACGTTCCGCACCGGCGCGACGAGCGCCATTGCTGGACTTGATATCCGGTAAATAGAGTCGACGGCCATCCAGCGTTTCAACATAACCTTGCTCCTTCGCCTGTGCGCGGGTGCGCTCCATATACTCCAGCACGCCCGGATAACGCTCGAAATAAAGATCCATGTACTTCTGCGCTTCTTTACGCGGGATGTTCAGCTGGCGGGCCAGGCCAAAGGCGCTCATGCCATAGATCAGACCGAAGTTGATAGCTTTCGCACTGCGCCGCTGTTCGCTGCTGACGCTGTCCAGCGGTAAGCCAAACACTTCAGCCGCCGTCGCCCGGTGAATATCCTTCCCTTCCGCGAAGGCGGTCAGCAGGCCTTTATCCCGCGACAGGTGCGCCATAATGCGCAGCTCGATTTGCGAGTAGTCCGCCGAGACAATGACGTAATCTTCCGGCGCGATAAACGCCTGGCGAATACGGCGCCCTTCTTCGTTACGCACCGGAATATTTTGCAGGTTTGGATCGGTAGACGACAAACGGCCAGTGGCGGTAACCGCCTGATGATAGGAGGTATGCACGCGGCCCGTTTTGGGGTTAATCATCAGCGGCAGCTTATCGGTATAGGTCGACTTCAGCTTCGCCAGCCCACGGTACTCCAGAATCACCTTCGGCAACGGGTAATCGAGCGCCAGCTCTTCCAGTACCTCTTCAGAGGTTGACGGCGCGCCGCCCGGCGTCTTCTTCAGCGGTTTGATACCCTGTTTTTCAAACAGGATCGTTTGCAGCTGTTTGGTGGAGGAGAGATTAAACGCTTCCCCGGCGATCTCATGCGCCCGCTGCTCCAGCTCAACCAGGCGCTGGGCAATTTCCTGCGAGTGCGCATGCAGCACGGCGGGGTCGATTTTAACGCCATTGCGCTCAACGCGAGACAGCACCGGCACCAGCGGCATTTCAATGTGCTGGAAGATATTCAGCGGACCTTCATGCTGCTGCAGCTTCGGCCACATTTTCAGATGCAACTGAAGCGTGACGTCGGCGTCTTCCGCCGCGTAGCGACCAGCCTCTTCCAGCGCAATCTGGTTAAAGGTGAGCTGATTCTTACCCTTGCCAGCGATCTCTTCGAAGGTAATCGTTTTATGCTTCAGCCAGCGGTCGGAAAGACTGTCCATATCGTGGCGGCCCGCCACGCTGTCGAGAATGTAAGATTCCAGCATGGTATCGAACGCAATCCCGCGCAGCTCAATGTCGTAATTAGCCAAAATGCCGCGATCGTATTTGAGATTTTGCCCAACCTTGAGCAGCTTCTCATCCTCCAGCAGCGGTTTAAGCAGCGCCAGCACGCGCTCACGCGGGATCTGGTCCGGCGCATCAAGGTAATCATGCGCTACCGGGACATAGGCGGCCACGCCCGGCTCAACAGCGAATGAAAGGCCGACCATGTTGGCGGAGATGTTATCCAGGCTGTCGGTTTCCGTATCAAAGGCAAAGAGCGGCGCCTGCTTCAGCTTATCGATCCAGGTGAGCAGCGTGGCCTCATCAAGGATAGTGACATAGTGTTCTGCTGAAAGTGCAGTAGCGGCTTCAACCTCTTCTTCGGCTTCTGCTGCTGCTGCGCGCACTGCAGGTTTCGCAGCCGGTTTGCCCCCCTTCGCCTGCAGCCATTTCCCGGCTTCAACGTCGGTGGTCCAGCGCTTAAACTCATACTGTCTGAACAGCGCCAGCAGATCGTCTGCCGCCGGCGGCTGCACCTCAAGCTCTTCACAAGTGAGCTCCAGCTCGACGTCGGTTTTGATGGTCGCCAGCTGATAAGAGAGATAAGCCACCTCCTTGTTCTGCTCCAGCTTCGCCGCCATCGTTTTCGCGCCGCGGAAGCTCAGTTCAGCGATTTTCTCCGGTTCCGCATACAGCGTATCGAGGCCGCCAAGGCCTTGCAGCAGCGCCTGGGCGGTCTTTTCGCCCACACCCGGCACGCCAGGAATGTTATCCGAGGAGTCGCCCATCAGCGCCAGGAAATCAATAATCAGCTCCGGCGGGACGCCGTATTTGGTAACCACCTCATCCGGCCCGAGGATAGTGTTGGTCATGGTATTGATCAGGGTGATCCCCGGCGTCACCAGCTGGGCCATGTCTTTATCGCCGGTACTGATCAGCACTGGCCGTCCGGCCCTTTCCGCTTCCCGCGCCAGGGTGCCAATCACATCGTCAGCTTCGACGCCCGGGACCGCCATCAGCGGCAGCCCCATCGCTTTCACCATCTTATGCAACGGCTCAATCTGCGCGCGCAGATCGTCCGGCATCGGCGGGCGATGAGATTTGTAATGTTCGAACAATTCATCACGGAAGGTTTTCCCTTTCGCATCAAAGACCACGACGGCATGAGTCGGTTGATACTGCAGAATCAAACTGCGCAGCATATTCAGTACGCCGTACATAGCCCCGGTGGGCTCCCCTGCGCTGTTAGTCAGCGGCGGAAACGCATGATACGCCCGATAAAGATAGGAGGAGCCGTCAACGAGGATGAGAGGGTTTTCTGGGATCTGAACCATAATTTCCGTGCCTGTTTATCAGATTATGGATAAAGGATGCCACAGACGGGCATGAAATCCTGAATTTTTCCCGCATTTCGCGGAAAAGATTCAACGATCGTCGCGATCGCGCGACAACTTAGCTTGTGGATAACTTTGTGCATAGTTTTACAACGTCAGCTTATCCGCCCCGGGAAATAAATGAATAAATAGTATTAATTACTATTTATCAATCACTTAAAAACAGATCAGCGATCCTGGCATTAATTTGATGACCTAATCTTCCATGTGGATAGAAGATCCTTGTTTTTTTCTGTTCTGGTAAGACCCGTCATTTGCCGCGTTTTCTGGTAAAATCAGCCCCTTGCGCAGCTTAAAGGCGCTCTTTGTCAGCCTAACTTTCTGAATAAACTAACTATGTCGAGATTACTCGCTGCGATAACACTTCCGCTGAGTATCGCCTTAACCATCTTAGTCACCGTTATCTGCTCTGTACCGATCATCGTCGCCGGGCTGATTAAACTGCTGGTCCCCATTCCAGCGGTATGGCGCTCTATATCCGTTTTTTGCAATTTTATGATGTACTGCTGGTGCGAAGGGCTGGCGCTGCTGTTGCATCTCAATCCCTGGCTAAAATGGGACGTCCAGGGTCTGGAAGGCCTGAACAAAAAGAACTGGTATCTGCTGATCAGCAACCACCACAGCTGGGCAGATATCGTGGTGCTGTGCGTACTGTTCCGCAAGCATATTCCGATGAATAAGTACTTCCTTAAACAACAGCTGGCGTGGGTACCGTTCATCGGTCTCGCCTGCTGGGCGCTGGATATGCCTTTTATGCGCCGCTATTCGCGTAGCTATCTTATTCGTCACCCGGAACGCCGTGGTAAAGATGTCGAAACCACCCGCCGTTCATGTGAGAAATTCCGCTCACATCCGACGACTATCGTCAATTTCGTGGAAGGCTCGCGTTTTACCGACGCAAAAAAGCGCGAGACGCGCTCCCCTTACCACAATCTTTTACCACCGAAAGCGGCAGGTATTGCCATGGCGCTCAATGTTCTCGGTTCGCAGTTCGATAAACTGCTGAACGTTACGCTGTGCTACCCGGAAAATAATGCAAGGCCGTTTTACGACATGTTAAGCGGCCGACTGACGCGCATTGTGGTTCGTATCAATCTGGTACCGATTGGCGAGGAGCTACACGGCGATTACGTCAACGATAAGAACTTTAAGCGTGGCTTCCAGCGCTGGCTGAATGGGCTGTGGGAAGAGAAAGACCGTCAGTTAACTGACATCATGCGGGACAAAGAAAGGACGCCACGGTAAAACAGATAGAGTAACGCCGGTCAGTGACCGGCGTTTTTTTTATTTCTTCTCAACCAGCTGCTTCACGGTATCCGCATACTGAGCGACGAAGACATCCATATTGCTGGTGTCCATCCCCTGCGGGTTCAGCTGGTACTTACCATTGACGTACATAGCCGGTACCCCCTGCAGCTGCAGATCGGCTGCCGCTTTCTCCTGCTGAGCGACCAGAGATTTCACCACGAAGCTGTTCCATGCGGCATCGTAGTCTTCCCCTTTCACGCCAGCGTCGACGAACACTTTACGAATGTCAGCCAGGCTCTGCACGATCTGGTTTTTCTGCACCGCTTCGAACATCGGCGCCGTAATTTTATCTTCAACGCCCAGCGCGATGGCAACAGCCCATGCCTGCGTCAGCTCCTTGCCCAGCGGCCCCAGGAACTCGACGTGGTATTTGGTCATTTTGGTGCCTTCTGGCAGTTTCTGGCGCACGCTGTCAGAGACATGCAGCACTTCTTCAAACTGATAGCAGTGCGGGCAGTAGAATGAAAAGAACTCAAGCACCTGTGGCTCGCCAGCAACCGGCTTATCAAGGGTGATGTACTGCTTGCCGTCGGTGATCTGGGCAGCGGATGCACTAAAAGCCAGAATCATACCAGCCAGCGCCAGCCAAACTTTTTTCATGATTTACTCTCTCCTGGATATATCACATTAATACATTGGCGTTAACTGAAGCGGGGGTTCCTGTAGAACCTTCACCTGCTCGAGAAAAGTAGACGTCTGCCCTCGCCAGTAATCCTCCCCGGTTAACCAGGGGAAATTAACCGGGAAAGCCGGATCGTCCCAGCGTCTGAGCAACCACGCCAGATAATAAACCAGTCGCATGGCGCGTAAAGGTTCAATAAGCGCGATTTCATCGCTGTTAAAGGGGCTGAATTCCTCATAGGCCTCGACGATGGTCTCCAGCTGCATACGCTGTTCAGCCTTATCGCCGTTGAGCAGCATCCACAGATCCTGAATCGCCGGGCCGGTTCGCGCATCGTCTAAGTCAACAAACAGCGGCCCATCGCGCCAGAGGATATTGCCTGCATGGCAGTCACCATGCAGGCGCAAAGTAGTCCCGCCGCCGTGCCATTGGGTCATGACGGCAGCGATGAGTTTATCGGTCGCCTTCAGGAAATCGGCCTTCAGGCCTGACGGGATAAGCGTCGACTGTTCAAATACCTGGCGCGGTTCCAGCAGATACTCCTGCACGCCAATCTCCGGACGCGCAGAAAAGCGCTGTTTGCGCCCGGTCTGGTGCAGGCGCCCAAGATAACGGCCAACCCACTCCATCTGATCAAGGTTATCCGCCTCGAACTGTCGGCCGCCAAGGCTTGGGAAAACGGCAAAATAAAATCCCTGATGCTGATGAAGCGTACTGTCGTTAAATAACAGCGGCGCAGCAACGGGCACTTCATCTTCTACAAGCTGAAGCGCAAACTGGTGTTCTTCAAGGATCTGCGCTGCCGACCAGCGCTCAGGACGATAGAACTTCACCACATAGCGATGACGCTCTTCGTCCTGGAACTGATAAACGCGGTTCTCATAGCTGTTCAGCGGGGTAAGACCGGAGTCCACCCGCATACCCAGATCGAATAATCCATCGATAATGGTATCCGGGCGAAGCGTCTGAAAAGTAAAAGCCTTATCGTGCATCCTGACATCCGATAATCGTACGAATAGTTCAGGATATCATCTCATTGCGCTTTACGCGGCAGCGCTTACAACCTTTTACTCTTTTATTACGCCGCGGGCGCGCAACAGCGCGGTTTTAAAGTCCTCTTCATAATCCTTCTGAATACCCGGGATGACAGCATCTTTTGAAGAATCACGCATCTTCAGGTGATAGATCAGAATATCGTCGGAAAGATCGCTCAGTTCGCCATCATAGCCGGCCTCTTTCGCCAGCTTCTGCAAAAATTGCATCAGGTTCAGTTCAGGCTCTTTCTGCCAGGCGGGCTGGAGGAGTTCAATTACTTCATTCAGACGTTTACATTTCATGGTCATGCTCCTTACTCTTGATAGGGACAAGTTAACAGGGTCAATCCCACAATGAAAGAGGCGATATTCATATGCAAAGCGAGGCGATAACCGGCGTCGTGCTGGCGGGCGGCAGGGCCACGCGAATGGGCGGCATTGATAAAGGATTACAGTTGCTCAATGGACGTCCTCTCTGGCGACACGTCGCGGAGGCATTAGCTCCGCAGGTAGATGAGTTAGTGATTAGCGCCAACCGTCACCTTACGCAGTGGCAAGCCAGTGGATATCCGGTGTTTCGTGATACGCAGGCGGGGTACCCGGGTCCTTTAGCCGGTATGCTTGCTGTGATGCAGCAGGTCGCGAGTCCATGGTTTGTTTTTTGCCCCTGCGACACGCCCTTCATTCCGTCATTTTTAGTTGAGCGCTTTATCCAGCAAAAAAGCGCTGCGCCGGTGGTTTGGGCCCATGACGGCGAACGGGATCATCCCGCCGTTGCGCTGGCGCATCGGCAAATTATTCCGCATCTGGAGGCCTATCTTGCCAGCGGCGAACGCCGGGTAATGGTGTTCATGCGCCAGATGGGCGGCCATCCGGTTAGCTTCAGCGAGGTAAAATCGGCTTTTATGAATGTGAATACGCTCGAGGATTTGCAACGTATGCAGGAGCCATCATGATCCCGCTATTAGCGATTGCCGCCTGGAGCGGTACAGGGAAAACGACATTATTAAAGCGTCTCATTCCTGAGCTGTGCGCTCAAGGATTACGCCCTGGTCTGATCAAGCATACCCATCATGATATGGACGTGGATAAGCCGGGCAAAGATAGCTATGAATTGCGCAAGGCGGGCGCTGCGCAAACCATTGTCGCCAGCGAACAGCGGTGGGCGCTGATGACCGAAACACCCGAGAAGCCGGAATTAGATCTCACATGGCTGGTCAGTCGAATGGATGCCAGCAGACTGGACCTTGTTTTGGTCGAGGGTTTCAAGCATGAAGCAGTGCCTAAGATCCTGCTTTTTCGGCAAAACAGCGGCCATCGTGTGGAAGAGTTAACGATGGATGATCATACCATCGCCGTGGCCAGCGATGTATCGATCGCGACCTCACTTCCGCTGTTGGATTTAAATAATATTCCGCAGATTGCGACATTTATTGTCGGCTGGTTAGCGAAGCAGTAGCAGAACTTCAGGCGATATTTTTCCCTGAGTCAGTGCTGCATAGCTTGTCCGCGCCACAGGGGCGTAGCCCCATGTCGAATCCGTAGCCCCGGTAAGCGCAGCGCCACCGGGGGAGGCATACCCCACACAGCAAAAAACCCCGCACCTTTCGGAACGGGGTTCTTTTTAAACGCAAAAACAAAAAGCTCAGTCTTTCGACTGAGCTTTCTGCTTTATTTGATGCCTGGCAGTTCCCTACTCTCACATGGGGAGACCCCACACTACCATCGGCGCTACGGCGTTTCACTTCTGAGTTCGGCATGGGGTCAGGTGGGACCACCGCGCTAGTGCCGCCAGGCAAATTCTGTTTTATCAACACGTCCTGCGGACGCATCGACTAATCTGTATCGAAGCTGAAAATCTTCTCTCAATCCGCCAAAACATCTTCGGCGTTGTAAGGTTAAGCCTCACGGTTCATTAGTACCGGTTAGCTCAACGCATCGCTGCGCTTACACACCCGGCCTATCAACGTCGTCGTCTTCAACGTTCCTTCAGGAGACTTATAGTCTCAGGGAGAACTCATCTCGGGGCAAGTTTCGTGCTTAGATGCTTTCAGCACTTATCTCTTCCGCATTTAGCTACCGGGCAGTGCCATTGGCATGACAACCCGAACACCAGTGATGCGTCCACTCCGGTCCTCTCGTACTAGGAGCAGCCCCCCTCAATTCTCCAGCGCCCACGGCAGATAGGGACCGAACTGTCTCACGACGTTCTAAACCCAGCTCGCGTACCACTTTAAATGGCGAACAGCCATACCCTTGGGACCTACTTCAGCCCCAGGATGTGATGAGCCGACATCGAGGTGCCAAACACCGCCGTCGATATGAACTCTTGGGCGGTATCAGCCTGTTATCCCCGGAGTACCTTTTATCCGTTGAGCGATGGCCCTTCCATTCAGAACCACCGGATCACTATGACCTGCTTTCGCACCTGCTCGCGCCGTCACGCTCGCAGTCAAGCTAGCTTATGCCATTGCACTAACCTCCTGATGTCCGACCAGGATTAGCTAACCTTCGTGCTCCTCCGTTACGCTTTGGGAGGAGACCGCCCCAGTCAAACTACCCACCAGACACTGTCCGCAACCCCGATTAGGGGCCCACGTTAGAACATCAAACATTAAAGGGTGGTATTTCAAGGTTGGCTCCACGCAGACTGGCGTCCACGCTTCAAAGCCTCCCACCTATCCTACACATCAAGGCTCAATGTTCAGTGTCAAGCTATAGTAAAGGTTCACGGGGTCTTTCCGTCTTGCCGCGGGTACACTGCATCTTCACAGCGAGTTCAATTTCACTGAGTCTCGGGTGGAGACAGCCTGGCCATCATTACGCCATTCGTGCAGGTCGGAACTTACCCGACAAGGAATTTCGCTACCTTAGGACCGTTATAGTTACGGCCGCCGTTTACCGGGGCTTCGATCAAGAGCTTCTCCTTACGGATAACCCCATCAATTAACCTTCCGGCACCGGGCAGGCGTCACACCGTATACGTCCACTTTCGTGTTTGCACAGTGCTGTGTTTTTAATAAACAGTTGCAGCCAGCTGGTATCTTCGACTGGTCTCAGCTCCATCCGCAGGGACTTCACCTACACACCAGCGTGCCTTCTCCCGAAGTTACGGCACCATTTTGCCTAGTTCCTTCACCCGAGTTCTCTCAAGCGCCTTGGTATTCTCTACCTGACCACCTGTGTCGGTTTGGGGTACGATTTGATGTTACCTGATGCTTAGAGGCTTTTCCTGGAAGCAGGGCATTTGTTACTTCAGCACCGTAGTGCCTCGTCATCACACCTCAGCCTTGATTATCCGGATTTGCCTGGATAACCAGCCTACATGCTTAAACCGGGACAACCGTCGCCCGGCTAACATAGCCTTCTCCGTCCCCCCTTCGCAGTAACACCAAGTACAGGAATATTAACCTGTTTCCCATCGACTACGCCTTTCGGCCTCGCCTTAGGGGTCGACTCACCCTGCCCCGATTAACGTTGGACAGGAACCCTTGGTCTTCCGGCGAGCGGGCTTTTCACCCGCTTTATCGTTACTTATGTCAGCATTCGCACTTCTGATACCTCCAGCAACCCTCACAGGTCACCTTCGCAGGCTTACAGAACGCTCCCCTACCCAACAACACATCGTGTCGCTGCCGCAGCTTCGGTGCATGGTTTAGCCCCGTTACATCTTCCGCGCAGGCCGACTCGACCAGTGAGCTATTACGCTTTCTTTAAATGATGGCTGCTTCTAAGCCAACATCCTGGCTGTCTGTGCCTTCCCACATCGTTTCCCACTTAACCATGACTTTGGGACCTTAGCTGGCGGTCTGGGTTGTTTCCCTCTTCACGACGGACGTTAGCACCCGCCGTGTGTCTCCCGTGATAACATTCTTCGGTATTCGTAGTTTGCATCGGGTTGGTAAGTCGGGATGACCCCCTAGCCGAAACAGTGCTCTACCCCCGAAGATGAGTTCACGAGGCGCTACCTAAATAGCTTTCGGGGAGAACCAGCTATCTCCCGGTTTGATTGGCCTTTCACCCCCAGCCACAAGTCATCCGCTAATTTTTCAACATTAGTCGGTTCGGTCCTCCAGTTAGTGTTACCCAACCTTCAACCTGCCCATGGCTAGATCACCGGGTTTCGGGTCTATACCCTGCAACTTAACGCCCAGTTAAGACTCGGTTTCCCTGCGGCTCCCCTATACGGTTAACCTTGCTACAGAATATAAGTCGCTGACCCATTATACAAAAGGTACGCAGTCACACCCGAAGGTGCTCCCACTGCTTGTACGTACACGGTTTCAGGTTCTTTTTCACTCCCCTCGCCGGGGTTCTTTTCGCCTTTCCCTCACGGTACTGGTTCACTATCGGTCAGTCAGGAGTATTTAGCCTTGGAGGATGGTCCCCCCATATTCAGACAGGATACCACGTGTCCCGCCCTACTCTTCGAGTTCACAACCTGTGCATTTTGGTGTACGGGACTATCACCCTGTACCGTCGGACTTTCCAGACCGTTCCACTAACACACAAGCTGATTCAGACTCTGGGCTGCTCCCCGTTCGCTCGCCGCTACTGGGGGAATCTCGGTTGATTTCTTTTCCTCGGGGTACTTAGATGTTTCAGTTCCCCCGGTTCGCCTCGTTAACCTATGTATTCAGTTAACGATAGTGCAACGAATTGCACTGGGTTTCCCCATTCGGACATCGCCGGTTATAACGGTTCATATCACCTTACCGACGCTTTTCGCAGATTAGCACGTCCTTCATCGCCTCTGACTGCCAGGGCATCCACCGTGTACGCTTAGTCGCTTAACCTCACAACCCGAAGATGTTTCGTAAAACATCATCGTGTCGCGAAAATTTGAGAGACTCGAACACACATTAACTGTGTGTCGTTTCAATTTTCAGCTTGATCCAGATTTTTAAAGAGCAAATATCTCAAACGTCACCCGAAGATGAGTTTTGAGATATATCGGTACGCGTCTTTCACTCACGAACCAGCAAGTGGCGTCCCCTAGGGGATTCGAACCCCTGTTACCGCCGTGAAAGGGCGGTGTCCTGGGCCTCTAGACGAAGGGGACACTGAAGTCTCAATCGCAAGACGCCTTGCTTCTCTACTTTCATCAGACAATCTGTGTGAGCACTACAAAGGCAGGTTCTTTAAGGTAAGGAGGTGATCCAACCGCAGGTTCCCCTACGGTTACCTTGTTACGACTTCACCCCAGTCATGAATCACAAAGTGGTAAGCGCCCTCCCGAAGGTTAAGCTACCTACTTCTTTTGCAACCCACTCCCATGGTGTGACGGGCGGTGTGTACAAGGCCCGGGAACGTATTCACCGTAGCATTCTGATCTACGATTACTAGCGATTCCGACTTCATGGAGTCGAGTTGCAGACTCCAATCCGGACTACGACATACTTTATGAGGTCCGCTTGCTCTCGCGAGGTCGCTTCTCTTTGTATATGCCATTGTAGCACGTGTGTAGCCCTGGTCGTAAGGGCCATGATGACTTGACGTCATCCCCACCTTCCTCCAGTTTATCACTGGCAGTCTCCTTTGAGTTCCCGGCCTAACCGCTGGCAACAAAGGATAAGGGTTGCGCTCGTTGCGGGACTTAACCCAACATTTCACAACACGAGCTGACGACAGCCATGCAGCACCTGTCTCACAGTTCCCGAAGGCACCAAAGCATCTCTGCTAAGTTCTGTGGATGTCAAGACCAGGTAAGGTTCTTCGCGTTGCATCGAATTAAACCACATGCTCCACCGCTTGTGCGGGCCCCCGTCAATTCATTTGAGTTTTAACCTTGCGGCCGTACTCCCCAGGCGGTCGATTTAACGCGTTAGCTCCGGAAGCCACGCCTCAAGGGCACAACCTCCAAATCGACATCGTTTACGGCGTGGACTACCAGGGTATCTAATCCTGTTTGCTCCCCACGCTTTCGCACCTGAGCGTCAGTCTTTGTCCAGGGGGCCGCCTTCGCCACCGGTATTCCTCCAGATCTCTACGCATTTCACCGCTACACCTGGAATTCTACCCCCCTCTACAAGACTCTAGCCTGCCAGTTTCGAATGCAGTTCCCAGGTTGAGCCCGGGGATTTCACATCCGACTTGACAGACCGCCTGCGTGCGCTTTACGCCCAGTAATTCCGATTAACGCTTGCACCCTCCGTATTACCGCGGCTGCTGGCACGGAGTTAGCCGGTGCTTCTTCTGCGGGTAACGTCAATCGACAAGGTTATTAACCTTATCGCCTTCCTCCCCGCTGAAAGTGCTTTACAACCCGAAGGCCTTCTTCACACACGCGGCATGGCTGCATCAGGCTTGCGCCCATTGTGCAATATTCCCCACTGCTGCCTCCCGTAGGAGTCTGGACCGTGTCTCAGTTCCAGTGTGGCTGGTCATCCTCTCAGACCAGCTAGGGATCGTCGCCTAGGTGAGCCGTTACCCCACCTACTAGCTAATCCCATCTGGGCACATCTGATGGCATGAGGCCCGAAGGTCCCCCACTTTGGTCTTGCGACGTTATGCGGTATTAGCTACCGTTTCCAGTAGTTATCCCCCTCCATCAGGCAGTTTCCCAGACATTACTCACCCGTCCGCCGCTCGTCACCCGAGAGCAAGCTCTCTGTGCTACCGCTCGACTTGCATGTGTTAGGCCTGCCGCCAGCGTTCAATCTGAGCCATGATCAAACTCTTCAATTTAAGTTTGATGCTCAAAGAATTAAACTTCGTAATGAATTACGTGTTCACTCTTGAGACTTGGTATTCATTTTTCGTCCGAGGACGTTAAGAATCCATGTCACTTTGAGTGCCCACACAGATTGTCTGATAAATTGTTAAAGAGCAGTGCCGCTTCGTTTTTCGCTGCGGCGCGGGGGTGTGCATATTACACTTTCCCGCTGCAGAGTCAAGCATTTATTTTCGCTTTTCTCTGCGAGGTTCTCACCGGAACCCCGCTGACCCGGCGGCTTGCTTGCCGTTGTTCCGTGTCAGTGGAGGCGCATTATAGGGAGTAATTCTGAGGTGACAAGGGGAAATGCAAAAAAACTTTTCAACCGTCTCTTTTTTCAACAATGCGGCGAGGAATGTCGCAAAAAACCGCCGTTTTGCTGTTTTAACCGACGAAACGGGGCGCCTGGTGGCATACTGTTAGTGTAGAGAAAAGAAAGGAACGGCATTTATGTCTTTAAGCGCACAGCAACTGGCGGCACAAAAGAACATCTCCTGGGTACTGGCCGAGAAGCTCGCCCAAAAGATACTGACTGGCGAATATCAGCCGGAAAGCATTCTTCCCGGCGAAATGGAGTTAGGGGAGCAGTTCGGCGTGAGTCGTACCGCCGTCCGCGAAGCGGTGAAGACGCTGACTGCAAAAGGCATGCTGCTGCCCCGCCCTCGCATTGGCACCCGGGTAATGCCGCGCAGCAGCTGGAACTTCCTGGATAAGGAACTGCTCTCCTGGTGGCTCACGGAAGATAACTTCGAAGAGGTGGTGAGCCACTTTCTCGTCATGCGCAGCAGCCTGGAGCCACAGGCCTGTTTCCTCGCCGCCGCCCACGGCACCGCAGAGCAGAAAGCGCAACTCAATACCCTAATGGAAGAGATGATTGCCCTGAAACGTCATTTTCAGCGCGATCGCTGGATAGACGTCGATATGGCCTGGCATGAACATATCTATGAAATGAGCGGCAATCCTTTCCTCAGCTCATTCGCTTCTTTATTTCATTCCGTCTACCACACCTACTTCACGTCGATTACGCAAAATGAAGTCGTGAAGCTCGATCTCCACCAGGCGATCGTCGATGCCATTCTCAATAGCGATGCGCCAGGTGCCTTGCTCGCCTGCCAGGCGCTGCTGAACGCCCCACACCACGTAAATCAATAACAAGGATTTGGCATGAGCGGAAAAAAAGGGCGCAGCATGGCAGGCCTGCCGTGGATCGCGGCGATGGCCTTCTTTATGCAGGCGCTGGATGCCACCATTCTTAACACCGCCCTCCCGGCTATCGCCCACAGTCTTAATCGTTCTCCCTTAGCGATGCAGTCGGCCATCATCAGCTATACGCTGACGGTGGCGATGTTGATCCCGGTCAGCGGCTGGCTGGCCGATCGCTTCGGCACGCGCCGGGTCTTTATCATCGCCGTTAGCCTGTTTACTCTCGGCTCCCTCGCCTGCGCGCTCTCGAGTTCATTAACGGAGCTGGTCATTTTTCGCGTTATTCAGGGGGTCGGCGGGGCGATGATGATGCCGGTGGCGAGGCTAGCCCTCCTGCGCGCCTATCCGCGCAGCGAACTGCTGCCGGTACTGAACTTTGTCACCATGCCGGGACTGGTAGGACCGATTCTGGGCCCGGTTCTCGGCGGGGTATTTGTGACCTGGGCCAGCTGGCATTGGATTTTCCTGATAAACATTCCCATCGGCGTGATCGGCATTCTGTATGCCCGTAAATATATGCCAAATTTCACAACGCCGCGCCGACGCTTCGATATAACCGGTTTTCTGTTATTTGGCTTAAGCCTGGTGTTATTTTCCAGCGGTATTGAACTGTTTGGCGAAAAAATCGTGGCGACATGGCTGGCGCTGGCGGTGATCGCCGTCAGTCTGATACTGCTCATGGCCTATGTCCGTCACGCGCGCCGCCATCCTGCGCCGCTGATCTCGCTCTCTTTATTTAAAACCCATACGTTCTCGGTCGGCATTGCCGGCAACCTTGCCACGCGGTTGGGTACCGGCTGCGTACCTTTTCTGATGCCGCTCATGCTGCAGGTTGGCTTTGGCTATCCGGCCATTATCGCCGGCTGTATGATCGCCCCCACCGCTATCGGCTCGATTATTGCGAAATCTACCGTTACCCAGGTGCTGCGCTGGTTTGGCTATCGTAAGACCCTGGTGGGGATCACCGTGTTTATTGGCCTTATGATTGCCCAGTTCTCGCTGCAGTCGCCAGAAATGCCGCTGTGGATGCTGCTTCTGCCGCTGTTCGTGCTGGGGATGGCGATGTCCACGCAGTTTACCGCCATGAATACCATTACCCTGGCCGATCTGACGGATGACAATGCCAGCAGCGGCAATAGCCTGCTGGCAGTCACCCAGCAGCTTTCCATCAGTCTCGGAGTGGCCATCAGCGCTGCGGTGCTGCGCTTCTATGAAGGTTTTGACAGCGCCAGCACCGTAGAGCAGTTTCACTACACCTTTATTACCATGGGCGTGATAACCATCGTGTCGGCGCTGATGTTTATGCTGTTGAGAGCGAAGGATGGCCGCAACCTGATTAGCGAGCGGCACAAACGCTAAGCGGAACCGCGGACCACCAGCTCCGGGGTTAACTGTACGCGCTGCTGTTTTTGCTGCGGGTCGGCCATGCGATGGATCAGCACGTCGATGGCCAGTTCCCCCAGCTCATCTTTCGGCTGGTGAATGGTGGTTAACGGCGGCGTCATATAGCGAGCCAGTTCAATATCATCGTAACCCACCAGCGCCATATCCTGCGGGATCTGCAACCCGGCCTGGTATAACGCCTGATAAGCGCCAACCGCCATGGCGTCGTTACCGACAAACACCGCCTGCGGCCGCTGCGGCAACGCCAGCAGCTGCTGCATCGCGCTAAATCCGCCGCCAAACTCAAAATCACTGGTCACCACGTATCCCTCGGCTACGGGCAGAGCGCAGCGCGCCATCGCGGCATGGTAACCTTCAAGGCGCAGACGCGCCGGGGTTTTATCCAGCGGGCCGGCAATGCAGGCAATGTGTGAATACCCTTGATCGATCAGGTACTGGGTCGCCATATCGCCACCGAGCAGCGAGTTATCCTGAATCAGATCGCTATCGCCATCAAACGGCGCCCAGTCCATCATGACCGTCGGAACCGACGGATAGCGCTGCATAATTTCCGGGGAGGGTTGGTGGGTCTCAGTGCACAGCAGCAGTAATCCATCGACGCGTTTTTGCATTAACGTCTCCAGATTACGATTCATTCGCTGCTCATCACCTTCCGTATTACAGAGTACGAGACTATAACCCCGCTCAAAGCAGCTGCGCTCCACGCCCCGCACCAGCTCGGAATAAAACGGATTGGTACTGGCGGTGATCAGCATGCCGATGGTGCGGGTTTGATTAAGCTTGAGGCTACGCGCCAGCGCCGAGGGGGCGTAGTTGAGGCTTTTGATCGCGGCGTCGACTTTGGCGGTAATCGCCTCGCTGACAAAGCGGTCCTTATTGATGACGTGTGACACCGTCGATGTGGAAACGCCCGCGACGCGGGCCACATCTTTCATCGTAGCCAAGCATTACCCCTGTTGCGCTAAAAATTCATCAATCTCTGTGCGCCACGGCACGGAAGGCTGCGCGCCTTTGCGAGTCACGGCAATCGCCGCCGCGGCATGCGCAAAGCGGATCGCCTCCGGCAGGGCAGTCCCTTCCAGCAGCGCGGTCACCAGCGCGCCGTTGAAAGTGTCGCCGGCCGCGATAGTATCAATAGCCTGCACGCGAAACCCTGGGATCCGGCGGCTTTCGCCTTCGGCACTGAGCCAGACGCCGCGACTGCCGAGGGTGATCATCACCGTACCAATGCCTTTGGCATGCAGCACGTCGGCGGCTTTTGCCGCATCCTCGTCACTCTCAACGCGAATCCCCGTCAGCTTTTCCGCTTCGGTTTCGTTGGGGGTAATGATATCCACCAGCGCCAGCAGTTCATCGGACAGTTCACGCGCTGGCGCGGGATTAAGCACCACGGTGGTCTGATGGTGATGGGCGATTTTCGCCGCCGCCAGCACGCTCTCCAGCGGTGATTCGAGCTGCATCAACAACGCCTGCGCGCTGGCGATCCGCTCTTTTTCCGCCTCTACCTGAGCGACGGATAAGGCCGCATTGGCGCCGGCATGAATACCGATGACATTCTCACCTTCGGCGTTAACGAAGATTAACGCCACGCCGGTTGCTTCCCCGGCGACCGCGCGCACAGGCGCCACATCGATTTTATCGCTCGCCAGCTGGCGACGGATGCGTTCACCGATGTCGTCATCGCCGGTGCAGGCGATAAACGCGATATCCGCCCCGCTGCGCCCGGCGGCCACCGCCTGGTTGGCCCCTTTACCACCGAACGCCAGCTGGTAGTGGTTGCCGGTGACGGTTTCACCCGGTGTCGGGAAAGCGTCAAGGTTGAGAATGTGATCGGCATTGATGCTGCCAAGGACGACAAGTTTGCCTGCAGTTTTCATCGTTTCTGTTCCCGGGAAAGCGCGCCACCGGGATCCGGTGGCGCATGCCCTGCTTTTCTTTTTTTATATTGTCCCTCGGACCGTTGCCAGTCCGAATCGCATATTACTGCTTAACGACCAGCTTCAGCTCAACCGGGTAGTTAGCTTCCACTTTTTCGCCCTTCAGTACCTTATCAGCAGTCTCAACGCCTTTCGCGCCGATCTGCTCCGGCAACTGTGCGACGGTCGCCGCCAGTTTGCCACTGTTTACTGCTTTTTCGCCATCCGGAGTGCCGTCAAATCCAACCACCATCACATCGGACTTGCCTGCGGTCTGCAGCGCGCGCAGAGCGCCGAGCGCCATTTCATCATTCTGCGCGAACACCGCCTGGACGTCAGGATGGGCGGTCAGCAGGTTCTGCATCACGTTCAGCCCTTTGGTACGGTCGAAATCGGCCGGCTGGCTGGCCAGAACGTTGAACTTGTGCGCCGCCACGGCCTGTTTGAAGCCTTCGCCGCGCTCACGCGCCGCGGAAGTCCCGGCAATGCCCTGCAGCTCAATGACTTTCGCACTTTCACCCAGCTTTTTCGCAATGTAATCGCCCGCCATTTTTCCGCCCTGCACGTTGTCAGAGGCGATGTGGCTCACGACATCGCCTTTTGTCGCCTGACGGTCGAGGGTGATGACCGGGATTTTCGCCTGGTTCGCCATCTTCACGGCATTGCCGACGGCATCAGAGTCGGTTGGGTTGATCAGCAACAGCTTCGCGCCGCGCACCGTTAAATCCTGTACGTTAGCCAGCTCTTTCGCCGGGTTGTTCTGGGAATCGAGCACCACCAGGTTGTAGCCCAGTTTGTCAGCTTCTTTTTGCGCGCCGTCTTTCAGCGACACGAAGAAGGGATTGTTGAGAGTAGAGATAACCAGAGCGATGGTGTCTTTGGCCATCGCGTTCGCGCTAACGGTCGCACTTAGCGCAACAGCAGAGACCAGGGTCGCCAGTTTTTTCATATTCATAGTTAAGATGTCCTGTAGAGTTCTCAGTTACTGCTTTTTGTTATCTACCAGTACCGCCAGCAAAATCACCACCGCTTTAACGATCATCTGGTAATAGGAAGAAACGCCTAAAAGGTTCAAACCATTATTCAGGAAGCCAAGGATCAGCGCGCCAATCAGCGTGCCGACAATGCGTCCTTTGCCGCCCGCCAGACTGGTGCCGCCGAGCACGACTGCCGCAATGGCGTCCAGCTCATAGCCTGTCCCGGCCGTCGGCTGCGCGGAGGAGAGGCGCGCCACTTCGATAATCCCGGCCAGCGACGCCAGCATCCCGCACAACGCGTAGACGATAATTTTGACTTTATTGACGCTAATCCCGGACAGGCGCGTCGCCGCCTCATTACCGCCAAGGGCGTAGATATAACGACCCAGGCGAGTATGGTGCAGCATGTACCAGGCCGCCAGGAAGACAATCGCCATGATCCATACCGGCGTCGGGATCCCCAGCGGACGCCCGATACCAAACCAGCCGAACAGATCGGCATTATCGCTAAAGCCGGTATTGATCGGGCTGCCGTTGGTGTACACCATGGTCACGCCGCGCAGCAGCAGCATCATCACCAGGGTGGCGATGAAAGCCTGCACGCGGCCTTTCGCCACAATCACCCCGGTGACTGCGCCGATCGCCGCACCTAATGCGAGGGCAGCAGCGACCGCCACCAACGCATTCACTTCAATGCCAACGATCGACGCCGCCACCGCGCCGGTGAGCGCCAACAGGGAACCGACGGACAGGTCGATCCCCGAGGTCAGTATGACCAGCGTCATCCCTACCGCCATAATGGCGTTAACGGAGGTCTGCTGCAGAATATTGAACAGGTTATTGACGGTAAAAAAGTTGGGGCTCATGGTCGATACCACCGCGATCAGCACCAGCAGGGCAATCAGCGATTTTTGCTCCATCAGCCACGCTTTCGTGAAATAACGGCGACCAGAAACAGCCTGGGTTGTCATCTTTCTTACTCCTGATTCACACGGTTAAGCTTGCCCACAGCGGCAGCCATCAATACTTCCTGGGTGGCCTGCTCGCGTGTGAATTCACCGCCGAGATGCCCTTCATGCATCACTATGATGCGATCGCTCATGCCCAACACTTCCGGCATCTCGGAGGAGACCAGAATGATGCTCAGGCCATCGGCTTTGAACTGATTGATAAGCTGGTAGATCTCTTTCTTCGCCCCAACGTCGACGCCACGGGTCGGCTCATCGAGGATCAGGACCTTCGGCCGGGTCATCAGCCCGCGGGCGATGGCGACCTTTTGCTGGTTGCCGCCGGAGAGCAGGCCGATCGCCTGCTCCATGGACGGCGTTTTCACGTTAAACAGCCGGATGAAATCACTGACCGCCTGCTGTTCATCTTTATGCTTGAGACTCCCCCCCGTCCGGCTGAAGTAGCGCAGGGCGGTCAGGGACATGTTTTCTTTTACCGACATCCCGAGCACTAAGCCGTCACGCTTACGGTCTTCGGAGATATAGACAATGCCGTTCGCCAGACCATCCTGCGGCGAACGGGTCACCACTTCGTGACCGTCGAGCGTCACGGAGCCGCTGCTGCGCGGCAGCGCGCCATACAACACTTTCATCAGCTCGGTCCGCCCGGCGCCCATCAGCCCGGCGACGCCGAGGATTTCCCCCTGGCGCAGGGTAAAGGTCACGTTTTCCACGCCCGGGCCGCAGAGATTACCGACTTTCAGGCGCACCGCGCCCGGCGCCTTAGCCAGATGCGGATACTGATCTTCCAGCTTCCGGCCAACCATCATTTCAATCAGACGGTCTTCATCCAGCGAGGAGACCTCGCGTTCGGCAATAAACTGCCCGTCGCGGAACACGGTCACGTCATCGCAAATCTCGAAGATCTCTTTCATGCGGTGGGAGATGTAGACGATGCCGCGCCCCTGCGATTTCAGTTCGCGGATCACACGGAACAGCGATTCGGTTTCGGTATCGGTCAGCGCGTCGGTCGGTTCATCCATAATGATGACCATCGACTCGAAGCTCAGCACTTTGGCGATCTCCACCATTTGCTGATCGCCAATCGACAGATCGCCCACCAGCTTCTGGCTGGTAAAACGGAGATTCAGCTTCGCCAGCAGCTTGTCGGCTTCGGCATACATCCGCTTCCAGTCGATTTTGCCAAAGCGGTTAACGAATTCGCGGCCGAGGAAGATGTTCTCGGCGATCGTCAACTGCGGGATCAGGTTCAGCTCCTGATGGATAATGCCGATCCCGGCTTCCTGGGAAGATTTTGGGCCGCTAAAGGTGGTCTCTTTGCCCAACCACAATAAAGCGCCAGCATCACGGGTATAGATCCCGGTCAGCACTTTCATCATGGTGGATTTACCGGCGCCGTTCTCACCCACCAGCGCCATCACCCGGCCAGGGTAGACATTCAGCGAGGCGCCGGAGAGCGCCTTGACGCCAGGGAACGCTTTATCGATCCCTTTCAGTTGCAATAAGGCTTCCATGACGGCGATCTCAGAAGGTGACGCCGGCACAGAGAATGATATTCGCAAACGGGGAACACTCCCCGCTGCGAATTACCGCCTGACTGTCTGCGGTTTGTTTTTTGAACTGCTCATGACTGGTGTAACGAATTTCAATGGTGTTTCCCTGGTGCTGCTGCAGCTGCTCAAGATGGTTGAGCAACGTCGCGTGGAGCTGCGGATTATGCGTCTTAATTTCCTCCGCGATGACAGCCGCTTCAACCTGCATTTCCGTCGTCACCACTTCCAGAACCTGCATAAATGAAGGTACGCCCTGGGTCAACGCCATATCGATGCGCGCGCTGCTGCGGGGAACCGGTAATCCGGCATCGCAGACCACCAGCGTATCGGTGTGGCCCAGGCGGGAGATAACCGCGGAAATATCAGCGTTAAGTACGGTGCCTTTTTTCATTTTTTCTCTTTTGCTCCACTAGCGAAACGTTTCGCTAAAATAATTATTATCAATGCGTGAGCAGAAAACCATCACCAGAAGAGAGAAATGTGATCGCTATCGAAACGTTTCGCGAGACAGCGACAGGAGATGACAGCCGGAGTGAGAAACAAAAAGCCCTTCGCAATGGAAGGGCTTTTTTGACATCAGATTTCGACCTGAGTACCGAGCTCGATAACCCGGTTTGGCGGGATTTCAAACTGATCCGGCGCGCGCAGGGCGTTACGCTGCAGCAGCAGATAAAGCTTGCCGCGCAGGCGCAGATACCACGGTCGTTTGCCGATAATCAGCGACTCATGGGACATAAAGAACGAGGTCTCCATCATCCGGCAGCTGAGTCCTTCCAGGCCACAGCGATGGAACACCTCTTCGACATTTGGCGTTTCCCGCCAGCCGTAGCTGGCCACCACCCGCCAGAACGAGGGCGAAAGCTGCTCAATCTGCACCCGGCGAACGTTATGCACGTAAGGCGCGTCTTCGGTGCGCAGGGTCAGGAGGATCACTCGCTCATGCAGCACCTTGTTGTGCTTCAGGTTATGCAGCAGGGCAAACGGGATCACGTTCAGGGCGCGGGACATATACACCGCAGTACCCGGCACGCGCACCGGCGGCGATTTCTCCAGCGAAGAGATCATCGCCTCCAGCGAGTTGCCGTGCTCGTGCATTCGACGCAGCAGGCGGAAACGCTCGCTCTTCCAGGTGGTCATCACCGTAAACATCACCAGACCCAGCGACAACGGCAGCCAGCCGCCGGAGACAATCTTATCGAGGTTCGCCGAGAACAGCGGAACATCAATGCACAGGAAGGCCACCAGCATCAGCCCAACGAACAGTTTATTCCAGTGCCAGTTTTTGCGCGCCACCGTTGCCGACAGGATGGAGGTCAGCACCATGGTCCCCGTGACCGCGATACCGTACGCCGCCGCCAGGTTAGACGAATGTTCGAAGCTGACGATGACGATCACTACCGAGACATACAGCAGCCAGTTAATGAACGGGATATAGATCTGGCCGGACTCCATTTCCGAGGTGTGGATGATGCGCATCGGCGACAGATAGCCCAGACGCACCGCCTGACGGGTTAAGGAGAAGACCCCGGAGATCACCGCCTGCGAGGCGATAACCGTCGCCAGTGTGGCGATAATCAGCATCGGGATCAGCGCCCACTCCGGCGCCAGCAGGAAGAACGGGTTTTTAATCGCTTCCGGATGCTTAAGCAGCAATGCCCCCTGGCCAAAATAGTTCAGCACCAGCGAAGGCAGCACGACGGAGAACCAGGCGACACGGATCGGCAGTTTGCCGAAGTGCCCCATATCGGCGTACAGCGCTTCCACCCCGGTAATCGACAGCACCACCGCGCCAAGCGCAATAAAGGAAACCGTTTTGTACTGCAGGAAGAAGTGCACCGCCCAGTAGGGGTTTAGCGCCTGCAGAACTTCCGGGTTAGCGTAAATGCTTCGCGCGCCAAGCACCGCCAGCAGCAAGAACCAGATCAGCATAATCGGCGCAAACAGCTTGCCGACCATCCCGGTCCCGTGCTTCTGGATCATAAACAGCAGGGTAAGCACGATAATGGAGATCGGCACAATCCAGCTATCGAGTTGCGGAGCGATAATTTCTAACCCCTCTATCGCCGACATCACCGAAATCGCCGGGGTAATCACCACTTCGCCATAGAAGAAACTGCCGCCGATCAGGCCGAGGATCACCAGCACAGAGGTCATCCGCGCCGAGGTATTGCGTCCGGCCAGCGACATCAGCGTTAAGATCCCGCCTTCCCCGGCGTTATCCGCCCGCATCACGAAGGTGATGTATTTTATCGATACGGTAAAGATTAACAGCCAGAAAATCAGCGACAAAAAGCCAAAAACGGCATCGCGCTCAACGCCAAAGCCAAACTGACCTGACAGGCATTCACGCAGGGTATACAGTGGACTGGTACCGATATCACCGTACACCACGCCGATGGCCGCCAGCGTTAACGCCGGCAACGATTGTTTATTATCAGTGCTCATAGACTAGTCTTTTCGTTTATAAAACAAATGTGTGCCTAGTCCCTTGGCCCACAAAAAGCGCACAGTATGCACGATTATTTGTGAAATCGTACCCCTAACAGACACCATATTAACCTGGCTCAAAAAAAATAAATCGATTCTTCAGGCTATTACCGCCCCTGCTCTAACATCTATACTCGTCCCAATAACGATACATGACAAAGCACGCAACTCAATTATGGCTCAAACACATTTACTGGCTGAAAGAATTTCCCGACTCAGCGCGGCACTCGAAAAAGGACTCTTTGAACGCAGCCACGCGATACGCCTGTGCCTGCTGGCGGCGCTCAGCGGCGAGAGCGTATTTTTGCTCGGTCCGCCGGGGATCGCCAAAAGCCTGATTGCCCGCCGCCTCAAGTTCGCCTTCCAGCAGGCGCGCGCTTTTGAATACCTGATGACCCGCTTTTCCACCCCGGAAGAGGTTTTTGGCCCGCTGTCCATTCAGGCGCTGAAAGATGAAGGCCGCTACGAGCGTTTAACCGCCGGTTACCTGCCGGAAGCAGAAATCGTGTTCCTCGATGAAATATGGAAAGCGGGGCCGGCTATCCTCAACACCCTGCTGACGGCGATTAACGAACGTCACTTCCGCAACGGCGCTCACGAAGAGAAAATCCCGATGCGCCTGCTGGTGGCCGCCTCGAACGAACTGCCCGAAGCCGACAGCAGCCTGGAAGCGCTGTATGACCGAATGCTGATCCGTCTGTGGCTCGATAAAGTACAGGATAAAGGTAATTTCCGTTCGATGCTGGTCAGCCAGCAGGATGAAAACAGCAATCCGGTGCCCAGCGCGCTGCAGGTTAGCGATGAAGAGTTTACGCAATGGCAGCAGCAGATCGGCAATATCAAACTGCCGGACGCGGTGTTTGAGCTGATATTCCAGCTGCGCCAGCAGCTGGATGCCCTGCCAAACGCGCCATACGTTTCGGATCGCCGCTGGAAAAAGGCTATTCGCCTGCTGCAGGCCAGCGCCTTCTTCAGCGGCCGCGACAGCATCGCGCCGATAGATCTTATCCTGCTGAAAGATTGTCTGTGGCACAACGTCGAGAGCATGAACCTGATGTCGCAGCAGTTGGAAACGCTGATGACCTGCCACGCCTGGCAGCAGCAGGCGATGCTGACGCGGCTCGGGGCGATTGTGCAGCGACGCATTCAGATCCAACAGCAGCAAAGTGACAAAACGGCGCTAAAGGTCACCCGCCTTGGCGGCATGTTTAGCCGCAAGCCGCACTATGAGCTGCCGGCGGAGATCCAGGGGACCAGCCTGACCCTGCTGCTGCAGCAGCCGCTCAAACTCCACGATATGGAAGTGATCCACATTACTTTTGAGCGCGAGGCGTTAGCCAGTTGGCTGGAAAAGGGCGGCGAAATCCGCGGCAAGCTCAACGGGATCGGCTTTGCCCAACTGCTCAATATGGATGTCGATACCAGCCAGCATCTGGTTGTTCGCGACGTCAGCCTGCAGGGCTCACGCCTCTCGCTGCCCGGCAGCGCGTCGCAGGAAAACATGCCGGCGGAAATTCGCCAGCAGCTGGAGGCGCTGGACGATGAGTGGCACCAGCAACATAACCGCTTCAGCGAGCAGCAGAAGTGCCTGTTTATCCCGGTCGAGTGGCTGGGAAGAATCGAAGCCAGCCTGCAGGACGTCGGCGCGCAGATTAATCAGGCGAAGCAGCCATGACGCTCGATATGCTGAATGTCATGCTGGCAGTCAGCGAAGAGGGAATGATCGAGGAGATGCTGCTGGCGCTGCTGGCCTCTCCGCAGCTGGCGGTTTTCTTTGAGAAATTTCCCCGCCTGAAAAACATCATCGCGGCGGATATTCCGCGCTGGCGGGAAGCCGTTCGCGCCCGCTTAAAAGAGGTTAACGTCCCGCCGGATCTGGACGCCGAGGTGCAAACCTATCAGCAGGCTCAGCTGCTCTCTACCTCGCAGTTTATCGTCCAGCTGCCGCAGATCCTCGGCAAGCTACACCAGCTCCAGTCCCCTTTTGCCGCCCAGGCGCAGAAGCTGGTGGACGACAATGCGACCTTTACCCCGGCGCTGCATACGCTGTTTTTACAGCGCTGGCGCCTGAGCCTGGTGGTGCAAGCCACCAGCCTTAACCAGCAGCTGCTGGATGAGGAGCGCGATCAGTTGCTCAGCGAGGTCCAGGAACGAATGACGCTCAGCGGTCAGCTCGATCCGGTGCTGGCTGAGAATGACACCGCCGCCGGACGCCTGTGGGATATGAGCGCCGGCGAACTCAAACGTGGCGACTATCAGCTGATCGTGCGCTATGGCGATTTTCTTAACCAGCAGCCGGAGCTACTGCAGCTGGCGGAACAGCTGGGGCGCTCACGGGAAGCGAAATCCGTGCCGAAGAAAGACGCGCCGATGGAGACCTTCCGTAGCCTGGTGCGCGAGCCAGCGACGGTGCCGGAACAGGTCGACGGCCTCCAGCAGAGCGATGACATTCTGCGCCTGCTGCCGCCGGAGCTGGCGACGCTCGGCATCACGGAGCTGGAGTTTGAATTTTATCGCAAGCTGGTGGAGAAACAGCTCCTGACTTACCGGCTGCACGGCGACGCCTGGCGCGAAAAAATCACCGAACGCCCGGTGACGCGGCAGGATTTTGATGAACAGCCGCGCGGGCCCTTTATTGTCTGCGTCGATACGTCAGGATCGATGGGCGGTTTTAACGAGCAGTGCGCCAAAGCCTTTTGTCTGGCCCTGATGCGCGTCGCGCTAGCGGATAACCGCCGCTGCTTTATTATGCTGTTCTCCAGCGAAGTGGTGCACTACGAACTGACCTGCGAGGGCGGCCTGGAGCAGGCGATCCGCTTTCTGAGCCAGCGCTTTCGCGGCGGCACCGATCTGGCCAGCTGTTTTCGCGCCATTATTGAACGTCTGCAAAACCCGCAGTGGGTGGATGCGGATGCCGTGGTGATCTCCGACTTTATTGCCCAGCGGTTGCCGGATGAGGTGATTGCTCAGGTGGGGGAGTTACAGCGAAAGCATCAGCACCGTTTTCACGCGGTGGCGATGTCGGTACACGGCAAACCCGGCATCATGCGCATCTTCGATCATATCTGGCGCTTTGATACCGGGTTGCGTAGCCGCCTGCTGCGACGCTGGCGGCGCTAATCGTTACAGCAGCGCGGAAACGCTTTCGCGAACCTGTGCCGGCCATACGCCGCACTGCACCTGGCCGATATGGTCGAGCTGCAGCAACAGCATCGTCAGCCGAGACTGGCCAATGCCGCCGCCGATAGTCTGCGGCATCTCGCCGCGCAGCAGCGCCTGGTGCCACTCCAGTTTCAGGCGATCTTCATCGCCGGTCAGCGCCAGCTGGCGTTTCAGCGCCGCGGCGTCAACGCGGATCCCCATTGAGGAGATCTCGAACGCATCTTCCAGCACGGGGTTCCACACCAGGATATCGCCGTTCAGTCCGGCAAAGCCTTCAGAAACCTCAGTGCTCCAGTCATCATAGTCCGGCGCACGTACATCATGGCGCTTGCCATCAGAGAGTTTGCCGCCGATGCCGATTAAGAAGACGGCGCCCAGCTCTTTAGCAATCGCTCGCTCGCGGCCCTTGGCATCAAGATCCGGATAGCGACTCAGCAGCGCCTGGCTGTGAACAAAGTGGATCTGTTCCGGCAGGAACGGCGTCAGGCCAAATTCCTGGCTGACCGCCAGCTCGGTGGCTTTGATCCCGGCGTAAATCGCTTCGACGGTCGCCTTCAGCGTGCCGACGTGGCGCTCTTCATCCCCCATCACCCGCTCCCAGTCCCACTGGTCGACATAGACGGAATGGATCGGCGTCAGACGGTCTTCATCGGGGCGAAGGGCCTTCATGTGCGTGTACAGCCCTTCGCCCGCGCTGAAGTCGTGTTGTCCCAGGGTTTGACGCTTCCACTTCGCCAGCGAATGCACCACTTCGAACTGGGCGTCGGGCAGTGTTTTCACTTTCACCTGAACCGCTTTCTCACAGCCGGACAAGTTATCCTGCGTCCCATCGCCCACGCGGCTTAAGATTGGCGCCTGGACTTCAATCAGGCCAAGCTTCTCTTCCAGCTGACGGGAAAAGTGGGATTTAACGAAACTGATCTGGCGTTGTTTTGCGATATATGCGGTTTTCATTTTTATGACTCCTGCGTCCTGTTGCCATTGATTAAGCAACAAAAAAGGCCACCAATACAATAATCAATCAATAAAAAGGCTCATCAACTTTTAATTCATCAAAATATGGCGCTAAAATAGTAAGAACCCTCAAACTTCATAAGAAAAAGATATGGAAAATTATCAGATCGACAATCTGGACCGCGGCATTCTCGATGCGCTAATGGCCAACGCCCGTACCGCCTATGCCGAACTGGCCAAACAGTTCAGCGTCAGCCCCGGCACTATTCATGTACGCGTCGAAAAGATGAAACAGGCGGGCATCATTACCGGCGCGCGCATTGACGTCAGCCCCAAACAGCTGGGCTACGACGTCGGCTGCTTCATCGGCATTATTCTCAAGAGCGCCAAAGACTATCCCTCCGCCCTCGCCCGCCTGGAAAGCCTGGAGGAGGTCACCGAGGCTTACTACACCACCGGCCACTACAGCATCTTTATTAAGGTGATGTGTAAATCCATCGATGCCCTGCAGCAGGTACTTATCAACAAGATCCAAACAATTGATGAAATTCAGTCCACCGAGACCCTGATCGTGCTGCAGAACCCGATCATGCGCACCATTAAGCCCTGATCGTTTTTTTTAATCCCACATTTTTCCACAGGTAGATCCCAGCTCGCTCACAGCGTACAATACGCCACTCTGAACAGTTGAGCGGGCGATCGGCGATCTATGGCAGACATTACACTTATCAGCGGCAGCACCCTGGGCAGTGCGGAATACGTAGCGGAGCATCTGGCGGAAAAGCTGGAAGAAGCAGGCTACAGCACTGAAATCCAGCACGGCCCGCTGGTGGACGATCTGCAGGCGCAGGGGATCTGGTTAGTTATCTCTTCCACCCATGGCGCCGGCGACATTCCCGACAACCTGGTTCCCTTCTATGACGCGCTGCTGGCGCAGCAGGCCGATCTTTCCGCCGTGCGCTTTGGCGCCATCGGGATCGGCAGCCGCGAATACGACACTTTTTGCGGCGCGATCGATAAATTAGAAGCGGCGCTGAAGGCCTGCGGGGCAAAACAGATCGGCGAGACCCTGAAGATCAACGTGCTGGAACATGAAATTCCCGAGGATCCGGCGGAAATTTGGCTGGGATCCTGGAAAAATTTGCTCTGAGAATTGTAAAGATCGTCCGTTCTTCTGTGGATAACCATGCTTAAAAGCTTGGATCAACCGGTAGTTATCCAAAGAATAACCGCAGTACGGTTTTTGAGCTGTGTATAACCCTTCATTCTGATCCCAGCTTATACGGACCAGGATCACCGATCATTCACAGATAGTGATCCTTCTTAAGCTTTTGATCTTACTTCGCGGATCCGACTTATCCACAAAGAGAGTCGATCCTAATAAGAGATCACAATAGAACAGATCTCTATATAAAGATCTTCTTTTTAATACTCAGGATCCCGGAGTCTTTCTCAAAAGACCAAAGCCGAGTAGAATCCACGGCCCGGGCTTCAATCCATTTTCAAACCGCGTTATGCGAGGCAGACCACCATGTTTTATCAGGATCCTTTTGACGTCATTATCATTGGCGGGGGTCATGCAGGCACTGAGGCCGCAATGGCCGCAGCGCGTATGGGTCAACAGACCCTGCTTTTGACACACAATATCGACACGCTGGGGCAGATGAGCTGCAACCCGGCGATTGGCGGCATTGGGAAAGGACACCTGGTAAAAGAAGTGGACGCGCTCGGCGGCCTGATGGGCAAAGCGATCGATCAGGCAGGCATCCAGTTTAGGATACTAAACGCCAGCAAAGGCCCCGCGGTGCGCGCCACTCGCGCCCAGGCTGACCGCGTGCTGTACCGTCAGGCGGTACGCACTGCGCTGGAGAACCAGCCGAATTTGATGATCTTCCAGCAGGCAGTGGAAGATCTGATTGTCGAAAACGATCGCGTCGTAGGCGCAGTCACCCAGATGGGCCTCAAATTCCGTGCCAAAGCGGTGGTGCTGACCGTCGGAACCTTCCTTGACGGCAAAATCCATATTGGTCTGGATAACTACAGCGGCGGACGCGCCGGCGATCCGCCGTCGATCCCGCTGTCTCGTCGTCTGCGTGAACTGCCGCTGCGCGTAAGCCGACTGAAAACCGGGACCCCGCCGCGCATTGACGCGCGCACCATCGATTTCAGCGTGTTGGCTCAACAGCATGGCGATAACCCGATGCCGGTCTTCTCGTTTATGGGATCTGCCGATCAGCATCCGCGTCAGGTGCCGTGCTACATCACCCACACTAACGAGAAAACCCATGACGTGATCCGCAATAACCTCGATCGCAGCCCCATGTACGCTGGGGTGATCGAAGGGATCGGTCCACGCTACTGCCCGTCGATCGAAGACAAAGTCATGCGCTTTGCCGATCGCAACCAGCATCAGATCTTCCTCGAACCGGAAGGCCTGACCTCAAACGAAATTTATCCGAACGGCATCTCCACCAGCCTGCCGTTCGATGTGCAAATGCAAATCGTCCGCTCCATGCAGGGGATGGAAAATGCGCGGATCGTCCGTCCTGGCTACGCTATTGAGTACGACTTCTTCGACCCGCGCGATCTGAAACCGACGCTCGAGAGCAAATTCATTCAGGGTCTGTTCTTCGCCGGTCAGATCAACGGCACTACCGGTTATGAAGAAGCGGCGGCTCAGGGTCTGCTGGCCGGTCTTAACGCTGCTCGCTTCTCGGCGGAAAAAGAGGGCTGGGCGCCGCGTCGCGATCAGGCCTACCTCGGCGTGCTGGTGGATGACCTGTGTACTCTGGGTACCAAAGAACCGTACCGCATGTTTACCTCTCGTGCTGAATATCGTCTGATGCTGCGCGAAGACAACGCCGACCTGCGTCTGACTGAGCAGGGGCGTGAGCTGGGTCTGGTGGATGATGAACGCTGGGCGCGTTACAACGAGAAGCTGGAAAGCATTGAGCGCGAACGCCAGCGCCTGAAATCGACCTGGGTGAACCCGCAGGCTGAGAGCGCTACCGAAGTGAACGCTCACCTGACCGCGCCGCTGTCGCGCGAAGCCAGCGGTGAAGATCTGCTGCGTCGCCCGGAAATGACCTACGAGCAGCTGGTTCAGCTCTCGCCGTTCGCGCCGGGGCTGGAAGATCGGCAGGCGGCTGAGCAGGTTGAGATCCAGGTGAAGTATGAAGGCTATATCGCGCGCCAGCAGGATGAGATCGAGAAACAGCAGCGCAACGAGAATACCTTGTTACCGGCGACACTCGACTACCGTCAGGTCACCGGACTGTCTAATGAAGTGATCGCTAAACTAAACGACCATAAACCGTCGTCGATAGGGCAGGCGTCACGTATTTCCGGGATCACCCCGGCGGCGATCTCTATTTTGCTGGTTTGGTTGAAAAAGCAGGGGATGCTGCGTCGCAGCGCCTGATTGCGGCAGCCTGCCGCGCTGATTTCCCACTTGCATAATCAGCTTTCGCCTTTATTATTCCTGGCCCGGTAAGCGTTAGCGCCTCCGGGCTCATTATTTTTTGAAGGTACTTACCGTGCTCAACAAACTTTCTCGTCTGCTGGATGAAGCGGGTATTTCGCTCACCGATCACCAGAAAAATCAGCTGGTGGCTTACGTCGGGCTGCTCGATAAGTGGAACAAAGCCTATAACCTGACCTCCGTTCGCGATCCAAATGAGATGCTGGTGCGTCATATCCTCGACAGCATCATCGTCGCGCCTTATCTGCAGGGCTCGCGCTTTATCGATGTCGGTACGGGACCGGGGCTGCCGGGGATCCCGTTGGCTATCGTGCGCCCGGAGTCGCATTTCACCCTGCTGGACAGCCTTGGCAAACGCGTGCGCTTCCTGCGTCAGGTGCAGCATGAACTGAAGCTGGATAACGTCACGCCGGTGCAGAGCCGCGTGGAAGCTTTCCCGGCCGAGCCGCCGTTTGATGGCGTGATAAGCCGCGCCTTCGCGTCGCTTAATGATATGGTGAGCTGGTGCCATCATTTGCCGGCCGCGAACGGTCACTTCTATGCGCTCAAAGGGTTAGCGCAAAAAGACGAAATGGAAAACCTGCCGGAAGGGTATGCCATAGCCGAGGTCATTGAGCTGCATGTTCCTCAGCTGGAAGGGGAGCGGCACCTGGTGGTGATTACGCCAAAATCGAGTTAATTTTTATCAAAAAATGTGGAAAAAATGTGGCCCATGAATGTTACAAAAATAAAGGTCACCTTCCGTTCTTATCGGGCTGCATTTAACCATGTTTTTACTATGGTTTTTCTTGCGGTTAACTTAGCGTAACTGATTCACTGACAAAATAGTCAACTTTGAAAATATCAGGGTGCTAAAAATCGACAACGATAAACAGCATAGCGATGTTAAATTTTTATTATAAATGTCAATAAAAGGTTTTTATTGTATGTGGGGTTGTTTTAGATAATGTCCTCACTTTTTATCTTGAATATCAAAAACATGAAAAATAGTGTTTTATGTCCTTGATTCATTAAAGGGCGCTCGAAATGTTTATTATGTGATCTAATGCACGCTTTAATTGCCGTGTTTCCACGTTATTTGCAGTTTTGTATGACCGCTCACAGAACGCTGAAATGCACGGAAAGTTGTCCGTTGGAAAATAATTAAACATTTATTCACTATTTTGCTACTTATTGTTTGAAATCACGGGGCGTCACCGTATAATTTGTCCGCTTTTTGATGCTTGACTCTTCGTCTTAAAGGACGTTTTATACGACACGCGACATACCTCAAAGGGAGCAGGAGTAAAAACGTGATGTCAGTGTCGCTCTTGAGTCGAAACGTTGCTCGCAAGCTTCTGTTTATTCAGTTACTGGCAGTAATGGCAAGTGGACTGCTGTTTAGCCTCAAAGACCCCTTCTGGGGCATTTCCGCGGTATGCGGCGGTTTGGCAGTGGTTTTGCCAAACCTGATGTTTATGATTTTTGCCTGGCGTCATCAGGCGCATACACCAGCAAAAGGCCGTGTGGCCTGGACCTTCGCCTTCGGTGAAGCCTTCAAGGTGTTGCTGACCTTCGCCCTCCTGGCGGTGGCGCTGGCCGTTTTAAAAGTGGTATTTTTGCCACTGATCGTGACGTGGGTTTTGGTGCTGGTGGTACAAGTTCTGGCGCCAGCTGTAATCAACAACAAAGGGTAAAAGGCATCATGGCTTCAGAAAATATGACGCCGCAGGAATACATAGGTCACCATCTGAACAACCTTCAGATTGATCTGCGTACTTTCTCGCTGGTGGATCCGCACAACCCCCCGGCCACCTTCTGGACGCTCAACATTGACTCCATGTTCTTCTCGGTGGTTCTCGGTCTGCTGTTCCTGGCCATGTTCCGTAGCGTTGCTAAGAAAGCGACCAGCGGCGTACCAGGGAAATTCCAGACCTTCATCGAAATGATCATCGGCTTCGTCCATGGCAGCGTCAAAGACATGTACCATGGCAAGAGCAAGGTTATCGCGCCGCTGGCGCTGACCGTGTTCGTCTGGGTCTTCCTGATGAACCTGATGGACCTGCTGCCAATCGACCTGCTTCCTTATATCGGCGAACACATTTTCGGCCTGCCTGCACTGCGCGTGGTTCCGTCTGCTGACGTGAACATCACCCTGTCGATGGCGCTTGGCGTGTTCATCCTGATTATTTTCTACAGCATCAAAATGAAAGGCGTAGGTGGGTTCGTTAAAGAACTGACCATGCAGCCGTTCAATCACTGGGCGTTCATTCCTGTCAACTTAATCCTTGAAGGGGTAAGCCTGCTGTCCAAACCGGTCTCTCTCGGTCTGCGACTGTTCGGCAACATGTATGCCGGTGAGCTGATTTTCATTCTGATTGCTGGTCTGTTGCCGTGGTGGTCACAGTGGGTTCTGAATGTGCCTTGGGCCATTTTCCACATCCTGATTATTACGCTGCAAGCCTTCATCTTCATGGTTCTGACGATTGTCTATCTGTCGATGGCGTCTGAAGAGCATTGATTTTTACCAACACTACTACGTTTTAACTGAAACAAACTGGAGACTGTCATGGAAAACCTGAATATGGATCTGCTGTACATGGCTGCCGCTGTGATGATGGGTCTGGCGGCAATCGGTGCTGCGATCGGTATCGGCATCCTCGGAGGTAAATTCCTGGAAGGCGCAGCGCGTCAGCCGGATCTGATCCCTCTGCTGCGTACTCAGTTCTTTATCGTTATGGGTCTGGTGGATGCTATCCCGATGATCGCTGTAGGTCTGGGTCTGTACGTGATGTTCGCCGTCGCGTAGTAAGTTGTTAGAAACCTAAGCCACAGAGTTAATTAAAGAGGTATTGTGCTGTGAACATGAACGCAACAATCCTCGGCCAGGCCATCGCGTTTGTTATCTTCGTATGGTTCTGCATGAAGTACGTATGGCCGCCTTTAATGGCTGCCATCGAAAAACGCCAGAAAGAGATTTCTGACGGTTTAGCTTCTGCAGAACGCGCTAAGAAAGATTTGGACCTTGCACAGGCCAACGCGACCGACCAGCTGAAAAAAGCGAAAGCGGAAGCCCAGGTAATCATTGAGCAGGCGAACAAGCGCCGCTCTCAGATTCTGGACGAAGCTAAAGCTGAAGCAGAACAGGAACGCACCAAAATCGTTGCACAAGCGCAGGCTGAAATTGATGCTGAGCGTAAACGTGCACGCGAGGAGCTGCGTAAGCAGGTCGCTATCCTGGCTGTTGCTGGCGCCGAGAAGATCATCGAACGTTCCGTGGATGAAGCTGCTAACAGCGACATCGTGGATAAACTTGTCGCTGAACTGTAAGGAGGGAGGGGCTGATGTCTGAATTTGTAACGGTAGCTCGCCCCTACGCCAAAGCAGCTTTTGACTTTGCCGTCGAACACAACAGTGTTGAACGCTGGCAGGATATGCTGGCGTTTGCCGCCGAAGTGACCAAAAACGACCAAATGGCAGAGCTTCTCTCCGGTGCTTTGGCGCCGGAAACGCTCTCAGAAGCGTTTATCGCTATCTGCGGCGAGCAACTTGACGAAAACGGCCAGAACCTGATTAAGGTGATGGCGGAAAATAATCGTCTGAAGGTGCTCCCGGACGTTCTTGAGCAATTCATTCACCTGCGCGCGGCCAGTGAGGCCATCGCAGAGGTAGAAGTCATATCTGCCAACCAACTGAGTGATGAACAGCTTGCCAGGATCGTCAGCGCGATGGAAAAACGTCTGTCACGCAAAGTTAAGCTGAATTGCAAAATCGATAAGTCTGTTATGGCAGGTATTATCATCCGTGCGGGTGATATGGTCATTGATGGCAGCGTACGCGGCCGTCTTGATCGCCTTGCAGACGTCTTGCAGTCTTAAGGGGACTGGAGCATGCAACTGAATTCCACCGAAATCAGCGAACTGATCAAGCAGCGCATTGCTCAGTTCAATGTTGTGAGCGAAGCTCATAACGAAGGTACTATTGTTTCTGTAAGTGACGGTGTTATCCGCATCCACGGCCTTGCCGAATGTATGCAGGGTGAGATGATCTCCCTGCCGGGTAACCGTTACGCTATCGCACTGAACCTGGAGCGCGACTCCGTTGGTGCGGTGGTGATGGGTCCGTACGCTGACCTCGCCGAAGGCATGAAGGTGAAATGTACTGGCCGTATCCTGGAAGTTCCGGTTGGCCGTGGCCTGCTGGGCCGCGTGGTTAACACCCTGGGCGCGCCAATTGATGGTAAAGGTCCGCTGGAAAACGACGGTTTCTCCGCCGTTGAAGCGATCGCGCCGGGCGTAATCGAACGTCAGTCCGTCGATCAGCCGGTACAGACCGGTTATAAATCCGTTGACGCCATGATCCCAATCGGTCGTGGTCAGCGTGAACTGATCATCGGCGACCGTCAGACCGGTAAAACTGCGCTGGCTATCGATGCCATCATCAACCAGCGTGATTCCGGCATCAAGTGCGTCTATGTTGCTATCGGCCAGAAAGCGTCCACCATCTCTAACGTGGTGCGTAAACTGGAAGAGCACGGCGCGCTGGCTAACACCATCGTGGTGGTAGCGACTGCATCCGAATCTGCTGCACTGCAATACCTGGCGCCATACGCGGGTTGCGCAATGGGCGAATACTTCCGCGACCGCGGTGAAGATGCGCTGATCGTTTACGATGACCTGTCTAAACAGGCTGTTGCTTATCGTCAGATCTCCCTGCTGCTCCGTCGTCCGCCAGGACGTGAAGCGTTCCCGGGCGACGTATTCTACCTCCACTCTCGTCTGCTGGAGCGTGCTGCGCGTGTTAACGCCGAATACGTTGAAGCCTTCACCAAAGGTGAAGTGAAAGGGAAAACCGGTTCTCTGACCGCGCTGCCGATTATCGAAACCCAGGCGGGTGACGTTTCCGCGTTCGTTCCGACCAACGTAATCTCCATTACCGATGGTCAGATCTTCCTGGAAACCAACCTGTTCAACGCCGGTATTCGTCCTGCGGTTAACCCGGGTATCTCGGTATCCCGTGTGGGTGGTGCAGCGCAGACCAAGATCATGAAGAAACTGTCCGGTGGTATCCGTACCGCGCTGGCGCAGTATCGTGAACTGGCGGCGTTCTCCCAGTTTGCATCCGACCTTGACGATGCAACCCGCAAACAGCTGGACCACGGTCAGAAAGTGACCGAACTGCTGAAACAGAAACAGTATGCGCCGATGTCCGTCGCGCAGCAGTCTCTGGTTCTGTTCGCAGCAGAACGTGGTTATCTGGCTGATGTAGAACTGGCGAAAATCGGTAGCTTCGAAGCCGCTCTGCTGGCTTACGTCGACCGTGATCACGCTCCGCTGATGCAAGAGATTAACCAGTCCGGTGGCTATAACGACGAAATCGAAGGCAAGCTGAAAGGCATCCTCGATTCCTTCAAAGCAACCCAGTCCTGGTAACGTCTGGCGGTCTGTCTTAGGGCAGGCCGCAAGGCATTGAGGAGAAGCTCATGGCCGGCGCAAAAGAGATACGTAGTAAGATCGCAAGCGTCCAGAACACGCAAAAGATCACTAAAGCGATGGAGATGGTCGCCGCTTCCAAAATGCGTAAATCGCAGGAGCGCATGGCGGCCAGCCGTCCTTACGCAGATACTATGCGCAAAGTGATTGGTCACCTTGCGAACGGTAATCTGGAATATAAGCACCCTTACCTGGAAGAACGCGACGTTAAGCGCGTGGGCTACCTGGTGGTGTCGACCGACCGTGGTTTGTGCGGCGGCTTGAACATTAACCTGTTCAAGAAACTGCTGGCGGAAATGAAAGCATGGTCCGATAAAGGCGTTCAGTGCGACCTCGCAATGATCGGCTCTAAGGGCGTCTCTTTCTTTAACTCCGTTGGCGGCAACGTCGTTGCACAGGTGACCGGTATGGGGGATAACCCATCCCTGTCCGAACTGATCGGCCCGGTAAAAGTGATGTTGCAGGCCTATGATGAAGGCCGTCTGGACAAGCTGTACGTTGTCAGCAACAAATTTATTAACACCATGTCTCAGGTTCCGACGATCACTCAGCTGCTGCCGTTACCGGCATCAGAAGACGCTGATCTAAAACGTAAATCCTGGGATTACCTGTATGAGCCCGATCCGAAAGCGCTGCTGGATACCCTCCTGCGCCGCTACGTCGAGTCTCAGGTTTATCAGGGCGTGGTTGAAAACCTGGCCAGCGAGCAAGCCGCCCGTATGGTGGCGATGAAAGCCGCGACCGATAATGGCGGCAGCCTGATTAAAGAGCTGCAGTTGGTATACAACAAAGCTCGTCAGGCCAGCATTACTCAGGAACTCACCGAGATCGTCTCGGGGGCCGCCGCGGTTTAACCAGGTTATTTCGTAGAGGATTTAAGATGGCTACTGGAAAGATTGTCCAGGTAATCGGCGCCGTGGTCGACGTCGAGTTCCCTCAGGATGCCGTACCACGCGTGTACGAAGCCCTTGAGGTACAGAATGGTAATGAAGTTCTGGTGCTGGAAGTTCAGCAGCAGCTGGGCGGCGGTATCGTGCGTACCATCGCCATGGGTTCTTCCGATGGTCTGCGCCGCGGTCTGGATGTAAAAGACCTCGAGCACCCGATCGAAGTCCCGGTTGGTAAAGCTACGCTGGGTCGTATCATGAACGTACTGGGTCAACCGGTCGACATGAAAGGCGACATCGGCGAAGAAGAGCGTTGGGCTATCCACCGCGCAGCACCGTCTTATGAAGAGCTGTCCAGCTCTCAGGAACTGCTGGAAACCGGCATCAAAGTTATCGACCTGATGTGTCCGTTCGCGAAGGGCGGTAAAGTCGGTCTGTTCGGTGGCGCGGGTGTAGGTAAAACCGTAAACATGATGGAGCTGATCCGTAACATCGCGATCGAGCACTCCGGTTACTCCGTGTTTGCGGGCGTAGGTGAACGTACTCGTGAGGGTAACGACTTCTACCACGAAATGACCGACTCCAACGTTATCGACAAAGTATCCCTGGTGTATGGCCAGATGAACGAGCCGCCGGGAAACCGTCTGCGCGTTGCGCTGACCGGCCTGACCATGGCTGAGAAGTTCCGTGACGAAGGTCGTGACGTTCTGCTGTTCGTCGATAACATCTATCGTTACACCCTGGCCGGTACTGAAGTATCCGCACTGCTGGGTCGTATGCCTTCAGCGGTAGGTTACCAGCCGACTCTGGCGGAAGAGATGGGCGTTCTGCAGGAACGTATCACCTCCACCAAAACCGGCTCTATCACTTCCGTACAGGCGGTATACGTACCGGCGGATGACTTAACTGACCCATCCCCAGCCACTACCTTTGCTCACTTAGATGCAACCGTAGTACTGAGCCGTCAGATCGCATCCCTGGGTATCTACCCGGCCGTTGACCCGCTGGACTCCACCAGCCGTCAGCTGGATCCGCTGGTTGTTGGTCAGGAGCACTACGACACCGCTCGTGGCGTTCAGTCCATTCTGCAGCGTTATCAGGAACTGAAAGACATTATCGCCATCCTGGGTATGGATGAACTGTCTGAAGAAGATAAACTGGTGGTAGCTCGCGCACGTAAGATCCAGCGCTTCCTGTCCCAGCCGTTCTTCGTGGCAGAAGTATTTACCGGTTCTCCGGGCAAATACGTCTCCCTGAAAGACACCATCCGTGGCTTTAAAGGCATCATGGAAGGCGAATACGATCACCTGCCAGAGCAGGCGTTCTACATGGTCGGTTCTATCGACGAAGCCGTGGAAAAAGCCAAAAAACTTTAACGCCTTAATCGGAGGGTGATATGGCAATGACTTACCACCTGGACGTCGTCAGCGCAGAGAAACAAATGTTCTCTGGTCTGGTCGAGAAAATCCAGGTAACGGGTAGCGAAGGTGAACTGGGTATTTACCCGGGGCACGCGCCGCTGCTCACCGCCATTAAGCCTGGTATGATTCGCATCGTTAAGCAGCACGGTCACGAAGAATTTATCTACCTGTCAGGCGGCATTCTTGAAGTGCAGCCGGGTAGCACGACCGTCCTGGCGGATACCGCAATTCGTGGCCAGGATCTCGACGAAGCGCGAGCCCTGGAAGCGAAACGTAAGGCTGAAGAGCACATTAAGAGCTCTCATGGTGACGTGGATTACGCTCAGGCGTCCGCGGAACTGGCCAAAGCGATCGCTAAACTGCGCGTTATCGAGTTGACCAAAAAAGCGATGTAACACCGGCTTGAACGTAAAAAGCCAGTCTGGTTTCCAGGCTGGCTTTTTTTATGGCCAGCTGCTGACGAGCGGATGAAGTGAAAACAGAGTTCACCCTTAATTGTTATTGATTAGTTAAATGATGAAGCGTAGACTCTGTTTTATGTGATGTGTGTCACATAAAATAGCGTTATCAAATTGCACCTGCGTCAGGAATTCATCATGAAACTGTTCCATAAAATCATCGCTAAATTTAGCGTCCTGAGCTTCTAAGCTCCGCGCTATCTCCCCCGCTGACACGACGTATCGCCCATCAAAACGACAACACTGGCGATGTGAAACCGGGCAAAGAAGGTCACCTGACGGTGGCCTTTCGTTTTTAATCACTACATCAATCACTTTGCCGCCCTCCCCCCGCCAGCGACTGGCGACGATTATCCTGGTTCTTCCCGCTATGGGTGCTGAAAACCGCTTTCCGCAGCGGCTTTATTCAGGTGGCGAAAAAACAGCAAAAGCAGTGAGATAGTCAATGATTATCCTCCCTACCCTCCTTTTTCAGCGTTAAACTGATTTGCAGTGGTTAAAAATAGCGTCATAAAATGGTGTATAGCGGTGAGCCTGGACGTTTTCTCCACGTCTCGTTTTATGATGAAAAATATGTAGAAATTTCAACGTGAAAGGCTTTTACTTTTCGTTCTAACTACCGTCAGGATGAGTATGTCAAATAGTGCGATGAGCGTGGTTATCCTTGCCGCAGGCAAAGGGACCCGCATGTATTCCGATCTTCCTAAGGTGCTGCATACCCTGGCCGGGAAGCCAATGGTGCAGCATGTCATTGATGCCGCTAACGATTTAGGCGCATGTGCGGTACACCTGGTGTACGGCCACGGCGGCGATCTGCTGCGTCAGACGCTGCATGAAGACAACCTGAACTGGGTGCTGCAGGCCGAGCAGCTAGGAACCGGGCACGCCATGCAGCAGGCGGCGCCGTTCTTCAATGATGATGAAGACATCCTGATGCTCTACGGCGACGTGCCGCTGATCTCCGTCGAGACGCTACAGCGCCTGCGCGCCGCGAAACCGCAGGGCGGGATTGGTCTGCTGACGGTGAAGCTGGATGATCCAACCGGCTATGGCCGCATTACCCGTGAGAATGGCCAGGTGACAGGCATCGTTGAGCACAAAGATGCCAGCGAGACGCAGCGCCAGATTCAGGAAATTAACACCGGGATCCTGATCGCCGGCGGAGCAGATCTCAAGCGCTGGCTTGCGAAGCTCACCAATAACAACGCCCAGGGCGAATACTACATCACCGATATCATCGCCATGGCGCATCAGGAAGGTCACGAGATCGTTGCCGTGCATCCCCAGCGCCTGAGCGAAGTCGAAGGCGTCAACAATCGCCTGCAGCTTGCGCGCCTGGAGCGCGTCTACCAGGCTGAGCAAGCGGAAAAGCTGCTGCTGGCGGGGGTGATGTTGCGCGATCCGGCGCGTTTCGATCTGCGCGGTACGCTGCAGCACGGGCGCGATGTGGAGATCGATACTAACGTTATTCTGCAAGGCCGCGTCGTGCTGGGCGATCGCGTGAAAATCGGCGCCGGCTGTGTGATTAAAAACAGCACTATCGGCGATGATTGCGAAATCAGCCCCTACAGCGTGGTGGAAGATGCCCAGCTGCAGGCGGCCTGCACCATCGGCCCATTTGCCCGTCTGCGCCCGGGCGCCGAACTGCTGGAAGGCGCCCACGTTGGCAACTTCGTGGAAATGAAAAAGGCGCGTCTCGGCAAAGGCTCCAAGGCGGGTCATCTGACCTATCTGGGCGATGCGGAGATCGGTGATAACGTCAATATCGGCGCGGGCACCATCACCTGCAACTATGATGGCGCGAATAAACATAAAACGATTATTGGCGATGATGTCTTTGTCGGCTCGGATACCCAGCTAGTGGCCCCGGTCACGGTAGGCAACGGTGTCACGATCGCCGCCGGCACCACCGTCACACGCAATATCGCCGATAACGAACTGGTGTTGAGCCGCGTACCGCAGGTCCACAAACAGGGCTGGCAGCGTCCGGTGAAGAAAAAATAAACAGGATTGTCGCCGGGGGTGAAAAACGCCCGGCGAACCAGGATGAGAGGGTCAATATAGATCCCCGTCCGCAGGCAGTACCATAACAATAACCCCACTCTCTACAAGGCTCGGGGCGCCCGGAAAACGGGCAAATACAGGTCAGCGACAACGCATGGCATATCGCCATTATCAGGAAATTTAACTATGTGTGGAATTGTTGGCGCAGTCGCGCAGCGTGATATTGCTGAAATCCTTCTCGAAGGTTTACGTCGTCTGGAATACCGTGGCTATGACTCTGCCGGTCTGGCGGTAGTCGACAGCGAAGGTCATATGACCCGCGTGCGTCGCCTGGGTAAGGTACAGATGCTGGCTCAGGCGGTCGAAGAGCAACCGTTACACGGTGGTACCGGGATCGCCCATACTCGTTGGGCGACGCACGGCGAACCGTCTGAGAGCAATGCGCATCCGCATGTTTCTGAACACATTGTGGTGGTCCATAACGGGATCATCGAAAACCACGAGCCGCTGCGCGCACTGCTGCAGTCTCGCGGCTATGTCTTCGTCACTGAGACCGATACCGAAGTTATCGCCCATCTGGTGCACTGGGAGCTGGAACAAGGTGGTACCTTACGTGAAGCCGTGCTGCGCGCCATCCCGCAGCTGCGCGGCGCCTACGGCACCGTCATCATGGATACCCGCGACCCGGGAACTCTGCTGGCGGCCCGCTCCGGTAGCCCACTGGTTATCGGTCTGGGCATGGGGGAAAACTTTATCGCCTCCGACCAGCTGGCGCTGCTGCCGGTTACCCGCCGCTTCATCTTCCTCGAAGAGGGCGATATTGCGGAAGTGACTCGTCGCTCGGTGGTGATTTTCGATAAATCCGCTGCGCAAGTGAAGCGCCAGGAGATCGAATCCAATCTGCAGTATGACGCCGGCGATAAAGGTATCTATCGCCACTATATGCAGAAAGAGATTTTCGAACAGCCGAACGCGATTAAGAACACCCTGACCGGGCGTATCAGCCACGGCGAAGTCGATCTCAGCGAGCTGGGGCCGAACGCCAATGAAATGCTGGCTCAGGTCGAACATATTCAGATTGTTGCCTGCGGGACCTCCTATAACTCCGGGATGGTCTCCCGCTACTGGTTTGAAGCGTTAGCCGGCGTGCCGTGCGATGTGGAAATCGCCTCCGAATTCCGCTATCGCAAGTCCGCGGTGCGTCGTAACAGCCTGATGATCACCCTTTCCCAGTCCGGTGAAACTGCCGATACGCTGGCGGCGCTGCGATTGTCGAAAGAGCTGGGCTATCTCGGCTCGCTGGCCATCTGCAACGTGCCGGGCTCGTCGCTGGTGCGCGAATCCGATCTGGCGCTGATGACCAAAGCCGGAACGGAAATTGGCGTGGCCTCGACCAAGGCCTTTACCACTCAGCTGACGGTGCTGCTGATGCTGGTGGCGAAACTGGCGCGATTGAAAGGTCAGGATGCGTCCATTGAGCATGATATCGTCCACGGCCTGCAGGCGCTGCCGAGTCGTATCGAGCAGATGCTCTCTCAGGACAAGCGTATTGAGCAGCTGGCAGAGCGTTTCTCTGATAAGCACCATGCGCTGTTCCTCGGCCGCGGCGATCAGTATCCGATCGCCATGGAAGGGGCGCTGAAGCTGAAAGAGATCTCCTACATTCACGCGGAAGCCTACGCGGCGGGCGAGCTGAAGCACGGCCCGCTGGCGCTGATTGATGCGGAAATGCCGGTGATCGTGGTGGCGCCGAACAACGAGCTGCTGGAAAAACTGAAATCCAACATCGAAGAAGTTCGCGCCCGCGGCGGTGAGCTGTACGTCTTCGCCGACGGTGACGCCGGCTTCAACGGCAGCGACAACATGCACATCATTGAGATGCCGCATGTCGAAGAGACCATCGCCCCCATCTTCTACACCGTGCCGCTGCAGCTGCTGGCTTATCACGTTGCGCTGATCAAAGGCACAGACGTTGATCAGCCGCGTAACCTGGCGAAATCGGTCACGGTTGAGTAACGTATTACCTCTTTTGCAAAGGGCTGCCGGCGGTGGCCCTTTTTTATTTTCACCTGCTGTTTTTCGCCGATCTTGTGCGCAATATGTGGGATGGCGATAGACGACAAACGATCGTTTTGCACTGCGATTTGGTTGTCATAAAAAGAAAATTATTCCGTCATTGTATGGTCATGCTTGCAGATAACCGTTTGAGTTATAAGCGTATTATTTGACGCAAAATCCCGTCTCCCGGCCTGTCATAAAACTGTCATAATTCGTACATTTTACTGTCACCTCTTTGACCTATTTTGCTCACCATAGCCTCGAAACAATGATTTACGAATCCCAGCAGGAGACATTATGAACGTTATGCGTACCACCGTCGCAACAGTTGTCGCCGCGACCTTATCGATGAGCGCTTTCTCTGCTTTCGCAGCAGCAAGCCTGACTGGCGCAGGTGCAACTTTTCCTGCGCCGGTGTATGCCAAATGGGCTGACACCTATCAGAAAGAAACCGGCAATAAAGTGAACTACCAGGGAATTGGTTCCTCTGGTGGCGTTAAGCAGATTATTGCCAACACCGTTGATTTCGGTGCTTCTGATGCTCCGCTGGCTGATGACAAACTGACCCAGGAAGGTCTGTTCCAGTTCCCGACCGTGATTGGCGGCGTGGTGCTGGCGGTTAACCTGCCTGGCGTGAAATCCGGCGAGCTGGTGCTGGATGGCAAAACCCTCGGCGATATCTATCTGGGTAAAATTAAAAAATGGGATGACGAAGCGATCGCTAAACTCAACCCGGGTCTGAAGCTGCCGTCGCAGAATATCGCCGTGGTTCGCCGCGCCGATGGTTCCGGTACCTCCTTCGTCTTCACCAGCTACCTGTCCAAAGTGAATGAAGAGTGGAAATCGAAAATCGGCGCAGGCTCTACCGTTAACTGGCCAACCGGTCTTGGCGGTAAAGGCAACGACGGTATCGCCGCCTTTGTTCAGCGTCTGCCGGGCTCGATTGGTTACGTCGAATACGCTTACGCCAAACAAAACAATCTGGCGTACACCAAACTGGTCTCTGCCGATGGCAAACCGGTTAGCCCGACTGAAGACAACTTCGCTAACGCCGCAAAAGGCGTTGACTGGAGCAAGTCTTTCGCTCAGGACCTGACTAACCAGAAGGGTGAAAATGCATGGCCGATCACCTCAACCACCTTCATCCTGGTGCATAAGGCGACTAACAAGCCTGAGCAGACCGCTGAAGTGCTGAAGTTCTTCGACTGGGCGTATAAAAACGGCGGGAAAGAAGCGAATGCGCTGGATTACGCATCGCTGCCGGAAAGCGTGGTTGAGCAGGTTCGTGCGGCATGGAAAACCAACGTCAAAGACAGCAGCGGTAAAGCGCTGTACTAACAGTAGATTTTTGACGAAGATGGCGGGGGCGTTCAGCGCTGCCCGCCCTACGGTTCAGACTGTAGGCCCGGAAGCGAACGCCACCGGGCATTTATTCGAACAAGCTTTAATACGTAAAGAGTAATCTATGGCTGCAACCAAGCCTGCATTTACCCCTCCGGGGAAAAAGGGTGACATGATTTTCAGTGCGCTGGTAAAACTGGCTGCGCTGATTGTGCTATTGATGCTGGGCGGCATCATCGTTTCCCTGATCATCTCTTCCTGGCCGAGCATTCAAAAGTTTGGCTTTGCCTTTTTGTGGACCAAAGAGTGGGATGCGCCCAACGAAATCTTCGGCGCGCTGGTGCCGATTTACGGGACCCTGGTGACCTCCTTTATCGCGCTGCTGATCGCCGTACCGGTGAGCTTCGGCATCGCGCTGTTTCTGACGGAACTGTCCCCCGCCTGGCTCAAGCGTCCGCTGGGCATTGCGATTGAGCTGCTGGCCGCGATCCCGAGTATCGTGTACGGCATGTGGGGCCTGTTTATTTTCGCCCCGCTGTTTGCGACTTACTTCCAGGAGCCTGTCGGTAACGTCCTGTCGACTATTCCGTTCGTCGGCGCGCTGTTTGCTGGCCCGGCGTTTGGTATCGGTATTCTCGCCGCTGGCGTTATTCTGGCCATCATGATCATCCCTTATATCGCCGCGGTAATGCGTGATGTTTTCGAACAGACGCCGGTGATGATGAAAGAGTCGGCCTATGGCATCGGCTGCACCACCTGGGAAGTGATCTGGCGCATCGTTTTACCGTTCACCAAGAACGGGGTGATCGGCGGCGTGATGCTCGGTCTGGGCCGTGCGCTGGGTGAAACCATGGCGGTCACCTTTATCATCGGTAACACCTACCAGCTCGACAGCATATCGCTGTATATGCCGGGGAACAGCATTACCTCCGCGCTGGCCAACGAATTCGCCGAAGCCGAAACCGGTCTGCACGTGGCGGCGCTGATGGAACTGGGTCTGATCCTGTTCGTTATCACCTTTATCGTTCTGGCGGCGTCGAAGTTCATGATTATGCGCCTCGCGAAGAATGAGGGGGCACGCTAATGGCGACCATTGAAATGCAAAGCACCGCCGAGCTGGCGGAGTCTCGCCGCAAGATGCAGGCTAAACGCCGCATGAAGAACCGTATCGCCCTGGCGCTGTCGATGGCCACCATGGCGTTTGGTTTGTTCTGGCTTATCTGGATCCTGATGGCGACGATAACCCGCGGCTTCGACGGCATGAGCCTGGCGCTGTTTACCGAAATGACGCCGCCGCCGAATACCGCGGGCGGCGGTCTGGCCAACGCCCTCGCCGGCAGCGGCCTGCTGATCCTGTGGGCAACTATCTTTGGTACGCCGCTGGGTATCCTCGCTGGAATTTATCTGGCGGAGTATGGCCGCAAGTCGGTGCTGGCGGAAATTATCCGTTTTATTAACGATATTCTGCTTTCCGCGCCGTCTATCGTGGTTGGTCTGTTCGTCTACACCATCGTGGTGGCGCAGATGCAGCACTTCTCCGGCTGGGCGGGGGTGATCGCCCTGGCGCTGCTGCAGGTGCCTATCGTTATTCGTACCACCGAAAACATGCTGAAACTGGTGCCGGATAGCCTGCGTGAAGCGGCCTATGCGCTGGGTACGCCGAAGTGGAAGATGATCTCGGCGATCACCCTGAAAGCGTCCGTCTCGGGGATTATGACCGGGATCCTGCTGGCTATCGCCCGTATCGCCGGGGAAACGGCGCCCCTGCTGTTTACCGCGCTGTCCAACCAGTTCTGGAGCACCGACATGATGCAGCCGATTGCCAACCTGCCGGTGACCATTTTCAAATTTGCCATGAGTCCGTTTGCGGAGTGGCAGCAACTGGCATGGGCCGGGGTATTGATTATCACCCTGTGCGTCTTGCTGCTGAACATCCTGGCGCGCGTTATCTTCGCCAAGAAGAAACACGGTTAATTTTGCGGCGCAGCGACAGCTGCGCTGAATGAGGAAGAGATTGAGATGAGTATGGTGAATACAGCCCCGGGTAAGATTTCAGTTCGCAACCTGAACTTCTACTACGGTAAATTCCATGCCCTGAAGAACATCAACCTGGATATCACCAAAAACCAGGTGACGGCGTTTATCGGTCCGTCAGGCTGTGGTAAATCCACCCTGCTGCGTACGTTCAACAAAATGTTTGAACTGTATCCGGAGCAGCGCGCGGAAGGCGAGATCCTGCTGGATGGCGACAACATTCTGACCAACACCCAGGATATCGCCCTGCTGCGTGCCAAGGTTGGCATGGTATTCCAGAAGCCAACGCCGTTTCCGATGTCCATTTACGACAACATCGCTTTCGGCGTGCGCCTGTTTGAAAAGCTGTCCCGTGCCGATATGGATGAGCGCGTGCAGTGGGCGTTGACCAAAGCCGCATTATGGAATGAAACCAAAGATAAACTGCACCAGAGCGGGTATTCTCTCTCCGGCGGTCAGCAGCAGCGCCTGTGCATCGCCCGCGGTATCGCGATCCGCCCGGAAGTCCTGCTGCTTGATGAACCTTGCTCAGCGCTGGACCCGATCTCTACCGGGCGTATCGAGGAGCTGATCACCGAGCTGAAGCAGGATTACACCGTCGTTATCGTGACTCACAACATGCAGCAGGCTGCGCGTTGCTCCGACCATACGGCATTTATGTATCTTGGCGAGCTGATTGAGTTCAGCAACACGGATGACCTGTTCACCAAGCCCGCGAAGAAACAAACTGAAGATTATATTACTGGCCGCTACGGTTGATTTGCCCTTGTGCTTTCAGGCTCTCACCAGTTGGGCAATCAGGAGACACCATGGACAACCTAAATCTTAACAAACATATTTCCGGCCAGTTCAACGCTGAACTGGAGTATATCCGCACCCAGGTGATGACCATGGGTGGGCTGGTGGAGCAACAGCTTTCTGATGCGATCACCGCCATGCATAACCAGGACAGCGATCTGGCGAAACGCGTGATTGACGGCGACAAGCAGGTCAACATGATGGAAGTGGCGATCGATGAAGCCTGCGTGCGCATCATCGCCAAGCGCCAGCCGACCGCCAGCGACCTGCGCCTGGTGATGGCGATCATCAAGACCATCGCTGAGCTGGAACGCATTGGCGACGTGGCGGATAAAATCTGCCGTACCGCGCTGGAGAAGTTTTCCCAGCAGCACCAGCCGCTGCTGGTGAGCCTCGAATCGCTGGGCCGCCATACGGTGCAGATGCTGCATGACGTGCTGGATGCCTTCGCGCGTATGGATCTCGACGAGGCGGTACGTATCTATCGCGAAGACAAGAAAGTCGACCAGGAGTATGAAGGCATCGTGCGTCAGCTGATGACCTACATGATGGAAGACTCGCGCACTATCCCCAGCGTTCTGACGGCGCTGTTCTGCGCGCGCTCCATCGAACGTATCGGCGACCGCTGCCAGAATATTTGCGAATATATTTTCTACTTCGTCAAAGGCCAGGATTTCCGTCATGTGGGCGGCGATGAACTGGATAAACTGCTCGCCGGGAAAGATCCGAAAGAGTAATAATCATTTTGTCTAATTCTGATAAATGGATTTATCAGAATTAGATATGATTCCTCCAGCGGCAGCGATATTGCTGCGATTATCGTCACAATTAACAGGCTGCCCGTTTGAGTTCTTCATTTTATCGCGTAACAATCAGTATCCACTGACTGAGCACGCAAGCTCAGAATGTTTTAAACGGATTGTTACTGCGACAGCAGGCAAAACCTGATATTGCCCCCCCCACGGCGGCGATATCAGGTTTTTTTATGCGCGCTAAGAATGACTTAATAAGGGTTGCTACCGCGATGCGCGGGCAAAACCTGAAGAGGATTATCTGTTTAGGCAGATCGTCTTCTTCGGGTTTTTTTGCTTTTTTCTCACCGCAAAAATAACAGCCCTCGCGCCCTTAAGCGGTATGGATACAGCTATTAGAACCCGCGCGATGCTTGTCGCTGTCGTATTTATTTATGCCAACACTTATATAAGGGAATATTATGTTTAGAAAAACCAGGATCGCTTCGGCGATGGTATTGCTGGCGCCGCTTTGTTATTCAACCACGCTGTTCGCGAGCCAGTTGACGGTAGAGCAACGGCTTGAGTTGCTGGAAAAAGCGCTTAGCGATACGCAAAAAGAGCTCAAAAAATATCAGGACCAGGAGAGAAAAAGAGACCAGATTTGGGCCACATGGTCTTCGCCTGCAGAGAGCCAGAAGCGCACTGTCGCGGCGGCGGCAGGACCGAAAGCAGCAGTGAAACCGGATGCGGTACTGGTCAAAAATCAACAACCTGCCACAGACGGCGCGCCAGCCTACAGCGCGATGACGCTGAAAGACTTTAGCAAGTTCGTCAAAGATGAAATTGGCTTTAGCTATAACGGCTACTTCCGCTCGGGCTGGGGAACCGCCTCGCATGGCTCGCCAAAGTCGTGGGCCATTGGCTCGCTTGGCCGTCTGGGCAATGAATATTCCGGCTGGTTCGATCTGCAGCTGAAGCAGCGGGTGTTTCAGGAAGGTGATAAACGCGTCGACGCCATCGTGATGCTCGACGGGAACGTTGGCCAGCAGTATTCCACTGGCTGGTTTGGTGACAATGCCGGCGGCGAAAACTACATCCAGTTCTCGGATATGTACGTCAACACCAAAGGATTCCTGCCGTTTGCCCCGGAAGCCGATTTCTGGGTCGGCAAACACGGTGCGCCAAAAATCGAGATCCAGATGCTGGACTGGAAAACGCAGAGAACCGATGCGGCGGCTGGCGTGGGGCTGGAAAACTGGCAGATAGGCGCCGGGAAATTCGATATCGCGCTGGTCCGGGAGGATGTGGATGACTACGATCGTTCTTTAAGCAATAAGCAGCAAATTAACACCAATACCCTCGATATCCGTTACAAAGAGATCCCGTTGTGGGATAAAGCCAGTCTGATGGTCAGCGGACGCTATGTCGCCGCCAACCAAAGTTCTTCTGAGAAATATAAAGAGGGCAATGAAGGCTATTATCCATGGAAAGATACCTGGATGGCCGGTACCTCGTTAACGCAAAAATTTGCTCACGGCGGCTTTAACGAATTTTCTTTCTTGCTGGCGAATAACTCCATTGCCAGCAGCTTCTCGCGCTATGCCGGATCCAGCCCCTATACCACCTTTAACGGCCGCTATTATGGCGACCATACCAATGGCACCGCCGTGCGCTTAACCTCGCAAGGGGAAACCTATTTACGCGATGACATTATTATGGCGAATGCCATCGTTTACTCCTTTGGCAACGACGTTTACAGCTACGAGACCGGGGCCCACTCCGATTTTGAATCCATCCGTACGGTCCTGCGGCCGGCCTATATCTGGAATAAATATAACCAGACCGGCGTCGAACTGGGGTACTTCAGGCAGCAAAACAAAGATGTGGCCGGCAAGAAATATAACGAGTCCGGCTATAAGACCACGCTGTTCCATACCTTCAAAGTTAATACCAGTATGCTGACCTCGCGCCCGGAAATTCGCTTCTATGCCACCTATATTAAAGCGAAGGATATCGACCTGGATAAGGCCGCGAATAACACCACCCGCATTTTTGAAGACGGTAAAAACGATCAGTTTGCCGTAGGGGCGCAGGCGGAAATCTGGTGGTGAGACGATAACAGAACGGACACAACGTAAGAGGAATAACGATGAAACGACATGCCATATATTTCGCCCTCGCGCTGGCGGGCGCGGCGTTCACCATTCAGGCGGCACCGTTGCCAGCGGTGCCCAAGCCCTCCCTGCCGGTGAGCCACTTTATCACTCAGGTTAACGCGGATAAGAGTATCACTTACCGCCTGTTTGCCCCTGATGCCCGGCGGGTTTCGGTAGTGACAGGCGCCACGCCGGACACCTTTGTCTCGCACGACATGACCAAAGCGGACCACGGGGTCTGGACATGGAAAAGTGAGCCAATGAAACCCAATCTCTATGAATACTATTTTGATGTGGACGGCTTCCGCTCGGTGGATACCGGCAGCCGCTATCAGAAGCCGCAGCGTCAGGTGAACACCAGCCTGATTCTGGTTCCCGGCAGTATTCTGGACGATCGCCCGGTCGCGCACGGCGATCTGCGCACCCTTACCTATCACTCGAAGGCGCTGAATGCGGAACGGCGGCTCTATGTCTGGACGCCGCCGAACTATAGCGGCAGCGGCGAGCCGCTGCCGGTGCTCTATTTCTATCATGGCTTTGGCGACAGCGGGCTGTCGGCCATCGATCAGGGGCGTATTCCGCAAATCATGGATAACCTACTGGCGGAGGGCAAGATCAAGCCTATGCTGGTGGTGGTCCCGGATACCGAAACCGACACCCCGGAAGCCATCGCGGAAAACTTCCCGCCGCAGGAGCGACGCAAAACCTTCTATCCGCTGAATGCGCAGGCGGCGGATAAGGAGCTGATGCAGGACATTATTCCGCTGATCGATGCCCGGTTTAACGTGCGTAAAGATGCCGACGGTCGGGCGCTGGCTGGCCTCTCTCAGGGCGGGTATCAGGCGCTGGTTTCCGGGATGAATCATCTGGAGAGCTTTGGCTGGCTCGCCACGTTTAGCGGCGTCACGACCACCACGGTGCCGAATGCCGGTGTGGAAGCGCAACTGAAACATCCTGAGGCGATCAATCAACAGCTGCGTAACTTTACCGTGGTCGTCGGGGAAAAAGATTCCGTGACCGGCAAAGACATCGCGGGTCTGAAAAGCGAACTGGAAAAACAGAAGATCAACTTTGACTATCACGCCTATCCCGGCCTGAACCATGAAATGGACGTCTGGCGCCCGGCCTACGCGGAGTTTGTGCAAAAACTGTTTAAATAGCCGGTGGGGGCGTTTAGCCCCCGCTTTCCACAAGTGAAGAAAGACAAGATGAAAGTGATTGCGTCCCAAGATGATGAAGAGATAGCCGGTCGCCAGCCGTCCTGTTCTGGGCTCGATCATAGCGCTACCTGCCAACCGTCGCCCGGTTGGGCGACGCCGGGGGCTAGCGAGTGATATCCCAACCGCGCGCTTTCCACAATGCCGGCAGCGCAGCCAGATCGGTAAAGGTCGTCACTTTGGGATGATCGATGGGCGGGTTGTGCGGATCGGCGCAGAAGTAGAACACCTCCATGCCGGCGGCTATTCCCGATTGTGCACCTGCCCTGGAATCATCAACCAGAATACAGTTCTCAACGTTAACGCTCATCGCCTTTGCGGCATGAAACATCAGCGCCGGATCGGGTTTCCAGCGCTGAATATCGTAGCCGCTGTATAACCGGTCAGCGAAATGGTGCAGCAGGCCGGTGCGGCCGAGAGAGTGTTGCATCTTACTGACCGGGCCATTGGAAACCACGCACATCGGGACGCTTACCGCATCCAGCAGCGCCTGGGCTCCGGCAATCACCTCCAGTTCGCTATCAAACAGGCGGGCGACTTCCGCACGGTAAATCGGCTCCAGAGTGGCCTTTTGCAGGTTAACGCCATGCTCGGCGTTGATGGTGTCGATTATTTCGTACAGCTTTACGCCTTTGAAGCGCTTAAAAATCTCTGCCAGCTCCAGCGTAATGCCAAATTCCTGGAACATGTGCACGTAGGCGCGGGAGCAAATCACCTCGCTGTCGACCAGCGTGCCGTCACAGTCAAAAAATACTGCTTCTGGTTGAGTCATAGCTATTCCATATTAACAAGTTTAACGTTTTCGTCATGTCCAATACCGCGACGCAATCGTTGCCGTATAAGCAAAATAAATGAAAAAAATTACCATACAACCGCGCCTGGTGCTGTAATTTGGTATAGGATAGCGTCGAATTTTCCCTCCTTACGTTCGGAAACCGATAATGAGTCAACAACAAACCAGCCAGTCTTCTGGCCAGGGTCTGCTGGAGCGCGTATTTAAACTGCGCGAGCACGGCACCACGGTGCGCACGGAAGCCATCGCCGGTTTCACCACGTTCCTGACGATGGTGTATATCGTTTTTGTTAACCCACAAATTCTTGGCGTAGCGGGCATGGATACCAGCGCCGTGTTTGTGACCACCTGTCTGATTGCCGCTTTCGGCAGTATCCTGATGGGGCTGTTCGCGAACCTGCCGGTCGCCCTGGCGCCGGCGATGGGCCTGAATGCCTTTTTCGCCTTTGTGGTGGTGCAGGCGATGGGCCTGCCGTGGCAGGTCGGGATGGGCGCGATTTTCTGGGGCGCCGTCGGCCTGCTGCTGCTGACGATCTTCCGCGTACGCTACTGGATGATCGCCAATATTCCGCTGAGCCTGCGCGTGGGCATCACCAGCGGTATCGGTCTGTTTATCGGTATGATGGGCCTGAAGAACGCCGGGGTTATCGTCGCAAACCCGGAAACGCTGGTCAGCATTGGTCATTTGACCTCCCACAGCGTGCTGCTGGGCGTGCTGGGCTTCTTTATCATCGCGATTCTGGCGTCGCGCAACATTCATGCCGCGGTTCTGGTCTCTATCGTGGTGACCACCCTGCTGGGCTGGATGCTGGGTGATGTACACTACACCGGAATCGTCTCGGCGCCGCCGAGCGTGACTTCGGTGATCGGTCATGTCGATCTGGCGGGCTCCCTGAATCTGGGCCTGGCCGGGGTGATCTTCTCCTTTATGCTGGTCAACCTGTTTGACTCCTCCGGGACGCTCATCGGCGTGACGGATAAAGCGGGTCTGGCGGACGCCAACGGTAAATTCCCGCGCATGAAGCAGGCGCTGTTTGTCGATAGCGTCTCGTCGGTGGCAGGCTCCTTCATCGGCACCTCGTCGGTAACAGCGTATATCGAATCCTCCTCCGGCGTTTCCGTGGGCGGGCGCACCGGCCTGACCGCCGTGGTCGTCGGTATCCTGTTCCTGCTGGTTATCTTCCTGTCTCCGCTGGCGGGGATGGTTCCGGCCTATGCGGCCGCCGGCGCGCTGATTTACGTCGGTGTGCTGATGACCTCAAGCCTGGCGCGCGTGAAGTGGGATGACCTGACGGAAGCGGTACCGGCGTTTATCACCGCGGTGATGATGCCGTTTAGCTTCTCGATCACCGAAGGCATTGCCCTGGGCTTTATCTCCTACTGCGTGATGAAAATTGGCACCGGCCGTCTGCGCGACCTCAGCCCTTGCGTCATTATCGTCTCGCTGCTGTTTGTGCTGAAGATTGTCTTTATCGATGCACATTAATCCGCACGTATGATGAAAAAGCCCGGCATCGCTGCCGGGCTTTTTTTATGCTTTAACCCGCTGAATATAGTCGCCAAAGGCAGTCAGCTGGCCGCGCAGATGGTCGAGGGTGCTCTGATCGACCACTTCACCCGACTGCGGATCCACTTTGTTCTGGATCACGCCGCCCATAAATTCCGGTTTATTCATCACCATCGCATCGAGGAACACCAGAATCTGCCGCAGATGATACTGGCAGCGCGCGCCGCCGATGGCGCCCATAGAGCTGGTTTGAATCAGCACCGGCTTGCCGGACAGCGGCTGCTCGGGCAGGCGTGAAAGCCAGTCGATGGCGTTTTTCAGGCCGCCAGGCACGGAATAGTTATACTCGGGGGTGACAATCACCACGCCATCCGCCTCGCGGATCTGCTGCGCAATCTCCTGCACGCTCTGCGGGAATCCCTCTTCCTCCTGAATATCAGCATCGTACAGCGGAATATCGCCGATCGACGGCAGCGCGGAGATGTGCATACCCGCCGGCGCGATGCCGGGCAGGGTACGCGCGACCATTCCATTAAACGACCCTTTACGCAGGCTGCCGAGTAACGTAACCACTTTCAAGGTATCTGACATGATTGCTCCTTTGGATCATGATGCCGGCAAGACCGGTCAATTGAGGGATAAGGTTTTTTCCGTGGGCAGACTGGTAAAGCGCATCAGGCGGGCTGAGGGTTCGCGTGCGCGGCGCTGAGCGTCCGCCAGGCTGTGCCAGTCGCCTCCCTTAGCATCATACTCCCAGACCTTCAGCGGGCCGATATTCGGGGTAGCGGCAATCGACCACACCAGCAGCGATTCGGCGTCACAGACGGCTTCGATCGGCAGGCTGCCGGCGGTACGCAGGCGGCCGGAGCCAGGCAGCAGCTGCAGCTGCGTTGATGTCTCACCGGTCAGCTTCAGCACGCTGCGGCGCAGCGCCACCAGCTGGCTGCGCGCTTCGTCCGGGTCATGCTGAATGTTAATCCACAGATTCTCATTGTTACTGAAATTTTGCCGGTCGGCGTCGTGGCTGCGAACGGCGCGCTGCAGCTCCATGTCGAGGCCGCAATCCCCCTCGGTGGTCAGCGCCACGCCAACGATATTGCCAGTATAAGAGATAGAGAAGCGGGGAAGGTGACGATCGCTAAAAACCGGTCTGCCATTGGCTTCGTTAACGATTTCAGGCAGCTCGCTGATGCCGTAAAGCATAAACAGCAGTTCGGCGAGCAGCGACCGCGAAGCGCGAAAGCGGGCTTGCCGGTATTCAGGGAGCCGACGTGCGGATTGATGACAGGCCGCTGACAAACGTGTCGATAGCGGCTCCCCGGTACTGAGTATCCCTCGTGCAAAATGCGTTGCCATACGTCGCTCCGTGAGTAATGGTCTGAATAAAACGGCGGGCGCTATTATCGCCTGGTATTAACAGGTTTTAATGCCGAAATCCCCCCTTGAAAAGGGAATTTGTTTGAATTTTACAAATTCTTGCGCAAATAAGGTGCTATGGGCACGAAACAAGGCTTACAGCGTACCGGAATAGAGCGCTTTCAGCGTATCTCTAAGCCAGACAAGCTTCGGGTTGTAGCTGTTGCGTTTATGCCATAGCAAGGTGAAGGGGACGCGAAGCTTTTCCAGATGCTGCGGCTCCAGCGGCAGCGGTCGGGAGACCAGGGGGAGCTGGTGCTGCTGATTATAGTGCTGGCAGTAGCGCGGCGCGGTGGCCAGCATGGTGTGCTGCGGCTGGGCCGCCATAAAGAGGGATTGCTCAAACCCCGGCACGGTCAGCGCCACGTTACGTTTATGCCCCAGCTCCTGCAGCACGTCGTCCAGCGCCCAGGTATCGCGTTGTTCCCAGCAGATGGTGATATGCGGATAGCGTAAGAATGCCGCCAGATCCCACTCCTCCCTGAGCGCCGGATGATCGGCGCGCAGCCAGACCTGCGGCAGGTCGGTGAACAGCACATCAAAATCGATATACCACGGCAGCAGGCTTAGCAGCTCACGCGACTGCGGATGGCTTTCGCGCCCGCAGAAGCCGATATCCACCTCGCCGCGAATGATGGCGTCCAGGGAGTCGTAGTCCCAGTTGCGCAAACGAATCAATGCCTGCGGATAGCGCTGATAGATGCGCTGGGAGAGGGTGTTAAACAGGATCATCAGCAGCGGCGTTTCCGCCGCCAGCTCGAACTTGAGGCCGCTCGGCATGGTGTGGTGCGGTTTATCGAGGATCTGGTTGCCCATCTGCATCCAGTCCGCCAGATCCTGCTCCATGCTGCTGACCAGCGGCGTGGGCGCCAGGCCCAGCGGCGTTTTGACAAACAGCGGATCGTCAAACCAGGCGCGCAGTTTGGCCAGCGATTTGCTCACCGCCGAGGGCGAAACGTTCATCCGCTTCGCCGTACGGGTAACGCTGAGCTCCTGGGTCAGGAGCTGCAGGCAGAGGAGTAAATTAAGATCGAGACTCGAAAGCGGCTTCTTCATCGTGTTGCGCAACCCGCGGCGGGGTGGCGACCAGTAGCAGAACAAGACTCACTATGCTACAGGCAATGAGTATCCCGATCAGCATATTCATTGCGCTGAGCCCGATGATAGCGGCGAGCCAAATCCACAGCGACGAACCGCACACCTGCGCGATGCCGAGGACCGAGCTGGCGACACCGGCGCGCAGCGTGAATGGCCCCAGGGCCTGGCTCATCGCGACGCCGAAGCCGACGGAGAAGCCGGCGCAAATCATGCCCAGCCCGACCAGGGTGACGGCCTGGTGGGTGGCGAGGCTCAGCGCCACGCCAGCCGCCAGGAACAGCAGCTGTGAGGTTATCATCAGGGTGCGCGGTTTAAACAGCGACAGGGCGAACGGCGTCGAGAAGGAGACCGCCATGCTGACCATCGCCATCAGCGCCATCGTCATGGAATAGGTGCCGCGATCGAACCCCATCTCCTCCATCATCAGTACCGGCGAGACGTTCACGTAGGTGAGGATCGCCGTTACGCTGAGGGTGGTGATGAGAATGCGGCTGAGGAAAAAGCGATTCAACAGCGATTCGTCCGCGCCATGCTGCGGCATAGCCGTCTGCGGAGGCGCCGTCGGACGCGTCTCGCGCAGGATAAATACCGCCAGTAAACCCACCGTTACCCCCATGCCGATCATGGTGTAGAACAGACTCTGCCACGGGTATTTCAGCATGATCAGGTGGCCGAGCACCGGCGCCAGAACGGGGATGATGCAGGTAATGCCGTTGAGCAACGACAGCACTTTGGCCCGCCGACGGTCGTCCAGCGTATCGCGCAGAATAGCGAAAGCCACCACGTAGCAGCAGCCGGCGCCAATCCCCTGGATAAAGCGTCCGGTAAGGAAGTGGCTGCTGGTGTGCGCCTGCGCGCAGAGCAGGGAGGCGATAACAAAGATCGCCGCGCCCACAATGGCGACAGGCTTGCGCCCCGAGCGGTCGGCGATACGGCCAGCAAACAGCATCGCGGAGGCCATTCCGGCCAGATAGACCGAGAAGGCGATATGTAATTGCGCCTCGCTGGCTCCCAGATCCTGAGCAATACGCGGCAGGCCGACGAGATACATATCGATGCCGGAGGGATAGAGCAGAACCAGGGCAAAGCTGCAGAGAAGAAAGCGTGTCATGAGATCCTCGCGATGTGAATGGCGTTCAGCATAGTGAGATACGCTCCGCAAGACGAGTTGCCATTTGGACAACGCTATTTTCCTGGCAGGAAACGCGAACTAGCGGCCCCGGCGTCGCCAGACGCGGGCCATCCCTTCGCTTTCCGGCCGAACGCTTTCGAAGCCAAACTTCGCGTACAGCTCCGGAACATCCGCCACCAGCGTAACGTAGGCGCCGTCAAAGGCGTTCGCATCCAGCCAGGCGACCAGTTTCTCCATCACCAGCCGGCCAAGGCCCTTCCCCTGGTGAGCCGGATCGACGGCGACGTCGACAATGTCGAAATTAATCGCGCCGTCGCCGACGATGCGCCCCATGGCGATCGGCGTCTCCTGCCAGAGGATATGTACGCCATAACAGCTTTGCGGCAGCCCGGCTCTGGCGCCTTCTATGGGGCGCGGCGACATGCCCGCTACCACCCGCAGGTGGCAAAACGCTTCGGCGGAGGGCACCTTCTCGATCACGGTATATTCAACGATCATGCTTTAGTCTCGTGGTTAGGGGGAGATAAAAGTAGAGAACGTTGCGCCGCAAAGGGCAAGAAAAAACCCGCATTAACGCGGCGCTAATGCGGGTGAGTGAACGTTTACGGACTAAACGTTATTTGCCGATACAGAAGCTGGAGAAGATGCGGCCCAGCAGGTCGTCGGAGGTGAACTCCCCGGTGATCTCGCTCAGCGCCTGCTGCGCGAGACGCAGCTCTTCCGCCAGCAGCTCGCCGGCCCAGGCGCCCAGCAGCTGGGCTTTGCCCTGCTGCAGATGGTTCGCCGCCTCTTCCAGCGCCTGCAGATGGCGACGGCGGGCGAGGAAGCCGCCTTCCATATTGGTATCGAAGCCCATGCTCTGCTTGAGGTGATTACGCAGCACCTCGACGCCTTCGCCGGTGCGTGCCGACAGGCGGATCAGTGAGTGGCCATTTACTTCGCTGATACCCAGCGCTTCGCCGGTAACATCGGCTTTATTGCGCACCACGGTAATCGGCAGTTTAGCGGGCAGGCGCTCGATAAAATCTGGCCAGATCTCCGCCGGGTCAACGGCGCTGGTGGTGGTGCCATCGACCATAAACAGCACCCGGTCAGCCTGCGCAATCTCCTGCCAGGCGCGCTCGATGCCGATACGCTCCACTTCGTCATTGGCGTCGCGCAGGCCCGCGGTATCAATGATATGCAGGGGCATGCCGTCGATATGGATATGCTCGCGCAGCACATCGCGGGTGGTGCCCGCAATGTCGGTGACGATCGCCGCTTCGCGGCCCGCCAGGGCGTTCAGTAGGCTTGATTTACCGGCATTTGGCCGCCCGGCGATCACCACTTTCATCCCTTCGCGCAGCAGACTGCCCTGACGGGCTTCGGCGCGGACGGCGTCGAGGTCGACCATCACCTCGTTCAGCTGGGCTTCAATTTTGCCGTCGGAGAGGAAATCAATTTCTTCATCCGGAAAATCAATCGCCGCTTCCACGTAGATGCGCAGGTGAGTGAGCGCTTCCACAAGGTGGTTCACCCGCGCGGAGAACGCCCCCTGCAGCGAGTTCAGCGCCGAGCGCGCCGCCTGTTCTGAGCTGGCGTCGATAAGATCGGCGATGGCCTCTGCCTGCGCCAGGTCGAGCTTGTCGTTAAGGAACGCGCGCTCGGAGAATTCGCCCGGTCTGGCGATGCGCAGGCCCGGCAGGGTCAGAATACGTTTGAGCAGCAGGTCGAGAATGACCGGGCCGCCGTGGCCCTGTAGCTCAAGCACATCTTCCCCGGTAAAGGAGTTCGGCCCGGGGAACCACAGCGCAATCCCCTGATCCAGCGGCGTACCGTCAACGTCGTTGAACGGCAGGTAGTCGGCATAGCGCGGCTTCGGCAGCTTGCCGAGTACCGCCTGCGCGACGTCGCGCGCTTTGAGGCCGGAGATACGCAGGATGCCCACACCCCCGCGTCCCGGTGGGGTTGCCTGGGCGACGATAGTGTCGTTATGGCTCATGGTGACTCTCTATGTAGATGTAAAAAAGGCGGTCCATTGACCGCCTTCTCTGGCATTAACGTTACCGTAACTACTCTAAATTATCCAGGTCGCAGATGCGTTGGCTTGAAGAATGAAGAGTATCAGGATTTCTTCTTCTCGCGGCTATGCAGGCCACGCTTCTCCAGACCACGGTAAATCAGCTGCTGCTGGATAATGGTCACCAGGTTGCTGACGATGTAGTACACCACCAGGCCAGACGGGAACCACAGGAAGAACACCGTGAAGATGACCGGCATAAAGGTCATGATCTTCTGCTGCATCGGGTCGGTCACGGTGGTCGGCGACATCTTCTGGATGAAGAACATCGTCGCGCCCATGATGATCGGCAGGATGTAGTACGGGTCTTGCGCAGACAGATCGTGGATCCACAGGATAAACGGCGCATGACGCAGTTCTACCGAGGCGCTCAGCATGTAGTACAGCGCAAGGAAGATCGGCATCTGGATAATCAGCGGGAAGCAGCCGCCCAGCGGGTTCACTTTTTCCGCTTTATACAGCGCCATCATCTCCTGGCTTTGACGTTGTTTATCGTCGCCCAGACGCTCGCGCATGGCCTGAATTTTCGGCTGCAGCATACGCATCTTCGCCATGGAGGTGTACTGCGCTTTGGTCAGCGGGTACATGATGCCACGAACGATAAAGGTGATGACGATAATCGAGAAGCCCCAGTTGCCGAGGAAGCCGTGGATGAATTTCAGCAGCTTGAACAGCGGTTGGGAGATGAACCACAGCCAGCCGTAGTCGACGGTCAGATCCAGGTGCGGCGCGACGGCAGCCATTTTGTCCTGAATCGCCGGGCCGACCCACAGCGTGCTCTGCAGTTTGTCGGTTTGACCAGGCTGCACCAGTACCGGCTGAGATTTATAGCCGATAGCGACAATGCCGTTGCCGAGGTTGGCGGTGTAGAAGTTATTCGTCCCGTTATTCTGCGGCACCCACGCGGTGGTGAAGTACTGCTGCAGCATGGCAACCCAACCGTTTTTGGTGCTGACGTTCAGGTTTTCATTGTCCAGGATGGTATCGAATTTGTATTTTTCGTATTTCGAATCCGCGGTGGAGAACGCCGCGCCACGGAAAGTATGCATCGTGGACAGGCCGCCGGTCTGCGTATCGCGACTGGACGGCAGCGCGGCGGTCTGCTTCAGCTGACCGAAGGTCGAGACTTCCAGCGGTTTCTCGCTGGCGTTCTGCACGCTATAACCCACGTTCACCGCATAATCACCGCGTTTCAGGGTGAAGGTCTTGGTGAAGACGTTGCCGGCTTTGTCGGTATAGGTCAGCGGAATAACGATTTCGTTCTGGCCATCAGCCAGTACATACGCATCTTTATCAGCGTTATACAGCGGACGCGGGCCGTTAGCCGGGTTATCCGGGCCGTCACGACCGGTTAAGCCGCTCTGCGCCTGGTAGATAAACTGTGGCGTAGTTTCCAGTAACTGGAACGGTTCAGTCGATTTCAGCGCTTTCGGGTAAGCCGGAAGCAGCGCTTGCTCAACATCACCACCGCGGGTGTTGATGGTCAGATCAAGCACATCAGTTTTAACCGTAATCAGTTTCCCCTGGCCACTGGCCGGTACGCCCTGGTCGGCGGCGCTACCCGCTGCTGTGGTCGTAGTCTGCGTGGTCTGCTGCTGGGGTTGCGGATTTTTGTCCTGCTCCCAGGCTTGCCAGATCATGAAAGACACGAACAACAAAGCGATGATAAGAAGATTGCGTTGCGAATCCATCGTTAGTGTTCTCTGGTATCAAATGGTCCAGGCGGGACGGGATCGTCACCACCAGGGTGTAAAGGGTGGCATTTTAATACGCGTTTCATCGTCAACCAACTGCCTTTTATCACTCCAAACCTGCGTAAGGCCTCAATTCCGTATTGAGAACAGGTTGGGGTGAAACGGCAATGCGGCCCGAGTAGCGGACTAATCAGGCGCTGATAAACTCGAATCAGGCCGATCAGGACCCGCGAGCCAGGCGACAATGGCGGCGCCATAATTTTTCCAACGCTTCCGAGAGAGCACGGTTATCGAGGTCGGCAACCCCTCTTTTCGCCACCACCACGAAATCCATTGGCGGGAGTTCATGTTGACGCAAACGAAAACTTTCACGCGTCAGACGTTTAATCCGATTGCGTTCATGTGCGCGTTTCACGTTTTTCTTGGCGACGGTGAGACCGATGCGGGGATGCCCCAGCGAATTCAGGCGGCCGAGGATGGTGATTTGCGGCGTGCCAGCCCGTTGTGGCTGCTGGAAGACGAAAGTGAAATGACTGGGAGTTAACAAGCGTAACTCCCTGGGAAATGCGAGCTTAACCACGCAGGGTTAGCTTTATTACTTGGAAACGGTCAGACGAGCGCGGCCTTTAGCACGACGACGTGCCAGAACCTGACGACCATTTTTAGTAGCCATACGAGCACGGAAGCCGTGAGAACGGTTGCGCTTCAGTACAGACGGTTGAAAAGTGCGTTTCATGGCGATTTCTACCTAAACTTGAATAAATTCACTGACTTTTGCGTAGACCCGAACGAATTTCGAACGACTTACGCCTCAGCGTGGGTGATTAAAGAGGCCGGATTGTAATAATTGTACACTCCGGAGTCAATTCTCTTTCCTTATTTCTCGCACCTCGTCGCACAAAAAATAAGCTGAGACGCGTGACGAAAACGGGCATTACGCGCCGGGTGGGGGATTATACGGCCTGGCCAGTAAAGCGCAAGGATCCTGAAGGATCTTTGTTAGATCGTTTCCGCCCAAAAGCGGCATAGCTCATTAATTTTTCCAATATGCGGCGGAAATCGTGCTTCACTCTTCCCAGGATCGATTACACTTACCCGGTTTCGATCCTTCCTGTGGATAAATCGGGAAGAATCTGTTGAGAAACACAAGATCTCTTTCTCAGTTTAGGCTATGATCCCCGGTCCCGATCGCGATCCCCGGATCCGCAGCGGGAAATAACCGCAGATAGCGGTTCGCACGTCACCCCTTTTGTGCAGGGGCTTTTCGGCTAATGCAGGGTCTTGTCGACGTGTGCCAACAATCACGATTGTTTCAGTTTTTCTTTGATATCGATTTTATGTTCGAGTGGAGT